>NZ_QGGQ01000030.1 GCF_003148665.1 Maribacter polysiphoniae | reverse complement strand
ACATCCGAGGCACTCGACCTTGACATGGACGCAGGTAACGAGATCCAAGTGCTCTCGATCTCAGGAAACGATATCGCTCTCTCAAACGGCGGGGGTTCGGTAACACTACCTTTAGGGCCAGTAACCACTACCGAAATAACAAACCTTACTATTATTAATGAAGACATTAGCGCCACAGCCGCAATAGATGGCTCTAAAATAAACCCTGTTTTTACATCAAATGTTAGTACTACTGGAAACTTACAAGTTGATGGAAATGTCAATGTAACTGGCTCTCATTCACCAGTACCCGACTACGTCTTCCAAAAATATTTTACCAATTATTCCAGCCTTGATCCAGAGTATCAATTTAACGACTTACAGTCCGTTGAGAAGTTTATTAAAACCAATTACCATCTTCCAGGTGTACAATCAGCCGCAGAAATTAGAAAGCAAGGTTTTTGGAATCTAGGTAAGGCTTCTAAAATCAACCTCGAAAAAATCGAGGAGCTATTCCTGCATACCATTGCACAGGAAAAGAAAATCGATCAATTGCAAAACGAGAACAAGGCCTTAAACCAAGAGTTGGAAACGCTGAAAAGCGATATCGCCCTTATTAAACAATTGTTGTTGACCAAAGAAGAAAACCACTAACATGAAAAACCTTTGCTACCTATCGTTTTTCCTGTTCGGGGTGTTGGGCCATGCCCAGACCGCCCTGTACAACAGTGGCAACATCCGGATCCACGACCAAGGGCAACTCGGCTTTCATACCGATCTGATCAACGATGCCGCCTTTGACGAGAATGTGGGCCTGGCCGGTTTTTACGGCAATGACCAAATCTATGTTTCGGGGGCCTTTGCGCCTACCTTTTACGATATGGAGATTGCCAATCCTACGGGGGTCCTGTTGCAAACGGGGATCAACAACCTGAACAACACCAATTTTATCGTCGGGGATTTCCTCACTTTTAAAAACCAAACAGACGTTTCCTATACCTTTTTACAGAACGCCTTTTATGTGGGCGATAGCGATATTTCGCAGGTAGATGGGTATGCTGGGGTTACGGGGCAAAGTTCTTTTACCTTTCCCGTGGGTGATGGGGTGCAATTGCGGCCATTGATCCTAAGGTCGGAAAGCGAAAACCCCTTGACCAAATGCGCCTACTTTTTCGAGAATCCGGGGAGCCCCACCTCGATCAGCGATAGTTTTGACCCTACCCTATCATCGCGGGAATTGGGCGGTGTAACCGGTGTGGAATTCTGGCGGTTGCAAGGGAGCGTGCCTTCGACCATACAGATCAGTTGGAACGAACGTAGCAATATTCCCTTCCTTACCGATGACGTGAACACGATTATGGTGGTCGGTTGGAGCAAGGCGGAAAAACAATGGGTGCCCTTGGGCCCTACGGGAGCCGTGGGGGACCTTTCCACGGGTTATGCTTCCTCGGAAAGTTTTATTCCCGATGATTATGAGGCCATTACCTTTGGAACCTTGGATGTACCCGAGGATTTCCTCGATCTGGAGAATTATATCGTTTCCGCGAATGGCGATGGCATCAATGATATCCTGATGATTCCCGAACTGTTGGAACTTTCCCCCAACAACCACCTGAAGATCTATAACCGTTTTGGATCTTTGGTCTTTGAACAGGAAAATTACACCGATCAGTTTAAGGGCTACTCCAACGTCAGTAATTTTGTCATTGACCGCGAACAAGGCCTTCCGGCAGATGTCTATTTCTATATCGTCACCATGGATGATTTGGGATTGGATTTTCAGGGCTTCCTTTATTTGACCCGTTAAATCCGTTTACGAATAACGATATAGTATTCAGTCACTTACAAAAATTCCACACCCTTAATGGGCCCAACCGGACGACCCAAAAACGCCACTTTCCGATTATATTTGGACCACAATCCTTTGTTTGTAGGTAATTTCCTTGCGAAAACGATGTATTTGAATTGTTTTTAGGGAATTATCCTGCGCCATCCATTTAAATATTATAACCATCACTATATCAAGTGTTTACGATATGGTGTTTTGTTTCGACGAATGACCCCTTTCATCGATTAAAACCGAGCATACCTGCCTTTCACAACATATTCCCCGCAGCTGACAACATATATTCCATTTCGGGAGTCCTTAGGATTATTTTTGAACGATTAATAAAGTACCCCAAAACTCCATCGGAATGAATTTTAAGAAAATCACCCTCCTACTACTCCTATTCGGCGCTCAGTTTGCGTTGGGCCAGGTAAAAATAGGGGAAAACCCAAGTGTTATAAATCCGTCCTCCATTGTGGAGCTTGAAAGCACGGACAAGGCTTTGGTATTGACACGGCTCTCTACGGTGCAGATGCAAGGCATTACCCCATTGAACGGGGCCATGGTCTACAACACCGACACCCAGTGCATCCATTATTATGATGGAGCGCAGTGGAACAACCTTTGTAACTCAGGAAGCACCACCGGTACTAGCAGTGCCACAGTGATCGATAATGGTAACGGGACCTTTACGTTCAACAATGGAAGCGGAAGTCCGATTACTTTCTACGGGGCTGAGGAGACCCCTACTACCCTAATCAACAATTTCGACGGAACCTTTACCTATACGAATGAACGCGGAGCGCAAACCACGTTTAGTGCCGGTGGGGGCAATCCGGATCTAACGACGGATGGTACTTCAGGGAATATCGGAATTGATGGGGGAAATACGATTACCTTGAATGTGGACGATGCCGATGCGGACGCAGGAAATGAAATACAGGATTTACAATATATAGGAGGCGTCATTTCCTTGAGCAATGACCCTGATGCAACGGTCGTGGACCTTTCTGGTTTCGATACGGATGCTACGGATGATTTTAGTGGGGACTATAATGATTTGATCAATGCACCTGCGAACTTAGACAATGATGCCACGAACGAATTTAACACAGGGGTTTCCTTTGATGG
>NZ_QGGQ01000029.1 GCF_003148665.1 Maribacter polysiphoniae | reverse complement strand
ATTAAAATAAAACCGATGACAACACCGTGTATGCGCAATGGCCGCAAAAGGCCGGCGCACCGCCGAAGCCACTGCGCATACACCTAACGTTGTACATAATTTTGACCACCTAAATTGAAAGGAAAAAACATAACATTTATCGTCGGTGCTGGAGCTGTTCAAAATGCCTGGAATCCTGTAATTAGGGCAATTAATAAAACAGAAGATATCGAAACAAATGGTGATGGAGCAAATTTTCTATTCGCACGTTACATCTATTTGTTAAAATTTTACTCTTCAATAGCCAAAGCTGGAAAACACCCAAAAATGTTTGAGATGATGAAGTCGAACATTAGAGTATTAAAGAAGAATATTGCTGATGAATTAAAAAAAGCACAAAATTCAGGTGAAATAAAACCAAGAGAAAACTTCAAGGAAATTGTAGATAAGTTTGTTATGTCTAAAGTTGACCGAGCTTATTTGGTTACCACTAATTGGGATAACATAATTGATTTGGAAATAAATAAACTATATCGTTCTAATAATCCTGACACAAATTCTAGAATTGAAAGCTTCCATATTCATGGAAGTATTGAATCGCCAGACGAACTTTACTTACCCTCAGAAATTACCCAAGAAGTATATAGAACAAAAGAAGAAGAAATGAAATTGGGGAGGAACCATGGTTCTTTGATGTCTTTATTAGAAAATGGAAACAGAACTGTTCTTTATGGAATATCCCTTGACCCACTAGATGCTGAATTAAATCAAACTCTTGGAGCTGGTATTTCATCACCAAATATTGAAGAAGTAATTATTATTAATCCAAGTCACGAAATAGTTGCTAATAGAGTAAAACTGCTATTAGATAAAAGATATCCAGCTAAAATATTAGCTTATAACCCCAATGATTTGAACAAAAAAATTGAGTATAATTAAAAACTATGTACAACAGGTCCTATAAGTAATGTCCTAAAAACCTATTAGCCTGAAAAAGGACACTACTTATAGCCCTGTCGTTAGCAACTATTAGAAAAAACAACCAATTATGAATAAACCAATCTTTAAAATTCTTGCATCTGCTGTCTTACTTATCATAGGATTTGTATGTGGAACTTTTTATAACAAATCTAATGATGAGCCGAAAAAAGAAATAGTAACAAGTGGTTCTGATTTTGAAATGATTCAAGAAGTTACTAATGAATTCGTAACTGCCTGGATAAATGGAGACGCTGAAGGATGTGCAAATACTTATTCTGAAAATGCTGTATTTATGGTTCCAGACCAACCATCTTATCACGGAAGAAAAGCAATTAAAGACCGTTACGCAGAAATGTTTAACAAACGGAATGACTCAACTCTCATTGAAATGACTGAAACAGTAAAGGAAGTAATTATGCTTGATGATTGGGCAGTAATTAGAGGTTCTGGTTTTGAAACGAGAGATTCAGAAGGAGCAAGCGGAACATACAAATGGATAATATTGAGTAAAAAACAACCAAATGGAAAATGGGAATCTGTATGGGATATTTTTAACGATGTTGAAGAAGTAGAATAACAGTTGCTAACAATGGCTATACGTATAATGCGGGTTGAAGTGCTAAATCGAAGTTTCGGCTTATTTATCCGCTCGCAGTTTAGATATTTATGAAACAAAAATTAACAAATATAAAAACGGCTCGCTGCCGTTGGTGCAAGATTGAAAACTTCCGCTTTTCAATCCCGCACTACGCATAGCCTAGACCGTTGTGGTGCATTTGAGGAAACCGCATATGACAGAGAAAAAACACAAAATAAATTGATTGAATTTTATAATAAAAAATTATGATTGGAGTAGCAATTCTTTTTATCGTTCTCGGAATTTTAATAAAATACGGAAAAATGTATTGGCTCATTGCTGGCTATAATACGATGCCAAAAGAAGAAAAAGAAAATTACAATATAGAAGGAATAGCAAATGTATTTCGGAATGCAATGTTCGGAATGGCTTTAATCATAATTGCTGGATTTTTCATTGCTAAATTGACTGAAAACCCGAATATTCAATATTATGCTTTTGGGATTTCTATGATTATTGGAATACCATACTTGTTAATTCAGTCGAACTCAAAAAAACATAAAAAGAATCAAGATAAAATGGATTGAAATCCAAAACGGAATTAGAACTGAAAATAATAAAAACGACACCACAACAATGGCTATAATTAATACGGGGTTTTGTGCTAAACCTAAAGTTTATGCATATTTACGAAGTCCGCCAAATCTTTTGATTTGGCTTTAGAAAAAAAAAGATAAAACAAAATAAAAAGATTTGGCTAATTGCTTAATCGGAAATTAATTACTTCTAATTCCCGTACTAACCATAGCCGCGACGTTGGCAAACATTTCAAACTAAAATTTAAAATCATGAATAAATTAATAATTATTCTATCCTTTTTATTGGCCACAACACAACTTTCTAGTCAAAAAAAAATTGATTTAACTAGTGATGAATCATTGACCAAAATTTTTAATAAAGAAGAAATTGAAGGTTTGGAATCGATAGTTCGATTTGTGGACAATATGGTGTTAAAAAGTACAAGTGAGAACAACCCAAGTAATGCTTATCATCTCTATTTTGAAGAAATCGTTCAAACTCCCGAATACATAGTTCCGTTTAAAGAAGTTACGAAGTATCAATTCCTAAAAAATTTAGATTCTACACAATTAACAATAGTATGGAGGTTTAGCCAAAATGCGGGAGTTTTTAAATATAGAGATAGCATATATAGAAATCCCGACTTTATTACCTTCCTAGAAATAAAGCCATTTAGCAAATACATGGACTATTTAAAAGATTTAGGTAAAAATGATCCATATTTTAAGGCCATACAACAGGAGTTTGACGGGGCGGGAAACCTAATGGCGGGTTCAGCAGCATGGTTTGAGAAAAACCATAAAAGTTTTGATTTTGATATTCCTAAAAACAGATTATGGGCAGCAATTTATCTTCTAAGCAACGAGGAAACTATCGAAATGAAACTTGATAGGTATTACAAAAACAAATAAAAACGATTTGCCAACAAAACCTATAAACAATACGGGCTTCAGGCTTAACTGAAAGGTTTGTGTATTTTTATGAAGTCCGCAAAATCTTTGGGATTTTGCTTTAAACAAGGAAAAGAAAAAACAAAACAAAACAAAAAGATTTTGCTATGTGCGTGGCGGAAAGCAAACGCTAGTTTGCTCCCGTACTGTTCATAGGTACTGTGTTGTCATCAATTATCGATCCGGGAGGGTCGTTTTTTTCCAAGGTTTGCGGAAAAAGGGAGGGGTTCTTTTTAGGGCCGGCCGTACCCGACCTT
>NZ_QGGQ01000028.1 GCF_003148665.1 Maribacter polysiphoniae | reverse complement strand
GCACGGGATAGAGTTCAAATATATCCAACCGGGCAAGCCGACCCAAAATGCTTATGTGGAAAGGTTCAATGGAAGCTATAGACGTGGGGTGCTGAACAAATATATCTTTGAAAACCTAGACCAAGTAAGGGAACAGACACAGATCTGGATGAACGATTATAACCATCATAGGCCCCACGATGCCTTGGGTAAAATACCGCCCGTAAAATACGCGGAACTTAATTCTTTTGGGGCTAGCCCCAAAAGAATTAAAAACAATAACTTTAATGAAGTTTTAGAAAACTAAGCAGTTCTAATTAGGGGAAGCTTACAATAACAGTCCAGAAAAAAACGATGAGAATTGTTTTGACAATAGCGTTGATATTATCTTCCTTAAATCTAATGTATGCTAATTTAGAGCTAGACTGGAAAAGAGAAAGCACCTCCGCTGAATTCAATTATGATCATTACAAAAAAATTGAAACCGGATTAGAAGATTTAAATGCATTCCATCAGGATTTTGCTTTCAAATTATATCATCTAGGGAAATATCGTGAATCCCTTGAACAAATAGCAAAATATGAAGCAAACAAAACCAGTTATCGATTAACCGTTCTTAAAGCAAGTAATTATTTAGAATTAAACGACTACGAAAAAGCAATAGAATCATTCCTTTTATCCAAAAATATGATTCCCTCAAGATTTTTGCCTAAATACGAACTCTTTATACTTTACACACAAATATTAAAAGATGAGGGTCTAAGTCGGGATAT
This sequence comes from Maribacter polysiphoniae, assembly GCF_003148665.1. Lineage (GTDB taxonomy): Bacteria > Bacteroidota > Bacteroidia > Flavobacteriales > Flavobacteriaceae > Maribacter_A > Maribacter_A polysiphoniae. Next base: position 4,677 of record NZ_QGGQ01000028.1, on the reverse strand, counting down.
GGCCAAAGAAATTAATGAAACTCCGATCAAAGTTATGAGCCCATATGTTCTTTCTGTAAAACATGAGGCCTCTAAATACTTAAAAATTCAATAAACAATACATTAATCATAGGTATTATGATAATAAGAAATTCTTCGGGGTTTATGGTTTCATTTCAATACCTATTCTCTCTTCTTTTGTTACTTAATATATCTTGTGAGCGGAGCTCTACACATTTCTTAGACAATGAACTTAGTGATATAATGGGTATGCAATACCCAATGGTCGTCAATTCTTCCCCAAAAGGAAGATTCGTTCTTTTAAAAAAAAGATGCTCTAACTCGTTCAAATTATTTGTTCTGAATACAAATTCTTCGAAATATGAAGAAATTGACAACTCTAGATTCTCTCAATTATCTTTAACATGGCATCCAAATGAAAAAGAGATTTTCTTTCAAAAATTAAATCCTGAAATAAAAAAATATGAATTGTTTAAAATCGATATTGCAACTAATAAAAAAAAGAAATTGGATTTGCCTCCATCAAAAAATGCCATTCCTCCTTTGAAATGGTCCACACAAGGTGAACGTTTGGCCTACCTTGCTGACAACAACCTTTATGTGGTCGATTACGAGTCACTGAACATAGAGCTGATCATTCCCAATATAAATGACTATTCTGTTTTTGAATGGCAATCGGCATCTGTACTTTATTATGTTGAAAACCCGATAAATCCACTTATAAAAAGAATTAATGTCACCACTAAACAGGAATCGACTTTCAATCTACCGAACATAAATGAAGTAAAAGGATTCTCAATAAATGGCACAAAGATAATATTCAGTGGAAGGAAACAACCAGATCAATATTTTCAAGGTTACGAATTAAATATGAAGGATGGAGATGTTACCAAATTGGTCTGCAGCGAATACAATATTTCTAATGTGGGTTATTTTAAAATGGACGATAGTTCTTATTACTATAATCGAAATGAAAATGGCATCTTGAAATTAACATGTTCAGATTCACGAATAAATGTTTTTTTTAAGAACCTGTCAGCATCATATCAACATATAGAAATCGACAATGATCTAGGCCGTTGTATTTTCCTTAAAGTTGGCAGTTTTTCTTATCCCAATGGAATTCTAAAAATAAACTTAGAAAATTTGATGATCGAAAAGAAGTTCTTCCCTTCTAAAGAAGACCAATTGTCATTGACAAAACCGGAATTTGTTGAAATACCCAATAATTATTCAAAACTTAAAGCTCCCGGTTATTTTTGGAAATCCAATACGAAAAAAGATGTAAAGAAAACGATAATCTATGTTCATGGTGGCCCTTATTTACAGAGCACACCTATGTGGAAGGACAGACATAAAATATTAACGGAATATGGATTCAATGTTTTGGTATTAAACTATCATGGTTCCTCCGGGTATTCTAAAACTTATTCCGAAACAAATGATATTTGGGTTCAAACCCTGGACATTATCGGTACGATTAAATGGTTAAAGAAATCATATGATATTAACGAGAACGACATTATATTAATGGGTTCTAGTTATGGGGGAAGGATTGTATTAAATACGGCCAATTATATGGAAAATCTTGCCGGAATTGTCCTGATATCCGGAGTTGTCGATTTATATGATATTAGTAATGATACTTCTTATTTAGAAGAAATTAAAATATATGGATTCTATGGGGATTTAGATAGTTTGTCATTGAACGCGGAACTTTTTTTCAATAAACTAACACCCTCAAATAGTGAACATTTTGTATTGTTTAATGACGAAGGCCACCAATTTCATATGACTTCTACTTGGCTGTTTATTTACAAATATTTAATTGAAAAATATTAGTTGGAAAATAAAATCTTATTTTTGATTTTATAACTCAATCTGATTTGGTTTGCCGAGAAAGTGTCCTTTCTTGGCCCTTATATAAACCATAGAGAAATGGACTAGGGCTTTTCATAGGAGGTTTTGTTAACCACAGTACTTTTTTCTTAATTCTTGCGCTTCTTTGTCCGTTTTATAAACGTGCAAAAGAAGTCCATCAGTACAATTTAACCTTTTTTCCTGTATCAGTTTGACGACAAATGCTTTATATTCTGGGGAGTTCTTGAATTGCGAAGGAATTAAATTCATTATTTTTTTAGTGCTAATATTTTTAAATTTATCGATGACAATCAACTTGAAGAGAGTTAAATAAAAAGAGTCCAAGTGATACTCGTTTTCAAGTCCAAAATTTAGGTCATATCGAATGGTATTTGAAGAAATTCTAATTTTATTTTCTAGTCCCGTCCTATGTGTAGGACTTGGACTTTGTGGGAACATAGCTGGAGTTTTTTGACCGTGATAAGTCCCAGCCTGAATATCTATATCCGCTAGTTGCTCGTATTTGATTGTGTCCTCGTGATTAACAATGATTCCCTCATCATTCAATTCCAGATGCCCTATTTTTTCATGTTCTAACCGTTCGTAATCAAAGTATTGATAAACAAATGACGTACAGTAAAATATAAACCCAAGTATGAATGGATAATAGGTAATGACCTCAATGTTTTCGAATAAGGGCATTTTGTCATTAAGAAGTTTTAAAATAAACCCAAGTGCCACAAATGTAATTGCTAGGTATAGCAAAAATCGTGTTGTCGATATTTTGGATTTGCCTATTCGATAAGTGTAAGCGGTAAATTTCACGTTTATATTGTGGCTGACTGATTTGTATAGATGTAAAATACTTTTATATACACCTAATTTAGAACAAAATCGTTGTATTTTATAATCGTTTATTTAAACTTTTATAGAACTGGACTAGGGCTTTTCATAGGAGGTATTGCTGTACATAATTATTTTTGAGGTCTGTAAATAGCTCCTGTAGCAAAATCAACAATTAATCCAGGTGCAAAAAGTATTATATCAGCAATTAAGGCAACAACTCTCACTTCCCTTTGCTGTTCTCCAGGGCCTGGTTTTGTTTTTTGATAGGCATTTACTCTTCCGCCAAAGACTGTGGCACAACTTGACATCATTAATGCTATAAATCCAATTGCAATTAGTTTTTTCATTTGTCTCATAGGTTTAAAATTTATTTGTGTTGATTTGCTCATTATTATGTTTAACAATTGGACATTATCATTGATATTATCCCGCTTATAAGTTATTAATCTTTATTTGAATTTTCATGAACTGGACTAGGGCATTTCATAGGAACCATTGTTGTACGTCCGCTATTTTCATGAAATTCAGATACTAATCAGTTTTGTTCTGGAATCTTAGACCCTTTGGTTAGAAGCCAAAACATGAAAATCAACTCTCCCCAACCTAAAAATAGACTAAAAGTAATTTTGAAATCAGGAGAAAGAATATTACCCAAGTAATCTATTAAGTAACTTATTCCTGCTAATATCAGTAATATGCCAATTATTTTAGGAGTATAATTTGATCTCAAGTATAAATAACCTAGCAAAGCAAGGTGAAAACCGAAAAATATAAGTCCAAAATTCCAATCATTATGAAATGAATCAATTGACAACATTACTTTAGAACTTAATTCATTTATATCAAATACGTTCAAATAATTGGCACTGCTAATTAGCTGTAAAACATCAGTGTAATTAAGCAGTGCTATACCCAATATAACCGTATAAACCAATCTTAGCCAAGCGACAAGTAAGGCGATGCTATGACTTACTGGTTTGAAAAAAAAATAGAGAGCCCAAGCCACAATTAAATCACAAAAAAGTACAATAAAAAGGCCGAAAAGTCCCGTACGAAATTGTAATTCATTCGATTGAATATTGCTAAAGGTTAGAGAAGCGTTTTCAGATTCTATAAGCCTCTGAAAAACAAAATAATCCGAAGCGAGCCATGAGATTGTCATAATCAACAATCCCATTCCAGCGAATAATGAAGCTTTTTTTAAAGACATGTTTACAATTTAGTTCTCTTAAAGGTACATAATGGAGTACATTTCCCGTGGGGCGGGGCTTTGCTTTGCAAAGTATAGCGACACGGTCAGCTTTAGCCTGAATGTACTCCATCATGGTTATATAGATGTAAAATAAATCTGTATGCGCCTAATTTAGAACAAAGTCGATGTATTTTATAATCCTTTATTTAGACTTTTAATATTTTTTTTGTTTCGCCGAGAAAGTGTCCTATCTTACTTATTTATTCAACTATATATACTTTATAATCTATTTAAACTATACGGTAATCATATCGATGGTAAATCCGATAGATAATCAACACCACCTTTCAAAGTACTACATCGTTTATTTGAACTTTGAATTAAGCCCTGTTCATAATTGGCGCCTTTACTTTATAATTCTCATTTGTTCGAGTGCCTTGTAAGTGGCATCTTTCCTAATCCTTGGAAACAAGTTCATATCAAAATCTTTGTTGGGCTCAACATTTGTAGCGAAAAAATATGTTTTGTTTTGGTGTTCGACATAACCCACGAACCAACCATTATTATTTCCATTTCTGATTGACCAGCCTGTTTTTCCACTAAGTTTGTAGTCATCATTATCTTCCATTACCATCATTCTTTTCATTATGGTCTCCGTACGTTTAGAAATCGGTAGTTCAGATTGATAGAATCTCTTTAAAAAGTCTACTTGTTGGAATTGACTTATTTGAGATTCTCCTTCAAGCCAGAATAGATCGATATTGGTTGAATCAACCTTC
>NZ_QGGQ01000027.1 GCF_003148665.1 Maribacter polysiphoniae | reverse complement strand
CAAGGCTTCAGAGCTTTTTTTCGATGATCTCCTTCGCCATTTGATGGTCCAAAGCCAAGTTGGCGTACATCTGCTTGAGCTTGCGGTTCTCCTCTTCCAGTTCCTTTATGCGCCTAAGCTCCTTGCCGCTCATTCCGGCGTACTTCGAACGCCACTTGTAGAAAGCGGCCGAACTCACACCGTGTTCACGGGTTATATCCGCAACGGTCTTGCCATTATCGAACTCTTTTAAAATCTTCGCGATCTGCGTGGGTGAAAATCTACTCTTCCTCATAATACTGTTTAAAATTAAGATTATTATTCTACTTTTAAACAGTTCGGTTTTAAGGGAAGCTTACATTATTATGAAAGATGACTTTTGGTTACAATTAGCACTTAACCCCAAAAGCAATATACAAATTATAAAAAAATAATTGAATGGATAATAGAACATCGCCGAGATCATTATAAAAAAAATCAACACCTTATTTGGATTATAAATAAAATCAAAATCTCTAAAATAATTTATAAACCATATAGTAATCAATAACATAAATATTAATCCATAATTGATTAACCAAAAGAGATATTGGTTATACGGAGTACCGATATCACCTGCCAACATCTTAAATTTATCGTTTACATGTGTACGCATATACTCCGCTTGGTTTAACATGTAATTAATGGAAAAACCATTTGTTCCTTTCCCAAAAAAAATATCATCGTCAAATGATTTTATTGAAACCTCCCAAATATACATTCTTCCCAAGGCTGAATCTTTTTTTAAAAGAAAAAGAAAAATACAAGACAGACCGATAAACAGTACCAATGGCAGGGTATATTTCTTATGCTTTTTAAAAATGTATATTGCTAGGAACATTAGAACCGCAAAGAAAACTGAGCGAGAATTTAAAATCAAAAGACAGGCAAAAACCATACATACATAAAATAACACCACTTTTTTTTTAGAACGGAAATAATAGTAAATGCTATGGGGCAAACAGCATAAAAACAGTAAAGCTGTAGTATTGGGGTTATCAAAAGAGCCTGTTATTGCGAAATATGCATTTCCAGAACTTAACACTCCAATGTACTGAAATAGACAAATAAGTACTTGAATCGATCCAAGACCAATAAAGATCATAACCCTTTCGTTATTTTTAATATAGATACTGGTGATTAAAAAGAATGATATCAGCCCAGACCCTGTACCAATCAGAAAATAATTATTTCTCTGAGGTATCTGAGTTAGGAATAAAAATATAAGTAATAAAGACAAAATAAATTGGGAAAGATTTAAATTATGAGGTTTGTCTATATTGATTATGGCAAATAGCCCCAACAGGAAAATAGCGCACGTACCATAAATGATCCTAGGACTTTCATATTCATAAATGAAATGTTCAGATTTTATTAAAACTGAGAATGAAAGAACAATGAATATCAGTAGAATACCATAGGTTTTATTCTTTAACATAGTAATTCTTTCTTCTGCTCAGATCATAATTTGCGCAATTGCTTAGATATTCCCAGAACACCAAACTAATTAAAATCCGATTCGATTTTATTTTCACTAGATTGCCAAGTTCAGTATCGCTATACGCCTTTCTAAGGGTATACGATAATTCCAATGCCGAATATGAGCCTGTTGCATTTAGATAATGCGTGATTTCTTTTTGTATAGGTTCTTTTGAATCTATTTTTAAGAGTAACTCGTAAAAACCATAATTTAGTGCTCCCTGATAAATACTGTTTTTTATATAAGGGCAATTAATATCCGTTGGCAATGAAACCTCCACGGTGTCACGCTCTTTTCCGATTATCATATTTGCTTTCTCATATTTCCGACTGGAATCCTCACTGTATTTGTAGATATATACCGGGAAATAATCATCGTAAACCGACTCGAAGTTGGTATTTAGTGAATCAAATTCCATCTGATTTACTTGGATTTTATAATCATGGTCACCGTCTAAATTTAAAGCGATTAGTATATCCATTAATTGTATCAAATTATCTTGATCACTTCCACCAAAGTTATCTTGGAGCGTAGAAAAAAAGAATTCACTGGCTTTTTCAAATTTAGACAACTTCAGAGCTAATGAGTCGGTTTCTATTTTTTTTAATTCAGGATTTCCCTTGCCATAGCAGGTAGGGCTTAGAATTGTTGAAAAGAAAAACAGGGCTAAAATTTTTGATAGTTTGGCCATGATGTTAATGATTATAATGATCAATAATTGAAGATAAGAAGACCTTGATTGATTACCTAAGATAATCGCCCAAAGTCTTCTCAGGTTTTTTAGATGGAATTAATTCCCGTACAACAATTCAAACCGCACCGCGGTAGCTTGTGCATCCCCCTCTACCTTCATTGACATAAGGGTCATCCCTTGATTATTTCTAATGTTAAAATAATGAGTCGTGCCCCAAACATCTTCACGTTGTTCCACAAAGGAATTGTTCGGGTTATTTGTAGAATATACAGATGTACTGCTAGCAACGTGAATAGTAACAGATTGACCTGCAAATGTAGTATTGTCGGTACGGTCATATGCAGATGAAGTCCAACTATAGTGGTCTCCTAAATTATTATTACTATTCGTCCAAGATTGACTAAAGGATTTTTGCATCCTGCTTAGAACAACACTAAGATCCATAGTTTGCAGATTTTCTGGCTGTTGTGGTATATCTCCAAAAGCGGTTAAATCGTTTTCAATAATCTTTTTTACCGTAAAGTTGCTATAGATCAATTCATCATTGATTTCTATAACAATTCCTTTGTCTTGTTCAACGAACGAATTTAAAACGGCAATATTTTCTTTGATATAATCAAATATCGGTTCTGAAATACCAATTTCAGACCCCGATTCAAGGTCGTAGGAGTAAAGGCCATTTATCAAGGTTGTTTTAGAAATAAATCTATCGTATGCCTCTTGGTACAATAATTTGTTTGACCGATCCCACATTGCCTCAGGATTTTCAAAGTCTGGGATGTCAATAATATTCATTTCGGAAGCTTCAAGATTTTCAGAAACAGCAGATTTTTCACAGGCCCCTATTGAACCAATAAGGATAATTGTCAATAAAACATTTTTTAAGAATGATTTTTTCATAATGATATATTTAGGTTATTTATAAAATAAAAGATTACTTCTTAAAGACCTTAATTCCGGCATTAGTTAAATTCTTAAGGATATTTTTAATACGAGTTATGAGGAATATATGAGAGGCTTCTACCAGAAATCTCTAACATCATAATCTTTCAGGTAAAGTTAATTGGACTACAAATTGCACACAACCAAGTAGACTTTACATAAGTAGAATGCCTCTGTAATATTACACAAAAATTCAGATAAATCCTACTAATTAGGCGTAGGTACCCACAATTTATAAATTGCGTAGTCTCATTTGATAATATTAATATGATTGAGTGAATATTTTTGATTTAACCCTGTGGTGTAAGATTTCCTTGGGACGGAACTGTTTAAAAGAAGTGTTGATTAACTTTAAGTCTAGATGGACAAAAGATAAGTTAGGACACTTTCTCGGTAATCCATAATAGAATGAAAAGTTCAATTAAAGGATGAAAATTGTCTTCATATCAGATACCCATGGTCAGCATGATCTTCTAAATTTACCTAGCGGTGATATGATTGTTCATGCTGGGGACGTTTCAAGTAGAGGAACTCATATTGAGGTTTTCAAGTTTTTAAACTGGTTTGGTAATCTGGATTTCAAATACAAGATATTCATTGCCGGTAACCACGATTTCTTTTTTGAGATTGCGGAATCAAGTTTTATAAATTCGATGATACCTGAGGGTGTTATGTATTTAAACGATACTGGAGTAGAAATAGAAGGAATCAAGATCTGGGGCTCCCCGATACAACCATGGTTCAATAATTGGGCTTTTAACCGTGAGAGAGGAGAAGAAATAAAACAGTACTGGAATAAAATTCCCGATAATCTTGATATCTTGATAACCCATGGCCCTCCAAATGGGATATTAGACAAAACAATCAGAGGGGAATCAGTTGGCTGTGAAGATTTATATGATACAATTTCAAAAGTAAAACCAAAAATCCATGTTTTCGGACACATTCATGAGGCCTATGGTGTAGAGTCAAAAAATGGGATTAGTTTTATTAATGCCAGCGTTTTGAATCTGAGTTATCAGATGACTAATTTACCAGTAACTCTAACCGTCTAACATATAAGGGTCAAAAGTTCAAATAAAGGATTGAATGAAACTAATAAACTATATTAAAGATATCTACCGTGATATTCCTTCCTTATCGAAGGATAGTCTCCCATGGGAGATCATTGATAATATTGATGAATTGATAAATAGTCTCATCCCTGGTCTGAACAAGAGAGAGTATGTGATTCAAGAAAATATTGCCATACATGAAACTGCTATTGTTGAAGGTGGTGCTATCATAAAAAAGAATACGATAATAGGGCCACGATGTATTGTGAAATCTGGGGCTTACCTACGAAACGGGGTCTATTTGGTCAGTGATGTTACTATCGGGGCCAATACAGAAATCAAACAAAGTATTATATTTAAAAATTCTTGTGCCGCTCATTTGAACTATGTTGGAAATTCCTTAATCGGGGAAGATGTCAACCTAGAGGCCGGATCTGTGTTGGCGAACCACTTTAACGAACGGGAGGATAAACATATAGTTATCAATGAAAAAGGTGAATGGATTAATACCGGAGTGAAAAAATTCGGGTCTCTGATTGGGGACGGTTCAAAAATCGGTGCTAATTCCGTTTTAAACCCAGGTACGATCTTGCCGGCAAAAACCATTGTACCAAGATTAACACATATTAATCAAGCTGAAACCTAAAGATGTTATAAATTCAAGTTGCGCAAAATTTAAATAACGGATGCATTATGACACTTACTCGGCAAACCAGAATAGAATTTAATGTTCAAATAAACTGTGGGGTAGTATAGTCAATTAAAATGGTAGCAGTAGACGATTTTGATTTCTGGTTGTGGTCTGTTTTTCTGATTACTGGCTTAGTCTATTATTGGTTAAAGAAGAAAAAGTTAATAGCACCCGATGCTTTGTTTGAAGAACGTAGATTATTAATTGGTATAATAATGTTTTTGGTGATTTGGATATACTCCGTTCTATTTGAATGACCATCAGCATTAATTTGCATTGTGAAATAAGAACAAAGTTCAAATTAGATCAAAAAGCATATTGAGATTACCACCTCCCCCAAATCTTACCTTTAAACTTTGCGTGTGGATCCTGTGCGGTTTTTGTAGTATTCCGGTAGATAAGCGTAAAGCAAAAATCGCATAGGACGCATCTTGTCAATTCCTGTCGAATGTTTGCATATTTAGCTGAATCCATTTCCCCATAAGTTTAACCAAAGTTGGGTTACACTTGGGAATACAAATTGAAATCACAAGTTTTAGTCTTAAAAAGAGTCGAAGTCCAATAAATTTTTGGGTTTTTTGGGATTTAAAGTTTTAGGAAATCTCAATGAATCCCTCTCTTCTTAAAAATTCAGTAATTTATATAAACTAACTTCCAAAGCTCTGGATATCTCATATAGGGAATAGATAGTTGGATTAACTTTACCATTCTCTATTTTTTCAATAGCTTGTCTATCTTTTCCGCAAGCACGGGCTAAATCCGACTGATTCCAACCTTTTTGGATTCTCAAGTCAACAATTCTATTTCCAATTTTCTTTTTTAGCTGATCCTTGGTCATACTACAAATGTCAACTTATCATTCATTATTTTTGTCATATTTTAAGTTGACATTTTATTTGTTTTACTATATTTGTCATATAAATATATGACAAATGTAATATTATCTAATTTTTCGGCTATGCAACAGCAATCAAGAATATCTAAATCGACAGATTTCCCAATGAAGGATGAACTTATTGAGCTAATCCAAATGGAACTGCCCCTGCATTCGGTATACGTTATCGGTATGGAGACCATAAAAAAGAGACAAAAGGTTTTCCTATACCCATTTCCGGTCATGCCACAGGAGACCGTGACCTATACGCTATTGGTTGTCGGACATAGGTCACCGGCAAAAAACCTGGGGGATTTCATGGCGAACCTATATGGTAAAATGAAAGGACGCTGTAGGGTATATGTCATTTTCCGTACCCTTTCCAATGTCCTTAAAAGGTTGGACATCGGGGATAATTTTCTGAACCGTATCGTTTCTGGGACACCCTGCATCTTTAAGGAGAACAATCTGGTAACCGAGTCCTGTCCTGTTGGGATGTGTCTGCATAGCACCTATTATGAACGAATCCGGGAAAGTTGGATCGACCGAATGGAAAGGGCGGAGTATCTTCTTTCGGTCGTTGGCATCATCGGGGAAAGGGAGGACACCGCTTCCAAAATGGCCGTAATGCACTTTGCCATGGAACAGGTATGCCTTGGACTGTTGCGCATTTTTTGGGAATATGTCCCGAACCATTATTCCCTGTCCTATCTGTTCCATTTATGTGGTCACTTTACCGGGTTGCCGCAAAGGATATTTCCCCGCGGGACATACGGCCTGCAGCGCCAGTTCTATATGCTGTGCAATGCGCACCATATCATGCGCTTCAAGGGGGCGATCCAATTTTCACCAGATGATTCGGACAGGGTTTTTC
>NZ_QGGQ01000026.1 GCF_003148665.1 Maribacter polysiphoniae | reverse complement strand
TGTTGTCATCAATTATCGATCCGGGAGGGTCGTTTTTTTCCAAGGTTTGCGGAAAAAGGGAGGGGTTCTTTTTAGGGCCGGCCGTACCCGACCTTTGGAGGGTTCGGGGGCAAGTATTATCGCTTTACAGCGTGGAGAGTTGGCACTTTCCTGACGTTGGGAACGTTATAATACTTGCACAAGGACGGGAAAATTTTTGACAAAGTCAAGTTTTCCGGGTCTTGGAAGGGACTAAAAAGAACGGCTTTCCATGTTCCTTGGCAGACGGACTTTACCGGTCTTAAAATCCATATGCCGCGGCGGCTCGGAAAAAATCGGGCGGCCTATCGTTCCGGATCGCTAACTGAGCCTCGTATTTATTGTTAATTTTAGGGGAAGGAAAAATTAAAATAAAACCGATGACAACACCGTGTATGCGCAATGGCCGCAAAAGGCCGGCGCACCGCCGAAGCCACTGCGCATACACCTAACGTTGTACTGCATTTTGAAACTGAATTCGATAAATGAAATTTAAATACGAAATAAACTCAAAAGGATATTTAAAACAAAGAGAATCATTTGATATCGAATTTAAAAAAGCGTTTCAATTTGGTGATAGTTTAGCAAAGTATATAAAAACTATTGTCGGAATGGCAAATAACCGAGGTGGCGAAATAGTTTTTGGTATTAACGACAAACCAAGAAAACCTTTAGGACTTCAAAACAACAGATTTGAGGATTGTGATTCTCTTGTGATTAATCAATTCTGTCAAAAATATTTTAGTCACGAAATAGATTGGGGAATGGTAACTGTAGAATTTGACGGAATGACTTTCGGACGATTTTGGGTTAACGAATCTGAAATAAAACCTATTGTTTGTAAAGCCAACTACAGTAAGATTTTAAGAGAAGGTGCCATCTATTATAGATATAGAGGAGAGTCAACGGAAATTAAATATCCCGAACTTCAAAAACTACTTGAATCGGAAAGACAAAAAGAAAAAGAGTTTTGGGTTAAACACATAGAAAAAATAGGTGAAGTTGGTCCAAGACACATTCATATTCTTGACAGCTATAAAGGAGAATTGCACTCAACAAAAGGAAAGATATTAATTGACAAGGATATTGCTAAACAGTTAAACTTTATAAAAGAAGGGGAATTCGTAGAAAAAAATGGTGCACCAACTTTACAATTAATTGGTAAGATTACAGGAATGGTAGATACTGAAAGTATGCCAACTTCAGATGAACTCTATCCTTTCAGATTTGAACAATTAAAATCCGAGTTAGGATTAAACCAATATGAATTAAGATGTATTTTATGGAAATTAAATGTAAAAGGAGATAAAAAATATCACACTTCAATTCAAATTGGAAAAACCAACGAAACACATAAATATTCCCAAAAGTTTGTCGACAGTGTAAAAGCTGTTCTAAAAAGATATCCAAATTGGCTGACAGAAACAATTAGTGAATATAAATGCAAATAAAACGCAGTACAACAATGTATAACCGCAATTACGGCGGATTCGACTACGTCCGAATCCACTCGGAATTGCTAACGTCAGTGCTTAACCGAAAATTAACGCATACTAACCCGTAACTGACGGTTATACGAGACCGTTGTAAGCCATTTGAACAAAAGAACTGAATGAAAAAATCATTTTTAGCAATAATTTTACTTTTCTCAATTCTTTGCAGTTGTCAAACCGAGAAAAAAGTTAGTGAAAAACAAGAATATTTACGTTGGGTTGGTGACATTGAACAAAATGACCAGATTGACGAATTGGATTTTAAAGTGTGCAACGGAGACGATAAAGTTCTTCAATATTTCAATTTGGGAGAAGGACCTGTTTATAGCGGTGAAAAATCCAAAATTTTAAATACTTTCAAATCAAGTTACAAACCAATATCAGACAAAAAAGAAAATGGACTAATCAGAATAAGGTTTATTGTAAACTGTGAAGGAAAGGCAGGAAGATTTAGAGTTTTACAATCTGATTACGATTACCAAGAAAAAGAGTTTGATAAAAAAATTATTTCTCAACTTCTAAACATAACCAAAGAAATTGAAACTTGGGAAGTTATTCGTAGAAACGAAGTTCCTGTGGATTACTATATGTATATGATTTTTAAAATAAATGACGGACAACTAACGGAAATTTTGCCTTAATGAAATATTTTAACCTTACAGTATTACTTATTACATATTCATATGTGTTTGCACAACCTAATTGCGAAGCGTACAAATATTATGGAGACACCTTAAAATACAAAGCTTGTAAAAAAGCAATGGAAATTAAAGGTCATTACCAATTCAGTAAAGAATACCAAACCGTTTTAGACGAATCAATCGAGATTGACCCTACATTCGATTACGCTTATTGGGCAAAATCCATTGCCTATTTAAAAAGTGGAGACTTTGTGACTTGGAAAAAATTAATTGACAAGGCAGTTGAATATAAACCAAAAGAACATTTAGGATATAGAGGTTGGTGTCGTTATCAATTCTTCCGAGACTACAAAGGAGCAATCAAAGACATCGAAAAGTTGGATAGTTTGGTAGATTATGATATTGGACAATCTCAAAACGGAACTTACCATTTAAACATTGCCAAAGGCTTGTGCTATAAAGCAATTGGAGAAAAAGAAAAGGCAATAGGAATTTTAGAAAAACAAATTAAACTAAACGAAGAAGAGGATTTTGTTGGTGCTAATGATTATCTACATCTTGGAGTTCTTTATTTAGAAACTAAAAAATTTGAAAAGGCAGTTGAGACATTCAAGAAACAATCGGAAAACAATGAATTAGCGGAAAATCAATATTATTTAGCTTTGACTTACCTAAAATTAGATAAACCTATCGAATCCAAATCTTGTTTGGAAAAAGCAAAGGAACTTTACCTTGGCGAAAGAAAATTGTCTGACCCATATTCAAATCCTATGGACAAAATATATTTAGAAGATATAGAAAACGAAATAAAAACGGCTTACAACACTGGCTATAATTCATTGCTAAATTCTAACTAACTTTAAACTTGTTAACCATAAACACGGCCGGATTTCATACGGACAATTTCCATTGGAAATGTCCGCAACGAAACCATAGCCTAACCGTTGTAGCTCATTAGATGAAAAACGAATTAGAAATATTAAACAACAAGCTTCTTGGGCAATTTATATCACGATTTAGCTTAGGGGATACTTGGGAGTTATTCATTGGTGAGTACTGTCTTTCAGCGCATACAATCCAATTCGAAGATGAGGGTAAAATAACCGAATTCTTAGAAGAAAATTATGATGGATTTATTCATGCAGTAGATAAGGAAGATATAGCCAAATCAACAATTATGGCCGCAAATCTCAGAAAGACAATAGTTGAGATTCTGTTGGACAATAACAAGAATATAACTATTGATTTTGAAAATGGTTCAACTATGAATATCCTAACCAATAGTGATATTGTGGATTGGCAATGGTGTATTAATAAGTCTGGAAAAGACCCTTATAGGGATAATGAAATCGCTTGCTTTTGGGCAGGTGAAATAAAAATAAAAGAATAAAAACGAGCTACAACAATGGCTAAAAATCATAGACCTAACCAACCAAACCGTTTCTACGCTTTTTAGCCTGAACGTTACCTGTAATGTGAAAAAACGACCGAACAACAAAATTGAAACTGAAGAAAATGATAACAAATAAAATCACTATTGACGGAATTACTACAATTGCCGAACTTGACGAAGCTAAATCTAAAATTGAAAGTGATGTTATTCAGTTTTTCAGAGATGACGAGAAAATCCCATTAAACAAATTAGCTAAATACTATTTAAACGAGAACCTAAATTTTCTTTGTGGTTCAGGAACTTCTGTTGCAATTGGTGGAAAAACAATAAATAAAGACGAAAATCCTTTTGACCCAATAATTACGGAATTGAAAGCGATTAATCCACCTAAAGAACATATTAATCAGTTAATTAAATTCTTTGAATCTGATATTCTACTTGAGAAGAAATTTGATAAAATAAATCAAGAATACTTGTACTATCTCAATAATAAAGAGGATTCAGATTCAGCTACAGAAATTAAATCCTTTTTAGATAAGGCCTTAAAAATATTCGTAGATAAATATGTACCCTTCCCTATTGAATATGTTTCTGAAAATCTTGGAGTACACGAATTATTCATTAACAAAATAATAAGTAGAAAAGAAACTTTAAGTAGACCAAAAATCTTTACCCCAAATTATGATTTGGCGTTTGAAAATTCTTGTGAAAAAATTGGAGTTAGTTATAACAATGGATTCAGAGGAGTTCATATGAGAAAATTTGACCCTGACACTTTTCACAATGAAACTTACATAAAACAAGATTCTCCTGAAAAAGGAAAGCGTATTGCAACCTATTTAAACATTTATAAATTACACGGTAGTATTTCTTGGCAATATGCAGAAAGTATTAATGACCTCTATAACTTAAAAGAAATTCAAATATCTGATACTGCGAAAAAAGAAGACTTTTCATTTGATAGTTTGATGATTTATCCAATCCAAACTAAAAAATCCTATTCTCTTGACTTACCTTATAGTGAATTATTTAGAAATTTCTCAAAGTGCCTAACAGAATCTCAAAACACTTTAGTTATAATTGGTTACTCGTTTTTAGATGAACACATAAATGATATTATTCGGACAGGTTTATACAATCCGAATTTAACAGTCATAATCCATTCTTACGGTTTAGTAAGTGATGAAAGCCCTCTATTCCTGCAAACACTAAAGAATCGTAGTGTAAGCGACAATAGGATAATAATATTTGAAGGTGCATTGGTTGGAGATTTTACAAACATTGTTAAGTATCTAATTCCATTAAATTCTTTTATTCCAACGAAAGAAACCATAATTGAAACTCTAAAAGAATTAACAAAATAATTATGGCTTTCAAAATTGGAGAAGTATACAGGATTACAAATAGATATTTAGAGATAATACATAACAAAGATATTTTCTCTAAACCAGTTTCCTCGGGAAATGGTTTGCACATAGTTGGTATGCTTAACAGTTATATTTCAATTCCATTATATAATTCACAAAATGCAATAGGAATAATCTTCGAGCAAATAGAGCCTTCAAAAGAACGTGACATACTTTTTAATCCTAAAAATGAATCAATCATATCCAAAATTAGATTAATAGGAACTTTTAATCCATTAAGCAAAACGTTTAAAAGAGGAATAGATTATTTTCCTACCTTGGAAAGTGATGTTTTCACAATAGAGGAAAATGACATAGAAGCAATATATAATTCTACCTTAAAAAGTGACCAAGCCTCTTTACAGGTCGGCAATGATATTTATTTTAATCAAGTAAAAATAAATGCAGATCCAAATATCTTATTTGGTAAACATTGTGCAATATTTGGTAACACAGGAAGTGGAAAGTCTTGTACTGTTACTTCTATTTTACAAGGTGTTTATCTTGAAAAAAACAGATTGCAAAATGCAAATAATAAATCATTAAAGACTATAATCATTGATTCCAATGAAGAATATTCAAATATTTTTGACATTGATGGAGTTAAACCTGATTGGGTCACATTAAAAGATTATACTGATTTAGAACTTTCACATAAGGACTTAAGCTTTTATGAACTAACACAGCTTTTGAAAGAAGATTCTCCTAATGTTATTCCCTATTTAAAAACGGCAGTTAAAAAATTAAAAGGCACCGAAAATGTTGATGAGAATATATATTTTGAATTTTCACAATTAGAAGTTGAAATAGAAAACGCAGTACCAGACATTGAAAATCGTGGAAGAATGGTTCCCGATACTTTTACAATTGGGTTTCTGAAGCATATAATTATGCGAATTAAACACTTTTCATCAGATGAAAGGTTTAAGGCGGTTTTTAACAAAACAGGCAATACAATCGAGGATTTTTTAAATTCAGATACAGAACAAGTCTTAATATTATCATTAAGAGTAGCAAATGATATTTTAGCACTTTTTGTTTATATGATTAGCAAAAGTATCTTCAACTATAAAACGAATCCTGCAAACAGACGAAAGGACAATATTTTGTTAGTCCTTGAAGAAGCTCATAGATATATTTCAACTACTTCAACCGACCAAATGAACAACTATTACATTGATAAACTCGCAAGAGAAGGGAGAAAATTTGGAGTCAACTTAATGGTTTCTACTCAAAGACCTTCGGAAGTTTCAAACACGGTTATTTCTCAATGTAATTCGCTAATTGTACATAAAATAACTAATAATAGAGATTTAGAATTTATCAGAAATACAATTGAGTATGATGACAAAAGTCAAATTGACTTGCTGACAAGTTTGAAACAGCAACAAGCATTAGTTTTAGGAGAAGCTTTTGCATTTTCTTCGTTAATTCGAATAGCAGATGCAAACCCACTTCCTCACAGTGAAACACCGAAAATATTTACGAATGAATAAAAAACACTACAGGTAACAATGTATATAAAAAATAGGCGAAATAGCAGTAAATTCAAGGCTTAGGACTCGTATAAAAGTTTGTGCTTAACCGAAAGTTTTGTGCTTCGTAATCGCCTACTTTTCATATACTAACCGTTAGCGGTAATGACAAAATGTAAGCTTCCCTTAAAACCGAACTGTTTAAAAGTAGAATAATAATCTTAATTTTAAACAGTATTATGAGGAAGAGTAGATTTTCACCCACGCAGATCGCGAAGATTTTAAAAGAGTTCGATAATGGCAAGACCGTTGCGGATATAACCCGTGAACACGGTGTGAGTTCGGCCGCTTTCTACAAGTGGCGTTCGAAGTACGCCGGAATGAGCGGCAAGGAGCTTAGGCGCATAAAGGAACTGGAAGAGGAGAACCGCAAGCTCAAGCAGATGTACGCCAACTTGGCTTTGGACCATCAAATGGCGAAGGAGATCATCGAAAAAA
>NZ_QGGQ01000025.1 GCF_003148665.1 Maribacter polysiphoniae | reverse complement strand
TTGGGGAGAGGATACCACTGGTCTTAAACGCCAATTCCTTTGGGGCTAGCCCCAAAGGAATTGGAACAACGGACAGAGTTTAATTTACAGACCCTTACCAGTTTTTATTCGTATTCGTAATTCATATAATCTTGATAACGTTTTCCATATTTTTTATCATTAAGACGTTTTGTCCATTTTATTAAATTTTCTTTAGGCTCGTCTGTATCTGAAATATTAAACTGAACCAACAGGTTTTTTCCCAATTCTTTTTGAAAGAAACCTTCAGTACGCAGTTTCTCCAATACTTGAACGCAAGTTTCGAATAAAGTGTTTCTAAAATTTTCAAAGTCTAATTCTTCTTTATCGGTTTCTACTGAAAGAGTTTTGCATATGTCATTGAATTCAGGGTTGGCTCCATCAGAAGTAAACCATTCAACTGGTTCAAATTCATAAAAATCCTTGTATTGAGGGTTTTGGGATTGCATTTTCTCTAAATGACTTTTAGTATTTGTAAAAGGGACTACAGTCATTGCTCCATCATCACTTATTAAGGAAAAAGAGCAAATATCAGAACCATATTTTTGAATATTTTCTTTAAAACTTTTTTTAACAGCAAATTCAATTTTGCTTTTCAATTCTTCGAAATTAAAATCAGTATTCATAGTTCTTTTTAATTGGTTGCAACGTCCACGGTGTATGGCGTAGTGAGGCGCGCCTTACGGATAGCCATAATTGCGTCTCATTCGCTATACACGCTAATGTGTGTAGTTCTCGTGGACTCGAATAAATATACAATAATATGGCGAGGTGCAATTAACGGTTTTGTGTATGGTTAGTGGTGTGTTTAAGTAACTGATTTAGCAAATACGAAATTAACTGGAAAATCCGCGAGCCCCGACGCTTCGGGGTTCGTAAGTAAGCTAGAACCAGCAATAAATCATACAGGTTGTTATACCCATTTATTTGTTCTTAAGTGTCGGGATTATTCTGTCTTGTAAAACTCTCCAAGTCGACTTTTCAGGCTCATCATTTATATTCCAGCCGTTAAAGACGATTATTAAATTGTATTCTGGTGCTATCATTAAATATTGTCCGCCATATCCATTTCCTGCATAAATACTCGTTTTGCCATCAAAAGTATATTCAGGAATCCACCATTGATAACCATATCCCATATTACTTCGCCATTCAGGTTTTACGTCTTTGATTTGAGGGCTCGTGGATGTTGTTACCCAACTTTCAGATACAATTTGATTGTCATTCCATTTCCCATTGTTCAAAAACAAGGAACCAATTTTAGCCAAGTCTTCTGCCTTAAGATATAGACCTCCTTCTGTATCAATTTCCCCATCAGGTGTTTCTTTCCAATAGTAATCTGTAATGCCGAGTGGCTTAAATAATTTTTCTTCTGCCCAATCGTCAATTCGTTTGCCTGTAATGGTTCTAACGATTTTACCTAAAAGAACGGTTCCTCCACCATTATAGACGAATCTTGTTCCTGGTATGGTATCCATAGGTTTGCTCAACACATATGCTATCCAGTTGTCACTTGATTCCAGTAAAAAACTATCATTTGTATTGTCATTATGATCAGTCTCTTCATTCCATTGTAATCCACTTCTCATTGTCAATAAATCTTCAATAGATATATTTTGCTTCCGTTTATCTAAAAAGTCAATATCATAACCAGTCAACAAAGGCATTGCTTTATTGCTAACATTATAATCCCCATTCAAATCCAACGCAATACCCAAAAGGATTGAGGTGATACTTTTGGTTACAGATTGAAGGGTGTGCAATTCACTTTTCTTGTAGTAAGGATGCCAATCCGTATTATTGAAATTGTATTGATGATTGGTTGTGTCATATTTTTGAACAATGGTTTCGTAGTCCTGTTCATATTTATAATCAGCCAATAACTCGTCATTCTGTATGACCATAAAGCGGTCAATTAATCCATAATCTCCATCATTTATTTCTGAATTAATAGAATCAATCACGGCGGAAAGGACATTTTGGGAAGTTACCCTTTGAGTGTTTTTAATAGACTCTTTATCTTTATTTTTTGAGTTACAACCAATTGACGCAACTATAAATAAAATTAAAAATGTTAGCGTTTCAATTTTATTTATAGTTGTTCTCATAATTTTTGTCCTAATTGGTTATAGCGTTCACGGTGTATGGCATAGTGGGGGGCGCCTCACGGATAGCCATAATTGCGTCTCATTAGCGATACACGCTGATGTGTATAGTTCTCGTGGACTCGAATAAATATACAATAATATGGCGAGGTGCAATTAACAGTGGACGATGGTATGAAATTAGTAGAAGGGAGGCGTTTGCGAAACGCGATTCTACGTGCCGTAGGCAATTACATGCCATCGGTTTAGCTATGAACAGTACGGGAGCAAACTAGCGTTTGCTTTCCACCACGCACAGAGCAAAATCTTTTTGATTTATAACGGTTGACCCCAGCTTTAATAGGAGTTTGTCTTACGAGTTTTTGGGTATGGGGGTCTCGATAAGAAAAATAGACATACCATTCCCTTAAAAGGGCTTCCTTTTGTTGTCTACGGGTTAGTTTGGACCAACCTTTGATATTGACCCCTCCCGTGTAGAATTTAGGCTCGGAATAGTTCAGTTTCATGGTCAAAGCGTATACGTTATCGTATACGCTAGGTAGAAGTAAGGAAATAGAAGACATAAAAAACGGCTTGTGTGTACACAAACCGTTGATTCTGTTGACCTAAACCTTAGTAGCGGGGACTGGACTCGAACCAGCGACCTTCGGGTTATGAGCCTGAAAATCAATATAATTAAAATTACGCAAAACCCCTTATAATCAACTGTTTAATAGAGGTTTAATATTTTTTTAATTCAATAAAAATCAATTAATATCAAATTATTCTGTACTTATTCTGTACTAGTTTTTAGTATCTTTAATGTATTCAAATAAAGAGTTATGGCAAGTATCAAGATTGTATTGCGCAAGAATATGATGAAAAAGGATGGCACTATTCCATTGGCGCTTCGAATAAGCGAAAACTATAAAACGAATTACAAGTGGCTTGGTCAATACGTTTTTGAAAAAGATTGGGATAAAGTTTCAGGAAAAGCAAAAGGGTCCCATCCTAATCACAAAAAATTGAATAACTTTTTAATGAAAAAGTTGACCGAGGCCAATGACCTATACTTTGATTCTAAAGAAAAAAGTATCACACCAAAACAAATTAAATATAAATTAAAGGGGCCTGGAGGCTCTAAATCTTTCTTTACTGTAGCAGCTGAACGCGTTAAAAGTAAATATGATCGTGGTACTTTTTCAGTAGCCAAATCAGAACTTTCCATATTGTATAATATCGAAGAGTTTCTTTCTTTAAAATCTTCCTCACGTAAAAATGATATCATTGAAGCAATAAGAAAAAGAAGGAACGAAAGGATTAGTAAAGCACGGAGGTCAGAATTCTCATTTGTTGATGGGATTAACCATTTTAAGAAGAACAAGTCGCTAAAGTTTCGCGATATAGATGAATCATTTTTAAAACGGTATAAAACTTTTTGCTCTGTTTATCTGAATCAAAAAACTCGCACGATTTCAAATCAACTTATTTTTATTAGAACCCTTTTCAATATTGCAATCAAAGAAGGAATAGTAGATTCAAAATTTTATCCCTTTTCAGGTGAAAGAGAAAGGATACAACTTGGTTCGGGTAATAAAATTGGCCTTACTACTAAAGAGCTGGAAAAAATAGAATCCCTTCAATTTGAGCCCCAATCGTCAATCTGGCATACACATAACGTTTGGTTGATTTCTTTCTACTTTGCGGGTATGCGTATTTCCGATGTGGTTAAATTAAGATGGGCCGATTTCAAGGATAACCGCCTTTATTACATTATGAACAAGAATGAAAAACCCTTGAGTCTCAAAATTCCAGATAAAGCTAGCGTCATATTGAACTTTTATAAAGAGGCCCAGAGAGAAAATAAAGGATATGTATTTCCATTTTTAAAAGATGCGGACCCTAAAAAAGATGTGGAAATTTTTAGGAAAACCAGAAATGCAACAACATTGTTTAATAAATATTTGAAACGTATTGCTAGTCTATGTGGAATTGATAAGAATTTGTCTAATCACATAGCACGCCACAGTTTTGGAAATATAGCAGGGGACAAGATACACCCATTGATGTTGCAAAAGCTATATCGACATAGTGATTTGAAAACGACGCTCAATTATCAAGCTAATTTCATCCATAAAGATGCCGATGATGCGTTGGATAGCGTTATTAATTTTTAATTGTCAACATATTAGCAGTTGAATAAACACGAAACTTTCCCTAATCAACATTTCTTGTTTTTATACTTAACTACAAACCACAGAATGTAAGCTTTTCCAAACTAGAACTGCTTAGTTTTATAAAGCATCATTAAAGTCAACCTTGATACTTAATGGGTTTATCAAAGGGTTTTTTATGCAAAAACGGGTACTATCTATTTAGATTCTTGATGAAGGAATACAAGTGTCCTTTACCTTCTATTCCCATTTTGAATTTAATTTGATATTGAGAAACCAAACAAACTCCGCCCATTGACCTTCATTTTATTTCGGTCAAAGCGCATCGTTTAAAGGTCTTGAACACCATCGATTTTAAGAAAAATAAAATCAATGGAGTTCGCTTTTGATTTTAGAAGGATTTACCATTCCAATTTTTCGAACAAAAAAACTAAATGGGACCAAAATCTATCAAATTATATGTACGTATTTAGTGGTGGGATAATTAAGTGTTTTTATGCGTTTTCTTGTAATTAATGTTATGATAACAATAAGTTGCATTACATGACGGTAAACGTGGCTCCAACGGGTCTTAAAATGCAAAATAAGACTATGTTCGAAGTAATTTCAAAGGCTGTGAATTATTTGAAAATCATTTTTTAAATTTAAAAAAAAGAACCGGCGGCCGTTTATTGTTTTATATGTTTATTAATGTTTATAATAGATACTACTGCTTGTCCACTACTTGTCCTCTCATGGGACGGTTGTGTACCAGTACTTGTCCGATTATGGGACGGTGGGACAGCATAAGTACTAATATTGATTTTATGTTGAGGGGTTGTAAATTATGATAATTGACCTTAAATTAAATTGGTGTTTCATGTTACATTCGTGACCTTTTTTCCGATACCAAAGAAAACCAATTTGTTCTTAGACGGATTGCATAACCAGGCTCGTTTCTCGCTCTTTTTATAAATCCTTACTAAGCTCAAATCAGTTGTGAGAATAGATATCGAAAAGGCTAGGGTTAAGGGCAAGGAAAAATAAAATTAATGGTTCTTGGATGCGGGTTTTTGAATGGATCGGTTCGAGGAGATTAATGAGGAATTAGCACCCTTGAATTTGGCGGATAAGGAGCCATCAATTAGGACTCTGGACATAATGCTAATTTTTTCGTTATGAAGTTAATTAAGTCGATGGAGATGGTTACTCAGTTTTTCTAAATACTTAACCAGCTGACAGGGTCTTTACCTTGATAGATTTTGTTTACAATCGACAAAGTGAATGTTAGTACATATGAATTTAACCGGAGGCTTTGGGCTACCGTTTTTAGGAGCGAAGTGGATAAAAAGGGAGAAGCAAGAGGGTAACACGCTAAAGCGATGTTACTTATTTTAAGTAATTGATACTCAATTACTTGCGTGTGTTTCAATATTGCACTCCGCATCACATTTACTGTAAAAACGCTGGGAAGCCAATAAATAGGGGAAAATTTACTGTAAATCGAATAAAAAAACTGGTTTTCGGTAATTGTAAGGCTACAAAATCATAGAAGTACATTATCTATTTTTCTTTCATCAGCTTTTCAAGATAAGCGATTTTTTCCTGTTCTGATTTCAGCAAACGTTCGTACAACTCTATCACTTTATCTAAAGGATTGAAATTGGGTTGGACGTTGATAGCATTAATTGTAGAATTATCATTACTCGTAAATGTATTAGAAATAATATTCAGAATATTTTCATCAGAAAAATTCTCTATTCCTTCCTTGGTCACACCAAGTACTTTTGCGATCTGGTTCAATTTATCGTCCTCGATATGCTCGGACTGTTCAATCTTGGAAACCGCCTGTTGACTGATTCCCAATTCTTCCGCCAGGGTTTCCTGCTTCATCCCTCGAAGCTCCCTGATACGACCTATCTTTCTACCAATATGGTTCGGTTTCGCTGCTGTTTCCATATATCAAATATATGATTTTTCATACAATCTTTATCGGGTAAAGAACAATTAACATAGGGTAAAATACAAACGGTGATGGTTCGGTACTTGGCAGCTTTGCTGTTTATTTATCTAAAACAGGACATCATGGAAACAGGAACAACCATAAAATTCCCATTTCGGGACGAACTTATAAAACTGATACAAATGGAACTGCCCCTGCATTCGGTATACGTGATCGGTATGGAGACCACAAAAAAGAGACAAAAGGTTTTCCTATACCCATTACCGGTCATGCCACAGGAGACCGTGACCTATACGCTCTTGGTTGTCGGACATAGGTCCCCGGCAAAAAACCTGGGGGATTTCATGGGGAGCCTATATGGTAAAATGAAAGGACGCTGTAGGGTATATGTCATTTTCCGTACCCTTTCCAATGTCCTTAAAAGGTTGGACATCGGGGATAATTTTCTGAACCGTATCGTTTCTGGGACACCCTGCATCTTTAAGGAGAACAATCTGGTAACCGAGTCCTGTCCTGTTGGGATGTGTCTGCATAGCACCTATTATGAACGAATCCGGGAAAGTTGGATCGACCGAATGGAAAGGGCGGAGTATCTTCTTTCGGTCGTTGGCATCATCGGGGAAAGGGAGGACACCGCTTCCAAAATGGCCGTAATGCACTTTGCCATGGAACAGGTATGCCTTGGACTGTTGCGCATTTTTTGGGAATATGTCCCGAACCATTATTCCCTGTCCTATCTGTTCCATTTATGTGGTCACTTTACCGGGTTGCCGCAAAGGATATTTCCCCGCGGGACATACGGCCTGCAGCGCCAGTTCTATATGCTGTGCAATGCGCACCATATCATGCGCTTCAAGGGGGCGATCCAATTTTCACCAGATGATTCGGACAGGGTTTTTC
>NZ_QGGQ01000024.1 GCF_003148665.1 Maribacter polysiphoniae | reverse complement strand
TAACTGGGAGCAGTTATCGCAGTACTTCCAGTACACCGAACCCATCAGGAAGATCATCTATACGACCAACGCCGTGGAAGGTTTTCATCGCCAAGTTCGTAAGGTAACCAAGACCAAGGGGGCATTTACCAACGACATGGCCTTGTTGAAACTGGTATACCTGGCCACAAAGAACATCGAAAAAAAGTGGACAAGCCCATTACATAATTGGAGTCTTACCGTTCAACAACTTTATATTAAATTTGGGGAGAGGATACCACTGGTCTTAAACGCCAATTCCTTTGGGGCTAGCCCCAAAGGAATTGGAACAACGGACAGAGTTTAATTTACAGACCCTCTTAGTTGGCAGAAAGACCTTTTTTTGTCTTTTTTTTTGTTCTATTGTTATCGTCTGATTCCATCTTCATAAAGTTGCTCAGACCTCAATTCCTTATAAAGCTTCTCACAAATAACACGGGAATTCTATTCCAAAAGTTCATTGTTTTTTTTAGCCCATTCCTCCAATGCTTTCTTCATTTTTCTAAAATCTTTAATATGAAAACCTATTTGACCAATTTCATCTTTATCATAGATTCCTATCCCAAATTTTGCTCGCCTAACTCTCTTTCCTTCAATTGTGTCATAAGTTTCCTTTTCATTTTTTTCATAAAATTCATCTAATTTTCTCATAAAATTATTCAATTCCTTTGCGCTCCCAATGTAGGCAATAATAATTGAGGATATTTTAGAGAATCGATAATCCTGACCTGCTAAAACCACATTTCTCGACAGAACGTTATTATTGTCATCTAGTGAAATTTCTGCCCACATTATTCTATGATTTACTCCTAATCCCCGATTGTAGATAGTTTCTTTTTTTATTTTTTGAGAATATAGATTTGTTGCTCCGAATGCCAATGTAATAATCGTGATTAGTATGAATTTTTTCATGTTCTTTTTTTTTGAGTACGGGTACTTTACAGCTAGCCTCGTATGATTGGTTTCGTCTTATTTAACTTAACTATTTTAGGAAATCACATCAAGTAAATCTTATTAAGTATTATCAACCATAACATTATTCGGTCATAAAACCTGCTTTTTTTTATTTACCTGTTCTAAATCCAAATTGAAATTATCAAAGTAAATGAATTTAAGAGAAATGCCCTTACAGAAAAGCGTAATGGAGAACGAAATTATGTTTAATCTTTTCATAATTATATTATTTAATGGTATAAATCGTAGGAATATGATCATATATCCATTAAATCAATCCTTCATTTGAACTTTTATAAAGATACTGATTTGGATTCTGAACCGTGCAAGAAAATGGAAAGGCTACTATAGCTTAGAAAAGCATTAGAACAAACCTTAGTTATTTTTTGAGTAAATAACCTTATAGTGGGTATAAACTCGAATTCTCACTAGTATTCTATAGTTTATTTCTGTATTGGTTTGCCGACAAAGTGTCCTATCTCATCCTTTATTTGAACTTTAACGGTTTGCATGTATGATTAGTTGCGGGTTTAAAATACGAATTTTATAAGCTTCACTTGAAAATGGTGATTTTCTACCAATTGCCCGCAGTTAATGATACACGTTTTTAGTGGCTGTAATTATTTAACTTCTTTAAATAAATAAGCTTTCACATTTAAGCTTTAATTGTTCAACAGCGTCTACAATATCATTTAAGTCTAGAATTTCTCCATGAATCACAAGAGTATTATTGTAAGAGTTAAACCCTCTGTGACAAGATTCTCCAATTGATGAACTTAAAGATGGATTCATTGCTAAATCAGTATAAGAGTAAATATTCTTGTCTTTAAAAAAATCATCTAATAATTCATCATAGTGCTCAAATTTATTCCTGAATTTTCTACTTTTTAAAACACTTTCAGAATCAATTTTGAGAAGTTCCCTAAGTTGTTTACCTCTTTCTTTATATTTCGATATTGGCCATAGAATTTTAGAAATATTACCTGATGATATTAAAATGGATTGAATACATGACCAAACAGCAATTTTATCAAAGTCATCAACAGAATCTTTCAATCGCTCGTGAGAATGTGATACAAGTTCAGCTTGGAAAATTAATTCTGTTATAAAAGCGCCTTCTCGAATTAGGTTCATCCTTTTTTTGAACTTTTCATTTGTAGATTACCATACGTCCTTCTTACTCAAAAAAACATACCCATTCTATTTATAACATGATTCCATGATAGGCATTGTCCCCAATCCGATTTGGGGGTCGATTGCACATCCGATAAACTTGACGAAAAGCTCATTGGGGCAGGACATATCCTATAGGGACCACCTTCAATTGTGTTTCTTTATCTCATAGCTGGTCTTTCCGGTATCCACCCGGATGTCCAAAGGGCCGTCGGTCCCGTCCACCGACCTGATGACGGCGAATATCTCGTTTGGCAGAATGCCCTCGAGTTCCCCCATGTGCCCGCGCCCTTTGGTGACGACCTCCCCTTTCGATTCTTCCCTTATCGTGTATTCGTACATGCTCCTCTTCCCCATAAGCTTTAAATTCGGTCGAACGGACCCTTAGGGGATTACGTATTATCTTATTTATTTAATACCTACTTTATCGAACTTAACTTTAAAATCCTCTGTAAGTAGCTATTTAAAGTAAAGTTATAAAATAAATGTAAGCTATAAAGGCTCTATGAGATGTTCCTGTTAGAAAGAAAAGTGACACAATTAGTGGCACAAATTTGAAAGTGTGTCACTTATTTATTATAATTGAACAAAGATTTATAATATGGCTAAGTTGACTTACAAAATACGAAAGGCAAGCAACAAATCGGGCATTATTCAATTACACTTTAATTATGGTACAAATTCCAGGCTTCGATACTCCACTGGGTTCAAAGTCCAAAACATTAAGAACTGGGACCATAAAACCATGCGCATTAAAAATATGGCCGAAGAATTGGATAAAAATTACATCAATAACAAATTAGATGACCTACAATACCAATTAAATAAAAAGTACAATAGCCTAATTGAAGAGCAGATAATTGCTGTAAATAATGAGGTATTAATAGATTTCTGTGATCAGTTCTTCAAAAAAACCAAAGGCCAAACAGAAAACAGCACAATTGAACTTTTGCCTTTTTATGATTGGTTTATTAGGAACTATAGTGTAAAGCCATTAATGAGCTCTTCCAAGCCTCTTCAGAAGGGAACTGCCAAAACCTATAGAAATGCCTATAACATATTAAAAAGATTTAATGACACCGTTTACAGAGTACGCTATGATAAAATCAATTATGAATTTTATAACG
Source organism: Maribacter polysiphoniae (assembly GCF_003148665.1). Taxonomy (GTDB): domain Bacteria; phylum Bacteroidota; class Bacteroidia; order Flavobacteriales; family Flavobacteriaceae; genus Maribacter_A; species Maribacter_A polysiphoniae. Next base: position 4,849 of record NZ_QGGQ01000024.1, on the reverse strand, counting down.
ATTATCTCAATTGGTTATATCAGCAAGGATACTCAACGAACTATGTAGGTACACAAATAAAAATTCTTAAAACAATTATGATTGCTAGTCATGAACTTGGGCATCATAACAATACGGAATGTCGTAAAAAATATTTTAAAAAACCAACTGAGGAAATAGATCATATCTTTCTTAGCATTGAAGAACTGGAGAGAATTAAAAAACTGGATTTCTCCGATTTTAAAACTGTAAAGACTGAATCTGGTGTTTTTATTACCAAAGATAAAATGGATAGGGCCCGTGATTTATTTCTTATTTCGGCAAATACAGGTTTAAGGGTAAGTGACTTTAATAAGCTTGAAAAAGACAACATTATTACAGTTGAAGATAAGAAGTATTTCCAATTAACTACTAAGAAAAACAACAAGCCCATAACAATACCAATTAATTCTACGGTAATTGAAATTCTCGATAAATGGGAAGGCGAACTTCCCCGAAAAATGCCGGAACAGCACATCAACTATGCCTTAAAGGAAATTGGTGAAAAAGCAGGAATTGATACAATGGTTAAGATTACAAGAACAAACGGTGGCATTATAGAAACCAAGGAATACAAAAAGTACCAACTAATAACCAATCATACTGGTAGGAGGTCTTTTTGCACCAATACCTATCTGTCAGGTATGGCTGCAATTGATATTATGGCCATTAGTGGACATTCCTCTGAAAGGGTATTCTACAACTATATAAAGGCAAATAACCTGCAAAGAGCTATGAAGATTTCGGAAAATAAATTTTTCTCATAAAAAACGAAAATCACTTTTTTTTGAACATCTTTTTAGGCAATTAAAACTTCACAACTAAATATCAATTTCCGTAGTAAGCAAAAACCGAACTGCTTTAGTCAACATGGTCCTCATGTTGGTGGTACTAGCCATACGAACACTTAGGTAGTGTAGGCAGTATTTTTTAATTTTGATTTATTTTTACAAATTCATTTTTTAAATCCTCATATATAGAAAAGATTTCTTTTAAAATATTCTCTAGTTCTTGAAAAGTTGAATACTTAGGGATATTATAAAGTTCTCTATTGAAATTTGAATTTAATTCTTTAGCATAACCGTCAAATCTATTATACATAAGCCACTCACCATCCTTAATATAATTTAGATGAGTTTCTACCATTCCTCCGTGTAAAGTCAAGATCATATCTAAAATATGATTTTTGTACTTAAATGAATATTTAAAAGTTTTATCCTTTGAAGAATAATTAACAGTATTATCAATAGATTTCAAAATTTCTAAATATTTTTTTTTATTACTTCCAGACATACAGTGTTCAAAATCATTATGTTTTTGACAAATTGATTGATAACGATTTGCAAAGTCTATATTTTCAAAAACCTCTTTTAATATCATAGTTTATTCCGCTAAATATTTGATTTTCACAAGGACATTATTGTCTATATTAAATTGATTTAAGACTTGTTGAAAGGTATTACTATTTTCAAAAAACGCCTTGTTTGAAAGTGGAATTTCTAAAAAATAATCTCCTGATAATTTTAATCCCTTTGGCAACTTGGTTGAGTTTAAAACACTTTCTTTGGGGTATTTAGTTATAATTTCTTTTAAGTAGCCTTTAAAAGTTTCTGGTTTTATATTACTCAATGTTGTGGCTTTTCGGGAAATAATTTCTTTTCCAGGTATGTATGAATCTAAACGTTTTCCTGTTTCTAAAACAATTTCATTATATGTGTATACTGTTCTGGCCTTTTTATTAAAATCTTGTCCACGTTTAAAAAGTGCTTTAACTTCTGGCCAAGTCAGTTTTCTGCCTTTTTTAGCCGATAGGTCTGCAATTTCCTGACCAAGGTCAATGATTATTTCGTCATCCAGTATATCGCCTTTTCTTAGGGCTTCTTGTAGTAAATCAGAGGCCCCCTCAACATAGTTGTCAAAATGTTGTATGGTTTCTTCGGTAAGCTCTTTAACTGTTCGGGTAAAGACTTTGTCACCGTTCTTAATAACAACTTTCCAGAGTTTGCCGGTTCCTTTACTGACAGGTTTTAAGGCTTTCCCCCCAGGAATGAACCCTAAAATCATAAACCCAGCTGCTTCCACCTTGCTTTGTTCCACATCGTCCCAGTCCTTACCATCAACCAAAATTATAGCATCTTCTAAAGGCAAACCATACCTTCCTACAAACTTGGCACTAGTCCAAAAAGCATTGATCACTGTATTCACCCCATCAACAGTGTCGATGCCTTCGTCCTGACCGATAGGTACCTCATACCAACCAAGAGAATACCCATTCTTTGTTCCAGAGTCATTAGAATCAGGATTATAGGCATAATAAAATTTATTATCATAGCTAAGGGATGGTTCGGAGTTGAAGTCATCTTTAGGATTAAGCGGTCTTCTTGAACTAAAACTTGCAATAAAAATACCGTTTTTTAAAAGGTATAGAGTGCCTTTTCCGTTGTCAAAACTCGTATCGACATGGGTATACTCTAGAGCATCTATTCCCCCAATTTTCCCTGAATGTAATTCAAGGCCATTTTTTGCTTCCGAAATACCCATGGCCAATAGAAGTTTGGCCTCATTTTCCGCATATTCGGACCAATTGTTTCGCAGCATAAAAAAACCAATATCGTCGAATATATCTTTACCAAATCCATAGTTGAATTGTTTATAATCCAAGGAAAGTTTATTTCCCAGTGAAAGTCCTTCTTTTGCTCGTAATGCTGCTATACCGTTAAAGTTATTCTCTATCAGATAATTATCGATATTGTTTCTTATATTCTCGTTTGAATTATAGTATTTCCTTACAACAGTATCCAGGATACCGCTCTGAAAATTCTTAAAATCAAAGTCATATAGTTCAATGTTCGTGGGGGCTGTTACGATATAGGGGTCGCTTTGACCTGCTCCCCCACCGCTACCGCTATCGTTCTCATTTGGATTCCCTTCGAATCCTTGATTATCATCTGAACCGCTAGTTAAACATACTCGATAGTCCACGGTATAGATTCTTTGGTCTCCTGTCTTTTCTGCTTGCCTATAGCAATTTTCTCCTGCAGGATGATCTTCTGGCCCAAAACTACACCAAGTCTCGGTTAAGGTGAAACAGGTGGCGGTTTTTGCAGCGCTAATGTTCAACTTTTCTCTATCCAAGACGAAGATTTCTCTCTTTCCTTCAAAAGTAAAAGAAGAATGATCTGGAATCCTTCTAATGCCATTCTCGGTATAATACCTAATTAAAAACGCCTCGGGTTCCCCATTGTACTTTTGCTGAAGGACTAGATTATCAAAGTATAGGCTATCTGTTCTTTCCTTGACCAGGAAAGTATACGATTTTAAATCTCCTTGGTTAATAACCTTAATATTGGATGTGTCCACTTTAAAATCATAAATATTCGACGGAGTATTTTTTGAGGTAGTTGTTTTTTTTACACTCTCTAGTTGGGCAAGTGCATTACGTATTTGGTCATCATTCTCCAAAGATCCTAGGCTAACCTGCTCTATCCTAAAGTCGGTAATTGAAGTGTTTTCCTTTTCTACCCCATTCTCATCGGGCAAGGATTCTTCTTGGGTACATCCGCTTAAAGACAAAAAAACAATAAATAATAGTAAACCGATAAAGTCTTTTGTTTTCTTGTTTGCTAAATAGTATACTTTATTGGTAATTAATGGTTTGGATGGTTTTTTAAAGGGGGTCATAAAAAATGTATTAATGGTTTTAATTGCAAAATAATAAAAATATTAAAAAAAGGAAATGGTTGGTGTTATTGTAATAATCGAAATAGAATACAAGAAATATTTACTAACAGAAAATAATGTCATTGGTTTTTTACGTAATTGATATTATGGCCATTAGTGGGCATTCCTCTGAAAGAGTATTCTACAACTATATAAAAACAAATAATCTTCAAAGAACTATGAAGATTTGGGGAAATAAATTTTTCTCTTAAAAAGCTAAATCACCCTATTTAATCACAGCTGTACCTACCCAACTTGGCATGGTAGAACTCTACCTAATTTCCTTCCTAGAAGGTTAAATTGTTGGTTTACTATTTATTTTGATAAATATTTAAGTAGATAAAGGTGGGTAGGGAAGATGGTAGTATTATACCCTTTTTTGGATTTCCTTTGTGACCGAAAGAAATTAAGCAAAAAAATATCGGGTAGTCTCCTACCTACCTTCTGCCTTAGTAGGTTAAACTGTTGGTATACAATTTTTTGAATAAATATTTACTTGCACATTTATATAGGCAAAAGTGGGTAGGTAAAAGGGTAGTCTAATACCTTTTTCTTTGGTTTTTACTTGAGGATTTATGAGTTTAGGCTAAACTTCATGGGGTAGGTCCATACCCAAATGGTAGTCATTTAAGTAGTAGTTTTTAATAATTGATAAAAGATTGGACTTTTTCTTAAATCCTCTAAGTTCTTCTTTGTTGAACGAGTGATAATAGTAAGGAAACTGGAAACCGGAAACTAATTAATCAAGAGTCAATGATAACAGGCGTTAGAGAGGGTGTAAACTGAACTCTGTCTGAAATAAATTTAAGTATTAATTTTATTCAGACAGAATCATGAGAAAAGAAGAACAAACAGAATTCGAAAAGAAGGTGCTTGACCAGTTCATGTCCGGCAAGAACCTTTTCGGTAAAGGAGGTGCTTTCGCCCCAATGCTGAAGAACGTGATCGAAAAGGCCCTTGAGGCCGAGATGGAGGGGCATTTGAACGAAGTTCAAAGGACCAAGGGCAACAAACGCAACGGCAAGGGCAAGAAGACGATCAAGAGCGGCTACGGCACCTTCGACATCGATACGCCCCAGGACAGGCAGAGCAGCTTTGAACCGGAACTTGT
>NZ_QGGQ01000023.1 GCF_003148665.1 Maribacter polysiphoniae | reverse complement strand
CCCTTGCCGTTGCGTTTGTTGCCCTTGGTCCTTTGAACTTCGTTCAAATGCCCCTCCATCTCGGCCTCAAGGGCCTTTTCGATCACGTTCTTCAGCATTGGGGCGAAAGCACCTCCTTTACCGAAAAGGTTCTTGCCGGACATGAACTGGTCAAGCACCTTCTTTTCGAATTCTGTTTGTTCTTCTTTTCTCATGATTCTGTCTGAATAAAATTAATACTTAAATTTATTTCAGACAGAGTTCAGTTTACACCCTCGATGGTATTATGAATTAGTGCATACTTTTTTTTAATTCATTTTATTTTTTTATAGTAATTAATACTACTTTTCCACTAAATTGAGACTGTAAATGATACCTACTATTTTGACGAATAACATGTATAAATGCTTTAGCTTCTACCATTTCTGCATTATCAACATAGATAAAGGAATTGCTATGAAAATGAGGTTCAAGCAATTGAAATATAGGTAAGTATAAATCTTTCCAACCGTCTAACAACAATAAGTCGATTGGCTCTTGATGATTTTTTAAGGTTGCCATAGCGTCTCCAATTCTAACATTAATGAGATCGCCCACTCCTGCCCTTTCAAAGTTATCAATTGCTTTTTTGGCTTTCGATTCAATTAATTCCGTGGTAATTACATGTCCACCAGTTTCAATGACACCTTGCGCTAAAAACAGTGTTGAAATACCAAAAGAAGTTCCAAATTCAACAATATTTTTGAGTCTATTATCTGTAATTAGTTTTATTAAATCGTGTCCTTGATCTTTCGAAATAGACAGATATGCATCTTTAAAATCCAAAGGTTGGTTTCGCCATTTTTTGAAACAATAATCATGAAAGTTGGTGTGCTGGCAAAATGCTACAAAAGTTGAATCCAAGTTGATATAATTGTAATATCAGTCCCTATATAGAATTAATAAAAGGTATTAAACCTCAGGACAAGCCCTGAACCCATTAATAGGAATCGACCCAAGGGTAGAGGGTATTGAACCTAGATCCCGCCGAAAAAAGGAGGGATTAGTTCAACTTTCAATTTTCAGTGCGTCTTACTGACTTCCCAAAATTGAGTTTCACTAATAATACAGTCTAAAATCCAGCAATTTGCAGACGTTGTAGTGTCTTTGGTGCAACTCTTCTACCACATCCAACATAGTATCATCCTCTTTAAATAAGTTGAAGAATGCCTTATCAAGATTTATGCTACTTATTCCATTAAATTCATTGCCATAGCCAGAAACACCTTTTGCGCCAGTGATATCCAAAAAATATTGTGCTTCCTCTTCGTCTAAATCCAGGATTTTTGCATTCGAAAAATGTAAAATCTTTCCTTTTAACCTTCCTTCGAAAATTTCTGCAATTTCTTGGAAACTATAATAATAGTCATTTAAACATATACTATTTGCTTCACCTGGTATGACCAAGTAGATGATTTCATAGTCCTTAAAATTATGATCATCCAAAACCAGGGCATTTAAGCTATCTTCCAGTCCCTCAATGGTGTCGCAGGTATTATATATGCTTGCTATTCCATATTTCAAGGCTAATTGTTCCAAGTTTTCTTGCGCTTCGGTAACCTTGTCCGTTTCCATTTCTTCGACCGCTTCTAAACAATAGATGAAATTAGCTGCATCTAAAGATTGTTCTTGGGGTAATTGTTGTCTTTTCTCTAACAAGTTTCTGAAATTATATTAAACACAAAATTAGGGTAACGCTTCCAGTTTTTCAGCATTTTCATATAAAATACCATTCCACACACATAGCCCTCCCTCCTATCGTAGGCTAGTATAATAAATGTTTATTCATTACCGGTCAATGGTATTTTAAAGGTATTAATGAACCTTGTTTGAAGAATGTTGGGCTATCGCCTATCCGCCTTCTTCGGTTTATTCATTGCTGGTTATTTGTTTAAATGGGTATTCATGAACCTCGTGCCTCGGTTTGTTCATTGCTGGATATTTTGTGCTAATGTATTTATGTGTCTCCTTTGTCCAGGTCATTATCTTTTTAGAAGAAAGTTTTTAGAAAGCAATAAATCATTGCGGCTGGTAGCCTCTTAACTGCTTTTGTCCAAAATCAAAGCACGGGCCAGCTCCAAAAGCAACTTCTTTTCTTGAATAGATCTTTTTAAAGGCAGTTGGGCCAAACCTATTAACCTGCGCATTAGCTCTATTCCGGCAACTTGGGCCAGCAATAGCCCGTTTAGCCTTCCCGGATACCTGCTTTTTATGGTTTGGAGACAATCCGTATCCATTGTAATGAGAATACTATGGGCCGCCAGAACCCCAATGTCAAATTCGGCAAAACCCATAAAGCTGAATTCTGGATCGATTACATAGATATGGTCTCCTTTTGCCATCCAACTTCCGGGATAATAATCACCATGCAAAAGCGTATTGCCTTCAGACAGGTATTGTTGCCCCACCTTTGCAATCTCCTTTTTCAATGGTTCATCATTCCTATACGGAAGGGCGAGTTCCTGAAGCCCTTCCTGAACGGTATTCAGGGAGAAATCATTTTCCTTCAGAAATGGTAGTACGAATATGTGTTGGTGATTAAGCAATCGCAATTCCATATTCCTAGGGTATGCCTTAGGCGTGGATGTATGGATTTGGGAAGCAATATCCAATAGCTGATCGAGTTGGGAAGCCTCGATATTCCTTTCCCCATACAGGTATGACATATCCTTGCAATCCCCTAAGTCTTCCAGTAGCAATACATGGTTGTCGGCATTATACGTCAGGATTTCCGGTATATGTGGTGCAATGGCCTTATTGGTAACCGCTTTGTAAAATCGATACTCTACATCAATACGCTCAATGGGTGCAACGATCTGTGGGTATTTTTGAACAAAAGGACGCGATTGCTTTACGATAAAAGAACGCTTATCGGTACGGATTCTAAGCACCACGTTCATGTTACCCTCACCCGGCTTTTCAACAGCGCGGATCTGTTCCGTTTTAGGGTCCAAGAACCCGATAGCATTTAAATAGCTTTCAAGATCTGAAATTGAGGTCGTAGCATCGAGGTACATACTGTGTATTTTATATTTTTTCAAGGCTTTGCCAGAAATCCATTTTCATAAATTCCACATTAATTTCCGTATGGATGTGTATAAAGCGTTGCGTATTTTCCTTAGGCGTTGAAAAAGTGTCGGTTTTTGATAATTCGGGACGGGCGAGTGCTTCTATGATCGCGACATCCCACATTATCCAGCTTTTCTTTTCCGGGTCCTCCTGGGTCCACCAACGTTCATAGGTTTCCCATCGGTTGATCAGATAATCATGGATCCCCCCTTTATTTTTTAAATTGGCATCTACTTCCGCTTTTGTAAACACCAGGTGCTGGCTGGTCGTTGCGGTCATTATGGTAAGATCAAGACTTTGGGTATTTAGGAGGATCTCTACCGCGATAGGGTCATTTCCCGTATTGAATTCCTTTTTGTCATAGGTATTGGTTTCCACATGATGCCAAAAACCGACATAGTGTACTTTCAATTTTTTTACAATGGATGGATCCTGCAGAATGGCACTGGCCACATTGGTACAAGCACCTAAAACAACCACATTCAGTTTTTGACCGGGAGGCAAACCATGGGCCATGGCAACGATAAAATCCGAAGCAGGGGAACGGGCTGGTTCCGTACGATGCTTAAGGGGTACATTGCTGCCCAAAGGAAGCGGAATGGTCTCCTGACCCATTAGCCGAAGTATTCTTTCATTAATCCGTTGGCTTTCATATACCGTACTATCCGTTGCCAATGGCGACGTATGGAATTGTGCCGAGGTTATGCCTAGAATATTGAATTTGGGCTCAGCAACTGCCCGTACAATGGCATAAAGATCATCGACTTCATTGGCCGTATCAGCATCGATAATGATGGGTAAACGCAACTCCTTAACTTGTGCTTCCATCGTGACTTGTACGAAAAGGGATATTGGAATTATCCATTGAAGCAAAGGGATGTGGATCGCTTTATGGAAATCCAAGATTTTAAGGATCCAGGGTTTATTTTTTTGCTGCTGCATTCAATCTTTTTATTGGTGTTGATTCTGCGTTTGGTCGTACGGATTGGTCGAACATTACCTTTCGTCATCTTGAAAGCATCTATTTTTTATGGGGCTTGCCTTGCCGGACGTAACGTAGTTGCAAACTATGCGTTTTATTGAACATTCAAAAAGATGAAAAATCATCGGATATGGACTTTTAAAGATACTAATGCTCATTTCGTCCAAAATAATTCCTCATTCTGAAACAATAGGATAGCTTTATGGTTCCTAAATCAAAACTTATGAAACTTGACCTGATCATCGTAGATGACTCTTATCTATGGTTATCCTTGGCTGAAAAGCTAGCCAAAACCCACCCTTTAATTGGTCGCACAACCTCTTTTCTTGATTCTTATGATGCTTGGGTTTATATACAAACCGCAAAACCACAGGTGGTGTTGTCCGATATTGAAATGCCGGGTATGAATGGATTTTCCTTTCTTGAAATGTTCGGAAACCGCGTGCCTTTTATATCCAGTTCTACCAAACAAGGCTTTGAGCCTGAAGCTAGGGAACTTGGGTGTGCCGATTTTATCAAAAAGCCCTTTACAAAAACTGAGTTCAACCATACCATTGATATGGTTTACAATCAATTATATGGGCAATCCGCCTGCTTTATCTAACCGTCAGGGCAACGAATCCACGCCACTCCCTCCTATCCCTTCGACTTTGTTCAGGACTGGCTAGGGTTGCATAATAAGTGTCTAGGGCCAGAATTAGGAGCTATAATTTTCTTAGGCCAGAAACAATCTAGAATATTTCATCACCTTCAGGCAAATCCAATGCTTTTACAGATTGAATTGCATTTCCTGCTATTCCTTTAATAGATGAATGCATATCGATGGTATTGTTGGTTACTTTTTCAATTTGCTTTTCACGTTCTTTCCAAATACGCTGCATAGCCCTTTTTTCACTATCTAAGGCGGTTTTCATTGAGGTAAAACCTTCAACAATAGCCTCTATTTGCATACGGAATTGATTACTGGTTAAGTAATCATAAAGCATATACATTTTATCACCTTTGTTCTCTTGAGTACTTAGAGCCAAATTTACTTTAACAATTGATTCTCTAAGAACATTGCAAAGACCTTTGAATTCATCGTAATTACAAATCCAAATACCTTCTTTTAAACCCATTCTCTCCATATCAGATGGCATTACTTCAGTAACTAAAACACCAATGTTTGCCCCTCTTTCTCTAATGTCATTTTTGAATTTTTCTATCCAGCTGGGTTGAAAGTCCTTTGTGCGCTTGCTTTCATAGTAAATTTTACCACAATTTTGTTCTGTTCGTGTATTTACAATTTGAATACAATCTCCTCCTCTAGCTCCTTTTTTTATTTCTTCTATTGTGTCCAATGGAAACTTGGCTGCCAACCATTCTTCGATAGCCAATTCCTGTACCTCTCCTTGCAACTGCATTGAACCTTGTTCCTGCTTACGCTTCATCTCCTCGGTTAATTTTTTTTGCGCTTCCAATTGCATTTGCATTTCTTTAAAACGAAGTTCATTCTTATCTTCCTCGATTTTCCTTATCTTCTCTCTTTCTGCCAAAAGCGTTTCATTCAGTTTTTTTTGTGCTTCCGCTTCTACGGCTTCTTTCAATTCACCTTTTTCTCGCTTTAACTTTTCAATCTCAGCTTTGGAACGATTTAATTCTTTTACCTGTTCGGACTTCTCATTCAGCTCATTTTGAAGAACCTTAAATTGCTCAGATTGCTCTTCTTTTAACTTATACTTAAGTTTAGACTCTATTTCTTTCTTACTCTCTTTTAATTGGTTTTCTAGACGTTCTTGAAAAAGTTCGTTTTCTTGTTTTTTCTTTTGTAAAAATTCTGCTTTTTCCAGTTTTAGTTTTTCTTGTTCAGATTCGTATTTTTTCTTCTCTTCAGCTATTTGAGCCTGATACTTTTGCTTAATCTCATCTTCAAGTTGATGTGCCAGAATATCTTGCACATCAATTAATGTTCCGCAATTAGGGCATTCTATTTCTCTGCTTTTACTCATACTATGCAGTAATTTGATTAATTTGACCTTTAAATTTTGTTTTAACAAACTCAATTACAACGGCACAACCCTCCCGAATCATCTCATCTGTATATGCTTTTTGGTTTCTAAGGCCGCCATGAGAAGCATCATGCATTAGTGAATAAATAAATTCATTATCTCCAAGTATTTTGTTGCCATCACAATAATCCTGTAAAAGTTTATCTGGCGCTTCAAATTTATTTATGGTTTCCAAAACATGCCGCACAGAATTAGGCGTAGTGTGTGTTGGGATACCACCATTTGAAACCCCATAAATGTCTCTCAAATGCTCTTCATAGGGCATTACTAATTGTCTCGATAATTTCATTAATTTCTGATTTGCCAAAATTAAGGGCATATCGATTATTTTATTTCTTATTAATATGCTCATAAATTCAAGATTGTGCGTTAAAACTATGAACCTTACCCTTTCAACATCTAAATTTTTATGGAGATTTCGAATAGTTTGAGATATAGCGTATACATAATGAAAATCTAAACTTGAAATAGGGTCATCGATTATGAAAAATAATTTGTTGTAATCGTCATCTCTTTCCACAATTTTATATACATCCGCAATGTAATAGCAGAAAGCAACAATACTCTTTTCTCCATCACTAAGAACGTCGGTTGCATTATCAACTAACGCATGTTTATTAAATTTAAAACAGAAGTCATCATCAACACTGTATTTATTACCAAAAAAAACTTTTAAATAGGATTTTAGGTTTTGAAGGACTTTATCTTTTTTACTTACCTTTTCCTTGCTTTCTTTTTTAGCAATTTCCGCCTGCAAAGTTTTTTTGTTAATATTTAATTTTCCAATATCCTCAATTAAGGATTTTTGTTCCTTCCTTATTTTAAGATACATTGCCCGGCATAGTCTTCGGTTAAGTATGAGTTTTTCATCTTTAAGATTATTTTTCTTTGTGTTAAAGCTGCCTATTTTTTTGTTGTTAGCTATTCCGTTAGCTTCAAGAAAAGAAATCTGCTTTATTATATTCTTGAATGGTTTTTTAAATTGTTTTTCATTTATCTCTTGTTCAATATTTTTCAGCTTTTTATTCAGTAATTGATTTAAAGTCTTTATGTCCTCAGCCAATTCTATTTGCTCAGGTTCTAATAATTGCTCATCCGCCAAAGACGGAATAAACTTTTTATTAGAATCGAATTCATTTTTTAACTGTAGATAAGCAGATTTGTAATTTAGAATATCCTTCTCAAATTTATCAAGAGCTTTGATTGCGTTTTTTATTTCAGTGTAAACTTTTGCTTCCGAATCTTCTAAATAATCATTATACTTTTCAATCAAATCTAAGGCATCGTTTAGCAATATTTGTTCACAGAACGGGCATTCAGTATCAGCCTCCGGTTTTTCTGGTAATAATGCCAGACCTGTTTCGATAAATATTTGCTTAGTTAAAACTTTGTCCTTAAAAGTTTGTGCGATTTCACTTTTAGAATATGAAGTTTCTAGTAAAACACCAATATCAGTTAAAAAATTACCATCTAATCCATACTCTATTTCACTAATATCTGGTAAATCATCAGGTGTTTTTGCAAGAGTCTTGTTAGATTGAACCAATTCTTCGTAACTCTTTTCTTCTTTATGGGATAAATCTCCATCATAGACGTTTCTAACAGTAAATTTATATTCACTGGTTCCCTTGTTTATATGCTGCTTATCAAGTTCTTTTTTTCCTGTATTGACAGCCCCTGTTAGAATTGTAGATTTAGCAATTATATCTTTACTTATGATTTCTACTTTTTTCTTTTCGTTTGTCAAGTCAATTTTGGTTTTCCCCAAGATGTAACCATCTATTTCTCCATCTGGTTGAAATTTGAGTTCCTCAATATTTTCCCGAATATAATCACTATTGAAAACGTGAAAAATGTAATCTGTATCGTTTGAAATTTTCGCTACTTTATTTTTCTCTACATCTATTGACAAATTTTTATGTATTGTTGTACCTTCTTTTTGTTCACTTATTTTTAGCTTAAAATGACCTTTGCTTTGGTTGATTGTTAGTATTTTGTTTACATGTTCAATATCATTGTTATTAATCAGTCTAAAAGCTCTACTTAGAAAAGTTTTACCTGTACCATTATTAGCAAAAACCCCAATTTTTAATTTGCTCATTGGAAATGAGTTGCTCAAATTTATATGTGGCCCAAGATTGGTAGCTTCGATTTTTGTTGTAATATTTTTAGACATATTATAATTCTATTGTTCGAGATAATTTAGATATTCGGTATTCGAACCATAGCAATAGTGATATAACTCTGTTTAAACATTGGAAAGTAAATGAGGCAGTTAAATTTATGAAATTTTAACAAGTAAATAATTACGGAAAAACGTTAGGAAAATAAAAAAGTAGTAAAATGCAATATCGAATATATGTACAATTGGCGTGACTAAAGAGTTAAGTTACGAGAAGCTTGTTTACTCATTTCAACACCCCAAGGGAAATTTTTTGTCGCAAAGTATGCTATAGGCATTGCCGCCCCTAGTGCTTTAGACTTTGATTCATCCATCCTAACTATCCTGGAAAACCAACGATCACCCCTATTAGCTTCCTCACATATTAATAAACCCACAAACGTATGAGCTAGTACTATTGCCGGAATTTTACCATTTGTAGTAACCAATGGTTGAAAGGACGAATTATTATGTCTAGGGAAGTACATATCAGTAACCGCTATCAGAGAATCATAAATATCACCTATTGCTGGTATTGGCACTCCTGCATGTATAATATCTCCTGCCAATGTTGTAACATCTGGAACATTACCTAAAGTATTAAATGATAAACTTGAAAAAAAAGGAAGTAATCCAAAATTACGAGTTGATGACCATAAAATTAAAGGAGGGTGTAAACTGAACTCTGTCTGAAATAAATTTAAGTATTAATTTTATTCAGACAGAATCATGAGAAAAGAAGAACAAACAGAATTCGAAAAGAAGGTGCTTGACCAGTTCATGTCCGGCAAGAACCTTTTCGGTAAAGGAGGTGCTTTCGCCCCAATGCTGAAGAACGTGATCGAAAAGGCCCTTGAGGCCGAGATGGAGGGGCATTTGAACGAAGTTCAAAGGACCAAGGGCAACAAACGCAACGGCAAGGGCAAGAAGACGATCAAGAGCGGCTACGGCACCTTCGACATCGATACGCCCCAGGACAGGCAGAGCAGCTTTGA
>NZ_QGGQ01000022.1 GCF_003148665.1 Maribacter polysiphoniae | reverse complement strand
TCACCGGCCGTGTAATACCCGCTCTGCACCAAACTCGGGGTATAGGTATTGTTGGCGAAGGTCGTGGTGACCTTGAACAAACGTACCTCATTGGTCGTATTGGTATCGTATCCGAACTCGATCTCATGGCTACCGTCCATTTTCCAAGCCTCACCCGGGGCCGCCTGTTTGAGTACCCGGTTCAACGGTGAGGGCTCAAAATCCTTCTCCGAATAGGCATTGGCCGTGGTACTGCTCATGGTAGGGAAGTCGGCCCCATAGTTCGCCTTATAATAGCTACGTGTGGCCGAGGCCTTGTTGCCCCGATAAGTGCCCAAGGTGCCCGAAGGTTCATGGTACGGCAACCAGTCCTTGTCCTGACGCCCGAAACCGTCATATTCGACATGGGTGATGATGTCCTCCTTGTCAGGGGCCGCCTTTATCCCGATCTGCTGCATCGGCCTTCCAAGACCATCGAAATAGGTGATGGACTCGATGACATCCTTGTTCTCGCTTATGCCCGATGCCGCTGTCATACCGTCTTGGTAACTGCGCGTAAAGATATAGTTCTCGTCGCTCTTGGCCACTGGTAGATAGGCATCGCCCAATATCTTGGCCGAGAAACTCGTGGTATGGAAACCGGGAGACAGGGTAATGCTCTGTGTGGCGATATGATCACCGGATGATTCCCCGCTGAAGGTCAATGTCGGCTGGGTCTGTGCCATTGTCATATTGGCCATGATGAGCACTACTGCTAATGTGTATATATGGTTTTTCATGGTCTTATTGGTTTTTATAGTGGTACTCATAATCGGTCACAAGCTTGCCATCGGCATCCTTCACCTCCTTAAGGCGGTTGAACTGATCATATTCGTAATACATGGTATACCCTCGAGGATCGGTCATACTCGTGACCCCCACCAATGGATCATAAGTATAGGTGGTGACCATGGCAGTGGGAAGCGCCTCTCGTAAGGAATTCAATTCTGAAAGGTTTGACTCATCATAGCCTTCTAATTCTGTTGTCGATATTCCTAGAGCTTGTGCCACCTCTGAAAAAGTAGTGTTCTCTATTTTAGCGATAGGATATAAATCATCATAACCCCAAATCAGCGTTGTATTTAAATATTCTTTTTGCCGATATTGCAATAACTTAAATTGGTTTTTAGTTCCAATGGAACCATATTTAACAAAATTAATTTCATCGCTAAAAGTATCAGTGTTGCCTTTTTTAGAGTATATGCCACTTTTATTATAAATAGTTGGCATATAAGAAGAATTTGAAATTCCTAAAACCCTATATTCATTTCTTATACTTGAATTAAGCACATTATTTAAATATATATTAGTTTCAATTACTGGTTGAATAATTCCTTTTGTCACCATTAAATTATAGTCATAACCTGTATTATCATAAGGGTAATTAAAAACTGTTTTTTGAATTTCTCCTTCACTATTTTTAGTTTCAATGCTACTTAATTGATCATAATCATCATAGGCATAATTTGTAATTTCATAAATTTCTTTACCATCAAAATAATTAGTCTTTTTAGTGTAACCTAATAAAGTTCTATTGGATGAAATTGGATAAAATCCGACAAAATAGTAATTATTATAAGAGGGAGGAATCGAAGCGGAACCTGACGAAGGAGACTGGCAAAAAGTTCTATAAGAAAAACTAGACATTCTACCATAAACACATGTTTTTGGTCTTGTAGAGTAACTATTTTCAGTCATAGAAAGTAAATCATCATTTTTAGTATAAATTTCCTCTTTAGCAACCAACCCATTATCTGTAGGGAATTTTTGAGCGGGATATGTTAAAGGAAAAGAGTTAACAGCTACATTTAAAGGATCAACCACCCCCTCATCAGGATTATTGGTATAATTAGTGATAATTTTACCATTATCATAAGTATACCCTGGACCACTAGTTATGTTTTTTACTGTTACCGCATCAT
Organism: Maribacter polysiphoniae; assembly: GCF_003148665.1. Lineage (GTDB taxonomy): Bacteria > Bacteroidota > Bacteroidia > Flavobacteriales > Flavobacteriaceae > Maribacter_A > Maribacter_A polysiphoniae. The sequence continues at coordinate 9,361 of NZ_QGGQ01000022.1, read as the reverse complement.
ACCCAACATATTTCCCTGATGCTGAGGATGACAGGTAATGACTATTAGAGCTTAAAGTATATTTTGTGACTATAGGATTAAAATATTCGTAATTACCATTGCCATTTACTCTGTTATATGCATAATTATAATTATATTTTTTCCAATAAAACAAAGGGCTCATCAGTTTACCCCCACTATATGTGTATTGTTTAATGATTTTGGCCGTAACCCCATTGCTATATGACGTAATTGTTTTTATTCGTAAACCAGCTCCATAAGAAGAACCTGAAATCTCAGAATCGTTTTTAATAAAATCCACATTTGCTTGAGCAACACCTCCATCTCCTGAAGAAATTTGAGGACTACATGCATTATCTAGAACAACTCTAAGAACATACACATGATTGGGATTAATCTCTAACCTATAATTTTCATCTAATTTGCTAGTCTCTCCATATTGTAATTGCAAAAGTTTTTTTTGGAGTACAATTTCATCTTGGTAGAATGCTAGAAGATAGGAACCGGAGTAACCTCTATCAAGGTATTGAACAATTTCATCTGTCTTGTTTAATTGTGTAAGCTCTATATAAGTATTTCCGTAATCGATTGTTTCAGATTCACAACTACCTTGAATACTTAAATACAAACTTCCTGAAATATATGACCAACTTTTCGCATAAAAGGTATGTATATTATTACCCGAAGACGTATTCTTATCACTTAAATAAATTGTTTCTTTATTTATTGTTTTTGATATTGAAGGCACAGTCACATTATCAAATGTGTTTAATTCATAATTAAAAATTGAATAACCTCCAGTAGGGTAGCTGATTTTATTAAGAACCCCTGCTTTTAAAAAATTGACATCAGAGCTTTTATTTTGTGAATAAGAAACATAGGAGGAGGGTATGTACAAACCAAAACGACGCAGATTAGGAAATAAGGAACTGTTTAGCATCTGCCCATTATAATACCCCCAATAATCTGTTGCATAAGAGGTTTTTTTTGGTAACTTTTCTTCATTATATTCAAAATTGTAAGCTGGTTTACCAGTTTCTTGAACAGATAACAGTTTTAACCTGTGTGTTAGTTCAGTTACGGTTTTCGAAAAGAAATTAGAGTTGAAATAACTTTCCATATTATAACCAGACGTATGACCAATAAAATAGTCATAATTGAAATCAAAATCCTTAATTGTAGAATATGATGTATTACTAACTTTTTTTTGAATTTCTATATTATCTAGTCGTTTGGCACCAACTAAATCATTTCTATTAAAACTGCTATTAAAAACTATTTTCCCTTGAGGAAAAGTTATCTTGGTCAAGTATGCTGTCTTTTGTTTAGAATAATTAACAGTAACTTTTTCGGATGAATTAAAGCGCCCATAAACATCTTGAGAAGCAATTGAACCTTCAGTTCTATACTGCTCACTTAATGATGATATATTTGGGAAATTATTTAGATAGTCAGTTTCTTCATAATCAAATGAAATCTCACTACCTTCATTTGTATATATCTTAATTAATTTAAAAACTCTTGAAGTAGTACTTCCAATTATTCGATCCAAATCTTCTAAATTGTAAGAAATATTAATCCCTCCAACAAGAGAAACTTCTGTTTCTTCTTTTTTTTCAAAAATAAACATATTACCATCGGGGTATGTAATTGCAAAATCACTAGGGGTGCTTCCATAGTTACCACTGTAATCAGACTTTATTTTGATATTACTATCTGATAAACAAATAAATTCTTCTGTTTCCCAGTTTAAAACAAACTCCCCATGATAGCCCATAAAATTAAACTTAAATAAATCTGGTTGCAGATCCACCGCGTTATTCATTAGACTACCATTGGAGTTAAAGTCATTACTATTCATACAACTTGCCTGTTGCTCTGGGTCTATTTCATCTCTTATTGGATAACCGAAAGTTGTACACGAAGACGTGATTGTATTGTAACTTGGTCCTTCAATTGCATCAATAAACTCATGCATTTCTAAATCTCTGCTTTTAAGTGGCCCAAAATCATCATAACCATTTACAACTTGTACTATACTTCCCCCAGCATCTAGTGTCCACCCCAAACCAGTCCAATCCGATTCTTCATTTACTCGAAAACCATTGGAATGATAATTCAACTGAATTGGCATTTCAAATTTACCTGTGTTAATAGTATAAATAGGAATAGAAATATTTGGAACTCCTGTATATTTAGACACAGGAATTTCTCCATACTTCATAAATGAAAATGCACTTGGTGATACAGGAAATACATCAGGTAAATTTGTGGTAGGATTAACTTGACTAAATGTAAATTGAATAGCAAGTACACCGATCAATAAGGTTAGAGATACTTTTAAAACTGGTCTTGATTTCATTTTAGTTTAGGTTAAATATTAATTGCTGATATTTTGTTTTTTTAGAACGCCTTCCATGGCAAGTTTTAGTTCACCCACTTGCTCTTCTAAAACCTTCATATTCTTGAGTTTTTTCTCTTGCTCCAATACATATAGCGTCAACTCCTCGATCTTCTCCAAGAGCAGTTTGTTCATTTCCCCTAGTTCAATACCATTTGCCTCTACTTCCTTAGCTGAGGGAATATTAATCAAATGGCCTTTTTCATTGATGTGTTTTTCAACTTCCTTGAGCGAGGGAAGATCATAATTTTCATTAAAGACATAGTCGGGCCAGCCCATTAAATCTACTTTCACCTCTTTGGCATGTATGTTACCATTTACAGCTAGTTTGGAGTCTAACGAAGTTGTTCCGATACCTACATTACCTAGTGAGTTTACAACAAAATCATAACCAACACCCGGCGTATTATTATGGGGAGCCTTTATACCGATAAACCCTACATTTCCGTCATAAAAAGATGAAATATCTGATTGAAAGAATGTACCTAATACGTTTTTGCTTCTAAAACGTATTGAAGCTTCTTTGAGGGGTACATCATTTTCAATTCTTAGACCACTATAGCTATCTCCATTAATAGTTAAAATTCCATTGGAAGTAACGGTAGTCCCGATACCAACGTTTCCATTACTTCCATTGACTGATAGTCTAGTTTGTCCATTTAGATTCACATACATGTTGTTTACAGATGCATCCACACTTCCTAGATATAGATTATTACTGGCATTGATTCCTAACATGCGGGTATTTGTTCCAGAACTGGTCTTTGCATACAAATATCTTGCATTATCCATATATAGGTCGTTTCCCGTTTGGGACACCCCTTTCTGTAAAAAAAGTACTATAAAAAGTAGTAGTATTGATAGTCTCATTCTTTAATTATTCTTATCTTTTTTTATATAATTTTCCATCTTGGCCATTCGCTTCTTTAATTCATCGATTTCCCTTAATTTCTTCTCTTGCTCTAATACATAAAGCATCAGATCCTCAATCTTAACCAAAAGCAGCTTGTTCATTTCGCCCAGCTCGATACCATTTGCCTCCACTTCCTCAGCGGAGGGAATATTAATCAAATGACCTTTTTCATTGATGTGCTTTTCTGCTTCTTAGAGCCTAGGAAGATTATAATCCTCATTAAAGACATAATCAGACCAGCCAGTCTACACTTTGATTTCCTCGGCCCGAAATTTTCCCTTTACGGCTAATTTATTACCCGTAGTGTTCCCTGTCTCTATTCCAAAATTTTCATTGGCCACCAGAATTTGTCGCCAAGAGGTCCAAGCATTATTGTATGGATTCCATTGTCTTAATTTTAACTCACCTAAAGGATGGGAAGTTGCAATGAGTTCGAAATTTCTGACCGATTCCCCAAACACAGTGAGTTTCGTTACATAGGGATATAGCCAAATTAATAACGTATTAGTGCTACCAGGCCCTTTTTGGTAATAAACCCCTGTAGTTATGTTACTTGGATTCTCATTTTCTGGAAATCGATTTTGTCCCAACAGTAATATTCCATGAAACAATAGGATTATGAAAATAATATTCTTCATGTCTTAGGTCCTTTTAGTACTTTAACTTCCTCCTTAAGCTCTTTTATTTGTCTTTCATTTTCCTTTTTCAAATCAATCATATAAAGTGTCAATTCCTCAATTTTTTCTAAAAGTTTCATGTTCATAGTACCAAGTTCAACGCCGTTCTTTTCCATTTTCTTGGCTGAGGGGATGTTAGGCAAATGGCCATTCTCTTTGATATAGTCCATGGTTTCCTCCAAAGTCCTGAGGTTATAATCTTCTTTAAAAACATAATCCGGCGCGGGAACGGAAAGATCTACCTTTACCTCCTCAGCATGTATTTTGCCCTTTACGGAAAGTTTGGAATCGGGGGTTGTTGTACCGATACCTACCATTCCTTTCCATTCATCAACAAATAGAACCTTTTTTGGTGTTATTGGAGTAACCAATGAAGCATCTACAACTTCTAGGGCATAGTCAAAACTTGGGTCTATTACATCCTTAAATATAAATCTTGTGGCATAGTTTGCTGTTATCGGAACGATTCTAACAGCCAGATACGTACTTGCACCACTACCAATGCGCCCCCATTCCAGTTTAATTCTTTTATGGTTATAATTAAATTCACTTATATACTCAACTTCTGCCGTAGACCAATAATTATTACTTATGTGCACTACTACATTGTGCACCGCATATTCACCAATAGCACTAATTTGAGTAATAAATTCTCCCTTGGGGTTAATTTTAAACCAAGTGTTTTGTTCGGATCCTGTATTTTGAGAAAATACTAAGCTACTTGCCAATAAGAATAATAAGTATACTTTTTTCATAATCTCTTAATTTATTTTGATTGCATTTTGGAGTTTTATTATGTCCTTGGATTGCTGTTCAATTACTTTTTGTTGTTGTAGTGTGTATAATGTCAACTCCTCTATTTTTTCCAAAAGTTTCATGTTCATTACTCCCAATTCCACACCATTTTCTTCCATTTCTTTAGCAGATGGAATATTGGGCAAATGCCCGTTTTCTTCAATATAGTCTTGGGTTTCCTCCAATGTCCTTAAGGCATAACCCTCCTTAAAAACATAATCAGGTGCGGAAACAAAGAGGTCTATCTTTACCTCTTCTGCATGTATTTTACCTTTAACCGTGAGTTTGGAGTCGGGAGTGGTAGTGCCTATGCCTATTCTTCCATTATTATTTACATAAAATGTAGATATCCATTCTCCTGTTTGCCAATACTTATATCCAATCTGAAAACTTCCGCCTGAATCGTCACCAATCCGTAATTTCAATGTAGAATTGTCAACCCCAATATCTTCCCTATATAATGCAGTGAAATCCGAATTATGTCCCCAAACGGGATCAACTAAAACAAAACCTTTGGATTGCACCTCACCATTAACATCAATTTCTTGGGCTGGATCAGAAATTCCCACTCCTATACGCTTAAGCGTAACAAAATTTCCATTAATTTGAAAATCCCCGAAATTATTAAGTGCCGCTATTGGAACAGAACCCGCAACTCCCCAGGTCCAACCACGGCCTCCGGTATTGTTCATATTACTTTTAATACTATAATCTGTAACAGGTCCATAATGGTATTCCGAACTATTACCCATATGTATTTTATAACTATTGCTCCCGTTCCAAAAACGAAAGCCATTACCATCCCCGGACGTAAGGTCATAGTTGGGTTGTGTTTGGGCTTGCGAAATAGTTGTTGCCAATAAAAAAAAGAAGAATACAATGGGTCTGAAAAGTGATTTTGCCATTTTAGTTTTATTTAATTTTTGGACATACCACTACCTATGCAACCAATGAAAAATTGGCGCCTTTAATGAATTAAATCATCTCTGGACTAAGACAAACAGTAGAATGCCATTAATGTATATCGTAAGATTTATTGGTAAGTAGGTTAAACTTATTTGGGAATTATTTAACTATGATAATCTTACAAGATATTATGTTAATTTGTTAAAACTAAGTAAGAGGTTAATTTTTATTTAACAAAATAATTTTAACAAAATTCGATGAAATACATATGATTTTCATACCTCTAACCTAATGTAGTCTAAAGAGGTTGTTTTAACACATTAAACACCTGATATTGAATTATATTAACATTTAGAAATTATTGGATCCCTTGTAGTGGATTTAGAAAAAAACGCCTAATTAAGTTTGAAATTTGGCACTGATATTCTTGTTAAAAAACTGAATTTCAACCTTAATTTTTTGTTCTTTTTTATTGCTATAGAATTACAGACTTCATGGAACCGGTACTCTACTAATTTCATATAGTTGAGCAATCGAGGTTGTGGATATTAACAAGAGTTTAAAAATCTTCAAAACCATCTCCTCATATTAGCGATGGTACTTGGTCGCTCACCTGGTATGAGCACGGGGTTCTTATTATAATACCGCTCGAAGTTACAAACTTCGTAATGTGTGTAATCCTATTCACTGTCGCAAGATTGGATCTTGTGGTAACTTTTGAATAAAAGAAAACCAGAACATTGCTGTCCTGGCTTTTTATCTTTGTTCACTTATGCCGACCATCTTACTTGGTACGCCACTAGTTGCAGACTAGCGGGGCGGGGTTGCAAACTTCGAACGTATCTTTGTTTATTTTGCTCCGAAGTCACAGACTTCGCAGAGCGGGGTTTAGGTACCACGATCGCAGAGTGCGTGGATGAACTATCCCCTAAAAGCCCTGTACCGTTGGGCATAAGCATATGGTTTTTATTATAGACACTTATACCATCTGTGTAGAACAACAACCCGCCATAATTATCGCACATAGAGGCACAGCCTTCCCGTGTAAACAATTGCCCATCCAATAAAGTTACAGGAGCACCACTATTAAAGTCTAACCCAGCCCTATATCCGAAATACCAAATATTAGCCCTGTTCTGGGCTAAGGAAACATAAAAACAGCTGATCAAGAACAAGAAAGTAAGGGATTTTTTCAAAAAGGTAGTTGGTTATGGTTGTTTTTATTCTTTCACTAATTTAGGAAATATGAAAGAAAAGTACTATAAAATCAGGATAATTTAGACGAATTGCAGCTTTTGTATTCTAACGGTTACCAAAGGACATTCCAGGTGGTATTACTATGAAACCCAATGGTTCAGTGGCATTTTATAGTGCGGCATGTAGTCACAGACTTCGCGGAGTCCGATATACCTCAAAGCACTTGGAGTTTGTAGGAATATCATATGAAATCCCCCATTGAACATATCGCTATATACAATTCCCAGCTACCCCCGCTCCCGCCAGTTTGTAACTTGTGCCCTTATAGTAAAGAAAACCGAACATTGATCAACCTAAAAAACCGATATCGTCGATTTCCAAAACGGTGTTGTCTTCAGCAGTTACTAACTTCGCAGAGCGGGGCTGTAAACTTTACAAAATGTGGTTTGTTTTGGTCTCGTATTTTATAGCCATCAGTATTGAACACACTATGAAAATAAACAAAAATGATGAGTGAAGTATAAATCATACGCTACGAAGTTAAAAACTTCGCAGAGCGGGTTCCTCATTACCGTTTCTTTCTCAAATGTGCTACGAAGTCACAGACTTCGGAGAGTGGGGTTCAAGGATTTCTTTGATAAAAATATAGCTTCACTTTAAAGCATAGAAGAACCACAACATTACTATTGTGGTTCTTCTCTTTATTTCTTACTTACTCAGAACGCTACGAAGTTGCAAACTTCGCAGAGCGGGGGTCACAGACTTCGCAGAGCGGGGATATTGAACAGCTTGATGATGAGACCAGAAGTAAATTGTTCTTCCTTATCGATAATATCATTCAGAACTTTAAAACTAAAAAAGCGTTCTCATAAAAAAACCGCCTCGTTAGAAGTGGTTTCCTGCTTTTATAGATATCTTAATCCATTATTAGTTCAAAGGTTAGCATTTCTTCATCAGAACCTATTGTTTCAAGTTCGACACATTTAAAAATAGCTTCTTCTCTTTCTAAACGAACATAATCAAAGCTATTCAAGCCCTCAAGGTATAAAAACCCTGATTGCCAGTATGATAATGGGCTAGAAATTAATTCTCCATCTTTCACTAAATAAAGAACTAAACTGCCATTTGGGTAACTAAAATAATAATCTATTTTTGGTAAAGCTATACCTTCTTTTAAAAAGATAGCGGTTCTACTTACTCGTTCTCCACTTACTATTATTACTTCATCCCAATTTTTACAATTAAGGATTTTAGAAAAATCATAAGTCTCATCTAATTTTATACTATTTTCTTTCTCAAATACTGCATTAAAATCATTAACTAAACAATTATTCTCAATGTTACTAACATTGTAAAATTTAATAAACACATAGCATAGGACTATTAAGAATAGTCCTATGGCTAAAATTATTATGGTCTTTCTTTTTATCATTTTATAAATTAATCTCTATAGTAAGCTCCTTTTCTTTTCCAACTTTCGACTATTTCTTTATTTCTTCTTGTATTCCTAGTTTTTAAAGATTCCTTTGGTATAGTCTTTTGGTCAAGAATCCTTATGGTTGTATTAGTTTTATTAGTTGCGTCTTTAAAAAACAATTCTTCAAACCCTAAATAATCTAAATTTGGATTTTGCCTTGCTAGGTTAACTCCCCAAGCATTATTTATTATATCCATTTTACTGTCATCTGTTTGCATATTATGCATTCCTTTGCTTTTACCTGCAGTAACCATATAATCCTCGTGTAATATACCAAGTTTTTCAGCTAATTCAGGACCTAATTCTACTGCAACTAAATACATCCAATAAGAATGTCTAATCGCTCCACTATATCCAAGATTATCACCTCCTAAATCTCCAGAAACTCTTGTTGCTAATACACCTGCACTATAAGCAGCTTTACTAACAACTTTCTTTTTATCTTTATTATTTCTGTAATAGTTTTTTTCTTTTGGTCCCATTACGTGCTTATAACTTCCAACATATCCACCACAACAATCCTCGCTTGATTCAGAATCATTCGCAGTATTATTATTACTCCCATCAGCATTACCTCCATTTTGAGCATATGCAATAGCTTCATCTTGAGAAACTACTGTTCCATTTATTACATATTGACCTGTCTCAAAATTATATATAGAATCAGCTCCACTTGGGTCTGCAAAATATATTGGATTGTTATCAAAAGCGTTATATGTGCTTGCTGAATAATGTGTAATTGGGTCAATGGAAATCCATCTTGCAATTGCTGGGTCATACTGTCTTAAATCCATTTCATACATATTTAGACCAAGACTTTCATTCAATTCTTTTCCGTTGTAGGTCATATAGTTATTCTGCGTACCGTTCACAACATTGTTGTAACCCTTATGACGTAAACCAAAAGGATAGTAATTGTTCTCCTCCCTAATTTCATTAGTGGCAATACTGCCATTATTGTTGTCATCACTATAGGAGAGACGAATATTGCCCAA
>NZ_QGGQ01000021.1 GCF_003148665.1 Maribacter polysiphoniae | reverse complement strand
TAAGTATTATACAATTCCTTCCTTATGGGATACCTATCGAAATAAATTGGTGCTGTTGGCCTTATTACAACCAGAGGTGACCAACGACGTTATAAAATCCCTGATGGATATTGGTGAATTAACAGGATATGTACCTACTTTTTTCCATGGGGATCATGGCGCCTCCTTTATCGCTGGCTCTTATTTTAGGGGGGTGGACAATTTTGATATAAACAAAGCCTATCAATTATTATTGAACAATGCCTATGAGGAGAACAAAGGCCATAATGGGGGGCGACCATATTTAAAATCATATATCGAAAAAGGATATATTCCAGAGCTTCGAATAAACGATCCGGTGGTTGAAACTGTTGGTTCGGCAGGGGTTTCAAAAACCTTGGAATATGCCTATGATGATTATGCACTATCACTTTTGGCAAAAGAACTGAATGATTCCATTCATTTCAATGATTTATCGAAAAGGGCGAAAAATTATAAAAATGTTTTTGATATGGCCACCCATTTCATGCGGGGAAGGTTGGCAAACGGGGACTGGGTAAGTCCATTCAATCCGCAATATCCATATTATGAATACATGTATCGCGAAGCAAATGCATGGCAGGTCTCTTTTTACGTACCTCACGATATGCCAGGTTTGGTAGGGCTATATGGAGGCAAGGATGCCTTTGAGCAAAAATTGGACTCCCTATTTACTTTACCTTGGAACCCGAATCATATTGCCAGAAACGTTTCTAGTTTCATTGGTCAATATTGTCACGGAAACCAACCCGATCATGAGGCCCCTTTTTCTTATTACTTTGTGGATAAACCCGAAAAATCCCAAGTGATTATTGACACGATACTCAACGATTTTTATGGGGTAGGCAAAGATGGATTGGCCCTTTCAGGAATGGATGATGCAGGTGAAATGTCTTCCTGGTATGTTTGTGCCGCAATGGGGCTATACCCACTGTCCCCTGCAGATAGCGAATATTTGGTAAGTGTTCCTCTTTTTGAAGAAGTGAAGTGGAACCTTAAGAATGGAAATACTCTGATAATTGAGAATCCAACAGGAGGAAGAAAATTAAAAGGATTTATGTTAAACGGTACTAAGCACAGTGGCTATTTTGTTTCCAATGATATCTTCAATAAAGGAGGCAAAATACTGTTGGAGACCGAATAAGGGTAAATATTGTTTGAGTTTGTTAGTTAGTTTGTAGTTGAGTAAAAGGGAATTGTCGCCCTTTTTCTAGTTAGTTTGTGAGCCGGACTTCATTTTTTGAAGTCCGGCTATTTTGTCGCCCATCGTTTATGGGACATCATCCTTTTATACTTTCCATCTTTTTATCAATGAATTTAAGAAGGAGTTCAAAAGCAGGTTTGGCCATTTCTCCATGGTTAAAGCCATCAAGTTCGTATAGTTTCGTGTCTTTATGTCCCACGATTTTCATCATTCGCATGAGATAGGCGTTCTCTTCGTAACGTCCCAACATTTCCAAGTTCCTATCTCCTGTTATCAATAAAAGGGGAGGGGCATCGTTACGCACATAATACAAGGGTGCCAAATCGTCAACAACTACCTTGGTACCTGCAATACCCCTTTCCTCCCGTACGGTAAAATGGGTAATGGTGTGACCACTGAAAGGAATCAACCCAGCAATGGCATTGGCATCTATGTCATGTGCTTTTAACCATTTTTTGGCCAGACCTACCATACTGGTTAAATAACCACCGGCGGAATGTCCTGAAATGAATATGGCGTTTTTATTTCCGTTGTATTGGGCAATGTTCTTAAAAACCCATGCGACTGCCGCCGCGGCATCTTCGATATATTTTGGGCTCTTCACTTTAGGGGAAAGTCTGTAGTTTACCGCAACAATGATATAGCCTTTTTTCTTAAGCTCCTCCGGGATGAATTTTTCACCACCCGTCAAACCCCCACCATGAAACCAAACAATGGTGGCCGCGTTTTGTTTGTTTTTTGGATAATAGACATCCAGCATACATCTTTCCTTTATGTAGGCGTTGGTGTTGGATATATTGTCATCATAATATCTTATATCCTTAACTGTTTGATAAACAATATTTTGGGCATTGGTTAAGGCTACCCAAAAAATTAAAAAGAAGGTTAAGGTCTTTACTTTGTCCATGGTTGTTTTGTTTACCTCTAATTTAATTAAAAGGATTGAAGGCCATGTGTTTTCAAGAGTAAAATCCTTGATTAAATCACAAAAAAATCCCGGGTTTTTACTTCTACTAGTTTGATTTCAATTAGGTTGATTTAGGGTAGGTAAAAATAAGGAAATAAAAGACATAAAAAAACGGCTTGTGCGTACACAAACCGTTGATTTTGCAGGTGTTGACCTTTGTAGCGAGAGAGGGACTTGAACCCTCGGCCTCCGGGTTATGAATCCGACGCTCTAACCAGCTGAGCTACCTCGCCATTTTAAAAATATTCCAACAATAATTAAATCTGTCAGAAAACAAAAGCTACTGCTGACGAAACTTTGTTTGTCAGCATCCTGATAAAGACCACGTCTTTCGTCAGGACTCGCCATTTTAAAAATATTCCAACAATAATCAAATCTGTCAGAAAACAAAAACTACTGCTGACGAAACTTTGTTTGTCCTGATAAAGACCACGTCTTTCATCATCGCTCAGCATATCGTTTTAAACGGCTGCAAATATAAAGTTTAATTTTTGGTTCTTCAACATTCATCTTAAAAAAATATTCTTCCTCTTTTATTTTTTTATCATTTAGATTTATATATATTGCCCATAATAAATACCAATCTTGATGAGCGATAAGACTAAATTTGAAATTGAATTTGTAATACAGTCTTCACCCCAATTGTTATATCAGTATTTGTCAACACCTTCCGGACTTTCGGAATGGTTTGCTGATAATGTCAATTCGAGGGGGGAGTTGTTCCGGTTTATTTGGGATGGCACTGAAGAAGAAGCAAAATTATTAAAAAGAAAGAGCGAGGAATTCGTAAGATTCGCTTGGGAAGAGAATGATGATGATTCTTACTTTGAAATGAGGATCATCGTTGATGAGATCACCAAGGATGTTTCACTTTTTATCATAGATTTTGCAGAAGAGGACGAAGTGGATGAAGCAAAAATGCTTTGGGAAAATCAAGTAACCGACCTTAAACAGGTTTTAGGTTCAAAATAGGATTCCGCGTAGAATTATGCAGTATATTTGGCCCTGAAAATACTATCAGGGCTTTTTTTATGATCAATTTTAACGGTGAATTACTTCAAGAAAACTCTAATTTTCTAAACCATGAAAATAGGGGACTACGCTATGGCGACGCTCTTTTTGAGACGATAAGGGTGGTTAATTCAAAAATATATTTTTGGGAACCGCATTACCTGAGGTTAATGTCCTCCATGCGGATCCTTAGAATGGAAATACCCATGGACTTTACCATGGAGTTTTTTGAGGAACAAATCCTAAAGACACTACAAAGCAACGAACTAAACCAAAAATCGGCAAGGGTGCGGTTAACAGTGTTTAGAAACAATGGGGGATTCTATACCCCAACCAATAATGATGTTTCTTATATCATAGAGGCGAATGAATTGCATTCTACCTTTTATAGTATAGAGGACAAGGCCTATGAGGTAGACCTCTTCAAGGATTTTTACCTGAATCCCGATATGTTATCGACCTTAAAGACCAACAATAAGATCTTGAATGTCGTGGGCAGTGTTTTTGCCGAAGAAAACGGACTTGACAATTGTTTGTTGCTGAATGCACAGAAGAGTGTGGTAGAGGCCCTTAATGGAAATCTATTTTGGGTACAGGGCAATGTGATCAAGACCCCTCCACTTTCCGACGGATGCTTAAAGGGTATTCTTCGAAATAAATTGATTGAAATAATCAAAAATCTGGAGGACTACACGTTGCTTGAAACCTCCATTTCCCCATTCGAGCTACAAAAGGCCGATGAACTTTTTATAACGAATGCCATTGTCGGTATACAACCGATTACCAAATACAGGAAGAAAGAGTATAGTAATGAAGTAGCGAAAAGTCTGATCGGTAAATTGAATGCTTCGGCCCGACTTGGATAAACAAAGGGGATCTTTAGTTTAGGCTAGGATTTTCCGGTGCGTTCGACCAAATTAAATAATTGCCCCCCAATTCCACCATCTTTTCCTTCCAGAAGGCAATCGAGGATTTTTGGATTATGGAACTGGCGTATTCATTCGGAACCACAATCCATGATTTAGAGGATAATTCCTGATCCAGTTGTAGGGAAGACCATCCGGAATACCCCAAAAAGAAACGTATATCCTCATCTGTGATAACCCCTTCATTGATCAACTGTACGGTGGTTTCAAAATCACCACCCCAATAAATGCCGTCGGATATTTCTATACTGTTATCGATAAGATCGGGAACCTTATGTATAAAATAGAGATTATCCTGTTCCACAGGGCCACCATTATAAACTTGAAGCGGTATAGAGATTTCAGTCACCAAATCATTGATATTGTACTCCAAAGGCTTGTTTAGGATAAAACCAACAGAACCTTCCTCGTTGTGCTCTGCCAACAATACCACAGACCTATTGAAAGAAACATCCCCTGTTAATGAGGGTTCCGCGATAAGTAGCTTGCCTTTATTTGGTTTTATACCAATCATATTTGCTTTTCTGATGTAACTAAAATAAGATAATTCCTATAAAACACAAATTAGTACAAACAAAAAAACCTTGACAGTAATGCCAAGGTTTTTCAAAAGTATAATAATATAGATTAGTTTACCGCTTTGCCTAAATCAGCACCTGCTTTAAACTTAACAACATTTTTAGCTGCAATTTTGATAGTTTTTCCAGTTGATGGGTTTCTACCTTCTCTTGCATTTCTTTTAGATACAGACCAAGATCCGAATCCTACTAATGATACACGATCTCCTTTTTTAAGAGAACCTTCAACATTACCTAGGAAAGACTCCAATGACTTTTTAGCCGCAGCTTTTGTGATGCCAGCATCAGCAGCCATTGCATCGATTAATTCTGTTTTGTTCATAATGTAATTAAATTAATTGTTTTAAAAATAATTTTAAACCTTTGAACAAATTTATACGGATTTACCGTGAACACAAGTAAAACAAGGGGAAATCGCCGTTTTTGTTAATAACTCAGTAGGTTTGTTGATAAAGTAGGGCTTTTTTTACGTCTCTCGCAGCCCAATGGTAGTGGGGCTTTACGTCATAGAGGCTGTTTTCATCAATTTTAGTCCGTTTAAGACATCACGGATTGCCATTCTTCGTTTTCCCGGTAATTGGATTTCCTCTAAACAAATATATCCTCCCGTGACCGCAACTTTCATTTCGGCCTTGCCACTTACGACCTGCCCAACTTCTAGGTCGTGCACCCCCTCCTCCATAGAGGCCTTATGTATTTTAAGGAAAGATTCCTCCCCACCATTGTTCAATGTGGTCCAAGCGACAGGGTAGGGGCTCAACCCCCTGATAAAGTCATAAATCTGTTTTAAAGATCCGTTCCAATCAATTCGACATGTTTCCTTATGTATTTTAGGGGCTTCCTTTAAATGGCTGTTGAAAGCTTGTGGGGTTCTGGTGACGGACCCTAGGAGTATCCCCTGAACCGTTTCCAAAACTACCTTGGCCCCAAGATGCATCAATTTATCGTGTAAGGTACCAGCGGTATCCTCGTTGGTGATATCGACCTTGGCCTGAAGGATCATTTCACCGGTATCTATCTTATCATCTATATAAAAGGTAGTGACCCCGGTTTCGGTCTCCCCGTTGATAATGGCCCAATTGATGGGCGCCGCACCCCTATAATCGGGCAATAATGATGCATGTAGGTTGAACGTGCCGTAATCGGGCATTTGCCAAACAACCTTGGGTAACATTCTAAAGGCCACCACAATCTGTAGGTTGGCCTTCAATGCCGCCAATTCCCCTAAAAATGCTTCATCTTTAAGATTCGTAGGTTGTAAGATTGTCAACCCTTTTTCCTCAGCGTACTCCTTTACGGCTGATTTATGGATTTTTCGTCCCCTGCCGGCTTGTTTGTCCGGTGCGGTCAACACGCCTACTATAGTATAATCGTTTTGCACCAATGCATCAAGAATGGTAACGGCAAACTCCGGCGTTCCCATAAAAACAATCCGTAAATCTTCCTTATTAAGCAAGCTCATATTCATTTCTGGTATTTATTCTTATTCTTTCATTTTCCAACAATCCCCGCAAAGCGATCAGAACGACATCCTCATTAAAGGGTAGGGTTTTGATCAAATCCCTGGAAGACTTCGCCCCGATGCTTAATTGCCGTACGATTTCTTCCGACACAAAGGTAGTCAGGTTTACGTTCAACTCCTTTTTGGCCTTACAAATATCGCATCGCCCACATTCGGTCGCCTGGGTTTCCCCAAAATAGTGCAGCAATTGGATGTTCCTACAGATTTTCGTGTTCTTGATATAGGAAAGTATGGCATCGACATTCCTTATCTTTAGGCTATTCAAGGCTTTGACCCTTTTCGCGAATACATTTATGGTACTGTCATCTTCCCGAGGAACCAAAAAGGTGATTTCCAAATCACTGTTTCGTTCATCATACTCGATAACTTGGTCCGTCTGCAATTTTTTCAGTACGGCCAACACCTTATTCTCCGATACTCCCGCTTTTTTGGCAACCAATACGGTATTTATCTTGGTATCAAATTCAAACACCCCCCCATAGGTTCGCAATACCGTTTGTACAATAACAGCCAAGTCCCTGTTATTATCGAGATAATCGAACAATTGCTCTTTATCGCATATAAAACGAAGGGTTGTCTTTTTTGAAAAAGCCTCGGACAGGGCAAGGACCGAATTCTGGTCCAGAATGCGAAAGGCATTGTAGGTGATCAACGGGTTTAACCGGTATGTCTCACAAAACGCATTGAAATTCAATTGGAATCGTTCATTATGCCCTTCCCCATAGGGTATTTGAAAATAATTATTGAGTTTGTTATATACCAATTTAAGAAAGGGGATATCGGGCAAGACGCTTAGGAACTGGTTTTTTACCTGCTCAATATCGCTATTGTTGGTCAGCAAAATCGCTCGTGCCGGTTTACCGTTCCTACCAGCCCTTCCGGCCTCTTGAAAGTAGTTTTCAATGCAATCGGGAATTTGGTAATGTACGACCAAGGACACATCGGGTTTGTCGATACCCATACCAAAGGCGTTTGTGGCTACCATGGTCTTCACCTTATTGCTTAACCATAAATCGAGGCGTTTCTTTTTCTCCTGTTTGGATAATCCCCCATGATAATAAGAGGAAGAACACCCATTCGTTTGAAGAAAGGTCGCCAAGGCTTGGGCCGAACGTCGGGTACGTACATAAACTATGGCACTGTGGTCCAGGTTGGAACAAAGTTGTTTTAATCGATATCTTTTATCCTCTTCCCAAGAAACGGAAAAAGCAATGTTGTTGCGGGCAAACGAATCCTTTACAACCAAAGGGTCGGTCAAAGTAAGACTTTCGACAATATCCTTTGCGACAGCCTCCGTAGCCGTAGCCGTAAGGGCAATGATGGGCACATTGGGGAGGAGTTCCCGCAATGTGGAACACTCGAGGTATGCGGGTCTAAAATCATGTCCCCATTGCGATATACAGTGGGCCTCGTCAATAGCGATAAGATTAACGTTCATTTGCTGAATGCGATCACGAACCAGTTCTTGCTGTAGCCTTTCGGGGGATAGATAGAGAAACTTATAATTGCCATATAAACAATTGTCCAAAAGGTTATTGACCTCCTCGAACGAAATACCGCCGGTCAAGGCAATGGCCTTTATCCCTTTTTCCTTTAATACTTCGACCTGGTTTTGGATCAAGGCGATCAATGGGGAAATAACGATACAGATGCCCTCTTTGCACAAGGCAGGCAATTGAAAGCAGAGCGATTTACCACCCCCGGTGGGGAGCAAGGCCAGCACATCCCTTTCGGCCAGTACCGAATCTATGATAGTTTTCTGGGAGCCTTTGAAGGACCCAAATCCCCAGTAATGCTCTAAAATGGTCCGAGGGTCCTTTTGCATTATAGCGTTTTGGTATGATCGAGTATAAACTGAACCCTTTCGTGAACACTGCCTTTGGGCACTAGGGTTACATCATAGGAGAAATTGCCATAGGACTTGGCCAGGCAATCATGGATCTTTATTGATTCTTCGAACGATTCGAAACGTTCGCTGTCGGTCACATGGATTTCTTTCCATGGGGGCATTAGAAAAATATGGTCGTACCTTAAGGTCTCGCAGGGTTCTGAAAATTCAGACGTATACGTTTGCTGAAAACAATCCATATAAGCCAAAACGTCGGGTATTCCACGGTCAAAAAAGACAACGTCCCTTGTGGATTTCAGTGCGGATCGGTATTGATTGATACGGGCATTCAGAATATTCAGGTTAAAACTTTTAGGGTCGGGGACCGAAACAATGGGGTTCGAAACTATCTCTATGTCCCCACCCTGGGTCTTTTCCTCTGAAGTCATATCGCGTATAACCTCATGCAAACAATGGAAGCCATCCTTCTCCAACTGCTCAATGACCGATGTCTTACCTGTACTGGGGCCTCCAGTGATTACAATTTTTTTCGCCTTCAATAGTTCTGTGTTAAGAGTGTAAAAATACGGAATACAGGATTATTATAAAATTGTTATTGAAGCCTTATATTTGTACAAAATTGTGGCAATGAATAAAGAGAACCCTGAAGAGTTTTATACCCGTTTACGAACCCAGCTGGAAGAAAGTACCCAATGGCCCTCCCTATACCTGTACAAGTTTATAGTATTGACCGATGAAGATAAGATCAATCAGATACATTCCATATTCAATAATTTGGGAGCTGTCATCGATTCCAAATTATCAAAAAACGGCAAATACACCAGCCTTTCGATACAGGTAAATCTGGAGAACCCCGATGCCGTAATAGAAAAATACATAGAAGTTGGGGTAATTGAAGGGGTTATATCCTTATAAAATAGCAAATACAGCATAATTTTCTTATTTTGCAGCCGTTATAGAAATACTTCCTACCCGCTTTAATAGCATAAAAACTTAAGATTTGAATTTAGTAGAAAACCTAGAATATAATACGGAACGTGAAAAACTCATAATTCCGGAATACGGTCGTCATTTTCAAAAAATGGTAGACCATGCCATATCGATTGAAGATCGTGAAGAGCGAAATAAAGTAGCCCAGGCCATAATAAGTGTCATGGGTAACATACAACCCCATTTGAGGGATGTGCCTGATTTTCAGCATAAATTGTGGGATCAGTTGTTTATTATGTCCGATTTTAAATTGGATGTTGATTCCCCTTTCCCAATTACTTCCAAGGAAATGTTGCAGCAAAGGCCTGAACCTCTTGGGTATCCACAGAATTTCCCGAAATATCGTTTCTATGGCAATAACATAAAACGAATGATCGATGTTGCCGTGGAATGGGATAAAGGTGATATGCGTGATGGACTCGAATATGCCATCGCCAACCATATGAAGAAATGTTATCTTAATTGGAATAAGGATACCGTGGACGACACCGTCATATTCAAACATCTCTACGAATTGAGTGACGGGCAAATAGACCTTGCCAAGGATGGTGAAAACCTTACCGATAGTGGTCAATTCCTTAAAAATAGGGTTGCCAAGAATCCTCGTAGCACTACAGGAAAGAAAAATCAAAGAAGCAATAATCGCGGTAAAAAGCGATACTAATAGTCTCAATCCTAAATGGGAACATTTAAAATTGAAGGGGGCCATCAGTTATCTGGTGAAATTACCCCACAAGGCGCCAAAAATGAGGCATTGCAGATTCTATGTGCAGTGCTTTTGACCGGAGAAAAGGTTATTATCAATAACATTCCAGACATTGTCGATGTCAACAAACTCATTGCTTTGTTGGAAGATTTGGGTGTAAATATCCAAAAGAAAGGTAAAGGGTCTTATACGTTCCAAGCCAATGACGTAAATCTCGATTACCTACAGTCCGACCAATTCAAGGAAGACGGTAGGGGACTAAGGGGCTCGATCATGCTTGTAGGTCCTTTGTTGGCCCGTTTTGGCAAAGGCTATATTCCCAAACCTGGCGGTGATAAGATCGGTCGTAGACGATTGGATACCCATTTTGAGGGATTCATTAACCTCGGTGCCAAATTCCGTTACAATAAAGAGGAGCATTTTTATGGGGTGGAAGCTAAAAAGTTGAAGGGCACCTATATGCTGCTCGACGAAGCCTCGGTAACAGGAACCGCCAATATTGTTATGGCGGCTGTACTTGCCGAAGGAAAAACAACCATCTACAATGCGGCCTGTGAGCCCTATTTACAGCAATTGTGCAAGATGTTGAACCGTATGGGGGCCAAGATCTCAGGTATCGGTTCAAACCTATTGACCATAGAAGGTGTTGATACGTTGGGAGGAACCGAGCATACCATGTTGCCCGATATGATCGAGATCGGGAGTTGGATCGGATTGGCGGCCATGACCAAAAGTGAACTGACGGTCAAAAATGTAAGTTGGGACGATTTGGGTCAAATACCAACCGTTTTTCGAAAAATGGGAGTCACCATAGAACGAAAAGGCGATGATATTTTTATTCCTGAACATAAGGATGGTTATAAAATACAGAGTTTTATCGACGGATCTATATTGACGGTTTCCGATGCTCCATGGCCGGGATTGACCCCTGACCTTTTGAGTATAATCCTGGTAATGGCCACCCAAGCGAAAGGGGAGGTCCTCATTCACCAAAAGATGTTCGAAAGCCGCTTGTTCTTTGTGGATAAGTTAATCGATATGGGGGCTAAGATCATTTTATGCGATCCGCATAGAGCCACCGTTATTGGCCATAATTTTAAATCGAAGTTAAAGGCCACCACCATGGTATCCCCGGATATTAGGGCAGGGGTTTCCCTTTTGATTGCGGCATTATCGGCAAAAGGAACTTCCACGATCCATAATATTGAACAGATCGATCGCGGATATGAGGATATCGATACCCGACTACGGGCTATCGGGGCCAAGATCACCAGGGTGTAGTTTTTCGTAAATCAAAGTTTTTTTTTCGTCGAGGGCTAGAGGGCGATACTTGAACTAGCTGAGGATTTGTATGAATTGACCCAAAACAGCCTGCACCCAAGGAACTTTTTTGGGTATAGGTAGTTATTTCTAATACTTCATTAAGAGTTAACCCCGAGAGAATTATGGGAGGGGATATCATTTTTCTCTTCTGTTTTCCTTCTATCTAAAAAGGCTTGACTCTATTAATGGTGAAATACATCCCCCGTCGTGCAGGTACCCTCTTCACTTCGGCTGCGCTCAGTGCAGGCATAGGGGGAATTATTGTCCCCTTGAGGGGACTACAGGGGTGTTTTACTCCACACATTATACTTAATACTTTTTTACATCCCCCGTCCTGCGGGCACCCCCTTCACTTCGACTGCGCTCGCGCTAACAGGGAATTGGTTGCGTTGGCGCTAAGAAGGCCGCACCAAAATATTAGAATGATATATAGGTAGTTGTTTTTCATAATACTTAATTATTATTATTTATTTTTTCTAGCGAGAGCAAAAATCAGCCAACCGATAAGCAAGACTATACCAATAATTACATTATAGTAGTTCTCGTTTGCTATACCCCGTATAATATTATATCCCGCTAAAACGGCAAGTACCAGGGCACTTTTCCATGTGCCAAAAAAACCATCATCACTATTCTTTTTTGTTTTTTCGTCGGGAATACCCTCATGGATAAGATGTTTGCATTCCTTTTCAAAAACTGGCGGGGTCGAGCGTTTTTTATTCATAATTATTGTTTCGTACTAATTGTCCCCTTGAGGACGGTGCAGTGATAACTGCTCGCGAGTCGTGGCGTTGGCGGGGGGTGTTTTGCGCCATACATTATTCATGCTACTTTTGTTTGGCATTTTCACATCCCCCGCCTTGCAGGCACCCCCTTCAAAGGGGGATTTTATTGTCCCCTTTGAGGGGACGGTAAAGTAGTGGGGACACTACTTTACAGGGGTGTTATGAACATGGCACGGGCCTGCCTGAGGCGGACAGGCGTGACGCTCGCACTAGTGGGGGGGGTAAGGATAATGTACCTTATAATTATTTCACCTATTAATTATCATAATATTCGCCTAGTTCAGTTCTGTTATCTTCAAAATATGTAATTAATGCATCGATATTTATTCCGCCATCCGGTCTTGAAACATCTTCTACAATTTTCGCAAGTTTGGAATCACTAATATTCTTATTAAAAATGGAAGCGAGAACATCTGATTTTATTTCAGTGAAAAACATTTTCCAAGAATCGAACTGTTTTGATGGGTCTGTAAATTAAACTCTGTCCGTTGTTCCAATTCCTTTGGGGCTAGCCCCAAAGGAATTGGCGTTTAAGACCAGTGGTATCCTCTCCCCAAATTTAATATAAAGTTGTTGAACGGTAAGACTCCAATTATGTAATGGGCTTGTCCACTTTTTTTCGATGTTCTTTGTGGCCAGGTATACCAGTTTCAACAAGGCCATGTCGTTGGTAAATGCCCCCTTGGTCTTGGTTACCTTACGAACTTGGCGATGAAAACCTTCCACGGCGTTGGTCGTATAGATGATCTTCCTGATGGGTTCGGTGTACTGGAAGTACTGCGATAACTGCTCCCAGTTACGCT
>NZ_QGGQ01000020.1 GCF_003148665.1 Maribacter polysiphoniae | reverse complement strand
CCTGTAAGTTCACTTACGTTAACAGCTACCGTATATTCCGTATTGTTACCTACTACGTTCGTACTTACATCAGTTCCTGAACCTTCTACTACCGTTGTTGTTAATTCACTTGAAGTTATATCGCTATCCAATTCCTCCAAGGCCGCCTGTACGTCCGTACTGGTAATATTACCCGCTGGGGTAACCGCTACCTCACCTGCATTCTGGTCATCCGCAGCGAAAAGTCCGTCCGTCGTTACCGAAAGGTTGTTGCCTGACGTGGCACTGATCTCCGTTGATACCGTATATTCCGTATTGTTGCCTACTACATTTGTACTTACATCAGTTCCTGAACCTTCGACAACCGTTGTTGTTAATTCACTTGTAGTTATATCGCTGTCCAATTCCTCCAAGGCCGCCTGTACGTCCGTACTGGTGATATTACCCGCTGGAGTGACCGCTACCTCACCTGCATTCTGGTTATCTGTAACCATTGTCCAGTTAGTACCATCATAGACATACAACTCATTGGTTGCCGTATCTAAATATGTAACTCCAGGATTGTCATTTACAGGAGCACCTGCGGGTACACCACTACCACTAGTGGTAAGTTCATTTGCTGGGTCTATATCCAAGTCAAGTCCATTACTCGCTGCTAAATCGGCAATAGCCTCTTCTACTGTGGTCTCATCATTTCCGTCCCCATCAACATCCAATGGGTTGGTTAAAGGCACTTCTGTACCTTCTTGTTCATCAGTATCTACCAAAGCGGCAATATCGGCCAATGGAACAGAAACTACATTTGTATCTGAATCAATTATATCCAAAGTACCATTGGTACTATTTACCGTAAAAGTCACATTGGTCGTATTGGTATCAATTATGGCTGCGATATCTGCCAACGGAATAGATACCGTATTTAAATCACTATCCGTCAATATGAGGTTCACACCATCTTCAGTTAAAGACGCGTTGGTAGTATTGGTATCCGTACTGGTCAACTCCCATGAATTTCCGTCCCAAAAATAGATAGTCCCTGTTGTGGTATTTACATATAAGTCCCCAAGGTCCGCTCCAGCAGGAGTATTCGCTCCTGGTGCTGAGACATCCGTTCCTTGTAATACTTCACAATTACATTGGTCCTCCAGGCTTACCGTAGTCTGCGAAAATGCGAATCCTGAAAACATTAGGAAAATCAGAATTAAAATTTTTCTACTCATGACAACTTCTTTACTTATAATGGTTTGGTGTTTCAAAATCTTTTAGTTAGTTGGTTCTAGCTATTACAGGAACAGCTGTCCTATTAAAAGCTAGTATTTAGAATAAACATAAATCAGATATTTTTCCCTTAGGGACAAAGCTTGTACATAAGAGGATTACCCTTGCTTGGTCTTGCTGGTTTGTAATCTCCCAGATCTCCGATTTAATAGTTAAGTTATTCATTGTTAGTGTTTATTGGTATTGATTCTATTTTCGTTTCGGATCAAATCAATTTCATACATCTAACAAAATTACTCTGATCACTTCCTTAGGAAAATATTTGTTGTGTAAGTCGGTATTTGTACTGTATAGCACTATAAACATGAGGTATCGATATCGTCATTTCTCTATTTCAAGGGTATTTCATTGGTCGATGAGCCCAATTATAACAATGGTTTCCAAGGATTCTAATCGTAAGGTATTTCCTGCATTTCATTACTTTTTCGTGAAATGGATTCTTAATTTTTATTTACACGATATGTAATTCTACGATTGGTTATTATGGTTTTGGCGGCTACAGTCAAAACACCTGTGGCAGAAATATCCCCACTACAAACAAAAGCTGAATTCGAAACAATAACCCTGTACTGATTTCCCGTATCAGAGGTGGTTGGATTTGTGATTATCAAGGAGTCCGTGGCTGTCCCACTATAGATTCCACCATCACTCAAATCCATCCAACTTCCTCCATCGAATAGTTGCCACTGATAGGTATCAATATCTGTCCCCGTTATCTTTATCTCCCCGGTACATCCTGGGCAAATTGTGATATTTGAAGGCTGACCGACAATCGAAGCAGGGCTGCCAGCTTCTTGAAAATCATAGGTACTATTGGTGTTTGCATCCGCAGGTGTTGTGTAACCATCGGTACCAGAGATAACCAAACCATTACCATCAACAGTAATTGGATTGGGACCCAAAAGCCCGTCATTATTTCCATCGGTATATCCTGCCTCATCAACATCGTTACAGCCATCATCGTCGGCATCCGATTCTATGGCGTCTATGCTACCATCACTGTCCGAATCTTCTACTATGTAATTTACCATCTCATTGTTGGGAGTACTTTGGACAGCATCTGGAACTCCATCAGTACCTATGGCACCATTTACTACACCATTGGTATGCGCAGCACCATGACCGGCTTCAACGGCATCGTAAATACCATCATTATCACTATCCAAATCAAATGCGTCGATCACCCCATCCCCATCGGTATCTTGACACAGACCATTTTTAGTCACATATACGAAATCAATTGCTGTACCGTTGGCCGTTCCTGAAGGTGTAGCTGCAAAACGTAGCGTGGTTGTATTCGTTGTGGCAATAAAGGTTTGTTCAAAATAATACCAGTTTTGGGGCCCTACAATATTATCAACTATGCCAAATGCCGTCGTATTCAATGTTTGGTTCATAAGTGAATTACTACCAGAATCCAATACACTAACATTCAAGATTACCGGATCACCCACGCGATGACCGACATCTTCACCCCAAAAGAAAGAAAAGGTATATGTTTCCCCTGGTTCAGTATTTATTATTTGGGTCAGGACATTATTACTACCTCCTGAAGCGGCATTGTTCCCAATTACGTCTATATACTGCCCGCCCTTATACGCAGGAGCAAAATCGTTTGACGACCATGACATTCTTTGGTTACCTACCCACCCATCCATATTTTGGGTATAGGACCAACCGGTCAAGGGATTGGTATTATAAGTAGCCCCAATAAAAGTACCCCCGGCCTCAGTAAAACCATTAGGAAATTCTACAGCATCCGAGAAATCCTGCGCCTCAAAATTTCCGTTAACAACCAAATTACCACAGCCTTCATCAATATCCAGTATTCCATCATTATCATCATCAAAATCTTCAGCATCGACTATACCGTCCAAATCATTATCAGGACGATCATCAAGAGCATCCCTAAAATCAACATCGCCCCCCGTTGTGGCGTCATTATCAGTATCCAATAAGGTCAAGGGTGTATTAAGGGGGTCATCGATGGTACCCCCAGGATCGTCATAACCGGTCAAATCAGTATCAATACCATCATCCAAACCATCATTATCGGTATCGACACCTGCTAGCGCAATACCAGCTTCGGTGGTATCACCATGGCCCTCATTATCGCTATCTACATCCAAATAGTCTGGATTGTCAGCCCCGTCGGTGTTTACAGGAAGTAATCCTCCTAAATACGATGAATTCACTCCATTGTTCGCCGCATAGATAGCATTGCTATCCCCATTTGGTGGTGTATAGGTAAGCGTTGTTTGGGCCTCTACGTTATCAGGTATGCCATCTCCATCACTATCCAAGTCTAAATCATCATATAATCCATCACCATCAGTATCTAAGGCCCATGTCCATAGTATTGCACTAACCAGCAAATCTTCACCTGCGGAATTTAATCCACCATCATGACTGGTATGGGGAGCTGCAACCCTTCTACCTGGGGCGATACCCGTATCCATTGCCTCACCTACCTCCCAGGCTATAAGGTTGGCAGTTCCGTCTGGGTGTTGTCCCAGTTTCGTGCCGGTTACTACGTTATTTACATAAAAGTCACCGCTACCAATATCTAAATTGCCCAAAGGCAAGCTAAGCGTTATTGGATGTGTATTGTTAATAATATTTATCAAGTTAGTTGTCGGATTCCCTACAGCACCTGAAGTTCCAAACAATTCATCAAAAAGAGCATTTTCACTGGTAATTACGCCATTAGTGGTTGTTGCTAGATTACTGATATTCGCAAAGGCAGTACCACTGCTCACGGAAGGATGTACATATGTTACCGAATAGTTATTGGCATCCTGTGAATCATTATCGTCCGCTAGGGTCAGGGTGTAGCCTAAGTTCGTTAATTTGTCGATGACATTTTGTTGATCTGGGGTGATTGTGCCATCTAAAACCCAAAGTACCGTCTTTGGCCGCTCTACAACATCCAAAATACCATCATTATCATCATCAAGATCACAAACATTATTAAAGCCATCACCGTCGGTATCCAATCCAGAGGAATCTGTGCATGGCTCAAAGATGGTCACGGTTGCTGTATCACTTTTCCCCTGGGCTGGACAAAGATTCGATGTGGCATCGGTAATGGTATAATCAAACGTGGTACCCGAAAAAGGGGTTGCTGCACTATAGGTATATGTAACCAATCCGGCATCAGCATCGTCAATAACAACGGAACCGATCGCTGGTTGTACCACACTTTCGATAAAGAAATTCTCTCCATCGGGCTCCGAATCATTATCAAACAGACTGATTTGCACCGAGACCGTGTTACCATGGGCTACCGTTTTTAAATCATCATTTGCTATTGGTGCATTTGGATTTTCGATAAGTTCGGCATTGGTGGTCGTCAAGGAATAGTGGTTTGTTCCAGGAATAGTACTAGGTTGAGCTATTGCTGTAGCGATAAGTCGCGTAATTCCATTAACAGGATCGTTAAAGTTAGGGTAATGCACCTCGATGATATAGGTCTCACCTTCTCCTAGTGGCAAACCAAAATGCACTTCCTCAGGTTGTTGTGTTCCATGACCGTAAACGCCATTTACCTGTCTTAGTCCACTGACGATATTCCCGGCACAATCCCTAATCAATACGTTCGTTCCGATAGCCACCCTGCCCGGAAAACCACCTGTATTACCATTTGCATCACGATCTTCTGTTACATCGACCAATAAATGATTTTTTCTATTGGCAGCAGGGAGATTATTTAGATACAACTTATTTTTATTTCCATTGATATTCATATAAATATCCAAATCCCCATCATCATCAACATCAACCATGGTTGTACCTTCACCATCCCGGCCTGAATTAAAAGTCTGACTATCCAAGCTAAACGACATTGCAGTACCACTACCAACCACGCCTGGTGCAGGTGTAGGGCTATTCAATTGATTAATGTACAGATAACTCCTGTTCCTACCCACCAATAAAATGTCGATATCACCATCATTATCGATATCACCGCCCGCCAAAGCATCGATCCGTGCAGAAGAAGCACCACTATTTGAACTTGATGGTTGGGGTAGTCCCGGAAAAACCGCTGCACCCAATGGGGTCCATGTACCGGCATCGTTCCTATAAATCTGGGTGAACCCATTTTCGGTCCAAACAGCATCCAAATCCCCATCATTATCCAAGTCCCATAGGCCATTCCCCCCTTTATTTCCGTTTTCGGCTTGAGCCAAATCCGCTCCATTGGTAAACGTACCCCCTTGGTTCAGGAAAAAATCATTCTCATCACGTTTACGCATAAAAATATCGACCCAGCCATCATCATTCACATCGGCTGCAGAACCATAATCCCCATCCGTCGCGAATTGATTAAGTCCAAAGTTCACAACACCAGTACCATTACCTGTAGTGATATGGGTAAATAAAGAGGCTGCGGGCGGGTTTACAATGGTGCTGGTCGTGTGATCGATATAATTGTTTCTTAAAAGTTCAATCCCATAATTATGGCTATCAAAAAAGATATCGAGATCCCCATCACCTTCAAAGTCAAAAAAACCTGCTCCTTCAGCATTTATCGGATTTATATTGATTGTAAAGCTGCCTCTACCCACGGTAATGGGCGTATTACCTCCCGCACCATCACCAAAGGTTCCACTAGTATTTTGAAGATAGATTTGCAGTGCCGCCTTTCCACCACCTCCACTGGTCCCACTGGATGTAATCATAAAATCAGGCCGGCCATCGTTGTTTAAATCACCCCATGCGGCCTGTCTTTCCGCTACATCATTACCCATACCTGTAATAAGAGCAGCCCTAACATCCGTGAACGTATTATTTCCATTGTTGCGCATGAGATAACTTCTTGTGCTCCCATTTACATTTTCAAGGACCAAGACATCCAGATCTCCGTCATTGTCATAATCGGCCCAAGCATGGCCACCGTCTTTGTTACCCCCGATATCAAGGTTAAAGGAGGCTGCAGTTTCAGTAAATGTCGTTTGGGAAAAAATATTCTGAAAACCAAAAAATATGAATACCCCAATAATGCAAACAAATGATTTATGGGATATCATTTTGGAATTTCCAAACATGACAGTTCTTAAGATAGGTTTCATGAGAATCAATGAATTCTAGGTTCTTCACAAAAATTGATGTAATAAAAAAGAAATAAAAGAATTTGTTGTATAGTTGAAGATTTTTGGCATTTAACATTACAAAAGTGTTGTTACGCAAAATAAAACACTGATATACAATAACTTATATGTAAGAATATTCTTTAATTTTATTAAAATAACAGCCACCTTCCCTTATCCAAGACCATATCAAGACCAAATCCCTAAGGTTTTATATGGGGCCATCTAACATCCGTTGGCTATGGTAATTGGTTTATTCTACCCTTAGATTAATAGAAATACCACCATTTTTTCAAAGCACTGAAAAATGGAAGTTCTTTACAAATACCCTTTTATCAATAAGTTGTAGATTCTATGGGATACTAAGGATATCATTGATTATAGACAATCAATTTGATTTCACACGATAGGTAATTCTTCGGTTGGTAATTACCGTATACGTTTTTATGACACTCATGGGAGAGAATTCGGATGTTGAATTGGAAAGCGTTGCCGTCGTTGTTAAGAAATGACCTATCGCAATCCCGGAAGGTAGGGGAAAGGTAAATTTATACTTGTTTGTATTATCGGTATTTCCATCAATATCGGTATAGACAGCCGTGCGCGAGTCTGAATCGTCCACACTCCCTTCGACAAATGAAGCCAAAAATACTTGACCTTCGCCATAATCGGTTGTGAGACCCATTTGGTTATCACCTGTAGCTGCCGAACCTTCATTGATATCGGTCAAGAACACCTCAATGGTTGAACCCGGTCTCGCCCAGCCCTCAACAACCAAATTAACCCCACTTATATAGGCCCCAGAGACAATAGGAAAGTTCAGGGTACCGTTAGCCCCATTATCCCCATCGCCATTATCATTCAAGGAAACACCATCCTGATTTAGGTCAATCCCAAGGGCCGGACCAGCCGTACCATTCGCATAAAATGAATTCTGGGAGATTAAATTACCCGTACTATTTCCTTTCAATTCAATACCAGCGCCTGCATTCCCATAAATTTTATTCCCCGTGATAACGGCATTGTCATCGCCCAACAAAATTCCCGCAAGACATCCTCCACCCATCACTCCCGAAGTAGTAATCGAGTTTTGATCAATGGTTATTGGACTTTTAATTTTTTCTGCATCAATACCCAGTCCACCCGAATTTTCAATCAAATTCGTTTCGATAACGATAGCATCCCCATCTTTCACTTCAATGGAAGGTTTACAGGCGGCGCTACCATTATTGGTAAAATGATTGCTTCTAATCGTCGTTGCCGTGCCACCATCTAAAAATACCCCATTATCTACGGTGGTCGCAATATAATTCCCTTCAATAAGGGTTGTACCATCTTTTATCCAAATTCCTGTTTCAATCGCCCCTGCATTTATTCCTGCCGCATTGACGCCTATAAAATTATTTGAAACGGTCAGGGAACCACCTTCCATTAAAACAGCTGATTTATCATCGGTAACAAGGGCAAAGTTTCGAATTTCCGTATCTGTTCCCTTATTGACAAAAATTTCCCCATCCGGTTTATTTATTTGTATCTCAGGCAATTCAAAATTTGGAAGCGCCGTTGAAGAAACACCTACTGTTGTTCCACTTGCACCAACCGTTCCTGTATTGGAATCACCCGAATAGGCAGTTTGTGTACGGGCATCAATTATTGTTGTATTGCCGGTAATATCACTTAAATCACTACTGGTTATATCAATACTAAATATTCCCCCCGTATAATTGGCATCTGCCGTTCTACCTAATGCATCCCCTGTAGGAGGAATCATGAAAACGGATACATCCTCACCTGCAACGGGATCGAATATGGAGTTGGATTCAATATCCAGTCCTGTTTCATCCAAAGCATTGGAATTTATTATAAACTGCTCCAAGGAACCTTGTCCATTTTCATTGGTATTGACGATGGTATTGAAATTAAAGCCAAAATTAACCCCAACAACCCCATTGCTGGCAACCGAAACTTCAGATACACTTTGCGCATTATTGATTACCCCTAAAGCAACATCTTGTATATTTGCAGGATAAGCTCCTCCTATTTCATTTACAACCTCAACCAATGAGCCAACTGTTCCATGAACCCTATAGGTCTGTACTGGATAACACGCGGAGCAGTTTAAACCTCCTCCTCGAGTCGACTTTACCGTAGAATTCACAACCTTAATACTATAAGTACCATCCGCCATACCTCCAAATGAATAATTGCCATCGATATCGGTCGACTTTCTTTGGATAAAATTATCGGATGAATCAAACAATTCTACAATTGCACCAGAAACACCAGCTCCTCCAGATGTGATTTCATCGCGCCCAACACCACCAGGATAATTATAATCTTCGAATACAGTACCAGCAATCAAATTTGATGGAACTTTAAGAACCACCGCCGCGGAAATCACGAAATCCTGTCCTACATCCACATTTGCCGTGACTTGGGAATCACCAGGAGAAATATAGGTCGAGATATCATAGGTGTCCAAATCTAGACCATATGTTGTAGACACATTATATATAGGTGATACTGTATTGTCATATATCGTGGAATTGTAGGCATTATTACCCGTTTGCCCACCATCACCGGATTGAATGTATGTGTTTGATGCTTGATTCGTAATAGATAATTCTTCAGGGTTCGTTGATCCTGAACTGGAGCCA
Organism: Maribacter polysiphoniae; assembly: GCF_003148665.1. Classification (GTDB taxonomy): domain Bacteria; phylum Bacteroidota; class Bacteroidia; order Flavobacteriales; family Flavobacteriaceae; genus Maribacter_A; species Maribacter_A polysiphoniae. Next base: position 6,679 of record NZ_QGGQ01000020.1, on the reverse strand, counting down.
TCAAGAGTTGAATCACCCTCCCATGAAAGAAATGAGGCCTTCGCTCCTAACCCTGCTATAGCATAGAACGAATCAAGAGTAAATGAAGTTCCATTATTACTTAGACCATCAAAACCTTGATATAAATTAATGTTTACTGCAGGTAACGATTTATCTTCATAAAAAACCATTAATGACCAACCACCCAAAACGGTGGCTGTTGAGCAATAATCCCCTGTATTATCAATAGTTAGATCAGAAAAATCAAATACATTCGTAGAGGGATTTGAAACGCTTTTCACAATACTCGTTACATCACCAACATAACCATAAAAATTTCGTGTAGTTAACGTAGTTTGATATATGTAATTTGCAGATACTGTTTGGCCTTCGAATGTTACCACAGGGTCAGTCACATTACTCGAGTGAGCCCAATATAAATATGCTTTTTCAATCGTTGCCGTTCCTGGAATTTGTGAAATCAATGTATTGGATGAAGATGTTGTAATCGAACAGGCATCTGTAAAATTGTCATTGGTTCTCAAAGAACCACCTGTTGTGGTATAATCATAATATCCATCAAACTCCTTAAATAGCGTTAAGGGATCGTTAGCAAGTATCTGTGAATTTATGGTTCCCCTGCCAGTATCTGAATAATTAATAGTCGCATATGATGCTGTGGCCCCAGTAAATTCTATTGTAAAATCTTCCGCCAGCTCCGGTATTCCATCGTTTGATATGGGCACTGAAATAGTTTGTATATTTCCAATTTGTCCATTAAAAGTTAAAGTTCCCGATACCGAAGTATAATCACTACCGGCTAGGGCTGTACCATCAACTGTTTGAAAATCAACTGTAAATGAAGTAGGTATAAAACCAAAAAAAGGTACCGTAAAACCATGGGCTGCACGGGTTTGTTCTACCGTGAATACGGCATTACCTATTGTTTCGTCAAAAGTAATATCAGTAATTATAATTTTTGGCCCTTCAGGATAGCAATTTACCGAAGCAATCCAACCTGCACTAGTAGTATTCCCATTAGAGGTAAATCTAAATGTTAAACAACCAGAACTATCTTCTGATTCTATTACTGATGGTACATTGTTATTGTTGTATTGACCAATTAAGGTTCCACCGGTTGAATTACCATCATATATATATAATAAATCACCATTATCAATATCGAAATTTGTAAAATCAACACTTATATAGTTATTGGCCATATCAGGGCAAATCGTATATACTACATCTTGATTGTTACTATAATTATTCAACCCACCTGGATCCAAAAAAGTATCATTACAAGTTGTAACCGAACTCCCATCAGTCATTATTAAAGCATCATCATCATTTATAGTACCCGTGCCAATGTCCGTGATATCAACACTACCATCAGATACACTTGTGAATTGAACGGTGAAAGCTTCGGTATTTTCAATTATTCCGTCATCCAATAGGCCTACCGAAATGGTCTCGGAATCACCAGAGGTTCCATTAAAATTCAAGGTGCCGGATGTTACATTATAGTCTGAACCAGATGTTGCAGTACCATCAACTACATTGTAGTTAGCCGAAAATGCCCCTGATGCATCAGTTCCAGTATGGGTAACCGTAAAAATCATAGTGCCATCATCTTCATTGGCGGTAACATCATTTATCGATAATACGGGTATTGGTGCAGGAAATGTAGCTGTAATTTGAACGTTGTCTAGATACGCATAATCATCATTACGCCAATTATTAGTAGACTTTGAAAATCGTATTGTTGTATTTGCGGATATATACGCCGAAATATCCTGATTAAAATATCCTGTGGAATTACCTCCTGAAACCGTTCCAATTGACGTATAACTCGAACCTCCATCATTCGAAATCTCAATGGACAATGCTCTACTACCACCAAGACTAATAGTTTGCCAATCAAAAGTCAAAAATGCCGAACTAGCTCCTGTTAGATTAACCGTTCTTCTAATATTTTCAGACCATATATAATAAAACTCCAAACGGTTACTATTGATTCTAATGTACTGACTACTTGGCCCATTATCTGTGTCTCCAGTTTCCGTCCAATTCGTTGCCCAATTCTGAGTGCCATCATTATTGGCATAAGATACAGCGCTAAAGTTATCCAAAAAAGTCTCCTGTCCCATTACCATGGATGTAGCAAACAGAAGATAAAAAAATAAAATAACCCTTTTGAATTTTTGCAAATGCATTACTCCGATTAAATTTTCATAAAATTACCAATACGGTCCAATATACCTTAAGTAATGTTGTGTAACCCCTGTTTTAAGGTATGAAACAATCAAAATGCAGCATTTCTTACAAAAAAATAAATGTATTTTATCGATAAACACAAGAATATAAGCAGGTTACAAAACAATTTAAAAAGAAAGGGCACCTTCGTTGAAGGTGCCCTTTCTTTTAGTGAATAGCCTTTTTATTCCAAGATAATAAACTCAGACCTACGGTTTTTTTCATGTTCCTTTGCCGAACAACGAACTCCATTCTCACACTGGTTCATTAATTTGGTTTCCCCAAATCCTTCCCCTTTTAATCGGCTTTCCGCAATACCTTTGGATATCATGTATTCCACGGTCGACTCGGCTCTTTTTTGGGACAACCAAAGATTATATGAATCCTTACCACGGCTGTCGGTATGGGAATTGACTTTTATCCTTAAACTTGGATATTTCTCCATGGCGGCAATGACTTTCTGAACTTCAATTTCAGAGTCTTTTCGGATGTTATACTTATCAAAGTCAAAATAAATGGTGCTTAACTGTAGTAATTTGGCCAAATCATCCCCAAAACCTGCAGTGACTTGATCTCTTTCCAAATAGAAATCTATAATATTCGGCTTGCCATCTGACTTGCCCAAATATTCTTCGGAAGGCACATAGCCCTGCATCAATGCCCTTACAAAATTACCACGATTACAATCGATGGATAGTTTATAATTTCCGTTCGAATCTGTGATGGTCGTATACACTTCCTCATTATCCTCATCGATGACCTTTACCGTGGCCCCTACCAAAACTTCATTGGTTATCTTGTCCCTAACGGTTCCTGATATTGCCTGATCACAAACCAATTTCAAAGGAACTGTTTCAACAAAAGCATAAATATCATCAGCACCTAGACCTTCATCCCTATTCGATGCAAAATAACCTTCTCTAGTATCCTCATTGAAGATGAATGTAAAATCATCCATTTTACTGTTCACCGGTTCCCCTACATTCACAACAGCCCGGTCATACTTACCCGACTCTATCTTCGTTGCAAAAACGTCCAATCCACCCAATCCTGGATGGCCATCGGAAGAGAAATACAAAACATTGTCCGAGGTAATAAAGGGAAAGGTTTCCCTAGCCTCCGTATTTATAGTATTACCTAAGTTCTTTGGAGTCCCATACTTACCATCCGCATATACCGTCACGCTAAAAATATCGGACTGCCCTAAAGATCCAGGCATGTCAGAAGCAAAGTACAAAGTTCTTCCATCTGGACTAAAAGCCGGATGTGCCGTGGAATATGAATCGCTATTGAATGGTAATTCCTGAATATTCGTCCATACCCCATCTATGAGTGTTGCCCGCAATAATTTCAGTCTGATTATACCATTTTCATCGGTAATGTATTTACCATCCTTAAAATTATTCCTTGTAAAATAAAGGTGTTTGCCATCACTGGTAACCACTGAGGTAGATTCATGCAATCTTGTATTGACATCCTCTCCCAGTTTCATAACGTGATTCGTATCCAAACTATCGGTATCTACCTTGTACAAATCCAAAAAGTCCTTGGAATTCCAAGTATGTCTATATCGTGCTAAATTACCCGTATCCCTATCGGAGGAAAATATGAGTCCAGCCTTATAATAAGATGGTGCAAATTCTGAATAAAAGGTATTGTAATCAAATGATTTGATATCGTACCTACCCGAATTCTTTTTTATTTCATCCAAATAATCCTTTTCCCCTTTGTAAAATCCTGCCCGTACATCATCCGCGGTAAGACTACTGAACTTGGACATCATTTCCTTAGACGCCTTATAATCGCCCAAACTTTTCAGGGATTGGGAATATCTGAAATAATATTCTGGCCCAATATCATTGCTGTATTCGGCCAATAATTTTTTATAGGTATCGGCGGCTTCCTTATAATCGGCATTAAAATAATAGGAATTCCCTAAATTCTTTAATAGATCCGCAGACACATAGCCCTTGTCGAGAACCCTTTTATAAATATCAATGGCCGGACTGAATGAGTATTCCTGATACCTTTGGTTGGCCTTGTTAAGAAGTTTTTCTTGCCCCCAAGTAAATTGAGTGACCAAGAAAGCCAATACCATAACAAGTAAAATATTTTTTTTATTCATCTTTAATTTTCTTTAGAAGAATCTAGGTGAAACCAGGTTTCGGAAAGCTTTAACCAGTTCATACCTTAAAAAAACCTCGAATGATCCGTCATTGAATTGAGTTCCTCCTAAATCTGTAGTTTCCCTATCATACGCCAATCCCAACATCAACTGGTCTGAAATCTGAAAACCTGCCATCGCACTCACTGCTGCATCCCATCTATAAGCGGCACCAAAAGTGAATTGTTCATTGAACATGAAACTTGCTGAGAAATCAACTTGTAATGGAGCCCCACCAACCACTTTGGTCAATAATGCAGGTTTGAATTTAAGGTTCCCATTCAATTCCATTACATATCCTGTGATTAAATAGAAATTGATACGTTCTTGGGACAAAAACTGAATATCATTTGAATCTTGTTGACTATTATCAAAATGTTCCGTTTCCAATAAATTGGGTGCCGAAAGACCAGCGTAGAACGTATTTGTATGATAATAGACCCCAACCCCTACATTGGGTGAAAATTTATTCTCAATGTTTTCCTCATTTACCGGTTCAACATCAAAATTCCGTAACCCTTGGAAATCCAAGTTCAACAAATTACCTCCAGCCTTAAGACCGAAAGATAATTTACCTTCCCTGGAAACATCCACTGTATAAGAAAGAACCGCATCAAAATAGGTTTCCTGTATTACCCCATCCCCTATTTCGTCATTCACTATGGAAATACCATAGCCCAACTTACTATTTCTAATTGGGGAATGAAGATTCAAGGTCTGGGTTTTTGGAGAGCCTTCCAGCCCTACCCATTGTGACCGATACAATGCAGCTATACTCAATTGCCCTCTTGAACCCGCATAAGCAGGATTCACACTCATGGTGTTATACATATACTGTGTGTACTGGGCATCTTGTTGGGCAGATACGATCTCTGTAGTTAGTATTGACAACAATACCACTAAAATGCTATTTCTTAACTTCATAAATAGTATAAGGTGTTATTTACTTACGTAGATATATCCACTTTCAGTATTATTCTTACTATTTCCGTTTTGGTATTCAAAGATATAAAAATATATACCGGAAGGAAGATACTCCCCTTCACTTACCGTAGACCTACCTTTGGATTTACCGACGAATACATTATTTTGATTGTTATAATCCCTACCCTCATACACAGCAACACCCCATCTGTTAAAGATCTTCAAGGAATTGTTTCGGGCATTGCGAACGCCTTTTATGAATAAGAAGTCATTCTTACCATCACCATTGGGAGTTACCATTTGATTTACCAAAATAGAATCTTCTTCGGCAACGCTCACTTGAATGGTTACTATTGCAGTATCACAGTTTGAAGGATTCGCTATTTCACAGATGGAATATTCAATGGTATACGTACCCTCTGTTGTACCTGGTACTACCTCAATAGTACCATCTGGATTAATATTCAACGCCTCTGTGGCGGTTACCGTAAAAATAACGTCATCGGGATTCAAGGATTCCCCGTTCAAAGTATCATTATCAAACACATTGGCATTGGAAACCAAACCTCCCTCAGTGCCATCAATAGAAGTACCACTGTAATCGTCATCGACCGCAACTATTACCGACACCGGTGTGCCCACTGTTACAGTAACGGTGGCCGTATCGCAATTGCCAAAAGCATCACAAATTGTATACTCAAAGGAATCCGAGCCAACAAACCCATCGTTCGGAGTATATGTAACCGTATCATCATTGGGATCATCCGGAGTACCTCCATCATTAATTACCACTGTTCCATCAGAAGGATTACCTACCGTTAAGGTATCTATATCAGGTATACCTGAATCATTAGACAAGACATCAACATCGACAGGTGTATCCATTTCCGTAGAAGCCATATCATCAACAGCATCCAGTTCAGGAGCAGTACCCACCTCTATGGTCACTGTTGCCGTATCACAATTACCCTGTGCATCACATACCGTATAGTCGAAAGAATCGGTACCCTCAAAATCAGTATTAGGGGTGTATGTTACCGTATCATCACTTGGATCATCAGGTGTACCACCATCATTAATCACAATAATACCATTTTCTGGATTGGTTACCGTCAACGTTCCATTTTCAGGAATACCCATATCATTATCCAAAATATCTATAGTCAAGGGTGTGTTGGTTTCCGTAGCGACCATATCATCTATTACGTCCAACAAATCATTTGTTGGATCCAAATAATCCGGTGTACCATCGTTGTCCGTATCGTCATTGGTCGGGTCACCATCCGTGTCAGCATCCTCGTTGGGCGTGTCGATACCGTCACCGTCATCGTCAAGGTCCCTATAGTTCACATCCTC
>NZ_QGGQ01000019.1 GCF_003148665.1 Maribacter polysiphoniae | reverse complement strand
GAACTATCCCTAAGCCACATGGCATCAATATCCCCCGTAATCACATAGGTGTCCGGTTTTCCATTATTCTTGGAAAAAGTCACCGTGGTGTCCAAAGTATTGGGAAAACAGTTGTTGAACAACCATCCCAATTCCTTGTCCTTTACATTTTTTTGAAATTCCGAAATGGCACTTTCAATACTTTGACTGCTAAAGTGTCGCTTGTTCTTTGCTACCCGTACCTGCGGGAAGGATTTTAAGGTTTTGGTATCCGCTGCAACCATATTTAAGGGGTCAATCATCGTAAAACCACCCGCTAGGGCAGTATTCCTTATAAATTTTCTTCTTTGCATATTTAAGTAAGTTTATTCTATAATGTTTTTGTGAAATATTCAATTCATTTAATATGTTTTCTAAAAGCGAATTCCTTCTTTTAGAAAAAGATGGATTTATGGCAATCCTATACAGAATGACCTTAATTTTTGATTAATGATCGAATGGGCTCTTTCAGTACTCGTCCATTGACACTTTATGTTGTTACTCTCCAATATCAATATGTCCCATTGGTATTTCATTATATGAAATTAGTTATCACTGTTTGGATTGTTATCAGTTACTTCCAGAACATCTATTATTCTTCCAACTAATACTTGGTATTAAATCTATATATGATGCTCTTTACCTAAAAATAGATCTATGGAATTATAGGTGCCATATTTCATATATTCTTGGCACCACATTTTATGATAAATTTTTTTTACACAAAAATGAAAAAACTATTTGTAATTACTAAAACGTTTTACTAAGTTTATCCCAAATTAACAAAGCATTAACTTTTGGATACTATATATCTTGATTTATGCCAAATTACATCAAAATTGCTAAATCGTTTTATCTGTTAAGTCATTTGCAAAATAAGTTAATGACGTTGCAAAATATTTTAACATAGAATAATTATAAAACAACCCTTTAAACCAATGAATATGAATCATTTTGTCCGTTTCTTAATTAAACATGGCAAACAGAAAGTAACTAAAACTCTTATGGTTTTAATCCTTACTGTATTTTACCAAAATCATGTGTTTGCAGAATATCAGCAAGTTGATCCAATCAACATAAGTGGAATTGTCAAAGATTCTGGTGGCTATCCGCTTCCAGGGGCTAGCGTGATGGAGAAAAACACAACAAACGGTGTAGTTACCGATTTTGACGGGAATTTTGAGATTAAAGTTGCATCCCGAAATTCTATTTTAGTAGTTTCTTATTTAGGTCTGAAGACGGCCGAAATTCCTGTTGGGTCTAAAACAACATTCGTTGTTGAACTAGAAGAAGATGCCCAGAATCTTGATGAAGTTGTTCTGATAGGTTATGGAACTCAATCAAGAAAAGCCGTTTCCACAGCTGTAACCAAAGTTTCTTCCCAGGATTTTAATGAAGGGGTCGTTTCCTCTCCTTTAGATTTAATTCAAGGTAAGGTTGCTGGATTGCAAATCACAAGAGCCGGTGGTAACAATCCGAACTCTGGAGCATCAATCCAATTAAGGGGTGTTACCTCTATCACTGGTTCTAATTCACCATTAATCGTTGTGGACGGTATACCTGGTGGCAATCTTGATTTAATCCAACAAAATGACATTGAATCCTTTGATGTCTTAAAGGATGGTGCCGCTGCCGCTATTTATGGTACCCGAGGGACTAATGGCGTAATTTTAATAACCACTAAAAAAGGTCAAAAAGGAAAAAGCACCTTTAACTATTCTACATTCCTATCAAAGGAATACGTGAGTACTAAGCCCGATTTTTTAACAGCCGATCAATTCCGTTCAGCTATCGCCAATGGTCTAATAGGGGAAAACAATGATTTAGGTGGGTCTACGGACATATTCGATAAATTGGTAAACGAATCCAATTTAACCCAATATCATAACTTCGTCGCATCAGGAGGAACAGAGTCAAGTGCCTATAGGGCATCATTATATTATAAAGATTCCCAAGGTATCGCATTGGAAAATGGACGTGAGGAATTCGGTGTCAGAGCAAGCTTTAACCAATCTGGATTAAATAACAAACTTGATTTTTCATCGAGTGTGGCAGTAAACATCAATGATGCCAATCTACTCGGAGGAGACCAATTTGGTGTTGTTACAGATTGGAATCCAACCGCACCTATATATGCCCCTTATAATCAAGAAACAGAAGGACAGTTGGTGAACCCAGGAATGTACGGTTATTATGAACCAGAAAATGGATATAACCCTTTTTCCCAATATGAAAATAGATTTAACCAAAGAAAGCAGATTACTTTTTCGGGAGACGCTAAATTGGGATATGAATTTTTTCAAGATTTTATTGGTTCCGTTTTTGTCTCTTACCAAAGAAATTCTTGGAACGACAGATACTATAGGTCATCAGAGGATTATGACCAATACAATTCAGGGAGCGAATATAATGGTACGGGATATGCGTATAAAAGTAATCATTTGGACTATACCCAAACTATTGAACCTACTATAAACTATTCGACTAGCTACGGAGATAATACTTTCGATGTTTTAGGTGGTTATAGTTACCAGTATTCAACATCAGAAGATTACTCCATGAGCAATAGTGGTTTTACCACTGATAGTTTTGAAGATTGGAACTTCGGAGCTGGTAATGCAATAACAGATACCGATTTACCTAGACCAAGTCTATATAGTTTTAAAGAAGACAATACACTGATCGCATATTTTACAAGGCTCAGTTATAATTATAAAGAACGTTACTTTATCCAAGCATCGATCCGACATGAAGGTTCTTCTAGGTTTGGGTCCAATAATAAATGGGCGAGTTTCCCCGCGATATCCGGTGGATGGCTTATTTCTGACGAAAACTTCATGAACAACCTTGATTTTGTAAATAACTTAAAACTTAGGGTAGGCTATGGAGTAACTGGTAACCAAGGTATTCCTAACTACCAGTCTCTGGTTACTTTAGGTACCGGAGGTAAGTATCCGATATTTGAAGATGGTTCAGACCAAGCGACATATTACCAAACCTATGGTCCTGTTAAAAACCCAAACCCAGACCTTAAATGGGAGACAAAAAAAGAATTTAACTTCGGTTTGGATTTTGGTTTACTGAATAATAAAATAAACGGGTCCTTGGATGTTTACTCGAGAAAAACAGAGGATCTTCTATTGAGTTATGGTGTAGCGCAACCTCCTTATGTACAATCAAGTATTTATACAAATGTAGGTACTATCGAAAATAACGGTATTGAATTGGCAGTTGACTACAATGTATTAAATAGGGGAGATTTTAATTGGTCGATAAATTTTGCCGGTAGTTACCAAAACAATGAATTATCATCCTTATCCAACCAGGTTTTTTCAATAAGTGAACTATACGGAGGAAATATAGGGAATCCTGGTAACCTAGGAGATGCTATAAGAAACCAAGAAGGTGGCCCCATTGGAAATTTTTACGGTAAAAGATTCGCAGGGTTTACAGTAGATGGCAAGTGGTTATTCCATAAAGCGGATGGGTCTATAGGCGGCGTAAGCGATATGGAGGAAGAAGACAAAACTATAATCGGTAATGGTCTACCCAAATATTATGCGTCGTTTACAAATACCTTCAATTACAAGAACTTTGATCTTACTGTGTTTTTTAGAGGAAAGTTCAAATATGATATTTTAAATACGGTAGATTTATTCTACGGAAACCCAGAGCTGTTACCGGGAAATGTCCTGACGTCCGCCCTAGGCCAATATAGCCAAATATCCGAGGCTTCACAATATTCAGATTACTATTTAGAAAAAGGGGATTTTATAAAATTAGACAATATTACATTAGGTTATAATTTCAATGTATCTGAGAAAAGTCCTTTTTCCAGTCTAAGAATCTATGGAAGTGCGAGAAACCTAGCGACATTCACAGGATATAGCGGAAGAGATCCAGAAGTACAGGATACAGGTCTTTATCCTGGAATAGATGATCGTAATTTCTATCCACGGACTATTACCGTAACTGCAGGTATTAATGTAAACTTTTAATTCAAAGAAGATGAAAAAGACAAAAATAATGAAAAGACTTAGTGCCGTTCTTGCACTTATACTCACTTTTAGTTGTACAGATTTAGAAGAAACAACTTATTCTGAACTTTCGGAATCTAACTTTTACAACAATGAGTTAGAACTTATACAAGCCACCTTAAGACCTTTTACCCATATGCAGGCTTGGTTATCATGGTCGGGTCAAAATGGTTATTATTACCATAATGAGCTCTCCGCAGATCAGACCGCATGGCCGCAAAAAGGAAGACATGGTTATGACAATGCGGACCACATCAGACAACATTACCATACTTGGACAGACCAAGAGGGGAGGTTGAATAATGCTTGGAAATTAATGTTCACAGGACTTGGGTATATAAATTCCGCTATTGAAAGTATTGAAGAAGTAGATCCTGAATCCATTAATGTAACGCAAATAGAATTAGAATCAATAATCGCAGAATCTAAAGTCTTGCGTGCATACCATTATATGAAGATAATGGATATGTGGGGTAATGTTCCTATTGTTACCAAAGTAGGTATCCCAACTAATCCTGAAACTGTTAGTCGTGAAGAAGTATTTGCTTTTATAGAGCAAGAACTTTTGGAGAATGTAGAAAAGCTGCAAGTACTCTCCCCACAGTTATTAGGTAGAATGTCAAGAGCCGTTGGCTACGCTATACTTTCTGAACTCTATTTAAATGCAGAGGTTTGGTCGGGAGTTCCCCGCTGGGAAGATTGTATTACCTATAGTGATAAAGTGATGAATGGTGAAGGTGGGTCACTCACTGGTACTATTGCTTTAGATCAAGATCCTTTAGGCCCATTTAATAATACTAATGAAGATTCTCCCGAAAACATCTTTCAGTTCCCATTTAGTAGGGTAAACGGTTTCGGCTATCATTGGGGTTCCTTTTATATGGGCTTTTCAAATATGACCGCGGCTTTAGATGTGAATTTTTCAGGTAATAATGCTTTCGTCGTCGTTCCTTCTGCATTTGACGCCTATAAAGAAAACGATATTAGAAAACAAGAATGGTTTCTTTTTGGCCCACAATATAAATATGGTACCGACCAACCTATTTTAGGGTCTGAAGAATACAACGGACAACCTTTTATATATGTAAATAATATAAGAAGGAATACAGAAGGGCAGACCGGTGAAGGTTCCATGACAGATGGAGAGGAAAATAGCGGTGCCCGATTTTTTAAATACAGATCGGGTACACAAGATGACCCGAATTATCTTGAGGGCGATTATGTAGTCTATAGGCTAACAGAAATGTACTTTAATAAGGCCGAAGCTATTATGCGATTAAACAACGGTGTAGCCAATGCAGAAGCTGTTACTTTAATCAATGATAGTAAATCCCGCTATTTTTCACCTGAGGATTGGATGACTGAAAAGTATAATACCTCATCTTTAACCCTTGAAGAACTTCTCGCAGAACGAGGACGTGAATTTATTTTTGAAGGAAAACGGCGTACAGACTTAATTCGTTTTGGGGTGTTCACTACAGGATCCTGGTGGGACCACCAACCTAGTAGTGATTCTCATTTAAATATTTACCCAATTCCTTTTAATCAATTACAGGCCAATCCTAACCTAGTTCAGAATCCTGGATATAACAACTAAAAATTATGAAGACATATTTATTTAAAATAAGGAACCTAGCTTTTTTAGCTCTTACAATTTCTATACTTTCATGCGAAGGGAGACGTGATTTTCCTGAGTTACAGGAAACCGGCGTTAATCTTGACAACTATGATATTATTCTCCTAATATCAGGTGACACAAAGAATATTACAGCCACTTTTGAACCGAATATAGCACCTAATAGGGATTATGTCTGGACAGTAGATGATGCAAGTGTTGCTGATGTGGTAATAAACGAAGATAAATCCGTTTCCCTTACTGCTACGGGTTCCGGACAAACTACAGTACGCATTACCGCAGCCAATGATGACTCAATAACGGCTTCGGCTCCTTTAAAAGTAATATCCGGGGCCCCTGTTGATATTACCGATCAAAGTATGATTACCGTGAACAAAGAAAATAGTGGAGGTCCTGATGGAGCTGAAGGGTCATTAAAATTGATCGATGGTGATTTTAATACCAAATTTCTATCGGGCTATACCTCCCCATTTTGGGTCAATCTAGAATTTGAGCAACCTGTAGTAGCTGGCTATTATTCACTGACATCTGGAAATGATGCCCCAGACCGAGATCCTCGTGATTGGGAAATACAAGGATCTCAAGACGGAGTTTCTTGGGAGACTTTAGATAGTAGATCAGATTATAGTTTTCCCGATAGGATACTTACACGTGAGTTCTATTTTGATAATAATACCGCATATAAGTATTATAGATTCGATATTATAAATAATAATGGAGGAAGTCTATTCCAAATGCAAGAATGGCGACTGTTTTCATTACCCAATTAGTTATGTATTAATAAAATGATAATGTTGTATTCGTCCTGTAAAGTTTTTATGAAAATTTAGATTGTACCAATAGTATTCTCTTGTTAAAATAAGAGCACAGAGTTGGGTTGAATTTTGAAAGTGTTGATTACTCGAATGTTAGAAGAAGGAAAATTGCAATTGAAACATTCGCTGGCCAATACAGGTTTCAACTTAGGTGAAAATGTTTATTTAGATGACGCGGCCTATGGAAATAAGTTTAGACTCGAAATCCTTAACAACAATTCTGCAGGACGAATTACATATTATTATCATATGGAATATTGACTTATCAGCGAGTCGATAACTTTAAAAATAAAATAAAAATGAAAAAACCATATCTAAAATACCTACAAATTCTACTAAAAAAAAGTAAGTATCTATTCTTTAGTTCCTTGATTTTTATTAGCATAATCGCTATGGCCTGTAATCCCGGGAAATCAAATTCAACTGTAAAAACCCCAAAAGTGACCATAATAAATGAAGATGCAAATTTAGAACCTGCTATCATTGAAGGGTTTAAGAATATCATTTATAATGTATATCCAAAATTGGTGAATGACTTTAATGAAAACGCTCGAATGGATATTACCGTTAAAATTGACACGGTTTATGAAGGAGTTGCTTATGCACATAATGGGAGAGTTACTGTTAGCTCGAAATGGTTACATAAAAAACCAAGTGACCTAGATTTGATGACCCATGAAATCATGCATATTGTCCAAGCCTATCCTAATGGTTCAGGACCAGGTTGGCTGACAGAAGGCATCGCTGATTTTGTCCGATTTAAATATGGCATTAATAACAGTAAGGCTGGATGGTCACTGCCGGAATTTTCCAGTACCCAAAACTATAGCAATAGTTATAGAATTACTGCTAGATTCTTGGTTTGGATAGGCCAAAATTATGACGAAAAAATTGTTTACAAACTTGATAAAAGGTTAAGATCAAATACTTATTCTCCAGAAATTTGGAAAGAATATACAGGCTATGGTATAAATCAATTATGGGACAAGTATAGTCAAAATCCTATTCTGGAATAATTAAGAAAACCAATTATTGAAAACAATCCTACAAAAATACAGCTGGTGGTTGTCTGGAGTACTCGTATATAAACCCTTGTTCAAAAGTGATTGGAACTCGAATTGTTACGTCAAACTAAACGTAACGGTAACAAGAATAGTTGCCCCTTTTCAATCATATCAGGTAATGATGTTCCTCACCATAATCCAGCCACAGAAAACCGGCAGTATCTATGAATGACGGTTATATAATGACAATTTGTTTCTATTAAGGTAATAGCCTGGTATTTTAAAAAATATCCAGGTCTTTTTACTATATACTAAAACCTTTTACTAATTTTAACATATGGGATACTTCGAAATACTTTAGTCAATTCCATTTGTTGTGCCAAAATAATGTTCTTAACATGGTCGTTAATAGATATTTCCCCTTTTTTTGTATCGCTTTTGTTCTATTAGGGATTACCCGTATTACGGCCCAAGACAAACTTAGAGCCCCTGCTAATCCACTAATCACCCATAGTCCAAACTTTAGTATCTGGTCAATGGCATCTAAACTTAACAACTTCCCTACCCAAAACTGGACGAATCATGAACGTTCATTATTTGGTATTTCAAAAGTAGACGATTCCTATTATCGTTTTTTATGTGTAGCACCTAAAACATATAAAACTATTTTACCTACTTCAGATGAAACCGGTTATGAAGTGGATTATACTGAACAAGAACCAAATCCTGGTTGGGAAAAACTAAAATTCACTAGCATAATTTGGAAAAAAGGACGAACCCCATTCAGTGACAATATCAATGGGGCAAATACCATTTGGAAGAGTACTGATTTGTGGTATAGCCGAACTTTTGATTTAAATGTTTCTAATCTCAAGAATCTATATTTGAAACTACGCCATGACGATAAGGCTTGGGCCATCTTCATGGTCATAAAATCTGTGGTAGGGAAAGTTGGCGACATAGTTTTAAATACATCCTATTTGATAGGAGTATTATCAGGCAATTAAAATCAAACAATAATATTTTTCACGATCGATTATGAGAAAGGAAATCAAATATTACCCAAACAAAACATATGCGGTCTGCCCCTGGACAGAAGAAAAACTTTTACAAAGTCGGATTGGGTCGTTTGGACAGCAACCTTGACCGAAAATGAAAACGACTTCATTGCTCTCATTGACCCTATTTGGAAATATGCAGATGAAACAACAGCCAGAGTTCCAATTAGTGATCTTCATGAAACAACCAATGCTAAACGTATAAATTTCAAAGAACGTTCTGTAGTTGGAGGGTATTTTATCAAACTTTTGAAAGAAATAAAAATCCAAGTAACCAAAAAAACAAATGAAAAACCATTCTGCTATACTAATATTACTATTACTAGGCCTAAGTTGTACGGATGATAAACCGCATATTGGATCCGATTTTAGAAATGAAAAAACCGTATTTCAAACGAGTAGCCTATGGATGCCTGAAATAGATGTACGTTCTGATGTGGCCATTGTATATGGAGTTCACGGAAATCCATCTGATGGGGAAAAACAAATAACATTTGAAGAACGGGTCGAATCATGGCGTGAACAAGGTTATAAGACCCATTTTATGACCGGAATTGCCTGGGGTTCATATCAAGATTATTTTTTGGGTGGATGGGATGGAAAAAATCATTTGGGAGAAGGTCAAGTGGAAAGAAACGGGGATACCATCTGGCATGGACACAATGTCCCTTATATTGTACCTACGCCAGATTTTATAGCTTATATAAAAAAAACTGTAATTGAAAGGGTTATTGATGCAGGAATTAGTTCTATCTATTTTGAAGAACCTGAATTTTGGTCTCGGGCAGGCTATAGTAGCGTCTTTAAAAAAGAATGGAAAAACTATTATGGATTTGATTGGAGACCACAACATGAGTCCCCTGAAAACACGTATCTATCAAACAAATTAAAATATAGTCTATATTACAACACCTTAAAAGAGGTGTCATCTTATGCCAAATCCTATGGCAAGTCAAAAGGTTTAGATGTAAAAGTGTACATTCCTACACATTCTTTAGTAAATTATTCTTCATGGCAAATTGTTAGTCCAGAGGCTAGTTTGGCCTCATTATCCGGGATAGATGGTTATATCGCACAGGTATGGACAGGTACTTCCCGTGAGCCTACTTATTATAATGGAACTAAAAAAGAACGAACTTTTGAAAACGCTTTTTTGGAATATGGCTCCATGGTTTCTATGACAGCCCCTACCAAAAGCAAACTGTTTTTCTTAACCGATCCAATTGAAGACCGCAATAAAACTTGGGAAGATTATAAAAAAAATTATGAGGCTACCTTTATTGCTCAATTACTCTACCCAAGTGTTGCTGATTACGAAGTAATGCCATGGCCAGAACGCATTTATACCAGACCTTATCAAATAGCGAATACAGATAAACACATTCTCATCCCAAGGTCATATAGTACCCAAATGCAGATAATGATCAATGCATTGAATGATATGCCCATATCAAATAATAAAGTAAGTGGCTGCAATGGGATAGGGGTTTTGATGGGTAACTCTTTAATGTTTCAACGTTTTCCAACGCATAATGGTTTTAATGACCCACAGTTCTCCAACTTCTATGGTCAAACATTACCCTTGGTAAAACGAGGTATCCCTGTACAAACAGTACATATGGAAAATTTAGCATATGAAGCTACTTTAAAAGATATACAAGTGTTGGTAATGAGCTACTCGAACATGAAACCCAGTAGTGCTAAAATCCATAAAGAATTAACTAATTGGGTTTCTGAGGGAGGTGTTCTAATTTATGTAGGCAGGGATAATGACCCTTACCAATCCATTCAAGAATGGTGGAATACTGAGGGGAATAATTTCAAGTCCCCTTCCGAGCATTTATATCAATTAATGGATATTTCACCAATAGACAAAGAAGGTGAATTTACCGTGGGTAAAGGAAAGGTGTATCTACGGAATATAAACCCCAAGGAGTTTGTAATGGTTGAAAATGGGGATAAAGAGTATATAGAAACCATCAAGAGTGCCTTTAAAAATGTAGATTCGACAATGAACCTAAAGTTTAAGAACAATTTTTATCTACAGCGAGGTGCATATAAAATAATCTCTGTAATGAATGAAAGTACTGATACAAAAAACTATGAAGTTGAAGGACCTGTGATAGATCTGTTTGATTCTGGATTACCGATTTTAACGAAAAAAATAATCCCACCTGGTAGCCAAGCTTTTTTATATGATATAAATGCGGTAGAAGACAAGACAAAACCCCAAGTATTGGCCACTGCATCTCGTATTTACAATGAGACAAGAACAGACAGTTCTTATGCCTTTATCGCAAAAAGCCCTAAGAACACAACTAATGTAATGCGTATTCTTTTACCCCAAAAAGCAAAGGAAATAAAGATATCGGATGCTAATGGACGTATTATCCCAAATTTTAAAAAGACCTGGGACCTATCTTCCAAAACGCTCCGGCTAGAATTCGAAAATAATAATGAAGGTATTCAAATAGAATTAAACTGGTAATAATATGAAATCCCTATCTTTTTCAAAACCCGTTGTACTATCCCATGGTATTTTTCTTTTATGTTGTGCCCTGTCCTTATGGAGCTGTAATTTTACAAATACGGAAAATACACTGACTAGTAAAGTCAATGTATTTTTAGGAACATCAGGTGACCATGGCCAAATGTCCCCTTCTGCATCATCTCCGTTCAATATGTTGAGTATAGGACCACAAACATATGCACATAATCATACAGGTTATGATTATTATGCTAAAAGATTTGAAGGGTTTACCCATACCCATCTAGAAGGAGTTGGCTGTACCGGGAGTGGTGGCAATATCCTAATCAAACCTATTGTAAATAATGATTTTCAAACACATTTATTAAAATCAAAACAACATGCCAGCCCTGGTTATTACCAAGTTTCTTTTAAAAATGGGATAAGTGCGGCGATGAGTGTAAACCATAATGTTGGATTGGAAAAATATACTTTTCCCATAGAGGCTAACGAAAAAGGATTGTTTATCGATCTTTCTTTTGCACTTTCCAACAGATTCATTTCTGAAGAACATACCATTGAAAAAAATATAATTTCCGGGTGGATAGACACCTACTCGACTTGTCATAGAGGGGTATATAGGATATATTATGCGATGCGACTTTCTGATTTTTCAGAATTAGAAATATTGAATGACCATCAGTATTATGTATCATTACCCCAAAACACGGTCAATACAATAGTGGAGATCGGATTTTCTTCAGTAAATGCTGAGTATGCCAAAAGCAAACTAGTTTCAACAAACCTAGAAACTGTCCAAAAAGCTTCAAACCAAGAATGGAATTCATTGTTATCCCATGTAAAAGTACAAGGTGAAGAAGATAGGGAGAATCTTTTTTATTCCCTATTATACCGAGGTTTGCAATCCCCATATAAAATAAGTGAAGATGACGGCACCTATGCCGCAATAGATGGTTCTATTCAAAACGCTGATTTCGAAGTATACAATGGTTGGGCAATTTGGGATAACTACAGGGAGCAACTGCCTATGTTATCATTACTATATCCTAATAAGTTTAAGGACATTTCAAAATCCATTGCAAATCTTTATAAGTACGGGAAGAAGGATTGGGCGACAAAACATGAGCCCTCGCCAACAGTGCGTACAGAGCATGCTCTTGTCGTATTATTGGATGCTTACGAAAAGAAATATCCTTTGGATTTCCTTCCGATTAAGGATTCAATCATCGCTGAAGTAAATAGATTGAATTTTGGTTCACCGGATAAGGCCTTGGAATCTTCCTATGACCTTTTTGCTGCCTCCAAAATAATGGAAACCTTAAATGATGATGAATTAGCTAGAACCTATTGGGAGAAATCATTAGACTATAAAGAATACTGGGAAAAAGACTTTGCCGATCTCACTAAAGATGATGTTGACCGAATGCAGGCAAGGGGTTTATATCAAGGGACAATTTGGCAGTACCGCTGGTTCGTTCCCTATGATATTTCAGGTTTAATAGAATTAATTGGTAGTGAAGATCAATTTATAAAGGACCTGGATCAATTTTTCGAAGAAGGTAATTATAACCATGCCAATCAACCTGACCTTCAGGTTCCCGGTTTATATAATGCAACTAAGCAACCGTGGAAAACACAAAAATTATTTCGAAATATATTATTGGATACTGTTATCCAAAACTATTTCAATGATAATAGTAAAGGAATAGCCCCTTATATAGGACGAATATATAAAAACGAACCTAGGGCATACCTTAGAACAATGGATGATGATGCCGGTACGATGTCATCTTGGTTCGTAATGCGGAGTATCGGTATTTCACCAGCAAATATCGGAACCCCAATATACTATCTGACCGCCCCGATATTTGAAAAAGTCAGTATAGATTACCCTAATGGGGTGAAATTTGAAATTGAGGTGAAAAACTACGATAAAGATCATTTTTATATTAAGTCAGCCACCTTAAACGGAAAAGCATTAAATCAAAATTGGTTACGACATGAAGACATTCTAAATGGTGGTAAATTAATTATTGAAACTTCCAAAACCCCTAATACCTCATGGGGAACGGAAAATATGTTTATAACAAATTATTAAATTTAAAATCATGCGCTTAAAAAGAATCATTATTCCATTTATTGTATTTAGCCTTTTTTCATGCAAATCCACAATTGTAACATCCAAAACCGTTTCAAACCCTAATAACACACCAAAAAACGTAATTCTGCTAATCAGTGATGGTACTGGGCTGTCCCAGATATCTTCTGCCTTTTATTATAAGGAATCTACACCAAATTACACTCGATTTAAAAATATAGGACTTATTAATACCTCTTCTTCAAGGGAAGACGTTACAGATTCTGCGGCTGGGGCTACGGCCTTTGCGTGTGGGGAGAAAACCTACAATGGGGCAGTAGGTGTTGCTGCCGATTCAACGAACCTAGGGAATATTGTAGAGTTGGTCGCATCCAAAAATATTAAAACAGGGGTCATTGCCACTTTAGCCATAACCCATGCTACACCTGCGTGCTTTTATGCCCATACTTTTAGTAGGGATTCCCAAGAAGAAATCGCATCTCAACTAACACGATCAAATGTGGATTTTTTTGCTGGAGGGGGGTTAAAATTCTTCAATGATCGTAAGGATGGACAAAATCTACTTATAAACTTAAAAAACAATCAATTTGATGTCTACACCAATGCATTAACCGAGTTCGCCACAATTGAATCAAGTAATAAAATAGGTTTTCTTTTATCAAATGAAGGTATGCCCAAAATGGAAGAAGGTAGAGGGGATTTCTTATCAAAAGCAACAGAATTGGGAATTCAATTCTTAAGCAAAGATGATTCAGGCTTTTTCTTGATGAGTGAGGGGTCTCAAATAGACTGGGGTGGACACGCAAATAATGCGTCATGGTTAATATCGGAACTAATTGATTTTGATAATGTTATTGGTAAAGTATTGGATTTTGCCGAAAAAGATGGTCATACATTGGTAGTTGTGACTTCTGATCATGAAACCGGGGGCTTTACCTTAGCCGCTAAAAAGAAAAAAAGAGAGGATGGAAGTGAGTATAGTGATTACAGTGAAATTGGTCCCACTTTTTCCACTGGAGGGCATTCAGCCACATTGATACCAGTATTTGCTTATGGCCCAGGGTCCGAAGAATTCAAAGGTGTTTATGAAAACAATGAAATTTTCCATAAAATAATGAAGGTTACCAATTGGGGGAAAGCAAAGTAAAATCCTTTATTCTGTCAAACTGAATAAAGGGTTTAAAGCAAAATTAAATAATAAATAAAATGGGAAGAGGTAGAGGTTTATTTAAAACAATGTTAACTATTGGTATAATAACAATTGCCAATATACATATAACCTTGTCCCAGACAGATGGGTATCCAGTAGATTATGTAAACCCCTATATGGGAAATATAAGCCATATATTGGTCCCCACCTTTCCGACCATACATTTACCCAACAGCATGCTTCGGGTGTACCCTGAACGAGGGGATTACACAGGAGATCTTCTACATGGATTGCCCGTGATCATAACGAGCCACAGAGGTAGCTCTGCCTTTAATTTAAGTCCATTTCAAGGTTCCGAGAATGAAATTAAACCGGTTATTGATTACAGCTATGATTTAGAGAAGTTAACCCCTTATTCTTATTCCGTTTATTTGGATGAGCAACAGATTTCGGTAAACTACGGGATTTCCCACCAAGCTGCCCAGTATGAAATAGCATTTGAAAAGGATCAATATTCCTACTTGGTCATAAATTCAAGAAACGGGGAATTACATTGGGACGGAAAGGCCGTATCCGGCTACCAACAATTGACCAAAAACACTAGGGTCTTCCTTTATTTAGAGCCCAAACAACAACCGCATTCGATTTCAATTCTAAAAGAAAACGGGACAAGGGAGGGAACTGATATAAAAGGCAGAAATGCCAGTTTAATTTTAAAATATAAAAAAGGCAAAAGAACTATTCATATAAATTATGGTATTTCCTTTATTGACGAAAAACAAGCAAAACGCAATATGAACCGTGAGGTTATAACAAAAACGGTTGCAGAGTTGCAAAAAGAAGGTAAAGCCATTTGGGATAAAGCCCTTGGTAAATTCAATATTGAGGGAGGTAGTTATGATGATAAATCAGTTTTTTACACCTCATTGTATCGCTGCTATGAGAGGCCGGTTTGTATTTCAGAAGAAGGCCGATATTTCAGTGCCTTTGACGGTAAGATCCATGATGATAAGGGGCGGGATTTCTACACAGATGATTGGATTTGGGATTCGTACCGTGCACACCACCCGCTACGTATTTTATCAGATCCGGATAAAGAAGAGGATATTCTACATTCTTTTCTGCTCATGGCTGAACAAATGGATAATTACTGGATGCCCACCTTTCCAGAAATAACAGGGGATAGTCGTAGAATGAATTCCAACCATGCTGTAGCTTCTTTTATAGATGCTTATAGGAAAGGGTTGAAAAAGTTCGATTTAAGCGATGCGTTTTTGGCTTCCAAAAACGCACTTACCCAAAAAACCTTGGCTCCATGGTCTGGCCGACCAGCAGGTGAATTGGATATATTTTACAGGGAAAAAGGATATATCCCTAGTTTAAGGGACGGGGAAAAAGAAACTATCCCTGAAGTATCATCATTTGAAAAACGCCAGCCCGTTGCTGTTACCTTAGGCACTTCATATGATGAGTGGTGTTTATCTCAAATTGCTTCTGAATTAGGGTTAAAGGAAGAACACCAATATTATAGTCAGAAATCATTTAATTATCGAAATCTATTTAACCCTGAAACCCATTTTTTTCATCCTAAGGATAAAGCAGGTCTTTTTATTGAACCTTTTGATTATCGTTTTTCGGGTGGTCTTGGGGCTAGAGAGGCATATGGCGAAAATAATGGATGGACCTATCGTTGGGATGTACAGCATAATATTGCAGATTTGATTGAACTAATGGGAGGGAATCAAAAATTCATAAATAATCTCAATGATCTTTTCTCTACTCCAATGGGTCGAGGAAAACGTGAATTTTATACCCAACTTCCGGACCAAACCGGTAACGTTGGTCAATTTTCAATGGCCAATGAACCATCCTTACATATTCCGTACTTATATAATTATGCCGGCGAACCATGGAAAACACAAAAACGAATCCGTAAACTCCTTAAAGAATGGTTTAGAAATGATTTAATGGGGGTTCCGGGTGATGAAGATGGAGGCGGAATGTCCTCATTTGTTGTATTCTCCCAACTCGGGTTTTATCCTGTGACCCCAGGATTGCCTATCTACAATATAGGAAGTCCTGTTTTTGAAAAATCTGAGATTCTTCTCGGAAATGAAAAGAAATTTACCATACTGGCAAAAAACAGTTCGGAGGAAAATAAATATATCCAATCAGCAAAATTAAATGGCAAAACTTGGAACAAACCGTGGTTCACCCATGAAGATATTATTAAAGGTGGGACTTTAGAACTAATTATGGGGAAAATAGCGAATAAAAATTGGGGCAGCTCAATTTCCAATGTGCCACCATCCTTTTCTTTTCAGAAATAAATTATATAGAATCCCGAAACCATAAATATTTGTTCTTGTTGCAACACCGGGAATGAAAAAGGTGAAGAGTACCAACCGAGGAAATAATGACAGTGTTTTCAGACGATCTTTATGCCAAATAGTAGGGGGAACACTCTTTTTTTAACAATGAACTAAAACGTTTTACTAAAAATTATTATTATATTTATTCCAGTTATTTTGGGCATGAAGAAAACGCTTGTTTTGTTATTGATTTTTAGCCAATTGAACTCTTGCTATACCTCAAAAAGAACGCAATCATCATCTGGAAATCCAATATTCCCAGGATGGTATGCCGACCCAGAAGGAATCGTATTTGAAAATCAATTTTGGGTATACCCGACTTTTTCCGCACCTTATGAAAAACAAGTGTTTTTTGATGCATTTTCTTCTTATGACCTCACCCATTGGAAAAAACATGAAAGAGTATTGGATACAGCGGCAATCAAATGGGCGAAAAAAGCACTATGGGCACCTTCCATCATCAAAAAAAGTGAGAATTATTTTCTTTTTTTTGGAGCAAATGACATTCAAAATGAAAACGAAGAAGGTGGAATAGGTGTTGCCGTTTCAACAAAACCAGAGGGTCCATTTGTTGATTACCTCGGAAAACCATTAATAGATAAATTTTACAATGGGGCACAACCCATTGACCAGTTTGTCTTTAAGGATGTCGATAATCGATATTATCTAATATATGGAGGTTGGAAACATTGTAATATTGCCCAACTCAATGATAGTTTCACTGGATTTATTCCTTTCAATACGGGTGAAAAATTTAAGGAGATCACACCTGAAGGATACGTCGAAGGGCCTTTCATGTTTCTCCATAAATCCAAATATTACTTAATGTGGTCAGAAGGTGGATGGACAGGACCCGATTATAGTGTTGCATACGCCATCGCGGATTCCCCTTTAGGTCCGTTCAAGCGTATTGGAAAAATATTGGAACAGAACGATGAAATAGCCACCGGAGCAGGGCACCATTCTGTAATAGCAGCACCAAAAAAAGACAAATACTATATCGTTTACCATAGAAGACCTTTAACAGAATCCAATCGTAATTCAAGAGTAACCTGTATTGATGAAATGCATTTTGACAAAAACGGACATATCCTTCCGGTCATCATAACCCATGAAGGTGTACGTTCAAATAAATTATGATGGAATTATATAAAATCAATTCGACCAAAAAAAAGTATAATTATTATTAGCAAACCATATGAAGAAAACATTTATATCTTTAATAGCCTTTATTATAGGTGTGCAATTTGCACAATCCCAAAACTATCAAATTGAGCAAATCGATAATCCTGTCGATTGGGTAAACCCATTAATGGGGACCGATTCCAATCCAGGTCTTTCTAATGGGAATACCTACCCGGTAATAGCCATGCCATGGGGCATGAATTTTTGGACGCCTCAAACCGGTAATATGGGTCATGGATGGGCTTACACTTATAATGCAAATAAGATCAAAGGTTTTAAACAAACCCACCAACCATCCCCATGGATGAACGATTATGGCCAATTTTCAATCATGCCCATTACTGGAAAATTACGATTTAAGCAAGAGGAACGGGAAAGTTGGTTTTCACATAAGGCCGAAATCGCAACACCATATTATTACAGTGTTTATTTGGCCGATCATGATATCACCACTGAAATCACCCCTACAGAGAGAGCGGCCAGATTCCGTTTTACATTTCCTGAAAATGATGAATCCTATATCATCGTAGATGCATTTGATAGGGGGTCATATGTAAAGATAATCCCTCAGGAAAGAAAAATAATCGGTTATACTACCAGGAATAGTGGTGGTGTTCCTGATAATTTCAAAAACTATTTTGTAATCATATTTGATACGGATTTTGAAATATCAAATACATTCAGTGAGGCTGAATTGACGAACACTCTGGAATCAACATCTAAACATGCTGGAGCGGCCATAGGCTTTACCACTAAAAAGGGTCAAATTGTGAATGCCAAGGTAGCTTCTTCTTTTATAAGTTTCGAGCAAGCAGAAATAAATTTAGAGGAAATAGGGGATTCCGATTTTAATCAATTAAAGGAAAAAGGAAAAGCAATATGGAACAAAGAATTAAGTAGAATTGAAATTGAAGGGGCTACAGCGAATCAGATAGGGACATTCTATTCATGCTTATATCGTTCCTTACTTTTTCCAAGAAAATTTTTCGAGTTCAATAAAGAGGGTGGCATTGTTCATTACAGCCCATATAACGGTGAAGTCAGAAAGGGTTATATGTTCACTGACACGGGATTCTGGGATACATTCAGATCACTTTTCCCCTTTTTAAACCTCATGTATCCCGAGTTAAGTGCCCAAATGCAGGAAGGCCTATCCAATGCTTATGATGAAAGTGGATGGTTGCCGGAATGGGCAAGTCCCGGTTTACGTAATATCATGGTGGGTAATAATTCTGCCTCTGTTGTGTCCGATGCATATCTTAAGAATGGCAATTTATACAAATATGATATCGAAAACCTATACGATGCTTTAATACATGGGGCAAACAACGAAGGTCCAATGACAGCTGTAGGTCGTGCGGGGGCCCCTTCTTATATTAAATTGGGTTACGTTCCTTTTGATATCGGGTTGAATGAAACAGCTGCAAGAACCCTAGAATATGCTTATGATGATTTTGCCATATACCAACTGGCCAAAGCTTTGAAGAAACCTAAAAAAGAAATTGAACTTTACAAAAAGCGAAGTTTAAACTACAAGAACCTATATGATTCCGAATATAAGCTAATGCGGGGTAAGGACAGTAAGGGTGATTTCAGGACTCCTTTTAGTCCGTTCGATTGGGGAGGAGACTTCACTGAAGGGAACAGTTTGCATTACTCTTGGTCTGTTTTCCATGATGTACAGGGTCTAATTGATCTTATGGGGGGGGAGGAGGAATTTGTTTCCCAATTGGATACCGTTTTTTCCTTACCACCGGTATTCGGAGATAAATATTATGGAGGTGTGATCCATGAAATCAGGGAAATGCAAATCGCGAATATGGGACAATACGCCCATGGTAACCAACCCATTCAACACATGCCTTACTTGTACAATTACGCCGGAGTACCATGGAAATCACAATATTGGGTTAGGGAAACCATGGACAGGATGTACAATCCCAATGCCGATGGTTATTGCGGGGATGAAGATAACGGACAAACGTCAGCATGGTATGTATTCTCCGCCATGGGCTTTTATCCCGTAGCACCAGCTACCGATCAGTATGTTATTGGTACTCCCTTATTCAAAAAAACGACCATACATCTTGAGAATGGAAAAAAAATAATAATCAATGCACCAAAAAACAACCGTATAAACCGATATATAAATACGATGACATTTAATGGGAAATCCTATTCCAAAAATTGGTTGAGTCATAAGGAATTGATGAAAGGTGCTGAAATAGATTTTGACATGATTGATGAACCAAATAAAAATAGAGGGATCAACAAGGAAGATTTTCCCTACTCCCTTTCAAACGAATAAATTGTTTAGAGTTAGTTGTTAGTTTAGTTTAATAGTCTTGGGTTCTTTTTCTCGCAAATCTATGGACCCAGGACTTTTTAATTGCCAAAATAGTACAAAGTATGATGAAATATGCGTTTTTAATAGCCATGACCTTGGCGTTTATATTGATGGTTAGCTGTAATAACAGCAGCTTGAATAAAAATATTCAGTCCAACGAAGCATTGGTAGATTATACAAAATTCGTAGACCCAATGATCGGTACGGCAAAAATGGGACACACCTACCCCGGAGCAACCGTTCCCTTTGGCAGTGTTCAATTAAGCCCAGATACGGATACTGTCCCCTTTGCTGTAAATGGTCGATATAATCCAGATGTTTACAAATATTGTGCGGGATATCAATATGAAGATAGTACCATAGTCGGTTTTAGCCATACTCATTTTAGTGGAACCGGACATTCCGACCTTGGCGATTTTTTAATTATGCCAACAACGGGAGCCTTAAAATTGAATCCAGGTACGGCCACAAATCCGGATAGCGGGTATAGGTCACGTTTTTCACATAAGAACGAACATGCTTCCCCTGGATATTATAGTGTTCTACTGGAAGACTATGAAATCAAAGCAGAAATGACTGCTTCTACAAGGGTCGGCATGCATCAATACACATTTGAAAATAATGAAAAGGCCCATGTTATAATGGATTTGATGTCGGGAATTTATAACTATGACGATAAAAATGTTTGGACCTTTGTAAGGGTCGAAAACGATACTTTAGTAACTGGATATCGTCAAACAAATGGATGGGCACGGACAAGGAGGGTTTATTTTGCTATGGCATTCAGTAAACCTATCACCAATTATGGAAGGGCTCGTTATGACAGGCCTCCATACAACGGTTTTTGGGGGCGGTTCAATCAGGCTGAAAATTTTCCTGAGGTCGCAGGTGAAAAAATAAAAATGTATTTTGATTTTGATATGGGGAAGCAAGAGAAACTACAACTGAAAATTGCATTGTCCCCCGTGAGTTCTAATGGCGCACTTGCGAATATGAAAAAAGAAATACCAGATTGGGATTTTGAAAAAGTTAAGGATGATGCTAAATCGTCGTGGAATAAGGAATTAAATAAAATAGAACTTAAATCAGAGGATAAGGAAGAAAAAATAAATTTTTATACGGCCATGTACCATGCATTTTTAGGTCCTACTGTTTATATGGATACTGACCATAATTACACCGGCCTTGACATGAATACCCATAATGCGGATAATTTTACGAATTATACGAGCTTTTCCCTTTGGGATACTTATCGTGCTTTACATCCCTTATTCAATATAATACAGCCAAAAAGAAATTCTGATATGATTTCTTCTATGATTGCCCACCAAGATCAGAGCGTGCATGGCATGCTTCCTATTTGGTCCCATTATGCCAATGAAAATTGGTGTATGATCGGTTATCATAGTGTATCAGTGATAGCCGATGCTATTGTGAAGGGAAATACCGATTTTGATGCTGAAAAAGCACTGGAGGCATGTGTGCAAACTGCGAAAACCAGATACTATGATGGACTAGGGTATTACATGGATATGGGTTATGTTCCTGAAGATAAAAGTAGTTCATCCGTATCCAAGACCTTAGAATATGCCTATGATGATTGGGCAATTGCCCAAGCCGCAAAAAAATTAGGGAAGGAAGACATTTATATTGAATTCATGGAACGTTCAAAAAATTATAAAAATGTTTTTGATTTGAAATCCGGTTTTATGCGCCCCAAATTAAGTGATGGTAGTTTTAAACAAGACTTTGATGCATTAAATACGCATGGACAAGGGTTCATCGAAGGAAATTCATGGAATTATAGTTTATATGTTCCCCATGATCCTGAAAATATGATTACAATGATGGGTGGGGGGGAACGTTTTATAACACACTTGGATTCCTTATTTACCATGGATTTACCTGATAAATATTTTGAGAACACCGAGGATATAACCCGTGAAGGTATTATTGGAAATTATGTACATGGTAATGAACCATCACATCATGTAGCTTACTTATACAATTGGACGGATTCACCTTGGAAATCACAAGATAAAATCAGAATGATTCTGGATTCTAAATATAGAACCGGTGCTGAAGGGTTGAGTGGAAATGATGATTTTGGACAAATGAGTGCTTGGTATATATTCAGCACTTTAGGGTTTTATCCTGTAGCACCTGGTTCAATAAACTACGCCTTAGGTAGTCCTTCCATAAAAAATGCCGTAATCAATCTAAAGAATGGGGCTTCTTTTGAAATAATCGCAAAAAATCAATCTGCAGAAAATGTTTATGTTGAGAAAGTGGAATTAAATGGTAAGACATTAAGAACACCATTTATTTCGCATAAATCCATTATGTCTGGTGGTAATTTAACTTTCTATATGTCTTCGGAACCCAATCCTACATTATATGAAAGTGAATGAACAACATAAACTTCTACCTAGATTAAGGTGTTTTTTTATATTGAATTTTATTTGTGCTCAAATCCTCTGGGTTTGACCCCAGAGGACTTTTTGAAAATTTTAAAATAGCTTTATAAAGCAAATTAATTAAACCAGAAATTTCAATTACGGATAGTTTATTTTATAGGAATTAATCAATGTTAAAAATACGCTTCAATAAAATGGCTTCAGGTTCCAATTCTGCAATAATAGGCTGTTTCTTAGCTTTTTAAATTGGCATTTTGTTATTTAAAGGGGATGATGAACTCTTATTCAAATTATCTTGTAAACGTGAAGTTCTAAGAGTTGATTTTTGTTTCTCCCTATTATCATTAAGCTTGGATATATTGGTAAAAGAAGATGCTATCGATTTTCCAATATCGAAATTACCTTTTGGTAAATAAAGTATAACAGGATAAAACTGTTTTATAATAATTTAAAAATGAGCCTTATGGAAAACGAACTGTTTTTCAATATGACCTCCTCCCGTTAAACCGGACAGTTTGGAACTAGAGGATTATGGGCGAATAAATGTTTAACTTTAAATAGATTATTTGCTTATGAAACGTTCAAAATTCAGTGAATCTCAGATTGTGTTCGCGATCAAACAGGCCGA
>NZ_QGGQ01000018.1 GCF_003148665.1 Maribacter polysiphoniae | reverse complement strand
CACCTATTATGAACGAATCCGGGAAAGTTGGATCGACCGAATGGAAAGGGCGGAGTATCTTCTTTCGGTCGTTGGCATCATCGGGGAAAGGGAGGACACCGCTTCCAAAATGGCCGTAATGCACTTTGCCATGGAACAGGTATGCCTTGGACTGTTGCGCATTTTTTGGGAATATGTCCCGAACCATTATTCCCTGTCCTATCTGTTCCATTTATGTGGTCACTTTACCGGGTTGCCGCAAAGGATATTTCCCCGAGGGACATACGGCCTGCAGCGCCAGTTCTATATGCTGTGCAATGCGCACCATATCATGCGCTTCAAGGGGGCGATCCAATTTTCACCAGATGATTCGGACAGGGTTTTTCGCCGTTGTGAACGGTTCTTTATGGAGGCAAGGGGTTTGGGTGAAAAGCATTTGGATGTTCTTAAAGCTCTTCATTGTAGATCTTTCCAGATGAAATGAGAAGCCCAGAAAATGAAAAAAACGATAATGGAATCAAAGTATACAAAGGACATTACCGACAAGGAATAACTGAAAGCGGTCATTCGACTGTTAATTCCGAGAGAACCTAAAAACTATCCCCGGGACGAAAACAATGTTACGCGAGAAGTCACGTTCGAACGAACCGCGTTAAAATAACATCTCCTATCTTTAAGTACCTACATAATGATTTTGGACGTCAAAAATGGTTTCTGTTCACCTGGGTTATCACATGGATCCAAGAGACCGACCATGGCCAAGGTGCCGGACGTGGTGGAAAGTATCCTTCCCGTCCTGCCAGTTACAATACCTTTGAAAAATTAGTAATGCCAAGATTAACAGTCTATTTGAATAGCTATTGAAAATGGTGCTATTTCAATGTTTTACAGCAAAAAAACGCCTAATTTCAGTGGGTTCGGAGTGATTTGCTGTAATCCTTGGATTTTTATTTTTTTGAATTTATTTCAAAACATTGAAAATCAATATTTTAGATACAAAAGAACTATCGTAACACCGCTTTGCGTGTTACCCTCTTGCTTCTCCAATTTTTGTCCCAGAGGGACAAAAAATTTTCGAACAACCTTGCTTTCGCCGGTTGCTGTATGTTGTTTAATTTGAATATGATCATCATGGAAAGTCAAATCGAAATTTGGTGATGACCATTAGAAATATGAATGCTTTCTAAGACCATAAAGATATGGAAATTAGAAGATTGAACATTAAAAAAGCCCTTCATAATAAAAGGGCTTTTTTGTAGTGATTTGTTGCTTAGATATTAAAAATATACTTGTAATTGTATAGATTTCGAATGGTTTCGTCTTCCACCAATTTATTATAGTCTAATTGGTGGTTGATTGCATATTCCCACAATAGTTTGCCATATCGACTTTCCACATCCTTTTTGGAAAGGGAATGTAAATAGGATTGGGTCTCCTCGTCCAGATTGTTAAAGTTCAGTTTTATCATGCCCATGGGTTTTATAACATTCCGTTATCTGCAAAACTGAAATAGTCGCCCGTGGGTAAAATAATAAGATGGTCCAATACCCGAATATCAAGAAGCTCTGCAGCTTTTTTAATTTTAGCCGTTAGATTAATATCCGCTTCACTTGCTTTTTTCTTGCCCGATGGATGGTTATGTGCTATAATAATCCCGACGGAAAGTGTTTTCAAGACTACGGCAAAAAGGATTCTTAAATCCACTAATGTTCCAGTCAGTCCGCCTGTAGATGCTTGGTAAGTACCTTTAACTTTGTTAGCATTGTTCAATAGGAGTACTTTAAAAGTTTCATGTAGTCCAATAGTCTGTTTGTCCCAATTCTCGAAGAGCAGTTTTGCTACGTGTTCGGAATTGTTCATTGAAGGAGAGTTTATAACTCCGATTTTTTCGCAGTAGCTTATACGAATTTCATTAACTTTGTTCTTCATTGTTCTAGTTTTTTAACGTGAATGATGGAAAAGAGGGCAGTACTTTAGCGAGAGATGCCCTCTTTCTTTTTTACTTGCTTCCTAATAATAATATTTCATTTGCCTCTACTTCGGTAACGTAGCGTTGATTGCCATCGTCAGTAGTATAGGTGCGCGTCTTTAGTTTTCCGACAACTCCGATTTCTTTGCCTTTTCCGGCATATTTCTCTATAATTTCAGCGGCCTTGCCCCAAGCTACGATGGTGTGCCAGTTGGTTTCCGTTTGTTTCTCTCCCTTTGAGTCTTTGTAATACTCATTGGTGGCTAGTGAAAAACGGGCTACTTTTTTGCCGCTTTCCAAGTTCGTAATGGTTGGTTCCTGTCCAACATTTCCGATTAACTGTACATGATTTTTGATACTACTCATAATTGAAAAATTTAAGATTAAACATTAGATTCAAACTATTTTTAAAAGTGATTTACTTATTACACCTAGAGCGTTTTCCTTTTTGTTGTTTTTTAATTTTTGTTCCGTTTCATTTTTGAGAATTTGGTATGATTTCATGATTTCCGGTATTTGATTTACTTCCCACAGAGCCGTCACTGTTACCTTTTTTTGTTGCTTGCACTTTTACAATATTCAGGCTTGGTAAGACGTATAAATAAGTGGGGCAGTGGCCCCCTGGTTTATGCCGTTGTGCAAGAATGAATGTTGTTTTTTTGCCGTCAAAAAAAGGGTGTTAGTGGCGGTTCGGGTAGTGGGTTAAATACCTTGAAGTAGTGAAATTTTAAATTCTGTTGAAGCGGAATAAAACACTATATATCAAATTCAGTTCAAGCGGACTTAATTCACGGTTTTGACTTGCAATGAAGCGTTCCTTCCCAGAGCATCGGGAAAGGTTAGCGGAATGCAAAGTTAAAAGCGGGGATTGTGTTCAAGACATTTTCTAGAGAAGCTCTTTGCCCATAGTGCAGCTTTTAGCGAAATGAATTGGCAATGTGCTGAACGACTAGTGCAGTCTAGGATTTTGAGCTAAGTAATATAAATCTATACTATAGCTATATTTTTCAAAGCATAGCTTAAACTATAGCTACAGAGTACGCTGCCTATAGTCCAAAGCTTATGAGTTTTATTGTGAGGACGGGTTTAATTTCAGTTTTAAATTTGAGAGTATTAGAAATTTCACTCAATTTTGAGTGGTGGTATATTTAGAAGTTACGTATTAAATTTTAGGTAGGATGTTTATAGTTAATGTCAAGTACCTATCTGAAGAAAGGCTTTCCCCTAGTGTAGCCGTCCCTAAAAATAGGAAATACTTCCAGTCCTTTTTAAAATAAACTATTTAATAATTATTACTTAGTAAAGCATTTCATTTTATTGTAAAAATCACTCTTTTGTAGCGTGTTAAAGAGGGGAAACCCGTATCACTACCTTCAACTATAATGTGATATTCCTCACCTGCTTTGGCGGTTTCGGGTAGTTGTACGGTGGCCAACCCTTTTTCGTCATCATAGGTAACATCAGCGGTGCCATCACCGGCTTCTGCATAGGGCCAGACAGCGAACCAAACTTTATGACCGTCGGGGTCACTGTATGTTGGGTTCAACGTTATTTTTTCTCCTGCTTTGGCCTTTATAGAAGTTCCTTCAAAGACTTTTATTACCGGGGCATGATTGGCATCCGCAAACGATTTTACTGCCCAATCTGCCCGGGCGGCGAAATCCAATTGCATAGCTTTAATCCAACGGGTCTGTGGATAGCTGGTATCCATCTTACCTGTTTCAGGATTCAAGTCAGAAGCAGCTTCACCATCTTCATAGCGGTACGGGTTATCTACAGATTGCTCAAAACGGCCGCTCCATCCCCCTCTAGAAGGGTCTTCGTAATTGGCCAGACCTACATCGACCAAGTGCAGAAAGGCAGGTGAATCTCCTTCGGAAATAAAATCATATTTTGAAAAACTACCGCGTTCGGTTTGAGTTATCTTTGAGATATCTCCCTCAAAATGGTTAGGGTCGCCTTCCTGTTTTTGTCCATCTCCATAAGAATAATATTTTTCAAAAAGTGGCCCGTGGTTGTTGATAATATTTGGTCCCATAAAAGTGCCTTCCAAATACGGTTGTTGACTTTTCGGTACGACCATTTTCCAAGGATAGGCAAAACACCAAAATTGGTTGGCGTTATAAAATACACGAATCTTGGGCCAGTTGGGACCAATATATTTTTGATAAGTGGCATCTTGATCCATAATGGTATAGATTATCGCCTTTTTGGAAACCTTATCTTTTATGGTCTCCCAATCCTTACTTTTTGAGTAATCCTCTTCAATTGATTTTAAGGCTCGGGCAATGGTATTGGTGCCGCCCCAGGCTTGCAAAAAGATTTCACGCTCGTCATCATCCAATAATTTTTCTGCAATCAATTTCGATCCCTCGGTACGTTTTTCCATCTCGCCTTCAAAATCGATGTTTCCAACTCGGACTAAACTCAGCAGATTTTCAGGGCTCGGATAATCTTTATCATGCAGCAACAAATTCGGATGGACCTTGGCATATTCCGCCAAAAGTTCCTCGATCCATTGAGTGCCCGGCCATCGTAAATCCGTTAAATTTTCGCCATAGATATTGCGGGTCATTTCCATTTCAGAGGTAAAAGGTGTTCCCTTTCCATCTCCTTTCCAATGCCACATCGAGCTCGAATATACCAAGCCTTGGGTTTCGAACTCGTTGGTATACAAAAGGAATCTAATAAAAGTGTCCACATCATCGATTTCACCATCGGTGGTGACAATGGTTCTCAGTTTTTCAGAAACCGTTTGGGCATAGGTCGTTGACGAAAACCCGACATTTATCAGTAAAAGATAAAAACCTATTTTTTTCATTTCAAACGGAATTTTTAGGAAATCAATTTTTATATACCTCGTCCAAAAACAGGTAACGGGCATCGTTTTCTGCATTTTTTGAGCCACTTTCGGTATCGATGACCATCACAGGCGGAGTAGCATCATTGGCTTTGGCCTTTGGCCAATCGGGTAGATTTTCCCCGTTTGGATTACCAGTCTTCACAAAATTGGCGAAAAAGTTCAACATGGTTTCGGAGGCTTTGAAATCATCCGTCGTCCAAGCATAATCGTCCACTAAATTCAAGTTGCCCATGGCGTACTCGATTTCGGCGGCATGCGGTGCACCGATGGGTTCGGGCATTTGGGGAGCATCCGAATCTTTTTCGACCGTACCTCCGGCCAGTCCCGAGGCCAAGTTTTTATCTCGTAAGGGCGGGCGAAGTTTGCTGTACAAATAACGGTACACGGGTTGGTCGCTATTCTTCCGATGCAGGTCGAACCACTTCCAGGTACTATACACGATAAATCGGTCGGATGCCAGATCAGTCGCCGAACGTTCTATTTCCTTTTCGGAACCGCTTGGGTATAATTTTAATACTTCGGTATGTTTTTCTGGATAGGTCTCCTTGACCTTGGCCACATAATTATCTTTGGAATAAAGCCCTTGGGTAAACGCCATTCCGGGAATTTCGGCGGAATTCCATCCCAATATTAAAGGTACCTGTGCTTGCTCTTTGGCTTCAAAAATTTCAGGTAGCGATTTTGGTAAAAAATAACCGTCGATGACCATGGGGAAACCAAAGCGTTGAGATGCGTTATATATTTCGTAGATATCGCGAGTAGGTAACTTTCTGAATTCCGTAATACTCGAATATCCGGCATTTTTCAGAAATTCCTGGCCTTGGTTTTCCGCTTCCGCCAGCGGCACCGGTGCCATGGTAGGGTGTATCGCGGCACCACTTTCGCCAATGGCTCCCGCAATCAAATCTTTGCTCAACGGAGAGGCCATATGCACACTTACACCTATCGATCCGGCAGATTCCCCCGCTATTGTCACCCTTTTAGGGTCTCCTCCAAAAGCGCCAATATTCTTTTGCACCCATTGCAAGGCCATGTGCTGATCCATTTGACCATAGTTGCCCGAAGCCTTATAGGGCGATTCTGCACTTAGGTCCGGATGGGCCAAATTGCCAAAAACGTTCAATCTATAATTGGTCGTAACGACTACTATACCTTTTTTTGCCATGCTTTCGCCATCATAGCGATTTTCCGAAGCATCACCTGCTACATTTCCGCCGCCATAGAAATAGACCATTACCGGTAAATCTTTCATATTCCTTGTGGTGGGTGTCCAAATATTCAGATATAAACAATCTTCGCTCACACCATCGGAGCGTGATTTCATATCGCCAAAAACCATTGTCTGCATGGGACGAGGACCAAATGTTTTTGTTTCTCTTACGCCCTCCCAATTATCCATAGGCTGGGGAGCTTTCCATCGTAATTCTCCAACCGGCGGTTTGGCAAAAGGAACCCCGAAATAAGTTTGGATACCTGTGTGCGTATTGTAGCTACCTTCGATGATGCCGTTTTTAATTTTTGTTTGGACGTCAAAGGAATTTTCGGTCTGGGAAAATATTTTACTGTTCGACATTATTAGGAGTACACTAAGGATAAGAATATTTTTCATGTCAAAATCATTTATTGTCTCAGTTTGTTACAATAATACTTTGTTTTTCCGGATATTTCTACTTCTTTTGAAAATAATATCATTTTTGGTACAAAAAAAGAAAAAGCAATTACCTTCAATTGAGGAGTTTATGCCCTACTTGGCTTATGATTTCGTCATTTTGGACTTTAATGGCAAACAGCTTCAAATTATTATTTTGGAGTACCACAATACAGGATTTTTCGCCCTTCCGGGAGGATTCGTAAAACACGATGAGCATGTTGTCAGTGCTATTAAAAAGGCTGAGAGGGAACGAGCGGGTCTTGATACTATTTATCTAGAACAGTTTCACACGTTTGGTAGTGCATCGCGCTCTGCCCTCGGATGTCATGAGGACCATTTTAGAGGTTAATGGGATAACCATTGGATGTTGGATCGGTTCATTTCCATCGTCTACTATGCTTTGATAAATTTTAATCATGTATCACCCAAGCCCGACGAACTTTCGGATTCCATTGATTGGTATGATGTGGTTTAGTTACCTCCATTGATGATGGGACATCAAGAAATAGCCGAAAATGCCTTGGAGACTTTAAAAGATAATCCTGATAGGAAGTTGGTCGGCATGAACCTTCTGCCCGAAAAGTTAACTATGAAAGAACTCCAAAAAGTCTATGAGGTAATATTTAGTGAAAATTACGCCGGACTATCTTTCAAAAAAAATGTAGAGCATGGATATTTTATTGTGACCCGAGAAGTTGTTCGTGGGTGGGGCACACAACGCACCTTATTTATGTAGTTTTAAGGCTTGTAATCTTTTATAAAAACTAAAATTAAGACCTTTTTAAAATCTGTTATAAAAGTAATGTTGTAGTCTATTTTTTTGAAAAACAAACTGATTTATTCACAACTTCGGTTCTAGTTCAAACTCCTAAATTCACTAGGGGAATGCCCTACACGTTGTTTAAAGAGCCTGGTAAAATGTTGAGGATATTTAAAACCTAATTCGTACGCTATTTCACTGACCGATTTTGATGGGTCAAATACACGTTCCTTAGCAACTTCAATAAGTTTATTCTGTATATATTCTTGGGCAGATTTTCCGGTTTCCTTTTTTACCAAATCTCCAAAATAGTTGGACGAAAGGTGCAAGCGATCCGCAAAGTAACCCACAGTTGGAGTGCCATGCTTTTGTGGTTTATCCGATGAAAAGTACTGGCTCAGCAAATCATCGAATTTTTCCAATGACCCTATATTTTCAACCTCACGAGTAATGAATTGTCTATCATAAAAACGAGTGCAATAATCCAAAAAAAGTTCAATGTTGGCTACGATCAACTTTTTACTATGCTTGTCCAAGTTTTGTTCCAATTCAAACTGTATTTTTTCAAGTAGACTTAGAATTACTTTCCGTTCTTTGGCCGAAAGGTGTAGCGCTTCATTGCTTGAATAGGAGAAAAAACTATAGTAATGTAATTTTTTGCCCAATTCCGTTCCTATCAATAAATCAGGATGAAAAAGCATTGCATATCCCTTAGGTACATAATTAGGGTCAAAACCGCTTAGTTCTATGGTTTGGTCTGGAGCTATAAAGACAAGGGTTCCCTCATCATAATCGTATGGCTTCCCTCCGTAATGCATTTTGCATCCCTTGGCATCCTTCAAGAAAACAGCATAACAATTATAATGGAAGGCATCATAATCTTTGTTCTCATAGCCTTCTTTGTTTACGTCCTCAAAATCAACAATACCCACCAAAGGGTGTAACACCTCTTGTTTTCTCAAATTAAGGTAATCTCCAACGGTATCTATGTGCAGTACATTTTTCATTGACTTCTAACTTTTTGTTAAAGATAGGCCATTGATTACCAGTAAATCAAATGCCCTTTTCAAAATCCGTAATAGTGGTAGGTATAACCGTAATTTGGGTAAGCCTATTTGGTTTTTGACCCCCTACTTTTGTATCAAACCTATAAAAGGGAACAAGATTTCGGCCACTATTTTTATCCGTAAAGATTAAAAAATGATGAACTGATTGGGATAATCTTTAAAAATAAAAAATGAAAACAAGAACATTAGGAAAGAATCTGAAAGTATCAGATATCGGTCTCGGTTGTATGGGGATGAGTTTTGGATATGGCCCTGCGAAGGACGAAAAGGAAATGATTCAAGTCGTCCGAAAAGCCGTAGAAATGGGGGTCACCTTTTTTGATACCGCCGAAGTGTATGGGCCTTATATTAATGAGGAATTGGTAGGAAAGGCCTTAAAACCGTTTAAAGATCAGGTACACATAGCCACCAAATTTGGATTTGGTTATAAAGATGGAAAAGTGACGGGCTTGGACAGTAGTCCTGGAACCATTCGAAATATGGTGGATGCTTCCTTACAGCGTTTACAGGTAGATACTATAGATTTATTGTATCAGCATCGGGTTGATCCAAAAGTACCTATTGAGGAAGTTGCGGGTACGGTTAAGGATTTGATAGCTGAGGGAAAAGTGCAACATTTTGGACTTTCCGAAGCAGGTGTCGAAGTAATCAAAAGAGCACATTCGGAGCAACCGGTTACTGCCTTGCAAAGCGAATATTCATTGTTTTGGCGGGAGCCGGAAGAAGAAATCATGCCCGTATTGGAAGTATTGGGTATTGGTTTTGTACCTTTTAGTCCCTTGGGGAAAGGATTTTTGACAGGCAAAATAGATAGGAACGCCAGTTTTTCCGATAATGATTTTAGAAGTACCGTGCCTCGATTTTCCAAAGAGAACCTGAGGGATAATTTTGCTTTGGTAGATTTGGTTACGGCTTTTGCCAAGGAAAAAGAGGCCACTCCGGCTCAAGTTGCTTTGGCTTGGATCCTTTACCAAAAACCATGGATCGTACCCATTCCCGGTACCACAAAGTCTTCAAGGCTGGAAGAAAATTTAGGGGCGACCGGTATTACTTTTACAGATTGGGAACTGCAACAAATTACAGAGGCCACCTCAAAGATTGATTTGGTGGGTGAACGCTATTCCGAAGCGAACCAGAAAATGATAAACCGCTAGTAAGTAGCGAAAAATTAAAAATAATAGCAAAAGGATGAAACAGCTTATAACAATTGGTATTGCCATAGTGATTACTGCGTTTCTTGGCGTCACAAATCATGTGAATGCCCAATCCAAACATAATGCAATCTTGAATTTGGATGCGAAGCAACAATCCATAATTGCCATTGCCTCACTCACCGCAAAAGGCGACCTGCAAACTTTGGAATCCGCTTTAACGGAAGGTCTGGATGCCGGATTGACCGTAAGCGAAATCAAGGAAGTCATGGTGCATCTGTATGCCTACTGCGGATTTCCAAGGAGCCTACGTGGTTTACAGACGTTTATCAAAGTTTTGGACGAACGCAAGGCGGAAGGGGTGGAAGATCAGCTAGGAGCGGAAGCTACCCCAATAGAAGATAACCGTACAAAATACGAACGGGGCAAAGCGAATCTGGAAGCATTGGTACAGGCAAAATTGGACGGCCCACCGGCCGATTATGCGCAATTTGCCCCCATTGTCGAAGTCTTTTTAAAGGAGCATCTGTTTGCGGATATTTTTGATCGGGACATTCTGAATTATCAGCAAAGGGAACTGGTCACGGTTTCCGTTCTGGCAACGATCGGCGATGTGGAACCCATGTTGCGTTCGCACATGAACATCTGTTTAATGCAGGGCATCACGCCAACTCAATTACAGGAATTAGTGGATATGGTGGGAAGAAATATAGATTATGAAAAAATTGATTCGGCCAAAAAAGTATTGAACGAATTATTGGAATCTAAAAAGCAGTAAGGAAATGAAATATATAGGATTATTCATTTTAATGAGTCTGTTATCAATACATCAGACGATTAGGGCACAAAGCGAGAAAAATCCTTTGGGATTGGTATATGAGGGAGCAATTACGGAGAATGTGGATGGAAAAGTCAACATACATCCCGTTAGGTATAAACTGAACGGAATCGATATTGCGGCAAATGTTTATACACCAGCCAATTATGACCGGACAAAGAAATATCCGGCAATAACAATTGCACATCCTAACGGAGGGATAAAAGAACAGACAGCAGGCCTATATGCACAGCATTTGGCAGAAGCCGGTTATATTACCATTACGGCAGATGCTGCCTATCAGGGTGCAAGTGGGGGCCAGCCACGCCATATGGACAAACCCCAATTTCGTACAGAAGATATCCGAGGAATGGCCGATTTTATTTCACAGTATCCTGGGGTCGATAAAGAACGTTTAGGTGCTTTGGGCATTTGTGGCGGCGGAGGCTATACGTTGAAAGCGGTTCAATCCGATAAACGGTTTAAAGCAGTGGCAACCCTGAGTATGTTCAATACAGGAATTGTACGAAAAAATGGCTTTTTGAATTCGCAGATTTCGACCATTCAAGAAAGGCTAAAGCAAGCTTCAAAGGCAAGAGAACAGGAGGCTGGAGGCGGCGAAATTGTTTATTCCGGAGTAGACGGTATTACCGACGAAGAACTAGCAAAAGTTTCAACGCTTTTTTATCGTCAAGGCTATGAATATTATTTTAGGACCCACGCCCATCCCAATTCGACGTTTCTTTACACCACAAGCAGTTTAATGGATTTAATGGCCTGGAATGCTACCGACGATATTGAGCTCATAG
Source organism: Maribacter polysiphoniae (assembly GCF_003148665.1). Taxonomy (GTDB): domain Bacteria; phylum Bacteroidota; class Bacteroidia; order Flavobacteriales; family Flavobacteriaceae; genus Maribacter_A; species Maribacter_A polysiphoniae. The sequence continues at coordinate 26,181 of NZ_QGGQ01000018.1, read as the reverse complement.
ACCAACCTTTATTAATGATTGCTGGCAGCAATGCCCAAACATTATATTTGACCTTGGATGCTTTTCCAAAGGCGACCAATGCGAAAAGCAAGGAATTGTTCCTTATCGAAGGTGCAACGCATATAGAAACCTATTGGAAGCCAGAATATGTGAGTCAAGCCGTAAATAAATTAGTGGACTTTTACCAAAACCATCTTTCAACTACAGACCTATGAACAGAAAAAATCTTTTAGCGATTATATTGATGGGAACATTTATATTTTCCTGCAAGCAAGCAGCCGAGAAAAATCAAACCGTCGATTTGAATTCCCAACAAGAATTGATTTTTCCTAAAGGGGAAAAGGTCACGAACAATAATTTCATTGGGGATGTATGGGTACATATGCAAGTGATGGCGGATAGTTTGAACCAAAATTCAGTGGGAACGGTAACCTTTGATCCCGGGGCTAGGTCCAACTGGCATTCACATCCCAACGGACAGATTATTATGTCTTTAGATGGCGAAGGCTACTATCAGGAAAAAGGGAGTGAGAAAAGAATACTACGAAAAGGCGATGTGGTCAAATGCCCTGCAAACACTCCGCATTGGCACGGTGCAAGCGCAGAAAAACCGTTCATACAAATCGCTATAACAAGCAGAGTTGACGGTCCAACGGAATGGCTACATCCTGTGACCGAAGAACAATATTTAAATTGAAATTAAGAAGTACCTCTATACTTTCAAATTAATAAAATTTTAGTGATGAAAAATATCAAGACAACATTGTTATTGCTTTTAATAGTTCAATTATTGGTAAATGATGCTTATGCTCAAAAGCAGCCCATTACCCTTGTAGAACAAGGCAGTTTTACCGTGGGCGGTAGCGTTAAAACCAGCCCCGGTACTTTTGACCCAATTGCCCAGGGGGCATTCAACCCTTCCAATCAGGCTACCGAAGGACAAACCTTGCATGGAGACCATGCCACTGTTTTTTATCAAATTCCTGATAGTGCAAAAAAATTACCCTTGGTTTTTTGGCATGGATATGGACAGAGCATGCGTACTTGGCAAACGACCCCAGATGGCAGGGAGGGGTTTCAAACGCTATTTTTGAGGCGTAATTTCCCCATATACCTTATTGACCAGCCCCGTAGGGGATTATCAGGGAGGAGTACGGAACCTACTACGATTTCGGCAGCCACGGATGATCAGTTGTGGTTTGGGATATTCAGATTGGGGACGGGAAGCACATTTTATCCAGATGTTCAGTTTTCCGAAGACCCAGAGGCGCTGAACCAGTTCTTTAGGCAAATTACACCGGATACGGGACCATTGAACATTAACCTTAACATAGAGGCGGTTTCCACGCTGTTCGATAAGATTGGACCAGGTGTTTTGGTCACCCATTCCCATAGTGGTGGCCAAGGTTGGTTGACGGCCTTAAAAAATAGGAACATCAAAGGCATTGCATCCTATGAACCCGGTAGTAATTTTGTCTTTCCGGAAGGGGAAGTCCCTGAGACCATACCTTATGCGGGAGGAGCATTAAGTGCAAGAGGCGTGCCCATGACAGTTTTTAAACGATTGACGGAAATACCCATTGTTATCTATTATGGGGATTATATACCCATAGAACCTGTAGCGCATCCTGGTCAGGAACAATGGCGAGCCGCCTTGCAAATGGCAAAGCTTTGGACGGCCACGGTGAACAAGCATGGGGGTGATGCCACATTGGTACACCTTCCAGAAAAGCGCCTAAAGGGAAATACCCATTTTCCAATGTCCGACCTGAACAATGAAAAGGTGGCCGTATTGTTAGCGGAATGGCTAAAAGAAAAAGGGTTGGATAAAAAATGACACTATGCTGACTAAAAAATTGGGGCTGTTATTGGTATTACTGCATCTGTCTTTAATTGGTTTCGGGCAAAGCGATGATGCCCTAAAAGCGGATATTGATCAAGGCAAAATGATGGTTCGCATTGCGGAACTTGAAATTGGGACGGACTATTTGGATGAATATTTAGAGATACTGAAAGAGGAATCGGAAGCATCACTTAGGCTGGAGCCCGGAGTAATCTGTATTTACCCCATGTTTCAAAAGGAAAATCCTACACAGATACGACTATTGGAAATTTATGCAAATAAGGAAGCTTACGAATCGCATTTGAAAACACCTCATTTTCAAATGTATAAAACAACCACAGCAGAAATGGTAAAAGATTTAAAACTGATTGATATGAAAGCTATTGATCCTGAATCTATGTCGATGGTTTTTGACAAAATAAATTGATTCCGATTTATAAATACAGAGAATAGTGTATTTTTCGGTAATGAAATCCACACCGCTAATAGCACATTTTGAAACCTACCTCCCTTTTGAAGAAGTTGAAATTTCATTGATTGAAAGTAGGATTTCCCGACGCAAACTTAAACGTCGAGAACATTTATTGGTCAATGGGGATATATGTAGACATTACACTTTTGTGGTTAAAGGGGTACTTCGTCTTTACGGTATTGACCCAAGCGGAAAGGAACACAATATACTTTTTGCTGCCGAAAACGATTGGATATATGATATTACCAGTTTTCATGAAGCCAAACCTGGTGAATCGAATATTCAGGCTATTGAGCCCTCAGAAGTTATACAAATAGCGCAACAAGACCTGTACCATTTATATGTAAACATTCCGAAGCTGGACCGCGTTTTTAAAGTCATTACCGAAGAAAAATATGTAGAACTTCAAAACCGGGTCTTTCAGAATATCAGTTCAACGGCACAGCAACGGTATACCTATTTCTATGAGAAATATCCGAATTTGGCGACAAGACTCCCTAACACGCAGATTGCGTCCTATTTGGGCATTACTCCAGAATTTTTGAGTATGATCCGAAAAGAGATGGTACAAGGAAAAACCAAGAAATAACATTCGGTCCTATTTCTTAAACTAGTTTAAGGGTAAAAGGTTTATGCCTACCGATTTTTGTGGTTGTAAACTTTAAGTCAAAACCATGAAAAATAATATTCTATTTTTCCTTTTTAGTATTTGGACCATTAACAGCTTTGGCCAAACTCTAAAACTTAAAAATCAAGCCTTCGAACTTCATAATGTTACGGGCTCCATTATCAAATTTGAAGGTAAAAAAGTTTTGAAAATTGAACGGGATCTAGAGGCATTGCCTTTTGATGCCGATCGCTTGGAAGAAACTGTGGATGAAACGCACTATGCCCGTCTTGTTGATCTAGATGATTTTGAAAATGGTACCATAGAAGTGAAAATGTATAGCCAGATTCAAGATCCATCTCCGTACCCGCCAGCAGCAGGTTTCATCGGAGTGTATTTCAGGATTAAAGAAGACGATTCGGCTTTTGAATCCATTTATTTACGTCCCAAAGTAGGAAGAATCAATAACCAGTATGCAAGAAACCATACTGTACAATATTTCTCATATCCTGATTATAAATTTCAAACCTTACGAGATGATTTTCCAGAGGGAACATACGAAGGTTCGGCTCCTGTAACCCTTAATGAATGGATTACAATGAGAATTGAAGTTAACGGGGAAACAGCCGAAATGTTTATTAATGACATGAAATATTCGTCGTTCATTGTGAATAAAATGTTAGGGAAAAACAAGAAAGGTTATGTGGGATTGTATGTAGATGTAGGAACTATTGGCTATTTTAAGCATCTAAAGGTAACCAAACGAGCTTTCAAGAAAGACCAGAAAAATAATATAAAGATAGATGATATTTAGCATAACAGTTTTAGTCAATTTTTCATGAAAAAAATACTTAGATTACCATTGATAGACTCCATTTCCTGGATAAAATTTGATGGTGACCCAAAAAAGTCCACACTTGTGTTTTTGCACGATTCCTTGGGTTGTATAGCACTTTGGAGGGCTTTTCCCCAGAAACTGGGCCAAGTACTAAACTGCAATGTTATCGTATATGACCGTCTGGGATATGGAAAATCCGGTCCTTTTGTATCTCATATTCGCGGACTTGATTATATGGAAATTGAAGCCGACATTTTAAATGACCTCATGGATTCTTGGGGAATAGAAAATGCAGTACTTTTTGGACATAGTGATGGCGGATCTATTGCCCTTTTAATGGCAGCTAAATATCCAGATAAAATTAAAGGAGTAATCTCCGAGGGTGCCCATGTTTTTGTAGAGGATATAACCATAAAAGGTATTGAGCAGGCGGTTGAATTATACAAAACGACCGACTTAAAGGCAAGATTAACCAAATACCATGGCGACAAGACCGAAGCCATGTTCATGGCCTGGACCCAAACATGGTTACGGGAAGATTTTAAGGATTGGAACATCGAATCTTATTTAAAGAATATCGTTTGTCCTGTCTTGGTAATTCAAGGAGAAGATGATGAATATGGTACACTAAAACAAGTGCAAAGTATTGTTAATAATACGGTCGGTCTATCCCAGAAGCTCATAATCCCAAAAATAGGCCATTCCCCTCATAAGGAAGTTCCCCATTATATATTGGAAAAATCGATAGCGTTCTTGACAAGACAGGTTACAACTTTGGATAGTATAAGTTAAAAAGCTAGTTAAGATTTTTTTTAAATCAGTATTTTTTAAATGGTCGAGGAAAGTATCATGGTTTAATTCAAAATCTGATACTCCAGAGGTGTGTACCACACTTTTTCTTAAAAAGTCTTGTGAAGTGCTGTGGGTATTTAAAACCAAGGTCGCATGTAATTTCACTTAACGATTTAACAGGGGCAAATATTTTTTGTTTCGCTACATGAATCAGGTTATCCTGAATGTTTTTCTTTCATCTAACTTCCTTCTGTTAAATCATGTTCACCATTCGGTGGATACGCTGTACCTAAATTTATATTTGGAAGAATAATCATCGACCCATATCTAATCTTTTGTATTGGACATTGAAGAAAACTGTTGTTCGAATTTAGTTAATGCTTTGTGAACAAATGGTTTATACTCCTGTAATCCGTAATAATGGTAGGTAATTCCGTAATTGTGGTAAGCCTATCCTATAAATTATACCATAGCTTTGGAAAAGGTAATTTATAATTTAAAACAATTAAATAAAACAAAATGAGAGCATTATTGATAGGCTTCTTTATAGGTGTGCTAAGCATATCTTCCTTTGCGCAAGAAGCTATTTTTCCCATGGGGGCAAAAGCGAAAAACGTACACCATACCGGTGATATTTGGCTAACGCATGTTGTAGATGCTGATGAAATTTTTAAACATAACGTAGCCCAAGCGGTTTCAGCACCTGGAGCATTTCTCAATTGGCATTTACATCCAGACGGCCAACAATTGTTGATCACTAGCGGCGTTGGTTTTTATCAGGAAAAAGGAAAGGAAGTACAAGTAGTGCGCGCTGGTGATGTAATCAAATGCCTTCCCAATGTAGAACATTGGCATGGTGCCACTCCTAAAAGTGCAGTAACCTATTTGGCGATAGGCGGGCCTACACCTACCCAATGGACAGACGAACTTAGTGTTGAGGACTATAACAACATACCGCTTCCTGAAATTAACAGTTCAAGTCTTGAAAATGAGATTAAGGAACTTTCCAAGGCCAAATGGAAATGGATGGCCGAAAAGGATGTGGACAAGTTGACCAATTTGTTTCATGACAAATCAAGGTTTGTACACATGAGCGGCTCCTGGAAAAAGGACAGGGAATTGGAAATCATCGAGACGGGAAGTATTTGGTATAAAAATGCCGATGTACACGATGTGGTCGTGGAAACTTTTGATGACAATACCGTGGTACTTTGGAACAGAATAACACTTATGGCTCATGTTCGTGGTAACGATGTATCCAATGAATTTACCGTGACCGAATTCTATAAAAAAGAAGGCGACGATTGGAAATTATTGGACCTTACCTTTAGCAGCGTTCGTGATACCCATGAAATTGCGCATTAATACTTCAGAACAAATAATTTATAAAAATGAACAGGAAAATTATACTAAGTCTATTGATTATGCTCATCACAGGAAAAGTCGCCCTTGCCCAATCGACTGATTTAGAAAAGGAAATCAGAGAGCTGTCCACCCAAAAATGGCAATGGATGGCCGATAAGGATGCCGATAAATTGGAAGGCCTTTTTCATGATAAAGCCAAGTTCGTCCACATGGGCGGCACGTGGGGAAAGGACCGCGAAGTAGAAATCATTAGAGGTGGGTTCATCCACTATAAAAAAGCCGATGTCCATGAAGTCATGGTTGAAGTCTTGAATGATAATACCGTTATACTTTGGAACCAAATTACACTCTTGGCCGTAGTCGGTAGCAATGAAGTGACCAATCCCTTTATGGTAACGGAGGTTTATGTAAAGGAGGATAACACTTGGAAATTGGCCGATCTGACCTTTAGCAAAACAATGACAAGGGAATAACTTGAACAACGCAACTTAATAAACACTCAAATGAAAAAATACATATTAGGATTGTTGGTACTCCTTGGAGTTACTATTTCCGCGCAAGAAAGTACACCCAAAGTAAAGACCGAATTAGGGGCAATTCGAGGCGTCTATGAAGATGGTGTTGATAGCTTTAAAGCAATACCCTTTGCGGCTCCTCCAGTTGGTGAGTTTCGTTGGAAGGCCCCTCAACCATTATCCCCCTGGGAAGGTGAATTGGATGCTTCGGAGTACGGTGCAAACTGCGCACAGTCCGGATGGGGCGGTGCCCCGGGAACCATTAGTGAAGGTTCATCCGAAGATTGCCTGTACCTGAATGTGTGGAAACCCGCTGATGCAAATACGGGTGCGAACCTGCCGGTCATGGTTTGGATCCATGGTGGGGGCTTTGTTGGAGGAAGTGGTTCCGGAGCTGGAATCGCGGGTGATGAATTTGCGAAGAAGGGTGTGGTTTTAATCACCATTAATTACCGTTTGGGGCGTTTGGGGCATTTTGCATTTCCAGCGTTGAGCGCCGAACATCCTGAAGAACATAAAGGCAGCTATGCTTATATGGACCAAATTGCAGCGTTGCAATGGGTGCAAAAGAACATTGCCGCTTTTGGAGGTAATCCTGATAACGTAACCATATTCGGCTTTTCCGCAGGTGGGGTATCCGTTCACTCTTTAATGACCATTCCAGGTGCAAAAGGACTTTTTCATAAAGCCATTAGCGAATCTGGTGGTGCCCGTGATGGGGTACTTACCGGAAGGCCAATAAAGGAAGAAAATGCAAGTGCTTTTTACCCTGTATCGGCAGAAACCATTGGTATCAACTTTGCCAAAAAACATGGCATAGATGGTACCGATGCGGATGCCTTGGCCAAGCTGCGTGCATTGCCTGTAGAAGAAATTGTGGATAGCGGTCAAGAAACGGATGGTGAAGGTGGGCCAAGAATTTATTCTGGACCGATTTTGGATGGCAAATTGGTGGTAGAAACAGCTGAAAGTGCCTATAACGCTGGTAGACAAATTCAAATACCATTGATGATCGGTTCTAACAGCGCCGAAATCGGAGGTAGTTTTGTCAACAACAGAAAAACAAAAGAAGAACTATTTTCACTTTTTGGCGAGTTTAAGGAGGAAGCACAAGCGGCCTATGACCCTGATGGCACCAAAGATTTTGAGGAAGTGATTACTAAGTTCAATACCGATTGGGTGTGGGGAGAACCTGGACGTTTTGCCGCTAGGGCTTTCGCGGAAAAAGTGGAACCTACGTTTATTTACCATTTTGGTTTTGTACCCGAACCTATGAAGGAAAGAATGAAATACGGTGCCGGCCATGGTTCCGAAGTTGGTTATGTGTTTAATAATCTTGATGCACGTTGGGGCAATCCCGAGACCACTCCAGAGGACAAGAAGGTGGCGGAACTTATGAACGGATACTGGGTAAATTTCGCCAAGACCGGAAACCCGAATGGAGAAGGATTACCAAACTGGCCAGTTTATACTAAAAATGACGGTGAAATTATGGATATACAGTTAGATGGTGAAGCCGTTGGAAAACCAGACCCAAGAAAAGCCAGATTAGATGTCATTGAAAAGGGTGTCAAATTGAGAAACGAACTGCAATCACGGGGAATTTAGTCCATTTTTTGGGTTTTAAAATATTACGATAACAGCATATTGGTATGGAAAAGAAAAGTAATTCAGTAAACAGAAGAAATTTTATTTCGAAATCCGCCCTTTTGGGAGCGGGTATAGTGGCAAGCCCACTGGCTTTTGCCAATGGGAAAAATGCACCTGGTACAATAGAGGGTTTAAAAGCAGCTTCCAACCCTGAAAAGCGGATGTTGGGCGCATTGGAAGTATCGCCAATTGGGTTGGGTTGTATGAGCATGAAAAGTGGCAGTTACAATCCACCAAGAGATACCAAGGATATGATTCCCGTAATCCGTGGGGCTTATGATTTGGGCGTTACCTTTTTTGATACTGCCGAAGTGTATGGCCCATTTACTGATGAGGAATTGGTAGGTAAGGCACTTCAACCTATTAGAGACAACGTGGTCATTGCCAGTAAATTTGGGTTTGACTTTTCAAATGGAAAAAGGGCAGGTAGAAATAGCAAGCCAGAACATATTAAAAGCGCTGTAGAGGGCATGTTGAAACGCCTTCGTACCGATCGTATCGATTTGTTGTATCTGCATCGTTTGGATCCAAACGTTCCAATTGAGGACGTTGCCGGAACGGTTAAGGATTTGATCAAGGAAGGGAAGGCGCTCCATTTTGGACTTTCCGAAGTTTCACCAACGACCATACGAAAGGCCCATGCAGAGCAGCCCGTTGCTGCCCTTCAGAGCGAATACTCTATTATTCAGCGTGCCCTTGAAAATGAAGTAATAGATACCTGTGGAGAATTGGGCATAGGGTTCGTGCCATGGGGACCGGTATGTCGTGGATTTTTAGGCGATAAGTTCAACGAGCATAGCCGTTTTTCTAGTGACTCCCGCTTATCTCAAGTACCCTATTTTACACCGGAAGCTATTGAAGCACACATGGAGGTGCTCAGGCTGGTACACGAATGGGGTCGAAAAAAGGATGCCACTCCGGCCCAAATAGCATTAGCCTGGGTCATGGCACAAAAACCTTTTATTGTTCCTATTCCCGGAACTACGAAACTGCATCATGTGAAACAGAACCAAGGAGCACTGAACGTTACTTTTTCCGATACGGAATTAAAGGAATTCAGGAATGCTTTGGAGAAGATACAACTGGTAGGTGTCCGTGGGCCAGAAACTGCCTTGGTAGACCAATAGAAGAATACGTCAAAAAAAACTGTAGTTATCGATATTGAAAATATGGATTCTTCCCTCTCAACAAATCAAAAAACCTATATTCAAATAGCCCAAAATTTTTTGATGCAACTGAGCGGACAATTCCCCATCACAGAGGACACACAACCCATAAAGTTGCGCAAAGCCTCAGATTTTTCGGATATTTTAAATATTCATGTAAATCACTTGAATAGGTCCGTCAAGTTGTATACTGGAAAAACGACTACCCAAAATATAAATGAACGTTTTATTCAGGAAGCAAGGGCATTGCTCAAAAGAAATGACTGGTCAATTACTACCATAGCTACAATCTTAGGATTTAGGGAAGTAAATCATTTTAGCACCTTTTTTAAAAAACATGTAGGACATACGCCAACAGATTACAGGAAATTAAAGATTAAAAAATGATTGTGAGCCGTTTGATATTCCTTATTTTCTTGGTATCCGGATGGTGTAGTGCCCAAGGGTACGAGAATAAAACGGACAACATATTGCTTGTCTATTTATCAAGAACAAACAATACTAAGGTTGTGGCGGAAATGATCCATGAAAATGTGGGCGGTGATCTGGTGGCACTGGAATTAAAAAATCCTTATCCGCAAAACTACAAGTCGATTGTGGCACAAGTGGCCGAAGAAAACCGAACCGGGTTTCTTCCACCCCTAAAAACACAGATAAATATGGACAAGTATGATACCGTTTTTTTAGGCTTCCCCACATGGGGAATGCAACTGCCTCCACCAATTAAAAGCTTTTTGACCCGGCACGACCTTAAGGATAAAACGGTCATTCCTTTTAACACCAATGCTGGGTACGGTATTGGCAGTAGCTTTAGAACGGTGGAAAGCCTTTGCTCCGATTGCAACATTTTAGAAGGGTTTTCGGTAACCGGGGGTATTGAAAGAGATGGAATTTACTTGGCCATAAAAGGGAACCGTAAAGTAGAAGTGAAGGAATTACTTGTGGAATGGCTTGAAAAGCTTAAACCACTGACTATCAAAAACTAAAAACAATTAGGATTTTGACAAAGTAGGTTAAAACTGTTTGAATTTCGTAGGCAACACCTAATATATAATCTTTATTTTTAAGTAAATTTTTTAAAAATGGCAATATTCAACTTAAACATCAACGGATCGGAACACAGCGTAGATGTTGATTCAAATACTCCAATGCTATGGGTATTAAGAGACCATATTAAATTGGTAGGTACTAAATATGGTTGCGGTATCGCTCAATGTGGTGCCTGTACGGTGCATTTAGGTGACAATGCGGTACGTTCTTGCCAATTACCTGTTTCGGCTGTCGGCGAGCAAAAAATTACGACCATTGAAGGACTGTCGGAACATGGTGAACATCCTGTACAAAAAGCTTGGCTGGAAATTGATGTACCCCAATGCGGATATTGCCAGGCAGGGCAGATAATGTCGGCCTCGGCCTTGTTAAAAAGGAATCCCAATCCGTCGGACGAAGAAATTGAAAGCGCTATGAACGGGAATATCTGTAGGTGTGGTACATACACGCGTATCAAGAAAGCAATAAAAACAGCCGCTAGTTCGGAAAACGTTTAATCAAAAAAAATTAGGAGATGACAAAGCTAAAGACGCATATGGGACGTAGGGCATTTATCAAGAATACAAGTTTGGCAAGTGGCGGATTGGTACTTGGCTTTAGTATTTTAAACTCCTGCAAACCTGAGCAGGCAAAAGAGATGGTTGTCAGGGAAATGCCCAAAGAATGGTTCGAAATGAATTCGTATCTGAAAATAGGTGATAACGGGGTTGTAACCATTTATACGCCCAATCCGGAATTCGGTCAGAATATCAGGACATCTATGCCCATGTTGGTGGCAGAAGAGTTAGATGTAGATTGGAAAAATGTACTGGTTGAACAGGCGCCCTATCATGCAGACAAATATGGATTTCAATTTACGGGGGGCAGTAGGGGAATAAGTGCCCGATGGGAGCCGCTTAGAATGGCCGGAGCAACCGCAAGGCAGATGTTGATAGCGGCGGCGGCAGAAACCTGGCAGGTACCCAAGGAAGAGATTACCGCAGAAGCAGGAGTATTACAACATGCAGCCACCAAAAAATCGGCCGGTTACGGAGAAATGGCTTCAGTTGCAGCAACACTTACCGTACCCGAAGAAGTACAACTAAAAGAGGTAAAGGATTTTAAACTGGTCAGCCGTTCGCAAAAAAATGTAGATGCAAAAAGCATTGTAACCGGTAGGCCTCTATTTGGCATGGATATTCAAGAGGAAGGTATGTTGATCGCCATGATCGAACATCCACCAGCTTTTGGTTTGACCATAAAATCAGTGGATGGTGAAGCGGCCAAAGCTATGCCTGGAATCAAGGATGTGGTTACGATCAAGAGTTTTAAGGACGGATATGAAAAAGGCGGTTTCGACACCAACGCTTTTCCTGAATTGGTTGCGATAGTGGGCAACTCTACTTGGGAGGTGATGCAAGCTAAAAAGAAATTAAAAGTTGAATGGCAACCCTTTACCGCCTATTCGGAAACAATCGCTGGGTTTGGTGGAAAACAAACGATTAACATACCCGCAGGACTGGAATCTACCACGACCCATAAATCACAAATGGAAGCACTTGCTGCAAAACCGGGAAAAGTTGTCCGAAAAGATGGAAATCCAGAAGTAGCCTTCGAAAATGCAACAACGATTTTGGAAAGAAGTTACTCGGCGCCTTTTCTTGCTCATAATAACATGGAGCCCTTGAATGCTTTTGCCCATGTAGCAGGCGATAAGGCGAAAATTGCAGCACCAATACAGATTCCGCCTTTGATCATCCCTACCATTGCTAGTAGTCTGGGAATACCGAAAGAGAATATTGAGATGGACTTTCCAAGAATGGGCGGTGGTTTTGGACGCAAGGCCTATGCCCACTTTGTAGTGGAAGCGGCCCTAATTTCACAAAAAGTCAATGCACCTATCAAGTTAGTATATAGCCGTGAAGACGATATGACCAATGGTATTTATCGCCCAACTTATCACGCAACCTATCGCGCGGCTTTTGATGAAAACAATAATTTAACGGCATTACATGTAAAGGCTGGAGGAGTGCCGGAGAGTCCATTGTTCGCCAATCGTTTTCCGGCAGGGGCCATTGATAATTATATGGCAGAAGAGTGGACCATTGATTCCAACATTTCCATAGGTGCCTTTAGAGCTCCACGATCTAATTTTATGGCAGGTGCTGAACAAGCGTTCTTGGATGAAGTTGCTGAAACCATGGGCAAGGACGCCATTCAATTTCGCTTGGACCTGCTAAAACGCGCCAAGGAAAATCCTGTAGGCGAACGGAATGATTATGATGCTGATAGGTACGCCGGAGTCCTGGAATTGGTTCGTGAAAAATCGGCTTGGAAAGAAAATGATGCAACGAAACATCGAGGAGTGTCGGCCTATTTTTGCCATAACTCCTATGCGGCGCATGTACTGGATTTAAAGATGGAGAACGGTAAACCCGTAGTTGAAAAAGTAGTTTGTGCCATTGATTGTGGAGTGGTGGTAAATCCTGATGCAGCAACAAACATGGCCGAGGGAGCCATTACCGATGGTGTAGGCAATGCCTTTTATGGGGAATTGACCTTTCAGGATGGGGTACCACAGAAAAACAATTTCCACCAATACCAAATGATCCGTATGAAAGAGGCACCGAAAGAAATCGACGTACATTTTGTACAGAATGAAATCGACCCAACGGGTATGGGAGAACCTCCGTTTCCCCCTGTTTTTGGAGCGGTGGCCAATGCACTTTATAAGGCCACGGGTCAAAGGCATTATCAGCAACCTTTTAACAAGAGTCGGGAAATTGTTGGATAGATTTTATAAAAAAATATGTTCTTTTATTATTTTGAATTACTCAAATTATATCTTTACGCCATCAGAAAGTAAGTCAATTTACTTTAAGTTCATTTAAATGTCGTCAACAAATCGGTCAACAGTTTGTTTTTTAAAGATGTAACTAATTGATATAAGAACATTTATTGGGTAAGGTTCAAATCCTGTCATCCCGACCAAGCAGAAAAGTGGTTTGTGAAAGCAAACCACTTTTTTTGTTTTTATGGAGCAAACCCAGTTTGGGGGAATCAGGGAAACAAAAAAGAAGGAAGGCACCATTCTTCACTTTTCCGTTTTCAGTGAGGCTGGTTTAATTATTATTCTTTTTATCATGTCAACATTTCTAGAGATGATTTGGACATGGTATGACCCAGGTCAGGACTTGCATTTCTTTAATTTCGGTAATTTGTATTCAAATTACATTCATATTTTTGATTATGGGTAGTTCTAAATAAAATTAAATGATATTATGGCTTAACTATTCCCATCTAATCTGGCAAGTCTTGATTTTTTCATTTTTCATAGGTCAATTTGATGTGCCAAATGGGGATAATACTTCTTTGTTATTCTATATCATTATGAATGACAAGGTAATCGGTAGTTTAGAGGCCACCAAAACCATGGATGGCTCTCAAACGATTTATAAGAGCCTAACCAGCATAAAAACGAAGATTATCAAAGATATTGAGGTAGATTATGAATATAATGTGATTTTTGAAAAAAGTATATTGAAAAAGGCCAATGTCGATATTCTGATAAACCAAAAGCCCCACGTTAAGACTCGTACGGGATTGAAGGATAAAAACTATTATGTAATAAAGAATGGGAAACCAAAAACAGTGCTGCACCAGGCTATTGACTATACTACCGTCTTGTTGTTTTTCCAAGAACCCACGGGAATAAACGAATGCTTTTCAGAGCAGGGTGGAAGCCTTAATGCCATAGTTGCCCTAGGGAATCATAGTTATAAAAAAATCAATACGAAAAAGCAGGAAAATATTTATTATTACAAAAACGGAAGTCTCGAAAAGGCAGATATTGATGGTGGTTTGATTCATTTAAGCATAGTGGCAAGGAAGTAATGGTAAATATTGATTTTTAGCCAAGTTGACTATGGGTGCAACAGTAGCCCTTGTTTTGTATTTTATTTTGGCCATCGCGATGGTGATAAGGCTTTTTCTTTATGGTGTTCGGCCCACCAAAACCTTGGGATGGCTTTTGGCCATTTTTACAATTCCTGTGGGCGGTATGCTGTTCTATTTCATTTTAGGGCGTAATCGGAAAAAAAATAAATTCTTCAAGTTAAAAAAGACAGAGCTTGTTACCGAATATCTTGATGGTGTAGATAAGTACTACCAAACAATAGGGGAAGACAATAAAGCCCAAATGTCCGAACTTTTGAAAAAGCATGTGAAATTGGTAAAACTGATTACCAAGAGTTCTAAGTTTACACCTTCCTTCGGGAACGAGCTTGTTCCGTTAAAGGATGGACCAGCTACCTTCAAAACCATATTTAGGGCAATGCAAGAGGCCAAATACTATATACATATTCAATATTACATTTTTGAAGAAGGTGACTTGGCGCAACGATTCATGGCAATACTCAAAAGCAAGGCTAAGGAGGGCGTCCAAATCCGTGCACTTTATGACGGCCTGGGCAGCCGAATGTTGACCAAAAATCATATAAGGGAACTTCGAGATACGGGGGTGGAAATCCATAGCTTCTTACCGATTCGTTTCAGCAGGCTTCTTTCTTCCGTCAATTACCGTAACCATAGAAAAATTGTTATTGTAGACGGTTGTGTGGCCTTTACAGGCGGTATTAACGTTTCGGACAAATATATCAAAGGAGATCCCGTTTTGGGTGTTTGGCACGATATGCACCTACAATTAAAGGGCCCGGTAATTAATAGTCTGCAGGCAGTTTTTGCTGTGGATTGGAGTTTTGCCAGCGGAAAGAACGATATATTATCACGGCCCTATTTCGTTGAACACGCCGCTCAGGGAAAATCGATTGCACAAGTGGTTTCAAGCGGCCCCGATTCCGATTATTCGTCCATACATCAATTGTATATTGCAATTATCAATGCGGCCGAAAAGTATGTTTATATTACCAATCCTTATGTTATTCCTGGAGAGGTTTTATTAGAAGCTTTACGAGATGCTGCCATTGGTGGTGTTGATGTTCGCATATTGTTGCCGGCCAATTCCGATAATTTTTTAGTTAAATGGACGGTCAGCTCGTATTTCGAAGATTACTTGGAGGCAGGAATAAAAATCTATCAATATTCCGATGGATTTTTACATAGTAAAATAATTGTTTCAGATGATGAACTAACGACAATAGGTACGGCGAACCTCGATATACGAAGTTTTGAGCAGAACTACGAAGTTAATGTCCTGATATATGAAAAGGAATTTGCCGAAACATTGCGTAATGATTTTCTTGGTGATTGTAAAAAAAGTACCCAACTTGACTATATAGACTATCTGAAAAGACCTAAAATTAATCGATTAAAAGAGGGCATGGCTAAGGTGTTTAGCCCGGTCCTTTAGAAATTCAATATTTAAACAAACAGCATGAATACAGGATTGGTTTTGTCTGGGGGCGGCATGCGTGGCGTTGCCCATATAGGGGTTATTAAGGCATTGGAGGAAAGTGGTAAATATCCCACACACATTTCGGGTACTAGTGCTGGGGCAATCGTTGGGGTCTTGTATGCCGGGGGTATCGGTTGGGAAGAAATATTGCATTTTTTCAAAACCATCCCTATTTTCCATACCCATAATTATGCGTTAGGAAAACCAGGATTTATCGATAGCTCAAAGTTCTATACCGATTTCAAGAAACTGTTGCCCGAAGATGATTTCAAAGCGTTAAAAATGCCATTTTTCGTTACAGCCACGGATATTATTAAGGGTTCTTTAAAAATATTTGATTCAGGAGAGGTTATTCGTCCCGTTTTGGCCTCGGCTTCATTTCCAGGGGTTTTTACACCTACCAAAATCGGTGAATCTTATTATATAGATGGTGGTGTAATCAACAATTTTCCGGTGGAACCCCTAAAAGAATCCTGTGATGAAATTATCGGTAGTTTTGTCAACCCTTTGAAGAAGATTAAAGTTGAGGATTTAAAACACTCATACAACATTGCCGATAGGGCTTATAAGATAAAGATCACTTACGAATCCTTGGTGAAATTCGCAGATTGTGATGTTGTTATATTTCCGGAAAAATTGTGTGATTTCGGTACGTTTGACGTAAGGGATATCGATACTATTTTCCAAATTGGTTATTCAAAGGCTAAGTCTAAACTAGATAGCAACAAGAACAATTTATCTTAATGATTTTATTAGCGAATTTGCTTGAACAGTTTTATTTCTATTCATTTGGGTGAAATGTATTGTTTCTTCCCTTATCAAAGAGTAATATAAATACAATCAATCTATAACCGAATGGTTCTGGAATGTAAAATGGAGACCCCGTCACTATGGAATGAAGAATTGCTTGGGGGCATTTTAACATAATTTTTATGGGGCTGTTAGAAAGTCTCTTCCTTCTAGATGGTTTAATGGGTAATGCATAATTTGTGATGAGGGCTTTGATTTTCTGTTTTTCAGGATACTTGCGGCATAGTTGAAAATTTCATTTCGTAAGTTTCGAGACTTTTTAGTGTAGGCTTCTATCGTTTTTTTCAATTGTTCGTGTTTTTGGTAGAATAATATATCACAACTTTCATCGTCGCATTCCAACATTCCAGCTATACCCCTTTTATGCATTTTGAGAGCTTTTTTTAGGGTAATGATTTCTTCTTTACTATGCCAAATACGATTTCTATAATTCTCCAATCGCTCAAAAAAATCAGAGGTATGGGGTACGAACACATAGGAATTAATCAATCGGTCGAAAAATAGTATTTCATCATGAAATAAACACAATGTGGAATACCACTGCTGAAATTCTTCATAAAGGGCATCTACTTTTTCTGGTTGTATTTTAACGGCAAATTTTTGTTCCATTCTCATTGTTCAATAGTTTAGGATTTTTTTAATCAATACAATAAGCAATAAGGGATAATAGCCTTACTCTTTTTGTGAAATATATGGCATTACCATGAATGGTATTTTTACATGAAATGCTATTTTCTTAATAAGTGGCTCAATAAATAAACGTTCAAAAAATGTATGTTTATTACGTACCATAACCAATAACATAATCGGTTTTTTTGTTTGAAAACCATTGATGGCCTCGATAACTTCTTGATCCGGGATATCGTGGGAAATGGTATTGTTAGAACCTAATTGGGATTCAAGTCTTTTTTTATTTCCTTCTTGTTCATTGGTCAATTCATAACCAGAAGAAATATGGAGTACATGCAGTAATGAATTTTGGCTTTTGGCAATCATTACCAGCTGTTTCAGTTGCACGTTACTATAATCTATTTCATAATCTGTCGGGAACAATATTTCTTTTGGAGACTCGTAAACAAAGTCTGTAGGTACGGCAATAACGGGACAGGTTGATTTTTTAATAAGATGTACCGTATTTGTGCCAAACAAAATTTCATTGGCGCCTGTGGCCCCTTGGGTTCCCATAATTACAAGGTCGGCCTTTTCATATTCAATGGTGCCCAATACTTCTTCTACCAAAGTATTGAAAGCAGAATGTGTGATAAAGGAATGTTTTGGGTTTTTAAATTCTTTTTCAATTCTATTTTTGGTTTTTTTCAATTGGGATATCGAGTTAACTCTATACGCATCAGCTAGCTCATATTCAATTGGACTTTGCGATACAAATTCCGATGCATAGATAGGGGGTGTGTAGGTATGCAGTAAATAAAAAGTAGTGTTTTCATCTTTGAATAGTTGGGCAGCGTATCTAATAGCGTTGTAAGCATTATCTGAAAAATCAGTGGGTAAGATTATTTTTTTCATGACATCAAAATTTAGGATAAAATTAATCTCGCTTTACCTGTCAGGTCATGACCTGGGTCAGCTTTCTGTTTTTTTGGCTTATTAGGAGATTATTTTATATCCAGAAGCTATTATTAAGTTTGTCTCATATATTTTATAAAAACAGGATAGTGTTTCTACTTGATCTGGAGATTCTAAATATATTTAAGCTTAGTATAATTCATGACCTAGGTCATGAATTTAGATAAAAGGGGTATTACCTTTGTAAAATGTTTACATACAGCAATTTCAGAAAGATATAAAGTAAACGTCAATGGTTAATTTGGAATTGAAGGGGTATGACCTTGGCCTATTTGTTTATTTAACTGTGTCGATAACTCCTGCTTCTTAAACCATATCACTAAAAATACTTTCGTAAATTGAAGTTTTAAGTTCAAAAAATTTATTGGTGTTGTTTAATTATAAATCAACTTTGATAATTCCTTTTTCGAATCACAAAATAATTTAAATGAAGAGATGGGGATTCTTTTGATAATTAAAAAACAACAGTTCCTTGGATAACCAATAAGGATTATAATGTGCATAAAAGTTATAAAGATAGAAGAAAAGACTTTGGATTATGCCGTTGATTGATTTAGCATGTTATTAGGTAAATCCCGCATTTTACCGACTCTAATAAAGTGTAACGATTTAGGATGAAAGAACTACAAAGTGATATACAATATTCTAACAACAACCTGTCGGTAGGGCATCAAACGCATCTAGAGCTTATTGCCGCCTTGAACGAAAGTAATAGGAAATTAAATACGCTAATCAACAACTTGCCCGGTTATGCCTATCGAGCCAAAAATGATAAAAACTATAGTTCGGAGTACAAAAGTGCTGGCTGTTTGGTTTTGACTGGATATACACCTGAGGAATTCGTGAATGGTACCGTTCAATTTGGTCAACTTATTTTAGAAGAAGACCGAAAAATGGTCTGGAATAATATTCAAAAAGCACTTGCTAAAAAAGAACCTTTTAGTATCCAATTTCGAATAAAACACAAAAGTGGAAAAATATGTCACTTTTGGGAGCAAGGTCAGGGCGTTTACGATGCTAAGAACGGGTGTTTCGCCATAGAAGGTTTTGTACAAGATGTAACCGAAAAGATAGCTTATATAGAAAACCTAAGTATTAGTGAGGAAAAGAATAAGGATTTAATCAAAACCTTACCAGATTTAGTGATAGTCTACGATAAATTAGGTAATCACCTAGAAGTTCATGCCCATGATAGTTTTGAACTAGTAGCGCCTTTTAGTGAACATATAGGTAAAAATATCGATGTGATTCTTCCTTCGAAAGTTTGTGGAATAATTAGACGGGGTTTTAAACTATGTGATAAAACAAAAGAGACCCAACTTGTAGAGTATTCACTTATTGTGAAAGATGAGTTGAGACATTATGAATCACGGATTAATCAAACGGATCAAGGTGATTTTCTAGCCATTATCCGTGATATCACCGAGAGAAAGACCTATTTTGAAAACTTATGTCTAAGTGAGGAAAAGAACAGGGCTATTTTTGGTGCACATCCGGATTTGATTTCCGTATATGATATAAACGGAAATCTTTTACAGGCTAATATGGAACAGCATACCAAGCTATTCGATGCCACGGAAGAACTAATAGGAAAGAATGTTTCCGATTTTTTACAGGATAAAACAAGTGTGCCCTTTATAAATGCACTAAAGGAGGCAGATAAACATCATCAAATAATCGTCGAGAAATTCGAACTGCGGATAAGAGGGCGACAACTTTTTTTTGAAGTACGCTTCGTTCCTTTTGATAAGAACAAGGTTATGTGCATTGGTAGGGACATTACAGAAAAGAAGGACATGGAAGACACCCTATTCCTACAACAAAGGGCGTTGGCCGCAAGTTCTAGTGGTATTGTTATTGCAGATGCACGACAGCATGATATACCTATAATCTATACTAATGATGCTTTTTTAACGATTACGGGCTACCATGCACAGGATATTGTAGGGAAAAATTTTCATTTCTTACAAGGTGACGATATAGAGCAATATGAAAATAAAATCATGGAGGCTGCCATTGCAGAGGGTAAATGTTGCCAAGTGGTTTTGCGTAACTACCGGAAAGATCGGCGTATGTTCTGGAATGAGATTTCCCTCACTCCTGTATTCGACGAAAAAAAGACACTGACCCATTTTATAGGCATACAAAATGATGTTACGGTACGTAAACAAAAGGATATTATAAAAAGTGGTGTCAATACCGTGATGGATATGATTATCCAAAATGAACCTTTAAAGGACATAGGGGATAAAATCGTGGATACAATAGAAAAGACTATCCCGAATAGTATGGCTTCTTTATTATTGCTGGATCGCTATAAAAACACCTTACATAAATTGTCGGGACCTAATCTTCCAGAAAAGTTTGCTACTGCTTCTGAAGGACTCTCTATTGGGCCTAATGTTGGTTCATGTGGTACGGCAGCGTTTACAAAAAAAGAAGTAATTACGGCCAATATAGCCAGCGACCCAAATTGGGTAGACCTAGGAAAAGTGGCATCGGGTGATGGTTTACAGTCTTGTTGGTCTTTTCCTATACTATCATCCAAGGATGAGGTTTTGGGAACTTTTGCAGTTTACAATAAGGTTTCAAGATTGCCATTAGTCAATGAAAAACAAATAATGGCTGATATGGTACAAGTCGCGAGTATGGCCATTGAACAGCATGAAATTTCACTAGCCCTTAAGGACAGTACGGATAAACTCGCGGATTATACAAAGAATCTTGAAGATAAGGTCGATGAACGTACCCAAGAACTACAAAAAATGGTACAAAAACTTGTGGCATCTAATTTAAGCCTCGAAGATCAAATTCAAGTAACTGAAGAAGCTGAAAAACGAGCAATGACCAATCAACAATTGTTTTATAAGATTGCCAAGGATTTTCCTATGGGTTTTGTCGAGGTGGTAGATGCAAATTATGAAGTGGTTTTTATAGAAGGGGAAGAATGGGATGAATTGAGGCTCAAAGATGTTGAAAAATCGAAGTCTGCAGTTGATGCCATCGATTTAGCGCCAGAACATATTAAGGAAAAGCTCAAAAGCAATATTGAAAGAACATTTGATGGGGAACATTGTTCTTTTGAAGTAGAATTTCAGGACAGGTCATATATGGTGAATACTGCGCCACTTTTTGATGTAGATAATACTATTTTAAAAGTATTATTGGTATACAATAATATTTCTTTACAAAAAGAGGCAGAACATGAAATTATTAAAGCTCTAAAAAGGGAACAGGAATTGAGTGAACTAAAATCACGGTTTGTGTCCACCGCCTCACATGAATTTCGTACCCCATTAAGTACTATTCTATCCGCAGCCAATCTTATTGAAAGACAGAATGACCTTGGTAAGGAAGAAAAACGTATAGGTTATGTTGACCGCATAAAATCCAGCGTTAAAAATCTGGTCATTATTTTAAATGAATTCCTTTCGCTAAGTAAGTTGGAGGAAGGTAAGGTTGAAGTACAACCAAGTACATTTGACAGCGTCGATTTTTCAAAAACGATTATCGAAGAGATTCAGGGGAACGCAAAAAAAGGACAGGTAATCAAATTTGTAAGCGGATCATCCAAGTTAATGGTAAGTCTCGATTCAAATCTATTGCGTCACATTGTCCACAATTTGCTGTCAAATGCCATTAAGTATTCTGAAGAAAATACAGAGATTATCTATAAAATGGGGGCCAATCACGATTTGGTAGAATTTAGTGTAGAAGATCAAGGTATAGGGATACCGGAAGAAGATCAAGATCACCTTTTTAAAAGGTTTCACCGGGCAAAGAATGCTGTAAATATCCAAGGTACTGGTCTGGGTTTAAATATCGTAAAACAATATGCCGAATTAATGGGGGGGACTATAAGTTTTAAAACTGAGTTGGACAAAGGCACCATCTTTTTTGTCAAATTACCCATAAATCAAAACGAAGATGAAAAAAATACTACTCATTGAAGATAGTCAAGATGTGCGGGAGATGACCGCAGAGATATTGGCATTGGAAAACTATTTGGTTACCACGGCGAATGATGGGAATGAAGGAATTGTAAAGGCAGAAGAAGTTCTGCCAGATTTAATCGTATGTGATATAATGATGCCGAAACTGGATGGTTATGGGGTTTTTGAACATTTGAAAGAAAACCCGGAAACGGCGGGAATTCCTTTTATATTCTTAACCGCTAAATCGGAGCGTGCAGACCTGCGAAAAGGTATGACAATGGGTGCAGATGATTACTTGACCAAACCTTTTGAGGCAGATGAACTGTTAGAGGCCATTGATATACGCCTAAAAAAGAACGATTTCCTTCGTAAGGAATTCTCCAAAAATGTGGAAGGAATAAATGCTTTTTTACAGGAGGCTTCTGAATATCAAAAGCTACAAGATCTTTCTGCAGATCGAGAGGTATTGGAATATGAACGAAAGAAGGAAATCTATTCTGAGGGCGATGCCGCCCATAACCTCTATTTTATACAAAGTGGTGCAATAAAAACCTTTAAGTACAGCGAAAACGGTAAGGAATATTTGACAGGGATGTTCAAAACAGGGGATTTTGTAGGGCAACTTTCTGTACTTGGTCCTTCTGGTATGTATACCGAAACTGCAGTTGCACTCGATGAATGTAAATTATGTGCAATTCCCAAGAATGAGTTTACTCATCTATTATTCAACAACAAGGATGTTTCGAACAAATTTATCGGGATGATTTCGAATGATCTACAGCATCTACAGGACCAGTTAATGGGTATGGCTTTCGATACGGTTCGAAAACGTGCGGCCACTACCTTATTGGAATTGTATGATAAAGGTCTGATTGGTGATGAGGAGCTTGCCGGGGCAAATGTTTCCCGTGAAGATTTTGCGGGGCTGATCGGCACGGCCACGGAAACAGCTATTCGTGTACTGTCCAGTTTCAAAAAGGAGGGATTAATTCGATCCGATAGTAACAATAAGATAATCGTAATCAATAGAAATCAAATACAATACATAGCGGATTTCGGATAAAGAAAAGACAATTTTAAAATACTATTTTTTACACCCCTTCATGTAGGGGATTTGCCTTTTTACACCTAGATAGAATCCTAAATTTCTTAGGCTATGAATTACAGTAAGATATCAATTGTTATTTACCATATAGCCTATAGTCCACATAAATTTAGTGTGGCAAAATATGGAGCAGTATGACTTACGTCAGGTAATAGGAACATGTACCTAACTAATTTAGCTACTATAGAACCAATCGAACTTTGATTGTTCTAACTCTAAATTCAAACGTATATGAATGCTCCAAAAGCGGAAAAAAAACATGTTTTTTTACGCTCTTATGACGAAATCTCAAATCTTGAAAAGACTATAGAGGTTATTCAAAAAAGTAAAATAAAAAATATTATGATTTCCATTCTCGGAAATCTTGAGAAAGTACAGCCCCAAAATTCAAAAAGGCCTACCGATAGAAAGGTTTGTTTGGAAAATTATTTTAAAAATCTTTTAGGCCTGGATACAGATTTAGGATTTTTTCATAATGCTGAATCGGGAGAATTATTCGTTACAGGCTTCTTAGCACCTATTTTTTTGGATAAGATAAATGAAAAAACCTTAGGGGCATTGTCAGGAGGACCCTATGGTGTTTTAAGAGGATTGGGAATTAGAAAGAAAAGAGCAGGGACATATATAGATTTATTGAATGATGGTGAATACCTAATGTTGGTTAGGGGAAATTATTTTGATATTCATTTGTTGGAGGGTATACTTGACAAATTGGAGCCAATTGACCAATCGAAAAAGAGCATTTTAAATGTTTCCTTTAAGTTGTTGGATAAGAGGAATTTTGGTCACTGACCCAAGTCATACTGTCATACCCTATAAATTCGCAAATTTGATAGTAGTAATATAGTGATAAAAAAATGACATGGAAACCCTGAAATATTTTGAAAGTAAAAAGGAATTCAATGTATTTGTAGCAAGTACATTTTCTGATCTTGTAAAATTCAAAAGAGAGAATCACCAAAAGGCATTTAACGAATTGTTGTTGGAAGATCTTTTCCAAGTAAAACGGTATATCTCCAAAAGATTAAGTACGGCCTTGACCAAAGGAAACCTGCCCCAGGGCAAATACAAAGTAGATGATTTTTTGAATCAACTTTTTATAGAGACTTATGATCATTTTGATGAGGTAGAGGATAAAGATGGTTTGCATGTCTGGTTGTTTAAAAAAGCCGAAGAATTGTTAGAAGAAACAACTGCGGACGAGGAATACGATGAATTTTTCTTTAAGAACATTGATGACTATACCAAACCTGAATGGGATGAAATGGAAGAAAAATTCAGTACCGATGGTGATGGTGATTTAGTTATGATAGAAGAACTCGATGATATTTCTTATCCAAAGAACGACTATCTATTAAAGCATGTTTTTATAGAAGATGATAAGAAGGAAATTCAAGATAAATTGGATAAGGAATTAAGTGGGGAAAACATCAAAAAACATGTAGATATGGTTTTGTGCCAATTACCATTACCTATGCGGTCCGTATTTGATCTGGCTACTGATTTTGAGTTTACCCTTGAAGAAATTGCAAAGATTCGTAACCAAAGTTTCGAAGAGGTACAACAGCTATTAAAAAATGTCCGCAAAAGTCTGGAAGAAAGTTTTATCAATAGGTATACAATTGAGAAATAGTTTTTATAACTATTATTTGTCAAATTTTGGATGTTTTCATCGATGTTCCCGAAAAGATATCCACAAATATTTAACGGAACCATGGGGGTAATTACCATCGCGATTATAACATGAAAGATACCGTTACCGAAGAGATATTCAAAAAAATGAACGAGGCGTATGAAGTTTCTAGCGATGAGGAAAAGCGGAAGAGATATTACAAACTAGGGAAACCAAAGGGAAACTTTGCAAGTAGACATTGCGAGTTTAAAAAGATAATTTTCAGGTACACCATAGGCGCTGAATAACATCATACCATTATATTCACAAGTACTCTAAAATAAAACCTTATGGGAATAACAATTTTTACGGGACACTATAGAGAGGCCGATAGCATTTCTGGTTTTATGGATTTTTATTATAGTCTTCATATGAATCATTTGGCAAGTGATCTCTTGCACAGGGGGTTTTCGACAAAGCAGTTGAATGAATGCCGTTGCCAAAGCTATCAAAGTGGGCGAATCTTATGGAATGGATATTCGTCAACATTTTAAGCCTGTTTTCAGTGGAATTGAAAAGGAAATAGTTCAAGATTGTAAGCTTTCACATTTGGGATATGGCCTGGTATTGATTAACGCGGATTTGGAACTATCTGTTGTTGTAGATTTTCAGGTAAGTGTTCTAGAGAGTTTTCTTAAAGTATTACATCACTGAACCATAAATCGGAACCAATTGCAACAAAAGTTATTGTTGTCTTCTATTTTATTGGTGAATAATAGCCTATTTATGACAGCCTGTTTTAAACTATCTTCCATTTAGAGTGGTAATAATTTACATCATAACTTTTACTAATTTGAAATTCATAATAGCTTCCCTTCAGGCTATTTAGAAAAGTGACTTTTATACGCTGTCAAGTTAGATACCCCTATTAAAACAATTTCGTATTGATGGGGTACATGTTTTCGTAAAGATTTAGGCATTGGTCAACTGCTATTTAATTGGAAGTATCAAATTGACTGCATTTTATTAGAATAAAACATAAATCGGTTCTAAGTAAAACTTAGAACCGATTATACTTAAAAACATTTTCGGGTCTGTAAATTAAACTCTGTCCGTTGTTCCAATTCCTTTGGGGCTAGCCCCAAAGGAATTGGCGTTTAAGACCAGTGGTATCCTCTCCCCAAATTTAATATAAAGTTGTTGAACGGTAAGACTCCAATTATGTAATGGGCTTGTCCACTTTTTTTCGATGTTCTTTGTGGCCAGGTATACCAGTTTCAACAAGGCCATGTCGTTGGTAAATGCCCCCTTGGTCTTGGTTACCTTACGAACTTGGCGATGAAAACCTTCCACGGCGTTGGTCGTATAGATGATCTTCCTGATGGGTTCGGTGTACTGGAAGTACTGCGATAACTGCTCCCAGTTACGCTGCCAGCTCTCGATTA
>NZ_QGGQ01000017.1 GCF_003148665.1 Maribacter polysiphoniae | reverse complement strand
ACAAGTTCCGGTTCAAAGCTGCTCTGCCTGTCCTGGGGCGTATCGATGTCGAAGGTGCCGTAGCCGCTCTTGATCGTCTTCTTGCCCTTGCCGTTGCGTTTGTTGCCCTTGGTCCTTTGAACTTCGTTCAAATGCCCCTCCATCTCGGCCTCAAGGGCCTTTTCGATCACGTTCTTCAGCATTGGGGCGAAAGCACCTCCTTTACCGAAAAGGTTCTTGCCGGACATGAACTGGTCAAGCACCTTCTTTTCGAATTCTGTTTGTTCTTCTTTTCTCATGATTCTGTCTGAATAAAATTAATACTTAAATTTATTTCAGACAGAGTTCAGTTTACACCCTCTAGAAAATATTACAAGTATGACTATCGCAAAATTCCTAGCTAGGTCAGTAGGACTTAATCCCCAGGTATAACCTTCTTTGGTGGTGACACCTTCATTATATTTTTTTAAAATATTAATGAGAAAAAATAATACGGCAAGTGATTTCATACCTGTAATGGTGTATTGTGAGAAATCACTGTTTTTAATCGTTTGAAAAACAGTGTCCACATATTCCAATCCTATACCTAAAAAGATTCCTTCCATTAATAATCGCCTTCTCTGTTGTTAATTTTGCTCTGCATTTCACGGAATTCTATAATTTCTCTATATCGTCTAGTCTTTTGCTCAATTTCCGATACCATTTCTTTGGACTGTAATTCCTGTTCTATAAGGACTTCTGCACGTTCGGCATCCGTCATTTTCATATGGTCGTTAGAAAGGATTTGATCAATAAACTCCATACCCTCAGTGGAATTTTGCAGAATTAAGTTGAATGAGTTGGAGATCCGGTTTATTTCTTCTGGTTTTATAAATGGGGAATTCAAAATTTCCCGGAGGTCATTTTGGACTATTTGATATAATCTTTGGTTGTTTTTCACTAATTCCTTAACCGCTCTCAATTGCTTGATTGCATTATTTACTTTATCAATATTTTCTTTCTGTTCTTTTAGAAATTCCATGGTTTTTATAATGTTTACAGTTTGTTTTCCTGCTTCTAAAAGTTGCTTGGCAAATGAGATAAAGTTGACGTTGTCATAAACGGGCATTCCTTGGGCCCTGGCAATGCCGGGCGATAAGAATAGGGCCATGGTTAGGGTGATGACAATGATTTGTGCACTTTTCCTTAGGGTTTTTTTCTTTTTTTCTTTCATTCTTTCTTGTGTTAGAGGTTTATAAATTCCTTAATTGCTTTCTCCATGTTATTTGTCTTTTTGTAAATGGCCATTATGTCCTCGTTTTCTTTGCCATCGGTTAAATAGGCAGCGTAAACTTCAGTCGGTACCTCTAGGCGGAAAATGTTACTTTCCTTTCCTATTTTGATAAACATCTCGGTGTACTTTCGGGGGCCGGTCAGATTGTTTTTGATAGATTTTAACTGGTTCAGGTCGTGTTTGGAAAGATTCAGGCGCTTTACTATTTCGTCATACCCTTTTTCATTGTTCAGGCTGTAAATGACTTGTGTGTTTTCAAGGATGCTTGCCGAAGTTGAATTGTCCGGCAGCTGATTGATGGATTGTAGAATGATACCTATGGCACCGTTCTGTTTCCGGATGGCCTGGTAATAAAATTCTACACTCTCCAGAACATTGTCAAACTTCAATTGTTTTGCAAACTCATCGAAAAGGATTATGCCTTTCTCAGCTCGGTTCTTCCAAATGGTTCGTTGGATGGCTGTTTTTATCAGCTTCAGCATTACGGATAGGATTTCCTTATTGTCCTTTACTTCATCCAACTCAAAAACAATAAGGCGCTTATCTTCGATTTTATAGGTCTGATCCTCGCCTACCTCAAAGAGAAAGCTGTAGAGACCATCATCAACATACTCGGACATGATGTGGAGGAAGTTGGTAATGTTGAAATAATCGGGATGGATTTTAAGGGTTTTTAAGAGTGAATCCTTATTCCGCTCGATAAAATCATAGAAGCTACTTAAGGATTGTCCCAATGAGGTTTGTTTGTAATAATGACGAAGGATTTTCTTTACAGAAACCGATTGCGCCTTGGTCACTTTTATATCGGATGCAAACAGTTCAAAAAGGAACAAGGATAGGTCTTCCAAACGTTCTGGAGTCAGGTCATTTTTATCGCTGATGAAAAAGGGATTGATGCCTAGATTCTGCCCACTTTCGTAACGAAGAACGGTGTACTTTTCGGGATAAAGTTTGGCAAACTTGGTATATGATCCACCAAGATCGATGATGACCAAACGTACACCGCTTTCAAAATACTGGCGCAGAATATTATTGGCCAAGAAGGACTTTCCTTCACCTGTAGGTGCAAAAATGGCAAAGTTCCGTGCTTTGATACGTTTTTTTCGCTCATCCCAGACATCTTTCAAAACGGGTACATTGTATTCCCTGTCGTTGAAAATGATGCCCGTTTTGTCCGATTTGTAATTCGTGTTATTGATAAGTAGGCAAAGCGCATGCTTTAAGTCTGTAACGTACAAATCCTCGTTGGAAAAATTGGACGAGAAAGCACAAAAGCTGTTCAAAAAATAGTTGATTCGTTCTTGACCCCTAGGATAATATGGAATGATGTCTAGCTCCTTGAACTCTGCCTTTATTTGTGAGGTAATGCCATCTAGCTTTTTAAGGTCTTTATGCCAATAAATAATGTTGAGCTGGCCGCGTATGACACGGGCATTATCATCAGCATTGATTTTATCGATAATGTGTTGAATTTTTCCTATAACAACCTTGTTTTGCGAACCGAAGTTGGAGCTCTTTTTAAGTTCCTCAATTTTCTTGTCCAGCAGTTTGCGCCATTTCTGTTTATCGTCCAAGTACAGGATTTGATTAACAATATGGTTCTTGTTCAAGGTCAGGCCTAGACCATCTATAAATCCTTGATGGAACACAAAATCGTCAGAAGTAAATCTTTCATTCGTTTTGCTACTGTGTACGTTTTCACCAAAACATGATTCACTATTGACGGCAAGAATATCGAAATGATTTTCACCGATATTGATATTGGTTTTATCCAACAGAATATCGGTATCGTAGCCTTTATTGAATCCATTGAAATAGCTATGGGTTAGTTCTAAAATTTCATTAGATATCAAAGGCGTAAGTACAATTTTACGACTATTATTAATAAAAGATACCGAATCGGTTACTGCGCTTAAGAATCGGTTTAGGTTCTCGTCCAGTTCCTTAGGAACGGAATTCGATACTATTTTAAACGGATTGACATATTTGGAATTATTAAGTGTCTTGTTCTTGGTAAGTACAAAGAACAGATAACATTGATGTTCCATAAACTCCCTTCCTTTGAAGTGATTGGAAGTGGCTTTCGCCAAAAAGGTATTGTTGGGAAGTTTTTCAGCTGTGTATGACTTTTTTAAATAAACATCTTGTTTATGGACAACTGTGCCTACTGGCAATGATTTTAATGCCTGAAACCAAGCGCCGTGCAAATCCTCAAAATCTTTCTCGGAGAGGGAATAGATTTCAGGTAGGTCTACTTTGTAGCAGAGCACCACATTACCATTTCTGGCAAATAATACATTCTTGTGTATGTCCACAATGGGATGGTTAAATGTCAAATTAAGCTTCTTCATAATCGAGTACTGTGGATTTTTTATTGGTAATAATTTTAGGGAAAGGATGGGTAAGCTGTAAAAGTTGCGGACGTTGGACCATACGTATGAGTACTATATATAAGCCGCAATTGAAGATGATTACGCCAACTATTATCCCTAGGCCAAAAGAGAAGATAATGACCAACAAGGATGCTATTATAGACACCATGAAAAAGGCGAACAATGATACAGGGAGCCCAAATATCATTGCCCGTTTTCTAATATTCTTGTAAACTTCGAATTTCTTCATTAGAGCTAGACTACAATGCTTATGAGGTAGGTAAAAATTCCAACGACCGCACCGGCAATAAGTACAAAGACGAGGACACGTGTAATTCCTTTTTTAAGGTCTGCGTTTTCGCCAAAGAAATGACCAGCATTAAATAGGAAACCTATCAAGAAAATGACACCAAGAATTATTGGAAAAATGGTTCTAATGGTATCGGAAACATCATTGACCGAATCTTCGATTCCTCCGATTTGGGCAAAAATTGAATTGGAAATTAGCAATAGTAATAAAGTTGGATACAGTGATTTTTTCATGTTAAAATGACTTTAAAATTAGACTGATTTTGTTTTTAGAAAAATACTGTATATTGCAATTCAAAATACTGATTATCAGTTATTTGTGAATAAAATATTCTTTAATATGGAATGTATTTATTTGATACGAATTAGCATCAAATTGTATGAAAATTGGAAAGAGCTATGTTGATAACCTTTAAATTTTTGAGGTGGGGATCGCTCAGAAACGTCAAACTTTGGCTGCGTACCCCTCAAGTCTTTGTGATTTTGATGCTACAGGGATACCAAGTTTTCGCTCAGCAAAAAGTGATTGTTATCGATCCTGGGCATGGTGGAAAAGATTCGGGTGCAATAGGCATAAATCAACTTCAGGAAAAAAAGGTAGTTTTAGATATCGCCATGGAAATCTTAAAGCTTAATAAAACCATTTTTGAGAATAGATTTGATATATACCTGACTCGATATAAAGACACCTTAATTTCATTGACTGACAGAACAAAATTGGCTAAAGCACTTAATGCCGATGTTTTTATCTCCTTGCATTGTAATTATTCGGATAATCCGAAGGCTAGAGGGCTAGAGGTATACGTTGGCAAGAACGAATCTAGAAATGTAAAAAATTCTTTTAGTCTTGCCTATCAATTGCAATACCAGGTTAATAAGCGATTAGGGTTTGATAGTAGGGATGTGAAGTTTGCTAACTTTCAGGTGTTGAGGGAAAATATTGATATTTGTCCTTCCTTGCTATTGGAATTTGGATTTTTAAGTAATAAAGAGGAAAATGAATATTACACTAAATCATCTGCAATTAGAGCAGTAGCCTTAGTAATATTTGAATGTCTGATTAAAATTTAAACCATGAAAGAGCTTGGGATAGAAGTATATAAAGCCATCAAGCATATCTTAGTGGCGTTCTTTAAGACTCTTAACAAAAAGTGGATTTTGTAAAGAAATTTACTTTTTTAAAACATGTGGTAGGGAGCTTAATTACAATCTCAAGACCTCGGCCTAAAATCGTAATGCAAGGGTAAATTAGAACCACCGTCTGACCCCTTTGAAATTTAGCGTTTCGCTAAACTTTCCAATAGTTTATCGATAGGAATGGATAATTAAACCCTTTAAAGGACTTCAGCTAAGGTATAATTATTAACACCTTTTTATAGACTTTAAAAGTGATTTTGAAAGTTCATTTAGGGGTGGGATTTACTATACCATATTATTTTCGCGATTATAGTTTAAAGTGAAATTGTGAGCAGTACCGCCAATGGAATTAAAAAAGCTGCACTAATTTTGGCAACTTAGTAAAAGTTGTCAGTTGGCTATACACCGCCTCAATTCATTTTTATGAAAGCTCCAGAGCCCAATACACTAATTCAGCAAGAACTCGTTAACAGTATCGTACATGGTTTTGGAATTATTTTAGGCATCGTGGGTATTCCCATTCTAATAGCCTTTGCCATAAAAAGTGATAATACACCAGGCGTTATCGGCGCAGCTATATATGGATTTTGTTTTTTTACAACTTTTTACTTTTTCCACGCTCTACCACGGATTTCAACATGCCCGGGCAAAGCACGTATTTCAAATCCTTGACCACATCAGTATTTATTTCCTGATATCCGGCACCTATACTCCATTTTTATTGATTTATATGAATAATGCTTTTGGCATTACGTTGCTATCGGTATTGTGGTGCCTGACTGCATTGGGAATTGTTTTTAAGATTTTTTTTACCGGTAAATGGAATATTATTTCGACGCTTAGTCCATACCAAGGCATATTGTTTTCATTGGGTTGACCAATTCTTCAAAAAAAATGGAACCTATCGGTCATTTACCGGCCCCAAAAACCGCTTTTAAAACTTCAGTATTCTTTTTAATACCTTTACAGTACGACCTTACTAGTTATCATAAAGACATTTGAAGTGCGTGGAGAAACACCACCGGAATCTACGGGACATTCCGGTACGCCCTGCCAGTGCGTCCCAAAAAACGTTCATGGCTGTTGCGGAACTGGTTTGAAGTATGGGGAGTGTCCCAAAAAAGGTTTATTTTAGGGGACAGATAGAACATCATTTAAATAAGTTCAATTATTATTTTCTGAATTTCTTTGGAGTTATCTGTCTGTACTTCTTAAATGCATTTGTAAAATGACTCGAATCCGTAAAATTCATTTTCAGGGCAATTTCTGAAATGGTCAAACCTGTTTGCTTGAACAATCTTTCGGCCATTTTCATTTTTGTCTGCATCACGTATTGATGACCGGAAATGTTTTTAATTGGGAGACATATAGAACTCTTTTTCAAACCTAAATTTGTATTATAAACTATAAATATGACTGCAAAGAACTATTCAAATCTATACAAGCTTTCCAATCATTTCATTTAATCTTATGGAACAGTAAAATTCATGTTAAGTTTCTGTAAACATGATAATTATCATAAAGCAAATTACAGTTCATATATAAATTTAGAGAATCAAATTTGTGAATCCAGTCTGTTATGAAAAAGATTTTATTGCCCACCGATTTTTCTGAAAATTCACTTAATGCTATTTATTATGCCCTAAAGTTGTTAAAAGGTGAGAATTGCACTTTTTATCTTTTAAATACCTATACACCTACCATTTACAATTATGATTTTCAATTAAAACCTGGAGGTTTAGGTAACGTCGTGGAAGTTCCTATAAATACGATCGGAGAACTAGAAGATCTTAAGAAAGATCTTAAAAGTAAATTTGTAAATGCCAAACATAAGTTTATAAATATATCTGCTTTCAATTCCTTAACGGATGAAATAAAAAATCTAGTAATTCAAGAGAAAATAGATTTAATCGTTTTGGGCACAAAAGGAGCATCGGGGATAAAAGAAGTGGTATTTGGCTCAAATACCATACACATTATTCAAAAAGTAAAATGTCCGGTGTTGTCCATACCTGATGGTTATATTTTTGAAAAACCTACTGAAATTCTATTCCCTACGGATTATGGGATTGATTTTACTGAAAATCACCTGGATATTTTAAAAACCATCGTGAACAACTTCAAATCAAAAATTCATGTATTAAATGTTTCTCTTGGGCAAGATTTGACGGAGGCTGAAAGTGCCAATAAAGAAAGACTTGAAAAACTTCTAGCCGAATTCAATGATACTTATCATAGAGTTATCGATGATGGAGTTCCTCAAGCTATAAATAAATTCCAAATGTTGAAGCCTATCAAATTGTTGATGATGATCAATAACAAACATTCTTTTTTTGAAAATTTATTTTTCAAACCTGTAATTAATAAAATTGGTTTTAACTTAACCGTTCCTTTCTTGGTTATACCTTCTAAAATGTAAATCAGTTTGAAATGTAAACGTATTGATTTCTATCGATTTTATCAATAAAGCTGAAAAATGAGTTTATCAAAATGGTCGCTATATACTAACCGGGGAAGACGAGCGGCTATATTGCTCAGGCTTGGAATCATATGTTAATGATTTATGGAAGAAAGTACAACGTCCTATAAAACGGTCGATTCACGTGACACTTTATACAGAGCGGAAAATCTTGGACGGGAGTGTCCCATTACTGGTCTTTTTTAGTAGTTTCGTTAATTAACCTTTTACGGTACTAAATAAGTGTATTTAAATGACCGTTTTATTGAACTTTTGAAATATTCTAGACCACCCCAATAATAAAGTTTAATATAGCGTATAATTTTATTAGTTTAATTCTTTACCTTTATTTAAACTTTTGATTATGGTTTTTGGATATGCAAGGGTAAGTACAACGGAACAAAATCTAGATTTACAATTGGATGCCTTTTTAAAGGAAGGAATCCAGGAAAAGAACATCTATACCGATAAGGTTTCCAGTACAAAAGAAGAGCGAAAGAATTTGAGCAAGCTTTTGGATTTTGTTCGGGAAGGTGACACCATCGTAGTTTGGAAACTGGACCGTTTGGCCAGGAGCCTTATACACTTCACCAATTTTATAAACCAATTAAATGAGAAGGGGGTGAAGTTCAAAAGTATTACCGAGCCCTTTCTGGATACTACAGATACATCTTCCCATTCCAAGTTCATAGTAAACATGTTCGCGGCCCTAGCCCAATTGGAAAGGGACATCATAATCGAAAGGACAAAGGCCGGTCTTGAATCGGCAAAAAGACGGGGTAAAATATTGGGTGCACCTAAAGGGATCAGTAAGAAAAATCAGCAAAAAGCCGTACTTTGTGAACAGTATTTCAATGATGGTGTACTTACGGTTTCAGAGATATGCGAACAGCTTGGAATCTCAAGGGCCACCTACTATAAATATTTAAGATATAGGGGACTTAACGGAAAGTTGAGACCTTATAAGAATAGATAAAATATAAAAATGAGGTTGCAGCTTTTTCAACAAATACCAAAATATTAATCTAGGTATTCTTTAGCTGATACCGAATTTTATCAATAAACCATTTTAGTGGGTTAAACTTGTAAAAAGCATTACAAAAAATGAACATTTCGTTTTCCATTACGCTTTTCTGTAAGGAGTTCTCTTTTTTATTCATTTATTTTGATGAACAACATTTTGGAAATATTATATATTCATGTAAACTCTTGAATTATGGACTATTAAGTTTCAAAAATACGATTATAAAACACAACGATTTTGTTCTAAATTAGATGTGTTTTACATTTAAATAAACAAGTTGTGCTTCATGAAAAAAGAGAAATCTAAATCTTGAATGTTACCTAAACAGAAATAGAATTAAAGGAAAGTGACAAAATAATTAATCTGAAAGCCCCAGCTTGGCATTTTCAAAATTTCTCTGCCGGTCCTTATTGGCACGTTCTACCCATAATAACTATTATTTTATATCTTATTATTTGAGATATAATTGTAATTTGGAACCGAGTAATTTGACAGCAATGAACCGAATAAAAGAAGTACTTGAAGAGAAAGGAATCAAGCAGAAATGGTTGGCCGAACAACTCGGGAAGAGCTACAACATGGTAAACGGATATGTACAAAACAGGCAACAACCGCGCTTGGAAGTGCTTGCCGACATTGCCAAAATATTAGACGTTGACGTAAAAGACTTGATAGTCTCTACTAAAGAAAATAATTGATGAATATAGAAAAATTAGACCTCAAATCTCCCGACTTGGTGAACGAAAACTTTGAAAAGTTAGCAACCCTCTTCCCTAACTGTGTTACGGAAGGTGCAGAAGGCAAAGCCATAGACTTTGACCTGCTCAAACAAGAGCTAAGCCATGCCGTGGTAGAAGGCAACAAAGAACGTTACCGATTGGAGTGGCCAGGGAAACGAGAAGCCATAGTAACTGCCAACCTACCCACCACCAAAACCTTACGCCCTGTAAGGGAAGACTCTGTAGATTTTGACAATACCGAAAACCTCTACATAGAAGGCGACAACTTAGAAGTGCTCAAGCTACTGCAAGAAAGCTACTTGGGTAAGATTAAGATAATCTACATAGACCCGCCTTACAACACAGGTAAAGACTTTGTGTACAAAGACAACTTTAGCAAAGATGCCCAGGAAGAACTTATTGATAGCGGACAAAAAGACGAGTACAATCAACGCTTAATAGCTAACCCTGAAACTGCAGGACGCTACCATTCTGATTGGTTAAGCATGATGTATCCAAGGTTGAAGTTAGCAAGGAATCTATTAACGGATGATGGAGTGATTTTTATTTCTATCGATGATAATGAAGTGCATCATTTAAGAAAGGTATGTGATGAAATTCTTGGAGAGTACAACTTTGTGGCTCAATTCATTCATAAGAACAACTCCAATAAAAATCAAGCAAACCTTGTGAGTGTTTCATGCGAATACTTTTTGTGTTATTCTCGAGACTTAGAAGTTTTGAATAAAGAGATTTGGCGTATTGAAAAGAAAGGGGCTAAAGACATTGTAAAAGCATTTAATCAATTAAAAAAACAAGGACTTGAATTAGATGAGGTTCTTGATGAAATAAAAGACTTATATAAACGACCAAAATACGCCCATTTAAGTAGATGGAATAAGATTGATGAGAAAGGGGTTTTTATGGATGACAACCTTTCCAGAGAAGGTGGAGCTAAAGATTATACCATAATCAATCCTGATACAGGAAAACCTTGTCCAATACCACCTCGTGGTTGGGCTAAGTCAAAGGTTGAACTCGAAAAGCTTCGTGAAGATAATATGATTTATTTTGGAGACCCT
Source organism: Maribacter polysiphoniae (assembly GCF_003148665.1). Classification (GTDB taxonomy): domain Bacteria; phylum Bacteroidota; class Bacteroidia; order Flavobacteriales; family Flavobacteriaceae; genus Maribacter_A; species Maribacter_A polysiphoniae. Next base: position 28,011 of record NZ_QGGQ01000017.1, on the reverse strand, counting down.
TCTACACCTCCACGAATCAAATCATATTTAACAGGTGAAGATTTATCCGTGCCGGATAGTTTTTGGTACATAGACAATTCGATTGATACGAGATGGCAAAAACAAACATTCAACTCATTAATATTTGAGAACCCAAAGCCCTTAGAGTTGATAAGGCTCATTATGGAAATGTCTTCCGCAAAAGATTCAATTATACTCGATTTCTTTTCAGGCTCAGCAACTTCTGCTCATGCTACATTCCAATTGAATACTGAAGATTTGGGAAAACGAAAATTCATACAGGTTCAACTCCCAGAATTCACTAATGAAAAAAGTGAAGCGTACAAAGCAGGCTACAAAAACATTTGCGAAATAGGCAAAGAACGTATCCGCAGAGCAGCCAAAAAAATCAAAGAAGAAACCAAGGCTGATATTGATTATGGCTTCCGTGTCTATCGCTTAGACAGCAGCAATATGCAAGATGTCTATTACAAGCCGCAAGACTACGACCAAAACAACTTAGACCTCTTTGGAGACAATGTAAAGTCAGACCGTACTGCAGATGATTTATTGGCGCAAGTGATGTTAGATTGGGGTTTACCCCTATCGCTCAAAATTGAGCAAATAGATGTATCGGGCAAGAAGGTATTTAAGGTAGCAGAAAACTCGCTCTATGCATGTTTTGATAGTGGCATAGATGAAGACTTTGCCAAAGCTATTGCTCAAGATGAACCATTACGTATTGTATTCAAAGACAACGGCTTTAAGAACGATACTGCCAAGACCAATGTAAAGCAGCTACTCAAGCAGCTAAGTCCAGAAACTGAAATGAAGGTAATCTAGCATGGCGTTACCGGTTAACATAGAAGAGCTTATACATGGCAATACAGTTGAATGGGAGCGCATTGAACTAAAGCAAGGTTGGAATCCGGAAGATGTCATCCATTCCATGTGTGCCTTTGCCAATGACATTAACAATTGGGGCGGGGGTTATATTATTGTTGGTGTTGCAGAGGATAATGGCCAACCGGTGTTGCCTCCTGCCGGGATACAGCAAGAACAGTTAGATGTGATCCAAAAAAAAATCGTAGAACTGTGCCATAAGTTACGCCCTCAATATTTTCCTATTGTACAGCCTTATTTGCTTAATGGTAGACATATATTGGTCATTTGGTGTCCGGCAGGTGATAATAGGCCTTATGAAGCACCTGATGGTCTGGGCAAACAAGCTGTTAGCTATTCGCCCTATATAAGAATGACTTCCAATAGTATAAAAGCTAGAGGAAGTAATTTAACCAGATTACAAGAACTTGCAGCGCGTATACCTTTTGATGATAGAATTAACAATCAGGCAAGTCTAGAAGATTTAGACCTTGGGTTGATGAGAGAGTACCTTAGCGAAATCAAGAGCAATTTGTATGAGGAAAGTGCCAAAATGGAATTTCCGGACCTATGTAAGGCCATGCTGATTGCAAAGGGCCCGGCTGAAGATATTAGACCGGTCAATGTAGGCTTGCTATTCTTTTCCAGGAATCCAGAACATTTTTTTCCCAGAACCCAAATTGAGTTGGTATTACATGATGATGATTCCGGTAAAAATTTTAAAGAAGTTTATTTTAAAGGTCCGTTGCAAAAGCAACTCAGGGATTGTCTATCATACATCCGGACCAACATTATTGCGGAGCAAGTAGTAAAACATGCCGACAGGGCGGAAGCAGAACGCTTTTATAATTACCCTTTTGAAGCGATAGAGGAAGCCATGAGCAATGCCGTGTACCATAAAAGTTACGAATTGGGTTCTCCCATAGAAGTACAGGTGTTTCCGGACAGGATAACCATTTTAAGTTATCCGGGACCGGTACCGCCGGTAAATGGAGAAGTACTATCTACACAAAAAAGAATAATCGCCCGGGAGTACCGTAACCGTAGAATCGGAGACTTTTTAAAAGAACTAAAACTTACCGAAGGGCGTGGTACCGGTTTTCCTGCCATCTATAACGCCCTTGAAGCCAATGGTTCTCCTGAACCTACTTTTGAAACTGATGATGCCAGTTATGTTCTAGTTACTATTCCTGCACATGCTGTTGACCTAGCTGGTGACGGAGCTAATGACCAAGTAGAAACTAATGTTTTCAGTACTTTAGAAGATATTGTTGTTTTTTGTGACGGAGCTGGTGACGGAGCTGGTGACGGAGCTGGTGTTGCAGCTAGAAGAATAGTTGAAGAAGAATTACATGATAAAGTTGAAGGTTTACTTGATGGTGCTACTGGTTGGGTCAGTAGAGAAGAACTATTTGAAAGTATAGGGTTATCCAATCATTCCTCAAACAGAAAAAGATATCTGGATCCGGTAATAGATTTGGGTATGATAACCATGGAATACCCTGATACACCCACCCATCCAAAACAACGTTACAAGACGACAACGTCAGGACAGCGATTATTAACATTATTAAGGGGAGAATGAAATTACAGTTTAAAGAACAAGACTTTCAGATAAAAGCGGTGCAAGCTGTGGTAGATTGCTTTGCAGGGCAACCTTTAAAGACCAATCGTTTTACACTAGAACGAAGCAGGGAATTAATGAAAAAGGCCAAACAAGCAGCTACTGGAGCCCAAACTTTAGACTTTGAAATAGAGGAAGAAATAGGTTACCGGAATTCTTCCATCCAATTAATCGAGAGCCAAATATTAAAGAACATACAAGAAGTACAGCGAGGTAATGACTTACATGAAAGCACACAGATAGAGCGTCCCAAAGGAGTTAAATTGGGTTATAATCTCACCATAGAAATGGAGACCGGTACCGGTAAAACCTATACCTACATACGCACTATGTACGAGCTACATAAGAAGTATGGGTGGAGCAAGTTCATTGTTATTGTTCCAAGTATAGCCATACGGGAAGGAGCGTATAAATCCTTTCAGGTTACCCAAGACCATTTCCAAGAACTCTATGGTCATAAAATTAATCCGTTCATCTACAATTCCGGCAGACCACAGGACATTGAAAACTTTGCATCCGATAGCCGCATCAGTGTGATGATTATCAACACCCAAGCTTTCAATGCACGAGGTAAAGACGCTCGACGTATTTACCAAGAGCTAGACCAATTTGGTACCAGAAGACCCATAGAAATCATTGCCCAGACCAATCCAATATTGATTATAGATGAACCCCAATCCGTAGATGGGGTAAGAACCTTGGAGAGCATGCAGGACTTTAATCCACTGTTCACGATGCGCTACTCAGCTACGCACAAAGTGGAATACAATAAAGTCTATCGTTTAGATGCCTTAGATGCTTACAACAAGCGTTTAGTCAAGAAAATACAGGTAAAAGGTATCAACTTAAAAGGCTCAACAGGTACCAATGGATACCTCTATTTAGAAAGCATCAGTCTAAGTACTTCCAAGCCGCCCTATGCGTGGATAGAGCATGAAAAGCGTACTGTTTCGGGGAGTATTAGTAAGAAACGTGTTAAGGTGGCAGAAGGCTACAATATATATGAGCAATCAGGCAACATGCCCGCTTATAAAAATCAGACCGTTACAGAAATAAATGGCTACCTAAATAAAATAGTTGTCGGTGGTGAAGATGTATATCCAGGTGATATTCTTAATGACAAAGACGAACACGCCTTTCGTAGAGTACAGATTAGAGAATGTATTCTATCTCACTTGCAAAAAGAAAAGCAGCTCTTTGGTCAAGGCATTAAAGTCCTGTCATTATTCTTTATCGATACCGTAGAGAAATACCGTGTCTATGATGAATTAGGAGAACAGCAATTGGGTGAATATGCCCAGATTTTTGAAGAAGAATACGACAAGGTCAAAAATGAGTTCTTAGACCTCTTTCAGCAAGAATATAACGACTTTCTAAAGGACACCGACCCTAGCAAAGTGCATAAAGGCTACATGCCTACCAACTTTGGGGAATACCTCAAAAGAGATTCTGCAGATAAAGTACACAATGGCTATTTCTCTATAGACAAGAAAGGCAAAACAGTTGACCCGAAAGTAAAAAGGGGAAAAGAGTACTCAGAGGACGTTTCTGCCTATGACTTGATCATGAAAGACAAAGAAAGGTTACTGAGCTTTGAAGAACCTACACGATTTATCTTCTCGCACTCTGCTTTAAAAGAAGGTTGGGATAACCCGAATGTCTTCCAGATATGTGCCTTAAAACATGCTGAGAGTGGCAGTTTAACCAGACGCAGACAGGAAGTTGGGCGTGGTATGCGTTTGTGTGTTGATAAGCGTGGAGTCCGTCAAGACTTTGAATTGGTTGGCGAACAGGTACATGAGTTGAACAAGCTTACTGTAATTGCCTCTGAAAGCTATGAAGCCTTTGCCAAAGGATTGCAGAAAGAAATAGCCGAAACACTTAAAGACCGTCCCCAAAGAGCAGAAGTAGATTACTTTGTTAGTAAAGTTATTACCAACGAGCAAGGTGAAGAATTACGCCTCACGGAAGATGATGCCAAGAAGTTGCAGTTCAAACTCATTGTTGGTGAAATAATTGACGAAGATTACAAGATTACCCCTAAAGGAAAAGAACTGATTGAGCAAGGAAAAGTTCCTTTACCCGAAAAACTAGAACCCTACAAAGAATCTGTTTGCAAGCTGCTACGGACCATTTATACAGGTGCCGAATTTAAACCGGAAGATGAACGCCAGACTGTAATTCTCAACACCAACAAGAACTTTGCTAAGAAAGAGTTCCAGGCACTTTGGGAGAAGATTAACCTAAAGACCATTTACGAAGTACAATTCGATACAAACCAGCTTATTCAGGATTCTAAAGTCAAAATAGATGCACAACTACACATTGGAGATCGTGTATATGAAGTAAAGACAGGTGAATTGGAAGATGGTACTGCGGAGCAAATGAAAGAAGGGAGTTTGGTACGCGAGTCCAAACGCCAATATATGAAGCTCAATAATGATTTGTATTCCAACGCCGTTTATGATATTGTAGGTGAAATAGAAGTACAAACCAACCTCACTCGAAAAACCATTGTAGAAATACTCAAGAAAATCAAGCAAGAGAAGTTCTTATTGATACGTAAGAATCCAGAAGAGTTTATCGGCAAATGCAGCAAGCTGATCAACGAAGTAAAAGCAAGTCTCATTATCAACAACATTGTCTATCACAAGACCGAAGAAAGGCATGATGCGAAGACCGTGTTCACCAATGATAAGTTTGCATTGCGTAAGTCCGAATTGCTCAAAAAGCACATTTATGACTTCCTTACTTCCGACTCTAAGATTGAATCAGACTTTGCAACTGCATTAGAAAACAGCACTGAAGTTGTGGTCTATGCCAAGCTTCCAAAAAGCTTCTATGTGTCCACGCCTGTAGCCAACTACAGTCCTGATTGGGCAATCGTATTCGATAAAGACGAAGTGCGCCACATCTACTTTGTAGCAGAGACCAAAGGGTCTGATTCAGATATGGACTTACGAGAAATAGAGAAACTAAAAATCCATTGTGCTACAGAACACTTTAAAGAGATAAGCGGAGCAGAAGTGAAATTTGAGAAAGTAAGTAGCTACGAGAAACTAATGGACATTGTACAACTGAGTTAAGCACTAACACTTGAAAGAATGAATTTAGGTAAACCACATTTAGAAGACCTTTTCAATAAGCAAATTAGGTTTCAAATACCTGTTTTTCAAAGACATTACGTTTGGAATGAAAAAGATCAATGGCAACCTCTTTGGGATGACTTCAGAAACAAACTGAATGAACGAAACAACAAGAATAAGAACCACCCTCATTACACAGGCTCAATTGTTCTATTTCAAGAGTCGACAACCACAAGTACTGTTGCAACTTACAATGTAATTGATGGTCAACAACGCTTGACCACATTTCAACTATTCATAACTGCATTCAGAGAAATTTGCAGAAAGCATGTTGGTGACGATAACCTATTGAATGACTTGAACAAGCTCTTATTTAATGACAAAGTGTATGGTCAAACAGATTATGACAATCAAAAACATAAGCTCGAACCTACCAAGTTTAACAATGAAGAGTTCAAACTCATTTTGGACAATACTTATGATAAGGTTGAAGAACGTTTGATTAGCCCAATTTTAGAAGAATATGGAATTGGTTGGAAAACCTATAGAGATGTAGCCAAGAAAAGATATCGTATGTTGGCCGCTTTCTTATTCTTCTATGAAAAATTAGAAGAGTTGTTGGAAGAGTCAACTGAACCAATGGAGGCAATTATTCCTAAATTGCTTTTAACCCTTAAAAGGGATTTTCAGTTTGTTGAAATTAACCTTGACCAAAATGATGACCCTCAGATGATATTTGAGACCATGAATGGCAGGGGCGCCTCTTTGACAGAAACAGACTTAATCCGTAACTACATATTCATGAGAGCTGATAGAAGTCAAGTTGACCTCGATAGCGTGTATGAGCAATATTGGGATGAATTTGATGATGCAAGTGCCGAATTTAAATGGCATGAACAGACCAGTAGAGGTCGGTACTACGAAACACACCTTCAGTTCTTCGTTATTGATTACTTGACCTTGAAAATGCGAAATGATATTCGTTATGATCAGGTATTTTATCATTACAAATTCTTCATTGTCAATAATGACTCTTTCACCACAGTGGAAGAAGAATTAAAAGAACTGAATCGTTTTAGCTCTATTTACAAATCAATCCTGAAACCCAATCCTGAAACGGTTTTTGGTAGATTCTGCTCAAGGTTAAGAGACATGGGCATTTCAACAATCTACCCCCTTATATTGGCGATTCAGGGTCATAGCAAGATTCCTTTGCAGGAGAAGATTGGAATGTTTACCGCACTCGACTCATACATTACAAGAAGATTTTTATGTGGATACACAACTAAAAATTACAATAAGGTCTTTCTTGATTTTATTAAACAAGTGGATACCTGCAAAACAGCAGAAAAGTTTATAGAATATATAAAGTCAAAGACGGGCGACACCAACTTATGGCCAACGGATACCATACTCAGAGAAAAGCTTAAAGAAAGACCTCTCTACAGAGAAGAAAAAAACCGAACCAGAAGTATTTCCAATATCCTTTTGGAAATAGAGAAATTCCGAAGGGGTAAAAAGCAAGAGAAAATAGAATTTGTAAATGAAGGTTTGACCATTGAACATGTTCTACCTCAAATGTGGTATGAGCATTGGCCATTGGAAGGAAACTTAATTCCCCAGAGTGAATTCGATATTGCGGTCCATGCTGTAATGACAGAGGAAGATCAAAATGGCTATTATCATAAAATAGTCAATAGGAATAATAAGCTGCATAGCTTAGGGAACTTAACCTTACTTACTACCTCTCTTAATCCTTCAGTAAGCAATTCTTCATTTGATATTAAGCAAAAAGAATTAGCTAAGCAATCTACTCTTCTCTTGAATACCTATTTCATTGAATTTGAAAATTGGGATGAGTCAACAATCGAAAAAAGAACTGAGCTCTTGATTGATGACATAATTAAAATTTGGAAATATTAGAGCATTTGCATGAAGCTAATCGACAATGTAAATACACGTTTGGGTGATGACCTAAAGGAAACCATAAGAAAAAGCAGTAAACTAAGTATTGCCGCTTCTACGTTCTCTATATATGCTTTTGAAGCACTCAAAAAGGAATTGGGGAAAATTGATGAACTTCGCTTCATTTTTAGTTCTCCTACCTTCATTGAAGAAAAGTTTCAGAAGGAAAGCAGGAAGTTCTACATACCGCATATTGTTCGAGAAACAGAGCTGTGCGGTGGTGAGTTTGAATTGAGATTAATGAATCAACTCAACCAAAGAGCTATTGCCAAAGAGTGCTCAAGGTGGGTAAAGGAGAAAGTCACTTTCAAATCCAATAAGCATAACAATCTACCCCTTAATGGGATGATACATGTACACCAGGACAATGAGAATGCTCAAGCTTACATAAATGTCAGTGGTTTCACCACTACCGATTTGGGCATCACACACAAAAAAGGGTTTCCCACTCTTATTCAAAAATCTGAATATCCAGATAGTAAAGCTTACTTAGATTGGTTCAATCAGGTGTGGGAAAATGAAGAAGACTTGAAGGATGTCACCGAGAAAGTACAAAAATACTTTGAGAGTGCTTACAAGGAGAACAGTCCAGAGTTTATCTACTTCATTACCCTTTACAACATATTCAATGACTTCTTAGATGATTTATCCTTGGATAATCTACCCAATGAGCAAATTGGTTTTAAAGACACGTTGGTATGGAAGAAGCTCTACAACTTTCAGCAGGATGCGGTTATTGGCGCTATCAACAAATTAGAGAAGTACAAAGGTTGCATATTGGCAGATTCTGTTGGTCTAGGTAAAACCTTTTCAGCTTTAGGGGTAATCAAGTATTATGAGATGCGGAACAAAGACGTATTGGTACTTTGTCCAAAGAAATTAGAAGCCAATTGGAACACCTACCGCCACAATGATAAAAACAACATTTTAGCAGCCGATAGATTCAGGTATGACGTCTTATTTCATACCGACCTAGGTCGTGAAAGTGGCACAAGCAATGGTCGAAATCTTGAGTCAGTCAACTGGGGCAATTACGGCTTAATTGTCATTGATGAATCACACAACTTCAGAAACAACAATACAGTAGTAGGCAAAGAGAATCGTTACCAGAAATTGATGCGTAAGGTCATTCAGGAAGGTATTGAAACGAAAGTACTCATGCTCTCTGCAACCCCTGTTAATAATAGGTTTAACGACTTACGAAACCAATTAGCTTTAGCTTATGAAGGTGAATCGGAAAACATTGATGCCAAATTAGATACCCAAAGTGGCATAGATCAAATCTTCCGCAAGGCACAACAAGCATTTAATATTTGGAGCAGGTACGAAACAAATGAGCGCACCACTGAGAAGCTCTTAGATATGCTTGATTTTGACTTCTTTGAGATATTGGATTCACTCACTATTGCAAGGTCAAGAAAGCATATTACAACCTATTACGATACCACAGCTATTGGCAAGTTTCCTACACGTAATAAGCCAGTATCCATTCAAAGTCCATTAACGCATTCAGGTGATGTAACCTATGTAGATATAGCCGAGAAGCTCACGCTACTCAACTTATCCGTTTACACACCATTGAATTACATACTTCCAAGCAAGGTTCAAGCCTATGCTGATTTGTATGATAAGGAAGTTCGTTCAGGGTCAGGGAAGTTAAGTCAGGTAGATAGAGAAATCAGTTTGAGAATCTTGATGCGTATCAACTTACTTAAGCGTTTAGAAAGTTCTGTTGATTCATTTCGTATCACCTTGGAAGGTATTATCGGTCAAATTGAAAATGCCATTAGAACCATTGAAAAAGGAGATACGGACGATTATGAAGGTATACACAAAATCCTAAGTGACGAGAATTATGACTTTGAATCCAATTGGGCAGATGAAGAACAAGTAATTGGAAAGAAGATAAAAGTTCACATTGCCGATATGGACACTACCAAGTGGCAAGAAGACTTAAATGAAGATCTAACAGTACTGAATCACCTTTGGGGTAAAGTGGTAGATATTACAGGAGCCAATGATGCCAAACTTCAAAGCTTAATCGAACTCCTGAACAACAAGGCGCAAGAACCTTTCAACCCAAACAATAAGAAGGCAATTGTATTTACAGCATTTGCCGATACTGCCAATTATCTTTTTGAAAATATCAGTAAAAAACTCAAAGACGATTACGGTATCAATACAGCACTTATTACAGGTTCAAGAAAGATTTGCACCACCAAGAAAATACCTTCTGACCTAAATGCAATTCTTACCTGCTTTTCGCCATTGTCTAAAGACAAGGCTCAATTGTATTCAAAAATATCAGACTCGGTTGATTTATTGATAGCTACAGACTGTATCTCAGAAGGTCAAAACCTTCAGGATTGTGACTTGCTTATCAATTATGATATTCATTGGAATCCAGTGCGAATCATTCAACGCTTTGGACGTATCGATAGAATCGGCTCAAAGAATGACAGTATTACTATGGTTAACTTTTGGCCAGATGTAACGCTTGATAATTATATCAACCTGAAACAACGTGTAGAGAATAAGATGTTAATCAGTAACATGGCAAGTACAGGTGATGACAACATTCTCAATACCGAAGAAAAAGATTTAGAGTACCGTAAAATCCAGCTTCAAAGATTACAGGATGAAGTTATTGATTTGGAAGATTTGAGAGAAGGTGTTAGTATCACAGACCTTGGCTTAAATGACTTTAGGGTTGACTTATCCAACATGATAAAAGAGTATGGAGAGCTGAAGAATATTCCCGAAGGGCTGCATGCGGTAGTTAAATCAACTCCCATACTCGAAAGCGGAGTAATTTTCGTTCTGAAGAATGTCAATTCAAGTGTAAATATCAATAAGCTCAACAGGTTGCACCCCTACTATTTAGTGTACATGAAAATGAGCGGAGAACTCATACTTAATCATGTGGATTCTAAAAAGATATTGGACGCCATGCGAATGCTCTGCAAAGAAAAAACGAAACCGATTGAAGAAGTCTGCAAGGAGTTAAGCGAACAAACAGATGACTACCATGAAATGGATGAGTATTCTTCATTGCTCAAGCACAGCATTAGCACAATCCTTCAAAAAGAAGAAGAAAAAGAAGTGCTAAGTCTATTTAAAGCAGGTGGTACAACAGCATTACAAGAAAAGATAAAGGGAATTGAAGACTTCAAATTAGTGTCATTTTTAATCGTGCGTTAAATGGACTTCTTCAGCTTACCTTCCAGAACTAAAGTAGGTCGTGTTGTACCGAAGAATGCATTTGATGAATACACCAACACCAAGCAAAAAAAGCTTTTTACAGAATGTATTAAACGTATTACATGGACTCATAAGCTTTCTGCGGATACATTGAATTTAGATACTAAGGATATTCAGGAAATACAGGTTTTCAAGGTAGAACTCAAGCAAAAAACCGATATCTATAAAATCCTTGAAATCATTAATAAGTCCATTCCGTACCACATTGTATTTTGGGTGGAATATGACCAAGAAGCTTACATTTCGACTGCTTCAAAACACCCGCACCCTACCAATGATGATGTTGCAGTAATTGATTGGACCTTTACTTCTGATTGGTTCAATAAAGTCAATTACAGTTATGTATTTAATCTAAAAGGTAGTTTAAACGCTGTATTTAAGGATTTATGTGTTCAACTCACAGGTAAACCAAAATTAGGTAAACAATCTTTGGATTCAATCTTAAAGAACCAACAAGAAGTAAATCGCTTAAAGAAGGAAATCAGCAAACTCAAATCAGCATTATCCAAAAGCAAGCAGTTCAATGAAAAAGTGGATTTAAACTTAAAACTTAAGAAGGCTGAAAAGAAATTAAATGATATAGATAATGTCAAATAATATTAAAAACGTTGATGAATTAATTGCTAAAAGATTTTTGGATTATCGAAAATTTAAAAACATCAAACATTAAACTCTTGGTAAAGATAAAGTGTAGCCTTCCCTAAAAATGTAGCCTTACCCTTTTTTCGTTCAACCTAAAATTCGAAATCATTATCTTTAAGTCTAGATGGCCAAAAAATGAGAAAGGACACTTTCTCGGCAAACCAGAATAGAATTAAAAGTTCAATAAAAGGATGAGAAAGGACACTTTCTCGGCAAACCGGATTATAATTAAAAGTTCAAATAAAGGATTATTAACTTAACTTAGTATACCATCAATGATATTATCGAACTGTTGTAGCTCATTTAAACAAGCACCGGAACTAACCATGGAAAATTAACAATTGTTATAGGAATATAGATATTGCCATTTCACTTTTAGGAAAATCGAAACAATGGAAATTATAAAACTTGCCGAAGAGAATATTCACGACGAGCATATTTGTTGTGCAATAAGCGATAAAAAATGCGTAGATGGATATGAAAAGAAAAAAGAGTGGCTCAAAAAGGAATTTAGGAATGGCTATAATTTTCAAAAAGTCAACGTTCGAGGAAAAGTATTTATTGAATATGTTCCAATAGAAAATTCTTGGCTTCCAATTACCGGAAAAAATTTTATGGTAGTAAATTGTTTTTGGGTTTCTGGACAATTTAAAGGAAAAGGGAACGGGAAAAAGTTATTAGAACAATGTTTAACCGATTCTAAAGAAATGGACGGAATTATCGCAGTTTCCAGTGATAAGAAAAGACCTTTTATGACTGACCCAAAATTTCTCAAACACCAAGGATTTGAAATTATTGACGAGGCAGAACCATATTTCAAACTTTGGGGATTGAAAATAAACCCTAAAGCAGAATTCCCGAAATTTATTGAAAGTTCCAAATCAGGAAAATGCCCTAATAGCCAAGGAATTACAGCATATTATTCGAATACATGTCCATTTACGGAATATTACACGAATCGATTATTACGGGAATACGCCAAAAAGAAAAATATACCTTTAGAAATCAACCAAATTAAATCCCAAGAGGATGGTCGTAGAATGCCAATTCCCTGGGTTATAAACAGTGTGTTTTACAAAGGAGAATTAGTCAGTTTAGAAATGAAAGTGGAAAGACATTTGGAAAAACTAATTGGATAAAAAACGAGCAACAATAAAGGATTGAGCTGAATTAAAAGTTCAAATAAAGGATGAGATATAAAAGTTTCCCTTAGCTAGAGCTGCTTAGTTTTCTAATACTACCATAGAGTTGTCACTATTCTTAAAATATTGAAATTAAGTGATTTAATTTCAAAATTGGCTGTAATTTATAACCTAAGGGTAATGTTTTATAGCCGATATAGATTACGTAATCTATTTTTACATTATCTCCTGTGCTTGCTAAAAGAAAATAAGTTTATAATTTCTGTCATTTGATAGCATTGCGTATAAACGGAATGGAAAGTAGACTTTAACAACACGTCCGGGAAGAATATTTTGAATCTACTGATACGTTAACTTTTTCACTATTGGAAAACAGTGATATACAAGATCAAAACGTTCATTTATATATAATAAAGGATGTAAGATGCGGAATCGTCATAAACAGGGCCTTGGGAGGCTCGGAGTTAATCCCTCCCTGTATTCTCGACGTTCAACTGTTACCTTTACGCTTGCTCTAAAAAACCATTAAAATCATTAACCATAAATAAATTAGATGAAATTCAGTGTTGTTTTGTTATTCTGTATTTACCTTCTATTAACACAAGGTTGCTCAAATGAGAAAATATTCAAATTACCCATAACATTCCAAGAGGGGTATGGACCTTTTGATTCAGCCATGGTAGGAATATCACCATATTCAGATAATGAAAATGACCCTTGGAAGAAAACACATCTAAAAACATCCGGAATACCTAAAAACTGGACTGATGTTAAGATTGGAGATGTAGATACAGATATATACCAATCTGTATATCAAAACTATTATTTAGGGAATATTACAAAAGAAAGGTATGAGGAATTACAAAAAACATGGGGTTGGGAGCCAGACTCGATCAATTTATCGAAAAAACCTATAAAATCTAAAATCGCTTTTGTTTTTGGGAAAGATTCTGTTGGCGAACTGCAAATGATAGTCGACGCAAATAATAATCATGATTTTAGTGATGACGATATTTTTAAACCTACGGAAGTCAACCCGAAGCGTAATATCAATAATGATTCATTAGTAAAGAGTAGCGCCATCAAAGTGAGTTTTGAGCAATTTTCAAATGATAAGATAATCCAAGTTAGTGCTCCACTTTTAATCGTGCACATGAAACAATACAACATATTCTTGAGCAATTTCGCACAATATGCAACAGCAAGATTTCAAGGGGAGGAAATAGCTATTTCGTCTAACAATTTTACAAATTTGTCGTATGACAAAGTAGGCATTATAAAGGTTGGCGACTTGAGTGAAAAAGGAGATAAGGCTGATTTCCAAAGCTTGATCGCAAAAAATGAATTTCTTGAAATTGAAAATGGTATCTATAAAAATTTAGGTGTAAAAAAGAACGAAAATGTATTGGTATTAGAAAAAATGGATTTACCCAAAAGCAAATTGCCCTCTACCCAAATTGGATTTAAGGCTTATGATTTTTCTGGTGATGATTTCAAGACAAAAACTCCAATTACATTAGACAGTTTAAAAGGAAAATACGTATTTCTTGACTTTTGGGCCACTTGGTGTGGTCCCTGTATTCAGGAAATGCCTAACCTAACTGATTTATATGAAAACATTGACAAGTCGAAGTTTGAAATCATTGGCATTGTTGGCGATAGTCCAGTAGAAGATTTAGAAAAAATGATAATTAAGCATTCAATATCTTGGCCTCAAATTATATCAAACGATTCAAATAAAATAAAAGAAACCTATGGTATAGGTGGATATCCAACAACATTTCTTCTAAATCCAAATGGAATTATCGTGGCAAAAAATTTAAGAGGGAAGGAATTGGAAAAGAAAGTCACTGATTTAATGAATGAATAAAACTGGCACCTAACACCTATAACCATTAAAATGCATGGATTTATTACAAGTCCGATCGGAAGTGGGGGCGCAATTTTTAATAGATTCGGCCATATAAAGTTTTCCTATTTAGGCTTCACGCGTCCATCGTACAATGAATCTTAAAAAATGGTTACTCTTAATAAAGTTCAAATAAAGGATTTAATTTTCGCTGTTCATTTAGTAATTTTATGCTAATGAGATATATTAAAACTCGTCGACAATAATCTTTCATGACAAAATGAAGAATTATAATCTTTATAAATGTAAGGTGGAGAGGTCTAGAATAAATGGTAATTATACTGTATGGTTGCCTGAACAGGAGAACAACGATTTTGTCCAAATGATTGTAGATAATAATTCATTTAGTCATGGAACATTTTGGGAACGTTTATTAAAGGTGAGTGCAATTGAATTTGGCCTTGATATTTCAGAAGTATATTTTGCACCAGAAGCGGATGTTTTTGTCTCTTATACTAGTAGTTTTCAATTGGCTAAAGAAATGGAGGCTATTTTTAATAACCTAATCACCAATTTTGAATTTCTAAGGCGAATGGTTATTATTAGCGGAATACAATACAACTATAACTAAGGTTTAATTATAGCCAATATGGAACTCGCCACTATTATCTATGTTTAATATTTGAATTCACCTATGAAGACTTTAACTTTTCAGTAAATAAAAGTTCAAATAAAGGATTTATTTCCTTTTTCTAAGATAGTAGTAGCCCGGACCATCGCACGGCAGGTAGCTCCCATTAAAAATCTCGTCTTTGCTGAGGACGCGCATATATTCCTCCAGCGTATGGCCACAACTTTGGATCAGATACGTGTTTTTGTCGTACGTAAGCTTTAGATAATCATATTCTTCTTTTTCTAAAGAGGTGTAACTCCCTCTTGCAATGCTGGTACTATCTGAATATGTGCGCTGTTTTATAAATGTACTATCAGGGAAAAATTGGATGTACTCGTTAAAATCCAGGTCTTCCTTTTCAATAATTTGGCCAGAGAGTCCTGCATCGACATACTGTAATTCATAGAAATTGTCTTTTACATCACCCATAACTTCATCATTTGATTCACATGCTATAAGGGTGAAGAGGATTAAATATATAAGAGGTAATGCTTTCATAAGAGAGTTTTCTATAAGATGTAGAATCTTTTATAGGTTGCGCAAGGCACATTTTATAGAGTTTACTTTTGTGCGTATCTTTATTAAAAGTTCAAATAAAGGATGAAATGAAGAAAAGGCAACTACTGACGCTCCATTTCTTGAGCTTCTTGAGGATAACTTTAAATTAAATTTTACCATTGCGATTAATTTGAAATTGATCATAATGAATTTGATAAGCTTCAACACGAAGAAAGGAAACGGAGAGAAGAAAAAGAAAATTAATAAATATGGCAATAAATATTGGTGATCAAGTAAATATTGCATTGTCCAATAGATTAAAACTGAATATTCTTTTTGTAGATTTTATAATATTTAGTTTTCTATTTTTAACAATAGAGGGTATGATATATTCTCAAGTTGATTTTGATAGAGTTTTTCCTTGGTTGTTTAGATTGTTAATATATTTCATGTTTTTTACTTTATCAGAACTTTTATTTAACCGAACATTGGGAATGAGACTTTTTAAGGTTTCTCTAGTTAATAAAAAAAGAGGTGAATTAAGTAAGGCTTTTGTTAAGTATTCATTTTTAGTTGTTCTAGATAGGTTTATATTAATAATACTACTTTACTTCTTTCGAATATTTTTCCACAGTAAGAAAAACTTACTTATTAGTGAAAAGTATAGTGGATTAAGATGGTCTAGAAAACAATATTAAATTAAACGATGGCAAAGATTATAATTTTGATTAGAGTTTGTGTTTTTTTAATCTGTAGGCTTCCCCAAAATGTAATCTCCCCTTATAACAGAATTGTTTAAAAGTAGAATTGATTAACTTTAAGTCTAGATGGACAAAAGATAAGTTAGGACACTATCTCGGCGAACCAGATTATAATTAAAAGTTTAAATAAAGGATGAGATAGGACACTTTCTCGGTGAATTTTATGTTCATATTTGAATTATTCCAAAATTGAACGTTTTTTGTAACTTTACTTAAAAAGTAATCGCATGAGTACATCAGAATTAAATAAGACTAAAAAGGAGCTAGTGGGGTGGATTCAATCATTAACCGATGATTCCATTTTAGGCCTGCTTAGTTCTGTTAAATTATCAAGTGAGGGTAAGACTTCAGACTGGTGGGAAGAGCTTACCGAAAGCGATCGGGTCAATATCCTGAGTGGTATCAGAGATTATCAGCAAGGTGAAACCATGAAATCCAGCGATTTTTGGAATGGATTGACAAATGGATAGAGCTTACGAGGTGGAATGGACAAAACGGTCCTTACTAAACGCCATTGCCATCAAAAAATACCTGAATGTAAAATTTACGAAGAGAGAGGTGTCTAAATTTGAGAGTCTACTTCGGCAATTTGAACTAACGGTTTCCAATTTTCCTACATTATATCCTGAATCAAAAAATCAAAGACATTTGAGACGGGCTGTCATTCATAAAAACACAACTGTTTTTTACATTTTTGCTAAAAACAAAGTAACCGTTATAGCTATGAAAGATAATAGGCAAATGAACGCTAGTAGTTAGACCGGGTTATAGTTAGGACACATTCTCGGCGATCCAGAATAGAATTAAAAGTTCAAATAAAGGATTATTAAATACAGCGATTTTGTTCTTAATTAGATGTATAAGGATGTAAAATACATCTATATAAACAAATTGTACTCAAGTTGACAAAAGTGATTAAAAAAGTTAAAACTCTTAATTTTATTATTGTTCTGGGAATAATAGCATCTTATTTTCTGGACTTTTTTAACCCATTAATTTTCGGAGTTTATTTTATTCTGAATGGCCTTTTTTCATTTATCCTATTTGCAGTAAATAAAAAACCTTTGTGGATTGGAATAACAAGTGGATTTGATTACGGAATAAAAAAATTGTTAAAGAGCCACTACAACAGGTATTTAAATCTAACCAGCGGAATTATTTGTGTAGTTTTTGGATTTTTAATGCTCAGACATTATTATGGATAAAAACCTGAGTACAACAATGACTCCTATGAAAAGTCCTAGTCCATTTCTCTATGGTTTATATAAGGGCCGAGAAAGGACACTTTCTCGGCAAACCGGATTATAATTAAAAGTTCAAATAAAGGATGAAATTAAGTAAGGTTTATAATGCTAATTATTTTATCAAATCATTTATAATTTGAACATCTAGTAAAGCAAAAACACGGTTTACAATAATTAAGAAGCATTCGTGCGGTCGGTACGACCGAGGTCACTTATCCCCCTAATTTAAAATTGACCACCACAAAACCAATTTGTTGGCTAGGTGCGTTGGAATCCAAATTCCACTTATGCTTAAATGCAGTTTTCTTTGCGGGTTCCAATAAACAAGGATCATTATTGGTTGTGCCCTTAACCCCTGGTATTGCACTGATTACCTTTCCTGTGCGGTCTACAACTATTTTTACAACGACCCGGCCTTCTTGGTTGCATTCCTGTTGTACCGCGCCCTTACTGACCAAAGATCTTCCATTTAAACCATACCCCCCTGTTCCACTTCCAGAACCAGGACTCCCGTAATAACTTGTTGCATAGGGATAACCATTAAATCGACCCTGTTTGTCGTTATTTTCTCCCATCAGGGCATCGAGTTTTTTCTTATCAGGCTCCTGGTCCTCTTTAACGGCAACTTCGGTGACACTATCGAAATTATTGAAAAATTTAACGGTTAGATCCTTAGTCGATATGGCTTTATTTGAAGCTGACCGATTAACTTCTTGAATATCGTACATTTTAAGTATATATCTAACAGTATTAATATTGCTGTTTTTCATTTTATTCACTTGTTCATTTGTCAAAGAGTACACTGCTTTGGCAGTGTCATCTACATAGGAGGATTCTCCCCTGTCCATGCAAGTTATAACAGTTCCATCATCAAGATAAATTATTAGTTTTCCACTAATTATTGTTCCTTGCAGTGAAGATTTTGTAGTTACGGCAATAACCGCCGTTGCTCCATCCTTGGCAAATAATACATTCAGGTCTTCCCTGCCATCTAAATTAGATTGTAGTGCAAAAGATTCAGTACAGGGGTAACTATTTTCGCCAATGAAGAATAAATTCTGTCCGTTAGCTGTTAGTGTAATGAACAGCATGGAAATTAAAATAATCGGAATCTTTTTCATATTTCCTTTTATCAAATTATTGCTAATGCGTTTTATTCGAGAATAAATATAGCATTTATACCCATAGCACTTAAAAGATAAGACCTATGCAAAAATAAAGATTACATAAGAGTATTTCGGGAAGGTTGTACAGAAAAGAGTAAGTGGGGATATAGCCTTTCCTAAAAATGTAGCCTTGTCCCTTTTCTTGCGCAGTTCAAAACTCAAAATCATTATCTTTATAAAAGTTCAAATAAAGGATGAGTTAACGGCTTCATTTAAGTTGCTTAATCATCACTAAATAACATCAAGGAAAGTATTCACTTGCTTTTTATCTTAGCTCGTTACACTTCCTTAATTAAAGTATAGAAAAACGATCATAAAAAAATAATAGATTTGGCCTATAGCGTCTATGAAAAAAGTTTTTAGTAGAAATGACCAGCACTTTTCTAAAGTATCTTTTGTTAATTGGCGTACTGATGGTGGAGATGATATAAGTAACTTACTTGTTTTAGCTGATGGTTACTTTAGTTCAGGAATAGAATTAACCCAAAGATGTTTGAATGACAACAACTGGAAGGTGGCCGATAAACTTATTTTTCCAATTTTCCATAACGTTAATCATGGAATAGAGTTATACTTGAAAGCCTTAATATGGAAAGTCAACAGGCTACTCGATATACCCAATAGAATAGAGGGTAAACATAATATCAAACAGATTTATGAAAATGCTAAAGCCAAAATCAAACTCTTTCATGGAGCAAATGGAGTTAAACACTTTGATGCAGTTACAAAAGAACTTAAATTGTATATAGAAGAACTTTATGAGATAATTCAGGAGAATCCAGATCAAAATAAAATCGATTTTTCTAGATACCCAATATCTAAAGATTATGAACGACATTTTTACGCTAAACAGTGGGATAATATTGAAGTTGATTTAGAAAACCTGAATACAATGCTTTTAGAGATTTATGAGAAGCTTGAAGATTTAACATCCTATTATTATCATGAAGAGTTTTGATAAAAGTTAGAAGTGTAATGCAAACAAAATTTATTAGAGTTGAAAAGGGTATAGGAGGTAAAACTAAATTTAGTTTCTTCCAATTAGATGTGTTCAAATTTCTTCATGAAGAAATGGGGTATTCATATATTAGAATTAAAGGTAAAGGCAAGTATATTAAATCGACTGCAGGTGGTTACGAAATAGTTCGTTTTCAGGAGCTCAGAGATGATTTCACGGAATATTTAAGAAATGATTTTGATTATAACTTACTTCCTGAAGATATTTCACGGGAGGACCTTATGAATAAGTACTATCAAAAAAATCCTATTACACAGCCATATGCTAGGGCTTATTTCTCATCTATAGATATACCTAATGAGATTACTTTGGCAAGGAAACAAAAATAATGGGTTAAAAAGAAATCTTAACAATGGCACCATCTTCAGAAATATCAGAAAACCGAATACTTGAAATATATATTGAAGCTAAAAGACGAATGGATTTATGGCTATCTCATTCAACATTTGATGAAATGACCGTTAAGGGAAGCAAAATTAGGTTTGATATGGCATTGGGATTATATGGTGGTTATCCTTTTGAAAAGCCAGAATGGATGAAAAATAAAGCATTCGATGATTTTGTTACAGAATCCGAATTCGACACATCGGAATATCAAGAAGTTATCAATCAACTTTTTGAACAAGCCGAAGAAAAAACTAAATTTAACAATGGCTCTAATTCTTATCGTTGATGAATGTTGGGGCGAAAGAAAAGCCGATACTATTGTCAAAGTTCGATTAAATGATGAGAAAGGACACTTTCTCGAAGGACCAGAATAGAATTAAAAGTTCAAATAAAGGATTATTAACTTAGACATAACAATAGGATGAAAACCTCTTTTGTGAAATATGTTTCTGATTGGAAGCTGAGCCCTATGGCTTATTGGGTTCATATCGAGACAGATTCCAAACCTTGGTATTTATCTCAAGAATTTGAACCTCCAGCTCCTAAGCGATTTGGAACCTTAGGCTTTCCACAACTGACCGTTGAATTTAATGGTCATTCATTTATATTTACAAGTAAGGAGCAACTAGAGCAATTTATTGAAATCATGGGAAGGAAACTTTTACCAAGTTCAATGGAACTGTCAAGTAATCGCACTGGCTTTAGGGGGCCAAACAGTCATTGGTTAAGTAGACTCCCAGGGAAAACCAAACCTTGGAAATATCGTGAAAAGCTTGTTGGATTTTGCAAAAAGCTTGAGTTCCCAAAATAATTAAAGTCTAAATAAAGGATGATTCTCTTTGTCATCTTTGCTCGCGTTTGATTCGATCGCAATAATAAGGACCTAGGTACTGTTCAGATTCCAAGAAAATCATAGAAGGGCGGAAAACCTATGAAACGATATCACCATGTGTATCTAGCCGAAACCTCTCTGTCACTTCTATTTTAGCTCGTATTAATAATTAGGAAACTACTATATTTATAAATAATAAATAACAGGCTGTAAACATACGAGCCGAACCGTTATAAGCAATTTGAGAAAAATAATTACCATATCAGTTTTTCTAATAATAATTATCTCTTGTAATCGCACAAAGGAAGAGGTTATTGTTAACCGATTAGAAAGTGAATTAAATAAAAGAGGTTTAGAAATTGATTCAAGTTTTGGCCTTCTACTTACCATCAGCCCGAATAATGACAAATTTGAAAGCTTGAGTACTAGTGTATATGAACTTATGGACTATAAAAACGAGGATACACTAAATAAAAAAATTATTGAACAAGCCGTAAGATTAGAAAACTGGTTTGGGATTCCTGAATGGGAAAAATCCAAACATTCGATTTTTCCTTATCTCAATTCTCTAACTTCGAAAAAAGATTCGTTATCTGTAATTTACCCATTGAATAATCATTATGGATACTACTTTCATCATCAGAATTATGACACTCACAAATACACACCTATTACTCAAAGAGAGCTGAAAATTTGGAATGTTCCTATTCAGAAGATTGTAAAATGGGCTTTTACTAATTTAGAAAAAGAAATAAATTTTGAAGTGTATTTGGACACTTTAGAAAATAAGGATATTTATAGATTTAGACCTTTCAATGAGAGATATCACACCTCTATAATGTTCACAAACAATTTTAAGGAAGAACTAAAGTTAAAACTGGATTATCCATTCTATTCCGTTCTAAGACCATGGTATTATCCAACTATCATATTTGGCCATGATGATTTGAATTTTTTCAAAACCTACCTAGAAACTAAAAGCATTGAAAATATAGATACTGAATATCCTTATGAAATGAAGATTATAAAATATGCAGAAAATGAAATTAAGATAATTGAATAATTAAAAATAGCTTATAACAATACCTCCTATGAAAAGCCCTAGTCCAGTTCTTTAAAGTTCATAAAAACGATTATAAAATACAGCGATTTTGTTCTAAATTAGGTGTATATAAATGTATTTTACATCTATATAAACAAGTTAGGGGCTATTTTGCACAAACAAAAACCAAACGATTAAAAATGAAACAATTTAAGTACCTTTTACCGCTTTTTTTTATTACCATTTTTGCTTGTGATAAAACCGAAAACAAAGAAGAAGAAAGCAATACACCATCTGGTACTTATCTGACCATAAATGGAGATACCCGAGAAATTGTGAGTACTGGAGATTCTGAATTGCGGATTACAAAGGAGATTGTTCAAAGTCCGCAATGGTATGATTTTGACGAAGAATTCAAGGTAATACAATTAGAAATTTACGACCCTAACAATGCATTAATTGCGAACTTCGGGGATTACAATTATCGTGATTATTTAATGATAAGGTTCGCTGTACGCAATGATTTTTCAGGTGGTTCGTACAAAACAACAAATGATACTAAAAACCTACCTGCACAAAACGAGTCCATTGCAGTTTTTTTAGGTTTAACTCAATTCATAAAAATTAGTCAAATCGGACAAACCTTTGAAATTAAGAACGATGGAAACAAATGGATTTTAGAATTTAAAGACTTGAAGTACGACGGAGATGATAATACGGCAACAATTAGCGGACGGATAATTTTAAATAAATGAATCTGATGAATCAAGAACTAAAGTCTAAATTGACCAAAGTGAAAACTTTGATTTCGAACGAAGACAAAGAAAAAGACATTATTGAACTTTCAGATAAAATAGGCAATCGTGTTTTGATTGAATATCTTGAAATTATAGGCTCGGGAGAAATTGAGTACATAGTCGATAATTCGTCTAATCCAGGTTATATGAAAGAGTCTGGTGGAAAAGTGAGTTTATGGCATAAAAATATGAATGGAATTTGGACAATTTTGAATTGGCAAATTAAAAGATTACTAAAGGAAACGGAATAAATATACTGTTGGATTTTACTCAAAAGCAACAGTTATGTAGATGGACTTTTGAGCAAATTTGCGCATGGACGGAAAAACTCGGAAGGAAAAAACTGCCCCTAATAACTAAGCATTCGCGTGGTCGGTACGGCCAAACATGAAGGCGTGTTGACTGAACCGATTCTTGGTCGGTTTGCCCTATAAATAAATCCGTTAAATTCACTAGTACACTCCCAATAGCCATAATCCAATGCAACCTAAAATAAGAAATGAAAAAAGACTTATTATAGCGGTTGATAAATGATTTTCTTCAGAAAAAGTGTCCTGTTTTGCATATAATCTAAAGTGCTTTAGCATTGTAATAAATGCTCCATAACCAAGATAGAACAAAAAAGCACCAAGACCCCATTTTAATATTTGCATCTTTTAAATTTTAAGAGATTTCTCTTCATTAATAATGTTTAAGATTTGATGATTAGGTTTTGTTAAACCACTATTAATATTTAACTTATCCCATATAATCATGAATTATGTTTGATGTTATATTCTGGTCAGTTCTAATATACATATATGTATCCGTTTTATATTTAATATATTGCAAATTTTCAACTAGAAATTTAAATAATAATCCATTATTTGGATTTATTAATGAAACTCTTTTGCTGCCAGGGTTTTTTATTGGCTTATGGATGTTATTTTATCCTGGATTCGAGAAGGCTCTCTTTTTTATTCCTGACAATTGGACAAACATGAATGAAGATGGTGAAATATTTTCTATAAAAAATGGTGCATCCATGGCACTAAGTTTTGCCGTTAGTGTATATGTTTTATTAAGTCGAGATAATTTATTTAAAAAGCGGAATTGATTCAACTCTGGGATTGTATTCGGCCGTTCAATTGAAGAGGGCATCACTCGCATTTGCTTAATTCCAAAAATACGGTAGGCATTCCGTAGCCCGTAAACAGTATGCTTGAAAAAACTGTCCGATGGCGTTTTGTGCCGGGATTTCAATGCGTGCAGGTAATCATCAATTCCCAACGGACTGCAGCTGAGATGAAGGTTAACGTGCGCATGTAAGCTCCCCCTAAAACGAAATTGTTTAAAAGTAGAATTGATTAACTTTAAGTCTAGATGGACAAAAAATGAGAAAGGACAATATCTCGGCGAACCAGATTATAATTAAAAGTTCAAATAAAGGATCATATAATAGAAATATAGTTACTTGTAACTATATACAATTGTTCTAAGCAATTTGAATAACACAGATATCATATACCAAACAAAACCTAAACTTAGTATCGCTGGAATTGTCATTTCAATTCTTATCGCATTTGTAATAGTATTTATGATCTCCTCCCTTAAAACCGAACTGTTTAAAAGTAGAATTGATTAACTTTAATTCTAGGAAGGTAATTGATTAAGGATGAGATAGGACACTTTCTCGGCAAACCAAAACAGAAATAAACGATAGAATACTAGTGAGAATTCGAGTTTATACCCACTATAAGGTTATTTACTCAAAAAATAACTAAGGTTTGTTCTATTGCTTTCTAAGCTACAGTAGCCTTTCCATTTTCTTGCACGGTTCAGAATCCAAATCAGTATCTTTATAATAGCTCAAATAAACTATAACCAAACATACGAGCTGAACCGTTGTGTGTCATACCCAATCAGAACGCAAATTAAATTTAAAAACGAACTAAAACAAAGATCTAAATGTTCATAATAAACTTGACTTATAAAACCGAACTTGAAAAAATTGACCAATTTCTAAATGAGCATATTGAATTCCTCAATGAACAATATGAATTAGGACACTTTCTTGCTTCAGGACGAAAAATACCAAGAACAGGCGGAATAATATTATCAAATGTTGAATCTAAATCTGAGTTGGAGAAAATTACTGGTAAAGACCCTTTCAAGAAAAATGATTTAGCGGATTATGAACTGACTGAATTTGTACCGAGCAAAACTTGTGATGAGTTGAAATTCTTAATGGAATGAAAAAAGCATGAACAAAGAACAATGTATCCTATGAAAAGCCTTAGTCCATCCCAATAGTCCCGATAGTTATCGAGAGGGAAGAAAAGTTCAAATAAAGGATTGTTTTTTTAGTTGAAAAGCTTAAGCTTTCTTTAATAAATTCTACTTTTTTATTTACCCACTTATTTTTTATTAACAATCGGGTGTTAACCCTGCGTTGAAATATTCGGTTTAGAATATTGACTTTTTTTAAATTATATATACTTTTTTTGGTCTATGAATTTAAATAGTCTGAAAATGCTTAAAAAAACAACACAAGTAGATCACGTAAGTGCAGAAGATTTGACTCGTACTATATTGGATGGGGTCGAACAAAAAATCAATGCCTTTGAGGAAAGACTAACCTCCAAAGAACCACCAGAATTTTTAAACAGAAATCAAGTAGCAAATTATCTCGGAATCTCCTTGCCTACCGTTCACGATTGGTCAAAGAAAGGGATCTTAAAGCCATATAAAATTGGTAATAGAGTAAGATATAGAAGAGAAGATATCATTGCTACATTGGAACGTTCTAGGGAATCATGAATTTCATGGGTAATCAAAAGCTGAAAAAATGTTTCATAAGGAAAGCTGAAAACCCTCTCAAGCGGCAAGAAAAATAAAGCTGGGTATTCTTAAACAAAATAAATCTATAAAACAATTTTCATGAACCTTAATCAAGCAATAGAACATCTTTCAATGCGATTACAAGGCACTCATCTGGAGGTCAATAATCAGGATAAAAAAGCATTTAATTGTATGCTAGAATATATTAATACCACCTTAGATGAATCATTTAAGCGCAATAAAAATTTTGCTAATCTATATGCCTATTGTCTTGGTTTCTTAATGGATATGTTCCAAACAACGATTGACAATCCAATTCCGCACAAAGAGCTGCATAAAATTATTGATACTTCATTTGAAAATATTATTGAAGATATAACCAATAAAATGAACAACCGATTAAGGTGTTCATTACTAAAACATGCAGGCGGCCAATTGGATAAACAGCAGTTGGTTTCTTTCCAAAAAAACGGTAAGGTGGTTGAAAACCTTATTAAACTGTTGTCAATTAGTAATAATAGAAATGCCTTTTTAGAAAACGTCTGGTCTGTAGAAGAAGTGTCGAGAGGCATCAAAGTTCAACTTGAAAATTTCAATCCATGATATTTAACAAACTACCATTGGACGAGAAATCGGACCAAAACAAAAGATTAGCCCGAAAAAAATTAGAAGAGATAATTGATAAATTACCATCTGCGTATAGTGAGATTGTTGAACAAGCCTTCTTGCATAAAAGAATACCAAAAGAATACATGTTGGCTTCAATTCTATTCGCTTTTAGTAATGCCGCAGGCTTAGCATTCAAAGTAGAGCATAATGGTTATGAAAACTATGCCAATCTATTTTTCGCCCTAATTGGCAGTAGAGGTGATTCAAAATCACCAGCTATGAGTCTTGCTACAACCACACTAAATGACTTTGATAACGAAGGATATAGCAAGTATCTAAAAGAAAAAAAAGAGGCTAATGACAATGTCGATTCTACCAATGACATTATAAATATCAAACGAAAACAATTATTGATTCAAAATGCCACAATAGAAGCGGCTATGTTTATTCATAACCAGAACCCATACTCCATAGGATTGTTTGTAGATGAGTTGTATGGCCTAATCGAAAAAATGGGCAACAATAACAATAATGAGGGGGCAAATTGGAGATCATTTTTACTTCAGGGATTCACCAATCATCATATCGACGTAGGAAGAAAGACAACCGAAAGTTATAGGATGTCCAAATCATACCCTACAATTTTAGGGTCCATACAGCATCAGTTCATTCCAAAAATGTTCGCCAACGGTAATCTTGAAAGTGGCTTTATCGATAGAATATTATTTACAACACCATTGACCAGCAACAATAAACTGTCTAAAGGATTTATCGCTCCATTTGTAATTGACAACTACAACAATTCTCTTAAAACCCTCTTGGATTACAGAAAACATATGGAAAGTGAAAAAAAAGATTTCACTATTCCGTTTGAAAAAGATGCGGAGGATATGTTAAACGATTATCTTCAAAGGCTTATTTACGAAAAAGATAGTCTTCCTAGTCTACAAGAGGAATACAATGCTAAAATGCAGATAAGCATATATAAACTTATTATTCTAGTCCATTTAATGAGTAATTCCATGAACAAGGATTACCAATCTAAAATAACTGCTAAAACAGTCGATTTAGCCATCCTTATCAATGAATTTTATTTTATCAATTTCAAAATAGTATTAGGTTTTAAAAGTAATGACATTGATAATAAAATCTTCAATAAAGAATTGATTAAAAGAGCTAAACGGAACAATGCATCCCAAAAACAAGTAGTGGAATTAACAGGAATCTCCAAGAGTCAAGTATCAAAGTTATGGAACAATAAGAGTTCAGGAAACTGGAAACCGGAAACCAATCTCTGAAATACCCTATTAACATTACTTACTTGGCAGAATTGGTCATTAGTTTAAGTTTCCAAACTAATTGAGGTACTTAAAGCGTTGGAAACTTAGTTTAGAAACATAATAACGTCTAACGCGGGTCTGTAAATTAAACTCTGTCCGTTGTTCCAATTCCTTTGGGGCTAGCCCCAAAGGAATTGGCGTTTAAGACCAGTGGTATCCTCTCCCCAAATTTAATATAAAGTTGTTGAACGGTAAGACTCCAATTATGTAATGGGCTTGTCCACTTTTTTTCGATGTTCTTTGTGGCCAGGTATACCAGTTTCAACAAGGCCATGTCGTTGGTAAATGCCCCCTTGGTCTTGGTTACCTTACGAACTTGGCGATGAAAACCTTCCACGGCGTTGGTCGTATAGATGATCTTCCTGATGGGTTCGGTGTACTGGAAGTACTGCGA
>NZ_QGGQ01000016.1:59951-67869 GCF_003148665.1 Maribacter polysiphoniae | reverse complement strand
CACCTATTATGAACGAATCCGGGAAAGTTGGATCGACCGAATGGAAAGGGCGGAGTATCTTCTTTCGGTCGTTGGCATCATCGGGGAAAGGGAGGACACCGCTTCCAAAATGGCCGTAATGCACTTTGCCATGGAACAGGTATGCCTTGGACTGTTGCGCATTTTTTGGGAATATGTCCCGAACCATTATTCCCTGTCCTATCTGTTCCATTTATGTGGTCACTTTACCGGGTTGCCGCAAAGGATATTTCCCCGCGGGACATACGGCCTGCAGCGCCAGTTCTATATGCTGTGCAATGCGCACCATATCATGCGCTTCAAGGGGGCGATCCAATTTTCACCAGATGATTCGGACAGGGTTTTTCGCCGTTGTGAACGGTTCTTTATGGAGGCAAGGGGTTTGGGTGAAATACAATTGGCACATCTCAAGGAAATCCATTGTAACCCTTCGAAGGGAGGTTCGTAGGCTGTCGAAAGGAATAGTTGGCTAAGTAGTATGTTGGAAAGTAAAGTCCTTCCTTACCTTTCCTTTTATGGTCATGGTTATATGCGGTAGGCACATTTTGTTTTGCGGCAATAGAGCCAATCAACTTTATAATTGCCGTAAGAAACACGGCGTAAATTTTATCAAAAGGGAGATCAGTATTGTCTTTTTCGTTCAAAATTCGACCTTAAAGAATTAAAAGTGTATTTACATCAGAGTAAAGACTGACCAAATTATAAGTGGATACAGATATGCTACTTCAGTATGTGGGCAAAATAAGTGATTTACAGGGTAGACTATTGGGGAGAATGGAGGGTTTGGGTTAGAACTAAGATAAGAAGCAGTGCTTGAAACCTTAACGGATGATATTGTCAGGACTGGCAATATTGGAGAGGCTTGTAGAGCCCTTTGGAGGAAAGGTCATCAGAAGCGCGTAAGATAGGTATGGAATCCATTAGTTAGTCAATACGGGGAAACTTAACTAAGGGCAATCTAATTTCCTTCATTAAAAGGAATATAACTCTCCCATTCCCAGGGCGTGTATATGTCGCCAATTGTTATTTTCAACAATTCTTTAAAAATACTTTCTGCATTGTCACTATTGGAGATTAGCAATACCCCTAAATGATGTTCAGGATATAGAATAGAATAATGTTGAAAACCTTCGCTGTGGCCCTCTTTAAAAACACCTTTGCCGTAGGGCGTTTTTGTTATTAATCCCCATGCCATACCATAATTTAGGCCAATTCTTTCATTTTCAGTAGTAGTTTCAAGGGATTCTGGTCCAAATTGTTTTTTTGAATTGATTACAATATTGGGGGAAAACAACAGTTGGGTTATTGGTGAATTTTGAGATTCTAAAGCAAGTATGTGCTCTAAAAATTTTGTGTAATCTACAGGGGTAGTTTCCATAGAACCCGCGGCACCTGCTTCAAATTTCTTATATTGCTTTGCCTCATTCATTATATATTGTAATCTACCTTTTTTAAACGAAAAAGCGACCCGCTAAGGCCGCTTTAAATGTTTTCACAACGGATTAATCGTTATTGTGAATTGCTTTCAGTACGGCAAAGATAAAAAAAAACATTGTTATTCACATTACGGATTTCCGTAAGGTAATGCGCCCGGTTATTATTATTTTTAAATAAATTTTAGGTAAATGAAACGAATTTTAAGCTTTGATTTTAAAAGTTTAATAAACAAAAAAAAGCCTCACAGAAGTATGCGAGGCAAAGAATTTCTTCGGCTTATAGCCTTGTTGTGAATTGTCTTTCAGATTGTAAATATAAAAAATTTATATAAATGAATAAAATTTTAGGAATTGATCTAGGAACAAACTCAATAGGCCTTACTTTAAGAGAAGATGAAGTTTTCTCTTGGTATGGTGTTTACACATTCAGAAAAGGAGTGGGCGAAGGAAAAACAGGCGAATTTTCTTTTGCAGCAGAGCGTACTAAACACCGTTCTTCTAGAAGATTATACAATGCAAGAAGATATCGAAAATGGGAAACTTTAGAAGTATTGATTGAAAAAGGCTATTGTCCGTTGAACATGGAAAACCTAGACAAATGGAAAAAGTATAAAAAGGGAATTGGGAGAGTTTTTCCTGTTGAAGACAAAGCTTTTCAAAAATGGATAAGATTGGATTTTAATGGCGACAACACGCCTGATTTTTCTAGTCCTTTTCAATTAAGAAGATTACTGATAAACGAAAAGTTGGATTTATCAATTCAAGAAAACCGTTACAAAATCGGTAGAGCCCTGTATCACATTGCCCAAAGACGTGGATTTAAAAGTAGTAGAAAGCAAGGAGCAAATGAGAAAACAGCTGTTTACAAAGGAAGTAACGAAACCAAAACAATCGGCCGAAACGAATACGAAGACCTGATTATTGAACACGGCAGTTTGGGTGCTGCTTTTGCTTATTTGGAAGATAATGGTATTCGAGTAAGAAATCGATATACATTAAGGTCCGATTATTTGTCCGAAGTTCAAAAAATACTTGAGTGTCAGAATATAGCTGATAATGATTTTAAAGAGAAAATCGAAAAAGCGATTTTCTTTCAACGTCCATTACGCTCCCAAAAAGCTTTGGTAGGAAAATGTACCCTTGAACCCAACAAAGCAAGATGCCCAGTAAGTCACCCCAGGTTTGAAGAATATCGTGCATGGTCATTTATTAACAATATTAAGTTCCGTACTGACAAAGATGCCCAGTTGGAGGCTATTCCGTTGGAATTGAAAGAAAAATTGTATCACGAAAAATTCTTCTTCAAGAGCAAAAGGGAATTTGATTTTAGTGAAATAAGAAAATTTATACAAGCAAAAGGAGGAAAGAATTGGGAACTGAATTACAGTAAGAAAATGGATAAAGTATCCGTTTCGAGTTGTTTTGTTTCCGCAAGGTTAAAATCGGTTTTTGGAGAAGATTGGAAAAACTATGAAAAGACAGTTATCCGAAAAAATAAAAAAGGAGAAGATGAAGCAAAGAAATATACGATAGAAGATATATGGCATATCCTGTTTTCGTTTGAAGATGAAGAGTATTTTGATGAATTTCTAATTGATGTACTCGAATTAGAAGAAACTCAAGTCAAAGAATTAAAAACACTTTTTAATAATTTCCCCGTTGGCTATGCAAATTTGAGCTTAAAGGCCATAAACAATATTTTGCCATTTCTAAGAGAAGGAATGATTTATTCCCAAGCCGTAATCTTGGCAAAAATCCCAGAAATTCTTGGTAAAGAAGTTTTTGAAGGAGACAGAGAAGTTATACTCAAAGCAATTAAAGATGAGATTGAAGCAAATAGAAAATACAAGAAAATAATTACCATTGCCAATAATTTGATTTTTAAATATTATGCTTTAGATTATGAAGACCGATTTGCTTGGAAAGACACTACATATAAATTAAATGAATCTGATTTTAAGGATGTTGAAAGTGCGGCAAAAGAGCATTTTGGAGGAAAGACTTGGCTTAAATTAGATGATGGATACAAACAAAAAATCTTATCAGAAGTAACCGCAAAGTATCAGGCATTTTTTGCTTCTTCAAAACGAGAACACCTTAAACCACCTCATTTGGTGAATCAGATAAAACGATTTTTAGATGATAACTTCAATGTCGAGGAAAAAATTTTGAACAAAATTTATCATCCCTCACAAATAGATATTTATCCTAAAAAAGAAGGGCAGCAGTATTTATTAAGTCCAAAAACGGCGTCTTTCAAAAACCCTATGGCATACAAAACACTTTACAAATTACGTGATGTCATCAATTATTTGATTAAAACCGGAAAGATAGATGAAGATACACGCATTGTCGTTGAGGTTGCGCGAGATTTAAATGATAGTAACAAGCGTTGGGCCATTGAACAATATCAGCGTCATAGAGAAACCGAGAACAGAGAATTTGCGAATGCTATTTCCGAACTGATAAAGGATCCGGAATTTTCTGGAATCGCCAACCCTATAAGTACAACAGATACAGATAAATTCCGGTTATGGGCAGAACAATTGGAAAACTATGAGGAAGTAGTGAAATCGATTAATGCTTCCAAAGATGATGTGCAGAAATACAGGTTATGGAAAGAACAAAACTGCGTTTGTATTTACACGGGTAAACTTATAAAGTTAACGGACCTATTTAATAAAAATGTAATTGATTTTGAACATACGATTCCAAGAAGTAAATCATTTGACAATTCCTTAGCAAATCTAACAGTTTGTTATGCAGACTATAATCGGGGAATTAAAAAGAACCAAATGCCAACCGAGTTACCCAACTACGAATTTGAATCGCACGGTTACTTACCAATAAAACCCAGATTATTGGATTGGGAAAAGAAAGTAGATGCTTTGCGAAAACAAATTGAAACACAAAAGAGAAATTCAAAATTAGCTATAGACAAAGATTCTAAGGATAAAGCTATCCGAGCCAGACATTTGCTTCAAATGGAGTATAATTATTGGAAAAATAAATTGGATAGGTTTACCCGAACTGAAATTCCACAAGGTTTTGTAAACAGCCAGTTAATAGATACACAAATTATAACCAAATATGCATTTCATTATTTAAAAACGGTTTTTAGTAAAGTTGAAGTTATTAAGGGAACCAATACTGCACAATTCCGAAAGATTTACGAAATACAGCCTAAGGATGAAGCAAAAGACAGGGGAAAACATTATCACCACGCAATTGATGCAGCTGTGTTAACTTTAATACCATCGCCAAGAAAACGAGAGGAAATTTTGAAGACAGCCTATGAATTTGAAGAAGAAAACAGAGGCAAACAATATCACGAGAAACCATTTTCAAGCTTCAGTTATTCAATGATTGAAGAAATTCAAAAGAACATTCTAATCAACAACATTGCTGATAAGGACCAGACACTTACACTTGGAATAAAAAAAGTAAGAAAACGAGGGCGAATTGTATGGTTGAGAGATAAGAATGGAAAATTACTATTGGATGCAAATGGAAATAAAATTATAAAAATTGCCCAAGGAGATTCTATAAGAGGAGAACTGCATCAGCAAACGTATTATGGAAAAATAAAGATTGCTGCTAAAGATAAAGATGGTAGTTTAAAAAGGAATGAAGATGGGAATATTCTATATAACCAAGTAGATGGGAAAGATGAAATATGGATGGTAATAAGAAAGCCCATTGATAGTGTTAATTTTAAAACTGATGTAATAATTGATAAACATTTAGAGCAACACCTAAAAAGGAAATTGGCAGAAGGTGTAAAACAACATGAGCTAAAAGATTTTCAAGGCAAGACATTACGTCATTTACGCTGTAGAGTTAAAGCGGCCCGTGGCTTTATGAATCCTGATAATGCTACAATTGTAAAAGAACAGGTTTATAAATCCTCAAAAGATTACAAAAACTTTATTTATGCGGATTCAGGAGAAAATTACATGTTCGGATTATACGAAAATGAAAACGGCAGATCTATTGTGCCCTTTAATGTGTTTGAGTCAGCTAAATATGCAAAACATCTTGAAGAATTAACTCCTGAAAACCTGTTTAAATCAAAAGAAATTTTAGAACCTGTTTATATAGGAAGAGGGAAAAAATCCAAAAGAGCTATAATAAAACATGTTTTTATGGTTGGTCAAAAGGTGATACTTTTTGAAAATGATAAAGAGGAGTTGAAAGATTTAGAAAATGATGATTTGTCAAATAGGTTATATTTTGTTAAACGATTAGCTGATGCAAAGACTCAACGTATCCTATTTCAACATCATTTAGATGCACGCGATGATAAACAATTAATGGGAGATTTTCCCAAGGAAGAATTTGGGACTAAAGGGAAAGATGGTTTTTCAAAATTCTCTGTTGATTTTGTCGCTCCAAGATTATTACTCACACCAGGGAATTTTACTTTTGTAATAGAAGGTGAAGATTTTGATATGAAATTAGACGGGAGCATTGAATTTAAATTTTAAGCGATGATCAAACGCACCCTATTTTTTGGCAATCCAGCCTATCTAAGTACGCGTAATGAACAATTGGTGGTCAACTTTCCGGAAGAAGGTAGACAAGAGGCTACCATCCCCATTGAGGACCTGGGCTATGTGGTCTTGGAAGATCCACAAATAACAGTAACCAATGGGTTGTTACGCAAACTGGTACAAAATAAGACAGCGGTTATTACCTGTGATCTACAGCATTTACCATGTTCTTTGTTACAGCCCCTAGTGGGCCATACCGAACAGACAGAGCGAATGCGCTATCAATTGAATGCCAGTGTGCCCTTAAAAAAGAACCTATGGCAGCAGACGGTCAGTATCAAAATAGAGAATCAAGCAAGTCATTTATTACAACGTAACAAAAATGCCTTAAAATTGAAACGATGGGCCAAGGAGGTAAAAAGCGGGGACGCCCAAAACCATGAGGCCATTGCAGCGGCCTATTATTTTCAAAACCTATTTGATATAGAAGGCTTTAGTCGAAACCAGAAAGGTATTGCGCCCAATAACCTGTTGAATTACGGCTATGCCATTTTAAGGGCCGTTACGGCGCGTGCCTTGGTCAGTAGTGGTTTGTTACCCTCGGTAGGTATTTACCACAGAAATAAATACAATGCCTTTTGTTTGGCCGATGATATCATGGAACCGTATAGGCCTTATGTAGATACAATGGTTCTTGATATTGTGTTATCAGGTGAGCCCTATGACGAATTGAATAAAGAATTAAAAAGTGAATTGTTGGGTATTCCTGCTATGGACGTCATGATCGATGGAAAACAAAGCCCTTTGATGAATGCTATGAGCCGAACCACGAATAGTTTGTATGAATGTTTTTTGGGAAGTAGTCGAAGGTTATTGTATCCAGAGTTTCTATAAATAAAATGTCAGTTCGAGCGCAGTCGAGAACTCAGTAACAAAGAAGAACATTAATTTGTCAGTTCGAGCGCAGTCGAGAGCTAAAAAACCATGAAAACATATTACGTGTATATATTGGAATGCAAAGACGGCCTATTGTACACAGGTGTTACGAACGACCTGGCCAGACGTTTCGATGAACATCAGTTGGGAAGGAACAAGACCTGTTTTACTTATAAGTGAAGACCGGGCTTATTTGGCATGAAGTGTTCAATGATATAGGACAGACCAATGCCATTGAGATACAAATAAAGAAATGGAGTAGTACAAAGAAAGGGGCCTTGGCGAATGGTGATGAAGAAATGATACGGATTTTGGCCGAATGCAGGAATTCAGGCCATTACAAATTTAGACCGTGAAGGAGGTCTCGACTGCGCTCGACCTGACAGATAAAACTCGTATGAATGTGTTGGCCATGGATTGTGTTCGGATTGACAAACGCATACCCATGTCAATGTAGTGAACTTAGACTTCGTTTGATATGACAAAGTTAGACTCTGGTTAACCCGATTAATCGATTATACTGATAATTTAAGATGAGTGTAAACCATTTTAGCCGTTTAAACCAATATAGAAGTATGTGGGTACTTGTATTCTTTGATTTGCCGACCGAAACACGAACCGACCGTAAGGTAGCGACACGGTTTCGTAAAAATCTGTTAGATGATGGTTTTACTATGTTTCAATTTAGTATATACCTTCGTTTTTGCGCTAGTCGTGAAAATGCCGAGGTGCATATTAAACGGACTAAAATGAATTTACCGAAAAAGGGAAAGGTCTGTATTATGCAGATTACCGACAAACAATTTGGGATGATTGAATTGTTTCACGGGCAAAAAGAAACAGAACCCGAAACCCCCACCCAACAATTAGAACTTTTTTAGCATTCAAAATGTCGGGTCGAGCGCAGTCGAGATCTCGATTGGTATGTTATTATTTTATTTCTGAAACAGCTTATAACAAACAGGATACCAGCTTATTATGGCGGGTATCCTGTGAACTATCCTTAAAATTAAAGAACTGAAAGCAATTCACAAC
>NZ_QGGQ01000016.1:57249-57461 GCF_003148665.1 Maribacter polysiphoniae | reverse complement strand
TCGCTTTTTGTTTTCCCTGTGAACTATCCTTAAAATTAAAGAACTGAAAGCAATTCACAACTATTTGCTTAACGATAACAATTAAAGACATCCTGTGAACTATCCTTAAAATTAAAGAACTGAAAGCAATTCACAACAATTATATTTCTTTTAATGTATTTGCTAGCCTGTGAACTATCCTTAAAATTAAAGAACTGAAAGCAATTCACAAC
>NZ_QGGQ01000016.1:0-56416 GCF_003148665.1 Maribacter polysiphoniae | reverse complement strand
GCCTGTGAACTATCCTTAAAATTAAAGAACTGAAAGCAATTCACAACCGTGTTGGCGAATTGCGATATCGCAATGTTCCTGTGAATCATTTCTAAAATTAAAGAATTGAAATGGACTTGCAACAAAAAAGTGGACAATTAGATAAGGTTCATGCCGCTATTTTTTGATTATACATTTCCGTTTCAAATTCTTTTATAGTTTTATACCCCAAAGTGGAGTGTATCCTTCTTCTATTGTACCAAGTTTCTATCCATTGAAAGATCGATAACTCAGCTTCTGATCTAGGCCCATAATTGTGCTTATACACCCATTCTACCTTTAAGCTTTTAAAGAATGATTCAGCTACTGCGCTATCCCAACAATTACCTTTTCTACTCATACTTTGTGTTACTGCCCTGTCATAACTTTTTAGAACATTGGTAAAGTTATAGCTGGCATACTGAGATCCCCTATCAGAATGAAATATGAGTTCTTTAGTAATAGCATTTGATTTAACGGCCATCTTCCAAGCTGGGATAATAGTGTCATTAGTGCTTAAAGTTTCGCTCATTGACCATCCTACGACCTTTCGATGAAACAGATCTACAATCACCGTTAAATATATCCAACCTTGTTTGGTTTGTATATAGGTGATATCAGAGACCCATACCTAATTTCCCCTAGAGACTGTAAAGTCCTGATTTAATATATTAGGGACTATTGGATAGTTGTGTTTGCTATCCGTTGTAATCTTGAATTTACGTTTCCTTCTGGCAAACAGATTATTGGCCCTCATTATCCTGGCTACCCTGGGCCTTGAGACTCGATATCCCTTTTTCGAGAGTTCCGCTTTGATCCTCGGTGCCCCGTAACTCCCAAAGCTACCTTCGAAAATATCATGGACAGCTTCAGTTATGGCCTCGTTTTCCAACCACCTTTTGGATGGGCCGCGACGCAACCAATTATAATAACCACTTTTACTTATCTTGAACATTCTGCACATCTTCCCAACTGGAAATTTAAATTTATGGTGTTTTATGAACCTATATTTTTCCTGTCGCCCTAGGAGAAGATGGCTATCGCCTTTTTTAGGATATCGCGCTCCAGTTCGGCATACCTCAATCTTTTCTTCAATTCCGCTATCTCCCTTTGCTCGTCTGTCAGCTTTGGATTCCCCTTTCCCGGAAAACTATTGTTTCCAAAATCCCTGGATTCCCTTCGCCAGCGCCTCAATACCGATCAAGGTATGTCCAGTTTCCTGCATATTTCCACGACACTGCCACGGGCATAACTCAGTTCCACTGCTTTTTGTTTAAACTCTACCGTGTAATTCCTTTTCTCTTAATTTTTTTCAAAATTAATATAAACAGCCTACACGCTCTTAACTTTATGTCCAGTTAAATATAGTAAGTCCACTTTTTTTAATGACATAGTTATGCTTTAAAATGCAAAAGGTTTTTGGTGGATAATTTAAATCAATTATTCATAACCCATTTTTTTCAATCAATCAAATAAAATCAATTAGGAATAAATAAAATTGTTTTACACAAAAAGTAGCAATTCTGTACTTATTCTGTACTAGGTGAAATAAAAAAAAGGCTCCCGATTTCTCGGAAGCCCTTTGTTCTCTAGTAGCGGGGACTGGACTCGAACCAGCGACCTTCGGGTTATGAGCCCGACGAGCTACCTACTGCTCTACCCCGCGATATGGGTTTCTTCTGTCTTGTTTTGCAACTTCAGCTCATGACACTGACAAGAAGAGCGCTACTATTTGTAACGGGCGACAAATATACAACGGTTTCTTGGTATAATCAAAACTTGTTGCGATAATCTTTTTAATACGGCCCTTCGGTGAAAACTCTTAAAAATCCATATCTTCGGATTTTTATAGCCCATGGACCTTATCAATGATTTTATAGCAAAGATGTTGCCCTATACAGAATGGCCTATGTTCATTCTTCTTATACTTGGCGGACTCTTTCTTGTGTTTTATTCTAAATTATTACCTTATCGGTATTTTGGTCATGCAATAGCCATTACCATGGGTAAATATGATGGCAAGCATGCTAAAGGTGATGTCAGTTCCTTTCAGGCGCTTTCGGCAGCGGTTGCTGCCACAGTAGGGTTAGGTAATATTTCGGGAGTGGCCATTGCCATTCACGATGGTGGTCCCGGAGTTGTTTTTTGGATTTGGATGACCGCATTGATTGGTATGTGTATCAAGTTTTATTCCTGTAGTCTTTCAATAATGTTTAGAAAGACCGATGCCCAAGGTAATCTGCAAGGTGGTCCCATGTACTATATAACCCAAGGTTTAGGGGAGAAAGCAAGACCCTTGGCCGTTTTCTTTGCGATTTGCGGATTATTTGGTTTTTTAGGCGTGTTTACGGCGAATCAATTTACAGAGACTTTTATGAGTGTGGTGGAACCGTCACGAACCATATATGGGATGAGTGATGTCAATTGGAAATGGACCATAGGTTTGGTTTTGGCCTTGGTTACCTCTTTGGTTATTTTTGGAGGTTTGACAAAAATCGCGAAGGTGGCCTCAGCCATTGTACCTTTTATGGTGGCCGTCTATTTGATTGCTGTAATCGTGGTTATGGTGATGAATGCTTCCCAAATAATCCCATCACTCCAAATGATCATTACAGAAGCTTGGAATTTTGATACCATGGTTACCGGTGGATTTTGGGGCTTGGTGATTATTGGTGTCCGTAGGGCCATGTTCTCCAATGAGGCTGGTCTGGGGAGTGCACCAATGTATCATGGCCAATCCAAAACGGATAATCCTATAAAGGAAGGTTTGGTCGCGATGTTGGGGCCTTTTATAGATACCATAATGGTTTGTACCTTTACGGCGGTGGTTATCATCCTTAGTGGTGCATATCTGGAAGATCAAAGTGGTATCGTAATGACCCTTTCGGCTTTCGAAAAGACACTTTTTGGTTATGGTGATGGCCTATTGATGTTGATTGTGACCGCCTTTGCATTATCAACGTTATTTACCTATTCGTATTATGGTGTTAAGTGTTTATCGTTTCTTACGAATGCAAAAATTGGTAGATATTATAATTGGTACTTTGTGATCATGATTGTTTTTGCGGCCGTTGCGTCGTTGGAATTGGTCAAGAACCTGATCGATCTATCCTATGCGCTAATGGTAATACCGAATATGATCGCAGTACTATTATTGGCACCCAAAGTGAATAAGGCAGCAAATGAGTATTTTAAAAATTTGAAGAATGGCAGAGCATAAAGCAGGATTCGTAAATATTATCGGAAACCCGAATGTGGGCAAGTCCACCTTGATGAATGCCTTCGTGGGCGAGAAACTCTCTATCATAACCTCAAAGGCGCAGACGACCCGGCACCGGATTTTGGGGATTGTGAATGGGGATGATTTTCAAATGATTCTTTCAGATACCCCTGGCATAATCAAACCAGCCTATGAGTTGCAGTCTTCGATGATGGATTTTGTAAAATCAGCCTTTGAAGATGCCGATGTGCTATTGTATATGGTTGAGATTGGTGAGCAGGCATTAAAGGATGAGCAGTTTTTTGAAAAAATCAAGAACAGCAAAATTCCGGTACTCCTATTATTGAATAAGATAGATGCTTCCACGCAGGAAGAATTGGAAAAACAAGTACAATATTGGCAAGAACAATTGCCAATGGTTGAGATCCATCCAATTTCAGCATTGAATAACTTCAACGTTAAAGGCGTGTTTGAACGAATTCTGGAATTACTTCCGGAATCACCGGCATTTTATCCTAAAGATCAACTTACCGATAAACCCGAACGGTTTTTTGTAAATGAGACCATTCGTGAAAAAATATTGCTTTTTTACAAGAAAGAAATTCCATATTCCGTTGAGATTGAAACCGAGGAATTTTTTGAAGAGCCTGAAATCATTCGAATGAGAGCGGTGATCATGGTTGAGCGCGATTCCCAAAAAGGTATTATCATTGGCCATAAGGGGAGTGCCCTAAAGCGGGTAGGTGTTGAGGCACGTAAGGACCTGGAAAAGTTTTTCGGGAAACAAGTCCATCTTGAGTTGTATGTCAAGGTCAATAAAAACTGGAGAAGCGACGCCCGACAATTAAAGCGTTTTGGTTATAATCAAAAAAAATAAGCTACAGCCCAAGTCTCCCATTCATGAAATTGTGAAGCTCTTGCATTTGGGGCTTTCCCTTGCTTCTTCCTGTCCTACCAAAAGCATAGAGTACAAACCATAAGAGTACCATAAAAACCATAAGGCCAATTTGTAGACCAATTGGCCTGTCCAAAGAGGCACTGGAATAGGCCCAAATGCCCAATCCGGTAAAGATAGTGGCTACCCCAAAATGCAAGAACATGAAAAAGGTCCATAGGGTAGGGTTTGGGC
Source organism: Maribacter polysiphoniae (assembly GCF_003148665.1). Taxonomy (GTDB): domain Bacteria; phylum Bacteroidota; class Bacteroidia; order Flavobacteriales; family Flavobacteriaceae; genus Maribacter_A; species Maribacter_A polysiphoniae. Next base: position 52,049 of record NZ_QGGQ01000016.1, on the reverse strand, counting down.
CGAACAAACCATAAAGCCTGCTGCCACCTTCTTCAGTAGTATTGATTTCCAAATGTAACTGTGGCGACCAAAAATGGACTTTTTCCTTATTGAATTTTATAAAAACATGGTCATCCATTCGTTTTACCACAAAAGGAGGGTGGTTTATGTTTTCAAAGGCATCTAAAACCGATTCTTTGGATTGCGGTAACTGAAGTTGAAACCTTGGACGTAATACTATTTCATTGGGTAGGATGCTCATAACTATTCGTATCGATGTTGAAATGTAACTAAAAATAGAAAAACATTGCGGTGGTGTACAATGTTTTTCTATATTTGAATTTCGGTAAAGTGTTTTATTTTATCGACGAAATACCAAAATCCCCTATTTGGCATGAAAAATATTGTAATAATTGGAGCATCTGGACATGGCAGTGCAATTTTTGATTGTATTGTTAAGGAGGATGAATATAATGTTGTTGGCTTTATTGATTCCTTTAAGAAAAAGGATACTGTTTTTTGTGGTCTTAGAATCTTGGGTACTGAGTATGACCTCCCTTATTTAAAGGATAAATATAATCTATATGGCGGGATCGTGGCCATAGGCGATAATTGGAATAGACATCAAATGGTAAGGAATATTACCAAAGTTTCACCTGAATTCCATTTTGTTTCAACTATTCATCCCAGTGTGATTATCGGGAGGAATGTGAAAATAGGAAAAGGTGTTGCTATTATGGCAGGGGTCATTGTAAATACAAATTCGACAATTGAGGATCAGTGTATATTGAATACGTATTCTTCTTTGGATCACGATGGCTTAATGCAGGAATATTCGAGTCTGGGTCCAAGAGCCTGTACAGGGGGTAATGTAAATTTAGGTGTATTCTCCGCTATAGGTTTAGGGTCTTCTGTAATCGAAAATATAAGTATTGGTCCTTATTCAGTAATTGGTGCAGGATCTTTGGTTTTAAAAGATGTTGGTTCATATATGGTTTGTTATGGTAGTCCAGCAAAAAAAATAAGAAAACGAAAGGCAAATGAGCCCTACTTATCTTTGCAAAGACCATTGATTTCGTCAAAGCCAAAAGCACTGGTAAGTGATTACGAGTATAGGTAATTTCTTTCTCGATCTATCGAAAACATCTCTCCATTTGACCTAAAGTAATACTATTGACGTTTTATTTATACTACCTTTGCACAAAATTAAAGTTGTATGGGTGCTATTGTCGCTATTGTTGGAAGACCTAATGTTGGGAAATCGACCTTTTTTAATCGATTGATCCAGAGGAGGGAAGCAATTGTTGATGCCGTTAGTGGGGTAACCCGTGATAGGCATTATGGTAAGAGTGATTGGAACGGTAAAGAATTTTCCTTGATCGATACCGGAGGATATGTACTAGGAAGTGATGATGTCTTTGAGCAACAAATAGATAAACAGGTAGAATTGGCCATTGAAGAGGCAGATGCCTTGATTTTTATGGTCGACGTCGAAAGTGGGGTTACAGGAATGGATGAGGATGTGGCCATATTATTACGACGGGCAAACAAACCAGTGTTTTTAGCGGTAAATAAGGTAGATAATGCAAAACGTGCCGAGGATGCTGTTGAATTTTACGGACTCGGATTAGGGGAGTATTATCCACTATCAAGTATAAATGGTAGTGGTACAGGGGAATTGCTTGACGCTTTGGTTGAGGTATTACCCGATAATGAAGAAGAGGAAAATGAGTTGCCAAGGTTTGCTGTTGTGGGTAGGCCAAATGCGGGAAAATCATCCTTCATCAATGCTTTGATAGGGGAAGAAAGATATATCGTCACCAATATTGCCGGTACTACACGGGATAGTATTGATACCAAATACAATCGTTTTGGATTCGAGTTTAATTTGGTAGATACGGCGGGAATACGCCGAAAATCAAAGGTTAAGGAAGATCTGGAATTTTATTCGGTCATGCGTTCGGTACGTGCCATTGAACATAGTGATGTTTGTCTTTTGATATTGGATGCCTCCCGAGGTTTCGATGGTCAGGTGGCCAATATATTTTGGCTGGCCCATAGAAATAATAAGGGGATTGTAATTTTGGTGAATAAATGGGATTTGGTGGAAGACAAGGAAACCAACACCATGAAACAATATACCGAAAAGATAAAAAAGGCCATTGAGCCATTTACCGATGTTCCTATTCTTTTTATTTCCGCTCTGACCAAACAGCGTATTTACAAGGCGATAGAAACGGCGGTACAGGTGTATAATAACAGAAGTGCAAAAATACCGACACGTAAATTCAATGATATTATGTTGCCCATCATTGAAAATTACCCACCTCCTGCTTATAAGGGTAAGTTTGTGAAAATCAAATTCTGTACCCAATTACCAACGCCTTATCCGCAATTTGCATTTTTCTGTAACCTGCCGCAGTACGTGCGTGAACCTTACAAAAGATATTTGGAGAATAAACTAAGGGAAAATTTTGATTTCACTGGGGTTCCGATTATGGTCTTTATGCGTAAGAAGTAGTTGAATCAATTTTAGTCAAGTGAAATAATATAGATACTGTTGGCCATTTGGGCAGGGGTGCCGTCAATTTCCAGACTTTGTAAAAAGGCGACATTTCCACAACAGGAACTGTTCACAGCCTCCAATTCAATAAAAGTTGCCTTCAATTCAAGTCGCGAATCATTACCAATCAGCAAAGTGTATGAATAGTTGCCTTCTGTCCAATCAGGATTTTGAATGAAAAGAATGGGGTTTTGGTTGGAATCCAAATCAGATACAAGGTAAAGATTCGTTTCCAAGGCTGTTTCACCCTCAATGGTAATATCTTCCAGGGAATAGTTTCCATCGGAGAACACATTGGATCCATCAGCGATAATATCAAAACCTATCGAAGGGGAACCCAAACATAAAACCGCGGAACAATCGTTTTTATCATCCTCACAACAAAAAATAAAAGATAAAAAGAGGGCACCAATAAAAATCTTCCTTAAAATCATATGTCTTTTTATTGATAAGAGGAAAAAAGAGGAAAAGGTTGCTTGTAATCCTCAAAGGAAAAGGTGCAAATTATGATTACCAGCCACCGGAAGCGCCACCTCCGCCACCCATGCCGCCGCCAAAGCCACCACCGAAGCCGCCTCCGCCTCCGAAGCCACCACCGGAACCGAAACCACCTGAACTGCCTCCACGACCCATATTGCTAAGGATGATCACATCCCATAGGTCGAGTCCTGACTTTCTGCCACCACCTTTGCCACCACCATTTCTTCGGTTGCGACTGGAGAGTATGATCATGATGACAATAAAAATGATGATGGGCAAAAAAGCATCCAACGGAAAACCAGTATTGTTGTTAAAAGAGCGTTCTTCCTGAAATTCACCCTGAAGGACCTGAAAAATGGCATCACTACCACTATTCAGACCTTCATAATAATCGTCTTGTTTAAAATGGGGGATGATAACATTTTCGATAATCCTTCTAGACATCGCATCGGTCAGCGAACCCTCGACACCATAACCCGTATTGATACCGATTTTCCGGTCGTCTTTGGCTAAAATAATTAATACTCCATTGTCTTTCCCCTTTTGTCCAATGCCCCAGTCGGTGAGCCAATTTGCTCCGAGGTAATTAATTTCCTCCCCTTCGGTAGAACGGATAATGGCAACCACAATCTGGGTGGAAGTACTGTCTGAATAACGGATAAGCTTTTGTTCCAGACTATTTTTCTGGCCTTCGCTTAAGAGATTGATATAGTCGTAAACACTGGTTTCCTCTTTTGGTTTATCAGGAATTTGGAACTGGGCGAAAGAACCCAAACCCCAGAAAAGAAACAATACAAGTATACTAGTTTTTAGATATTTCATTGCTCAGCTCATTTACATCGCCATGTTGCCATGGAAAATGTCTTTCCAACTCCTTTCCGGCGTTCAATATACCCTCAATGAGGCCTTGTTTGAACCTTCCGTCTTTAAAATGCGATGCAATAGTGTCCCTGGTGGTGTCCCAGAAATCTTCAGGCACAACCTTGTCAATGCCCCGATCACCGTAAATAGCAAATTTCTTATCGTTTACAGCAACATAGATCAGTACTCCGTTTTCTTCTTTGGTGTTATCCATTTTCAGTGAATGGAATACTTCCTTGGCCCTATCAAGTAGGTCCTTTTTTGTATGGGGCTCTAAATGTACCCGTATTTCCCCGGAAGTATTTTTTTCGGCATCGACAATCGCCTGAACAATTTCTTGTTCTTCCTCTGCCGTTAAAAATTTTTCTACTCGAGACATAATCAGGGGCTATTTAAAATCAAAATTCACGTCAGGAGCCTGTTCAGCACCTGCCTCGGATTTAAAATAGGAAAGCTCTTCAAAATTGAATAACCCTGCCAATATTGAATTTGGGAAGGTCTTTATGTGTTTGTTATAGGGTTCTACCGTGGCATTGAAACGGTCACGCGCTACATTGATCCGGTTTTCAGTACCTTCCAATTGGGATTGCAATTCCAAAAAGTTTTGGTTGGCCTTCAAGTCAGGATACCGTTCTACCGTTACCAAAAGGCTTTTCAGTGCGCCACTTAATCCGCCTTGTACTTCATTGAATTTGGCCAATTGTTCAGGGGTGATATTGGTTGGGTCTATAGATACTGAAGTGGCTTTTGCCCGGGCTTCGATAACATCTGTTAGGGTGCCTCTTTCAAAATCTGCAGCTCCCTGAACGGTTTTTACCAGGTTGTCTATAAGGTCATTTCTACGTTGGTAAGAACTTTCTACATTGGCCCAGGTCTTGGTCGAAGTTTCTTTGAGTTCAATAGCCGTATTGTTGAAGCCTACTCCCCATTGGTAAAGTCCAAAAGCTATTACAGCGAGTATTATTAAAGGTATTAACCATTTTTTCATGATAGTGTGTGTTAGAAGTTATTTATAGTTGATCTTTTATCTTAACAAGTTCACTTTTGACATATTCCAATTTCTGGATAATATCAAAATTTGACAAGGTTTTTTGTTTTTCTTCCTTTAAATGGGTTTTGGCACCTTCGAGGGTAAAACCCCGTTCTTTGACCAAATGATAGATCAATTGAAGGTTTTTTATATCCTGTGGGGTAAATTTGCGATTGCCTTTGGCATTTTTTTTAGGCTTTAGGGCATCAAACTCTTTTTCCCAGAAACGTATTAATGAGGTGTTCACCCCAAATGCCTTGGCTACCTCACCAATGCCGTAATATCGTTTTTCGGGTAAGTCTATATGCATTAATCCAAGGATTGGTTTTCTTGATTGGCAAATTTCAACATGTTCGTGAATTCCTCGGGTGTCAAACTGCCGTAATAGAAGTTTATGGGATTAATCCTTTCATTGTCTTTCCAAACCTCGTAATGTACATGTGGTCCTTCGGATCGCCCAGTATTGCCCACGAACCCGATTAGGTCCCCTCGTTTGACTTTCTGCCCTTTCTTTACGTTGTATTTGCTCATGTGGGCATACAGGCTTATATATCCATATCCATGGTCGATCCGGATATGCTTGCCGTAGCCTGAGGAATTGTTGTCTGCCCTAATGATCGTGCCATCTCCCGAAGCATAAATGGGTGTGCCTTTAGGGGCGGTGAAATCCATTCCCCAATGTTTCTTCCGTGCCTTTGTAAAAGGATCCGTTCGCCAACCATAGCCGGAAGCCATTCGGGTAAGGTCTTCATTGTTTACAGGTTGAATCGCCGGTATGGCTGCCAAAAGTTTTTCTTTCTCCTCGGCCAATTTCGTAATTTCGTCCAAAGATTTGGATTGTATGGCGAGTTGTTTTTTGATAATGTCCAGTCTTTTTGTTGTGGCAATTACCATTTCCGAATTATTGAAGCCCTCGAGGGACTTATATCTATTTATACCGCCAAAGCCGGCACGGCGCTGTTCCTCGGGAATGGGGTTCGCCTCAAAATACAATCTGTAGATGTTGTTGTCACGCTCTTCCACATTGGCCAAAACTTCTTCAATCTGTTCCATCTTTTTATTGAGAAGTTCAAATTGGAGTTCGTAGTTCTTGACCTCACGCTGCAAGGAAAGTTCTTTTGGGGTGTTTATTAGGTTGGTGTTCAATAAAAGAATCAATGAAAGAAACCCAAAGAGGAATGACCCTAGCAAAAACAATGCAATATTCCGGTATCGCCTGGATTTTTTAGGCTCTATCTTTCGGTATGAAAGTGTATCCGGATCGTAATAGTACTTTACTTTAGACATGAATGGATTTTATCCTATTTTTGTGCTTTCGTTTAACGCGAACAAACAAATATAAAAATTGTTTGGCACAATTTGTTGAAATTATTAAAACCTTACCATTTTAGATGAATTCCAAGGAAATTAGGGCCCATTTTTTAAACTTTTTCAAGGAACGGAACCATAAAATCGTGTCCTCTGCACCAATGGTCATAAAGGATGACCCGACTTTGATGTTCACCAATGCTGGAATGAACCAGTTTAAGGAGTTCTTTTTGGGCAATAGTGTGGCGAAAAACAGCCGTGTTGCAGATACCCAAAAATGTCTTAGGGTGAGTGGTAAACACAATGACCTTGAGGAAGTAGGGAAAGATACTTATCACCATACCATGTTTGAGATGTTGGGGAATTGGAGTTTTGGTGATTATTTTAAGAAAGAGGCTATTGAATGGGCATGGGAATTGTTGACCGAGACCTTGAAAATAGATAAGGATAGTCTCTATGTTTCAGTCTTTGAAGGAAGTAATGATGCCGATCATCTCGAAATGGATAATGAGGCCTATGGTTTATGGAGTGCCATCGTACCCAAAGACCGGATCATTATGGGGAATAAGAAGGATAATTTTTGGGAAATGGGCGACCAAGGCCCTTGTGGTCCGTGCTCTGAAATACATGTGGATATTCGCCCAGCTGAGGAAAAGGCCAAAATTTCCGGTGCTTCATTGGTCAATAAAGACCATCCTTTGGTCGTTGAGATATGGAACCTGGTTTTTATGCAATACAATCGTAAGGCCGATGGTAGTCTGGAGCCTTTGCCCGAAAAACATGTCGATACGGGAATGGGGTTTGAAAGGTTGTGCATGGTTTTACAAGGCGTTCAGTCTAACTACGACACCGATGTGTTTACCCCGATCATTCGCGAGATCGAAACCATTACCGGAAAGGATTACGGTAAAAAGGAGGATACCAATATTGCCATTCGGGTTATCGCCGACCATATACGGGCCGTGGCTTTTTCAATAGCCGACGGTCAATTACCGAGTAACACGGGAGCTGGTTACGTGATTCGTAGGATTCTAAGAAGGGCAATTCGGTACGGATTTACCTTTCTTGACACCAAAGAACCCTTTATGTATCGTTTGGTGAAGGTCCTTGCCGAATCAATGGGAGAGGCTTTTCCTGAACTCAAAGAACAACGTCAATTGATCGAGAACGTGGTCAAGGAAGAAGAACATTCCTTTTTGCACACCTTGGAACAAGGTTTGGTTTTGTTGGATAATGTGATGGGCCAGACCAAAGCGAAGGAAGTATCGGGTAGAAAAGCCTTTGAGTTGTACGACACCTATGGTTTTCCGATTGACCTTACGGCATTGATTCTTGAGGAAAAAGGATATACACTCGATGAAAAGGGATTTCATGAGGCCATGCAGGAACAGAAAGCCCGATCAAGGTCGGCCTCTGAAGTGGCTAAGGAAGATTGGGAAATCTTGATGAATGACTCAGAACAGGAATTCGTAGGGTATGATATTTTGGAAACCCAAGTGAAATTGGTCAAATACAGGAAAGTGACCTCGAAGAAAGAAGGGGAGCAGTATCAATTGGTCTTTAACTTAACACCCTTTTATCCTGAAGGAGGAGGGCAAGTAGGTGATAAAGGGTATTTGGAGGCTCCTAATGGGGATGTGTACTATATTTTGGATACCAAAAAGGAAAACAATGAAATCGTACATTTTGCCAAACACTTGCCAAAGAACACTTCTGAAACTTTTAAGGCTGTGGTTGACAAGAAACAGCGTCAACGAACGGCAGCCAACCATACGGCTACACATTTATTGCACCAGGCACTTCGGGAAGTCTTGGGGACCCATGTAGAACAAAAGGGTTCTGCCGTGCACTCGAAATATTTGCGTTTCGATTTTTCACACTTTACCAAAATGACCACCGAGGAGCTACGGACTGTGGAAAATTTTGTAAATGCTAGGATTGATGGACAATTGCCGCTGCAGGAAAAAAGGAATGTACCCATGCAAGAGGCAATTGCGGAAGGTGCTATGGCGCTATTTGGTGAAAAATATGGTGACGCCGTTCGAACCATCCGCTTTGGACAATCGGTGGAATTGTGTGGAGGTACCCATGTTAAGAATACGGGTGACATTTGGCACTTTAAAATCAGGTCGGAAGGTGCGGTTGCAGCAGGAGTCCGTAGAATAGAGGCTATTACCTTGGATGCGGTAAAGGATTATTATCATCAGAATAATCGAAGTCTATATGAAATCAAGGATTTGCTGAACAATGCCCAAGATCCTGTAAAAGCTGTCGAGGCCTTACAGAAAGAGAATATTAAATTAAAGAAGGAAGTTGAAATCCTATTGAAGGATAAGGCCAAAAATCTTAAGGGGGAATTGCTTGCTGAATTGGAAGACATCAATGGGGTGCATTTCTTGGCCAAAAAGCTTGATTTGGATGCCGCAGGCATAAAAGATCTTTCCTTTGAAATGGGCAACAACAAAGACAACCTGTTTATGCTTTTCGGTACGGAGCAAAATGGAAAGGCACTCCTTTCCTGTTATATCTCCAAGGAATTGGTCGCGAAAAAGAATCTGAATGCCGGGACCATTGTTAGGGAGTTGGGCAAGTTTATACAAGGTGGTGGTGGAGGCCAGCCTTTCTTCGCAACAGCAGGAGGAAAGAATCCGGAGGGCATTGATAAAGCCTTGGCACAGGTAAAGGAATATCTTAGCTAAATACATGAAACTACAAACCCAGGTACCCTTACAACAGGTCAGTGATCAAATTGATTACCATAGTCGTTTGTTGTTGATGGGGTCTTGTTTTGTAGAGAATATGGGTGCTAAATTGGATTATTTCAAGTTTAGGGTGCTTCAGAATCCGTTTGGAATCTTATTTCATCCCAAAGCGATTGGGAAATTGATCTTGAAGTCCATTCAAGAGGAAGAATATAAGGAAAGCGATATATTTTATCATAATGAACAATGGCATTGTTTTGATGCCCATTCTGATTTAAGTGATGCATCCAAAGAGAACTTGCTCTTGGGATTGAACAAAGGCTTATCCCAAACAAGGAAAGAACTTTCGGTAGCTTCCCACGTGTTGATTACCTTAGGTACGGCATGGGTTTATCGTCATATTGAGACCAATTCGGTCGTGGCCAATTGCCATAAGGTGCCCCAAAAAGCTTTTTCCAAGGAATTACTTTCAATTGAGGATATTAGTGAAAGCCTTGAACATACAATTGATGCATTGCTAGCTGTTAATCCCAAGGTCAAGATTGTAATTACCATTTCGCCGGTAAGGCATCTCAAGGATGGATTTGTTGAAAACCAACGGAGCAAGGCACATTTGTTATCGGCCCTGCATCAAGTACTTCAATCGCGGAAGTATACGGAAGCCTTGAGTTATTTTGCCTCCTATGAGATTATGATGGACGAACTTAGGGACTACCGTTTTTACAAGTCCGACATGGTACATCCGAATGAATTGGCAGTGGATTATATCTGGGAGAAATTCAATTATGTATGGATTTCAGGGAATGCCAGACAAACCATGGCAGCTGTTGATGATATACAAAAAGGCCTAAAGCATCGAGCGTTTTATCCCGAATCGGAACAGCATCGGAAGTTTTTAGAAAAGTTGCATGAAAAAATCACAAGGCTGCAAAAGTTACATCCATTCATGACGTTCAACAATTGAGTTGATCTGCTGGTCCAAATACAGGGACGGCAATATGGAGGGTTTGTTTTTTTTGGAAATCAACTACTACTTTGAATTTAAATTATGAAAAGAATCTTAATCGGTGCACTAGTCACTTTGTCTTTGGTCTTGGTTGTACGTTCTTGTTGGGATGATAGGGAAAAGAAATCCATTTTGAAGGAAAACTCCATGCTCATCCAACAACAAATCGATAACGTGTCTAAATTGATTGTTACCGAAGGTCATTTTGCCGAGGTATATACCTATAAGGATTCCCAAGAATTATTTGGAGCTTTGATCACGGCCGATAAAAAAGCTTTGGTTGTTGTAAATGCTGAGGTTTTGGTGACCTATGATTTGGGTAAAATTGATTTTGAGGTAGATGAATTGACCAAGACATTGCGCATCAAAAGTATTCCCGAACCGGAAATCAAAATCAACCCTGACTTTGAGTATTACGATGTATCAGCGGATTACCTGAATCCCTTCAATGCCTCGGATTACAATACGATCAAGAGGAATGTGCAGGCATCACTTATGAAAAAGATTGAGGCTTCCTCCTTACGATCGAATGCCGAAAATAGGTTGATCAGCGAGCTTTCCAAATTTTATATTCTAACAAACTCCATGGGTTGGACACTGGTTTATGGCGATAGGAATATCGAAGATATGGATGGCTTAAGGGGGCTGGACAAATTTTCTACGGATTAGTGTTGCTTACTTTTTTACAAAGGTATTTGCCCATTTTATATAGTTTTCCCAATCGTAATCCGTGACATCGTGCTTGCCCGTGCGAATGTGATACGCTACCGTATTTTGGATGGGGGCATTGGTCTTGGGCATTTCCTTGGTACCTATTCCTTTTTTGCCATATAATCCATAAACGGAGGACGCATAATAGGTAGAAAGGAACTCACCCCTTGGGTCGGCCCATTTGTCATCAAGCGCACTGGCCACGTATAAAGGTCTTGGCGCTACCAAAGCCAATAATTGATGTTGGTCGACAGGAAGCGTTCTTTCATTGTTATTGTATTTTAAAAAGCTATCTGCAAACCAATGCGGAAAAGAGGTGTTGATTTGCTCGATGGTTTCACCAAATTTACGTCTGCTCAAGGCAGCACCGCCACAACCTGAATTATTGCTTATGACTCCAGCAAACCTTTTGTCGGTAGCTCCGGCCCATAGAGCTGCTTTGCCCAAGCGTGAATGTCCAAAAACAAATACTTTGGAGATATTGACGTCGCTTTCGAGGTAGTTCATTGCCTTGCTCAAACCAAAGGCCCAAGCCGAAATACTGCCCCACTCATTCGTTTTTGGCTTAGATTGTCCGTCTCTGTAAAATAGCGGATGTATGCCATCTGAGAAATCGTCTTTATCCGGGTCAATCTCACCATAGTATATCGTAGCAATGCCAAATCCATTGTCCAACATTTTTTCTATGGCCCATCGGTGTGTTCTTACCCCTCTGCTACTCTCTGACGCTTTGTTGTCCGTTATGCCCAAAGCATCATTGTTCTTTACCCAAGCTTTTGTGATTTGCACCTTCGGGTCATTGGTCACCGTATGATTGCCATAAAAATTATAACCAAGGAAAACAGGTGCTGTCGGATTTCCCTTTGGAAGATAAATAAGCATATAATAGGTAATGCTTTTTTTGTTCTTCTTTAAGGTAATGGCAATCTGTTTGCGCCTTGCTTTTCCGCCGTAGGCGTCATTGCTTTCTTCCAAAAGTTTAAAGCCAAACTCATCCAACCGATCGGGAACCTTTCCATAAACTTGCTTTTCAAAGAATTGCAAAATCTCACGACGCCTGTTTTCTTCCCATTCCGTTTGATTGGTGATAGGGTTACCACTAAAGGAAGTTAATACATCCGGCAATGTAAATTTGGGAACCTTTGTTTCATCATAATTGGCTTGTGATTGGGCATGGCACATGGTGCCAAAAAATAATATAATGATTATAGCATAGGTTTTCATGGTGTCGGGTTATTTAGATTGGTCATTAATTTTCATTTGGTCGGGTGGGTTTGTAAATTTTTATGGACCAGGTCGATCCCGTCATCTATCAAATACCCTAATTTTGGCTGATCTTGTTTTACTTTTTCTAAGTGTTCACGAATGGTAGCTGCAAAAACAGTATCGCCGTTTGACTGCGCTAGTTCATAGAGTTCTATAGGTAACAACCAGTCTTCGGGGTAATTCCCCTTAACTTCGTTAAAGACTTTATTTCGTGAAATTGTAGTGTTCTTTCTTTCCCTGAAATCCCGCACTTGTTGGTAGAGTTGTTCCAACAGTATTCGTTTGTGGTCTTTCTTCGGTTTTTTTGTGAACGTTTTTATATCGTGGTGTATCAAGTTAAAGCTGTTTAGGTCGGCAGGACCGTTAAAGGCCGATACAATGCGTTCCCCTATGGCCATATGATAAAGCTCGTCTTGGGATTGGAAAAGCAATTTGCCATTGTGCGCAACAGCACAGTTTCTTAGGGTTATTAGGATAATTTCCCCCCTCAAATTCCGGGTCCCGGTAACTATTTGACCGGTAACGTTTATCTCTCCCTCAAATTCAAGGGTAACTTGTTCACCTTCATATATATTATAGGCTTTAAGGTCTCTGGGACTCATATCTTCAATGGCCAGGTTAATGCCTTTCAGTTTTCCAATTGGACTTCCAAAACCCGTTGGGTGTTTTTCGATTCCATGGCCCACCAGTTCTTTTTCCCGGTATGACAGTGCAGTTGGTCCTTTGGTAAGAAAGAACACCGGTTTGCCCTCATGGGTGATAACCTTTTCAAAATTGCCCGAAATTTGAAGTCCGGTACTTAATTCGACAGTGCCGAGTTCCTTGGAGTGGATTAACTTATTGATGCCCTTCAATCCACCTTGTCGCAATGCCATGGTGTTGGCAAACTCTTCCAAAACCTGGCTTAAAAAAGCAAAATCAGGAGTAATGAACAATTGAGGCTGTGGTTTTGTAATATCAAAGGCTGTATGTGCGGCTTCAATGGAGTATGGTATTTTTTTAACGTTGTCCGTCATGCACCATGCGCTTTCACCTATAGATGACAATAGGCCCGCACCATAGATTTTGGGGTTGTCCAAAGTGCCGATAAGACCGTATTCCACAGTCCACCAATGGAGATTGCGAATGAGGGCCATTTCACTGGGTTGGCCCATGTTCTGTTGTAGTTCCTCAATGTGTTTTTCCGCTGCCGTGATCTCACTGTTGGGAGTACCCGAAGCTTCTTTGATAATGGAGAGGTGGCGTACGGCCTCATACAATTCAAAATCCTTGGCACTCGAAATGGCTTTGCAACCGATTTCCCCAAAGCGCCTTAAATATTCGGCATATTCCGGATTGGCGATTATCGGGGCATGCCCGGCACCTTCATGTATAATGTCCGGGGCAGGGGTATATTCAATGTGTTCCAGTTGGCGTATGTCCGAGGCAATGACCAATACATTATAGGCCTGGAATTCCATAAAGGCTGAAGGGGGGATGAATCCATCAACCGCAACGGCCGCCCAACCAATATCCTTAAGAATCCGGTTCATACCATACATGTTCGGAATTTGGTCAATTGAAATGCCGGTTTTTTTTAATCCGTCCAAATAGGACGAATGGGCAACGCTACTGAGGTAATCCACATTTTTCCGCATTACATATCGCCATACGGCCTGGTCTATTGCCGTATAGTCGGTATAATCCTGAGGCTTTATATATTGCCTCAAATGTTTTGGGAGCTTGTCTAGAATTGGATTACTCTCGTATGACACCTTGATTCAGTTTATGTTTGCATTAAAGTTACGAAATTGAAATTTTGTCTTGAAAAGGGGACAAGGCACAAAAAAAACCGCCAATAAAAGGCGGTTTGATCATTTTATTTTGAGGTATTTCCTGGAGGGTATTGTTGCAGTATTTCCGTAACGAACTCCCTAATACGTTCTTCTTTCTTTTCAATATTATTGGAAGAGCTCAAGGATCCAACACCTTTGCCTTGCCATACGAGCTCCTTGTTTTCGGCATCGATCAAATCAATGTAAAGCGAACCTTGTGTTCGCGTACTTACTGCCGGGTTATCCCATCCCCATCCTGGACCATAACCGCCCCAGTAATAAGGACTCCATCCCCAGCCAAAGCGTCCGCCCCAGTAGTTATTGTAAACATCCACTTGTTCCCTTTCTTTGGTGAATATACTGATCAGGACATCAGGATCTTCAGATTTAACCATGCCCCTTGAACTCAATTCTGAATCAATGGCCTTTAAAATCCTTTTTTTATCCAGGTCCGAAATATGTGCCTTGTCAATACCTGTCTTGTAAAAAGCATAGGTTTTGTAACTGTTGAAATTAGCGTCCTTGTCATAATCGGATAAAACACGGACCGAAACACAGGAACTCAAAAAAAGCAGTGCCACGATCGGTAGTGCGAGAATTTTCATTGTTTTCATAACTTTTATTTCTTTTTGAATTAATGCTACCTAACATGTTTTTTTATGCTCAAAAATCGTGCCGAAAGCCCTGATTATCACTGCGAATTCGTCTTGGGATCATATCCATATGGACAGTGTCTACAGCCACTCTCACAACAATAGCCGCGTTTTAGGTGGTACTGTTCCGTAAAAACCCTAAAACCGGATTCTGAGAGGTAAAAATCACCTTCTTCGGGTGGAATGTTTATTTTCATTTGGGCTGGAATGGTTTTTGTCCTGTTTTGTAAAATTAATGGTTTCTGTTGAAAAGTATACTTTAAATTGGCGAAAGCCTCGGTTTTATGGGAACTTTGGCCAAAAAGTATCGTTGAACGAATTTGTTGGTAACAAGTCCGGATACACAGGGGAAGTCAAATTTTAACAATTATCTTTGAATAGAGACGTTATTATTACAGGATATGATTCTAGTCTTTAAACATTTTTTCTACAAAAATTATGTGGGCCTTTCCCTTTGGCCTTTCATATTTTTGAAAAATGATGCCCTAAAAGAGGATGTTTATCTCATTAATCATGAGAAAATCCATCTTAGGCAGCAAAAAGAATTGTTGATTGTCCCTTTTTATATTCTGTATATCTCTGAATGGATTATAAGATCACTGTATTACTATGACAGTTATAAGGCTTACCAGAATTTAAGTTTTGAACGGGAAGCCTATCACAATGAAAAAAACTTGGATTATATTGCCAATCGCCCATCTTTCAGCTTTATTAAATATCTTTGGCGCTGAATTTCATTCATGTGCGAACAGAGAACCAAAAAATAAATCTCCCAATACTGGAATCCAAAAGGATATCGCTCTTTATAAAAAGGGAAGATCGTATCCATCCTTTTATTTCCGGCAATAAATATCGGAAGTTAAAGTACAATACCCAGAAGGCCATATCTGAAAAGGTTGATACCCTTCTGACTTTCGGGGGGGCATATTCCAATCATATAGCCGCTACTGCTTGTGCGGCCCAGGAAAATGGGCTTCAGAGTGTAGGTATTATCCGTGGTGAGGAATTGGCTTTTAAATGGCGTGACAATCCAACTTTGGCTACAGCGGCCGGAATGGGAATGAAATTGAAGTTTGTGCCACGAAGTATTTATAAAAATAAGCACACGGCGGAATTTTCAGCTTATTTGAAATCAGAATACAATAACTTTTATCTATTGCCCGAGGGCGGCACCAATGATTTGGCCGTTAAAGGTTGTGAAGAGATATTGACAGGGGGAGATAAGGACTTTGATATCATCTGCAGTAGTGTGGGTACAGGAGGTACCATTGCGGGAATAATCAATGCAACCGAACCGGAACAAAAGGTCTTTGGGTTCCCTGCGTTAAAAGGGGGTTTTTTAAAGGAAGATATTCGTAAATTTGTCAATAAGGATAATTGGGAATTACAAACGGATTATCATTTTGGCGGGTATGCGAAGGTATCCGTCGAGCTTATCGATTTTATAAATGATTTTAAACGTTCGACCCAGGTACCATTGGATCCGGTTTATACCGCTAAAATGTTGTTTGGGATACTGGATATGGTCAACAAGGATAGTTTTGAACCTGGGACTAAAATATTAGCCATACATACCGGAGGTTTACAGGGAATTACAGGAATGAACTCCAAATTGAAAAAGAAAAACTTACCATTGATTAACCTATGATGAAAAGACTGGTATTATTCACGATCTTAGGAATTATGCTGATTGGTTGCAAAGCCAAGAAGCGGACTACCCATTCCGACAGGTCAAATCACAAAACTGTAACGGTTGTAAAGGAAGAAGCCAATGATGGTTATGATTCCAAGGGATTATATCCATTACCTAAGGATACAGGGAGGTTTCAAAGATTCTCTATAGGCTCTGTTGAGGAATACATTGAAACGTTTTCGGAAATCGCGCAATATGAAATGAAGGCTTATGGTATTCCAGCGAGTATAACCTTGGCACAAGGTTTATTGGAAAGCGGTTTGGGCAAAGGGGAGTTGGCCGTTAAGACCAATAATCATTTTGGTATCAAATGCCATAAAGGTTGGCAGGGCGATTACGATTTTCATGACGATGATGAAAAAGGGGAGTGTTTTCGGAAATATAACCATCCGATGTATTCCTATCGCGACCATAGCGAGTTTTTATCTAGCCGTGCCCGATATGCCTTTTTGTTCGATTATGCTAGTACTGATTATAAGCGTTGGGCCAAAGGGCTTCGTCAGGCAGGTTATGCCACGGATCATAGATATCCCCAGAAACTCATTTACCTTATAGAGAAACACAAGCTATATAGATTTGATAAAGGGGTACGGTTGAACAATGCAATTGCAATAAGGGAGCCAAAATCTTTTGAAAACAAGGTGCATGTGGTTCAAAAAGGGGATACATTGTATTCAATATCAAGAAGATATTTTATCTCTGTGGATGAGATAAAACGAATGAACAATATGAATTCGAACAATTTAGCGATAGGACAGAAGATTAGGGTCCAAACTGAATTAAGCAAAAAATAAGAATGGTTTATCAAAGAAGTAGTGCCTTGTTCGCTGAGGCAAGGAAATATATTCCGGGGGGAGTCAATTCACCGGTTAGGGCATTTAAAGCCGTAGGGGGAGACCCGATTTTTGTAAAGAGTGCCAAAGGGGCATATTTGTATGATGAGGATGGCAATAAACTGATAGATTATATCGCATCATGGGGCCCGCTTATATTGGGACATGCCTATGAACCCGTAATCGAAGCGGTTATTGAGAAGGCCAAAAAAGGAACCTCATTTGGTATGCCGACCGAGGTTGAGACGGAATTGGCGAAACTTGCCGTAAATATGGTTCCCAATATCGATAAAATAAGATTCGTCAATAGTGGTACCGAAGCCTGTATGAGTGCCGTACGTTTGGCACGGGGTTATACCGGTAAGGATAAGATCATTAAATTCGCGGGCTGTTACCATGGCCATTCCGATTCCTTTTTGATCCAAGCGGGTAGTGGGGCGGTTACTTTCGGTAGCCCCAATAGTCCAGGGGTGACCCAAGGTACAGCGAAAGATACCTTACTGGCCAATTATAATGATTTGGAAAGTGTAAAAGAATTGACAAAGGCCAATAAAGGGGCTATTGCCGCCGTGATTATTGAGCCTATAGCAGGGAATATGGGATGTATAATTCCTTCAGATGGATTTATCAAAGGACTTAGGGAACTTTGTACTCAAGAAGGGATCTTATTGATTTTCGATGAGGTAATGACCGGTTTCCGTTTAGGAAAGGGCGGTGCCCAGGAAGCATTGGGGATAGACGCCGATATTGTGACCTTTGGTAAGGTCATTGGTGGTGGCCTGCCTGTTGGCGCTTTTGCGGCAAAGGATGTGATTATGGATCATTTGGCCCCGGACGGACCTGTTTATCAGGCAGGGACCTTAAGTGGTAACCCTTTGGCTATGAGTGCCGGATTGGCCATGCTTACCGAATTGGAAGCGAATCCGAAGGTATTTAAAAGTTTGGCTGATAAAACAGCCTACCTTCACAAAGGGATGGAGGAAGTTTTGGTAAAAAATGGGGTTCCACATCAAATCAATCGATATGGAAGTATGATGTCGGTACATTTTACGGATGAACCTGTTGTAGACTTTGCCTCGTCGGCCAAGGGGAACAATGATACCTTTAAAAAATATTTCCACGGTATGTTGCGGGGAGGTGTTTACTTGCCTCCCAGTGCCTTTGAAAGTTATTTCTTGAATGATGCCCTGACGTATGGTGATTTGGATTTTACGATAAAGGCCCTGGACAATATTGTAGATGAACTAAAATAAAAAAAGGCGCTATAAGCGCCTTTTTTTCTATCCTATTATTTTCTCTTAGAGCGTTTCCCTTTGTCTTTACGGTCACCCCCTTTTTTTCGGGTCATTTCCCATTTCGCATATTGATCATCGTTCAATATTTTTTTAAGTGCTGCTTTATGGGCAATAGCGGCGTCAAGTCGTTCAGCTTGCATCGCATATTTTTCCTCAGAAGTTAATTTAGGACGGTCTCCAGAATTCCTCATGGCTTGACGCTCCTCCATCTTGGCTTTTCTTTTTTTGGCATTTTCCAAGTTCAAAGCAAGGATTTTGGTTTGCTGGGCATCGGTAAGATCCAAATCCAATGTCATTTTTTTGGTCTGAAGGGTAGCCATCTGTTCGGCGGTCATATCCTTCATCGAATTTCTTTTACCGTCTTTTCTTTGTTGTGCCATAGCGGTAGTACCTACTATCAAGGCAATCAATACTATTACTTTTTTCATGTGTTTTGTTTTTAATGAATTTTGATAGTATGACTTGATAAGGTTGTATAGGTTTAATTGGACTATGGATTTTGTGACTTTATTAACGAGTTTAAAACTGGTGTAAAAAAAAAGGGTCTGGTTAGACCAGACCCTTTTTTTTAGGTTAAGATATTTTTATTTAAGTGTATTGTTTAGGTCTAGGGAAACAGCTTCCGTCTGTTGCAACTCAGCGAAGTCCTCATTAACGTTAACATCAGGGTTTTGATTTTCAGTATCGATGGCGTAGTAAGTTAGAGTAGCAGCCAAAAAACAAGAAAAGTATATGAGACTCTTAATTTTATATGACATGATGTTGGGGGTTTTTGATTACACTATCAAAGATAAGAATCAATTAATCATGAAATTTCAGATTGTTGCCAATAACGGTTTTTATATGGTGAAATATCCTATTTATGTGGTTTGGTTCTTAGGTTTATCGAAGAAACATGCATTTGTTCAGGCAACTTTATATTTTTTGGTAATACATCAATTATTCTTTGAAAAAAGTAAAGATTCATGAAATACTTGTAACATTTTAAAAACTATGTAGTCTTATTAGTAGAGAATTTTCATTTTTTTCTTCACCGATGGTAATCGGAATTTGAATTAGTCAATAAATAAAGCTGTTGCATTGCAATGGCTTTATTTTATTTAGGGCAGAACAGTGTTTTTCATCGATAAACAGTTGAAATTTTGTCGATTAACAAAAAAATAACACTCTTAGGACGATTTATTCCCTTCATAATATTCCAATTGAAATCATGCGAGCCAGGTAAACCTGATCTATAGGAATTATCATTTTGGTAATTTGGAATGATGGTAGTTGCGAAATTGATTTTATACTACTGCCGTTTTTCCATGGTCCACAACATCGGAAACAATAATAATTGCTCTAGTCTGTTATACCTTTGCATTGAATTTAACCTTAAGTGTTATGAATAAGAAAACAATTTTACTGGGCCTTACAACAGGATTACTGTTTGTAAATGGGATATTTGCGAATGACTCGAAAAAAGATGATGATAATTTAGATATCAATTCTATCGATTATATCGAAGATGATATGGAGGTTGAACTTGGTTTTAATACCTCTGACTATTTGCCAGAGGACTTTAATGCCCATGAGTTTTACTTTGATCTATCTGATGTTTCCTATATCAAGGAAGGGTCGATCATTGATTTGGATACCAAACAATATCTCCCTAAAGGATTTGACGCATATGCGTATCCTTCAGATGTACAAAGTATAAATTATATTGACGTTGTTGGGGATGCACCTGTTGTGCTAGGTTTTGACACCGAACAATACCTGCCGGAAAATTTTGATGCATTTTCAAAATAAGAACATCCGTCTTTAATAGATTGAATAAAAACCCTCGTAATAACGGGGGTTTTTTAGTTAGAATAACAAGGGTACCACAAATTGGAACAGAAGTGTCAATAGGGCTACCGCTACCAAATTTAGTATAATTCCAATCCGTGCCATCTCATGTACTTTGATATAACCACTAGCAAAGACTATGGCATTCGGTGGGGTTGCCATCGGAAGCATAAAGGCACAGCTACTTGCCATGGTAACGGGAATCAATAAATAAAGTACAGGAATGTCCAAGCCTATGGCAATACCCGCAACGACCGGGGCCAAAACGGCGATCAACGCAACGTTGCTCATTAATTCGGTCATGAACAGCATTAGGAATATAAGTAGGATGGCCGTGAATAAAATACTGATTTCACTAGCGGCTATCGCATTGGCAACCAAATCCACGATGCCACTGACCGACATGCCCTTGGCCAAAGCCAACCCCCCTCCAAACAGGACCAATATTCCCCAAGCCAATCTTTGGGTGTCACTCCATTCAATAATAAAATCACCCCTTTTAATATTGTAAGGAGTAGCAAATAACAATACAGCGGCAACCATACTTATAATAGTATCGGAAAGACCTAGTTCCGGGAATATCGAGTTGATCAGTGTTCTGAAAACCCATAGAAACACGGTAATTCCAAAGATGGTCAAGACCATCTTTTCCTTTCCGCCCATTGGGCCCAGTTTTTCCAGTTCGGTGTGTATCACTTCTTTTGATGCGGTAAATTTCAATTCCTTATTGGGGAACATCCATTTTACAAGAACAAAATAGATAATGGTGATCATTATCGCCGAGAACGGAACACCTATCACCATCCATTTTAAAAAGGAAATTTCGATATTATATTCATTTTCCAGCAGGCCGATCATTACAGAATTGGGAGGGGTACCGATGACCGTCGCTATTCCTCCGGCATTGGCTGAGAAGGCAATTCCCAACATTACACTCAAGGCAAAATTCTTGTCATTCTTTGTAAATCCGTCTTTATCATTGATCAATAAACCAATGACCGACATCGCAATAGGTAACATAACCACGGTACTCGCCGTATTACTGATCCACATACTCAAGGTCGCTGTGGCAATCATGAACCCAAGAACCACCTTGTTCGGTGTGGTTCCCGTCAATTTGATGATGTTCAGGGCGATTCTTCGATGAAGGTTCACCTTTTCCAAAGCTAAGGCCATTACAAAGCCGCCAAAAAAGAGAAATACAATGGGGCTGCCATAATTTGCCCCTACTTCACCTATGGGCATAATATCCAAAATAGGGAAAAGAATGAGCGGCAATAAGGCCGTTACCGATATTGATACGGTTTCGGTAATCCACCAAATAACCATCCATAGGGCAACGGCAATTACCGAATCCCCCTTTTCAGAGATAAGGGATACAGGGGAATTTAGAATAATAAAAAATAAGATTGGCCCAAGAAAGAGCCCTAGTTTTCTGCCTAGCGTCATAGGAATTATTATATCCCCTAAACTAGGATTTTTTTTAAACATAAAACAAGGCCCCACTGAAATACACGAATAAACAGAAAACCCTAACAGGGTTATTTTACCAAGTTAGGGTTTTGCTTTACTTTATAATTTTAATCAGTAATGCTATTTCCTTCTTAAAATCGGCTCTGTTATGTGAGCGGATTTAGGATTTAAGTTGAACGGTTTTTGAGTCCCCCTCAACAACTACCTTTATCAAATCATGTTTGGAAAGGGCTTTCATGGACTTATCCCATTTCTTTCCACTTAAACCGGCTGCGCCTTTTAGGGCTGCCAAATCCATTTGACCTTCGGGTTTTAGTAAATCCAATATGGCTTTCTCCTCTTCGGATAATTCAACCTGTTTTTTCTCAGGTCTCATTTGAGGGAAGAACAATACTTCTTGAATAGAGGAATTGTTGGTCAAAAGCATCACCAAGCGATCGATACCGATACCGATTCCAGAGGTTGGGGGCATTCCGTATTCCAACGCACGCAAGAAATCCTGATCGATGAACATGGCTTCGTCATCCCCTTTTTCAGACAATTTCAACTGATCTTCAAAGCGTTCCCGTTGATCGATTGGATCGTTCAATTCCGAATAGGCATTCGCCAATTCCTTACCGTTGACCATCAACTCAAAACGCTCTGTCAAGGCAGGGTTGGTCCGGTGTTCCTTTGTCAACGGACTCATTTCTTTTGGGTAATCGATGATGAATGTAGGCTGAATGTAATGGTGTTCACATTTCTCGCCAAAAATCTCATCTATCAATT
This sequence comes from Maribacter polysiphoniae, assembly GCF_003148665.1. Classification (GTDB taxonomy): domain Bacteria; phylum Bacteroidota; class Bacteroidia; order Flavobacteriales; family Flavobacteriaceae; genus Maribacter_A; species Maribacter_A polysiphoniae. The sequence goes on along the minus strand of NZ_QGGQ01000016.1, from coordinate 29,784 downwards.
TACCAACACCCATGGTATCGTCTACTTCAATGCCTAATCCTTTTGCGGCTTCCCGCAATTCAACCTCATCCATATTGGCAACATCGATGCCCGTATGGATTTTGATTGCCTCTAAAATCGGAACCCTTGCATAGGGGGCTTTGAATTCTATTTCGTGTTCACCAACGGTTACCTTGGATGTGCCATTCGCATCGATGGCCACTTTTTCCAATAGTTGTTCGGTGGTATCCATCATCCAATTGTAATCCTTATAGGCTACATAGAGTTCCATTACCGTAAACTCAGGATTGTGGGTACGGTCCATACCTTCGTTCCTGAAATCCTTAGAGAACTCATAAACGCCATCAAAACCACCAACGATCAATCTTTTTAGATACAGTTCATTGGCAATTCTCAAATACAAGGGAATGTTCAATGCATTGTGGTGGGTTAGGAATGGTCTTGCCGCTGCACCACCGGGAATGGGTTGTAAGATTGGGGTTTCAACTTCAAGATATCCACTTTTATTATAAAATTCACGGATACTATTAGTGATTTTGGTACGCTTTACGAATGTTTCCTTCACTGACGGATTTACGATAAGGTCAACATAACGTTGTCGGTACCGTAGTTCCGGGTCATTGAATTCATCAAAGACATGTCCTTCTGCATCTTTCTTGGGTAAGGGGAGCGGACGCAATGCCTTACTCAGCATGGTAAAGGCTTTTACCATCACCGTTATTTCTCCTACCTGGGTCGTGAACAATTCACCTTCGACACCGATGATATCACCTATGTCGAGTAGTTTTTTATACACATCATTATACATGGTTTTATCTTCACCCGTACATATTTCGTCCCGGTTAAAATATACCTGTATTCTACCTTCACTGTCTTGTAACTCCGCAAAGGATGCCTTGCCCTGTATTCGTCGGGACATTAATCTTCCCGAAATAATGACTTTCTTACCCTCCTCATAATTCGATTTTATGCCCTTTGATTTGGCATTTACGGGATATAAGGCTGCAGGATATGGGTTTATGCCCAACTCCCGCAATTTGGTCAATTTTTCTCTTCGGATTACTTCTTGTTCTGAAAGCTGCATAAAATCGTTATTAAGGCTGCAAATATAGGTAGTCTGCACAAATCTATCAATCCATTGGTTAGGAATATTGATTTTGTGATAATTGGGTGGTTTTGATGTAACAAAATGAATAATTTTACGTCATATAAGTACATCAATCATAAAATCCTACATCAATGAGTTTAATTCGTGTGCTTTTGGCCATATTATTTCCACCCCTGTCCGTGATCGGAAAAGGTTGTGGTTCGTTTCTAATTGTTTTACTTTTGACTTTTTGTGGATGGGTTCCGGGAGTTATAGCAGCTTTGGTCATTCTCAATAATCCAAATTGAAAAACTATGTTCAGATTACGTTCTTGGTCATTGCTTCTGGTTTTGGCCCTGCTTTCCGCATGCAATTTTACAGAGGAGATTTATCTTAAGGATAATGGCTCGGGTAAGATATCGATTAATTTTGATGGTTCGGAAATGATGGGGATGTTAGGGGAGGAAATGATGAAAAGTGAGGAGAAAGCAATTGATTCCACGATTTCATTTAGGACTTTCTTAGAAGAAAAGAAAGATAGTATCGCCACCTTATCGGAAGAAAACCAAGCGAATTTGAAGAAGCTCGAACCCTTTGAGTTGCATATGCTCATGAATCCTGATACCCAGGAAATGAAATTTGATCTGTACCGTGACTTTCAGAGTATCAATGAGATCACGGATATATTCAAAGCCTTTCAAGATGCCAGTAGTATTGGCCCGGGGGCAAAAAAGAAAAATCCCCCATCAAAAATCAATAACCAGGCCACGGAGATAGATTATTCGTTCAAAGCGAATACTTTTAAACGTACGGCACGGATTGTCGATAGTGTTTTACAACAGCAAAGCATCGATAGTTTGGCCGGGGCGGAAATGTTTCTTTCGGGTTCAACCTATAAATTGAAATACCATTTCCCTAGGCGGGTCAAATCTTCTTCTGCCGAGGCGGCTACCTTTAGTGCCGATGGTAAAACCTTGTATTACGAGGTTGACTTTCTTTCGTATATGAAAAATCCGGATACCTTGAATATAGAAGTTGAATTAGAGGATTGATCTAGCGGGAAGACTTTGTATCTTTGCGGTGATGAACAAGAACGTAATACTTCAGGATTTAGGTCTAAAGGATTATAAGGAAACTTGGGATTTCCAAGAGCTCCTATTTCAGAAGACCCTAGACATTAAAATTAAGAATAGGAAGGAAGATTCCCGATTGCCGACACCAAACCATTTTATTTTTGTGGAGCATCCCCATGTATATACCTTGGGGAAAAGTGGGGACATAGCCAATCTCTTGGTCGATGAATCGGTCTTGGCCGAAAAAGGGGCAAAATTCTATAAGATCAATAGGGGAGGGGACATTACCTATCACGGACCTGGACAAATCGTTGGCTATCCTATTTTAGATCTCGATAACTTTTTTACCGACATTCATAAGTATCTTCGCTTCCTGGAGGAAATGGTGATACGTACTTTGGCGGAATATGGGGTAAAGGCCGAACGTTCCAAAGGGGAAACCGGCGTTTGGCTGGATGTTGGAACACCATTTGCCAGAAAAATATGTGCCATGGGCGTACGCGCCAGTAGATGGGTAACCATGCATGGTTTTGCCTTGAACGTCAATGCCGATCTGGGTTATTTTGATTTGATGATCCCATGTGGGATTAAAGGCAAAGCGGTTACTTCTTTAAATGTGGAATTGGGAAAACAAGAAGTTGACCTGAACGAAGTAAAAGGAAAGTTGCTGAAACATTTTGAAGCCCTTTTCGAAGCGGAAATAATAGAACAAGAAAAAACCTCGGCGTGAGCCTCGGTTTTGCTTTTTTCACTTAGTCAGGCAAGTTGTAATGCGCTTTAACTGTTTCGTAATCAGAATAATCAATAGAAGACTTACCTGTTGCTAGTATGCTAGGAGGTATGATTACATATCTAAATCTATTTCCTAGAGCAGGACTAATTGCATATTCAGACAGAGCAGCAGTATTGGTAGACCGCGCGGTTATCCCTATATCACTAGCGGAAGCTGAATTAGAACCAAAACCATATGTAAATTGTGCACCTGAAAAATTAAGTACGGGTAATAGATAAACATTGACATCAAAATATCCAGAAAAATATACTAAAACTAAATGAGTATTCTTTATACTAAAAGCACTTGGTAGGCTTGATGGAAAATCAATTCCCATATATTTTATAGTGTCTGAGGACCCTGTAAAATTTGCAGGTATCCAAGCACTGTAAATTACTTCTGCATTGCCATCAGTACCATCTGTTCCGTCTATACCATTTGTGCCATTTTGACCAGCGATTCCCTGCTCTCCTTGAATACCTTGAGGTCCTATTGCACCATCTTGTCCATCAGCACCATCAATTCCATCTGCACCGTCCACGCCTGCTGGCCCTTGTGGTCCAATAGCACCATCGGTTCCGTCCTCCGGCGAGCAGGACAATATGAATAATGCACTTAGTGCCATTAAAAACAGTTTTGTGTTTGCAATTACGTTTTTCATGATTTAAATTTTAATAGATTGTTTAGTGTTAAGTCCTTTTAGAGCGTAAAATGTTAACATAAATAGTTTTATGTTTTATTCAAATCGGATTTTTTTATCGAGCTGAAAAGGATATATACTATTTTGGATAAGTTGTATATGGGGCCTGTTTTAATTCATGATTACTTGGAATAAAAGGTAAAGCAGTAACTTCCTTGAATGTGGAATTGGGTCAAAAGGAAGTCTCAATGGATGAGGTGAAAGAGAAATTGCTCAAACATTTTTCAGGTTTATTTGAAGCGAAAATCATAAAAGAGAAAACCGAGGTGTAGGCCTCGGTTTTTTTATGTTCAAAATTCAGGTTCTAATAGTCCATTCCAAGGTAATCCATGACCTCATAATAATTGGAAAGATCCACACCGTTTTCCTGCATGCCATTTATACTATAGCTATTTCCTCCTTTACCTGAAAGTGGGGCAGGGGCTATCAATATATAACGCACGAAACCATCAATGGGGTCAATGGTATCTACCGTATCCAGATTACCCAATTCGGTAATGGTATATGCTCCGACAGCCATTTTCTGTTGCATGGTAAAAGACCTTAAAAAAGATTCAGTAAACGGTATAGCAAAAATTTCCGTATAAGAATCACTAAGGGAAAAATAACCTAGAAGGGTATAGGTGTTCAATACTTCTTCTGTAATATTGGGGTCGCTTATGGTCACTGATGCTTGGGAGAAAGACCAAGTATCCGGGAAATCCGCTACTGCCCATTCAGAAGCTATGACGTTGGCATTGCCATCAGCGCCATCGGCACCATTTGCTCCGTCAGCTCCGTCAGCGCCGTCTTCACCATCTGTGCCATCAACACCATCGATGCCGTTAGTACCCGCGGGGCCCATGGCTCCATCCATGCCATCTTCACCATCTTTTGCGCAAGATGTAAACATTAGGGCCAATAGTACTAACCCCATACCTAATAATTTCATTGTAAATTTCATAATTTCTTGTTTTAAGATTATAGTATCTTAATGGTGGGGATTATTAAAGGTTAACAATTGCGCAAAAAAAAATCCGAGGTGTTGACCTCGGATTTTTGTCGATATATAATTGATCAATAGTCAAGACCGAGGTAATCCATTACTTCGTGGTAGCCCATCTTATCGAAGTTAGGGCCCTGTGATTTCCCAGTGTCCGAATTGGAAGGTATTACAACGTAACGAAATGATTTATATGGACTAACGCCGTCGTGTATATCGTAATTCTCGGTAATGTTGATTTGAATGTTTCCTTCGGAAATATAGGCTTTGAAAATGGCGATTTGAGTATGCCCAACACGTAGTGCATTACCGTAATCGGAAATTGCGCTACTTTGTCGGTGGCCATACGTTTTTTTCGACATATCCGTTTAATTTACCATAAACTATCACCGTTCCTTCTTCAACTATTTCAGAAGTAATTTCGGGAGCTGATTTGGTTCCATTAAAGTGGGGAAGTCCGTTTGCCAAGGTTTTTTCAAAAGACAACCTCAACCATTCAGAGGCTATTATGTTGGCGTTGCCGTCTTCACCATCCTCACCATTGGTTCCGTCGACACCGTTGATGCCATCGACGCCGTCAATCCCTGCAGGGCCCATGGCTCCATCTTCACCATCCTCGCCATCACAAGAGGTGAATATAAGACTTAAAGCTATTAGTACTAATCCAAATAATTTTATTGAATATTTCATAATTTTTTGTTTTAAGGGTATAGTGTCTTAATGGAAGCGAATATTAGAGGTTGACCACGGTTTTTTGTTAATGGCATAAGGAGGGTTAATACTCCATGCCAAAATAATCCATAACGGCATAATAGTCGTTAATATCCACTCCTGCCGATTTCAGTTTAGTATGAATATTTTCTTTATTGGATTTTCCTGCGATCGTGCTTGAAGACTCCGCGATAACCACTTTAAGTGTACCCAGTTCCACATTTGATATGGGGTTGAAAGTCTGTTCACCTACTTGATAAAAATGTAACCAGTATTTACCTAATGCCACATCGACTGCGATATCGTAAAATCCGCCTGTACCATTGGGCCATACCCCTGCTGGTATTGGATAATACGTTCCGCTTTGTGAATTTTGTAAATAACCAATGATTAAATCATTGTCAATAGCATCTTGGGTAAGCGCTGGAATATCAGTGGAAATCGAAGAACCTGATTCTGCTGATAGATTGAACGTATAGGCAACCACATTGGCATTGCCGTCTTGACCATTAGTGCCGTCTGCACCATCTTCCCCATTGGTTCCTGCGGGTCCTTGCGTTCCATTAATTCCATCAAGACCATCCTCACCATCTTCCCCGTTACAGGAAACAATAAAGACCATAAGTAAAGACATTAAAAGGTACTTCGAGAGTTTCATTGCATTTTTCATGTTTATTTATTTTTGAGATTATACTTTCTTAATGCACGTTTATAAAGAAGGTTAACATTTAAGTTGAAATTCAATATTAAAACCTTGATATCAATTTAATGACCAATTGACTATTGGTAAAAACCCGTTGGAGTGATTATCAAATGGGGATAAGCTATTTGTTCCAATTCCCGTTCCCATAGCAGGGTTTTATCTGAAATATTTATCAAGGCGATATTTGCTTTGTTGTCATCAGGTACGATGTTGAAGAGTAATAGGTGATTGTCAAAGAAGTAATATTTTGTTGCAGAGGAATTCCATTCTTCAGCAGTCATGTATGAATAGGAATCCAGTTCCTCACCGGTAAAAACATCAAGGGTTTTAGTTACAATGTTTGATTCCCCTTCCTCTTTATGGCTAATGAAAACCGTATCATTGGATATATCTATGGCCAATGGGAATTTTCCTGTATAGGTGTGATTCCAAATAAGGTCACCTTCACTTTTATCAATGCTATAAACGGTCTGGTCCCGAGAGTAAAAAATAAATTGGTTTCCAATTTCATAACCTCCTAGAATATTGGGACTCCCGGTGTTAAAGGTCCAATTCACATTCAATTCGGCATCCATAGAAACAATACTATTACTCCAAGTCATTATCAATACTGAGGAGGCACCGCCAATTAATTTTGAGATTCTATCGGTGAAAGGTATTCTTGTGTCAATATGGCCATTATCCGGATTTATGCTTAAAAGTTCCATGGTACTTGAGCCTACGCTCAATTCGGTGATTATTTTGTTTTTGTAAGGTGTGAACTTCTTTACCTCATTACCGAGTTCAATGCTCCAAATGACGTCCCCGGTGTCAAGCTCCAAGGCTTCTAAATGATAAGTGGAGGTGAAGGTTGTTGCATTGACTATCCTATAACTAAGTAGAATCGAATTTTGATGTATTGCCGTCGCATTGATTTGGAAATACCTTTCACTATCCTTTACGTAGTCCTTGGACCACATGAGATCTCCGTTGAAGGAACCTTTTCGCTGTACTGTTTTTGTTCCCGTGTATTCCCCTTGGGTACATATGAATGTGCCTTCAAATTCATTACAATGAAATGAAGACAAGGTAGTGAAGGTGTTGATTTGCTGATTGTCCTTTAAATCCAATTCCGTAAAGACATTACTGTTATTTATCCATAGACTTCCTACGATGTTGTTGGTAGGCTCCACTATTTCATCAAAACTATTATCATCGTCCTTTTTACAGCTTATTGAAACAATAAGCACTATAAGTATTCCCAAAAGTGATTTATTGGTCTTCATTGTCTAAAGTATTTTAGGTTAATAATGCTTTCTATTGTTGGGGGTCGTTTTTGGTTTTTTCCATAGCATTATTCAGCATTTTGTCAACCATCAATTTTAAAGAGTCTTTCTTTTTAGGGTCGAGACTACTGTCATATATGTTGTACTTTTCCCTTAGTTGTTGCTTGAGTTCTTCTGGAGCATCCATTTTTTCAATTAGTTCTAAGTAATTTTGGGCTCCGGCCAAAGGGTTTTCCTCTCCGGCCCCTGCTAGTTTGAATATGCCACTGAACATTTTTGTTTGTTCGTCCAATAGGTTCATTTGTGCGCTTGAATCTTGCTTTGTTTTCGATTGTGCATGACATGTTGAGAAAAGGCCGAATGCACATATGATTAATAAAGTTGCTTTTGTTTTCATAAGTATGGTTTTATAAGATTCTTTTCCTTTTATGTTCCACTGTTTAAAAGGTTAACACGTAGTTGGGAAATATGTAAAAGAAAAACCTGTTCGACTTTTAAAAGTGGAACAGGTTAAAAAGGGATAATGGTTAATACTATGCCCCTAAATCCACTTTAATGAGTTTGTGGCCCTCTTCTTCATAGGATTCGGCGTTTAACCAAAAATTTGTGCCGTCAAAAGTAATTCCGTCTATTTCATGATAGTCCAAAGCATAAGTTTCAACCGCCCTAAGGCCTGAAGATGTGGTGCACTTAAAAATTTTATCATCCTTTACCATATATAAATATCCATTCCTATAGTCCATTCCGTTTGGTTGAAAGCCCAAATCTATAGTCTCTAATATTTCACCAGGGGATAAAGCGCCATTGGATTTGTATTTGTACAGTTTTTCTTCGTTATGACTATTTAACCATAATTGTCCGGGCTCTATGGAAGCGATACCTCTTATATAGGCTCCGACAGGGATAGAGGTATAGTATAAGGAGTTACTCGAATAGAGGAAAGAATCAAACGTGCCACTGCCACTCCCTCCTAAAAATAGTTGTCTATAGGTTGAGTCTGATTTTTCAATTTCTACCGCATTTAACCTTGTTGTACTGGGGATGGTTCCTGCTATTGAGAAGTCATTGGGATTAATTTGGAGTATATTACCATCTTCTCCGTGGTAGCCTAAAAGAAATTCACCATCAAAGGTAATATCCATATCCCTACCCCATGGAACATTCCCTTGATCTACAATAGATAATCGTTCAATCCAATTATCAGCCTCATTATCATTAGCTATTCTTCGTAGTAAAAGAGGAGGGGAGTCATATGGGGGAATTAGGGTTAGTTCATTCCCTTCAAGGGTGTAATTATAAATACTGGTTCCATAAGCACTGATAGTAATCTGAATGTCCGTTACCGTCATGTTGGTTTTATGGTCATCCCTAAAACCGCGATTGTCTTCACTTTGTACCATAAAGGTGTTATCGGTATTTATATAAATATATTTAGCGTCATTTATTAAAATTTCGCCACTGACAACCTCCCATTTACCATAAATACCATCCGTTTGCGCTGGTTCCGCAGAAGCTTCATCTTTGTTACAACTTGATATTACCACAACCCATGCAAATAATAATAGGTTTTTTAAAAATTCGGTCGATGTTTTCATATTGTAATTTTTAATTTTCTTTTTTTATGAAGAAAAAACCATAAGGTTAACAGAGCGATTTTTTTTAGTTTGAATGATTGTAGCTCAAATACTACAATCACTGTCTTTTAATTAGTTTTTTGGGATTGGTGGTTTCTAAAAAAATGAAAAAGACTAAATTTAGCCTTCAAGAGTGTTAACCTTAATTTTTCCATTACATTAAAGTGAAAGAAGCAAAAACCGAAATTACGCTCGAGGATCTTAGAAAGGGCTCGGACTTGGCGTTGAAACGGGTTTACGAAGAGAACCGTGACAAATTCCTGAATTTTGCACGGAGGTACCACTTGTCGGATGAGGAAAATATAGATATTTATCAAGATGCCTATATCATTTTCTATGATAATGTGATGAACGGAAAAGTAGAAAGTTTTACCAGTAGTATTGCGACCTATCTTTTCGGTATTGGCAAATACTTGATTTTTGAACGTATGAAAAAAAACAAAAAAAAGGTAAGCTCAAAATATGACCTATCAGTAGTAGGTAAGGAAGATGAAGTGGTGAATGGTTTTGAAATGGAAGAACAGGAGTTGACACCTGAGCAAGTATTATTGAAAAAACATTTTGGGGGACTAGGGCAAAAATGCCAAGAGTTATTGACCCTTTTTTATTATCGCGGCTATACGATTCAGGATATTATGGAGGCTCGGGATTACAATAGTGAAAACGTTGTAAAAGCGGCTAAATCCCGTTGTATGAAAACCTTGCGGGAACGTATACAGGCTAATAACCCCGATTGATTATGGATAAGGAACTTTTATTATATCAATATTTCGCGAACCAACTCACAGAGGATGGGCAAAAGATTTTTAATGAATTGTTACAAAATGATCCGGATTTTAAATCGCAATTTGAATTTGAAAAGAATCTGAAGCGCGTAATCAATAAAAAACAGAAAGAAAACCTAAAGCAAAAACTGATCGGTTTCGAGAAGGAAATCAACAGTAATGACCACAATTTCGATTCTAAAAGTAGTTTCAAATTGTGGTCGATGGCCGCATCCTTAGCCTTATTGATTGCCTTGGGATGGATAGCCTATAACACCCTTTCCGGGCCTGATTATGATGCATTATACGCCTCGAATTTTGAGACGTATCCCAATACCGTGTATACGATTACTAGAAGTGATGGCAACCAATCATTGACAAGGGATGCCTTTGCTGCTTATGAAGCCAATCATCATGAAAAGGCGATTGCTGCATTTTTGGATTTAAGGACCAAGGGTGAATTAGCCCATGTAGACTTTTATTTGGCACAATCTTATCTGAATACAGGAAAGAACAAGGAGGCCATTGCGGCTTTGAAAAGTGTTATTTTAAATGACAAGGAATTTAAGGCGGAAGCCCATTGGTATCTTGCCCTGGCCTATCTTAAAAGCAAGGATGAGGTAAATGCCAAGGCTACTTTAAAGAATCTTGTTGAAAATTTTGACTACAAAAAGGAAAAGGCCCAAACGTTGCTTAAAGCGTTGGATTAAGTCCTTCTTCTTCTGAAGTAGAATAATCCACCTACAAGTATTACGATGGCACCTATTGATGTCCATACCCAATTGAAGGACAGTGATAGTGGTAAAGTATTTCCTGAAATCACAAAACCTGACCAATAATAGGGATGCGATAAACCGTTATCCCGATTAGTATTCAAAAAATGAAGTTGGGATTTTTGAAGGGCCACATCCTTAGCATCCCCTTTGGAAAGATTTTTGTAAAAACTACCCATTAAAGTTGCGGAACTGGCATCGTTGACCTTCCATAAGGTGCTCGCAATGCTCGCCGCCCCGCTATAAAAGAATCCTCTTGCCAAACTCATAAAACCTTCCCCTCGCTTTAAGTCGCCCAAACCACTCTCACAGGCACTTAAGGTAACCAGATCTGCATCAATTTTTAAGTTATATAGGTCGGCCACGTAGAGTAGATCTTCTGTTGGGTTGCCATTTTGGGAAAAGGCCAAATAGGAATATTCAGGGGCGGTATCGTCAAAAATAGCATGTGTGGCCAAATGTACCATCCCAAAAGAGGATAATTGCGATTTAAAATTTAAGAGAGAGGCATCTTCATCAATATAGGAACGACCGTCAAAAGAAGACAAAATCTGTTCCACCTCTTTTTTATTGCTGGGTAAAGGCAGTAATTTTCCGCGGTCAGCATTGCTCACATTTACGGTACCATCAAAACTGGGGGCAAAGGCCAAAACGGTATGTTCTTTTGGTTGCCGTTGCCGCAATTCAGAAAGTAGGGTGGCTGAATTCACATAACTAATGGCATGGCTCTCGGCTAGATAGTTTATACCTTCGGGGTTTGTGTTCAAGGCTGCGAAGGGGATGTAGTTCAAAAGGCCATCGGCCATGATGATCACTTTTTTCTGGTTGGTAGATTTTAAGAAGGGCGCCAGCAGCTGTTCGTATATGGCATAGGTGGTCCTACCCAAAGCCATTGCATCCGATTTTGGATTGGAAAGCATTCGATAAATCTTAGTGATACTTGTCTCGAATTCCGAATCAATCGGTAGCCGTATTATTTTCTTTGTATTGTTCTCTATACTGATGGCGTAAATGGCATTATTTCCATAGAAAAAGGAAATCAATAGTTCATCCTTTTCCAATAGGTCTTGGGTCTTTGTCAGTGATATGACTTTGGTTCCGTATTTTAAATTGTAATAGGCGGGGTAATTGGACTCGATTTTTTGGATGAGGTTGAGATGGTCGTTCTTCAATACGAACAACTCCCCTTCCAGTTCAAAATTCCCCGTTTTTGAAGTATTAAGTTTTTTTTCAATAAATGTGATTTTGGATTTCAATTGGCTTTCACGTTCTAAAACTTCATGTGGAATGTTTGCAAATTCAGTCGCTTTTGCATTAAGTAAAGCTTCTAATAATAGAACCGATTTACTTTTTTCCAAGTAATAAAAAGCTTTGTCTATTAAAGAATCATCTGCTTTGGATGCATGTAGCGTATAAATAGCCTCCAATCCTGATTCGATAATTGGAAATGCGTCTTCGATTAATAGAAGTTTGTCTTGCTGACTTTTAAAGGTGGGCTTTAAATCGTTAAGCAAGTGAATGGCCTCATCGACAGTTTCCAAAGATGCCAAAAAGTACTTTGGTTCATGAATCCCATTTAGGGTATGCGCCTTATTTTTTAAAAGTTTTAGCTCGTTTATAGAGCGGTTTCCGACTTTTTTGAATTGTTTTTCCGCATACCTATAATTGGACAAAGCTTTTTCCGGGTCGCCATTCAAATCATTGATCTTGCCCATTTCAATGTATGTCGATGCGAGAAAAAGGGATCTAGTGTTTCCTGTGGTATTTTGAATCTTGTCCACAGCCTTTTCAAGCTCGGTAAGGGAAGCATCGTACTCTTCGTTTTTAGCAAAAATATCGGATTTCAATATATGGTATTTTGGATAAAAAACAGGGTTGTCATTTAAAACCGATTTTGCGTATTCAAGGTAATATAATGCACTATCCCTTTGGTTCAACTGATTAAAATTTTGAGCTACGTAAAAGGAATTGGCAATCACTGCATTCGAATTGTTTTTCTGTTGATTGTATTTTAAGGTCTTTATCCAATATGTACTGGCTTCATCATACTTTTTTTCGTACATCAATACTTCTGCAAGTAAGTTGAAATTGCCGTGCAATGCTTCCTGATCTAAATTCTCACTTGCCAGGATTTCCCTAATATTTTTGTTGTAAAGTTGTTTGGCCAAGTCAAATTTTCGTTCGCTTAGATATATTTTCCCTAAAAAACTATGTGCTACTGAAGTTAGGCTTTGCAAAGTTTTGCTTTGCAAAGAGTCGGCCTTATTGTTTACATTAAGAATAATTTCTTCAAAGGCTTTTCTGGCATCGGAATCTTCGGATAATTGAAAATGGTAGGCACCACGAAAATATAGAAAAATATTATAGTCATCGGTTGAACTAAAATTGGTATGTCCTTTTTTTTCCGTAACAAGAAGGGAGTCCAATTTTTCCAAATTGGCACCCATCGTTTTCATATCACGATGGTAGTTGGCCACTCCTGTTAAACTGAACAGCGTTTGAATCAGGTTTTTCGAGTCATTATTTTTTTTTGCTATGTCGTATACTTTATTGAAATATACATAGGCAGAGTCTTTTTGGGTGTAAAAAAACGTAGTTGCTTTTTTATTTAAGGCAACGATTTCCGTGCTTTGTTTTTCATCTTGAGCTGATAAAAACAGGCCGCAAAGTAGTACTGTGAAAATGAGGGCTTTCTTCATGACAAAAAGCCCTCAAAAGAAGGCTTGTTTTATTTATTGTTATAAGGTCAATTATCTATTTAAAGTGACCGTTGATGTTATTTCGTTGCCTTGATCGTCTTTTTTGATAATCTCGATAATAATACCCTTTGCATGGGAATCCACCGGAACTCTTATATATTGCAGTTCATTCTTAAATTCAGGCAGCGGAGTTAGTTTATCGGAGATCCCGATATTTTCCCCGTTTATGTTTTTTACATAAACCACTGCTTGTTCAATATTTTTGTAAAAAACAAAGTATTCCAACAGTCGTGGTACACATTTTCCATTTGGGGTATCGCATGGAATTACAAGATCCAATCCTACAGCACTTAAATCTATAATTTGGGCCAAACGGTCTTTAAAGTTGACCCGTTGTTTAATTAGTTCTTCTATTTTAGGGTCATTTTCATCGAGTTGGGCAATTTCATTGAGTTGGGCAATTTCATCTGTTAATCGATCAATTTGTTCTTCTAAAAAAATCCTTTCCAAATCGCCATCATAAAGATAGTTTTCAGAATTTAGTTCTATTTTATCCCCGCCTGTATCACCTAAGTAATCCTTTATACATGAGGTCAAAAGAAGTGATAAAAATGCAATGGTAATGAATAGTTTTGTTTTCATAATTTGTGGATTAATGGTTTCTTATATTAATTTAATGGGCATAAACGGTCTAGGTTAACACAGTGATTAAACTATATTGCCTGTTTAATTATGGGGGAACAAGACTTTGGGGGAAGTTTGAAAGTAAAAAAGATACAAAATGATTGGCTGCAAAATTGTAAAAACCCGTCCTATTTGTTAAAGTGGATAAAAAAACGGGATATTTAAGTCAATGGAGTTTAATTACTTTAGGAATATTGGGTTCTTTATAAAGGCTTCTTTTACAAATTTGAATTTATCCAAATGAAACTTTTTTGGGGTCTCACCACAATATTTTTTAAAATCCTTACTGAAATGGGCTAGGTCATAGTAGTTGAACAGTGCTACCAAGGTTTTATAGTTGTTTTGGTCCTCAGTATCGAATTGAGAGAATAAGTTGTTGAAGCGGACGATACGGTTGTATTCAGAAGGTGTAATACCTACCATTTCTTTAAACTTCTTTTGAAAATAGCGTTCACTGACATTCAGTTTTTTGGTAACCTTGGTAATCGGCTCGCACCCCAATGAACGATTCATCATGTCGATGGCAATGTCTATAAAACTGGGGACGTATTTTTTATCTTCCAATTGGTTTAAAAGTAATTGTTCCACCATATTCACTTTCTTTTCGGTCCTTGATTCCTTTTCATAGGAGGTTTCAAAATGGGTTAGGTCAGAACCAAGAACAGTTTTTGAATCCATAGTGGAATTGGCTAGTAATGCCATGTTCTGCCCGAACATATGGTAAAGTCCGGTGGGTTTAAAAGCGACTCCCGTCAATGAATTGGTTTCATGATCAGAGAAAAGGGTATAGGTTTTTGTCTGTTGGCCAATGGTATAGTATTTTGGGACAAATTGCTCTTCGTTATCCATCATGCCCCTAAACCTTCCCTTGTATTGAAAGACCATAAAGCCTTTGCCACTTGGCAAAACGGTCTCACGAATATCATTTTCATAGTCTTTACGCTCCCAATTTAAGTCATAATAGAACGAGATATAAGGTTGTAGTTTCTTTGTGACGGGATAAGTAGTGAACATGTGTGAATAATTGAGTATTCTTAAATTCTTGAATGGTAGCCATGGATTATAAATTTAGATTAAAAATGTAAATAATTGAAAATTAAAATATTGGACTTGCTATATTTTTACAAATTCCACGCGCCTATTGTTGGTCTTGCCTTCGGTGGTGGTGTTTTTATCTACAGGTTCCGATTCCCCTTTACCTTCGGTCTGCAATCTATTGCTTTCAATATGGAACTGGGCAATTAGGGCATTTTTGACAGAAGAGGCACGTTTTTCCGACAGGGTCAAATTAAGGCCATCGTTGCCATCTGCATCAGTATGGCCAATGATCTTCAGGTTTAAGGTTGGTTCTTGTTGCATGGTTTCCGCTACTTGTTTTAAGACACCGAAAGATTCAGGCTTTATTTGGTCTGATCCGGAGTTGAACAGAATGCCTGTAGTGGAGAACCTACCATTTTCCAATAATTGGCTTCGCAAGTCCAGACCGCCTTGGGCAATTTTCACATTGTTGATGAAAACGTTATCAATACCATCGCGAATGTCTCTTGGATGCAGTTTGAATGACACGATATTTTCAGGTACCAATCTAGGTACGTCAACAACCTTATTTTCATTGATCCACATTCTAAACCTTTTACCATTAACGGCAATGGAAATATGGTTGTTTTGTAAAAGTATGTCCCTTATGTCTTTTTCAACTGCATTTCTGATGACACGGTTGCCATCAATCCTATTCTCAATAATAAAACCTACACTAATGAATAAACATAAAGGTATTTCTACCATGGCCATATTTTTTGAAGGATTGAACAAATTGTTGTCTTCAAGCCATATTTCCAATTTTGCCTGGGAACTTGTTTTCTTATCCACCACGGTAAGCATATCGAACTCTATGGTATAGTCTTCGGGTAAGTTGGAAGGCAAATCGGGGATATAAATTGATTTTCCTGCCAGTTTGAACCATTTCTCTCCATTGATCGATGCCAGTTCACCAGTGCCGTTGGTATTCCATTTGGATGGGAAATCGCCCATATTGTCCAATGAAAAATCATCTGCCATTAGTATTTTGTCTCCAGGGACAAAATCGAACTTGCTATAGATTTCTAATTCTTTGGCCGTATCGGTTTCTTGGTCTGGGGAGCCATTGTCATTGTCCGGACCGTTATTGGCAATGTCATCGTCAGATGTTGTTTTACCATTTTTTTTCTTTTTTTCCGACAATAACTTTTTAGCTGTTTTTATGCTGTATTTTAAGGCTTTTTTCGCACGGTTCATTTGCAAGGTTGCCTTACCTTGTTTAAGTATGCCGGCACCATTAATGTCCGTTATTGCATCTGGGGCACTCGATAGAACGCTTTGTGCGTCTTCAACCGTATCGATCAAGGCTTCATAATCATCTTCTTCCAAGGGTTTGCCTTCTTGTGCGTAACTATCGTAAATGTATACTTTGTCATATAGGTCAAATGACTCCCGAACAAATGTATCTACACTGTGGATACCTACGCGGCCAGAAGGCCGTTTTAATCTTTTTTCTTGCGCTTGGGCGGAATGGCCGAGAAAGAGGAATCCAAAAAGGATTATGGCTATCTTTAATTTGAGTGAATGTTTCATCATTTTATATTTTTGGATTGAACAGGCGGTTCATAGACGGCGGTATTCCGAGGTATTGATCCGAAAATTTTCCCTCTCAAATTTTGTACATGTCATGGTTGTGATCTTTTCTCTTCTACCCCTTTTTTTATTGGTTACGATTTTTAAGGGCAATCCCGAATAGATGGCTTTAAGGGAATCGTCATCAAGGGTTAGGCTTCTTGCCAAGATGTATCCGAAAAGTTCTGGGGTCGTTGAATTTTCGCCAAAAGATCCATCGATTACCCCTTCGGCCACCCAAACTTCGCTTGTTAGGTTGTCACTGGTCATTCTGAACAATGTGCAGTCGTGACCCAGTAAATTTCCATAGCCCGCAGCTTCATAGACCTCGGGATTTTCTGCATCATTGTATTCTTTTAACAAGCCTTTAAAGTTAAAAGGCATGGTCATTAGTATTTTTTTGTCATCCTTACCCATATAGCTATACATCTTGTTTCTTGTATTATCAAAGACAACGACCATATCACCTTCGGTTTTGGAGCAGAAATAACCTCCGCTAGATGGCAAATAATAGTCGATAACCGTTTTATTGCCCCTAGTGTTTTCAATCTCTAATTGATAGATATAGTCAAAAGTGTATACATCACTTTGGGCATTTAAATTTGTACCTAATAGTAGGGCTAGCAGGATAAGTGGTAGTGCTAAAATTGTGTGATAATTGAGGTTGGTTCTCTCTGTAATCGTTAAAGTGCTATTTGAAAAGTCCATATGTTTGTTTTTTAGTTGTTTCCCTTTTTATGTTACAGGGTTGAAAAGGTTAACATCATGCAGGTTTATTAAATGTTTTTTTTGGTCATAGGAATCCTGAACCAAGATTGCTGTTGCAATTGACTTTTGGGGATTAGGCCTGCTGTTGGGAGTATTGAACTAAAAAACGGGAATACTAAAGGGAATGTAGATAATAGAAAGGCCCTTCCTTTTTTTTAAAGAAGGGTGTTTTTTTAAAACTTATGGGTTGTTTCCGGAGTAATATAGCCTTCCAGCTCGTAAATGACGGAACATGATAAGGTGTTCGTTTTTGTTAATTGAGGCGGATTATTTCACTGGTTTATCAATTGAATTGGTGAGAAGGGAATTGTGATATAATCCAAATCCTCATTCACATATTGACATCATTTGAATCGTGCATGGTTTGGTTTGTTACAATTCAGTTATTGTACTATCGAATAGGGGTAAAAAAAACCGAAGTGTAGACTTCGGTTTTTTGTTTTTTCATGAAGGATTCTTACTTGCTGTATTTGGTGAGTACCGTTGTCCCCATTGATTTTCCGTTCTGATTAAAACTCTCTTGCTTGATCATGCCAATACCTTCGGCAAACCAAACCCTTGAAGGGAATGTCTGGTTTACCATCATGGCTTTCATTTTATTTTCGCTGTAGATTACATAGCAATCAAACGTACCAGCTGGGGTAGAGACACTTTCCTTTTTTTCAACCTTTCTATTGATCAAGTCGATCGTGGTGTTCATGTTCATGCCGCCTATACTGACCTTCACACTAACATTCGCATCAGCCAACTGCTGACCAACACTGAGGTCATTGGGTAACTCAAGATCGGTACCCGAAACATCCATCTCCAGACCTTCGTATTGCTCAAACATGCTACTTGGGATTAAAGATTTATAATCAACAGTCACCATATTTCCCGTGCATGTAAAGTTGTAGTCGGTTTTATAGATCTCCTTCCCTTTTTCGTCAATGAGTTCTATAGCCATTGTGGCCTTGGTTACATCCCCGGAAGTTTCTACTTGGGTCACTTGGTATTTGGAAATACCTTGGGACTTTCCTTTTTTATTGTAATTGGTATACTCGAAACTGGCGCCCTCGATCATTGGATAATACTTACTGCATTCCTGTGCAGTGACGAAAGAGGACATTATTAGGGTGATGCCGAATAGGATTAGGTGTTTTTTCATGGACAAATAGTGTTGGTTTTTTTTATAAGTTACGTATAATGTGTTGAAAACCAAAGAATGCTGGTTTTATTTGAAAAGCAAGCAACATAACTTTGGTTGCTACAATTTAAAAATATAAAACCTATGTCTATTTAGGTTGATATACTTGCAGGAAATCAATGTATAATTTAGGATATCCGTATGGATGTTAAATGATTTAATTAAGTTGATATACGATAATTGAATTTTTTGCATCTTGGGTGACAACTTCCAGCTTTCTGTCATTTTCCATATCGGTCAAATCAATAGGGGAGGAACCAAAGACGGGAAATCCGGTTATGGGTTTGGCCTGACTGTCGTACAGATAAACCTTTTGATTTTGAATATCGGTGACTCCAACATATATCTTGTCATAGATATAGAATATCCTAGGTTTTGAATATACACCGAAATCGAGTTCCACTTTTTTCCCCTTAATGCTCAACACATTGTCATTCATATAAACAAAAGTATTGCTGGTAGCATCAATACCATGGTCATCGTTTAACCGTAAATTGGTTGTACTTAGCTTCCCGTTTGGTGCAATTTGGTGTAATACCCCCTTGGTATCGGTCAATATGAATTTGTTCTTGTATAAATAAACCTCATTTTGTGAGAACTTTATTTTTCCGTTTACCTTGGTCCTTATAGTGCCTACACGGTTAAGGATTTTCAATTCCCCATTTTCCAACATAAAGACCAAATAATCCCTATTGGATACCCTTATGTGTTTTGGGGCTTTTATAATTGGGCTTTCCGCTTTGGTGTACTTAAAACCTTTAACGATATTTCCTTGGTTGTTGTACATATGGATTTTATCCCCTTGGGTTACCACAAAACGATAGTCTTTCCTCTTTTCATAATCAAAAACAGCCAGTTCATTAAGATTCCCTCCTTCGAATTTTTTTGTAAAAGGCTTTACTTCTTTCCCGTTTCGATCTAAGATCAAGAATTGGTTGTTCGTGGTGAAAGCTAGTTGTAATCGACGGTTTTTATAAATATCGACTTGATGGATCTTTCCTTGTATTTGCCCTTCCAATTGCTTTTTCCATAGCAATTTGCCACTGGTGGAAATCAAGTATAGATTGTTTTCCTGGTCCTGTACTACAATTTCTTTTTTATTGGTATTGTGGTTGGTGACAAATTGGGGGACGGTTGCCAAATCAGCATCGAACTGTATGGAGAACAAAGGGGATACCTTATTGATCTTCGATTTTCTTGCGGTCTGCTGAATCGCAATATTGGTATGAAAGAATCCTTGATCGGCTACTATTTGGGCAGCAAAGGTGTTCTTCTCGAATGAGGCCTTCCCAAAATCATTCAATAATTCCTTTGAAAACCCTTCCTTTAAAATTTCTTGTACCCCTTTTGAATTCGAAATAAAAAGTACGGTGGATTCACTGGCCAACGCATCCTTGGCAGAGGCATAACCGTCTGTTTTTTCAAAGGTAGATCCGTTTTTATGGTTTAGGATAATCTCCTGTATCATGGCTTTGCTTTCCGCAAAAACAAATGTGTTCTCAATAATGGTACAGTAATTCGCGGAATAGGTTTCAATTAAAGGGGCTAGGTAATTGCCTAAAAAATCAGGTTTGCCCAATTGCATAATTTGATTGCCCTGATATTCGGTCTCCGATTTTTTGATACCCGCAATATATTCCGACAACCTTTCCGAGCCATAGGTGTTCAAAAGGATGGCCTTGTCATTGTTTTTATAGATGATGCCGATTTCCTCAACGGTATTGAGCAGGGAATCCTTGGGGGATTCTAGATGAAGGTATTGTTTTTGGTTTTCGGCAAAAACGCTATAATCATCAAAGGAAAACGATAGAATGGCATCGGCCGAGCCCGGTGTGATGGATGCCGTTCTGTCAGCCAACGGGTGGGTATTCTTGAATAAATTCAAAAACTTCTTGGTAGAATCGGCAACAACCGTAATACCGTTTAAGTGTAAATGGTTTTGGTCTGCGTTTACATCGATGAGTGCCCAGTCCGAGTAATCGGAAAGTCTTATATCGGAATTTTCGATGGTCAGGTGATTGAACAAAGGGTCGCTATTTTCCAGATTGATGAATATAGAGGCATTCTTGGTCGCACTGGAAACCTCATAGAGTTTGCTTAGTCCTTCAGAACCTGTTGATGTGTCGGAATATTTCAGGAGATTTTCAAGAATCACCCTAGAAGAGCTTATGGTGTTCTGTCCTTTGAAGCTCATTCCATAGAACACATCGCCCTCTATCCCGTATTTGTAGATGTTTCGGCCTTCTAGGACAAAGGATTCTTTTTTGATATTTTGAACACTGTCCAAAACAAAGGTGTCCGTTGAATCGGGGGTAACGAAGGTGAATTCATAATTATCAGCACCTAAGGCAGAAAAAGCCAACAACGATTCGTTATCGGTCTTTACGTAATCGAGATATTTTATTTGGTCCAATAGGATCTGATAGACCCCGAACGATTCGGTTTTGGTTATGAAATCATTGTTTTTCAAATCACTTTTAAAACCGTCTAGATGGTTTATTTTTATGACTACAGCTGCATTTTGAGGAATGAATTCCAATAAGGAAGTGACCTTTGTTTGTTGTTTGGTACAACCTATTGCCAATAGAAATACTAGGCCGAAAAAAAATCTGGATTTCATTTCATGGAGTTTATTGCGAAGTTACTTTATTAAAGTTTTAGTGTCAACTCCTCGGGCAATTGCCTAAAGCTTTTTCTGTGATACGGTGTAATGCCATATTTTCGAATGGCTTCCCGATGTTCCTTGGTTGGGTATCCTTTGTTTTTTTTCCAATTGTACATGGGGAATTCTTCATGTAATCGGGCCATGTAGGCATCGCGGTAGGTTTTCGCCAATACGGATGCCGCTGCGATACTCATATACTTACTGTCTCCCTTAATGATGCATTCGTAGGGAACTTCTTTATAAGGTTTGAACCTATTGCCGTCAACAATGATGAATTTCAGGTCATTGGTAAGTTGGTCAATGGCTTTGTGCATCGCCAATATGGAGGCGTTGAGAATATTGATCTTGTCAATTTCTGTGGGTTGTATATGTGCAACCCCAAAACAAACGGCATTTTCCTCTAAAAAAGGTCTTAGGATGTCCCGTTTTGTTTCCGAAAGCTGTTTGGAGTCATTGAGTACGGTGTTCTTAAAGCCTTTTGGTAAAATAATTGCGGCAGCGGTGACTGGTCCGGCAAGACAACCTCGACCGGCTTCATCGGTGCCCACTTCATCAAAGGCATGGTGAAATCTTTTTAACATATTTAGACAATCTGATGGTAAGCGAAGATAATTTTTTTGATCCAATCATAGGTACTTGCGCCTTAATCTGTGACAGATTAACCATTTGTTGTAAAAACTTTCACATTTTATTCGAAACAAAAAAATTAACTTTGTCGCGTAAGCGATTTTATGAAATACTTCTTCCTACTGCTATTTGTATTTAGTTTCCCTATGCTTCAAGCACAGGTAGGCCCTGTTCCTCCGGGCAAGAAAAACGATTCCGTAAGGTTTAAGAAGATGGGTGGGAAAAAACCGCCTCCTTCCGAAAGTCAAGAAATCACCATTAAGGATTATAAGATTATTTCTTACCAAAGGGACACCACTTATTTGGATACGACCCTTACGATACAAAAAGAATACAAATACAATTACCTGAGAAAGGATGATTTTGAACTGATGCCTTTTGCAAATGTTGGGCAGCCCTATAATAAGCTCGGTGTTGATTTTGAAAGAAAACAACTATATCCCCGATTGGGTGCTAAGGCAAAACATTATAATTATTTTGAAGTTGAGGATATTGATTATTATAATGTAGCGACCCCAATGACCGATTTGCTCTTTAAGACCACTTTTGAACAAGGTCAGCTTTTGGATGCCATGCTAACCTTCAACACTTCAAGACGTTTTAATGTGTCGCTGGGATTCAAAGGGTTTCGATCTTTAGGTAAATATCAACTGAATCAAGCGCAATCGGGTAATTTTAGGTCTACAGCCAATTATATCACCAAAAACGGGAGGTATAGTTTCCGAGCCCATATCGCGGCCCAGGATGTTGAAACGGAAGAGAACGGTGGACTCGTTAGTGCAGCGGAGCAGTTTGAATCGGGAGACCCGGAATATACCGACAGATCACGGGTTGATACCCGTTTCACGTCTTCGGATATAGGGGAGAATAAGATTTTGGGGAAACGATATTATTTAGAACATCAATATAAGTTGTTGCGGAAAAGTAAAGATTCCAGTTTGGTTGATAAAACCTCATTGGCAATTGGGCATACCTTCAATTATGAAACCAAGTACTATCAATTTCAACAGAGTAGTTCCAATGAATATTTTGGTGATGATTTTGATTCGTCCATAAAGGACAAGGCAAATCTTAAAACCATGAGTAATGAATTCAACGCGGAATTTTACAATGCCACTTTAGGTAGATTACAAGGTAATATAAGCCTATATCATTACAATTATTATTTCAATAGTCTTTTGGTTACTGAGGATGGAGGAAAAATCCAAAGCCAATTAAGAGGGGATGAGGTAAGTCTCGGTGCCAAATATGAAAAGCGAATAGGAGGTTTCCTGATTAAAGGGGATGCCAAATACGGTCTTTCGGGCGACCTTACCACGAGCATTTTGGATGCATCGGCGAGTTATCGATTCAATGAAAACAATAAGATTCGGGTTTCATTACATTCGTCGTCAAGAATGCCAGACTATAATTTCTTGTTGTACCAAAGCGATTATCAGAATTATAACTGGCAGAACAACTCAAGCTTTGAGGATCAAAACGTGAATAGTCTCCAGGTTCATTTTAACGCTAAGAAATGGGGCGACTTTTCTGCAAAGTATACCAATATCGATAACTACACATATTTCGGAACAGACCCAACACTGGAACTGGTAGAAAATCAGGAACAGGCAAGCATAAAGCCATTTCAGGAAACGAATAGTGTAGGTCATTTAAAAGTTAAGTATAGTAAGGAGTTACGATTGGGTAGTTTTGCTTTGAACAACACCGTAATGTACCAGAACGTTTCCCAGAGCAATGATGTGCTCAACGTGCCCCAATTGGTGACTAGGAATACCCTTTACTTTTCTTCCGAAGTGTTTCAAAAGGCAATGTACCTTCAAACAGGAATTACGTTCAAGTATTACACTTCCTATATGATGGATGCCTATAATCCTCTTTTAGGGGAGTTCTATACCCAGAACAATGAAGAGTTGGGAGGTTATCCCATGTTGGACTTCTTTATTAATGCCAGGGTACAGCAAACACGTATTTATTTGAAAGCGGAGCATTTCAATTCGTCTTTTACTGGATATAAGTTTTATTCCGCACCCAACTATCCTTATCGTGACTTCGTAATCCGGTTTGGTTTGGTCTGGAATTTCTTTTCTTAATCAGCTGTTCGGTTTTTTATGATATAATCTATGCTGGCTAAAGACTCCCTACATATCAATAAGGGACAGGTTTGTTTGTTTACTGGATTCCATTTCAGGGTAAAGGTGCCTTTTACAGGATAATACCGGTTTTTTTTCTGTTTATATATTGTGGTAGGACATTTCCTGTTTATGTATATTTCTGTAATTCAGAAACTTAATTATTCTTTGATTTTTTCGGAAGGATTAAAGGGGGGCTATTATTTCAAGATCCTTGTTTTTTTCCTTTATAGGGAAGGTCTTCTTAAGGTACGATTTTATTGAAATTTTTTTCTTGTAAGGATTGTTGATTTTCAGTATCTTAGATGGCTGCATTGGAAAAAGGCAAAAAAACCTTTAAAAAAAGTATTGTTGAAAGGGAAAATGGTTGTAGATTTGCAGCCCGAAACGATTAAGGTCGTTGGGAAAAAAAGGTCTTCGGGCCACGTTCATTGAGATACTTTTAAGGGCTGGAATAAGGAAGGAAAAAGTTTTTTTCATTTTTATTTGGCAGTGTCGAAAAGGGTTGTATATTTGCACCCGCTTTGAGACACAGGGACAGGATTTAGAGACTGTCCGGGAGTATAGTTCGGGAGCGTCGTCCTTGTAAAAGGGGGCGGGACAGGAGTTCATTGAAATATTGTAAAGACAGCGTATTTGGGACGGTTTTAGGACCGTACCATATATAATAAAGAATTTGAATCGAGAGACGGGGCCGGGAAGGTTCTTGGTCGTTGGCGGAATATATTAATAAGACAACGATGAAGAGTTTGATCCTGGCTCAGGATGAACGCTAGCGGCAGGCCTAACACATGCAAGTCGAGGGGTAACAGGGAGTGCTTGCACTCCGCTGACGACCGGCGCACGGGTGCGCACCGCGTATGGAACCTACCTTTTGCAGGGGAATAGCCCAGGGAAACTTGGATTAATGCCCCGTAGTACCATTTTGCAGCATTGCATAATGGTTAAAGCCTTCGGGCGGCGGAAGATGGCCATGCGTCCCATTAGTTAGATGGTAAGGTAACGGCTTACCATGACTACGATGGGTAGGGGCCCTGAGAGGGGGATCCCCCACACTGGTACTGAGACACGGACCAGACTCCTACGGGAGGCAGCAGTGAGGAATATTGGACAATGGAGGAGACTCTGATCCAGCCATGCCGCGTGCAGGAAGACGGCCCTATGGGTTGTAAACTGCTTTTATACGGGAAGAAAAACAGCTACGTGTAGTTGACTGACGGTACCGTAAGAATAAGGACCGGCTAACTCCGTGCCAGCAGCCGCGGTAATACGGAGGGTCCGAGCGTTATCCGGAATTATTGGGTTTAAAGGGTCCGTAGGCGGGCCATTAAGTCAGGGGTGAAAGTCTGCAGCTCAACTGTAGAATTGCCTTTGATACTGGTGGTCTTGAGTTATGGTGAAGTGGCTGGAATATGTAGTGTAGCGGTGAAATGCATAGATATTACATAGAACACCGATTGCGAAGGCAGGTCACTAACCATATACTGACGCTGATGGACGAAAGCGTGGGGAGCGAACAGGATTAGATACCCTGGTAGTCCACGCCGTAAACGATGGATACTAGCTGTCCGGGACCTTGAGTCCTGGGCGGCCAAGCGAAAGTGATAAGTATCCCACCTGGGGAGTACGTTCGCAAGAATGAAACTCAAAGGAATTGACGGGGGCCCGCACAAGCGGTGGAGCATGTGGTTTAATTCGATGATACGCGAGGAACCTTACCAGGGCTTAAATGCATTTTGACAGGTCTAGAGATAGATTTTCCTTCGGGCAATTTGCAAGGTGCTGCATGGTTGTCGTCAGCTCGTGCCGTGAGGTGTCAGGTTAAGTCCTATAACGAGCGCAACCCCTACCGTTAGTTGCCAGCGAGTCATGTCGGGGACTCTAACGGGACTGCCGGTGCAAACCGTGAGGAAGGTGGGGATGACGTCAAATCATCACGGCCCTTACGTCCTGGGCCACACACGTGCTACAATGGCCGGTACAGAGAGCAGCCATGTCGCAAGGCAGAGCGAATCTACAAAACCGGTCACAGTTCGGATCGGGGTCTGCAACTCGACCCCGTGAAGCTGGAATCGCTAGTAATCGGATATCAGCCATGATCCGGTGAATACGTTCCCGGGCCTTGTACACACCGCCCGTCAAGCCATGGAAGCCGGGAGTGCCTGAAGTCCGTCACCGTAAGGAGCGGCCTAGGGCAAGATCGGTAACTAGGGCTAAGTCGTAACAAGGTAGCCGTACCGGAAGGTGCGGCTGGAACACCTCCTTTCTAGAGAGTCGACGACCGAGAACTATAGACCGGTCCCGTCCTTTCGATTTAATAACAAGAAACTGTCTTTATGATAACAATATATAGTAAATGCTATTTTGGGCCCTATGGTCCACAGTGGTAGGGACAGTCCCATAGCTCAGCTGGTTAGAGCGCTACACTGATAATGTAGAGGTCGGCAGTTCGAGTCTGCCTGGGACTACATTTTGCCCCCAAGAAGGGCGATACGTTCATATAATTGAAAGATTGGAAATTTTAGGAGTTGGGTATCCCAAGTTGGCGTTAGGTCATCGATTAACTGATAACTGTTAACTGATAACCGACGACTGAAAACGGGGGATTAGCTCAGCTGGCTAGAGCGCCTGCCTTGCACGCAGGAGGTCATCGGTTCGACTCCGATATTCTCCACCAAAATGGTTATCGGCTATTTGCCTTTATCCATCAGCCGGAGGCCAAGGGCCAAAAGCGGACAAAGTTCATTGACATATTGGGACAGGGTATATATATTTAGGTATATGTACTTTGAAGAGAAAACACGAATTTTTTAAGTAAAGTAGTACGAATAGAATTTAAGAATATAAAAGGTTTAGCGACAAGCTAAATAAGGGCGTATGGGGAATGCCTAGGCTCTCAGAGGCGAAGAAGGACGTGATAAGCTGCGAAAAGCCGCGGGGATCGGCACACACGAATTGATCCGCGGGTATCCGAATGGGGCAACCCGGCATATTGAAGATATGTCATCCCGCAAGGGAAGCAAACCCGGTGAACTGAAACATCTAAGTAGCCGGAGGAGGAGAAAACAAAAGTGATTCCGATAGTAGCGGCGAGCGAAATCGGATTAGCCCAAACCAATGTTGTTTCGGCAATATTGGGGTTGTAGGACCACGTTATTGGACGTGCGATGAATTAGAATACCTTGGAAAGGGTAACCATAGAGGGTGACAGTCCCGTATAGGTAAAGAACATCGTCCATAGTGGTATCCTGAGTAGTGCGGGGCACGTGAAACCCTGTATGAATCCGGCGGGACCATCCGCCAAGGCTAAATACTCCTGAGAGACCGATAGTGAACCAGTACCGTGAGGGAAAGGTGAAAAGAACCGTGAATAACGGAGTGAAAAAGATCCTGAAACCATACGCTTACAAGCGGTCGGAGCCGCGCCTCGGCGCGGTGACGGCGTGCCTTTTGCATAATGAGCCTACGAGTTACTTTTACTGGCAAGGTTAAGTCCTTTAGGGACGGAGCCGTAGCGAAAGCGAGTCTTAATAGGGCGCCATAGTCAGTAGTAGTAGACGCGAAACCGTGCGATCTACCCATGGGCAGGTTGAAGCTGTGGTAACACATAGTGGAGGACCGAACCCGTTGACGTTGAAAAGTCTTGGGATGACCTGTGGGTAGGGGTGAAAGGCCAATCAAGCTCGGAAATAGCTCGTACTCCCCGAAATGCATTTAGGTGCAGCGTGTAGATAGTTTTATAGAGGTAGAGCTACTGATTGGATGCGGGGGCTTCACCGCCTACCAATTCCTGACAAACTCCGAATGCTATAAAATGTTTCTGCGCAGTGAGGGCATGGGTGCTAAGGTCCATGTCCGAGAGGGAAAGAACCCGGACCATCAGCTAAGGTCCCAAAGTGTGTGCTAAGTTGACAAAACGCGGTGGAACTGCATTGACAGCCAGGATGTTGGCTTGGAAGCAGCCATTCATTTAAAGAGTGCGTAACAGCTCACTGGTCGAGCGGTTCCGCATGGATAATGATCGGGCATAAGCACACCACCGAAGCTATGGCTTCTATTTATAGAGGGGTAGGGGAGCATTGTAGTGCCGCTGAAGGTGTACCTGCGAGGGATGCTGGAGGAGCTACAAACGAAAATGTAGGCATAAGTAACGATAATGTGGGCGAGAAACCCACACGCCGAAAGACTAAGGTTTCCCCAGCTATGCTAATCAGCTGGGGGTCAGTCGGGACCTAACGCAGACCCGAAGGGGGAAGTGGATGGACAACAGATTAATATTTCTGTACCTGCTCGCATTAAAAGCGACGGAGGCGAGGAGTTGGTGCGTGCAGACGGAATTGCACGTTGAAGGGACAGGTAACTGCCCGATAGTACACCGAGGCTACGGCCAAGGTGATAATCCAGCATATCGACTTCCAAGAAAAGCAAGCGAAGCAGCCCGTACCCTAAACCGACACAGGTAGTTGGGATGAGAATTCTAAGGCGCTCGAGAGATTCATGGCTAAGGAACTAGGCAAAATAGACCCGTAACTTCGGGAGAAGGGTCGCCCTGACTATAAACGTCAGGGCCGCAGTGAAGAGGTCCAGGCGACTGTTTATCAAAAACACAGGGCTCTGCTAAATCGAGAGATGAAGTATAGGGCCTGACACCTGCCCGGTGCTGGAAGGTTAAGAGGAGATGTCATCTTCGGAGAAGCATTGAATTGAAGCCCCAGTAAACGGCGGCCGTAACTATAACGGTCCTAAGGTAGCGAAATTCCTTGTCGGGTAAGTTCCGACCTGCACGAATGGTGCAACGATCTGGACACTGTCTCGGCCATGAGCTCGGTGAAATTGTAGTATCGGTGAAGATGCCGGTTACCCGCAGTGGGACGAAAAGACCCCGTGCACCTTTACTATAGCTTCGTATTGACCTTGGTCAAGCAATGTGTAGGATAGCTGGGAGACTTTGAAGCTGCATCGCCAGGTGTGGTGGAGTCATTGTTGAAATACCAGCCTTTGCTTGTCCGGGGCCTAACCCTCCAAGAGGGAACAGTGCGTGGTGGGTAGTTTGACTGGGGTGGTCGCCTCCAAAAGAGTAACGGAGGCTTCTAAAGGTGCCCTCAATACGGTTGGCAATCGTGTGTAGAGTGCAATGGCACAAGGGCGCTTGACTGTGAGACATACAGGTCGAACAGGTTGGAAACAAGAGCATAGTGATCCGGTGGTTCCGTATGGAAGGGCCATCGCTCAAAGGATAAAAGGTACGCCGGGGATAACAGGCTGATCTCCCCCAAGAGCTCATATCGACGGGGGGGTTTGGCACCTCGATGTCGGCTCGTCACATCCTGGGGCTGGAGAAGGTCCCAAGGGTTGGGCTGTTCGCCCATTAAAGTGGCACGCGAGCTGGGTTCAGAACGTCGTGAGACAGTTCGGTCTCTATCTACTGCGGGCGTTAGAAATCTGCGTGGATCTGACCCTAGTACGAGAGGACCGGGTCGGACTGACCGCTGGTGCACCAGTTGTTCCGCCAGGAGCATCGCTGGGTAGCTATGTCGGGATTGGATAAGCGCTGAAAGCATATAAGCGCGAAACCAGCCACAAGATGAGATTTCTTTAAAGGGCCGTGGGAGATGACCACGTTGATAGGCCATAGGTGCAGGGGCAGTAATGTCCGTAGCCGAGTGGTACTAATTGCCCGTTGAGCTTGCGCACATAGGTCCCTTCCCCAACCCGTTACAGGGGAAAGGAAGGGACGAATACCTTTACTTAGTTCGAAACGAACCCTTTACTTAAAAAAACCGTACTTTTTTCTTCAACTGTCCCTTTATTATGTCATTATCATACAATTGGCAATGAACAATGGGCAATTATCAATATATATTGGTAACTGTTGATCGTTAATCAAAACATTGACCGAATAATTTAGGT
>NZ_QGGQ01000015.1 GCF_003148665.1 Maribacter polysiphoniae | reverse complement strand
ACGGCATCAAGGTCGATACTTCCGTTGAACCCACCGTTGGCACCTGTCACGTCGAACCCGGTTGCGGAAGCGGCCACATTGGATACCACTCCGTCTGCCCCCCCACCAGCAAGAGAACTTAGGTCTGCTGTGGCTCCTGCGACAGTTGCCGAATTGCTTAAGCTTAATATATTGGTCGTAGCATTGAATGAAATATCGGTTAATTCATTGGTGGCGCTACCATCTGCCTCAGCAGTTAGGTAACCATTATTAGAGACGGCATTGTCCACAAGGGTTTCCATAGGTACGTTACCGTTGAAACCTCCGTTGATTCCCGTAACGACCAAATTATTGCCTGTGGTTGTGATGTCGGTTACAACACCATCCGACCCGCCGTTGGCTATGATTGTTCCAATGGCATTGTCAATCCCATTTAAATGCCCTTCTACATTGGTAGCTGATTCCGTATAATTTGTAGGATTGGCGGCTACATCAACCTCGGCTGCATTTTGAATTTCGTTGGAGGCATTGAAATCCCCATCATTGACATTTAAGTTAAGTGTACTTCCATTATCAATGGATATATTTCCAGGGTTTCCATTTGTGGATAGGTCCTGATTATCACTACCCGTATTGTTAAAAGTCCCTAGGTCAACCCGTGTTTCAGTTCCTGATTCTGTCAATACCAGTTCATTGCCATCAATAATAGCACTTGTTAAAGTCTCATTTTGATCATCCAAATCCCCATCATTGGTAATATGATCCGAGATAGATGTGGTATTCGCACTGATGGCACTGGTATTCGTGCCTATATTCCCCGTATTGACCGCTATAGCATCACTATTGGTCTGTATATTCCCAGCATTGGTACTGATATCCCCTGCATTTGCAGCAATGGCATCCAAAACAGGTTGTTCCTCATAAAAGGCCCCGCCGTCAATACCGATCATAAGATCATTGCCGGTATCCCCGCTTACAATATCCACATTGGTGATATACCCCACAGTATTGGTAAAATAATCCTCAAGGTAGGTTTCTACCTCCACATTGTTCAAGGCTTCCACCCCAACCGCGTTTTCTTCAAGTTCGTTCGCGCCTACGGCATCGTTGCCTATTTTGTTCTGACCGATACTGTTGTCCTGTATGTCATCCCCATTGATACCCCCATCCACGATCTGTTCGGTACGGATACTGTTCGGGGCCACCTCGATATGGTTGTTTTCCCCATCGGTGGTAATAACGATCGTACTTCGGGTATTGATGAACGGGTCTGTGGTCAGGTTGGGAATGCCCCCAACTTCCTCACAGACATTGATCCATTCGGTACCGTTATAATAATGGATGCATTGCAGGTCGGTATTGTAGACCACGGCCCCGGGTAAGGGGGTAATGGCATTCATCTCTGCCGTTGATACACGGGTAACCACCAAGACCCGGGAACCGCTTTCGAGTTCCAATACCGATGAAGGGTCAATAGTCTGGGGATTATCCCCGATCTTGATCTGACCTTTGGCGGTAGTTGCCAATAAAAGTCCCAAAACCAGAAAAAATAGTGTTCTTTTCATACGTTTGTCTTAATTGCTTCTTTATCGATTTTACTACCCGATACCGTCGGATAGTGGCCTATTGTTCCAGGGAAATGCGTGCTTGGTGCCTTTTTTTCGGCCCCAACACCCCCTGTTTTTTTTCTTGTTCCTTATTTATACCCCTCATAATGAATGTTTTCCTTTCGCAAACCATTCGGATCGAGGGCTAACAAAAATAGAATTATATCAATACATTGTTAACTTTAGGAGATAAAATAACCGCTTATTGGGTTGAAGGGTAAACATGGGAAGATAAACACTTTCAAGCGATTGGCTTTATACACTTTGGTAAGTCCGGTTCCCGATTTTCCACGGTTAAAAACAAATTAACAAAAGTTTAGACCCGACTCCTTTTATATACCGTTTAGTTGTGTTTTCTTTATATCTCCTAAAATTAAGTTGATGAAAGGATTTTTACTCTCCGTATGTTGTTTGTTATTTGTGAGTGCTGGTTTTTCCCAAGAGGATGATGGCCGCAGCTTCCTTAGGGGGCAGGTACTCTACCGCAACAGCTTTGTGCCCAATGAGAACGTGATCAATACCACGGCCCAGAACGCGACGATCACCAATGACAGGGGGGAGTTCGTAATTCGGGTAAAAGAGGGTGATGAGCTTATTTTTTCCGCCATCAATTACCAATTGCGCGTCGTGATCATTACCAAGGAGATCATCGAAAAAGGAAGATTGGTGGTCGAGGTGAATGAAAAGGTGACCGAATTGGATGAAGTGGTGGTGACACCGGAACAGCAAGAAAAGTTCCTTCAGGTAAAGAACGAGCAATTCAAGGAGTACGAATATGATGTGGATCGATCTACCGAGGTAGAGAATATAGCCATGCCGCAATACCAGAGGGGTATGAAAGACGGTATCAATTTCGTGAACATATTCAAGGCCCTGGTGAATTCAAACAAAACAACACCGGAGGAAAAAAGACCCCAGTTAAAATTGAGTCAGGTTATGCGTCAGGTATATGACGACAGATTTTTTGTGAACGACCTGCATTTGCCCCAAGACAAGATCGATGCGTTTTTGATCTATTGCGACAACAAAATGCCTACAAGTACCCTTTTGAAAAAGGAGAACGAATTTGAGTTGATAGAATTTTTGGTGAACCAGAGTAAAACCTTTCTGAAGCAGATAGATGACGAGGAGTAGGTTACTTCTTCCCTTATTTTTAGTATTGGGTGCGGGTGTAAGTGCCCAGACCTTGCCAAGCAAACAGATAGAAGGTCGGGTCTACAGCGACAGCGGTGATGTGGCCGCTACCCATGTATTGAACATCACTTCAAAAAAAGCCTCGATCACCGATCAGGACGGTTTCTTTACGATTACGGTCAGACTAAACGATACCTTGGTGTTTTCCGCAGTGCAGTACAAACGCAAGACCATGCGTGTTACCCAGTCCGTCTTGGAAAGTAAATTGCTCTATGTGCCTATGGAGGAGCTGATCAACGAACTCGATGAAGTTATTGTAATGCCGTATAACCTTACCGGGGATATGGCCACCGACCTTGGTCGTACCCTAATAGATCCCGTCGTCACTTCGTCTACCTTGGGGTTGCCCAATGCGTATGTAAAATTGCCAACACAGGCAGAGCGTAAGCTGTTCGAAGCCACTTCCGGAGGGGGTTTTATACCCCTTAATCCTATTTTGAACGGTATTTCAGGGCGAACGAAGATGCTGAAACAACGGGTCGCCAGAAATGAAAAGTACGAACGCACCCAACGGGTACGGGCCTTTTATGCCGATTCACTCTTTACGACCGAGTTTAAGATCCCCCAGGGCAACATCGATGATTTTATGTACTTCTGTGAGGTGGATCCCGCATTCCAGTCCTTGGTCGATAGTCATGACCAGTTTAAAATCTGGGAATTTATGCGGAGAAAGAGTGTGGTGTACAGAAAAAACAATGGGTTGGACGATTGATTATCGATCCCTGTCGGGATTGGCCAAAAAGGGCTGTCCCATAGGGCGCAATAATCCGGATTAAAAAGGAGTATGGCACAAAGATTGATTAATTTTGACTGAAATTTTTAGCAAATGAAGTTTTTGAGAAGGAGTATGTGGCTCTTGCTTTTGCCTTTAATGGCTTTTACGGTTGCCCATAAGTTTTATTTGAGTGTGACCAACGTTACCTATAACGAAAAGCATCAGGCCATACAGATAACCTCACGCATATTTATCGACGATTTTGAGGATGTGCTCCTGGAGCGCTACGGTATAGAATCGCAATTGGCTACCCCATCGGAATCCCCCTTGGCCGATGCCTATATCGAGAAATACCTGAGGTCGAAATTCCTGGTGTACCTCAATGGGGAGCAACAGCAATACGATTTTTTGGGGAAGGAATACGATAACGATATAATGATATGTTATATCGAGATCCCCAAGGTGGCTGCCGATAGTATGGAGTCCATCACCATCCAGAGTGAAATACTGACCGATCTTTTTGAGGAACAGCAAAATGTGGTTCACTTGAAAATATTAAATCAAAAAAAGAGTTTTGTCCTTATTAGGGAGAATAATAAAGGAATGTTAAAAATGTAACAAGTTTTATGCAATCGTTTAAAAAACTTTAATTTTCGCCCTTATTTAATTTAGTAAGTAGTCTATGAATAGAATCAAGTATTGTTTTGCATCGATTTTCTTCTTGTTTGCAGCGGTTATGACTGCACAGGATGTTGAGCAAGGTGAAAGGGAACCAGGCCATGCCAATCAAAGTAAGTTCAGACAAATGTACCA
Organism: Maribacter polysiphoniae; assembly: GCF_003148665.1. GTDB lineage: Bacteria > Bacteroidota > Bacteroidia > Flavobacteriales > Flavobacteriaceae > Maribacter_A > Maribacter_A polysiphoniae. The sequence goes on along the minus strand of NZ_QGGQ01000015.1, from coordinate 89,360 downwards.
GGAGTTCGCAACTCCGAATACGTATCGTTCCGCATCAGGAACGCCGGGGCCTGACTATTACCAGCAGCAGGCCAATTATAAGATAAATGTTGAGTTGGATGACCGGAATGCAAAGATCTATGGTTCAGAAACCATAACCTATATCAATAACTCCCCGGATGACCTCGAATTCCTTTGGTTGCAATTGGATCAGAACGTAAGGGCCAAGGACAGTAAATCCCCATTGCGGAATGGAGGAGGGGTTCCTTTGGCGGAACAACCCGAGGGTTTTATTGCCAAATACATGAAGCAGCCCTTTGATGGTGGTTTCAATATTGAATATGTAAAGGATGATTCCGGTAAGCCGTTACCCTATACGATCAACCAGACCATGATGCGGGTAGACCTGCCTGAGGTCCTAAAGAGTAAGGAACAGATTTCGTTCTCGATCAAATGGTGGTATAATATTCCAGACCATACCATCGACAGGGCGCGATCAGGGTACGAATATTTCCCCGAAGATGGTAACCGCTCCTATGTTATTGCCCAGTTCTTTCCTAGAATGGCGGTATACAGTGATGTAGAAGGATGGCAAAACCATCAGTTCTGGGGCAGTGGCGAATTTGCCCTTCCCTTTGGTGATTATGAAGTGAATATCACTGTGCCGGCAGACCACATACTCGATGCGACAGGGGAACTTCAGAATAGAAAGGAAGTATTTACCAAGGAAATGATGAATCGCTATGAGAAGGCGAAAAAATCATATGACAAACCGGTGATCATCGTCTCCCAGGAAGAGGCTGAGGCCGCAGAGAAAGGTTTTTCAGAGAAAAAGAAAACATGGAAGTTCAAGGCCGAGAACGTAAGGGATTATGCCTTTGCCACTTCCCGAAAGTTCATTTGGGACATGCAGGCCGTTAAAATGGGCAAAAGGGATGTGATGGCCGTATCCTTATATCCTAAGGAGGGCAATCCGTTATGGGAGGAATATTCCACCATGGCGGTCGTACAAACGTTAAAGACCTATTCAAAACACACTTTTGATTATCCGTATCCCAAGGCGATATCGGTCCATGCCAAGAACCAGGGAATGGAATATCCTATGATCTGCTGGAATTATGGTAGGCCCAATGAGGATGGTAGCTATTCTGACCGTACCAAATACGGTATGCTTAGTGTGATCATTCACGAAGTGGGCCATAACTTCTTCCCGATGATCGTCAACTCCGATGAGCGTCAGTGGGGATGGATGGATGAAGGGTTGGATACCTTTATGCAATATTTGACCGAACAGGCCTTTGGGGAAGAACATCCAGAGGTGATAGCGCCCAACAAGGCCTATCCTTCAAGAAGGGGAGATCCCAGTAAGATCGTTCCGTATATGAGTGGGGATCAAAGTACGATGGCTCCGATTATGTCGAACCCTGAAAATGTTTACCAATTGGGGGCCAACGCCTATGGCAAGCCAGCCACGGCATTGAATATCCTAAGGGAGACCGTTATGGGTAGGGAGTTGTTCGACCATGCATTTAAAACCTATGCCCAACGATGGAAGTTTAAACACCCGACCCCTGAGGATTTCTTTAGGACGATGGAAGATGCTTCCGCAGTGGATCTGGACTGGTACTGGAGAGGATGGTTCTATTCTACCGATTATGTCGATATAGGGGTAAAAGGAATCAAAAAATATTATGTTTCCGATAAGCCTGGCAAAAAAATGCAGGAATATTTGGAAGCTAGGAACCTGACCGTGGCCGATTTGCGACCATTGGTTTATTTGGCCGAGGAAGAAAGTGAGGATTCCGATTCCAATCTCAAGGGTAAGTCCCCTTCCCAAAATTCCGAAACCCTTAAGGAGTTCATGATGGATCATATGACCGCCGAAGAAAGGGCAGCCGTTAAGGAGCCTAAGTATTTTTACGAGATCACTTATGAGAAACCGGGAGGAATACCCATGCCATTGATCGTCGAGTACACCTATGCCGATGGGAGTAAGGAAGATATCACCTATCCCCCTGAAATCTGGAGAAAGAATGATGCAGAGGTGCAATTGGTGATTTCTACCCAAAGTGAATTGCTGGGTATTGTTGTGGATCCCAAGGCGGAAACCGCTGATATTGATACGACCAACAATTCATGGCCAAGGAAAGAGGAGCAAAATGACTTTGATAGGTTTAAGCAAAACATCAAAGGCTGATCATCCTTAATTAAAAATAAATAAGTCCTGATGATAATATCATCGGGACTTTTTCAATTAGCAATTAATCTTCACTATATTTGACGTATGTATTCGATGTTATATTTATTTATCAGCGGAGGAGAGATTTTCTTCATCATGTTCATCGTGGTGATGGTTTTTGGTGCGGATAAGATTCCGGGGATTGCCAAAGGCCTTGGAAAAGGCATGCGACAACTTAAGGATGCTACCGAGGATATAAAGCGGGAGATTCAGCGAAGTGCCGATAAACAAGGTATCGACACCAGTTTTGTTGAGGATATACAAAAAGACATCAGGGATGTTAAGGACAATCTACAGTCCGGTATTGGCGGTGATCTGAAAAAAGGTATTGACGACGTTAAGAAGAATGTCGAGGATGTTACGGGATCTATAAAGCGACAATAAGAATTTACCTATGCTGGAAAGAATTCTGCAATGGGATAGGGAAACACTGATATATTTAAATAGTTTAGGGATAGAGGAGTACGACCATTTCTGGTCTACGGTCACCAATATCTATACTTGGATCCCCTTGTTTTTGTTTTTTTTCGTCTTGATTTTTTGGAAATACAAACGAAGGGAAGCCATATTCGTAACCTTGACCGTTTTGGCCCTGATCGGGTTTATCCTTGTAGCCACCGATGTGACCAAAGGTTTCTTCGAAAGGATACGGCCCAATAATGATGAGGAAGTGAATCAATTGATCCGCATACTGCACCATCCGTCCACATTTAGTTTTTTCTCGGGCCATTCGGCCAGTTCCTTTTCAATAACCACCTTGATCGTATTGTTCCTTAGGAAAAGGGTAAAGTGGTGTTGGGTATTCTATATCTGGCCCCTGTTGTTTGCCTTGAGTAGGATTTATGTGGGGGTACATTACCCCGGGGATATCATTGTCGGAGCCTTGGTGGGTGCCGGGTCGGCATTTTTGTTTTATAACCTGTACACGCGTATTATCGTACCCTACTTAGGGTTAGCCCATCCCTAATGGGGAGCAACACGGTTTCGATCCGTGGATCGTCCTTCAACATTCGATTGTATTCCAAAAGAATTTTAGTGGTCTTGTCCTTCTCCTTTACGGGTTCAACCACTTTACCAGACCACAAGACATTGTCGGAAAGAATAATACTCCCAGAGGTCGTTTTCTGTAAGACTGTCTCAAAATAATTGGGGTATTCCTTTTTTTCGGCATCTATGAATACGAGGTCGAAGCTGAGGTCGAGGGTAGGGATGATTTTAAGGGCATCTCCGGTGTGTTGTATGATTTGGGGACCAAATGGACTTTGGTCAAAATACTTACGCTGTATGGTGCTTAGTTCCTCATTGACGTCAATGGTGTGCAATTGACCGTCCTTGGGTAGCCCTTCGGCAAGACATAAGGCCGAATAACCCGTATAGGTCCCGATTTCAAGAATATTGGTGGGGCGTATGATCTTGGATAACAGGCTTAGGACCCTGCCTTGAAAATGTCCCGTGATCATTCTAGGTTGAATGACCTTAACGTGGGTTTCCCGTGAAAGTGCCTTTAATAATTCGGGTTCGTTCTCGGAATGGTCCTGAATGTAATCCTCGATCACAGATGACAGAAAATGCATGCGTAATTTTTTTGTAAAAGTATGTAATTATGAACTACCTTGAAATTTCAATAGGTCGATGTTTTAATGTAAGTAGTTATGGACAGTATAATAATTAGGGCGGCGGTCCTCGATGATTTGGAGGTCTTGCGGAATTTTGAACAAGGGGTGATCAAGGCGGAAAGACCTTTGGATATGACCCTAGGGCCCGATCCCATATCGTATTATGATCTAAAGGCATTGATCTTGAATGATGATGCCCATCTCGTGGTGGCCGAGCTGGGGGGAAAGGTAATTGCATCGGGTTATGCCCTGATCAAAACGGCAAAACCGTATTTGGTGCATGACCGTTATTCGTATTTGGGTTTTATGTACACCGTTCCCGAATATCGCGGTAGGGGCGTGAATACCATGATTTTGGAAAGCCTAAGGGAATGGTCCTATGCAAGGGGATTGAAAGAGATTCGATTGGATGTCTATAGCGGAAACGAAAGTGCCATAAGGGCTTATGAAAAGGTGGGCTTTAAAAAGCATATGGTCGAAATGCGTTTGGAATAACCGTAGCGGTAATGCACTCTTTTTTTAATCTGAAATTGTACTTTTGAATAAAAGACTCCTATGCAATTTCAGAATACATTAGCCTTTGCCCAACAGTTGGATGCCCAGGACGAACTGCGTTCCTATAGAAATGAATTCCATTTTCCAAAGTGGGAAGGTAAGCAGGTCATTTATTTTACCGGGAATTCCCTCGGATTGCAACCCAAATTGGCCCAGTCCTACGTTGATGGGATTATGAACGATTGGAAAGAACTGGGGGTCGAGGGACATTTTCATTCCGACAAACCTTGGTGGGACTATCATGAGCGTTTGGCCGCCCCATTGGCAAAGATCGTGGGTGCCCATGCAGAAGAGGTTTCCGTGATGAATACCTTGAGTGTAAACCTTCATTTACTGTTGGTGTCCTTTTATCGGCCCACAAAGACCCGCTTTAAGATTTTATGTGAAGAAAAAGCCTTTCCCAGTGATCAATACCTGTTGCAGAGCCAAGTGCGCTTTCATGGTTTGGATCCCAAAGAGGCCATTGTTGAGGTTAAAAAAAGGGAAGGGGAACATTTTTGGCGTACCGAGGATATCCTATCCAAAATAGAGGAATTGGGTGATGGGCTCGCCCTGGTCTTGATCGGTGGGGTAAACTACTATAACGGTCAGGTGTTTGATATGGAGTCCATTACCAAGGCCGGTAAGGCTGCGGGTGCCATGGTAGGATGGGACCTGGCCCATGCCGCAGGGAACATTGCCTTGGAATTACACGACTGGGATGTCGATTTTGCCGCATGGTGCAGTTATAAATATATGAATAGTGGTCCCGGAAATGCTTCGGGCGTATTCATTAATAAAAAACATTTGGGTAAGGACGATATACCCCGGTTTGAAGGCTGGTGGGGAACGAAAAAGGAAACCCGTTTTTTGATGAAACCCGTTTTTGAACCTATGGCAACGGCCGATGCTTGGCAGATCAGTAATCCGCCGGTATTGGCATTGGCCCCGTATTTGGCTTCCTTACAGCTTTTTGAAGCCGTGGGTATGGACGCCTTGATCGCAAAAAGAAACCAAATCGTGGCCTATTTGGAGTTTATACTCCATGGGATAGCCCAAGAAGTAAAGGGGAGCTTCGAGATCATTACCCCCAAGGAGCGCGGATGCCAATTGTCGGTTTTGCTGCACGGCCATGGTAGACCTTTGTTCGACTACCTCATGCAACATGGGGTGTTGGCCGATTGGCGGGAACCCAACGTCATTCGATTGGCACCCGTGCCTTTTTATTGTTCCTATGAGGATATCTTCCGATTCGGGCAGATATTAAAGGATGGTATTTTGCTACAAAACGATTAGTGGTCAACCGCTATTTTAAGTAGTTTTACCGCTTTAGCACCGAAAAAAAACATGAATTCACTTCGATTGATCCTAAGCAATCCCAGATATTTTGGGCCTGCTTGGGTATTTGCCAGTATAAATATCCTTTTTGGTACCTGGGTGATCTATATTCCTTCGGTAAAGGAGAAGTTGGGGGTCGACAAGGCCGATTTGGGCATTGCCATCTTTTTTTTATCCTTTGGGGTATTCACCATTTTTCCCATTGCGGCGAAGATCATCAATAAGATCGGGGTGGGGAAGGCCACTGCCTTTGGTGTTGTTTGTAGCAGTGTCATGGCCCTATTCCCCCTATTGGCACCCAATTATTATGCGCTGATGGCCGGACTCTATCTTTTTGGGGCATGTACGGGTTTTACCGATATCGCCATGAATACCTTGGTGGCGGAGATTGAGAAGGAGGACAAGAAAATGTTCATGTCTGCCGTTCATGGTTTTTTCAGTTTGGGGGGTGTTTTGGCAGGACTCGGGAGTTTTTTTATCATACCCATTGGAAACCCCGCCGTACATATGCTTTTGGCGTTCATTGTAGTGCTTGTGGTGAATGCCGTTTTTTTTAAATATTATTATCATGTTAAGGCGGCCCCGGTGGATAAGGAGCCTTTTAATATAAAACTCCTTAAACCCTTGCTTGTCATTGGTATTGTCTCCTTTGTCGCAATGGGGAGTGAGGGGGCGATCATCGACTGGAGCGGTCTGTATCTAAAGGAAGTGGGTTTTGCTCCAGAGGCCCTTTGGGGAGCTGGATTTTTGGGATTTCAAATAACAATGACCTTAGGGCGTTTTGTGGGGGATGCCATAAGTACGAGGATAGGCTCGATAAAGATGGTGGTGTTGGGGGCCATAATCGCCATTGTCGGCTATGTGTTGATACTCTCCACATCGACCTATCTGGCCATTTCGGGGTTTGCCGTTTGTGGATTGGGGTATTCGGTGCTGGCACCCGTGCTATACCGTATTGGTGGTAATGTAAAGGGAATCGATTCCTCCCAGGGAATCTCATTTATAGCCGGACTGGGGTATACGGGTTTTTTGGTCGCCCCACCCATTTTGGGCTTTGTAGCCAAAAAATATTCCTTGGTTACCTGTTTTGTGATCTTATTGGGCTGTGCCGTACTTATTTTAATGGCAACCTTCGTCTTGAATCGAAAACGTGTGGAATCTTAAACCAAGTTTATTTTTTCTTTACTTCCAGGTTGGTGAAAAATAGGGTAAACCCTTCCTCATTGGTGTGGGTTTGGGCAATCTGGAGTCCGCCTTTTTCAATATAATCCTCCCAGGTGGTCACTAGGGAAGCTTCCGGTTGATTTTCTTTTCGATAGACCCATTCCTTGATCAGGAAGTCATCCCCAAAGAAAAAATCATAGGCATCACCCGGGGTATAACCCCCCTCGGAACCATAGACGATGGTTAATTTGTGCATGGGCTTCTTACTTAGTGGCGCCACTTCGTTTTCGTGATGTTCATAAGTGTAATTCCCTTTGTCCCATACGAGATTGAAGGGGGCCAACAACCAAAACTTGTCATTGATGAACCCGCCATTGATCGCATGGGCAATACTATCGCGTTGTGACCTTTGGTAGGTAACCGTATCATTCTGTGTCATTGAGGTTACCTGGTTGTTGTCGATGTCCCAGATCCAACTGCGCTCAAAATGGGAACTGTCCCGATCCACATTGAAGGTAAAACGCAGCTCGCCAACATTTTTCCAAGCCTTGAAGCCATGGGCATTGGCTATCTTTTCTACTAAGGTATAGGTCTTTTCCGCTGCGGGTTTAACCTCTTTCTTTTCCGTTTTGCAACCGATAAATAGGAGGGACAACAGGATGAGCTTGCTTATTTTCATGATCAAGTGGTTTGTTCAAATATAATGGAATCGTACTGAAAAAGGGAGGACGGGGAGGAGCAATATAGATCCTGTTCGGATTTTTTTGAACGATATGGAAATCCGTCGTTTGGTCAAGGCTTCAGATCAATGGGGGATAACGGTGTAAATGGGTCGGGGCCAATAGGTAAGCGATGATGTTTTTTAATGTAATTCGATACCTAGGATATCGGTATATTTTTAATAAAATGCTTAGTTTTGGATTATTAAAAAAATTAAGATGAGTTCGAAAAAGGGAAAAGTACAGGAAGCAATAGATGAAAAGTTATTGGAGGAACGCAAGGTTTTTCTTTGGGGCATGGTCGATGATGAATCTGCCAAGCATGTAATCGATCGTCTGATGTATCTGGATATGCAGAATAACAAAGAGATCCAATTGTTCATTAATAGTCCTGGAGGATATGTAACCTCAGGTTTTGCGATGTACGATACGATAAAGGCATTGAAAAGTCCAGTGTCTACCATTTGTACCGGTCTCGCGGCTTCCATGGGGTCGATATTACTCTCAGTGGGTAAAAAGGGAAGAAGATTCATTCAGCCCCATGCCCAAGTGATGATCCACCAACCCAGTGGTGGTGCTAGGGGACAGGCTTCGAATATAGAGATCCAGGCGAAGGAAATCATTAAGACCAAAGAATTGAGCGCTAGGATCCTTGCCGATAATTGTGGGCAGGATTACGAGAAAGTACTCAAGGATTTTGATAGGGATTATTGGATGAACGCTGAGGAGTCTATCGCTTATGGTATTGTAGACGGTATTTTGGAATAGCCCAATGGCCTTACCGATAAAGGAAAAAGTCCTTCGCAATCGAATTGTGAAGGACTTTTTTTTGTGATATATATAGACGCCGAAGCGGAAAGTACTATATATACGTAGAAAGAGGTGGTTTTGGATGTTTTTAAAAGATTTTTTTATGTAAGATGATGCCAATGGCAACATCCGGAAGACGGCAGGGCATTAAAGTTTATTTTATTAAATTTACATACTAACCCTTATTTTCCCCTATTTGTAATGAAACAACAACCTAAGAACATTGCCATTGTAGGATCTGGTTTGGTAGGTTCCCTATTGGCCATTTATCTTAAAAAGTATGGGCATACCGTAACCGTATTTGACCGTAGGCCCGATATTCGAACGATTGTTTTTTCCGGGCGTTCCATTAACTTGGCAATGAGTGATAGGGGGTGGAAAGCGCTGTCTGAGATCGGTATTGAGGAGGAAATCAAAAAGATAGCCATACCCTTGGACAAAAGGGCCATGCATGTCGTGGGTAAGCCAGTGTACTTTCAGAAATATGGACATGATGGGGAGGCCATTTGGTCTATTTCACGGGGGGTGTTGAATCGTCGGATGATCGATTTGGCCGAAAAATCAGGGGTTATCCTTAAATTCGAGGAAAAGGTTTGGGACGTTGACCTGCCTGAAGCCAAGTTGTATACCGGGGATACTGAAAAAGGGGAGTGGCAAGAATATAAATTCGATTTGATATTTGGGTGTGATGGGGCATTTTCCAGGGTACGGCACAAAATGCAACGCCGTAGTCGGTTTGATTACTCCCAGGATTTTATAGATGTCGGCTATAAGGAATTGACCATTGCGGCCAATGCCGATGGTACCCATAAGTTGGATGCCAATTCCTTCCACATATGGCCAAGGGGCAAATACATGTTTATCGCCATGCCGAATTTGGATGGCAGCTTTACCTGTACCCTGTTCATGCCTTTTGAGGGGGATGTTTCCTTTGAAAGTATCAAGACCAAGCAAGAGGCCAAGGCGTTTTTTGAAATCAACTTCCCGAGTGTCGACCATGAAATTGAGAATTTGGCTACCGACTTCTTTAAAAATCCGACCAGTGCCATGGTCACTATGAAATGTTACCCATGGACCTATTGGGACAAAGTGGCTTTGGTGGGTGATTCGGCCCATGCCGTGGTTCCTTTTTACGGGCAGGGGATGAATGCCGGTTTTGAGGATATTTATGCGCTCAATAAGATCATAAAGCAATATGGGGACGATTGGGAGGCTATTTTCCAGACATATCAAAAAGAACGAAAGCCCAATGCTGATGCCATTGCGGAACTGAGTTATCGCAATTTTATGGAGATGAGCAGTAAAACTGCCGATCCCAAGTTCTTATTGCAGAAAAAGATAGAGAAAAGGTTTGCGGATAAATATCCTGATAAATGGATTCCCTTGTATTCCAGGGTTACTTTCTCGGACCGACCTTATGCCGAGGCTTTGGCAATGGGCGATGAACAGGAAAAAATCATGGAACATATCATGGCTATTCCTGATATCGAGGAAAAATGGGATGGTGCCGAAGTGGAGGCCAAGATTTTAGGGATGCTATAATACCCCATAAAAAAAGCCGTCTATAAGACGGCCTTTTTATTGTATGTGTAGTTGTTCTTAAATCTTAGCGAACAATTTTTCCATTTTTTCTTGCTCTTCCTCTGCCAAAACAGGGTCTACCAATATTCTTCCACTATGCTCATCGGTGATGATTTTTTTTCTGGAAGCGATCTCTACCTGAACCTGTGGGGGTATGGTAAAGAAAGAACCTCCTGAAGCACCCCTTTCAATGGGTACGACAGCTAGACCGTTTTTTACACTGTTCCTGATTCGTGCATAGGCGGTCACCAAACGATCCTCGATTTGTTCCTGGAATTCCAAGGATTTGTTCAAAAGTGCTTTTTCCTCTTTCTCGGTCTCTGCCAAGATAGCATCCAATTCACTTTTCTTATGTTTTAAATGGGCATCACGCTCACTTAATTTCTCTTTGGTTTGGGCAATGACTTCTTTTTTCTGTTCAATTTGAACCTTGAACTCCTTAATGTTCTTCTCAGCAAGTTGAATTTCCAATTCCTGGAACTCCAACTCCTTGCTTATGGAATTGAATTCCCTGCTGTTACGGACATTTTTTTGTTGTTCGGTATATTTCTTGATCAATGCTTTGGATTCATCGATCAAATTCTTTTTAGCAGTAATTTCGAAGTTTATGGTCTCGACATCGGTCTTGAGCTTATCCAATCTGGTTTTAAGCCCCAGTACATCATCTTCCAAATCCTCGACCTCCAAGGGTAGCTCACCTCTAACATTGCGTATTTCATCAACTCTAGAATCGATTAATTGCAAGTCGTACAATGCCCTTAGCTTCTCTTCTACGGTTACTTCACCTTTTTTTGCCATACTTATAAATACTTGATTGGATTCGTTTTGCTTCCCGATAAACGGATTGCAAAATTAGGAATTTTTTTTGTAAGATAATCAACTAAAAGATTTTTTGTAAACTGTTCTGTTTCAAAGTGTCCAATATCGGCAATTACCATCCTTCCTTCTGCTTCGAAAAACTGGTGGTATTTTACATCGGCTGTAATAAAAATGTCAGCACCTGCAGCCATTGCGGCCTTGATGGCAAAAGCGCCGCTTCCACCCAAAACCGCTACTTTTTCAATCGGCTTTTCGCGTAGTGCCGAATGTCGAATACCCGATGCGTACATGCTTTCCTTGACCATTTTAAGGAAATCGAGCTCCTTCATCGGTTTTTTTAAGGAGCCGATCATGCCCATTCCGATATTTTGGTTCGTATTGTCCAAGGTCAATATTTCATAGGCCACCTCTTCATAAGGGTGGTTTTCAAAGAGTGCGTTCAATACTTTTTTTGTGACGGAGGAAGCAAAGGTGATGTTGACCTGTATTTCTTCCTCATAATGGGTTTCCCCTATTTTACCCTTTGTGGGATTGGCATTTTCATTCGCCTTGTACGATCCGGTCCCTTGGGTTGAGAAACTACAGTTGCTATAGTTGCCAATATGGCCTGCCCCAGCTTCGAATAGGGCAGCCTTTAGTTGGTCGGCAGCCTCCAAAGGAACATAGGTCGTCAGTTTTTTGATCGTATTCTTCTGGGGAATCAGGATTTTCGGTTCCACAACACCCAAAACCTCGCAGATTTTGGCATTCACACCCTCCCTGGCATTGTCAAGGGCCGTATGCATGCTGTAGATGGCGATCTTGTTTTGAATGGCCTTGATCACCACACGTTCAACATAGGTTTTGCCGGTGAGTTTTTTAAGGCCACTGAAAATAATGGGGTGAAAGCTAACGATAAGGTTGCATTTATGGGTGATGGCCTCATCGACCACATTTTCCAAGGTATCCAAGGTCACAAGGATTCCGGTGACTTCCTGGTTGTGGTCACCGACCAAGAGACCGACATTGTCAAAATCCTCGGCAAAATCCAAGGGGGCCAATTCTTCCAATACACCGGTAACTTCTTTTACGATCATTTTCTGGTTTTATTAAGGTTATCAAAGATAAAATATTATAATTTCGTTCTAATGCAACTGTTGAGAAAAATAGCTTTTCCCATTTCCTTGGTTTATGCCTTGGTGGTATCTATTCGAAATGGGCTTTATGATATTGGTTTTTTTAAAAGTACCACTTTTAAGACCCCGACGATCTGTGTGGGTAATCTAAGTGTGGGAGGTACGGGTAAAACACCGATGATCGAGTATTTGGTGGGCCATCTGAAGGCCTCCTATAAAGTGGCCGTCCTTAGTCGGGGCTATAAACGGAAATCAAAGGGGTTTCAAATCGCCTCGAAAGATGGTGCTGTTGAGGAACTCGGGGATGAGCCCTATCAAATTTTCAATAAATTCCCGGATATAACGGTAGCCGTCGATGCCGATAGGCGGAATGGGATTTCCAACTTGGAAGCATCTGTTGGGCCTGATGTCATTCTTTTGGATGATGCTTTCCAACACCGGAAGGTAAAGCCTGATTTTTCCATAGTATTGACCGCGTATGATAATCTATATGTGAAGGACTGGTATCTTCCAACGGGTAATTTACGGGATACCAAGAAGGAGGCCCGACGGGCCCAAGTGATCGTGGTTACAAAATGTCCTGATACCTTGGGGGAGGAAAGGCAACGGATGATTCGTAAATCGCTAAAGCCCAAAAAAGGGCAACAGGTTCTGTTTAGTCGATTGCACTATGATGATGCATTAAAGGGCAATACCCCTGTATTGACGTTGAATGGACTTTTAGGCCAAAAAATAACCTTGGTCACGGGTATCGCCAATCCCGAGCCCTTGGTTCGCTATTTAAAGGATAAAGGGGTCGATTTGGAACATTTGGAATTCAGGGACCATCATTTTTTCAGTGCGTCGGAAATTGAACTTTTCAATTCAAAACCAATGGTCTTGACGACGGAAAAGGATTTTGCCCGGTTAAAGGGGAAAGTTGCCCATTTGTATTACATACAGGTAAGGCACGATTTTTTGAACGGGGGAGGGGAAACGCTGCACAATGCCATACAGGGTATTATGTAGTGGTGTTTGCCTGTCTTCCAAATATATTCTCGCCGATTTTTTGATAGAAGACCTCGGGTTTAAAAGGTTTTGTAACGACATCATTACAACCAGCGGCATAAAAACTTTCCAAACTATCGTCCAGTGAGATGGCCGTTAACGCAATGATAGGTGTGATGGAATCGAATTTCCTGATTTCTATTGTAGCTTCCTCACCACTGATACCAGGCATGTGTATGTCCATTAAAATGGCGTCATATTTGTTTTTCTGGGCGAGTTCGATAGCCTCCGTCCCATTACTGGCAATATCGGATGTGATTTCTTTTTTGGACAGCATTTTCTTGGTGATCACCTGATTGATCTTGTTGTCTTCGACGATCATTAAATGGAGTCCTTTGAAATCATAATCCTGTTTAATGATTTCAAAAGGAATGTCATCGATGATACCATCCTTGCTCTTCAATTTCAATTCAAAGTAAAACGTACTGCCCTGTCCTATTTCGCTAGTCAGTTTTATCTTGCTGTCGAACAGACCAAGTAAACTTTTTACAATGGTTAGTCCAAGTCCCGTACCACCGTATTCCCGGTTGATTTGGATAGAGCCTTGTTCAAAACCTTCAAAGATCTTTTCCTGTTGTTCCAAGGAAATGCCTATGCCGTTATCCTTGACCTCAAAATAGAGGGTAACATCCTCTTCTTCCTTATGAACCATTTCGGCCTTTATGGTAACTTCCCCATTTTTGGTGAATTTCAGGGCATTACCGATAAGGTTCATAAAAACTTGGGAAAGCTTTAAAGGATCGCTCATCAAATGTGAGGGTATGCTTTCGTCGTAATCCAGGATAAGTTTGGTCTGGTTCTTCTTGGCACTTTGTTGCAGGGAATTTATAACCTCATTTAGTACCTTTTTAAGGTTGAACTCCATGATCAAAGGTTCCAATTTGTCGGCATCGATCTTGTTGATATGTAAAATATCATTGATGAAATTCAGAAGGTAATCCCCAGAGAATTTCAAGGCTTTGAGGTGTTCTATCTGGTCTTTATTGGGGTTTTCCTCCAATAATAAATGGGTGAGTCCCGTAACTGCATAAAGTGGGGTCCGTAGTTCATGGCTTACGGTGGATAGGAAATTCGTTTTGGCCTCCATGGCACTGACGGCTGCATCCCTGGCTGCTTGAAGCTCGCTGTTTTTGGTATGCAGTAGTTCGTTGGTTTTTAATTTGATCTGATTGTTTCGGTACAGGGATACCGCCAACAACGAGATTATAATCAAAAAGGCAGAGGTCAATATGGCCGTAATCTCGGATCGGTTTGCCGATTTGCTCAACTCTTCAATGCGTTTGTCCTGCCGCTTGATTTCATTGGCCATGTTTTCACTGTGTATCTCATCGGCCGTTTTGGTTTCGAGACTTAATTTTTCGAGACTAAAAAGCGAGTCTTTGGCTATTTGTAGGTTTCGGGTGGCCGCAAGGGCATTTTGATAATTGCCGATTTCCTCATTGGTTTCGGCCAATAGTCTATTCCCGGTCACGATCTCGACCGAAAAACCATTTTCCTCGGCCAATTTTAATGCGTTGGTAGCATTTTTTGCGGCTTCCTCAAAATTACCTGTACGCAATTGGGTTTGGGCAAGCCCTAAATAGGCCCTTGTGGCCAAATATTCCTTTTCGTAGACATCGGTATTTACAATCAATGAATTGAAATTCTTCGCGGCACTCTCATATTTTTCGAGGTTGAGGTAAATTTCCCCCTCGGTCAATAGTATGTTGTTAAAGAAGTTACGGTCGTTATTGAGTTGCCGGGCTTCATTGAGCATGAAGATAGCTTGGAAATTCTGATTGTCCCTAAATAGGAGTATAGCTTCGATATATTTGTAAATGGCATCGCCATAGGGGTATTCAACCTCCTCCAAAAGTACCTTGGCCCTATCCCAATAGTATTTGGTCGTGTTTACCTTATCCAATTTCAGATAAAGTAAGGCGAACATATTGTAGCTGTCGATCAGCTTTTTCACGTCCTTGTTCTCCTCCGCTATCGCGGCTGCTTTATCCAGGGATTGCAACGCCAAATCGATTTGGTTTCTGTTCCTAAAGGCCCTCGCTTCATCGAAATAAGTTTCAACGTCGTTTTGGTCTGTGTTGACTTGGGCAAATAGGCTGTTGCCAAGACAAAGGAAAACCAGGACTAGGATTAATCCCTTAAGGCGTGTATTTGTTGTTTTTAGGTTCAAATGAATCTTTTTTCTATCAATAAGTTGATTACGTCTATGATTCGACTACTGTAACCGGTTTCATTATCGTACCATCCAATAATTTTTACCATTCTTCCGATTACTGAAGTCATCTGTGAATCAAACGTACAAGAATAACAACTATTGTTCACATCAACAGATACTATAGGGTCTTCCGTATAAAAAAGTACGTTTTTTAGCTCATTTTGGGATGCTTTCCTAAAAGTATCGTTTATTTCTTGAATCGATGTTTCCTTTTTTACATTGAAAGTTATGTCCGTCAAAGAGTTGTTCGGCACAGGAACCCTGATGCCGCAACCCCCTATGACATCGGCCAAATCCGGAAACATCCGTGTTAAGGCTTTTGCTGCCCCTGTTGTTGTGGGAATGATCGATTGGGAAGCCGCCCGTGCCCTTCTTAGGTCGTTATGGGGCTGATCGTGCAAGCTCTGGTCGGTGGTGTAGGAGTGTATGGTGGTGATATAAGCTTGCTCAATGCCACAAAGGTCTTTAATGACCTTGATCATGGGAGCGGCGTTGTTCGTGGTACAGGAAGCATTGGAAATAATATGGTCTTGTGGGGTAATCGTCCCTTCATTGATGCCGAAGACCACCATTTTAATCGACTCATCCACTGGGGGAACGGAGAGGATAACCTTTTTGGCACCGTTGGTTATGTGGTGTTGGAGTGCCTCACGGGTCTTGAATTTACCACTGCATTCAATGACAATGTCCACATCGTTGTCTGACCAAGGTATATGTTCGGGCGAGGTGGCATTGGTCAACATTATTTTTTTATCCCCAACAATAATCGCATTTTCCCCATGGGTGATATGGTTATGCCAAACCCCATGGATGCTGTCATATTTTAATAGATGGGCTAGGGTCCTTGCGTTTGCCAAGTCGTTGATGGCAACCACGTTGAGGTGTGGGTGATCCTTGAGCAATCTGAATAGGGTGCGGCCAATCCTACCGAAGCCATTGATGCCGATATTAACTTTTTTCATAGGAGTTGTCCTGATTACAGGATGTGTTTCAATAGGGGGCTACCCCATTAATGGATATGTTTGTGTGCTTTGTAGGAAGAGCGCACCAATGCACCGCTTTCTACATGTCTGAATCCCATTTGAAGTCCGGCCTCCTCATATTTTTTAAACTGTTCGGGAAGAATGAATTCCTTTACAGGTAAATGTTTTTTGGAAGGTTGTAGGTACTGTCCAATGGTAAGTACATCCACATTGACCTTTCTTAGGTCTTCCATGGTTTCCAAAACCTCATCCTCAAGTTCGCCGAGGCCTAACATTATCCCTGATTTTGTTCGGTTTACCCCTTGGTCGTGTAAATAGGCCAAAGCTTCGAGACTTCTCTCGTACTTGGCTTGGATACGGACTTCCCTTGTAAGTCTTTTAACGGTTTCCATATTATGTGATACCACTTCCGGGGCAACCTTTACAATACGGTCCAAATGCCTTTCGATGCCTTGGAAATCCGGAATCAACGTTTCCAAAGTGGTAGTGGGGTTCATTCTACGGATGGCCTTTACTGTTTCCGCCCATATGATAGATCCCATGTCCTTTAGGTCATCACGGTCGACCGAAGTGATTACGGCGTGTTTTATGCCCATTAACTTAATGGATCGTGCTACTTTTTCCGGTTCTTCCCAATCTACGGCAGAGGGGCGTCCTGTCTGTACTCCGCAAAAACCACATGAACGGGTACAGATGTTGCCCAGGATCATGAATGTGGCAGTGCCTTCCCCCCAACATTCGCCCATATTGGGACAGCTCCCCGAGGTACAAATGGTATTCAGGTTATACTTGTCTACCAATCCGCGTAATTGGGTATAATTTTTGCCTGTTGGCAATTTAACACGTAACCATTTTGGTTTGCCCTTTGGAGGTGCAATGCTATCTGCAGCCATATTTTAATTTTCTACAAATATACGAACAATATAACGTTTGACCATCAGTCTAAGGGGTATTGAAACGCTATGGGATTATGGGGTCGTAAAGGGTGTTTGAGGTATGTGTTATCTTTTTCGAATGATCTCGGCCAGCAATTTCTTGGCCCTTAACAACTTCACCTTTATGTTGTTTATCGGTTCGTTGAGTTCGGTGGCAATTGCGGCATAACTCAATTCATGAAAATACCGGAGGTTGATCACCTCTTGGTAATGAGGCTTCAGTTTTTTGATGTTCTGTAGCAGGGTAGCCAGGTTCTGCTCTGTGATCAGACGATCTTCGGCTGTGGGGGCATCATCCAAAACTTTGGAAATGGCGTCGTTGTTTCCCCCTGTTCCCAATACATTTCTTTTGCGTTTACGCACAAGATCCACATGGATGTTCTTGGAGATTGCAATGAGCCATGTCTTGAATTTGTACGAATCGTCGAAGGTGTCGATCTTATCAAAGGCTTTTGAGAAAGTCTGTACGGTAATGTCCTCGGCATCATTCTCGTTTTCGGTACGTTTTAGCTGAAAGCCATAGACGTCATTCCAAAAAGTATCCAATAGTAGACTGAAGGCCATTTGGTTGCCCATCTTTGCCTTGTTGATCGTAACAAGTAAATTGTCTTCGGTATTATTCACATCTGAACAGGGATTTACACCCTGAAGTACATCGTTTTAGTGTAATTCCGCCGTGGCCTCTTTCTCGCAATCCCGTTCGCCAGGTAATTTTCCACACATTCCACAAGCTTCACCGTCCTTGTTAAGGAAGGGACTTTGGCTTGCACATGTACCGGCAAAACGGCCGTTTTTCTTAGACCATATTTTAATGGCAATCCCAGCAAAGGCTACTGCCAATAGACCAATTGTCAAAAGAATCAATTTCATTGTAAAATTTTTGACAAAGATATAAAAATAAAGCCCTGACTGTATCGTCAGGGCTTAGGAAATAGCTTCTATTATTTTAACGGACTAGTAATTGATCTTGGCGACAATGTTCTCAACCGTCGGGGTGTTATTCCCTCCCTTGGGTTCAATGGTGATGTAACTCACCGCATTGTCGGCATAAGGCAGGGCCAATAACTTCTCTTGCCCGGCTGATTCATCAATGATTCCCAAGTTGATCATCTTACCGTTAACCTCTGCCCACATTTGAAAACTTTGGTTTTTGGAAAGGTGGGGAAGTTTTTTGACGTTGATATAGGATAACTTTTTCACGGGATTGATATAGGCCACAGCCTTCAATTCCTTCGCGTTCTTGTTTCCTTTGACGTTGTATTTTTTGGTAAGTGGGTTGTTCAATACGATAAACTGGTTACGAACATCCTCCAATTCAAGTCTCATATCTTCCTTCAAGGTTTCGATCTTGTTGTTCACAAGGACATTCTCCTCTTGTAGGTTTTGGTTTTGATTCCAAAGGAAATAGGAGGCCCCGGCGAACATTACCGCTGCAAAACTGGCAGCCATGGCATACCTAAAGAACTTTCTTCTACTGCTGTTCTCGGATTTGATCCGAGCCATGATCTTGTTCTTTAAGCCCTCTGGGGTTTTAACGGCATGTAATTTGGCGAAAACCTCCAGATTGTCCTGAAGCTCGTTATAGGTTTCCCTAACTTCAGGGTACATGGCCAAGTATCTCTCTACTTGCAAGGATTCTTGCTGGTTTGTTGTTCCCAGCAAATATTTTTCAAGTAAATCCGAATCTAAAAATATTTTTATTTTTTCTTTCATTACAACAGATTTAGTAAAAGTGCAAGCATCATCGACGGCCCATAGATTTTCTTCAATTCCCTTAGACCGATCTTCAACCTCGATTTTATGGTTCCCAAGGGAATACCCAATTCATCACTGGCTTCTTGCTGCGTCATTCCTTGGAAAAATAGGGCTTCCAGTACAATTTGATACTTATCCTCTATTTTGTCCAGGTTTTCACGAACATCCATAAATTCAGGCTTGATGCTATCGACACCCAAATTATATACGTCAGAAACATCCATTTGGATTTCTTTGTCGGATTTTGTGTTGACGCTTCGTAATTTGTCTATGGCGGTATTTCTGGTAATTCGAAATAGCCATGTGAACAGTTTTGCTTTTGTGGCATCGTAGGAATCTGATTTCTTCCAGATCTTCACAAAGCTTTCCTGTAGCACGTCCTGTGCAAGCTCTTCATCGCGGACCACTTTCTTTGCCACACCGTAGAGGGTGTCACCATAGTGTTCGTACAAGAGTGAAATGGCTTTTTCATCCCGTTCTTGCAATAATTCCACAATATGCTTTTCTAGCAGTACGCTCATGTATTGGTATGGCTTGGAAAATATTTTTGCTTACGGCATCCAATCAAGTGGTAATGACCGTATATCCATTAAACGCTAATTTATAAAATTGATTGTTATAGCTAGCGTTATCTCAAAATTTTAATCCCATAAATGTACAACTGGTTATTGTGCATTTAATTTTTGGTTAGTTTGGTTTGGTATAGCCCCTGTTATTCTCTAGCAGGGGTTATTTTATTATATTCACTTCCGGCTGTATCCGAATTCCATAGGTGTTATAAACGGTATCCATGATTTTTTGTGCCAAATTGATGATTTCCGCCCCTGTCGCATTCCCGTAATTCACCAATACCAATGCTTGCTTTTTATGCACTCCGGCATCGCCAAAGCGCTTGCCTTTAAATCCACATTGTTCAATCAACCAGCCAGCAGGTACCTTATAGGCATCATCGGACACTTTATAGTATTTGGCCGTCGGATGGTCGGCAATAAAACTTTCGAATTCAGATTTCGATAAAACCGGGTTTTTAAAGAAACTGCCACTATTGCCTAATACCTTGGGGTCTGGCAATTTGCTTTTCCGTATGGCCACTATGGCCTTGGAAACATCCTGAATGGTAGGGTCTTCAATATTCCATTGTTCCAATAGGGAGCCAATGGCGCCGTACGACATATTGGGTTTGTGGTTTCTTTTGGTGAGTTTGAAAACGACCGATGTAATTATGTATTTGCCTTTACCCCCATTCTTGAAATAAGAATCCCGATAGCCAAACGCACAGTCTTCCTTGGTAAAGACCTTGGTCGAAAGATCGTCGATATGGACGGTCTCACAACGTACCATGGTATCTTTGAGTTCAACGCCATATGCCCCGATATTCTGTATGGGGGCCGTACCGGTATGCCCCGGTATAAGCGATAAATTCTCCAGACCACCGAAATCACGTTCTAGACACCAGAGTACCAAATCGTGCCAAATTTCACCGGCCATGACCTTGAGGTAGACGTGGTCATCATCTTCTTCGAGTATTTCCTTTCCCTTGATGTTTATGTAGAGCACCAAGGCGTCAATATCTTTGGTAATCAGCATGTTGCTTCCTCCGCTAATGACAAAAAGGTTTGGGTGTATATTGCTTTGTAAGGCTTCCCTTAAATCGTCAATAGTACTGATTTCGCAGAAAAAACTTGCCTTGGCATCAATTCCGAAGGTATTGTAGTGTTTTAATGAAGTATTGTTTTGGACATTCATTGGTCCTTGTAAGATTTAAGAGCCTCTTTTAAAATAAATACGGCCCTTTTAAGGCGGTCCTTATCCAAAACATAGGCAATTCGTATTTGATTCTTTCCCAACCCCTCGGAAGCGTAGAAACCCGCAGCTGGGGCCACCATAACCGTTTCGCCATCGACCCTGAATTCTTCCAATAACCACTGGGCAAAAACATCGGTGTCTTTTATGGGTAGTTCGGCGATGCAATAAAAAGCCCCTTGGGGATGTCCGATTTTGATTCCCTCTATTTTTTCCAGTTCCCCAATGAGCAGGTTTCTTCTGGAAACATATTCTTTTTTTACATCCTCGAAATAGCTTAGGGGGGTCTCCAACGCGGCCTCACTGGCTATTTGTGCATAGGTTGGGGGTGATAACCGTGCTTGCGCGAATTTAAGGGCTGTTTTCATGACATCCTTGTTCTTCGATACCATACAACCGATTCGGGCACCACACATGCTGTATCTTTTGGAGACGGAGTCCACAATAATGGCATGCTCGTCCATTCCCGGTTCTTGTAATATCGAATAATGTTCCTTGCCGTCATACGTGAATTCCCGGTACACTTCATCCGAAATCAGGAAAAGATCGTGTTTTTTGGCGATAGCGGCTATTTTTTTGATTTCTTCCCGGGTGTAGAGGTATCCCGTTGGATTGCCGGGATTACAGATCAGTATCGCCTTTGTTCTGGGAGTGATCAGTTTTTCGAACGCTTCTATGGGAGGTAGGGCGAAATTATTGTCTATTTGGGAAACGACAGGCACGACCGTAACGCCCATTGCAGTGGCAAATCCATTGTAATTGGCATAAAAAGGTTCTGGGATGATGATTTCATCGTCGCTGTCGGCGATGCTCCCCATGGTAAAGGAAAGCGCTTCGGAACCGCCAGTGGTTACCAAGATATCCTGGGCGGTAACCTCAATGTCGTGGTTTGCATAATACCGGGCCAATTTTTCACGATAGGCTTCAGAGCCTTCGGTTCGGCTATAGGACAATACCGAAATGGTATTGTTCTTTACGGCATCCAGTGCGATCTTAGGTGTTTTGATATCGGGTTGGCCAATGTTCAAATGTATCACCTTTACTCCTTCTTTTTTTGCCTTTTCAGCGTAAGGAACCAATTTTCGAATCGGTGATTCGGGCATGGAAAATCCTTTTTTCGATATGGATGGCATATGATCTAAATTTTAAACAAAAATGAGAAATCATTATGGACAAAACAAAAGTACCCGTGTTTATTTCATGCGTTTACAATATGTTAAAAAACAGGGTGTTATTGCTTATTTTACGTATCTTAATGGGGATTAACAATGTAGAAGGTTGATTTTGAAAAATTGGAAGGCTTTTTTTGGGATGTTGCTATGGTGTTTTCCCGTATTGGGAACAGCGCAATCCTATGAATTGCCCAAAGGCCAGAAATTCCAAAAGATCAAATTCCAACTTGTAAACAATCTCATTATTTTGCCTATTGAGGTGAATGGTACCGAACTATCGTTTATGTTGGATACCGGCGTAAGCCAGCCCATTCTTTTTAACATCACCGATCAAGATTCCATTCAGATCAACAACGTATCCGAAATAAAGATCAAGGGATTGGGTGAAGGGGAAGCGATAAAGGCGCTGAGTTCCCGTGGCAATTCCTTTAAATTGAAGAATATCATCAATCGGCAACAGTTGCTGTATGTGGTGATAGATAAAAGTTTGAATTTCTCAACCAGTTTGGGAATTCCCGTACACGGTATCATTGGGTATGATCTTTTTAGGGATTTTGTGGTGGATATCAATTACGGGTCGAAGACCATAAAGTTTTATGATCCAGAACAGTATGTGTATCGGCGTAGTAAAAGGGCAGAGACATTGCCTTTGACCCTTCATAGAAAGAAAGCCTATCTCGATGCCGATGTTGATATCGGCGATTCCGATAGCATTCCCGTTCATTTATTGGTCGATACCGGGAGTACCGATGCCATTTGGCTTTTTGAGGATGAGGAAATAGGGATACCTACCGAACATTACGATGATTATCTGGGCAAAGGCTTGAATGGGGATATTTTTGGAAAACGTACAAAAGTGAACAATATCCGGATCGGTAGTTTTGAACTATTCAATGCCAAGGCCGCGTTTCCCGATACACGTTCTTTTATGGCCATCAAGAATTTTGCGAATAGGGACGGCAGTGTCGGTGGGGAGGTGCTAAAGCGATTCAATATTGTTTTTGATTATTCCAGACGTCAAGTGACCCTTAGGAAAAACAGCATGTTCAAATCGCCGTTTCATTATAACCTTAGTGGGATTACACTGCAACACGATGGGGTGAGAATGGTGTCCGAACGTATTTCAGATGGACGTGGGGTGGTTAAAACCAAGGAAGGTTCATTCGGGAATGTCCAGATTTTATTTGAGGGCCAAACCCGGTTGAGTCTGGTGCCCGAAATTGTGGTTTCCGGTATTCGGGCAGGTAGCCCGGCCGAAACGGCAGGACTCAAAGAGGGCGATATCATACTTGCCGTCAATGGAAAGAGCATTCATAAGTATAAGATTCAGGAAATTATGCAAATGCTCGATGAGAAGCAAGGTAAAAAAGTAAAGGTGCTCATAGAAAGGTATAACAGGGATCTGTTGTTCTCATTTGTTCTTGAGGACCTGTTCAAACATAAAAAACCCTGATTACGTTCATTTACTTAATCAGGGTTTCTTAAAATATTTTTTGTGCTGTTACTACTTCGTAGCAGCCTTTATTTCTCCTTTTATCTTTAAGACCTTTGTTGGGGTATCCGCATTGGAGATAACCGTAATGGCTTTTCTGATAGGACCAACACGGTTCGTATCATACTTTACTTGGATCTCACCGGTCTTTCCTGGTAAAATAGGTCCGTCTGGCTTTTTGGGGATGGTACATCCGCAGCTAGAACTAACCTTGCTTATGATCAATGGGGCATCCCCTGTGTTTGTAAATTCAAATACACGTACACCATCACTACCTTTTGTTATTTGGCCATAGTCAACAGTTTCGCTTTTAAACTCAATTTTTGCACCAGTTTCCTGGGCAGTAAGGCTAAATCCTAATAGTCCTACAAATAATACAAGTACTATTTTTTTCATCATTATTTAGTTTTGGGTGAATTTCAAAATTAATCTTTTTAAATGAACGTCCAAAATTCTTTTTGTTATATACTAACGTTACTTATTTTTGTTTCGTATTTAATATTGGGTCAAAAAGCCTGTGAAATGAATATTTAACATAACTTTACAGGTTTATTTTTTCGTCACCGATACAATCATAAACAAAAACTGTTCCAAAAAATGGATATCCCTTCAAAATATGAGCCCCAAAAGGTAGAAAACCGTTGGTATGACTACTGGATGAAACACGATTATTTTCATTCAACCCCTGACCATAGGGAGTCGTACAGCATTGTAATTCCGCCACCGAATGTTACAGGAATACTGCATATGGGCCATATGCTCAACAATACCATACAGGATGTTTTGATCCGTAGGGCCCGCTTACAGGGTAAAAATGCCTGTTGGGTGCCTGGTACGGACCATGCGTCTATTGCCACGGAAGCCAAAGTTGTGGCGAAACTTAAGGAACAGGGTATAAACAAAACAGATCTTTCCAGGGATGAGTTTTTAAAACATGCATGGGATTGGACCCATGAGTATGGTGGCGTTATCCTGGAACAATTGAAGAAATTGGGATGTTCCTGTGATTGGGAACGTACGGCCTTTACCATGGACGATACCATGTCGGCCTCAGTCATAAAGGTATTTGTCGATTTGTACAATAAAGGGTTGATCTATAGGGGGTACCGTATGGTGAATTGGGACCCAGAGGCGCAAACGACCTTATCTGATGAGGAAGTTGTTTATGAAGAAAAACAAGGGTTGTTGTATTATTTGTCTTATCCCATAGAAGGCTCGGATGAAAGAGTGACCATAGCCACAACGCGGCCAGAGACCATATTGGGGGATACGGCCATCTGTATCAACCCGAACGATGAGCGTTATTCCCATCTCAAAGGGAAAAAAGCCATTGTGCCTATTTGTAACCGGGCAATACCTATTATCGAGGATGAGTATGTTGATATTGAATTTGGTACAGGTTGTCTAAAAGTAACTCCGGCCCATGATATCAACGATAAGGCCTTGGGAGAGAAACACAATCTAGAAACCATTGATATCTTCAATGCCGACGCGACTATGAATAGTTTCGGGTTGCATTATCAAGGAAAAGACCGTTTTGTGGTTCGTAAGGAAATAAAGAAAGAACTTGAGGAAAAGGGGTTCTTGGTGAAAACCGAGAACTATATCAATAAAGTAGGTACTTCTGAAAGGACCAGGGCTGTTATTGAACCCCGTTTGTCAGAACAATGGTTTTTGAAAATGGAGGATTTGGTAAAGCCGGCCATCAAATCCGTTTTGGAAAGCGATGAGATTAATTTCTTTCCGAAAAAATTTGAAAACACCTATCGCCACTGGATGGAGAATATCAGGGACTGGAACATTTCCCGACAATTATGGTGGGGACAGCAGATACCCGCCTATTATTTTGGGGACGGTCAGGACGATTTTGTCGTAGCCGGATCAAAGGATGAGGCATTGGAAAAGGCCCAGGCCAAATCAAACAACCCCAATCTGGGATTGGATGACCTACGACAGGACGAGGATGTTGTCGATACTTGGTTTTCCTCATGGTTATGGCCGATGACGGTTTTCAATGGTATTTTGGAGCCCAATAACGAGGATATCAATTATTATTACCCGACCAATGATTTGGTTACGGGTCCCGATATTATTTTCTTTTGGGTAGCCAGAATGATCATAGCGGGGTATGAATACCGCGATGAAAAACCATTTGACAATGTTTATTTTACGGGAATTGTTCGTGACAAGCAAAGGCGGAAAATGTCTAAATCCCTGGGTAATTCACCAGATGCCTTAAAATTGATCGAGAATTATGGTGCCGATGGGGTTCGTGTAGGGCTGTTATTGAGTTCTGCGGCCGGGAACGATCTATTGTTCGATGAAGACCTTTGCCAACAGGGTAAAAACTTTGCCAATAAGATTTGGAATGGTTTCCGATTGCTTAAAGGATGGGAAGTTGCCGAAATACCACAACCGGAAGCATCTTCATTGGGAATAGCTTGGTATAAGGCCAAATTCAACCAAACATTGGCCGAAATCGAGGATCATTTCAGTAAATACCGTATTTCCGATGCCTTAATGGCAACATATAAGTTGATCTGGGATGACTATAGTTCTTGGTTGCTCGAGATCATTAAGCCGGCTTACCAACAACCGATCGACAAGAAAACCTTTGACGAGGTTATCGGGATTTTTGAAAATAACCTGAAATTGTTGCATCCATTTATGCCCTTCCTTACTGAGGAGGTTTGGCAGCACATTGCGGAGCGTTCGCCCCAAGAAGCTTTGGTGATTTCACAATGGCCAAAAGTGGAGAAAGTGGATGAAAAGTTGATAGGGCAGTTTGAGTTCGCCGCTGAGGTCATATCCGGTATACGAACCATTCGAAAGGATAAGAATATACCCATGAAGGAAAGTTTGGAACTTTTGGTCTTGAATGCAGGCAACAATGGGGACGATTGGGATGCTGTAATTAAAAAATTGACTAATGTTTCGGCCATTTCCTATGTTGATAATGCCGTGGAAGGGGCTTTGACCTTCAGGGTAAAAAGCAACGAATATTTTATTCCCATTAGCGGGGCGGTTGATATTGAGGCCGAAAAATTGAAGATACAGGAAGAGTTAAAGTATACGAAAGGATTTTTACAGTCCGTACAGAAGAAGCTTTCCAATGAGCGTTTTGTAAACAATGCCCCAGAACAGGTCATCGCCATGGAACGCAAAAAACAAGCTGATGCCGAGGCTAAGATAACGACCCTGGAAAAAAGTTTGGCAAGTTTGAAATAGTAAACAATATAAGAATCATGAAAATAATAGCAATAGGGAAAAATTACGTAAATGATCTAAGTGAAATGCCCAAAGAGGAGGTAGTTCCTTTAATTTTTACCAAACCGGATTCATCCCTTTTGGAAAATGATGCGGATTTGGAACTGCCGGCTTTTTCCAATGATGTTTGGTATGAGGTGGAATTGGCGTTTAGAATTGGGAAAACCTGTAAGAATGTCTCGGAAGGGGAGGCGTTGTCATATATTGATGCCGTTGCACTCGCCAATGACCTAACCGCTAAGGATGTCTTAAAGCAAAGTCGGGAACCCAATAAAGGGCCATGGGCCTTGGCTAAAGGTTTTGATGGGGCTACACCAATCTCCAAGTTTTTGCCCATAGCACAATTTCCGGATATTAGGAACATTGATTTTTCAATGAGTGTCAACGGTGTTGAGACCCAAAAAGGGAATAGTGGCCTAATGATTACCAGTGTAGAAAAATTAATTGCCTATGTAGCGGGTATAATGACCTTGAATCCTGGTGATATTGTTTTGACAGGTACACCTTCCAAGGGTGCGGGCAAGGTGAATTCCGGGGATGAAATGGTCGGTTATTTGGAAGGCCAAAAAATGTTCTCTACGAAAGTGAAATAAAGAACAAAGGATTTTTAAATCTTTAATTACCAAATTAAGGGACAGATTATTATCTTTAAGAAAAACATTTTCTTATGATTAAATCTGTCTCTTTTCTTTTGTCCTTGATTTCAGTTGGGATTTTTGCCCAAGAAGGAATTAAAGACATACTACCCGTTGAAATACAAATACAAACTGCCGTACTTCCCGCACCGGAGGAAGATAGGGATGCTGCCATGGTATATGGTTACAATGCCTCGGGAGAAATGGTCGTATTGCGGGAAGGGACAAATAATCTTGTTTGTATTGGGGATGACCCCAATAAAGAAGGAATCAGTGTTTCCTGTTATTCCAAAAAACTGGAACCTTTTATGGAGCGTGGAAGGGAGCTAACGCTTGAAGGGAAGAACACCAAGGAAAAAAGGGAGATCCGTGGCATGGAGGTGGCTTCAGGAAAAATACCAATGCCTAAGGTACCCAGTATGACCTATATCTATTTTGGAAAGGATGAAAACTATGACAAAACCACAGGATTGCTTAAGGATGGCCAATTCCGGTATGTGATCTATACGCCGTTCGCCACTCCCGAAGAGACGGGCTTGCCCATAAAACCACATGCAAAGGGGATGCCATGGTTAATGGATCCAGGTACCCACAGGGCCCATATTATGATTGGCCCTTTTAATTAATTCGAATTCCACTTCATTCATTAACCCGAATACAGTTGGTTATAACCCGACTTTAAGACATCCATTGATTGGGCCAAATCTGTATTTTAAAATTAGGATCAGCTTACATGAAATTTACCGCAGAAGACTTACAATCGGCCAAGACAAGAAAAGACTTGATTGCCATTGCCAAAAAAAAAGGGATTGACATCGACAATGTTGTAAGAAATACCACATACGAAATAGAACTGGCCAAGCTTCAAAGTGAGTTGGTGAACCTGCAACAATGGATTACCAAGAAGCAGTTAAGGGTAGCCGTACTTTTTGAAGGTCGTGATGCCGCCGGTAAAGGAGGTTCGATCAAGCGGTTCAGGGAACATTTAAACCCCCGTTCCTCAAGAGTTGTGGCGCTTTCAAAGCCGACAGATAACGAAAGGGGGCAATGGTATTTTAGAAGGTATATCAAAGAATTGCCCAATCCTGGGGAAATTGTCTTTTTTGACCGTAGTTGGTACAACCGGGCGGTTGTGGAACCTGTGATGGGGTTTTGTTCCAAAGATCAATACAACCAATTTATGGTGCAAGTGCCCGAGTTTGAACATATGTTGTATGAGGATGGTGTTATTATCATAAAATTTTGGTTTTCCATCTCCAAAGAGGTCCAGAGTAAAAGATTCAATGCCCGACTTAAGAACCCCTTGAAGCAATGGAAATTCAGTCCGGTCGATCGGATGGGACAAAAACTCTGGGATGATTATACCTTTTATAAGGAACAAATGTTCACCAAGACACATACCGATTTCAGCCCATGGATCATTGTGAAAACCAATGATAAGAAAACCGCCCGATTGGAGAGTATGCGCTATTTACTCTCTATGTTCGATTATACGGATAAAAGACAACTCCCAGACTTGATCCAACCCGATCCGAACATCATTTTTCGCTATTACAGGAATGCCAAACAAATCGATATATAGTATGAAGGAAATACGAGACATTGAACTTTCAAAGGAAGATTTGGATTTACTCAATTCTAAACTAGGCTTAAAAAGTTTGTTTGGAAATAAGCGTATTGATCTGGGGCGAACCTTGGCCGAAGTGAAATATGAACTTAAATTACGGGAGCAGCAGGCTGAACTGGTGAAGCTTCAGGCATGGGCCATAGAAAACCGAAAAAAAATCGTCATCCTCTTTGAAGGAAGGGATGCTGCAGGTAAGGGAGGGGCCATACGTAGAATGGCAGCCCATATCAACCCTAGGTATTACAGGATTGTAGCGCTAAACAAGCCCACGGAGGACGAGGAAGGACAGTGGTATTTTCAACGCTATGTGAATAAGTTGCCAAAGCCGGGTAAGATCGTATTTTTTGACCGTAGTTGGTACAATAGGGCGGTACTCGAACCGGTTAATGGCTTTTGTGACCAAGAACAATATGATAGGTTCATGTCCCAAGTCAATGATTTTGAAAAAATGATCATTGCATCCGACACCTATTTGATCAAATTTTATTTTTCCATCACCAAGGAAGAACAGGAAAAGCGTTTTGAGGACATTCGTAAAAGCGATTTGAAACGTTGGAAATTGTCGGCAGTGGACGAGAAAGCCCAAGATCTTTGGGACGAATATACCAAGTACAAACAAGTGATGCTTCAGGACACGGATACGGGACATGCCCCTTGGATAATTATCAAAGCGGATAAAAAAACAGAGGCACGGCTAAAGGCCATTGAATATGTTTTAAAGGCCATACCCTATAAGTAATGTCACATCATTTCCCTTTGGGTAATAACACTGGCTTCCTTTGTTTTTTCCTCTTTGAGCAATACAGCCAAAGCAGCCAAAATAACTATGTTTTTAGCGATATACTGTCCAAGGAGCGTTAGTTGGAAGTAGTTGTTCTGAAACACTTCCGAAGGAAAAAAGAGCCAAGGGGTGAATGTTAGGGTGATATGGATTATCGCGGCCCAGTAAATCATTCTTTTGTAGACGTTGAGTATAAGTAATATACCAATGGTGATCTCCCAAAAAGCCAATAGGAGGATGGTTATATCGGAAGGAATCAGTCCGAAAGTCAGTTCATGTATGGTGGTTTTTGCCAAGTCTTCGGCCGGACTGATATCCGGAAAAAATTTTAAAGCCCCAAACCATAGGTAAACAATACCAATAGCGATAGGCATCATATTTTTTTTGATGAATATGTACGTTACTTTCATTTTGGTGGTTTTTTTGGTTGTTAAAACTGGTTTGCATAGTGGTGGTGATAAAACTACCTTAATTGCCAAATGGTCTTTTCGAGAATGTTTCAAAAGGCCGAATTGGCATTGCCCTTAAGTAGTTGCGGAATCAGTTCAAATAAAAAGGG
Organism: Maribacter polysiphoniae; assembly: GCF_003148665.1. Taxonomy (GTDB): domain Bacteria; phylum Bacteroidota; class Bacteroidia; order Flavobacteriales; family Flavobacteriaceae; genus Maribacter_A; species Maribacter_A polysiphoniae. Next base: position 59,175 of record NZ_QGGQ01000015.1, on the reverse strand, counting down.
CCTATCATATTACCAAAATGACTGGCCCTTTTTATTCTAGGATTTAACTCAACTTAAATCAGGACCAATATAGTATGAAGAAGAATAGTATGGGGTTAAGCAAAAATTAATAAGGATTAATGAAAAGTTAATTAGATGAACAAAAAATTAAAATGCGCGATGAGAAACTTATTTTTATAACTTATTTCAGCAAATTTTGAAGAAACGTAATATTTATACCATAGTTTTCATCGTATCCATTTTGGGTCTTGCGATTGTGCAGTATCAATATTTGAGGATCGGTATTAATTTGGCCAAGGTACAATTCAGCAGTAAAATCGGTTTGGCGAGTGAGGATATCAGGAATACCCTGGAAACGAAGAATAAATTGACTTTTCTGCTGGCTAACGCCATTGAGGAAGATAGTTTGTATTTTAATATCAGTGTCGATAGTTTAAGAGATGCCTCGAGCCATTTTTTAAATGACTTTATAACGGAAAAATTAGTGGAAAAGGGCATTGATGCCGATTTTACCTATCGATTGGTGACCAGGGATTCCACCCATTATATTAAATCGCCCGTAGTCTATGAGCGCACGGCCGAATTGGTAACCTATCCTATTGAGATCAAAGGGTACTTGCCCACTTTATTGGGTACGGATGTGATCCTGGAGTTGAAGTTTAGGAATTTGGATAGTTATTACCTGTCCAAACTCAACGGGTTGACCGTGCCTAGCCTATTGTTTATTCTTGGAATCATCGTAGCGATTTTATGGATCCTAAGAACCTATTATTGGCAACGGAATGTCATAACCACAACCAATGAGTTCATAAACAACCTAACGCATGAACTAAAGACCCCGGTATTTTCGATTGGTCTGGCATCCAAGATGCTCGAGGGTGAGATTTCCGAGGAAAAAGCACCCGTACTGGATATCATTAGGCAGCAGGTAGAACGATTGAAGAATCATATCGACAAGGTGTTGGAATTGGCCAGTTTTGAGGAAAGGCAAAGTATATTCAATTTTGAAGTTGTCGATTTCAAGCCTATTTTAGAGGATCTTTGTAAAGATTTCAAGACGCTTACCTCCTTTGAGGAAGTTCATTTTGAGTATCGTTTGGCAGCTGGTCCTTATCGGATTAAGGCTGAGGTGGCCCATTTGGAGAACGCAATCAACAACCTTTTGGAAAATGCCAAAAAATATAGTGAAGAACCGAAGATTGAAATGGAGTCCCTTGTTCAAAAAGGGAAATTGGTCATACGCATTTCAGACAATGGAAAGGGGATAGGTAAAAGAGATCAAAAGTTGGTTTTTCAAAAGTATTATCGGGTTTCCGATGGAAATAAATATGGCGTCAAAGGGTATGGCCTTGGGCTTAGTTATGTTAAGAGGGTAATCGAAAAACACAACGGAAAGATTGACTTGAATAGTGAAATAAACAAGGGGACAACGATAATCCTAAAAATACCATTGTATAAGCATGGGAAAAAAATATAGTATTTTATTGGTTGAGGATGATGCCTCTTTAGGGTATTTGCTTACCGAATACCTAAGAATGAAGGATTTCGATATTATATGGGAAAAAGAGCCAACGAAGGTTGTGGATATTATTCAATCCAATAGGTTCGATTTGGCTATTTTGGATGTGATGATGGTTCAGATGGATGGTTTTACGCTTGCCGCGGATATAGCAAAAAGGTTTCCTGACCTTCCCTTTATCTTCCTGACCGCAAGATCACTGAAAGTCGATGTTTTAAAAGGGTTTTCACTCGGAGCCTTGGACTATCTTAAAAAGCCCATTGATGAGGAGGAATTGGTAGTGCGTATTTTGGCGCTTTTGGATAGATTGAAAAGAACACCGGACCATGCCGGTGAAAATTCAATATTCAATATTGGAATGTATAGGTTGAACAGTTCAACCCAGGAATTGTTTTTCGAATCGGAGGTTATCCATCTGACCTCCCGTGAAAGTGAGCTGCTCAAATATTTGGCCTCCCATCCGAATGAACTTTGTGGGCATAAAGGGATACTGGAGACCCTTTGGGGCAACAATGACTATTTCAATAGAAAGAGTTTGAATGTATTCGTTACCCATTTACGGAAGTATTTGGCACACGATCCAACGCTGAGGATTGAAAATGTGCATGGTCGGGGTTTTATACTAAAGACCAATGTTGTTAAAAATAAGTGAATTCCATATTTATTGGTATCTTTCTTAGATTAAATCAATAGAATGGAAACCTACGCCAAGGCCCTTTTGTACGCTATTCCTTTTTTTATGGTTCTTTTGGCCATAGAAATGGTCTATGGCTATGTGGTAAAAGACCAGAAGCATAAGGTACTCGATTCTGTTTCCAGTATCAGTTCAGGACTTACGAATATTATAAAGGATTCTTTGGGCATCGGTATTATCATCGTATCCTATCCTTTTTTGTTGGAGCATTTGGCTGTGTTTTCCCTGAAATCAACTTGGGTGGTGTGGTTGGTCGCATTTTTGGCGATGGATTTTGCAGGATATTGGAATCATCGATTGAGTCATAAAATCAATTTCTTCTGGAATCAGCATGTGATACACCATAGTAGCGAGGAGTTTAATTTGGCCTGTGCCTTACGGCAATCCATTTCCAATTTGTTGGGGTATTTTCCTCTTCTGTTGATTCCTGCGGCCATAATGGGCGTTCCGAATATCGTTATTGCCATTTTGGCCCCTGTTCACTTGTTCGCCCAATTTTGGTACCACACACAGCATATCGGAAAAATGGGATGGTTGGAATACATTATCGTAACACCCTCCCAACATCGGGTGCACCATGCCATCAATCCGGAATATATTGATAAGAACCTAGGCCAGATCCTCTGCGTGTGGGATCGCTGGTTCGGTACCTTTCAAGAGGAATTGGAAGAAGTCCCACCACAATATGGGGTCTTAAAACCGGCCTCGACATGGAATCCGATCATCATTAATTTTCAACATTTATGGCGTTTGATGAAAGACGCTTGGCGAACTCGAAATGTTTTTGACAAACTTCGTATATGGTTTATGCCTACAGGTTGGCGCCCTGCGGATGTTAAGGAAAAATATCCCATCCCGATTATTGAGGATGTATATCATTTTGAAAAGTATGACACCCAGGCATCTTCCGCTTTAAAGGGATACGCTGTATTCCAAGTTCTTTGTACTACCTTTTTAATGCTGTTCATGTTCTATAATTATGAAGCCATAGGGTTTGATGGATTGTTGTCTTTCGGGGCCTTTGTTTTTATTGGTATCTATGGGTATACCGCTCTGATGGACAGGGTTCGTTATGCGGTGTGGATTGAGGTAATCCGTGGTCTTTCTGGTGTTGCCGTCATTTGGTATACTGGGGATTGGTTTGGTATAAATACGTATTCCGATTTTGGTGCCGCATGGGTAGCACTCTATTTTTTGATTACCCTAACAGCAGGCATTTATTTTACATATCTGGAAAAAGACCCTTCAAACACAAAGATTGCAATTTAATATTTTAAAGCTATGAGACCATACATTTTGGCAGAGACGAACTGGAAAGCCCTTAAGGATGACCGTTTTGATGTGGCTGTTTTGCCTTGGGGCGCAACAGAGGCCCATAATTACCATTTACCCTATGGAACGGATGTCTATGAGAGTGATCTCTTGGCTGCGGGATCGGCAAAGGTGGCTTGGGAGAAAGGGGGTAGGGCGATTGTATTGCCATCAATCCCTTTTGGCGTTAATACGGGACAATCGGATATCTATTTGGATATTAACCTGAATCCAAGTACGCAATTGTCCATTTTATGTGATGTGGTCGAAGTGCTTAACAGACAAGGAGTCAAAAAATTACTCATTTTCAATAGCCATGGGGGCAATAATTTCAAGCCATTGGTCAGGGAGTTGGGCCTGAAATATCCTGATATGTTCATTTGTTTCGCCAATTGGTTCCAATCGTTGGATAAGACCACATACTTTGAGCATGAAGGGGATCATGCCGATGAAATGGAAACCAGTCTGATGCTCTATTTAAAGCCGGATTTGGTACTGCCGAAAGAACATTGGGGTACAGGGGCGTCCAAAGGGTATAAAATAAAATCGTTTACCGAAGGTTGGGTTTGGGCAGAACGCAAATGGTCTCAAATCAGTGAGGATACCGGTGTTGGGAATCCCACGAGCTCGACCAAGGAAAAGGGTGAACGTTTTTTTAAGGATGTAACCCAGAAAGTGGGGGACTTTATTTTTGAACTATGTAAGGCCGATTTGAACGATCTTTATGAATAGCAGCTTACACGTACAAAATCATTTTTTGATTTCTTTTTCCACCAAGGCAATATAGCCCTTCATTGCATCTTCACGACCAATATTCTGCGCCTGGAATAACGCATTGGCCTTAAAGGCATTGATAAGGGGTGTCTTGCTGCCTGGATTATCATAATTCTTATTGGCTATTTTGTAGTAAGCGTAAAGCTTAAGCAAGAGGTCGGCAGGTAAAGGCTCTGTGTAAGAATTTACAAAGGCCACAGCGTCTTCAAATTTATTACGTAAAGTCTCTTTCTTCATGCTTGTCTACATAGGTGGCAATACATGTTTTTGCACCTATTACCTTTTGGTTTAATTTTACGGCTATGCCACAATCCAAAGGTAGTAATAAGTCTACCCTAGAACCAAATTTAATAAAACCGGAATCTTCGCCCTGATGTACACTTTCACCCTCCTCGGCATAATTTACAATACGCCTGGCCATGGCGCCGGCAATCTGACGATATAATATTTTACCGAACTTAGGGGTGTTTATGACCACAGTGGTTCTTTCATTGTCCGTGCTCGATTTGGGATGCCATGCCACCAAATATTTCCCGGGATGGTATTTTGAATATTTTATGGTGCCACTAATGGGGTAACGGGTGACATGCACATTGAATGGGGACATGAAAATGGATACCTGAAGTCTTTTGTCATTAAAGTATTCCGTTTCAAGGACTTCCTCGATAACGACCACCTTACCATCAACGGGGGCCAATATTTCATCAAAAAGATTATTGGCGCTTCTTTTAGGGTTTCTGAAGAATTGGAGAATCAAAATCAATATGGCAACTGCCACAATCTGTAACCCCCATCGTAACCATTCATTCGTAACGTAGAATCCGGAAAGTAAGACAACGGCTACCACGATAAAAAAGGTTGTTAGTATAATGGTTTGACCCTCTTTATGAAACATAGGTAAATATTTTTAATGTTAAATAGGCAAAAGGTGCCGCGAATACCATACTGTCCAAACGGTCTAGCATCCCCCCATGACCCGGTATAATGGCCCCACTGTCCTTGACTCCTGCAATTCTTTTGAATTTTGATTCTATCAAATCACCCAAAGTCCCAAATAATACAATTACAGATGCCAAAATTAACCATTGTATCGGATTTATCATAGTTTCATACCTACCAAGTAGGTAGGCGGCGATCAAGGTAAATACCAAGCCGCCCAAAGTGCCCTCTATGGTTTTTTTTGGGGAAACCGCAGGGAACAATTTCGTTCGCCCCAAAGTGCTTCCCACAAGATATGCGAAAGAATCATTTACCCAGATGAGAATAAAGATCCCCATTATGAGCAATTTGGCAAAATCATTGTCTTTGTACGGAATCATGGTCAGGAAAATGCAACCACCACCGATATATAGTAAACCGATAAGGAATTTATGATGAAATTGGAAAAGTCGGTCTTTTTTCGAGAAAAGAAAAAAGAGCAGGACAATATTCGTCGATATGGTCAGGAACATTAGAATGTAGATCAACCATCTATCATGTACCAAATAGATGAAGGTCCACCATAAAGCCAAATACGCAATAAAGATGTGGTATCCCTTAAGATGTACCAGCCTTTTATATTCGTATAAACAGGCCAGGCCAAAGGTCATAAACAAAAAATCGAAGGCATCCGAACTCAGGAATACGGCCGATAATAATAGAATTATATAAACTGCCCCGGAAAGTGCCCTTCTTAAAACTTCTTTCATACTATAGATCTTCCAAAAGTAAAAGATACAGATTTTTGGAACTACTACCGTATGTTAAAAAGTCATTTGAATTTTCATTGGTGGCCCGAAAGTGTTTGAGGGTAGTGATATTGGCCGGTATACTATGGCCATATTTTTTCTTGATTTTTTTTAAACCCTCCCCAATAGACTCGACTAATTGACTTGTGGTGGCAAAGACAATGATATTATCTGGAAGTTCATTGAGCTTTTTCTCCATTAATTGATTGGAGCAGACAAGTATCGACCCATTTTGGGCAATAAGATGTTCGCAGGTTGTAAAAAACACTTCGCTTTCCTTGGCCTTATTGGTGAAAGTTACTTTTTCTTTGGAAAACCTTTCTTCCAACATGGGGTTCAACACAAAGAAAGGATGGTTTTTCCAATCATTTTCCTTAACGATATTCTGAAGCGCTTCTGAGATTTCTTGAAAAGAATCACAATAGATGAATTTGCCTCCATTCGTTTTAAAATGAATGGTGAACTTTTCATCAACAGGAATATTCAAATCAGGCATATGCACCCCACGGGTTTCCGCAGTTTCTTTGGGTACCTTTTTTTTGCCACCGCCGAATAATTTGTCAAATAGCCCCATTAATTTTATTAAAGCGCGTTACTATGTCCTCATTATTAGTAAGAACAACGTAAATCTTGTTTATTTATTTTCCTTGTTGTCGTCTTCAGTATCTTTTACTTCCGCTTTTTTTGCTGCTTCTTTCTTTGCTGCCGCTTCTTCAATTATTTCTTTTGCTTCCGCTTCGGCTTCCTCTCTGGTCACTTCCTGGCCCTTGCCGTCAAAATGTTTGTCGAAAGGTCTTTTTCCAAAAATCTTTTCCAAATCCTCCTTAAAGATTACTTCCTTTTCCAAAAGGCGTTCAGCCAAGGCTATGAGTTTATCTTTGTTCTCTTCCAAAACATCGATTGCCCTTTTGTACTGCTCTTCGATAATCGCTGAGATTTCAGTATCGATTTTCTGGGCGGTTTCCTCACTATAGGGTTTGGTAAAGCCGTATTCATTCTGTCCTGAGGAATCATAATAGGTAAGATTACCTATTTTATCATTAAGGCCATATACGGTAACCATGGCGCGTGCTTGTTTGGTTACTTTTTCCAAATCGCTCAAGGCTCCTGTCGAGATCTGGTTGAATATAACCTTCTCGGCAGCCCTACCCCCTAGGGTGGCACACATTTCATCATTCATTTGTTCAGGTCGCACAATCAACCTTTCTTCAGGCAAGTACCAAGCTGCACCCAAGGATTGTCCTCTAGGTACGATGGTTACCTTGACCAACGGGGCCGCATGTTCCAACATCCAACTAACGGTGGCATGACCGGCTTCGTGGTATGCAATGGTCTTTTTCTCACCAACTGTGATGATTTTATTCTTTTTCTCTAGGCCACCGATAATACGATCTACGGCATCAAGAAAATCCTGTTTGCCAACTGCCTTTTTCTCTTTACGTGCAGCAATCAAGGCTGCCTCATTACACACATTGGCAATGTCCGCTCCCGAGAAACCGGGTGTTTGTCGGGCCAAGAAATCCAAATCAAGGGTTTCGGCGGTTTTAATCGGTCTAAGGTGTACTTCGAAAATTTCCTTACGCTCACGTATGTCCGGTAAATCCACATAGATCTGTCTGTCAAAACGACCAGCACGCATTAAAGCCTTGTCGAGTACGTCGGCACGGTTTGTGGCGGCAAGAACGATAACATTGGTGTTGGTCCCAAAACCATCCATTTCGGTCAATAACTGGTTCAATGTATTTTCACGCTCATCGTTAGATCCCGTGAAATTGTTTTTACCCCTGGCCCTACCAATGGCATCAATTTCATCTATGAAAATAATTGCGGGTGATTTATCTTTCGCCTGTTTAAATAGGTCACGTACCCTGGAGGCACCTACCCCTACGAACATCTCGACAAAATCTGAGCCTGAGAGTGAGAAAAAGGGAACCTTGGCCTCACCGGCAACGGCTTTCGCCAATAATGTCTTACCGGTACCTGGAGGGCCCACCAAAAGGGCACCTTTTGGAATCTTACCCCCTAAAGAGGTGTATTTATCCGGATTCCTTAAAAATTCAACGATTTCCTCAACTTCCTCTTTGGCGCCTTCCAAACCGGCAACGTCCTTGAAAGAGGTACGGGTGTCTGTTTTTTCGTCGAACAATTTGGCTTTTGACTTACCGATATTGAATATCTGTCCGCCGGCGCCACCGCCACCGCCACCCGACATACGTCGCATGAGATAGATCCAGATACCTATGATCAATACAAAAGGGAGGATTCCCAACAATAAATCACCGAGGTAGTTCGATTCCTTATCGAATTCCACAATGGTATCGAGGTTTTCTTCCTTTTTGATCTCTGTGATTTCATTTTGGAAAATCTGGAGATCGCCATAATCCAATATATATTGGGGAATAGCGCCTGTTGTAGGCAACAAGGGTTTCTCTGAGACGTCTTTGTGCACTTCTTTCTGCAAGGCTTCGTCGGTCAGGAAAACTTTGGCCTGATTCGTATTCGTGATGATCAGAATCTTACTGATGTCCCCATTTCTAAGGTACTCCTGTAGTTCTGAAGTTGTTGTTTTTTTGGTATTGTTGAGGTTCCCCCCACCTATAAACTGAAACCCAATAAGAAATACTGCAATGAGTCCATAGATCCACCATGAACTGAATTTCGGTTTTTTGGGAGTTGTATTGTTATCTTTAGCCATTCTTTTTTTTTACTGATTTATACTACTTTCGATGGTCGTGAACTTGGCGTCACCCCAAAGTCCTTCTATATCGTAGTATTCTCTAATTTGTTTTTGGAAGACGTGTACCACAACGTTGACATAATCCATTAAAACCCATTCGGCATTGTCTTCGCCTTCAACGTGCCAAGGTTTGTCTTTTATAGCCTTGCTTACTGTTTTTTGGATTGATCCTACTATGGCATTCACATGTGTGTTGGAAGTACCATTACATATAATAAAGTAGTCGCATACGGTGTTTTCAATTTCCCTTAGGTCGAGTAAATTTATGTTTTGCCCTTTTACTTCTTCTATTCCCTGTAAAATTAATGCAATTAACTCATCTGTACTGGCTTTCCTTTTCTGCATTCAAAAATTTTAATTTTTACAAAGTTATTATTTTTTTGTTCTTTTATCCTTAAAAATTTTAACAATAGCTGTTACTTTCTTTTATTGGATGATAGATGAGGATAATCAAACTTAATGCCACGGACTCTACAAATTTGTACTTAAAGGATTTAATGAATGAAAGTTCGTTGGAGGATTTTACGTTTGTGGTCGCCGATACCCAGACCCTTGGAAGGGGGCAAATGGGTACGGTTTGGGAATCGGAACACGGTAAGAATCTAACATTCAGCGTTTTGAAGAAAATAGAATCGGAGCAGTTCAATAATCCTTTTCTACTGAATATCTGTATATCCTTGGCGGTTTATAATGCGTTACATACATTGGGTATACCCAATTTAAAAGTCAAATGGCCTAACGACATTCTGTCAGGACACTCGAAAATATGCGGAATATTAATTGAAAATATTTTATCGGGTAGCCGAATGATTTCTTCGGTAATAGGAATTGGGTTGAATGTGAACCAGGAAAAGTTCATAGGGTTGCCAAATGTTTCGTCCTTAAAATTAATAATGGGGAAGACATTTGACTTGGAAATGTTACTCTTTTTATTTTATGGGGAACTGAAGAAGTCTTTTTTGGAAATTGAAAATAAGGGGGCGGGATATATGAAGGATACCTATGAAAGTGTCTTGTTTAGAAAAGATAAGCCTTCAACCTTCAAAGGAACCGATGGTAACCTGTTCATGGGCTTCATTCGAGGGGTTTCGGATCAAGGCAAACTGATGGTTACCCTTGAGGACGATATCCAAAAGGAATTCAATATGAAGGAAATAAGCCTGCTTTATTGAAAAGCCTAAAGGTTACCCAGGTTTTTGGAAAGGGTGCCCATAAAATTTGTTATGGGTGATTTGATCATCATGGCCATCATAGCGTTGAATTCGCCATTGAAATTCAGCACTACTTCACAAGAGTCATCATCGAGGGCTTCTATGTCCGCCGTTAAAGTAAAAGGGAGTTTGTCACTGGCTGCCCCTAATACGATTTTATCGTTCGGGGTTTGTTCCTGACGCTGCAATACGATTTGCGGCATTCCTTTTAAGGCAAAAAGAAACCTATCTTCATTGATGACTTCGAATTTATCAATGTTTTCAGGCATTAGTTTTTCGAAATTCTGAAGATCGATAAGAAATTCAAAAACTTCCTTTGCACTTTTGTTGATTTTGTTTTTAGGGGTTTCTATATGCATTGCGGGTCATTATTGTTTCCATTGGGAAGGGTTCATACGCCATTCCAATAAAGTGTTTAGTTGTTCTTCCTTGATGTATCCCGTATCCGATGCTTGTTCAATCAGGTGGGCATAATCCGATAAGGTATAAAGTTCAATTTCCTTATTTTTGAAATTCGTGGAGGCCACATCAAAGCCATAGGTGAATATGGCCAGCATTCCTTTGATGTTCGCACCTGCGGTTAGGAGGGCATCAACAGCATTAAGGCTACTTTTTCCCGTGCTGATCAAATCTTCGATGACCACAACACTTTGACCGTGTTCGATATAACCTTCAATTTGATTTTTGCGACCATGTGATTTAGGTTCAGGACGCACATAAATGAAGGGTAGTCCCAAATAATCAGCTACCAAGGCTCCAAGGCCAATAGCCCCTGTGGCCACTCCTGCGATCACATCCGGCCTTCCATAGAGGGCTTCAACCTGTTTTGCCATTTCCTCCCGAACAAAATTTCTAATGGTCGGATAAGACAGTATTATCCTGTTATCACAATAAATTGGAGATTTCCAACCAGAAGCCCATGTAAAAGGATTTTCGGGTTTCAACTTTATTGCATTAATTTGCAGTAGAAGCTCTGCAGTCTTTTTTGCCGTGTTTTTATCTAAAACCATTTCGCAAATGTATAAAGTTTTTGTTAAAGAATTACCTCTGATTTTAACAAATGAATTATCGGATATCGCAAATAGCAAATATTTCTTGTTGAATAGCGAAGCTGTGCACGAAGCGATAAATGCCTTGGCAAAGGGAAAGTTGACCCAAGCTTACATTTATCACCCGAATCATGAGGAATTACTTAAAAAATTCTGCAAGACCATTCCCAAGGTAGTGGCAGCAGGAGGGGTAGTTACCAATGAGAAGGGAAAAGTGCTGTTCATTTATAGGGATGATAAGTGGGATTTGCCCAAAGGTAAATTGGACAAGGGGGAGACCATTGAGGAATGCGCCATTAGGGAGGTCATGGAAGAAACGGGTGTAAAGAAGCTAAAAATCGAAAACTTCCTTAAAACGACCTATCATATCTTTAAACGCAATGGTAAATACAAACTAAAGGAAGTGCATTGGTTCGCCATGAAAACCTCCTATGAGGGTGAATTGACCGGCCAAGAGAATGAAGGAATCGTAAAGGTAAAATGGAAGGGTCCTAAGAAGATCAAAAAAGCACTGACCAATTCGTATATCAATATCAGGTCATTGTTTGGGGAGTAGGGGAAAGGAAACCGTATAGGTGGTTTATCCAATAGGTTGTGTGATCTCGATTATTTTCGCCCTTGTTATGGGTTTGTTGTTGAATCGGATCACGTGATGGCTTTTATTCTTGTATTTTTCACAGTTTTCATAATCAATAGGGTCGATTGAAGAGGTCACAATATTTATGATGATCTTCTCTTTAATGGGAAGGTCGGTAAAATCCTCTAAAAACTGCCATCCGTCCATAATGGGCATGTTGATATCCAAAAAAATAACTTCAGGAACAGGTTGCCCCTTGTTCAGTTTTATTTTTATGTCATCGATGGCCAATTTGCCATTGACATGGGTGCTTAATGTATTGTACTTTACAGCGGAATCCAGCATTTTCCGAATACCGAAAACGGTAATCGGATCATCGTCCACGATAAAGATCGAATTAATTATTTTCATTAAAATAGAGATTAAAAGTTGTTCCGACCCCAACCTTGCTGGAAACGGTAATCTTCCCATTCATGGCTTCAATCTGGTTTTTTGACATATACAATCCAAATCCTTTTGCATCAGGATGATCGTGGAAGGTTTTGTATAGTCCGAATAGTTTGTCCCCGTATTTTTTCAAATCAATACCCAACCCGTTATCCGTGATACTCAAAACGGTATATTTTCCTTTCTTCGCAGTACTCAGTACTATTTTAGGGTCTCGTTCAGGAGACTTGTATTTTACCGCATTGGTGATAAAATTCATTAGGATACTTTCTGCATAAGCCGGTACGGCTTTGACGAAGACATCGTCTGGTATGGTATTGATGATCTCGACATTATTGTTCTTTAGGGTAACAGAAAGATTCTGTTGGATCTTGGTGATATTCCTATTGAGGTTAATCGGTTCTTTAGAGGTATTGGGATTCGCCCCTATGGCCAAAACTTCATTTAGATTCTCCAGGGTCTCAAGCATATTATCTGAAGCACCAACCAGCATATTGGTCAATTTTAGCTTTTCGGTTTCATTTTTTTCATTGACCAAAAATTCCAAAAGCATCGAGAAATTGGCAGAATGGCTCCTGAGGTTATGGGAAACGATATGGGCAAAGTTAAGTAACTTTTTATTTTGTAGGGAAGTTATGTTGATAAGGTTTCTAAGTTCTTCCTCTTTTTGCTTCAATTCAGAAATATCCAGACTTATCCCCACGAGACCATAGGCGTTGCCGTCTTCCCCTTTTAAAGGGATCTTAGAGGTTAGGAATGTGGTGACCTTCCCATTTTTTAATTTGCTTGTTGTCTCTACCCCTAGGATCGGTTTTAATGAATTCATTACGTTCAAGTCCTCATCACGGGATACTTGGGCAACCTTTTTATCGTACAGGTCAAAGTCACTTTTCCCTAATAGTTCGGTAGCACTTTTGACATTTAGATAATCACATTCGGCCTTGTTGACCAAGATCTTTCTTGATTGCCCATCTTTAATGTACACATTCAAAGGAAGGTTGTCGATTACCGTTTTAAGTAATCTACGTTCTTCCCTGATTTGTCGTTCCTTTTTCTCGGTTTCGGACACATCCTGTATGATTGTCCAAACAAGTTTTTCGCCTTTTTTGTTGACAATGAGTGATTTGTTTACGATTACGGAGAGCTCCTGGCCATCTTTCGTAATTAAATTTTTGCCAAACGGACCAAAAGTTCCTTTGGACAATAGCTTATCCTGTACTTCGTCTTTATGCTCTAAATTAAGGAATTTCCAAAAATCAAGTTTTTCAATATCCCGTTGTTTGTATCCAAAAGTATTTTTGAAGGAGGGGTTTATATCAAGTATTTCCCCAGTTTCAAAATCAAACAGGATAAAACTGACAGGAGAGAGTTCGTAAAGTGTCCTGAATTTCAACTCGCTTTCTTTGATTTTATCCCTTGCAATGACCATATCAGTGATTATCCGGCCTTCAGCCAGTAAGGAAACCACTTGGTTGTTGTCGTTATAAATAGGTTTTATGGAAAAATCTATTGGTATTCTATTTTGTAATTGGTTTAGTACGGTAACTTCTTTTCTGATTGTAGTGCCTTTCAAAGCAATTTTAAGGTCTTTTTTCAGGCCCTTTTTAACATTGTCCTCATTTGGCCACCATGGGGTTTCCCAGAATTTTTTTCCGATAACCTTGTCAGCGGTACTTTTTATAATATCAAGGGCACTATCATTGATTTCCATAAGTGTGCCATCAACATCAAGTATAGCTGCCGTTTGGTACGATGAATTGAATATACTTTTGAAATTCCGTTCTTTTTCTTTAAGTTCCCTTTGTGTTTTACGTGTTTCGGTTATGTCCAAAGACATGCCTACAATACCTTCAATTTCATTCTTGGCATTCAGTAGGGGTAATTTATAGATTAAAATCGTCGCCATTGACCCATCTTTGGCCTTGCACGTTGTCTCTTTGCTTAGAATAGGGGTTAAGGTTTGTATGACCTCTAAATCTTCATCCCTAAAACCTTGGGCGGTTTTTTTATCATAAATCTGGAAATCGTTCTTTCCTAAAAGTTTTTTGGGATCATCTACCCCGGCAAAATCACATTCAGCTTTGTTTACCAAAACTTTACGTGATTCGATGTCCTTGATATAAACACTCATCGGAAGGTTGTCGATCAACGTTTTTAATAAATGTTCGCTTTCCTTTATTTTTATCTGTGATAATACACTGTCATTAATATCTTGTAAGGTCCCCAGGAGGCCAATCAACTTGTCGTTGTTGAAAATCGGTTTTCCTGATGCGATTACCCATTTTTCCTTTCCAGTGGCGGTGATTATTTGAAGTTTTTCATTCCATGGGGTTTTGTTTTTCAAAGCATTGTTCAGTGCCATGGAAATAGTGTTCCGACTAAAACCATTTTTGTAAAAATCAATGCCAGTGTCAACATTTGGGACAAAATCATCGGGAACTTCATGAATCTTTCTGGTGATATCGCACCAGTGTAGACTGTTTTTTTCTACATCATATTCCCAGGTGCCTATTTTTGCTATTTCCGATTTACCTGTTAAGAGCGATTCCAATTTCTCTAGTTTCAATTCGTTCAGAACCTTTTTTGTAACATCCTCGGTTTGGGCAATGACCCCTATAATATTTTCATTTTCGTCATACCAAGGTACATTGGTCCATTCAAATCTTTTCTCCTGATTGTCCTTGGTGATAAAATGTGCACAACGTGTATGGCTTTTATTACCCATAAGATTGGCCTTAAAGTCCTTAAGGCAATCTTCATTCATGGTATTTAATAACACATCAATCCGTTTACCGATAATCGTATCGTTTATCAATCCGAAATCATCTACGAATTTATCAGAAACATGTGTGACCTCTAGGTTGTTATTCAAGAAAACGGTTGCCGTGGGCAGCTGTTTTATTAAATAATTATTGATGTAAGTCTGTGTTTCCTTGACCATATTGTTGTAATTTCTTACGAAAGTAGGTGTATTATTCCAAATTGCTTAAGCTTTGTTGTGAATAAGGCAATACTCGTTGTAATACACGATTTAAACGATATAAAGTCAATTAAATGTATGTCTGAACATATTGAAACTGTCTGTTTTTACAATAGTTCAGCGCTTAGGGATTTCGATTATGGCGAATATTGAAGGTGAAAATCGAATTATTGGAACCTTACTGTATCTGGGACCAATATCGAATAATTACCTCCATTTCGAATAACATCCCTTACAATTGAGGAGCTGATGAACGATTTGCCCGAGGAAGTCAGTAAGAAAACAGTCTCTATATCGGAAAGCTTACGGTTTGTGTGGGCAATGGCCTTTTCAAACTCGAAGTCAGCGGGGTTTCTTAGGCCACGCAAAATAAAACCCGCATTTACCTTTTCGCAAAAATCCACGGTAAGGCCTTCATAGGTGAGTACTTTTATTTTGGGTTCATTTTTAAATTCCTGGGTAATGAATTCGAGCCTTTGCTCAAGGGTGAACATATATTTTTTGTCGGCATTGACCCCTACAGCGATGATAAGTTCATCAAAAAGCGTAATGCCCCTCATTATAATATCGTGGTGTCCCAATGTCAAAGGATCAAAGGAACCTGGAAAAATAGCGCGTCTCATAGGTTAAAGTTAGGGGTTTTTGGGTAATACTTCCATAATGGCATTACCAAACAACTCGGTAAGTGATATTCCTGCTATTTTGGCCTGTTGTGGTAATATGCTCTCCGTGGTCAGACCGGGGGTAGTGTTCATTTCCAACATATAGGGTTCATCATTGACAAAAATGAACTCGCTTCTCGAAAACCCATTCATTTTAAGAACCTCATAGGCATGTTTTGCAATTTCACTGACTTTTTTCGCCTGTTCCGAACTGATTCGGGCCGGAGTAATTTCTTGGGACTTTCCTTCGTATTTGGCTTCGTAATCAAAAAAATCATTATCAGTGACTATCTCGGTAATGGGTAAAACCTTGGTTTCCCCCTTGTATTTGATTACGCCTACAGAAACTTCAGTGCCTTCCAGGAAAGCTTCGATGATTATTTCGTTGTCCTCTTGGTATGCCAGGTCTATGGCAGTTTGCAAGGCCTCTTTTTCATAAACCTTGGAGATGCCAAAACTGCTGCCGGCCTTGTTGGCCTTTACAAAACAGGGTAACCCTACTTTGGCAACTATGGCATTGACGTCGATTTCATCACCCATATTCAAATAATAAGATGGGGCGGATTTTATTCCGTAGGGTTTTAAGACACTCAAGAGGTCCCGTTTGCTAAACGTCAAGGCAGCTTGATAATAGTTGCACGACGTTTGCGGAATTTTAAGCAATTCAAAATAGGCTTGCAGCAAACCATCTTCCCCGGGGGTGCCATGAATGGCGTTGAAAACACAGTCAAAGGTGATTTTCTGTCCTTTAGGGGAAATGGAGAAATCGTGTTTGTTCACTTCAAATTCCGTTTCATCCTCGTCAACATAAACCCATTTATCCTTAAAAATATGGATACGGTAACTATCAAATTGGGATTTGTCAAGATAAGAATGTACGACATTACCGCTCTTGAGTGAAATTTTATATTCACTGGAATAACCACCCATGATAATGGCGACTTTTTTCTTCATGGCCTACTTTTTTTGCATTTAAGTGTAAAGCAACTTTCAGGAATCAAAGTAAAGAAAAAGCCATGGGTTTCTTTTGAACCTAGTGGTTTTTTTTTGGAGTTTGATCAAAGTTTTCGAAATTGCCCAGTGCTTTAACCAATATTTGGGAAGGTGGTCGTTCAAAGTTATACCTCATTTCCTATATTTGTGCGATTAATATCACATGATGAGACAATTTTTAAATTTTTTACGGAGTCGTACATTTCTAGTACAATTGGTTTTGGCCGTAGTGGTTTCGGTCGTATTGGTCATTGTAACTTTACGCTGGTTGAACAGCACCACCCATCATGGTGAATTTGTAGAGGTACCCGATTTTTCAAAAATGTCGGTGATGGATATGCGTTCGACCGTAGAAAAGGTCGGTTTGCGTTATGAGGTTTTGGATTCAGCCAATTACAACCCCAATTATCCGAGGTTTTCGATTATAGAACAAGATCCAAAGGCAGGGACCAAGGTTAAGGAAGACCGTAAAATCTATTTTACGGTAAATCCATCAGGGTATAAAAAAGTAACCGTGCCCAATATCATCCAGGTTACCCAGCGCAATGCCTCGTCAATGCTAAAGGCTGTAGGTCTTGATGTGCAGCGGGTAAGTTATATTGATGAACTTGGAAAGGACATGGTTTATCAGATCAAGTACAAGGGTAAATATATTAAACCAGGGGATAAACTTCCCAAGACTTCAAAAATAGAATTGGTATGCGGTAACGGAAGTATTACTGAGCGTGCACAAATAAAGGCAGATTCAGAATAATATATGGGACCACATATTCAAGAACCCAGCGAGGAAGAACTATATGAACACCATAAGTTTGTCGCTTCAAAAGGGCAGGATCCGCTTCGTGTGGATAAATTTTTGATGAATTTCATCGAAAATGCTACCCGTAATAAAATTCAACAAGCTGCAAAGGACGGTCATATCTGGGTCAATGAAAAGATCGTAAAGCAGAATTACAAGGTTAAGGCAGGGGATGAGGTAAGGGTTCTGTTTGAACACCCTCCGCACGAGTTATTGTTGATACCGGAAGATATTCCTTTGGATATAGTCTATGAGGACGATGCCCTGTTGGTGGTCAATAAACCGGCTGGCATGGTCGTGCATCCCGGGCATGGTAATTACTCAGGTACTTTGATCAATGCCTTATTGTTCCATACAAAGGATTTGCCAACGAACGAAAACGAACGTCCCGGATTGGTACACCGTATTGATAAGGATACCTCAGGACTTTTGGTGGTGGCCAAGACCGAGGCGGCAATGACGCATCTGTCCAAACAATTTTTCGACAAAACATCTGAACGGGAGTATATTGCATTGGTTTGGGGCAATGTTGAAGATGACCATGGTACCGTTGAGGGCCATATTGCCAGAAATCCTAAAAATCGGTTGCAGATGCATGTTTTTCCTATGGGCGATGAAGGTAAGGAGGCTGTTACGCATTATAAGGTGTTGGAGCGCTTGGGGTATGTTACCCTGTTGTCCTGTAAATTGGAAACAGGCCGTACGCACCAAATACGTGTGCATATGAAATATATAGGGCACACCCTTTTTAACGATGAACGCTATGGAGGGGACAGGATATTGAAAGGCACCACATTCACAAAATACAAACAGTTTGTCGAAAATGCATTTAAGATCCTGCCACGACAGGCCTTGCATGCCAAGACCCTGGGTTTTGTACATCCTGTAACGGGTGAGTTCATGCGTTTTAATTCCGAACTTCCAGAGGACATGGCGAATTGTATTGCCAAATGGCAAGATTACGCCAAGCATAGCAAGTAAGTATAAATTCCATTTATATCGGTATTGATAACTACTTTTGGGTTAAGGTGGTTTTCTGCCCAAATCCTTTATATTTTTACCTGTAAAACAGATTTATATGAAAATTGTTGTTTCTCCGGCAAAATCACTGGATTTTGAACGCGAATTACCCACTGAAAGGTTTTCGCAGCCTCGTTTTTTAGGGCAGGCAGAAAAGTTGAACAAGGTGCTTGCGAAGAAGAAACCCAGTGCATTGGCAGAATTAATGGGTATTTCGAATAACCTTGCGGAACTTAACTGGGAGCGTAACCAGAATTTTTCCGTACCGTTTGATCCATCGAACGCAAGACCTGCCATCTATGCTTTTAATGGGGATGTTTACCAGGGGATCGATGCCTATTCGATTGGGGTGGAGCGATTTGATAAACTTCAGGATACGCTACGTATATTATCCGGTTTGTATGGCATTTTAAAACCGTTCGATTTGATTCAACCCTATCGTCTTGAAATGGGTACATCATTAAAGGTCGGTCGTAAAAAAAACCTTTACGAATTTTGGAAAAAGGAATTGACCGACCATTTGAATAGTGAATTGGATGACGATGGGTTGTTCATAAATTTGGCCAGCAAGGAATATTTTAGCGCACTGGATACCAAAAAACTTAAAGTACCTGTAATAACCCCCATTTTTAAGGATTGGAAGAACGATAAACTTAAGATCATAAGTTTCTTTGCAAAAAAAGCAAGGGGTTCTATGGTGCGTTATATTTTGGATAAGGATGTAAAAACCTTGGACGAACTTCGCGCTTTCAATGGTGATGATTACATGTTCAGTAAGGAACACACCTTAAAAGAGTACGAACCAGTTTTTGTTCGATAGAATATTTTTGCACTTACGCCGTTTTACTCATACAGAAACAATTCAAAGCGTAGTATGAAACGGTTCCTTATTTTAACTTTTAGTGTGTTTGTATTCGTTGTCGGTTGTACGGATCGTGATGATGAATTGAACGGTGTGCAGATACGTGTAAAAAACGTAAGTGCCTTACAATACGATTCCATACAAGTTGGTGGGGTGGAAATGGTACATACCAATGTAGGCCCGGATTCCTATAGCGATTATCTGGAATATGAAACAGCCTACACGTATGATTATATCAGTATTTCCGCCGAAGGGGGAACTTATGTGTTACAACCTATCGACTTTGTTGGTGAGACCCCATTGCCTTTCGGGTATTATACCTATGAAATAGGATTGGACGCAGAAGGGAATGTCACCTTGGATTTTGTGGTGGATTAGGGTTTATTTCTTTTTTTTGATATCTATTTTTTCTTCCACGGTAGGTCTTTTCTTTATTTTTCTAGGTCTTCTTGCGCCATATGAATTGTTGGCGATTTTTCCTTTTCTCGTCTTTTTGTCCCCTCTTCCCATAGTTATGATTTTTTGTTACCTTTAAAAGTACTGATTTTATAAGAGATTGTCAATAAAGTTTACAATCATTAAAAACGGTATGGCTGATTGGCGAAATCAAACTTTTTTCCGCTAAGACCTAGATAAACGATATGTTTCTTCATTCCCATCCTTATGAACCCTTTCTGTTTAAGGAAGCAACGAAATTGATTGTCGGTACCTTGCCGCCTCCGAGATTTACAACGGGGCTGTTGAAGGAGGGCGATGTCGATTTCTGCTATGGCAGTAGGGATGGACAATTGTGGACCATCCTTGATAGGATTTTTCAATTGGATTTGAAATTTGAAACAAGTGAGGAGGCCATTGCACAACGAAAAAGGTTTTTGGTACAACACAAAATCGGAATATGTGATATCGTTCAAAGTGCTGAACGTGCCAAAATAGATGCGTCGGATCTGGGAATGCAGAATATACAACTTAGAAACCTTATTGGGTATCTTAAAAAGTACGATAAGGTCGATACCCTGCTTTTCACTGGTGGAAACAGTAAAAACGGCCCGGAATATTTTTTTCGACGGCATTTGAAAGAGCATCAAATTAATTTGGAACTGGTAGATTCCCAAGTGCCAAGAATACACCGGTTTTGCCTGTCCCCGAAAGAAGGGGGGCGAAGAGTGATACAAACCGTTTCCTTGACAGCACCTTCTGGGGCTGCCAATAGGGCAGTCGGGAGCCTGTTGCACTATAAGATGTTAAAGGCGGAAAACCCGAAGTTCAACACCTTGGATTATAGGGAGTTGCAATACAGGCCCTTTTTTAAAGGGATTAAAGGGAAACCATCAGATATTTAATTGCGTTTAGTGTTGGTTTTATGGTAACAGAACCTTATTTTGTTATTTGATAAAATAAGCAAATAATGTTATGCGTAATATGCCGATATTTGTCAAGTCAAACGAGGTAAGTAAATCCGTATCCGTGTGAAATAAGGGTACATTTATTAAAGTCTATGCATCAAACAGAAAGATTAGAGGAGTTTAAAAAATCGGTACAGAATAAGTTCAATGTCTACAACAGTCTGTTTCTGAATCTTCCGTATAGGAATATTGAGAATGTGGGTATGGTCGTGCCACTTTTACACCATCAATCCAAACAAGGGCTTAAAGAAGGACTTAATCCCCAGGATATTCTTGAATCATTCTTCAAGAATTATGTGGATATCAAGGAAGAAAAGGACCAGATAGATTTTATGTTCCGAATCATTCAATATGTGGAAAGACAGGTTGTATTATACGATAGTGTTGAGGATGCTGCCTTTCCGAAGCTTCAGGAGCATAGCGATTCACTTTCGATCAAGGATTACTTCCAACTGGTCAATAGAACCAAAAGCTGGGACAAGGTTGCCGAAAAATTATCAACGTTTAGTGCGCGGATCGTTTTGACGGCGCACCCAACCCAATTCTATACGCCGGCCGTTCTTGATATCATGAATGATCTTCGATCCCTCATAGTGGATAATAAAATAGACGATATTGATGTGACCTTACAGCAATTGGGGCTTACTTCATTGATCAACAGCCAAAAACCCACCCCTTTCGACGAGGCTAAGAATATCATTTACATCCTAAGGAATGTGTATTATGACGCCATGGGCGATTTGTATGCCTATATAAAAGAGAATATCGATAATGATGATTTTGAGAATCATAATATCATGAAGCTTGGGTTCTGGCCAGGGGGCGATAGGGATGGTAATCCTTTTGTGACCGCGGAAATTACCAAGAACGTAGCCGATGATCTTCGGTTGAATCTTATGAAATGTTATTATAATGACCTGAAGTCCCTACAGAAAAAATTAACCTTTAAAAAGGTACAAGGTCCCTTAAAGGAATTGCGCAATAAATTGTACTCCGCAATGTTCAATCCTGCAAAGAGTATTTCCTTTCAGGAGATCGTAGATCCCCTAATGACCATGCGGGAGCTATTACGCAACGATTACCACGGACTCTATTTGGGAATGCTCGATCATTTTATAGATAAGGTAAAGATCTTTAAGACACATTTTGCCACTTTGGATATCCGTCAGGACCATAGCAAACATATTTTGGTCGTTGAAACTATTTTAAAGAATACCGGGTATATCAAGGAAAGTTTGGATGAACTCTCAGAGTCGGAATTGGTGAATTTGTTGGTAAAGGAAAACATCAAGGCCGATCCGGATACGTACGAGGACATAGTGCGTGATACTTTATTGAACATACAACAACTAAAAGAAATACAAGCCAAAAATGGGGAGGATGGCTGTAATCGATATATCATCAGTAATTCAGAGGATATTTTCTCTGTATTGTTTGTTTATGGCTTGTTTAGATGGAGTGGATGGCAAGATGATAGTATCACCTTTGATATAATCCCACTATTCGAAACCATGAAGGGCATGTCGGAAGCCGAGGGTGTCATGCAATATTTATTTGATCTGCCCGAATATCGCAGTCACTTGAATCAAAGAAATGACAGTCAGACCATGATGCTCGGTTTTTCCGATGGTACAAAGGATGGAGGTTATGTAAAGGCCAACTGGTCCATTCTAAAAACCAAAGAACAGCTTTCCAAGGTTTGTAAAAAGAACCATGTCAAAGCCTTGTTTTTTGACGGACGTGGAGGGCCACCAGCCCGTGGTGGTGGTAAAACACATCGTTTTTATGCCTCACAGACCAAGGATATCGCCAACCATGAAATACAACTTACCATACAAGGGCAGACCATAACGAGTACGTATGGTACCAAGGAACAGTTTAAGCACAATAGTGAGCAATTGTTGACCGCAGGATTGTCGAATAATCTATTTGGTAAGGAAAACGTGATTTCCAAGGAACACCGTAAACTCCTTGAGGAATTGTCCGAATTGAGTTTTGCCAAATACGATGCATTGAAGCAGCACGAAATGTTCATTTCGTATCTGGAAAATAGAAGTACCCTTAAGTATTACCAAAAAGCCAATATTGGTAGTAGACCCGGAAAACGGGGTAATAAGGCAAAATTGACCTTGAGTGACCTTAGGGCCATCTCCTTCGTGGGGTCTTGGAGCCAATTAAAACAGAATGTCCCAGGGTATTTTGGAATAGGCACCGCGATTAAGACAATCCGGGAAACGGGTAGACTTAGGGAATTGAAGAAAATGTACAAAGAGGTTCCTTTTTTCAAGGCATTGATGCATAATAGTATGATGTCGCTTACCAAATGTTATTTTGAACTCACCAGTTATATGAAAGAGGATGAAAAATATGGTGAATTTTGGAATATCCTGCATAAGGAGTATGAACTGTCCAAAGAGATGTTGTTGCTGATTTCCGGTTACGATGTTTTAATGGAAAATGAAGCTATTTCTAGGGAGTCTATCCAAATTAGGGAGAACATCGTTCTTCCGCTATTGGTGATCCAACAATATGCATTACAGAGAATAGGTCAAAACACGACCTATAAGGAGTTGTATGAGAAAATTGTTACAAGATCTCTTTACGGGAATATTAATGCTAGTAGAAATTCGGCTTAAGACCAATACCCGGATTGAAATAGAGGGAAGGAATTTAGGCCTAAAATCAGGATATAAGGTATAACACTATGTATTATTATTTCATTATCGCATTACAAGGGTATTGTCTTTATCATTGTTTTGTGAATAAGAATCAGTTTTATTGGTATTTCGTAATCTTGTTTTTGCCCCTTTTGGGTTCGTTGTTGTATCTGTTTTTGTATGTTTTTCAGAAGCAGGATATCGGGAAGGTTCAAGAAGGCTTAACCGCAGTGATCAATCCAACGAAGAAAATCGCGGATTTGGAGAAAAAGCTCGATTTTTCCGATACCTTCGAGAATAGGGTCGCTTTGGCGGATGCCTATCTTGGGTCCGAACAGTATGAAAAGGCCATTGAACTTTATAAGTCTTCCCTAAAGGGAACTTTTAAAAAGGATTATTATGCCATCTCGAATCTTATTGAGGCCCTTTATTACTCCGAACAATATGCAGAGGTAATTGCAAAAATCAAGGTCATTGAGGATTCTCCCAGATTTAAGAAGTCAAAGGCCATGTTCTTATATGGGTTGGCTTTGGAAAAAACGGGGGACATCGCCAAGGCGGAAACACTCCTTGAGCAATTCAATGCTCCCTATAGTAGGTATCAAGAACGTTTGGGACTGGCTAAATTTTATATCCGAAACGGACAAACTGAAAAGGCAAGAACCATCCTAAATGACATTTCCACCGAATCAGTGGGTATGTCAAAACCAAGCTATAAGTTGCATCAAGAGTATATAAAAAAGGCCAAGGAGATGTTGGCTACGGGATTATAGCCCCTATAAAATGGCTGTTTCCCAAAATGGTAAGGTTTCCTTGGTTACAACATAACCTTCACAACTGTTGTGATTGTATGAATCAATTCATTCCCGTACTTAAAATCCCATAAAAGGCTTTGATGCCATAGGCAATTTGACCGATTTTTAGATTTTCATTGGGACTGTGCTGATTGTTGTCGGCGTTTACCATGGGGACAATAAAAGCTGGAATCTTCAATTCATTGATAAAAGGTCCAATGGGGACCGTTCCTCCCATAATCCGAATCTGAACCACATCCTCCCCAAAGGATTCTTTGAGAACATCGACCAAGAAATTCCCATAGGCATTATTCAGGTCGGTTCTGAAGGCATTGGTTACAGAGCCCTCAGTGATAGTGATGATTTTGTCATGTGCCATACGATCCTCCTTGGTGGGAAGCTTATCCATGATGTAAAATCCTTGGTTTTCGATATGTTTCTTGACAAGGCCCTTCAATTTCGTTCCATCGGTTTCAGGTACCAAGCGCATATCAATTTCGGCTGTGGCACTTTCTGGAATGATGGTCCGTGCTTTTTCACCTACCCATCCAGAACTTAATCCACGAATATTCAAAGAAGGGTACTGCAATGACTCCTGATAAAAACTACCTACTTGTTCCGGTGTTTTTATCGATAGGTTATTATTGATGGTCGTGGCATCATCGGGGACATTTTTTAGAATTTCCATGGTTGTTGGATCCAACGTAATACCGTCATAATAGCCGTTGATCAATACTTTTCCATTTGCATCCTTCATACTGGCCAACAGTTGTGCCAATTGAAAACCAGGATTGGGGGCGTAATTGCCATAATGCCCACTATGTTGTGGTTTTAAGGGACCATAGGTGGTCAAAGAAAGTGTGGTGATGCCTCTACAACCGTATACAATGGTAGGTTTTCCGGATACATGTACTGGTCCATCATTAATGACCAGGAAATCAGCTTTAAACAAATCGCGGTATTCCTTTACCGCTTCGGGAAGTGGTTTACTGCTTTTTTCCTCCTCACTATCCAAGATCACCTTGACATTGAAAGGCAGGGAAACATTATTTTTTTTCAAAAGATCAATGGTGTTCAACAACATAACAATAGGACCTTTGTCATCCGACGTTGAACGACCAAAAAGCCGCCAGTCATAATTAAGGTTGTTCGTTAGGCTGTCAAAAGGTTGTGTCTTCCATTGATCACCATCTTTTGATTTCAACACGACGTGATATGGGTTGGGTTGGTCCCATTTGGCAGGGTCAACCGATTGCCCATCAAGATGCATATAAAAAAGAATGGTGGGTTTATTGTCTTCCATGGGTAAGGCCGCAAAGAACAATGATTCCCCGGTAGTGGGTAAAATACTCGAGTTAAATCCCCTTTCATTGAACTTCTTGGTCAGCCAGGTCAGGTTTCTGTTGATATCCGCATGATCCAAAGCATCATTGGGTATGGCTACGAATTCCTGTAATTCATTGATAGTATGGCTGATATATGTTTTTAAATCATCATCATTTTGGGCGATAGCATACCCTGAGGTCAAAACTAGAAATAAGGCGACAATTTTCTTCATTTTCTTTATTGGGATAAGAATTTAAAAGTAGGCATTTCTAGTTTTTCAACAAGCCGATTACCTTTAAAATAATCAGTCGGATCAAAAGGATAAATGGAAAACCATGCAAAAGCACATCAAACCAGTCCATAAAGGCCATACCGTTTGCGCCACCCGTAATCCAACGGATTTTACCCCAAATATGGGGTTCGGGAAAAAAAGGGGCCAAGCCTAAGGTTAGGCAAAGCAAAATGACAAGTTTCCAATTGTTGATGAATTCCATAGTTTAGCGAATGGTTTTAATAAAATCGGAGATTGTGTCAATCCCAAATTGGGTTATATGTTTGATAAAGGCTGAGCCGATAATGGCCCCTGCGGTGGTTTGGGTCGCTTGGTCAAATGTTTCGGCATTATTGATTCCAAACCCGACAATTTGGGGGGTGTTGAGGTTTAGTGCCGCAATACGCCCAAAATAGGTTTTTTGTTCTTCCCCAAAACCGGTTGTGGCTCCTGTTGTGCTCGCCGAGCTTACCATATAGATGAATCCGTTGGAAGCATTATCAATCTGCTTAATGCGTTTGTCACTGGTTTGGGGCGTTATAAGAAATACATTGACCAGTCCGTATTTTACAAAAATGGCTTCATAATCCTTTAGGTATACATCTAGGGGTAAATCGGGGAGAATGAGTCCGTCTATCCCAATTTCCTGACAACGTTTACAAAAGGCTTCGACCCCATACTGGAATATGGGATTAAAATAGCCCATAATGATCAAGGGTATGGATACCGTTTTACGAATATCCTTTAACTGTTCAAAAAGTAATTCGGTATGCATCCCGTTTTTTAAAGCCGCCGTTGAACTTTTTTGAATGGTAGGTCCGTCTGCCAGTGGGTCTGAAAAAGGCAATCCGATTTCGATCAGGTCAACACCATTTTTTTCCAGATCTTGAATGATTTTCACCGTGTCGTTCAGTTTTGGATATCCAGCGGTAAAATAAATGGAAAGGATTTTTTTGTCCTCTTCGAGTTTTTGGTTTATTCTGTTCATCTTGTGTAAGTTTTTCATTCCCACTTGGGTGGGAACGTCAAAAAAAAGGACTAAAGCTTAAAGTAGTTGATATACGTATCGAGGTCCTTATCTCCACGACCTGATAGGTTTATAACCACGATATCGTCCGGTTTAAATGTTTTATGTTCTAATAGGGCCAGGGCATGTGAGCTTTCGATGGCTGGGATAATACCTTCCAACTTCGATAACAATAATCCAGCCTTCATGGCATCGTCATCGGTAATTGAAACAAACTCACCGCGGCCAGACCGGTATAAATGGGCATGCATGGGACCTACACCGGGGTAATCGAGTCCGGCTGATATGGAATAGGGTTCTGTTATTTGTCCGTCTGGGGTTTGCATCAATAAGGTTTTACTACCATGAATGATACCGACCTTCCCTAAGACCGAAGTAGCGGCACTTTCGCCGGAGTCGATGCCTTTACCTGCGGCTTCTACCGCTATGATTCCAACATTGGGATTATCCAAATAATGATAAAAGGCACCAGCGGCATTACTGCCACCACCAACGCAAGCCACTACATAATCGGGGTTTTCAGTCCCTTCTTTTTCTTTTAACTGTGATTTTATCTCTTTGGAAATCACGGATTGAAATCGGGCCACCATATCAGGGTAGGGGTGTGGTCCAACCACAGAGCCAATGATGTAATGCGTATCTACCGGATTATTGATCCAATCGCGGATAGCCTCATTGGTAGCATCCTTTAATGTTCTACTTCCTGATAATGCTGGGCGCACTTCGGCACCTAACATTTTCATTCGGGCGACATTCGGCGCTTGTCGTGCAATATCGATCTCACCCATATACACTACACATTGTATTCCCATTAAAGCACAAACCGTGGCAGTGGCAACACCATGTTGGCCGGCACCAGTTTCGGCGATGATCCTGGTTTTGCCCAACTTTTTGGCCATGAGTATCTGCCCAATGGTATTGTTTACCTTATGGGCGCCTGTATGGCACAGATCTTCCCTTTTAAGATATATTTTTGTGTTGTATTTTTCAGAAAGTCTTTTTGCGTGATATAATGGGGTAGGTCGCCCAACATAATCCTTTAATAACTGGTCGAATTCCTTTTTGAACGAAGGTTCTTCCATGATCTGGATGTAATTCTGGCGTAATTCCTCAGTATTGGGATATAGCATTTCGGGTATAAAAGCCCCTCCAAACTCGCCATAGTAGCCTTTTTCGTCTGCGTTATAATTCATTTTAATTTCTTTATAAATTCTTTTAATGTACCGATGTCCTTAAGGCCCGGTTTAATTTCAAATTTGCTGTTCACATCAATGGCGTGGCAAAGGTTTGATTCGGGTTGCTTTATAAATTCCTTGATCGATTCCAAATCCCCCAAACCAATCCCGCCACTTAGGAAATATGGTTTTTTAGATGGGTAATTCCTTAAAATACGCCAATTGAACTTATAGCCGTTCCCACCGGGTAATTTACCTTTAGTGTCGAAAAGGAAGTAATCACATACCGATTCGAAAGGCTCAAGTGCTTTAAAATCAAATGTTTCTTTAACAGAAAACACTTTGATGATATCGATCCCTTTCAATTCACTTTTTAGCATACGACAGAATTCGGGGGTCTCCTTACCATGTAATTGAACTGCCAAAAGTTGATGGGTATTGACCATTTCGATGATCTCTTCGATATAGGCATCGACAAAAACACCGACCTTTTTAATACTATGGGGAAGTACCGCTGGTTTGCCAGTGAAATTCCTTTTTGAGGGTTCCCAGAAAATAAAGCCCAAATAATCTGGTTGTAAAGCCCCAACTTCAGCAGTGTTAAGATTCATACCACAGACTTTTATCCTAAGGGGTTCCCTTTTGGAAGTGTCTGTGTTTTTGTGGTATTGGCTCATTGTTTGTAATTAATTAAGGGCATTGATGAATTCAGTTGCACCTGTGCCGGGATTCCCGGTTTTCATAAAATTCTCACCAATGAGGAAACCTTGATACCCATAGGGTCTTAGTTCCTTGATGGCTTCAATACTGCTAATGCCACTTTCCGATACTTTTACAAAATCATCAGGGATGATTTCAGATAATTCCTTACTGGTTTCCAAACTGACCTCGAACGTTTTTAGGTTGCGATTGTTTACTCCCAACATGTCCAAACTGGGCATGATGGATTTGTGTAGTTCCTCCTCATTGTGTACTTCCAACAAGACATCCAAGCCCAAACTTTTGGCCAATTCGGAAAACCTTTTTATTTCGGCTTTGGATAATATGGCCGCAATCAATAATATGACATCGGCACCATAGGCCTTTGCTTCGATTATTTGATAGGTGTCAATAATGAATTCTTTCCGTAACAACGGCATTTTTACAGCTGCCCGGGCCAGCAGCAAATCATCCAAGGAACCTCCGAAATATTTGCCGTCTGTCAACACGGACATGCCGCAAACACCTGCTTGTTCATAGCCTTTTGCAACATCCTGGACATTCAAATCCTGATTTATGACCGATTTGGAAGGAGAACGCCGCTTGTGTTCCGCAATTATCCCTGTTCTACTATTCCGTAGCGCATGGGCCAAAGAAACGGAATCGCGATCAAAAAGGACAGAGGCCTCCAGTTGGGATAAGGGAATCAACCCTTTTCGCAGATTTACCTCAATCCGTTTGTCTTTAACTATTTTATCGAGAATATTCATTTTCGTATCTATTAAACGCTTAAGGCTTGCAGTTTTTTCAAGGCTTTCAATCCTTTGCCCGACAATAATGATTCCATTGCCTTCCCAAAACCTTCCTTTGGACTAATGCCATTCACTGTGGCAATGGCGATTCCGGCATTTGCACAGACAACATTGTTCTGGGCTACCGTTCCTTTTCCTTCCAGGATGTCGATAAATATTTTTGCCGATTGTTCAATGGTTTCCCCTCCTACAATCTGTTCTTGTTTTACGGCTTTGACCCCAAAATCAGAGGGTTGTAACATGCCTTCTGAATTGTTGGAAATAGTCTTTGTGGCTCCGGTCAACGAAATTTCATCATAACCATCCAAAGCATGCAATACGGTAAAGTTTTTATCGGTATTCTGGTATAGGTAACCATACATACGGGCCAACTCCAAATTAAAGACCCCGACCATCTGGTTTTTGGGGAAAGCGGGGTTGACCATGGGCCCTAGCATATTGAAAAAGGTTTTCACAGCCAATTCCCTACGGATTGGGGCCACGTTTTTCATGGCAGGGTGAAACAATGGGGCATGCAATACACAGATTCCTGCCTCATCGATGGATTTTTTTAGAAAATCGGCATCATTACTGAATTTTATACCGAGGAATTCCATGACATTACTACTGCCACATTTTGAAGAGACCCCATAATTACCATGTTTGGTAACGTGTACACCGGCTCCAGCGGTAACGAAGGAAGCCAATGTTGAGATGTTGAAGGTGTCCTTGCCGTCCCCACCCGTACCACATAAATCAATTGGGTTGTATTCGGACAGGTCAATGGCCAAGCATAAATCTAAAAGTGCATTTCGAAAACCTTCCAGTTCCTCGATGGTTATACTTCGCATCATATACACCGTTAAAAAAGCGGCGATCTGACTTGTATTATATTCTCCTTTGGCAATATTGACCAAAACTGTTTTGGCATCCTCCTTGGCGAGGATGTCGTGATTGATCAGTCTGTTTAAAATATCTTTCATATACGCTGAATTTGTTCCAGTAGCTATTTTATGCTTTTTCTGTTAACCAGTTTTGTAAAATGGTTTTTCCTTTTGGTGTCAATACGGATTCTGGGTGGAATTGTACGGCGGATACGTCGAAATGCCTATGTCGTATTGACATTATTTGTCCGTTTTCATCAATAGAGGTTACTTCCAAAACCTCAGGGATATCCGGGGATACCACCCAGGAATGATAGCGGCCTACTTCAATTTCCCTCGGTAGTCCCTTAAACAAAAGATCATCCTTTACCACCTTTATATTTGTGGCGATACCGTGGTATACCTCGTCGAGGTTTATCAAGGAGCCACCGAATACTTCGGCTATGGCCTGTTGGCCAAGGCAAACACCAAAGATACTCTTGGTCGGGGCGTATTTAGCGATAATCGCTTTAAGTAAACCTGCTTCATCCGGGATGCCCGGGCCTGGGGATAAAACGATTTTATCGTAGGCATCAACCTCCTCCAAAGTGAGTTGGTCGTTTCTTTTTACAATGACTTCACAATCCAGGTCCTCTAGATAATGGACTAGATTATAGGTGAAGCTGTCATAGTTGTCAATTACCAATATTTTTTTCATAATCATCTTGATTTTGGAAATTTTAGATGGTTTCCGCAATTTCCAAGGCCTTGGTCAATGCTCCTAGTTTGTTATATGTTTCCTGTAATTCATTTTCGGGATTCGAGGCGGCTACCAATCCTGCACCCGCCTGGTAATGTAACTGGTGGTTTTTACTTAAGAAAGTACGGATCATTATGGCGTGGTTGAAGTTTCCCTTGAAATCCATAAAACCGATGGCACCGCCATAGTATGACCTGTTCGTTCTTTCATATTTTTCTATGAGTTGCATGGCCATATGTTTTGGGGCGCCACTTAATGTCCCTGCCGGAAAGGTGTCGGCCACGACTTTCATGGTGGTGATATCCTTTTTCTTTTGTCCGGTTACTTTGGATACCAAATGGATTACATGGGAAAAGAACTGTACTTCCCTATAATTGTCAACACGTACCATATTCCCGTGTCGACTTAAATCGTTTCTGGCCAAATCGACCAACATCACATGCTCGCTGTTTTCCTTGTCATCAGTGGTCAACTCTTTGGCCAATGCTGCATCTTTTTCATCATTACCGGTTCTTTTGAAGGTGCCGGCTATGGGATGTATTTCGGCCTTGCCTTCATTTACGATCAATTGGGCCTCTGGGGAACTTCCGAATATCTTGAAATCACCATAATCAAAATAGAACAGATAGGGGGAAGGGTTTATAGAGCGAAGGGCCCTATAGACATTGAATTCATCGCCTTTGAATCCTTGTGAAAATCTTCTGGACAGCACCAGTTGGAAAACATCACCCCTTTGGCAATGTTTTTTAGCCAAGTCAACATGCGCTTTATATTCTTCATCCTTAAGGTTTGAAGTAGGTTCCCCTTCTTTGTTGAAGTTATAGGACGCAAAGTTCTTGACATTTAGGATTTGTTCAATTTCCGCAATATTACTTTCCTTTTCATAACAATGGGCAAAGATGTACGCCTCATTCTTAAAATGGTTGATTGCGATGATGTTTTGGTAAACAGCATAATATATGTCAGGGATATTCAGTGCATCTTCTTTTTTGCTGATGTTGATGTCCTCAAAATACCGTATCGCATCATAGGCCATATAGCCAAACAAACCATTGTTTATGAACTTGAACGAATTTTCATCGGCTTGGAATTTTAGACTGAAATCATGTATGGTCTGTGCCACATCGGTTTCAGGGTCGATATGCTTCGTCGTGATTTTGCCGTCGGGAAATTGCTCCACAATGGTTTCATTCTCAATCTTGATCGATGCAATGGGGTTGCAACAGATATAGGAAAAACTGTTGTGGTTGGCATGATAGTCACTACTTTCCAAAAGAATACTGTTCGGAAATCGGTCCCGTATCTTTAAATAAACACTGACAGGGGTAATGGTATCTGCTAGGATTTTTTTATGATGTGATTTAAATTGGTAGTCCATGATCAGTTTATAGAATTAAAAAAGGCTTGTCGTGATAGACAAGCCTTATATATAGTTTTACTACAATGATGCTTCGCTCACGACGTTTTCCGTAAGTTACTCCACCACCAAGTATTTGTTATGTTATTTTTCATTGCATCAAATATAGAAATGATTTTTTAAACATCAAATACGTTTTTTGTAAAAAAAACTCCGGATGTTATAAAAACAGCCGGAGTTTCACTTGTGAGGTCAAGTTTATTAAAATACCAAATCTACAACAAGATCAAATTCATCGTAAATTGTTTTATCCCCTAAATTATCGAAAAAGCTGCCTGAACCGTAACGCACATCGTATTCGGCCCTATCGATTTTCATGGTGGCAGTGGCTTTGCTACCATATATGGATACGTCAAAGGTCACTGGTTTGGTAAACCCTTTTATGGTTAGGTCCCCGGTTACTTCATAGGAATTTTTACCATTTGGCACTACTTTCGTGAATACCAATGTTGATGTGGGGTGTTTTTCGACACCAAAGAAATCGTCCGATTTCAAATGGCCTTCCAATTTACCTTTATATTCCCCCTCTAAATCGGTACTGACCAAGGAAGTCATATCAACGGTGAATTCCCCTCCAATGAGTTTGCCTTCGTCGAATACTAATGCGCCACTTTTTAAATCAACCGTTCCGTTATGTGACCCGGTTACTTTGTAGGCTTTCCAAGCGACTGAGCTTTCATCGGTTTTCACCTCTTTCTTTTCCTCGTTTTTGGGTTCGGTTGCTGATGCTGTAAAGCCAAATACTACGGCTAAGGTCAATGCTAATACATTCTTTTTCATTTGTTGTTGCTTTGAATTGTTAATAATTATGATTTAAATTGATTTAATAAAAGGTTCAATTGTTTCAGTTCATGCTCTGAAAATTGATCCAACATTTCGGTTTCTGTCTTCGAAACGACATCATCCATCTTTAAAAGTCGATCCAAGCCTTTTGATGTGATATTTATTTCCACCTTCCTTCGATTTGAAGGACAGGTGTGCCTTTCAACATATCCTTTCAAAATAAGTTTATCGACCAAACGGGTGGTATTGCTCATTTTTGAGACCATTCTTTTGTTCAAGGTGCTAAGATTGGCGGGTTTGCCATTTTGCCCCCTTAAAATCCTTAAGACATTGAATTGTTGGATAGAAATGTCAAAGGGTTTAAGGGCAATGGCCAATTTTTCGTTTATGCCGTTTGCGACCAACATAATATGAATGATCGTCCTTCGTTCCAATGGAATTTCCTCCGATGTTTTAATACGCTCCTCTACATTCATGTACTTACAATATTTGTATATACAAATGTAATTGATTTGTTTGATTTGGAATAGCGTCTATGGTATAAATTTCTGTTAAAAAGAAGAAATGAATCCGTAAGGCCAATGTATTCGGCGTATTTCTATTTCTATTTTGTTTAAATACATTATTTTTGCATCCTAAAATTTAAGAAAATGGCAGATTTATCGCAGAAAGAATGGGTAGAGCAGCTGAAAGCTGATGATAATGCATTTGTATTGGATGTTCGGACACCGGCTGAATTTCAACAAGGCTTTATTCCGGATGCCAGTAATATTGATATCTATTTAGGACAACAATTTGTTTCGGAACTGGAAAAATTGGATAAGTCCAAAAGTTATTATGTCTATTGCAGATCAGGTGCTAGGAGCGGACAAGCATGCAACATAATGAAGGGTATGGGATTTAAGAAAGCATTTAACCTTCAGGGCGGAATTATGGCCTGGGAAGGGGAGGTTGTTCGCTAAAAGACCTAAATAATTCTATAAAAAAGTCCCGCATTTTTGCGGGATTTTTTATTTTAGGGCTATGCGGGAGGATTTACTTCATTTTGTCTGGAAATACAAAAAGCTGCCATTGCAAGAGTTGGTTACGAACCAAAAGGAATCTCTGGTCATTGTGGACACGGGGTTGCATAACCATCTTTCAGGTCCCGATTTCTTTAATGCCAAAATACGTATCGGCGGACAACTTTGGGCAGGCAATGTGGAAGTGCATATCAACGCATCGGACTGGTATGCACACCACCATGAAGAGGATACCAATTATGACAATATCATTTTGCATGTTGTTTGGTATGATGATATGGAAATATACAGAAAGGATCGTACCATAATCCCTACCCTGGAGTTGAGGAAGTACGTGTCCGAAGATCTTTTGGTCAACTACCGGCGCTTGTTCGATAAACGTTCGACAAAATTCATCAACTGCGAAAATGACATTTCCAACATCGATGGATTTACATTGGGTAATTGGCTCGAGCGACTCTATATTGAGCGTTTGGAACAGAAGTCCACTTTGGTTCAGTCCCTTTTGGAAGATTCTAAAAATGACTGGGAAAAAGTGACATTCAATTTACTACTCAAGAATTTCGGATTGAATATAAACGGACAATCATTCTTGAGCATTGCCCAAGCTTTGGATTTTTCAATTGTTAGAAAGCTACGGGGTAATACACATCAATTAGAGAGTGTTCTTTTCGGTTTGGGGGGATTGTTGGATCATCAAGATTCAATGGATGGCTATTTGATTGCTTTACGGGAAGAGTATACCTATTTAAGAACAAAGTTCGGCCTTGTCCAAGAAAGCGTCCAGAGTCCGGAATACTTTAAACTTCGTCCGTCCAATTTCCCTACCCTTAGGCTTTCACAAATCGCTAATTTGTATGAAAGGCACGAGAATCTTTTTCAAAAGCTGATGACTGCCAATGACCTGGAGGAACTGTACACTATTTTTGAGGTTTCGGCGAGCCGGTATTGGGATGATCATTTTACTTTTGGGAAAGTATCAAAAAAGAGTACGAAGAAGTTGACAAGGCCATTTATCGACCTTTTGATTATGAATACGGTCCTCCCATTGAAATTTTGTTATGGGCGCCATAGGGGTAAAGATGTCATTACCGCTATTTTTAAAATAATAGCGCAGATAAAGAAAGAGGATAACGCGGTGTTGAAAAAATTCAATGTACTTGGATTGGAAATGAAAACGGCTTTCGATAGTCAAGCGGTATTACAACTCTACAAGGCTTATTGTACAAAAAATAAATGTCTTCAATGTGTAATAGGTAGTAGTTTATTGCACGGAAATATTTAATTTTAAATTATGAATGTTTTCTATCAACTTTTATATTATTTTCAAAAAAGGGGATTCGAGGTATGTAGGCGAATTGCAGAACGCATGGGGATTCGTGCCAGAGTGGTTAGAACGTCGTTCATTTACCTTACATTCGTAACTTTGGGGTTTGGGTTTGCACTCTATCTTTTTTTGGCTTTTTGGTTAAAGATCAAAGATTTGGTATATACCAAAAGAACCTCAGTTTTTGATCTTTAATATGATTCGACTTTTTCGTTCTAAAATCTATTTGGCCATCGCTTTGATTGGGTTTGTTCTGGCGACTGGGATCATAGGTTATAGGATATTGTCCAATCTATCTTGGTTGGATGCCTTTTACATGACCGTTATAACGGTAACTACGGTCGGTTTTTCCGAAGTAGGCCCATTAAGCGGGGAAGCAAAGGTTTTTACGGTATTTTTAATAATCTCAAGTGTATTCATATTTGCATTTTCCATTTCAGTGATAACGGAGTATATTTTAAGTAGGAATACCATGGATATTTTAAAAAAGAAAAAAGTGAAGAACATGATCAATGCACTATCCAACCATGTGATTATCTGTGGTTTTGGTCGAAATGGAAATCAAGCGGCCATTAGACTGAAAGCCTTTAATAGGCCTTTTGTCGTTGTCGAAAAGGATCGGGAGGTCATTGATAAATTTGAGGATAGTATCTTATTTGTCGAAGGGGATGCCAATGATGATGAGGTGTTGATGGAAGCCGGAATAGAACGGGCCGATAATATTATTACCACATTGCCCGAAGATGCAGCAAACCTGTTTGTGGTTTTATCCGCTAGACAATTGAACAAAA
Source organism: Maribacter polysiphoniae (assembly GCF_003148665.1). Lineage (GTDB taxonomy): Bacteria > Bacteroidota > Bacteroidia > Flavobacteriales > Flavobacteriaceae > Maribacter_A > Maribacter_A polysiphoniae. The sequence continues at coordinate 22,707 of NZ_QGGQ01000015.1, read as the reverse complement.
AATTGAATATCATAAGTAGGGCATCGCTGGTCACATCACAGAAAAAATTGATACTGGCCGGTGCCAACCAAGTGATCATGCCCGATAAAATCGGTGGTGACCATATGGCCTCGTTAGTGGTAATGCCCGATTTGATTTCGTTTATGGACGAGTTGTCGTTGGAAGGCGAACATACCACAAACCTAGAGGAAGTCGCTATTGAGGATTTTGCAGAACAGGGAGATCACAAGTCCCTTCGAGATCTTGATTTAAGGCGTAAGACGGGGTGTACCATAATAGGTTATATCGCACCGGATGGCAAATACACCATTAACCCGGAGGCCGATATGCAACTGCAGCCCAAAAGTAAGATTATTGTTTTGGGAAGGCCTGAACAGATTCGAAGATTAAACGAAATGTTTAATCTATAACAAGTTTCTTTTTGTCTATTACTCTTTGATTGAACAGTTTTTTTTTAGATATTGCTTAATTCGTTTTTTTAACCAACCTAATTAGACCTTATGAAGTATAAAATGCTTTCTTTTCTTTTCTTTTTGTTGCCTTTTGTAACTTTTTCCCAAGAAACATCAGAAATGGGAATCGACGAGCGAATAAATGCTTGGTTTGAGCCTATTACTGCAGTTTGGGAAGGAATAGTATTTTGGCAGGTTCCCGGAACCGGTATACCCCTTGTTGTGATTGTATTGGTACTAGGGGCTACTTTTTTTACTTTGTATTTTGGTTTTGTCAATATCACCAAGTTCCCATTGGCCATTAATGTGGTTAGGGGTAAGTATGACGAACTGGAGGCACCTGAAGGTCATGGTGTGGAAAAGGCAGAGGTTAATATTGTTGATGGAGATTTGCCTGATACCATTCGTGATGAGAGCAAGCATGGGGAGGTAAGCCACTTTCAAGCCCTGGCAACAGCTGTTTCAGGTACTGTAGGCTTAGGGAATATTGCTGGTGTCGCCTTGGCAATTGCCATTGGTGGTCCTGGAGCTACATTCTGGATGATTTTATGTGGCTTATTGAGTATGTCTACCAAATTCGTCGAATGTACCTTGGGGGTTAAGTACCGTGATTTTGATGCGGATGGTACCGTTCATGGGGGGCCGATGTATTATCTTTCCAGAGGTTTGAAGGAAAGGGGTTATACAGGTCTTGGTAAGGCATTGGCCGTTGTTTTCGCTATACTTTGTGTTGGGGCCTCCTTTGGTGGTGGCAACGCTGTACAGTCAAATCAGGCAGCGGAACAATTGGCGGCAATGATGGGATTACAAGGTGGATCAACAGGATTTATCATTGGAGTGCTTTTGGCCATTGTTGTCGGTATCGTTATTATCGGGGGAATCAAAAGAATTGCTTCCGTAACAGAAAAAATAGTGCCGTTCATGGCAATTATATATGCCATTGCCTGTCTTATTGTGATTTTCGCGAACTTTTCATATATCGACGATGCATTCGTGCTTATTTTTAAAGGGGCGTTTACACCCGAAGCCGGACTAGGAGGATTGTTCGGGGTGTTGATCGTAGGCTTTAGAAGAGCCGTTTTCTCCAATGAGGCCGGAGCCGGTTCAGCGGCTATTGCGCATTCTGCCGTAAAAACCAAATACCCGGCCAGTGAAGGTATTGTGGCCCTTTTAGAGCCGTTTATCGATACGGTGGTGATTTGTACCATGACGGCTTTGGTGATTATATTTTACAACAGCGGAGGCGTTTTTGAATATGGTGGTGATGGTGCCGGAAATGTTATTGTCAACGGAGTGTCTTTGGGTGGTGTTAATTTAACATCAATGGCCTTTGAATCCGTCATTCCTTGGTTCCCGTACGTATTGACCTTGGCAGTGGTGCTTTTTGCGGTTTCAACGATGATATCATGGTCTTATTATGGACTTCAATCCTGGAAATTTTTGTTCGGTAGGGGGAAAATTGCTGATTTGGTTTACAAAATTTTGTTCATCGCTTTTATCGTAATTGGGGCTTCAGCCTCTATGGGCGCTGTATTTGCTTTTTCGGATGCAATGATTTTGGCATTGGTATTTCCGAATATGATAGGTCTTCTATTGTTGTTTCCAAGAGTGAAAGAGGAAATGAACAAGTATATGAGTGCTATAAAGACAGTTAGGAAATAAGTAGTGCGGTTTGAAGAATATGAAGTCCCATTTTTCTTTTAGTAAACAAGAGAAAAGTGGGATTTTCTTTTTGCTCTTGATCATTGTTGTCTTGCAAGTGGTTTTCTACTTGGTAAAAAATGCTTCCCACACTTTGGAACCCAGTCTGACCATTGATAGGGAAACCCAAGAAAAGTTGGATTCGCTAAAACTAGTGACGCTTCAAAAAGATTCGACCCGATTGTTTCCCTTCAATCCCAATTATATTTCAGATCATAAAGGATATACTTTGGGGATGACCCCAGAGGAGATCGATCGGCTGCATGCCTACCGGAAAAAGAATTCATACGTAAATAGCGTTGAGGAATTTCAAAAGGTCACAGGAGTTCCGGATTCTTTGCTGAAACGTATGGCACCGTATTTTAAGTTTCCGGAATGGGTCAATAGAAATACCACACGAAAAACAGTATCCCGGACAGCTGATATTGTGGACAATAAAAATAATCAACATCGGATTGTTGGGGAGATTGGGGTCAAGGATCTTAATTCGGTCACCGCCAGTGAATTAAAATCGATTTATGGAATTGGGGATAAATTATCCGAAAGAATAATCAAATTCAGGAATCGGTTGGGTGGCTTTCTGGTAAATGAACAATTGTATGATGTATACGGACTGGAACCGGAGGTCGTTGAGCGGACTTTGGTGCGATTTCAGGTGCTGAAAAAGCCTGATATTGAAAAAATAAACATTAATACGGCATCGGCTAAAAAACTATCAAAATTAGTATATATTCAAAATAATGTAGCAAATAGCATAATTGATTACAGAAATGCTAAAGGAAGTATAGATTCCTTTGATGAATTGTTAAATATTGAGAATTTTCCAATTGAGAAGATTGATAGAATTAAGTTATATTTGGCGTTATAAATTTAATGGCTATGCAGAGCATGTACTTTACTGAAGAACATCAGTTATTTAGAGAGAGTCTCAGGGATTTTTTGTCGAAAGAAGTGATTCCCCATATCAATAAATGGGAGTCCGAAGGTAGCATAGAGCGTTTCATCTGGAAAAAGTTTGGTGAAATGGGTTATTTTGGTCTTGCCATCGATGAATCCTATGGGGGGTTGGGACTTGATATCTTCTATACCGTAATCTTTTTAGAAGAACTTCAGAAAGTGAATTCTGGCGGTTTCGCTGCTGCCATGTGGGCACATGCTTACCTGGCCATGGTGCACTTGAATAAAAATGCCAGTCATGGGCAAAAGGAGGCTTATTTGACCCCTAGTGTCCATGGGGAGAAGGTTGGCTGTTTAGGGGTGACCGAACCTTTTGGAGGTAGTGATGTGGCTGGTATGAGAACGACCGCCGTTAAAAATGGGGATACTTATATCATCAATGGGTCAAAGACGTTTATTACGAACGGGGTGCATGGTGATTATTGCATTCTTGCGGCAAAAACCGATCCGGACGCGGGGAACAAGGGGATAAGCTTATTTATTGTCGACTTGAACAGTAAAGGTATTTCCGCCAATAAATTGGATAAATTGGGGTGGCGTGCCTCGGATACGGCGGAACTTGCTTTTGATGATGTAAAAGTTCCCGCTTCCAATCTAATGGGGGGTGAGGGTAACGGATTTGGATTGATAATGCAGGCATTTGCCCTTGAACGACTGGTTATGGGGATCAATGCCCATGCCAGGGCAGAATATGCCCTTGATTATGCCATGCAGTATATGTCGGAAAGGGAAACTTTTGGAAAACCGATCAATCAATATCAGGTCTTAAGGCATAAGTTGGTTGATGGCCATGCTAGTATGGAACTGTGTAAGCAGTATAATTATGGTGTGGCGTATAAGATGGATAGAGGTGAATATGTTGTAAAGGAAGCCACAATTTCAAAATTGAAATCTACCGAAATGGCAGATAAGGTGGCTTACGATTGTTTGCAGTTCCTAGGGGGGTATGGCTATATGGAGGAGTATCCCATGGCACGTATGTTCAGGGATAGTCGATTGGGGCCTATTGGTGGGGGTACATCAGAGATACTAAAGGAGATTATAGCCAAAATCATCATCGATAAGAAAGAATATCGTGCCCCTAAGGCTTGATAATAGCCTGTAGATTAAGGTATGCCGATCGATACGGATAAAAATTGACGTATAATTCGCAAATAAGTAGTGCTCAATTCTAAATAAGTTTCTATATTTGCACCCTTAATCACAAAAGAGAGGAGGTTGTAGCCCATGTTAATTATACCAATAAAAGAAGGAGAGAACATAGACAGAGCTTTAAAGCGCTTCAAGCGAAAGTTCGATAAGACTGGTACCATGCGTCAATTGCGTAAACGTCAGCAATTTACTAAGCCTTCAGTTCAAAGAAGAGCACAAATACAAAAAGCACAATACATTCAAGGTTTAAGAGATCAAGAAGAAATCTAGAATCTTATTTGGTAGTGTACAATTATTGATAAAAAATCCCATCATTTGATGGGATTTTTTTATTTAAGGAAATTGCAACGGCAACTTTGCTAACTTTGTGGTATGTCGATATCCAAGTTTGTTTCTTATTTGCGTTTGGAAAAGAATTATTCGGCGCATACCGTAAATGCGTATGAAAAGGATATTTTGTCTTTTGTCGCTTTTTGTGCCGATGAGCATGGTCTTTTGGATGTTGATAATGCGGAATATCCCGTTGTAAGAAGTTGGATCGTCAGCTTGGTCAATTCGGGAATATCCAATAGGTCTGTGAATAGAAAGGTGGCCTCTCTAAAGGCGTACTATAAATTTTTACAGCAGATAGGTGTCGTGGCGGTGAATCCCTTGGCCAAACACAAAGCCCTTAAAACGGCGAAGAAAATCGAAGTCCCTTTTTCGGAGGAAGAAATGCAGGCTGTTTTGTCGCAATTGCCCTTTGCGGATGATTTTGAGGGTAGGAGGGATAAGTTGGTCATTGAGTTGTTGTATACGACCGGAATACGAAGGGCAGAGCTTGTCAATATTAAAATCAATGATGTTGATCTTGGTGGGCGATCGCTCAAAGTACTAGGGAAACGCAATAAGGAGCGTATCGTGCCTTTGTTGTTGCCGACTGTAGAATTGTTCCGCTCTTATATGCCGCTCAGGGACGGCTTGCGAACTATTGGGGATGGGCAGTTTCTTTTTCTTACCAATACGGGCAATAAAATATATGAAACCCTTGTTTATAGAATTATAAATAAGTATTTTAGAGAGGTGTCCTCCAAGGTAAAAAGGAGTCCACATATTTTGAGACATACCTTTGCGACTCATTTACTCAATAAAGGGGCGGATTTAAATTCGGTGAAAGAGTTGCTAGGCCATTCAAGTTTGGCTTCAACACAAGTATACACACATAATAGTATAGCTGAACTCAAAAAAATTCACGCATCAGCCCACCCAAGGGGTAAAAAATCGCAAGGGCGATAAAATTGTTTAACATATTAAATTTTAGCCTATGAAAGTAAATGCGCAATCAGTTAACTTCAATGCCGATGTAAAATTGTTGGATTTTGTCCAAAGTAGATTGGATAAAATAGAGACTTTCTACGATAAGGTAATAAGTGCGGATGTTTATTTGAAAGTAGAGAATACGAGTTCAAAGGAAAATAAGATTGTGGAAATTAGACTAAATGTACCCAAGGATAGGTTTATTGTCAAAAAGCAGTGCAAGTCATTCGAAGAGGCTGTAGATTCGGCATGTAGCTCCTTGGAAAGGAAAGTGAAAAAAATGAAAGAAATGCAACGTGAAAAAGTATGATGAATTTTTTTCGAATTTTATTTTGATTAAACAAATAAATATATACATTTGCAGTCCGTTAGAAATAGCGGACTTTTTTATGCTAAAAAAAGGGTTGAAAGGCCGATGTAGCTCAGCTGGCTAGAGCAGCTGATTTGTAATCAGCAGGTCGTGGGTTCGAGTCCCTCTATCGGCTCAAAAGTTCTTTAAAATATGGATTGGGGAGATACTCAAGCGGCCAACGAGGGCAGACTGTAAATCTGCTGACTACGTCTTCGCAGGTTCGAATCCTGCTCTCCCCACTATATTTTAAAAAAAAAGTTAATCTGGAAGTGTTGATTTCTGGGTTGTATTGAATAACGGGTTCGGGAAGTCCGGACTTTGGGTAAGATCGGTAAAAGGGTCTTGAAATTGAAATTTTGAAATATAAAATGCGGGAGTAGCTCAGTTGGTAGAGCGTCAGCCTTCCAAGCTGAATGTCGCCGGTTCGAACCCGGTCTCCCGCTCTAATATTTCACAGGATAATGAATGTGTGTTCATTTCGATTGTGGAATATGGGGTGAGAAGTCAGTCCTGAGCGTAGTCGAAGGTAGCCCGTTCTTCCGCCTGAATGTCAAATGAAGCTATTTTCTTTGATATGTTCTTTGGGTAGTGAAGAAAGGACGGGGTCAATTTTTGATTGATTCTGGTGCAGGTCGGTTAAGTTTTGGTCTAGGACTCGAAAACCTTGGGTTGGCGTTTGTTGTAATTTCGATGTTGTTTATCAGTAAACGTTTAGCATCAACCAAGAGAACCCAACAAGCCGACGTAGCTCAGGGGTAGAGCGTTTCCTTGGTAAGGAAGAGGTCACGAGTTCAAATCTCGTCGTTGGCTCAATTAAGGCATATAATTGTACACTAATATATAAACTAAGATTAAAATTCATTTAAAATGGCAAAGGAAACTTTCGATCGTTCCAAACCGCACTTAAATATAGGCACTATTGGACACGTGGATCACGGTAAAACTACATTAACTGCTGCTATTACTACGGTATTGGCAAATGCAGGACTTTCTGAATTGAGAAGTTTCGATTCTATCGATAACGCTCCTGAAGAAAAAGAAAGGGGTATAACCATTAATACTTCTCACGTTGAGTACCAAACAGCAAACCGTCACTACGCACACGTTGACTGTCCTGGTCACGCGGATTACGTAAAGAACATGGTAACTGGTGCTGCCCAAATGGATGGTGCTATCTTGGTTGTTGCTGCAACAGATGGTCCAATGCCACAAACTCGTGAGCACATCCTATTAGGTCGTCAGGTAGGTATTCCTAGAATCGTTGTTTTCTTGAATAAAGTTGACATGGTTGATGATGAGGAGCTTTTAGAGCTTGTTGAGATGGAAGTAAGGGAATTGCTTTCTTTCTATGAGTATGATGGTGATAATGGACCTGTTATTTCAGGATCTGCCCTTGGTGCACTTAACGGTGAGCAAAAATGGGTTGATACCGTTATGGAATTGATGGATGCTGTTGATTCATGGATCGAGTTGCCAAAAAGGGATGTTGAGAAGGATTTCTTAATGCCTGTTGAGGATGTATTCACTATTACTGGTCGTGGAACTGTTGCTACAGGTCGTATCGAAACTGGTGTTGCCAATACTGGTGATGCAGTTGATATCATTGGTATGGGTGCAGAGAAATTGTCTTCTACCATTACTGGTGTTGAAATGTTCCGTAAGATATTGGATAGAGGTGAAGCTGGTGATAACGTAGGTATCTTGTTAAGAGGTATTGAAAAAGCACAGATAAGCAGAGGTATGGTAATTTGTAAGCCAGGTTCTGTTAAGCCACATGCTAAATTTGAAGCAGAGGTTTATATCCTTAAAAAAGAAGAAGGTGGTCGTCACACACCATTCCATAATAACTATCGTCCACAATTCTACGTAAGAACTACCGATGTTACTGGTAACATTAGTCTTCCTAGTGGTGTTGAAATGGTTATGCCTGGTGATAACTTAACGATAACTGTTGATTTGATTCAGCCTATCGCTTTAAGTGAAGGATTACGTTTCGCTATCCGTGAAGGTGGTAGAACAGTTGGTGCCGGTCAGGTAACCAAGATTATAGATTAAATCTTAGAATACTAGTTTACATATAAGGTGTCCCGCTCTAGCGGGATACCTTTCAATGTAAATATAAACGGGTGTAGCTCAGTTGGTAGAGCACTGGTCTCCAAAACCAGGTGTCGGGAGTTCGAGTCTCTCCTCCCGTGCAGGAATTAGATAGAAATCTGATGGCAATTGCGTTAAGGGTTTCTTTCTGTTTAATTTAAAGAATATATCAAATGTTGACGTATATAAAGGAATCAATTGAAGAATTAAGGCACAATGTTACCTTGCCTTCAAAAGCGGAATCATCTAATCTTATGGTAGTGGTGGCAGTTTTTTCTGTGCTGTTCGCTTTGGCTACATGGGGAGTGGATTCTGTCTTCAGTAAATTGATCAAGCTTTATTTTACGAACGTTTTAAATTAAGTCTAGCCTTATGTCAGAAGTATTGGAAAAGAAATGGTATGTGGTAAGGGCGGTCAGTGGTCAGGAGAATAAAATCAAAGGCTACATTGAAAGTGAGGTTGCCAGACTTGGTTTTTCTGATTACTTGGAAGAGGTTTTGGTACCTACGGAAAAGGTAGTACAGATAAGAAATGGTAAGAAGATAAACAAAGAAAGGGTTTATTTTCCGGGTTATATTATGGTCAAAGCCAATTTAGGAGGTGAAATGATCCATATTATACGTTCGATTACCAATGTAATTGGTTTTTTGGGTGAAACGAAAGGTGGTGATCCGGTTCCTTTGAGGAAAACGGAGGTCAACCGAATGCTAGGAAAAGTAGATGAATTGGCGGTTAATACAGATAGTGTTGCCATACCATTCATCCACGGGGAAACGGTCAAGGTTATTGATGGGCCTTTTAATGGGTTCAACGGTACTGTTGAGAAAATCAATGAAGAAAAACGTAAGCTTGAGGTAATGGTTAAAATTTTCGGAAGAAAAACACCATTGGAATTAAGCTATATGCAAGTAGAGAAGATTTAAAAATTTTTGTTACATATTTAAAAGTTGTGTTGCTTCCTAAAGACACACTTTCAATTTAATTTTAAACAATGGCAAAAGAAGTAGGTAAAGTAGTTAAACTACAAGTTAGGGGAGGTGCAGCGAATCCGTCGCCACCGGTTGGACCCGCCTTAGGTGCTGCCGGTGTTAACATCATGGAATTCTGTAAGCAGTTCAACGCGCGTACACAGGATAAACCAGGTAAAGTATTACCAGTTGTTATCACGGTATATAAAGATAAGTCATTTGACTTTATCGTTAAAACACCGCCAGCGGCAGTTCAACTTTTGGAAGCGGCTAAGATTAAGAAAGGATCTGGCGAACCTAACAGAGTCAAATCAGGAAGTGTTTCCTGGGATCAAGTCAAGGTGATAGCAGAGGACAAAATGGTGGATCTAAATGCGTTTACTGTAGAATCGGCGATGAGCATGATTGCAGGAACAGCTAGGTCTATGGGTCTAAAGGTATCAGGTACAAGACCTTTTTAAATTCTTAAAAGCAATTAAATGGCAAAGTTAACAAAGAAGCAAAAAGAAGCCCACGCTAAAATTGAGAAAGATAGATTATACTCAGTTGAAGAGGGTTCGGCTTTAATAAAAGAAATTACCAATACTAAGTTCGATGCATCCATTGATCTTGCAGTTCGTTTAGGGGTAGATCCTAGAAAGGCAAATCAGATGGTTCGTGGGGTGGTTACCCTACCACATGGTACAGGAAAAGATGTCAAGGTTTTGGCTTTGGTTACACCTGATAAGGAAGCAGAGGCTAAAGAAGCCGGAGCTGATTACGTTGGGTTGGATGAATATTTGGAAAAAATAAAAAGCGGTTGGACCGATGTTGATGTTATCATCACCATGCCAAGCGTAATGGGTAAATTAGGACCTTTAGGACGTGTTTTAGGACCAAGGGGATTAATGCCTAACCCAAAGACAGGTACGGTTACTATGGATGTTGCCAAGGCGGTAACAGAGGTGAAGGCCGGTAAGATTGATTTCAAGGTTGATAAGACGGGTATTGTACATGCTGCTATTGGAAAGGCTTCCTTCTCAGTAGATAAAATCGCGGAAAACGCCCAAGAGTTATTGGATACCTTGAATAAATTGAAGCCTTCAGCATCCAAAGGGGTTTATATGAAAAGTATTTTCATGTCAAGCACCATGAGCCCAAGTGTTCAATTGGATCCAAAAACGGTTTAAGTAACTGGTAGTCTAAAATTTTAATTATGACAAGAGAAGAGAAATTAAACGTTATAGAAGATTTAACTGCCCAGTTAGCTGAAAATTCAACTATTTATTTAGCTGATATTTCGGGATTGGATGCGACCACAACTTCAAATTTAAGAAGAGCGTGTTTTAAGGCCAATATTAAACTTGCAGTAGTTAAAAACACACTTCTTGCCAAGGCAATGGAAGCTTCCGATAAAGATTTCGGTGAACTTCCTGAGGTTTTAAAGGGAAACACTTCATTGATGTTCTCCGAGGCAGGAAATGGACCGGCAAAACTTATTAAGACCTTTAGAAAAAAGTCTGATAAGCCTTTGTTGAAAGGAGCTTTCGTAGAGGAAGCCATATTTGTTGGTGATGACAAATTGGATGCTTTGGTAAGTATAAAATCAAGGGAAGAGATGATCGGGGAAATTATTGGCTTGTTGCAATCGCCAGCCAAGAATGTTATTTCTGGTCTTAAATCCGGTGGTGGAAAACTTGCTGGTATCCTAAAGACATTATCAGAAAGGGAATAGTACGCACTTAAACAATTATATTTTAAAATTTTATTAAACGATAGAAAAATGGCAGATTTGAAAGATTTCGCAGAACAATTGGTTAACTTGACCGTAAAAGAGGTTAATGAGTTGGCTGATATATTAAAAGAAGAATACGGTATCGAGCCAGCAGCTGCTGCTGTAGCTGTTGCCGCAGGTGGTGGAGCTGCTGAAGGTGGTGAAGCTGTTGAGGAAAAAACAGAATTCGATGTAATTTTGAAAGCAGCCGGTGCCTCTAAATTGGCAGTTGTAAAATTGGTTAAGGAATTGACCGGTTTAGGATTGAAAGATGCTAAGGATATTGTTGATAGCGCACCAAAAGCAGTTAAAGAAGGTGTATCTAAAGACGAAGCTGAAGGTATTAAAAAATCATTGGAAGAAGCAGGAGCAGAAGTTGAGCTTAAATAGTCGCTACTACCATAACAGTTTGGGTTTAGGTCTTACCACAGTTTGTGGTCAGACCTAAGCCTTTTTATGCATTAAGTATATGAAGTCATATACGACCCATTAGTATTCATGATCAAAATTTTGTCCATAGATGTTCACAAATCAGACTGAGAGAATAAATTTTGCATCCGCTAAGAACACGCCGGCATATCCGGATTTCTTGGACATTCAGATTAAATCATTTCAAGATTTCTTTCAACTTGAAACAAAATCTGACGAAAGGGGCAATGAAGGATTGTATAATACCTTCATGGAAAACTTTCCAATAACAGACACACGTAACCAGTTTGTGTTGGAATTTCTTGATTATTTCATAGATCCACCGCGATATTCCATCCAAGAATGTATCGAGCGTGGTCTTACCCATAGTGTGCCTTTAAAAGCTAGATTGAAATTATATTGTACTGATCCCGAACATGAGGATTTTGAGACCATCGTACAGGATGTGTACTTGGGTACGATTCCTTATATGACGCCAAGTGGTACTTTTGTTATCAACGGGGCAGAACGTGTTGTTGTATCGCAATTACACCGTTCGCCAGGTGTATTCTTTGGACAATCATTCCATGCCAATGGTACTAAATTGTACTCGGCAAGGGTTATTCCATTTAAAGGGTCCTGGATAGAATTTGCTACCGATATCAATGGTGTTATGTACGCCTATATCGATAGAAAGAAAAAATTACCTGTAACTACTTTGTTCAGAGCCATAGGGTTCGAAAGTGATAAGGATATTCTTGAGATATTCGACCTTTCGGAAGAGGTGAAAGTTTCAAAGGCAGGATTGAAAAAGGTCTTGGGGCGTAAATTGGCTGCAAGGGTTTTGAACACATGGCATGAGGATTTCGTAGACGAGGATACTGGTGAAGTGGTATCTATCGAAAGAAACGAAATCATACTAGATCGTGATACCGTCTTGGAAAAAGACCATATCGAAGAAATTTTGGAAGCGGATGTGAAGACCATTCTTTTGCATAAAGAGAATAATGCACAGTCCGATTATGCCATAATCCATAATACATTACAAAAAGATCCTACAAACTCTGAAAAAGAGGCTGTAGAACATATATACCGTCAATTACGTAATGCTGAACCGCCCGATGAGGAAACAGCTCGTGGTATCATTGACAAACTGTTCTTCTCAGATCAACGGTACAACCTAGGAGAGGTTGGTCGTTACCGAATGAACAAAAAATTACAATTGGATATTGGAATGGACAAGCAGGTCTTGACCAAGGAAGATATCATTACAATTATCAAGTATTTGATCGAGTTGATCAACTCTAAAGCAGAGATCGATGATATTGATCACCTTTCCAACCGTCGTGTACGTACTGTGGGTGAACAATTGTCTTCGCAATTTGGTGTAGGTCTTGCCCGTATGGCCAGAACTATTCGTGAACGTATGAACGTTCGTGATAACGAGGTGTTTACCCCAATAGATTTGATTAATGCAAAGACGTTGTCTTCTGTGATTAATTCCTTCTTTGGTACGAACCAGTTGTCCCAGTTTATGGATCAAACGAATCCGTTGGCAGAGATTACGCACAAACGTAGATTGTCGGCCCTAGGGCCAGGTGGTCTTTCTAGGGAGCGTGCTGGTTTTGAGGTACGTGATGTCCATTATACACACTATGGTAGGTTATGTCCTATTGAAACCCCTGAAGGTCCGAATATTGGTTTGATATCTTCACTTGCGGTTTTTGCCAAAGTGAATCCTATGGGATTCTTGGAGACACCTTACCGTAAAGTAAATGATGCCAAGGTCAATACCAATGAATACTTATATTTAAGTGCTGAGGAGGAAGAAGGAATGAAAATTGCCCAGGCGAACATTCCTTTGAAAGAAGATGGTCAGATTGATACCGATAAGGTAATTGCAAGGGAAGAAGGTGATTTCCCAGTAGTTGATCCAAAAGAGATCAACTACACCGATGTTGCCCCTAATCAAATAGCCTCTATTTCAGCTTCCTTGATTCCTTTCTTGGAACATGATGATGCGAACAGGGCATTGATGGGATCAAACATGATGCGTCAGGCTGTACCGTTATTGAAACCTCAATCCCCGATTGTAGGTACCGGTCTTGAAAGACAGGTGGCTTCCGATTCAAGGGTATTGATCAATGCCGAAGGTGATGGTGTTATTGAGTATGTCGACGCCCAAAAAATAACGATCAAATATGATAGAACCGAAAGTGAAAGGTTGATCAGTTTTGATGATGATGATAAAACGTACAACTTGGTTAAGTTTAGAAAAACCAACCAAGGTACGAGTATCAACCTTAAACCTATCGTCAAAAGGGGGGATAGGGTCAAAAAAGGACAAGTACTTTGTGAAGGTTATGCTACTGAAAAAGGTGAATTGGCATTGGGTAGAAACCTTACTGTTGCCTTTATGCCTTGGAAAGGATATAACTTTGAGGATGCGATCGTGATTTCCGAAAAAGTTGTTCGTGAGGATATTTTTACATCCATCCATGTTGATGAATATTCATTGGAAGTCCGTGACACCAAATTGGGAGCGGAAGAATTAACACATGATATTCCCAATGTTTCTGAAGAGGCCACAAAAGACCTTGATGAAAACGGTATGATCCGTATTGGGGCTGAAGTAAAGCCTGGAGATATCCTTATTGGTAAGATTACCCCAAAAGGTGAGTCCGATCCAACTCCGGAAGAAAAATTACTTCGCGCTATATTTGGTGATAAGGCAGGTGATGTAAAGGATGCTTCCTTAAAAGCCTCCCCTTCATTACGAGGTGTTGTTATCGATAAAAAATTGTTCTCAAGATCTATTAAGGATAAGCGTAAGCGTTCTGAGGATAAGGAAGCGATTTCAAACTTGGAACTGGAATACGAAGTGAAATTCCAACAGCTTAAGGATGTTTTGGTTGAGAAATTGTTCACATTGATCAATGGTAAGACATCACAAGGTGTATTGAACGATTTGGGAGAGGAAGTTCTTCCAAAAGGCAAGAAATATACCATGAAGATGTTGAACTCCGTTGATGATTTTGCGCATTTGGTAGCAGGGACTTGGACTACGGATAAGGATACCAATGAATTGGTCGCCGATCTATTGCATAACTATAAAATCAAACTTAATGACCTTCAAGGGAATCTGAGAAGGGATAAATTCACGATTTCCGTTGGTGATGAACTACCAGCCGGAATCATGAAACTGGCCAAAGTATATATCGCCAAAAAGCGTAAGCTTAAAGTAGGTGATAAAATGGCCGGTCGACATGGTAACAAAGGTATCGTTTCAAGAATTGTACGTCACGAGGACATGCCTTTCTTGGAAGATGGTACTCCAGTTGATATCGTATTGAATCCATTAGGGGTACCTTCCCGTATGAACATTGGTCAGATTTATGAAACGGTTCTTGGTTGGGCTGGACTTAAATTAGGCAAAAAGTATGCAACACCGATTTTTGATGGAGCAACTTTGGATGAGATCAATGCGTATACTGATGAGGCTGGAATACCAAGATTTGGCCATACGTATTTATATGATGGTGGTACAGGACAACGTTTTGATCAGCCCGCTACGGTTGGGGTAATCTACATGTTGAAATTGGGTCACATGGTAGATGATAAGATGCACGCACGTTCCATAGGACCATACTCCTTGATTACCCAGCAACCATTAGGTGGTAAAGCACAATTTGGTGGTCAGCGATTTGGAGAGATGGAAGTTTGGGCATTGGAAGCATACGGTGCATCAGCTACACTACGTGAAATACTCACAGTGAAGTCCGATGATGTCATTGGTAGGGCCAAAACCTACGAGTCTATCGTTAAGGGAGAGACTATGCCAGAACCTGGTTTACCAGAATCTTTCAACGTGTTAATGCACGAACTTAAGGGATTAGGTTTGGACATTAGATTGGAGGAATAGATAAATCTATGTTATAAAGGATTTTAGAACACATTTAATTAGTATCACCATTTATTATGGCTAGAATAAAAGATAATAACCCAATTAAAAGGTTTAATAAGATTTCAATCGGTTTGGCATCTCCAGAAGCTATTTTGGCAGAGTCAAGGGGTGAAGTTTTAAAGCCTGAAACCATAAACTACAGAACGCACAAACCAGAGCGTGACGGTCTTTTCTGTGAGCGTATTTTCGGCCCTGTGAAGGATTATGAATGTGCTTGTGGTAAATACAAGAGGATTCGTTACCGTGGTATCGTTTGTGATCGCTGTGGTGTAGAGGTTACCGAGAAGAAGGTTCGAAGGGATAGGGTAGGACATATCAATTTAGTTGTACCTGTTGCCCATATTTGGTACTTCCGTTCGTTACCGAATAAAATCGGTTACCTTTTAGGGTTACCTTCCAAGAAATTGGATATGATCATTTACTACGAACGTTATGTAGTAATACAGCCCGGTATTGCAAAAGGCCCTGAGGGTGAGGAGGTCAATAAGATGGATTTCCTTACGGAAGAGGAATATTTGAATATTCTTGAGACTATCCCACAGGAAAACCAATACTTGGAAGATAGCGACCCCAACAAGTTCATAGCTAAGATGGGTGCAGAATGCCTTATTGATCTATTGGCACGTATCGATCTTAAGGAATTGTCATATGAATTAAGACATAAAGCCAATACAGAGACTTCCAAACAACGTAAGACCGAAGCCCTAAAACGACTTCAAGTGGTTGAGGCCTTAAGGGAATCCCAAGAGAATAGGGAAAATAGACCTGAATGGATGATCATGAAGGTTATTCCGGTTATTCCACCGGAATTACGTCCTTTGGTACCTTTGGATGGTGGTCGTTTTGCGACTTCCGATTTGAATGATCTATATAGAAGGGTAATCATAAGAAACAATCGATTGAAGCGATTGGTCGAGATCAAAGCACCGGAAGTGATTCTTAGAAATGAGAAACGTATGCTTCAAGAAGCTGTTGATTCACTTTTTGATAATACCAGAAAAGCATCTGCAGTTAAAACGGAATCGAATAGACCTTTGAAATCCCTTTCCGATTCATTGAAAGGAAAGCAAGGTCGTTTTCGTCAGAACTTACTAGGTAAGCGTGTTGATTATTCGGCACGTTCTGTTATCGTTGTAGGTCCTGAAATGCGATTGTTCGAATGCGGTCTTCCAAAAGATATGGCTGCCGAACTGTACAAACCATTCGTAATTCGAAAGTTGATTGAAAGGGGTATAGTAAAAACCGTTAAATCAGCTAAAAAAATAATAGATAAAAAAGAACCCGTTGTTTGGGATATTCTTGAAAACGTATTGAAAGGACACCCTGTTATGTTGAACAGGGCCCCTACATTGCACAGATTGGGTATACAAGCGTTCCAGCCAAAACTTATAGAAGGTAAGGCCATACGTTTGCATCCACTGGTATGTACGGCGTTTAATGCGGATTTTGATGGGGATCAAATGGCAGTCCATTTACCATTGGGCCCAGAAGCAATTCTGGAATGCCAATTGTTGATGTTGGCTTCCCATAACATCTTGAACCCAGCAAACGGATCACCTATTACGGTACCTTCACAGGATATGGTCTTGGGTCTTTATTATATGACCAAAGAAAGGAAGTCCACACCAGAAGTACCTATTAAAGGTGAAGGGTTGACTTTCTATTCTGCAGAAGAGGTTGAAATCGCCTTCAATGAAGGAATGGTGAATCTTAATGCTGGAATTAAGGTAAGGGCTAAGGATTTTAATGAAGAAGGTGAACTGGTATATCAGATCATACCGACAACCGTTGGTAGGGTATTGTTCAATATGGAGGTTCCTGAGCAAGCTGGTTATATCAATGAAGTATTGAATAAAAAATCGTTGCGAGACATTATCGGTGGTATTCTTGCCGTAACCGATGTTCCTACAACGGCAGATTTCTTGGATAAGATCAAGACAATGGGATACGAGTTTGCCTTTAAAGGTGGACTATCCTTCAGTTTGGGTGATATTATCATCCCACCTGAAAAACATACGATGATCGGTGAGGCCAACGTACAGGTAGATGGCATTATGGCCAACTATAACATGGGACTTATCACAAATAACGAACGTTATAACCAAGTTATTGATGTTTGGACATCTACCAATGCAATGTTGACCGAGTTGGCCATGAAACGTATTCGTGAAGACCAACAAGGGTTTAACTCTGTGTATATGATGCTTGATTCAGGTGCAAGGGGTTCTAAAGAACAAATTCGCCAGTTGACAGGTATGCGTGGTTTGATGGCCAAACCTAAAAAGTCCACAGCAGGTGGTGGTGAGATTATTGAAAACCCGATTCTTTCCAACTTTAAGGAAGGGTTATCGATTTTGGAATACTTTATCTCTACCCACGGTGCCCGTAAGGGACTTGCGGATACCGCTTTGAAAACGGCAGATGCAGGTTACCTAACACGTCGTTTGGTTGATGTTTCCCAGGATGTTATCATTAACACGGAAGATTGTGGAACATTGAGAGGTATTACCGTTGAGCCATTGAAGAAAAATGAGGAGATTGTAGAGACCTTGGGAGAAAGGATACTCGGTAGGGTTTCCCTTCACGATGTCCGTAATCCATTGACTGATGAGATTGTTTTAAAAGCAGGTCAGCAAATCATGGAAGAGGATGTTAAGAAAGTCGAAGCATCCCCAATTGAAAAGATTGAGGTGCGTTCTGCCTTAACCTGTGAAGCTGAGAAAGGTATTTGTGCCAAATGTTATGGTAGAAACCTATCTACCAACAAAATGGTTCAAAGAGGAGAGGCTGTTGGTGTGGTTGCCGCACAATCTATCGGTGAACCAGGTACACAGTTGACCCTTCGAACCTTCCACGTTGGGGGTATTGCGGGTAACATCTCCGAGGATAATAAATTGACAGCCAAATTCGATGGTATTGCCGAAATTGAGGATTTAAGAACCGTAAAAGGTGAAGATTCAGAAGGTAATGATTCGGATATTGTAATATCTAGAACTTCGGAAATTAAGATTGTTGATGCCAAAACAGGTATTACATTGAGTACGAATAATATTCCTTATGGTTCGCAGTTGTTCTTAAAGAACGGTGCTAAAATCAAGAGCGGTGATGTTGTTTGTCAGTGGGATCCCTATAATGGTGTTATCGTATCTGAATTCCCAGGTAAAATTGCCTATGAAAATATTGAGCAAGGTGTTACCTATCAGGTAGAGATTGATGAACAGACTGGTTTCCAAGAGAAAGTTATTTCTGAATCTAGGAACAAGAAACTTATTCCTACCTTGTTGATCATGAACAGTAAGAATGAAGTTTTACGTTCATATAACTTGCCTGTTGGATCTCACATAATGGTTGATGATGGCGATAAGATCAAGGAAGGTAAGATTTTGGTGAAAATTCCACGTAAATCTGCAAAAGCAGGGGATATTACAGGTGGTCTTCCAAGGGTAACAGAATTGTTCGAAGCACGTAACCCATCAAATCCTGCGGTAGTTTCCGAGATAGATGGTGTAGTTTCCTTTGGTAAGATCAAACGAGGTAACAGGGAGATCATCATTGAATCCAAATTGGGTGAGGTCAAGAAATACTTGGTCAAATTGTCCAATCAAATATTGGTTCAGGAAAATGATTATGTACGTGCTGGTATGCCGCTTTCCGATGGGTCTATTACCCCAGAGGATATTTTAGCGATAAAAGGTCCTTCAGCCGTTCAACAATATTTGGTTAATGAAGTTCAGGAAGTATATCGATTACAGGGTGTGAAAATCAACGATAAGCACTTTGAGGTTGTTGTACGTCAGATGATGCGAAAAGTACGTATCCAAGATCCAGGGGATACCATTTTCTTGGAAAATCAATTGGTACATAAGTCAGACTTTATTACAGAAAACGATGAGATATTCGGTAAGAAAGTTGTGGTTGAAGCTGGTGAATCGGAAAATCTTAGGGCGGGTCAAATTATTTCGGCACGTGAGCTAAGGGATGAAAATTCAGTACTAAAAAGAGCTGATAAGAGTTTGGTTGAAGCTAGGGATGCTGTAGCAGCCACTGCAACACCAATCTTACAGGGAATCACTAGGGCTTCATTGCAGACAAAATCGTTTATCTCCGCAGCTTCATTCCAAGAGACAACAAAAGTATTGAACGAAGCCGCTGTTAGTGGTAAGGTCGATACCCTTGAAGGATTGAAAGAGAATGTAATTGTAGGTCATAAAATACCTGCAGGTACTGGAATGCGTGATTATGAGAACATCATTGTTGGTTCCAAGGAGGAATATGATGAGATTATGGCCCGTAAGGAAGCATTGAAATTTTAATCGATACCTATGAGTGGTAATGACCCTAAACAAAAACAGATAAACATCGAACTCGATGAAAAAACGGCTGAAGGAATATATTCGAATTTAGCCATCATTAATCATTCGGTTTCTGAATTTGTAGTAGATTTTATCAGTTTGATGCCAGGGGCCCCAAAGGCGAAAGTAAAAAGTAGGATTGTTTTAACACCACAGCATGCCAAGAAATTTTTAAAGGCATTGAGTGAAAATGTTAATCGTTTCGAAAAGGCCCATGGTACCATAAAGGATTATGAACAACCTCCCATTCCCATTAATTTTGGGCCTTCGGGAGAAGCTTAATAACAAAAAAACCCATGATAAAATCATGGGTTTTTTTATTTTGTGGATTTTGTTTTCTTATTTGAACTCGGAAGTGAAATGCAACTTCACCGAAGGATATTTTTGTTGGGTCATTTGTAAGGAAAATTGGGAATCGGCCAAGAAGACCATTTGACCTTGCTTATCTTTCGCCAAAAATTTTTGTTTCACCCTTTTAAATTCCTTGAATTCATCGTTTTTCCCATCTTGTGGGTCTACCCAACACGCCTTGTATACCGGGAAGTTTTCATAACTGCATTTGGCACCATACTCATGCTCGAGGCGATATTGGATCACCTCGAATTGAAGGGCCCCGACGGTACCAATGACTTTTCGTCCGTTCAATTCCAAAGTAAACAATTGGGCAACACCTTCGTCCATAAGTTGGTCAATACCTTTGCCCAATTGCTTCGATTTCATGGGGTCGGCATTGTTGATGTAGCGAAAATGTTCAGGGGAAAAGCTTGGGATTCCCTTGTAATGGAGTGATTCCCCTTCAGTTAGGGTGTCACCGATCTTAAAATTACCGGTATCATGCAACCCTACAATATCCCCAGGGTAGGATGTGTCGACGATTTCCTTTTTTTCAGCAAAGAAGGCGTTAGGACTTGAGAACTTGAGATTCTTGCCTTGTCTCACATGTAAATAGGGTTTGTTTCTTTCGAAAGTTCCCGAAACGACTTTTATAAAGGCTAAACGGTCTCGATGCTTGGGGTCCATATTGGCATGAATCTTAAAAACAAAGCCAGTAAGTTCTTTTTCATCGGGGTTAACCAATCTTTCCTCAGCCATTTTTGGACGGGGTGCCGGTGCTATCTCTATAAAGCAGTCAAGCAGTTCACGAACACCAAAATTGTTTAAGGCAGAACCAAAAAATACAGGTTGTTGTTTACCGCTTAAATAACTGTCTACATTAAACGGGGCATACACGCCATGGACCAATTCAAGATTGTCCCTTAAGTCCTGGGCGGCTTTTTCACCGATAATGGTTTCCAATTCCGGATTGTCAATATTATCGAAGGCAATAGTATCCTCAATGTTCTTTTTGCTGTCACCACTGAAAAGATTGATGTTCTTCTCATAAATATTATAAATGCCCTTAAAGTCATAGCCCATGCCAATAGGGAAACTCAAAGGGGTGACCGAAAGCCCTAATTTTTGTTCCAAATCATCCAGTAGGTCAAAAGCATCCTTACCTTCCCGGTCCAACTTGTTGATAAATACAATCATGGGGATATTCCGCATTCTACATACCTCCACGAGTTTTATGGTCTGTTCCTCAACACCTTTTGCAACATCAACAACCACGATGACACTGTCCACCGCGGTTAATGTCCTAAAAGTATCTTCAGCGAAATCCTTGTGTCCAGGGGTATCGAGTATGTTTATTTTCTTATCCTTGTATAAAAAGGCTAAAACAGACGTGGCTACCGATATACCCCTTTGCCGTTCAATCTCCATGAAGTCACTAGTGGCCGTTTTTTTTATTTTGTTGTTTTTTACGGCACCTGCCTCTTGTATGGCTCCTCCGAAAAGCAACAATTTCTCCGTCAGGGTGGTTTTCCCTGCATCCGGATGCGATATAATTCCGAAGGTACGTCTCCGCGCTATCTCACTCTTAAAGCCCATACTATTATTTTCGGCAAAAATAAAGTAAAATATAGGATTATGCTCCTTTACAATTTAATTTTCCATTTCAAAAAGGAGTGACGGTTTCCATGTCAATTTTATTGGGTGATAATAGAGTGGGATTAAATGGTTTTTACAGGGATTCTTATTCAAAAAGGTACTTTTGCGTCTAAAACCAATTAAATTATAAAATGTTGGTAATCATCGATAAACAGGTAGTCCATTTCCCTTGGGTTTGCACTTGGTCGATAATTTTCGTTGTTAAAAGAAATTTAAAATTAATGTTTTCCTTTCTATTTGTCCATCTAAAATTTAAATATATCTTGCGTTAAAATATAGAAGCCCCACTTCTTATATTTATTACTGCTTATAGCCATGGTGATTAGTAAATAATTACTGACACTTATGGAAAATTTTACTTTTGTACACTTGAAAGGAAAGGTCTTGAGAGGTATTAACCTTGTTTTAATACTTTTCCTGTGTTTTTGGATAACTTCCTTTAACAATATTGCTTCTAGTTCAGGAAAGAACATAATTGATTCCGGTATTAAGGGATTGGTTGCGACCGAAATAGGTACAGATGGGGATGTCGAGGTTACTGCATGTTGTACCCCCATGACTTCAAAAATAATCACGGCCAGTGATTTTGGTTTTCAGAATAATGTTAATGATGGTAGCCTGTCGGCCACTGATATAGATTTAAGTAGCAAATGGGGACTCCCAATAGGTAGTGTTATAGTTAGTGTAGAAGGAGCGAGTACAGATGCAAGTGGATTTTTTAGAACAATAGTTGATTTTCCAATTAATTTCAAAATTAAAGGAACGGTACCTGTAATCGTAAAGGCCCATCATTCTTCAGGAATAGCTGTGGATGCTCAAGATGGCATTGTAGCATTGGACAACGTTGAATATCAATTTATAGGGTCTTTAAGTTCAGGCTTAATACCAGCTGTAGAAGAGAATAATTATTATGTAAAGAATACAACTTCTACAAGTAATCATCCTAGTATAAGTGTTGATTGGGAATCTCAATCCCCGGTTACGGATATTGAATTTTATACGACTTCAGCTTATTCTAGTTTGATTGCTTTGTATATAACACCCTACATGTGTACCGACACCGATGGTGACGGGGTACCTGATATGACGGACCTTGATGATGACAACGATGGTATTTTGGACAGTGTGGAAGACCCCAACCTTGATGGTGACAACGATCCTTTGACCGATCCACTGGACAGTGATGGTGATGGATATCCGAACCATTTGGACATCGATTCGGATAATGACGGCATCCCTGACAATGTTGAGGCCCAGACCACGGATGG
>NZ_QGGQ01000014.1 GCF_003148665.1 Maribacter polysiphoniae | reverse complement strand
GCGATTTCCCAGTCCTTTCACTCCTTCGAAATGACGGGTTGCCCAAATGAATCTAAAGGTCATTCCGAACGAGCCATGCGAGGAGGAATCGCATCCTGTACTTAAAATCCTAGGTTCAAACTCGGCTTTATGTCATTTCCCAATCGTTTTACTTTTTCAAAATGACCCTGCTACCATCAATACCCAAACCGTATGGTCATATATGGCCCATAGGCGATAAGTATCACCAGCATGGTAAGCAATACGGAAACAATTGTAGCAAATAATAAAAGTACCAGACTTTTATACGTTCTGGATAAGTGTCCGGCTGGACTGTTTTGGATAATTTCTTTGATTACACCCATGATTCCCAATCTTTAAATTTAACAGCATCATCATAGTCTTTCGGATGTAGGTATTCAATTAAAATGGGGTTATTACTAAGTAAACAATTAGGTCCTGAAAAACCCTACTGCGTTTAGTGAAAAAAAATGGCATAAAAAAAGTGCCCTTTAAGGACACTTTTTCAATCGTTCTATTTTATTGGGATTTATTCGCAACCACCGGTAAATCCTTTGGCACTGAATTTGGTCTGTACCGCACCTTGTCGACTGCCATCCACAACCCGAATGGCTAAATTGTTATCGCCACTTCCGTCCCTTTTAGGGCTACAATACTCAAAAAGATAGAAGCTATTGGCCCGTTCCGAAATTTTTAAGGAAATATCATTGAACGTATTTTCCAATTCTTCCGCATTCCCTGCGAACACGCTATAGGTCTTTCCGATATCGGACAACACCTGGGTATCGATTTCCGCCCCTAGGCCAATCGTAAAAAACGATATATTCCCGTTTGCCTCGGTAACCTTCTTCAATGCTTCTTCTTCTTTATATCGCGATGCCTGATCGGTACCATCGGTAAATACAACAACAGAGGCTGCACCGATAACGTCATCCTTAATGTTGTCCTTTAAAAGATCTTCTGCAATCTTGGTGGACTTGATAACAGCACCATAAAGGTCTGTGGATGGATCATTACTGATATCATCGGTAATTGAATCAATAGCTGCAACCAACTCTTCCTTAGAACTGGTCAAATCGTTCAAAAGGTGTAATTCATCTTCTCCATCAAACCAATAAATCGCCATTTTATAAGATTCCTCAGTAGTCGCCGGCATCACATTGTTCACAAAAGTGACCGATGCTGTTTTCAATTCGTCAAGACTACTGCTCAACACACTATTACTTAAATCCAAAACCAAAAGCGTATTCGAATTGAATATCTGTGAATTGGGTGAAATACGGGCAAAGGATTCTGATGCCGAAATGGTATTGAAACATTCATCATTACGCCCTTGTTCGTAAATCGTAAATTGATTTGCCGTTAATTGGGAAATAGGGTTACCATCAGTATCGGATACCTTGAACAAGATAGAAACCTTACCCGGCAAGGTGGTGTACTGTTCCTGTATGGATAACACTAAATCACTTTCGCCTAAATTGAGACATTCATCAACAGGTTCCCCTTTGCCAAGTCCATCCCCGAAATTAAGGTCCAGATTCACATCATCATCCGAATTACCACAGGAAAAGGCTAAAAAAAGGAGCGTAAAAACACTAAAATATCTTAAATAATATTTCATTTTCATTATTTTGAGGTTCAACACACAGAACGTATAATCGAATTTAAAAGTATACCTTGTTTTAAAAAATATTGTTAAATCTTGTTAAAGAAAAATTCGGTGGTTTTTATATGGTCTATTTTAGAAGTCATAAAGGCCTGATACAAAATTAATTTCAGTAAGAATACAGGATGACCCATGAATTCAAGAACATTGTAAAAGCCTATATTTCGGCTAGAAAAAAACAGGAGAAAACCGTTTTGGCAACAGTCGTTGCCCTAGATGGCTCATCCTATAGAAGACCGGGTGTTCGCATGCTGATCCTTGAAGGTGGCAATGCCATAGGGGCAGTAAGCGGCGGATGTGTTGAAAAAGAGGTCATACGACAGGCACAAAGTGTTTTTAAGGATGGTATCCCGAAAATGATGACTTACGACGGCCGGTACCGTTTGGGATGCGAGGGCTTGCTTTATATTTTGATCGAACCTTTTCAACCCCAAGATGACTTTATCGAGGCTTTTGAAAATAATCTTAAAACGAGGAATCCGTTTCACATCAAAACATACTTTACCCACCAAGAAGGTTGCCACAAGGCCTATGGGTCCATTATCAGTATCAACCAAGGGGATTATGCCCTGTGTAAGAATTACGAACCTCGTGGGGACTTACAGTTTTTTACCCAAGAAATGAAACCGTGTTTCAAATTATTGATCATTGGGGCAGAACACGATGCGGTTCAACTAAGTACTTACGCCTCCCTTACGGGTTGGGAGGTCACCATTGTAACGGTACCTTCATCGCATAAAACGCTTAACGATTTTCCTGGGGCCCAGGAAATGATCGCTGTAGATGCGGAAAATCTAGATCTGGCTCTGATAGATGATCAGACCGCTGTGATGATAATGACACACAATTATGTAAAAGACCTGAAATACCTATTGAGAATCGTAGGAACACATCCTTCCTATATTGGCATTTTAGGTCCTGCCAAACGAAGGGAAAAACTTTTCGGGGAATTGATCGAACGCCATCCCGAGATCGCTGATTCCTTTTTTGATAGCATCTATGGACCTTCGGGTTTAAATATCGGGGCAGAAACGGCCCAAGAAATCAGTATTGCCATTTTATCGGAAATATTGGCCGTTGTACGTAACCAAAACCCGATAATGCTTAAACAAAAATCCAACCCCATACATTGCTAACGGGTAAATCAAAAAATATAGCCTTGATTATCCTGGCCGCTGGCGAATCTTCCCGTATGCAACAGCCAAAACAACTGCTGCCATGGGGAAAAACAACCCTCCTGGGCCATGCCATAAATGTTGCCCGAAGAAGTGATGCAAAACATGTTTACACCGTATTGGGCGCCAATGCACTCGCCATTCAGCAAAAGATCGATCTCTCAAATACCCATTGTATATTCAACCCTGACTGGAAAAAAGGAATAGGCGCATCCATAGCAAGTGCCGCACAATTCCTTTTGGAATCAGAAACAGATTATGATGCGCTTTTATTTACGCTCTGTGACCAACCATTGATCAATGCCGAATACCTTAATGGCATGATCAAGGCTTATCGGAATGGGGATAAAAACATCATTGCAACGGCATATGAACATGGGAATGGGGTACCCGTTCTTTTTCATAAAAAATTTATTGGCGAACTACTAACCTTGGACGGTGATTCGGGAGCTAAGGATATCATAGCCAAAAACAGTGAGGAAGTACGCACTATTGCTCCCCATGGAAAGCAGATAGACCTCGACACCTATGGGGAGTACCAACATTTAAAAAACCAAACAAACCTATGAAATTAAAAAGCCTGTATGTTGTATTGATGGTCATGGTAATACCCATCTCCAATATGACTGCCCAAGAAATGGATTTTGAGAACTATAATCCCAAATCAACCTTGGTGGTTCCCGTAAATGATGTAAAAAAGGCCAAATTTCCTTTTATAGATGTCCATAGCCACCAAAGGGACATGTCCCCAGAAGCCCTGTCCGCATTGGTCAAGGATATGGATGCCCTGAATGAGGGTGTTATGGTCAATTTAAGCGGAGGTTCCGGAGAACGCCTACATACCATGATAAAAAACATAGCGGCTAATTACCCGAATCGCTTCGCTGTTTTTGCCAATGTCGATTTTGAGGGTGTAGGGACCGCTGGGTGGTCAGAAAAGGCAGCCAAACAATTGGAAACCGATATCAAGAATGGGGCAAAAGGACTTAAAATATTCAAGAGTCTGGGATTGCGCTATACCGATAGTGACGGAAAACGTTTGGCTATAGATGACCCAAGGTTAGATCCCATTTGGGCCAAGTGCGGAGAACTGGGTGTACCTGTATTGATCCATGCTGCCGACCCCAAATCATTCTGGGACCCGATGGATAAGGATAATGAACGTTGGTTGGAGCTAAAGACCCATCCCCGAAGAAAAAGATCGGATACCGATCCCGCTCCTTGGGAACAAATAATCGAAGAACAGCATCATGTATTCAAAAAACATCCAAATACCAAGTTTATCAATGCCCATATGGGGTGGTATGCGAATGACCTTAAAAAATTAGGGGAATTATTGGATGCCATACCCAATATGTACGTTGGAATAGCCGCAGTCATTGCTGAATTGGGAAGGCAACCTAAAAATGCCCATGCATTTTTCATAAAATACCAAGATCGAATCCTATTTGGAAAGGATAGTTGGAAGCCAGAGGAGTTCCCCACCTATTTCAGGGTTTTGGAAACTGGTGACGAATATTTCCCGTACTATAAGAAATACCATGCATTTTGGGCCATGTACGGACTACAACTTCCTGATGAAGTATTAAGAAAAGTATATTACAAAAATGCATTGAAACTTATCCCTGGACTGGATCCAGGATTATTCGAAAAATAAAAAGCGTATTTCTAGAAGTGCTTTTTAGTCCCCACTTGGGAATCATTATCATATTCTTGGAAAATGCCACAGGAATATACTTTTTTAACCAAAGGGGCTTCTTGCTTTATTTTCTTTTTGGATAAAGCTTCAATCTGTGGAGACAAATAGTTCATGGTATAATGATTTGTGTTTAATACTATAACAAAGAACGAAGAAAAAGTGAAATTAATATAGGTGTTGACACATTCATAATATTTTTTTAACAATTGATATGATTTTTTTGCCATGTAAGGTGGAAGACCAGCAAGACCTATACCAGGATATCGTTAATCAACTCTGGAAATCCTTTGATTCATTCAGGGGGAGGCAAATTCAGTACCTGGATGTACCGTATTGCCTTGAATACCGCTTTGACCCATATAAAAAAAAACAAACACAAAGGACATTCCGTAGCCATTGACAGGGTGGTTTTGCGCCAAACGGAATTATATGATACCGTTTTTGAGGAACGTGTTAAAATACTTTATGGATACATACATCAATTGAATGTGCTTGAAAAAGGGCTGATGTTGTTATTGTTGGAAGGTAAAAGCTACACAGAAATTTCGGATATAACGGGATTGACACCTTCCAATGTGGGTACACGCATCTCCCGGATCAAAACAAAATTGAAATCAAAGATCATTAAAAAATAAGTCATGGAAATGGAAGAATTACAGGCTACCTGGACGCAAATGAGTGAGGAACTCGATAAGCAAAAACGATTAACCGATAAAATAATATTGGAAATGACACAACAGAAATATAAAAACAAATTCCACGGGATAACCTTTTACGAAACAATAGGTGCGATCATTTGTTTTGCCATCGCACTATATTTGATATTCAATTTCCATAGGTTGGACACTTGGTATTTAATGCTTTGTGGCAGTATCACTCTCGTTTTTATCCTTATACTTCCAATCCTTACATTAAGGTTTCTTAAAAAAATAAAGGATGTGGATATTTCCGAAAGCAATTACAAAGAGACGCTCTTTCAATATACAAAAGCCAAGAACAGGCTATTATTCATTCAACAATTTGCATTTTATGCCAGTTTTGCCGTGATGTTCACAACCTTACCGGTAGCATCGAAATTATTGTCGAACAAGGATTTTTTTCTTATGGAAAAAGGTTTAGGGTTATATGCTTTTATTGGGGTGGTACTCGTTTTTCTGTTTTTCTTTGCCCGATGGGGCTATGGTTGTTATAAGGGGGTCACGAGTTCTGCCGAGGATATTCTAAGGGAACTGGAGTAGGGGGGTAATCAATCCTTCCTTTACCCAATTAAATAAACCTGAGCTGTTTTTGGATATAGTCCAAAATCAACATCCAATTCATTTTTAAGACTAGGGCTGCCGTAGGCACATTGTCATCCTCGATGGCTGAAATGATTCCATCATGCTGATTGTCAGATTTGGCATAAATGGAATCATCGGACATAAATGCCCTTTCATAAAAGATGATCCGTGTTTTAAGGTCGGTCAAAATCTGATGCGCAAGAGCGTTCTTATAGTGCTGGGTGAGTATGTTATGGAATTCGAGCTTTGCGTGTATACGGGACAAGGTATCCTTGGCATTTTTAAATTTGATCTGGGTTTGTTTTAGGGCTTCGATCGATGAGGCTTCGAAAACGGAATTCTCCAGGGCCAAAACTTCTAGATCGGCCACCAATTCATACAGGTCCTTGGCTTCCGAATAATTCAATTCGGCAATTATAAACCCTCTGTTGGGGATGGCTTTGATCAACATCGATTGTTGCAATTGGGTCAGCGCCTCCCGGATCGGGGTCACACTAACATCCAGTTTACGTGCCAAAGCAGCCAAATTTATGGTCTTTCCTGGTTCCAATTTGCCATAGGTCATTTCATCTAGAAGATGCTCCCGAACTTGATCGCGTAAGATTATTTTGGATTTCATGCCGCTAAGATACTATATCGTATACGATTTAACGTTATTCTTTAGGGCTTGGTATACTACCATATAAAAAAAATATAAACCCTTAACCTCAGATATTGACAATTTTGAGCCAATATTAGTACAATATATACAATTGAATCTCTAGGGAAATACCTATCTTGTTTTTGATTATGGGAAAACAAATCACACTATTTTTTGTGCTCTTTACAAGCTTTCTTAGCATGGCACAAAAAAAGAATGAGTCTTTTCGGTTACATATCAAAAAGACAACCTCACCCATTGTAATTGATGGTGTGGCCGATGATGCCGCTTGGAAAGACACAGAAAAAGCCGATGATTTTTTCATGGTCCTGCCCATGGATAATCGTAAGGCCACCGAGATGTCCGAAATACGGATGGCCTATGACGATAAGCATATTTATCTTATCGCTACTTTTTTCAACACAACCAAGGGTCAGAATATCGTTGAATCCCTACGTCGTGATTTCAATTTCGGTAAAAACGATAATTTCTTGCTGTTTCTAGATCCTTTCAATAACCAAACCACAGGGTTCTCCTTTGGTTCCAATGCTGCAGGCGCGCAATGGGACGGTACCATGTTCGGGGGCAGTAGCATAGACCTCAATTGGGACAGTAAATGGATATCCAAAGTCGTAAGCGACGAAGATAAATGGGTTTTTGAAATGGCGGTGCCCTTCAAATCGATACGCTATAAAGACGGGGTAAAGGAATGGGGTATCAATTTTAGCCGTTTAGACCTTAAAGCCAGTGAAAAATCGAGCTGGACACCCATTCCAAGGCAGTTCCCTACCGCATCATTGGCGTATACCGGGGTATTGGTCTGGGATCAACCACCACCTTCACAAGGCTCAAATATTTCCGTTATACCTTACGTGTTAAGTAGTGTAAGCAATGATCTTGAGGGGGAAAGCTCTTTTGATAAAAAAGTAGGTGGCGATGTAAAGATAGGCCTAACCTCTTCCTTAAACCTTGACTTGACCGTCAATCCTGATTTTTCACAGGTGGAAGTTGACCGACAAGTCACCAATTTAGATCGTTTTGAACTGTTTTTTCCAGAAAAACGACAGTTTTTCCTTGAAAACGGTGACCTTTTTGCCAATTTTGGGTATTCGAGCATTCGTCCCTTCTTTTCAAGACGTATCGGTTTGGGCGTACCTATACGGGCAGGGGCCAGGGTCAGTGGCAACCTGAATGAAAAATGGCGTTTGGGGGTTATGGATATGCAAACGGCCGCGGTGGATGCAACGGGGCTACCCAGTCAAAATTTCGGCGTACTGACCTTACAACGAAAAGTCTTTGGTCGATCCAGTATCGGACTAATGGTGGTAAACAAGGAATCAATCAATTATCCCCAAGAAAATGATTCCATAACTGCCTTATATCCTAAATTCAATCGCAACGTTGGATTGGAATATAATTTGGCATCATCGAACAATATGTGGGATGGCAAGGCATTCCTTCTCAAATCGTTCTCCCCGGACGACGAAGGCAATGGTATTACGCAAGCTGCCCATTTGGAATACAAAAGCAG
This sequence comes from Maribacter polysiphoniae, assembly GCF_003148665.1. Classification (GTDB taxonomy): domain Bacteria; phylum Bacteroidota; class Bacteroidia; order Flavobacteriales; family Flavobacteriaceae; genus Maribacter_A; species Maribacter_A polysiphoniae. Next base: position 103,188 of record NZ_QGGQ01000014.1, on the reverse strand, counting down.
AAAATGGAACTGGCGGATACAGGAAGAGTCCGTAAGCGAGAATTACAGGGCCGAGGTGGGTTATGTCCCTAGAAACGGTTATATAAAGACCCAATCATTCTTAGGATATCTTTTCTTTCCAAAATCCGGACAAATCCTAAGCCATGGACCAACTTTGAATACCAGTTATTATTTTAATGAGGATTTTGAACGTACCGACAATACCAGTTATTTACTATACTCCTTTGCTTTTCGCAATCGAAGCAGCCTTGATTTTTTTATATCGGATGATTTTGTTGAATTATTATCCCCTTTCGACCCCACCCGTTTGGGTAAACAAGAATTGGCGGTAGGTACCAAACACCGCTGGAACGCCTTTGGTTGGATGTACGCCTCGAAACCCCAAAGCCTATTCACCTATACCTTTGATGGTCGTTTAGGAGGGTATTATGAAGACGGAAACAGAACAAGCCTTACCACAGAACTCGGATATAGGTTTCAACCCTTCGTGAGCCTCAGTGCAAATTTAAATTACAATCGGATAAAAATGCCTGCCCCATGGAACACAAACGAGTTCTGGCTCATTGGATCTGAAGTGGACATAACGTTTACGAACAAATTGTTCTTTTCCAATCTCTTTCAATACAATGAGCAATCCAAAAACTTCAATCTGAACTCACGCTTCCAATGGCGCTATAAACCCGCTTCCGATCTGTTTATCGTGTATACCAACAACCATTTATTAGACCCTTATAACGGCCGGACTTGGTCGCTTACCCTTAAGCTCAATTATTGGTTTAATCCGTAGGGGATACCTTGGATTAAAAACGGTTAGGAACGCCCACAATTTAAATTAAAAAATTATGCTTATCTACTTAATTCGATATACCCAGTGTATTAATTAATTGATTTTCAGCTTGTTACTATATCATATAACGGTTATGAAAGCATTTTTGTATTTTTAAATGAATTTGTCCCATTCACAATAATGAAGTGCATTTTTGGGGGCCAAACATTAAGAATACAATAATTTTCGGAGATAAAAACTAACAAATATCATGTTATTCCCTTTAATGTAATTTTAGATTTGTAAGACATCAATATAAATCGCTACTCCATGAAGATATACGACGATAAACACATTAAGAATGTTGTTCTAGTTGGGGCTCATAACTCTGGTAAAACGACACTGGCCGAGACGATGCTTTTTGAGGCCGGATTGATCAATAGGAGAGGTACCGTAGAAAACTTGAATACGGTCTCTGATTACCACGATATTGAGCATGAGCGGGGAAACTCGGTTTTTGCCACCCCGCTACATACCGAATGGCGGCAGTATAAGATCAATATCATGGATACGCCTGGTTTGGACGATTTTATTGGGGAGATAATTTCCTCGATACGTGTGGCAGATACCATTGTGACGGTCATTAACGGACAATATGGCGTAGAGGTAGGTACCGAGATCATTTGGAATTATATTGATAAATACCAAAAGCCGACAGTTTTCGTAATCAATCAAATAGACCATGTGGGCCTTAAATTTGATGAAAGTTACAACAGCCTTAAAAATTTGGTCGGAAACAACCTGGTCAAAATCCAATATCCCATAAAAGTGGATGGCGCGCAGTGCATCATCGATGTATTGAAAATGAAAATGTACAAGTTCGGACCTAATGGAGGGAAACCGGAAAAGCTGCCCATTCCCAAAGATCAAAAGGAACTGGCGGATGAATTGCACAATGAGTTGGTTGAGAAGGCTGCGGAAAATGATGAGGAGTTAATGGAACTCTATTTTGAGAAAGGAAGCTTGAACGAAGATGAAATGCGACAAGGCATCAAGGCCGGTATGCTAAACCAAGAGGTGTTTCCCGTATTCTGCACTTCGGCCCTTAACGATATGGGTAGCGGTCGTTTAATGGGATTCATAGACAATGTAGCCCCTTCTGCCTCGGATTTAAAACCACAACAAAGTGTTGAAGGCAAAGTTATTGAGCCCAAAAAAGAGGCTCCGACATCACTTTTTGTATTCAAGACCATCCATCAACCCAATTTGGGACAAATTACATTCTTCAAGGTTAAATCGGGAGAAGTAAAACAGAACGATAAATTGGTGAACTCGAGAAATGGGGAAACGGAAATTTTGAACCAACTGTTCATTATGGACGGTAAAAAACGTGAACCCGTACCAAAATTGACCGTAGGGGATATCGGAGCAACCCTAAAATTAAAGTATACGGAAACAAACGACACCCTACACGAGGCGGGCAATCCTATTACGATCAAACCCATCCAATTTCCCGAACCAAGGACTAAAAAATCAATTTCAGCCTCGAATAAAAAAGAAGAGGAAAAATTAAGTGACGCCTTAAAGAAAATACACAGTCAGGATCCAACGGTCGTGGTTTCGTATTCAAAGGAATTGAAGCAAATGATTTTAGGTTGCCAAGGTGAATTGCATTTGGCAACGATCGATTGGACCTTAAAGAATGGTTATGGGATTGAAGCATCATTCGAAAAGCCCAAAATAGCTTATCGTGAAACCATTCAGCGATCTGCGAATGCTAGCTACAGACACAAAAAGCAATCCGGTGGGGCAGGACAATTTGCCCAGGTACATTTAAAAATAGAACCTTGGTATGAGGGCATACCCGAACCTGAAGGATTCAATATTCGGGGTAAGGAAGAAGTTGATCTGCCATGGGGCGGTAAACTCGTCTTTTATAATTGCATCGTGGGCGGGGTAATTGACCTTCGATACTTGCCTTCGATAATGAAGGGCATTTTGGAAGTCATGGAAACCGGTCCGTTGACAGGCTCATATATCCGTGATGTACGGGTCATGGTTTATGATGGTAAAATGCACTCCGTCGATTCCAATGATATTTCCTTTAAAATTGCCGGAGCCCATGCCTTTAAGGAAGCTTTCCTGAATGCCAATCCCAACTTGCTGGAACCCGTCAACGAATTAACGGTCAAGGTCCCTGAAGAAATGGTCGGGAATGTGATGACCGACCTGCAATCGCGACGTTCCATTATACAGGGAATCAATACAATGGATAATTACCAGGTACTAAAATGTATGGTGCCCGCTGCCGAATTATATGGTTACTCTACCAATTTACGGTCTATGACCCAAGGTAGGGCCACTTTTAAATCCGTTTTTTCATCCTTTCAAGCCGTTCCTTCGAATGTGCAAAAAGGATTGGTGAAACAGAATGAACAATAAATTACTAACCAACCTTTATTAGTAGAGGGTGCACTTTTAAAAAGTGCACCCTCTTGTTTTTCCTTAAGGATGGTCTTTATAGCCTATTCCTATTTAAAGTGACGGTAGTTCGCCCATTGCACCCTTTTACTATTCTTGAAATTGGAAAAATAAGAATTTTTCCGGGCCTCTGTAGGGGTTTGTAAAGTGATTGTTGTTCTCATGATGATTGTTTTTTTTAGATCCTGAATAAAGTCCAGGAAGTGATTGATGATTGTTTTGTTATTGTTGGGGCTACCTGTTGTAACTTCTATAGGCTGCCCAACGTACACGTTTACTGTTCTTAAAACTTGAAAAATAAGCGTATGTTCTTGATTCTGTAGGTGATTTACTTAATGTTGCTCTCATGATTTCTGTTTTTTATGATCTGTATGTCAATACCGATCTGATTGTTTTTTGATTATGATGAAGGATTGTATTAGCGATTATATTTTCTATAACCTGCCCATTGAACCCGTTTGCTGTCTTTTAAGGTTGAAAAGAATGAATTTACCCTTGTTTCTGTTGCTGTTCTTCTTAGTGATGCTCTCATGATATTCGTTTTTAATTGTTATTGGTTTTGTTGCTGATTGTTAGATCATAGAATCTATCGGTATGCCAACCGCTACCTAAATCAAAATATATTCTAGGTCTTACTTGATGTGGATATAATGTTTCCATTGTGTTGTTTTTAATTGACTTACACTAAACAGACGAGATGGGTGTAGTTTTGTTACAGTACTATGTATAAAAAGGTACTATTTTATATAATATTTAACAATCGAAGGTATTAGATAGGGGAGAATAAAAAATACTATATATTTGATTTACAGGTTTTTACACTTATTTACAAGTAAGAATATAAAAATAAATAAAATGCAAAAGAAATGACTTGGGTCATTGTTTTAAGGGTACCATTCATCTTCATTTGCATAAAAATAGGTTATGACATTGCTTATTGTCCTAATACTCCTAACTGTATTCATACTGTTCCTATTATTTATGAAAGTGGTTCTTTTCATTGATACGGGTACCCATGAATATTTTATACAAGCCAAAGGATTGGTTAAAGCCAATATAGAACCTGATAGGGAGCAGTTGATTCGGATTCACATTAAGGCCTTGTTTATGGATTTCTATTTCCATCCTTTAGACCGAATAAGTTCCCAGAAAAAGGAAAAAACCTTAAAAAAACAACAGGTTTCAAAAAAGAGGCATCCCAAGATGAATCGTATTCTTAAGGCTTTACGGACCTTTAAAGTCAAGCAACTAGTATTGAATATTGATACAGGGAATTGTATCACAAATGCCAAATTATATCCTGTATTTGCTTTTTTAAACCTTAGCCAGGGACAATTCAATATCAATTTTATAGGACAAAACCAATTCATACTTCATATACAGAATAGACCAATACACGTAATTAGAGCACTTATTAACACTTAAAACTCAATACTATGGAATTACATTTTGAAGAATTATTGGGAAAGATCACAGACTTTATGAAGGCTGAGGCCAATACAGAAACTGTAGTTGGCAAACAATTTGAACTGGGTGAATTTAAATGCGTACCTGTTATAAAGGTAGGCATGGGGTTTGGCTCTGGTGGGGGCGAAGGTACCGAGGCTAAATCAAAAAAAGGCCAGGGCATGGGCGCTGGTGCGGGTGTCGGCATTGAACCTATCGGTTTTCTAGTGACCAAAGGTGATCAAATTTCATTTTTGGAAGCAGGCAAAACACACGGATTGGCTGCAGCATTTGAAAAGGTTCCTGACCTTATTGAAAAAATAACCAGAAATAGGAAAGCCGAAGAAACCGTCGCTTAAATCTTCCTTAAAGGCGAAGGATCTATAATCAAAGGGTGGTTTAACTTAAGGGTAAACCATCCTTTTTTATGGGAACGTTTGTAATTCTCGAAGGACTACTTAAGCAACAAAAGCTTTTACTGCTATTAAATTAATTAGCAAAACCTTATATTTGCATAAGTTTTTGAATTAGGGACCATTTTTCAATGAAATGGTCGTATGTTTTCTCCGAGATTGTTTTTTTTCATAGCACGATTTGTTTAAGCCCTTTTTCTTAAATTTAAAACAAAAATTTATTGTAATAAAATATGGCCAAGTCGCAACAGACATTTAACAAAAGTGAAAAAGAAAAGAAGCGTTTGAAAAAACGTGAGGAAAAGAAAAAGAAAAAAGTAGCTCGAAAAGCTGCAGCTAAAGAAAGTGGCGGCGGCATTCAGTTTGCTTACGTTGATTACAACGGCAATTTAACCGATACCCCTCCAGATCCATCCCAAAAGATAGAAATCGAGGCAGAGGACATTGTCTTGGGAATTCCTAAGAAAGAGGAAAGTGATGAGGAGAAATTCGATCCAGTAAGAACAGGTAAGGTTTCTTTCTATGATTCTTCCAAAGGATTTGGTTTTATCATAGACGCGGTTGACCAAGAAAAGTATTTTACCCATGTCAGTGGTTTGATTGATGAAATCGAGGAAAACGATAAGGTATCCTTCGAGCTTGAAAAAGGACAACGTGGTATGAACGCAGTTAGGGTCAAGAAAATCTAACAACATACCATTTCATAACAAATTTGATTTATAAAGACCGCATAGTTTGCGGTCTTTTTCTTTCTTCCTAAGGGTCTTCCTATAAAAATATGGTTTAGGATTAGAAGCCAAAGTGGGACAATCCTGATGGAAATTTACATTGACGGGGAAATCCGATGGAAAAAAATCGTTATTCCTGCCATGTATATCCATGGTTGTAATGAAGAAGGTACAAAAGTGAATTCCAGTGCCTCTACGGGCACAAAATCTTGGGTGCATAATAAAATAAGGTTCCATGGGAAGTAAAAGAGGGCTATTTGCCCTTTTTATTATGTTTCCTTCGTTCCTGCTGGCGCGTATCCTAAATCTATTATGCTATTTTTGTCCCTTTGTTTGAAAAATTTTAAATGATCAGGAAAATTTTAATAATAATAAAACGAATGTTGATAGGTATTGGTGTTCTATTGGGAGTGGTATTGATAACCACAACGATTTTTATATACAGTAGCCCGGAATTTGGGGGTAAGGCCTCCAAGGAAGAAAAGGAACTTTACTCAAATTCGAATAATTATAAAGAGGGTAAATTCATCAATCGGGGGAACGTTGAGATGTCTATGGACTTTAATAAGTTCGTAAAAAGCCTGGTGGGCTATTTTAAACCTTCCCCAAAAACAAGGCCGAGTGAAGACATAACGGTTGAGAAAATAGATTCCCTCAGTATCGTGAACTATAACGATAGTACTCGACTGGTATGGTTTGGCCATTCGACCTTTTTACTTCAAATGAATGGAAAGAACATCTTGATCGACCCTATGTTCGGGGATGTTCCGGCCCCCAATCCCATATTGGGCAGCAATAGGTTTAGTCGTGAATTGCCGATACAAATTGAAAAATTACCCATCATCGATGCCGTTATACTATCCCATGACCATTATGACCATTTGGATTATGGTTCAATCCTGAAATTAAAGGACAAAGTAGGTCATTTTTATACTCCTTTGGGCGTTGGTGTCCATTTACAGGAATGGGGCGTTTCACCAGAGCGAATTACGGAGTTGGACTGGTGGCAAGAAAGTAATTTTGATGATTTGATCTTTAGATGTACCCCTGCGCAACATTTTTCAGGAAGGGGAATCAATGATCGGGGCAATACCCTCTGGGCTTCTTGGATCATACAATCCACAACCGAGAATATATTCTTCAGTGGCGATAGTGGGTATGGTTCCCATTTTAAGGAAATTGGCAATAAATATGGACCTTTTGATTTTGCCATGATGGAATGTGGTCAATACAACGAAATGTGGAAGGAAATACATATGATGCCGGAAGAAACGGCACAAGCGGCAATCGACATCAAGGCAAACAGAATAATGCCCATTCATTGGGGGGCCTTTAAATTGGCCATGCATTCCTGGACCGATCCTGTTGAGCGAATCCTAAAAAAGGCCAATGAATTGAACGTTTCAGTAATTGTCCCTAGAATAGGGGAGTCCATTAGCCTTGAACAACAGGACTATACCACTACGGATTGGTGGGACAAATTCAATTGACACAAATTTTCACATAACCATTTATTTCAAGACAACATACACCATCAGAATACCTATGGATCTCATGGCTATTTTCTTTGGTGTAAAATCACCAATTTAAGAACAACCTTGGTCACATCCTTTTTATACTTAGTTGAGAATCCGAAGTATATGATTAATATTGACCCTCATATATAATTCATGGAAAAGAACCAAAAACCATTATTGATTATCCTTGCATTTTTCTCCATATATGTTATTTGGGGTTCTACCTACCTTTTAAATAAAATCGCCGTAAATGAATTACCCCCTTTTATGCTTGCGGCCACACGTTTTACTGTTGCTGGGATATTGATATTCATTATCGCCATGATGATGGGAAAAAGTATTGCCATAAGCTGGCGCCAATTGAAGAATACCATTATTGCCGGTTTCTTGTTCCTATCCTTTGGAAATGGGGTAGTGGTTTGGGCCCTTAGGTTTGTTGATAGTGGTTTCGCAGCTTTGGAAGTTTCTGCACAGCCATTGATCGTTCTTGTACTTATGCGTATCCTCCAAGGTAAAAAAATACAGTTGATGTCCATTGTTGGGGTAATCCTTGGTTTGATCGGAATTTATTTACTGGTAAGCCAAAAGCAAATCCTCAGTCAAGAGAATTCCATTTTAGGAATGTCCATGATATTTCTATGTATGTTGAGTTGGGCCTATGGAAGTATTTTTGTCGGAAAGGCAGATCTACCAAGAAACCACTTTGTGAATACGGGTTATCAAATGCTGATGGCGGGTATCATGCTTGCTATTTCGAGTCTACTTTTTAATGAGACATGGAGCTCTCCTTGGGTATGGAGCAGCCCCGTGCAATTATCGGTGTTATTGCTTATCGTTTTTGGTAGTATCGTGGCCTTTACATCGTTCAATTATTTATTAAAGGTCGTTTCACCAGAAAAAGTAGCCACCTCTACGTATGTAAATCCCATAATCGCACTGGTTTTGGGCTGGTATTTTTTGGAAGAGGAGGTGACCCTACAGTCTATTATGGCTGCCGTTGTACTGCTTACAGGGGTTTATTTCATCAACACCAAACGAAAATTTATGGTTTTTACCCGTTTTTTTCGATCTTGATTATTTCCCTTGTTGGAATATCACGGAATTTAAATCTGAGGCATATGGATTTTTGTATAATACGACTTTCCTTTTGATGGTTTTTCAAAATCAGCAACCTCCCTCTGGTTTTCGTTTCTTCTTTTTCTTCACCGCGATGACCTTTTTAGGGGTTACCGGAGCCAATACCTGCGTGTCTTCCGAATTTTCAGGATTACCATTGTTGAAGATCTCCAAATAGTTGGCTATCGGTTTTTCCAAATCATAATTCGTTACTTCAAACCGATTATCCACCAATTGGGTGGCGCTGTTGAGTATTTTTATATTTTCATAACCCAGTTGGTACAAGATCATCCAAGCACTGTTCGCCTCATTGGGTGTTTTGCCGTAAAAGACTATTGTCTTGCCTGCATCCCTTAATCCATCGAACATTGAAATACTTTGTTCTTCCAAAATATCCGCTGTGGGCATATTCAAGGCTTCACCGATATGGCCCTTGGAATACTCGAACCTTTCCCGAATATCTATGAATACCGAATTTGATTGGTCAACGTCCGTATAGTCTACCAAATAATCCTGTGTGTTGACCATGGCTAGGGTCTCACTGTTCGTTTTCTTATAAACGTTGGTCGGTTTTTTGAAAGTCAATACCCCGATGAGGATGACCAGAATAAAAATTACGGTTGATATTGAGATACGTTTGGTTTTTTCCAATTCTTTCATGTCGATATAGTTTTAGCAACCCCCCTCTGGTTTTCTTTTTTTCTTTTTCATAACAGGAACGACAACTTTTTTCGGAGTCCTATTTAGCTGCTGTTCATTGTCCTGCGCCTTTATACCCACACCAAAATACATCGCTGCTGCCTTTCTGAAATCATAGCGTTCAAAGGCTTCCTTTGCCATATTTTCTGTCGGTTCTGGTGGATTGAGGATCGTGTTATACCATCCATTGATACCTCCTTTTAGCACATGCAGGTTTTTATAATCCAATCTGGTCAATATCAACCATGCTTGGTCCGCTTTGAAATCGTCATTGGAAAACAATACAACATCATATTGACCTTGATTCAAATAGGCTTCATAATCAGCATTTAAGATCGCATCGAAAGGTATATTGAGGGCTCCTGCCAAGGTATATTCCGCATATTCTTCTTCGTCCCGCAGATCGATCAACAGGATCGACGGGTCTTTGGCAATGATCTTATGGGCCAAATCATCTGAGGTAACATAACGTTCAGGGTTTACAACTTTTGCTAAAAGATCTTCCGCGGTTACATGTTCGTTTTTTTGATATGCCGGCAATAATACCAGACCTAAAGCTGCAATAAGGAGCAACGAGGCTAATATGATATACCGTTTAGCAAGAATTTTGGCCAGATTCCTATTGATCATAATGCTTTATTTTAGTAAAATACTTTTTTAATACGCTTCCGTACAATATCAGAGACAAAGAAGGCCACCAAGGCAATTATTGTGACCCCGAAGATTATGTAATTTGCTGGAATGTCGAAACTATCCACCAAAGTGATATTCCCTAAGAAAGAACCATTGTACAGTCCTTCCAATACACTATAGGCTTCTGAAAAAATGAATACCCCCAGCATAATGCCAAAAACATAGACCCAAGCATCCAGTTTGCCAATGGCAACGGCACAAAGACTGGTGCCGGGACAAAATCCGCCTGCGACGAAACCTACCCCCATAATGGCCCCACCGATAATCGCAGCCCATAAATAGGTAGGATGCACATATAACATGCCCATATCGATCCATCCTAGATAATCCATATAATACAAGCCGATCACCGAGACAACGGCAGCTGTGAAAAACACTTTCAGTACGGCAAAGTCATAGCCATAAAAAACACCCGCCAATTTTCGGGAGGAAGAGAATCCCGAGGCTTCCAAAATAAAGCCAAAGGCCAAGCCTATCAGTACGGCGATAATGATGTTCCATTCATTTGTTAATATTCCATTTGGTATCAGAGGTCCCATATGCCTTATATTTTACTATTAATCTATATCCAATTTTTTCTAAAAAAGTATGCGAAAAGGTACGCCGTCCCGAAGATGGCCAGCATCGTGATAAACCCACCGGTCGACAATACGGCCATACCACTCAAGGCCGCCCCACTGGTACAGCCTCTGGCAATCTGTGCCCCAAGTCCAAAGAGGATCCCACCGAACAAGGCAAAGACCAAACGTCTTCGTGAAGTGATCTTTGGGGAATGTTGTACCCTAAAACCTATACGACCCGATAAGGACCCCGAAATAAAGGCTCCGGCAAGAACGCCAAGGCTTTCAAATACCAACCAGGTATTCATGGGTGATTCATCATCCTTAACGAATTTACTGTAATAGGCATTATTGATGGTGTGCTCATGGGAAACCTTGTCGACCAACGTAACAACACTACTTTTCATAGCACCGCTAGCCCCAAGGCCACGCCCCGTCATATAAAAAGTAAAGATGATCAAAAGTCCCAATAGGAAACCTCCAAAATAAGGATTCCAATATACGTGTCTGTTATTTTCACTTGATTTATCCATTGCATGCAATTATTAATATTAATATAGATAGCGTGTTAATTGTCCCGCTTCCACCATAACAAATCGGAATACCAGACCTCCAATAAGGATGAGAATGGCGGGGACCACAACGGGAACCTTATAGCCTTTCAACTCCAAAATTTCCAAAAGTCCGGGCAACAGCAAACCGAGAATGACCACAAAAACAAAGAACATTACGGTAAATTCGCCATTGGTCAAGAGTTGCATCGCTTCCAATTGTACTTCGGAACCTGCCCAGTACCCCATGATCATATGTACGATAAGGGCCAATTCAATAACAATAAGGGCTATATCGATCTTACTGAAAAGGCTTCTTTCACTTTTCGATTTTGAAAAAAGAATAATGGTGGCTGCCGCCGTAGAAAGTCCTGATACCAAGAACAGGGGTCCTAAAATGGCATTGTTCCATAGTGGACGTGCATTAAAGGCCGATAGCAGTATCCCGGTATATATCCCTAGGACTACGGAAAGGGGGATCAATACATAAGCCATGTTCATTCGATTTTTGACCACAAAGGCTTGGAATTTTTTCAAAAACCCGAATTTCAAATCCATTTTAGGGAAAACCTCCTTCCAATAACTAAAAACCCAAAGCATGGATAAAGGGGTAATAATAAGCAATACCCAAGCACCCCAGGACATGGGGGATTCAATCCTAACGGTTGTATACAATTGCCAAAAATATATTTTATGGGTAAGGTCATAAAACAAGGCCAATAACCCAAGTACCAAGGCTATAGGTGCTATCATAACGGCATACTTTACCGTAGCCGGGGTTTCTTCTTCTTTTTTAATAACGGTAAATACCGCTGCAAAAAATAAGAGTCCGGCTGCCAAGCCCCCTAAAAACAGATAAACTGAAATCGGCCAGTGCCATATTTGCAAGGATGGGTCGATGTTCGGTAGGTTTCTACCACTTGTGAATAGTTCTTCTTCCATTGTTAAGGTTTATATTAAATAATAAACATGGGGTTTTGTTCCCGCCTCTGGCGCCAAGGTTTTATGCTTTCTGGCTTTGAGTAATTGCGACACTTCACTGTTAGGGTTATCCAAATCGCCAAAATACATGCATTTGGTAGGACAAACCGAAACACAGGCTGGGAGTTGGCCTTTCTCGAGCCTATGATGGCAAAAAGTACACTTATCCACATAGCCTTCCGGATGTTGGTATCTCGCATCATAAGGACAAGATTCTATACATGCTCCACAACCGATACATTCATCGGGGGTCACCAAGACGATTCCTCCTTCAATAATATGACTTGCACCCGTAGGGCAGCAGCGTACACAGGGTGCATTCTCACAATGATTGCACCGCTCGGATCGCAATTCCAATTCAAGATTGGGATAGGCTCCTTCAACCCGTTCAGTAATCCAGTCCCTGCAATACCCAATAGGAACATTGTTCTCGGTTTGACACGCAACTACGCAGTCACTGCAACCTACACACTTTTTGGTGTCGATGACCATGGCATATCTCATACTTCTACGGTTTTAGATGGATTTTCAGTAAGTATCTTAACAAAGTTTCCGCGCATTCCTGTTCCTCCCATAATGGGATCAATGGCCACTTGACTGATCAGTTGTGTATCACTGGCGCCCTTGCCATGTGCACGGCCCAATTTTTTGTTGTTATGCCCAAACCCATGGACCATATATACGGAATCCCATCGGATCCTCTCGGTAACACGTACCCGAATGGGGAATGAGGATTGGACCCCATCCTGATTCTCTAGCCAAACGTACTGTCCTTTTTTCAAACCAAGTATTCGAGCCACCTTTGGATTGACCCACAGGTCGTTCTCACTCTTTAAATCGTTGAGATTGGGATTGTTTACCGTTCTACTAAAGGTATGCATGGGTGATCTACCATAATTCAATCGATAGTATCCCGGTGCAGGCTCTGGGTGTTTCGTATACGTGGGCATAGGGTCAAATCCCTCTCTTTCCAAAGCTCCTGAGTAAAACTCTATTTTACCACTATCGGTATAGAATTCATAATCCTGTCCTTCTTCCAAATACATAGGGCCAGACTTTCTAGGGAATTTTTTCACCCCTATTTTTTCCATTTCCTCCAAGGAGGTTCCCATTTGTTTCAATTGCCAGGCAATGACTTCCTTAAAATCATCATATTTAAAATAGTCGTGCAGTCCAAGTTTTTCCCCCAATTGTTTGGCAATCCACCAGGCCGGTTTCGAATCAAACCTTGGGGCTACGGCCGGCATGCGTAAGGCTATCGATGGTTCCCTATTCGTAGCGGATCGAATGCCATCATAACGTTCCAAATAGGTACATTCGGGCAAAACAACATCGGCATACCCAGTGATTTCCATGGGCATGGTATCTACAACCACCATAAAATCCAAGGCATTAATGGCTTCTTCCAATAACTTTTTGTTCGGAATGGAATTGTTCAAATTGGTGCCGGCCACGAACCATGCCTTTATAGGATATTCATTATCCTCTGAAGGTAAAGAGGCCTTAATAAGTTCATTGGTAATGCCCATTTCTGCAAAAGGATATTTTTCACCAATTTCTTGCCAACCCCATTTTGGGGTAGGATAGGGGGGATGGGGGAACTTCGGAATACTTATTTTCTCCTTGAAATAGAATCCACCCCTGCGGCCCCAGGAACCTAATAGTCCATTCAAGATGGCCATAGCCCTTGCCCTTTGGGTATCGTCCCCATACCAAGTCACATGTCGTCCCGGATGTATTATGGTTGCAGGGGCGGCAGCGGCCATTATCCGTGCCGTTTTTCTGATTTCCTCAGGTTTTATTGTGGTAACACCATAGGCCCATTCCGGAGTGTACTCCTGTACATGCTCTTTTAACTCCTCAAATCCTAGGGTATACCTATCCACATATTCCTTATCATATAAATTCTCGTTTATAATGACATTCATCCAGGCGAGCAATAGGGCAATATCGGTCGAAGGCTTGATGGCCAACCAATGTTGCGACTTACTTGCTGCCGTTGAAAGTCGGGGATCCACCGTGATAATGGTAGCACCACGATCAATGGCATCCGACATTTCCTGTACTTGGGTATTATGCATGTTCTCACCAATATGTGATCCTATCAAGACCAGACATTTGGTGTCCCGGATATCGGTTGGTTCCGGTGAACCCACCCATGACCCGAAAGTTAGGCTAAAGCCTGCTTCCCTTGGTCCGCGACACTGTGCATATGCCGGCTCCGCTATACTTTCAGAACCGAAAGCCTTGAATAAATGTTCAAAATGGGAGCCTGGTGAGCCATGTTTCAGTAATCCTAAACTCTCAGCACCGTATTCTTTCTTTATCCCCTTCATTTTTGTTGCGATCAAGGTCAATGCCTCATCCCAATCCGTTTCCACAAAAGTTTCCTCCCCATCGATAACCTTTCGTACCAAGGGTTTCTTTAAACGATCGTTGTCGGTATACATACCAACACCACCAGTTCCACGGGGACATAGCCTACCATTGCAATGGGGGTCAATATCGTTACCTATGATTTTATGAATGGTACCCTTACTGTCAGTATGTACCCATCCGGCACATTTCCAAAAGCACACCTCACAATAGGTTGCAGTCTGTCTTAATTTTACAAGGGAATCCTCCAATGCAAATCCCTCTAAATAAGAATTTACACCCATGGATTCCAATGATGTAGCGGCAACAGCTACACCCCCAAAACCTAATGCGGAAATCTTAATGAATTTTCTTCTTGACGTACCCATAAACTTTTCAATCAAATTCTAAAGTGCAATATTGCATGCGTATGAATGTAAATTTACACACCATCATGACCTCAAATAATGATAATTGTCATGTTTTCAACAAGTTAAGTGTAACAAATGTTACATAAGAAACCTCTTTAGAACTGATTTAAATTGTAATTTTGATAAAGAAAACCAAAGGTTTATGAAGAAGAATGCATTAGGGAATATAAAAAAAGTTGCCATTGCATTATTGATCTTGATGGTGTTGGGTACCCTAATATTCATAAAATATTGGGACTTTGGTAAAATAGGGAGTACTGCATCCCCAGAGTATGTTGATATTTCACCTACTTCGGAAAGTTGTATTCAATGCCACTCGACTACGAGTGGTTTTTCTGATTATCACAATCCTGATTTCATAGGTTGCATGAGTTGCCATCTGGGTAATGGGAAGGAATCGGACAAGAACAAATCACATGAGGGAATGGTGCTTATCCCGGGTAATCTCAGTAACGCCTCCGAAACCTGTGGAAAATGCCACCCGAATGAATTGTCGAAAATAAAGGTCTCCCTAATGACGACGAACAGTGGTATTGTGGCCGTGGATAAATATATTTTTGGCGAAGCTGAAACCCCTAATGACCATTACCATATAAAGGATATACAACATACTGCCTCTGAAAAACACCTGCGGGACCTCTGTGCCAATTGTCATTTGGGGGCTGACAAAACGGAGTTTGGAAAAATCACCCAATTGAGTCGCGGTGGTGGGTGTATCGCGTGTCATTTGAACTATACCAAGCAGGCCCATAACGAATTGACACAATATCTCGATTCCAATAAAAAAACGATTCCCAAAACCCATCCCTCTGCCGACATATTCGTTAATGACCTTCATTGCTTTGGATGCCATAGTCGATCCAGTCGTATATCAACCAATTATGAAGGTTGGCAAGAAACCTTATTGGATGAAGAGCAAGTTCAAAATAAACCGAATTATCGGGTTATGGAAGATTTGAGGGTGTATGCCAAAAAGGAGGCCGATGTACACCATACCAACAATATGCTATGTGTTGATTGTCATTCCAGCCATGAAGTAATGGGTAATGGCATATCCTATGCCCATGAAGAGCAAGCGGTTACCTTGAAGTGTTCCGATTGTCACTATAAGGAAAAACCACAAACGATCCCCTATGACTCCCTTGATCAAGAATCCTTACTGGTTTTTATGCACAGAAAATACACCCATACCGATAAACCCATACTGGTAGCCGAAAATGACGGTCACCCCTTGGTAAATTTGTATATGGAGGGTGACCAAGCCTATTTGGTCGGCAAAAAAGATGGTAAGCTACATAAGATAAAGCCGCAATCTGAAAGCTGTTCGCGGGATAGTGCCCACAAGAATGTCAGTTGCGCCACATGTCATTCGTCCTGGACCAACAAATGTATTGGTTGTCATAATGTATTTGATAAAAAAGACCCTAACGGATTTGACTTACTCGATAAAACCAATGTTACCGGACAATGGGTAGAGCATGTCGCGGAATTTTTGACTTCATACCCCACATTGGGGGTTCGGGAATCCGAAGACGGTAAAAAGTACGAGCCCGCCATCCCTGGAATGATCATGACCCTTGACAAGGGTAGTTTCGAATCGGGTCGGGCAGGGGAGGATATTTCCTTTCATCGCCTATACGCCCCAAATTCGCCCCATACAACCACAAAGTCCGTCAGGAACTGTACATCGTGCCATTCAAATCCCACAGCCTTGGGCTATGGCAATGGGAAATTGATATATAACACATCGACAGGAACGGGTCAATGGGATTTTACGCCGGAATATGCCATGAATCCCAATGATAATTTACCCGAAGATGCTTGGATTGGTTTTATGAATTCACAGAATCAAGATAAGGTCAATACCACCCGGACCGATTTTAGACCCTTGTCCATCAAGGAGCAAAAACGAATGCTATTGGTCGGGGCATGTTTACAATGCCACTCCGATAATTCCAAGGTAATGCGGCAAAGTCTGGGGAATTTCCAGTATCTCCTCGATAATTTGGATGCGCGTTGCATACTACCAAGCAATCCTTAATAATGTAAAAAACACTTCGGGGTCCTCTTTTCGCTTAAATATATGATTGCAATATTCATCATCTAACGGTGGTCTTCAAAGTATTCATACTGATAACCGTATGGTTATGCCCTATTTTTTAGATTAGACTAAAAATATTTTATATTTTTGCTAAAAATTATTGCCATGTTATCCCAGGCCGAAGAAAATTATTTGAAGGAAATCTATGCGTTGGGTGAAGAAACCCAGAAATTGGTAAGTACCAATTCGATCGCAAAAAAAATGAAGACCAAGGCATCTTCCGCTACCGATATGCTTCAGAAACTTGCCAATAAAGGATTGGTGGACTACACAAAATACAAAGGGGCCAGACTCTCTAAAAAAGGGGAAACCAGGGCGATGGTGATTGTCCGAAAACATCGTTTATGGGAGACCTTCTTGGTGGACAAGCTTGGCTTTAGTTGGGATGAGGTACATGACATCGCAGAACAATTGGAACATATTCAATCGAAAACATTGACCAATAGACTCGATGCTTTCCTGGAATACCCTTCCCATGATCCCCATGGGCATCCCATACCCAATACAAATGGAAAAATCGTTGCCTCGGAAAGCATTATACTCGCGGAGTTGAAGGTAGACGAAGAAGGGATTGTAGTTGGGGTAAAGGATGCCTCGGATAGTTTTTTGAAATATTTGAACAAGATCAATATTACCATTGGGGATACCATTAAAATAGTGGAAATAGAACCCTTTGATAATTCTGTGACCATCGATAACAATACACAACAAATCACAATCTCCGGAAATGTGGCTAAAAACCTCTATATAAAAAGCGAATGAACACATACGATCCACTTTTGGCACTTTTGGTATTCTTGGGTATTTGCCTATTGGGCTTTCTGTTTTTTAGGCCTAATAACGGCTGGTTCTGGTTGATCAACAAAGGATCCCAGTCCACCGATAAAATAATTGTCGAGGATATCCTTAAACGATTATACCACAACGAAAATGCGGGCAAATACCTGAATATCAATGATATTGTACGCACACTGAAGCAAAATGACAAAATGGTCATTGATAGTATCGATAATATGGCCACCTTGGGATTGGTACGCATTTCAGGCGATATTGTAAAATTGACGAAATCGGGCAGCGATTATGCCCTTCGGATTATAAGGGCACATAGATTGTGGGAAAGGTACTTGGCCGACAAAACCGGTTTTAACAAGACCGAATGGCATCAACGGGCCGAAAGAAAAGAGCATGAGTTATCTATGGATGAAACCAACCTCTTGGCCCATAAACTGGGTAATCCACAATTTGACCCGCATGGGGATCCCATACCTACCATAACCGGTAAAATGGCTGAATTAAAAGGGGTTCCCGTATCCGAATTAAAGACGCATACTATTGGAAGGATAATCCATATTAAAGACAAACCCGATATCATTTACAAACAGATAATGGCCGAAAACATCCATATAGGATCTATTATACGAGTCGTTGAAAAATCCCCGGAACGGATTGTTTTCCATTCCGAAGGGGAAGCTTTTAAGTTGGCACCGATTATGGCGGGTAATATTACGGTTTCCATTTTGGAAAAAAATATTTCCTATGAGGAAGATATATTAAGACTCAATATCCTTAAGGAAAATGAAAAAGCAAAAATCATCGGTATTTCAAAGGAGATAAGGGGAGAAAGTAGAAGACGGTTATTGGATCTCGGATTTGTAAAGGGAGCCAGTGTTAGTATTGATCTTTTAAACCCATTGGGTGAACCCAAAGCTTATTTGATAAAAGGAACCAGTATTGCCTTGAGAAACGATCAGGCATCTAAAATTTTAATTAAAAAATAGGTCATGGAAGTTAAACCTAAAAGTGCATGTGATACCTGTGCGCATTTCAATGCGGCCGGATTAAAAAAATTAGGGGTGGACACCTCCTCTTTTGACCACGTTATTGCGTTGGCCGGAAATCCGAATACAGGTAAAAGTACCGTTTTCAATGCCCTTACCGGTTTGCGCCAACATACAGGCAACTGGCCCGGTAAAACGGTAACCAGGGCAGAAGGTGGTTTTGAATACAATAATGAAAAATACAAACTGGTGGATTTGCCGGGCACCTATTCCTTATTATCGACTTCCGAAGATGAGGAAGTAGCCCGAAACTTCATTCTTTTTGGGAAACCCACCGTTACCGTAATCGTCGTGGATGCCAGTAGATTGGAAAGAAACCTGAACTTGGTTTTACAGATACTGGAAATTACCGATCGGGCGGTACTATGCCTAAACCTTATGGATGAGGCCAAACGTAACGATATAGAGATAAACACCCGTACCTTAGCGCGCGACCTCGGTATTCCTGTGGTTCCCGCAAGTGCACGATACAATGAGGGTATCCCTGAATTGATACAGACCATCAGCGAGGTTGCCAATGGCTCTATCGTTTGCAAACCCCATCGTATTAAGAATATCCCCAAGAATATTGAAAAAGCTGTTGAGGATTTAAGTGTGGAGATCCTTAAGGAATATCCCGATATGCCCAACAGTCGATGGATTGCTTTTCGACTTTTGGAAGGTGACCAACACATCATTAATTTACTCCGAACCGGGGAATTTGAAGAATATATCTCATGAAGCAAAAGAATATAGACAATATCATTGCCCTCTCCAATGACCTTCGTTGGCAAATCGGTGACGAATTCCATGATAACCTTGCTGAGGGTATATACGCCGATGCGGCCGAAATCGTAAAGGTTTCCGTTCACAAGCCAAATGGTGACAATAGATTGCGGTTAGATGCCAAAATCGATAAGATCATCACCAGTAAAACATGGGGGTTCCCCTTAATGTTCCTTATTTTGGCGGTCGTACTTTGGTTGACCATTGTTGGTGCCAATTACCCTTCCTCAATGTTGGCGGAATTGCTTTTAAATACCATTCATCCGGCATTGAAGGGATATGCATCGGCCCTAGGTTTACCTTGGTGGCTCGATGGCTTTTTAATTGATGGTGTTTATATGGCCGTGGCTTGGGTCATTGCTGTGATGTTACCCCCAATGGCCATATTTTTCCCATTGTTTACGCTTCTGGAGGATTTTGGTTACCTCCCACGGGTCGCTTTCAATTTAGACCATTTATTCAAATTATCGGGAGCCCATGGCAAACAGGCCCTTACCATGAGTATGGGTTTTGGTTGTAATGCCGCTGGTGTCGTCGCAACGCGGATTATCGATAGTCCAAGGGAACGTTTAATTGCCATTATCACGAACAATTTTTCGCTCTGTAACGGGCGTTGGCCTACCCAAATCTTGATCGCCACCATATTTATAGGTGCTACCGTACCAGCTTCCTTTGCTGGTATTGCTTCCTTGGGGGCCGTTATTGGTGTCGCTATACTGGGTATTTGTTTTATGTTCCTGACCTCATGGGCGTTATCAAAAACCGTGTTAAAGGGGGAGGTCTCTACATTCAACCTTGAATTGCCCCCATATCGCCCACCAAGGTTCTGGAAAACGATTTACACCTCGATCATTGATAGAACGCTTATCGTTCTTTGGCGTGCCATCGTTTTTGCTGCACCCGCAGGTGCCGTAATTTGGCTGATTTCCAATATCCATATCGGGGATTTAAGTATTGCAGCTTGGATGATTGATTCCTTTGACGGATTTGGATTCCTTTTTGGTTTGAATGGGGTGATTCTAGTGGCTTATATTGTCGCGATTCCTGCCAATGAAATCGTAATACCCACCATCTTGATGCTTACGGTCTTGGTTACCGGAATCTCCGGTGGGGCAGGGGCTGGCGTGATGTTCGAATTGGACTCGGCCAATGCGACCGGTGAAATCCTTAGGGCTGGGGGTTGGACGTTGTTGACAGCCGTCAACCTCATGTTGTTCAGCTTGTTGCACAATCCTTGCAGTACAACGATCTATACCATTTATAAGGAAACCAAAAGTGTTCGATGGACGGTTGTCGCTTCTATTTTACCTGTAATCATGGGGTTTGTGGTAACATTTCTTGTAGCCCAAGTATGGAGGTTGTTCGCGTAGTATTTTCCTGAAATAAAGAATAAAATGGTCTTTGTCATTAAAAACCTTAGCTTCCAAGTAATGGAACTATATGTGGATTGAATGTTAAATAAAAGAAATCAAAGTGTGGATCAATGATGAATTGGTCAATCATGGCTATAAGGCAACGGCCAGTAAGGGTAAAATAGCCTTACTGGCAGAAGGCTGAGAAGTGGAATTCCGTACCGTAGATTGGGCCCCGATTACAACATTAAGCAAATAAGTCCTTATGGTATTATGCCAAGATACTCTCATGACCCGAGTCCTTTACGAAAAGGCAGGAACTTCCTGTTTTTGCACTTATTTCCTTGACAAATTCAAATTGCAGATTGCCTTCCATCCCAAAGATATTAAGGTCTGCTGCCGGCGATTTCTCCACTATTTCCTTAAAATTACCGACATAAACCTCGGTCAAGGTCTCTGGTAATCGGGCAAGGTTTATCAGCGTCAATAAAAATTGTTGGGCATTTTCCTTTTCCCCTTCATCATCGATCACTATGATCAATCTAATACTGGCATCCCAATTCTTTTTCAATTTATACGCCACTAAAATAGACAGGTCCAAGTTTCCAATATCCCAACCCAAATCCCAATTATCCTTCCTGTCCCTTACCCAAACATTGATCATATTCCGTTGACCCAATTGGGCCATAGGATGCGACAGATATAGCAATACCCCAATCTCCAGCCGTATACACTCCTTGATCACAGGGCGTAATTCCGTTTCGTAATCGTCGTGCTCCTGCAGATTAAGAAATACGATATTGGGTTTGAAAAATGCGCCTTGCAACGCTTGGTTACCGTAATTTACACCCTGTGCAAAATCATCGCTATGAATAACCGTCCATGAAGAAAACACCCCTTTCTTCCGAAATGACTCCGATAGATTGGCCAACTCATCCCTAAACCCGGTTTTTTCCGAAAAGGGTTCAATACCAAGAAGTTTAATGGAACCTTTCGGCTTGGCAATATTCCTTAAAAATTGAAAATTGCCCTTTGCACCATGGATATCGCGAATGGGAACCATAAGATTCGGTTTCCACGCCCGTTGCTGCATACTTTTCATGCCCCAAGTATGCTTTGCCGCCCATTCCGCAAAAGAAACGAACAACCCTGACCGGACATCCTCAAAAGGGGTTTCCAAATTCTGTCGGGCCAAAAACCAATACACCACAAACACGATACTTATGGAAACGAGGCTGATTGTTGGATTAATTATGAACATGGCCAAGACAGAGGATGAAAGCCCCAACCAGGGTATCCATTTATAGACTTTGAATATCGGTCTATAACTGATGAGACCAAGGCGCTGTTCTATGATTACAACAATATTGATCATGGCATACGTAATCAGAAAGAATAAGGTTACCAATGGGGCTATAGCATTAAGGTCCCGTAAAAGCATGGTCGCAAAAATGATGACCCCCGTAACGACCATTGCATTTCTTGGTTGGCCATTAGTGCTTTTACCCGAAAGGAATTCGCCATAAGGCAATACCCGGTGTTCACCCATTGCAAAAAGTATTCGTGAAGAACCTACCAGGGACGCCAATGCCGAGGAAAAAGTGGCACCAAGAATACCCGCTACTATCAATGGCCCCACAAAGGATTTCTCCACTATGATGTTATAATTTGAGATCAATTCTTGTTCTGTAGCCGTACGGGCCAACCAATAGGCTAACAGCATATATATCAGAAAACTGACCCCAATGGCCCAAAGGGTGCCTTGCGGAATACTCTTCTTGGGGTTTGCCAGTTCCCCAGACATATTCGCTCCTGCCATTATACCTGTGGCAGCAGGAAAGAACACGGCAAAAACCAGCCAAAAATCACTACCTGTGAAGCCGTTTTCGATTGACCCCTTGAAGGTCCCCCAACGTATGGCATCCTCAACTGGAATATGCATGGAACCATAATACGCGGCCAATACTATGGAAAATAAGGACAGAATTATAATGACCATGATAAAAAACTGAGTTTTTATAGCAAGGTCGGCACTTATATAGGCAATAGTCAATAGCACCCCAAAAACAAGAATATCCACTAAAAAAGGTTCATGTCCCGGGAAGATTGTCAACCACCCCTCCCTAAAACCAAAAATGTACATGGTAACCGCCAACCCTTGGGATATATATCTGGGTATACCAAGGCTACCACCCACCTCGAGACCTAGCGATTGGGAGATAATCGCATAGGCGCCCCCAGCACCAATGCGAATGTTTGTTGTAATTGCAGACATGGATAAGGCCGTGCAAAGGGTAATAAGGAATGAAACGATAATAATCAGCCAAGCCCCCAGTAATCCGGCATTACCAACCACCCAACCCAAACGAAGGTACATGATAACCCCCAGGATAGTAAGAAGGGTAGGAGTAAAAACCCCGCCGAAGGTATTGAACTTTTTAGTATTTTTTTCTTGTTGACCCAATGCTGTTCGTAAACTTGTTTTTAAAAACGGTTATCCTTTATCAAAATTCGTAGGTTTCTTAAATATAGGTTAAAAATCCCTACTTCCATGAAATATTTATGCCCCGTCTGGGTTGCGTTGATTGCAGTTATATCCGCTTCTTCCAAACAATACAAAAAGCTAAGATCCATACCAAGGCCCATCCTATTGACACCCATACAAACCCATATTTACACTTCGGGAAATCGGGGTTGGCAATAATTTTACCGCCTAACGTTTAAACCACTTCATCGAGATTAAACATACCTTGATAAATAATCAAGACCTTTCGGGTATTAAATAGGGCTCTTCGTCCTTACATCCACTTAGGATTGGATAAACCAAGTTAATTTAATCATCCAAATTAAGAATGATAGATCCATTCAACTAAAACCAATACTATGTCGACAACAACGGATTTAAAGTTTCAAGTAAAAAGTAGTGGACAATATCTGAATATATTATACGGGGGCAATGCCAACGGTACCAGCGCCTGTCAAGGCAACACCCCTACGACGGATAATTTTATATGGCAAATACTTGATGCCCCGAATAACCCAGGATGGCACTTGATCCAGGTAAAGAGTAGCGGACAATATTTGAATATTTTTAATGGTGGAAACGCCAATGGCACAAGGGCCTGTCAGGGCAATACGCCTACGACCGATAATTTCCTATGGAAGTTCATAAATGCTCCCAACAATCCCGGGTGGTGCCTTTTACAGGTAAAAAGCAGCGGACAATATTTGAATATTTTAAATGGAGGCAACGCCAATGGTACACTAGCGTGTCAGGGCAATACGCCTACCACCGATAACTTTCTGTGGAAATTGGATTTTATAGGGGCTTCACCGAATATACACACCGTTACCGTTAGTGCAACTATTGCCAATCCAATTCCACCAAGTTTATCCGATGATGAAGGGCACCAAGCCAATACGGGACCGGGTGACGCGGCCATGACTACCGAAGTAGGCGCAGGGGATACGGTAAAATGGGTAAAAGGTGGGAATATCTCAAGTTTGGATAATGTGTTTGAGACCGCAGGAACCGATTTATTCATTGTTGACCCTTCACAGGAAAACAATGGGACCTGGGTAGGAATTGTGGGGACAATGCCTCCAGGTTCAGAAGAAGAATATAATATAACCTATAAGGTGGGCGGAAAAACGTATACCCAAGATCCAAGAATTAGAGTAAAACCTCAAGCATAATAATGTCTTTAAAAAGAAAAGCCTATTATTTTTTGATAGGCGTTTTTTGTTTTAATTATCAAGTTACAACTTCCCAAGACCAGCGAATTGCTGATAGCTTAACGGTAATCTATCAGTTAGATACATTGGCGGTTGAAGCAAAATTAGAGTTGCTATATAGTCTGTCTTTTAATGAAATAAATGACTTTGAATTATCTTTAAAATATTCCGAGGAATTGATATACTTATCACAGCTAAATGGTAATTATGAATACCTCTCTTATGGGTATTTTCAAAAGGGAAATGCAAAACAGTTTGTCGGAGACTTAGAGGATGCATTGGCTGCATATTTCGAGAGTGCAGAAGTAGCAAAAAGAGAAAATTTAATTCCCGTTGAAGGTAGTGCCTATGGTGCGATAGCCGATGTATATGCAGTTTCCGATAATTATAAAAATGCAATGCTGTATTACAATAAAGCAATTGCTACACTACGAAAAACTAAAGACACTCTCGCTTTGGCTTCGTATATATTAAACGCGGGAGATGCATTGCTTACCAATAAAAAATACGATTCAGCACTTGTATACTTCAACGAATCCGGGGCACTTTTTGAAGAAGTAGATTATGTGGCTGGAAAGGCCTATAACCTAGGAAACATAGGCATGGTGTATGCGAATACCGGAAAAAATGACCTTGCCGAAAAAAACATCAATGAAGCTATTGGTATTTTAGAAGAATCTGGTGATTATTACCCCATCAGCGTTTTTCTTATATCAATGTCCGATATCTATTTGGAAAAAGAGGAGCACCAAACTGCAATCGATTATGCGCAAAAAAGTCTCACGATTGCCGAACAGTATGGTTTAAAAGAACAGATTGGTGATGCTAATCTAAAACTTTCAGAATTGTATGAAGAAATAGGTGAGCTAGTAATTTCTTATAGGTATTATAAAAATCATATCGCCTATCGGGATAGTGTAAATAATATCGCAACGGTGCAGCAATTGGCCGATCAGCGTACCAACTTTGAGGTTTCGCAAAAACAAATAGAAGTAGACCTTCTCGATCAGCGCCGAAAGAACCAACGCAACATAGCGATTGCCACAGCCCTTGCCTTGTTTTTGATCGGAATCTTGGCCATCGGATTATTTCGCCGTAATAAATTCATACGTAAAACGAAAAGGATCATTGAAGAAGAACGGGACCGTTCCGATAATTTGTTGCTCAATATTTTACCAGAGGAAACCGCAGACGAATTAAAGGCCAATGGCACCGTAAAAGCCAAAAAATACGAAGCTGTGACAGTTTTGTTCACCGATTTTAAGGGTTTTACCAGTTATTCAGAAAAACTATCGCCAGAGGCCTTGGTAGAAACCGTAGGTTTTTATTTTTCAAAGTTCGATGCCATTATGGACAAATATGGCTTGGAAAAAATCAAAACGATTGGCGATGCCTATATGTGCGCTGGGGGCTTGCATGACAAGACCAAAGATCATGCCCATAGAATGGTCAGGGCGGCTTTCGAAATCATTGAATTTGTCGAAGCAACAAAAAAAGATGATGCTGCCAGCGAATTGACCTTTGACATTCGTATCGGGATCAACACAGGACCCGTGGTGGCCGGGGTAGTGGGTACCAAGAAATTCGCCTATGACATCTGGGGCGATACCGTGAATGTAGCCTCCCGTATGGAATCGATGTCAGAACCCGGGAAGATCAATATCTCCCATAGTACCTATGAATTGATAAAATCCGATTTCGAATGCGAGTATCGTGGGGAAATAGAAGCGAAGAATAAGGGTAAGGTAAAGATGTACTTTGTAAATGGCGGGAAAGAAAATACCTCTGAACCTAAAATGAAAATAGTCAAAGATCAATATGGGAAATAGGGGTGACCTGTCCTACGGTGGCATCATCCAAAAGCATCTTCCCAATGCGTACCCGTACCAATCGCAGCGTTGGATAGCCCACGGCAGCCGTCATTTTTCGAACCTGCCGGAATTTACCTTCGGTCAACGTGATGCTGATCCAAGAATTGGGGCGATGGGTGCCTATACGAAGTTTTTTATCCGGTTCAGGCAGGGTAGGCGCCTCAAGCAATTTTATGACCTTGCAGGGTTTTGTGGTGTATCGTTTACCCCATAGGCCTATCTCGACGCCCTTACCCATTGCTTTTAGGGCTTCAATGGTGATTTCCCCATCCAACTGCGCATAATATTCCTTTTCGATTCCAGAACGGTTGATCGTATCGCTCAGTTTTCCATCAGTGGTCATCAGCAACAATCCCTCAGACTTCTCATCAAGCCTTCCAACAGGCATTGTTCCTTCAGGAAAATCATACAGTTCACTTAAAAATCGCTTCTTCCGCATCTGCCGCTCCTCATTGGAGGATAATTGACTGAGCATCCCGAAGGGTTTATAAAGCTTCAAATGTTGGTGTTGTTTTAAGGGCATGTAATTACAAAAATAACAAAGGTTGTTATATCATGACTTTATAAGTTAAATCTTAGGTAATTTATTTGGAAAACTGAGGTTTCATATTGTAATTTCAACCTTTATTTCCTCAGTGGTCAAGTCGCAAGTACCAGCAAGGAAAGTAATCTCCTTAAAACCAATTTATTGACGCAAAAGTGACAGCGAAAAACGCTAATTTCCCATTATATACTAAGATTTGCTTCCGAACAGAACAAAAACAGATACACTTGAATACATGAAACTAACATTCAAAACAATTCACCTAAAAAAAAGATTTCCCCTCCGAATAAGCCGGGGATTGGTTACGGGATCGGATAACCTTTTTGTGGGAGTGACCAAGAACGGTGTTACCGGTTGGGGCGAGATGGCACCTTCATCGACCCTAGGGAATGAATCGGCGGAAGAAGGCCAGCGGTTACTTGAGCAGTTTTCCAATACCGGAATTGAAAAGCTCTCCATAACCGAAATTTATAATAAAGGTAGGGAATTCGATCTGCCTTTATGTGTTTTGGCTGCTTTGGATATTGCGTTATGGGACCAACTGGCCAAAACGGCACAACTCCCATTGTACCAACTATTCGGTATTCCCTTGCCCAAAGTCGCCACTTCGGTGACCATAGGTATTAATCCGCCAGAAGTGGTCAAAGAACGAATGCCTTTGCTCCTGGAAGGTACCGGGGTTAAATTTCTAAAAGTAAAACTGGGATCCAAGGAAGGTATCGAAGCCGATAAGGCCATGTTTGCCCAGGTTATCGAAAGTACCAAGAAATATAACGTTGGTCTACGGGTCGATGCCAATGGGGGTTGGGATGTGGATCAAGCCATCCATATGATGAAATGGTTGGCCGATTTAGGGACCGATTATGTGGAACAACCTTTGATTCACGGGAGGGAAGAGGACCTTCCTTTTATTTTCAAAAACAGACCACTTCCTATTTTTGTGGATGAGTCCTGCTATTTTTCAACCGACATTCCCCAATGGGCCAATTCGGTCGATGGGGTAAATTTAAAGCTGATGAAATGCGGTGGTCTAACAGAAGCCCTGAGAATTATAGCTACCGCCAAGGCCTTTAAGCTAAAAACCATGATCGGTTGCATGGGGGAATCCTCACTATCGATATCGGCTGGGGCTGCATTGACCGGACTTTTGGATCATGTGGATTTGGATTCCCACCTTAATTTGGATCCCGATCCTTTTTCGGGAGCCCAATTGATAAATGGGGTGATTACACCAACGGAACGCTTTGGACATGGAGCTATTTTAAAAGAAGAAGTTTAGAATATGATAGGAAAAGAAAAGAAATTGGCCATTTATATGGAAGGTAATCTGGATTCCATTTATGCCAAAATGGGGTATGGGGTTATGCGTTATTCGGAAAACCCGATTGTCTGTGTCATCGATTCTGATTATTCGGGCAAAACAGTGAATGAGGTCATAGACCAACCCTTCGCAATCCCCATAGTTGCCTCGGTGGAGAAAGCTATTGAAATGGGGGCTGAAGTCATGGTTTTAGGATTGGCCCCAACAGGAGGGAAGCTACCCGTTACTTGGGTGCAGGATGTTGAAAAGGCCTTGACAATGGGAATGTCATTGGTTAATGGTTTGCACGACCTTCTTGCAGAGCGTTTTGCGCATCTCTTACATGCCGATAAGCCCGAACAGGTGATTTGGGATGTACGCAAGCCGGTCACCGATTACGCCATCGCCAGGGCCAGGGCAAGTGCTTTGACCAATAAACGGGTACTTATGATAGGTACCGATATGGCCGTTGGAAAAATGACCGCGGGTTTGGAAGTTTATAAATGGATAAAGGAACAAGGCATATCCACTGATTTTATCGCTACAGGGCAAATAGGAATAACCGTTACTGGAAAAGGAATCCCTTTGGATGCCATAAAAGTTGATCAAGCCTGCGGTGCTGTTGAACATCTAGTCCTAGGGGCCAAGGATAAGGATATTGTTTTTATTGAAGGCCAAGGTTCATTACTGCACCCCGGAAGTACGGCAACCCTGCCCTTAATGCGCGGTTGTTGCCCTACACATCTTATTTTATGCCATAGAGGGGAAATGACAACCTTACGGGATGTTACCGACATAACGATCCCCCCATTGAATGAAGTTATCAAATTGAATGAAGCCGTAGCCAATGCCTGTGGATCCTTTCCAAAGGCAAAAACGGTCGGAATTGCAGTAAACACAAGTAAACTCAGTGAAAGTGAAGCGCTTCAGCTTATTGAAGAGATAGAGAAAGAAACCGGTTTACCGGTAACCGATGTTGTCCGTTTCGGAGCAGAAAAGATAGGACGTACACTAATTTAATCTGAATTAAAAAAAAGGAAGCACAAAAGTTGAATCTATATCATAAAGGTGTTAAGCGTACAAAATCAAGAAGCCAAACCCTTTTGGATTATATATAGGTGCCCCAAACCAAGACTTATATGTAACTTCGATATTCGTTCCGATAAATAGCTATGAACATAAGAATCAAAAGAAGGTGGATTATCATAAGGAATTACATGATCAGCTGGACTTTGGCCTTTATTTTCCTGGCTATAATTCGAGGTATGGGCACGATTGAATTAGGTTCCATTAATTTCAAATTGAGGGAAGCATTGATTATTGCCTTCACTTTTGGCCCATTTTTCGGTGCAATTTCGGGTTTAGTCCAAAATCTGACCGAAAAGCGATATAATCAAAGAGTCTCTATTTATAGATTGATAGGTTTACGGTTAGTCTATGCCATCCTTTTTCTATTTTTCCTGGTGTTCATGGCGTATATCATGGTTACCCAATTTTTTGGTGAGGCCAAGGGATTTGTGGCCTTTGCGTTTGAACCAGGGAACATACCCATATACTTCTATATTCTCACCGTTGATAGCTTAATGCTCCTTTTAAGACAAATTAATTTGATGTTAGGGGAGAACAACCTTTGGAAATTACTACAAGGCAAATTCTATACCCCAAGGGAAGAAGAACGTATTTTCATGTTCTTGGACCTACAATCCTCAACGGAGCATGCAGAAAACCTCGGACATATTGCCTACAGTCGTATGATCCAGGATTGTTTTAACGATTTGGGAGTCGTCATTGAGAATGAGGCTGAGATTTATCAATATGTAGGTGACGAGGTGGTGCTCTCTTGGGTTTTAAACAAGGGACTACGCCATCAAAATTGCCTTAATGCCTTCTTTACCTTTAAAAACAAACTCCACATGAAGAAGGATTATTATCAAACCAATTACAACAGCCTTCCTTTCTTTAAAGCCGGTCTCCATTCCGGTAAGATCACGGTAACCGAGGTGGGTAAATACAAAAAGGAAATTGCCTACCATGGGGACACGATCAACACCACCTCCCGTATCCAAGGCCAATGCAATGCATTGAATCAAGACCTGTTGGTATCCCAACAATTAAAAGACCAATTGGACACGACCGGTTTTAACTTTGAAAATATGGGAAGCATCCCCCTAAAGGGAAAAGAAAAGGAAGTCGTAGTCTTTGGGGTAACCCAAGCTATCCCTAAATGAAAAAAGCCCAGGTAAAACCCGGGCTTTCCATCAACCAATCACTAAACTTAATACAATTTATTGAATCATTTCTTTCTCATAGCAAATTGTATATGTCCTAAGTCGTGAACAAAACAGATTCCTTACAACCAATAATCCAACAAGGAAGGAAAAAGTAGCAATCTTATTGGAGGTAAAACAATGGAAGGGCACTCTCCTTCGAAGACGGTTGAATCCCAATACCCCTTGATACATCCCCATCGATTTTCCCCATCGAAGAATTAACAGATTTTTGAGAGAATAAATATGGAAAATACCGTAAATTAAGGGTAGTAAAGGTCTATAAGACAAAGCTCCCCATATATGGGAATAATAGTGGGAATTACACTTAGGAAATTGGTAAAAAAAGTTGATCGATTAAAAAAACAGGACCTGTGAAAAAAATTAAACATTTAGTGGTTTTAGGTTTAACAGTAGTAGTGTTCTGGGCGTGTAACAGTACCCAAAGTGCCGGTGCTATTGCCCTAAAAACCGAACAGTTCGAGGCCTTGAAGGAACTTGTGGCCACAAAATCATTTACCATTGATGTAAAAACCGCCCATCCTATGCAGACCCAAGCGGTAACCCAAGTTACCATGGCCTTATTGCGAAACACCGGAAATACGGCTGGCCGCATAGATGTTACCGGTGACTACATAAAAGTAATGCAGGATAGCGTAAAGGGCTCACTATCTTATTTTGGGGAAGTACAGGTCGTCAGCACCATGAACCCACAGGATGCCGGTATTCATTTCGAAGGTGAACCTACAACTTATGAGGTTACCGAGAACAGCAAAAAACAATACCTCAAAATTGAATTCGATGTCAAGGGAAAAGCTGAATCCTATGAGGTCATTATGACCTTATACCCTAACAAGAAAGCCACTGTTTTTGTTAACAGCGCCTATCGAAACTCCATTCGGTATGACGGCGATATAATTGCCAATGAAGACCAAGAAAAGACAAAAAGTTGAACTTTGTGAAATTAATATTGGGGGACATAAGAATGACCTTCGCGGTTAAACCTAGGACCAATGACGCCCGTCTTTAAGCAACACAGGAATTCCGTTTTAAGAGCATATACTCTCCCTTGTTCTTAAAATCACGGATAGAGGTCCCTACATACCGCTTAAAGGTCTTTGATAAATGACTCACATCGGTAAAACCCAAATCATCGGCAATCTCGGTAAGGGTATAGTCTGAATTCAACAAACGTATTTCGACCAATTTGAGTTTAGCCTTGATGATATACTCCCGAAGTGACATATGAACCTGTTTTCTAAAGTACTCGCTGACATAAGTAGGCGACATTAAAAAGGTATTTGCCAAATTTTCCACTTTTAGTAGTTCGGGTTTATCGATATGCTCATTGATATAGGTCAACATTCGGGTTATTCTGTCATCTGTATTCCGCTGGGTACCCTCAAAATAGTGGCTCTTTTTAATATTCCGTATCAGAATCTCCAAAATACTGGTCATTAGACTTGTGACGAGACTTACGGAATCTTCCCCATAATTCCTGGATTCCTGCAATATCATGTCAATGAGGTTCTCCAAATACCGTCTATCCATTTCATTTTTAATGATATCACCGGGCAATTGATTGTAATTGGATAGAATATAAGAGGCTTCCTTAAACCATTCATCCCTATCTATCGACCTTCTGCCCACATTCTTAAAAAAAGAATCCGTAAACTTCAGAAAGACGAATTTTGTGGGATCATCAATGGTGAAGGAATGACATTTCAGTGGGGGCAGCAAAAATATGCTTCCTTTCCCATAGGTGTATTCATTGTAATTTATGCATTGCGAACCCCTTCCTTCCTTTATCAAAACCAATTCGAAAAAGTTCTTCTTAACGGCCCGTTGTTTCCATTCCGTCAATTCCAATTCTTGTATTTCAAAGGGTTTATAAGCTTCCAATACTTGCATAATTCCGGTGTTATTATCATTTTGAACCGCTAAACTATAAAAATCATTCCAATATCATTGATAATTCCTTCCAGAAACCTTTAAATATACATCATTACCCTTTTTATATACATCCCTTATCGATATCCCTAGGCGTAACTTTGTATTGTGAAATCTAGATAAATAAGAACGGGAGTCGCAATACAATTTGCGATATATGGTATTTGAATCCTACTTTTACAGGGAACATTGGTCTTATATGATAGTAAATAACATAATCGAAACAGCAACAAAACAATTGGAAACCGCAAACCTATAAAAACGACATATTGACATGAAAAAACAGCACCTAACCATCGTAGCACGAATTTTGGTAAAAGAAGAACACAGGGAATCCGTAAAGGCTGAATTGATGAAATTACTGGACGTAACCAGGGCAGAAGAGGGTAATATCAGTTATGATTTACACCAGGACAATGAAAATCCAAATCTCTTCTTGTTTCATGAACGATGGGTAAATCAGGAATACCTGCAAAAACATTCCCAAAGTGCCCATTTTGTGCAATTTCAAAAAGCTACGGAAGGTAAATTAGAGGATTTTACAGTTCATAAAATGACAGAAATCGAAAACTAGTCGGTAATAGCGTAACCCTATCAACAGGGTACGGCTTTACCTTTTTGGATTAAAATAATAGTAACAATGAAAACGAATATTGGAATTTCAGATGAAAATCGTCAGGCTATCGCCGATGCTTTAGCCAAGATTTTAGCGGATGAGTATGTACTCTACACCAAAACCAGAAATGCACATTGGAATGTAGAGGGTCCTGATTTTTATGACAAGCACAAATTTTTTGAAGGACAATATGAACAATTGGCTACGATTGTCGATAGTGTTGCGGAACGTATCCGTACTTTAGGACACTATGCACCGGCTACCCTAAAGGAATTTTTGGAACTGACCCACCTCACGGAGCGGGAACAGAACGACAATAGCGCCCAAGGCTTTATCAAAGAACTTTTACAAGACCATGAAACAATTTGCATACACCTAAGGGAAGTCATCACTCCGTTTGCAGAAACTTATCAAGACCTTGGAACCAGTGATTTTGTAACAGGTTTATTGGAAGAACATGAAAAAACCGCATGGTTCCTACGCGCTCATTTAAAATAAATTGGAAAATGGAAAAAGTAACCATAGGAAATACAGATTTAGAAGTATCCCGCATTAATTTTGGAGGAAATGTTTTTGGCTGGACATTGGATGAAAAACAGTCTTTTGAAATATTGGACGCTTTTGTGGAGGCAGGATTCAATTTTATCGACACGGCGGACACCTACAGTTGGTGGGTAAATGGAGTTGGTGGACAATCGGAAACCATTATTGGCAAATGGATGAAAGCCCGTAACAACAGAGACAAATTGGTCATTGCGACCAAAGTCGGTTCCGAGACGAAAGAACATCCTATAGACATTAGCAAAAAACACATTCTAAAGTCGGTTGACGAATCCTTAAATCGTCTTCAAACAGATTATATTGACTTATATTATACGCATTTTGACGATGAGGTTACCCCCGTGGAGGAGACTTTATCCACTTATGATCAGATCATAAAGGCGGGTAAAGTACGGCATATTGCCGCATCAAACTTATCCCCGGAACGATTGGAGGCTTCCTTTAGGGCATCAGAAGAAAACAACCTTCCAAAATATGTGGCCTTGCAACCCCATTACAATTTGGTTGAGCGCACAAATTACGAGACCCAATATGCCGGCTTAGTAGAAAAGTACGGACTCAGCGTTATGCCCTATTATTCCTTGGCAAGTGGATTCCTAACAGGGAAGTACCGTTCCGAGGATGATTTAGGAAAAAGTGTACGTGGTGGGGGTGCAAGAAAATATTTAAACGATAAAGGCCTAGGCATTTTAAAGGCCTTGGATACCGTTTCAGAAAAACACAACAGCAAACCCGCTACAGTAGCTTTGGCTTGGTTGTTGTCCAAACCACATATTGCCGCGCCGATTGTAAGTGCAACAAGTAAGCACCAATTACAAACTTTGTTTGATGCCCCTAAACTACATTTGGATGCAGAAGACCTAGAGGTATTGGAAATTGCCAGTAATTAAAATAGAAAAATATGTCTTTAGCTTTATCGAACATGATGGAATTAGGTACCAAGGCACCCGATTTCACTTTGTTGAATACCATAACGGGAGAACATGTTTCCCTTTCAGCATTAAAATCGGACAAAGCAACCGTGGTTGTTTTTATCTGCAACCATTGTCCGTTTGTACATCACATAAATCCAAAATTGGTGGAAGTTGCAAATAACTACCAGGCAAAAGGGGTACAATTTATTGCCATTAGCAGTAATGATGTGGATAATTATCCACAGGATGCTCCGGAATATATGACGCAGGTGGCAAAAAAGGAAGGGTATCCCTTTCCGTATTTGTATGATGAGACACAGGAAGTTGCCAAAGCCTACCAAGCAGAATGTACTCCAGACTTTTTTGTTTTTGACAGCAATATGGAATGTGCCTATAGGGGCCGTTTTGATGAAACCAGACCCGAAATGGGACAACCTTCCGGCAAAGACCTATCCAATGCCCTAGATGCTTTATTGGCAGGGAATACGGTAAATACAGAACAGAAACCAAGTATGGGTTGCAATATCAAATGGAAGCAATAACATAGGGGCACAGCTTATTGTTCATTACACTTTGGAGACAATACCCAATTGTTTACTGCATACGGGTATTGTCTCCAAAGCTATTCCGTTAGGTCGATATAAAGTTTATCCGGTAATAATAAAGGATTATAGTCTACCGTATTGTATTTAAAACGGTACGTAAACGTGATAACTTCCTGTTTTTGGCAAAAACGTAATAAAATAACCTCCAAAAACCTCTTTTTGTACATATATCACCTCTATTTATACTCTAATAGAGGTATAAAGAGGTTCTACATTTGTATCAAATTAAAAACAACTTATTAAAAATATAATAATGAACACACCAAACATCGCAAAGGAAGAGATCATCAACGCGTTTAACTTCAGACACGCAACTAAGGAATTTGATGCCACTAAAACTATCTCAGATGACGATATGAAATTCATCTTGGAAGCGGCACATTTATCACCGAGTTCATTTGGTTTTGAACCTTGGCATTTTATCGTTGTCCAAGATAAGGAATTACGTGAATTGTTAAAACCTGTAGCCTGGGGAGCCCCCTTAAAGTTGGATACGGCCAGTCACTTTGTGTTGGGGTTGAGTATGAAGGCTCCTATGGTAAAGCACGATTCGGAATACATCATGCACATGATGAAGGATGTAAAACAATTGCCTGAAGATGTCATTGAAATGTACTCTAAATTTTATAGGGAATTCCAAGAGCGTGATTTCGATTTGGATACCGATAAGAAATTGTTCGATTGGTCTTCAAAACAGACATATATCGCTTTGGGAAATATGATGACCGCCGCCGCTTTAACCGGCATTGATTCCTGTCCTATTGAAGGATTCCATCAAGAAAAAGCAGAAGCCCTTTTAAGGAATAAATTCGGTGTGGATACAGATAAGTACGGTTTGTCATTTATGGTGGCTTTCGGTTACAGAAAAGCAGATCCTGAATTTGGGAAATCTAGAAGAAACTTTGATGACATCATTACTTGGAAGTAATCCTATCACCCAAAAGAAAATATAAAATGAAAGCAATAGGATACAAAGAGAACCTCCCCATTGAGGATGTAAAATCATTACAAGACGTAGAATTGGCCATGCCAAAAGCAATTGGCAAGGACATTCTAGTAGAGATAAAAGCAATATCTGTAAACCCAGCCGATTATAAAGTACGGGCCGGAATGCCTGTACAAGGTGATGATTGGAAAGTTATCGGTTGGGATGCCACCGGTGTTGTTAAAGAAGTAGGAGAGGATGTTACCCTCTTTAAGGTCGGTGATGAAGTTTGGTATGCCGGCGATTTTACAAGACAAGGAAGCTATGCACAGTTTCAAGTTGTAGATGAGCGTATCGTGGGCAAAAAACCAGCGAGCTTGTCTTATGCGGAAGCAGCTGCCTTACCCTTGACTTCGCTTACAGCTTGGGAGATGTTGTTCGATAGATTGGAAGTAGCCAAAAACGATGCTAGTAAGTCCATTCTAGTCATTGGTGCTGCCGGTGGGGTGGGTTCCATTTTGGTGCAATTGGCCAAAAAACTGACCAAACTGAATATCATTGCTACGGCTTCCCGTGAAGAAACCACGGCTTGGTTAAAGGAATTGGGTGCCGACTCGGTTATTAACCACAGGAATAAACTAAGTGAAGAGTTCGAGAAATACAGTCTTTCTGCGCCAGAATATGTAGTAAGCCTAAATGCAACGGAACAACATGTAGATGAAATTGCCAAGTTGATCAAACCCCAAGGTAAATTTGGATTTATTGACGACCCGAAATCATTGAACGTAATGCCTTTTAAAGGTAAGGCCGTGTCTACTCACATTGAGTTAATGTTTACCCGTTCTATGTTCCAGACAGAGGATATGATCGAGCAGCACCACATTCTCAACAAGGTTTCCGAGTTGATCGATAGCAAAACGATTAAAACCACTTTAGGGGAGAATTTCGGGACCATAAATGCCGAAAACCTTCGTAAGGCCCACGCTTTCCTGGAAACAGGAAAGGCAAAAGGGAAGATTGTTTTAGAAGGATTTTAGACGCCATGAGTCAACATAATTAAAATAGAAAATGAAAACTACACTTAAAATATTGGTTATAGCAGCAATATATGCTAGTACTACGGCTAATGCACAAGTAACAACAATAGACGCTGTAGCCACTTCCAAAGTGCAGCATTTCAATTTTGATGAAATGGCATCGGAAACTATTGGCGAAGGCATTCAGCGTAAATGGTTTCACGGACAGAAAGGGCAAATGACCATTTTCGATTTGGAAAAAGGGGCGCATATTCCTTGGCACCAACATCCCAATGAGCAGATTACCTATATCCTGTCAGGCAAGGTCAAGATCAAAACGATTATTGACGGTAAGGAAACCTATGTTGTTGTTTCCGGGGGAGAAGTCATTGTATTCCCTGAAAACGTACCGCACGAATTTTGGGCCTTGGAGAAAACGATGGACTTAGATGTTCATGTTCCGGTTCGTGAAGATTGGCTGTCCAATGAACTTCCTGATTATTTAAAGAAGAGCGAATAACATGAAAAAGCAAATAATCACACTAAGTATAATTCTATCGGCCATGACTATAAATGCCCAAAAACCATTGGCCAAGTCGGAAGTTTTTGCAACCGTAAATCAAGCTGTTGGGAATATTGCCTTTACCAACGAGGGGGATTTGGTATACAGTCATCATCCATTTTTTGGTCCGGAAATTCGAGTGGTCAAGTTAGATAAAGAAGCAAATACGACCACACCCTTCCCCAATTTGGAATGGAACACCCCAAGAGGCACGGATGATAATTATTTGAGCAATGTTTTGGGTATCCGTAATGATGAAAACGGGATTATCTGGATGCTCGATATGGCCCAACGTGACCATGTAACGCCAAAAATTGTGGGTTGGAACACCCATAGCAATACCTTGGAACGTATCTACTACTTGCCAAAATCGGTAGTGCCAGCAATATCACAGCCCAACGATATGGTGGTGGATACCAAACACGGGTATTTTATCATTGCCGATGAAGGTATCGGTAACGGGGGCGATGGGAGCAAAGCGGCCTTTATTATTGTAGATATGAAAACAGGAAAGACACGTCGTGTTCTCGAAGGCACACGTACTACCTTACCCGAAAATACACCAACGGTGATTAACGGAAAGCATTTGGCAGTAAATGGAAAAGATTTGTTGATCGGTAATGACGGAATTACTGCCGATGCTAATTTTGAATGGATTTATTACGGTCCCTTAAACGGCACCAAGATCTACAGGGTTAAAACCATGGACCTCGTGAACGAAACCCTAACAGCGGACGAGTTGGACCACAAAATTGAAACCTATTCCGAAAAACCCAACAATGGCGGAATGTCTATAGATAAAGAGGGCAATCTCTATTTGACGGCTTTGGAAACCAAGAGTGTTGCTGTGGTTCTGGCTAAAGACCGAAGTGTTCATACGATGATAAAGGACGATAATTTGGTATGGCCCGATGGTGTAAGTTACAACCATGCAGATGGATTTATGTATGTATCCGCAGCACAGGTGAACAGAGGTGCCGCTTTTAATAAGGGTACAAGCATTGCGACCCAACCATTTTATATATTCAGGTTTAAACCTTTAGCAGAAGGCGTTTCTTTTCGATAAAGCCTAGTATTTAGCAGGGCTAACTTCCGAAATTGCATTGAGGATTTCCAGTATTGCTTTGCCTGAGTATCATTGGGTGCAATTGACCAACTATCGGGAAAACGCATATTTTTGTAAGTAACTTCCTGAGATCGCTACTAAAAACACCCCGCAATGGATAGCATTTATCAAAATCGGGGGGAATTATTTCGGAAAGCCTTTGAATACATTAGTAATAACTTATTGAAGGTATTACCTTTGCAGGCTCCAAAAAAATGATATCATGCCAGAGACCCTATTTGAACTACAGGAAAAGAAGACGGACAAAGAACTTTACAGCTATCA
Organism: Maribacter polysiphoniae; assembly: GCF_003148665.1. Taxonomy (GTDB): domain Bacteria; phylum Bacteroidota; class Bacteroidia; order Flavobacteriales; family Flavobacteriaceae; genus Maribacter_A; species Maribacter_A polysiphoniae. The sequence goes on along the minus strand of NZ_QGGQ01000014.1, from coordinate 64,139 downwards.
ACAAGGTGCCATTCATCAGATATTTGAAAAGTTCGATAATGAAAGAGATGACTACCACCTGCTATATCAATTACCTACTGGTGGTGGAAAGACCGTAATTTTTTCTGAAATGGTCCGGCAATACCTTAAAAACCACTCGAAAAAGGTCTTGGTCATGACACACCGCGTAGAGCTGTGTAACCAGACTTCTAAAATGCTCACCAGTTTTGGAGTGGTCAATAAAGTAGTCGATAGCAAAGCCAATTTAGATGATCATGAACGCTACAGTTGCTATGTGGCCATGGTAGAAACACTGAACAATAGGCTTAACGACGGTATATTGGATATCTCGGACGTTGGTTTGGTCATTATAGATGAGGCCCATTACAATTCCTTTACAAAACTGTTCAAGTTTTTCGAAAACTCCTTTATTCTTGGGGTTACCGCTACACCCTTAAGTTCCAATAAGGAGTTGCCCATGAACCGCAACTATGATGAGTTGATTCCTGGCGAATCCATAGAAAATTTAATTGAAAACGACTTTCTGGCCAGGGCCGAAACCTACCAATACGATATGGGGCTGACTTCTTTGGAGGTAGGTTCCAATGGGGATTATACGGTTAAATCTTCTTCGGACCTTTATACGAGTCCGTCCATGTTAAATAAATTACTGGAAGCCTATACGAAACATTCCAAGGGAAAAAAAACATTGATATTCAACAATGGTATAGAAACCTCAATTCAGGTATACCATACCTTTAACAATGCGGGGTTGCCCATTATGCATCTGGACAATACCGCTACCAAAAAACAACGAAAACATATTTTAAAGTGGTTTCATGAAACTCCGGACGCCATACTAACATCGGTAAGTATTCTGACGACTGGTTTTGATGAACCCACTATAGACACCATTATCCTAAACAGGGCCACAAAGTCCTTGACCTTGTACTACCAAATGATCGGTAGGGGTTCAAGGGTGTTGAACAACAAATCTAAATTTACCGTTATAGATCTTGGGAATAACATCTATCGTTTTGGCCCTTGGGGAGCGGATCTAGACTGGGAGGCCATTTTTAAATCCCCGAATTTCTACATAGACCGTATTAAGGACGATGAAGCTATTGAAAGTACCTTTAAACATGAGCTGGCCGAAGACATTCGGGAGGAATTTTCAAAATCCAAGGATACTTACTTGGATATTAATGCTATATACAAGGAAGCCACCTTTTCCGGAGAATCCTCTAAAGTGGTATTGGAAAAATCCATTGAACAACATGCCCATATCTGTATAGAAAACAGTGAAGATGTATATGATGCCCTTGCGCTGGCAAAATTACTTAAAGAAGACATTGATAATAGGATACAGGTTTATGGCAAGTGCATAAGTAAAAGCACCTATAATTTTATAAGTTGGCTAAAACTGGATTATCAAAAAAAGCTTAACGCCTATCTTCGTGAAAATTTTGATGCCGTTTTTGAACAAATTCATGGTCATCCACCAGAAGATTAATCAAGTCTTATCATCCTGAAGATCTTTCAGATTGTAGAAGGCGTTCCTTTTAAATAATGATTGTCATTTTATTGATGGTAACGATTGGTGAAATTTTGGGAAAACGCCTCATTTTTATGGGGATTTTTCGCTTTTATCGCCTTAAAGACCTCCTCATTTAACTAAATACAAAAGAGCCTGCAAACTTATTTTAGTTTGCAGGCTCTTTGCTCAATAAACAACCAACACTTCCTATTTCAAGGAAGCCAATAATTTTTCCGCAACCAATTCGGACGAAGCAGGATTCTGACCAGTGATCAAGTTTCCATCCTGAATGGCAAATGGGGCCCAATCATCTGCATTAGAATAAAAAGCTCCATTTTCCACAAGCATATTTTCAAGCAAAAAAGGAACAACTTCCCTTAATCCTACAGCTGATTCTTCAGAATTTGAAAATCCGGTTACTTTTTTACCTTTTACCAATCGGGTACCATCTGCGTTTTTAACGTCTTTAAGTACCGCTGGGGCATGACATACAAAGGCAATCGGTTTTCCTTGACTATTGAATTTCTCAATCAAGGCAATGGAATTCCCATCTTTGGTCAAATCCCACAATGGTCCATGTCCGCCAGGATAAAAGACAGCATCAAAGTCATCTGGATCCATATCGGCCAAAACTTTTGTATTTGCTATTTTTTCCTTTGCCACAGCGTCATTATTGAATCTGTCCGTAGCAGCAGTCGCGGCATCAGGAGCGTCGCTACTTGGGTCAATTGGTGCTGCACCCCCTTTTGGGGTAGCAATCGTAATATCGGCACCTTTATCCAATAAAATGTAATATGGACTTGCAAATTCTTCGACCCAAAAGCCTGTTTTTTTTCCTGTATCCCCTAATTTGTCATGGGATGTCAATACAAACAATATTTTCATTTCTTTTTCTTTTTTAATTTTTTTCCCACCTATAATTCCACACGTAAATCGTGTGCTATCAATAAGCCATTTTTACGATTTTCTCAACTTTGTCCGGACTTAAGGATTGATGTTCCCCTAAGCCCAACCAACCACGTTTTGTAAAGCGTTCCGCGATTTTTTCGGCAGTCCCTTCATAATCCTTGGTGTAATCAGAAAGTTTGGTGTCAATTCCCAATTCCTTGAAAAAGGCTTCCGTCCTCTCAATGGCGGCATAAGCCTTATCATCGGTACTACCTTCGTTAATGTTCCATACCCTTTCGGCGTATTGTGCCAATTTCTCTTTTTTGTCCTCAAAATTGAATTTGTAATGGCTTGGCGCTATTACGGCCAAAGTACGGGCATGGTCAATACCGAACAAAGCGGTTAGTTCATGTCCCATGGCATGTACCGCCCAATCTGAAGGCACTCCTTTTTGAATCAATCCGTTTAAGGCCATGGTACAGCTCCACATAAAATTGGCAGCAGCGTTATAATCGGTGGGGTCTTTCAAAACCTTAGGTGCTACCTCGATCAACGTCTGTAAAATGCTTTCGGCAAAACGATCCTGCAACAAAGCACCCACAGGATAGGTCATATACTGTTCCAACACGTGTGTAAACGCATCGGTAATGCCATTCACCAATTGCCGTTCTGGAATGGAAGTGATGACCTGGGGATCCAAAATGGAGAATACCGGAAACAATCCTGGTCCGCCCATAGCCAATTTCTCTTTGGTTTCAGCCCTCGTGATTACGGCTCCTGAATTCATTTCCGAACCTGTTGCCGGCAATGTCAATACCGTACCAAATGGCATTCCCTTTTCTGTTTTTACATTTTTGGTTAAAATCTCCCATGGGGTATCCCCGTCATAAACCGCAGCTGCGGATAGAAACTTGGTACCATCAATTACAGAGCCTCCACCTACCGCTAGGAGATAGGTGATTTTTTCATCTTTGATCACCTTTAGGGCGTTCATTAAAACAGAGTATTCAGGATTTGCGGGTATTCCTCCGAACTCAACGGTATCGATTTTGGCCAAAGCTGTTTTAACCTGGTCATAAATTCCATTCTTCTTGATACTACCTCCTCCATAGAGTAATAACACCTTGGCATCTGCAGGAATTTCTTCGGTTAGTTTTTTTATAGTGTCCTTTCCAAAAATAATTTTGGTAGGGTTTTTAAATTCAAAATTGTTCATTTTCTTTTCTTTTTTTGTTTTAAAACTTAAATCTTAACAATCATCTTTCCTTTGTTTTTCCCATCAAACAAATCGATAAAAGCATTCGGTATTTGATCAAAACCAGTAACGATAGTTTCTGAATAGGTCAATTTTCCTTCAGCCAACCAAGTTGATAAATGTTTCATTGCCTCGGGAAACTTTTCAGCATAATTGGAAACGATAAACCCTTGCATTAAAGCGCTGTTTTTTACCAAGAAAGGTTGCACGCTAATACTTTTAGGTAATTCGGTGTTGTTATAGACCGAGATGGCCCCGCAAACAATAATCCTAGCAAATCGGTTGATATTGAATAATACGGCATCGGATATGGGTCCGCCAACGTTATCAAAATAGATGTCCACACCATGGGGTGCCGCTTTCGCGATATCGGCTTTGATATCCTTACTTGTATTGTAATTTATACCGGCATCAAAACCGAATTTACTTTTCAGCATTTCAATTTTCTCATCCGTACCGGCGATTCCAATGACCGTTAGGCCCAGGATTTTCCCTATTTGGCCCACGACACTACCCACGGCACCGGCCGCCCCGGAAACAACAAGTGTTTCCCCTGCCACGGGTTTGCCAATTTCGTTTAAACCTAGGTAAGCCGTTAAACCCGTCATTCCCAAAATCCCTAAATACGCACTTAGAGGGGCTTTCGAAGCATCAACTTTTAAAAGTCCTTCCCCTGTGGATTTTTGTTTGGTTTTCCATGATAACATTCCGGAAACAAAATCGCCTACCGCAAAGTTTTCATTTTTGGATTCGATTACTTTGGCAACAACCCCCGATTGTATGGGTTTATTAAGCTCAAAGGGGGGGACATACGATTTAGCATCGCTCATTCTGCCCCTTAAATATGGGTCCACGGAAACATAGGTTGTTTCCAGCAGTATTTCCCCCTCACTGATTTTTAAATCAGGATCTTCGGTAACAAATTCAAAATCAGAAATTGAGGGTTTACCTTTAGGTCTGTTCTTTAGTAAAATTGTCTTTTCCATAATTAATCTAATCTTTTATTCTATGACAGTCACCAAATCCTCAGTAGGCTTTCTCACCTTAACCAGGTTGACCAACCAATCCTGATCTTCTTGTCTGTAGCCCAAGGGCAACAATACCGCACTACGTAGTCCTTTTTCCCTTAATCCAAGTATTTTATCGACTGCGTCAGGGTCAAACCCTTCAATAGGGGTGGCGTCGACACCTTCAAAAGCGGCAGCGGCAATAGCTTGGGAAAAAGCGATATACGCTTGTTTTGCAGCATGGTTAAAGTTTTCTTCCGGATCTTTTTGGGGATAAGAGCTTAATAGCATCTGACGGTAATTTTCCCACCCTTCGTTTTTGAATCCACGAATTTCATTGGTCAAATCGAACATATAATTAATACGTTCCTCGGTGTAGGTATCCCAAGCTGCGAACACCAAAAGGTGCGAACAGTCGGTGATAACGGACTGGTTCCATGCCACAGGCTTGATTTTCTCTTTGATTTCTTGATTGGTGATCACAAAAATCTCAAAGGGCTGCAAACCACTGGAGGTAGGTGCCAAACGAGCCGCCTCTAGAATGCGGTCTACTTTTTCCTGGGGTATTTTTTTACCGTTCATCGCTTTGGCAGCGTATCTCCATTTCAATTTATCTAATAATTCCATTCTTTATATTTATCGTTTTAATTATACTTGGTACTGTGTATTTGCTATTAGGTTAATTGGATACTGTCCCATGCCGCCTGATAGGCGTCTTCAATATGGGCGTTATCGATGGCACAGGCCCCACGTTCCTGATTGATCATCAAAAATGATAGCGGATTGATCGTATAGGCATATAGCAGGTAATCTGAAATGGGTTTAATGATCCCTTCCGCTTTTCCCCTTTGCCATAAATCGAGTAGGGGCTGTAGGTGTTTTATCCCTTCCTTCCTACTGGACTCATCGATCATGGGCGTATTATCACATTGGGCGAGGAACAAAGCTTCCTCACATTTATTCAATTTAAAATCCGCAATGCGTTTCCATATTATTTCAAATCCTTCCTTGACCGGCATATCCTCGGTATAGGTCGCAAAGGCATATGCGGTAAAAGCCGCTTTTACTTCGATATACGCCTTGTTCACCAAATCTTGCTTATTCTCAAAATACAAATAGATGGTGGCCGGCGATACATTCGCCATTTTTGCGATTTTTGACATGGGTGTCGCATGAAACCCATTGTTGTTCACAAGGGTTATCGTTGCCTTGATCAGGGCATTACGCTTGTCTATGCTTTTCTGGAGTTTAGCCATTTTCTCTTTAAATTCAGGGCAAAGCTACGAATAAATGAACGTTCATTCTTTTTTTTTAACAAAGATTTATAGCCTTCGTCCTGACTTCGCTATTCAAGGGAGCTTCTTACCATCCATAACCTATGTCATTAGCAGTACTTTACACTAAAGATTATATACTACACATACGATCGTTGATAATTTCATGGTATTTGTTTTATTGATATACCAGTAAACCCCTTACTTTTACGGGCTTTTTATACCTATGGAAAAACTTAAGATCGGCGACAAACTATACAACACCAAACAAGACGGATTTACCGATTTTGTACGGTATTCCTTTTCAGAGGTCGTAGAACTTACCAAGACCTTGGCCGTTTTGAAAAATGGGGTGAAATTGATAAACGAGCCCAAGGAATCGTACATCACGGAAGATATTGGTTACTCCGTTAACCGCAAAAAAGGGGTGCACTGGCATTTGGTCTCCTTGGAAGCGATACGAAAGGCCCAAATGGAAAATGAGAAGATAGCGGCCCATGACTGGTTTGAAAACAAAGAATTCTCCCTTAAGGAAAAAGTATGGATCTATAGGCAGTTTAAAGCTTTTGACAAAAAGGAATAAGTCACTGTTCCATCAACATTTGTCCATTATTACCATTTTTCAGTCCATGTGGCCCTAAGTCGGCAAAACCTTATTTTGATAGTCATGAAATGGAATATAAATTTACCTTTGTACTTCATTTCGTGGTATTTATATTTTTTAAGATATGCGTTTAGTTCTATTGTTTATCGGTTTTCTTTTCTTGAGTGGCTGCAAGGAGGAAAAAAAATCAAATGAGGGTGCCAAAAAATCGATACCTGAACGTGCCGCATTGAGTAGGGATTCCCAAATTTTCTTGGGCAACAGGTTGTTTTCCGAAAAAACCTGTATTACCTGCCATGATATCAATAAGAAAAAAATAGGTCCATCCATCAAGGAAATCATGAAGGTTTACAAATCCAAAAATGGTGACATCTTCGCTTTCCTTAAGGGTAATGCCCAACCCATTGTTGACACCACAGCAAGCCAAGTAGCCATTATGCAGGCCAACATCAATGGTTTCCTCAAAGGAATATCCGACGAGGAATTAAAAACCATAAGTACCTATATGTTGCATGTTGATGAATTAAACCCTGACCAATAAATTCCAAACCGGAATTACCAATACTCCCTAACATTTCCTTTACGGCTTTGAAAACTATAGGGATAGGCTCCATATTAGGCTATCAATTCTATTTTTGAACCATTTTTCTTTCCTATCTTTGATTAGCCTTATTTCATAAGGTATTTTCCTTTAACCAATACATTCCAACATGTCAAAACCAACCCTAATTGCACTATTGTTTTTGTGTTTGGGCCTTCAATTTGGTCATTCCCAAAAATCAAAAAAAATCACCCAACAACCGCTTGATGAAATTTCGCTTAGCGGACTAAAATGGCGGAGTATAGGTCCGGCAATAACCTCAGGAAGAATTTCCGATATTGCCGTAAACCCAAACAATCCGTTTGAATATTATGTAGCGACCTCTTCAGGGGGCGTATGGAAAACCAATAATTCCGGGGTTTCGTACACTTCATTATTTGACAATGAAGGTTCCTACTCCATAGGCTGTGTGACCATAGATCCTACGAATCCGAATGTTATCTGGATTGGAAGTGGGGAAAACAACAACCAACGTTCCGTTTCTTATGGTGATGGTGTCTATAAATCCATTGACGGCGGTAAAAGCTGGAAAAATATGGGTTTACAAACCTCCGAACATATCGGGAAGATCATTGTGCATCCTGAAAACCCAAATATTGTCTATGTGGCTGCCATTGGCCCGTTATGGAGTAAAGGCGGTGAACGGGGATTGTACAAAACCAGCGATGGTGGCACAACCTGGGAGGCGATACTAACCGTAGACGAACACACGGGTGTCAACGACATTGTTATGGATCCCAGAAATCCGGATATCCTATACGCATCCACATTACAGCGCAGAAGACATGTTTATACTTATGTGGGGGGTGGTCCTGGTTCGGGAATGCATAAAAGTACCGATGGTGGTGCAACTTGGATGGAAATCAATAACGGACTCCCTACCGTGGAATTGGGAAGAATAGGTTTGGCCATTTCCCCCACCAATCCGGAAATCCTTTATGCCATTGTTGAAGCTGCGGATGGTAAAGGCGGATTTTATGCCTCAACCGATAGGGGAGCGAGTTGGGAAAAACGGGGCGACCATAAAACCAGCGGGAATTACTATCAGGAAATCATAGCAGACCCTATTGATGGGAACACCATCTATTCCATGGATACCTGGATGACCGTTAGCCACGATGGGGGTAAGTCCTTCAAAAATGTCGGGGAGGATTTTAAACATGTAGACAACCACTCCATGTGGATAGACCCCAACAACAATAACCATTGGTTGGTCGGTTGCGACGGTGGTATTTACGAAACCTTTGATGCCGCCAAAAACTGGGATTTCAAAGAAAACCTTCCTGTGACTCAGTTCTATAAGGTAGCCTTGGACAATGATGCACCCTTTTACAATGTATATGGGGGTACCCAGGATAATTTTAGCCTTGGCGGACCTTCCAGGGTGCTTACAAACCATGGTATTCGCAATAGTGATTGGTTTATTACCAATGGAGGTGATGGATTTGAGTCCCAAGTGGATCCGTATAATCCGGATATCGTTTATGCACAATCCCAATACGGATTTTTAGTACGTTATGATAGAAAGAGTGGTGAAAAAATCGGTATCCAACCCAAGGAGCGAAAAGGGGAGGATGCCTATCGGTTTAATTGGGATGCACCATTGGCTGTTAGCAAACATGCCAAAGGTCGTTTGTATTTTGCGGCCAACAAATTATTCCGTTCCAACGATTATGGGAATAGTTGGGAAGTGATCAGCGATGATCTTTCGCAACAAATAGACCGAAATAAATTAAAGGTTTATGATCGAGTGGTCAGCATCGATGCCGTGGCAAAAAATGGTTCCACTTCACTTTATGGCAGTATCGTAGCCTTATCGGAATCCCCTATAGATGAAAACCTCATCGCCGTTGGTACTGATGACGGATTGGTTCAAATTACGGAGGATGGTGGAAATTCTTGGCGAAAAATTGAAAATATAGCTGGAGCCCCAAAACAGTCCTACGTTAATAATGTGTACTTGTCCCGCCATAACGCCAATGTGATGTATGTTGCCTTCAACCATCATAAATATGGCGATTTCAAGCCCTATATCTTTACCTCTTTGGATAAGGGTGAAACTTGGAAAAGTATTGCTTCGAACCTACCGGAAAGGGGTAGTGTTTATGCCATCGAAGAAGACCCCATCGATACCGATCTCATTTTTTGTGGAACGGAATTCGGTGTTTTCTTTTCCCCGGATAAAGGACAACATTGGAAAAAACTTTCTTCTGGATTACCGACCATTGCGGTTCGTGATATTGCCATCCAAGAACGTGAGAACGATTTGGTTTTGGCCACCTTTGGTAGGGGCTTTTATGTAATGGACGATTATTCTGCCTTACGCACCATCGATAATACGGTTCCGTCAGAAACCGCCATCCTATATCCGGTTCGGGATGCCTTATCATGGGAAGAAAGTAGTCCGTTAGGGTTACCCGGTAAATCATTTCAAGGTGATAACCTGTATACCGCCCCCAACCTTGGGCCAGAGGCGATGATCACCTATTATTACAATGAAGATTATGAAACGTTGACCGAGAAAAGGACCAAGCGTGAAAGTGAACTTATCAAGGGTAAAAAAGATACATATTACCCCAACTATGATGCCCTGAAAGCTGAAAAAGAAGAGGAAGCCGCCCAACTGCTCTTTACGATCACCAATGCTGATGGACTTGTAGTTAAAAAGGAATTTGTAAAACCCTCGAAAGGATTACAACGATTCCATTGGAACCTACGATTTACCCCCCAAGACCCGATAGACTTAAGTGGACCCGGTTTCTATAATCCTTTTGGAGGTGTAGACGAAGGTACATTGGTGGCCCCAGGAACCTATACCGTTACCATGCAACGCTATGAAAATGGTACTTTGAGCGATTTGGCCAACCCTGTCGAATTTCAGGTTAAGGCTTTAAAGAATACCACCTTACCAGCTGAAGACAGGGAAGCAAAAGTGGCTTTTCAACGGGAAGTTTCCAAGCTAGAGGCCGATTTGCAAATCTGCCAGAACATCATCAAGGAAAGTAACCACAAGCTTAAGTATATCAAGGCCGCCATAAAACGTTCTGAGCAACCTTACGGACCTTTGGCCAAATCGGTTACCTCCATAGAAAACAACTTAAAGGAAATTGATATCGCCCTATATGGTGACCCCATTAAGTATAAATTGGACATTAACCAACCCCAGACAACCGCGAACAGAATAGGGATTATGGGCTATGAACAAAAATACTCTACGTCGACGCCGACCAAAACGCATAAAGACAACTATGCTATTGCCAAAACAGAATTGGCCATCATCAAGAAAAAGGTGGAAACTATTTTCAATAACGATATAAAACAGTTGGAGGATCGCTTAATAAAGTCCGGCGCGCCGTATACACCAGGTCGTGGGTATGAGCCCAAGGAATAAAAGGAAGAAACAGCTATCCATATCGATATCTAAGAAAGAAAGGCCCATGTGGGCCTTTCTTTGTTTAAAAATATTTTGTTTTGAAATTATGTGCTGAATAACCCGATAAAGAATAGTTGCAATGGTTAGAAACGTGCCCTAAAGGAAAAGGCGCTTTGTACGTTTCGAACGGAATAGAATTCTTCCTGTTGATCACTCATATTTCGATGATATCCCAATTCCAGTAATAAATTGGGGTTTATCTTATAGCCCATCCCTATATTCAGGTTCGTTTGTATAAGCTCCCCTTCACCAGTAACTTGATTGATATCATATTCGACTTCGGGACCAGCAAAGAGGTATAATTTCCTGTTTAAATGGTATTTGATCAAAAACGAAGAATTAGTACGCTCGTGCGTACCAAATTTATCATAGAAATGTTGCAACTGAAGATGTAATCTCCTTGAGATTTGATAGTTTACATAAAAGTTTTTGGATACTTCCCCATTTACACCCACTGGATACCGTGCCCCATAAACCGACATACCGGTTTCCATTTCAAAATCGGTATTTACAGGCGGTTTTTCAATAAGTTCCTGTGCGGTTATAGATAAGGGTAGGGTAGTGAGTAATAAAAAAAACCATGAATATCGCATACTTAAAAATATAAAATAATCATTCTTACAACACTGTTTCATAACGTATTATAGAATATTTAACAATCCAACCCTTCATTCAGGAAACTTTTACCAAGGCTACATTCCGGTATGGACTTATCTCCCTATTCCCGTTAGGCAAAAAAAAGCACCCCGTTTTTAGGGTGCTTCAACTATATGATGAATGATTTCCATTAAGTATGCATGGGGCAATTATCACATTCACATTTTTCACCTTCACAGATGCAATTCCCGTCCTTATGAACCGTGCAGGTCACTGCATCACCTTGCTTTACTTCCTGTAAGTCCATTTTACAAACTGGGCAGGTACCTGGTTCTTCATACGTTTTGCCATCCTCACAATCCATAGGACACTGGAAGGTGGCCGAAGCATGCAGTTCTTCATGGGTTTCTGTCTTGGGTTCGGCTTTTTTGTCCTTACACGAGGTAAGTGCCATCATGGTGAATGCCAATAATAAAAGTGATAAGGCGGTTGACTTGATTTTCATAGTATTTGTTTTTTAGGATATGTGTTCATAAGTGGAACATCCTTTGTATTGGTCCCAAATATATTAAAATAATAGGCAGTTGTAATTTGTTCACCCTCGTCCGTTTGATGGTTTTTGATAAAAGGGGTGATTTTCGGATTTTGATACATTCTAAATAATATCAGGATTTGACGCTATTCGGGTATTCGGAATAAATTTAACTTCCTACCTTAAATCCCTTAAAACAAAACCAACCGAATGTCGAAAAAGCAACAAACCGATCAAGAAGGGATTTTGGCCCCTATTGCGCTAAAGGAAAAAATAGGGTATGGACTGGGCGATTTGGGCTTCAATTTCTATTGGGCCAATATTTCCGCCTTTCTCTTGATCTTTTATACCGATGTCTTCGGCATTTCCGCCGCCGCCGCCGGTACCATGATGTTGGTGACGAAAATTGTCGATGCATTTACCGACCCCATAATGGGAGCCATTGCCGACCGCACAAAAACACGTTTTGGTAAATTTAGACCCTACTTATTGTGGGGAGGCTTACCTATGGCCGCTGCCGGGGTCCTTACTTATACTACCCCCGATTTGGCAGAAGGGGGCAAGGTTATCTGGGCCTATGGTACCTACACCCTAATGATGATGATGTATACGGTACTTAGTGTCCCTTATTCCGCACTATCGGGGGTCATCACAGGAAGAAGTCAGGATAGGACCGAATTGGTCAGTTTTCGTTTCATCGCGGCATTTACCGGCACCACTTTGGTCAACTTTTTCACGTTAGACCTCGTGACCTTCCTTGGCAACGGGAACGAAACCCTAGGATGGCAATTGACCATGGGGGTTTATGGTATTCTTGCTGCCCTTTTATTCGCCCTAGTATTTTACACTACCAAAGAGCGGATTTCACCCCCGGAACACCAAAAAACAAATGCCTTTGGCGACATTAAGGATTTATTGAAAAACAAACCATGGTTAGTATTGTTCAGCATCGCATTGATCATTATGATTACCATTACCATGCGTGCGGGAGCTTCTATCTATTATATCAAATATTTTGTGAAACGGCCGGACTTGATCAAGTACTTCCTTACGGCCTACGGACTCGCTTTGGCGGCTGGGGCTGCATTGACCCCGGTATTGACAAGATTCTTGGATAAAAAGAACCTCCTCATGTTACTTATGGCTATTACCGGTGTTTTATCCATTCTTTTTTACTTTATTCCCAGTGATGCCATTTGGTTGATGTTTACCGTTCATATATTAATTGGTTTGGCATTGGGACCCAAATCCCCTTTGGCATTCTCAATGTATGCCGATACAGCCGACTATACCGAATGGAAAACGGGTAGAAGAGCGACCGCTATGACCTTTTCCGCGGCCATTTTTTCCCAGAAATTAGGTGGGGCCTTGGCCTCGTTCGCTATCGGAACGGTATTGGCTACCATGGGATATGTTGCCAATGAGGCACAGTCCAACGCCTCCCAAACGGGAATTATATTGACCATTAGTATAATGCCAGGCATTGTGGCCCTATTCGCCGCTTTTGTAATGCGCTATTACAACTTGGACAATACCTTGCTCAAAAAAGTACAAAGTGAATTGAAAGAACGAAAGTCAGCAGAACAACAATGATCCAACCTGTAGAAAACGGAGCTCGTCTTGAACTCCATAGCCCAGTTAAATTGCCCAATGCATCCGCTTTTCTATGGAATAAGAAGATGATGGTTCATATGAATTGCCGTGGGTATGCCGTAGCCCAGTTTATGCAGCCCGAACCTACAAAATATGCACATGCGCCCAATCTGGAGGCCAAAACCTTTATGCAACCGGAACAACCCTATTATGCGCATCATCCCGGTCGCTTTTTTTATATTAAGGACGAAGAAACCAATAGCCTGTTTTCAACTCCCTACGCTCCGGTTAAAACCCCCTTGGACAATTTTGTTTTTTCCGCTGGAAAAAGTGACATCCTATGGAAGATCGAACATGACGGACTCTCTATTGAAATGCGTTTAAGCCTTCCTACCAACGAAGCCCTGGAGCAGTGGAGCTTTACGGTTAAAAACATCACTTCTAAATCCCGAAAAATAAGTATATATCCTTATTTTCCTGTGGGTTATATGTCGTGGATGAACCAATCCGGGGAATACGATGCCAATCTTAATGCCATAGTATGTTCATCGATTACACCCTATCAAAAATATAAGGAATATGATAGGATAAAGACGCTTAAAGACAAGACGTATCTTCTTGCAGACACCATCCCTACTTCTTGGGAAGTGAACCAAGCGGCTTTTGAAGGGGAAGGCGGACTCCATAATCCAACAGGTATCGTAGGGGAGGAACTACTTAAAGGGGATGCCCGATATGAAACCCCGGCATGTGTATTCCAATACCGATTAAAATTACAGCCCGAACAGGAAAGAACCTATCGTTTTCTATTTGGCCCCGCCAAGGACGAAAAGGAAATTGAGGATATTGGAAAACGATACTTTAGCGATACCTCAGAAAATAAGGTTACGGGATTTGATGCCACCAAACGGGAATACGACGATTATATAGCAAAGGGGAAGGGATGTTTACAGATCAAAACCCCGGATGCCGCCTTGGATAATTTCGTGAACAACTGGCTCCCACGACAGATATATTACCACGGTGAAACCAATCGCTTAAGTACCGATCCACAAACCCGGAATTTTCTTCAGGATAATATGGGAACAGGATACATACAAAAAGAGGTGGCACGACAAGCCTACATTACCGCCTTAAGCCAACAAGCTGAAAGTGGCGCCATGCCCGATGGAATTTTAATCCATGAAGACGCAGAGCTCAAGTACATTAATCAAGTACCCCATACAGACCATTGTGTATGGTTACCCATTTGTCTAAAAGCCTATTTGGATGAAACCAATGACTATGCCCTATTGCAAGAAAAGGTTCCCTTTTCGGACAACGAAAAAACAGCAACGGTCACAGAACATATGAATCGCGCCATGCTGTGGTTATACAAAAACAGGGATGAAAGAGGATTGAATTATATTGAACAAGGGGATTGGTGCGACCCTATGAATATGGTCGGCCCAAAAGGCAAGGGTGTTTCGGGCTGGTTGTCCATGGCCACGGGATACGCCTTAAAAACCTGGGCTGGAATATGTAGAAACAATACTACTATTGGACTTGCCGATGATTTTTCACGCAAAGCCGATGAATTGAATAGAGCGATCAATACCCACTTATGGGATGGTGATTGGTATGCTCGGGGAATTACCGATGACAATGTGGTTTTTGGGGTAAGGAAAGACCTTGAGGGGCGCATTTTCCTGAATACCCAAGGTTGGGCCTTATTATCGGGTTGTGCCGATGCTGATAAAAGCGACAAAATCATTGCTTCGGTTCAAAAAGAATTGGAAACGCCCTATGGTGTGGAGATGTTGGCACCATCATATACCAAAATGCGTGAGGATGTGGGGCGCGTGACCCAAAAATTCCCGGGTTCTGCCGAAAATGGAGCGGTTTACAACCATGCTGCGGCTTTTTATATTTTTGGTCTTTATACGACGGACCATAGCGAAAAGGCCTATGAAGTACTTCGCAAAATGATTCCCGGTCCCGATGAGGCTGATTTGGTCCAAAGAGGACAATTACCGGTTTTTATCCCCAATTATTACCGGGGAGCTTTTCGGCAATTCCCACGTACCGCAGGCCGATCTAGCCAATTGTTCAATACAGGGGCCGCTCCTTGGTTGTATCGCTGCCTTATCGATGGCTTATTTGGATTAAAGGGTGATGTAGACGGACTCCACATAGCCCCAAAATTACCCAAAGCATGGAATAGGGCAGAAGTCGTTCGGCAGTTCAGGGGGGCAACCTTTAAGGTTGATATACAACGGGAATCCGGTATTTCGAAAACAAAGATCTCCGTAAATGGCCAAATTTTAAAAACGTCGGTTATCACAAACATTGAACCCCGTGTTTATGAAGTAGATGTCCGTATTTCCGAAATGTAAAAGTGTATCTCTATAAGATACCCCGATAAATTATCCCATAAGTGCTGCTGTCCTTTTTTCTTCAAAAAGAGAAGGCCTATACAATTGTATTCGTTTTTTTGGTCATGTGTGGGGAGTATTTGGAGAAAGCAAAATAATCATCCGCGTAATACTATTTTGTATACTTCCGTAGGTTTATACCCATCATTGATATTATCCTATCCAATTTTCAATTAAGTTCGTAAAATGAAAAAAATACTGATCCTGTTTTCACATCCTAAATTTGAAAGCTCCAGGGCCAATGCTGTTTTGGTCGACCATATCAAGGATATAGAGGGGGTAACCTTTCATGACCTATATGAACGCTACCCTGATTTTCATATTGATGTGCCAGTGGAAAAAGCATTATTGGATCAGCACGATGTCATTATATGGCATCATCCTTTGTATTGGTATAGTTGTCCTCCTTTAATGAAACAGTGGATGGATATGGTTTTGGAGTTTAATTGGGCATATGGACCCAAGGGTACTGCCTTAGATTCCAAAATATGCTTTAATGCCATTACCGCTGGTGGTTCACGGGATCTTTACTGTTCGGCGGGCACCAACACTTTTTCGGTAAATGAATTCTTAAGACCGTTTGAACAAACCGCAAATTTATGTGGAATGACCTATCTCCCTCCCTTTGCCGTTATGGGAACACATCAATTGACAAATGATGAATTAATACAATATGCCCATCAATATGGGGCCTTGATCAATTTATTGCAGCAAGATGAATCCGTTGGTGATTTTAAAGACTGTGCATTTCTAAACGATATTCTCCAACTAAATACTGATTAATTCATGACAGGAAGTATACTTTTTCAAGCCATAGTATTTTTAGCGGGAGCCATTATCTGTGTATCCGTCGCCAAACGATTAGGCCTCAGCTCTGTTTTGGGATATTTATTGGCTGGTGTTTTAATAGGTCCGTACGTGTTAGGTTATATCGGGGAAGACGGTCAGGACATTCTTCATTTTGCAGAATTCGGGGTAGTTGTTATGTTGTTTTTGATCGGACTTGAAATTGAACCCAAAAACTTCTGGAAAATGCGGAAAACCATTCTCGGTATGGGAGGTATTCAAGTCGCGGGGACCATGCTATTATCGTATGTTCTCTTTATGTTTTTGGGGTTTGAATGGAAAGTATCCCTGGTCATATCAATGGCCGTCGCCCTATCGTCTACGGCAATCGCATTGCAGACGATTAAGGAAAAGGGGTTGATGGATACCACCTTTGGTTCTTCTTCCTTTTCTATTTTACTGTTTCAAGATATCATTGTGATCCTGATGCTGGGTGCTATACCCTTATTATCCAATTCAGAAGGAGGCACTACAGGGGAAAATCATGGAGAGCATGCCAATCTACTGGATACCTTACCGTTAGGATTTCAAACACTGGCTATTATTTTATCGGTCGTACTGATTATCGTCGCGGGTAAATATTTAATCGTTCCCATGTTACGTAAAGTAGCAAATACGGGGGTAAGGGAGTTATTGATCGCTTCTGCCTTATTGATTGTTTTCGGTATTTCGTACTTAATGGAGTATGTTGGACTAAGTCCCGCTTTAGGTGCTTTTTTAGGAGGGGTAGTACTCTCTAACAGTGAATTTAAACACGAACTCGAAAGCACATTGGAACCCTTCAAGAACTTATTGTTGGGATTGTTCTTTATGGCAGTAGGCGCATCCATAAATTTTGTGGTCATCGCTAAAAGTCCCTTGACCATTGGGGGAATATTGTTCGCCATTATTGTTTTAAAAGCCATTGTTTTATTTATTACGGGACATATTTTTAAATTAAAACTAGATCAAAAATTACTACTCACCTTCAGTTTGGCACAAATTGGTGAATTTGCCTTTGTATTGCTCTCCTTTGCCTTTAACCTCAATATCCTAAATAGTGGTCAAATGGATATGATGCTGGTCATAACGGCATTGACCATGACCTTGACACCGATTATCGGCATGGTGAATGAACGTTTGATCCTCCCTAAAATCGGGACTAAGGAGTCGATAAAAAGACCTATGGACCATATTGCGAAATCCCAAAAGATAATCCTCGTTGGGTTTGGCCATTTTGGCAACACCGTTGGGCGGTTCTTACGGTCACATGGGGTAGAGGCCACGATTTTGGACCAAGACTCCAATCGCGTCGATTTTCTACGTAAAATGGGATTTGAAGTTTATTATGGGGATGCCACACGTTTAGACCTCTTGGAAGCAGCAGGAATCGCCGAAGCGAAAATTTTGATCTGCGCCGTAGACAACCCCGATGTTACCCGACGGATAACCAAACTGGTAAAATCCAAATATCCCCATGTAGAACTAATGATCCGGGCAAAAAACAGATATGACGCTTATGGGTTATTAAATCTGGGCATGGAAAACATTTATCGCGAATCGTTGGAAACTTCCTTAACATTGGCCAAGGACGTACTCAGTAAAATGGGTTTCAGAAAATACACCCTAAACAGACAGGTCCATAAATTTATTCAATATGATGAAGGCATCCTTAGACGTTTGGCCAAAGAACCTAAAGACGAAAAGAACTATATTTTTAAGGCAAGACAGGAGCTAGAGCAACAAGAAAAATACCTAAACGAGGATTTTAAAAGAGGTATCGTCGAGTACGATCAACATTGGGATAGTGAGGCCATACGAAAGACCTTGTTGAAAACCGAAGACAATACCTAGAGCAAAAATACCATTCATCGATAAATTTTACGTGTTTGCCAAAACGCTCTCTATAGTGGTATATAACCATGCAGCGGCTTTTTATATTTATGGACTTTACATGAAGGGCCAAATCGAAAAGGCCTATAAAGTAATTTGGGAAATGATTCATGATCCAGATAAAGCCGATTTAATCCAAAGAGGACAATTATCGGTTTTTATCCCCAATTATTACCGGGGAGCTTTTCGGCAATCCCCACGTACCACGGGCCGATCTAGCCAATTGTTCAATACAGGGGCCACTCCGTGGTTATATCAATGTCATTTCGATGGCTTATTTGGATTAAAGGGTGATATAGACGGACTCCACATAGCCCTTAAATTACTCCATAGTTTGGTTAATTCTTTCAAATGAATGTTTCTGAAAGCGTTAAATAGGAGTAGTTCATCGAAGAAATGAAAAATGAAGTAGGGTTAAATCGTTATATGTTGTTAATTGTATAATCCCCTGCAGTAGGGGTTAAACCTCCAACATTAATTATAAATTTTGAATTTATGAAAGTTACAAAGTTTTCAATTGTGCTTTTTGCATTTTGCACCTTGCTCATGTCATGTTCCGATAATGATGATAACAATAATGACTATGGTCGCCTATCGGTAAAATTGACTGATGCGCCTTTTCCACATGATCTTGTCGCCGAAGCAAATGTGACCGTTTTCAAAGTGGATGCCCGTTATAAGGGTAACATGGAATTCGATGGCCAAGCTATCGATAGTACATCAACTAATATGACTACCGAAAATGGAAAATCCTTTGTGGTACTTATGGAAGAGGAAGTACAGGTAAACCTCTTAGAGCTCACCAATGGTGTTACCCAGGAATTGGTCGACTTGAGTGTTCCTGTAGGGACCTATGATTTAATCCGTGTCTACGTTAAAGGTGTCAATGTGATACTTACAGATGGAACTACCTTTGATTTAAAGGTGCCAAGTGGGTCGCAATCAGGAATCAAAGTCTTTATTAAACCTGGCCTTGCTGTGAATGGTGGACTAAGCTCTGACCTTTTGCTTGATTTTGATATTAGTAGATCCTTTGTGGCAAAAGGAAACAGTAAGGATTTAAATTCAATCACTGGATTCAATTTCAAACCAGTCATTAAGGCCTGTAATATGTCAACGGCAGGTACCCTCATGGGGCTTATCACAGAAAGCCGCGAAGAAGTTCCCGTAGGTATCGAAGGTGCCCAAGTCGGTGTTTACATTGCAGACACCTTAAATACCAGTGCTTTTACCGATATCAATGGCGCGTATATGATTATGGGCCTTGAAGCCGGCACCTATACGGTAGTCACTGAAAAAGAAGGGTATATTATGCAGACCTCTGAAGACGTTAAAATACAAGCTGCCAATAAGACGGTTCTAGATTTTGAGTTGTTACCAGAAGAATAATATAACATTACATATAGTTAAAAGCGGGATTTTATTATTCCGCTTTTTTTGTTTTACCCCGTCAAATGCAATGTATGGCTCACGGATAATCGTTCTAGTCGTAACCTTACTGAATTGGAAGGAATACTTGCCCTATTGAAATAGCTTTAATGCACAACACCCCTATAAAACAACCTATTGTACTATTCTGGAATGCTCCATAAAATACGATTCAAAACGTTTTATTTTGGGGTGTAATTCCTCAGTGTATAGCACATACTGGCATTTTTGAATGCTCTGTGTAATGGAAATAATGGCACTGGAGTCTGATTTTTGAATCAAAAATTCCGCATCATCAATACTGAATATCTTCAATTGTGAGGTACTCACCCCATTCAATAGGAATAACTTATTCATTGTCTTAGGCGTCGAAATAAGAATATCCACACCCTCAAAAATCTCAGATTTCTGTATATCGATATGCAATTCTTCATACCCTACATAAACCCGGAGTGAATTGTATTTGGTATACCGTAGGAACTCTTGGTATAATTCCATTGCCTTTTCCTTATTCTCCACCAAAACCACGGCCCTTGGGGCATTCCCCACCGCTTCACATTTTAATTTTTGCAAAGTGGTAAGTATAAGCGTGGTTGTTTTTCCACTGTCTTTCGGTGCGGTACAAAATACATTGGCACCACTTTTTATAACCGGTATACTACGGCGCTGAAAAGGGGTTGGTGTTGCAATATCCATACGCTCTAGGC
This sequence comes from Maribacter polysiphoniae, assembly GCF_003148665.1. Taxonomy (GTDB): domain Bacteria; phylum Bacteroidota; class Bacteroidia; order Flavobacteriales; family Flavobacteriaceae; genus Maribacter_A; species Maribacter_A polysiphoniae. The sequence continues at coordinate 43,572 of NZ_QGGQ01000014.1, read as the reverse complement.
GCTCTAGTATATTGGCGTGTAATTTTTTAAAAGGCATAGGCTTAAAAGGATAACGGTTTGGTATACTGTTCCATTTGAACAGGGCAAATATAACACCTTGAAATGGAAAGAAATCCTCTTCGCAAAATAGTTGCTTTTGTACGTTTTGGACCCTTCCCGTTTTCATGGCTGTTCCAGCCAAAATAAAAAAGCCTGTTTTTACGCTAAGTGGTTCAGAATAAAGGTGTAGTTTCGCGCCTCGTAAAAAAAGACTATGAAACGTATAAATCAATATAAGAAGCTATTTGGTGTTGAAAAGGATATCGATCTTAAGACATTAAAGACCACATACCGTAATTTAGTAAAGGAATGGCATCCTGATAAGTTTCAAGAAGGTGATGTCCAACGGGAAGAGGCTGAAGTAAATAGTCGTTCTATTATTGATGGATACCATTTTTTGGTAAGTATCGCCCCAGAAACCCTGGCTGCGAATCGAGACGCCTATACTGAGACCATCTCCAATTCAGGGATTGCTGAGTTTATCCATAACGGCTTGGTTTTGGAAATCACTTTTTCTGATGGAACGACGTACGAATACTTTGGGGTTACCAAACCTATTTATATAAAGATGGTAAATGCCAACAAATTGAATCGATTTGCAAAACGCTCCATCTATCCCAAATACACGTACAGAAAATCAAAACGAACCCTTCAGGAAGCTTAAACTGCGGAATAAGCATTTTCTGTTAAGGCGTATTTACGGCCTTTAAAAAGAATTAGTACAGCACTTTACACGATTGCCCATTTCGTGTAGTTATCTTTGTGCAAATCCATTTCATTATATGTCAAATCAATTTTCCGCTTTAGGAATCAAGGAACAACTTCTAGAAAGTCTAACCGAATTAAAGATTTCCGTTCCTACGGATATCCAGAAAAAGACCATTCCCATACTCTTGAACCAAAAAGAGGATGTCGTCGCTTTGGCAAAAACGGGAACCGGTAAAACGGCTGCGTTCGGTCTGCCTTTGTTGCAATTGATAAACCCGGAAAAAACGGATGTCCAGGCGCTTATATTGGCTCCCACACGGGAATTGGGGCAACAGATTTACACGAACCTCGTTTCGTATGCCTCCCACAGTCCGGCCATTTCCATTGCCTCCGTTTGTGGTGGTATTCCCATAAAACCCCAAATAGAACGCTTAAAAGAAACGACCCATATTATTGTGGCGACGCCCGGACGATTGATCGATTTGATCCAGCGTGAGGCCGTCAGCATTAAAAAATTGAACTATTTGGTCTTGGACGAGGCCGATGAGATGGTCACGGCCTTAAAGTCCGACTTGGATACCCTAGATGCAGAGATGCCCAAATCGAGAAGGACATTGTTGTTTACCGCCACCATGCCTGGAACCGTAAAGCAATTGGTTCAGAATTACATGTCGAAACACGTAGTACACCTAGAGGCCGATATGGCCCAAATGGGACACCAAGGAATCGATCATAGATATATTGTGGTAGCACCTATTGAAAAGTTGGAGGTTCTACTCCATTTTCTGAATGGCAAAGAAGGGCAACGGGGTATTATTTTCTGTAAAACCAAAGCGGCCGTTAACAAATTGGCGAAGAAATTGGCCATTCATAAATTCTCCTCCGGGGCCATCCATGGTAGTCTTACCCAAGGCATCCGAGATCGGATCATGGGACAATTCAGGGAAGGATACATCGATATTCTCGTGGCTACCGATTTAGCGGCCCGTGGTATCGACGTAAAGGAAATTTCCTATGTGGTCAATTACCACCTACCAGATACTTATGAAGCCTATGTACACCGAAGTGGCCGTACGGCTAGGGCAGGGGCAAAGGGACTTTCGTTAAGCATCATACAAGCAGAGGAACTTCCTGATATTCCCGAATTCGAAAAGGAATTGGGACTGGTTTTTTCCGAGTTGAAGAAAGAAAATGAAGCAGATCGGGAAGAAATAAATTTAGTGCTTTGGGCCAAGAAAATATTCAAAACCAAGCCCAACCGTACGGTTTCTGGGGAAACCAAAGAAAAAATAAAGACCATTTTCCATCATTTGACCAAAGAGGAATTGATAGAAAAAGTATTGGCCGACCATTTGATGCACGGTACGCCCCATACTAAAACCGAGGGCCCCCAAAAGAAGTAACACCTATGGCCAATACGATACGAAATCAACAGGATATTTTAGATAAGTTACGAATTCCCGCATTGAACCCGATGCAGGAGGAAGCGATCGAGGTTATCGAAAAAACGGCAAATACCGTATTGCTGTCCCCCACGGGTACCGGAAAAACCCTTGCCTTTTTATTACCACTTATCGAGACCCTGGATCCCGAATGCACCGAGGTACAGGCCCTGATATTAGTACCTTCACGGGAGCTGGCCATACAGATAGAACAAGTGGTGCGTGATATGGGTTCGGGTTTTAAGGTGAATGCGGTGTATGGGGGTAGGCCCATCTCCAAGGATAAGATCGAACTGAAACACACTCCGGCCCTCTTAATCGGAACCCCTGGTAGGATCGCGGACCATTTTGGTAGTGGCCGTTTTTCAAAAACGGATATCAAGACCTTGGTATTGGATGAGTTTGACAAATCGTTGGAAACCGGTTTTGAGGGAGAAATGAGTACCATCATCAATCAATTGCCAAATCTTGAAAAACGTATTCTGACTTCAGCCACAAAGGGTGTTGAAATTCCAGATTTTGTGCAATGTGTAGGGCCTACTTTCATTAATTACCTGAATACAAAAAAGGAATCCAGACTGACCATTAAAACGGTGGTGTCCCCCGACAAGGACAAATTACAAACCTTGGTGGATTTGCTGCACCACATTGGCAATGAACCCGGGATCATTTTTTGCAACTTTAAGGACAGTATTGAACGCGTAAGTACCTTTTTGGACAAAAACCATATTCATCACACCTGTTTTTCTGGGGGAATGGAGCAACGGGATAGGGAACGCTCGCTGATCAAGTTCAGGAACGGTACCTGTCAAGTTTTGATCGCTACCGATTTGGCGGCTAGGGGAATTGATATTCCAGAAATGAAATACATCATTCATTATGAGCTTCCTAGGGCTGTAGAAGAGTTTACCCACAGAAATGGCAGAACGGCCCGTGTAAACGAAAAAGGAACCGCATATGTATTGCAGTGGGAAAAAGAATATGTACCCGGATTTATCAAAGATGTGGAAACGGTGGATATTTCCAACAACACCCCCCATAAATCCCTACCAACCCCCCGGCATTGGGAAACCCTCTTTGTTTCAGGAGGCAGAAAAGACAAGATTTCGAAAGGTGATATTGCCGGACTCTTCTTCAAACAAGGCGGTATCAAAAAAGACCAATTGGGTATAATTGAGTTAAAACAGGACTGTGCCTTTGTAGCCGTTCCCTTATCCATCGCCAATCAATTGGTTCAAAAACTGAATAATTCCCGCTTAAAGAATAAAAAAGTGCGCGTGACGGTACTGTAGGAAGTAAGGGGAATTTTGTAGGAAACAGCACTTTTAACAACTCCTTGGTAATGTTTCTGGTAGCGTATCTTATTTTTGCAAAAATTATAGCAGGAGTAATACAGCCGTTTTAACAAAAAAATCCATGTCGATTATACTCCTTTTTAAAATTGAAAAACTTTTAAGATAACTATGGAACGAAGTCCTAAACTAAATGCCAAAAAGTCTAGAATAAGATTGCTCCACCAATACTATTCCTATACTGGTTTTTACGCATTTATTAAATCCAGTTTAGGTAAGGTCATTGTACCTATATCCCTATTTATCATAGGGTTATGGCTTGTTCATTTGTATGTAATCGATTTTCACGATCTATTCACCTCGATTACTACTACGTATAGTCCTTTGATTATTTTAAGTGTTTTCCTAGCCACAGAATCGCTTTTGGGCTTGGTTCCCCCGGAAATCTTTATAGCATGGGCCGGTAAGACCGACACCCCCATCTTATATTTGTCGGTACTTGCGCTAATATCCTATCTTGGGGGCATAATTTCCTTTTTTGAGGGCAAGGCCATTTCGAAAGTTCCTTCGATGAAGGCTTATTTTGAGGTGAAAATGGCAAAACATATGAAAATGATCCGAAAATGGGGGGGATTCCTCATTATTGTGGGAGCCTTATTACCCATTCCTTTTGCCATGACCAGTATTGCGGCCGGACTCATACATTACCGATTTAGGAATTATCTACTCTTCGGATTATTGCGGTTTGTACGTTTTTACCTGTATGCCATCGTCATATTCAACATTTTTTAGGATAGCGTTCTTTTAATTTCCGGTGAAATACACCCTATAATTTATTCTGCTTCGTATAAATGGGAGCACAGTAGTCGTTTATGGGGAATTAACTTTAAGCTAGCGTTGCACCTCTTTATACCAAGCAAAACTAACCAAATTTTAAACAGGACCTTTTAGTCCGTTTTAAAAATATCATTATATTTGCACCCGAAATTTGGGATATTTAGTTTTCAAAATATCGCGAATGGAGTTAAAGGGAAGTGCCTTTTGACCAACAGATTGGAAGGGAATTCACCACCAACCTCTTAATATATTGGGCAATGGACCTACAAAACTTAAAAAGAATGGAAAATGATATTTATTAAAAGGACAAAAAGGTCTTTTACTCCTTTATTAAAGTGACCAACACCAAAACCTCCTTGAGGTAGGAGTGTATTGAACAGATACAATGACTTTGAATTTTTAATGCCAATACATATGAAAACAACATTAACAACCAAAAACCAACAACTGTAGCAATGGGCAACAACCCTTTACCATGTCGTTAAAAAAACAACTATAAAAAATCAACGAAACCAAAGTAAAAGCTCACAAAGCATGAGCACTGTAGCTTGAATTATTTATTGAAAAGAAAAACAACAACAACCATGAAAAAAGTTTGGATAGGATTTTCCAGCGTAGTAATACTCTCCTTTATTGCCTTGATATGGGTGGGTACCGAAGTTTATCAAACACAACCGCCGATACCGGAAACAGTAGTTATTGCCGAAACCGGTGAAACGGTCTTAACAAAAAGTGACATACAAATAGGGCAGAATGTATGGGAATCGATAGGGGGCATGGAAGTAGGTTCCATTTGGGGCCACGGAAGTTATGTAGCACCTGACTGGACAGCCGATTGGATTCATAAGGAAGCGGTTTTTATGCTCAACGCCTGGGCAAAGAAGGACTATAATTCCACCTACGACGATTTGGACGTGGAGCGTAAGGCGGCATTAAAAGCCCGTTTGATCAAAGATATAAAGACCAACACCTATAACCCTGATAATAAAGGCATAACAATTTCCCAAGCCCGTTTTGACGCTATTGCGAATAATTCAAAACACTATGCGGATATCTTTTCGAACGGACACGAAAAATATGCGATTCCAGAAGGTGCCTTGGTAGACACCGAAAAGCTGGCACAGCTAAATGCCTTTTTATTCTGGACGTCATGGGCAGCAAGTACCAATAGACCCAATAAGGAGTATACCTACACCTCCAATTGGCCGCACGAACCCCTGATCGACAATACCATTACACCCGATTCACAAATATGGTCAGGATTTTCGATCGTACTTCTATTATTGTTCATTGGGGCATTGAGCTATTATTATATTCGAAACCATGAAAAGGGCGATGCGCTATTGCATCCAGAAAATGATCCCTTGGACAAGCTTGTACTGACAAAATCACAGAAATCCGTTTTAAAATACTTTATCGTTATCTCCTTATTGATTGCCCTTCAGGTGGTTTTGGGGGCTTTAACCGTGCACTATACCGTTGAGGGGCAGGCTTTCTTCGGGTTCGATTTATCAAGTTTTTTACCCTATTCCATCACAAGGACATGGCACACGCAATTGGCCGTCTTTTGGATTGCTGCCACATGGTTGGCCACAGGATTGTTCCTGGCCCCTATGATCAGTGGTAAGGAAATGAAATTTCAGGTTTTCGGAATCAATTTCCTATTCATAGCCCTATTGGTCATCGTACTCGGATCACTACTGGGGGAGTGGTTGGGCGTACATCAATTCCTTGATCTAACCACCAACTTCTTTTTTGGTCACCAAGGATATGAATACATGGATCTTGGAAGATTCTGGCAGATTTTCCTAGGCATCGGTTTGGTACTTTGGGTACTTATGGTGGGTAGACACGTATTGTTTGCCATTCGCAAGAATGACGATTCAAAACATTTGTTGATCATCCTTTTGATCTCTGTGATCGCTATCGGCATGTTCTTCTTCTCCGGATTAATGTATGGTGAAAACAGTAGTTTACCTGTCATCAATTATTGGAGATGGTGGTTGGTACACCTTTGGGTAGAAGGGTTCTTCGAGGTTTTTGCCACGGTGATCATTGCTTTTATCTTCTTGAGGATGAAAATCCTTTCGGCAAAAACTGCAGGAAGGGCCTCTATTGCCTCGGCAACTATATTCTTGGCAGGAGGAATCATCGGAACACTGCACCATTTGTACTATTCAGGAACACCCGTACAGGCCATCGCTTTGGGGGCGACATTCAGTGCGTTGGAGGTAGTACCCCTTACCCTCATGGGCTTTGAAATACGTGAAAACTGGAATTTGTTGAAGTCCAAGGAATGGATTCAAAAATATAAATGGCCCATATTTTTCTTTATCGCGGTTGCTTTCTGGAATATGGTGGGCGCCGGCGTGTTTGGCTTCCTGATCAATCCCCCGATTGCCTTGTACTACATACAGGGATTGAATACCACCGCGGTACACGCACATACGGCTTTATTCGGTGTTTATGGTCTGTTGGGGATGGGATTCATCATCATTTGTCTGCGATTCTATTCCGATAGGGTATGGGATTCCATAAAACTAAAAAGAGCCTTCTGGTGGTTGAATATCGGATTGGTTGCTATGGTCGTTTTAAGTTTGTTACCGGTAGGGATCATACAAGCCTACACTTCGATTACCAAAGGATATTCTTTTGCCAGGGACGCGGAATTATTGTATTCACCAACGGTACAGACCTTAAAGTGGTTACGTATGATCGGTGATGTGATCTTTTCTGTCGGAATTTTCTATTTCTGCTGGTTTACCATACAGGAAACGATCTACTGTCTCAAAAAAAGGAATTAAAACGAATCGGTACAGACCATTTCGTCTGTGCTGAAGGTTATTGCTTGTTATTGGTTGTAAATAGAAAAAGGGACGTAGGTTTTTATACGCTCCCTTTTTTTTATGCCCTTTGGCGGTTTCAAAGGAAGCCAAACGCCCCTTGGAGGGAACACACAAGGAGAGCCTCCACACTAGGGTTTTAAGCCCTATGAAAATCCGGGATTGTTGCATTTCAACCTTTTTTTCTACTGCCCGTGGGAGATCCTAAAAAAATTAGCAACTAAATCTGTACTATCGTATATATTTATAAATATCTTTAAGTGGAATCTCTTAATAATCCATCGCATATGCATGCATATCTATTCCCTGGGCAAGGGACCCAATTTCCCGGTATGGGAAAAACGTTATATGAATCATCCGAATTGGCACAGGACTATTTTAAAAAAGCCAACGCTATTTTAGGGTTTTCAATTACCGATGTCATGTTCGAGGGGACTGATGAGGATTTAAAACAAACACAGTTTTCCCAACCGGCCATTTTTCTACATTCCTATATTTTAACCAAAACCCTTGGGAGTGCCTTTAAGCCCGATATGGTCGCCGGACATTCCTTGGGTGAGATATCCGCTTTGGCCGCCATTGGTTCCTTGGATTTTGAATCGGCATTGAAACTCATCGCCAAGCGGGCCTCACTTATGCAAAAAGTATGTGATGACAAGAATACGGGCATGGCAGTGGTGGAAGGATTATACGATGTAATCGTATCGGATATCTGTAAGCATGTCGACGGTATCGTGGTACCCGCCAATTATAATGCCCTTAAACAAGTTGTTATTTCCGGCGAAAAGAAAGCACTAAAAGATGCGTGTGACAAACTACGCCCTGCAGCTCTTGCAATCATAGATCTACCCGTTAGTGGTGCCTTTCATTCCCCCTTTATGGAACCTATCGTTGAAGAGTTTAGTTTGGCCGTGGCGGAAACGGAATTCAAAAAACCAACATGCCCCATTTATCAAAATGTCAAAGGGCGACCGTGTGATGATGTGGGGCAAATCAAAAAAAACCTGATCGACCAATTGACGCATCCGGTAATGTGGCGGCATACGATGCTTCATATGGAAGAGGATGGGGCCACTGAATTCACGGAAATCGGTCCGGGTAACTTTTTAAGGGGACTTGTTCGTCAAATCCATAAAAATATAACTACAAACGGAATTTCGTAATCGGAAAAAACACTTTTCTAACCATTTGAATTACAATCATTAAGGGACTGCCTAGGTCTTATGCGGTTTTCAAGTCAAACCACCACAGAACAATCCGGCTTTTCTTATTCCCTTGATCCATAGGGGTGATGTGGTAGTGCGCTTTGGCCTTTTTTAGTTGTTTTTCAATCTTAAGGAGGTTTTCCGCCTTGGCGACCAGACTGGAAAATACGCGTACCTGTTCTTTGAACGCCAAACTTTCCTTGATCAATCGCTTTATGAAGAGCGCCTCCCCACCATTACACCAGAGTTCATTCGCTTGTCCCTCGAAATTAAGCTTGAGTTCCCGTTTGTTGATACCTCCTTCCAAATTCCTAAGTTTTCTAAACGAAGCTCTTTGGGCTTCTTCCTTAGTGCTGTGGAAAGGTGGATTGCACAGGGTAAAATCAAATTGTTCCCCGGGTTGTATAATATCCTTAAAAAGAAAACCCTTATTCCCTTGGTGACGCACCTCAACACGGTCTTGCAAGGTTTTGGTGGATTGTATGTTCGCTTTCGCTATGGCTATGGCGTTGGCATCACTCTCCGAACCCACCATGTTCCAATTGAAATGTTGGCCCCCCAAAATACAATAGATCCCGTTCGCTCCCGTGCCAATATCCAGTCCCCGTAATTCAGCACCTACATCCATGCCGAATTTCTCCACAAGAAAATCCCGTATATGCAACAGATAATCCAATCGCCCGGGAATAGGAGGGATGAGATACCCTTTTGGCAGTTCGTAATCGGTGAGTTTAAAATCGGCCAGGAGTATCGCTTTGTTCAAGGTATATACGGCCTGGGAAACACTAAAATCAATGGTCTCCTCCCCTGAGGGATTCAAAACGATATACCGCTGCAATTCGGAATGATGCCCGGTCAATCTTTTTAGGTCATACCGATTGCCATATGGATTTTGTGGATGCATAATGGCAAAGGTATGTGATTTAAAAGGGGCAATCCCAAAAGTTTTTGGTGAATTGTTTCCCCACCAATCCTCCAATAATCAGTCCGATAGTATCCAAAAAACCTTATTCACAACTTCATTATGGTCATGAATAAGTACAAAAGCTTTATAAAATACCCATAAAACCGCTCTTTTTTGAAGATTTTACGCAAATTATTCTTTGAGCCATTATATAGCCTTTAATTTTGCGGACAATAAAGAAATAAGTTAAATTTTTGAAAATTCAGTTTATGAGTAAAGTTAAGGCCAACGATACGGTCAAAGTACACTACACAGGAAAATTAGGTGACGGTCAGGTTTTTGACAGTTCGGTGGATAGAGACCCTTTAGAGGTGACCTTGGGCCAAGGCGCCTTGATACCAGGTTTTGAAAAAGGCCTTATCGAAATGGAAATCAATGAAAAAAAGACCATTACCATTCCAAAGGAAGAGGCTTATGGTGAGGTACAAAAGGAACTTTTTCAACGGGTAAAGAAAGAAGAGCTTCCCGAAGGTATGGTTCCGGAAGTAGGTATGGCGCTAATGGCCAAAAATCCTGATGGAACAGAGCAGCCATTACGTGTGGCCGAAGTGAACGAGGCCGATATAATCATCGATGCCAACCATCCCTTGGCCGGTCAAGATCTGACCTTTGAACTTCAATTGGTTGAAATCAAATAAATAAGTTCGGAATAAACAACTTTAATAAAAAAGGAAGGTCAACACACCTTCCTTTTTTTTGCCATAAATTAGCGTAGTATAGCGATATCCAACATAGATTATCACAAATCATTACTACCGGTTTCCACTGTAGGGAATCCTTGTTTTTGACCAATAAAACCCTTTTCCCGACTAACTATTTTTGGTTGGAATGTATTAATTTTGTTTGTTCTACAATCAATATAATCCATGAGTATCCTAGTTGCCACGAATTTTTCCAAATTATCCGATAACGCAGTTCGCTATGCTGCTTCCCTAGCGAAACACCTTAATACCAAACTTATTCTTTTCAATGCTTTCAGACTCCCTATCCATGCTTCAAATGCCAGGGTATCTGCAACAAACGTAGAGATCTTAATGGATAAGAATAGGGAGAAATTAAAGGAAACGGCCCAAGATATAATTCAAAAATTCGGTATTGACGTAACCTACAAGACCAGTTTTACTAGTTTGGACCAGGAAGTGGACCACCTAATGAAAGTCCATGACTGCAGATTTTTGGTTATCGGGATGTCCCCGAAATCCATAGAACAGAATTTACTGGGGAACCCGGCAACGGCTTTGATCAGTATGAAACGGTTTCCTGTTTTGGCCATTCCGATACATGCAAAATTCACTGCCTTGAAAAAAATCCTCTTTGCTTGTGATTTGTTGGAAGACATACCGTTGAAAACATTGGCCAAATTACGGCAGATAGCGGTGCAACTAAAATCGGAAGTCACTGTCTTTTATGTGGAACAGGAGCTTGACCAGTTAAGAAACCTTAGCAATGACTCGATTGACAAAGGACTAAAGGATGTGACACTCTTTTATAAGAATGTTAAGTCGAATTCGGTTATTGATGTTTTAGAAAAGGAAATCACCAAATCGAAGGCTGAATTATTGGTAATGATGCCAAAAAAATATGGTTTTTGGGAATCAATAATGCATAAGAGCAAAACAAGGGTAATGGCCTCGGGATTGAATATCCCATTATTGTCAATACCCCTCGAATAGCAATCCAATTCCATAAAGACACGGGAATTCCGTGGCGCACCCGTATTCCTAACAATTTCCTTTCAGGGGTAACATAGGCTTATACTAAGTCTTTTGGGTATTTGACATCCCGTACTACCAACCATCCAATACACATTGCATGGTATAGGGCTCGTTTTCCGATAGGGGCAATTCCTCAAGTTGATCACCTAGATAATTGCCACTAGCGAAGCCTGTGGTATTTTTAAAACGGTACGACCAACAATATCTAAGATTCGTATATTCCTCGGAATAGGTAACCAGGTTATCGACCAACACGGCATTATCAAAATCTGAGAATGCCAAAAAGTACCCTAGGAATTGGTTGCGTCGCACATCGGCATCAGCACTTTTATACATGTACATTCCACAATTATTCATGATATTGTCATGCACATACGTCGCTCTATGATGTCCCTTGTCACCACCGTGGGAGTATTGTATATACCCCAACCGACCGTTGGCAGAGCCACTGATCATGGTAACCGTGTTTCGGGCAATAATATTATGTGTTTTATGCCAGCTAACTATAGGTCCGTCAGTATATTCACTGCCATCACCTTGTTCCATCACATTATCTAGAATATAGACATTCCCACCCGTGGCATTTACAATATCACCACCGGAATTGTGATGAAAATAATTGTCCTGTATCAAAATATCCTCGTCAACACGACCAGGGCCTTCAATATCGATTCCAAACTGAGGGGAGGTTCCCTTTATATGATGAATTTCATTGTCCTTTATTTCAATCCGTACACCACCCACTATTGAAATACCCTGACGTCTGTTGTTATAGATGTTGTTATCGACAAAAGTAACATCGTTGGAATCGAGCACCAAAGAACCATCACCGGTTAAACTGTGTATTTCCATGTTTTGGATCAAGACATTGTTATTGCCCCAAACGCAGATACCGTGTCCTTCATCATGGGCGGTCTTACCATCCTCACGCGGGGTAAAAACATGGGTATCGCGTTCCCCTTTGATGACACCATCACGAACGATGATATTATCGCCGTTTAAGCGCAATACGCAGTAATTCCATTTATCATTGGTATCGATGGCCAAAACGGCACCTTCACTGAAAACGAATTCGGTATTACCGAAAATATCAATGCCCCCATAATAAATATCATTGATATCCTCACCTACCAAATATTCACCGGCAGGCAAAACTACGCGGGTGTAACCTTCATCATGGGCCCAATCAATAGCCGCCTGTAGATTGGCAGTGGTCTTGGCAGCGTCGGTATTCGTATTCGGAATATCCCAACGCTCCAATTCGATCGTATATTCATTGGCTGTCGGAATTTGCGGCAATTGTGCACTAAAAAGTCGAATCGGCAAACCTTCTGCATCCAAATCCTCCTGATCGGGAGTACTTGTTCCGTTTGCATCGGAATCATCATGGCTGCAAGACGTATTAAAGATAAGGACAAACATCAGTAGGTAGTAAGATAGGTGCTTCATGGGAATACTATAATCAAGGTTAACCGGAAACAACAACCATAAATCAAATTGTAACAGGTATGGATAATGGTTGTAGCCGTTATTGCAGAAACGTTTGCCTTATAAGTATAGTGTAAAAGATGGGGATTTTTCGATTAGATGCATCCGCAGGAAGACCCCACATTTCATTTCAGTCGATCATTTACCGCTAAAAACGATGTGAATCCGGTTTTTGACACCCGTTATGCCAATAATAATCGAAGTAAGTTTTGGATGCGGTAAAACGCTGTAACCATCAAGTGATAAAGGGAATAGCTTAAAAACAATAGTAGATAACCCTAGCGGCTAGACATAATTAATTGAAAAGAAACCAATTAAAATGTTGTCCGTCGAAAAAATGGCACCATCTTTGCAAACAATAAATTATAATAAATTAAATTACATTACAATGAGTAAAGGAACAGTAAAATTTTTCAACGACACAAAAGGTTTTGGATTCATAACTGAAGAAGGAGTTGAAAAAGACCACTTTGTACACGTTTCAGGATTAGTAGACGAGATTCGTGAAGGCGACGAAGTTGAATTTGACCTTCAAGAAGGAAACAAAGGATTAAATGCAGTGAACGTAAAAGTTATCTAACATATACTTCAAGTTTCAAAAAGCCCTGACGGTAACCGTTAGGGCTTTTTTTATACCCCATTCCCAAAAGTCATGGCACAGGAACACTTATGATATTCCCTAGGTTCGAAAAGGGGCCAATGTGTATGGAATAATCATTTATCTTTATTCCATAATAGGTTATCATGACAATCACAGATTTCACCACACGCCTTATTGTTGCTTTATTGGCCGGATTGGCCATTGGATTTGAACGACAGTGGCATCATAAAACCGCAGGTTTAAAAACAAATATGCTCGTTGCTACCGGAGCTGCCATCTTTGTTTTATTATCCTTTTTAATGAAAGCGGATGAATCAACTATCGATGTGTCAAGAATTATTGCACAAGTCGTGACAGGGGTAGGCTTTTTGGGGGCAGGCATAATCTTTAGGGAAGGAACGGATGTTCATGGATTGGGTTCCGCTGCGACCATTTGGTGTAGTGCCGCCATAGGCTGTATCGCTGCTTCTGGTTTTTTTATGGAAACCTTGATCTGTACGGCACTTATCGTTCTTATCAATTCCTTTTTGCAACCGTTGGACAATTGGCTGAAAAAACGAAAGTGAAAAACATTTAAGCTACGGATATAGTTTCTTTTGGTTGGTTGTTTTCACTCCTAAAACTTAGTAAATCCATTGCCACGAATTGAGCCCTACTTAACATCAATTTCTTCATTATTTAGCATTTTATGATTATTCTATTATTTGTTTTACTTCACCACAGGTAAGCATCGCATCCCCAAAATAGGGGTTGACTACTTCTTTATTCTTACTCAACCAATACGCTCCTTTATTCGTATCTGCCATGGGACAGAATTCCACGTATACTTTTTCATTGACACCAAATAACTGGAGTGCATTGATCAAGTGGGACGAAAGATGTTTAAAATGATTTCTTTGTTCCGAAATGTCCGTTGAATTTAGAATTGAAGTAGCAGATGTCCTTATTTCATTTGCCAACGACATCCAATGATTATGTGCCTCTTTAACCGTAACTAGTTTCATATCTACCAGAGATAGCGTATACAATACCCTTTTTGATTCTGACTGTACTATTTTGGAATCCTCTTTGGCCAAAGCATTCGCCATTTTTAAATAAGCTCCATAAACCGCTTTCAATTGATTTTGAAAGTCCTTTGATACACTTACCCTTTCATTCTTATTGAAATGTCCGCCCGTCTTGTTTACCACAGCGGTACCTCCCATACCAAGATGTTCCCCATGGCCCGTCTTGACTTTACCCCCTTCTTTGTTCATCATGGATTTTTTGCCTTGTAATTGTGCTGCCGCATCAACGGTAAATGCTCCATGGGTTACTATTTCATCGCCATTGTCCAACCCTTCCAAAACTTCTTGATTATCCCCGATTTGTTTGCCCAATGAAATTTCACGCATCTCAAAAACAGGTTGGGTGGCATTTTTCTTTAAATATACCACAGAACGTTCCCCTGTCCATAAAACGGCCGAGGACGGAATTATCATTGACTGTCCTATGCTTGGGGTAACACCCTTGATTTTTCCCTGAACGAACATTCCTGGTTTTAATACTCCGTTTTTGTTGTGAAGTACCACCCGTAAATTCAAGGTTCTTGTACTATTATCCAAGACGGGATCGATAAAATCCACTTTCCCTTTAAATGATGTATTGCCGTACGCATTTGTCGTTATGGAAATTTCCTGTCCTTTTTTAAATTGGTCGATTTGATTTTCATAAACATCAAAATATGCCCAAACGGTGTTTAGGTTTGCGATTTTAAGCAAAGGTTGACCTTGCTTTATATAATCACCTTGTTCCACTAATTTTTCCGTAACTGTTCCTGAAACCGTTGCATATACAGGAAAGTTTTCTTTTACTTTTCCCGTTTCCTCAATTTGATTGATTTGATTATCAGAGAGCTTCCATAATTTCAATTTATTACGAACTGCTTTATATAATGCAGGTTGCGATTCTTTTAAAGACGCCGCTGTAATCAATTCTTGTTGGGCGGCATACAATTCTGGGGAATAGATCGTTGCCAGTAATTGTCCTTTACGAACTTCCTCACCTGTAAAATTCACATTAAGGCGTTCTATCCTTCCTGAAAAATAACTGACTTGAACAGCATTAGCCTCCTCATTTTCAACAATCTTTCCGGACAGTTTGATTGTATTGTCCATTGCGTTACCATTCCCGACAATTGACGTTTGAATGTTTGCCAATGCCATGGCATTCTCAGTTAACCTGAATTGATCTGCCAATAATCCTTCTGAGACACCCGATGCTGGAATCAGATCCATGCCACAAATAGGACATTCCCCGGGTTCTGGTTGCATAATCTGAGGATGCATGGAGCACGTCCACATTTGATCGGTTTCGGTTACCCTATCGTGATCATGCTTTATTTCATTCGTTGATGAACTGCTAAAGAGCAACCATCCTAAAAAGAATCCTGCACCCAATATCCCAATATATATGATATATTTTTTCATGTTTAATTACTTAAATAATTTATGATAGTTGTTTGAACATAATAATTCTTAATAGATTCAATTTGGTTCATTTGAAACTTCAATTGCAATTCCTGGATATCCAATACATCATTGAAATCTATCGTACCCGTTTCATAGTTCTTGATTAAAATAGATTCCGCATTTTTGGCTTGCTTTAAGTTCTTGGCTTGTGTCACATAACTTATCCGTGCTGAAATTCTTTCATTTAGCGCTTTATCCAATAGCGTTTGCAGCATATTTAAGCGTTCTTGCTTTTGCGCTACGATTTCCTGTTTTTGCCACTCGTTTTGTTTGGTTTTGGATTTAAATTTTTTATTGAAAATCGGTATTGACAAGGAAACCATTGGCATAATGATATCCTTTCCGTTATCACTGAAATCCATATCCGGTCGCTCGTTTACATTAATATAATCCAATCCAAAACCGAACATTGGACTGCTTTCCTTTTGATTTAATAATTCTGATTGTGTTACGGATTGATAGAGTTTATCGTATTTCAACAATTCAGGGTGCAATGCCAAATTTTCGATAGCGGATTCAAAATCCTCCGAAGGGATATCCAATTCATCGACCACATGAACAACCATAGCTTTTTCCCGATTTAAAAGATTGTTGAAAGCGGTTTGTTCGGCAAGAAATTGTTGGCCCAGAACATCCGATAATTGTTGCATTTCATTTTGGCGCATTTGCAAACGCAAGACATCGACGGCCGAAGCCTTACCAACTTCGACCGATGTTAATGCCAATGTTTCGTAAGTTCCAAGTAGTTTGATGTTTTCGGTCAAAACGGCTTGTTTTGCCTTATTTGCATATAGATTATAGTACGATTGTGAAACCGAGGCTATTAATTTTCTTTTCGCTATAACGATTTCCTCATATTGCACGTCGGCCAAAGAAGCAACATAATTTTCCCTTGCGGTAATATTGCCGAACCAGGGCAACATTTGTTTCGCCGATACTTTAAAGCGTTGTGCTCCTGTTCGTGTTTCTGGTTCACTTACAAAGTAACCCACACTAAATTCGGTATTTGGCAGGGTGTTCACTTCGTTCTTTTTTTCGGTGGCAATCTTATATTGCAATTCAAACTTTTGGATCTGCGGACTATTGGCCAACGCCTCTTCTATAAGTGTTTCCAATTGCTGTGCACTTATAAAACCATAGGACAAGAGTCCAATACCCAATAAAATAATTCTTCTCATTATATTGTTTTTTTAAGTTGCAACTCTTGTTTCCAGCTATATAAAACCGGTACGACAAACAAGGTGATCAATGCGATCAACATTCCGCCAAAACTTGGAATTGCCATAGGAATCATAATATCACTTCCACGCCCTGTTGAGGTCAATACAGGCAACAATGCCAAAATCGTGGTTGCCGTAGTCATAAGACAAGGACGAATACGTTTTTCGCCCGCCTCTACGATCGAATCCTTAATTTCCTTTATGTTTTCAGGGGTGTTTCTATCAAAAGTCTGGGTTAAATAAGTGGCCATTATAACGCCGTCATCAGTTGCAATACCAAATAGGGCAATAAACCCGACCCAAACCGCAACACTTAAATTAATGGGATGTATTTGGAATAGATTGCGCAGGTTATCCCCAAATAAATTGAAATTTAAAAACCAACCCTGACCATAGCACCAAATCATTATAAAGCCACCGGCAAAGGCTACGGCAATCCCGGTAAACACCATAAGTGATGTGGCTATGGAACGGAATTGGAAATAGAGGATCAAAAATATGATGGCTAAAGCCAAAGGTACGACCACCGATAATGTCTTTTCTGCCCGTAATTGACTCTCATAGGTACCCGTAAACTTATAACTGACACCTTTGGGCACTATTAATTCCCCGGAATCGATTTTCTGTTGAATCAAGATTTGTGCATTCTCAACTACATTCACTTCTGCAAAACCTTTCAACTTATCGAATAGGACGTAACCTACCAAAAAAGTATCTTCACTTTTGATTACCTGTGGACCTTTTTCATATCTTATGGTTGCCAATTCACTTAATGGTACCGGACTGCCTTTCCCATCGGGAATATAGATTTGCTTTAAATCTGTTGGGTTGGTCCTTAATTCCCTTGGATAACGTACCCGCACCCCATAGCGTTCCCTACCTTCGACAGTTTGGGTCAATACCATTCCGCCAACAGCTACTTTCAATACATCCTGCACATCCTGTACCGTAATACCATAGCGGGCCAATCTATCCCTATCAATGTCAATCAATACATACGGTTTACCAACAATACGGTCAGCAAATACAGCTTCTTGTTTTACACCCTCGACCTGTTTTAGGATATTTTCCAATTGAACACCAAAAGCTTCTATTTGATTTAAATCTTGACCTTTTACCTTTATTCCCATTGGTGCGCGCATTCCTGTTTGAAGCATCACCAGTCTGGTTTCTATGGGCTGCAACTTGGGAGCAGAGGTCACGCCTGGTAATTTGGTGACACGTACGATTTCTTCCCAAATATCATCCGGTGATTTAATTTCCGGTCGCCAATTGCGGTAGAATTCCCCATCATTGTCAGGGATCAGTTGTTTATTTGTAACATTGAGCGTCATCGAATTAATTACCGTTTTGTTCTCGACAGAGCCTGTACTGAGCGTAGTCGAAGTGCTCGAACCGACAGCTATATTTTCGTTTTGGATCAATCGACCGTCTTTCATTACGAATAAACCATCATCGATTTTATACCGTTGGCGTTCCCCATTTTCATTCAGCATATATTCAGGTTTATACTGAATAATATTCTCATACATCGAAAGAGGTGCGGGATCCAAAGCCGATTCTGTTCTTCCCGCTTTGCCCACAACGGTTTCAATCTCCGGAATGCTTGCTACGGCCATATCCAATTGCTGTAAAACACGTTTATTTTCTTCAACCCCGGCATGGGGCATAGAGGTCGGCATCAATAAAAATGAGCCTTCATTCAACGAGGGCATAAACTCTTTACCCATATTCCCCATTATGAAAAACCCGGCAGTAACGATAGCTATCGGTAAGGACAAGAACAAGGCTTTATGATCTAAACACCATCTTAAAATGCGTGTGTAATACCTTCGGAACAACGTAAATACGCCCAATAACCCAAAACAGACAATACTCACGAAAATGAGATTCCAAAAAAATACTTTTATCAACTCCTAACGGTCTCCAATATTCCGCTAACAAGAAGACGATAGCTGATACCGAAATAATTATATTGATTAGGTTAGCTTGTTTATCCGATACTATTTCCTGTTGCTTTATAAGTGCAACAATTCCAAAACCAACCAATATTAACCCTAACCAATAACCGTAAAGTATGGCGACAATACCTAATACTATTAAAATGCCATTTAAAACATATTTAAAATTCGTTTTAATGCTTTTCTTTCTGAATAAAAATGCTGCAAATGGTGGAATTAAAAACAAGGCCACAATAATGGATGCTGTTAAGGCAAAGGTTTTTGTAAAGGCCAGAGGTCTAAACAATTTTCCCTCCGAACCAATCATCGTAAAAACCGGAATGAAGCTAATTATAGTTGTCATTACCGCTGTAACTATGGCACTAGACACTTCCGCGGTTGCGTTGTAGACAATTTCGTTAATTGAAAGTTTGTTCTTCGGAGTAGTATGAAGCCCCCCCTGTACGGATTCTACTTCGTTGGTTCCTTGCCCTGATGGATCCATGTGCTCATTTTCATCGAGATGTCGAACAATATTTTCGGAAAGAATAACCCCTACATCGACCATTGTACCAATGGCAATCGCAATTCCGGAAAGGGCCACGATATTGGCATCAACGCCAAAGAACTTCATAGCTATAAACACCATTAAAACGGCAACCGGCAACAAGCCCGATATTAATATGGAGGCCCGAAGATTGAACACCATAATGATGATCACGAGGATGGTTATTAAAATCTCCAATGTTAATGCTTCATTCAGTGTTCCCAACGTTTCCTGAATGAGTTCGGTTCTGTCATAAAAAGGAACAATCGTAACTTGTGAAGTCCTACCATCTGCAAGGACTTTTGAAGGCAAACCCGCACTTAATTCCTTAATTTTATCTTTTACATTGGTAATGACTTCCATAGGATTGGCACCATATCGGGCAACCACAACAGCCCCAACAACCTCCGCACCTTCCTTATCCAATACTCCCCTTCGTACTGCAGGTCCCAAGGATACTTTCCCTAAATCCTTTATGCGTATTGAGGTATGGTCCTCAGAAGTGACCACTGCATTCTCGATATCCGATATCGATTTTACATAGCCCAGACCACGCACTAAATATTCCACTTGATTGATTTCCAACGTTTGTGCCCCAATATCCTTATTACTTTCCTTAACGGCTTTTACCACCTGGTTTAAGCCTATGTTGTATTGTCGCATCAATTCCGGATTGACATCGACTTGATATTCCTTAACATAACCACCGATAGATGCCACCTCGGACACCCCGCCCGCAGCCGATAAGGCATATTTTACATAGTAATCCTGAATACTGCGCAATTCGTGCAAATCCCATCCACCAGTAACATTTCCGTTTTCATCACGACCTTCAAGGGTGTACCAAAATATTTGCCCTAAACCTGTGGCATCTGGTCCCAATGCAGGATTAACCCCTTCGGGTAGTAATCCACTTGGTAAGGAGTTCAGTTTTTCGAGAATACGACTACGACTCCAGTAAAATTCTATATCCTCTTCAAAAATGACGTAGATACTTGAAAAACCGAACATAGAGGAGCTACGAATGGTCTTTACCCCAGGAATACCCAATAGGGAAGTAGTTAAGGGATATGTAATCTGGTCTTCAATATCCTGCGGGGAACGACCGTCCCATTTGGTAAAAACGATTTGTTGGTTTTCGCCTATATCCGGTATGGCATCTACGGCTACTGGATTCCTTGGCAAAATTCCCGTGTCCCAATTGAAAGGGGAATTAACAGTTCCCCACCCCAAAAACAGGAGAAGTAGCAGCACGGCTACCAGTTTGTTCTCTATTAGAAATTTGATGCTTTTATTTAGCATTGGTCTTGATTGTTAAACAGTTGGACATTGGTGTTTGAAAAACACCGAATACAGCAAATCATCCTTTTGGCCATAAGCCATAGGACAACACGGGTCTATTGTTTAAAAATCAGATTAAATAAGTCTCGTCAAGCTTGAAGATTTGCCTAAAGACGAGTGGTGGTTCGTATTCCTCGTAAGAGGATACGTTATTATCCAAACCTTCGAAAAGGTTCAAATAGGTATAAACAAATGAGGCTATAAAAACTTGCTGATCGAAAGAAATATGATCAACCTGTTGTTGTAATTCGTTTTGACCATCAACAACTAGTTTTTCGTTGTCACAGCAATTCTTTTTTGTAAGGGTACAACCTTCGGTAGAAGGCTTTTGCATTTCCATACCACATCCCTTCGCTTTATGGAAGATAGCGGCTTCCACTAAAATATCACCACAAAAATGCATATCCACGGTAAACGACATTGTAGAAAACAACACTACAACAGCCATTGCAAAAGACATTATTTTATGCAATACTTTTTTCATAATACCGGTCAAAGGTAGAAAATTCATGGGCATTCTATTGAATATTGTGCTAATTTTAAGATATCCGGGTTTAATTTAGCTATTTAATTTGGGGGTAGTGACAATACGAATTTTGGGTGCGGTATTTGGTAATCGCCCAATTGTTGGTTTAAGTTACCCAAATAAAGTAATGCCAACATTGGACTTATAAAAAACAATGGTAAACCACATAAAAAGAGTTAATAACAACCTTTTCCATTTTATAAGAAATTCATAATAAATCTTTTAGTTTTACGGCATGGTAAGAAATGTGCAAATTAGATTGTCCTTAAAAGAGGAAGGTGATCCCAACGGACTTCAAAAAAGGGTGGCAAAATATCTGGGCCTACCCGAAAAGGAGCTAACCATACATGTATTGCGAAAATCGATAGACGCCCGTAAACCAAAAATCCAATTCAACTACAAACTGGCGGTTTACATCAACGAAGCACCCGACGATACGAAAAACACCTATCATTTCGATTATAAGGATGTTTCCAAGGCCAAGGAAATCCATATCATCGGCTTTGGTCCTGCAGGAATGTGGGCAGCGCTACGGTGCCTGGAACTTGGGTATAAACCCATCGTATTTGAGCGGGGTAAAAACGTAAAAGACCGACGGCGCGATTTAAGGGCCATAAACATCAATCACATTGTAAACAGCGAAAGTAATTATTGCTTTGGCGAAGGGGGAGCAGGAACGTATTCCGATGGAAAATTATATACCCGAAGTTTAAAACGTGGCGACGTCCAACGCATTTTCAAAAGTTTGGTCCATCACGGGGCAACCCCACAAATCTTAATTGATGCACACCCCCACATTGGCACGAATAAGCTGCCCAAAGTAGTGAAAAACATTCGGGAAACCATCTTGAAATATGGTGGCGAGATACATTTCAACACTAAAGTAACGGATTTTATCATCAATGATAACCAGTTGAATTCCATTGTGTTGAACAATGAAACCGAAACCAAGGTCAAACGGGTCATTTTGGCGACAGGACATTCGGCCCGTGACATTTTTGAACTCCTCCATAAAAAAGAAATTTTACTCAAGGCCAAGTCCTTTGCGATGGGCGTACGGGTTGAACACCCCCAACATATCATAGATTCCATACAGTATCATTGCAAAGGGGAGCGCAATGAATTACTGCCTGCCGCAGCATACAGTTTGGTGGAGCAGGTTAAGGGTAGGGGCGTATATTCGTTTTGTATGTGTCCGGGTGGATTTATAGTGCCCGCGGCAACAGCGCCCGGTGAAATTGTGGTGAATGGCATGTCCCCCTCAAAAAGGAATAACCTATATGCCAATTCCGGTATTGTAGTCGAAATCAATGTGGATGAGGATATTCCCAAATACGATCATCTTGGGCCATTAAAAGGATTGGCCTACCAAAAGGATTTGGAGCGATTGGCATTTACCTCAGGGGGAAGGACGCAAACAGCACCTGCCCAACGCTTAACGGATTTTGTTGAAGGTAAACTTTCCCCAGACCTTAACCCAACGTCATACCGACCGGGTTTAAAATCGGTACCCTTACATTCCTTATTGCCCAAATTCATTGGAAGTAGATTACGCGGTGGCTTTGCGGCTTTCGGCAAAAAAATGAACGGTTTTTACACGGCCGAGGCCAATATCATCGGGGTTGAATCACGGACCTCATCACCTGTCAACATTCCCCGGAATGATGCTTTGGAACATCCGGAAGTCAAGGGGCTTTTTCCTTGTGGCGAGGGGGGCGGTTATGCCGGTGGCATTGTTTCTGCCGCTATGGATGGGGAACGCTGTGCCGAGGCAGCCATTGTTGGTTTGTAGGTTGTCCCGGATTTTCGGAACCCCTTAAATATAAAAGTCCGTCTAAAACTATTCAGACGGACTTTTATCGTAAGGATGCTTGATCCCAATGGGTAAATCATTACAGGGACTACTCTTCTTCACCCGATAGCACATCGGCCATCTCCAAGTCCTCATCCATTTCGTTCTTTACGGGTACGGCATCTTTTAGCGCTGTGAATTTCTCCAAACGTTCCAATTCGTCCTCTTCTCCCGAAAAATAAGGGAATACATCCATAATAGGGGATTCAGAGATGGCAGGAATGGTATAATCACCCATGGTATCCTTCATCACGACAAGGGTATTCTCATAGGCTTCCTTTACATCGTTGGCCTGTACCAACAGATACATATTCGTTTTACGTTCCTTACCGCTTTCCTCATCAAAGGCGATTAAGGACACGCGGGATTTAAACCATCGATCCGAATTCTCAAAGGGATGTATTTCGGCATAGTTGGCCACTTTGATATTCGTGATCTTAATTTCCTCACTATCGCTCAAATAGGCCGACATTTCTTCGGTAATCCTACTTTCGGCCTCGGTATAGGAAACGGCATCAACCAAGAAAGGCTCGGTCTTTACCTTTAGCATACCCGATGCTTCATCCAATTTTCTATATTTTACTTTACATTCATACCACGTTGCACTCATATCTTTTTGTTTTAGGGGTGCCAAATATAGGGTTTCGCTTGAGGTATAAAAGTCAAAAAGGTGAATAGATATCCACAATTTTAAGCGGGTCGTCATACCGCTTTTAGCATGAGGCAGTTAGCATTCCTGACAGCCTGTTCCAAAAAAGCAACAGCATATTTTTTACCAAAAAAGGTATTGGGTTATGTACCTTTGTCAGGTTAGATCAAACACAATTATGAAAACGCAACAAACGGCTTATTCCATCTTAGACCTAGCTTTGGTTTCCCAAGGCCACACCCTAAAACAAACCTTTGATAACGTCCTTGGATTGGCCCAACAGGCCGAAGCACTTGGGTATACCCGCTATTGGTTGGCAGAGCACCATAATGCATCCAATATTGGGAGTAGTGCCACCTCGGTATTGATTGGCTATGTCGCACAAGGTACCAACACGATTCGTATCGGGTCTGGGGGAATCATGTTGCCCAACCACTCCCCATTGATCATTGCCGAACAATTTGGGACTTTGGCCACTTTGTATCCCGATAGGATCGATTTGGGTCTGGGCAGGGCACCGGGAACCGATAGGGAAACAGCACAGGCTATCCGCTCTGATTTTATGGAGGCTGCACATTCTTTTCCCAAGGAATTGGAAATGTTGGAAATGTACTTTTCCAAGGATAATGCAAGATCCAAGGTACGCGCTACCGTAGCCGAAGGCGTTGAGGTCCCCTTCTATATTTTGGGTTCCAGTACCGATAGTGCCCATTTGGCCGCAAAAAAAGGATTGCCCTATGCCTTTGCCAGCCACTTTGCAACGACGTATTTATCGCAAGCGCTGGATATTTACCGGAAAGAGTTTCAACCTTCGAAAGACTTACAGAAACCATATGTGATGACCGGGGTCAATATCATTGTTGCCGATACCGACGAGGAAGCCGAACGTTTGTCTACCTCCTTGATTCGTCTGATCATTGGGATATTCACGGGCAAACGCGAATATGTTCAACCGCCGACCGCCATGACGAACGACCTGAAGGAGGTGATGCAAAATCCTCAAATACATCAAATGCTAAAGTATTCCTTTATCGGCAGTAAAGCCACTGTCAAGACGCAGGTAAAAGCGTTTTTGGAACAAACCAAAGCCGATGAATTGATTGCCGTAACCCATATTTATGGCGCAAAGGAAAGGATCCGATCTTATGAATTATTTGCGGAGATCATGAAGGAGTTGGATGGTATACCGAAGGCTACACCTTGAATCCATTCGTTGAATACAAGGCACTTAACCAACTCACAGTCCAATGATTAGTAATTAATTCCTGAAAATCTGAACAGGATTATGAAAACCTAAAAAGGTTAAATCTATCTTAATTGATATTGGTCAGCACATTATCATTTATCGGTAGTGTAATTTTGTTTATCAAATAAGCATAAAGGATCGTACGCTATGAGCAATCAATATGTATTACAGCCCTATAAAAAGAACAACCTTAACCTAAAAAACAGGGTGGTTATGGCGCCCATGACACGAAGTCGAGCCAATAACGAAGGTAAAGTCGCCACAGACGGGTTGCAAGGTTTGTATTATGGGCAGCGTGCTTCGGCAGGTCTGATCATCACCGAAGGGTCCCAGGTTTCGGAGCAGGCGGTGGGTTATATCAATACCCCGGGAATCCATACCGATGCACAGGTGGAAGGTTGGAAAAAAGTCACGAAACGCGTGCATGATAAAGACGGGAAAATATTCATTCAACTATGGCATGTCGGTAGAATATCGCATCCGGATTTTCATAATGGCGAATTGCCGGTTTCGGCCTCAGCGATTAATCCAAACGCAAAATCATTTACACCGGAAGGCTTTAAGGATACGG
Organism: Maribacter polysiphoniae; assembly: GCF_003148665.1. Classification (GTDB taxonomy): domain Bacteria; phylum Bacteroidota; class Bacteroidia; order Flavobacteriales; family Flavobacteriaceae; genus Maribacter_A; species Maribacter_A polysiphoniae. Next base: position 18,036 of record NZ_QGGQ01000014.1, on the reverse strand, counting down.
TTACGCCAAGGGAAATGACCATTGAAGATATCAAAACCACCGTCAACGATTTTAAAAAGGCCGCTGCAAATGCTATGGAAGCAGGTTTTGATGGTGTCGAGCTCCATTCCTCCAACGGCTATTTATTCCAGCAATTCTTTAATGGATGCTCCAATAAAAGAACCGATGATTACGGAGGAAGTATTGAGAATAGAACCCGTTTCTTTTTCGAGGTTTTGGATGCCATGAAAGATGTGATTCCCCAAGAAAAAATAGGGGTTCGTTTCAATCCCTCATTAAATGGATTATTTGGTATTACCATCGATGGGGAAACGATTCCGACTTTTGAATACATCATCAAAAAATTAAACGATTACAATCTAGCCTACGTACATCTTTCTGAACCGTTTACAGACGTTTCCGAAGTACCTTTTGCCGTTACGGAAATCGCTAAACATTTCCGACCTTTATACAAAGGCACCTTAATGATCAATGGAGGATTTGATCAAGACAAAGGAAACAAAGTGATACAAGAGGGTTATGCCGACTTGGTCGCCTATGGTAAACCCTTTATCTCCAATCCGGATTTGGTAGCACGTTTTGAGCAAAATCTGGACTTGGTGGCATGGGATCAAGAGACCTTCTACACCCCTGGGGCGAAAGGGTATACCGATTATCCAAAAGCATCTGAATAGTAACTGATTATTGAATTTAAAATATACACATTATGAAATTTACAAGAAAAGCAAACGCAGTATGGGAAGGTAGTGGAAAAACAGGTCAAGGGAATCTATCCACCGCCAGTAAAGTTTTGGACAAAACAGCCTATTCCTTCCATACCCGATTTGAAGATGGCGAAAAAGGCACCAATCCTGAAGAGTTGATAGGCGCTGCGCATGCGGGATGTTTTGCCATGCAGTTAAGCTTCTTATTGAACGAATCGAATTTTACGGCAACCACTTTGGATGTAGATGCCACAGTTACTTTTGAAGATGGCGCCATTACAAAAATCACCTTGGATCTAGAAGGCGATGTTCCGGAAATCGATGCGGAAAAATTCCAAGAAATAGCACAAAAGGCAAAAGAAGTCTGTCCTGTTTCCAAGTTATTGAATACGGAAATCGAATTAAAAGTGACCTTAAAAACAGCATAATAACGGTCTTATTTCGGAAAATCCAATTCGTACTCACCGGCCCTATGAAATTCGGGGAAGACCTTGTTGTCGTCAATGACCAAATCACCCTATTGTTCGTGAATATGCCCGACGGGTGGAAAATGGTCCACGAGCATCATTCCCCTTTGAAGCTGGAAGAAAATTGAGAACGTACGGCATCAGGCCGTGAACACCTCCATATTGGGTTCGTGTCAGGGGAAAGTCCACCAAATTTTCCCTTGACACGTTCCTTTTTGCTGTTTGTGGTGTAGAGTCCACGACCAAACGTACACTATTTCCTACAGAATATACACTACTCGGGCTAACCGATCCATACTCTTTGTAATTTAAAGGATAGGTAATGTCCTAATACCGATTCAGAGGTATTTTCCAATGTTCTCCCAAAACATGCTATAGAAAACCTGCTGTTTATTCAGATACGCAGCACAAAAACCACCATTATGAAATTCAAGAACTACCTAATACCCCTTGTATTATTGGCATTTCTGGTGCTACTCTTATTTCAATCCTGTTATTCGGTACGCTTAGCAAGCGTTGAAGGGACACCAAATCCTGCGGCCCCCATGGTTAGGGATGATTATTACAGGGCTATGGAAGTTACCGAATTGGATACCGTAATTACCATTGGTGTAGAGAATAAGGATTTTACTTATCTCATTAAAGTAACTGATTTATGTCCCACCGGAAAACTGCACACCGTGGAATACACCAATACATTCGGTGCGGTAGTATTGAGTGCGATTACTTTTGGCCGAAAGCGAAAAGTGAAAATCAAATATGTCTGTATGAAACCATAAAACCTTTGCAATGGCCACAACAACAAAACTTACATTGACCGAATGGGATACCTTGCATAATAATGGCCCCTTTCCGTTAAAAATATTATACAAAACCAAGTTGGAGTCACCGGCCTTGATGACCTCCGATTTGGATCGCTACAATGATGCGGCACAGGAAATACAGACGCTGATTACCGAAGCAAGGAACAAGAACGAAGGTTTTAGGGCCTATGGTTCTGCTTGGTCCATGTCTAAAATAGCACATCAAAAAGACCGTATGCACTTTAATGCGCATATGAATACCTATTTCTCATTCAGAAACCAAGATTTACATGCGCTATCGGGCTATCAGGCGGAAAACCTTTTTCTTTTCCAATGTGGCAATGTGGTCAAAGAGATCTCGGAGAAATTGGCCGGACATGGAAAATCGTTAAAAGCCTCAGGTGCGAGTAACGGACAGACCATTGCCGGTTGCATCTCCACCGGTGTACATGGTTCGGGAATCAATGTAGGTTCCGTTCAAGATTATGTTGTCGGACTCAACCTTATCATTGGTCCCAACCCAGGTGATATCGTATATTTGGAACGCCATTCCAAACCGGCCCTCAATGACGTGTATGTGCAAAAACTTCGGTCACGGGTAATCCGTAATGACGGACTCTTCAATGCGGCCCTGGTCGGTTTAGGCTCTTTCGGATTCATCCATGGTGTGGTCATCGAAGTCCAGAATCTGTTTCTATTAAAACGGTATGTCAAAGAACTGAAAAAGGACAAAGCCATTGAACTCGCCCAAAAGCAGAATTTCAAGGAATTTGATGGTATTCCCGAAGAAATAAAAAGTAATGGGGATGCCAATACTCCGTATCACTTTAAGGTCTTTGTAAATCAATATAAGGATAACGGAAAGTATGTGGTGGAATTCATGTATAAGAAACCCTATAAATTAAACTATCCCGATCCATTTCCGGTCATCAAAAAATCGCTATATCGGGATTTGATCAATCTCGTGGTTCAGATAGGGTCAAGTGTGCCAGCAAGCTTTCCCGTGTTCATCAATATGCTTAAAAACTCCATTCTTCCCACGGTCAATGAAGTTTCCATAGGAACCTTGGCCGAAACGTTTTGGGATGCACCCTACCAAGGTCCCGCTTTCGCTATATCGTTCGGCGTGAGTCACACCAATGCGGAAAAAGCACTGAAAGTACTTACCAAAGTAAGTATTGATGAAGGTCCTGTTCCCGGGATTTTCGCAATGCGTTTTATTAAAAAGTCCGACGCCACCTTATCCTTCGCACGTTTTCCCACTACCTGTATGATAGAAATCGATGGTGTTCTATGGAATGAAAAAAAGAAATTGGGAACGCTCGAAGGCCTTTCAAAAAAGATGATAGAGGCCCTACAGCAAGAAAATATCCCGTTTACAATGCATTGGGGGAAAAATGCCGATTGGAAGTTCACGGGGTTGGTTGACCATATGTATGGCACAGATGCGGTAACCTGGCGAAAATACCGCTGTTCCCTGCTGTCTGACGATATGCAGACCCTTTTTTCCAACGCATTTTTGAAGGAAGTGAAACTGGACAGAAAAGAACCCAGCGACCCGTTATTGGTCCAGTCACTATTATAATACCCCTTATTAATTGGTAAAACGAAAATCATGGAGGAGAAAAAGACAAGACTACAACTAGAATATGAGCTAAAACTGACCAAGAAAATCTTGGAACGGCTTATTGAACTGAATGAAGATAAAAATCTAGTGATGCCGGAAGATGCAGAATTGGACAATATTGAAGCTGCATTGAAAAAGGATATGGAACAACGATATCCGAAGTACAAAATCCAAAAAAGATAAAATCATGGGAAAGGACATCATCTCTGATATTGGACAGCGTATTGGCAATATCGTAATAAAACAAAGTGCACACGAAAAAAGGGAAAAGGATAGGGGAGTCCTAGCGATGGTCTTTGTCATCCTATTTTTCTGTGTCATTTTTGTAACTTTTTTTATCGGCTACTTTTCAGAAGGTTTTGAAACCAATGACTATAAAGACCTTTTGACAACCGTATCCTCCATACTTTCAGGGCCTTTGGGCTTCATCATCGGATTTTATTTTAAGGAGCGACAAGTTTCAGGACAATCACAAAAAGAGGAGACTTCCTAATCACAACATCAAATAAGGATAATGATCTAATATTTTGAACACCAAATTATAGATCTTTCCAACTTAACCTTGTATTGTTTTATTCTGGGTGTACACGTTAACTATGAATGGCAATCATTCTCATTTGCAAGTTATACATATCGGGAAAGTCCACCAAATTTCCCCTTGGCACGTTCCTTTTCCTGTTTGTGGTGCATTGCAATAGACAACATTCTGTCCGCCTTTGCGTTATTTTATTGATTCCAGGTTGGAGCCCATTGTACAAAAACCACAAAAGATGAAGAAAGCATATTTTTTATGGATGCTTCTGGTAGCATCTACCTATCCGATGTGTGGACAAAGTTTGGAAGAACTTCCCCTTTTCGATATATCACAATTGACCTATGAGGGGGCCTTCCGTATACAAGCAAGTGAAAATGGCATATCGGACCTCAACTATGCCCAAGGACCCATCGCCTATAATTACGAAAACCATTCCCTCTTTATCGTTGGCCATGCCCACCAGCAGGCCATAGCGGAATATGCGATTCCCGAAATCGTAAAAAGTGAGACATTATCGGAACTGAACATGGTAGAGACCCCTATTCAGGTTTTCAGTGACGTGTTGTCCCAAACTGCCGACGGCAACCCCGAAGGCATCGATAGGGTAGGTGGACTTTATTATGTGAACCATGGCGGGCAGGCCAAACTGATCGTCAATGCTTATGAATATTACGATGCACCTGCGGACAATACCGTAAGTACCCTGATCGTAAACGATGCCAATGCATTGGAAACCACATCGGTAAGCGGTTATTACAATTTTGAGGGTAGCCCCCCTGCACATAGTTCTGGTTGGATATCCGCGATTCCCGAAGCTTGGCAAGAAGAATTGGACGGTACGCACATTACCGGACATTCAAGCGGTATCCCAATCATATCGAGGGCCAGTGTGGGTCCCTCCGCCTTTGCCTTCGATATCAACGATGCCCTGAATACGACCCAATCCATCAAAACAAACACCTTGCTGGATTTCAAACTGTCGAACCCCTTGCACAGCGACCTGAGCAATGAATCGAAGACCAATGATATATGGACCCATCTGTCAAGGGCAACCTATGGCTTTATCGTACCCGGTACACGAACCTATTTGACCATAGGCAGTAGTGGGGGCCACGAAAGCGGCATCTGTTATAAATGTACCCAGGACAACGGCAACCTATGCGGCGGATATTGTACCCCCGAAGCCGATGACAATTACCAATACTATTGGCTTTGGGATATGAACGATCTGGTAGCCGTTAAAAATGGCACCCTAAACCCCTATGATGTGAGACCGTATGACCACGGCTATTTCAATACCCCGTTTCAGGCCAATGGCTCAAAAAAAATCGGTGGGGGTACCTTTGACCCCAGTACCGGAAACCTATACCTGTCCGTTCAAAGCGGGGATACCGAACAAGGCACCTACGCCAGACCCCCTGTTATCGTAGTGTACAACACCAATGGGGAAGTACTGATCGAAAACCAGCCGATCAACCAAGTTGAAATCATTATGTATCCCAACCCCACTTCAGGGATTCTTTATATAGAGGGACTCGTATCGAAATCGATCGTTCAGGTAAACGATATGAGTGGCAAACGCGTAAAGACCATAACCACCGACGAAGCCACTTTGGAAGTCGAAATGGGTGACCTTTCTTCAGGCGTATATGTGGTCTCCGTTAGTAACATGGCCACGAATCAGGTTTATGCACAACAGATCATCAAGGCCGATTAAGGCTTTATACGACCCTAATGAATACTAAAAAGAGGGGAAGGCATGCAACCCAATTGGTTGTGTAATCGTCAAGGATGGAAAGATCAGATATTGATCAGATAATTTTTCTGGAACATCTTTTCGTAAACATCCTTACTGAACATATACAGTTTTGCGGGTTTTTTGGAAACCCCGAATTGTTTCTCATCCAAAGGGATGATGTATTTTTTATTAATGAGCTTTCTTCTAAAATTACGATTGTCGATTTCTATTCCCAAAATGGATTGATAAGCATCCTGTACTTCATTAATGGTGAATTTATCGGGCAATAATTCAAAAATAATGGGCTCTACCAAACACTTTATCTTTAGATCCCCGTAGGCCTCATTTATAATCTGCCTGTGATCAAAACCCAATTCCGGTAGGTCCTTAACCGGAAACCACTTGGCGTCATATTTGTTGTTTTCAATATCCACATCCTCGGTTTTCAGTAAAAAGTAATAGGCAATCGTCACCGTTCTTATATCAAATTTGGCATTCTCGATCCATAACAAATCCTTGGCATTGGTCAAACGATCCGGGTCGCCGAAAGCCTTAAATTGTTTTTTATACTGCTGTGTTAAACCCGTGAGTTCCTTTAGGACACGGGTAGCCGCATTGTCCAGTGTTTCATCTTCATATACATGATATCCGGTAAGCACATGATCATCGACAAGTATTTCGCTCTTATCTTCAGATTCCAAGTAGCGTTTAATCAATAAAGCATTAAGGGACTTTGTATTGGTATCATAACCAAATACCACACAATCCACTGATAAATTCAGGATCACTTTAGATTCCATAGACCATCAAATTCGTTTAAAAACAATTCATTAAATTCATTAAACGTCATTATAACATTTTATATCTTCCTTTTAAAACCCCTTATCCATGGGGCTTAAATATCAATACAACACATTTTAAAGCTAAAATAGCACATATTTATGACTAAAATCATAAAAGAATCTAAAAATAATTTATACATTTGAATAACAAACGTTTAAATGACGTTTATTATAATCAGTTGATAAAAAATAAAAATGAACCTATCCGAAGCACACCATTATGTAGTCTTGGGTTTGCCAAGGACGAACTTAGAACATCACACTATTTTAAAACCAAATTTCAATGGATACACCGGATAGAACAAAAATCGCAAAACTGTCTTTCAAAATGTCGGGCCATCCCTGTATTTGTATAAAGCAGCAATCCTTAAAGCATATCATTTAAGCTAATTCCAAAATTACAAATCATGGATACGACCAATGAATTCCAGCAATTCGAAAAATTAGAAGTAGATCAATTACCGATTGCAAAAAACAAATTGCACAATTGGACCCACTTTGCCGGTTTATATGCCGCTGAACATGTTGCCGCCACCGAATTTGTTATTGGAGCAACGTTCGTGGCCTTGGGCGCAACGACCAAGGATATATTATTGGGTTTGCTGATCGGTAATATTCTGGCCGTTTTAAGCTGGACATTGATTACCGCCCCCATTGCCGTAGAAACCCGATTAAGCTTATATACCTATCTTAATAAGATAGCGGGTGACTCCATGACCAAGCTCTATAATTGGGCCAACGTCTTAATTTTTACCGTAATATCCGCGGCCATGATCACCGTATCCGCTACAGCTGTTCGTTTTGCGTTCAATATCCCCCCTCAATTGAACTGGTATCCGACCAATATGTGGTTTGTGGCCATTGTTTTGGTGGTTGGTCTTGTTGTGGTCGCTATTGCCATCTATGGCTTTAATGCTGTTTCGGAATTTTCGAGTATTTGCGCCCCTTGGTTATTCGTTATGTTCACTAGTGGGGCATTTGTTCTCTTACCCGCTTTATCATTGGAAGTATTAGGTAAAACCATACCTGATGGCTGGACTGACTTTATAACGCTCGGCGACCAATCCATTTGGACCGGTATCAACAGTGATGGAGAACCGGGTATTGGTCTTACCGAAGTGATCGGTTTTGCCTGGGCAGCGAATACGATAACACATTTTGGCCTTATCGATATGGCTTTGTTCCGTTTTGCCAAAAAGAAATCCTACGGATTGGCCACCAGTACAGGAATGATGTTCGGACATTACGTTGCATGGATTTCTGCGGGTATCATGGGGGCCGGGGCTGCTGTAATTCTCGGAAAATCCATTGTGGAACTTGATCCGGGCGATGTTGCCTACTACGCCCTTGGTTGGTCCGGTTTTGTGATCGTTATTGTGGCCGGTTGGACCACCGCCGTGGCCAATCTATACCGTGCCGGTTTGGCCGCACAGGCCATATTTCACAATACATCCAGAAGAAAAACAACCCTGATCGTAGGTTTGGCAACGTGTATCGTGGCCTGTTTCCCCTTTGTGTTTACACAGATCCTTCCGCTATTGACCTATGCCGGTTTAATCGTAGTGCCCGTTGGGGGAATCGTATTTGCCGAGCATCAAATATTTCCCCGAATCGGATATTCAAGATATTGGTTGCATTACAAAGAACTAAAAACCAGTACCCCCGCAATAGCCTCATGGCTTTTAGGTCTCGCATTCGGTTTTGGCCTGAATGCGCTTAACGTCATGTCTTTCTTTTACTTATTTATACCCACTTGGATCTTTACTATAGCCATCTATACGTTTTTGGCCGGAAAATACGGTGCCAAAAACAAATACCCTGAGGCCGAGGAAAAAGAAAGAACACGGAATGAGAACATTGAAAGATTCCAAGAACAACAGGCAAAAGAAGAGAAAACACCCATAAAGGATACCACACTTTTTTCAAAGGTACTAAAGGGCATTTCGATGCTAACATTGCTGATCAGCTTGGTATTGGCCTGTATAGTCTTATTCGGTAGTTCCAATGAAACGATATACCTGGAAAATCGCGAGATTTTTTATCGGTATACCTTTATCTGTACTTTAATTTATTTTGCCACTGCATATTGGGCACTTAAACGGGGAAAATCCCAAAAAAATTAAATATCATGAATAATAGTATTAAACTCAATCAAAAGAATTTGGTGGAAATCGCCCATAAAATACCTTGCCCAACCTATGACAGAAGTAAACTCAAAACGGGCATTGTACATGTAGGTATCGGTGGTTTCCATAGGGCACACGAAGCTTTTTACACCGATCGATTATTAGAGGATGGATCCATCACGGATTGGGGCATCTGCGGTATTGCCTTACTCGAATTCGATACGAAGATCTACAATTCCCTGAAAGAGCAGGATGGCCTATATACCCTAATCATCAAAGAACTGGATGGCTCACATACCAAACGTGTCATCGGTTCCATTGTCGAATATTTATATGCACCCGAAAATCCAACAACGGTGATCGAAAAAATGGCAAGTAGCGAGGTTAAGATCATTACCTTGACCATAACCGAAGGGGGGTATAACTACAGTGAGGCTACCCAAAGTTTTGATTTCACCAATCCCAATATCCAATATGATTTAAAGCATCCGGAAGCCCCAAAAACCATTTTCGGTTATTTGACACAGGCTTTTAAACTTAGAAAAGAACGGGGATTGGAGGGCTGTACCCTACAATCGTGTGATAACATCCAAGGAAACGGCCATATGGCCAAAAGGATGCTATTGAGCTATGTACAAAAAGCGGAACCGGAATTGGTATCGTGGATAGAAACCCATGTTGCGTTTCCAAATAGTATGGTCGACCGAATTACACCGGCCACAAGTGCAGCCGATATTGAAAACCTAAAAGCATCCTCGGGCATTGATGATGCCTGGCCCGTGGTTTGCGAGCCCTTTAAACAATGGGTCATAGAAGATGATTTTACAGCGGGAAGACCTGCTTGGGAAACCGTAGGTGCCCAATTTGTGGAAGATGTGGTTCCTTATGAAAAAATGAAATTAAGCCTCTTGAATGCAGGCCATACGGTTTTAGGAATCATAGGTGCCTTAATGGGTTATGACACCATCGATGAATCGGTGCACAATCCGCAAATAAGTGCCTTCTTAAAGAATTACATGGACATAGAGGTAACACCGACGTTAGGGGCCTTGGAAGGCGTTGATTTAGACGGTTACAAAAAATCCTTATTGGAACGGTTCGGAAATATCAACATCAAAGACCAGATCGATAGGATCTGCTCTGAAAGCTCCGCCAAGTTCCCAATTTTCGTTTTACCCACCGTAAACACCAATTTGGAAAAAAAGGGTTCCATTGCATTTGCATCCTTGGTGATTGCCGCTTGGGCAATGTACAGCATAGGAAAGGACGAAAATGGTAAGGCATTGAACATTAAGGATGCCATGAAGTCCATCTTGAACGAAAAAGGTCTTGCCGCCTCAACAGGCGACCCTAAAGCCTTTTTGGAAATTGAAACCGTATTTGGCAAACTCAAGGATTCGCCAACTTTTGTAGCGGCATTTACAAAGGCCTATAAAAACATAGCGGAAAAAGGTATCGCAACATGTGTTGTCGAACAAAACAATAAGGCACTGAATAATTAGCGAAATGAAAAATATTGTCTGTTTTGGCGAGGTGTTGTGGGACGTGTTCCCCACACATAGAAAGATAGGGGGAGCCCCTTTAAACGTAGCCCTAAGGTTGCAATCATTGGGCAATACCGTTTCCATAATCACAAGAATAGGTGATGATGCCCCCGGTAAGGAAATAGTGGACTTCGCAGCCAAACACGGGGTCAATGTCGATGAGATCCAGGTAGATCAAACGCTACAAACGGGAGCGGTAAAAGTAACGTTGAACGAAAAAGGTTCCGCCTCCTATGACATTAACTTCCCTAGGGCTTGGGACAATATACAGTTGACCGAACAGGCCAAGGAAAAAGTCCAGGGTTCGGATGCCTTCATATTTGGGAGTTTGGTGGCTAGGAATGACACCTCCAGGGATACGTTATACGGACTTTTGAAACTGGCAAACTATAAAATCCTTGATATCAACTTAAGAAAACCACATTACACCCTTGAGGTTCTATCATACCTTATGCAGCAGGCTGATTTTCTTAAATTCAATGACGATGAGATTTTCGAAATTGCGTCAGCATTGGGGGCTACTTCAAAATCCATGGAAGATATCGTGCTGTTTATGGCCGAACACACCCATTCAAAATCCATTTGTGTAACCAAAGGACGCCATGGGGCGCTGCTCTACCACAACAACACCTTTTATTACAATAATGGATTCAAAATAATCGTTGCCGATACGGTTGGTGCCGGGGATTCCTTCTTGGCCGCCTTGACCGATAAATTGTTAAAAGGAACCCCTCCCCAAAAGGCCATCGATTTTGCCAGTGCCGTAGGTGCTATCGTGGCCAGTAAGGCGGGTGCCAATCCTGATATTGAACAACGGGAAATTGATGGTTTTATAAATTCCTGAGCATAATAGGAAAGGGGCAAGGGAAGCCCATAATGTCACAAGCTTTAAACGGTAATTAAAGATCAAAAAGTGGGTCTAAATTAAATGTATGCCTTAATTTTATAAAAAGTTTTAAAAGAGCCCATCGGTAACGATGAGCTTTTTTTATGAAATCGCAAAGGTGCTTTTTATTCTACTAAAAGAGATTTAATATGTGCAAGGAAAAGTTTATGCAAGAGGCCGTAAATGCGGCACTAAAAGGAATGCAGAACAATGAAGGCGGACCCTTTGGCTGTGTGGTCGTCAAAGACGGAAAAATTATCGGTAGAGGTAACAACAGGGTAACATCGACCAACGACCCGACGGCACATGCTGAGGTTATGGCTATTCGGGATGCCTGCAAAAACCTGGATTCATTTCAGTTGGAAGGTTGTGAGATCTATACCTCCTGCGAACCATGTCCCATGTGTTTGGGCGCTATATACTGGGCGCGACCCGATAAGGTCTATTACGGAAGCAATCAGGCCGATGCCGCCAATATTGGCTTTGATGATGCCTTTATCTACAAAGAGATTCCTTTACCCTATACTGAACGAAGTATTCCCTTTGAGCAATTGGTTCCGGAAATAGCGATAACACCTTTTCAGGAATGGGAGAAAAAAGAGGATAAAACGGAATATTAGATTCCAAAACACCCCAAGACCGAAAGTAGCCTAACTGCTATAAACTACCCTTTTGACACGATCGCTTTCTACGTGGTGCCCGTCCCAGGCTTATAGCGGGAAATCCTGGGCTTAGGGTACGGCATCAAAACAAATGTTCGTGCAACCCTTTTTATTGGGTGAGTTGGTCTGCTGGACTCCTGGTTTGGGGGCTCCTTACAGGCCGATACTAGTAGGGCAGGGGTTACAACGCCAAATGTCCAACCCTGCATCCCATTCCCGGGATTCCATAAAAACGATGGCCGACAATACCTCCCAGGGGAGTCCTCGTCCCATTTTTTACCGTTTGTAGAAAGAACAGAAATGTAGTAACTTGTTGGGGTAATCTATTGATAACCTATTCCTTAAACGGAACGAACCACTACTAAACGAACACTAGATCATGAAAATCCGTCTACTCATCACTTCCCTTGTCCTTTCATTCCTTACGGCTTCCCACGCCCAAACCGCACATCCCGAAACCGAGATCGCTTGGGATACTTGGGGCGTGCCCCATATTACATCGGATAATATCGAAGATTTGTTTTATGCCCAGGGTTGGGCACAGATGCACAATCATGCCAATTTGATCTTGGAACTCTATGGTAGTTCCAGGGGTAAGGGTTCCGAATATTGGGGGAATACAAAACTCAAGAACGACATACTCATCCATACGCTGGGGTTTGGGGATTTGGCCGATCAGTGGGAAAAGGAACAAGATCCAGAAACCAAAAGAATTTACAAATCCTTTGTTGCCGGCCTAAATGCCTATGCACAAGCCCATCCGGAAGCCGTGGATGAAAAAAACAAGATGGTTTTGCCCTTAACGACTAAGGATATCAACATGCACCTGATGTATGTGGTTTTTACCCGCTTTATCGGAGGGGACGATTTAGGGCGTATTCAACGATGGCCAGACCTAGGGAGCAATGCCTATGCCGTCTCCCCAAAACGATCGGCCTCCGGAAATGCCATGTTGGTGCAGAATCCGCACTTACCTTGGTGGCGGGAATTTCTTTTTTTTGAATCCCACCTTACCTTGGAGGGCAAAAACATGTACGGAAGTACCTTAGTGGGCTTCCCCGGGATCGTCATTGGGTTCAATGAGCATTTAGGCTGGAGCCATACCAACAACACCATCGATAATGCGGACACCTATGAACTGGTGGTAAAGGATCATGGCTACGTACTGGATGGGGAAGTCAAAGCCTTTGAAAGCACTAAAAAATCCATTAAGGTAAAACAAGAGGATGGATCCCTGGTCGAACAGGAAATAAAATTGTTAAGAACGGTACATGGTCCTGTTGTAAACCAAAAAGAAGGTAAGGTCCTGGCGTTGCGCATGGTTGGACTAGACCGGCCCGATATGGTTTTGCAATGGTGGAAAATGATCAATAGCACCAGTTTTGAGGCGTTTGAATCCGCCTTGAAAATGGCGCAGATCCCATTTTGGAATGTGATGTATGCCGATAAGGCAGGAAGCATTTTCTATCTCTTCAATGGACTCGTGCCCAAACGGACGGAAGATGCCTGGAAGTATTGGAACCGTATAATTCCCGGTGGAAAATCCGCGGATATATGGACGGAGGTACACGATTATGCCGATCTGCCCAAAATTAAGAACCCTTCGGTCGGATGGCTTCAAAACGCCAACGACCCACCATGGACCAGTACCATCCCCATGACCTTGGATCCTGATGACTTCCCCGGTTATATGGCCCCACGAAGTATGGCCTTTAGACCCCAACGTGCGGCACGGATGATGTTGGAGGATGAATCGATCACCTTTGAGGAGTTGGTGGACTACAAGCTCTCTACACGCCTGGAATTCGCCGATAGGATCTTGGACGATTTATTTGCCGCGGTGGATGCCTCGGATTCGGAAAAGGCAAAAGCGGCCAAAGTGGTCTTGGAAAAATGGGACCGTGAAGCGAACGCCGATAGTAAGGGAATGCTCTTGTTTTATAATTGGGCCAATAAATTCAATGTCCGGAAAAAATCGAATTACGCCGAGCCATGGAGTATTGATAAGCCCAATACAACGCCGGATGGTTTTGCGGACCAAACGACGGCCGTTCAACTCTTGGAACAAGCCGCCCAGGAGATGGAGACCCAATTTGGCGGGTTGGATATCCCTTGGGGCGAGTATTACAGGATACACTATAACGGAAAGGACCTGCCAGCCAATGGCATCGATGGCTCAATGGGCGTTTTTCGTGTCGCATGGCCCGGTGACAAGGATGAAAACCATATGTTTGTCGGTGGTGGCGATTCTTGGGTAGGGGTCATAGAATTTGGTGATGCGGTAAAAGCCAAAGTGTTGTTGTCCTATGGCAATGCCACCCAAAAAGACTCGCCCCATAATGGGGACCAGTTGACCTTGTTCTCCAAAAAGGAATTGCGCGATGCCTGGTTTACCAAAGCGGAGGTTAAGGCCCATACGGCGAAAACGGAAGTGCTTACAGCCAGTGGGTTTGTCACAAAAACCGACAAGGACTAGCAGTACTACCCGGGGGTTGGTGCCACGGATACAGCTGAAACCATTGACCTGTAATGAATAAATACTGGTTAACCCACTGACGGTAGGAGGGGAGGAGTGAAAACGAGTTTACGGTTTGCATGAATGCCTATTATTGAATAACCTGCAATGAAAAAATGGCTATGGAATGGAGCAATCTCACTAACTTAAATGAATGTTGAAAAATTTTGTATTGAATATTGGTGAAAATGCCGTAATTAAATTTGAAAACTGATATTTTAGGGCTTTAAAGATTTTAATAATAAGATTTATAAAATATGCCAATTAAAGTTGTGGAGCTCTTTGCCGGAGTTGGAGGTTTTAGAATAGGACTTGAAGGTTATCCAAAAAGAGAAGATTCTAAGTTCGATGTTGTTTGGAGCAATCAATGGGAACCAAGCACCAAAACTCAACATGCTAATATGGTATACAATAAACGCTGGCCAAACGCTAATCATTGTGGAGAAAACATTGAAGATGTGATTGAAAACAACTTTGACATAATACCAGATCACGATTTATTAGTTGGGGGATTTCCTTGTCAAGATTATTCCGTTGCTACCACTTTAAAAAACTCAAAAGGCCTTATCGGGAAAAAGGGTGTTCTCTGGTGGAGTATTGAAGCCATTCTTAGAAGAAAAGAAAACAAGCCTAAATATTTATTACTTGAAAATGTGGATAGATTACTGAAGTCTCCTTCAAATCAAAGAGGAAGAGACTTCGCAGTAATGCTTGCATCTTTAAATAATCTTGGGTACGCAGTAGAATGGCGAGTAATCAATGCAGCAGAATACGGTATGCCACAAAGAAGGAGAAGAATCTATTTTACTGCATATCATAAAAGCACGGATATTTATAGAAGATTAAAGCAAACTAATTCAAAAGCTGATTGGTTAGAATCTAATGGGGTTTTTGCTAAATCATTTCCTATTAGTGAAATGACAGAAAAAATTATAACAGGGGAAATAGAAAAGGATTTAATTAAGGTTTCAAATAAATTCAATTTGAATGAAAAGCTGAGTCCTTTTCAGAATTGTGGATTAATGATTGATGGTAGCTATCATACGGTAAAAGTATATCCATCTTATAATGGTCCTTTTAAAACCTTAGGAGACGTATTAGTAGATATTGAAGACGTTCCAAATGAGTTTTTTATTTCTAAAGAGGATGTGGAAAAGGAAAAAGGTTGGAAATATCTTAAAGGGTCTAAAAATGAGCCACGATATAATAAGGCATTAGATTATTATTATAATTATACTGAGGGTAGCATGATTTTCCCAGATGCCTTAAATAATGCATCCCGTACCATTATTACGGGTGAAGGAGGTAAATCGCCCTCAAGATTTAAACATGTTGTGGAACAAAAAGGAAGATTAAGAAGATTAACCCCGTTAGAATTAGAAAGACTGAATACATTTCCTGATAATCATACAAAACATCCGGAAATAACCGATACGAAAAGGGCATTCTTCATGGGAAATGCATTAGTGGTAGAGGTGATTGATAGAATTGGAAAACAGTTATATAGTGAAATTAATTTACCCTTAGAAGAGCTTGTCTAATAAACCTCCATATGATATTAAAGACCCGGTTGCTATAAAAGCTTATGCAAAGCGTCTAGAGAATAAAACGCTACGACAACTTTTTGGAAACGATCTTCAAAACAGCTATTCTGGTAAAGGAAAACTTGGTCAACTTCTAGAAGAACTATATTTTAATTATAAACCAAATTCTAATTCAGAGCCGGACTTCCTCGAAGCCGGCCTTGAATTAAAGACTACACCATTAAAGAAAATTTCTAAAGGCCTTGTTTCAAAAGAGAGGCTGGTTTTCAATATTATCAATTTCGAAGAGGAATATAAGTTGTCTTTTGAAAATAGTAGTTTCTGGAAGAAGAACAAACTTCTCCTTTTGATATTTTATCTGCACGAAAAAGAGAAATTGGATATTGATTATGTATTTAAAATAGTGCGTCTATGGCGTTTCCCTTTAACCGATTTAAAAATAATTATTGATGATTGGAAAACTATAGTTGCCAAAATCAAAGCGGGGAAAGCTCACGAAATATCAGAAGGTGATACTTTATATCTTGGAGCCTGTACTAAAGGATCCACAGCCGAAAAATCGAAAAGAAAACAACCATTTTCTGATATTTTGGCTCCCCAAAGAGCATTTTCTCTAAAGTCTAAGTATCTCAATTTTATAATAGAACGCAGTTTTAAAGGTGACTTTGAACTACCTGCTGTGAACGAAGCCTATACTAAGGTTTTACAAAGTCAAAATGATTTTACAAAAAGTGGTTACGATGACCTGGTAATTCCCTCAGATAGTCATGAAGCAGTAATCAAAGATGTTTCGGATTATCGTGAGGGTCAAACATTCGAGGATTTGATCGTTGAAAAATTTGAAAAATATTATGGGTGGTCAGAGAAAGAAATAGTCGATTCATTTAATCTTAATGTGAATCTAAAAGCGAAAAACAAAAACTATGTTTTGGCACGGGCGATTTTAGGAGTTACGAAACAAAAGATTGAAGAATTTGAAAAGGCCGAAATTGAATTAAAAACAATAAAGTTAGCCGAAAATGGTGTTCTTAAAGAGAGTATGTCTTTTGCTCAAATCAAGTTTCTTGAAATAGTCAATGAAGAATGGGAGGAATCATACTTGTACACTACATTGACAAAGAGATTTTTCTTTGTGATTTTCAAGAAAGATAAGCATCAAGTATCTCGATTATATAAAGTCAAATTTTGGACGATGCCTTATTCTGACCTAATTGTGGCTGAAGATTTTTGGAATGACACAAAGAAAAAGATTAAAAAGGGGGTCTATAATCAGTTTTGGAAATTAAAAGATCATAAGATTTTTCACGTTAGGCCTAAGGGTGTAAATTCTAAAGATTTGATGGAAACTCCTCAAGGAACCATGGAGAAAAAAAAATCATATTGGCTTAATAGTAGATATATTTTAAATCAAATTACTAATTAAGAATAAATAGATTTATAATGATAACTCCATTAACTAAAACAATCGATAATTGGACAATTAGTGTCAGAGATATTGGATTTGGTGGTAGAAATCAGCTTAATCCAAATAAATATAACTATCAAGCAAATGATAGAACTTGTAAAATTATAGGTTGCAATAACAGGTTTTATATAACAAGAACTTCAGGTCTTTGCAATAATCATTTGAACCATCAGCACGATTTATTATTGGAATTAACCAATCCGAATGGGCAATTAATTAATGTTCCTGCTCATAAAGAAATCATTGATGCTTTAATTGGGTCTGTAAATTAAACTCTGTCCGTTGTTCCAATTCCTTTGGGGCTAGCCCCAAAGGAATTGGCGTTTAAGACCAGTGGTATCCTCTCCCCAAATTTAATATAAAGTTGTTGAACGGTAAGACTCCAATTATGTAATGGGCTTGTCCACTTTTTTTCGATGTTCTTTGTGGCCAGGTATACCAGTTTCAACAAGGCCATGTCGTTGGTAAATGCCCCCTTGGTCTTGGTTACCTTACGAACTTGGCGATGAAAACCTTCCACGGCGTTGGTCGTATAGATGATCTTCCTGATGGGTTCGGTGTACTGGAAGTACTGCGAT
>NZ_QGGQ01000013.1:37061-161905 GCF_003148665.1 Maribacter polysiphoniae | reverse complement strand
AACGAACGATTGGAGCCAGATGCACGGGATAGAGTTCAAATATATCCAACCGGGCAAGCCGACCCAAAATGCTTATGTGGAAAGGTTCAATGGAAGCTATAGACGTGGGGTGCTGAACAAATATATCTTTGAAAACCTAGACCAAGTAAGGGAACAGACACAGATCTGGATGAACGATTATAACCATCATAGGCCCCACGATGCCTTGGGTAAAATACCGCCCGTAAAATACGCGGAACTTAATTCTTTTGGGGCTAGCCCCAAAAGAATTAAAAACAATAACTTTAATGAAGTTTTAGAAAACTAAGCAGTTCTAATTAGGGGAAGCTTACAAAAATGGATTATAAAGAATTAAATACAGAAACTGAATTTCAGAGGTTCGATAAAGAACACCCAGAGAAAGGTGAGTTAATCGCTAACATGAAATATGACGAACCTTACAATTTTGTAATCAATGAATTCTTAAAATTAGAATGGATAATTCTATCATTTGGATGCTTTAAAAACGATAGGATTTGCATCAAATATTCTCAAACAACTGGAGAGTTTTTTCTTGCTGATATGAATGATGGCGGACATACTACTAAATGTCGCTTGGTAAAAGTTAAAAGAAGCAAATTTTATAATAACCAAGCAGAGTTAATTGAATGGACAGCAAACCGTGGAGCTGAATTTTGGAAAAGAAGTGCTAAAAATGAAATTAACTAAGGAAATATCAGATAAAATAAATGAAGCATGGCAATATGGAGCTGCTCCAAGTTGTCAGTTTGCTATGAGCGAGCTTGACCGTTATGTTACTGCACTTCTGAATAAAGAAACCATTGAAATTGAAGAGGAAGGAATAACCATTAAAAATCTAATCGAGTTTTTAATTTGGAAGAATAAAAAATGGGTGTTTCAACAGATTTCAATTTGTAATAACTTCAGCGTTGATGAAAAAATAGATTTGATAAATGAAGTTTTATCAAAATTCAACTTAACACGAATTAAGTTTTTGGAAACGGACCCTAACAACCACTATTTCAATTTAATTTTGAAAAATGAAGTAGGTGAATTTCAACTTCATCTGGGCAAAATAACGAACATGGATAACATCCCAGCATACACCATAAATGTGAAAAAACTTGACTTTATTATGAATTCAGGGATGCAAATTAAATTTGAAAATGGAAAAAACTGTTCCTTTGAATTCCAGCGACTTAACATAAAATAAATACCGCTAACACTGTATATAGCAAATAGGGCGTTCAGTGGTTTATGAAAGTTTAATGCTATTTACAAACACCGCCAAATCGTTGATTTGGCTTTTAAAATGACTAAGATAAAAACAAAATACAACGATTTGGCTCAGAGCAAACCCGAAAGTTTATCGCTTTCTACTGCCCTACTTGCCATATACTAAACGTTAGCTATAATTATAAACAACCGCCAAAACATTGAAGATATACAAAGCCATTTTATTGACAATTCTACTTATTGTAATATCCTATATTCCTCAACTAATACTATTAGTACTCTTAGAGTATACAGATTTAGTCACAGATGGATTTATACGGCATATCTATATAGTTGCAGTTTTATCTAACTTAATTTCATTCTTAATAGTGTTTTATTATTTTTGGAAGCCTATACCCAACATTAGTGTCAGCCCGAGTATTAAACAATTGGACTTAACAATTCTTCCATATCTTTTATTAATTGTTATCGGACTTGGATTAGCTGAGCAACCATTATTGGACTTTGAGAAAATATTAGACTATTATCAGAATTCAGAAATAAAACCTCATTCCACTAAATTTATCGGATTTAGTGCAAATTTTTTATATTTCAGAATATCCAGTCTTATAATCGCACCTATTTTTGAAGAACTGTTTTTTAGAAAGTTTTTATTTTCTAAGCTTCTTGAAAAAAATAAATTGTGGATAGCGGTTGTAATTTCTAGTATCTGCTTTTCAGCAATACACTTCGAAACTCCCAACAATTTAATTCCTACTTTTATCTATGGTGTAATTGCGTGTATTATTTATTTTAACACAAAAAATATCATCTATCTAATAATCATTCATTTTTTGTATAACTTAAGTTCTATGCTGTATATGATTTATGGTGAACCATTTTTCGATTGGGTATATGGTCTTAATTACGACTTGATTTATTGGGCCTTAGCCATTTTTGGGATTTTGATAACGGTATTAGGCGTGCAAAAAATAACTACAGCTAACAAAACCTAAGCGTAATGCGGACTTTAGGACAAAACCGAAAGGTCTGTGTATATTTATAAAGTCGCTAAATCTTATGGATTTAGCTTTGGACAATAAAAAATAAAACTAAACAATAAGCTTTAGCTTTGTGTGCAGACGGAAACGAAAAGTTTCCTTACCCCCGCACTACGCTTAGCCCAACCGTTGTAGAGCATTTCCAAAAATGACAAGAAACGAATTAATAGATTTAGTAAAAGATATTCTGGACGTTGAAACTAAAACGGAAAAAGAAATTGACCAGTTGTTAGACATTTTAAAGCAAAATGTTCCTGACCCAGAAGTGTCTGATTTGATTTATTGGAATGATTTATCTCCTGAAGAGATTATTGACAAAGCATTAACTTATAAACCGATTCAACTATAATTCTATGGCACCAGAATCTAAAAAAACATCTGACAAAAAACTTGTTATAGATTTTATTGGTTACTCAGAGCCAAATAATGGTAGAGAATTATGGGAAGTTGATGTATTCCACAATAGTTCCAATATCAATTATAAACTATTTTCAAATGGTTGGAATTATATAAATTTCAGAGTTGAAAAATGGCAACTTGAAAGTTTTGGTTTTGCCTATATTCCTGCAGAGAGCACTGCTAAATTGTTAAATATCAATACTTTAGAAATTCATAACTTACCTTATAAAGGAGTTTCAACTGCTTCATTTATTGGAAATGTATTTGGTTTTGAAAAGTTAATGGAAGTATATGTTGACTTAATTCAAATCACGGATTTGTCGACATTTAAGACTACAACTATTGAGTGGAAAAACAATGAATTCATTGAATGGGTTGAATTTCTAAATAACGAAGAAATCAAACTGACTCTTGCTAAAGTTGAAAAAGGAGTTCGGAAAAAACGCTCTACAACAATGGCTATAGTTAATACGGGTTTTGATCTTTAACCCAAAGTTTAGAGCTTCAAACCAAGTCCGCCAAATCTTTTGATTTGGCTTTAGATCAAAAAAGATAAAACAAAATAAAAAGTTTTGGCTAAGTGCTTAATCGGAAATTAATTACTTATAATTCCCGTACTAACCATAGCCTGAACGTTGGGTGTAATTTAAAAAAAACCGAGATTCAATTGAAAAAGAGAAGGAATGTTTTATTTACAATCGGAATAGACAAATATGAATCTAAAACTTGGAAAGATTTAGAAAATGCAGTTCTTGATTGCAATGAACTGAAAAAAACTTTGGAAGAGCGCTATTCTTTTGAGGAATATCCTGATTCACTTTTCAATAATTTTGCCACAAAAAAAGAAATTTATAATAGTTTTAATACTCTTAAAAGTTACATAGAACCTGAGGATAATCTAATAATTTTTTTTGCTGGTCACGGCAGTATGAATCCTCATACAAATAGAGGTTATTGGATTCCGTTTGAAGGCACTTCAGATACATCAACTTGGATAGAAAATTCAGTCATCAAAGATTTAGTCCAAGATTTAAAAGCAAAACATATTTGGTTAATCGCTGATTCGTGTTTTTCTGGTACTTTTCTGACTAACACAAGAAATATTACAGAAGAGCTAACATATAAAAAACTTGATTCTCAAAAATCTAGATGGATGCTTTCATCAGGAAGTGAGGAAAAGGTTTCGGATGGAATTCCAACAAAACATAGTCCATTTTGTAAATATTTAATTCATTGCTTAAAGAACAACACTAATGAATTTACCTGTGTCTCTGAAATAATAACTTATGTGAAGTTTCTAACTCTCAACAATTCTAAGCAAACACCTAGAGGTGCTTTCATAGACAATGTTGGTCACGCAGAAGGAGAAATGGTTCTAATTTTAGACAAACAATTTGTTCTATCGAATACTAAAATTACACGAGGTACACCAAACACACCTGAACTAAGGCTTGAACTTGCCGAACATCAAAAAAACGAAAAAAGATTTTCTGTTGGTAAAGAAATCATTTTGATAGAAGCATTTGTAGAGGAACAAGATTATTTAATATTGGAAAACTTTCGATTTGATGATGATGGTAATAAAAAATTGAGATTTAAAGAAGATAAAGTGATTTTTAAATCTAAGGACGGAGACGTTTCTTATAAACTTATTAGGCGATTTGCAACTTGGCAAGGTTTAACGAGGTATACGGAGTTAAATGAACAGTATTTTAGAGAAAATAAAGGAGCAATGATGAATGCTCATAGTGATATTGAAAAAGTAGAAGAAGAATTACATTGCATTACTCACGCAGATTATTTACAAGAATTAATTGACTTTAATAAGGATTTAATGTCTTGTCTTCATTGCGGAGAGAAAATTAGTACTAATGACAGCTATCTAGTAGAGATTGATGAAATAAACTTCAAAAACAATGTTGGCAATGTCCATAAAGAATGCTTAAGAAATGCGGACAGAATTTTAGGGAAGTCAGGTTTTGAAGGTTTGAAAGAATCAAGCCTAATTAATTTCAATTACACTTTATGGTTAGAATTATTAGAAAAAGGTCAAGGTCAAATTCAACCTTTATATAGTAAACTTGGGAAACTTAAAATAGCCGTTATAAGTTGGAACCCTGAAAACAACATTAATATTGGAAAATACTGTGTAAGGACTGTTTTCGAAAACGGAAGTACTGATTTTATGAAATTAGGTAAAGAGATACATCGATTTAAATCATCCGAAATAGATAATGAAATTGCAAATTTCAATTCACAGCTAAAAGTGCAGAAAGAGGAGAATGATTTGCCTGGTATAATTGTCGAAACAAAATTATTTGGTCATTTTCAATTTTTATCAAAAATCAAAAAACCTAATCAAACTATTGTAAATGTTTCTCATTACGAAAAAGCTATTTACAGCAACCAATTAGAGGAATATCAAAGTAAAATTGAAAATGACTATACACCATTAGGTCTAATTAAATCAATTGACACGGATGAAATTCTTACTTTAGGAAATTTAGTTCCTCTCATCTCAAATCCAATTGAAATAGATAAATATTATAATAATTGGAAAGAGCTAATAGGAGATTTTGAAGAACAGTCAATTCAAATAATTAAATCAGATTTCGAATTAGACACTTATATCCAAAACTTCTTAAGTAAGGGCTTGCAGCCAATTCTTAACCCTTTATTTAATATTCAAAATAGTCAACTTGAATCTGGCTTTTTAATTAAAAGTATGGAATCCATAATTGAAGAAGCAAAAAATCAAAACAGATAAAAACTACACCCAACAATGGCTATAGTTAATACGGGTTTTGTGCTTAACCCAAAGTTTAGAATTTTTAACCAAGTCCGCCAAATCTTTTGATTTGGCTTTAGAACAAAAAAGATAAAACAAAATAAAAAGTTTTGGCTAAGTGCTTAACCGAAAGTTCACTACTTTTAATTCCCGTACTAACCATAGGTACTGTGTCAAAAAACAAGTTTTTTCTTTAATAATTCAGGAAATAGGTTGATTTATCAAACTGTTATCCCGCGCAGCAAGAGTTTCATTCTTTTGCTGCTTTTTTGTTTCAAACCCTGCATCGTAAACTTCTTCATTCTTCCATAAGGTATACATCAATATCAATAGCTTTCTCTGGACGGCTATTAAAGCCACTAAGGGCTTTGCTTTATTCGGCTTAAGCCTATTATAGAAGTGCTTTAATGTTGGGTTACAGCGCACACAAGTCATCGATGGCATATGTAAAGCTGCTCTGATATGACTGTTCCCTCTTTTACTAATCCTTGTTTTACCTTTAAAATTACCAGACTCTCGTAATACAATATCATAACCGGCATAGCTTGCCAATTGTTTGGCATTTACTATAGATTCAAATCCTAAGGTCTCTCCAATAACCGTAGCTGCTGATATAAAAGATATGCCAGGTATACTCATTAGAAAGCCGATCTTCTGTTTAAGAACCTCATTTTTTGATATCAATTCTTGCATCTCTTTTTCTATAAGGGCTATCTGACACTCAAGAAGCTTCAATCTGTTCTTATGCCTTTTCAAAGCTTTAGCATTACTATAAACACTAGAAGAAATAGCTCCTTGACGATTGGTTTCTATAGTTCTATCTTTCAACAAAGAACTTCGCTCCCTGCTCAATGCTTTTAATTGTTGTAGTTCTTTACTGGGTGGTTGCCAAAGACGAATAGATCTCTCAAGACCAAGCATGCTCAACATCCTACTATCCAATGCATCAGTCTTCGAACGTTGATCCAAACTCTGGGCGTAACGCTTTACACGACCCGATTGCATTACACAAACAGCATAACCTTTACCGTGCAAGTAATGGGCGATACCTTGATGATAGACTCCCGTAGCTTCCATCACTATCAAAAGATCAACAGTACTATCTACTGATTTCTTCAACCATTTCAAAAGCTCCCTGTAACCTGGTTCTTCATTGGATACATCTGGATGGGACTTAAATTCCTTAACCAGCCTTTCACTTAGAAAACCTAATGACAATGATAAATTCAACTTAGAAACATCGATGCCCAAACTTTGTTTTAACTGCTTTTCCATATCCTATTTTTTAAAGCTAGAATTCTCTTTAGCATCTTTGCTCGCATTTGATTCGATCTCTGCACTATAAGGATCTAGGTACTGTTCAGATTCCAAGAAAATTATAGAAGGGCGGAAAACCTATGAAACGATATCATCTAATGTATCTAGCCGAGACCTCGCTGTCCCTCCTATTTAAGCTTGTTGTTAAGTATCCAAGCTAATGCTTTAAAGCATTAGCTTGGGAAGAGTGTAAACCTAAGCAACGATATCTCTATTTAGTATCTAGCCGAACCTCGAAATCACTCTTATTTATAAACTCTTTTTTTTGTGCTAAATATCTTATCTTCAAACTTAGAACCAAACATACGAGCCGAACCGTTAGCTGCAATGGTAAAAACACATCGTCGTATAATAGATTAATGAAAAAAGAACTTCTAATTAATGAGTGCTTCACAACCAACCAAGACTGCATTAAAAACAGTATCACTTAAATTTAACCATAGTTCTTTATGGAGTTGGTTTCAGAAATTAATTGCCTTTATAATTTTCTCTTTAGTGGTAAATCATTTATCAACTCCCGAGAGTTTCCCAGATGGTGAATCGTATAGATTCCCAGTAGAAGGTTTTCTATCCACTATTGTTTTGTGTATTCTTATTGGAATCATAGCAGGGCTTAATTTTAAATTTTACAAGAAAAGGTATTTCTCCAAAAAAGTTGAAATCGCCTCTATCTCATGGTATATGGTCTCTACTCTGGGGTATATTACCGTCATGTATATTCCGTTAGGTATTGTCTTAAATAAAATTGCGGGTGGAGAAACTGAACTCTATTATTTATTAATTGGATTGCTAATTACCTTGTTGTTAAGTTTTATTCTCATAGGGTTAGCATATTCCCTGGACATCTACAATTTATACAAGCTATCTTTAAAAGATAATGAAATTACAATTGAAAGTGGTACAAAAATAACCAAGCTTACCTACGAAAATATTGCATGTTTCTATAGCGAAAACAAAGTTGTATACACCGTTCAAAATGACGGCACCACAATTACCACCGATTTTACATTGAATGAACTCGAAGAGAAAATAAATGATCAATTATTTTTTAGAGTCAATCGTCAAATTATCATTCATAAAGATGCGGTAGACCAAATAGAAAAGATTGCCAATGGCAAGTTGCTGATTAGGTTAAAAACTTCTATTAAAAATGCTGCGATTAGCGAAATCAACATTAGTCGTTATAAACGAAAAGCATTTATGACATGGTTTCAATAAAATAAATTGAAAGCTATCGACCATTCGGTTATAAATCTACTACCATTCAGTAAAAACGGTACTATTTAAAGGGGTTTTTGAGAATCTAGTTCATTACTTCGTTTTAGAATTTAAAATCAAAAACGATGAAAAAAATGAGCTTACAACAAATAATAATTCCATTGGTAACCCTTGCCATTATTTGTTTCATGTACTTTGGGCCAATCACCAGAACACCTTTTGAAAATATAATTATCTCAATTATCATCATTATAGCTAATTATATAGAATACAAGGGGAAACCATTTTCAGCGCTTGGTTTTAAACGTGAAAAATTCAATGCAAAAAATCTTCTTGTGCATGCTCCCTTAGTTGCTTTGGGACTCTTTATTTTTTATGTCTTTGCAGTAGTTCCTGGAATCGAGAAGCTAACAGGAGTTCCTATTGATTATTCAAGCATGAGCCAATTGGAAGGAAACCTTGAAGTGACCATCGTCTGGTTATTAATAGTGTGGGCTACTGCGGGATTTGGGGAAGAAATTATTTTTCGTGGTTATCTTATGCGACAGTTCGTCAAATTCTTTGGAGACAGTAAAATCAGTCTTGCTATAAATATTCTAATAATTTGTGGTTTTTTCGGATACATGCACATGCAGCAAGGAATTACAGGGCAACTTGTTGTAGTAATTATCGGAGCACTCTTATCTATAATATTCTACATTCGCAAATATGATTTGTGGTTTATGATTATGATACATGGCTTTTTTAACACATTAGGTATTTTGAGTTTTTACTTTGGTTTGGCATAATTATACTAAGAGACAACATTAAACAGACAGACTTTTTGCTTAAATGGATTTAACTCTTGCGCAATCGTTGCACCGATGGACTTGTTACGGAATTAGTCTTAAAAACGCAATGTTTCGTGCTTACTCGGACAAAACCACAGCAGCTAACAATGCCTAAACGTAATGCGGACTTTAGGGCAAAACCAAAAGGTCTGTGTATATTTATGAGGTCGCAAAATCTTTAGCCCCGAAGCGTCGGGGTTGCTTTGGACAGAAAAGAAAAACAAAACGAAAAGATTTCGCTATGTGCTTGGCGGAAAGCAAACGCCAGTTTGCTCCCGTACTGTTCATAGCTCAACGGTTAGCTGTAATTCAAAAAAAACATATGAAATACTCAATAATTGGAGCTGGGATTGGAGGTTTAACAACAGCACTAGCTTTTGAGAAAAAAGGAATAGATTACCATATTTTTGAGAAAGCTTTTGAACTATCTGAAGTTGGTGCAGGAATATGGCTTGCTCCAAATGCCTTGCAAGTTTTAGAACATTTGGAAATATTAGAGGATATTAAAGAAAAAGGGAACTCCATAGACAGAATTACTATAAGTAAAGCTGATTTAAATCCTTTATCTGACAATTTTCAAGATAACATTAAAAAAGAATTTGGATTTTCAACTATTGCTATACACAGAGCAGAACTTCAAAAATTATTATTTAACAAAATTCCTAAAGAGAAGATATCCTTAGGTAAAGGTTTTCAATCATTTGAAAAATTAAATGATGACAGTATCAAAATAAAATTTGATGATAACTCCGAATTTTTAACAGACTTTTTAATTGGAGCAGATGGAATTAACTCCAAAGTAAGAAAGCAATTATTTCCTAATAGTAAAACTAGATTTTCAGAGCAAACTTGTTGGAGAGGTGTCGCAAATATTAAATTAAACAAAGAATTTGAAAATAGAGGAATCGAGCTTTGGGGAAATCAAATTCGTTTTGGAATTTCGAAAATAGCAAGAAACAAAGTGTATTGGTTTGCTGTGGCCATTGACAAACCCAACCAAAAAGATGATGAAAGTCTAATAAAGCAAAAGCTTTTAAAAATGTTTAGCAACTTTCATCCTTTAGTAAGGGAATTAATATCAGCCACATCTGAAATAAATATTTTAAGAAATGACATTTATGACCTTGAACCTCTTGAAAATTGGCATAAAGGGAACGTTTGCCTAATTGGTGATGCAGGGCACGCAACTACTCCTAATATGGGACAAGGTGGAGCTCAGGCTATTGAAGATGCTTACTACCTTAGCAACCTAATTAAGTCCAATATAAATGAAAATATTTTTAAGTTGTTTCAACAAAAAAGACAATCAAAAGTAAATACAATTGTGAAACAATCATGGACAACAGGAAAAATGGCTCATTGGAGATATGGCAAAAACTTTAGAAACTTTCTATTAAAAAATCTGCCAAAAAAAATATTGGAGAATAAGATGATGGAGATGTATCAAATTGAAAAAGTACTATAGCTCACAATGGCTATAATTAATACGGGTTTTGGTGCTTAACCTAAAGTATAGGAATTTAACGAAGTCCGCCAAATCTTTTTGATTTGGTTTTATAAAGAAAAAATAAAACAGAATAAAAAGTTTTGACTAAGTGCTTAATTGAAAGTTAACTACTTTTTATTCCCGTACCAACCATGTCTCTTAACGAACAGCTCAAAAACATAAATTGATGAAAAACTTAATCATACTATTTTTATTCGCATGTGTATTTGGTTGTAAAGAGAAAGTATACGAAAAGGGAAATAGCAAAACATCGGATAATATTGAGGTAGTTAATCCTGTAAAAGAACGTTTTGCAAAAATGGAAGCAGATGCCCTGAAAGAACCATACGCCGGAATTTTTACAGAGGATAATGCCTCGACAAATATATTTCAAATCAGTTCTACTGGAGTTTCAACTCTACCAATTCAAATAACTGCTAAAGATTTTTTGAATAGCTTATCACCAGTGCAACTGCAGCGCTCAACATTTGACATTGATGATGAGGAATGGAGAAAATGGTGTAATGTAGACAATGGAATATATGACAGACAGGGAGTAAGCCTAAAGGAATTAAACGAAATTCAAAAGAAAGACGCTTTTAATTTAATTAAAGAGTCGTTAAGTGCAAAAGGGCTTCAGTTAAGTAAGGACATTATGAAGACTGACCAAACCCTTAAAGAACTTAATAATGGTTCATTGGATTATGATGAAGAATTATATTTCCTCACTATTATGGGAACACCTTCAAGCAGTGAGCCTTGGGGTTGGCAATTAGATGGACATCACTTAGTTATCAACTACTTTATTTTAGGAGACCAAGTTGTAATGTCACCAGTATTTATGGGTGGAGAACCAATAATTACAACTTCTGGAAAGTATAAAGGAAATACTTTGTTTCAAGACGAACAAAATTTCGGATTAGCCTTGATGCAATCCCTAACAATAGAACAAAAGAAGGATGCTATAATTTCAAACACAAAAACTGGGGATAATAATGTGGCTGAGGCAAATAAAGATAATTTAACTCTTAATTATCAAGGCATTCAGGTCTCAAAGTTTTCTAATGAGCAAAAACAAAAACTATTAGGCTTAATATTCTTGTATATCAGTAATATTAGGGAAGGACACGATAAAGTTAAAATGGATGAAGTAACTGAAAATATTGACAATACTTGGTTCTCGTGGGTTGGAGACACTTCTGAAGATGCTATTTTTTACTATCGAATTCACAGTCCAGTTGTACTTATTGAATTTGACCACCAGAGAGTCGTCGGAGTTCCAAATGCAGATGACGGAAAACCATCAAAAAACCATATTCATACAGTTGTTAGGACTCCTAATGGAAATGATTATGGAAAAGATCTATTGAAACAACATAAAGAGAAACATCATCATTAAAATAAAAGCCAACAGTTAACACCGGTAACCATTGCACAAGCCTTTAATCCGGAAAAAAACAGATTCATATAAGCTTCTTGAAGGGGCTTTTTTCTTATCAACCCAGAAGCGAAACACCAATTTTCGATGCTTAGTTTTCCAAACCTTCATTAAAGTTGACCTCCTCCCATATTACCCCTTGGTAAGGGGATAGAGAAAACCTAGGTCCAACTCCGCTTTCAAACGCCTGTGGAAATTGTTCTTTGGTACGCGTTCGCTCAACTTGAAATGGGCGAACAGTTTTTCCTGATAATCCTTTTTTCCCTGCATACCTAAAGTTACGATCCCTGTCCCGATCGGCAATGATCGACAAAGACATTTTTCTTAACTTGTACTACAGGCACAAAACCTAAAACCAATTAAAACAGGTTTTGGCCAAAACATTGGCACCAATTAAAACAAATAGAATGAGACAGATACTTTGGGCACTACTTTTTAGCCTCATAATAACATCCTGTGGAAAAGACAGAGAAATTAGTTTAGGAGATAAAATCGACAGACAATTGCAAGTATTGAATGTGAATGACAAACCAGGAGTTGAAGTATTTGTGAAAAGAGATACAAGTATTATATACCACAAAGCTTTCGGTAAATCAAATTTGCAAACCAATGAAAATCTCGAAATTAATTCAGTTTTTAATTTAGCTAGTATTAGTAAAGAATTTACAGCAGTAAGCATACTTCAATTGGTTGAGCAAAAAAAATTAAACCTGACTGATAGTCTTCATCTATTCCTTCCAGATATACCTTCCCAATACAAGTTTATTACGGTCGAAAATTTACTTTCTCATACTTCAGGTATAAAACGATATACTGATATGTCTTGGGCAGAAAATGAAGCTGACAGGAAATTTGAAAGAAGTTCGGACGTAATTAAATATTTCCTTACGGACTCATTGGACTTTAAACCCAGTACACGTCATGCCTATGCAAATATGAATTACATTATACTTGGTCATATAATTGAGAAGGTTTCGCACATGTCTTACCAAGACTATCTGAAACAAAATATTTTTGACCCATTAGAAATGAATCAGACGTTCTTTCCGAAAGATGGACAAAGTATCCCAAACAAACCAGTGGGTTATGAAATAAAAGAAGAGTCTATTGTGCTTGCAAGACCATATTCTTATACACAGTCCAAAGGCCCTGGCTCAATCCATACAACGGCCAATGATATGGCTAGATGGTATAAAGGGCTAATTAGTCATAAAGTCATTTCTAAAGAATCTTTGGACAGAGCTTGGTCGTCATACATTTTATCAAGCGGAGAAAAATCTAATTACGGATTTGGTTTTTATAATGATGAAAAATTTGGTCAAACTTCAATTTTTCATAATGGTTTTATTTTTGGTTTTTCTTCTTCAGACCTCTATTTTCCTAAAGACGATTACCTCATTCTTGTACTCTCGAATATTAGCGATATCAATACCATTAACACTAACAAAATTGCATTTGATATTGCTTCGGTAATTTATGAAAATGCTACAGTTCAATTAGATGTAGAATTACTTGATTCGTATGTTGGAACTTATAAAATGGTTGAAGGGTTCAAAGCAAAAGTATCTCGAGAAGGTTTGAAACTTTTTATTTCGGTTGATGGAGGACCTGCTGATGAACTTTCTGCTAATACCAAAACCAAATTCAGGGTAAAGGACTTTCCAGCCAAAGTTGAATTCAATCCCTCCAACGATGGAGGAAAGATGAAGATATTTCTTTCAAATGGATCTGATCAGTTTCATGGGGTAAAAGAATAAAAACTGTTGCCCTATGGTATTTATCTTCCTTAACCCCATGAACTGGGTCAAGGTGCCGAAAACAGGTTCTACCGTACTTTGCCGCTTGCCCTGTGGGCTTTCGACCCTTGCGATGGTCCTTTCATATTCTTCCCGGTTAAAGGTGACGCTGAACTTCTTCTCCTGGGCGCTTTTCCCTATACATTGGTTTCTTATGGGACAATCGATACATACGTCCTTTATCGCTCGACATTCCTTCTTCTTTATCTTGGTACGGGCATCCAGGAATACCTTGGTGAACGCTTTCTCGATATCACTCTTTTTTATAAACTCTTTTTTACACTAAATATCTTATCTTCAAACTTAGAACCAAACATACGAGCCGAGACCGTTTGCAATAATTAGAACTATGAAACAAGCTATTCTTATAATAATCATATTAAGTATCAGTTTTTCAGCATTAGGTCAGTCCCAAAAGGAATTCGATTCGTTAAAAGTCAAATTAGGGACGATATTTATGAAAGACCAAACTTTTAGACGTATCTATATTGAGGCGGAAAATAAACTTGGAAAAGATTCGGATGCCTATGAATATTTTTGGGAAGTTGTAGAAACCCAAGATAAGATTCTTGAAAAAGAAGTGACACGTATTATAGATGAATATGGCTGGCTGGGAATTTCCCAAGTTGGCAGATTGGCCAATGGAACCCTATGGAGTGTTTTGCAACACGGCAGCGTTGCCTCTAAAAAAAAGTATGCACCATTATTAAAAGCTTCTGTTTTAAAAGAGGAATCACAACCCAGTCATTATGCCCGTCTTATTGACAGAATGTTGATCAACTCTGGCAAACCTCAATTATATGGAACTCAAATAAACTATCAATCCAGTAATGTTCCTACGTTCTTTCCCATCGAACAACCTGAATATGTAAACCAAAGAAGGAAAGAAATTGGTTTAGAAGAAATTCAAAGTTTTGCTAAAGAAAGAGGACTTGAATGGAATATTACCCAAAAAGAAAAATAACCAATGAAAACACCTTATATAAAAAATCACTGGTGTTGGGCTTAAATAAAGGTCGTTGCAAGTTTACTACGTCTGATTTTCCTTCGGAAAATCCTCGCATGCAAACAC
Organism: Maribacter polysiphoniae; assembly: GCF_003148665.1. Classification (GTDB taxonomy): domain Bacteria; phylum Bacteroidota; class Bacteroidia; order Flavobacteriales; family Flavobacteriaceae; genus Maribacter_A; species Maribacter_A polysiphoniae. The sequence continues at coordinate 147,285 of NZ_QGGQ01000013.1, read as the reverse complement.
GTAACCATTCTTATACGAAAACGTTGGTGGTCATTTAAGAATACGCAACAATTTAAAATTGAATTACAAATACCAATCTTGAAATTATGCTGACTGATATCATTCCGAAATTACCAATGCGTGACAAAAATGTTACCAGAGCATTTTATATAGATAAGCTAGGGTTTAAAGAAATAGGCGATTATGAAGCGTATTTAATGGTTCGAAAAGATACAATTGAAATTCATTTCTTTGAATTTAAGGAACTTAACCCTAAAGAAAATTACGGACAAGTTTATATTAGGACCAATGGCATCGACGATTTTTACCAAACATTATTAGACTATAAAATAAAAATACACCCAAATGGGAAATTGGAATCAAAACCTTGGGGACAAAAGGAATTCTCTTTACTTGACCCAGATACTAACCTATTGACCTTTGGACAAAGCATTTAAAAAAGTAAAAACGAACCGCCAACAAAGCACTGAGGTAAAAAGTCAATAAATTCCTCCTTAATCCAGGACATTGTCATTCTAGGCCCATAGATTCATAAATTGTATTCTTCGGGCTTATTTTATAGTACTTATCCCCTACTTATCCAGGTAATATCATAACGTAACTTCCATCGTATGCCCTTCCCGATTTAGCTATGGCTAAACATTGTTTACGCGGTTTGTTGGCCACTGCTTTCAAGGCCGGATTATCACAATTGGATTTCAAAACTGTTTGTGAAAAAAAACGTTGGGTAACAAAACGTAATACCAACATGTGTCTAATTCGCAAGGTCTGTGTATATTTATAAAGTGGCTAAACCTTATGCCCCGACGCTTCGGGGTAGCTTTGGATCAAAAAAGAAAAAGCAAAACAATACCCTTTAGCCTCGTGCCATGACGGAAACCGGCCATCGCCCCCGCTGCTGTCGCAGACGGCCTTCCAGCACACTACGCTTAGTTCAAGCGTTGGTGGTCATTTAAGGAAAATCACGTTTAAAAGAATAAATAAGTTTTATGGAAAAAGAATATAAAAATATTGGATTTATTTTTTTACTGTTCATTCCATTGACATTTTTAGGGTTTTATAAAACTTATTTTGTCCTGTCACCTGAATTTGCCGGAACAGTTGATTCTTATACACATATCCACGCATTTGTAGCTTCAATTTGGATTACACTACTTATCACACAACCCTTACTGATTAGGTTTAAGAGCTTCAAACTTCATCGCTTTTTTGGGAAAATTTCCTACTTTATTTTTTTTGCTTTAATTCTTTCTTTTATACCACAAATGATTAAGGAATACGGAAAGAACCTTTTTCCTTTAAATGCTAGTTTTGATATTGCCCTTTTAATATTGTTTTATGCACTTGCCATAAAATACAAGAACAATGTTGCTATTCATATGAGGTATATGATAGCAATCGCATTAATTTTTATTGGACCAACTTTAGGTAGAATTATATTTTTTTTATTGGAGTTGGAAAATTTAGGCTCTTTACATATCCCATATTTGATTGTCATTGGAATTCTTCTAGGTTTGATATTTTGGGATAAAAAAAATGACAGGAAATACAAACCGTATTTAGTAGCATTAATGTCGTTCACTATCTATTTAATTGCTCTTTATACCATAAATGTACATTTATAAGGAAAATATAAAAACGAACCATCAACACCGTGTGTTATTCATTGCTCGGTTCTGGCCGGCTTACGAACCCCGAAATGTCGGTACGGTTCGTGCTTAACCTAAAATAATTTTTATACCCACTACGAGCTATAAACTAGACTGCTGTGCTTTATTATAACCAACCACTTACCAATTATAAAATTCTTTAGAGAAATTCGTCAAAAATTAGTAGAGGAAAACCGTATCGGTAAATACCTGATCTATGCAGTAGGAGAAATTCTGCTCGTAGTCATCGGAATAATCATTGCTGTTAGTCTAGGCGAGTGGAGGCAGCATGTGAATGACGGAAACGAAGTTATGACCTTTTATAACGATCTTGCCATAGATTTACATCAAGATAAATTAAGATTGAATGAGTATGTCAAAAGATATGAAAATTAATCTCTTGCCCTAGCGAATGAAATAGATAGACTTCAACTGGACAGTTACAATCAATATTCGCTCTACAAAAGTTTTTCTAATTGGAATCTGTATAGTTCTTCCAACAAATTTATACCACAGACAGCTATATATACTGAAATGGCATCCAACGGAAAATTAAAGTTGATTAAAGACAGGAACCTTAAAGCACAATTACTTAAACTTTACATCGAAATGTATCCTGAAATGGATTTTTATCAAGTCCGAGCTAGCCAAAGTATCAATGCAATAGGTACCACACATTTACTCGGTCAATTTCGCTGGTTATTAGCAGTAAACAATGATGGCTTTGACATTACATCCATTAATTTGAAAAACCCCATAATTCAATTAAATGATGACTGGTTAACAAACAAACAATCCGAAGAATTTATAAAATTCGAGAATTGGTTATCGATAAAATATGCTAATAATGGAGGACTTATTCGAAGATTTGAAAGTACCATCAATGAAATAGAATTATTAGAAACTGAAATCAGTAAAGTGCTGAAGAAAAATAAAGAATGAATTGTAAATAGCTTCTATAGCTATTGATTTAAAAATAACGAAAGCCCAACAAGACCGATGAATAATAAGAACTTTGGAGCTAATCAAAAGGTTTTCGTATTTTTATGACGGCCCTGGATCCAATGCCCGACGCTTCCAACTCGCGTCCCGATTCTTCGGGATTCCAATTGGTTTTTATTTGCTAAATTAAGTCTTGAAATACCTAATTACGTGCTTCAAGATGCCGCTTAAATTGAATATTAATCTATAGCCGTATTTTAGGACGTGACATTTGATAAAATTCGTAAATCTATGAAAATAAGTCTATTAATTGGAATTCTTTTTTGCTCAACTTTATTTGCGTGCGGAAACAAAAATGATGACCGATTTGTTTTCTTCCTTCATAACCGATTTTTAGAAGAACACGAGCTGAATGAATTGCATCCCGAATTTGGTCGGACTGAATACAACGAGATTATAGCCGAATTTAAAAAAGAAGGACTTAAAGTAATAAGCGAAAAACGGAATGGGATTGTTAACGCGAGAGAATACGCAATCGAAATTTTAACCCAAATTGACAGTTTAATAAAAAGCGGAATAGAACCGAAAAAAATAACTGTGGTTGGAACTTCAAAAGGCGGATATATTGCTCAATACGTTTCGACTTTGGCAAATAATCAAGATTTGAATTTTGTGTTTATTGCAAGTTTTAGGAATAGTGATATTCAAAATATACCTGAAATCAATTTTTGCGGAAATATTTTAACGATTTATGAAAAGTCCGACCCGTTTGGAGTTTCTTCATTGGAACGAAAGAAAGTCTCGAATTGTGAAATAAAACACTTTAAAGAAATAGAACTGAATACAGGAATGGGACACGGATTTTTATTTAAACCTTTAAAAGAATGGATTGAACCAACAATAAAATGGGCGAATGGAAATTACAGCGTGGAATAAAAATTGTTGGCACCGAAGAACTGAGGTGAAAAACAAACAAATTCTTCCTTGACCCAGAACATTATCATTCTAGGCCCATAGATTCAAAAATTATATTCTTTGGGCTCTTTTTATGGTACTTATGCACTACTTATCCAGGTAATATCATAACGTAACTTTCATCGTATGGCCTTCCCGATTTAGTTATTGTTAAACATTGTTTACCTAGTTTGTTGGCCACTGCTTTCAATGCCGGATTATTACCAACGGATTTCAAAACTGTTCGTGGAAAAAGAAAAAAACGTTGGGTATCAAAATATAATACGGACATATACCGACAAAGACCCAGGGCTAGATATCAATAATTATCGATTCATAACACATGTTATGTTGAGAGGATTAATCAGGCCTATCAATAAACCACTAGAAACTACAACCAGCACCGTTTACAATTAATTGTTATTGGTAGGTAAAGCGTATCCATGAAATCCTAGCGGATTTTCCTATCGGAAATCCCTACAATCAATTCTTTTGTTGAATACACTCCTTTAGTTTTTAGCATAAAAACATTCAACCCTTCAAATGGCAGTGTGTAATCTATAATAAGTTCGTCTTCTTTTGATGTCATTCAAAACGATTCTTTAAGAAATCCAATAGTTACTCGAAAAGATGTCTATAATGATTATTCCGAGGAGGAACTATATGTCCGAAATGTAAGAAACTGGTAATTAGAACCTTATATAACTAAAAAACGGTAACCGTAGTACGCATCCATAAGGCCGCTAAGCCTACATATCCAACCATTCCTTAAAAGCGTTCGCTTTTCCGCTACTGATTATCTGGTCTCCTTCTGGGGCCGGTTCCAAAAGTAAATACAGGCGACCTTTAAAATAGGGCGTTACCTCTTTTACGGCCTGGATGTTCACCACCAATTGACGGTTGGCCCTAAAAAACACCTCTGGGTCCAATTGCGTTTCCAATTGATTTTGTTGGAGAAAAACTATACAAAAAAGGTGAAATGAAATTTATTATAAAGGACTTTGATACCATAAATCAAATTTTTGAATTAGACAGTAAATTTCCAACTGAATAAATAAGTACAGCTAACGATGTAAAAAAATAATTGATCAATTTTGGGCTTAACCAAAGGTAGTTGCAAGTTTACTACGTCTGAATTTCCAACGGAAGTTCCTCAAACGAAAATCCCCAACTAACCATAAACAAACTCGTTAGTCTTAATTAAAAAAACATTCAGGCAACCATTTGACAACTTTTAGCGTCTTTATAAGTAATGGTTTAAATAATTAAACCAAACAAATTACCAATACACCTTTATATGAAGAACCTTGTTATCCTATCAATCGTATTTCTCGCTTTAAGTTGTATGAATGCCCAAGAAAGACCACATGTCATAGAAGCATTGCTTATTGGAACATTTCACTATAATAATCCAGGTGCCGATGTAGCCAAAACCAAATCATTTGACATTCTCAGCGAAGATTCCCAACTTGAATTAAAAAAAATAAGTTCAAAAATAAAAAATTACAATCCAACAAAGATATTTGTAGAATGGCCCTACAATGAACAAAAGGAATTGGATTCCCTTTATCTTATTTATACAAAAGGCAATTATTTTGATAACGATAATCTTTCAAATTTTTATTTAAAAAATGAAATTTTTCAATTAGCTTTTAGGGTAGCAAAAGAGAATAACCTGAAAAAAGTATACGCAATAGACTATGCTACCCCATTCCCATTTGAGGATGTCATGAAAGAAATTGAAGATAATAATCAGTCTGATCTTAAAAAAAGGATTGAAGAAGGAATCTCCAAATTCACTGTTGATTTTGACCAAAAAATCGAATCTGGAGTTTCGCTTACTGAACTTACCTATTTTGTCAATAGTCAAGAGATACGAAAGTTTTCGAATTACTTTCACAATGATTTAATGCTGTTGGCAGGTGGAACAAATGATTTTTCGGGACCCTTATTAACATCCGAATGGTTCAAAAGAAATCTATATATGTGGTCATTAATTCAAAAAAATGTAACAAGATCCGACGAAAGAATCATGGTATTGGCCGGCACAAGTCACGTTGCAATGCTTGAGTTATTTATCAAAGAAAATGACAATTGGAAAGTCAAAGAATTACAACAGGTTATGGAAAAATAACTACGGCTGACAATATTTTAAAAAATAGGGCATAAAGTGCTATATTTAAAGACTTGGGCATGTTTACCAAGTCCGTCAACGCTTTTGGAGATGGCATTATGAATGAAAAGATAAAAAAACCTAATTACCTCCATCAATATGGCGTTTAAATTCAATACCGATCTTTAGCCGTATTTTGGGAAGTGACAATAAAAATATAATTATGAAAAGAACATTCATTTATGTAATGGTTATACTAGTGACCGTCCAATTTTCATATTCCCAGGATTCCAATAAGAACTTCAAATGGCCTGAAAAGAAAAAAGCCGCTGTCTGCTTAACATTTGATGATGGTCAAGATTCCCATCTGGATAATGCCATACCCTTACTGGACTCATTCAATATGAAAGCAACTTTTTATTGTCCAGGAAATAAGGAGTCGTTGCATAATCGCACCGCTGAATGGAGAACGATTGCCAAAAACGGCCATGAACTTGGTAACCATTCATTATTTCATCCATGTGATGGTAGGCAATTTGATTGGGTTGAACCGGAATATGACTTAAGCCGTTATAGTTTGGATCAAATACGAATGGAATTGTATACGGCCAATACGCTGCTTAAAGCTATTGACGGAAAAACCAATAGAACCTATGGTTATACCTGCTCAAACTATAAAGTTCAGGGCGATTCGACCTACGTAGCTATAGTGAAGCAACTATTTTCAGCAGGAAGAAGTGATGGCCCCATACCAAACACCATGGAAAATATTGACGTTTATTTTATGCCCAGTTGGTGTGTAGACAGTCCTACAGGCAAAGAATTAATTGATTATGTAAAAGAGGCTGGAAGAAAAGGGACCATCGCCACATTTATGTTCCATAGTGTAGGAGGTGGTTACCTAAACGTATCCAATGAAGCGCTACAGGAATTATTGATTTATCTTAAAGAGAATGAACAGGATTATTGGGTAGATACCTTTTATAATGTCACAGCATACATAGCAAACCAATCCGTCAATATTGAATAAATCAGTGGGGTACGATTATAAAACAGACAACAAAATAACTCATTTACGCTTGCATTGGCGTTCCGTTTTAAGCCTTTATATGCAAGATCGGATTGGGGTAGTTGAAAATCACCTTGGGTGTTAAGTCGTACAAATCCTATCTAAAAATAGTATAAAAACATTTCCGGAAAACCAGAAAACCAACATGAAAGCCGCTGTTTACGAAAAATATGGTCCCCCAAAAGTCCTTAAGATAAAGGATATAAAAAAACCGAAACCCAAAGCTGATGAAATTTTGGTAAAAATACATGCAGCTACGGTTACTTCAGGTGATGTACGACTTCGGGGCTCTGATTTTCCACCTCTATTTTGGCTTCCTGCCCGATTAATATTTGGTCTTTTTGCACCTAAAAAGAAAATTTTGGGCCATGAATTCGCGGGAATAGTTGAGGAAATAGGACAAAGTGTTACTGAATTCAATGTTGGTGATAGCGTATTTGGGACCACGACAATGCTAAATACAGGTTCATATGCCGAATATATCTGTTTACCCCAAAAATGGAAACATGGTGTGGTTGGATTAAAACCGGAGAACCTGGATTACCACGAAGCTGCAGCATTACCAGTTGGAGCCATGACCGCCATGTACCTTTTGGAGAAAGCAAATTTGAAAAATGGACAAAACGTATTGATTTATGGTGCTTCTGGAAGCGTTGGCAGCTATGCCGTACAAATTGCCAATCAGAAAGGCTCAAGGGTAACAGGTGTGTGCAGCACCCCGAATTTCGGAATGGCAAAATCATTGGGTGCTGAAAATTTGATTGACTATACAAAGGAGGACTATTCCGATTGCAATGAAAAATTCGATATCGTTTTTGACGCTGTTGGAAAGACATCCAAAGCTAAAGCAAAAAAGGTACTAAAGCCTGGTGGCAATTTCGTTTCAATTAAAATGCTGACCAAAGAGCGCAATGAACATATGAGGTTGATAAAGGAAATGGCTGAAAAGGGGGAATTAAAACCTTTTATAGATCGGTATTATACATTAGATGAAATTGTAAAAGCACATGAATATGTTGAAGAAGGAAAAAAAAGGGGTAATGTGGTCATTACGATTTCAAATTAAATGGAACATACATCAATGACTATAAGTGATTTTTTCAACTGCCTTTCGAAATTCCACAGGAATTCCCAAGCTGGTGTGTCCTTGTAAAGTAAAGTGTTAATCCCCATGACTAGCCATAACCGGGACTATTGGCGATAAAAAAACAACCACAATATTATTGGAGAACAAAATAGAATTTATTAGGATTATCGGAGAGATTGTTGTTTTTATAATGATACTTCTCTCTGTTTTTCTGTTTACGGTTAAAACAAAAAACAAACTAGCCAATAGACTTTTTGGTATTTACCTATTGGTCATAGCCTTTGACTTAATTGGTTTATTCACAAACAAAACTGTGGACTATCCCAACATCCATATTTTAAAAGTTTCCTCCAGTTTATTACAGTTACCCCTATTTTACCTGTACGTATTAGCTGCTTGTTATACCAATTTCAAGCTTAAGAAAACACACCTCATCCATGGCCTTTTGTTCTTGCTATTTGCGTTCATTTTTAAGATAACTGCATTTTCCGACCAAAGTGTATTGTTTTATGAAGTAATTGGTGAGCTACAATTCCTGACTTACATCATTGCCGTATTCCTTGTTTTGAAAAAATACAAAACACTATATCTTGAAAATTATTCCAATGCGAATTATGCCATTTATAAATGGATATTTCAAATTACGGTGTTTGCATGTATTGCCCACTCTTTTGTACTCATAAGGTGGTATTTATCCAATTCCATATACCAACAGTACATTCTTGATATCAATACCTTGATTGGCGTTTGTGTCTTATTAATTACCATCTTTTTTGTTTTAAAGGCATTATATCAACCCGACCTTTTCACTGGTGTCAACATGCATTTAAAGCCAGTAAATTCGATTATTGAAAAGAACAGAACCAAAACGATTATTCAAAAAAACACTTCCGAAAATCAATATCTAAAGAAACTTACTTCATTTATGGACATCGAAAAACCATATTTGGATTTTGAGCTCACCTTACAAAAACTAGCTTCACAATTAAATATTTCTGAAAAGGAATTATCCATATTGATCAATCATCACCTGGGGAAACATTTTTTTGACTTTATAAATGAGTATCGAATAAACGAAGCCAAAATCATTTTGGAAGATCCTGATAAGGAAGACATCACTATTTTAGAAATCCTATACCAAGTAGGTTTTAATTCCAAATCGTCTTTTTACACGGCTTTTAAAAAAACCGAGAATCAAACGCCCACACAGTATAGAAAAGAAGCTCTTTCCTTAAAATCTAAATAAAAATCAGTCCGACTTTCTTTATTCGGACTTTTAAAATCCCATGTTTTTCCATTTTTGCTGAAAATCAAAAAAACATAAGGATGAAATTCACATACCCACTCGTATTCGCATTATTCGTACAAATTTGCTTTAGTCAAGAAAATATTCCAAAATTAAAAGGAATTGAAAATGACATAACCCATTTGATCGAGCAATACAATGCTGTTGGATTATCCGTTGCTATAGTAAAGGATGATAAAATCATTTATTCCCAAGGATTTGGTTATCGAGATTTGGAAAATCAATTACCTGTAACAACAAATACTGTTTTTCCCATAGGTTCTGTCACAAAAGCATTTACAGGTTCTCTTTTGGGCATATTGGAATCTAACAATCAAGTTTCATTAAAAGGCAAACCAGCTCTTTACATTCCTGATTTTCAGTTTTATAATGATAAAATGAACAATTTGATAACCATTGAGGATCTGTTAAGTCATAAAAGTGGTATTGGGAACCAAGGTACCTCAGAAGTGTTTTTCCCAGACAAAGACAAATTAAAAGTCGTACAACGGTTAAAACATTTAAGACCAGAAGGCGAAATTAAAAACAGCTTTGAGTATAGTAATATGGGATATACCCTCGCAGGAACTATCGTTGAACAAATAACGGGGAAAAGCTGGGAAACCAACATTCAAGAAAAAATATTTGAGCCCTTGGCTATGACAAATTCCTATACCACGCTCCAGAAAATGCAGCAATCAACGAATTATGCTTTACCCTACGGTATATATAAAGGCACTATAGAAAAAGTCAAATTCGAGGAATTTCATTCCATTAGTCCTGCCGGGGCAATCAAAAGCACCGTTAATGATTTGTCCCATTGGATGTTAACATGGTTAAACGATGGTGTTTTTAATGAGACTAAAGTGATTCCTTCGGACTATATCAATAAAGCAATAAGACTCCATAATATCAAAGGAGGAAATTATGATAAAGATGCTTTTCTATTTGGAGATGGATTTGGATGGCGTTTAAGATCTAGCTATGGACATTACCGAATAGACCACGGAGGAAACACATTTGGTTTTAGTTCCGCTTTGATAATGTTCCCTTTTGAAAAAATAGGTGTTGTTGTTTTAACAAATCAAGATAATACATTACTCCCACATTTGATCGCCGACAATATTACAAGGAGGTTATTTGGACTTAGTCCCGAACCTGAATATCCAGTTAATGTGACTGAAATTTTTAAACCCTATAAGGAAACCAAACCACTCAATAAAGATAAAATGCCAACCCATTCCTTAAGTTCGTTTTGTGGAACATATCACGCAAAAGGATTAGGGAAAATTGAAATAGTTTATGAAGATCATAAATTGTATGCTGTTTTACCTACTTATAAATTTCTGTTGGAACACTTAAATAATGATTCGTTTTTCTTGAAAGCGACAAATGAATTCAATGAGGTTTTCAACCCACAATATACCATCCAATTCATGACAAATACAGAAGGAAAAATTTCAACATTAAAAATGTATTCACAAAAAGAACCTATTGAATTTAACAAAGAACAATAAACTACTGCCACTCCGAATTTAATCAATCGATAACCACTTTAAGGGTTAATCCGAAAATCCTCACGGATTTCCCATTCGGTTTGTATTGATTAAATTAGGTGCCTAAAACCTGTAACAATCCTTGCGGCTGGCCCCAAAGCGTTACCCCATACCCCAAGGGACTTGCACCCTCAAGATTAATTAACTATTTTTCTAAAATTGAAAGACACCCATGCCGGGCATCCGCAAAACCTAAACCGTTTTAAAAAGCTGTTTAACCAGTCGTGGTGCCTCAGCATAACCAACCAATGATAAAATACCTTAGAGGGCCAAACGGTAAGCAAAGGCATAAAAAACCAATAGTATGATCAAATTCTTTAGGCACATAAGACAACGCCTTCTCTCTGAAAACAAGTTCAGCAAATATCTATTGTATGCCATTGGAGAGATCGTACTTGTGGTTATCGGGATTTTGATTGCCTTACAGATCAACAATAACAACAATTACAACGAACAAAGAAAAGTAGAACAGGAATATTTAATGTCGCTTCAAACAGAATTTGATACGAACCTGAATAAAATAAATACTTCCATTCAAGAAAATGAGCAACGAATACAAACACTCGAAAAGCTATTGACCTTATTTGATAAAAATGTCCTTGACACGGTCAGTCATCGGGAAACTTCCCAAATGTTAGGCTCTATTTATGGCAATGAACTAAAATATTTGCCATCAACAGGGGTTTTAAATGACATTATCAGTTCAGGTAAGCTCAATATCATTTTAAACAAAAACTTAAGACAGCATCTTGCTTCTTTTGAAAGTTCCCTGAATTATACAAGTATGCAATTAAAAGGAGCAAAAACCACCGATAATGGATTGCGTACTCTTTTATATGAAAAGGGAAGTGTACGAAACATTATTATGGATATGAAGTTTATTGATTTTGAATATCCGTCGATTTCCGAAAAGGTCAATAACAAATTGTTGTTCAATTCCGTTGAATTTGAAAATTATCTATTGAATTATTTACTGTTGGCCAAAGCCACGAACGGTCCGCGGTTTTTTGGTGGCATCAAGGGGGAAGTAGAATCCATATTAAAGGAAATTGGACAAGAACTGGGAAAATAACGAAAGTCCATCTTAATTGCTGGCGTAGAGTTTCTTGAAATCCCATAGCACAGGGATTTCGGATTTTCGATTCGGTTTGTGCCTGCTGATTTTTCTGATTAAAAAAACGTGCCAAACCATTTACAATACCCTTAATCAACAAGCAAAAAAAATAGCACTTGAAAGAAGAATTCCAAACCTATTGCGATGCCTATATCAAATTATTCCCTCATGCAACTTCGGAGGAATTGGATGTACTGCGGTCACAATTAATCATAAAAGAGTATGGCAAAAAAGAGTTTTTTTTTAGTTGTGGGGATGTTCAAAAAAATATGGGCTATGTCTGTAAGGGACTATTAAGAAGGTATTACATCAATGAAAAAGGAAACAGAATAACAACCGGCTTTGTTAAAGAGAATGAGTATGCAACAGACTATCCCGCTTTTATAAGACAAAAGCCGACAAAGTATTTTATGGAGTGCCTTGAACCATCAATAATCATAGAATTATCCTATGTTAATATCCAGGAAGGATACAAAAGATTTAAAAACAATGAAATGTATGGCCGACTAACAGCCGAATATGTATTGACCGTACAAACCGATAGGGTTGAAAGCTTTTTATTTGAGAATGCCGAAGAAAGATATTTGAACTTCTTAAACCAAAACCCAGATATCATTCATAGAATAAGCCTTACCCATTTATCCTCGTACTTGGGAATAGAAAGACAATCATTGAGCAGGATTCGAAGTAAGATCGCCAAAAAATGAGATTGTCACATAGGTGTCAGGTAACCGAATATATTGTATCCCATCTTTGCAATATGAACTTTAAATATTGTAAAATGACTTCAAGCAACAAACTTCTTAAAATAGTATTTTCGATATCCGTACTTCTTCTTACTATCCCCATGTTCGGACAGCACGCTGTGATTGATTCCACATTGCATAAAAAGGTACAACAGCGAACTGACCAAATTTTTGATAGCCTAGTGAAAATCCGAAGGGATTTCCATACCTATCCCGAACTATCAGACCAAGAAAAAAGAACATCGCAGCAAATTACAGCCTATTTAACATCCCTGGGTATGGAAGTCCATACCAATCTGGGTGGTTATGGAGTTGTTGGAATCTTAAAAACGAATAAAAAAGGAAAGCGAATCGCTTGGCGGGCAGATATCGACGCATTATCGTCGAACCTTCCCGATGTCGAAGGGTTGCAATCAAGGAATGAAGGGGTACGGCATATTTGTGGACACGATATACACACAACCATAGGGCTCGGAATCGCCAATGTATTGGCAAGTTTGAAAGACAACCTCAAAGGCACGATTTATTTCATATTTCAACCTTCGGAAGAAAACCTTAAGGGGGCAAAAGCCATGATTGACGATGGTTTGTTCAAGTTGATCGATCCCGATGAAATTTATGCATTGCACATCGCCCCAATGCAGGTTGGCCTCATCGCCACACGACCCGAATTGCTATTCGCGGAACACAAAACAATCAAAGTATCATATAAAAATTCGAGTGAAAACCAATTGGTCATCGCGCATACAAAAAAACTTTTATCAGGTATCCAGAACATTGAGCCCGATAGTGAATTTTGGGATAACCGAAATTTGTTAGACCCAACCATAGGCCTTGGAAGCCCGAAAACCATATACAAGGACTACCTAACCGTAAATAAAAAATTCACCATATCGGAAACGGATGACCAAATATCGATTCGTACCATTCTAAATTCAAGTAATAGAAAGAAAATGGAATCGATTATCCCTATGCTAAAACAGGACATCAGCAGTTCTAAATACGCTGAAAAATTAATCGAAGTTGTCTATTCCAGTGAATATCCCACTGTTTTCAACAATAAGGAACTAACATCCAAAACCCTCAACAAGCTTTCCGATATTTATGGCAACCGGCATGTAAACCACTTGTATGGTGTCGTTCCCGATGGACGCAGTGACGATTTTGCTTATTTCCAAAAAAGGATTCCCGGGGTCTATTTTTTGTTGGGAGGTTCAAATTTTGAAAAAGGCATCATTTCCATGCCACATTCAGCAAACTTTGCTGTCGATGAGAATTGTATAAAATTTGGAGTAAACGCTTTTTCATCATTGATTGTAGAACGGTTGAATAATTAATCGGTTAATTTCAGTGTAGGTAGTATCCCTAGGATTAGCCTTACGATTCATTCATCCCTTGATACCGTCCAGGAAAATTCAGAAGGATTTCGATTCCATTTTTTGCTACACCAAATACGGAAATACGCAACATAATATGGGTAAAAACGTTAGACACATAATCGTACGACAAACCTTCCCCATATATGAAGCCAATTTCCGTTCTTATTATTTTATTGCTGTTCTCATGTAAAAACACTTTGGACAAGGAAGGTCTATTTAGCGCTGAGGAATATGCCCGGAATGACCTGGAATATTCGGATGTCACCCTATTCCTTCCAAAAAAATACATCACTATTGACAAAGCGGAGTTTTCAAAAAGGTTGTTTGGAGTGAAGGATATTCCATCCAATATTATCGAAATGTGGATTTCCAATATCGAATCCCCAAATGATGGAATCACGATCTTTTCAGATACCACCAATCCGGTAAATTTTATTCTTATAAAGAAGCTTCCAAGTTATATTCCCGTAAATTATGGCACTTCAAAAGTCATATTGAAATTGATGAAGCAGTATTTAGAAGATGCTTCCAAAAACCATGGTTTGATCTACCACCTTGGGGAAAGTGCCTTTAAGAGAAACAAGGGCATTGAAATGTACAAATTGAACTATAGTTCTTTTCTTTCTGGTGTTGAAGGGAACCATACCAGATACTTCATTGAAATAAACAAGCAAACTTTCGACATTCAAATTGTGAACAACGAAAATGAGGATTTTGAAGATGAATTCAAGAACATTGAAATTCACTAAACCGGTCTTACCCTTTAGTACGTAACGACACGAATACCCGATTTTCAATAGGTTGATGTTTATTCTCAGAGTCGGTCAAATTTTATCCAGACGCAACGGGATGGTTATAATAAAACTGTACCACTCCCCTACTGCTATCGCCTTATCGTACGTGACACACGCTACATAATAAGATTTCATTACTACCCCGACCCTAGGCGTTACTTGTTCTATGGATGTAATGGATCACTATGTCGGAAGTCCTGTTATTACTACAAACGGAATAAAATCGGTTGGAAGTATTGTTGAAAATAACGGAAATGAATATCTTAAGTCCTAATTGTAAACCTGATTTAAAAATTGATGGGTTTTACCCCTCCAATGGTAGTTACCCGTTTGCAAGTTTCCGATTTCCCCACGGAAAACTATCGTACTAAAACCAAAAACAAATGTAATTATGAAGGCCACAGGATATTCGGGGACACCCCTCGCAAAAAAACTTGGTATCAAAGCGGGATTCAAAATCAAAATTGTGAATCAACCTGCTTATTATTATAAACTTTTCAAGGATTTCCCTTCTGAAACAGATCATATAAACGATGTAAAAACCAAGAAGGACTTTATACATTATTTCGCCAAGACAACTGCGGAACTTATTGGGGATATCACCCAGTTACGACAGGAAATAGCACAAAATGGCATTATTTGGATTTCATGGCCTAAAAAAGCATCCAAGGTCGAATCGGACCTTAATGGTAATATAGTTAGGGAAATTGGCCTGAGCAATGGTCTTGTGGATATTAAGGTTTGTGCGATAGATGAGACTTGGTCCGGTTTAAAATTCGTTATTCCCGTTAAAGACAGAACCTAAATACCAACTATGGGCTACCGGTCAAAATGCGGTATACGGAAATTTCCACTGAAAGTCCCTACCTTTAAGTATCGTATGGTGCTCCCCGAAGTATTTATCCCATTCCATGACCTGTAGCTATATCGACGTATGGCGTGAAAAAGCACTATTGGTCAAGGAATTGTTTTTTAAGGATAATGATCGATCCGGCCCCAAAGATTGATAAATTTGCCTGTGTGCTTCAAGGACCCGCCGTGACATGCCTGTATTGAAAACACCCGCTTATAAATACCACCACCAACAATGAGAATAAGGAAACCAATTCCCCTTGCCTGTATCGCTTTATATGCCGTTCTGATGACGGGTTGTAAAAAACCACAACCCACGCAACTCCCCAATATCCTTCTTATCTGTGTCGATGATCTTCGACCCGAATTGAAAAGCTTTGGTGCAACCCATATAAGCTCTCCAAACATTGATAAATTGGCCCGGAATGGTGTCTCTTTCCTAGAACATTTTGCCAATGCACCAAGCTGTGGCCCATCGCGATATACCCTGTTAACGGGCCAATACGGACCTGCAGGCAATGATGCGCTTTTCCTCCGTGCAAAGAAAACCGAACAAGGGGATCAAGGCATAAACCCCAGTATGCCCGAGTGGTTCAGAACCCATGGGTATACCACGGTTTCCGTGGGAAAGGTATCCCATCACCCAGGTGGAATGGGGGGTGCGGATTGGAATGACAGTTCAATAATCGAAATCCCCAAAGCTTGGGACAAACACCTTATGCCCGTTGCGGAATGGGAACATCCCCGTGGTATGATGCACGGATTGGCGCATGGGGAAATCCGTGTAAAAGCTTCCGATATGGATGTTTACCAAACCGTTGAGGGTGATGACACCATTTATCCCGACGGTGCCATAACATCGGAAGCCTTAAAGCAATTAACGGCCCTTTCCGCCGATGACCAAAAACCCTTTTTCCTGGCGGTAGGAATAATCAAACCCCACTTGCCTTTTGGAGCCCCGAAACGCTATTTTGATTTGTATGAGGGCGTTGATATTCCCCCAATAGCGCATCCCCAAAAGCCCGAAGGGGAAACCACATGGCATAATTCCAATGAATTCAGGAACTACAACCTTTGGGGTAAAGATCCCAATACAGAGAAGGCCTTTGCAGATGAAGTGCGACGTCATTATTATGCCTGTGTGAGCTATGCGGATGCCCAAGTGGGAAAAGTACTGGCTGCACTGAAACAAACAGGAGCGGATAAAAATACCATCGTTGTTCTATGGGGTGACCACGGTTGGCATTTAGGGGAACATGCTATATGGGGCAAGCATAGTCTGTTCGAGGAATCCTTACATTCCCCTATGATCATCCACTATCCCGGCATGGATCGAAAGGGTTCTAAAACGGATGCCATTGTAGCGACGATTGATATCTTCCCTACCCTATGTGATCTAACGGGGGTACAGACCCCTGCATTCGCCCAAGGCACTTCATTAAAGGGATTATTGGAAAAGCCGGATGCGGTGGGCCATCAGGCTATCGCTTATAAGGCGGATGCCACGACCATAAGGACCGCCACCCATCGACTGACCCTACATAAGGATGGTTTTACCGAGTTATATGAGCATACGGCTACAGGGGATGAAACCAAGAATATTGCCAATAACCATCCTGAATTGGTCGAGGAATTGACGAATGCCATAAAGGCCAAATTACAGTAATCCGCAAGGTATCCTGCAAAAGGCCATGGCACAGTCCTTCATTTCAACCCCTATTTTCATTTTAAGGGTTTTGGGTTGATATCCTTGCCGCCCCTCCTTTAAGGTTCCATAGGAAACGACTATATTTATCATAGGAATAATTAGAAAAAACAAGCATGAAGAAATTTCAATGGTTCAATGAGCCTGACCAATGGGAAATGATAAATGATTCCTCCTTATCGATGTTCGTTACCCCCTACACCGATTATTGGAGAAAAGCGCATTACGGATTTACGGTTGACGATGGACCATTTTGCTATTTGAACGTTGGGGGTGAATTCGAGGCCAACGTGAAAATCACGGGCGAATATCAAAGCAGGTTCGACCAAATGGGTCTTATGGTCCGAAAGGACGAAAAAAACTGGGTCAAGACGGGGGTTGAATTTGTAGATGGGATTATCAACCTTAGTGCCGTGGTTACCCGAAAAAAGAGCGATTGGAGTGTTGTCGCATTACCAGAAAACCCCAAATCGATATGGCTTAAGCTTAAACGGATCGGGGATGCCATAGAAATCATGTACTCATTGGACAATCAAGACTTTACAATGATGCGGTTGGCCTATTTTCCAAAAAACACCCCGGTTATGGTCGGCCTTACTGCCGCTTCACCTGATGGCGATGGATTTAAAGCTTTGTTTGAGGACTTTGAGGTCATTCATCTTCCCGACTCGGAACGCAAAAAGTGGTTGAAAAACAATATGGAATAGCCGACAACCAAACTGCTTGAACGTATGGATACCATGTTGGAATTTGAAAAAGAGAACTGCTGATGCCGAACCTTGAAGTCATATATGAGAACAACGATTTTATCGTCGTAAACAAAAGGGCCGGACTTATAAGCGAAAAAAGTCGATACGAGAACCTCACCGTTGAAAATCAAGTCCTTGATCACCTTTCAAATAATAAACGAAAGCCCTATATCGGAATAATACACCGATTGGATCGGGTAACAAGCGGTGTCTTGGTCATGGCCAAGAAAAAAGGTATCCTGGTGGAATTCAACAAACTTTTCAGTAACCGGAAAGTGCAAAAAACATATTTGGCCATTGTGAAGAACAAGCCACCAAAGAACCGGGGAACCCTGGTCAATTTCCTGGTAAAGAACAATCTGGAAAAAAGAGCGGACATTGTCGCATCTAAATCAAAGGACACCCAAAATTGCATGCTTTCCTATCAGGTCATCAACCAAAACGATTTGGGTTATCTTTTGGAAATCAAACCAAAAACGGGTCGATTCCACCAAATCAGGGCCCAATTGGCCCATATAGGACTTCCCATCATCGGGGATGAAAAATATGGTTCCGACCAGGAATACCTCCCGCTATCCATTTGTCTGCACGCCTGGAAAATAACCTATCAAACCACGGGTTCCCAGGAATACAAGACCTTCGAAGCCCCTTTGCCAAAAAACGATTTTTGGTCCTTTAAGTCCTTGTGAACCTTGTTGTAAAAAATCAAAGGCCCTTTCTTGCGTTCCTTCGGATAATTTAAGCGTTTTTAGTATGTTTGGTATGAAAACCAAGGTTTTACACCTTTCGTATACGGCAATTCCCCTTCACCATCCGTCAGCATAAAAACCGTAAAACCACCATCAAAAACGACCATGGCAAAGGAACTGAAACCCTTCTGGAGTAACTATTTTGATTTTAATTGGAAGTTTGGGTTGTTCCTGATCCTTCTGATCTGCATTCCGCGATTTATTTTGGTCTTGAACGCCAATGAAACGGCAAATTACGGTTATATCGGTCTGATCATGATGGTTTCTGCCATAGCACCCTTCATTTTTTTGAGTAAGAACGGACGAAAAGCCATTGGATTGACAACACCCAAAAATCGGCATTGGTTGGTTTTGGCTATTCTCTGGGGCTTGATCTTTAGTGTGTTCCTTTATTTTCTAGGGGAACTGCTATATAAGGATTCCTTTGAAAATTGGTATGTCTATATCGGTAAGTCATACAATATCCCGACTGGGATACAACCCAATGACAAACTGGTGCTTTTCCTCATAATGGCCATAACCGGAATGATCTTCAGTCCGATCGGTGAGGAATTCTTTTTTAGGGGTCTTGTTCATTCAAGCTTTGCGAAATCCGTAGGAAATACCAAAGCATCGATCATTGATGGTTCAGCTTTTGCCCTGACCCATATTTCCCATTTTGGATTGGTATACATACAAGAAGAATGGAGGTTTCTGACTTTCCCAACCCTTATTTGGGTCTTAAGCATGTTTTTGGTCAGTATCCTATTTTACCGATGCAGACAAAAAACGACATCCTTATGGGGAGCGGTAATTTGTCATGCCGCCTTTAACCTGGGAATGATCTATTGTATTTTCTACGCCCTCAACTGATTCCAAATTTCGGGGAACACAGTGTGGTTACGCTTTGAAGGTAATCGTGAACGTAGTACCTTCATTGACGGCACTATCGACACTGATCGTACCCCCAAGGCTGGTTACATGGTTGTACACCAAATATAGCCCCACCCCTTTGCTATCCTCATTACCATGGAACCTTTGGTTTAAATTAAAGATAAGGTGTCCCACCTTCTCCATATCAAAACCAAGACCATTATCGGAAAAGGTGAACGTTTTTTTACCGTCCTTTTCTTCGGAGGTTATCGAGATAACGGGAGGTACATGCGGTCGTGCGTATTTGATTGAATTGGTAATGAAATTCAGCATAATACTCTCCATATAGGCGGCATTGAACAAGATACTTTCCATACCTGAAAAATTCACTTGGAACTCCACGCCTGCCGTCCTGATCAAGGAGCTTATGGTACTTTGGACCTTCTGTAGTACGGTATTGAAAGTGACCACTTCAAATTTATCACTCGTATCATCATTCTGCTTGAACGCATCGATATAGGTGTTCAGGGAAGTCTTTAGGCCTTCTGCGGAAAGCCGTATAAAACTGAGTATCTCCAAGGTATCATCATCCTCTATCTTGCCCATATCGATCAAATCGACCATCGATATCAAATTATTCACTGGCGATCGTAGATCATGGGAAGTTGTATAGTTCAGTTGCTTAAGTTCATTGTTTACCTGGGAAAGTTGGCTTAAATGCGAAATACGTTCGTTCTCCAATTCTTTTTTATGGGTAACATCCTTGGCGATGGCATAGACCAACTGTTCGCTCGCTACGGGTATGGATGTCCAATGGAGCCAGACAAGCTCTCCGGATTTACACACATATCGGTTTTCAAAATTCACCAGTGCCACATCTTTCAACAAGTTTTGTCTATTCTTAGCCGTACGCTCCCTATCCTCTTCATAAATGAACTCGGAAATCAGTCTTGATTTTAATTCGGTCTCGCTATACCCCAATAATTCTACAAGGGCTGGATTGATATTCACAAAATACCCCTCATAATTGGCAATGCAGAGGCAATCCATAGATAGATCAAAGAAAGGTGCTAATTGGCTATTCATTGGTTTTGGCGGTTTTGATAGGGTAATTCATTTGATAACGTATAAAACTAGGTAGTTATTGGTCTTACTTTTAGGAAATTCAAATACGGTAAGCGGTTTAAAACCAACGCAAGGTTTATACATGGACAGGATTCTATAGGTTTTACGGAATAATGCTCGGCAAATAAAAACAATTTAACCAACATATCGGCCCTAGGCAACGGATAAATAAATGAACCTATGACTGTTGTTCCCTGCCCAAAACCGCATATAGGGTTTCCCTGTCTGTTACAGGCCCTACAAGGTCTGGTCGCTGTTTAACGAGACGTTACCGACCTATGGGCGATCACCACGCACATAGGTGCACCAACTACCCAACCTACCAGGGTCATGTATGGTTTTGATTTTCAAGGAGATTGGTAATTTATTAATGGATACCAATCGTTCATACACATTGGTACACACGTGTAAGCACTTACATCGCGATTTTTTCCGAATACACTTGCGATTCGTGTTTTTTTGTAAGAAATTTATTGGAGTGCTTCTATCAACAAGTTGTAGTGCATTTACTCAAATCATTCTTGAAATATTAATGAAAGACATAATCGATTTTTGCTTTGGTCAAAAAAGTAAAATCAAAACAAAAAGCTTTAGCTTAGCGCCTAGATGGAAACCATGCCAGCGCACCTACCCGCCCACTTTCACAACAGGCGGTGTACCTTCGCACTTCGCTTAGTTCAAACTTCTCTCCATTCCATAAAAAACAGGGTCTAAAAAGAAACATTATTCAAATAACAAAAAGGACATGAACAAATTATTACTTTCCATTATAGGGGTATTTATTTTATTTGGCTGTAGAAATAATGAAAAGCACTTTACATCCGAAAACAATAGGATTCCTGAAATAATGGAAAACCCAGCCTCTCTTGCCGTTAAAAAAGAAGGCGTTTGGTGGATCAACCAACATCAAACAATATTGAATAGATTAAATCCGAATTCTGAAATGATACTGGTTGGAAATTCAATTTTCCATACAATGGATAACAAGGATCGAGAGGGGGTTTGGCAAAAACACCTTGATACTTACAACACCATAAATATGGGAATTTCCGGTGATAGAACGGAAAATGTAATTTGGAGACTTGAAAATGGTTCCCTTGAAAATATAAATCCCAAAGTAGCGGTTGTCTTGATCGGAACCAATAACACAGATGGTAATCATTACCTTACCATAAGTACCCCTGAAGAACTAGCAGGTGGTATAAGGAAGATCTGTACGATCATCCATAAAAACTTCCCAATACAAAAATCCTTTTGATGGGTATCTTACCTTATGGTAATAAACCAAACCATAGGGACAATATAAATAAAGCCACAAACAATATCATTTCAAAATTCCCAGAAGAGAACCCTTTTATCCATTACATCGATATTGGTCCTGTTTATTATAATGAGGAAGGGATGGTTAACCGGGAATTGATGCCAGACTATCTTCATCCCAATGCTGAAGGTCATATGCTAATGTTTAAAACCCTTGAGGGCCAGATTGAAAAACTGATGGTTAACTAGTGTTTTTGTCTGCCCTTATGATCAATATGGTTGGTTTGTTACTGACAAAAACGCAGTGCATACCGGAAGTTGGAATGAAACGTATCCTTTAGTGAAGTTTACATACAAACCCCCAAAGCCTCTGGGATTATGTCCCGAAACTTCGGGATTCCAATTGGTTTACATTTGCTATATTGGGTGATCAACCACGCAACAACCCAGAACCGCGACCGTTGCGTATACGTGAATATCAATACGTTAATATGGAGCAAACGGTAACATTAAGAAGCAAACCAAAACTGAAAATCACCCTCAAATCGAACGGCTTTGAGATCGTTGATAGGTCTGACCCCAATAACAGCGGCAACTATTTATATCAAGATTTGAAAAATGTAAAGCTCAATGCGGAAAAAACAGATTGGCTTGTTTCTCTTTTTAGTTTAATGGTAGGCATATTCGTCTCTAGTTCAATTCAAGGCAATTTTAAGAATAAGGCAAACCTTCAATTGGAAATGATTGATCGGAATTTAAAAATCTGGCTAGTGGATGCAGACTTTCAAAAAGTAGAAAATATTTCACAGCTATTGACCGAAAAAAATCCTCCACAAAACAATACTTATAATTAATTGCGATCGTATTTTCCTGTGGAAAATCCTTAATTTTATGCACTGGTTTGGTCTTGGGCTGAAAAATATGGACGCCGGCGCATCAACTCGTCCGCTACTTCTCAGAAGGCATCCGCAACGCAATCATAACCAAACGATTATAAACATGGAACAATTTAGAATCGATACTGAAACCATCAATGAAAAAACGCCAATTCCCAACTGCCCAAACCATTCTAATCCTTATTGCCATAATTGTCGCTCTCTTAACTTGGTTGGTTCCGGCAGGTAAATATGATACGCTGATGTACCATGCCCAAAGCGATACATTCTTAAAAACCAGCCAGGAAAAGAGCATTGAATTACCAGCAACCCAAAAGACATTGGATGACCTGAATATAAAAATCCCCATTGAAAAATTTGTGGATGGGGACATCTATAAACCCATTGCCATTCCAAATACCTATAAAGAACTGGAATCAAGGCCCCAAGGCCTTGCCGAATTGGTGAAATCGCCTGTAAAAGGCATAATAGCCGCTGCCGATATCATTTTTTTAATTCTCATAATTGGAGGTTTGATAGGCATAATGAATTTCACTGGAGCCTTTGATGCCGGAATTTCTTGGATGTCAAAAACCCTTAAAGGGCGAGAGTATATTCTTATTATCGTAGTAACGACACTTATTGCCGCTGGAGGTACAACCTTTGGTCTCGCCGAAGAAACCATGGCATTCTATCCTATCTTAATTCCTGTTTTCCTAGCTGCCAAATATGATGCGATGGTAGGACTTGCCTCTATTTTTCTTGGCTCCGGCATTGGGTCAATGTGTTCTACCATAAACCCGTTTTCGACCATTATTGCTTCGGATGCAGCCGGCATAAATTGGACAACGGGACTCGAAAATCGTTTGATCATATTGGTCGTTTGTCTAGTGATTACCATTCTCTATATTCTTCGTTATGCCAAACGGGTTAAAGCCGATCCATCAAAATCCCTTGTTTATGAACAAAAAGAAGAGTTGGAAGCGCTTTTCGGATTAAATACGATGAATACCACAATGAAATTCACACCTAGACTGAGGCTTATTATGGTCGTGTTTTCGTTAAGTTTTTTGGTTATGATCATTGGTGTCTCCTTTTTGGATTGGTGGTTTGTGGAAATGACGGCTACATTTCTTGTTGGTGCCATTATCATAGGCTTTATTGCCAAGATGAAGGAAAGTGTTTTTATAGAGGAGTTCGTTAAGGGCGCTTCAACGTTGCTTAGTGTGGCATTTATTGTTGGTATCGCTAGAGGTATTACCATTTTAATGGAAGACGGACTTATTAGCGATACTATTTTATATCATGCCAGTACAATAACCGAAGGGATGAACAAAGGTGTTTTTACAAACTTCATGCTTTTTATCTATGGCGGTTTATCTTTTTTCATGCCATCCTCTTCAGGAATGGCCGTATTGACAATGCCGATTATGTCGCCATTGGCGGATACTGTCAATATAGGACGGGAAACCATCGTTGACACCTATCAATATGGTATGGGCCTATTTTATCTGATTAACCCCACAAGTTTAATATTAGCGGCATTGGCTGTAGTGAAAATCGGGTTCAATAAGTGGTTGAAATTTGTAATGCCCCTTCTTTTGGTATTATTATTGACCATCATGGCTTTCCTGACTATTTCCGTCTATTAAAATAATAACAACACCACAACAAGGTGTGCAATTCATGGCAGGTGCATAAGTTCAAAAATGGGATTCTTTACGCTTTCTTCTTTTGGTTTATGCTTATAACTTCCTCAATACTTTTTCTTGTCCCAAGGAAGATGCATCACATCTTTTCCATGAAAAACACCATTATCCTTAAATCTCTTTATTTTCAACTGATTTCCCCTTTGTTTTTCTATTTGGCGTATCGCTTATTTACAAAACACTTTGGATGAAGCCTGAATGAATAATTTGGAAAAAATATAGAATAGGCCGTATTAGAAATCAATGGATATGCCATACATCAAAATAACAACGGGCATTCATGGTATATTCGATTAGGATCCGTTGGAAGAAAAAGTAAAAACCCTGATTGAAATTGCCCGGAATCGGCACATTGTAAGAAAGTGTCTTAGAGCATGCCCCTACCTATACATCATGCGGATATGTCCTAATTCCTGTAACAAAAAGAACGCTAAGCAGTCAAATAGGTATACCCGAAGATCATGAAAGAAATTATCGCCGTATTGCTAATTGCCCTTTTTTATAGTTGTGGAACTTCCACAGGGCCTTTTATCGTTAACGAAGGTTTGTTGATCGAAAATGTCTCTATCATTGCTTCAGACGAAAATGGTGAAGTTAAAAACCACAAAGGATTCATTCTTATAGACAACGCCAAGATCATTTATTCCGGCAAGGAAAAACCTAATGTAAAAGGAAGTTTCAAAACCGTAAACGGAAATGGGAAATATGCCATTCCCGGTTTAATTGACAGTCATGTCCATCTCAACAATATTGCTGGTATAAATTTTAGACAACGAAAGTCCCATGCATTATTGGTACAGGAATACTTTGAGAGACTGCCAAAGAATTTTCTGTATTTTGGATATACCACACTAATCGATGTTGATAATTATGCGCCAAATACGATAAAAACACTAAAGAATGCACCAATAAGACCCGAGATTTATACCTGTGGCAAAAAAGTACAGGTAATGGATGATTTCGAAATGGTCATGAATGAAGAACCTCAAAATGAGCGTTACAAATTGCCTTTTCTACATGACAAATACAATGAAAACGTAAAATATCCAGATTCCATACATCTTGAAGAACATTCCGTGGCCAGTCTTATTTCAGGGATTGCATTGGAGGATAATATTTGCGTCAAGACCTTGTATGAGGATGCTTCTTCAGGTTTTAAACAGGTTTGGGAAGTTCCCACGGTCAAGATAATGCAAGATTTGGTTGCCGAAGCCCATGCTGAGGAATTGCTTGTGGTTATGCACGCAACCTCCTATGAGGGGCAAAAATTTGCTGTTGAAACAAATATCGATATTATCGCCCATGCTATGTGGAACTGGACCGCACATCCGGAAGAATTTTTAAACACCAACCTTCCTGAGACCCATAAAAAACTGTTGCTCGAAATTTCAAACAAGCATATTGGTTATCAACCGACTTTTAGGGTTATACTAGCCGAAAAGGATATTCTTGACTATACTTTTAAGGATGCTCCAATTCTCAAATCACTATATACGCCGAGCTATGTGGATTGGCTGCAATCGGAAGAGGCCCAATGGGGGCGTAATATAATTTTGGCGAGACCAAAGTTTCTTGAAAAAATGAACCCCCACTTTTTTAATCCAATAAGGAGTCAATTCAGCAGTGATGAGGAAATGTTTGAGGAACTTTATAAGTCCTATGAATTAAAGATCCAAAAGGTAGTAAGGCTGCTTGCTGAGAACAATGCCAATTTGTTGTTCGGTACAGATAACGGTGCAATGAACATGTATACCCATCCACCAGGATATAATGGTTATTTGGAAATGCAACATTGGTTCGATGCCGGAGTTCCCTTGGAACAAATTTTTAAAGCCGCTACTTACAATAATGCGAAAGCGTTTGGTTTAATTGGTTCGATCGGAACATTAGGAATTGGTAAAACAGCCAATATTTTAATCCTAAATTTAAATCCATTGGAAACATTGGAAGCCTATAACGATATTCAATTTGTACTTATCAACGGAAAATTGATCGAAAGGAAAAAGTTAACCGCCCCATATGATGACGTCAATTAAATGAACCATTCTTCCCATATTAAACAATGTACAACAACATCCTTGTAAAAAACCTTTATCCAGTCCTTTGCAATTGACCTCTGTATTTTTTTAATAACACGTGCCCCGCATCTTGTATGGGATTAGCCTTTTTTAATGGGCCATCACCACAGGGATATGACTATAAATCCATATAAAAATGTACTTTGCGTACTGCTTTTTCATCGCTGCCTAGTAATTTTAGGGGCAATCGCAACCTAGCATACACTCGTACGTCTGTGTATCCGTTGGCACCCATATCCCTTAAACTGTAACAAAAACACTAAAAGAATGTCTTTCAACCAAATATAATCAATGAAAAAAATAATCCTCACCATTGTTGGTATACTACTTATGGGCTGTGCACCTAGTAAGAAAACGGAAGATGCTACTTTTGAAAAACTCACAGAATTAATCGACCAATATGCCCAGAATACGTTAAATAAAGGAAATATCAATTCGTTGGCTGTCTCCCTATATAAGGATGGGGCCATCTACCAGAATTATTATGGAGAGATCGATAATGGCGTACACAATACCCCTAATGACAATACTCTTTATGAAATTGCCTCAATTTCAAAAGTCTTTGTTGGATCCCTCGCGGCCAAGGCAGTCCTAGAACGTAAGATCACACTGGATGATGACATAAACACATACCTTAATACGGACTTTCCTAGACTGGAATTCGAAGGGCAACCCGTTACAATCAGGAACCTATTGACCCATACCCTGGGTTTTAAGACGCCTAATACATTGGCAGCAGTGTATAAAAAAACTGCTGAAGGCTACTATGAAAACAGGGCGTTTGATTATAATATGAACAAGCTATTTGAGGAACTTAAGACCGTTGAATTGGATAAAAAACCAGGGACTTATTACGATTACAACAATATTGGACCTGAATTGGTCGCCCATATCCTGGAACAAGTTTATAAACGCCCCTATAAAGATTTGCTTACCGATTTTTTCAAGGAACTGGATATGAACCATAGTTATTTACAGGATTATGATGCGCATAAGGATGAGCTTTCAACTAGTTATGACAAAAACAGAAAGCCCGCCCCCTTAGACAAAAATCCCTTACTCGGTGGTGCTTATGGGATTATTACAACACTCCCCGATTTAACCAAATTCATGAAATTCCAATTGGAGGGGAACGCCCCCTTCATCAAAGAGTCTACCCGTTTTTTGTTTAAGGATGAGGATGGTGGTACTGGTTATTTATGGGATGTGGGAATCGCCGAAAAAGAAGGTTTTTATTATTCCAAGACCGGTACATCAAATGGCGTACAAAGTGGTATTTTGGTCTGCCCCGATTCTGATTATGGACTCGTACTGATCATGAACAATAAATCGGATGATGCGCTAAATGATTGGGCAAGCCTTTACAATATAATCGAATACGATCTTATCGAATATCCTAAAATCAATTTATGGTCATTGGTAGAACCTATGTTCATGGAAAACCCTAAAGAAGCCTTTGAGAAATATAGGGAATTGAAAATTGACAGCACCCAATATTTTGCATCATCCAATTACCTCAACAATATTGGCTATAACCTGCTCTATGACAACCAAATACAAAAAGCAATTAGGGTATTTGAATTTGCCGTTTCAGAAGACCCTGAAAATGCAAATTTATACGATAGTCTCGGCGAAGCGTATTTTATGTTCAAAGATGATGACAACGCTTTAAAGAACTATAAAAAATCATTGGAACTCAATCCCAAGAACAAAAATGCCCAAGCCTATATTCTGAAGTTAAGTAAATAAAAGAAGCCACCGCCAACATCACAATCGAACCATTATAGGCACAGACCTTCTAGCGAACACAAAGTGTTAGGCAGTTAACCGTATTGACCATTACTTAAGGTTGGTTCATTCCGTGAAAAATCCAATTGGACTATTCCCCTATTTGCTGCTTACGAAATTGTGTGGCCGGCATACCGATGGTCCGTTTAAAGCACTGATTAAAATGGGCCACCTCATTAAAAACAAAGGCATCGACGACCTCAGCTATCGCTATTACAAAAATCCCTTTTATGGGGTTCCAAATAAACATCATCTGGTTTCTTGTTCCTTTGGTCATCATAAATCCTCGGTTGGATAAATTGTACTGGTTTTGCTCCGCCTAGTAAACCAATCACCATTGCTATGGGATTTTTATTCCACCCTTTTGACCGCATTTGTTTCACACCTGGCAGTCGGACTGGTTCTTTATGTATTTCCCAATTGGATGTTAAAACGCACACTTAATCCATACACAATCACATTATCATTTATTTTTAAAAAAGCATTTCATCCAAATTCCAAAATGTAACTCTTGCAGAAGCGTTTAAAGTTTTTACTACCTTTAATAATAGTGTTGGCCCCATTTACTGGATTTGGTCAAGAAAAAACAACGCGGTTACATGGACAGGCCAAAAGCTTTAAAAATGATGTTTCCAACATATTGATTATCAACCTAAATTCCAAAAAATCGACGATTACTGACGCTTTGGGAAGGTTCACTATTGAAGTTAACTTAAAGGATACACTTCGATTTACTGCGGTTCAATACAAAACAAAGGAAATTAGTATTACCGATTCAATCTTGCTTGAAAATCCGCTTGTCGTGAATCTCGTGGATAACGTTATAAATTTAAAAGAAGTCACCGTTACACCCTACAACCTAACCGGTAAGATTGACCTTGATCTTGAAAGGCTTGCCATCAAACCCAATGTTACTTCATCATCATTGGGGTTGCCAAATGCCGATATTGAAGTAATGACCCAAAGTGAACGGTTACTTTTAGAAGCTGATCGAGGAAAATATGTTCATTATTATGGGATAGCCCTAGTGATAAACACACATAAATTAATGAATAAAATTTCTGGAAGAACCAAATCCTTCGAGGAAATGGTAGCCCGCGATGAGAACATGGAGTTCGAAAAAGAAATCATAGCCAAGTTCCCAAAGAAAACAATATCAGATAATTTCGGCATTCCCGAAACGAACATTGACGGATTTCTAACCTATTGCATGTCACAAAAGGATTTTTCAACATTATCGCAGGCAGCAAATTCGATGGAGCTATGGGAATATCTGAAGGCAAGAAGTCTTGAATTTAAAAAGACGGACGTATTACAGGAATAGTGTCATTTATCCTTGTTTTATTTCTATTTGGTTCCTTTTTAAATGTTCAACATAGCAAGAAGCATCATCGAGCAACTAGGGTATATGGTTATCAGTTAGCTCAGCCCTGTCATTTCGCAATATGACCGATCACCTCTATTTCAATACGTCAAGAACATTGGTTTTGTACAACTTTCCTATGGGAATTATAGTATCATCAATTATAATTCTATTTCCTTCAATGGTATTAATATGCACTTTGGCAACTATATATGATTTATGTACTTGTATGAATCCATCGGAGGGTAGCATTTCCAATACATCCGATAGTTTTTCCCGAATCACCAAGGTGTTTTTCTTTAAAACCACCTTGGCATAATTACCTGCAGCTTCAACATACAATAAGTCTGAAAGTTTAACTTGTACGTGTTTCTTATCACTGTAAAGAAATACACTAACCTTTGATTCCCCGGTCGATGCAACAATTGTTGCGGATTGTGCGGAACTACCCACCTTATTGACTGCTTTTAAAAAGCGTTCAAAACTGAAGGGTTTCAACAAATAATCCGTAATATTCAATTCGTACCCTTCGAGCGCATGTTCTTGGTAAGCAGTGGTTACAATGATATTGGGAGGGTTGGTCAGTGTCTTTAAAAACTCAAAACCTTTCAACTTGGGCATATTCAAATCCAAAAACAATAGGTCTACCGTATTTTCACGCAAATAATCGAGCGCTTCCAAGGCATCATAACAATGCTTCATCAATTCCATATTCGGCAATAGGTCACAATACCCTTTTATAATATCGTGTGCTATGGGTTCATCGTCTATAATTAGGTAGCGCATTATAATTGTAATTCAAGTTTGGCTTTAAAGATAGAATTCATTGAAGTGGTCGTAAGGGTATACTTTTTAGGATATGCCAAATATAACCTTCGCTTCAGGTTTTTCAATCCTATCCCCTCTTTTTTCGGTATCTCCTTTTCATCAAAGTTATTCTCAATCTCGAAAACCATCTTTTTGGCATCGGACATTAGGTTGATATGAACATAGGCATTTTCCCTTAAATTTTCTACTCCATGCTTAAAAGCGTTCTCAACGAGAATGATCAGTAGTAATGGCATTATTGTACCATTCTTCCCAATATCGGTCTTAAACTGAATATCAATAGGCTTATGGTACCTGATTTTATGTAAATCGAGGTAATTTTGAATGTAAGCGACCTCTTCCTCTAAGGTAACACTGGTTCGTTCCCCTTTATAAATACTATACCGCATTAACTCCGATAGCTTCAATATAAGTTTTTTGGTCTTATCAGTGTCCTTATCAACCAAGCCATACATGTTATTCAACATATTAAAAAAGAAATGCGGATTTACCTGATTCTGTAAATGCATAATTTCATGCTTCTTGGTTTCGTTCCTCAAGGTCAATAAAGCAGATAGTTGTGATAGTATCCAAAGTATGCCGATCACCAAGAGAATAGTATAGTAGATAATAATGATCACACCGATGGCTACAGGGTAATCCTCTAAAAATACCACAGATTCATTGCCGAGTAAAATAAACTCATAAACCATTATACCCAGCGGAATGGCGATAGATACCATGGCTATTATTTTAACAACGAGCCAATTATTTTTTTTTAGTGTCGAAATCATGTTACAAAAGTAGTGGAATCCACAAGGGCAACCAGTAATTGTGATGAACATAGCCTTTTAAGGGTTGTATATCCTGTAAAACGTTACGAACGGACTTCATAAGTTCTCCCTTTTTATGTGTCCCCCAAAATAGGCGACTCATCACAAAAATTCAATAGACCAAGTTCATCCCATCATCTTTGCCATCATCAAAAAACGAACAGTCATAAAATCAATCAACATGAAGAAACAGATCATTCGCTATGTAAAACATATACTAGGTACCTTACTAGTGCTATTACTAATTGGCATTGTCACGTTAATTTCCTTAAACGGAAGTTTTGAATATGGAAATAACCCTTTGGCCGTCAATTTGGATAAGGAGGGACCTTATGTGTTCTATGAAACAGATAGCACCTTTAGCGTAAATTATATAAGAGGAAATAAAACGGAAGGTTTTTATTTAGACCAAGAAGCATATAGTACGAAGGAAGCTATAGCGGCTAGCTGTTTTTTTCCGTTAGACGCCACAACCTTCAACTTTACGTTAAAATCAGGGTTTAAAGTCCCTAAAAGTGTCTACAAGGACAATGAACCTATTTTCGCGATTTCAGATATTGAAAGTGGTTATAAAACATTTCGGGATTTTCTTATTCAAAATAAGGTCATCAATAGGCAATTGGATTGGACCTTCGATAAGGGCCATTTGGTTCTGGTCGGTGATTTTGTTGATCGGGGTTTTTCAACCACCCAAGTCCTTTGGTTTATCTACAAGTTGGAACAGGAAGCCCAAAAACAAGGAGGTCAAGTGCATTTTATAATAGGCAACCACGAGCTTTATAATATGCAAGGGAAATACCAATCCGCTTCCTATAAATATTATGGGGTTGCATCGATACTGGGAAAACAACATCACGACCTATATGATCAAAATTCATTTATTGGACGATGGATGGCATCTAAAAACACCTTGGAACTCATCAATGGCAATCTTTTTGCCCACGGTGGCATTCACCCGGATATCGCAAATCATGATATTACCATTGATCAGGTCAACCAAATCAATAGGGATAACTACCATCATTCTTACTTTCCCAAACCCAAAGCAACCGCTGCCCAATTAATCCTTTCCAACAAAAAAGGGATATGTTGGTATCGAGGTTATTTCAACGATGATATATCACAAGAGGAGGTCGAAAAAGGCATCCATAAATTTAATGCGGATGCCATTGTGGTTGGCCATACGCTTCAACGGAAAGTCAAGAAACTATACGACGGTAAAGTCTTTGCTATTGATGTAAAACACCCTAAGGATTACAATAGCAATTGGCCGACAAAAAAATCGGAGGGCCTCCTTATAAAGGAAAAAAAATACTTCCGTATAAAAGCAAACGGAGAAAAAACAGCATTATGAAAGCTAAAGTTTACACATTCTTAACAAAACCCTACGCCGTTGTTTTAACAATGCTTGTGGCGCCATTGTTTGGTTTTATAGACCGGAATTTTGTCTTTTTTTTCGGACTTGGGGTTGCCTTTGCCATTTTATGGGGTAGTGATTTTGATTGGTCAAGATTTGGTATCGGAAAAAAAATAACCCTAAAAACCGTTATAAAAAGTTTCCTGATAGCCGTAATCCTTTTTATGGCCTTTGATGTCATCATCGATCCGATACTGA
This sequence comes from Maribacter polysiphoniae, assembly GCF_003148665.1. Classification (GTDB taxonomy): domain Bacteria; phylum Bacteroidota; class Bacteroidia; order Flavobacteriales; family Flavobacteriaceae; genus Maribacter_A; species Maribacter_A polysiphoniae. The sequence goes on along the minus strand of NZ_QGGQ01000013.1, from coordinate 114,237 downwards.
TACAGTTCTTGGGCCCTTATGATCTATCCTCCTTGGACGACATAAAAGGGAATTTAGCCGGTTATCTAATCTTAATGCTTATTGTATGGGTATTTGCCGCCTTTGGGGAAGAATTTTTATTTCGCGGTTATTATATGAAAGCATTGGCCGGATTATTAGGCAATACAAATAAAGCCTGGTTATTCTCGGCACTCGGTACTTCCATCTATTTTGGTGTATCCCATGCCTACCAAGGAACTGTTGGGATAGTATCTGTGTTTCTATGGTCCTTATGCATTTCAATACTGTTCAATAGGAATAGGAATAATCTACTCCTACTTGTATTGATTCACGGATTTAATGATACCATTGGCATAACACTATTGTGCTTAAATAAGTACGATATTTTCTCTGAATGGGTGCAACGGTTATTGTAATTAACATGGTCTTTTTTATCAAAAAACAATCGCCGATTGAATAGTCGGATCAACCCAAAAGGGACTTGTGCCCTCTCGAAAAAATAATTACATTTCTGTGATCAAAAGGATGTCGAGCTCGCTAGATACAACGTATGTATAGAAAAATAGCCGTTAAGGATTCTACCCTATGTTTAGTTCTTTTCTGCTATCTATATGGCTAAACCGGAAGAAAAATGCTCATAAACCCGCTACTTATCATATACCAAAACCGTTATTTCCAATAAAATGATAGTACAGAATTTATCAAACATAGCATTTGACGAATTATTAAACTGCTTTTTTAACGCATTTGAAAACTATTATGTAAAAATGCCTACCGATAGGGATTATTACAAAGAACGATGGAAAGCTGCCAAAGTCGATTTCAATTATTCATATGGAATGTTCGACAAAGGAAAGTTGGTAGGTTTTATCATTCACGCTATAGATAAAAGAGAAGGAACTTTAACGGCATTCAATACAGGAACAGGGGTTCTTCCTGAATATAGGGGAAAAAGGATAATCCATTCAATTTATAAATATGCTATTAAGGATCTAGAACAAAATGGCATAATGAAAATAAAACTGGAAGTCATAACCGGGAATACAATAGCTATTCGGACTTATAAAGCCATTGGTTTTGAAATATGTAAAAACTTCAAATGCTTCCATGGGGCCATACTACCAAAAATATTGGAGCAGGTTAAAATAAAAGAAATCGAAAGCAATGATGTAAGGTGGGAAGAACTTCCTAATCAAGAATTATATTCTTGGGACAATCAGAAAGAATCATTACTAAATGGAATTTACAATTACTTTCAAGTTTTGAATACCAACAATGAGCCTGAATCGTTTTTTATCATTAAGCCTGATAGTGGCTATTTGGCACAACTTGACCTATTGAACACAAAAGGTACCGATAGTTGGGAGAGACTGTTTTCCGCAATCAAACAAATTTCAACTACAATAAAAATCAATAATGTAGACGACCGTCTTAAGGAAAAAATCAATCAATTAATGAGTATTGGATTGGATAATAAAATCAACCAATATGAAATGGAACTAAAAATAAAAAGGGGGTAATGGGATAACCGGCTCCTCCCTAAAGGGACTTGCACCCACGCTATCAATTCCATTTCCGTAATTAAAGGGATGTCACGTTGGGGATAAACAACGTTCTCATACAACTGTGGGTTTCGCTAAAATTTCAATCATCCCGTACCAAATTTGTACGTTTGCGAACTGGAAAACAGCCTAAACCCCCGGTCCCGTGATCCAAAATTACTCCCAGTTCATATTGGAATCCGCCTTTTTGATATCAACTGACATCCATTACCCCTAGTATATTCCTAAACCGAAACCATCAACCAATTACCCTATCTTTGCCCAATTAAACAACAAAATGGCCACTACGCTGCTTTCATCACCTTTACAAGGATTTACCGATTTCAGGTTTCGCAATGCCTTTAACCATTACTTTGGTGGTATCGATACATTCTATGCACCATACATTAGGCTAAATGGCAAACTTAAAATAAAGCAATCCTATCAAAACGATCTAGCACCGGAAAACAACACGACTTTGGAGGTAATCCCACAAGTCATTACCAACAGTGCCGACGAGTTTATATATGTTGCCAAATACGTGCAAAGCTTGGGCTATAAGGAATTAAACTGGAATTTAGGATGTCCTTATCCCATGGTTACCAAATCGGGAATGGGCTCTGGCCTAATTTGCCAGCCTGTAAAGATCAATGAGATTTTGCATCGGGCACACAACGAAACGGATATCCTGGTTTCCATGAAAATGAGGATGGGATACGAAAACGCAGAGGAAATCCTGGACACCTTCCCCATATTAGATCAATATCCATTAAAGAACATCGCTATTCATGCCAGAATTGGAAAGCAACTCTATAAGGGACCCGTAAATCTGGATGCTTTTGAAAAATGCATCGATAGCACCAAACACAAGTTGTATTATAACGGGGACATTACCAGTGTTTCCGCTTTTAAAGCCATTGAAAAACGGTTTCCCAACATCGATCATTTTATGATCGGCCGTGGTTTGATCGCAGATCCCTTTTTACCGCGTATGATAAAGAATGACACCACGGAATACCCGAAAGACCGATGGTCTATTTTTTCGGAATTCCATGACACTATTTATCGGCAATATGACGCCTACCTTTCTGGACCAACCCCGATAAAAATGAAGATGTTGGGATTTTGGGAGTACTTTTCCCGATCTACATCAAACCCACAAAAAGCATACAAAGCCATAAAAAAGGCTTCAAATCCCGCAAAATACAGACAAGCCGTCGATCAAATCCTACATACGGAGATGAAAATTGGAAGTACATTGTAAAAATAGAAGTGGATGGATAGAGGTCGTGCTATTATTGAAAATCGAACGGATTTTTCCTTGGTTCGTTTACTTATATTAACTTCGTTCTTGTCAAAAAAACAAACCATGAACAAACACCTTGGGTGTAATTAAGGTACAATTATGGAATTTCCAACCCATTTTCATCATTATCTAAAAGCCAATACCCTTGTGAGGATCAAAGGAGGAAAAAGTAGGGACACTTTTTTAAACATCTGGATGGTTGAAGTCGACAATCGAATTTTTGCCAGAAGTTGGAATAAAAGCCATAAAAGTTGGTTTACCGAATTTTTAACTTCGGGATGTGGACAAATTAAATATGGACGAAATATCATTAACGTTAAAGGTGTAAAACTTGACAATAATGATCCACTGAACACGTTGATCGACAAGGAATATTTGAACAAATACAATCAGAAAGAAAATTTAAAATATGCCGAAGGAATCTCACAACCTGAATATGCCGACTATACCATGGAATTTTTATATGACGGGGATGAATAGAAAACATCCCTAGAAAGGGTGTTTACCTTACCCAAAGCGACAAAACAATTACTTTAAACAATATAGGTATCGGGCCTGTTTAATGGGTCCGTACCTTTTTATGATATCGCCAAATCCGTTATTCGGTGTATCGCAACAAAGAAAGTTTCATGAAAATAAAGATTGATGGATTTGTGCTAGCTGTTATAGCGGTCATTGGCATCGCTTATATATTTCCACAATGGGGAACACAGGAAAGTAAAATCCCCATCGACACGATCAGTGCCATTGGAATCTCACTTATATTCTTTTTTTACGGACTTAAATTGAGTCCGGAAAAATTAAAAGCCGGAGTTAAAAATTGGAAGTTGCACCTTCTCGTGCAAGCATCCACATTCCTGATATTCCCTTTATTGGTTTTGGTGTTTCGGCCCTTCATCCAAAACGAGGAACAGGAACTCATCTGGTTGGCGTTTTTTTTCCTAGCGGCACTTCCTTCGACCGTATCCTCATCCGTGGTCATGGTTTCCATTGCAAAGGGCAATATACCCGCGGCCATTTTCAATGCCAGTATCTCTGGGATCATAGGTGTGGCCCTAACACCCTTATGGATGGGCTTGTTTGTTCATAATGCCCAAACGGATTTTGATTTTAGCGACATCTATATAAAACTCTTTGTTCAAATCATTTTACCAGTGATAATCGGAATGCTTTTACAGCGCTTTTTTGGGGAAATGGCCCGAAAACACACGAAACAGTTGACCTTGTTCGATAAATCCGTTATCCTACTCATCATCTATAAAAGCTTTGCACGGTCATTTGATGGGGACATCTTCAGTTCGGTATCCGTATTGGATTTGCTGTTACTCCTTATAGGTGTTTTTGCGCTGTTCGGCATCCTGTTTTATTTAACAGGTTTCTTGGCCAAAAAAATGAAATTCAATACTGAAGATCAAATTACCGCCCAATTTTGTGGAACGAAAAAATCATTGGTACACGGAACCGTATTCTCTAAAATAATCTTTGGAAACATCGCTACAATAGGTATTATCCTTTTGCCCCTTATGTTGTTTCACGCCATACAATTGTTGATCATCAGTATGGTGGCATCAAAAAGGGGGCTGGAAGAAAGGTGAGCGGATATTGCTTTTTGGACGAATGAAAAAAAGAAAAAGTCTCTTGGTCAAGGGTAAAATCAGACCATAATGATAGCTAAGGAAATCTCTACGTTTATTTTAAATAGCGATGCTGCCCTTAAAAAATGGCACCATAAGTATAAAAGTAAATAGGCATTATCTTTACATCAGATTAGAATTTGTTTATGGATAAGGCTCCTATGCCTTCTCCTTACTAAAATAAGATCAGTATCACGCCAACAGAATCCCATATCGTCCCCAAACAATCGACCCCTATTCGTCTCCAAGAATACGGTGTTGGTATATTTGAAGCGGTTTCAACAAAATCAGCCTTAAAAAAAGCATTGAAGAAACATTGTATTACGGTGAATGGTGTTCTGGCCACTACCGCTACTTTTATCCATGGTGGGGAATGTATTCGCTTATCCCTTCCCGAAATAGCAAGACCAAAGAAAAAACTGGTCTTTCCCCTTCAAGTTTTATTCGAGGACGATTACTTGGCGATAATCCATAAGCCTGCAGGAATTTTAGTCAGTGGCAATAGTTTTAAAACCATTGCCCATGCCCTACCCCAAAACTTAAAACAAAGCAATCTGCCCGATGCAACAACCCCACAACCCGTGCATCGATTGGATTTCGCAACCACCGGTATTTTATTGGTCGGCAAAACGCGCCAAAGCATTCGCGCCCTTAACAAACTATTTGAGAATAAAGCGGTAAAAAAAACCTACTACGCGATTACCATGGGTGACATGGACGAAAGAGGGGAAATCATTTCAGCGATTGATGGCAAAAAATCACAATCGAATTATACACTTTGCGACTCCGTACCCTCTGAAAGATTCGGTCAGCTCAATTTGGTGGAATTGGAACCCCGAACAGGTAGAAGACATCAATTGCGGAAACATCTATCCCATATCGGAAATCCCATATTGGGCGATAAGGAATATGGGACAGATGGCCTGATTTTAAACGGGAAAGGGTTGTATTTACACGCCTACTCCTTACAATTCATCCATCCATTTACCCATAGGGAAATGCATTTCAAGGATGGATTTCCCCAAAGGTTTAAAAAAATATTCCATGCATTACAATAGCGCTATGATTTACTTAGAAAGTTTGTTGGAATCAAGCTGTTTTCATGGGTCAAGAAATTTCACGGCGATTCAATAATCACTAAATTTGAGGGTCATAAAGCTTACAGGATTTAATCATGTGTAAAATCGACTTTTCTTTAAAGTTCCGCCTTCCCTTTGTATTGTTTTTAACTCCTTTTTTTCTTTGTAGCCAGACTACCGAAACAAATGGTGGCCAATGGATCGATAAAAATGAATCTGAAAATTATACCGCACGTCATGAGTGTTCATTTGTACAAGCGGGAGATACCTTTATTTTACTAGGCGGAAGGGAATCCGCACAAACATTGGAATTGTACGATTTCAAAAATAATACCTGGAAAAAGGCGGTGAATTCGGCCCCCAAGGAATTCAACCATTTCCAAGCCACTTTTTATAAGGGGTTTGTATGGATCATTGGTGCATTTAAGACCAATAGCTTTCCCCGGGAAATACCCGAAGAAGCCATTTGGCTGTACCACCCCCCTACCGATCAATGGATCAAGGGACCTGAAATCCCTGAAGATCGTCGACGGGGTGGTGCCGGTTTAGTCGTTTACAACGATGTGTTTTATATCGTCGGGGGTAATACCATTGGCCATGACGGAGGGTATGTAAACTGGTTCGATGCCTATGATCCTAAAGACAATAGTTGGACCGTTTTAGAAAATGCATCCCAGAAAAGGGATCATTTCCATGCAGCGGTCCTCGATGATGTTCTGTATGCTGCCGGTGGCAGGCAATCTGGTGGAGAAGGAGGTGTTTTCTCCCCCTTGGTTGGTGTCGTTGACATCTATGACTTTAAAACCAACAAATGGTCTACGTTAAAAAACGATTTGCCTACCCCCAGGGCCGCACCGGGCATCATAGTGTATGATAATGAATTGTTTGTCATGGGCGGCGAAGGAGAAAAAAAGGGTCCGGCCTTTAACATTGTGGAAGCCTATAACCCCAATACAGGAAGTTGGACCGATAAAGCCCCCATGCACTACCCACGACATGGCACACAGGCCATTTTATCAGGGGAAGGTATCTATATTGCTGCCGGCTCCCCTACCCGAGGTGGAGGAAACCAACACCATATGGAGGTGTATCATAAAGACCAACCCTCAGGTCAAAAATTAATCGCTTCCGAATTGGTCGTACCTAAAAAAGTAAAGATCAAACCTGGCAGCACCAAAACGATCACCGTTCACAATAAAAACGGTAATACGGGCAGTTTCATCACTTCAATTGCTTTATCCGGAGCAACAAAAAGGGATTATAAAATCCATTCGAAATCAGCTTATTTCCTTGTGGATACCGATGGACAGTTCGATATTGTGATCGAACACCTTGGTAGCGCTTCCAAGGAAAAGGCAAGGCTTGAGATCGTATACAATGGCAACCTTAAGAAAACCATTGCGTTGGAACCAAGATAGAAACAATAAGCACAATAACAGCTGGCAGGAAGGTGGATTCCGGCTAATTTCAAGACCGGAAATGTCTATGTTTTTCCCAAAAAACCCCCTCCAATATAAAGTTGTCTCCTACTGGTTTTCTACCTTTGCAATCTGAATTTTATCCAAGGGAAACTCCTTGGCATGTCTTATGGGAAAAAGTAATCTTCCATTAAAAATCATCACCTTTTGTCTTGGACTTTTTGTTATGGCCCTAGGTGTGGCCTTATCGGTCAAAGCTGATTTAGGGGTTTCCCCAATATCCTGCATCCCTTATGTATATAGCTTCAAACTGCCTTTTACCTTAGGAACGTTGACCATATTCTTCAATATCTTCCTGATCCTGATCCAAATAGCTATACTCCGTAGAAATTATCGCTTATTGCAATTAGTACAACTTCCCGTGGTCTTTGCTTTTGGGATTTTTATTGATATATCCTTGAATTTGGTTTCAGATTTAAATGTCTCCAATTACTATTGGAAGGCATTATGGTGTCTCATGGGGTGTGTGGTATTGGCCTCTGGTGTTTTTTTGGAAGTAAAGGCAAAGCTCACTTATTTACCTGGTGAAGGATTGGCCATGGCCATTGCCGATACGTTTAAGAAGGAATTTGGGAAGGCGAAAATCGGTATTGACAGCTCCATGGTTATTGTCGGATTGATAAGTTCCTTTGTATTACTGCATGAACTACAAGGCATTAGGGAAGGTACTATTGTGGCCGCTATATTGGTTGGTTTTATAGCCAAATCCCTTCATCAAAAAATACATGTACTTGATTCATGGCTTGAACCAAGTGAAGACCACAAACTGGATTCGGGTATCTCGGTAAGTGGTTCGAACACTAATCTGGTCATTACCATTTCCAGGGAGTACGGTAGTGGCGGACATGAAATCGGAATGCGACTCGCTAAAAAATTGGGCCTTGCCTTCTATGATAAGGAACTCATTGCACTAACCACTGAACAAAGTGGATTTACGTCGGAGTATATCCAACAACATGAGCAAAAATTAGCCCCTTCCCTCTTTTCTGAGCTTTACGAACAAAACTATGCTTATGTATATGAAAAACAACCACCCCTTGATGTCCTGTTTTTAGTCCAAAGTAAAATAATACGGAATATTTGTGCTAAAGAACCCTGTGTTATTGTCGGGCGTTGTGCCAACTTCATCCTAAAAGACAATCCTAATTGCTTTAACATATTCATACACGCCAATAAAAACTACCGCAAAAGGAAAATTTCTACCGAGTATAATGTAAAATCGGGGATTTCGGATAGCGCGTTAAAGAAAATAGATAAAGAACGGGCCAACTATTGTTTGCACTATACCGGTGAAAATTGGAATAATGCAACGAATTATGATTTGACGATCGATAGCTCCAGGTTCGACCCCGATAATGTAGTCAAGATCATTACCAATTCAATTAAAAACAGTAATCGAAAGTCCATTGCTTGATGGATGCAATTGGCGGAATTGTCGGAAAAATAATCGCTTTCTTGGTTAGCCTATTAACAGCAAGTCTTCCGGTAACAGGAATTTTACTTTGGTACGGTCGAAATTATAAAAAGAAAAAAACCATCACATTACTCTAGCCCACTGACCTCAATCCTTATTCTTTTCCTATTGACTTTTGCCCTTCAAAGTTGCGGACAAAAGGAAAAAGAAGTCGTAAAAGAAATTGAAAAAGCCTATGGGTACTCCCACGCCTTAAAAATCGGAAATGATATAAAGATTTCCGGGGCCGTAAGTATGGATGATAAAGCAAATTCCCATTGCAGTAAGTGACCTGGGACAACAAATATATAATTGTTACGCCGATATAGAAAAATATTAAAACATTATGGCTGTATCTGCGATGACGTGATTTCGGAAAATATCTTTACTATCAATATGGCATTGTTCATTGAAAACGGAGCCTACCGAAATACGATTTATACGAAACAATTTCCAACAGGTTCCAATCTTGGCGTAAAAGAATTGGCGGTTCATAAACCCAACAAACAGTACGTACGCAGAGTAATGGCCTTGGGTGATTTCTTAGCAACTCCATTACAAAAAACACCCAAATCCCCTCATGAGGGAAAGTTAATGTATCCCTGCAAAGTTCAATCGAACTCCACACAGCACATAATAAGAACCGTTTCCGCCATGTGGGGTGTGATAAAATCCAAAGGACCATTGGGATACGAACTTGAACCATCTATGGTTGAATGGCAAAATTCGTTATTAAATTGATATGATACTGTCGTAATCAGTACCGGACGAGCCGAAAATTAAAATATATTTACATTACCAAAGAGGATTGGGATTAACTGGATATTTTTTCCGAAATTCAATCCATCGATATGGGCGTGGAACGTTCCTTTCACGATTTGGCATCAAACAAAACCTATGGATTATAAAATATTTCTTCTTCTCGTAGTACTGGGGTATTCCGCAATAGGTCAGGAACCTAAAATTGAATGGGACCCCGATTACCAGATCACCATCAATGACTTTAGGGCATCGCAAACGAAAATCGACAAAAGTGTGACCTCGGTTTATGTTCAATCGGGCATCAACATTGAATTTGCGGTACAAATGAACAATTTTGTATTCATGCTGACCAAGAATTTCAACTCCAAATTGGCATGTACCTTTCAAAAAGAAGCCGCTACACTTATGGCTCCCGACAGCGTAAAGGCCAACCAACTCATCAAACTGGTACAATTCGATTTTGACCTTTCCGAATTATATACCAGAAAGATCCGAAAAGAACTCTTCGAGAATAAAAAGACCTTTTCCGACGTAACTTTTTTTCAACCTTATTTTGATAAAATGATCGCGGAACGCAATACAGCCAGTGCCAAAATATATAGTGCCACGGACTTTGGCAATAATGGGGCACTTTTAAAGAAAGAACATGATGCGGTCAAAAAAGAAATCCTTTTGCTTTCCGATTATTGCAAGGAATGTAAACCGCCCAAAAAAGAAAGAAAGTAGCGTATCCCTATAAATGCAGTCCATGGAGATAGAGAATCCAATCCTTCCCGGTTTTAATCCAGACCCATCAATCCTGAGGGTAGCGGATGATTACTATATTGCAACATCAACGTTTGAATGGTTCCCTGGAGTTCAGATCCATCATTCCAAAGACCTTGTCCATTGGAGGTTGCTGACGCGGCCACTCAATCGTACCTCACAACTGAATATGGCCGGAACACCGAATTCCTGTGGGGTTTGGGCTCCCTGTCTATCCTATGATAACGGTACTTTTTATTTGATTTATTCCGATGTCAAAACATTCAAAAGTCCGTTCAAGGACGTACATAACTACTTGGTTACCACCGATGATATCATGGGTGAATGGTCCGACCCCATTTATCTGAACAGTTCGGGTTTCGATCCTTCCTTGTTCCATGACTCCGATGGAAGAAAATGGTTGACGAATGTACTTTGGGACCACCGAAAAGGCAAAAATCCTTTTAGTGGAATCGTATTGCAAGAGTATTCACCCGAGGAAGAAAAACTTGTAGGCCCTATAACGAACATCTATAAGGGTACCGATATAGGACTGGTTGAAGGTTCCCATATTTATAAGCGTAACAATTATTATTATCTAATGACCGCCGAGGGTGGCACAGTATACAAACACGCTGTGACCATGGCTCGTTCAAAACAACTTGAAGGCCCTTATGGGACGGATCCCGAAAATCCGATCTTAACATCGTACAACAACCCGACTTTGGAATTGCAAAGGGCCGGACATGCTTCATTGGTCGAGACACAGACAGGGGAATGGTACTTGGCACATCTTTGTGGCAGGTACTTGCCCTCGAGGGGGCGATGTATAATGGGTAGGGAGACCGCCCTGCAAAAAATGACGTGGACCCCGGAAGGCTGGTTACGATTGGAATGTGGTGGTAACGAACCCCAACTGAAGGTCATGGCCCCAAAACTTCCTGAATGCAAATGGGATGCTCTCCCACAACGGGATGATTTTATTACTGAAACGTTGGATATCAATTTCCAATTTTTAAGGGTAAAACTCGATGCCGATAGCTATTCGTTATCCGAGCGCCCAGGCTTTTTAAGGCTGAAGGGAAGGGAATCCCTAAACTCGCACCATACACAAGCCTTGGTGGCAAGACGACAGCAATCCTTTTTCTATACGGCCGAAACCTGTCTCGATTTCCATCCAGAAACCTTTCAACAGATGGCGGGAATTACAGCTTTCTATGATAACGAAAACTTCTATTATCTGTATGTGACCCATGATGAAGAAATGGGAAAATGTATCGATATTATGAGTAGTGTGAAAGGTAATACGCATTTCCCCCTTTGGAATAAAATAGCCTTGGACAACCAAAAAGAATGTTATTTACGGATCAAGGTCCGTTATGACAAATTGAATTTCCAATACTCCCAAGATGGGACCAACTGGATTTCCATTGGACCGGATTTGGATTGTAGTACACTTTCCGACGAATTTCAGGAAGGTGATAAGAATGCCTCCTTCACTGGAGCTTTTGTCGGTTTATGCTGCCAAGACCTATCGGGAAGAAGAAAAGCGGCTGACTTCGATTATTTTGAATACCGTGAATTGTTAAATTAATAATAACTGAACAAAAAATAGGGTAAAATCGCGATAGGACAGCCCCATTTAACTAACCATTTCCAAAACATAAAAAATATGAAGACCTTCCTATGTTCCATTTTCACGTTATTATTGATGACCCTTGGGCATGCGCAAATAAGCAGTGAGAGTCAATTTTCAATTGGGGAAACCCTTGAGATAAACTCCAAAATCCTACAAGAGGAAAGGACCGTGAATATTTATCTACCCCATGGTTATGAAAGGGATACCGAAAAGACATATCCCGTAATTTATCTCTTGGATGGCTCTGCGGATGAAGACTTCATACATATTGCAGGAATCGTACAATTCTGTTCTTTTTCCTGGATAAACATACTCCCGGAATCCATCGTAGTGGGTATTGCGAATGTTGATAGAAAAAGGGACTTCACCTCCCCTTCCGAAGTAGAGATCGACCAAAAGGAACTACCGACCTCGGGTAAATCGGACAAGTTCATTGCATTTATCGCTGAGGAATTACAGGGTATCATTGACGAAAAGTACAGGACAACCAAAACAAAAACCCTTATAGGGCAATCCCTAGGCGGCTTATTGGCCACTGAAATCCTTTTTGAAAGACCTGGATTGTTCGATAATTATATCATAATCAGCCCGAGTCTTTGGTGGAATGATGAGAAACTGTTGACATATGATTTGGATAAATCATTGAAAGACAAGTCCGTTTATATCGGTGTAGGTAAGGAAGGTGCACAGATGGAAAGACTCGCCCAATCCCTATTCTATAAGTTAACCTTGGAAAAGAAGAATGATATACAACTGTTCTTCAACCATTTCGAGGAACAGGACCATGGTGATGTATTGCATTTGGCCGTCTATGATGCCTTTGAAAAACTTTTTAAAAAAAAGGAATAAAAATCTGTCAAATATGACAAAAGTCACATTTGCATTCCAAAACCCATCGTACATTTGCGATAAAGAATATGAAAAGAAGTTTAGGACATATCGTATACGGGAAAGATACCGAAGCCTTGGCGAAATTTGCCAAAGCCTTGGGGCACCCTACGCGCATTGCCATCTTAAAGCATCTTGAAAATCAATCCTGCTGTTTTACAGGCGATTTGGTCGATGTATTCCCTTTGGCACAATCAACGATATCCCAACATTTAAAAGAACTTAAAAATGCCGGACTCATCCAAGGGGAGTTGAAACCACCAAAAATAAAGTACTGTATCAATCACGAAAACTGGACGATGGCCAAAACATTGTTTCAGGAGTTTTTCGATTGATATTTTTTTAATAAACCAATCGTCTATTGGCGATAAACAAAAACAAATACCATGAGTAAAGTAATCAAAATCTTAGGAACGGGTTGTCCAAAATGCCAATCAATGACCGGTGTGGTTCAAGAAGTAGTCACAGCGAACAAGATTGATGCATCCATAGAAAAAGTTGAGGATATCGTAGAAATCATGAAGTTCAACGTGATGTCCACCCCTGCCTTGGTTATAGATGATGTTATCACCGTAAAAGGTAGAATACCCTCAAAAGATGAAGTATTGAAACTACTCAGCTAAATACAACACACGCCATGAACTACCAAATCAAGGCCTCATCCATTTCAGATCAGGATGCTGTTCTGCACATAAAACAATCCGACATCGATTTTGGCACTACGCCCAAAACAGCCGAGATTTTACCCAACCCTGCAGAAATGTTCTTGGGGGCATTTGCCGCCTGCATGCTAAAAAATGTAGAGCGTTTTTCTGAAATGCTGAAATTCACCTATACAAAGGCCGACCTGGAAGTAAATGCGGTTCGTCTTGACAAACCCCCAAGGTTGGATAGCATCAACTACACCCTAAAAATCCATAGTAGTGACAAAAATTTGAATACGGATTTACTCAAAAAGAACATTGAGAAATTCGGTACTATTTACAATACCGTAAAATTATCATGCGCTATTAGCGGTACCATTATAACCATTGAAAATGTTTGATTGGATACAACATTTCGCCGATTGGCTCGTCTATGAAGTCTTCGCCCTCGGAAAGGGACAACACCTGTCGGAAGCCTTGAATTTCTTTATTTACGATACCATAAAGATCTTGCTGCTACTTTTGACCATCATCTTTTTAATGGGAGTCGTCAATAGCTACTTTCCAATAGACCGGGTTAAAAACTATCTGTCACGAAATAAATTGTACGGCTTGGAATACCTTATGGCAAGTCTTTTCGGGGTGGTCACCCCCTTTTGTTCCTGCTCATCGGTACCCCTGTTCATTGGCTTCGTCAGTGGTGGCATTCCCTTGGGGGTTACCTTTGCCTTTTTAATAACCTCCCCCTTGGTCAATGAAGTTGCAATTGGCTTGTTTGTAGGGCTGTTTGGTATCAAAACGACCATTATATACGTCATCAGTGGCATTCTATTGGGCACAATTGCCGGCAGTATTTTACAGAAACTACGATTGGAACGTTATTTGACCCCATGGGTCCTAGAGGTGCTGGCCAATGCCCAAAGGGACCAGGATATATTCCAAGCAGAAAAACAATCCTTTAGACAACGCTTGCCTGTTATTTGGAAGGAAGCCTCCAATATTCTTAAGGGCATAATACCCTATGTGATCATCGGGATTGCGATTGGCGGATTAATGCACGGTTATATACCCGAAGGTTTTTTTGAGCAGTATATGGCCAAAGACAATCTTTTTGCCGTACCCATGGCTACCATTCTGGCCGTACCCATGTATTCCAACGCCTCGGGCATTCTCCCCGTAGCACAGGTCTTAGTCGCGAAAGGCATTCCCTTAGGTACCGCCATCGCCTTTATGATGGGTGTCGTTGGACTGTCTTTACCGGAGGCAATGCTCCTTAAAAAAGTAATGACCTTAAAATTGATCGCCATCTTTTTTGGGGTAGTAACCCTTTGCATCATCATTTCAGGATATTTATTCAACCTCATACTATAACCAAAATGTACGTTTAACATGAAAACAATCAAATTTTTAGCAATCTTGGCCCTAACCACCGTATTCACCTCCTGTAACGGTCAAGAAAAAAACAAAACCAATGCCATTGACCCAGCCATTTCCAAAATAGAGGTGCTGGACTTCCATTCAACACATAGGTGTATGACCTGTAAGGCGATAGAGGCCAACACACAATATACACTCAATACTTATTTCGCAAAGGAACTGAAAGAGGATAAAATCACATTCCAGGTTATCGACGTTGATCAAGAGGAAAATGGAAAAATCGCTGAAAAGTTCGAGGCCGCGGGCACTGCCCTATTCCTGAATGTCATCAAAAAAGGAAAGGAAACCCCAATAAACCTAACCGATTTCGCCTTTATGAATGGACTTGATCAGGAGCAATTTTCCAAAGAACTGAAAGCGAAGATCGATACGGAACTAACGGGGCTTTAAATGGACTACCTGCAATCGCTCTTAGCGGATTACAATTTCCCCCTTCTATCGGCTTTTATACTGGGACTAATGACTGCCATTAGTCCCTGTCCATTGGCAACCAACATTACCGCGACTGCTTTTATTTCAAAAAACATATCGAGCAAACGCAAGGTGTTTTTAAGTGGCCTGTTGTATTCCTTGGGCAGGGGATTTAGTTATACTGCGATCGGTTTAGTCTTATACTTTGGGGCCAGCAAATTCCATATCGCCCGCTTTTTCAATCAAAATGGGGAGAAATACCTAGGACCCTTGTTGATCATTATCGGTCTGATCATGCTCAATGCGATCAAACTCAACTTTTTGGGTAAGTTGAATTTTCAAGAGAAACTATCCGACAAATTCAAGGATCAAGGTTTATTGGGGTCTTTTTTTATCGGAGTGATTTTTGCCCTGGCTTTTTGCCCGTATAGTGGAGCCTTGTTCTTCGGGATGCTGATTCCGATGACCATAGCCTCGGCAGACGGACTTTATTTACCCATCGTATTTGCTTTGGCAACAGGGCTTCCGGTAATTCTTTTTACCTATCTATTAGCCTTTACGGCCGGTAAAATAGGGGTGTTCTACACTAGAATTACGAAAATAGAAAAGGCAATGCGATTAGTGGCAGGGGTCGTATTTATACTAACAGGGTTGTATTACGTCCTCATCTTCACCGGTTTATTGAAGTAATAATCCGTAAGTAGCGGATTTATATATCGACAGGGTTTCAGTATTTGGACTAAAAAATACCAGCGCTTTTATTATCTTGGTTAAGTCAACCGATAATCCCAAAGGGTTTGTCGGTTTAAAATCACATTCAAACGATTTACCATAACGCGCCGAAAGATGAATATAAACAGTATCCCTGTTGATCTAAAAAACATCATAAATCCAGAACAACCCGATTTCATCGTCAAATGCCGAAGAAACTACCCAAGAAAGAAGGCCTTCTCCCTCTTGTTTTTCTCTTTGTTCTGGAATGTCTTTGTAAGCATTTTTGTCATTGCCTTTATTGTACCCTTGGTATCCGGACAGGAAGTACATTTCACGACCAACGATGTACCGACCACGGGCAGTCTTGACAATTGGGAACCCGTATTGGTACCGGCCCTCATAATAGGTTTGTTCGTTGCCGTGGGTATTGGGATGTTCCTTTGGGCCTTGGTTTTACTTTTCCAAAAAGGGGGATTTTTCGCAGGCACCGAAACGCGGCTTATAAAATATAGAAATGGAAAAATAACCGTAAAGGATTGGGAACAATTTTCGGGCAATATCCAAGTAAAAAACAAACAGATCTACGGTGACTTGGAAATGGAACTACGAACAGGAAAAATGAAAAGTCGCAATAAAGGTTCTGATAAATTCGTACCGGATATCGTTTATCTGTCAGGTGTGAAAAACGTCTTTGACATTGAAAAGAAATGTAGGCTTAGAATACGTGAAAACGACCCCACACCAAAAATAACCCTTGAGAACAATATCGATTAGGTGAAAATCCGTCGAAAAAAATGGAAAAATCATATCAGGAAACCTTTAAGACCTGGAATAAGATCGCCCAGTTATATGAGGATAAATTCATGCTCCTCGATTTATACAATGACACTTATGCTATTTTTTCCGATTCTTGGCACACAACCGACGCCACAATCCTGGAAATCGGATGTGGTCCAGGGAATATTACACGCCATTTAAAAAAGAACAACCCGAATTGTATGGTCACTGCCATCGACGTCTCCAGCAATATGGTCGAACTCGCCAAAAAGAACAATCCCGATGTAGATTTTCGAATCATGGATTGCCGTAATATACAGGAGATAGAAAACACCTTTGATGCTATCATTTGTGGATTTACCATGAACTACTTGTCAAAAAACGATTGCCTAAAATTGATTTCCGATTGTAATGACCTCATGCAGTCGGAAGCTGTTTTATATATGAGTTTTGTCCCTGGTGATTACAAGAAATCGGGATATATTACGGGTAGTACAGGAGATAGAACCTATTTTTATTATCATGACCCAAAAGTCATCATAAACGAACTGGACAAAAACTCTTTGTCAGTAATCCATAGTATTGAAAAGGAATATCCCAAATCGGATGGTACCACTGAAATCCATACGATTATTATTGCCAAAAAAGGAAAAGCCTTATAACTGTATTCATCTTGATTACACGTACCTGATCAGAAAACAAAAAGACAAATCATAAACTAATTTAACAACAAGCTGATATTATTTTATCCTCAAAAAAAACGAAATAGTAATAAATCACAGTACCGACAATACTATTTAGAGCTAAAATCATTCAATACCGCACGATTAAATAAAAAGCCTTCTGTACGTTTGTTATGGTACTAAGTTCATAAATTTGGCCACGCTTAAATAAATGTCATGCTATTTTTCAATGATCACTTTCGCATAAAGGACCATTGGTATGCGGCTTAAACAGGAACCAATAGATAACACGGAACGGAATGATCACACATATCAGCATAGAAAATGGTCAGTTCAAAGTAGAGACTGGACTTGAATCCTTAAATCCAAACATCATCTGGATCGATTTGATCAGTCCTACCAAGGAGGAAAAAAAACAAATTGAACAGTATTTTGGGGTAGAATTGTTCACCATACAAGAAAGTGAGGAAATCGAGTCGAGTTCAAAATACACTGAGACGGAGAATGAAATAGGGATCAACCTGAACTTTTTAAGGTCTGAAAAGAACAAACACATCAATGAGCCGGTCTCATTCATCCTTAGGGAAAACTTTTTGATCACCCAGCGGGAACATGAATACAAAACATTCCAGGATACGTACAAGAAAATCAAATCGGTAAAACCAAAAACCGGAATCGATGTCTTTTTGACCATTCTCGATACACGGATCGATTTTGATGCCGACTTGATCGAAAATATTACGGAACAGATTTCCGGGATAAGTAGAGGATTGGTCAAGGATAATACCATAGAACGTGAAATCCTCTTGAAGATAACCACCTTTCAAGAATCCACCATTTCAATACGTGAGAACATTATTGAAAAGCAACGTATTTTGTCTGCGATACTCAAAAGCAAGTTTTTCCCACAAGAGGATTATGAGAATATCCGGGTGATGATTAAGGATGTCGGTTCTTTGTTAGACCATACCAGTTTTAACTTTGAACGTTTGGAGTTTCTACAAAACACGTTTTTGGGGTTGGTGGATATGGAACAAAACCGGATCATTAAGATCTTTACAGTGGTAACGGTGATTTTTATGCCCCCTACCCTAATCGCCAGTATGTATGGTATGAATTTTAAGTTTATGCCGGAATTGGGTAAGACCTGGGGCTACCCATTAGCTATAGGACTCATGGTACTCTCCTCTATATTGACGCTTTTGTTCTTTAAACGTAAAAGATGGCTTTGAGGCCCAGCCCTTGTTAGGTTCCTATATATAAATTACAGTGGTTTTCGGTCATTTTCAATTAACCATTAATGGATCGATCCAAAATGTCTTGGACATTAAGGTTTGTGCAGGCCTAATTAAAAACCTATTACATAGGACAAAATACATCTATTACCTCAGAAAGCGAACAATCTGGTTTTACAACGAATATGTCCCCCTTCCTTAGTTGTTCCCTTTCAACGCGTTTTCAAATAATTGAGCACATTGTTTTCAATACGCTCCTGAATATTCGAAATATCGGCTTTTTGAAATTTCTCCCCTGTGATATTCTCGTAAAGTTCAATATAACGTTCCGATACCGTTTCAATGTATGCATCGGTCATTTCAGGTAAGGTCTGACCTTCCAACCCTTGAAAACCATTACCAATCAACCATTGGCGTACAAACTCCTTCGAAAGTTGTTTTTGGGCCTCTCCCCTATCTTGACGTTCTTGGTATCCCTCTGCATAAAAATAGCGTGAGGAATCCGGCGTATGGATTTCATCTATCAAAACGATCTTACCGTCCTTGGTCTTTCCAAATTCATATTTGGTGTCGACCAAGATCAAGCCCCTGTCGGCAGCGATTTCAGTTCCCCGTTGGAACAGGGCTTTCGTATATTTTTCCAATACCGAATAATCCGCTTCGGTAACAATACCCCTTTTGATGATATCGGCCCTTGAAATGTCCTCATCATGGTCGCCCATTTCGGCTTTGGTCGCTGGAGTGATTATGGGTTCCGGGAATTTATCGTTCTCTTTCATTCCCTCGGGCATGGGAACTCCACATAGTATTCGCTTACCAGCCTTATATTCTCGTGCGGCATGGCCAGAAAGATAACCACGTATAACCATTTCGACCTTAAAAGGCTCACAGGCATGGCCTACGGCCACATTGGGGTCTGGAGTGGCCAATAACCAATTGGGCACTATATCTGCCGTATCAGCCATCATCTTAGTGGCGATTTGATTCAAAATCTGCCCTTTGTAGGGTATTCCCTTAGGCATCACCACATCAAAAGCAGATAGTCGATCAGTAGCGACCATGACCATTATATCATTCTCGAGACGATACACCTCGCGTACTTTGCCCTTATAAACACTTTGTTGCCCTGGAAAACTAAAATCGGTATTCGTTATCGTTTTGCCCATTTGATATACTTAATTCTGATGTTCTATATTTTTGTATGCGTCGATTACTTTCTTGACCAGTTTATGACGAATGACATCCTTGTCATCCAAATAAATCATTTCAATACCTTCGACATTCCCTAAGATCAACAAGACTTCCTTTAGACCCGAAATGACCCTTCTGGGCAAATCGATCTGTCCAGGGTCTCCCGTAATGAGGAATTTGGCATTTTTCCCCATACGTGTCAAGAACATTTTCATTTGCGCATGTGTGGTGTTCTGTGCCTCGTCGAGAATCACAAAGGCGTTGTCCAAAGTCCGTCCCCTCATAAAAGCCATTGGCGCTATCTGAATGGTACCATTCTCGATATAATGTGCCAACTTTTCAGTCGGTATCATATCCCTCAGGGCATCATATAAAGGTTGCATATAGGGATCCAATTTTTCCTGAAGGTCCCCTGGCAAAAAACCAAGGTTCTCACCGGCCTCCACAGCGGGCCGAGTCAAAATAATCCGCTTTACCTGTCTTTCCTTAAGTGCCTTTACCGCTAAGGCCACCCCTGTATACGTCTTACCGGTACCTGCTGGTCCAATGGCAAATACCATATCGTTTTTAAAGGAGGCATCCACCAATCTTCGTTGGTTCATGGTCTGGGCCTTGATCAACCGACCACTCACACCGTGCACCAATACTTCCCCACTATTGGCGGGTGATTCATAGTCCTCCTTGCCATTGCTGGTCAATACACGTTCGATGCTGTTTTCGTCCAATTTATTGTATTTCAAAAAGTGTTGGGAAAGCATATCGAACCTTTTATCGAATTCCTCCAAAAGTTCCTCGTCCCCGTAGACCTTTATCTTATTTCCCCTTGCCACGATCTTGAGCTTTGGGAAATATTTTTTTATGATGTCAATGTTTTCGTTTCCTTGTCCAAAAAACTCCCTTGGACTAATCTCGATAAGTTCTAGAATAAGTTCGTTCAAAAAATGGTGGGGTGTTAAATTAATGCCTGAAATAATAATTTCACTTGGCTGTTTTTTTGTTTAATTTTGTTTAACAAACTTAAGTAAAATTTAGGTTTGACGAATCAAAAACATATCAACATTGCTACATGGCAATAATCACCTTAACAACCGATTTCGGACTTAAAGATCACTTTGTGGGCGCTTTGAAGGGTGCTATATACAAAGAACTTAGTGATGCTAGGATTGTTGATATTTCACACAACATTAGTCCGTTCAACATTCAGGAATGTGCATACATTCTCAAGAACTCCTATAAAAGCTTTCCCCAAGGCACCATTCATATCGTTGGTGTCGATTCTGAAGCCACTCCGGAAAACCAACATATTGTGGTTTTTGTTGACGGACATTATTTCATCACCGCCAATAATGGGGTTATCGGATTGATCATTTCGGAAATCAAGCCCGAAAAAGTCATCGAAATCAATTTACCCAATACCACGAACGGCCCTTTTCCTGTGATGGATGTATTTGTTAAGGTGGCCTGCCATATCGTTCGAGGGGGCACATTGGAAGTTGTTGGCAAAGCCTTTGAGGATTTAAAGGACCTCAGGGATTTTTCACCGCGAATAGCCGATGATGGCAAAAAAATCGTAGGCAGTGTAATCTATATCGATAATTACGGCAATGTTGTGACCAACATAGAACGAAGCTTGTTCGAAGCCTATAGGAAAGGACGCACCTATGAATTGCATGCACGAACCAGCCTGATCACTAAAATCCTGAATAATTACAGCGAGATCGTTAATTACGATTTGGAACGCAACAAACGAAAAGGAGCCGGGGACTTACTTGCCCTTTTCAATTCATCGGGATATATAGAACTTGCCATTTATAAAAGTAACCTGAACACCGTTGGTGGGGCCTCTACCCTATTAGGACTCGATTACCGGGATACGATCACCATTAACTTTACATAAATGTTGATACGTATTGTAAAATTGACATTTGAACCCGGCCATATTGCCGAATTTGAGGGGATTTTCAAAACCTCAAATGCATTGATAAAGAATTTCGATGGATGTTTGTCCTTGGAATTATTACAGGACATCACCCATCCCAATGTCTTTTTTACCTATAGCCATTGGCAAAGTGAGGACCACTTAAACGCATATAGAAACTCAGAGGTGTTCAAAAGCATTTGGGGCAAGACCAAAATATTGTTCAGTGACAGACCGGAAGCTTGGAGTGTACATAAAAAGGTTTAAGATTGTAAAAGCACCCAAATGCCCCTTGCTGATGACGCCCATTGGGCTATTTGACAAACGAACTTATAAACATAGGATAAATGTTTCGATGATTTTTTTATAGGGTAAGGATTTGACAACAGGCGAACTCAAATTGGGACTATTCCGTATTTACGGGCAATACCGAAGCTTATGATAAGGTAAGAGCCCGTTATACTTAGAAAAAATAGTGCCCACTTGGATAATGGTAAGTGTTAATAAGTTTGTTTCATTAGAAAGGACAATTAAAATATCTTTGTTTGATTGCGTATAGCATGTTCAATCCATTTTAAAGGGCATGGCCTGTAAAAAATAAAACGAACAAAAAGTAATTCAGAAAAAAAGAACATCGAATGAAATTTATAGTATCCAGTACTTATTTACTTAAACAATTACAGGTTCTAGGGGGTGTAATCAATAACAGCAATACCTTACCCATCTTAGACAATTTTCTATTTGATTTAGAGAAAAACAAATTAACGGTTTCAGCATCTGACCTCGAAACTACCATGAGTACGGTACTTGAAGTCGATTCTGATAATGAAGGGACGATTGCCGTACCGGCCAAGTTATTGCTCGAGACATTAAAGACCTTTCCTGAGCAACCACTGACCTTCGTCGTAGAGGATAACAATACGGTTGAAATCAGCAGTAACCATGGTAAATATGCACTGGCATATGCCGATGGTGCCGAATTCCCAAAAGCTGTTGAATTGGCCAACCCCAGCGCTACTATTATTATGGGTGATATATTGGCAACAGCCATCAACAAGACCATTTTCGCTGCAGGAAACGATGATTTAAGACCCGTAATGAGCGGGGTGTTCTTTCAATTTTCCCCAGAGAACCTGACCTTTGTGGCCACAGATGCCCATAAATTGGTGAAATATCAAAGAGCGGACGTTACCGCTTCACAAGTGGCGGAATTCATTATGCCCAAAAAACCATTGAACCTTTTAAAAGGAATCTTAGCGGGCAGTGAATCGGAAGTCACCATAGAATACAACGAAAGTAATGCCAAATTCAGTTTTGAGAATACCGAATTGATCTGTCGATTGATCGACGGTAAATATCCTAACTACGAGGCGGTAATCCCTAAGGAAAACCCCAACAAACTGACGATTGCCAGAAATCAATTCCTAAGTTCCGTTAGGCGTGTTTCCATATTCTCGAACAAGACCACCCACCAGATACGATTGAAGATCGCCGGGGCGGAATTGAATATTTCAGCTGAGGATATTGATTACAGCAATAAAGCGGAAGAACGTTTAACCTGTTCGTACCAAGGCGATGATATGCAAATTGGGTTTAACTCCAGATTCTTGACCGAAATGCTCAATAATTTGGGTTCTGATGAAGTATCCTTGGAAATGAGTTTACCCAACAGGGCCGGAATCCTAACCCCAATTGATGGTTTGGATGAAGGTGAACACGTTACCATGCTCGTGATGCCGGTAATGTTGAATAGCTAGAAATACTACCAACCTAAATAAAAAAGACCACCGTTATAGGTGGTCTTTTTCTTTAATGCAAATTTTTAATTAATCGATAAAACGGATCGTACCAAAATAACTGGGCGATTCGCCATTACTGGCCCGCACCGCATTTACGATGGGCATTACCAAGGAAAGGATTCCCGCAAACACCAAAAGTAGTATCCCCATTCCTAAAAGGAGTATACCCGGTATTCCGATAACCACATAGAGGATAAGGCTCAATTGTAGATTAATGATCGACTTACCATGCTCGTTCATTCCCAGAACGGCATCCCTATTGGTAAGCCATAGGATCAAGGGAACAATTAACCCTCCAAATCCCGTAACATAATCCAAATATTGGGTCAGATGGGTAATGACAAGAAGTTGTTTGTCTTCACGAAGTGCGATGTTTTGATTTATTATTTCCATTTTTTGATTGATTTAAGATGAATAACTACTTATACGACGCAAAAACCAATCTTTTGTTACAGGCAAACCAACCGTTATTTATTCGAATTGAGCTTTTCTAGTTTTATTTTATCCTTTGTTATTGTTGTTTTGAGTTTCTCCATCTTGGCCTTCATCTTTTCAATATCCACAGGGGATAACTTTCCTTTTAAAGTACCTTTCCCCAGTTTATCCTGTATCGCTATTATTTTTCGTTCGTTTTTTGCAATAGCCTTTTCCTTTGCTTTAATGTCCTGGTCCAATCTTTCGGCCTGTTTCTTTTTTTGGGCTTTCTTTTTTAGATCCTTCTCAATTTTGGCGGCTTTCCGCTTCTCCTTTTCCACCTTTTTAATAACGGCCTTGCGCTCCACCTCAGCCTCCTTCATCATATCAGGGGTGCTTTGGAGGTCAGTTTGTGCATTGGAGACCTGTAAGGTCAGGATACATAATAACGTGAATATACATTGTTTCATTCCCAGTTGTTTTTATAGTTAATGGTTCGGTGAATATATAAAATTTGTTGATTCAAAATCCATGGCACAACACTATGTTAATCCTATCGGATATAATTCTGATTTGTCTATTTTTGCGTTAAAATTCCATTCCATGACTCCATCAGACACTATTGTTGCACTGGCTACACCTTCGGGTGCAGGCGCAATTTCCATTATTCGTGTTTCGGGCAAGGATGCCATTACATTGGCCAATGGGGTTTTTACATCCATTCATGGCAAGGATCTGACCCAACAAAAAAGTCATACCATCCATTTGGGCCATATTATGGATGGGGACAAAACCTTGGACGAGGTCTTGCTATCCCTATTCAAAGGTCCACATTCCTATACAGGGGAAAATATCATCGAGATATCCTGTCATGGGTCACCATATATACAACAACAGATCATTCAATTATTCCTTCGTAAGGGATGCCGAATGGCCGATGCGGGTGAATTCACCCTTCGTGCCTTCCTGAATGGCAAACTGGATTTGAGTCAGGCCGAAGCCGTAGCCGATTTGATTTCGAGTGAGAACGAAGCATCCCACCAAATAGCCATGCAACAAATGCGCGGGGGTTTCAGTAACGAAATAAAATTATTGCGGGATGAACTGTTGAATTTTGCCTCTTTGATCGAATTGGAATTGGATTTTTCCGAAGAGGATGTTGAATTCGCTGACCGTTCCCAATTCAAGGCTCTATTGGTTAGGATACAGGAGGTTCTGAAACGATTGATAGATTCCTTTGCGGTCGGTAATGTAATCAAAAATGGGATTCCCGTGGCTATTGTCGGGGAACCCAATGTGGGCAAGTCGACCTTGCTCAATGCCCTCCTGAATGAAGAACGTGCCATTGTATCGGACGTTGCGGGTACCACAAGGGATGCCATTGAGGACGAATTGAATATTGGGGGCATCGGATTCCGGTTCATTGATACGGCAGGTATTCGGGAGACCCAGGATATCGTTGAGAGTATCGGTATACAAAAGACCTTTGAAAAAATAACCCAAGCACAGGTGGTGCTGTTCCTTCATAGTGCCGAGGAATTCAAAAAGTCGGCAATCGACCTTAAAAGTTTACAGACCGAAGTCGGTAAAATAGCCACAAAGCATCCGGAAAAACCGTTAGTGATCTTGGTGAATAAAATCGATATACTGAGTAACCCCGAAAGGGAGTCCCTCGGGCAACTGCTCACCAATGTTGATGGAACCACTTCTCAGATGATCTCGGCTAAAACCGGAGAGGGAGTCGATGCCCTAAAAAACCAGCTTTTGCATTTTGTAAACACCGGTGCCCTACGTAACAATGAGACCATCGTCACCAATACACGCCACTATGATGCCCTATTAAAGGCTTTGGAGGAAGTACAAAAAGTGCAATTTGGCCTTGATGGTGGATTATCCGGAGATCTTTTGGCCATTGATATTCGTCAAGCCTTATATTATTTTGGGGAAATTACCGGTGAGATTACCTCAGATGACCTCTTGGGTAATATCTTTGCGAACTTTTGTATCGGCAAATAAGTATTTGATTTCAAATATTTATTTGCCGATACATTAATAAATAGGCTCTACTCCTTTTCTTATAAAATCTCCCACATCATCAATTTAGTGAAAATTGATAGTGTAGCAACAAACTGGCTATCCAATCCTGGGCAACCTCTTCGCCACTTGTAATGGCATTTACTTCTCTTCCAAAACCGGCGGTAATGCCAATTTGAGAGGAAGAATTTTTAATAGGAAAGAAATACCCGGTTTCCAACCATGGTTGTAGCACGAGGATATAGGTTGTCCCGGATATGGGAATTGTATTGGAGTCTTCCCAATCTATCCACAGGTTCCAAGCATCTAAATGCAGGCCCGCCACCATTTTTCCTTTGGAAAATGGAAAATGGCGGCGATACCCAAAAGACCCCCCAAAACCCGAACCTTCTTCATGATCGTTTTCATTGCTGAAATCTTGACGGTCGGTAAAATTTCCACCCAAGCGAAATAATAAGGAAGAATTTTCTGAAATGTAACGTTCCAAATTAATGGTAGGTATTACACCAGCAGGATATAATTGGACTGATATGCCTAGATCTGTGCTTTTAACGGGGTTGCCGTTTGCCAGATTCTGCGCATTGGAAACGGGGGTGCAAAGGAGAAATCCTATGATAATTATAGTAATTGGTGCTATTTTCATATTACATCATTTTTAATCGTGCTTCTAGTTTACCATTGGCCCTGAGCATGGCTGTTCCGTCTCTATAACTTAAATAAAAGTGCCCTTTCTTCTTGTTTATCTTACTGACCTCGTAAAGCATTTTCCAATGCCGAATGATTTCGTGCCAAGCATGAAACAATGAATGTTTGGGATCATATATGTGTGTAGGCTCGCTACCGGCTCCATTTATTTCAATAATACTGAAGTTTTCACCCTTTGACAATTCATCCAATGAGGAATGAAGAATATCCAATCTACCATAATAAAATCCTGGAATCTGGGTACAGATTGAGTCTATGATATACAATAGGTTTTCATTTGCTTTATCAGAGGCATCAATGAATTTTGCTCCTCTGGTGTGACTGCCGTATGGCACAAGAATAAATTTTTCATTTTTAGGTAGTGTTTTATTCAATTGGAGGCCATACATTTTTTTCAAGGCTGCCAGTTGCAAATGACTCCTTGGATTTTGTTTTATCAATTGCAGTATGGAATCTTTACCATTGCCTGTTACTGATAAAAACTCTTTGGATACGATACCCGTTATTCTACCCTTATTTTCATTTGGATAGCGCACATAAAATATTCCAACTTCATTTGGGAAACCTATAAATTCTTGAACCAAAAAATCGTCTGAGTTTCTTTGTATATAGGATTGGAGCCCGTTTTTGTCTTTTATTTTTTCTACGCCGAAGGCCTTCATCCCGATATCTGGCTTTACAATCAATGGAAAACGTAGATTTTCGAGCAGCATGGTCTCTAAAATTTCATTTACTGAAGCATTCCGTTCTATCAGGATGGTTTTTGGAATATATTCCGATGGAATCAAATCATAAATCTCTTTTTTGGATTCCATGGCCATGCCCCCATTCTTAATGGATGGATTGGCAGCACTGAAAAAGAAAAACGAACGCGCCTTGATCGCGTAATACAGCCATACAGGAAAAATGGGATAATAGATAGCCTCTAGCGACCAATACTCCCAATGCATCAATTTATAGAATCGTAATTTCAAGTTTTCCATTATCATTGCTTAAACATATAATTTTATACAACTTGTTGTGGTTTTCTCAGCATCATTGAGTAAATCGATATGGGATAAGCCCAACTCTTCCTCATTGAACACCGCTTGTGTAATGCTGACCGTTTTTAGACCATCACTGCGATCGATTACAAAACCGTTCTCAAAATCGTTGTCATGGCCCATGTGGAAATCAACGATACTATTTTCATTGATCCACTTTTTTTCCCTTAGAAACGCGTTGAACAAATGTTCACGTTCCCGAGTGGCCTTTTCGCCGTAAAGTGTGACTGAAGACCAAATATAATTTTCATTTATATCCAAGTTCTTCCAGTGTTTTGACTTTCCGTCCCATCGCATTTCCAAAAGGCGTGTTCCATCAAATAGAATAAGGGTAAACGGTTCTATTCGTAACAGATCCATATTAAAAAAATAAACATCTGGTTGGTCGCTACTGATTATTTCTAACAATACCAGGCCCCTACTCATTCTATATTTCCCAAAAGGGGTATGTTTTTGAAATGCACCATTCAGTAAGACAACCGCCACGCCATCTTCTCTTATGGCAAACCAAGTACCCCCTGCTTTTGGGTCTTTCGGGTAGATAATCCTATAATTGTTTATGATTTCTTCTTGAGGGCGAAAAGCAATAGGTCTCGAAGTGTGTTCATCACGATTTGACGTAATGATACAACCGGTATCACTCGATATGTAGCTTACTGTACACATTCGCTTCTGTATTGCATGGTTGATGGCGCCACACCAAATGACTCTGGCAATTGAATATCGGAAAATTGGTTGATCGCCACTTTAATCAAAGCCTGATGGTGTATGGTGTGTTCCAAATTGTACAGTACTTCCCGGAAGTAATTCGATTGTATTTTTTCCTCGGCACCATTTAATTCAAGATATATCAGTAGTTTTCTTTTAGGTTGCTCAAGAGTATTTTGTATCCGTTGAAGCCTGTCAACTGCAAAATGCACGTCTTGCTCAATGCGTTTGTCCCTTTTTCGTTTGTCATAACTGACTACTGCCGGTGTGTATCCATCTAACAGACATTGATATAATTCTATAATATGCCTTGAATGTTGGCCTATTGTTGCACCTCCAAGGTTTAAACATGGCCTTGTATAACAATCTCCAGGAAGTTTCAGAAGTACTTCCTTGAATTGTTCTATTGTTTGGATTGAAGACTTGAACATCATTATTGAATGATTAGTTTTAAATGATTTTTATAGAGTTGGAATAGTAGATAAAATGCAAATCCCAGATAAAGGCATCCCATCATAAATGCAATAAAATAGCTGTATTCATGATAGTTTTGAAATATGTACTTGCCGGCGAAAACGAATATCATAAGTCCTCCAATCGAACCCATACCGATTCCAGTAATGTATGAAGTATACATACCTGGTTTATGGTCGAGCCTATTCCTTGCTATCAGAACACTGTTCCATGCTGTCCAGAATGGAATATGCATTGGATTTAGGATACTCAATAAAAGTCCTAATAAAATTGAGGACCTTAACATTGGAAATAAATTACTCTCGGCCTGAATGACCTGATCATCGTTCAAAGAAGTAAAACTTGAAACTGACAAATACATGAGTAATGCAATTGCAATTGGTAAAAGATAAAAGAACACCTTGTTTCCCAAATCAATTTTCTTTGAATAGGTCAATGTTATTCTAACCACAACCAACTCAACAAAGACAACGGCAAGGGCAAACAGTATAGCTTCACTTACATTTTGAAACCCTGCAATATGAAACGCTGTCATATTTAAGGTGCCAAAGGGAAGTGATCCCAAAAAACTAATCACTAAACCAATCAGGAATATTCTTAGTAGTCTGCCCATGCCATTGTTATTCTATTTAAATTGGATTATTGATCTATTCTTGTTGGTATATCGCTTTTACGGTAACTGCTATCTCCTTTGCTATATTGGTAGAGGGTTTTCCACCGGAAAAAGTGATACCATAATCTCCAAGTGCCAAGTTCATTTTTGTATTAAGGGAGACCTTGCCGTCTTTGACCGTAATGGTCGCCTTTTCATTGATCGGATTTGTTTTGTCCTTGATAGTTAGGTTACCGGTAATGTCGGCTTCGTAGCTGCCGTCTTTGGTGAAATCAACACTTGCCAGATCGGATATCTTCCCCGTAAACTTTGCCTTGGGGTACTTTTTGGTGTCCAAAAATTTACTACTGTTATAATGTTTTTGCATCAAGGCTTTATCGAACTCAAAACTTTGCATGGGTACCGAATAGACAATATCGCCTGTTGTTGGGTTAAGTGTACTTACGACCTTATAGTTATTGGCCGTAATATCTTCCACGGCAGTATGTGAAAAGAAGCTTATATGAGCATCTTTACTGATCAATTTGCTGGCAGAAGGTTTAAAAGCTGTTAACGTAAATACAGCTATTGCGATAACTGCTACTGATAATTTGTTCATCTTATTCATATTTAATTGTTAGTACTTGTTTTATTGATCTTCATTCAATTTTATTCATTGACTACATCACATTTTTCCATAATGACATCTTCATACATATCAAGGTCGGCATCAAAGCCTGCACCCGAACGTATTACACCTTTAATGGTTACCGTCTGACCGATTGTTAATTCTTTTGTGCTGCCATTGGTCGCTTCGGTAAATGTGCAACTGACCCCTGCTTTGTCTGAGGTGTCTTTAAGTAAAATCACTTTTTGATTATTCTGGTCCTCACTTATGGTACAAATCTTTCCGGTGACCGCTAAGATTTTTGAATCCCCTTCTTCCTCTAGGTATTTTTCATTCGCAATCGTGGCATCTACTAGGTACTCCTTTACAATTTCCGAGGAAGAGATACTGTAATCCGTTTTAGCTTCCTGAATGTTACGATGTGGCATATTAAATAGGTAATATACCACACCTGAAACACCAACCAGTAATAAAACCAAAACACCAACTATAATTTTAATCTTCTTTTTTTTCATGAACGGTTATACTATTTTATCAAATAGACGCTCAACCAATTAATCCTGACATCAAGGCCCAAAAATTTATTCGATTTTATCCGGATTCCAGCTAGGAATGAGTACGTTTATAAAATGTTGAACTGCCCGGCAAAGGGATTGTTGCCTTATAATTGAGGTATAAGGGGTAGAAATGGAGTTTTAAAAGGAACTTTTTTTTTAAAGCCCAAATACGATTGGACGGTCTTTGGATTTTGCTATGCTAAAGGAACCATTTCAGGATATAGCAAAGCTTTTTGTTATCGAACTATGAAATAATAATGCAGCGATAACATCTTTTTTTGGAGGTGATCAATAATTAATCCATGAAAGTATTGAATCTTTTAAGCGACTTTATCGTCAGGTTTTTTAATTCAACCCAATTGTAGTACATTAACATATGAAAGCAATAATTGAAGAATGGTTCCACGAATATTCGGATGACCTTTATGGCTGGGCATATCATAAAACATCTTCAAAGGAAGTTGCTGAAGATCTCGTCCAGGAAACTTTCTTGTCTGCGGTAAAAGGTTTGAAAAAATTTCAAAATAAAAGCAATCCGAAAACTTGGTTATTCGCAATTTTGAACAATAAAATTATTGACCATTATCGCAAAAAGGCAAAGTCCGCTGCTGTGAATAATGAGCGATTGGAACATAAATACACCAATACAACGGACTCTTTTTTCGATTCAAACCAAAATTGGAAAGTCTCGGGAAGTGAAGTTGCTTGGGAGGAAGAAGTTCATCTTTTGGACAACAGTGAATTTAAGAAAACCTTGGATCAATGTGTCGATAAGCTTCCTGATAATTGGCGCTTGGCGGTAGTATCAAAATATCTTACCGATAAAACCACCGATCAAATCTGTCAGGAAATGAATGTGAATGTGTCTAATTATTGGCAGATCGTGCATCGATCGAAATTAATGCTGAAAAAATGTATCGACAACAATTGGAAACATTGAATCCTGAGGGGTTCTCAATTTCTATTTAGGTCAAATGAATTGGTTATGAAAACAATTAAAAGAATTTTGGGCAGCTTAACATTTTCCTGTATGAGGATTACTGAAATGGTGGAATCAAAAGAGGACACCGAATTATCTTTTACGGAAAGGATAAAATATAGGACGCACTTGGCCTTTTGTAAAACATGTCGATCATATGAAAAACAATCCGCTCTGATAGATCGTGCTCTTTCGCGATTGATGTCTTCAACCCCAAAAAATTCTGAACCCATGGACGACGCTGCCAAGAAAAAAATCTTGGACAAAATAAAACGAAACGAAAACTAATTCTTTTCGTTTAAGCCCCAGTCGTATTTCTTATAGCTAAATATTGCTTTTAGGTCTATTTTAACCTCGGTATATGGATTGATAAATTGTATTAATTCACCATTTTTGAAATCGTCTTTATACCACTTGAAAATCCGTGACAGCTCTAATTTATGAGTACTGATGCTATTATTATCCGAATTGATAAAAGCAATCGTAACTTTTTCCAATTGTTCCTCCAGTTTTTCCAGAGTAAAAGCCTCGTTTAATAATGTGGGGCAAGAAGCCGAGGCACAATTGATGGCAAAATGAATCCTAGGCTCGTTCATTTTTCTGAGGATGCTGTGTTCCAGTGCACCAAGTGAAAGTTCCTTTTCCCCTATTTTGATAAAATCCTTAGTCCAGGGTCCATCAATATCCTTAATGCTTTTTAAGGGATAATTTCTCAAAATCAAATCTACAGTATGGGCGTTGTACAGATTAATGTAATAGGCCAGTTGTTCCTGTACCGACCAATCGTTTGTAGGAACCTGTTTTGAAAGTGCCTTCAGGTAATCGTCCAATTTGCTTTTGTCCCGCGAAAATCCTTTGTAGTCTACCTGTCCTTCATCGGTAACATACTTCTTTAATAATGCCGTCCATTCGGAGTGATCTATACTTGTAGCCGAAATTACTGGGGTATAAGCTAAACTCCCGTTTACTATTTTGGTAGGCAGTCCCTTAGCATTGAGCCCCGCCAGCGATAGTAGGCCGAACCGATTGTTCAAGTAAAAAAATGCGACCAAAAGCACGGCCCCACTTAGAATTGCTATTTTTTTCATCGGTATATGAATTTTAGTTTTCAATGTTTTTCCTCCTTTCTCTTTAAAGAGACGATGAAAACACGAATCCTGACAATATTGTAAATTTTTTTCCTCCCTAGTGGATATAGCAATGGATCATTATTGAATTACTTCATAATAATTGTCAGGATATCCTTTTGAGGTGTCTATCAATATGTGACGATATTATAAACCATATATCTAAGAGACATTTTTGAAAGACCTAGAAGTTTGGGGTAACCATCTACCTTAATGTACAATGTATTGCCCCTCTTTTAGGCACCAATAAGACATTCAACTCCAGATTTTAAAATAAAATTGTCAGGATGTCATTTGAATGCGTCTATTCATTCATACAACAAATATTTACCTAATAAAAAAACACATGAACACTAAAATCACAAAATCGTTGGTTGCCGGAATCGCAGCAACCGTAGTAATGACAATCGTTATGACGATCGCCCCCATGATGGGAATGCCAAAAATGAGTCCACCAGCTATGATGGCGGGTATGATGGGCATGCCCATCGTCGTAGGATGGATCATGCACTTTATAATCGGGATTATTTTTGCTGCATCCTACATCTACCTATTCCAGCCAAACGTCAAGATTGCCAGCAAGTTGTTCAAAGGAATACTCTTCGGAATCGCTATTTTCATTTTTGCACAAATCGCTATGGCAATTATGGGCGCGATGGCTGGGGGAATGCCAGAACCCGAAGGGTCCATGATTCCGATGATTATTGGTGGAGTTATGGGCCATGTTATTTTCGGTATCGTTGTCGCGCTTATGGCCAAAGAACCGAAAATAGCCTAAAAAAACTTTTCACCATATCCAAACCGACCAATGAGTACCTATATTAAAAATAGCCATACTGATTCCCCAAAGATCAATACTGCCCAAATGATCGAGGTGGACCGATTGATGATGGACGAATACCACATCGGACTGATCCAAATGATGGAAAACGCCGGGCGCTGTTTGGCCATACTGGTCAAAGAACGTTTTTTCGATGGGGACGTAGAAGGCAAGAACATTGTAATACTGGCCGGTACCGGCGGCAATGGGGGTGGCGCATTGGTCGCGGCAAGGCGCTTGCACAATTGGGGTGCCAAAGTACAAGTATATACCACAGCGGAAGAAGAGAGGTTTACCCCAATACCTCTGCACCAATATCGGATTTTAAAGCGAATGGGAGTTTCCATCTCATTGGCGGAGCCCTTGCCCGAAAGGGAAAATATCGATGCCGTTCTTGATGGGATCATTGGGTATAGCCTAAAGGGAAATCCGCATGGTATTGCGGCAGCTATGATCCATTGGGCGAATTCCCAAAAAGTACCCATCGTTGCCTTGGATACCCCTTCGGGATTGGATCTCACAACCGGAGAATTTTACGAACCCATTATTAAGGCCTCCGCTACGTTGACGCTCGCCTTGCCCAAAAAGGGCCTGTTCGCCTGCGAGACAAAAAAAGTAGTGGGCGAATTGTATGTGGGTGATATTAGTGTACCCCAAGAACTCTACCAAGAAAAAGGTCTTGGGCTGAAACCAACGAATATCTTCCGATACTCGGATATCATACGCTTGTATTAATCCTATTGTTTTAGTAACCATCAGGCATAAACAAATGCCGGTACAGCAAAATAAAAACCATCACTTATAAAAAATGTTCAATGCAACATATCCAGACGTATCGCAGTACAGCCATTATCTTACTATCGCTATTTACCTTTTACACCCCCCTTTTCTCCCAAGAATCCAAGGAGGCCCACACCGATTCCGAAAAAGGGATTTCCCTGTCGATTTATATTACGGCGAATACGGGGGCATTGAAACCCGCAAATCTTGAAATGCTACAAAAAATTTCCAAGTCAAATGGTACTGAAAAAGAATCTGCCCTGTTGCTACTTGGCAATGCTTTCCCTAAACAGCTCGATTCCTCCGATAAAGGAAATAAGGTCGCGCAAGCCGCCTTGGAAAAACAATTCCAAGCCGTGAACAGTTTCTCGGGAAGGGTTATCACAACACCGGGGAAATCGGAATGGGGATATAAAGGTTTCAAAGGCGTCGACGAACTGGAAAAGATTATCCAAAGAAAAACGAAAGCCTCGTTTTATCCCAATGATGGCTGTCCATTTAAAAAAGAGGAACTGAATGATCAGGTCGATTTGATCGCCATCGATTCGCAATGGTTTTTGGAGGATAGAAACAACTATCCTTATATGAACGAGGAATGTGAAGTGAACAATGAAAGTTTATTTTTTCTGATGTTTCAAGACCTTTTAAAAAAATCGCAGGACAAAATCAAGATAGTCGCGTTACATCATCCGGTTTATACCAATACAAAACACGGATTGATAGCCAGCACGGCCGGTTTTGACCTTGAGGATTTCCAAAATAATCAATATCGAAAACTACGAAACAGGTTAACTACGATTGCCCGGCAATCGAAGGATGTGCTTTTTGTTTCCGGGCACGATAAGAACCTTCAATATTTGAATTCCTTCGGTGTCCCACAAATAATAAGCGGTGCATCCGGCAGCACCGAGAAGGTAAAAAAAGCTTACAAAGGCGATTTTACTTCCGACGAACAGGGGTATGCCCGTTTAGATATTTATGCCGGGGGAAAGGTAAAGGTCAATTACTTTTCCGTTGAAAATGAATCCCCGACTCCCTTGTTTTCAGCTACGGTACTCCATGAAGATAAAGAACCGGTCACCTATAATTTTAAGGATGAAGGAAGTTTCGGACCCACCCAAAGCGCTTCGATCTATAATGAGGCCGATACGCAAAAGGGAGGTTTTTATAAAAGGTTTTGGGGAAAGCATTACCGTAAATTCTACGGGCAACAGGTAGCAGCCCCCGTGGTTTTTCTTGACACCTTGATGGGCGGGCTAACACCGGTCAAGCGTGGTGGCGGACAACAGACTAGATCGTTGCGATTAGAGGACCATAATGGCAGGGAATACGTAATGCGTGCCCTCAAGAAAAGTACCACACAATTTTTACAGGCGAACGTATCACAGGATGCTTATATCGGCAACACTCTTGATGATACCGCTATCGACCATACCCTGTTCGATTTTTATACGACCGCAAATCCCTATACCCCATTTGCAATAGGGGCACTTTCCGAAGCAGTGGGGGTTCTCCATACCAACCCAAAGCTCATGTATATTCCGAAGCAACAATCGTTGGGCGAATATAATGATGATTACGGTGATGAGCTGTATCTGTTCGAAGAACACGTAGGGGATACCCAGACCCATTTGGAAAGTTTTGGCGGTCCGATTGATATTCTGGACACTTCCGATGTTTTTGAGGAAATTACAAAATCGGGAAAGTCGGTCGTTGATGAGCCGTCCTACATTAGGGCAAGGCTCTTCGATATGCTGATCGGCGATTGGGACAGGCACCAAGATCAATGGCGATGGGCGCTTTATAGGAATGCCGATGGAACCGAATTTTGCAAACCTATCCCACGAGACAGGGACCAGGCATTTTCCAAATTCGATGGATTCTTGGTCGGATTTCTAACCAGGGTGATTCCCGAACTGCGAAAAATGCAAAGCTATGACGACGATATCAGAAGCATAAAGTGGTTGGCTACTACCCCCTACCCTTTGGATATCAGTTTTATAAAAAATTCGGATTGGGAGGAATGGGAAAAACAGGCAAAGCATCTGCAAGACAACCTTACCGATGTGGACATTGAGGATGCCTTTGCCAAAATACCCAATGAGATCAAGGGTAAGACAATCGATGATATTAAGTATAAATTGAAGGGAAGGCGCAGTAATATTGTGGAGATCGCCCGTAGATACTACGAATACCTAAACCGATTCGCGGTGGTAACCGGTACACAAAAGGACGATGATTTTGTGATTACCCGTCACCAAGATGGTACGACGACCATAAAAGTACAGCGAAAGGATATAGAAATCCTTAATCGCAGCTTCAATCATAAAACGACCAAGGAGATTTGGATCTATGGGTTGAACGGAAACGATTCTTTTATCACAGAAGGTAAAGGCCCTTCTCCGATAAAGATCAGAATCATGGGTGGAGAGAAAAATGACACCTATGATTTTAAGAACACCCGAAAAGTGAAGCTATATGATTACAAGGGCAAGAAGAACACCATCGTAAACAAAAAGTCCAAAAAGTGGTTGGTCGATGATTTTGGGGTCAATGCTTTTGACCCTACGAAAGTAAAACATAGTACCAATCAGATCCTTCCGATTATTGCAATAAATCCCGATAATGGGTTGCGCCTAGGTGCACTTCACAACTACACGTATTATGGCGTTCAGGCTAATCCCTTTACGCAAAAACATAGCACTAGCGTGTCGTACTACACGGCAACTGGCGGTTATGATTTAAGTTATAAAGGGGAATATTCCAATTTTTTTCACCATTGGAATTTTGGGGTGGAAGGTCTGTACACGAGTCCGAATTTTGCCCAGAACTTTTTCGGGTTTGGCAACGAGACCGATTATAATAAAGAAGAAGTTGATCTCGATTTCAATCGCGTACGCATCGGAAAGTGGCAAGCGGCTGTGGCATTGCTTTGGGAAGGGCGTAGTGGTGGTTCCTTTTACATAAAACCTTTGATAGAATCGTTCGATGTGGAAAATACCGAAGATAGGTTCGTGAACACCCTTGCTACCGATAATCCCATATTTGATAGACAGACATATGGAGGATTGGAAATGGCCTATGGGTATAAGAACATTGATAAGCCCGCCTATCCGACCTTGGGAATGGATCTTGGAATTACTGCAGGCTACAAGACAAATATCGATGGAGGCAATGCCAATAATAGTTTTACCTATGTGCAACCACATATCGGCATAGACCATAAGTTGTCAAAAAGTGGAGCTATTGTGCTGGCCACCCATATCGGGGGCAAAGCCATCTTAAGCGATCATTTTGAATTTTATCATGCGGCCAATCTTGGCGGAAATAACAGTTTACGCGGGTTTCGCAACGAACGTTTTACCGGTAAATATTCGCTCTTCCAGAATATTGATCTGCGATTTGGCTTAGGGAGTATAAAAACCAGTATTGTTCCGCTACGCTACGGTATCACTGGAAGTTTTGACTACGGCCGGGTTTGGATCACCAATGACACGTCGGACAAGTGGCACAATAGTACAGGAGGTTCCATCTGGCTTAGTGGACTAGGCGCTATTACCGCAAACATCGGCTATTTTAATAGTTCGGATGGGGGAAGGATGGTCTTTGTACTCGGGTTTACCTTTTAAAATTGATGAAACCAGTAAAAAATACCCTAAATTATAAATCAATTAAATAGTTATCGATGAAAAATCCAGTTAAAATTGCCCTCCTTAAAGATTTACAAAATAAGAAACCGGTTCATGCCTTAGTGAACGGATTGGACTTAGTGATAATCAAATATGAGGATAACATCTCTGTTCTTTATGGTAGATGTCTTCATCGCGGCGCATTAATGGCGGATGGCCATATGGAAGGTCACAATCTGATTTGTGGCGTCCATGGATGGGATTATCGTTACGATACTGGGGTTTCCGAATACAATAACAGTGAGGTATTATATAAATTCAGTACAAAAATAGAAGGTGATAAATTATATGTTGACGAGTTTGAAATCAACGAATATCTAGAAAAAAATCCACAACCCTTCAATCGCGAAGAATATTTAGGTGCTTACGCCGATACGCACCCCGAAGATACCGAGCCCTACACCGGCTATATTAAAGAACTTGCCAAAAATGGCCTTAAAAACTTAGGTCATCACGGGCCTTCTGCATCCATGGGAGTAGATAGAAACACCCTTCCGAAGTGGAGCGACATACAATTCTTACCCGCACAGCTGGCCAACAGGCCCTTGTTGGATGAGGAAGAAGTGACCACCGAAGTGATTATTGGACCAAGGGCGAAAAAGCCACTAACCATCGCTATTCCTTTATTTGTGAGTGATATGAGTTTCGGGGCACTTTCCCGGGAAGCAAAAATAGCACTCTCTAAAGGGGCAGAATTGGCGGGTACAGGAATTTGTTCCGGGGAAGGCGGAATGTTGTCTCAAGAAAATGAGAATAACAATCGCTATTTCTATGAATTGGCATCGGCCCAATTTGGTTTTTCCTGGGATAAATTGGATAAGGTACAAGCTTTTCATTTTAAAGGTGGCCAAGGAGCCAAGACGGGTACCGGCGGTCACTTACCTGGCAATAAGGTAAGTAAGGAGATTGCAGAGGTCAGGGGCCTCAATGAAGGTGAAACGGCCATTTCCCCTGCTACATTCCCTAATTTTCATGGTGTTGCCGACTTCAAGGATTTTGCGGAAAAAGTAAGACTACGCACAGGCGGTATCCCCATCGGCTTCAAAATAGCTGCCAGCCATATCGAAAAGGATATCCAGTTCGCCTTGGATGTTGGCGTTGATTATATTATTCTCGATGGTCGCGGTGGAGGAACAGGTTCTGCCCCGACAATTTTGCGTGACAATATCAATGTGCCTACCATTCCAGCCTTGGCAAGGGCCAGAAAGTATTTGGACAAAATGGGTGCAACTGATGTTACCCTGATAATTACCGGAGGGTTGCGTATTGCCGAGGATTTTGCCAAAGCCCTAATGTTGGGTGCAGATGCCATTGCCGTTTCCAATTCGGCATTGCAGGCAATTGGTTGTTTGGGAATGCGTGCCTGTGGAAGCAATAATTGCCCAGTTGGAATAGCGACTCAAAAAGAATCCCTAAGAAGCAGGTTGATTATCGATTCTTCCGCCAAACAATTACATAACTATTTTGATGCCACCAATAACTTGATCAAGGTAATTTCACGCGCCTGTGGTTATGATCATATTAATAGATTCAATAAAGATGACCTATCAACCTTTAATCATGATATGCATCGCCTTACGGGAATTAATTACGCGGGAATAAACCCCTAAAAGAATTCGAAATGGTAAAAATGACGCACTTAGCTGCCCAGTACTTGGCTACCGCTGGAATTAGTTTTTTGAAAAAAAAGGATGATGATAGCCATACCAATCTGGGATTCGATACCAAAAAGGGGTGTCTGGAAACTTGGCCCCTAAACGATTACGGATGTAAAATAGCTTTGGATTATGCACAATTTTCATTGCACTGGTCGACTAACGGGAACAAGCGGAAGACCCTTCACCTCGATGGAAAATCGCATCGTGAAATCGTAAAATGGATAAAGGAGGTTACAAAGACATTGAGCGCGTCTAAAACCTATAGTTACAAACTTCATTATGAACTGCCTTATGGTAAGATGTCCGATGATTTTGTATTTTCAAAACCACCGCAAGATGACTTGGACAAAATGCTCGGTTACCGAAAAATTGCCCAACTCGCCCTGGAAAGCGTAGTAGATAAAATGGCACTCAGCACAACTATTCGTATATGGCCCCATCATTTTGACACAGGAGGTTACGAAATTATTGGCACTAGTAATCCGATTGGAGTGGGTTTTGGAATGGCCATTCCTGATTCCATCATAAATGACTTTTATATGTACACCTCTGGTTATAAAGAACATGACGGTATTGATACTAGTGTATTTGATACGATTACCTACGGCGACTGGATGAAC
Source organism: Maribacter polysiphoniae (assembly GCF_003148665.1). GTDB lineage: Bacteria > Bacteroidota > Bacteroidia > Flavobacteriales > Flavobacteriaceae > Maribacter_A > Maribacter_A polysiphoniae. The sequence goes on along the minus strand of NZ_QGGQ01000013.1, from coordinate 74,076 downwards.
GGGGGATTTAAGGGGGCAGTACTTCCCATGAAAACTGTCGACGAAGCGAAGGCCATTACTTTTTTTAACGAAAGCATCCGTAAATATAGAAAGCTATAGTACAAAACCACATGAACACACTTCATTTCTACGGAGCGGATTGTTCTTGAGGCTAATTTCACCAATCGATTATGAAGGTAATTTCCAAATACCAAGAAAACCCTAATATTTAGGATTGGTTGTCCTTTTCAGAATTCTAGATAAATAATGAGATACAACACATTGAAACTTCTAATCATTCTTTTTATTGGCATAGGCAATTGCTCAGCTCAATTATCCGATCTTGCTAAAATTGATTATACCCGTCTCCCCAAAGGAAATTCCGATGTTGGTTATGACAGATTGAGAGGATTGTTCAACTATCCTATTAAGGTAAATGAGGGTAGCTTTTTCTTGGTGGGACTAGACTATAGCAAAATAGAATTGTCATTTGACAGCGGCATTGAAGATTTTGATATTAATACCATTGAGGACTTTCAGCTATTGGACTTAAACATAGGATATACCTTTAAAATGAATGAAAATTGGCGATTTGGCGCTAGGTTTACACCAGGTTTCAGCTCCAATTTGGTTAAAAACCTTTCTTTTGAGGATGCCGTTTTTTCTGGGGATATTGTTTTTATTAAAGACAAGCGACATGATGATAAAGTAGCCAAACCCTATCAGTTAATTTTAGGTGTTTCCTATTCAGGAAATAGGGGAATACCCTTTCCATTGCCATTCATAAGTTATTACAGAAAATTCCATCCCAATTGGTCTTATAAACTAGGGGTGCCTAAATCTAATCTACAATACCACCTCTCAAAAAAATCCAGGTTTAAGTTAGTTGCAGAACTTGATGGTTTCACCTCCAATATTCAAGATGGTTTGCTTGTGAATAGCGATGAAATAGCAGATAAGATAAATATGTCAATCATCATCGGCGGCCTACGATATGAATACAAATTCACTGACCATCTAGAACTTTACTTGAATGTTTCCAATATTTTGAACAGTAGTGCTACCTTAAAGGATAGAAAAAACAATTCCATAATCTCTGTAAATAAAAATAATACCTATTATTTTAGGTCAGGGATACGATTCAAAATTTAAAACTATTTAGTATGGGGGAAAAGAATATAGAAAAAGCAAAAGATGCCTACTTAAGGACAGAATTGAATATTGACAAAGAACAGCTAAAAGCGCTAAAAAAGAAATTGGCCAAGGTCGAACCTCGTGCAGAACGCGGTGCAGAAACCCTGTTTCGCCTCGTTTCAAAAAATCAGTATACCCTTAATACGATGATAGATAGGAAATCGAATATTCTTATTTCCATCAATGCACTGATTCTTTCTATTGTAATTGGCACTGTCTTAAGTCAGTTAGATAAGGATCCGCATCTTATTTTTCCTGCGGTAATGATATTGACCACTAATCTAATCTCCATTGCCTATGCAATTTTTGCAACACGACCGGAGCTCAAACATGGTGGAAGGGAATCGAATAATTTGATGTTTTATGGAAATTTCCATGAAATGGGCGAAGTTGATTACATTAATGAGTTAACAGGATTGATCAATCAAGGCGATGAACTCTATAGGACCATAGCCAAGGATACCTTTCATCTAGGTAAAACAATTGATCGAAAATTTAAATTATTGCGAAAATCTTTTGATATTTTTCTAATCGGGATTATTCTTTCGGTTATCGGGTTTATTGTTTGCCATGTGTTTTTTGGTGGTATGTTTCAAGTATCGTAAATTATATAATGTGAAGGTCGGGCCAATACAAAATAAGATTAGAGCGGATTCTTTATATGCTAAGTAGAAACGTAACCTATTTATAATATTTCCTTATCCAATGGAGGTTTGTAATGGACCTGTCCACCAACTCCATAAGTTTGATGTTTGTTACCTCTAAATCCAGCATGAGTTTCAGAATCGTAACATTCTATGGTGAGTCCCTCCCTATAATTGTGAAAACCAAAATATTGTTTAAATAGAGTTGCGACTATTCTCTCCTTTTTCTTCAATTTTTTTCGAAAGTTCACTTATTCTTTTATGTTGGTTTGATTATATATTAGGTTTTACATCAAAAATATTGATGTCATTTATAGAGGTGACATGGAATGCATCACTCTATTAAAAGAAAACAAAAGTGTTCACCTATTTTCAACCTCTAAATCCCCTACCCCAATGTTTACGGGCAAAAGAAGGTATTGTATCGGCAAATAGCTCAAACTTTATCATTTCCTTTACCTACCGAGGCCAGAAAGTGATACAGCCAGACTAGTGGTTATTCTACGGGCAACCCAATAATGACCTTTGTCCCTTCGGGATTCCCTTGTTCACTTACCCCATCTTCTATGGTTATGATTCCCTCTTGTACATATTTTGTACAGAAGTGCATTAATCGTTCTTTAGACAGGTTGATACCTACCGAGGGGCGATCGTGTATTCTTCTTTTTTTCAACTCTTGGGATCGTTCCCGACCAATACCATTATCCATGATTTCAATATGAATAGACCCATGGGCCGATTTAGCGATACGAATGATCAAGCACATGTTTACTTTTTTAGGGGACAGACCGTGCCAAATGGCATTCTCAAGAAAGGGCTGTAACAATAATGAAGGGATTTTGACCATACCCGTATTAACATCATCCGCTACTTCAATTTTAAAATCGAGCTTACCATTAAAACGAATATTCTCAATATATACGTATAGCTTCATGGTTTCCAATTCCTCGGTCAAGCTAGACTCCTTTTCCATAGTGGAAGACAAGATTCTTCGTATAAGTTTGGAAAACTTATTCATATAATAGACGGCTTTCCCTTTGTCATTGTCAATGATATAACGTTTTATGGAATTCAGGGAATTAAAGATAAAATGTGGGTTCATCTGGCTGCGAAGGGCCAGTAATTTAAGTTCTGCCAATTCCTTTTCAAAATTGACTTTTAGCGATTTTAGCCTTTCCGCCTCGGCCTCAAGGCTCATGGTCTTTACCTGTTGCTCCAATTGCTGTTGCACTTTTCCACGAAGATCCTCATTTTCCCTCAGCTGTCTTATAAGCTTTTCCTGGGAGCTGTTCCGTTCATTCAAAATAAGCTTTTGCTTATGGCCCAAACCCAATGAAAAAAGGATGTTCTCCAATAAAAAACCAACGTATAGCACGCTATAGGAAGGTTCCTGGGACATTCCCTTTTGCCCTAAGTCCAGATAAATCAATAATGACACCACTGAAAAAAGGAACAAGCAAAATGACCCAAAAATCATATAATACTTCAGTGGGCTACCAATTTTAAAAAACGGGATATAGATGACAAGCCCAAGCACACTCATCATAACGGTAAAGCCAAAATACCCCTTTAGTAAAAGTGTAAAACTACCCGTAAAAAAATGAATGATCAACAATACCATACAATAAGCAATGATGACATACAAAGCCCAAAGACAATATTTGTACCAGCGGGGTAGTTGCTCCTTAATGTTCAGGAACCTAAAGGCGAATATTACATACAGACAATAATAAACCTCGGTATACACCATGGGGTATGCAAAAATATTCTTGACCGGTAAAAAGAGTTCTACCAAGAATCCCCCATCCAAAAGGTGCAGTTGTGAGAGTATTATAAAAAAAGTATATCCGCTATAGAGGAGATAAAGCTTATCCTTCTGTTGAAAATAAAGTAAAAAATGATATACGGTGAGTATAAAGAGCGCTCCTAGGGTGAACATTAGAAACCCATTTTGAATGGGGTACTCGTAAAAATACTCCAAGTAGCTTTGTCCTAAGTCCTTTTCAACCATTCAGCAATTGTAACAATTGTTGTTTTTTTGACCGCGAGACCGGTATGGTGCTCCCATCCTCAAGCACTACATAGTATCCCTGATGGTTCACATACTCCTTTACCGCATCCAAACGTATCAGGTAAGAATTATGCAATCTAAAAAAACCTTTGCCCAACAGTTCTTCCATTTCCTTTAGTTTTTTGCTCATTACTTCCTTTTTGCCATCATTAAAAACCACTTCGCAATAACTACCGTCAGATTTACAGTACAGAATGTTTCCCTTAAACACAAAAAGCGTCTTGCCCAATAAGGGTAGGGCTACTTTGGTCATCTTTTTGGGATTCCAATCGTCCAGCATATTTTTAAGCTCGGCACCCAGAATATTGTGTTTCTTATTACTGCGTATCCTATCCAGGACTTCCTTTAGATCATCGGAATCTATCGGTTTCAATAAATAATCCATGGCATGTTGCCTAAATGCCTTGATCGCATAATTATCATAAGCCGAAGTAATAATCAAATCGAAATCGCGATAATGCAGGGAGGCAAGCATCTCAAAACCGTCCATTTCAGGCATTTCAATATCCAAGAAAACACAATCGGGCTTTAGGTAATTAATGGCCGAAATGGCTTCAACAGGATTGGTAAACGCTTCAATAACCTGAACATCCTTACAAAATTGGTCAATCTCCCATTTTAGATTCTTAATGGCGTTGTATTCATCATCTACGATTATGGACTTTATCATGGAGCACAATGGTATGTTACTTAAAGATAAGAAAATGTATTGGAACTTGTGTGGCCAATCCATTGTCGGGCAGCCTATTAGGGTAAACGGTAATATAAATGCCATTGTTGGTAAACTAACCCCCTACATATGCCTCCTTTCAATTTATCCGAGAATACCTACCAACCACAAATCCACACCTGTAAAATATAAATTGCGAATCTTATAACCTTTTTCATTTTATAACTTGTTTGGACTTCCCCCTTACATTTTTTATCAACCCAGTATCCGAATTGCTTTGGATACAAAACATAATTAATAGGATGAAGTATTACTCATTAGCCCTAGTATTGGTGTTATTGGCGGGATGCAAGACCGATCAGAAAAAACCTGAAGTCCCAGAGCCAACCCAATCCCATATAACACTAGAGGAATCCGGTTTGGTCAACATCCTTACCCGTGGTATGGAGTTTGTCTCAAAAGACACCCTTAACTCCGGCTGGAACACGTTGACCTATAAAAATGAATCCGCGGAAGTCCATTTTATATTACTGGATCTATATCCCGCAGGTAAAACCGTGGTGGATACCGAAAACGATATCCTTCCCCCATTCGCAGAGGGTATGAAACTTATTATGGACGGTGATATGGACAATGCCATACAGGCTTTTGGCAAGTTGCCGGAATGGTTTCAAAAAGTGAGGTACATGGGAGGTACTGGACTTATTTCCCCTGAAAATACGGCAAAAAGCACCGTCTATCTTGAACCTGGCCTTTATATTATGGAATGCTATGTAAAAATGATGGATGGAACTTGGCATACCAGCCATGGTATGTACAAGCAAATTATTGTAACGGAAGACAAAACGTTACTTCAACCTCCAAAAGCAACTGCCCAAATCAACATATCCAGTACAAAAGGCATCGTACTGAAGGACAGTGTTTCATCTGGAAATCAAATCTTTCAAGTGCAATTTGAGGACCAGACGGTATATGAACACTTTTTGGGTCACGACATCAATCTGGTGCGCTATGACGATTCTGCCGAATTACCCGATTTATTGGAATGGTTGAATTGGATGAACCCAAAGGGCCTTAGAAGTCCAGCCCCAAAAGGATTTACTTTTTTGGGAGGCATGAACAACCTACCAAGTGGTGCCACCGGATATTTCGAGGCAAACCTTACCCCTGGCAATTATATACTCGTTTCCGAAGTTCCAGCGGCGGATGACAAAAAACTGTATTATAATTTTTCAGTAACCCATTAGAAATTGTATTCCCATGCAAACAAAACACATCATAATAACCCTGGTCTGCTTTCTTACAGTTGTCAATTCCGAAGCTCAATTTCTAAAAAAACTAAAAAAGAAAGCCGAAAATGCAATAGAACGGACCATTCTAAACAGAACGGACAAAGAAGTGTCCAAAACCACGAACAATACCATAGATTCCATTACAAAAGGAGGGAAAGACAAGAAAGATAACTCCAAGAACATTGGGGAAACCGAAAAAAACCTTGACAAAAAGGAAAAACAAATACCGACTGGAACCGAGTTTGAAAATCCATCCTTGAAAAAAAATACCGATGCCAAATGGGCATGGTACACTTCGGATGTTAGGGTAACCTCATACGATAAACAAAAAGAATCAAATATGGTAAGCTATTTTGATGCCGATGCGGTTGCAATGCGCTCGGACTATGTTGATCAAGAAACGGGGGCTCCACTTACATCCTATACTGATAGTGAGGGTTTCTTTATCAGTTATAACCCAAGGGAGCAACGGTATACCAAAACGTCCCTATTTGCAATGCCCGGTATGAGCATGATGGCGCCCAGTATGATGGCCAGTGCCTATAAATTACCCGAAGGCAGCATTTTTGAAGGGATGGAGGCCATGGAAAAACAAGGACTTGCTGTTTATCCGTTCATGCACGTAGACTTTCCATTTGTAATCCGACCTGAACATTTTAGGGATGAAATGATTGCTGACAGATATAAAGAATCACAAATAGCGTGTAGAGGCAGTATGGATTGCACCAAATTCAGTGTAGTTGAGAGTGGCCATGAGGGCAGCTACATCTTGTTCGACAATCAAAACAGATTGATTGAAATAAACATTGTCATAAAAAATGACCCCTATTTTGAATCAGGCAAGGGAAAAATCGAATACTTCTACGAAAATGTTGAAGTACAAGTACCGGCCGCCGTTGAAAAGAAAATGTTTGGGCAAGACCTATTGAAAAAAGGAATGGAGAACAATTGATGACCATTAAACTAAAAAAATGAAAACTCTCATAATAACAAAACACTTCATAGTAACACTTTTGCTGCTCAGCACCCTTAATATGGCCCAAGCAAACTGTACAACAACAGAAACTACCAGTACAGTATTGCCTAACTATGAAGAAGCAGACCTTCATGTACAAAATAGTGTCCAGCCTATGGTTACTGAACTTGGGGGTGCTGTAACTTTCATCATTGCAGTCAACAATAAAGGCCCTGCATCATCCAACGACATTGTTTCCAAAGTAGTTTTTCCCAGTAGTTATAGCATCACAAATGTTTCTGTGACCCATGGCAACTACGACCAAACCACCAAATTATGGAATGTCGGCACGCTCGATGCATGGAAGCGAGCGGTTATGACAGTAATGGTAATTGTTTTGGACGATACCGATCTTATGACCACTGCCGAACTGATCAAATGTAGCACAACAGACCCGGACAGTACTCCCAATAATGGCATAGACACCAATGGCAATGGACTCATAATTGATGATGAAGGTGATGAAGACGATGGAGACGGACAGGATGTGAAAATAAGTGATCTTCATAGATCTAGTAATAATGAAAGTGCCAACAATAGAAGTAAAAAAATTACTCCAAACGAGTTCAGCTTTGATACGGACGTAAAAATGGTAATGGAGCATAAAAAGGACAAAATTATTTCCTTTTTGGATTTCGACTCCATGGCCATGCGCATGGAATACCATAGTAAAGGTAAAAACCCAGATCCTGTGTATTGGGACAAAGATGGCTATATCTATTCTGGCGAAAAGGGAAACTATTACAAAATCCCTTTTGATGAAGTGAAAAACATGGGCAAGAACATCGTAAAAATGTTTAGTATGGGCAATGAGGACATGCTCGGCGACCATAATGTAGAATGGCCCAGTGAACCCATAATTTACAATGGTTACGAACTCCACGTGCATCCCAATCGCTATCCAATGGTAGAATGGGTGTTTGTGTACCACCCGGATGTTTTTAGGGGAGCCGAAAATATCACCGAAGAAAAAGTAGATTGCCGGGGCGATGGAGGTTGCTCAAAGTTCACCCTCACCAAGGGTGAAGGCGCGGGATCTACTGTTTTATTTGACACTCAAAACAGGTTGGCCGAAATCACAAATCCAGATGGCGCCTCGATGATCTATACTTATGAACGCTGCTCGGTAACCTTGCCGCAAGCGCAATCCTTCAACTTTAATTTTAAAAATTGATATGAATAACCCAATCCTTTAAATGACAAATTAACACACGTTTCACGAATAAATATTTTTACTCTTAACATTAATTCTAAATCATGAAAAAAATCAATCTCATTATTACAACAGCTTTATTGTACTTTACATTTTCTTTCACTGTAAATGCCCAAACCGACACCAAATTGGGTGTATTTCTTGCCTACGGCACCGAAGTTGAAAATATAGGAATAGGTGCCAATGCGGAATTTCCAATTATTGACAAATTGACCATTTCGCCTTCGTTTATTTATTATCTACCTAAAGACGAATCCGGTGTGAAAATCAACTGGTTCGAAGTCAATGCCAATGCCAATTATTATTTTTTGGATGAAGAAACAATTGGTGTTTACGGAATTGCAGGACTAAATTATTCCAGCGTTAAGGTAAGCTACGATGACAACGATCTTGGTTTTTTGGGAGACTTTTCGGCCAGTGATGGGCGTTTTGGACTTAACCTCGGCGGTGGTGCCAATTTTAATATAGGAGGGAGCATTACCCCGTTCGCTGAATTAAAATATGTAATCATTGATGGCGGACAATTGGTAGTTGCCGGTGGCGTAAAGTTTAGGATATAAGAATCAAAAACACACAACAAGAGTTTTACCTATGTGCCTTTGAAGCAAACATTCAAGAAAGTCAATGTCTCCGAGTTTCATTTCAACGTTCAAAGCACATTTAAAAAAAAGGAGGGGTTAAACACGTAAAGATCCCCATAAACAACTAATTATGGAAAAGTTTTTACCCGTAGATCTCCCTTCTTTTTTATAGGATTGGTTCGGAGATAACAAAGTAACAGATGAAAATAACAACCTTAAAAATCAATCGAATGGGTATACATGTATTTATCGACAAATTAACAAGTAAACAAGTATTCAGAACCTGTTGTCTGGCCATAGCATTTTTAATCACAATAAGCTGTAGCAGCGACGACACCGATGACGACACATCATCCTTTGATTGCCAAGCCGGAACATGGACCGAATGGGTCGAAAACGAATTCACCGCCTATTATAATGCCATAAACGTTTATAGTCAGGACCCTACTGAGTCGAATTGTGCCCTTGTTGAATCGACAGCTTATGATTACCTGGAAGCATTACGGGATATAGTCGACTGTGTTCCTACGGCAAATCAAGACGCAATCAACCAAGCCATAGATGAGGCAAAAGAAGAAGTGGACAGTAACCCTTGTGGTTGATGGCATTTTGAAACATAGGATGTAATCTAACCACAAAGCATATCCCTTATATAGTAGAAGTAAATTTCACACAAGTTTTTATAGTCTCCTTTGTTGTAGGTGGTTTTCTGAAATCCTGTAGATCAATAGTGGGTAAAAGGGAAGCTCAAAGAAAAAAGGAACTGGAAAAATTAGAAGAACAATTAAAAGAAGGATCTACATCCTGGTAAAGGGTTAAAAGAACTTGGTAAAAATAACAATTGATGATAAACCTTAGATTTAAAATGAAATATCCACTAAAAACTATTGCAATAACTTTTAGCTCCTTCTTTTTATTTTCTTGTGGCGATGATAAATCAAAAAACAAACAGATTATTCAAAAAACAGTAAAGGCAGTTAAGGAAACACCTAAAACCAACGATTTTAGGGAGCACTTAAAAATGACAGAACCTGCTACAGAAACACAATTCCAAAACTGGTTACCAACCAATCTTGGAAATTTTAAAAGGGCAGAGTTTACCACCTCCCGCATTTCGCAAAACGACATTGCATCAGCAGGAGCTATCTATACAGATGGAGACGGCAAAAAACTAGAACTCACCATTGTGGATGGAGCCAGCAAGGATGGTTTATTGGCAATAAACTCCCATTATATGGCCCAGACTATGAAATTTAGTAGTGAAAAATCATCAGGCCATCAAAAAACATATGAAAACAAGGGACTCAAAGTATTGGAAACCTATGTTGCAAAGGACAGTTATTATGAAGTTAAATTCCTGTACAATATGCGTTTTGGTATTACCCTGGTAAGTCGAGGACTAAGTTATGATGAGCTTTGGAAAATTATAACCGAATTGGAATTGGACAACTTGAAAAATTTATAAATACAAAAAATAAAGTGCCCAAAACATTGGAAAACATTTTTAACCATACAACACTTTATATCGGTATAAAAAAGTTAGGATTTACCCGCTTAAAACTTAAATAGAAGTAAAACTATTTAAACATCCTTAATTATGAAAACAATAAATCCCATTTCGGTAACAACACTATTCTACCTTTCATTTTCTATAACCGCCATTTCCCAAACAGCAACAAAAACTGGTGGATTATTAGCCTATGGTACCCAAATTAAAAATATTGGTATTGGAACCCTTACCCAATTCCCTATAATCGACAAATTGACTACCTCCCCATCATTAAAATATGATATATCCAAGGACAAATCCAGTAGGAAACCCACATGGCCCGAAGTAAATGGCTATGCCAACTTTTATTTACTCGAGAAGAATAAGAAAAGTTTTAATACCCATGAAGGCCTAAATCACTCGAATGATAATATAGATTATGAAGTAGATTATGGTTTTCTAAGCAATATTTCTGCTGGTGACGGCCGCCTGGGCGATAATTTGGGTGGTAGCAGTTTTAATTTTGATGGAAGCCTTACTTCCATTACCGAAATAAAATATGTGCTTATTGAAGAAGGTCTATTGGTAACAACTACTAGTGTAAAATTTAATATTAAAAAAAATGAAACCTTTAATTAATAAAAATCGTGTTTATCTTCTTTTGTTAATGGTCTTAGCCTGCAGCAAAGATGATAACAAAACAGAAACGCCAAAGGAATTGGCAGAATGTGGCCTTATTGAACTTGGAGCACCAAGTGTTTTTCCAACCGATAAATTATTTCTCAATGGTATTGATGAAAGCTTAAAAGAAAAATTAACGGCCGAATTTTGGTACCACGATGCTTTTACAGGAGTATCGATGCCTGTAGAAACTGATGAAAATGACAAATCATTTATCATGGCACCTGTACATCCTGAATTACCAATTGAAGGAGGTGAATTACAAGTGGTTTTTAAAAACGCTACAGGAACAGTTATCTGCGACCCAAAAGCGTTAACAATTTCTGAGTTACCTAAAGCAGAAGGATATACAAACAAAGTCATTTCAAGTTTTCAAAACCTATTAAAACAACGAACCGATTTTTTAAACATAGACCAAGCCATGCTAGCAGGCGATTTGGATAATATCGATCCAAAGGATGTTCCTTTTGCAATGCTATACAATTTATTGAACAATGAAGATGCCGAATTTGCCTTAATACCCTTTTTGAATAATGATATAGTCTTGACCGACGAAAGTGTCGATAAAGCAACAAGTATCGATATTACCAATCGATTGCTTAATAAATATGGTGTTTTGGATTATTTAAACCAAAGCATCAAAGACTTTGAGGCCGAAAACAGCACCAATGCAAGTGGAAAATCAAACAAAACCAATGAAAGTGCTGGATGCTATAATCTAGATGCCGAAGATTTGGTCGACCAAATGAGATCCGCTGCCAATACCGAATATAGCGACCCAAATACAATTACAGGTAAATATTTTAACGACCTTTCCAAAGCAGCTGCCGCAGTTGGAATTATTCCCCAGGCAGCAACAGCAGCTACCATTGTTGGAGCAATTGTATGGGCAATTCAAAAAATAGAAGAAGGCTATAGTAAAACCCGATTGTCCCACTTCACAGAATTTGAATTTAGCCTTTTGAATAATGACTTCTTAGAAGAAAAGGCTTGTCCAGAACCCATACTGACCGCTGTGGTTTATGCCGCAAGTCAAGATTGGTCTATTGATAAAACCATTTGGGAGTCTTTAATGCAAGCCAGTTCATTTATTTCTACCCCTGCAGGTAAAAATATAGTGGAAGAAATAGGGTTTGGAGCCGTTTCAACCTTTACCTCTACCCAATTGTCAAATTTAGCTAATCTAGGAAATTGGGAAGACGGAATATTAAAAGTCCCTGCCATTGAATGTGGCCCCATTAATGTACTGAATAGTAAATATTTAAAGGGTAAAACCCAAGGTAGTGCTTTTGAAGTCGATTATACAGATAACGGTGGAATAGAGGTTTATCCTATTAACACTGGAGCGGATGTTGTGGAACTCAGTCTTCGAACAGATGTGTTTTATGGACAAACAATATCTGATTCACAAGAATTAAACTTAACCCCAGTGGAGATTAAATGGACCCACCCTACTACAAACCCTTATATTGTAACACCAGGAGACCCTGTTGATTTACAATTAGAACTGAAAAATACCATAAGTTTTGATATTGATTTAGCTACCCCTCCTGAGGTAGGCGTTATATATGGAGATAATTATTCTGAAGCCCCTAATCAAAATTTCACAATTCTAACACCGGTTGATGAAAGTAAATACCCTTTTACAGTAACTGCCGAGTTTATTTCTTTTGAGTGTTTTAGAGGCACGAAATATGCCAAACCCATCACAGCCGAAATAATAATCAACAACAGTAAAATCAATGTTTATACAAACGATGACACTTGTTTTCAAGTTGGCGATTATAAAGAATTTAACGTAAATGTAACCGGTGATGACAAAGAGGTTGTTTGGTCTGCTAAAAACGAATCTGGACAAACTGTCGGTATTAATCAAGAAGGAGGTTTTACAGCTCCCAACACAGATGGAAAATACTACATAACCGCAGCCCTTAAATCCAATTCAGAAATATTCGACACTATAGAAGTAGAGGTTGTTGGCTCATGTACTTGTTACTGGAATTTCTCGGGGGGCTCTTATGCAATGAGTTATAATCAGGCATGGTATTCCACTCAGGGAGACCTAACTACCGGAAGTTTACAATTAAACCTTCATAACGATTTCGATGTTATTGGAGATGAAGAAGTGATTATTAACATGTATACGTCCTTTTTACCTGAAGAAGGAGAAACCAAGATTACTACTGGCACCAATAATGATGATATAGCAAGCAACTTGATAACCGTTCGCGGCTTAAATTTCCCAGGACAAAGTGCTGTTATCGGACCTACAGGAAATTATAGTGTAACCCTTAAATGGAAAAACCAATATTTAGAAGGTACAATTACAGGAACTCTCCAAAAAAGTACATTAGAAGGAGATTCTGAAATTCCTTTCACTCTAAAATTTGGAGCTAATGAAGGTTTATTAAGCTGTGATAATTAATAAAATATTGTACCAATTTGACCTGAAAAAGGTTGAATATTTTTCAAAATAGAAGGATTAAACAATTTGTAAATAATAAAAAGATGAATAATAAAATTTTATTGATGGTATCGGCATTCGTCCTGTCAACGGTTCTATACTGTTGTAAAAATGGAAATACATCGCATATAGGACCAAAAGAAGACATTGTCAGTACAAAAATTACAAAGCCCTTGGTTTCTGAAATTCTAAATGATGGTAAAACAAAAAGTAACCGTCATGGGATAAATACCGATCAAGACGATTGGTACTGGAAAAACACCCAAATGAGTAAAAACAATATTTTTGAAAATTGGGGATTTGGCCAAGTAGATGTGGTCATGGTATATCGATACCTCCAAAATGAAACCATACCAAAAACACTTAAAATCGGTCATATTGACAATAAGGGGTCAATTACCATAAACTTGCCAAAAACCATACAAACGGAGACGAAATTAGGTAATCTACAAAACTTGGTATTCTATGATATTCAGGATATAGGTAAATTCAACTATACGAATGCTGCTAGTGGTTACTTTGGGAAGACCACCTTAAATGTAGAACAGAATGGAAAGGTTATCGGCAACCTGACCCTGGGCAATTCGGTACGTACCACCTACAACCTTACCAACCAAAGTACCTTGACCATGGGTGATGAAGGGTATATCATTTCTTGGGCTTATCTTGATGAATTTGCCAGTTTGCAGGGTATCGAAAATACAAAGAATACCGTGCGAAGAGACGAAACAAAAACCATTGAAGCAGAAAATTCCGTAGTCTACAACCTCGATTTTAAACCGGGTTGGAATCTTGTTAAAACAGAAGTCATTGGAAAATATGACCTTGAACACGAACGTGGATTAAATGCTTCATGGTTTAAAAAGCATGTACATAGCGTTGTTGCGGAAATACCGGAAGATGCCGCTTATTTCTTTAGGTCAAATTAAAAAACGGCTTCATATACTTACCCCTGACCGGATAAATCAGCAATTGATCGGTGTTACTTTCCGGGACTTTTTGAACCTCATATACTCTCCTAACACCTATAAAATATAGAGAAATTTTTCTGTATCTCGAAAGTAAAGGTTGTTCACCCATGGCCAAGGTTCTTCATTTGCTTTGTTAAGAAGACTTATTTTGTTGTGGGCTCTATTTTGTCAAGAGGTATATTCAGAAGGGGAACAACCAAAATATTCCTTAAAACATGTGGAGAAATATGCCGGTTGGTTAAACCCAACGGCATATCCGATTTCTGAGATATTCACTCCCTTCTTTTTAATTAGTTGGGCCGCAAGCTTAAGTCGTTGGGCCCTTATAAATTCCGATGGGGGGTGAATTCTCTTTCCTGCCCTGCCCTTCAACTTAATCATACGAAAACAAGCAAATATTGGTTCTTCCCTTCCATGTATAGGGGTCGTAAACCTTCTGCGCAAATGCTATGTTCCGGTTTTGATATGGGGAATGGATTTTTGGTGATCTTTTAACATTAATTTAAAGGGTTCCTAGGGCAAACTTCGGGTATATCAATCATAATATTTTGTAACTTCCACAAAATCACTTATTCACACAATACGTATGGCAAGTTTTAATCTGAATATCAACGGAAAGACACAGCAAGTGGATGTCGACCCCTCTACCCCCATTTTATGGGTATTGCGCGACCATCTAGATTTGTTGGGCACCAAATATGGTTGTGGAATTGCACAATGCGGTTCCTGCACCATACATGTAGGGGGAATGGCGGTACGATCCTGCCAATTACCGGTTTCTGCCGTGGGCAACCAAGAGATCACAACAATTGAAGGCTTATCGGAAAATGGCGACCACCCCGTTCAACAAGCTTGGTTGGAGCACGATGTATACCAATGCGGCTATTGCCAAGCAGGCCAGATCATGTCAGCCTCTGCCCTATTGAAGAGCAATCCAAATCCCACCGACGAAGAAATCGAAGGTTCCATGAATGGCAACATATGTCGTTGTGGTACGTACACACGAATAAAGAAAGCCATCAAAACAGCGGCAGCCAACTCGGAAAACGCTTAAAATCACCTTCTACAAACTAAAACTATTGAAATGACACGTATAAAGACCTCCTATAATCGACGATCTTTTATGAAGGTATCCGCCGCAGCCAGCGGAGGAATGCTCATAGGATTTAGCTGGCTCAATGGTTGTGTACCTGCCACATCGGACAAAAAAACAGGATTGGCCGTGCCCAAGGAATGGTTTGACATAAACGGCTATATAAAAATTGGGGATACGGGATTAGTGACCATCTATTCCCCCAATCCCGAAATAGGTCAAAATGTAAAGACCTCAATGCCGATGATCGTAGCGGAAGAATTGGACGTGCCCTGGGAAAATGTTATTGTGGAGCAAGCGCCCTTGAACACCGGGTTTTACCAAAACCAATTTGCCGGCGGTAGTCTTTCAATACGATTGAGTTGGAATGCACTTCGAATGGCCGGCGCCACAGGCAGGAGAATGTTGATGGAAGCGGCCGCCAAGGAATGGGGTTTAACGGTGGCAGACCTAACGGCCAAGGACGGACAAATCCTTGAAACAAATGGGGAACGTACCGTTTCTTATGGAGAAATAGCCTCAAAAGCCGTGGGTATTGAAATTCCAGAAGAAGTTGAACTCAAGCAAGTAAAGGATTTTAAACTGATCGGTACAAGTATTAAAAATGTTGATGGAAAGAAAATCATCACCGGGGAACCTTTATTTGGCCTCGATTTTAAGAGGGAAGGCATGAAAATCGCCATGATCCAACATCCTCCAGCATTCGGTATGACGGTGAAGGATTTTAATGCGGAAGAAATAAAAAAGATGCCTGGGGTGACCGATGCCTTTATCATAGACACGACCCTCGAAGAAGTGGGAATGTTCGATGAAAAAGGTTTTCTTCAGCTTATTGCCATTGTGGGTGAATCCACTTGGCCATTGATTCAGGCCAAAAAGGCCATCAAAGCCAATTGGGAAAACATTGGTGAATTAGAAGATTCCAGTTTGCATGTAGAGCGTTTGGAAAAAGCCCTTACTTCAGGCAAGGTTCAAGAAAGTCGAATAGATGGGAACCCGGATGCCGCTTTTAAAAAGGCAGCGAAAGTAATCGAGCGAACATATAGTGCCCCGTTTATTGCACATAATACCATGGAACCCATGAATTTCTTTGCCAACGTCACGGAAAATGCGGCCGAACTGATAGGTCCGACCCAAACCCCTGAGGCACTCGAAGGTTCCGTTGCAAAATTGCTCAACATGCCCCTTGAAAATATAACCGTGAACATGACACGAATCGGTGGAGGTTTTGGAAGAAGGCTTTATGTCAATTTCGGGGTTGAAGCGGCGGCTATCTCAAAAAAAATAGGGGCTCCCGTAAAACTTATATACACGAGGGAGGATGATATGTCACAAGGCACCTACCGCCCCACGTACCGTGCAAGGTATAAGGCTGGTCTCGACGAAAACAATAACCTGATCGCCTTTTCCGTAAAGGGTGCAGGGCTACCCGATGGACCTATATTCCCAAAACGTTTTCCGGCAGGTGCCGTTGAAAATTATAAGGCCGAAAAAATAGGAGGCGAAACCAATGTCACCACTGGGGCATGGCGTGCCCCAAGGTCGAATTTCACTGCTGGTGCAGAACAATCCTTCCTTGATGAGGTCGCCGAACTCGCAGGTAAGGATCCTATAGATTTTCGATTGGAATTGTTTGAGCGCGCAATAAACAACCCCGTAGGGGAAGAACATGATTATGAGGCCGAACGATATGCAGGCGTGTTGAAAATGGTTAAGGAAAAGTCAAATTGGGGCGAAAAGATACCAGGAGTGCACCGTGGGGTTGCCGCCTATTTTTGCCACTCTACCTATGTGGCCGAAGTGTTTGACATGGTTATGCTACACGGGCAACCAAAAATCAAAAAAGTGTGGTGCGCCGTTGATTGTGGTATCGTTGTAAATAAGGATGCCGCCAAAAATATGGTTGAAGGTGGCGTTATTGACGGCATCGGACATTCCATGTACAGTAAATTGACCTTTGCCAATGGCGCGGTCAGTGAAATGAATTTTGATAGATACCAATTGATACGTCATTCCCAAGTACCTGAGGAAATCGAAGTTTTCTTTGTTGAGAACGAAATAGCGCCCACGGGATTGGGCGAACCGGGTCTACCCCCAGCTATCGGGGCATTGGCCAATGCGATGTATAAGGCTACAGGGCAGCGGTATTATCACCAACCTTTTGCTACGGAACGACAGGTAATAGGTTAACAGAACATCCCTACTGAAGAACATTGGAATACAAAAAGGAGGGTAGTACACTACCCTCCTTTCTTTTTGGTAATCTTGGAATATATCCTATTCCAAAAAACTTTCCGCAAACCGCTCAAAATGACAGGTATACCCATTAGGATTTCGAACCAAATAATCTTGATGTTCGGGTTCTGCTGGCCAAAAAACCGTGAAAGGCTCTAAGGTTGTTACGACCCTTCCCTCCCATTTTTTAGAGGCATCGACAATAGCGATCATTTCCTCTGCTGTGTTTTTTTCCTCTTCATTTTGAATAAAAATGGCAGAACGATAACTCGACCCCAAATCATTTCCTTGCCTATCAACGGTCGTTGGATCATGCATCCTGAAAAAGTAATCTAAAAGCTCTTTGAATGAGGTAATGGAGGGATTGTAGGTAATTTCAATACCCTCGGCATGACCTGGATGGTTTTTATAGGTAGGATGTTCGTTTTCCCCTCCTATATATCCTACTTCAGTGTCCATTACTCCTGGGCGTGTTCTAAAGAGTTCTTCCATTCCCCAGAAACATCCACCCGCTATATATGCTTTTTTATAGTTGTTCATCAGTATTGAATTAAAAGTTGTGCAATATCACCTTTTGAAGAGCATTAGTCAATTTTAACCCCTAAAAATTACAGTATCGAATAATTAATTGTTGGATTTTCTTGCCAGTGTTTCATTGACCGCTTCGATAAGAAAATCCATTCGTTGGTCTTCTTATCAAGAATCTGATCAGGAACTACAGGATAACATAGAGCACCCTACTTTGTTCCTGGCCCATTCTGGTCGTTTGGCAAACCATTTCTGCATATTCAATTGTTCTTCATAGGGTTGCTTCAACAGGTTGAACAATTCATCCAAGAGGGAATAATCCCCTTTATCGGCTGCATCAATCGCCATTTGCGCCATATAATTCCGAAGTACGTATTTAGGGTTTACAGCATTCATTCCCGCAAGGCGTTCAACATCGTCTTTCTGCTCTATTTTTAAACGTTCGCTATATGCTAAAAACCAATTGTTCCATTGCAATTCGACTTCCCCCTTTATTTCATCCGGATTATAAAAAGCCTCCTTTACCAATTCCAAACCAGCAGTTGAACCATCTTTTTTAAAATCGGCAAGCAGTCTAAAGAAGATGGTCATATCGGTTTCGGAACGTTGCAATACATCCTCCAATTTATCCGCCAAATCCTGATCATGGGTATCCGTTTCATACAATCCCAACTTAGACCTCATCATGGTCAGATACGCTATTTTCAGCTTATCTTGATATTCTCCAAGAATGGCCTGTAAGGGCTCTACTTCTTCAATTAGTGGATATAAGGCATTTGCGAGTTTCAATAAGTTCCAAAGGACAACCTGTGGCTGTGTACCATATCTATAACGCTTATGGGCTTTATCGGTCGTATTGGGTGTCCATCCGTGGTCATACCCCTCCTGCCATCCATAAGGTCCATAATCAATGGTCAATCCTAAAATGGACATGTTATCGGTATTCATGACCCCATGTACAAAACCAACCCGTTGCCAGTGTATAACCATGTCCAAGCTTTTCATGGCCACTTCCTTAAAAAATGCCAGATAGGTTTCCTTGGAAGGGTTGCCCAAATATGAATAATGGTGTTTTATGGTAAAATCAGCTAATTCACGCAATGTTTCCACATCATCTTGGGCCGCCAATATCTCGAAATTCCCAAAGCGAATGAACGACGGTGCCACACGACATACGATGGCTCCTTTTTCATAAGCAGGATTACCATCATACATTACATCCCGCAAAACCTGATCCCCACTTAAAACAAGTGATAATGAACGGGTTGTAGGAACACCAAGATAATACATGGCCTCAGCACATAAATATTCCCTAATGGAAGATCGTAAAACAGCCAAACCATCAGCCGTTCTTGAATACGGGGTCTCCCCTGCGCCTTTTAGCTGTAGCGCCCAAGTTTTATCGTTATGTGCTACCTCAGCAAGATTGATGGCACGACCATCACCCAACTGTCCGGCCCAATTTCCAAACTGATGCCCCCCATAACACATGGCATAAGGTTGGGTTCCTTCCAGAACCATGGAACCAGAAAACACCCCTAAAAAATCTTTTGATGTGATCGATTCCGTGATTCCCAAAGCCTCGACCATTTCCGGGGAAACATGCACCAAGGAAGGGTTCGATGGTTTCTTGGGTGTTACATAGGAAAAACACGCTCCGCTCACCTGTCGCCTCGAATTCCCCATTATAGGGTCGGCAGGCAATTCCTTGTTGAATCTATCGGTAATATTGAGTTTCAGCGTCAAAAGCAATTCTTTAAGTTAGGTTATAAAGTTACAACCTTCCTTTTACATCCAAAGGTTGTACCCAGATTTGGGGTTTTAGGATTGTTTGGGTTATAACCAATGTTTACCCTAAGTGTACCAATGTTAATATAAGAAAAGTAATCATATATGGGAAATCAATAAACAAGGGTAAATTCCATTACTCTAGCAAATCGTTAATATTAAGTTAATAATTGATTGTTTCGAACCATTTAATCGACCAGTACATTGGGGAGTCAATATTATTCTTAATTTTAGCATACTTCCCTCTTTAACATCCCCCATAATATAATAGCACATGGAACAAGTAAGAAATCTTGAATGGGGAAAAAGTCAACAAAAAGGTGGTCAAGATTGGGATGACGTATTCAAAAGCCATAGGACGACTGGGCTTTCCGATTTCAATTTAGAATTTAAAATATCCACGGATACTATAGTGGCTAAGGTCTCATTCATAGCAAACAAGTCCACAAGGCGAATATGGATTTTTTGGGGTGATTTCGAATCGGACAAAATATCGGTTTATCATGGCCAGAATTTTACCCATTCGCCAGAATTTGGATTACCTGATTCCGTACCAAAAAGAACCTATGAAATATTTCATGTCTATGATGAGTCAATGGCTTGTCAGAAATTTCAAAAGAATATCACAGTAAGAATCCAAGATCATACCGGTCGTATCAGCCAATATTCAAAAACAATAGACTTAACCCCTTAAAGTTAAAGTACAATCGATCGGGAGTGACATATAGATAATAATGACACCTTATATAAGAAAATCGGGCATGGGATCCTTTCTCCTAAAAAAACACTTCCCTTTTTCCTTTTAAAAAAGTTGATAATTCTATTTTGATAAAGCGATTATATTAAAAAAAACATGGCGTTTTGAATGCCTTTTTTGATAACCGAATAATTTTGTAACCTAAGTTACACAGGGCCTTATTCATGATATTTGTCATGAAATAAGGCGATTTAAGTCTCTATTTTTGGTAAGATACTAATAGAAACAACACTATGGAGACTTTAACAGAAATCAAGAAAAGAGTATATCTATTTGGGGATAAAAAAGCTGATGGAAACAGTAAATTGAAAAACCTCTTGGGAGGAAAAGGAGCCAATTTGGCCGAAATGAGTGCCATTGGAATTCCAGTGCCTCCTGGATTTACGATAACCACTGAAGTATGTACGGAATATAATACCTTAGGGAAAGATAACGTCATAGAAGCATTGAAGGAAGACGTTCAAGAAGCCATTGCCGCTATTGAAAAAACAATGGGCACAAAATTTGGGGATTCCGAAAACCCACTTCTAATTTCTGTAAGGTCTGGTGCTAGGGTTTCTATGCCAGGTATGATGGACACCGTTCTTAACTTAGGGCTTAATGACGAGGCTGTTGTGGGATTGGTCAATAAAACCAATAATGCCAGATTCGCTTGGGACTCCTATCGAAGATTCATTCAAATGTATGGTGGTGTGGTTTTAGGTATGAAACCAAAGACCAAAGAAGATATAGATCCTTTTGAGGAGATCATGGAGCACCTCAAGGATAAAAGAAATATAGTGCTCGATACTGAATTCACCGTTCAAGATCTACAGGATTTGGTCTATGACTTTAAAGATGCTGTAAAAAAACAAACGGGACATGATTTCCCCACCGATCCTTGGGATCAGCTTTGGGGTGCCGTAATGGCCGTTTTTGATAGTTGGAATGGAGACCGCGCCATTTATTATCGAAAAATGCATGGTTATCCCAGTGATTGGGGAACCGCAGTCAACGTACAGGCCATGGTATTCGGTAACATGGGTAATAATTCAGGAACCGGGGTTTGCTTTACAAGGGATGCCGGTACGGGGGAAAACGTTTTCAATGGGGAATACTTGATTGATGCCCAGGGTGAAGATGTTGTTGCTGGGGTAAGAACCCCACAACAGATTACAAAATTGGGATCACAACGTTGGGCCCAACTAGCCAAGGTGGAAGAAGCCGAAAGGGCCGAAAATTATCCTTCCCTAGAAGAATTGATGCCTGCTATCTATTCAGAACTTAACGAGTACCAACACAAACTCGAAAAGCACTATTCCGATATGCAGGATATGGAGTTCACCATTCAAAATGGTAAGTTATGGATCTTGCAAACCCGTAATGGCAAGCGTACTGGAGCAGCCATGGTGAAAATCGCAATGGATCTGCTTAAAGAAGGGGCTATTGATGAAAAAGAGACCCTTTTACGCATAGAACCCAATAAATTGGATGAATTATTACACCCCGTATTTGATACTAAAGCCCTAAAAAGAGCCAACGTAATTGCCCAAGGTTTACCCGCTTCCCCAGGTGCGGCAACGGGTCAGATCGTTTTCTTTGCGGATGAGGCGAATAAGTTCAAGAATACGATCTTAACCCGTATCGAAACCTCTCCCGAAGACTTGGAAGGTATGAATATAGCCAAGGGTATCTTGACCGCTAGAGGAGGTATGACCTCCCATGCGGCCGTTGTTGCCCGTGGTATGGGTAAATGCTGTGTATCCGGTGCAGGAGCCTTGAAAATCGATTATAAGAATAGGGTCCTTAGGGTTGATGGTAAAGAATTCCATGAAGGGGACTGGATTTCCTTAAATGGATCCACAGGTAATATTATCGAAGGGAAGGTTGCCACAATGGAACCCGAACTGAGTGGGGAATTTGGTGAGATTATGAAACTCTCCGATAAATATCGCACCATGGAAGTGCGCACCAATGCCGATACACCAAAAGACGCTATTGCTGCACGAAACTTCGGAGCCCAGGGAATCGGACTAACCAGAACCGAACACATGTTCTTTGAAGTTGACCGTATCAAGGCCATGCGCGAAATGATATTGGCAGATACCGTAAAAGGAAGAAAACATGCCTTAGAAGAATTACTACCCATGCAACGGGATGATTTTGAGGGTATTTTTGAAGCCATGCAGGGACTTCCCGTTACCGTTCGTTTATTGGACCCACCGTTACACGAATTTGTACCCCATCAATTGGCTACACAAAAAGAATTGGCGGAAGACATGCATATCTCCTTAGCCTCGGTCAAAAACAAAGTGGCCGAACTCCAAGAGTTCAACCCCATGTTGGGACACAGGGGATGTAGACTGGGAAATACCTATCCTGAAATCACAGAAATGCAAACAAGGGCGATTATAGAAGCCGCCTTGAATTTGAAGGAAAGAGGTATTGTTGCCAAACCCGAAATAATGGTACCACTTGTAGGGGCTACCAATGAATTTGTAGAACAGAAGAAAATCATAACAGAAACGGCCAACAAGGTATTCAAGGAAAGAAATGATAGTATTGACTATTTAGTCGGTACCATGATTGAAATTCCACGTGCCGCACTATTGGCCGATAAGATTGCCGAGCATGCCGATTTCTTCTCCTTCGGAACCAACGATTTAACGCAGATGACCATGGGTTACTCCAGGGACGATGCCGGAAAATTCCTGAATGTTTATCTTGAAAAAGGAATATTGACCGAAGACCCCTTTGAAGTATTGGATCAAGAAGGTGTCGGACAATTGGTAATCATGGGTACCGAACGTGGCAGATCCACCAAACCCAATCTTAAGGTTGGTATTTGTGGCGAGCATGGCGGGGAACCCAGTTCTGTTGAGTTCTGTAATAAGACAGGTATGAACTATGTAAGCTGTTCCCCTTTTAGGGTGCCTATCGCCCGTTTGGCTGCCGCCCAAGCCGCTATTAGGGCCTAGATGTAGATTATATTCCCATTGGATTAGGAAGGCTTTGCTGAATAGCAAAGCCTTCCCTTATTATGGCCCCAAAGGGAAAAAAGGTTTTAAACACAACGATTTTAGTAGGATTAGAAGTGCTATCTTTGCCACATCATAAGCAACAAATACACTTTAAAGGCTTATTGTTTTAATTGATTTTGATCCATGTTTGACTTTTTTAAAAAGAAACAATTTCTTGTAGATTCATTAGAAGGGTTTATAGACATACACAACCATATCTTACCAGGTATCGATGATGGCTCCAAGAACGTTGGGGAATCCATTGACCTGATCAAAGGCTTTGCTGATTTCGGTGTCACGGACTTCATTGCCACACCACACATCATGCACAACTATTATTCGAATACCCCAGAGACCATAAAAGAGTCCCTCATGACGCTTAAAAACGGTTTACTGGAGCGTAAATTGAAAGAAGTCTCCATACAGGCAGCTGCAGAGCACATGATCGATGATAATTTTGAATCCATTTTGGAACGAGGGGAAGTCATGCCCCTTGGCGGCAATTACCTATTAGTGGAAATGTCGTATTTACAGGCTTCCATCAATTTTGGGCAGGCTTTGGAAAAAATACGGCAAAAAGGATATTTCGTAATCCTCGCCCATCCGGAAAGGTACCTTTATCTACACTCCCAACTGGGCCAGCATAAAGCCTACAAAAAACAGGGGGTGTTATATCAGTTGAATTTACTGTCCCTCAGTAAATACTACGGGAAGGAAGTCCAGCAAATGGCCATGAAATTATTGGGCAAGGGATTAATAGACTTTGCGGCAACCGATGTACATAACATACGGCAATTGAATAGTCTTAAGGAAGTACAGGTAGATACCAAAACATTGGATCTTATAAAACCTATACTCCTTAAAACCAATAATTCATTTTAGAAAGGTTGGAATTTCCACCATTTCTTGGTGGTTTTCCCGTAGCCTGTATGCGGGCGTTATCTTCCCTTACATTGATAGAACACCACGATTTTTAGATCCTAATACCTTGAATCGATGTATCCCCTCCCCTACCATCAATTGATAAGGGTCAAACCTTTTTACTACTTTTTCTCCACTATCATATAAATCAAAATCCATTATCCGGATAATGTCCCTAAAAGAGTTACACCTATTTCAACGTCCTGGATTAGGGAAGAGTTCAATATCTGACATTTCCGATTCCAATAGGTCTTAACCAAGGATGCTGCTGAATACAAAACCCTAGTCTATCAAATCTTTTAGTGGTGTTCTGATCGGAACCTGAAAACAAAAAGATAAGGACTATGTTTCACACTTGGTTTTAGCAAAACAAGAACGATAATGGGCGGTAGCAATTGCAATATAACCGCTTATTGAAAAGGAAATACCTAAAAATTTATCACTACATCACCAAACAGTGTGTAGGGTGCAACGCCCCCGCCTCGATTTGGTTCACATAGCCTGAAAAATAAGAATAAACTACCGGTCCCAGCCGGGCTTGTATTGGCTCTAATTCCGAGCCCCTTACCTTGGCCATTATTATGTTAATTTGTTGGTTGTTGAATAAATTGAACCCATACATGTCTAGATCTACATCAACCAAAGTGAGGCTCATAACTCCATCTTGGGGATTACCCAAATAAGACCATACTATTCCGTGCTCTAGTAATGATGGCCGAGACTACCAAGAACGTACAATTATTGAAAAAGTAATCATAAATATCGAGTTTTCATGTACCATGTCTAAGAAGGAAGCAATCGCGATATCCGCTTTGGCGAAACTTCAAACATGTGGTATTTCTATGTTCATCTAATAATGAAAGAGATATATTCCAACACCAAGGGTAGAAACCTTAATCCATTACGTATGATTTAAATCATCGATCATCTAAGACCAGCGGTTTATCTTAGTACTTTAAAAGAACAACCAGGATGATCGTATTTGTTTTTGGTTTGCCAGGCTCGGGAAAAAGTTATTTTGCTTCAAGACTCGCAAAAATGATACATGCCAGTTATGTGAATAGCGATAGGGTAAGAAAGGAACTATTTGGGCAGAGCATATATTCCCATCAGGAGAAAAAAATGGTTTATGATACCATGCTCAACAAAACGAAAGAAGCATTGGCCACTGGTGAAAATCTGGTACTTGATGCCACATTCCATAAAAAAGAAACCAGGGATACTTTCATAAAGCAATTATCAGGGCAGGGTAGGTTTTTTTTTATTGGCATACATTCGATCGAAAGTACGATCAGGAAGCGATTAAAAAAAAACAGACCTTACAGCGAAGCTGATTTTGAAGTGTATAAACTGATCCAGCATCAATGGGAACCGTTTACAGAGCAACATTTGAAGTTGGAATCCACGAACAACATTGAAGAAATGTTGGTTAAAGCCGCACAGTACATAGGTTGGAAGCATGATACAGGAACAGATAAATAGCTTGCTTTTAGACGGTGAATTTCCAGAAGTTTCAATAGAAAGGGAATTGATCGAGACACATATATCATGGGTGTTTCTTTGCCATACATTCGTTTACAAAATCAAAAAGCCCATTACATATTCATTTCTCGATTTTTCTACCCTTGAAAAGCGGAAAGAATATTGCAAAAGGGAAATTAAATTGAACAAGCGGCTCACTGATGGCATTTATCTGGATGTGGTTCCGATTCATCGATTGGATGATCATTATAAAATTGGGGGAAATGCGGGAACGGTAATCGACTACGCCGTAAGAATGCTCAAAATGGATAGGACCAAACAAATGGACAGGCTTTTGATCCAAAAAAAAGTAACCAAATCCCATATTCAAAATCTGGCCCATAAAATTGCCGTTTTTCATGGGAATACTGATATAATCCATCAAAAAGATGTACTGGATATTCAGGATAAATTTAACGATTTGGAAGCGGAAAAAGCGTATTTGGCCACACAACCCAATGGCAGCCTATATGCAAAAATTATTGGCAGTGACATAAAAGTATCCGATTATTTTTTAACGGGAAACAAGGATTTGTTGACAGCAAGGCTCAAGGCTGGTTTCGTTAGGGATTGCCATGGGGACCTTCATTCCAGGAATATTTTCTTATTACCGTCTCCCCAACCTTTCGATTGTATTGAATTCAATGATGATTACAGGCAAATCGATGTTTTGAACGAAGTGGCCTTTTTATGTATGGATCTCGATGCATTTGGAGAAAAAGGACTTTCCAACCTATTTCTTGAATATTACAATCAATTATTTCCCACAATCAAATCTTTGGAAGAACACCATCTCTTTGTTTATTACAAGGCCTACCGGGCCAATGTGCGGGCAAAGGTCAACAGTTTGCGGGCTAAGAGTGCTGTAAACGAAAAAGAAAGAACAACAACATTATCCGAAGTTCATAAGTACCTTCGGTTGATGGAAAGTTATTTAAACACCCTTAGCCTATGATAATTCGTTTTTTTAAGCCCTTCTGGAAATATGGAAGTTGCTTGGGAGTATTAAACGATACTCTTTTGACTTATTTATATTAGTGAATTCCCATATTGGGAACAACCCACATCCCAATAGAATTGTTATTTAGGTTAAAACTCCATTTTTTGTGTTTATACTTCTGTTTTGATTACATTTTCTTTCTCGCCGCAAACACATAAATGAATTCATACACCTGGTGTGCCTGCATATCCTCAAGTCCTTCCGGATCCAAATCAATAGGGCTTCCATCAAGTGTATTGTAACAGGCGAACACCTTTTTATAATACAAATGTTCCAACCAGGTAGATTCCTTATATTCCCGTTCATCCAAAATAAGGATTTTTCCACCTTTTTTAGTTACCCGGATCATTTCCTTCAGCGCACTTTTTGTATCGGAGAATCCATTAAATGCCCCGTAATTTGTACAAATATCAAAGGTGTCGGATTCAAAGGGAAGATTGGTGGCGTCCGCTAGAATAAAATCTGTGGGAGCCTTCAATTTACCCATTAAATCCCTTCCTTGCACAATCATACCTGCCGAAAGATCAACCGCCGTATAATCAGCATTCAAATCCATATAACCACGTCTGGCAAGTGCTTGGCCACTACCACTGGCAATATCCAGCATTTTTATTCTTTTATCCGACGTCAAAAATTCTTTTAAAAAATCTTCATGAACGGAAAAGATGTTTTTTTTGGGTTTAAATTTGCGAATTGAAACGATGATTTTTATGGGTATGGCCAACCAAAGTAAATGTGCATATCGCTTTTGTTTTGCGAATATGAAAACAAAAATCACCAAAGCTGCCAATAATAGGATATCTGCGATCGAAAAGGTTTCAATACCCCGAAATGCAATCCAATCGATCAAATTGTACATAAGGGAAATAAAGGTAAACACCAGCAAGAAATATACGACCCAATATTTCACGGATATTTTTATTGGTCGAACCGGAAGCATAAAGAAAGGGTTCCAAAAATTATAGAACCAGGCCATATATTTATACACCTTATCCCTAAGCCCCTTATCTGATATGGCAAGGGCATCTTCGTCATAAAGCTTGGGCATGCCATTTACACAGGAATATTGCTTTCCGCATGCACTACACTCCCAATAGGTTTGATAACGATCTGTAATACTGTTTTTCTTACAAGAAGGGCAAATCACTTTGGATTCGATCATTATGGATAATTTAAATTTTGGTTTTTCAATCAGAATGAAACCTTATCTACCGTAAGCTTCCATTTGGCAATTAAAAGGTATATGTTGGTCTTTTATTAAGGGGAACACCGGTAGTTGTATCAAATAAGGCCATCACCACAAGTGCTAATAAAATCGATTTAACGGATATTCAAGATTCCAATAATTGTTTTTACACTATTAAATTTATACAAATAAAATAATAGGACAAATCCTAATTGATATATGCTAAATAAAATCCGTTAAGAGACGTCTTTTACCAATCGCCACTACATGGGGCTCGAGTCCTGAAAATGAAACGCACAAAAATGGGTTGAAAGGAAATGCCCAAAGTAAACCCTTGTATAAATGCCAAAAAAGCATCCCTTAAATTGAATGACAGGAATCTTGGCATTTACAGGTATGGACTCATCTAAGGTCGCACAAATGTACAACAGCCTTCCCTAAATCTCCTGGTAACTTTGACCACTGTACTACAGCTTCAGGCTGCCCCAGTTAAAAATAAAATGTAGCTGATTTCCAATCCGATCCACGGCGGGCTTATAGCCTAAACTAAAGCATCCTTATTGTAAATGGGGTAATTGTATTCACAATCCAGAACATCGTATGGTTCTAAAGCCATGGATTAAGGCAAATCTTCCAGATATCACCGCTTCGTACACACACCAATTAAAGCTTTTGGTTTGGATTAAAATTTCCACCATTTCTTTGTGGTCTTGCCATAGCCATAGCCATATTTACCTCCATAACCCAAATTAGAATCTTTTACACCATTAACGATGAAGGATAATCCATTGAGTTTTCCTTCTTTATGAAGCTTAAGAGGATATTCCAAAACTTTCAATTCAGTCATCCCTGCCCTGGCCACATAGAGGATTTGATCGGCATATTCACTGATCAATAGGGTGTCGGTGACCACCATCAAAGGTGCTGTATCAACGATAATATAATCATAGCGATCATTAACTTCGTCGAGCAATTCTTTCATACGCCCATTCATCAAAAGTTCGGCAGGGTTAGGCGGTATTTTACCGGAATAAACGACGTCAACCGTTTGCTCATGGGCCAACATGGGAGAAATAATATCACTACTTCCCAAGGTATGGTCCACTAAATATTCGGTTAGTCCTTTGTTCTCGATATTTCTTGTAGGTTTCCCTAATTTATCGACGTTTTTCCCTGAATAGAACTGATAGATTTTCGGGTTTCGAATATCTGCCCCAATGAGTAGGACTTTCTTATTGGTATTAGCAAATATCATGGCCAAATTGGAAGCTATCAAGGTTTTACCTTCCCCTGAAACACTGGAGGTAACATAAATGATAGTACTCTTATAGTCTTTTTTCTTCTTTGATTTTATAATATAATCGAGATTGGTCCGTAAGATGCGTAAAGATTCTGCCAAAACCGTACGCTCGCCAAGTTTCACCAAGGAATTCTCTTTTTTGGAAAGACTAGGTAATTCCGCCAAGACTGGAATATCACCCACCATCTTTTCCAATCCAACTTTATTTTGCACTTTATTATCCAAAAGATTTTTAACATATATTACTGCATAGGGAACCAATAATCCAAAAATTAATGAGGCCAACATTATTATTCGCTTTTTTGGAGAAACCGGCAATGGACTTACCAAATAAGCGCTATCTATGATTTTTGATTTTGGAGAAGCAGAAGCAAAGGTAATTTGCGCTTCCTCACGCTTTTGTAATAAATATAAGTAAAGCGATTCAGTAGTTTGTTGTTGTCGTGTGATATCCCGAAGTGCCCTTTCGTTACGCGGTGCTGAATAGATTCTGGAATTAATGCGAGACATCTGGCTACTTAAACTATTCACCTGCATCCCCAAATTGTTGGTCACACTATTTAAACTGGACTGCATACTCCGCTTAAGTCCTGCCAATTGTTGATCCAAATTTACGATAATCGGGTTTTTCTCATTGGAACTTTCCAACAAACGTTTTCGTTCCAAGGCCAGTTCATTATATCTTGCGGTAGTATTGGCAATAGAAGCGTCGGCCAATCCAATATTGGAAGGTAATAGATCATACCCTTCTTGGGAATCTATGATATCCTTCATGGAGGAAGCAATATCCAATTGCACGGAGGCGTTTTGCAGCTCCTGTTGATTGGCCGCGCCGATATTTACATTCATATTAGTCTGGGTGGCTATATCCGCAATTCCCCTACCTTGCTTAAAATCCTCCTCACTTTGGTCAACAGCGGACAGGCTACCGTAAATATTTGCTATTCTATCATTAATGAAATTCGAGGTCCTATTCGCAATGGCTTTTTTGTCATCAACAGCATTTTGATTATATTTTTCGATCAACGTATTAATGATGTCACGACCTCTATCAATTATAGGGTCTTCCAATGATATTGAAAGAATTTTTGACTTTTCGCTTTCTACTGAAACCTGTATTTTTTGATACAATTGTCCGGCAGCCACGGAAATAGGTATAACAGAAACCTTATATTTTCTACCGACATAGGATTCAATACCTGACATATTGGGAGTGATGATAATATCCCCTATTGGGGAAGAAATATTTTTGCCGAAAGAAAATATTTTTGCCGGTGTATCCTGGTCCTCAGCATATTCAAAGGAGGTGTCAGAGAATAAGGTTATGAAAAAAGACACACTTGAACTTTGCAATATGGAATCAGGAGCAGCAAAATTTATATTAAAAGGCTTATTGCTGTATAATTCCGAATCTTTGATTTTACCCAAAGCAATAACTTTAGTATTCAGTTCCAACTCTTTTACTAATTCAATAAGATGGGACCTAGATTTTAATATCTCGATTTCATCCTGTATAAAATTGCCACCCCCACCTAAAATATCCAAATCCCTAAATACATCAAGTTCTGAGTTGGAGTTTTGATCTTCTAATATTTGAATTTTAGCGTTTAATGCATATTGTGGAATGGAATACCTTATATTAAAGTATCCATAAAGCAATGCAATCAATACAGCAACTACAAACCACTTCCAATTTTTTAAATAAGGTTTCAACAAATCATTATAGTCCATATTCCCTTGGGAAAGTATTGTTTTTTTTGCCATTCGTAATTTTAATTTTGGATTATAGCCGGGTTATAATCAATACTGTGGAAGTAATCAATACCGAAGCAATAGAAATTGCAATATTTGCCCTATTATCCAAAGAAGAAGCGGTTATTCCCGATTTATTAGGCTCCACATAAACCACATCATTCTGTGTTAAGTAAAATACGGGGGATTTCACCATATTCTTGGATGTTAAATCGATTCGATTATACACCTTGGTTCCATTAAAATCACGAATGACCAACACATTTTGACGAACTCCACGTATGGTCAAGTCCCCAGCAAGGCCCAACGCCTCCAAAATGGTGATTTGTTCCCCATTGACCGGGTAGGTTCCAGGAGTCCTTACCTCCCCCAATATAGTTACGGTAAAATTACGCAGTCGAATATTGATGATGGGGTCCTTTAAATAATCCGAAAGGCGTTCTCGTAAAAGCGTACGCAATTCATCCGGCGATAAACCTTCGATCTTTAATTTCCCGATTACCGGAAAATCAATCTCCCCGGCCTGATCCACCAAATAATCCACCTGTTCCGCCTGGAATCCACCTTCAGCCCGCCCCCTGAACAAATTAAAAGGGGCACTGGCCTCAGGGTTAAGGGAAGATACATGTATCGATACCAAATCATCTACCTTGAATTTTGATACAAAATCATTGTTATTCACCAAGGTCTCAAAATTTCCGGTGTCCTGAAAATATACCACCTCTTTTCGTGAGGCACAGGAGGTAACCAATGCAATACCCAAAAATAAAATTATAGATCGAACGTAAATCTTCATATTATCAAACAATATTGGTTTATATAGTGCAAGTATACTAAAAAATTAGGAGTGTAAAACCTTGAGGTTGCTTTTAGAGGGTTCCTTTTCCGCTTTGGTTTTGTCATGCTTACACAAATCGGAATTATTGGAAATGTATTCAGGTACGATCTCTTTCATTAACTTCACCGTATTTCCATTAAAGAACATATTGTTGACACAAAGCTCATCGATTTTGGTTCGCACAAAATTATAGTCCAATTCCCTGACCTTACCGATCATGATCTTCTTATGGTAGGTGGGTATCGTATTCTCTCCATTGGCCAATAACTCCTCATACAACTTTTCCCCCGGTCGCAGCCCTGTTACTTTAATATCAATATCCTCTGGGTACCGCAATCCGGATAGTTTGATCATATTTTTGGCCAGATCAAAAATCTTAACCGATTCGCCCATATCAAAAATGAATATTTCACCTCCTTCGCCCATGGCTCCCGCTTCCAAGACCAATTGCGATGCTTCAGGAATGGTCATAAAATACCGAGTGATATCTTTATGGGTAACCGTTAAAGGGCCTCCATTTTCAATTTGCTTTTTAAACAAAGGTATAACAGAACCATTGGAACCGAGAACGTTTCCGAAACGGGTGGTTATGAATTTGGTTTTACGCTGCTGTTGCATACAACTGATGTACATCTCGGCAATTCGTTTGGTGGCCCCCATAACATTGGTGGGATTCACTGCCTTATCCGTGGAAACAAAAACGAATTTATCTATGTTATGGACTAAAGATAAATCCACAATGGCCTTGGTGCCGGCAATATTGATTTTTATGGCCTCATAAGAGTTATACTCCATCAACGGCACGTGCTTATAGGCCGCTGCATGAAAAACAAGGTTCGGTTTATACTCCTGGAAAATATTGTTCATTCTATTCTTGTCCCGAATATCAGCAACGATTGGCATGTAATTCACATACCCACTCTGTTTTAATTCTTGCTGCAAATCATAAAGTGCCGATTCTGCCTGATCCACGATGATCAAAGATTTGTATTTATACTTACACAATTGACGCACTATCTCACTTCCGATTGATCCAGCCCCTCCACTAACCAAGATGACCTTGTCCTTAACTTCATTACTGATTTTTGAATTAATGATGTCAATGGGCGGCCTGTTCAGTAGATCTTCTATTTGAATCTGTTTAATTTGAGACGCCTTCAACTCCCCATTGATCCAATCTTCCACGGGAGGGACTATCTTAACCACAACAGGAAAATCCACCAATCCTTCAACCAATTCCTTTAGCCTTTGGGCTTCAATTTTTTGAATACAAAAAACAACCTCGGAAATATCCTTTTTTAGAATAAAACTTTCCGTTAAAACTTCTGGCCCATAAACACAGACTCCATTGATTACTTTTCCTATTTTATTAATGTCATTATCAATATAACCTACAACCTTGGTATTACTTTTAGCATGATTGGTGATGGCATCATACGTCAAAATCCCCGATTGCCCTGCCCCGTAGATAAGTATCTTTTTACTTGACTTAAATTCATTGGATAAACTGGCGTACAATGATTTGAAAATATAACGGGATGCTGTAAGTGCAACAAAGCTAATTAAACTATGGATGATGATAATGGACAAGGGAATGGTAAAGTTATCAACCAATTCAAACTGCCTATTTCCTATAATCAGAAAAATGGCAATGATACTTGACAAGCAGATAGCATTGAATAGGTTATACACATCGCGTACCCCTGTATGGCGAACTACCCCTTTGTAAGACCCTATGATCAAAAAAGAAATCAATGCAATTGCAACAACAACAGGTAATTGCACCAAAAGTTTATTGACATCAAAATCAAAGGTTAAGTTAAACCGAATAAAATAAGATAATAAAAACGATAGTGCAACAACAACCAAATCAATGGCTAAAACCAACCATTTGGACGCGTATCTTTGGACACTATTGACTAAGTAATTTTGTATCATGATAGGGCAAATTTTATAATACGTACTATTCTCTTTAAATCTTCTTCCAATAAGTTAGAGCCACTCGGCAAACAAAGTCCTCTATTGAATAAATCTTCCGAAGTGCCATCAGTATAATTAGGGGAATCCTTAAAAACCGGCTGTAAATGCATGGGTTTCCATAAGGGTCTCGATTCAATATTCCCATCCCAAAGTGCCAATCGTATTTGCTCCCGGATGTCATACGATGGTGTCAAAATACAGGATAACCAACGATTGGAAAAATAACCTTCAGGTTCCTTTAAAAACTCAATTTCAGGAATAGCATTCAAATGATCAAGATAAAACTGATGGTTCAACCTTCGCGCCCCCACTCTATCGTCCAACACTTCCATCTGTCCTCTTCCAATGCCTGCCAATACATTACTCATTCTATAATTATGTCCGATTTCCGAGTGTTGGTAATGTACGGCGTTGTCCCGTGCTTGGGTGGCCAAATGAATCGCTTTATCAATAGTATCCTTATTTTTGGAAACCATGGCCCCACCACCGGATGTGGTAATAATTTTATTTCCATTAAAAGAAAGCACCGCAATATCACCAAACGTCCCACATTTCCCTCCTTTAAAGGTACTCCCTAACGCCTCTGCACTATCTTCCAGGATGGGAATGTCGTATTTTTCCGCAATTTCATGGACTTCCTTCACTTTATACGGCATACCATATAAATGAACGGACACTATTGCCTTCGGTTTTTTACCGTGTTGAATTCGATCCTTAATGGCCGTTTCCAAAAGCTCAGGGGAAATATTCCAAGTCTCCCTTTCACTATCTATAAAAATTGGAATAGCACCTAAATATACAATAGGATTGGCCGAAGCCGAAAAGGTAAAGGATTGGCATAAAACCTCATCATCCCTACCCACACCCAACAATTGCAATCCCAAATGCAAGGCTGCGGTACCCGAACTCAAGACGGCCACATGGCTGTCTTGCCCCAAATAACTTTGTATGTCCAATTCAAATCCGGTTACATTCGGACCCAAAGGAGCAATCCAATTGGTATCAAAGGCCTCTTTTACGTAATCCTGTTCCGTACCTCCCATATGGGGGGAAGAAAGCCAAATCTTGTCTTGTAAAGTCGTTTTCAATGATATGTCTAAATTTAGTGAATCAACAAAAGTCGATGTATAACTTGCTTCGAGAAATGATCGACATCACTTATAATCGAATATCTGAGTTCATTTGTCTCAAAGCAAAATTTCTGTGAAATTAAATATAAAATTACTTCTTAAATCGAAGTTCTTGGAATTTTGTTACCATATTTCGGTAAAGGTGTTGATAAACTCGGTTTAATGCCAAAAATAGCCTTTTAATACATGACGACTAATCTTTTTACCTCAAATACCAAAGTGATAGCCATGCACTATTTATCGACAACTTGCTACAATTCTTCGATTTTATTGAATACTTCATGCATTTTATTACAAAATACGATTTTTCACATGTTATTTATTACGTACTTTGTATTTAATTTTTAAATGAGACAATGAAAATATTAGTTACCGGAGCAGCTGGCTTCATCGGTTTTCATACGGCCAACAAATTGATTGAACAAGGACATGAAGTTATCGGATTGGACAATATCAATGATTATTACGACATAGGATTGAAATTTGGACGTCTCGAAGAATTAGGGGTAAGTAAAGAATATGCAGAAAAGTTCGATACACTTGTAGAAAGTAAAAAATACCAGGGAAGGTTTAAATTTATTAGAATGAACCTTGAAGATAAGGCTGCACTGCCTAAACTCTTTAGTACGGAAAACTTTGATGTGGTTTGTAATTTAGCGGCACAGGCCGGGGTTCGATACAGTCTTGAGAATCCGGAAGCTTATATTGACAGTAATGTAGTGGGTTTTTTAAATATTCTGGAGTGTTGTCGCCATCACAACATTAAACATCTAGTATATGCCAGTAGTTCAAGTGTATACGGGATGAACACCAAAATACCCTTTGAAACTTCGGATAATGTGGATCATCCTATTAGTTTATATGCCGCTACCAAAAAAAGCAATGAATTGATGGCACATACCTATAGCCATCTATATGGCTTCCCGACCACAGGCCTACGTTTTTTTACGGTTTATGGTCCTTGGGGCAGACCGGATATGGCCCTATTCCTATTTACGGATGCCATGATAAAAGGGAAACCCATCAAGGTTTTCAACAAAGGGGTAATGGAACGTGACTTTACCTATATCGATGATATTGTTGAGGGCGTGGTGCGTATTATAGAAAAAAGTACTAAAAAAAGAACAGCGAACCAAGAACTTTATAAACTCTATAATATTGGAAATAATACATCGGTAAAATTATTGGATTTTATAGAAGCCATAGAACAGAGTTTGGGCCTTACCGCCAAAAAAGTAATGCTCCCTATGCAACCGGGGGATGTTGCTAAAACCTGGGCCAATGTTGATGACTTGATTCGGGATTACGACTACCATCCCAATACACCCATAACAAAAGGGATCGATAGTTTCGTTGCTTGGTATAAAAAGTATTATAAAATCCCAAATTAAGCTTTAGACTAGATTTCAGGTTCTTTTCAATACCGATTCGAAGTATAGGCGATTATAAGCTATGTCATTTCGAAAAAGGAACGACTGAGAAATCACATTACGGCAATCAAAAACCCAAAAATCATATTATAGTTGAATATCGGGATGTGATTCCCCATATGCATTCGGAATGACTTCTCCGTCATTTCGAAAGAGGAACGACTGAGAAATCACATTACGGTGAGCGAAAAACCAATAACCCTCCTTTTATAATCAAGATGTGATTCCCCATATAGCCTGTCCTGAGTCATTCGACTTCGCTCAAGATAAACTCGTCGAAGGTTTCAGAATGA
>NZ_QGGQ01000013.1:0-36106 GCF_003148665.1 Maribacter polysiphoniae | reverse complement strand
TAGGTCTCGACTGCGCTCGACCGGACATTGTTTTAAATCATTGATATTAAGAAATATCATAGTAGTCATTTCGAAAGAGGAACGACTGAGAAATCACATTACGGTGAGCGAAAAACCAATAACCCTCCTTGTATAATCAAGATGTGATTCCCCATATAGCCTGTCCTGAGTCATTCGACTTCGCTCAAGATAATCTCGTCGAAGGTTTCAGAATGACAAAAGTCGTCAGTTCCAGTGATTTTCGATAGCCACGAATACTCTGGGGTACCGAGAACTAGTACATCCAATTGCTAAAAATGTGCGACGACTGAACACAACCATAAATGCCCCGTGTTTGACATAAGAAAACGGTCTTACATAGCCCACAATGTCCCCTCGAGCGCAATCGAGAGGTTAATTTGATGCCCCACCTGACTAATAGGTCTCGACTGCGCTCGACCGGACATTATTTTAAATCATTGATATTAAGAAATATCATAGTAGTCATTTCGAAAGAGGAATGACTGAGAAATCACATTATCCCGACCTATTGATTTACTAGATAAAAAAGTAGCTATTGCACTATTCTTCAATTTAAAGCGTTACCCATTTAAAACAAGTGAAAACAACTTCAAATGTCATATTTATAAATAGCTTATTCAATAACGCTTAATATTCCCTTGCAACAATCATTTTATCGGATTTAAATAAGACTTAAAATAAAATAATCTGCTTTTTAAATTTCTTTTTTACACCTTTGCCCCTAAAGTTTTTAAATGCTTATGGATATTTCAAATCTAAAGTTAAATCCCCACTTCAATATTTTAGTTACTGGAGGAGCTGGTTTTATAGGTTCCAATCTATGTGAAGTACTCATCGCCAATGGAAACAGGGTTACTTGCTTGGATAATTTTGCCACGGGAAAACGGGAGAATATAGCTCATTTACATGCTGATCCCAATTTCAAATTGATAGAAGGCGATATACGAAATTTGGAAGATTGCCATAAGGCATGCGATGGTATCGATTATGTGTTACATCAAGCCGCCTTGGGTTCTGTTCCTAGATCGATTAATGACCCCATTACTTCCAATGCTG
Organism: Maribacter polysiphoniae; assembly: GCF_003148665.1. Taxonomy (GTDB): domain Bacteria; phylum Bacteroidota; class Bacteroidia; order Flavobacteriales; family Flavobacteriaceae; genus Maribacter_A; species Maribacter_A polysiphoniae. Next base: position 35,029 of record NZ_QGGQ01000013.1, on the reverse strand, counting down.
TTAATGTCTCGGGTTTTTTAAACATGTTGGTTGCTGCTAGGGACGCCAAAGTAAAGCGCTTTACTTATGCAGCAAGTTCATCGACTTACGGGGATTCTAAAAATATGCCCAAAGTAGAGGGAATTATAGGTAAACCATTATCGCCCTATGCCATTACCAAATATGTGAATGAACTTTATGCCGATATATTCAGTAAGACCTATGGTTTGGAAACCATTGGCCTACGATATTTCAATGTTTTTGGTCGCAAACAAGACCCCAACGGTGCCTATGCAGCTGTCATTCCTAAATTTGTGATGCAATTAATGCGACACGAATCACCTACGATTAATGGGGACGGCACCTATTCCAGGGATTTTACGTACATTGACAATGTTATTGAAATGAACATTCGATCGATGACCACCACTCATAAAGAAGCTGTAAACACGGTATACAATGTAGCCTATGGGGAACGAACCGATCTGAATGAATTAATTTCCCTCCTTAAGAAATTCTTAAGTATTTTTGATGCGAAAATAGAAGATATACCTGTTCTATTCGGTCCTGGCCGACAAGGGGATGTTCCCCATAGTCTCGCCTCCATTGAAAAAGCAAAATTATTGATGGGATACAACCCACAATTCGATATAAAAAAAGGATTAAAAGAAGCAGTATCTTGGTACTGGAGTAACTTAAAATAAAAAGATGAATTTAACGGTAATCGGAACTGGTTATGTTGGTTTGGTAAGTGGAACCTGTTTTGCGGAAATGGGTAATAAAGTAACTTGTATTGATGTAGACGAGAAAAAAATAGATGGTCTTAAACAAGGGGTCATTCCTATTTATGAGCCCGGACTAGAAGCCATGGTAAAGCGGAACATCAAAGGCGAAACCCTTAATTTCAGCACCCATCTAGCGGAACATCTTAAGAAATGTGATATAGCCTTTATTGCTGTAGGTACCCCTATGGGGGATGATGGTTCTGCGGATTTACAATATGTATTGCAAGTTGCCAAAGAGATTGGCCAACATATGCAACAGTCCCTGATTGTGGTCGATAAATCAACTGTACCAGTGGGCACAGCGGATAAGGTAAGGGCTACCATCCAAAATGAACTTGAAAAAAGAAAACTGAACATTGAATTTCATGTGGTCTCCAATCCTGAATTTTTAAAGGAAGGGGATGCCATCAATGATTTTATGAAACCTGATCGCGTGGTCGTTGGCTCCGATGATGAAACAGCCACCAAAAAGATGCGCACCTTATACAGTCCTTTCTTTAGAAGCAGTATGGATCGGCTGATCACCATGGATGTACGTTCGGCTGAAATGACCAAATACGTCGCCAATGCCATGCTGGCCACAAAAATCTCATTCATGAATGAAGTTGCCAATATCTGTGAATTGGTTGGTGCCGATGTCAACAAAGTGCGTATCGGTATAGGCTCCGATAGTAGAATTGGTTATAGCTTTATCTATCCCGGAAGTGGTTACGGAGGTTCTTGCTTCCCCAAGGATGTAAAAGCTCTTAAAAAAACTGCCCAAGAACATGGGTATACAGCTGAATTGATCAGTGCCGTTGAAGACGTTAATGATAGGCAAAAGATGGTCATCGCCAAAAAGGTAGTGGATCGATTTGGTGAAGATCTAACGGGAAAAACATTTGCCGTATGGGGACTGGCCTTTAAACCCCAAACTGACGATATGCGGGAAGCCCCTGCCATCTATATCATAAAAGACTTGGCTAGTCGAGGGGCACATATACATGCGTACGATCCAAAGGCCATGGATGAAGCCCAACATTTTTACTTAAAGAATGTTCCAAATGTCTCCTATTGCAATTCTAAATACGAAACCCTTCAGGGGGCTGATGCAATGATTTTATTGACCGAATGGAAGGAATTCCGTTCTCCGGATTTTGAGGAATTAAAACAACAGCTTAAAACACCCATCATTTTTGATGGTCGTAATCAATATAATGGTCAAATGATGCTGGATATTGGATTTGAATATTTCCAAATTGGCAAAAAATAATAAATAGTATATGAATACACCTAAAATTGCGATAATCGGTCTAGGTTACGTAGGATTACCACTTGCGCGTTTATTTGCAACAAAGTATCCTGTCATTGGATTTGACATTAATACGGAAAGAATCAAGGAATTACAGTCAGGTAAGGACAATACCCTTGAAGTCGAAGATGATATTCTGCAAGCCGTATTACAGAAAACCCCAAATATGGAAACAGGTTTGTACTGTACAAATGATTTAGAGGAAATTAAGGATTGTAATTACTATATTGTTACGGTCCCTACTCCGGTTGATAGTACCAATAGACCAATCTTGACGCCTTTATACAAATCAAGTGAAACCGTTGGCAAAGTACTTGAGAAGGGAGACATAGTAATTTATGAATCTACCGTATACCCGGGAGTTACCGAGGAAGAATGCGTACCGGTTTTGGAAAATATTAGTGGCTTAACATTCAACAAGGACTTTTTTGTAGGGTATTCCCCGGAACGGATCAATCCGGGGGATAAGGAACATACCGTGGAAAAAATATTGAAGGTCACCTCGGGATCCACTCCTGATATTGGTAAGAAGGTCGATGCCTTATACGCATCTGTTATAACCGCAGGAACCCACCTTGCCCCTACTATAAAGGTAGCAGAAGCCGCCAAGGTTATAGAAAATTCCCAACGCGACATCAATATCGCCTTTGTCAATGAACTGGCCAAGATCTTTAACCTTATGGGCATAGACACCCATGACGTATTGGAGGCTGCAGGCACCAAATGGAATTTTCTCCCTTTTAAACCAGGATTGGTCGGCGGGCACTGTATTGGGGTTGACCCCTATTATTTAGCCCAAAGAGCACAACAATATGGGTATCACCCTGAGATTATATTGACAGGGCGGAGAATGAATGATGGGATGGGGAAATACGTCAGTTCCGAGGTCATCAAATTAATGGTACAAAAAGATATCAAGATTAAGGGGTCTAAAATTTTGGTGTTGGGCGTAACCTTCAAAGAAAACTGTCCGGATGTTCGCAATACCAAAGCGGTTGACGTCATAAACAATTTAAGGAGTTATGGTGCAGATGTGACGGTATATGACCCTTGGGCTTCGCCGAATGAGGTGAAACATGAATATGACATTGAAACAACGAGAGAAATGCCCAGTGAAAAATATGATGCGGTTGTTTTAACGGTGGCCCATAAGGAGTTCCTTAAAATGGGTCTTAGGGCCATGCTCTCTGAGAACGGAGTGCTTTATGATGTCAAAGGCATTTTAAAAGAGCGTGTGGATGCTAGGCTTTAAGTCACCTCACACCAACAAACATTTAATGTACAACCCTGACCTTAGCGTCAGGGTTTTTCTATACCAATTATTGTGATTTTTCATTACTTACAAGCTGCATTATTCAATACTTCCAATTCATATATTTATCTTTTTTCTTTTTTGTCAGAATTAGAAATTAATCAATCCCTTTACTCTTAAAAGTGGAAGAACACATTAAAATGTGCCATCTTTCAGCCAGTACAAATTTGTTAATGGCTGAATGGACATATATATCTGTTTTACAATCCGCACTTGGTGAAACCCCGATTTTTGCTACCGAATGTTAAAAGAATGTGCAGTTCATCGAATAAAGGATCTTCGAACATCCAAGAAGGAGAATGTAAGCGTACAAGTACTAATATCACAAAATATGCAGTTCATCGAAAATAAGATGATTTTCATCGATGTAATTAAATTTTTAAATAGTTTTACTAACCCAAATATAAATTATCATAATACTTAATCTTATATTCCCCATGAAATTTAACACCCCATCCCCACTAAAGGTGCTAGTACTTATCTTTGTATTTATTTTACATTCCTCATGCTCCAAGGATTCCGATTTAATGACGGATTATGTACTATCGGAAACCCAAAATACGTTGGACATAGGCCAATTGATTATTGATGATACGTTTGAGGTTAGCTCACCAGGCAGTATTACTTTGGATGTTTTAGCCAATGATGCCTTCGAAAATCAAGAAGAAGTCTTGATAACGGAAACGTCTACCCCTTCGAACGGTACCGTGGAAATCAACACCGATAATACATTGACCTATACCCCTAACCTAGAAGTTGTTGAACAAGTAACTGAGACAACTGACGCTTCAGTTTCAGAGGTCGTTGATACGTTTACCTATACTACAGAAGTTGTCAATGAGGATGAATCGGTAAGTACAGATACTGGAAATGTTATTGTTACAGTTGGTACATCAGCAAACCGTGCGCCTATTACAGGAGACAATGTCTATTACGTCACAACTTCGGGCAAAAGTAACAATAATGGTGCATCTGAAGCAACTGCCTGGAACATACAACACGCATTTAGCGCTGCCAAAGCAGGTGATGTTGTCTATATTAAGGCTGGTAATTACGGCGCTTTAAGCCTATCGATATCGAACTCGGGAACCGCTGACAATCCTATTCAGTTTATTGGTTATACTTCTACACCTGAAGATTTAATTGCTATTAACGGTTCCACTTTTTCCTATGGAGACGTTGTTAATGCAGCAATAATGCCTTTGTTAAACGGGGATGGAACTGGAACAGGGATAACAGTAAGTAATAATGTTGTACTTGAAAACATACAAATTAAAGATTATTCTTTAGGTCTTATTTTAAGTGGTAGTAATTCCACATTAAATAACATAATAGCAATTGACCTAGGAAATCAAGGTGCTTCGGGTTATGATGGTTTTGGCATAAGGGTGAGTGGAAGCTACAACACTATTAAAAATAGCTATATAGCAAATGCTACAGCAGAAGCATTTAAGGTATATGGTGGCACAAATAATTTGATTCAATATTTAGAAGTTAGAGCAGATAATGTCACAAATCCATGTGATTATTATGTTATTCTTACTAATACGAGTAATAATATCGTGGAGGATTCAAGGGTTGAACGTGCACCTGGATTGGCACACGGGGGGCACGGGTTAACCAGCAAGTGGAACTCCAAGAATAACATTTTTAGGCGTTGTGAAACCGTTTATACAAATTTAGATTTGAATTTTGAGGATGTCACCGGGAATCTATATGAAGATATAAGGATGATTGGGCAGGGTACAAGTGGTTCTTATTGGCATACAAATATTGATTTAAGGAATGGGGCTAACGGCAATACCTTTCGTAATATTTACATGACCGATGTGAACGTAGCAGTAACCTTTACTGATGATAACGATGGGTTTACCCCTTCACCAGATAGTGATGTGGTGAAATTAGGTTACAACAACAGATTCGAGAATTTAATAGTTGAAAATGCCGCTACATTGGTACAGTTCAATGGAAACACTAATATCGGGGGCGTTAATAGCGCACCGGGCAATGATAATATTTTCGTTGGAGGTTCATTCACTAACATAGGTACGATAGTTGCAATATACAATGACAATTCAGGCAACGGATTTATTAACTCAACCTTCAAAAACACCACAACGTTAGTTTCATTAGCGAACGGTAAGCCAAACAATATAAGTTTTACTAATTGTATTTTTGAGTAATTATAAAAAAATCTCATTTCATAGAGATTTTTAATACTGGTTCATTTATACGTAAGGAAGTTATATAATAGAATAAAATAATCTATTTTATTCTATATCCTGATTGATTTATCATTAAAATTGCCGATGTCCAACTATCTACATTTTTGACCTCCTCCCAAATTTAGGTACCGGTCATAACTAGAGAATCCGGGCTATTTTCATTCTTTTCGATATACTCGTTGGGGGACATGTCCCCCAACGAGCTATGTGGTCTAAAACCGTTGTAATCCTCCTTCCAAATATCGAACTTTTCCTGTGCATCTTCCAAGGAAAAGAACCAATTTGCATTCAGGCATTCGTCCCTGAACGAACCGTTGAAGCTTTCAATAAATAGATTACCTGTAGGTTTTCCAGGCCTTGAAAAATCCAGCTCCACTTCGTTCTCATATGCCCACTTGTCCAATATTTTACTGATGAATTCACTTCCGTTATCCACTTTGACACGTTTTGGGAGCACTTCATTTCCAAAGGTAATCGTTTCCATGACCTGTACGACATCACTTCCCTTAAGCGACTTTCCCGCATGGATGGCAAGACACCTGCGACTATAGTTATCCACTACAGTCAAGGCCCTGAAACGGCTTCCGTTATAGAGTTGGTCGCAGACAAAATCCATACTACAACATTCATGTAAACTGGAGGCATTGCCTTCGGACGGTTGTCTATGTGCGGCGGAACGGTTGCGTTAGGGCCGCTTACTCCTAAGATTCAGCCCTTCATCGCAATAAACCCTGTACATCCGCTTGTGGTTGTCCATGAAGCCTTCCCTTCTCAAAAGGATATGGATGCGCCAAAACCCATAACGTCCCCTTACCGAGGCTATCTCGTTCATGTGCATGCGCAACAGTTCTTCGCTCCTGCCCTTGGCCTTGTAATAGAACACGCTCTTATGCAGCAATACCAGCTTGCAACAACGCTGAATGGAGATATTATATTCCATCCTAATATTGGCGACCATCCCTCGTTTTCGGGACGGCCTTAAAACTTTTTTTTCAGCACGTCCTGGAATATCTGTTTGTCAAGGCTAAGGTCCACGACCAGTTTCTTGAGTTGGGAGTTCTCCTCCTCCAGATTCTTCAACCTGCGAAGTTCCGAGACCCCGAGACCCCCGTATTTCTTCTTCCAATTGTAAAAGGTGGCCTCGCTGATCCCCATCTTGCGGCAGACCTCTTGGATACGGGTCCCTGTTTCTACCTGTTTGATTGCAAAGACGATCTGCGATTCCGAATACTTTGATCGTTTCATAAGCAAATAATCTATTTAATGTTAAACATTTATTCGCCCATAATCCTCTAGTCCTGAACTGCCCGGTTCAACGGGAGAAGATCATATTCATCTAGTTTAGAATGTTAAAATAGATGTTGATAATGGATTTTACAATTTTATATGATTAGGAAAGTTAATTAATGTACCATCGAAACAATTTGGTGGCAAAAGGGAATTATTCCTTCCTGAATATCTGATATTTAGTTCATCTCAAAATAGATCTAAGAAGTATTTTTTACCTTTTAAAAGTTTGTTTCTTCATATTAATTTAATCATACAATATTTGTTGAGCACTAATTATTGGACCTTATAGGATAAATACGAGCGCTTCGACTTATACTTCTTATTAATTGAAATTACATTAAAGCTGTTTTTTACTGCCAACTATAATAAAACATTTTAATATGGCAGTATTGTATAAAGTTAACAGGTCTTGTCAACTTTTAATTGTAATATGAAAATCTGAGTTGAACTAATATTTTCAAGTATAAAAGAAAATTATATCTTACCGTTTAAAACTACGTTTCACAGTATAAATTTGTTAATTAGCATATAACAAAGGATATTTGTTTCTAATTTTTTATAAAATTAATGCTCACCCCTCTAATTTATTTTAAGAAATATGAGTCTTAGTACAAAAATGTTTCATGGGATGGCATGGAGCGCCATAGAGCGTATTTCTGTACAAGCAGTGCAATTTATATTGGGAATTATATTAGCTCGAATTCTTTCCCCTAAAGAATATGGAATCATAGGAATTCTGCTAGTCTTTACCGCTATCTCCAACGTTTTTATTGATAGTGGATTTACCAAAGCTCTAATACAAAAACAATCTAGGACAAAGGATGATATTTCAACGGTTTTTTTATTTAATATCTTCATAAGTATTGTATGCTATATTGCACTTTGGCTGTTGGCGCCTTATGTAGAAAATTTTTATGAACTTGAACAGCTTTCGATTCTGCTCCGAATTTTGGCATTGTTCTTAATTATCAATGCATTATTTGCAGTCCCAGTTACTCTCATTACTATTGACCTTGATTTCAAGACCTTGACCAAATTGAATTTTGTCACTACTATAATTTCAGGAGGAATTGCGGTATTCATGGCCTATGACGGCTATGGTGTTTGGGCTTTGGTCGCTCAAATATTAATCAGATCTATTCTAACCGCAATTTTGGTGTGGTTAGTATTAAAATGGCGACCTAATTGGGTGTTTTCCAAAACTTCATTGTCAAATTTGTTCTCTTATGGTTCAAAACTTTTAATATCTTCATTATTAAGTGTAACGGTAAATAATTTTTATGCACTATTCATTGCAAAACTCATAAGTACTAAAGATTTAGGGTACTATACGCGCGGAACCCAATTTACAGATGTAGTTTATGGTATATTAAGTTCAGTTTTGGAAAGTGTTTTATTGCCTGGATTATCAAAAGTTCAGGAACAAAGAGAAATTTTAATCCACCAAACAAGAAATATAATCAAAGCAACCGCGATACTTGTAATTCCACTGTTCTTATTTTTAGCCATTATGGCTGATCCTCTTGTTAGAGTTTTACTAACAGAAAAATGGCTACCTGCAGTTACGATTTTGCAAATTTTTTGCTTTGCTAGGCTAATAACAATAATTTCCGGCATCAATGTAAATTTGCTTTACGTTATAGGCAGAACAGATTTGGCATTAAAACAACAATATAGCAAAATCTTAATAAGGATCATATTTTTAATAGCAGCATTAAAATTTGGAATAATCTATATAGCCCTGGCAGAGCTGATGTCGACAACGATCCACTTTTTTATAAATACCTATTATCCTGGAAAAATTATGGGGTATGGTGCTTTTTCACAACTCAATGATATAAAACTTATTATTCTCGCAGGAGTTTTAATGGTTGTAATGGTTTATTGCTGTATATTTTTTATAGAAAGTAGTTTAATACAATTGTTTATTGCTCCAATACTGGCTCTTCCAATTTACTATGGACTTCTTCGGTTATTTAAAATCCAAGAACTCTCAAGTCTTATTTTAAAAGCAAAAGAGTTTTTCGGAAAATGAAACATATAATAATATTGATAAATTATAATATTGAATAATGAAAAATAAGATTTGCTGTATTTTCAATATTGGACCTCATTATAGAACCCCTATATTTAAATTAATGGACAAGGAACTACAATGTGATTTTTACTTTGGAGATTCTATTGGTGTTCCTATCAAATTAATGGACTACACAGAGCTTAAAGGGTACAAAAAAACCTTAAAAAATACTTATATTCCTTATACCGGTTTTGAATGGCAAAAAGGGGCTTGGCAACTTATTTTTGGTCCTTACAAACATTATATCGTTACAGGTACCCCTGGCTCCCTTTCCAATTGGGTTTTGGCTTTATTGGCCGTTCCCCTACGGAAGAGAGTATATGCATGGACTCATGGTATGAAGGGAAACGCAACCCCAACGGGTAAATTTATTGAAAAAAACTTCTACCGTTTGTGTCATAAGATTTTATTATATGGTGAATTTTCAAAAAATATAATGATTAAAGAAGGCTTTAAGGAAGATAAGTTGATTCCTATCTATAATTCTTTGGATTATGAAAATCAATTGGTTGTAAGAAAAAAGTTGACGGCTAGCAATATTTTCAAAATACATTTCAAAAATAACGATCCTGTTTTAATTTATATTGGAAGAATTCAAAAATCCAAAAAGGTAGATTTATTAATTGATGCCATTAAAATATTACGTGAAGATGGAATATTATGTAACCTAATTATAATCGGCGAAGATATCGATAATAATGGTATTCCCAATCTCGTCAAAAAAAATAAGCTTACAGATTGTGTATGGTTTTATGGTCCCTGCTATGATGAAAATGAGATTGGGGAATTACTGTATAATAGTGACGTTTGTATTACTCCAGGACTAATTGGACTAACTACTCTACATGCATTCACTTATGGCACTCCTATAATTACGAGTAATGATTTTTCCAACCATGGGCCAGAGTTTGAAGCAATTGAAAGTGGAATTAATGGGGAATTTTTCAAAAAGGATGATCTTAAGGACCTTTGTTCTAAGATTGAATCTTGGATCAATTTGGGTTCGAAAAAAAGAGAACAGATAAGATTGAATGCATATAACGTAATTGATAAAAAATACAACTCGTATTACCAAATCAAAGTATTAAAAAGCTTATTATTTAAATAAAAGTCTTCATGAAAATACTCTGGATTACCAATACTGTTTTTCCTGATTTAACAAAAGCATTGGGTCTTGAAACTCCTGTGGTGGGTGGATGGATGTATGGCCTAGCCAAGGACCTTTCTAAAAGCGATGTTAACCTATTTGTTGCTACTTCAACAATTCATTTACAGGAATACCATAATAAAATCAATGGGATAGATTATTATTTACTAAAGGGAAGTAAACCAAATACTGAATACGATAAGGCCTTGGTAACTCAATGGGAAAGAATCATTGACCAAATCAATCCAGATTTGGTTCACATTCACGGCACAGAGGGGGCACATGGCCTGGCATTGGTGAAAAGCCACCCATCTTTAAAATATGTGATCTCAATACAAGGAATGACCAGTATAATCTCAAGATATTATACGGGAGGTATTCCTACTAATCAAATATTATTGAATATTACCTTTAGAGATTTCTTGAGAAGAGATTCCATTCTAAATGCTAGAAATAAATTTAAAAATAGGGGGCATAAAGTAGAATATGAGTATTTAAAACGAATAACTAATGTTATTGGACGGACCCAATGGGACCATGACCATGTAAAGACCATTAATCCAGAATGTCAATATCATTTTTGTAACGAGTCGTTACGGGATGTTTTTTACAATTCTCCCAAATGGAGCATAGACACTAAAAAGGACCATACCATTTTTTTAAGTCAAACCAATTACCCATTGAAAGGTCTACATAAAGTTTTGGCAGCTGTTCATTTGTTAAAGAACATCTTTCCATCCATTAAGATACGTATTGCTGGTAACGATATTACCAGAACTCAATCCATTAAAGATAAACTGAGGTTGGGAGGGTATGGAAAATACATTAAAAAGTTGATCAAGAAATATGATTTAATGGATTATATTGTATTCACTGGTCCTTTAAATGCAGAACAAATGGTGCAAGAATATATAAATTGTCATATTTTTATTTGTCCCTCCAGCATTGAGAATAGTCCTAATTCCCTTGGTGAAGCACAATTTTTGGGCACTCCATGTATAGCCTCTTATGTTGGTGGAGTACCCGACATGGTAGAACATGGCGAGACAGGGTTACTTTATAGGTTTGAAGAAGTAGAAATGTTAGCGCAATCGATAAAAAGGTTGTTCACTAATAAGAATTTAGCAATTAAAATTTCCTTGGGAGGCATTAGGGTAGCTGAAAGACGGCACGACAGAAGTGTTAATTTGGAAACAATTTTCAAAATATACCAAAATATACTATCTAATGAATAGTGTTTCAACAATATATTATTAAAATATGAAAGCGCTATTAACACATATTAATTCCATAGGATTTCTGGTTTTAGGCCTATTGATACTATATCTATTAAATCCGTTCAATTATGGATATGCTATAGGGTTTATCTTGGTAGCATTTGTGGTTGTTCAAGGACAATTCTTGTCCCAAAATATGGATATGGATTTTTTCTTATTATCTCTATTCTCAATAATTTATGCGCTATTTTACTCCTTTGTAGCCGAAAGTAGTGGTCAGGGAAAACAATTTATAGTCATCTATGCCGCAACACCACCGTTTTTTTATTTATTGGGCAAATTTTTACTTAGAAATAGGCTCAAGCCCAAGATAATTTTTTTATTATTATTTAGTGTTAGTTTTATTTTTTCTTTATCCGCCTTGATTTCGGTGCTTCTAAATTTCTCGGAAGGCGGTTTTACCCAATTGGAAAGAAATATTCCCATGTTTTGGAATGATATGCCAGTTTCCGCTACCGCCATGGGCGCCTTTTTAACTTTCAATATGTGTATCCCTGCCTTACTTATTTCAAGTCAAGCAAAAAAAGGTGTTTTATTTAACCTAATAGCTGTAATTATTTTTATACTCTCGTTAATATGCGCCATTCGTTTGGGAAGTAGAACGCAATTAGGCGTTTTTTTAATTACAACTTTACTTTCGCTCTTTTATATATTCCCTAAACAATCCATCAAAAAAAATATGATTTTGATTGGTGTTTTAGGAATCGTCATATTTTACGTTCTGTCCCGGGTCTCTTTTGATGTGGAAGCTGATTGGCTTACTTCTTTTTCAAATAGGATAGGTAAAGGAAGTAGTGATATTGCTAGTGGAGGAGGAAGAACAGAAAGATGGTCTAAATCCATCCAATATTTATTTAAAAAACCATTGGGATGGGATGTTAACGAATTTGGCTATTCACATAATCTGTGGCTGGATGTATTACGGGTATCAGGATTCATCCCATTCTTTTTATTGATTATTTATTCAATTAGATCATTTAATCAAATTAAAAAAACCATAACCCTAAAACCTAAGTTCATTGCATTAAATGCTCAAATATTAATTTACTCCATAGCGTTTTTCTTACTTTTTATGGTTGAACCGATTATGGAGGGCATCTTTTCTTCCTTTGTTTTATTTTGCCTTTTCAAGGGTGTTATCAACAAATACTATACAAATTTTAAGCAATGTTAAAAATACTTTATGTAAGTACTTTATGCTCAGAGAAATTGTTGGACTATATTTTTAATACGGCCAACCAAAAACCGGAACAGGCCGCACAAAAGTTTCACAGGCTATTGGCAGAGGGTTTTTCATCACACAAAAAAAAATGCTCTATAGAAACTCTTAGTGCCATCCCTGTTGTGCCAAGCAATCACAATAGAAAAATTTGGCTACTGTCTTCTGAGCATATTAAAAATATAAGGTACAATTATATCCCAATGATCAATATTCCTTTCTTTAAAAATATAGGGGTGTTTTTATACACCTTTTTTAAGGTTTTCTTTTGGTCTCTATTTCGTATGGGACAACAGAAAGTGATACTTTGCGATGTTTTAAACGTATCCATTGCCACAGCCTCCCTCTTGGCAAGTAAACTCACTTTTACAAAAAACATCACCATCGTTACTGATTTGCCAGGTTTAATGGTTACCAACAACAATAAATCAATAACAAATTTTTTCTATTCTAAAATTGCATCCTACATGTTGTATAGATTCAATGGCTATATTTTCTTGACCAAACAAATGAACCCGATTGTAAATCCTAAAAACAGGCCCTTTATGATCATGGAAGGTCTTGTGGATGTTAATATGGGGCAAGCAAAAAATAATTTGGAGCAAAAAGACAAACATAAAATCATTATTTATGCTGGTGGCCTATATGAAAAATATGGTATAAAAACTTTGATTCTCGCCTTTTTGAAACTAAAAGATCCTGAAGCCAGATTACACCTTTACGGTAATGGAGAAATGGTAAAAGATATGGAATATTATTCAAACAAAGATTCTAGAATAGTATATAAAGGAATGGTTCCCAACGCATCGGTCGTTGCTGACCAACTAAAAGCAACACTATTGATAAATCCTCGACCTACAAGTGAAGAGTTCACCAAATATTCGTTCCCTTCGAAAAATATGGAGTACATGGTTTCAGGGACTCCTATGGTTACGACTAAACTCCCAGGGATGCCAGATGAATATCTGGATTATGTATATCTTATAGAAGAAGAAAGCCTTGAAGGGTTTTATGAAAAATTAAAATATTTACTTTCAAAACCCAAAGAAGAGTTACAAGGATATGGAAGTAATGCAAAAGATTTTGTAATGAACAATAAAAACAACGTTATCCAGACTGATAAGATATTGAAATTTTTAAGTTAAGTATTTAGAAAATGACCTTACCGTCAAGAAAACCAATTAATAATTTGTTTTTAATCATTTAAACCGTTAATAAGGAAGAATAATCGAAATTATAATCAGTTAATCGTAATATTACACAGAAAAATAAAACAAGCATTACCTTCACTTCAAATAATCTTACCACAAGGTAAATTAAAATAATTCATAAAAGGATGATTTCGTCCTTTTTTTAAAATAATATATACTCTCCACCTAAACTATTACTCACTATTAATAAAAAATAATATATTAGATTCAACTTTACTACATTCAATAAAGCTGATGACATGAAATCAATTATTTTGTATATTAATTTCAGAATCACAAAAAGCTATTTATTGGAAATTTGAAATTTCCCCAAGATGTTATCATCTTTTTGTAGGCTTCGAATAGGGTTCTGATTATACATTCAAACAAGAATTTCGTTTGTTTTTTCATTAATTATTCTTAAAAATGGCTCTAAAAAAACGTTAGATGAAACAAAAGATAAAAACAAGAGTAAAGAATAATATGTTGTTATATAATATTGCATTAAGAATACAAAGAATTATCCGTAGATATAAAAAACCTATCACAGGAAAAAATAATTCATTAAGGAACAACGGGGTATTGATTAACGTAAAGTACGATATTAATGGTGACCATAACCTTATTGTTATTGAGCATGGGGCTATTTTATCAGATATGTTAATTTATATGAGAGGTAGTAACCACATACTAAAAATTGGAAAAAATTGTCGGTATAATGGCGGAGAAATTTATTTTGAAGATCATTCTTGCAAAATAGAAATAGGAAACAATACAACTATTGAATCTGCTCATTTGGCGGTAACTGAGCCACACAAGAAAATTTCTATTGGAGAGGATTGTATGTTTTCAAGTAGTATAGAGTTCAGGACTGGGGACTCCCATAGCATAATAGATAATTTTACAAAAAAAAGAATTAACCCGGCACAAAACATAAAAATAGGAAACCATGTTTGGATAGGAGCACATTCTATAGTACTGAAAGGTGTCGAAATTGGGGACAACTGCATTATTGGCACCAATTCAATAGTAACCAAAAGCGTAGTTTCAAATTCTATTGCCACTGGTATTCCTGCGAAAGTGGTGAAAAATGATATCGATTGGCTTCGAGAACGTATTTATGAAAATTAACCCCTAAAAAATTGGTTTTGATTTACCATTCGGTAGAATAACCATAAAACATTACTATTAGAAGTAATATTTCTTTATAAAATAAAATATTCCATATATTAGTTCTTTTAATCATCCCTTAAATAAAATTAAATTGGTTTATAGAATGAGGATTGCACTTCTTTTTCCCAATAACACCTATACCTCTCCTTACTTAAAATATTACACACAGTTACTGGAAAAAGAGAACCTTGAATACGACCTAATTATCTGGGACAGAGCTGGAATAAAAGAAGAAGGTTGTTTAGCTTTTAGTCAAAAAGAAAATCGAAAATCAATTTATACTAGGGCTTCTGGTTTTTTTAAGTATCGAAATTTTATAATTCAAAAAATAAATGAAAATGAATACGATAAAATTATTGTTTTTTCTTGCCAATTAGGAATTTTACTTAGTAGGTATATAACGAAAAAATATAAAAACAATTTTCTTCTAGATATAAGAGATTATTCGAAAGTATTACCATTTTTTAATAATAGATTCAGGAAATTGGTTTTAAATGCCAATACTGTCTGTATATCATCCAATGGTTTTAAAGAATGGTTGCCGAAAAATAGAGATTATCTACTAAGCCATAATATTGATATTAAATTAATTGAAAACAGATTGAAAAATGTAAGTAATAACAAAACATTTTTCAATGACCAAATTTTAAATATTGATACAATTGGCCAAATAAAGGACTACAACTCTGATAAAGAGGTTATTAATCAGTTGAAAAACGATAAAAGATTCCATATGACATTTATTGGTTTTGGCCCCACTTTGGAGGCGTTAAAACAGTACATCAATGAAAATAAAGTTTCAAACGTACATTTTTATGGACCATATAAAAAGGAAGAAGAAAAACAATTATTGGCTAAAACCGACTTTATTAATATTCTTATTAGTAGAAATAAATTTAATAATGGTGTAACAAGCAATAGGCTCTATTTATCGGCGTTATTGAATATTCCATGTATTGTGAACGCTCAAACTATTGAACAAAGAAAGATTATTGAAAAATATAAATTCGGAATCATCGTTGATAAATACGAAGAGTTACCTAATAAATTAATCGAATATAAAGAAACTTTCAACAACGAGGTATTTATTGACAATTGTCTCGCTTTTTTAAATAATGTTAAAAAGGACTATAAAATATTCGAAAACAGATTAATTAACTTCATAACTGAAAAATAATAACATGTTCAAAGGCAAAACATTATTAATAACCGGCGGCACTGGTTCTTTTGGGAACGCGGTGTTAAATCGGTTCTTAGAAACCAATATTAAGCAAATTCGCATTTTTTCTCGAGATGAAAAAAAGCAAGACGATATGCGTAACCAACTCAAAAATGATAAGGTAAAGTTTTACATAGGTGATGTTAGGGATTACGATAGCATTGCAAAAGCCATGCGCGGGGTAGATTATGTATTTCATGCTGCTGCATTAAAACAAGTTCCTTCTTGTGAGTTTTTTCCCATAGAAGCAGCTAAAACCAATGTCTTTGGTACCCAAAATACCATTGATGCAGCTGTTGCTAATGGAGTAAAACGGATTATTTGTTTAAGTACGGACAAAGCCGCTTACCCCATCAATGCCATGGGTATAAGCAAGGCCTTAATGGAAAAAGTGGCGGTAGCCGCTTCACGGAATATTCAGGATGACAATACTATTGTTTGTTTAACCCGATACGGCAACGTCATGGCTTCTAGAGGATCTGTGATTCCTTTATTTGTAAAGCAAATAGAAGAAAAACTACCACTTACTGTTACAGATCCAAATATGACGCGCTTTTTAATGTCTTTGGAAGATGCCGTGGATTTGGTACTTTTTGCCTTTAAGCATGGGAACCAAGGGGATCTCTTTGTCAACAAAGCTCCTGCCAGTACCATTGGAGACTTGGCAGATGCAATAAAAAGTATTTTTAAAGCGGATAACGAAATCAAGGTCATTGGCACAAGACATGGTGAGAAACTTTACGAAACCCTATGTACCCGTGAAGAAATGCAAAAAGCCGAGGATATGGGGGAATTCTATAGGATTCCTGCAGATAATAGGGATTTGAATTACAGCCGTTATTTCTCTGAAGGTAAGACTAAAACCAGTGTCATTGAAGATTACCACTCCCATAATACCATACAACTTACTAATGAAGAATTAAAACAAACCCTTTTAAATCTTGATTATATTAAAGAAAATCTTTAAATGGTTTACCACAAGCTAATACAAGGGACTAATTTTACAGATGCACGTGGCAAACTTGACTTTTTCAACGCATTTGATATGGCGTCGATTGTTCGTTTCTACGAAATTAGACCTAGCAATGTTAATACCATTAGAGCTTGGCAAGCCCATAAAAAAGAGATGAAATGGTTTTACTGCCATACAGGGTCTTTCGCAGTACATCTAGTACAAGTGGATAATTTCGAGCATCCCTCACCCCTATTAAAAATCAAAAGATTTGTCTTAGCGGCTAAAAATCCCATGGTATTGGAAATATCTGGCGGTTATGCAACAGGATTCAAGGCTATTGAGGAAAATTCCGCATTACAAGTGTTTTCGAATTTCAGCTTAGATGAATCTAAAAACGATGATTTTCGTTACCCTATCGAAAAATGGGATACTAAATGGTAATTGCAAATTAAATTGTTGTTCTTTGTTGCAAATTAGAAATATCAAGCTTAGATGAAGAAAAAAATCGGTATAACCGGACAAGCTGGTTTTGTGGGTAACCACCTCTACACTACCCTTTCATTGGACGACTCCGTGGTCCTTATCCCATTTGAAAGATCTTTCTTCACTGAAAGTGGACAATTGGAAAATTTTGTGGCACAATGCGATATAATTGTGCACCTCGCTGCAATGAACAGGCATGAAAACCCTCAAGTCATATACGACACCAACTTGGAATTAGTTTCTAAACTACTGCAGGCCTGCACGACTCGGGATGTCCGGCCCCACATTTTATTTTCTTCTTCCTCTCAGGAAGAACGTGACAATCTATATGGAAAGTCCAAGAAGGAAGGAAAACAATTATTTATGGATTGGGCTGCCAAAAATGGAGGGGAATTCTCTTCATTGACGATTCCCAATGTCTTTGGTCCTTTCGGAAAGCCAAATTATAATTCGGTGGTAGCTACATTTTGCCATAAAGTGGCCCGTAATGAAGAACCGACCATTATCAATGATGGTGAGGTAGGCCTCATATACATCAATGAATTGGTCCAGGTTTTTATAGCTGTGATGCATCATAAGGCGAATGCAACCGAGATTGGCATAAACAGCTATAAGGTAGATATTGCCCCAACCTACACGAAGAAGGTTTCGGAAATCCTGTCCCTATTGTTTGGTTATAAGAAAAACTACATGGAGAATGGAGTCTTTCCCAACTTGGAGGATACCTTTGAAAAAGCATTGTTCAACACTTTCCGATGTTATGTACCCGAAAGCCATTACCCTGTTAAATACACCAAGCATACCGATAACCGTGGAAGTTTTGTAGAAATTGCACGTACTCAAACCAGTGGGCAATTTTCGTACTCCACAACAGTCCCTGGAATAACAAGAGGCAACCATTTTCACACAAGAAAAGCAGAACGTTTTGCAGTAATCAGTGGTAAGGCGTTAATCCAGTTACGGAAAATAGGTACTGATAAAGTGATAGATTACTATTTGGATGGTAAGAAACCGGCATATGTTGATATGCCCATTTGGCATACGCATAACATTAAGAATATCGGGGATAAGGAATTGATCACTTTATTTTGGATAAATGAACCCTATGACCCTGAAGATGCAGACACCTATTTTGAAGATGTTTAAATTTAACCAATCATAATAGCATTACATTGAAAAAACTAAAAGTATTAACTGTAGTAGGCACCCGACCCGAGATAATTCGTCTTGCTTGTGTATTGAACGCATTGGATGCCAATGATGCCATTGACCATACTTTGGTGCACACAGGACAAAACTACGACTACGAACTTAATGAAATATTC
The DNA here is from genome assembly GCF_003148665.1 of Maribacter polysiphoniae. Lineage (GTDB taxonomy): Bacteria > Bacteroidota > Bacteroidia > Flavobacteriales > Flavobacteriaceae > Maribacter_A > Maribacter_A polysiphoniae. Next base: position 16,082 of record NZ_QGGQ01000013.1, on the reverse strand, counting down.
TTTGACGATCTTGGCATTCGTAAGCCGGATTATTTTCTAAACGCAGCTGGTAAAAATGCCACGGAAACGGTTGGAAATATTTTAATTAAAATTGATCCTGTATTAGAGGAGATAAATCCCGATGCCTTCTTGGTTTTAGGAGATACCAATTCTTGCTTATGTGCCATTCCTGCGAAAAAACGAAAAATTCCTGTTTTTCATATGGAAGCTGGGAATAGATGCTTTGACCAACGTGTACCTGAGGAAACCAACAGAAAAATAGTGGACCACGTGGCCGATGTTAATCTTACCTATAGCGATATCGCCCGTGAATATCTTTTAAGGGAAGGTTTGCCTGCTGATCGTATCATCAAGACCGGAAGCCCTATGTTCGAAGTTCTGTACAAATTCAAACAAAAAATCGAAGCTTCCGAGGTCCTTGAAAAACTAAACCTAAAGAAAGGAAAATTTTTCGTTGTTTCTTCCCATAGGGAAGAAAACATAAGCAATCCTAAAAACTTTGAGGGACTTATTTCTTCCATGAACCAGATTGCCGAAAAGTATGATTACCCAGTAATTGTTTCAACGCATCCACGAACAAGAAACATGTTGGATGCCAAAAAAATCAAAGCACATAAAAATATTCAATTTTTAAAACCCTTAGGTTTTTCTGACTATAATGCATTACAATATAATTCGTTTGCAGTATTATCTGATAGTGGTACAATCTCGGAAGAATCCTCAATTCTAAATTTTAGGGCCTTGAATATTAGAGAGGCACATGAACGCCCGGAAGCCATGGAAGAGGCCTCCGTAATGATGGTTGGTATGAATCCAGAGCGGATATTACAAGCGTTAACCGCTTTAGAAGTACAGCAAAGAAATCCGAATCGGAATTTTAGGCCGGTCAGTGATTACTCAATGCCCAATGTGAGTGAAAAAGTAGTTCGAATTATTATCTCTTATGTTGATTATATTAACAGAGTAGTATGGTCGAAGTAAAAAAGATAATATTTCTTGCATTGCAATTCAGTAATGCTGAAAAGGGTAATACTCTTTGGACAGATTTGGTACAGGAATTTCACCATAAAGGCCATGATATATTGGTGCTGGCTCCGGCCTTGGACGAATCCAAAATTGGCCTCAGAATAGAAGCCGGTGTAAAGGTACTTAGGGTGAAGACCAATAAATTATTCAATGTTGGACTATTGCAAAAAGGAATAGCCAATCTAATGCTACCATATCAATATAAAAATGTACTGAAAAAGAATAAGATTCCGCTTGATTTTGACTTGATACTTTTGCCTACCCCGCCAATAACCTTGATTGATGTTGGATTATGGATAAAGAAAAAATCACAAGGAAAGCTTTATTTAATTTTAAGGGACATTTTTCCGCAAAATGCAGTGGATCTTAAAATGATGAAGACAAATGGGTTAATTCATTCCTATTTCAGAAAAAAGGAAATCAAATTATATGAGAAATCTGATAGTATAGGATGCATGTCCCCAGCAAATGTAGAGTATGTAAAAAAGCATAATCCTTATTTAGACATGAACAAGCTTCATCTACTTCCAAATTGGGAACGTCTACCTAATTTTGATGTTAATGGGGATGTTGGGTCAATAAAATCAAAGTATGGGCTAAGTGATAAGTTTATAGTCATTTTTGGTGGAAATATTGGTAGGCCCCAAAAGTTGGAAAACATAGTGGAATTGGCAAAATCCTGTTCTGAAATTCAAGATTTGGTTTTTTATATTATTGGTAATGGTACCGAAAAGGGAAAAATAGCCAACATGGTGAAAACCAATAAAATGACAAACATGATTTTCAAAAATTCAATTCCCAAGAGAGATTATTACCAACTGTTAAGAGCAGCTGATATTGGTTTGATTTCGCTAAGTGAGGATTTTACCATTCCCAATTTTCCGTCAAAGGTATTGTCCTATTATGGGGCAAAAAAGCCTGTGCTAGCCTCCTTAGACCTTCAAACGGATTTCGGAAAAATGTTGGAGGAAACCAATTCTGGATTATGGGCTGAGGCAGGTAATAAACAGGAGTTAAAAGAAAAATTAGTTAAGCTATATGAAAGTAAAGAACTTAGGGAACAACTTGGTAAAAATGGTTATGAATATATGAAGGCAAACTTACAACCTAACAAAGCTTATACTACAATTATTAAGGCTATCGCCACCTTAAATTGAAAGAAAATTCAGGGAAATAATCAGATACAACTTGGTTCATCAAAAAAATTGCCGTTAAACCAATTTTTAATTTGGTAAGGGCAGAAAAGGTTTTTTGTATTTCTTTGCGTTATGAATAAGTAGCTTTATAACTCTCGAAATATAATGGAAGATATGGCTGGGGCACTATAAAAAAAAGGAACACCTAATAAATAGATTACAATGTATACCAACTTTTTTAAAAGAATTATCGATATAATACTCTCAGTAATAGCATTGCTCCTATTATCACCACTCATCATCATTTTGATCATTTTACTGCTGTTCGCCAATAACGGAAAACCCTTTTTCCTGCAAAAAAGACCAGGGAAAAATGCCGAAATATTCACTATCATCAAGTTCAAGACCATGAAAGATCCCAAAGATCAGGATAGTGAATTACTCGATCAAGCGCAGCGCGTTACAAAAATTGGTGAATTTATCCGAAATAATTCTCTGGATGAACTACTTCAGTTAATCAATGTCTTAAAAGGGGACATGTCTATCGTAGGACCTCGTCCGCTCTTGATCATCTATCTTCCCTTATACAATGAAGAACAAGCCAGGAGGCATTTGGTAAAGCCAGGTATCACGGGCTGGGCCCAAGTAAATGGGCGTAATAACCTATCATGGAAAGAAAAATTTGAACTTGATGTGTGGTATGTTGACCATATAAGTTTTAGTACCGATGTGAAAATCTTGTTGAAGACCATCCAAAAAGTATTGAAACGAGCCGATATTTATACCGAAGAGGAAGGAGATGCTTGGGCGGCATGGACTGGTAACTCTTAAATAAACCAAGTTTAAGGTATTGTCAAAGGTCTCTGACAATCAATTTGACAAAGCACAATCGGAGCCGTACATCATGGCTCACAAAGCTTTATCCCATCGTACGACCTAAATCCATTAAATGGATATTATTACTACACCCATTGGTTATTGACTAGAATGTCTTACAGCGAATAGTAAGAAAGGGCCGATGTAATATTTTAAGGGCCATACCCTACCAAAATGTAGATTAAAGGAGGTAGAAACTATGGAAAGTTTTCAAAAAAATGAATTCCCAAAGGTTTTACAATAATCACTATATTAATAATCCGATTTATTTGTAAACCTCTTTATACAAAACAACTATGGATAAAGCAAACTTCCACCACGTGCACCTTAATGTAACGGATCCTGATACGACTATTGCCTACTATCAAAAATACTTTGGGGCCAAAAAGGTGAAGTACCGAGGTAAGACAGATGCTCTTTTTACCGAGAAATCCTTTTTGTTACTCGATCAGGTCGTAGAATCCCCTGAAACCCACATTGGTTCCTGTCTATGGCATATTGGCTGGTCGGGTGTGGATGGTCAATCTGAGTTCGACTGGCGAGTTAAAGAAGGGATAGCCGTACATACTCCCATTAACCCACTTGGCGATGGCCATTGGATGTACTTTTTGGGCCCCAACAATGAGGTTGTTGAGGTCTTTACCGGAAACAAGAACCATACTTTTGAGCACATACACCTTTTGGCTTCTGATGTTGATGAGACCATGGATTGGTTCAAATTGCACCTTGGCTTGCTCCCAGAACATGAAAGTGCACAACCATGGGGTAACGGATTATTTAAATGGAACAAGCTACACGTAGACAATATTAATATCATGGTGAATGGTAGGCCCGTTGAAGAAAGATCTTGGTTTCCTGCCGAATTCAAACCTACAGATGGTACCGCATTCGATCATATCGGATTTTCCTTCGCAAATATCGACCCCGTTTTTAGACAAATGAAATCGGCAGGTGTAGAAATTGTGCACGATATTAAAATAGATCCAATTCATGGACTAAAAAGTTTTTATGTTCGAGGACCTGATCATATGCTGATTGAAATAGTGGAGGAAAAACCAATTCCAGAAGGTATTTGGCTTTAATCCCCGATTGCATTTTGAATTTTTGCATTCAGAATCCGTCCGTAAATTTCAAAAATCACCACAAACAAAATGAATGACGGACAATTCCTGAATTAATGGATTATTAAAAATAAATATCACTTATAGGAAATTAACACGAGTAAAATCTCATTCATCTTAATAAATTGTCGTTGCGCTAATAATGGACATAGTTTAGCCAGAAAAAAAACGATTTTATTTTCTTTGCCTTTTAAAATAGTGATTTTCAAGGTATCTGCATATCTTGGATGATATTCTCGTGGAGCTTTAAATAAAGGAACATCTAAAATAGAATACAATGTATAAAAGGTTTTTTAAAAGAATTCTCGATTTAACCATATCATTTACAGCATTGCTCCTATTATCACCGCTCATCATCATATTGACCATATTACTACTGTTTGCCAATAACGGAAAACCATTTTTCCTTCAAAAAAGGCCTGGGAAAAATGCCGAATATTTTACCATCATCAAGTTCAAGACCATGAAAGATCCGAAAGACAAGGGTGGTGAAACGCGTAATCAAGCTGAACGTATTACGAAAATTGGTGGATTTGTTCGAAATTACTCCTTGGATGAACTGCTTCAATTAATCAATGTTTTAAAAGGGGATATGTCAATCGTAGGACCTAGACCAATGTTGGATAATTATCTTCCATTGTACAATGAAGAACAGGCCAGGAGACATTTGGTAAAGCCGGGTATCACTGGCTGGGCGCAGGTAAATGGACGAAATGCCATAACCTGGGAAGAAAAATGGATCTATGATGTGTGGTATGTTGATCATCTGAGTTTTGGTACCGACGTAAAAATTCTGTTGAAAACCATTTATAAAGTATTCAAGCGAGACGGAATTGCCTCCAGTGAACACGATATCTTTGAACCATGGAAAGGAAACTCCTAAAAAAATATTGGTCTACGTAAGGTCAAAGCTTATAATTGACATTATTTGTTCATGTAATATTTGTTTATTAGCGATAGATTAAGCGTTTTTAACGAAATATTATGATATAATACGCTTAAACCACGATATTTGTGATAATAGTACTACCACTACGGTACATATCTTTTGAATAGGTGCTACAATAGACATGCATGCGATCAAAATCAACTTAATTATTTTTGCAGCCAAATCTTAACAAAGCTTAGATCAATTTTATGATTGAAATCATAAGGGAGAAGGAAATTTGGGACAATCTAGTAAAAAAATGCGATTTCGCTGATTTTTACCATACCTACGACTACCATCACGCAGCCAAGGCTAATGGAGAGGAACCTGTTTTAATCCACTATTCCGAAAATGGCAAATCTATTGTTTTACCCTTGCTATTCAGAAAGATACATCTTTCGATATATAAAGATGCTACTTCAGTTTATGGGTATCCCGGCCCCATTACCAATGACACACCCTCTGATTTTAACATCAATTTATTTCAAAAAGAATTGAATCAGTGTTTTAAAGAACAAAAAATTATTTCAGTCTTTTCCAGATTAAACGCATTTATACCATACCAAGAAAGTTGTTTGCTTAAACTGGGCAATACGGAATCGCTCGGGAGCGTGGTCTATATAGACCTGGATGAAACAATTGATAAGCAATGGAAACTCTATAACAGGAGACTTAGGACTTATATCAACAAATCCAGAACTATTTACAAAATAAAAAATGCCGATATACCTGCTGATTTGGATTCGTTTATTGAATTGTACTATGAAAATATGAGGCGGGTAAAAGCCAACAAGGCGTACTTCTTTGACAAAAAGTATTTCCTGGATTTAATCAACAGTTCAGATTTCGAGACTGAGGTATTACTCGCCATTAGCATAAAGACCGGTGATGTTGCCGGAGGGGCCATGTTCATAAAGAAAAATAAGATAATCCAATATCATCTTTCCGGAGCCAGTCAACGATATCTCGATTTAAATCCTATTAAATTACTCATAGATGAAATGCGGATTAGAGGAAAGCAGGAGCACTACAGTTATTTGAATCTTGGCGGTGGTGTTGGTGCTAAGGAAGATTCATTATTCTATTTTAAATCAGGGTTTTCCAAATATACATTACCATTCAAAGTTTGGAAATATAAAGTAAATCCAACTATCTACGAAGATTTGGTTCAACAGCGAAATGATATTCATTATTCCGATGAAACATTGCAGTATTTTCCCCGTTATCGTGTTAACCAATAATAAAACTTTGACAAAACTGTAAAAAAACAATTCTAACGGCCCAAACAGCTGCACTATAGAAGGAGATCGCCCCTGAATATTCCATATCAAGTTTCGGACAGTTCATTGCAAATCAATGTCCCCATTTGGTTCGAAAAGCTAGTCGATAGGTTTTACGGCCTATTTTTATTTTCATAGCAAACCAAAGTATTTCCATAAGATGGTGAAAGGAAGGCGTCCAAAGAGCATTTCACGTAAGTGAAAGCGGCCTGGGCGCTGTGGCATTACAGTTTATATATCATGGATAATGTTAGTCTACTAGCCATGGCTACAGCTGGCCCCTCCAAACCAAGGTACACTGTACCTTGGTTGTTCGGTCCTGGTTCTTTTTTGGGCGATACAAAAAAGAAATAGACCTTAAAAAAAGTATCGTACACCACGGTTTTAGTGAGCAGTTGAATTCTGGGCAAATGAGCCAAGGCATAGCTATTTTAGTAGCAAATCAAGGTGTTACTAAAGAGGACGACCATATCACATAAGACCATATCACATAAGACCATGTCATTTCGATGGAGGGAGGAACGAGTGAGGGAAAATCACATAACCATATTCCAGTGCGATTCCTATTCGTGCCTCATTCGGAATGACAGGCCGATTTTAAAAAGAATTTCAGCCTGGCATTTTTTCGTTCGTTTTTTATTCATGGGCATGTCTATTGTTTTTTAAAGGTATTCATGAATGCCGTGCATTTGGGGCAATGCAAAAAAAGATCAGAACACGAACTCCGGGATAGTTTATTCTTTCTTTTTCCAATTTTCATACGACTTTTGAGATTGATACGTATAATGGGTTCTTATTGATTGAAAAAAAACAAAAAAAAGGATGCAATTGCATAAGAACCTGTATCTTATTCTCAATACTTAAACTATGAAGTGATTTAATCTTTTAGGATTATAGGAGGCTTGTCGATTGTTTTAGGGGTTTTGCCTGAAAAAATGTGTCCTGTCAATAAGAAATTGTTGTTTTGTCAAGAATTAGAAATTTATATAAAGTATAAAAAACAGACCTAATATTGATTTAGACAACAAAATTCAGCAATGTATCATGAATATTCAAAACGCGCTTAATTTTAGAGAATAGCAATAAACCTTATAGGTAGATTATTCTACTTTATTAATTACATTTACAATTTAAAACAATTTTAACATTAACTAAGAAAACTTTTATGAAAGAAGAGTATTTAAAAAGTGTTCAGACCATGGATGATATTATTAAAACCTCCTATGCTTGTATAGGTGGTGAACCAGGAGAAGCCCGTGATTGGGAATTCTATCGGTTTTTATTTCATCCTGATGGAAAATTAATCAGTTATGAAAATGATGCGAATGGTAATTTAAGACCTCAGTTTTTATCACCTGACGAATACATAAGTAGGATTGGACATTGGATGGAAACCAAACGAACTTCTGGCTTTTATGAGAGGGAAATAGGTAGAGTTGAAGAAAGGTATGGCAATATTGCCCATTGCATAAGTACTTGCGAATCTTTTCATAGCCTTGAAGATATGGAAGCTGGCAAGTCTTATGTCAAAAATGTACACAGCATTCAATTAGCTTACTATAAAGAGAGATGGTGGATTCTTAGTATGTATTGGCAACGTGCAACACCAGAATTCCCTATCCCGGAAAAGTATTTACAGTATAGTAAATAAGTACTTTTATAGATTTTATCAGAGACTGTCTTGAAATTTCTCGTAAGAAATCCAATAGCCTTTTTTCGATGCAGAAAAGGTGAAATTTACAGGCATAGCATAGCTACGGTTTAAAATTTTAACGGAATTGTCCGCAAAAAAGGCTACAAGAAAAAAACCGGTAAATTTCAAAACAGTCTCTTAATTATACAAGAACATTCAAATTGGGTGTTTTTGTATAATTATTAATTTCAAACATATTCTATCTATTCTTGTTATATAGATATATTGATTTCATCAAAGAAAGGATCGATTTTGTTCAACCACGAATAGGGGAATTTAATGATATTCTACCTAATGCCGAAACAATTAAAGGATGGGTTTCTTAATCCTTTAACTTATTGAAAATATAGATTAATTGATGGAAATGAATCCAAAGAACATACGATAGAAGTAAATATTCCGTTGAATTATATGAAAATTAACCCATTAACGTTTGAAATATTATTTGTATTTAATGTGCTACTATGATAAAGATTAATTTAATTGAATATTTTGAAAATACTGTTGATTCATTTCCTGATAAATTAGCACTTGTCGACGGTACCTCCCAATTGACTTTTAACGAGTTAAGATGTAAAGCAAAACTTATTGCAACCCAAATAACCAAAATCAACAGTTCAATAAATAGTCCTGTTGCTATTTATTTACCTAAAACCAATGATGCCATTGCTTCATTCTTAGGTACGATGTACAGTGGTAATTGCTATACGCCATTAGATACGAAAAATCCCATCCCAAGGATTCAAGCAATCTTAAAAGCATTAAACCCGTCATGCATTATAACCAATGATAGGTTCATTGCGAATATAAAAAAATGCGATTTAGATATTGAGGTGATCAACCTTGATGAATTAGATCAAGAGGAGGATGTTGACGAAAGTTTTAATTATCTAAAATGCATAGATACTGACCCCGCATATATATTGCATACCTCTGGCTCTACGGGTGTACCAAAAGGAGTGGTTATTTCACATTTATCCATTATCGATTATATAAATTGGGTAGCTGACACTTTTGATATTACTGAAAAAGAAAAAATTGGTAATCAGACCCCTTTCATATTTGACATGTCCACATTAGATATCTATCTAATGATTTTTAAAGGGGCAACACTTTTTATTATTCCTGAGCAGAAGTTCATGTTTCCCGCTACCCTGTTGGATTATATAAATGAGAATAATATTAATTTTATATTTTGGGTTCCATCGGTTTTGGTGAATATCGCAAATCTTAAGCTTCTTGGTTCGATTAAAATCCCAACGGTAAAAAAGGTGTTATTTGGTGGTGAGGTAATGCCCCCCAAACACTTGGGTTATTGGATAAAGAATTTAGATAAAAATGTCGTTTATGGAAATATGTATGGTCCTACTGAAATAACAGGAACATGTGTTTGCCATATTGTTGATGAAACCTTCAATGAAAATGAATCCCTACCTATTGGTAAGCCATGTAGAAATACCGACATTATAGTCTTGAATGAAAAGGATGAACTTTGTAAGGTTGGAGAGAAAGGTGAGCTATGTGTTAGGGGATCTTCACTTGCACTTGGTTATTGGAATAATTTAGAAAAAACGAACGCTGTTTTTGTTCAAAACCCATTGAACAAATCAGTTCCTGAAAGAATATACAGAACCGGTGATATTGCCTTACTAAATGAAAAAGGTGAATATATTTACATAGGTAGAAAGGATTTTCAAATAAAACTATCTGGTTATAGAATTGATTTAGGTGAAATAGAACATTACATTTTAAGTGTTTTTGACACCATAAATGCAGGCGTATTTTTTGACAAAGCGAAGAATGAAATTGTTTTAATCTACGAGTCTGAAAATGAAATATCCGTTAAGGATTTCAGATCAAGATTATCGAATGTATTGTCTAAACATATGATTCCGACCAGATATATTAAAATGGACATTTTACCTAAATCAACAACTGGGAAAATAGACAGGGCTTTATTAAACAAAAAAATCAATAATACATAAAAGTTGTCAAAAGAATGGTAGCTTTATTAATCAATTATATTTAATTTATTTTGAAGAAAAAAATAATAGACTTTTTAACGGAAATTAGACCTGAGTTCGACTTTGCCGCATCCAATAATTTTATAGAAGAAGGTATGCTGGATTCGTTTGATATTGTAAGTTTAGTAGCTTCGCTAGACGAAGAATATGGAATATCAATTGATGGAACAGAAATTTTACCAGAAAATTTCTCAAATGTCGATAGTATATATCGATTACTAATTAATAATGGTGTTACGGAATGAACCTAAAATTTCACAATAAAAAAATTACGGGGATCCTAACTGTTTTACCTGAAAACGAGGTAAACTTTGACGACGAAATAGATAATTATGACTTCTCAAGAGGTCAATCCATGAAGCTCAAGTTGATTATGGGTTATGGTAAACGTAGAGTGGTTAAAGAAGGGACAACGGTGTCGGATTTATGCATTTACGGCTTGAATTATCTTTTTGACAACAATCTTTTAAAAAAGGAAGATGTTGATGCCATGGTCTTAGTAACACAATCCCCTGATCATTTTGTGCCAGCAACCAGTCATATCATCCAAGGCAAGCTGGATCTAAAACGGGATATGATCTGTCTGGACATCAATCAAGCCTGTTCAGGATATCCCGTCGGATTAAACCAGGCATTTATGCTATTGGAACAGGATGAGGTGAACAAAGTGGTTGTATTAAATGCCGACATCATGAGCCGTAAAGTTTCTGTTAAGGATCGGGGTAGCAGGCCAATTACCGGTGATGCCGCGGCCATCACCATTGTTGAAAACAACCCCTCTAACAATGTCATATATGGCACCGTAAATGTTGATGGAAAAGGTGCTGAATCCCTGATAATTCCAGCAGGCGGTTTTAAGATGCCATCCACGCCAGAGACAGCAGAACTAAAAACCGACAAAAGTGGAAATTCAAGGTCTTTGGATCATTTAGTAATGAAAGGAGATGACATTTTTACTTTTGTTCAAAAAGAAGTTCCTCCCATGATCGAGAACTTACTGGATAAGGCAAGTAAGAACAAGGACGAAGTAGATTATTATATGTTTCATCAGCCCAATAAATTTATGTTGAAAAAGCTTGCTGATAAAATGGGAGTGCCTTATACTAAAATGCCGAACAATATTGTCGAGAATTTTGGCAACGCCAGTGGTGTTTCCATTCCAACCACGATTACGTACAATTTAGGAGAAAAACTATTGACGAATTCATATTTAATTTGTTTAGCCGGGTTTGGAGCCGGGTTGGGTTGGGCGTCATTTCTTTTGGAAATGGGCAATTTGGATTTTTGTGAAACTATTGATTACGATAATTAAACTATGGAAAATTTTATAGAATCGATTGCTGAAATCCTTGAAGAAGAAACCGTAGAACTTAGCGATGAGCTTGAATCGTTCGAGGCTTGGGATTCATTGACCATATTATCGATTATCGCGATTTGCGATGCGGAATACGGCGTTGCCTTGTCAGCAGGGGAAATTGAGGGCTCAGGTACCATTTTGGAGCTGAAGGAGCTAATTGAAAGTAAAATGTAATCTAAGTGAACGAATATAGCATCGATCGCTTTATACTAGATTTTAGTTAAATTAAAAATTACGTAAATACTTGTATTTCAATAAATACATATATACTTGTGCTTAACTAACGGTACAACTAAAAAAAAAATTATGAGAAACGTTATTATTCTAGGAGCAGGTGGAGCAGGCGCTGAAGTAACTTTTTATATTGAAGATCATAATTCAAAAGTAGGAGTCGATCAACAAATCAAAATAGTTGGATATATTGATGACTCGAAAGAGAAATGGGAAAAATATAATTACAAAGCACCACTTTTAAGTAATATTGATTCATTTACCCCCAAGGAAGATGAAGAGGTCTTGATTGCAATAATGGATATTGGTATTCGAGAGAAGATAATCAAAACACTATTGGATAAAAAAGTAAAAATCGGAAGTTTCATCCATCACAGTGTAGTTATGCCGGAAGACCTTGATATAGGTGAGGGTAATATAGTTTTTCCATTCTGTATTCTCGAGAAACATGCGACCATTGGTAATTATAATTTTCTTACATCGTATTGTTTTATCAGTCATGATTGTGTGGTGGGGGACAACAACTTTTTTTCCGTTGCAGGCGTTGCTGGATCTGTCAAAGTAGGAAATAACAACTATTTTGGTCTAAGATCATTGGTAATTCCAGGTATTGAGGTGGGTAACAATAATCTTATCCAAGCAGGTATGATCGTTGACAAAAATGTAAAAGATGACACTACGGTTTTCTATAGGTTTAAAGAAAAGGTGATGGCCATTCCGAAAGTTAATTAATGTTTACAATTTAATAGCCATTCAAGAGAAGCTGTGGCCTTTTCCCTAGTTCGGGTCAGGTTACAAAAAGAGCTAAGCTTCAAAGGCTACATAGGTACACTATGATTAAAATTATTAAAAAAAAGAATGATTGGTGTCCTTTAATAAGATCTTCCAAAAATTCTGATTTCTATCACACCTACGACTATCATCATTTATCAAAAAACAAAGAGGAGTTACCTGTATTAATCACATATTCAGAGAGCGATAAAACGATATCTTTGCCATTATTACTACGCAAAATTGAGGGAACTCCTTTCTTTGATGCAACCTCTGTTTATGGCTATTCAGGCCCCACAATTAAGAATATCCCAACTGATTTTGATAATTCGGTTTTTAAAGAAGAGCTAAATAGGATATTCCAGGAATTAAAAATCATTTCGGTTTTTTCCCGATTAAATCCTTTTGTTGAACATCAAAATTCCGTACTTACAGGATTAGGTGATCTTTCAATGTCAGGGAAAGTTATATATATTGACCTCACGAAAGATCTGGATACCCAAAAATCAGCCTATGACAAAAGATTGCGCACCTATATCAATAAAGCAAGAAGACAGTGTGGTCTACGGTTAGCCGAGGGACCGGAAGATCTAGACATTTTCATTGAAATGTATTATGAGAACATGAAACGTGTAAATGCAAAGAAATCATACTTTTTCTCCAAGAAATATTTTGTCGATTTACTGAAAACCAAAGACTTTGAAACAGAAATATTGTTGGCAACCCATGATGAGTCCAAAAAGATCATTGGGGGAGCTATGTTCATTAAAAAAAACAAAATAGTACAATATCACCTTTCTGGAGCGAAAGAAGAATACCTGGCCTTGAACGCGATCAAATTGATTATTGATGAAATGAGAATTAGGGCGACACAGGAAGGATACAAATATCTGAATTTAGGTGGTGGGGTCGGTGGTCAGGAAGATTCGCTATTTCATTTTAAATCTAAATTCTCTAAAGATTACAAAGACTTTGAATTATGGAAATATGTGGTGAATCAGAAGGTTTACGACGATTTGGTTACTCAGGTAATAGGTCAGGAAAGTTCTTCCTTGCGATTTAAAGCTTATACAAAATATTTCCCTTTTTATCGATGTAATTCAAATGAGCTTAAAGCGATTAATCTATGATAAGTAACCCGTTTACTTCAGATACGTTTTCAACCATTTGGTCAAAACATTTTAGTCCATCGGTTTCTGCTACCCGTTTTGGTTTCTTAAAAACCCTTTTCTTTGAAAAGCATCAATTCTTGCCACTTTATATAAATTATGGAAAAACACATACCAAGGGAATTTCTTATACCATTGAAAATTCGGATGTCGAAGAAATAGTCGGAAAAGTTGTATTGATCTATGATGTCCCCACATATTTCACTACAGCAGAATTGCCCAAAAACAGGATTAAAAGATATCAAATACAGCAATATCCAGGGTTCTTGATTGATCTGGAATCATATAGGGATGTAAATGAATATATGGTGGGTACGTTTAAAAAAAGTAGCCGATATAAACTTAATAAGTATAAAAGAAAATTGGAATCGTGCTTTGATATCAATTATAAAATGTTCCATGGTGAAATATCAAAGGACGAGTATGAATCTATTTTCGCCTCGTTTAATGCGTTACTGACCAAAAGATTCGATGAGAAACAGGTTACGAACAATAATTTAGAAAAAGAAGAGTGGGATTTCTATCATGAAGTAGCATACCCGATGATTTTGGAAAAGAAAGCTGGCCTTTTTGTTATTTATAATGGAAACCTACCTATTGGCGTAACCTTATGCTACTTCTCTGAAGAAATTCTTTTTGACGCCATCACCGTTTTTGACATTGACTACTCAAAATTCCATTTGGGATCGGTAACTATAATGAAATTGATAGCATGGTGCATTGAACAAAAACTAAAGATATTCGATTTTTCAAAAGGGTATTTCGATTACAAGGTAAGATGGGGCTCAAAAAAATATGATTTTGAGTATCACATACTTTATGATTCCAAATCCCTTATCGCCCAAGTACTTGCTTTGGCGATTGCATTATTCTTCAAATTCAAACAATTTTTGAGAGATAAGAATGTGAATGAAAAACTTCACAGAATAACCTATAAACTAAAAAACAAACCAGACAAGACTATCGAAAAATTTCGATATACATTATTTGAAATTACGGAAGATTATCAAAACGAAGATTTTGTTGAAATAAATTACGGTACTGCTGAAAATGAATTTTTGAAAACAATTGTCTTCGAATTTTTATATCTGAAAAACGAATCGCAAAGAAATCTAAAACTATTTAGATCCTCTACTCATGATAATCGGTTTTTATTTTCAGGTATTGATAATAAAGTAATGGTTGAAGTGGTATAAGCTTACATAATTTGACCATCTCTCTGAAAATTGAACGTTTCAACAGTTTTTTTTGTAAGCTTCCCCTAATTAGAACTGCTTAGTTTTCTAAAACTTCATTAAAGTTATTGTTTTTAATTCTTTTGGGGCTAGCCCCAAAAGAATTAAGTTCCGCGTATTTTACGGGCGGTATTTTACCCAAGGCATCGTGGGGCCTATGATGGTTATAATCGTTCATCCAGATCTGTGTCTGTTCCCTTACTTGGTCTAGGTTTTCAAAGATATATTTGTTCAGCACCCCACGTCTATAGCTTCCATTGAACCTTTCCACATAAGCATTTTGGGTCGGCTTGCCCGGTTGGATATATTTGAACTCTATCCCGTGCATCTGGCTCCAATCGTTCGTTATATGGGCTATGAACTCCGGGCCGTTGTCCATGCGGATCCTCTTTGGCTTTCCTTTTTTATTGATAAGGTGGTTCAGTACCCAGACAATGCGATTGCTGGTCAAGGAAAAGTCGACTTCTATATGAAGTGCTTCTCGATTAAAATCATCGATGACGTTGAACGACCTGAAGCGTCTCTTGTTTTCCAGGACATCGGTCACAAAGTCCATACTCCAAGTGTGGTTAAGTCCATCAGGTACCTCTAAGGGCTCTTTCACCCTTGCGGGCAAACGTTTCTTCACCTTTCTTCTCAATGGCAGCCCAAGGGCCTTATAGATACGATGGACCCGTTTATGGTTCCATGGCTTCCCTTCATTGCGCAAACGATCGTAAGCCTTCCAAAAACCTTCCTCCGAATGTTCTTCGGTCTTTTGCAGCAAAGCATCCTCTATTTCGGTGTCGTCTTTCGGCAAAGGTTTATAATAATAGACGCTCTTGCTCATATTTAGGACACGGCACGCCCTGCTGATACCGTAATGAACAAGTTCTTTGGCGATAATGCGCTTACGGCAAGGCTTCAGAGCTTTTTTTCGATGATCTCCTTCGCCATTTGATGGTCCAAAGCCAAGTTGGCGTACATCTGCTTGAGCTTGCGGTTCTCCTCTTCCAGTTCCTTTATGCGCCTAAGCTCCTTGCCGCTCATTCCGGCGTACTTCGAACGCCACTTGTAGAAAGCGGCCGAACTCACACCGTGTTCACGGGTTATATCCGCAACGGTCTTGCCATTATCGAACTCTTTTAAAATCTTCGCGATCTGCGTGGGTGAAAATCTACTCTTCCTCATAATACTGTTTAAAATTAAGATTATTATTCTACTTTTAAACAGTTCGGTTTTAAGGGAAGCTTACA
>NZ_QGGQ01000012.1 GCF_003148665.1 Maribacter polysiphoniae | reverse complement strand
TCAAAGCTGCTCTGCCTGTCCTGGGGCGTATCGATGTCGAAGGTGCCGTAGCCGCTCTTGATCGTCTTCTTGCCCTTGCCGTTGCGTTTGTTGCCCTTGGTCCTTTGAACTTCGTTCAAATGCCCCTCCATCTCGGCCTCAAGGGCCTTTTCGATCACGTTCTTCAGCATTGGGGCGAAAGCACCTCCTTTACCGAAAAGGTTCTTGCCGGACATGAACTGGTCAAGCACCTTCTTTTCGAATTCTGTTTGTTCTTCTTTTCTCATGATTCTGTCTGAATAAAATTAATACTTAAATTTATTTCAGACAGAGTTCAGTTTACACCCTCGTTTTGATGGACTAATAGAGAAGTTTCCTTCATTATTTGTTATCAAAACTACTTGATCTGTATAATCAAAATATTTGATAAGGTGGTATGTCTTTCCTTGTGTGGCAAATTCTAGTTTGACCATAAAATCAATTGGGGTGTTCTTCAAGACTACAGCTTCAGGTTTACCTTCATATGCTTTTTGTCCTTTTTCGTCATTCATTACACCTTTATCTTTTTTGGTGTATTCTAAAAACTTGGCATGATCTAGAACAAATGGATTCAAAACCGTATATTTTGTTGTTACTGGTTTTACGGCAAGAGATGCGTTCTTAAATTCATAGTCCTCAATAATTAATCTCTTATCCTTCATTTGTGACCTTATACTTTCATCGTTATTAAATTCAGTATACAATTGCCCCATCAGAAACATATTGAACAATCCGTTTTGGCTTGTCTTAGCAATAATTTTATTAATATCGGGATTGGTGCTTTTGCCGGAGAACAGTTGTTTTAGAACTGCTGGGTCCAAATTGGAGAGTACCGTAAAAACATCCGATTGATTTAAAAGCGTATTGATAAACCATCTCCCCTCTGAAAATTCAGCAGATAAAATACCGATGATTGGAAAAGGCATTTGATCCATTATAAAAGAATACCTCACATATGCCATCTGCCTGCCTTGGTAATTGAATCCATACACCATTTCTAATTATCTGCATCGATTTTTTTAATAGCCTCAAAATGGGATTCGTCACGGGAGGTTGTTGCATTTTCAGCCAGATAATCGCTAAGTGCCCACTCCATATCAGATGCGGAGAAGAATGATTGTAATAAGCCTTCAATTTCTTTGTAATTGATCCCTTCTTTTTGGCTGGTTTTTTTTTATTTTAAGTGGTGGATCGTAGGTTTGGAAGGTTAAATCTATCGGAGCAGTGTATTCTACAACTATGCCTAAATTTTCTTGTTGCCCCTGAACACTAAAGGCATATAGTAGAATTAATAAGTAAATAAGCTTAATTTTCATTAGTTTAATTTTTCTAAGATTTTTTTTTGCGTTTTTGTATTTGATAATGAATAATATACCATACGCAAGGCAGTAAGAGTATCCACGTTATCATATTGATATAAGCTTTAATTTGCCCTATTGAATATGGTTTGGGAAATTTTTCGGAAGTTCTTATTGAAATTGCACCGTCCATAGTATTGTACCATACGGGGATTTTAAGCTCATTTTCAGGATAACCATCCGTTGTCCATATTTTTTTCATTCCTTTTCCTGTATAAAAAACTCTCTTTTTTGTTTTAAATTTTTTTAATGTTCCATTGAAATAGTAAAAATCTCTACCCCCGCTGCCAGCTCCCTTGCTCTGGCTTTCATATATTAAGACATCCTTGCTGAAGTACTCTGTAGGATAAATTGTTGCGTATAGCCATTTTAATTCCGAAAAATTGTGTAATAAACTATCTAATAGCCCGGAAAGCGCAAAAAACACTACAATCCAACTAAAAACGTATTTTACTCCTTTACTCATATTTAGGCTCTATTAACTGTACTTTTTCATAAAATGTTTCGGTTTCAAGTTTTAAACCAGCAAAAATTACATAAGCATTGGCATTAAAATCCATCCAAACACCCTCTTTTAATAATATGTGGTCAAATTTATTGTCATACCACCCGATTCTATACAGTTCAGCTCTAGTCAAACCTGAAGCGGTTGCCCACGCTAGCGCGAGCGTCACGCTCGTGCCATATTGCTACGATATATAACAGCAATCATCAATGTTCTATTGTAAATAAATGTATCTAATTTTTGTTGAATCAATAAGGTAACAACCCTTTTAAAAACCTGATTATGGATTTTCCTGATCCAGCACACCTTGGGTGATCAAATATTGTGCCGTGGCATAGGTACCCATGATCAATAGGTGGGAGTAGGGGACATCGATTAAAAATTTATTGATTGCCAATATACTATCGGAGGCAATAAAGAACAATGCTCCCCAAAAAACCAGGTTAAAACTGTATTGCCGCACCTTGCCTTTTCTTCCAAAGGCCGCTAAGGCCATCAATAGAATAACGGCTACATAAAAGATAACGGGAATTTTAAGGGCTCCAAGTCCCGCTTGTATCTGAAAGAAGAGAAAACCCCCATAAAAGGCCAACAGACCTAAAACCAACCAAAAGGTGTTTGAAAATGGAGTATTCCGCTTTCTGAAAAAAAGAACGGTATATACCACATGCGCCAGAAGAAAGGAAAGGAGTCCGGCCACGAAATAATGGGACGAAATGCCATCATACATCAGAAAAGCATCACCCAGCCAAGAAAAAAAGAGGGCCATCAGCATTAACCCATAGGTAGGCTTCCCTAGTTGACGCCCATTAATGGCAAAATAAACCATTAGGGAGCATAGGATCAAGGGTTTGGTAAAATGACGCATGGCATCATCCCCAATACTACCCACATACAAATCGATTAGGACAAGGAGGGTGAATATGGGCAGAAAATAGGTAGACTTGGGGTTGGCCTTACCCATCTTATTTAGCTGTCTTTCCAACCCACCTTATTATGGGTGCCGTCGCAGAATGGTTTGTTGTTAGAGGCGCCACAACGGCAAAAGGCAGTTGTTTTTTCCTTGATCTCTTCGTTGCCATCCGCATCGATGATGGTTATTTGACCATCTACCAATAAGGGTCCGTTCGGTTTTATTTTTACTGTTGTCATATCTTTATTGATTTTGATTTCTTCTGATTTACCTTTGATGCGATAACTTAAAGCACCGGTCGGACAGGCCGATATCTGTAGCATCAATTGTTTTTTTGAGGCATTTTGATGCTTTATCCAAGGCCTTTCCCCAGGTTGGTATACTTCGGGCAATTGCTGTACGCATACACCGGAATGAATACAGGTTTTGGGTTTCCAAATAATTGTCATGTCCCCCTTGGTATATTCTTTTATGATTTCTTTTTCCATGGAAACTATTATCCCTTAAATATACTAAAAATGTCTTATCCGAGTGCTTCTTTGTAAACCTTTAAACATCGTTCCCTAGCCTTTTTATGGTCGACCATTTTATTCGGATAGGTCAACTCCTGTAGGTCCTTGACCCAATGGTTGATATAGTTTCGCTCTTTGTCGAATTTCTCGATTTGTGTGGTGGGATTGAAAATACGAAAATATGGGGCTGCATCGACACCACTACCGGCTGCCCATTGCCAATTACCCACATTGGAACTCAATTCGAAGTCCAATAGCCTTTCGGCAAAATAGGCCTCTCCCCAACGCCAATCGATCAATAAATGCTTACATAGGAAACTGGCCACCAACATACGTACCCGATTGTGCATATAACCGGTTTCATTCAGTTCACGCATTCCTGCATCAACCAGGGGATAGCCGGTTTCACCGTTTTTCCATTTTTCGAATTCTTCCTCATTATTCCGCCATGGAATACGATCATATTTGGGCTTAAAGGCGTTATTTACGGTATTGGGAAAATGCCATAGGATCTGCATAAAGAATTCCCGCCAAATCAATTCGTTCCAAAATACCTCGTTCTTTGCCGCTAGTGCTTTTTGTAGTACTTGTCGTATGGATACGGTACCAAATCGTAAATGGGGACCGATTCTGGAAGTACCATGGCTTATGGCAGGAAAGTTTCTTGTAGCCTCATAATTTTCGATCAGGTCTTCAGAAACCAGATAATCGGGCACTTTTATGGGCGATTTTTCAAAGCCCAGATCCGCTAAGGTCAAAAAGGGTAATTCACGGTTTTGAATGAAGTTGTTGATCAAGGGGTTATCATCGATCTGCTTCAAGGGGTTGGCAGTGTCGAATTTTTCCTTCCACTTGTTTTTGTACGGGGTATATACCACATAAGGCTTACCGTCTGCCTTCACAATTTCATCCCGCTCAAAAATCACTTGGTCTTTAAAGGTCTTAAAAGCGATGCCCTTAGGGGCAAGGAGTTCTTTTACCTGTCTATCACGCTGCAGGGCATAAGGTTCATAATCGTGGTTGGTATAAACGGCCTCTATTTCAAAATCCTTGGTCAAAGTCTGAAAGATCTCAAGGGGCTGACCTAGGTAAATACCTATGGAACTGTTCGATTTTTGCCTTAATTCCGAATTGATCTGGGAAATTGTTTCGTGGATAAAGGTAACACGGGCATCGTTTTTCGGTAATTGATGCAGGATTTCCTTATCAAAAATAAAAATGGGAAGTACGTTGGATGTTTGTTGAAGGGCATAGGTCAGCCCAGTGTTATCTTTTAATCGCAAATCGCGTCTAAACCAAAATAGGGATACTTTATTTGTCATATCAATGAACATTCAGGGTTGATAATCCTCCGTCTACACCTAGGATCTGACCCGTCATCCAGGAACTATCCGAACTGAGTAAAAACTGGGCGATTTTGGCCATATCCCCGGCTTTTCCAACACGTTTAAGCGGATGTCTTTGGGCCATCATTTCCTTCTTTTTTTCATTATTCAAAAGTCGCGCAGCCAAGGGGGTGTCGACCAGGGAGGGGGCAATGGCATTCACCCGTATTTTGGGGGCGTATTCGGCGGCGAGTGATTTGGTAAATCCCTCTATAGCCCCTTTTGCCGCGGCCACACTGGTGTGAAAGGGCATACCTGTCTGTACGGCTACCGTACTGAAAAAGACCATACTTGATCCTTCAACCATATAGGTTATGATTTGTTTTATAGTGTTCACCAAGCTGAAAAAATTTAGGTGCATATCCTCTTGAAAGGTTTCTAATGATAACATCTTAAAAGGTTTTAAGTTAATGCTTCCAGGGCAATAGACAAACCCGTGGAGTTCAGTGGGCAGCAGGGAAGTATCCAAAGTATCCTTGGTAACATCATAAGGGATATGGGTAACCTTTGGAAGATCGGTAATTTCCCATGAGCGGGAAGCTACGAAAACATGATGGTTTTCCTGTAGGAGTTGGGCCAACGAATGTCCAATGCCCTGTGATCCCCCAATCAATAGTATATTTTTCATCTTATATGGATTTTAGGTTTAATCGCGTCGGTTGGTCTTCGAGACAACCAAAGCGTTCTACTAGTTTTTGTTCGCGATATTTAAATACCTTGGTCAATTGCTTCTTGATCAAAGGATACCCCAAACGACCCAAAAAACCAAAAGGAAGTTTTATATCGATAATATCTTCCATAAGTACACCATTGGGTATTGCTTTTATAAAATGTTTATGGTGCCAAAGGGCATAAGGTCCAAAGCGTTGTTCATCCACAAAGTACTCCCCATCCCTAACATGTGTGATTTCAGTAACCCATCGGGTCGGGAAACCCGGAAAGGGAATCACCTTATACTGGATAATCTGTCCGGGGAACATGGCCTTATCGGCTCCCGATAAAATATCGAATCCCATATGATCCGGGGTGATGGCCGCAAGATTCCTAGGGTCCGATAAGAATGCCCATGCCACATCCTTTGTTATGGGGAGGGCTTGGGAAGCATGTAATTGATAGAGTTTCATAAATGTCAATCTAATAATGTTTAACAAATATAGTAAAAGATTAAACAATATAGAAATATTCATTTCATTTCTATTTTGTACATTGACGTTTTGGAAATCACTATGAGAACGATTGTACTACCTATACTAATACTGTTTCTGCTTTATGAAGGCAGCGCCCAAGTTAATGTTGAAGAAGTAGGGCAGATGCCTATGGAATTAATGGAGAACTCGGGGCATATATTCTACAACGGTAGTTTGGTCTCCCACAATGATTCGGGCAATGCACCGATACTTTATGTTTTGGATACGGTTAATATGCAAATAACCCGCAGGGTGACCGTTTTGAATGGGACCAATATGGATTGGGAGGACCTTTCCCAGGATGATGCCTATATCTATGTGGCCGATATCGGTAATTATTCGGGCATACGAACCGATTTGGCCATTTATAAGATTTCCAAAGACGATTTTGATCGAAGTGATGAAGTCTCCGCAGAAATCATCAAATTCAAGTATGAGGACCAGCAGGATTTCGTTGATAATGGGGAAAGTAATTGGGATGCCGAGGCCTTAACTGTGTTCAATGACCAATTGTTGCTGTTTACAAAACAATGGTTGGATGAAGGTACGGTGGTCTACAGCATTCCCAAGGAAGCAGGGGATTATGTAGCGAAAAGGGTAGCATCCTATGCTGCGGGTGGACTGATTACAGGGGCCTCATACGATGCTCTCCAGAATGATTTATTGTTGGTTGCCTATTCAAGTACCTTATCGCCCTTTGTTTTAATAAGTAGGGATATTGGGATGTCCTCACTTTTTGGGGATGCTGTGGAACGCATACCTTTGGATATCGGTTTTGCTCAAGCAGAGTCGATTACAACCGTAGGGCTACAGCGCTATTTCATAGGTACCGAACAGTTTGTGCGGGAAAATTATGGGATACATCTAGATCCAATGCTCTATGCCATCCAATTTAAGAAAGATAATGACCCAATCGATGAAATGGAAGAGGAGGAAGAGGAGAACCCCGATATAGACCATCAGGAAGATCGTCTATTGCTCTTCGATTCCTATAATCCGGAAAAACTTCAATATGATCTGTTGTCGAACAAATCAATTCTGGCCCAGGCGGTTTTCGATACTTCGGGTAAAATGGTCCAATTTACATTGGGTGCCGATATCGAAAATAACGATTTGGATGTAACAACCTTTAAATCAGGTGTATATTATCTTACGCTTTATTTGGGTGATAAAGTGTTATCCAAGGCTTTTGTGGCCTATTGATAAACCGATTTCCGTTTATTTAAGAGTTTGTTAACAAATCTGACAAGGGTTTATATATAGCTTTGGAAAAACTATAATTCAACAACAAAATGAAAAAATTTCTAGTATTAGTATGTGTGGCCTTGGCTTCCTTTTCAATCGAAGCCCAGATAAAGACGCCACAGCCGAGTCCGTCATCAACATTGATGCAAACCGTGGGATTAACCGATGTAACCGTGACCTATTCAAGACCTGCCATGCGCGGTAGGACTATTTTTGGTGATTTGGTGCCTTATGATAAACTTTGGAGAACAGGTGCCAACAAGAACACCACTATCGAGTTCAGTACCGATGTTACTATTGATGGTCAAGAACTTAAGGCGGGTTCCTATGCCATTTTTACCAAACCAGGGAAAACTTCTTGGGAAGTGATCTTTTATTCTGACACAAATAATTGGGGTACACCACAGAAGTGGGATGATAGCAAAGTAGCTGCCAAAACAACCGTAGAGGTTCTGACCATGCCAATGGATGTTGAATCCTTTATGATTGTGATCGATGAAATAAGTAATGATGCCGCTACCTTGGGTATACTTTGGGAAAAGACCTATGTGGGTGTAAAATTTGAGGTTCCTACCGATGCCACGGTAATGCAAAATATCGATAAGGTCCTTAACGGCCCTGGGGCTGACGATTACTATGCCGCAGCGGTTTATTATTCGTCAACGGATAAGGATATCAACAAGGCAAAGGAATTTATGGACAAGGCCATGGCAATGACCAAAGAACCCGCTTTTTGGCAATTAAGACAACAATCCTTGATACAGGCTAAGGCTGGGGACAAGAAAGGTGCAATTGCGACCGCAAAAAAATCTTTGGCAGCAGCTGAAAAAGCTGGTAATGCGGATTACGTTAAAATGAACAAGGACTCCTTAAAGGAGTGGGGTGGTATGTAAAAAAACATTCCATAGTATATTACAGAAACCCTGACGCTATTGTCAGGGTTTTTTTATGTTATAATGGACTATAATATTCAGGGATGTAGTAAATTTATAGTTTCACAATTCCTTAAAAGACCATGCATAAGAATTTCGTTTACCTCGCTGTTTTAATTATCCAATTTTCTTGCCAAAAACCAATTGAAAAACCCACTTATACAGCGGAAAAATGGGAGAACCCGGAATGGGAAAACCCTGAAATATTTGAGATCCATAGGGAAGCTCCCGTGGCTTCATTTTATAGATACACCAATACGAAGGATGCCCTGGCGAATGA
Organism: Maribacter polysiphoniae; assembly: GCF_003148665.1. Classification (GTDB taxonomy): domain Bacteria; phylum Bacteroidota; class Bacteroidia; order Flavobacteriales; family Flavobacteriaceae; genus Maribacter_A; species Maribacter_A polysiphoniae. The sequence goes on along the minus strand of NZ_QGGQ01000012.1, from coordinate 154,989 downwards.
AAGTTGGGAACAATCCCCACTTTACCGGTCATTAAACGGTAAATGGGATTTTTATTATGCCGAAAATCCAATGAAAAGACCTGTGGATTTCTATAAAAACGATTTTGATCTTACGGGTTGGGATACCATCCCTGTTCCTTCTAACTGGGAAATACAAGGACATGGGATTCCTTTTTACACCAATATCACGTATATGTTTCCGGCAAATCCACCTTACATTCCCCATGAAATCAATCCGGTAGGTAGTTATAAACGCGAATTTGAAATCCCGGATACGTGGAACGACAAAGAAATCTATCTTCATTTTGAAGGCGTTAGTGGTGCCATGTACATTTGGCTAAACGGGGAAATGGTAGGTTATAATGAGGGAAGTAAGACTCCCGCGGCCTATAATATTACGAAACTTGCCAAGCGGGGAAAAAACGCATTGGCCATACAGGTATTGCGTTGGTCGGATGCCAGTTATTTGGAAGATCAGGACTTTTGGCGATTAAGTGGTATTGATCGTGATGTCTACGTTTATGCTACCCCAAAATCGACCCTAAAGGATATTAGGGTAACAGCGGATTTGGACAATGATTATAAGGATGGCGTATTTGGACTGCAATTGAAAATCAATCAAGCCACCGAAAATAAAGCGGTACAAGCGGAAGTGAAATTATTGGAGGGTGATACAGAGGTTTATACGGAAGCCAAACCAATAAAAGGTGATGCAGGTCTTGTTGAACTGGCTTTTGAAAAAGAAATACCGAATGTAAGAACATGGAATGCCGAAACCCCAAACCTCTATACGTTATTGATCAGCCTCACCAATAAGGATGGATCGGTTTCGGAGGCAACCTCAGTAAAGGTTGGTTTTAGGAAAGTCGAGATAAAGAACAACCAATTTATGGTCAATGGTAAGGCGGTGTTATTGAAAGGGGCCAATCTCCATGATCATAATGACAAAACAGGACATGTGGTCACCGAGGAACTTACCTTGAAGGACCTTACCGTAATGAAGCAAAATAACCTTAATGCCATTCGTTGTAGCCATTACCCCAAGAATCCCCATTTTTATAGAATGTGCGATACCTATGGCTTTTATGTTATCGATGAGGCCAATATCGAAATACATGGAATGGGGGCTACCAATCAGGGTTTGGATGCGGACATTAAAACCCAACAAACGCATCCTTCCTATCTTCCCCAATGGAAGGCCATGCACTTAGATCGTACCATGCGCATGTTTGAAAGGGATAAGAACCATGCCAGTATCATTACCTGGTCTTTGGGCAATGAGTCCGGTAACGGGGCCAATTTTTATGCGACCTATGCCTGGTTGAAAAGTCACGATGCAACGCGTCCTGTACAGTATGAAGGGGCAACTCATTACGAAAACACCGATATACAGGCTCCTATGTACATGCAAATATCGGATATGGTGAAATACGCCGAAAATAATCCCAAAAGACCCTTGATCCAATGTGAATACGCCCATGCCATGGGTAATAGTGTAGGGAATCTACAGGAATATTGGGATGTCATCGAAAAATATGATGTGTTACAAGGTGGATTTATCTGGGATTGGGTCGATCAAGGGTTGTTGACCAAAACAGCGGATGGACAGGAATATTGGGCCTATGGTGGTGATTTGGGAGGTAAGGATTTTCAAAATGATGGAAACTTTTGCCTTAACGGATTAGTAAATCCGGATAGGACAGCACACCCCTCCCTACACGAGGTAAAGAAAGTGTACCAATATGTGAAATTCAAGGCCGATGATGCCAAAAAAGGTACCGTTACCATCCATAACGGCTATGATTTTATAAACTTGGGTCAGTTTGGTTTTGATTGGAAATTGTTTAAAAACGGAACTGAAATCGCGTCGGGCGACCTTCCTACTATGGATATTCTCCCTGGTGGATCAAAAACAATAAAAATTGATTTACCAAAATTGGATGATCCAAAAGCCGAGTATTTTTTGAATCTTTATGCGCATACCAAGGCGGCAAGTGCCCTAGTACCCGTAAATCATTTAATGGCCTACGAACAATTCCAGCTTAAACCCTATACACCTGAAAAATTCATAGAGGCCAATAGGAATAATGGAATCGATATTGTTTCCAAAAATAATGATGTGATTATTAGCGGGGAAGGGTTTGAAGTGCGATTCGATGCGGAAAAAGGAACTTTAACCGCTATAGACTACGGTAATGGCAATATTTTACAAAAAGGTATTACCGCTAATTTCTGGAGGGCAACCACTGACAATGATTTTGGATATGATATGCCCAAAAAACTAGGGGTTTGGAAAGATGCCACGGAAAATCAAAAGTTATTGGAAGTCTCCATGAATTCCATAAGCGGGGAGCAGGTAATCGATGCCCTGAAATTAAGTGCAAATACCTTTAAGATTGAAAATGGTACTATCCAGATTAAATCGGATTATGAACTTAACGGGCCACAGGCAAGGGTAGCTATTACCTATGACATCAATGATCAAGGTGAAATCAGGGTCACCACCCAGTTATCAGGGTTATCCAAAGAACTACCGGTATTGCCAAGATTCGGCACCAACTTCATCATCAATAATGAATATCAACACGTGCAGTGGTACGGTAGGGGACCCCATGAGAATTATCAGGATCGTAAGACAGGGGCGTTGGTAGGTAGTTATAAGGCTTCTGTTGATGATTTATACTATCCCTACATCCGTCCACAGGAAAATGGCAATAGATCGGATATTAGATGGGTCACTTTTGCAAATGAAAAAGGTCAGGGTATAAAAATATATGCACCCCAGTTGTTCGATTTTAGTGCCCATCATCAATACAATAATGATTTTGACGCAGGGAAAAGCAAACAGCAAAGGCACACCATTGATATTGTAAAGCGCGATTTGGTCAATATCAATATCGACTATAAGCAAATGGGAGTAGGGGGTGATAATAGTTGGGGATTAATGGCTTTGGACACCTATCAGATCCAACCGGAAAATCGTTCTTACAGCTATGTTATAAAACCTTTGGAATAGGAATAGCCCAATCGGAAAAGAGGTTGTTTGGGTGCTTTTTTTCGAATCGTTTGCGGCAATGGCTTACCCTATATTTTGGGATTATTACGGTTGAATGGGTGGGTTTTTCAGCAATCTATCAAAAGCCTCAAACACAAGGGCAAATATAATGACGAGTGCTGCCCCAATGAAGTTCAACCATAAGTACCCTAATTTTTCCTGTCCTGCAGGATATATATGGATCAGGTTGTAATAGGTGATACAAACCAATACCTGCGTCAGTATCGCAGCGATGAAAACCGCATTCCCCTTTACATATTTAAAGAAGAATGCCAAAAGGAAAATACCCAGCACATTTCCATAGAATATGCTCCCAATGATATTCACCAATTGTATTAGGTTGTCAAAAAGATGCGCTATACAAGCGATGATAATAGCAATTATACCCCACATGAGCGTAAACCCTTTGGAAACCATTACATAGTGCTTGTCAGAGAGGTTTTTTGAGGTTTTTCCCCGTTTATAAAGATCCAATGCCGTGATAGTACCCAGTGCGTTCAGTTCCGAGGCCGTGGAAGACATGGCTGCGGACAAAATCACCGCCAACAATAAGCCTATCAGTCCCGTAGGTAGGTTATTGAGGATAAAATGTATGAACACGTAATCCTTATCATTGGTTTCAATGGAATCGTCGGCGAGTTTGATCAACGCCTTTGCGGCCACCCTGTTGGTACTGTCCTTTTTATTGATTCCTATCATTTGCGCCTTGGCCGCCTCAATAGTGGTATACTCCTTAAGGTCAAGCGCTATGGCAAATTTATTCTGGGCGATTACCTTTTCGGATTCCAATTCAACCTGACGTTGCTGTAAAACCTTGTAATCATCGGCATATTCGGAATTCAGGACCCCCTTCGTGGCTGCGGGATTAAAATTCAAAGGCGAAGGATTGTACTGATAGAAAACGAAAACCATGACCCCGACCAATAAAATGAAAAATTGCATGGGAATCTTGAAAATGCCGTTAAAAACGAGGCCTAATTGACTTTCCCTAACCGATTTTCCGGAAAGGTATCGTTGAACCTGACTTTGATCGGTTCCGAAATAGGCCAATGCCAAGAACAATCCACCGGTGATACCACTCCAAAAAGTATATCGGCTTTTTGTATTGAAGCTAAAATCCAAAATGTTAAGCTTATCACTGGCCCCAGCGATCTTTAAGGCTTTTCCTAATCCAATATCGTTGGGCAAATAGCCCAAAATAAAGAAAAAGGCCATAAACATTCCGGTAATGATAATGAACATTTGTTGTTTTTGGGTCACACTCACCGCTTTGGTACCCCCTGAAACAGTGTAAATGATCACCAAAGTGCCAATAATAATGTTTAAGGTGCGTAAATCCCATCCAAGAACAGCAGAAAGTATAATAGACGGTGCAAAAATCGTTATCCCGGCAGCTAAGCCTCGCTGAATCAAAAACAAGATTGCCGCCAGCGAACGTGTTTTGACATCAAAGCGTTTCTCTAAAAATTCATAGGCGGTGTACACCTTTAATTTATGGTATATCGGAACAAAAACAAGGCAAATGATAATCATGGCCAAAGGCAACCCAAAATAGAACTGCACAAAGCCCATCCCATCATGGAAGGCCTGGCCTGGCGTGGATAAAAAGGTAATGGCACTGGCTTGTGTAGCCATAACGGAAAGTCCAATCGTCCACCATTTGGATTGGCTGCCACCCCTTACATAATCATCGACATCCTTGCTACCACGAGTCTTCCAGACACCATAAACTACGATGAATAAAAGTGTGCCCGAAAGAATTACCCAATCTATAGTCCCCATATTACATAAAAGCGGTCATTATATAATTAAAAATCAAAATGTAGATGATATTCAATATCAACACAAGTGTATATTCTTTTTTCCAAATGAGGCGGTTATGCATAATCAATCCTTTATTTTGGCCATAGGTTCAACATTCTTCTTACCCACAGATAACATATTTGCAAATAGCTTATAGGCTCCAGGAACACCTGCCGGCAACTCCCTGAAAAAACTAAGTCCCGTATAAATGTAATTACCTTTTCCGTAGGGTGCAATCAAAAGACTACCCTTTTTTGGCGTTTCCCCTTTATCGTGCATCGATAGGATAGGGGTAAAATGCCCGTCCCATTCATTGGGGAAGTAAAGACCGCGTTCTTGTACCCAGCCTTCAAAATCCTTATTGGTTATCTTATTGGGATAGTTGACCAATTCATGGTCCTTGGCAATGATCTCAACTTTGGAATCCTCGTTGGTCACCCTGTCCCTCGATAATTTTAAAGGAAAAGGGGCGATATCCTCATATTGTTTATCCCATCTTCCGGCCGTATTGTACTGTAGGATCAAGTTACCACCGTTCGATACGTAATCAAAAAGATATTTTTGTTTAAACTTCATTTCAGGCACTACATTATATGCCCGTATTCCCACAACAATCGCACCATACTTACTTAAAGTTTCAGCATTTATCGAGCCTGGATCGATTGTATGGACCTGATACCCGATCTGTTCCAAACTTTTCGGGACTTCATCACCTGCCCCGGCAATATATCCAATATGTTCCCCTACTTTTTCAATATTCAAACGGACAACTTTGGCCTCTGCGGGTAACAAGACCGATTGTGTTGGAATATGGTCGTAAGCGATGGTCACCAATTCTTTGGATATTTCCTTTCCATTGACCTTGATTATGGGGGCAATGAAACTCTCATCCTCATTTTCAGGGGGTGTTAATTCAAAGGACACGATTTGTTCATCACCCTTTTTGGAAATTTCAAAAGGCCTTGTTTCCTGATCTACCTTCCATCCTTTGGAATGGCAAAAAACGATTTCCCCTTTGATATTGTCCTGATGGGCTGTAATGGTAATAGGAACCTTTTTGGGTTTGCCATCGGCAAAAATCAATACCTTATCCTGAAAACGGGCTGTAGCTTCGGGTAAAATATCGAAAGGACGATATAATTCACCATAATCCGGTTTGGAATAACGATGTACAACAGGCTTACTGATCGTCATCGGATAACCTTCAATCTCTATATTGAATTTTGCATGGAAAGCTGGTGGTGTTTCCGGATTTCCGATCAATTCGGGGTTTTCAACCGTATACATTCCCAAGGTGCCCTTCTTGTTCAACCAATAGGGACTCGTATACGAACTGTTTTCTGGAATCGACAATGCAAGTTTAAGTACTTTCTTGTCATTATTGGAAAGAACCAAATCTTTTTCCTTAGCCTGGGTATTCCCAATGGTGACAGACCTCAGTTTTATATCAACTTGACTGCGGTTCAACACTTCAATATTGATATCGGCGGTACTGCCTGGGTAGGCGGAGGTATTTGCAGAGGAAGCCTCTAGGTACAATCCTGTGATCGAAGCGATTATTGTTTGTAGCTCTTTTGATTTTAAGTCCCTCCAATGGGTATCGGGGATTTTCTGGATCAATTGATAGGCCTCCAATAATTTTTTGATGTGTACGGAGGGGTTTTTAAAATTGAAGTTTTGTTCGATTCCGTAAAGGATATCCCCAATGGCTTGTCCGCCTTCAACGCGGGACCAGGTTGTATTTATACCATCGAATATATTGTTTTTATCTTCAGGCAAATCACCTTTTAATAATTCAATGTATTCCATTTCGCTTCCACGGGTATTCAACCTGCCAAAACCTTGGCATCGATGTTGGCTACTTGCCAAGGAGGCAATTTCATTGTTGGATACCCCTAACATCGGGTAGTAAACCCCAATGTCAAAACCTAGCATTTTTGTTTTGTCGGCAGCCTCGAATTTTTCTTGACTCCCATAAAACCACCATGAAGTATTAAAAAATAACCTTGAGGGTTTCCATACGTTCAAGTCCTTCAATTGATCGGGGTAGGAGTTAGGGTTCGCCGCAAGGTCAAAGGCCTCAACACTCAACATGGCTGAAGAGGTGTGGTGGCCATGGGTAGACCCCGGGGTCCTATGGTCGAATCGATTAATGATCACATCGGGTTTGAATTTTCTGATCATTCGAACAACATCACCAAGGACAGCTTCCTTGTTCCATATTTCCAAAGTTTCATCCGGATGTTTTGAATATCCAAAATCGACGGCCCGGGAAAAAAATTGTTGGCTACCATCGATACGACGTGCAGCCAAAAGTTCTTGTGTTCGCAATACCCCTAAAAGCTCCCGTAACTCCGGTCCAATCAGGTTTTGACCCCCATCCCCACGGGTAAGGGACAAATAGGCGGTATTGGCTTTTACCTCATTGGATAGATATGATATCAGCCTTGTGTTTTCATCATCGGGGTGTGCGGCTATATATAATGCGGATCCCAAAAAGTTCAATTTTTGGATGGCATGGTAAATACTGGAGGAAGAATTTTTTTTTGGCGCTTGGGCAAAGGTGGTATTACATAATAAAAGGATTCCTAAGAAGGATACCAATAACTTTCGCATGTTGTTGTTTTAGATGGTTTCCAAAGATATAAAGATATACCACCAACAGGGAACTTTTACATTTTCTTTAACAGGATGGAAAATTAGAGTGTATCGTCATCCATGACGGTGTTCTTTGCGATTAAAGCCACCCCTTTTTGTAACAAAAGATTATTGGGGTAGGTTACCAATTCCCCATTATCCTTTCTTAAATAAACATGAAAGGCCTTTATATCCAAAATATCGGCTTCCTCAGGAAAGTCGCTGTCCAATATTCGAATACGGTCCCCGATTTTAAAAGGAAAAGAGAAAAATAAGATAATGCCAGCGGTAATATTGCTCAAGATCGACCAGGAAGCGAAAAGGGCCACCCCAATAACGGCGAATATCGACGATAGCAACAATCCGATTTCCTTGAAATTCACCCCCCAGATAAAAGTCAATGCCCCAATACCTATCGCTAATAGTCCAATGGTCACATATTTTATGATCAATCGGGTCCGAGCTTGGTTCAGGTCACTGATACGCCCTATTTTCCGAATGGCTTTTGTGCTTATGAAGTTTAAGACCACCAATACAACAAGCGTTATAACCGTTGCCACGATTTCTTGATGGTTGTCGACAATGAATTCTTCCATGTTAAAGTCCTAAGGTATCGCGCAAAGATAAATCCTTATTTCCATTTTGTCGCCAGTAGGGTGTTTTTAAAGTTTTGATCTTCGTTGCCTTGGATACCATGGTTTTAGCCTTGTCCCCAAAACCACTTTTAAAGGAATCCGACCAACCTTCAATAGCGTATGGGAAGGTCGATGAGAAATGGATTTCAAGTGTTCTTTGCAATTCGGGGTAGTGAATTTTGTACGTATTGATGCCGTTGTCCAGGGTTAAGAAAGCTTGTGCCTCATAGGGTTTCAACACATTGTGCGACATTCTAACATATTCCATGGAGGGAATCATTTTAAAGTCACCAAGGGGCAGGCCGGATGGATCGATCCTGATTTTATTCCATAGCTCATTTTCAAGAACTTCTTTTTCCAAGGTTATGTCCTTATCACCTTCCCTTTCAAAATAGGAAAATGACGTCACATGGTATTTTTCACGATTGTTCAATTGTGTAAAAACCTGTCCACACCATTCTTGGGCGGAAAAAGTGACTTTTATGGCATGTTGGTTATCGTGGACGGGATAAAAACTACTGCTCATAATGGAATAAGGGTAAATACCCGTAAGGTACTTTTTTGTACTGTTCAATTTTAAGACAGGAATATTCGAAGGGCCACTTTGCTCTGCTTTCACTTGTTTATCCTTTAGAAAAGGCTCCGTCACATAAATAAGTACGGCTTTGCCCTCCCGTAATTCCCCATATCGGGCCTGCTCCAAGGAATACGATGTTATTTCCGCATTTCCTGAATACCAATAATCCTTGAATTCTTTGGATAATGGTTTTTTGGGCACTTCCATTTCTTTGGTATCGGTTACCGATAACGCCGTAGGCTTGGTGGAATTTTTATCCTTGCAAGAACCAAGTAGTATCATGGTCATTGCAAAAAGGACAACAGCTGATCCTGGTTTTATCCGTTTTTTCATAAGCTTGTTTTATATAAAACTACTGAAACTCGTTTAATCGACCATATTCATTAACGTTTCATAGACCAAATGCGCGGGAAGACCCACAACATTGGAGTGGGAACCTTTTATTTCCTCGATCCCGATGAGTCCGATCCATTCCTGTATACCATATCCACCGGCTTTGTCATACGGATGATAATTTTCAATATAATACAGGATTTCATCAAGGCTAAGGTCTTTGAATTTGACGCTTGTTGTATGGTTCACGGTCTTTTGTACGGTTTGGGTCGTGAAACTTACAGATGTGATTACATCGTGCCAGCCGTTGGATAAGGTCTTTAACATAGAAACCGCTTCTTCCTTGTCGGCTGGTTTTGCCAAGGATACGCCTTTATGCCAAACAACCGTGTCCGAGGTAATCAATATTTCCTTGTCCGTTAAACTGTCCTGTAAGGCCTTGGCCTTTAATTCCGCCAAATAATCGGATATTCCACTTCCTTTTAAATTTGGGGGATAGACCTCGTCAACCTCCTTTAAGCGTATTTCAAATTCAAGGTCCATGTCCTTGAAAAATTGCTTTCTTCTTGGGGAACCTGAGGCAAGGATTATTGTATAACCTTTTAATTTATCCTTCCACATAGCTTAGGCTTGGGCTTCGTTAAAATCATCAAACCAATCGCCACGCACTTTCAATACTTGCTCCAGTACATCGCGTACACAGCCTTCACCTCCGTTTATATGGGAAATATATTTACAGACCGACTTTACTTCCTGTACTGCGTTCTGGGGACAGGTAGGTAGGGCTACCATTTTCATTGGGGCGATGTCTGGTAGGTCATCTCCCATATAGAGGACATTTTCCGGGGCAATCCCATATACATCCAAATATTCATCAAGGGGTTCTGCTTTGTTGTGTGCCCCCATATAGAAGGTAGTTACACCCAATGCCTTTAATCTTGCTTTTACCCCTTCGTTGGTGCCCCCTGTTATAATACATACATTATAACCTTTTTTTATGGCGGTTTTAAGGGCAAAACCATCCTTCACACTCATCTTACGCAATAATTCACCTTGTGAGGTCACTAAGACGGAACCATCGGTGAAAACCCCATCAACATCAAAAACGAAGGTGGTAATATCCTTTAAGTATTGCTTATAACTTTTTTCCATAGGTCTTTCTAATCGATTTACTCAATAGTCTATATAATTCTTTGTGGTTTTTATTCTTTAATTGGGCCAAATGCTTTTTCAGGGTTCCTTTATCATTTCTACGCGCAGGCCCTGTTTGTGCTTCGTAAGGGGCTAGGTCTTGTATCTTATGTGCAGTTTCCTTGATCAAGGGGTGCAATAAATCAAAAGGAATACCCTTTTGTTCACAAAATTCATTGGACAGAAAATACATATGGTTCGTGAAGTTATTTGCCATTACAGCTGCCAAATGCAACGATTTTCTCTGTTTTGAATCCATACCAACAACTTTATTCGAAATGATCGAGGCCAACTGTTTCAATAAGCCGTAATCCTGGTCGTTCTCCGCCTCAATACAAATCGGTATTTCCTTAAAATCAACGGTTCTGCCCACAGTAAAGGTTTGTAAAGGGTAGAATATTCCACGTCTGTTCTTTTTGGGCAACGATTTCATGGGAATACTTCCGGAGGTATGGACCAATAATCCTTCCTTCAGATCCAAACGACTTGCAATTTCAACGATGGCATCATCACTGACAGCCATAATATAAATATCCGCTAGTATTATCTTGGAAATCTCTGAAGTGGTTGGTACGAATTTCCCAAATACGGATAAGGCTTTTTGGTTCCGACCATAAACCTGTACGACTTTTATCCCATCATGGGTCATGAAAACATCCAACAGATGTTTGGCCACATTACCCGTCCCTAGGATTACTACGTTAATCATACTGCGAAAATAGTGATATAATTATTCTTGTTGAAGCAATTTAAGAAGTATCGAAACCGTGGCTACATTTATAATTACCATGATCAAAATTGGATAGGGTTTCTGGTTAAAAAGAGAATTATAAGCATAATGGATAAAAAAACAGCGCTATGTTAAAAGCTCCTTTATTGTATTTAAAATACCTTATTTTTGCCCACTCCGGTTAATTTGGTATGATGCGCTTATGAAAGATTTATTCAAGAAAATATTCTTCTCTACCCGCTTAATGGCGGTTTTATTTATAGTTTTTGCGACAGCGATGGCCTTTGGTACTTTTATCGAAAGTTGGTATAGTACGGAAACAGCCCGAATTTGGATATACAATACGACATGGTTCGAATTGATCATGGTATTCTTCGTTATCAATTTTATAGGAAACATATCCAAATACAAACTTTTTAGAAAAGAAAAATGGCCGGTCTTGCTATTACATTTATCGTGGATATTGATCATTCTTGGGGCTTTTGTGACCAGATATATCAGTTTTGAGGGAATGATGCCCATTCGGGAGGGACAATCGGAAAATGTGTTTTATTCAGATAAGACCTTTCTTACCGTCAATATCGATGGAAAGATCAATGGGGAACCCCGAAGGAAAGTATTGGAGGATGACCTTATCGTGACACCGGAAGCCTTAAAGTCAAATCTACCCTGGCATAATGATTTTAACGGACAGCCATTGACCATTTCCTATGCCGGTTTTATTAAAGGGGCCGAAAGAGGTTTGGTTCCGGATGAAAATGGAAAGGAATACCTTAAAATCGTTGAGGCCGGTGATGGGCAGCGTCATGAACATTTCTTGGAGAATGGACAAGTAGCCAGTATACACAACATATTGGTTTCCTTGAACAAAGAGACCGAAGGGGCCATAAATATCTTTTCCAACGAGGGCACCTATCAGATAAAATCACCTTTTGAGGGCAGTTATATGCGAATGGCCGATCAATTGCAAGGTGTTTTATTGAAAGACAGTTTGCAAACTTTGGAACTACGATCGTTATACAATACGGCCGGCATGCAATTTGTGATTCCCGAACCGATCATTAAAGGTACCTATGATATCGTGAAGATCCCTGACGAACAAGTGACACCGATGAGCCAAGATGCCTTGGTGATCGAAGTGAGTACCAATGGGGAAACGGTACAACAAAAACTATTGGGGGGTAGGGGTACGTCAAATTTTTCAGAAAAAATCAATGTGGGGGGATTGGAGTTTTCCATGGCTTATGGATCAAAGGTTTACGAACTTCCTTTCAGTATTCGATTAAATGATTTCATTGCCGAAAAATATCCCGGAACGGAAAAGGGGTACGCCTCGTTTATGAGTAAAGTGACGATCGAGGATGAACGCCCATTTGACTATGACATTTATATGAACCATATTTTGGACCATAAGAAATACCGTTTCTTTCAATCAGGTTTTGATCCTGATGAGCGGGGGACCACGCTTTCCGTCAATCATGATTTTTGGGGCACGTGGATTACTTATATAGGTTATTTCCTTTTGTATACTGGACTTATGGGGATTATGTTCTTTGGAAAAACGCGTTTTAAGGATCTGGCAGTATCCTTGGAAAAAATCAAGGCTAAAAAGGCAGCTTTGAGCCTAATTTTTATTTTGGGACTTTCAATGAATTCCTTGGCCCAAGATCATACCGAAAATGATGGCCATGATCATTCAAGAACCCCAACGCAAAGAGAGATAGACTCCGTTTTGGCAGCTAATGTCGTAGATGCGAAACATGCGGAGCTTTTTGGGAAATTGGTGATACAGGATGATGGGGGTAGAATGAAGCCGATCAATACCTTTTCCTCCGAATTGGTTCGGAAATTGAGCTTAAGGGACACCTTCAGGAAAATGAATGCCGATCAAATTTTCCTATCCATGATGATGAATCCGGCCTTATGGTATAATGTGGAGTTCATCGCCCTGGATAAAAAAGCCCAGAACGATAGCATACGTAAGGTTATAGGTATTCCTAAAGGACAGAAGTATGTAAAGGCCATAGATTTCTTCGATGAAAAGGGACGGTATAAACTAGAGCCATTCCTTAGGGAAGCTACAGCCACGAACAATCCCAATAAATTTGAGCAGGATTTCAAGGATGCCAACATTCGACTAAGTCTTTTGGATCAAGCATTGAGTGGTCAGATCCTGAAAATATTCCCACTATTGAACGATGAGAATAACAAATGGGTTTCCGCCATTGAATATCGAGGGGGGCAATATCAGGTAACCGACAGCCTATATTCCAATTTCATTAAAAACGCCTTGCCCTATTACCTTATGTCCTTGAACAAAGCCATGGACAGTAAGGATTATACCGAAGCCGATAAACTATTGGCTGCCTTCAAACAAAATCAGATTAACCACGGTAGTGAGGTCATTCCCTCGGATGCGAAGATCAATGCTGAAGTGATATTCAATAAACTGAACATCTTTAACCACCTGTATAAGCTATACGCAGTAGGGGGTATACTAATGTTCTTTATTTTGATCTTCCAGATATTCAAAGATCGCGAACTATGGCGTATAGGTACTTATTTCTTTAAAGGTACGATCATGATCCTTTTCCTTTGGCATACGGCAGGCCTGGTCATGCGTTGGTACATTTCTGGCCATGCACCTTGGAGTGATGCCTATGAAAGTATTCTTTATGTTTCTTGGGCCACAATGGGTATGGGATTGCTATTGGGCCGTAAAAGTGATATGACCATTGCGGCGTCGGCCTTTGTGACAGCCATGTTATTATGGATTGCCCACCAGAGTTGGGTCGATCCCGCCATTGCCAATTTGGTACCAGTATTGGACAGTTATTGGTTGATGATCCATGTTGCGGTCATTGTCGGTAGTTATGGTCCGTTGACCGTGGGTATGATATTAGGGGTGGTCTCACTTCTTTTGATTATGCTTACCACCAAGAAAAATAAAAAGCGGATGCAGATCAATCTTAAGGAGTTGACCATTATCAATGAATTGGCCTTAATGGTCGGTTTGGTCATGCTTACCATTGGTAACTTCTTAGGAGGACAATGGGCCAATGAAAGTTGGGGGCGTTATTGGGGTTGGGACCCTAAGGAGACTTGGGCCTTGATTTCGATTATGGTATATGCCTTCGTCATACATGCGCGCCTAGTGCCTGGAATGCGAGGTAAATGGCTTTTTAACTTTTTGAGTGTGGTCGCCTTTGGCAGTATTATGATGACCTATTTTGGGGTTAATTTCTATTTGGTGGGGCTACATAGTTATGCCAGTGGGGCACAAGTAATAACACCCGTATTTATTTGGTATACCGTTTTTGGGGTGGCACTTCTAGGGGTAATCAGTTACTGGCGCTACAAAGTGAATTATGAAAAGAAATAAGATATAGACCATTTCTTGCATGATGATGCCCTAGGCAAATACGGTAAGTATTGTCATTTGTAATCCTCTACGATTATTCGAATGTCCTCCATGGTGAAATGGTATTCACTCCTTAATATTTTCAAGGGGGTTTCCGTGGAAATGTTTTTAGGTAAGTTCAATTTTTCAATCATATAGGAAATAGGTACATGGGTTTCCTGTTCTATATCATTTAAAGTCATAGAGCCACGAATGGATTGGGTGTTCAACGAGGTGGGATTACCGCTGTTTTCTTTTTTGGTATTCGTTGTGGAACTTTCAACCGGGGTAATTATCGGTGCTATGGCAAGTGCCACGATGGCAAGGAAACCAACTATTCCCAAAGCGACCCTTTTACCCGAATCCGGGGTTTTCTTTCCTTTGGTTAGGCTTACGATCCATCGCCAATGGAGTACCAAATGCAGAGCCAAAACCAATAAAAACAAAACGGCTATCCAAAAATGGACAGTTCCCCATTCATGCCGATCCAGACCCCATATGGTAATACTATGCCCACTGCCTTTCGGAAGATTGTAATATAGTATAACACCTGTTGAGACCAAAAAGATGAAACAGACAAAGGCAACAATGTCGATAATGTAATTTTTAGTGGGAGTTTTCATTTTAATTTATTTGGATAACCTTTAATTGTAAAGTGTTGTTTTTAAGGAGTAAAAACTATTTACACCCTTAAAAATATCCTGCCAAAATTAGAGTACATTCTAACAAAGACACATGATCTTAATCATGTCCCAAATAACATGGGGTATCGAAAATATGGGGTATGATGTCCATAAAACATTGATATTCCGTAGGGAAAAGGAAGGGGTGCCATGCATTTTTTAACATACTGCTTTCACTGTGATACATTTTCCGATAAATCTTGGATGACCAAAAGAAATTCATAACTTTAACTTTCGTTAAAAATTTAATTTTGTGACTATGAAAAAAGGTATCAATACCATTTGTACACATGAGGGGGATATTAAGGATGAGCAGTTTAAGGGAGTCGTTTCCCCATTGTACATGAGTACATCGTACGCCTTTGAGGATGTTGAAGTTAAGCGATATCCAAGGTATTTCAATACCCCGAACCAGGTGGCCTTGTCACAAAAAATAGCAGCACTTGAACATGCTGGGGCTGCGATGATTTTTGGAAGTGGTATGGCGGCCATAAGTACAGCGCTTTTGGCATTTCTGAGGGCGGGTGACCATGTAGTGCTCCAAAAAACACTCTATGGGGGAACGTACAACTTCGTCAATGAGGAATTTTCTAAATATGGAATTGAATACTCTTTTACCGAAGGTTTGGAACCTGAGGATTTCGAGACAAAAATAAAAGGGAATACCAAGGTTATTTTTGTGGAGACCCCTTCCAATCCATTATTAACGATTACCGATTTATCGGCCATATCCAAAATCGCCAAAAAACATGGGTTGGTTTCAATGATCGACAATACATTCGCAAGTCCGGTGAATCAAAATCCGATTGATTTTGGCATTGATATAATTATCCATAGTGCCACAAAATATATGGGCGGACATTCTGATATTTGTGCCGGTGCCGTTGCTTCCACGGAAGAAAATATGGATCGCATCTTCCAATTGGCCAAAAATTTAGGGGGTAGTTTAAGCGATTACACCGTTTGGCTTTTGGAACGAAGTATAAAAACCATGGGAATCCGGGTCAAGGCCCAAAATAACAATGCCCAGCATATGGCTGAATATCTTGAGGGTCATTCCGAAATTGATAAAGTTTATTATCCCGGTTTACCCAACCATCCTGGACATGAACTGGCCAAATCGCAAATGCGTGGTTTTGGCGGAATGCTTTCTTTTGAATTGAAAGCTGGGTACGATGCATCAAAATTCCAAAAAGCCCTGAAATTGATAAAACCCTCCATGAGTTTGGCAGGGGTCGAAAGTACGGTTTTATCACCTGCCCAAACCTCCCATGCGCTTATAGGGGCTGAAGAACGTAAAAACCAAGGTATATCCGACGGATTGATTCGGTTCTCGGTAGGTATTGAGGAACCCGAGGATTTGATCGCTGATATTGAACAGGCTTTAGCACAGGTAAGGAGTCCTTCCGAAGTCAATGTAAAATAGGTATTCACACAGATTTTTAATTATCATTTCCACGAAAGTGGCAATCCAAAAAATAAGGAATAATACAAATGAAACTGGATATATTGGTTTTCGGGGCACACCCCGATGATGCAGAACTTGGCGCTGGGGCAACCATAGCCAAAGAGGTGGCAAGGGGAAAGAAAGTAGGTATAATTGATTTAACCCGTGGAGAACTGGGAACCCGTGGTTCTGCCGAGATAAGGGATAGGGAGGCTGCTGCTGCAGCCAAAATATTAGGGGTTTCCGTTCGGGAAAACCTGCAATTCGCAGATGGGTTTTTCGTAAACGACCAAAAGCACCAAATGGCCGTAATCAGGATGATACGCAAATACCGCCCGGAAATCGTTTTATGCAATGCCATTGATGATCGACATATTGACCACGGCAAAGGCAGTGCATTGGTAAGTAATGCCTGTTTTTTGAGTGGATTGATAAAAATAGATACAAAAATGGAAGGGGATGACCAATGGCAGGATCCATGGCGACCAAAACATGTATATCATTATATTCAATGGAAGAATCTAAATCCGGATTTTGTAATGGATGTTTCGGGGTATATCGACACTAAAATTGAAGCGATATTGGCTTATTCATCCCAATTCCATGACCCAAACAGTGATGAGCCCGAAACACCGATCAGCAGTAAGAATTTTTTGGATAGTGTAAATTATAGGGCTAGGGACCTAGGGAGAATAATAGGGGTAGACCACGCTGAAGGATTTACCACCGAGCGTTTTCCTGGTATCATTGGTTTTGATGATCTGATTTAACCGGCTTTTTGCAATTTACTCCTCATCTTGGGCAAGGTAAAATAGAAACAAGTGCCGTTGGGTATTACGCTTTCCACCCAAATTTCACCTTTGTTCTTCTCTATCAATTCCTTGCAGAGGGAAAGGCCCAAACCGGTACCTTTTTCATTATTGGTACCATAGGTGGTTATGTTCGAGTTTTTGTTGAATAGTTTCTCCAGGTTTTCGGCATCTATACCTATACCGGTATCGCGAACCGAAATTTCCCATGATGTACTATGCTCATCGGCATTAATGGTTATCTGTCCTCCTTCAGGAGTGAATTTAATGGCATTACTCAATAAGTTTCGAATAACGATATCAATATGGTCGCTGTCTGACCAGCATAGGGTATTGACTTTTACCTTATTTTTAATACCAATAGATTTGACCTTGGCGGTTTCCTCTAGTAGATTTATATTTTCTTTGATTAAATTTTCCAAAGAAACAATACTTGGTTTAGTAGTCGATCCGTTCATTTGGGTTCTACCCCAAGAAAGTAGATTGTTTAGTGTAAATGAAATATTATCGATATCCGATCTTAATTTTGGAATAAACTGTAGAAAGTCCTTGGAATCTATTTCACCGTTTTTATAGAGCTGTAAGAGCCCTTGAAAGGCTCCGATAGGTCCCCTAAGGTCATGCCCGATAATCGAGAACAATTTATCCTTAGTCTCATTGATTTCAAGCAGTTCTTTTTCATTTTCAACTAATTTGGCGGTTTTGTTGTACAATTCTATGTTCAATTTTTTCTGGATCTTTTCGTTTCTTTTTACGATCAATGTTACGATTAGGAAAATGACAAGGATAAACAAGCCGAGATAGATATATATCTTTTGACTGGCCAAGGCCTTCTCATTCTCGACGATAAGCTTTTCTTTTTGTTTCTCAAAGTCGAGCTTAGTGATCAACATGGTCAAGCTTTTCTCATTTTTATTCGTCGAAATTGTATCGTGTAAGGTTTGAAAAAGTTCATGATAGGCCAAGGCGGTCTTATAATCCCCTTTGTTTTTGTTGGTTTGATATAAGATTTTAGCGCTATTTTGGGTCTCTTCGTGAAACTTGATCCGTTCAGAGATTTCGAAGGCCTTTAAGGCGTATTCCTCCGCTAGATCATCTTTGTCCCGGCCTAAATAAGCTTCGGCAATACCATTCAATAGTGTAGTCTCCCCTCGATTATCCTCAATATTCTTATGAAGCATCTCACTTTGTTTGTACCAGTATAAGGCCCATTTATAATCTTTCGACTTTAAGTAGGCCTTTCCTTTAACTTGATAGGCAAAAGCCAACCAATCCATTATTTTGTGTTTTTCAAAGATGGAAATACTACTGTTTATATTGTACATGGCATACTCCAATTCCCCCATATCCGTATAGACTGAGGCTAAATTGCTCATTGTTTCCGCCGAATTGATATCGTCGCCTATTTGCTCATTGATTTTCTTTACAATCTTAAAAAATTGTATCGCTTGTTCAAAGTCGTTTTGATCGGCATATAAGCCAGCGATATTCTCATTGATGATGGAAAGCATCTTGTTATTTCCCAGTTCAGAGGCAAGTTCAAGACTTTCTAAATTACGGCTTAATGACTCCGCATAATTTCCTTGATAGTAATATACATTGGCGATACTATTCTCAATATTCAGTATTTCATTTTTGTCATCAATATCCTTTACTATCTTCAGGGCTTTTTGGTAGTACTTAATTGCCTCTTCGTAATCCCCTTGGTCTTCATAATAATTGCCGATTCCCACCAAAGAACTACTTTGTCCATATTCATATTTCGCACTTGAGGAATAGGAGTAGGCTTCCTTGGAAAGGAGATATAGACTGTCAGAATTGAAATACCGCATTTCATTTCCTAAGTCATTCAATAAAATAATGAATGTACTGTCTTGTGGATTAAAGTCCGTCTTCGACTTTAATCGCTGAATTTGATATTGCAGACTATCCCTACGTGGTATTTGGGACTGAACCTGCGTAAATCCGAAAGCTAGGACAACAAAACTAACAACCAGCTTGTTCAATAAGGATATTCGTTTAATTCTCATTTAAATGATATGGTACTGAAAATAGCTATTTGATTCAAAAAATAAAATTAATCCCCTTTGGGGCTGATAAATAATAAATGTTGTGAAATGGTGATTTTTGTGTGTTTTGTCCCCCAAAAAGTGCATTTCATCGATGATTTAACCTTGTCGGGCTAAAAAGGGAGGGTATGGAAAACTAATGTGAAAATATAATTTTTACTATTCTTTTAAAATATACCTTGTTTTAGTTGCACAGATTCATGAAAAAAAATTAACTTTGCCACCGCTTTAAATGGTGGTTGTAGCTCAGCTGGTTAGAGCGCTGGATTGTGGTTCCAGAGGTCGCCGGTTCGAACCCGGTCTTCCACCCAAAACAAAAGCCCTGACGAAACTGTCAGGGCTTTTTTTGTACTACTCGTGAAGCACTTACTTTACCCCTTTGTCCACTACTATTTTTTGGTCACGATTGGCAATTTCCCAGGCTGTATGGAATACTAACCGTGTCCTGTTCTCCAATAGGTCATAATTTATTTTATCCGGGGTGTCGGAGGGTCGATGATAATCAGCATGGGTACCATTAAAATAAAAGATTATAGGAATGTTGTTTTTGGCAAAATTGTAATGATCGCTTCGATAATAAAAACGGTTGGGGTCGTTCTCATCATTATATTTATAATCCAATTCAATATTCATGTATTTTTTGTTCACCGCTTCTGAGAGGTTATGCAATTCCGTGCTTAATTTATCGGAGCCGATTAAATAAACGTAGTTGCGATTACCTTCACGTTTAGGGTCTATTCTACCTATCATATCGATATTTAAATTGGCCACTGTCTGGCTTAATGGAAATATCGGTTGTACATCGGTATAATACTGGGACCCCAATAACCCTTTTTCCTCTCCCGTCACATGTAAAAAGACAATGGAACGCTTTGGCCCATTACCCGCATCGGCAGCTTTTTTGAAGGCTTCTGCTATTTCCAGTAAGGCCACAGTTCCTGATCCATCATCATCGGCCCCATTATTGATTTCCCCCTTATCCGTTATCCCTATATGGTCTAAATGGGAAGATAATACGACATATTCGTCGGGTTTAGTAGTCCCCTTGATAACGGCTACAACATTTTCCGACTCAATTATGCCACTATCGGAACTTAGGTTAAGATCCAATGCTGTTTTTATAACGTCCTTAGAGGTTGTATTTAAAATACTAGGGTATAAAGCCGTTGCTACATTCTTATTCAGAACAACATTAATAAAGTCATTATCATTGGTTGTTTTTAAGGACAGTCCCCCAGAAGAACGTTGTCTTCTTCTATTGAAATAATTTTGATATCTCGTATAGTTGGTATCGTCATAATACAACATACCAAGTCCACCACGCTCCTGAATCGCTTTCGAGCGCATACCATAGGCATCGGATACCTTGCTCCATTTTGAATTATTACGTGTGCCAGTGACCTTGAAAGTGCCATCGGCATTCACGGGCTCCCCGAACTTCACCAATACCAACTTGCCTTTTATATCAATTCCTTCATAATCATTATAATTCTTATCGTCAATACCATACCCCACATAAACAATATCACTAAAATGCCCTTGGGCGGCATCGAAGGCAAGTACATCCTTACCTAATTTATAATCCATACCATTGATGCGTAATTCCCCCGTCGGCATTACATCCATGATTAAAGGGACTTCTTGGTAATAGTCACCGTTTTCCTTTGCGGCAGGAATACCCAATGCCACATATTCATCCTTAATATACGCTGCGGCTTTCTTTTCGCCCGGTGTTCCTGTCTCACGCCCTTCAAATTCATCCGAAGCATATACATAGAGGTGCTCTTTTAATTCGTCGGATGTTATGGTTGCGGCATAAGTTGTTTCAACGGATGGGGAGGTAGCGGTTTCCTTTTTTTCAGGAACCGTATTTTGGGAAGAATTACAGGCCATGGTCAAGCCAACAGCAATCAAAACCAATTTTTTCATTTGGGTCGTATTTTTAATGACATCAAAAATAATGAAAACCGAAGGATAAGTCCTTTTTATTTGAAACACACATCCTACTAGTGCCCCTTTTTCAATTTTAGGGATGGATTATCGGCATACTGGGTGGGTGCCAAGCCTTTTTGCGCCTTGAATTGACGATTAAAATTGGAAATTGAATTAAAACCGGATTGTTCCGCGATTTCGGCGATGCTCAGGTTTGAGGTTGCGAGTAAATGGCATGCATGTTCCAGCCGCAGTTCTATCAAAAATTGAAAGAAAGTCTTATGGGTCTGTTTTTTAAAGAATCGGCAAAAAGCGTTTGGCGTCATAAAGGCCA
Organism: Maribacter polysiphoniae; assembly: GCF_003148665.1. Classification (GTDB taxonomy): domain Bacteria; phylum Bacteroidota; class Bacteroidia; order Flavobacteriales; family Flavobacteriaceae; genus Maribacter_A; species Maribacter_A polysiphoniae. The sequence continues at coordinate 133,354 of NZ_QGGQ01000012.1, read as the reverse complement.
ATTCAGCTACAATACCCAATCGTATTTCCTGTTGAAAGTTGTTTACGACATAATCGAATATGGATTGTAATCGTTGACCATCCCTGCTACCAATATGCTTTGGATAAACAAAACCCGTTAGCATCTCCTTGTGCGCGGTACATAGTATTTTCATCAGTTGAAGAAGGCTGATAAAACGGGTGAGTTTTCCTTGTCGTGGCATTTGTTCAATGAGTTTATGGACTTCCTTTCGGTGAGATACCAATCTAAATCCGTTTTTTGCACTGTTGAAAAATGGCTGTACCTCTTGCACATCGGCCAGATCGAAAAAGTCCTTTCCAAAAGAGACCCGCGTAAAAAACAAGGAAATCATTTTAGCGTTTTCGTCCATTAAGTCACTTTGAAAAAGATGGGGACAATTCGGGCCAATAACAAAAAAGTCGTTATCGTTAAAATGATGAATACTATCCCCTGTAATTAATTTCCCCTTACCCTTTACAATCCAACTAAGTTGAATTTCCTCATGTTGGTGTAATTGACCATAGAACATCTTGGACTCATCAACCTGAACGATCAGATTCTGGTTCAAGGGCTTTGGAATTTTAAAGGGGTATACTTTCATTGTTTTAAAATGTGCGAATATTATACGACATATCGTTTTAATACCTTTTAATAGGGTAATATACGCATATATTCGGATAATTTAAATGTATGTAGAAAGCTTACTCCCTGTGTATTTTTGTGTGTAATCCATTAAAAAAGTAAGGCATGAAAGTACAATGGCAGGGCGTAATGCCAGCGGTAACGACCAAATTTAGTCCTGATGACACCTTGGATTTAAAAATGTTCCGTGTAAATATAGAAGCACAATTGAATGCAGGGGTACATGGGATAATCCTTGGGGGAACCTTGGGGGAGGCCAGTACCTTGACCGATGAAGAAAAGCGCATCCTCATTCAGGAAACCGTTAAAATAGTGGCTGGTAAGGTTCCCGTAATCATCAATATCGCTGAGCAAAGTACCCATGATGCCCTTGTTGCCGTGCAACGGGCCAAGGAATACGGGGCGAACGGTTTAATGATGTTACCTCCAATGCGGTATAAGGCAACGGATCGGGAAACCGTTGTGTATTTCAAGACAATTGCCAAATCCACGGATTTGCCCATAATGATCTATAACAATCCGATTGACTATAAAATCGAGGTGACTTTGGATATGCTTCAGGAAATGATGGCGTGTGATAATATCGAGGCGGTTAAAGAGTCTACCCGTGATATTTCCAACGTTACGAGAATACGAAATCGATTTGGCAACCGGGTAAAGGTTCTCTGTGGTGTAGATACCTTGGCTTTGGAAAGCATGCTGATGGGAGCCGATGGCTGGGTTGCCGGACTCGTATGCGCCTTTCCTGCTGAGACGGTTGCTATTTATGAGTTGGTCAAAGCGGGGAGGACCAAGGAAGCTATTGCAATATACAGGTGGTTTTTACCATTGTTGGAATTGGATATCAGCCCTCAATTGGTCCAGAATATTAAACTTGCCGAAAGCAGTACAGGAATCGGTACCGAAATAGTCAGGGCCCCAAGATTACCACTAGAAGGTACCGAGCGTAAAAGGGTTTTGGGAATTATAGGGGAAAGCCTTAAAACAAGGCCTGGTTTACCACCATATAAAGACTTCACCCAAGGTACATAAATAGTCTATTTTATTAAAGTTACCGATAATTTTAGAATATTATTCTATAATTTGGTAGTGGAATAATCAAGAAAATAAAAATGAACACCAAAATGATTACGGGTAAGAACTTTATTGGGAATTCACGCTCTGGAAAAGGCGATACAACCTATAAAACGTTTAATCCACAATTGAACACCGAAAACAATTTTTCCTTCGTTGAGGCTACCGAAGATGAAATCGACGAGGCAGTACGTTTGGCAACTGTGGCTTCTATTGAATTTGGGGCCATGTCAGGGGTAGAGAAGGCCGGTTTTTTAAATGCCATAGCTGATGAAATTTTGGACTTGGATGAACTATTGATAAAAACATATTGTTCGGAAACAGGTTTGCCAGAAGGACGGGCGATCGGTGAAAGAGGTAGGACCATAGGGCAATTGCGGGCCTTTGCTGCATTGGTCAAGGAAGGTTCATGGGTAGAGGCATCCATAGATACTGCCATTCCTGATAGAACGCCTGTGCCTAAACCTGATTTACGTAAAATGCTCATTCCTTTAGGACCTGTAGTAGTTTTCGGGGCAAGTAATTTTCCTTTGGCATATTCAACAGCAGGTGGTGATACGGCAGCTGCATTTGCTGCGGGTTGTCCGGTAATCGTCAAGTCACATCCCATGCATGCCGGAACAGGGGAATTAGTGGCCTCAGCAATTGTAAAGGCAATTCAAAAAACCAATATGCCCAACGGGGTTTTTTCCAATTTGAATAGCAGTGGCATTGAGGTAGGTTCTGCCTTGGTAAAACATCCCGGTGTAAAAGCTGTGGGCTTTACAGGAAGTATCGGTGGTGGCAGGGCTTTATTTGACCTTGCTTCACAACGCAAAGAACCGATTCCTGTTTTTGCCGAAATGGGAAGTGTGAATCCCGTTGTGATTTTACCTGATGCCCTTCATAAAAGAGGAGCGGACTTGGCCAAAACCTATGCCGGATCCATCACTTTGGGTACCGGACAATTTTGCACCAATCCCGGATTACTACTCGGTATTAAGAGTGGGGCACTAACCGATTTTATAAATAAACTTTCAGACGAGATCATCAAAATTGAGCCCACATGTATGTTGCACCCCAATATTATTGGTGCCTATGAACATAAAAAAGACAAGGCCCTATCACAGGCGGGATTGCAGGTTATGGCGGATAAAAAAGCGCCAAACGTACAGGCAAACTATGCCCGGCAGACCGTAACAACGGTTGAGGGAAAGACCTTCTTACAAAATACGGCCTTGCATCAAGAGGTTTTCGGACCCTATTCTATTGTTGTTCAATGTGAGGATGTTGATCAATTGGAAGAAATCATCAGGAATCTTGAAGGTCAATTGACAGGTACCATAATCGCTGAGGAAAACGAATTGGCAGGGCACCAAAAAATAGTCAGTGCACTACAAAATAGGGTAGGTAGGTTAATATACAATGGTGTGCCAACGGGTGTAGAGGTTTGCCCATCAATGCAACATGGTGGACCTTATCCTGCTTCAACGGATAGTCGTTTTACGGCCGTAGGGATTCATTCCATAAAGCGATGGGTACGACCAATCAGTTACCAGGATTGGCCCGACAATCTATTGCCCAATGCCTTGAAAAATTCAAATCCTTTGGGAATTTCGCGGCTTGTCAATAATGAACAGACCAAAAACAACGTATAATCAATCCTTAAATGGGGCAAAGCTCATTTACTTGTATCGATGCGCACACCTGTGGAAACCCGGTTAGGGTAGTAGCCCTTGGTGGGCCGAAGCTCAAGGGGCGGAATATGAGTGAAAAAAGGCAGCATTTTTTAAAGGAGTATGATTGGATTCGCAAAGGACTCATGTTTGAGCCACGTGGACATGACATGATGAGTGGGAGTATTTTTTATCCCCCTTCGGATGCGGTCAATGATCTCGGTATTCTTTTTATAGAAACCAGTGGATGTTTGCCCATGTGCGGACATGGCACTATTGGGGCGATTACCATTGGGATTGAGGAAGGTCTTTTGACCCCTAAGGTTCCCGGTAAAGTACGGATGGAAACTCCGGCCGGATTGGTACAGGTGGAATACCGACAAACTGGTAAAAAAGTCGATTGGGTAAAATTGACCAATGTGAAATCCTATTTGGCGGCAACCGAACTAACGATAGATTGTTCACAATTGGGCGAATTGGTATTTGATGTTTCCTACGGGGGAAATTTCTATGCCATCGTTGATGCACAGAAGAATTTCCAAGGAATACAGGACTATACCGCCGCTAAGCTCATACAATTCAGTCAGGAAATAAGGGATAAGATCAATGCCAAATACCCAGATAGGTTTGTACACCCCGATGACCCTACGATAAATGGGGTAAGTCATATTTTATGGGCAGGGAAGACCCTTTCGCCAAAAGCTACGGCCCGTAATGCCGTTTTTTATGGGGATAAGGCCATAGACCGTTCACCCTGCGGTACAGGTACATCAGCACGTATGGCCCAATGGTACGCTAAAGGCAAACTAAAACTTGGAACCGAATTTATACATGAAAGCTATATTGGCTCCCAATTTATTGGTAGGGTAGAGCAGGAGGTCGTTTTAAGGGATATACCCGCTGTTGTTCCGAGTATTCAAGGTTGGGCCAAAATTTACGGGCATAATACCATTACCATTGATGATGATGACCCCTATGCCCATGGGTTTCAGGTCATTTAGAACCCTTTTGGGAGACTAGCCTTGTATTCCGCTATTCGCAAATTTTAAATTGATATTCGAGAATGAACAAAGAAGTCGTTGTTATTGGGGGAGGGATCATTGGGCTGTGCTCCGCCTACTACCTCCATAAAGAAGGACATCAAGTAACAGTGATTGATAAATCGGATATTACCGATGGAGCTTCTTTTGTCAATGCAGGATATATAACCCCGAGCCATATAATTCCGTTGGCAGCTCCCGGCATGATGGCCAAAGGCTTTAAATGGATGTTTAATTCCTCTAGTCCATTTTATATAAAACCCCAGTTCAATACCGATTTTTTTAAATGGGCTTGGTATTTCCATAAGGCCTCGAACCAAAAAAAGGTAGAAAGGGCAATTCCTGTCATAAAAGATATAAATCTATTTAGCAGGGATTTGTTTGCTTCCATAAAAGCTTCAGGGGATTTGGGGGATTTTCATTTCGACCGAAAGGGATTATTGATGTTGTTTAAAACGGACGCTGCCGGAGAAAAAGAAATGCGGGTCGCGAAAAAGGCTGGGGAATTGGGTCTGGAAGTGGATGTTTTGAATCATGTACAATTGAAAACATTTGAACCTAATTGTACAATCAATGCCAAAGGAGCGATTCACTATGGATGTGACGCCCATATGACCCCAACTGAATTTATGCCAAAAATGGTATCCTATTTAAAAAATTCAGGGGTACTTATAAAAACAAATGAGGAAGTCACGGGTGTTGACTTGGTTAATGGGAAGATACAACAAGTATTGACCAACAAAGGAAGCTATAGAGCGGATGAAGTAGTTTTGGCCGCAGGTTCATGGAGTGGGCAATTTTCAAAAAGACTTGACATAAAATTACCATTACAGGCAGGAAAAGGATATCGAATAAATCTGGAAAGACCTACTGGCATTACTATACCCGCCATTTTAATGGAAGCTAAGGTTGCAGTCACCCCCATGAAGGGATTTACCCGTTTTGCGGGTACCATGGAGTTTTCAGGAATAAATTCCATTGTCCGAAAAGAAAGGGTCGAAGCTATCGCCCATGCCGCTACCGATTATTATCCCAATATTGAGGTAAACCCTGTGGAAATGGATAAGGCACAAAGTGGGATGCGCCCCGTGTCCCCAGACGGATTACCTTATATAGGCAAGAGTAACTACATTGAAAACCTCATTTTTGCCACAGGCCATGCCATGATGGGATGGAGCTTGGGTCCTGCAACCGGTAAGTTGGTCTCAGAAATTGCCAGCGACCGAAAAACATCATTGCCTATAGATCCTTTTACACCTTTTCGTACGTTTTAATGCAATTTTAAACAGTAAAAGGGCATTACCACAATAGTGACTTGCCCTTTTTTGATCTTAATGGAACCCCTCGGGAAAGTTAATACCCCAAAATACCATCGTATTTATTTAAAAAAATCAGCAATTATTCCGTTTCATCGATAAGATTAAAGGCTCCTTGAACCAAGAATTTATCATTGACATCAAAATCACTACTGTTTTTTATCATTGTGAATCCACTGAAACTATCACCAACCGTTACTTCCTTACGGGTAAAACTATAGAAATCGCCCCTAGAGACATTCAAAAGAACATAATGGGAATCGTCCATTGATATGATGGCACTTTCAGGCAAAGCGGACTCCTTGGTTGAATTTGTGATAATTTGGGCATCGACGAACATACCCACTGCAAAATTGTGGTTTTCATCATCCAGTAAATGGCCATGAACCTTGACCGTCCTATTCTTCAAATCTATTGACGTCCCTACCAAATGCACTTCAGCTTCATAGAATTCATTATCGGCTTCAGGAATCTTAAAAAGGATTTTTTGTCCTTCTTTTATCTTAAGAACATCCTTTTCAAACACAGAAAGTTCAAGATGTACATGGTCTGTATTAATGATTTCCATAATCTCATCCGAAGGGGAAACATAAGTACCCTTACTTACGTTCAATTTGGTTACACTACCATGGATAGGGGCGTAAAGGGTAATGGTCGAAGTAATATTTCCGGCCTCCACCGAAGCGATATTGATGTTCAACATTTGAAGTTTTTTCTTTAAGCCGTTGTAATGTGCCAATGCACTCTTGTATTCACTTTCCGCTTTCAGAAAATTTTTCTGTGAGCTGATCTTTTCCTCGACAAGTGTTTTTTGACGTTCGTATTCCGATTTCAGGAAGGTAAGTTGCTGGGCAGTTTCAAGATAGGTTTGCTGCATTTCAACAAATTCCGGATTTTCCAATGTGACCAAGACTTGTCCCTTTGAGATTTTATCCCCGATCAATAAGGGCGTTGTCTTGACATAACCTCCGATAAAAGAACTAATAATGGCCCGGTTTTGCGGTGGCACATCTATCATTCCTGTTGTATTGATTACCGTAGGAAAGGGCTGTTCCGATAATTGCCCCAATTGCATATTATTGCTATCGAACTGAGCCTTAGTCAGTTCAATTTCGTTATTCTGGATGGTGTCCTCGGTAGTTGCCGTATTTTCACCATTGCTTTTTGATTCCCCACAGGCTAGAATCATAAAGGCCGATATTAGGAATGCTATATTTTGAAATGATTTCATGACGTTTATTTTGTGTTTCGTACTATTCATTTTTATGTTCCCCGTTTTAAAATAGTTGCTGATCATAAGGTCAAATGATTTAAGGCAATAACGGTTTGGTTGTAATTGTTGAGATTCTCCAAATAGGATAATGTAATGCGATAGGCATTTTCCAAGCTTTGTATATATTGGAAAAAATCGATTTCCCCATTTTGAAAGCCAACCGAAGCGGTTTTCAATATTTCTTCGGAAAGGTGTTGTCCGTCGTTCTCGTAATAGCGCAATGTCTCCTCGTATTTACGGAGTTGCCCCATTAATTTTTCATGCTTTAGGTACAATTGGTTCTTATAATTCACCGATTCCTCTTTAGCCATATCCTTTGCGATTTTCGCAGCCTTGATTTTCGAGGCTTTGCCATTGAAGAGCAAAGGTATTTTCAGCCCCACCTGATAACCATATAGATGTTCCCCCAAACCGGAATTGGTGCCTTGGAAATAATCAAAATTGATATCGGGCAATAAGGATTGCTTTTCATAACCGCTTTTGGCCGTAAACCATTCATTTCTATGTTCATAAAGGGTTAAACCAATATTCTCGGAAATCCCTGCGGATTGCAATTCCAATTTATTTAAAGGCATATGGGCCACCTTGATGGGCTCATCGATCTGTATCGTTTTCTGCAGTTGTACTTGGGCCAATGTCACATCTTCCTTAGCCTGTGTATAAAGGGCTTGGAGTTCTTTTTGCTTGGCTTGTGCCGTGATCTTCTCTAAATAGTTTGTTTCGCCCAATTCGAACCTACGCTGCGAGGCATGTGCAAATTTCCGATAAATACTGTCTAAATACCGATATACCTGGGTTTTCTCCCGCTCGTACAATAATTGGTAATAGGCAGAGGCAATTTCACGCTCAAGTAGTTGTTTTTGCAGTTCAAAATTGCTTTCCTCCATACGCAAGTTTGCCTTGTTGATTCGCTTACCTGCAAAATAGACTGTTGGAAACAGGATACTTTGTTGTACCCCATATACGTTCAACGGTTTATCGTTAAAGGCCAGATTGTTTTGATCGTAGGAATAATAGACCTCTGTTTTATCAAAATCAAAGGCACTACCCACCAAGGCCTTGGAGGATTGGGTTTTAAGTTCAGCAGCCTTAAGACCCGCATTATTTTGCAATGCCAATGCCCTAATTTCATCAAAATGCAATCCTTTGTCCTGGCCATTGACCTGTACAGCCAACCCAATAAGCAGTAGAAAAATTCCTAAGCTTTTATTTTTTTTCTTTTTCAAAATACGCTTTGATTTGATTTTTGTGTCAAAAATGGCATATAGGACCGGCAGTACGATCAAAGTAAGAAGCGTCGCGGTAACAAGTCCTCCAATGACAACGGTAGCCAGTGGTCTTTGAACTTCAGCTCCTGCATTGGTAGAAACCGCCATGGGTAAAAATCCCAGTGCCGCCGCGGCCGCTGTTAGTAAAACCGCCCTTAAACGATCTTTAGTCCCTTTTTTTATACGGGCTTCAATATCTTCCATACCCTGTTCCTTTAATTCCTTAAAATGTTCTATGAGTACAATGCCGTTCAATACCGCAATACCAAAAAGCGCTATAAAGCCCACTCCTGCAGAAATACTGAAAGGCATGCCACGCAACCATAGCAAAAATACGCCACCGACAGCTGCAAGGGGAATTGCGGATAAGATCATCAACGCTTCCTTGATCGAATTAAAAGCAAAATAGAGCAAGATGAAAATGAGGACCAATGCTACGGGTACGGCTATTTTCAATCGATTTTTGGCACTTTGTAGGTTTTCAAACTGTCCGCCATAGGTAATGGTATACCCAACAGGAAGCTTTAATTGCGATTCAAGCTTATTTTGAACATCGGTAACCACGGATTGTAAGTCCCGATTACGCACATTGATCCCCACCACGATTCTCCTTTTTGTATCATCCCTTGAGATTTTGGCAGCTCCTTTGGTATAGGAGATATCCGCAACTTCATGCAATGGTATTTTTCCTCCAGAAGGTAAGTCGACATAAAAGTTTTTGATATCATCAATATTCCTTCTGCTTACATCATCCAACCGAAGGGCAAGATCAAAACGTTTTTCCCCTTCAAAGATGCTACCCATCGTACTTCCTCCAAAGCCCATGGAAATCACTTTGTTCAAATCACTGATATTCAATCCGTATCGGGCAATTTTCCCCCTTTTGAATTTTATGTTCATTTGTGGAAGCCCCGCTATTTTCTCGACACTGATATCGGCTGCTCCCTTAACATCTTGTATCAACCTTTTGATTTCATTTCCTTTTTTATTGAGGATATCCAGATCATCCCCAAAAATCTTAATGGCGATATCGGCCCGTACACCCGTAATAAGCTCATTGAACCGCATTTCTATGGGTTGGGTAAATTCCACTTCCATGCCAGGGATAATACCGAGGGCTTCCTTGAATTTATCGGCAAGTTCATCCTTTGAATCGGCAGACACCCATTCCTTCTTTGGTTTCAAGGTTATGATGACATCGGTTTCTTCCATAGACATGGGGTCGGTAGGAACTTCTGCAGCACCTATCCTGGTAACCACCTGGTCTACCTCAGGAAATTTTTCCAATAAGATCCTTTCAATTTGGGTAGTCGTCTCAATGGTCTTGCTCAACGATGTCCCCGTCTTGAGTATTGGTTGGATCACAAAATCACCTTCGTCCAAAGTGGGCACGAACTCCCCGCCCATGGTTGTGAAAAGATATATGGCCGACGCCAATAAAAGCCCAGCGATGGATAAAACCAATTTTCTACTTGCCAACGCCCATTTTATGGTAGGGGCATAAAGTAGATTTAGAAAGCGCATTAGGCGCACCGAAACATTCCTATCGGTAATCCGCGTTGGTTTCAATATTATGGATGAGATAACCGGAACATAGGTAAAACAAAGGAGCATGGCCCCGATCAACGCAAAACTAAAGGTCAATGCCATAGGTTTGAACATCTTACCTTCAACGCCACTTAATGAGAGGATTGGAATAAAGACAATAAAGATAATCAACTGTCCAAATATTGCGGAATTCATCATTTTAGAGGCACTTTGCAGCGTGATCCTGTCCTTGGCCTCTTGTACGTCTTTTTCGGACATTTGCATTAATTCCAGACGATTGGAGGTAATTTGAAAGGCAATGAACTCCACAATGATCACCGCCCCATCGATGATGATCCCAAAATCAATTGCACCCAAACTCATCAAATTGGCATCGACCCCAAAAATATACATGAGTGAAAGGGCAAACAACAGACATATGGGAATAACAGAGGCCACCACTAATCCCGATCTTAAATTACCTAAGAGCAGTACGACAACAAAGATAACGATAAGACACCCTAGAATAAGGTTTTCGGCCACGGTGAACGTTGTCTTTCCAATCAATGCACTACGCTCTAAAAATGGATTGATGTAAACTCCCTCTGGTAGCGTTTTAGAAATGGAAGCGACCCTGTCTTTGACGGCATCGATGACTTTTTTTGAATTGGCATCCTTGAGCATCATGACCTGCCCCAATACTTTTTCGCCTTCACCGTTACCTGTAATGGCTCCAAATCGGGTAGCACTGCCAAAACCTACACTTGCGATATCCTTGATTAAAATGGGAACCCCATCTTCATTTCTTACTACGATCTTTTCAATATCCTCCAATGAAGTTACAAGTCCTTCACCCCGTATAAAATAGGCTTGGTTGTTCTTTTCAATATATCCACCACCGGCAACGCTATTGTTATTCTCCAACGCATTGAAAATTTCACTGATAGAGATATTCATGGCATGTAATTTCTCCGTATTGATGGCTACTTCATATTGTTTTAGATAACCACCCCAAGTGTTAACTTCAACAACCCCAGGTATACCGGATAACTGGCGTTTTACGATCCAATCCTGGATCGTACGGAGATCCATGGCGGAATATTGATCCTTATAACCAGGTTTCGTATCCAAGACATATTGGTAAATTTCACCCAAGCCCGTGGTTATGGGTCCCATCTCCGGAGTACCAAATCCTTCTGGTATTTTTTCTGAAGCCGATTTTATTTTTTCGGCAATGAGCTGCCTGGGCAAATAGGTGCCCATGTTATCCTCAAAAACAATGGTCACCACGGAAAGTCCGAATTTGGATATGGAACGAATTTCCACGACGCCGGGTAAGTTTGCCATTTCCAGTTCAACAGGGTAGGTGATGAATTGTTCTATATCCTGGGTGGAAAGGTTCTGTGATGTCGTAATAACCTGTACTTGGTTATTGGTAACATCGGGTACTGCCCCGATAGGGATCTGTGTAATGGAAAACAGCCCGAAACATATTATAAATAGGGTTAGCAGAAGAACGAATAATTTATTCTTTATGCTGAATCGTATGATTTTTGTTAACATAATCCATGATAAAATGTGATACAAACCATCCAAGTCATTAATAACCAGGATGAACTAAATCAATTGGGGATTATGCTCGTTTGGGAGGTTGGAAAATATCTGATTTTTCTAAAAAGGAATAATTGTCCAGATAATAGTAATTGGTCGTATAATTAAAAACCGGAACCGTATTTATAACCGGAACCTGAAGTTTATTGATCATATAGACCACAATACTGTGCGAACAGCAATGATTGTTAAAGGGAAGTTGTTCGTGATCCTGTTTTTCTTCCTGATGATCTTGTGAATGCTCCACTTCCAAGGCACCATAATGTTTGGACAAAAAGACCAGAAAATTATCCCCGTATTTATCAGAATGAAACTGGGCATGTTCTATTAATTCGTCCATATGTGCCAAGTCACGAAAATCCATACCAAAACTTTGGATAAGGATCAATATTGATAACGATATGGACAAATATTTAGACATATGCTAAACAAAGATATACATTATTTAAATTTATAGGGAAACCCCTAATAGTTAAAGCTTATTCCATTATTCTTTTTATCTTGATGCTAAAATGCATAAGGATATAACACATGAAGTTTTTGATTGATTATCACCGATTTTTTTGCCTGCTTTTACTTCTTTTAACCATGGGCTGTGGCCCAAAACTGGGCAAAAACCAGAATAACCCCGAACCACCGAACATTCTCTTTATTCTCTCTGATGACCACACCTCCCAAGGTTGGGGAATATACGGCGGTATTTTGGAGGATTATGTACAAAATGGCAATATAGACCGTCTAGCATCTGAAGGAATGGTCCTGAACAATGCTTTTTGTACCAATAGTATATGTTCCCCAAGTCGTGCAAGTATTTTAACCGGACAGTACAGTCACCTGAACCAGGTGTATACATTAAGTGAACCCCTACCTAGAAACCATCCTAATATAGCTAGGACATTATCCAATAACGGCTACCAATCCGCAGTTATAGGAAAATGGCATTTGGTGGGAAAACCTGAAGGTTTTGATTATTATAACGTATTGCCGGGACAGGGTAGGTATTGGAATCCTATTTTCAAATCAGAAGAAAATTGGAGCGATGGCTATGATAGCAGTACAGGAACGGAACACGAAGGTTTTTCCACGGATGTGGTTACGGATTTAACCATTGACCACCTAAATAAGCGTGATAAGAACAAGCCCTTTTTAATGTTCTGTAATTTTAAGGCGACGCATGAACCTTTTGATTATCCTGAACGGTATAAAGACCTCTATAAGGATATCGATATCCCAGAACCCGAAAGTCTTTTGGATTTCGATCAGAACAATACCGGACGCACCTTTCATGGCCAAACCTTGGAACGATTGGCCATACGTTGGGAAAAGGCCACTAAGCATCCCGATGAATTTTGGACCGATTACCCGGGATTGCCATACCCCTTGGAAGGACTCGATAGTATTCAAAGACGAAAAAAAATCTACCAAAAACTAGTGAAGGATTTTATGCGTTGTGGCGCCGCAGTTAATGACAACATCGGGAAACTTCTCGATTATTTGGAAGAACAAGGTATCGCCGATAATACCATTGTGGTGTATACGGCAGACCAAGGTTATTTTTTGGGGGAACATGGCTTTTTTGATAAGCGGTTGATTTATGAGGAGTCTTTGAGGATGCCTTTTGTCATACGTTATCCCAAAGAAATTAAAGGGGGGCAACGATTGGATGACATCATTTTGAATATCGATTTCGCCGCCTTATTGGCTGACTACGCCGGAATTGAGAAACCAGCGTATATACAAGGAGTGAGTTTTAGGGAGAACCTTAAGGGCAACACCCCCAGTAATTGGCGTAAACAAATGTACTATCGGTATTGGTTGCACCATCCCGATCGACCTGCCCATTTTGGTGTTCGAAATGAAAGATACAAATTGGCATTATTTTACGGACAGGATTTGGGTATGAAGGGAACTTCAAAGGAAACCACGGAACCTGCATGGGAATTTTATGATCTTCAAAAGGATCCTAAAGAACAACATAATGCCTATGGTGAACTGGAGTATGGGACAATTATCAAGGAAATGAAATTGGCCATGCTGCAAGAGCGCGAAAAATATGGGGATACCGATGGGAACTATGACGTAATGAAATCGATTCTTGCCCGTGAATTTCAATAGTATTGATCAATGGGATACCCGCAATTGAATCGTGATTTGGTACGTTGGCTACTATCGTATTCAGTTTCAATGGTTTTTGTTGCTATTTCTAGTTTTTTGTAGTAGCTTTTGGGAAGGAAATATAGGCCATTTAAAAAACCCAATTATGGAAGAACCAACCGATACCACAAAAAAAGAAGGAGAAAATCACAACCCACTTTCCCGTAGAAAATTCTTGACCAATACGGCATTAACCGTAGGGGCGATCAGTATTGTTCCGCGGCATGTATTGGGGCGGGGTTTCATTGCGCCCAACGATAAGATAAACCTTGGTTTTATTGGACTTGGTAAACAAACCAACGGATTGGCCAAGCAATTTGTAACCAATACAAGTGCACAAATCGTAGCGGGTTGTGATGTGTGGACAACCAAGACCGCGGCTTTTCAAAAACACGTGGGCGAGTTGTATTCCGTTGAAAGAAAACGTAATGATTATAAGGGTATAACCAGTTATGCCGATTATAATGAATTGTTGTCCAGAAAAGATATCGATGCCGTGGTAATTGCCACCCCAGACCATTGGCACGCCATACAAGCCATGGATGCCATGCATGCGGGTAAGGATGTGTATTGTGAAAAACCATTGACCCATAGGATCACTGAGGGTATGGAATTAGTACAAACCACAAAAAAAACAGGTAAGATCCTGCAAACAGGGAGTATGCAACGATCTTGGGATGATTTTAGAAGGGCTTGTGAATTGGTTCGAAATGGTTATTTGGGTAAGATTACAAAGATTCTTGTTAATGTCGGTGATCCTGCCGTACCCTATAATATGAAGGAAGAACCCATTCCCGAAGAACTCGATTGGAATGGTTGGTGCGGACCTGCACCCCTTTTGCCCTACAATCACAGATTGGCACCTTCACGAAACGATGTGGATTTTTGGCCCGACTTTAGACTGTTCAGGGAAGTAGGTGGTGGAATTCTGTGTGACTGGGGAGCCCATATGTTCGATATTGCCCAATGGGCATTGGGAATGGACCACTCAGGTCCCGTCCGTTATATTCCACCTTCGGATAAGTCTTTGGTTCGAGGTTTACGTATGTTCTATGCCAATGGCGTGGAAATGGTGCATGAAGACTTTGGTAGGGGATGGGGCGTTCGCTTTATTGGAAGTGAGGGTACGATGGACATTAGTAGAAGCTATTTCGAAACCAATCCGGAACATATAAAAACAGCAATGCCCAAGGATTCGGATATCCGTCTTTATAATTCCAACGGCAATCATTACCAAGATTGGTTGGATGCAATCAAAAATAGGACCCAACCTATTTGTGATGTGGAGACCGGTCATCGATCTGCAAGTATCTGTAATATAGCGAACATCGCCTATCAATTGGGTCGTACATTGGAATGGGACCCTGAAAACGAGCAATTTAAGGGGGATGTTGAGGCCAATGCCCTACGTAGTCGGGTGAATAGGGAGTATGCCAAATAAAATGGCCCTCTTATATGTGATTATTCCAGTTTGCCATATGGGGATTCTATGGTTTTCATGGTGTTGACCATGGCCTTGAAACAAGTCACTGCATTTGCTTCATTCCCTGTTGATGCTTTTTGCTCTTCTATGAATTTTGTGGTGGATGACCAATAAGTTTGCATCATTCCGAGATAATGCGCAGCCATTTCCGGAGTGGAATTCATTTTAAAATCATGCATCATCTTCACTTGGTCCACTGCCACTTCGGGTTTGCGCCATGGACAGGTAATGACATCGAATCCCTTTATCGCAAAATAGGCAGCCGTGGGGAAGGCCTTCTCGTAATGCCAGTCACAAATAACAACGGATTTCGGGATCATATCAATGGCCCTGGCTGTATTATTCATCGAAGCTTCCCACATGCCAATATCCGTTTGGGCCCCGTCAATCAAACGATCACCCCAAATCCATAACCGTGCTCCCCGTTGGGATAAATGGTTATTGATTTTAATCAATTCACCGGCATATAAAGCCGCGGGATCCATCCCTTTACAACGTAGACAATTATCATCGGCCAAATAAAATACCTCGTCCATACCGGCATGAAAGGCGTCGGCTTCGAAAACATCCAAAATCTCATCCATCAAATCAAAAACTACCTCATGTACTTTGGGATGTAATGGACAGTAACTCTTACAATATAAGCCATCATCATTAGGCCAAACATAATTTTCTGGCAATGCAATATGTGGTGTTTCATCAAATTCCGGGTATACCTGTAGTAACTTGGTGTGTTCAGAATGCCAACTTTGATGGCCCAACAAATTTACTTGGGGGATTATATTGATATTTAGTGTTTTACACTTGTTTACGATTTGCTTGACTTGAATCTTACTTAAAGGGTTTTCCCCCCTTAATTCAGGTCTTGACTCATAGGCGTAATTATAATCTACCCTTAAAACCATGGTGTTGATTCCGTTAGGGGCCAGTTCATTTTCCAAAAAATCGATAAACGGCCCAACCTGATCCGATGGTGGGGCGGATATACAAAACCCCTTCACTTCAAAAGTATTTTGGGCAAGGAGGCACATAGATGGGGAAAGCAGTAAAAGGAAGAAAAATAAACGTTTCATAAGGCTCGGTATTTGTACTAAAATTACCAAAAAGAAATTACTATTGTTTCAAACCAGTAATTTGTTTTCCCCTTGCCTTATGATTTTAACCGGAATCCTTTTTTTTGTCGCCATCCCTTAAAAACAATTTTAAACGGTTCTTTTAACTCACCCAAGAGAGGTTGTTCGAATCATTATGAGTTCCTTATTAATTGGCCAAGGCTTTTGCAATTGCCGCTTCTGCCAAAGGAGCCATTACCTCATAACCCAATTTTGTGGGGTGGACTTCATCAAGGGCATATTTTTTGGGCAATCCGTTACGCCCATCGACCATGACCGAAAAGTAATCAAGATAGATATGACCTTTTTTTTCGGCATACGTACGCAACATACTATTCAATTTGATGATTTTTTTTGATGGTTCCAATCCGGGTTTCCAGGGATAGTCATAGGCGGGAAGTACCGAGGAAATGACCACTTTTATACCATGTGCCTCTGCCAATTCTGCCATTGATTTTATATTATCGGCAATCATTTCCAGTGTCGACGGACCTGTATTACCGGCAATGTCATTGGTGCCGGCCAGTATGACGACTACCTTCGGTTGTAAAGCGATAACATCCTGGCGAAACCTTACCAGCATTTGAGGGGTGGTTTGTCCACTTATTCCCCTGTTGATATATGGCTTGCCTTCAAAAAATTCCGGAACGGTATTGATCCAGCCAATGGTGATGGAATTCCCCATAAACACGACCCTATCCTCATCGGCACCAGGTAGACCTATTTTGGCATTGTCTGCCCTAAACTGTTCTAGATTTGCCCAGTCTTGGGCTTGAGAAACGTTTATCATTAAAAAAGCTATTAAAAGGACTATAGATTTCATAGAATTTGAAGGTAATTGGTTAAGCTATTAAAGGTACTGATTTCAAGAATATACCTACTCTGACAAACCCTAAAAAATTATCTTTTAGGAAACCTCCTAAAACGTATGTATTGGTTTTCCATTAAAAGAAATCGGAAGGGGCGGAAGCCATGGCCTCAAAATCCTGGAAGAATTGTCCTATATGCCTACCATCCACTATGGCATGGTGGGCCTGTACCGATAAAGGCATCAAGGTTTTTCCGTCCTGTTCAAAAAATTTTCCCCAAATAATTCTCGGTACGCTGTCGGAAGGATGGTAATGCATAGCATGCTGAATGCTCGTAAAACTCACCCAAGGAAAAGTGGACATGAATAAAAAATCATCACGTCCTATTTCATCTTCCAAGGAAGGATTCGTTTTCATGTTTTCCATAATCGTGGAAGCCTTATCAAAAAACATGCTTGAATCGTATGAGAAGTCCACCGAACAGAAACTAAAAACATCCGCGACATCGGTCGACACCGTAAAAGAAGGATGTACCAAAGGGTGTTCCACAACTTTATCCCCTCGAATACGCCATCTAAATTCAGGGATTTCATTGGCCGTTCGGGCCAATAAATAGACCATACCGATATTTATTGGAAATTTATTATCCTTCAGGAAGGGGAGTAGTCTGCTAATTTCAACATTGGCGGTAATGTTGAAATGCGGATGGTTCATCTCCCGGAAAAAATCAAAATGCTTTTTGCGATGCGGGTTGCTAAAATCTACTGTTTTCATTCAATATTTAGCGCTTTTGCCATTAGACATTGTTCGTTTTATAAAGGCTCTTATATCCTCATTGGCCTTTTGCAGGTCCTCTTTTCTCAAGTACATCATATGTCCACTGCGATAGCCCTTAAATTCGAAGCGATCTTTCATACGACCACTGGGGTCCACTTGCCACATGGTGTATTTAGCATTGAAATAGGTGGTGGCACCATCATAATACCCCGATTGTATCAAAACATTCAAATAGGGGTTTTGGGCCATGGCCTGACGAAGATTCTCCCTAGTATTGTCGTTTTCATTGTTCCATGGGTGAACAGGCCCGAACATATTGTATTTAATATCGGTCTTAAAATTCAATTCTTCCTGCAAATAGTAGTTGATGGCAGGGGTGAAACTGTGCGACCAAGAGGATATCTCTGCATTATAGTCGGGTCGCCCACCGAACATTTGACGGTCTATTCCTAAATACCGTGAGTCTAACCTACCGGTGGTATAACCTTCATCCTGCAACAGATGTTTCCAAAAATACCGTGTTGATACGACCAAATTCTGATCAAGGATTTCTTTTTCGGACAATCCTGAATAGTAGGCCATTTTTTTGGCAACAGCGTTCTTTTCAGCGTTGTCTATAAATCCTCCCTTACTAAGGGCGGGAATCAATGTATTCAATGTAAATTCCTCGGTTTCGGGTAAGATTTCAAGGAGGTCTTTTTGTTGCAATGCAGCAGGTAATTTTTTATGATGCCAAGCCGTTGCGGTGAAATAGGGTAGGCTAATGGCGTCTGAAACCGGTCCTCCTTTTCGTATAACCTTATAATCCGCTGGGGAGACCATAATCACCCCATTCAAATACATCCATTGCTGGTTTTGCAAGGCCAAAGAAAGTCCCATAACCCTTGTACCACCATAACTTTCCCCAATAATGTATTTTGGGGAACGCCACCTATTGTTACGGGTAACAAAAGTGTTCAACCATTCCGCCAAATATTTAATATCGGCATTTATTCCGAAAAATGTATCCCGGTCAACTTCCTTACCTGTTTCCGGAATGGTACGTGAATAGCCCGTATTGGCAGGATTTACGTAGACAATATCGGTCACGTCCAGGACGGAAAAGGGGTTTTCCTTTACACCGTATGGCTGTACAGGATACCCTTCATCATCAATTTTAAGCATTCTCGGACCGGTATATGCCAAGTGCATCCATACCGAAGCGGACCCAGGACCACCATTAAAGGATATAAGCAACGGTCTGGATGCACGATCCTTTACATTATTCTTGGTATAATAGGTATAATGCAATGCTGCTATAGGTTTTCCAGATTCATCCCAAACGGGTTGTGTTCCCGTTTTTGCCGTGTAATTCAAAGGACTTCCATTTATGGTAACACTATGCTGTGTGGTCACAACGGTATCAACGGGAAGTTTACGTTCTTGGGCATGCACTAGGCTAAAGCCTACAAGCAGACTTAAAATAACTAAAGTTCTTTTCATTGTATTCCTGAATTTGGTCAGGATTAAAAGTAGGGAATTTGTATGGAAAAACCCATTGGTTTACCCGACTTACGAATGAAGAATAGGGGAGAAACTAGAATTTTTCAAAAACCCCAAGTCCAAATAGTGCAAAATCATATTTTACGGGATCATCGGGGTCTAATTTACGAAGTGCGGTATCCAATTCCATAAGCGCCTTGGCATCATTCTGCTTACGTTGTAATAATCCGAGTTTTCTGGCTACATTACCAGAATGCACATCCAACGGACAGGAAAGTTGTTTGGGGTGGATTTGCGTCCATAAACCGAAATCCACACCCGTTGATGCATCCCTGACCATCCATCGTAAAAACATATTGATACGCTTGGCTGCCGATCCTTTCAAAGGGTCCGAGATGTGCTTGGTGGTTCGTTGTTCGTGGGGTAATTCAAAAAACACCTTCTTAAAGCCCGATATGGCATTTTGTACCGAGTTGGCATCGACATTGGCAGCAAATACGGCCTCCATTCCTCCATGGTTTTGATAAATATGCCGAAGGCTATGAATAAAATACGTTAGGTCCCTACTATTAAAAGTGCGGTGAACAAATCCATCAAATCTTTCAAGGTCATTCGGCCTATGGTTCATGATGAAATCATAAGGGGAATGATCAAGCAAGTCCATCATTCTTCTGGCATTGTTGATAATGCTTTTGCGATTTCCCCAGGCAATGGTCGCCGTCAGGAAGCCACTGATCTCTATATCTTCCTTTACGCTGAAAGTATGTGGAATTTGAATGGGATCACTATCCAAGAATTGTACCTGGTTGTATTCCTCAACCTTGACGTCCAAAAACTCCTTAAGCTCTTTTTGGGTCATAGTAAGGGCCTATTGGTAAAATCGGTCCATTCAATGCCCGTTGCATCGGTAATAAGGCCATCTACCATGGTAAGTTTGCGATCGGCCAGATCCGCCAATTCCTTGTTATGGGTTACAATAACAAAGGTTTGACCGAATTTATCCCGCAATTCAAAAAACAATTTATGTAGATTATCGGCACTCTCGGAGTCCAGGTTTCCACTGGGTTCATCAGCGAAGATTACTGAGGGGTTGTTGATCAAGGCCCTTGCAACGGCAACGCGTTGTTGTTCCCCTCCTGATAATTCATTGGGCTTGTGGTGAAGGCGATGGGCAAGTCCCAAAAACTCCAATAATTCCTTCGCCCGTTTTTCTGCTTGGTTCCGGGGTGTCTTTTTAATGAACGCAGGAATACATACATTCTCTAGCGCAGTAAACTCAGGTAATAATTGATGAAATTGAAAAATAAAACCAATATTCTCGTTTCGGAACCTTGCGATTTCATTGTCTGATAAATCAGTGACTTCCACACCCTTTATCAATAACCTACTGTCTACCTTGTTACTTTGGACATCCAAAGTGCCCAAAATTTGTAGGAGGGTGGTCTTTCCTGCACCCGAAGGCCCCACAATAGAGACGATTTCACCCGATTTAATATGTAGGTCTACTCCCTTTAATACTTGTAAATCCCCATAAAACTTTTGGATATTGGTGGCTTGGATCATTGATGCTTTTTTTACAGTTCGAAAATTAATCAATAGCCAAGACATACCAAAACAACCCGGTAGATAACAATACTGTTTTCTTGTTTTATTTTAATGAATTAAGCGTTAAATTGTCATCCTATAATCTTTACGGGGAAAACAGGTCCTTAAAAGGGGGAAAACGCACTTAGCGAACAACGTAAATAACAAAATCACAAAATGACACCATATAGAAGTTTTGAGGAATATGATTTGGAAATCACCAAGGATGTTCAAGAACGGTATGCTAAAATAATTGAGGAAATAGGGGAGGACGTCTCACGCGAGGGATTAATGAAAACCCCTGAAAGAGCGGCAAAGGCCATGCTTTTTCTTACCCAAGGCTATGAGCAGGATGCGGCACAGATTTTAAAGAGTGCCATGTTCAATGAGTCGTACAATGAAATGGTCATTGTAAAGGATATTGAACTGTACTCCCTTTGTGAACATCATATGTTGCCCTTTTTTGGGAAAGCACATATAGCTTATATTCCTGACGGACAAATAGTTGGTCTTAGTAAGTTACCGCGCATCGTTGATGTATTTGCACGTAGATTACAGGTTCAGGAACGATTAACCGAACAAATATTGGACTGTATCAACGATACCTTAAAGCCCCAAGGTGTTGCCGTGGTGATCGAGGCTTCACATATGTGTATGATGATGCGGGGTGTACAGAAACAAAATTCGGTAACCACTACCTCGGGATTCCGGGGAAGTTTTGTAAAAGAAGAGACCCGAAACGAGTTTTTGAAGTTGATCAGCTCAAGCCTGTCCTAGGACGTACAACCAAATATTCCCAAAATTGGCATTCTTATTGCTATGTGAATAATGGATCTATAATTTAAGAAATGTCAAAAAACAAAGATAAAAAATACAAAACCCTATTATTGGGACTATTGTTCGACGGTATTGGAATGTTGTCGTTCGCCGTACCTTTTATAGGGGATTTTTCCGATATTATTTGGGCCCCGTTGGCAGGATGGTTAATGACCCGATTATACAAAGGTAAAATTGGTCAAGCAGCTGGGTTGGTTACGTTTGTCGAGGAAATCATACCAGGATTGGATGTAGTTCCGACATTTACGATCATGTGGATTTACACCTATTTGATCAAAGGCACAAAAAAAGGAAAGACAATCGATATCAAAACTGATTGATCATCTTTCCTTATTCCTTGATTATATTTTAAAAAGGTATGCTTACCGCCATTGAAATGTTCCTTCCAATATTTGCGATCGAATCGGTTTTTAAGCGGGACAAATGCGAAATATAGGTTTTATCAAAGATGTTATTGGCGCTCAATCTTACCTCGATAGGTTGTTTGTTGAACAAGAAAGTACCTCCCAATCCTAAATCCACCAAATTATAATTATCTGAAGGGGTTTCAAATTCATCTACCTTATTTTGCTCAAAAATGGATCTGAGCGTTATAAAGGCATATTCATCGTTCAGCCAGGTTGATTTACCAGCTCCTTCCACCCGAATCGTATTCACTAATTTATTTGCAGGGATCAGCGGAAGATATTCATCATTTTTGCGTTTTCCGATTACGGTTTCAAAACTACTATCATAATGCAACCAATCTATCGGATGTGGGTGTAAATGAAACCCGATTTCACCGCCATAGAGTTTGGCATCTTCCTGTACATAAGCGAAAACATCCGCCTCGTCTATGATTTCCCCATTTGGTTGAATAAAAATGTAATCATTGATATTGTTGTAAAATCCGTTTACAAAAAACTCTATGTGTTTGTTGGTATACTCCAATGAAATATCGGTTTGGAAATTTTTCTCATGGTTTAAGTCCGGGTCACCGATTTCATAACGGTTTGTTCCTTCATGCGTTCCGTCAGAAGTCAATTCAGCTAAGTTCGGTGCACGGAAGCCGGTCGCCAAATTGATCCTTGTGGTCACTTTGTTGAACAATTCCAATTTATAGCCCAAAGCCGCATTGAAACTATTAAAACTTCGGTCAAGAATTTCCGATGTAAGCTCCATAGGCTCTTCTGAGCTAATGTTCCGATGGTCGTAACGCAGTCCTAACTGCAATCCATTTCGTTTTTCAAAATGAACGTGCGAAGTTGCCAAAACACCGATATCATTGGTTTTGGCATCAGGTATCAATACTTCCTCGCCAAAATTGCTGTTGGTTTGGTGCATACCCTGTACGCCGATTATCGTTTCAAACTTACCTAATTCCGGCAAGTGATATTCTGCATTATAACTGAAAGTAGAGAGGTTCATGTCTAGGGCGGGGCCTTCCTCATGTACCTCCTCTTCATGTTCTTCTTCCCCTTCTTCCCCATGATCATGTTCCTCCTCAAACTCCTTTCTCTTGTTCATGATATAACCCAATGAAACGTTGAGACTGGAATTTTTAAAATAGATACCGGTTTTTGAACTCAGAATATGATTGTCTATTTGTTGATAAGGCAACTCTGGGTCACGATCTTTTTCCTGTACCCCGATTTCCTCAGGGATTCCCAATTCTGTTGAATTAAAATTATACCGCAACTCTGTCTTTATGCTACTGGACTGATAACCCAATCCTGTTTTAAGGTCATATTCATTGAACCTCGAATTGGTCAATCGTTCACCATCACCGGTCTTATAGTCGATATGGGAGGCGTAGCTTCCCCTTAAAAGGAACTTGAGTTTATCTGTTGATGTTTTAATTCCGGCATTCGCCCCTAAACCTTGTGTATTGGTAAAATAATTTAAATTCACATCTCCCTCCGTGTTATTCGGTTGTGCGAATTTTTCGGGATTGAAGTAAAGTACGCCACCCATGGCATCCGAACCGTATAGCAGGGAAGCAGGTCCTTTAATGACCTCTACACTTTCCAATCCAGCGTCATTGATACCCAAACCATGTTCACTTCCAAATTGCTGGTTTTCAAGACGCACTCCTTGGGCATAAACCAAAACCCTATTCGCACTGAGGCCACGTATTACGGGTTTGCCTATACCAACGCCAGTGGTAATACTCTCTACTCCGGCAATATTTGAAATACCCTCGGAAAGCGTTATTGCACCATTCCCCTTAAGCTCCTTGATATCGGCTCTTTCCACCTTCATGACATTCTCACTTTGTAATTTGTGAAAAGGCGTAGATACGATGATCTCCTCCATTTCTATAGCCGAAGGGACCAATGCTATTTGCAAGGGGCCGGTATGGGAAGAAATCGCCATTTTCTGTTCAAATGTTTCAAATCCTAAAGAGGATATGACCAATTCAAAATTTCCATTGGGAATATTGGTGATTTCAAAAGAGCCATTGGTATTCGTCGCAGTCCCTTTTTCCAACTCTGGAAAATAAATGGAAACCTGACTTAAAGGGGTACCGTCCTCTGCATTGGTAACGGTACCGATAATTGTATTTTGGGCCATACCCGTATAAAAGGATAAGGCCATAATCATGATTAGCAAAGTATGCTTCATAATGTTATGGATTAAAAATTAAAAAAATAAAATAATCTAGAACGCTACGAAGTTGTGGGGGGGGGCCCTAAGGGCAAAATGAAGTTTTTGGTACTTACTTAAGAATGTATAGTGGTATGTGATCTTACTTGGTGTATCAATAACCAGTGGGGCAGGAATAAATACTATTGGAGTGGAACATAAAGGCGAAAGATTGAAATCATGGAAAACACAATCCAATTCCACTTCATGCATATGTAATTTCCCTACTTGGAAGCACTTTGTACTTTTATGACCGTTTAAGGCATGGGAAATCTTAATTATGGATGGTACACATAAGAAAACCACCAATAGCATAGCCATTAGGGACATTGATTTCTTATGCTTAATTAAGTTCATTTTTCAAAGTTAACTAATAAACAACCTGTAAAACTGTTAAGAAAAGTTTAATTATCCAGGAGAAAACCCAAACCGAGCCTTCGCAACATTTTCTTTTCCATATTCCAGAAAAATTTGAACTGACCAAAAAGCCATCCAAAGGCAATTAACAGAACTTGATAGGTTGGAAATATTATCAATATCCGAATTATCCAATATATCCAAGGATTTGTTGTATCACGATGCAACCCAAGAAATTCGATAAGGGGTGCTGCAATTTTAACCGCTGTTGAACCGGTTATGGCGAACACGATAAAAATAACCACGATTTGAAAATTGGAATTTATGCCCCAACGTTTCTTCAATTTTTCCATGCAAAATTTTAAAAGCAGCTAATATACCCCTTAAATCCGAGGTAAAAAAGGGCCTAGTCTTTGGTTGTATTTACGTTGAAAATATATAAAATAATTGTAAAGTTTATAGTTTACATCATAGCCATAATCAATGTTAGGGGAATAATCGATTTGCATTTCATATAAGTTCGGGTCGAACCTTTGTGGCTGAAGTACACGTTGGTTCCACTCCTGCACATAAATATTGTTTCTGTTTTCTAGAAACGATTGGGAATAGTACCCTTCTGGTTTTGCGATGCTTTTCAACCAAAAATCATATCCAGGTTCAATAATGATGATTTCATAGCCCACGGTATCACTGGCTATTTTAATGGTATCACCCTCTTTTTGGGAAAATGCTATTTTTTCATCCTCGGATATGTCCACCACTTCCTTGGTACTACCACAACTACTTGCAATGACCATCACTAAAATCAATACACCGAAAATTTTATAACATAAATGTTTCATGGCACTAATTGTTTTTACATGATTATTCAGTCCTTTTAAGCGATTGAACCTTACAACCTTATGCTTGTTTTAAGATACAAAAAAAACCGCTTAGGAATTAAGCGGTTTCATACTCATTGAGATTCATCTCGTTTTATTTTCCAAAAAGGCCACCGAGCAATCCGCCCAAGCCACCTTTCTTCTTGCTACCACCCA
This sequence comes from Maribacter polysiphoniae, assembly GCF_003148665.1. Classification (GTDB taxonomy): domain Bacteria; phylum Bacteroidota; class Bacteroidia; order Flavobacteriales; family Flavobacteriaceae; genus Maribacter_A; species Maribacter_A polysiphoniae. The sequence continues at coordinate 107,691 of NZ_QGGQ01000012.1, read as the reverse complement.
TTACCATACCGGCAACGTCATCAAGAATACTGCCGTCTCCGTCAGCATCCAATAAAGTAGTGATCAAGCTTTGGTTTTCTGCAGGTTGACCACCCAACATACCTCCTAAAAGACTATTTAAGCCATTGGCATCACTAACATTACTTTCTGATTTCTGTTTGGCTAGGAATCCCATCACAATAGGCGCCGCAATTTTTAAAATGCTCGCAACAGAACCTGCATCCAATCCAGATTTTTGGCTCAAGGCACTTTCTACCTGTGGTTGTTTATTTCCAAAGACGTGACCCAAGATACCGGCACCATCACTCATAACGGAATCATCGACACCTCCACCAAATAATCCACCAAGGTTATCCAAGATAGACCCGTCGTGTTTGGAAGAAAGTGCACTCATTAATCCTTCGGCTCCTTGTGGAGAAGAGGATACATTTTTTTTCATGGCACCCAAAATCAAAGGCATGGCCATACTCATTACATCAGCGGTTTTATTTTCAGGTTGACCCGTTTGGCCAGCAACACCGCTAATAAGTTGTTTGCCCATTGGGCTGTTTAGTAAATCTAATAATCCAGACATGTTATAGTTAATTTTAATATTGGTGCCGTAATGTACAAAAAAGCAATTAAGTATCTATTTCCTTAACTATAATCTTATTTCAAAAGAGCAATAATCTGTGTGGCCAATTCACTTCCTATCCGGTCTTGGGCCTCTCCTGTGGCAGCCCCAATATGTGGTGTCAACGATATTTTAGGGTGCATTAGGATTTTTATTTCGGGTTTAGGTTCTGACTCATATACGTCCAAACCTGCAAAAGACACCTTTTCTTCTTCCATGGCCTCTACAAGGGCGACTTCATCGATAACCCCTCCACGGGCTGCATTTACGATACCCACTCCATCCTTCATCATATCGAAGTCACGTTTACCAATAACATATTCCTTTTGGGCAGGTACATGCACTGAGATGAAATCCGCTTGTTTTAAGAGTTCTTCCTTTGATATGCCCTCAAAATCAAATGAAATCGATTGTCCGTCATAGAATTTTACCGCAATGCTCGACTTTTCAATATAGGGGTCATAATAGACCACGTTCATACCAATTCCCAAAGCAATTTTGGCGGTAGCTTGGCCAATTCTCCCAAAACCTATGATTCCTAGGGTTTTTCCCCTTAATTCGGTACCACCGGCATAAGCCTTTTTAAGTTGCTTAAACTTACTATCCCCGTCTAAGGGCATATTTCTATTGGCATCATATAAAAAACGTACACCACCGAACAAATGGGCAAAAACCAATTCAGCCACAGATTCCGAAGATGCTGCAGGCGTATTGATGACATGGATACCTTTTTCCCTGGCATAGGCCACATCAATATTATCCATTCCTACCCCGCCACGTCCGATCAATTTCAGGGATGGACATGAATCGATAATATCTTTTCCGACTTGTGTGGCACTACGGACCAACAGTCCTACAATACCATTGTCATTGATATATTTGATCAGTTGTTCTTGGGCTACAGTCGTTGTATTTACTACAAAACCTGCAGCTTCAAGCTCATTTATACCTGTTTGGGAGATACCATCGTTTGCTAAAATATTCATTTGATATAAGATTAACCTTTTCGTTCCATTTCACTCATTACATCAACCAATACCCCAACACTTTCAAGTGATAGGGCATTGTACATAGAGGCTCTATAACCGCCTACTGAGCGATGTCCGTTAAGTCCATTGATTCCTGCTTCCTTCCAGAGGGCATCAAAGGTGTCCTTTAGTTTACTGTCAGTGAGGTTAAAGGTCGCATTCATGTTCGAACGGTCTTCTTTTTTGGCAAAACCTTCAAATACCGGATTCAAATCAATTTCAGAATATAATAATTGTGCTTTTTTCTCATTGATTTCCTCAATGGCAGCAATGCCACCCAGGTTTTTAAGCCATTCCAAGGTCAGCATTGAAGTATACACTGCGAAAACAGCAGGTGTATTGAACATACTGTCCTTACTTATATGTACCTTATAATCCAACATTGAAGGGATTTCCCTAGAAACTTTACCGAGAATATCTTCCTTGACCACTACCAATGTTGTACCTGCTGGACCCATATTTTTTTGTGCCCCGGCGTAAATTAGATCAAACTGGGAGAAATGCAATTGTCTCGAGAAAATATCAGAACTCATGTCACAGACCAAAGGAATGTCCACTTTCGGGAATTTTTTCAGTTGGGTACCGAAAATGGTGTTATTGGACGTTAGATGCAGATAATCCAAACCATCGGGTATGGTATACCCCTTAGGTATATAATTGAAGTTCTCATCTTTAGAGGAGCCTACTTCAATGACCTCTCCAAACAGACGTGCCTCCTTTAATGCCTTACTACTCCAAGTACCGGTGTTCAAATATCCCGCTTTTGTCTCAAGTAGGTTATAAGCTACCATTAAAAATTCGAGACTGGCACCGCCTTGTAGAAACAGTGCTTTATATCCTTTGCCTTCCAACCCCAAAAGCTCCAAGGCAAGGTTGCGTGCTTTCTCCATCACTTCCACAAAATCCTTGCTTCGATGCGAAACCTCGATCAAGGAAAGTCCAGATCCATTAAAATCCATTATAGCCTCAGAGGCTTTTAGGAAGACCTCCTGTGGCAAAACACATGGGCCGGCACTAAAATTATGTTTTTTCATCTATGCTTGTAGTTTAGGGTTCAAAGATCATCAATTATATGGTAAAAATCAGTACGATTCACAATAAAATGGACTATGTTTTTAACAGGAATTCAACAGTGTCAACACCATCGGCATAGTCCCTTAACGCAGGTTTCTGTGTTTTTCCAAAGTCCACTTCATCCTCGAATAGACCATTGGCCACTACACATTGCATCTTCTCTTTATTCGTTTTGATATGATGTTTAAGTCCATCAATTGAATCATATTCCTCATAAAACAATGTGGCGATAGGAGAGGAGTAACTCGGGTCTTCCTTAAGCATCAAGAATCCGTTTTCAAGGATTTTAAATTCACTCATCAAATAAACCGCCTTATTATAATCGTAATTGTTCGCGTACTTTGCTTGATTGATTATGGGATTGTAATCATAGATCGCCTCGAAAAAAGGGTCAAATCGATATCCCTTGGGCACAAAGACCTTTGATACACTCCTACAACCCAATCCGTAATATCTGAAAATGTCCTCGCCCAAAGCAGTGAGCTGTTCTTTGGATTCCTTACCCGTGAGAACCGCCACGGAATTCCGATTCTTTCTTATAATATGGGGTTTATGGCTAAAATAATGCTCAAAATAACGGGCCGTATTATCACTTCCCGTGGCGATGACCGCATCAAAATGCTCCAATTTGCCATCAGTAAAAGTAATCTCATTTTTAAGGGCAGGGGATTGCTCGATCAAGTAATTGGCAATAAAAGGTAACAAAACCGCATCATTGGAAGATAACTTCACCAATGCCCTGTTGCCCGACAACAGGACGGAAAGAAAATCGTGAAATCCTACCAAGGGAATGTTTCCCGCCATGATCAAAGCCACTGTTTTGCGGTTGGGTCTTTCAATAGGATAGTCCGACAACCATTCCTTGAGATTTTCAGAGGTCAATAATTCGCCCCAACTTTCCATGGCAAACAATATATTTTCCGCTGTAAACCAACCATTTTTGTGACCGGCCAAGGTAATGACCTCTTGCGTCCTTTGCCCCAAATCTTTATTGAAGCTTATCGCCTCAGGTTTTTTACAGTATTCGGAATATTCCCGAAAGAATTTTCCAAGTTTAATAAAAGCATTTATTCTTTCCGCTTGGTCCGTCATAATATTTGTAAAGAAATGAATAAGGGTTTACCTTTGGGCAAAAATAAGAATGCTGAAGCGAATTCAGTTTAAAAGAGAAAAAAATTATGGCAATAATTATTACAGATGAATGTATAAATTGTGGGGCGTGTGAACCGGAGTGCCCCAATACTGCAATTTATGAGGCAGCTGATGATTGGCGTTACAGTGATGGCACCTCATTAAGCGGGGATGTTGTTTTGCCTAATGGAAAGGCTATAAATGCAGACGAGGTTCAAGAACCGATCAGTGATGAATATTATTATATAGCACCCGATAAGTGTACCGAATGTAAAGGATTCCATGATGAACCCCAGTGTGCTGCGGTTTGTCCTGTAGACTGTTGTGTGCCCGATGATGAGCACAAGGAGACTGAGGACGAATTGTTGGCCAAACAAAGATTCATGCATCCTGAGGACTAACGTTGACCCTTATGGTCTTACCGTTAGGTATAAAACTTAAATTAAAACCAAGAAATAGGCCCGAACGACATTGTTCGGGCTTTTGTTTTGCCCTAAAAGGGTCAATAATCATTTGAAAAACTATCTTTGCACACGATTTTGAAAATAGATTAGTTTTCAACCCTGAAATGTCTTTAATATGAAAGCAGGTATTGTAGGATTGCCAAATGTGGGAAAATCCACCTTATTTAATTGTTTGTCAAACGCAAAGGCGCAAAGTGCGAACTTTCCGTTCTGTACTATTGAACCCAATATTGGTGTCGTCAATGTTCCTGATGCCAGATTGGGGAAATTGGAAGAACTCGTTGTTCCCGAAAGGGTGTTACCGGCCACGGTAGAGATCGTTGATATCGCAGGTTTGGTAAAAGGGGCAAGTAAGGGGGAAGGACTCGGAAACCAATTCTTGGGAAACATTCGTGAAACCGATGCCATTCTTCACGTGCTACGTTGTTTCGACAATGATAATATTGTTCATGTAGATGGTTCGGTTGATCCCATTAGGGACAAGGAGACCATTGATATGGAGTTGCAGTTGAAAGACCTTGAAACGGTGGATAAGAAGCTCGACAAGGTTAAAAGAGCCGCTAAAACCGGAAATAAGGAAGCCCAAAAAGAGGAGGCGGCGCTTTTGAAGGTCAAAGAGGGATTGGAAGCGGGAACATCCGTTCGTGCCCTTACGTTTTCTGATGATGAAAAAAAGGAATACATAAGACCTTTACAGTTCATTACCGACAAACCGGTAATGTATGTATGCAATGTAGATGAAGAAGGGGCCGTATCAGGTAATGCCTATGTTGACAGGGTGAAGGAAGCAGTTGCCAATGAGAAGGCCGAAGTAATATTTCTTGCCGTTGGTACCGAAGCGGATATTACCGAGTTGGAAACTTATGAAGAACGTCAAATGTTCCTGGAAGATCTTGGACTTTCAGAACCCGGTTCGGCAAAATTGATTCGTGGCGCCTATAAATTATTGGATTTGGAAACCTATTTTACGGCAGGTGTCAAGGAGGTTCGGGCCTGGACTATTCCCGTAGGTGCAACCGCACCACAGGCAGCAGGGGTTATCCATACCGATTTCGAAAAAGGTTTCATCAGGGCAGAGGTCATCGCATATGAGGATTATGTGAAGTATGGAAGTGAAGCAAAGGTTAAAGAGGCCGGGAAAATGCGCGTTGAAGGAAAGGATTATATTGTTCAGGATGGGGATATTATGCATTTTAGATTCAATGTTTAATACAACTTATCGTTCCTATTACTTTTGATCGTATGGAATAGGTATCCTTCCTCGGTTGGACATTGTATTTCCATTTTCACCTAATACATTTATTATTTTAAAAATCCTAGGTTGGCTGTATGGTCCAGAAAACAGCTGCAGCTAATAGTGGAATAGTATTCGCCATAATTGGTGTCGTATTATTTTCCGCAAAAGCCGTATTGGTCAAGGTGGCCTATACGTATGAGGTTGACCATTTGACCTTATTACTGTTTCGTATGGTTTTCGCCTTACCCTTTTACCTTCTTATCGCTTTCTCCAAAAAACCATTACATTCAAAAGAAATCAATTACAAAGATTATTTGTGGGTGGTGTTTTTCGGATTTATTGGTTATTACTTGGCCAGTCTTTTCGATTTTATGGGGCTTCAATATATAAAAGCGGGGTTAGAGCGTATCATTCTTTTTATCTATCCGACAATGGTGGTTGTTTTATCATGGTTGATTTTTAGAAAAAGCATTTCCAAAATACAGATTATTGCCATTATTATCACCTATTTAGGTGTAATACTCACCTTTTGGAATGAAGAGCCCATGAAAGACGGTTCAGTGATTTTAGGGGGTATCCTGATATTTTTCAGCGCTTTGACCTACGCTTCCTATTTGGTCGGTAGCGGTTGGCTGATTCCTAAATTTGGGGTAATGCAATTCACCTCATATGCCATGATCGTCTCTACGGTTTGTATTGTACTGCATTATTCGATGGTCAAAGGGCTACAGCTATCTACTTACCCCAAAGAGGTTTATTATTTAGGTATCGCCATGGCTATTTTCTCCACTTTGATACCTTCCTTTTTGGTTTCTGCTGCCATAAAACGGTTAGGGGCTCCTACCTTTTCCCTATTTGGGAGTTTAGGACCAGTATCAACGATCATTTTGGCTTTTTTCTTTTTGGATGAACGCATTACCGTACTTCAAATTATTGGAATGCTTATCGTTATCGGTGGCGTTACCCTGGTTTCGAGACAGAAAGCTTAAGGGCACGATGCTTTTAAGGGGTTCATTTACTGTACAAGACGTTTGGTATTCCCTACTTCTGGGAAGATTTAGAAACATATAGATTGAATTATATGAACAAAATTGGTATTTTCGTTGTAGATTACTTTCTAAGCCAAAAGCTTTGAAAATTGCTTTGAAATTTTATATTAGCAGGGATAAACCCCTGATGAACTATGGCAGAGTCCCAATATACTGAAGATAACATTCGATCACTCGATTGGAAAGAGCACATTCGTTTACGCCCAGGTATGTATATAGGAAAACTGGGAGATGGCTCTTCGGCCGATGATGGCATTTACATACTTTTAAAGGAAACCCTCGATAACTGTATCGATGAATTCGTAATGGGTGCAGGTAAGACTATCGAAATCACCATAAAGGATAAGATGGTTCGTGTTAGGGATTATGGACGAGGCATTCCCTTGGGGAAAGTCGTCGACGTGGTCTCCAAGATGAATACAGGGGGTAAGTACGACAGTCGAGCGTTTAAAAAATCGGTCGGACTTAACGGTGTAGGTACGAAAGCCGTAAATGCACTTTCCAGTTTTTTCGAGGTACAGTCGTCAAGGGACAACCAAATGAAAACGGCCCAATTTGAGCAAGGGAACCTAACCTTGGAGGAAGGTCCTGTTGATACTTCCAAAAGAAAGGGAACGCGGGTTTCATTCATCCCTGATGAGTCCATATTCAAGAATTACAAATACAGGAATGAGTATGTAGAACGCATGCTCAAGAACTATGTTTATCTCAATCCAGGATTGACCATAGTTTTCAATGGGGAAAAATTCTATTCCGAAAACGGACTGAAAGACCTGCTCGAAGACAACAATAATGCCGAAGATCTTTTATACCCCATTATACATTTAAAAGGGGAGGATATCGAAGTGGCGATTACCCATAGCAAGACCCAATACAGCGAGGAATACCATTCCTTTGTAAACGGTCAACACACCACCCAGGGTGGAACGCACCAATCGGCCTTTCGCGAGGCATTGGTAAAGACCATAAGGGATTTTTACGGAAAGAATTATGACGCCAGTGATATTCGTAAATCCATTATTTCCGCCGTTTCCATAAAGGTAATGGAACCCGTATTCGAAAGTCAGACCAAGACGAAACTGGGATCTACCGATATGGGGGGTGATTTCCCAACAGTACGTACCTATATCAATGATTTCGTAGGAAAGTATTTGGATAATTATTTGCATAAAAATCCGGAAACCGCCGAAAAATTACAACGGAAGATCATGATGGCCGAAAAAGAGCGGAAAGAACTTTCGGGCATACGGAAATTAGCGCGGGATCGAGCGAAAAAGGCTAGCCTACACAATAAAAAATTACGGGATTGTCGGGTGCATTTAGGGGATATGAAGAATGACCGTAGATTGGACAGCACCTTGTTCATTACCGAAGGGGATTCCGCCTCGGGTTCCATCACCAAGTCACGTGATGTGAACACCCAAGCAGTCTTCAGTTTAAGGGGTAAGCCCTTGAATTCGTATGGAATGTCCAAAAAGATCGTATACGAGAACGAGGAATTCAATTTATTGCAAGCCGCTTTGAACATAGAGGAATCTATGGAAGACCTGCGGTACAACAATATTGTGATTGCAACGGATGCCGATGTGGACGGAATGCATATTCGGCTGCTATTGATAACGTTTTTTCTACAGTTTTTCCCGGAATTGATCAAGGAAAACCATCTCTATATCTTACAGACCCCGTTATTCAGGGTGCGGAACAAAAAAGAAACTATTTACTGTTACAGCGAGGAAGAGCGCAGAAATGCCATAACCAAGTTGACCGGTAAACCGGAAATAACACGCTTTAAAGGTTTGGGGGAAATTTCACCGGACGAATTCCAATTTTTCATTGGGGAGGACATTCGGTTGGAACCTGTGATGCTGGATAAAGCCATGTCCATAGAAAACCTATTGCAATTCTATATGGGCAAAAACACTCCAGACCGTCAGGAATTCATCATCAAAAACCTTAAAGTGGAAATTGACTTAGTAGAGGAAAACCAATTATAAATCTAGATAACCCGAATCTTTCTTTATGGAAGAGAATGAAGAGCTGAACGAAGCACAAAACGAAAATTCACCAACCGAGGACAACACAGGAACTGACGACTCTGGTCATGCATTGACCAAGGTTACAGGCATGTACAAGGATTGGTTTTTAGATTACGCTTCCTATGTTATTTTAGAGCGTGCGGTACCAGCGATTGAAGATGGCTTTAAACCCGTACAACGCAGGATTCTCCACGCCCTTAAGGAGCTTGATGATGGCCGGTACAATAAAGTGGCCAATGTGGTGGGACATACCATGCAATACCATCCCCACGGAGATGCCAGTATTGCGGATGCCATGGTGCAGATTGGTCAAAAAGACCTGTTGATCGATACCCAAGGTAACTGGGGTAACATTTTGACAGGGGATAGGGCGGCCGCTTCCCGATACATTGAGGCGCGACTCTCCAAGTTTGCCCTGGAAGTGGTATTCAGCCCCAAGATCACCGAATGGCAACTCTCCTATGATGGCCGTAAGAAAGAACCGGTAAACCTACCCGTTAAGTTTCCTTTATTATTGGCACAGGGAGCAGAAGGTATTGCGGTCGGACTTTCAACCAAGGTGTTGCCCCACAATTTCATTGAACTGATAGATGCCTCCATAAAACATCTAAAAGGGCAACGATTTACACTTTTTCCTGATTTTCCTACAGCGGGAATCATTGATGTGAGCTCTTATAATGATGGTTTGAGAGGCGGTAAGATCCGGGTAAGGGCCAAAATCAGCCAAAGGGACAAGAATACTTTGGTCATTAATGAAATCCCATACGGAACCAACACTTCTTCCTTAATCGATTCCATTCTAAAAGCGAACGAGAAAGGCAAGATCAAGATTAAAAAAATTGAGGACAACACGGCAGCGGAAGTTGAGATCCTAGTGCACTTGCCTAGTGGTATTTCCCCGGACAAGACCATAGATGCACTGTATGCCTTTACGGCCTGTGAGTCTTCCATTTCACCCTTGGGATGTATCATTGAAGACAACAAGCCTCTTTTTATAGGGGTGACCGATATGTTGAAACAATCCACGGATCTTACCGTGGAACTCTTAAAGGCCGAACTTGAAATCAAGCTGTCGGAACTCGAGGAGCAATGGCATTTTGCCTCATTGGAGCGTATTTTTATAGAAAATAGGATATATCGCGATATTGAGGAGGAAGAAACTTGGGAAGGGGTGATCAAGGCCATCGATAAAGGCTTAAAACCACATACCAAACATCTGAAAAGAGCTGTAACCGAAGAAGATATTGTTCGTTTGACCGAAATCCGAATCAAACGTATATCCAAATTCGATATTGATAAGGCCCAGCAGTATTTGGATAATTTGGAGGAAAGTATTGCCGAGGTAAAACATCACTTGGAGAACCTTATTGAATTTGCAATCGATTATTTCAAAAATTTAAAGACCAAATACGGTAAAGGCCGCGAACGTAAATCGGAAATACGGATATTCGACGATATTGAGGCTACCAAAGTGGTCATACGAAACACGAAATTGTACGTCAATCGGGAAGAAGGTTTCGTCGGTACTTCACTACGTCGTGATGAATATGTGACCGATTGTAGTGATATAGATGATATTATCGTCTTTACCAAAGATGGTAAGGCCATGGTGACCAAGGTTGACACCAAAACCTTTATCGGCAAGAATATTATCCATGTCGCGGTCTTTAAGAAAAAAGACAAGCGTACTACCTATAATATGATTTATAGGGACGGTAAAAGCGGACCTACCTATATCAAGAGATTCAATGTGACCAGTGTTACCCGAGATCGACTGTACGACCTCACTCCAGGGAAACCCAATTCCCTTGTTCAATATTTTTCAGCCAATCCGAATGGTGAGGCAGAGGTGGTCACCATCAACCTTCGACAGGTAGGTAGTATAAAAAAATTGAAATGGGATATCGATTTTGCGGATGTCATCATTAAAGGAAGAGGGTCTAAAGGAAACATTGTTACGAAATACACTGTAAAACGAATTGAACTAAAAGAAAAAGGGGTGTCCACCCTCAAACCTCGAAAAATTTGGTTCGATGATGTTGTACGTCGTTTGAATGTAGATGGTAGGGGAGAACTGCTAGGGGAATTCCGTGGCGACGATCTCTTATTGATCGTAACCCAGAAAGGGGTGGCCAAAACAATTTTACCAACCTTGACCTCCCGATTTGATGACGACATGATCATTCTTGAGAAATGGAACCCCCACAAACCACTATCCGCTATTTATTGGGAAGGGGAAAAAGAACGGTTCTATGTGAAGCGATTTTTGATTGAACATCCCAATCGGGAAGACATGTTCATTTCCGAGCATCCAAAATCACATCTCGAATTGGTCTCCACAGATTGGCGCCCGGTTGCCGAGATAGAGTTCACAAAGCCTAGAGGTAAAGACCATAAGCCAAACTTAACGGTTGATTTAGAAGATTTTATAGCGATTAAAGGAATAAAAGCTTTAGGTAATCAATTGACTTCCGACAAAGTGAAGAATATCAATTTATTGGAATCTTTGCCCTATGAGGAACCAGAAGCCCCAGAAACCAGCGAAATAGAAGTGGTTGACGAAGAGGACGTAAGTGTTGATACCAAAAAGAAACCAAAATCGGAAGATGGCCAGAAAGAGAATCCTGATAGTGATGACGAAGGACAAACCGCCTTATTTTAGATATTGACCCCAATGAGGAATTTTATTCAAGAATTCAAGGATTTTGCGATTAAGGGAAATATGATGGATATGGCCATCGGTATTATCATAGGTACAGCCTTTAACAAAGTAGTCAGTGTTCTTGTCAAAAAAGTAATAATGCCTCCTTTATCCCTAATGACCGAGGATGTTCATTTGGCCGATAAAAAATATATCTTACGCGAAGCCGTTGGGGATGTGACTGAAGTTGCGATAGGATATGGGGAACTTATCGAGGTAATTGTTGATTTTGCGATAATTTCATTTACTATCTTTGCAGTTATTAAATTCATGAACCGCTTTAGAACCAAAGCGGAAGACCCCACCAATAAAGAAGAAAAAACGCCTAAGAACATTGAATTGTTGGCGAATCTTGAGAAGCTCATGAAAGAGCAGAATGAAATTCTCAGGAATAATAAAGAATAACAACATGCCTTGTAGGACTGAAATATTAAACAGTACCTTTGCATTAATTAAAAAAATATGGATTTTACCAACCCCCTGGTATACGGAGTACCCTGCTTTATAGCATTTATCTTATTGGAATTGGCCTATAGCAAGACTCATGGAGACGATGATCTCTATGAATGGAAAGACTTGTTCGCTAGTGGTTTTATGGGCGTTGGCTCCGCAATCATCGCCCCACTGATCAAAGTGATTTCCGCTATTGTCATATTCGAATTCACCTATGAATTATTCAATCCCGTAGTTGATGGGGTTCGAACCAATATCATGGGCTATGCCTCATTTGGCTATGCTTGGTATATTTGGTTGCTCTGTCAATTGGCCGATGATTTTACATATTATTGGTTTCATAGGGCCAATCACGAAGTACGCATTCTTTGGGCTGCGCACATTGTACACCATTCCTCCGACAACTTCAATCTTGGAACAGCCGTGCGAAACGGATGGTTTACCATTTTATACAAACCATTGTTCTATATGTGGATGCCGGCTTTAGGCTTCCCTCCTGAAATGGTCGTTGTCTGTTTGGGTATCGAGGCACTATGGCAGTTTCAATTACATACCGTATATGTGCCTAAATTGGGCTTTTTGGAAAAAATCTTCAATACACATACCATGCATCAGGTGCATCACGCCCAGAATGTTGAGTATTTAGATAAAAACCATGGTGGGTTCCTGAACATCTTTGACAAGATTTTTGGTACCTGGAAAGAGTACGACGAGAATATCGACGTCAAATACGGGGTTATCCACGCACCACAATCGTACAATCCCGTTGTTATCCTTACCCATGAATTCAAGGATATATGGAACGATGTAAAAAAGTCAAAGAAACTCTCCCATGCCTTAATGTATATCTTCGGACCTCCAGGTTGGAGTCCGGACGGCAGTACATTAACCGTAAAACAACAACAAAGGCTTTTTAAGCAACAGAAGAACCAAAACCCCAAGGCCGCATACACAAGACCTAATTAAGGGAAAGAGGTTTTCTATTTCCCATCAACCTCCTTTAGGGGAGGTTTCTTGTTTTTCTTCATTCGCATATTAAAGAATTCGACCATTAGCGAAAATGTAATGGAGAAATAGAGGTATCCTTTTGGTATAACCCCAACTTCATTGCCAAAGACCACTAAATGCGACAAATGGGCCGATTCCGCAATCAGCATAAATCCGATTAGAATCAGAAAAGAGAGCCCCAAAACTTGGATTGAAGGGTGTTTGTTGACAAATTCACCCACAGGATTGGCGAACAACATCATGATCAATACGGAGATAACCACCGCAATGACCATTAGTATCAAGGCGTCATTGGGGTTTGGGGAGATGCCATTGGTCATTCCTATGGCAGTCAAAATAGAATCGAAGGAGAAAACAATGTTGATTACCGTAATTTGAATAATGGCATTCATCAAGGACGTAGAGCGGTGACTTGTAACTTCCCGTTCGTCATGGCCTTTATCCTCTATTTTCTCATGGATCTCACTTGTACTTTTATAAAGTAGAAACAGCCCTCCTGCGAACAGAATCAACCCTTGCCCGCTGATCCCACCTGATATCCACTCACCATCCAAAACCCAAAAAGGCTTTTTCATACTGGTCAATAACGAAATCCCGAACAACAATAGGATACGCATGACCATGGCCAGAACCAATCCCAAGTTAGTCGCTTTCTTACGTTGTTTTTTTTCTAATTTACCAGCAGCAATGGATATGAAGATAATGTTGTCTATACCTAAGACAATCTCAAGAAAGGTTAATGTGAGTAATGCCACCCAGGCATCGGGACTTGCTAAAATATCGAACATGGTTAGTTGGTTTTTATGGCTGTTCCCCTGGATTTTTTAGGGTCACCTACAATATTATATTCAAATGTATAAGAATTATCGGTAGTGCTCAATATTTTCATATGAACCGATTTTTCCTCGGCCTTGTTCTTAGGATGCATCTTCTTTACGACATATTCACAATCATTGATCCAACGAACTGAGGAACTATCCGATTTTCCCTGAAAGTAATCAATTTCCAGAGCCCTTGAACGCACAAAAGTAGTACTTACTTCCTTATCGCCTATAACTGTGGTAAAAGTGAATTTACCGTCCTTAAACGCCTTACAGTCCCTTTGTGGCTGATAACATGAGGTAAGAAGTAACAATAAAACGAATGAAACAATAAATTCTTTAAGCATAAACACAAAATAAAGAATTTAGTAGCACATAGCATATGCCGTATCCAAATAAAATTCAATTTACCATTTAGGATTAGCCCTCATAGCATGTAAAACTTCCATCACTATAGAAAATAACGATTTTATCTATGGATTTCTTCCCTTTGGCCTTTGGGATGTTTTTTTCCTTATTTTCCAAAGCAGGGGCAAGAGGCTTCACTTCGGGCGCTTTGGAAGTAGTTTTTTTTGAGGCAGGAAAACTACCCTTTCCTTCCAATAACCAATACAAGTCCACTTCAGGAATCGCCTTGACGACCTTCATCACAAACTCCAGACTTGGCTTGTTTCTTCCTGAAAGTAAGTGGGAAATACTGGACCGCTGTACCTTGATCTTATCCGCAAAAGAAGAAGCCGATAAGTCGTAATAGCGAAGAATTTCCTCCAAACGTTTTATAAAATCCCCAGTGTTTACCATTGTAATTTATTCGAATACAAAGGTAATAAAAAGATGCACCATCACGAGGGAATATAATGGATTTCAATAGACATAGATTAAATATATACTTTAATTGAAATGCGATAATAATCTGATATATAATTTTATAAACTAATTTTATACAATTTCATTATAATCCATTGTGGCTTTGGTTACAATTCTAAATAAAGCATGATACAAATGTAAACACGTGAATATACATATGTAAACCCAATGATTACAATTGTAATTTAATATGATGTTACCTTAGCGGCGTTGAAATAAAGATTGAAAATGGTAATTTCCCAAGACACTTATAATTCAGTAAAAGAAAATAACTTAAAAGGCAGGTACATAACCTTAGATCATATAAAACCGATACTTGATCGGCTTCCTGATAATTTTCAAGTTAAGGTTATTGGTCACTCCGTAAATAAGTCTCCCATTCATGCGGTTACTTTTGGAACCGGTAAGACCAAAATATTGATGTGGTCACAAATGCATGGCAATGAATCCACCACGACCAAAGCCGTTTTTGACCTGTTTAATTTGTTTCAATCGAATCCGAAGGATTGTAAAGCTATTTTAAGGAACTGTACCATAAAGGTTATTCCAATGCTTAATCCAGATGGGGCTAAAGCCTATACCCGTATCAATGCCAATAAGGTTGATTTGAACAGGGATGCCCAGGAAAGGACCCAACCAGAAAGTAATGTGTTGCGTACGTGTTATGAGAATTTTCTGCCTGATTATTGTTTCAATCTCCACGGGCAACGTACCATATTCAATGTAGGGAACACCCCAAAACCGGCTACGGTATCATTTTTGGCCCCGGCTTTTGATGAAGAACGCAGTATTTCCCCCTCAAGGGCACAAAGTATGCGTTTGATTGTTGCTATGAATAATGTGTTGCAAAACTTGATACCTGGTCAAATTGGACGCTATGACGATGGTTTTAATGCCAATTGCGTGGGCGATACCTTCCAAATGCTGGATATCCCTACCATTTTATTCGAAGCGGGCCATTATTTCAACGATTATGAACGGGAGCATACGCGTAACTATATTTTTATAGCACTGCTTACTGCCCTGGAGGTGATTTCAGATGATAGCCTCAATGGCTTTCAGAAGGAAATGTATTTTGGTATTCCCGATAACAACAAATTATTTTATGACATCCTGATATCAAATGTACATATTATCGATCCTGGGAAATACAAGTCCGGGGACGCTATTGGGTTACTTTTTAAGGAAACACTTCAAAATGAGCAAATTGCTTTTATACCCCACATCGAAAATTCGGGGAATCTTCAAAATTATTTTGGACATAAAACGTATGATTGCAGCCAAGAAAATGATCTATCGGCATTAAAAACCCAAACTTTTTGGAATCTCATAAAGTCCTGATTTTGAACATAAGATTCAAAAAACAATCTTATATTACATTTTTGTTAAAAAATTACAACTTTTATTATGTTTAATTTCTTAATTACGTATTTTTGCACCAAAGATTAAATGACCATGACAAAAGTTAAATTAGACGAGATTGACCACCAGATTCTGGATATGTTGATTGATAATACAAGAACCCCTTTCACCGATATAGCCAAGAAATTATTGATATCTGCTGGTACGGTACATGTACGTGTCAAAAAAATGGAAGAAGCCGGAATCATCCGTGGTTCCTCCCTTACTTTGGACTATGTAAAGTTGGGGTATGCCTTTATTGCCTATGTAGGTGTTTTCTTGGAGAAAACGCATCAAACAAAATTTGTATTGGAACGCTTGGAGCAAATTCCAAATGTAACCGTTGCCCATATTACTACTGGAAAATTCAATATTTTCTGTAAAATAAGGGCTAAGGATACCAATCATGCGAAGAACATCATCTTTAAGATTGATGATATTGAAGGAATCAGCAGAACTGAGACCATGATTTCCTTGGAAGAAAGTATCAACGATAAAAAACGTTTGATGCATACGATTTTCAACGAATTGTGATTTTCCTCATAATACAATAATTCATCTCCCAAAGACTATGGTTTTTGGGATTTTTTAGCTTGTGGCCTATGCGAATCAATGAATTGAAATCATCAGAATACGATCCTTATTACAAAACCTATTTGGATGTTTTGGGCAATGTTGAATTGTTCGAGACCCTGGGTTCACAACTAAATAATTTCCCTCAATTTATCAGTAGCATTCCTGATGAAAAATTAAATTATGCTTATGATGTGGGGAAATGGACCATTAGTGAGGTTCTGGTTCATATTTTGGATACGGAACGGGTTTTCCAATATCGGGCATTGAGGTTTATGCGGGGAGACGAAACACCATTACCGGGTTTTGACCAAGATTTATATGTACCCAACTCCAATGCGGCGAACCGAACAAAGCAAAGTATCATTGATGAGTATAGGGCCATTCGTCAATCAACGAATGCACTTTTCTTTTCTATGGACAAAAAAGCGCTTCATTGTATGGGTAGGGCCAGCAATGCCCCAATGAGTGTCGCGGCATTGGGCTTTATTATCTGTGGACACCAAAAACACCACAGAAATGTAATTCGAAACAGCTATTTAGGGTAAAATTTTAAAGTTCCTCATTAAAATCATCCTCGGATTGCAGTTCAAATTCCTTACCATCCAAGCTGTCTTCGAATTCAGGTTGCTGCCTTGGTTCCAAACCTCGTTCCATATTCTCCTCGAAGTTCGAAATGAAATTGGCAAGACTCTTACTTATTTTTACCAAATAAACAGTGTCATCTGTCCTTAGTTCCACAGTTTCGATGATTTCACCATGCACATTCTTAAAAGTGATGATATCATCGTCACCATACCCATTGGGATAGGTTTCAATAAGTTTGGCGGCTAAATGATGATTTAATTTTTTGTAATCGATTAGTTTACGGATCATGATAGTTTGGTTTAATTGATCATTCTAAAAATCAGTTATTTATATATCCAAACTAACCAATATTCCAACATATTGAATCAAAGAGTTGTAAATCAATGATTTTAGTATATGAAGCCCCTAAACTTTGTAGTAAGCAAAAGCCCCTTCATACAAATCGTTGGGTATTTTCACATCTATAACCGGATTTCCGATGGATTCCAATAGTACAAAATTGATATTCCCGTGCGAATTCTTCTTGTCGAATTTCAACATGGATAGAATGGCGGTTATATCGCTGGATGTGAAATCAACTTTTGGGTACCATTTAAAAAAGGAGGTTTTGATGTCCTCCAGGTCCTCCGTGGGCAATCCTGTCAATTTGTTCGAAAGATAGGCTTCCAACACCATTCCTACCGCTATGGCCTCTCCATGTAAAAGGGTTTCCTTATCATCGTTTTCTAGAAAATAGGATTCAACAGCGTGACCTAAAGTATGTCCAAAATTCAATATTTTCCTTAAATGCTGTTCCGTGGGATCCTCCAGAACTACTTTGTTCTTTATGGAAACTGAAGTGTATATATCTCCCCCTATGGTATCAAGGTTGCTGAGTGACTTCAATGCTTTCCAATACGAAGCATCCTGAATTAGGCCATGTTTCAACATTTCAGCAAAGCCACTTCGCATTTGCCGGTCTTCTAGGGTTTCCAAAAATACAGTGGATACCAAAACCATCTTTGGCTGGTTGATCACCCCAATCTGGTTTTTCAAGGACCCTAGATCAACACCGGTTTTACCTCCAACGGAAGCATCTACCATAGATAATAGGGTGGTAGGTATATTAATAAAATCAATTCCTCTTTTGTAGGTTGAGGCAACAAAGCCGCCCAAATCAGTCACAACTCCGCCCCCAAGGTTGATCAATAGGCTTTTTCGGTCAGCATCCAAAGCTGACAACGCCTGCCAAACATGGGTACAAGCCTCTATATTCTTATGTACTTCCCCTGCCTTAATCGCGATCAGATCAAACGGAAATGCATTCGCCAAGGTCTTTTCAAATACGGGTAAACAATGTTCTTTGGTATTTTCGTCCACAAGGACAAATACCTTTGAATAGGTGTGCTTACCAAGATAATCCTTTAATTGTAAAAAAGCATTCCCGTTAAAATGTACGGCGTAAGAAGAAGTTGTGATCGATTCCATATTTCATTTATCTAAAACACAAAATAAACGTTATTTTTAATGATAGGAATATAAAATCTGTGATTATATTTGATATGTTAAATTATGGTATAAAATGGAGCGAATTTTTGAGGATACTTCAAAGGCATTTGCGTTAAAATCAGATTCCGAATTAGAGCGTGCTTACTTTTTGTTTAAAATGATCGCCAATGAACCCCTAGTACGTATTGGCACTGCAATGACCAACTTTGCCTTAAAGGCACATCTTCCAGTGGATAAATTGATAAGGGCAACCGTATTCGACCATTTTTGTGGTGGGGTAAGTGAGGCCGATTGTATGCCAGTGGTCGACAGGATGTTTGAAAAAGGTGTGAGTGCGGTGTTGGACTATTCCGTGGAGGGACAGGACGATGAAGACCCCTTGGATTTTGCCTTGGGCAAAACCTTGGAGATCTTGGATTTTGTGAAACAGAAGGAAGCAATACCCTTTGCTGTTTTTAAACCTACAGGATATGGTAGATTGGCTTTGTTCAAAAAGGTGACCCAAGGGGATACCCTTACAGACAAGGAGCAAGCCGAATGGGGAAGGGTAGTCAACCGTTTCGATAAAACCTGTAAAAAAGCATTTGATTTGGATGTATCATTATTGATCGATGCCGAGGAAAGTTGGATGCAGGGCGCAGCGGATCAGCTCGTAGGGGATATGATGCGAAAATACAATAAAGAAAAACCCATAGTTTTCAATACGATACAGTTGTATCGGTGGGATCGAATGGATTATCTAGAAGAATTGTATGCAAGTGCCCAAAAGGAAGGTTTTAAAATCGGTATAAAAACCGTTCGTGGCGCCTATATGGAAAAAGAGAACCTACGTGCTGAGGAAAAGGGATATAAATCCCCCATTTGCACGACCAAAAAGGCCACCGATGAAAATTTTGATGCCTGTACGCAATATATTTTAGATCGTTTGGAATGCATTTCACTATTCGCCGGAACCCACAATGAGGAAAGCAGCTATTATCTTATGCAGTTAATGAAAGACAAGGGGCTGGCCAAAAATGATCAAAGAATTTGGTTCGGACAGTTATATGGCATGAGTGACCATATCTCCTTCAATCTTGCGGACCAAGGATACAATGTTGCCAAATACCTGCCCTTTGGACCTGTGCGTGACGTTATGCCGTATTTGATTCGAAGAGCGGAAGAGAATACCTCTGTAGCCGGACAGACAAGTCGGGAACTTACACTATTGAAAAAAGAAAGAAAAAGAAGGAAAATATGATTACCGGAGGGTTCAAAATGCCACATTTTCAATAACGGCACTATCTGGGCAATTACGAACAGTCATTGTTGAAGGCTCATTCTTGATTACCCCATCAATGACATAGGTTCGGCATGGAGTTGATTCCGTATCACTATTTTTAAAATCCACTTCCCCTTCCCTTAAAAAATCGGCAATGGAAAGGGAATCCAATTGTTGATGGTCTATCAATTTTTGGACTTCATCAGAATAGGAAAGCGGCTTAGAACGAATATCCTTCAGTGTTCTACAATTTGGGAAGTAACAAAATTCCACGCCTGTTTCTTCTGATTTCTTTTTAAGGAAGATCGTTAAAAAAACAAGTCCGATAGCAAGCCCAATGAGATAAAATCCTAAACGTTTTAAAAATGCCATGTACGTATTTAATGGTTTTCAATAAAACCGCAAGATAGGCTTTTGTTCAAAAAAAGACCTTTTTTTTAACGTAAGTGCCCTTTAAAAAATCAAGAAATTGATATCGCTGTATTGCATGTCGAACCATTCACCTACAGCCTTACTGGTAAGTATGCCATGGTAAATATAGAGTCCGTTCCGCAACCCCTTGTCAAATCGAAGTGAGTTTTCCAATCCGCCATCTTCCCCCAACTTCAAAAGATAGGGGGTAAATATGTTACTGATCGAAATGGAAGCCGTTTTAGGATAGCGCGATGGTATATTGGGAACACCGTAATGGATAACACCATATTTTTCAATGGTGGGTTTATTGTGATCGGTAATCTCACTCGATTCAAAACACCCGCCCATATCGATACTTACATCGATAATGACAGCACCTTTCTTCATATGTTCCACCATGGTATTGGTAACTACCACAGGGGAACGCTCCCTACCGCGTACCGCCCCAATGGCCACATCACATCGCTTTAATGATTTCAGTAGATTTTTTGGTTGGATGGTGGAAGTATAGACCGTTTGTCTCAGATTGGTCTGGATATTCCTGAGTTTTGTAATCGAATTATCAAAAACCTTTACATTGGCACCAAGCCCTATGGCCGATCGTGCCGCAAATTCACCTACGGTTCCGGCACCTATAATGACTACTTCCACAGGGGGAACGCCACTGATATTTCCAAACATGAGGCCATTGCCCTTATTGGTCGCCGCCATTAGTTCGGAAGCTATCAATACAGAGGAAATCCCAGCGATTTCACTCAAGGACCGAACGGCAGGGTATTTACCATCATCATCCCTTATAAACTCAAAGGCAATTGCGGTTAAGCGTTTTTTGGCCATTTGTTCAAAATACGCTTTCTGTTGCGTTTTGATCTGTAGGGCAGAAATTACGGTAGTCTGGGGATTCAGCAATTCAATCTCGGAAAGGGTAGGGGGCTCTACCTTTAAAATAATGGGACAACCAAAAACCTTTTTTATGTCATTCGTTACTTCCGCCCCAGCATTGGTGTATTCAAGATCGGTAAAATGGGCGCCTTCCCCTGCACCAGCCTCAATGAGCACCCGATGCCCATGGGCTGTTATGGCATTAACCGCATCTGGGGTTAGGCAAATACGTTTTTCTTGATATTGGTTCTCCTTGGGTATACCGATAAAAAGTTCACCTTTCTGTTTCAATACTTCAAGAGTCTCTTCTTGTGGTAGCAATTGTGACTTGCTAAATGGCGAGGATGGTTGCTTCATAGGGTTTACTTCTAATCGCAAAAAAATAGCGATAAAAGTAAATTTACAACTTTATAATGAAATTTATATTGAATTTTATTCAAGGAATATCGGTTGCCGTAATCAAAATTTCAAAGACAACCAGTCTTTGGGTACGTGCTGAAAGTCTTAAGCTACTTTCAAGGTTCTCACGCAGATAATTTCGATTTAGGCCTTAGTGAATGATTGTCCATCAATTTTGTTTTCCGCTGCGTGATTGGAACCATCTTCCTGGTTATCAACGACCTTGTCTGGATTAGCCCCTTTCATTTGCTTTTGTTTCAAGCTTTTGAGTTCGGCGTCAATAGCTTCCAAATCTATACCATGAACATACTTATCGTACAGTTTTATCCGGATAAAATAAACAATGGGAATAATAATCATACAAATTGGCAATAGCCACCAAATATTTTCGGTGTCGACATAATCATCTGAATCGAATATTACTTCGAAAAGTTGAAAGGCATACATTGCGATAGGAATGAGAATAATATGGTACCACCAATTTTTAGAGGTCATAAACCATAAAATCATTAAGTATAGAGGTACTATCTTACTCATCAAAAACCAGACGTACATAGAAACATCTTCAAATCCGCCATTTCCAATGGTGATACCCAAAAATGAAATAGTAGCTTCCGGGTCTTCGGGTAAATAATCATAAATCTTATAGAGAAAAGGGGATATCGCTATAAAGAATATAAAGATAGATTCTATAATTAATTTCTTTTTTGCCCGTTTTTTCGCCTTCAAATCATTCATCATCTAATTAGTAAATCTATAAGGCGCTAACGTAAGACTTCCGTAATTAGTATAAAAAAAGGGACAAATTGCATTGTCCCTCGATAAACGGTTAGAAAAATCGGATTATATCTTCTTTTTGATTTTCGTTTTATCTATTCCTTGTTCGTACAATTGGTCTTCATCAGATGTTGAATTTGGTTCACAAGAAACAGCCAATAGGGTTGCACAAGCCAATGCGCAAAAAAGTAATCTTTTCATTTTTTTGAGGGTTTTTAATTTAGTAATTGGTTGATAACGTTGTGAATGTAGGAAAAAAAAACGAATTACCATGTATTTCGTCGAAAAAAACTTACATTTTACCCTGAAAAATGATGCTTTTATCGAAAAAAATGGATTTCATCGAAAAATAATACTAAAAATTTGCCCCATTCGTTGCGAGCACCTTTAAAGATCAGGGCAGGTTCAATTTTCGGGTGGTGCGATCAATCACTTGAATAGCTACCATAATGGCGTCATCGGGGATAAGGGATTCGATTTTTTCGGACCATTCCATAAAAATCCAAGCATCGGAATTAAAATAATCCTCAATACCAAAATCATAGGCTTCATTCTCGTCATTTAATCGATAAAAATCAAAATGATACGCCAGAACCTGATTTTCGGCATCATTATATTCGTTCACAATGCCAAAGGTGGGACTATTGGCCTCATCAACACCACCCAATTGTTTTACAATAGCTTTAATCAGGGTGGTCTTCCCAGCACCCATTTCCCCATTAAAACAGACGATTTTTGAAGGCAGTGTCTCGATTAGTTTATCGGCTACCTCAGTAATCTGGTTTTCGGTGTAGGTGATTTCCATTTTCACAAAAAATTATTTAGGCTCCAACACGATAAAGGGGATGACCATTTCCTCCAATGAGACCCCGCCATGTTGATACGTGTTTCTATAATAACTTACGTAGTGGTTGTAATTGTTGGGATAGGCAAAAAAGAGATCGTTCTTGGCAAAAATGAACGAACTGCTCATATTGATACTCGGTAAATGAATGTCAGCAGGATTTTTAGCCTCCAAAACATCCTTTTCCTCATAACTTAAACTTCGTCCTGTTTTATATCTGAGGTTTAAACTCGTTTCTTTATCCCCAATAACCTTGGATGGCTGTTTTACGTTAATGGTACCATGGTCGGTGGTTAGTATCAATTTAAGACCCATTTGTTGGGCTTGTTGGATTATATCCAATAGGGGTGAGTTTTTGAACCAGCTTAACGTCAAGGAACGATACGCCTTATCGTTTGAGGCTAATTCCTTGATCACTTCCATTTCGGTCTTCGAATGGGAAAGCATATCCACGAAATTGTAAACGATGACCGTTAAATCATTGTTTTTCTGCGATTTGAAATTTTGGGATAACTGTTTGCCCTGTTTAAGACTACTTATTTTATGGTATTCCCATGTAAGGGGTAACCCCAATTGTTTCAGTTGCTCTCCTAAAAATTTATCCTCATAGAGATTCTTGCCTCCTTCTTCGGTATCGTTTTTCCACCAATCGGGAAACTTTTTCTCCATCGCTAAGGGGGTAAGTCCAGAGAAAATGGCATTTCTGGCATATTGGGTGGCTGTAGGTAAAATGCTGAAATACGATTCCTCCTTGGTTTTCTTGTAAAACGGACTAACCGTTGATTCGAAAGCCAACCATTGGTCATATCTTAAATTATCGATAACGACCAACAAGGTGGGAGTATCCATGATTTCGGGTTTTATCCATTTTTTGAAAAGGTTATGTGACAAAACAGGACCATCATCCTCGGTGAACCAGTCTTCATAGTGCCGTTCCACGAATTTCCCAAATTGATTATTGGCTTCGGTTTTTTGGGATTCCAAGATTTCAATCAAGCTGGAATCCTCTATATTTTCAAGTCGCAGTTCCCAATGGATCAACTTCCTGTACAAATCGATCCATTCCCCATAAGAATTGACCATAGCCAGGTCCATAGCTATTTTTCGGAATTCCTGTTGATAATCGGCCGTAGTACGTTCCGATACCAAACGTGAATGATCCAGGTTTTTCTTTAATGACAATAATATTTGATGGGGGTTTACGGGCTTTATCAGGTAGTCGGCGATTTTTGAACCGATGGCCTCTTCCATGATAAGTTCTTCCTCACTCTTGGTGATCATGACCACAGGAATCGATGAATTGATCAATTTGATCTCGCTCAAGGTTTCCAAACCGGAAAGACCCGGCATATTCTCATCCAAAAAAATGATGTTCACAGGGGTTTTCT
The DNA here is from genome assembly GCF_003148665.1 of Maribacter polysiphoniae. Taxonomy (GTDB): domain Bacteria; phylum Bacteroidota; class Bacteroidia; order Flavobacteriales; family Flavobacteriaceae; genus Maribacter_A; species Maribacter_A polysiphoniae. Next base: position 83,194 of record NZ_QGGQ01000012.1, on the reverse strand, counting down.
GTATTTCTTCCAATGCTTCCTGACCACTTTTGCAAGTAACAACCTCGTAATTCTTGTTTTCGAGAAAGAGAATATGTGGTTTTAAAAGGTCAATTTCATCATCGACCCATAGGATTGTTATCTTGTTCATAGTATGCGAACTATATTTAATGAGACCTGTATATGATTTGCCTTTTCCTGAAGATCGATCCAGTAGCAAGCAATAGGCCATGCCCATTTCATATAGGGGTTATCGTTTCAATTGTATAACTTTGATCATTATTTAAAAAAGCCATTTTGACAAATTCAAACAAGCTTAAAATATTCAATGATCCAATTTACGGATTTATTAGAATTCCGAGTACGCTTATTTTTAACCTTATTGAAGAACCTTATTTTCAAAGGTTGCGCAGAATATCACAAATGGGGTTATCCTATTTGGTGTATCCAGGAGCGCATCACACCCGTTTCCACCATGCCTTGGGCTGTATGCATTTAATGCAACATGCCATTCAAGTACTTCGTTTTAAGGGTGTTGAAATATCCAAAGAGGAAGAAGAAGGGTTATTAGTGGCCATATTGTTGCACGATATTGGGCATGGCCCTTTTTCCCATGCCATGGAGCACAGTATAGTGGAGGGTATTTCCCATGAGCATATTTCCTTGCTTTTTATGAAAGAGCTCAACAAAAAGTTTAACGGAAGTTTAACGCTTGCGATTGAAATCTTTCAAGGTGTATATTCCCGAGGTTTCCTAAACCAATTGATGTCCAGTCAACTTGATATGGATCGGATGGATTACCTGAAAAGGGATAGCTTTTATACGGGCGTGGCTGAAGGCAGTATCAATGCGGAACGTTTGATCGGTATGCTCAATGTGGTAGACAACAAACTGGTCGTTGAGGAAAAAGGGATTTATTCCGTAGAGAAATTCCTTATGGCCAGACGTTTTATGTATTGGCAGGTATACCTGCACAAGACAGGCTTGGTAGCGGAGCAATTATTGATCCGTGTCTTAAAAAGGGCCAAGGAACTTTTGGCCAAGGGCGAGCATTTGAATTGTAGCGAGGCACTGTTGTATTTTATGGAGCACAAAATTGACGTGCATAACTTCAATGCCACGAATTTGGACAAATTTTCCCATTTGGATGATATCGACATTTTATCAGCACTCAAACAATGGCAATATCATAGGGATTTTGTGCTCTCTACTTTGTGCGGTATGATCATTAATAGAAAATTGCTCACCATAAAACTCAAGAATAAGTCGATTTCCCACAAAAAATTAAAAGAACATTTTACCAAGATCAAAGAGCTTTGGAAGCTTTCCGATGAGGAAACCGCATATTTTGTTTTTACGGGAGAAATATCAAATAGGGCATATAATATTGATAAACAGAATATTAATATCCTTAGGAAGGATGGTAAACTTAAGGATGCCGCCAAAGCTTCCGACCACCTGAATTTGAAAACACTTTCAAAAAAGGTGACTAAATTTTATATCTGTTACCCCAAAGAAACGGTTTAACTATTTTTCTTACTTTTGTCCCCATGGTATTCACAGCAGGTCAAATTGCGGGCATTTTAGAAGGAGAAGTTGAAGGTAACCCTGATATTTCGGTACACAAACTCGCCAAGATAGAGGAGGGCGAAATAGGTTCGTTAACATTTTTGGCCAATCCCAAATACACCTCTCACATCTACACTACAAAGGCCTCAGTGACCATTGTAAATAAAGATTTTGTTCCGGAACAGCATATTGAAACCACCATGATCAAGGTGGATGATGCGTATGAATCCTTTTCAAAACTCTTGCAATACTACAATGAGGTTAAAAACAATAAAGTTGGGATAGAGTCCCCAGTCTTTAAAGCCGACGACGCCGTTTATGGTGATAATTTCTATCTAGGGGCGTTCGCGTATATTGGAAATAAGGTAATCATTGGAAACAATGTTAAGATCTACCCCAATGTATTTATAGGTGATAATGTAAGAATTGATGATAATGTCACCATATTTGCAGGAGCCAGAATATATTCTGAAACCGTAATCGGTAAGAATTGCATGATTCACAGTGGTGCGATCATTGGTGCGGATGGTTTTGGATATTCCCCAAACAAAAACGGTGAATTCATAAGGGTTCCCCAAACCGGGAATGTTGTTCTGGAAGACAATGTCGATGTTGGCGCAGGCACTACCATTGACAGGGCCACTTTAGGTTCTACCTTAATAAGGAAAGGGGTTAAATTGGATAATCAGATTCAAATCGCCCATAATGTGGAAATCGGCAAAAACACGGTTATTGCTGCACAAACGGGTATTGCCGGTTCGGCTAAAATCGGTGAGAATTGTATGATCGGAGGCCAAGTGGGCATTGTTGGTCATATAACGATCGGAAATAATGTAAAAATTCAGGCCCAATCAGGGATTGGCCGAAATATAAAGGACAATGAAGTATTACAGGGATCTCCAGCATTGACGTATGGGGATTTTAATAAGTCGTATGTTCATTTTAAGAACCTACCTAAGATTGTAAAGAAAATTGAAAAACTGGAAAAAAAGATTGACAGTGATCAAAACAACGGATAAACAAAGAACAATTGCAAAAGAGGCTACACTGAAAGGTGTAGGTTTGCATACAGGGGAAAATGTTACTTTGAAATTCACCCCTGCCCCTATAAACCATGGTTATGCATTTAAACGTGTTGACTTGGAAGGAGAGCCTATTATAGAGGCTGATGCCAACTATGTCGTCAATACCCAAAGAGGCACCAACCTAGAAAAACGTGGGGTCAAAATCCATACGTCGGAACATGTTTTGGCTGCTTTGGTCGGATTGGAAATCGATAATGTGATCATTGAACTTGACTCACCGGAACCTCCTATTATGGATGGTTCTTCCAAATTCTTCGTTGAGGCCTTGGAGAATGCGGGTATTGTAGAACAGGAAGCAGACCGTGAGGAATACATCGTTAAGGATGTAATATCGTATAAGGATGATGCCACAGGAAGTGAAATAACAATAATACCATCCGATACCTATCAAATCACCGCAATGGTTGATTTTGGCACAAAAGTATTGGGTACACAGAATGCTACCTTGCACAAGCTATGCGATTTCAAAAAGGAAATAGCCGATGCACGGACCTTCAGTTTTCTTCACGAATTGGAAACCCTTCTCGAAAATGGTTTGATTAAAGGCGGCGACCTTAACAATGCCATTGTCTATGTAGATAAGGAGATTTCGTCAAAAACCATGGAAAAACTCGAAAAGGCTTTCAATAAAAAGAAGCTTTCAGTAAAACCCAATGGTATTTTGGATAACTTGACATTGCACCAACCCAATGAAGCCGCTAGGCACAAATTACTCGATGTTATTGGGGATTTGGCCTTGGCCGGAATACGGATTAGGGGAAAGGTAATTGCGAATAAGCCAGGTCATTTTGTAAATACCCAATTCGCAAAGAAATTGTCCAAGATCATTAAAATGGAAAGGCGCAACAATATCCCTAAATATGATTTGAGCAAGCCGCCTTTGATGGATATCCATCAGATTATGGCCATGCTTCCGCATAGACCTCCTTTCTTATTGATCGATAGGATATTGGAACTTTCGGACCAGCACGTGGTGGGAATGAAGAATGTCACCATGAACGAACCGTTTTTTGTAGGACATTTTCCAGGTGCACCTGTTATGCCGGGTGTCTTACAGGTAGAGGCCATGGCCCAGACGGGGGGAATCCTGGTCTTGAGCACGGTTCCCGACCCTGAAAACTACCTTACATTGTTCATGAAAATCGACAATGTCAAATTTAAACAGAAAGTACTCCCAGGGGATACCCTTATTTTCCACTGTAGTTTAATTTCACCCATACGTCGGGGAATATGCCATATGCAAGCGTATGCTTATGCCAATGATAAATTGGTATGTGAGGCCGAAATGATGGCCCAAATCGTAAAAAAGAACTAATATATGAACCAACCGCTTGCCTATATTCATCCAGGCGCCAAAATTGCGAAAAATGTTGTCGTTGAACCTTTTACCACTATACATAACAATGTAATCATTGGGGATGGTACTTGGATCGGTTCCAACGTCACCATAATGGAAGGGGCCCGTATCGGAAAAAATTGTAATATTTTCCCTGGTGCGGTAATCTCCGCTTCTCCCCAGGATTTAAAATATGAAGGGGAAGAAACCGTAGTGATCATAGGTGACAATACCACGATACGCGAATGTGCTACGATTCACAAAGGCACTTCCGATAGAATGAAAACGGTTATAGGAAAAAACTGTTTGATTATGGCCTATTGCCATATTGCCCACGATTGTCTAGTAGGTGATAATTGTATTTTCTCCAACAATTCGACATTGGCAGGACATGTAACCATAGGGGATAATGTTATTTTGGCCGGCTTAGTGGCCGTACACCAATTTGTTTCCATCGGAGGACATGCTTTTGTGACAGGAGGGTCTTTGGTACGTAAAGATGTACCCCCTTATGTCAAAGCGGCACGTGAACCTTTGTCTTATGTGGGAATCAACTCTGTCGGACTTCGAAGAAGGGGATTTACCTCTGAGAAAATACATGAAATACAGAATATATATCGTATCCTGTATCAAAAACATTACAATAATACCCAAGCGGTCCAGATTATTGAAGCCGAAATGGAGGCTACTCCCGAACGGGACGAAATTCTTCAATTTATCAGGGATTCACAACGCGGTATTATGAAAGGTTATTTTAGTACTAATTAAATTTACATATGGCATCAACATCAGATATTAGAAAAGGATTGTGCATTAAATACAACCACGACATTTATAAAGTTATTGAGTTTTTACACGTAAAACCGGGTAAGGGTCCAGCTTTTGTACGAACAAAACTTAAGAGTGTGACAAGCGGCAAAGTGGTCGACAACACCTTTTCTGCTGGTCATAAAATCGATGACGTGCGTGTTGAAACAAGATCATATCAATATTTATATGCGGAAGGGGATACCTTTCACTTTATGAATACCGATGACTATAACCAAATATCACTTCAGAAAAGTTCATTGGATGCTCCTGATTTGTTAAAAGAAGGTGAAGTTGTGACCATTTTATTCAACACGGAGGATAGTATGCCTTTATCTGTGGATATGCCTGCCAGCGTTATTCTGGAAGTAACCCACGCAGAGCCTGGTGTTAAAGGGAATACCGCTACAAATGCCACTAAACCGGCAACCGTGGAAACCGGTGCCAGGGTCAATGTTCCTCTTTTCATCAATGAAGGGGATAAAATCAAGATCGATACCGAAAAGGGTAATTATATGGAAAGGGTAAAGGAATAATTACCTAACCAGAATATTGCAAATCACTTTATGCCATGAGATTTCCTAGCCCACACACCCTTGAACAACTTGCGACCATAATAGATTGTTCCTATGTAGGTTCCCCGGATTTTAAGGTTTTGGGAATGAACGAGATCCATGTAGTGCAAAATGGGGAAATAGTCTTTGTAGATCATCCAAAGTATTACGATAAGGCCTTAAAATCAAAAGCTTCGGTTGTTTTGATCAACAAAGATGTAGCATGCCCCGAAGGAAAAGCATTGTTGATATCTGACGATCCATTTAGGGATTTCAACAAACTGTCTAAATTCTTTCGGCCTTTCCAACAAAGTACTTTATCGATATCCAGTTCGGCTAAAGTTGGGGAGGGTACAATTATCCAACCCAATGTGTTTATCGGAAATAATGTGACCATTGGGAAAGATTGCCTTATACATTCCAATGTCAGTATTTATGATAATTGTGTAATAGGGAATGGTGTTACCATTCATGCAGGTACCGTATTGGGTGCCGATGCCTTCTATTACAAAAAAAGGCCTGAAGGATTCGACAAACTGATTTCCTGTGGGCGCGTTGTCCTTGAGGATTATGTTGAATTAGGGGCCCTTTGTACTATTGACAAAGGGGTAACCGGGGATACCACGATAAAACGAGGCACCAAATTGGACAATCAAGTGCACGTTGGCCATGATACCGTTATTGGCGAACTGTGCCTAATAGCATCACAAACAGGAATAGCAGGTTGTGTGATTATTGAGGATGAAGTCACCATATGGGGTCAAGTTGGCACCAATAGTGGCATAACGATTGGCTCCAAAGCCGTAATCATGGGACAAACGGGAGTAACAAAATCCGTTCCGGGGGGTAAAAGTTATTTTGGCACCCCCATTGAAGAATCCAGGGAGAAATTAAAGCAATTAGCTTACGTGAAAAAAATTCCCGAAATTATAGAAAAATTAAAAGAATAACCCCGTTATGGCTTTTCAAATAATAAGCTATGGCATATTTTTGTGAATAAAATAAAATAAAACCTTTATGAGCGTTCTAGTCAACAAAAATTCCAAAATAATTGTTCAAGGATTTACCGGTAGCGAAGGAACTTTCCACGCAGAGCAAATGATAGCTTATGGTACCAATGTAGTTGGTGGTGTTACTCCGGGAAAAGGAGGGCAAGAACATTTAGGAAGACCTGTATTCAATACGGTTGAGGAGGCTGTTGAAAAAGTAGGGGCTGATACGACCATTATTTTTGTACCGCCTGCCTTTGCCGCAGATGCCATTATGGAAGCGGCCAGCGCGGGTATCAAGGTAATCATCACGATTACGGAGGGTATTCCCGTTGCCGATATGGTGAAAGCCGCCGATTACATAAAGGATAAGGATTGCCGATTGGTTGGACCCAACTGTCCTGGGGTTATCACGCCAGGAGAAGCCAAGGTTGGGATTATGCCTGGTTTTGTTTTCAAGAAAGGCAATGTTGGTATTGTATCCAAATCAGGTACACTAACGTATGAAGCAGCCGATCAGGTTGTTCGCCAAGGATTGGGAATCACTACCGCCATAGGTATTGGAGGAGATCCAATCATCGGAACAACAACCAAGGAAGCCGTTGAGTTATTGATCAATGACCCGGAAACCGAATGTGTTGTAATGATCGGTGAGATTGGAGGACAATTAGAGGCCGATGCCGCAAAGTGGTATAAGGAAAGTGGAAGTAAAAAACCCATCGTAGGTTTCATCGCTGGGGAAACAGCCCCTGCAGGTAGGACCATGGGACATGCAGGTGCTATCGTAGGAGGAAGTGATGATACTGCCCAAGCCAAAAAGGCCATTATGAGGGAATGTGGCATCAATGTTGTCGATTCCCCTGCGGAAATAGGCATTAAAGTAAAAGAGGTGATGGGATAGACTACCTCTGTCAAAATTTCTTATAAAAAAAATTATAATCCCGATCGTTCTGATGATTACTCAGCATTATCGGGATTTTTTTCAACTTTGGATAAACATATCCTATATTTGATAACCAACAGCATAAAGAATCAATAAATGAAACTGTTAGAAGGAAAAAACGTAATAATCACGGGAGCCAGTAGGGGAATAGGCAAAGGCATTGCCCTGGTATTTGCTGATCATGGGGCCAATTTGGCCTTTACCTATAGTTCAAGTGAAGGTCCAGCCTTGGAATTGGAGAAAGAATTGATGGCCAAAGGAGTGAAAGCCAAGTCGTACAAGAGTAATGCCGCTAGTTTTAAAGCTGCGGAAGAACTTGTTTCGCAGGTATTGGAGGATTTTGGTGGTATTGATATCCTAATCAATAATGCAGGCATCACCAAAGACAATCTTCTCATGCGAATGGGCGAGGACGATTTTGACCAAGTGATCGAAACCAACTTAAAATCGGTCTTTAACATGACAAAGGCCGTACAACGTACCTTCCTCAAACAAAGAAAAGGTTCTATCATTAATATGAGTAGTGTCGTTGGTGTTAAGGGAAATGCCGGACAATCAAATTATGCCGCCTCCAAAGCCGGTATGATCGGCTTCACAAAATCAGTGGCTTTGGAACTGGGTTCCAGAAATATTCGTTGCAACGCAATAGCCCCTGGATTCATCGAAACGGAAATGACCGATAAGCTTGACGAAAAAGTGGTTCAATCATGGCGTGATGAGATTCCTTTGAAACGGGGAGGGACTCCGGAAGATATTGCAAATGCTTGTCTTTTCCTTGCCTCTGACTTATCCTCCTACATTACTGGAGAGGTTTTGCATGTCAATGGGGGAATGTTAACCTAACACAGGTAACGAACTACGTATCGACCATAGTCCAATTGGTCCAAATGGCTTCTAGTTTAGAAAGAAATGCAAACAACAACAGTACTTGCGATTATATTAGCTGCAATAGCTGCCCTGTTGGTTGTTATTTTTCAATATTACTACAGATCAAAAATAAAAGGAAAGCAACGGTTACTGCTTTCCTTTTTGCGTTATTTGGCTGTATTTAGTACTTTTTTGTTATTGATAAACCCAAAGTTCATTAAAAAAAAGTTCTACCTGGAGAAATCCAATTTAATCGTACTGGTCGATAATTCATCCTCAATCAAGAATAGCATAGGCCAGAATCAGGTAAATGCAATCCTCACGGAGCTTAATGCATCAGATAATTTAAAGGATAAGTTCAATATCCAACAATATGGATTCGGTAGGGAATTGAGGGTTCTGGATAGTCTGACTTTCAATGAAAACGCTACGGATATAGCGAAAGGAATCAAAACCTTAAATACCATTTTCGATCATTCCCGGAGTGCCATTGTACTCTTAAGTGATGGCAACAATACCTTGGGGGATGATTATGAATACTACGGCAATCAGCAAAAGTCCACAATATTTCCCTTGGTTGTAGGGGATACCACGAGGTACGATGATTTGAAGATCGTTCAAGTCAATAGCAACAAATATGCATTTCTTAAGAACAAGTTCCCTCTTGAGGTTTTCGTATCGTATGACGGGGAGGATCATATTGTTTCCAGGTTCAAAATAACGATGAATGGTAAAACGGTACACTCCCAAAAGTTGGAATTATCAAAGAACAACAATTCGGCATCCATAAACGTACTTTTAAATGCCGCTACCGTGGGTCTTAAGACATTGAAGATAAGTCTTGACCCTTTGGAAAACGAAAAGAACATTACCAATAACATCAAGAACATTGCGATAGAGGTGATTGATGAGAAAACCAACATCGCCATTATCTCCGAACTGTTGCATCCAGACATTGGTGCTTTGAAAAAGTCCATTGAAAGCAATGAACAGCGCTCGGTAGAGCTACTAAAACCCATAGATGATTTGGGGAAATTGGAGGATGTGGATTTGATCATCCTATATCAACCGACACCATCGTTTAGTAAGACATACGATTTTATTGCGAAATCCAACATAGCTACTTTCACGATCACCGGTCCAAAAACAAATTGGGATTTTCTCAATAAAACACAGAATTCCTTTTCAAAAAACAGTTACGACCAAGCTGAGGAAGTGAGTCCGTTAGTCAACAAAGGCTTCAATAAATTCAATATTCCCGATATCGATTTTTATAATTATCCCCCGTTGGAAACCAACTTGGGTGAAACCATGATTATTAAAAACAGTTATGGATTATTGTCCCAAAAAATCAAGGGAAGTGATATAGGGGAACCCTTATTGATCGTCTTGGATGATGACAAAAGGAGGGAGGCTGTCCTTTTTGGTGAAAACCTTTGGAAATGGCGGGTTCAAAATTATAAGGAGCAGCAAAACTTCAATCAATTTGATGAGTTGATCGGCAAAATAATCCTATACCTCTCGGTCAATGAACCCAAAGACCGATTGGTCCTGGATTACGAATCCTTTTATGACCATGGTAATGATGCCAAGATAACCGTCAACTATTTTGATGAATCATTTACTTTCGATCCCAATGCCCAGATCACCCTGCAACTAAGAAAGAAAGGGGCGAATACAGTGCAGGATTTCCCCATGTTATTGAAAGGAGGGTATTACGAGACTGATTTAAGTAATATGCCATCAGGGGAATATGCGTTTTCCGTAAAAGTTGAAGATGAAAATTTGACTAAATCAGGAAGTTTCAATATCTTGGATTTTGATGTGGAAAAGCAGTTCACATCGAGTAATTACAAGAAAATGGAAAGGCTTGCAAACGGTACTGGGGGCAAGTTGTATTTCCCAAAGGATACCCATATTCTTATAGATGACTTATTGGCCAATGACCAATTCAAACCTATACAGAAAAGCGATGAAAATGTCGTACCTTTGGTTGATTTCCGATTTCTTTTAGGATTAATAATCGCAGCATTGTCTGTAGAATGGTTTATAAGAAAATACAACGGATTAAATTAAAATCAATTATATGGATAAATTACCTAAAATAGCATTACCAGCAGTATTTATACTAATAGTCTTGGTGATATTGATATCAAAATCTGCAATTACAATTGACTCGGGTGAGGCAGGGGTCCTTTACAAAACTTTTGGTGGGGGTGTCGTCACCGATGAACCACCATTGGGAGAAGGTTTTCATATTGTTGCCCCATGGAACAAAGTATTTGTATATGAGGTGAGACAGCAAGAAGTTCTTGAAAAAATGCAAGTATTGTCATCCAATGGATTGGAGATTAAATTGGAATCATCCATTTGGTTCCAACCAAAAGTCGAATTCTTGGGGAAATTACACCAAGAAAAAGGCTCTGAATATATTCAACGGGTTTTATTGCCAACCATACGTTCAGCAGCAAGGAGTGTCGTAGGCCGTTATACCCCTGAGCAACTATATTCCAGCAAGCGGGATGCCATTCAGCAGGAAATTTTTGAGGAAACCGAAAAGATCGTTGATGGACAGTACATTCAATTAAACGAAGTATTGGTACGTGATGTAACCTTACCTCCAACTATCAAGGAAGCTATTGAACGTAAATTAAAGCAAGAGCAAGAATCCTTGGAGTACGAGTTTAGATTGGTTACGGCCCAAAAAGAAGCTCAAAAAGTAACTATTGAGGCACAAGGTAAAGCCGATGCGAACCGAATCCTTAGTGCTTCCTTGAATGACCAGATCTTGAAGGACAAAGGTATCGATGCTACTTTGGAACTTTCCAAGTCACCCAACACAAAGATCATAGTTGTCGGAGGAGGTGAATCAGGTCTCCCTTTAATTTTGGGAAATAACTAAACTGTTGGATAATGTACATTTCAAAGAAAGAATTGTGCAATTTTGAACAAATGTTTTGTGAATTGAAAATAAATTATAATTTTACATTCGTAATGAAGAATCAAAATACACATCATCATTTTTATACTTGCTGTCAAGCGAGGTAAGGATGTATTGTAGTATTACAAAATATTTAAAACCCGTTTGAGCAATCAAACGGGTTTTATTTTTAGAGCTCTTTTGATTGCTTGAACCTAACAAAAGAAGAAAATGACAAAACTTAGAATTGCGATCCAGAAATCGGGCCGTTTGAATGAGGATTCCCTTGAAATCCTTAAAAATTGTGGAATCTCCATTGATAATGGTAAAGATCAGCTAAAGGCATCTTCGCGAAATTTTCCCATGGAGGTCTTTTACCTACGTAACGGAGACATACCCCAATACCTGCGTGATGGGGTAGTGGATATCGCCATAATCGGTGAAAATGTATTGATTGAAAAAGGTCAGGGTATTGATATTTCCGAAAAATTGGGATTCTCCAAATGTAGGGTTTCCTTGGCAGTGCCTAAATCGATGAAATATACTTCTGTCAAGGATTTTGAGGGAAAACGTATAGCCACTTCCTATCCCAATACGGTTATCGCTTATTTAAAGGAAAAGGGGGTCAATGCCGATTTGCATATTATCAATGGATCTGTTGAAATAGCCCCGAATATTGGACTTGCGGATGGAATTTGCGATATCGTTTCAAGTGGCAGTACACTTTTTAAGAACAACCTTAAGGAAGTTGAAGTAATGTTGAAGAGTGAAGCTGTTTTGGCGGTTTCACAAAAAATAACCGATGAGCGAAAGGCTATTTTGACAAAGTTGCAATTTAGGATCAAGTCGGTCTTACAGGCCCGACAGTCCAAATACGTTTTGCTGAATGCCCCGAACAATAAATTGGATGATGTCCTGAAATTATTGCCCGGGATGCGAAGTCCCACAGTGTTACCTTTGGCGGAAGAAGGTTGGAGTTCGGTACATACCGTAATCAATAAGGACAAGTTCTGGGAAGTAATCGATGAATTAAAGCAAGCGGGTGCCGAGGGTATTTTAGTTTGCCCTATCGAGAAAATGGTGCTTTAGTTATTGGTATGGAAGACAATTTAAAACTAGAATTGATTCCCTCTGACAAAATGGAATCGATTCTACCCTTGGTCTATAAGCTGAATCAAGGTACGTTTTCCGAAGCTTTGCTAAAAAGCCGTTTACAACCGATGTTGACCATGGATGCTTACCAATGTATCGGCGTTTATGACAATGACATATTGATCGCTTGTTGCGGTTTCTGGGTCCTGAACAAATTGTACAATGGTAAACATATTGAGCCTGATAACGTGTATGTGGAAGAAGCATATCGCAGTAAAGGGGTTGGTGAGCTTATGATGTCATGGCTTTTTGAATATGCGAAAAGTATTGATTGTACTACCGCAGAGGTTAATTGCTATGTACAGAACGAAAAAGGAAAAAAGTTTTGGGAAGGTCATGGTTTTGAACCATTAGGATACCATATGATTAAAAAAATTGATGAACGCTAACATGAAAAAGATTTACAATCCCAATAGATCGGAATGGAGTGATGTGTTAAAGCGCCCTACACAGACCGTAGCCGATATTGAACAAACTGTTGAGGCTATTTTTAAAGAGGTACAGAACAATGGCGATACCATCTTAAGAAAGTATACCGAAAAGTTTGATGGCGTTATAATAAATGGGTTTCTGGTTTCTGAACCGGAAATCGAGGAGGCTAAAACATTGGTTTCCCAAGAATTGAAAGAGGCTATAATGTCAGCCAAGAACAATATTGAAATATTCCATAAAGCCCAAAAGACGGATAGGGTAGCGGTAGAAACTGCCAATGGGGTACAATGTTGGCAAGAAAAACGACCTATCCAAAAAGTTGGACTGTACATTCCCGGTGGTACCGCGCCCTTGTTTTCCACTATTTTAATGCTTGCCGTACCCGCTACTATTGCTGGCTGTGAGGAATTGGTGTTGTGTTCCCCTCCGAATAAGGAAGGAAAGATCCACCCGGCCATCTTGTTTACGGCCAACTTGTGTGGGGTGACCAAAATATTCAAGGTAGGCGGTATACAGGCGATTGCTTCGATGACTTTTGGTACTGAAAGCATTCCGCAAGTCTATAAAATATTTGGCCCTGGTAATCAATTCGTCACTGTCGCCAAACAAATTGCGACCAAATATGGAATTGCTATCGATATGCCGGCAGGCCCCAGTGAACTTTTGGTCCTTGCCGATAACTCGGCAAATCCTGCCTTTGTGGCCTCCGATTTGTTAAGTCAGGCCGAACATGGTGTCGACAGTCAAGTGATTTTGGTTTCGACTTCAAAAGAAATAATCGCAGCAGTTGAAATTGAAGTTGAAAAACAACTTCAAGAATTACCGCGAAAAGAAATCGCTGAAAAGGCTATCGCCAACAGTAAATTGATTTATGTTGCGGATGATGCCACTGCCAACGCCCTGATCAATGAATATGGTCCAGAACATTTTATCGTTTGTGTGACGAATGAGGAGTACTTCATCGAGAACATTAAAAATGCAGGCTCTGTTTTTATCGGCAATTATACCCCGGAAAGTGCTGGCGATTACGCCTCTGGAACGAACCATACCTTGCCTACCAATGGATACGCCAAACAGTATAGTGGCGTAAACCTGGATAGCTTTATGAAAAGTATGACCTTCCAAAAAATATCTAGGGAGGGTATAATGGAAATTGGAAAGACCATCGAGGTAATGGCAGAGGCGGAAGGTTTATACGCCCATAAGAATGCGGTAACACTTCGATTACAAAGTCTGAAGGATTGATAATAATACGAAAAGCCAAAATGCGATTGAAAGAATAAAGAAATGTCAGAATTCAATTTAAATAATAGTATTCGAGAGAATATAAAAGGGTTACAACCGTATTCATCGGCTAGGGATGAATATGTTTCCGATGGTACGGAGATGGTTTTCTTGGACGCCAATGAGAATCCGTTCGAGAATGGTGTAAATAGATATCCCGACCCCCAACAACGTAACCTTAAAGCGGTATTGGCAGAACAAAAAGGAGTCAATGCCAATAACATACTTTTGGGAAATGGTAGTGATGAAGTATTGGATTTGATATTCAGGGCTTTTTGTGAACCGAAGGTCGACAATATTATTTCCCTTCCTCCTACGTATGGTATGTACAAGGTTTTATCGGGTATCAACGCCGTGGAAAATCGTGAGGTACTCCTGACCAAGGATTTCCAATTGGATACTAAAGGCATTTTAAACGCTGTAGATGGGAATAGTAAGGTCATTTTCATTTGCTCACCCAATAATCCAACCGGAAATACTATCAACGAAAGTGACATCCTGTACCTTTTGAATAATTTTGACGGATTAGTGGTCATTGATGAGGCCTATATCGATTTCTCGGATAAGGATAGTTGGTTGAAACGCTTAGATGGATTTCCAAATCTAATTGTTACCCAAACCTTATCCAAAGCTTATGGATTGGCAGGTATTCGATTGGGGTTGTGTTTCGCTTCATCGCAAATTATCGCTGTCTTGAACACCATAAAGCCGCCTTACAATGTGAACGAATTAACCCAAAAGCGAGCGTTGGAGCAGGTTTTGAAAACCGGGGTGTTACAAATGGAAGTAGGTCAGATATTGGTCGAAAAGGAATGTTTGTTGAAAGTATTGCATGAAGTGTCCTATATAAAAACGATTTATCCCTCAGACGCCAACTTTATACTCGTTGAAGTGGACGATGCCAACAAAAGGTATAATCAGCTACTGAAAAAAGGTGTTGTGGTTCGAAACAGGACAACACAACCCCTTTGCGCTAATACCCTACGGTTCACCATTGGCACCAAGATTGAAAATGAAAAATTGATTACCGCGTTAAAGGAAATAGCATAACATGAAAAAAGTATTATTTATAGACCGTGATGGTACCATCATCAAAGAAACTGTCGATGAACAGATCGATGCGTTCGAGAAAATGATCTTCTACCCGAAAGCCTTTACCTTCTTAGGTAAAATTGCCAAGGAATTGGATTATGAACTGGTCATGATAACCAATCAGGATGGGCTGGGAACCGATGTTTTTCCTGAAGAAACATTTTGGCCCGTACATAACTTCATCCTTAAATCATTTGAGAATGAAGGGGTGGTTTTTGACAAGGTCTTTCTTGACCGTACGTTTCCCCAAGAGAATGCCGATACCCGAAAACCGGGAACGGGGTTATTAACCGAATATTTTTCCGAGGAATACGATTTGGCCAACTCTTTTGTGATCGGAGATCGATTAACCGATATGGAACTGGCTAAAAACCTGGGTTCCAAAGGAATATTCATCAATGACAACACCAATTTGGGAACTGATGAAATCTCGGTGAAAAGGGAGGAATTGGATAGCGTGATCGCGCTGGAGAACAATGATTGGGAAAAGATATACGAGTTTCTCAAGCTGAATGATCGGACTGCTGAAATTACACGGAAGACCAACGAAACCGATATTTATATCAAATTGAACCTCGATGGTACTGGAAAAAGTAACATCGATACAGGCCTTTCATTTTTTGACCATATGTTGGATCAATTGGCCAGACATGGTCAAATGGATTTGGATATCAAGGTGAAAGGTGACCTTGAGGTAGATGAACACCATACCATTGAGGATACTTCCATAGCATTGGGAGAGGTATTCCATAAAGCACTGGGAAACAAATTAGGCATTGAACGATATGGCTTCTGTTTACCTATGGACGATTGTTTGGCGCAGGTCGCCATAGATTTCGGTGGCCGCAACTGGTTGGTTTGGGACGCTGATTTTCAACGGGAAATGATCGGAAAAATGCCTACCGAAATGTTTTATCACTTTTTTAAATCATTTACCGATGGCGCTAAGGCCAACCTGAATATAAAGGCTGAAGGTAAAAATGAGCATCATAAGATTGAGGCCATTTTCAAGGCCTTTGCCAAGGCAATCAAAATGGCGGTAAAACGGGATGTAGAGAAGATGGTTTTACCTTCGACAAAGGGGATGTTATGAGAATAGTAATTATAAATTACGGAGCGGGAAATATCCAAAGCATCAAATTCGCTTTTAAACGATTGGGATATAATGCCCTATTGACCGATGATGTCGAGGAAATAAAAAATGCTGATAAGGTTATATTCCCAGGGGTAGGTGAGGCCAGTAGTGCCATGAAAATGCTTAGGCAAAGTGGCTTGGACACTTTAATTCCGCAACTGAAACAACCCGTGTTGGGTATTTGCCTCGGAATGCAACTTATGTGCAATAGTTCCGAGGAAGGAGACACCAAAGGGTTGGGGATTTTCGATTGTGATGTGGTCCGTTTTTCAAATGAAGTCAAAGTACCGCAAATCGGTTGGAATGCCATTACAGCATTGAAAACAAATCTGTTTAAGGATATTGTCAAAACAGAATATATTTACATGGTGCACAGCTATTATGCCCCTTTGTGTAAAGAAACCATAGCTACCGCCGAATACGGAATTCCGTATAGCGCCGCATTGGCCAAGGACAATTTTTATGGGGTACAGTTCCATCCCGAAAAGAGTAGCACCGTGGGGGAACAGATATTAAAGAACTTTTTACAATTATAATATGCGTATAATCCCGGCGATTGATATCATCGATGGTAAATGTGTTCGACTTTCCAAAGGAGACTACAACACAAAAAAAATATACAACGAAAATCCGTTGGAGATTGCAAAGGAATTTGAATCCCATGGAATAAAACACCTGCATTTAGTCGATTTGGACGGAGCTAAATCACATCAGATCGTCAATCATAAGGTTTTGGAGCAAATTGCGCTCAAAACCAAATTGAAAATTGATTTTGGAGGTGGATTAAAGCGGGATGAGGATTTGAAAATTGCCTTTGAAAGTGGCGCCAATCAAGTAACAGGTGGTAGTATTGCGGTTAAGGACAAGGAAACTTTTTTGAGTTGGTTGGAACGTTATGGTGCTGACAAAATAATCCTGGGTGCAGATGCCATGAATGAAAAAGTAGCGGTTTCAGGCTGGTTAGAGGAGTCAAAGGAAAACTTGGTGCCATTTATCCAATCGTATCAAAAAAGAGGTATTTCCTATGTTATATGCACCGATATTAGCAAAGATGGCATGTTGGAAGGCCCTTCTTTTGAATTGTACCAAAAAATATTGAAAGAGGTCCCTAACCTCAAACTAATCGCCTCTGGCGGAATCTCAACTTTTGATGAGCTACCGAAATTGGCTGAACTGGGTTGTGAGGGGACAATTATCGGAAAGGCGATCTACGAGAATAGGATCAGCCTTAAACAGTTGGAAACTTATATTTTATCATCGTAATCCTGAAAGAGGGGAATTGGAAAGATTTTATAAAATTCACTGTACCGTATTAAAGCAAGCGTAGTGAAGTATAAGAAACCAAAAGTATTGGCAAATAAAACTGGGTACCTATTCAGAATATTAATTTCATAAGATTAAAAAAAGTGCTTACAAAAAGAATCATTCCTTGTTTGGATATTAAAAATGGTAGAACGGTCAAAGGCATTAATTTCGTTGATCTTCGCGATGCTGGAGATCCCGTGGAACTCGCTGAAATCTACGCCCGGGAAGGTGCCGACGAACTGGTTTTTTTGGATATATCGGCTACAGAAGAAAAACGAAGAACCCTTGCCGATTTGGTATACCATGTGGCTGAAAAGGTGAATATTCCGTTTACGGTCGGTGGTGGTATCTCTTCGGTAGAAGATGTTGATGTCTTACTCCATAACGGAGCCGATAAGGTTTCCATTAATTCTTCAGCCGTTAAAAATCCACAATTGATCAATGACTTGGTGGCCAAGTTCGGTTCACAATGTATTGTTGTTGCCATAGATGCCAAGGTTATTGATGGCGAATGGATCGTGCATTTGGTAGGAGGTAAGGTTCCTACGGAAATTAAACTCTTTGACTGGGCCAAGGAAGTCGAGGAACGTGGTGCCGGTGAAATCCTTTTTACCTCAATGAACCACGATGGCACCAAAAATGGGTTTGCCAATGAAGCCTTGGCCAAATTGTCATCGGAACTGAATATTCCGATTATTGCCTCCGGTGGTGCGGGCAATATGCAACATTTTACAGATACCTTTATCAACGGAAAAGCGGATGCTGCCCTGGCGGCAAGTGTTTTTCATTTTAAGGAAATTGAAATAAACGATTTAAAAAAGGAACTCCGATCAAAAGGGATTCCCGTACGATTATAAAAATCATGTTCTTGGATAATTAAGATGTTCAAGGCGTTTAAAACATATAAAATGGATATTGATTTCAATAAAAACAACGACGGACTCGTTCCTGCCATCATTCAAGATGCAACAACTAAAAACGTTTTAATGTTGGGGTATATGAACCAAGAGGCGTATCAAAAGACCTTGGATACCAAAAAGGTGACCTTTTATAGTAGAACCAAGAAGCGTTTATGGACAAAAGGGGAGGAAAGTGGCAACTTCCTGAATTTGGTGGATGTTAAGAACGATTGCGACCAAGATACCTTATTGATTCGAGTAAATCCTGTTGGACCTACCTGCCATAAAGGAAGTGACACCTGTTGGAATGAAGATAACAAACAGGAATTCGGTTTTTTGTCCGAATTGGAGGCGGTTATTGCGCAACGGAGAAAAGCGGCCGATGGCAGTAAATCGTATGTAGCTTCATTGTTCGATAAAGGCATCAATAAAATTGCCCAAAAAGTAGGGGAGGAAGCCGTTGAAGTGGTCATAGAGGCCAAAGACGACAATGATGATCTATTTTTGAATGAAAGTGCCGATCTTCTATTCCACTATTTAATTCTGTTACAAGCTAAGGGGTATGCCCTTAATGACATTGTAGAGGTCCTAAAGGGAAGGCACTAAAACTTCCTACCATATTGGATTCTTCCAAGCAAGGAATCTTATTATTCATGGGATTCGGCCCATAGGTCAAGAATTGTTATCAATTCTTGGGTATTTAGGTATACCTTTTTACTATAATACCGTCCACGGGCCCAATCTACTGGATCAGCCGCTTTTTTGGCATCCATGGTAATATCCAGGATAAGCTCTGTGGCATTTACACAGTCACACTCTTTCATACCATCGGCAATTTTCTTGTAGGCTTCCAAAGTTTTACCGGAATAATAAACCTGGTGGTCGAAATTGTGGGCCTTTAAGGCCTTTTTGGAATGGGACAGGGCATACGTTGCCCTACTGTAAACAGCTGAACAATCGTCATCGATGGTCCCAGGAAGTATGGACACTAGAAAAAGGAATAATAGAATTAATTTGTTCATAGGTACTTAAGATTTGGATCAACTTTTAGTTGAACGTTATAACTAAGCTGATATTGTAGGAAATAACTTATATTTTATGTTACTTACACTTATTAATATTCTCTCTTAACTAACCTCGACTAGACCATACCAAAATATTTACCAGCGTTAAGTTTTTCTAAAAACGATTTACCTTCATGTTTAATACCTTAATTTTATGATATGGCTATGAATTTGAGAAAAGGATTTCGTTTTACTACCTACGATGCTCCTGAGCAATCCCCTTTTGATAAACTCTTCGAGATTTTTCAAGAGTTGATCACACATACTTCGGGTGATGTGGATGAGGCATTGGATTGGTTACGGGAATTGGATAAGGAATATGGGCTTACCGATGAGAACTACACCATTGATGATTTTATTGAGGACCTAAAGGCTAAAGGATTCCTAAGGGAAGAATTCGAGGATGGTGGTGGTGACGGGGAAGGCGAGGAAGGAACCCCAGGCAATCTATCGATTACCGCCAAAATGGAACGCATTATCAGGCAACATGCCTTAGATCAGATTTTCGGAAAATTAAAGCGCAAAGGTGCTGGTAACCACAGAACAAACAAAGCGGGACAGGGCGACGAACATACGGGTGACTTTAGGGAATATAGATATGGAGACGGATTAGAGCATATCTCTATGACCGAAAGTCTTAAAAATGCGCAAATCAATAATGGTGTTGGTGATTTCTCATTGACGGAAGATGATTTGGTCGTTGAAGATACCCACTTCAAGGCCCAAATGAGTACGGTTTTGATGATCGACATCAGCCATAGTATGATTCTCTACGGCGAAGACCGAATTACCCCTGCGAAAAAAGTAGCGATGGCATTGGCCGAATTGATTACCACGAGATATCCCAAAGACACATTGGACATACTGGTTTTTGGAAATGATGCTTGGCCCATATCCATAAAGGAACTTCCTTATTTAAAAGTAGGTCCCTACCATACCAATACCGTAGCAGGATTACAGTTGGCGATGGACATACTGAGGCGAAAGCGAAATACCAACAAACAGATTTTTATGATTACTGATGGTAAACCCAGTTGCCTGAGGCTACCCGATGGCACCTATTATAAAAACAGTGTAGGTCTCGACGATTATATTGTTGAGAAATGCTATAATATGGCCAGTCAGGCCCGAAAACTGCATATACCCATAACTACCTTTATGATTGCCCAAGACCCTTATCTTAAGCAATTTATAAGACATTTTACCGAAGCCAATAAAGGCAAGGCCTTCTTTACGGGATTGACCGGTCTGGGTGAAATGATCTTTGAGGATTATGAGGCAAACCGAAGAAAAAGATTAAAAGGATAAAATACTAATCTACAATTCCTGTACTAACAGGAATCACAAAAAAGCATATGAACTTGAAAAAGGAAAAAATAACAACACTTGGGGAGCTGAAAAAAGCCGGCTATAAAACCAAAAGTATCAAGGATGAACTTCGTGACAATCTACGGGGGAAAATAAAAAAAGGGGAGGAATCCTTTCAAGGGGTATGGGGCTATGAGAATTCCGTGATACCCGAATTGGAACGAGCCATACTATCGCGCCATAATATCAATCTATTGGGATTACGGGGCCAGGCCAAAACCAGGTTGGCCCGTTTGATGGTGGATCTCCTCGACGAATGGATTCCTTTCGTTGAAGGTTCGGAAATCAATGACGACCCTTTCAATCCCATTTCACGTTACGCAATGGAATTGATAAAAGAAAGGGGAGACGACACACCTATAACATGGCTTCACAGGAGTGAACGGTTTTATGAGAAATTAGCCACCCCGGATGTTACCGTGGCTGATTTAATAGGGGATGTGGATCCCATTAAGGCTGCAAATCTTAAACTGTCCTATGCCGACGATCGCGTTATCCATTTTGGAATGATCCCGAGGGCCAATCGGTGTATATTCGTAATCAATGAGTTGCCCGATCTGCAATCCAGAATCCAGGTTTCATTGTTCAATATATTGGAGGAAGGCGATATTCAGATTAGGGGCTTTAAATTACGATTACCCCTTGACCTTCAATTTGTCTTCACTGCGAATCCAGAGGACTATACCAATCGCGGAAGTATTGTAACACCGCTGAAGGATAGGATAGGATCGCAGATTCTGACGCATTATCCCGAAGACATTCCAACAGCACGGAAAATAACGGCCCAGGAATCCAATTTGGACCAAAGACAGATAGATACCGTGTATGTTCCGGAAATCGCGAAGGACCTTTTGGAACAAATCAGTTTTGAGGCAAGAAACAGTGAATATGTTGATGCCAAAAGTGGGGTTAGTGCCCGAACCAGTATCACGGCATTTGAAAATCTGTTAAGCACGGCAGAACGTAGGGCTTTGATAACCGGAGCCGATAAAACGACCGTAAGGCTAAGCGACTTTATGGGAATTATACCGGCCATTACCGGTAAGATTGAATTGGTGTATGAAGGGGAACAGGAGGGTGCGGACACCGTTGCCGCCATTCTAATCGATGAAGCGGTAAAATCGCTATTCACAACTTATTTTCCAGAGATTAAAAAATTGGAACGCAAGGATGAGGAAGGACCCTATGACGAACTTGTTAGTTGGTTTTTCCAAGGGGAAGGTTTTGAACTTTTGGATGAATATACCGATACTGAATACAAGCGGGCTCTTGATGACGTGCCTCCGCTGGGTCAATTGATCAAGGAAAAGAATCCTGAAATCCCAAAAGAGGATAGTTATTTTTTAAAAGAGCTGTTACTTTGGGGATTGGTGGCCCATAAGAAATTGAGCAAACATCGATTCTCGGAAGGTTTCCAATTCAAAGATCTTTATGGTAGTTATTTCAGTGGACTCTAATGCCTTAGAAACATAAAAACCTTCCAAAATATGGAAGGTTTTTACTTTTTGTGATCATCTATTTCCATACTAAACGTGATAGGCCGGTAATTTAAAGATAAAAGAACTTCCCTCTTTGGGTTTACTAAGTACTGTGATGGTAGTATCGTGTAAATCCATGATTTTTTTGACGATTGCCAGCCCTAAACCGTGTCCCTGTTTCTTAATGCTACTATCGACCTGTTTGTAGCGGTCGAAAATAAAGGGTTGTTCACTTAATGGAATGCCTGTCCCTGTATCCCTAATGTTAATCTCAACCTGATCATTATTCTGTTTTATGGATAGTACTACCTCTCCCTTTGGTGGGGTATATTTAAGGGCGTTTTCCAAAAGATTCTGCAAGGCTCGCTCAACAAGGCCTATATCCGCAAAAACCATACAGTTTTCCTGGGCGTTGTTCAGATGAAGGTCTATTTCTTTCTGTTGGGCCAATACATTGAATTTTGCGATAAGGTCATGTGATAATTCCGTAATGGAAAATGGCTCCTTTACCGGGGTGATCTGTTCTGCCTCAAGTTTTGAGTATTCAAACAATTGATTGATCAATTTGGATAACTTATCCGCATTGTCATAGGTGATTTGTAGGTATTCCTGTTTTTCCAAGTCGGTTAGGGAATCCTTTTTCATTTGCATGGTTTCAATATAACCTTTCAGTATGGCCAAGGGAGTTCTAAGGTCATGGGAAACATTGGCGATGAGCTCCCTTCGCAATTGATCTACGGATTTCATTTTATCAAGGTTACCCACAATGGTATCCGCCATTTCGTTGAAGGTGTTGGCAAACACCTCAATATCCGAGTTTTTGGGGTTCTCGATCCTAGCTTCAAGATCACCTTCCTGAAACCTTCTGACCGTGCCGGTCATAAGCCTTAGGTTTTTCGTAAGAAACCATATACTTATAAAACCAATGATACCTGCAAAGAGTATGGCTAGGAGGGAAGCGCCTATACCCAAATTGGAATAATAGCGTCCGATCAAGGTATCACTTACCTGTTGTAACTCTTGCCCGGCCAGAATAATATAGATATACCCTTCCTTACCCTCTATATTATATGGTGCTGCGGAAAATATTTTCCTTTCATCAGGATTTCTTGGGTTATCCCCCAAAATATATTTCTCTCCCTTGGTCGCAATAAATTCCTTTATGGGGGTCGTCGATACACTTTTTACATCAGAATCCGCACTATGGTCCAAAACAACGGAATATAAAATATGCCCACTCTTGTCGGTTAAATACACTTCAATGCTCCGATTAACGGCCATCATATCGTGCATTAGATCACCGAACAACGCTTTGTTCACACTACCATCAACCAAAAAAGGTGACGAATCCTGAAATTTTTCCTCTATAAGATGATTGGCTAAACTGGCATTTATCTTTTGTATGGTCGCCTCACTATGCTTATTGTCAAAATACCCTGTGATAAATATGTACGAAGCCCCAATGACCACAATCAATACTATTAAAGCAAGCCATAATTTCTTTACCAGTCGTGGTGTTAAGGTTTTATCTGTACTCATTCTATAACGTCTTCATTAAATTTATACCCAACTCCCCAGGTGGTCAATATAAAATTGGGATTTGCCATGTCGGACTCAATTTTAGCCCGTAAACGATTGATATGGGAATTTACCGTATGCTCATACCCCTCAAAATTGTAACCCCATATCATATTCAACAATTCAGAACGTGTATAATTCCGGCCGGGATTGGATGCCATCAATACCAACAACTCAAATTCCTTTGGACTAAGCTCTATTTTTTGATCATCCAAAAGGACTTTTCTTTTCTCAATATTGATTGTTAAATTCTCGGCGTTTATGGCTAACGTGTTTTCTTTCTTTTCCACCTTTATCTCAGTCCTACGTAAAACGGCCTTGATCCGGGCAAGTAGCTCACGAATACTAAAAGGTTTGGTCATATAATCGTCAGCACCTATCTCCAAACCAAGAACCCTATCGATTTCTTCCGATTTTGCGGTAAGCATAATAATGGGTGTATTCTTTACAGCCCGAAGCTTTTTGCATATTTCAACGCCATCCATGGTGGGCAAGGTCAAATCCAAGAGAATCAGGTCATAATCGTTTTCCAAGGCCATATGGAGTCCCTCTTCCCCATCCATCGCCTTGGATGTAGTGTAAATCAGGTCGGTAAGATGTATCTCCAATAGTTTGATTATCTCGGGATCATCCTCTATTATTAGAATATTTTTCATATTTGTAGTTACGAATAAAATCAAAAGTTATCACAGAATTATCACAGCAGGATTAAACCTGGGATATTAACCGCTGTCTGCACTTCAAAAAAATGTGATCAACAAGTACTTATACACACTAGTAGTTGAATATTTGGAAGTGTCCTTACAATATACCATTCATATTTCATATAACGAATTGGGGGTTACCTGAAATGATAGATCAAACGGTTGTTATTGGTTTGTAATAAGTCCGTATCAAAAGTTTACCCTTTTGTGATCCTTCTGTTATACTATCCCCGTTAGTTTGTCCCATAACTATTAAACATGAAAAAAATGGACAGATTAAATTTTAAGTACGTATTTATTTTGATGTCAGTTTTACTGGTATCATCCTGTAATGTTAACGACGACGACGTTGAGGAACCAAAGAGCACTGCGCTGACCTTGGCAATTGACGGTTTGGAGGATTTGGGTGCGGATTTCCGCTACGAAGGTTGGGTAATTGTAGATGGTGCGCCAGTGAGTACAGGTACCTTTTCGGTAAATGCGAATGGGGAACTTTCCCAAACATCCTTTGATGTTGATGCTGTTACGTTGGAAAGTGCCACGAAATTCGTTTTATCCATTGAACCTAATCCAGACCCTTCCACTTCCCCGGCAGACACAAAAATATTCGTTGGCGATTTTAATGGGAATTCCGCCGCTTTAACCACAGGGACAGTGGCTCCCACCTTTGATGCCATTTCAGGTAAATTCATCATCGCAACACCCACCGGAACGGGAACTGAAGAAGAAAAGTATAGTGGAATCTGGTTTTTGGACAACAGCTCTGGTAGTGCTGAAAACGGATTGGAATTACCCGCCCTTGAACCCGGATGGAAGTATGAAGGTTGGGTCGTTATCGACGGTATCCCTGTCACCACAGGTACATTCACTTCCGTATCAGGTAGCGATGAAGCAGATATGTTCAGTGGCACAAACCCTGGGCCTCCATTTCCTGGTGAGGATTTCTTGGTCAATGCTCCAGAAGGTCTAATGTTCCCTACGGATATTAGGGGCAAGATTGCCGTAATCAGCATTGAACCTTATCCTGACAATAGTCTTGCCCCCTTTACTTTAAAACCTTTGGCGGGAATGATACCTACCGATGCAATGGGCGTTCAGCAAATAAGTAGTAACGTGAACGGCAGTTTCCCTTCTGGCACCGCAATGCGATAAGATCTTTATAACAAATAAAAAAAGCTCCTTGAAATTAATCAAGGAGCTTTTTTTTTATGACTATCGATCCCTCTAGTCCCATGAATCAATTTCATCATTGATCTTATTAAAATTATAGGCTCCTATTTTATCTTTCCGGTGTTTGAACGTAACCAAGGTCAATACCAATAACATTACATATAAAAAAGTGATGAAAGTCCCTATTGGAATAAAGGTGGCGGGAATCACATGACTTTCAAAATCGCTATAACTCAATAAAATGGAAATGGTTTCAAAAAGCTTGTAAACATATAGCACTAAGATTACGTAAAGCGTAAACTCCAAATTGCGCATTTGGGGGTCGGTTATCTCTTCTTCTTTGATTTTAAACCACACCGCATAGAGATATGTAAAATGGACTAAGGTCAATAAGGGGAAGATATAGTTATCGAATTTAAAGAAATAGAATTTATTGGTATAGAGTCCATAAAAACTAAATATGTTCAATAAAAGTAAGACACTTACTGAAAGTATGAGACAACTTTTCCACGACAACAATCGCGTTATTAATTTCATCTTTAATTGATTTCTGGGGTATTGGGGAACCCTTTTGATACAAAGAAAACGAAAAGCTATATCTAAAATTTAAAATAATCGATAAACGACATTTTATGTTGTCAAGAATAGAAAAAGTGTGGTCAAAATCCAAGAATTGCCTTGCCACACTTTCTCTTGATTTTTTATGGTCAATTGATCCAAAGTTTCTTTTGTGCTGAGTTGGCGAATACTACCAGACCCACACCAATAACGATTAGGACTATTGGCATAACGACCCCTTGGGCTGTACCATAAACTTCAACGGCATTGGTCATAAAGTAGGAGTATCCCAGTTGGATCAATATACCCAAGAGTGAAACCATCAATACCATTTTGGCCCATTTCTTACGGAGGAGTAAGGCTATACATCCCAAAACCCCACCCCAAACAGCAAAAGCAAATGCTGCGGTCGCCCATGCCGGCGTATTTTCCATTAAAGCCAACTGTTCCGCTGGCATTGCCGCCTTCATTTCATCGGTTATAAATGCCTGTCCCAAATAGGCCATTGCACCTATAAGATTCCATATCAGTGCCACAATACTTACAATCCAGTACCAGACAGGTACTTTTACTTTACCATTGCTTGCCATATTATTTTTGTTTAGTTGTTTACGTAATTAAAATACAAAAATTATGGCAATTGTAATTAAGCTGTAATTTTGGGGCAAATAATTCACCAATGAGGCAGCAACGGTTTTACTATTTGATCAATGTCCAATATTTGGGTTTTAGGTTCAGTGGTTGGCAAAAACAGCCCGGACAAAAAACCATCGAGGGTATGATCACCAAGACCCTAAAGTTTATTATGCCCAATGTTCAGTTCAAGATATTGGGTGCCGGACGGACGGACTCAAAGGTCTCTGCCTTGGATGCGGCATTTGAGCTTTTCATAAACGATGTACCTATTAAGGACCATGCTGTTTTCTTGGAACTTTTCAATGAAAATTTACCTTCCGATATTAGGGTGACAGGAATCAAGCAAGTAGATGAATCCTTTAACATCATTAAAGATCCTAAAACCAAGGAATACATTTATCTTTTTTCTTTCGGTTCAAAGAACCACCCTTTCAGTGCACCGTTTATCACAAATATCCTTGAAAATTTGGATTTGCAGGCCATGGTCAAGGCCACATCTTTTTTTGTGGGTTCCCATGATTTCACCTCCTACACGGTGAAGGCCCAAAAAAACAAACAACGATTACGGACAATAGATGTGTGTGAGATTCGGGAAAACACCCTTTTTAAGGCCAATTTTTTTCCTGAAAAATCCTATGCACTTCACATAAAAGGGAAAGGATTCATGAGATATCAGATACGAATGATCATGGGAGCCTTGATCCAATTGGGAAAAGGGGAGTTGTCATTGAATGATATTGAAGATTCCCTTTCCACCCCTGGTTCCTTAAAGCTGACAACTGTCGCCCCTGGGTCAGGACTGTTATTGAATAGCATAGAATTCAAATAAAGGAAAGACCTCTATTTCTTTTAGTATATTTATATAAATATCGCTACATGGCCAAAAAGAAGGACGTTTTAAAAAGACAATTCAAAAGACATAAAAAAGTTGGTAAAGCCCCTGGAACGATAACCTATATGGGGCATCGGGAAGCCGCTGAGACCAAAGTCACCATTATTGAGTATACCGATAGCCTTCATAAAATCCATTATCCGGGGGATGTTGGACAAATTGTCGCCCATAAGGATACCCCTACAACCTCATGGGTCAATATCGTAGGTTTAAGTGATGAGTCTTTTATTGAAAAGGTAGGTTTCCACTTTGGTTTGAATCCATTGATTCTCGAGGACATCGTAAATACCCAACAACGTCCGAAAATCGACGAATACGAGGATTATATTTTTGGGACATTCAGAATGGTCTACATCAATGACAACAATGAATTGATCGGAGAACATGTCGCCATGGTGCTCATGCAAAATTGTGTATTGGTCTTTCAAGAACTTGATTATGATGTTTTTAATGGGGTCAGGGATAGAATAAGTGCCAAATCGGGACGGATAAGAACCAAAGACACCGATTATTTGTTTTTTGCCCTATTGGATTCCATCATAGACAATTACTTTGTCGTTTTGGAACACATTAGCCACAAGATCGAAACCTTGGAAGATGAGCTCTATGAAAATCCCACCCCTGAGGTAGCCCGTAACATACAACAGTTAAAAAAGGAAGTCCTTAAAATAAGACAATGGATTTTCCCGGTAAAAGAACTTGTAGGCCGATTGATCGATTCTGAAAATCCGCTCATTAGTAAGGATACCAAATTTTTTCTAAGGGATGCCCTTGATCACTCCTATGAAATTAACGAGAGTTTGCAGATTTATCGTGAAATGGCCATGAGTCTAATGGAAATGTACATGAGCAATATGAGCAACAAGATGAATGAGGTCATGAAGGTCCTCACGATTATGTCCTCTATTTTTATTCCATTGACTTTTATTGCCGGTATCTACGGAATGAACTTTGCACATATGCCCGAACTACATTGGAAATATGGTTATTTCCTCATTTGGGGCATCATGATTGTGGTATTTATCGGGATGGTATTCTTTTTCAAAAAGAAAAATTGGCTATAACCCGGATACTTTCACTTTAATCGAACAAATCGGAGGAAAGATATCTGTCTCCTCGATCACAAATGATAGATACGATGGTTCCTTTATCCAAGGTGGCCGCTAATTTCAATGCGGCCATTGTAGCGCCGCCACTGCTCATCCCTGCAAAAATACCTTCTTCTTTGGCCAGTTTTCTAGCCATTTCCCGAGCTTCTTCGGTACTTATCTCAATGACCTGATCAACTTTATCTGCGTCGAATATTTTGGGCAGGTAGGCTTCGGGCCATTTGCGTATGCCCGGAATACTGGAACCATCAGTAGGCTGTACCCCGACAATCTGTATGTTTTCATTTTGTTCCTTTAAATACGTAGAGGTCCCCATAATTGTTCCTGTGGTCCCCATCGATGACACAAAATGGGTGATTTCCCCTTCCGTATCATTCCATATTTCCGGTCCAGTCGTTTTATAATGGGCTTTCCAATTGTCCTCATTGGAAAATTGGTTCAACATAATATAGCCCTCATTCTTTACCTTGGCCTCGGCATAATCCCTTGCGCCTTCAATCCCTACATCTGAAGGGGTAAGTGTAACCTTGGCACCATATGCGCGCATGGTCTGCACCCGCTCCTTGGTAGAGTTCTCTGGCATGACCAGTTCTATATTGAGTCCGTAAATACCCGCTATCAGGGCCAAGGCAATGCCCGTATTACCACTTGTGGCTTCAATAAGCTTGGAATCCTTGGTGATGGTACCTTTTTCCAACCCGGCATTTATCATATTATAAGCTGCCCTATCCTTTACACTACCACCGGGGTTGTGACCCTCCATTTTAAAAAGCAGTTTTACATTGGGATTTGTATTCAGGACCTGTGATGCAATAAGAGGGGTATTTCCAATAGTGTCGAGTATACTCTTAGACATTTGTAGCTGTTTTGATTTTGATTATTGGTGTGTTCAAGACCGTTGAGTTCGGGGGTACCGAGGATGTTACCCAAGCATTACCGCCAATGACACTGTTGGCCCCTATAATTGTTTCGCCACCAAGTATGGTAGCATTGGCATATATAGTGACGTTGTCCTCAATGGTCGGGTGTCTTTTTGTTTTCTTTAAATCCTTGGCAACATACAAAGCCCCAAGGGTAACCCCCTGATATATCTTTACATTGTCCATTATTATGGCCGATTCGCCTATGACAACCCCTGTGGCGTGGTCAATAAAGAATGACTTGCCAATATGGGCACCCGGATTGATATCAACGCCCGTTTTACTATGGGCATATTCGGTCATCAATCTCGGTACCAGCGGAAAACCCAATTGATATAGCTCATGGGCCAATCTGTATATAGCGATGGCATAAAACCCAGGATATGCCATATAAACCTCTTCTATGGACATGGAGGCAGGGTCGCAATCAACGATTGCCTCAGCATCCAGGTTAAGGCTTTCAAGCACATTTGGTAAGGATTCCAAATAGCCTTGCCATATCTTACTACATGGATTCTCACATTCCCAACAAGCCAATTTGGCCAATTCCTCAAAATCGGTTTTCAAGATTTTTAAATTCCCTTCAACAGGGGTATCTATATCAAAAAGGGTATAAAACAGTTTATTGGTGAACAATTCAACCTTTTCCTTTAAGGCAAACCTTAGATTGGGTTGTTTTTTGTGCTGTTTTATTTTATCGATTACTGATTGCTGGTCCATTCGGTGTTGATTTCGAAATCTAAATTAATCATTATTTTAAAAGGAGTTTGTTCCATTTGGTTAACTTTAGCTTAAAATAACCCCAGATAAGTCGTATGCAAAACGCAGTAATTACTAAAGAAGTGTTTTTATTCTTAAAGGAGTTGGAGCAAAACAACACGAGGGAATGGTTTACCGAAAACAAAGACAGGTTTAAAGCACTGCAGTCCAGCGTAAAGGATGTTTTAGGTGTCCTTATGGAAAAAATGAAACAGCATGATGATATTGAAAAGATGAAAATGTTCCGTATTTATAGGGATGTCCGTTTTTCAAAGAACAAAACACCGTATAAAACACATTTGGCCGGTTCATACGCTAGGGCAGGGGCAAGATTACGAGGTGGATATTATGTACATATAGCCCCTGGGGGAAGTTTAATTGCCACAGGATTCTGGAACCCCGAGAAGGAGGACCTATTGCGTATTCGAAAAGAATTGGAATTGGATGCCGAGGAATTCAAAGCAGTGATTTATGAACCAAAATTTAAAGGAATCTGGGGAAATCTAGTAGGTGAGGAGTTGAAAACGGCTCCAAAAGGGTTTGATAAGGAGCATCTGGATATAGCCCTGATCAGAAAGAAACAATTCATTTTTATCCGAAAATTTACGGATAAGGAAGTACTTTCAAAGGATTTTGTCAATACGGTGGATGAATCGTTTAAGGTTATCCGTCCTTATTTTGACCTAATGAGTGATATTTTAACAACCAATCTCAACGGGGAATCGCTATTGGACTAAGGTAGGGATCTCAAAAACCTGCATTTGGCTTTTAATACGTTCGATGACCATATGCATCATGCGTTTGTTGAGGGCCGAGGAATTTTTTATGTAACCTTCATATTCTTCAACCGTAAATTGACCAATGATCATCCCTTTTAGGGAATTCCGGAATTTAATATCCTTATGGATGGAATTTTCGATATAGAGCAACTTATTCTCCAAACTTAGTTCATGGTACCTATTTTTGTGTTTGATGATATAGTTTTGAAAAACAGCCAGTAAAAGATCGTTCTGAAGTTTAATTATAGGACGCATGGTTCGGTTCTGGAATTGTTCATCAGTACTCATTGATGGATTCACTTTAGCCGACAAAACCTGTGGCCGTATACGCAAAAGATTATGGGACCTGTCACTCATGTTCCGAAGTTTTAATAAAGATACCTGTTTCAATATCTTCTTCGCACTCCCCTTGTTTAAGTTTTTAACGGGGTTATAAACAAAAAAGGTCATTGGTAAACAACCAATGACCTTTTTAATATGATACGTTCTGCTAATTGTGCTCCAAGAATTCTTCAAACGTCATTATATCAAGGGGTTCTTTGGTCTTGAACTTTTTCTTCAATTTTATGAAATCCAATTTTGCAGCTTCAAATTTTTCAGCGATGATACTAAGGTTTTCCACCTCGGATGATGTTGGCTTATCATAGTTATCGGCTAATTTACTATAGAGATCGGCCATTTTTTCGCGCAATTGCGGTTCGGCGGAACCCACATAATTATCACCTGTGGTTATGACCAAAGTTTCTTTGAGGTCAATTAATTTACCGGCCATTTTGGAATTCTTATCGAGCTCTGATTTGGTTATCATTTCATCCAATTCATATACCAGATAGGCCAATTCCTGGGTCATGTCATACATTTTCATGGTGGTCTTGTTCTTAAATTCCCTTTCTTCGGCCGTTAATGGGGAATTCGTATCATAGATCAATTCAAAAGTATGTTCAAAGGTTTCCTTTCCTTTGGTCATAACCGCTTTGTACGAACCCGCAGGAACGGATGGGGACGTAAATCCACCGAAAGAAAATGTCTTTCCCTTGGCAATTTTGGGTTGTTTTATTTTTCCGTTCCAGTTTACAATATTGATTCCCTTCGATTTTCCAGGACCCAACTCAATAACGGTATTACCTTCCATATCCTGAATCTCCATATTCATTTTCCCAAACGTATGCCTTTTCTTAAGGAAATACTTTATTTGGGCATCTTTGGTTTTGTTACGCCCCACGAATTGTGTTTCTGTTCCGAAATTGCCGGAAAAACTACTTTCTTCGTGAATAACGGTAGGCTTGCTGGCAAAGAAATGTACGTTCTTGTTCAATACTTCTTCGTTGATTTCCCTAAGTGGGGAAATATCGTCAATAATGATGACGCCCCTACCGTGGGTACCCATAACCAAGTCATTGGTCTCTTTCTGTAATTCAATATAATGAACAGCTACCGATGGCATGTTATTGGTGAATTTTTTCCAATTTTTTCCACCATCCATGGTGATATACAGCCCAAATTCTGTCCCTAGGAACAATAAATCGGGATTTACATAATCTTCTTGGATATTTCGGACAATACCAACCACATCCGCTGTGATGATACTCTTCCAGGTTTTTCCAAAGTCGGTCGTTTTATAGGTGTAAGGATGCATATCATTTTGGGTATGCCCCTCAAAAACAGCATAGGCCGTTCCCTTATTGAATACACTGGCTTCTATGTGGTATGTCCATGTGTTTTTAGGAAGACCGGTAATATTCACAACGGTATTTGTCCATGATTTTCCTCCATCTTGGGTTACCTGAACATTGCCATCATCCGTACCTACCCAAATCACATCCCCATCAAGAGGTGATTCCGCTATTGTAAAAATGGTAGTATGGTTTTCTGCCCCGGAATTATCCTTGGACAATCCTCCTGAATCCTCCTGTGCCTGCTTGGTAGGGTCATTCGTGGTTAAATCGGGTGAGATGATTTTCCAAGTATCCCCCATATCTTCCGATTTGTGCAGGAATTGACTTCCCATGTAAAAGCGATCTGGTTGATGTACACTGATAGCCATAGGGGCATTCCAATTGAATCGCAGTTTGGCAATACCTTTGGAGGGTAGGGGCTGAATGGTTTTCGTAAGGTTTCTATCCACATCAATACGCCAAACATTCTCCGCACCCTGCATTTCGGAATAGATAATATTTTTGGTTGGATGTTTTAAGACCCGGAAGCCGTCACCATATCCCACAGAATTCCAATCCCGGGCCGCTACGCCGCCTGGGGAGGAGGAGGGCCCATACCAAGAACCGTTATCCTGTAGGCCTCCATATACATTGTATGGGGTTTCATTATCCACACTTATGTGGTAAAATTGTGATAATGGAAGGTTTTCCACAATTTCCATATTGGTACCACCATCCCAAGAACGATAAACACCACCATCGGTACCGACGTACATAATATCGGAATCCTTAATACTAAAAGCGATATCATGAATGTCGCTATGCATATTCCCAAGGGCCTTGAATGTTTTTCCTCCATCCCTGGAGATAGAACCACTAAGGCCACCCTTGACAATCACATTTTCATCACGGGGATTTACGACAATCCTTGAAAAATAAAATGGTCTAACCGTAATACCAAAATCATTGTTCAATTGTTTCCATGAATTTCCAGCGTCATCACTTCGATATAAGCCTTTACGTTCATCTTTTTCCGCCTCGATTACGGTATATAATACTTTAGGATTCGAAGGAGCCACGGCAATCCCCAATCTTCCTAATTTTCCGGAAGGAAAACCGTTGTGTATTTTGTTCCAAGTCGCACCACCATCAGTTGATTTGTATAAGGCACTATTATCACCCCCTGACTCGAAACTCCAACCCGTACGTCTAAATTCCCACATCGAGGCATAGAGTACATTGGGGTCAATGGGGTCCATGATCAAATCGGCACAACCGGTTTTAGGATTTACGTATAACAATTTTTTCCAAGTTTCCCCCGCATCCAATGATTTATAGACACCCCTTTCTTCACTATCGCCCCAAAGTGCTCCCAAAACGGCAACATAAACTTCCTTCGCATTTTTTGGATTGACTATGATATTGGCGATACGTTCAGATTTGTCGAATCCTAGTTTTTTCCAATTGGCCCCTCCATCTATCGACTTATACAAACCATCACCCAAGGAAACACTATTTCGGGTCCACGTTTCCCCAGTCCCTACATATATAGTGTTATCCGGGTCATTGGGGTCTAAGGCTACCGCCCCTATTGATTGGCAATAATCATCGAAAATTGGGTTGAAGGTAGAACCCGCATCGTTGGATTTCCATACACCACCACCTGCAGTCCCTGCATAAATTATCCTATTATTGGTCGGATGCACTTCCACATCGTTGATTCGTCCGCTCATAAGGGCCGGACCAATATGCCTAGCGGTCATATCACCGAACAAGGCTTTACCGTCGTTATTCTTGTCTTGTGCATTTACTGAATACAGTCCGACCAGGCCCCAAAGGGCCACTAGGGATAATAGTTGTTTCATTTAAAGATGGTTTTAGATAAAAAAAGCCCTTAAATAAAGGGCTTTTCAATGTTGTGGTTATTATTTTTCCTCTACTGCCATCACCTCTGGAAATGTGAAGGAGGATTCTTCCACTGTGGGATTCAAGACAATGGATTCTATGGTTAAGGGACTACCGGGTTGACCTTTTACCCCTTGGGTCATTGAAAAAGGAAAATACAGTCCATCGACTTCCTGATAATCACTAAAGGTCACTTCTTGTACCATTCCTTTGGCCTGACCTGACTTAACTTCGGATTGCACGGCGATAGGCACAAAGTTCTCCGTATCAAAATAATAAAATGATACATCTTCTTCCTTTTTACCGTCTACTGTAATAGGTTCCTTGGTCAGTTTTATTTTAAAGGTCTCCGTACCATCTATGGTTTCATTGCCCAATAATTCCACGGTATACCCTTTTTCCTTATAATCTATAAACGAATCAGGGAAGTCATTGGAGTTCAATTTAAAATTGGCCGTAGCCTCTGCATCACTTTTTTCTGGTTTCATGGTCATAAAATTGTGGCTCCATAAAGTTTCCCCATCAAAAACACCCTGCTTTATTTCTTTTCCTTGGAAGTTGATAATGGTCATTTGTTTACCATCACTAAATTGTAGGATTTCCAAAGGAATTTCCATTCCCTGTTGATTGATTTTTGCAACCATCTTAATACCCTCTACACTTTTAAGCTTATCCAATCCACCGATATTTTCGAAATAATTATCAAGGATCTCATCGGCGGTTTGTGCGCTTAAGGGTGCAATACAAGTAATGGCTAATATTGCAATACATAGTTTTAGTGTTTTCATTCTTTGAGTTTTTATTTTATTGTTTGATTAGTATCAAATATAATGGGAATGTTACATTATTTTTATTCTTATCACGAAAATTAACAAGAATTGTCCTAATGATTCCCTAGTCTCAATTAACAAATACGTCTAATTAACCTACACGAAGCCTTCTTTTGTCTATTGGGTAAAAATGTAGCCCATCCTACCTTATATAAAGGTGTAATTTAAATTATTGTTCTTTATTCAACGCAATCGCAACTTCCTGAACTTGATCGAGTACCCTTAATAAATTACCGCCCCATAGTTTTGCTATCGCTTCCTCGGAATACCCCCTTTTTACAAGTTCTGCGGTTACATTCATGGTCTCTGAGGCATCTGACCATCCTTCGATTCCGCCCCCACCATCAAAATCGGAACTGATACCCACATGGTCGATCCCTATTAAATCGACCATATAATCGATATGATCCACAAAATCGACGACACTCACATCTTCCGGAACATCGGTTTTGGTTTTGGCCAATTCGGTTCCAATATCCATTACCTTCCGATAATTGCTGAAAAACTCCTCTTTCTGGGTTTCGGTCAAATCCTTTATTTGGGACCTTTCATACCAAGCTACCCCCAATGAATCCGCAACTTGGGCATATATATTCTTCATATAGGAGGTACGTTTATCGTTCTTTTCGGTATTCAGGTAAGATCTAAAGGCAACGGTTTGTACCACACCTCCATTTTCTTTCATCATCAAGAGTTGCTCATCATCCAAATTACGACTGTGGTCACAAAGGGCCCTAGCCGATGAGTGGGAAGCGATAATAGGTGCTTTGGACAATTGGATCATCTGGATTATCGATTCCTTTGACGGGTGTGAAACGTCGATCATAATGCCCAATCGGTTCATTTCCTTAACCGCTTTCCTGCCTAATTCACTTAAACCATTGTGAAGCCATACACCATCAGCCTCCCCGGTGTTCGAGTCACAAAATTGGCTGTGGCCATTATGGGATAAGGATATGTATCTGGCCCCCATATCATAATAGTTTTCGAATTCAGAAAGATCTTCACCTATAGGGTACGCATTTTCAACACCGATCATGGCCACTTTTTTTCCAGATGCCACAATTCTACGTACATCATCTGAAGTGTACGCCAACTCGATCTTATCCGGGGCAATTTCCTCACATAACCTATGAATGGCATCAAATTTGGCCATGGCGTTTGCCTTTGCCTTGGCATAACCTTCTGCGTTCAATGAATCTTGACCTGTGTAGACAATAAGCCAGGACACATCCAAGCCACCTTCTTCCATCTTTGGTATATTTACTTGTGTATCAAGTCTTTGCGAATAATTGATTGCATTGGTGAAATCATTGACATTGATATCGTTATGGGTGTCTATCGTAATGACCTTATCATGGATTTCCTTGACCGCATCTTCACCATCAACCCCCACTTTTTTTTGGTTATTCCCGCAAGAGAGTAGCGTTAAAAGACTGCTTAGGTAGACAAGATGTTTCATAGGATGGATTTTATACCTACAAATAAAGCAATTTGACAACATAATAGCCTACTTCGGGAACAATAAATTGGCTGGCTGACCAATAATGGACAATTTTAAAGTCTAGTTAAGGGAATGATGATTCCTTGATTACCGATAAATTAATTAGAGACCTTTTATTTTAGAATTATATGAACCCAAATCCCATGCTCCTTGAAAGCTAATAAAATACTATCATATTTATCCAATTTGGAATCGTTACTGAAGGATTTCTCCTATGAAGAGTTGAGTGTCAATGAAGGCTCGGACTTAAAGAGGAAATTTGAATCGTTCAAAACCAGTTTGGAGGATAAGTTGTACACCCCCTCCGTGAACCGGAATATGGGAAACTTCGAATCCAGTGAAGAAAGGGTGCTGTTGAAAAATAAGGTTTCCAAACCAAAAAACAGTATAAGTGCCTCAAAACTCATTGCGACGGTAAGCCATGATATGAGAACCCCCTTAAACGGTATTATCGGTTTCAGTGATTTGCTAAAGGAAG
This sequence comes from Maribacter polysiphoniae, assembly GCF_003148665.1. Classification (GTDB taxonomy): domain Bacteria; phylum Bacteroidota; class Bacteroidia; order Flavobacteriales; family Flavobacteriaceae; genus Maribacter_A; species Maribacter_A polysiphoniae. The sequence continues at coordinate 45,459 of NZ_QGGQ01000012.1, read as the reverse complement.
GGGAACTGTCAGAAAACCAACTGCAAAAAGTGGAAGCTATCCAGAATGCCTCTGACACACTTATGGGAATTGTGAACGAGCTGCTTGAGTATTCCAAATTATCACAAGGTTTGGAGGCTATTGAACAAAGGGACTTTAATTTCCCAAATGTTATCCAAAATATAGAATATCTCTGTAATACGCTGATAACAAAGCCAAACGTATCTTTTAAGGTAACGGTTGAACCTGGAATTCCAAAAATACTGAAAGGCGATCCGAGTAAACTGTCCCAAGTATTACTCAACCTACTCGGCAATTCGATAAAATTCGTTGAAAAGGGAGAGATAAAACTCGCCATAACCCAAAAAAGGCTTAGAAATGACAAATTGATCCTTGCCTTTAGCGTATCGGATACCGGTATCGGCATAGCCAAGGAGCAGTTAGGTCACATTTTCGAATCCTTTACACAAGCAACCAACGACACCTTCTTAAAATATGGTGGAAGTGGTTTGGGGTTGACCATCGTAAAACAGATAATAGAATTATTGGGCGGACAAATCGAAGTCTCGAGTAAACTTGGAAAGGGAACAACATTTGATTTTGAAATACCTTACGAAAAAGGAATTGAAAGCAATATTGATAAAAAATATACAGATACCGTTATGGTATCCAAAGCCATAAAGCAGGTAAAAGGAATGCATATTGTCGTTTTCGAAGACAATAAAATGAATCAACGATTGATCGAGTTACGACTTTTAAAATGGGGCTGTAAAGTATATATCACGGATAATGGTCCGCAAGGGCTTGACTATATTGCCAAAAACAAGGTGGATGTAATCTTGATGGATCTAAGGATGCCCGATATGGATGGTTATGAGATCACCAAGAGAATAAGGGCCAATGCCAATAACTACGTCAATGAAATCCCCGTAATAGCCGTCAGTGCCGATTTTAGCCTAAGTGAAAGAAAAAATGGAGAGGCGATCGGGTTAAATGATTTTATACTTAAACCCTTCAATTCCCAGGAACTTTTATTGAAATTAATAACCCACGGTTATAAAGCCAAAGGTTCCAAAACAACACTGGCATCAAAACCCAAGGATTCAACCGCGCAAGATAAACTACCAAACGCCTGTCTAGATACCATGCTCGAAGAATGTATGGGTGATTATGGCTTTCTAAGTGAAATGGTTCGCTTATTCAAACAGAATATACTTGAATTCATAGGGGCTTATTGTGTACATATGAAAAATGCCGATTGGGAAAACCTATCCTGTGCAGTTCTTAAAATAAAGCCTGGGGTAACCTTGTTACATGCAAACTCCCTGATGGTCATTCTTGAAAGATTACAGGCCATCGTACAATCTCCTACCGCTAAGGATATTAAGGAGATGCAGAAATTGCAACTATCCTTTATCAAGGAACATGAATTGGTCATACAAACCATCGATTCGGAAATGGCGAAACTTGGAAAATAGGATATGAACATTCAAAAAATAAAAGTCAAACAGAATAAGACCAAAGTTGAACTATCTATTACTGACATATAAAACCGATTTACTTTTCTTAGTTCCCAAACTACATGAAAACCTGTTATGGGATCTTTCCTTATTGATAGTGACCCTTACGGCACTATACTTTGTTACGATCCGATTCTTAAACAAAATGAGCGTTTCAATACAAAGGAAGATTGAAAAAGACCATAAACTGGAATCACAAGGACATTTCCCTTTTTCCATCAACCCACATAATTTTTCCCAAGTTGGACCAAAATCAGGTAAGCCCTATAACAATTGGGGTAGACAGAATAAAAAAAGCCTCAATGCCCTGCATACCGAAACTACCCATTTAAATGTTGACTTTTTACCTAAAGTAGTCGACAAGGACAAAATTGGGAATTCAGCAACGAAGGCTTCCATTTCATCAAATACCTTAGGAATCAATGAGGACGAATTGACATTTTTACCCTTGGTCATCGATGATGGGAGCGCTATCACTGGCAATCCAGAATCAGGTACGGAAGTCAATAATCCCAAAAAGGCCCTCCATGATGGTATGGAATGGTTTGCGATAGATGCGGATACGGACTTGGGCTCCCTATTAAAGTTTATTTCCTTGATCCCTGATGATAAGAATGGTTTAAACGAACCTGACCAGGAACAGCATGAATCACTTGATATTTCAACAAGACTTCCCAACCCTATATTATTTGACGGAAAGGCCTTTGTAAATAGGCGTTTACTTGAGGATATCGAAGCATTTGGTGATTGCCGCGAAATTCCTTTACTCAAGGAACTACGATTAAAAGTGAAGAACGAAGCCATGATAAACAGAATAGAGGGGATTATACATGAATTCACCATACGGGAAGCCAAGGCCTCCCAAAGGAATATTCGAAACTATTTGGAGGAGGAATTCAACCCTTTTAGTGTTTTTGAGGATCTTTTCCGTAACTGTGACGTTGAGGCAAAACTTATTTTAATGGATATGATCGTTGACGTAGGCGATAAAAAAGAGATCAACTTTTTAAAGAAGCTTAGTAAAGATCCGCATGCTGAAATTCGCACAAAGGCCATTTCAGTACTACAGGGTCTGGAAAATAAGATTTTCAAGGAAAGTCTATCCTTTGATCTATCAGAAACTTTCGATATTCTTTCTCAGGAACGTCTGACGAACCAACAGGAACTATTCAAAGCGTGGATTGAACGGAACTCATCAATCCTGGATGTGATAAAAAGATCTTTCCGATAACTTCCTTTTGGCTTCCTGCCACACATCATTTGGACGAAATTTTAGCAATCCTTTTTACTTTTAAATGCTCCAATTGAAAAAAACGGACCTTTATGCCGGTCCACCAAATGATAAAATTCTCGATGAACGGCAACACCTGAATTTTACTGGATTTGCTATTCCATCAAAAATGCAATTTTGACAACATATTTTTTTTGTTTCACCACAATTTATTGCGCCATGGCCCCGTTATCAATATGTTTACTATATAAATAATAACCCAAATCGCTTGCTTATTGCAGCTATAACTTAACTTTAAATCACATGCTATACGATACCTACGGGGAGGAGTATTTAGCTTTCCTCCAAGATCTGAACGAAATTTTAAGTATCAATGAATTAGTAGAATTGGATTATATGTAATCTTTTTCGTTAACCCCATAAACCCCTAAAACCTTACGCATTATGGCAAATAGAAACGCAGATAACGCAGCTTACATGAATTTTATCGAGAATTTGAATGAAATCTTGGTAGACATCAATGTTAGTAAATTAAGCTTTTCCTAGAGAGCTGATTAACCATAAAAAAAGCCCTGGCGATAACGTCAGGGCTTTTTTTATTGCCATTTATTCCCTTTGGCTATCCCAAATAGGTTTTTAATAATTTACTTCTGGAATTGTGACGTAACTTTCTTATGGCCTTTTCCCTTATTTGACGAACACGCTCCCGTGTAAGATCGAAAGTTTGCCCAATTTCGGCCAAGGTCATCGATTGTTGGTCCCCAATACCATAATAGAGTTTAACCACATCAGCCTCGCGAGGGGATAAGGTTTCAAGGGCCCTATTGATCTCGGTATTCAGTGACTGTTGCAATAATAGCTTATCGGGTCTTGGTGATTCCCCAGAACGGAGTACATCATAAAGGTTCGAATCCTCACCCTCACGAAGTGGAGCATCCATGGATACATGTCTTCCTGAATTCTTAAGGGACTGTTTTACCTCGGAAACCGTCATTTCAAGCTCTTTGGCTATTTCCTCTGGGGATGGTGGCCGTTCATGGGCCTGTTCCAAATAGGAAAAGGTCTTCTTGATCTTATTAATGGAGCCAATCTTGTTCAAAGGAAGCCTTACCACCCGTGATTGTTCTGCCAAGGCCTGCAGAATTGATTGACGGATCCACCAGACCGCATAGGAGATAAATTTGAACCCACGGGTCTCATCGAAACGTTTAGCGGCCTTAACAAGCCCTAAATTACCTTCATTGATCAAATCGGGTAATTTTAATCCTTGGTTTTGGTATTGTTTTGCCACAGAAACGACAAAACGTAAATTGGCTATGGTCAATTTTTCAAGGGCAATTTGATCACCGGCCCGAATACGCTGTGCTAATTCTACTTCTTCCTGGGCATTGATCAATTCGATTTTACTGATATCCTGCAAGTATTTATCCAGTGATTTTGATTCTCTATTGGTTACCTGCTTGATAATCTTAAGTTGCCTCATATATATAGTTCGAGTTTAAAATTCAACATTCTACAAGTCTTCATAATACATTAATATTCTGTCTTTTCCAAAAGATTCCGTGAATGTTATACAGAATTTATGACAAGTTTTGGAATTAAAGCTCAACTGGACAGGTATTTTACTATTGCTTGGTGTATTTTTGAAATTCAAGACAAGAAGATGAGTAAAAGAGCCCTAAAGAAATATGTGACGGAACTTAAAAAACGGGAGTTGGAAGAGCAGCTTCTTGATCTTTATACCCGGTTTCCTGTGGTGAAAGAATATTACGACTTTATCTTTAATCCGAAAGAGGATAAAATGGTGCAGGAAGCCAAAGCTAAAATCTCCAATGAATATTTCCCTTTAAAAAGAAAAAGACCCAAAGCGCGACGTTCTGTGGCCCAGAAATACATCAAGCATTTTATGAAGTTGGGGGTAGAGCCCCATTTAATCGCCGATGTAATGTTGTATAACCTCGAAATCGCCCAAACTTTTTCCTTGGAGCGCAATGTGCCCGAGTCCTTTTTCAAGAGTATGTTGAATTCGTTCACCGAAATGGTTCAGTTCATTTCCTTAAATGGGCTATTGCCCAATTATAAGGAACGCATTGTCAAAGTATATAATTTCACACAAGACAACCATTGGTGTTTCCAAGAAGGCTTTTCCAGGGCCTTGGATATCCTGGACTGATTTGTAGGGCATTATTTCCGGATAGGAAGAAACAATCCACATCCTTCTTGGTCTTACTTACCCAGAATCAGTTGGCCAATAAAGTTTTGCGGACTTACATTGTACGTATAGTACTGTTTATCCACAGGTTACAAGACGCCGTTCTATATTTTTCAAGGATTTATGTCCTTAAATTTCGTGCAGGTTTTTATTTCTCCTAATTTTGCAAAATTGGGCTTTGCCGTAACGCCCATCAAAATAGAAATGTAGAAAATCACAAATCGACCTGTTTGGAAGTACAAAAAAATACTAAAGAAAAAACACTTTACGATTATCAGTTAGAGGACCTCAATACCATATTCAATTATTTGGAGGAATCCCCCGACAATGTTAATCTACTATACCAATTGCCTACGGGTGGGGGGAAAACGGTGGTTTTCTCAGAAATCGCAAAGCGATATATATCCAAAACCCAAAAGAAGGTCGTTGTCTTAACGCACCGTATAGAATTAAGTCAACAAACCTCCCGAATGCTTCATGGTTTTGGGGTCAAGAACAAAATCATCAATAGCGAGGTCAAAGAATTGAATGACCAAGATGATTTCATGTGCTTTGTGGCCATGGTAGAGACCCTTAACAACCGATTACAGGATGAAAAAATAGAAATCAATAATATTGGGTTGGTGATTATCGATGAGGCCCACTACAATTCTTTCCGAAAATTATTCAAATATTTTGAACATGCGGTTATTCTCGGAGTTACGGCTACTCCACTAAGTTCGAACATCAAACTTCCCATGAAGGACAACTATCAAAAGTTGATTGTTGGGGAATCCATAGAATCATTGATCAAGAGGAGATTCTTGGCCAAGGCCAATATGTACAATTACGATGTTAGTCTTCAGGGGTTGAAATTGGGTATCAATGGGGATTATACCGTAAAATCCTCTGATGAACTCTATGGGAACCAAAGTATGTTGGGCAAGCTTCTGAATGCCTATAATGAGATTTCCAAAGGAAAGAAGACACTTATTTTCAACAATGGTATCAACACCTCGATCTATGTGTATGAGACCTTTAAAAAAGCCGGACTCCCCATTCGGCACCTAGACAATAAGAATACTGCTGCGGAACGACGCGAAATATTACAATGGTTTTCCGAAACACCGGATGCCATACTTACCTCGGTGAGTATCCTGACAACGGGTTTTGATGAACCCACTGTTGAAACCATTATGCTCAATAGGGCCACACGTTCACTGACCTTATATTTTCAAATGATTGGTCGTGGATCTAGGGTTTTACCGAACAAAGAGGAATTCACTGTAGTGGACTTGGGGAACAATATTGCCCGTTTTGGACTTTGGAACGCCCCTATAGATTGGCAGGAAATTTTCCATTTTCCTGATTTCTATCTCGAAAACATTAAGAATGATGAGGAAATTGAACGGGAATTCGTTTATGAGATGCCGTCTGAACTCCGCAAGCAATTTGCGAAATCGGAAAATATCGAATTTGATATCAAGGCCGAATACAAAAAAGTATTTGCCCAAGGCTTAAAATCCAAGGTCGTTTTGGAAAATAGTATTGAGCAACATGCCCAAATTTGTGTCGAGAATGCCGAGGATGTTTTTGATGCCCGTATATTGGCCAAGTCTTTGAAAGAGGAAATCGCCTATCGGGTACGCCAATATTCCTACTGTATTATGAATAATACCAAAAATTACAAAGAGTGGTTGGAAGAAGATTACGAACGTAAATTGCGCTCTAAGATTTCAAAGATGTTCGCTGAAAGAATGTGATTTTAAGCATACATTCGCAGCGTTCACTGGAAATATGTGCTTTTGAACACCCAAAACATATGGTGTACTTCCAACCGCCAATTTTTGAGAATAATGGGACAACAACAGCTTCTTATCATTGGTTATACCTGGCCTGAACCCTCAACGACGGCTGCGGGCAACAGAATGTTGCAATTGATCCGGTTTTTCCTTGAGCACGATTATAAAATTACGTTTGCCAGTACCGCCAGTCATACGGAACATTCCCTTGACTTGAATACCTTGGGTGTTGCAACCCAGGACATCCTTCTGAATGATTCAGGTTTCAATGTTTTTGTCAAAAACCTAGATCCCAAAATCGTGCTTTTCGACCGATATTTGACCGAGGAACAGTTTGGTTGGCGCGTAGCCGAAACAGTACCCAATGCCCTACGTATATTGGATACAGAGGATTTACATTCATTACGGGCCGTACGGGAACAATGTTTTAAGTCGAATGTGGAATTCAATTCAACGCTTTGGCTAGCGAGCGATATGACCAAAAGGGAGGTGGCCTCGATCTACAGGTGTGATCTTTCCCTGATCATATCCACCTTTGAAATGGATTTGCTAACGGCCGTCATCAAGATGGATGAAAGCCTATTGCTTCATCTGCCTTTTCAATTGGAAACGATTGAAAAAGAAAATGCTTTGGGTAGATTACCTTTTAATGCTCGAAAGGATTTTATCTGTATGGGCAATGGCAAGCACGCACCCAATATGGATGCCGTTGTATGGCTCAAATCAGAAATATGGCCATTGATCCGTAAAGCCCTACCAAAGGCCGAATTACATATCCATGGGGCATATCTTCCTGCACATATAAAACAAATGCATAAACCTGAAACCGGTTTTTTGGTCAAAGGATGGGCCAAGGAGGTACAGGAGGTAATGGGTAATAGCCGCGTAAATTTGGCCCCATTGCGTTTTGGAGCGGGAATCAAAGGTAAATTGATTGATGCCATGCTCTATGGTACCCCAAGCGTAACGACAACAATAGGGGCAGAGGGCATGAATAACGATTTACCCTGGAACGGACAAATAGCGAATAGTGCCGAAGAAATCGCCAAGTCCGCCATTGCATTGTACAATAATGAATCGGAATGGCTACAGGCCCAGCAAAATGGATTTGGAATTATAGACACCTACTACAATAAGGAATCCCTCGATAAAAACTTAGCGGACACCCTAGATGCACTTCATGCCCATTTGGAAGAACATAGAACAAACAATTTTATAGGTGCCATGGTACGCCATCAATCTATGGCGAGTACCAAATATCTTTCCAAATGGATCGAGGAAAAGAATAAATAACAACTATCTACCCTTAAGATCATCGTTTAACGACCACTTATTTCGGTAAGCTGTTTTTAGGGTGCTTCCCGTTTATCGAGGGAATTTTGCACTTAATCCCTATTCTTGTCAAATAACGATAAATAGGGGCGTTCAGCGAATTGCAACCCTTCAAAATACACTTGTCACTGTTATCATTATATAACAAAACAAGTCATGAAAGCAATCGTAACAATCATCTTCATCATCTTTTTCGGAATAGCTGCCCAAGCACAGAACAACGCCCAAGAGGTTCAAGTTGAAACCATCGAAATGGGTTTCACCATCACAACGGCCACTGAAACCAAGAACGAAGTGAAGTCCGAAACAAAAACGGAAGTTGCCAGATTGTACAAGTTCAAAAACTCCAAAATCAAAAAAGCCCTTTCTTTTACCACCAAAAGGAACAAGGCCAAAATGGCATAAGCAGCCATCACAATATTGCTCTCCTTATTGACCCGCTTTTGTTATACCAAATTGGACGAACTCCATATAATACTTGAAATAAATCGATAAATAGAAGAAATAGGGCTTGACTAAAGCCTTGCATCATCGTTTAACGACCACTTATTTCGGTAAGCTGTTTTTAGGGTGCTTCCCATTTATCGAGGGAATTTTGCACTTAATCCTTATTCTTGTCAAATAACGATAAATAGGGGCGTTCAGCGAATTGCAACCCTTCAAAATACACTTGTCACTGTTATCATTATATAACAAAACAAGTCATGAAAGCAATCGTAACAATCATCTTCATCATCTTTTTCGGAATAGCTGCCCAAGCTCAGAACAATGCCCAAGAGGTTCAAGTTGAAACCATCGAAATGGGGTTCACCATCACAACGGCCACTGAAACCAAGAACGAAGTGAAGACCGAAACAAAAACGGAAGTTGCTAGATTGTACAAGTTCAAAAATTCCAAAATCAAAAAAGCACTTTCTTTTACCACCAAAAGGAACAAGGCTAAAATGGCATAAGCAGCCATCACAATATTCTTCTCCTTATTGACCCACTTTTGTTATATCGATTAAAAAACAACATATACCTATCCAAAACAATCAAGGATTGAAATTGCAAGGGTAGGAGCTTATATAAACAAAAAGCAGCTGGGTGGGGCCCAGCTGCTTTTTTAATAGGATATAATACTCTTTTAGAATTGTGCTACCTCAGTACTATCCTTCATGGCCACAGTACTCGCTGCCCCTGCGGTAACGGTGTTCTGTACGGCATCAAAATAGGTGGTACCTACAAATCCTTGATGTTTCACCGCCTTGAAACCACTTTGCTGTAATTTGAACTCGCGTTCCTGCAATTCGGAATAGCCTGCCATACCCCGTTCTTTGTACGCTTTGGACAATTCGAACATACTGGTATTCAAGGCATGGAATCCTGCAAGGGTGATAAACTGGAACTTATAACCCATTTTGGCCAATTCCTCCCTAAAGGTTTCCATTTCGGCAACACTTAGTTTTGCAGCCCAATTGAAAGAGGGCGAACAGTTATAGGCCAACATCTTACCCGGATATTTCGCGTGGATCGCTTCGGCAAATTCACGGGCATAGTCCAAATCAGGATTTGATGTTTCCATCCATATCAAATCGGCATACTTAGCATAGCTCAATCCCCTGGCAATCCCTTGTTTAATACCATTGTTCACCCCAAAAAATCCTTCATTCGTACGTTCTCCGTTGATGAATTTATGATCACGGGCATCAATATCGCTGGTCAACAAATTGGCTGCATCGGCATCGGTTCGGGCAATGATCAAGGTAGGAACCCCCATGACATCCGTAGCCAAACGGGCCGCAACCAATTTATTTATCGCCTCTTGCGTTGGCACCAATACTTTACCTCCCAAATGTCCACATTTTTTAGCTGAGCTCAATTGGTCTTCAAAATGCACGCCTGATGCACCCGCCTCGATCATCGCCTTCATAAGTTCAAAGGCATTTAAGTTACCTCCGAATCCTGCTTCGGCGTCTGCAACGATAGGTACCAAATAATCCAACGTTGTGCCCTCACCATTCACACATTGAATTTGATCTCTGCGCAAAAGTGCATTGTTGATTCGCTTTACCACTGAAGGTACGCTGTTGGCAGGGTAGAGGGACTGGTCAGGATACATTTCCCCGGCAAGGTTTGCATCGGCAGCTACCTGCCATCCACTTAAGTAAATCGCTTCCAGTCCTGCTTCAACTTCCTGTACGGCCTGATTGCCGGTCAAAGCGCCCAAGCCGGCCACAAAATCCTGTGCATTCAGTTTTCGCCATAATTTTTCGGCTCCTAAGCGGGCGATACTATGTTCTAGCTTGTACGAACCTTGTAATTTTACAACTTCCTCTGCCGTATAAGGCCTTTCAATACCTTTCCAACGCGGATTAGTGGTCCAATCTGCAATTAATGCTTGAATTCTGTCTTGTTTTTCCATAATTTTACGAAACGTTATTAGTAATTAATAATTGAGAATCCCGTCGAGTGTTACCGCATTCGCGGGATTTTTTTTAGTTATATATAGTTGTAGGCCGATAGCGTTAGAAATTCCTCAAACTCTTTAGCTGTAATCAGTTTCCTAAAAAGGTCTATGGCCAATTCAAATTTGGTATTGACCATATTTTGCTCCCCGACTTCCTTTATGATTTTTTCAACTTCATCATCAAAGATTTTATGGCATAATTCCAAATTGAACGTTCTACCATCGTCAAGCTTCACTTCGTTCTTTAACCATTGCCACACCTGGGTCCGGGAAATTTCGGCCGTTGCGGCATCCTCCATAAGATTGTAGAGTGCAACTGCCCCATAACCCCGGAGCCAAGCCTCGGTATATAGTATACCCACGTTGATGTTTTTACGCACACCGCTTTCAGTCACTGTTCCCAAAGGTATTTCGACTAAATCCTCTGCTGTGATTTTTACATCATCCCTTGAAACATGCATCTGATTGGGTGTTGGCATGTATTTGTTGAACTCCTCCATGGCCACGGCAACCAAATCCGGGTGGGCCACCCATGTACCGTCATGGCCGTTTTTGGCTTCCCGTTCCTTATCCAACCGAACCTTTTCCAATGCGATCCGGTTCGCATTTTCATTGTTCTTGATAGGAATTTGTGCCGCCATACCCCCAATGGCCAGAATGCCCCTTTTGTGACAACGCTGGATCACCAACTTTGAATACGCATCCATAAAAGGTGAGGTCATGGTCACCTGATCCCGATTCGGGACCACAAAATTGGGATGGTTCCTGAATTTCTTGATATAGGAGAAAATATAATCCCATCGTCCGCAATTGAGTCCCACAATATGGTCCTTCAACTCATAGATGATCTCATCCAACTGAAAGCTTGCCGTAATGGTCTCTATGAGCACGGTTGCCTTGAACGTTCCTACAGGCACCTCTAAATAGTTTTCAGCAAATTCAAAAACCCTATTCCACCATCGTGCCTCTGCATAGTGTTCCAGTTTTGGAAGGTAAAAATACGGAGCCGTTCCTTTTTTCATCAGCGTTTTGGTGTTATGGAAGACATAAAGTCCAAAATCGACCAAACTACCGGATAATTCTTCCCCATTGATGGTCAGGTGCCTTTCATTAAGATGAAGTCCCCTAGGCCGAACCATTAGTACAGCAGTTTCCTCATTCAACCGATACGATTTGTTTTTAACGGTATCGACCAAGGATATGGTCCCTTTATTGGCATCGATAAGATTACTTTGGCCTTCAATGGTATTTTGCCACGTAGGGGAATTGCTATCCTCTAAATCGGCCATAAAGGCCTTTGCCCCCGAATTCAAGGCATTGATGATCATTTTACGATCTACGGGTCCGGTGATTTCCACACGGCGATCCTGAAGATCATGCGGAATGGGTGCGGCAGTCCATATACCTGCACGGACAGCCTCGGTTTCATGGGGGAAATCAGGAAACTTCCCCTCATCAAATTCCTTTTGTTGTTCATTCCTGGATTCCAACAACTCCAATCGTTCGGCATTAAAATACTCATGCAATGCAGAAAGAAAGGTAAGTGCCTCCTTGGTAAGGATTTCAGGATAATGATTTTGTACTTCCTTGGCGAAGTTGACTGGCGGTAATTTTAATAGTGTGTTTTCCATGACATTGATTTTACGAGAACAATGTTATAAAAAACATTTTTAAAAAACAAGCGAACGTTCGCTATTTATATTTATTCGTAATTTATGGATGTTCGCAAAATTGGTTATATTTGTAAGTATGGAAGAAGATTATATTAAACTTATTTTTGGGCTGAAGCTAAAGCAGATAAGGACTGACAGAAATTTATCGCTCTTTGGGCTTTCAAAACTTTCCGGCCTGTCCAAATCCTATTTGAATGAAATTGAAAAGGGGAAAAAATATCCCAAACCGGATAAAATTTCCATCCTTGCCGAAAAATTGGACGTACCATATGACCAAATGGTATCCCTGAAACTGGATAAGAATCTAGCCCCGATTGGCGAAATTCTACAGTCAAAGGTCTTAAAGGAGATTCCGTTAGACCTCTTCGGAATCAAAGAAAGTACGTTGATCGATATCGTATCCAACGCCCCTGCAAAAATGAATGCCTTTATCAGTACCATTATCAAGATCGCACAGAACTATGATTTTGGAAAGGAAAGCTTTTTTCTAGCCTCATTACGTTCTTTCCAAGAAGCCAACCACAACTATTTTGATGAATTGGAGCAACAAGTCCTTAAATTCTCTAAGGCCTATCAAATTGACCTCAGCCAAAATGTAACCTCACAGGAATTGGAGGAGATCCTCGTGGAAGAATATGGGTATACCATAAACAATAAAGATCTGGAAAAGCATAAGGAGTTGGATGCCCTGCGTTCGATTTTTGTTCCCAAGACCAAAACCCTTTTATTGGCGAATCATATAGACGAGGCACAACGTACGTTTATTTATGCCAAGGAAATTGCCTTTAATTTCTTGGGATACAAGGAAAGGCTCTATACATTTTCTTGGATCAAATTCGAGAATTTTGACCAGGTCCTCAATAATTTCTACGCTTCCTATTTTGCAGGAGCCATGATTTTGCCCCGTGAGCCATTCACAAAGCAACTAAAACAGTTGTTCAATAAGAAAACCTTTGATCCTGGACTGTTCATTAAAATGATCGACTCGTTCAATGCCTCACCGGAATCGTTGTACCAACGTATGACAAATATACTACCGAAGGACTTTAATGTACAGAACCTTTTCTTTTTGCGATTTGTGCATAAAAAAGGGGATGAAAAGTATTATCTCACCAAGGAGTTACACTTATCGCACCAACATTCACCCCATGCGAATGAAAACAATGAACATTATTGTCGGCGATGGGTTTCCCTACGGGTGCTACAAAAGATCATCAAGAAGAAGGAGAAGCATGTATTTGATGTACAAATATCCCATTATCCCAATAACCAGCCTTCTTATTTGGTGTTTTCCTCGGCCACGAAAGACCCATTTAAGGAAAACCAGTACCGAAGCATCAGTATAGGTATATTGATCAATCCACAGCTAAAACGCAAGATAGCATTCCTGGACGACCCCAAAATCGAGAACTACCATGTAGGGGTTACATGTGAACGTTGCCCAATCACCGATTGTAAGGAGCGTATCGTACCTCCCAAGATTTTGGAAAAGGAGTTGTTGAACCAAAAAATCGAGGCCACGGTTGAACATTTAATGGATAATCTATCATAAAGGGCTCTGGTTTTTACAAAAGAAAAGAACAAAGCAATAACGACTATAGGGGGTTGGTATCGGTTTCTGCCATGCCCCACAAAGCTTCATTTGAAAATATGGTATAGCTAAATAACTTGGTTACTTTTTTTACGGTATCGGTAATTATGACTCCTTTGGGGATTTCATTCCCATTTTTTCGGACGTGACCCGCTCTATTATCCCGTTTAAATACCACTTTTTTCGGTAAGCTGTTTTTGGGGTGCTTCCCGTTTACCGAGGGAATATTACACTTCACCCCAATAGTTGTCAAAGAACGATAAATAGAGGCGTTCAGCGAATTGCAACCCTTCAAAATGCACTTGTTACTGTTATCATTATATAACAAAACAAGTCATGAAAGCAATAGCAACCATCATCTTTATCATCTTCTTCGGAATAACTGCACAAGCCCAAAACAACACGCAAGAGGTACAGGTTGAAACTATTGAAATGACTATCGCTACTACTACGGAAACCAAAAACGAGGTTAAGACTGAAACTACCACTGAAGTAGCTCGATTATACAAATTCAAAAACTCTAAGGTTAAGAAAGCACTTTCTTTTACAACCAAAAGAAACAAAGCCAAAATGGCTTAAGAAGATTGAAGCACACATTGAACACAAAAGTTATTCTATAATTTTTTATTGAATTGATTTATAGCTACGCATACAGAAATTAACGCCACAACCCTTACCACAAAGTATTTGGTGGAATGGAGTGGGAGGTAAGCCCGAAGATCCCTAGGTGATATGTTACATACACCTTATTCTATCTTTAGGGTGGTAAAGGAGTCCGCCTTAAGATCAACGGAAATATAGGTGCCATCCAACTTAAGGTTCAACTGTCTATTTTCCTTTAATTCGTTTTGCACCACTAGGATGACACTATCATCTGGATTCTTAAAAGCCAGCATATTGTCAAAACTACCGGTTGTACGTAACAATTTAGCCCCTTTTTGCACAAAATGGCTTAGGTGTTTAAGCAAATAATATTCATGGTTATATTGAAACGTATTATCCGTTGTATCTACACTAACCAATGAATTCTGTTGCCATCCCCAAGTGCTTATTCCACCGGCATCCAAAGACGTATTCCAATACATATAGGCATTGGCCCCATTGGTTAAATAGTGTTTTATTAGTCCCCAAGAATAAACACATTTAGACCAATCATTTTTGCCATCTCCACATTCTTGTTCGGTTTGGTACAGGGTTAAATCAGGGTAACGCTTATGTATCCCCGGAATGGATTCCTTCCCTGCCCATTGAAAACCAACACCTGATACAAATTTTTTGGCATCAACATCGGTCAATACGGTATCTACAAGAGCTTCATTCCCACGCTCCATGGTACCGAACATCACATCAACGTTTAATTCTTTCATCGCAGGCCCTAAATATTGACCTACGAAGGTTGTTAACCCCTTCGCTGTCCATGTACAACTGGGGAAAACCTGTGCCGAATTGAATTCGTTTTGGGGCATTACCATAAAAATATCGATACCCTCTTTGCGATAGGCTTCAATAAATTTGGTGAAATAAAGTGCATAGGCCTTATAATAGTCGGGTTCTTGAATGAACATATCGGTACCTTCCTTTCCTTGCCTATCCAAGGGTAAGCCATTACCGATCACGGTAATATCCTTTGCATTTTTATCGGACATATTTAAAGAATCGCCCAATAAACTCTTTGCCGCATAATGTTTGTTGTATTTCATCCATTGGGGTGGTGACCAAGGAGAAGCCCATATTTTCAGTTCCGGATTATACTTTTGCGCATTTTGGATAAAAGGCACCAGTGATTTTTTGTCGTTGGCAATGCTAAAATCCTTCATTTCAAAATCGCCTTCCGTTTCATCGTAAGAATACCATTTTTCCACAAAATCATTGGCCGCGACGGGCATTCTACAAATTGTGAAATTTGCACCAACCCCTGGCTGGAACAATTCTTGAAGAATACCGTCCCTATCTTCCTGACTCAACCGTTGCAGCGACGTCCAACCCAATTCATTGAAACATGTCCCAAATCCGTCAATGGTCTGTAAGGTATCCGTACGAACTATTTGCGCATCAACATTTTCTTTGGAAGAAGTTGTTTTCGCCAGCCCACCGACAACCCAAGGTTCTGATTCCGTAGAGGTTACAACCTCTATTTTTGGTTGGGAACAAGCAGCAATCAGCAAAAGGAGAATAGGGAATAAATATTTCATTTTTACATTTTTAAATCATACAACAATCCAAACAAAGTTCGTGAATTCCCATGATTATCAATGCTATGAAATTAACAAAAAACCACTGTTTTAAATAGTATTGAATCAACACCCATGGTCTGTGAAATACGGAGAAGATTCAGTGGCAAGGTATGTAATCCCACCAACGGCGTTTTTGAGGTATTTGAAGGTTTCACCTTTGGAAAGTTGGTTTTAACTGATTTTCCGGAAGTATTTAATCATAGCTTAATTAAATTGCTTGATCAAGTGATAGGAGAATTCAACAAGCTCTTTGTAATTGGCCTTGCTTATTTTTTCGTCAATACCATGAAAACGAGTTCTATTATTAGGATTTAACCGAATGGGATAAAAACGGTATACATCTTCTGAAATATCATAAAAATACCGTGAATCGGTGCCGCCACCTAAAAGACCTGGTACTACCACACTGTTAGGGAACATACTTCGTATGGTTTTTTCTAAAATTTTGTACGCATCGGAATCAATGCTGGAAACAGGTGAGGGGTTGGTTAAAAAGCCTACATGTTCTACTTTTATTTTGTCTGAAATGGTATTCTTTATATGCTCTTGCACAGATGCTATCGTTTCTCCCGGTAAAATCCTAAAATTGACAGTGGCTTCCGCAACGGTTGGAATGACATTATTTTTTATCCCACCGTCTATAATTGTGGGAGCAGTAGTAGTATGTGCATTTAAAGCTTCTAGAACCGGTTTTTTTAAAAGCCAAGGGTTTGCAAAGGCAACCTTTTGGAAAAATGGTAGTTCCGGACCCATATACTCAAATTGGTAATCAATTGGTTTTACCAATTTATAGGGTCTTTGGTTGTTTTCCAGGTCTACGATAGCTTGTGCCAGGATTCCTATAGTGTTTTCTTTTGGCGGTGCGGAACTGTGACCTCCAGAGGTTTCAACAATCAGCTTAAATGAAGCAAAACCTTTTTCGGCCAGATTTACCACGGCAACAGTATTGATACCTGGAACAAGATCTTCAGCCAAGAAACCTCCTTCATCCAAGGTCATGGCTGCGTGCACTCCTTTCGCTTTTAGGTATTCAGCTATTTTTGCGGCACCATTTGGACCTCCGACTTCCTCATCATGACCAAAGGCCAGGAATATGGTACGTTCCGGTTGAAACGATTCTTCCAATAGCCCTTCCGCAGCCTCTAACAAGGCAATGAGCGTTCCTTTATCGTCCATCGTGCCACGGCCAATAATTTCCGTTTCCGTGATTTTGCCTTCAAAAGGTCCTGCTTCCCAGTCTCCCAATGTTGGTTCATCTACAGGTACCACATCCTGGTGGGACATTAAAATGATCGGTTTTTTAGAAGGGTCGCTCCCAGGCCAAGTATACAATAAACTATAGGTGCTTATTTTTTCAAGGGTCATTTTTTGGTGAACTAACGGAAATGTCCCCTCTAGAAAACGATGGAAACCAAAAAAAGCAGTAGAATCCGGTACGGCATCCTCACTATAGGATATCGTTTTATATTGAAGGCCTTTACTTAAGTTTTGATAAATATCTTGCGCTATCGTAACCTCTTCCAATGGTTCTGGAGCTACCTGTTTTGAGCTCATGCGTATCGTGTTGAACAATAGCACAACAATTAATAGGAGTAAAGCACTGAATAAGTATTTTAGGATTTTTTTCATTTTGGTTAGGGTTATGTTCAACGTTTTTATCAAAGTCTCGAAGTTCATCTAAAACATCGTCAATGAAATACTTGCCATCGGTATCAGGGAATCTGATTATCCATGATTCAATCTTTGATAGGAACTTTGGGAACTTTGCCATACAATGCATTGCCAGCCGCCTCATATTTGTCCCCTTTGATCCAATAGGGTCTTTCCGGATCATTGGATATCAATCTACCAGAGAGCACATAACCTTGATAAAATTTCAATAAATAATCATAATCCAAACTTTCTGCCTCATCTGCGGCTTGATGGTAATATTTATTGATTTCGTCATCAAAGGCATCAAAACCGGTGGAGTAGGTGGGCGCCGGTATACCAACTTTGGCAAAACTAACATTGTCACTGCGGTCGAAAAGTCCTTCTTCCGGTGCAACCTCATCTATATCCAAGGCTTTCAACCCAAAGGTTTTGGCGCCCTCAATCATTTTATCTTTTGCCGTAGTACGGTTTAACCCGGCTATGGTAGCTAAAGTCGTATTGTTGTAACCACCACCGTCTGTGTTAAAACAATAGATCATTTGTTCAAGAGGCAGCACAGGGTGCTGAACATAATATCGGCTTCCCAATAGCCCCATTTCCTCCCCTGTAAACAATATAAAAAGGGCTGAGCGCTTTGTGGGATATTTGGCTAAGTTTTTCGCTATGGTCAGAACAGCTGTAACGCCAATGGCATTGTCACGGGCCCCATTGTAGATACTATCTCCTTTAGCATCCGGTTTGCCGATACCAATATGGTCATAATGTGCAGAATATATCACATATTCCTTTTTAAGTTCAGGATCCGTACCCGCTATGACCCCAACCACATTTTGACTCTGGATAATTGCCTTTTGGATACCATTACTCTTAATTTTGATTTTTAAGGTTTCAGCACCCAAATTATCCAATTCCTCCTGACTGGTTTGAATCCACAAATAAAGTGGTAAGGGCTCTTTTTCACCTTCGGTAAGACTCACACGTTCCTCAAAGGCATGTTTGAAACGTGGCCAAATCGCTTCGTCAAAAGCCCCGATTTCTATTAAACCTCTCGCCCCATTTTTTATGGCCAATTCCCTTTTTGGCGCCCTACTACCAAGGGCAGGCCTTAATTCCAAGGCATCTGGGGTACCGGCTTTCACAATGATTATTTTATCCTTTACATCTTTTCCGATGTAGTCAGACTCAAGTCCATAGTTGAGATACACAGCATCCTCTTCACTATCGATAGCATCAATATCAAAAGCCACTATTTCAGGGAAATTTATGCCATTAAGGGATATGTTTATTTCTTCGGTTAGATGGAAACGGAACATTTCAAATTTTTGATAATAGTCACCACTGTCCGAAATGGGTTTTACTCCGTAACTACGTAAGGTGTTAGCCAAATAGGATGCCGCAATTTTTAATTCTGGAGACCCTGTGGCACGTCCTTTCAATACATCATCCGCCAAAAAATGGATATGCCCTTCAATTTCACTTTTATTGACGGTTTCGACCACTTTTTCAATTTCGGTTTGTGCTGACAGGAAACTTGCAAAGGCAAATGCTAATAAGAGTGTGTAGTTCTTCATTTTTGGTGTTCTTTTGGTTTGGTTACTTGTAATGGGAAACCTTCATTCAAGTTATAAAAAATTGTGTTGGATTATAGTAAGCAATCCGCTTTCATATTTCCAGTATGTTACGCTCTTATTCATGTACGATCATATCGGGTATAATCGCTCCGTAATGGTAGGCCAATACACAAGTTTGTCTCGAAAGACCAATCAAGTCCGATAAGGCCACTAAAATAGGCATGGTCAATTTGAATTTTATGGTTGATGGTCATCAAAATCATGGTTATACAATCCTATGCAATCCAAAATACACTGCGGTTACAAACAATAAGACAAGGCTGATTACCAAAAACCGAATGGATCGTTGTACGTTCCTAAATTTCCAAGCGGCTATTTTGGAATTGATATAGATCTGTTCCCCCAATTGCTCAAAAACCTCTTTTTCATTGATACTGACATCATAAAATTTCTTGGAAAATTCCTTGA
The DNA here is from genome assembly GCF_003148665.1 of Maribacter polysiphoniae. Classification (GTDB taxonomy): domain Bacteria; phylum Bacteroidota; class Bacteroidia; order Flavobacteriales; family Flavobacteriaceae; genus Maribacter_A; species Maribacter_A polysiphoniae. Next base: position 25,765 of record NZ_QGGQ01000012.1, on the reverse strand, counting down.
TAGTACCGAACTTGTTGATAACATCCCCAAAATAGAACACATTATCATCATAATTCCCCTCTAATTTTGGAATAAAACAGCGAACGCTATAAAAAACCGAAATTACGGTTGCAATGAACCATAGACTTGTTAGAATATATAATGGGGTGGGATTTGCTTCTGAACGCAATACGGTTTCGGCACTTTGATAAATAAAGTTCAGTATAATACCATAAAAGGATAAAATAAGTCCTGCCTTTAGCTCGGAAGCCTTAATAAGATTGGAAACATAGTTGATGGTGCCCCAATAGTGATCCACCAATTCTTCGGCATGCCCTTTCGTTTTAAGTTCGTCAAGAAGTCCTCTTTCGAAAGTAGATAACGGATTTTGTCCTTCCTTGGCTTTGGTGTTTTTCTGGTTACCGGATTTTAAAGGTTTGGTCATAGTTTGTAATTTAAAGACTCCAAAAAAAATTATTCTAAAACATTATAGACTGTAAGTGGTTTTATTTTATTTTTCAAGGTAATACTGCCTAGATTCTCACATTTAAAAGCCTCTTTTACCTGTTCGTAACAACTTTCACAGATGATAATTTGATTTTCTATAGCTGCATCTTGTAACCTGGCAGCCGTATTTACAGTATCACCAATTACGGTGTAATCTAGACGCTTAAGAGTAGCGGAACCAATATTGCCCGAAATCATTTCCCCGCTTTTAATACCGATAGAAACTTTTGGCTGGTATGTTTCTTTGCCTTCCCCTTTAGGTAAGCTGTTCACTTGATTTCTGATGGCCAATGCGGCATCAATCGCTCGGTCTAAGTGGTACTCCCCTCTAAATACAGCCATTACGGCATCGCCTATAAATTTATCGATAATGCCATTCTGCTCCATTATTTCTTTCACCATGGCATCAAAATAGGTGTTCAGCATGGTGACGACTACATCTGGACTTGTTGTTTCACTGATTTTCGTGAATCCACATACATCAACGAACATAACCGTGCCTTCGATGCTTTCGTTGGCCATGATCTTGGACTCGTATTCCTGTCCCCCCATAAAATTAAGCACGTTCTCATCGACGTACATTTTAAGGATATTATTCTCCTTAATTGCCTGCAACGTTTTTCGGATCTCTCTGGCATGTTTTAAGGTTTTCTCCATTGTCAGGGTAAGATCCTCAAAATTGATGGGCTTGGTGATGAAGTCAAAAGCACCGCGGTTCATGGCCACACGAATATTTTCCATATCACCATAGGCAGATACAATGACCGCTTTGATAAGCGGACTGGATTCATGCAGTTCTGAGAGCAGGGTAAGACCATCCATTTCAGGCATATTGATATCGCTCAAAACAATATCCACCCCTGGATGTTCAGCAAGCTTATCCAACGCATCCTTACCATTTATGGCAAAGACAAACTCATATTCGTTTTGCCGTATTTGTTTTCGAAATTTTTGTTTGATGAGTATTTCCAAATCAGTCTCATCATCTACTACCATTATTTTTGCCATAACCCTAAGTTAAATTTATAAGCTTATCCTTTAATAGTGAAAAGTCTAAAGGCTTGGTTAGAAAATCATCAGCCCCAAGATTTTTAGCCATCGTTCTATTTTCCTCATCTCCGTAGGCGGTAATCATCATAACCAACGGTGGTGGTTTTACATAGTTTTTTTTAATGGTATCCAATAATTCAAGTCCGCTCATTCCCGGCATATTAATATCCGATAATATCAAGACAGCCTCCTGTTCCATGGTCTTCATAACTTTTAGCGCATCCTCTCCGGAAAAGGCAAATACGAATTCCAGTTCCGCCCGACGTATTTCCTTTCTAAAACGTTGCTGGAATAGCACTTTTACATCTTGTTCATCATCTACGACTAATATTTTCATATTCTGTTCTTTTTATGGTTTATGATTAATTATAAAGTGGGCTCATTTTTTTGATGGTAATGAAATCGTAAAGGTGGTGCCTTCTCCCTGTTCTGTCTGTACGGTCAACTCACCACCATGTACTTTTACAATATCATAACTTAAGGATAAGCCCAGCCCTGTACCTTCCCCTGAGGGTTTTGTGGTGAAAAAGGGTTGGAATATTTTGTCCAGTACTTCTTTTGGCACCCCGTTACCATTGTCTGAAACCGAGATCAACACCATATTTCCTTGCTTTTTGGTTCCGACCGATACCGTTGGTTCATAACCTTTTGGGTTTTCTTCTTTTTTCTTTTTTACCACATAAAAGGCATTGGTAATCAGGTTTAGGATTACCCTACCCATATCTTGTGCTACGATGTTGATTTTGCCTATAGAATCATCAAAATCCGTATTCAAGGTTGCATTGAAAGTCTTGTCCTTGGCACGCAGACCATGATAGGCTAGGCGAAGGTACTCGTCTGATAGGGTGTTGATATCTGTCAACTCTTTTTGACCCGAACTACTGCGGCTATGTTGTAGCATCCCTTTTACAATACCATCGGCACGTTTGCCATGAAAAATGATTTTATCCTCGTTATCCGATACATCTTTGGCCAGGGCTTTTACTTCGTCATAGTTACCTTTCTCAATTTCTTCTTCCATTTCTTCCAGAAGTTCTTTGTTCACTTCAGAGAAGTTGTTGACGAAGTTTAGCGGATTTTGAATTTCGTGGGCAATACCAGCGGTAAGTTCTCCCAAACTTGCCATTTTCTCCGATTGGATCAATTTGGATTGGGTGGACTTCAACTCATCAATCTTGGTTTTAAGCTGTACCGTTCTATGGGAAACCCGCTCTTCCAAAAGCTTATTTTCCTTGGTTAATTTCCGGGCCCTAAAAACAATATATGCCCTTAAAATACTAGCTGCAATTAAACCGAATATCAAGTATGCCCACCACGTTTGCCACCATGGCGGATTTATTTTAAATGAAAGTGTATCTGGCACGGACCAATCGCCAATGGAATTTCTAACGGCAACTTTAAAGGTATAATTACCGGGTTTTAAATTGTAATAGTTCTTGGTTTTTGTGGCATTTCCAGCATAACTCCAATCTTCATCCTCTCCGTCTAGAATAAAACGATAGGTTAATTTATCCCTATTTAAAACAGTACTACTTCCATAGCTAAAACTAAGGCTGTTCTGGTCGAAAGGAAGGGTAAGCCCTTCAGGAATGTTATAAGGACGTTTAATTGAATCCCATGATATACTATTATCAATGGCATAGGATGCCTTTTTGTTATTGGTAGAATCTGAAATATATTGATTGCCAAACCCAGGGTTTTCATCCTTTACAAATATATTATTGATTTGAACCGTACTTATGGTAGTATCAATTTTAGGTTCAGTATTCAACACCATTAGCCTAAATTCACTAGATGAATTAATAACACCGGCCCAAAACTGACCATTTTTTAGAAATCTAGGGGAACCTTGTAAATAGTCGTTATATTTAAAACCGAGTCCACCATTAAAATTATAGAAACCTTTATTTGTTTCTTTTACGGTGGCCTTCTGAATAGCAACCAAACCATTACTACTGCCAGCGTACATCATGCTCCCTTTTTCGGCCAGATCATAAAAATCTGTAGGATAAAGTCCGTTTTCTTTTGTTATTGTGGTAAGTGTATTTTGTTCTAAATCAAGTACGTTAACACCATTCAAGGTAGCTATCCATAATTCACCTTCATTAGAAAATTTGGCTGTAGATAAATTTTCATCGCTAAGACCTTCTTCTTTTCTAAGATAGCTAACAGTGTTCGTTTCTAAATCTACTTTGGCTAGACCATTGGCAGTGGGTATCCAAAGAATTTCTTTGTCATAAGCTATGACGGATCCGCTGCCTGCCTTTAGAATTTCTTCGCCATTTTTAGAGATTGCTTTTTTAACGGTGTTGTTTTCAATATTAAATATGTACAGTCCTGAACTAGAGTAGTTGGCAAAAGTATGTTCGTTTAAAATAGAAACACCTGCACCAAAAATGTTGGAAGAATTGGCATATACGGAAAGTTTATTTTTCTTTTTATCAAGGATGGAAAAGCCGGGCCTTGTACTTAAATAATACATGTCCGGTGATATTTCTTTGATAAAATTGATTGTATTGGGTACACTATGCAGTTGGGAAAAACTGAGGGATTTGACCGTATGTTTATTTAAGTCAATAATATTGATCCCCGCAGCCGTTCCTAGCCATATGTCACCTCTAGAGTCTTCTTCAATTTCCCACACTGCATCGTTGATCAAACCTCGGGAGGTATCAAAGTATTCCATTTTTAAGGTAAACGCATTGGCGATGAGCACCCCTTTATCTGTGGTGGCAATCCAAAGAGACCCATCCTTACGTTTTAAAGGGGTTGGTATCCTAAGAGAGCCTTGCAGAGCAGCGTTTAGGGCAATTGTTTTGGAAGCATCCCTATTTTCACTTAGTAGAAAGGCCTCTGTCGCTCCGAATATCCATAAGTTGCCTTGGGCATCCTCTTCTATTTTATCACCTGTAATGGTATACCCGTTTTCAGAACCTAAAACGCTAACTTTTTGCTTATCCATTGCTAATCTTAGAACACTGGAAGAAGCATTGGAACTACCATTGGGCGTTGGGTAAGGATAACTCAGCCAAATATTGTTATAGGCATCTTCTTTTATATCCCAAACAATAGAGTTAAGTTCAATTTCGGCTATATTGGAAATTGTTCTAAATTCTTTTCTGGAGGGGTCCAACACGCTCAAACCATCTTGATAACTGAGCCATAAATTATTTTTGCTGTCCTCAAATATCTTCCAAGGTTTATTGGAGCCTTCATTTATAATCTTTCGTAAACTTTTCATTTCCGCATCCATTACGTAGAATCCTTCAGTAAGGGAGTTCATGTAGATCGTTCCTGTATGGTCGCAAAGAATATCGAAAGGTGTAAAAATGTCTGTCTTGGTAATCGTATATGCTATATCGTTCTTAAAGTCCAATACCGTTAAAAAATTAGGCCCCGGACTTACCAACCAAAGCTTACCTTGTTGGTCAAAGGTCATTTTATACACTCCGGGGTAATCATATACAAAGGCGTTCTCACCATCATAGTAGGCTAGGGGTGTTGAGTTCATGGATGATCCCATCCAAATGGCCCCATCTTCGGTTTCCAAAAAGGAAGTAACATCATTAGTGGGTAATCCTTCATTCGTAGAGAGTTGTAATAAGTTTACATAGGTACCGTCCATAATCCCTGGAGGTTTCATTTTAGTGATGGTCGGTTTTTTTATGGGTGCTGTGGTCACTGTAAAGGGTACGGAATCAAACTTTAATTCCCCCGTAGGATAACTGTCCCAGTCCAAATCATATTCCTTCATTGGGGACTTTAACGGTTTAAACGTGTTTAGTTCAAAGGGTTTGCTAGGCAGGGCATCCACATTCAAATCGTAGGTTACCGGGGTTATCAGCGAATCATTGGTTATGGTTTCCCATTCAAAAGGTTCTGGCTCCGAAAATTGTAACGGTATGGTTTCTGGAACTTTATAAACACCTACTGTAGTTTCCGTTTCAGACTTGCTTTGTTTATGGCAAGAAACCCAAAATAGGTAGCAAAAGATACTGATTAAGAATATTGGTCTCATAAATGGTTTGTTCTTCATACTGGTCTAGTTGTTGGTTGCATTTGGTAATTCTATAATAAATGTGGTTCCCTTATTTTCTGTTGTTTCCACCATTAATTTTCCCCCATGGCCCTTCGTCACAATATCATAACTCATACTTAAGCCCAGCCCAGTGCCTTCACCTGTGGGTTTGGTGGTGAAAAAAGGTTGAAATATTTTTTCTTTAACTTTTTCGGGAATACCATTCCCATTATCTGAAACATGTATCGTTATATGGTCATCGTTCTTTTTGGTACTGACAGAAACTATAGGATTAAAATTTACATCTTTTTGCTTCTTTTCATTCACGGCATAAAAGGCATTGGTAATTAAATTGAGAATTACCCGCCCCATATCTTGGGGTATACTATTTACTTTTCCTATACCCTCATCAAAATCAGTTACCAATTCAGCATTGAACGATTTATCCTTGGCCCTTAATCCGTGGTAGGCCAAGCGTAAATACTCATCAGCCAGTTTATTGATATCCGTGGGTTCTTTTTCCACCGTACTTTTTCTACTGTGCTGTAACATCCCTTTTACAATACCCTCGGCCCGTTTACCGTGGTGGTTTATTTTTTTAAGGTTTTGTTTGATATCCGTCGCAATACATTTTGCTTCCTCCAAATCACCTTTATCCAGTTCCTCGTTCATCTCGTCAATAAGTTCATTACTTACTTCACTAAAGTTATTGACGAAGTTCAGCGGATTTTGGATTTCATGGGCAATGCCAGCGGTGAGTTCTCCCAGACTTGCCATTTTTTCTACTTGGATGAGTTGTTCTTGTGCTGATTTAAGGTCGTTGAGAGCAATTTGCAATTTCTCATAGGCTTCAGCATTTTGTATCGCTACACCAACATTGGCAGCAATCGTTTTAAGTAATCGTAAATCATATTCATTAAAACGGTTTTCTTTTTCCGTACTTTGAACACTAATGACACCTGTGGCAGTATTACCCGTTACAATAGGAACTCCTAGATATGATTGAACCCATTTTCCTTTCTTATCAGCATCAATTTCCTCATATGCTTTTTCCATATCCTTATTGATAAGTAAAGGTTCATTATTGATAATGATTTTTTCCGTGATTCCATTACCAAACTCCCTCGATTTCGCATCGTCTTCTCCATACATATAGGGAAAATGAAGCATGTTTGCCTTCTTATCATGCAGTGCCAAATAAACAACATCGGCATTAAAAGTTTGAAGCATCTGATCACCTATTAATTTGATAAGCGATTTTAGGTCGAGTTGGGCAACTAAGGCATGGCTGATCTTATTAACAGTCTGTAATTCTGTTGCACGTTGTTTTGTTTCTTCCAATAGTCGCGTTGTTTCATTGAAGAGTCTAGCGTTCTCCAACGCAACGGTCATACTATTGGCAAGTGTATTTAATAACCTAATGTCAGGTTCTGAAAAGGCATTTTCGCTTTCAACGTTTTGTAAACTGACGTAGCCTCTCACTTCCTTACCCATTATCATCGGGACGTATAGTGCAGATTTGGTAAATTGTGTACCAGGAATAACGGTAGGAACCTCACCGGTAATCTTCGTCCACATTGCATCAACATTTTCGTTCAAATAGATAAATTCCTTTGAATCGATTATTTTTTGCCTTAAGATATCAATAGGACGGGAGTTAATATTAAATCTTTCGCCATCTTCAAATACATAATTGAATTCTTCAAGTTTATCTTTATGGTCAAACGTAGAAATAGCGACCACTTGTGCATCAAAAAGGTCTCGGATTTTATCTCCTACCAAATCGTAAATGCCCTGCATATCCATTTCGGCAACAAGACCTTCCTGTACACTATTAATAACGGCAAGTTCGGCATTCCGCTGTTCGGCCTCATTGAACAAGCGTGCATTTTCAAGGCCATTGACCATACTATTGGCAATTGATTCCAATAATTTTATATCAGTTGGCGAAAAGGCAAGTTCCCTATCTAAATTTTGAATACTAACATATCCAAATACCGTATTTCTAACCATCATAGGAACCAATAAAATTGATTTTGGCAATCGGGTTCCAGGAACGGCTTGTGCTGGTTTTCCTGCAATTTCAGCAACTTTGGTGGGTAAATTTTGATCAATTAGAATTAACTTTTTCCCATCAATCAAAAGTTTTCGTACAGCATCCAACTTTCTTGGCTTTGGACGAATCAATTCGCCGTCCTCATACAAAAAGTTGAAAATTTCCATCTGTTTATCATGATCAATGGTGTAAATGCCAACAACCTGTGCATCAAACAAGTTCCGTATATTGTCCCCCACCATATCATATACACCCTGCATACCGATCTCTTTATTGATGGCATCTTGTATACTATTCAATAAGGATAGCTCCGCTTCTCGTTGCTTCAATTGATAGGCCAACGAGTTTAAATTGGTTTCTTCTTTGTTTATTTCGTCCTTAGTGTTCATGATATAACAAGTATTGGATGTTATTTATTAGACCGGTAATGTGATCCAAAATGTTGTGCCTATATGATTTTCTGATTCAACGTGAATTTCTCCATCATGGGCTTTAATGATATCGTAACTCATACTCAAACCCAAGCCGGTACCTTGCCCTGTGGGTTTTGTAGTAAAAAAAGGTTGGAAAATTTTCTCTTTAACTTTATCAGGAATACCATCACCATTATCCGTTACCTTAATTTCCAAATGATCTCCGGTCTTTTTAGTACTGACAGCAACTATGGGTTTAAAATTGTTGTCTTTTTGCTTTTTCTCGTTGACAGCATAAAAGGCATTCGTAATTAAATTAAGGATTACCCGCCCCATGTCTTGGGGTATTATATTTACTTTTCCAATATGCTCATCAAAATCGGTTACCAGTTCGGCATTAAATGATTTGTCTTTTGCCCGTAATCCGTGATAAGCCAACCGCAAATATTCGTCAGCCAAAGCATTAATGTCCGTAGGTTCTTTTGTGCCACTACTGCTCCTTGAGTGTTGTAACATACCCTTTACAATATTGTCCGCACGTTTACCATGGTGGTATATTTTTTCAAGATTTTGTTTGATATCCAATGAAATAGCCTTGGCCTCTTCAAGATCCCCTTTATCCAGTTCCTCGTTCATTTCATCAATGAGTTCATTACTAACTTCAGAGAAATTGTTGACAAAGTTTAATGGATTTTGAATTTCATGGGCAATACCCGCTGTAAGTTCTCCAAGGGAGGCCATTTTTTCTGATTGGATGAGTTGAGACTGAGTATTCTTTAGCTTGTTGTAGGCTTTTGCTATTTCCTTTGCATGTGCCAACTCTTTTTCACGGGATCGTTCTTGTTCTTTTCGTTTGATTTTTGCCCGCATAAAGCGGTTTACCATAATAAAGCCAAGAAGTACTACCACCGCATACAATGCATAGGCCCACCATCGTTGCCACCATGGCGCAGCAATAATGATATTTAAGATTTTTCCTTCTTCGTTCCAGATACCATAGGCGTTGGAAGCCCTTATCGCAAATTGATATTCACCTGGATATAAGTTGGTATAGGAGGCGAAATTTCGATTGTCATAGATCCAATCTTCATCGTACCCGATAAGCTTGTGGGCATATTGATTCTTTTCTGGATTTGCGAAGTGTAAGGCCGAAAATTCAAAACTCAAGTTGTTCTGTTGATGGGATAAATTAAGCACATCGGTGTTTAGCAAACTTGTTGTCAGCGGACTTTCCGATCCCATATCCAAAACCGATTTATTTGAGATCAACACATTAGAAATAAGTAAATCAGGCGGTGTATTGTTCGCCGTGATACTTTTGAAAGAGGTGAGGCCATGATCGCCGCCAAAGTAAAAAGTACCATCCGTACTGCGTGCAGCGCCCAAGGGTATAAAAATATCACCACCAAGACCATCGGTTGTGTTATAATTTATAAAGGTTACTTTACCCAAACTTTCGTTGGTAACCATTTGTGAGATTCCGTTTTGTGTACCAATCCACATTTCACCATTATCACCTTCCAAAATTACCTCTGTGAGGTTGGTGGGAAGCCCATCGATCTCTGTAAATTGGGTGAATATTCCGGTATCAGGGTCAAGCTTATTAATTCCCTCTGACGTAGCCAGCCAAATAATACCTTTACTATCTTCTAGGATGTCTGAAATACTAGTACTAGACAATGAGTTTTCCTTTTTTGGGTCAAAGTCATAATAGGTTACTTCATTGGTTTCAGGATCAATTCTATTCAAGCCTTGCCCATTCGCGCTAACCCATATATATTTGGTGCCTATTTCAATGTCTGAAATATTGTTACCTCCCATTACAATACCTTTTTTATTTTCGGCAATACGTTGCTCAAATGATGCAGATTGCTTGTCGTTTAAAGGTTTTATAAGTGATAAACCATATAGGGACGTTTGATCCGGCGGGTCTTCATTCCATGCGTCATAGGCATGGCTATTATCTGCTTTAAATCGTAATGTATAAGAGCCAGGTTGAAGTGTTATAGGCGCCATGACAATCCTATTTTTTGCTGCACCTCCAGCATAATAAGATTCTTCAAAGTTGTTAAATTTCCATATCGTATCGTTTTGTGCGTTCTCTATCCATCCATAATCAGCCATACTTCTGGAATCTCCTTCCCCTACAGACATGATAAAATAGGTGTCCTCTTCATTTATTTCTATAGCTTGGGAGCGGTCTTCAGAATCTTTGACCTTATCAATGAGTCCCATACTTTGATCTGATCGGGATAATGTATCAAATTCTTTCACTAAATTTTGTGGATAGGCAAGGGTGAATTTGCTCATCAATCGCTGGAAATTTCCAGTAGCAGGGTCAAAAATATTTACTCCATTATTGGTGCCAACCCAGAGTTTGCCTCGCCCATCTGCCCTAATGACACGTACTTGCGTGTTAGATAGGGTATTGGTATTATCAGCTTCATATTTGTACCTGTTGATTTCACGATAATTTTTATCCAGTTCAATTAATCCATCGCCCCAAGTACCCAACCAAAGGGTGCCATCTGGGTCTTCCGCAATACTTCTTACAGATCCACCAAAATAATCATCAACGACATCAAAAGCTACTTTTTCGAAGCTTCGTTTTTTTGGGTCAAAAATATTCAATCCCTCACCTCTCGATCCAACGTACATGGTGCCTGGTTTTACGGTAGAAGCAAGAATGCCAAAAACGCCATTAGGGCTAATACTCAGAGGGTCCTCTTCTATATGGGAAAAATAGGAAAATGGTTTGTTGATCGGGTCGTATTTCAATAAACCGGATTCCAAACTCCCAAACCAAAAAATACCGCTACGATCAACAATTAAATGGCTCATTGTAATGTCCCACATAGCACCATTCATTTTTAATTTTCCTGCGATTGTAATTTCTTGGTAATTATCCGTAATTCCATCAAATTTTAATATTCCCTTAAAATTATTGGTGATCCATATATTACCCTGTTGGTCAGGTAAAATCTTATTCAGCCTATCGTAAAGTCTAGTTTCGGAATCACTGTAGTCGACAAGGGTTTTTAGGTTATTGGTTTTCGGATTGAATTTGTATATGCCTTTACGAGTGGTTAACCAAAGTATATTGTTGGTATCCGAATATATTGATGAGATATGATTATTTGGATTTACGAAGTCAAACCCTTCCAAATTATCAGCTTTTACCGGCTTAAAGGTTTTTTCGTCTTTACTCATGTGCATTAAACCATAAAGGGTGGAGCCAAACCAAATACCTCCTTGTGCATCTTCGGTTATTGCAATACTAAAACCATTATGGTCTGGGTCGGTTATATTTGGGATGTCATACTCGGCAAAACCCCAGCTATCAGTTTCAGGATTATATTTCACCAATTCCATTGCTTGTGTAGCTGCCCAAATGCGTTGTTGAGAATCAATAAAAACGGTAAAAACACGACCTACGTCTGGGGGTAAATCAAATAGTTCCACAAAAGCATAATTGATAAATTCATTTTTCTTTCGGTCATACTTGGATACTCCTTCGTCCGTTGCCACCCATATATCTTGGTTTGCATCCTCTGCAAGGCCCCAAATACCATTAGTAAGTAAACTATAGGGGTTGTTTGGTACATGTTTAAACGTCTCAAATCTGTAGCCATCATATTTTTGTAGGCCATTACTTGTTCCAATCCATAATAAACCATAGCTATCTTGTAAAACCTCTTTTACGTCTGGAGAGGCAAGACCATCGGCAATGCTTAAATAGGTGGGGTTTATCTGCTGTTGCTTCACTTGGGCAAATCCAAAAGAAGTTATTAGGCAGATTAGAGCAGTAATGAATCTGGTCTTTGCTTTCATCTCATTTTTATTGGTTCGGTCACAATTACACTACTATACTGGCAACGTAATATTAAATTGCGTTCCCTCATTTTCTATGGTTTCTACATGGAGTTTCCCCCCATGCCCTTTGGTCACAATATCATAGCTCATGCTTAGCCCCAGACCAGTACCTTGACCTGTTGGTTTGGTAGTAAAAAAGGGTTGGAATATTTTCTCTTTGACCTTTTCGGGAATGCCATCACCATTATCAGAAACACTAATGCTAATATGGTTACCTAGGCTTTTGGTACTTACAGAGACTATAGGTTTAAAATCTGTGTCTTTTTGCTTTTTCTCGTTAACGGCATAAAAGGCATTCGTAATTAAATTGAGAATAACTCGCCCCATGTCTTGCGGTATCATGTTTACTTTTCCAATATGCTCGTCAAAATCAGTTATCAGTTCGGCATTAAATGATTTATCCTTTGCCCGCAGACCATGATAGGCCAAGCGCAAATACTCATCTGCAAGGGTATTGATATCAGTTGGTTCCTTTTTGCCACTACTACTTCTTGAATGTTGCAGCATACCCTTTACAATATTGTCTGCACGTTTACCGTGATGGTTTATTTTTTCAAGGTTTTGTTTGATATCCGTTGCAATGAACCTTGCTTCCTCCAAATCACCTTTATCCAGTTCCTCGTTCATTTCATCAATAAGTTCATTACTGACTTCACTAAAGTTGTTGACGAAGTTTAACGGATTCTGTATTTCATGGGCAATGCCAGCGGTTAGTTCTCCCAAACTTGCCATCTTTTCGGCTTGGATCAATTGCTTTTGTGTAGTTTGAAGATTGTAAAGTGTATCTTCCAATCTCTTTTTTTCGGTATGTAGGGCAGTGGCCTGCTCTTCTTTTACCTGTAGATCCAAAAAACGGGTATAAGTCTGTTCGAATACCGTGGCAAAACGCTTGAATATGTCATGGGATTTTGGTACTCTTTCATAGGTAATGAACATTACATAACCATATTTGAAATAACATATATGGAATATTTGAAAGGAGGGAAGTGGATGTCCTGCTTTTAGGACACCCTCGATCACTTCACCAAAGACGGGAAGTGTACGCATAAACACATAATGTTCTTTAATGAGTTCACCGCCTAGTTCACCAATATGAAAATTTTCCCCGTTTTTTAAAGGTGTATCAAAATCATAACCCACACCAACGTTGGGCAATACGAATGGCTTTTGAATAACGCCCTCACTACTCATAAATGCGGTAGCCCCTTTTTTATCATCTGTCCAAATACAATAGCCCGCACTCCAAGCTGGAATGCCCAGTTCCTGAACTTGTAAAAACAGGTCGTTGGCGGCCTCAGGAAGTTCGTTGCTGTGTTGCATGGCCATTGTACGTGTACGTACTCGCTCTAAAGCGGTTTCTATCTGTGATTCCCGTGCTTGCGCTTCGGCTTTTTGAAGGTCTATGAAACGTGTATAGGTTTGCTCAAAAACCTTTGCAAAACGTTTGAAAATATCATAGGCATCCGGTACCGGTTCCCTGGTGATAAATAACAAATACCCATATTTAAAATAGACGACATGGTCTATTTGATAGGTAGGGAAACCGTTATTGGTTTTCTTTAATTGTTTTAAAACGTCGCCAATTACAGGAAGGGAGCTCATAAATTCATAATGGGCCACACATTCATCACCTGAAAATTCTTGAATATATAGTGTTTCCCCGTTTTGACCTCTATCGTAATACTTCTTGAATATCCCGGCCCTTGGAACTGTGTAGGTGTGTAAAATCCCTGCTTCATTACCAAACCATTCGGTAGATTCGTTTTCCCCATAAATATTGAAAGCGCAACCCCAAGTCTTTATACCCAAAGCTCTTACTTGTTGATCCAATAGAAATGATGTTTCCTGCAATTCATCACTATGATGCATGGCCATGGTTCTACTTCGCACTTTTTCCAATGCCAATTCGATCTGGACTTCACGCGCTTGTTTTTCAGATTTTTGAAGGTCAAGAAATCTTTGGTGTGCCAAATCAAAGGCTTCTGCAAATTTCACTAAGATTTTTTGGTCCTCCTTTGGAGGGTTTTCAACTACACCGGGCAGGCTATATCCTATTTCCCCGTGGGTGGTACGCGCCATAACAAAGGTTAGTCCACCAATATGCCGAATATCATCATGGGTAGGGGCTTGGGGGTCGATCTGTTGAAAATTGCCCAATGTGATCATTTTATCCACATAATCAATGGCAGCTTCAGCGTCCATGGCATAAACAACTATGGGATCGGTACTTTTTTCCCATTGGGCCAATAGTGGAATATCCCCGTGCATATGTCTAGGGAGTTCCATCACCATGCCAATACGGGTACCATCACCCGAGGTCATGGCTTTCTCATATTTATCTGGCAACCACATCATATGCCAGAAATACTGTGCCTCGTAACCCAATTTGAGAAATTCAGTCCGTAAGGTCACCACCACATCCAAAAGGTCTTCAGAGACGATCATTACCAAGGCCTTTGCTCGAATACGCTCTAAGGCTCCCTCAATTTCAAGTTCCCCATTTTTTTCTTCGAGTTCAATAGTCCGTCGTTGTATAGCTTCCCTTAACTCTAGGTTTTCCTTGCTTATCTTATCCAAGCCCAGCGTTTCCCCATCTTGGGCCTTGCTATCGGGTGTAGAATAATGTTGATACACAAAATGCCAACCATCATTATTCTTCTCCAATACATTGCTGAATCGAAATCGGTCATAAAAATTCCAAATTTCCCCATTCGAGAACCATGCATCGAAGATGTGGGTTATAATTACCAATTCCCCAAACTGTTCAACAATTTTGGTTTCATTGCGTAACTGGGTCTTTCCTGAAAATTGTTCTGCGGTATTCCTAAAAAAATCAGTGGTATCCTTTCTGTTCAAAAACTCTTCATTATTGGTAGAACCTATAAAATGAAAGGCATTGTCAAAATAAGAATCATAGGTTTCAATATCCCCATTTAAGTAACTGTGAAGCCATTTGTCATAGACTTCGGTTACCTGTTGTTGGTTTTGTTTGGTTGGTTTCATATATGGTTGTTCATTGGTACTAAAATGATGAACGTTGTATGATTTTCATAAAAGTTTCTCTCATAGGGAAACAAGGGTGTTTAGGGTTGGATGATCTATAAAATTACGATTGTCGAAACTGCTGTTATCGGTAAAGGGAAAAGCATCACTCTTCCTCTTCAATTTCAATTTTGGGGACTTCTCCCTCAACAGGTAGGTGCTCTTTTTTAAGGTATCGGTCCAAAAACTTCAATATTCGGCTATACGCTTCTATTTGATTTTCCTTTTTTACAAAGCCGTGACCTTCATCCTCAAACAATACATATTCCACAGGAACATTGTTTTTCCGTACGCCTGCCACGATCTCATCGGACTCTACTTGTAAAACCCTTGGGTCTTCTGAGCCTTGTAGTACTATTAAGGGCTTGGTAACCTTGTCGGTATGGAATAAAGGTGAAATACGTCTTAAACGAACGGAATCCGCCGAATAGGGATCACCCAATTCCAGGTACAGGGCCTCTCGAAACGATTCCCAATACGGAGGAATACTTTTTAAGGTACGCAGCCAATTGGTGACACCAAATAAATTAACACCTACATCAAACTCCTCTGGAGTGTATGTTAATGCCGCCATCGTCATGTATCCACCATACGACCCGCCAATAATCCCTATTTTTTCGCCGTCGATTTCAGGCTGTTCGGCTAACCAGTTTTTACCCTCTACACAATCCTGGAGATCTTTTTCACCATGATTCTTATCGTCCATTTTAAAAAAGGTCTTTCCATAGCCACTACTGCCACGATTGTTCACGGCCAAAACGGCATAGCCATGATTGACCATATACTGGATCAAAGAGCTGAAATTTTGACGTGTCTGACCACCAGGACCGCCATGCACCCATACCAAGGCCGGTACTTTATTGGTTTCGGAAGCCTGATATGGCAAATAATAAATGGCAGGAATCTCCGTGCCATCAAACGAATTAAATCGAATCACTTTGGCATTGACCAAATCTTCAGCATCAATAGCATCATTCAAAACATGGGTCAATTTGTATTGTTCCTTGGTCTTAAGATTATAGGTATACAAATCTGAAGGTGCATTAGAACCACCAACATACATCCGCATCCATTCTTCGTTATCACTAAAATTGACACTTGTAATACTCTTGTTATCAAAATCCGGCATATCAATAGGCTGCATTGTTTTGGCATCCAATATATCAATGGCATTTTTTCCGTCTTCATTGGTATAAACTACCATGTAATTTCCTTGCGAGGTAAAACCACTTCCCATAATGTCCCAAGACTTCTCAACGACCTTTTTCTTTTCCTTGGTCTCCAAATCATAGGACATCAAATAGGAGAATTCACCACCATCATCAGTGGTGTAGTAAAAAGTTGAATTATCCACCGAAAAATCCTGGGCGGAATTTGCACTTCGGTTTTCATTGATTTTGGCTGTTTCCTTGGTTTTTACATTATAGATAAATAAATCACTGTCATTGGTGTTCATCACCTTTGATAAGGCGATAAAATTCTCATCATCTGACATTTCACTATAATCCAAGCCGTCATTATTTTGGTAGATCATTTCGGATGTATAGTCATCGATCGATAATTTATATACATCAAAAAACCGTGGGTCTCTTTTATTTGACCCGTAATACAAATGGTTTTTATCCTTTGACCATCCATAGAAACCTGCTTTGGCACCTTCCGCAGGGGTTATGTCCTTGATCGAACCATCCAACTCCCGTACAAAAAGATGATCTATTTCATCTCCATTGCCATCTGCGCTGTAAAGCATCCTATTATCATTTGGAAAGTATGATTCCGCAAAAACGGATGTACTATCCGATGCGGTAATCGCTGTCATTTCACCCCCTTTAACAGGAATCGTATAGATATTATAAATACCTGACCGATTACTGGAAACCAATAAATTGTTATTGTCATAAGAAAAGCTTCCTCCACCTACAGACTCATTGTCCATGAACTGATCAATAGTGTATTGTTTGATTTCCCTTTGGACCATCTGAGGTTCTTCTTTGCAAGAAACCAATAACATTACCATTAATAAACCTAAAATTTCCGTTTTCATAAAAATGCATTTTATTTAAATTAAAGATAGGAGGTAAGTGAACCAAGTTCGCTTCCTTTTCCAAGCTGTGCTCTACTACTGCAATAGCTAATAAAAAATGGGGGAGTACTCAAATATAAATAATTTAGCCACACTTTTAACATTCATATATCGATTTCCGAATTTTGGTCTCTTTGTCAGAAAAACTGATGGTGAGTATTTTTTGGAAAAAGACGAAGACAACCTTAACCCATAATTTTATCAAATTGTGTTACTTTGCACTTATTAATTTTGTTGCACATCAAAAACCGATAACATGCAAAAAGCCAGTTGGAAAACCGCCATGGAATTTGAGGACATCACCTATAAAAAAAGTAATGGGGTTGCCCGCATCGCCTTCAACAGGCCCAATGTGCGCAATGCCTTTCGGCCAAAGACCACCAGTGAACTGTACAAGGCATTTTATGATGCCCAGGAAGATACTTCCATAGGGGTTGTTCTACTTTCAGCAGAAGGTCCGTCTACAAAGGATGGGGTATATTCTTTTTGCAGTGGGGGTGACCAAAAGGCTCGTGGACATAAAGGCTACGTTGGTGAGGATGGTATGCACCGTCTTAATATTCTCGAAGTACAGCGTTTGATCCGTTTTATGCCGAAAGTGGTAATCGCCGTAGTCCCGGGTTGGGCCGTTGGTGGCGGACATAGTCTCCATGTGGTCTGTGACCTGACCTTAGCCAGTAAGGAGCATGCCCTTTTTAAACAGACCGATGCCGATGTTACCAGTTTTGATGGCGGGTATGGTTCTGCCTATTTGGCCAAAATGGTCGGACAGAAAAAAGCACGTGAGATTTTCTTTTTAGGTCGAAACTACAACGCTCAGGACGCTTATGAAATGGGAATGGTGAATGCTGTGATCCCTCATGAAGAATTGGAAGATACCGCTTATGAATGGGCTCAGGAAATTCTGGAGAAATCACCCACCTCAATAAAAATGTTGAAGTTCGCCATGAACCTTACCGACGATGGCATGGTAGGACAACAGGTATTTGCAGGGGAAGCAACCCGATTGGCCTATATGACTGAAGAGGCGAAGGAAGGACGGAATGCCTTTTTGGAGAAACGCAAACCCAACTTCGACAAGAATAGCTGGATTCCATGATTCCCATCTATTTATTTGGAAATAGTAAAGTGATTATGAAATCTCTGAAATAGCCATAACATTTAACTTTATTTTAAATTCATTAAATTGATGTTTAGATCCTATAAATTTTTAAATGTTCACTTTAATAAGAAACAAGAGTTTTTTTTCAAAAGTACTGTTTGTCAGTGCTTTTCTTTTTATGGGATGTGAGAGAGATAAGGATCAAGAATCAATTAACATAGTAATTACAACTAAAATTAGTTTCATTAGTGAAACCACGGCAATTGGTGGGGGGCGTATTGATAACGACGGTAAGGGAGTTGTAATTTCAAGGGGCATATGTTGGGATACTGTTCCTTTACCAACTATTCAAAATATAAAAACTGTAGACGGCTACGGGGACGGTAGTTTTATAAGTGAGCTAAAGTACTTGTCACCAAATACCGATTACCACGTTCGGGCTTATGCCAGCAATGCCGAAGGGACGACTTATGGCGAAGAAGTTACTTTTAAAACGAATGGTTCCGACCTTCCCATAGTGCAAACTGCACCTCTATCATTGGTAACATCCACAACGGGAAAAAGTGGAGGAACCATAGTATTTGAAGGTAAAGGAGGGGTAACGGCAAGGGGAGTCTGTTGGAGTGTCAATCCCCTTCCAACAATTGCCGATCAGAAAACCAATAATGGAATGGGGATAGGTTCTTTTTCCAGTACAATTGTTGGTCTGCACAGTGATTCGACATATTATGTAAGAGCTTATGCCACTAATAATGTAGGCACGGCCTATGGAAATTCGGTATATTTAAAACCATTAAAAAGCACTATAAAGGATATTGATGGCAACGTTTATACTACAGTAGCCATTGGTACACAGGTATGGACCGTAGAAAACCTGAATGTCACCAAATATAAGAACGGAGACCCTATAGAGAAAATACAGGACAAATCATTATGGAATAATACCGAAACGGGGGCATATTGCAATTATGACAACGATGTATCCAATTCCAATATTTATGGTAAGCTATATAATTGGTATGCCGCCAGTGATGAACGAAATATTGCCCCGGAAGGATGGCATGTGGCAACGTATGACGAATATTTAGTATTGATTGATTATCTCGGCGGCCCGTGGGAAGCTGCAGAAAAGATGAATAATGGAAGTTTTAAGGCTTTACCTGGAGGAAAACGAAATAGAGATGGGATTTTCTTTGATAAGGGATCACTGCCCTATTTTTGGACCGCGACAGAATATCATGAAGGTAGTGCTTGGGCGAGATATTTATTACTTGATGAGGGAGAATTGAATATAATCAACCTTAGCAAGAACTATGGCTTTTCCATACGTTGTATAAGGGATTAAATTGGTTCTCCTTGTTTTTTAGAATCCCCAAACTAAAAAGAGCCTCACCCTTAATGGACAAGACTCTTTTACGAGAACACTATATGAAAATGAAAAAAATTATTTACTTGATTATTACACGGTAAATGTAACATCAACCTCCCTAGAACAAAAACTCTTGTTGTAACCTTGTGAAGTTTTGTGGTGAAAACCCTAAAAATTGATATTTAATAAAAGAAAAACACTAAATCAGCTCCAATTTCTTTGAAAACTAGTGGATTGCTTTTATCACTTCACTCAAGAAAGCGTTCACATCAAATTCAGGGTCTTCTGCAAGTCCGGTACGTACAACCACTAATTCCTTGGAAGGAATTACGAAGACGTACTGACCTTGATACCCATTCGCTGAATATAAATCCTTGGGGACATCGGGATATTCCCCTTCTGCATTGAGCCAAAAATGGGCTCCATAAGTACCTTTCGAAAATGCGGTTGGTGTCGTAATATAATCCACCCATGAGGCATCAAAAAGCCGTTCCCCATTCCAATCACCCTTATTTAGGTAAAGGAGACCGAATTTTGCCCAATCACGGGTATTGGCCCACCCATAGGAAGAACCAACATAATTCCCCTTCATATCGGTTTCAATGAGCATGGAGTTCATACCGATCCTATCGATCAATGCCTTATAGGGGTAATCCAAATACTCTTGATGGGTTTCAAAACGATCGCGTAATATTCCCGAGAGTAGGTTCGTTGTACCTGAGGAATAATTCCATAGTTCCGTCGGAGCGGCAATTGCTTCTTTTTCTTTTTGGGCCAAGGTCATATCCGCATCCAAAAATAGCATTCGGGTAACATCGGAAATTGCAGTATAATCCTCGTCCCAAGCCAATCCACTCTGCATTCTTAGCAAATGGTCCAGGGTAATGTTTTTTCGTTCGTCTTGTTGCCAGTCTTCAATAGGAGCCGGTACCTTCAAATCAATCTTACCTTCATATTCCAATATACCATAAAGGGTGGCCAAAATACTTTTGGTCATTGACCATCCTAAAATTGGTGTATCCTTGGTAAATCCATCAATATACTTTTCCCCGACAATACGGTTTTTATAAGCAACCAGAACGGTTCTTGTTTTTTGGATTTCAGCATTGGCAAAGGCGCCGTCAATTGCTTTATTAAGTTGTTGGTAATCCACATTATCAAAAACAGTATCCTTAGGGGCTGCATCACCATAAGGAAAAGGAAGATTCGATGCCGTATGGGTCCTATGGGGCGTAAATTGGTATGCATTGATATCATAATCATCGTTTATCAAAACACAGCCGCTACCTTCATTGCAAATGGCCTTACGCTTCATTAGTCCATATACTGTAGCCATCGCACCGTTCTTGATAGCTTCTGCATGGGCCAACTTAATCATGGGGACGTTATGGTCATTCGCATTGACCGATTCCATACTACGGTGGGCGATGAATTGGTTGGAAGCCATGCTTTTTGCGGCAAATCCGGATATGATATTCAGTTTTGGATAATTGAACCAAATAATTCCTGCAAGGAGGATAAGTACAGGAACAACAACTCTTTTTACTACCTTCATAACTTCAATACGGTTTACACACAAATTTAATATTTCTTTTTCCCTTTTATGAATTCAATCCCACATTTGCTAAAACATATTTTATAAATTGCCTAAAATATATAGAACATCCGATTTTTGGTTAAAACCTAAAATTATCGAAAGGCACAGTTTCATGTACTTTTACGGTATATGGCATCAAGAAGTTAGGCAAAACCGGTTGAAGAACCTGTAATCAACACACCCCAATGCGCATTTTTAGATATATCTATTTCGTTGCCATTTTAAGTTTATTAAGTTCATCCTGCTCGAAGAACAAAGAAAAAAAAGCTTTGGCCCTATACCAAGCCCGTTGTGCTGCATGCCACATACCCCCAGATATTCAATCGCTTTCCAAAGAACTATGGAAAAACAAGGTGCTGCCCGATATGGGGGCGAGAATGGGTGTTCGAAATCCAAATTACAATCCGTATAAAGGCCGTTCGTATCAGGAGCAGGAAGCCATGATGAAATCAGGAATATATTCCTTACCCCAAACAATCAAAAATGAGGATTGGCAGCTATTGCAGGATTATATCATTCAACAGGCCCCAGATTCCGTTTCCATGCCCAATAGGGAGATAACACATCATGAAATAGCTATTTTCGGACCAAGACCTATTTCCTTTGACACCTTACCCGGGTTAATGTTCACTTATCTGAATTTTGATGGCCCTTCGGGCAAAATAGAACTCGGGGATATGGCAGGAAGGCTTTTGAACTATGATTACACGACAGGTAGATTGCGTTATTTGAATGCCTATTCCCGACCAATAACCGCCTTTAATAAATCACAACATACCACCTATATTACGGCAGTGGGTAAATTAAATCCCTCCGAGATTCCTTCCGGTAGGGTCTTCGTCGAAAAAGAAGGGACCACTACCCATTTACCCCAAGTTTTGCACAGACCCGTACATACGGTAGTCGATGATCTGAATGGGGATGGGAAGGATGAACTTATCATCAGCGAATTCGGGTACCTTACCGGAAAGCTCTCCATATTGAAATCGAATGATTCCACAGGTTTTGAAAAGCAAGTCCTATCTGGACTTCCGGGAGTGATTCGATCCGTTGTCAAGGATATGGACGGAGATGGGAGAAAGGATATTGTGGCTTTATTTTCCCAAGGGGATGAGAGTATTACCATATTCTACCAAGAAGATGATTTGAAATTCACCATGGATAAGGTCATTCGTTTTAGTCCCATCTATGGGAGTAGTTGGTTTGAGTTGATCGATTATGATAATGATGGGGATGTCGATATTGTAACGGTCAACGGCGATAATGCCGACCTCACGTTTATTCCCAAACCTTATCATGGTATGCGGTTGCATATCAATGATGGGAGTAATCATTTTGAAGAGAAATACTTTTATCCCTTGAACGGTGCCACTAGGGTGGTTGCAAGGGATTTTGATCAGGATGGGGATATCGATTTTGGACTGTTATCCACATTCCCGAATTACCATAATCCTAAAGAATCATCATTTGTTTACTTGGAAAACAAAAATGCGCAGGACTTTACTTTTGAGGATGCGACCCTTGAAGAGGCCAACTTTGCCCGATGGTTGCTTATGGATGCCGGTGATGTCGATAATGATGGGGACCAGGATATTATCCTAAGTTCATTTTCATACGCTTTTACCCAAGTCCCTATTGAAAAAACCAAATATTGGAGGGAAAAAGGTATTGATATTTTGGTTTTGGAGAATAAAACAAGATCGGGGCATGAGCAACAATAAACTTATTGGCTTTCTTATCATTTCCATTTTCTGGGGATGTAAAGAGGATAAAGAAGAGGATCCCTATGTTTGGATCCCTTTGGAAGTTACGGCTACCGCCTACAATTCCCTGCCTTCCCAAACCAATGAGGCACCTACCATCACCGCTTGGGGCGATACGTTGAAACCTGGGGTAAAATCATTGGCCGTTTCCCGTGATTTGATCGCAAAGGGTTTAAAATATGGTACCATGGTGCGGATCGATACTTTTCCCGATACATTTTATATTAATGACAAGATGCATCCCAGATGGAAAAACAAGATTGACATTTATATGGGAAAGCAAATCGATACGGCACTTAATTGGGGAAAAAGAAAGATAATTATTGAATATGCCGTTTTAAAAGAAAAATTGGATTCTTTACCTTTAAACGATTAAAATCAAACATGATGAATAAGATTTTACCGCTTTTCGTCCTACTCGCTGTTACGGCATGCTCAAGTACTAGGAATATTGTGGACAAACCCGTTGTTTTCAATGAGGAACGCAATGAACTTACATTAAAATATTTAAAGGACAGATATGGTTTGGATCAAAAAGAACCAACCATTGTACCTAAGATGGTTGTGTTACATTGGACCGCCATCCCAACCTTTGAAAAGTCCTTTGAGGCTTTCCATGATCCAAAATTACCGAATTGGAGACCAGATATTGAGAGTGTCAGTGGCTTGAATGTCTCTGCCCATTTTTTGATCGATCGTGACGGCACTGTTTACCGATTGATACCGGAAACCACTATGGGGAGGCATGTTATTGGGTTGAACCATTGTGCTATTGGGGTTGAAAACGTTGGGGGTACTGAAGACACCCCACTGACCAAGGCACAATTAAAATCGAATATTTGGCTGGTGAAGTATTTGGCTGAAAAGTACGATATTGAATATGTCATCGGACACCATGAATATACCCTTTTTGAAGGACATGAATTATGGTTGGAAAAAGATGAAGGATACCGAACGACAAAATCGGATCCTGGGGAGGAATTTATGTCCAAGGTCAGAAAGGCGACAAAAAATTACGGATTTAAACCACTACCAAACAATACCAAATAATATGAATCCAAAGTTAATAGTGCTCTTCTTAAGCCTTATCCTATTCCATCCCGTATATTCCCAAAATTCGGATATCACCTCGGAACTCTATAGTACCTATGATACCTACAAGGAACAAAAATTGAATATACGGCGTATAAAACACCATGATTTACAACCGTTGATTGCCAAACATGCCGCTAACCCCATATTTACGATAAACAAGGTGGGGGAGTCCATTGAAGGACGCGATTTGAGTTTGATCAGTATCGGTTCGGGTAAGACCCATGTCTTTTTATGGTCCCAAATGCATGGGAATGAGCCAACTGCCACCCAGGCTATTTTCGATATCCTCAATTTTCTATCCAGTGGGGATTTTAAGTCTGAAAAAGAGGAAATCCTTAACAACCTAACCCTCCACTTTTTGCCGATGTTGAATCCCGATGGGGCAGAACGTTTTCAGCGAAGAAACGTATTGGGGGTCGACATAAATCGGGATGCACTACGGTTACAATCCCCGGAAAGCCAAACCTTAAAACGGGTAAGGGATAGCTTAAAGGCCGATTTCGGCTTTAATCTTCACGATCAAAGCACCTATTACAATGCCGAGCGCACCGATAAGCCAGCCACGGTTTCCTATTTGGCTCCTGCCTATAATTATGAAAAGGACATTAATGAAACACGTGGAAATGCCATGAAAATCATTGTTTTTATGAACAATATCATCCAGAAATATGCTCCAGGGCAAGTAGGGCGTTACAATGATGATTTTGAACCACGGGCCTTTGGGGATAATATACAAAAGTGGGGCACAAGCACCATTTTAATAGAATCCGGTGGATATGCCAATGATGTGGAAAAGCAGGAAATACGGAAACTCAATTATGTATCCATACTTTCGGCCATCTATACGATTGCGGAAGGGAATTATAAGGATATTCCCATTGCGGATTATGAAAAGATCCCCGAAAATGACAGGAAATTGTTTGATTTGAAAATCACCAACGCCACCTATCGCCTTTTGGATAAAAATTATGTCCTTGATTTAGGTATAAATAGATTGGAAGTTGACAAAGAAGGAAAAAACGACTTTTGGTACAGTAGCCGTATTTTGGACCAAGGGGATTTGTCGACCTATTATGGGTATGAAACTATCGATGCCACGGGTTATACCATAAAACAAGGGAAAGTATATCCAAAAACCCTAAACACCTTGGCTGAATTGGAACAGATTAATGCCATGGAACTGTTACAGCAAGGATATACCTTTATACGGATAGCTAAAATTCCTTTAAACGCGTTGGAATCACCCATTCCCTTGAACATTGTGGGAAGTGCCTATGAATCGACCGAACTTCAATTGCAGGTAGGTATTAATCCTACCTTCCTGTTGGAAAAGAATGGAAAACCCGAATATGCGGTTATAAACGGATTCTTATTGGACTTAACCACAGGAAAGGGTGCATTCAAGAATGCGATGATCTACCGATAGTTGTTCTTGCTTAAGGAGGGAAGAAGTGCCATTAGAATCACTAAAAATATGGGATTGCATCCTATACTTAAAAATCCTGGGTTCAGACTCGGCTTTATGTGGTTCCCCAATTGTTTTACCCCTAAGTCATTTCGACCATAGGGAGAAATCATATTCTATAAAGTAACCTTAAGCTACCAGTGTGATTTCTCAGTCCTTTCACTCCTTCGAAATGACGGATTGCCCTAATGAATCTAAAAGTCATTCCGAACGAGCCATGCGAGGAGGAATCGCATCATGTACATATTTATCCTGGCTATAAGCTCACCTTGATGTAATTCCCCAATCGTTTTATCCCTAAGTCATTTCGACCATAGGGAGAAATCATATTCTATAAAGTAGCCTTAAGCTAC
>NZ_QGGQ01000011.1 GCF_003148665.1 Maribacter polysiphoniae | reverse complement strand
GGGGGTCAGCGAGGCCACTTTTTACAATTGGAAGAAGAAATATGGAGGTCTCGGGGTCTCGGAACTACGTCGCTTGAAGAACCTCGAAGAGGAGAACTCGCAATTGAAAAAACTCGTTGCCGACCTTAGCCTTGACAAACAGATCCTACAGGATGTACTGAAAAAAAAGTTCTGAGGCCAGCTCGAAAACGGGAGATGGTCTGCAACATACGCATGGAGTACAATATCTCCATAAACCGTTGTACCAGCTTGGTGCTGTTGCACAAAAGTGTGTTCTATTATAAAACGCAGGGGAGGAACGATGAGCTTCTTCGGATGCGTATGAACGAGATAGCCGCCACAAGGGTCAGATATGGTTTTTGGCGGATCTACATCCTTTTGAGACGTGAGGGTTTCATGGACAACCATAAGCGTGTTTACAGGGTTTATTGCGAGGAAGGGCTGAACCTGAGGTCCAAGCGGCCCAAAAGAAACCGTTCTGCCGCACATAGGCAACCAAATGAAGGCAACGCCTCCAGTTTACATGAGTGCTGGAGCATGGATTTTGTCTCTGACCAGCTGTACAACAGCAGTAGGTTCAGGGGCTTGACTGTAGTGGATAATTATAGTAGAAAATGCCTTGCCATCCATGCAGGCAAGTCCTTAAAAGGAAGTGATGTGGTACAAGTCATGGAAACCATTACCTTTGGGGGCGAAGTGCTTCCAAAACGCATAAAAGTGGACAACGGCAGCGAGTTCATCAGCAAGGTATTGGATAAATGGGCTTATGAAAATAAAGTGGAACTGGATTTTTCAAGGCCTGGAAAACCTACCGACAACCCGTTCATAGAGAGTTTTAATGGCTCCTTTAGGGATGAATGCCTGAACGCCAATTGGTTCTTTTCCTTGCATGACGCACAAGAGAAATTTGACCATTGGAGAGAAGATTATAACGGTTTTAGACCACATAGCTCGTTGGGGGACATGTCCCCCAACGAGTATATCGAAAAGAATCAAAATAGCCCGGATTCTCTACTTTTGACCGGTACATAATATGGGAGGAGGTCAAATAGTCCGGGTTCTCTACTTTTGACCGGTACATAATATGGGAGGAGGTCACTTTAATGAAGTTTTAGAAAACTAAGCAGTTCTAATTAGGGGAAGCTTACAAACCAAAGAGATTTACCTTTATAGAAATGAAGCTCGATTGCCTTCGGATCATTATCCGTTTATAACGATTTTAACTTATTAGTTACATAGTGAAATCAGGAATAAGTCATAATATACATTTATGAGTATATTCCAGGAAAGTCATAAATGGGGTTGATTCATTATGATGTCTAAAAGTAAGGAGATATGAGCTTGTTAATTTAGTTTGTAGTGGGGGTAAAAGGGAATTGTCGCCCATTTTCTGAGTTAGTTCTTACCATGCTTCATTTTTTTGAAGTCCGGCTTTTTTGTAATCATCAAATCATCAATGTATTTCTATTATTTTTAATTACATAATCATTAATGTTATTCAATCAATAAACTGGGATTCGTACCTTTACCTTTGTTATTTGATTTATTCCATTCTGGTCTTATGAATCATTGCTAAAAGTTTTAAACCACAGTTATTGTTAACTCAATTTTGATAAAAAAAACACTACTTATAGGGCTGATCTTATTTGGAATCATTTCTTGTAATAGGAAGTATGAAACGAATGCTGATAAGAATACAATTACGCAAGTTCCAGAAGAACCTGGATCAGGAAATCCCAGTACCGGTTTGGGCAATGTTACGGATTCAGCCGGGACATTGGATTTAAAATATTCCTTTACACAATTAGACAATACGATGGGACTTTCAAATAGTTCCGTCAATGCCATTTTTCAGGATTCGGATAATATATTATGGATAGGAACTTGGGATGGTTTAAATCGTTATGACGGAAGTAAATTTAAAATATTCCGTCCGGATATCAATAATGATAACAGCTTAAGCAATCAGGTAATTCTTAAAATCGACGAAGATAATACCGGTCATATTTGGGTATTGACGATGCATGGAATAAACAAATACAATAAAAAAACAAATACATTCCAGCGCTATTTCTTTTCAAATAAAAAGAATCAGCCTTTATCCGAATCTGAATTTAACATGGCTCTTGATGCTTCAAAAACAGTGTTTTGTGCAGTTAAGGATTGGGGAATTGGCTATTATCTAAATAATGGTTTTCAACAAATGGAATTCGAGCACTTACCTGAGGAAGCCGTAAAAAAAATGATAATCAATACTTCAGGAGATTTACTTGTATTGTTTGAAAATAATCAACTACACCTATTAGAAATAAAAACCAGAAATAATGGAGAAAAATATATTTCTCAAAGTGAGTTGATTTCTGATAATGTTCGTGATTTTGAAATACTTCAAAATCAAAAGATATGTGTTATTTCAAAAAAGGGTACTGCAAAAGTCCATTCCTTGACGGATAGGGATTCTTTAGGGATTATTCAAGAGGGTGTTCAAAATATAATCGGAGTTACTCCTGATGGGCTTATGCTATCCAATACATCGGAGTTTATAATTGTTGATAGTCTTGGGAATCATGTAAAAAAGTCATGGATTAAATTTCTCAAAGGTAAAAAGGTTACAACGATACTACACGGTAGTGAAAATGTATTATGGATAGGTACCGATGGAGATGGGATTTTTAAATTATATCCATTACAAAAATCATTTAATCTAATATCAAAAAATCAGGTGTCCGAGTTTAGTGAAGGTATTGTGAGGGCATTTACTGAAATAAAGGGGAATTCTTTTTGGGTGGGAACCAAAGGAAAAGGGTTGTTCCGATTTCCGGCTGATTTTTACGAGAATAATAATAGCTCATTAAAATATACTAATTTCAATGAAAGCAATAGCAATATAAATAATGCCGTTTTCGCGTTACACAGTGGACGGGACAGTCTAATGTTTATAGGGACTGACGGTAACGGAATCGATGTTTTTGATTTAAAGAAGTCAAAACTGGTCAGCTGGGCGAAAATTTTAGGTAGCACTGAGTGCGAATACTTTAAGTCTACATATACCATTTATCAAGATAAAAAAGGTTACTTATGGATTGGCACAAATGGCTTTGGTATGATTCGCCTCAAAATAGAGCGGTCCGGTGAGGAACTAAGGGTAATCGAATTTAAAAAGTACACAGCCGACAATGTCGAGGGAAAATCATTGAGTAGTAATGTTGTGTTTTCTATTATTCCTAAAAATGAGGATGAGCTTTGGATAGGGACCCGACTAGGAGGTCTAAATATATTAAATAAAAAGTCCGGCCTTGTCAAGGTATTTGTAAATAAAAAAAGCGATTCGGAAAGTATATCCAGTAATGATATTTTATGCCTGTCCACAGATTCCATGAATAGGCTTTGGGTAGGTACGAGTTTTGGATTGAATCTTTTGGAAGAATTCAAAGATAACGGTGAAGCGGTTTTCAAAAGATTTACCGTAAAGGAAGGACTTCCCAATAATACAATTCACGGAATTGTTCCGGATATAGATAATAACTTATGGATTAGCACAAATTTTGGCTTGTCAAAATTTATATTGGATGAATCCAAATTCATCAACTTTATAAAAAATGATGGTTTACAAAACAATGAATTTGCTGATGGGGCCTTTTATAAGAGTTTAGCATCGGATTTTATTTTCATGGGGGGTATTAAAGGGTTTAACTTTTTTTTGCCTTGGAAAATAAAAGAATCGACATATGTTCCAGATATTCTAATTGATGATATTAGCGGTCAGAATAAAGAAATCCCTTATTATCAAAGCCTGGTTGTTTCTTCGGAATCCAATAGTATCCCATCGATTGTTTTAGATCATGATCAAAACTACTTCGATGTTGAATTGGCGGTCCTCACTTATATCAATAGCGAAAAATGCCAGTACGCATATCAATTAAGTGGATTTGACCGCGAATGGGTAAACATTGGTAACCGAAGGAATATTTCTTTTACTAATGTACCGCCGAAAAATTATTCGCTGTGGTTAAAGTGGACCAATAGCGATGGAATATGGAGTGATCCTATACAGGCCATTGATATTGAAATAAAGCCTATATTCTGGCGTTCAGACCTTGCTATTCTGTTGTATGTCATTCTTTCAGTTCTTTTTTTAGTGTTTATATGGAGTTATTTCAACAAACGCAATAAATTGAGACAGAATATTCTATTCCAAAAAAGGGAAGAGGAAATTCATCAAAAACGCATTACTTTTTTTACCAATATTGCCCATGAATTCCAAACCCCGCTAACGTTGATTATTGGTCCTGTTCAAAAGCTGTCGGAATCCTTTGAAATAAGTACTAAAAATCAACGATTTATCAAAATGATCCAGAGCAATTCCTCTAGATTACTTTTTTTGACCCAACAGCTTTTAGAGTTTAGAAAAGCGGAAGAGGACTATTTGGATGTTACCGTCAAACGCTTTGACCTAGTTGA
Source organism: Maribacter polysiphoniae (assembly GCF_003148665.1). Taxonomy (GTDB): domain Bacteria; phylum Bacteroidota; class Bacteroidia; order Flavobacteriales; family Flavobacteriaceae; genus Maribacter_A; species Maribacter_A polysiphoniae. The sequence continues at coordinate 170,880 of NZ_QGGQ01000011.1, read as the reverse complement.
CGTACTTGAACAAATTGCAGAATTGTTCGATGAATGGGCACTAAAGAAGAAAATCGATTTTGTGGTTACGATACCATCAGAAATAATAGGTTGGTTTGATAAGGATAAAATTGAGAAAATAGTGTTCAACCTATTGTCAAATGCCTTTAAGTATACTCCTGAGAAAGGGAAAATCCAATTAATATTTACCATTGAGGGGGCAACTAATAACTCAAAGGAATTGAAGATTAAGGTAATGAATTCAGGAAAAGGAATCCCTAAAAATAAGTTGGATTCACTCTTCAATCGATTTTCATCGACAGATATCATGAAAAGCTCGGAGCATGAGTTGTTCAGAACTGGGATTGGACTTGCATATATCTATAGACTGGTTCAGGTAATGAGAGGCACGATACAGGTTTTTAGCAAAGAGAATAGACAAACAACCTTTACCGTTTCTTTACCGTGTAGCAGGGAAATGTTTAGAGAAAATGAAATGGACTCAGATGAAGGAGAGGTTTTTATATCCCATTATCTTCAAAATGTATTGGAAGCCCTCCCTACCGAAAAGGATAATTCCTTAAATAAGGTATCTGCGTTGGAATCTATTTTAAGCAAACGAAAAAAAGTACTGGTAGTCGAAGATCATGGGGAAATGCATGGATTGCTAAAAGAGTTATTGGCAGATAAGTATACGGTGCTTACCGCATACAACGGGCAGGAAGCTTTTGAGATTGCTGAGAACCAGCTTCCGGATATTATAGTAAGTGATGTCGTGATGCCAGTGATGGACGGAATCGAACTTTGCAAAAAAATAAAGAGAGAGACCAAGACCTGCCATATTCCTTTTATAATGCTTACGGCAAGTAGCTCTGTAACGAGTAGAATCAAAGGGTTGGAAAGTGGGGCGAATTCATTTATACCAAAACCGTTTCATCCAGATCATTTAATGGTCAGGATTGAAAAACTTCTTGAAGAAAGGGAATTAATGTTCAAACATTTTAACAAGGATGTGTATGGGGATAACCTATACGATCTTCCTATTGGGAATGAGGACAAGGATTTTATAAACAAGGTAATCGACATAATCCGTGACAATATCGATAACGATAACCTACAATCAAAGTTGATTGAGAAAGAATTGGGCATAAGCAGTTCACAATTGTACAGAAAAATAAAGAAAATTACGGGTTTGTCGCAAGGGGATTTGATACGGACCACAAGACTAAAACATGCAGCGGATTTATTGAAGAAAAATACCTTGACCGTTTCTGAAGTTTGTTATCAATCCGGCTTTAATAACCGATCGTACTTCTATAGGGAGTTCAATAAGATGTACAATATTACTCCTAAAAATTACCAAATTAAATATAGTCCAAAACTTAATTAGAGATTTAACAACCTGTAAAACAGATTGTTGTGGTTTAATGTACACTTTTGAAAAAATAGTGTACATGTTTATACGTGCGTAAAATTAAGTTTACCATACTATTTGAACAGAAAAAATAAACTAACTAAATCTACTTAAGTATTATGAAGAAAAAAGGTGTTTTTAGAAAACTGATTCTTATTGCTACCTTGTTCTGGACGGGTATTTTTTATGCCCAATCAGTTACAGGTGTGGTAAAAGACGATCAAGGCCCTTTAGTGGGGGTAAATGTTGTATTAAAAGGGACTTCTATCGGGACTTCAACTGATTTCGACGGGAATTACACTTTTAACCATGTGGATTCGGATGCTATATTGGTTTTTAGTTACATAGGATACGACACCATAGAGATTCCTGTTAATGGAAAAGGCAATATTGATGTTGTAATGACCGTGGATGCAAAATCTCTTGATGAAGTAGTCCTTGTGGGGTATTCGGTAAGGAAAAAATCGAATTTAACAGGAGCTGTATCCACAGTAGACTTGTCCGATATGGAGAAAACAAGGGTAACTAATGTGGCTAAGGCCATGCAAGGACAAATTGCTGGGGTACAGGTGACTTCTAGCACTGGTGCACCAGGAGATGCAATACAAATTCGAATTCGTGGTGTAGGAACCATTGGAGACAATAACCCATTATATGTAATCGATGGTATCCCCACCCGGGATATAAGTTTTTTGAACCAAGACGACATTAAGGCAATGACCGTTTTAAAAGATGCGGCGGCAGCGGCAATATACGGATCAAGGGCTTCTGGAGGGGTTGTTTTAATTACAACAAAGAACGGCACAAAAGGGAAAGTGAACTTTGATTTAAATTTTTTTACGGGGTTTAGCAAAATTGCCAACCTTCCAGATATGTTGAATGCCGATCAATATATCAATACGCTTGAAAAGGCATGGAACAATACATATACAGGGACAAATCCTTATACAGCAGATAGAGGACGATCTGATTTTTCTGACACTGATTGGCTTGATGAGCTGTTTGAAAATGGAAAATCACAGAGTTTGCAGTTTACGGCCAGTGGAGGTAGTGACAAAACACAATTTTTGATATCATTGGGATATTATGGCCAAGACGGTGCCGTGGTCTATGACCATGATAAATACAAAAAGATAAACTATAGAACCAATATTAATACAAACCTGACGGATCGCCTAAAGTTAGGTACCAACCTACAGTTATCTTACTCCGCACAGGACAAAGTTGCCTCAAAAGGAGAGAGTCTTATTCGGTATGCTTTGTTGAGGGCTCCTATAACATCGGTTTATAAGGATATGAATGATCCTACGTATTCAGAAGAAGATCCATTTACCGATTTACCTTTTTATACAGAAACCGGTTATGACCAGGCCAATATGAGATCGCTATATGAGGTTGTGGGAAATCCAATTGCACAAGCGTACTTTACCGACGATGTTCGTAAAACATATAGAGCTTTCGGAAATGTCTTTGGCGAGTATTCGTTTTTGAAAAATAAAGAACTGGTTTTCAGAACAAATGTAGGAATTGATTTTGCAGCATACCACAATAAGGCATTTTACCAAAACTATGGAGATGATGATGGTTCGGGAAGTGAAGTAGATGCGGGATTGGGCAGGCAAAATAGACCAAGTAGTTTAAATGAGGAAAGAGGGGATGCCCTTACGATTACGTTTAACAATACACTAAATTACACAAGGACATTTGCAGAAAAACATGATTTTTCCGCATTATTGGGTACAGAGTACATAACCAATTATGAATCGTCCATTGGTGCAAGTAGGGCACGCTTTGCCTATACCAATGATGAATTTCGATACTTGGATTATGGTGAAAGTGATTTGGATCTCTGGAACTCGGGTTCGGCATCTGAATGGGCTTTGTTCTCTTATTTTGGCTCGGCATCCTATTCCTATGATAGAAAATATATGGTAACAGCGAATCTAAGGGCAGATGCATCTTCAAGATTTGCCGAAAACCAGCGTTGGGGTTATTTTCCTTCGGTTTCGGCTGGGTGGAAAATTTCAAATGAAAAGTTCCTAGAGGATGTTGATTGGTTATCCGATTTAAAACTAAGGGCCAGTTGGGGTCAAGTAGGGAATCAAGAAATAGATAATTATACCTACCTGACTTTGATAAGCCAAACAGACGGTATTGTTACCGTAGACCGTTTTGGTAATCCAGATTTAAAATGGGAAACATCCACCCAATCAAATGTTGGGGTCGATTTAAGCCTGTTCAATAATAAATTAGCCATGTCCGCTGAATATTTCAATAAAAGTACTACAGATATATTATTACCGATTAGTTTGCCTTCAGTGGTTGGGGATGTAGAATCTACAATATTGAATGCAGGTGAAGTAAGGAACCGTGGTTTTGAATTTTCCGTGAATTACAAAAATTCGGACAATGAGTTCAAATACAGCATAAACGCAAATTTGGCCACCTTGTCCAATAATGTGGAAAAACTTCATCCAAACTTGCCATATATTTCAGGAGATGTTAGCAGGTCACAAGTGGGTCAACCATTGGATGCTTATTTTGGTTATAGAATGATTGGTATTTATCAAAACCAGGCCGAGATAGATAGTCACCTAAGCGGTACTATAGGAGCCACGGACAAACCTGGGGATATTAAATTCAAGGATTTGAACAAAGATGGGGTAATCAACTCGGATGACCGGGAATTTATAGGATCCCCAATACCGGACCTGACTTACGGGCTCGCTTTTTCATCTTCGTACAAAGGGTTTGATTTTTCGTTTCTTTTTCAAGGAGTACAGGGAATAGATAGATATAATGATGGAAAGCAGATTGTTGATTATGACACAAGGCCATTCAATTATTCTACGGCCATTTTGGGCGCATGGGACGGTGAAGGAAGCTCTAATTCCAGGCCAAGGGTGACATTTGAGGATAACGGAAGCAGCAAGATATCGAGCATATTCGTAGAGGATGCCTCATACCTACGTCTAAAGAACATGGAAATTGGCTATACCATTGGAGCGCTAAAAGGGCTTAAAGACGTTCGTATTTACATTTCCGGTCAAAATTTATTCACTATAACCGACTACACAGGTTTAGATCCAGAAACGGTGGACTTGAAAGATCAAGGTACATATCCATCATCAACGTCGGTTTTGATAGGTGCTAATCTAAAATTCTAATCTTGAAATTCTTAATTATTATGAAAAATATATTTAAAAGTATTGTTTTGATACTCTTCTTTACAGCCTTGATTGGCTGTGAGAATGAACTTGAGAATGACCCAATAGGACTTTTAACGATTGATCAAGTTGATTCAGACCCATCTTCAATTACACTGGAATCTTCTGTAAAATCAGCCTACGATCCTTTAAAAAGTACTCTGAACGGAATTATTTCTGGATGGAAGTGGACCGAAGGGACGGTTTTCAGAAATGACATTATATTACAGGACATTGCATCAAATGATATGAATAAAAAATGGAGTGCTGACGGTGATCAGGCCTGGATGGATGAATTGTCCGATTTTAGTTTCACTTCTGAAAACCAAGCCTTTAATGGAATATGGGTGTATGATTATGAAGGCATAAGCAGATCCAATATTGCAATTAGCCTTTTGACTAATGCGGAAGTCGTTGAAGGGGCCGGAATGAACGAGGCCCGTAAAAACCAATTATTGTCAGAGGCCTATTTCTTAAGGGCATATTATTACTTTGATCTGGTAAATAATTTTGGTGATGTGCCACTCGTACTTAGTTCTCCAGAGTCTTTTGAGGAAGCTTTCTCGCTATCGGTAAGAGCGTCTTCAGATGATATCATGACTCAGATAAATCAGGATTTGACTGACGCAAAGACCATAGCGGTAAATGACAAATATCCTGATGCGGAGGAACCTTGGAGGGCTTCAAAGGGAGCTATTATAGCATTACAAGCAAAAGTTGCTCTTTTTGCTGAAGAATGGCAAACGGTATTGAGTCTGGTCTCTGAATTGGATGCCCTTGGAAATTATAGCCTTAATACGGAGTATTTTGATAGCTTTGATGTAAACCTTGAGTTTACCGATGATGAAGTGATTTTTGCTTATGACCATCGTTCCAATGAGATCCCTACCAATGATAATGGACTTAGATATTTAATCGGATGGGGATTTTTTGCACCAACGGATGACTTTATAGCTTCCTTCGAACCTAATGATCCACGATTGCTTTATACCACTACTGCGAATCCTGACGATAAGCGTTCCTTCAAGATTATAGGCTCTACTACTGATATGGTTGATGATGGAAACAGGATTTTTATCAGGTATGCTGATGTATTGCTTTGGAAATCAGAAGCGCTAAATGAAACAGGTGACTATAACGGGGCTATGGAGATTGTTAATCAAATTAGGGCTAGGGCAAGAACCAGTACTACTGCAGATGGTTCAATTGTCCCTTCTGGAACATTGGAGGACAGACCTGTTTCTAATGATGTGGATGAAATCAGGAATTGGATAATGTTAGAAAGAAGGGTAGAACTAGGTTTTGAATCCCATAGGTTTAACGACTTGAAAAGGTGGGGCAAGGCAAAAGAGGTACTGTCCAATTTGGGGAGGAATTTTCAAGATCATAACTACCTATTTCCTATTCCCCAGAGAGATATTGATAAGTCCGGAGGAACAATTACCCAGAACCCAGGGTATTAAATAAATCGGATTACTTAAATAACAGAGTTGTTTGTTTAGTTTTTAAAGAGAAGTAGTATGTATTTTATATCCTACTTCTCTTTTAAAAAAGTCACCCATCTCTAAATTCAACAAAAAATGACAGATATAGCAAAAAGATATATTGGAAACCCATTATTATCACCTAAAGATTTAAAGCCTAGCAATGAGAATATGATTATTGAATGTTTGCTCAATCCGGGGACATTCGAATTTAATGGTAGGATTGGACTATTGATAAGGGTTGCCGAACGTACTGTGCAAAAACCTGGATTTGTTTCCATACCAATTTATAATCATAATGGGCTGGTCGAAATTTTGGATTTTAGTCTGGATGATCCAAAATTAAACAACTCTGACTCAAGAGTCATTAATTATGATGGGGTGGATTACTTAACGACGATTTCCCATTTAAGAATTCTTTTTAGCGACGATGGAATTATATTCTCGGAGTCAGAGGAATATCCTGCACTTTTTGGTGTAGGAGCATATGAAAGTTACGGTATCGAGGACTGTAGGGTTACAAAAATAGAGGATATCTATTACTTGACTTATACTATGGTATCGGCTAATGGGGTCGGAGTTGGATTGAGAACTACCAGGAATTGGAAGGATTTTGAAATGAAAGGTATGATTTTTAGTCCGCATAATAAAGACTGCGCCATTTTTGAAGAAAAAATAAATGATAAGTTTTATGCATTACATAGACCTAGTAGTCCGGAGTTAGGCGGGAATTATATTTGGATTGCTGAATCACCTGATGGCGTCCACTGGGGAAATCACAAATGTATTTCTAAAACTAGGGCTTTTAAATTTGATGGGAAAAGGCTTGGGGCGGGAGCTTCACCTATTAAAACAGTAGAAGGCTGGTTAGCAATTTATCATGGGGCAACAGATGAAAATAGATATTGTCTAGGTGCTTTATTATTGGATTTAAACGATCCCTCTATCGTAATTGCGAGGTCAGAGGAACCCATAATGGAACCTTTGGCCGAGTATGAAAAAACCGGGTTTTTTGGCAATGTCGTTTTTACGAATGGCCATTCTGTAAATGGAGACGAGATTAGCTTATACTACGGAGCTTCCGATGAGCACGTATGTCTAGCAACCCTTTCTATTAAATCTATACTAAAATCACTTAAGAAATAATGGGAGTTGTTGCTAAAATAGGAATAAAGGATTTTTCAAGGAGTGCAAAAATATTGATCTTAACAAATTTGGTCTATGCATTTGTTATGCCTGTAATAGATATTTTTGTTGCATCCTACATAATGAGGAATTCAAATGACCCTTCAAAAGTAATGTTGTATCAATTGGCAATATACACAGGTATACCCATTACTTTTTTCATTAATGGGTATTTGCTTAACAGGGTAAATATTAAAAGGTTATTTTCTTTGGGTATGCTTTTAAGTGGGGTGTCCATGATATTTATGATGTCGTTAAAAGAGATTTCTTATACGGGTTTGGTTTTGGCCGGTCTTATAATGGGAATGTCTTTTGGTCTGTATTGGTCAAATAGGGATTATTTGGTACTTGCGACCACATCTGATAGAACTAGAAATTTTTATTATGGACTTGACACGTTTTTTTATACAACCACAGCAGTTGTAGTACCAATTGTAATAGGATGGTATCTAATGACAGGCAATGGAAGTTCTAATGAAGGGGTAAATTCAGGGTATAAGGTAGTAACAGCAGCTGTCTTTGTTTTTACCATTATCGCTTCAATTATTTTTCATTTTGGGAAGTACGAAAAGCCAAGGAGTGAGAAGTTCCTTTATTTCAAGTTTCACAAACTTTGGAACAAAATGCTTCAAATGGCGTTGTTAAAAGGATTGGCTCAAGGTTTTATAGTTACTGCACCGGCCATTCTAATGATGAAATTTTTTTCATCGGAAGGAGCATTGGGTACTGCCCAATCCATCGGTGCAATAATTGCAGCCATTATAATGCTCATTTTAGGAAAATTATCCAAGCCAAAGCATCGACTGAAAATTTTTAGCTTTGGTCTTATTTGTTTCTTTTTGGCATCCTTGTTCAATGCCGTATTGTTTAATTCTACCGGAGTGATAATTTTTATTTTTTTACTTTTGATTGCCCGACCCATTTTGGATATTGCCTACTTTCCAATCCAACTTAAAGTAATTGATATACTGTCTAAACTAGAGAACAGAAACGAATTTGCCTATATCCTAAATCATGAATTTGGGTTATACGTGGGGAGGCTTATAGGGGCAGGTACATTCCTAGGTATCGCCTTTTTTGGAGATGCCGATATTGCGCTACGGTATGCTCTATTAATAATAGGGACATTGCAGCTTTTGGCCATATTGATCGCAAAACAATTGTTAAAACAACAAACTAAACTAGAAAATGAAAATATTTAATCGTTGTATCGTCCTCTTATTAACCTTAAGCCTTGGACTTGATTCATGTGAAAAAGCGAGTAAGGAGCATCTATTTGACGTTCCTGATCCTATTGATCAGTTAGGTGTTCAAAGGATCGATTCCATGCCTAATCTGCCAAAACCCTTCAAAATTTTGGAATTTAACAGTTTGGCAAAAGATTATGACAAAAAGGTTTACGATGAAAATCAAACGGGGGAATATTGGCCTTTAGTTTGGATGGATAATTCTAGAAAAAACTTTGACCAAGAAACTTATGGAATCTATACTGCCATGGGTGATGTTAGACAGGGCAAGGAACATTATGATGGTATTTTTCACGAATCGCTTGCTAGTATTGGATCTGTACTGGGAGCAAGTTTAGTGGGCATTGATAAGTCCAACCAAAACGATTACAACTATGTAGGGATGTTAAAGAACTATTACAATAGTGAAACCAATTGGAACATAATGATGAACAATACCGGACCCGAAGTGGCTCAGCTAGGAGGTGGCTATGCTAGGGATTGGTGGTATGATGTTTATCCCAATGTAATGTTCTTTGCAGTTGCTGACCTTTATCCGCAGGAAACAGAAAACGATCCTATTCTCAGGTCAGTGGCAGATAAGTTTTATGCAGCCGACTCCGTGTTAAACGGTAACTACGATTATTCTTTTTTTGATTATGCTACCATGCGACCCAATAAGACATGGATATGTACGCAACAGGATGCAGCGGCAGGTCATGCTTATGTGCTGTATTCGGCTTATCAAAAATTTAAGGATACAAAATATCTGAAAGGGGCCAAATCATCATTGGAAGCACTTTTAAATCAGAAGGAGAACTATTTTTATGAAATTTTGATGCCCTTTGGAGCTTATGTATCTGCTAGAATGAATGCGGAGCAGGGGACCGATTATGATTATTCAGAAGTTTTGGATTGGACATTTGATGGCAATTCCACTTGCCGGGAGGGCTGGGGTGTCCTTGTGGATAATTGGAACGGGTATGACGTTTCCGGGCTAGTGGGGAGCACCAAACATAATGGGGGTTTTGCTTTTTTAATGAATACATACGACACTATGTGGCCACTTGTTCCTATGGTGCGTTATGATCAGCGGTATGCCAATACCATCGGAAAATGGATGCTCAATGCGGCTAACGCTTCTAGGTTATTTTACCCATACGAAATACCGGACGACCATCAAACGATTCCAGAAGAGAAAGAACATACTAAAGGCGTAATTGCTTATGAGGGCCTAATAAAAAGTTCGCATTATGAAGAAGAAGGCTTATATCTTGATTTAGAAGCCCCAATAGCTATAGGGGATGGAATGAAGTGGAATAAAGCTAACCCTAAAGTTTCCCAATTCAGTGTTTATGGGAGTGGGCATGTTGGAATTGCAGGCGCCATAATTGCTAAGACCAATGTTGAAAATATACTTCAATTGGATTTATTGGCTACAGACTTTTATAGAGATCAGGCGTATCCTAGCTATTTATATTACAATCCAAATCCCGAAATTATGGAAGTAACTATTTCTGTGGGTTCTAAAGAAGTGAAAATATATGATGCAGTCAAAAGGGCGTTTATAGCAAAAAATGTTAAAGATAGTTTTTCGTTTAATGTTGATAAAGAAAATTCTTCCTTACTGATATTAGTCCCTCAAAATACGGTAATAACAGAGAAAAATGGGAAGCTATATGCTGACGATACGATAATAGATTACAGATATTCCAGTTCTGACAAAAAATCGCAATAAGGGTGAACTATATAGAATTATTGTTTGGTTCCTACGATGTAAAAACGTGTGATAGATATATACGTTAAAAGGTTAGTTTGTTTCTAATAGTGTCCTCTACGGACCACAGCAACTTATAGTGTTATTTGAAATTGAAATACTGATATTCAATTATATATAGGGTATAACGAAAAATTTGACCCAAATTAATATAAGTATAGGATCAATGCCGAATGCTAGGGCAATTCTATGATCAAAGATTTCAAAAGTGGTGTCATAGGGGTGGACCGATTAGAATATTTGAATGGATGTAACAGGAGGTTCAAACCTTGTTCGGAATATATTCTTTGCCTCCGTGCAGGTCGATACGAAAACGGGTGAGTTACTATCTACGTCCACGAATTACTCCATAGGTTATTATTTAAGGTTCATAAGTCCAGAAGCGATACGGGTAAGTATACCAATAAGTGTGAGTTTCATAGAAAGTACCACGTTTAAAGACACAGATGGCTCCATGTTTACTGTTGTCATGAATAAAACAGATGATACAATTATTTACAGCTTAGTAATTGGGGATAGTTAGGTTGTTCTGGAAGTAGAGAACCCCAAGCGAAACAATCCATTATTTATTATAATCCTAAATGATCTTTGATTCAAGGAATCTTAAAATCCCTAATAATCTACACATAGCTTTTATCCTTAATCATAAGTTGCAGTTCATTCATGTCGTATGCAGGATTTCAAACATTAACCATTGAAAAAAGACAGCGGGCTTACGGTATCATAGAGTCATAAAAAAATGTTCTCTGAAAAGTTTAATAAAGTTCCGTCGTATTGCATCTGAGTTGTTTGACAAACGAATTGCCTAAATAGTCCCCAACTCAGAAAATAATTCTTTAGACAAAGGGCTATGTTGTCTTACCTTTTTTTCATGCTTCACTTAAACCAGGGGCATTAATCTATCAGCTTTAATTTGGGTTTGCGATGGTCAGAATGGATTAGGACATAATTCAGGAAAATAAAGTTGAAAGTTCATAAAAGCGTTGTTTTATGAGCCTATATTTATCCTGTTGCCCTAGGAGAAGATGTCTATCGCCTTTTTTAGGATATCGAGCTCGATCTCCACCTCCCTTAGTTTTTTCTTGAGTTCGGCTATCTCACGTTGCTCGTCGGTCAAAAACTGTTCTCTCGGTATTTTTTGCCCCCATGCGCCAACGTCCCAATACCGAGACCGATCGGTTCAGCCCCAGTTCCCTGCATACCTCTGCAGCATTGCCTCTGGCATAGCTCAATTCGACAGCCTTTTGCTTGAACTCCGTTGTGTACTCTCTTTTTGGTTTTGAAATGTTTTCAAAGTTAATTCAAACAGCCAACATGCTCTTATCTAAATGTCCAGTCAAATGCAGAAAGTCTATAAATAAATTACTTTGAAATAACATCCACACATTATAAAATATTGTTAAAATCATTAAAAATAAATGAACGTTCATTCATATTTGTATATTTGCACTGTACAACTCAATAAATTATATCAATGAAACATCTAATATTGGCCGTGGTAAAAATATTATTGGCAATCTTTATGGTATATGGTGGAATACAGCATTTCGTGAAACCAGATTTTTATATTCCGTTTGTCCCTTCCTTTTTACCTTATGCTATGGTGATAGTTTATATCTCTGGCCTCGTGGAAATTGTTCTGGGCGTAGCTTTGTTATTGAACAAAAAATATGCGAAATTTGGAGCTTTAGGAGTGCTGTTGTTAATGATATTATTTTTACCAATACATATCTGGGATGTGTTTTCTGAAAATCCTGCGATAGGCAGTCATAACGCGGCTTTGATTAGGCTTCCTGTCCAATTTGTGTTAATTGCATTGGCGGGAAAAGTCTATGGTGTGTTGTCTACTAAGAAAATATAATGTGAACAGCGAAATGGCCAAGAAAGACAAAATAACGGATAAAAAAAGAGCCCTACTGAAAGCTACGCTAACGTTGGTCAATGATCACGGATTTCATGATGCTCCAATGTCGAAAATTGCTAAACTCGCAGGAGTGGCGCCAGCCACTATCTATCTATATTTTGAAAATAAGCAAGATTTGATCAATACCCTTTATCTCGAGGTGAAGTCGTCCTTCAGTGTTTGTGCTTTTAAGGGGTACAATAAGGATCTGCCCGTTAAAAAAGGATTTGAAATAATTTGGTATAATGTTGCCGACTATAAATTGAATCAGATAGATGAAGCTACATTCTTATCGCAATGTGATAATACACCTATGATAGACGAAGGGGTTAGGAAAGAAGGGCTAAAGCATTTACAACCCTTACTTGATTTATGGGAAAGAGGGAAAAAGGAAGGTATTATAAAGCCTCTTTCAGTTTTTATACTTTATGCTTATACGATATATCCCTTGTCATTTTTAATGGCAATGCAAGAGAGAAATCTTTGTGGATTACCCAAAAAGGTACGGGACGAAATTTTTCAAGCGACTTGGGACGCTATAAAACAATAAAAAATTTTACCAAAACAAAAGAATGAATATTCATTCGTAAATATGTAACAATGGAAAACAAAACAATACTTTTAAACGGTTTACAGGAAGTGCTTTCTGCAACTTTCGCTGGTGCCGAACAGCATTTGGCACATGCTACTATCAACGAATACAACGGGTTCCCAAAATTGGCTCAACGTATGCGGTCAGAATTTGAAGATGAAATTTCGGATACCAAGATTCTGATGAACAGAATTTTAAATTTGGGAGGAACACCAAACACGAAACATCAAACCTTGCCTATTCATTTGGAAGTAGCGCAACAGCTCGAACAAGAGCTCGCCGAACAGCTTATTGCCATAAAACGATTGGAGGAGTTAATAGCACTATCTGAAAACGACAGTGCAACCAGAATGGTTTTCGAGGACTTCCTAAAGGACGAAGACTTGCATACTAGATGGTTAAAACAACAAATTAGTTTGATAAAAAACGTCGGTGTAGCAAATTATTTAACAACTCAAATATAGGTAGTAAAACATAGTTCATTAAGAAACAAAACAATTTAATAATCAACTAAAAAAAATAATAATCATGAAAAAATTATATACAGCTGATGCTATTGCAACGGGTGGTCGAGAAGGTCGTATCAAATCGAATGACGGAGTGTTGGATTTTAAAGTTGAGATCCCCAAGGAAATGGGAGGACGCGGTGGAGCATTTACCAATCCAGAACAACTTTTTGCTGCAGGTTACGCAGCTTGTTTTGATAGTGCATTAAACCTTGTGGCTCGTACACAGAAAATAAAGCTAAAAGACACTAAAGTAACTGCATCCGTTAGTATAGGACAAAATGATGATGGAGGTTTTTCCCTTGCTGTCGATCTTTCCGTATCCATTCCTGAAATAGAACGAGAAACTGCACAAAAATTACTTGAACAGGCGCATCAAGTGTGTCCCTATTCCAATGCAACCAGGGGCAACATTGAAGTTAATTTAAGTTTATTATAAAAATTATCAATATGAATAAAATAATCCTTTTAAACAATCGCCCTACTGGAAAACCCCAGGCTTCCGATTTTAAATTTACAGATGAAAATAAGCCTGAGATAGCCAAGGGGGAAATTCTTTTGAAAACTAAATTCGTGTCGGTGGATCCGTATTTGAGAGGACGAATGAGCAATGCAGAATCGTATGTGGAGCCTTTCAAATTGAATAAGCCCATTTCCTCTGGTTGTATTGCCGAAGTTGTCGAGTCTAAAAATGAATCCTTCAAAAAAGGAGACTTTGTATCAGGTTCTTTAGATTGGAAAGAGTACCAAGTTTCAAACGGCAAAGGACTTTTAACTATAGATGCGTCGATAGCCCCATTATCCACTTATTTAGGAATTTTAGGAATGACTGGTTTAACGGCCTATTTAGGGTTAACGGAAATTGGAGTGCCAAAAAAAGGTGAAACCATAGTGGTGTCTGGTGCAGCTGGTGCGGTTGGTAGTGTTGTTGGTCAAATTGGAAAAATACTGGGTTGCCACGTAGTTGGAATTGCAGGTACTGATGAAAAAGTTGCGATGTTAAAATCAAAATTTGGTTTCGATGATGCAATCAATTATAACACAACTAAAGATATAAAGAAAGCAATTGCTACTGCTTGTCCCAATGGAATTGATGTTTATTTCGACAATGTTGGGGGCGATATTTCAGATAATGTACATGCCAACATTAATAGGTTTGGTAGAATTATCGTTTGCGGTGCCATTTCTGCCTATAATGAAACCTCTGTGCCAACAGGCCCTAGGGTAGAACATTTTTTGATTAGGAAAAGTGTCCTCATGCAAGGTTTCATCATTGGAAATTATGTAGAAAAGTTTCCGGAAGGAATAAAACAATTATCAAAATGGCTTCAGGAAGGAAAGCTGACCTATACAGAAACCATTGTTGAAGGTTTTGATACAATCCCCCAAGCATTTATGGACCTTTTTGAAGGAAAGAATACGGGTAAAATGATTGTAAAAATATAGTCATAACATGATTGAATTATTTAAACAAAAAAAATATGAATTCAAAATATAAAAAGATCATTTCTCCTTTCTCTTTTCCCGTTTCTGGTGTAGAAATTGCGAATCGGATAGTGCTAGCTCCCATGACCACCTTTTCTGGTAATGATGATGGAACAACTACAGATGCCGAAGTGGCTTACTATCGTGAACGAAATGAATCGGCTGGGCTTTTGATTACCGCTTGTGCCTATGTAATTGGACATGGCAAGGGGTTTCATGGTCAGATAGGTGCCGATTCTGATGCTTTGATTCCAAGCTTGAAAAGAATAGCTGATGCCTTGAAAGCAAACGGAAATAAAGCTGTGCTCCAGATATATCATGGAGGAAGGATGTCGCCTCCCGAAGAACTCATCGACGGACAATCTATCAGTGCGAGTGCTGTTGCAGCCGAGAGAGAAGGGGCACAAGTTCCACGGGAAATGACTGCAACTGAAATAGAAGAAACTATTGTGGCTTTTGGTGAAGCTACCCGTAGGGCAATAGAGGCTGGTTTCGATGGGGTAGAAATACATGGTGCAAACACGTATCTATTACAACAGTTTTTCTCACCTCATTCAAATCGTAGAACAGATAAATGGGGAGGAGATTTGAAGAAGAGAATGGCTTTCCCTTTTGCCGTAGTTGATGCTGTAATAAAAGCGGCAACACTTTCATTGCATCCATTTCTTGTTGGATATCGAATTTCACCTGAGGAAATGGAAAATCCAGGTATCACAATGGAAGATACACTTCATTTCGTGGCAGCACTTTCAAAAAAACGATTAGACTATCTACATGTTTCTGTGATGGATTTTTGGGCAGGTTCAATGCGGGATAAAAATGATACAGCAGCCCGTGCAATGATAATTGCAGCTAAAGTAGGTCATATACTGCCTGTTATTGGTGTAGGAAGTATCCATACACCAGAAGAAGTAGATAGAGTTCTTTCTGCTAACATCCCTTTAATAGCAATGGGCCGGGAACTCTTAATGGAACCGTATTGGTTGACTAAAGTAAAAAACAATGAAGTTGATCAAATCAATACGGAACTGGATATAAGTGCTCAAGATGTATTGAAGATACCCACTCCACTTTGGAAAGGACTGATGGCGAGAACAGGTTGGTTGCCTCTAAAAAAGCAACCAACAAAAACTATCTAATTTATAAATATCTAAAACAGAAGTTACATGAACAATTTTGAATTTAAAAATCCAACAAAAATATTATTTGGCGAAGGCCAAATAGAGAACCTATCAAAGGAAATTCCCAAAAACTCAAAAATACTAATGCTTTACGGAGGTGGAAGTATCAAGAAAAACGGAATCTACGATCAGGTAAAAGAAGCTCTTTCAAATTATGAAGTGGTGGAGTTTGGCGGTATTCCTGCAAATCCAGAATACAGCGTTTTGATGAAAGCCCTAAAACTTATAAAGAATGAAAACATTGACTGTTTATTGGCCGTTGGAGGAGGGTCTGTCATCGATGGAACAAAATTCTTATCGGCAGCAGCTCTTTACAAAGGTGACAGTCCATGGAATCTATTGACAGATAATAAACCAATAACCGAGGGGATGCCTTTTGCCACGGTTTTGACCCTGCCTGCTACTGGTTCTGAAATGAATTCCGGGGCGGTCATCACAAGGGAAGAAACAAAGGAGAAATTGGCCATGGGAGGGCCGGGTCTTTTCCCTGTATTCTCAATTCTTGACCCGCAAGTAATACGATCCATTCCGCAACGCCAGTTGGCCAACGGGATTACGGATGCCTTTACACACGTTCTTGAGCAGTATATGACGTATCCTACAGGAGCGCTATTACAGGATCGCTTTGCTGAAAGTATTCTGCAAACATTGGTTGAAGTTGCACCTGCTATTCTGAAGGATCCAGCTGACTATAACGCGGCATCCAATTTTATGTGGAGCTGTACGATGGCTCTGAATGGACTAATCCAACAAGGTGTTCCCGGGGATTGGGCGGTACATGCCATGGGTCATGAATTAACAGCATTGTATGGCATTGATCATGCAAGAACATTGGCGATTGTGGGTCCAAACCATTATCGATATAATTTCGAGAGTAAAAAAGTGAAATTGGCGCAGTATGCGGAACGTATCTGGAACATTGTAGAAGGAACAGTCGAGGAAAAGGCCAATATAGGAATTGAAAAAACAGAAGAATTTTTTCACTCTTTAGGGATTAACACTAAGCTTTCGGAATACACCGATGAATATTCCGAAACGGGAAGTATTGTTTCAAAACGCTTTACAGATCGTGGCTGGACTGGTCTAGGGGAACATAAAACCCTAACCCCTTCCGATGCCGAAAAAATTATAGAAATGAGTTATTAACATTTTAACCTAGAAAAGATGAAAGCAAGAACAATTGGAAAAAGTGCTTTAAAAGTATTTCCCATTGGCCTGGGAGCCATGGGCATGTCGGAATTCTACGGAAAAACTGATGAAAAACAAAGCATTAAAACATTACATAAAGCATTGGATATTGGAGTCAATTTTATTGACACAGCAGATGTTTACGGTATAGGAGCTAACGAAGAGCTTCTTCGAAA
The DNA here is from genome assembly GCF_003148665.1 of Maribacter polysiphoniae. Classification (GTDB taxonomy): domain Bacteria; phylum Bacteroidota; class Bacteroidia; order Flavobacteriales; family Flavobacteriaceae; genus Maribacter_A; species Maribacter_A polysiphoniae. The sequence goes on along the minus strand of NZ_QGGQ01000011.1, from coordinate 153,578 downwards.
GGCCTATAGTGACCGTTGGAATGATTTGGTGCTGGCTACAAAGTTTGGATTTGTAAGAGATAAGAATAATCCGGAGGTGAGAGAACTAAGTGGTTCACCTGATTATGTAAAAAGTTCTTGTGAGGCAAGTTTAAAACGATTGGGTCGTGATGTAATCGATTTGTATTACTTGCATCGTGTAGATCCCAATACGCCAATTGAGGAAACAGTTGGAGCTATGGCAGAACTGGTTAAAGAAGGGAAAGTTAGATATATAGGACTTTCTGAAGTCTCAGGAGACACACTAAGACGTGCCAATAAGGTTCATCCTATTACTGCGGTTCAGACCGAGTATTCCATTTGGTCTCGTGATGTAGAGAAAACTACAATGTCCGTTATTGAGGAATTGGGTATTTCATTGGTGCCTTACAGCCCCTTAGGCAGAGGTTTTCTATCAGGAAAAATCAAGGACACATCAGAACTATCCGAGAATGATTTCCGACATACCGTGCCGCGTTTCCAAAAAGAATTCTTTGAAAGCAACAAAACACTTTTAAACCGAATTGAGCAGTTAGCTGATAAGAAGAAAGTAACACCTGCACAATTGTCTTTAGCTTGGTTATTACACAAAGGAGAAAATATAATTCCTATTCCCGGTACCAAACAAGAGAAATACTTGATTGAAAATACCAAAGCTGTTGACGTAGAGCTTACTCAAAATGAGATGCTGTATTTAGATGATACATACAGCACGGTGGCTGGCGAACGCTACAATGATATGGGAATGAAATTTACTAATTTATAGTAGTTTTTTTTAAACCAGAAAAAATGAAAACAAGAACAATTGGAAAAAGTGATTTAAAAGTATTTCCCATTGGCCTAGGAGCTATGGGTATGTCTGAATTCTATGGGAAAACCGATGAGAAACAAAGTATTAAAACTTTGCACAAAGCATTGGACATTGGAGTCAACTTTATAGACACGGCAGATGTTTATGGCATAGGTGATAATGAAGAATTATTGCGTAAAGCCTATAGTGACCGTTGGAATGATTTGGTGCTGGCTACAAAGTTCGGGTATGTGAGAAATAAGGAAAACCCTGAAGGACGACAAAGAAATGGTTCACCCGAGTACGTAAAAAGTGCTTGTGAAGCAAGTTTAAAACGATTGGGTCGCGAAGTAATCGATTTGTATTACTTGCATCGTGTAGACCCCAATACGCCTATTGAGGAAACAGTTGAGGCAATGGCAGAGTTAGTGAAAGAAGGAAAAGTTAGATATATAGGGCTTTCAGAAGTCTCAGGCGATACGCTAAAGCGTGCCAATGAAGTTCACCCTATAACCGCGGTACAGACCGAGTATTCCATTTGGTCTCGGGATGTAGAAAAAACAACAATGTCCGTTATTGAGGAATTGGGGATTTCATTGGTGCCTTACAGTCCATTAGGAAGAGGTATTCTAACAGGTAAGATCGGCGACACCTCAGCATTATCCAAGAATGATTACCGGCATACGGTGCCTCGCTTTCAAAAAGAAAACTTTGAAAGTAACAAACGACTTTTAAGTAGAATTGAGCAGCTTGCTGATACTAAAAAGATAACACCTGCACAATTATCTCTGGCCTGGTTATTAAATAAGGGAGAAAATATAATTCCTATTCCCGGTACCAAGCATGAGAAATACTTAATTGAAAATGCGAAAGCTGTTGACGTCGAACTTACTCAAGATGAGATGCAGCATTTAGATGATACTTACATTTCGGTGGCTGGCAAACGCTACAATGATATGGGAATGAAATTTACAAACTTATAATAAGATCTTATAATATAGAAAAAATGAAAAATGAAATATTAGATGCAGTTAACCCTGCATCGCAACAGATATTTGAACATGTTGAGAGTACGCCCAAAAGCAAACTTCCAAAAATGGTAGAAAAGGCTGCGCAGGCTCAAAAGAAATGGGCGGCACTAACCTACAAAGAACGAGGTATATATCTAAAAAAATTAAAAAATCTCGTTATCGAACGGGCTGAAGAAATAGCAGAAACCATTTCAAAAGGTATGGGAAAACCTTTGGTAGAATCATATTTGTTTGGTGTTAACCTAGTGGCAGAAGACCTAGAAGAATATAGTGAAAAAGCAGGAATATATCTGGCGGATGAAGATGTACCGACACCAGAATATCTTGGAGAAAATAAAAAAGCACTTGTACGTTATACTCCTCGTGGAGTGGTAGCCGTTATTGCTCCATGGAACTTTCCATTTGGTCTAGCAATGTCCCCTGTAATCACAGCCCTAGCGGCAGGAAATTCAGTGGTTTTAAAACCAACGTCTGCAGTTCCAATGATAGGAAAGGTAATTGAAAAACTGTTCAACGATACATTTTCTGATTTTGATGGCTTGGCACAAGTTGTTCATGGAAAAGGTAGTTTGGGAAGTGATTTGGCCACAACCAAGGGGATAGATTTTGTTGCCTTTACAGGTTCTACACAAATAGGTCGTCAACTTCAAAAACAATTGGCAGAAAACTTAACACCTTCTTTGTTAGAGCTTGGAGGTAGTGATCCTTTAATTGTTACAGATGATGCTAACTTAATTCGTGCTGCAAAAGCTACTGTATTCGGACGTTTTTCCAATAACGGGCAGATATGTGAAGCAGTAAAACGCGTTTATGTTAATGAAAAAGTTGCCGATACTTTTATTGCAAATGTTAAAAAGGAAGTCGAAGCACTTACCTCTGGGGAATATACCAACCCATCAAATGATGTTGGTCCATTGGCTAATGGCAGGGGTGTCAATACCTTGAGGGAGCAATTGCAAGATGCATTAGACAAAGGTGCTGAACTAATTGCAGGTGGTTTCCCCGAGAATGACGATACTTTATTCTGGCCAGCAACGGTTTTGACTAATGTAGATCACAGTATGCGTGTTATGCACGAAGAAGTATTCGGGCCAATATTGCCAATTCAAATCGTAAAGGATGATGAAGAAGCCATAGCATTGGCTAATGATTCTGAATATGGTCTAGATGCTTATGTGTTCAGTAGTAATATGGAAAGAGCCCATAAAATAGCAAATCAGTTACTGGCAGGTTCTGTAGACATTAATGAAGTATTGGTTCATTATGCGGTATCGGGAATACCGTTTGGAGGTGTGAAAAACTCTGGAATCAATCGTTATCATGGTAAAATAGGTCTGCAGTTATTCGCGAATTATAAAGGTATGGTAATAGACAGTGGAGAGAAAGACACCGAAGCACTTTGGTTTTCATATTCTGAAGAAAAACTGCAAGGGACTAAACAGCTTTTGGAACAATTGAAATAAATTTAATAATTAATAAAATTGAAAAAAATGGAAATATTAATCGTATTAACATCCCATGCATTATTGGGAAATACCGGGGAGAAAACCGGATTTTGGATAGAAGAATTTGCAACGCCTTATTATTATTTAATTGATAATGATGTCAATGTAACACTGGCATCACCAGAGGGAGGTCAACCTCCTATCGATCCAACAAGTGATAAACCGGAAAATCAGACAGAATCCACAAAACGGTTTAAAAATGACGAGGCATTACTGGATAGACTAAGTAAAACGCTTAAACTATCCGAGGTATCTACCAAGGAATATGACGCAGTATTCTATCCTGGTGGTCACGGTCCTTTATGGGATTTGGCAGAGAGTGAAGTTTCGGCGAGGTTGATCGAGAGCTTTTATAACGCCAATAAGCCTGTCGCCTTTGTATGCCATGCTCCTGCAGCCCTGAAAAATGTAAAAAATATTTCGGGTGAACCACTCGTGAAAGGAAAAAAAGTAACTGGATTTACAAATTCAGAGGAAGAACTGGTCGGTCTTACCGATGTTGTACCATTTCTTGTTGAAGACATGTTGAAGGAAAAAGGAGGCATATATAGCAAATCAAATGATTTTGAGGCCTATGCTTTGGAAGATGGATTGCTCATCACAGGACAAAACCCAGCCTCTTCTCAAAAAGTGGCAGAATTATTATTAACCAAATTAGAACCTAAAAAATAGGTTGTTTTGGTCATACTCTGATGTAATTATTAGAAGTTTCTTCCTTCCTTTTCCGAGAAGAGGAGGGAATAGGGACTTAAATTCAGAATCATTAATAAATTATAAAAAAGAATATTTATTTTATGATAAAAGTGGTAGCCAAAAATTTTGCTAAAGAAAATAAAATTGATAAAATTTTAGAACTGGCAAAGGAATTAGTAGAAAAAACAGTAAAAGAAGTAGGTTGTGTCAAGTATGAAATGTACCAAAATACAAACGAGCCAACAGAACTAGTAATGCTAGAAGAATGGGAAACAGAAGAAGATTTAAACAAGCATATGTCTACAGAACATTTTAAAAGAATAGTTCCTCAGATGGCTGAGTATTTGAGAAAAAAGGCTGAAATTAATATATACAAAAAAGTCATTTAGACTTTTTTTAGAATGAAAGTAAATAAAATATGCCAATTGCTGCCGAAAGTATAGTCCAATAAATATATAAATAACGGCTGAGAGCTTTTTTATTATTGTTTATAGAATTCCGATAGGTTTAGGTTTTATTTGACTGCGGTAGTCGACTACTTTCTGAAAGCGATCTACAACTCTATTCTTTAATCAATTGTCCGCTAAAATCTGATTTCAAATAACAGGAAAATTTATTCTAAAATAGTCTCCTCTTTGGAAAAGTTTTCTACTAAAACTAAAAATGATATGTCAAAATTATATTCGTCCTATACCCTTCGAGGTTTGGAATTGACAAACAGAATTGTAGTATCACCGATGTGCCAATATAGTGCAGAAAATGGTATGGCCAATGACTGGCATCTTGTACATCTAGGTTCGCGTGCAGTTGGAGATGCCGGACTCGTTTTTACGGAAGCAGCCGCAGTTTTACCAGAGGGAAGAATATCACCTTCGGATCTGGGAATTTGGTCGGATAAACATATAAAACCTTTAAAACGAATCACAACTTTTATTAAAGCACAAGGTGTGTCGTCAGGCATCCAGTTATCTCACGCAGGCAGAAAAGCTAGCTGTCAACCACCTTGGGAAGGTGGAAAACAAATTAGCCCATTAGCTGGAGGTTGGCATACTGTTGCTCCTTCGTCAATACCATTTTATAAGGGTGATGTAGTTCTGGTTCCATTAGAATTGTCGATCGAAGAAATCCAAGTCATCATAAAATCATTTGTAAAAGCTGCGAAAAGAGCAGTGACCGCTGGTTTCGATACCATTGAGATACACGCTGCACATGGGTATCTGTTGAATCAATTTTTATCGCCCCTAACAAATAAAAGAAATGATAAATATGGTGGTTCGTTTGAAAATCGCATGCGTCTATTGATCGAGGTAACTAAAGGTATCCGCTCTGTAATACCGCAAGAAATGCCTCTATTTGTACGCATATCCGCCGAAGAGTGGGCATCTGGAGGTCACACCATAAATGAGTCCGTGGAAGTTTCAAAAGTATTAAAAACAAACGGTGTGGATTTGATAGATTGTTCCTCTGGAGGAGTGGTAAGGCAGCAAAATATCCCAGTTAAAGTAAACTATCAAGTTCCTTTTGCCGAAAGAATCAAGAAGGAAGTAAACATCGCGACGGGTGCTGTAGGTTTAATTACGGATGTCTTTCAGGCCGATGATATTTTGGACAAAGATGAAGCCGATTTAATTTTTATTGGTAGGGAGATGTTACGAAATCCCTATTTTGCTTTACTAGGAGCAGATCAAATGCATATTATCCCAAATTGGCCTAAACAATATGAAAGGGGAAATCCCAGAAAATAACTATTAAAAACGAAAGAAATGAATGATGCGAAAAAAAATGTATTGATAGCTGGTGCTAATGGCACCACAGGAAGGATCATTATTGATATACTTCAAAAATCAGACACCTATAAACCGGTTGCCATGGTTCGTAAACAAAAGCAAAAAGAACATTTTGAAAGCGAAAATGTTACGACGGTACTGGCAGATTTAGGAGAGGACTTGAGCCAAGTGGTCGCCCAAATTAACAAAATCATTTTCGCTGCTGGGTCAAAAGGCAAAAACGTAGTTGGTGTAGACCAAGAAGGAGCTAAACGATTAATCGATGCAGCAAAACAAGCCGGAATCGAAAAATTCGTGATGCTAAGTTCAATGGGAGCCGATAATCCATCCCAAAATAAAGAGCTTGAAGCCTACCTGAAAGCAAAACAAAACGCCGATGAGCATTTGCGTGCAAGTCGTTTGGATTATTCTATCGTTAGACCAGGGCAATTGACAAATGAAGATGGCATGGGTAGAATCGAGCTCGGTTCCAAATTGAACAAAAGCGGTAGCATTTCAAGAGTTGATGTAGCTAAAACCTTAGTTGAAGTTTTGGATAGTGGCGTTATGCAAAATCAAACTTTTGAGCTTTTGGAAGGTGAAACTACTATTGAAAAAGCGGTTCGTAAAGACACGAATGAGAACAGAAAATAAAGGACAAGAAGAGCACCAGAAAGATTTGGAGAAAAAATCCAATGAAGTAAGGGGGGCCAAGAAATACTCTGATATTTTAAGTCGCGTCATTCATGAGGGAGAAGAGAATTTCAGGATTAAAAATAGAGCGATGTTTCTCAGTGCCGTAATTGCTGGCCTGGAAATAGGTTTTAGTTATTTTCTTGTATGTGCTTTATATTTCCTGTTGGATGGTACTTTTGATGTGAATATTATTTTCAAGCTTTTTAGTGTGGTATATCCAGTCGGATTTATACTGGTTATTCTTGGCAAGTCGGCTCTGTTTACTGAACAGACCTCCGTGTTGACTTTACCAGTGCTCAACGGCCAGCGTAGTATTTGGGAGTTGTTGCGTTTCTGGAGCATTGTCATTCTTGGAAATATCATAGGAGGTATGATATTCGCGTTTTTCATTGGTTCCCTTGCTCCGCATCTAAATCTTTTTACGCAAGAAACTATGGTAAAAATAGGTAGCCATGTAATTGACCAGAATTCTTCGTTGCTTTTGTTGAGTGCGGTTGTGGCAGGCTGGCTAATGGGATTATTGACCTGGTTGTTAAACAGTACCATGAATTCTCTTACCCGAGTATTGCTCATAGTAATGATTACAGGAGTCATCGGGTTTGGTGGATTTCACCACAGTATTGTGGGTAATATAGAAGTCTTTGGAGCTTTTTTACATTCCAGTTCCATTTCCTTTGTAAACTACCTCTGGTTTCTCTTACTTACTTTGTTAGGAAATGGAATTGGTGGTGCAGTGGTCGTGGCCCTTTTCAAGTACCGGATTTTCGAATCAAACTATCAACAAAGGGAATAGCTTTAAATTAACATATTTTGGATCCTTAGGCCGAAGCAATTGACAAATGAAGATGGCAAGGGTAGAATCGAGCTCGGCCAAATTGAACAAAAGCTTTAGCCTATCAAGATCCGATGTTGGCAAAACCCATGTTGAAGTTTTGGAAGTAGGGGTCTGACAAAACCAAATTTTTAGATTTTGGAGGACAAGATTCTATTGTAAAAGCGGTTCGGTCAAATCAAAAACAAGTTATTAATCTCTAGATGAGATCGAATGTTTTTCAAGACGGAAAACTAAGAGCGGTATCATTTGAGAGATGGTCGTAAGGGGACACATATTACTAATGTTTGTTATAAGTTGTCATACAGAAAATAAAGGAGTCATTAAGGAATTGACCAAATATCTTGATTAAAAGGGGATGAGTCAGATTCTCAAAAGTGAGATTTCAATTTCATTAAGTAAAAATAATTTTCGTATCGAAGAATACGTTTGATGTATTATTTTCTTAAACAATTGAGTTTAGTAAGAACGATATTTTTGAAGGAAGTCTATAACAGGGGAATTCCAGTTTTGGTGTTTGAATACTGATAAAACACGGGAATAAAAAAGTAAGTCCGTTTGATTGCAGATTGTTGTTGTCAAGATAGATGATGACGGTACTTCTTTAATTTTAGCCAAGTAAAAGAGATATTTAAAATCTAATCTTTCTGAAGTCCAATAAAGGCCAGTTTTTATGGAAAGTAAATTTAGATTTGAAATTGAACTTAATCCCAGTCCTAAGAGGGGTACTAACAATAATCGATTTTAGAACAAAGTGATACGTATGTTCACTATTTACTATTATAAATATGAAATTTATTAAGACCTTAATATATCTTCCGTTTTATATGCTTTCAGTATTGCCGATGCGTTTGCTTTATTTTTTTTCTGATGCTATTTATAGTCTAGTATACTATATCCTACAATATCGAAAAAAAGTAGTCTTTAACAATCTTAGCAAAGCCTTCCCTGAAAAAAATGAAAGGGAAATTAGGAAAATTTCCAAACGATTTTACCGGCACTTTTGTGATATCATTTTTGAATCACTTAAAACCTTGACGATATCCAAAGAAGAAGCTAGAAATCGACTAAGTCTGAATAACCCTGAAATTATTGAAGATTTTCTAGAAAGTGGCAGAAATGTTCTATTGTACGCAGCCCATCAAGGGAATTGGGAGTTGCTTGTATATTTACCTTTGATGCTGACTTATCCATCCAATACGTTTTACCGTCCCCTAAACAATCGTTATTTCAATGGACTTATTCTTCTGATACGGGAGCGGTTCGGTGTACGATGTGTTGAGGAATTCAAGGGATATCGGACGATAATTGCACAAAAAAACAATCCCGAGGTAGTAATGAATTGTATCATTGGCGACCAAAGCCCAAGAAGGAAAAGTGCAATCCACTGGTGTGATTTTTTGAACAGGAAAACAGCATTCTACCTTGGCGCTAACACTATTTCTAAGAAAACCAATGATGTTGTTCTCTTTCCTAGATTCATAAAAATTAAGAGGGGGAACTATCAACTCCATTTTGACCTGATTGAGGAATTTCCATCACGCACGGAAGGATATAATATTGTAATCGAGTATGCAAGATGTTTGGAAAATACTATTGTCCAATCCCCAGAAATGTGGCTTTGGAGTCATAGAAGATGGAAGCTAAGCGAGGCTTAAATGGAGGATAATGCCTTTATTAACTAATACGGTCATTGAATTAGGAGAAATCCAATTTAACAGAGACAATATCAAAGAACCCATTAAACTTTATAACTAAGACCAAGTGGAAAAATATATTTGGATTCTATTAGCTTTTTTTGCTGGATCATTTCTTCCTATACAATCCGCCATGAATAACAAATTGGCTAAAACGGGTGGTAGTCCAGTCCATGCCTCAATGATATCATTTGCCATAGGTTTATTGGCATTAGTACTTTACATTCTTTTAACTTCTCAGAATGTTTCCTGGAGAGGAATAAAAGACGCTCCGACTTATGCCTGGATAGGTGGAATATTGGGAGCTTTTTATGTTACAATTATTGTACTTGCCTTTCCTAAGATAGGACCAGGATTAACTTTTGGGTTAGTAGTTACAGGACAATTATTAATATCAATGTTGATGGAGCACTTTTATATTATGGGAGCACAACAAATACCGATCAGTATAGGTAGAATCGTAGGTATGATTCTGATTATTGGAGGTGTAATAATTATGAAGAAGTTTTAAAACAACATATCTGCTAAACTAAGCTCCCCTAGATAGAATCGCTTATTTTTCTAAAACGTTATAAAAGTTGTCGTTTTAAATTCTTTTGGGGCCCGTTCCAAAAGAATTGAGTTCCGCATATTTCAAGGGAGGTATATTTTCCAGCCCGTTGAAAGGCTCTTTATAGTTGTAATCGTCGCCTCTATTTATGTTGGTGAGTCATTTTAATAAATAGGAGGATGAACAAATCATTATCCTTGTAAATAGTGAACGCATAAATATTAGAGTGAAAGACATTCGGATTTCTGATTGGGAATGGTTCTAAAATAGGAGTAAAATACATTTTTAATCCCGATTCGATTTTACCAAGGATAACCATTGTCCCTAGATTGACACATATGGAACAAGTTGAATTGTAATTATTGAAAAAAGGGCTCCATTTTATGGAGCCCTTTACCTCATGGAGCATTTGAACACTATCCATTAACTAAAAATCAGCTACCATAAGTTTATTATAGAAATTTAGTAATTGCTCATCTAATGAATGAATCAAGTCATACCTTTAGTTGATACTTGTAAAATATAATCAGGTATTAAAATCAAATTATTAAAATTCTTTATGGGAAATATTTCTGTAGTAATATTGATGCTTGATATCTCGTCAAATTTATCACATATTACTGGGGTGACCAATTAAATCCTTTAATAAGATCCTATCATTTTTAAAGGGGTAATGGGTAACCATCGACGACTATATGTACTATTATGGTGTTTTTACATTTAAGTGTAGCACTGACTGATTAATAAAGGAATTCCTTTATATTCCAAAGGTCATGATAATGACCAAAAGGAGTATAGCGCCAACAAAAAAGGCACCGGAAATAATCAACACTTTCCCATCCCGTCCTTTTCTATACATGTTTAAAGGTTAGAGAATTGGAAGTCCGTAAATAGTCTGTATAAAAAGACATAGAGCACCATTGCGAACATGGCCAAGGTGAACCAGGTAAAAGCTTTGAGATAGTGCCTTACGACGTAATTTTGAATGTTCTTGAATGTCTCTAAATAGATAACTTTAAAAAGTAAAATTGTTTTCATATAACAGGGGTTTGTTTTGTTACAAAGGTTGTGTGGTTATTGAAATATTGAATGATTTTTTCGTCAAAAGGGGGGGAAATTGGGACCGAACAACATATGGGTTAAGGAAAGTACGTGAAGCCCTACAATAATCAGGGAGATGTAATTTGATCTTATAGGTCCAAAAGTAATTTTCTAGGATATCCTGTCCCTCTTCCGATACATCGGACAGTATGGAATTCGAATTTATTTTAGATTTTAACTCCCAAATAAAAGTACGTTTAGCGAGTGCCAGAGCATTAATATCCTCAAAGAAATTGAATAGGGACATGGAGTGTCCGAAATTGCATGTGAACTGGGAATCGACGAGGGTTCTATTTTCTTTTTTGGAACCAAAATCCATATGTTCTTGTAGGGCGGTGAATTCAGAAAAAACATTACCTACTTTTTTAGAGATGAATTTTTTAAATAACACGGTCCCTTCTCCCTTTCCTAAATTCCAAAATCTACATTACGATTATCGATTTTAGTTTTTGTCCATGGCCCCCAAACTCCGTAGTGGTGAAAGTGATCGGATGGTTGTATTCTAGTCAAGACTTCCCCACCTGGTGTCCACAATGGATGGATAAATCCTGATTTTTTTTATATTGAATCTATGCCCTTTGGAGGATAAACAAGATCATATTGATAGTTCAAAATAGGATGGTTTTTATAGGATAATTGTAATGATCCTTCGCTACATAACATATCAACTTCAGGAAAATTAAATTCTATTTTGCTATGGATTAAGGAAAATTTTCTAGTGGTATTTTTTGGGGTAAAACCCTTTAAAATAAAATATAACTTACCTGCTTTTTCATCAAGTTGGGCAGCCAAAGGAGTGTTATCATCGGTTCCATGTTCAATTAGCTGTAGATTGTAGTTGCCTTTAAGAATTGACTCTTGTGAAATACATACTGCTATAGGGCAATCCATACGGTCATATTTACCCGTTTCAACTTGAAATTTGATAAGCTCTTGAGCGGATAAAAAAAAGTTTGACAGTATTAATAAAGTTACATGAAAAAATTTCATTAAAAAGTCTAATTTGTTGAATATAGAATTATTGACGTCTTCTGGTTAATATGGACAGATTAAAGATAGAGAATTCAAGGTGAAAATATGTTTAATTTTAAGTACATTATTTATGTAATGATCTGGACTTACTACATTTGATTTGATATTAAGAAAAGAACATGTTGGCTGATCTAATGGTCCACTTTTTTGTTGAAAGTCCACGCTTGAAAAAGGCTATGTACTTGATGATGGTATTGCGGGAAAGTCCCAACCGTGAACTTATCCGGCGCTTGCTCACGCCCTCGCTGTACAACTTGAATATCTGTTTTACTTTTCGCATGTCTATTTGTTTGTTGGCCATTATCTTTTTAACAAAAAAAAGACTTTTGGCTCTTTACAAATAGAATCGATTTTTCAGTGGTTCTCTTTCATCCGGCGTGGGTAGTATACTATTACTGTTTTTTTTCACGCTAGGGGCGTTATTCAAGAATTCTTTTTATTTCTTCTAAATCAAAAATTCTCAAAATAGGAAAAGCACTTTCAAATTATCCAAAATATAAAATTAATTGTGCCGAATAGTGATTATGTCAAATTTGGCTTAAATAAAGCTGAATTTTGTTGAATATTAAAGTTTAAAAAAAAGTAAATACACAAACTATTAGTTTGTATATTTGAAACAAAATAAACTATATGAATTTTTTGTGGTTTAAAAAAAGTTAAAAACAGAAATTATTAGTTTGGAAAAAGAACAAAAAATAAACCATCTTCTTAATTCACAGCCTCCGGGAGTTGTCTATTTAAGCTCATGGTTAACGGAAAAGGGGTTCTCCACACAATTGCTTAATCGATATAAAAAGAGCAATTGGATATATTCCATAGGCCCTGGAGCTTGGATGAGAGTGGGTGATAAACCTACCTATCAGGGAGCATTGTTTGCATTACAAGAACAAGCTGACCAGAATATCCATCCAGGAGGTAAAACGGCCTTATCCTTATTGGGAAAGACCCATTATCTGGAGCTATCCACAAAGCAGGTAACGTTGTTTGGGGGAAGCGAAGAAAAATTACCCGCTTGGTTTTCAAAATACAATTGGGAGGTAAAAATAAACTACTTTAGTTCCTCTTTTCTGCCTCCCAATATAGGACTACAAACTTTGGAACAAGGAGCTTTCAGTTTGTTGGTGTCCAACTCGGCAAGAGCTTTAATGGAATGTCTGTACCTATCGCCCAAAAAGCAAGAACTGGTCGAGTGCTACGAAATCATGGAGGGATTGAACAACCTTAGGCCGAAACAGGTACAGGGATTTTTGGAAGCTTGTACCTCGGTAAAAGTGAAACGACTTTTCCTGTATATGGCAGAAAAGGCAGGGCACGATTGGTTTAAATATATGAGTTTGGAAAATATAGACCTTGGAAAAGGAAAACGTTCTTTGTTAAAGGACGGTGTTTATATATCCAAATATCAAATTACAGTCCCTAAAGCATTGGAAAATTATGAGTAATTATAAGCAACAGGTTTCCCTATTGTTACAGGTATTGCCAGAAGTGGCAAAGGAACCGATTTTCGCACTGCATGGGGGTACGGCTATCAACCTCTTTGTACGGGACATGCCCAGATTGTCTGTGGATATTGATTTGACCTATATTCCCATAGAGGACAGAAAGACATCCTTTAAGAATATTATTGATGGTCTTGACCGTATAAAGACACAACTCGAAAAAATGTTACTAGAAGCTTCAATTACCTTAAAAAGGGACAAATTGAAACTTCAAATCACTACTGTAAAGGCACAGATAAAATTGGAAGTGAACCAAATCAACAGGGGTATCATGGATGATACAGTAAGGTTACCGCTATGCGAAAAGACCCAAGAGGAGTTTGATGCTTTCTGTGCCATACCGGTAGTTCCTTTAGGGCAATTGTATGGTGGAAAGATCTGCGCTGCATTGGACCGTCAGCACCCCAGGGATTTGTTCGATGTAAAATACCTGTTGGAAAATGAAGGATTCACCGAAGAAATCAAAAAAGGTTTCATATTGTTCCTTTTGAGCAGCAACAGGCCCCTGCACGAAATGTTGCATCCCCATTTTATTGACCAAAGAGAAACCTTAATTAACCAGTTTGACGGTATGAGTCCAGAACCCTTTACCTATGAGGACTTTGAAAAAAACAGAAAGGAATTGATAAAAACAATCTATCAAAATCTAACAGATAAAGACAAAGAGTTCTTACTAAGTTTTGGAGAGGGGACTCCCAATTGGGCTATCTATGATTTTGAACGTTTTCCCGCCGTTCAATGGAAACTACGGAATCTTGTTAAACTCAAAAATGCCAATCCTGAGAAACATGAAAAATTTGTTGTCTCATTAAAAGAAGTATTGTGTTGATTTACAATATAAAACACATGGATTATTATAAGATTTGCTGCTAAATTGGTTGTTTTAATAATTAACATATTTTATATTCGTAACGTCAGAAGTAAGGCATTTTACTTTAAGTTCATTTAAGTATCGTCAACAAATCGGCTAACAGTTAAGTTTTTTTGAAATGTAACTTGTTGGTATGTAAAGTTTTATGTGTTTGGGTTCAAGCCCTGCCACCCCGACGAACCACTTTTAAAGTGGGACTAAAGAGCTGTTAATCTATTGATTGGTAGCTCTTTTCATTTTATATGGTATCAGATGATATCGTTTGATATCATATAATTGGTGTATGGTTCGGTGAATGGATTAATACACAAGTTGTTGTAAATTTAAGTAGCATTTAGGGGTATTTAAGGTCGTCATTGCAAACGTAGTTTGTTAACTTAAAAGACGTTTATCATGCACAACAACAGCACCTTGTCAGTACTTATCTTTACTCGGGACATCATTTACAATCCCGAAAAACTCACTATTTATGCCCGTATCACGGTTGATAAAAGACGGGCGGAAATCAGCCTAAAACGTTATATCCCGGTGAATGATTGGGATGCTTCCAAGGGAAGGGTTACGGGCACGACCCAAAGAGCACGACTACTCAATAGTTATTTAGATGAGGTGTACGTGCAAATTATGGAGGCGCACAAGCAATTACTTTCCGAAGGAAAAATGATTACAGCGCATGCCATCAAAGCCCGTTATTTAGGGCAAGACGAACGGTATAAGAGCTTGAAGGAACTGATTGCCTATCACAATACAAACATGGATTCCGTATTGAAATATGGGACTATGAAAAACTACTATTCCACTGAGCGTTATTTACACAAGTTTTTAAACGACAAATTCAAGACCCCCGACATTTATTTGAAACAATTGAATTATCGATTTATAATTGATTTTGAACAATACCTTTTAAGATATCGTCCAGAGAAAGCTAGAAAGACCTGTTCCAATTGAAGTTCAAAAAGGTCTGCCGTGTGTTTCTGACCCAAATGGAATTAAGACGGATAGAGGAAACGGAATTCAAACAGGACAGATTTCAATATGTAAAGGATTGTTTTGTCTTTTCGTGCTAAACTGGACTTTCTTATGTGGATGTATAGGAGCTTATATGGGATAAGATCACCAAGGGGATAGACAACCGAAATTTAGTTTATGCCAAACGGGAAAAAACGGATGAACTGGTGATCATTCCTACCATCTGGAGAGACATACTTTTGTCATCACCGTCATGATGTCCAATAGGGTTTCCATTGAAGCGGTAACAAAACTTTTATGTCATAACAAATTGTCCACCATGCAGATTTATACCAAGGAAGTGTAGTCCAAGATAAGTAAGGATAGGATATTGGTAATCTATTGATGAAGTTAGAATCAGGGTTCATAGTGCTTTCGCTTTTGGGCAGATTGCCAATACCATAATTTTTGGTTGGAATAATCCGATAATAAACATTTGTTAGCAGGTAGCTGTTTGCGATTACTTTAAATAGGTAGGTAAACGGTTTTCAAAAAAAAGGCAACTTGGCAACAGAGACACATCTTGAATTCTTTTATTGCTGTAAAAAGTTGCCTAAAAATGGTGATTTCGGGGTCTTTTGTCGTAAAAATCCAGAGAGGTTTTAGTTTCTTTGAATTTAAATATTTGATAATTGTATACGATACAAATTGTAACATACGCTTCAGCGTGTTACCCTCTTGCATTACCGCACTTAGTTTAGGTTACAAGCTTTATTTAGGGATTAATTATAGGTTAGTGGATTTTTGTGATTGTTAACTGTCTATCATGGAATACTCCCCACAATAATAAAATTTAGCCATACTGTCAGCGCCTAATTTTACGCTATTCAAAGCACTTAGACTTGTTCTTTATATGATTGAGGCTACTTTCAGTTGTCTCCGGACCTGCATCAAATGTAAATTGTTGTGAGAACCTTATCCACATAACCCTGGTGAAATAATTTTGATGACATTTTCCTTTTATTCCGATATATATGAAAATAACCAAGATGAAAAAAATAAAATACCTCAGCATTGCAATGATTTTGATAGGAGTACTAGGATGTAGTAAAGACGATGCCACAACTGAAAATTTACAAAATGTCCAAGCCCAATTTTGTACTGATTATTCAGGACCGGGTGCTGCTTATTGGAACATGGCCAATGGTATTTTCTTGCCATTGGATGAGGTGCCCATAATTAAAAACCCAGGAGGCCGCGTTTCATTTATAGAACAGCCCCTTTTAAGTCTTGAATATCCAGAGGGGTATACCGGAACCGGTATACGGGATGTACAAAACTTTCCGATAGGGATTGATATAAAGCGGCTTGACAATAGGGTGTTTTTTCGTTGGATTCCCAATGTAAGCCTAGTTGGTATTTCAGATTTCAATCAAATCATAGCCCAAGAAATCAATACGATGTTTGCCGAGGTGGGTTATGATCCGAACAATGGATTTGAACCTATATGTTCTCGTAACGAAAGTCAAAATTTTGAAAGTTTATTAGTCAATTTTAATGGTAGGGTAATACAATTTGGAGAATTTACAGGGATTGTATGGGTGCGTTCAACGATTGTTCCAGGCTTGGGAACCGTAAATTCCGCAATTCAAATTTCTGCGGCACCTTCGGCTGAGTACGATGCACGTACTTTAGATACCTTCTTACCTTTTAATTTTCAGCTTTATGTTCGGCCCGATGGTGGGGGCTTTATAGATAATGATGGAGATGGTAGCCCAGCACATCTAGATCCAGATGATAATGATCCCAATGTAAGACATCAAAGCTAATTTGAGTTGCTCAGTTTTGGCAGGGCCTTCGGTTCAGAGGGAACCGGAGGTTTTTCTTTTCCAAATTATTAAGAATACTACAACTATCAATAATAACCCTATACTTATGAGCCAGTAGTTATCCATTGAAGATGATAATTCAATGGGCAGGGTATCTCCCATTAAAATTAAACCTGCCCAATATTGAGGATGGAGTGTTCTTCCCTCTGCATGATTTAAATAATCCAACTTTGCATTTCTTAATGCCATATCTTTAGGAAGGCCATTTTCAAGATAACCATAAAAGTTATCCAGGATTTCAGCACTTGATTGCTCGTCAATTTGCCAAAGACTGGTCAAGATGCTTTTACTACCTGCGTAGTTGAAAGCATGTGCCAATGAAATCATGCCCTCACCGGGTTGATAGCTCGGTTTTCCCGTTTCACAGGCTGTTAAGATGGCTAGTTTGGAATTTAGGTTTTGATTGTATATCTCATAGGTATACAAGTAATTATCATTGATAAGGGTCGTGTCGGAAATGTTCTTTGCAAAGACCAATCTCGACAGTTCAGGGTTTACATTGTTTGATTCCGCATGAGTGCCGATATGTATGATCTTGTGCTCGTTTGCCGTTTTATTGAAAATATTTTTAGAGGCTTCCTGATTTAAAAATGACCTCCCCCCAAAACGTTTGGAAAATCTTTCGGCAATGGCTGCGCTGAAAGGTTGGGGCAATAAGGTCAAGTAGGTCTTATCAATATTGATAGAATCGTTGATAGCTATTTTATAGGCTCGCTTCATACCCTCGTCAAAGGTAGGTGCGTAGGCTACAAAGTCATCTTTAAAATCCAGTGCCTTTCGCTTATCATCCAGCAGTAGTAAGCTATAATTGTATGAAATATTATGTTTGGCCAAAAGACTATTATTTGCCAAATCTTCGAAGGAATTGATTTTTTCGGGAGTAAGGAGTTCAAAATTTAGATTGAACAATTCTTGGTCGGGGAATATAATAACATTTTCAGTCTTAATTTTGTTTTGAATTGGTTTCCAAAGAGCCTTGTATAACTGTGAGAGGCACTCAAAGACTTCAGAACTGTTTTTTCGGTAATCCGATATATTGGCAATACAATCCAACGGTAAATTGGAAGGTAAAGAGACCATCTCCATACCGTCATTTGTTATGATGAAGGCAACAAGCTTATTTTCAATGAACAGATATCGTACCGCGGTGCTCAACCCATCAATATTTTTCTGTAGATTGCCCAAAGGTGTCAAAACAGTACTATATTTTAATTCATAATATTGGGGGTACTCCGTCTTTAATTTAGAAAGGTATTCATCCCACTCCTTGACATAAGCCTTCCAATCTTCGACATTAAATTGAGTTTCTTCGGCTGTATCAAAAAATGAATTGATTTTCTTGCGCAATAATTCTTCTTCCACCCTAATATTTTCTGGGGTAAGCTTATTTTCGGTTAGATTGAGTCGTGTGCGAATTCGGTGATATATGGAAGATTCGTGAAGTTCGATAATTTTTTCCAAATACTTTTTGTTACCTGCTACATCAAACAATTTACGATAGACTTTTTTACCAAAATCAAACAATTCCCGACTGTTTTCTAAAAGCACGTTGATATCATCCTCGTTAGTGATCAGTGACTTTTTTCTTTCAATTCTTTGGATGGCGTTCTCTATAACGTTGGTGATTTCACTCAAACTCTCGACTGTTTTGACCGTGTCCATTTCATATTGGGCTTTGGTGAGGTAAATCAATAACCTTAGTTGGTTTGGGCTAAAAAATTCTTCAGAAATTATACTGTTGAACGATTGGCTTTTGTATGAGCCCAAAATTTGATTGCTCAGTTCAATAGTGCCTTTATAATCTTTTTGATCAAAAATTATTTTGACTTTGGCTATTCGCACCTCATTTGCCAAATAACTATCTGTTCCATGTACGGAAATAACCTCGGCAAGGGTATTATTGATTATACGAATGCCTTCAGCATACTCATTCAGATTTGAATAAGATTTGGCCAGGTTGATATTTATATAAACCTCATTTTGTGAAAATCCTTGTCCATTACTGTTTTTATACGCTTGAAGCGTTCTATGGTAATAGTCCACGGCTTCTTGGTAATTACCTTTTTGATAAGCTAAGTCGCCCAATACTCCGTAAAGGTTGGCTTGGTATGAATAATTCTCCCCTTTGATTGAGTTTAAAGAGGATTTAGCTTCTTCCAGATAAATTTTTGCTTTTTCTAGGTCATTATTGTACAGTAAAGATTCACCTACCATCAAAGCGGCACCAAAATACTGTATCGTGTTTTTTAGGAAGTGTTTTTTTGCATGGTTATACCCTAGCATGGCAATTCTTTTTGCCTTTTCCTTCTCCCCCAAATCGGAATACAGGCTTCCCAAATTTCTATAGGAGATAATTAGGTTTCCGTACACTTTTTCCGTTAAGGGATGGTTATTGGTTTTGTTCAAAAAAGCATTGTAATGGTTTATTGTTTTTAGTGAGAATCGCATGGCTTCATCAAAATTGCCCGAGGACTGTTTGACCATGAACCAATTGCCGTAGATGGTGCCCGGAAGATAATCGGTTTGTTCTGGGTCGTTATCGGTTTTGTCCAAAGCATTGATTGCCTTTTTAAAATAGTAATCGGCACTGTCAGGTTTTGCATTAAAATGCATTAGGGCACCTTTGTAATTGTATATTCGGGGTGCCAAAGGGAAATTTCTGGAATCGTTTTTTTGAATTAAATCAAGAGCGTTGTCCGTGTGGGCTATCAATAAACTGAAATCGCCCAATTTAATGCCCAATTCACTTAAATGAAATTCAGATTCGACCATTCGATGGATATCGCCTAATTCTTTGGCCAAACTGTTTGCTTCTCTTAAAAATTTTTGTGCTTTTGATGGCGTGCCTTGATCTATGTACAGGATTCCCATTCCTAAATTGGCCCCGTATGCAATGGTGTCTCTTAATTTTCTGGAATCTATCTGGGCATACAAGTCCAAGGCTTTTATAAAATCTGTTTCCGGATTTTGTAAGAATTCCATCTTTCCCAAAGGATAGACCAGCTGTCCCAATAAAGGACTTCTTGGATTGTCCATTTCACTTTCAAGGATCAATTGGGCACTAACGAAGTCATTGGTGGCGATCAGGCTGTCTATTTTATCCAAGACATCACCTTGTTGTGCGTTGACACTGCAAAACAGTACAATACAAAGTATGGAAACCAATACATGCGACTTTGTGAATTTCATTCTCGGATTTTTTTCAGTAACTCCTGACTCTTTTCATCCGGAACCATTTTTAGGTGTTTGATGGCTTCTTCGATATTGTTGTTTTTTAATAGCGCAAGAGCCATGTAATAATGGGCTTCTTTGCTAAAAGTTGGTGCGCCGGAGTTCAAGGTGTTCTCAAAAAGAATAATGGCCTTGTTAGTGTTCCCATTTGCCAAATAAGCACTTCCTAAAAAATAATTCAGTGTGTCGCTATCCTGATTTGTAAGCAAAAGCTTTTCCCATTTATTGATGGCCACATCGTAATTCCCCTGCTTATAATCGACCATTGCCTCATAAAAAGCATAATTATCATTGTTGCCCATGACGGTTGGAAGACCAGGATCTACAGAGTAATAACGTTTAAAAAGTTTCTCGTTAGGACTTTGTTTGTTGAAAAACCATATGCCCAATGATATCAATATGGCGATACTTGCCGCTATTCGGTACCAATGGAATTTACTCTTTGTACTGGTTATTGTGCTAGATTCCCCTTTAAGGTTATTATGGAAGGTGGCCATCATATTTCTGAGACCTTCTTCCTCAATGGCTAAGAACAGTTCTTTAAACTCTTCAAACTGTTTTTTTAGTTCTGTATCACTGTTCAATTTGTGATTGAACACAGCTTTTTCTTTAGAATCCATTTGATTCAAGAGTACGCTTTCAAACTCTTCTTGCTGTTCTTGGGTTATGTAGCCTGGGTACTTATCCATTGTTCTTTGTTTCCATGGCCAATGTCCTTAATTTTTCCATGCATCGGTATTTTTTGTTCCGTACCGATGCTGATCCAAGTTGAAGGTCCTTTGCAATTTCATCCATAGACTTTCGCTCAAAATAGAATTGGGTCAATAGCTTTTTGCAAGATATTCCTAGTTGTTTCAAGGCCCTATGAAGGGCATTTAATTTGTTTTCCTCTTCTTTTTCATTCCACTGATCTTCGCCATTGGACCGCATGGCAATGACCCCGTCATCAGAAACCGTTTTTTTAAAATGGGCAGAACGTAAATAATCCGTCCATTTGTTTTTGGCTATGGTAAAAAGATAGGCTTCTAGATTACTATTCTCTTTAAGTTTATCTTTTTTGACGTTTCGCCAGCAAGCAATAAAAGATTCTTGAAATACATCCTTGGCCTGTGCTTCACCTCCATTGTTTTTAAAAACATGGCTCCTGAATTTGGGAAATATATTTTGATATACCTCTTGCATAACCTTCTGATCATTGTTTTTAAAAGCGGTAACGAGCTGGTTATTGGTCTTTTGTAAGGTATTCCCCATATTTTTTTGAAAACACTGGGAATTTACAAATTTTCATTTTCTTTTGGAATTTATAAGATTAAAGTACATTTTATCTCGATATAGTTCACGCACTAATTAAATATTGGAATAATTTCAATGCTTATTGGTTCAACAATAATATTTTCAACCAGCTCTTGTGCACGCACCATGGCTTGGGATTGATCACAACTATCATAAAAAATAATGCTTCCTACACCTGATGTATACCTTAAGATTCCATTTCCTATATCCTCTAATTGTCTTTCATCAAGAACTCTTTCGTTGTTCACTACGCCATTACTAGAGGTAATGATCCCTTTATAACCAGTGGCACCTTCAACAGCTGCAAAATCCGCAGTATAAGGAATTGGGCTAAAGGCCTGATAACTGATGTTATTGGGACACCCTGGGTTAGGGATTTCCTTAAGGTTGGATTGTCTTGTAAAGGACACGGTAATAGACTCGCAGCCTTTCTTGTTGTTCATGGTCATAGTGTCCCGTCCGGCCTCCGATAATTCACCGGTGTTTTTATTGCGTATGTACAGAATGACCGTTACTGTTTCCTTATTGTCACCACTCCCTAATTCGGACTCCAGTGCGGTGCTGATGTACGATACATAATTCTTTTTTGTAATAATTGATTCACCAAAATTGTTGGGATCATCACCAATATCCTGAACCCTTCCTCCATACTCGTTCGATGTACTCCAATGAAATTCAAATTCCTCCAAGTCAGGTTCAAGATCGGTAATTGCGGTTACCCGAAGCTCGGTGGCTTGCCCCAAACAGAGTTCAACATTATCCCGTTGCATCTCAACAACAGCATCGATAGATCTAACGTCCCAACTTTCAAAATTAAAAGCCGTTGTGCGCAGACCACCGAAATTGGAATAATTATTTGTTGCTTTTATGTTTTTGTCTATGGTGGCAAGTATGATCTTTGTTCTTTGATGACCGGTTTCAATTAGTTCATGGTCCTGTATAAAGGTATTGGGAAAGTCACCGTTGCCCGACAATATATTGTAAACTTCCTGTAAAATGTTACGCAAATCATTGCTCAATCTAACATCCCCATACAAGGCTGGAAGAAAAATGTTCGTTGCTTCCTTGAACTCGTTGTCCACGACTTCTTCAATTACCTCGGGATATTGCTCAAGGACCGGGAGGACAGCATTGAGCAGTGCATTTTCTTTATTGCTGCCAAATGGCGGCAGTAATGATTTATTGCCACTGATATCAAGAAGCGTTGGTAAAAAATAGTCGATGACATACGTTTTTTTATTGGTCTCGGTATATATATTGTGCTCATCCTCGGTCATGTTTCTTTCATCGGAATTGGCCTGACCGGAACCAATAATGACAACTTCGTATTCGGCCACAAACTCAGAGGCGGGATTTACGGGCAATAAAATCGGGTCTGTTTTTATACTATTGTCAATTGATGCCTGTTGTGCATTTATTTGTTGGACCGAATTTCCCAATTCCAAAGTTTCTATTTTGTTGGTCTTGCCTGCCTCCAATTCAAAACTCTCAAAAGTACTGGAGGTGTAGTTTGGAATTTCAAAAAGATCACCGTTTCTGTCGCTATAACTCTTTTTGTAAATGATGACGTTAGATCTTCTCGGTAGGGAATTTTGCAACACTATGTGGGTTGAATCAACACTGGACAGTGTTACACCGCTTTTGGTGTCTTCATCGTTAAAATAAATTCGATTTTCAATACCGGTTGAACTTTTTGAAGTTATTTGGTTTAAAAAGTTTTGTAGAGCCGGTTCATAACCACCATTACTATAGAAGAAGGGATCGCTTGTGAACAAGGTTTGGATTTCCTTTACAAAATTGGGAAAGCTTGGATTTTGCCCAATACTTTTTAAAAAGGCACTTTTTGCGCTATCAGGCAACAAATAATACCCTAAGGCATAATACAGTATAATTTCAGCTGTGGTTTCAACGGATAGCTCTTTTCTTTCGTCAGAAATGAATCCAGCGAGTAAAACATTGTTGTCCGCATCCAGAAGGTATCCAACCTCTATGGTTCCACTGTTTAAGGGCAGATTTCCGGCCCCATTGGTATCTATATCCGAATTGGCCCCCAGTGAAACCAAGGTTCCAGTTGTAAAGTCCACGCTGGAATTTTCGGGCAGCAAGATTTGTACATCAACCATTTCAACCGTACTGCCCGTGGGATTTTCATCGCCTTGGTAAATATCATCATCTGTTATCGGTTCATTTGTGCCATCATTTGAACTACAGGAAATTACGATGGCAAGGACAATAAGGGGCAATATGAAATCTTTATATGGAATTTTCATGTTTGGCATGTTAAAGAGGTTACTATTTCTTAATGTTGTTTTGATTTTATCCACATGGGATTTTAATGCTAAAAAGTCATCAAAAGGCCTTTCCAACTTTGATCCATTCCCTATTATTAAGGTTAATATCTCCGTTGGGATTGTAGAATAGGTCATTGTTTTTAATGTAATTACCGTCACTATCCATCCAATATTGGGTTGACCCCGCATCAACCTGATAATTTTTCCTGTCAAGGGGGTTGTAAACGGTTTCCTCTTCGTTTATCATATTGAGGAAATTTTTATGGGACGTATCACTGCCAGGACCAAATGTTCGGTTCATGAACGATGCATGGTTGGCATCCTGTGCCGCCCAAATCCCCCTCATTTTCTCTTGATGGGCATTAAATGCAGCTTGCCTGTTCTGCATATTTAGCTGATGGCGTTGAGCTGCCTTTTGTGCGCGTAACCGATTCAACTGTGTGACATACTGTTTCCATTTCGGATTTTCTTTTGAGGTGATCAGCGCATCCTCAAAAGCTGAGATGGTCTCGGTAAAGTAGGTCTCATCGACAAACATATAATCGGTACTGTACATCCAGAGCGTCATGGTATCGATAAAACTTAATGGCTGTTGCATGTAAATTTTACCTACTGTGGCCAATGCTTTTTGGCCATTATTGTTTTTCCAGACCGTTGCCATGATGTCCAATTGAACCTGCCCCCCACTTTCTGCACTTATTTTTTCCCGGAGGTAGTTTTCCATTTTGGGCAGTCTGATATTCTCTATGAATTTGAACCCACTGTTCTGCATTCGTGGCGATACTTCTTCTTCAAGAATACGTTGATTGCTTACCATGGCCCGGTGCAAGTTGGCGGCAACGGAATTTTTCATAAACTGATACGTCTGTGGGTTTTGATATGAAATATGCACACTCATTGGCGTATTGAAAGATTTTAGATTGTTCGGACCTTCAATCTGTGTCAAAAAAACCGGGAGTTTTTGGTCAATGGTGTAACTGGGTTTCGATATTACCGTCCATTCGGATGGATAGTTTGAGCTGCTCACGACAAGACCTGTTCGCGCATCCCGAAATTGATGGGTCTTCAACTTCTTTTTTCCAAACTTTTCAAAGATGCCTGATTTTGGTTCAGTTTCGTTAGGTTCATTTTCGAAATTGGATTCGGTAGTGAACCCTTCCTCATACCCATTGCCATAGTCGTCAAAGTTTGTATTGGCACGACTTGAGTTTTTATTTCCGCAAGCCGATAGTAGTGATAGAATAAAAATAAGGAGGACGGTGTATGCTTTCATTTGATACTTTTTAAAGGTTGTTTTATTGGATATCGTTTTAAAAACGAAATGTCATCACTTTTGGTGATGACATTTAGGGTAGGGCAGTAGATCGACACTTATGAATCTAGGGAAAGTTCAATGATTAGGTGTCATTGATTTATTGGGTCAAAGGCATTTAAGTGTGTTAATTTGTTATGCATTTGGATAAAGGAATAATAAATATATCAAACTATTATAGGAGTGAGTTGTAATAACGATAAATACATCTCTGGTGAAATTCCAAGGGAATATAGATTTTTAAGATAGGTATCTGTTTTTCCTAATATGGAAGCTTACTTTTATATGCTACTGGAAATTAGGGATTAAAAGCGCACGAGCACTTAGGCCTTTTTACCGATTTTAACTATCGTTGTTATATTAAATTCAGGTATTTATTGGGAATTCAAAATTTAAAATGCATTTGTAGATTTTTGATAAAATGATTTACCATGCCTATGGTAGCTTTAAATACCCGCAATTGAACCCATAATCTGTCTTGCAAAATTGTGTGGATAATCTCGTTAGAATATCATTGAGGGGCTTCTTTATATTCCCTATAAAGAAACCTTTAAGAAAGGGTGTCTGGGTCAACAAATTTCTAACGTTGATCTAATAGTCCCCATTCCAAAGCCTTTTTGACCATACCTACGGAGTTCTTTACCTCCATTTTAACAAATAGGTTCCGTTTATGGGTAGCCACGGTATTGGTGCTAACGAATAGTGTATCTGCAATCTCTTGCGTGGTGTATTCCTGCGCGATCAATTTTATCACCTCAATCTCGCGTTTGGTGATCTTGGGTATGGTTCCTTCTTTGATTTTCGGCTCTTCGGTAAGGCTTTCGATCATCTTTTCCGTAAGATGCGAACTGAGAACTCTTTTCCCTGCATGTGCATCCTTGATCCCTTGAATAAGGTATTCCTTTGAGGCATTCTTCAATAGATATCCAGTGGCACCCACCTTGAACAAGGACATAATGATACTTCCTTCGTCATTTGTAGTAAGCATGACTACTTTTACATTCGGGAAGGACTTCTTAACATGCAAAGTGGTCTCGAGTCCATCCATGCCGGGCATCTGTAGGTCAAGTAACAGCACATCAACAGGTTCTTTCTTAAGATACTCCAGTACTTCCAGTCCATTGCAAGCCGTACCGACTACTTTGAGCGATCTGTCTTTGGCTATAATTGCTTTTAATCCATCGAGCATTATCTGATGGTCATCGGCTAATAATACTTTTATCATCTCCATGTCATATTCGATTGATTATACTAGGCTTCTGGAATATTGTTCAGGGGTATGTTTATTGTTACCAAGGTTCCCACACCGGGGCGACTGGTAAGGTCATAGGTGCCCTTAATGAATTCGGTCCTGAAGGCGATACTCTTTAAGCCCATTCCTTTGTCGGTATCCAATGCATTGGGGTCGAAACCTATTCCATCATCTTCAATGGTGAGGTCGAACCAATCCTCACTATAGGTTATCTGCACTGAGACTTCTTTCGCTTTGGCATACCTTACAATGTTGTTCAATGCTTCCTGTACGATTCGGAAGAGCATCACATTGGTACTGTCATCAAAAATTCTTTCCTTTCCATGAACATGGAATTCCGCATCGAATTCATGTATGGCGTCCATTTTTAAAACAAGATCTTCCAAAGCTTTTCGGAGTCCTAATTTCTTGAGCGCCTGTGGCATCATCTCATGGGCGATCTTTCGTACCTCAATACAGGCTTCATCGATCATTTGGCTGGCCGAACCATAAATCTTTTTTGAATTCTTATCATCGAAATTGATTTGAAGGCTACCTATGTTCACCTTCAGGGTCGACAATAAATTTCCAAGGCCGTCATGAAGATCGCGGGCAATACGCGAACGTTCCTTTTCCTGTCCCTCCAACATAGAACGCATAGAGACGATCTGTTGTTCCCTATGAGCTTCATTAAGTTTGAGTTGACCCGTCTTTACACGATTTTGGTAATAGAGCAGCCCTATTATAGCGATTAATAACAACGCCCCGAGGGAAAATAATAACATAGTCATGCGATCTTGGCTTTTTTGATTGACTACCTCTTCCTCAAGTAGTTTGATCTTTAATTGGTCTTTTTCGAACTTGACCTTCATATCGGCCATAGCCTCCAAACTACTTTCACTGAGCTTATACTCTTCTTGTAGTTGTTTCTGTTTCAGCAGAATTTCGTAAGCAGCCTTAAAATCCTTATTCAATATATTACGTTGACGTCTCACATCCATGATAGCGTTTTTCATCCCAATTCTATCCGCTATTCCCCTTGTCTTTTCTGCACTTTCTATAAGGTGTAGCGAGCTAACAAACCCATAATCATTCACTAGCCCTACAATAGCCAATGTATCCATTTTTCTTTCGGCGGCCTCATAAATCAGGGAAGCCAAACTGAGCATCGATTCTACCACACCAATATTTTCTACGGCGTTCCTGTGCTCATATCCTTTGAGATAATTTGTTGCCGCCATTTCCATATCCCCATTTATTCTATGGCACTCCCCCAAGCCTTGATAGAGGCGTGCGATATCGATATGCGAAATCGGTTTCTCAGTTATTCTATAGTCCAGAGCCTTTTGAAATTTATAAAGTGCCTCTTTTGTGTTTCCGCCAGTATATTCTGCAATCGCCCAATTATTCAGTACACCTGCCTGTCGTTCAGAGTCAGGTATTTTTGAATAGAAATCATAGGCTTGTTGATAGGCCTTCAAAGCCTCGCTGATTGAACCATAGGCCATTAGGATTGTCCCTTTGGTATCATATACACTTCCGAGACCGTAATTATCGGCTATCGAAGTAAACCGGATTGTAGCACTGTCTAAATAGGCGGTTTTCTTATCCATCTCATCCAGACCATGACACCAAGCCAGTCTATGATATGATCTACCGATAAGTCTAGGGCTATTCAAATTCTTGGAAAGCCTCAATGCCTTGTTGGCATACCATTCAGATTCCTCACCTGAATATAGCAGATCGGCAATGCGTAAATAGGTCTCGCATTTCAAAGAATCCTCTGGCATCAGGTTTACTACCGTCTTCAGACTATCCAACTCGTTAGGTTGTCCCGTCGCGAACTTGAAACCGATTATAATTAATAAAAAGAATAGCTGTTTACCCAGCATGTCAATAATTTTCGTGATACAAAAATCAAACTTCCAATGATTCCAATGGTTTATTCGGATATACCCAACCAAAGATTACATTTTGTCAAAGTTATCCAATTCTACGTGTATTACAACACCTAAAACAATGATTATCAGTATCACACAATTGTGTGATAGTGTCTCTAGCTAAAGTGTGATTTTTATAAATCATAGAATAGGGTGTAAAAAAAATCAATCTTCAAATTTAATTTTGACCAATGCCAAATAGTTATCCAATCAACCATATTAAAACAAAATCAAATGGTCAAAACCTTAACATACTCGGCAATCAATCGACAGGTAACGTTCAAATCGAATACCAATACACTACTTGACCTATCAATAGCGAACAGAATTCCCCACTTGCATGAGTGCGGTGGAAATGGTATCTGTACCACCTGCAGGGTAAGGGTCCTGGATGGGGTAAGTAATCTTAGTCCCAAAACAGAATTCGAAAAGTCTAGTAGCCAGGCCCGAAAGTGGGATCCATCTATAAGACTGGCCTGTCAGGCAAGACCTAAAGGTGATGTAACACTACAACGCCTGATTTGGTCAAGTGGAGAAGTCAACAATCTACAAAAAGAATTAGTCCCCACGGGCAGGGCAGAAGAAAGACCGATTGCCATTCTTTTCTGTGACTTAAGAAATTTCACGAACCTCTCTTCCAAAAACCTCAATTATGACATAGCCTATATGCTCAATAAGTTCTATACCGCATTAGGGGAGCCCATATTGATGAACAATGGTGTTATCTACCAATATGTTGGAGACGAGATTGTCGGTGTATTTGGTACCACCGGTGGTACAGCCGAGAAGAATTGTGAAGATGCAATACGTGCTGCATTAGGAATGCAATATGCCCTTGATTCCCTCAACAGGTCTGATTTAAAGGACATAGAGATTAAACTGAAATCAGGAATTGGTCTCAATTTCGGGACCGCCTTTTTAGGTCATCTTGGACATCCTACACATAAACAATTCTCGGTCATTGGAGACCCAGTAAACGTGGCTAGTCGTATCCAAAATGAAACCAAGGTAACGAATACGGATATTCTAATATCGGAAACGATCTTGGACAATGTAAATAAAGAAACAGTGATAATTGGGCGCAAGTTCTGCAACAAATTGGCAGGGAAGGAAGATCCTTTGAATTTATTCGAATTGAAAGGTTTTAAAGCGATGGATCTTCAACTTGAATTACAGGCTTCAATGAACATTATGTTGGAGGACGAGGATAAATTCGCCAAAACATTCTATGATAAAGTATTTGAAATAGCCCCTTTTGTCAGGGCGTTATTTAGTAATAACATGACCGATCAGGGGCGGTTACTTACCCATATGTTAGGTGGAATCGTCTATTCCCTATCTAGACCGGAACATCTCAAAAAAGGGCTGGCAAAATTGGGTAAAAGTCATATCCAATATGGTGTAAAGGCCGAATACTACCCTGTGGTGAAACAAGCGATGATCGAAACCATTGATGAAGTATTGGGAGGGTACAAGACGTTAAAAACTATGGAAGCTTGGAATACTGCACTGGATTTTGTAATCGATACGATGAAGTCCAATGCACATTGAGAAATAAACACTTCTCAAAAAATAGAAGTAATAACAACAATCAAATCATCATTAATTAAACAAAACAATCATGTCAACAAAAGGTAAGATTAAGGAATTGGAAGCCTCTGTTTTAGATGCTTTTACCGCTCAGATTAGGGGGAAAGTCATTTTCCCTAAAGACCCAAATTATAACGAAACGCGCAAAATTTACAATGCAATGATAGATAAGCGCCCTGCAATGTTCGTCATGTGTACCGACGTAGCAGACGTAATATCCGCTGTAAATTTTGGTAGGGAGAACAACCTCTTGGTTGCCGTTAGGGGAGGCGGTCATAATGGGGGTGGCCTCGGACTTTGTGATGATGGCATGGTCATCGATCTTTCCGGAATAAAATTTGTTCATATAGATGTGGAGCATAGTACGGTCAGGGTTGGTGGCGGAAATTTATGGGGAGAGGTAGATCATGCCACACATCCATTTGGACTTGCCGTTCCAGCAGGTATTATTTCATCCACGGGAGTGGGTGGTCTTACCTTAGGGGGTGGAGTTGGTTATCTTTCTAGAAAGTATGGCCTAACGATAGACAATTTACTGGAGGCGGATATGGTCTTGGCAGATGGGTCCTTTGTGACCGTAAGCGCGAAACAGAACACTGATTTATTCTGGGCTATCCGAGGAGGTGGCGGAAATTTCGGGATTGTAACCTCCTTTAAGTTTCAGGCGCATCCAGTCAAGAATATCATAGGGGGGCCATCGTTGTGGCCCATTGAAAGAATCGAGGAGGTTATGGAATGGTATCATACCTTTATCAACGATGCCCCGGATGATCTTAACGGTTTTATAGCTACCATGGTTATCCCCGGTGCGCCCTTTCCCGAAGAGTTGCATAATAAAATGTTCTGCGGTATAGTTTGGTCTTATTTGGGAGGACCTGAGAAACAAGAAGAAGTTTTCAGACCGGTCCTAGAAATGAAACCCATCTTTCATCATGTCGGGGAAATGCCTTATCCTGCTATTCAGACCATGTTCGACGAAATGTTGCCCCCTGGTCTACAATGGTACTGGAGGGCAGACTACTTCGACGACCTAGGTTCGGAAGTAAGGGCCAAACATTTGGAGTTTGGGTCTAAAATTCCAACGCCCCTTTCGCAAATGCATTTATATCCAATCAGTGGTGCCGCTAGCCGAGTTGGAAAGGAAGAGACGCCTTGGGCCAACCGAGACGCAAAATATGCTGGGGTTATCGTTGGGGTTGATCCCGATCCGGCCAATGCAGAGAAAATTAAAGATTGGTGCAAGGACTATTGGGAAGCACTTCATCCCTATTCGACCGGTGGGGCCTATCTCAACTTTATAATGGACGAAGGTCAAGAACGAATCAAGGCAAGTTATAAAAGTAATTATGAACGACTTACGACCATAAAGAAACAATACGATCCGGAGAATTTCTTCAGGGTAAATCAAAATATCCAGCCAGCCCGGTAAGTGGATTGGTAAATATATATTGGATGTTAGGGAGCATTAGAAAGTTGCATTCCATTTTATTTCAAATGTTTCCGGATTTTCTAGCTGATATTTTTTATCATAAATACAGACTTTACCTATAACCTTATTTGGGTCGAACCCAATTTTGTCAATGCACCAATATTAAGTCGATTGAGGGGAAAATACATCAAGCCAGATAGCCCTTGGCCATTTGCGTTTTATGACCCTTTTCGGCCCAAATAGGTTTTTACATAGGCATATTTGCTGTTCAAGAATTTTTCAGGGCTGTCCCCAATCAGTTTTTTAAAATCATTAATGAAATGTGCCTGGTCATAATATCCGCAGTCATAGGCCAGATGATGTATTTTTTCTGTATTCGCATTGTTTATACTCTCAAAAATAGTGTTCAGTTGTACCACTTTACAGAAAAATTTAGGAGGTATTCCTATAATTTTTATAAAAAGTCTTCTGAAATGTCGCAAGCTCAAACCAGCCCTTTCACTAAGTTCCTTGATGCTTAAAAGACCATCACATTCATATATCTCAGTCAAGGACTGGTCGAGCCAAGGAACTGGAGACAATCTGCATGGAATAAGTTGTTCTAAATAATGCATTAGTATGGGTAATCTATGTAATGGGTCTTGACAAGAATCCAATGCTTTAAAAAGTTCAGTTGTGTTTTTTGGGGAAATTTCCTCTATTGCAGACCAACTATTCAATAATAAATTCCCTGGCAAATGGAATAGGTAATATGGAGTGGTTGGGTGCATTAGAAAGCCTATCTGTCCAAATCGTCCCTGTATTTCAATCTTTGGAATCTCCCCATATATCTGACCCGCGAGATTCAATGTAGAGGGAGCCCTTGTAACCCGACCATTAAGATGCAATATTGGATAGCTACCATAAACATTGATGAATACGGGGAAGCCATTAGGATAATTCGGAAAACTTAAATGAATTGCATCTTCAGTATGACCGTGAATAGCTGAAATCAAGAAAGGTTTTAGGTTCTCCGGAATTTCAAATTCTGGTCTTTCAGCGAAAGCCTTGATCATCTTATATAAGTTTAAGTTGCTTCCTAGACATTTACAATGTCCTTTTTTTACAATACGTACCCATATAAAGATACTATTTTGTTAGGGTATGAAAAACTACCCATGGCCGAATTTCCTTAACATGAAACGAACAAAGACATTTTTCTATGTCGTAACCGTTCTTTTCACGATATACTTACATGGCCAAGATCAAATAACATTCAGGCAACTTTCGATTAAGGATGGACTTTCACAGAACTGTGCCATATCCATTAACCAGGACAGTCTTGGCTATCTCTGGATTGCGACACAAGATGGGCTAAATAGGTATGATGGTAAAAAGTTCGAGGTATACCCGTTTAATTTCATCGATATTACTAGGCCAACCTATAGTCATTTAGGGAAAGTATATGTAGATAGACGGGATAATATATGGTGCATACCTGCGAGCCAAGTTCTAAAAAAACTTAATAGGGCAACCAATAAATTTGAAACAATATCCGAAATAAAAAATGCCAGTATCATTTTTCAAGATACTGAACTTAATTTTTGGATTGGCACCTACACCAATGGGTTTTATAAAATGGACCCTGAGAATTTTCAAATACAAAAGATTGATTTGGGGGCTGCCCCCGGGGGTATTTATGCAATTGCCGAAAAACGTAAAAAGGTGATTATTACCTCCGATGTTGGAATTTTTGAGGTAAATAAATCGAATTCAAAGTCCACCATAGTTTTCCCTAGTAATTTTCAAGGAGTAAGGATTGACCATAAATTCAGCACAATTGTATTAGATGGCAATGGTCGGCAGTGGTTTGGTACTTATGGGGGTGGACTGTATTTTAGGGACACTGGGGAAGCATTTCTGAGCAGCTCTTCTGAATTACCCTTAAATATACCGCTACCCCAAGATCTAATTATTCTATGTCTTTACCTAGACTCCAAAGAAAGGTTGTGGATTGGTACTTATGGTCAAGGCCTTTTTTTGATAGACCTAAAGAATTATACGGCCAAGCAATTCATGGTGGAAAAGTACAATCCCAAGGCACTTCATTATAACGATATTCTAAGTATTTATGAAGATTATACAGGAACCATTTGGTTTGGAACAGATGGTGCAGGACTAAGTTATTATGACGTGAATCTTGAAAAGTTCAACTCCTTTACCAATTTTCAAATTCCCGAGAATATCAATATTGATGTGGTTCGGTCTATTGCCGTTGACGCTTCTGGTTTTATTTGGATTGGGACATCGGGGAAGGGTTTGACGCAATATCAACCACAATCCAATAGTTGGCGAACCTTTAGGAAAGATGATCCCAATGGCAATTCACTTCTTTCTGACCGCATTATTAGCCTTCATGCAGACGGTACTGGTGATCTCTGGATTGGAACACAGGGGGGGGGGCTGTCTATTTTGGATAAGAAGGGAACTATTACCAACTATATTGAAAATATGGAAATAAGGGTAGAGGCTATCAATATATGGGACATTTTTAAAGATGGTCATGGTAGGTTTTGGTTGGGGACCGGTGAAGAGGGGCTTGTTCAATTCGATAAGAGACGGGGTATTATGGCAAAGTATGATACAATCCTTAACAAAGACAAAGGCATGGCCTTAAAGAACATTAGGGTCATAACGGAAGATGGAGATGGAAATTTATGGCTGGGGACGGATGCTGACGGTATCGCAAAATTTGATATAAATGAAGGTAGATTTTCAATGTTCCAACATGATTCGATAGCCAACTCATTATCTATAAATAGTATCAAAAGTCTTTACTACGCCCCTAATAATGTACTGTGGATTGGTACATATGGAGCAGGTCTGGACGTTTATGACATAGCTACGAATACATTCTACAACTACGATCAACATGATGGTCTTGCAAATAATGTGGTTTATGGTATTCTACCTGATAAGAGGGGGGGCTTATGGCTCAGTTCAAACAAGGGTATTACAAAATTCACGCCGGGCAGGAACCTCGCTTCGGCACCAACAATCATAAATTATACAAACTATGATGGTTTGGCATCGGAATTCAATACGGGAGCCTATTTTTCGGGTCCGGATGGGCAATTATATTTTGGGGGCCTTGAAGGTTTTTATTGGTTTAAACCAGATGAAATAAGAAAAAACACTATAAGCCCCAAAACAACCATTACAGAACTAAACGTTGTTGGAAAACCTCGAAAAATTCAATCCGGACTTCGTTTGAAGTACAATGAAAACACGGTGACCTTTAAGTTTTCGAGTATGCAATATTCACTCCCACACAAAAACCTATATAAATACAGACTTGTTGATTATGAAAATAACTGGGTAGAGGCAGGAAATACCAATTTTGTAAGGTACACCCAACTTCCGCCCGGGGCGTACAGTTTTGAAGTAAAATCGAGTAATTATGATGGATATTGGAACGATACCCCGGAGGTGTTCCATTTTACCATTTCACCCCCATGGTATTTTAATTCGTGGTCAAAGTCGTTCTATGCTTTATTACTGCTATGTCTGGGATTTGCCATCTACAATTATTTAAAATGGCGATTGAAAATGCAATTTGATTTAAGGCAGAAAGAAGCGGAGGCGTTGAGGTTTAAAAGGCTCAATCAGTTAAAATCAAAACTCTATACCGATATTTCCCATGAGTTTAAAACACCCTTAACCCTAATTGCAGGACCCATTGATGCCAAATTGGGGGCAGGAGGCCTTACGGATACTGATTATGCCATTTTCGCTACAATAAAACGCAATACCAAGAGGTTGGTCAATTTGGTTGATCAATTGCTTCATATGGCAAAACTGGAAAAAGGAAAAATTAAGTTAAAGGTTACCAATTCGGACCTAAAACTGTTCTTGGGCCTCATTGCCAAATCATTTGAGTTTCAAGCCGAACAAGCGGGAATGACCTATGGGATTGAGATAGATGACTTGGGAGATACCTGGTATGATGAAGATGCCATTGAAAAGATAGTGACCAATCTCCTTTCAAATGCCTTTAAGCATGGCATTTCGGGGGGTATTTGTAAATTTTTGGCAACGAGGGAGGATGATACCGTCCATATTGTAGTGATCAATTCTGTGGCTGGGAATCTAAGTTCGGATACCAACAAGTTGTTCAACCGATTTTATCAAAAAGACGAATATACAGATGGCGCAGGGATTGGATTGTTTTTGGTTAAAGAATTGGTAGCACTGTACAAAGGGCAGATTACCGCCAAGGTAGAAGGGAATCAAATTCAATTTAACGTAGTACTGCCCGTTGCAAAATCGAATTTCAAATCGAAGTTTATTTTTGAAGAAACTATCGATGCCGGGGCGTATATGGAAGATAAGGATGAAAATGACCTCAGGTCAAAATTGGCTACCTCGGCATTGCCCATTGTACTGATCGTTGAAGATCATAAGGAAATCAGGGATTTCTTAAAATCCGTATGGCAAGTAAAGTATACCGTATTGGAAGCCAATACAGGTAATGAAGGAATTGAAAAGGCATTGGAGAATATACCGGATCTTATTATCTCAGATATTAAAATGCCCAATGGGGATGGCATAGCCCTGTGTAATAGCCTAAAGACCGATGTCCGTACCAGCCATATTCCCATTATACTCCTTACGGCAAATTCCAGCGAAGAGAACGAATTAAAGGGGCTGCACTCCGGAGCCGATGATTTTGTGGCAAAACCCTTTAAGTTAAAGGTCCTTGAAAAGCGGGTTGAGAATCTTATAGCGACCCGTAGGGCATTGCGCAATAGATATAGTCAAGAATACATATTTAAGGCAAAGGATATTGCCGTTACACCTACAGATGAACTTTTCTTGAAGAAGATCCAAGAAGTAATTGACAAGCATTTGTTCGATCCTGATTTCACCGCGGCCAGATTCTGTAAAGAAGTGCATATGAGCCGTATGCAGCTACATCGTAAACTACAGGCATATACCGGGTTGAGCACTACTGCTTTTATACGCTCTGAACGCCTGAAACAAGCGGTACAAATATTAAGGACTTCCGATACCACCATTAATGAAGTGGCGTACATCGTAGGGTTTAATACACCTTCCTACTTTATAAAATGTTTTAAGGAAACGTACAAAAAACCCCCCTTGGAATACATGCAAGATGCTGAAAATCAGTAATCTAAAATTAAGGATACATTTCTTCCATGCTTTGTTACATACGTGGTATCCTTATATGGGGCAGTCCAATACTTTTGGTTTAGAAATTCGAAGAACACCGAAGAAGAACCTTTAAATGGATCATCCTATGAAGACAAAAACAATAGTACTGCTCCTACTTTTTATGGGAATGGGTTTAACCACACAAGCACAATTTTTTAAAAAATTAAAAGAACGGGCTAAAGATGCCGCAGAAGAAACCATTCTGCGAAAATCAGAAGAAAAGGTGGCACAAGAGACCGATCAGACCATGGAGAAGATCTTCAATATGAGACTGGGGAAAGGAAAAATGGTAGATCCTTCGGTCTTACCCCCAAGTTATGATTTTAATTGGCGGTATACCCTAGAAATGGCTACCAAGGAAGGAAATCTTAAAATGCATTACTATCTAAACGAGGGTGCCGATTATTTTGGCAACCAACCGGAAATTCCGAATGATAAAGGTCCAGGATCAATGGGCAATATGTTTATGGTATTTGATATGGATAAGGAGTTAATGGTGCTGTTCATGGACAATGGTTCGGAAAAAACAGGAATGGCCATGGGCATACCAAAAATGGACGAAATAGAAATGGAACAGGATTTTTCGGAGGTTGCCTTTAATGAGATCGGTACCAAGGAAATTTTGGGGTACACCTGCCAAGGTTTTGAAATGGATGGTGAAGAATACCATATCGTCATGTTTGTGGCATTTGATACGCCTGTGAGTTTTAATAATTACAAAGCGGTAATGTCCAAAAATCTACCCAAAGGGTTTAATGAAAAATGGTTGGATAAGGTTGGGGGCAACAGTCTAATGATGGAGATGACCTATACCAATAAAAAGAAAAGCAAGCTATCTGGCACGATGACTTGTGTGGCTTTGGAAAATGAAACCAAAAACATACCAGTCGCCGAGTATTCCTTTGAATTCCAAAAAGGGGCAAAAAAGGCTGAATATGAGAATCAGGATGATTATTAAAATATAAAGTTATGAAAACAAAAATTATATGGCTAACGGTAATGTTGATATGGGGAGTACAATACGGTACACATTCACAGATCAGAAAATCCAGTGAAGTAAACAAGAAAATGGAGATACATGACCTATTGGGAACCAAGGTGGTCTTTGTGGTCAATAACGAATCGAAACAAGTCTCCCAACTTGTATTGGATGGTGATTTTCCTTTGATGAAAAGAAAAGCGGTCAGAACATTTCCAAATTCAAGTTTTTACACAGGCATGTTAAAAGGGAAATACAAAATCACCAAGAAAGGCATTTTACCGATGTTAAATACTTTGATAATGATGCATAAGGATAGCCCATTTTTTGAGGAAGATCCGTTTTTTCCGGGAGATCATTTTTTTCCGGGAGATCATTTTAATATTGGGGCAGCAAGAGTCGAAATTGTTTCGAACACCAAAACAGATCTTAATTTAAGGCGCATTGAATAATAGCCTGTACCAAGAGTTTAAGAGGAAAAAGGGGAGATAGGCCATTATGGTCAAAAGGAGAGGAAGACACCAACCTAACCTAAGATAAGTAGATGCACTGGTACCATGACCTGTGTTGCAATATTAAACCATACAATGGGTATATACTTTGCCTGCCGCGTTTTTGAAATACGAAAAGTGGAAAAAAGACCTAAGAGGAAAATCAAAATGTTTATTAATTACAGACAAGAAATCATGAATAAAGTAAAAATTATTACAGTTTTAATCATAGTGATTCTATCCACTAGGGCTTATGCTCAGCTACCCACATTTGAAAAGGTGGATAAAAAAGCCTCGAAAATCAATTCAATGAACGAAAACACCATAAAAACGCCTGTTAAACCTTCGGAACAAGCTCAGCGGCAGGCAATACAGAATTATTTGGCGTCAAAAAGTTTTAAAACTGCCAGCAGTGGAACCGCTTCTGGGCCAACTGGATATAAGAAATTGGAAATCATAAATAATTCATTCAAAGAGCGTTTCGACTTAAAAGAAGTGAGTAGTAGTATTAAAGAAAATTCGAAAGAAGTATGTACTACAACCCCAATAGAAATTAAAGCGAGCACAAAATCGTTTATGGAGTTTACCTCATCTGGGGCACCTGATTGGATGAAACCGGGAGTGATCTTGAAGGCATCCGGGTTTTTGAATGGATCTTATGTCCCTGTCTTGTCTAAAAGGCATCCAGTAATATTTTCATCCAACATAACGGGTAGCAAAGCAATCACAATAGAACATCCTGAAAGTATTTCCAATCTTCAAGAAGCCGTTAATTCCTTTAAATCCATAAAAGGAACCATCGCTGCTAATATAAGCTTTGATTATAAAGAAATTCATTCGTTAGAAGAGTTTGGGTTTCAGGTCAATGGCAAATATTCGAATTCAGTTGCTGGAATATCTGCTACTTTAGGAATGCAATATGGAAGCGTGAAGAAACATCATTATTATATGATCGATTTTTTTCAGAATATGTTCTTTATTGATGTTGATCCCAAAAACAAGACAGAAGTATTTGTTGATGCCAGTCAACCTGTTTCAGATTTAGTTTATGTATCACGGGTGGTCTATGGAAGAAGGGGTATTGTAGTTGTTGAATCAGACTTGAATTTAAAAGAATTTGGGGCTAACGTAGATGTCAAATTAAAGAGTCTTATACAAAAGGGCAGTATACAAATGGGGTTTGACTACCTAAAACAAGAAGAGAATTTTAAAGTGAAGGCATTATTTTACGGGGGTGAATCCTCGGGGGCCATTAATTCAGCCCAGACCACTATAGAAAAAAATATAATCGAATTAAGTGATTATTTAGAGAAAAAATCAGGAAATCCAAGTTATGCATTGCCTATAGCTTATGAACTCAAAAATATGAATAATGAAAGTATTGGTATGCGCAGTATTTTTAAACAAACAGTAAAGACCTGTGTACCACCGTTGACCAAAGAAGTAAAACTAAAAGTAACCCTTACCGATCTTCAATGTATTGACGGAAGGGATGGTAAGGGCAACCCAGAAGATTATGGTTTTCAACAGTGGATTATATATAAGTCCAAGGGTAGAAATAAAAGTTATGCAGATTCCGATCTTAAAGTATTTCCAAAGTTAAGCAACTGTAACAATCATATGGGTGTTAATAATAATTCCAATATACTCATATGCAGTGATAAAACCAATCAGATTCATGTAGAGGAGAGTAATGTGAATAGAAATGGTAATATAGGCAACTCACTCACGTTCATCGTAAGTCCAGAAGATTTTCAAGACAAGAATACAACTTTCAGTATTTATAGCTGGTTGAAAGAATTTACAGGGAACAATGATTTGGTAATCGCCGAAAAAGAGCGTATCGATGTTGATATTAACCAAGTTATAGCATATCTCTTAGATCCCGATGGTTCTTCATGGCAGTTTACTGAACAGTTTTATGACCATGCAATAGCTCCAAATATTAGTTTTAAACCTCTCGGTAGCGCAGGACAATCCATGTGGCTACGTAACACCAATAGAGGAACTTTGGAAGGGCCTATACGACTAGCTAAGCCGGGCAATAAAGCTGCAGCATGGATTCACTTCGGGTTATTGGACTAATATTTACAAAAACAAATCATGACTTCATTTAGACTTTTACTTGTAATCACCTTCTTGTCCCTAAGTTGTAAAGAAGATAAAAATCATCCAGAAAACTCAACCCCACTCGACCAAAAAGAGCGTACGAAAACCGCCTTCAATGGTACCATGAAGCTTGTTATTGATGGTAAAACCTATCAATATGATGACATAGACTGGGAAAAGAGCCGTGTAAAATATGATGATAACATTAGACTTTCACTTGTTCAGGAAAGAATGCCACAGCTTAAATTTCGGTTTCCCGAAGTGAAGGAATCGTTGGCAGCACAAAGCACCTTTAAACTGCCTGATATACATAGGGGAAAACTTCCCATCTCAATCAATTTCATTCTCTATGTAAAAGAAGAAGGAAAAAGTAGGGAGGCATGGACTTTTAGAACCGGGGAGCTTGAGGCGCATCTAAAAAATGACCGTTTACAAATGAGCTTCGACGGTGTGGGAGGTCCCTCGTTGGATGCTTCAAAAATATACCCGATCAGCGGTAGCATAGACATACAATTATAACATTCCTAAATAAGTTTATAAGTGAAGGTCAAAAAAATAAATACAGCTTTAGAAATACCGAGTAGAAGGGGTTTTTTCGTTAAATTGGTAATGGCATCCTTGGCGACTTCACTACCGCCGATGGTTTTGGGATGTAGTGAAAAAGAAGCGAGGTTTAGGGGGAGTGGTGCACTGCCCTATAAAATTTGGGAAGAGATTCTTCATGAATTGAAAACCAGTCCGGATCATCTTAAAGGTCAGATGGAAAGGCTTATTGTCGAGGGTAATCCAGAGGCTATGTTTCATTTTGTAAGAGACCAGATTTATTTAATGCCAATGACCCAAAAGTCCATTGGTAGAACCGATGCCACGAAATGGGGTGTGGATTATGCCCTACGCAGCGGTATGGCAACGGCCATGGAAAAAGCGGAATTGTTACAGCGCATGTATAACAAAGCGGATATTCCTGCCAAAATAGTATGGGAACATACAAACATTTCCCCAGAGGAAGTTCCAACATTCTTTTTTAGACCTACAGAAAGACCTTTTTCTCCCAATATATCTGATCGCACCTTAATGCAATGGGGGGTAGAAATGGGTATGGAGAACATGGAATATCAACCTGATGTCATTTTTGAGGACGAATTGGAACTGGCCAATGAATTAGGTGGGAAAATATGGAATACATTGGATTTGAAGGAGGACTATAAGTATCGTGGTTTTGATTTCAGATGGGACAATTCCAGAACGCCTACCGTTGAATTTCAATGGGAGGGGAATACTAGATATGCGCATCTTATCGATCCGAAAGTACCTTATGGAAAATTGCGCAACCAGCAAAATAAAGTAAGCGAGGCGGGCCTTCCAAAGCCCAATGAAGAAAAGGTAACCATAAAGCTAACCTATCGGGATTCCATAAAACCATTGGAGGAAAAAGAACTTATTGGTAACGAATGGTTGGCCAGTGACTTGGTGGGTAGACAAGTTGATGTTATGTTCTTAAACAACCTTAGCCCACAGGAATTACGGATAACCCCTATCGCGAACATTAGGACTTTTACACCGGCGCTAGGACTTCAGGCGATTGGGAAATCAGAAGATTATATGTCGGAACGCTCCATCTTGGCAAACCCGATAACCCTAGAGGGAAAACGTTTTCAATTGGATAAGGGAAACAGTATAGCGATGCCACTTTTGGATAAATCGGACCCGAATCTTCAAAAACAGGTAAAAACGATAACGGCAACTGCAACCACTACCGGGTATCCAGGAGTAAAATTAAGTATCTCGCCAAAAGATGCCTCAGGAAATTTGGTTGAAGGCCTTTCGGCCAGTGACTTCACAATAGTTGAGGATGGCAAGCCTGTACGGGCTGTGATGGAAACCAATCAACGAACTCCGAAAATCCTGATCATGGCCGATGTTTCCATGAGCATGCCTACCGAATATAGAAATGAAGGAATGGTGCAGTTCATTAACGAATTGAAATCTAATATCTTAGGTCAATATCCAGCTGCGATAGTACAGTATTGGGAGACCCCATCCGCACTCTATACTTGGCTTCTAAAAGGATCACAAACTGATAATGACC
Organism: Maribacter polysiphoniae; assembly: GCF_003148665.1. Taxonomy (GTDB): domain Bacteria; phylum Bacteroidota; class Bacteroidia; order Flavobacteriales; family Flavobacteriaceae; genus Maribacter_A; species Maribacter_A polysiphoniae. Next base: position 111,461 of record NZ_QGGQ01000011.1, on the reverse strand, counting down.
TTATCATTTTTGCTACCGATGGGGACAACAATGATGATTTTGACCCTAAAAATGAGGATTTGTATAAAAGTGGCCCACCAGCCATTATACTGAATGTTTACAATACTTCCAATGCTAGACGAACCAAAACATTCGATCATATGGCACAACTCACCAAGGGCCTTCATTTGGCCGTAGAAGATCAGAAAGCTGCTTTGACGGGAATAGAAGCCTATCTAAAAAACCTTCAAATTCAGCCCTATACATTTACGTATTGGTCTGCAGGTACTCTTAATGAAAGAAACGTGAGCATAGGTGTAGACAATAACAAGGTGTTGGGAAAGGCCACGTATCAGTTTAAATCAATAGTAGCTCCAACTAGTATTGGCCCAAGAATTATTGGCTTGTATTTATACATTAATTATGCAGGCCATCGGGTATACCGGGTTTTGGCAGGTTGGCAGCCAACTATAGAAAGACATAAAGCACCTACCCAACAAATGGCAAATGACGTCAACGATTTAATGCTGGGGGGAATACAGCTTTATTTTGAAGGAGGTGGACCCACTTTTTCCAGTGCCCTATCCGATTTGTTGGAAGCAAAATTAAGCACCAGAAAATGGGGCGAGGCACTCTTGAACAACCAAGTAAAGGAGGCAGAGAAAGCCCTTGCCAATGGTCAATTGAATATTTCGGGAAGTGCCTTGACATTAATGGCACCTCTATCAAATGCAGTAACCAAGAATTCTTTTACGTTCCCCAGTGGCTTGCGAATGGGTATGCAGACACTTAAACCAGGCTTTATCACAGGAACGTATCATTCGCTTTTTGATTATTTGCAGACCTCCCAGTATACAACCCTAGGTAGGAATCCAGAACAGAACTTTAAAACAACCCTTTTGAAAACGGCGCAGATGGCCATACGGGAAAGTAAAATGTACCATACATGTACATTGACTGAGCTTTCTGATAAATTATGGACCAATTTGTTGACTGCACGAAAAAACAATTGGTTAAGCGGGGTATCTAAAGACGAGTTTCCTTATTGGAGAGAAAGAATTGACCGCGCAGCAACATTGCGGATTTTCGACAAAAACCTACAATCCAAAGCTTTTTGGGATGTCAATAAAACCACTGGGGAATTATATGGTATTCTATATAATGGAAGTGGAGGCGCTTCGGATGACGCAAAAAATGATGCCGATAAACTCGGCAATCTGTATACTGCCTTGTCTAATTTAATAGCTATCATGGAAAAACTATCCGGTGTAGGTGTTCTTAATCCTATTGGGGGGTTTGCCCTAAGTGTGGTGGCCATGTACGGGCAAACTTTAGTGCGCTTGTATGGCATTGTTTCCGAAACCATTATGATCATGGATACCTCTGGTATGGATGATAAAATAAGGGCCGAGTTGGCCCAATTTGCCTGTAATGTAGCCAAGGAAGTGGTGTATGCGACAACTGGTGAGGCCGGTGAAATTATGTCGGGATTGGATAATTTAATTGGAATGGTTGCACCAGAAAGCAGTCCTTTTCCATGTAACTAAAAAAATAAAAGATGGAAAAAATGCCTTTCATTTTCTTTATGCTGGTCGGTTTTATAACCAATGCCCAAAGCAAATACACCATAATCAACAAAGATTCGAACACAAATGGAATCACAAAAATGCAGTTTGAAGAACATAATGCAAATAGGGTCTATGTGCGAATCTGGGCAGAATGTACTCCAAACGATTGTTTTTGGGGGAATTTCTTAACCCGGAAAGATATCAGTTACCCAGAATATTTACAACGGGTTAAGGGCAATTGGATCCCCTATTACCATCCTATTAAAATCAATGAATCCTTTGTGGAACGACAGGTAACCATTTATCAACACCGAACAAGACGTACGCGATATAAGGTCACTTTGAAGAACGATTATAAGTCGTCAAACAGAACCGATACTTCAAGGAGCTATTATTTTGCAAGGCAATAATGAATAAAACAAAGAATGTACCGCACGTCATTCCGCTGTAGCCAACAACAATGGAAACGTATGGGAACAAGGGGTTAAAAAAGCATAGAAAGTAGCGTAATTATTAAAAACTTTAAAAATGAAAAAATGGATTGTTGTACTGGCCATTTCAATGGCATTTCCCCATGCCGGGAACGCCCAATTCCTTAAAAAACTAAAAGGAAAAGTATTGGGGAAAGAACAGCACGAAGGATTGCTCAAAGGAATGTTTGTGAGTGAAAACGATCAGGTTTTTAAAAAATGGGATCTTGGGGAGGCTGATATCGTGCTGTCTTTTCACCCTTCGGACAGTACTCAAAAAGGTACGGAACGAATTGGGGGCATTAAGGAGAATGGCAGTTTCAGTTATCAGATGCCCGATTCCATACGTACTTCAGTACCAATTCGGGCCTTTATTTCGGAATGCACCAATAAAGAAGAGGCTATTGTGAAAAATGATGCCGTAACAATCTCACCGGCTTCCATAATGGTAGGCCAGAATAATAGGTTCATAGGGTATATCATACCTGCCAGCACGGTAAAAACGTCTTATAATACCATGGGTGGTGGAATCATGAACAACGGTCATTTAGGCCATTATTATTTGCCGATCTATGCCAGTGGTGATGCAACAGTAAAACTTGACTGCATTAAAAAAGTAAAAATGGAAGATGGTAAAGGTTTTGCTTTTAAAACCAAGGTGCCTGTTGACGAATACTTCGATTATGAATTAAAAAAAGGCTTGAACCAGATTGATGTTCATGTTATCGACAACCTTTTGGTGGGTCAGTCCTATCACTTCATAGAACGAGGTTGGTCTGTTGTAGACGAAATACCAAGTAATACTTTATGGGTATTCATCCCTATAGTAAATAAATAAACTTTGTTAAAATAGATATAGCGTCTGTCTTTATCTAGGATGTAAGCTATACCAAAAAAGAAAAGGGCAACAACACGGAGTATAGAAGATAGTTGTTCCGAATGACCAAGCAATAATACTGTTCGCAATGTATAAGGCATTATGCAACGAGAACCATTGATCTCAATTGACGATTGTTTTAGCGGGGAGGTGATTTTGTAATACGATTAAAAACCCGAAATATTGGATTATAGAAATATCTAATGATCAGAAGCCAAGTTATGATACACAAATTGTATGTCCTAATCACGTTTTTACTATTTCTGACCGCCTTAGTGTCAGCCCAGGAGCTTTCAACCACAGGGACCAAAGTGGTGATTGTAATAGACTCAAAAACCAATGGGATTGAACGAATCGGTCTGTTCGGGGATTTTGAAAAAATGGATCGAAAGAAAATATTGGATACCTATCCCAACAAAAAATTCTACATGGGATTATTAAAAGGAACCTATAGGCGACATGATAATACCATAGTGCTTTTGAACGATACCGTCGTCACCATATACACGCATAAACAAATGTTTGTGGAAGATGAATTTCCGATGGAAGAATGGTCCATTGCCAATCCACAAATTATGGGTGAAGCAAAAGCCAAGGTGTTATCAAGCAAGAAAGGTCAGATTATTATCAAAATAGAAGGAAACTAAGGGTCAACTAAAAGGCCTTTCCCAAATAAAATGAAAGCGACAATGAATTATTTTTTAGCCACCCTATTTTTCTTACAAGTAGGTTTTTGCAATTTGAAAACAAACTCAACTGCTGTATTGGGCATTACAGTACGCTATTTTTCACCCCTATGTGAAGGGTACTGCACAGTGCAGTATACTGCCAACCAAAATAAAAAGGTAATGATGGAAATTCCGGGTACAATCGCAGAATCGAAGAATGAGAATAACATAAAAAGGACGGTAAGCTTATTAAGACCTAGCGAATGGAACTTGTTGCTTGCTTCATTTTCTTTGGAAGAACTAAAGAATTTACCCAAAACATTTGGTTGTCCAGGATGTGATGATGGACCTATGGGGTTATTGATTATAGCTACAAAAGACACGATTTATCAATTTAATTTTGAAGGAGAGGAACCACCCGACAGCATTAGAAAGTTGACAGTGCTAATGAACGACAATTTGTTTAAAGAAAACACCAATAAAAAATAGAAAACATGAGAACCTCAATGAAACTACAATGGTTATTTCTGATTTGCCTCCCAGTGATTGTAGGGGCACAAATGACCCCGGAAGATGAAAGGATGTATTTTGAAAAATCACAGCAATTGGCACAGTTTTTAGGCGAACATCCAGAAAAAATGGATAGCATTTTGAATGAGATGGATAGGCTGGACAAAGAAATGCGCATGAAAAAAACGACTAAAAAAATTACACCTGAAAAAGCTGCGCAACCAGAAACTACCGAGGCACATTTGTCCAATTATCTAATAAGTTCAGGAAACGATATGGTCTTTGATGATTGGGGCTATGGAAATGCGGAAATACTATTGGTAACGCAGCCCTACAAACCGGAAAACCGGTCGGAAATAAAAGTCGGTATAATAAATGATGATGGGCGTTTTTCTATTAAAAAATCGAAACCGGTACCATTTGACAGGACAATCAAGGATTTTTTCAAATGTGAGGGTAGCCAAACTATCGGAACAATACACGATAACCCTGACATGGGCGCGATACCTGCTTATTTCAGTGTTAGGCAGGACGGTAAGGAAATAGGGGTCTTAAGTATGGCAACATCAAAACAACAGGCATTTAACAACTCACCCGCGGGCAAATATAGAGGTGATTCGGGTTTTAGGATAGCATTGTTTTATATTGAAGGCCCTACCTCAGTAAAGGCCAATTGCACCCGAAACATAGAGGCAACGGACTATAATGAGATTATAAAACAAATCGAGATCACCGATGAATTTGACCTTTCGTTTGAAGCAGGATGGAACTTTGTGAAAGTATCCATTCATGGAAGCCAAAATGTAGGAAACATCCCTTATTACAAAACAAAAAAATACAGTGTCATAAGTGTTGATCGGTTGACCGATGTAAATTGGGTTTTTTATAGGTTATAGTTTGATAGTATCTTTATAAAATCGATCCTAAGCGAATTCAAGTGATATACAAAATAGTAGTGTTGCGATGTCTATTGCTGAACATTGGCTGAATTCGATAATAAAGACCGAAAAACGGAATTCCCCACTTTCCTTGTATTGATTTCTTCCCTTTTTCCAGACGTATTTGCTGATTGGCCCATGAGTTTTTCTTTTCCTGGTCCCAGCTATCAATAAGCACTTTATCGTCAATGGAAAGTCTTCCTAGGTCATCGGCCCAAAGCTGAAACCCATAGGTGCCGGTCAGTTCAGGAACGATATATCCTTTCCATCGAATCGAAAAATTATCGCTTGAAATTCCGGCTGTCGGACTCAGGTTATGCCAATACTGTGTCAATCGGGTCTCAATCTTTGTTAAGGCCGGTTCACCTGAGAAAGTAGTGTTGTTGAAATACTCCGCCACAAGACCTTCTTCTCCAGTTCGGGTTCTTAGAAAGCGAGCGTCAATTTCCTCCATGCCATTGCTGGGCACCACGACATTGACAAAGTCCACATTATAGCTGGTTTCCAAAAAGGCATCCATAATTGAAACACCATCGACATTTTTAGGGGAATACCCTCCTAACAACACTTTATTGGCCAACTCCTCAATAACGGCAATGTTTTTAATATCATCCCCGAAGGGTAAAAGGGCGTTGTTGTTCTGCAGCAAGGTAATTGATTTATGAGCCGATTCCAGAGCCAATGCCTGATGGGGTACTGAATGATATCGCTTAGCTTTTAAAGCGGTATTGATATATGGGCTATCAAATAACCCAAGACTGAATTTTACATACAATACACTTGAAACTGCCCTGTCAATATCTCTCATTTCCAATGAATTGTCATCTAAGGCATCTATGATCGACTGCTGAAAAAGTTCATGGCTATAATCATAGAATTGCATATCCAATCCCGCCCGGATGGAATTGGCAATAGCCTCTTTGGGTGTTTTTGCAGTATAATGGGAATTATTTTGCTTGGCAATTGCCCCCAAATCCGAAAGAACCATTCCTTTAAAACCCCATTCGTCCCGCAACACTTCCTTTAGCAACCAAGGGTCGGCAGCGGCAGGTACACCATCCCATTCGTGATATGCGGCCATGGCACCTAAGGCACCTGCCTCTTTGAATGCTTTTTCGAATACATATAGGAAGTTCGACCGAGCCTCACGTTCACCAATAAAAACAGGGGCTGTATTTTTTCCTCCCTCAGGAATACTATGGATTCCAAAATGTTTTGGCTCTGCGACAATGGCATTATCAGTTGATAAATCATCGCCTTGCATACCCTTGATAAAGGCAACCCCGTTCCGAGCCGCTAAATAGGGATCCTCACTATAGGTTTCCTGAACACGTCCCCAGCGTGGCTCTCTACCGATACCCAATACAGGTGATAGTACCATGTGTACACCCACCGAGCGTGTTTCTGCACCAATAGCCTTACCTATTTTTTCCATGAGTTCTATATCCCACATACCACCCATGCCAATCGGTACGGGAAAGGCAGTGGATTTATTCCCTTGGTATCCGTGTAAAGCCTCTTCGATAAACAGAACAGGGATTCCCAAACGATTATTTTCAATTACATATCGCTGTAGTTCATTGGAGAGTTCTGCCGATTCTGGGTAATAATCATGCACGGAGCCAATGGTTGTTTGTTGAAGGATCTCATTTGTTTTTTCTTTCGATAATTTACCGTCGTTAACCAGGTCATTCGCCGAATACATATCCAGTTGCCCAACCTTTTCTTCCAAGGTCATTCTGGAGACCAAATCGGATACGCGTGTTTCTATTTCCAAGGTCGCGTTCTTATATGCAGGGAGATCTTCCTGTCGGTTGCATGCCGCTATACATAAGACTAAAGACAATAGACTCAGGGTTTTGCTCATTTATTTATTGTTTTTTTGAATAACCAAGATTTATGATACCAAGGATGATAGGCTGTTATATATTCAGTACCACCCAATGCATTTTTATGCTTTAGGGAATCGTATAGCAATCTATGGCATTGGGGCGGGAATTGTAAAATTTATCGACCAACAACACTTTCTAATAGATCGGCAATATTTATTGCTATGTTAACAGGCAAGAAACCAGGGTTTTGACTCATCCTTTATGGTTGGTTAAAGAAACGAGTGCCTATAAATAAAGTTATGCAGGGGTGTTTTTTTATTGAGAAATACCTTCTTTATCATAATAGGGCTCGTTCAATGGGTTTAACCTAATTGAATGTTGCTGTTTTTGTGTTAAACAGAAATTCCGGATTGGCCTTTCCAAAGGTCTTCTAATATGGTTTTGGGGTCATAACAGAAAAAATCGATTTAAATGGTGAGGTAAGTTACTCCCCAAAATTTTATATTGTTGTAATTTGGATTCTTTGATAACCCAAAAAGAGAAGCAATGGATCATTTTGACAATAAGGCGAAAACATGGGATATTAATCTGGACAAACAACAACGGGCAAAAGTATTCGCTGACGAAATCAATGTTTTTATGCAGCCGAACAAGCAGTTGAATGCACTGGAATTTGGTTGTGGTACGGGTTTGCTAAGCTTTGCTTTGAAAGATGTTTTTAAAAACATCACCTTGGTGGATACTTCTGTGGGTATGATCGATGTTTTAAAGGAAAAAATTGCACAACAACAGATTGCCCATTTTAGTCCCGTATTGGCGGATCTTTTAAAAGATAACCCCAATATTAAGGATATTGATGTTATTTATACGCTAATGACCATGCATCACATTCATGATTTGGATAAAGCTTTTTCCGTATTCCATAATCTTCTAAACCCGAATGGTTATTTATGTATTGCCGATCTCGTTGAGGAAGATGGGACCTTTCACAAACCCGAATTGAATTTTGATGGACATCATGGGTTTGCCAAAACCAAATTATGTGACCAACTCAAAACGCATGGGTTCTCTGTCGTGTACTACAATAGACCGTATACCATTACCAAGGAAAACGGTAGGGAATATCCGTTGTTTATCTTGATTGCACAAAAAAAATGAAATCCGATTTTCTGGGGACCAATTGGTTGTTAAAGGAAATTATATCTGAAAATAGGTTTATCCGCTGCTTATTATCCTAAATTGATGGGGTACAAGAACCCTTTATAGGACATATACTTCCTCTTATGTCTATACCAAAAATACCGTCATGCTCATGGCACCTTGGGCACCAATAACCAGGGATTGTTCAATATCGGCAGTTTTGGAAGGTCCTGATATGAATATTCCGTAATCCAAAACTTCAGGGTCTAACGCATTATAGGCTTGATGCATATAGGGTACTATATTTTCTTTTGGAAGGACTAAGACCAGGTGTTTGGTTATAAACGGAATGACCCGAACCGGAATGTCATTGTCGGTTAACCATACAGCGCCATTTTCGGCAACGCCCAATGTACTCTCCAAAACCAAAACATCAAGGTCGTTAAGTTTATGTGGGTTTTTTAAGGTTTCGTAATCAATGGTGTTGAAAAATCCGGAATCATCCAAGTTCGTAAAATTGACTTTCGTGTCGGGAAATGCCTCTTGTGTTTTGGATAGGACCTCCTTGTTGTCCGTTACTTCAAATACCTTGCCTCCGGCGACTTCTACCTTACGGATGAACTCCTTGACCATATCGATGTTTTCATCGAAAATATCAAGGTTTATTTTTGGCAACGCTATAAATTCCGGCTTATTGGCCTTAAGTTTTTTTAAAATAGTGTCTCTGCTGTCCATTTCCTAGTTTTATTTTTGGTCGTCCTTTTTATTGTTTTCCCGCTCTTTGTACCATTGATCGAAACTCTGTTTGTGCCCTACAGGTAAATCCCTTGTCTTGCCCCAAATATTTGGCCAAGAGTTGATCAATGATTTAGGAAGGGTTCTTAACGCCCAATGCGCCACGGCACCTACTTTTCCATAAAGGGAAGGCTTTGAGAAAATTTTCCCCATCGCGGCCATTGATTTCTTTTTTATAAAAGGTTGAGGTGTTTCTTTGCCAATGATTTGCCTCCATTTATATAATTGGGTGTGGATATCGATTTTCACTGGGCAAACATCGGAGCATGATCCACATAAGGTAGAGGCAAATGGCAAGGTGCTGTATTTTGTCAAATCTTTACCTGGGGATAGTATGGAGCCAATGGGTCCAGGAATAGTGGCATCATAACTGTGTCCGCCACTTCTTCTATAAATGGGGCAGGTGTTCATGCAGGCACCACATCGAATACAATGTAGCGAGGCCCTGAAATCGGGTCGGCTCAATTGTTCGGAACGTCCGTTATCCACGATAACGATATGCATTTTAGTGTCTTTTCGGGGCTTTCTAAAATGAGAGGAATAGGTAGTGATCGGCTGTCCCGTCGCACTTCTTGCAAGGAGGCGTAGAAAAACGCCTAAATGTTCCTGTTTGGGTATGATTTTCTCGACACCCATACAGGCGATATGTACGGCTGCCAAATGCGCGCCCATATCGGCGTTACCCTCATTGGTACAAACAACGAAACCGCCATTTTCAGCGATGGCAAAGTTCACCCCGGTAATAGCCGCATCGGCATGGATGAATTTTTCCCTCAAATGCTTTCTAGCCTCTCCTGTGAGGTATTGAGGGTCTCCATTACAAGGTTTTGTCCCCAAATGTTCTTGAAACAATTCATCTACCTCAAGCTTGTTCTTATGAATTGCGGGTAATACGATATGGCTTGGCTGTTCTTTCGCCAATTGGACAATACGTTCTCCCAAATCGGTATCTATGACTTCTATATCGTTTGCTTCAAGAAAAGGATTTAAATGACACTCCTCTGTAAGCATCGATTTGCTCTTAACCACCTTTTTGGCATGGTTCTCCTTTAGGATTCCATGCACAATTTGATTGTGCTCATCCCCATTGGCCGCCCAGTGCACTTGTACGCCGTTTTTTAATGCATTGGCTTCGAACTGTTCTAGATATACATCTAAATGGGATAGTGTGTGGGCCTTAATGCCATGTCCGAGGTTTCTTAATTCTTCCCAACCCTTTACTTCATGAACCGAAAGGTCTCTTTTGTGCCTGACAAACCATAAGGCTTTATCATGCCAATCGACCTTTTTTTCATCTTTGTTGAAAATGCCAGCTAATTTTGAATGACTCATTTCAGTGTTTTTGACCCTTGGGGTGTGCTACTTTCGATTCGATCGTGCTGTTTAGGATTTCGGCGATGTGGCGCACTTGTAAGGGTTGTTTGTTTCGTGTGATCAATCCCTCTAAATGCATTAAACAAGACACATCGGTTGCCGTAATGACCTCTACTCCGTTTCTAAGATGGTCCTGGATTTTATCCTTTCCCATTTTTGCGGAAACAACATCTTCGGTGACAGCAAAGGTGCCTCCAAATCCACAGCATTCGTCGCTTCTGTCCAAGGTCATTAATTCGATACCTTTTACTTCTTTGAGCAGAGCTTCAATATAGGAGTATGGTGCCGTTACGAGTTCCGAGGAAGAGCCCAGCCTCAGGCCTCTTAGGCCATGACAGCTTTTGTGTACACCGACTTTGTAAGGGAATGAGGCCCCTAACTGCTTTACTTTTAAAACGTTCACGATAAAATCGCATAATTCGTAAACATTCTTCCGAACTTTCACAACCTCATCCGTTTGCTGAATAATATTATAATGCTTTTTTACATGATAGGCACAACTTCCCGAAGGGGTGACGATATAATCGAAATCCTTGAAATTGTTGACAAAATTAATACAGGCCCCCTCAGATTCATTTTCAAAACCCGAATTGGCCATGGGTTGCCCGCAACAGGTTTGACCAGAAGGGTACACGACTTCAACCTTTAGTTTTTCCAAAAGTTCCAAAGTAGCTTTCCCTACCTGTGGGTATAATTGGTTGATATAACATGGAATGAACAATCCTACTTTCATATTCGTGGATTACAAATTAATTTTATGTGCACGGGCCTTATTCCGATAGGTTACGATTGTAAAGGTTTTAAAGCTTCAAATATGCTTTTTTCATGAAGTCGTTTCTATACGGATTAAGGAGTGTATTTAATAGCATCTAGTTATAAACCTTTAATGTCCTATAGCCATAGATCGCTATAAAAACAAAGCATAAAAAAGGAAGGATAAAGGAAAAATTAACGCCAGAAAAGGGGCCGATATTTTCCATATCTATAAGGGTTCCCTGTAAAAGAGGCATTAAAGCCCCACCTACGATGGCCATAACCAATCCCGCAGCTCCCAGTGATGTATCCTCCTCTTTTAAACCATTGAGTGCGATACCGTAAATAGTAGGGAACATCAATGACATAAAAGCCGAAGTGGCGACCAAAAAGTATAAACCTAAGATGCCTTCGATTAAAATAACCCCTGTTGTCGTTGCCATGGCACAAATGGCGAAAATCATAAGAAGTTTTCTTGAGTTCACATACTTCATTAAAAACGTACTGATAAATCGACTGAGAAGAAATATACTCATGGCCACGATATTGTAATTCTGGGCTTCGGCCTTTGGTATTCCCAAGTTTCCGGCATATTGGATAATGAATGTCCAACACATGATTTGTGCGGCTACATAGAATAACTGGGCAACTACACCTTCTTTATATTTTCCGTTTTTGAATAATCTTTTAAAAGAGGAAAGGGCACTCGATTGATTTTCTTTGTGTTCCCTTCTGGGCATTTTGGTTATCGAAACAACAATCAACATACCAATCACCACAAAACCAAGAATCACATAGGGATCCCTGATTATCGCCAAATCATGGGTTCTTATCGCGGCTTTTTCAATAGAATCCAAGGTATTGAAAATAAGCTCCCCAGCCTCATTTCTCTTATCGGAATCCAAGGCGGTCAAAATGAATTTGGAAGCCACGAACATACCGCAAAGTGACCCTATTGGATTGAAGGCCTGGGCTAGGTTCAGTCGTCTCGTAGCCGTTTGTTGGTCACCCATAGAAAGTATGAAGGGGTTTGCCGTTGTTTCAAGAAAGGCCAATCCAAAGGTTAGGATATATAAGGAGACCAAAAAATAACCGAAAACCTCGAACTTCGCAGCAGGGAAAAACAGTAATGCCCCTATGGCGTACAATACTAACCCTAAGATAATCCCTTGCTTATAGCTGTATTTACGAACAAAAAGAGCTGCTGGAATTGCCATGGTCGCATAACCTCCGTAAAAAGCAAATTGAACCAATGCGGCTTTGGCGGTTGAAATTTCCATCACGGTGCCAAATGCGGCCACCATAGGGTTCGTAATATCATTGGCAAAACCCCATAAGGCAAATATAGAGGTGATGATGATAAAAGGTAAAAGCACCTCTTTGGATACTACGGGGATTTTATTGGTATCGTTCATTCTAACACTGGTTTAATATTTGGGTTAAGGATAAAAAGACAAAAAGCACTGTTTTGAAAATAGATTGGGGGATCTTTGAATTAACAAGTGCTTTTTGTTTCTTAACTTATGGGTACATCTATCTGTATTGTGCGTAGATGACTTTGGTCTGTAAGTACTCTTCCATGCCGTGTTTACCATCCGCGCCTCCTAGTCCCGATTTTTTCCATCCAGCATGAAAACCTTGAATGGCCTCAAAATGTTCCCTGTTTACATAGGTTTCACCAAATTCGAGTTCTTCACAGGCATGCATTACCTTATTGAAGTTTTCAGAGAATATCGAGGATGTTAAGCCATATTCACAATCATTGGCCAAAGCAATTGCCTCGTCTAAGCTACTGAATTTCATGACAGGTAGTACGGGTCCAAAAACTTCCTCTTTAATAATTTGCATATCCTGTGTAACATTGGTGAGCAATGTTGGTTGGTAAAAATAACCTTTGTCAAATTGATTGGAACGGGTACCTCCGACAACAACTTGGGCGCCTTCCTTTTTGGCATATTCAACAATTTCGGAAACCTTGTCCACTTGATCTTTCGATACCAAACTACTCATATCTGGACTGTTTGTGGAAAAAGCATCCTCAACCTTAAGTTCGGACATTTTTTTAGCAACCTTATCCATGAATTCATCATAGATGGAATCTTCCACGTAGGCACGTTCGGCGCAGTTACATACTTGGCCGCTAAATATGACCCTTGATGATACGACAGCTTCAACGGCTAAATCCATGTTGGCATCCGCACATACAATGGCGGGGGCTTTCCCTCCCAATTCCAAAGAAACTTTGGTAATGTTCTCAGCTGCGGCCTCCATTATTTTTTGTCCGGCATATACGCTACCCGTTAAACTGACAATTCCGGTGATGGGGCTTTTGGTAAGCGTGTTTCCCACAATACTTCCTGAGCCACATACAAAGTTTAGAACACCGGCAGGTAAGCCTATCTCAGCGATCAGCTTGGCAAATTCCATTACGGTATTAGGGGCCTCACAACTTGGTTTTATAACGCAGGTATTCCCTGTTACCAAGGAGGGGGCTACTTTTCTGGCCATTACAAAGAAAGGGAAATTCCATGGTAAAATACCTACAGCAACCCCTATAGGGGCCTTATGTAAAAAGATGTGCTCTTTTTTACGGTCACTTTGGATTATCTCGCCTTCTATTCTTCTGGCCCAACCAGCATTGTAATCAAAATAGTCCGCAGTCACATCGATTTCAACTTGGGCCAAGCCTAATACTTTGGCTTGTTCCGAAGCTAGGGTCTCTGCCAAAAAGATCCTATTCTCGCGAATAATATGGGCCATTTTATTCAAAAAGCCAGCTCTTTCAATAGCCGTCAAGGATTTCCATGCGTGTTGGGAGGCTTGGGCCGCCTGTAGTGCATTTTCGGCGTCTGTTGCAGAGCCTTTGGGAATAAGTGCCAGTACTTCCTCGGTACAAGGGTTTACAACCTCTATCGTTTCGGTAGAAGTCGATTTCACGAATTTTCCGTTTATAAATTGATTGAATTCTTTCATTTGTTAAGTTTTTAGTTAATCGTCAGGCACGAAGTGGCAACTGACTAATATATTTTAATGCTTTTATCCTAATGAAATAAAGAATCTTCAATTATTTGGCAATAAAAGGCTTAACAAATTTAATTTATCACACAATATTTGTGTTTATCTATTACAATCAATAATATGAAGAATTCAAACATTAAACAAGGGGCTTCCTGGTCGGTATTCTAATTAATTGAACGATTATCCCAATTCAATTGTTGAAAGGAAAGGATTGGGATATGTGATTTCCATAGGGGGGTAACCCGAAGGGGTATAGGCTGTGGAAGGGGATGAAGGACTTGGCTTTTTGGTGATTAGGTATATCTTCCCGATCTATAAGTGGCTGGGGTCAATCCTATTACGGATTTGAACACCCTTGAGAAATGATACCTGTCGGAAAAACCAAGTTTAAAGGAAACCTCCTCTATGGAATCATTGGTTTGCTCAAAAATATCACAGGCTTTTGCCATTTTTCTGTTTTGAATGAAATTCTGGATGGTTATATTCATTTCTTCCTTGAATAGTCGGGCAAATGAGTTTGGGGCCATATTTGCAATCTCGGCCATTTTAGGGTTGCTCAGTTTTTGTTCAATATTGATTTCAATATAGCGAATGACCTTCAACACCCGTTCATCCATATTGATGACCTTCCATAGTTCAGGTCCGATATTGGTGAGTGATTCTTTTATGAAAGCGTGTAATTTCAAATTGAAGGTTAGTTTGAAATCCTTGTTTTCTATTTTTAACCTTTCTATCAAGTAATGCAACCTATCTTCAAGATAATCAGTTAATTCAATTTTAAAAACTCCGGGATATACATTGTCGAAGGGGACACCTAGGTTAAAATGGACGAAGAAGTGTATCAAATGGTTGTCTTCGTATTCTTTTTCAATGTAGTCGTTTGTAAGGTGTTTCCCAGAAACATGAATGCCGTCATTGTACCTGTGGTTCTTGGTATAATGGGATGAGAAAGAGGTGAATGGGGGAATTATATACAGGCAGTTGGGGGTCATGGTGTACACCTTGTTTTGGTGTATTAACTCACCGCCCGCGTTCTTATTCCAATAAAGCCTCCAAAAAGGGAAAACCATATCGTGGCAATCCCATAGGTCCAGCAGCCAATACCTGCAGCACAACAGGTTCAATTTAAGGCCGATGAAATTTTGCTTGTTGGATGATGGGTCGCCCAATTCAATGTCCTTAACAAGTTTCATTTGTGCCCAATGTTTAAATCAGATACAAAAATACATGTTTTACATATTTCTAAAACCTTATTGCTTAGGTATTTTTGTTAGTATAAAGCTTATTTAAAAAGTATGAAAACCTTAAAACTCCCCAATCAGGTAGAAACAGAATTAAAAAAGGTCTCAGAAGTAGCAGGCTATTTATGGCAACGCGAATGGGCGGAGCGAAACGCTGGAAATATATCGATGAATCTAACATCTTTTTTTACAAAGGAAGAAGTTGAGGGAATTGGTACGGAAGTGGCTTTCGATTTTCCCAAAGGAGCGGCGGGGTTTGTTATTTACATAACAGGAACTGGATGCTATTTACGCGATTTAGTAGATAAACTTGATGAAGTATCCTGTATTCTTTACATCAATGAGGATGCTACGGCCTATTCGATTATTTGGGGCGGAAAACAGGAGAATTTTGGGCCTACCTGCGAGTTGATCTCCCATGCCAGTATTCATTTGTTCAATTCACAACATCACCCAGAGAACTTAGCGGTAGTACATACGCATCCGTTGGAGTTGATCTGTATGAGTCACCACGAGTTGTTCGATGATGAGGAAGAGTTGAATAGACAAATTTGGATGATGTGTCCAGAGGTAAAAGTATTCGTACCTAAAGGTATTCACTGTACGCCTTATGCCTTGTCCAGTACGGCAGAATTGGCAAAAGTGACGATTGAAGCCTTCAAAACCAGGAATGTTTCATTATGGGAAAAGCATGGTGCAACCACTACCGCCCCGGATGTTATGAAAGCTTGGGACTTTTTAGACGTGGCCAACAAAGGCGCAAAATTGTTAATGATGTGCTGGGCAGCAGGTTTTAAACCTGCAGGATTATCGAACGAACAGTTGGTGGAATTGGAACAATTCACCTAGAAACATAAAACTTATCCAAATATGAGTAGACTAATAGGCAGACTGCCAAAAGTAGGTATTCGTCCTGTAATCGACGGACGTGAATTAGGAGTTAGGGAATCTTTAGAGGTTCAATGTATGGATATGGCCAAAGCGGCTGCAAAATTAATACAGGACACATTGCGTTTTCCAAGTGGGGAAAAAATAGAATGTGTTATTGCAGACACTACCATTGGTGGTGTTGCCGATGCAGCAGTTTGTGCGGATAAATTCAAAAGGGAAGGTGTAGAGGTTTCTTTAACGGTAACCCCTTGTTGGTGCTATGGTACCGAAGTTATGGATGCCGATCCTTTAATACCGAAAGCGGTTTGGGGATTTAATGGTACCGAAAGGCCAGGAGCGGTTTATTTGGCTGCTGCATTGGCGGGGTATTCCCAAAAAGGATTACCGGCTTTTGGAATTTATGGAAAAGAGGTTCAGGATGGTGGCGATAAAACCATTCCTCAAGATGTTTCTGAAAAAATTATCCGTTTCGTAAAGGGTGCCTTGGCGGTTGCCCAAATGAAAGGGAAATCGTATTTATCCATAGGCTATAGCTCTATGGGAATTGCGGGTTCCATGGTCGATGTGAACTTTTTACAGGATTATTTAGGGGTTAGGGCAGAGTTTGTGGAATCTGTTGAACTTTTGCGACGAATTGAAAATAATATTTTCGACCAAGAGGAGTATGCAAAAGCACTCGCCTGGACCAAAGAAAATTGTAAGGAAGGTGAAGATAGGAACAATCCTAAAAGTCAGAAATCCCGTGAACAAAAAGATGAAGAGTGGGAGAAGGTTGTGAAAATGACTTTAATCTGTAAAGATTTAATGAACGGAAACCCTAAGTTGAAAGAGATGGGATTTGGTGAGGAATCCAAGGGACGAAACGCCATTATGGGAGGTTTCCAAGGACAACGTCAATGGACCGATTACCAACCCAATGCTGATTTTACAGAGTCTATTTTAAACTCATCCTTTGACTGGAACGGTATTCGTCAGGCCTATATATTCGCTACAGAAAACGATTGTTTGAACGCTATTTCCATGTTGTTTGGTCATTTATTGACTAACAAAGCACAGTTGTTCTCCGATGTACGTACCTATTGGAGTCCGGAATCTGTTGAACGTGTAACAGGAAAAAAATTAACGGGTCTTGCCGAAAATGGTATTATTCACTTGATTAACTCGGGTTCTACCACTTTAGATGCTACGGCCCAACAATTGGATGCTGATGGGAACCCAACCATGAAAGCATTTTGGGATATTACGGAAGAAGATGTTCAGAGATGTTTGGATAACACCAAATGGCCACCAGCTACCACTGAATATTTTAGGGGCGGTGGATTTTCATCCCAGTTTTTAACTAAGGGCACTATGCCGTTAACCATGTGTCGCGTTAACCTGATTAAAGGGATTGGACCGGTTTTACAATTGGTTGAAGGATGGAGTGTGGAATTGCCAGAGGATATTCATACAGTCTTGAATGAAAGAACCGACCCAACCTGGCCAACAACTTGGTTTGTGCCAAGAACTACGGGAAAAGGTTTCTTTAAGGATGTATATACTGTAATGGCTAAATGGGGAGCTAACCACGGTGCAATTTCCCATGGCCATATTGGGGCTGATTTAATTTCCCTGGCATCAATGTTAAGAATACCCGTAAACATGCACAACGTTGATGAGAATGATGTATTTAGGCCTAGTGCATGGTCTGCTTTCGGTGAAGGTCTTGAAGGGGCCGATTATCGGGCTTGTGAGAATTATGGACCACTATACGGTTTTAAAGGATAAGGAATATGGAAAGAAAATAGGTGCGATATGTTGAGTTATATTAGTTTGAATTAGTTTTTAAGCACCGATTTTCCTCCATAAGCGATGATTAAGTTTTCCCCTCTTGTTTTTTAAAACGATTAAGAGGGGAACTTTTTCATCTATAAGTTTTTAAGTGTGAAGAAAGTAATAGCAGTTATAGACATTGGTAAGACAAATAAAAAAATATTTTTATTTGATGAATCTTTTGAGGTCGTATATGAAAACTATATTCAATTTGAGGAAGTAGCGGATGATGACGGCTTTCCCTGCGATGATTTGGATGCGATTGAAAAATGGATTTTATCGGAAATCCATAAAATACAGGTTGGTGGACATTATAAGATCAAGGCCATAAATTTTTCCACACATGGCGCTTCCTTGGTTTATTTGGATAAAAATGGAAAACGGTTAACCCCACTATACAATTACTTGAAACCTTTGGATCTGGCCGATTATAACTATTTGTATGAAGCCAATGGGGGGGTGGCCGAGTTTTCAAGGAAAACGGCATCTCCGGCGTATGGCATGTTGAATGTTGGTCTACAGATGTTGTGGTTGAAAAACAAAAAGCCCAGTGTTTGGAAAAATGTAGCATCGATTTTACACTACCCGCAGTATTTAAGTTACCTGTTTACTAAGGAAATAACGGCAGATTTCACTTCGCTGGGGGCACATACTGTCATATGGGATTTTGACAATATGCGATACCATACGTGGTTGAAGGAAGAAGGTATTGTGCTACCCGAACCTTGTAATGGCAAAGAGGCGATAATGGCACAGGTCAATGGGGAGGCTATTGCCGTAGGGTCAGGTTTACACGATAGTTCATCGTCTTTGATCCCGATGTTGGAGAGCAGTGGGGATGAGGATTTTGTGCTGCTTTCGACAGGAACTTGGATCATTACCATGAATCCGTTCAGTAAGGAAACCTTGACAGCGCATCAGCTTAAGAACAATTGTTTGTGTTTTATGACGCCATCAAGGCAACAAGTAAAATCGTCAATGCAATTTTTAGGGCATGTTCATGAGATTAATACAAAAGCATTTTGCACCCATTTCGATCTTCCTGAAAATTACTTTCTTAATGTTGCATTGGACAAACGATTATGTAAAGATATCATAGTGGAGGCAAAGCGGGTGTTTTTCCCGAATAACGTTCCCAATGATTATATGGCAGATTTGGACCAATTGAAACATTACGATAATTTTGAATCGGCATACCATCAATTGATTTATGAAATAAGTCATTTTGTATATGAGGGTATTCAGCTTATCTTGGATTCAGATAGTGATCTTAAAAAGGTTTTCGTCACGGGAGGCTTCAACAAAAACGATATTTTTATTGAAAACCTCACTCAAATGATGCCTGAACAAAAAATTGAATTCCCTACAATAAAAAATGCCAGTGCACTAGGAGCCGCCCTATTGATGAAACGTTATTTATAAAATAGGCAAAGCCCGAATTTTGACAATATTGATTAGACATTTTCAATTCTTTTTAAACAGTTGGGTCTTCTAGGGGAAAGGAATGTTAAATTTAAGGTGCTTCCCATAATGGATCAGACAATTTTCGCTATTTTGAGGTTTTATTGGTTTTAATCGTATTGTTGGTCAAATACTGATTTTTATGGGAAAAACTAGAAACTGAACGATAAATGAGCTTGAGAATTTATATGCTTGTCCTATGTTGTGCAACACACTTTTTTGGGATAGGTCAATTCAACAACTTCAAATTTGAGAATCTAGATACGGTAGATGGCTTAGTGGTGCTACTCTTTAAGGGGCGAAGTTATAAGGAAGATGGCATAAAACATAGTGATATGGGTATCGGTGTGGCAACGGCTCCCAAATACAATGGGGAATATACCGTCGTAGGTGATGAACCCTTGTTTTCCATGGAGCGTTTTGGTGAAATTGAGCCCCCCACCTTTGGCGTGACGATGCAGGGGATCATATAATTGCAAAAGACCAAAGGGGAAAATAACGGTGGGCAAAGGCGATGGACTTTTAGCACATTCAAAAAACGATATTGATTGGTTCATAGATAAAAATCCGAAAGTATATACCAAAACAATTAAATGGGATAATGGTAAAACCATTCGCCAAGGACGGTTGGAAAGGCCCTTTGTCTTTGTCGAGAAGGGGAAGCTCACCCACATATTTTTTGCTACCATGGATGGTCCTGGAGGTTTTGGTAACGGTAAAAAAACATGGAATATGGTAATTCCATTACAATAGAATAACTTTAATCACTTATAAACCAACAAAGATCAATATAAAAATGAACAAGAAAATAATTTTATGGTCCATAACCGCAGCACTGGCAGGATTTTTATTCGGATTTGATGTAGTCGTTATTTCCGGAGCTGATAAAAAATTACAAGCCTTATGGGAGTCATCCGACGCTTATCATGGTTGGGTGGTCATGGGTATGGCACTTTGGGGTACGGTAATAGGTGCCATTTTCGGAGGTATACCGACCAACAAGTACGGGCGAAAGAATACATTGATCGTTATCGGTATTTTATTTGCCATTTCAGCATTGGGTTCGGGACTAGCCACAGGGCCATGGATGTTTGCGATCTTTCGTTTTATAGGAGGTGTCGGGGTAGGCGCCTCGACCATTGCGGCACCGGCGTATATCTCGGAAATTGCTCCTGCGAAAAATAGGGGCCGATTGGTGGCGATGTACCAATTCAATATCGTCTTTGGAATCTTGATTGCATTTTTATCCAATTACCTTTTAAGTGGTATTGGGGAAAATGATTGGCGTTGGATGGTGGGTGTTGAAGCCATACCCGCAGTGCTCTATATTCTTTTTGCACTTAAAGTACCTAAAAGTCCACGATGGTTGTATGCTAAGCACAAAATTGAAGAGGCAAAAAAGGTATTGGCGATTATCAATCCCGATGTTCCCGTGGATGAGCAATTAAAGGCTTTTCATAGTGATAGCGAAGAAACGGATACTACGGAGACTATCTTTATGAAAAAGTATCGATTTCCTTTGACATTGGCTTTTTTGATCGCTTTTTTCAATCAATTTTCAGGAATCAATGCATTTTTATATTACGCCCCAAGAATTTTCGAAGAAGCCGGTTTGGGCGAAAGTACCGCCTTGTTAAGCAGTGTGGGAATAGGTGTGACCAACCTTGTTTTTACGTTGTTGGGGGTTTTCCTTATTGATAGACTAGGGCGAAAAACATTGATGTACATAGGTTCGATAGGCTATATCATATCCCTAAGTTTAGTGTCATCGGCATTCTTTTTAGGTTGGTCGGGAATGGCTGTTCCTATCTTTTTGTTTATGTTCATAGCGGCACATGCCATTGGTCAAGGTGCGGTAATATGGGTGTTTATTTCCGAAATATTCCCAAATCATTTAAGGGCTTCAGGACAGTCTTTCGGTAGTTCCACGCATTGGATTTTGGCAGCTCTAATCCCTTCGTTGATCCCTTATTTATTCAATCAGCCCATGATAGGGCCTGGAGTCGTATTCCTTTGTTTTGCAATAATGATGGTACTGCAATTATTGTTTGTAGCCTTTATGATGCCAGAAACCAAAGGGAAAACCTTGGAAGAGTTGGAGAAAATAATCTTGATGAAGAAATAATTGAAAAGTATGACGATGACAGTTAAATAAGCTATTGGTTTAATCCTGTTTTTAGGCATATCGACGTTTACGTACGCCTCACGGGTCGATACGCTTGTGGTTCATAGTGCGTCTATGGGGAAAGACCTTAAAAATGTGGTCATTACCCCCGATTCATATTCCAAGAAAGGTAAAGGATATTCGGAGGTGTATTTGTTGCAAGGAGCAGGTGGTGATCATAAGGATTGGTTGAAAAAAGCCCCGAATATTAAATCGTATGCCGACCTGTATAATGTTATAATTGTTTGTCCCGATGGCTAAAAACGAGTTGGTATTTTGATAGTCCTATTGATGTTACAATGCAGTATGGGATCTATAAATCAAAAGAACTGGTTTCAAAAATCTATGCCTCCTACAACACACGGGCAACCAACAATAATCGAGCAATATCAGTTTTGAGTATGGGGGGTCATAGGGCGCTATATCTAGCTTTTAGGCATACCGATATCTGGGGTGTTGCCGGGAGTATGAGTGGGGATATTGATATTAGACAATTTCTTTTACGTTGGGATATCTCTGAACGATTGGGCCCTTACGCTGAAAACCCTGGGAATTGGGAAAACAATACCATAATTAATCTGGTGCATTTGCTGATGGCCGTGTAACGTATTACGCTGGTTTTGGTTGGAAAAAAAGTGGACAATTTACCACTAAGGAAAGTTGGAATGCTTACCTAAAGGATTTTGCCCAAAAAATAAATAACCCTTTAAAAGTCAGTAAATTATAGTATTTGTAAATAGCGGCCTTGATATAAAAGTTGATTTCGGTTCCCTTGGCCGCTATTTTTTCTTACCTCTTCTTACGGGAAGGATGCTTTACAGTTTCTCAATTCTACAACAAATCCCGATGTTAATCCTGCCGGCCAAGAAAGAGGAAGGGATTTAGCCTTTCCGGTTAACAATGGTTTATAATCGATACGACTTGAATCCTTTCGAATAGAATTCCGGTTAGGGATATTCATAAATTATTGGACAGAGTTGTAATTCAATCGCCCAATGCATCAAAAGTTATATTTTTTGCTTCCATTCTCCTAGAATGACATTGTTATAAATCGATATTTTTGAGAGTATTATGTATTTAGAAAACAATTTATGATGACCGTATCCATTTCCTCCTTGAACAATCGTTTTTTTATTACTACAATTTGCACCTTTCTTTATATAGCCTCTCTTTTTCCCCAAAAACCATTGGAGCGTCAAAAGGATATGTTGCAACAGTATTCGGGGCTTTGGTATAGTAGTATCGATGCCCAAACGGACAGTATCGCGGCGAATCCATTATTAAGGATGACCAACACCCCAACAATGGATAAAAGTGCCATGTTCGTTACCGTAGAACAATGGAAAGATGGCACCTATGATCCCATACTCTCAGAATTCATTGGGTATGATATTAAGACTAATGCAATAATAGCAACAGGTCAAAATGGGTTAGGGGAAATGTTCCATGGTGAAGGAAGCTTTTCAAATCCAGACAATTGGCATATGGAAGATACCGATATGCTTGATAACAAAATCTTGCTTGTCGACTTTAAATTCTATGATCAAACCGATGTATTGGTAACAGGTACAACGCCAGAACATAAAAAACTTTGGTCTACCCGATACGTTAAACAGAATCCCAAGGACAAGAATATCGGTATCCAATTGGTTTCCGTACATAAGCAAATGCAGTTGAATCCTGACAAAATCTTACGGTTATTAGATCGGTTGGGCTATAGTTTTATAGAGACATTTGTCTATAAAGACCGTGGTTTTTATGGGTTTTCCCCCAGTGAATTTAGAAAAATGGTAAATGACAACCATTTGGAGTTCAGGGGGTCCATGACTTTTTATGATTTACCAAAGAATGGGGAGGACTGGGACAAGGCATTGCAATGGTGGGCCAATTGTATTGATGATCATTTATCCGCAGGGGTTGAATACTTAACCACCTCCAATACCAACTTAAAGGATTTGGATTCTTTGGAAGAATTAAGGGCCTATTGTCGCTATTATAACATCATTGGTACAATGTGTGCGGAAAAAGGATTGAAGTTTGCCTATCACAACCATGCAGATGAATTTCTAAAAATAGAAGGGAAGACTATTTATGACTTTCTCTTAAAAAACACCGATCCCGAGGTGGTTTCCTTTCAGGCAGACCTCTATTGGATGCATGTGGGTAAAGCCGACCCTGTCGATTATTTAAAGGCATTTCCAGGAAGGTTTTTTAGTTGGCACGTTAAAGATTACCAAGAGCTCGGAGAAAGTGGTAAGATGGATTTTTCCCGCTATTTTGAATATGCGGATACCGCTGGACTTCAATATGTTGTTGCCGAGGTTGAGGACTATAGTTTTCCACCACTTTTTAGTGTGGAACGCGCTTGGAGCTATCTTTACTATTCTATTTTGTAAATCTATAGATCAATGTACTATCCTAACAAAAAGAATATTTTTTCGATTATATTCCTTATGGCTTTTATTAATGGGGCTTGGGCCCAAGATCAGTTTAAAGTTTTATTGTATACTAGGCAAGATGCCTGGCATTACGAGAGCATTCCTGTGGCCATTGAAGCTTTCAGGAAGATGTCTAAACAGCATCAATTCGATTTTTCATGGACCCAAAATGCAGATGATCTTACCCAAGACCTTTCGTCCTATGGCGCAGTGGTGTTCTTAAATGCGAATGCCGATAGCTTAACGAAGGAACAGTTGGCCGGACTTAAAACATATATGAATGCCGGGGGCGGATTTGTGGGTATACATGCCTGTTCCAATGGGGATATAAGAAAACCATGGTTCGATAAACTTATTGGAGGGGTGTTTAAAGATCACCCAAAATTACAAACGGGTATAGTGCATAATGTGGCACCATTGTTTCCGTCCAATCTACATTTGCCCGAACAATTCCTTTGGAGCGATGAATGGTATAATTTCACCCATTTACAAAGTCAAGCATTTCGTGTAGTGCTCACCGTTGATGAAAGTTCTTATAACACTACGTTAGGTTATGATGAAACACCACTTATGGGGATGGGTAAAGTGCACCCAGTGGCATGGTATCAAGAGTACGATGGTGGCCGTTCTTTTTACACGTCCTTGGGGCATAAGCCAGAAGTTTTTTTAAGCCAAATGTTCTTAGAGCATATTTATGGCGGACTCTATTGGGTTGTAAATGGCAAAGAGGCGAATAATGAATATTGAAAAATAGGCAAATTACCTACTTTTATAAAGAAGGTGGTTCGGGATGGTCTAATTTGATTTATGAAGGTATGAGGACCCAAGGATAAAATGACCATTAATAATAAGTAAACATAAAACCATGAACACTTTAAAATTAGGGTTTAAAGCAAGAACGATGTCAATCAATTTTTTTCTATTGTTATTATGTTTAACATTTGGTTATGGCCAAGCACCCCAAATTACCTTCCCTATAGAAGTAGGGGTGAAACCGGAAAGTATAACCAAGGGTTTTAAGGGTAACTATTATGTGACCATAATGAACGGTAAGGAAGAGGGGGATGGTGAAGTGGTTGAAATTTCTAATGAAGGTGTTAAGGTATTCGCGACAGGATTTGATGAACCCAAAGGAATCGTTTATTTGGACGACCATCTATACTTTTCCGATATCAACCGTATTTGGAAAGTTGATAAAAATGGAAAGGCAAGCATTTTTGTTTCAAAAGATCAATTTCCGGTGGAAGCCTTATATCTTAACGATGTCTCTTTGGATGCGGATAAAAAAGGAATTTATGTTGCGGACATGGGGGCTTCAAATTATATGCGTGATGACAACGGCAATCTTTGGCCTCTTGAAAGTGAAGAAGCGAAAAAAATACCCCAATTGGGGCGTATATTCCATATTACCATGGAAGGTGAAATCACCATTGAACAGGATACTTCCCCGTTAATGTTGAATCCAAATGGTGTGGGGGTCGATAATAGAGGAAACATTATGGTCAGTGCTTTTTTTCTGGGTAATTTTTTGGTGCATAAAGATGGCGAATTCAGACCATTGAAAGGGATTTTTCGGGGAGGTGATGCGGTAGAACAGGATAGTAAGGGGAATTATTATATAAGCAGTTGGGTCGAAGGTAAAGTCTGGAAAATCAATGGAGAAACGGAAGAGGCCGTAGTTTTGATAGAAGGCCTTCAGTCCGCCGCCGATTTTTATCTGGAAGAGGATAAAGGCCGATTGTTGTTGCCAGACATGAAAGCTGGTTTAATTTATTCCGTGGATATTGAAAAGTAAGAAGACAATAACAAAGGTTTTACTTTTAAATCACAATTTACTGTAATTGGCTTGTTTTTAGATATTTAGTAGAGTTGTGATTAGACTGATTATATGCCTACCTATATAAAAGCCAATATTCGATAAAATCGATAGTTTAAATCTGTTCAGTTCAACGGGATATTACTTTAAGGTATAAAAAGGTTTGTCGATTATGCGTTTTGTCAAATTCAAATGAAAGAAACAGCATACATTTTCGCGTTTTGATATTTATAGAGATTGTATTTTATACGATTGGGGTTTTAGTAAACCGAATTCGGTAAAACAAAAAAACGGAAATAAAATGTTAGGGGTAGTTTGTTTGCATTGAAAAAAAATTAATTTTACGATTATTACCACGAATATGTAATAACCTACAATTTGCAAAATTTTTTCTTAGTTCTCGGTGTTTTCGGAATGGTATTGGCAATTTCCTTTTTTGCGAGAAAGTCCGTTAATAGATATTCTACCTTCTTTTTAGGGGCATTTTATGCGATATTCTCTATTTATACATTTCAAACCTACGTTATTGAATCCGGTTTACTGTTGAAGTTTAAATGGTTCTACGTGTGGCCATTGCCTTTGTATAATTTAATAGCCGTACCCATATTTTTTTATTTTTTAACCCTGATCAAAGATGGGTTTGTTTGGCGTTGGAGGTATTTGCTAGTGTTTATACCCTTTATAATCGGTTTTGTAGATGTTGTGAATGTTTATGTCAAACCACAAGAGGTATATGATACTATTATTGAAAATGCGTATGCAAAACCAGGGGAAAGACTTGCCGTGCAATATGGATTATTTAATATAAACCAACATTATGCAATGCGCTTTCTATGGCAGTTTTTGGCCTTGATCAGCCTATTGCCTTTATTGTTGGATTTTATTCGAAACTTATTGAAGGAAAAAGATCGTAAGTTGCTTATTTGGGTAATTTTCTTATATGTCCTATTTATTTTAATGTCCATATTGGCGACAATGTTCGCATTTGAAAAATTGCTGAAGATCGATTTCTTACGTTCTACGGGACCAATATTACGGACCGTCAATTTTGTATTTTATGTGGTGCTATTCGCAATTGGTATAATGCCCATATATTTTCCTTCTATTTTGTATGGATATCCTAGGAGCAAAAAAAACAAAATAGTATTATCAACCACAACGAGGCAAGAAGAATTGAAGTTTGGGTTGGATGTTGATGGATTGTTAAGTCAGTTAAATGCTATAAAAGAAAGTGGATCGTTCTATGAACAGGATTTTGATTTGACCAGTTGTGCCAAGGCATTGGAAATCCCACCACATCATTTATCCTATTTTCTAAATCAGCACTTAGGGCTCAGTTTTTCGGCGTATAGGAACAATCTACGTATAGAAAAAGGAAAGACACTTATAACCCTCGGTTATTTGGAGAGGAATACGATGGAAGCCCTTGCACAGCAATGTGGTTTTGCCAATAGAAGTTCTTTTAGTAAAACGTTTAAAAAGATTACCTCTATGAACGTTACCGAATTTAGCGCTAATAGTCGATAAAAGCCCTTTCTTTTAAGTAATAATTGTGTTGGGTTATTCCTGTAGAAGGTTTTTCAACCGTACCGCTGTTTGGTTTTGTCAGGTCGAGCGCAGTCGAGACCTCAATTGTCTTTCTCAGGATTATAATCGGAATGTGTGGCATTCCTGCATTCCGATAAAATTTGGCGTAGGTCAAATGGGCCGTTAGCTAGGGCCAATTTCTTTTTTCCACTCCATTTTTTCAACTTTTTTTCAAAGTATATGGCTTGTACAACATCATTGAATTCTTGTTCAAAGATCAATTCTATTGGTCTCCTTTTAAATGTAAAACAAGTCCTGTTCAATCCCATTTGATGTTCGTGGTACCTTCTTGCCACATCATTTGTGATACCGGTATAGGTTAATCCGTCGGAACAAAGAAGTATGTATACATAATAGGGTTTCATAAGGCTGCCCCGTTAAAAGGTCTCGACTGCGCTCGACCGGACAGATTTATAAGTTAATGACTTTTTTAATTATATGCCATTATGGACAGTGAAAGAAAGGTGATCCAGTTTTTTTGGTTAGGGCTGACCCGTTAAAAGGTCTTGACTGCGCTCGACCGGACATGCATGTAATTTAATAATTTATAGAAATAATAAGACTTTTAAAGCGTAAAAACCAACGATGATATAGCGATTGTAATCCAAAAGAAGAAGATGTTTGTCAAGTCGAGCTTGGTTTGGGTTTGTCAGGTCGAGCGCAGTCGATGTTTGTCAGGTCGAGTGCAGTCGAGGTATGTCCGGTCGAGCGCAGTCGAGGTATGTCCGGTCGAGCGCAGTCGAGACCTCATCGGTATGTTATCCATTTCTACTGACCGGGCAGGATCACCAATCAATATTTTTTAGGAATACTACAAATCAAATATCCTTGTCGATGTTTGTCAGGTCGAGCGCAGTCGGGGTTTGTCAGGTCGAGCGCAGTCGAGGTTTGTCAGGTCGAGCGCAGTCGAGACCTCAATAACCACCTAACAACTATCGTAAAAAGTACCCTATTAGATGCAGATAAGACCAATAATTATTGCCCTGATATCGAAACAATGCCCTTGGATTATCATATGGTTCCGCTTAAAATAAACACGTCAATCCACTCATTTTTGACGCTCATATACCTATTTATGTGTCCATATCGTATTTGGACACATATTTATGAATAATTTTTTAAGACATCGAGCTCATAAAAATGTTTCTTTTTTACATGTGGTAGAATAGACATTTAAATTACTTGTTTACAATGTTTTACATTGTAAGAAACTTCTTTCTTTTCTTTCTTTTTGTGGGCTTATGACGGTGTCCAAATCGGATGTTGGCCCATATTCGCCAAGTTCCCTATATATCATTCTCTTTTATACTCCGTTTTAAACCCATTAAAAAAAATTATCGGCATTTTCCTACATAGAATGTAATGCCGATAAAGTATGTGCAAATCAATTAACAACCAATTAAATCATTTATGAAAAAGAAATTTACACATCCCCTACTTATCCTGCTAGCGTTTTTAAGCTTCGGATTATTGCAGGCCCAAGGAGAATTTATCACCACCTGGAAAACCGATAATACAGGGGCCTCCAACGATAATCAAATAACCATTCCCACCGGTACGGGCTCTTTTGCCTATACGGTTGACTGGGGCGACGGAACAACAGATGCCACGGTGTATACCGGTTCTACGACCCATACCTATTCCTCTGCCGGTACGTATACCGTAAGTATCAGCGGGGATTTTCCGCATTTAAGAAATGATTATAATACAGATAGTGAAAAACTACTTACTGTAGAGCAATGGGGAAATCAAGTATGGGAATCCATGGAAAAGAGTTTTTACTATTGCTCCAATATGATAGTCAATGCTTCTGACGCACCCGATCTTACGCAAGTGACCAATATGAAGAGTATGTTCGGTTACGCAAAATTAATAGATTCAAATATAGATAACTGGAATGTTAGTAATGTTACTGAAATGTCTAGAATGTTTGTCGGCGCTGAAACATTTAACCAGGATTTAAATAGCTGGGATGTGTCCAACGTTACCCTTATGGAAGGTATGTTTCTATCGGCTGATTCTTTTAACGGAAATATTTCCAATTGGGATGTAGGCAAGGTAATAACCATGGCTAACATGTTTAATAGCACAGCTTTCAATAAAGATATTAGTGGGTGGAATGTATCGATTGTTGAGGATATGGATGATATGTTTAATGATGCAACCAACTTTAATCAAAACATCGGGAATTGGAATGTCTCGAAAGTAGCGGATATGAGGAGTATGTTCGAAAATGCTACCAGTTTTAATCAAGACATTGGTGATTGGGATGTAAGTCTTGTACAGGATATGTCCGGTATGTTCGCAGATGCTATTTCCTTTAACCAGGACATCGGTAATTGGGATGTAAGCAATGTAATATCTATGGGAACTTATTTAGATCCATACATGGGGATGGCAATGGCTTATATGGGAATGTTTGAAGGAGCAGCTGCTTTTAACCAAGATATTGGGAATTGGGATGTAAGCAATGTTTTAGGTATGGGTGGCATGTTTGCAGACGCAACAGCTTTTAATCAGGACATAAGTGGCTGGGATGTTAGTAACGTAACAAATATGGGGTCTGTAGAGGAATCTATGATGCCACCAGGGTTTCGAATTGGTCAAGGAATGTTCCAAGGAGCAACTTCTTTTGATCAAGACTTAAGTGCTTGGGACATAAGCAGTGTTACCGGGATGTACGACATGTATACTAATGCAGGACTTTCCAATGCAAATTATGATGACACCCTAATTGGCTGGAACACCTTGGATACCGCTGCTGGAGAGACCCAAATACCAACAGATATTACTTTTAATGGTGGTAATAGTATATATTGTACAGGAGCAACTGCAAGACAAAATTTAGAAGTTACGCATGGCTGGACCATTACCGATGGTGGCAAGGATTGTTCTTTACCTTTTATTACCACTTGGAAAACGGATAACCCGAACCAATCGATTACAATTCCTACAAGCTCATCGTTTTATTATAATTATACAGTAGACTGGGGTGATGGTTCTGAGGATAATACAACTTATAATGGTGATGTAAGTCATACTTATGCTGAACAGGGCATTTATACTGTAACTATTACGGGTACCTTCCCACAAATTAATTTTGCGAAAACTAACGGGTCACAAGAAATAGTATCCATAGAACAATGGGGAACGCAACAATGGAAAAGTATGTCCGGTAGTTTTATAAATTGTTCAAATTTAGAATATAATGCCAATGAAGTGCCTGATCTTTCTTTGGTTAATAATATGAATAGTATGTTCTCCTACGCCTCTAAATTTAATGGAGATATCAGTGATTGGGATGTGAGCAATGTGACCGATATGGGTTATATGTTCCAAAATGCAACAGTTTTTAATCAGGATATCAGTGATTGGGATGTAAGCAATGTAACCAACATGCCTGCTATGTTTAACGGAGCAACAGCTTTTAATCAAGACATTGGTAGATGGAATGTAAGTAATGTGAATAATATGCGTGCCATGTTTAATGAGGCAGCAGTTTTTAATCAGGATATTAGCGGTTGGGATATGAGCAATGTGCCCGATATGGCTTTTATGTTTTCTAATGCTACAGCTTTTAATCAAAATATTGCTGGATGGAATGTAAGCAGTGTAACCAATATGGAATCTATGTTCAGCGGTGCTTCAAATTTTGACCAAGATATCAGCGGTTGGGAAGTGAGCAATGTGACCAATATGAGTTATATGTTTCAAGAGGCATCAGGATTTAACCAAAATATTAGCGGCTGGGATGTAAGTAATGTAACTAACATGGAATCCATGTTCAATAGGGCTACTAAATTTAATGGAGATATTAGTGGTTGGAATGTGAGCAACGTGACCGATATGTCGTCTATGTTTTATAGCACTGATGCTTTTAATCAAGATATTAGCGATTGGGATGTCGGTAATGTTTCTGAGATGAATTATATGTTCTCACGAACAACTGTTTTTAACCAAAATATTAGTGGTTGGGATGTTAGTAATGCGACTAACATGCGTGGTTTGTTTTCTAATGCTGTAGCTTTTGATCAAGACATCAGTGGTTGGGATGTAAGCAATGTAACGAATATGTCCAGATTGTTTCAAGGGACAACCGTTTTTGACCAAGATTTAGGTAGTTGGGATATTAGTAATGTAACGAATATGGAGGAAATGTTCGATGCTACTAGCTTATCACAGGAGAATTACGACAATACCTTAATAGGCTGGAACACTTTAGATACAGCCGCAGGGGAAACACAAATACCAACAGGAATCACATTCGAAGGCGGTAATAGTATCTACTGTGAAGGAGAACCAGCAAGACAATCTTTAATTGACACCTATGGTTGGACCATTATCGATGCCGGTCTAAATTGCGATAATGTTGATTCGGATGAAGACGGTGTGTCGGATGATATGGATAACTGTGCAGATACTCCTGTAGGTGAAACCGTAGATGCCAATGGTTGTTCCGATTCTCAAAAAGATGCCGATAATGATGGCACCCCGGATTCGGAAGATGCTTTCCCATTGGACGAAAATGAAGATACCGACACCGATGGTGACGGTATAGGCAACAATGCCGATACCGATGATGATGATGACGGTACCCCGGATGCGGAAGACACTTTCCCATTGGATGCAAACGAGGATACCGACACCGATGGTGATGGTACGGGAGATAATGCCGACACCGATAATGATGATGATGGCGTATTGGATACCGAAGATGCTTTCCCATTGGATGCAAATGAGGATACCGATACCGATGCTGACGGTACGGGGGATAATGCCGATACCGATGATGATGACGATGGTGTTTTAGATGAAAATGATACTTGCGCAAATACACCGGCAGGCGAAACTACAGATGCCAATGGCTGTTCCGATAGTCAAAAAGATGCTGATACCGATGGTGATGGTATCAACGATACCCTGGATATGTGTCCAGATACCCCAACAGGGGAAACGGTAGATGCGGAAGGCTGCTCCGAAAGTCAAAAAGACTCCGATTTTGACGGGGTAAGCGATGCCGAGGACCAATGCCCGGATTCCCCAGAAGATGAAGCAGTGGATGCCAATGGTTGTTCGGATGCTCAGAAAGATGATGATGCGGACGGTGTTCCTAACGATGTGGATCAATGTGCCGATACACGTATTGGTGAAACCGTGGATGCGGAGGGCTGTTCCGATAGTCAGAAAGAAGACGATAGCATTGAAATACCGGCAACTGTTGTTTC
Source organism: Maribacter polysiphoniae (assembly GCF_003148665.1). Taxonomy (GTDB): domain Bacteria; phylum Bacteroidota; class Bacteroidia; order Flavobacteriales; family Flavobacteriaceae; genus Maribacter_A; species Maribacter_A polysiphoniae. The sequence goes on along the minus strand of NZ_QGGQ01000011.1, from coordinate 78,904 downwards.
GGCACAGGCCTTTACCCCGAACGGCGATGGTATCAACGATGGTTGGGTCATAAACGGAATCGAAAATTACCCGAACTCAATCGTAAAAGTGTACAATCGATGGGGCCATGAGGTATTCTCGGCAATAGGTTACCAAAATGATTGGGGCGCTATTTATAACAATAAGAGCGAGAAGGTACCTACGGGATCCTACTATTACATCATTAACTTAAATGATGGTTCAGCACCACAAGACGGCTGGATTTTTATCAACTACTAAGAAAAACAAAAAACCAATACTGTTGCATCGGTGAAGGTCGGGTCAAAATGTGTTCCCACAAAAAAGTCCGGCCTTCATTAAGCAACGAAAAAATATAATATGAGAAAAAACACGATCAAAACAACCGTTCTATGCTTACTGGGATTTTTAACACTGGTGAGTGTCATGGGGCAACAAGACCCCAACCGAGCCTTTTACCGTTATACGATGAACTTGGTGAACCCGGCCTATGCGGGTGCCGCTTTGGGTGTTGAGGGTGCTGGGGTATCCCAGGGCACCGAAGTGGGGCTGAACATAAGGAGTCAATGGGTAAGTGTAGAAGGTGCGCCGGAAAGTCAAAGTGTGTTTTTCGGGACCCCAATGGGCAAGAACCTGGGCTTGGGGGTGTCTATTATCAATGACCAAACGTTCATTGAGAAAAGCACCACCATAAATGTGGATGTATCCTATAAATTACAACTATCGGCCTTAACCGAACTCTATTTCGGGGTAAAGGCAGGGGCCAATTCCTATGATGCCAATCTTTCGGGGTTAACGACATTCGGTATTGGATCTGATCCAAATTTAAACAATATCGATGGTAGTTTTAAACCGAACATAGGTGCCGGGGCATTGCTCAAAGGGGAACGTTTTTTTGCATCCCTGTCGGTACCGGCACTATTAAGCAATGACCGGTTAGAGGAAGAGGAAGGTCTGGCAACGTATGCGGCAGGTAAGACACATGTGTATTTGGCCGGGGGGTATGATTTTGAGCTTTCCAAGGGTATAATGTTCAAGCCCTCCACCATGTTCAGGTATGTAGAGGCTACCCCGCTTTCTGTGGATATTACCGCAGCGTTCAGTTTTAATGATAGGGTTGAGATAGGCCCCACGTATAGGTATGAAGAAGGAATAGGGGGATTGTTTATCTTCAATGCGGCCAATTGGATCAATATGGGCTATGCCTATGAGGCACCGTTCGATAACGAGATCGCGTCACAATCGAATGGCACACACGAGGTGTTCATTAAATTAAGGATGTAATCTGAAATAAAGAAATGCCTTTTGGGATTAGATGAACTAAAGGGAGCTTAGCCATGCTCGACCAGGCAGGGTCATAAATAAAAACCAAACCCCTTGTATGATTAGAATACAAGGGGTTTTTATCAGGAAAAGGCTTTGGGTAAGTATATTGTTAATTCTACAAGATGGTTTATAAATTCTGTGAATTTAACTCATCCAATCCTTCCACCGTTACCAATCTATGCATCAATAGTTTTCCAAAGAAATCCAAGGTGCCATGGGCATTTTCAATATTGGTCAATGAATCATCATTGAAAATGTAGCCTAACATGTTCATTATGGATGGGCTCAGTTCTTCCCGATCCAATTCTTCCTTATAAAGTCCCTCAAGTTGCCCCCTTTCAATATTTTTAAAAAAGAAAGGTAATATGATTTCGTTATTGACCTTCGAATACTTTAGGAAAAATTGAAGGTGATAGCGTTTAAAATCACGGATAAACGTTGGTGAATAAGAGGATATTACTTCTTTGTAGTACTTAAAAAACCAATGGAGTTCTACAACGGCATTTTCCGACTTCATGGTAATATCCCCTAAATTTTCACTGAACCGGGTAATCCTTATTCCAAAAATTTGATTTATGAGATCTGCCTTATTCTGAAAATATTTATATACTGTCCTTTTGGAAACACCGCATTCATTTGCAATATCGTCCATGGATAAGCTTTGGGTACCATATTTGGTAAACATTAGGGATGCCTTTTCTAAAATGATATACTTTTTACTGTAGGACGCCGTCTCCATACCTTCTTAACGATTTAATTCCCCTATACTTTTGACATATGTTGCCTTGCGAATATTGAAATTGGCTTTTGCATCAATCAAATCAGAGTAGGCTTTTTGCCATAATACCTGGGCTTCCAATACATCGCTTCCGTTTATCGTTCCGGCATCGAATCGGTCTTGATGCAGTTTTAGGTTTTCATCGGCTTGCTCCATCGATTTTTTAGCGATTTCAACCCTTTTAATAGCCTGATGCATTTCCAAATAGGCATTTTGAATTTCAATAGCCACCAATTCCTTGGTCCTATCCAATTCTGTTTTTTGAGCTTCAACCTTAAATCGCTGTTCCTTCACCTTCTGCTTTCGTCCGCCCCAATCGAAAATGGGTATATTAAGGCTTGCCAATCCCACGAAGTTGGTCAAATGGTCCTCAGCCTCAGTGGCGTTCAGATTGTCTCCATATAAATAGGACCCAGAAAAGCTAATGCCCAAAGTGGGTTTTCTTTCGGCCTGTAACAAATTGGTTTGTAATTCGCCCAGTTCAACGGCATTTTGCAGCATTGCTATTTCAGCTCTATTTTCAACGGCTGTATCTATCAAGGTTTCTTCAACCAAACCCAGCCCTTCATTCGTGGAACCATCAACCTCAAAATTGGTGTTGGGCAATCCGGCCAATTGGGCCAATTGAAGTTTGAGTATCTGAAGGTTGTCATAGGCGGTTATTAAATTAAGTTCGGCCTGGTTCGATTCGACCTGCACTTTCAAGAGGTCATTTTTATAGGTGAGCCCGGCGTCGTACAAATTGGTTAAATCGTTCAATAGTTCGTTCAGCAATTTTTGATATTTCTGAGCCAGATCTACCTTACCTTTTACATTTACAAGTTGCCAATAGGTGTTTTCCACTTGTAATAAAACATTACTTTGGGTCAATTGTTTTTGGAAAGTTTGAAGGGCTACGCCCGTTTTGGCCAATTTTTTTGCCGTATTGACCTTGCCCCCGGCGTAAAGCACTTGGGAAACCCCTAACGATGAGTATAGGGTGTAATCGGGTAATAGTCCCAATGGGGGATTGTCGAGGTATATGCCCATGGCACTGGCATCCAAAAATGGTTTATCGGCCGTTTGTGTTGCTTTTTGAGCTGCATTGGCGGCATCAAGATTGTATTGTTCCTTGACTATCTCCTTGTTGTTTTTAAGGGCAAGTGCCTTGACATTTTCTAAGCTCAAAGGCTTTTCTTGCCCAAAACTGAACGGAATAACCATAAAGAACACAAGCAGTGGCATAATCTTGTGTAGTTTCATCTTTAGTTTACTGAAATGGTTTGGTTTGTAAAGAATCTCATCATTCGTTGGTCTGGCATGGTCCCGTGGGTATTCCTTTTTAGCGAATTTGAAATATAGAATAGGGATGATGAACAGGGTCAAAACCATGGACACGATCAATCCTACGGCCAATACACTCCCGAGTGGTGCCCAAAGTGGGGATTTGCCAATAATCATTGGAATCACTCCCACTGCGGCTGCAGCGGAGGTCAAGAAAATGGGGCGCATTCTTCTTTTACCGGCGGCTTTGGCAGCTCCTTTTATGGAATAGTTGTGGTCAATGGCCAGTTCATCGGCATAATCCACTAGAATGATTCCGTTCCGTACCACAATTCCGATTAAACTTATAACACCCATAAAGGCTGTAAAACCAAAGGGGTTGCCAGTAAGCTGTAGCCCCAGGAATGCACCCAGTATACTTAAAGGGAATGTTGCCAAGACAATAAGAACCCTCGTGAAGTTTTTGAACTGGAACAACAAGACCAAAAAGATAAGAACCAAACTAACCGCTAAGGAAGTTGCCATATGCGGCATTGTTTCGGCAGAGCTTTCATATTCGCCCCCATAATGAAGGGTTGTTCCTTCGGGGAGTTCCAGATCGTCTATAGCAGGTTTTATCTTTTTCATAATGGTTGAGGCCTTGATTCCCATTTGGGTCTCGGTCTGTACGGTCAAGGTCCTTAATCCATTTCTTCGCGCAATGACACCTGTATGCCATTCAGGTGAAATCGAGGCAATCTCCTTTAATGGGATTTTTGTCCCAAATAGGGTCGGAATACTGACTTCACCAATATCACCGATGTCGTTTCTGTTTTCCACATCCAAGCGCAATAGAATAGCTACAGGTTTATCGCCTTCGTATAGGGTTGAAACGGGATAACCACTTAAACCGGCTGCTAAGGTCTGGGATACCATAGCGTTGGTCACCCCAACCCGATTGGCCTTATTATCATCTAAATTCACTTTAATTCCAAAGTAATCGTCTTGATAGGTGGTTCTGGTCCAGTTCGTACCTTCTGCATTTTCCAAAATCGTTTTAACTTGCTCGGCCACCTTTTTTTGATCGGTCATGTCTTCACCTACAATACGGACCTCTATGGGGGCGGGGGATTCTTTAAGGGCTAATTGACGTACCCGTATATATCCATCAGTAACATAACCATTAAATTTTTTCAAGTATTCCTGCGCTAGTTCATCGGTCTCATCATTACCTACAGTGGTAATGAATATCTGTGCAAAGTTCTCACGGGGAACTTCCGGGGCATAGGTGGTATGAAAACGCGGGGAACTGGTGCCTACAAAACTGGCTATAGTGACAATGCGTTCATCATTTCTTATATCCTCTTCTATACGGTTGACGACTTTTTCGGTTTCCTTTAAGGGGTAGCCATTGGGCAACCAAACTTCAATATTGAATTGGTTTCTTTCGGCTGTCGGAAACAATTCCTGCTCGGTGTTTCCGGCTATGATGAAAGCAAGGACAATCGAAAGGGTACCTATGGCCAATGTGGTTTTAGGATAGCGAAAACTATAGTCCAGCCAATTGTTGAAACGCATTTGCAGCCGATCTAACAGTGTTAATTTTGGAGGTCGCTTACTTACCTTGTGTTTCAGTCCTTTTCTAATGAATACATAACACATGTATGGGGTTAGTAAGAGGGCCACTAAAAAGGAAGTGAACAAGGCAATGGCAACCGCAATAGGTAATGATTGTATAAACTCCTTGGCCAAACCGTTCAAGAAAAGGGCTAAAGGAAGAAAGGCGAAAATAATGGCTAAGGTTGCCGTGAAAATTGGGACCATCAATTGGGTGGCAGCCTGCCAAGCAGCAGTCCAACGATCAAGACCCTCATCCAGTTTTTCAATATAATTATCGACTACGACTATGGCATTGTCAACCACCATACCGAGTACAATGATCAAAGCGGCAAGGGAAACCTGGTGGATTTCTATTCCCAACATATTCAATATGCCAAAGGTAATGACAATGGCAATCGGACATGCCAATGCCGAAACGACAGCTACTCTAAAAGGCAATAAAAGGATCACTACGACAATAACCGCGGAAATGGCAATAATGAATTCCAGCATAAAATGATTTATGCTTTCTTTGACCACTTCAGGTTGATTTACAATGGTCTTGATTTGAACATCCTGGGGTAAATGTTGTTTTATCTCGCCTATTTTTTCCTCGACTTTTTCTCCGAATTTCACAATGTTATTGCCGGGCTGCATTTCAACGGACAACATGGTTACACGTTGGTTATCTACTTGGATGTAGCTTTTCTCTTCCTCGTATCTGCGTTCTATGGTCGCAAGATCTTTCAAGCGGACTATTTTGCCTTTGGGGTCACTATAAATAATCTGATTTCCCAGATCCGTTGCATTCTTGTATTGGTTTTTTGCGAATACATTGGCATTGGCATGCTGTAACTTTATTTCTCCGGCATAGCCTGTGGCATTCTGGGTCTGGATGATCTGCGCGATATTGGAAATATTGACCCCGCACTGTTTTAGTTTTTCATTGTTCAGGGTAACATAAATTTGTTCTTTTTGTTCTCCATACCGATTGATTTTTGAGGTCTCATTAATCGTTTTTAGTCCGTCTTCCAGCTTATCCAAATAGGATTCTATTTCGGCATAGTTTCTGCCGGGAGCAGAAACAGTGATCATTTGGGCAACAACATCACCAAAATTACTGTTTACGATAGGGCCGACCATTCCATTGGGCAGGGTATAGTTCATTCGGAAGGTAGTGTTCAATCCATTTTGCAAGGTGGCCCAAAATCTATCGTTATCCTTTACGTTTTCATTCAATTCAACGGTAATGACCACCTGTCCGGCTTTGGTGTCAGAAATGGTTTCATCTTTTTTTACTTCCTCAAAACTGAAGAGGTATTGTTCTATTTTTGCAGTGAGCTGTTGCTCTACCTGAAGTTCATCCGCACCGGGGTATGCGGCAATGACCAACCCTTTTCTGACCGTAATTTCAGGGTCTTCGCTTCGTGGCATGGTAAACAGGGCATAGAGTCCGAAAACCATTAAAAGCAGTGTAAACACAATGGTTACCTCACGGTATTTCATTGCTGCCTCTATAAAATTAATCTTTACTTTTTTCATTGTTTGTTTACTTTGCTTGTATTAGAAGGTTACTTCCTGACCATCTTTTACAGTGGTGTATCCCTTTGAAATCAATAAGTCCCCGGCTGATAGACCTTTGGTGATTATCACTTGGTTTCCCTTAAAGTCTCCCGTGTCGACACGTTTTTTTATGGCCTTATTGTTTTCAACGATAAAGGCGTAGGTAATATCATTTACATCGCGTACAATGGACTGTACGGGTATGCTAATAACTTCTTGGGGATTATCAGTATTGATTTTGATAGAGGAAATCATTCCGGGAAGCAGTTGGTTTTCGCTATTGTCCACACGAACCTTGACATTAAAGGTTCTGGTAACAGTGTCTGCACTTAGATTTAAAATGGCAACCTTTCCAGTAAAGCTTTTATTCATTGATGGAATTTCTATCTCGGCTTCGGAACCTACTTTGAGTTTTGAGATTTCCGATTCACTGATAGAGGCCTTGGCATACACTTTATCTGTTTTCATAACGGTAAATGCAGGTACCCCGGGAGCTGCCGTAGCACCTATTTCGGTTAGTTTGGCCGTTACCATACCGGAAAATGGTGCGTATAATTTAGTGTCTGATAAGTTTTTAGCGGCCATGTTCTTATTGGCGTTGGCTTGTGCCACACCGACTTTAACCGCGATATAATCGCGTTCAGGTAAGCTCCCTTTCTTATATAGTTCGTCTAAGCGTTTGTAATTGTCATTGGCCAATTCGAGTCCCGCATCGGCGATATCGTATGCATTTTTATAGGAAGTAGCATCGATAGCGGCCAGTAGTTGTCCCTTTTTTACTTTTTGACCTTCTTGTACATGGATGTCGGCAACCCTTCCTGCGACCATAAATCCTAAAGAAACGGTATTGTCGGCTTCAATGGTTCCACTATAGCTTAACGTCTCATTTTCTGTGTTGGCAGCAATTTTGGTAACCCCAACCTTAAGAATCTTTGATTCTTTTGCTTCTTCCTTTTTTTCGGAACAACTGGAAAGTATGAGAAGTACTGTTATAAAAAATAAATTGTAGACTTTCATTTTGAAATACCTTTTTTAAGTTTAAATCTTTTGCGTTATCATTATTTTAAGGCGCAAAATTGAAACTATTTAAAGGATCTCAACAGGTAATAAAAAAGTTGAAATTGGTCAAATTCGATTATGTTGACTTTTTGGAGCTTGAATATTTTGAAATTTAGACAAAAAATTGGTCTATTTTCTATTTTCCTTTCTATAAGCGGAAGGGGATAGGCCCATTTGTTTCTTGAAGTATTTTCCAAAAAAAGATTGGTCGGGAAAGTTCAGTTCTTCGGTAATTTGGGAAATGGAAAGTTTTGGATCTTGCAAAAGCAATCGGGCTTCAATGATTACGGCCGCTTCGATCAATTGTGAAGCGGTCTTGCCACTCACTTCCTTTAGGGTTTTGGAAAGATGGCCCGTGGTTACATTTAGGGTGTTGGCATAAAATTGGACCGATCGCTCAATTTTTACATTTTCTTGAAGAATATTCCAAAAACGAATGGCCAATTCTTCTTGTCTGGACAACTCTACTTTAAGGTCGGGATACGTTCGCTTGAAAATTTCGGCAAATTTGTAGGCGATAACACCGAAAGTATTTCTTATGATTTCCTCTTTGAATATGGCTTGTTCTTTTTTATTATAATCCTTCAGGATACGTGCCATTATTTTGAACATCTTTCCTTCTTGTTTACTGAGCTTTAATTTAGGGGCATTATTATGAGTGAAATAACTAAAGGCATCTATACTGTTACTTTTGAAAAAATTATCGACGATGAACTTTGTGGAGAAATTGATATTGATCACGCTTAGGTCATCACTGATTTCTAGCATTTGAATCACTGATTTTTGGGCAACTGCGATAGACTCATTTTTCTTTAGGGTGTGGGTTATTAGATTAATTGAAACTTTTAAACTGCCTTTTTCAACAAATAGGATATCGTTACCCAAATTTCTAAAAGGATAGGTAATAGGGATTTGGGTGAAATTTTTGGAAATAAATACATGAAGGCCTTCAGATTGGGGTTCTTCACCCATTATCTGAATAAAATCATCCAGCGATAATTTTTTGATCAACTCTTCTTCCAATAGTCAATATTTTATTCAAAGATATCCACTATTGGTTGAAAGCCCCACTTTTTTAATTAAATCCTATTGTCCTTTTTTATGAAAGGCGTCGTGAAATATATTGTTCCAATAGTTTCAGAGTCCTCAGTGAAGGTAATATTACCCCTCAAACTCCTCGATTTCATTTAAAAACTCCAAGGCCTTTATGGTTTTCGTACCAGAAATAAACCGTATTGTTTTTCCAACCCATTGAATATGCAGGTTTTTATAGGTCAATTTATTGAATAACCAGATAATAGGGAAGACCAAAACCGCATTTAAAACCAGATATCTTTGAACAAAAGCAGAATCTAGATGGGGGTAAAGGTCAAAACCAAGGAAAGCATCAAGGGCAACAAGTGAATAGGACCACCAAACAGGAGCCGAAAGGAAAACCAATTTCACAAATAGCAATTCATGGACGTTTACCAATTCTATTTTTTTCCTGATATCCACTAAAGGCTTTGAAAAATCAATTTGTTGTAATAATGCCACTTGGCCAATGCTCCCTGATAGGGCTATTAATACAAATACACCGACTATACTTCCGCTAATCGCTAAATGTGTTTGACTCCAATGTGTTGCAACATAATTACCTACAAATAAGGCTAAGAAAGCAAAGAAAAGAAGTTCAATAGTTCGGTAGACGAGTATTGTTCGGGTTTTCTTCCTTGATTTTTCAAGTTGAATGTTTTTTAGCACGGTCTTATTTAGACTTAGGTTTTGGTCCAATTTGGTATTGTAGGTTTCCAATATTCTATTTAATTCACTTGTTTCCATTATCTCTGTTTTTTTCAAATTCTTTTTTTAATTTTATTTTGATACGGGCAATTTTGGTCGCCACGTTGGTTTTTGAAATACCGAGTATTTCAGACATTTCGTTATGTTTTTTGTTGTCCAAATACAAAAGGATCAATGCTTTGTCAAGTTCATTCAGGTTGTTTATGAATTGTTGCAGCAACTTTATGTCATGGTCTCGTTCCAATTCCTGTTCGAGGTTGTTGGTCTCCATATTGAAAATGGAAACTTCATCGATAAAATCACGTTTCAACGCCCACTTTCTTTCCTTTCTATAAAAGGATATTGCAACGTTTAGGGCAATACGATACATCCATGTGGAATATTTATAATCGGTATTGTAAGCATCGAAGGCACTCCATAGTTGTATGATGATTTCTTGCTCAAGGTCTTTGCGGTCAACCCTATTTGGGCAGTACGAATTCACGATCTTATAGATGATCTTTTTATGCTCATCGATAAGTTGTATAAATCTGTCTTTTTTGCTTAGCTCCATGCGATTCTATTGAGGCTATTGTAATTTATGATTATTTACCCAATTGGAAATAATTTCCATGGTTTTGGCATTATGCCGTATGCCATTATGGGTTTCATTGTTTATGATATGTATCTCCCCATTGGTATATGTGCTTATTGCCTCATGATATTTATTGGCATCAAAGGCTTCGTCATTGCTGCCGATCACAACCAATAAAGGTTTGTTTATTGAGCTCAATCCTTTTTTATAATCAACTGGGTACATACTCTCATTGGCTCGATAACTATATTTTGTAATGGGCATTGCAGCGGGAAGGTTAAAAAACAGGACGGGTAGATCGTTGTATTTTGTTTCCCCGATTGCATTCATCATTTTTAATCCGATAATCCTATTAATATGCATTTTCATAAAAGGTTCTGTTTCGGTTCCTAGGGGTTCTTTTCTAAGGGTTGGTGCATTTGCCCCAAGGTGGGGGGCAAGAAGAAGGTAGCCATCAACATTAGGGACTTTTGTTTCCAAAGCATAACGTAGAATAAGGCCACCACCCATAGAATGACCGGCTAGAATGATTTTTTGGTGTGGATTGTCTTTTTTTATAGATAATAAGACATCTACTATATCATCTACATACTGATTTATATAGTCGACATCTCCCGGCTTGCCTTCCGATTGTCCATGTCCCCTTAAATCCAATGCGATTACTTTGCTATGGGTGTTTTTTCGCAATAACCCTGCTGTTTTATTCATCATATAGGCACTTGATAGAACGCCATGGAGCAATAGAATCGTAGTATCACTTTGTTGTTCGTACAAATAGGAAAACAATTGTTTCCCATCTCGCATCATAAATTTATGGGGACTGTTTTTGTAAATCTGTTCAAAGCCCAAATCCTTCATGGTTTTGGCATCCATAGGTGCTGGATTGATTACGGGTTCAAAAGTCGGGTCCGGGGTATTCAAAAGATCGATAACCGCTATCTTGACTTTTTCAAATTGAGTTGTTGTTTCTTGGGCTTTTACTAAATATGGGATGAGTAATAAGACCGGAAAAATAAAGTTTATGACTGTTCGTTTCATGATTGATGATTTTAAATGTTTGTTATATGATTCGTGGTTTTTAGAAAAAATCACACTTTTTAGTGGTTTTTTTATACTTTCAGTTGATTTCGAAGGTAATTTACCTGAACAGAAACCTATAAAAGTTCGGATGATCACAAAAGGGTTCTATATTTCAAATTGCTTCATACTTTCATGAAATTTGGTATTTTTAAACTAAATTTTCTCCCCCCGGGAAAGTAACCCTATGCTGTCTTGTGAAAACCCCTTAATACATTTAAGAACCTTGGCGAATCCTGAAAAAGTCTTTATTAGGGGACATTTGCTAGATGCGGGCAAACTTTTGCTGTTTCAGGAGAAGGCCTATAAAAGAAACAATTATTTGGCCACCCTGGTAAGAATGGGAGAGGGACTTTGGTTACGGTAAATAATGGCCCTTCCAAGAGGTTCGGTTTCATAATCCAGAACGACCAAATGCTATTTGACGAATAGATTTGTGTCATGATTTTTTAATAATGACAATGGTCATATCATTTAATAAATACGAGGAAATGAAGGCAGATAACTTAAAAACCAAAGTCTTATTGGCAGGAGCTACGGGGTATCTCGGAAGGCATATTGCCAAAGAACTTGAATTACGCAATATTTCAACCAGAATACTGGTTCGTAATACAGGGAAAGCAAAGGGACTCAGTTCTGAATCGGCTACGGTAATACAAGCGGAAGTTACCAAGCCAGAAACTTTGAAAGGGCTATTTAGCGGAGTGGATACTGTGATTTCAACAGTGGGAATCACTCGGCAAAAAGACGGATTGACCTATTGGGACGTTGATTACCAGGTCAATGTGAATTTATTGAAAGAAGCTATGGCCTCAGGGGTAAGCAAGTTCATTTACGTATCGGTTTTGAACGGAAACCTTCATAGAAACCTTAAAATAATGGAAGCCAAGGAATCTTTTGTAGATGAACTGGTAGCCTCGGGACTGCAGTATACGATCGTTAGGCCCAACGGCTTTTTTTCCGATATGAAAGATTTTTTGGAGATGGCCCGAAAAGGAAAGGTGTACCTCTTTGGAAATGGTGAACAAAAGTTCAATCCCATTCACGGGAAAGATCTGGCCATTGCCTGTGTAGATGCGATTGAAAACGAAAATATCGAAATCAATATCGGCGGACCGGATATCATGACCCAGAATGAGGTTGCCGAAATGGCCCTTTTGGCGAGTGGCAATCCCATCAATATCATTCATTTACCCCATTGGTTAAGGCGATTGATTATTTGGACCTTACGAACGTTTACTTCCTCAAAGACTTATGGTCCTATCGAGTTCTTCCTTACCCTAATGGCCGAAGATGCCATTGCACCAAGATATGGCAGCCATCGTTTGTCCACTTTCTTTCAGAAAGAAATGGATACCCTAAAAAAGAAATAACAATAAAGGCACAGAGGCATTACGTGATGAATGATGGATTCTTTTTAAATTAGGCAAATAATCTATTTCCAAAATCCAATCAGCACTTTAATCCTTGTATAGGCTATGAGTATTCCAGACAAAAACAACCCATTTCCATTAGAAGGTTACAACCGTCTTTGCTTCTTGAAAAACTGTATTAAAAACCCAAATATCAGTGTAGGTGATTACACCTATTATGATGATTTTGAAGATGTTGTTAATTTCGAAAAGAATGTTAAGTATCATTTCGATTTTATCGGTGATAAATTGTTGATCGGTAAGTTCTGCATGATAGCTTCCGGTACAACCTTTATAATGAACGGGGCCAATCATTTGACCGATGCCATCTCGTCTTACCCGTTTGCCATCTTTGGAGCGGATTGGAAAGATGCGATGGAAGGAAAATCTTACCCATCAAAAGGGGACACCGTTATTGGCAATGATGTTTGGATAGGGTACAACGCCACGATTATGCCTGGAGTACAAATCGGGGATGGGGCCATAATAGGGAGTAATGCCACTGTTACCTCGGATGTGGAACCATATGCCATAGTTGGGGGAAATCCTGCAAGGTTGATTCGGAAACGATTCTCGGATACCGAAATCGAGAAATTATTGAAACTAAGTTGGTGGGACTGGCCGATTGGGAAAATCACCAATAATCTACAGGCTTTAACGGGTAATCGATTTCAAGAGCTAATTAAAAGTAGCAATAACTAGGGTCACAAATATACTTTGTTTGGTAACAACTGCCATAAAAACAACCCTATGATTATACGTAATATCGATTTTCGAAATCAATGATTCACTAATGCGATAAGTTGACACTAAATATCCAAATACCTATGCCTAATAAATTTTAATTGTTTAATTTTTACTTTTGGATTTTTAATGGGATACATTAAGCGATACGTGTTATTTTTGTTGAGGTGACTATATAATGATTATGAAGCTGAAGCGTACCTTTTCAAAGGTACAATTGTGGCCCTAAATAATCGTTGCAAAGAATATAGGATAGAGTAAAAGGGTATTAAATCGGGAAATCCCTCCCTTACTTTGGATTATTAGACTGATGATATTTTAAAACATTTATGGGCCAATGTCCCCAAAACATCAGAATAAACGGTTATGAAAGGAATAATTTTAGCGGGTGGTTCCGGCACAAGATTACATCCATGTACTTTGGCGGTAAGCAAACAATTGATGCCGGTTTATAATAAGCCAATGATATATTATCCGCTGTCCACTTTGATAGGGTCGGGTATTTCGGAAATATTGATTATTTCAACACCGTATGACCTTCCTATGTTCAAAAAACTTTTGGGTGATGGTAGTCGATATGGGTGTACGTTTGAATATGCCATACAACCAGAACCTAACGGTTTGGCCGAAGCCTTTATCATTGGTGAAAAATTCATAGGCAAGGATAAGGTGGCCTTGATACTTGGCGATAATATTTTCTATGGTTCCGGATTAGAAAAGCTTTTACAGGCCAATAAAGACCCAGATGGGGGTATTATCTATGCCTATCATGTTACTGACCCCGAAAGATATGGGGTAGTTGAATTTGATGGGGATAATAAGGTTATATCTATTGAGGAAAAGCCTAAAAATCCTAAATCGAGCTATGCCGTACCGGGAATATATTTTTATGACAATGATGTTGTAGCAATAGCAAAGAGTATTAAACCAAGTGCCCGTGGTGAAATCGAAATTACCGATGTCAATAAGGAATACCTAAAACGGGGGAATCTTCAAGTAAGTATTTTGGATAGGGGTACAGCTTGGCTGGATACCGGCACGTTTAATTCATTAATGCAGGCGGCGCAATTTGTGCAGGTTATCGAGGAAAGACAAGGGCTTAAAGTAGGAGCTATTGAGGTAGCAGCCTACAAGATGGGTTTCATTACAAAGAAACAATATGAAAAACTTACAATACCTTTGGATGAAGGTGGTTCTAGTAAGACATTATTAGATTCCCTAACTTAGCCATATGAATATAAAAAAAACGAGTATAGAGGGTTGTTATACCATCACGCCAAACGTTTTTAACGATGGGCGGGGTTATTTTTTTGAAAGTTATAATCATAGAAAATTTACGGCGGCAATTGGAGAAGACGTAAACTTTATACAGGACAATCAATCTTTTTCAACACGGTGTGTTTTAAGGGGGCTGCATTTTCAAAAAGGTGAATTTGCCCAAGCTAAATTAGTACGGGTTATCCAAGGAAAAGTACTCGATGTAACCGTAGATATTAGACCTGATTCTGTATCGTATGGGGTAGTGTTCGCTATGGAGTTATCCGATAAAAACAATACCCAAATATTTATGCCGAGGGGATGTGCCCATGGCTTTGTCACCCTAAGTGAATCTGCGATATTCTCATACAAATGTGACAACTATTATAAGAAAGATTCCGAGGCCGGGATACTATATAATGATCCATTTTTTAATATTGATTGGAAATTCCCAGAGAAGGAACTTATCATTTCGGAAAAAGACCTGGTTTTGCCTACTTTTAAGGAATTGACGGAAGACATCATTAAATCTTAAGCCGGTTTCTATGCTAAAAATATTGGTAACAGGTGGTAATGGCCAATTGGCGAACTGTATTAAAGAGGTATCCTCCCAACACTTGGATACCTTGACTTTTATATATAAATCATCCAAAGAATTGGATATCACCGATAAAGTTGCCGTTTTCAAGGAGTTTGAGGGGGGAGGCTATCATTTTTGCGTCAATACCGCGGCTTACACAAATGTCGATGGTGCGGAAAATGATCAAGGTAAAGCGGATTTGGTAAACCGAGTTGGCCCTAAAAATATAGCGGAAGCTTGTAAAAAAAACGATGTGGTCTTGGTTCACATTTCTACGGATTTTGTTTTTGATGGAGGTCAGAGTACGCCGAATACGGAACAAGCAGTAACGAATCCATTAGGGGTTTACGGCAGTTCAAAGTTAAAAGGGGAACAGGCGGTTGTATCCAAGTGTAAAAAATATTTTGTCATTCGAACTTCTTGGTTGTATTCAGAATATGGTTCCAATTTCATGAAATCAATGTTGAAATATGGTAGGGAAAGAGAGAGCCTTTCCGTCGTCTATGACCAGATCGGAACACCGACATATGCGAAGGACCTTGCGGAAGTGATATTGTTGTTTGTTTTGAATAGAATTGATGATTATGGGATATATCACTATAGTAATGAAGGCGTAGCGAGCTGGTACGACTTTGCTAAGGCCATTTTCGATATCAATGACGTTGTTGTCCAGCTATTGCCAATACGTACGGAAGCTTAT
This sequence comes from Maribacter polysiphoniae, assembly GCF_003148665.1. Taxonomy (GTDB): domain Bacteria; phylum Bacteroidota; class Bacteroidia; order Flavobacteriales; family Flavobacteriaceae; genus Maribacter_A; species Maribacter_A polysiphoniae. Next base: position 63,213 of record NZ_QGGQ01000011.1, on the reverse strand, counting down.
CCTCTTCCAGCTAAAAGACCGAGTTTTAGCGTGCTCGATAAATCCAAGATTAAAAATGTGCTTCAAATTGAAATACCCTATTGGAGGGATAGTTTGAAAAGAGCCTGTGATGATCTTGGGCACCCATATCAAGAGCAATAAAAAAATATATTACTGGTTGCCAAGCGGAATGGTTTTTTTAGGGGCCATAGATTGGTTGTTCCATAAAATCAAGGTTTTGGGGTTGCCATTAAGATGATTCTTCATTGTTTTTTATTTTTATTTGACCCTAGAAAGATGCTTTTTTATGGATATCCCTTTGGACAAGATTGTCTTTTTGTCAAACAACATCTGTCTTTATTAAAATATATAAGATATAGTAATGGGATTTTATCATAATTCCAAAACAACCGAAATAGTACATTCAAGTGGGGAATTAACCGTAATTTTGAACCTTCATTTCCTTAAAGATCAGTTTATTTTAGCCAATAATATCCAAGGTATGGATTAGGCTGATATAGCCTAAAACATGACTAGTGAAAAAAGCTATCCTTTATATGATTATCAGTACCTTTTCATTCACCTTAATGAATTCGGTAGTAAAGTATCTGGCTAGTTTTCCGACTTTTGAGATTGTCTTTTTTAGATCTTTGGGGTCGTTTGTTTTGGGGACCACCTATATCTTATGGAAAGGTCTTGATATATGGGGAAACAAAAGGACCTTAATGTTGGTAAGGTCTATTATAGGATTGACCGCTATGAGTCTTTTCTTTATGTCCCTTAAATACTTAACTGTGGGTACGGCCGTATCCTTGCGGTATCTGTCCCCTATATTCGCTACCTTTTTTGCTGTTTTATTATTGAAGGAAAAACTGAAGCCAGTTCAATGGCCCTTGTTTTTTATGGCCTTTTTTGGGGTCCTGGTCCTTAAGGGATTTGATGGGGCTGTAGATAATACGGGACTTGCTTTAATATTGGCTGCCTCGGTATTTAGCGGATTGGTATATGTGGCCATCCGTAGGATAGGGAAAAGTGATTCACCCATAATCATCGTAAATTATTTCATGTTCGTGGGAACTGTAATCGGGGGTATCCTAAGTATGTTCGATTGGAAAAATCCTGTAGGTAACGATTGGTGGTTGTTTTTAAGTTTAGGGATATTTGGGTTTTTCGGACAGATCTTTATGACCAAGGCATTTCAAGTTGCTAAAACCAACTTGGTGGCCCCATTAAAGTATATTGAGGTTATCTTTACGATAACCGTAGGCATTTTGTGGTTCGGGGATGTCTATACCATATGGAGCTTGTTGGGTATTCTTATGATTATCGGCGCCTTGGTGGCCAATGTCTTCGTTGCCAAGGAATGATTTAAAATGGGCATGGGTTCATTTCCACAAACCTCTAGAATGGTTTTATTTTTAGTTGATAATGGCCGCTTATAGCTTTTTCCCTGTAATTCTGTAATTGTCTTATGGCGGTACCACCAACTCCCGATACTTTGCGGTCAATGTTCAAAATAGTAAATGGGGCCTCCTTTAATTGATAGGTGTAAACGGCACGTGAAAGATTATCGGTATCGTATTTGTGCAGACTGAAATTCAATGGTGTATCACCGGAAATCCAAAGTCCCTTACCTTGTTTATTGCTAACCTTTAACCATCGAACATCGGTACGATTGCCATAATCCTGGGGTAGTAGGTAGGGTTCATACATATCATCCACATTGGAACTGTAAATTCCGAACTTCGCACCTGTCTTTCTATCCGGATAGGTTTCAAAAGGTCCCTTGCCATACCAGGAAACTTGATTGAATTCCTTGGGCAATTGAAATTGGAGCCCTTCTTTCGGAAGTATTTCCGGCATGGTACCGTGGGGGGTTATTTCTTGGTTTAATTCCAAGGTCCCATCGGGATATATCGTCCATGTTTCATCGCGTTCAAAGGCAGATAGATCATTACTGACCAGCATCATTATTCGAGGATCCAAAGACGAACTAGACCATACCTTTGTTTTTATTTTAACCTCTTGGGCATTCTTGGAAACACGCACCGTATCCACAAGGTTACGCATGTCCCGAAGACCTAAAGTCCGTAACTGGTTGTCTATGGAACGCCCATACCCTGTTGTCATTTTATTACTGTTGTATTTATAGGCACCCCAAGGGTCAACGTCATTTGCGAGTGGTGCACGCCATATCTTAAATTCCGGACCTCCCTCTAAATATTCGGTACCTTGATATAATATGGATTTCCATTTACCCGCTTCCTTATTGTAAACGTAGGTGAAGTCCTTGTTGAAAATCGTTAGGTCCGATGCGGTTTCCTTAATCTGTAAGCTATTCCCAAAAGGTATTTCGGTGAATGGTGCACTCGCTTTTTCCAAGATGAATTGTTCCCAGGCCACCTCGTAATTCTCAGAAGCCCAATCGACCTTTTCCTTTAAGGAGAATCCGATAGTCAAAATCCGTTCCCCTTGGCTTGATTTTGTTTTGTAGGGGATATTGACTTCCATGGATTGCTGTGCCGGTAGATCTAATGGGAGGATGCCATTTTCAATTTCCCTACCATCTTCTTGAAGCGACCAATACCCATTCAATTGGTTCAGGTTTTTAAAATGATGGTAATTTGTGATCTTTACAAGTCCTTCCTTACTATCGACCATTTCAAAACCAATCGGCTGCCCTGATTTTTTGATTTGATGTATCTCTGGTTGTATCGTACGGTCTGGCCAAATGACCCCATAGGTTCTTCCACCCAAACCAACGGCATAAAAGTCCTCACCCTTGCTGTCCGTATCAAAATCGAGTGCTAAAACAGCATCGTCAACCTTGCTTTTCAAGTCGGTAAGGGTTACCGCATGGTCAAAAACCCGAACGTCGTCCAAGACCATACTTGACATACGTCCACTTAATTCCCCTTGGTCTTGTTTTTCAGCTTCCCTACCTAAGCATAAAGGAAAGGCTGTTGTTGATATATTTCCAGTAAATTCGGTTGTTGCCACTACGGTATCATCTAAATATAATTTCAATCTTTGGCCATCATATATTCCGGCAATATGGTGCCAATTCCCATAGAAATTGGGTCCAACCTTCACTTTTGCCGAAATCCTATCGTTGATCAGGTAGTTGTCTGCACTTTTGGAATTGATATAAAACTCCAAAGTTTCGGGATCTTGCATTTGAATCCCGTATTGTTCCTTCCCTTTACCCAAAAAGATATTCGGTTGTGGAATTTTCGATGGTTTTATCCAGAACCCTATGGAAAGGGCATTTCCCGTGATATCAAGGGATGGGTCACGGTAAAACTCCACCCAATCGTCATGTCCTGTGAATTGAAGTCCCCTACCATGCTTTCCTTCAACAAAAGTGGGTCTTCCCATAATTTGTCCGTCATTCTTCTTGGGTGATTTATCGGGTAATGTCCAACGGGGAGTTTTAATTCCGGGACTTACAAAATCCCAGATCGCACCGCCCATAGAGCGTGGGGAACGTCGTATTATTTCCCAATATTCATCCAATCCACCCAAACTGTTTCCGGTTGCGGCCAAATATTCATCCATGAAGGAGGAACGTATATCGCCTTTGGGCAACATATCACCTTTGACAATATGACGTAATCCAAGGGGGATGTAATATCGGGGTCCGACAATATCCTCAAATGGAATATAGAAAGTGTTCCCTCCATACATCCAAGCGGGCCTGCTTGGGTCTATTTCTTTTCCGGTTTCAATAACGGCTTTTATGTTTTCCCCACTTCCGGATTCATTGCCGGCACTCCACATGATTACAGACGGGTGGTTACGGTCGCGATAAACCAATTTCCTTGTTCTGTCCTTGTACATTTCAGTCCATTTGGGGTCTTCGGATAATTGAAGGTTGCTATGGGCTTCATCACCTACTTCGTCAACCACGTAAATACCCAATTCATCGGCAAGGTCCAAATATTCCGGGGTAGGGGGGTAATGGCAGGTTCTTACGCAGTTCATATTGAACTGTTTCATGATCTCAAGATCCTTCCTAAGGGTTGCCAACGGTACGGCCTGCCCTTTTTCAGGGTGGTGCATATGACTATTGATTCCGTTCAATTTAATAGGAACTCCATTGACTGTTAGTATTTTGTTGTCGTACTCCACTTCGCGGAAACCTATTTTTTGTGAAAAAGCCTCAAGGATAGTCCCAGCTTCATCCTTTAATCGAATTAAGATCGTATAGCGATTTGGCATTTCTGCGGACCATTTTTTGGGATTACGCACCTGTATGGCGATATTGACCTTTTCGGAGGAATGCGAATGTACATTCAAGAGACCGGATTCGGCCTTTCTTCCTAGGATGGAGTTGTTATTGTCATCGAATACATCAAAATCAAAAAGCATCTTTCTGTTCCGGTTTTCTTCATTGCCGATAACAGCCGACACGCTAAGGGTGGCATTTTTGTAGGTATCATCCAAATCAGTAACGATATAATGGTCCTTGATCATGGTCTTGGGTTGTGCATATAGTTTTACATCCCTGAAAATACCGGATAAACGCCACATATCCTGGTTTTCCAAATAAGACCCGTCACTGAATCGTATAACTTGAACGGCCAACGTATTTTCTCCTATTTCAAGGAATGGTGAAATGTCAAATTCAGCTGGTTCAAACCCCCCTTGGTTATATCCTACACGTTTTCCATTCAACCAAACATAAGTTGCGGATTTAACTCCCTCAAATCGTAATTTCACACTCTTGCCTTCCCATGATTCGGGAATGGTAATGGAGCGGCGATAACACCCGACCGGATTGTAATAATCGGGAATGTTCGGAGGGTTACTTTCAAAGGTTAGGCTTATGTTCCTGAATTTTGGGTGGCCATAGCCTTCCATTTGCCAGTTGCTAGGTACTTGTATTTTGTCCCACTCCTCGGTATTGAATGCGGGTTCCCAAAATCGATTGGGCACTTCATTGGGGGTTTCTACCCATTTAAAATCCCATTGACCGTTCAGTAATTGGTAATTGCCATTTTGGGAAGGGTCGTTCGTTAAAGCCTCGGTCTCAGTGTCAAAGGGAATGTGAAAGGCATGGGGCGCTGTTTGGCCTTTTTCAAAAATACCGGGGTCTTGCCAATCATTTGGGTTAAAATCGATGTCTTGGGAAATTGCCAACGTCGGGATAACAAAAAGAAAGATGATTGAAAATGATGTGATTTTATGCATTTCGATATAGGGTTGGTCTGGATTGATATTTCTCTAAATCTAACTAAAATGTTCCAAAGGTGTTGTCTTTAAAAACGGAAAACATATTGTTCAAAGTGGATATTTCCCGGTAAAACTTTAAGAATTAACCCTGCCAAAGAAAAACCATTATTGAAAATAACGCCTTCTTGCCGATTTATCCTTGTTCGGAGGATTAAAGATATCACTTTTTTGATTGCATTTTCAATCTCATTTAATTGGAATATACAATAACGGGAACATTATATTTTTGAATGGGAATAGTTGAGGAAGGTATGTTTTGAAGGTGGTTCCCCTACATTCTTCCAAGTTGATCAAATCGGGTTTGTCCAAAAAAATAAGTGGTATTTGTTCCTTGTTAATCTTCATTGTCTCAAATTGTTACAATAATGCTTTGTTTTCTTGCTTTTTTGTCTTTATTTTGATACAAGCATGGTTAATAACACAAAAAAAACAATCGATCATATTGAAAGTGAGGATTTTATCCCGAACCTTTCATACGATTCGGTTATTTTCGGTTTCAATGGCAAACAGCTCAAGATCTTGATTTTGGAATATCACAATACAGGACTTTTTGCTTTACCGGGTGGATTTGTGAAACGTGATGAGAGTTTGGATGATGCTGCGGAAAGAGGGGTAAGGGAACGTACCGGCCTCGATCAGATTTATTTGGAACAGTTCTATACTTTCGGAAGCATGACCCGCTCCGATCCCCAAGCCATGGAACGTATCTTGGATGAGAATGGAATGGATAGGCAAAAGTATAAATGGATGTTGGATCGATTTCTTTCTGTGTCTTATTATGCATTGATCAATTATGATGAGGTGACTCCCAGACCGGATGCTTTTTCTGACAACATCAATTGGTATCCTATAGACGAATTACCATCCTTAATGATGGATCATGGGCAGATTGTAAAAAAAGCGTTAGAGGTGCTGCGTGATAACCTTGATAAAAAGTTGATAGGCATGAACCTATTACCCACCAAGTTTACCATGAAGCAATTGCAACAGGTTTATGAAGCTATTTTAGGGGAGAATTTACGAAGAACAACTTTTCAACGGCGAATTTTGGGTATGGACATCTTAGAACGCCATGAAAAATTATTTCAGGGAAAGGCCCATAAAGCCCCTTATTTATATAGCTTTAAATCATAGAATAACGAAATAACAGGAATCTTTATAACTATCAAAACAAATACAAAAATGAAAAAATCAATAATCAACAGTTCAATTAAGGGGATGCTACTTGCCTTTATGCTTATAGGTGTTTTTACCACCTATGCACAAGATAAATTTGGAGGATTGGCCTTGTATACCGTTCGTGATGCCATGGGTGATAATGCCAAGGAAACCCTAAAGGCTGTTGCCGATGCTGGATATAAAAATATAGAGGCTGCCGGCTATTCCGATGGCAAATTTTATAATATGACACCTTTGGAATTCAAAGCTTACCTCAAGGAACTCGGGCTTAACCCCATTAGTACCCACCAAGGTTCGGTTACATTGGACAATGCCGATGCGATGATGGCCGATGTAAAGGCAGCGGGCTTCAAGTATTTTGTGGTTCCTGTTCCCCCTATGGGCCTTTTTAAGGTTGATAAGGAAACGAGGTCCATGGGTATGAAAGGTGGTGCGGAAAATTTAGCCAATATCCTAACAACATTGGGTAAAAAAGCTAAGAAAGCCGGACTTAAATTACTCTATCATAACCACGATTTTGAGTATAAAAAAGATGTTGATGGTATAATCCCAATTGAATATTTACTGGAAAATTGCGATCCTAAATATGTGAACTTCCAAATGGACCTTTATTGGGTAACAAAAGCAGGTGCCGATCCAGTAGCGTATTTTAAAAAATATCCTAAAAGATTTAAAATGTGGCACGTAAAGGATATGGATGATCAAGGAAGATTTGCCCCTGTAGGTACCGGTCATCTTGATTTGGCAAGGATATTGGCCAACAAGAAATTATCAGGTATGAAATACTATATGGTAGAGCAGGATAAGACTTTCAATATGGAGCCACTTGAAGCCATTAAGGTAAGTCATGAGGGATTGAGGAAAATAGGTTTTAAATAGAAATCGAGTTAAACCCTTTTGTGTACCATCCGAATTACGGATACTGTTTTTGGACCAACCATTCAGGACTATTTGCTAAAGAGCAAAAACCACTTTGGAATTAAATGATTTGGCAAAACAATCGAACCCCGATTGAGTGCCTATGGTGCTCATTTGAAATGGGATATTTAAAGAAGTTAAACATTCAAAAGTTAAACAATGAAAGATTTAATCTTAAAGGTTTGCGTCACTGGATTACTATTTACATTTTTCAATAGTTTCGGACAAGAAGTGATCACAGGGGAAAAGGTGGCGGTAACGAATACCGAATCCGGCAAAGTACGGGGATACATAGAAAAAGGGGTCTTTATTTATAAGGGAATTCCTTATGCAAAGGCAAAACGATTCGAACCCGCGACAAAGCCTGATGCTTGGGAAGGGGTTCGTAGTTCCACGGTTTATGGTCCGGTAGCCCCCTTAATTACACCGACCAGTTTTGTTCAGGACGAATCTGAATTTGTATTTGACCACGATTGGGGCTATACCAACGAAGATTGTCTCAATCTAAATGTATGGACCCCAAACATCAACGATGGTAAAAAAAGACCGGTAATGTTTTGGATTCATGGAGGGGCGTTTACAGCAGGTTCAAGCCATGAGCTTCCTTCCTATGACGGTTTGAATCTTAGTAAAAACGGCGATGTGGTAGTGGTTTCGATCAACCATCGTTTGAATGTGCTAGGGTTCTTGGATTTGTCGGCCTACGGTGAAAAATATAAGCATTCGGCCAACAATAGTATTTTGGATATCAAATTTGCGTTGGAATGGGTTAGGGATAATATTTCAAACTTTGGAGGTGACCCCGATAATATCACCATTTTTGGACAGTCTGGTGGAGGAGCGAAAGTAAATACATTGATGGCAATGCCAAAGGCCAAAGGGCTTTTCCATAAAGCCATCAATCAGAGTGGTTCTTTTCGACTCTCAGTCTTAAGAAAAGAGGATACCCAGGCCATAACCATGGAGACCTTGTCAAATCTAGGTATTGATGCCTCACAGGTAGATAGTCTCCAAAGCATCCCTTTTGACATTTTGGCCGAAGCGAGTACCCAAGCCTTAAAAAGCGTTGAAGAAAAAATGAGGTCCGCAGGAAAACCCATAGTTGGTTTTGGTCTTAGTTGGGGCCCTAGTGTAGATGGTGAGGATTTACCTTATCAATTAGGGTCAGATGAGGCACTTGCGATATCGAAGGACATTCCTTTACTGATTGGCACCGCAAAAAATGAATTTGCACCCTTTGCCAATATGCGCTTCGTCGGGGCATCCGATGAAGCTATACTAAGCTATATTAAAGCGACGTATAAGGATAACGCCGATAAGTACATAAAGGCAGTGAAGAAGGCATATCCTAATGATACGGAGGCCAAGGATTTATTGGATGTGGACACCATGTTCAGACCCGGTGCCGTTGTGCAGGCAAATGAAAAGTCGGCACTGGAAGGTGGGGCTCCTGTTTATATGTATCTGTTTACATGGCAATCCCCTGTTTTTGATGGGAAATACAAGGCACTCCATTGTATGGATCTACCTTTTGTTTTTGATAATGTTTCCTTGGCCAACCAGATGACAGGAGGTGGTAAGGATGCCCAGGCTTTAGCAAAAAAAATGAATCAAGCATGGATTAATTTCGCCAAGACGGGAAATCCCAATCACAAAGGTTTACCCCAATGGCCAGAATACAATAGGGAAAATACGGCCACCATGCATTTCAATACCACTTGTGAGGTGAAACCTCAATTGGATAAGGAATTATTTGAACTTGTTCAACAAAACTAATAGGAGGCCTAAAACAAAGACATATGATCATAAATAAAGTGAATTTTGCAATAAGTACTTTGACCTTGACCCTGCTATTGGGGAGTTGTGGGGATAAATTCACCACAGAGGAAAAGGATGGCTACGTAAGGGTCAACAATACGAACGGAAGCGATTTGACATTTCACCCTGAATCTGGGGTGCAACTGTTGAAGGTTGACCAATATGCTTTTAAGGACCTTAACAGAAATGGTACTTTGGATAGCTATGAGGATTGGCGTTTGTCAGATGATGAGCGGGCGAAAAATCTGGCTTCCAAACTCTCCTTGGAAGATATTGCCGGACTCATGTTGTACAGTTCTCACCAATCCATTCCCGGGGCGAGTCAAGGCTTTGGGGCTGCGACGTATAATGGTAAAGCCCTCAAGGAAAGTGGGGCTTCCTCCAGTGACCTTTCCGATCAGCAAAAAAAGTTTTTGGAAGAAGACCATTTACGACATGTATTGATTACGAGGGTAGAAACCCCTTCAGTAGCAGCCCAATGGAATAATAATGCTCAAGCTTTTGTTGAAGGTATTGGTTTTGGGATCCCCATTAATACCAGTTCGGACCCTAGGCATGGTAGTGATTCTTATACCGAGTATAATGCCGGTGCAGGAGGAGCAATTTCAATGTGGCCGGGAACGCTGGGTATTGCGGCATCTTTTGATCCCGGTTTAATGCAACAATTTGGCGAAATCGCTTCTAAAGAGTATCGAGCCCTAGGTATCGCTACGGCTTTGTCTCCCCAAATTGATTTGGCGACGGAACCCCGTTGGAGCCGTTTTGATGGTACCATGGGTGAGGACCCGGACTTAACCACCGATTTGGCAAGGGCCTATGTAGATGGTTTTCAATCCAGCGAAGATGGGAATTGGGGCCTTGAAAGTGCCAATGCCATGGTGAAGCACTGGCCTGGAGGCGGACCGGAAGAAGGTGGTAGGGATGGCCATTTCGGTTATGGTGCTTATGCAGTTTATCCGGGTAAGAACCTAAAAGATCATTTGCAACCTTTTACCCAAGGGGCTTTTAAATTGAACGGGCCAACTAAAATGGCCGCTGCCGTTATGCCCTATTATACCATTTCCCATGGGGAAGGGGAAGCTGTAGGTAACGGATTCAATAAATATTTGATTACCGAAGTATTACGGGGTGAATATGGATACGACGGTGTTGTCTGTACCGATTGGGGCATAACCAATGATGTTACCTCCGTCGATAAATTTCAAGGTAAAAGTTGGGGTGTTGAAACCAAAACAGTCGCAGAACGTCATTATATGGTCATTGAGGCTGGCGTTGATCAATTTGGTGGCAACAATGATAAGGAACCCATTCTTGAAGCCTATAAAATGGGCGTAGCTGAACATGGGGAGGAGTATATGCGTCAGCGTTTTGAAGCTTCCGCTGTTCGTTTGCTTAAGAATATGTTTAGGGTTGGACTGTTTGAGAACCCTTATTTGGATGTTTCCGAAACAGAAAAAATAGTAGGGAACCCCGAATTCATGAAGGCTGGTTTTAACGCACAGCTACGGTCTGTGGTGATGCTTAAAAACCACAATGGGGTACTTCCGATTAAAGATAAAAGGAAAGTATATATTCCCAAACGCTACATTGCCCCAAGCACAAATTGGTGGGGTATTGTAACGCCAGAAAGGACCGAGTCCCCCTTTAATCTAGAGGTGGTGTCAAAATATTTTGAAGTGGTCAATGATCTCAAGGTAGCGGATTTTGCGTTAGTGGGTATCAAAAGTCCTGATGGAGGTGTAGGTTACGATAAATCCGATGTGGAAAAAGGAGGAAACGGTTATGTGCCCATTAGTCTACAATATGATTCTTATACGGCCAATGAGGCGCGTGAGACCAGTTTGGCGGGCGGTAGTCCGTTTGAAGATTTTAAAAACCGTTCCTTCAACGGTAAAACCGTTAAAACCAGAAACGTTACGGATATGACTTTGGTCAATGAAACCAAATCGAAAATGGGGGACAAACCTGTGGTTGTTGTTGCCCATGTTTCAAAACCCATGGTTTTTTCGGAAATCGAGAAAAGCTCTTCAGCCATTTTAATCCATATGGGTGTGCAAGATCAAGCGATTATGGAAATTATTTCAGGGGCGTTCGAGCCTTCTGCTTTATTGCCATTTCAAATGCCTTCCGATATGGCAACTGTAGAAAAGCAGTTTGAGGATGTGCCAAGGGATATGACACCCTATAGCGATGCTGATGGAAATACCTATGATTTTGCCTTTGGATTAAACTGGAGTGGACCAATTAATGACGAAAGGGTCGCTAAATACAAATAATAGAAAAGACTCCTTTTTTCTATCGAATCCCATATCGGAAAGGTAAAGGGTATCTGAAAAGGGGAATGAAGCGGGAATTTGTGATGCTGATTCACGAAGGAATAAGGGGCGACGAGGATGAATATTGAAATTGGTATTAAGAAACAGAAATCATTTATGTAATTTTAATTTAAAATACACATTATTATGGTAAGGAAAGTTTTAATAGTACTGTTGATTCTTTTGGTGATTATACAGTTCTTTCGCCCGGAAAGAAATGAATCCAATGACCTTACATATGATATTTCAAAGAAATACGAGGTGCCTGCAGAGGTAAACGAATTGTTGAAGGTATCCTGTAATGATTGTCATTCGAATAAAACGGAATATCCTTGGTATGCCAATGTACAACCTGTGGCTTGGTGGTTGAATGAACATGTTGTTGATGGTAAAAAACATCTCAATTATTCTGAATTCACTAAAAAACCCCTTTTTGTCCAAAACCATAAATTAGAGGAAACTATTGAAATGGTTGAGAAAAAGGAAATGCCCTTGGCTTCATATACTTATTTTGGCCTTCATCCCCAAGCGAATTTGACAGATGAACAGCGTGAAATGATAATCGATTGGGCCAAAGCACAGATGAGGTATTTAAAGGAGACCTATCCAGCGGATAGTCTGGCATTCCCTAAGCGGGATTGATTTCCATAATGAGGATTTTCATTCATGGTCCGATGGGATTCGGTTGAACCGAACCAATCCATATTAAGGGAATAGGGGATGGTCAAGAAAAAATGGTCATGGGCTATGAACGATTTCCCACACTGCTCAACAAAACAAAAAGTCCCGATAGAGCATCGGGACTTTGTCTTGTAAACTATTTCATGATGTAGCGCTAGTCCTCTTCTTCAGGCAGGTTGATTCCCTTGAGTAATAAGGTTGCCCCCATTAAAACAAGCCATAAAGCTTTAACATGAAACATAGGCTTGTATATTTCAAAGTTATCGGGAATTCCCATGATAATAGCCATAGCGGCAAACCCCATGATAATGGTAAGCCAGCCCAAACCTTTGTTCACAATGTTCCATTTTACAAAAGCAGCACCCAAAATCATAAGGCCTACCCCTGAAAATACGCGGCCAAACCTTACAAAACAGGTTACATAGTGGTTAGTAAAAAGTAAGCCATCCATAATCTGCTGGGTTTCCTCTGGTGATTTCCCTGCAGTGTTTCCTATACCCCATGCCCCGAATGTATAGTAAAAGGCGGCAGCAATGGCTAAAGTGAAGGTGCCGACAATGATCATTCCGGCTCCGGGATAAATCAATACGCGATATGGTTTCTTCGTGGCTATTGCCGTTAACGCGAACATGGCAATCCCCATTATGACCCATCCAAAGATATGAACCCGATAGAGCCAAATCCATGTCCATAAATTTTGGTTTATTTCCTCAAAATCAGAGGCGATAATATACTCTCCCAAATGGTGGGGCGAAAAAAACCACCCTCCCCACAATAATATGGCCGATACGATAAACGCCCAACCGATAACCTTAGTTTCGAAATCTTTTTTCATAATTTTTTGATTTGTTTTTTTCAATTTATGGGAATCACCCTTGATTTTGTGTAACTTTTGTTACATAGCGTATGGTTTAATTATCAGTATATCAATATTTTAGGTGTAATTTTGATATTTGTGATGCTTGGTAGACCCTTTTTTTAGGATTATGGTAAAAAACCATTCATATGGAAACAGAAATGTTTTAATGCTTATTAAAATGGAATTAGTGACCTTTAATTTTTATACCAAAGGATTATTTAAGGCTATTTTTACATATAGTTTATAAATTTACACCATGGGCGACACCATATCAAAATCAGGTTTAAGGGAATCGAGGTTGGAAAATTACTTTCAGCAATTCAGGCAACACATTGTCGGGGATGGCCAAACTTTCGAATCACCCTATGGAAAGCAGCGTATTCTATATGCTGATTGGACGGCTAGTGGAAGGTTATATGGCCCAATTGAGGATAAACTGAGCAAGATAATCGGTCCTTTCGTGGCCAATACACATACAGAAACATCCTTTACAGGTTCCGTAATGACCATGGCCTACCATAAGGCCCGTAAAAAAATAAAACAGCATGTACATGCCAATGAGGATGATGTTCTGATTACGGTTGGTACGGGTATGACAGGGGCAGTGAATAAATTCCAACGGATTTTAGGGCTCAAGGTATCGGAAAATCTAAGGAAACACACCAAGGTACCTGAAGCCTTAAGGCCAATTGTCTTCATATCGCATATGGAACACCATTCCAACCAAACCTCATGGCTTGAAACCATCGCCAAGGTTGAGGTTATTCCATGTAACGCACAAGGCTTGATTTGTTTTGAAAGTTTCGAAAAGCTATTGGACAAATATCAGGAGCACCCCTTGAAAATCGCTTCAATAACAGGATGCTCCAACGTTACGGGCATACGGACAGAATATCATCGGGTTGCTAAAATAATCCATGAAAATAATGGACTTTGTTTTGTTGATTTTGCCTGTTCGGCGCCTTATGTGCAAATCGACATGCATCCAGAGAATGAAGATGAATACTTGGACGCCATCTTTTTTTCCCCCCATAAATTTTTAGGGGGGCCAGGTTCGAGTGGCGTTCTTATCTTCAACAAGAAATTGTATAAAAACCTGATACCGGACAATCCCGGTGGGGGAACGGTCACCTATACCAACCCGTGGGGCGATCATGATTATATTGATGATATCGAAACCCGGGAAGATGGAGGTACGCCTGGATTCTTACAGGCCATACGGACAGCCTTGGCGATACAGTTGAAAGAACGGATGGGGGTGGCGAATATCCTTAAGCGTGAACATGAATTGAACCAAAGGATTTTTAAAAACCTGGCCAAGGTTGGGAATCTCCACATTTTGGCAAAGGAACATCAGGATCGATTGGGCGTTTTTTCATTTTATATTGATGATGCACATTATAATCTGGTTGTAAAACTATTGAATGATCGATATGGAATCCAAACTAGGGGAGGATGTTCATGTGCCGGTACTTACGGACATTTTTTATTGCATGTAGATCAATTGACCTCCAAAGCCATTGAGCAGATGATTTTGGAAGGTTGTTTGATGGAACGACCGGGCTGGATACGAATGTCCATTCACCCTACAATGACCGATAAAGAGGTTGATTATATATGTGAAGCTATTGCCCAAATTGCACAAAACCACAAAGAATGGGGCAAGGATTATATCCATAATCTGGTTAAAAATGAATTTGAGCATAAAGGTGGGAACCAAAGTGAACAAGAATTGGTTGAAGCCTGGTTCGGGGAATAGATTATGTCCAATTTTTATGGGTTATATGTTTTTTTGGACCGAAACATCCATAAAATCCTCACCAAGGATTCTTTCGAGATAAAAGAGTAACTCATTCGCATTCTCTTTGGCAAATACCAGGGGAGGTTTTATTTTCAGGACATTATGGTCGGGCCCGTCTATACTCATTAAAATGCCGTGGTCTTTCATTCGATTGGCCAAATAATCAGTCTGTGCCGCAAGGGGTTCCATCTTTTTATCGACCATTTCCACCCCTAAAAACAATCCTTGCCCACGTATGTTACCCATAATTGGATACCTGATTGCCAGTTTTTCCAATTCCGACTTAAGATATTCCCCGACTTCCAAGGCATTTCTTTGTAAACCTTCTTCTTTGACAACCCGCAATACCTCGGTGCCAATGGCGCATGAAACAGGGTTACCGCCAAAAGTATTGAAGTACTCCATGCCATTGGCGAATTCGTCGGCCACTTTTTGGGTGCAGACCACGGCAGCCAAAGGGTGTCCGTTACCCAAGGGTTTTCCGATTGTAACTATATCAGGAACTACATGGTGCAATTGGAAACCCCAAAAGGTTTTGCCCATTCTACCACATCCTGTCTGAACTTCATCTGAAATGCAAAGGCCACCTGCGTTTCGAATATGCTGATAAGCTTCTTTTAAAAAACCTGTCGGAAGCTCAATTTGCCCTCCGCAACTAATAATGGGTTCAACGATGAAAGCGGAAACCCCGCGGCCTTTTTTCTGTATTTTGGTGATTTGTTGCTGTACTTCCCGAGCATACAAGGGTCCTGTGTTTTTACCTCTGTATTTTCCCCGAAAAGTATCGGGTAAGGGAAATATATGGGTATGTTCAGGGGTGCCATTTCCGCCTTTACCATTGAACTTATAGGCACTAATATCAATACAACTGTTGGTGTTGCCGTGATAGCCAACTTCTGAAGCGATAATATCTTGTTCCCCAGTGACAGCCTTGGCCATACGAATGGCCAATTCATTGGCCTCACTACCCGAATTGACAAAATGGACCACACTCAATGCTTCGGGTAACGTTTCCAATAATTCCTGCGCCAAAATATTGATATTACCATGTAAATAGCGCGAATTTGTATTGATTAGGGCCATTTGTGACTGTCCAGCCTTAACCACTCTTGGATGTTCATGCCCTACATGGGCTACATTGTTCACGGTATCCAAATAACGGCGGCCATATTGATCGATGAGATATGGACCATTTCCGCGTACCATTTTAATGGGTGTTTCATACTGTAGGCTCAAGCTCTTGCCCAAATGTTTCTTGCGATACGTGATCAGATCTTCATTTGATTGGTGGGCAATGGCATTCAATCCCGATGACTTGAATAATACATTGGGGTTGGGACAAATGCTTTTCCAAACATCGATTTGGTTGTGATAGGCAACTCCAGGGAAATCATCGGTAAAATCGAGCAAGGATAATAGTACTTGAAAATGAAGATGGGAAGCCCAATTGCCATTTTCAGGATAATTGCCCAAAACGCCTATTAAATCACCAACTTCCAATTTGTCACCTATTTTATGGGCTGTGGCACTAGCCACGGATAAATGTCCGTACAGGGTATAGAAAATAAGATGATTGAATTTGTGTTTTAAAACGACCAACCCTCCATATTCCTTATCACCCGCATCGTTTACAGCAATCACAACTTCACCCTCAAATAGATTATGCACGGGTGTTTTAGCGGGCAACCAAAAGTCAATACCCAAATGTATGGTACGGCTTTCCTTACCGCTATTACCGATTTTGTCATATGCAGGGGATGTGTAAAGTGGCCTTGGTTCCAAATACCCCCCTGCAATGATTTTTTGGGGATGTTCTTTTTGCAATTGACCAATTTTAAATTGAAATAGATCAAGGTCGTTAAAATCACTTTGGTGTCCGGTCCATGGGCTTGAAACACTCAAGTCCAAAGGGAAAATCCCATTATTTTCTATCGTAGGAAACAAATGCTGCAAACTTGACCTACAGGTTTTGGTCCAGCTTTGAAATTTTTCCTCTTGGGGATGCGCATTAAGCCCGCAAGCTGTTCGGAAGCTATAATAGGCGAAATCCCCACTTATTTTTTTCCATTTTTCAAGCAATCGCCAAGCAGGTTTTTCACTGATCGATAAGTATTCGTTATCAGGTTCCTTGATGCGGTTCAATGCCGATTTCGTCACAGAGATGACCAAGCGCATGGCAATTGTGATGTACAAATACTTCAGTTCCCCTTCGGATAAAGGATAACTCTGGTGATACCCTTTTACGATAGGCAATGCAGCTTCTAATGGGTCATTTTGGTTCATGATGGCATAAGCACAGGTTATGGCCACGTCATTGATGGTTTGGGTATAAATAGCATCGCCATAATCAATGATAGCCTTAACCTTAGGGGAGGTAAGCGATTCGGTGACTATAATATTGTTATCGTTCGCATCGTTATGTACTACCGATTTTCTAAGCTTGGTATAGGCGTTTTGCACCTTTTCGAATTGGTCTTGGAAATAGGTAATGATTTCCTTTTGATTGGTATCAAATACATGTAAATGGTTCTTTGTCCATAGCGATTGTGCTACATCCCATTCAAATTCCCTAACTGCCATAGGGTGTTCAAACTTGGAAAGGGAGAAACTCAATGTACCACATTGCTTCCCCAGACTAAATCGTAAATCATTCAATTGGGGATTTATCGAACTCCAAACCCTACCAGATATCCAAGTGAGTAGCCTTACCTTACGATGATGACCATTGGTGTCTACAAAGTCGGAAATGGCATTGCCCTGTTTATCAAGTACTACTTTAGGAACAACAATATTCTTTTTTTGCATTTCGATGTGCTGAAGTATTTTTTGCTGAAAATCGAAAAATGCCCCGCTTTCATTAGGCCTTGAAACTTTTAGAACATAACACTCTTTTTCTTTGGTGGTGATTTTGAAATTAAAATCGGATTCCCCAGGTAATGCCATGGCCTTACCTTCGATTTTGTACAGCCCCAAGAGTAAGGATTCCGCTATTTTTGGGGATAATTTTACTTCAGAATAATCGGTCATTTTAGGTATTATGTATATCTTCGAAAAGCTTTGCCCTTCAAACATTTAGATTAAACTTAAACTAAAATTAAGGCAATTTCAAAAGTATTCCCAAGAATTATTTTCAATTTGAAATTTGAGGGTTATTTTTGGTGTAACCCATATTTCAACTATAATCGCGACATTAGCCATATGATCAAAGAACTACAAGCAAATTACGGACATCTTTTTGAGGAAGAACTAATCAATGAAATAAACCAAACAGGGACATATCGGGAAATTCATGAAGGTCATAAGCTGATGGAGATTGGGGATTACGTAAAATCCATGCCCTTGTTGATATCCGGTGTAATAAAAGTGCTTCGGGAAGATGGGGATGGCGATGAATTATTATTGTATTTTCTGGAACATGGCGATACTTGTGCCATGACATTGAATTGTTGCATGGGTCACACGAAAAGTGAAGTTAGGGCCATAGCCGAAACCAATGCCAAATTGATTATGATTCCAATCCAAAAGATGGAGGAATGGTTGGCAAAATACACAAGCTGGCGAAATTTTGTCCTGTTAAGTTACCACAACAGGCTGAATGAGATGTTGGAGACAATCGACAGTATAGCCTTCTTGAGGATGGATGACCGTCTTCTAAAGTATTTAAGGGATAAGGCGAGGGTAACCAATGACAATGAAATCAGTACCACCCATCAGCAAATTGCCTATGAGTTACATACTTCAAGGGTGGTTATTTCCAGACTGCTTAAAAAGCTCGAAAACCTAGGTGAAATCAAACTCCATAGAAACCAGATACGTTTACTGAAGGTGTAAACGGCCTAGCCTGGATTTGACTAATATGTGTTTCAATACCATAATTTGTCGGCTGCTGACGAAGATCAGTTGTTCTTAATTCTGTTGTTATGATCTTTGTAACCTTTGTTACTTTGTAAGCAGGGGAACGATTATACTTTTATACAGTCAACACATCAAACCACGATCATGAAAATAGAGCAGATTTATACGGGTTGCTTAGCCCATGCAGCCTACTATTTGGAAAGTAATGGTGAGGCAGCCATCTTCGACCCTCTTCGTGAGGTACAACCTTATATAAACCGGGCAAAAAAGGACAATGCCCGTATTAAATATGTCTTCGAGACCCACTTTCATGCCGATTTTGTAAGTGGCCATTTGGATTTAAGGAAAAAAACGGGGGCACAAATAGTGTTCGGTCCAACGGCCAAGCCAGGTTATGATGCTTTGGTCGCTGAGGATAATCAGGTCTTTGAAATAGGGGGGTATAAAGTAAAGGTTTTACATACTCCTGGACATACCATGGAGAGTACAACGTATTTGCTTATTGATGAAAAAGGGAAAGAGCACGGCCTGATTACAGGGGATACGTTGTTCATTGGTGATGTTGGTAGGCCCGATTTGGCGCAACACGTCGTGTCAGAGCTTACTGAGGAAAAACTGGCAGGATACCTGTACGATTCCCTAAGAAATAAAATTATGCCTTTGGGCGATGACCTTATCGTATATCCCAATCACGGTGCAGGTTCTGCCTGTGGTAAAATGATGAGTAAGGAAACTACCGATACCTTAGGGCATCAGAAAAAAGTCAATTATGCATTACGGGCAGATATGACCAAAGAGGAGTTCATCAAGGAACTGCTTACAGGCCTGACCTCGCCACCAGCCTACTTCCCCAAAAATGTAATGATGAATATAAAGGGGTATGAAAGTCTTGATACCGTGATGGAAAGGGGGACACAAGCCTTGACCCCAGAAGCTTTTGAGGCCGCTGCCAATGAAACAGGCGCTTTGATGTTAGACACTAGGGATCCTGAGGATTTTGCAAAAGGGCATGTTCCGAATAGCATCAATATCGGATTGAACGGTAATTTTGCCCAATGGGTAGGTGAAATGGTTCCTGATATTAAACAGGAAATCTTGCTTATTACCTATCCCGATAAGGAAAAAGAGGCCATTACCCGATTATCAAGGGTTGGTTATGATCATGCGATAGGTTTTCTTAAGGGAGGTTTCGATAGTTGGAAGATCGCCAAGAAGGAGTTTGGGACGATCAATCGTATGTCGTCACAGGAATTTGCGGAAATGTATACTGCCAAAAAACCACTGGTTATCGATATTCGTAAAAAAAGTGAATATGATTCCGAACATGTTGTTGGCGCCCAAAATATCCCATTGAATGAAATCAACGGGCATTTGGCCGAGTTTCCTAAAGATACTCCCTTCATTATTTATTGTGCGGGAGGATATCGGAGTATGATTGCAGCCTCTATATTAAAACAAAGGGGGTGGGACAATTTTACCGATGTGGTAGAAGGGTTCGATGGAATCTCAAATACAGCAGTGGATCGAACCGATTATGTATGTCCGACCACCATGCTATAGTACGACATAAAAGTAGTTAGTTGATAGCAAGGGATGGGCAGGTTGATTATGGTCTTTCCCTTGTTTCTAAATGTATAAACAAGAACAGATAAAACATATAATAGATGTCATTTTTAAGTTTACTTTTTGGCGGAGGCGCCCTTGATCCCGATAAGTTTGAAGTACTGGATAAAAATGCCTTTAAGGCAGCCATTCGAAATAAAAAGGTACAATTGGTAGATGTGCGCACTGCCGGGGAATACAGGACCGGACATATAGGTAAGGCCATTAATATCGATTTTTTCCAAGGCAGTGATTTTAAGTCGTCTTTTGAAAAGTTGGATAAGGACAAACCGGTATATTTGTACTGTAGATCAGGTAGTAGAAGTAGAAAGGCGGCTCGTAAAGTATTGGATATGGGTTTCGAGAAAGTGTATGACCTTCAAGGAGGATATATGCAATGGTAAAAGGACCTTTTGGGAATTTTAATTTTAAAGGATATTATTTGTAAAGAATAAATAGTACAAGGAATGAAAGCAACAATAATAGTTCAGAATTTAAAATGTGACGGATGTGCCCGTACAATCACCAATAAATTATCTGAAATAGAGCATATTTCAGAAGTTGATGTCATCACGGAATCCTCTTCAGTGACATTTACCTATGTGGCTGCGGAGGACACCCTTCGGGTTAAGGATAAACTTAAGGAATTGGGATATCCTTCTGTCGATAGCAAAAATACCCTTGCGACCAAAGCAAAGTCGTTTGTGAGTTGTGCAACGGGTAAAATGTCCAAAGAATGAGGATTATATATTGTATAGCGGTAATTATCGTATTGGCAAGTTGCAAAGACACCAAGGGAAAGACGACTCCTATAGGGGATGGACTTTCAGAAAACAACTTGGTGGATGGGGAACACCCGGGAAAGAAAATCGTAGAGACCAAATGTTATATATGTCACGATGCAACCACTCCAGAGGCTAATCGACTTGCCCCACCCATGGCAGCGGTTAAAATGCGGTATCAAATGGGGGGTACCACCAAAAATGAATTCATCAATGATTTTGTGGAATGGTCAAGGAAACCCTCACGTGAAAAATCGAAAATGCCGGGTGCCGTACAGCGTTTTGGGGTAATGCCCTATCTTCCTTACCCTGAGGAGGAAATAAAACAAATAGCGGATTACCTATACGATAATGAGATAGATCAGCCGGAATGGTTCGAAGAACATTATCAAATGAACCATGGTAACGGCCAAGGCCAAGGTATGGGAAGAGGCCAAGGTATGGGTAATGGTCAAGGTATGGGTAATGGTCAAGGTATGGGAAGAGGCCAAGGTATGGGTAATGGTAGGCAGATGCGAATGGGCATGGGTCAGAATACTACGGATACCGATTTTAGTGCCTTGGGATTAAAATATGCCTTATCTACCAAACAGCAATTAGGAAAAAACCTCATAACCGCAATACAACAAAAGGGGACTGTTGGCGCTGTTACGTTTTGTAACCTTAAAGCGATAAAGCTAACCGATAGTATGGCCATTGTCCACAAGGCTAAAATCAAAAGAGTCTCGGACAAACCCAGAAATCCCGATAACCAGGCAAATGCCAAAGAACTTGATTATATCAATGTCTTTAAGCAGATGGCGAAAAATGGAATGGAAATCAGCCCGATGACAGAAGAGGTCAATGATCAAATACATTTCTATTATCCCATAACTACCAATACGATGTGTCTGCAATGCCATGGAATACCCAACGAAAACGTCGCTTTTGAAACCTTGACCACTTTAAGGAAACTATATCCTTCCGATTTGGCATTAGGCTATGATGTTGATGAAGTACGTGGTATTTGGAGTATTGTTTTTGATAAATAGTATCCTTATCGCTTTTGGGAATTGGATAATAAATCTACTTTTGACGTGGTTTTACGTTCAAAGGATTTAAATGTTTTATGCAGTCCCCATTACGAAAACCTTCATAAATACTATTTGTCAAATGAAATATACAATGTATGCCTTCATAGGCTTATTGGTCTTAGGGGCCTGTAAAGAAAGTGGGACGAAAAACACCCACATTGGCGCAGAAACTAGGGAAGTTGAACACGGGTCATCATCAAAGCATTGGAGCTATGCGGGGGAGACAGGTCCGGAACATTGGGCTGAGATTGAGGCGGAATCGGATTGCAATGGTAAATTTCAATCCCCAATAAATATTGTCAAATACGAAGAAAACAATAGTCTTAAGCCTATAGCCCTTCATTACGCCGAAAACACCAAAATACACGATGTGACCAACAATGGGCATAGCATTCAATATAATTTTGAATCTGGGGATAATATCATGGTCAATGGTTTGCGATATGATTTAAAACAAGTACACTTTCATGAACCGTCGGAACATACGATCGATGGGGTGCGTTATCCCTTGGAAATGCATTTGGTGCATATTAATGATTCCGGACAGTATACCGTTATTGCGGTTATGGCCAAAGAAGGGGTAAGTAGTATTCCTTTTGATTTCTTGGAAAGTTTCTTGCCACTTAAGGCTGGTGAGAAAAAAGAAGTGGATCTGCCCTTCAATATGAACGACAATTTGCCCAGTAATAAGGATTATTTCTTTTATACGGGCTCTTTAACAACCCCTCCCTGTACAGAAGGGGTGAATTGGTATATCTTAAAAGAACCCATTACGGTTTCATTGGAACAGGTAGACCTTCTAAAGAAATTGATGCCCATTAATAATTACAGGAACGAGCAGCCCCACAATGGACGACAGCTTTATGTAACGGGTAATTGATACTTGATATTGAATCGTAGCCAGTATCGCGATCATTCCTTTTTCTGTTTGCCGAAGCCATAGATATTCTGATGTATGAAATCATGGGGGAATTTGTCATCCCCAGGAAATCCCAATTCAAGATTACCACTGTCTTCAGGAACATAATTCGTTTTAAAAATATAATCCCATAGGCTTAGACTGATGCCAAAATTGATGCCATATGTTCCTTGGGGCAGGGTATAGGCATGATGGTATAAATGCATCACCGGATTATTGAGGATATACTTTAAAGGTCCCCATGTTATCTTGATGTTGGCATGGTTGAAGTGACCAATGGTAATGGCCACGAAATGAACAATGTAGGCCTGTTCTGGCTCAAAACCTCCCAGGACCATTACCCCAAGGGTTTTTAAGGGTTTATAAATGATGTTTTCCATCCAATGATAACGAAGATGGGCGGCAAATCCCATTTCCTTGACCGAATGGTGTACTTTATGGAATTTCCATAAGAAGGCATATTTGTGAAGCAGTACATGGGTAAACCATTGTACAAAGTCAAGAATGATAAAGAAAATCAGCAATTGGCTCCACATGGGCATGGCTGAAAGATCAAGAATGGTTAAACTTTTTGATGAAATACCGATATCATTGAAGAGCAGTCCCAAAAATTTATAAAAACCACTGATGGCAATGGCGAATAAGAAGAAATTGAAATACATATAAAAGGCATCGAGCCAAAAATCCCTTCGAAAGATCGATTGTTCCTTTCGCCATGGGAAAGCAATTTCCAATCCCCAGACGATCAAAGAAATAAGGGTAAGTCCCCAGAAATAATTCGTGTACCAGGGAACTTCAAAGATTATGGATTTCCAAGTCCAATCGATGCTCCCCATAAAGGAGTTGACAAAAGCATTCACATATTTTTCCATAGCATTTTTATTTATGATTGTACGCTTAACGTTCTTGGGTGCACTGTGTATCCTTATACCTAGACGTTGTCAATTCATACAGTCTTGATTTCATTAATTAAGATCATACCATTCAATATCTTTTAAATTTTCCCGTCGCCCTTTTTTTTCAGGAGGATAATTGGAGACCAGGTAATTGACGATAATTTTCTCATTGGGTCCTAAGTCCCACAAATTCTGTGTCTCTTGCATCCAACGAATGGTGGTGATCCACCGTTCCTCGTTCATTCGGTTCTGGGTCACTAATTTTGCCGAATGGCAATTGGTGCAATTATTGACTACGGTCATCAGTCCTTCAGCATCGACCAAGCCGGTGCGGACGTGTATCCCATTTTCTATCTTATCAAAATCATCTTCCTTAGGAACGGTTGTGTATTCCATTTCTTCAACCTGGGGTCCTGATTTTTTTAACAAATCAGGATTCAGCATAAGAAATAATATAGTAAAGGCGGCTACCGCGAATAAACCAAAAATGCCCAAAAGCATTTGGTATATGGCCTTCGCCCGTTGCTTGAATTTCGTATGTTCATCCATTTATACAACCTTTATTGCAATCCTATGACAGGCATTGTTCAGATACCCTTTTGGGTTCCATCCTGGTAATAACATGGGTTGACTTATTCCCATCGAATCAGTGGCCTTTGCCCATACTTCGTAATATCCTTTTTTAGGAAATGAAACCTCGGCCGTAAAGTGTTGCCAAGCCAATCGGTTGGCAGGTTTCTCAAGATTACAGGTTTTCCAAGTGGCACCAAAATCTATGGAGTATTCCATTTTCAATATTTCCAATTCACCTGCCCAGGCATGTCCCCGAATATTCAGAACCTTACCATCCTTAATGGTTGCGCCAGTCTTAGGATAGGTAATCAGTGATTTTACAGGCATTGATTCGATAATACACATATCCTCGTCTTTCACCTTCTCCCCGGGTGCAACCGGATTACAGGGCACCCTATACGCCGTACCGGTCATTTTGGTACCATCATGTATGATATTGCGGACACTGATGCGGTTGATCCACTTTCCTGAAACAGAGGCAGGCCATCCACCAGCGACCAATCGTAAGGGATAACCGTGGGCCAAGGGAATGTCTTCCCCATTCATTTTAAATGCAATCAGGGTTTCATCCTGCATTACTTTAGGCATTGGGGCACCCCGTGAGATAGGCTCTTTTTTGGGATCTCTACTTAGATGGACATCGGCAGCGTGGTAACCGATATAAACAGCATCATTATTAATACCTACATCATCAAGAAGATCTCGCAAACGGATCCCTGTCCAATTGGCACAGGAAACCGCCCCGACTGTCCACTGGTTGCCTTTCGCTGGAGGGTCAAATTCACTTCGGCCATTTCCGCCGCATTCCAAAGTTAATTGATAGGTATATTGTGGAAACTTTGTTTTTAAATCTGCCAAGGAATAGGTTTTACTCTTACTTACCGACTCCCCGTCGATGGTCAATGTCCATGTACTGGCATCTATATTTTCAGGAATCAATCCATTGTTTCTAAGGAACATAGAGGTGTTGGGGGTAATCTTATCATCCAACAAGTGGGCTTTGGCTTCAATATTCCAAGGCTTGTCGTTAAGGACTTCCATACCGCGATCTTTGTTGAACATCTTAAAAGGGTCAGGGTCTTGTAAGGCCAAGGGATTATAATCCTTAGGCATCGTATTGCCAAAAACAATATCCGTCCCGATCAGCATGCTTAATGAACCCAAAGCAGTTCTAGTAACAAAATTTCTTCTTTTCATCTTATGGATTGAAATTCAAGGTTTTAAGATAAGTATATTTTAATGGTAAACTCTGTAACAAAAGTTACACTAAATGATAAAGATAAATAAATAGTCGATTTACACTATGATCGGTGTCATTGTCTTATGACTGGAGGGAATCTTAAAACTGCAATCGCAAAAGAAAGGGTAACACCCTTAAGGAACCAAAAGGGGTACATTCGTAATATAATGTGGGTTAAACGATTGTAAGCCAAGCATAAGAATCAATTTGGATTGTCCCATGGTTTTGGCCCCAGTGATTTTTTATCTTTTTCTAAACCTAATTCCAAGAAGAATGAAAGACCAAGCAGGTTTTATGAAAACAGGGGTGTTTAATGGCGCACCCGTATAGGATCATCGAACGTTTATCTTTGGTGTTAAGCGCACAATTACTACGTTGGGTGTCTTTGTCTACCCATGTTGTCCATCAATTGTTGAGGATAAATACTGGATTATGCTTGGTTAGCAAGTATTTTTGGTAACATTTGTTACAAAAGTTTTTAAACTGTATCCCTTAAAGCACATAATTATTGTTTATCTAATTTTTAATTGTCAATAATATATAGCTATGGGCGAGGTTGGGGGTCCGTATTTTCAGTATATGATAATTGTCATTATATCAGATTGTTATGTTCTTTATTTTTAGAAAGGCTATTATATAATCGGTAACAGGTAATGGAATGGAAGTAACATAGGGTTGCTTCGATATCGGCGGTTGTTGCCCCTAAAATCAACGTAAATGAAAAAATCAACACTAAATTTCGTCTTTATGATCTTTGCTACTGCAGCCTTGGCCCAGTCGGGTCATATTATGCAGGGGGTCGGAGCTGTCAACATGTCTATGGGTGGCGCTGCCACAGGGCAACCTTTGGATATCTCGGGAGCCTTACAATGGAATCCAGCTGCTATTTCAACTTTTGATGATAAAATCATAAAATTTGATATGGGACTCTTCTTCTCATCGCCCCAATTGTATTCAACAGTCCCGGAATTTGATGGGGAAGGACAACCCACAGGTAATTTTTTCAGTGGAACTACCAAGGATGACAGGGGTGTTTCCCCTATGCCTGCCTTGGCAATGGTCTGGGGTAAGGAGGGTAGCAAACATACTTTTGGGGCCTCTGCTTTTGGTATCAGTGGTTTTGGGGTTACTTTTCCCGAGAGCACAACCAATCCTATTAATATGCCACAGAACATGGGTGGCTTTGGGGCAATAGAATCCGATTATATCCTATTGCAAATAGGGTTTACCTATGCTTATGAAATTTCGGACCAGTTTTCAATAGGCGTGGAACCGACTTTCAATTATGCCACCCTGGAGTTAATGCCCAACCCAACGGCTAATCCGAGCCAAACCGCAGGTTACCCTTCAACAGACAAGGCAACTGCTCTCGGTTTTGGGGCACAATTCGGTGTTTTTTATGATTCTGGTAAAGGGTTTAAGGCAGGTGCCTCGTATAAAACCACACAAACCTTTGGGGATTTTGAATTTGACAATACTTATCTGGATGGTTCTACCGGAACCAATGATTTCAATATGGATTATCCAGCGATATACTCCCTTGGTTTAGGGTACTCTTTGGGTACTATTGATTTGGCTTTGGATTATCGCTTGGTCGATTATGAGAATACCGATGGTTTTGCTGAAACGGGATGGACACCCACAGCATCGGTCGCTGGTTTTGGATGGGAGAATATATCAATTATCTCTGCGGGAATCCAATATAAGGGGATTGAAAAATTACCTCTTCGATTGGGGTATACCTATAGTAGTAATCCAATCAATGATGAGGTTACCTTTTTCAATATTCCGGCTACGGCAGTAATAAAGAATGCTTTCCAGGTTGGTTTTTCGTATGAAATAAGCGATAATCTTGCCTTGGACGCTGTCTATCACCACGGTGCTAGTGGTGATGCTACCAGTGGACCATTATTGAACCCTATGTTCATTCAGGCGTATCCACCATATGGGGCCATTCCAGGAAGTGAGGTTTCCTATGACATGACCACTGATATGATAATGTTGGGCATTGCCTATACCTTCAAGAAGTAACTAATATGCAATACATTGTAAAGAAACGGGGGCATTTGCCCCCGTTTGTATTTATTAAAATTTGTATTGGACAAAGGCCGATAGGTTTCTACCGGGATCATTTATGGGTGTCCTGCCAAAATCAGCCTGATTGTTGAATGAGAAATTCAAATGGTTATGATAAGTCTCGTCAAAAACATTCAATGCTGCCACGCCCAAAGTCAGGTTCTTGAATGGGACAACGCCCAAGCGAAGATCCAAGACCTCATAACCGGGTGTTGAGGTTTCACCAAAGGAAGAAGAGATATCATCCTGTTTTGCGGTTATCCTATAGGTGGCATTCACCCAAAACCGTTCTTTCTCAAATCCAAATTTAAAACTAGTGGTCAAAGGGGGCACTAGGGGTAATGATTCATTCAAATCCTTGTTTTTGGCATAGACATAGGCCAACTCCGTCGTAAAATTAAAATCATTGAGAAAGTCAATTCCAGCGGAAATCTCAAAACCGGTTTTATAGGCTTCATCCAGGTTTCTGAAAACCTTTGGATTTTTAGGGTCATTGGTAGGCATGAACTTTCGGGTCTGGGTTTCATCGATTACCGCAACGATATAGTTTTCATAATAAGAATAATAGAATGAACTACTGTAATTAAAGCGGTCGTTTGAATTCTCGGAGAAGGGAAGTTTGCCGGAAAATCCAATTTCGAATTGATTGTTCACCTCGGCATCCAAATTGGGATTTCCTATATATTCATAGGCATCTTGACCAACGGTAAAATGATTGATCACCCGCTCTATCATATTGGCCGAACGAACGCCCCGCCCATAGGCAAGTTCCATGATGAATAGCGTGCTTGGGACATATTTTAAGGAAACCGTACCACTCACGTTATGTTCGTTACGTTTATCCAAATCGGGATATAGCGCAGCGAAATCAGCTTCGGGGTCTTTTATTTCCGAAGTGACCAAATCATAGCGTAACCCTGCGGTAAGGATCGTGTTGGCAGACAGCATGTATTTGCCCTCGGCGAAAACTCCAAGGTCATTGATATATGAATCTTGCCACACTTTGTCGATAAACTCCACCGGGGTTTCCAATGGCCCCATCATATTCCGCTTCACCAATCGCGTGCGTTCACCATCCCTGGCAATATGCATGGCATCCAATCCTGTAAACAAAGTGAATTCCTCACTTGGTTTTAGCTTGAATTCGATTTTACCCCCTGCGGTGGTCGCATTGATTTTAGACACGGCATCGGTCATCATAAAACTGGGTCGGTTGGTATTGCTCATGATATGGTCTACATAACTATAATATAGTTTTGCATCCATGGTCTTGAGCGTACCGTTTAGTCCCGTAAGTTTATAATCCAAAGAAAGAATACTACTGTCATCCAAATCCGTATCCATGGGCAATCCGGCATGCAATACATCCCTACCGTAAGATTGTCTCCAATGGGCCTGTAAGCGTTGGTTTGGTGTAAAATTATAACCGGCCTTTAATCCGTAATCCAAACTTCGGAAAGAGGAAGGGACCTCAGTGCCATCCCCATCCTCATAATTGCCGAAATCCCTAAAGCCAATATTTCCCGTAAGGTCATATTTTTCAGTGGCTTGTTGTAATCTGGCCATGGAAACCAATGAACCCCCATTACTCTCATATCCTGCATGTACACTTCCGTGTAAACCATAATCACTGGCATCCGGTACTTGGGTAACCATATTGACTATGCCACCAAAGGTGGATCCATAGCGAACGGTGTAGGGCCCTTTGATAATCTCTATTTTTTCAATTTCCTCAGGAATGACATGGGTTGTAATGGGGTCCATTCGGTTAGGGCAGGCATGCATGGCCTTGGTGCCACCATCGAACTGAACGTTCAACTGTTCATATTGTGAAGCCCTAAAGCTGGGGTCATTGGCGTAGTTACCCCTTTTTATTAGGGCAAATCCATTTACATCGTTAAAAAGGTCAGCTACGTTACGCGGCTGTACGATCTTTTTTACATAGTCATTGGTTTCAACGGTAAAAACCGGGTCCATTTTGGAATCACCGCTAACGATAACACCGGAAATACTAATGGGTGCTTCTATGAGATAGAACGATTCCACATCTTTCCGAGGTGTTATAAATTTGTCAATGCTCTGAAATCCTAAATGTGAAATGGTTAGGGTAGCCCCTTTTTCAGGAATGCTTACTTCAAAGAATCCTTCGGCATCCGAATAACCGATGGCTTTATTGTTCAATAGAATATGGGCTTCCTTTACAGGTGTATTATTGGTATGGTGTAAGACTTGACCTTTGTAGTTTTGCGCACTTATCCAGTGACCGAACAAGGTACAGGCAATCACCATTAAATGTTTTGCATTCATAGTTGATTCTTTTAGTTAAAGTGTAATTAATGTTGAATTGGAATACGGGGAATCGTATTGTTCAACATAGAAAATAAAAGGAGTAAACACTATGAACGTGGCGGGTGTATTTCTTTCTTTTGGAAGTTGTAATCGTAGTTATTCGTGTAATGGTAATTGGCCATAGTAGGTTCGCGGCCAACATTAAAATCAAAGGCAGGACTTTTTTCTAAAAATAGAACGGTTTCATTTTTTAAAAGCTCAACATTTATAGGCGGATTGTCATCTTTAGACTCCTGTAAGAGCATTTTTGCCAGATAACACTTACCATCGCAGTGTAGTTCGGGACGCTCCTTGTTTTCACAGTATCGCTCAATAAAATCATCGGTGAATAAAGCATAATAGCCTAAGGTGCCGGCAACCTTTAGGCTACTGGCGAGGGTTAAAACCAAGAATAACGTCGTTATGGTTCTAGAATGGTTTCTCACAATACAAAGTTAATGTAACTTTTTGTTCATAAACTGACATTTATCATAATTTCAGTTTAGCGAGACCAATACTTTTGTATTAAAGACAAAAACATCTTTTAATCCTTAATTAAAAGAGCATTACAGGTTGTATGGAAATAGTAAAAGAAAATACGATTGCCGAAGTGGTTTCCAAAAAACTCGGGTCAGACCATATTTTCAGTAAATATAACATCGATTTTTGCTGTGGGGGAGGGTTGACCCTAGAGGCCGCATGTACGGAAAAAGGCATAACCTTCGAGACGTTAAGGCAGGAAATTGAGTCAATGAACAATAAAATTGTTGGTACTTCCAGTTTAACCGATCGTGACCTCGGTTCCTTAATGCAAATGGTAAAGACCGAATATTACCCAACTATTGATCATAGTTTTAAGGAAATACTGCCATTGGCTTCCAAAGTAGCTGATGTTCATGGTGCCGGACATCGTGAAGTTGTAGATATAAAGGAACTTCTCCAGACTGTTGGAATAAGTCTGGATAGGACTTTTGCCAATACGTTAAATAGACTTTTTCCTGCAATCGATACCATTTTGAGTTTAGACAATCCAAATGCGGAAATAACCTTTAAACAGCTAGAAGCACTTAAAGGGGCCGTGGAAAGGATTACTGCTGGGCAAAGTTTTATAGAAGGGGTATTCCATAAAATAGCAAATCTATCATCAAACTATACCGCACCGGAGGAAGCGTGTAATTCGTATCGGTACTTATACCAAAGCCTACAACAATTAGATAATAAAGTGCATGGATATATGCATTTCGAAAAACATGTTTTAGTACCCAAAGCTTTAAAAATCATAGCATAATGAATTCATTTTTACCCACTGTTGAAACATTGCCCAAAGGGCATCCTATTAGTGTCTATTACGAGGAAGGGGCCTTGATCAATGATTTGTTGATGGAACTTCAAGAATCCGACCCTGTAGAGGATTTTGAAAAGTATTTCAATATTTACAATCAACTCACCACTATTGAAAAAAGATTCGCACGTAAGGAAAATCAACTGTTCCCATACCTGGAAAAACATGGTTGGAAAGGGCCAAGTCAGGGCATGTGGTCTTTTCACGATAATTTAAGAGATCAAATGCGATTGATCAATACGTACAATTCGGAAAGAAACACAGAGAAAATCGTGGATAACCTGCCGTACCTCATTGATGGGATAAAGCGACTAATGAGCATTGAGGATATGCGTTTGTTCCCTACGGCATTGGAATTATTGACAGAGGATGAATGGAAGGAATTCTATCAAGGGGATGAGGAAATTGGTTGGATGTTGTTGGAAAAACCGGCTCCTTATCCAATGGTTGAGGATACCTATGTGCATCCGAGTGAAGATTTTAAAAAGCGCGATCTATCCTTTTCCCTAGAGAATACCTTTCATTATGACGAGGGTTATATGACTCCGGAACAGGTTAATCTATTGTTGCGTTTTTTACCTGTGGACATTACCTACGTAGACGAAAATGACAAAGTTATTTTTTATAATAGGGGTGATGATAGGGTTTTTGCCAGGAGTAAGGGGATTATAGGAAGGGAAGTCCGTTTTTGTCATCCCCCCAAGAGTGTTGATATGGTTCTTAGGATTGTGGATGAATTTAAGGCTGGAACTAAAGATGTCGCTGAATTTTGGTTCAATTTTAAAGGTAGGGTCATACATATCAGATATTTTGCTATCCGTGATACGGACAAAAACTATAAGGGGGTCATTGAAATGTCCCAAGATATTACAGAGATTCAAAAGTTGGAAGGACAAAAGAGATTGTTGGATTGGGATTAACTATTTATCCCGTGTTTAAATAGGATTTTTTCATTGATGGTTCGAGGCCCTGTGAATTTATTTCACAGGGCTTCTTTTTTATCATGGGAGTGGTTATATCCTTCATGATTCATCTTGGTTTAAGTTGGAGGGCGATCCTTGGATACGGGGGGATGATTATTTTGTAAATTCCAGGGTGTAAAGTACACGCTGGGGAAACTTTTTTTTTAATTTTATACTACTGTAACAATGGTTACGGTTTTTCTCTTATGGATCAATGAAATTTGGTGCTTCTTAACTTGATTTCATAGTCTATAAAAATAATCCATTTAAAGATCCTCGGTATGGAAGACATGCTTTTTTATGATCGAATGCAGTTTGCGTTCACTATTACCTTTCACTATCTTTTTCCACAATTGACCATGGGACTTTCGCTGATGATCGTCTATTTCAAATGGAAGTTCTTAAGGTCTAAATTGGAGAAGTATAACGAGGCGGCTAAATTTTGGATGAAGATTTTTGCCCTGAACTTTGCGATGGGGGTTGTTACCGGAATTCCGATGGAGTTTCAATTCGGTACCAACTGGGCAAAGTTTTCCGAGCTTACTGGGGGGATTATTGGGCAGACCTTGGCTATGGAAGGCATGTTCTCCTTCTTTTTGGAGTCTTCTTTTTTGGGACTGTTTCTTTTTGGGGAAAAGCTGTTAGGGCATAAATTGCACTTTGTAACCGGTTTTCTGGTCTTTCTGGGGTCTTGGGCGAGTGGATTCTTGATTATTGCGACCCATTCTTGGATGCAATTCCCTGTGGGTTATGAAATAATGGAAAACGGGAAGTTCGTTCTCAATAATTTTTCGGCCCTCTTTTCCAATCCTTGGTTATGGCCTTCCTATCTGCATAACCAATTGGCTTCCGTAATTACCTCATCTTTCGTGGTAGCTTCCATAGGGGCCTTTTATATTTTAAACAAAAAGCATAGTGAATTTGGTCAACTGTTTGTAAAAACCGGCGTTGTTTTTGGATTGATATCCAGTGTGTTGGTTGCTTTCCCAACAGGGGATATGGTTGCCAAGAATGTAGCAAAACACCAACCTGTGACTTTCGCGGCCATGGAAGGTATTTTTGAGACAGAGCAGGGAGGTTCTGAGATTGTGTTGATCGGGCAGCCCAATATGCTTGAGAAAAAATTGGATAACAAAATTGCGGTGCCCAATATCCTTAGCTTTCTGACCTATCAGGATTGGGATGCGGAAATTAAGGGATTGAATGAGTTTGATGCCAAGGATTATCCTACCAACGTGCCAGGACTCTACTATTCCTATCATATTATGGTGGGACTAGGGACGATTTTCATAGGGTTGATGCTTTTGGCTACCATTCAATTATATCGGAAAAAATTATATAAAACAAAATGGATCTTGTGGTCGCTTTTATTTATGCTGCCATTTCCATACATCGCCAATACCACGGGTTGGTATACTTCGGAATTAGGACGGCAACCATGGTTGGTTTATAATTTAATGCGAACCTCCGCAGGGGCATCCCCAACGGTTTCCTCAGGAAACACCCTATTCACATTGCTCGGGTTTATTGGGCTTTATCTGCTTCTTGGACTCTTGTTCCTTATGTTGGCTGGAAAAATTATCAATAAAGGTCCTCACATTTTAAAACATTGAATATGGAATTATTTTGGTATATCGTTTTAGTGATAATGTTGGCCGTCTATGTTATTTTGGATGGTTATGATTTTGGGGCGGGAATCATCCATCTGTTTTTCGCGAAAACCGAGAAGGATAAAAAAGCCATTACCAGTGCTATAGGACCCTTTTGGGATGCTAATGAAGTCTGGCTGATTGCCGCAGGAGGGGTTCTGTTTTTCGCATTCCCAACCTTGTATGCCTCTTCTTTCAGTGGATTTTATCTGCCTTTGATCATGATTTTATGGCTGCTTATTTTTAGGGCAATAGGATTGGAATTAAGAGGGCAAGTGCATAACAGGATTTGGGAAGTAATATGGGATAAGGCGTTTGGGGTGGCTAGTTTGTTATTGGCACTTTTCTTCGGTGTGGCACTGGGCAATGTTGTCAGGGGTGTTAATTTGGGTATGGTTGAAAATGGGGTGTCTACCCAAGAGGCCCATTATTTCTTTTTACCCTTGTGGAACCCCACTTTTAGTCCACAAGCAGAACACCTGGGCATTATTGATTGGTTTACACTGTTCTTGGGTGTGGTTAGTGTGGTCGCTTTGACGATTCACGGTGCCAATTGGATTATCTTCAAAACAAACTCCAGTATAAACGACAGATTAAAGCGGGTGGTGTTTATCCTGAATTTTGTATTGCTCGCCTTGGTTGTGGTCTCCTTGTTGATTTGGCATATTATTGAACCCGATCCTTTTCAGAATTTCGTACAATATCCCTTAATGTGGTTATTCCCGATAATAACGTTTGTTGGGTTGTTCGGTTTGTTCAAAGTACGGACTTTTAAAAAGCATGGCATGGGATTTTTGTTTTCCTCCTTGTTTTTGTTGGGAGGTTTGGCCTCTACCGTGGCTTCGATATTTCCCAAACTACTGCCCTCGACCAATACGGTTAACCCATCATTGACACTGTACAATGTGGCTGCCCATGAATATGGACTTTCTGTTGGTATGAATTGGTTCTTTATAGCCTTGGTGTTGGTTATTTTCTATATGGTCGTCCAATACCGGGTTTTTAAAGGTAAAATGGATGATGTGGGTTACGGGGAACATTAAGCTATTGAGGCGCCTTTTGTTGTATTTATCCCCTTCATTCTTTAAAAAGGCCTTAAATTGTTGTAAGTGTAACATAAGTAGCAGTATAAGTTTCATTTAAACTCAATCTTTACAATAGTAATGCGGATAGGGCACATGATATCAATCATTGCTCCTCTCTATTGTCAGAAGTAATTTTATTGAAATTTAAATAATCAAGAATGTCTAGAATTGTTGTTTTGGGAGCTGGCATCTCCGGGCACGTCGCTGCGACCCATTTACGCAGAAAATTATCCAAGGAACATACGGTTACGGTAGTTTCCCCCAATAGCAATTACCAATGGGTACCTTCCAATATATGGGTAGGTATCGGACGTATGGAACCCAAGGATATTATTTTTCCTTTGGAGCCCCTATATAAAAAGAAAGGCATTGAATTTAAACAGGCCAAAGTCGTTACCTTTCATCCAGAAGGGGACACAGAAATAGACAAACCCTTTGTTAAGGCCGAGTATGTTGCCGGGGAGGCCAAGGGCACTACCGAAAAAGTCACTTACGATTATCTTATCAATGCTACGGGTCCAAAATTGGCTTTTGAAATGACCGAAGGTCTAAAGCCAGCCACCCATAAAGCATATTCTGTTTGTACCTATACCCATGCAACCGAAGCATGGCATGCTTTGGATCAATTGATCCAGCAGATGAAACAAGGTAAGAAAGCCAAAATATTAATTGGGACCGGCCATGCCAAATCTACCTGTCAAGGCGCTGCTTTTGAATATATTTTGAACGTGGAACAAGAATTGAATAGGCATGGGGTAAGGGACATGGCAGAGCTTACGTGGATAGCCAATGAACCCCAATTGGGTGATTTTGGAATGGATGGCATGTTGCTCAGTTATGGTAGCAATATTATGAAATCGAGTGAGTTGGTCGAGATGGTCTTTGAGGACCGGGGAATTAAATGGATCATTGGGGCTGGCGTCAATAAAATTGAGGAGGGTGTAGCCCATTATGAAACATTGGATGGCGAATTTCATACGGAAACCTATGATTTTGCCATGTTGATCCCTGCTTTTTCTGGACACGGATTTAAGGCATACGATAAGAATGATCAAGATATCACGGAAAAACTGTTTAGAGGGTTTATGATCGTGGATGCTGACTATACACCCAAACCTTATGAGGAATGGTCTGTACAGGATTGGCCAGAAACCTATCAAAATCCCTCTTACGCGAATATTTTTGCACCTGGAATCGCTTTCGCACCTCCACATGCGATTTCAAAACCAAGGGTCAGTAAAAACGGAACCCCAATATCCCCGGCACCACCGCGTACAGGTATGCCTTCCGGTATTACTGCCAAGTTGGTCGCGGATAATATTATAGATACGATTAAAAAGAAAAAACCATCGTTGCACCATAAGGGTTCAATGGGTAATATGGGGGCTGCATGTATCGCTTCCTCTGGATACGGAATAACAAAAGGTAGTGGCATCAGTATTACCACTTTCCCTATCGTTCCCGATTTTAACAAATATCCGGACACGTATGGTCGAAAGTTGGGTAAAACCTTTGGGGAAATAGGTTTGGCGGGTCATTGGTTAAAGTTGGCCCTTCACCATGCCTTTTTGTACAAGGCCAAAATGAGACCTTTTTGGTGGTTGATCCCAGAATAAAAATTTAGAATATGACACGTAGAATATCGAAAAGAAAACGGTTTATAATGATGAATCCCATCATTCAGTTTTTTAAGTTCATTTATTTAAGTTTAAAAATATTGGTCATTGTTGCTGGTGGCCATGGGGGTACCCGCGAGGTACAATAAACACCCCTAATTTCATTGATTTGTTTGGTTGTTGAAAAAAGGGCACTTACATCGATTGAGTAGGTGTCTTTTTTTGTGTAACAAAAGTAGCGGTGGGGTTTTGTTTTTAATTGCAATTTGCTATCGAAGTAAGAACTATTGAAATTCGAGGATATAATACAATTTTGGAAGGTGCCAAGGAAAAGTAAGGCCCTTGATCAATTGTAGTTTAACGATAAATTGATCAGTGCCCATTGGTCAATTTTGTTTGGTTGTTGATAAAAGCATTCGCCGATCGGCGGATGCTTTTTTATGGTATACCCTTATATGTAAAAAACATCAAACCATTCCCTTTGTACCTTTCACCTGATCATAATCATTGTACTTGATTAATTACTGGAATAATTTCGCCCAGATATAGTTAAAAGATGACATCATGAAAAAAATAGTGCTTTTGGTCGTATTTGTTGTACTGGGAACCACCGCTTTAACGGCCCAAAAAGGAAGTAGGGGGTGGGGACAAAATTCCGACTACGGTAGAATGTACAACCCGAATACAGTGGAAACCCTTATAGGTACGGTAATTGGGGTTGAGAGGATAGAGCAGAACAATAAAATGTCCCAAGGCCTATATTTGAGTGTTAAAACCAAAACGGAAACGATATCGGTTCACTTGGGGCCAACATGGTATTTGGACAATCAGGTTATCCAATTTCAAAAAGGGGATGAAGTGCGCATAACCGGTTCTAGGATAACCTTCCAGAATGCGCCCGCCATTATCGTAAAAGAAGTTGAGAAAAATGAGCATGTCTTGAAACTTAGGAATGATAATGGATATCCCGTTTGGAGTGGATGGCGAAAAAAAGGCATGGGAAACAGAATAGGGAATAGTTAAGTAGTTGAATGTCCCATCGTATTCAGGCTAACAATAGGTAAAAGGTCTGTAAGGGGGCAAAGCACTGCTTATCCTTTTTAGGATTTTTGTTACGTGGGCTATTTCCACATTAATTTAGTTGTTAATAAGAAGTGCCCGACAGCCGTCGGGTGCTTTTATTATCAATTTAAGGATACATGGGCATTCCCCAAGGATGGTGTAATAGTGAAAAAATGGAGAA
Source organism: Maribacter polysiphoniae (assembly GCF_003148665.1). GTDB lineage: Bacteria > Bacteroidota > Bacteroidia > Flavobacteriales > Flavobacteriaceae > Maribacter_A > Maribacter_A polysiphoniae. The sequence goes on along the minus strand of NZ_QGGQ01000011.1, from coordinate 25,187 downwards.
CGTAATTGAACAAGATTAAAGCCCATGGATTTTACGGGTCGGCAGGAATCAACGATTGGTTTTACACTAAGAATGGTAAATGGATTTTTTCTTTTTTTGTTAATAAAAACTACCAATTATGACGTATTTTAGAAGCTAAAAACAAGGTTTATGATATTACATGATTTTGAGTCCGGATTTTCAGTGTTGAATCGTTTTATTGCCGAAATCCGTGATATCGAGATTCAGAAAGACCCTATGCGATTTCGACGGAATATCGAACGCATCGGAGAGATTCTGTGTTATGAAATGAGTAAGACCTTGGGGTATGAAAACAAGACCGTACAGACACCACTAGGGACCAAGGATATCGCATTGCCCATGGATGATCTTGTACTCTGTTCGGTATTAAGGGCAGGAATCCCATTGCATAATGGGTTGTTGAATTATTTAGACCGTGCAGAAAACGCCTTTATTTCGGCCTATAGGCACCACCCCAATGGAGGGGATGATTTTGAGGTCATTGTAAAATATTTTGCAGCACCCAGCCTGGAAAACAAAACCTTGGTGTTGACCGATCCCATGTTGGCTACGGGTAGAACCTTGGAGAATGTATTAAAGGCTCTGAAAAGCCATGGACAACCCAAACAAATCCATATTATTTCGGTAATTGGGTCTAAACAGGGTGTAGACTATGTAGAAAAGGTCTTTCCTAAAGACACGCATTTATGGATTGCGGCCATTGATGATGAATTGACCAAGAAGGGGTACATAGTTCCCGGACTTGGGGATGCAGGTGATTTATCTTATGGAGTTAAACTTTAGCTAATCCATAGCATATTTGGCCTATGCCTATGATCTGATTTTCCCGTAACGATTTTTTTGGGTAACAAATGTTACAACCCAAGGTAACATAAGTTACTGTTAGGTTATGTGACACCTTCTAATTTTACCACAAATTAATTGAGTGATGAGGAGAATACTTTTAATACTTGCATTTTTCATTGTTTTAACGGGAATACGGGCACAAGAAACAGTCTTGATTACCAAGGATGAAGTGCTTACTAAAGTGCTTGAGGGGAATAATGCCCTCAAAATATCGGAACAGGAGGTTTTGGCGGCCAAGGGAGACTATATGCAAAGTAATGCTGTGTTGCTACCCAATATCAGTATTTCCCATACAGGGATAGCCACTACAAATCCATTAATGGCCTTTGGTTCAAAGTTGAACCAGGAAATATTGACCCAAGCTGATTTTGACCCCCTATCGCTTAACGACCCCAAACAAATAGAGGATTTTGCTACGCGTATCGAAGTACAACAACCTTTGTTGAATTTTGATGGACTCTACCAGCGAAAAGCGGCTAAAGCCAAATGGAACGCCACACAAATGCAGGCAGAACGCAAGCAAGACTATATACAATTGATGGTCGATAAGGCCTATATGCAATTACAACTATCCTATAAAACGGTTGAAGTACTCGAAAAAGCAAAGGAAGCGGCTCTAGAGAATAAAAGGTTGGCCGATAATAGCTTTAAACAGGGGTATTTACAAAAATCGGATGTTTTGGCCGTTCAGGTGCGGGTTACTGAGATCGATAACCAGCTGCAATATGCCTTAAGCAATATTAAAAATGCCTCGAACCAATTATCGGTCTTGATGAACGATCAAAGCTATATCATTTTGAAACCTGCAGATTCATTGACTGTTCTTACCCAAGATGTGGATTTTGATGTTTTGCCGGAAAACAGGAAGGATATTCTTGCCATGTCCTCAGCCTCTGAGGCCTACCAGCAAATGTACAGGTCCGATAAAATGAGTTTTCTTCCACGGTTGAATGCTTTTGGTACGTATGAGTTGCATGATGACGGTGTGTTTCAGGCCGATGCGGAAGGCTATCTGTTCGGGGCCGAATTGAAATGGGATATTTTCGCAGGTTCAAAACGTTTTGGTAAGGCAAAGAAAAGTAGGGCCGAATTCGAAAAATCGAAATTGGAACTCAACCAATATAAAGCGGAAAGTCAGGTAGAGCTGAATAGGGCCATACGTATGCTTCAAGATGCCAAAAACAACTTGGAGCTTACGGCTCTTGCTTTGGCACAGTCTGGGGAATCGTTAAGGATCCGAACCAATAGATTTGAACAAGGATTGGAGAAAACCACTGATTTATTGATGGCGGAAACCCAATATGCACAAAAGCGGTTGGAGTATTACGCCACCATTTTTCAACATAACTATGCACTGGCATATGTACAATTTTTAACCAAGGAATAATTCAACAGTAAAAAAATAAACATCAAGATGAGGAATACGTATTTCATAGGATTGATCACGCTTGCACTTTCCATTGCCAGTTGTGGGGATGGGAAAAAGAAAAACATAGCGGAGAATACCCCAATAATAAAGGTGTCGGTAAATTCGGTATCCGAAGAAGGCGGGGATTCTTTCTTAACAACAAGTGGTAAGATCGAAGCTGTAAACAGCGCCAATTTGAGTACCCGAATGATGGGTTATGTCGATAGGATATATGTGAATGTAGGCGATAAGGTGCAAAAAGGCCAGCAGTTGATCAGTATCAGTAATGCCGATCTTTCAGCAAAATTGGCCCAGGTCAATGCAGGTATTACCGAAGCAACGGCTGCATATACCAATGCGGAGAAAGATTACAACCGGTTTATGGCATTGTTCAGTGAAAATAGTGCCTCCCAAAAGGAATTGGATGACATAACAGCCAATTATAATATGGCCAAAGCCCGATTGGAAGCAGCCAAACAGATGAAGAATGAGGTAAATGCCCAATTTTCATATGCCAATATTCGAGCGCCTTTCAGTGGTATCGTAACTAATAAGTTTATCAAGGAAGGGGATATGGCGAATCCTGGTATGCCTTTGTTGGAAGTGGAATCACCTGGAAAATTTCAAGTAATGGCCATGGTACCGGAAAATGAAATACTCGAGATCAAGGCCAATACAACGGTGGATGTGATATTAAAATCCTTGAATGAAACGGTTAAGGGCAAGGTGGTTGAAATAAGCACATCGTCCAAGAACACGGGGGGACAATATTTGGTCAAGGTAGTTTTAGACAAGACCGATGCTGGGATTTTATCGGGTATGTATGCCACGGTACGTTTTCCTATCGCCCAGAAAAAGAATGCCCAATCGGTTATGATCCCAAAAGAAGCGATCGTCAACAATGGGGAACTAACGGGGGTTTATACCGTTAGCCAGAGTAATACGGCCTTGTTGCGATGGTTGCGATTGGGTAGGACCATGGGGGACCAGGTTGAGGTACTATCCGGTTTGACATCCGATGAGCAATATATCGTATCGGCGGAAGGCAAATTGTATAATGGAGCCAAAATCAGTATCCAATAGTAAATTTTGCGTTAGGGATTGAGCCATTGTTGGAGCTCTTTTTTGTATAAAAAAAGCGACTGGTGAAAGCCCGCCCGAACGCCCAAAAAATTAAATAATCAATAGAATGAAGGAAGGATTAGCTGGCAAAATCGCCAAATTATTCATTGGATCTAAATTAACAGTACTTCTGATGATCGTGTTTATGGTCATTGGGGTTTACAGCTCCTTTTTAATACCTAGGGAAGAGGAACCCCAGATCGATGTGCCTATGGCGGATATCTTTGTGGGATACCCAGGGGCAAGTCCGACAGAAGTGGAATCCAGGGTTACGAAACCCTTGGAAAAACTGATTTCGAACATCAAGGGAGTCGAGTATGTGTACTCAACTTCAATGAAAGAACAGGGCATGGTCATTGTGCAATTCTATGTAGGGGAGGATATAGAGCGGTCATTCGTTAAGCTCTATAATGAGATCAACAAGCATATGGACATTATGCCCCAAGGTGTCACTTTCCCCTTGGTAAAAACGCGTGCCATTGATGATGTGCCCATGTTGGGGCTTACCTTATGGAGCGATACTTATGATGATTATCGCATTAAGTTGATTGCACAGGAGCTTACCGATGAGATTGAAAAAATCAATGATGTGTCGGTGGTTAAAAAAATCGGGGGCAGAAATAGGCAATTAAGGGTCGTACTCGATAAGGAAAAGATGGCCGAAAGTGGTTTGGATTTTCTTGGCGTGGCCCAAATGATCCAGGCCAATAACCAGCAATTGGGTGGTGGTTCCTTTGATAAAAACGACACGGAGTTCACGGTTACCACCGGTAAATTCCTGGAAACGGCCGAAGATGTGGAGAACTTAGTGGTTGGCGTTCAACAAAATAGGCCAATTTACTTAAAGCAGATCGCAAGTATTCAGGATGGACCTGAGATTCCTAAGGATTATGTGGCGTTGGGCTTTGGACAAGCCAGTGAAAAGGCGGTCGATTTTAAATCCGAGTATCCTGCAGTAACGATTTCCGTTGCCAAACGTAAGGGAGCCGATGCCATGAAGATATCCGATATCATATTGGATAAGGTGGAGCATTTGAAAAAGGATTTGATTCCGGATGATGTTCATGTGGAGGTAACCCGTAACTACGGGGAAACAGCCTCCCATAAGGTATCCGAACTTTTAATGCACCTTATTGGGGCCATTGTCGCTGTGACCTTTGTGGTTATGTTGGCCATGGGCTGGCGGGGTGGCTTGGTCGTGTTTTTATCGGTCCCCATCACTTTTGCCCTTACTTTATTGAGCTACTACATGCTCGATTATACCTTGAACCGAATTACGCTTTTCGCTTTGGTATTCGTCACCGGTATTGTGGTCGATGATTCCATCATTATTGCGGAAAACATGCACCGTCACTTTAAAATGAAACGCTTGCCGTTTAAACAGGCGGCTTTATATGCGATCAATGAAGTGGGTAATCCGACGATTTTAGCAACATTCACCGTAATTGCATCCGTACTGCCCATGGCATTCGTATCGGGTTTAATGGGGCCCTATATGAGTCCGATGCCCATTGGTGCATCGATAGCGATGTTGTTGTCACTCTTTGTGGCATTGACGATAACTCCCTATTTGGGGTTTGTCTTCCTTCGGGAAAAGGAAAAAAAGGGAAGCGGGGAGAAAGAGGAGAAAGCGATGGAGGATTCTTTTATCTATCGTATGTATGAGAAGTTTGAAAAACCACTGATCGAGGATAAAAAGAAGAGGTGGCTGTTTTTAGGCATTACGTTCTTACTGTTGATTGCCTCCGTTGGTTTGTTCTTTACCAAATCGGTTGCTGTGAAAATGTTGCCTTTTGATAACAAGAACGAGTTTCAGGTGGTCATTGATATGCCCGAGGGCACTACCTTGGAGCGTACCGGAGTAGTGGCCAAGGAAATAGCACAGTATTTGGCTACCCGCAGCGAAGTGGTGAATTATCAGACGTATGTGGGTACATCGGCCCCAATAACCTTTAATGGACTCGTACGCCACTATGACCTGCGTGGGGGAAGTAATATGGCCGATATTCAAGTGAACCTTATCGACAAGGGGGAGCGAAGCGAACAGAGTCATGAAATTGCCAGTTTGTTGCGTCCCGAAATCCAACGCATAGGGAAGCGGTTCAATGCCAATGTGAAAATCGTGGAAGTACCTCCAGGACCTCCTGTCCTTTCTACCATTGTGGGTGAGATTTATGGTCCGGATTACGATATACAAATAGATGTGGCCAACCAAGTCCAGAATATATTGAACAATACCGAAGATGTTGTCGATGTGGATTGGATGGTAGAGGCCGATCAAATCGAATATGAATTTATAATCGATAAGGAAAAGGCTATGTTGTATGGTGTAGCACCACAACAAATAGCCCATACCATGAATATGGCGTTGTCCGAAAGATCCGTGACCAATCTCTATGACGAGGATGCTGCCCATCAGGTAGGTTTGGTCTTGGCCTTGGATGAGAAAGAGAAGTCGACCATTGGTGATATTGCACAATTAAAGGTCAAATCACAACAAGGCCATATGGTCACCATAGGCGATTTGGTCACGATAGAACAGAAGACAAGGGCAAAAAGCATTTATCGCAAAAACCAAAAAAGGGTGGTATATGTTCTGGCCGATATGGCCGGGGATTTGGAAAGTCCCGTATACGCCATTTTAGGGATGACCGATAAACTGAAACAAATAAACCTTCCTGAAGGGTATTCCCTGGATGAGTTGTATATAAAGCAACCTGATTTTGAAGACAATTATACCGTTAAATGGGATGGTGAATGGCAAATTACATTGGAAGTTTTCAGAGACTTGGGGATTGCGTTCCTAGGGGTCATTATCATCATTTATATTCTGATTGTAGGTTGGTTCCAGAATTTTAAGGCACCCGTGGTCATGATGGTTGCCATACCGTTATCCATGGTAGGTATCGTATTGGGACACTGGTTGTTGGGGGCTTTCTTTACGGCTACCTCCTTTATCGGAATGATTGCCCTTGCGGGTATTATGGTGAGGAATTCCGTCCTGTTGATCGACTTTGTGAATCTGCGATTGGCCGAGGGGATACCGATCAAACAGGCGGTTATCGAGGCTGGTGCCGTACGGACCGTACCCATTTTATTGACTGCGGGTACTGTGGTTATCGGGGCCTTTGTAATTTTATTCGATCCTATTTTTCAAGGATTGGCCATATCACTTATGGGAGGAACGATCGTGTCTACTGTGTTGACGCTTTTGGTTGTGCCCTTGGTGTACTATATGATCGAACGTAAAAATTATAAATAATAATGGATGAGCCGGGTATTGACAATTAGTGAAGGTTAGCCCATAAGGGCCGATTTCACTATTCTCCATACCGGAACGTAGTTGTGGTATACGTTCTTATCCCATCTTTTAGAAGGATGGTGGAAGTACAATTAATTTAAAATGTAAAGGTATGAAGCTATTAATGGTAACTGTTGTTGAACAGTATGAGAAGCAGGTCATGGACCTTTTTAAAAAGGCCGAGATCGAGAATTTCAGTGGTTCTGATATTGATGGTTATAAAAATCCTATTTCCTTATTGATGAAATCGAGTTGGTTCCCGAACGTTAAGGGAGGGGTCGAGTCCAGTTTGTTTTTCTCTTTTACCAGTGAGGATAAGATAGATGCGCTTTTTGAACTGATCAAGGAGTTCAATGGGAGCTTGGAAACCAATAATCCCATAAAGGCGATTGTTGTTCCTGTAGAAAGAAGTATTTAAAAATCAATTAAAAAGAAATCTTATGTTGAATACATATTTTAGGGCCTTAGTAGGAGTGTTTATTATGGCGAGTGTTATTATGGCCGTGTACGTAAATATCAATTGGCTGTGGTTTACGATGTTCATAGGTGCCAATATGTTCCAATCGGCTTTTACCAAATGGTGTTTGTTAGAGAAGATATTACTGAAATTAGGGATTAAGAAAGAGGCTGGCGGGAGCGCGGCTTAGGTTTTAGGGCACAGCTATGGCTGAGATGTTTGTTTCTGGCTCTTCATGTTGAGATGCCTGGGGATCCAAACGTCACAAAGTAAGTGGATTGCCAATTCTTGTCGACTCCTGTTGGGTATAAGTCCAATGTTTGCCCCGTCATGGTTATGGCTGATTATCGGTGAGGGATTGCAGTAATCGGTGATATGCAAAAAAAAACAACACCTTTGTCGGTTGGGAGCAAAGGTGCTGTACAGGATAAAAAAACTAACTCAATAAACTAATTTTAATCTTATATCAATTCAATTTTGTCTTATTTCAAATAGGAATATGACCCGGATTCCCCATATTAATCCTATTATATTCGTCTCTTAGAGGTAGAAGGCATATCATATTTTAGCAATAGGTAACTCAAAACAATAAAATGTTAATTTATTTAGGAATATTTTATTAAATTGCTAAGACCTAATCATATGTGATATACATTACCTAATCAAATCTAACTAAATAAGTTAGGTTCTATTGCCAATATTTTGTCATTTGGGTAATGTATAGCTTCAAAAACAACCTAAGGACAATGGATATATTAAAAAAAATTCACAGGGAGATTGTCACGCTCTCTTCAGAGGACAGTTTTTTGGTAGAGGACAGGACCAAGGAGTTTTTTGATTATCCCATGCATTATCATCCAGAGATGGAGTTGAATTTCGTTTTAAACGGAAAAGGGGTACGAAGGTTTATTGGGGATTGTATGGAGGAGATAGATGATATAGAATTGGTTTTGGTAGGTCCTAATTTATACCATGTTTGGGAACAGCATAATTGCACGAATAAGAAAGTAAGGGAAGTTACCATACAGTTCCATAGCGACCTCTTTGGTGAAGCGATGATGAACCGAAGTGTAATGAGGCCTATTCGGGAGATGTTCGAAAGGTCTTCCCATGGTATCCTTTTTTCCAAGGAAGTGTCATTGGCGATGAAGAATAGATTGTTGAGGGTGTCCAAAATGGGAGGTATGGATAATTTCATGGAATTGTTTTCGATTCTATACGATTTGGCTATTTCGAGAAATCAACGTCTACTATCGACTTTGACCCCTGAGCCACCCCATTTTGAGCATAATAATAAAATCAAAAAACTGTACGAGTTCGTACAGCAGAATTACGCCCGTAAAATAACATTGACAGAGGCGGCGGATCTGGTTAATATGAGTAACGTTTCCTTCAATAGGTTCATTAAAAAAAGAACAGGGAAAACCTTTGTGGATTATTTGAACGAGGTACGTATTGGCTATGCCTCAAAATTCTTGATCGAAAGGGATTTGGCTATTTCTGAAATCGCTTTCATTTGTGGCTTCAATAGTATTGCCAATTTCAATAGGGTTTTTAAGAAAAACAAAAAAAGGACACCTACTGAATATCGCGATGATTTCATAGGTATTAAGAGGGTGCTATAAAGGTCCTAACCCTTTATCATTGAAATTATTTCAATAAGTGCCCTGGAATTGTGGTAGGGGCATTTCCAAGGACCTACTTTGTCTTCACTAGTGTACGGTACCCCATCAACATCCACCCTAAAAAACCATTCACCATTCTTATGGTCGATAATATGGTTTTTGATGAATTGCCAGACTTTATAACCCATATTGAAAAAGGAATCGTCATTCGTGATTTTCCATGCATACACCAAACCTACCATGGCTTCCGCCTGGGGCCACCAATGTTTGTCGTTATCCAGTTTTTCGGTCATGGGGTCTATTGCATTGATCACGCCAAAATCCTGATCCAATGCCTCGGCTACAAAAGTATTGGTAACCGAGAGCAAAAGGTTCTCGGTTTTCCTTTGAAGTTCCTGGTCGCCAATGGTTTTCGCCCCGTGGATCAATAGCCACGCCGTTTCGATATCATGACCGAAAGATATTTCGGAGGAAAGTGATTGCCAATCGTTGGTGAAAAATAAATCGAGATGATTGTCTTTCTTAAAAACCCGGTTTAAGAACAGGTCATAAATCCCCAAGAGGGCGTTTTTGACTTTAGGGTCCTTGGTTACCTCATAGAGTGTTGTATAAGCCTCAAGTACGTGTAAATGGGTGTTGGTGGTTTTTGGTGCATTTAATTCCTTGTCACTGAGCCTAAGGTCTTCGATGGAACCCCATTTTTCATCAAAGGCTTCAATATAGCCTTTTAGCTTGGGGTCGTACGAATGTGCTTCCAGTAAGTCGAATAGTTCCATCGCCCAAGTAAGTGCTTTGGTATTGGCGCAATATTTATAATATTCCGCCAAGGCATAAATACAAAAGGCCTGGGCGTAAACTTGTTTTTTTTTGTTCGTTGCACAACCCTTGTAATCAACTTCCCAATACACACCGCCTAAATCCGCATCCCTGAAATAGTCGTATAAATAATCGAAGGCCAATTGACATTCCGCACCGTATCTGTTGTCCTTATAAAAATTATTGGCCCTCGAGAATGTCCATAGGATACGGGTATTCAGTATAATTCCTTTTGGAGCCTTCTTAATTATGTTGTTATTGTGGTCAATGCGACCTATGAAACCGCCAAATTCCATGTCCTTGGTGTTGTTTTTCCAAAAATCAAGAATATGGTGGAGTTCCATTTCCAGTTGGGCCGAAACTTCAGTAGGGTCATTCAATGTCATATGCTTGGGATTTTATCTTTTTTAATAAAGTCCTTTGTTCCTTTTGATCAATTCATGGATATTACCAACGGAACCTGAAGAGGATAAATTGTCCTTTGGGGTGTTCTTGCAATAATCCACCAAGATATCCAATGTCGATTTCGCAACGTGCATACGTGTGTCGGAAGATGCGTAATATATATAGACATCACCGTTGTCATCGGGTATCCATCCATTTGAAAAGAGCACATTCCCAACATCCCCTATGATCTCCTGGTCATCAGGGGCCATAAAGTATCCTGCTGGCTGATAAATAACCTTGGTGATATCGTCGAGGGCGGTCATGAACAAATAAAGTACATATCGTAGGCCGGCAGCCGTATTTCTTACACCGTGGGCCAAATGTAACCAACCATCCTTGGTCTTTATGGGTGATGGCCCTTGTCCATTCTTGAGCTCGTATACCGTATGATATTCCTTTGGATTGATAATGACCTCATTCATCACTTGGGGATGCTTCATGTCATCAATGTATCCCAATCCTATTCCTCCACCGGCACCCGTCTCGATAAATCCATCTTGGGGTCTGGTGTAAACAGCATACTTACCGCATACGAATTCGGGATGTAGGGTTACGTTCCGCTGCTGATTGGAATCGGATAATAAATCCGGCATGCGCTCCCAGGTTTTCAAATCCTTCGACCTGATAATACCAGCGTTGGCAATAGCTGATGATGTGTCACTTTTAGGTGTATTGGGGTCTTTTCTTTCGGTGCAGAAAATACCATAGACATATCCGTCTTCATGCATTGTGAGACGCATATCGTAAACGTTTATGTCGGGATCGTCGGTTTGGGGGAGTAGTAAGGGTTCTTCCCAAAACTCAAAATTATCAACACCATTTTCGCTCTCGGCAAATGCAAAAAACGATTTCCTGTCTTTCCCTTCAACCCTGACGGCCAAAACATATGCATTGTTCCATTTAATGGCCCCGGCATTGAATGTGGCATTTATGCCTATTCGTTCCAAGGCATGTGGGTTAGAGTCAATGTTGAGGTCGTATTGCCAATGTATCGGTGCGTGGGCAGCCGTTAAGATAGGGTGCTTGTATTTCGTGAATAAACCTGAAGGTTGTGACAATGGAATGTTTTTCCTGCCAATCAGTTTTTTATAGTCGTCGAACAATTTTTGGATCAGATTGTTATTTGAATGGTTTTTGTATTTGGTCATAGTGGGTTATTTGTGGTTGGTTCATTATTTCTTCTAAGGGTCAACTCCTTGTTGATTTTTATCATGAATTTGTCATCAAGCCTATAGAAAATCATAAAAATGGCAGATAAAAGAGCACCAAGGGCGGGTAAAACACTCATCATTAAGCGAATACCGGTCTTAGCCTCCTCGGTTTGGTCTATATTGGCTTCAAAACCGTAATAGGCCAGGATCCATCCGGTAAGGGCTCCCCCCAATGTCCAACCCATTTTTTGGGACATCGAGGATGATGAGAATATGAGTCCGGTTGCCCTTCTACCAGTTTCCCATTCCGAATAGTCAGCGATATCCGCGTACATTGACCAGAGTAGGGGGAAAACGATTCCCGCGCAAATACTGATCAAAAATTGAAACAGGAATATGAAAAAGAGCTGGTCTGCATCAAAAAGAAAGAAGATGCAACTCAGGATCGTTGCCATGAACATGGCGGCCATAAAGGTCCTTTTTTTGCCAATCGCGTCGGAAATGGGTTTTGCAAGTACGACTCCAATGATATTCGCAGCTTGCCCAAGTACCAAATACAGGGTGCTAAAGGTTAGGGGTACATTTAATAAGGGCAGTTGAAATGCCTCTTGTGTATCAAAATAGTATTTAAAGTAATAGATGGTGGAGCCATCCCGAATCGAATTGAATATCAAGGTGAATATACCCGCACCCAGTAAGATAAACCAAGGTGCATTTTTGGCTAAATTCCTTAAATCAGCTTTTAGGGCTGTTTTTTGTTCTTTCGGGGGTTGGATCCGTTCTCGGGTAAGGTGAAAGGTGCCATAAAAGAGAATCGCAGCGATAATACCATAAATGGTCATTGTCTGTTGCCATCCTTTTTGCGGATTCAATACACCTTGGTCATTCCCCAAAAATTCCACCAAAGGCTCTGCCGTTGCCAATACTAGGATACTCCCGGCAAAAGCGAAAATAAACCGGAACGAAGCCAAGGATGTGCGGTCTTTCAGGTCGGAGGTCATAACCCCCAGTAGGGAGGCATAGGGCACATTCACGGCCGTGTACACAATCATCATGAGGCAATAGGTTACATAGGCGTAGACTATTTTGGAGGAAGTCGTTAGGTCGGGGGTCGTAAAGGTCAGTACCCCGAAAAGGGCAAAGGGAATCGCCATCCATAGTAAATACGGTCTGAACTTTCCCCATTTCGTATTTGTACGATCGGCAAGAATACCCATGATGGGATCGTTAAGGCCGTCAAAAATCCGGGTAACCAAGAACATGGTACCCACTACGGCTGCGGAAATGCCAAAAACATCCGTATAGAAAAACAAAAGATATACACTGAACATTTTCCAGAACATCGAAGAGGCAAAATCGCCAAAACCATAACCCGCTTTTTCCTTTAATTTTAGTTTCTCCATATTTTCTGTTTCTTGCCAACGGTTTACGGTACTACCTTATTTTTTTCAATCCCTTAAGGAAAAGTACATTCGGCAATGACTCGAATTGCTTGAAATCGGCACTGCTTTTTTGTCCTTTGAACGGTACGTAGTAATGATTGGGCCAGGCATTTCTCCAAAAAAGCGCCCAAGAAATACCCTTGTTGGCAATATTTTTATTTAGGACCTGTGTCCACCAGTTTTCTTCCGTCACCATATTCAATCCGCCTTCGGTCATGGCATAGGGTTTGTTTTTCCGCTTGGCTATCTTGGCCAGCAGGGAAAGGTTGTCGTTTAATAGTTGAATGTATTCTTCCGTGGTGTTCTTGTGGTATAGGTCTATGCCCAAAATATCCACGTAGGCATCACCAGGATAGTATCTTAAGTATTCTTCCCCATCTTTGATGGCGTCCGTCGAATAACAGTATAAAAGATTGTGGACATTGTTTTTGGAGGTAAGGAATTCGAAGGTCTCTTTCCATAGTGTTTTGAACTCCTCCGGGGTGCAGTTGCCATGACCCCACCAAAACCATGAACCGTTCATTTCGTGATACGGTCTAAAAACTATGGGGATTGATTTCCCTGAACGGGTCTTGAGACTTTGCATGAAATCGGCAACTTTGACGAGCCAGGCCCTATATTTGGGGTGTAGGGACCCTCCTTCTAAAACTTGGGATACCGCAGGTGAGGGGTCCCAGGCCGAATTTTTGGTCACCGGATTGTCAGGATGCCAACTCAAGGTGATAATTCCTCCTTTTTTGTGCGCCTTTTTTATCAGTTTGGCCATAAGGTTGAAGTTGACTGTATCCAGGTTTTGGGTGTGACCCAATTCAAGGTGTCCCAGTTCAAAACCATAGACCCCGGGAAAATCACCCGCAACCTCGTTTACATCGCTCTTGTAGTCATCACCATTGTTTTTCCATCCCATCCCATATGCCGTGGCATCCTGATGGCCAAAAGCATATCCGGACTTTGGTATTTCCTTGATTCTTAGCAACAGGTATTTCGCTGATGGGTCGGCCTTTCGATCAGCCACTATTTGTGATGTTGATTGTTTCATGAGCCCTGTTTTACAGGAAAGTACCGTTGAACCTAACAGGGCGAGAATTAAATATTTATACAGGTCTTTATGCATCTTTTGGTTTTCAGGAAAATGATAGGTTCATCTGTGAAAATAAAATTATTAATACCCCATAGTTTAATTATGTACTATTTTGTCATAAACTAGTCGGAATACTTCAAGGCTACTTCTTGTGCTTCCAAAAAAGCCATAAAATAATGTGTATTTAATAATTAAGGGGGTGGATAATTATGAATAATAATGGGGTGAGCGGTTATGCGATTGAGACTATTTTGTCAAAAGTTTATCTTTTTGATTCAAAGTTTATTTTGTTGAAATCTGTTGGTCTAAAAAAGTGCGGATTTAAATGTATAATTTTTAACTTGTCGCTATAAGCGATTATCAACTATGCAAATAAAAGAACCAACAGAAGTCTATGATATAATAGTTGTAGGCTCAGGAGCTGGCGGCGGAATGGCAACCAAGCAATTGGCCGATGCCGGATTCAAGGTTGCAGTGGTAGAGGCCGGCCCTTTTTTCGACCCCAAGAATTTAGAACAAATGACCCAATTTAAGTGGCCTTACGAATCCCCCAGAAGGGGAGCGTCCAAGACAAGGGCTTTCGGGGAATGGGATATGGCCTATGGCGGATGGGAGATTGAGGGGGAACCGTATACCCATGCCGAGGGCACAAAATTCGACTGGTTTAGGTCCCATATGCTCGGGGGTAGGACCAATCATTGGGGACGTATTTCCTTGCGGTTCGGGCCTAGGGACTTTAAGCATAAGGATATAGACGGACATGGTGATAACTGGCCCATAAGTTATGAGGATGTTAAGCCTTATTACGATAAGGTGGATAAGTTGATCGGGGTTTTCGGAACTAAAGAAGGGCGCCCCAATGATCCCGACGGATTTTTTCTTCCTCCCCCCAAACCTAGACTACACGAACTGTTTTATATCAACGGAGCAAAAAAATCGGGGGTTCCCGTAATTCCGGGACGACTTTCCATGTTGACAAAGAAGATCAACAATGAACGGGGGGTATGCTTTTATTGTGGACAATGTTCCCGTTCGTGCTCTGTTTATGCGGATTTTTCATCAGGGAGTTGTTTAATATTTCCGGCCCAGAAAAATGGGGGCCAGATAAAGATTTTCGTGAATTCCGTAGTGCGTGAGGTAACCACCAACGAAGAGGGGAAAGCAACAGGGGTCTCGTACATCAGTAAGGACGACCGAAAAGAATATAAACTGAAGGGAAAAGTCGTTGTACTTGCGGCCTCTGCCTGTAGTTCGGCGCGTATATTGTTGAACTCGAAAAGCAAACAACATCCCAACGGCTTGGGAAATAGCAGTAACCTGGTGGGGAAATACCTACATGATTCAACAGGGGCAAGTAGGGTTGCCTTTATTCCTGGTTTAATGAATAGAAAAACGTCATACAATGAAGATGGGGTAGGAGGTATGCATGTGTACTCACCTTGGTGGGGCGATAATTCCAAATTGGATTTCCCTAGGGGTTACCATATTGAAATATCGGGAGGCATGTCTATGCCCAGTTATGGTTTTGCTTATGACCCCAATGAATTCAATAAGTTCTTTGGGTCAAAGGTTGGAGGGTATGGTGATACCCTACGCGACGATGTTAAAAAGTATTATGGCGCTGTAGTTGGTTTGGCAGGAAGGGGTGAGTCAATTGCCAGAAAAGAGAATTATTGTGAAATTGACCCCACTACCGTCGATAAATACGGAATCCCTGTATTGAAATTCAATTACCAATGGTCCGATTTAGAGCGAAAACAGGCCAAGCATATGCAGGATACATTTGAAGAGATATTTCATAATATGGGAGGTGAACCCTTGGGTGGGAAACCAGGGAAAGACAAAGACTATGGTTTGTTGGCTCCTGGACGGATTATTCATGAAGTGGGCACCACGCGCATGGGCAATGATCCTAAAACATCGGTTACCAATAAGTATCAGCAGTTACACGATGTGGACAATGTTTTTATTGTCGATGCGGGACCTTTTGTTTCCCAAGCGGATAAGAATTGTACTTGGACGATCCTGGCACTATCATGGAGGGCCTCGGATTATATTATTAAGCAGTTGAAACAGCAAAACATTTAGCATATGGATCGGAGAAAAAGTATACAAGCAATTATATTGGGGGCCGGGGCTGGGGCAACTGGCTTGATCTTTAAGGGCTGTAAAACAGATGAAGGTCCGACAGTTGAGGAAAATATAGCTTCTGGTGCCGAGGAATTTTTTGGTAGAACGCCCGAGGAATTGAAGTTGATCGAGAAACTGAATGCGGAGCAATTGTTCAATACGCATGAAATGGAGACCATTGCTGTTTTAAGTACGGTAATCCTTCCCCCCAAAGAACCCCACGGCGGCCCTATTGAAGCAGAAGTGCCCGAGTTCATTGAGTTTATTGCCAAGGATTATCCTGAAATGCAGGATACATTGTTGGGTGGACTCATGTGGTTAGACCATACCTGTAATACAACTTTTGGTATTGAATTTAAGTCGGCCACTTTGGAACAGCAAAAACAAATATTGGATACGATTGCCTTTCACGATGTTGAGGTGCCCTTGGAGGACCAACCGATGGAGATCCAGTTTTTTCACATGATGCGAGGATTGACGGTCACGGGATACTACACCTCTAAGGTGGGCATAGCCGATTTGGGATACAAGGGTAACATGCCCAATGTTTGGGATGGTGTACCTGAAGATGTTTTGGAACAACATGGGGTGTCCTATGATCCGGAATGGATCGCCAAATGTGTAGATCAAAGCAAACGCGGCATTATTGCGGAATGGGATGAGGAAGGGAATTTGTTAACCTAGATAAGGCCGCTATCCAATAGGATATTGAAAATCAACAAGGTTCAATGTTGGGTTTGAATGAAGGTATATCCCATTTTAATCCTTTTTAATGGCCAAACCTACCATGGAATCGGCAGTTCCGTAGTAGAGAAACCATTGGTTCTTGAAATAAACCAAGCCTTCGATAAAGGTCGTTCCAGCCTTGTATTGTCCGGTAATTTCATGGGGAAGGTCGGGACAGATAAAAGGGGTTTCCAATCGGGCTAGAACTTTCGTAGGGTCGTTTTTGTCGAAGAGTACTTGTCCACCACAATAGGTGCCTTCAGGGACTTTATCCGTAGCTCCCTCACCACTCAGGTTTTTGCCGTTGTATAACAAAAGAATACCGTTTTCGGTATAAATCGCTGGGGGTCCGGGTTCGGTCAAGTGACTATCGAACTCATTGGGGGATGGTGTAAACACATGAAGGGGTTCCCCATTGGCGTCCAAAATGGGTTCCCAATCAATTCCATCATCGGAAAGGGCAAGATTGACAAAGAGTTCCCCCCAGTACATAAGGTATTTTCCATTGATTTTTTTCGCCACAAGTTTTCCATTGACCAATTCGGTCACCATGGAACCTGATTTACTCCAAATGTCCAGGAATTTTCCGTTATATGCCGTTTCAAAAACGGGACCGTGTTTGGTCCAACTTCTGAGGTCTTTGGATGTTGCACTTGAGAGTCGGGCCACATCTTTGTTCCAGCTGGTATACAGCATAATATAGGAGCCTTCCGGGGTTTCCACAACACGAGGGTCCTCAATGCCCCCTGGTTGATCCCATTTGCTGAATGCATCATCATTGGGATAGAGAACCGGTTCCGGATGTTTGGTGAAATGAATGCCGTCCGTACTGTAAGCAAGACCGATTCGTGAAGTCCTTCCACCCAATATAGCGGCAGGATTATCTTCGGCCCTGAACAATAAAAAAACGGTATCGTTCCTGACAATGGCCCCTGGATTAAAGACATCGGCCTTTTGCCATTGTACTTCCTTCCTGGAAATCGGGTCTTGAAACGTATAGCTCGAATCTGCCACCATAATGGGATTTATAGTGGTTTTTTTGAATCCGAGCATCCAATTTTGTACTGAAGGTTCGTTATTTTGTTCCGCTACCGCTTTTTCTTCCTTGCAAGAGAAGAAACTTAGGGTAATGAGTAAAAACAAACATCTGAAATTATTTTTTTTCATATGAAATTTGATGTCTTATGACTTTGATCAAACAAAGAATTATATGTAACTTGTTCCTTCTTAGTTCAACCTTCTAAATATAAAGGAATCAAACCACGAAACAGTTATATGGGCCGATTATTTTTTCTTTTTAGTTTGATTTTGATTTACAGCTGTAAGGAGTCTCCAACAAAAAAAAACATAGAACCCTCTGCGCCATTGGAAGTCAAGGATACGGTTAAAACAGAAAAGTCTGTAGCCAAGAAATTCAAGACCTTTGAAAGCTTGGCCGATAGTACTTTTGTTCGACTAGCCGATTTCAGTGATGATTTTGCCTATGATATGCGTTATGCCACGGAGAACAATTTCTTAAAGGCCAAGGTCTATGATTGTGCCGAATGTTATACCCGTGTGAAAACGGCAAAAGCACTCATAGAGGCCAATAGGGAGTTTAAGGAGCATGGCGTGAAAATTAAATTCTACGATTGTTATCGACCAAATTCCGTACAATATAAAATGTGGGAGATTGTTCCCAATCCGCAATATGTGGCAAACCCTGTAAAGGGATCTATACATAACAAGGGTGGCGCTGTGGACATTACCTTGGTGACCCTGGAAGGGGAAGAATTGGATATGGGTACTGATTTTGATTTTTTCGGAAAGCGTGCCTATCACGATAATTTGGATCTACCCCAAGATATATTGGATAATCGACTATTGCTTAAGGAAACCATGGAAAGACATGGCTTTTGGTCCATACGGACAGAATGGTGGCATTACAACCTATCTGCAGCATCTAACGATAAGGTAGCCGATTTTAAATGGGAGTGTAATTAATAACTAGAAATACGAATGAATAAAATAACACTACTTATTGTATTAGCCATGGGTGTAAACGCTTTTTCACAAGATACCATAATGCCGTTGTGGCCCAAAGACAAGATACCAAACCACGTGGCATCCCTTGAAAAGGAAGAGCATGTCATGGAGGATATTTTGCGAATAAGTACGGTGCAAGAGCCGACCATTGAGGTGTATTTACCCTCAAAAAAGAATGCTACCGGTCAGGCAGTAGTGATTTTCCCTGGAGGGGGATATCGTATTCTGGCCTATGATTGGGAGGGAACCGATATCGCCAAATTCTTGAATAGTAAGGGCATTGCAGGTATAGTGGTCAAGTATCGCTTACCTTCATCGGTATCCCAGACCCATCAAGAGGATGTTCCTTTGATTGATGCACAAAGGGCTTTGCGCTTAGTAAGGAGTAAGGCTGAGGCGTTTCATATCGACCCTAATAAAATTGGAGCTATGGGATTTTCCGCCGGGGGGCATTTGGCTTCGACTTTAGGAACCCATTTCGAAGAGAAGGTATACACGCCAATTGATGACGTTGATACAAGGAGTGCACGGCCCGATTTTATGGTGTTGTGTTACCCGGTAATCACCTTTGGCGAATCATCTACCCACGGGGGCTCCCAGGAGAATTTATTGACCAAGGACCCTAAACCGGGGATGGTTGATCGTTTTAGTAACGAAAAACAGGTTTCATCGAATACACCCCCTACATTTTTATTGCATGCAACGGATGACAAGTCGGTACCTGTTGAGAACAGTTTGGTATTTTACAGGGCGTTGGTAAAGAACAATGTTCCCGCCACGATGCATATATATCCAAATGGGGGCCACGGTTTTTCCTTGGCAACTAAGGACAAATACCTTCGGGGATGGACAGAACAAATGTTCGAATGGATCGAAAGTCTGGAATAGTGAAAAGTTTTCTATAAAAGATAGAAGTTAATTTGCCTAACTTTTATATTTTTGCAATCCGATTTCGGGATGTGGCGCAGTTCCCGCAGAGGAGCGGGAGAGGCCCGGTAGCGTATCCCGCCTGTGGCGGGATGGTCGCATGAAATGATGGAATTTGTTGTTTACATATTGTATAGTGAATCGCTGGGCAAGTATTATGTTGGTCAGACGAACAATATTCAAAAACGACTTATCACACATAATCGTGGTGGTAAAAAATATACATCCAAGGGAAGGCCTTGGATATTGATCAAGACTTACCCTTGTACCGATTGAACTGAGGCAGTGCAATTGGAAAGGAAGATCAAGAAAAGAGGTGTTAAACGATACCTCAACGAAAAGTAATTTTCGGGATGTGGCGCAGTTCCCGCAGAGGAGCGGGACAGGCCCGGTAGCGTATCCCGCCTGTGGCGGGATGGTCGCATGAAATGATGGAATTTGTTGTTTACATATTGTATAGTGAATCGCTGGGCAAGTATTATGTTGGTCAGACGAACAATATTCAAAAACGACTTATCACACATAATCGTGGTGGTAAAAAATATACATCCAAGGGAAGGCCTTGGATATTGATCAAGACTTACCCTTGTACCGATCGAACTGAGGCAGTGCAATTGGAAAGGAAGATCAAGAAAAGAGGTGTTAAACGATACCTCAATGAAAAGTGATTTTCGGGATGTGGCGCAGTCCGGTAGCGCACACGGCTGGGGGCCGTGTGGTCGCAGGTTCAAATCCTGTCATCCCGACAAATTATAGTATCAATCTATAGCAAAAACCTGTTAATCGTATGATTATCAGGTTTTTTCGTTTTCAGGGATATCAAAACATATCATTTAATCCTAATAGAAATGTCAACAAATCGGTCAACAAATTTAAAACTGTAAAAGTGTTGACCTATTTGTTAAAAAGCCAAATGCGTTGACTAAATAAATGTATCTTTATAAGTGATTTGACTTTCGTCTGATAACAAAATAAATGTTAATTAAAAGACGAAATCATGAAGACATCTTCAACATTCAGTATTCTCTTCTGGGCAGATTTTTCCAGAGTCAAAAACAATCAGGTCTCACTTTATGCTAGAATCACCGTAAATGGTAAACGGGCAGTCATTAGTTTAAAACGGAAAATTTTAATATCGGGCTGGGATGTGCATAAAAACCGAGCTAAAGGGACTAGCCAAAAATCGAGAATACTTAACAGCTATTTGGACGAGACCTATAATCACTTATTTCAGTGCTACCGAGATTTAAAGACTGAAAATAAGCTTATTACCGCACAGGCAGTTAAGGCAAGATTCCTTCGGGTAGATGATGCCCATCGATCGGTTACGGATATTATTGCTTACCATAACGAGGACATGAGGGGCAAGTTAAAATGGGGAACCCAAAAAAATTATTTCACCACACAAAAATATGTTTCCAAATTCCTACTAAAAACTTATAAGTCCTCGGATATGTACTTGAGTGAACTCGACTATGACTTTATCATAAAATTTGAAAAATTTCTAAGGTCTTACGTACCTGAAGACCATCAACAGAGAATGGGTAACAATACTGTGATGAAACATATAGCACGTTTCAGAAAATTAATCAACCTTTCTCTAAAATTGGGATGGATACAACGTGATCCCTTTATCAACTTCGAATCAAAATATATTAAAACGGAAAGAGGCTTTTTAAGACTTGACGAACTTCAAGCAATAGAAGAAAAGTCCTTTGCCACAACTAGACTTCAGTTGGTAAAAGATTTGTTTGTTTTTAGTTGCTATACGAGTTTGAGTTATATCGATGTAATTAACCTGACCGGAGAAAACCTATGTATTGGAATAGATGGCGAACTTTGGATTTATTATCGTCGAGAAAAGACCACGAAGCCTATTCGAGTTCCATTATTACCAAAAGCACTTGAAATCGTTGAAAAATATATAAGCAATAAGAAATCGATATCTCAAGGAACTATCTTCCCTAAAATGTCGAACCAAAAGCTAAATTCCTATTTAAAGGAAATAGCAGATGTATGTGGTATTCAAAAGAATCTCACATTTCATATCGCTAGACATACTTTTGCAACAACGGTAACGCTGAGTAATGGTATGCCCATTGAGACAGTTTCAAAATTATTAGGTCATTCTAGAATAGCTACGACTCAGATTTATGCAAAAGTTATAGAGCGAAAAGTAAGTGATGACATGCAGCGGTTGCGAGCACAATTCAATCTAAAGGAGAATAAATCATTTTCCAAAAGAACCACCTCAAAATGAAAAGCGTAAGATATTCATTTTGAATGTATAGGCTTAAACTGAATATGACAAGACCAGGCTGATTCAGCTTGGTCTTTTTTATTGAAAGAATCTTATTAAAGATTATCTTCCAAAATCACTTTCCTACTTCCATTCAATTCCTTGAGCTCTAACATCAATTTTTCATTATCCCCTAAAACAAATTTAGGAAGTACGTAGACAAACTGCTGTGATAGACCATTTAATATGATGTTTGGAAAACTATGTTGGTAAATTACATCTTGTGGCAAACGTTGAAATGAAGCTTTTCGCCTATTGTTTCCATTAGTTCTGTACACATTCAGATAGTCGATTTCAAAATTGATTCCGGATTTATTCTTTACCTCAATAACCAAATATACTTCAGAGCCATCATATACCATTTTTTCCAACTCTAATTTGATTCCTTGTTTTCGTTTTGTTGCAATAGCTTGAGATTTAGATTTCAATAGATAATCACAGGCTCTTTGGAAATAGGGTATTCTATTTTCATCGGTAACGATATTTATTTTTGCTTGCTTAACTGGCTTATCTAGAGGAGCTTCGTTTCCTATACTTTCGTTCGCAGTAACAAAATAGTTGAGCTTTGAAAGTTTTTCCGAATACTTTAGAATATAGGAATACACGCTACCATCACTGGTGACGGCGAATATATTACTTTCTAAACCTGGTTTTGCCTGTAAGAGTCCAAAATACTGTTCTTTTTCCCGGTTGTATGTGAAAACAAAATGAGAAGCTCCAGTGATGCCTTGCCGTATTGGGCTAGGGAAAAATAGGGCGACGTTTTTCTGGTCGTTGGCATAAATGGTATCCAATGGCAGTTGTGCCGATATCGAAAACGACAATGCCAGAGACAAAAAAAGAAGTGTTTTTTTCATGGTATTGGTCTTTAATTGAATTGAAATTTATTCTGTGGTTTTGAAATTCTTAGAATGAGTTTATAATTATCGAGAACGGTGACCTTTACATTTCTTTGGTTTCGCCGAAAAACGTTCTTTATACCGCTGACTTGAGGTACGCCGGGTATGTTGATATCCTCCACCATATCTCCCAAGACTTCATTTGTAATTTCCGCCTTATAACTATTTTCTATATAAATGCCTTCACTACCATCTTGGTAATCGTGAGCCTTTAGTATAATTGGTTGATGATTTATTTGTTCGATATCTATTATGGTTCTATTTGGCTTAAAACTCACGAACCCATAAATGGAAGTATTTTTAGGGTAGTGTTCTCCATATATGTTGGCAGCTTTGTTTAACCGCATCTGCAGTCTGTAATTGTTTTTGACGGTTTGGGTACCATCCACTCGCACATAAATGAAGGTGTCGGTTTTTAGCACGTTCATATCATCATTTTCAATGGGGTGCGAAGCAAAAAAGAGTTGATGCTCCAAGCCCAATTCTTTGGCCGCAACATCTTTTTCTTTTTCCTCAATGAATGCCATAGTATCTTTTGGAACTACTTGAGTGAATTTTGTTGCCTCATTGTTCATATTGAAGTTTTCATATTTTCTATCGGAATATTCAATTTGTCCCTGTTGATATATGCTATCCACGATGCGCATCTTTTCCTTGTCCAATAAATCGGGATCATATACCCCTGTTGAGTCCAGCAGCCGTTCATCATAGATACTTGGGGCATTGATCTGTCTAACTTCTTTTAAGTCGTTTAAAGCGTCTAATTTGGAATCATATTCCTTTTGATTATCTTTTAATTCCGGTATGGGAACCTGGTTGTTTTCTAAAGTTGGTTCCTGGTCTTCTTCTAAAACTAATAGTGCATATCCTCCTATAAAAAGTAGAATGCAGACTAGCATGATGGAAAAAATAATTTTGTTCTTTTCAATTCTCATCGGTTATTTTCTTTAAGCTGTTTTCAAAAAAATTGGTAATCAATAATCCGTGTGTATTTTTTGGAAAGTTTCTATCCACGTGGATCATTTTGCCTGTTGTCGTCAATTCATAAGTATCGGTAATAGTCCCACGATTGATTTCAAAGATGGTCTTGGTTTCAAATTCATAGGGCTCATTTTGTAAATCGACTTTTGATTCTATGCTCAATACTTTTTGGACCAATGAGTATTGTAACAAACGATTGTAGACCCCATCCGCCTTTTTTTGCCGGTATAGTGCATCCACGGAACTGTTTCCCAACCAAAGAGCCTTTTCCAAATTCTTTTCGTAATTGCTTGCATCGATGTTGTAGAAATAAGTGTGAAAAAGTTCCAAGTGTGCTAATGTTTCCACATTTAAATTTTCTCTTTGGGAAACCATTTTTAAGGGAATAACACTTCCATTGGTATTGACAACAAAGGCATTGTTTACGGATTCTTTGTGGAGTTTTATCACCATCACTATGGAGACGATACAAGTAAGCACGGCTCCGATAATAACCGATAAGACGATAAAACGGTTGAGCTTTAAAATGGAATAGATATTCTTATAAGGTGTTTTCATATAGTTGATTCTTAATTTTTAACCTGCGAACAGCCTAAAAGTGAACGAGGTCGCTCTGCTGTATAATTTGAATTTTAGGAATACGATAAACCCTATGGATCCTAACTGCAAAAGCGGAGCAAAGAAATTACTTCCCCAATCCGTCCCAAATAGGTCGTTCCATAAATTGGCATTGATTTCGGTATAGAGATTATTCACGAATACATTTACCAGGAAAAATGCTGGCACCAACATATACACACCGGCATAAAGCTTAAAAAAATTGTAGGCCAGGGAACGAAACTTTTCAAAAACGGAAAGACTAATGACTAGTGGAAAAAAGGCTTGCATTATTCCTAATAAGAAAAAACGCTCCGCTAAGAATATCGGATATATGAAAAGGTCAAGTATCCATAGAAAAACCCCAATGATGAAAGACAGTATTTTAAGTCCGTATAGAGGGGTAACTAAAGCTTCATAAAGTAATGCCCATGCTTTTTTAGCTGCATCCCAGGCACCAATGTCCTGTTCTATATCTATATCCTGTAGTTGCAAGGGTAGGAGGGCAGGTGCTATATTGCGGTATTGATTCTCAATAGCGACCAATAGAGAGTCGAATATTCCTAAAACCTGTGTAGAAAATGGGTCTGTAAATTAAACTCTGTCCGTTGTTCCAATTCCTTTGGGGCTAGCCCCAAAGGAATTGGCGTTTAAGACCAGTGGTATCCTCTCCCCAAATTTAATATAAAGTTGTTGAACGGTAAGACTCCAATTATGTAATGGGCTTGTCCACTTTTTTTCGATGTTCTTTGTGGCCAGGTATACCAGTTTCAACAAGGCCATGTCGTTGGTAAATGCCCCCTTGGTCTTGGTTACCTTACGAACTTGGCGATGAAAACCTTCCACGGCGTTGGTCGTATAGATGATCTTCCTGATGGGTTCGGTG
>NZ_QGGQ01000010.1 GCF_003148665.1 Maribacter polysiphoniae | reverse complement strand
GGGAAGGATTTTAAGGTTTTGGTATCCGCTGCAACCATATTTAAGGGGTCAATCATCGTAAAACCACCCGCTAGGGCTGTATTCCTTATAAATTTTCTTCTTTGCATATGTAGGTCTGTTTATTCTAAAAAATTTTCTTTTTCCAGTTTTGCAGCAGCTTCAACCAACATTATACCACTCAATTGGGTAGTGAGATCAACATTGCCCGAAGGTTTTTCTCCCCAATTGGGACCAATTGCCATTTCCGGTCTTTTTAATCCATCGCTATATAATGTATTGGCATTATATTCAAAGAAATCCAAGAAGGCCTCTTTATCACTGGCATTGATATCTTGAAGCAAGATTAACTCGGTAAAATATCTTACCAAAATTCCTTTGAATAAACCTCCATCCCCTTGGCCTTCGTCTTTCATAAGTCCGTTCGATGTCAATTTAGGGCTGGTCATCATCGAAGTCGCTGTTTTTATCGCATCGTCCAAATAGGATTGTTCGCCCGTTTCTTTGTATAATCTAATATTCGCACCAATCCATGTACCTGCGTTATAGGTGAAAATCCAGTCCTTGTTCGTAATGATTTCTCCATTTTCCTCACTTAAATTGTCCCAAACCAATCCGGTAATGGGGTCAACGAGGTTTTCTTTTTCCCAATCATAAATGGATTTTGCCCAGTCCAAATATTCAGTATCCTTATCAATGTCGTACAGACGCATCGCCAGTATAATGGCCGGACCGTTTGAGACTGCATTTTTTTGTTTTGGAGTGTCCTTTTTCCAGGTAATTCCACCTCCAAAAACATCACTATGACTTAAAATGATATCGTTCCATAAAAATTCTGCCACCGTTTTGTATTCTGGATCTCCAGTGGCCTCATATGCCCTAACAGCAGCGTTACCCAACCAGAGCATATCATCATTGAACATATTGGAATATGTACCACCATTTTTGGTCTCGATCCCGTTCACAAGGTTTTTCATTTTAGAAAGGTAGGCCCCATCCCCTGTACGGGTATAAGCATCTACCAACACATTCAATACATGTGCATTTGGCCAATAATGAAATGTAGCATCACCAGAATTGTTCGCAATAAAAGTGCCTTCAGACCCCAAATAGGTATTGTAAAAGGTCGTTTGCACAGAATCCGCAGTGGCCGACCAATCTATTTCAAGAGCCACTTCTTCCCCTTTAACGGGATCACGCAGCGGCACAGGATCTTCAGAGCAGGAAACCAATAACGTGATTCCCATAAGGGCAAGTAATGTATATATTTTCATAATTATTTTTGTTTAAAGTACCCCTCCCTATTTTTTTTAGGGAGAGGTAACTATTTTGTTTTATAAAGGCGTTACAGCATGGGTATATTCAGGTACGGATGCATTGAAGATGATTTCTATGTCCGCATTTTTCTCGTCTACATTTCCATTATATTTAAAGCAATTACTCCAATAATCATCGGTTACGGGTACCATGTACCAGAAAGAAAGATCGGAATCATCGGAAGGTCTTTGATTATCACCATTGACACTTCCGTACCACATTTCTTGCCCGTCTATCATGAATCGGAACTTGTAACGTTCATCCCTACCCCAACCTTCTTGTTTAAACTCAATAAATACGTTGGCCGCTTTCCAGGTACCATTTCCTTTATACTCAAAATCGAACATAAATTCACCGGTGGGAGGAAACCATAATTTAATTTCGCCCACTTCGACCATATTTACAGACCCATCACTAAAGTCTACCTGTATTCTGTATACTTTTTCTTCACCGCTATAAGTTGTAGCCCCTCCTTCTTCCAAATTTGTTCCATTGATGGAATACACTAAGGAATTATCGGATTTTCTGGTTATAAAATGATAATCACCTGGTTTAAGGGAAGTATATATCTCATATTGGGTAGCACCTATTTTTTTAAGAGGAATAGCATCCGTGTTTGCCGTACCAGCTTCAGAGGCTGTACCTAAAATAAACAATTCGTCCGGTGAAGGGAATCCTGCTGGACGCTCTACTTCAATAACCCCCGAAGCACTTGACTTTTGAATATTCAATCCTTTGGAAGATAAGACCGTCCATTTCAATTTACCTGAATTTTTAGATTCTATACCCGCCATCTCTGCAATCCTATTCAAATCGGTAAAAGAAATGTTCAAGGTATTTTGAAGCCCCTTTCCATCTGAAGGCATTACATATACAGGATTTGAAAAGTCACCTGATTCTACATCAAATACCACATCGTATAACACAATACCATTGTCTTCTGCCTTGGCATGTTGCCATTCGAACAGTGCGGAACTAGCTGCTCCCAAATTAAAGAATGTATTATCTGCCGGTGAATAAAGTTCACTGACCGGGGATACATTGGTATTGGACAATGTTTCATCATCATCGCAGCTTACAACAAAAACCGAAAGTGCAATTAGCATTATTTTTATATATATTGTTTTCATCTGTTTCTTATTTAGATATTATTTGATTTTGATTGGACCTACCAACCTGGATTTTGACTTAGATTTGGATTAATGAGGCGCTCATCCCTTGGAATTGGCCATAAATAATGTTTATTGGGGTCGAAAAATCTAAGATTTGCCCTTATGTAACCATCATCCTGGGATAGAGGACCGAATTTCGCACCGTGTGCCCAACCGTTGAGAACATCTTCCGCTGTTTTCCACCTTCGGATATCAAAAATCCGTAGACCTTCAAAAGCCAATTCCACCCTGCGTTCATTTCTGATTATCTGTCGCAATTCATCTTTGCCCAATGAGTTATCAAAATTAAGTGCCGTTGGATTTGTAAAGCCAGCCCGGCTTCTTATGGCCTTAATGGTGTTGTCCCAGGTTGCTTGATCCATTTGACCTAACTCAGTCTTGGCTTCGGCGTACATCAATAAGACATCGGCATATCGGATCAACATTAGGTTAAGACCCGAAGACAATCCAGTCTGATGTGTTGGGTCAAAATATTTGCGCCAGTAATATCCCGTTGGAGTTGCTGAGGACCCTGGTACGTATTCATCGGCAGTACCTGAACCTGGCTCAATTAAAACCGTATGCGAGCCTCCACCAACATCTTCCCATTCATAACCGTGGTATACAATGGTATTGGTTAGTCTAGGGTCCCTGTTCGTATAAGGATCATCCTCATTATAACCGGAACTTGCATCGGATATTTTTTTACCGTCCAAGGTTAAGTAACTATCTACCAATTCTTGGGTCGCAGCCATGGCATTGAGTCTGGAACCCGCAGTTAAGGGGGCAAAATCAAAATACTCACCCCATGTCCTAAATTCGGGGAGGTATTGCAAACTCAAGATGTCCTCATTACTATATTCATTTTGAGGAAGGAACAATCCTTCATAAGAAGAGAACAATCCGTAGGATCCATTGCTACCATCCATTAAACTTTCGCAAGCAGCAACGACCCCTTCCCAATCGTTTTCATAGAGCAATACCCTTGCTTTTAGGGCAATCGCGGCACCCTTGGTAATCTTACCCCTTTCTTCTTCACTATACTCCGAATTGCTAGGCAGTATCTTGATAACTTCATCCAATTCCGATAAAACAAATTGCAATACTTCCGTCCTAGGCGTTCTACTCAAGGTTTGGGCATCCTCTATGGTAAGGTCTTTTGCCACAAGGGGCACATCGCCAAACCAGGTCATCAACTGAAAATGATGGAAGGCCCTAATGAAGCGGGCCTCCCCTATCATTCTCTCCACAACATCCGCATCTGCATCTTCAATACGATCAATATTTTCCAAAAATAGATTACAGGTTTTTATACCGGCATATCTTTGGTTCCATTCATTTTGCAACCTGGACAAAGAAGCATCGTAGGTGCCTGCTGCCAAAGAAGCAGCCCCTACCATATCCCCTCTTCCGTTATAAGCATTATCTGATAATGCTTCATTATAGAAAAAATAATTACTGTATTGCATTTGTGAATAGGCCGTATTCAAAACGGTCTGGGCCTTACCAATACTTGTCCAATAATTTAAACTGGTAAATTGGTTTTCAGGGGCAAGGTCTAACTTTTCACAAGCTGTAACTACCAACAGCAATACCAGGATTGCGTTAATTTTATATGTTATATTGTTTTTCATTTTTGCTGAATTAAAAAGTGATATCTAAACCAAGTCCATAATAAATAAGTGTAGGATAGGCCCTGCCACTATTCCCTCCCGAGGAGCTCAGGTTACCATTAAACTCTGAAAGTTCTGGATCAACAAAGTCAATTTTCGAGAATGTCAACAAGTTTTGGCCAGACAAGTACACACGATAACTTTTCATGCCTATTTTTTCCGACACTACCTTAGGCAACGTATAACCTACCTGCACATTCTTTAATCGAACATAAGCACCATCATAGAGATACATATCCGAACCACGTCTATAGTTATTTGTTATGGATTGGCTACCCGCATTCGCAAGACGGGGATAATAGGCATCGGTGTTTTGTGGTGTCCAATAATCCAATTGGTGGGTGTACATGGTAGCACCGTAATTATAGTGAAAAGGCTCAACCAATTCACCACGTACCATCATGGTTCTTTTTCCCACACCTTGAACAAATAAACTCAGGTCTATCCCTTTATATTCAACATTATAGGTGAGCCCGAAAGTATATCGTGGAAAGGGGTTTCCAAATATGAATTTATCCTCATCATTTATCACTCCATCATTATTTGCATCTACATAACGATTATCTCCGGGCACCACCATCAAGCCTTCTGGAATGGCCGCATTTTCTATTTCTTCGACGCTTTGAAAAATACCGTCCCTTTTAAGACCTACATAAGAGTTGAATGGTTGTCCTTCCCGCAGTAATACCTGAAGTTCTTCCACTCCAGTTAACCGCTCATTGCCTTGAAAGTCCAAAACCTCATTCTTAGAGTCACCAACATTGACAGAGAGCCTGTGGTTAAAGAGTTCACCTTGATGCCTATAGGTCGCTGACAACTCCCAACCTTTGTTTCCGACTTCCCCAGCATTGTAATCGGGCAAACTAGTACCATATACTCCAGGAACCGCAGGCGGCACCAAAATGTCAGAAGTCACTTTATCGAAATAATCAAAAGACATGGTCAATGCTCCTTTGAAAAAATCCAAATCCGCACCTATGTTAAAGGTCGCTGCCCTTTCCCATTGTATATCGGGATTGGCAAAATTATACCCGGTTCCACTAACACCTTGGTTATTGTAACCATACGCATTTTGAAACGTAAAATAGGTGGTTTGATATTGATAATTCCCTACGTTTTGGTTCCCCAAAACACCATAAGAAGCCCGCACTTTTATGTTTCCGAATTTATCTTTATAGTTTTCCATAAAGTCTTCCCCGGTAACATTATATCCGACTGAAAGTGAAGGGAAAAAGCCCCAACGTTTTTCCTCCCTGAATTTGGAAGAACCATCATATCTGAAACTGGCCTCAAGAAAGTATTTATCCGCATAACTGTACGACCCTCTACCAAATATGGAATTAAGACTATTCTTGGATGAACTTTGATTGGAATTATAGGAATCGTCGCTAATTTCCGTATCCGTGATGGGGGTGCCTAAATCAGGGTCTGTGTATTTTTTATACAACGCAAATCCCCTGTCAGAGTGGTTTTCATTCGAAGCACCAACAAGCACATTCAAATCATGTACATCGTTGAATGTTTTGTCATACTCCATCATCAATTGCAGATTAAGATCTAGACTCTTTCTATGTTCATCGTTGGTGTTTCTATCGGCCCCAGAAACTCCCTTTGGAAAGAAATCGACTCTTTTTGTTCTGGAGAAAAGATCATTGGACCATAACCTTCCTCCAAAAACGCCCCTCAGTTTTAAGTTATCCGTTAATTTCAATTCTGCGGATAAACTTCCAAACAGATCATCATTGTCATACCGTCTAAAACCACCCTGTTCCAATATTCCCAAAGAGTTGAACTCATTGAGTACATCATTGGTCAAATAATTGCCATCTTCATCCTTTTGCCTATAAATCAGGGGTACCCTAAAAGCATCCACCATTAAGGTAGAGGTATTACCAGCATGGTCGACTATTTTCTGTTTGGCATATGCCAAGTTGGAAGACAATTTAAAACGCCCATAGTCATTCGTTAGGTTTATCCTGTAATTATATCTTTCCATTCCTTTTGATGGACCCACGAAATTACTGCCTTGATTGAGATACCCCAGTGATACCAAATAGGTGTTGTTTTCACCCCCACCGGAAACGGATAAATTATGGCTTTGCTGTAGTGCATCGCGCACAATCTCATCTGCAAACCATTCTTCATCCCCATTCTCAATGAATGCCGCAATCTCATCGGAGGTATAAACCGCTGAACTTTCATTTGAATTATAGGCCGCTTCGTTTTTGAGCATTGCATTTTCATACCCATGTACCGGTTTGGTAAAATAATGAGGTAAATTATACCCCACCAAACCACTGTATTGTACTTTCATCGGGCTACTTTTACTTCCTTTTTTAGTTGTGATAAGCACTACCCCATTACTTGCCCTAGAACCATATATTGCAGCACTACCGGCATCCTTCAGGACTGAGACACTTTCGATATCGGTCGGATTCAATGCATTGATATCACCACCTACAATCCCGTCTATAACTATAAGTGGACTATTATTGCCCAATGTACTTATACCCCGAATGTTGATGTTCAATCCCGCTCCAGGTTCAGAGTTGGTCTGCTGAATGGTCAAACTAGGCGAGCGTCCCTGTAAGGCTTGGGTCGTATTTACCGACGCCCTACCTTCAAAAGCATCGTCACCAACTTGGTCAACCGCACTTACCAATTTAGACCGTTTTTGGGTACCATAACCTACCACTACAACCTCTTCCAACGCGGAAGCACTTTCTTGCAGTACTACATTAATTGTGGTTTTACCTTTAACTTTAATTTCCTGGGTTTCAAAACCTAAATAGGAAATCTGTAATATGGCATTTTCATTAGCCACCTGAATGGAAAAATTGCCGTCAAAATCAGCGGTAACACCATTGAGTGTTCCCTTTTCAATAATGTTGGCGCCTGGTAAGGGCATACCTCCGGTTTCTGTAACCGTTCCAACTATTATTTGTTGATAGGATCCAATATCCGACGCATTCAATCCATCCTTATTTCCGTGTTGCCGTATTCCTTTTTTTAATAAAATCTTACGGTCATCCACTTCGTACGAGGTATCAACGTCGTTAAAGAGCAATTCCAATACCTTATCGATCGTAGCTTTCTTAACTTTAATAGACACCCGTCTATCCTGATCAACTGCTTTGGTATTGAACAAGAATTTAAACTCAGTTGTAGCTTCGATATCATCAAGAACCTCCCGAACAGTGGAATTTTCCCTGTCTATCGAAATTTTCGTTTTTTGTGCATATGAAGAGTTGGCCTGCATCAAAAAACTTACGATTAAAAAAAATAGAAGCGATAACTTCATTTTTATGTCATAATTTAAGTGCCAAGAGTGTACACCCTCCGACTTTGGTGGTTTTTTCATATTTTTGAATGTTTACAAGTGATTACGCGTTAAGTGTGATCATTTTCCTTAAATCGGGGGATGTTACAGCATCTTCCGATTTTTTTATGTACCAATTGCTTTGATAATAGAAGAAAATAATCCTAGTTGGTTATTAAATTTCTATCCCATAGGTTTATGTTTTAATTAATGATTATTTTGTTTTCAACAATTTGATATTCTATACTA
The DNA here is from genome assembly GCF_003148665.1 of Maribacter polysiphoniae. Taxonomy (GTDB): domain Bacteria; phylum Bacteroidota; class Bacteroidia; order Flavobacteriales; family Flavobacteriaceae; genus Maribacter_A; species Maribacter_A polysiphoniae. Next base: position 195,347 of record NZ_QGGQ01000010.1, on the reverse strand, counting down.
TACACTTTATTAAAATAATTAAAGACCTGTTCAATGGTTTCATGATCCATTTCTATCGTGGCATTAAAGGTCTCATCTGCCAAATCCTTATTGTTATTGATTATAACCACATTATAATGTCGTTCCAACTTTCGGGTAATGTTTTCAAATGTTTCGTTTCTAAAAACCAGATTACCCTCCATCCATGACGTGTAAAGGGATGTATTGACTTTTTGGTCCACAATACTCCTATCCCTTTTGTTATAGGCACCCATATGCCCCGGCTCTAGGAATACTTCCTCTTTCTTTATTTGTGGGTCCCCCAGCTGAGACAAGGCTACAGACCCATCGACCAAAACAACTTCCGTATGCTCATCCTCGGGATAATTGGCCACATTAAATCTGGTACCATAGACTTTTACGTCGAGTTCCTGGGTATTGACAATGAATTGTCGTTTTTGGTCATGGCTTACCTCAAAAAAAGCTTCTCCCGTTAAAATCACTTTTCGAGGACTGTCTGGGCTAAATAACATTGGATACGTCATGGAACTTCCCGCATTCAACTGGACTTTGGTGCCGTCAGAAAGTACCACCCCAAATTGCTTGCCATTGGGAATGGTAAGGGTGTTATATTTCGTACCCGTAGTATTCCCCTTGTCTTTATAGATCAATTGCTTTCCTTTTTGAACCCCAATGACCTCTCCATTATTATCTATGAGCTCATAACTACCTTTTTCTGTAATCACTTCCAAATCCCCATTAGACAATTGTAACGTGACAACATCTTCCCGAGGCTTGATCAAGTCATTGCCCCCAAACTCATTTTTACTGATCAGATATCCGAGGCTCAAAAACAAGATAGCAATGGCAGCGTATTTCAATACGGATAAGAACTTAATCCTTATCACTGGTTTTTTTTCATTACGGATTTCCTTAAGGAGTTCGTCTTTGATTTTATTTAGATTCGGGTCGTTCATAGCCAAGTTTATCGCAAAATGGGTTTTAACATATTTTTTAAAGGTCTTTTGATTCTGGTCTTTTTTCAACCACTCATTCAAAAAATCCAAATCATGGATATCCGCTGACTGAGAAAAATATTTTACAATTCGCTTTTCAGCTTCTTTAGAAATCATTTGTGGTCCTTTGTTTCTATTAATACAAGTCAAATTTCCAATACCCTAACTTTTATTTGGTTTTATTTTTAAAATCATATTATTTTTAACCGATATTTATTGATTAAACATGTTTTATGGATTTTGACGATAATCAAAAGCTTATCAACAGCCTTATTTCAGGGGAAGAAAAGGCCTATATATATCTATTGGAGAAATACCACAGACAACTTAATGCCTATGCACTTACCTTGACCCACGAGCAAGCCGTTGCCCAAGATATTGTTCAAAACGTGTTTCTTAAGACCTGGAGATCCAGAAAAAAACTAAATCCACAGTTTTCAATACGTAATTTTTTATACAAATGTGTCTACAATGAGTTCTTGAACCATTATCAGAAAAACAAGGCCGTCGTATTATTGAATGAGAAGTATATAGAATACACACATGAAGTTGCTGAAGAAATCGATGATAATATCATTGAAAAAATGATGGATATCGTAAATAAGGAAATTCAAAAACTGCCACCAAAATGTCAGCGGGTGTTTATTCTAAGTAAAAAGGAAGGTCTTACCAACAATGAAATATCCGATTACTTAAACATATCCATAAAAACCGTGGAAGCCCAAATCACCAAAGCATTTAGTATTTTAAAAACAAAACTTGGAGAAAAGTACGAAACAATTTTATTCATGGTCTTTGGTTATAATATAGGGAAATTAAAGGGGGGATCCTTACATAGGTGAATTGAGATTTTTAAAGCACGTATAATCTAAATGAGCTACCCGATACCTACCCTATTGCCCCTACCCTTTTGACTGCTTATTGGATATGTTTTAACTCTAACGGGATTCTGTATACTATTACTCCGAAAAAACCATTAAAGGTGCCATAACCTAATATACTGGTCATTTTCACACTTTAACCTAGGTTGTGTCCATTACTGATAATTAACTTATCTTAGTTTCTGAATAAAACGAATTTGCTTGTCGTTCTTCCCGAAGTATCGGGATCTCGCAACAATAAATAAATTGGTGCCGAGGTAAAGGCTAAAGTTGTAGTTGCTGCCAACGGCGTGCTGCCCAAGGTGAAACGAACGTTATGTTTACCGTGGCAGTATTGTAATAATGACAGACCTATTTAAACTTAAAGTGGATTTCGAAAGGAATATTCCTTTTGTTCATGATGCAATTCTCAAAATTGGAATACGGTCCCTTAATAAATCAGTAAGTGTGATGCTTTAGCCTTTAAAATGAATCGAACGGAGGAATTGAAATTAGAAATACTACAATTACACGACCTGTATTGGTCCAGCTATTTAAAAGGGGACATTTCAGTAATGGTTGATTTGCTTTCTGATGAATATACACAAATAGGAAGTGCAGAACGTGAGGTGTTTTTCAATAAAAAGGAAGCCGTCCAATTTTTGTATGAAACGATTGACCAGGTTGCCGGCAATTTTGAAATGCGAAACAGAAATACGTCTATTGAGTTACTGAACGAGACTTTTATCGTTTATGAATTATGCGATGCGTATGCCCTGGTAGATGAAAAATGGCTGTTTTACAATAAATTCAGGGCCACTACCCTCCTTAAAAAAAAGAAGCTTGGATGGAAATTCATTCATCAACACAGCTCATTTTCAGATAGTGGAACATCTGAAGGTCAAAATATATCCATTGAAAAAATTACGGCTGAAAACCAGCGACTACAAAATGCCGTAAAACAACGTACCAATGAATTGGAGCAACAGGCAACTGTTTTGGAACAGGCTAATTTTGATTTGAAGAATTCCTTAAAGGAATTGCAATCAAAAAACCTGATTATTGAAGAACAAAAAAAGGCTTTACTTCAATTAGATGCTGCTAAAACACGATTTTTCGCTAACGTTTCACATGAATTACGAACACCACTTACGTTGATTCTACCCCCCCTAAGCACGGCATTGAACAGCCCAATACTCGATGATGGAAACAAAGCCTTGATTTCACTTGCCAAAGAACAGGCCAATCAATTATTGGGACTCGTTAGTGAAATACTCGACTTAACAAAATTGGAGTCTGGTAAAATGGAGGTTAGGGAAGAACCTACCGACGTCTATCAACTAATGCGACGGCTTATTTCAACTTTTGAATCCTATGCCAAACAAAAAAACATCAATTTAATATTCGAGTTTGCCGAAAATATGCCCCATGGCCTAATGTTGGACAAGTTGAAAGTTGAACGCATATTCAACAACCTAATATCCAACGCCCTAAAATTCACTCCCATTGACGGAACGATTACCATAACCATAAAAGACAAAATTCACGATTGGCGAATAGAAGTAACGGACAATGGGAAAGGCATCCATCCAGATGATCTGCCCCATCTTTTTGATAGGTTTTACCAAACCAACCAACTGGAATCGCCCGTGGAAGGAGGTACAGGTATCGGTTTGTCCCTGGCAAAGGAATTGGCAGAGGTGATGCATGGGGAATTATCCGTGAATAGTACATTAGGTAAGGGTGCCACTTTCACCTTGACTTTACCAAAAAAGGAAGTCATAGGCTATACTGACGATAGCATGGCCATTGCCCCTGTTGTCACCAACAAAATATCGGTTGACAAACTCAAAATCAGCAATCCTCTACAACATGATGAAGCTCGTAATAAGCCCACTATTTTAGTGGTTGAGGATAATTACAGTTTACGCTCTTATTTACAATTTATCCTATCAGAGGATTTTGATGTACTTACTGCTGAAAACGGACAGGAAGCACTCCTAATCCTAGAACAAATCCCCCAAGGACAAAAGGACACGCCTGATTTGATTATTTCTGATGTGATGATGCCAGTAATGGATGGTTTTAAACTGTTGGAAGCCCTTAAAACCAATGAAAACTTATGGATGATACCTGTTGTAATGCTTACCGCCAGGGCGGAAATCGAAGATCGACTAACGGCATTACGAATCGGCGTTGATGATTATTTAATAAAACCTTTTGAAGAAGCAGAGTTGTTTGCACGTATTAAAAACTTATTGAACAATGTTAAAAAGCGTAAAAACACAACCCTGAAAAAGCAGGAGGCCAATACGATAATAGCAAGTGGAATGCATCTCTCCAATACACCCATCCTCTGTATTCCCGATCAGGAATGGCTTGCCAAATTGGAAGAAAAGGTAAAATCGAATATTGGTAATTTCAATTTGTCCGTCGATATATTGGCAGATGAATTGTTTATCAGCCGCGCTCAATTTTTTCGTCGTGTACAATCGTTGACGGGTATGACCCCTTTGCAATACATAAAGGAAATCAGATACGATTTTGCACGAAATTTGCTTGAGACCAAAAATGTACGTAGTGTTAAAGCCGCTTCTCATGCCATTGGAATAAAAAAAGTACAATACTTCTCTGAAAAATATAAAAAACGCTTCGGAAAATCCCCTTCTGAATATTTAAGATAAACTTCCCATTCGTCCGTATTTATCAAAATATGGTCATCATTACATCACGCTAAAACTTATACAATATGGACCATGAGACCATTAAGGTGTGTTATGGTACTAATGGGGTGCACAACATACAAATGGGTTGTATAAACGAGATTTTTAGATCGAACATTTAGATAACCTTTGGGATGTTCAAATGGGGATAGCCGAAAACCAACCAGAGTAGGCAATCATTCTAATACAATCAAAATGAAGACTACAACTAAAATTTTCACCATTATTACAGTTATTCTAGCAACCACATTGGCCTGTAAACAAGAAAACCAAAAACCTGAAAAAGAAGCAATTTCCATATCTGCCACTGTAGCGGAACTCGGACAAATGAACCGGGATTTTGGAAAAGCATTAACCGCAAAAGATGCTGTGGCTGCTGCCATTGTTTATGACGAGAATGCTTCCATACTGCCGCCCAATGAACCTATTGTAACCGGACGTGCCAATATCCAAGCCTATTGGCAAGCCGCTATTGATGCCGGAATTATTGACGCAACGGTAAAAACGATTGATGCCAAAAGTAATGGTAATTTAGGATACGAAATTGGAACGTTTACCATGCGATTTCACGGAGCGAACAACGATACGATAGTCGAAACAGGGAAATACACGGAAATACTGGAACGAAACAAGGAAGGAAAATGGATGTCCACTTATGGTATGTGGAGTAGTAACGCTCCAATGCCTACTGAATAAAAATACGAAGGCACGCACTATGTAAAAAAATTACGGTTTTATTCTTAAATGAAGGTAGTCAAGCGTCATTGTGACCCACAAAAAAATAAAGTTGTATATTTTATTTTTGAAAATGTGCAAGCCAAGAACGGACCAAAACAGAAGCATAATTACATTATAATAATCAAACAAACCAAAATCATGAGAACTGAACTGAACATTAAAATTATTGACGCTTTGTACAACGCTTTTTCAACGGGCGATATGCCTACAGTTCTGGGATTGATGCATCCCGAAATAGAATGGAACGAAGCCGAAAGTAATTCACTTGCAGATGGAAATCCCTACGTTGGTCCAGATTCAATTTTAGAAGGCGTATTTGCACGTCTTGGGGCAAACCATGAATACTTTGGATTACAGGATGTAAAAGTCCATGGCATGAATGATAACATGGTCTTAGCGACCCTAAGATATGATGCCAAAGTAAAAGCAACCGGTAAGAGCTATAGCGCACAAGCCGCACATCTATGGTCACTTAATGATGAAGGAAAAATCACTGTATTTCAACAGTTTGTCGATACCAAGAAGTTGGCAGATTCCGAAAAGTGATTGATTAAAAATAACGGAGGCAAACACCTTTTGTAAGTCATGTTGCTTAAGAAGGAAACGGGACTTATCATAAAACCTGAATACGAACAGCATAAACATTACATTTTATCCATGAAAAGACCAACCCATCAACCGACCTTACTTTTGATACTTTGTACGTTGTTTTTTACAATTCAAAGTTGTGACCCAAAGGAAAAAGAAGCAACCAAAAAAGTGGAAAAGGAAGTCGTTATTGAATCTGAAAAACCTGAGTACTTTTTGCTGCGGCCAGAAGTGGAAAAGGCATATGGATACTCACACGCAGTCAAAATCGGAAATGATATTAAAATATCCGGTGCCGTGAGTATGGACGATGAGGGGAATCCAACTGCAATTGGGGATTTTGGGCAACAAATGAAAAATTGTTATGCGGATTTGGATAAAATACTGAAACACTATGGTTGCACATTTGATGACGTCGTTGTGGAAAATGTTTTCACGACCGATATGGCATTGTTCATCGAAAACGCTGCCTACAGAAATGAAATATACACCAAACAATTTCCGACAGGTTCTTGGCTCGGCGTAACGGAATTGGCCGTACCGGAATTTATGATTGAAATTGAATTGGAAGTACATAAATCTGAATAAAAGCACGAACGCGCAACACTGTGGATAATGAATAGCCTGGTTCTAGCCTACTGGAAAATTCCTTTGATACATCCGTTTTTTTTTGCAAACAACACCTACAATTATAGTACGGACTTGCGGCATATACGCTAAAGTCTGTGTATCTTTATGACGACGCTAAATCATTGGGATTTGGCAATATAAAAATATAAAACATAAAGCTTTGGCTATCAGCGCAAACAGGTATTAAGCCAACGCACCTACTCGCCCGCTGCTGTCACCGACGACGTATCTGCCCTACTTGCCATCGCTTAATCCTTGTGTTTTATGAAAAATATAATGAATAGGATACTAATGAAAAAATTGATCAATACAATAATTGTTGTTGTTTTTAGCTTGAGTCTTTTTAATTGCAATGGTAAAAAGCAAACCATAGAAAATGGACAAACTCGGAAGCCTAACATTATTTATATTTTAGCGGATGATTTAGGCTATGGCGACTTAAGTGTGACCGGTCAGAAGAAATTTTCCACACCAAATATTGATAAGTTAGCCAAAGACGGTATGTTATTTACCCAGCACTATTCTGGGTCTACCGTATGTGCTCCCTCCCGGTCATCCTTAATGACAGGTATGCATACCGGACACACATTTGTACGCGGAAATCGAGAGGTCGAACCTGAAGGACAATATCCTATGGCTTCCTCAGTGGTGACAGTTGCCGAACTTTTAAAATCCGAAGGCTATATAACAGGTGCTTTTGGAAAATGGGGATTAGGTTACCCTTCCTCTGAAGGAGACCCTAACAATCAAGGCTTTGATGAATTCTATGGTTATAATTGTCAGCGGATGGGACATAATTATTACCCTTATCATCTTTGGCACAATCAAACCAAGGAAATATTAAAAGGGAATGTCGGAACCAAAACGGAAACTTATGCTCCTGATATTATTCATGAAAAATCCATGGCATTTCTCGAAAAGAACAAAGACACTACTTTTTTTATGTACTACCCTTCGATTATTCCCCATGCGGAACTTGCTGCACCGGAAAAGTATATGGCTAAATTTAGAGGGAAACTACTACCCGATAATGAATATAAGGGTGAAGATGATGGAGAAGAGTATAAAAATGGAGGATATGGTTCCCAAAAAGAACCCCATACAGCTTTTGCCGCTATGGTTTCCCTACTGGATCAGCAAGTAGGTGAAATCAGAAAAAAAGTTGAAGAACTTGGCATTGCGGATAATACCATAATAATATTTACCTCGGATAATGGCCCCCACCAGGAAGGTGGAGCCGATCCAAATTATTTTAATAGCAATTCCGATTTAAGGGGATACAAACGCGATTTGTATGAAGGTGGTATACGAGTGCCTATGATAACATATTGGCCTAGGAAAATAAAACCAAATACTACTTCCAATCACATTTCGGCTTTTTGGGATTTTTTACCTACAGTTTGTGAAATCGCACAATTGAAAACACCAGGGAATATTGATGGCATTTCATACTTGCCGGAATTATTGGGGGAAAAACAAAAAAGCCATGATTATCTATATTGGGAATTTCTGGAACAAGGAGGAAAACAAGCCGTAAGATTTGGAGACTGGAAAGGGATCCGTTTGGATATGAACAATAATGCCAAAGCTTCTATTGAACTTTATAATTTAGCTTCTGATATTGGTGAAGAACATAATGTTGCCGAGGAAAATTCTGAAATCGTTAAAAAAATCGATTCTATAATAAGTAAAGAACATACGTATTCGAAGGAGTATAGTTTCGCCTATGAAAAAGACAGTGAATAAACTAGCACCTAAACACAACACGCGATATATGTAGGCTAGGAGCCTTGGGTTAAGCCCCTCGCGTTACAAAGGTCAACACCTTGAATATATATGCCAAGGCCATAAAACAATACGAACAGTACGTATTAAAGAGAGGTATATATATTATGATTTATAACTTTTTCAATTCTAAATCCCTGTAAAACACTTGCATCGACGGACCTGCATGGAGCTGCAAGGCCAACACCCCCGAAGAGGCTGATTTCCCGGTTTCATTATCCACGACATCAATGGTCAATTGATCATTGATATAATGTTGCAAATGATTCCCTTTTGCAACAATGCGGTAGTCATTCCAATCCTCCTGATTGATAACTGCCTGAATCTCTTCCGTGGTTTTAAACCGTGTTACCGTTTTTTTCCCCTCTTTCGAAACAACCACCTTTTCACCACGCTGTGCTAGAATCCCCCTTCCTTTTTCTTCATACAAAATCCCGGAATATTGAATGCCCGCTTCCATATCCGCTTGGTAGCCCCCAATGATGAATTTATCTTGGTCTACTACCCTCGCCCTATACTGAACACCGCTATTTCCTCCTATGATTTTATACTTAAATGTCAACTCAAAATCCGACACGATCCTATCATGAATCAAAAAAGTATTATGCGCAATAACCACTTCATCAGTTGTTTCCCCTTTAATACATCCATCCTCCACAGACCAAACCCGGCTATCACCCCTCCAATGGCTAAGATCTTTGCCATTGAACAATTGCTCTGTTTCATTTGCTTTCTGACCTGCTAAATTGCAACTCATCACCATGGTCATAAACACTGTATAAATTACTTTATAATTCATTTCTTTATATTATTTCGGTTTCCGCCTGACAACATATAGGCTATCAAATCTGTAATTTCCTGTTCGTTCAATCTATTGACCAAGCCTGCCGGCATTGGCGATATTTTGGATAATTCAACACTTTCAAGTCTATCCTTTCTCACTTTTGTGGTAACATTAGAAGTGAAAGCGCTTATACTCACTTCAATCGTATCATCATCTTCGTCAATTTCAATCCCAGTGATCACAGAACCGTCCTTCATATGATAATCTGAATATTGATATCGGTCCCCAATGGTCCCTGATGGATTAACAATGGCTTCCCCGATTGCCCCTACTGTAAATCTAGAACCAATTTTAGTCAATTCAGGTCCACTACTACCTCCTTCCCCATTCATACTATGGCATGAAATACACAATGAAGCTTTAAACATATTCTTCCCGTTCTCAAAATCGGCGTTTTTGTAATTCTTTTCATAAGCGGACATTAACAACTCCACCGTCCAATTAACACCAGGACCTTCCGGTTGTTTTACATCCTCCATATAATCTGCCCTGCGTGCCGCCGCTATCTCAGTGATTTCAGAAAGGTATTCTTGTTCGTTCTCTGGAACATTGGCCAAAGCCTCTTTTTGAATGGCCCTGATAAAATTCAGATACTGTTTACCTCCAGCTTTTTGCAACGCATCGCCAAACCATTTAAAATAACGCTCCCTTGCAGACGTTGACCAACCCTTTTGAAGGTAACTCAGACTCATGGCATAACTAATATTCCGTTGATTTGGCATATTTGCCAACATATTCTCAACATCCTTTCCATATTGTTCACTTCTATTGGAAATATCACCGGATATGTACATCGCTTCCATACCTTCAGTAGAAGTATTCGTCTCCATCTCATGCAATGTCAACGCAACAATCTCTTCAACTTGTAAATAACTTAGAATCTTGCACAATTCCATATTCACTGCCTCGGAACTTGCCAAATAGGCGGGTAAAAATAGCTCCTTGATTTTTTCCTGTACGGCGTTGGGCAAGCTTCCATCCATTCTCGTCAAAAGCAAATCGACCCCTCTAATAAAATCCAGTTTTTTAGATTCCTCCAAACTTTGCCATTCAATTCCCATTAAGGTTTTCAAGGCTTCGACCCGAGCGGCATCATCGCCATGACGTGCAATGGCCAAGGCCAAACCAACAGAAACTTCCGAAGGATTATCTTTCTTAATTTCATCTTTCCAATGTGCGTAATCCAAATGCTCTAAAGCCACTCTCGACGAAAAACGGATTGCTCGATCTGTATGCCCCAAATGCTGTACGATAAACGGAATTTGGTCTGCTGATGGACTCACATGCAACACTTCCAATTGTTTTCTTAGGTCTCGTTGTTTTTTCCCTTCGGAACGCTCTTTTAATTCCAATACCTCGGATGGTAATTCACCTTCATAGGCTACGCGGTATAGTCCAGATTCCAAGCGTCTTCCTCCTGTCAGGAAGTATAAGGCCCCATCATCACCTACGACACCATTCGTAAGCGGTAAAGGAACACCCGAAAGAAACTGTGTTACCTCTGCCTCAAACGAACTACCTTTAGGGGTTAGCCTGGCGTGATACATCGTTCCATAACTCCAATCAAACAAGTACAATCCCTTTTGATAATATGCCGGGAATTTCAATCCCCGTCCATCTAAAACACCTGTTGGTGATCCTTGCCCTAAATGGGCAATACTTGAAAGGTTATCCGGATAATAATCCCTGAATTTCCCTGTTCCTGTCCTCCATCCAAAATCGGCGCCACTCGTCATATGATTTAAACGGATGGGTCTGTACCACGGCATTCCTAAATCATATTCCATATCAGAATCAAAGCCAAACAATTCATTATCACGATTAAAGGCAATATCATAGGTGTTTCTGGTCCCAACGGTTATGAGCGTCCAGTCTTTACCTTCAAAATCTGTTTGGGCTACCCAACCACCTGGTGCCTTTCTTGAATTGGCATGTCCACTTGGATCTTTTATTACGGGCAATAAATTATCCTCATCCCATACTTCAGGAACACGACCACGGACATCACTGGGAATATCCGTGTGATTTCCAAAAACCATATACATTGATTGCCCATCCGGTGCCAATACAATATTGTGTGGTCCGTGCTCACCATTCCCGTTTACGGTCTTTAACGTCTTCACCCTATCCAAAGTACCATCTCCGTTGGAATCAATGATTTTATACAATCCACTTTGAATCTTTTCATCATTTGAATTTACCAAGGCAAACAATTCATTATTGTGGTATAACAACCCTTGGGCCAACCCAATATTCAAATCCAATTTCTGCACCTCAAGCACATCTTTTCCTTCGGATTTCGTTAGTCTGGATTTATAGATGCTTCCGTATTGATCGGATGTATAAAAATTTCCCTTATCATCTTTGGTAATACTTACCCAAGAGCCTTGTTCCTTATCGGTAGGCTCATACAATTTGGAAATGACAAAGCCTTTTGGGAGAGTAATAGCATCGATAGTGACTTTTTCAGTGATAGGTGATTCATTGTCCGAATCCAGATGGCAAGAATAAAACAGAACACATGTAAAGCTTAGTAATAATAGCGTAACTCCTTTCATAAAATAGTTGGTGGTTTATTATTCAAATATGCGGTGAAAACCAGAACACGGTCTATATCGCACCTGTTAAAAATAGACATAAAGTTTTAGATTGCTAATTTTTTAGAAGTGATCCATCCTGAAATAAGTATGCAAAGACCCAATGCATATGGATAAATCATTCCTGATTTTGTTCTTTGACCCAAAGGGGGATTAAGGGAAAGCCAATTCCTATGATAAGCGAAAAACAATGGTGTTTGGCTTGGATACATCCGTTTATTATGTGATATTTTGAGCTCTAATATGGGGGCGGACTATATCGCAGACACTGTTGGTCCTGAACCTATTAATGAGCAGAAAGATATAAAAACTATACGAATCGATTATCCCTGGTAGTGGAAACAACATTGAAAGACCATGGCATCCGACCACTACTTATCATGGACCGAAAAACTACCGAAATTTATACAGAAATGGCGAAAAACACTTATAAAAGTGTTAAAGACCCCGTAGATTAGTCGTATTGATAAAATTAGAGTTACCCATAACTATATAATTGTTAGGCACAAACTGAAAAAATCAATAAAGTTACCATATTGGTAACTTTATTGATATGTTTACTTTAAATAATATGATTTGAGAGTAATTGAAAAACGGACTTTAAGAGAGTTTTGGACAAAGCATGCCGATAGTGAACAACAATTGACCGCATGGTTCAGGGAAACTGAAAAATCGGAATTTACAAACTTGAACGAGCTGAAAATTGAATATCCGAGCGCAAGCATACAGAAGGACAATCAAATTATTTTTAATATAAAAGGTAATCGATACCGTTTAATCGTAAAATTCAATTTCGAGTACCAAATCTGTTGGATTCGCTTTGTGGGAACTCACACAGAGTATGATAAAATAAATGCAAACGAAATTTAAAATGAAAATAGCACCTATTAGAAACGAAAAAGACTATCAGAACGCACTTGAGCGACTCGAACTGATTTTCGATGCCAAAAAAGGTAGCAAAAAAGGCGACGAACTCGAAATCCTATCGATTTTAATTGACCGATATGAAAATGAAAACTTTCCAATCGGAATGCCGGATCCAATAGAGGCAATCAAATTCCGTATGGAACAAATGGGAATGAAACAAAAGGACTTGGCAGAGGTCATGGGATTTAAAAGCAGGGTAAGCGAAATTTTAAGCAAAAAACGTAAGCTTACTTTAGATATGATAAGAAAACTTAATACGACGTTGCATATTCCAACGGAGGTATTGATTCAAGACTACTAGCTGAAAAGCCAGTCCCTAACAATTGTAACCGTTGCACAAGCCTTTAATCCAAAAAAACTACTTCATATAAGCCGCTTTAAGAGTGTTTTTCAGTGTCAAATCAGAAATGGGAAGCTAATTTCCCATGCTTTGAAATGGCTCCAGATAAGTATACGAAGATGTTTTGGAATCATACAGTTGAATACGGGGTTTGGGAAAGAGAAGATGAACGTAAAAAGTACTAATGTCAACACAACCTCCTATGAAAAGCCTTAGTCCTGTTCTTTAAATAAACGTGATATTTTATCTTAAACCCACCCTTGTTCTTTTAAGAAATAAAATGTCCCACGCAAGCTTATTAAGGCTACCTTCGGGAAAAAATAATGTCGATAGAACGAAGGGTGCAATTGGTGGAAAACCTATTTCTTCAATTGGAAAAAGAAAGCACCAAATTTCAACAAACATCAGGAATTGGTTGTATTACCGGTTGTGGAAAATGTTGTACATATCCCGATGTAGAAGCTTCGCCTCTCGAATTCTTGCCTTGGGCCTTTCATCTATTTTTAAACGGGGAAGCCGAAAAAACGCTCCTTTTGTTGAACAAATCAACCGATTTAACATGTATGATCTACAAACCCTTATCCATTATTGGACAAGGTCGATGCAGCGATTATAAATACCGTGGATTGATTTGTAGGTTGTTTGGGTTCGCAGCCAATACGGATAAATATGGGAAATTAAGATTGGCCACCTGTAAGATCATCAAGGAGGGTCAACCTGAGAATTACAACAAAACGGCCGACGCGATTACAAAAGACTTAAGTATACCTGTCTTTACCGAATATTACATGCAATTGAATCAAATAGATTTCCACTTGGGAAATATCATATTACCTGTAAATAAGGCGTTGAAAATGGCTTTGGAAGAAGTCTTGCAATACTATGCCTACAGGCCTATGCCCGTTAACGGAAAAAATGCGCTGCCTGCCTAATGTTTCATCATACCCATGGTGTATCCCGCCGAAGTCCAGTTCAGCCCTGAATACGATGAATTCTTTAAAAAGCACCCCTGACATCATTTGTCATCAGGTGGGTATAAATTTGCATGAAACCAAAAAATAAGAGACGATGCAAATAGTACACATGGGGCCTTTCGATATTATCGGGATTTCGATTCGCACAACAAACGAAAAAGGGCAAGCCATCAAAGAAATCGCTGCATTATGGGGCAAGTTTATGGCTGAAGGACTTTTGAATACTATTCCGCACAAAGTGGATCATACGATTTACTGTATCTACACAGACTATGAAAGTGACCACACCAAACCGTATACGGTAATCCTTGGGTGCCAGGTTGAAGGATTGGATGTAATCCCAATGGGAATGATAGGTAGATCAATTGAGGGCGGCTCCTATTGTAAGACCAAGGCGAAAGGGGACTTAACCAATGGTCTAATCGTAAACCAATGGTCAGAAATATGGAAAATGGATTTGGATAGAAGTTATACCGCGGATTTTGAGGTATATGGGGAAAAGGCCCATGATCCTACCGCTGCGGAAATTGATATATTTGTCGGCCTAAAATAGTTCTTGAAAATGATACGGGAAATCGACAGTTATTATTTAAACAAAGAAGAGCCGAACAAAAGCTGTCTACTTACTTTACGCCAGTTCATTCTGAACCAGGATGGGCATATAAGTGAAACCCGTAAATACGGAATGCCGTGCTTTTGCTATAAGAACAAAATGTTCTGTTATCTATGGACCGATAAAAAAACAGATTCCCCGTATATCCTTATGGTAGAGGGGAAACATCTAACCCATCCTAAATTGGAAGCCGGAAACCGTTCTCGAATGAAGATCCTCACTATTGACCCTACCATCGATTTGCCCATTGAAACCATTGGATCGATCTTAAACCAAGCTTTGGATTTGTACAGGAACGGTACGATACGGATAAAATAAACAATGATCATCCCTTGTGGGCTTTTGACCTGACTTTAGTCGGTCCCCCCTCAGGCCGCCACACTTCCTTGAAAATAGTTCGGATCATCCCTGTCCATTTAAGGACCAAACTTTACAATACTATTTCTGCCATTTGTCGGATATCCCTAGATGAGGTGCCGATTCGTACCATATAGCCCCCTTTTTCAAGTGCCCAGTCCCCACTTTTCCCATCCCAATAACGCAACTCGGAAACAGGGATCTTCAGGGTTAGGTGTTCAAAAGCCCCTGGCTCTAAAAGCCCGGTTTTGGCAAATGCCTTCAATTCCTGGATGGGACGATCAATGGTTGATTTCAGTTTTTCGGTATACACCTGAACGACTTCCTTGCCTGCAACCTGACCGGTATTTTGAACACGCACAACCGCAGTGATCATGTTATCCTCAACGCTAACCTCTACCTCTGAAAATTCAAAATCGGTATAGGAAAGACCATATCCAAAAGGATAGGAAACCTCTAAGTTGGCTTGGTCAAAATGCCTATAACCTACATAAATACCCTCGTCATACTTCGTATAGTCCCTATTTTGGACCTTTTCTGCTTCCGGTCGATCCTCCTTCCCAAATAATAGCCCCGAAATCAAATCGGTATAGGAAAGGTGTCCCCCTTCTTGGGGGAAATTGGCATTTGACGCATGGTCATCCAAATTTATTGGGAATGTCATCGGTAATTTCCCACTAGGATTCACTTTTCCACTTAAAATATCCGCAACGGAATTCCCGCCTTCCTGACCGCCTTGCCAGGCAAGCAAAATAGCATCGGGTATATCTTTCCAAGAGGCTGTTTCGATGACACCCCCAATATTAAGAACAACGATAAGTTTTTTACCGGCAGCCTGAAAAGCTTTGGCCGTATTGGAAATCATTTCTTTTTCTGATTGTTTCAATAAAAAGTCATCCTCTTCTACCCTATCTCCTCCTTCACCGGCATTTCTACCTATGGTTAAAATCCCGACGTCTGAACTTTCCACTATTTCTTTTAGTTGTTCTGCCGTAAATGCCATTTCAATTGGTGCATACGGATTAAACATGGCATCTATCCCTTCCGCCTGTTGAAACGCCTCCTGGTTGGCCTCCCTGTGGGACTTATATACGCGCTTGGCCGTTTCATTGATTTCAAAACCGGCATTCATCAAACCTTGCTCAAGGGAAATCGTATAAGCCTCGTTTACATCCCCCGAGCCTGTACCACCCGCAATGAAATTATAGGAGGTAATTCCTAAAAGGGCAATATTCTTAGTGTCTAGCAACGGTAACGAATTGTTGTTCTTTAGTAACACCATACCTTCAGAGGCCGATTGGCGCGTAGTTTTGGCATGTGCCTCAAGGTTAGGATTGTTTCCGTACGCTAGATTCCCCATCTTTTTGGTTTTTAGGACCAACCTTAGAATCCTACTGACGGATCTGTCAATTGTTTCTTCGGTCAATTCTCCCTTTTCATGCGCTTCCAGTAATGCATCCCACTGCTTTTTGGTTCCCGGTTCCAAAAGGTCGTTCCCTGCACTGATCTGGGCGGCCGCATTCCTTCCCCCAAACCAATCGGTCATCACCAGTCCTTCGAATCCCCAGTCGTTCCTTAGCACATCAGTGAGTAAATATTCACTCTCCGAAGTGTAGGTACCATTGACTTTATTGTAAGAAGACATAATCGTCCATGGTTGCGATTTTTTCACAACAATCTCAAAGCCCTTTAAATAGATTTCGCGCAAGGCCCTTTCGGAAATGATCACGTTGTTCAAATTGCGTTCCGTTTCCTGATTGTTGGCTACATAATGTTTTAAGGAAGTACCGATCCCGTTCCTTTCTATTCCGTTGACCATGGCTGCACCAATATTCCCTGTCAATACCGGATCTTCGGAATAATACTCGAAATTACGTCCACACAGTGGATTACGATGGATATTTGCGCCAGGGCCCAATATCACATCTATGCCATATTCCAATGCCTCGTTACCCATGGCATTCCCAACCTCTTCGACAAGGGTTTCATTCCATGTAGAAGCGAGCAAGGTGGCAATGGGGAAAGCCGTGCAATAATACGTTCTATCCTCCCCTTCCCGTGTTGGCTGGATTCGGAGTCCGGCCGGACCATCTGATAAATATACCGTCGGAATCCCCAATCTTGGTGTAGGCACAATGGTACCCACGGCGCCGGGTATTCCCTGTCCGGGTTCATTCATTCCAACACCGGAAGCCATTCCCGAGCCTTTGAGCAAATGTATCTTTTCTTCCATGGTCATTTGCGAGAGCAAATCGGCCACCCGCACATCACTTGACTTACGATCATCTTCATAATCATCCAGTTGGTCATTTCCATTACGATCTAAAAAGGTATACCCCTCAATGGTTAGTTCCTTGATCGTTCGATTTTCGGCATAATCCTTTTCAAAAGTCAAAAAACTTGATTTTATATAGGACCAACCGATAAATGCGATAATGGCTATAAGAACGACTAGGGATGATACTATGATCAAAAATCTTTTCAAAAACTTTTTCATGTGTTTTTATTTGTGACAATACGACACAAATATAATTATTTTATTTTGTGACAAAGCGTCCCAAATGTTATTTTTGTAAAATGAATGTACATGATATCATTAAACATGGATCGGATTATTTCTTACCCAATTTGTCTATCGATTTGGTAATAATTGGATATCATGAGCATAAACTCAAGTGCCTGTTACTTAAAATTGGGGATAAATGGATCTTGCCCGGTGGCCATATTAAGATTGATGAGTCCTTGGATGTTGCTGTGAAAAGGATCTTAAAATTCCGTACCGGTCTGGAAGAACCCTATATGAAATTCCTAGCCATATTCGGAGACAAGGATCGTAAATTTGACAAAGATTTTAAACAGTTTTTTGAAGATAAGGGAATACCATGGGGGGAAGATTACTGGATAAACAACAGGTTCATAACATTGACTTTTTACTCCCTGGTAGACATTGATAACACCCAACCGGTACTTGGGGAATTCGATGAGGCTTTTGAATGGTTCGATTTTGATGACTTGCCCGATATGTGGTTAGACCACAAGTCGATTGTCAACTCCGCCAGAAACCGGTTAAAGGAGGATGTCAAATACGAACAGATTACCTACAATCTATTACCTGAACAATTTACCATGCCCCAGCTACATCAACTTCACCAAACCATTCTTGAGGAAAAAGTAGACCGTAGCAGGTTTCAAAAGAAAATTATCGCTACAGGGCTACTAGAACGTCTTTCTCTACTGAATAAGGATTCTCCCGGACGAAATCCATATCAATATACGTTAAGGAAAAGGGATTCTTGATCTCGGCACGAATACTGGCAAAAAGAAGATTGAATATAGTTCATCCATAAAAAATCCTTTCTTTTTGATTAATTTTAATTGCAACTGATGAAGCAGTCATCACTGTTCCATTATTTATCAACAAAGAACCTGTTGGCCCTAACCATGCCAATTCAAAGTTAGACATATACAAACCCAATAAAGCGCATTTTATGAAGAACAGCCTAATCTTGACCCTTTTGTTTTTTTATAGCTGTACCTCGCTGTTACGTGCCCAGTCCCCCGTAGAGATTAGGGTAAATCTGGGAGGCTACCCGACTGATATGCCTAAAGAAGTACTCATTCTAAGTAAGGAGGCCATTGACAATCCCGTTTTGAAATTAAAGAATGAAAAAGGAATGACATTAAAGGAATACCAATGCATACCAAGTGAAAACCCTTGGCCTCCCTTCCCCTATTATTACAAAGCCGATTTTTCCAGTTTTAAAGAGCAAGGGAAATATTACTTTGAATTAGGGGAAAATAATATTGTAAGTCCGGTTTTTACGGTCGGGTCCTATCCTAATTGGCAGGAGGATGTCATTGGTTTCATACGTACGCAACGTTGTGGATTTAATCCATATACCAAAGCTTTCTGCCATCAAAAAGATGGATTAAGTTTTTTTGGTAAAAGACCGGATTCAACCCGGATTGATGCAACGGGCGGATGGCATGATGCCGGTGACCAATTGAAATATCTTATTACGGGGAGCAATACCACTGCCCGATTGCTCATGGCCTATCAAATGAAACCCCATAGTTTTAAGGATGTGGTTGATGCCAGGGGATTAAAAGGTGCGAATAACCTGCCCGATGTCTTGGACGAAGCAAAGTGGGGACTCGAATGGATCTTGAAACTTCACCCGAGTCCAGATGAACTCTACCATCAAGTTGCTGACGATAGGGACCACCGTGGATTTAAACTTCCCCATGAAGAAAACGCTGATTATGGATGGGGTCCCAATAGTTTTCGTCCTGTCTATTTTGCGACAGGAAAACCCCAAGGCCTTTCAAAATATAAAAGCAAGGCAACGGGAATAGCCAATCTGGCGGGTCGTTCGTCTGCCACTCTTGCGTTAGGGTATCAGGTCTTTATTAATTTTGAAGAGTATAAGGTATTTGCCCAAACCTGTCTGAAGGCCGCACAAGAACTATATTGGATGGGGAAATCACAAGAAGGATATCAGCAAGGCAATAGTTTTGGCGCCCCCTATCGTTATGAAGAAAACACCTGGGCCGATGATATGGAGTGGGCAGCGGCTTGCCTGTACAAAATCACCAAAAAGAAAGAATTTCTAAGAGATGCCCGAGGTTACGCCAAAATCATTGGCAACTGGTCATGGATGGAGCGGGATACTGCCAGCCATTATGAAATGTACCCTTTTATAAACATGGGACATTATGCCTTGTGGCAAGTTGGTTCTTCCAAAGACAAAAAAGAAATGAGTGCCTATTACAAGCACAATTTAGAACAGGTAAAAAAACGATCGAGGGAGAATCCCTATGGCATTGGCCATCTATTTATTTGGTGTTCCAATAATTTGGCTGCAGCGGTCGCTACACAAGCCATGCTGTATGAAGAGATGACCGGATCAACAGCATATCGTCCCCTTATGCAAAACCATATCAATTGGCTACTGGGCCTAAACCCTTGGAGTTCGAGTATGATCACGGAAATTCCAGAGAACTCAGACACACCGGTGGATGTGCATATGCCATTTTGGAGGATCTATAAAAAATCCATCAAAGGAAGCCTTGTTGATGGCCCGCTTTGGTCTACCATACATACCAAGATGTTGGGAATAACGTTATCCGAACCTGACGAGTATGCGCATTTGCAGCCCAAACACATTAAGTATATGGATGACTGGGCCGATTATAGCACCAATGAGCCTACGTTGGATGGGTCGGCGGAATTACTCCTTATTTTAACAAGATTAAGTGATGACTAGGGCAGCGTTATGTATTTTATGCTTATTGATCAACCTATCGCTTTCTGCCCAAAATATAGTGGATAAGGAAGGGGCCGTTGTTAGGTCGGATACGCTACATAAAAGTATTAAACTCTGTTTTACGGGCCACGATTATGACGAAGGTTTTGATCATGTGCTTCGTATACTGAAAAAACATAAGGTAGAAGGTTCGTTTTTTCTGACCGGCGATTTTGTACGAAGTCATAAGCGTTTAGTGAAAACCATTGCCAAGCAAGGACACTTTGTCGGTGCCCATTCCGATAAGCATCTTTTATACTGTGACTGGACGAATAGGGACAGTCTGCTACATTCCACGGAAAAAATCAAGAACGATATCCTTCAGAACCTATTGGCATTGAAGCAGCTTGGGATTCATCCCAAGTATTTTATGCCTCCCTATGAATGGCATAATAAAAAAGTCGTGGAAATCGCTTCCGGATTAAACCAAACGACCATCAATTTTTCTTACGGTACCCGTTCCAATGCCGACTATACCACTCCAGACATGCCTAACTATACTTCCAGTAAGGCTATTTTAAAAAGCATCTATGATTATGAATCCTTAAAGGGTATGAATGGATTTCACTTACTGATCCATCCTGGTACGAGTCCAAAGAGGAAAGATAAATTCTATTTCCAATTGGATACACTTATTGCCACTTTAAAGGAAAAAGGATATCAATTCTCCAAATTTTGACCGGCTATTCCAATCCCTTTTAACTGGCTTTCCTTTCAAATAAACTACTTGATCAATTGGCTAGGGGAATGGCCAAATTGCTTTTTAAAACACCTGCTAAAATACAGGGGGTCGTTAAAACCAACCATATGGGCTACTTCGGAGACATTATAATTTTTGGTTTTAAGGAAGGTGGCCGATTTCTTCAAGCGAATGGTCCGAATGAATTCATTGGGGGACATATCGGTCAGTTGTGTTATTTTACGATACAATTTAGAGGAGCTCATTGCCATTTCGGTACACAACATGTTCGATGTCAATTCTGGATTACCTATGTTCTCCTCTACGATTTCCTTGATTTTTGAAATTAAGTCAATATCGATTTGTGAATGGGCCAAACTAATGACATCACTTTCAACATCTCCTGAAAATTTCTGTTTTAAATCGAAATGGATCTTAATAATATTATCGATACGGGTTTTAAGCAAGGCAGGGTCAAACGGTTTCACCAAATACCCGTCCACTCCAATTTTATACCCTTTGATCCTATTTTCACTTTCGGCCAATGCGGTAAGGAGCACAACGGCGATATGGCTTATGTTTTCATCGGATTTCAACACTTCAACAAACTCAAAACCATCCATAACGGGCATCATGACGTCTGCCACGCACAATACTGGTTTTACCTTTTTACAAAGTTCCAAGCCTTCTTTTCCATTTTCCGCTTCATACACCTTATAAAAACTCGACAAATACTCTACAATATATTTTCTGAGTTCGGCATTGTCATCTATAATTACGATTTTCTGCTTAATATCCGTATTGGTCTTAACCGGCTTCACAGTATTGGGATCACTTACACCTGTGATAATGGGTTGTACCTTATTATCCTCTATCCTAACAGGAATCGTATTGAATTTTTCTTCCTTTGCATAGGCTTCCCCATAAATGGGCAACTTAACGGTGAAAATACTACCCGCTCCAGGTGAACTAACCACATCGATATTTCCTTTATGTATTTCAACCAACGCTTTTACCAAAGACAATCCTATTCCCGTACCCGTTGTATTCTCCTTACTGTTTTTGGCCTGGTAGAATCTTACAAAGATCTTCTCCCTACTTTCCTTGGGAATCCCTATTCCATCATCGCTGACCTCTAATATCAATTGCCTATGTTCCTCCTGTGTCACGCCCAGGTACAAATCGATATTCCCATTCACGTTGGTGAATTTCATGGCATTCGACAATAGATTGTACAATATCTTACTGTATTTGTCTACGTCTATAAGGCACTCTTCCGGAACATCCTCAATGGTTAAATTAAAGTTGATGTTCTTGGACTGTGCCAATTCGTGGAAAGAATTGAAAATATCCTTTGTCGTGTTCAGTATGTTGGTGTTGGAAACCTTTAATTTCAACTCACCTGTCTCTGCCCTTCTAAAGTCCAGGATCTGATTCACCAAACGCAATAATCTATTGGCATTCTGATGAATCAAATCTACCCTACTTTTACTGTATGAACCTAAACCCTCTTGTTCCAGAAGCTGTTTTACAGGTCCTAGAATAAGGGTCAAAGGGGTCCGCAGTTCATGTGATATATTCGTGAAAAACCGGAGTTTTTCATTGTTCAGTTTTTCGTCCCGCTCCCTTTTCACCTTTTCCAGAAGAAGTTCCTGTTTCAATTTAAGGCGTATCTTAAGTTGTCTTCTAGATAAATAAAGTAACAAGGCCATTATGATGAGAATGATCAAAATACCCTTATAACTCAACCAAAATGGAGGTAAAATCTTTATATGGTAGGAAGATGTAGCACTCCAAATCCCGTCACTATTACTCGATTTGATCTTAAAAACATAATCATTGGCATATAGGTTCGTATACTGGACTGTTCTGGAATCACTATCGGTTTCTATCCAATCGTCATCAAAACCCTCAAGCATGTATTGATACTTGTTCAGTCTCTGATTGGTAAAGGATGGTGTGGAAAATTCAATGGAGAAATTACGGTTGGCGAAGTCAAGTTCAAGATTTCTGCCATAGTTCAGGTCCTTGTCAAAAGGTATTTGCCCATTGATCTCCATTCCCGGCAATAATTCTTTGTTCTGTACCTTAAATTCGGTAATCAAAGGAGCAGGTGACCAATTATTCCCTTCTATCTGTAAAGGTGAAAATTGAATGATCCCATTTTTGGCCCCCAAATATATTTTGGAATTGTCAAAACTATAAAAACCACTAGAACTAAAGACATCCAAGCGATTACCACTTTTTACTTGGTAAATTTGTGCGGTTTTATTGGGCACGTCGTATTTGGCGATACTATTGTTCATGTTCAACCAGAGATAGCCATTTAAATCCAATGCCATTTCGGTAATCCATTTACCCTGAAGCCCCTTGGGTTCTTTTATCGCCTTAAAATCATCTTCTTGAGGCTCATAAACGGCTAACCCCATACGTGTGGCGGCCAAAACATTCCCTGAAAAATCAATGGTGATATCACTTACATTGTTATGGGGCAATCCAAATTCAGAACCTACCCCCTGTTCATACATTTTTATCAACCTTAAATCATTGTCGAATTTTGCTATTCCCCCTTCTGTGGCAAACCAGAAATCATTATTGGTGTCCGCTACCACTTTATTGATTTGATACCCCGATAGCAACGTACCAATGTCTTCCCTTACCTCCATGGTTTTGGTATCCAAACAGACCGCCCCTTCTCCAAAAGAAGTTGCTATGAGGCCATTTTCCTTGTATTTTCCAAAATCAAAAATCGGGGAATTCTGAAAGCCCACATCAATAATCCGGGATATTTGCTTTACATAGTCATAAACCAGGACTTTTCCATTCCATAGGCCACAGTAGAATTTTTTACCATCATATGAAAATATACTGGCTATATCACTATTGTCATTAAACAGGGGGGATACTTCATCCTCCTTAAGAATAAATAGTCCGTTATGACGTGTTGCGACGACCACCTTATTGTCATAGGTCTTTGAAAACCCTCTGATCCTGGGTGCCTGATTATCGATTAAAGAAGAAATACCCTTGTTTAATTTGAATTGATTTTCGAAAGGATCATATTTATCCAGCCCCTCTTCGGTACCAATCCATAATACACCTGAAGCGTCAAAGTACAATGCGGCGATTAAGTTATCGGTTAAGGATGTGTCATCGGACAATATCGAATAATGCCATTCATAATTTCCTGTTTTTATATCCTCCAACCTATCACATACCAGAAGTCCACCCAAGGTACCTACCCAATATTTATCATCGGGGGCCCTTGCCACAGACAAAAAGTAGGGTCCAAGTTTATCCCTTACAATATCATTTTCTATATAAAGATTCTCAAAGTTGTCCGATACGGTATCCAATTTATAAAGTCCTTCCCGTGTTCCTGCAAAAATGTCGGATTTATGATCCTCATAAATAAAGTTCAAATAGGGGTTGACCTTTTCTGAATTTGGGATTTTTAGGGTATACCGTTTTATCTTTTCGATATCCCCCCGTTCATCAAGCACTATTCTAGCTACCGAACCTGTTTCATAGCTCCCCACCCAAATCTGACCTTTTTTATCCTCGAAGATTTCCTTTATATAGGTGAACCCCTCGATATTGATTTTTGTAAAACGCTCCTCCTCTGGATAAAACAGGTATACCCCTTTGCTCTTTGTCCCAACCCAAACCCTGTCGAATCGATCGACATACACTGAACGTATTTCTTCATCGGGTAAACTGTTGGGATTGTTTTCGTCAGGCAAATAAGTGGTAAATGTATCTGTCTCCGTTCTATAGCGGGTTAATCCCTTTCTTGTTCCAATCCATAGATTATTGGAAGGCTTATCGTACAACAATACCGTAATATCATCATTGTATATGGTGTTGGTCTCCCCTTTTGAACTCTTAAATGATTTAAACTGATAACCATCGAACCTGTTCAATCCCGAAAAGGTACCCAGCCATAAGAATCCTTTATCATCCTGAACAATATGCCGTATTGAGTTATGGGAAAGACCATCCTTATCATTATAGTGCTCGAACTTAATATCCTGAGCACAAAGATGGACTTGCATGCCAATCAAAAGGAATAAGAATATATATCTAAACATAATTGAATTTAACCCTTACATAAGGCAACAACATTCGAGAAGTGGCAAGGTACGAATGTTATGGAACAACTCGCTCTATCTTACCGGTCTTCAAATCGATCTTAAAATGATCCGAAGGTTCCCCATTACAAACTTTCATAAAAATACTGGCCCATAGCCGTAAATTCTTATAATTGGATTTCCTCAATTGTTGACATACGACTTTATACCCTTCCAGTCTTTTTTGGTCGATATCGGAAAATGCCAATTCATCTGCATTTCTGATTTTATAAAAATCATGTATCATATGCAAGCCTGTCCAGCTATCCAATGGTGCCATTTCCGTATTTTTTTCCTGCAATCGTTTGTAGAATGCATTATATTCTTCTTCTTGGTCAAATGCTAGCCGTAGTAAGTCCTCTCCCGAAGATCGTATAAGTAAGAATTTCAAATTTTCGGGCCAATCTTCTTTTAAAAAGCGAAGACGTACCAATTCATTTAAATGCCACGTTGTAAATTCCTTATAGGTTTTGGCTTCCAATATGCCCTTGTCCCAAATAGCACTATCCTTAACCTGTTCCAAATAACCATATTCCTTTTCATACAAAGGAAACAAACTATCAAAATCAGGAACATTATCGATGACCACCGTCTCTATTTCAAAAACATCATTGTCTTTTAACGTCAATAATTTATATCCTGGCACATAGGCAGCCATGGAGGGTATCTGTATATTGATCAAGCTTCCTGATTCCAAATACCTTTGTCCGGTATCGTTCATATGCATATGCCCCCCAAAATGTACTTTTACCCCGGCTTCTATCAACATTTGGGAAATCTCTTCACTAGGCATCCGATGCATTTGCATTTTATTTGTCCCAAATAAGGCTTCGATATCGGGACCTGCCCCATCATAAAAATCCAACATGGGATAATGGCTAAAAACAATCAAGGTCTTTCCTAATTCCTCTGCCCTAGTGGTGACCGATTTTATCCAATCCATTAAATGTGCCTTATGCAAGAGTAAATTATTATACCCAATGCTCGCACTACTAAAAAGTTTAGGGTCCACAGTGTCTGCATCCGCTTCTGGCTTAGGTACATAAATGTTGGCATCTATGGCCAAAAACCATACATCTTCAATAGGTTCTACCAAATAACTGACATCAGGTATATCCGGTTCATTTTTATTGGACCTATATTTTCTGTTCTCAAACGTTGCTTGCTTTTTGGCTTCATTGAAATCATAATTTTCATAGCCATAGGAAGAAAATGGGGATTCCCAATACCTGTCATTTGGTTTTGGGAAAAAACCGAAATCCTGCAATTCATCCAATATACCGACATATCCTAATTTGGCAATATCCTGGGTTATAATAACGGGCAAATCGTCATGATTTTTGGGTAAAAACATCCCTTTTTCACTAAAAATAGCTTGTGAATGGCCATTTTTACCTAAAAAATCCGTTTTCCCCGCAGCCATTCGAAAAGGACGTACAGGATCATGATTGCCAGTCGTCAGGATAAAACGAATGCCATAATTTTTGGTATAGTTGTCTAAAACATGTCTTAACCCTCGAATATTGAAAGCTTGACCATCATCACTGAAATCACCCGGTAAAACCACTAGTTTTACCCCTCTTTTTACTACGTCATCCAAAGCAGCCAAGAAAGCAAAATAGTTTTCATTGAATAATCGGGTAGATTGCAATTGTGATTGCATGGTTCTAGCCAAGGTATATTTCCCTGTTTGTGGATTTAATATACCTTTATAGTCATTGTCTTTGAATGACCCATAAATGTCCTGCAAATGCACATCTGACATAAAGGCGACCTGCAGTTCCTTTACAGAAGACTTTTGCTCTTCTTTACACCCTAAAAAAGAAATAATAAAAAATACAAAAATTACCTTGCGTAAAATCATATGTTCATCTTAGACTACATTTTTGTTTCTGGCGGAAATGCATATGAGTCTTTCCATCCCCCAAGATCGATCAAAACCTGATCTAGCATCACCCCTGGATCTACCATCCAGATTTTCAAGGTATGTTTTCCGGCTTTGTCAACAATTTGTTTGGTGGATTTTACCGAAGCATTCTTCAATACATTCTGTTTCCATTCATCACTTCGACCCAAAGTTTGAAAATCGACCAATACAGGTTCTGCATCATCAATGGCAAGGGCACACCTTACCCCGCTTCCCCCATAAAAGGCATGTGTGGGAATCGCTTGCACATTTACATCCACCTCCCCAAAATTAAAGGTATAAAAATCATATTCCAAAGACGGACTGTTGGCTATGATATCGGATAGGTTTTCACGGGATGCCGCCGTTCTAGGTAAGGCTAAACAGATCTTATTGGTATACCCAATACCTTCCAGGGTTTCCCAAACAGCCTCTGATCCTTTTTTCCTTCGTGTAAAGTTTTCAGCATTCATTGAGACGAAGCCCTTATCCTCTACAAAGCCTTTATAATTCTCCAACGCTTTGAATTTAGGGTTGAATACCGATACACCAATTGTCGTTTTTTCCCCATTGGCTTCAAAACCAATGGCGGAGTTCACCTTATAACTTGGCGGGATCAATTGGTAGTCATGCCCTAACGGAGCTTCTTTTTTGTTCTCCCCCTTGGGCACCCGATCCCAATCAATGCTGACCCAAAGTCGATTTTCCGGGTAGTCTTCATCGAGGTTTCCTGATGTTTTTGATATCCGTATCCAATCTGCCATCGGTTTGGCTTCCCAAGAAATAGTACCCTTTCCCTTAAGAAACACATCTATAAAATATGTGTTTTTGGTATAAGCGTTAAAAACGGGGAGTACATCGGCATAACTGTTAATGACCTCATTATTGACCTCCATCTGATAACTTTCCAACGCCAATCCCAATGATGCACTTTCGGATTCGGGTACTGCAGAAACCGAGGGTTGTGAAAACACAGGCAAATGTCTAGGCGCCATGGTCATGATATGATTCCATTTACCACCCTTTAACGTAGTGTTGTAATACTCGGTCTCCTCTTGTATTGTTTGAAATGCTTCTTTGGATTTGTCGGCAAAATAGGAAGTACTTTTCCTTCCTTGGTCCGCAACAAATTGATTTTTATAGGCATATAACCATTTTTGGTTTAAGAGGGAAGCTCCGGCCACAGGATAATAGACCAATTCATAAAAAGCGTCTTGCTGTGCTTTTGAAATCCTAGGTTGTAAGCCCTTTACTTTAATCAATAACGCCTCGTAAGCCTTAATCCTACCCATGACTTCATCGCCATAGTGAAATTGGGTTAGTTCGGTTTTACCAGCTTTCGTTACCGGTTCTACTTGACTCCACCCCATAAATTCCGGTCTTCGTTGAAATGCCAACTTATAATAATCATTCATGATCTTGGTAATGGCAGCGGCGTTTTCCTTTCCGAAT
This sequence comes from Maribacter polysiphoniae, assembly GCF_003148665.1. Lineage (GTDB taxonomy): Bacteria > Bacteroidota > Bacteroidia > Flavobacteriales > Flavobacteriaceae > Maribacter_A > Maribacter_A polysiphoniae. Next base: position 166,903 of record NZ_QGGQ01000010.1, on the reverse strand, counting down.
TCCCTTGTGGCCCATTGCTGATGGTGCACTTCCACAGCATTGTTTTTTTCAAAATCTCCCATGTTCCAGGCCATATCCAAAAACAGTTCAATATTGTATTCATGGGGTTTTATATCCCCACAATTCAAAATCCATAAGTCCCTCGATTTGAATCCATACGCCTTTGACATCTCTTCCCACATCAAAACTGGGTTGGTGGAGTTCAACCACAGATAATCGTGTGGCCTCCCCCAATACGATGTATGGTAGTACACCCCGGCGCCACCAGAGCGGGTCTGCTCTTGGGGATTGCTCAACTGGCGTATATACCCATAATTGTCATCGGTCCAAACCAAGGTAATATCCTCGGGCAGTTCCAAGCCACTTTGGTAATAATGCAATACCTCTTTGTACGGTACAAAGGCTTGGGGCTTTGACACCCCCTTTTTAGAATAACGGTTCAAAATTTCACGTTGGTCGGTAATGACCTGTTCCAATAAATCTACTTGGGCCCCGGTATTATCCTCCCCTACGATCATGGGGGAATCGTGTTCGCCACGCATTCCAACGGTATAAATACCTTCGTAGTTTTGGGTTTCCTTCGCTCTTTTCCGGAATAAGTCCTTTATGGAGGTCGCATTCGTGTCATATCGATATTCACCCATACTTTCGTGATTCCACTCCGCATTGATATTGCATAACATGGGTTCGGCATGTGAACTACCAACAACTATGGCATAAGCATCGGCAACTTCCTTGTTTTTAGGATAATGATAAAAGGCTTTGGTGCATTTATGCATGGCAGGCCAAATCGTATTTGCCCTTAACCGCAATAACAACTCAAAAACCTTGGCATAGGTCTTTGGCCCAATATCCCCTGTTTCCGGCTCAAAGTTCAAAGCTGCCCAACGTTGTAATCCCCAATCCTCATCATTGAGAAATAGTCCTCTATACTTCACCGAGGGGGATCCATAGGTCTTGTTTTCTATGGAAAGCACCACGTTTTCTTTCTTGACCGGGGCTGAATCTGCCCACCACTCCCATGGGGAAACCCCTATTTTTCGGGATATTTCAAGTAGGCCGTACGCCGTGGCCCTTCTATCGGACCCTACAATTACTAGGGCTTTTTCAATATCCTTTGATGGGTTTTCCAAAACTTGGATGTGATAGGTCTCCCATTTCCCTGCGATGACCGAGACATCGATTTTCTTTTGTTTCACCAAACCATCAATGGCCTTGCTTTGACCTAAAGTACCTGCGATAATCCGAAATTTGGATGTGCCCCCCAACTGGATTTTCTTATCGGTCACGTTATGAATGTCGTCAATCAACATTTGTGCGGCAATCTGCACAACCTCCGCATCATTCTTATCAATATGCACAGAGGTTTGGGTGGACCCTGATACGATAGGAAAATCGAACACACTTTGAGCATTCACTTGAACACACAACAGCAACAGTACCCATGTGTTTTTCATTGAAAAGGTTTTTAAAAACATCCTATTGGGTTTTAATTCTTTCATAAGTACCATCCTTAAAAATGACTTTGTAATCCGATTTGAACAATTGCGAAGGGATATAATAATCGGTTGAGATAACCTGGGCACCTGAAGCCTTAGCCTTTTCGAATTTCGAATAATCATTGTTACGCGCTTCCTTGGTCGCTGCATCTGCCCTAGTACGCACCATATATCCTTTGGCTACGAGTTCTTGAATGTAGTCAAAATCCTTGATTGGGTTATTGATAATTCGAAAGGCTGCCACTGGATTCCCTTCCTTACTATTCACAAAAAGCACGCGGTTCTTTAAGCTTGGGTGCCCTTCCAAATACCTTTTTATTTTCGCTTCTTTTTCATCCAGTACAAACAAAAAACGACCTTTAACCTCACTAAGATTAGGCCAACCCTTGGTTAATATGGCTTCCTCCAAAGTATCGAAATCCCCACGGACCTTATCGGGTGATATTAATTTATCATCCCCAAAAACGGATTTGATCGTTACATCAATCGTATTCAAGGCTTCTTTGGTAAAGGGCAAAGGGTCTTTTGTTCCCGCAACTTTTTGATCCTTTGTATTCATCAGAATGAATATAGGCGTATGATCGGGATGCCTATCGGACCAATTCTTGATGGCTTCCAATCCCTCTTTAAATAAGGGATAATGACTCCGGAAGTCAACATCCTGAATATGGAACATTTTCAACCCGGGTTGCCCCAGTTTATTTTCTGCATCGAAGGTTAAGGGTTCTTGTCCCTTTGATTTTTCAATCGCCAAACCTTTAGGGTTTATAAAATGTCCACCTTTAGGGTCGTAAAAGACATCCAGTTCCAAATTGCGCAAACCTAGATCCAATTGTTCAGTCAAAGGGATATGGCCATATTGCAATGACATGGCCTTGGCGGAATCCATTTCATATAGATAGTCCCACAAAGAAGGGTCAATTGGGATTTTGTATGAATTATGACTTCCTATCACTTGGACTTCATTCAGCTGAATTTCAGACTCTTTGGTGGCACAAGAAATGAAGAGGACTATGATAAAACAGCAGATATAAATATTTCTCATGTTGCTGGTTTATGACTATAATTTTTTAGTTTTTTGAATTCTAATATCCTGCGAAGAGGCTCCCAGCATAAAGGCATACTTACCCTTTTCAAACGTCCATTCCTTGTTATGTTCATTCCAAAAACGCAAGTCTTTTTTGGATACCTTGAACTGTATGGTTTTCGATTCCCCTTTAGTTAAGGATACCCTTTTAAAACCTATGAGTTTTTTCAAAGGCCGTATAACGGATGATTCCTTGATCCTATAGTACAATTGTACTACTTCGTCACCATCGAAATCCCCCGTGTTTTTTACAGTGGCAGTAAGCATCAAACCATCGTTTTCCTTTTCGATTTTCATGCCACTATACTCAAATTCCGTATAACTTAACCCATACCCAAAAGGATACAGTACTTTACCCTTAAAGTACATATAGGTTCTGCCATTGGTAATTTCGTAATCGTCCATTGAGGGAAGATCGGTCACGGTTTTATAAAATGTAAACGGTAATCGCCCAGCTGGGTTGTAGTCTCCGAACAAAACATCGGCAATGGCGGTTCCGCCAGCTTCACCGGGATACCATGCATCTACAATGGCGGGGATATTCGCATCCATCCAATTGATGGCCAAAGAACTGCCCGCCACCAAAACAACGATCATATTCTTGTTAATGGCATACATTTCCTTTAAATAGTTGACTTGGTCCTCCGGAAGTTGTAATGACGTTCTATCCTTTCCTTCCTTTTCTATGGTTTTGTTTATTCCCATAACGGCTATAACGTAATCGCTGTTCTTGGCCGCCTCCCTATCCTCTTTATACAAATCATCGGTACTTCCGGGTACTTCCCAAAGTAATTGGCAAATGGCATCACCCCCATTGTCAAAATACTCCAATTTTATGGCATATTTTTTACCGGCTTCCATGTAAATAGGCACTTGATCTGTCGTAGCACCCCGATTATGCCATTCATCCACAACCAACTCATTATTCAACCATAAACGAATGCCATCGTCTGAATTAATACCTATTTTATAGGCCCCGGAAGCATTGGGGGTTATATGGCCTGTCCATCGAATTGATTTATGCCTGTAGCTGGTATAGGGATCGGGAGGTTGGTTTACGGGATCAAAATTCACTTCTTTATCCACACGGGTCTTGGGCGTACCTTCCAAAAATTTATCATCAAAATATTCGGCAAACAAACCTGGTTCATCATTGAAATCGTTTCGTAGGTTTTCCGCTTCTATGGGATTCAAATTACGGGCCGCAGTTTTCCATTTGACATAGTTTACCTCGACCTTATCCCCTACCTTATCGATTATACCTTGAAGGGGTGAAATGGGTGAAATGACTGGTAATCCACTATAATCGCCAAACACCACCTGATTGGCATTAAAACCTACCACAGCCAATTTCGTCATCGCATTGCTATTCAACGGCAAGGTGTTTCGTTCATTTTTAAGCAATACAATGGACTGTCTTGAAGTTTCCAAGGCAAGGTCCTGATGTTCTTTTGAGCCGATTACCTCCAGCGATATTTTAGTATAGGGATTATTTGTTTCGGGATCGAAGACCCCCAATTTAAAGCGTGCCCTTAAAACCCTGGAAACTGCCTTATCGATACTTTCTATTGATACAAGACCTGCTTTGTATGCAGGCAGTAAATGTTTTGCATAGATATCATCTCCGCACTCCAAATCCAATCCTGCTTCTAAAGCTGCTTTTGCAGCCTGCTCCTTATCGGTTACAAAATGATGCGATTTTTCGATATATGTAGGAGCCCCACAATCACTGACCACATACCCCTTAAACCCCCATTCATCCCTTAATACCGTATTCAACAGCCATTTATTCGCCGTACTGGGAACCCCATTAATGGCATTGTAGGCACTCATTATAGATTGTGCATTCCCCTCTTCAATAAGGGTTTTGTAAGCCGGGAAGTAATATTCACGAAGTGCCCTCTCAGAGACCTTGGCGTTGTACGAAAATCGATTCTCCTCTTGGTTATTGGCCACAAAATGTTTAGGTGTAGACACCACCTTAAGATATTTATCATCATCGCCCTGTAGGCCCTTTACAAAGGATAGACCTATGCGGCTTGTTAAATACGGGTCTTCCCCATAAGTTTCAGGGGTACGTCCCCAACGGGGATCCCTGGCCATATTGACCGTTGGCGACCAAAATGTCAACAAATCACTGTATACGTTCTTTTGGTCCTTCCCTTGGTTATAGAAGTTCCATTTGGCCCTGGCCTCATCGGAAATAGCGGTTGAAACTTTATAGATCAAATCGGGATTCCAAGTGGCTGAAAGCGCTATGGCCTGTGGAAATACCGTAAAACGCCCTCCCTTTACCACACCGTGCAAGGCTTCGTTACCGTGATAATACTTTTCGATATCCAATCTAGGAATCGCTTTCGCTGTGGATATCAATAGGGATACTTTTTCTTCTACGGTTAATCGATCCACTAAATCCTGAACCCGCTCTTCAATGGGAAGTTCAGGATTATTAAAGGAATATCCCGTTTGGGAAAATCCAAATAATGGTAATATCCCTATCATAAAAACACATAAGCATCTCATCATCATTTACTTATATTTTGATTTCGTTCTTATTATTCAATAATGGCAACATTCGTTAATTTAACCACTATCGGATTTGGCCATACTTTATCATTGTAGAGTCTTTGGGCCCGAGCTATTGAAATTTCCAAAAGCGCTTCATGTTGTATATATCGCGATTCTGGAATGTTTTCTGGCCAATATTCAACCACTTTGTCATTCTGTCCCAATACTGAAATGGTTGTGGAATCGGTAGCCTTTAAATTTTTAAGCAAAAAACTGCGCCGTCTTCCTTTAAACCAATCCTTCCGCCCCGTAATAAATACATAAACCGCATTTTCATCTTTCTTTTGGGTAAACCAGGCATAACCATCCTTTATCGTTTTTTCCATAGGACGAACGCCTTTTATGGCTTCCTCATTTACAAACATCCACAACGCTATTTCCCGTAAACGTTCTTCTTGTTCAATCGGTATCTCCCCATTGGGCTTAGGCCCTACATTCATAAGGAAGTTACCCCCCTTAGCCCTAATCTCTATTAATTTCCCAATCAATTCCCCTCCACCCTTATACGATTCATTGGTCGGTTTATATTGCCATTGGGTGCCCATGGTCATACAGGTTTCCCATGGACCGGGCATGGGTCCGTCCGGTATCGTTTGTTCTGGCGTTTTCATTTCCCCCCTTGTTACTACAATATTGGGATCTAAGGAATGCACATATTGAACTAGAGGCCCTGTTTTAAAGGCATCAAAAAAGAGTACATCTATTGGTCCATAATTTGAAACCAATTCTTTGACCTGCTCTTTATCATATGCCAATAATTCAGCATTATCGGTAATTTGGCTTTTTTCCCGTTTACGGGAAATAAGTGTTCCTTGCTTGTTCAAAAATGAAAAATCCTCAGGTGAAAAATACACACCTACCTTTAGGCCCTGTTTACGCAATGCCTTAAAAAGTATGCCTGTTATATCCTTGCCATAAGGGGTATTCATGATGTTGAACTCCGTAGTTTTAGTATCCCACATACAAAACCCATTATGGTGTTTGGTAGTGAAAACCACGTATTCCGCACCAGTGATCTTAAATAAACGAGCCCATTCATCCGCATCGAATTTATCCGGATAGAATGTTTTCGGTAGTTCATTGTAATATTTTTTCACATAATCTTCCGAGGCACCAACCAAGGAATGACTGATGACGCTTCCCATTTGCGAATCCATGCTCCAATGAACAAATACACCAAAGCCCATATCCATAAATTCTTCTTCTAAATCCGGTTTGTTTTTAAGTTGGGCGTACGTCGTGAGGCAAACAGCTAAAAATAAACCAATAGTGATTTTTATCTTTACCCTCATAATTTAATCTTTGTTTGTCATTCCCCTACTGGACATTTCCAAAATCAGTGTTCCTCCCTTAACAATCTCGCTATGCCTTATTCTATAGTTTTCAATAGGTTGGTCATTAAACCTCACTTGCTTGACCTGGGTGTTGTTTGGTGCATTATCCATCGTCTGTATGGTAAGGTTTTTGTCTGAATAATATTTGGGATTCAGTTTGATGGTAATTTCATCAAAAATGGGACTTCCAATTTGGTATTCAGGATTGGCTTCAGTTCCCCCATTCATTTGAAACAACCCAATTTTCATCAAAACGGCCAAGCTCCCCATTAATCCTTGATCTTCATCACCATTATACCCTGTTGATGGCGATAAACCCGAAAAAGCTTTGGCCACTACTTTCCTTGACCAAAATTGCGTTAAATCCGGACGACCTAATTCATTAAAAATGAAAGCTGTTTGAATCGAAGGTTGATTACCGTAATTGATCGGGATGCGACCATATTCGGGATGATTTTCCTGAGCATGTGACGTACCTGCCGTGAAATTCAATTCTTCCGCGATTTTAAACTGATCATTCAATTTTTCAACGGCCATGTCATTCCCTCCCATGATTTTCGCCAACCCATTTAAATCATGTGGTACAAACCAAGTGGATTGTGCCCCGTTCGATTCAATAAAACCATGTTCAACCTGATATGGGTCAAAATCGTCATACCATTTTCCGTCCACATCCTTGGGTCTCATCCAGCCTTTGGATGAATCAAAGACATTCCCATAGTTTTTAGATCTTTTTACAAAAGAATCATAATCATCCTGATGCCCAAGCTTCTTAGCCAATTGCGCCAATGTCCAATCTTGATAGGCATACTCCATAGTAAGACTGGCACCATCTTGATGCCCCCCGAAGTTACCTTCAGGTATTGGATAGGGTACATACCCCTTATTGATATAATATTTTAATCCACCACCCAAATCGGTCTTGTGCTCATAACCCGCCTTTCCCATGATACCACCTAGCATATGGTTTTTTTTAAGGGCTTGATAAATATCCTCTAAATCATCGGTGATGATACCTTGTTGTATGGCGCTTACGATAAATGGAGTACTTGATGCGCCGGTCATTACATAGGTATAATTACCCCCAGATGGGCCTCTAGGGATTAATCCCCCATCTTTTCCATATTGTAAAAGGGAATACACAAAATCTTCCTTTATTTCTGGGTAAACCAAGCCCCAAAGGGTATTGATTGTCCATTGTGCCCCCCAAAATGAATCGGAATTATAGTGGTTGAATTTGGGTTTGCCCTTTTCATCGAGCGGTATTTGTCCAACACGAAATGTTTCACCGGTATTATCGGGATAGGCACCATTGACATCACTAATAATCCTTCTGCCCTGCAAGCCATGCCAAAGGTCGGTGTAAAACCTACGCTGTTCTTTTTCAGTTCCCCCTTCAACTTTAATCCTTCCCAATAAGCCATCCCATTCATTTCGGGAATCCTCGACCACGGTGTTGAAATCCCAATTGGGTAACTCTTCCCTTATGTTCTTGGTTGCATTTTCAATCGAAGTGTACGATATACCTGCCTTCATCAATACCGAATCTTCCGTAGGTGTTAACTTCAATAGATAATTCCCTGTTTCGGGATCACGGGCAACAGATTCAATAGGGGTATTCAATTCAATTTTAAAGTATATGGTCAATGGCTTTGGTCGTCGATGTGTGGCAACTGCTATAAGCTTTCCTGACAATTCCTTATCCCCTGATTTTTCCAATACACCTTCAATATTATCACAAGGACCTAAAACCGTATTCAGATTAAATAAAATACCTGCCTTCTTATCTTTCGGAAATGAATATTTATGAAAACCAACACGTTTGGTACTTGTCAATTCCGTAATAATCCCATATCGCTCCAATTCCAAATAATGATAACCGGGGTGAACGGACTCTTTTTCATGACTGAACTTGGAATAAAAATCAGTATAAATAGTATTTTCATTCGACTTATCTAGGGTCACGGGCATTACCGACAATCCGGAAATCTGCCAAGCATGGATATGGCTAAAACCCTTTACTGTATCAACAGCATATCGATAACCGCTTCCCCATGCCCCGTCTATTTCCGTATCCGGACTTAAATTCACCATCCCAAAAGGACGGCTTGCGGATGAAAAAAAGAACCACCTGGAATTTTCAGTATCCAAAATAGGATATACTTTATCGGATATATGCTCTTTTGCTACAACAGCAGACGTTTTTTGGCGACACGAACTTAAAGAGATTAGAATCGCAAGAATGACTATGCTTTGGACTGTATGGAATCGTTTCATTTACTGTTTTTTAAAAGGGCCAAATTTGTTTTAATATCGTCTAACATTTGTTTTGAGGGAAAACCATTGTTTGGTCTTCGTATTTCTGGGTTATACCAATTTTTCCATTTTTCGTTACGATCACCTTCCAAGCTTCTCCTATGTATGGTTTCCAATTGTTCATTGGCAATAACCAATTTTTCCAAAGCTTTATCCAAAGCTCCCGAATCATTCGTTTTCTCAAAGGTTTTCTTCAATTGGGCCATTTGGTGCAACGTATGTTCAAAATTCAATAAATCGTGGTATAGGTGAATAGGTAGTACGATATAATCATAATAAAACGTATCTCCCTTATTTACTGTCTTTTCCCCTTCAAGGGCCAATCCGAGGGCTTCTTCCGCAAGTTTCAGGCGTTTTTCAACATGTTCGTAATCCGATTCAACAGCAGCATAGTCATAGGGTACAGGGGTTTTTCCCGGTCTACGGATAGGTGCATTGCTCAAATAGGAAACCGTTTCCCGTATTTCCCATAGATGCTCCACATACCCCCAGCGATCTAATTGGGCCTCGTGTAACTTTTTCATGGATTTTACGGCAATTTCCGCCACTGATGGCGTAAAGTAACGTTGCGTCCAATCTTTATAGAATTGTTCACCATCAAAGGCATTGACATCCTTTGACATTTCTGAAAATGCCTCTATATTGAGTAAAAACGGTCTAAACTGTTGTCCATTGACCAAGCAATATTTATCGGCCTGATAATCATTTACCATATTTTTCATTATGGTATCTATTTTCTTGGGATAAGGATCATGTACTGTATGATTCAACCAAAACCCTGCGTGCATATAGGTACCAAAACCATATCCTTTGGTACTTTTGGGAAGATGTTTGAATCCCGAAAAACCATCATCGGACCAGGCTACCAACCAATCTTTGGGTGGGTATAAATTCTGATTGAACATTTCCATACCATCGGCATAGCAGACCATTACCTTTTTTATTTTTGGGTTGTATTGATCGATCAAATCGCCAAGGACTTGATAAACCTCATTGAAGACCTCAATTTTATCTTCCCCACAAGAACTTTTATATTCCCAGTCCCACACCTGGTTTCTTGGGCGTAGTGAGATGATGTCGGCTTTCTTGAACGGGGTTTCCTCAAAATAATAGGTCCATGTATCGATCCAATCCTGTTTGTGGTTTTTCCAACAATCGGCTTTGTTTTGATCCAACGGCTTGATTTTATAGCCCATGCTCACATCGATCTGTACCATCATTCCCTTGCTTTGGGCATAATCAATAAGGCTATCGATATAGGTCTCACGAATGGTATAATCAGGACTCAATTTTTTGTATTCGGGACGTATGAAGAACTCCGGACGACCCAGCATGTCAAACAGTTGTATGGCATTATAACGCAGTCTTACCAGAGAGTTGATCATTTCGGTATAACTTTCCCAATCGTACTCCAATAATTTTCCGCGATAATTGGCCAATTCGTCAACATCGTTTTCAAAATACCCTAGAATGGGTATCTGTGGAGGAACTATCGTTTTCGGCTCAAAATTGAACAAAGCTTTTGAAGTTTTGGGTTGTGGCATCTTACCTGTCCAATATTCCAGTGCATCCACACCCAGTATTTCTTTGCTGTAATCATATATGGCATACTGCAGCCCTTGTGTGTCTGACCCCCCTATAACTATGGCCTGCACATTATTCTCTAAATCAATCTTACTCCAGATTCCGCCACGTGGACCGGGATTATCCTTCGTAAGGTCCAGTTTGCCTTCTTTGACCATTGTAGTGATCAATGTGTTGGAGTTTGGTGTGCCTAAAATAAAAACGGTGGCATTGGTAGGCACTGTTTCCCCTTCTGATACAATCCGTATATCGGCGTGCAAAACCTTGCCTAAATCGTTTTTTAAATCTTCAATTGTCGATAATTCAACGTCATCTGCATGTTTACCCGAAATTAAGTATAGGGATGATCTATTCGTCGTATCATCTTTGCATGATAGGGTAATGGCCATACTCATAAAAAACAAGCAAACCATTCTAATTACATTAAGGTGTCTTAGCATAACGGTCTCAAGATTTGACTGGTAATTCAACGCTTTTTAGTAATAAAAAAGCAATAGAATACAGGCAGGTTTTCATACCTGCCTGTATTTGTAAACTAACTCAAACTAACAACTCAACTTAATATCCAGGGTTTTGTTCTAATCCAGGTGTTTCTGCAATTGGTCCTGCAGGTATTGGGTATATTCTCATATTCTTGTCTGAATTGGTCTTATCCGTCCAAGTATCTTCAAATGTCCCAAATCGAATTTGGTCTGTTCTTCTATGGTATTCCCAATAGAATTCAAAGCCCCGTTCATTATACACGTCATCAAGAGTAGCACCGGCTATTGCAAAACCATCTCCACCACGTGCAACCCTAACTGTATTTACATCAGCTAAAGCATCACCTGATCCTAATCTTAATTTAGCTTCTGCCCGCATTAAATATAAATCAGCCAACCTAAATACAGCGATATCAACACCAGTGTCATCTCTATTTGTCCCTATATCATCTATGCTCCATTTGGAAACCCTTACCCCTACAGATTGGTTTTCTGCAATCAAACTCACTTCCCTAGTATGATTGGCAAAAGTTTCATCTTTATTCCAAAGCTTTACCGCAACAATATCAATAGTTCCGTCTTCATTAAAAATAGGTGTACCTGCATCGTTCTTAATGCCATATAACTGTCCTTCAAGAAAACCTCGGTTCATTTTATACTCGGAAAATGGTATAGTACCTTCCTCATTAGGGTAATTTTCCTTGTAATACCTAGGGTCATTTGCTGCATCCCATGTATCTAAAAACCCAGGCAAGGTGCATCCTGCATCAGAACCTGTTAAATTGGTAGTGCCATCGTTCGCGAAATAAATAAGGCCTCTAGACAACCCATTAGTAGTATTTCTTGAAACACTTCTTCCACCAATCCGTATAGATGTCAATTCATTTTTTATTGCCCATATAATCTCGGGGTGGTTTTCATTGTCCGGATCGAACATACTGAAATAATCATCTGTTTCCAGAGAATGTGTTCCACTTTCGATAACCTCTGTGGTAAGATCTATTACTTTCTGCATATCTTCATTGGAGAAAGAAAAGTTCGTAGCATATCGGTCCTCGTAAACTGCCTTATTCAAATATACCCGTGCCATAAGTGATTTTGCGGCATCTTGAGTAAAACGTACCGTATTTTTCCCAGTGGGAAGGTCCGACACAACAGATTCCAAGTTGGCGATGATAGTACTTACTGCATCAGATCCTGTCAGGATTTGAGGATCTTCATTAAAATTAATATCGGTAATTCCACGATATGGTACCTGACCATATGCATCCAAACATACCCACATATAGAGTGATAATAAACCTACGGCCTCTGCACGCTCTTGTGAACCTTCATCCAAGTAAGAAATTGCCTGGGAAGAGTATCCCATCCCTGTCATGATATGATCCCATGTTTCAGTAGTATAGCGATGTGTAGGTGTGCACTCGTGTTCATGCAATTCCTGAAAAGCGCCACCATCAAACCAATCGGTACCCCTAGTGGGTAACATACCTTCATCTGCTGAAAAGGTTTGTAGGGCAAAAAACCATCTGTGTCCATAAACCTTCCTCATATTGTTATAGGCAGGAGCCAAAAGGTCTAGCGGATCCGCATTCGTCAACAAATCTTCCCCAAGAGCCTCATCGATAATGTTCTCTTCGATATCACATGACTGAAATCCGAATAAGACAGCCAATATGATGCTAAAAATAATAGATTGTTTTTTCATAATATTATATTATATTTTTTATTAGAAAGAAAGGTCAAGTCCTAAAATGATAGTTCTAGGACGAGGATAACCGCCAAAGTCAACACCATATACATTACCTCCGCCTGTATTAACCTCAGGATCATATCCTGAATAGTCCGTTATCACAAAAAGGTTTTGTCCTGTAAGATATAATCTTAGACTGTCGAGAAAACTCTTGCTTTTGACATTCCAACCCAATGTGGCGTTGTTCAATCTAAAAAACGACCCATCTTCAATGTATTTAGATGAAGAAGCAGGTGCAGCAAGGGGGCTTTCTTCAACATCAAGGTATTCCCTAAAAATATTATTCCCATTTTGCCCCAAAGAAGCTGCACTGGAATAAGCCCTTGCCGTATTATTAAAAATATCCACTCCACCTACTCCATTAAAATTCAATGCTAAATCAAAGGCTTTATATGATGCATTAATATTAAATCCATAAATGGTATTTGGCAATGCATCTCCTACTATTTCTGATTCTTCTGAGAGTATTTCTACACCATCGCTATCGTACCCTTGAAATCTAGGTAAATAAAATGAACCTGCAGATTGACCATTGGTAAAAATACTACTGGTCTCTCCTGATGTTCCGGGACCAGAAATATTTCCAACATACACATCTGTCGAAAGTCCTTTAATGTTATTATCCAAGAATGATATATTACCTGAAAAATCAAGTGAAAAATCATCTGTTCTAATAGCATTTACATTTAACGCAAATTCATAACCTTTATTAATGATTTCTGCGTCTGAGTTTACATAAATACTATTGGTCAAGGAAGGAACCGGTGAAGAAACTTGTAAAAATAAATCGGTAGTGCTTTTATTAAAATAGTCAAACGTACCGCTAACTTTACCATTCAATATAGTCCAATCCAGCCCTATATTGTATTGTTCAGTAACTTCCCATTTTAAATCCGGGTTAGGTGTTCGTGTTGAAGTAACACCATTAACTACCGTTGTTCCATTAAATGTATAACTATTATCGACGCTAGTCTCAAATGAGGCTTGCGTAACCCTTACAGGAACTGCTTGGTTACCTGTTTGCCCCCAACCTAGTCTTAATTTCAAATTGGAAAACACATCAGAATCTGCAAGAAACGCTTCCTCATTTATTTTCCATCCTAATCCGACTGCAGGGAAATAACCATATTTATTGTTCTCACCAAATACTGAAGATCCGTCTGCCCTAAACGATGCGGTTACGAGATATCTATCTAAGAAATTAGCATTAAGCCTTCCATAGAACGATTGTAATTTTCTTTCAGAATCACCTGATTGTATTGTAGTAGTCCCATCCACAATCCCTAAATTATAAATAGGGTCTATTTCATAGGTAGAAAAATCCTCCCCTTTAATCCTTAAACTTGTATTGTTGAAAGTCTGATACGAATGCCCTGCAAGCGCATCAAAATTCCATTTATCATAGCTTTTAGAATAAGTAAGGAAATTCTCTATCAACACGTTTGAATCCTCATTCGAATTCTTAACAATCTGATCGGTATCATAAGACCCTCCATCCTCTGCATTATTATAAACCCGTATCATACGATCAGTATCTGCATTTTCGTAAGCCAAGTTCAACTTATAATCCAAGCCTTCAACAATAGTATACGTAGTAGTAAAGTTGGCTAAAATCTTTTTGCTTTCGGCTCTATCACGATATAAGTCAAAAAGTGCCACAGGGTTGTCCGTTGCACCTGCCAGTGTAGTAACTTCACCATCAGGGCCATAAACAGCACCTGTTGGATTGGCTCTAAGTGACCCAGTAATTAAATTTCCCAAAGCTTGACTTTCATCTGTAAGATTTGCTACCGTCAGGTTAGCCTGGAATTTCAATCGATCATCCAATACAGACGTACCTACATTGAATCTTCCCGTTACTTTTTCATGCTCCGTTGTTTTCACTACACCTTCTTGATCAAGATAACCCAATGATACATTATATGTAGTTGTACCAGCTCCGCCAGAAATCCCTAAATTGTAATTGTTCATTAAGGCTGTTTGATAAATCTCATCTTGCCAATTTGTGTTGGCATTCGAAGCATCAACATAATCATTGGCATCTCTACCTACTAATGGTGCCAAACGCGCAGTTTGTTCTTTATATTCACTAGCACTTAGTACATCAACATCCCTAGCGACTGAAGAAAACCCTGTTGATGTACTAAAGGTTACCTTTGCCTTGCCTACTTTTCCTTTTTTTGTCTGTATAAGCACGACTCCATTGGATGCTCTTGTACCGTAAATTGCAGTAGCTGAGGCATCTTTTAAAACAGTAATACTTTCTATATCCTGGGGATTCATAAAGTTTAAAGGGCTTTTCGACCTTGAAGTTCCCCCAACACCTTCAAGACCGCTAGAATTAGAAGACCCTCCATCCAAAGGAACACCATCTACCACATACAATGGATTACTGGAACTACCTACCGAACTAACCCCTCGAATATTGATATCCACTGCACTTCCAGGTTCACCAGAACTTGTCGTTACATTAACACCTGCCATCTTACCTTGTAGTAATTGTCCTGGTGAATTAGAAACACCTTTATTGAAATCTTTGGAGCTAATTACTTTAACAGAACCTGTTAAATCTTTTGATTTTACACCTCCATAACCAATGACCACAACTTCATCCAAACCAGTCGAAGCCGTAGCTAATTGTACGGAGTAGCTCTGCGAACCATCCAATTTAATTTCCTTGGTTTCAAATCCGATATATGATACGGATAACGTAGCATTGGCATCCTCAACAGAAATAGTGAAATTCCCATCAAAATCGGTTACCACACCATTTGTGGTGCCCTTTTCCAAAACATTGGCTCCGGGCAAGGCAATACCTTGATCATCTACAACAACCCCGGAGACAGGTGTTGCTTGTGCAAAAGCATTTGAAGAAATGCCAATGAACAAGACAATTAATAATAGTTTAAGTTTTTCCATTTTAAATGAGTTTAGTTTAAAAAATGTGATTATTCCTAATAGATATTAATGTTTTGTTAAAATTAGAACAGTCAATCCTTTTCAAGATGGATTTTTCATTCAAAAACATGGAAAGACCATTCAAATCTCATAATTTAAATACCGCAAAAGTTTTGCTTAAATATTGGATATTATTTAATATTTTTCCCTAATTATCCTTAATAACGCAACAGATGATAATGGAACGTTGACAAATATATCCATGCTTTTGGGTAGTATATCCATTCCCTTAGAACGAACAGATCATATATTCGTGAACATGGAAATTTTATAATTCGTAAAGATCAAAACTTAAATCCATTATGGGTCAATTCAATATTAAAGACAAAGTAGCGGTAATAACCGGAGGGGCTGGAGTCCTAGGAGGATGTATCGCAGACAATTTAGCCGAAGCAGGAGTTAAAATCGTGATTTTGGATAGGGACGAGAAAATCATAGCTGCGAAAGTCAATACCCTTATTGACAATGGTGGTGAAGCCATGGGACTTGTCACCAATGTCCTGGACAAGGCTACATTGGAAAAAAACAGGGATGAAATACTTTCCCGATTCAGTAAGATCGATATTCTTTTGAATGCAGCAGGTGGCAATATGCCCGGCGCCACCATTGGGCCAGACCAAACCATTTTTGATTTGAACATTGATGATTTTCAGAAAGTAACCGACCTTAATTTAAATGGTACCGTATTACCCTCCATGGTTTTTGGGGAAGTTATGGCCCAACAAAAAGAAGGCTCCATTGTCAATTATTCCTCAATGACCGTAGAGCGTGCGATTACCCGTGTTGTTGGTTATTCGGCCTCCAAGGCAGCCATGGAAAATTTTACCCGATGGATGGCCGTTGAAATGGCCACGAAATTCGGGGGTAAGATACGTGTGAATGCCATTGCCCCTGGATTTTTTATCGGAAACCAAAATCGGAAACTATTGACCAATGACGATGGGTCGTATACGGAACGTGGCAATACCATTATAAAGAACACCCCTATGAAACGTTTTGGGGAGGCCGACGAACTAAACGGTGCCATTCATTTTTTATGTAGTGATGCCGCAAAATTCATTACAGGAGTGGTTATTCCGATTGATGGTGGGTTCAGTGCTTTTAGTGGCGTATAATTAATAACACTCTTAAAATGACAATGCAACAAACCTGGAGATGGTACGGTCCCAATGACCCCGTTTCCTTACAAGATATAAAACAAGCCGGTGCCACGGGAGTGGTCAGTGCCTTACACCATATTCCCAACGGTGAAATATGGTCACTAGAAGAAATCAATAAACGGAAAAAGGAAATAGAAAATGCCGGATTATCATGGTCCGTTGTTGAATCTATTCCGGTCCATGAGGACATTAAAACCCAAACGGGGGATTACAAACTTTATATTGAAAACTATAAAAAAAGTATTGAAAACCTTGCGCATTGTGATATACAGATCGTGTGTTATAATTTTATGCCCGTATTGGATTGGACAAGGACTTCCT
This sequence comes from Maribacter polysiphoniae, assembly GCF_003148665.1. Classification (GTDB taxonomy): domain Bacteria; phylum Bacteroidota; class Bacteroidia; order Flavobacteriales; family Flavobacteriaceae; genus Maribacter_A; species Maribacter_A polysiphoniae. The sequence continues at coordinate 149,841 of NZ_QGGQ01000010.1, read as the reverse complement.
TGGACTATGAAGTACAGGATGGCTCAAAGGCCCTACGTTTTGATGTAATTGCATTTGCTGGCTTTGAACTGTACCTATTACAACGACCAGGTGCCGAAAACAACTATACCGAAGACCAAAAGACCAAGGCAAAAGCATATATCAATGGTTTGTCCTCTGAGGAAAAAACCAAATTAATTAATAACATCATCGCGGGATTGCCCGGTGCCGAGGAAGGGTACACTTTAGAACAGTTCCAGGATATCCTTAACACGTATTCCGGTATCAATGGGACAAAATTAAAAGAGCATTTAGTATCTTTCCTAAAGGAAATTATCCCTGTTGCTGAAAAAAACAGGGTACTCATGTGTATTCATCCCGATGACCCCCCTTATCAAATCCTTGGCCTACCCCGTGTAGTCAGTACAGAATCCGATTATGCATATATATTTGGGCAAGTGCCCAGTTTATCCAATGGCATAACTTTTTGTACAGGTTCCTTAGGGGTAATTCCTGAAAACAATCTGGTCCATATTTTCAAGAGGTTTGCAGACAGGGTACATTTTATTCACTTGCGTAGCACACAACGCGATGAGGAAGGTAATTTTTACGAAGCCAATCATTTGGAAGGGGATGTAGACATGTATACCGTTGTAAAGGAAATTCTTATTGAACAAACTCGAAGAAAGAAGGAAGGACGTATAGATATCAGTATTCCCATGCGTCCTGATCACGGGCATCAAATGCTCGATGACTTACATAAAAAGACCAATCCAGGTTATTCCGGAATAGGCCGTTTACGCGGTTTGGCCGAAATACGTGGTTTGGAATTAGGCATTAGAAAATCATTGACACTTTAATTGGAAAACCTCAGGCTTATGAAAAATTCAACAGACCAAAACAATCCCATGCAAAATTTGGACGATTGGGAAGACAACCTTAAGGAACGCTATCCTGACCCTAGTGATATGACCAAGGATAAGGAGGAGTTTAGAAATTATGTGGATTCAGAACGTGTAGATACGGTTCGGGAATTTTATAGGGTTAACCATCGCTTCCAAACCTATGATTTCGTCTGCCAAAAAGAAAAGGAATTTTTAAAATTTGACAAGAAGGAAATGTCGCTTTGGGAAGCGGTGGATTTCCTGAACACCTTGGTTGACGATAGTGACCCCGATATTGACCTGGACCAATTGCAACACTTATTGCAAACTTCGGAGGCCATTAGGGCCGATGGGCATCCAGACTGGTTTGTACTTACAGGGTTCTTACACGATATCGGCAAGGTTTTGTGTCTTTTCGGCGAACCGCAATGGGCGGTTGTGGGCGATACCTTCCCGGTAGGGTGCAAATTCTCCGAGACCATTGTGTATCCTGAATTTTTTGCGGACAACCCCGATTCCACCAATGAGAAATTCAATACTAAATTCGGTATATACGAGCCCAATTGCGGATTGGACCAAGTGAAAATGAGCTGGGGACATGACGAGTACCTGTATCAAATCCTAAAGGATTATTTGCCGGAACCTGCCTTGTACATCATACGATATCATTCTTTTTATGCCCAGCATCGCGAAGGGGCCTATACCCATTTAATGAATGAAAAGGACCTCGAGGTGTTCGAGTGGGTCAAAAAGTTCAATCCCTACGACCTATATACCAAAGCTCCTGTAAAACCCGATGTTAAGGCCCTTAGGCCCTACTACGAGGAATTGGTAAAAAAATACTTACCCGATGTCATAAAATTTTAATCAAAAACCAACCAAACCACCTTTTCTATGTTATATACTTATTTGGGTTTTTTCGGCTTTACGCTACTTGTTATATTTTACACGAGCTATAAGCTTCGAAAAGATAAGTTTACTACATCGGAAGGTTATTTCCTGGCAGGAAAGAGTCTTACGGGACCCATTATTGCGGGCTCCATGATACTTACCAACATTTCTACCGAGCATTTGATCGGAATGAATGGCAGTTCCTACGAGAACGGTATCATTGTCATCGCATGGGAGGTAACTTCGGCGATTGCCTTGGTAATTGCCGCCATATTCTTTATTCCCAAGTTCCTGAAAATGGGACTAACGACCATTCCCGAATTTTTGGAGAAACGTTTTGATGGCGCCATTCGTTCCATAGTGGCATTTTTACTCATGTCATCCTTTGTGATTACCTTATTACCCATTGTTTTGTATTCTGGGGCCATCAATATTGAAAGTGTCTTTGACTTCTCACACATGTTCGGTATTTCAAATGAAGCATCCTTAGTGTATACCGTACTCACCATTGGTGTCATCGGTGCGTTTTATGCCGTATTTGGTGGATTAAAGGCCATTGCTTATTCCGATTCGCTGAACGGTGTGGGTTTGATGTTGGGAGGTTTACTCATTCCTGCCATAGCGCTCTATCAAATTGGAAATGGGGATATCTTCAATGGATTGAGTACCGTCTACAATTTTGCCCCGGCCAAATTCGACATTATAGGTAAACCGGACTCTGTATTGCCTTTTTCCGTATTGTTCACTGGGTTGATGATCAATCAGTTATATTTCTGGGGTATGAACCAGTCCATCATACAGCGGGCTTTTGGCGCCAAAAATCTTGTTGAGGCGCAAAAAGGTTTGATCTACACTGGGGTATTGAAATTATTCGTACCCATAATCATTGTACTCCCAGGCCTTATTGCCTTCTATTATTTTCAGGACCAATATTATGAAACCCCCGATTTAATCTATCCTCTACTCGTAAAGAAGGTTTTACCCACCTATTTGTATGGTTTTTTTGCTGCCATCATTTTAGGTGCGGTCCTAAGTACCTTCAACAGTGTCTTAAACTCAGCCAGTACCATATTTTGTCTGGACATTTACAAAAAAATAATCGACAAGGATGCCTCGGATGCCAAACTGGTGAAGTACGGGAAATTATCTTCGGTTATTTTAGCTGCCATAGCCATTATCGTAGCCCCTTTTGTGGCCTATGCACCTGATGGCTTGTATATGCTGCTACAGGAATTGAACGGTATTTTCTTTATTCCCATTTCATCCATCATCATTGCGGGCATATTTTTTAAGCAAATCAACACCAAAGGGGCAAAAGCCGGATTGTTTTTCGGATTTACATTTTATATACTGACCACCTTCGTTTTGGAAATCAACATACATTTTGTCCATTTATGGGGCATTGAATTTGTGTTGAACTTTATCATTATGTTCCTGGTTTCCAGATACAGTACAACTGAAAAGGTGGAAGTTTACAAAGAAAAAACAACTCATGAAAAATCATGGTCCGCCGTTAATATCGCTGGTTCGATCTTGGTATTTTTAACCATTCTTATCTACATATTACTTTCGTAAGAAAGCATATCAACGCCTAATCAAAATAGTATTCTTCCCGGGCTGCAAATGAAGTATCCCATTATCCGTTTTAATGCCATTAAGCATGATCTTTGCATTGGGGTATTGCCCAACATCAAATTCGGCCTTCATATTTCCGGGGATTTCAATAGTGTATTTCCTTGTATTGTCCAGGAGAATATAATCTGCCTTGATTTGTCCCTTAATGGTCGGCACAATAATGGACGTTTCTTTTAAGGAACCCAATTGTGGTTTTATGGTAGCGATGTCGTAACCCGGAACCTTCGGATTGATGCCCCACAATCCTCTGGAAACCATGTTGGCGGGCACAGCTCCCCATGCGTGGTTCCAATCGGAATTGGGTTTATATTTCATATCCCAAGCCTCGAGCGTCATCGTAGACCCAATACGGATCATATTATACCAGCTTCTATTTGCCGTTGATGTCATTAAATCCAACGCATATTGTCCCTCACCGGCATTGTATAAGGCTTCCAATAAATATTGTGACCCATAGACACTACAGGCCATACCCCTACTCTTTATAAATTCCGATACGGATTGTTTTGCCGTTTCGGGTACTATATGAAACGCCATTGCCATCATATTCGAATGCAAGGAAGCATGGGCCGTACCTTCCCCGTCTACATAAATACCCTTGGTCGCATCAAACAATACTGTATTGATCGAGGTCTTTACCTTTTTGGCCAAATCATTATAAAATTTTACATCATCCGCTTTATCCAAAACTCCGGCGAACTCGGCCATGATTTCCAAATTCCTGTAATACATACAATTGACGACCGTATTTATGGGGGTAAAGACAAAGCCATCGCGCTCCCCTTCCGGGGTGGCCAATTTCCAACCAGTGTCCTTTTGTGCCGGTGGCCAATCCACAATATCCTTCAATTTGGCCTTAGGATCCTTGAACCCCAATTTCACCATAAATTCGGGTGATGCATTATTAGAGGAAATGAGTCCGTCTGCCCTACGCAGTTCTGCCAAGGTCTTATGTTTTAAATCCTCATAATACCTTTCGATAAGCTCGGTATTACCCGTATACATATAATCCGCATGAAACATAAGTGCTACATGCAATTGCCATTCCGTCGGCCAGGTAGGATGTTCCATAAAATACGCTATCGTGCGCCTGGCCATGGCATACTCCCTATCCAACGAATAATGACTCAATTGATTGAGGTAGGCATCGGCCTCATACGGGATACGTTCCCTATCCCCATCTATATATACCCCTGCGAAGGTGGTTGCCTTAATGGAATATTTACATAAATCCCAAACCTGATCAAGAATGGTATCGGAACTCTGAAAACGACTTTCCTCATCTTCCCAATACCCATGATACGCTAATTGCACCACATCATTTTCGAAAATCGGGGCTGTTGCATGTTCTATTTCCGCATACCTAAAAGGCATTAAAACCGGAACCGAATTGGGAAGTGCAATTGCCCCTACCTTTGTGTTCCGCTTATCGGGCTGAATGGATAAGATATAAGTGTTCTCCCGGGGGTTCACCGGTAATCGTACCTCTTGATAACGGATGGTTCCTTGAGGATCCCTATTGATCATACCATTGACCAATTGTTCTCCTATACGAACGACCAAGGTATCCTTCTTTATGGCCCGGTATTTAAGTTGAAGGGTAGCGAAAGCTGCTTTTCCAAAATCGATTCGATATGAATTATTATCCGTTGCCTTTAAGGTAATCGGTCTAATACGATCTATTTGAAGGCTATTTGCGCTGGTAATCCCTTTTTCCTGTTTACCTATTCTAAAGGACTGTATTCCAGAAAACGCAGATGGCATATCTGTAGCATCCCAGATTTTAACTTTCCAATAATATGTTTGGCCTGCAATCAAAGGAGTGCCCTGATATTCAACATTCGATGACTGCTTATCCGACACTTTTCCAGAATCCCATACATCGCCTATGTCATTTCGTAATTGGTCTTCTGATGAAGCCACCAATAATTGATAGGCCTTTTGCGAAATCGCCGAATGGGGAACTGTCCAACCAAATTCAGGATTGACGTCAATGATCAATACCTTGTTGGTATTCCGAATGTATTCCACCGTTAAGTCTATGGGTTCTTCCCCATAAACTATTTCATCAACCTTCTTTCCCTTACATGCCAACACCAGAAAAGTGATGACAAAACTCAGAAAATATAATTTCCGTACCGCCAAAAAACCCAAGATACGGCCCATTTCAGGACCAAAATTCATAGTTCTGGCCCTGAACAACCTTAAATTACCCATACAATGCTATAACAAACCCTTAAACAGGTTTAATTTCCCAACCCGGTTCATACGTTCTCGACCATAACTTCATGGCTTCCCGATTGAATATTCGCCCTGTTGTCTCATCAACCTCAAAGGCATCATCGATACGCGATGCTATGTTCGCATAATGGGTGAGCAATTGACTTACCACCCCTTCATCAATAGGTGAAGTTAAAGCAGCTTTTCCACGTATGGCATCAAAAAAGTTTAGGGTATGTGCTGTGGAGAGTCTTCCTCCGCCACCGAGTGCGTTACCTGATTCAATTCCTGGAGATAGATTTTCACGGATAAGCTCCCCTTTTAAACCGTACAATTTATAACCATCGCGATCAATAAACACACAACCTTTGGAACCGTAGATGATGGTACCCCTACCTGCACCATATTTGGAATACCCATTTCTACTTTGTCCGTCCCATTTGATGATCTTATTATCAGCGAACTTAAACGTAGCCTCCATGGTATCGTACATTTCCCAGCCATCGTCTTTATATTGGAATTTTCCTGAATTGACTTCCACACGTTCTGGATATTCTACTTGTAATGCCCATCTTGCTATGTCCAATTCATGCGTGGCATTATTCCCCATCTCCGCGGTACCATAATCCCATCCGTACCAATGCCAATTATAATTCCACGTATCATCGGTATAGGGCCGTCTTGGTGCAGGTCCTTGGAAAAGTTCCCAATCCAGCCCTTCTGGTGGTGCTGTTTCTTTTTGATGGGGTACTGGTCCTCTTTTACTGGTGTAAAATGCGGTAGCATGATACACGTCCCCGATAATTCCCCCGTGAATATCCTTCATGATTTCTTGGGATTGGGCGGAAGATCGTTGTTGGTTACCCATTTGTACCACCTTATTGTATTTCTTTTGATAGGCCACGAGCAACTCCCCTTCCCTAGGATTATGGCTACATGGTTTTTCCAAATACACATGCTTTCCTGCCTGCATTGCCATACAAGCCCCAGGTGCATGCCAATGGTCCGGGGTAGCCATAAAAATGGCATCAATATGTTTATCATCGATAATCTTGCGAATATCATTTTCTAAAACCGGGGTATTCGGAAAGGCTTTGGAAACCACTTCTGCGGCTTTTTCACGTTGACTTTTCATGACATCGCACAAATAGCGCAACTCCACATTGCTTTCTTTCTTAACTATTCCCCCTAAATAAGCCTGGTACCTACGACCTAAACCTTGTATCGCAACATGGATACGGTCATTCGCCCCGATGATCTTGGAATAGCTCTGTGCACTCATGGCGTTCAGACTACCTCCTAATGCCACACCTGCTGTTCCTGTAACTGCTTTTTTTATAAAACTTCTTCTGTTCGACATGTTACCCAACTTTTATTAAGATTTAATTTTAATGTTTTTGAAAGACACTCTATCCCCATGATCTTGCAATAAGATCTGTCCTTTTTCAAGTTCGCCGAAATTGGGCCACTTTGCATACTTACTTTCAGAAACCAGTTTTTTGAAATCATCACTGTTTCTTTCGTATTCCAAGACTTTCATTCCATTCAACCAATGCTCTACATGATTACCTTTTGAAATGATATGTGCAGAGTTCCATTCTCCGATTGGATTCATATGCTTGTTGGAATCCGCTTTGATCAAATCATAAAGGGAAGAGACTGTCCTACTTCCTTCATGGTTACCCAATTTGGCATCAGGATGTAATGCGTCATCCAATATTTGGTACTCAAGTCCGATAGAAGATCCCGGTCCTTTGTTTATCTCAGTATCCACATAATATTTTATACCACTATTTGCTGCTGGAGTCAATTTGAAATCTACCTTCAGTTCAAAATCCCCGTACAACTCTTTGGTTACAATATCACCTCCGGCAGCGGACTCTTCACCTCCAGATGCCAATACCGTAAGCTCACCATCCTTTATCTCCCATCCTTGGCTTGGAAACTCCTCTAATTTGGCACCACGCCATCCTTCGGTAGTCTTACCATCCCAAAGCAAATCCCATCCTTGTTTCTTTTCATCAATGGTCAATTGGTTTTTGGTGATAACAGGTTTAAGTGTTGTTTTTCTAGCGTATTTTCCAAGGCTATCAGTTAGGATGTTAATATTTTTCCACATGATATGTGTACCTTCTTTTTGGTTTTCCTTGATACTGTGTACTTGCAGGCCAATAAACCCAGTGGCTGTTTTATCATCAATAAGGTGGGCTGCCGGTACCCCGTTGATCCAGGTTTTAATGGTATCACCAATGGCCTCAATACGGTAATGGTTCCATTCGTTTTGTTTAAAGGCTTTTTGTGCTTCGGGGTTATCGGTCAAGGGACACAACCAACCTCTTCGTGCCTCATCATAAATTCCTGCACTCCATGCGCGTTCAGAGGGGTCTATCTCTATTTGATACCCGTGAACCCTTCCATCCCTATAGTAAGGAAAACTATTGGAACGAATCTGAATTCCTGAATTCATGGAAGGATCTACCTTATAATCCAATTCCAAGATAAAATCGCCATAAAGTTTATCCGATCTTAAGAATGTGTTTGGCGTATTTCGAACTGTTGATCCTACAATAGCACCATCTTCTACTTTATAGGTTGCCTCCCCACCAATTCTAGACCAACCGTCCAAGGTTTTACCATCGAAAATAGTTGACCATGGAGTATTATCTTTTTCTTTTTGGGCACAACTTAAGAAACCAATAACGGTAAGAAGCAATAATGCTTTCTTCAAACTACTTTTTTTCATAATTATTTAGGAATGTGATTAATTTACAGTTAAAAATACACAATAAAAATAGCAGTATTCTAAAGAATAAACATGGATTTATCATTCAAAAGCATGGGATTTCAATAAATTCTTAAGGGCTTGGGTGAAAATCAAGGATTTAAGGTGATACCCAATTCACCCTTAACCTGGTTCTATTTCCCCTTTAGCTTTACCAAGTCACACTATCCACCCCCTTTTTAATCCGAACGACACATGGGTGCTTAAAAACATCAACACAATATCTTTTCCTTTTCTAGTGATTACCCTTTCCATAAACAATAGAACAAAAAACGAATCGTTTAAGAATTCGTACGTGATGGGTTGCCCCCACCCTATTACTAGGCACCGATCAAAGGTTGCCATTGAATACCTAAGCAAAAACTGACCACAATGAAAATCAAAAACCTTCTTACTGGACTGCTATTCCTTTTGGTAAGTTTTTGCATGGCACAAGAGGAATATCCAATACTCAATCGTATTGTAACGGACAGTGCCGGTATTTTCAATGCATCCGAATTGCAAATCCTCTCGGAGAAGCTAACCGATTTTGAACAGGAAACCTCTAACCAAATTGCAGTACTCACCATCAAAAAACTACACCAAGAGACCATAGAAAACTATGCGTATAAAACCTTTGGGGCAAATGAACTTGGTCAAAAAGGCAAGGACAATGGTCTTTTGATTCTCGTTTCCCAATTAGACCGGGAAGTACGGATTGAAGTTGGGTATGGTTTGGAACCCTACATTACCGATGCCATAGCCTCACGGATCATAAGGCAAATAATTATACCCCAATTTAAAAAAGAGCAATATTATGAGGGGATAGACCTCGCCACAGAACAGATCATCAATATTTTAAGAAATCCCGAAGCAGCCAAGGAATTTAAGGAAGAAGCTCAAAATGAAGGCTCCTCTATTTTTGTCAAAATCTTTGTAACGCTTTTTTTATCGGTATTCCTTTCTGTTGGTGCCTATGTGATTTTTCGGTCCTATCGAAGTTTGATTGCTTCCTTTAGGGGGATTCTTATTGGCAAGGTCAGCCTGCTCTACTTTCCTTTTGCCTTATTTGCCGCTCTCTATCCGATGCTATTCGGATTGGTCTTTTTTTTTATGCCCCTTATTGGAATTGTTGCCATTGATTTCGAATTCTATCCGGACCAACTTACTTTTTTAGCCGATGATCTGATGTGGTTATATGGTCTTCTGGGTATTTTATTGGTCCTTATTCCGGTACTTATTGCTATGTACAGCATATATACACATGGCGATTCTTATAAATTATCATGGGTTAAGAGCGATAAACGGTTTATCAATAAAAATCTAAGTACCGGTTTTCACAGTGCTGGTTCGTCAACCCATAGTTCCTCGGGAAGTAGTTATGGTAGTGGGTTCAGTAGTAGTTCAAGCAGTAGTTTTTCAGGAGGTGGGGGAAGCTCTGGTGGTGGTGGTTCCAGCGGTAGTTGGTAGTTTGTTTAATTTCGTGGCGCATATACACCTTATCAAATAATCCTCAAAAGAATAAAAAAAGGTAGTGACATGAAATCACTACCTTTTAAATGGTTACCCTGTTTATTTCTGTTTATAGTCCAGCTTTGGTTTAAAGCATACAGATCGGACCCCTAATTTACCTCTTGCGCATCATTGATGACACGATCGATAAAATCGGTATGTATACGCAGTAAAATGGCTAAATTATACAACACATGTACTTCACGATCATCTATATGGCCATCGGCGTAGGATATAATCGATAGATCCCTTAGTATATTCAGCTTTTGCATCACCGATAAGACAATATCAAGATCTTGTGTCAATTGTTGTACTTCGTTGATCATTTCCTGTTCCGTAAGTCCCTTTATGGTCATCATACAATTGGCAAAAACCTTGGGAGAAACAATACTGCTCAATGCCTGTATCTCTGCCTCATCAACCACACCGTCAGCCTTTGAGATCAAATAGCCCCCTAAAAACATTAAACGCTGTATTTTTTCGGAATGTTCGCTATTATCTTCCAGATTTTCCGGTTCCATCAACGACATAATGCGTTTAATCTCAAGTTCCATGGCTTCCTCGGTAATTTCACCTGTGATGCTTTTATTAAAAGCCGCATAGGTTTCACTTTTATTGAAAAGCTCTAAGGCCTTGATACGTAAGGGACTAAATGGGTGACTGCTATACCAGTCGGACGGATCGTGATTGGCATCGTTCAGTACTTCTTCCAAATCCACAAATTGTTCTATGTACGCATTCAGTTGAAAATCCAAGGAATCCGTTGTTACTCCCGAAGATAATTTAAAGAACGTACGTCCTACCGCTTCAAAATTTTGACAACATAACAATCCCGCCCTATCCGCACTGATCTCGGCATTTCTGTTCCAAGCATATAATTTCATGGCATGGATCGGTGCCAAGCAGGTTTCACCTTCATCCAGAATTTGTCGTACAGGATAATCAAAATGCTCAAAAAGTACGTGTCCGATTTCATGGCCAACAACAAAAGTCAATTCTTCCTTAGAGAAACGTTCCAAAATACCGGAAGATAAAATAATATATAATTTGTTCTCATCCGGTGGATAGCAAGACGCATTGAACATATCGTTTTGGTAAACAAAAAACTCAATATCGGCTTTAAGCTTTAAGGTATTTTTGCAATGCTCCCCTATTTCATGAAGCATTGGTGCCAAGGTTTTCGTTAACCTTAAACTTGATTTCAACAAATGTTTTCTAGACTTGAACTTGCCATTGTTTTCATTTACCTTTTCTAAGGTATTTTGGATCAATTCGTCCTTTTGGAATTCAAGAACATAATCCCTATCACCATCGTACACCAAAAGGTTTAAATCTATATTGGTCCTCTTATCGGTGTAGATCCCTGGCGCATTATCGGCTACCACCTTATGGTTCATCGCATTGATTTCTTCAATACGTTTGGTGTATTCATTGGCTAATTCCGTTGCTATATTCTGGAATACAATACTGGCTTCCTCAATTTTTTCGTAATTCCCGGATGTCTGGGCATCGTTTAAATCGGTTAACATCTTATCCTGAGCCGCTTTTAGAGCTTCTTGATGTTCCTTTTCCAAGTCTGAAATTGTTTGTGATGTGTATGACATAATGTATTACGCTTGAACGGTTATTTTTGAATTTGAAATTTTCATGAGATTCCCTTTTAAGTCGAAAATGCCTAGTATCCGATCATCCCCTTTTTTGGCAACAATGTTGTTGCCAGGAAGTTCAACTTCATATCCTTTGGCCTTTAGATAATAGAACAGCGTGTACTTGTGTGGGAATGTATAATTTGCGGCTACATTGGTAAAATGGGAGCAGATCAATGCTGGTGCCGTACGTGCTTTACTGTCCGCCTCTTTTGAATTGACCGTTACATAAACAACCAAACCTTTGTACGTTAAGGGCACATAACAACTTTCCTTTAACATGGCCGAAGCTACGGTCGAGAAATAAGTTCCAGGATCGGAATCCATTTCTTTCTTGGGAGTCAATAAATCCTCTATCTGATAGGCCTCCCCGATGGATTTCATGGCCAAAGCCGTTTGTAAAAACTTTTCCGGAATACCACTTTGTGTATTCGCCCAGGCCCACAACCAGCTTTTTTCATTTATGGAATAAGACCCTATGATCTGTATGTCGAAAACCTTATCCTCCCCATAGGTCAATTTACCTTCAAGCATATCGCAACTCCAACCTAAACCTTCCACCATTTCGCTGAAGATCTCCTGTTTTTCCATAGAGATCAAAAATGATTGGTTATACAATTCTTGAATGTCCATTTTGGCAGATTCCTGGGATTCTACTGTTTCTCCCTTTTTGTCTTTCGATTCCGATGTTGGGGTTTCTGATGTCCCTTCCGCAAAATCCCCTAATTTTTCTTCCAATAAGGCGGTGATCCGGGCTGTCCTATCCGCTATCTTATCAGCATTTATGACTGGACTATGGTCTATTTTCAAGACTCCATCCTCAAAAGTAATGGCACGCTGCAAGTTGTGTTCGTTGTTTTCATTTACGATAATTACTTTCTTTAATCCGGCCTTTAAAAGTCCAGCCCCCATTTCGTCCGCACAAATGGCTTTAAAAGCCTCTACCAAGGGTAGAAAATATATTTTTGGATACGTATCATTATATAAATGGGAAAAACGGTTTTCCATTAATGTATCCCATAAAATATCCAAAGGCACAGCGTACCCTGCCGCTTCATTGATCTGTGTTTCCAACGCTGGAAACAAATCGTTTTGAAATGCTTTGATAATTCTCTTTTCTTTTAGTCCCATACTATTATTTTATGTCTTTGTTATTTCTTTAAAATGATTTACTCTGTTATACTATTTCCAGTAGTTTCTCTTCCAATATTTTGGATAGTGATTTTGGCAAAGCTTTATCCACGGCTATGGACATCGTCAAGGTTTTTCCTTCAATTTGCAGAAACAGTCTATCTGCTTGTTTTATAACAATGGTTTCAACCCCCTGCCATGCTTCCTCCCCTAACCCATCCTTTGTAATCTCCCCTTTTGCTATGACCAAGGCCTTGATTACATCTTGAAGGTTTAGCCTGTTGTTAAAGGCATCAAGAGGGATCGTATCTATTTTAAGCTCCTTTATTTGGTTTCCCAATTGAACTTTCTCCGTATGCAACCATCGTTTAAGTTGTAAAACAGAAAGGTTTTCATCATTGGTTGGCATTGGTCTACTAATGTTCCCCTTAGACAATTCCACCAACATCTTTTTCGGTTGCTTAACCGTAATAAGGGTTATGGCATGTGCCGGAAAAAAAGATATTTGTTCATCCTGCGAAAGCATGCAAACCATTTTATGATGGTTGTCTTCTTGTTTTACATCAATAATCACACCTTCCAAATAGGCTCCGTTATTCAATGAAATCGCTACTAAAACGTCTTCCCCATTTTTAAAAACGGATTGAACGATATCCTCAGGCGTTTGTGCCACAAACGCTTTATAATACGCTGTTTTTTCCATGATATTCCGGTGTTATGAATGCTATTGATTGCTTCTGACCTCTTGGTTATTTTGTGTGGCAAAAAATGGGGTTTACCCTTGCTAGGATTTCGCGCTAAGGCTTCCATATCTAATATGCCGATATATACAAGGCCTTTTCTTTTGCGTCCCATTCAAAACTTATGATAACCTTCGGATTTTCCACAAGCCCAATTTCTACCCAAAATAAATCAGGGTTCATGTTGGCTGTATTAAAATTCCTTTTAAAAGTCAGGATCTCATATTCGTTTTCATGATGCATCTTCAGATACTCCATAAGGTCCTTTTTTGCCTCACTCTGGGAAACCTCACAGCCTACGAGCGACAAAAAGAATCCGATTAAAAAGATATGGATGGCAGATCTATACAAATCAATGGCAATTACCTGTTAACTAATAGGTTATAGAAACTTCTATAAATTGTTTTCCAACAGGTCTATTAGGGTTTTTGTCCTGTCCTCCACCTTATCGGCATTTAGGATGGGACTATGATCCACGGTCAAGATACCGTCGGCAAAAGAATATGCATTTTTGGGGTTGTGATGGTCTTTGGTGTTTGTGATACGTATTGCCTTTAAACTTTCTGCCAAAGCTTCCTTACCCATATCATCGGAAGCAATGGACTTAAAAGCCTCAATAAGTGGAAAAAAGTAAATTTTCGGATATGAATCGTTATACAGATGTAAAAAACGATTTTCAAATAAAGTGTCCCATTCAATATTGAATGCCACATCAAAACCTGCAGCTTCGATTATTTGAGCTTTTAGTTCTGGAAATTGTTCTTCTTGGAAAGTTTTGGTAAATCGGTTTTCTTTTAGTCCCATGATCTTTTATTTTAAGGGTTATTTGTTTATTTGCCTCAAAACTAAGATTGGGAAAGCGCTATTTTAAATCCGTTTTATATTTGCCGTTTTTTGTTTTGTATTTGCACTTAAAAGGTTTCCAAAAGCTGCTTTAGATAAGATTTTTTGCGCGTAGCCACGGGTATTTTTTCGTTGTTCGTTAAGCAAACGGTATTATTGGCGTTAATGGTCTTTATATATTTCACATTTACCAGATGGGATTGATGTACCCTAACAAAGGTATGCTCACTTAAAATGTTCTCATAGTATTTCAGGTTACGGGCGCTCATTATTTTTCTGTCCGCGGTATGGAAAATCGTATAACTACCATCGGACTGGCAGCGTATGATTTCCTTTATCCCAAGGAAATACTGTGCATCTGCCGTTTTGATCAATAACGTTTTTTGAATTTCCTTGTCATTGATCTCATTAACCTTATCCAAGGCATTTTTATAGACCTGCTCTTTCTTAAAAACCTCCTTAAAGCGGTCCATACATGCTGTCAGTTCCTCCGAATCTATTGGTTTTAGCAAGTAATCAATAGTGTCGAACTTTATGGCCTTAATGGCAAACTCATCGTAGGCGGTGGTGAAAATTATCTTAAAGGCTATACTGTCCAAAGCCTCTAAAATTTGAAATGCATTTCCTCCAATAAGATCAATATCCAAAAAAATAAGATCAGGTGTATGCTTTTTTAAAAAAGCTATGGCTTCAACAACATTATCGATTTTAGCAATTACCTCAATATCCTTTTGGGTATATCTAATAAGCTTGTCCAATGTATTCATAGCATTGAACTCATCTTCTATAATAACCGCTTTTATCATTTGATTTTTAATTTAAAAAACACTTTTGTGCCAGTAGGTTTATTGTTTTCATCAAAGAGATCTTCAATAATAAAGGATTTTTCCTCCCCCTTTTTTCTCATTTTCAAACGTTCCCTAATAATAGATGTTGCGTGCAGTTCCTCCGTTATTTTTTCTTGCTTGGCCTTTACGGACCTTCCAATACCATTATCCGAGATCATAAATAACAATCCTTGGGCATCTTTTTCTATTTTAAGAAGAATCCTTCCGCCTTCCTTTTTCTCTTTTAGACCATATTCTATAGCATTCTCAACAAAAGGTTGCAATAGCATTGGAGGTACCTTTATTTGGGAAACGTCTATGGCCTCCCCAATTTCAATGGAATAGGTAAAGGCATTGTTAAAGCGTAGTTGTTGCGTTTCTATATAATTGGAAATCATTGCGATTTCTTTATCCAACGTGATGGATTCTTTTCTTACATAATCGAAATTTTGTCTAATCAGTTTGGAGAATTTCGAAATATGATTTGATGACTTTATCGGGTTTCCTTCTAAGGTGATATTCTGGATAGCGGCAAGTGTATTGAATATAAAATGTGGATTCATTTGGGCCCGCAATAAACTTTGCTCTAATTTCGAGGCCTTATTGGCTGCCCGTAATTTGGTGTTATACACATAAAACACCATTACTATGGATAAGAGTACAAATAACAAAACGATACTGATAAAAAGCCAATGATTCCTCGAATTGATTTCTTTTTGGTGGTTTATTTCCGTTTGTTTTTGTTTCACCTCATAATTGACATTTGCAAAATTTAAAAGTCTGTCTTTTTCCAAACTATTGACATGCATTTGTAAACTATCCCTAACTATTTGGTGATTCAAAGCCTTTATGTAATCCCCGAACATAATAGCTATGGAAACCAGTTTATCCCTTATTTCAATTTCTTCCTTTGCGTTTTTATTCGATTTATAGATATCCAATGCCTTGTTGTAATTAACTTCTGCAGAATCATTTTTGGCCATCAATAAAAATAGATTGCCCAGGCCTTTATATGGCGCCCCGTTTATGGCCTGTATATTTTTATTTAAAGCAACAGCACCTCTTAAAAATTTTTCCGCACTCTCGTAATCCCCTGCTTCAATATACGTGTATCCTATATTGTTAAGGACCGCAACCAATGTTTTGGGATTTCCCTTGGATTGACTTAGCGACATGGCTTCCGAATAACTTGCCAAGGCCTTATTGTATTCTTTAAGTTTCAAATAAACGCTGGCAATATTGCTTTTTATGGCAATAATCGAAGTCGTGTCTGTCCCTTTGGCATATAAACTATCCGTTGCCTTAATGTAAGACAATGCCTTATCGTAATCCTTTAACTTGAAATGTAGTTTAAATAGCTGATTGTAGGCTTTTCCCTCAATTCGGGCATCACCTATCAGTTGGGCTAAATGCAATGCTTTTAAGGCATAAACCTGGGAGGTTTCCAAATCCCCCATGTGCAGCGATGCCCCACTCAGGGTAATCAAACAACGACCTTCATTGTATTTATCATTTAATTCAACAAACAAATCATAACACTTCAAGTGGGTGTTAAGCGCTTCCTGGTATTGGTCGTTCAAGTATAAGGCCTCTCCTTTATTAAACAATACCATGGCCCGTTCCAAGGTGGTTAGGTGTTTATTGTTTTGCAATACACTATCCAACTCCAAAAGTGATTGTTTCGGTTGTGTTTGGGATAGGCTATCCAGTTCAGCCAGTCTTCTTTCTATATCCGGTCGAATTGTATCTTGTCGTGAACAGGTGTAAAATAATAGTGTAATGGAAAAGGCAATACCCAGTTGCCAAAGGCCTTTGAGGTTTAAAATCATGAAAGCTAAACTCGATATTATTAAAAAGAAGCTAAATTAAGGAACCCCCAATATCAATAAAGGAATTTGATGTTATTTTTTTAATTATTCAATACAGCCCATATTAATTTGAAAACCGCTTGAGGGATTCATTTCGCGAAATGCCCACTTAAAAGATCAAGAAATTCCTGAATGTATGCCATTAATTATGGTCCTATTTGGATTTAGCGGTAACCTGAACAAAAAATCATCGATAGAACATATTTTCTAAAATAGTTTGGCAAACGCCTTGAATCAAAAAAAACTCCTTTTAGAGATCATAGCACTGTGGCCTATCCAAAAACAATTCCTACTTTCAGTTGATCGAAGAATCCCATTGTTCCCCTCAAAATTCCAAATATCACCAATACGCAAAAATTCTTTTGATTATTGCAACTACAAAAGCTATTCATCATCCTGTAAAGTATATGTAAAAAAGGGATTTATGCATACACATAAGTCTCCATGCCCTGATTAAGACCTTGTTGAACATCGTAATTTACAGCACTAATAATTTCCTTGAAAGTCTACTTTTGATAGCTTTGTAAGCTTAGAAGAAATAGCATTATGAGTTCAAAAAAGACACTATTTGATAAAGTATGGGATTCCCATGTGGTAGAACATATTGAAAATGGTCCGGATGTATTGTTCATTGACCGTCACCTAGTCCATGAAGTTACGAGTCCCGTGGCATTTTTAGGATTAAAAAACAGGGGCATCAAAGTTTTGCATCCAGAAAAAACGTTTGCCACTGCGGATCACAATACCCCTACCATCAACCAACATTTACCTGTTGAAGACCCACTTTCCGCCAATCAGTTGAAAGCCTTGGAAGAAAATTCTGCAGCTTACGGTATCTCCTATTGGGGATTGGGTCATGAGAAAAACGGGATTGTACACGTAGTAGGTCCTGAATACGGCATTACACAACCTGGAGCCACAATCGTATGTGGTGACTCCCATACTTCCACGCATGGTGCTTTCGGTGCCATTGCATTTGGTATTGGTACTTCCGAGGTTGAAATGGTTTTGGCCACACAATGCATTATGCAGGCGAAGCCCAAGAGTATGCGAATCAATGTAGAGGGTTCGTTAAACAGAGGGGTAACCCCTAAGGATGTTGCCTTGTATATTATTTCTCAGTTGACAACCTCGGGTGCCACAGGTTATTTTGTGGAATATGCAGGACAGGTTTTTCGTGATATGACGATGGAAGGTCGAATGACCGTTTGTAACCTCAGTATTGAAATGGGGGCTCGTGGCGGTATGATCGCTCCGGATGAGAAAACCTTTGAATATGTAAAAGGACGTGAATTCTCTCCTAAAGGTGCTGCTTTGGATAAGGCTATGACCTATTGGGAAACCTTGTACACCGACGAAGGTGCACAATTCGATAAGGAAATCACTTTTGATGCTTCGAACATTGAACCTATGATTACTTTCGGAACCAATCCGGGAATGGGTATCGGAATTTCAAATGATATTCCTAATGCCAATGCCGTTGAAGGAGGAGCCGCAACCTACCAAAAATCACTTCAATATATGAATTTCAATGAAGGCGACAGTATGATGGGCAAACCCATCGATTTTGTTTTCCTTGGAAGTTGTACCAATGGAAGGATTGAGGATTTTAGGGCCTTTACATCCATTGTTAAAGGAAGGAAAAAAGCAGCTAATGTAACTGCATGGTTGGTTCCTGGATCGCATCAAGTGGAAGCAGCTATAAAGAATGAAGGCTTGCTCGCTATTCTAAATGAAGCTGGTTTTGAATTGCGTGAACCCGGTTGTTCTGCCTGTTTGGCCATGAACGATGATAAGGTTCCTGCCGGTAAATATGCAGTAAGTACATCGAACCGAAATTTTGAAGGCCGTCAAGGTCCCGGATCAAGAACATTATTGGCAAGTCCGCTAGTAGCCGCTGCCGCTGCCGTTACAGGTAAAGTAACCGATCCTAGGGAGTTGATGGAAGTATAGCTATTCGCTTTAAGCTAATCGCTTATGGCTTAGAAAATGAGGGACTATAAAAAATATACTATCTGGCAACTTGGACATGAGATAACACTTGATATTTATAAATTATCAAAAGATTTACCCAAAGAAGAGAGGTATGAGATTATAAGTCAAATAAAAAGAGCTTCATATTCCATTCCTTCAAATATTGCTGAGGGATGCGGTAGGGAAACAGATAAAGAGTTCAACATTTTTTAATAATAGCTAGAGGATCAACAACAGAATTAGAATATTTTTTGATTTTAATCAGGGATTTAAAATATATTGACAATCAAACCTTTGAATCACTAAATAACAAAGTAAATAAACTAGGTAAGAGCTTAGCAAGTTTAATAAATAAAATATAATCAACAGCGAAAAGCGAGTGGCGATTAGCGCAAGGCGTTTTGAGCAAAAGCGAAAAAAATGGCATACGATAAATTCAATATAGTAACATCTTCAGCGGTACCGCTTCCCATTGAGAATGTGGATACCGATCAAATAATTCCAGCCCGTTTTTTGAAGGCTACCGAACGAAAAGGTTTTGGCGACAACCTATTTAGGGACTGGCGCTATAACCCAGACAATACCCCTAAAAAGGATTTCGTGCTCAACAATCCCATCTACGGTGGTAAGATTTTGGTTGGTGGCAAAAACTTCGGTTCGGGTTCTTCCCGGGAACATGCGGCATGGGCCGTTTATGATTATGGTTTCCGTTGTGTGGTTTCAAGTTTCTTTGCGGATATCTTTAGAAACAACTGTTTGAATATCGGGGTATTACCCGTTCAGGTGACTTCGGAATTCCTGCATAAGATCTTTACGGCCATTGAGGCAGACCCTAAAACTGAATTGGAAATAAACCTTCCTGATCAATCCATCACCATCCTTGCGACAGGTGAAAAGGAAAGTTTTGATATCAATGACTATAAAAAAGCGAATATGCTGAACGGTTTCGATGATATCGATTTCCTATTGAACATTAAGGAAAAGATCAGCGAATACGCTCAAGATACCCCTTTATAAACGTAATAATAATCGACAAGTTCCCTATAAATGAACAAACGGCGGATTGAAATAATGGACACCACACTTCGTGATGGGGAACAGACATCTGGGGTGTCCTTTTCGGTATCCGAAAAACTGACTTTGGCCAAATTACTCCTAGAGGAGCTTAAAGTCGATCGCATTGAGATTGCATCGGCCCGGGTTTCCGAAGGGGAACTTAAAGCCGTTCAGGAAATCACGAGTTGGGCAGCCGAAAAAGAATATCTTGACAGGGTTGAAATATTGACCTTTGTAGATGGTGGGGTTTCGTTGGAATGGATGGAAAAAGCTGGTGCCCGTGTTCAAAACCTATTGACAAAGGGTTCCTTGAACCACCTTACCCATCAACTAAAAAAAACACCGGAGGAACATTTTGGGGATATTTCGAAAATTCTCGAACAGTCACAAAAACGCGGTATCAAAACCAACGTGTACTTGGAAGATTGGAGTAACGGTATGCGAAATTCCAAGGAGTACGTATTTCAATACCTGGATTTTTTGACCCAACAACCTGTTGAACGTATTCTGCTCCCTGATACCTTGGGGGTATTGACCCATACGGAAACCTCTGGATATATTTCTGAAATCGTACAACGCTATCCTGATTCCCATTTTGATTTTCACGGACATAATGACTATGACCTTGGGGTTTCGAATGTGATGGAAGCCGTAAAAGCCGGTTGCCACGGCATACATCTGACTGTAAACGGAATGGGCGAACGTGCAGGTAATGCTCCTATGGCCAGTGTTGTTGCCGTCATCAATGACTTTCTGCCCGAGGTCCATATTTCGGTAAATGAGTCCTCCTTGTATAAAGTGAGTAAATTGGTGTCTGCCTTTACGGGGTTCGGTATTCCCGCGAACAAACCGATTGTTGGCGACAATGTATTTACCCAAACCGCAGGCATCCATGCGGATGGTGATAGCAAAAAGAATCTATATTTTAATGACCTTCTACCCGAAAGGTTCGGACGAAAACGCAAATATGCCTTGGGTAAAACATCCGGTAAAGCGAATATCCAAAAGAATTTACAGGAGTTGGGCCTTACGCTGAATGATGAGGAACTTAAAAAAGTCACCCAACGTATCATTGAACTGGGTGACAAAAAAGAACGGGTTACCAAAGATGACCTACCCTATATCATTTCCGACGTATTGAACAGTGGTGATTATCATCAAAAGGTATTTGTAAAATCATATGTGCTCACCCACTCGAAGGGACTAAAACCATCAACAACGGTTGCTGTGGAGATAGATGGGGAATTGCATGAAGCCAATGCCCAGGGTGACGGACAATACGACGCCTTTATGAATGCCTTGCGAAAAATCTATAAGGTAAAGAAACGGGATTTTCCGAAATTAACGGATTATGCGGTACGTATACCTCCCGGTAGTAATTCGGATGCCCTTTGTGAAACCGTCATCTCATGGGATAATAATGGTACGGAATTCATAACCCGTGGTCTGGATTCCGATCAAACCGTATCGGCCATTAAGGCGACCGAAAAAATGTTGAATATTATTTAATCGCTTTACGCATATCGCTAAACCCAATTCGAACCTTGCTTGTTCAATACATGTGTACGATGGTATGGGCGATTATAGAAAGTACAAAGTTCTGCAAACGAGTTGGAATATTTTTCGGTCCTTGCAAAGGATTTAAATTATATAGAATTAATTTTAGAACTTAACGATAACGTTGATAAAATCAGAAGAAGTTTAAATAAACCAATTATTAAGTGAAACAAAGCGCAATACGACAAACGTATGGCCTTCTTTAAAGTAAAAAAATGAAATTAAACATAGCCCTTCTAGCAGGAGACGGAATTGGTCCTGAGGTAATAGACCAAGCCGTAAAAGTGTCCAATGCGATAGCACAGAAATTCAATCATGAAATCAATTGGAAACCAGCCCTTACCGGAGCTGCTGCCATTGAAGCCGTTGGTGAACCTTATCCCGATGAAACCCATGAAATATGTGCCAATGCCGATGCGGTATTGTTTGGCGCCATAGGTCATCCTCGATTCGACAACGATCCCTCGGCAAAAGTCCGTCCGGAACAAGGTCTATTGAAGATGAGACAAAAATTAGGATTGTTCGCAAACGTCCGTCCTACTTTCACCTTCCCTTCCCTTATTGATAAATCCCCTTTGAAAAGGGAACGTATCGAAGGAACCGATTTAATTATCCTAAGGGAATTGACCGGAGGTATCTACTTTGGGGAACGTGGACGAAAAGATAATGGGGACACTGCTTATGACACCATGACCTATCAACGTTTTGAAATACAACGATTGGCGAAAAAAGGTTTTGAGATGGCCATGAAACGCTCCAAAAAACTTTGTTGCGTTGATAAAGCCAATGTTTTGGAATCTTCCCGTTTATGGAGGGAAACCGTACAGGCGATGGAAAAGGACTATCCTGAGGTTGAAGTGACTTATGAATTCGTTGATGCGGTTGCCATGCGTTTGGTACAATGGCCCAGTGCCTATGACGTGATGATCACAGCCAACCTATTCGGTGATATTTTAACCGATGAAGCCTCAGTGATTGCAGGTTCTATGGGATTAATGCCTTCTTCCTCTGTAGGAAGCAAAGTGTCATTATATGAGCCCATTCACGGTTCTTATCCGCAAGCTGCCGGAAAGGATATTGCAAATCCGTTGGCCACGGTATTATCGGCTGCCATGCTTTTTGAGGATATGGATTTAACCGCTGAAGCACAAGCTATCCGTGATGTAGTCAATAAATCATTGGCCGAAGGTGTGGTTACTGAAGATCTAGCCGATGGAGGAAAAGCCTATAAGACCAGTGAAGTTGGAGATTGGTTGGCGGCCAATTTATAATTTAAGTACAATTGAATCCCAAAAATAGAGAAGCCCAATGTTTTCACATTGGGCTTCATTTTAATCAAGGAAACCAATTCCCCTTTTCATATGCGTTTTAAAACCTATTGATGGCCATTTTTCTATACTTAACGGCCTTATAGCGTCTAAAGAAAATTATCCCTAAAGCCATTATTACCCCTAGACCGGCTAAAACAGCCCCTACCACACCGGCATAGACCACGCCATAACCGAGGGCGATGGGAATTCCTGCGAAGTACGCCCCAGAAGCGTTCCCCATATTAAAAGCACTCTGGTTCAAGGATGACCCCAGCATTTCATTCCCTTTTGATGTATTGATTATTGCCATTTGTATGGGTGTCGCTACCGTAAAGGATGCCATCCCTATTAAAAACGTCATCACCAAAACCACATACGGGTTAAAAGCGAACACCGAATTGAACAGTAATAAAACTACCATCATACTTAGGCTAATACTTACAGCCTTAAGGGGAGAAAACCACTCCGCCATTTTAGCTCCAAGAAAATTACCTACGACCATTCCCAGTCCGGCCAAAATCATTGCATGTCCCACCATATATTCGGGCCAACCGGCAACGTCCGTTATAAACGGGGCAATATAGCTATACCAGGCAAAGAATCCACCGGTACCAATCGTAGTCAACGCGATCAAGGCCCAAAGTTCCCCGTTTTTGATCACTTTTTCATGATCAATGGAAGGTTCCTTTGGTTCGGACACCAATTTGGGCATCCATAAAAATACACTACATACGGCCAATAACCCTACAAGACCTACCATATAGAATGACATGCTCCAATCATATTCATGCCCTATATAGGTTCCTACAGGTACACCGATAACATTGGCGAGGGTTAAACCGCAAAACATAACGGCAATGGCCTGGGCAGATTTACCGGTTTTGGCCAATTTACCTGCAACCACCGCCCCTATTCCGAAGAAAGCACCATGGGGTAATCCTGATAAAAACCGAAAGAACAATAAAGTGATGTAATTTTCCGAAAAACCGGATAAGGTATTACTCAACGTAAACCACCCCATTAAAAGGAGTAAAATCTTTCGGGAATCCATCTTGGCAGCGAAAGAAGTCAAAAGCGGTGCTCCCACCACTACGCCCAACGCATAAGCCGCGATAAAATGTCCAGCTTCTGAAATACTAATATCCAGGCCCTTCGCTACATCAGGTAAAATACCCATAATCACGAATTCTGTCAATCCAATGCCAAAACCACCTATAGCAAGGGCAATCAAGGCTTTTTTGTTTGTTAAATTCTTTTCCATAATTTCCAATTTTTATTCTTCAACATCCAATTTCGGGAACACTACCCTTACCTTATTCGAATTATTAATGTTGACAATGCAAAATTACCTTTGGAAATCTACCGATCACTATACACGCTTATCCAATTTTTATGGAATTTTACCCCAGTATTTTATGTCAAAAAATTGATTCACTAGCTCCTTTGTTTTACCTATATCCTATTTAAAACATGGAAAACCCTACCTTTATCAATCAAATACCCTCCCGAAATTTTTATAGGAAATTCGAGTAGAAGAGGACGGTTATCGGAACAATAGCACATACTTTTTTGAAAATAGAGCCATAATGAAACACCCACAGGAAAACAAAACCGATTCACGAGTAAGAAAACGCCCAAAGGTTTTATTCTTCGATGTCAATGAAACGTTATTGGATTTGACCAATATGAAAAAGCAATTGGGCAATGCATTGGGTGGAAAAGAAGAAATGCTCTCTCTGTGGTTTACGACAATGTTGCAGTATTCCTTAGTGACTTCAGCCAGTGGGCAATACCAACATTTTGGACATATAGGGGCTGCCACATTACAAATGGTAGCTGCCAATAATGGTATCACGATTTCCCAGGAAGAAGCCAGAAATATTGTTCTTGCATCCTTACGCTCACTCCCTCCACATCCTGAGGTTACGTCCGCCTTATCTCTTTTGAAAAAGCACGGGTATACGTTGGTTTCGTTTACAAATTCATCCAATGAAGGGGTCAAAAATCAATTTCTAAATGCTGGCCTAACGGATTATTTTGATGCGTGTTTAAGTATAGAGGATGTTGGCAAATTCAAACCGTTTACCGATACTTATGCTTGGGGAGCCCATAAAATGGGTGTAAACCTTGATGAGTGCATGCTGATTGCCGCCCATGGATGGGATGTTGCCGGAGCACTTTGGGCCGGATGGCGTGCCGCATTTGTCAGTAGACCGGGGCAACAATTATATCCGTTGGCCCCTATGACAGAAATTGTAGCGCCCGATTTAAAGCAAGTAGCGGACATACTCATAACTTATAAATAGCAGTAGGATTTGTCCCTACACCTACAATTACCTAAAACAACGTAATAGAGCAGCTTCCCATCCCTTCTTTGCTCCTCTACCCCCACTAAAAGGAGAGGACCAAATCCCAAATCGATGTGGCTTTATCAAAGAAAAAGAGCCCATAAAAAACAAATCAAAAAACAAATCGATAAATTTGAACTGAAATATGCCCGTACGCATAATTCAGATTACCCTGCTTTCAAAAAACAACCACCGATGACTAAAAAAATAAGCTTAAGGGATGCCATTTCCATTGGAATTGGAGGCATGGTAGGCGGTGGTATTTTTGCCGTCCTAGGCCTGGCCGTATCCCTAGCTAAAGGAGGAACACCAATTGCCTTTTTGTTTGCCGGAATTTTAGCTTTGATCACTTCATACAGTTATGTAAAACTTTCAAAAAAATACCCTGATAGGGGCGGAACGGTAAAGTTCATCAATCAGGGGTTCGGAAAAACAATCTTTAGTGGTGGCATGAACAATCTTTTATGGGTAAGTTACATCATAATGCTTTCTTTATATGCCTCAGCATTTGGCTCTTACGCCCCAAATTTATTGGAAATAACACATGACAAAAACATGGATTTCCATATGTACGCCAGTGCCATCATCATTCTAGCCACCTTAATCAATTACTATAGCATCGCTGTGGTGGGTAAGATAGAATCCTACGCCGTGATCATTAAGTTAGTGATCCTGATCGCATTCATTTTTATTGGGGCCTACGGTTTGATAGGAAACCCCAATATGTCCCAACTCGCAATGAGTGAATGGGAAACTCCTATAAAGCTTTTCGCCGGGGGAATGGTCATTTTCGTAGCCTATGAAGGCTTTGAACTTATCGCCAATGCGGCTCCCGATATCGTTGATCCTGAAAAGAACATTCCAAGAGCTTATTATTATTCGGTGATTTTCGTAATCGCATTGTATATTATTATTGCCTTTGTTACCGTAGGTTCACTTCCCTTTCAAAAAATTGCAACGGCCCAGGATTACGTTTTGGCCGAAGCCGCTAAACCCATGCTGGGTAAAATTGGATTCTCGATAATTACCGTTGCAGCCTTAATATCCACATTTTCGGCAATCAATGCCTCCCTATATGGGGGAAGTAGGGTCAATTTTGAAATCGCTGAGGATGATGAATTACCCCATAACTTTTTGGCTAAGTTATGGAACCAGCCAATCGGCTTACTGATAACTGCCATAGCCACATTGATTTTGGTCAATGTATTGGAATTGGAGAGCATTTCAACTGCGGGAAGTGTTGGCTTTTTACTTATTTTTGGTGTCGTAAACCTTGTTGGCTTTCGGTTATCGAAAGAAACGGGTGCCCATAAAACCATCCCCTTGATCGGTTTTGTTTTATGCTTACTCGCAACCTTGGTTTTAATAGCGCAAGAATACGCTTCGAATACCACTGGAGTAGTCATTTCCATGGTACTTATCGGTTTTTGCTTTTTAGTGGAATGGATATATAAGAAAACAGAAAAAAACTGAATGGATCATTTAATAACCTTTTCGATTACCGTATTCACAGGTTTTTTCGCTATTATGAATCCGATTTCCAATTTGCCCATTTTTCTGACCCTGTTAGAGGGTGCCGATAAAAAAACAAAACAAAGAGTGAACAAAAAAGCAGTGTTTATCGCATTTGTCATTGTTTGTGTCTTTGTCATCCTGGGAAAATTCATATTTGAATTATTCGGTATAACCATACCCGCATTCAAAATAACGGGAGGTATCCTTATTTTCTATGTCGGCTTTGAGATGCTTCAGTCCAAAAAATCGAATGTCAAACATTTGCAACAACCCAACATTGATGAAAATATTGCCGTATCCCCTTTGGCCATCCCTATTTTGGCAGGTCCTGGCACAATTGTCACGGCAATGAATTTTGTTTCCAATGCATCGTATGTCCATATCGGATTAGTGATAGTTATTTTCGGATTGATGTGTATACTGACCTATATAACGTTTAGTCTCAGTGAGATCATTGCCAGTAAAATCGGGGATAATGTCATTTCCGTAATTGGTAAAATAATGGGCTTGATCATCGCAATCATAGGCACCAGCATGGTAATCGAGGGAATAAAAATATCTTTTGATCTATAGAAGGCCAAAATTGGACAAGATCTAATGGAATAGACCGTAAACCAAGATTGGCTTGGGCAACTTTAAATAACATTCAGAATTTATGAAAACAATAAAAACCCTTTCCATCTTCATTCTGGCATTACTAGGTCTTGCCGGAATTATCAGTGTTTTTTCAGAAGGATTTATTCCGTTCTTATATATAGCCTTTGGCTTCCTTTTTCTGTATTATTTGGTTGTTTACCTTGGGCTTACTTTTCTGTATCGGAAGGATAATGTTTTCTTGAAATACGTTTTGATAACCCTTTTTTGTATGCCTCTGGCATGGGCGTTGTTCAACCCGACAGGACTGTTTGAATTTTTATTGCAAGGGGTCGACGTCAATTTCCAATAAAGGAGCAACAAGGATTCATAAAGTACTCCCAAATTTACGTAGTCATATAAAAAAAGCCTTCCTGTTATGGGAAGGCTTTTTATTTTCAATCCTGATTATCGCAGGAATGGTACTTCATTAAAGAATATAATCCGTACTTACGAAGTTGGAAAGCTTGGCTTCCAACAATTTTTCCACAATCTCGGTATTTAGATCATTATCCTTAAAGGCCACAAAAGTCCGTATAGAGAATGAGCGCAAGGCATCGTGCACACTCAAGGTGGACTGGGCGGAATCCTTTCTTCCAGTAAACGGATAAACGTCTGGTCCCCTTTGGCAAGAACTGTTTAGGTTTACTCGGCATACCAGGTTCACTAAAGTATCGATCAATGGGGCTACGGCATACACATCCTTACCAAACAAACTCACCTGTTGTCCATAATTACTTTCTGCCATATCGTTCAACGGCTCTTCAATATCACTAAAAGGTACGATAGGGATAATCGGTCCGAATTGTTCTTCTTGGTATACACGCATATCCTTGGTTACCGGATATAAGACCGCTGGCCAAATATAGTTGTCAAAGCGTTTTCCTCCTTTTTTATTCAGGATTTTTGCTCCTTTAGCTACGGCATCATCAATAAGTTCCTGAATATAGTCTGGTTTACCGGGTTCTGGTAAGGGTGTCAAATTCACTCCATCATCCCAAGGATTCCCAAATTTCAAGGCATCTACACGCTCCGCAAATTGGGTATTGAAACCGTCCACAATATTTTCATGGGCATATACTACTTTTAGGGCAGTACAACGTTGTCCGTTAAAAGACAGGGTACCCGCCAAACATTCCTCAACGGTTAAGGAAAGATCCGCGTCTGGTAATATAATAGCCGGATTTTTCGCCTCTAAGCCCAACACCAATCGTAATCGGTTACTTTTAGGGTGTTGGTTTTGCAGGGCATTGGCCGATTTACTGTTTCCGATCAAAGCAAGTACATCTACCTTACCGGTCTGCATAATAGGTGAGGCTACCGCCCTACCCCTACCGAAAAGGATATTCACAACGCCTTTAGGGAAACTGCTTTTAAAGGCATCGATCAAGGGAGCGATCAATAACACCCCATGTTTCGCAGGCTTGAATATGGTCGTGTTCCCCATGATGATTGCGGGAATCAAAAGGGCAAAAGTCTCATTCAAAGGATAATTATAGGGACCTAAACACAAAACCACACCAAGTGGCCCTCTTTTGATATGGGCATAGACACCGTCCTGTTTTTGAAACTTGGCCGCATCACGATCCATTTGTTTATAATCCTCAATAGTATCGTAAATATATTCCACGGTACGGTCAAATTCCTTTTGGGAATCGGGCAGTGATTTGCCAATTTCCCACATCAACAATTTAACAACTTCCTCCCGCTTGGTTTTCATCTTCTCGACAAATACTTCCATACAGGCGATACGATCCCTAACCAACATGGTTGGCCATGCCCCCTGACCTCTATTATAGGCTCCGGTTGCTGCATCCAAGGCCTCCAGAGCTTCCTTTTCCCCCATATCAGGTATGGTTCCAAGCAAGGTAGGTTTATATTTTTCAGTACTGGAAATAGTGGAATATACCTCAGAAACTTTTCCTGTCCATTCCTTTAATTCCCCATTGACCAAATATGTGGTCTGGTTCAAGGTTTTCGTAATTTTATATTCAGATGGTATTGCCATACTATTTAATTTTTAAGATTAAAATTCTATTACAAAATTATGGGTTTAACGATAAAGAACAACCAAAGAATACTTAAGAGTTCATTTTTATAATAAATACTTCCCTAAATGTGACACTACTACACCAAATACTGGAATAAATCGGGTTTATCATTCAAGTACTCCCCATAAAAATTATCGGCCTTCATTCGTTGGATCAAAGGAGCGAGGTCAGCCGGACTCTTCAATTCGATTCCCACAATGGCCGGGGCATTCTCCTTGCTCGACTTTTTGGAATACTCAAAATGGGTAATATCATCGTCTGGCCCCAAGATATCGGCCACAAATTGCTTTAAGGCACCAGGACGTTGTGGAAAACGAACGATAAAATAATGTTTCAACTTTCCGTATAACAAAGCCCGTTCCTTAATTTCTGCCGTACGGGTAATATCATTATTACTTCCGCTGACAATACAAACCACATTTTTACCTTTAATTTCATCGGCATAGGTATCCAATGCCGAAATCGTCAAAGCCCCTGCAGGTTCTACCACTATGGCATCCCTATTGTAAAGATCCAAGATCGTCTGACAGACCTTGCCTTCGGGAATGGCGAGTGTATCGCTCAAATGCTTCCGACATATCCCAAAGGTTAAATCACCTACCCTTTGTACGGCAGCCCCATCGATAAATTTATCGATCTTTTCCAAACGGGTATTCACTCCCTTCCCTATCGATATTTTCATAGAAGGTGCCCCTTCGGGTTCTACCCCTATTATTTTAGTATTTGGGGATAGGGTACTAAAAACACCACATAAACCGGAAGCCAGACCACCTCCCCCTATGGCCACAAAAACATAATCTATTGGGGACGCTACTTGATCAAGAAGCTCCAACCCTATGGTTCCCTGACCTTCAATGACCTTCTCATCATCAAAAGGATGTACAAACGTTTTATGGGTCTCCTTGCAGAATTGTAATGCTGCTTTCGAAGAATCATCGAAAGTATCCCCTTCCAACACTATGGTGATTTTATCCCCCCCGAACATCCTGGTTTGCTCTATCTTTTGTTTTGGGGTTACCGATGGCATATAAATTGTCCCATTGATACCTAGATGATGACATGCAAAAGCGACTCCCTGTGCATGGTTGCCCGCACTGGCGCAAACCACACCATGTGATCGTTCTTCTTGGTTAAGGGAACTCATTTTGTTGAAAGCCCCACGAATCTTATAAGATCGCACACGATGAAGGTCTTCCCTTTTTAAAAGGATATGGGCCCCAAATTGTTTGGAGAGTCGAATACTTTCGTCCAAAGGGGTTACCCTCGCCACCTTACGGATAATATCCGCAGCAGCCTTTATGTCTTCTATTTTTGGAAAATACGTCATATTCAAAGATAAATAGTCCTATCGGCCTATAACCACCAAAAGGATCCCTAAATGAAAAAGACCTGCTAAGTTTTTAAAACCTAGCAGGTCTATATACTACTAATCCATTATTAAACGATAGGCTTCATCGCTGTCATAGAAGCTCTTAAACGGGCTCCAACGATTTCAACCGGATGTTCTCTAAGTGCCTTATTGACGGTAATCAACTTGGCATTGTCAACACCATTATCCTTATCTTCCCCGAAGTGCTTACCAATAACATCAGTATCGATACCTTTCATAAAATCGGCCAATAAAGGTTTACAGGCATGATCGAACAAATAGCAACCGTACTCCGCAGTATCGGAAATTACGCGGTTCATCTCGAACAATTTTTTTCTTGCAATGGTATTTGCGATCAACGGAGTCTCATGCAATGATTCGTAATAGGCCGATTCCCCAATAATACCGGATTCGGTCATTGATTCATAAGCCAATTCCACTCCAGCACGGACCATAGCCACCATTAAAACACCATTATCGTAGAATTCCTGCTCACTGATCTTTACATCACTGGCAGGTGTTTTTTCAAAAGCGGTTTCCCCGGTTTCTGCTCTCCAGGTTAAAAGGTTTTTATCATCATTGGCCCAATCCTCCATCATCGTCTTGGAAAAATGACCACTCATGATATCATCCATATGCTTATGGAATAAAGGACGCATAATGTCCTTTAATTCTTCGGATAATTCAAAGGCTTTGATTTTGGCCGGATTCGAAAGACGATCCATCATATTGGTAATACCACCATACTTTAAACCTTCGGTAACGGTTTCCCAACCGTATTGGATTAATTTTGAGGCATAACCTGCATCGATACCTTTTTCGATCATCTTATCAAAACAAAGGATCGACCCTGTTTGCAACAAGCCACAAAGAATGGTTTGTTCGCCCATAAGATCCGATTTAACCTCTGCAACAAAAGAGGATTCCAATACCCCAGCCTTGTGACCGCCGGTAGCGGCGGCATAGGCCTTGGCCTGTTCCAATCCTTTTCCTTGAGGGTCATTGTCAGGGTGTACCGCGATTAACGTTGGTACTCCGAAACCTCTTTTATATTCCTCACGGACCTCTGAACCTGGACTTTTAGGAGCGACCATGATAACGGTAAGGTCCTTACGGATCTGCATGCCTTCTTC
The DNA here is from genome assembly GCF_003148665.1 of Maribacter polysiphoniae. Classification (GTDB taxonomy): domain Bacteria; phylum Bacteroidota; class Bacteroidia; order Flavobacteriales; family Flavobacteriaceae; genus Maribacter_A; species Maribacter_A polysiphoniae. The sequence continues at coordinate 117,958 of NZ_QGGQ01000010.1, read as the reverse complement.
CACGATATTGAAACCATGGGAATAGGATAATGTAGCCCCTTGTTTCATCAATGGCATTACGGCACTTACAACATTGGTATGTTGTTTGTCCGGAGTTAGATTGATCACCAAATCCGCCGAAGGCACTAATTCTTCATACGTACCCACGGTAAACCCATTTTCTGAGGCATTGATATAGGATTGTCTTTTTTCCTTGATGGCCGCTTCACGAAGGGTATAGGAAATATCAAGACCCGAATCCCTCATATTCAATCCTTGGTTAAGGCCTTGGGCCCCGCAACCTACAATTACTATTTTCTTACCTTTTAAAGCAGTTACACCATCTGCAAATTCACTAGAATCCATAAATCTGCATTTTCCCAATTGGGTCAATTGATCCCTTAGTGATAGTGTATTAAAATAATTTGCCATTTTAAATTCTCGTTTTTAGCCCCGAAATCCATCGGGATTGATTATTAATCTTGATAAAAATTATTTAAAAGTTTACTGATCGGCATCTCTGCCTTTGATACCGCAATTCTTCCTGAACGCACAAATTGCATTATACCATAAGGCAATAAGGCCTCGTGCATTTCATCGATCTCATGTCGTCGGCCTGTTTTTGCCAGAACAAAAAAGTCCCTTGCAACCGTTACGATCTGTGAATTGCTATCCTTGATGATGTTCTGTATTTGACGTTCATCAAAGAGAAGGTCCGATGCTACTTTAAAAAGTGCGGATTCTTGATAGATGATTTCATCATCATCATGATGAAAAGCCTTGATCACTTCAATTTGCTTTTCAATCTGCTGCACTATTTTACGTGTCCAATCCTCAGTGGTATTGACAACGATCGTAAATTTCGATACGTTTTCAATTTCCGACTTTGAGACGTTGAGACTTTCTATATTGATATGTCTTTTTAAGAATATCCCTGATATCCTATTCAGTAATCCCACATTATTTTCAGCATACACTGAAATCGTAAACCATTCTTTTTTCATAATAAAAGTAACACTAAGTCTGTTCGAGCGCAGTCGAGAACTATTTTCCAATGATGTTATAGGCCTCTCGACTGCGCTCGAGGGGACCTACTTAATATTTTTTGACCGCAATGACCAATCCGGTGGACCAATTCATTTTAGTAATTATAAAATCTTTTCTTTCTTCCAATAAGGCTACCAACCCATCAACATGCAATTCATGTCCTTCTGGCCAATTGGACTGTGCCTCCATATCATCGATAACATAAAATCCACCAACTTTTACCATGGATAGGATTTCCTCTATTTCAGAATATTTCCCTGGCCATGCATCGGCAAAAATAAGATCAAAGGATTGATTTTCATTTTCTTTGATCCAAGCGGCACCGTCACCACATAAAAGGGATACCCTAGGGTCACTGCCGAAATTTTCCTCTGCTATTTTTATCAATTCCGGGTCATTATCGATAGACACGATCTTCGAACCTTCATCCATCCCATCTATTAACCAGGATAAAGACAAACCCATGCCTGTACCCAGCTCTAAAAACTTTCCTTTGGGCTTTGATGCAACCAACGTTTTAAGCAACGTACCTACATACAGATCTGAAGGCATGGTAAAACCTATTTTCCTGGAGGTTTCTTCCAATGCACTGTAAATCCGTGGTGTATCCTGAATGTTCGAATCGTTCATTCTACTTCAATCTAATTTCCGTTACGCAGGCTCCTGATGGTATCATAGGGAAAACATTGTCCTCCTTCTCAACCTCGACTTCCAAGAAATAGGCATCTTTGGATGCCAACATTTCCGTCACCGAAGCCTTAAGATCTTTTCGTTCAGTGATTTTTTTGGCCGTAATATCATATCCTTCAGCGATTTTGACAAAATTAGGATTGCTCATAACGGTAGAAGCATATCTACTTTCAAAGAAAAGTTCCTGCCATTGGCGTACCATTCCCAAATGATCGTTGTTCAAGACAACAATTTTCACCGGTGTTTTATTTTGGAAGATGGTCCCTAATTCCTGGATGGTCATTTGATACCCACCATCACCGATGATAGCAACAACTTCCCTTTCCATAGCGCCCATCTTGGCACCAATTGCAGCAGGTAAGGCAAAGCCCATGGTTCCCAATCCACCAGAAGTGATATTACTCTTAGACTGTTTGAATTTGGAATACCTACATGCAATCATTTGATGTTGTCCTACATCACTGACAATAACAGCTTTATGACCGGAGGCAATATTGATTTCATTGATTACCTCAGCCATGGTCATACCTTCCTTAGTAGGGTACAATTCGTCTTTTATGACAGCATCGTACTCTATCTTATATCTTTTCTTGAATTCATCATGCCACGCTCCATGATTGTTCTTTTTGATTTTGGGCAACAACAAGCTTAATGTTTCTTTTGAATTTCCCAATACGGGAATATCCGCAATCACATTTTTATTTATTTCAGCAGGATCGATTTCGAAATGGATAACCTTCGCCTGTTTGGCATAGGTATCCAAACTACCTGTTACCCTATCATCGAATCGCATACCAATAGCGATAAGCACATCACATTCATTGGTTAACATATTTGGCGCATAATTACCATGCATCCCTACCATTCCCACATTCATTGGGTGGTCTGAATCCAAGGCGGAAAGTCCTAGGACGGTCCATGCAGCTGGAATCCCAGCTTTCTCGATCAGTTCCTTCAATTCATCTTCTGCATGACCTAGAATAACCCCTTGACCGAATACGATCATGGGTTTCTTGGCAGCATTGATCATTTGGGCAGCGGCTTCTATTGCCGATGCATCGGGTTTTGGCACCGGATTATAACTGCGAATACCCGTACAATGTTCATAACTGAAATCCAATTCATCGATCTGGGCATTTTTGGTTATATCCACAAGTACGGGTCCTGGACGACCCGATCTTGCGATATAGAATGCCTTGGCCAAAATCTCTGGAATCTCCTCAGCCCTTGTAACCTGATAATTCCACTTGGTTACCGGGGTTGAAATTCCAATAATATCAGTCTCCTGAAAAGCATCGGATCCCAATAACTGGCGTGTTACCTGTCCTGTTATACATACCATTGGGGTAGAGTCGATTTGCGCATCTGCCAAACCTGTGACCATATTCGTGGCCCCAGGTCCCGATGTAGCCATTGCTACACCGACTTTACCCGTTACCCTTGCATATCCTTGGGCAGCATGGGTAGCCCCTTGTTCGTGTCGGGTTAGGATATGGGTCAGTTTATCCTGAAACTTATAAAGTTCATCATAGACTGGCATAATTGCCCCACCAGGGTACCCATAAAGTAAATCAACACCTTCTGCCAACAAACAATGTATTATTGCTTCAGCTCCACTTATCCTAATGGTAGCAGGGTTTTTTGCTTCTTTTTTCTTTTCTTTCAAAGTCTCCATAACTATTAACACTTATTGGGCGGTCGTAATCATCACCCCTTAACTCCCCAAATAAGGGGTACATTTCAATTATAATTTCCTAGAATTCATCGGTAACACAACCTTGGGCTGCCGATGAGACAGAACGGGCATATTTATACAATACCCCTTTTTTGAATTTCAATTCCGGTTGTACCCACTCAGCTTTACGCTGTGCAAGTTCGTTTTCTGAGACTTCTACATTGATGGAATTCGTTTCGGCATCAATTATAATGGTATCACCATCCTTCACCAAGGCTATAACACCACCTTCTTGTGCTTCAGGTGATATATGCCCAACTACAAATCCATGGGTACCCCCTGAAAAACGACCATCAGTGATCAATGCCACTTCTTTTCCCAAACCTGCCCCCATAATGGCAGCAGTTGGTTTTAACATTTCGGGCATTCCCGGTCCTCCCTTAGGACCTTCATACCGAATTACAACGACATCCCCTTTTTTTACGAGTCCGTCACGTATACCATCATTGGCATCATATTCACTATCGAATACCTTTGCCTTACCTTTGAAAAGCAGACCTTCCTTACCTGTAATCTTTGCCACTGACCCATTTTCCGCCAAGTTGCCGTAAAGCATGCGCAAATGGCCGGTAGCCTTGATAGGCTTGTCCAAAGGCATAATTACATCCTGACCTTCCTGCAAATCGGGAACATTCTCCAAGTTCTCCGCCAAGGTCTTACCGGTAACCGTCAAACAATCACCATGCAAAAGACCATTCTTCAATAAATATTTCAATACCGCTGGAATACCTCCAACACGGTGAACATCTTCCATCAAATATTTGCCACTTGGTTTTAAGTCGGCGATAAAAGGCGTTGTATCACTAATATGTTGAAAATCCTGCAAAGTAAAATCGATATCTGCCGCCCTGGCAATAGCAAGGAAGTGAAGTACCGCATTTGTCGAACCTCCTAAAATCGTTACCAAACGAATGGCATTTTCCAAGGATTTTCGGGTTACGATGTCCAAAGGTTTAATATCTTTTTCAATAAGGACCCGCATTTGTTTCCCGGCTTCCAAACATTCCGCTTCCTTATCCTTACTGATCGCTGGGTTAGAGGAATTATAAGGCAATGACATTCCCAAAGCCTCTATGGCAGAAGCCATGGTATTGGCTGTGTACATACCGCCACACGCCCCAGCTCCTGGAATCGATTTCTTAATGATACTTTTGAATTCCGATTCCTCCATGGTCCCGGCAACCTTCTCGCCCCATGCCTCAAAAGCCGAAACGATATCCAATTTTTTATGGTTATGACAACCCGAGGCTATAGTTCCCCCATATACCAAAATAGCGGGTCTGTTTAAACGCAACATGGCCATCAAGGCTCCTGGCATGTTTTTATCACACCCAACCACTGTCACCAAAGCATCATAAGACATGCCCTGTACAACGGTTTCCATAGAATCCGCAATAATATCCCTTGACGGTAAGGAAAAACGCATACCCGGAGTTCCCATTGATATACCATCGCTAACACCAATGGTATTGAATATCAATCCGACGGTTTCCCTTGAATTGACCCCTTCCTTCACCAATTTGGCCAAATCATTCAAATGCATATTACAGGGGTTACCTTCGTATCCTGTACTTGCAATGCCGACCAACGGTTTATTAAAATCCTCATCCTTAAAACCAATACCGTACAACATGGCCTGAGCCGCGGGTTGCGTAGGGTCTTGGGTTACATTTTTGCTATATTTATTCAATTCCATCTAGAAAATAATTATTGATGATTTATGCTACCGCATGTTATTTAACAATCAAATATAATTCAATAATGAAAGCTAAATTTTTAACAATGATGCCTGCTCTAAATCCAAGACTTGTATAATCTACACAAAATACTGTTTATCAATTGTTTAACTTGACTTTTTATACCATATTCAATACTTTTAATATCTTAAAAAAGACATGTTCCCAAGTAAAAACCAAGCCTTTCCCATTACAGGGTAAAAGACAAGGGTGGAATTACTTTGGCTTATTGGTAAGCCCTTTTATCCGGATAGGTCCAATAGCGTTGTAAGCATGACGGTCATCTTTTTATTCGCTACATTTGATTTCATTTCAATCGTATGGATATACTTAAAAGACAACGTGATTTTTTTGATTCCCAACAAACAAAAAATTTGGCTTTTCGCAAAAAGGCCCTAAAGGATTTGCAAAAGGAAATCGAATTGAGGGAAGATGCTATTTGTGATGCGTTATATGCCGATTTCAAGAAGCCCAAGTTCGAAACCTTGGCTGCCGAAACCCAGTTTGTCCTTGCCGAATTGAAATTGGCCATAAAGAATCTTGCCTTGTGGGCGCGCCCCGAGCGAAAATCGGGTACGTTATTGAATTGGCCTTCCTCTGATTGGATCTACAAGGAGCCTTATGGTTCGGTTTTGATCATTGCGCCTTGGAACTATCCTTTTCAATTGGTGTTTGCCCCGCTAATCGGAGCCATTGCCGCAGGCAATACCGCCGTGGTAAAACCCTCTGAAGCCACACCCAATACATCAAGGATCGTTCAGGAAATCATAACCACTGTATTTATGCCGGAACATGTGTCGGTTGTAGAAGGTGGTGTGGAGGTCTCCCAACGATTACTCTCACAAAAATGGGACTATATCTTCTTTACGGGGAGCACCCGTGTAGGCAAGATCGTTTACGAAAGTGCGGCAAAGCATTTAACACCGGTTACCCTGGAATTGGGAGGTAAAAACCCATGTATCGTTGATGACACCGCTGCAATAAACCTTGCTGCCAAAAGAATTGTCTGGGGTAAATTTTTAAATGCCGGACAAACCTGTATTGCACCGGATTATATTTTAGTACATAGCCGTGTAAAGGATAAACTTATTGAGGCCTTAAAACGAAGTATTGAACATAGTTTTGGGAAGTCCGTCGAAACCTCCCCGGATTATACCCGTCTTGTGGATGAAAAACATTATAACGGTTTAAAAGCAATGTTGCAGGGCGAGGCTATTTTATATGGCGGGGAGACCAATGATAGCGACAACTTTCTAGCTCCCACCTTGGTCAATGAACCTAAAGTGGATAGCAAACTCATGGAAGGGGAAATATTTGGCCCTATACTTCCAATCATAGCCTATGACAACCATGAGGTTATTCACAATTATATCACTCGTTATGGTAAACCCTTGGCCACCTACGTGTTTTCCACCAATAAAAAATTCCAAAATAAAATCATCACAGAATATGGCTTTGGAGGTGGGGCCATTAATGATACGGTAATCCAAATCACGAACAAGAAACTCCCTTTTGGTGGTGTTGGTGCCAGCGGCATTGGAGCCTATCACGGAAAGTCCTCCTTCGAATTGTTCTCCCATCAGAAGGCAATCATTAAAAAAGCCAATTGGTTGGATGCCCCACTTCGGTATCCCCCCTACAACCTCCCTTTAAAATTGATAAAAAAAGTAAAACATCTTTTTTAAAACCATGGAAAAAACAGTTACAGAAGCAATTGCATATCGCCGTTCGGTTCGTATCTACAAGGATGATGTTGCCTTGGATGACGAAAAAGTAAAACAATGTCTGGTTAATGCCTCCCTAGCCCCAACCAGCAGTAATATGCAATTATGGGAGTTTTATCATGTGACCGACAAAACAAAACTCAAGGCCTTGGCAAAGGCTTGTTTTGACCAACCTGCCGCCAAAACCGCACAGCAATTGGTGGTAGTCGTTACCCGCAAGGACCTTTGGCGTAAACGGAGTAAGGCAAATCTTGAATTTTTAAAAAAGGGGTATGGCAATAAATCGAAGGAAGATTATTCTACCCGGGAAAAATTCACGCTGAAATATTACAGTCAACTTATCCCTACGCTCTATATGGAGTTCTTGGGTATTTTTGGGGCATTGAAATATGTCTTTTTTCAGACTGTAGGCCTTTTTAGACCTATTTACAGGCAAGTACGAAATTCAGATATGCGTATCGTAGCCCATAAAAGTGCTGCCTTGGCTTCAGAGAATTTTATGGTATCGATGGCAGCTATCGGTTATGATACCTGTCCTATGGAAGGCAGTGATACCTTAAGGGTCAAAAAGATCTTAAATCTACCAAGGGGAGCAGAAATCAATATGGTCATCGGCTGCGGCCTACGGGATGATAAAGGGGTTTACGGACCAAGGTTTAGAATACCCTTTGAAGAGGTATACCATAAAGTCTAGGACATACTTTGCCTATTCGTATACCGGAAGATAATTTCAGGTAAGAACCTTAAGCCAATTTAAAAGTAACTTTATCGCCTAATTTCTTTTGTGCCAAAATAGAGATGGCCTTGTCCCTTAATTGTAGGATCCTAGGATATCCCCCGGTTGTTTGTCCGTCTTTCATCAAAACGATCAATTTGCCCGAAGGTGTTAGTTGCACCGTACCCGGCAGTGTCGCGGAAGTCAACATAGACCAATCATGGCCCTTGATCTTTTCGTTGAATTGGTACCCCATCCTATTGTATTCCTTGGCTACGGTAAATTCCTTAATAAAAATATTCTCCAGTTGCTCATCGTCCAATAACTTGAATTCCGGTCCTTTCGAAACTTCCAAAACCTTTTCATCCAAGAGCGATTTTACCTTTAGCTCACTTATTTTAGGTTCAAAATCAATATACGGGTCATACTTCAATTCCTCATGATCTTTGAGTGAACCTCTTTTCGTTATCGGATAATACTGAGATCGGCTTCCCAACACCTCTTTGGTTTTAAAACCGTTCTTAATGGCTAAATAAGCCCTAAAACCATTAATCAATCTACCATAGGAAAGAATATCACCTGCCTTTACCTTATGGACTTTATTGTTTGAAATCGGTTCATTGTTCAGGGTTGTCGCAAATTCCGCCCCAGCCAATGCAATGTACGTATCCCGTTCAAATTGTAAGGTCGGACCCGTCATGGTTATTTCCAAAACGGCTGCATCGTGATCATTCTCCAATAATATATTGGCATTACGAACCACACCTACATCCATTACCCCTGATACGGGAACACCCTTATCGCGATATCCAAAACGCCCCTCATCCTGAAGGGTTGTGTAAAAACCGGATTTCAATACCTTAAACATCCAACTTTATTTTTTCAAATTGGTAAATTCCTACTTCCCCTTGAATCTTATGCAAATCGTATTCCGCACGGGAAATAGCATAAAACTGTATTCGATCACCCACATTCACAAAACAGGGTTCCTCCCTTTTAGCATCAAAGATAGGAACCGAGCAATTGCCGATTATATTCCACCCTCCAGGTGATTCCTGTGGATAAATCCCGGTTTGTTTACCTGCCAGGCCTACCGCCCCTTTCGCAACCTTCTGACGGGGTTCCAAGCGTCTGGGTACTTCCAATTCCTTTGGCAATCCTCCCAAATACATGAAACCGGGCAAAAAACCGATACCGTATACCGTAAAAATATTTGATGTATGCAGTTCAATAATCCTCGCTACCGACTGTCCCAATCTTTCTGCAACTTCCTCAAGGTCTATGGCAAAATCGAGATCATAGCACACGGGCAATTTCCACAAATACCGCAACCTACTTTTGACCCCAACCCGTTCACGATACCAAGTTTTTAATTGTGCCTTGAACATCTGATAATCGATTGTTCGCTCCCTATCTATCAAGGTAAGGGAATTATAGGCCGGAACCATTTCCCATTCCTGTGGTTCCAAGCAATTTTGTTTTAGAAAGGACCTAAATTGAATTATGTCCTCCAAAATAGCATCATCTACTTCATTAGGCCATTCGATCAAAACAGCATGCTCACCAAAGGATCTAATTGAAATCGGATATTCCATCACTTTTTGATATAGATTTGTTGCTTGGGCAATTCCTGCGAAAGATACATTAAAATTTGAAACGCGTTCGGGGTATCTCCATGAAGACAATAGGTGTCTGCATGTAAGACTCGTTCAACACCATTGATCGTTATCACCTTTTCTTTTTCGACCATGGCAACCAAATGATCCAAAACAGCTTTAGGTTCCCTAATGACCGCTGAGGGAAGGCTTCTGGAAACCAGACTTAAATCATCATTATAATTTCTGTCCGCAAAGGCTTCAAACTTTATTGAGAAACCCTGTTCTTTAGCTTTTAGGGCTATAATGGAATCCGGGGGCACATATAATACCGCGGAGGGTTTATAAGGTTCAATGACCGATAAAAACAAATCGGCCAAAGCAGGGTTCTTGGCCAAATCGTTGTAGAGGGCCCCATGGGCCTTTATATGATTTAATGGAACCTGTTCCCTATTTAAAATGGTTGTCAGGTCGCTTATCTGGCGTTGAATATCTTTTTTTAGCAAATCGTCTTCAATAACCATTGTTGTACGCCCAAAATTCCCGCGATCAGGGTACGATGGATGCGCTCCGACAAGCACCCTATGCTTTTTTGCCAATGCCACGGTCCGGGCCATCGATTCAGCATCACCCGTATGTCCACCACAGGCAATATTGCAGGATGAGATCAAAGGGAGAATATCCGCTTCATTGCCTATCCCCTCACCTACATCACAATTGATATCGATAATTATCTTTTTCATTTATAGAAAACCCAATACTTTAATGATACTTTTTACCCCTAAAACCAACGCCAGAACTATGATCACAAAACCTAGTACATTCTGCATTTTAGAGTTTGTATACTTTCCCATAACCGTTGATTTGTTGACCACCCAGAACAGGAAAATAGCGATTACGGGCAGTAATATTCCGTTGGCCACTTGGGCAAATTTTATAATTTCAATCGGTTTGATTCCAAAGGAAAGAAAAAATACCCCCAACCCCAGAATAAACATCCAAACCATCCTAAATCGCTTATCCTTTAGACCGGCTTTCCAGCCAAAACAACTATTGGCAACATAGGCTGCCGCCAAAGGAGCGGTGATAGCGGATGTTATACCTGCCGCGAACAAACCTATTCCCATAAAGTAATGGGCACTATCCCCATATAGCGGTTCCAAGCCTTTCGCCAGGTCCATGACATTGGTTATCTCCCCACTGGGTATGGAAGCGGCCGCAATAACGATGGCCATGGATACCAATCCCCCTAAAGCTATTGCCATTATCGTATCCTTTCGGGCATATGGTAGATCGGATTCGTGCTTCCATTTTTCACTCACTAGGGAAGCATGTAGAAATAAGTTATAGGGTACCACCGTTGTGCCGACCAAGGCCATCATATTCAAGATACTACCTTCTGGTATTTTAGGTACGAAGGTCCCTTTCAATATGGCAACTAAATCGGGTTTAGTGACCATAGCCGTCAGAAGAAAGGAAAGGCTCATAATCAGGACCAAGGCAATAAACACCTTTTCCAAGACCTTATAACTGCCCACAAATAATAATACAAACGCCAAGGTTCCGATGATTATGGGATAATACACCGAATGTTCCGTTCCGAAAAGGGCGTTCATTCCTAAGGTGGCACCGCCGATATTACCTGCTTCATATGCCGCATTACCCAATACTATGGCGGCCAATACAATACCAATAAGCAGTGTACGGACCCATGGAATATTCAATTCGGCCTTTATGGCATCTGCCAAACCATTTTGGGTGATTATCCCCAACCTAGCAGACATTTCCTGTAAAACACCAGTAGCGATGATAGAAAGTAATAAAGCCCATAAAAGTGCAAAACCAAAGCCCACTCCAGCCAAGGTACAGGCCGTTACAGTCCCTGGACCAATAAAGGCCGCTGCCACCAAAACTCCAGGGCCCATTTTTTTAAACATACTATTCCGAATGGTTTAAGGCGTACAGGGCAAACGTTCCCAACCAATGGGTACCCTCATAATTATCATCTACGATACTTGGCAACGAATAACTTAGATGCTCATCTGCTATTTTATTCAAATACGAATATTCCGGAAGCGTTTTGGCTATGCCATATAAGCACCATGCCCGGCTAAAATTAAGTCCATCGATATGTACCAGTTTCCCATCGGTACGATCGGACACCTTTCCGGGTTCCATAACAAAGGATGGTTTTGTCAATTGCGGTAAAAAATTCTTGATCCAATGTTTGAATTCCTTAGCTGTCAACACCTTTCGAACCACATCTGCCTCTTGAAGGCAAGGTGATAAAAAGTCGAAACCACTTGGCTCCCATTCCAATGGACATTCAATATCTTTTATATAAAAGCGTTTGACACTCTTTTTTATGATTTCTTGAAGCTCCAAATGATTCATTGTTTTCGCATAATCCCATGCCAATGACATACCGAAAGCGGTATTGCTATGTTCCCCAACACGAATGGGATAATTCAATTTGGGAAGAAAATCAATATAGCCCTGTACAATTATATCTACCAAGGGTTGAAGATTAACACTCAATTCCTCTGCCATGGGGTCATCCCAAGTATGGAGTTCCTCTGCCAATTTCAGCAACCAGGCCCAACCATACGTACGTTCATAAGTGGCATTCCCTTCCATCCGGAAATAGCTCACTTCGGATTCTATATTCTCCTTGGATAAGTTCGCTGTTAGTTTTGTTCGAATTGCGGCAGCTTCATTTATATTGGGAAATTGCTTTAAAAGTGAAACCAAGGACCAATGCCCATGCACCGAAGAATGCCAATCATAACAACCATAAAATGCCGGATGCAAGGATTTTGGATTCCTGAGATGGGACGAATCCTGCAATGTTTGCCCCAATCTATTCGGATATTCCGTCTGCATACACCCAAAAGGTAGGCTTGCGAGCCTATTGGCCTCCGACAAGTTCAATTCAGGTCTAATCGCTTCCTTTGTCGTTGTATTTTGTTGGTCAGCCCCTTCCTTACAACCAAACATCAAAAGCAATAAGAAAAGTATCGTGTTATATTTCATATAATTTCCAATCATAATATACCGTCTTGAATAACCCATAAAGTTACACATTATGACCCAATAGAGCGTACCATTCCTTACTGAAAAATATCATGTTTCAAAATGTGCGTTTCACCACAGTTTTAACATTCTAAAATGCAGTTCATCTAAAAAAATGCAGTTCATCTAAAAGTGGGATGCAGTACATCGAAAATTTATAATAATCCTAAAAGTATGCGGTTATAATAATCCCAAATCAAAATCAAACTAATTAAATGACCTGTTTAGAATGTAGTAAGAAACTCGATTACTTAGAACACAGAGAATCAATGGACCTTTTGGGTGTTGAACTTTGTGAAAACCACCAGACCCGAATGGTGAAGTTGATCGAGATGAAGAATACACCTACCGAAGCCATACAACTTTACTATGGCTTAAAAGAGGCCGGTGTAAGCGCCATGTTGGAATGGTGGGATGGCAATAAATCTGTTGATATCGCCATTTCGAGGGTGAAATTGAATATCGAAATCGATGCTGAATATAGTATGTTGACCCATGAACAAGCTATAAATGACTTGGAAAGAACCATGCATTCCTTTAAAAACGGGTTTACCACAATACGTATACCGCATGTTCTGATCAAACATTATTTAAAGGAAACCGTACATAACATCCTAGGAATAATGGAAGGATTAAGGGCAAATATTAAAGTTATTTAACCCTAATGGATAGCATAAGTACAACCATAAAATGCAGTCATGAGCAATACCAAAAAAATATTGACCCAACCCTTACGGATTTTCATTGTAGCCATGTTGATTGGTCTACTAATGAAAATCCTGGGTTGGCCCATGGCTTCACAAGTTATGTTTGTCTCTTTTACGACAATCGGTTTACTCTATGGTTTACGTTTTTGGAAAAAACCCATAAAGCAATTTAAGGATTACAACAAATTGATTTTGGTCCTTTTCTGGGTCATCAATGGTGTTTTAAGTATCTTGGATGTACAACATACGATTTTCATCCATTTGGTCATTGCCATATCCTTTGTGCTTTGGTTTGTACTGGAAGGTGCGGGCTATCTTATACACGGCAATCAACATACAAAAAACAGTACCCTACAATTACTATGGAATATCGCTATGGTCTTTGGCACCTTGGCCATAATCGCAGGGAGCTTAATGAAAATCCTAAATTGGGAATATGCACTTTCCTTACTCGTTCTCGGGATTGTGGTTGTTTGCGCCTATGTGTTCCGGGATACTTTTGCCGTAGAAGGATTAAAGAACGAAGATACGAATGGCGAGGAATTACAGGCATAGGGATTCGTGATCTCCATTCCCAAAACTATTCGTTGACTACCCATTACCCTAATTCAATCTATTGTTATGAAACGTAGGATATTATCCATTTGACAGGGTATTATCCTATCGACCAATATTTTTTTATAGGGTTTAGTTCCTATTTCCCAATCATTGATAAGACAAAATTTCGGGACATAAACAAAGAATCAACCCTACAACGAATTTATTTCCCTTTACTCGAAGCAAAAACGTATTAAGGCAAATTCAACGGTTATTTGTGTACCAAACAAATTAAAATGAAGAACCAAACCAAACCACAATATAGGTGTTACGCATTTTGCGCCTTTTGTTTTTAGGGGCCATGTACGTACTGCTTTTTTGGGCCTAACCATTGGCAGAAACTACCTTGACTTAGATACTACCCAAATAAAAACAAGACATTGATATAAAGCAGATTTTAAAGTATACCGGACACAACAACAGTACGAATACCTCTATAGTTCACCACTAGCGAACCAACCGCCCTGTCGTATTCCCCCCTAATATATTGGTTACTTCTTTGAGTGTTGTTAAATTAACATCACCTTCGTAGGTATGCTTTAGGGCACAAGCCGCACTTGCAAATTCAATAGCCTTATAATCATCATACTGCTGCAACCCATAGATGAGTCCAGCTGCAAAGGCATCACCGGTACCAATACGGTCAATAACATGGGTGATATCCAAATCCTCTGTTTCCCGAAACTCGATACCATTCCACATTCTTGCCCTGATTTTATGCCATGATGAATTTAAGGAGGTCCTGATTTTATCGAATACCTTTTCAATGGATGGAAAAGTCTGCATCAATTGTTTACTCGCTTCAATAAAGTCTTCATTGGAATACCCAAACGAAGTACCCAAGACCTCATTGATCTCATTTATACCTCCGATGAATATGGTTGAATAATGGAGTAATTCGACCAGGGCCTCTTTAGGATCTTGGTCATAATTCCATAAACCACTGCGATAGGTTGGATCGGCAGAGACGGTCATTCCTTTTTGTCTTGCCAGTTTAAGACCGGCCTTCAAGGTATCAAAAGCACCTTTGGACAGTGCCGGGGTAATACCCGTCCAGTGCATCCAAGAGCCGTTTTCCAAAGCTTTTTCCCAGTTGACTTTTTCGGGTACAATTTCAGAAAATGCGGAATGTGATCTATTGTATGATATGGTACTTGGTCGCATTACCGCCCCAACTTCCAAAAAATAAACCCCCAAGGGGCGCTTTGATAATGAAATCATGGAAGTGTCCACTCCGAACTTTCTGATATAAGAAATAGCTGCTTCCCCTATAAAATCATCTGAGACTGCACTTATGTGTTTTACATCCCCTCCGAAATTTGCAATGGAAACACCTACATTCAGCTCCGTACCCCCAAAATAAAATTCGACAATATTCGATTGGATGAATTTTTTATTGCTTGTTGGGGAAATACGCATTAAAACCTCCCCGAATGTTATTATTTGACCCATACTGTAAATTTGCCCCTAAATTACCAAAGGATCACCAAATAATAAACCCTTACCCGAAAAAAACACCCTTTTAAAACGCTTCTAAATTAGTTGTTTTACTACCTATACCGAGGCTTTCATTCCGCTGTTTAGGTTTATAACGTATTATGTTCATAGCGTTATAAAAATACAATCTGATTTCCTCTTGCTGCCGCTCGTTTGTAACGAGTGGTGTCCCATAACTGCCCAATTATCCTTCCCTGTCAAGACTCCTATATTGAATGGCTTCTCCAATATGGCAACCTAAGACTGCGTCGGTATTTTCCAAATGCACAATGGTCCGATCGACTTTAAGAATACGATCATAGGCACGGGTGCAAAGGTTCAAGCGTTCCAAGATTTTCCTTAAAAGTGATTTTGAAGCTTCATCCAACGTACAATACCCGCGATGGACTAGCGTAGTGGATGGTGTTCCTAATGCGTTTATTCATCCTATTCGCTTTTCTGGTTCTTATAGTTGTCTTTCTATTTCTGAAAATGCGATTGCGGGATTATTGTTATTTGTAAAATCCTTATCGAACAAATTAGTGACCAGACCCTTTGACTGCTTACTGAATATCATATCATGTCCTACGCACAACCCCATGGAAATATTCAATTCGGTGCCATGGTCGTTTAAATACTCGGCTTGTCCGGCCGGGTTGCACATTATTCGTTTACTATCCCCTCCAAGTATGTCTTTCTTCCTTACCTTATCATGCTTACAGCCCACTGTGAAAACCGTAAAATATTTGGAAAAGTAGCGCTCCAATACCTGGGCTTCATGAGAGAATGTTATACAGTGTGCAATACCTAATCGGCTGATATGCATTCCTCTCGCAATATTCAATATTTCTTCAATCCGATTTGACCTCATGCTTGTGTAGTCACAATTCGCTTGCATGATCTTGCGAAACCCTGAATTGTAAATTTCATTCATCTTTTACTTTTTTATGTTTTAATATGCTATATGGAAAGAATGAAGATCATTAATCCTCAGCGACCATTTAGAAAGGAAATTTGTATACGTAATAAAATCAATCCACAGGTTTAAGATTAACCATAAAAGGGATATGCAGGCCAAACACAATGTTCCTGCCAATATTATTGAGGTCCAATTGCTTCAAGGAAGACAAATGATCTATATATACTTTATCGAGCAAGTTGTTTACCGATACGTACCAATCAAAACTTTGTTTGCCCATATTGATTTCCGAACCGAAATTAATATTGAAAAGTTCATAGCTACGGCTATAGGTTTCTGACTGTCCCAAGTTTTTTTGACTTTGAAAAGATGAGAAGTTCAAAACAAAATAGGGTTCCTCAAGGACGCCAATTTTGTTCTGTTGCAATTTTACTTCAGCTACATATCTGTTCTGGGGTATTTGCGTCAAACTTCCGCCATCCTTAAGTTCTCCCCTTGTATAGGTGTAATTGGAATGTAGACCCAACCAATTATTCGGATGATAGTCCAAAGCGATTTCACCTCCATACAAAAGGGCGTCATTTTGTACATATTGCCAAATTTTCCCATCGCCTAGCGGTGCGTCCCCTTCTGTCTGAACAATGTAGATAAAGTCATTTACACTATTATAAAAAGGACTGATATCAAAGACCAATTTATCAATATGATAATGGTAATTAAGGTCCAATTGGTAATTTCGTTGTGCCTTTAGATCAATATCCCCCCTTTCAAAACGCGCTTGGTGTATGCCATTTTGTGTAAGCTCGGAGATATTGGGACTTCTAAAACCCGAAGCAATATTTAATTTGAACAAATGGTTGTTTATTTTGTAAGTCGAACCTAAAGAACCGCTTAAACTACTGTAATCATTATCTATTTCGTATTTGTCCAAACCTGTGGATTCAAAAGGGTACGATTTCATTGTCCTGATATCATACCGTAACCCTGCGTTTAGGGTCAATGCATCGGAAAGATCGATCTCGTCCACCACGAAAAACCCAAGGTCATTTATTTTTGTATCTGGCATGGGATTATTGTTTCCATAATAATCATCGGCATCATTCTCCATATAGGCACCATTGAACCCAAAAGTATATTTGCTTGTGTCTTTTCGTAAGCTGTACTTGGAACTATAGGATATCGTTGATAAATCCATAGAAGCAAAGACCATATCGGAATATGCGCTCGATGCATCAGAAATACCTTTTCTCATATTTTGTTGATAAGACATATTAATATCCAAGATGCCGTCCCCTATGAATAGCTTGTTTTTAGAGGCTAAAAGTTTATTATCCAAGTCCACATACCAAAAATCCATTGATCTATCATCATCGGTAATCAGGGTAGTTGATTTTTGATTGGTTAGACCATAGGTTGGTGCATTGTAATCAAAATATAAAGCAAAATTGCCCAATGCACTTCTGTACCCAATGTTCGAACTGAGATTCATGTCCTTAAATCGGCTATTGATAACTTGATCGCCGTTTCCGTCTTTATAATCTTTATGGTTTTTATTGGTAAAGGAAGCCCCTCCAAACCATTTTTCTCCACTTGCCTTTATATCAAAATTAGTAACCAAACCTTCCGTATTGCTGTGGTATTGTGTGTTCACTTTTGCCTCTAGCGTATTGGTGCTGGCGGGATTTTCCTTTATGACATTGATAACACCACCAACGGCATCAGATCCGTATATCAATGATACAGGACCTTTAATAACTTCTATTTTTTTTGCCGAAAATTCATCAGAGATAAAAGGGTGGTTGCTCGAAAATTGGAAATTTTCCGATTTGATGCCATTATTCAAGAAAACAATGTTCGTATTGCTCAACCCCCTAATTACAGGCTTGGTAATGCCAACACCATTACTGGCATTACTTAAACCGGGAAGTTTGGACAGGTTATCCGCCAAAGAAATCTTACCGGATTGGAACAGATCACTTTTCTTGACCGTTTCTATGGCTACGGATACTTTTTCACGACTCTTATTACTATCCCCAGTGATAATCACTTCTTGTAATTCAATGAAATTCTTCGCTAGCTTAATTGTATCAGTACTCGATGGACTTAATGTTATAATTTGGGTTTTGTAGCCATCAGCAGATATTTCAACTTGGATTTCGGACTTATCATTGGTACTTAAATTAAAACTCCCATTGTTATCCGTTACCACGGATTTATTCAATTCGTATGCATAAATAAGAACTTCCCGTATTGGAATTTCCGATTCAGCGTCTATGATTGTCCCTTTTATTTCGGTTTGAGCGACCATTATGTGGGATAAACATAA
This sequence comes from Maribacter polysiphoniae, assembly GCF_003148665.1. Lineage (GTDB taxonomy): Bacteria > Bacteroidota > Bacteroidia > Flavobacteriales > Flavobacteriaceae > Maribacter_A > Maribacter_A polysiphoniae. The sequence goes on along the minus strand of NZ_QGGQ01000010.1, from coordinate 99,640 downwards.
AGACAAAATGATAATGAAGGATTTCATATCCAATTATTTGAAATATATCTAGCAAATATACTTATTAATTCTTACTATTGTAACGTTGTTACATTAAGAAATGAAAAAAAGACAGACTAAATCCAAAAAGGCTGTATTGAACTGCCTCAAATGTTCCGATAACTATGGTTTAAAGGCAGAAGAGATTGAAAACCAATTGCCACAGTTCGACCGCGTTACCATTTATAGAATACTACAGGGTTTTCTAGATGATGGCATTATTCATAAAGTGATATCCAATGACGGTAAATTCTATTACTTCAAATGTCTTAATTGTAGTGAAATCCATTACCACAACCATTATCACTTTAAATGTGACCAATGCGGCAAAGTAGAATGTATGCACAACGAAATTGAAGTGAAAGTCCCTAAGGATTATATGGTGGAAAATGTAAATTTTTGGATAACCGGAGTATGTGCCCTTTGCAAAAACAACTAACATATTAGTGGGAGCCAAATTATGTTGAATGGTCGCTCCCAAAAATATAAAACACTAAATACTTTATGGAAATCGAAAGAGAATCATATTGACCATATAGGATATAAAGAATAAGAATTTTTAAAATAAATAATTATGGGATGTGCAAGTGGTGTAAAGCCGAGAAAGAAAATCATGGAAAATAATAATTTAAGTACGAATACAAAAGAAGAAGAAACTATGAGCTCAACAATGGTAAGGCAGCAAATGCCAGAATTTACAATGGATGCCTATGATGCTAAAACGGGGCATTACAAAACGGTATCAAGTGAGGATTATAAAGATAAATGGTCAGTGGTATGTTTTTATCCTGCCGATTTTACATTTGTCTGTCCAACAGAAATTGCAGCAATGAATGCCCATTATGATGATTTTCAAAAATTAGGGGTAGAAATTTTGGCTGTTTCCGTGGATTCACAATTTTCACATAAAAGGTTTGTGGAAACAGAACCAATATTAAAGGGATTGAAACTTACGATAGGCGCTGACACCAACCAAGAAGTTAGTCGTGCTTTTGGTGTCTTAATAGAAGAAGAAGGGATTGCCTTAAGAGGTCGTTTCCTGTTTAATGCCGATGGTATTTGTGTAGCCCAAGAAGTTCAGGCTGATTCCGTGGGACGAAATGTAAACGAATTTCTAAGGCAAGTACAGGCTTGGCAGCATGCAAGTAAAACCGGTGAAGTTTGTCCTGCTGGATGGAGACCCGGTAAAAAGACCCTTCCTGTAAATACGGATGCAGAGAACATGACCGGAAAGGTTGGTGACTATATCACTTTAGAAGAAATATTGAGCTAATTCAATGTACTATTGACAAGGGATATCTTAAAGGGCGATACGTTTTTCCGTATGGCCCTTTGTTTATGTAGTCAATTACCGATCTTTAGGAATGTAACTTCCTCTAGGAAACCTTAAAAGGGATATGCAGGCCAAACACAATGTTCCTGCCAATATTATTGAGATCCAATTGCATTAATAATATAGCCTGGATAGAACAAATTATTCGGCGATTTTCAACTTATATTACAATACCACAATGTAATATTAGAAGTTCTTGAATAAGGATAAACACACCTTTGAACCTTGAGATCTGTCTATTGCCCCGAATTCGAATTGACTTCGAAGCTCGAGATTCAATTTCGCCTGAGGTATATAACAAGTAACTTCAGGTCCGACAGCAAAGATTTTATCATGCAGCTCTGGATCATATAAAACATCGCTTCCCTTATCGTTGGATAATTGCCAATGCGAATACCCAGAAACCCCCACATTATAAATGGCTTTGGAAACGATCGTTTTGCCAATCCCCCATTCAAAGGTCAAATCATCCCCAGGGGTTACATCAAAATCCTTTTTCCCACTATGTACCTCATATCTATTTAAAATAGAAGCATGCCATGATTTGTTGGAATCGAAATAATAGGTCCCACCAAAAGTCAACATCCCAGACCAAAAACCTTTCCCGGGCGATGCGGCATTATGACTATCATAACTTCCTACTGGTGCAATTGCCGCTAAGGCCACGGATATATCATATCTTGATTTGTTCCATGACAATAAAAATGGTTCAATTACGATGTCCCCAATACCATATTTGCTATCATCTATACCAAATGCACCAATACGAATATCCGTATAGGTAGTAGGTATGAGTACATGTACCCCGTAATTGGCACCGAACATTACATCTTCCCATACATAAAGAAACCGGTGGACATTGGCGAACACATTCACATCAAAATCAATATCGGATTTATTTCCATCCCCATCATAATAGGTGTCTGCAGCATAAAATACATTATGCATGATGTAATAGAATCCGGGAGGAGGAAGTGTCCCAACTTTAATCCCTTGCACACCCGGGGTATAATGTCCGGTCTCTTGACCATACGATATTGTTGTCCCGATAACAAGCAACATCAATCCCAAAAGACATAACCCTTGCTTTAAACACTTACTATTTTCCATATTAAGTTGATTATTTATAGTTTTTAACCAATAGCTGTTTAGAGTATGTTATGAATGTTCGATTGTAACTCAAGGATTATCAATCCCAAGCATACCCATATCACAGCAATAACAATAGCCTCCCTTAAACGTTTACTTTTTTTCTTTTCCATTTATCCATTATCATTTTTCTTATATAGGTAAAATGTTCGGTGACAGGACCTAAGGGACATAGGTAGTTACACCAAGGCCTTTTAATGAACAAGGATGAAACCAGTACTATTCCCAATATTGCAAATTGAAAATTGCTTCCCGTTAATTTAAACAAGGTTCCGAATACCTCATAACTGGTAACACCGGGGTTTCTCAATAACAATGCGATCACAATCGCCAACAGGACCAGAATCCTCAAAGTCCATTTCAATACAATCTTAAATTTTCCTATTGGTCTGTGTTTTGCACCACCAATCACACCCATACATTCCTGTGCGGCCCCGAAAGGACAAAACCAAGAGCAGTACGGATTTTTATTGTCCACTGTAAATACAAGGAATACACCCCCCAATAACAAATACCAATATAATTGTGAATACAACGGAGGAAAATATCCTAAAAGTAATTGGTTAAACATCGAAAGTGTAAAAGGTTGATTGTAATAAAAACCGATTACGAATAAACCAATGAGCATTGTCCCCCACCGCGCCATTTTTTTATACTTAAAGGTGTTTTTATGGGCGAAATACCCAACGGCAAATAGTAATAACAATACTATTTCCTGAACACCGAACCGAAGTGCGGGTGTTTCATCCTTAGGAATTTCATAACCCAGTACCTTGGCCGCAACAAACCTATTCCCTTTTTTAGTGGCTTCGACTATGGCCCTAGAAGAATACGTTGCACTTGATACAGCATCAACCTCATTGCCTATCGAATATTCATCATCATAATTCTTACCTAAAAGTCCTTCTATAAAATCCGTTTTTAAAACCTTATCCAGATACGATGGTGTTTCCTTTGAATTGATTACCGCCAGATCGAATATCTTCCCTTTGTTATCAACAGCTACTGCCATTTGCAGTGGACCGCCGTACCCCATCGACGATTCTATGGTTACATACCCTAAAGGTTCTTCTTCAGCATTATAAATCTTGTATGATACTTTTCCTATTTCCTCAAGTTTAACGATTTCTGGCATTTTCGCCTTAATGGTGGAAACAATATCAGCTACTTCCAATTGGCCTCCGATAAACCAAGCGACTATAATCACCGCTATGGAAACAATAGCCAACTTAGCTTCAATTTTCTTTGAACTTGTTTTGTTATAGATCATTTAAATAGTTTACATGCTCGATTTTCAACTATTCAGAATGGACTTAATCGACTTGTTTTTTAGTATATCTTTTTCTTAGAGACCTGAATAAGACAACCCCCATTATGAGTACCGGGATTCCCATAAAAATCAATGAAAACCATGCAGCTTTCGGTTCAAACTCTTGAAATGATGCTATAAATGTTTGACACATCAACATAAAAACAAAATAAACCAGTATCATTAAAATCCACTCGTACCAGACCAATTTTAGGTGAACACTTTTTAGAATGTGCCAAATCAATACGGCGCCACCCCCCATTATAAATCCGACCAAAACATACCAAAACCAAATCCAACTTATTAATCTCATAATATCATTTTTTAGTTTTACGAACGTGATTTATCCAGACCATATACAGGAATATCCATTGGATCAAGATCCCATGCTGTTTTGCTCAGATCAGGCTCCTTACCATAGCCAAATACATCATCCATTTTTCGGATCGCGGCATTTAATTTAGAGGTAGACCCGATCGATAATTTGATTAGATCATGTATTACCGCATCATCGAATTTTGTAAACGGACATACGGTTTGACAACGACTACAATCCGGTTCGCCCCCTAACATGTAGGAGTAACATTTTTTATTATCCATATACCAGCCTTTAATTCCTTTTGCCTGACTGGCAGTATTACCTCCCCAGAATGGCTTATCCTCCATACTTATTGCTCCCGAAGGACACATTTCACCACACTTTTTACAAGTTTCGCAAAATTTGGAAATACCTGCATCTATTGGTTTTGTCACAGCCAACGGCAAGTCGGTAATCGTTACCATTACCGTTCTTATGTTGGTACCATATTGTGGACTCACAAGAATACCTGCTCTACCGTATTCCCCCATTCCCGACATGACACCAAAACCTACCAATCGTCCTACGGATTCCGTATCCCCGCCATAAGCTTGGTATCCCAATCCTCTTAGAAACACACTCAATCTATTCCCGTAGATATTGGCTCTTGAATAACTCATCGTATTACTCGATGCCCAGCTCATACGTTCGGTAAATTGCTGCATCCATAACGATTGTGGGATTACGGAGCATATGGCCCATAAATCTTTGTTCGGCAATACATATTTGTTTTTTTCAACCTCTGCATATCCTTTCTCTACGTTTTCAAATTTGATCTTGCCCCAGAGTAATTTTTTCGTTCTTTCGTCGAGTTTTACAAATCCCATATCCGAAGCCCCCATAATCCTTCCTGCAGTCCTAAGCATTCTGGAATTTTCTTCGGGAGTACCATTGTATTTAGGCACCCCATAATCTTCAGGGGTATAAAACATGGTTGGGTGTTCCCACATTGGATTGGCCTTCACTTCAGTACCGGCCCAAGGTGGAGCCAAATCAGCACCGGAACGTCCTCCCCAACCCCAACAGTTGGCATCAGCCAGTGCCCTATCCTTTAACGAAAGTCCGGGAACATTTTCTTGTACATTTTTTTTTGTCGATGCAATGTTCCTATCATAGATATCTTTATAATCTTGGGGATTCTCCCAAGAAGCAGGATTGAACAATGTCTTTTCAGGACCTTCGAATATTTCCATATTCTCCCAATCTATTTTTACCGTAGGTTCATCCACTTCTTTGACCCAGAACGGTAATTTGCGTTCAGCTAATGGGGAAGCCATCATTTCATCAAGATCTTTAAATCCCTCAGCACCGATTCCCGATGCCGCAAACCCGGCAGCCCCCAATCCTAGGGCACCGGCCCCTACACCCAACTTTTTCATGAAATCCCTTCGGCCAACGGTGGAGTGATACTTCTTATTTGACTTTGCCATAATAATCCCTTTTTAAAATTGAACTAATCAAATTTAACTTATTGATTTACTGCAAATAATTAACTAAATACGGATTATATGGTACTTTTCAACGATTTGGATATTACGTTTTCCGAAGGGTTTTACCAGGGTGAATTTGCTCCTTATTTAAAACTGCTTCTATTAAGTGTTTTACCTCTATAAGCCTTGACTTATTTCTTAAAAACACATAAGACCCATTTAGGAAGATAATCCCAAATAGGTCTTACTATTTTTGTAATTCAACCAGAGCAGGAAATGCTTGCTCTGATACTTACAAAAAGACTATTTTACAAGTTCGCCGTTTAAATAGCAGTTGGTATTCATATCCGTTGCATTTTTTAGTCCCTCGCCCGCAAAGCACAACGATAAAGATTTATTATAGAAGGTTTTTAATCGTTCTTGAGATTCATTTGATTCAATTATAATGTATGAATGAACGGTATCAGTATAACTAGCCATGTTGGTAGAATCTATAGCTTCCTGTCTGTAATCCATTTGGTTTTCAATACGATAGTCATTATAGTCCAAGCCCATCATTGCGCTAACCAATGTTGTTTGTGACGTTAAGCATAAAGCAGTTCCTGCCGTAAAGTATTCTAAAGAAGTTGGTGCTACAGGACGGTCATTAGCTCCCATAAATTCATCTGCGTATATTTCCCAAGTTTCTGACGAAGGTGTTGACAGCGTGATTTTGTTCAAATAGGGTCTATCACTGTTTTCGGTAGATTCAGAGATTGCAAATATTTCAAACTCCATATTCGCCAAGGCATCAAAGCCAATATCTCCTTCGTCCTTAACAACAGGCTTTAAATACTCCGGTTTTATGGATACCTTAGTAATAGAACTTAATTTAAGTCCATCAACAATAGATATCTCAGAAAGGGTTGTTCCTGACGTGGCATGATAATCTTCAAAGTCGTTATTATTTACAATTAAAGTAGGTTCAATCACTGTTTCATTTCGGATAGCTTCACCTGCAGTCCATGAATTTAGAGCCATTTTTTTTATTTCCCCAATTAGTTCTTTAGACACTTTACTTTTTATAATTATATTTGTAGTTGTTACATCTAGAAATCCAGCACCTTCAGGAGACATCATTTCATTCCAACGAAATTTATTTAATATTTCTACTTTAACATTATCTAATTCAACACCTTTGACTTCTGCGGCCTTAAGAATTTGCGTATGTAGATTTGCTGCCAAACCACTGGTGTAATAACTAAGGGGAGAAGGTCCAAAAGGGTTTGCTCCTTTCTTAGCACCTTCGTCAGCGATTAAATGCCATCCTGTGTAATCATCAATACCCGTAGCTTGTACCATTGCTTTTTTCATCATCTTTGAATTTTCATTCTTTACCATTTCGGTGATTGCAACTACATTACGATTATTATTTCCTGCAATTGTATCTGCGACATCAGGTTCAAAAGATGTTGGCACTAAGGCTTTATCATTACGGTCAATTACCTGATATTCTTGATAATTATCATAACTATCTCCGTTTAGTGTCATGAATGAAATCATGTGCCTTTGCTCACTGGGCATTGAAAACCAAAAGATGACCGCTATTACTGCTGCTGCGATTACAATCGCTATGCTAATCTTATATCCTTTTTTCATTTTTATTTCCTCCTCAATTATTTAATGGGTTTTCCGTTTTGATAAACACCGATTTCCGTTGTTGTTGCTCCTGTAACCGCTTCCACAGCGAAACAAGTACGAAGGGCATGTCTGGCATAATCGCCCATTACTTTCCCGCTATTCCCACTTTTTATAAGGATCCTTGTAGTTACCCCATCTACATGTCCTACTGCCGATGGCGTCATATAATTATCCACTTGATAATTGAATTGGTGTTCCACACGGAAATCATCGAATTCAATACCCTGATGTTTATAAAACTCCGACCACCCGGTTAGTTGACTCATTAAGCATAAACTAGTGCCTGCCGTAAACAGATCACTTGAAGTCGGGGCTTTGTCCACACCCTTAAATCCGTGACTGTCATCCGTATAAATATCCCATGCCAGATAGTTTTCCTGAATGGCCCTGATTTTCACTTTATGCAAATAAGGTCATTGGGTGTCATTGGCGGATTCCGAAACACTTACCACTTCGAAAATAAATGGATCGGTGAATTTCTCCATACTGGCATCAGCACCCAGTGAAAAACTTTCGGGTTGTGGGCTATTACCTTGTGAAGAGATTTTCAAACCATTATCAAACGAATCCGGACCGGCTACTTTCCCTGGCCTGGCAGAATCTGTTTCCCAAATTTTGGTATTATACTCAAATTGTGCATCCACAGGAGTAGTATTCATAATACATTCCCCAATAGCCCATGCCTGAACGGCCATCTTCTTCATCACTGCAATTTTTTCCGCAGGTTCATCACTTTCAATAAGGATATTGGCAATAAGTTTATCGGTATATCCTCTCCAATTCGGTGTCATAGGCTCATCGAATCTATAAAACACTTTCGCTTCAACTTTTGCACTGGCAACATTTAAATCCATAACCCTTATAGCCTGTTCCACACGTGTCAGCAAACTGGAAGAAATACCTCCTACCATATAACTTAATGGGTTTGGAGCCGATTGTTTGTAGGTATGGCCACCTTCATCACATAATAATTCCCATGCGCTAAATTCTTTTTCGCCAATAGGCTGCACGTTCACTTTTTTTAGCATGACCGTTTCTTCATTCAACACCCTGCTTGAAGCCGTAGCTACACTCTCACTATAGGCACCATTAGCAGGTGCTGCTTTTGTTGGTTGAAAGCCCGCTGGCCTAGGTCCAATATCACTTCTTGATATTACATTGTAGTCTTTATAAGCTTCTTTGTTTTGAGCTTGAACTGTTCCAGCACTAATTAAAAAAGCAACCAGTACGGTAATGAGGTTCACATTTTTTATTGTTTTCATTTTTCTCCTTTCAAATTATATATTATTTCTTAGTGAATACTTGCTTGTACCGTACAAATGTATTCGCGAAGAATTAGATATATAAGAGACTAAATACGGATAATATGGCACTTTTCAATGCCCATGGAAATAGGATCCTCTAGCTATTATGGCTTATAATTCCTTAGATTACCAAGATCGTAAGTAGTTACTGAAAATAATTGCATATAAATACACGCTTGTTATATGCTTCTTTTAGACTTTTAAATTTTTTAATGGACCCTTCAAAACCTCTTTGGTTCATTACACTAGCGGGTAGATTACCCTATCTATGTATAAAATGCATGCCTTTTAATTTCATATGGGTACCCTTTAAGAATATTTTTTCGAACCATACCTGCACAATTGCTAAAGGAATCATTACGAATATCCCAAAGAAGATTCCCATCTCATGTTTAAATTTACTGCCTTCCATTTTTCTTCCTTTCAACCTACTTTGCAATGCATCCAATGCAATACCGTGAATATTTCCGACCATGATCAGTCGTATCATAGCCATGATATCCGCTGCTTTCTGATTTCCATAGTGTTCAACAAATTTTACATAGGTTTTCTTGTCGGGATATCCATCGGTGTAAGCATAATGTTGGGCAAACAGAAGTGCCACGGATTCATCGCTACCGATTTCGCCGAATTCCCCATTAAGCATGGATTTTAATTCATCTTCCGAAGTTCCTGCATCAATTGCATTTTTAGTATGGAAATAATTACAATACCTACAACCATTCACGTGGGTAACTGCCAACATTATCTTGGACCGAAACGCTTTATTGACATTCCCGGTTTTTCTGGATTTAAGCACATCGGAAAAGTTAGCAATCACTATTTTTAAATGCCTGTAAAAGGTTGATGTTGTAAATATTTTAGCTTTTAATTTATTTGATTCCATGATACTTATTTTTAGAAGGCATACTTAAAAAAGCCCTGAACATCTATATATTCAAATACAAAGTTATTGGTACTGTAATTGGTAGATAAGACACTGATTACCGAAAGTATGGCACTTTTCAATGATTTAATCCAAAGGACTTTGAAATATTAAATCTTGATATTGTATTTCTTTCTGATTTCCTCTCTGTAGCGCGATGGACATTCACCGGTTTCACGCTTAAAAAACCTACTGAAATAGGAAGTATCCTCAAAATTAAGGGAATAACCGATTTCCGCCGTTGTTAATTCGGTATTCGCCAATCTTCTTTTTGCTTCAAAAATCAGTTCTTGTCGTATAAGTTGCCCTGGGGAATAACCAGTAATATTCTTTACGGTATCCCTAAGGTGCGTCGCACTGATTCCTATCAGATCGGCATACTCTTGAACGGAACGGACCCTAAGATAATTTTCAGAAACCAACTGTCGGAACTTACGAACCATTGCATTGGTATTATCTAAAATATCGCTTTTCTGGCCGTGGGCATAAACACGAAACAGATTCCCCAGTAAAATATGCAAGTAAGCACGGAGCATGGAAAGACTACAGTCGGATTGCCTCAAGAATTCTTCATTGATATTCTTTAATAATCCATGTATTTTAGAAAAATTATCATCGTCTAAGAGAACATAAGGCGCTTTACTTAACGTATTGAAAATCGCCAAATCCCCTTCTTGATTCAAAGCGGTTGTAGGAGGGATCAGAAATTCCCTTGGAAAAAGTAATACACTCCCTTGTAATCCTTTTGTCAATTTCCAAAAATGTATCTGTCCCTTAGACAGTAAATAAAAAGCAGGGGTTTGTATTTCGTATGATTCATAATCAATGATATGTTGTCCTGCGCCGTCTTCCAAAAATATGATTTCAAAATAATCATGGCGATGGGGAATTTCGGCCTGTGCCCTGCGACCCATCAGGTCGAATCTCGTCATTACAAATGGGAAATCAGGATTAATTGAAAGGGCAGGATGACCGTCCGTAATATTTACATATTTGTACGTCTCCGAATAATGATGGAATGGTATGTCCTTTGTAGTTTGCAAATGAACTTAACTTATGACTGATAATCTTATCGTAATTACTCCTTGGGTTTATTGCAATCAAACCAACTTTTTCCAAACATTGAACACAATAATACTTACGGGTATTAAGATAATGAAAATTAGCCTAAAAACATAGAAAACAATAGAGTTTTCCCTCTTTAATCCTAATAAAAAACAATTTGTCCAAGGTTGGAAATATTGAAAAAAAAGGGCCTACGCCTTTGATTATAATATTAGTTTCAAAAAGTGTTTCTAGAAAAAATAGTGAAGTTTTAACCCATTATCCGGGAACCTTCAAGATTGACTATACGCACTCGCTATTTAAACTTAAAACTTCGCACTTTCAACTACCCCAACCAACCTTCCCTGTCAAGACTCCTATATTGAATGGCTTCACTAATATGGTTTCCTGAGACTGCGTCGGTATTTTCCAAATCCGCAATGGTGCGGGCGACTTTAAGAATACGGTCATAGGCACGGGCGGAAAGGTTCAAACGCTCCATGGCGTTCTTTAAAAGCAGTTTTGAAGCTTCATCCAACTTACAATACTCCCGAATTTGTTTGGTATTCATTTGGGCATTGTAATGCACGTTTTCCAACTCCTTAAAACGTTCGGTCTGCAGTTCCCGCGCGGCAGTAACCCGCTTCCGTATCTCAACACTACTCTCCCCTTTCCGGTCTTCTGAAAGCTTTTCGAACGGTACAGGCGTTACTTCGATATGGATGTCAATACGATCCAAAAGTGGACCCGATATCTTACCCATATATCGCTGCATCTCCGCCGGGGATGAGGTCACGGGAGCATCCGGGTCATTGAAATAACCACCTGGACTAGGATTCATACTGGCGACGAGCATAAAACTACTGGGATAGGTTACGGTAAATCGCGCCCTTGAAATAGTGACTTCCCTATCTTCCAAAGGTTGGCGCATGACTTCGAGCACCCCTCTTTTAAATTCAGGAAGTTCGTCCAAGAACAACACCCCATTATGGGAAAGGGAAATCTCCCCTGGCTGCGGATAGGCGCCGCCACCGACAAGGGCAACATCCGAAATCGTATGGTGGGGACTACGGAAAGGGCGTTGACTCATTAACCCCATATTCTTTATCTTCCCGACAACACTATGTATTTTGGTCGTTTCCAAGGCTTCATGCAAGGTCATCGGTGGTAATATGGAGGGCAATCGTTTGGCAAGCATCGTTTTTCCTGACCCCGGAGGACCTATTAAGATTATATTATGTCCGCCAGCCGCTGCAATCTCCATACAGCGTTTTATACTTTCCTGTCCCTTTACATCTGAAAAATCAAATTCCGGAAAATCAAGTTTTTTGTAAAACTCAGCCCGGGTATCGACTATCGTTTGTTCCAAGGGTTCGTCCTTATCAAAAAAATCAATGACCTCTTTAATATTCTCAATGCCATACACCTGTAAATCGGAAACAATGGCAGCTTCCATGGCATTATCCTTCGGCAAAATAAAGCCCATAAAGCCTTCTTCCCTGGCTTTAACGGCTATGGGCAATGCCCCTTTTATGGGCTGCAGGCTACCATCCAACGACAGTTCCCCCATGATAAGGTATTTCTCCAAGTTGTTGGCCTTTATCTGTCCTGATGCAGTTAAAATCCCCAAGGCGAGGGTCAGGTCGTAGGCCGATCCTTCCTTGCGAAGATCCGCCGGAGCCATATTGATGGTGATTTTTTTTCCAGGGATCTTGTAACCATTGTTCAATAAGGCCGCTGCAATTCGATAATTACTTTCCTTAATCGCATTATCGGGCAATCCTACCAAATGATACCCCACTCCTTTGTCAATATTCACTTCTACCGTAATCGTTGTTGCCTCTACCCCAAATACGGCACTTCCAAAAACTTTTGTAAGCATACTATTTAATCTTGTGTAGGTTTAAATGTAAGTAAAGATTTTGAGGTGTCCTTAATTTCTTTTTCATTCAGCATCATTTTTCGAAATTCCCCTTTTACAAACATTTCAGCTTGATCGCTGTAATGTTCACTGAACGGATTACCTGATTGTCCCGTTGGTGATATCCCCAAACTGTTCTCTATATCGGCAAAATCAATAATACGTCTTGTAGACGGTCCTGCGGTAACTTCGTACATGCCATCACCATCATAATTGAATGCCATATTATTGATAACTTCCCTTGTGCCCGAAACAGGATAGGGCCCCACATTGAAAAACGAACGCAAAGCGGCCACCTGCCCTATAGGATGTGGATGTTCCAACGTATGCACTTTGTCCCATGTCCAACCCCCACTTTCGGGTCCAAAGTCATTCACCAAGGATTCATAGGCTTGGATAAAAGATGCTGTTACGATCTGTGATTTGGTTTCCTCTTGTTCCGTAGTTATATTATTCCACCAAACCGATTCCTTTTTTGATGCCATCGGGGCTATGGTTCTCTTTAATAAATGGGTGGACAAGAATTGTTTGAACATTTCTTCCCCTAATTCATCGGCAAAGGTGTTCTTTAGAAAAAAGTACACCCACCGATGGAATACCGTGGGCTCTGTATTGTCCAGATTGTTCTCTCCCTGCCAATCCAACAGTTTATCCAAGACCGAAATTTGGGCGTCGGATAATTCTTCCCTATTGACATCTCCATTCAAGTCCGCAATAATCGAAGGGTTTACGGAAGAGACGACATCATTGATCATTTCCTTGGCATCTTCCAAATCCCAATCATTTTTTGCCTCCAATAAGTTTACAATACGTTTGGCCCTATTTTCCGGTAAATAGTATCCTGGATATTGAATACCTGCAATGGAATCGGGTTGGTTGTTTGCAGAATACACATACTTCCATGGTGGGTTGATCGCCTGCGGATTCTGGGAAAAATCCAAATAACGTTCTGGTGCATTCAAATCGGAAGTATCCTGCAAAACGAATTTGGTATTTGTACTATTCACATCTTTATACAATTTTGCCGAGGCCCACCACGCTACATTTCCTTCAGCATCACCATACATAATATTCAAACCGGGGGCATGTATTTTGGGTAAGGCATTTTGAAATTCCGTTTTGTTCTTTGCATGGGTCATACCGTACAACGCATCCATCACCTCATTCTTATGCTGGGTGTACATCCACCACATGGCAATGGGCCGCTCCCCTGTTACTTGATCTGCGATTCCATTCATTATAGGTCCGTGTACCGTTTTCCTGTACGTGAACTTATAATCCGTAGAATCCTTTATCTTGATGATTTTATTCACCTCTTCATAGGTAGACCACCCTTCCTTAGTCCTGTACTTTTCTTTTTCCGTTGGATGTGTTTCCTCATAAAAAAAATCAATATCGTCATTTTCAAACATGGTCATCCCATACGCTAAATGATGGTCATGGGCCAATAAGGGGAAGGGTATACCCCCCATGAAAAACCCATATTTCTCAAAATTGGGGGCGCTTACATGGGCCTCATACCAAACAGCTGGTTGTGAAAACCCTATATGCGGGTCATTGGCAAATATCACCTTGCCATTCTTTGTCTTTTCCGGGGCTATCACCCAACTGTTACTACCTTCGAACAAAGGCAGGGAAAGGGCTCCCAAGGCTTGGGATACTGTCGCGGCAATGGAATTCCGTATTGTTTCTTTTGGTGCATCCTTATGGTTTTTTATCCAAATAGTATTCGGATCCACGGACAGGTCTAAATCGTCCAAATATTCCGGTCCCAATTTATCTTTGATGTTGGTCAGTAAGGGATCGGTCTTATGGGCCATGGCAAAACTAAAGGCCATATAGCCGACGGTATTGAAAATATCCTCCAATTGGAAAGGGGCTTTGTCAATGCCCGTTAAGTAAAATTCTATAGGAGTTGGTCCTTCTTCAATAAATTGGTTGATACCATCCAAATACGCTTGCGATAATTGAACCGTTGGATTATTCCCATCCAATTCAGCGACTTTTTGTTTTGTAGCCTCATCTATCCCAAGGGATAGGAAGAACTTGTCGGTATCCAACATTGTACCACCGAAAACCTCGGAAAGTCGACCTGAACCGATTCTTCGCAACAACTCCATTTGCCATAAACGGTCTTGGGCATGAACATAGCCCAAGGTTCGGAAAGCATCTTCCTCATTGGCTGCATAAATATGTGGGATTCCATAGGAATCGTAATATACATTGGTCTCATTCAAGAGTTTAGGAAGTGCCCTTTTCCCATCATATGTAGGCGATAGGGTGTTCACGGACACTCCTGCGAAGATGGCTATCACTGCTAGAATTACCACTACGATAATTCCAATTTTTTTAATACGTTTCATACAGGGGGTTTGAATCAATCAGAAAGATAGGATTATTTAGGGTATAAAAAAAGCACCCTCTTGGGGTGCCTTAAGTCTTATAAAGATTGAACATATCCTATTTGTCCATGCCTTTTTTATAGTTTTTCAACCCTTCCAACAACCAATCCCGATATTCATCCTTATCCGCGCTTTGAATGGCACTATTCAGGATCTCCATCTCTGGTGAAAGAAGCACATAATAGGGTTGGGAGGCCGAGTTGAAATTAATGGTCTGAAATGTACCCCACTTTTGCCCCACGGTGGTAATGGCCTTTACCCGACCGCTATCAAATTTATAATCGAACTGTTCTTCCTTGGGCAACTCCTTACGATCATCGATATACAGGGAAATCAACACATAATCATCTTTCAATAAACGGTATACTTCTGGGTCGCTCCATACATTTTCCTCCATCTTTCGACAGTTTACACAGGCCCATCCTGTAAAGTCCAACAAGACCGGCTTATTGACCGATTTGGCATGTGCCAACCCTTCTTCAAAATCCTTATAACAATCGATTCCCAATGGACAATCGCTCTCTTGCTGAAAAACACTATAGAATTGAGGTGGAGGAAAACCGCTCAATAGTTTTAGATTGACCAAATTGCCCAATCCAAGCCCCAGATAGACCGTAAAGGCCAAGCTTAGCAATCCAGTCATTTTTCTACCTAATGACAATTTCTGTTTGGGTCCGTCATGCTTGAACCTGATTACCCCAAAGAGATATAATGTCAACAATACAAAAAGTAAGATCCAAACCCCTAGGAAAATCTCCCGTTTAAAAATGCCCCAGTTACCCACCAAATCGGCATTGGAAAGGAATTTAAAGGCCAAGGCCAATTCCAAGAAACCAAGTACGACTTTTACGGTGGTCATCCATCCCCCGGATTTGGGAAGGGAGTTCAGCCATGCGGGGAACATTGCAAACAAGGCAAAGGGCAAGGCCAAGGCCACTCCGAAACCAGTCATGCCCGCAGTAAGATTATTGGCTACTTCACCTTCCGCCAAAGTAGTACTCCCCAGCAGTCCACCAAGAATTGGTCCCGTACATGAAAAAGATACGATTGCCAGGGTAACCGCCATAAAAAAGATTCCGATGCCACCACCTACCTTATTCGAGGCGGCATCCATCTTATTGGCCCATGAACTTGGGAGGGTCAATTCATAATACCCGAAAAACGAAAAGGCGAAAAAGACGAAAATGATAAAGAAGGCAAGGTTGAGCCAAATATTCGTAGCAATGGTATTCAATATCTGGGAATCGACCGAATCGAAAATATGGAAAGGCAGACTCAATAAAAAGTAAATCAGAACAATGAAAAACCCATAAAGAACCGCATTTACAATACCTTTTGACTTATTCTGCGATTGTTTGGTAAAGAAAGATACGGTCAACGGAATCATCGGGAATACACATGGGGTCAAAAGGGCTATGAGTCCTCCCAAAAAACCCAATCCAAAGACCACCCATAAACTGGATTGGCCTTCATTCTGATCGTCACCCTCATTTAATATGTCCTTATTCTTAAGGTCCAATTTTAAGGCGGAGCCCATGGCCAAGCTTCGGTCATCAACCGTTTTTTCAACAGTTACGGCCTCACCCCCATCGAGCACAAAATGGAAATCCTTATCCACCGCCAAACACACCTCCTTACAAACCTGATAAAAGAGGTTTACATCGATTTGCCGAACATCGGGATTCAATAATTTAATCCTTTGGGTAAAAATGGCCTCTTTCTTAAAAAAGGTTTCATCGACCTCGAAGATATCGCTATAGGCGGTTTCAGTCGGACTCTCTTTGGTAGCTCCTACCAATTCATAATCGACCCCCGCTTTTTTATAGGTGAACTCACTCGGCAAAGAACCCCCATCCGATGTGAATTGGGAATACACATGCCAACCTTTGAAAATATCCCCTTTAATGATCAAGTCGTATTCCGTATCTGAAACCTTGTTCACTTCATGGGACCAGGATACCGGATTTTCATCGTCCTGGGCATAGGTTGATAAACTAAAAACCAATAGTGCAAATACAATTATTTGTCTCATCAATTCAATGTTATTTTTAAAATCTTCTTGGTACTGGGCGTTATTTTAAAACGATTGTCAAGGCGTTTGCCCACTACCCAAACAATATCGGTATCGGAACAAAGCAACCACTGCTTTTCCTTTGAAAAAACATCCATCTTCTCATCCTTAAAGAATTTGGACAATTTTTTACGGCCTTGCATTCCCAATGGATAAAAATAGTCGCCTTTTTGCCGCTTTCTTAACACTAGGGGATACTTTAACGTTTCTTTATCGATATATAGTACATCTGGGCCTGTTTCCCCAATATTATTCACCAACGTAATGGTCATCGCCACTGGCTCTTCTATAGCCGTGGTAGTTTCCTCAATGGTATAGGAATTGATTTGTTCTTCCTCTATTTTGCCCAAAATCAATTCGTCCCTATCCTTTAGCAATCGATGTGTCTTTGAACGTATCTCCTTTCCGCTCATCGCCGTAATCAACTGTACAACATCGCTCCAGGCGGTAAAACCATATGCATTGAACAAACCGTACATGTACGCCCCAATAGGATCGAGTGCCAGTAATGCTTCTGTTGAGATACGAACAACCTCACCATCTTCCCTGAAAAGTTCCTTTTTTAGGTTTGATAAATGGATATCGGAAATAGCTACGATTTGTTGCAGATTTCTTTGGGTGGTTTGAAAATTATGTAGAAACGTTGGGTGGGTTTCTTTCAATAGAGGGATAATATCATGACGAATCTTGTTTCGTAAATATTTCGTTTCGGCATTACTCCGATCCTCCCTCCATTGGATATTATTTTCCTTTGCATATTCCGACAACTGCACCCTGGAATAAGGTAAAAGGGGACGGGAAATCATGTCGGTTTTAGCTGGAATACCACTCAAACCCTTTAAACCTGTACCTCGGGAAAGGTTTATAAGAAAAGTTTCGAGGTTATCATCGGCATGATGGGCCGTAACCAAGGTTTTTATCTGATGCTTGGCCATCAAGTCCTTAAACCAATCATAGCGCAGTTCCCTTGCTGCCATTTGCACAGAAACCTTATGGTCATTTACATAAGCCTTGGTATTGAAATGTTCAACCCAAAGGGATTTATTCAATTGTTTGGCCAATTCCCTGACAAATTGCTCATCCTGATCACTATCGGTCCCACGGAGTTGAAAGTTACAATGGGCCAATGAAAAATCAAGTCCACATTGGTTACATAAATGGGCGAGCACAACACTGTCCAACCCCCCACTACAGGCCAAAAGAAATTTATTTTGCAATAATTCGGGGAAGTGTTCTTCTATATGTTTTCTAAATTCGTTCTGCACGCTGTAAATTTACTTAAAGTTGTTGCCGTAGCCAACTCTGTATGACATTGAATACTTCTTCGCGACAACGGTCGTGATGCAATTCGTGATATCCATCCTTAAAAAGCTCCAAAGTGGTAAAATCGGGGTTGTTTTTATGGAATTCCGCACTTCCGTTAAAATCAATTATGGGATCGGCCGTACCGTGTATCAGGAGTGTGGGTATACGCAGGTTGGCCGCATTGGCTATGGCCCATTCACCCGCCTCGATAATAGGAAACGAGAACATGGGACTTACCTTATCATGCACCATGGGGTCTGCCTTATACAGCGCTACTTCTTTCCCTATGCTGGATATTCCGTTGGGATCCAGACCTGAAGGCATCGTTAATGATGGCCAAATTTTCAACATGGCCTTCCCCAAGACCATTTTCCATTTGGGAGGTTGAAAAGCCAACCTTAGATAAGGACTGGAAGCAATGATACCCGTAAGGGAACTTTCATTCCGCAACGCATAGTTTAGAACCAAATTCCCACCCATACTATGACCATAAAGAAATTGGGGTACTTTTGGGAACAACGCCCCACTTTTTTCAAGCATTTCCGCCAATAGTTCCATAAGTGCCCCATAACTGGGACAATGCCCTCGTTTGCCACCGGATTTGCCATGTCCAAAATTATCGTAGAATAAAACAGCTAGGCCTGAATCGGTGAACATAGGGATCACGTCTTTTAAATAACGTCCGGAATGTTCCCCAAAACCATGAACCAACACCACTAGCCCCCTTATTGTTTTGGGCTGCACATACCCTCCATAAATAGGAATGCCACTTGATATTGTTTTGAAATGATGTATTTCCATAAAGCAACTATGACCATTATTCATTTGACTTCTCCAAAACCTCCCGCATCGCCTTCGCTTTCAACAAACATTCCTCATATTCGGCTTCTGGTGAAGCCTTGGCTGTTAATGCACTACCTACGGCGTAAGAAACATACCGCTTCGATGCATTGTATAAAATACTACGTATAACCACATTAAAATCAAAATCATTATCTGGGGTAAAATAACCTACCGCCCCACTATAAAGTCCTCTCTTAAAGGCTTCCATCTCCTCAATCAATTGCATGGCGGAAATTTTAGGGGCGCCCGTCATACTACCCATAGGAAAGGTTTCCCTGATTATATCGACGGGGTTCTTACCCGCTTCAACTTCAGCGACTACGGTCGATACCATTTGATGTACCTGATCATAGGAATACACCCCACATAACTCCTCTATTACCACGGAACCCTTTATTGCACTTTTGGACAGGTCATTCCTAACCAGATCAACAATCATGATATTCTCCGCACGTTCCTTGGGATCTAGCTTTAATCGATTCCTTAAACCGTCATCCTCTTTGGTGTCGGTAGATCTTTTAGCCGTCCCTTTGATAGGTTGCGAAATGATTTTACTCCCCTGTTTTCTTAAATAGCGTTCGGGAGAGGCCGATAACAGATACTTGTCATTCAATTTCAAGAATGTGGCAAAGGGTGCTTTTGAGATCGCATTCAAACTATTATAGGTCCGAAGGGGGTCTATTTGCGTATCCTCCGCATAAAACTCCTGACAAAAATTAGCTTCATAGATATCGCCCCTGTGAATGTGCTTAAGCATTTCATGGGCCCCATGAAAATACTCATCCTTGAAAATGCGCATTTTTATTCGGATATCCCTTGTGGGGGTGATGGGTACATACCCTGAAATACCTTTTATGATCGTATCAAAATCTTCCTCTATTTCATCGGCCACCATATTCAAGTAATGGAATTCAACCTTATTACCAATGATTTTGATGACCTTTTTGGGTTGAAAGAAGAAGAGCTCCGGAAAATGCAGCTGATCCGGGTTCCTTGAGGAAAGATTTTCCACATCGTTCTTTAGATCATAGGTAAGATAACCAAAAATCCAGTCCTTGGTTTCCTTCTGATAGGCCCTTAAATCCTCAAATGCACCTGTTGAATCCGTTTGGATCAAGGTAAGGGCGTCCACGGCCAAAACAGCATCAAATGAACTATAGTCCTTGGTATGCGCATTACTTTCCAGCCAAACCGCTTCATAAAATTCTTGGGACCACTGTAACAGATGATCCCTAAAGACCATTCCACTTAAAATTTCGAACGATTTTACGGTGCGCAAAGTACTATAATTGTTGTAAAAAGCTATCCAAGGCGATTTTATGCGCCAATCTTAATTCCTGATCAACAATACCTTGTGTCTCTTCGAAATTAGTATTGAAAGAAGGTAGGCTAAAGGTTGCTGATACTTCCCCCCCCACTCTAGGTAAAGTATTCTTAATGAACTCATGGGCACCTATGGCAGCTCTTTGTCCGGGTGAGGTGGACATTAAAAAAATCTTTGTGTTCTCTAAATAGTTTCTGTTGGATCGGGACATCCAATCCAATAAATTCTTAAAATAGGCTGAAGGCCCTCCATTATGTTCATTAACTGAAACCAAAATCGCATCGGATGTTTCTATTTTTTTTTGAAATTTAACCAACGCTTCGGGAAAACCTAGCTGTTTTTCCCGATCTTCACTGTACATGGGGAAAGTTTCACTGGCCATATTCACTAATTCAACTTCATGGCCATGGATTAAGGAGGATGTATATCTCACCAACTTAAAATTAATTGATGAGGCCGAATTGCTCCCAGCGAAAGCTAGTATTGACGACATAGTACGGATAGTTAGTTTGTGTTCAACCAAAAATACCTCAAATAACCTCTAAATGCGAGTATTTTATCTAATTTTGCAGGCAAAAACATCTAAATACCTTGTAATTCAAGTATATAGAAGAGATTAATTTTTCAAAAACATTGAATATATATTAATATTTTACCCTTGGAGAAGAAAACTGCCAGATTATTTTTTATCGACGCCATGCGTGCTTGGGCCATTTTGATGATGCTCCAAGGACACTTCATTGACGGACTTTTGGATGTTGCCTTTAAGGACAACACCAATACAACCTATACGATCTGGAAATATTTCAGGGGTATTACCGCTCCGGTATTTTTTACCGTTTCTGGTTTTATATTCACTTACCTACTTATTAAAGTACCTCAAAAAGGCTGGCAAAACCCAAGGGTTTTAAAGGGAATAAAACGGGGATTGCAATTGTTGTTCATCGGATATCTTTTAAGGGCCAATCTTTTTGGGATATTGAAAGGGGAAATCTATGATGCCTTTTTCTTGGTGGATGTACTCCATTGCATAGGTCTTTCCTTATTGGGGATCATAGGGATCTATCTCTTGGCGCAAAAAACCAACAAAGCATTGCTTTCAACCCTATTATTGGGGGTAACGGTACTCCTATTCCTGTTTGAGCCCCTTTACGAAAAATGGACTTTTGGTTTTTTACCCCAGGCTTTGGCTAATTTCCTTACCAGGGCCAATGGTTCTGTATTCACTATTATACCTTGGTTTGGTTATACCACATTCGGTGCATTCCTCTCAGTTTTGTTTACCCGCTATAAAAACCACAAATTTCTGTATGAATATGCCATTCTATTGTCGCTTTTGACCGGCATTGTTTTAATATTCTTTTCTTCGGATTTATTTTTAGGGTTGTCGGATTTGACTGGAGCAACCCTTTTCGAGGCCATTGCCATGAACAATTACCTTTTCATAAGATTGGGGGATGTCTTCCTGGTTTTTGCCGTTTTTATGCTCTTTAGGGGATTAATGACACACCCAACCCTACTCAAGATCGGTCAAAGCACCTTGAGTATTTACATTATTCATTTCATTATACTTTATGGCAGTTTTACAGGACTTGGGCTTTATAAGTTCTTTCATCATCAATTGAGTCCAATGATGGCCATTTCGGGCGCCATCGTTTTCATGACCGTATGCGCCTTTACGGCCCTCCAATATGAAAAAAACAAAGTAATGATCAAATCGGGCATATCGATAGGTACAAAGCAGTTGTATCGAAATCTGCAGCCTTGGTATTTGTTTTCACAAAAACTTATCAAAGGATACCTCTCCAAGGTATTGAGATCCGTTGGACGAACAAAAACCAACTAACTAATCAACCCACTTTAAATTTCTTTTTTAGCCGACTTTAAGAATTAGCATCAATCAACTTTAATTCTTCATCGGTAAACTCCAACTGATTCAATGCCCCTATATTCTCCTTAAGTTGTTTGGGGGAGCTTGCCCCTATTAAAACGGAAGCAACATTTGGCCTACCCAATAACCAAGCAATCGCCATTTGCGACAATTGTTGCCCTCGTTGATCGGCGATATCCGCAAGATTCCTGATCTTGGCC
Source organism: Maribacter polysiphoniae (assembly GCF_003148665.1). Lineage (GTDB taxonomy): Bacteria > Bacteroidota > Bacteroidia > Flavobacteriales > Flavobacteriaceae > Maribacter_A > Maribacter_A polysiphoniae. Next base: position 77,112 of record NZ_QGGQ01000010.1, on the reverse strand, counting down.
ATATGGCTTTCGACCGCAGAGGCGTCCAAATAGGTAAAGTCCTTGGCTGCCCTGGAATCCGGTGGAATACCATTAACATATTTATTGGTAAGCAATCCTTGTGCCAATGGGGAAAAGGTTATACAGCCAACCCCCTCATTCCCCAAGGTTTCCAAAAGTCCATCCTCAACCCATCGATCAAAAATAGAATAACGTGCCTGATGCAAAATAAAAGGCACTTTCAATTCCTTTAATAATTTACTTGCTTCTGCGGTCTCCTTGGGTTGATAGTTGGAAATACCCACATAAAGCGCCTTTCCCTGGCGTACAATATCAGCCAAGGCAAGCATGGTCTCTTCAAGGGGTGTATCTGGATCGGGTCTATGGTGATAAAAAACATCGACATAGTCCAACCCCATTCTTTTTAGACTTTGATCCAGACTCGAAATCAAATATTTTCTGGATCCAAAATTCCCATATGGACCAGGCCACATGTCGTACCCCGCTTTTGAAGCAATGAAAAGCTCATCGCGGTAAGGCTTGAAATCCTTTTTGAAAAGTTGTCCGAAATTTTCCTCAGCCGAACCATATGGAGGTCCGTAATTATTGGCCAAATCAAAATGGGTAATCCCTAAATCAAAGGCACACCTCAAAATTTCCCGAGCGTTCTCGGTACTATCGACAAAACCGAAGTTGTGCCACAACCCAAGGGATAATGCCGGCAATAGAACGCCACTTTTTCCACATCGATTGTATTTCATGGATTCGTACCTATCCGCTACGGGTAGATAATCCTTAACTCCGGTTTTATCGTTGATTTCCATCATTATATTTTATAATTATCAGCTTCGATGTATACCTTATGGTACATATCAGTTATTATAGGAACTAAAAAAATTATCGAACCTTACTTAGACATGTAAGGCCCTATCATCAGTTGCAGCCAATGCCGCTTCCTTCACCGCTTCCGAATAGGTCGGATGCGCATGGCTCATTCTGGCGATATCCTCGGCAGATGCCCTAAATTCCATGGCAGTAACCCCTTCGCTGATCAAATCGGCACAACGTGCCCCGATCATGTGAACACCGAGTACTTCATCGGTACTGGCGTCGGCCAATATCTTCACAAAACCATCAACATCCATACTGGCACGGGCACGCCCTAAGGCCCGCATTGGGAATTGACCAACCTTATAGGCAATACCGGCTTCCTTCAATTGCTCTTCCGTTTTGCCGACTGCTGCGACTTCAGGCCAAGTATAGACAACCCCAGGAATCAAATTATAATCAATATGGGGTTTTTGACCCGCAAGGATCTCTGCCACCATGGTACCTTCCTCCTCTGCCTTATGGGCCAACATGGCACCACGAATCACATCCCCGATGGCATATATATTCGGGACATTCGTCTGTAAGTGGTCATTAACGGCTATCTTACCTCGATCATCCATTTGTACACCGGCCGCTTCTACGTTCAAACCATCAGTATAGGGGCGGCGACCAACGGAAACCAAACAATAATCACCCGTAAAGGTAACTTCGTTGCCCTTTTTGTCATCAGCCTTTACAATGACCTCTTTTCCCTTGCGCTCAACGGATTTTACCTTATGCGAAAGATTGAATTTCACCTTTTGCTTTTTCATCGCTTTCATCAGTTCCTTCGATAAACCGGCATCCATGGTTGGAATGATTCGATCCATATACTCAATAACCGAAACCTCTGAACCTAAGCGTTTGTACACTTGGCCCAACTCCAAACCGATGACACCGCCACCAATGACGATCATATGCTTGGGGATTTCCTTCAATTCCAAAGCTTCCGTAGAAGTGATAACACGTTCCTTATCCAATGTGATAAAGGGTAAGGTTGAAGGTTTTGAACCTGTGGCGATAATGGTATTTTTGGCTAGGATGGTTTCATTTTTACCATCGCTCTTTGCTATATCAATATGTGTGGCATCCTTAAAACTACCGACCCCCTCATAAACATCTATCTTATTTTTATCCATCAAAAATTGGATTCCTTTGGTCGTCATATCCACAACACCCTGTTTACGGGTAATCATTTGTTTTAAATTGACCTTTATCTCCCCGGGAATATCAATACCATGTTCCTGAAAATGTTTTACGGCGTCCTCATAATGGTGGGAAGAATCGAGCATCGCTTTGGAAGGAATGCACCCAACATTTAGGCAAGTACCACCCAAGGTGCTGTACTTTTCAATAATCGCTGTTTTCATTCCAAGTTGGGCGCAACGAATTGCAGCTACATATCCGCCAGGTCCAGAGCCGATTACGGCCACATCATATTCAGTCATAATAGTTTTTGATTTTTAATGTCTAACAAAATTAGCACTATTTTCCGATTTTATAAGGGTATTCTTGTGGTATGCTTAACCTCATTGATTACAAAAGAGCTTTGTGTGCTACCAATATGATTCAAGGCCGTGAGTTTGGTGACCATGAAATCCCTATACGCTTCCATATCGCGAACGTAGATTTTCAGAATATAGTCATAATCCCCACTGGTATGGTAACACTCGACCACTTCCTGCAAACCCTGCACTTCCTTTTCAAACTGGAGCACATAGGGTTTGGCGTGTTGTATCAGTTTAACATGGCAAAGTACAACAAAGGCCTTACCTACTTTTGCCTTATCAACCAAAGCCACATACTTTCTAATCATCCCTGATTTTTCCAAACGCTTAATACGCTCATAAACCGCTGTAACCGAAAGATTTAAATTATTCGCGTATTCTTTTGTTGTCTTTTTACTGTTCTCCTGCAATAATCCAAGTAGTCGACTATCGATTGTATCAAATTTCATTTGGAATATTTTTCGTTAAATAGGTGTTGTTCCATTCGGAAACAATTAATTATTCTATAAAAATACCATATAATAGTTTTATTATCCAAGTTATGTGTCAGTCATTGATTTTAAAACGCCATTATCGTAAATTTAATGTTTAAAATATAACTTTTATGAAAAATAAGGCTACGGATAATCTACAAGATCTACAATATTTCGGCGAATATGGGGGTGTTAATCCTTCCATATCCGATTCATCAACCTATACTTTCCTGTCAGCCAAAAAAATGTTCGACACTTTTGAGGGAAATACGGAAGGTTGTTATCTATATACACGGCATTCCTCTCCCTCCAACCTCTATTTGGGTGAAGCCTTGGCTGCATTGGAAGGAACCGAAACCGCTAATGTTACCGCCAGCGGTATGGGTGCCATTACAGCGGTTACCCTACAATTATGTGATGCAGGCGACCATATTGTGAGCAGTAGAACCATTTATGGAGGAACCTATGCCTTTATGAAGAATTTCCTCAAGAAATTCAATATTTCCACCTCCTTTGTGGATATCACCAATCTAGAGGTTGTTGAAAAAGCCATTACCCCTAGAACTAAAATGATCTATTGTGAGGCCGTAAGCAATCCCTTGTTGGAGATTGCCGATATCAAAGCCTTATCGGAATTGGCAAAAAAACATGGAATCCCCTTAGTCGTGGACAATACCTTTTCACCACTTTCGATTTCGCCCGCTAAACTTGGGGCCGACGTCGTGATCCACAGTTTGACAAAATTCATCAATGGTTCAAGTGACTGTGTGGCTGGAGTGGTTTGTGGTACAAATGATTTTTGCCTTGCCCTAAAGGATGTACACAGTGGGGCTGGAATGTTACTGGGCAGCACATTGGATAGCCTTAGGGCCGCATCAATCCTAAAAAACATGCGTACGCTTCATATCCGTATAAAGAAACATAGCGAAAACACCCAATATTTGGCCGAGAGTTTCGAAAAAGACGGACTCCGAGTGGTATACCCCGGATTAAAATCACATAAAGGCCATGAAAAATTAAAAAGTTTTATGAACCATGAGTTTGGATTCGGCGGACTAATGACCATAGATATGGGGTCATTGGACAAAGCCAATGCCCTTATGGAACTTATGCAAGAGCGAAAATTAGGTTATTTGGCCGTAAGCCTAGGTTTTTACAAAACACTTTTCAGTGCTCCAGGAACCTCTACGTCTTCCGAAATTCCTTTGGAAGAACAAAAACAGATGGGGCTCTCTGACGGATTGGTCCGTTTTTCAATAGGACTTGACAATGATATTGAAAGAACCTATAATATCATGCGGGAATGCATGGTAGAACTTAATATTCTTGAACCCAAAACGGCAATGGTTTAATGTCCTTTTATATTTAGGTTTGCAGAACAAATGGTAAAATCGTAATATTACGAACGAACCAAAACTAAGTCAATGCAAATAAACAATCCCGATGGACATAGAGCGGATGAGCATATCGTAAATAATAAGGAGCTGAGTATTTGGGAAGCCTTGATTCCCGTTATAGCATTGGTGGGTATGCTTGCCTACAACGTTTATGTTTTTGGGGATGAAGCTATTGGAGGTTCCAATCAGTTCATACTTTTACTTGGTGGTGCCGTGGCGGCGATTGTTGGTTTTTTAAACAACGTGAGCTACACACAGATGTTGAACGAGGTGGCCGAGAACATAAAATCGACCACTGGGGCATTACTTATCCTATTATTGGTGGGATCATTGGCCGGTACATGGCTGATAAGCGGAATCATTCCCGCTATGATTTATTATGGACTGCAAATATTGAACCCTACCATATTTTTGGCTGCATGTGTTGTCATCTGTGCCATCATATCCATTGCCACAGGGAGTAGCTGGACCACTTCGGCAACCGTTGGTATTGCCCTGATCGGTATTGGTGAGGCCTTGGGGATCTCATTGGGTATGACTGCCGGTGCCGTGCTATCCGGAGCCTATTTCGGCGATAAGATGTCACCCTTAAGTGATACGACCAATTTAGCCCCTGCCATGGCCGGGGGTGATCTGTTCGACCATATAAAATACATGTCACTCACTACCATACCCACGATAATCATTACCGTATTGGTCTTTATTGTCCTTGGGTTTGTGATAGACACCACGGGTTCGGCGGATACTGCCGCCATATTAAGTGATATCGACGCAACGTTCAATATCAATGGTTGGCTCTTTTTGGTGCCCATTGCTGTAATATTCCTAATCATTAAAAAAACACCCCCATTGGCCGCCTTATTGATCGGCACACTTTTGGGTGCCGTTTTCGCGCTTATTTTCCAACCGGAGATTGTAACCGGACTCACCAACTCTAAAAATCTGACTTTTGAATCTGGATATAAAGGGGTCTTAATGGCCATTACCGTCAAGACCCATGTGGCCACTGACAATCCCGCATTGAACGATTTATTCACCGGTAAAGGCATGGAAGGAATGCTCGGCACCATTTGGCTCATTGTATGTGCTATGTTCTTTGGTGGGGTTATGGATGGCATTGGCGCCTTATCCCGAATCACGAAGTCGTTACTGCACATGGCTAAAACAACATTCGGACTATTTGCCAGTACCGTTGGTAGCTGTATAGCCCTGAATATTACGGCCTCTGACCAATATTTAGCCATTGTGGTTCCTGGAAAAATGTTCGCCAAAGCCTATTCGGATAGAAATCTTGCCCCGGAAAATTTAAGTCGTACCCTTGAGGACTCAGGAACGGTCACTTCGGTGCTGATTCCTTGGAATACCTGCGGGGCATACCATAGCGGGGTTTTGGGTGTAGGAGTGGCCGAATACTTTCTATATGCCATTTTCAACTGGCTGAGCCCTATCATGACCTTGATTTTCGCGGCTTTCCAGATCAAAATAAAGCAATTGGTCAAGGGACATTGAACCCTTTGAAATTTTTTAAAAAACAAATTTGCGAAGTCGGTAATTTACACCCTTATTTTTTATCAAACCGACAACCACAGGCCTTTTTTAATTCCCTTTTTTTAACGAAATCCCTTTTTTTCAATTAGTATTTACAATAGTTATAAGGCTATTGATTTTACTAATTAACATATATCATTATCTTAGTATCATGTCTTAATTTTGCAAGAGAAATAATAAACTCTAAAAAATATTATATATGGCTTTTGTAGGAAAAAAATTTCCGGATTTAGATGTAAACGCAATGAATGAAATGGGTGATACTTTCAAATTGAACGTATTGGAAGAAGCCCAAAAGAACAATAAGAAGGTATTGCTTTTTTGGTACCCAAAGGATTTTACCTTTGTTTGTCCTACTGAATTGCTTGCTTTCCAAGATTCATTAAAGGAATTCGAAAAGAGAAACACCATTGTTATCGGTGCTTCATGTGATACTGCCGAAGTTCACTTTGCTTGGTTGAATACCGCTAAGGACAATGGTGGTATCGAAGGCGTAACCTATCCCATATTGGCAGATAGCAACAGAAACCTTGCATCTACCTTAGGTATCCTGGACATCACCAATGAGCAATACAATGAAGAAACAGGTGTAGTTACCGTTGAAGGTGACAATGTAACCTATAGGGCTACTTATTTAATTGATGAGGAAGGCACTGTCTTTCATGAAGGTATCAACCATATGCCATTGGGCAGAAACGTGAATGAATTTTTACGTTTGATCGATGCCTATACCCATGTTCAGAAAAACGGGGAAGTTTGCCCTGCAAACTGGGAAGAAGGCAAGGATGCGATGACTGCTGACAGAAAAGGGGTTTCCCAATATTTGGCTACGCATTCCAACTAACAGTGGGAGTTATGGCAATGTCCTTTATTTAAAAGGACATTGCCTTGATTTTTGTTTTACATCAATAAAAAAATAATCCTATGCTTTTAGAATTGGAAAAGGATAATTTAAATGAAATTATCTCTGAAAATAAAAATGTTGTGGTACAGTATTCGGCAACATGGTGCGGCAATTGCCGGATCATGAAACCTAAGTTTAAAAAAGAATCCACAGTGAATGAAGATGTGACCTTTGTTTTGGTCGATGCCGAAAAATTTCCGGAGTCAAGGAAATTGGCCAAAGTGGACAACCTTCCCACATTTGCCGCATTCGTGAATGGGGAGTTGAAAAATCAGATTCAGACAAATAAATATGATGTCTTAAAAGAATTGATCAGTGAAGTTACCAGTAATTAAACATCTGACCGGTTTTATAGAAGAGAACGATGAGGATTATATCATCGAAACGCTTGAGACCTTGGAAGCCCTTACGGAAGTACCCTCATTGAAGGATGAGGAACTCGATGTGATCGGTGAGATCATCTCAAATATGTATGGGGCGCTCGAAGTACACAAAGCGATAAAGGAAGGCAAGAACAAAAAGGATGCCTTAAATGAGTTTATGCAACGTGTTGTGGGGGCCATTGATTCTTAAAACATTTTTGTTAAGGAAATTAAAGTCCGTTCCGTAAGGGTACGGACTTTTTTATTTGATAATCATTCCTTTTCAGGTATATATTTTTTATTTTCACCATTCATTTAAAATAGACTATTATGGCTACTGTAACACTAAAAGGAAACGAAATACATACTGTTGGTAATTTACCTGCCAATGGCAGCGCTGCCCCGGAATTTAAATTGACCTTGACGGATCTTTCTACCCGTTCACTATCGGAATACGAAGGCAGAAAATTGGTCCTTAACATATTTCCAAGTATCGATACAGGTACTTGTGCAGCTTCCGTACGACAATTCAATAAAGAAGCGGCAGAATTGGAAAACACCATTGTTCTCTGTATCTCCAAAGATCTTCCGTTTGCCCAAACCCGTTTTTGTGGTGCCGAGGGTATTGATAACGTAGTAATGTTATCGGATTACAAGGATGGTAACTTTGGTAAAGCCTACCAGGTTGAATTTACCGATGGTCCTTTGCAAGGTTTGTTATCCAGATCGGTTGTTGTGATCAATGAAAAAGGTAACGTTGTTTACTCTGAGCAAGTTGCTGAAACTGTTGAAGAGCCTAATTACAAGGCTGCCTTGGAAGCATTGATGGATGCCTAAGGAATCATTTCTTCAAAATAGGATCCGTAGTGTGGGTTTTGCCCTCAAAGGGGCACTGCTTTTGATAAAAACAGAAGCCAGTATAAAAATCCAGGTGTTTATCGCTTTGGTGATGACCGCTGGCGGATTCTATTTTGATATATCCGCTACGGAGTGGATACTTCAGATTTTCGCGATTTCCTTGGTCCTGGGCATAGAAGGATTGAATACCGCTGTTGAAAAATTAGCTGATTTCGTACAGCCCGAATTCGATGAAAAAATCGGTTTTATCAAGGATATTTCTGCCGGCGCCGTTATGCTAGTGTCCATCGGCGCAAGTATTATCGGACTGATTATCTATCTACCTAAAATTTTTTAAAAACATTCATCGCTTTGGCTTAGGGTGTAAATTTGTATTTTTGCGCCAAGAATTATTCTATTAATGGCAAAAAAAGGGAGAAAGTCAAAGCCTAAGACCCCAAAAAAGGGCTTATCATTTAAGTTATCCAATCAAAATAAAATTATTCTGGGAAGTCTTTTGATGCTTTTCAGTGTAGCTTTATTTTTCTCTTTCGTATCGTTTTATTTTACATGGCAAGATGACCAAAGTCTATTGACTGAATTTGCCAATCGCAATGAACAGGCGAAAAACCTATTGAATAAATTTGGGGCTAGTGTAAGTCACTTATTCATATATAAGGGATTTGGATTGGCATCGATGATATTCCCCTTCCTTCTGGGATATACAGGACTCTATATGTTCCTAAACCTTAAAGGACAAGGGTTGCTTAGAAAATGGATATGGGGGTTGATTTTTATCATTTGGATATCCATCAGCCTTGGTTTCTTTGCTACGACCAAACCTTTATTAGGGGGTATCGTTGGTTATGAGATGAATGATTTTCTTCAGGACTATGCCGGTAAGATCGGGGTGTTGCTGCTTTTGTTATTTGGGCTCATCTTTATATTGGTGCGATTGTTCCATTTTACACCAGAAGATTTCATCCACTATTTTAAGGCCAAAAAAGAATCCATTTCGTCAGAATTCAAATCCAATGCACCGGAAGATGAAGATACCGTTGCCATCGAAAAAGATAATGACGTTCCGGTCATATTAGACCCCTATACCCACAAAAATGATATTCCCCCCATAGAGAAAGAGGAACCTATCGATGATTTTGAGGTCAATGTACCCACTGAGGAAGTCATTGAAGAGGATGTTTTGGCCATGGAGGTAGAGAAAATAGTCGAAGAGCAAGAGGATACCGATATTTTGGCCAATAAGTTGGTTGATGATTTTGGGGAATTCGACCCCACCTTGGAATTGGGGAATTACAAATTCCCAACCATAGATCTTCTCGAACAACATGGTGCCGCGGGCGGAATTACCATCAATCAAGAAGAGCTCGAGGAAAATAAGAACAAAATTGTCGATACCCTTAAGAATTATAAGATAGGTATCGCCCAGATCAAGGCGACCATTGGTCCAACGGTCACCCTTTATGAGATCGTGCCCGAAGCTGGGGTGCGTATCTCCAAAATAAAGAACCTGGAAGACGATATCGCCCTATCATTGGCTGCTTTGGGAATTCGTATCATTGCCCCTATTCCTGGAAAAGGCACCATCGGTATTGAAGTTCCCAATAAAAATGCAACAGTGGTATCCATGCGGTCGGTCATTGTCTCAAGCAAGTTCCAAAAAGCGGAAATGGAATTGCCCATTGCCTTTGGGAAAACGATAAGCAATGAGACTTTTGTTGTTGATTTGGCCAAAATGCCACACATGCTTATGGCAGGTGCTACCGGTCAAGGTAAATCAGTAGGATTGAATGCGGTAATAACTTCCCTACTCTATAAAAAACATCCAGCGGAAGTTAAATTCATCCTAGTAGACCCCAAAAAGGTAGAGCTTACGCTATATAATAAAATCGAAAGACATTTCTTGGCCAAACTCCCAGATTCGGAAGAAGCCATTATTACCGACAATAACAAGGTAATCAACACCCTGAATTCCCTTTGTATCGAAATGGACAATAGGTATGAGCTATTGAAATTGGCCATGGTACGAAATATCAAGGAATACAATACAAAGTACAAAGCACGTAAACTGAATCCGAATGACGGACATAAGTTTTTGCCCTATATTGTTTTGGTCATCGATGAGTTCGCCGATTTGATCATGACCGCAGGTAAAGAGGTCGAAACCCCTATTGCCCGTTTGGCACAATTGGCGAGGGCCATTGGTATTCACTTGATCATCGCCACCCAAAGACCATCGGTAAACGTAATTACCGGTATCATCAAGGCAAACTTCCCGGCACGTATTGCCTTTAGGGTTACCTCAAAAATCGATTCAAGAACCATTCTGGATGCCCAGGGAGCCGACCAATTGATCGGACGTGGCGATATGTTGTTTACCCAAGGAAACGAAGTTACGCGGTTACAGTGTGCATTTGTGGATACTCCCGAAGTTGAAAAAATAACGGCCTACATCGGCGCTCAAAGGGCATATCCCCAGGCGCATGAATTACCCGAATACGTTGGTGAGGATTCTGGCACAAGTATTGATTATGAAATAAGCGAAAGGGATGCGATGTTTAGGGAAGCCGCCGAAGTCATCGTAATCGCACAACAAGGATCGGCCTCATTATTGCAACGAAAGCTAAAGCTGGGGTACAATCGTGCAGGACGTATTATTGACCAGTTAGAGGCTGCAGGCATTGTGGGACCTTTCGAAGGCAGTAAGGCCAGACAGGTTTTAGTGCCGGATATGATAGCATTAGATCAATTATTGAATAACGAGTTAAAGTAAATTTTGATGAAGAAAATATTTTTAATCGCAGTTACCTTTTTAAGCCTAAGTATTTCAAATGCCCAGAATTCGGAAAAAGCCAAGGCGCTTTTAGACGAAGTCTATAATAAAGTCGAAGGGTACGATAATATTTTTGTGGACTTTAAATATGTGCTCAACAACAAAGAAGCGGGCATCAACGATGAGACAAGAGGTAATGTCACTATGCAAGGTGATAAATACCTTGCCAACTTTTTCGGTGCCCAACAACTGTACGACGGTAGTAAGGTATACACGATAGTCCCAGAAAATGAAGAAGTTACCATTGAGGACAAATCAGAGGATGAAAACACCATTACCCCCTCAAAAATGTTGACCTTCTATCAGGAAGGACATACGTATAAATGGGATATCCTACAGAACGTACAAGGAAGAAAGATACAATTCATTAAATTGACCCCGATTGATACCAATACGGAAATCAAATCTATTCTGTTAGGTATTGATGCGGAGACCAAACACATTTACAAAGTAATTGAAACAGGCAAAAACGGTACAATGACGACCATTACTGTTAATTCTTTTAAAACAAACCAACCTTTATCGAAAACCTTATTTACATTTGATGAGAACAAGTATAAGGATGAAGGTTATTACATCATAAGGAATTAATACTGGTTACGTAGAAACAAAAAACAGGACAATGTTGTGTCTCATGCTGGTTCATACCAATGCATCGTTGTTTGTTTGGGGTACAGGATGATGTTTTAAACATTGGACGCGCATGACAATTGACACTATTTGTAGGTTTTATTTAAATTAACATTACTACATTGAGAATTCTAGACCGGTATATTTTATCGAGATTCCTTTTTAACTTTTTCAGCTCGTTTGTAATATTGATGTTCATCTTCATATTTCAGACGATTTGGCTTTTTATAGATGATTTGGCCGGTAAGGGCCTAGACATCGTAATCATCGGTAAGTTTCTTTTTTACCTTATGCCCAATTTAACCGAAAAAGTACTTCCATTAACGGTTTTACTTTCTTCGATATTGACCTTTGGCACCTTGGCGGAAAACTATGAATTCGCGGCCATGAAGGCTTCGGGGATTTCTTTGCAAAGATCCATGTTGAGCCTAATCATCTTTATTGTCTTTTTGGGTGGTGTCACATTCTATTTTGCCAACAGTGTCATTCCCGCCTCTGAACAGAAAATATACAATCTACGACGTAATATTGCCAAGGTAAAACCTGCCGTGGCCATTGTTGAAGGTGTATTCAGTGACTTTGAGGGAGCTGACATGAATATAAAGGTCGATAGGAAATACGGTGAAAACGATCGTTTTCTTGAAAACGTAACCATTCACCTAAAGACCAAGACCAAAATAAATTCAACAGTTATAAAAGCCAAGACCGGGGAGCTGAAAAGTAGCGAATCCTCCGATATTCTGCAGTTGGTATTATATGATGGGCATTATTACCGTGATTTGGAAAAGAGCACCACCAAGGGCAAGAATACCTACCCTTTCGCCAATGCGGATTTCGACACCTATACCATGAATATCGACCTATCGGAGTTCAATAATGTTGATATGGATGAGGAACGGGACATCAGTACGGAAAAAATGAAAAATGTATCCCGACTTACCAAGGATATAGATTCATTAAAACATGATAACCTTAGGATCGTAGGTGCCTTTGCAAAAAATATACAAACCCGAATAGGGGCTTTTATTGAAACGAAAAAAGATTCCTTATTGATTCCTGAACTAGCAGCACAGAAAGCGAAACCCAAGAAGTTTGAAAATGACTCCATAAAGTCAGACACTATCCTATCGCGTAACGATGTGATCAATCTTTTTCAAGACTGGCAGAAGGTACAGGTTATAACCGCTGCCAAAACCAACGCTTCGAATTTATTGACTTCGATCAAGGGCAAAAAGAATGAACTGGACAAACGTTATGAAATTTATAACAGGCATATTTTGGCTTTACACAAAAAGTTCGCCTTGGCCCTCTCCTGTGTCATTTTGTTTTTTGTTGGTGCCCCATTGGGCGCCATCATACGCAAAGGGGGTATTGGGCTACCCATGGTAATCGCGATTATCTTGTTTCTTACGTATTATTTTATCGGGGTTTTTGCAGACAATTATGCTAAGAAAAATGAGATACATCCCATTCTTGGAGCATGGTTATCTACCATGATTATGTTACCTTTGAGCATTGTTTTGACAAAAAGGGCAACTGCAGACCGTGGGTTGATGAATTTGGATGGGGTTGTTGAATTTTTTCAAAAAATATTCAAAAAGAAAGAAAAGAAAACAGTTACGACATGATGATCGAGATGAAAAACAAAATACAATTAAATACCATTGAAGAGGCAATTGAAGCCATTGGTAAAGGAGAGGTAATCATTGTTGTAGATGATGAAAATCGTGAAAACGAAGGGGATTTCATCGCAGCGGCTGAAAAGGTAACCCCTGAAATGATAAACTTTATGGCCCAACACGGGCGCGGGTTGATCTGTGCCCCATTGACCGAAGATCGATGTAAGGAATTGAATCTTGATTTGATGGTACAGCACAGTACCGTATTGCACCATACCCCCTTTACAGTGTCGGTCGATTTAATCGGGCATGGTTGTACCACGGGAATCTCGGTACATGATCGGTCGAAAACAATTTTATCCCTGGTGGAAGAATCCACAAAACCCCATGATTTAGGTCGTCCTGGACACATTTTTCCATTACGGGCAAGGAATGGTGGTGTACTGCGCAGAACAGGCCACACAGAGGCCGCAATCGACCTTGCAAGATTGGCTGGGGCTAAGCCTGCAGGTATCTTGGTCGAAATATTGAATGAGGATGGAACCATGGCCCGTTTACCACAATTGGTAAAAGTGGCCCATAAGTTCAATTTAAAGATTATATCCATTGAGGATCTTGTTGCCTACCGTATGGAGCATGATAGCCTCATTGAGAAGAAAGAGGATTTTGAAATCACTACCCGATTCGGCAAATTTAGGCTACATGCCTATCAACAAACAACGAACAACCAAGTCCATATTGCACTGACAAAAGGAAGCTGGGAGGTAGACGAGCCCGTTTTGACCCGCATTAATGCCACATTGGTCAACAATGACATATTGGGAACCTTGACCAACAATCCTGACAAGAAGTTACAACAAATGTTCAAGGCCATCAATGATGCCGAAAACGGTGCTTTTGTTTTCATCAATCAGGAAACCCAATCCTTAAACCTTTTAAAAAGGTTGTCCGAATTGAAAAAATTACAATCCGAGGGCGTTTTTGAAGCCCCTAAGATTGAAATGGATTCCAGGGATTTTGGTGTTGGTGCGCAAATACTGCACGACCTTAAAATAACCAAAATACGATTATTGACCAATACCCAACAATCCAAACGTGTTGGTATCGTCGGGTACGGTCTGGAAATTGTGGACTACGTCAACTACTGAAATCTATAGGAGGTTTCTTAAAACCGCGGCCATTTTTGTGGCCCGTTCCCGTACTTCGTCCTCTGACCAACTTAATTTGATCAAGCAGGAAATATTTCGGCGAATCCACTGATCGGATTTCGAAAAATCGGATTGGGTATAATCGGGCAATTGGTCTTTTACCTCTTGGGTCATATTACCCAAGGATTTCCTATGGATCAAATGCTCCCATTTACGGTAATAGTGCCAGTTGTTATCATACCAATAAAAGCAACCGTCTACTCCTGCTTCTGAAAATCCTTTTTGTGCTGCTTTCGCCTTTTCTCCATCGGGCAGGAAAAAACTAAGAAAGGAATAATTTTCTATCCCACCTTCAGGAACCGTCCTAAAGGAAATACCCTTAACCTGATCCAAGGTATTTCTCAAAATGGAATAATTACGTTGTTGTAAATCTATAAATTCATCCAACCTGCTTAATTGGGCTACACCCATAGCGGCATTAAGCTCTGAGATACGATAATTATAACCTAAAAAGGGATGGCTTTCCGCCCCCCTATCATTTCCAATATGATCATGGCCGTGATCGGAATAATGGTCTGCGTTTTTATAATAGCTTGCATTATTAGTAATCAAAGCGCCACCTTCACCACAGGTGATGGTTTTTACATAATCGAAAGAAAAACAACCTAAATCCCCATAGCTTCCCAGTGGTTTACCTTTATAACTGCCTCCGATAGCCTGACAAGCATCTTCCAGTAACAATAAACCGTGCTTATCACAAATCGACTTCAATGCATCCAAATCGGCCATGGAACCACACATATGTACCGGCATAACAACCTTGGTTTTTTTGGTAATGGCTTTTTCCACCGATTCGGGAGCTAAGGTCAAGGTATCATCAATATCAACCAATATAGGGATTGCCCCCAATACCAAAACGGCTTCAAAACTGGCCACGAAAGTAAAGGTGGGTATGATTACCTCATCCCCTGCCCCAACACCGGCACTGGCCAAAGCCACAGTCAATGCGGCCGTACCACTACTTACGACATGGGCGTATTTAGACTTCATACGTTCAGCCAAGGCCGATTCCAATTCCTTTGCTTTCCATTGGTCCTGCCGCATACCGTCAAAACCATAGCGCATTAGGACTCCAGTATCCAATACATTTTGTACTTCATTTTTTTCTTTTTCTCCAAAAAGTTCAAATCCAGGCATACTAATTTATTTTTTTAACTTCAATCAAATATTTCAATGATACTTTCCTCAATGTTCTTTCTTACTTTTTCCATCTTGGAAAAAGGATCGTTCTGGGATCGATACCCTACTGGCAATACCAAAACCGATGTTAGACCCATTTTTTCCAATCCCAATATTTTGTCATAGTCCCCTGGCACAAAACCTTCCATGGGGCATGAATCAATTTCCTCCAAGGCACAATAAGACAAAAGGTTCCCCAATGCCAAATAAGCCTGATTGGTTGCCCATATCTTAATTTCCTCTGTTTCTTTCTTTCCAAAATCCTGGACCAATGTATCCTCAAACGGTTTCAATATAGCCTCATCGGTACGTCTAACCTCCTTCACCAGATTGAAATATTGCTTAATGAATGCGGTATCGATTTTCTTCTCAATACAAATAACCAATACGTGTGAGGCATTTCCAACCTGACGCTGGCCATAGGAGTAGGAAACCAATTTCTTCTGTATTTCCTTGTTTTGCAATACTACCATTTTTATGGGTTGCAAACCGTAGGATGTTGCTGTCAGGTTAAAGGCATGTTTTAACCCTTCAACCTTTTCATTGGGCAATAAACGCTTCGAATCGAATTTTTTAACGGCATAACGCCATTTTAAATGTGCAATACTTTCCACTATCACTAACTCTTTATCAATTAATAAATCCTACAAATCAAAAAACCATAGTTTAATTGCCATAATGGATACCATTATGACCAGAAAGCTCTTAATAAACCCATCTCCCTTATCCACTGACACCCTACTGGCCAGCCATGCACCGGATCCGTTTCCTATGGCCAAAATCAACCCTATTTTCCAATTTACCTTATCGTTCAAGGCAAATACCAACAAGGCCGAAAGCGTATAAAGGAATACCACAGCCACTTTTGTGGCGTTGGCCCGAACCAATGTCATTCGATTTACAAAGTGCAAAAATAGTATCATAATGAAACCAAGGCCGGCATTAATAAAACCACCATAGATTCCAAAAAAGAAAAAGGAGATTATACCGATCCAAAGATACTTACCCGTAATACGCTCATGTAGGGTTTCCAATCTGATTTTAGGTTTAAAAACAATAATGAACACTACGAGCATCATTACTATGGCCAAAATCTTATTAAAAGTCTCCCCATGGATATCCACTGCGATATAGGCCCCAATAATGGCCCCTAACAAACCGGAAATACCCAAATAAAGATTAAAAGGAAATGTTGAAACCTGTTTGCTTTTAAAGCCAGCCGTGGCCAGGGCCGTTTGTATGACAATGGCTACCCTATTGGTTCCATTGGCGACACTGGGAGGAAGTCCCAAGAATATCAAAACGGGCAATGCTATTAAGGATCCACCTCCTGCAACGGTATTGATAAAGCCTACTACAAACCCCATTCCAATCAAAAGTACATAATGGTACCACGCTTCCATTATACAAAAATAGCTTCTAGAATAGAATAATACTGACTTTGTTGAAAATAATAATGCACTTTCCCTTTTTGGAATAGAAAAAGGTTTCTATATTTGCATCCGCTAAGGAGAAATGGCAGAGTGGTCGAATGCGGCAGTCTTGAAAACTGTTGAGGGTCACACCTCCGGGGGTTCGAATCCCTCTTTCTCCGCTAGGAATTTACCAAATTCCACTAAAAGCCCGTAAACATTATGTTTATGGGCTTTTTTAATTTTCCTTCATATCAAATAAAACCATATAATATCAAATAAAAGGTGCGGTATTCGGTGCGTAAATTTTTGAATAAAAACACGCACCGAATTAATTGTTAAATACTGCTATTCAATACCTTACATGTTATTTACATTTAAATATTTTGTATCTTTAAAAGGAACGAAAACCACGCACCGATGCAAACTACATTCTCTGTCCTTTTTTATCCTAGGGGAAATGATGTAGATAAAAACGGTAACAGTACCATTTACTTAAGGATTACCGTAAATGGTAAGCGCAGTGAGTTTAGTATTAGACGAAAGGTATTATTGACTAAATGGAATTCTGAAGCTGGTAAGGTTAGAGGAACCACAGCCAATGTTCGCGAGCTTAATAGATATATGGACTCTATTAAAGTCAAGGTGCATAAGATTCATGAAACCCTTTCGGACAACAAACAATTGATTTCATCGGAAATTATCAAGAACATTTATCTGGGCAAAAATATAAAGCATAAGATGTTATTGGAAATCTTCCAAGCCCATAACGATAAGATTGAAAGACTAATGGGTAAAGAATTTGCTCCTGGAACTGTCGAGCGCTATAAGACGGCCAAAAAACACGTTGATGATTATATTAAACTAGAATATGGTGTTACTGATATTCCCGTAAAAGATGTAGATTATAAATTCATTTCTGGTTTAGAATACTACCTTAAAACGGAACGTAAATGTGCTCATAACACAGCAATTAAATACATCACCAACTTTAAAAAAATTATTCGCATTGCCTACGCGAATGATTTGATTACCAAAGATCCTTTCCTGAATTGGAAAGCGAAACTAAAAATTGTAGAACGTGAGTTTTTAACCGAAGAAGAAATACAAGGGATGGTTGAAAAGGAACTGCATACAGAGCGCTTATATCAAGTGAAAGATATCTTTTTGTTTTCTTGTTTTACGGGATTGGCCTATGCCGATGTTAAAAAACTATCTAGAGATGATATAGTAATTGGTATTGATGGAGACAAATGGATAAAAATTAAGCGGTCTAAAACCGACACACGAAGTAGTATTCCATTATTACCCACTGCTCTTGACATATTGGTTAAGTATAAAGATCATCCAGATGTTTCAAATAAAGGAAGGTTATTACCCGTTCTAAGCAATCAAAAAATGAATGCATATTTAAAGGAAATTGCCGTCCTATGCAAGATTACCAAAAATCTTACATTTCATTTAGCTAGGCACACGTTCGCTACTACCGTCACATTGTCCAATGGGGTTCCTATAGAATCTGTCAGTAAAATGCTCGGTCATAAATCGCTACGAACCACGCAACATTATGCCAAAATATTAGACAGAAAGGTTAGCGATGATATGCAATTGCTTAGATATAAATTATCTAACAAATAGATTTTCAACACCTTACACCGAACATAAATATTATCTTACTTTTTATTCTTGTTAATTTTTAGTAGATTAAGGAATTGGCAAAACTTTGTTTTGCAATGATGTAGCTCCTTTTTTCCTTTTACATGATTAAAAAAATCATATCATGATTAAAATCTTTACAACTGGTGGAACCATTGGAGGTTTGGAATATGTAAATAGTACGGACAGATCTTTGGAAGATAGCATTGACATATCCATATTTTTAAAAGCGCCTAATATTTCTGATAGCTATACTATAGATTATCTTTTGGATAAAGATAGTCGCCATATCACCTTAGAAGATAGAGAGCTTATTCGAGATAGGATTAAACTTTCGAAGGAGGAACGTATTGTAATCACTCACGGAACGTATACGATGATAGACACTGCTAAGTATCTTGGAAAACTCAATTTAAAGAAGACCATAGTTATAACTGGATCTTTCATTTTAGGTTCGGAAAAACATTCAGATGCTCCATTTAACTTAGGATTTGCAATAGGTGCTCTTAAATTCTTAGAAAACGGAGTATACATTGCAATGAACGGTGAAGTTTTTTTGCATGGGAATGTGGTGAAAAACATGCAAGAAAATCGCTTTGAACGGAAATTCTAAAATCAATATCGATGTTTGGTACAGAAATACATTGGACAACCTTTTTTTATCTCTTGATCGATGTATTCATTGTGCTTGTAGCATACTCAAAATCCCGTCGACTTAGGCACGACAATTTAAATCGGTTTTTGATACTAGGCTGCCTATTCGTAACTTATAATCTTACAGGAGGGCTATTACCCATCGAGAATTTTCCGGGGCCATTAATCGTACAGTATATCATAACATACGGGGTAGCCATAACTATGTGCCTTTATGTAGTCCACTATTTTTATAATGAATATGATATTACGTTTTTGAAGTTCCAACTCACAATTACCAACATTACTTTTTTAATCGTAGCCTGTTTCCTTTTATTGTTTCTGGGCCCTTATTTCTGGACTGATTCTATTGATTTATCACGTATTTATTTTACGGTTCCAGTATCCGTAATCTGCCTTTACCTATGTTGGGAATTTTGGAGAAAAATCACCAAATCAAATATCACAAACCCATTCGTTAAACGCCGTAATAAACTATCATTGATAAGTATTACCTGTATAGCCTTACTTCCTATATTAACGGTAATCGGGGACTATCAATGGTTGACATTCACAGTTATCAATATAACCTTCTACACCATTGCTACCATTGAAATCGACAGATATCTATATCTTTTAGAGAATAAGGGAAAAATGAGTGCAATCTTTAGTTATTATAACTCTATGAAAGAAGTTCCCATATCCCCTGATTTTTATAAAGAAGGACTGACTAGACGTGAAATTGAAATTGCTTTATCAATATTGGATGATAAGAGTTATAAAGAGATTGGGGAGGACTTTTTTATTGCAGAAAGCACCGTTTCAAAACACGCATCAAATATTTTCAAAAAAACAAATGTAAAAAAGAGAACAGAATTTTTGATGCGATTTTCACCCCAACAATAATGCTACATTAAAACAGGAACGACTCCCTTATTCTTTTCATTACAATTGGCAAACCGTACTAAAATACGGTACAATCCGTAGGAATATACGGTAATATATAGTTATTAAGTATCAATTCAATGTATATTTAAAGGACTCCTTCTGGTGTGAATTCAGAAATCAACTCCTCTATTCAGTCGATATATGGATAATCTCCTTGTGTACTATGGAACTAAACTCATTATCTAAAATATTTTTGAAGGAGTTAGCAAAAATAAAGAGCTCAACACCCCACTCTATGGAGCAATCGCGAAAAAGCATTGCACTATGCCGTAGGCTCCTCAATACCTTTAGAAAGAAAGTCATCGCAAAGGGTTTTACCTCTATCTCCGAGGAAATCCATTTTTTTAAAAATGTCAAATCGGTACCTCTCTCCCAATTGATATATCATAAAGAAATATATCGACTTGAACTAAGTCAACCTAAAGCCGATAAAAAACAGATTAAACATTTTATACAAAAAAATATACAAAGGCTTAATCATTTTTTCTTGTCCCATATAGATTTTGGCCAGTATTTGGAACTAGGGGATACCCATTTGGACACCTATTATTTCACCAGAAAAAAAGTTGAATCCATTCCAATTTCCAGTACGTTCCTTTATGTTGAAGACCCAGAATTCAGTACTCCACGAGATTTAATGCTGGCCCATTTTAAAGCCTATGGACAAGTAACTGTTTATTTACAGCAGAAATTAGTGCATCTAAAAAATGATGATCTCTATGAAAATATCAGTTCCAACAGTTTTGAGAAACTCCCTTGGCCCTTTACGAATACAGATTGGGTTGAATTAGTCTATGCCCTATCCATTTCAGGAATGGCAAAAAAGAACAATCTAAGTATTATGAAAGTTTCCAATATTATGCAAGAGGTTTTTGAATTCACACCAAAGGATCTTTATAAAACCTTTCAAGATATAAAGGCTAGAAAAATTAGCCGAACACTCTTTCTTGACCAGCTCACTACTTCCCTACTTACGGAAATGGAAAAAAGTGAAAAATAAACCACTCCTGTAATCTGAACAATGAACTATTAAAACATGACCACACTACGGTGAACCTACCGTAATCATAAAAAAACCTTATTATAATAGGTTTTGATATCGTTTTAGTCGCGACAATGGCCAATTAACCTTCAAAACGACCTAAAACCCCATAACTTTCAAAAAGTTAAATTTTCACCGTACTACGGTCGTACTGGGGAATAAAACTAATTGAACATCTCCAATTTTGTCGAACGAAAGTCAAATCAAGTCAGGGACTATCAATTAAAAATTTATTCATGATAGTCCCTTTCTATAAAAATCGTTCTACTATGCCCACAAGTATAATCACAACAGATGACCTCCGAGATTTCAAACTAGAACTGCTCGATGACATTAAAAAGTTACTTACCAAACAAAGTCAAGGTAAACTAAAGAAGTATTTAAAATCGGCTGAGATCAGAGAGCTGCTTCAAATTAGTCCAGGTACATTACAGAATCTACGTATCAATGGTACACTACCCTATACAAAGATGGGGGGTATCATTTTCTACGATGCTGATGAGATACAAAATGTGATGCTCGCCAATCGGATTAATCATAAACCCGATTAAGAATGTATGAACTACATAAAACAACTCAATACTGCCTTTCAGCTTATCATGATGGATTCTAGGTTGAACCCAACACATGTGAGTCTTTATATGGCTTTATTCCAATTGTGGAACATTACCCGTTTTGCAGAGGTGTTTTATGTAAATAGACAAGAAGTGATGCAACTCTCAAAAATAGGGTCAAAAAGTACCTACCATAGATGTTTGAAAGATCTCGATAACTGGAACTACATTGAGTATTTACCCTCCCACAATATCTTTAAAGGTAGTGAAGTAAGGATGCCCATTTTTGGGACAACCTCTGAACAACAACAGGCCAACAATGAAACAACATCTGAACATGTATTGGTATCAAATACAAACAGTATCAAACAAAAAGAAAACAATAATAAACCTAAGCTGCCCAAAAATGAAATTGAAGTGATCGATTTTTTTAAAACCAAAAAATGGCCTGCTTTGGAAGCAATGAAATTTTTTAACCACTACCAGGCCATTGGTTGGAAACACGGCGGTAAAATAAAAATTGTGGATTGGATGGCAAGTGCAAGTAATTGGATGCTAAAGGCAAAAGAAATTGAAACGTTAAAAGAGCAGTCCCATTTTAAGGACAACCTCCGAACCACTAAAACTAAAGACTATGATGAACCCCTCTAAAATAGACGAAGATGGTGTTCAATACTCCATCGGAAAATTTGACGGAAAAAACGTAGTCTATGATTTTCCCAAGATTCTTGTGTACCTAGGTGCCAAAGGGAGAATACTCTTCGGGAAGGATTTCAAAATCATTGAGAAGGACCACGAAATTATATTTAAACTCTGCAACTACTTTATAAGAGATAAAGAAAAATGCGCTCAAAATGATATTGACCCAGACAAGGGAATATTACTTACCGGCCCTGTTGGATGTGGCAAAACAAGCTTGATGCGATTATTGAAACATCTAGTTCCACTGCAAAGACCTTATCGGGTTATCCCTGCACGGAATATTGTTTTCGGTTTCAACCACATTGGTTATAAAACCATTGAAGATTATGGGGATGGACAATTCTTTTGCTTTGATGATCTAGGGGTAGAACCTATTGGCCGGCACTATGGAAAAGATTGTAACGTAATGGGCGAAGTACTTTTATCCCGCTATGAACTTTTCCTGAAAACCAAAATCAAAACCCACGCCACTACAAATTTAAAAGCCAAAGAACTGGAAGATATGTACGGCAATAGAGTTCGAAGTCGAATGCGGCAATTGTTCAACCTAGTCGCCTTTGACAAAAATGCTAATGACAAACGCAAATAAACCCATAATGGGAACTAAATACAACACCATGAAAATAGCAACCTTTAATATCCAGAATTTATTCCATAGAGACAAAAGCCTTAACGAAAAACCAATCGGAAAATGTCTTACCGACTGGATCCAGGAACTTGATATGTTAATACGAAAACCGGACAATTCAATGTCTGAACAAGATCGCATTCGAGACCTCTCTTTTTTAGTTGGGTTTGAAAAAACCACTCCCCGACCCTATGCAATACTCAGACGTAAAGCAGGGTTTTTATATATGAAGGGCATCCACCATTCTATGGAGACAAGAGCTGGACATTTGACTAATTGGAACGGATGGATAGAAGTACAGACCAAACCCATACCACCAACTGCCACGGACAATAAAGCACGGGTCATCGCTGATGTAAATGCGGATATTCTACTATTGCAAGAAGTTGAGGATAGAGCCTCCTTAGAGGAATTCAATCAAAAAGTGCTTCCTAAATTCGATTGTAAGCCCTACGAGCAAACTTTTGTAATCCAAAGCTGTGCTATGAAGGGATTGGAAATGGCGATTCTGCTGCGGGAAGGTTATACACTACAAACTATTAAAACTCATTTAATTGGAGGGTATAGCGACCTGTTTCAAAACCTTCTTGAGTATGAGATCAGTACTCCAACATCGAAGAAAATATATGTCTTGGTCACCTATCTCGCTAGGCAAAACGATGACATTAAAATAGCGGATACCATTCGGAAAAGCCAGGTTGAAAATATAGCGAAAATCTATAAAAGCTTACTGGCCCAAGGAAAGTCCAACGTTATTATCGCTGGAACTTTTAACACGCCGTCCTATTGTGATTCATTATCTCCCCTATTTCAAAATACAGCCATAAAAGATATTACCAAACACTTTTCTTTTGAAGTGGCAACTGACGAAGGAGATGACGCTACCTACTTTCGTTTAGGTGCGTATAGGATGGGTGTAAACATTAAGCAAAAAGACTATCTATTATTCTCCCCGGCCCTGTTTGAAATAATGCAAGATAGTGGTCTTAACCGTAAGGCTGTGTGGCCAAAAAAGAAACCACAATGGTCAATTTACAAGACAGTCTCAAACAAATACACTGCTGCTAGTGAGCATCCATTGATTTGGGGGAAAATCAATTAAAATGGTAAAATTTAACCACCTAAATAACTCTTTACGAAGGATGAACTCTGTAAAGTTCAATTTTCCCTAAGAATTATTTCGTCTTTGATTTTTATAACCCACAAAACAACCCTTCGATAACTTAATTTCATTATCTGCCTCAGACACCTAACGACCTCCAAATACAACGCTCCCATAACTATCTTATTTTACTAATAGATTCCAGTATCGCTAAAGCGATACCATTATGATTTTCTTCCTTTGTCAAATGTTTGGCTTCGTCATTAGATGATAAGAAACCCAGTTCCAATAAAACTGCCGGACCATGATTAGTGGTTTCCCGTAGTACCTGAAAATTTGCGCCTTTCACTCCCCTACTTTTAAAACCAATCATATCGTTTAACTCACGTTGTATATTGTTTGCCAATCCAAAAGAAGATTTTGAATAGCGTTTTCGTTTTTCATCTACATATACCTCAATGCCTTTAGCTTTCTTGTTTTTGGTTTGATTGCAATGCAAGGAAATAAATACATCCGCATGTAGCCTCATGGCAAGCTGCGTTCTATTACCCAATGAGATTAACGTATCCTGATATCGAGTCAAATACATATCAAATCGGTCATCAAATAAATGCGTATTCAAACTATCCATCTTTTTTGCCACACTCAAAACGATATCCTTTTCCAAAACTCTATTTACGCCAATTGCTCCGGCATCTGTTCCGCCGTGGCCAGGGTCGATGACGATGACAGGTCTATCAGAGCTTTGACCATAAGAGATGGATAAAAAAGTGAGAAAAATAAATGTTGTCACCACATAGTTTGAAAAATCCATATCATTACTTCTTGTTTGCGCAAAATGCAGTGATTACTTCCTTTCCGTAAGAATCTTCCAAAATTTAACAGCACCCCACGTTAAATTTTAGCGGATTTCTGCCATAACCGTCTTAGCGTAATAGATTTCACAAAGTATATCCTAGCAGACGGTAATATATCAGCAGCTGCACGGATAGACTTTAATCCAAAATCCATACAACGATGAAAAAATCAACTTTAATGCTAATCACTTTGCTGCTTATCACAGCTCCCACTTTTGCTCAAATCGGAGGTATTGAAGACTCCGTAAACGATGTTTCAGATACCATCAGAACTATTTTCCCCATCATTCTTGGTGTCATCTTCCTTATAGGATTCCTTTTCAACGCAGGTCATTTTTTCGGGGAAAATGCGGATCTCAAAAAAGGAATCACCCGTGTTCTGGTCTTTGTGCTTATCGCTGGCGCAGTAGTGGGCATCTTCACCTACCTAATTTCAATAGTCGTCTAAAAACCCTCATAAAGGGTATCATCACAAATGCCAAATGAAAAAATTCGAGGTCTACAGAAACATCCGCCAACGGGCAATGATCTTTGGATTGCCCGTATCCCTATTCGCCCTTATGATGATAGCGATAATTGCATCACTGTTGGTCATTACCTTCTCCTTTGGCTTTGGGATCATCATTGGTGCACTTGTCTTTAATTCCTTCCTCTATATAGGCTTAACCAAGTTTGCCCAGAATTTGAAACTACTTCAGTTTTCAAAGGTATTTCCCAAAATTATCAGTATCAAAAAATCATCTGAACTCCATTATGAACAAGATTAACCTGGCATCCTATTATCCCATAGTTGATATCACCGAAAACGTGGTGTTTGCCAATAACGGCAATGTGGTTTTGTGCTATAAAGGTACACTCCCTGAAATATATTCCATATCGGAAAAGGATTTTCAAGATATGCATGGTGCTTGGTTTCAGGCTATCAAATCATTGCCAACAGGATGCGTAATACATAAACAGGATGTGTACCTCAAACAAAAATATAACTCCGAACAGCTTCCCAACACAACCTTTTTGGAAAAGTCGACCCACAAGCATTTTAAAGGACGTGGGTATATAAAACATCAAAGCTATATATTCTTCATTCTAACAAAGAACAATGCGTTGAACAATAGCAAATTCGTCAACCCATTTCGCAAAATTTCCAAAAGTATTTTACGTGAAGCAGATGACACCTTAAACAGTTTCATTAGGTCTGTAAATGACTCTATTTCTTTTATCAACAATAGCCGTAAAATAGAATTTGTTCCGCTCGAAGCGAAAGAAATACATACCCTAACCCACAACTATTTTAATGGATTCAATTCGGGTTTTGATACGGATATCCTTTTGGAAAAATCAAACACCACCATTGGAGAAAATCACTTCGATGCGTTGGCTGTAAACAGTGAACTCTGTTTTGGTGAAAGTGTACAGACTAGTAAAACCAATGAACGGTTTACCTCCGATGATTTTGTCTTTCATCAAGGCTTTGTTGACGGTTTGGGATTAACCTTGAACGAGAACCACATTGTAAATCAAATCATCTATCTAGACGATAAACAAAAATGGCGCAAGCAGCTTGATAAGAAAGTTGAAGAACTGAACAAAAGTTCCAATTTTGGTTCCCAGAACAAGGTTGTCCTTACTAAGATTCAACATATTCTAGATCAGATCAATGCCGATGACCATTCCCGAGTAATCCGTGGACATCTCAACATCATTTACTGGGCCAAAGAAGCCCAAGAGTTGGAAAAAACAGCTTCTAAAATAAAAACAGAATTTAAAGAATTGGATATCATCCCTTACTACCCCAGGGGTGAAGAACGAAAGAACTATATACTGAATAGTTACTGTTGCTTCTCGTCAAATTTTTCCAATGAAGATTTATATGTTACCGATTTAAAACACGCCTTGTGCTTGTTCATCAATAACAGCAACTATAAGTCTGACCCAACAGGGATCATCTTTAATGACAGGGAACATAACATACCTGTCCTAAAGGATGTTTGGGATGAGAAAAAGAAACGCATCAAGGCAAGGAACTTTGCCATTTTCGCCCCTACGGGTGAAGGGAAATCCTTTTTGGCGAATAACATCCTACGTCAGTATTTCGAAAGTGGTGTACGCTTGGTCATTATAGACTTGGGAGGCTCGTATACAAAGTTCGCAAAACTCTATCCCGGGAAATACGCTGTATTACGCTATGAAAGTGGAAAGAACCTTGGCATCAATCCGTTTTATATTAGCGATGCTATGGATTTAACTCCTGAGCGATTGGAAGATTTATCGGTATTCCTTTTTGAACTCTTTGCTTCTGACATAAAAGTGACCAAAACACAATCCGTATCCATCAAAAAGATACTGCGCTTCTATTACGATCGCACATCCGAAGGTCATTCCCTCGATGGCTTTTACAAGTTCATCGAGATTAATCAGGCATCCCTTTTAAGTCAGCTTAAAATCCATCCTGACTACTTCAATGTTACGAGCTTTTTACATGTAATGTCGGAGTATGTTGGCGATGGTCTATATAGCTTTCTTTTTGAAGTAAGTGAAGACCAGACCTATAAAATCGAGGATAAGCGATTGATTGTTTTTGAACTCGATGAAGTCAAGGATAACAAGGAGATCCTATCCGTAATGCTCAAATTGATCAAGTCGGCCATTCAAAGAACCATTTGGAAGAATAGAGCCGAAAAAGGCATCATTCTCTTTGATGAGTTTGCCAAACAATTAAAGTTCAACAATGTACTGGAGAGTGTGGAATTTTACTACCAAGCTATCCGGAAACAGAATAGTGCCATTGGTATTATCCTTCAATCCATCAATCAATTACCAGACAATTCCACATCAGCAAGTATTCTTGAAAACACCCAGGTGGTTTATAGCCTTAACAATGAAAAAGGATATGATGGGTTGCAGAAGCGTTTAAATCTCTCTAGCCACGATTTGAATCAGTTAAAGTCCATTAAGAACAACCTTACCGGACATCGAAAATATACGGAGTTGTTCATGAAAATCGGAAAAGAAAGTAACATCTTCAGACTGGAGGTACCCAAGGAGGTTTATGCAGCCTACTTAACCGATGGCCCTGAAAACGACATGATATTGGCTCTCTATAAAAAACACAAGTGCATGGAAAAAGCAATTATTGAATTCACCTCTAAAACGTAATACTATGAAATCGAAGATTCACGAATACCAAAACAACTATTTAACAATGAGTAAAACAAAAATATCAGTACTTGTAATCTCGCTACTGTTCAGCATAAACATCAAAGCCCAAGGCATGCCTGTCTATGATAATACCAATTTTATCAGCATGGCCAAATCGCTTTTGGAATCAGCAAAACAAACTTCAGAATTATTGAAAACCGTTGAATTTCTAAAACAACAAAAAGAGAACATTGAAAAAGTCAATAATGTTGTAAAGCAATTAAAGGCTGTTAGGGAACTCGCTCGAAACAATCAAATCCTATTCAATGTGGTTCGGAATGATTTACGGGAAGTTCTCAATTCCCCCTATATCAAACCCAACGAGATTGCCCGCATATCCGACACCTTCAATTCCATTATGGAAAACTCTTTGGAAAGCCTCGATTTTGTTGATCAAATATTATCCAGCGACTTTCTAAAAATGACCGATGCCGAAAGAACAAAAATCTTAAAAGAAAAGGAAACCGAATCAAAGGAAATGGTTTCCCTTATTACCATAAAGACCAAACGCTACAAGGATATCATTTCATTTAGAAAAATGCAGGATATGGTCAATAATCGTGAAATGAACTATTAAAAATGATGGCAACCATACTCTTAGGGATTGGTTTGGAATACATAGATACCGTATTCCAAACTATTAAAAACAGTGATTTCTCGCAATACACGATTGCAGGAATGAAAACACTCGCCGTACTGTTCTTTCTGATCAATATCCTCAAAAAATACAATGAAGGCATTGCAAACAAGGATGGTTATACCTGGGGATTGAGTCCGGGCGAATTGGCCAAAAACTTTGCTATTGTTATCCTGGTCATATTCTCAACACAGTTACTCGGTTTTTTCGATGGAATTTTAGTGGCCATTGAAGGACAATACCGGGTGACGGCCCCTGCCCTACTTCCTTTACAACTACAGGACATACCTCTTGAAGAAGAAGTGAATCTTTTGGATGCGGCAAGTATGGCAATGACCTTACTTTATGAGGCCCTGATAACCCCATTATACGGTTTCAAGATATTTGCCTTTATCATCAGTACATTCCTATGGATTCTTGATCTCTTCATCTATCCATTGTTTTTGGCCGAACGTTTCTTTCTTCTCGGAATAATGCAAGCTTTCTTTCCGCTGATCCTCAGCCTTGCAGTATTTGAAAAGTTCAGGTCCCTGGCCTATACATTTTTCAAATTATATGCTGCGGTATATATGCTAGTACCTGCCTTCTTTTTGGTGAACGTATTCGTAAACGCCATTTATACAGAAATCAATACCAACTTCTGGACAAACCTTTTTGGGACTGAATTCGGACAAGGATTTTTTGCTCCGGTCGTACAATTGGGTTCTGTGGGATTTATCGTATTCCTGAAATTCAAACTATACCGCCGTGCTACTTCGTTCACACTACGATTATTCACCAACTAATATCTATCCTATGAAAAGACCTTATAAAGACATCTACGCCGTTCTAAAAATAAATAGGGTCATTGTATTGGCGACAGTTGTCTTTGCAACAGCGTCAAGCCTATTTTCCATTTGGATGGTGTATAACATCAATTCCAAGGCTATGAATAGTTCTTTTGCCATAAATACGGATGGCACGGTCATTCCGCTAAAGCTAGTGGCACAAAAAGAAAACTTCGGTGTGGAAGCCTTAGCCCATTTAGAACTCTTCCATAACTACTTCTACAATATCGATGCGAGCAATTATGAAAAGAATTTAGAGAAGGCGTTATGGCTCGGTAATAGTTCCGTAGATAATCTCTACCGTCAAAAAAAATCAGATGGTGTTTATAATCGACTGTTGCAATATTCCTTGGTCCAAAAAGTGTTGCATATCGATTCCCAAATTGAAGAAAAGAACGGAGCATACAGTTTTAGAACGATTACGGTTTTTGAAATCAATCGTGGCACCATCGTCGACACCTATGAACTTGTTACTACCGGAAACCTCATTACCGTAAATCGAAATTTCCCAAACAATCCACACGGGTTGCTTATCACGGCATATTATGAAAACAGCTTAAAAAAGATAACTAATGAAACCCCTTAGTGGGTGTTAACACACAATCTTATGAAAATAGAAAAGAACAAAATAGTCTTCGCATCGGTATTGACCATTATATTGATTTTCCTGATATCCTATTCGTTTTTGATTATGGGGGACGACGAAGGTGACAACGAAAATCTAAAACAAACCCTTGTGCCAGAGTTGGAAGAGGAACAAAAAGATTATGATTCTAAACTGGATGCCATCAACGACCTGAAAAAAGTCCGTGAAACCAACGCACCCAGCATCTATGATGAAAAATTGATAGACTCCCTTGGTTTTTATGACCCGGATTTAGGCGAAAAGGAAAAGGCACGCATTGTAGATAGTATCTACAAAGTCAGTCGAATAAATTATTCCGATAGGACTTACGAAAATATCGGTCGTGGAAAATCAATCCCAAATGTGATTCTGGAGGTAGATTCAGCAGAAATCAAGAGAGACATCCAAATTCAAGCAAATGAACTTAGTTTTGAACATGAGCGCTTCTTTGCATCGGCTCCGCTTAACAATGAGGCGTCCATATTGGGCGGCACCGATTCGGAAATTTATGCCGTTGTCGATGGCAACCAAGTGGTCAAAATCCATACCCGTCTGCGGATGCGATTGATAAAAACTGCCACTATCAACAATAAACGCATTCAAAAAAACACCCTTATTTATGGCTTTATCAGTTTTCAACCCAATCGAGCCTTAATTGCGATTGAAAATGTAAACCATCATCCCACAAACTTAAAGGCGTATGACCTTGCGGACGGTAGTGAGGGTATTTATGTTGAGAACAGCTTCAGGGAAGAAGCTACCAATGAAGTCCTGGATGATATGGTACAGGATATCAACATCCCCAGTGTACCGCAAATTCGAGGTGTGGCAAAAGTGTTTCGTCGCAATAATCGAAGTGTAAAGGTAACCGTACTCCATAATTACAAACTCATTCTAAAACCTAAGTTATAAGCCTAAAGTGGGCATTTTAAATTTACTATTATGAAGAGATATATCCTTACCCTATTATTTGTTATTGGTTTTACTTTCGCACCACGACTGTGCCTTGCACAAGCTCTAACACAACAACCGATAATACTCGATACGATTTATGCCAACGACCAAAAAAACGTTGCCCTTTTCTTTCCACAACCAATCCGGCAAGGAATAACCGGTTCGGACAATTTTATATTTACTTACAATCGCGAGAAAGAACAATATTTTGGATTGCTGCAAGCAAAACCTGGAAAAGAGAGTAATCTTCTGGTTATCAACAGGAATGGTTCGGTTTTTTCGTATATTGTTAGGTATAAACAACAACTCTCAAAGCTTAATTACTTCATTCCAAAAACCAATAGTATCGGGAATGAAAAACCTGTCAGCCCTGATTCTGTCGCTATTGACAAGTCTGAGAACTTGATTAAAAACAGAGCATCCTATTACCAGAACTTCTGTTCCTTTTTATTGGATAGAAAACAGCCAATGGGTAATCTTAGAAAAAGGAACGAGGGCGTTGTATTAAGTATTGAGAATATAGTTTTTGATAAAGAGGAACTCTATTTCGTAATCCATATTAAGAATACATCCACTTTGGATTACGATTTGAATTTCCTAGACCTTTCGATTCGTACGAGACAAAAAGGGAGAAAGAAATCACAACAGCGTATTTATCAAGAACCACTGTTTGTTTATGGCCGACCAACTAGAATAGTAGCAAGCGAAACCGTGAGCATGGTTTATGTATTGCAGAAATTTTCATTGGACAACGACCGCAGGATTGTCGTGGAACTCAATGAAAAAAATGGGGAGCGTACTATTGAGCTAAAAGTCCCCTATAGCTACATTAATAACCCAAATTAAAGTATCATGAAAAAAATAACCCTATTTACAATTGCGCTATTATTTATCGCTTGCGCGGAAACTCAGGATGCATCCCCTGCTGCTATCGCGAAAATCGTTGCCGAAAGTTTCTACCAGGGCGACGAAGCATCTTTGAAAAAACATACCACCCCTGAGGGATTCGTAACATTCTCAAACCTTCAGAAAATGTTTGCCAAGCCTAAAAATTCGGAATCTAACTTCAAAGTTATCGATGAAAGAATCGAAGGTGAAATAGCATGGGTAAAATACTCGACCTCTTATGATAAGACTCCTGGTATTTTTAAACTTGTGAAGGCGAATGGGGAATGGAAGGCTACGGCTAGACTGCCAAAAGAAAAAGCGCCTTTTTAATTGTTTCCTTCATGCTTAAAATTCTATCGTTTATTTAGACTTTAAATCAATTCTTTGTTATAGGATAATCCCCTACTTTTTTCAGATAAATAAGCTTGCCAATTAGCTTTTCCTCCTTTAATACTAATTCTGAACCTATGATTTTTATAATGGAATAGGT
Source organism: Maribacter polysiphoniae (assembly GCF_003148665.1). Lineage (GTDB taxonomy): Bacteria > Bacteroidota > Bacteroidia > Flavobacteriales > Flavobacteriaceae > Maribacter_A > Maribacter_A polysiphoniae. The sequence continues at coordinate 44,594 of NZ_QGGQ01000010.1, read as the reverse complement.
AAAACGAGAAACTTTCAGTGTATCTTCTTTTAGAGTATAACTTGTCTCCAACCTACCCTCTCCATTATTAAAAAAGGATTTATCGCCATCTAAAAAAATCAACTCTAATTTAACTGTATATGGTAAACCATTAAAAGTTACATCACTTCCATCACATCCATCCAAATCCGTTTTCTTATAAGCTTCCCATTGTCCAAGCAAGGGGTTTATAGCTGTCTCTTTCTTAAGATGGTCTTTTGTTTGAGATAAACCATTCAATGAAAAAAGTAGAACGACAAGAAAGATCTGATAACGCTTAATTTTCATGCAATCGTTTTATTGAACTTTTATTTCGCTGGCAAATTAAGTCTTTCTTAATGCAATTCATCATGACATGACTTACAAATTGAAACCAACCATTTAATAGGTTCTTTGCCAATATTTTTCTTCGAGTACCTTTTATGATGAACTTGTGTGTCTCTTTTGCCGCAATAAACACATTTCCAATTATCTCGTTTTAGAACGACATAACGTTTTCTTTTCCATGCAGCTGATTTTAAATAGGTTTTACGATAATAGTTTTGACGACTTTTTTTCTTTAGGTTAAATCTCCAACGTTTAATTAGCCAAGGAATTATTCCCACTCCTAGCAGAAGGAGTAAGAGTAAAATATCTACATCAATATCTTTTGACATAAAAAAATTGTTTGGGTATCCTTTTTTTGAACTTTTTACAAACGTAATTTAGGTATCTGTTGTTATATCATCCCAATCTTCTTGATAGCATGTAATCCAATTCAGGGCATAATGTCTTTCATAAACAATAGAGGGATTATAACCATTAGGATAAGGTCTATTATTTAATCTAGCATCCCTTATTGCCCAAAGAATTCGATAAATAAGGTCGGTTTGATCAAGTATTTCCTCAGTACTCCGAATTTCGGATTGCCCAATGAAATTATTCAATGAACCATATTTTCCTTTTGTTCCTTCATGTGCTTTAGTTAAGTTACATTCTTCAATTGGTTCATTAAGTATGTCAACCATCCCAAGAGACCAGAAAAGCACGTTTACAGCTTCGGTTCGCCAACTCGCAGCGATTTTATCTTCTTTGGTTAAACTCTTTTTTTTCAAGTATTCCTTTTCGGAATTTGAGACACCTGTCCATAGATTGATCTCCTTTAACCAACTTACTATTTCTTTTCTGTCTTCATCGAAAGCTGTGTCAATTATGCCAGTTAATATCATAATCCTAGATGCAATTTCAGATGGCCTCCTCAGAATTACTTCTTGACTATTTGCAACTAAAGGTAGGTGTTCACAAATCGGAATTCCTTTTGACTCCAAATATTTGTTTGTCCCTATTTTTCGTGATTCTGATGATTTCAATGGTTTGGTTATTTATCCAGTTTAAGAAGGTTAATCCTTTATTTGAACTTTATAGACTCTTATTAATATTTCTAATTATTAGTATCAAGCCCCAAAGAAGAAGCATTATTACTATAGCCCAAGTGTTTACAAAAGCTTTCCAAGATGCTAATCCATGTTTGCTCATCTTGCAAGATTCTTTCTTGCTATATTGATAGTTGAAAATTAATATCCCACACACAATCATGAAGATACCCGAGTAAATGGGATATACATCCAAAACATGTATTACGAAGTCTTTAATCTTTTCCAATCAATCGTTAAATTATACTTATTAATCATCATCCCAATTGTTTGGATTTATAAACACCAGATACAAAACTATTAGCCCGATTATTATACCTCCAACAAATAACCAGTCAAGTTTGGTTAGTAATGCCATAGATTAAAGTTTATGGTTTATTAAGGCTTTTATGATTCTAGATTTCGATAATCTTTTCATTGGCTTATCATCAATCCTCTTGTAGAAGATTTATAGGATGAATTTCCTCCTCCGCATTGGCTAATGATAAAAAGAACTATGACTATCAAAATTATAAGAGCAAATATATTTTGAACTTTTTCTTTAAAACTTTGATTTTTAAAATCCTTTCTATCCATCCTTTATTTGAACTTTTAAATCCATTCAAATAATTGAGATATGGTCACTAGTAAACTAGAAACGCCAATTATTACAATCGCCCAAGTAAGCTTTCTTTGTCGTTTTGAAGCTTTTTTGCTTGCCTTGGTTTGTTCTTGAAGTCGAATGCTTAACTCCAGTAACTGAACGCTTAGAAAATCTGTATTTAAACTAAATCTCTCTGAAACAGCATTAGCTAAAGCCCTTTCTGCATCTTCGATATTCCTATCCAATGAATGAACTAGCCTTCGAGTTTTAAGTTCTTCTTGTAGCTTATCTTTTTTCTTTGAATCAATATCCTCAAATCTTTCTAATATTTGTATTGCCTTTTCTCTACTAGTACTTAAAGATTTAACGGAGTTATAAAGTTTATCGATTTGAGAATTCATCTCAATTCTTTGCTCCCTAATTTTCTGTATTGACTTATTACTCATACAATCCTTTATTTCAACTATATATCACTCTTCCCAAATTATACTGAGGGCTCTACCCTTATACGTTATGCACTGCTCAAAGAACTTCCTGTGAGAATCATCATCTTTCACATAATTGAATATGTCGACAGCCCAGATTTCTTCTTTTTTGAATAGGTTTTCATTAATTTCTGCAAAATATTCGCCCATTACAGTTTTAGGTGCAACTTTATTTTGATATAACAAATACTTGTATCGAAAGTCTTTACTATAATGCTTCCAAATAACATTCCCATTTTCGCCGTAGATTATCATAATTGAATGATTGCCAATTCCCGCAAACCTAAAAGCACAGGCCGTCCTACTGACATTGTATTCGTCTTTCAAAAAATCGATAAGTTCTATGCTGAATTGCTTCTTGTGAAAATCTTTTGAGAATCTTTCTTCCGGCATCAACAAACATGAAGCAAAATAATCCGCCTCACTTTCTATTTTATTAAATTGCTTTTGGTTCGTTCTAGAGGAGTGGGGTTTTAACAATCCTTTTTTAAGACCTAATCTATGGGCATCTATGTAGTAATGTCCAAGTTCATGAGCAAGTGTAAATCTACCTCTTGCTGAATTATGCTTATTTCCTAAGTCCGTATTAATATGTATTGAAAACTCGCCATTTTCGTAGAAGGTCATTCCATCAAATGTATCTTTGCCATAACTATCATAAAACACAGACAAGCCTTCATCATCGACTATTTTATCAAGGGGAGTAATTTTTTCTTGATATTCCAGTGCTATTGTTTCTGCTAATACCTTTATACTCTGTCTTTTACTGATCACCAGAGTCTCTATTGTGATTTCTACGCATTTTTTCTATAATGTGCTGTGGTAGCTTTTCCTTTCCCTTTCTAGCTACCATTCTTAAACTCTCTATATCAACATCAAGATCTTCCTCAAACATAGTTATAACCTTGGGTTCTCTATGGAAAGTACTATTGATTATTGCAACAGGGTCAATGGAAGTATCATCTAATTTATAGTCATAATCTTCATACAGTTTATTAAATCTGTCGAGTTCTAGTTCGTTGCTCGGAAACAGATAACCTGTGGAGCTCAACCAACTATCCAAGTGTTCCACTTCGATTAATCCTATTTTTTTAGACTTTGCCATTAATAATGTTTAGGTAGTTCGTAACGTGTCTGTTCGCATCTCCGTAATAAGTGTTCACAGACTTTTGGGTCAAAGAGAGTTTTTCTCTTAGTAGTCGGGTAATCGTTCTTGGAACTTTTTTACCTTCTTTTTGATAGGCTCGGTAGGTAAAATATATAATACGGTGTTTCTCGGTCAATTGTGTTAGGGCGCTGTCTATTGTTTTCATTTTGGCCACTACCTCCCTTTTGGCCTCAACACTATCTATATTCAATCTTTCAACCAATCCTTCGGCATCGTTGACCAAACTTAAATCTTCCTCCTCTGTTGGTTCCGCACAAGTATTATATTCTCCATATTTTATAATCTGGGTATACAAAATCGGATTCATCCATAGCAAAATGGCCTTGTCAAAATCTTTGGCCTTAGCTTTTTCTTTCTTAAAAGTAGGGTACTTCCATACCCTAGAAAATGTGCAATTTGCTATTTCCAAAGCAACGACCTCGTTATATCCATATTTGTTGCAGTAGATTTCAGATTTCCTTTTTACATCCTTCTCAAAACGAAAGCAGAATTGCGCAAAGGCCAACTGCGCCTCAGCGGGGAATTCTTCTTTAAAAGAAATGTACTCTAACAGTTCAACGCTAGGCATTTTTTCGAAATCTATGTCTTGACCGGTATCTGTATTCATCTATATACCAAAACGGATATATCTATTAAGGTATATGAGTGAGTGGCACTCATAAAACCACTGTATAAACAGTAAATGCTATTAAATAATTCTTGGGGTGGTTCAAATATAAAGAAAATCCCTACAAACTTAAAAATTAATATTATGGCGAAAGATTCATCAGGTAAAAAGTTCAACAGAATACCAGAGCACAAACGAAAAGTAGGCGGCAAAACTATAACCGTCAAGGAACATATCAGAAGCAATAGGAAAGACAGCAAGGGTAAGTAACGAGCGAAAATCCACAGCTCTAAATGGAGATTATTTAATCTTAAATTCATTTTATGAATAATATTAATTTCTCAAAGGTAGAGCTTTGTGTATGTCATAAAAATAATTGTATGAATGTTAGAGGCGATATAGCAAAAGTTATCGTCTTTGGCCTTGCGACTCTTATTGTTATTAGTGGCATAGCTTCAATGTTAGAACAATCTAACTCGTAGGCTGATTATGGCGGTTTCATAGATGGGGCTGCCATAATAATGATCTATAATCAGTCAAATTGTCATAATAGATCAAAATAATAGGTTGGCGTAAAAATTGAAAAGAAAATGTTAAGAAACATATATTGGAATGAAATTAGATAACAACAGTCTTCGTCCTTTTATTGATAAAATAAAGTTGCATAAGGACAATATGGGCAAATACAGAGACCAGATTAACAACCTGAAGAAAAAATTAGAGGATAAAATTCAAAATGACGATAGCAACGGATTGAAGGTTACAAAGTTCCTATTAGCCGGGTCTTGGAAAAAACATACAATTCTTCGCCCAACAGGGGATAATCCCATAGATATTGATTTAGTCCTATATGTTTCAGGCGATGATAACATACAGAATGACTTGTCAAAATTGCACGACTTTATCGTAGGATATCTAAAAGAAATATACCCTCAAAAGGACATTAGGCGCGATGTTGATGCCAAAGGAAACACCAAATCAATTAAAATCAGGTTTTCCGGTTCAGGATTGGAAGTAGATATAGTCCCAGTGGTACCCATTGAGAATCCGGAAAAATATGTTTGGCAGCCACAAAGAGGTGGTGGTGGTAAGTACATTACCAGTGTAGAAAATCATCTTGATTTTTCTAATAGCCTTCGTCGCAATAATCCGTCCTACTCTTCTATTGTGAGAGCATTAAAATGGTGGAAGAATTACAAAGAACTAAAACCTTATGAAGATGAACCCGGTATCTCTTCATTTTCCATTGAATTGATCGTAGCTTATTTAGATGCCACCAGAGGTGTAGAAACAGGTATCGAAGAGGGCATAATAAGGTTTTTTCAATTTTTGAGCGAGTCAAGTTTTCCGGAGATTTCATTCGACCACGCCATTAACAGTATTCCATATTATAGCACTCCAATCTATATTGCTGATGATACGAATAATGAAAATAACTCCGCTAAGAAAATTAATACTTCTAAATGGCAAGAGATTATCGATGAAGCCGAAGACGCATTCGATTCTCTAAATCTTGCTCAATCAAGAAATAATGAAGGCGCGACCACCGAAGAATGGAAGCGTGTTTTTGGTCCAACATTTAGCCTTAATTGATTATGTATAATACACAGACAAACACCAATACCTACACGGTAGTAGATATCAGAAAAACTTTTGAAAGCTGCGAAGCAGATATTCGCACAATTGCTAGGAGAACTGGTAAATGGTCTTCTGATTACGTGGATAAAGTAATTCATGACATCATAAAGCTTGCGGAGAATAAATACCTTGATAAGGTATCAATTGCGCTTAAGCGTAGGTCAAATGATTATACAATTAGAGCTGCAAAATTTAAGATTAATGAAGAAGGCGGCAAATCAGATAGTGATAGAGCTGGCCGTAATAATGACTGGCAAAATATTGACGACACTTACTTAACCGTATACCTCTCTTATACTGCCAAATGGCATGGCCTTTCTAGTCAACAAAAAAAAGACTTTTATACTACTAATGATTTCAAGATTGGATGGACTACAACATCCGATGATACTACATTTTCGCATTTGACCTCTAGCAATGCTCAATTATATGCAAGTAAAGGATATGAACTTCAAAAAACAAATTATAAATAATGGCTGCAATATTTGATAATACGATTGAGCTTCCTAATAATGAGGTTCAGATGCAAACCCGATCTCTGGTTGGTTTTGAAAGTAAGTTTAAGCGCATTTATAATAACCTTAAATTGCTTTTGGACCAGGACAGCCTTACGGAGTGGAGCAAAAAGCATCATAAGACCGAACTACCCATAATAAAACAGTTAAAAGAGAAATACCCTTTGATTATACTTGCGGGAGACGCAGGAACCGGTAAAACGATTTCTGCTGTTTCCATTGCGGACAGGATGACCCGAGAGCTAAAAAAAGAGGGGTTCTTTCTAAAGTTAAGTACTCGCGTTAGAGGTGAAGGCCTGCACGGAGAGATGGGGAAATTGGTAAATGATGCCTTTTCAGAGTTAAAATCCCAAGCGGGTAAAAGGCGTTTTGCTTTCTTATTAATTGACGAGGCAGATGCCATTGCAACCACTCGTGGAACTAACCAAATGCATCAAGAAGAAAAGGCGGCGGTAAACACCTTGATACAGAAAATTGACGAAATTAGAGAGCTGAATGGCAGAGCCATTATATTTATGTCCACCAATAGATTACACTTCATAGACGAGGCTATACTTCGTAGAGCGGCGGTTATACTGGAATTTGAGCGACCAACAATTGAAGAGTGTAAAGAGCTGTATGCCCAGAGTTTAGAGGGGCTAAATTTTTCCACTAAAGAATTGGATGAATTGGCCTTAATGTCAGTCGCGAATGGAGAATCGGATTTGGGATATTCATTTTCTGATATTCGTTTAAAAGTCTTGCCGGAAGCTATAGCCAATGCTTATCCTGACCACCCACTTTCATTTTCGATATTGAAAGATACCATCAAATCAATAAAACCTAGCCCAGCGATAAAATGATAAGAAAAATACTTCAAGCAATTTTATTTACAGGAGTTCTTGTATATGGATACTTCTTTTTGTCGGGTTCTGATCTGCAACCTGAATTTGTTGGGGCAGGACTAATTGGGCTGTTTGGCTTAATCGCGTTACTTCTTGAAACAGTTATTGTTAACCGTAAAAGATTGTGGTTAACCATTTATAGCAAATGGTTGGGTTTACGAGGACAAAGAATCAGATTTTCTATGGCTTACTTATACCGAATAAAGGTAGATGATAAATACCTCTTAGTCAAGAACAACAACTTTCCACATTATCAATTAGTTGGTGGAAAATATAAAGTATTAGAAGGTACAAGATCATTTTTGCAAAACCAATTCGATGCCATAGACGACCCCAAACTCCCGAATAAGGATTTAATGAAAGATGATTTTGCGTTGTTCATTCCGGCAGGAAAGGCCATTAATTTCTTGGATTGGTTTAACAAAGGGGAAGACCGTGAAATTAGTCATTGGCGAGAGTTTTATGAGGAGTTGATTGAGGGTAAAGCCAAGTTATTGAACAAAGAAAAATTTCCCTATGTTAACTACAATTTTAAAGGAAGGATCACGACCCCAATAAAAAGGACTCCAGGTTGGGACTGTTATGAGATTTTACAGTATGACATTTTAGATATTATTCCAACTCCAGAACAAAGACAAGAATTAAAGAAGTTACAGGAAAAGGGAGATACCAAATACTATAAATGGGCTGATGCTGAATTAATTCAATGTTTGGGCCACGACAACCGTACCAAAACGCAGGAGTATGATATTGGCATTCATACGAAATGGGCCGTGAATATGAAATGGAGCAAGGAATAAAATAATAAAATTACTCCTAAATCTCTCTTCTTCTTATAGAAGTTCATGGACACGTTTTCAATACTCTTTACAATACACCATTTAGGAATGATTTTGAAACTGTTGATGAACCCAATTAATTTCATACTAAAAATGATAATACCCTTTACAAAATCCGCTTTTTGTAAAGAGTTTAAAATAATCATTTTTGAACTATTAATTCTGTTTTGCTTTATCGAAATAGTCTCCTAATTCCCTTTTCATTTACCCCACAATGGGCCACTCACTATACTGCCCTTCGGCCTGTTCTATAACTTCTTTAAGGAGATTGTCCAATGCTGAGAACGGTACTTTTCCCCTTAGTTCTTTTTTAACGGCCAAACGTATGGCCGCTTTGGCGTTTTCTTTTTTGGTCCAGTCCAATTGCAGGTTTTTCTTAACGGATGCCACTACGGTATGTACCAAATCCTGGATAGGTCCGGCTTGGTTGAGAATGGCCGCATTTTCAGAAAGCAAATCGTAAAAAGCGAGCTCATCTGCGGAAAGGCCTAATTCTTTGGTACGTTTATCCTCTTCTCTCATCTCAGTGGCAATATCCAATAAGTGTTTTATCGCGGCAATGGAGTTCAGACTGTTTTTATGGTACTTGCCCAATACCTTTTCAAGTTCTTCCTTGAGCTTACGTCCTTTCTTGATGTTCTTGCTCATATGGACTTTCAACTCATCATTGATAATGCGACGTAGGAGCTCAATTTTAATATTTTCCTCCCCTTTGTCCTTTACGATGGCCTGGAAGGAATCATCTACAATGGATATATCTATTTTATCCAGATTGTACATGGCCGCTAGGTCCACAATTGCCTGTGATTCCAATGACTTGCTGATAAGGTCCTTTATACGGTCGTTTTTCGTACGTTGCGCTCCTGGTGGATATTTTATCTTTCGTATCTGTTCCCTGAATTTTTGAACAATGGCCACTTCTTCCTGAATCGCCCAAATCCGTTCATCGGAATTGGTCATGGCCATCAATTCGCTCAACTTTCGTTCTTCCTTGAGATAACCTTCTGTCGTGGCATCGTCTTTTAACAACCCATTTAGGATATCTGTTGTCCACTTCATTTTCTCCGTGGCAGGCATATTATCTATTGCATCCAATTCAAACCCTCCCATTAAGGACTTAACAATACTCAATTGCTCTAAACACAATTCTACCGCCGCATCTAGATCTAAGGTAGGTTTGCCGGCACCACCGCTACCGGTATATTTTTTGGTGGCTTCGGCAAGAAAACCTGAGATACCGATAAAATCGACCACCAAGCCGTTAGGTTTACCTTCAAAAACCCGATTGACACGGGCAATGGCCTGCATTAAATTATGGCCTTTCATAATCTTGTCCACATACATGGTATGTGCGCAAGGTGCATCGAAACCGGTAAGCCACATATCACGTACAATGACCATTTTAAGGGGGTCTTCCGGATTCTTGAATCTTGTCTTTACCGCTTCCATGGCATCTTTGGTGCGCATGTGGGGATTCCAGCTCAAGGGGTCTTTACCTGGGTTGCTCGTCATGATCACGGCAATTTCAGGGCAACCTTCCAAGGCGGTCAATGCATCGTACATTTTTACGCAATTACGGCGACTCATACAGACCACCATAGCCTTGCCATCCAACGTTGCAGTACGTGCGTTAAAATGCTCTAAAATATCTTTTGCAACGGTCTTTACCCGATCCTCGGCACCTGCTGCATCTTCTACCGCTGCCCAAACCCCTACCGTGGTATCTTCTGCCTGTTCTTCTACTTCTTCGAGTTCTTGGGTGTATTGCGCTTTTATGTTGAGTGGTACCATTTTGGGTTCGTAGTAAATGGGTACCGTAGCTCCGTCTTTTACGGCCTGTTTTATATCGTAGGTGTGAATGGTGGTACCAAATACCTGTTCGGTATCGGCAGCTGCACTATCTACGGGCGTACCGGTAAAGCCTATGAATGAGGCATTGGGCAGCGCCCGTCGAATGTTCTGCGCAAAACCGCCACTTTTAAAACCGTACTGGGTGCGGTGTGCCTCATCGGCCATGACGATAAGATTGAAACGTTCACTCAAAACGGGGTGCTGCACTTCTTTTCCGTCCGTTAGCTCTTTCAACCTGAATTTCTCTATGGTGGTGAAAATGACACCACCGCCATAGGAGCTCAATAAACGCCTAAGGTCGTCCGTGCTTTTGGCATGCTGTACATCGCCTACCAGATCTTTGGCGAGTAGGAAATTGTCATATAATTGTTCGTCCAGATCGGAACGGTCTACCTGTACCACGATGGTAGGGTTCTTCAGTTCCGGGCGTTGGCGTAGAATACCGGTTAAAATGGCCATGCTGATACTCTTGCCCGAACCCTGTGTATGCCAAATAACGCCCAAACGTCCATCCCCGTTTGGTTTTATATTCTTTAGGCTGCTTTCGACTGCGCGGCTGATGCCCCAATACTGGTGGTACTTGGCCCCCTTTTTTATGATCTTACCGTTGTGGTCTTCGTGAAAAATGAAATGCTGCAAATAATCCACTAGCGTCTCTTTAGGGAATAGTCCCTGTAAAAGTACCTCCAATTGCAGCTCTGCTTTTTGCTCGGTGTCCTCCCCATCCAAACTTTTCCATGGCGCGAACCATTCCAAGGAAGAAGAATACATACCGTGCAAGGCCTCTAAGCCATCGGATGCCACGCAAATAGCGTTGTAATCGAACAACTGCGGAATATCCAGTACGTAGTTATGGATTTGCCGGTGGGCATTTTCGACACCTACGGTGGAATCGAAGGGATTTTTAAATTCAAATACCACTAAAGGAAGCCCATTGATGAAAATAAGCAGGTCGGTACGGCGACTGTTTTTGCCTACGATACTGACTTCGTCAGCTACGATAAAACTATTGTTTTGAGGATGGGCGTAATCTATGGGATACAGATGCTTTGCTTTTTCATTGCCTTGGGCATCTTTCCAGGCGATGGCCATACCTTGGGTGAGTTTACGGTGAAAATCACGGTTGCGGTAGGCCACCTCCATACCCTCATGTTGGGTAAATTGGGCAAAGGCCTCATTACGTGCCGTTTCGGGCACCTCTGGGTAGGTGGTTTTTAAAAAGTTGTTGAACTCCGTTTCCAATACTACTTTTTTAAGGTCGCGGTCCAAGGCATTGCCGGGTATATGGGTATAACCCAGTTCTTTTAGCCAAGCAATGGCCGCATTTTGGGCGGTATGTTCGTTTAGGCTCATAAGACTGCAGTTATTTTTTCTTCAAATTCCTTTAGGCGGACTTCCCCTGAAATAAGTTTGGGGAGCAGGGTGTCTCGGAGTTGGGTTAGGGTTTTGTTTTCATTTTCATTTGCCCAAATCTGCTCATACAACCGAGTTGTGTTTTCCTCATATTTAGAAAGTACTTGGCTCGAAGGAAGAATAACTTCAAGAGAATTAAGAAGCTTAGTCGTAAGGCTAGGAATTGCAGATCCCACATCCATATCTCCAAGTTTCATTCCTTTCAATAGATGATATACATATTTTAATGAATTGTCATGTTTCATTTTGGTGTAGAACATTGTATCAACCGACCAAAAAGGTTGACTGACCAGGAAGATATTATTGAGAGATCCTTTTCGGGGAACGAGTACGGATTCTTTGTCATAAAGATGAGTATCCACGTATCGCATAATACCTCCAGAACCGAAGACAGGAATAGATCCGTCATTAAGTTTTTTATGATCTTTACCATACTTAATTTCAACTAGATCTTCTAGTTTTATCACCTCCCAACCCTCAGGAATCTTGCCCAATTCCGAGTCGATAAACTTGCCGTCTTTGAAGGGGCCAAAATCTACAAACCAATGTTTATAGAGTGCCATGGCCATGTCTTCGAGGGTTTTGTTCATGGCGAGGTTGTTCTCTATTTTGTCGTCGATAGCAGAGAGGATGCTGGCGATGGCGCGTTGTTCGGTGATTTCTGGGATTTTGATTTCAAAGTCTTCAATCATTGACTTTGTTATTGCCTTTCTGGTTGCACCAGCACTTGAGAGATTTAGTAATTCGTTTTTGTTCTGGTAAGTAAGTAAAGAATACTTGAGAAAATCAGGGTCAAGTATTTTATTGTCTGCTCTAATAATCGCAACATGCTGATTTACTCTTGCAGGAAAGAATTGATCAGGAATTTGACAAACTCTAGCAACTGAGTCTCCCGTAATATTTAAAAGAACATCTTTTGATTCAACCTCTACATTCTTGAGTTTAGCTGCTTGTTTTTCATCTATAAAAGCAAGACCGTTAGTTGAAAATGTAAAATCAAGTACATTTTGACTTCGAATTAGTGAAATGCCAGAATCTTTGTATGCTCCTTTGCCTCCTCGTGGTGTAGCACCGCTTCCAATTTTTGAAGTGATTTCAGAGAGCTTATATGTTTTCCAGTTTTCGCGCATTTAGAATTTTAAAGGTTTAGGATGAATAATCTTAATGTATTTTTGCGGGTCATTAGTATGAGTCAAAAATGACTCATTTTCATCTAATTTGGTTTTATCTAAACTATTATGTTTCCAACCTGTATAATCTGCGCCAATTTTATTGATATACTGGGCAATACTTAATAAATCAGATTTAGCATTGTTGCTCATTATATTGATTCTAGCAACAACATAATCAGAATGAGGATAAACTTGAATATGATGTTTTGTGACAAACTCCTGCTGCGCTCTTATTTTATAAAAGAAATCCATATCATTAGTTTCAAAAATCACTTGTTTGATATTTCCGATTTCGTCATAAGAAGTATTCTTTTTATAGGCCTCAATCAATAGCTTTATCCGCTTCTTTATGAGCTTCGATTCTTTAAATTTGAAATCGATAGCAATTTTAAACTCAGTTTTTTGTAGCAAGATTAGGAATTCTATATACTCTTTAATTTCTTTTTTGGTTGCATCGGGGTGTGATTTAATGAACTCAACGTATTTGTTTTTTGAACCAAAAATTTCAATAATAATGTCTGATAATTGATAAACCGAGTAAGAAAAAGCAGGTAGGTCAATGGTTTGGGCACAGAGCAATTCAATATCTCTTTTATTCCAGAAGTCCTTGAACAAATCGTTTAGTTTTGACTGAATATTTCTTATTTTTTTTAATGAGTGGTAGAACGAATAATAATGAAAATTAGAGACTTCCCATGGAGTATCTTCTATATTATCAAACTGATCTTTAAATAGTTCAATAGCTTTGTCTGAAACCTTCTGTTCACTAAACCCCCATAGTAAATTTTCATTTTTAGCTTGCCATAAATCACCTAAAAGGTAAATCTTGTTTTTTAGGGTTAAATATTTCCCTTCAAAAATCTTCTCCCATAGCCATGACGAGTTTTCTTCGGGATTTCCATATTTTTCTGTTAAAAGTTCTTGTACATAAATTGCAAGCCTTTTTTCAATTTCAATTCTATTTAGTTGGTAGTCATTTTTAACTTGATAAAGATGAAGTAAAACTTGAATTATCTTTTTCAATTGATTTATATCAACTGGTTTAAACCATTTTAATTTTTTAAGAAATTGGGGTAATTTCTTATCGGAATCCAAATTGAACACAATTGCTTTCAATTTTTCTTGATTTTCGAAATCTAAAAGCTCTTTAAAATCATTTTTGGTAAAATTATGTGTCTGAATTTTTCTATAGAAAAGAATATTTAAATTATCACTCAGTTGAATAGATCCTGAACTTTTAACATCTTTTTTTCCAAATAAGGTGTACAGCGTTTTTAATAGTAAATACAAATCATCACAATCAATTTTATGGCTGTTTTCAAAAGACCTTTGGTCTTTGATAATATTGTTAAAAATCTTATACTTTTTAAATTCTTTTAAATCTTTGGTGTCAATAGTCCTAGAAGTAGAAAGGAAATTATCAAAAATACCATCTAAATCAAAAGGTATGGACACACCTTCATCTGCCTGTTGATCTTCAGGTAGGTCTTCTATATGGTAGATGTCTTTCGCATCGTCGTACCGAAGCAAATTTGATTTATCCTTGTATAACTGATTAACTATACTAGGAAATCTAGTTTTTAAAAAAGTAAAATTGATAAAATCTACCATATCAATTTCGTTTTTAATAAATGGATAATCGAATTTTATTTGGTTTGAATACCTCTTGACATCTCGAAGATTCTTTACATAATCATCAAATAAAATGTCTCTATCAAGCAATGCGGTTTTAATATCATCATTAAAATTTGATATACCCTGATTTGAATAGTTATCGAAACTTTTAAGAAAACTTTCCCTAAGCACGTTACCATCAATTTCTGGGAGATAAATTTCTAATTGAAAAAATTTTTCTAAATACGCGGAATTTAAAATTTGATTGCTACTTTTTAATCTTTGTAGTACATAGTCTTTATCCATCGCAACTACAAAAATGGTGTTATTGAAGTTTGCAGTGTTACGTATAAGTTTTAATACTTGAATAATTTCTTCACCACTTAATCTATCTAAATCATCGATGAAGACAATTATTTTTTTGTTGATTCTGGTAAGGCTTTTGTCGATGTCTTCATATAATTCCTTTGCCGCTTGATTATAAATATTATTAGGAGGCTTACTTACAAAATCGACTAGATTTTTAGATTGATATAAATCGGTTAGTTTTTGAGAATATTTTAAAATTTGGTTCGATATTTTACCATCAAATTTTGACAATTGGCTACTAAGAAGAAGAAAAAATTCATTAATGATATCATCTTCATTGTGATTCAGATAAGGTAAGAAATGAATGAAAATATTTTTCCTTCTATCACCCTCATTAGATTCAAGTTCATTTTTAACTAAATCAAGGACACTTGATTTTCCGTTACCCCAAGGCCCAACCAAGCCTACTGAAAAAGCCTTTGGAAAGCTTTCATGAAGTAATATTTTAGATAAATTATCTACATAAACTTCATAATCTAGTTTATCATCATCTCTTTTGCCTATTGGTTCGTCGTTAGAAAATTGACTACGATATAATTTCTCCCTAGGAAACAAGGAAATAATTCCAGTGATTAAAGCATATAATATAAAAAGAGAACCGGGTACTAAATAATAAAATACGTAAGGAAGTTGAAAGATACACTCTTTATAAAATTGCCAACCCAATAAGTCAGAATTCCAAAAGATAAAGCTACTTGTATAAGACAGTAAAAAAACAAGAAAAAAGCTCGAAAAGCTTGGTTTATATCTTGTATACCAAAAACGGATACCAAAAAAAAGTATTACAAAAACAGTTGCGGCTATTACTGTAATATCGAGCCATATGTTGGAAAAACTTGAGGAAATAAATAGGTTGTTTTCAATAAGTACTTTAATCTTATCAAAAAAAACATGAAATAGTAAAAGTGATGAAAAGAGTACCGTTGGTTTAAGGATGGGCCATTCTGAAACCGTTCGACCAGTTTTTAGAATTATCGAATTCCAAATAAAGTTCAGAACTTGATTTATACTATTTGTTATATGTGAACTAAAACTCACTTGGAATCTATTTTATCTAAGTTCATTAAAATCTGCTGTTTTAAACTATCCCCTTTTTCAAACTGCTCCAACAAAGTAGCCTTTAAACTCTCCATTTTTTCTTCAAAGGGAATGCCATCATCTTCCTCGGCCTCCGTGCCCACATAAATGCCGGGAGTAAGTTTATAATCCTGCTTTTGTACTTCCTCTAAAGTGGCCGCTTTACAAAAGCCGTCCACATCTTCGTAAGTTTTACCTACCGTACGCCAAGCGTGGTACGTATCGGAAATCTTATTGATATCCCCATCGGTAAAGACACGTAATTTTCGGCTTGCCATGGTGCCCATTTTGGCAGCATCCAAAAAGAGAATTTCATTCATACGCTCACGGTGCTCACCATCTTTACCGTCACGGTTTTTACTCAGAATAAACAAACAGGCAGGAATGCCTGTGGTCAAAAATAGCTTATCCGGCATACGAACGATACAATCGATCATACTCTTATCTACCATATACTGCCGAACGTTCTTCTCTCCTTTGGTATTAGAGGTCATGGCACCGTTGGCCATTACAATACCCGCCGTACCCGTATCGCTAAGGTGGTTCCAGAAGGTTTGCATCCACATATAATTGGCGCTGCCATCGGTAGTGAACTCTTCCCTTGGGCCAAAAAGCCTGGGGTCGTTTTCCGGTAAATCTTCAGGGTGCCAATTGCTGACATTAAAAGGTGGGTTGGCAATAACAAAATCAGCTTTTAACTCTGGGAACTTATCATCCAACAAAGAATTGCCGAGTTTAATATCAAAGGAAAGGTCTCTTAACAGTAGGTTCATTAAGCATAAACGCAAGGTTTGGGCTGTCATTTCTTGACCGTAAATAGAGATGTCGCTCTTGTTGCCACCGTGTTCCTTAATAAATTTCAATGACTGTACGAACATACCACCGCTACCACAGGCAGGGTCAAAGATTCTTCCTTTGTAAGGTTCCAATAGTTCCACCAAAAGGCGTACAATGCTTCCCGGTGTAAAGAATTGCCCCGCACCGGAACCTTCCGCCATGGCAAAACGGCCAATATAGTATTCATAGATACGACCCAGGATGTCGCTCTCCGGGTTTTCCTTTTCCGAGAATTTGGGATGGGAGAGCAGGTTGATGATACCACCCGTTTGTTTGGCGGAGAGTTCACTCTTTACAAAAATCCTGGGCAAAAGATTATTTAACTGGGGATTATAGGCGGTAAGCAGATCTTGAAGTACATCAAAGGCATCATCTACCTTTACCTTAATATCGTCTTGCTCCGCGTTATCCTTTAAATACTGCCAAGAGGCAGTTTTCGGTATCATAAACGTATTACGTGAACGATATTCGTCCGGATCGGTCAATACATATTCCTTTTCCGCCTCATTCGTGGTGTAATAGGTAGAACTTGGTTCGTTTAAGGTGTTTTCAAGTTCCTCTTTAACGATATCAAATCGTTCACTGAGGTGTTTTAAAAAGACCAGAGGTAAAATATAATTCTTATAATTATTCTCGGAAACCGCACCGCGAAGTTCGTTGGCGGCATCCCATAGTTCTTTTTCAAAATCAATATCTGCTTTTGCCATATGCAATATGTACTAGAGTTTTAAAAGGGGGGTCATTATAACAACCAAATTTAACAAACCAAATTTGAAAACGGTACTAAATCAATCTTCAAATATTATAATCAAATTAAAGGATTTAATAAGAAATACCCTTACAGAAAAGCGTAATGGAAAACGAAATGTTCATTTTTTGTAATGTTTTTTACAAAACGCCTCATCTATCTCTTGGGTCTCATCCCAAAAAACCGCACCACACTCCTTGCAGTTTCTTCGACCTTGTATGGCCAAGTATTTATATAATGTAGGTTTTGATTTTATCCCCACCAATTTCATGATATCCACTATGGGAAGTTTGTTTTCCCTATAATAGGCTGCGGCCAGCATGGCTTTTTGCTTGGCCTCTTTTCCCAAACCTTTTTTACGGCCCAATTGAACGCCCCTGCGCCTGGCACTTTTTAGACCGGCAGTGGTGCGCTCGATTATGATATCACGTTCCAATTGGGCCACGGCGCCGAAAAGGGTAATAATAAATTTACCGTGGGCAGACGTGGTATCTATAAATGGGTCATTGATACTTTTGAATTTTACCCCAAGTTTTTCAAATTGATCTACCAATTTTAAAAGGTGGGAAATACTCCTGGCGATACGGTCCAATTTCCAAACGATTACCGTGTCTCCTTCTCGAAGTCTTGATATCATCAAGTCCAGATCGTGGCGTTCGGCCTTAGCCCCTGAAGAAACATCCCTAAAGATGTTCTTCTCCTTAACCCCTTCTTTTAATAGGGCGTCGATCTGTAAACTGGGATTTTGGGTCTTTGTACTGACCCTAACGTAACCAAATAGCATAAGCGGTATAATTATACCTCTAAAAGTAAACTATTTAATTATACCGAAAAAATGAACCCATATTTATTTCGATTTTCAATTCTCTTAAAAGTTCAATAAAACGACCGTTTAAATGTACTACGCTAACCAGCGTGATTCATGAGAAGTTTTCCTAACATAAAATGACCTTGCCAACGGCCTTTAAATGAAATTTTTGAATTTAGTTCAAAGAAGTGGTCGTTTAAATGTACTTTTTTAGTTCCGTAAAACGTGAATTACCGGAACTACTAAAAAGAACGACAAATGGAACTGGAATCATTTGTGCTCAACTTTTCTTGAGCTCGTTCCTTAAAACGGCCGTTTAGCGGGACATGTTAAATCAGATAAAAACAGATTAGTTCAGGTTAATTCTCGAATAGTTTAGGTTTTGATAGAGACAGTACCTTTAGTGGCTATTTTCTTTCCAACCATACCACATCTTTTATCGTATATGATGTTTAGGTCTATTTACTTTTTTGATATGATTAGTAAATTGAATGACATTTCTTCTTTCTTATCTTAAAATATGCTTATTTCCAGAAGATTGTATGTTCTCTTTCTATCCGTTACATGATCTGCTATTTGGATATTTCGAATCAATTATTATATTACGTTTGTAATTCAATACAAAAGTTTCTTGATTTTCAGTTGCTAACTCTTCCCAATTGAGTATAGATTAATTTTGCTCAGGCGATAACAAAACTATATCTGTTACTCTCGCTATTGGGGTGGTCATTAATTAAATTGATTTGGGTTTCATTAAATATCTAAACTGTCTTTATAAACTTATTCTTACCATTTAAACGTAATTTCTTACCGTCAATACATTAGTTGAAAAAAGATAATAAAAATAAGTTATTTTACTTCAGGATTATTTTTAGAATTGGCAGTCATAATGTTGATTATGGCGATGATGAATAACAAGAAGAAGAAATGAAAAGACAAAGATCATGGCTGAGTTGCGACTGAAAATAAAAGCTGAACTACCTGTCGATGCAAGCGGGAAACAGATAACAGCACAATCTGAACTGCAAGCAATTGTTTCATACTCACGGATTGTTCGTGTTGGTGGCGTTGACGACGACAACACGACTATACCTGACGAAGTAGGACTCAACGAACGACAATTTTCGTTGTTAAAAGAGCTGAGCACGGAAGCTCTAATTGAAGATTACTCTGCCGAAACGACTGTAACCCTCGTAATCGCCGACAGTCAGGGATCGAAGCTATTGTCTTTCTCAAAGAAGATGCCAACCAAAGAGCGAGGATCGGATGTATGGAACCTAAACGTCGAGATCGCTCAAGAATTAACCAAACGAATCATTGAAAGCAGCACGCCGAAGCCGCCGGTCGTTACTGATGTAATGTCCGCCAAAGCTGAGTTTCGACCAACAATCGAACGAAAGATATTTTATAAAAACTACTCGTTGGTTGTATCTACTGTTGAATTCCGTAATCTTAGCCAAATCAAGCGAAAAAAGTATTTTGGTTCGGCAGATTTGGATACATCGTCTGCCCCACTGACTGTTGGAGCGAACTCTTTACTGAGCGACATCAATGCGGCATCAGTTAACAGTATCTCTGTCAATCTTCAAGGTCAGTTTGATTTTACTATCCAGAAACAAGCTAATGATGACGCTTGGGTCTGGATTTTATCCGGGCCCCAGTCGTTCGCAGGAATCGTAGCTTTTCACCCTGAAAAAGTTGCGTTTAGACGCGTACTTTGGCTTCCGTTTGACGAAAAACAATTTGCTGAAGAAGAGGATGCAAATAACGCAGAGGTCAACGGAAACGAAATCCCCGTCGACGCCTCAGAGCAAGAAATCCTCAACAGTCCGGAGCTTTTTTCCGACGACCCCGGCACGCGCTGCAAACCGTTCAGTTCGCCACATAGAATCGTAGGAGAGCGATCATTTCAGACCGTGCTTCGCGTCACCCAACCGGAAATCAGCTCCGATGCGGCAGCTCCAAAACCTCCTAGTGCGAGAGACTTGGCACGAATCTATGAGATCGACCAATCCGAGTACGTTTACGCTGCTGCCACAACAAAGACGGGCGACATAGGAGGAACGAGCGGCCGCGGAGCGCGGCTAGGCAATATCCGCTTATCAGCTATTAGCACAAATGTTCTAGCTAATCTAACGAGCGCAGCCAAAGCCGTATCCTCGCTGGTCACTTCGAAGACCAAGGTGACGACCCAAACAACCGCCGAGAAGATCCTCGGTGAAGCGCGAGCTGAAATAATGCGACAACCGCAAGGGCGTCGACTGTTGACGAGCAATAGGGTACTCGACTGGGAAGACGATACTCCTGCCCAGGCAGCCTCGTTATCTTATGGGCACATTTTGGAATATAGAGTTCGCTGGCGAAACAATGGATACTCGCTTGGGAATGTTCTGTATTCGCTTCCGCTTGCGCCAAGACAAACTAAGCAGATCGTTACCGTGACTTCTGAAATCACGGACAGTGCCAGACGTATAGAGTCAACAACTGCAAGTGAAGAAATTGCACAGGGCACAACTCGAGAATATGGTTACACCGACGCAGTGCAAGCCGGGTTGTCTGAGTGGTCGAAAGGTGGTTCAAAATCCAAACAAACTGGAGTTGCCGGAGGGTTTGGAGCTGTTCTTGGCCCGGTAGTTTTGGGCGGTGGCGCTTCTCACGGAACAGCACAGTCAAGTAGTTGGCAGGAGGGTGGTAGGAATGTATCGGCGATTGAGCAGCAGTCTCTTCGTGATGCCATCAGACAGTATGGAGAATCAGTACGAAAGCTTGAGACTGTTGTCATTCAGGAACAAACTCAAGAAGAAACCACTCAGGCGGTATCCGAAGTTGTTCGAAACCCCAATTACTGCCATACCCTTACCATTGTTTATCACGAGATTTTGAGGCATCTGCGCGTTGACACAGAAGTGGTTGGTGCACGCGAGTGCATTTTCGTGCCCCTGCCAATAAAACCCTTCACAATAAACAGGATGATTCGTTGGCGTGACTCGCTTACCAATGTTTTGATGAGGCCACGATTACGATGGGTAATGCCGTATCTTGAAGATGTCCGCGACAATTTTCAAAACAGTGAAATTGCCGCTAACAGGCGTGCTGACCAACCGGTTACCTACATATCAGGATCGATCTATTTGCGTATGGCGGTTGACCGACCGCTAGACCCAGAAGACGAGAACGTTTTCGAAAAAGCGCGATGGATTGCACTGTACCCATTCGTTAATAGGCCGATACGCGAGATTTTTGATCGGCTTAATCGAAACAAAGACCAGAAAGACCAAATATTTCAGTCTGATTACGCACCAAGTGTTGCAAGAAAGTGGATCGACAAAATCATTATTAAGATTAATGGCGGAGCAACACTCGACGGCGTTGATATGACCATGGCTAGCAAGTACCGCTATGGACAATCTTTTCGGGTGGATTTCACTTGCGTACCAACCGTATCGCTTACTCGTGCCAATTTAACTAATCTCAAAATCGTTGGCGACGCTGACTACCCACTGACCATAGGCTCTATCGCAAACGTTGAGCGGGTGTCGATTCGGTACACCACAAACGACTTTAGCCGGAATGTATCAAGCAATAAATCTGCCATGGACCTGATCGATGTGGATACTGGCAACGTCGATACAGAAGGTGCCGATGTCAGTTTACCTCTGAATGATTGGGAGAAAAAGCACCAACGGGATATTATCAGTACTCAAGTTGAACTACTTAAGAAGCACCTAAACGAGCATCTAGAGCATTACCACAAGCACTTATGGTGGAACATGGACCGAGACAAGCTCTACATGTTGTTAGACACTATCTATGCAGTGTCGGAAGAGGACGGTAGAAGCGTTGCATCAGTAGTAGAGAGAAACCCAATAGCCGTAATGGGCAACAACTTAGTCTATAAGGTGGCCGGCGGTGCTCACCTCAAAATTAATGGTCATGACACGGCCCAGGCACTGAATGAATACTACGTGGACTCTGTACCAAGTGGTGAGCCCATAAGGGTAAGCTTACCAACCGCTGGCGTATATGCGCAGGCACTCCTCGACGATTGTGAGGCCTGTGAAGAACACTTTGGGAGTACAGAATGGATTCTGGACGACAAAGAACAAGAGCTTGCATCACTAGACCCGAGTATGCTTAGTAGTAGAAGATCAGTAATTCCAGATCTTACGCCCTCACAAATGCCGGCCTCTATAATTAATCTGCAAAACGCACCCAATGTGCCTGCCCCGTCTGGACTTTCAGGGACTCTGGATGCTATAACGAAGGCTGGCGTATTTGGTGACATGGCCGGGTTGGAGGGGACGCAAGCTAACTCTAAAGCCGCAATGGATTCTGCCGCCCAATTAGCTACAACCTTCGGCGCACAGGCAGCTGAAATAAGAAAACAAGAGATAGCTGCAAAGGTTGCAAAAGAAAAAATATCCGTAGTTAAGAAGGCTGTTGATAAGGGGGGTTATTCACCCGAGGCAGCTTCTGAGAAAATAGACAAGATTCTCGACGAAATGACCGATAATAAGAGCAACAACAGAGAATCGTCTAGCGAACTTGAACTTCTAGACAAAGTAAATGAGACGGGCGTCAATTACTCGAGAAATTCTCCTAATGGAGATAACGTATCCTTATCTCCTGGTGGCATTGCTAATTTGTCGGAACAGCTCACGGGTGACGAAAGCGGTCTTGTTCTTGCAAATTTTGTTACAAATCAGTTATCTCGTTGGGGAGCATTCGGCAAAGAGATGAAAAGCCTTATCGATCAAAGCAAAGCTAGGGCGATCATAGTCAATACTCTCAGGAAATCCCCCACATTTCAATCCAAAGCTAGAACACTTGGACAACGTTACCGCTCCTTTATAACTGATCTGGAGAAGGTTCCCCTGGAGAAACTTGAGAATGGAACCTACACTGGCAAGAAATTCCTGCAAGTAATTCCCGGTGATACAGCCGGAGGATATTTCATTCAAGGTGATGGTCAATTTGGCTACACAGATACGATTGTATATGGATCGTTCAATCAATCAGATTTTCTGACTAAATCTGTTCCCAGTTTAGCACACGAGGTTTGTCATGCGATACGTGCAGCCAAGCGCCAATCAGCTTCGAATCTAGGTGCCGCGATTGTTGATGGTGTCAATGAAGAAATTGCTGTTCGAATAGATGAGGCGAAAATTCTTCGAGAGGTCGATCCCAAGAACAAGATTGGATATAACCTGCAACCAGAAATTCATCCTGGTCGAGTCGAAAGAGAGGTTGCTCCCGGCATCGGCCTCTCATACCTGGAAAACATTGCTACTGGATTCAAGCTTTCCGAGGCAGCATCTAAAGATGGTCTTGATTATAGCAAGCAGCAAGACCTCAGAATTGCTGCAGACTCAGTCTTTCCTAGTCAACCCGCAGATACGTCTGACTATTCAAAAGCCTACTTCATGAAGTCGAAGCTAATAAATAGTTGGGAAGAATTTCATAGTGCTACTAAACGGACGGACTTGGACTACGAAACAAAGCGCAATCAAAAGATTGACGAGCATGTTCATAACGTTATGAATTCTGCCGTTATGTATCGGAGTGCCTTCTAACTATTTCAGGACTATTTACAATCATAATTAGATGAAGGATATAAGAGATAAAGCGGAAAAAGAAAGAATTAGATCGCACCGTAAAGCCAGAGCTCATTTCCTAAGCTCCAAATTGAATCGAAAAGACATATCCAGCTCGGAGTTCCTATAGTTATAACATCAACAATTGTTGCAACGACAATCTTTAGCACCCTAAGTAGCAATCCGGACATTGAATGGAAAATAATCACGGGCTTTCTGTCAATATCCGCAGCTGTATTAGCCTCTTTACAAACTTTCTTTAAACATTCTGAGCTAAGTGAGAGACATAGAATTGCTGGGGCGGAATATTCCTCTATTAGTCGTAATCTTGAACTTTTCATGCTGAAATTTGACGATATGGATCGAGGAGATTTAATAAAGGAGCTAGAGGATTTAATCGAAGAAATCAACAATTTAGACACGATTAGTCCTGACCCACCTGATATTGTATATAATCGAGCGGTTAAGGAACAAAATACAAATGAAGATTGACATCAGAAAAGCCAAAAATGTCACTAACAATGCATCACAGAATCACTCCTTCGTCATGACTCTGGATATATCTGACGTTATTTAAAAAGTCTCATAAAACGAACGTTTTACAGAACAACATTTAGCCCCTTAAAGTTCAAATAAAACTACTTTCACTTAATTGAACTAGTTCATTTAAACCCGCGTTTATTTGAACTTCAAGAATTCGTTCTCCACAACCGTTTTTAGTGCAACCAAACAGCCATTATCTTGGATCACGAAATGATATACGGTAATGGCCGTGTTAGGTACGCAGAAAGGAGTGCGTGATTGAAATATGATAATTTTATTCTACTACCCAAAAAGAGGCATCCTGTCTGACCGTTATATTGCTCTCCTGTGAATTATGGGCAGCCGAACCTGGTAATACATAGAAATCATTAACATTTGCAACATCAAAGAAAGGCCTTAACCCATTAATAATCAGTTGACCGGCATTTAATCCTGAATTTATAGATCGTAATTGGTTATTTACTTCATTTCTAACCGCTCTTTGCTTTATGCGAATAACATTTGAAACATCTACATTTAGATACCAATTATCAGCTAGGCTCATATTCCTACCTTCTCTGTTCCAACCAAAATACATTTCTACACCAACTTGAGGATCACGAAATGGCCGACTGATAATCATTTCCCAAGATACTACCAAGAAAACATTAGAATAGGTATGACCACCAATTGGCAAGTCATCCGTAAACATTGCCCCAATAGATACATCTCTTGTGATTCTCACACTAGAATCTAATTCACTTTCAAGGGAAGATTGGATTACTCCAGGAATAAAATCCGTGGAAATCTCTCGTTCTGTTCTCGCTCTTGTACGAACTTTAACACTGCGCATATTGAAATTTGTTCTTAAGATCAATTGACTTGTTTCACTGTTTGCAACCACGTTATCAGGAGATATTGTCCTACTTAAAACGGAAGCTCTTCCGCTAAAATTATTCTCTAAACCGATGATTGTTTGCTGAATTGCCATAATTTATATTATTTAAATTTCGCCTACTCTTTTCACTTTTCAGCTTCCGTGTTAATAATTCATTTGCTACTATTTATGTAAAGCAAACCATCGAGGTTAACATAATACCACAAAATTCATCATGAACCCCCAATTGCTTAAGCTTCTGCACCAAACCTTGAAAAGTTCAAACAAACCCATCTGAACTTAATTGAATTACTTTACTTAATCCCACCCATATTTGAACCTTAAAAATTAATTTTAAAGTCTATAAAAAGGTATTTATAATTATACCTTACCTGAAGTCTTTTAAATAGTTTGATTGTCCTTTCCTATCGATAAACTATTGGAAAGTTTAGCGAAACGCTAATTTTCAAAGGGGTCAGACGGTCGTTTTAATGAAATTTGAAAGTTCGATGTTAACCATTTAATTTTTAATACATAAAAGGTCAAACTTCAAAATAACAAGCTATGATGGATTCAGGCGTTTATAAATTAGGTAATGGACTAGTATACTACGTAATGGTGGAAGGAAACTCTATTCGTTGGTTAGCAGAAAGATCAGATGGGCATTGGTGCCATATATATGAAGGTGAATTCTCTACCGATGGCACCTTCGAAGGTTCTTATGTAGATTTACCAAAGGGGATGACTAATAATACAGGTACTGAAAAGTATAATGTAATAAATAGAACGCGTTTTGAGAATGTTCGTTCCCTAGGGTATTATTATGATAAGCTTGAAGAATGGCCCGAGATAAGACACATACGAA
This sequence comes from Maribacter polysiphoniae, assembly GCF_003148665.1. Taxonomy (GTDB): domain Bacteria; phylum Bacteroidota; class Bacteroidia; order Flavobacteriales; family Flavobacteriaceae; genus Maribacter_A; species Maribacter_A polysiphoniae. The sequence continues at coordinate 18,698 of NZ_QGGQ01000010.1, read as the reverse complement.
ACTCGCTAATGCATAAAGCAGGTTTTCAAAGCCCTCTACATGAGTTAACAGGGACTTGGCTAAGTGATAACGGAGGTGTTTATTATATTAGACAGTTTCGGGATGGTAGGGTTTTTTGGATGGGGGAACCAGAACGACGAAATATGGAAGAACCTTTACCTTGGTCTAACATCTTTATTGGTAGAGTGGAAAGAGATTCTATTAGAGGAAAAGTTATTAAAGGAACATTCTACGACACCCCTAAGGGTATAACTAGGAACTCCGGAAATATTGAGTTTGAATTAAATGGAGACAACAATGAGTTTATTAAGATAGGTTCTAGAATTGGAAGCGGTAGGAAATGGAAACGAATGAATTCTGTAGTTGTGAAAATAAAATGTTCGAGTTTAAATATCATAAGGCAAAATGAACGAAGGGGTGACGAGCCCATGATTGCAATGGCTTTTTTTAACGCGGATTCCAGTACAGTTGATTGGGATAACCCTGCCGCTGCCCAAATACAAGTTGTATCCCATTTTACTGGCGGATTAGGCTCAAACGCAAAGAGAGGTTCATATTTACAACCCAGAGAGCATCAATCTAGCGCTTGTTTTCACGTTGCATATCAACCTAAAAACAATAGTGAAAATGAAATTGCAAAATTAGGTGTTGTTTTTTATGTTATAGAAGATGATCATATAGGTGGTTTGGATTCTGGTTCTAGCTTCCCTTGGAGAAGAATACCAAGTGTTAGATGGACGAGACCAATATCAACCGAACAAGAATTGCCTAAGAAGCGATACTATAGTCCAGGTAAAGTTCCAAAATTTGAAAACCCAAGTCATGGGGCATATATTCCCGAACGTCCAACATCCACCCGCACAATTCAGAAACATGATTATAAATCTCTGGGTACCTGGGTAGCAACGAATATAGAACATGCCATTCGTAATGAAGAGGAATTTCCACCATTAAGATATGCTGCACCCTCGCCCACAAAGGATGATTATATAGGTACAAATGGTTACATGTGGGAGATTGGAGGTAATACATTAGGTAATTTGCCGCCTGAAGATACTCGTGGCCAAAGATTAGGCGTAAGTGGCGATGATGCGCAATATTGGGTATTTATGCAATTGTCAATCTTACGAGGTGAAAGGGTTGTATGTCCTGACCCTCCGATACCTTCTAGAGGTGGTCTTTCTGGTGGTGCTTAGGTTGGTTTTCTCATTAAAATTAGAAGAAACAATTTAAACCCACCTTTTAATATACTTCTAAAGTGCGGAATTATAAAGTTCATTTTCCCATACCTATCTCTAATCTTTATCAAATTTGATAAATACGTTATTTTCGAGATGACCAAACGGTGGTTCAATTTTCTCGCTTCCACTCGAAAGGACAGTAGAACGGACACACTTGACAACCTGTTATTTTTTACCTGTTTAAACCCGCTTTAAAATCTAAACCCAACTCCAATTTTAAGATTATTCAGTTTTTCATTGTAATTAGGTTTTATCACTTCCCCCTGAAAGGTGAACTCATCCCTTACATTCAAATTAATAAAATCATATTGGGCCTGAATAAAGAATCTATCCGTTATGTCATAAGTTAGACCCAGGTTGAAATTAAATCCCCCATTTGTTGTGTTTCCCGATACATCCTCACCAATTGAAATTACCGATGAATCCTCATTCATGATACTATATCCCAAACCTATGGTCGGACGTAATCTATCCAGACCTGGTATTTTAAACTCTGAGAATAACCTAGGTTGAAAATAATACCTTTTGACTTTCCCGTCTATGTTGAATTCATCATAAACCTTTTGTGAGTATCCACTATTAATTCCAAGACCAATTTGAACAAAATCATAATCTATAAATCGGTATTTTACCCCAAATTCTATGATGTTATGATCCCCACTAAAACCTTCCTCGGGAATCACTGAGTAATTGGCTTCCACATTCCATTTATGATTTAAATCTTGGGCGATTGAATTGATTGAAAAAAACAATACAGGTAATAGGAGTAAATTTAACTTCATTTGTAATATTTTATATGGTTAATTAAAATTTAAATGTAGGATAAATCCTAATCTTCGAATTAAAAAAATAAGTTAATAATAGTACAATTTACTGTTAAAGATCAAACCCCAAACTCACTCCTGACTTTACAGCAATGAGTCTCTTTATGTTTGATTTCAGGAATACGTATACTTTCCAAAAACGTTATTTGTAAAGGAGTACAATAACTAAGCTCTTACTTTTTTTAGGGATTCCACGTGACCGAAGATAAAAAAGTGCATCTTCATCTAATTGCCCAATAGTTCCACCATAGGAGTATTTTACATAATCCGTTAAAATCTCTAATCGTGGTTTAAAAAGGAGCGTTTAAGTATGCTATATGTTCTAATTCAATGAATCACTGTTCGCCCTTTAATCAGTGCCACAAAACAAAGGATTTTCGGATCCATTTATATTTAAATTTTGACGTAGATAATCCCATCCATATTTGAACTCTTAAGATTACATTCAAAGTCCAAAAAAAGGTATTTATAATTATACTCTTCCGGAGTATTTCAAAAAGTTCTTTATCCCATTCCTATCGCTAAACTATTGAAAAGTTCACTGAAAGGTCATTTTTAATATAGGTCAAAGGGTCGTTTAAATACTCCTTTTAATCCTAAAAATCAAAACCCACAATACCAATTACTTAATTCTTAAATATAGACCTCACCTCATTATAAATTCGTTCAAAATTTTCTTCCAAATCCTCCTTGGTAAATGCTTTTTTCTTTTCCGGTAATCCCTGCTCTATCTTAACCAGTTTAAATTGTACTTTCTTATCCTCTCCATCGGCAAAAGTGATAAACTCCCCTTGCTTTAACCTAAAGAATACATCAGCCCTAATCTTTGCAACTTCCCGTTCCCCTTTAGTAATTCGAGTATCAAAATTAAGATTGTACCCCCTGTTCACGCTTGTCGTTTCGCTTTTGACGATTTCAAAAAAGCGTTCGTAATATTTGGCTGTATCCGGGTCATTCACTTTTCCGAAAAACTGATAAGACAAATTGCTTAGAATCGCCTTGCTCGCTTTATCCCCGTACATCATATCATTCTGTATTTTGTCCTGCATCACGTAAACCGTTGCAATATCGTAACTACGTAAGGTTGCTGGAATTCTGTGCATATTCAGTAATCGAATGGTCGGGGCTTCTTCCATCATTAAGAATGATGACTTTCCAGAACGCACACTCATTTGTTTTATGATAGTATGTATTATGGTCGCGATGATAGGGGAATAAGCAGTTTCATATTTTGGATTGTTTACCACTGAAATTATTGAAGGTTTCTCCTGGCTATTTATATCAAGAGGAATATCATCCGCAGAGAGCACCATGAAAATCCGTTGGGTACTGATTTTTTTTAATGCATTGGCCAAGGTACTTTTTACGCCTGCTGTTTGCCTATCGGAATCCTTCCCACTTATAAAAGCATCTGCCATCGCCCTAGAAGTCGTATTAGAACTTAAAAAAGCAATAAGACTGTCTGTGTCCAGAAATTGATAAATGGCGATAAGATGTGGTAATGTGCAGTATTTCGGATAGGAAGTCCGTAGTTTCCAAATGAGTCCACCTATTAAACCTTCCGCAGCATCATTAAAGAACTTACTTGCCCCAAAGCTCCCGGATTCCTTTTGTTCCAATAGGTTTTCAATCAATACCCTGGCCACCTCATTAACGCTCTCCTCATTTTGCATATACCTTGGGGCAATCGGGTTTACCCGGTCATAGATTTCATCAAAGGAAATAATCCGAAAATCGATGTTATTTTGTTTAAATAAAGGATATGCCATTTCAGTAATTTCAAAATCCTTATAATCATGGATTATTCCACTAAAGGAATACTTACTAAAATGTCTCAGAAAATTGTAAACAATACTTTCTGTTTTACCGCTTCCTGCAGATCCAATTACGGAAGCTCCCCTTTTGATGTTATCAATTTTAAAACGACCGCGTTGAACTTTAAAATGTACCTGATACTTGTTGTCTTTGTCCACATCGTTGTCTTTAAACAGAAAGACATAGAATGCCACATTTATCAATAGTAACGGACAACCGATATATAAAACATCTTCTGCCCAAAGTAACCAATGGGATTCCATTTTAAAAAGTAATCCTAGACAAAGCGAGGTTAAAAAAAAGTTGATCAGAAAAGCATATCGGGTTATCTTGAACAAACCCCAAAATACCAAAGCCATCCCTAACAATAAAACAATCGTAAAAGTGAGACCTTCTATTTCCATATTAGATACCTATTGAACCGGACCTTAGGGCTTTTTCAATACCGCGTTTTAAATACCTAATGGTTTTCAAAGCTAGCTGAACATTGTTGGCTGGTAAATTATTTATGGGCACACCAGCCTTACCCAAAATCTTGAAGGCAACCGCCCTTTCACTTGTTGGTAATCCCAGTAAGGTTGTGAAATAGATCTTGGGGTTTTTGATGAAATCCTTTTTGGACGTATAGGATTCAGCGTAATTACGTTTATATCCAAAAGTGGAATCAAAAGTCTTTTCCGCTTTCCCAAAAAAGGCATCCCTATTAAATCCACGCTTTACTTTTTTACCATTCATCATTACATCGGAGGCTTTGTATTTACTTCCTGGGGAAAGACTGACCGAGTTGGTCATATCCTTCCGGCTTACGATGATATGAATATGGCTTTGGTTTCCTTCCTTCTGCATTCCCTGTACAATCCGTTTTCCATTTTGCTGATGTGGGGCTTCTCTTTCAAATCCATTGATTTGAGCTTCTAATTTTTTGATGCTTCCCTCCTGCTCCCCCTGTTCAATTTTTCTGATATCAATTTTAAGTTTTAAAATTTTAGTAGCGAATGGTTGGTTCTCTCTAACTTGTTTATCTGTTCCCTTAAAAGTACGTTGATGCTCAATTTTAGCATAGTATTTAATATCATCAACAGTAACAGGTCTACCATTAATCTCACGATTAAAAGAGCTTGCATAATCCTTCATTAGCTCCCGGGTATAGTGTTTTAAATCTTTAGTGTTATTCCGTAATTGCCGTAATTCATATTTACTCGGATTAACGGTGATGGAATAAAACTTAGGTTCTTTCTTTTTAAGTTTTGTTGTGTTCGCATCAATTTCCTTGACCACTTCCAGAGTAGGAATTTCTCCTTCATACTGATTGAAAAAGTATTCCATTTGTTCCTGTTCCAACCCTTGGTTTTCTTTCTCCAGATATTCCACGAAATCAGCTGAGCTCTGTGAATAATCCCCTCCTAATTTTTGTGCCGTTACGGTTATATACATTGCTGCTGTTTTTATAATTCATCATCATTTTCCAATCGCTCAACAAATCTGGTTTTGGGTTTTTCCTTTGGTATTTCCTTTTCCAAAATAAAAGTTTTCTTAGGAGGTTCCGCTTGTTCAAAAAGGGATTGCATCATTGCGACCGTAGGCTTGGTCTGGTTTTTTTCAATGTCTTTCATTATAGCGATTACCCCATTGATACGCTTCTTGATCAATGACTCCAATGTTTGCATTTTCGGGCCTATTGATTCATGGGGGGAAATACCATTGTCCTCAAAAAAGTCAATCATCAATAACAAGGTCATCGACTTGGATCTCGACATTCCCTTACAAAATTTCTTGAACTTTTGGGCCACGGAAGTTTTGATACTTATGCTTTCAAACCGCTCTTTTTCATATCCTTTATCCATCTTTTTCCTTGAAATATTTATTGCTTTTATTGGGCTGCGATGGTTTTTCCGTGAATAACAAGCCTCTAAATCGAGATTCGTCAAATAATATACCATTTTAACCAATTGATGTTTAATGATTTACACAGAAAACAAATACCGAAACCTCGCGCCAGCGGGTTACCCTCTTGCTATTCCTTTTCGTTCGCCAAAAGCGAACAAAAACGAAATACCATTACATTGAAAAAATGTACTGGCTTTTTGAATGTCTGAAAAGTGAAATCATTTTTTTAAGACTAGGAAAAGACGCCTTTAGAAGTATCTATAACAAATACGAAAATTCTTTACGAATTATTGAATACCCATAAAAAAAGACCCTTGAAAATCAAAGGTCCAAATTGTTTTAAAAAAGGTTTGTAATCACAATATACCATCATCGGTAAAGCTAAAATAGCTTCCATTTGGTGCTAGGATGATATGGTCCAAAAGTTTAATGTCAAAATAGTCCGCTGCCTTTTTGATTTTCTTGGTAAGTGATATGTCTTGTTCACTCGGTTTCATTTTTCCGCTCGGGTGATTGTGGGATAAAATAATGCCGACGGATAAGGATTTCAGTACTACGGCGAACAGAATTCTAAGATCCACCAAAGTTCCCGTTAGTCCGCCTTGGGAGATTTGATAGATTCCTTTCACCTTGTTGCTATTATTAAGCAAGAGTACCTTAAAACACTCTTGGAGCTCGATCGTATTTTTGTCCCAATCATCAAAGATCAAACTTGCCGCAGCTTTTGAAGAATTAATGGTATGGGATTTCTTGGTTCCGATATTATCTTGATAACTAACTTTTATTTCTCTAACTTGTGTTCTCATTGTAAACGTCTTTTAATAGGATTTTTAATAATGAAAAAGAGGGCGCTACTTCTCACGGGAACGCCCTCTTTAATTTTGTTACTCACTTTTGGTTCCAATCAACAGAATTTCTTCCGCCACTACCTCGGTTACATATCTTTGATTGCCATCTTCGGTTTCATAGCTTCGAGTTTTTAGTTTTCCCCTGATTCCGATTTCCTTGCCTTTTGCAACAAACTTTTCTATGATCTCAGCGGTCTTGCCCCATGCGACAACAGTATGCCAGTTTGTTTCCGTCTGATTTTCTCCCTTGGCATTTTTATAATGTTCATTTGTGGCTAAAGAAAGGCGTGCTACCTTTTTACCACTTTCAAGGATTGTAATTGTTGGCTCTTGTCCAACATTCCCAATTAACTGTACATGATTTTTTAGAGTACTCATACTAAAAGATTTAAAGATTAATATTTATTTGAAAATTGATTTACTTATTATATCCAGAGCGTTTTCCTTCTGTTGTTTTTTTAACTTTTGTTCCACTTCCTTTTTGATGATTTTGTAAGATTTCATAAGATTCATTTTAGATTTACTTCCCATAGAGCCTTCGCTGTTACCTTCTTTTGTTGCTTAGGGCATTTCAATATTCAACCTGGGTAAAGCGTATAAAAAGCACAGCGGCTTTATGCCGCTGTCCAAGATTGAATGTTGTTATTTTGCCGTCAAAAAAAGGTGATAGTGGAGGTTCGGGAGTCAGTCTAAACCCTTTGTGAAATATGCAATCATAGGAAGTGGGACAAAATGAAATACAATTTTTATTTGAAGCGGACTTGATTCACACTTTTTACTTGGGAATGAAGTGTCCCTTCCCAGAGTATCGGGAAGGGCTAACGGAATGAAAAGTCAAAAATGGGGATTGTGTCCAAGAACTTTGAAGTGAAGCTCTTTGCCCGAAATGGAGCTTTTTACGAAATGAAGGGGAATGTGCTAAGCGAACTATCTAATGAAAATTATCTACCCCAACACACTACTCAACTTAAACATCGGCAAATACATTGAAACCAATATCACCCCAACAAAAACACCAACAATTACAATGATCAACGGTTCCATCAATGTAGATAATAACTTGGATTTTTGTTGTACCTCAATTGCATATTGTTGATTGAGCCGTTCGAATATATATTCTGTTTGGTTGGTTTCCTCGGCCACTTTAACCAAAGAGACCATTTTGTTATCAAATATTTTATTGCTTCCCATACTGGCACTAAGACTTTTCCCCTTCAATATATCGTCCTCAACCTTTGATAGAGCCAAATTCAAAGGGTAAAAATCAATCATTTTATTGACTAATTGGATACTATTGAGCATTGGAACCTTTGATGATGTCAATAACGCCACAGCTTGGGTAAATTGTGCCAAATACACCGAACTTATAAAATTCCCTAAATATGGTGTCTTTAAAAGCAACTTGTCTTTGCCCTTTTTAAACCATGCCTTATCAGAAAATGTTTTTCTTACCAAGACAACCGCAACCAAAACCAAAAGTACAAGCCATCCATAATCTCTAATGAAATTCGACGCATTGACGACCATTTTGGTAATAACCGGAAGCTCTACATTGTTCTGTCTAAAAATATCTTCAAACATGGGTACTACCATGCGGAGCATAAAAACCACCACCAGTATTGCGGTCACCAGTATAATTATGGGATACGTAAGGGCATTTACCAGTCCCCGGCGTTGTTCGTTCTTTCTAGCAAAGAACTTCCCTAGTTCCTCCACGATTCTTACCAAGGTTCCCGTTTCTTCCCCTATTTTAATGGAATAATACTCATATTCCGTAAATTCTTTCTTGTCCTTAAGTATTTCAAAAAAACTTTTTCCGGAAATCAGGGCATCGACCATTTCACCAAAAAAAGATTTCATCTTTTCCTTTTTCTGGTTCTCTTGAATCAATGACAAGGAATCCTTTAAGTTAATTCCCGCCATTAACAATACACCCAATTCGGAATAGAAATCCTCTTTTTTCTTGTTATTGAAGGTTTTTCCAAAAATAGTAACCTCTTTTTGAAGGGTGGTGGCCAGCCAGTCCTTATTGGCATCCTTTTTAGGATCTGTAACGGAATGTTCAATTTTAAAACCCATGGTTACTGATTCATATAAGTTGTAGCGGAATTAGTTTTGTTTACAAATAAAGGCTGGCTACCAAATTCCTTGGTGGTTTCAAAATAAATTGCATCGATTTCCCCAAAAGATCTTTCTTTATTCTCGAATAAAAACTTTTGTACTTCCCAATTTATATTAAATGTATCCTTTTCCTTAATAATTAGATTCCCACTGACCGTATAGTTCATTGCCCCCAATTCATTGACAAAAGACAATTCGCCACTTTTCGCACTATAAAAAACCCTATCATACCTATTGAAATCGATCCAAAGGGACTGCCTCAATAGATTTAGGTCTGTCTTTTTTTCATAATTCCTTTCAATACCGTTCATTTGCTTCTGAACTAAATTAAGTACTGAATAAGCCATGCCCACTACAATAGTGGTTATCAAAAGAACCACGATCATTTCACTTAAGGTAAATGCCTTTATTTTCCTTACCCTATTCCTCATCTACGCTTATTTTAGTAATCGATTCTTGGGTTATTGGATTCATGGCCTGGAAAACCACTACATTGACACTTTCTTTTTTTTCCTTGGTAATAGAATACTGCCAATCCCCAGTATCTTGATAATAAGGCAGTTTAATCCCATGGTGACCATATTCATATTGCAAACGGTGTAATTGTTCTTTTATACGCTGGTTATTGCCAGTTATACTATTCGAAAATAAGTTGTTCAAAAGCATACTCGAAATCATAAAAATAATAACGATCAATACCGTTGCCACCAACGTTTCCATCAAGGTAGATGCTTTTATTCGCCTTAATACAACCATTTCATTACTTTTTTATGGGCTTCATTTTCATAGAGTATACCAGAATACTCCGTAGGCAATATGGTACTATTTATGGTTCCATTGTATAGATGGTTTTGATATATACTCCCATTTTCCATGGCTATGAACCCATCTGTGGTAACATTACCATTAACGGTACCTTTGAGTTCCAAGTTTTTGGAGCAATAAATTTCTCCATTTACCACCGACCCGTTCGAAATCCTGATTTGAGGTGAATTCGACCCTTCTTCCGAAGTATCTAAATACAAAAGCATGCCATTTACGACTACATTGGTATCTAAAAAAATCTTTGGCGTTTTCGTTGTATTTACCGTTTTATTCCCCTTTGCATCTTCCTTTACCACCAAGGTTGTTGGATATGCCAATGCACAATTCTTACCTACATGGATACTCTTTTTGGCAATGGCCTGAAAATAACCTTGAACCCTATCCTTAATAATGATTTCTGGAGCTACCAATACCACGTCCGCCAAATAAGTGCTGGATTCAACGATAATCTTACGACTGGCATAAATTACTATGTTTCCAACCAAAGTATTGTTTTCCAATTGTACAACATCATCCATAATGAATAGCGTCTCTTCTTTAAATGAGTTTCTAATTTCTGCCTCGGGTTTTAAAGTGACGACTTGTTTGTTCAATTGAAAATCTTCATTCAATAATCTATCTATCTGTTGTAATAATCCTTGATCCAATTTTGGTAAAGTACTACTACTTGTTTGTTCCCTCCCGTACACAAGCTGGTCTTGATTATATGAGTTGCCTGCAATATTCCCCATACGGATTCCTTGGGCAGGAAGCAGCACATCTCCCATAATTCTGGTAGTTCCTGCCAGTACCAGGGGCCTTTGTTTATCCCGTAAATTAAGGGCATTCATTCCTTTTGGATAATTTTGGCCAATAAAGGCCGTTTTGGAATACTCTATTTTATCAAAACTTGCCGTAGAAGTCCGTTTTTCCAAAATACCCCAAAACTCTTTTTCTATAATTACATGGATATTGGGATTATCCAACGCACTAAAGTCAATGGATTCTCCTCTACGCATAGGTTTACTTAGAGAATAGCCCATTGCAAAATCGGCTTGTTGGACAATGTCTATCGTCAATGCCGTTATTTTACCAAAAAAATTGTGGATGTAGGTAATCAAAACAAAGGCCATGAGTAAAACCGCGATTATCGCACCTATGAACAATACGAATTGTAGCGCCCCTGCCTTTATTTTCAGATTCCATTTCATTCCGTTAAGTAGATGGTTTTGGTTCTGCCTTTATATCTTATCCTAACCTTATCGGTATTGCCTGAAATAAGTTTAACATCTTGAATTATATCGTTCTTTGACATCATTTGTTGTTGGCCGTCTATTGTTAAGAAGAAAATGTTTTTTTTTGAGGTGCTTTCCGTAATAAAACCTGTATAAATAATATTCTTGTCGGGAATGGGGTTCTTTTTTATAATTCCCTTTCGAGATTTACTTTTTTTAAGACTTTTAGGCATGGTTCCCAAAAAAGGATCTCGGTAGTTGGCCACGATACTAAAGGTATCCCTTGCCTTAATTTTTGCAGGAACAAAACTGTCATTAGTAGCCATCACATTAGTTTTCTCAGCAGGTGGGTTTACTGCGGAAATAATCTTGAAGGCAATAATGCCCCAAATACCAAGCACCAAGGCCAATAGTAGATATGTTTTGTGGTTTTTCTTCACAGGTACATCTGTTAATCGGTATTGGAAACACTGAATGTGTGTGTGCTGAATTCTGTTTGATAGCCACTATTATAAGCTTGCACACGCCACTGGTAATCATTGTTCGAGAGAACTTTTGATATTCTAGTTCCTTGAAAGGTACTGTCTATGACCATTACACTGTCTAAAAGAATCTGGGAGGCATTTTCAAAGCTGGGAGTTGCTACTTGTATTAAATAGGCGTCGGCCTCATCTATGCCGTTCCAATTGAAACTCACCAAACTGTCCGTGACAATAACACCTTCTGCCGGGGCCAATAAAACAACCGGTTCGTCAGAAATGTCCACAACCTCCAATATATCCTCGCAAGAACCCATGGAAACAACAAGTAGTGTACAAAACATGATTTTTAAAATATTCCTCATAATTTTAAGTACGGTTTAATGTCATTTAGTTTACTCGGTTTTTTTTCCGTCCCCTTAGGGCAACCTGAATTATCCCCATTAATGGTCTTGATCACCAAGTTTCCATAACGATTTTTTCCCCAACAAAAACCAGAAAGTCCATAATCAAAAATCTCCAAATCTGACCATTTTACTATCGTTCGTTGGTTGCTTTCAAGAATCTCAAGAATCAGAAGTCCGTTGTTGTCCTCGACCAAAAAAACATGCTCTGCCTTTTTTAATCGGTCGGTTAAATTTTCGTTTGCCAAAAGGGATATTTCGGTTACTATAGTATATTCTCCGTCATTTGCTAAATACGATCGCACATTCGAATTATTTTCATTGTTCAATTGGGTCAGTAGGTTTATTTTATCCGATATATTCAGCTTAAGATACTCCGGTTTTGATGCAATCGAATCAGTAAAGACCAAATTAGATTCCTCACCCCTCCCCTTCTTATACTGTACATATGTCTTGAATTCGGATTTAGTAAAAGGAATTTCCAAAACGGATATAGTAATCCCTTCCTCTATTTTTGGGGATCCGATTTGCTCAAATTTTTTGTTCAATATTGACTTATGTTCCTTTCCAATAGCTCCTAACGAAGGGGTATTGTTTTGTGTACCGCCCAATTCCTTTATAGGGCCACATGAAATTATCAGTAATGCCCAAAGCATTAAATAATGTTTAGATCGCATATGTAAGATTCTTACAGGATTAACGAAAAAATGCCTTTTGTGTTGTATCAACCATCTTCTTAGGGGATTGTTCCTTATCTTTTTAACGAAAAATGCCCCGAAAACACCTTGCCCCCATCATATATGAATCGGAACCAATAGTCTGAAGAAGGTAACTGTGTTCCATTGTGAGTGCCGTCCCAACCTTGACCTAAGGGGTTGATTTGTTTCAATAATTTCCCATAGCGGTCATAAATAAACAATTGGGATCCCGGATGGTTAGCTGCACCTATGATGTTCCAATAATCATTTGTATCATCACCATTGGGGGTAAAGAATTTTTGATAGCCCATGGCAATAATTTCCTTACTTAAGGTCCTACATAATAACTTATCCCTCACGTAAACCGTATATTCCCCAGGAAAGACTTCAAAACGATTACTTTCCTGAAAATTCTCCCCGTCAACTGAATATTCGAACTCCCCTACTCCGATAGCATCTATCTGAATGGTTGTACTATCCGAGAAACCGGTTATTTCCGTGGTGAAATCATCAGGAGCCCCAGAGGATAAAACTTCAAATAAAACGGTCTGTTCGCAACTGGCCCCGTTTAGTGTTCTAGTGACCGTTAAACTGAAATCACCTATTGAGGGTATGTTTATGATCCTTTCATTGCCAATTTCAATATTGTTATCATCCCGCCAGGTCCAACTATCAAAATCACCTCCATCAATAATCAATTCCGGACTATCGGGACATATCACATAAGTTTCCTCTAGGCCTGGTTGTGGTAAAGGATTCACGATGAGCACAAAACTAGTGGTATCATAGCAAGTTTCTATGGCGTTGTTCTGGATTCTTGCATAGAGGGTTTCCTGAGTGGCGGAATTGGTATAGGACTGTTTTGTCAATGAATTCTCATTAGTTATCGCATCGGTTTGGTTCCCAAAATAACTTACAGTGTACAAAGTTGGATCCTGTCCGTTCAAAACTTCGCTGTCTTTTATAGATAGATCAAAAACCTGAATTCCGGTTTCATTCACATCACAGACAATAATATCCGTTGGCCTATTCGCAGATGGTGTATCATAAACCTGTAGTTCAAATGAACCAAAATTAAAACAACTAGGGTTATTGGTGTTTTCCAATCTAAAATACACGGTCTGTGGATTGGAAATATTTTGATATGTTCCCGCTATTCTATTTTGGTCCAATTCCGCATCCTGTTGCGTTTCATAAAACAAAACCGAATTACCGATGGTGCTGGCCAAGATTTCATTACTTTTTTGAGATAGATCAAATGTGTACTGACCATCATTATCATCATCACAAACCAACCCATCCGAAACAGTGGGGACAATAGGTGAATCAAAAATGTTCAATTGAAACGAAGTCGTGTCGTAACAAGAGGTATCCGAGGTATTGGATACCCTCACAAAAATCGTCTTCTGATACGAAGTGCTGATATAATTGGTCGGTGACAACGCATTCAAATTGGCATCGGCATCTATTTGGGTTTCATGGTAGCTTATATTTATACTCGAAGCATTTTGCGCCCCTATGATTTCCGCTTCCACTTGGGTCAGGTCAAATACCGCCTGCCCGTCATTATTATCATCACAATACTCCAAATCGGCAGGTTGATTTGCAATCACCTGCCCAATGACCTCCAATTTAAAATTACCTACTTGGTAACATTCTGGATAGGTAGTATTCTCAATGCGGAAATAAATGATCTCGGTCGCTGTAGCATTGGTATAATTGATGGGCAGCGGATTAAGGTTTGTATCTGCATCCGTCTGTGAAGCATGATAACTAACATTTACATTGGTCATGGCCGGGGCAATCAGCTCATCCCAAGCACTTAAGTCAAAAGTGTAGAGGCCATCACCATCATCATCACAAACCGTACTATCAGGTACGGCCAATAAATCAGGTGTTCGTTTAATCAATATATCAAAGCTTGAGGTTTCAAAACATTGACCGTTCTGTTTATTTGATACCCTTGCATAAACCGTTGTACTTCCTATATCAAAATCAAAGCTGGTGCTAAGGGCATTGGTGTTATTGTCAGCATCTTGCTGTGTCCCAAAATAATCAATTGAAAAATTGTTTGGATCTTGACCCCCTAAAATCTCTGTATCTTTTGTACTAAGATCAAAAGAATAACCATCTTCATAATGACAAATTTCCTCATCTACTGCAACATTAGCGATAGGGGTTTCATAAATAGTGAGGTCAATGGTTTCATTTAAAGGTACCCCGGAAAAATCGGCAGTTACTGTCAATGTGTAAGTTCCAGGAGTAGCATAACTATGTGTGGGAGCTTCTAAGGACGAAGTATTACCGTCCCCAAAATCCCAAAGGATCGTTGTCGCCGCTTCTTGAATGTCCAAGGAAAACTCAGTGGTATCACCGAAACATTCACCTTGGTACAATACATCACTTGTTAGGGTATGAATATTTGAGATAAACGTGGGTAACCCTAAAAATCCCAGTCTACCACCTAAATATACATCATCATATTGATACCCACAGGCCACACCCAATTCATTTGGGTTATGGATAACGTCTAAATACTCTCGCTCTACTTTAACCCCGTATATTTTTTCATCGGGGCCCAATTGCAGTGAACCAAATGCTTCTACGCTGGATTGTAAGATTACTTTGGAGTTTTCAATATCGGTTTCCGAACCTGCGCCAAGGTTGAACTGGCATACCCCGCTGTAATAAGAAACGTATAACAAATTGCCATCTGGCGAGAACTCCACCCCATAACTACTGATATTGGGCAATAAGGTGATAGGGTTGCTGACTTTCCCAGTTGTTTCGTCAAAGTCGAAAACCTGAACTTCCCATCCGTTTGCAGTTGCCAATCGTTTCCCGTCCAAAGATATCTTTATTTGGCTAGTTGGCCTATCTTTTGGGCCATTACCAATCCCGGAAGAGCTTATAACGGGTACGTGATCAACGCCACTTCCGGAAACCCTGAAAGCTAAAAAATCATTACTGTTGTATCTTTGGGAAACCACCCAATAATCGTCAGTTCCTGTAAT
This sequence comes from Maribacter polysiphoniae, assembly GCF_003148665.1. Classification (GTDB taxonomy): domain Bacteria; phylum Bacteroidota; class Bacteroidia; order Flavobacteriales; family Flavobacteriaceae; genus Maribacter_A; species Maribacter_A polysiphoniae. Next base: position 3,328 of record NZ_QGGQ01000010.1, on the reverse strand, counting down.
TTTGTAGGCCACTATTTTTTCAGGAATTTTGCTCTCCAGTTGAATGTTTTTTGAGGTAACATCCCCGAGACCGCCATCCAAGGACATATCAACTATGGAATATCGTAAGCCATCATCTCCAAAAGAGTCATCTACCGTAAAAATATAGTATTCACTCAACGTATCTGGTTTAGGTACCACGATTGCAGAGTGCGTGGATGAACTATCCCCTAAAAGCCCTGTACCGTTGGGCATAAGCATATGGTTTTTATTATAAACACTTATACCATCTGTGTAGAACAACAACCCGCCATAATTATCGCACATAGAGGCACAGCCTTCCCGTGTAAACAATTGCCCATCCAATAAAGTTACAGGAACACCACTATTAAAGTCTAACCCAGCCCTATATCCGAAATACCAAATATTAGCCCTGTTCTGAGCTAAGGAAACATAAAAACAGCTGATCAAGAGCAAAAAAGCAAGGGATTTTTTCAAAAAGGTAGTTGATTATGGTTGTTTTTATTCTTTCACTAATTTAGGAAATATGAAAGAAAAGTACTATAAAATTGGGATAATTTAGACGAATTACAGCTTTTGTATTCTAACGGTTACCAAAGGACATTCCAGGCGGTATTTCTATGAAACCCAATGGTTCAGTGGTACTTTATACTGCACCATGTAGTCACAGACTTCGCAGAGTCCGATATACCCCAAGACAATTGAAGTTTGTAGGAATATCATATGAAATCCCCCATTGAACATATCGCTATATACCATCCCCTGCTACCCTCGCTCCCGCCAGTTTGTAACTGGTGGCCTAACCGTAAAGAAAACCAAACGTTTCCTAACCTAAAAAACCGATATCATCGATTTTCAAAACGGTGTTGTCTTCAGCAGTTGCTAACTTCGCAGAGCGGGGCTGTAAACTTTACAAAATGTGGTTTGTTTTGGTCTCGTATTTTAAAGCCGTCGGTATTGAACATACTATGAAAATAAACAAAAATGATGAGTGAAGTATAAATCATACGCTACGAAGTTAAAAACTTCGCAGAGCGGGGTTCAAGGATTTTTTTGATAAAAATATGGCTTCCTTTTAATGCATAAAAAAACCACAATATTTCTATTGTGGTTCTTCTCTTTATTTCATACTCAAAACGCTACGAAGATGCAAACTTCGCAGAGCGGGGAGTAACATTTATCTGCCTATGGTAGAGACTTCACAGAGCGTGGTTATCTAAACATCGTTTAATTTAAAATTAAAAACAACTTCTACAAAAAAACCACAACATTACTGCTGTGGTTTCTTCTTTAATTTATTTCTTACTCTTATCGCTTACTCAATACGCTACGAAGTTAAAAACTTCGCAGAGCAGGTTCGCTTATTTCTAAAAAGAAGTTAAAGGATAATCTATCTAATCTTATCGCTTCCTAAAAAGCATAAAAAAACCGCCACTTGGGCGGTTTTGTACGATTCAATACTCTTATTTTGGCAGCTTATAATCTTTAAACTTTTTTGTATCATCACTAATACGTATCAAATGGCATTTACTATTATATCCTTCATTTGATGAATATACGAGTAACTTATTTCCTTTGATTTTATACATATCATTTCCCTCTGACTCTGTAAACTTGTACAATGGTTCTACTTTCCCTTCTTCTTGTAATTTAAAATAATCTGCTTCCAATATCAAAATATCATTTTCTCTTTTCCATTTTCCTGTTATTTTCTCATCAACATATGTTCTAATATATTGAAAAGTCCCATCATTATTGAGTATTAAAATAAGAGCTGGACTATGATATAACTCGCAAGTAGTTTTGTAGACACCAGGCTTAATACTTCCACAACTAAACAACGTAAAACACGTTATTAATAAAACAACTATTTTTAATTTCATTCTATTTTTTCTTTTTATAATATGTTTTATTATTAACTCTAAATGCGTGCCTAAAGGATGTAGCAACTTGCTTTAGCCTTTTTTGTTGTTCTGCTGCTGTTGGGTATTGTAACGCTTGTCTAATCCATTTTATACTATTAAAATTAGACGAACCATTAGGTAAAATATCATAACTATCTCCTAAATCTTTAGTAGAAGTAATATTCGTTCCTCCAAACAAAGCTCCTCTCTGATAACCAGCTAATTCATCCTGCTTATCAATGCCAAAAATAAAATCTGGTCTTTTAGGTCCAAAACTTATTTCTCCTATTTCAAACTGATAAGCGTGTTTTAATTCGTGTGCGAATAAATCAAGTCCTGTACCACTAGATACCGTAATTTCAACGTTACCATTACCAAAATTAAAACTTGTTGAATTTGTAGTTGAAGAGTTTCCAATTAAGTCTCTTTCAGTTCCTCCACTATCTTCTACTACATCATAGATTTGGTCAGATGCAGCTAAAGTCGCTACTTCTCCTCGAACATTTTCAAGGTCGGCATTATTACCTTGAAGTCTACCTATTTGTCTATTAAGCCTTCTTGTCTTTCCTTTAGATAAACCTCCTTCTGCTAATTGAGCCTGCTTATCCGCAATCTTTTCATTATTGCGTTCTTGTCTACTATTGACATCTGCAATCAATTTATTAACCCATTCCCAAGCAGCATCAGTAAACTCATTACCATCAATGTCATAGTTTAAAACTGGATTATTTCCTGCATAATGATAAGGTGAAGAAGTTTTATATTGTTCTGCAAGATTATCAATATTCATCCAACGTCCTAAAGCAGCATCATAATTTCTTGCTCCATAATCCATCCAATTCAATCCAAGTTCTTCTTGCTTCTCTTTTCCGTTGTAAGTATATGGATGTTCAGTACCATTTATGACATTATTGTACCCTTTATGTTCAAGTCCAAAAGGATAGTAATTGTTCTCCTCCCTAATTTCATTAGTGGCAATACTGCCATTATTGTTGTCATCACTATAGGAGAGACGAATATTGCCCAAGTGGTCCTTGTACTGGTATACATAGTCCCATGAGCTGCCATTAGGTTCTACATAGCCTTCCGTATGGTTAAAGAACTGTAGAACACCACCTTCATAGATGTAGTTGCCTGCATATTCCGTGGTGGTTCCCGTACTCACTGTCTTTTTTAGCTTTACGCCGGTGGCATCATAAATATAGGAAATATTCCCAGAATTTAGGGTTACCTGCGTAGGTAAATTCAGATGGTTGTAGGTAATACCTGTTATGCCCTTGTTGGCATCGGTCTTCATGTTGCCGTTGGTGTCATAAGTATATTCGGTGGTGGTATTGGCACCGTCCTTAAAACCCTCATCCTTTAGATTGCTGGTCGTATTATCATCCACCTTCAATAGCTTATTGCCAGAATCATATGTATAT
>NZ_QGGQ01000009.1:124470-209469 GCF_003148665.1 Maribacter polysiphoniae | reverse complement strand
GGTCCCTTCCCCAACCCGTTACAGGGGAAAGGAAGGGACGAATACCTTTACTTAGTTCGAAACGAACCCTTTACTTAAAAAAACCGTACTTTTTTCTTCAACTGTCCCTTTATTATGTCATTATCATACAATTGGCAATGAACAATGGGCAATTATCAATATATATTGGTAACTGTTGATCGTTAATCAAAACATTGACCGAATAATTTAGGTGGCCATGGCGACGGGGCCCACCCCTTACCATTCCGAACAGGGAAGTTAAGCCCGTCTGCGCCGATGGTACTGCTACACTAAGTGGGAGAGTAGGCCGCCGCCTTTTTCGAGGATCCCGATCATTAATTTGGTCGGGATCCTTTTTTTTTGACCGATTTTGGGAGCGCCGATGACGCCGCCCTCTTAAGGCCCCTCCACAATTCGTGAAGGGCTTTTTTTATACGATTATGTGGGCTATTTTGTACTTTTGTCTGCCTAAAGAGTATTCCAACATGACTAAGGAGTTGACATATCACAAGGAAGAAAAATGGAATGCCATCTCACATGCATTAGGAATCCTTTTTGGTGTTTTGGGATTGTACTTTCTTTTAAAGCATAATTCACATAAGACCATATATGCCCAGATGAGTATAATCATCTACAGTATATCCTTTATCGTGCTGTTTTTGGCGTCAACACTTTACCATTCCGTTTCCAACCCTGAATTGAAACGTAAATTGAGGGTATTTGACCACATCAGTATTTATTTGTTGATAGCGGGCACCTATACACCCTTGGCCTTAATTACATTGGAAAATGGCAAGGGATGGCTGATATTCTATGTGGTTTGGGGTATCGCTGCCGTGGGAACCTTGATGAAGATTTTCTTTACCGGGCGGTTCGAGGTACTTTCCTTGATCCTATATCTGGCTATGGGGTGGTTGATAGTAATGGACTTTTCCAATATTATGGCCTATACATCAAGGCTTGGTATACAATTACTTTTTTTAGGAGGGGCATTCTACACGGTCGGTACAGTTTTCTATGCTTGGAAACGTATACCTTATAATCATTTCATATGGCATTTGTTTGTGCTGGGAGGGGCCATAAGTCATTGGCTTTTTATATACTATGATGTTGTTTGATCATATGCAGACAAAAAAGGGTCAGTTTTCTAATATTTGCCTATAATCCATGAAGAATGCTTCAAGAAGGAGCATATTATCGTTCAAAAATTCCATCGTATCCCTCCATGTGTTTTTATTATGGATGGAAACATCGGTCAATGCTACGTAAGCCCTGGAAATTTCTTTCCCATTATCCAGAATCAGGGAATCATTAAAAATAACCTCGGGTAAATAGTCATTTTTCACTATCGATTCCAGGGAAAGTAGTTTGTCCCATAGTTCGATACGTACGCCAAGGTCGGAATGATCGATATCCAAGGAGACCATGGCTTTTTTCAATTCAAAATGGAACTTAAGGGTAAGCCCCTTTATCTTGGTATCGTATAAAATCCATTTACGGGGAAACGATTTGCCAAAGGAGATCCAGAATTCTTGCCGTAACCTTTTCGATTCTTCCTTACTGAACATGGCTATAGGGAATATGCAATTACGATCCCAAGTACGATAACCACCAATTTTCTCAAATTGAATTTATGGCCTTCCGAACTTTCAAAAAGGATAACCGTTGAGATGTGTAAAAACACACCTATGACCAATGCTGTTATGGGAACATAGTATTTCGTGGCAAAATCAAAATGGGCGGCCATAAAATTGCCTAACGGTGTCATTAAGGAGAACAAGACCATAAAGAATATGGCATAGATCAATTTAATTTTGGAATTCAGCAAGAAAATACTCAAAACAATGGCTATCGGGATCTTGTGGATCAGGATACCATATATAAGATGATCATGTTTTTCGATGGGAAACCCCTCCAATAATGAATGTATAGAGAGACTTACGAACAACAACCAAGGGAAATTGGTTTTTTCAATATCAAAATGCATATGGCCATGTTCGGCACCTTTGGAAAAGAACTCCAGAAAAATCTGTAATAAAATCCCGAGCATGATATAGACCCCCACCGTCTTCGAGTCTGATATGGCATAGACCGAGGGGAAAAGTTCAAAAATGGTCAAAGACAATAAAAAGGCACCACTAAAGGCCAGTAAGAGTTTAAAATTCCCATTGTTTGTAGGTTTTACGAAGTATACAAAGGCAAAACTCAACAACACCCCGAGAATGAGCAATACGTAAGTCATTAAAGCTGGTTTAGTTGCGAATACTAATTAATGCCACGTGTCGTGGTTGGCGTAAAATTACTGTATTTTTGTGGCAATCTTTATAAAGCATATGAACAATAATTTTAGAATGGTGGCCAAAACCTTATTTGGTTTTGAAGAACTTTTGGCCAAGGAATTGCGTAACCTTGGTGCTAGTAATGTAAAAGAGGGTGTCCGCAGTGTTTCATTCGAGGGTGATACCGGTTTTATGTACAAGGCCAATCTTTGTTTACGTACGGCCATAAAAATCATAAAGCCCATACATTCGTTTACCGTTCGTAATGAAAATGAGTTATATAGAAAGATCTATCAAATGGATTGGACCGAATTTCTTTCGGCCGATTCAACATTGGCCATAGATACTACATTGTTTTCAGATGAATTTACCCACTCGCTCTATGTTTCACAGAAAATCAAGGATGCCATCGTGGATAAGTTCAGGGATACTGATGGACAAAGGCCCAATGTGGATGTCAAGTTTCCCGACATTCGTATCAATGTGCATATTCATAAGGAGCATTGTAATATATCGTTGGATAGTTCGGGGCGATCCCTACATCATCGAGGATATAGGACAGCCACCAATATAGCACCGATCAACGAAGTTTTGGCTGCTGGATTATTATTGTTGAGTGGATGGGACGGACAATCCGATTTTTTGGATCCCATGTGTGGTAGTGGTACATTTTTGACCGAGGCGGCGATGATTGCCTGTAATATCCCGGCTAACATCAATCGGAAGGAATTCGCTTTTGAAAAATGGAATGATTTTGATGAGGAGCTTTTTCAAAAAATCATTGAAAGTAGTTTAAACAAAACCCGTGAGTTTCATCATAAGATAGTGGGATATGATAAGGCACCTTCTGCGGTACGGAAGTCCATAGACAACATAGCCAATGCCAATCTTTCGGAATATATTACGGTAGAACGGAAGAGTTTCTTCGATTCGACCAAGTTCACCGATGCCCATTTGCACATGGTCTTTAATCCACCTTATGGGGAGCGTTTGAATCTTGATATGGAGGATTTCTATTCGTCCATTGGTAATACGCTAAAGCAGGAATACCCAGGTACAGAGGCTTGGTTTATTACATCAAATTTGGAGGCCCTTAAATTTGTGGGCTTACGACCTTCGAGAAAGATCAAGGTTTTCAATAGCCATTTGGAGTCACGTTTGGTAAAGTATGTGATGTATGAAGGGAGTAAAAAGGCCAAATATCAAAATAATGATAACGATTAGGCTATGAAACCAAAAACACGTGCTATAGTTTACAATTTTTTAGGCTTTGCGATACTTTTCCTGCTATTACGCCTTGCTTTCGGGTATTTTTTTGATATAAGCCGATTTTATTTGGCCTTGGCCGCGGCAGTTTCCGCCAGTTTTTTAGCCCCAAAATTTGGGGTTGTGGAAAGTGATGGACATGCAAAGATTATGATGAAATGGATTTTCATCAAAGGCTTTCGTGAAATTTAAGGGTTCTTATCGCGTTGGTAAAATACTGAAAATTTAATTTCGAGGTCCGTCATTGGGCTTTTCAGGTCGTTCAGGGCCCTGTTCCAATTCAGGTTTTTCCTTTTTCCGCTTGTTCGCCTTTTTGTACAACGGAATCATATAGGTAATGGAATAATTGTATCCTATTCCGAATTTACTGTCATCGGTAACTTTATTGAAGCCTGGTATAAATAGATTGGGGAAATCTTCCGATTCCTTGTTGTTTGTCAAAAAAGCAATACGAAGACTACCACCCAGATATAAATTGGTGAACAATTCGGCTTTTAACCCAAAGATAAATTCGAGCCATGAGGCGTTTAGGCCATCAAATTCCTGGGCCTCCGAAGAACCATTGGGGAATGCGTCAGGGTTCCAATACCTACTGGTGTCGTAATAGTCAAAGTTGTTCAAGGTTTGACTAAAGGAACTTAGAGCAAATCTTCCACCTATAAAAATGGAATTGTTCATACCGTACCAATTTTCATAGGTGTTGTAATCAATACCCAGTTTAATATAACTACCCGATGTGGTGAAATTGTATAGGTCCTCTTGTGTTGTTTTGTCCTCCGTGCCGATCTCACCGGCGATGTATAATTTTTGGTTCAAACGATAATCCGCAACTATTTCGAGTCCTTTGTAATCATCACTGGTTTGGGTAAGGATGATACGACTAAGGTCAACCCCGACCCTAAGACCATAGGTTTGCTTGTGCACAACGGTATCTTTGGGCTGTAGGTCAATGGTTTCTTCTTGAGCCCATCCAGCGAAGAGGAACATCAGAAGACTAAGGCTAGTGAAATATCTTAACATGGGCTGTATCTGAATTTTCTATCGTGGGGTTGACAATCTCGATACTCGTTATCCAATTGTCGGTATCGATGGTTAAATCGGTATCTAAATTTTCGTAGTTGGCAATAAATCCACAGGCACGGGAAATGTATACTTCCTTTGTCTCATAGGAGTACGTAAGTACATCATAATTTATCGGACCATCATCGGTTGTCTGTTGGGACAGGACAAAGGTCGTGTTTGCAAAATCGGACCGTAAGGGCACAGCGATTGAATCGGACGCAGCATTGGTGATAATATCCAGGGTGTCCGGGGAAACAAGTCCCCTTACGACCAAGTTGGAAACATCCTTGAATTCTGTGGAATCGGTGGCGTCGTAAAAACGCATTATCAAAAATGGTGTATCCCCATCGACGCAGATATCATCCTTTTCACATCCAGCGAATGGAATGATTCCGATTAATATGAAAAAAGCAATTTTTATTTTATTCATGAAGCTATAACTTTTCCAAAAGTACAACATTTTCTACATGATGCGTTTGCGGAAACATATCTACAGGTTGAACTTTAGTTACGGTATATTGATGTTTCATCATCTCCAAGTCGCGGGCTTGGGTCGCACTATTGCAACTTACATAAACGACCTTTGGGGGGGCTATGTTTAAAATCTGTTGAACAACGTCCTTATGCATACCATCCCTTGGCGGGTCTGTAATTATGATATCGGGGGTGCCATGGGTTTCGATAAAGTCGGTGTTGAATACATTCTTCATATCACCAACAAAGAAATCGACATTGTCGATATTATTATTGGCCGCATTGGCCTTGGCATCTATGATCGCTTCAGGAACAGATTCTATTCCTATGACCTTTTTGGCATTTTTGGAAACGAATTGGGCAATGGTACCTGTTCCTGTATACAGGTCATAAACCAATTCCTTTCCGGATAGTCCCGCGAAATCACGGGTGACCTTATACAACTCGTAGGCTTGTTCCGAATTGGTTTGGTAAAATGATTTGGCATTGATCTTAAATTGCAGACCTTCCATTTCCTCTATAATGTGGTCCCTTCCTGAAAAGCAGATGATTTCTTGGTCGTAAATGGTATCATTCTGTTTCTTGTTGATCACGTATTGTAAAGAGGTGATTTCGGGAAACACACTTGTTAGATGGTTCAGTAATAGTTCCCTTTTAATCCGATCCTCTTCAAAAAACTGGATCAACACCATCATTTCCCCGGTAGAGGCAGTTCGTATCATCAAGGTACGCAACATACCATATTGATTTCGGGGATTGAAAAAAGTAATGTCGTTTTTCTGGGCAAAATCCTTCACTTCCAATCGAATGGCATTTGACGGATCCGCTTGAAGGTGGCATTTTTTTATATCCAAAATCTTATCCCACATGCCAGGAATATGGAAACCTAGGGCATTCTTGTCTTCGATTTCAACGTCGGATTGAATTTCCTCCAAGGTCAACCACCGACTATCGGAAAAGGAGAACTCCATTTTGTTTCGATAAAAGTACTGGTCTTTAGAACCTATTATGGGGTTTATACTGGGTAGCTCTAAATGTCCAATACGACGAAGGTTGTTCTCTACTTCCCGTTGTTTGTAATACAATTGGTACCCATAACCCATATTTTGCCATTTACAGCCACCACAAACCCCAAAATGTTCGCACTTGGGATCCACACGTTTGTCGGAGTAGGAGTGGAAGTTAATCGCCGAACCTTCAAAATACGCCTTTCGTTTTTTAGTGGTCTGCACATCAACCACGTCACCGGGTACGGTGTTGTTCATAAAGATGACCCTGCCATCGGGTGCTTTCCCTACTGTTTTGCCCTTGGCCCCGGCATCTATTACTTCTATATTTTCGAAGACCTGTCTTCTGTTCTTTTTACGCATGCCGCAAAAATACTAATAGGTTTGCATTTATTACGGCTATCTTTAGAAGGATTAGTATAAAAATTTACTAAAAAAGTGAACCTTTTTAGAACTTAACCGTCTTTACCATAGAACAAGCAATTAATGAGCCCTAATAAAATTTTTGATGCTTTATTGGTGTTGCAATATCAATCCGGAGATAAGAAGGCCTTGGGAATGCTGGTCAAAAGGCATCATACTAAATTCTGTGGTCATGCCAATTGGTACCTGGGGGATTTGGATGCATCCAAAGATGTGGTGCAGGATTGTTGGGGTATTATCATTAATAAACTCGGTAATTTAAGGGACCCCAATAGCTTTTCTAGTTGGGCGATGCGCATAGTAACAAGAAAATCGATTGATTTTTTAAAACAAAATAGGAACAAACGCGAAAAATTAAGGCACTACGGGTATACCAATTTAGAGGACACAACCAATGAAGAAGGGAATGCGGAAATCATAAAATTACAGCAAGCCATTAAAAGTTTGCCAAATGACCAACAAATTGTATTGCGATTATTTTATACGCAGGAATACACTTTAATTGAAATCAGTAACATCCTGGATATTTCTGTTGGAACGGTCAAATCAAGATTGTTTCATGCCAGGGAAAAATTAAAAACAATCTTAAAAGTATAGATCATGAATAAAGAAACGGAAAATATCGATGAACTTATCAAAGAAACCTTGAATAAGGAAGAAGCAAAGTTCTATGACGAATTGGAAGAACAAAATCTCATTGGAAAATTGGGGGAAGTCTATAAAGGTAAAATGGGATGGCTTGCCATAATAATGAATGTGGTTCATTTGGTGATTTTCGGATTACTTATATATTGTATTATCCGGTTTTTTGGTACCAATGAGACGAATGAGCTAATAAAATGGGCATCGGCTGGTTTTTTATGTATGATTGTCATGAGTATGTTGAAACTTTATATTTGGATGCAAATGGATAAAAATGATATTCTACGTGAAATGAAAAAGTTGGAGCTTCAAGTAGCGACGCTTTTTAGCAAACTTGAAAACTAGGTAAAACACACTATGGACGTATTGTTTTTTCAATGTCATAACATTTTGTACTTTAGCGACTCTGCATAGGATGATTTCTCTCCCAAAGAAGGAATTGCTAAAGTTTTATTTAAATAATCAAGTAACATGTCAGTCTTAGAAAAAATCAGCTCTAAAGCGGCTATTGCCTTGGAAGAAAAGTACGGGGCACATAATTACCATCCATTACCTGTTGTTTTAAGTGAGGGAAAGGGAGTGTATGTTTGGGATGTTGAAGGAAATAGATACTATGATTTCCTATCAGCCTATTCCGCGGTAAACCAAGGGCATTGTCATCCTAAAATCGTTAAGGCATTACAATCGCAGGCAGAAAAATTGACCTTGACTTCAAGGGCTTTTTATAATGATATCCTCGGTAAATACGAAAAGTATGTTACGGAGTATTTTGGTTTTGACAAGGTGTTGCCGATGAATACCGGGGCCGAAGCGGTCGAGACAGCTATTAAATTGGCCCGTAAATGGGGGTACGAGAAAAAAGGAATACCCGCTAACCAAGCTAAGATCATAGTTTGTGAGAACAACTTTCACGGGAGAACGGTGACCATTATTTCGGCATCCAACGATCCAGTGGCCACAGAGAATTTTGGGCCTTTTACACCTGGGATCGTTTCTATCCCTTATAATGATATCGAAGCTTTGGAAGAAGTCTTGCAAGATGAAAATGTAGCCGCTTTCTTGGTGGAACCTATTCAAGGGGAAGCTGGCGTCTTTGTTCCTGATGGGAATTACCTTAGTGAGGCTTTACAATTATGTAAATCGAAAAACGTATTGTTCATTGCGGATGAAGTACAGACAGGAATTGCAAGAACGGGTCGACTTTTGGCCACCTGTGGTAATTGTTCATGTCCCGATAAATCATGTAGTGGTACTCCAGAGGTTAAACCCGACGTACTTATTTTAGGGAAGGCCATTTCAGGGGGTGTTTTTCCGGTATCCGCTGTATTCGCCAATAATGATATTATGGAGGTGATTGGCCCTGGAAACCACGGATCCACTTTCGGTGGTAATCCATTGGCTTGCGCTGTGGCTATTGCGGCTTTGGAAGTTGTAAAGGAAGAAAAGCTTGCTGAAAATGCCTATGAATTGGGAGTACTTTTCAGAAATGAAATGGAAAAATTGATCGAGCAGACCGATTTGGTTTTGAAGGTACGGGGTAAAGGCCTTTTAAATGCTATTGTAATCAACGATACCGAGGATAGTTCTACAGCTTGGGACCTTTGTATGGCCCTTAAAGAGAACGGACTATTGGCCAAACCTACCCATGGCAATATCATACGGTTTGCCCCGCCATTGGTGATGACCAAAGAGCAGTTGTTGGATTGTGTTTCTATAATCTCAAAAACAATAAAAGAGTTTAGAAAATAAAAAAATCCCCTGAACAACTTGTTCAGGGGATTTTTTATTCCACGTTGAAGCCTATAGTGCCCAATCGGATCCAGATGCGGATCCAGCGATTATTGCGGCAATAACCCCAAAATAGAGGATGGTGAAAACCAATAATATCGCCGCTAGGGCAATACCTATGTAAGATAGTATCCTACCGGTTTTTACATTCTCAATCCCAGAAAACCTGTCAGGTTCTGCATTATACATGCGCTCGGCCTTTTTCGCCTTTGAAAGGCCAATAATTCCGAAAATGCCCCCAAAGGGACCACAGCATAATATAGTAAGTACAATTGATAATATACCAAAAGTCAAAGCATTGCCCGAGTCTGGTAAGGTTTCTCTATTCATATTCATTGTTTAATGGGTTGTAGGTTTACTGCCATTGTTCGCTCATTTCCTGAACTTTTTCCATGTATCCTTCCCATCCACCCATTTGGGAGATTTGGAAAAAGGTATATGCAAAATATAAAACACCTATGGCCAAGGCTACAATAGCAAGTATTTTTGCTGTTTTAAGTTGACTGTAATTGGAGTAGTCCTCTGGACTTGCCTTATATTTTTTTTCATCTTTAAGGGCTAACATAAAAGCAATCCCCCCAAATAAGATACCTGGTATCCCAGCAAAGCAGCAGCAGAGATAGCCAATAATTGAAAGTACTATGATTATTGTAACATTGGGTAATTTTTGTTGTTCCATAATTTAAAGGGTTTGGTTATAAAAATTTTAAGATATAGTTGCCGAGAATCAATATGACGCTTGACACCATTAAGGTAATAATGATCTTGTTGGAATATTTAATCGTAAAAAAACTATCAACCAATAAAAAACCCAATAAGGGGATAATGGTAAATATGGCAGGGTACATGGTAAAGGCATCGATAAAATCACCTTTGAGTAAGAAAGAAATAGCACGTTGGGCCCCGCAACCTGGGCATTCGATGCCGAATAATTTCTTATTGAGACAAGGAAGCATGTAATCATCCAAAGAAATCATGAAATAAGGCAATTGCATTTTTACTTTAAATTTATTTCTTAGGGCAAAATAACCATTATTTTTGGGGTACAAAACAAAATTATGCGGCTTTTTAAAGAAGGTGATAGGGTAGAGGTCCTTGACGAAATGTTAAGTGGGGTGGTCGTATCCGTTTCCGGAAAGGAAATCACCATTGAAACCGATGATGGCTTCGTAATGCAATTCACCGAAAATGAATTGGTTAAGAGACCCAATACCGATGATATCAGGGTTACCAACTATGAGGTGGCCAAAGTCAAGGCTGAGAAGGAAATTGGCAAAAAACGAAAAACTACAATATTAAAACCTAAAGAACGCAATGCCCCGAAAATGGAGGTTGATCTACACATCAACCAATTGGTGAAGTCATCCAAAGGTATGAGTAACCATGAAATGTTGAATTTACAAATGGAAACAGCCAAGCGACAATTGGAGTTTGCGATGAAAAAACGCATACAGAAAGTGGTTTTCATCCATGGGGTGGGCGAAGGTATCTTAAAGGAAGAGCTTAATTTTCTCTTTGGAAGGTACGAAAATGTAAAATATTACGATGCCGATTACCAGAAATACGGCCTTGGGGCTACCGAGGTATACATATATATGAACACTTGATTACAATCAATTGGCAGTGGTAGTGATTACCCCAAATTCGCTGATCTGCAGGTCGGTGATCCTTTGATCGGTGGAAGTGATAAAGGTAATCCCGCTTAATTCCAAAGTATGTTCGTAAGTATCTGTTGATCCCTCTGCCAAGGTAGTGGTGATTAAAACCTCACCATCCTCTGCTTCAATCTCTTCTACAACCGTAGGTGTGGCGGTTGGTATGTCATCACAAAAATAATCACTGTCAACATCATCCGAGAATATTCTGTAGGTTAATTGCGATTTGCCGGGAATGGCACTGCTGAAGGTTTCGGAAACCTCATTTTTGAGAACTCCGGATTCCAATTCAAGAATCAAGGCTTCATCATCGCTTATTTTAAAGAAAATAGTACTCGATGTTGTCACGGTCGATTCACAAGTGCTGATGTCAACACTGTCGAAATCTATGGTCTCTATTTGCAAATCACCATCATCACAGGATAGGGATAAGGTCAAAATGCATAAAACGAATAGGTTCTTCATGCTTCAAATTTAAAGGAAATAAACAATAAGTTTATCTTCTTTGGGATAGATTTTACATTTTATTCGGTTATTTTTGACCCGCTTTTACTATAGCACTTACCCATGAAAAATGTTTATCTAGACAATGCGGCCACTACCCAGATCAGGAAGGGGGTCATCGAAAGAATGCAAAAAGCGTTGACAGATTATTACGGTAATCCTTCATCTACCTATAGTTATGGGCGAACGTCGAAAACCGCTATTGAAAGTGCGCGGAAAATCATTGCCAAAACATTGAAGGCACATCCTTCGGAGATAATTTTTACTTCGGGTGGTACAGAGGCCGATAATATGATTCTTAAAAGTGCTGTGCGTGATTTGGGCGTTAAAACGATCATTACCTCAAGAATAGAACACCATGCCGTTTTGCATACCGCCCAGGATTTGGCCAAGGAATATAATATCGCCTTGAAATTTGTTGATTTGGATGAAAATGGTACGCCACAACTTCCACATCTAGAACAATTGTTGCATGAAGATAACACCAAAAAACTGGTGACTCTAATGCACGTAAACAATGAGATCGGTAATTTATTGCCGATTGGGGAGGTTGCTGAAATGTGTAAGGCCAATTCTACCTTGTTCCATTCCGATACGGTACAGTCCATTGGTCATTATGCATTGGATGTGACGAAGGTACCCATCGATTTTATGGCGGCCTCTGCCCATAAGTTCCATGGGCCAAAAGGTGTGGGTTTTGCCTTTGTGCGAAAAAATTCGGGACTTAAGCCTTTGATTTCGGGAGGTGGACAGGAGCGGGGACTTAGGGCAGGTACCGAATCGGTACATAATATTGTTGGACTTGAGGAGGCGTTTCAACTGGCCTATGAACATTTGGACAAGGAACGGGCTTATATCGAGGGGCTTAAAAAATATTTCATGGCTAGGTTAACGGAAGTTATCCCTGATGTTGTATTCAATGGACTTTCGGGTTCACTGGACGAAAGTACCTATACGCTTGTAAATGTTGGATTGCCCATAAGCGACGATAAAACAAAAATGCTTTTGTTTAATTTGGATATGAAGGGCATCGCATGTTCAAAAGGTAGCGCATGTCAATCAGGAAGTGATGCGGGATCCCATGTATTGAATCAATTGCAAAAAGGGGAAGGGTCTAAAAGAACCTCATTGAGATTCTCATTTTCAACATACAATACCACCGAGGAATTGGATTATACGATAACGGTATTAAAGCAACTTATTGGGGCTTAACCTTTGTTCTTGTTTTTGCCTTTTTTCTTTTCACGATCATAAGGGAATTTTCGTGTGGCCAATTTCATCATCCTGTCAATAAGGTCGTAGGTATTCTTGCCAGTTTTTTTATTTATTTTTTTCTCATATTTCCAAAGCAACTTGCCGGTATTGCCGTCACTTATCTTAATGCCTATTCGGCCATAATTGGAATCCCCAAGAAAATAATCCATAAAACTGGATTCTGTGGGCACGCCGTTTGAAAGTAGGATGTTAAGGTCCATATTACCACTGATAATACCATCTACCCCTAAGATTTCGCTCAGTTGCTTTACCGTATAAACATCAATATCTTCATAGGTGATATTGTTTTGGGCCAAAATGGCGTTGGTGTTTTTGGTATTCTGGAATTCCACTGAAAACTTCTTTTTGCTTTTTCGTTTGGAAAAATAGGTTTCCAAGGCATTTTGAACGGCATATCCCTCTTTCTCCTTTAAGTGTTCCAAATCACTTTTAGACATATCATGTTTCAAATCCAAATTGGTTAAGAAGGGGATGATGGCCAAAATTTTATGGTCTTGACTCAGACGGTCAAAATTTTTATGTTCATAAATATTTTTTTGGGCACTTACCATAAAACTACCCAAAAGGAGCATTGACACTAATAACTTTTTCATCACATATATTTTTTTCGGGGACAATTACGATCACAACCGAATTTTGAGTCGTAGGTTCAATACACGACTTGTCATATAATTGGGAACCGCAAATTCATTTTTGCTTTCAACATCCCTGATCCACGTATTGGTAATGGAGTTTTGGTTATTGAAAAGATTGAAAATCTCAAAACCAACACTCAACTCCTTGAAATGATGCAACCAGTGGTTCTTTGGATATTTTTTTTCCGCGTCTACAAAAATATGGGAAATTCCCAAATCAGCACGCTTATAATCCCTTAATCTATTCTGAAAGACATAAGGATCCGCATAACTGGGGGATCCCCCTGGTACTCCCGTGTTATACACTAAATTAAGGTACATCTTTAAATTGGGAATGTTAGGAACGTAATCCTGAAAAAGGATGCCCAATTTAAGGCGTTGATCCGTGGGCCTTGGAATATACCCTTGATTCGCTATATTTTCCTTGGTAGTCATATAACCCACGCTCACCCAGGATTCGGTTCCGGGCACAAAAGCCCCGTTCAATCTCATTTCGGCACCGTACACATAGGCTTCAGCATTATTGTTGGCCGCATATCGTATGCGAACGTCGTTCAAGGTGTACGGATTCACATGGTCCAAGGTTTTGTAATACGCTTCGCTTATCAGTTTAAAAGGGCGTTCCCAGAGCAGAAAACTGTATTCATGGCCCAATACATAATGTATTGATTTCTGTGCTTTGACCTTGGGTCTCACCGTTCCGGAAGCATCCCTTAATTCCCTATAGAAGGGGGGTTGATGATAAACCCCGATGGCAGTCCTAAAAAGCATGTCTTTCCCCCATCTTGGTTTAATGGCAAATTGGGCCCTGGGACTAAAAACCGTTTGGGAGACCTTGTCAATATCTTTGCCGCTGACCCGCCAATAATGGGCCCTTGCCCCGATATTGAAATAGATATCCCCGATCTGCAATGATTTGCTTTCACTGAATTGGGAATAGGCGGAAAACCTATTGGTCTTCACAAAATTTCTCGCAGAGACACCTTCATAGGCAACTAAGGGATCTTCGAATGGAACTTCAGGTTGGTTGTTCCCGTATTCGGGCAGTGGTGGGCGAACGGAGAACCCCGCGGAATCCAAAAAAACGGATTCCCGTAATTGGTCCCGAATATCTTCATGGGTGTATTTTATTCCCCATTGTAAATTTCTTTTTCCTATCGAGGCACTACCCCGTTGTTCCAAATTAAAGATCAGGGCATCCAATTCATTCCTGGCCCTTGTGAATTGCCCACCAACACCTCTGATAGTAGTGGGTTCACCCACGGTTGGACTCCCCAAATCGGAATTCACCTCTCCAAGGGCATAGCGCGCGTTTACATCGGAATATTCCCGCTCAGTCGTATGATAAAGTGAGGCTATCAATTTCAGGGTCACCGTTTCGTTCAGGAAATAATTGGCCTTAACGGCACCTAGGGCGGTAGCATATCTGTTATTCTCACTGCCGCTATAATTTATGATAAGTGCCTTGGGGGCAGAAAGGGTTCCGAAATTCGTCTGCCTATCCAAAGGCTCGTTTTGATAATCATTGATCGAAAGGTTACCAAAAAAGTTAACGTGTAGCTTGTTCGAAAGTCTATAGGTAAGATAACCTTGAATGTCGGCGAATGTCGGGTTGAAATTGGAATTTGTCTGTTGGCTGTTGACGAAGAGGCTATTGTTTCGGTATCTTATTCCGGTCACACTGGAAAGCTTTTTGTTCTGGGAAACTGTTTCCATGGCCAAGTTGGCCCCTAAAAGACTTACATCCATTTGGGTGCCAAATCCGGTCGGGTTTTTATAGGTGATGTCCAATACCGAGGAAAGCTTATCTCCGTATTTGGCTTGAAATCCCCCTGGGGAAAACGCCACTTTACGGATAAGGTCGTTATTCACAATACTCAATCCTTCTTGTTGGGCGGCACGGATCAAAAAAGGCCGGTATACTTCTATTTCGTTGATATAGACTAGATTTTCATCATAATTTCCCCCACGTACTGAATATTGTGTACTGAGTTCATTGTTCGAGGAAACACTGGGTAATAGTTTCAATATATTTTCAACTCCAGCATTGGCCCCAGGAATTTGTCGAGCCATTTCCGGGGAAATACTCTTGATTCCTTGAACCTTCCTTTCTTCTGCAGAAACGGTAACCCCATCAATCTGGGTGATTTCTGTAAACATCACCGGGTAGAATTCAAAGGTTTCATTGCTGTTTAGGATCAATCGTTCCAAAACAATGTTTCTATGTCCTAAATGGGAAAAGGTGATTCGGTTTTCTTTTTCAGCAATAATGGGCAAAATATAAAACCCAGTGTCATCAGTTGTGGTACCACCTATGGTCGAAGTGATATTTACCTGGGATATAGGGTTGTTGTTTTCATCGAATACGATACCCGTAAGGGTTGCTGTTTGTGCCCTAATGTTTGTATACAGACATAGGAAAAAGATGAGTAAAACTATTTTAGGGCACTTCAAAGTATTTATTTTCTATAAAAGGTGACCTCGTATGTATTTGTATTCCCTATATTATCCGTTACGTTGACTTTAAGGATACATTGTTTTTTATCCAATATCCGATCATCAAAATTATAGGTAATGGTATTCTTTTTTGGTTCGTATTCCATTAAGATCCACTCGCCGTTCAGGGTGGCGGAGTAGGTGTCAATACCGCTTAAGTCGTCAGCAATAGTTAGGCTTAGATAGTGATAGTTGGTCAACCATTGTTTATGCTTAAAATTCTTAGTGCGTATTGTGGGGGGTACGGTGTCCCTTGCCAAGGTGTACGTGCCTAAATTACGGGTTCTTGTTGTAAATGTATTGCCCCGTTTATAGGTGGATGTGTAACTGGGTTTAGAATTTTTGTCCAATCGTGCGATAAAGAGTTGTTTGCGCTCTGCCTCGGAATATTTTGAAACATCAAACGTTAAGGTGAAATTCCTATGGGCCGGTACCCGATTGTTGTGCACCATTACCGTGTCGCTCCCTTTTCTTAAATCGATATAGAAATCTTCATAGAAGGTATTGGCGGGGAAATAGACCTTTGCTATTCCCAAATCAAAATTGTTGGGTCGTTTGGCAACGATATAGTTATCGGTTTTTGGTGTTTCCTCCTCAATTTTGAGCGGCTGGTTTTTTCCCTCGACAGGAATCACCAATTTGGTCAAATTGCCTTCCAAATCATAGATCAATAGTTCCACCGTGTATGAAAGCCCTTCCTTAACCACGATTTTTCCATCGTTCACCAATTTATTGTAGATGCTCAAATGGTTTCCGGGGGATTTAAAACATTTTTGTATCCGCTGTCTGTATTTGCCAAAATGGGCGTAATCGATCAAGGTGTTGATGTAGCGCGTTTCTGAGAAGGAAAAGGATTCAAAATCATAATCGCTATAAACTTGGCCGTTGACCACCTGTCGCACTGAATACACCCCGTTCTTATTGGCCGCCAGATCTTGGCGGTCAAAACCGACGAAGCCAAAACCTATGGTGCCCAATGCGGTTACCTTATCGGCTAGAAAGGAACCATCCTTTTGCCGGGTAAAATTGATCTGTGATTTTGTGTTACTTTGGTTTAATTGGGCATTTTCGGATAGGGGATAACCATAAAGTCCAACCACAGTGGGGTTGGTGGCATCCCTAACTTCATAACCGTATAATAGGGGATTTGTTGGTTTTTCAGATATGCTACTTCTAATCTCGAAGTGCAAATGGGGTCCTGATGAACCTCCCGTATTGCCACTATAGGCTATAATTTCACCTTTTTCGAGTTTTATTTCCCCGTACTCGGGGAAAACTTCCACCTCATAGGATTTCTTCGCGTATTGTATTTTTTTAATGTACTCCTCGATCTTGGGGGAGAATTTCTGTAAATGGCCATAGACCGAAGTATACCCGTTTGGGTGCGCTACATACAATACTTTTCCATATCCCCATAAGGAGACCTTTATACGGGTAATGGTGCCATTGCCTATGGCATATACGGGGAGTCCTTCCCTTTGTTGTGTCTTGATATCGATTCCGGAATGAAAATGATTCGATCGCAATTCACCAAAAGTACCTGCCAAGATCAAGGGAATGTCCAAGGGAGATCTAAAGGCTTCTTTTGGATAAGTGGTTACTTGGGCCGATACACCCATGGATAAAATCAATAGAAAAATAAGAAATGTTCTGCCCATAGTATTCTTTAGTAGCTATTATGTAAACCCAAATACCTTTCTTTTATTTTAAGAAAGTATAAGAGGTCAACGCAAATAAGCGATAAAATTAAACAGATGAATATAATTAACCGCCTAGAACCGTAAAAAATCTGCATCTAATTATGATTGTTTTATGCTTTAGAGGACTTAATATCAGTATTTAATGTTATACCCAAAGAATATTTTGAAAAACTATTGCCCAGTCTTTATATCTATGTTAACTTTGTGTAATACGCATTGAGTATTGTATATGAGTGAATTGGTGAAAATTGTTGATTCCCTGGAAAACAAAATCAGTAAGTTGTTACATCATTTGGAGATGTTGCAGCAGATGAACAAAACGTTGGAAAAGGAATTGGTTTCAATCAGAAACCAAAAAGATTTAACCGAAAAATCCGTGTCCGAATGGGAACAGAAATATAATTCGCTTAAACTTGCAAATTCGATGCTTGGCAGTAATACAAATAAAACAGAAGCTAAGCTTAAAATAAATACATTGATTAGGGAATTGGACCATTGTATAGCCCAACTTTCCGAATAAGTTTTAAATTAGATGTCAGAAAGGCTCAAAATTAAACTTTCCATAGCAGATAGGGTTTACCCTTTGACTATCGACCCTAGCCAAGAGGAAGGGTTGAGGAAGGCAGCAAAGAATATTGAGCAATTGGCTAAAAAATTTGAACAGAACTATGCCGTTAGGGACAAACAAGACGTGCTCGCCATGTGCGCACTGCAATTTGCCTCTAAAATTGAACAACGCGGTATAGATCAATCAGAAGGAAACCAAGAGGCCACTGAACGGTTAAAGGCATTAAACGAATTGGTGAACTCAAAGCTTGGTATAAAATAAGTTCTTTTAAATAACATTAAGTTACTGCCCACATTGGTATTATCTTTTGACAAACTCAACATTAATTTGTTTAAAAAGGGTGAGTTTAGATTGTAAAAGCAGGCCTTACCCGTATAAGGATCCTTGATCAGTCTGTTAGCCCTAAACCTGTTTTCTGGAGTTTGTACAAAACTTCCCCAATGTGGGTTTTTTTTATATTAAAATTTGAAACTATGGACAGTACCACACTTATATTAGTCGGATTAGCGGGTCTTATTATCGGATTCGTTGTCGCGAAGATCTTAGAAAAAGGAAAAGCTTCAAAGACCGTCGCCAATGCAAAAAAGGAGGCCAGCACAATCCTTAAGGAAGCAAATATTGAAGGGGAGAACGTAAAGAAAGACAAAATTTTCCAGGCCAAGGAAAAGTTCTTGGAACTAAAGGCCGAGCACGAGAAAGTGATTATCAATAAGGATAAGAAAATCGCCGAGGCAGAAAAACGGACAAGGGACAAGGAATCCCAAGTAAGCAATGAGCTGGCGAAGAGCAAAAAACTCAATGAGCAACTTGACCGTAAGATCAAGGATGTCTTGCATAAAGAGGAGTTCTTCGAAAAGAAACAAGCTGAATTGGAGAAACTGCATAACAATCAGGTGCAACAATTGGAAGTTATTTCCGGACTGTCTGCCGAGGAGGCTAAAAGCCAGTTAATGGAGTCCTTGAAAGAGACCGCCAAAACCGATGCCATGGTTTACTTGCAGACTACGCTGGAAGAGGCTAAGCTAACGGCACAACAGGAGGCAAGAAAAATAGTCATTAATACCATTCAAAGAATCGGAACCGAGGAAGCGGTAGAAAATTGTGTTTCTGTTTTTAACTTGGAATCCGATGATGTTAAAGGACGGATCATTGGCCGTGAGGGTAGGAATATCCGAGCCATTGAGGCAGCAACTGGGGTAGAGATCATTGTCGATGATACACCGGAAGCCATTATTCTTTCTTGTTTTGATTCCGTTCGAAGGGAAATAGCGCGATTGTCGTTGCACAAATTGGTGACAGATGGAAGAATCCATCCGGCACGTATTGAGGAAATCGTACGTAAGACCGAAAAACAAATTGAGCAAGAAATCGTAGAAATAGGTAAACGAACCGTTATCGATTTGGGTATCCATGGATTACATCCCGAATTGATCAAAGCGGTTGGTAGAATGAAATACCGTTCTTCATATGGCCAAAACCTTCTGCAACACTCCAGGGAGGTTGCAAAACTTTGTGGGGTAATGGCGGCAGAATTAGGATTGAATCCTAAATTGGCGAAACGGGCCGGACTTCTTCACGATATAGGTAAGGTTCCGAATACCGAGGCTGAGGTAGAAACACCACATGCTATATTAGGTATGCAATGGGCAGAGAAGTATGGTGAAAAACCAGACGTATGCAATGCCATTGGAGCCCACCACGATGAAATTGAGATGAAGACATTGATTTCTCCCATCATTCAGGTTTGTGATGCCATTAGTGGTGCGAGACCGGGTGCGAGACGCCAAGTATTGGATTCGTATATTCAACGTCTTAAAGACTTGGAAGAAATTGCCTTTGCATTCAACGGCGTTCAAAAAGCCTATGCGATACAAGCCGGTAGGGAACTTCGGGTAATTGTCGAAAGTGAGAAGGTGAGCGATGATAAGGCGGCACAATTGTCCTTTGAAATATCCCAAAAGATACAGACCGATATGACTTATCCCGGTCAAGTAAAGGTTACAGTGATTCGGGAAACCCGATCCGTAAACGTCGCGAAATAACGTAATGAAGTACATATAGAATTAAAAAGGGGCCTTAAAGCCCCTTTTTTTGTTTGGTATGCGGAAGTACAATTGGGATAAAGAATGATCGATGTTATTTTTTTATAGGGCAGATTGACTTAAATTTGTGGGTATTTTAAAGTCTTGTGATGAACCTTAAGGAAGAAATCGAAAAACTCAAGAAAGAAAAGAATGCGGTTATATTGGCGCATTATTACCAATATCCTGAAATTCAGGATATCGCTGATTATGTGGGTGATAGCCTAGGTTTGTCGCAGAAAGCGGCTGAAACCGATGCAGATGTCATCGTATTTGCCGGTGTCCATTTTATGGCAGAAACCGCAAAAATCCTGAATCCCGAAAAGAAGGTACTACTGCCCGACCTCAATGCAGGGTGTTCCTTGGCAGACTCTTGTCCGCCCGAGCAGTTTGGGGAATTCATCAAGGCACATCCGGGACATACCGTTATCACCTATGTGAATTGCTCTGCGGAAGTCAAGGCCTTGACCGATATCGTATGCACTTCCTCAAATGCCTTGAAGATCGTGGAATCATTGCCTAAGGATCAACCCATTATTTTCGCGCCGGACAAAAATTTAGGTAAATATATACAGAAAGAGACAGGTAGGGATATGGTCCTTTGGGATGGTAGCTGCGTAGTACACGAGGCTTTCAGTTTGGATAAATTGTTGGAGATATTCAAAAAACATCCAGATGCATTGATCATTGCCCATCCAGAATCCGAAGATCATATTTTAAAAACGGCCAACTATATTGGTTCAACGGCAGGAATGATAAATTTCGTCAAAGAGCATCCCAAGAACAAATTCATTGTTGCCACAGAGGTTGGTATCTTACATAAAATGAAACAGGAGGTTCCTGAGGCAGAATTGATTCCGGCACCCACACAAGAGGACAATACCTGCGCCTGTAGTGAATGTGCCTATATGAAAGTAAATACCCTTCAAAAACTTCACGATTGTTTGCTTAACGAAACACCAGAGGTAAGTGTCCCAAAAGAAACAATGGAGAAAGCATTGATACCTATTCAACGAATGTTGGACCTTTCCTAAGATTATGGTTAAAACAAATTATTTAGTTATTGGCTCCGGGGTTGCCGGCCTTACCTTCGCGGTTAAAATGGCCGAAAAACACCCAGAAAGGAATATCATCATTGTTACTAAGGGCGATGAGGATGAATCGAACACCAAGTACGCCCAGGGTGGGATTGCCGTGGTATTGGATATGGAAGAGGATTCCTTTCAAAAACATATTCACGACACCTTGGTTGCGGGTGATGGACTTTGCGATAAGGATGTGGTGGAAATGGTCGTTAAGGAAGGACCAAAACGACTTAAGGAACTGATTGCATGGGAAGCCAATTTTGACTTGAATTCGGAAGGTGATTTTGATTTGGGCAAGGAAGGTGGACATTCAGAATATCGGGTTGTACATCATAAGGATGTTACGGGTTACGAAGTTGAACGGGCCCTTTTACAACGCGTACATCAATTACCGAATATTGAACTTTTGGCGCACCATTTCGCCATTAATCTAATTACCGATCACCAGT
Source organism: Maribacter polysiphoniae (assembly GCF_003148665.1). Taxonomy (GTDB): domain Bacteria; phylum Bacteroidota; class Bacteroidia; order Flavobacteriales; family Flavobacteriaceae; genus Maribacter_A; species Maribacter_A polysiphoniae. The sequence continues at coordinate 188,080 of NZ_QGGQ01000009.1, read as the reverse complement.
TGGAAAGACAAAGTGCCAATGGTATTTCTTGTTATGGGGCTTATGTGTTGAACCAAAAAAACGGGGAAATACTTACGATAAAGGCAGACCATACCTTATTGGCCTCTGGAGGTATTGGCCGGGTGTATGGGCATACGACCAATCCTATCATTGCAACAGGTGACGGTATTGCCATGGCCTATAGGGCAAAAGCCTTGATAAAGGATATGGAATTCATTCAATTTCACCCTACGGCATTATATAACCCGGAAGGAGGGTCTTATTTTTTGATTTCTGAGGCTGTTCGGGGATTTGGGGCTTACCTGCGTAATAAGGCCGGATATCGGTTTATGCCTGATTATGATGATAGGGCAGAGTTGGCTTCAAGGGATATTGTTTCCCAATGTATCGATAATGAATTGAAGAAAAGTGGGGATACACACGTTTTTCTTGATTGTACCCATCTAGACATGGTCGCATTCAAAAAGCATTTCCCCAATATCTATGATAAATGTCTGGAATACCATATTGATGTCGAGAAGGATTGGATTCCGGTCGTTCCGGCTTCCCATTACCTGTGTGGCGGAATTGTAGTTGATAAACAAGGAAAGACATCCATAGATAATTTATTCGCTTGTGGGGAATGTTCAAGAACCGGATTGCATGGGGCCAATAGATTGGCATCCAATTCGCTTTTGGAAGCCTTGGTCTATGCCCATAACATTTTTAAATATCTAAGTGTGGATACCTTGGATTCAAGACCCTTGAATATTCCCGATTGGAATGATGAGGGAACGAGCATACCCAAGGAGCATGTTTTGATCCAACACAATTTGAAGGAATTGCAGGCATTAATGCGTAACTATGTCGGAATTGTACGTAGCAATAAAAGATTGCATAAGGCCATTGCCCGTTTGGATTTGATATATCGGGAAGTAGAGGAATTGTATAAGGAATCCAAAATCACCACAACGCTTTGTGAACTAAGGAATATGGTTAACGTTGCCCATGTGATCATCAGTCAATCCCTCGAACAAAAAGAAAATAGGGGCGGGTATTTCAATAAGGATTATCAGAAAGAAGGGAAATGATATGCTCATTCCTTTGGAATATGCACGATGATTTGTTCAATCGTACCCTCCCGTTTAAAAACCTTGCGACTTAAATCCTTATCCAAATACAGGTCATTGTAATTTTTCGAAGTCCCATCCTTAAATAAAACGACCAATCCTTTCTTGTCCATACGTTTATATACAATTGGTATTTGGCAATAGCTAAAGCACAATGAATTGGCTGTTAAGGATATTTCCTTGGGTTCGCCATCAACGGTAACATACCTGAAAACCTCGTCGGTGTTTAGAAATTCTTCTTTTCGCAATAGTTTTGGATTAAACTGTAGCTTCCCTTTTACAACAAAAACACCCAGTTCACCAAACCTACTTAAAATATCCTCTTTGACCTGTCCAGTCATTCCAGGTTGTTGGGCACCTTTGCCTGCAGGGGTGTGGGAGTAGGGGTCTGTGGGGAATGCCCCGTACAATTCCGGGGATTTGTGTACTCCGATACCTTCGAAAATTTCTTGATAGTGCGCTTTCAATCGAAGAATGACATTATCGCTTTCATTGGTATTGATGGCGGTAAGACAATTTTCCTGGACCGCCAACAACAGCTTGGAAACCATATGCCAATATATAGAACCTAAACCTTCGTAGCCAAAAAATGTTCCAGATCTTCCTGTGAACGATTTATGGTCAAAGACATTCTCAAAAGCCTCTAAAAGCAAATCCGTATCCTTTTCCACAAGCGATCCATAGGCGTCAATCGTTAACTGGGACAAGGCTTTTTCAAGACTATTGGCATTATTGAAATTACCATTGAAATGATAGTGCCCCAAGATATCCTTTTCAATGATTTGGGTGTTGCCGTCCTTTAAAAGCTGCTGTGCAAGTTGTGATTTGGCAATAAAATCCTTGGGGATGTTGTTTTTGTCCTTAAATCGTTTTAATTCCTTATTGGGGTAGAGTATGTAACTGTTCTGGTCTGCCCGGTATAAAGCACTCTGCTTTAACGCATCCAATAGTTCCAAGGCCGCTTTTGGACTTAGTTTACCTGAACTTAAAACGGCAACCTGCCCTTCGAGCATTTCATTCAAATAGGAAATTGAGATTTCGCTGTCATCCACAACCGTCATTAAATTATATGAATGGTATAATTTATCCACTCTTTGATTCGCATCAATCGTATGGTCGAAGAATTTTTCCGCAATCGCCAAGAAAGATGCTAATTCAGTTTTGGAAACCATCTCTTTTTGGTTCGAAAAACCTTTAGCATAAATCGAAGATCTATAGGTGCTACCTGCATTGCCCAAACCATCCAGAACAAGTTTTCTGTCCCTATCGGTAATTTTACCATCTAGAATATGCTTGTGGGTTTCCAGGGTTGTGACCACTTGGTCAAAAAACAATTTGAGTTCTTTGGAGATTGGGGCGCCTTCTGGCAAGGCCTCAATCAGCTTTCCGAAGAATTTGACGAAACGCCTTAGATAATAGAGCGTGACCATTGACACGCCATTTCCGACAAGGGCATTATTGGCATCATTCCATTCGGGGCGTTGTGTATTTAACCAAATTCCGCCTTCGGGAATGAAATTCGACACTTTGGACAGGACAGTGGCCAGTAGTTTTTCAATCAGATTCACATGATAAATACCTTCATCATCGATAGTCAGTAAGGCGCCATCGGCACCCAACTTGTTTTTTCTTTCTGCCAATTCGAAATCCAAAGGGGCATCGAACCCAATAGTGTCTTTGGGATTCTTGAGCGTATCGGGATAGCTCTTTATTTTATAAGGAACATTGGCGTAAACGAATAATTCCTGATTAAAATAACTCGCAAGTTTATTCGGGTTGTGGTTTTCTATAAATTCCAAAAACTTTAGAAGGTAAATGATCTGATGATCGCCCCAGTACCCTATAAAGGACCAAGGGTCGTTTTCTTCTATGACCTCCCAATCAAATCCGTCTTTTGTTACACGATAGGGGTTGTACCCTTCAAAGGTGGTGGCGTTAAGGAATTTATGGATCATATGCTCCATAAACTCAGGATAGGAGTGGGCCAATGCCTCCCAATTTTGAAAAATATCCCTCCAATTACCTTGGTAATCCAGGATCTTGGAGCCGTCCAATTCACTTTTGGTGTTGATTGAAAATTTGTTCCAAGGGCGACTCGGGTCACCATGTCTTCTACTGAATTTTAGGGGTAGGTACTCAAAACAAAGTCTTTTAAAGTCGCTATCATCACTTTGTGCTGCCATTTCCTTTACGGTGGATAAAGAAAAAATACCTGGTAAATCATCAAGTAATTCTTTCTGTTCTTTAGCTACCTGCCTGTTGGCTTTTTCAATGTATGGGATAAAATCCGACTTTTCAATTTGGTAATTATGGTCAAAAATCCCACCACGCATAATATTGAAAAGGGTATTGGCAAAATGCCTTGTGTTGATCAATCTGTCCGCTGTGAGTTGCAAACCATCGGCAGCTATGGTAAGATCAATCAATTGCCTTGTTCCATTGCTGATATCCTTTTCAATGGATTCAATAAGATCTCCTTCTTTAAGAATCCTTTCCGATAATAGGTTTATCGCGGAAATGGTTTGGTTTACATCGGCAATGATCATCCAACTTTTTTCCGATTTTGAATTCAGGGAGATGTCTGATTTAATGAAATAGGCTCCTTTCTCTGCCCGGATATTGATTTCGGATGTTATGTTTTTTCCGCGTCTAAAGGCTTCCAGTTGTTTGGAGGATAGTAAATAGGTGTCAACATCGATTCCGAGGGACCAAGCGATGTTCGATTTTAACGCTTCACTAGGTTCGGCCTTATCAACGATTATAGCACTCAAGGCGTATATACCCAAACCCGTATCGGTTTCCAGTTCACTTTTCTTATAGGCATCGACCAAATTGCTACGTGTGTTTTGCATGTCCTCGGGGACGCCGTATGGCATGATATTCTGAATGCCATCCAGTACGGAAACTTCAACCTTATGGTCTGTTTGGTTAATGATTCTCGATTTTTTTACAAAACCGAATTCGTTGCTCGAGTTCCATTGGTATTGAAAAGTAAGACCAAGGTCATTATTGGTTTCCTCAAAAATCACCTTGTTGCCATAACTGTTTTTGTAGAGGTTTCGAGTGATATCATAAATGTTGGAATATCTCTCGGAGAAGGGCTCCCAGAGAAAGGTCTTCCCCTTTGATTTTACGAGAAGGATGGTCTTGCTACCTGTTGATTCTGCAAACTCAGTAATCTTATCATCGGTATAGTAAGGGAAAAGTGCATAATCGCTGTTCTTACGACCAGCGGTCAACCCCCCATTGCTCGATAAAAACATCCAATGGTTGGAATCGCTAACGATACTCATGAAAAAAGGTCTCATAGCATTGCTATTCGATATTTTATAAAAGCTTTCATTATCGATTTGGACGAATTCACCTTTTACGTTCAATTCCTTTATAGCGGATATGCTGTTGCCAATGTATAAATGATCGATGGTCATGGTATGGGTTGCGTTTTGATTTGATAAAAGGGGAAACCCCGATAGAAGGTGTTATTCTTTACTGTGGTTTCCCTATTCAAAAGATTGTGTTTGTTAGTCTACCATAAAAGGGATATTGGCGGTAGCCGAATGGTTTTGCCCATCATTGGCATAAATAAATAGCCTATAATGTCCTTTTTCCGGAGCTTTGAAGGAAAGTTTTCCTGGGCTATTTTTGATACTATCCAAAGTGACGGCCTTAGGACGTTCTTCATAATCGCCTCCGTCTTTGAGGTCGGTGCTCTCTGGTAAAATCTCCCATTTATAGGTAATCGCGTCATTTTCGAAATCCTTGATCTCGACCTTGGCATTGGCGACCTCATTTGCTTTTAGAACAACGCTTTCCAAGGCGGTTTTGCCATTTAGGGTATAGGACACTATTTGCGGGGTTCTGTTGTCTGGCCAAGTGCCATTCCAGATATAATGCATTACGTCAACAGATTCGGTTTCCTTTCCATCCTCAAGAAAAATACCATACCAAGTAGGGGTACGTTCTTGTTTGTTGCCCCATAAGAACACATAAGATCCGATGCATTGTAGGGAATCGGCTTCGATGCCCCCTTTGTAACGTTTTAGGTAATTCGCTGCTTTTACCGTGCTGTTGTCCTCGATAGGGGCTCCCCATTTTGTTGTGGGTACTTCCCAATGACCGGTGGCTCCCCATTCCGTTACCATATAAGGACCTGTCCAACCGAATTTCTTTACCAAATTCGGTAGATCGGGAAGATCACCATACATCTGAACCGAAAGGATATCAAGATCGGAACATTTCTCTTTTATCAAAGTGACTTCCTTTTGGGAAATACCGGCCAAACTTGTGGTGGTCAAATGGTTGGGATCCACTTCATGGATCATTTTGGAAATGTCGTTCACGGCATCCCATACTTTCGGATTGGTGTAATGGAGATTCAATTCATTACCTATACCCCAGATCATCAGTGCAGGATGGTCCTTTAATGCAAGTACTTGTTTTTTGATATCCTCAAACTGATTTTTCACAGCAATCGAATCATTGTAATCAAAACCATGTCGTTCCCTGGCAACTTCAATACCCATAGTGACCATGAGGCCATTCGTATGGGCTTCATCCAATACTTCCAAGGCCGGTCTTTTACCGTTCTCGGTACGCCATGTCCTGAAAGAATTTCCGTTGTGTTGGGCCAAGGATTCGATATTGCCAAATTCCAATCCTGCACCTTTAATATAGAATTCCTTGTTATTGACCAGTAATCTGTATTTACCGTCCTTGTTCTGTATTTCTACTTTTGCGGGACCATTTGGTTTTTCGGACTCGCTTTTTGCTTGCTTGTTGGCCGTATTCTCTTTGCAGGAGAAAAGCACCAAAAAGGAGAATAGGATCAATATATGCTTCATTTTATGTTTATTTTCTAATTAATAATTCTTCTACTTCTTCTAGGGTTTTCCCTTTGGTTTCTATGACAAATTTGTACACAAAGAGGATGGCGCAGAACGATAAGAGCGCATAAATACCGAATGTGGCTGTGGGCCCTAGGGATGAAAGTTCCCATGGAAATACCTGGGTGACCGAAAAACTGACCAATGAATTGAAAAAGCCAACAACGGATATGGCAATGCCCTTTATTTTATTCGGGAATATCTCAGAAAGCAATGTCCACATAACAGGGCCAAGTGAAATAGCGAATGAGGCCACATAAAGGAGAATGGCAATTAATACCAAGGTCGCATTGATTTGGATAAAATTGGTAATCTGGTTTCGCTTGAAGTCCAAGAACTGTTCTTGTTTTAATTTAGGTTCGATTTCCGCGAAAAGTGCAGCCTGACTGTCAAAGGATTTTCCTTCCAAATCAATCAATGCATTTTTTATCTCGGGATCCCCGATTTTAGACAATGTGGTTTCATTAAAATCGTAAGTGGCATTATTGAAGGCCATAGCTGCCATTAAAAGCGCGATGGTCATAAATGTTGTTCCTATCAACAATAAGGGTTTTCTCCCTAGCCTGTCAATCAACCATATCGCCACCAACGTAAAAACCAAATTGGTAAGTCCGACTACAATAGCCTGCAGAAAGGATGAATCGGTACTGCCACCTGCTTGTTCAAAGATGGTTGGCGCATAATAAAATACGGCATTGATTCCGGTTATTTGTTGAAAGAACGCAATACCCAAGGCAATGATCATTATGGTTGCATACTTACTTTTGAAAATATCCGAAAGCTTGCCTTTTTCCTCTTTTTTGTCAATGCCCCGTTGAATTTCGGCAATGGTTACTTCGGCATAGGCATCACCACCGATTTTTTGTAATGTTTTTTGCGCCAATTCCACTTTGTTCAATTTTAGGATCAACCATCTTGGACTACGGGGTACGGTCCATAATGCAAGAAAGTAAATAAGTGCGGGAATGGCTTCGACCCCTAACATCCATTTCCAACTTTCCCCTTCCAGATTCACCAAAAAATAATTGGAGAAATAGGCCACTGATATCCCAATTACAATATTCAATTGATTGAAGGATACCAAACTGCCCCTTAATTTGGGTGGGGCAATTTCAGCAATATAAATCGGGGCGATCAAAATGGCACCTCCAATACCGATGCCACCGATGATCCGGGCAATAATGAATTCGGTATAGCCAGTGGCCATGGCCGACCATGTTGCCGAGATGGTAAAAAGAGCGGCAACGACAATGAGTACTTTTTTTCTGCCGAATTTATCGGCCATAGGGCCTGCCACGATGTTTCCGGCCATTGCACCAAAAACCACACAGCCTACTGCAAAACCCAACATCAATTCGGTCATCTCAAAATAAACCGTTATTCCCTTTACAGCACCCGAGATAACGGCGCTGTCAAAACCCAATAAAAAACCCCCTAAGGCCACAATGAGACTTATAAGAATGGTATAAGTATTATTCATTTTTACAACGGTATCGGCTTTTTGCATGGTTATGGTATTTAGTGGTTAATTGATTCTGGTTACAATCTCTTTTCTTCTCTAATTTAAGTCTTTTATTCGGATAATAGGATGGTCTGAATGCCATGGGCTGGAAGGTCGATATCTGCCTTGTTTTCAGCGATGGTTATACTATATTGCAATGTCTTATCACTCTGATTCATGGTAATTATGGCAATGCTGCCGTCCTCATTGATGAATGCGGTGGACAGTAAGCTGTTTGAGGAGGAAACACTACTGATTCTTTTTGCGCCGGGCCGGATGAACTTGGAGAAATGACCAATATAGTAATAGGAATTCGTGAACATAAGTTCACCGGTTTTCGTATTCCCGTGAACAGGTGCGAAACATAGATTGCCCACATGGTTTGGTCCCCCGGTTTCATCCAGTAGGATGTTCCAATCGGTCCATGCCACTGTGCCATTGTTGAAATCATTGATCATAGACCTTCCGTAGCGTTCGGCAAGCCTAGGTTCATCTATTTGGTCAATGTCATAGCCTTCGTTACACCCTTCAGTGAATATTAGATTTTTATCGGGATACGCCTCATGTACCCTTTGAACATGATCAAACATGGGTATACCGTCTTTCCAATCCTCATACCAATGAAAACCGGTACCCCATACATATTTTGCAGCATCAGGATCGTCCAAGATAATACTTGCCCTTTGAAAGAGTAAATCCCTATTGTGGTCCCAAACAATAACATTTTTATTTGACATACCTGCTTTTTCCAAAGTTGGTCCCAGGTGATTCTTGAGAAAATCGCGTTCTTCTTCAGCGGTGTATATACATGATTCCCATCGCTGTACGGCCATGGGCTCATTTTGGATGGTCAACCCCCAGATAGGAATACCTTCCGCCTCGTATGCCTCGATGAACTTCACATAATAATTGGCCCAAGATTGATAAAATTCCGGTTTCAGTTTACCGCCCTGCAACATGTTGTTATTGGTTTTCATAAATGCGGGTGGACTCCATGGACTTGCATACATGGTTAATTTACCCCCTGTAGCGGCGATAGCCTTTTTAGTAAAAGGCAAGCGATATTTACGATCGTGGGCTATATTGAACGTTTTTAGTTCGGCATCACCTTCATCAACATAGGTATAGCTACCCGATGAAAAGTCACAGCTATGGATAATGGTACGGCCTAAGGAATAGCCGATGCCTTTGTCCTTATCGAAATAGGCTTCCAGGAATTTTTCTTGGTTATCTTTCGAAAGTTTATAAAAAGTCTCGGCAGCGGCATCGGTCAAGGCTGCGCCTATGCCCACTAGTGATTGAAATTGTTTGTTCGGATTTACATAAATATCTATTTCAGTTTCTAGGGGCTGTTCGGTGTCACCGAATGATACCGTCCCTGTTTTGGTAAGTTTTAAATCGGTCTTATGGGCGGTGGTATAGATATTACCTTTCATTGTATGGACCGAAATCCCATTTATTTCGATGGAAGGTTTCCCGGTGGAGCTTTCCTCGATTTTTTTATTTTTGGGTGTACAGTTTGTCAATAACAGTGGCAATAGGAAGAATGCCGTTACGCTGAATAAAAAACCACTTCTGTTTAAACTTCTCATTGTATTGATGGTTGGAATTTATTGCTGTAAAATCATATCTATGGAATTCCAGTGGATGACGTTACGGATTCCCATGTTTTTATTCCGTTTGATTGGGTATGGATTATGAAACGGTTTAAGATAAAAAAGGTTAGGTATTACGCTAACCTTTTTTAAAACTCAAACAAAACTCAATCTAACTATTATTGATAAACCCTAACGTAATCAACCTCCATCGTTGCTTCTGTAAAAGAGGTATCTATAGCCCCTCCGAAGTTGCCACCCATGGCAACATTCATGATAATGAACTGATCGGCGTCAAATGGCCAAGTATCCCCATCTTTTGGGTCTGGGCTGTAGGTATAGAAAATTTCATCATCTACTAAGAATGAAATCTCATCTTCTGACCAGTTTACCGAATACACATGAAATTCGGAAGTAGCATCGCTTACTGTTGTTTCACCGGTATTTATAGTTGCACCAGAACTTGAGGTATTGTGAATGGAACCATGTACGGTACCTTCGTCGTTACCCACATGCTCCATAATATCTATCTCCCCACAAGCAGGCCAGCTTACTGTTTCAAAATTCGCTCCCAACATCCAAAGGGCAGGCCATGTTCCGCCCCCTGCTGGTAATTTTGCTCGAACATCGACCCTACCATGGGTAAACTCAAACAAGTCTTGGGTTTTCATTCTAGCAGAGGTATATTCAGACCCTTCGTAACTTTCCTTTTTGGCCGTAATCTTTAACGTACCTTCGGATATGGTTACGTTATCGGCTCTATTGGTGTAATATTGGGATTCATTATTGCCCCATCCATTGGAACCTATTCCAATATCATAGGTCCATTTGGCAGTATCCGGTGCCCCATCGGTATCGAACTCATCGGACCAAATTAAATTGGAATACGTGACATCAACGGTCGCTTCTTCGTCTGTAGGTTCCTCTTCGGAAGTCAATATACCAAACCAACCAAGGCCATCTGCGCCAATAGTTTTTATCGTCATTTCAGTATCCGTACGTTCAAGAATGGCGTAGCTATGATCGCCACCCACATAGAAGCCATGGAAACCATTGCCATCAAAATTCAAGGTTTCTTGACCCTCGGGAGCAGTCAACGACCAAGTGTCCGAAAATTCATCAACGGGATAATTTTCATATTCGCTATTTGAATTGGCTTCCCATGAAATTCCGTAATCCGCATCCAAAGCAGAGGCCTGACCGTAAATGGTTCCATTGGTAGTATACGTAACGGTACCATCGGACTTAAACGTAATTCTGTCGTCATATGCCCCGAGGCCAGATTTATCATAAGCTGGAGCAGCCCACCAGTCAGGTGAGGTACCGTCTGCGGGACCTACGCCGAAATGACCTACGGACTCAGCTTTAACCCTCCAAGTCTTTTCTCCGTCACCATAAAGCATTTCCAATAGATCATCGGGAGCGGAATAAAGGGCTAATACTTCCACTTCGATGGTTTCCGTAGTACTAACACCTGCTTTGCCGAAGGCTTGTACGGTAACATTGTAATTATTTATCCCTGTAGTTGAGAAGTTAATGGTCAATTCCCCCGTAGGTGCCATTTCTTCCTTGCCATTATAAATATATTTATAGGTAAGGGCGTCCGATGCCGATGCTGTAAAATTTACGGCACCAGAACCATCCCCATAAGGGTTTTCCGTATCCTGACCTACAATTACAGAATTGATGTCCAAATTCGATGGCGCGATAATGTCCCCGAATTCATACTCTTTTTCTTCGCACGAAACCAAGAGGGTCGTCAGTACCAAGAAGATGGTTTTAAATAATATTTTAGAATTTTTCATAAGTTCATTTAATTATTTAGACTTATTAGTTTTGTGAAATATCATCAACGTAGATGGTATAATCGCTTGATCCATCACCAACTGTTCCATTATCCATGATCAATACCAAATTGTAATATTCTAGACTGGAATCAACACCTGTAATGGTATACGTTAGTTCTTCCCAAGTATTGGCAACTGTGGTAGCGACGGTAATTTCATCTGTAGCCGAAGTGTCTGGCCAAGCAGCAGCATCCTCGAATTTCATCAATAAATTCAATCCTTCCCGTGGTGACCATACCTTGATCTTGATCGTGGTGCCTTCTTCAATATCGAAAGGCTCCTCTGCGGTTATTTTAGATCCTGCCCAAGTTTGACCAGCACCTTTGACCAACTGTGCTACCGTAGCGGAAGAATTGCCAGAGGTATCTGGGTTTTCAACTGTAGCCATAGATCCACCATCAAAAGAACTCATGGAATAATCTTCTTCAAAATCCAAGAATGAGGCGATTGAAATGTCATCAACATAGATTGTATAATCACTTGAACCATCACCTACGGTTCCATTATCCATGATCAATACCAAATTATAATAATCAAGACTGGAATCAACTCCTGTAACGGTAAACGATAGTTCTTCCCAAGCATTGGCAACGGTAGTGGTTGCCGTTATTTCACTTGTGGCGGAAGTATCGGGCCAAACAGCATCATCCTCGAATTTCATCAATACATTCAATCCTTCCCTAGGAGACCATACTTTCATAGTAACTACAGTGTTCTCAGATACATCGTATGGATCTTCTACGGTTATTTTAGATCCTGCCCAAGTTTGACCGTCACCTTTGACCAATTCCAAAACCGTAGCGGATGGGTTTCCAGAAGTATCTGGATTTTCGACTGTCGAAATAATGCCTCCGTCGAAAGAGCTCAGTAAATAGTCGGATTCAAAATTTATAGGAAGTGACCCATCTATCTGAGCAGTCGATGCCCTATAAAAATATAGGTTGTCGATAAAGACTGTTCCTCCAGCCCAAGGGGTGCCTACAAATTTAAGTTGATGAATATCGGCCACGGTTAAACCTTGGTCTGTAAAAGCGGACATAGGAATATCGATACTTGTCCATTGATCAGTGGTCAATTCTGAAACCACTGGTTTTTCACCATTGGTTAAGCTGATCAACGAGGTTTCCAAGGTTTCAGCATCTGCTGTCCAAACATCCATATGTAAGTATTCCATGGAGGTAAGGTCCTCTGCTGCTGAAAATTGAATGCCCTGATAGCTCAGGTTAATGTATTGTAACATGGTATCTCCATTCAGGTCGAACTCCGCATAACCACTTCCTTGACCTGATTGTCCCCAATCGGGATTGTAATTCACATCAAGGATGTTGGTGTATTTTGAGGAATAAATGGATATCACATCATCCTCACTTCTTGTTGGTGGCGTAGCGGCCGATGCTATGGGTTGTACTATGGCCACGGCTTCAAATTCCTGTGTATAATCGGTAGTTTCAATAGCACCGCCTTTTGCAACCACCCTTATGGTGTAGGTTCCAGGTTCGGCATATACATAAGAAACCGTTTCACCTATATTGCCGGAAACAGGATCGTCATTACCTTCTTCCCCAAAATAGACATCAAAGGAAATGGCATAATCGGCATTTGCAGTAACGTTCACTTGTTTAGATATCGCTTCATCATTGGCAATGGTGACCTCTAAATTTTCAGGGGCCTTGAACGATACTTCTAAAGGCAAGGTGGTTTCTGAAGATTTGCCTGTGATACCATAAGCAATAATCTTTACAGTATAAGAACCTTCGGCATATGTATGGGCTGTACTTTCCCCTTGTGAAACCGTCTCGGCCTCTGGGGTGTCATCGCCATAATAAATGGTATAGGAAACCGCGCCTTCACCATTCGGGGTTATCGTTACGAGTCCCGTATTGTCTTGGGTAACACCGAATAATGCAGAAACATTGGTGGGGGCAGCCGCCGATCCAACAAAATCGAGGTTGTCAAAGTTATCCTCCTCGCAACCCCAAAAGGTGGTCAAAAGGACAATAGCACTTAAAATATATTTTAATGTTTTCATTTTAAAGTCTTTTTGTTATTAGTAACCATCGTTTTGGGTGAGGTTGGAAATTTCAATTTCATTCTGTGGAATGGGGAAAAGTCCGTTGGTGGCTGAATTATATCCACTTCCTAAGACCGAAGCAGCTTGTCCCGTTCTTACTAGATCAAAAAATCGATCCCCTTCCATAGCCAACTCCAAACGTCTTTCGTTCCAAATCGCATCAACTGTGGCAGTAACCCTATGGTCTGTATCGCCAAAGGCCCTATCGCGTACTTGGTCTAAATAACCTTGTGCTTTAGGCACATTAGGTGTGGCCGATCTCAAATTGGCTTCTGCAGCCATTAATAAAACTTCGGAATAGCGAATTATGCGGTGGTTGTTTTCGTAATTCAACTCTACCTGTCCGCTTGTTTGTCCTTTTCGAGGTAAATACTTTTTGTTGTACAAATCAGTATTTTTATAGGGTGCCACCTGATAGGTTACGTTTAAACCAGGATTGTCATTGGCATATGCTTCCACATCGAAAACCGTAGCATTTTTTCTTTGGTCCCCATTTTCATAAGCAGCAGCAAGGTCTTGGGTTGGCAGATTCGTGCTCCAGCCCGAGTTGTAGGGCATCTCTGCTGTTCCGTTCAAACCTCTTACACCACATTGTTGTACGGCATAATTACCTTGACCTCTTGTTTGGCCACTCCAGTTGTAATAAGGTTGTCCGTTGGAATATTGTACTTCGTATACCGATTCCGGTCCGTTTTCACCTTCCAATAAAAAGATGTCATCAAAATTGGACACTAAGCTAAAGGGGCCGTTTACCACATTCTCTAGCATTGCGGCTGCCTCTGAGAATTTTTCTTGATATAAATATACTTTACCCAACAAAGCTTGGGCCGCATATTTCGTAATCCTTCCTTGTTGCGATTGTGTTGTTGGTAAAACACTGATAGCGTCAAGTAGGTCTATTTCGATTTGTGCGTAAACATCCTCCTTGGGGGACCTTTGTAAAGTACCAAAATCCGATAGGCCCAGCTTATGGTCGGTAAAGAGCACCACGTCTCCGAACATTTTCACCAAGTTGAAATAGTAATAGGCCCTTAAGAAATAAACTTCGCCATACAGTGCTTCCTTTCCATCGAATTCAACGGTTTCGCCTAGTAGGTTAACATCTTTATAGCTGATAAGGTAATTGGTTCTGTTAACGCCCTCGTAAGCTGATTTCCATAAATCCTCAAGGGTGCTGTTATTGGTTAATATGGCATGGTCATCTATTTGCTGTAAGGCAACAACATCGGATGCATTTTCACCACCGGCCACGGCATTGTCCGATGCGATATCACCAATAACCACCAATTGGTTGAGCCATTGTGTGGGTGTATAGCAACTGACGGCCATGGTTTCATAATCTGATTGTGTCTGTAGATAGTCCACCTCAGTTACTTCGTATTCATCATGCGGGTCAAATTCAACCACGTCTGAACAACCAACCAAGGTTGTAAGTATGATGATTAGGCTTATACTGTTTTTTATATTTTTCATACTGATATTATTTCGATGTTAAAATTTAAGATCCAAACCGAGTAAGATTGTTCTAGCTTGTGGGTAAGCACCTCTGTCAACCCCAGTGTCTAATATTCCACCGGATATTTCGGGATCATAACCTGTATAATCAGTCAAGGTCAAGAGGTTCTTGGCTTGTGCATAGATCCGTATCTTGCTAAAAAAGTTATTTGATGATTCCGGTAGGGTATATCCCAAAATCAAACTCTTTATTTTGATGAAACTTCCATCCTCAACATATCTATCGGAAGGCCTGATGTTACTGTTGGTGTCGGCAAATGTATACCTTGGGGTAGTTGCATCGTTGGTAGTGCCTTCACCGGTCCATCGATCCAATATATTCCTGAATTTGTTCGAATATTGTGCATTACGTTCGTAAGCCCTATATATATCATTTCCGACAGAGGCATAGGTGAACATACTTAAATCGAAGTTTTTATAGTTGAAACCTACATTCCAACCTAAAGTGAATTCAGGGAATGGATCACCGATTTTTGTTTTGTCATCATCATCAATGATTCCATCGTTATTGTAGTCGACAAAACGAATATCCCCGGGTTGCGCACCGTCTTGTGTGGCATGGGCATCGATTTCGGCTTGATTTTGGAATAACCCATCGGTTTTATACCCATAAAAATATCCAGGGGTATAGCCTTTTTCAAAACGTGTTATATTGTGACTTTGTCCATTGAAATAGGAACCTCCAGATACAAAAGCCGTTCCGTCGCTATTGGTCTCGGTAACTTCGTTCTTGGAAGTTGTAAAAGTCAGGGAGGTATTGAATTTAAAATCTTGAGCCCCGTTGTTGCTATATCCCACGGTAAAGTCGATACCCTTACTTTCGGTACTACCTATATTGGAGGTTACCGGTTCTGATGTACCGGCATATAATGGGGGCGCATCTGTGAACAATAATCCGTCTACGGATTTATTGAAGTAATCCGCGGTTATGGAAATATCCTTGAACAAGGTAGCATCGAAACCAATGTTGTATTGGGTCTGTTCTTCCCAACTTAAGGTGGGGTTTTCAAAAGAGTTTACCGTGGCACCGGAAACGAATTCCGTTCCGAAGGTATATCCATTGCTATTCGCTGTGGAATTATAACTTGGACCTCCAATAGTGATTTTAACATATTGAGGGTCTACGTTTTCGTTACCTACGGTACCGTAACTTCCCCTGATTTTCAAGAAATCAATGGCTTCGGAATTGAAGAAGTTCTCATTGGTTACGACCCAACCCAAAGAACCCGCGTAGAAATTCGCGAATTTGTTGTCGTCACCAAAAGCAATGGAACCATCGCGACGGGCAGAGAATGATGCTAAATATTTGCCTTGATAATCGTAGTTGATCCTACTGAAGTAAGATACATTCCTGCGTTCAAGGTCTTGATAACTATAACCCGTGTAAGCATCGGTATTCAACTCGGTATTTACTCCGGTAGCAGCACTTATGTCTGCCCATTCCCAAGCGTTGTCCCTAACATCCTGTCTTGTGGTACCAAAGCCATATCCTGTTGATTTACTTCTGGAAATACCCAATACAGCATCAAAATTGTGCTTTTCATTTAAGGTGAAGTTATAGCTCGCATAGGTCTCAAAGGTGTAACTGAAGTTGGATACGGTACTTTCCGTAACACTGTTGTGAAAGGAAGGAATGGTTGAGGTTGTACCATCACCATTGTCCACTTCCTGCGTTTTTACCGTACCGTCTGCGTAGTAATCACTAGATACGTTGTTCGGCCCATAATAGGCCAAAGGGGTGAAACTTTTACTAACCTGGTCCCATTTGGTATAACCAAAACGGGATGTTATCTTAAGGTTATCCAGGATGTCATATTGCAACTCGAATTTACCGTATAATTTATCCCCATTACTTTCATTATGGGTGTCTTCCAATCTTTGTACTGGATTGAATATTTCCGATAGCAATAGATTGCTATACCCATAAGTGGCATAGTCGTTGGGATCGGTATTGTAAACAGATACTGTAGGGTCGAAGTTCAATGCGTTACCAATAATGGAGTTGAAAGAGTTCTCAGCTACAGTTTGACTTTTGATATTGGCATAACTGGAATTAAGAATGAATTTCAATTTTGGCGTCAATTGAACATCCACGTTTGCCGTGAAATTCAATCTATTGAAATTGGATTTATCATTTCCACCTACAATACCACCTTGGCTTAGGTAACCAGTGGACAAGAAATAGCCTATACTTTCCGAACCACCTCTGGCAGAAAGGGAATAGGAGGTTACGGAGGCATCTTCAAAGACTTCGTCTTGCCAATCAGTACCTTGTCCTAAATCGGAGATATCAGAAAAAATAAGGTCCCCTCCGGCGGTTACACTACCTTCATTGATCATACCGGCATATTCCGATGCATTTAAGACACCTATCTTTTTGATTACGGATTGAAAACCGGTATAGGTGTTGAAACTGAATTCCGCTTTCTCATTCTTTCTACCGTTTTTAGTAGTTACCACAATTACACCATTACCCCCCTTAACACCGTAAATCGCTGTTGATGCGGCATCCTTTAGAATGTTCAGTGATTGGATGTCGGCAGAGTTGATGGAATTTAAATCGTCCAAACTCTGGGGTACACCATCGATAATAACAACGGGGTCTGTTCCTGTAAATGAAGGAATACCTCGAACCAATACGGTAGGTTTGCTTCCTGGGGAACCACTTTGGATAACCGATACCCCAGAGGCGCTACCTTGAAGGGCTTCCTCAACACGTAACGGTTTCAGTCTTTCAATCGATTCTGACTTTACGGTGGAAATGGCACCGGATACTTTGGTCACCTTTTGTGTACCATAACCGATAACAACGACTTCTTCCAAAGCTTCAGTGTCTTCATTCATTATAACATTGAAGTTTTGGTTACTTTGGGTCACTACAATTTCCTGTGATTGGAATCCTAAATAGGAAAAAACCAAGGTCGAATTGATGGGAACGTCATTTAAGGTGAAAATACCATCAAAATCCGTTGCTGTTCCCTTTGTCGTGTTTTTCACGATAACATTTACGCCCGGAATAGGCATATTGCCCGAATCTGAAACGGTACCGGATACATTGGTCGTTTGACCGAATGTAAACGATGTTATCAAGAACAATGTGAGAAATAAAATTTTTGACTTCATCTGTTAATTTTAGTTAGTTTTTAATTTTTCAGATGGAATTCGCATAAACAAGGTTTCCTTTTGCCATGGGATCGTCGTTATGCGCATTTCATTTTTGATTACTTTTCGTTAAGGTAAATTTAACAGGGAAGGTTAAGGATTCCTTAAAAAACACCACAACAAAAAACATACATCTCAAAAAAAAGGACATAAAATAGATTATTCGCAGTTGTTTGCCTTGTAGGTTATATGGGTTTGCAAGGAATTGGAAGTTGTTGAAATAGCGCTGATTGCGCTACGAAATCGTTTTTGTATAGGTAATGTTGAGGTGATGAAGTACCCTCCTGTGTGGTTTATAGATTTAGGATGTAGTCCGTTAGACCGGATTCGTGCTGAAGTTGCATCTTTTTCCGAAGTCTGTAGCGCTTGACTTCTACACTTCGAACCGAAATATTGAGTAATGGGGCTATTTCCTTTGAAGACAGATTTAGCCTTAAATAAGCACAAAGCTTCAAGTCGTTGGGGGTAAGGTCTGGATGTAATTTTTTTATCCTTTTTAAAAAATCCTTGTCCGCATTATTGAAGGCTTCTTCGAAAAAGGTCCAATCATCAACATTATTGATATTCTGGTTTATGGTTCTAATGACCGATTTTATTTTTGGGTTGTCCGCATTTTCCTTTAACTGATCTCGTATGGCACTTAAGAACTCATTCTTTTTGATGATACTCATGGTTGAAATGGCCAGTTCCCGGTTTTTATTGGCAATATCCTGACGTAGTTGTTCATTCTTTATTTCAACGATCTTTCTTTGGGCCTTTAATTTTTTACGCTTTAATTTTTTGGTGTTCTCCTTTAATAACCTTTTATGTTGTCTCCTGTAGTACGACTTGTATAGTTTATGTATGATAAAGGAAATTAGGGCTATTATAAGAATGTAGGATGCGATGGCGATATTGGAATAGTACCAAGGCCTATTGATGATAAATTTGAAACTTGCCGTATTCCGTGATTCCTGATCGCCGATTTTAGCCTTGACCTTAAAGGTGTATTCTCCAAAACTTAAATTTTCAAAGGAAATGTTCGGAGTGGAAAACCAATCGCTCCATCCCGTATCCAATCCATCAAGTTTGTACTGATAAATTACTTCGGCATATTTATCGTAATTGGGAACACTGAACGAGAAGCCAATGTTGTTTTCCTTCGAATGAAGCTCGGCTTCCCTATCCAATGCAATCCCCACTTTGGGTGCATTCCGAAATTCATTATAGGCCTCGGTAATTTGGATGGTATGGGTCCGGGATTTTATTTTGTCCAAATTGAGTGTCGTGTATCCGTCAGAACCCCCTATAAGATAGGTGTTGTCCTTTAAATGGGTTATATATTCAAAACCGGAATTACCCATACTCCTTCTGAAATTCCTTGGAATTGAAATTTTTATGGTTTCCGGGGTGTCACTGAATTTACCAGGGGTGGTATATATGATATTATTATCGCTGAATCCCCAAAGTTTATTTGTGTCATAATCGGGTATCAATATACCTTGAAGGTTGTCATCCTTGCCATAAAATATGTTCGTAAGGACCGAATCGACGACGAAATTATGTTGATCCTTAGTGTATATTAAGATATGTTGGTTCGAATTTTGGGAATAAAGTAGCTTATCGTCATAGGCAACCAAACTCGACCCAAAACCATTGGCAGGTTCATTGTTTGCATTAATGACGGTATTGAAGGTAGGGTCAACGGTTATTTTATATATTCCCTTATATTCATTGTTTACGATTATTTCAAGGTCATCGGTAAACTCGAAAAAACGACTGGAAAAATCAAACCCTTTTATTTTGTTTCGAAAAGACCATTGGCCATTGATCTTTTCGAGCATACTCAACCCTTCATAGTTACCTTGTAATAATAAAGTTTTGTTTCCCTTGATTTTTTTAATGTCCCAAGTTCCTGGGAAATCCGAAATTAATTCCGCAGTCTTATTTTTCACCAAAAAGGTGCCTCTATTATGCCCACAGAACAAAGTATTTTCCTGTTCAACAAGACACCATACCTGGCCTTGGGTACCATCGATTAAAGTAAAGGAATCCTGGCCGTTAGGCTCTTTATAAAAAAGTCCCTGATTGGTCCCTATGTAAAAAAGTCCATTAAAAATCTTAGCGGCATATACGTTTCCCACTTCCCCTTTTAAATCATTGAACTCCTTGAATTGGGAGTTGTAGTTTATAACACTCAGTCCATTATCCAAACCGAGCCAAAGGTTGTGGTCTGTATCTTCGAATAAAGACAATATGGTATTATTGTGGAGCCCTTTTTCCTTATTGATTTTGTTTATTACCGACCCGTCGCGGCCGATGTGATATACGCCGTTGGATATGGTACCCAACGCAAAACTACCATCGCTCAACTGAATACTGCTGAATAGGTTTACTGAAGCCAATTCCTTGTCAGCCTGAATATGCCATTTTTTAGGTCCGTCTTCCTCCAAAAAATAGAATCCTTCTTTTTCGAAAATAAACAGGAGCTTCTTATCTACCTTGCAAATAGCGAGGACAATGCGATCCGCAAAGATGGAATCCTTGGAGACCAACACAGGGCTTCCATTTTCAATCTTAAAAATACCTTCATTGGGTTTTTGAAAGTACACTTCATTGTCTACATTGAAAATCTGGGCCCTCGTAGTTTCAGAATCTATTATACGAAAGGATCCATCCAAGGTGTTGTAGCTGTAGATACGGTCGAGTGATTGAAACAAGACCCAATCACCAACTTTAAGGATATTCCAGAATTGTTCATCATCGATCAAAGGTTCGTTAAGTTTGGGAATCAAGGAATGATAAACGAGACTACCCAACCCATTTTTTTGCCAATAACCAAATTCCATATAACAACCCGTGTATACCAAATCTCCTATGACCTTTACGGAACGTATTACGGAGCTATTGGGGGAATTGTATAGTTTGAAACGGGCACCATCAAACTCCAATAGGCCTGAATTATTCGCGATATAGATTTTTTTATCGGAGCTTTGGGATATCATCCAATTCTGATTGTCGGCTTGGTATTGCTCGGGAGGGTAGGTGGTGATAGGAGGCAATTCCTGGGCGATTGCATGAATGCCATTGAAGAGGAAAATAATCAAAAGTACTTTCAGGTTCATAGGGTTGTGAATAGCTTCCTAGGTTAGGGGTAAAAAGAGACCCGTAAAGATACCTAAAAGTAATTTATTTATTAAGCAGGGGAAAGGATTGGTGCTGTTATTGATAAGTGGACAATGTTGTGGGAATTTTCATTATTATCTAATATAGGTCCCGTTCAATTGGTATTATTGATTTTATAAAAGTAAGGCCTACATGATTTTTATCATACTTTACGGGACTATTACTGATTATTTTTAGTAATGTAATTTAAACCCAAGATTATGAAAAAAGGAACTCCCATCGCGACAATAATGACCAAGAATGTCATTACTTTAAAAGCCTCGGATAATCTGGAAAGGGCGGAACATTTATTTAGAAAGCATCATATTAGACATATACCTGTAGTCTCGGGATCTAAAATCATCGGTATGTTAAGTTACACCGATTTACTGAGAATCAGTTTTGCGGATGCTGTTTACGAAGATGAGGAAGAAGTTGATTCAATGGTTTATAATATGTTCAGCCTAGAACAGGTGATGGCCAAAAATTTAGTGAGCGTGTCCTCGGACACCATTGTAAAGGATGTTGCCGAAATACTATCTAAGAAGGAGTTTCATGCCCTTCCCGTTGTGGATGATGGAGAGCTTGTAGGGATGGTTACCACAACCGACTTAATCAACTTTTTGTTGCAACAATATGAGGATTAATGCCTAGTACCGTTTAGGGGAAACTTAGTATTGGATCTTGGATAAAAACAAAACATGGCATTAGGCCATGTTTTGTTTTTTGGAATATCCAGTGATTTTAGCTTGTTTTGTTAAAACCTTTGTCCGTTTTAATCGAAAGGACTTAGGTGGGGCAAATTTTCCTATTCTTCTTCTTGGGAGTCCCCGGTTTCCTCATCGAGTCCTTCCTTTTCCAAATTGCGTTGCATGATGTTCAATTTTTTCAATTTGGCCATCCAGGTTTCCAACGCCTCTTTTTGTTTTTCCACTTTTTTAATGACATCCTTTACCAAAGGATTGTCTTCGGAGGCATTTGAAAAGAATTGAAGGTTGTTTTCCAGTTGGCGGATTTCATTCTTGCTTTCATCAATCTTTTTACGAATGAACGAACGTTCATTTGCAATGGCCCTGTCGTTTTCTGCATTGGCCAATTGTTGGATTTTATTGCCGTATTTCAATAGCTCGGATTCTTGTCTGTCAACATCCAGTTTTTTGAAGATGGCATCTAGGATTTTATTGAATTTCTGATTGATGTTCTTTTTGTTAAAAGGTACCCGACCATATGTTTTCCATTCCTCAATGAAGGATTTTATCGTAGCCAGATCGGTTTCCCTTTGGCCCGTCAATTCGAAGGACTTCAATCGTTCTAGGCAAGCATCCTTTTTTTCGTAATTTTCAATCTCATCCTTATGGGACTCATTTTTTGAAGCGTGTAAACGATCAAAATAATGGTTGCAGGCATCTTTGAACTCCTTCCAGATCTTATCGGAATATTTACGGGGAACATGACCTATTTTTTTCCATTCATTCTGAATGCGCTTCATTTCGGAAGTGGCCATATCCCATTCCTCACTATCCTTCAGTGAAATGGCAAGGTTCAATAATTCGCGTTTTTTATCTAGATTTTCTTGTTGGTCCTTTTTTAGGTTTTTATAGTAGGCGTTTTTATTTCTGTTGAAACCACGTACCGCTTCCTTAAATTCGGCCCAGGTCTGTTCATTGACTTTTTGGGGCACTTTTCCTGCTTTGAAAAAGGCATCGCGCAACTCCTCAACCTTTTTTATTTGTTGTTGTAGGGCCTTATGGTTGCTGGCAATATTCTCAGAGATGTCCTTAATGGCATTGATGATCTCTTTCTTTTTTTCGAGATTCTGTTCATGTATTTTATCTAGGTCTTTGTAGTAGTCCTGTCTTCTTTGGTGTAATACCTTGGTGGCATTGCTAAAACGTTCCCAGATTTCTTCACGGTGCTCTTTGTCAACGGGGCCAATATCCTCTTTCCAGATTTTATGCAGGGTCTGTAATTCACGAAAAGCCTTATTAAGGTCCTCTTCTTTTTCCAAGGCCTCAGCACGTTCCACCAGCTTTATTTTCTCATCGAGGTTGTGCTTGAAATCAAGATCACGTAATTCCCTGTTTATGTGTAGAAAATCATAAAAAATTTCGATATGGTGATGGTAAGTACGCCAAACGTCATTGTAATTATTACGGGGAACAGGTCCGGCATTTCGCCATTTTTCCTGTACCTCCTTAAATTGTTTGTAGGTGGTATTGATGTCTTCCTCGACATTGACCAAACTTTTCAGTTCTTCGATAATCGCCAATCTGTTGGCCATATTATCCTTTAAATTATTCTCAAGGTTTTTGTAATATTGATTGCGTTTTTCGCGATATTCAGAATAGACTTCGTTGAATTGTCTTTTGGAGACCGAGTTATACCTAAAGTCCAACTCGTTACCCCCATTGTTTATGAAATCCTCCTTTTTCTGTTCTATGAATTCCTGGAATTTAAGGTCAAATTCATATTTGATCCCATCAACATGTTTTTTGATGGCCTGGACTTTTTCGTTTTTTACCAATCGCTGTAGTTCGCCCACCAAATTCTCCATAGACATGGCATGGTAGTCCAACATAGGGATATTATGCCTATGTTGATTATCCTGGTCCTCCGCATCCTCTGCATTGGACTCATCAATCTCATTTAAGACATCATCATCCTTACCCGCTGTTTCTTCCTTTACTGGTTTCGGGTCTGTCTTACCCTCCGTTTCTTCCTTAACAGGCTCAGGGTCTGTAGGCTCTTCTGTGGGTTCGGTTTTTTCTGATTCATGGGAATCGACTGACTTTGGGTTTTCAATCGTACTTTCAGGGCTTTTCTCCGGAGTCTTTCCAGTCGTCTCGGTAGTTTCTGAATTATTTTCACCACCTACAGTTTCCTGTAGTTCTTGATCTTTTTCTTCTTGCATTGTAATTCGTGTTAGTTCTGCTTAAGAATGCTAATGTAATATACTAACAACCGAATGAATACCAAAGCTTATGTAGGTTCTTTTTTTGGGACTTCCTATGAATTCCAGATTTTCCAAGCCTTTTCTGCCTGTAACTCTAGCATTCTTAAACCATTACATATAGCTGCACCTTGGTTTTCACCTTCGCGTAAAAAGGCTGATTTTTCGGGGTTGTAGATCAAATCGAAAAGTAGATGGGCATCTGTGATCCATTGGTATGGAATGTTCGGTTTTTCCTCGATATTGGGGAAGGTACCCAAAGGGGTGCAGTTGACCAATACGGTGTATTCCTTCATTATTTTTTCATTTAAATCAGTGTACAGCAATTGGTTTTTTTTGGGTCTTCTTGAAACAAACTTAAACTTGATGCCCAGTTCACCAAAGACGAATGCCACTGCTTTTGATGCACCCCCTGTACCCAAGATCAAGGCTTTGGTATGATTTTTTGTCAAGAATGGTTTTATTGATTTTTTGAATCCGTAGATATCGGTATTATACCCTTTTAGTCCCTTTTTCGTAAATTTTATAGTATTTACGGCGCCTATTTTTTTAGCTTTTTTGTTGAGTCTGTCCAAATAAGGAATCACGGCTTCCTTATAGGGAATGGTGACATTCAGTCCTTTAATGTGTTTGTTTTCTTGTATCAATGGAGTGAATTCCTCTATTTGGGACAGGTCAAAATTCCTATAGGAATATCCCTCTAGACCCAATTTCTTGAATTTTTCCTCGAAGTAGCTTTCTGAAAAAGAGTAAGAGATATTCTTACCCACCAAGCCGTAATTATTTTTTTCTATAATCCCCATACCATTCCAAACCTAATAAAATAAATATACCCAAGATGACAAAGAATATGGCCCACCACGTTTCTGTCGCGGTAAAATCAGGTAAGTACCTTTCGTAATTAAGGATTATTTCCTTGCCGTTTGAATCCAAAAATAGTTGTCCGTCCCCATCTGTTTTGAAAATCGTTCGCTTCCAGGGCCATACCACTCCCAATGATCCAGTGATGAATCCAATGATAACGGCCGTAGTAATGTGTTTAAAGTGCTTCAGTACATAGGTGAGTATGTGTGAAAGGGTAACTAACCCTGTGGCAGACCCTAGGGTGAATACAGCAAGGATCTTCAAGGTTTCCAACCTTTCATGGTTTCTTACAAAGCTAAAATCACCCCGTAACATTTCGGCCATGGAGTCATAGAGGGCGTTAACGGAATCAACTAAGAGTAGCACATAATTTCCCAATAGGATAAGGATAAAAGAACCCGATAATCCAGGCAGGGTCATACCCGATACACTGATCATTCCGCATAGGAAAATGAACCAAAGATTGTCATTCTCCCTGGCGGGACTCAAAAAACTTATGGATATGCCGAAGACAAGTCCTAGGATGCCGGCCGTCAGTGTTTTTTTATTCCAGTGTTTGAAATCCTTTGAAATATAGTAGATCGATCCTAAGATCATTCCGAAAAAGGTGGCCCAGACAAAAAGTTCCTTTCTTTCCAGGAAATAATCGAGCAATTTGGATACACTGAAATAACTTACGAGCATACCAAAAATGAGAAGTGTCAAAAATTGGCCGTTTATGTAACGATAGAAACTTCGGAACCTACCGTTCAGAAGCAATTTCACGGCTTTAAAGTTTATTTTTTGAAGGGAATAGATGAATTCCTCATAGAATCCCCCAACGAAGGCCACAATGCCCCCAGAGACCCCAGGCACCTTATTGGCAGCGCCCATGGCAAGGCCCTTGATAACCAAAAACAATTTATCCAAAAATGTTCTAGGCTCGTACATATGGTAAAACGCTTATTTTTTTGAGGCAATTTTTTCGAGTATAAAAATAAGGGAAAAACCGATGGTGACAGCAACAATGGCCAACATTAACTTTGGTTCGCCTTCGAAATTGAAAGGGGATACGTTTTGTTCTTTTAGGGTAATGATCTTATCGCCAATGGTTTTGGTTTCCAAAATCAATTTCCATGGCCAAATTTTATTTAACGATCCCACAATAAATCCCGTCAATAGGGCCAAGGTCAAATTCTTATAGTTGCTGAACATCCATTTTAGGAGTTTCGCAAAGCTCAAAAGTCCAAAGATGGCACCCAAAGCCACGGTAATGACCACTTTTACATCCCTTTCATGAACAGCGTCCAAAATGGTTTTATATGATCCCAATAACACTAAAATGAAAGCCCCTGAAATTCCCGGTAGTATCATGGCGCAAACGGCCAATGCCCCGGACATAAATAAATAGGGGAGGCTTGTTGCATGCTCTGATGCCGGTAGGGTAGTTACAAAATAGGCTACGGCAGCACCCAATAACAAGATTATCACGGTGGCCGGATTCCACTTCGTTATTTCCTTTCCAACGAAAAAGATACTGGCGGCAACCAATCCAAAAAAGAAAGACCAAAGCAGTATTGGTTCATTTTCCATTAGCCAGCTTACCAAGGTAGCCAAAGAGAAAAGGCTAATGAAAATACCTAAGAACAGGGCAACCAAAAAACTACCATTGAGTTTTTGCCAAGAGGCTTTAAACCCTTCGTTTTTCCAGGTTGTTATCAGGGAAGGCTTAATATTGTTGATTGACGTGATCAATTCTTCATAAATACCTGAAATAAAGGCAATAGTCCCTCCTGAAACACCAGGTACGACATCTGCCGCCCCCATGGCAATTCCTTTTAAGGTAATGAAGATATATTGGAGTAAGTTTCGATTTTCCATAGACAAAAAAGCAAAAATAGACTATTTATCGAGAAGCTCTTTTGTTATTCGATATTATGTTTTGGGTCCATTCTGTTTTGAAGTATGAGGGAAATTCTTCTTCGAAAAGGTGTAATTTTTCAGAGTTCTTGTTCAGGGCATCTATTAGACCGATACGCGCGTTGATTTTATCATTGGCCAAGAGGTGCAGACCTGCTGTCTTGTAAAGGATCTCCGCGCTTTCCGGATAAAATTCACGCCCTTGTGCCAAAATATGGATTCCTGAGAGGTAGTCATGGTTTTCCTTGGCGACATTCGCCCAGTTTAACCAGGTATCCAATTCGTAATTACCGAGGTCAACGGCCTGTTTAAAGGAAAAATCGGCCTGGTCATAATTTTCCAGGGCAGCATTGATGTTGGCGCTTTTCTTCCAATATGTTGGGTTCTCACCGTCAATGTTCAACGCTTTGTTGATATAATGCAGGGCTTTGTCCAAATCACCTTTTAAAAAATAGAAGTCCGTAATGGCCAACCAGCCTTTGTCCAATAAAGGATCTTCATGCACGGTTTGGTAATAGTAATATTTGGCCATTTCATCATTCCCAAGACGTTCATAGCACTTTCCGATTCTTAAATAAGCATGGGAAGTAGGGTCTTCTATTTGAATGGTGATCTCATAATTTTCTATGGCTTCACTGTATTTCCCCAACTTTTCGAGTACTTTGGCCTTTTCGAAATACGCCCCGATAAACGAATCATCAGAGATGATGGCGAAATCAAAAGCGGTCAAAGCTTCCTTGAACATGTGTTTGGAATAATACTGTTTTCCCAATTGATGCCAGGCCACTTCGCAATAGGGGTTTCGGTCCAGATAGTCATTGAGGTATACAATCGCACCTTCAAAATCCTCAAGAAAATCGAAGCAATAGATTACATTGTAGAGAGAGGAATAATCCTGGTCATCGAAATCGACACATCTCATGAAGCATTCCTTGGCCAACTTAAAATCATCCATAAAGAGGTATTCCATACCCAATAATGAATGGATATCATAACTTTCTTCTGAAAGGTTAAGTGCTTTTTTAAGCAATTTGACCGCAGCTTCGTGATTGTCTTTTTTTGAATAGATGTTCGCTCTTTGAATATAAATCTCTTCGTTTGAACTATCAAGAACCTGTAGTTTATCCAATAGATCCTCTGCCCGATCAAGATTATTCTCGAACACAAGAACCTCAACATCCAAAAGTTTCAACGCAATGGAGTCGGGGTGTTGTCTCAAGCCAATCTTAATGGCTTTTTTTGCCAAAGCTATTTTTCCATGGTTGAGGTAATGGTGTATGATATCCTCAAAATCCTCTGCATCGAAAAAATAGACATCGTCTGTCTTCAGCATGGATTCAAACTTGGCAATGGGTTTGTTTGGCCTTTCGTTGGCTTCTAACGCCATAGGGATTTTTTGGTTAATCTCAGGTTTAAAAGTACTCTTTTGAGACTACGTTTTCCTCCTGAATTGGGCTATATTATTAACAAATTAGTTAACAAATTATTGCCTGTAATCGTTCAATATTTCTAGAATGGTATCGCATCCTTCCTTAAGTTCCTCTAATGAAACCGTTAAGGGAGGGGTTATCCTGACGGCTTTTTTCTCAAACAATAGCCAAAAAAGGATGAGATGCCTCTTCGCTGCGGTCAGTATAAGGTAATCTGCAATTTCGGCACTTTCCATAATCAAGGCCAACATGAGACCTTTTCCCCTGATCTCTTTGATGAACTGGTGTTTCAACAAGGAACGAACGTATTTTTCCTTGGCCAAGGTATCAGCCATGAGGGTACTTTCGACAATACATTTGAGTGTGGCCAAAGCGGCGGATGCAATGACCGGATTACCACCAAAAGTGGTGATATGGCCCATTTTGGGATTGTCCTGTAAGGTTGACATCATCTCATGGGAAGCCGTAAAGGCCCCCACGGGTAAACCAGAGGCCATGCCTTTGCCCATGACCAATATGTCGGGAATACAATCGTAATTTTCAAAGGCGAACAATTTTCCTGTACGACCAAAACCCGGTTGGATCTCATCGAGAATCAAAAGGGCTCCCACCTCAGTACAACGTTTTCTTACGCTGGCCAGATAGCCCTTGTTTGGCTCAATAAAGCCGGCGCCCCCTTGTATGGTTTCTAGAATGACGGCGGCAGTCTTTTGGGTAATCTTCCCAAGATCCGATGGCTCATTAAATTCAATGTAGGAGATATCCGGGATCAAAGGTCTAAAGGCTCCTTTCCGTTCTTCGAGCCCCATTAGGCTCAAACTCCCCATGGTGTTGCCATGGTAGGCCTTTTTTCCAGCGATTATCTGACTTCTTCCGGTAAATCGCCTCGCTAACTTCAGAGCCCCTTCAATAGCTTCCGTTCCTGAGTTGACCAAATAGGTGGTTTCCAAAGGGGGGGGGAGCAATGAGGCCAAAAGTTTGGTATATGCCACTGCCGGTTCTTGGATATATTCACCGTACACCATGACATGCATGTACTTATCTACCTGATCTTTTATGGCCTTGATCACTTTAGGATGGCAATGCCCCAGGCTACAGGCAGATACCCCTGCTACAAAGTCTAAATGCGCATTCCCTTCACTGTCATGGATATAGGACCCCTTGGCGTGGGATACTTCCATGGCTAAAGGATGTGGGGATGTTTGGGCTTGGAATTTTAAAAAATCCTTTTTCATAACACCTATTAATTGGCTTTTCCTTCCTTTGAATTTTTCTTGGGATTTATGGCCTTATCGTTTTTTGGTGGGATATTATTGACCGGGTCACCTTCATTGGAACTCCGTTCCTCTTCTTCCGCATCAATATCGATTGGATTCGAAATACCCCTGATAATGGGCAGAACCAAGTTGTTGTCATCCTCATCAAAAATATCCTCTTTTGTAATGATCCGTTCATCACCCCGCCAAACGAAACCTTTTAATTTCCGGCTGTTCTCGGGAAGTTCTGTTTCAGGGAATATATCCCCGTCGGGCTTGGTGAAAAAAGTAAGTTCCTCAATATCGTTTTCGGCCATTTTTATACGAATGGCGCTGCAGATTGTTTTATTGATTCCAATGAGTTCATCATCATCATTGTACATATAATAGATGACCTCTGTGTTCTTGATTAAATCGATTAGTTTGAGTTGATTGTCCTTGAATTTCCCGAACAGGTCCTTTCCTTTTGCCTGATTGTAGCCTTCCATACTAACACTGTCCAGGGAAATGATAAATGCATTGTTCAATACTTTAAGCGAATCCATTTTTTCGGTCTTTAAATCTGATTTTAAATGGATACTGTCTCCGGTCATTTGGTTGGGCCCATTCCAGATGATGGGATTGGTTATCAGTTGGGTGATCCCGGTTTTCTGGTCAGCATGAATGGAGTCGCATTTGCCGCTTAGGTCGGTTTTGTAGAATTTAGCATTTCTAAAGGCCCTAAGAACCCTGTGTTCTGGCTTGCCGGTCAACATTAACGTATCGCCATGCATGTACAACGAGTCTTTCTCCATTACCGATATTGATACCGCCCGCCGTGTGGCAAAAACGGAATCCTTGGCCTTAAAGACCTCCGCATAGTGGGCCTTGATTACCCCGTTATTCACGGTGTCTATAACCTTGATGTTATTGGTTGCCGAGGCAAATTCCCTAGCCTTGTTGAAATAGACGCTATCACCTTTAATGATACGATTGTTGTAATCGATTCTCGTGTTCTTGATAAAGTATCCCGTTTCTACCTTCGTGTCATAAAACCCGCGTTCACAATATATTTTATAGGTTTTTCCCGTTATAGTCGATGGGCCGTAGAGGTAAGCGTTTTTAGAGGTTTCGTAATAATCCAATTGTTCGGAATCCAATATGTAATCCGGGTTTACAATATGGACACTGTCTAGGAACTGTAACTTTTTATTTTCCAAAAAATACCGGCCTATTTCACTGGTCAGGGTATTGACAGAGTCGACCACCGTACCGAAATCCTTATAATAAGCCTGCTGTTCCAATCGGTTGAAACGAAGGGTGTCGGTCTTCAAGGTCATTTTGGAACTACTTGTCAATACGACGTTCTCCCAGGCTTTTGCCATGTTTTCGTTACCATCATAGTTGATCTTTCCACTGGTCATTTGAATGGAGTCTCCCTGTTGTAAGCGAATGTTGCCAATGGCCTTTAACCTATTTTCTTTTTGATAGTAGATGGCGATGTCGCAAAACAGATCGGCCCCCTCGTGCTCAAATTGTATTTGCCTGTTGTCTTTGCTGAATATGGAAGCTCCTGGATATTGCGCCTCATCCTTGGTGAAGTTGGCCCCATAAACAATGTTGATTTGCTTTGGGGGGGCTTCTTGGGAAAATAGGGGTAGTGAAGCCAATACAACCAGTATGTAAATGATTTTATTGAACAAGGTTATGAATTTTGCCCAAAAATATGACTTTTTGAGGGAGTGTAATCAATGATTGGGATAGATTTAGTAAACCGATAAAACGTTGCGGATATTTTTTTACTTTTCGATACTGGGTTTTTGCACTTTCTGTGGTTGAATCCATTTTTTAGGCCGCCCAAATGGAACCGTATAACTGGAGGCATGGACAGCGAAATGAACGATGTTGTTCTATTGTTGGCATATCGTAAAGAAGACCGTCAGGAAAAGGTGGTTTTGTAACTTTTTAAACTACAAAACCACCTTGAACCTATAAGACGGTCTTTGGTTTGGTCTTCTTTAGAAATCCCGATAAGCCGATTCCAAATACTGGTTGGCCTCTTCTTCCTTGAATTTGGCCTCATTGTTGTCCCAATGTAAGGTCTTGTTTGGGAAACGGCCTGCTATGACACCCAACAGAATTGTTTCTGTAAGCCTTGACGCATAGGAAAAAGGGGCACTACATTCTGCTTGGCCCAGACAGGCATCTACAAATTGATGGTAGTGTTTTTGTCCTTCGGAATTGTAGTTGCGTATGGGTTTGCCCATATTGTTCTTTTTTTCTATACGGGCAATTTCGTCTGAAATGTCCACGTATTTGCCATCAACGATCTTCTTGGGCAATTCCATAAAGTGCGGTAGTAATAAACGACCCTTATCACCGATGAACATGGCACCTTGTTCAGGTAATTTGCCAGCTCCGGTAGCCTTGGTGTCCAATGACATTTTTTCTTCCACGGACTTTTCTTTTTTATCAACGTTTGTGGCCGATGTAGCTTCTTTTGCACCAGGAAGTATAAGGTCTTTATGCATTTTTGGAGCCCCAGGGCCATCGTACCAAACCCAAGTCAATTTTTCTGCGGTATGTTTGGTGCCTGGAAATTCATAAGTAACGATGTTGTTTTCGGGGAACCCAAAACCGTTTGGTTCCCTACATTCATTGCGTATGGTCCTTGGTACATCCAATTCGAGGGCATTATAAGGGGTGTCAAATATATGGACCCCCATATCCCCAAGTGTGCCACAACCGAAATCCAATAATTTTCTCCAGTTGCCAGGATGATAAACATCCTTTTTGTATGGTCTTTCTGCCGATGTTCCTAACCATAGGTTCCAATCCAACGTTTCTGGAATGGGATCGCTACCTTGTGGTTTTGGTCCGTCATATCCCCAGTTTTTTGGTGACCATGCACGTACCGTATGTACTTTGCCTATTATTCCAGATTGTATCAACAACGTAGCCAATTTATAGTCATAGAACGAATGTACTTGAATACCCATTTGGGTAATCAGGTTTTTGTCCGCGGCCAATTTTTTCATAGCCCGGGCTTCGGATACATGGTGGGTAAGTGGCTTTTGGCAATACACCGGTTTGCCAAGATTCATCGCCATCATTGAAGCTGGTGCATGGGTATGGTCTGGTGTTGAAACGATTACGGCATCAATTTCATTTTTCAGTTCGGCCAGCATTACACGATAATCAGAAAATAGCTTAGCCTTAGGGTGTAGTTTTTGGGCAGCTGCCAAATTGGTACTGTCCACATCGCACAAGGCGATAACATCGACCAACTTATGGGAAGATATAGCCTTTAAGTCTTCATTACCCATTCCTCCCACGCCAATATGGGCTGTTCTCAAACGGTTATTGGGGCTTAAGTTTCCTAATAGTGAAGGTGCAATAGCAATTCCTAATAGACCTAACCCACTTTTCTTTACAAAATCCCTGCGTTCCTTATTGTATGCGCACATAAATTCTTTAATTATTGGTTGATAAATCCTTTATTCTAATATTTTTAAAACGGACGACATCCCCATGCCCCAGAAAACCGATATGTCCGTTAGTTCGTTCCAACCCTGGGTGGTCTTTATGGTCTAAGGTACCATTTTTACTTGCTTTTATGAAATCCCCATCAAGAATAACAGTGCCATTTAAAATAACCTTTATTTTTGAGCCTTTTACATAAACCTCCTGATGGTTCCATTCCCCAACGGGATTTAGAAATCCTCGTTTAGCCGGAATGATACCATAGACCGAACCATGGTATTGGTAAGGGTGCAGTTTTGCATATTTGTCGGCCGTATTGTCTAAAATCTGTAATTCCTTGCCCACATATGCGGCATCCCCTTCCAAGGGGGCGTGAATCCCCAATCCGTTGTTACTGCCTGGGGTTAATTGAAATTCGAATCTTAGGATAAAATCACTGAACTCCCGTTCGGTAAAAAGGTTACCCCCGCTATCACTTCCGTTGGGGTCAACGACAATCATACCATTTTCGGCCCGGTAAGCCGATGTATTGCCTACCCAGCCTTCTAGATTTTCACCGTTAAAAAGGGCTTTGAATCCATCGTCATTACTGTTTTTATGGGATGCACATGAGGTGATGGCCAAGATTGATATGAAAACAAAAAAGGATGGGACATGGAATTTTTTAAACATAGGTTGGTTTTTTTATTACGTTGTTTTTATGAAATAATGGCTAATGGTTTGGTGTCTTTCCAGTTACCTCTTGTGAAGTCTGGAAAATTCTGGGGGGCGCCGCCACTGGCTACGGAACGCTCACTTAACGGGGATACCGCACTCCAGAAACAACCTTCATAGAGGTTTTGGTCTAGGGGAAGTCCCTTTTGCAAGCATTCGACAATACGATACATCATCATACCATCCATACCACCATGACCAGTGTCTTTGGTGGCTTCATTCAATCTTTTGTACAATGGGTGGTCGTATTTTTCGTAAATAGCGGCCAGTTGTTCCCCTTGTGCCCATGTGTGATGGTTGTCGGTTACACCTTCCACACCTCCTTCCAAGGCAATCCTTGTCGGGAATCCAGCCAGAACCCCTTTGGTACCTTGAATCAGGTTCAATCTTGAGTAGGGGCGTGGACTTGTTTCGTCCCATTGGACCATTATGGTGCGGCCAACAGTTGTTTTTATTATGGAGGTATTCAAGTCTCCTCCCTTATAATCCAGTTTATTCCATTTATGATCGGCCGGATAGTTTTTTTCAGCATATAATTTTCTTCCCAAAGCTTGGGTAGAAAAAGAAACCAGACTGCCAAAGTTATCCTCGCTACGTCCTAAATTCATGTATTGGGCAACCGGACCTAGTCCGTGGGTTGGGTATAAATTGCCATTTCGTTTGGCATAATGGTATGTTCGCCAAGAGCCTGTACCACGTTCTTGATCTACCATCTGGGACCGGAGTTCGTGAATATAGGAAGCTTCGGCATGTAAAAAATCCCCAATAACACCCTGCCTGCACATATTGAGGAACATTAGCTCATCCCTGTTGTAGTTGACATTTTCCATCATCATACAGTGCTTTTGGGTTTGCTCCGAGGTGTTTACGAGTTCCCACATTTCTTCAAGTGTAATTCCTATGGGCACTTCTACAAAGGCATGGGCCCCTTTTTTCATGGACTCGATAGCCATGGGTGCATGGTTACTCCAATTGGTTGCGATAAAAACCACATCGGGTTTAACTTCGGTTAGCATGGTCCTCCATTGATTTTCATCACCGTAATATTGGGCTATCTTCTTATGTCGTTTTCCCTTTCCGATTTCTTTGGCTTCCGCACTCCACTTTTCAGTAAAATCTTGATATAAATCGCAAACGGCAACCACTTCGGTTCCGGGAAGTGAGGCAAAGAATTTAAGGTGTCCAGGGCCCCTTGAACCCACGCCGATGAAAGCAGCCCGTACGGTCTCTAACTTTGGGGCAGCGAAATCACCCATGTATTTAGCGCCATAAGGGCGTTCAGAATTGGAATAGGCACCTTTGACTATCGAAGGGGTTACTGCCAATGCGGCACCAGCCAATGATGTCTTTCGAATGAAGTTTCTTCTATTTATGTTTTTCATAATCTAGTTTTTCGTGATAATGGCGGAGTACCCACCACCACTGGATAATTTTAACTTTAGTTTGGTGTTTTGGTCGACGTCTTGCTTTATGATCTTATAGTCCTGTGCGTTCCTAGAAGCGTTTACCCCATCTTGGTAGCCCTGCAGGGTATAATTGCCCTTTTCCAAAAAGGAAAGGTCTATTTCAAAGTCCCTGGCCGTCCAATCGGTCATTGCACCAAGGTACCAATTATCACCTTTTCTACGGGCCAGGACAATATAATCGGAAACGGCACCCTCCAGTACAACGGTCTCATCCCATACCGTTGGTATTTGTGTTATGAAATCGACGGTTTCCTGTTCTTTGTAATAAATGGTCGGTGATTCACATAGCATTTGAAGCGGGGCTTCAAAGATCGTATACATGGCCACTTGGTGGGCCCTTGTGCCATAGCTCATTGGCCTGGTGAATAAAGGGGCGTAATTGGGTCCACCGGTTTCATAATCCAATTGGTTCATGTTGATCATGGCACCAGGGGTGAAATCCAACGGGCCTGCGGCCATACGAATGAATGGTAATGTCACATTGTGTTCTGGCGTTATGGCATTGGTCCATTTGTTATTCTCATTACCCCGGACTCCTTCGTAATTGATGATGTTGGGCCACATACGCTCAACCCCGGCAGGTTTGAAAGCACCATGATAGTCGACCAGCATTTTATATTTTGCGGCGATTTCCGCAATTTTTTCATAGGATTCAACGACGTATTGGTCACTTCGTTGCATAAAATCCACTTTGATGCCCACGGCACCCCAACTACTGTATAATTTCAGTATTTCCTCAGGATTCTCATAAAGTGGTTTCCATAAGACCCATAAAATAATCCCAACATTTTTGGATTTGGCATATTTGATCAATTCAGGGACATCCATGTTTTCATTGTCATCCATGATTTCTGTGGTGGATTTTGTCCAGCCTTCATCCAATATCACGTATTCAATGCCATTTTTAGAGGCGAAATCGATGAAATATTTATACGTATCCATATTGATGCCTGCCTCAAAATCGACACCATAGACGTTATTGGCATTATACCAGTCCCAAGCGACTTGTCCGGGTTTTATCCAACTGGTATCAGTGATCTTTGATTTGTCTGACAATAAGGCGACCAGATTGCTTTCCACAAAGGTCCTGTCATCATCACTAATAATGAATACCCTCCAAGGATATGCTCGTTTACCATTGATTTTCGCAATGTAATCGGCCTCTTCCTCGATGATTTGGTTCCGATCGGGGCTAAACGCTTCATTAGGGATGGCTTTTAATACATATTTGGGAAAAGTGGATGTCATCGCATGGTCCATGGTTTTGGCCAAGAACATTCCAGGGTAATTGATCAACGAGGCTTCAGTGAAAAGCACTTTGGCCGTTTTCGTATTGAACATCACCGGTAGGCTGCAAAAGGCCCCTTTTTGCATATCCGCTACATTTTTCACTAAATAATCGCGCTCATTGTGCGAATAAAAAGATTCCTCTTCAGGAAAGAACGATGAGGTGCCATCAGGAAAAAACAAGGTCATTTCTTCATTAAGAACAAGCCTGGTTTTTCTGTTTCCATCAATAAACCGGTATGCGATACCATCATTATATGCTCGGAAGATCAATTGGTAATTATTCTTAAAATCCAGGGTCAATTGATTGTATTCGTTGTTGATTTTAGCATCCTTATTGGCAACCACTGGGATAAAGACTTCATTTTTGCTGACCATACTTTGGTTTCGCAATTTGGGGGCGTTACCCAAGATCCTTCCTTCACCCATGTCCATGGAAATGACCGCATTGTCTATAATATTGGAACCTTTAAGGGTTACATTCCACGAAATGTTGTCGGCGAGGTCAATGACCACTTCGAGTTGCTTGTCAGGGGAGCTTAATTTAAGGTTCTTTTGGGCCATGGTCCAATTACCGAAGAGCAATAGGGCTATCACAAAAAGTAATTTTATGGTAGGTCCAGGTTTGGTCGTGTTATTCATATAAAATGTTATTATATTAGGGTTTCGAGGTGTTATAAGTGAGGAAATAAAACGAAATACACTGTATAATTGGAAAGAACCGATTAAGTCATGATTGGATTTCATTTTGGAGTTGGTGGATATTTCTACAATTTACGTAAAAGCGATCAATTAAAAAACAGAAATGACACCCTAAATACACCAAAGAAGAGGTAGGTGTTTTTCGTGGGAATGTAAAAAGAAAAGTGCCTTTAAAGAATAAACTTTAAAGGCACTCCAATGATTTTTATTTTCGAGTCGGTATGGTTACCGTTTCCCTATCTATGAATTGTCTGGGTCCTGTCTGGTCCCACGGAAACGATCTTAATGGGAACTTCAAGTTCTTTTTCCAAAAAGTCGATATAATCATTCAGGGTTTTAGGAAGTTCCTCTGCCTTACTCATTTTGGTAAGGTCTTGGGACCACCCTTTCATCTCGGTGTAAATGGGTGTTACATTTTCAGCTTCGATGTTATAGGGTAAGTGCGTAA
The DNA here is from genome assembly GCF_003148665.1 of Maribacter polysiphoniae. Lineage (GTDB taxonomy): Bacteria > Bacteroidota > Bacteroidia > Flavobacteriales > Flavobacteriaceae > Maribacter_A > Maribacter_A polysiphoniae. The sequence continues at coordinate 150,775 of NZ_QGGQ01000009.1, read as the reverse complement.
TGACTTCCCCTTTGTAATTATAGGCCGTACAGACCTTAAGTTTTTTGAATCCACTAAGGACATCACCTTTCATCATCATAAGTTCGGTTACCCCATTTACCCTGACGGCATATTTTAAGGCAACAAGATCGAGCCATCCACATCTTCTGGCCCTACCTGTGGTAGCACCAAATTCATTACCGACACTGGCCATGGTCTTCCCATCCTCGTCAAATAACTCTGTTGGGAATGGGCCACTACCAACACGGGTGGTATATGCTTTGAAAATACCTTTTACCTCACCGATTTGGTTTGGTGCCACACCCAATCCGGTACAGGCACCTGCGGCGGTGGTGTTACTGGAGGTTACGAAGGGATATGTACCGAAGTCAATATCCAATAATGATCCTTGGGCACCTTCCGCGAGTATTTTTTTACCCTCCTTTTGGGCTTGGTATAAATATTCCTCACTATCGATGAAGGTTAGTTCCTTAAGTGTTTTTATGGCACTGAAGAATTCGTCTTCCAATTCTTCCAGGTTATATTGGATATCCACATTGTAGAAACCGATCATGGCCTCATGTTTGTCTGCCAATGCACGGTATTTTTCCTTCCAATCGGACAACTCCAAATCCCCGATTCGCATACCGTTTCTACCGGTTTTGTCCATATAGGTTGGGCCAATACCTTTTAAGGTCGAGCCTATTTTCGCTTTCCCTTTGGAGGTTTCGGAAGCAGCATCCAACAAACGATGGGTCGGTAGGATTAGATGAGCCTTTCTACTAATGAATAGTTTTGATTTTACATCGATATCAAAGACGTCCAAGGCATCAAGTTCTTTTTTGAAAATGACAGGGTCAATGACGACACCGTTGCCGACAACATTGATGGCTTTCTTGTGGAATATCCCTGAGGGTATGGTATGTAAAACGTGTTTAATACCATCAAATTCCAAAGTATGTCCGGCATTTGGGCCTCCTTGAAAACGAGCTATAATATCATAGTTTTTTGTGAGTACATCGACGATTTTTCCTTTTCCTTCGTCTCCCCACTGTAATCCCAACAATAAATCTACTGCCATTATTTAGTTTGGTTAGTTGTTTGTGTTACCTTCTTTGTTCTTTGTTCCGTAAAAGTATAATGAATGATTCGTTATCTTGATATCGAAAACCTCTTCAATGGTCTTTTTGATGGATTGTATACGTGGATCGCAGAATTCCATCACCTCACCCGTATCCGTTAGGATAACATGGTCATGTTGACGATCAAAATAGGATTTCTCGTACTGAGCCTGATTTTTGCCAAACTGATGTTTTCGTACCAATTTGGATTCCAACAAAAGCTCAATGGTATTGTAAAGTGTAGCCCGGCTTACCCTATAGTTTTTGTTTTTCATATTGATATAGAGCGATTCTATATCAAAATGTTCGTCACTTTCGTAAATTTCTTGGAGAATAGCGTAGCGCTCGGGTGTTTTCCTATGCCCTTTTTCTTCTAAAAAGGTGGTGAATACGTTTTTTACAATTTCCTGGTTTTTATTAGGAGGCATAACAATAATCACTGCATTAATGTACAAATGTACGGCTAAATTTTAATTAAGTTTCTAAACTCGGGTGACTTTATCAATACCATTGATAAGCTTTAGGTTTTGAATCAGTTTCTTTAGAATATTATTGTTCTTTACAACGACGGTAATCCTACCTGTGAAAGTGCCACCCTCAGTACTGAAATTCAAGTTTTGCATGTTGACATTCATATGGGTCGAAATCACCGAGGTAATTTCACTGATCAATCCTAAATTGTCTATTCCCGTTAATTGGATTTCGGATCTGAACTCCTGTTGGGACGAATCTATCCATTTTGCACTGATAATCCTATAAGCGTAATTCGATTGCAGCGAGATAGCATTAGGGCAGTTTTTCTTATGGACTTTTATACCTTCGTTAACGCTTATGAACCCAAAAACGGCATCGCCTGGAATGGGATTGCAGCATTGCGAAAGTTTATAATCGAGTTTTTCCTCTTCCTTACCAAAGACCAGCATGTCATATTTTGCCGTAATCTCATCCCTGTCAATGTTTTCAGGAATCGGGGACCTTCTGATCTTGCTCTTGAAAAAACTGATGAATGCATTGCTGTACGATGACGCAAAGTCTTTTATCTTTTGATTGTCTATGGCCCCTATACCTACGCGATAGAATAAATCCAGGCTGGTCTTAAGCTTAAAGAAAGTGACCATTTTGTTAATGGTATCCTCGTTAAGGTTTATCTTTTGAGATTTAAGTTTTCTTCGTAAAATTTCCTTGCCCTCGTTGGCAACGGCTTTCTTTTCTTCCCGTAGGGAAGATTTTATTTTTGCCCTTGCCCTTGCCGTCGTGGCATAATCGAGCCAGTTTTGGTTCGGTTGAGCCTGGTCGGAAGTGATTATTTCAACCTGGTCACCACTTTTTAGGGTGGTATTCAAAGGCACAAGTTTGCCATTTACCTTGGCGCCACGGGTATGCATGCCCACTTCGGTATGTATGTTGAAAGCGAAATCAAGGGGTGTGGCACCTTTTGGCATCGATTTTAATTCGCCCAAAGGGGTAAACACAAAAATTTCCTTTGAGTATAGATTGAGTTTGAATTCCTCAACAAAGTCAACAGCATTGGCATTTGAATTCTCCAAAGCCTCCTGTAATTTGTTCAACCAGACCTCTATACCTTGTTCTTTTTGGTCGCCGTGTTTGTATTTAAAATGTGCAGCATATCCTTTTTCAGCGATTTCATGCATACGCTCACTTCGGATTTGCACTTCGACCCATTTACCCATGGGCCCCATCACGGTAATGTGCAAGGCTTCGTATCCCGTGGATTTTGGGGAGGATATCCAATCACGTAAACGTACCGGGTTCGGTGTAAAGTGATCTGTGACTATTGAATATATTTTCCACGCCAGGAATTTTTCGTTGGCCCGGTCCGATTTGTATATGATGCGGATAGCAAACTTATCGTAGATCTGGTCAAAGGAAACATTCTGGACCTTCATCTTCTTACGAATGGAGAAGATCGACTTCATGCGGCCTTTAATGTGGTAATTGAGAGATTCCTTGTCCAATGAATCACGGATGACACCCGTAAAATCGTCAATATATTTTTGTTGCTCTTCTTTGGATTCCTCGATTTTACCCAAAATATCCTTGTACACCTCGGGCTCCGTGTATTTTAAACTGAGGTCCTCTAACTCTGTCTTAATATTGTATAGGCCGATTCGGTGGGCCAAAGGGGCGTAAATATATAAGGTTTCCGATGCCATTTTCACTTGTTTGTGTTCTGGCATCGCATCCAAGGTCAACATATTGTGGTATCGATCCGCAATCTTTATGATGATGACACGCACATCGTCATGCAAGGTCAACAACATTTTACGGAAATTCTCCGCTTGCTGCGATATGTTCATGTCCTTTTTAAGGTGGGATATCTTGGTGAGTCCGTCAACAATACGGGCCACCGTTTCCCCGAACATACGCTCGATATCATCAAGGGTGTAATCGGTATCCTCTACGACATCATGTAATAAGGCAGATGCAATCGATACGGCATCCAGGCCTATTTCCGAAGCGACGATCTTGGCCACTGCTATTGGATGGAAAATATAAGCCTCACCGGATTTCCTTCGTTGTTCCTTGTGGGCATCAACAGCGATTTCAAAGGCATGCCGAACCAAAGCCTTATCATCATCAGACAAGGTCTGGTAGCTTATCTTCAGCAATTCCTTATATTGCTTTGCAATTTTTTTGTTTTCCTGTTCTATAGCTGCTTGAGTCATACTCTAATAAAATTACACAATCCCCTTTAATACACAACAAAAATTATGCCTTTAAATTCTTGACTCGTGCTATTAGTGGAGGATGGGAATAATGCATAAAAACATAGGCAGGATGGGGGGTAAGGTTGCTGAGGCTGTTTTTGGATAACTTCTTTAGCGATGTAATCAATGGTTTGGCCGCGAATGTATTCTTGGCAAAATCATCGGCCTGATATTCAAATTTTCGGGATAGGTAATTCATGATCAAACCGGTTACCTCGGAAATTGGGCTGTATAGAATTCCAAATCCGATCAGCGCGGCATGAAAACTTGGTTGTGAAACCCCTATGGCTCTTGAAACCTCTGGACTGTTGATGAATAGGGACAAAAGAAAAAGTGTGAATCCCGTCAACAAAATAGAGGAAATTAAATTGAAAACAATATGATGGCGTTTGTAATGACCTACCTCATGGGCCAAAACTGCCACAATTTCATCTTCATCCAGATCATTGATAAGGGTGTCATAGAGGGTTACCCTTTTTTCTTTGCCAAAACCAGAAAAATAGGCATTCGCCTTTGTCGATCTTTTAGAACCGTCTATAACGAATATATTACGGATTTCGAAGCCTACCTTTTGGGCGTACCCTTCTATCTTATTTTTAAGACTTCCTTCCTCCAAGGGTTTCTGCTTATTGAACAGGGGCACGATCAACCTACTATAGAAGAGGTTCATGAACAAGGTGAAGATCGCCACGACTGCCCAGGCATAAATCCAAAAGTTGGTTCCTGCCCATTCAAAAAACCATATGATGAGCGCTGTAAGCCCACCGCCAATAATGGCCATCATCAAATACCCCTTTAATTTATCCGTAAAAAAGGTGGTTTTCGAGGTTTTGTTAAAACCGAATCTTTCCTCAATAACAAAAGTCTTATAGTACCCAAAAGGGGTCGTGATCAAATCACTACCGATCATGATGATAGCGAAGAACACCAATGCGATTATAATTGGGTTGTCCGATACGCTCCGTGCCAAAGTGTCAATCCATTCGAACCCACCCAAAGAAAGAAATCCTAGGGTTAGAAGCAAGGAAAAGGTTGAGGTAAGAAGACCGAATTTGTAATTGGTCTTTTTATATTCTTGTGATTTTTGGTATTCCTCGGTATCAAAAACATCCTTTAGATCATCCGGTATGGGGTCATTGTACCGTTTTGAATTCAAGTGGTCCAGTGTAGTTTCAATAATGAACTCTATCACCAAGATGGCAATAATAATATAAAACAAGCTTGTTTGTGTCATTAAATGGTTTTTGGTATTTAACGGAAATTCGGTCGATGCTAAAGTGATCTTTGCCGTTTGGCCTCAAATATAAGTATTGCCGCCGATACTGATACATTCATCGAATCTATTTGGCCTTCCATGGGAATAATGATGTTTTGTGTCGATGCTTTCAGCCACGCTTCCGAAAGTCCGGTTGATTCTGTGCCCACAACAATTGCGGAAGCTTCCGTGAAATTTGTTTTGGTATAGGTTTCGGAAGCCGATAAGGCTGCACAATATATATGTATGTGCTTTTCCTTTAAAAAAGCCACTATTTCACTGGTGCTCCCTATACCGATGTTATTGGTGAATAGACAACCGACACTGGAGCGGATGATATTCGGACTGTATAGATCTCCTTTGGGGTTGGCAATAAGAACGGCATCCAAAGCCGCAGCATCCGCAGTTCGCAATAATGCGCCGATATTCCCTGGTTTTTCCGGGGCTTCGGCAACAAGGATCAGGGCATTCTTGTTTTTAAGTTGAAGGTCATGCAATGCATGTTTTTTGGTCTTTACTACGGCAATTACGCCTTCTGTAGAAGTCCTATAGGCCAATTTTTGGTATACCGCATCGGAAACCTCTATCAATTCTGGTTGTTTCCCCGTATTTTTTACCAGATCCAAAACCATCCCACTTGAAATAATGTCTGGTGAATATAGCAATGATCTTATCTCATAGTCAGCTTTGATCGCTAAGGATATCTCCCTTTTTCCTTCTATAATGAATGCATCTTGTTTTCTCCTTTCGCGGGACTTTTCCTGAAGAAGGACAAGTTGTTTTATCATTGCGTTTTGTGGACTGCTTATATGTTTCGATATGTTCATTGGTACAAAAATAGGGCAATGCTGTAAAATCACCTCCATTTTTACGACAAAGTGGTTAACATAAAGGAAGGTTAAATACCTGTCCATGAAAATTTTCCCAGGGTTATTTTGGTAATTTGAATCCAATTGGGGATTAAAACGATGAACCCAAATGAATTTTACCATAAGGTATAGAGGAATTGGTTTTGAAAGTGTTATTTTTCGGGCACATAGTATGAAAATGATTTAGTAATTTGGGATATGGAAATAATTTTATTTGGGATAGCAAGGGATATCGTAGGTAAGTCATCCTTGGATTTGTCTTCCTATAATGAAAAACCCCACTCGGTAGGTGAATTGATCCATCTGCTGAATGATGCTTATCCCGATTTCAATAAGTTATCATCCTTAGCTGTTGCGGTAAACGGGGAGTACGCTTCCCTTGAAGCACAAATAGGGCAGAAGGATGAAATTGCAATAATTCCACCAGTAAGCGGAGGGTAATGGAAAAACCGATAATAGAAATTGTTGAAACCATTGATACGACTCAGGTATACGATGAATTGTCAGATGCCAAAAGTGGGGGTATTTGTGTGTTTATTGGTACGGTTCGGGATTTTACCGATAATGAATCCGTAATATCCCTGGAGTTTGAAGCCTATAAATCCATGGCTTTGAAGGAAATGGCCAAAATCGTTGATCAAGCATCGGCAAAGTGGCCATTGAACAAAGTAGTGATACGCCATGCTGTCGGACTTAAAAAAGTAAAGGAACCCGTGGTGATTATTGGGGTTTCAACAGCACATAGGGATGCTTGCTTCACGGCTTGTAGGTATATGATCGATACCTTAAAAGAAACGGTTCCCATTTGGAAAAAGGAAATGTTCAAGAACAAATCAGTTTGGGTTTCGGCCCACCCTTAATATATGTTGATAGATAACCATAATAGGAAAATAAATTATTTGCGTTTAGCGGTTACGGACCGTTGTAATCTGCGCTGTAATTATTGTATGCCCGAAAATGGTATAGACTTTTCCCAAAAAGAAACCCTTTTCACCATCGAGGAACTATCCCGATTGAGTGGTATATTGGTGGCCCAGGGCATTGATAAGATCAGGATAACTGGAGGGGAGCCTTTCGTACGCAAAGATCTGATGGTGTTGCTTCGCAATCTCGCCCATATGGATGGGTTAAAGGATATCTCAATAACCACCAATGCGACCCTGATCGGGCCCTATATTGATGAACTCAAAAGCTTGGGCATAAAAAATATCAACGTTAGCTTGGATGCTATTGATCGGGAGACCTTTGAAAAGATTACAAGGAGGAACCAATACGATATCGTTTACAACAACATTATGCGTTTGTGTGATGAAGGTTTTAATGTACGGATCAATTTCATTGCTTTACATGGACAAAACACCCAAGATATCCTACCCATGCTGGAATTGACCAAACAGCATGCTATTTGTGTGCGGTATTTGGAGGAAATGCCATTTAATGGAGGGTCTCGACATTTTGAGGCCAATGCGTGGGATTACAAACGAATATTATCTCATATAAAGGAAGCCTATCCCGATTATGGGGAAATTCCCACGGAAGCGACATCTACTTCCATGATTTACAAAATACCCGGTTTTAAGGGAACTTTTGGGGTTATACCCTCATTTAGTCGAACATTTTGCGGTAGTTGCAATAGACTAAGGATTACGGCAACTGGCGATGTGATCACCTGCCTGTATGCCCAGCCCTGTATGAATATCAGGGATATATTACGAGGATTATCATCCGAGGAAAAAGTAAAGCAACAAATAATGAAGGCTATTGGTAGTAGGGCCAAAACTGGTTTTGAGGCGCAAAAGCAATACAAAGGGGAGTATACGAATTCTATGACAACAATCGGAGGGTAAAATGAACGGGAAACTTTCACATATAGATGAAGCGGGTAACGCTTCAATGGTAGATGTATCGGAGAAAATGGTTTCATCCCGAATGGCCATCGCCTCAGGGAGGGTGTGTTTTCCGAATACGGTGTTTGAAACCTTGAAGGCACAAGATTTTTTGGGCAAAAAGGGTAGTATCATACAGACGGCCATTATCGCAGGTATACAGGGTGTTAAGAAGACTTCGGAACTCATACCCTTGTGCCATCAACTCAATTTATCCAAAGTACATATCGATATACAACCAGGGGAAAACGCTTTGAATATAACCTGCAAGGTGAAATGCACGGAGCGTACGGGGGTAGAAATGGAGGCCTTGACAGGGGTCTCGGTCAGTGCCCTGACCATTTATGATATGTGTAAGGCCTTGTCCCAGGACATCACAATTTCAAATATTCAACTAGAGCAAAAATCCGGAGGTAAGCATGACTTCAATCGCTAAAATATATGGATTGGTCCTCTCAGGAGGTAAGAGCATACGCATGGGAAAGGACAAGGGGCTGATTGCCTATCATGGTGTTCCCCAACGCGAGTACTTATACCGTTTGTTAGCGGAAGTGTGCGATAACACCTTTATGAGCATTCGAAAAGAACAAACCAATGAAATAGGTGCCACATTTCAAACCATTGTGGATGAGGATGTTTTCAAAGGGCCGTTCAACGGGATATTGTCCGCACACAAGGCATATCCTGAAGTGGCGTGGTTGGTATTGGCCTGCGATATGCCTTTGATCGATGTGGAATCATTGCGCAACCTAATAGCTTCCCGCAAAAGCAATGCCTATGCCACTTGTTATGCCTTGAAGGAGAATCCATTGCCAGAGCCTTTATGCGCCATTTGGGAACCTTATGGGTTAAAAATGGCGACAAGTTATATGGAAGCTGGTCGTAATGGATCTTGTCCGCGTAAATTCCTGATCAACAATGATACACATTTGGTTTATCCGGAAAACGAAAATGTACTGATGAATGCCAATTCAGAATTGGAATATCAGGAAGCATTGGCGAAATTGGCATAAGTATGAATGGTGAACGATATTCCAGACAAACGCAACTGAAGGATTTTGGTCCAGAAGCCCAAGCCAAGCTGGCAGCAGCCAAGGTTTTAGTAGTAGGTGCAGGTGGTCTGGGTGTTCCCGTACTTACTTATTTGAATGCAATGGGAGTCGGTACCTTGGGCATTGTTGAGGAAGATGAGGTTTCACTCTCCAATTTACATCGTCAGGTATTATATTCAGCGGATGAGGTTGGGCACGCCAAATTGGACGTTGCCATCAAGAAATTAAAGGCGCAAAATCCGGATACCCAATTAATTCCTTATTATGAATTCCTGACTTTGGAAAATGCCCTTTCGATTATCGAGGGGTATGATCTGGTAATTGATGCCACGGATAATTTCCCGACGCGCTATCTGATCAATGACGCCTGTGTGATACTGAAAAAGCCATTTGTGTATGGGGCCTTACATAGTTTTGAGGGACAAGTAAGTGTGTTCAATTATAAAAACGGACCTACATACAGATGTCTTTTTCCCAAAATGCCTTCGGCCAAAGAAGTGCCAAATTGTAATGCGCATGGTGTACTAGGTGTTATTCCGGGAATAGTCGGAAACCTTCAGGCTTTGGAGGCTGTTAAGGTGCTTACGGGTATAGGGGAGGTGTTGTCTGGTAAATTGCTATTGTTCAATGGTCTGGAGCAAACCTTCCAAAAGATAAACTTTGGTGCGAACCCCTCTAACTTGAAAATTACATCGCTTCAGGAAACTTATGGTCTTTCATGTAGTGTCAATTCCGATACGATAGAATCGAAAGATTTTGAAAAGCTATTGTCCATCGATAACATTCAAATTATCGATGTACGCACGGTTGGGGAATTTGAGGAATTCCATCTTAAAAATTCTATTAATCTGCCATTGGAAGATATTGAGGATTGGAAACATACACTCGGATATGATCAACCGGTTTATGTTTTGTGTCATAGTGGTTCACGAAGTCTTGAGGCCCAAGCGATACTTGTAGCCTATAAAAATGAATCCGATATCATTAATGTGAACGGTGGGATTGAGCAATTGAAAAAGTATGCTGTTAAGTATTGAGGGATTGGTCCTTTTATGTATAGGTTTTTTTGTGGTTTCTACCTTGTATTCCTCTGTGGGATTCGGTGGAGGTTCCAGTTATTTGGCTTTGTTGACCCTTGTACTTGTCAATTTTTTCGCCATTCGTTCCATCGCATTGGTCTGTAACTTGGTGGTGGTTTCCGGGAGTACATTCCTCTATTTAAAGCATGGTCATACCCGACTTAAAGACTTTCTTCCATTCGTGATAACCAGTATTCCCATGGCATTTTTAGGGGCATCCTTTCGCTTGAAGGAGGAGGTGTTTTTTATTATCCTAGGGGTTGCTTTGATCATTTCCTCGGTATCATTGCTTTGGCAGACCTCTGGTATAAAATTGAACGAGCCTACGAAGACGTATCCCAGCTCGCTGAGTTATGTGATTGGGGCGGTCATAGGGTTGTTGTCCGGATTAGTGGGTATTGGCGGGGGTATTTTTTTAGCCCCTATCCTAAATCATATCAATTGGAACAAATCGGTCAAAATTGCTGCCTTGGCCAGTTTTTTTATCTTGGTGAATTCCATCTCCGGTTTGGTAGGACTACTGATTGCAGGTACGATTGAACTCCCATGGGTAGAAACTTTGGCATTGGGCGTCACGGTATTGATTGGCGGACAACTGGGAGTAAGGCTAAGCCTTAAAAAATTGTCCGCCAATAGTATCAAAAGAATAACCGCAATATTGGTTTTGATCGTTGGTTTGCGGGTATTGTTTGTAAATGGGTTAGGGTTGTTCTAAACCGCTATTCGGGCATATCAAAATTATCGACCACAAAATCAAGGTCCTTGTCACCCCGACCACTTAGATTCACCAAAATTGATTCATGCGGATTTTCCTGGGCCAATTTAAAGGCGTAGGCAACAGCGTGCGCACTTTCCAAGGCTGGGATTATACCTTCCAAACGACTCAATTCAAAAAAGGCATCTATGGTCTCCTTATCCGAAACGACATCGTAGCTTACCTTCTTTAGATCCTTGAGCATACTGTGTTCAGGACCGACCCCTGGATAATCCAAACCACTGGCTACGGAATAAACCGGACTGGGTTCCCCGTTTTCATCCTGCAGGGTATAACATTTAAAACCGTGGATAATACCTGGTCTACCCAAGGTCATTGTAGCGGCATGTTCCCCATGTTCCAATGAACGGCCACCGGGTTCTACACCATAGAGGCTACATTCATTATCGTCCAAAAAGGCCGAAAAAATACCCATGGCATTACTTCCTCCACCAACACAGGCCACAACATTGTCTGGCAATTCCCCTGTCATATCAAAGAACTGTTCCTTGGCCTCAATACCAACAATGCGTTGAAAATCACGTACCATCATAGGAAAAGGATGCGGACCTACGACGGAACCAATGCAATAAATAGTGCTGATCGGGTCTTTCATATAGGCTTCAAATGCGGAGTCCACTGCTTCTTTCAAGGTTTTCAATCCGTGGGTAACGGGTACGACCTTAGCTCCAAGAATACGCATGCGTACTACATTGGGACGTTCTTTGGCCATATCAACCTCGCCCATATGGATCTCACATTCCAATCCGAAGTAGGCAGCAGCCGTGGCTAATGCCACACCATGTTGGCCAGCACCGGTTTCGGCGATCAATTTCTTTTTGCCCAAATGTTTTGCCAGAAGGGCCTCACCCATGCAATGGTTCAATTTATGGGCACCTGTATGGTTTAAGTCCTCCCTTTTCATATAGATTCGCCCTCCATATTTTTCAGAAAGGCGATTGCAATAATATACCGGGGTAGGACGACCTTGGTAATGCTTGCGTATGCTTCGGAGTTCTGAAATAAAACTATGTGATTTACTGATGGCATAGTAGGCATCAGTGATTTTTTTCATCTCCTCTTCCAACATGGGAGGTATAAATGCACCGCCATATTCATTAAAAAATCCTTCTTCATTAGGATACGTCTTAAAATAATTTTCGCTCATAATTTACTATCTTGAAAGTAATCAATCATTTTTTACATTGGTTAGTTAAAAATACATAAAATGACAGTGAAATCGATAGTAAATACCGTACCTTTTTTGACGGGGTACACTTGTGGATACCGTTTTTTCAATTGATGGAACTCTAATTACTATCTTTGGTTTTTACCACTTGTTTAAATTTTTAAAGCATGATACATTTTAATGATGCTTACGACAAAGTATTGGAACATACTTTGGATCTAGGAACCGAAATGGTTGCATTGAACCAAGGTTTGGGAAGGATCCTTGCGGAGACTATTTATGCTGATAGGGATTTTCCTCCTTTTGACCGCGCAGCCAAAGATGGTATTGCCATACATTCCGATGCACTCAAAAATGGGTTGGATTCTTTTAGGATTGAAGGACTTGCCAGTGCCGGGATGCCCCAGCAAAAATTAAAGGATGTCAATAATTGTATTGAGATAATGACAGGTGCTGTTGTTCCTCGAAATGCGGATACCGTTATTATGTATGAGCATTTAAATATCGAAAATGGGGTTGCAACCTTGTTGAAACAGGTGAAAAAAGGACAGGAAATCCATTGTAAAGGTAGCGACCTAACTTCTGGTGCGGTACTATTGCCAGAGAATACACGTATTGGTGCTGCCGAGTTTGGTGTGTTGGCATCTGTTGGAAAATCTAAAATACGGGTCAAGAAACTACCAAAGGTTTGTGTCATATCAACGGGTAATGAGTTGGTTGAGGTTGACCAAAGTCCCTTGCCCCACCAAATTCGTAAATCGAATGTCCTATCGTTGTATGCGGCTTTACAAAAGGAAAAAATAGAAGCAACTTCGATACATCTTAAGGATGAGAAGGCCGATATAAAAAAGGAACTGATCCATATCTTGAAAACCTATGATGTGCTACTCTTAAGTGGGGGCGTATCAAAAGGTAAGTTCGATTTTATTCCCGAGGTCCTTGAAGATCTCGAGGTGGAAAAAATATTTCATAGGGTAGCCCAAAAACCGGGAAAGCCATTTTGGTTTGGGGTACAGTCAGCCCTTAAAACCGTGGTTTTTTCATTTCCAGGGAATCCGGTTTCCACCTTTGCGAACTATCATATCTACTTTTTACCGTGGTTATGTCGCTCTTTGGATGTTGGAATCCCTCAAGAGGAAGTACTACTGGATGCTTCCGTAGCCGTAAAACCGCCATTGACCCGCTTTATGCAAGTGAAAATCGAAAACAGAAAAGGAAATCTTTGGGCCATACCGGTACATGAAAATGGGTCAGGTGATTTAACCAGTTTGGTACGCTCCAACGGATTTGTCTGTTTAAATCCCCGGGGAAATGCCTACGAAATAGGGGAGGTGGTGCCATTTATTCGGACGAACCCTTGATCGTGCAACACCATAGAATATACAGTGGTTGACTGAATATTGGCCTTCTGGAATGTTGTGGTACAGGTTAAGGGGATTACTACGTTATCGTCGTTTGATTAATTGTATAATAGAGCAAGACCATTAGTCATAAATGCATTCCGAAGGATTGTGTTTTACGTAGTACGACTTATAGTTCAAGGCTTTTTTATCTTTACAACCACATAGGTCCAATAATTCAATATTCCGGAATTCGGTATCATGACTTTCACCTTGTATGGCAATATAACCTTCGGTAATTGGGGTGCCCTCCTTGAATTTATCTTTGTCAAGTCCTTCCAATACCCCACCGATGACAGGTTTTGTAAATGAGATTATCGTATCTGTTTCAACAATTTGGTGTATGATCGAATCGCCCAAGACAATTGCTTCAATGCTTACCCATTTTTCAAGGGGATAGGTAACGCCTTTGGTATGGGGAATGCAATGGTCCTCAACCAATTTACCATTAATGTGTACATGGCACCCTGGCGTACATAAATTACCTGTTGGACGTTCATCATGATCCTTTCCTGCCAGTAATTGAAATTCAGTCGACATGGGGAAATCCTGGTTTAAGGTCATTGTTTTTGGGTCTTGGCAATGCAACATGAAACCGTTGTTGGCAAAGGCCCAACCGGGTCCGCCCTTAGCCTGTTCACCTACCATTCTATATTGGGCTTTTAAACGATAGTGTGAAAATTTGGTCTTATAGAAAAGATGCCCGAATTTACTATCGAAAGAATCATAGGCCGCATAAGAAACCTTAAGATTACCATTGGTGACCCTAAAGGTATTATTATGGTTTTTTCCCAACTTGAAGCCTTTGATCTTGGGGGTCCAACCTTCTAGGTTCTGGCCATTGAACAAGGCAATCCATTCTTCCTTATCTGCATTCGGGTTCAGGTTTGGACCGCAACCTTGCAAAAGCAATCCGGCACAACCGATGAATAGTATCAAACTTTTAAGATTTTTCATGGATGGTATTTTCAATGTTTCTTAAAGATATGATCTTTGGGTTGGATTTTCACCATCAAGGGAAAGAATGTGGTTGAACCATGATGAATCGTGTTCCGTAATTTAAAAGGTACAACCAATATCCATACTGGAAGAAAGTGAATCCATCCTTGGTTATTTAAATAGGGACGATGTGCTGTTTATCAGGGTTTTATGCCCCAGAAGAGTAATTTTATTGGAATAGTAAATGCTGTATGCCTTTGTCCCTGTCGAATATTTTTTTTGCAAATGGGCAAAGTGGTAGGATTTTCAAGTCATTTTGTTGCGCGAATTCCACCGATTTCATAACAAGTAGTTTACCGAAGCCCTTACCTCCGAATTTCCCGTCTACCATGGTATGGTCGATAATGAATTTTGTTTTTCCGGCCCACGTATACGTCATTTCACCAGCAAAGACATCGTTTTCATAAATAACAAAACGGCCTTTTTTTTCATGGTCTTCCTGTTCAATTTTCGTCATAACCTATTATTTAATAATTAGTGTTTCCTTTTTGGCCCCTTAACGCTTAGGACCTTTTGATTCCGGTTTTATCCGGATTTCACTGTTAAGCCAGTACTGTGGTTTTACAGGGAACTTGTTCAATATGCAAATTTAAGGTTTCTGCTTTATGACCAATTGATATGGGGACTTAATGATAGCGTGTTGTTGGCTATAGGTGTAAATAAAAAGCCCAATGGTCGCAACCATTGGGCTTTTGTTTATTAGTGAATGAGCTTTATCCGGTTGTTGATGGTTTTTGACCAATTCTCCATGGATAGGAGCTCCCCATTGGGTTGGAAATTAATGTCAGCATTGAAAAACTCCCATTTGACCTCGGGTTTGTCTTTAACGGAGGGGCTAAATCCCAATTCCAGTTTATCCGTTACCTTTTTTTGTCCATCTTTACTTTTTAAGGTTCTGCCCGTATTGATAACCTTACAGTTCTTTATTTTAGTAAGGTCGACATATTGCTCAATCATTTCATCTTTGAATTGTCGGCAAAAGAATACGGCATTGTGCACTTTGTCCATTCCAATAGCGAAGGTGCCGAATATCTCATGTTGGTTTATTTGGCAATTGTGCTGGTTCGCAATGTTTGAGAGTGATTGTAAAAAATGTTTTTCTCTTTTTTTTCTGCTCCTGCCTATGAGAATAAAAGGTAGGATACATACGATTAAAATAATAGCGCCAACAATGACACTTCCTAAATCTAAGTTCATTTTTAAGTATTTTGAATTATTTACAGTGATGATTGGGCCATGTGAAAACAAGGCCTAGCGGTAAAAGGTCATATCCTTGGATAAGGTATGACGACTTAAAAATGAATTACCAGAAATAATGAAAGGGAAAAATGATATCAGTCGCCCCTAGCTGTATTGGGCAACTTCTAATAAAGTTGTCGTATTGTTTGAATACGGCTTTAAACAGATGTTCGGTGGCCTTGGTTGTCGCCCATAATTTATCAAATGGACTTTCAAAATTGGGGGGCGGAATATTGTTTAGACTATCTACCGTACTTTCAAAGAAAGATATATGGTTGAAGAAGTTGTTTGAGACAACGGGATGATTTTGTACTAGGTTTGTAGAATCATCACTGACGTGATCTAGATCAACGGAGGTATGCATAACAGCACCTACTGCTAAGCAGTATATGGCTATTAAGATACTTGCTCCAAAAATCCGGACCTTAGTTTTCATTGGGCAAAGGTAAAACAATTCTTTTTTGAAAGTATAAGAAGAACAACAAAACAATATTATTGATGCAATGGAATCTTAAGTACATTGTAGACATCATTAATGATCTCTGGTCTTTCTGCAAGAACGATCAGGGTGTCTTGGGATTCGATCTTTGTTGAGCCATTCGGGGTTATGTAACTATCATCCCTTTTGATCATTGCGATTATGGCATTTTTAGGAAAGCCCAACTCCACTATTTTTTTATCTACAGCGAAAGAATCGGGAGTGATAAGAATTTCCTTCATTTCTGTTTTTGGGTTTTCCGCAAGCAATAAATCGGTCGGTGAAGGTTTCTTGGCCTCTCCGGGTAGCGCCACTCGAAGCCATTTAGCAACAATGGAAAGGGTAGTACCTTGGATCAAAACAGACGTAACGGAGATGAAAAATACGATATTGAAGATCAAATTGGCTTTATCAATTCCCGCTAGAAGGGGATAGGTGGCAAAAACGATAGGCGCCGCTCCCCGCAAACCAACCCAGGAAATGTAAAAACGTCTTCGAAGTTTCATCTTAAAGAATAACAGACTAATGAACACCCCTACAGGTCTGGCAATAAAGATGAGGAATAGGGAAATAAGCAACCCAATACCAATAATGGGGACAATTTGTGTTGGATAAACAAGTAAGCCCAAAGTAAGGAACAAAACGATTTGCATAAGCCAAGCCAAACCATCGTACATTTTTAAAATGGTTTTTTTGTGAATCAACTCTTGATTTCCGAGATAAACCGCACATATATAAATGGCAAGGAAACCATTGCCGCCCATAAAATCAGTGGCAGAAAAAGTAATGAACATTAACGCAATGACCAGGACAGGATACAGTCCTTCAAAATCGAGTTTTATTCGGTTGATGATATATTTACTGAGCCGACCAAATGCCAAACCGGCAATACCCCCAATGATCATTTGTTTTAGAAATAAGGGAATAATAGATACAATGCCCAGATCTTGGTTGATTACCAAGGATAGAAAAGCAAGGGTCAATACATAGGCCATGGGGTCGTTACTTCCGCTTTCCAATTCCAGAGTAGGCCTAAGGTTCGTTCTAAGGGCAAGGTTTTTGGAACGGAGGATAGAGAAAACCGCTGCAGCATCTGTCGAGGAAACAATAGATCCCAATAATAAACTTTCATAAATCGTTAATCCGGTGAATGACCATACAAAAACTCCCAAAGAAACGGCGGTAAGCAATACCCCAAGGGTCGAAAGGGCAATACCTTCCCAAAGAATAGGCTTAATGGCCTTCCAACTGGTGTCAAGTCCACCCGAAAACAAAATGAAATTTAGGGATACTACACCGATGAATTGGGTGATTTTAGGGTTGTTGAAATGTATTCCGCCAATACCATCGGAACCGGCCAACATACCAATGGCCAAAAAGAGTAATAAAGTCGGGACGCCGAACTTATAAGAAGTCTTACCCGCAAAAATGCTAATAAGCAATAATATAGAGCCTACCAATAATATGTTTTCAATGGTTAAATTCATCCTTGCTTTGTTCAGCTTAACGTTGTGTCACAAAGTTAAGGTTTTGTATGCTTACCTGTTTTACTCGGCAGGTAATATTTGGGTGATTTTTAATCTGTATCCCATTTTTTTATGATGCTAATGAAACTGGCGTAAGAAGGTTGGAAGAAAAGGTATATTTTGGGTTGTAAATAATATAGTTGGATTGCTAAATTCATATTTTGGATGGTACGAAAAGTATGTGTGAACTATTCCAAAATTAGAGGTCGTTTTAAGAATGTTTTGCTTTTTATTCCATTCCAAATTCCAAGTTCCAAGTTCCAAGTTTCAAAACCCAATTCCAAAAATCAAAAACAAAGGTTGATTTCTTATGTTATGGGAATTCGTATTTCCAATATGGTTAATGCGTTATGTACAGCAATGAGAAGACAGAAATGAATATCCATAGGATCAAAGCCAGAAAAACCGGTTTTATGCCCGTTGCTTTTAAGTCGGTTATCGAAATGGTTGAGCCTACAAGGAAAAGGGTTAATACCAACAGTCGTTTAGAACCCGACACGAGTACACTTGTTATCGAAACAGGCAATAAGTGATAGCTATTTATCATAATGGCTATGATAAACAACAAGATAAAATAGGGAATTTTGATTTTTTCCCCTTTGGTCTTGAAAAGGAACATGGAGAAAAGAGAAACAGGAATTATCCATAGCGTTCTTGATAGCTTTACGGTTGTGGCTATTTTCAACGCTTCTTCCCCATAACCCATCGCGGCACCAACTACCGAGCTGGTATCATGTATGGCAATGGCACACCACAAACCAAATTGTTCTTGGGACAGATGGAGCAAATGGCCGATACTAGGGAAGATGAGTAAGGCAATGGAATTCAATAAAAAAACGATGCCTAAAGCAATACTTATTGATTTGCCGTTTGCTTTGATTACCGGTGAAATTGCAGCAATGGCGCTTCCTCCACAAATGGATGTCCCTGAGGTAATCAAATGTCCCAATTTAAGATCCATTTTCATTGTTTTGGAAAGAAGAAGTCCCAAACTTATCGTTAGGATTATGGAGAAGAAGGTTAAACTGAACCCTGCTTTACCGGTTTCCAAGGTTTCTTTAATGAACATTCCAAAACCCAAACCTATTACCGATACCTTCAAGAGGTAATTGATGGCTTTATGGCTATATAATTTGAACGGATTCTTAAAGCATATGGAGAATGCAAATCCTAAAACCAAAGCAGTCGGACTATTGATGATCCCAAATAAGGCGGCAAATACAATTAGGCAATAAATGAGTATTGCAGGCATTTTTTTCATATCGCTAGAATTAATCGATACAAAACTATGCCTACTTAATAACTATTAAGCAATTTAATATGCTATCTGGGATAACTAAAAGTTATAGGTATTCAAAATATAATTTTCGAAAAAACGTATTAAATCGGATTGAAAACCTGTTCGGGAGACAAAATAGAACCATCTTTCTATTGTTAAATCCTTGACATCTATAATTTTAAGCTTGTTGTTCATTAACTCATCCGTAATGGCGTTGATGGAAATAAAAGCATAATTATCAGAATGGAAAAGGTAATTCTTAATGGCTTCCGTACTGTTCAGGGTTACAACGGTATTCAATTTTTTTATGTTATTCCTACTCAAGTATTCAAATACGATTTCCCTTGTACCTGAACCCATTTCGCGCATGACCATTGGGATTTCCTGTAATGTTTCCATGTTCATGCTACCCTTTTTGAACGCATTGTTGGTGGCATGTGTAACGAGTACGATTTCATCCTTTATGAATTGGGTAAAATGCAGTTTACGGTTGGTGTTCTTTCCTTCCGTTATTCCAAAATTCAATTCCTGGTTTAAAATGAGGGTGGCAATATCGTCTGAATTTCCGCTGGTAATATTAAAATTTGTTTTAGGGAACTGGACCCTGAATTTGGCGATTACTTTAGGGATGATGTAATTGGCAAGGGTTGTACTAACGCCGAAATTTATGATGTCTGGGAATTGTTCTTTCTGGTGTAGGAAGCGCTGCTCCATTTCATCATGGATCTCCAAAATTTTGTTGGTGTAAACTAAAAATGCTTTGCCTTCACTCGTTAAGGCTATTGAGTTTCTTTTTCGTAGAAACAAGGTTGTTCTATACTCATCCTCCAAATTTCGAATTGCCTTTGATACGGCGGGTTGGGATATGAATAACTGCTCGGCCGCTTTGGTAAAGCTTAAATGGGTGGCGACAATCTTGAATATACGTAACTTGGTTTTCATTGGTTTTTCGGATAAAAACTTGGTGTAAGGCTAAAAGTAAGCCTAAGTCATGGGTTTTATATTGGGTCGTCAATAATTTTGGCAATTCGGCAGAACTTTCAGACAAATGTGGCTGACACTATCTTTAATGATGGAGGTTGATTACCTTGGGCAACTGAAGAGGATCCATAGACCGTATTAAAAAATGTATGTCCCTGCATTGATCTCATCTAAAAGGTTTTTGTTCATTGGAATATAGGCATCACATTTCGGTAGTAGCACATAAATGGGGTCAATACAATTGAAACCTTCTTTTTTTAGATCGAATTTTTTCATTTTATGGGTGTGGGTAAAATCAATAGCATCCTTAATTCGAATGAAGATCGGCACGGCGTATCTAGGGAGTTCTTTATGTAAATGTTCCGTTAGGGATGTTAGATTGAAATTTTTGCTTTCATGTTTTACAATGGTGACCATGCCGGCCCTGCCATCATTGTTGGGAATCTGTACGCCATAGACCGCACACATTTCAACACCATAGACTTGCCCAACAATACCTTCAACTTCAGCCGTTGCCACATTTTCGCCCTTCCATCGAAAAGTGTCGCCGATCCTATCCACAAAACGCGCATGTCGAAAACCGATATCCTGAAGAAGATCCCCACTATTGAACCACATATCATCGGTTTTTAATACGTTGCGAAGAATTTTGTCTTCATTGCGTTTTTTGTTTACATAACCATCGAAAGCCGATTTTTCACTTATTTCGGAAATCAACAATCCGGTTTCCCCTTTGCGAACCGGAATGCAAAATCCATTTTGATCCTTCATTGTGGTATCGTTCTCGACATCGTATTTTATGATCTTGAACTTTTGAGGACACCATCCAATAGTGCAATCGAAATTCAAGGTATTGGTGAAACTCGTATTGCCATCGGCAGCACCATAGAACTCATAGATGTTCTTAATTTGAAAACGTTCCTTGAATTGGTGCCAAATATCGGGTCTTAGTCCATTACCCATTATTTTTTTGATCCTGTGTTTTGTCTCTAGGTCTGAAGGAGGGGCATTCAGTAAATAGCGGCACAATTCCCCAATGTAAATAAAAGCGGAGACATTATATTTGGCAACATCTTCCCAAAAATGGGTGACAGAGAACTTTCTTCTCATTACCATGGTACAGGAAGCCGCAAGTGCTGTAGGCCAACCTACAATAAGAGCGTTGGTATGGTAAAAGGGTAGGGGAACATACATGACATCATCGGGGTTGAGGTTCATGTTTACTTTTCCGAACCAATAGTATGTTGCCATCCATTTTCTGTTCGTTTGTCTTGATGCTTTGGGCAATCCCGTGGTTCCCGAGGTAAAAACATTGGCGTAAACTTGACTGGCCTTTATGTTCGATGTTGTCTTAGGGTTGGTCGTATCAACTTTTAATAGTTCCTTTTTCAGTTCAATGTAGTCTTTGGGGCAACCCGAAATGCTTTGGTCACTGACCCAATAATAGCTTGGGTCGGTCAAGGTTGTAATACTGGTTTTGACGTCTTCGAAAAAAGGAACCAGTTCTTCACCGATAATTAGATGTTTGGATTTCGTCAGCTCTATGGCGTGTATTAGCGTCTGTTCCCTTTGATTGGGATTGATAAGCGATATAATAGCTCCAATTTTTGCACATGCGGCAATTAAAAAGAGCAGTTCGGGCCTGTTTTCCAAGAAAACGATTACCGTTTCACCATTTTGGACCCCTTTCTTAAGAAGGTAGTTCGCATATAGGTTTATGGTTTTATTGAATTCGGTATAGGTATAACTTTGTTCCTCGAACCTTAGGGCAACTATATTGCCATGTTTGGTGGCATTGGCTTCTATGATTTTACCAATGGAAGCATAACTGTTGGGATTTATACCCTTCGCTTTTCTGACATTCTTTATAATTTGGGGGAGTTGAGGGGTAAGTTTTAATAACTTCCCCATCAGTCCGGTTAGGGTTGGGTTATGGTTTTGGTAGTTTGTGGCCATTGGTTATTCGCTTCGCTTGTACTTATATTATTTTCCATCGTATTTACCCATATACCGTTTCCATAATTCGGTTTGATGGGTTTCCAATGAAATATTTCGTCCATCAATGAAGGCATGGGTAAGTTTGTTGCCTTTCATATCGAGGGCGTCTCCTTTTGATATAATCAGGGTGGCGCTTTTGCCGATTTCCAGTGTGCCATA
This sequence comes from Maribacter polysiphoniae, assembly GCF_003148665.1. GTDB lineage: Bacteria > Bacteroidota > Bacteroidia > Flavobacteriales > Flavobacteriaceae > Maribacter_A > Maribacter_A polysiphoniae. Next base: position 128,803 of record NZ_QGGQ01000009.1, on the reverse strand, counting down.
TGCGTCATCGATACCCAATATTTTCGCACTATTACCTGTAATGAGTTGTAGTGCTTTCTCTTTTTCCAAACCTTGTGCGACGACCTGTCCGGCATAAAAGGGCAAGTTTCGGGTTTGAAAATTGGCGGCATCCCCATTTTGTAAGGCTACCAAAATTCCGGCATCGGTCAATAACTTTGGTAATTTATAGGGTAGGTCGTAATCTTCGTCATCAAATACAGGCAAGCTTTGGGTGTGCTGCAACAATACGGGGATATTGTTTTTCTTTAGGAAATCCGTAACCTTATACGCATGGTACCCACCAACCAATACAATATCCTTGATACCGTTCTCCTTTGCCGTTGTTATGGCGTCGATAATCTCTTTTTCATCATTGGCATTGATAAATAACTTCTTGGAGCCGTCGAAAAGTCCTTGCATAGCCGCAAAGGCAGGGTTCAATTCCGAATTCCCCACATTGTCGTAAGCAGCGGCATTTTTAAAAAAATGTTTTACCCCTTCCAATTGTTTGGCATACTCTTTATTGGGTAGAAACCCTCTGGGTTCCCCCATCCACCAGCGACCTTTTCGAAAGTTTGTGGGCCAGTTCATATGGATGCCATCATCAACTTTAATGGCGGCATCTTCCCAGTTCCATGCATCAAATTGGACAATGGATGAAGTACCTGAAATCCGTCCTCCTTTTGGGGTTATCTGTCCTAGAAGGACACCATTGGGGCGCATACTCTCCACGACCTGTGATTCGGCATTATAAGCAATCAAACTACGCACATGGGGAATCATTTCCCCAATCTCATCCTGGTCATTGGTGGCGCGAACCGCATCGACTTCAACCAGTCCCAACGATTTGTTCGGGGCGATAAATCCGGGGTACACATGTTTGCCATCACCTTTAATGACGGTTCCCCTTCGGGCTATTTTTGTCATTGCACTCCCAACAAAGGTGAGCTTACCTCCCTCGAACATGATCAAGGCATTTTCAATGACCTTTCCATTGCCCAAATGCGCGGTGGCACCATCTATGGATATGGCTTCGAGTTGTGGTCCGGCAGGGGTTTGCTGGGCCGTTCCCAAGAAAAAGGACCCGATAAATACTATGGTATATATTAATTTTTTCATGATTCTTTTGTTATAGGCTATCGCAGTGAAACTTTTCTTTTTTGTTGTTTTTTGGGGCTTGGGTTTTGTTGCCACCCTCTTTTTCCTTTAGCATCATGCGAATAAGTTTATTGCGTTCCTGGGTGATTGCTTTTCGTTGTTGTTGGTCTTTTTCCAAATCGAAATAGGTAGCCCCTTCGATCAATGTTTTTTCTGCCTTGGCATAAATGGATAAAGGGTTGTCACTCCATAAGACCAGATCGGCATCCTTTCCTTCCTTTATACTTCCCACACGATCGTCTATATGCAAAAGTTTGGCTGGATTGATGGTGACCATTTTCCAAGCTTCCAACTCGGACACACCACCGTATTTCATGGTTTTGGCAGCTTCTTGGTTTAGCCTTCGCGACATTTCGGCATCATCACTGTTTATGGCAACGGTAATACCTTGGCTTTGCATTATGGCCGCATTGTAAGGTATGGCATCCTTTACCTCATATTTATAAGCCCACCAATCGCTAAAGGTTGAAGCGCCGACACCATGTTCCATCATTTTGTCGGCTACCTTGTAACCCTCCAAAATGTGGGTGAAGGTATTTACCTTAAAGTTGAATTTATCGGCTACTTTCATCAACATGTTGATCTCGCTTTGTACATAGGAATGGCAACTGATAAATCGTTCCCCATTAAGGATTTCGACCAAGGTCTCCATTTCCTCATCATGGCGATAAGGTTTCCCACTTTTCTTTTTGGCCGCATACTCCTTGGCCCGTTGAAAGTAATTCATGTAAACTTGTTCAACACCCATACGTGTTTGCGGAAAACGACTGAAGCTTTGCCAATTGCTTTGTTTGACATTTTCGCCCAAAGCAAATTTTATGAATTTCGGGGAGTTGTCGTAAATCATGTTCTGGGCAATTTCCCCCCATTTTAATTTCAGTAGGGCAGACCGTCCGCCAATAGGGTTTGCTGAACCGTGCAATAATTGTAAGGAGGTGACCCCTCCTGCCAAATTTCTGTAAATATCGATATCCTTGGGGTCTATGACATCCTCCATTTTTACTTCGGCAGAGGAGTTCTGGCCGGCCTCGTTAATAGCCAAGGCGGCCAAATGGCTATGCTCGTCAATAATACCCGCTGTTAAATGTTTTCCGGACGCATCGATGACTTTCGCCCGGCCGGCATTCAGGTTTTTACCGATTTTGGCAATTTTACCGTCTTTGACCAAAACATCGGTTTGCTCAAGAATTCCAGCTTCTTCACTGGTCCATACAGTAGCGTTTTTGAACAAGGTATTCTCCGATTGGGGTATACTTTGATATCCATACCCAATATTCGGATAGGTAATCGGTACTATTTCCGGCTTTTTGGATGTTGTATTTTCTTTTTTGTTTTGATCAAATGGTTTGGACAGCATAGCTACGTAAGAGGATTCATTTCCATTCGGAAGTACTAGTTTTCCTGTAAGAGGTTTACTTTTGTCCTTTACCAATCCCGTCAAACGGTACAATGCATCATCCTTTGAGAAGGAAAGATTCATCCATTGGTCTTTATAAACTATTTTGGAAGTGTATGTACTACTGTCTTGGGTAACTTTCGCCCTAGGTTTCCCTGGCTTTCCGGTAATGGATATCGTAAAGGTTTCGTTCCCTGTTTTCATAGTGTAATCACCACGAATATCGATAAGGTCCATGGTATTGACAACGTTCTTACTGCCTTGTACCCAGTTCTCATAGAGTGTTGTTCCTTTATCGAAAATTTCCCCAGAGGTGATTAAAAAGTTGGCATAACGACCTGGTTGTAATGAGCCGACCTTATCTGTTTTGCCTATGATCTGGGCGGGAACGGTGGTAAGTGCTTCCAAGGCCTTCGATTTTGATAGTCCGTAAGCAATGGCCTTTTGTAATTTTTCCATCATTTTGGTGGGCGATTTCAATCCGTTCAGGGTAAAGGAAAAAGTAACCCCGTTTTCGGCAAGGATCTTGGGATTGGCCGGGGCTTGGTTCCAATAACGCATATCTTTCAAGGAAACATAAGAGGCCTGGTTGGGGTCACTCACATCGTAAGCATCTGGAAAATCCAAAGGAATGATCAGCTTGGCTTGGGTGTTTTTTATAGCATCAATGATTTCATATTCGTCTCCACCCCCTAAAATAGAATATTGTATTCCCCTCGCATCACCAATACCGTCGGCCCTTAGTACATTGCCATTGTTCCCGGCGGCAAAAATCTGGGGTAATTCCATATTGGCGTTCAACGCTTCTAGGGAACGGTCTTTCGTATCCACATTCCCTTTGGCATACCAATCGGCATCGGTATACATTTGCCGCAGTAGGGCCATGGCCCCCATCAAGGAGGTTGGATAGCTTTGTTTTGAAGCCACACTCTTTGAAAATGAAAAATACTGAGCAGATCGATCATCAATGATTCTTTGGGAGTCACCTCCTTCACCGTTTAAGGTTAAAAGAACACCAGTGCCACGGGCAATACCATCCTGAATATGGGTGTTGACTACACCAAATCCTGCATCGCGCAATTCTTTCGCTTTCTTGTCGTCAAACTTAAATGTGCTTATGGCATTGCTTTCAGGCATAATATGGTCGTTCCAATAAAAGCCTTCCCTGGAAGGTTTGTATTGTGGGGAACGTCCAGAACCTTCGGCCCGTTTCGGTTTGCTGATCCCAAAATCGGAAAAGACATCGATAAAGGAAGGATATACAGATTTTCCCGATAAGTCGATAGTTACTGTGTTTTTTGGGATTGCCACTGATTTTCCGACTTGGACAACCTTTCCATTTTGAATTAAAAGGGTTCCTTGGTCAACGACCTGTGTAGGTGTTATATAGATTTTGGCGTTTGTAAAAGCCGTGTAATTATTGTTTTTTGATTTTACTCCCTCATTGTCCGGAAAGTAATCTTGGGCAAATAAAGTTGCACCACACCATAGCAGGGTGAGTGCCAATAGTTTCATTTTCATAAAATTGGTTTAGCTATTTAAAGTAATTAAAGATATAAGAAGCGATGGGAATATATAGGGGTGTTAACTTTTTTTAACGTTTAAGAATCAAGAGTTAAGGTTAATCGCTAATCGCTTTTCGCTAATAGCTTATCGCTAACTGTTCATTGTAAATTGTTCATTGTAAATTGTTCATTGCAAATTGCTTTTCGTAGAGCGCTTACTGCTAACAGCTAAAAGCCAACTGCCAATTGTTCATTGTTCATTGTAAATTGTTCA
>NZ_QGGQ01000009.1:0-124150 GCF_003148665.1 Maribacter polysiphoniae | reverse complement strand
TGTTCATTGTAAATTGTTCATTGTAAATTGTTCACTGCTAATTGTTAATTGTACACTGCCAACTGCCAACTGCACATCGCTTATCGCCTTTCGCTTTACCCAGAGCGCTTACTGGTAATAGCTAATTACCAACAACCTACTGCTAATTGCTAATTGTTCATTGCTAACTGCCAACTGCCAATTGTTCGTTGTTCATTGTAAATTGTACACTGCTAATTGCTAATTGCTAATTGCTAATTGTCCATTGTAAATTACCAACTGCATATCACTTATTGAACAGGATGGTCTTTATGATAGGTGACCATAAGTGAAACCACCGCATTATAACTTTTAATACCTTGGGTCTGGTTGTTTGCCTTAAGGAAAGAATTGAAAATGGATTTAAATATGGGTTCCATCGGATTCTCAAACGATTGCCAGAAATGGGCCATTTCTTCAAAATTCTTTCGCGTCCCAGGGTTTATTAGACTATACAGTTCCTTAAATTTAGCTTCATCATTTCTTCGAAGATCACTGAGGCAATAGGTTAAGGCATAGGCATACGCGGTATACTGAAAATAGCGGTCGGGATTATTGAGTGTGGCCAAATATCCTATGAAATTGGTCTCGTTCTCTGCGGAATACCCTACTTGATGTCCTATCTCATGCCCAGCGACTACCGGAAACCTGAAATTGGGAAGACGCCCGTTTACCTGCCCTTCATGGGTAAACGGATTCAGGTAGCCACCATAGCCCATATAGCTTAGTCCGGTGCTAAAGAGTGAGGTTTTTATGCTCGGGTGTTTATAGGCTAGAAACGGATATGTGTTTTGAAGATTTTCATATCCAATCAAGGTTTTATCAAAAATTTCTTTTTGGGTGTAAGGGACTTCAACGGCCAATGCTGTATCCTTGGTAATGGAATATTGCAATGCATTTGTTTTATGGATGAGGGCTTCCGTCAGTGTCAGTAGTTCCTTCTCTGTATGTCTATCTTCAAGTCCGAATCTTTTGGCTATGGGTTCCCGGTAATAATTGAATCCCCAGAGCAAATGAAAGGTGAAGTAGGCAATCGAAAGAATAAAGACAATATTGCGTAAAAAGAGTAGGGGATAGGTCTTGATTTCCAACCAGTGCCTGTAAACATATCTAATCGCCAAAAGTGATAGTGTAAAATAGAGGATATCGCCCACTGAGAAAGGAATCCATCCATATAAAATCCTAAAGAAACCTGATATCCATAAATAAATACCCCTGCTGTAATAGCTTTCGATAACATCAGGATGGTTTCCAAGCCATTTAACGAGGATTATTTGCGGAATAATCGATACTGCGACCCAATTTTTGATTTTATAAACCATGGTTTCAAAAATAGGGATTAATACCTTAAATTTCATTCGCTTGATGTACTTTTGAAGTGCAAAAAGAATATTATGAGTCAAGAAGTAAGACAGCTCGAACCACAGTGTGTTTGGAATAAATTCGCCGATTTAAATGAAGTGCCAAGGCCTTCAAAGAAAGAAGGGCGGGTAATACAGTTTATGTTGGATTTTGGTACATCCCTAGGTCTGGAAACCTTTTCGGATAGTGTTGGGAATGTGATCATACGAAAACCGGCCACAGTCGGTATGGAAGACCGAAAGAAGATCACCTTGCAGTCCCATCTCGATATGGTACATCAAAAAAATGCCGATACCCATTTTGATTTTGAGGTAGAGGGCATTAAAATGTATGTTGATGGGGATTGGGTAAAAGCGGATGGCACAACCTTAGGTGCCGATAACGGATTGGGAGTGGCCACGATTATGGCGCTATTGGAAAGTACCGATATTCCGCATCCTTTTTTGGAGGCCCTTTTTACCATTGATGAAGAAACGGGAATGACCGGTGCGATGGGACTTGAAGGTGGCGTGCTACAAGGTGATATTTTATTGAATTTGGATACCGAGGAGGATGACGAGATAGATATAGGATGCGCTGGAGGTATCGATGTAACGGCAACAAGAAGTTATTCGGAGGAATCTGTGGATGCGGATTCAGTAGGGTGCCAGATTGTAGTAAAAAATCTTCAAGGTGGCCATAGTGGTATGGATATTCATAAAGGGTTGGGAAATGCCAATAAGATTATGAACCGCCTACTTTTCAATACCATGGAAGCATATAGCATACAGATTTCCGAAATTGATGGCGGTAGTTTAAGAAATGCCATTCCTAGGGAAAGTTTCGCGAAAATTGCTATAAAAAGAACCGAAGCCCATGATTTTGAAAGATCATTTGGGGAATGGGTAAAGGCCATAAAGAGTGAAATGTTGGTGAACGAACCGGATTTGACCATTACCATGGTCTTATCGGAGACGCCAGCCAAAGTAATGCCGAAAACGATACAAGAAAAGTTGGTACGTTCAATTTATACAGCCCATAACGGGGTATATGCCATGAGTGCCGCTATTGCTGATTTGGTAGAAACCTCGAATAATATAGCGCGTGTTGTAGTGAAGGATGGAGCGATAAAAATTGGATGTTTGACCCGGTCATCGGTAAACTCGGCCAAGATGGATTTGGCGAACGCCTTAAAATCAGCCTTTGAATTGGCGGGTTGTACCGTGGAATTCACAGGGGAATACCCAGGTTGGAACCCAAATCCGGATTCAGCCATTCTTCGTATCCTAGCAGGTAAATACGAATCACTATTTGCGGCCAAACCGCAAGTCGTTGCGTGCCATGCCGGGCTGGAATGTGGCATTTTGGGCCAGAATTACCCTGAAATGGATATGATTAGTTTTGGTCCAACCATCAAAGGGGCCCACTCCCCTGACGAACGGGTTTGTATTTCCTCGGTACAAAAATTTTGGAAGTTTGTGTTGGAGATACTTAAGGACATTCCTAAGAATTAACAATTACGGTTATAATTAAGCAATGAATTAACATAAACAATGAACATTGCTTATTAAATTTTCTGTAACTTTCGTTAAACGCAAAAAACGATAGTTATGGGTATAAAAAGTTTTCAGGGCGCAAGAAAGAATCAGAATCTTACAGAAGAAGTGCCACTAAAGGTCAGTGATTATATGACCACAAAGCTTATAACTTTCAGACCAGAACAATCTGTGGAGGAGGTTATTGATGCATTGATTCGGTATAAAATTTCCGGAGGCCCTGTGGTTAATGATAAAAATGAATTAGTGGGTATTATTTCCGAGGGGGATTGTATCAAACATATCAGTGATAGTCGCTATTATAACCTGCCTACAGGTGGGGATGGTACCATTGAAAAAAAGATGGCTAAAAATGTGGAGACCATTGATGGGAACATGAATATCTTTGATGCGGCGAATAAATTCCTTAATGATAAGCGCAGACGGTTTCCCATTGTCGAAGGAGGGAAATTGGTTGGACAGATTTCCCAAAAGGATATTCTAAAGGCTACGATGCAATTGAAGTCCCATAATTGGAAAAAATAATCTTTTTATATGGGATGTATTTTTTTATTCCTGTCTATGAAGATAAGATGGTATACTGGTCGTGTAAAGTTCTAGTGGGAATATGCATAAAAAAACCGAAGCTTTTTAGGCTTCGGTTTTTTTTACTATTGGTCTGATTCTAGGATTATTCCACGATACCCGTTATTTCCAAATCAAAAATCAAATTGGCATTCGGGGGAATAGGGCCGCCACCTTGCTCGCCATATCCCAAGTGGGGAGGAATGAACAAACGTACCTTATCACCGACTTTCATCGTTAAAAGTCCTTCCTTGAACCCAGGGATCAATCCCGCATCAGGGCTGTAAGGCATGGGTACGGCTTCATAGCCTCCACCTGCTTTTCTTCTCTCGTCGTATTTCATGAATTTTTTGGCAACCTCTTCATAGTTGCTGTCAAACAGGGACCCGTCTTCCAAATAACCAGCATACATGACCTTTACCTTTTGACCGATTACGGGGCTTTCGCCTGATCCTTCAACGAGCTTTAACAATTGCAATCCTGATGGTAAGGTCTTGGCTTTCTTTTTGTCAGCGGCCAAGGCGGCTACAAATTCAGGCATCATCTTGTCATAAGCGGCTTTTCGGGCCTTATTTTCCTTTTCTTCGTCAGCCAACCTCTTTTTCTCTGCATTAAAATAATCGGTCATGATCTGTACGGCATCGAATTTTCTGGCTGCTTTTCCATTTCGGATGATTTCTACGGTATTCATGACCACGTCAACTTCAGGTCTGTCTTTCTGTGGTGCCTGGGATGTTGCTACATTGGCAATGGAATCAACAACATCCATCCCTATGACAACTTCCCCAAAAACAGTATGCCTTCCATTTAGGAAAGGAGTTTCCTTGTGGGTGATGAAAAATTGGCTGCCATTGGTAGCTGGACCCGCATTGGCCATGGATAGGATACCGGCCTTATGATGGGTCAATGAATCATTGAACTCATCCTTGAATTTATAACCAGGTCCGCCACTCCCGGTTCCGGTAGGGTCACCTGTTTGTATCATGAAATCCTTGATGACCCTATGGAAAATGACTCCGTCGTAATATTTTTTGCCTTTAAACTCCTCATTGACAAAGGGGTTGTTTCCTTCGGCAAGGGAAACAAAGTTCGCTACGGTGATAGGGGTTTTTTCGTCTTCCAATTTAACGACGATATCCCCTTTAGTGGTTTGTATGTCAGCAAAAAGACCATCGCCCAAATCAGCGTATTTACTCGATTTGCAACTGGACAAGGCCATTGAGAGGGTCAGTAAAAAAAGAAAAGTTTTTTTCATTATCATTATTTTAATTTTGAGTACTATCTTGTTGTTTTTTGATGGCTAATAGGGTTACCGTTGCCTTTATCGGAACATTGACCCCAATTTTATTGTCGTCCCCATGATAGCCATAGGCTAGGGAAGAGGGAAACAGAAAAGTTGCAGTCTCTTTCTCTTTCAGGAGTTTTACGCTATTTCGTAATCCCGGAAAAAGTTCCTGCTTATCTACTTTGTAATTGAAAATCCCAATTTCATCCTGGGTGTATATGGTGTCATTGTTGAACCCCGTCACAGTATAGGTCATTGTGACCAAATCATCGGGTTGGGGAGTGTAGGTGGCCTCATCATTCCTCTGAACGTAGTAATACCAAGCACCGCTGTTACTATGGGTATATTCGTTTATAGAATCCTTTTTGACAATCGCTTCAATCATGCTTTCCTCTAATGCCAAAAGTTTTTTACTGCGCTCAATGGAGGTGTTTATGGTTGAGGTTTTCATTTGTACCGGGCGCCTAGGTTCTGGTCCACCACAGCTCGCCAAAGCGATTACCAACAAAATCAATGGTAGTTTTTTCATGCGTTCAATTGCGTCTTATAATCCTTTAAGAGTGAAATGAAATATTCGGTGGTTTCCTGCAAGGATACGTCGCTACGTCCACCGGCCGCATTGGTATGGCCGCCCCCGTTAAAGTGTTTTCTGGCAAACTCATTTACCGAGAAGTTCCCTTCGGAACGGAACGATATTTTTATAATGCCTTCTTCCTTGTTTTCAATGAATATCACGGCAAAACATATTCCATGTAGCGTAAGACCGTAATTGACAAATCCCTCGGTATCCCCTTTTTGATAATCATAGGTGTCCAATTCGTCTTGGCTCAGGGTTATATAGGCGGTATTGTATTCCTTTAAGATGACCATGTTTTTAAGGGCGCAGCCTAAAAGGTGTAATCTGGTCGGTGTGTTGGTGTCGTAAACCAGGTTATGGGCCTTGGTGTTTTCTGCCCCTTTGTCAATCAAGGCAGCAACAATCGTATGGGTCCTACTGGTGGTTGAAGAATATTTGAACGACCCCGTATCGGTCATTATCCCTGTGTATATGCAATTGGCCATCTCTGGGGTAATCTTATCATCATCCCCTAGAAATTCTATAAAATTGTAAACCATTTCACAGGTTGAACTCATGAGCACATCCGAATACATATATTGGGCATAATCCGAAGGGGCCTGGTGGTGGTCTATCATAATAAAGGTAGCATCACTCTCCTTAAGTACGGGCTCCATTTGGCCAATACGCCCTAAATGATTGAAATCCAGCGTGAAAATAATCGTCGCTTGCTCGATCAATGTCTTGGATTGAGAGTTCTCCCTTTCGAAATTCATTATCTGCTCATTGCCGGGCATCCATTTCAGGAATTTCGGAAAATCATTAGGAGCGATAATACGTACTTCTTGCCCCCTGTTTTTTAAATAATGCCATAAGGCCAATGTGGAACCAATGGCATCGCCATCAGGATTTTTGTGGGGTACAATGACTATTTTCTGGGGTTTGGCCAGTAGATTTCCAACCGCTTTTATATCCTCTAAATTCATGGGGGCTAATATAGTAATATAGCATGGAATTTCACTATTATAGGCTATTTTTAGCTCTTTTTTAGAGCTTGTAAATCGACATGGGGGAAGAGCGCCTACTTATAAATTCGATTGTTTTGATGTGGCTTCCAGTTACTGTTGGAGGGTTGGTGGAAAGAATGTGCCTATGGGAAGATGCGCTAAAGTTGCCCCTCAGGTTTTGGGTTTATAGGGATTGGTTTGGATTTGGGGACATTGGATTTCTTTATGTATGGCAGGTCAAAGTAGGTCGTTGGGGCTAATGCAACAAACGAATTAATACTTGTGGTTTTAGGAATTAAACGTATTTTTGCCAAAATTTTTACAAATGACGACAAACAGAACTTTTACGATGATCAAGCCTGATGCGGTTGAAAAAGGACACATTGGGGCTATCTTGGAGAAAATCAATTCTGCAGGATTTAAAATCGTAGCCATGAAATTTACCCAGTTGAGCAAAAGGGATGCCGAAAAATTTTATGAAATACATGCTGAACGTCCATTTTTTGCGGATTTGGTTCAATTCATGACAAGGGGACCCATAGTTGCTGCAGTTTTGGAAAAAGAGAATGCTGTTGAGGATTTTAGGGCCTTGATCGGAGCGACCAACCCTGCAGAGGCGGCGGAAGGTACCATTCGCAAAATGTTCGCTACCGATATCTCTGAGAATGCCGTTCACGGCTCTGATAGCGATGAAAACGCTGCCATTGAAGGGGCTTTTCATTTTTCAGGAAGGGAAATGTACTAAGTCAAGAAAGTACGAAGTATATAAAATTTTAAGACCTACTGGGTTACAGAAACCAAGTAGGTCTTTTTTTATCGTAAAACGATTTTCTTTACGAGGTCCTTTCCAAGTTCTTCGTTCAACATTTCCACAATTTTGGACTTGCCCAAGCTTAGTTCCTCACGAAGTACCGATGAGGATAGGGAAACAAAAAGTGTATCCTTACGTAGTTCAATGGCCGTGGTATAATTGTTTACCCCGTTCCCCATTAATCGTATCCAGGCCTCACGTGCATTAACCTTGTCAATGCCTTGTTGAAGTTTGTTCTCCTGAATGAAATCTTTTAGGGCTTCACTTAGCGGTATATTGTCATTGTTTCGCTTGGCCATTATTTTTGCACATTTATAGGTTCAAATCGTTTATACGTATAGGTGATCTTATCTGAATTGGTCACCGAAAAGGAATCTTCATTTAAGGTGTTTATCGTTTCGACCCATTCGCTGAGGTTGGTCTTATAATGTATCTCATATACATTCGATTGTTCAGTCACGGTAAATTTCTCAATGTCATTTGAGGTATCGAAAGTGCCATCCAATTTTGGGTAAACCTTTTTCCGAAACCCTGATAGATCCTTCATCTCGATATAATCGACTGTGGTATTGATTGTGTATTCCTTGGTTTGCCCATCGGGCATGTTCACTTTTTCTATTTCCCAGTAGCCATTCAAAAAAGGCAAGTCTTCTTGTGTGACTTTGTTCTGGCAAGCGGTCAATATGAAAAGAAATCCGAAAAAAAGTAATCGTTTCATTTTACAGTTTAATGATTTTATAGGATTGATGTATATTCTTGACGATATTCTCTGTACGTTCGGCATGGGTATCACTAATGAAAATCTGTCCAAAATTCTCATTATTGACCAATCCGACGATATGGGCCACCCGATGTTCGTCCAACTTGTCAAAAATATCATCAAGCAATAGGATCGGGTTTGTTTTGGCCTGTTCTTTTATAAAATGGAATTGGGCAAATTTCAAGGCGATCAAGAAAGATTTTTGCTGTCCCTGACTTCCGAATTTTTTAATGGGGTATCCGGAAATCTCGAAACTTAGGTCGTCTTTATGGACACCTACACTCGTGTATTGCAAAATTCTGTCTTTCTCTATGTTCATGGAAAGTAATTCAAGTAAATCATGCTGTAGCAATTTACTGTCATACCCCAACATTACCTCTTCATTGCCTCCTGATATGGCCTTGTATTGTTCTTTGAAAATAGGAATGAAGGTTTCGATGAAATGTAATCGTTTCTTGAATATGACGGAGCCGTAGGCGTGTAATTGTCCATCGTATACGGAAAGTGTAGATGCGTCGAAAGTTTGGTTGGCAACAAAATACTTTAGCAACGAATTGCGCTGAAGAAGTACTCTGTTGTAGTTGATCAATGTTTGAAGGTACTCCTTGTCCGATTGGGAGATTACCCCATCAATGAACTTTCTACGGGTATCACTACCTTCGATAATAAGATCCCGGTCTGCCGGTGATATGATGACCAAGGGTAAAAGACCGATATGGTCCGATAAACGGTCATAGGCCTTCCCATTTCGCTTGATGATTTTTTTCATGCCCTTTTTGACACTACAAACGATTTTTTCCTCACGGCCCAAATTTTCGAACTCCCCATCGATTACGAAAAATTCCTCTCCATGTTTGATATTCTGTGAAGCGACAGGATTAAAATATCCTTTCCCGAAAGACAAATGGTAAATAGCATCCAATGCATTGGTCTTGCCAATTCCATTGGGACCGACAAAGCAATTGATCTTGCCATCGAACTCAAAGGTCTGTGAATCGAAATTTTTATAATTTATCAGTGATAATCTCTTGAGAAACATTGTGGGAACCTCTATTTTTTGAATATTGAAATAAGGATATCTTGCGAATTATCAAAAATAACGAATAAATACCGCTTCGGATTTCAATAAAAACTTTATTTTTGCGCGATTAATAAAATTACCAATGGCAACATATAAAAAGCGGGGTTTTAAACCAAAAAACAAACTTGAAGAGCAAAAGTTCGATGAGCAGGAAAGTACAACGGCTGAGGTATTCAGTACCTTGGATGAAAGTGCTTCGAAAACAGAGGAATGGGTTTCCAAAAACCAGAATTATATCCTAGGGGTCATTGGAGTTATTGCTGTAGCGGTTTTAGGTTCTTTGGCGTACAATCAGTTTGTACAAAAACCAAAGGACGCCGAAGCGACCAACGAGCTTTTATATCCACAACAGTATTTTGAGCAGGCCTTGAATACTACCACGGCTAAGGATTCACTGTACAATTTGGCATTGAACGGGGCAGAAGGTAAATATGGTTTCTTGGATATTATTGAAGAATATCCCGGTACCAAGGCGGCTAATTTGGCCAACTACTCTGCAGGAATGGCATATTTGGACATGAAGAATTATCAGGGAGCCATCGATTATTTGGAAAAATTCTCGTCGGATGATGATATTCTGGGTGCCCTTGCCAAAGGTGGACTTGGAGATGCATTTATGCAGTTGAATCAACCGAAAGATGCATTAGGGTATTATGAAAGTGCGGTTAAGCATAGTAATAATGACTTTACTACCCCTAAATTTCTATATAAGTCAGGGGTCACCGCCCTTGAATTGAAAGAAAATGATAAGGCCTTAAAATATTTCCAAAGAATCAAGGATGAGTTTCCTTCTTCCAATGAAGCGAATACCATTGATGCATTTATTGGAATGGCCAAAAGTGCGGAATAATGGCAACAGCAAATAAGAATTTATCGGAGTACGATAAATCAACAATCCCAAACGCGAAGGATTTTCGGTTTGGGATTGTTGTGTCTGAATGGAATTCAGAAATTACAGAAGGACTTTTTGATGGAGCTTACAAAGCTTTGATCGACTGTGGTGCAAGCGAAAGTAATATAATACGAAGCAATGTTCCTGGTAGTTTTGAACTTACCTTTGGTTCAAAAAAAATGATTACCGCCGAGAAGGTTGATGCGGTTATCGCCATAGGTAGTGTTATTCAGGGAGAGACCAAGCATTTCGATTTTGTATGCAGTGCCACTGCTCAGGGAATCAAGGATTTGAACGTGCTTTACGATACGCCGGTCATTTTTTGTGTGCTCACGGATAACAACTTGCAACAAGCCATCGACCGCAGTGGGGGTAAGCATGGTAATAAAGGGGCAGAAGCTGCTATTGCGGCCATAAAAATGGCAGACTTGGCCAAATAGTGTCCTTGTTGATTTTGTTTTCCACTATATTTTCCCAATAATGTACTGTTAACAAATTTTGGGAATACGTATACGCCATATTTTTTGATTTTAAGTAACTTTGGGAGTTGTGAGTATACTGAAGAAATTTACGCGTATAGGTAAGAACAGAAAGTTCGATTATAAGCCTCGTTTTTATGACGATAAGGGGAAGGGTAACCCTTATAAGATCGAACCTAGATTCGATAAATTTCGTTCCACGGTAAATTCACCTAGAGGAATCAAGGGTAAATTCAATTCAGCCATTGACGATGTGAAAACCCAAGGCGATAGAAACTTGAAGATTCGATTAGCCGTAATTCTTGCAATTTTGATTCTTATTTTCCTTTACATAATCGATTTTGACATCTCAATATTCTTTAAGTAATAATGGCGGACATTATAAAACTTTTGCCAGACCATGTTGCCAATCAAATAGCTGCAGGTGAGGTAGTACAACGACCTGCATCCGTAGTCAAGGAACTATTGGAGAATGCCATTGATGCAGGGGCCGCTTCCATAAAACTTATCATAAAGGAAGGAGGTAAAGTCCTTATTCAGGTTATCGATGATGGTATAGGTATGACGCCAACAGATGCCCGTATGGGTTTTGAACGACATGCCACTTCCAAAATACAAAAGGCGGAAGACCTCTTCAGTTTGAATACCAAAGGATTTCGGGGTGAGGCACTGGCTTCAATAGCGGCCATTGCCCATGTTGAATTGCAGACCAGACCAGAACAGGATGAAATGGCTACCCATTTGCGTATTGAAGGGAGCGAAATCAAGTTCCAAGAAGTTTGCGTGGCGCCCAAAGGCACATCGATGTCTGTAAAGAACCTTTTTTTCAATATCCCCGCAAGACGTAATTTCCTTAAATCGAACCAAGTGGAACTTCGGCATATTACCGATGAATTCCATAGGGTCGCTTTGGCACACCCCGGTATAGCCTTTAATTTTTATAATAACGGGAGTGAATTGTTCAATTTACCGAAAGCGAACCAAAGACAAAGGATCGTTCATATTTTTGGAAGTAAGACCAATGAAAAATTGGTACCTGTCAATGAAGAGACACAGGTAGTCAAGATAGCTGGATTCATCATTAAGCCGGAGTTCGCCAAAAAGAGTAGGGGAGAGCAGTTTTTCTTTGTGAACAACCGGTTTATTAAAAGTCCGTATTTGCATCATGCTGTATTGGCGGCTTTTGAAGGACTCATAAAATCAGACGCCTACCCAGGATACTTTTTGTATTTGGATGTTGATCCCGCATCCATAGACATAAATATACATCCCACAAAAACAGAGGTTAAATTTGATGACGAGCATACACTCTATGCCATATTAAGATCAACCATTAAGCATAGTTTGGGGCAGTTTAATGTGGTGCCCGCATTGGATTTTGAACAAGATCAAAACCTTGAAACACCTTATGACTATAAAGATAAGAATGCGGTGCAACCTAACGTAACCGTTGATCGCGCCTTCAACCCTTTTCAGGAAGTAGGTCAAAAATCGCCTGCTGGTCGCAGCTATAAAAAGCAGAATACCGAAGGTTGGGAGAATCTTTATGTGGGATTGGAGTCCAAAGTGGGTCAGAATGATGATTTTAGTAGTGTTAGGTTCGAATCCGAATCGAACACAGGGTCCTTTTTTGAGGGGCACCAAGAGGATCTCGAATCGATTGCGACCACTTTTCAATTGAGAAGAAAATATATTGTTACGACCATAAAATCGGGAATGGTGGTCATCGATCAAAGTAGGGCCCATCAAAGGGTGTTATATGAGCAGTTCTTGAAAAATATAACAGTGAACCAGGCAATTAGCCAACAATTGTTGTTTCCTTTGCAGTTATCCTTCTCAAATGCCGATATTGCTATTTTAAAAGAGATCAAAGAAAGTCTAACAAGCATTGGTTTTGTATTTTCGAATATCGATAAGGAAGAAGTACGGATAACAGGCGTACCTCCTTTGATTTCGGAAAGTGAGGTGGGTATGGTTTTGGATCAATTGATTTCAGATTTTCAAATGCAGATAACCGAGGATAGTTTTTCACAGACCGACGTCTTGGCAAAAACCTTGGCAAAAACCTTATCGGTCAAGACAGGGGAAGTGTTGAACAATGCGTCACAGTTGGCCTTGGTTAACGATCTTTTCGCTTGTAAGGAATCTCGATGGAGTCCGTTTAATAAACCTGTATATGTGACCATAACCGAGAGTGATATTGATAAAAAATTTATTTAGATGGGTAGGATAACAGATGCTATTAAGCATTTATTGATTGTAAATGTTCTTTTTTTCGTGGCCACCTCACTTTATGGTGAACAAATGTATGAATGGTTTTCACTTTGGTTTCCAAAAAATGAAAATTTCGGACTATGGCAAATAATCACCCATATGTTCATGCATGGTGGTTTTGCCCATATTGGGTTCAATATGTATGCTTTATGGGCTTTTGGAACGCCTTTGGAACGTATGTGGGGCAGGAATAAATTCCTATTTTTTTATTTTTCTGCAGGAATCGGTGCAGCACTTATCCATACAGGGGTGAACTATTACTACTTTAATGAAGGAATGCAGGCATTGGTGAATTCCGGGATTGACAAGGGTCAGGTCATGGAGATTATTTCTGGGGGACAATACAGTCCGGCATGGTATGATATTGCATCAAAAAGCACCATTGATAACTTCTTAGGAGCTTATAATACTCCAGCGGTAGGTGCTTCAGGTGCCATTTATGGTGTGTTGGTAGCCTTTGGTATGTCGTACCCCAATAGTGAACTCTTCCTTATTTTCTTACCCATTCCTGTTAAGGCCAAGTATTTTATCCCGGTGTTGATAGGGCTCGATTTGTTTTCAGGAGTAACAGGGTATTCGTTGTTTGGAGGGGGTATTGCCCATTTCGCACACGTAGGGGGAGCCATTGCAGGATTCATTATGATGTGGTATTGGAAGAAGAATCAATTCAACAATAAACGTTGGAATTAAATATGGTAACAGAAAATTTAAAATATCAATATGCTCGATTGTCCATTGCGGAGAAGCTTATTGTGGTTAACATTTTGGTGTTCATCGTAAACGGATTGATTACCTTATTGTTTCGTACAAATCCTGACATGCTGGTTCAGTGGTTTGAGTTACCCAAAGACTTTTTTGATTTCTTGATGCAGCCATGGTCGCTGGTTACTTACTCCTTTTTCCATGCAGGATTTGGACATATTTTTTGGAACATGTTGGTACTCTATTACGTGGGGCGTATATTCTTGAACCTGTTCAATGGGAGACGCTTTTTGAATGTCTATTTTCTAGGGGTTATTTTAGGGGGCTTGTTCTTTATGGTGGGATACAATGTTTTTCCTGCATTCTTCAAGGTCAATGCGGCATTGATCGGTGCATCTGCAGGGGTAAGGGCCATTTTGATTTTTATCTGTGCCTATATCCCCAACCAAGAGGTTCGTTTGGTTTTTTTCAATCTTAAACTTTGGTATTTAGGTGCGTTTATTGTGGTGATGGACTTGGTTCAATTATCCATGGGTATAAATCCGGGAGGTAATTTCGCACATTTGGGCGGGGCGTTATTGGGGTATATCTATGCCCGTCAACTGTTGAACGGTAAGGATATTGGGGAGGGTTTTTCGAAAATGATCGATGCTTTCGCCAACCTTTTTAAAAAGACCGAGAAAAAGGCACCGATGAAAACGGTTTATCGCAATAAAAAGGGAGCTTCAGGGACTAAGGTAAGTTACAATAAAGAAAGCCACCAGCGCAAAATAGATGCTATTTTAGACAAGATCAGTAAGTCTGGTTATGAAAGTCTTTCGAAAGCAGAAAAGGATTTTTTGTTCAAAGCAGGTAAAGAAGATTGATTTTGGGGAAAGGTCTTGGCAGATTCAATAAATTGGTATTTCTATTCAATTGGCTGGCAGCCTTTTTGCTGCTATTGGCATGTATTTCACGTTTTTTAAGTTGGGGGATATTCTCTTTCTTGTCCTTTCCCAGTCTATTACTACCTTACTTGGTAGTGGCAAATTTTGTTTTTCTGGGATATTGGGCTTTAAAGGGAAAAAATCAGATTCTATTATCTATAGTAATACTTCTTTTTGGTTACTTGACCCAAGATTCATTCGTAAGGATTTTTGATTCCAATAATACCCCCGATAAAGAGGATATTAAAGTATTGACTTTTAATGTGTATGAATTCTTTGGGTATAAATCGTCTAGGTATCCCATTGCAGAGAAAGATATAGAGAGCTTTTTAAAACATCAGAATGTTGATATTATATGCTTACAAGAATATTCTCGGGATGTGAAAAAGCCTTTCAATACCTTGCCTTATAAATATATAACCCCTGATGGTATGGGTAAAAGTTTACAAGTCATTTATTCTAAATATCCAATAGTTTCAAAAGGATCATTGAACTTTCCAAATTCATCAAATAATACAATTTTTGCTGATGTTTTGATAGGTGAAGATACCTTGAGGGTTTATAACGTGCACTTACAATCACATATGGTACGGGCAGGATCTTTTAAAAGGGAAGCCCCAGACCGATTGTTCAATCGTTTGAACAAGTCGTTTCAAAAACAACAGCAACAGGCAAATATGGTAAAAGAACATGCCAACAAAGTGGGGTATAAAAAGATCATCTGTGGTGATTTCAATAACACCCAGTTTTCCAGTGTGTACAATACCATTAAGGGCGATATGAAAGATTCGTTCCAAGAAAAGGGGGCTGGTCTAGGGAATACCTATAATTTTAAATTTTTGCCTTTTCGTATCGATTTTATTTTGACCGATCCAGAATTGGAAATTAAATCCCATAAAAATTTTGATGTTCGATTGTCTGATCACACTCCCGTGATGGCCTCATTCCGATTGAAGGATTAACATAATACAATCTACCGTATCGGCTAAGATATGGATCATTAAAGCAATACCGATAATGCGGGTTTTCTTAAAAAAAAGGAAGGTCGTATAGGCTATAATTGCCCAATAACTATGTAAAGGGTGAAATCCTATACTACAACGGTTGGGGTCAAAAATTGGATTGGCGAAGAGGTGGTCAACATCTATGAGTATTCCCATCAAGAGAACAATCGCTATTTTCAAACTTTGTCCTTTGAAAAAATAGAAGGCTACAAAAATGGGAACCAAAAAATGAATGCCGTAATGCAGTAAAAACCTAAGCATTCAGAAAGTCGAGTTTAAAACTGTTTAAATAGGACTTCGCATTGGTCCCTTCGTTGAACAGGAGGTCCAAAACACTTACGTTTTTTATAAAACCATGCCTATCGCCAAAGACTTGCACATAGGCTTCTTGTTCAAATTCCTTTTCGTTTTTACATTGCACTAAAAAACGCCCGTCTAAGATATCATCCGGTAGCTCAGTTGTATAGGAGCTTGTTTTTTCTTTGTTGTGGTCGATTTGTAAACACTCACTTACAATAGTAATGGCCTTAAAATTGAAATCGAGAAGAAAATTATGGGGTTTGTCAAATAACACCGCTAGTTCATCCTCGTAATATTCGAAAAAAGGAGAAGTACGGTATGCTGTTTGCAGCGTACGCCAATGTTGCCGTTGCCAATGGTAGTCGTTGTCCAATCGTACATCCTTGTATTTTTGTCTACCCTGAAGGCCTCCAACATGCTTTATGGGGATACTTAAGGAATGAAGTCCCCTATCGGTACAAATATTACAACGATTTCTATAGGTCTGTTTTTGGTAATTATCCTCAACTTCCCAGACCACTTCGTTTTGAGCCATTATCGAAGCAGTGACTATACTGGGGAAGTAAGTGGGATGCAGAATTGTTTTCAAGGGATTATTTGTTGATGTGTAAATATTCCGATTAAGATTTCAGCTAATAGGGTTTATTTGGTATACGATGAATTCTATCCAAACGTAACGTTTAAATCAATCTTGGGCTTTCTTTCTTCGTTTTCTGAAAAAGTCGAAAACAAACCATCCGACCAACACCAATATAAAGTATTTAAAGTAAGAAACGGGTTCTCCGGATCCATTTACCGTGGTAAATACGCGATCCCAACGAATACTCCAGTTACGCCAACCATCCCTAAAATTATCAATACTCATCCAGATGAAAATGGGTGTGCCCACAATATGGTCTTCAGGTACATATCCCCAAGTTCGACTATCTTCGGAATGGTCGCGGTTATCGCCCATCATCCAATAATAATCCTGTTTAAAGGTATAGGTGTCGGTTACTTTGCCATTGATGCTTATTTGATTGCCGTCGACCGATAGCGTATTTCCCTCATAATCCTTGATTATTTTTTTATAAAGGGGGAGTACTTCCAGATCCAATGCCACGGTCTTGCCCTTTTCAGGAAGATAGATGGGACCAAAATTATCATTGTTCCAGGCATATGAATCATCCTGAGGAAAGATGTTATAGCCTTTTTCTCCCTTTGGGGAAATGATTTTCACAACAGAATCAATCGCTGCGTTACTTTTTAATTTTTCGGCCAAATCTTCGGTCATCGTCAATAAACGTTGGCGATCGGTTTGTTCCTTTAAGGATAATCCCGCTTTACGGATAACACTGGTCGGGATACCTAAATGATTCGTGATCAGTATTTCAGCATTTTGGGCTTTTGATTCCCTTCTACCCAATAGGTACGGTATAATCTGGTTCAACTGGTTTTGGTTGAGTGGAGGGGATATATAGATACGATTAAAATCCGTGACCCCGAGTTCCTTTAAGAGTTTCGAGGAAACCCCTTTTTGAGAATACGCCATATAGTCGTATTGGGGCTTGGCCCTGTCGGGTAACACGGTTTGTTTTCCATTAATGTATACATAACCATCGATTACAGCCAAGGAATCACCAGGGATGCCCACACAGCGTTTTACATAATTCGATTTTTTGTCAATCGGTTTTTTTACACCCCTTTCTTTTCTAAAAAAACGATATACGGTGTCGGCAGGCCAGCTAAAGACCACAATATCATTTCGGTCTATCTTGGTAACACCGGGTAACCGCATGTAGGGGAGGTGTGTTTTGTTCAAGATGGAGTTTTTGTAGGTCTTTGGGTCCACATCGGCAACGTAAGAGCGTATGCCCAATCCCGGTATGGTATCATGTACCATGGGTGCGGCAATAGTAGTAATGGGTACGCGCGCGCCATAGTGAAACTTGCTGACGAACAAGAAATCGCCAATGCGAAGTGTTTTTTCCAATGATCCTGTAGGTATCACATAAGGTTGTATAAAATAGGTGTGTACCAAAGTGGCTGCCACTACGGCAAACACGATTGAACTTACCCATTCGCCCAATGCAGTGGTCGGATGTAAACTGCGATCTTCGATGTATTTTACATCCAAGGTATAATTCACATAATAAATATAAAAGCCAAGGGTAAGAACAACAAGCCAGGATTCCATGAGACTTTTCCTACCAAAGCTACGAATGGTCTCAACCCAAACCACGGGGAACATCAAAAGATTGATGATGGGTATGAAAAGTAAGATCACCCACCATTTGGGCCTATTGATAATCTGCATCAACACGATGCCATTGTAAATAGGGATGGCAGCTTCCCAAGCCTTTCTACCTGCTTTTACATATAACTTCCAGGTTCCTAGGAAATGAATGACCTGAATAATCAAGATGAAAATAATCCAATGGGTACCGTTCATGTAATCTATAAATTATGGGCTATTATACCGTTCTTGTTAAATTTGTTCCAACCGCTATGCAATTACGGATTTTATGTCTTGTTTATTGTTTGTGTTAACCAAGGTTTAACACATCCCGCATAGAAAAAACGCCTGTTTTGCCAATTATCCACTCTGAGGCGATTACGGCACCAAGGGCAAATCCCTCCCGGTTATGTGCGGTATGCTTGATTTCAATACTATCTACATTGCTATTGTATTCCACAAGGTGTGTGCCGGGTACATCGTTTTCCCTTTTTGCCGTTATGACAAGCTCATTGTCATTGCCTTGGTCAAGACTCCAGTTTTCATATTTTGAATTTGCTAGGATTCCTTCCGCCAATGTAATTGCAGTACCACTTGGGGCATCCAGTTTTTGGGTATGGTGGGTTTCTTCCATTCGGACCTTATATTGGTCCAAATGCTGCATCATTTTAGCAAGATAAGCATTCAATTCAAAAAATATATTCACCCCCAAACTGTAATTCGAGGCATAGATAAAAGCTCCTTTTTTTTCTTTGCAATAGGCAACCGCATTGTCATAATCCTTGAGCCACCCTGTGGTGCCTGAGATAATGGGGACCTTATGGGCTATGCATTGTTTGATATTTTCATATGCGGCACTAGGCATACTGAAATCTATGGCCACATCCATTTTAGAAAAATCGATTTCAGTGGTGTCCACATCTATTTTTGCAACAATCTGGTGACCTCTGTTCAAAGCGATTTGTTCTATCATCCTGCCCATTTTTCCGTATCCGAACAAGGCTATATTCATAAGCTTAGAATTTTATGGTAAATGCAACCCCATAATTGGGGTCTTTGGTAATCGGGTTCAAATCCAGATAGGGTTTTATGTCGAAACTTAAATCCTCATCAACATTGAATTGTTTTAGGTGTGCATCAACATTGGCATCAATGATGTTCAAGGCGTACATGGCTATGGTAATGACCAGGGCCAAATCACGGTCTCGCTGATAATTTTCCTGTTGTCGTTCCAAATCGTCCACATCCAAATCAGGATCGGCACCTTCGGCATTATCCCCATTGATGTCGTAAAACTCATCGTCGGTAAAACCGGCCTGTCTTCTTTTGAATGCCGTTCGAAACCGATCGTAGAAATCATCATTGAATTTGTAGGAGTAAATACCTACCCCTAAGACCGTATAGACTATGGGGACCTTCCAATAGCGTTTGTTATAGATTTGTCCCAATCCTGGCAATACCGCCGAATAAAAGGCGGCCTTACTCGGGGCTAGGGGATTCATGACCTTTCTTTTCTTTACCACGACATCTTGAACGACGATGCCCTTTTCCTTTAAATCGATATCCAAGGAATCCGCTGCTTTGGGAATGGAATCATTTTCCTGTGCGGATAGTGTCAGGACAGTCAATACCAAGAATAAAGAAGTGAGAATAAATTTATTCACCGACGATTAATTTTTTAATACGTTGGAATTCTTCTTCGGAGTTGAATGGAATCGTAATCTTACCTTTACCATTTTCAGTAGCATTTACAGAAACCTTGGTCGCTAAATGATTACCGATTTCTTGGGAAGCTTTTTTTACAAATGGAGGGGCTGAACTGCTTTTCTTTACGGTTTTTTTAGAATCGCCCCCTTCACGATAGGCCTTTACGGCGCGTTCAGTATCGCGAACGGATAGGTTTTCACCGATAATACGCTCGTAAAGCTCAATTTGGTCGGTTTTTTTCTCAATATTGACCAATGCCCTACCATGGCCCATACTCACGAATCCATCCCTAATCCCCGTTTGGATAATTGGGTCTAATCGTAAAAGACGCATGTAATTGGTGATTGTAGACCTTTTTTTGCCAACGCGGTCACTCAATTTTTCCTGGGTCAATTGAATCTCATCAATCAATCGTTGGTAGGATAATGCAATTTCAATGGGATCAAGATCTTGCCTTTGAATATTCTCGACCAAGGCCATTTCCAAGGATTCTTGGTCATTGGCAATTCGAATGTATGCGGGAATGGTCTCTAAGCCTATTAATTTCGAGGCTCGAAAACGTCTTTCACCCGATACCAATTGATACTTGTTGAAATCAAGTTTTCGCACGGTAATAGGTTGGATGACGCCGAGTTCCCGAATTGAGGAAGCAAGCTCTTCCAAAGCCTCGGTGTTAAAGCTGGAACGGGGTTGGAAAGGATTGACCTCAATGGCCTCAATATCCAATTCCACAATATTGCCCACCACTTTATCCGCATTTTTATCCGAAGCGGTTTTTATATCGTTTTCAGGGTCTTTGAGCAGGGCGGAAAGTCCTCGGCCCAATGCCTGTTTTTTAGTTGCCTTCGCCATTTAAACGGTTTCCTTGTTTTTTTTCAATAATTCGTTTGCCAAATTTAAGTAGTTGGTGGCTCCCTTGCTACTGGCATCATATTTAATAATACTCTCACCATAACTGGGTGCTTCGCTCAACCGTACGTTACGTTGGATAATGGTATCGAAAACCATGTCGGAAAAATGTTTGCGTACCTCTTCGACCACTTGGTTCGAAAGTCTTAACCTAGAATCGAACATTGTCAATAGGAGTCCTTCGATATCCAATTCTGGATTATGGATTTTTTGAACGCTTTTAATGGTGTTCAGTAATTTGCCCAAACCTTCCAGGGCAAAGTATTCACATTGGATAGGGATGATAACCGAGTCTGCAGCCGTGAGGGCATTCAAGGTCAAAAGGCCCAAAGATGGGGCGCAATCAATGAGGATATAGTCGTAATCGTCCTTAAGATCCAGAATGGCCTTCTTCATCATGTACTCACGCTCATTCTTGTCCACCAATTCTATTTCAATGGCGACGAGATCGATATGGGAGGGAATCAAATCCAAATTAGGGGAATCCGTGGAAATAATCGTTTCCTTGGCATTTTTTGTATGCTCCAACAATTGGTAGGTTCCTATTTCTATTTCCTCAACATCAATACCCAATCCTGAAGTAGCATTGGCTTGGGGGTCGGCATCAATAAGTAATACCTTTTTTTCCAGAACACCCAGCGAGGCAGCTAGGTTTACGGTAGTGGTAGTTTTACCTACTCCACCCTTCTGATTTGCTATAGCAATAATCTTGCCCATATTCGTAGTAAGTTAGGGGTTAAAAATACGATTATTTATGGCGTTAAAAAATCAATTTTGTTAACACGGCGTGAATAACGTGGATTGAGGTCGTTAAATTGCGTTAAAGTTGATTGTATTGCATGTTCGTTGAAGTGTTGTCTTGATTTATAAGGCTTGGGGTTTGCTATGTACCCAACACTTATTTGTATCGTTACGGGGGGGGTGTTAGTAAATTCGTTGGAATACGCTTGATATCGATACAAGAGGGGCAAGCGGTAATGGTCGCCTATTCGTGATTTTCAAGAATTTGATTGGGTAAAACGGCTAAATGGAAAGATTTGCTCGCTTTTGTGGATTGTGATGGGTTACAGTAAGGGGTATTGTTGTACGATTCAGTCCTGGTCATTGGCTTTCTTACGTTTTAGACTATCCTCGTATTCGATCAAATAGATTTCCTCATCCTTCTTTTTTAGGAAATATTGTTCCCTGGCGAATTTTTCCAGTTCATTGGTGTCTGATAATTTATCGATGATCTTTTTGTCCTTTTCAATTTCGCTGCGTAAAAACTGCTGGGTTTTTTCAAGGTTTTTGATCTCTTTTTTCAATTCCCTGTGGATCAGCAAGGAGTTGGTGTCGAAAAACAGCATCCAAATGACAAATACGGTCAGTACCAAAACATAAATGTTGGTGAGTATGGCGAACCATTTTTTCTTTTTAAGATTTTTGAGACCCATATCCTAATTAAACCAATTTTTCTGTGATGATGGTTCGTACAATATCAACGGCTACGGTGTTGTATTTGTTGTTCGGTATTATAATATCGGCATATTCCTTGGTCGGTTCAATAAATTGCAAATGCATGGGTTTAAGGGTCGATTGGTATTTGTCCAAGGTTTCATTCATATTCCATCCGCGTTCATTGACATCCCTTTTCAACCTTCTGATCAATCGCTCGTCAGAATCGGCATGTACATAAATTTTTATATCGAGCATTTCACGGATTTTGGGATTTGTCATAATCAGAATACCTTCTACGATCATTACTTTTCTCGCATAGGTTTCAACGGTCTCGTCGGTTCTGTTGCAATCAATGAACGAATAAACCGGTTGCTGTACCGATTGCCCGGATTTCAGGGCGATTAAATGCTCTTCCAACAAGGTGAAATCAATAGACTTAGGATGATCGAAATTGGTTTTTTTCCGTTCTGCCAACGGTAAGTGCGAAAGGTCGTTATAATAAGAATCCTGAGAAATTACACCGACCTCATCGGTTGGTAGCTCATTGATTATTTGGTTCACTACTGTGGTTTTTCCACAGCCCGTTCCTCCAGCAATCCCGATGATCAACATGTTCTGATTTTTTTGTCAAAAATAGCGATTTGGGTTGAAATCGCCACTCCGAAATGTACTTCTTCCCTGAACTTGGTTTTTTTTTGGTCATCAACAATGGAATTTGATCGGTGGTCTGTATTTGAACCAAGCCCCCTGTTGAACGGGTTATAATCAAAAAAGAAGGAGGTGAAAAGAATTTCAAATTAAATATTTAATGTTTCCTTTAAAGTTGAAATTGGCTTTTGTACTTAACTTTTAATAGCTTTATAAACATACAAAGGATTATCTGGGCAAAAAATCGAATCATTTGTATTTAAAATCATGGGCTTAAATGGGCAAAGCCCCTGAATTAAACTTTTTAAAATAATCATTTTATGACATCTGTCATAAAATTGGGCGGAACTTGGCGGTAAATTTGTCGCTTATTTACAAAACAAAGGGATTTTAAGAAGTATTTTAAAATAATCAATAACAAACAGAAGAAAAATTCTACAACCATGAACATTTCCCATATTGAACATTTAGGAATAGCAGTTGATAACTTAGAAGAGTCGATCAAGTATTATGAGGGGGTCTTAGGACTTAAATGCTATGCGATAGAAGAGGTGGCCGATCAAAAAGTGAAGACGGCCTTTTTTATGGTCGGTTCTACCAAAATTGAATTGTTGGAAAGCACGTCACCAGATGGCCCCATAGGCAAATTCATAGAAAAGAAAGGACCAGGGATACATCACATGGCATTTGCAGTGAAAGATACCGATGAGGCGCTTAAGACTGCTGAGGAACGCGGTGTTAGACTTATTGACAAAGTCTCTCGAAAAGGTGCGGAAGGCTTGAATATCGGTTTCTTGCATCCAAAGTCTACCCATGGTGTATTAACAGAACTATGTTCTAAGAAACAATAAGCGAACAAACAAATAATATTGGCAATCAAATAACCAAATAAATAAGAATGGCAAATCAAGAAAAAATCAATGAACTCATTGAGAAAAGGGCCGAAGCCAGATTAGGTGGTGGTGAAAAACGGATTGATTCCCAACATGCTAAAGGTAAATTAACCGCTAGGGAACGAATTGATCTATTGTTGGACGATGATAGTTTTGAAGAGTTTGATATGTTCGTGACACACAGGACCAAATCATTTGGTTTGGATAAGCAACGTTATCTTTCTGATGGGGTTGTAACCGGTCATGGTACTATCGATGGTAGAATCGTTTATGTGTTTTCACAGGATTTCACCGTTTTTGGGGGTTCGCTCTCAGAAACCTACGCTTTGAAAATTTGTAAAATCATGGATATGGCCATGAAAATCGGGGTTCCTGTAATCGGACTCAATGATAGTGGTGGGGCTCGTATTCAAGAAGGGGTTAGATCCTTGGCAGGGTATGCCGAGATTTTCCAAAGAAACATTATGGCTTCAGGGGTGATACCTCAGATATCATCCATATTAGGTCCTTGTGCAGGTGGGGCAGTATACTCGCCAGCGTTAACGGATTTCACGATCATGACCGATAAAACCAGTTATATGTTCGTAACCGGACCAAAGGTTGTGAAAACAGTTACAGGAGAAGAGGTTACCGCTGAACAATTGGGTGGTGCCAATATACATTCCACCAAATCAGGTGTTTCGCATTTCTTGGCTGAGTCCGATGAGGAGAACTTGATGTTGATTCGAAAATTGATCAGCTACTTGCCTTCAAATAAC
This sequence comes from Maribacter polysiphoniae, assembly GCF_003148665.1. GTDB lineage: Bacteria > Bacteroidota > Bacteroidia > Flavobacteriales > Flavobacteriaceae > Maribacter_A > Maribacter_A polysiphoniae. The sequence continues at coordinate 100,027 of NZ_QGGQ01000009.1, read as the reverse complement.
CTTGAGGATCCACCATCCATTGTTTGTGATGATCCAATTGATCGTTTGGAAGATGCCTTGAATGAAATCATTCCTGAGAATCCAAACCAACCCTATGATATTGTTGATGTGATATCAATTCTTGTGGATAACGGTGAATTTACCGAAGTACATAGAAACTATGCTCGTAATATCTGTGTTGGATTTGCTCGATTCAATGGTCATTCGGTAGGTATTGTTGCCAACCAACCAAAATATTACGCAGGGGTTCTTGATATAGAAGCTTCAAGAAAAGCAGCCCGTTTTGTGCGTTTCTGTGATGCCTTTAACATTCCTATCGTTACTTTGGTCGATGTGCCTGGTTTCCTTCCTGGAACAGGACAGGAATATGGCGGAATTATACTTCATGGGGCAAAATTGTTGTTCGCATATGGAGAGGCTACTGTTCCTAAAGTTACCATAACCTTGCGTAAATCATATGGTGGCGCACACGATGTGATGAGTTGTAAGCAATTGCGTGGCGATTTGAACTATGCATGGCCAACCGCTGAAATTGCAGTAATGGGCGCCAAGGGGGCCGTTGAGGTTCTCGAAGGAAGTAACATTCGTAAAATCGAGGATGCCGATGAAAAAAGCAAGTACATTACGAAGAAAGAAGATGAGTATACCGAGAAATTCGCCAATCCGTATGTAGCAGCCAAGTATGGTTTTATAGATGATGTTATCGAGCCTCGAAACACTCGTTTTAGAATCGTTAGGGCCTTGGAGCTGCTTGCCAATAAAAAAGAGGTCAATCCTCCTAAGAAACACTCAAACTTACCATTATGATGTTATTGAATATGAGTTTGCAAGTAGATCAAGTAGGTGAAGGTTATGTTATTTTATTGACAGGGCTTCTAATTGTTTTCAGTGCATTGTTGATCCTATCATTGTTCTTCCAATTTGGATTGCCTTTGATGTTGTATGTCTATCGAATCATAACCAAGGGAAGAGATAAGAAGATAAAGGATATCCCTATGAGTGCCGATGAGAATTTTACAGGTGAGGTCGCGGCGGCTATATCAACAGCCATTCATTTATACCTAAATGAACAGCATGATGACGAAAATGCCGTACTGACAATAAAACAAGCCAGAAAATTATATTCTCCTTGGAGTTCCAAAATTTATGGCACACATCAAAAACTAAAATAAAAATATTGGTTTGCCGTATAATTTTTAGCAGATCCGGTAACAAGAAACAACCAAAATAATGAAAAATTTTAATTTTAATATTCAGAATAATAATTACAATGTAAGAATTCTTTCGCACGAAGGAAACGTCATTGAAATGGAAGTCAACGGAACCTCCTATTCCGTTAAAATGAAGGAAGAGACCAAGAAGGCCAAAACGCCTAAATTGGTCCGTGCCGCTTCAAAAAGACCGGCAGAGCCCCTTAAGGTCAATCCGAGTTCTTCCACAACTAAGATCGTGGCCCCCATACCAGGGGTTGTACTTTCAATTGATGTGAAGGTAGGGGATTCCATAAAACTGGGAGACCGGTTGTTGGTATTGGAGGCCATGAAAATGGAAAACAATATCGCCTCGGAAAAATCAGGTACAGTTACAGCGGTAAAGGTCACCGTGGGGCAGCAAGTATTGCAAAACGAAGTAATGATTGAACTAGAGTAGAAATTTCGTAAAAGTGGGTGTTGATATGGTCTTAAAACCAATCGATACCTCGTTAATACTAGCAAAAAAACATAAAATGAAGAAAATACTTTTAATATTCGGAGTGCTATCACTTTTGATCTTTATCCGACCAGCATTAGGTTTTAGCAGTGATGCGAATCCAAAGGATGGGATTACTACCGTAGAGGCACAACCAAACGTAGACCAGGGAGATGGCGTTTTTACGAATGCCGTCCATGGTATAGAACAGTTTTATAACTATACCGGTTTTGCAAATGCCACTTGGGGACATATCATTATGATCCTAATCGGTATTGTATTTATCTATTTAGGTATAAAATTTGATTACGAACCTCTTTTGTTGATACCCATAGGTATTGGTGTGATTATTGGGAATATCCCCTTTGTTGCCGGTAACCAAACAGGGATTTATGAAACAGGGTCTGTATTGAACTACCTTTATTTTGGGGTGGTCAAAGGGGTATACCCCCCATTGATATTCTTGGGTATTGGTGCTATGACCGATTTCTCATCATTGATCGCCAACCCAAAATTGATGTTGTTGGGTGCTGCCGCCCAAATAGGGGTTTTCGGAACCTTTTTGGGAGCCTTATATTTAGGATTCAGTCTGCCAGAGGCGGGAGCTATCGGTATTATTGGTGGGGCAGATGGTCCTACAGCGATATTCCTATCCTCAAAATTGGCCAATGGTATCAATATTCTACCTGATGGAACGACCGTTAAAAACCTTATCGGCCCTATCGCAATTGCTGCGTATTCGTACATGGCCTTGGTTCCTGTTATCCAACCACCTATTATGAGGTTGTTGGTTAACAAAGAGGATAGAAAAATCAGGATGAAACCACCAAGGGCGGTTACCCAAAAGGAAAAAATGATTTTCCCTGTTGTGGCCTTATTGTTGACTACCTTTATTTCTCCTAGTGCATTGCCACTATTGGGAATGTTGTTCTTTGGTAATTTATTGAAGGAATCAGGTAGGACAGAACGACTAGCGGATACGGCACGAACCAAGCTTATTGATATAGTTACTATATTGTTGGGTGTTACCGTAGGGGCTTCCACACAGGCCGATATTTTTATTACCAAGGATTCCATGTTGATTTTCACATTAGGTGCCGTTTCTTTTGTAATAGCGACAATGGGAGGATTGCTTTTTGCTAAATTCATGAATCTATTCCTTAAAGGGGATAATAAGATCAATCCGTTAATCGGAGCCTCAGGGGTTTCGGCGGTTCCGGATAGTGCTAGGGTTGTACATGCCGAGGCGCTTAAATCCGATCCGCATAATTATCTATTGATGCACGCTATGGCGCCCAATGTTTCGGGAGTTATAGGGTCGGCAATCGCAGCGGGTATTTTGCTGAGTTTCTTAGCGTAATTGGAAGGACTCAGATCGAAGAACCAAATAACTAGAGATTTAAAAATTTAAAGAAATGAAAATTCCAAATTTGATGTCAGCTGATAAGGCTGTTAAATTAATAGAATCAGGAAATAGGGTATTGATACAAGGTGGGTCTGCAACACCGCAGGCCTTGATAAAAGCCATGGTCGCCAGAGCTCCCGAATTGAAAAATGTTGAGATCGTTCACTTGCATACCGAAGGGGAATGTGGATATACCGATCCTGCATTAAGGGACAGTTTCCACACCAATGCTTTTTTCATAGGCGGTAATATTCGTAAAAGAATAGGGGACACAGCGGATTATATTCCTATTTTTCTTAGTGATATTCCAAGTTTGTTTCGCCAGGGATATATGGATCTCGATGTTGTTTTGGTCAATGTTTCACCACCGGACAAGCACGGTTTTTGTTCCTTAGGGGTTTCCGTTGATATTGTGATTTCGGCCATAGAACAAGGTAAGAAAGTAATTGCACAGATCAATCCGCGGATGCCAAGAACCTTTGGGGATGCCTTGATCCATGTAAATAATTTTGCGGCTTGTGTCGATGTTGTGGAGGAAATCTACGAAATGAGTTTTGTGGATCCCACTGAAACTGAAAAAGCAATTGGTAAAAACATAGCGGGAATTATAGAGGATGGCGCTACCTTACAAATGGGTATTGGTGGAATTCCAAATGCTGTCTTAACGTTCTTGCACAATCACAAGAACTTAGGGGTGCATACGGAAATGTTCTCTGAAGGTATCGTCGATTTGGTTGAGAAAGGAATTGTTAACGGGTCACAGAAAAAAACGAACCCTTATAAAATCGTTTCCGGATTTGCAATGGGTACTCGTCGTTTGTATGACTTTATGGATGACAACCCAGAAATAGAAATGAAGGATATTGCCTATGTCAACGATACGGCGGTTATTCGACAAAATCCAAAATCAACCGCCATTAATTCGGCCATTGAGATAGATATTACCGGTCAAGTATGTGCGGATTCCATAGGTACAAGAATGTTCTCAGGAGTAGGGGGACAGATGGACTTTATGCGGGGATCGGCATTGTCCGAAGGTGGTAAACCGATCATTGCCATAACTTCAAGAACCGGAAAAGGTGTTTCCAAAATCGTACCTATGTTAAAACAGGGTGCAGGTGTGGTTACCACTAGGGCACATGCCAGATACGTGGCCACTGAATTTGGTATTGCTGAATTATTTGGTAAAAATTTAAAACAAAGGGCAAAAGCTTTAAGGGATATTGCCCACCCTGATGATAGGGAAGGGTTGGACAAAGCTATTTTTGAAAGATTCGGCAGTAGCCTTTCGGTTTAATTAAATCTAGAATTAGCAAATAAGTATTTTACTACTATAATAGCACATATTATGAACGATAAGAATAAATCACTTTTTTCTGAATTCCCTCCGGTTACTACGGAGCAGTGGATGGAAAGAGTGACTGCAGATTTAAAAGGAGCTGATTTTGACAAAAAACTTGTTTGGAAGAATCTTTCAGGAATCAACATCCAACCTTGTTATAACTTTGAAAACAAGATTACGCAGCTTAAAAATACGGGGGAGAATTCGCAGTCATTGGTCAATTACCGTAGTATTGTGGTTGCAACTGCCGAGAGCGGTAATAAGCTAGCCTTAAAAGCGGTTGAAGAAGGAATGAACGGAATCATTTTCCAAATAAAGGAAAATGTTTCGGCGGCTACCTTGTTAAACGGAATCGACTTAAATGAAATTTCGGTTTCTTTTGAATTGGCTGATAACGCCGTTGCCTTTACTGCTGACGTAATAAAGGTTGCAAAAGGCAAAGACCTAAAAGGATATATCGACACAGGAATAATCTCCAATTATGTAACCACAGGTTCTTTTGATGGGAACCAAGTTGAGGTTGCCGCTGAATTGGTGAAAATGACCGCTGATTATCCTAACTTCAAGGCCATTACGATTTCTGGGACTGAATATTTGGATTCCGGTGCAAACCAAGTGCAAGAGATTGCTTATACCTTGAATTCCTTGGTTTTCCTTATAGAAAAGTTGACCGAGAAAGGTATTGATGCAAAAGCCATATTCAACAACTTTAACTTTAAACTGGCGATTGGTTTAGAGTATTTTGTTGAAATCGGTAAGTTTAGGGCCTTTAACAGTTTATTGGCTGAAGTGGCCGCCAAATATGGTGTTGCTGAAGTTTCTAAAACGGTTATGGCAAAAACATCCATCTGGAGTAAGTCCATTACCGATGCCAATACGAATATGTTGCGAGCCACTACCGAAGCCATGTCCGCCATATTGGGAAATGTGGATGGCGTTTTAATTGATCCCTATGATAAGGAATTCAAAGAGCCTTCCGATTTTTCAAGTAGAATAGCGGGTAACATTACCACAATTTTAAGGGAAGAATCTTATTTTGGTAAAGTAACGAATCCGGTTGATGGGTCTTACTACGTTGAGGAAGTTACTTCAAAAATTGCAGAAAAAGCTTTGGAATTATTTAAGTCCATTGAAGCTGCAGGAGGTTTTTATAAGGCGTTTGAAAATGAAACAATTCAACAACAAATCGCTGAAATCCGTTTGCAAAAATTAAAATTGATCAGTCAGCGTAGACTTCCAATGGTCGGGGTGAATAAATATCCTAACCTAATGGAGACGGTTTCCGCCGATTTGCTATCAAAAGGTTCCGCAGACAATCCAAAAGTGTTGACTCCAAGACGGGCTTCATTGGAAATAGAAGCCATGCGTAGGAAGACAGAGGAATTGGTTGCGGAAACCAATGTACGACCCATAGTTCAGTTGGCAAGTTATGGGAATTTGACCATGCGTAAGGCTAGAGCTGCTTTTGCTTACGATTTTATCGGTGTTAGTGGTTTTGACGTTCATCAAGAGGAAAGCTTTGAAAGTGCTGCGGTTGCTGCTGAAAAAAGTGCTAAATCCGATTCCCACGTGGTTGTTATTTGTAGTTCTGACCAGGATTATGATGAAACGGCACTTGACTTTATAAAAGCATTTAGGGCTATTACTACCAGCAAGGTGTTATTATTGGCCGGTGCCCCTAAAAATTTGGATGAATTGACTGAAGCAGGTTTAGACGGAATTGTAAATATGAGAACTGATGTTCTGAAGACACTTTCTAGTATTCAGGAAAAAGTTCAAAAAACATTAAAATCTTAAGAAGTATGAAACCAGATTTTTCAGATATAAAATTAAATTCTGCTGTTAAACAAACGGCAGCAACTTCAGAGAATCATGAAGTGTGGAATACTCCTGAAGGAATACCGGTAAAAAAACAATTTACGGCCGAAGATATTAAGGATGCGGAACATTTAAAATATGCAGCGGGTGTACCACCCTTTTTAAGGGGGCCCTATAGTGCCATGTATGCCATGCGTCCTTGGACAATCCGTCAGTATGCTGGTTTCTCCACTGCTGAGGAATCCAACGCATTCTACAGAAGAAACTTGGCCGCAGGTCAAAAGGGACTTTCGGTGGCATTTGATTTGGCCACACACCGTGGGTACGATTCCGATCACCCTCGTGTAACCGGTGATGTTGGTAAGGCCGGGGTTGCCATAGATTCCATTTTGGATATGGAGATCCTGTTCGATCAGATTCCTTTGGATAAGATGTCGGTATCCATGACAATGAACGGTGCGGTATTGCCTATCATGGCTTTTTATATTGCCGCGGCGAGAAAACAAGGGGTTTCTTTGGATAAACTTTCAGGAACGATCCAAAATGATATCTTAAAAGAGTTTATGGTGCGTAATACATATATTTACCCACCATTACCTTCAATGAAGATCATTGGTGATATCTTTGATTACACCACTAAGAATATGCCTAAATTCAATTCCATTTCAATTAGTGGTTACCACATGCAGGAAGCAGGTGCAACTGCCGATATTGAGTTGGCTTACACTTTGGCGGATGGTATGGAGTACATTAGGACTGGATTGAAATCCGGTTTGAAAATCGATGAGTTTGCTCCTCGTTTATCTTTCTTCTGGGCCGTAGGGATGAATCATTTTATGGAAATCGCCAAAATGCGTGCCGCACGTATGCTTTGGGCAAAAATCATAAAATCATTCAACCCCACAAATCCAAAGTCAATGGCATTGCGTACGCATAGTCAGACTTCGGGATGGAGTTTAAGTGAGCAAGATCCTTTCAACAACGTAGCCCGTACTTGTATCGAAGCTATGGCTGCTGGCTTGGGAGGAACACAATCCTTGCATACCAATGCGTTGGATGAAGCAATTGCTTTGCCTACCGATTTCTCTGCACGTATTGCACGTAATACCCAGATTTATATCCAGGATGAAACGCAGATGACCAAAGCAGTCGATCCTTGGGCCGGTTCTTACTATGTTGAGTACCTAACCCAGGAGATTGCCAAAAAAGCTTGGAAATTGATAGAAGAGGTTGAAGAACTTGGTGGAATGGCCAAAGCCATAGAAACCGGGGTGCCTAAAATGCGTATCGAGGAAGCCTCGGCCCGTAAGCAGGCCCGATTGGATTCCGGTCAGGATATCTTGGTTGGTGTCAATAAATTCAGGACCAAAGAGAAATCGAATATCGAGATTCTTGAGGTTGACAATTCCGTTGTTCGCGATTCACAGATTGAACGTCTTAAAAAGCTTCGTGCCAATAGAGATCAAACCGTTGTGGATAAAAATCTTGCTGCATTATCGAAATGTGCTGAGACAGGTAAAGGTAATTTACTGGAATTGGCCGTGGAAGCTGCCGAGAATTTTGCTACTTTAGGTGAGATTTCAGATGCTTTAGAGGCTCATTTTGGTCGTCATAAAGCGGATACTAGATTAATCAGTGGTGTATATAGTAAAGAAGTGGATAACGATAGTACTTTTGCAAAAGCGCAAAAATTGGCCGATAAGTTTGCCGAAATAGAAGGTCGCCGCCCAAGGGTGATGATCGCTAAAATGGGTCAGGATGGTCATGATAGGGGAGCCAAAGTGGTTGCCTCTAGTTTTGCCGATTTAGGTTTTGATGTAGATATGGGCTCTTTGTTTCAAACTCCAGAGGAGGTTGCGAAACAGGCTGTAGAGAATGATGTTCACTTTGTAGGGGCTTCCAGTTTGGCAGCAGGTCATAAAACATTGATTCCACAGTTGATCGGTGAGTTGGAAAAACTGGGCCGACCAGATATCATGGTATTTGCTGGTGGTGTGATTCCCGAACAGGATTATAACTATTTATTGGAAAGAAAGGTAGCTGCCATTTTTGGTCCTGGTACCGTTATTTCTGAATCAGCCATTACCATTATGGAGAAATATCTAGAACAATAGAAATTTGTTCTTAAAACAAGGGTTTGTTTAGGCGTTCTTTGGCCCATAACAAACATTGAAGCTGACATATATTTTACACGCCACTATTCAATTTTATATTGGGTAGTGGCTTTGTAATTCAAGGTAACGCTTGTGGCCCAATATTTATGACTAAATAATTTAAGTCCAATTACTAATGTTGAAACAAAAAACGTATTTAAATTGGAGTAGTGGTAAGGATGCTGCCTTGGCGTTGTACTATTTACTTGAGGACCCCAATTATGAAGTGGGATACATACTTACTACGGTGAACGGACATTACAATCGTGTAAGCATGCATGGGCTAAGAAGGGATTTATTGGAACAACAACTACAGGTCATTGGTATTGCCAATGGCGTCGTAGCATTACCCGAAACCCCTTCAAACAATGATTATGAGGAGCTGATGGGAAGAACGGTAAGGCAATTGAAGACCGATGGCTTTGAATATGCTGCCTTTGGTGATATTTTTTTGGATGACCTAAGGACGTATCGGGAAGAGCAGTTGGATAAGGTGGGGGTAAAAACCGTTTTCCCACTATGGAAAAAGGACACTGGCCAATTGATCCGCGAATTCTTGGATAAGGGTTTTAAGACTATTGTGGTTTGTGTCAATGCCGATTTACTCGATGCTTCCTTTGCGGGAAGGATAATTGATGAGGATTTTATAAACGATTTGCCTGAAGGGGTGGATCCCTGTGGTGAAAATGGGGAATTCCATACCTTTTGTTTTGATGCTCCTTATTTTGAACGGCCCGTTCAATTTACCATAGGGGAAAAAGTGTATAGGGAATATAAGAATGGGGAAACAACTAACGGATTTTGGTTCTGTGATTTATTACCGATAAACAAAGATGAATAAACACGAGGAAAAGAATTGCCCACGATGTAATACGGTCTTCGAATGCAAAGTAGGCTCTATATTATTATGCCAATGTACTACGGTAACCCTCAATGAGGAAGAACGTACTTATATGAGGGAACAGTTTTCCGATTGTCTTTGTGCCCCTTGTATGCAGGCCGTCAAGGCGGAATACCATAACAACCTTTTAAAGGATAAAATCGATAAATTAGCAGGTAAATCAAAGGGCTTGTAACCTTTCCAGATATTTATAGCAACTAAAAACGACGATAATACCTGTGGGGTAAGTATCTGCTGAAAATCCATAGATATATTAATGCTTGGTTGTCGTGATATTGTTCCTGTGGACTTTTTTACATCGAAATTGGGGTCCATCCGTTAGAACGGGTTCTTACGCCTTATGCCCATTTTTTGTTAATCATAGAACTTCCATTCCCAGTGTTTGGAATCAATCCCCATTACTTAAAACAACAAGCCCAAAAGCTGTGTACAAATAATCAATAGAACCATAGCTATGGGGTAAACCGTAGCGTATGCAATTGATGGGGCATCGGTTGTGGTCATGGTATCCACTGCGGCCAAACCAGGTGTACTGGTCATTGATCCAGTTAAGGTTCCCAATAAGGTCAAGGCATTGATTTTAAAAAACAACCGGGCAATAATGGCGGCGATCAGCATGGGTAGGAAAGTCATTACACCGCCCACCAAGAACAGTTTGATACCATATTGCGAATAGGTTTCCACCAAGGTGGCACCCGCTTCCGTACCTACTACGGCCAAGAAAAGCATTAAGCCGAATTGCCTTAATAACTGATTGGCATTTCCACTCATCATCCATAATATATTACCGGTTTTACCAATACGGCCCAAAACCATGGCAACGATCAATACCCCTCCGGTAAGACCCAGATTAAAACTGAAGGTGTCACCAAAATTGATGGATACGCCTCCGACCAAAATTCCGATAACAATACCCAATGCCAAAGGGAAAAAGTTGGTGTCGGAAAGCTCACTTTTGTTATTACCGATCAATTTCGATATTTGGGAAACATTGTCCTTTTCACTAGAGATTACCAATTTGTCCCCAATCTGGAGTTTTAGGGTAGAGTTTGGGGATAGGTCAATACCACTTCTTCGGATTCGTGTTATGGTTGCATTGAAATTTTCCCTTAGGTTTAATTCCCCTAATGATTTATTCACCAATTCAGTTCGGGTCATCAAATACGATTGGGACACATATTGTTCCCCAAATGCGATTTCAACATCGGATTTAGGGCCTATTAGTAATTCGGCCCGCCTTAGGGATTCTTCAGTACCCACAACCCGTACAAAATCACCTTTATGTAATACGGTGTCTTTTTTAGGGGTAAAAGCCTTTCCTTTATGCATAACCCTTGAGATGACACCCTTGGTCATTGAGCGTACCCTGAGTTCCCCAATGGTTTTGTTGATTGCCCCTTCGTGTTCTACCAAAAAGTTGGCTCTTGTTATCGGTTCGTAATGACTAAGCGCTTTGGCTTCATAATCCTTTTCTTCCTTAGAAAGGTTAATTCTTAAAATTTTAGGGAATAATTTCACGAATAGAATAACCCCGATGACCCCAAATGGATAGGCAATACCATAACCGATTGATGCCAGTGGCGAATGTGTAATATCGATCACCGTTGCCAAACCTGGTGTACTTGTCAACGCCCCGGCCATTAAACCAATCGCAATTGATTTGTCAATATCCAAAAACATAATGGCAATTAGCGCCAATAAGGCAGCTGTTATAATTACGATTGTGGCCATGATCATTAGATTTTTACCATCTTTTCTAAATGAATCGAAAAATCCAGGTCCCGCCTGTAATCCTATGGTATAAATAAAAAGAATCAGTCCTATTTTCTGTAGGATATTGGGTAGGGAGACCCCAAGATGGCCAAAAAGAAGGGCGACAAAAATAATAGCGGAAATATCCAACGAGATCCCCTTTATCTTTATGTTACCGATTATAAATCCAATACAAATGATTATAAATAATACGAGGTAGGTGGTGTCTAAAAAATACATGGAGATTTATTTCAAAATGGGTGACAAAAGTAAATTATAAATAGGTTGTCAAAACTGACATTTGTTATTTTTCTTGAAAAACTAAATCAGTAAAACGATTCTTAACCCTTCACTAATAACATTATGATAAGAGGTCAATGACTTTCTAAAAGCCCCCTATGGTGATTGTTTTAGTGATAGCGTGGCATTAAAGGCGTCAAGGGCGGAAGAAACCGTTGCCGCATTTGCTTCGGAAGGCATGTTCCACACCACTCCGGGTGCCTTGGTACCCCCAGCCATACTTTTATCCCAGATAGCCGAGGTGTTCTTTAACATGAATTTTTTGTACGTATTCTTGGGACTATTTTCATTGAGGTACATGAGATGACGCATAAAAACACCCTTGAATTGTTTGGCATCCGAACTACACGAATCGGGTTCACATCTCTTTTCCACCAAGACCATATTCGAATTCGTCATGTTCCTTAGCGTTGCTTTAGCAAGGTCATGGGCACTTTTTAAATAGTGGCTTTCCCCCGTTATTTTATATAGATTGACTAGGCCGGTCAACACTACACCTTGATTATAGGTCCATACGTTTTCCGTAATGGATTCCTGTCCGTTTTTAAAACGAACCCCATCCTGTATGTTCCCATTTGAATTTATCAATCGGGAATCTACCATCCATTCCCAAATGGAGGTGGCCCATAACAAGGCCGACTTTCCATGGACGGTTTTGGTACCGGCCAAATGTAAGCGAGTGGCCAATGTCATTGCGAGTCCATTACTAATAGAGCCTTTAAACTCCAATCCTTTTTTCCAGTAGAGGCCACCGTTTTCATTCCATCCGGTTGTGATGTCCTCGAAAATGATATTGGCCATGTCCAAATACCGTTGTTCACCCGTATATTCCCAAGCATCCAACCAGGCGAGTGCCCACCAACCTTCATCGTCATAGAAGTCATTGATATAATTCTTACAGATCCAGGCTGGTTTTTTTTCCGTGGCGGGAACTTCGAATTCTTTGGTCCTGTCAAAAATTTCCGCGATCTTTTTTTTAAAGTCGGGGTCATGGGTTAGCTTAGCGTTGTTTATTTGGGCAGTTAGGATGTTGGCCGCGTTCCACCAAGAAGTGGTTTCCCATAATCCGGTATCCTCATTGTACCAGTTGTCTAGATAATGGATTAATTTCCCAGCTTGGTCTTTTGGGGTATATTGCCCATAAGATTGAATGTGTATACCCACGATTAAAAAAAGGAAAAGAAGTGATTTCTTCAAAGTAAAACTTATTTAATTCCAAATGCCCCACGACCCTGGAAATGTAATTATAACGATTTTTTGAACTCTTCAATAATGATTTGTGCGGCCTTTACCGGAGAAATTTTTGCAGAAATGATGTCTTTCTCCAAAATTTCCAATTGATTGGCTATGTTTTTGGAACCATAGAACAATTGTTTCAATTCCTCATTGATATTGTTGTACATCCATTTTATTTGTTGGTGGTTTCGGTTTTTAATAAAATAACCATTTTCATCAACTAGTTTTTTAAACTTTGTAATTTCTTCCCATACATTATCAATACCAATATGTTTTACGGCAGATGCTGTGGATACGACTGGACTCCAACCTGAATCGGCCATGGGGAATATATGTAAGGCATTTTGGTATTGTCGCTTAGCAATTTCACTTTTTTTAATGTTGTCACCGTCGGCTTTATTGATTACCACCATATCGGCCATTTCCATAATCCCTTTTTTAATTCCTTGCAGTTCATCACCTGCTCCGGATAACATTAAAAGTAAAAAGAAATCGGTCATTCCATGTACTGCTGTCTCAGATTGGCCAACGCCTACGGTTTCAATCAAGATCACATCGTATCCGGCGGCTTCACACAACAACATGGATTCCCCTGTTTTATTGGCCACCCCGCCTAAGGTATCCCCTGTGGCTGAGGGACGAATGAATGCCTCTTCCTTATTGGCCAATTCCTCCATCCGTGTTTTGTCACCAAGAATACTGCCCTTTGATCGTTGGCTACTGGGGTCAATCGATAAGATGCCTACCCGATGTCCTTTACCGATAAGGTACATTCCAAAGGCTTCAATAAATGTACTCTTACCAACACCAGGAACACCGGTTATACCGATCCGTATCGAATTTCCCGAGTGGGGTAGAATGCCTTGGATGATCTCTTTGGCTAATATTTTATCACTTTCAAGATTGCTTTCCACGATGGTAATTCCCCGCGACAGGATAACCCTGTCCCCTTTTAAGATACCATCAATATATTCTTTTGCCGTTAATCTTCCCTTTGGTTTGTAGTTTGTCATGGAGTGTGGAATGAAATCAAATTAGCTACTTATTTTAAATAAATAATCCGCTCTTTTTAATGAAAAAAGATGGATTTTTTAATAGGATTTAACTTAGTGAAATCGAAAGGGCAAAGGTAAACATAAAGCCAAAAGCACCATAATTAAGAATCATATTTATCAGATTCGATGGTACTGTATTTGTGATAATTTAAAATTTTAGGGATCATTTTGGTATTCCATAAAAAAATAAGGCCGTTAAGTATCAAAAAATGATAGAATTCATGTTTTGTTTCTTTTTTTATATTTATACTTGTTAGGTTCGTTCTTGTGGAATATGTATGATTTTTGGAAGTCCAAATAGATTTAGTCAAGCCTAGGATAAATGGCAGTACCCTGAAAAGGAAATTATCTATATGGATCGGTAGCGGAAACCCTCGATTACGTTTTTAGGATCGATAGCTTTAGTGATAAAACAATACTGATAATTCTAAACAATGCCATACATGAACAAAAAATTCAAGGTAAATGTAAACCATGACCTGTCCTTCAATATTACCGATCAGGATATTGCAAGTTTGGATGCATTGCCAACCTCAAAAACAGCCTATCATATCTTACAGGAGAACAAACCGTTTTTAGCAGAGATCCTTGCTTCTGATTTTAACAAAAAGAAATATACCGTAAAGGTCAATACCAGTACCTATGAGACTGTCATTTCCGACGATTTGGATCTTTTGATCAAGGAAATGGGATTTTCCTTGGGTTCTACAAAGAACATAGACGTAATATATGCCCCTATGCCCGGACTTATTCTTGAGATTAATGTGGCCATCGGGCAAACGGTAAAGGAGGAAGAGCCTTTATTGATATTGGAAGCCATGAAGATGGAAAATGTCATTGCATCCCCTAGGACGGGAACCATAAAGTCGATTTCTGTAAATAAGGGGGAAGCCGTTGTGAAAAAACAATTGTTGATAGAGTTTGAATAAACAGGTTGTGCAATGATGCTACAATTTTGTCAGTAAGCACTAGGGCAAATTATTTCTGGTAATAAATAGAAAAAGGAATAGATGAAAAAAATATTAATAGCCAATAGGGGGGAAATTGCCATACGGGTAATGAAAACCGCTCAGCGAATGGGCATTAAAACGGTTGCGGTTTATTCAAAGGTAGATAGAAACGCACCCCATGTGAAGTTTGCCGATGAGGCGGCTTGCATCGGGGAAGCACCTTCCAACCAATCCTATCTTGTAATTTCAAAGATCATCGAAGTGGCTAAGAAGCTACATGTGGATGCCATACATCCCGGTTACGGTTTTTTGAGTGAAAATGCCGAATTCGCAGAGGAAGTCGAAAAGAACAAAATGATATTCATTGGTCCTAAAACCAATGCTATCCGAATCATGGGAAGCAAATTGGCAGCGAAAGATGCTGTTAAAAAGTATAATATACCGATGGTCCCTGGTATTGATGAAGCGATAACCGATATTAAAAAGGCCAAGGAGATCGCTAAGGAAATCGGATTCCCTGTGCTGATAAAGGCCTCTGCAGGTGGAGGAGGTAAGGGCATGCGGGTGGTGGAAAAGGAAAAAGACCTTGAGGCGCAAATGAAACGGGCTATTAGTGAGGCCACTTCAGCATTTGGTGATGGTTCTGTTTTTATTGAAAAATATGTGACCTCCCCAAGGCATATAGAGATACAGGTAATGGCCGATAGTCACGGTAATATTCTCCACTTCTTTGAACGGGAATGTAGCGTACAACGAAGACACCAAAAGGTAATTGAGGAAGCTCCCTCGACTATTTTAACCCCTGAACTTCGCGAAGAAATGGGTGTAGCGGCAACCAAGGTGGCCAAGGCCTGTGATTATTTGGGGGCGGGTACCGTTGAATTCCTGATGGATGCGGACCTTAATTACTACTTCTTGGAAATGAACACTCGGTTACAGGTAGAACACCCGGTAAGTGAGCTTATTTCCGGAGTTGATTTGGTGGAATTACAGATACGGGTGGCCCGGGGAGAGGCGTTGGCCATGAAGCAGGAAGATTTAAAAATAAAAGGACATGCCCTTGAGCTTCGAGTGTATGCCGAAGATCCCTTGAATGATTTCTTACCGAGTATTGGTACATTGGAAACCTATCAATTGCCTTCGGGCAAGGGGGTTCGTGTTGATAATGGTTTTGAACAGGGGATGGATGTGCCCATCTATTACGACCCCATGCTTTCTAAGTTGGTGGCTTATGGGGAAACCCGGGATGAAGCGATTCAAATCATGTTGAAAGCCATTAGCGATTATGTCATTAGGGGGGTCCAGACGACTTTGCCTTTTGGGAAATTCGTTTTTGAGCATGAAGCTTTCCGTACAGGAAAATTTGACACCCATTTTGTTAAGGATCATTATTCTCCCGAAGTCCTCAAAGCAAAAACCCATGAGGAGGCCAAAATAGCTGCGATCATCGCCTTGAAAAAATATAGGGAAGACCAAAAAATCCTAAGAACCCCAAGACAATAAATTATGGATCCAAGATTGAAAAAATTAGAAGAAAGGGTAGCTTTAGCCCATAAGGGTGGAGGCAAAAGACGTATCGATAAACAGCATGCCAAAAAGAAGTTAACCGCAAGGGAAAGAATCGATTATCTATTGGATGAAGGTTCGTTTGAGGAAATGGGGGTTTTGGTCACACACCGCTCCACCGATTTCAACATGGAGAAGAAAATGTACTATGGGGATGGGGTAGTCACAGGATATGGCACCATTAATGGGCGATTGGTTTATGTATATGCCCAGGATTTTACGATTTTTGGAGGTGCCTTGTCTGAGACACATGCAGAGAAGATATGTAAGGTGATGGATTTGGCAGTAAAGGTTGGGGCACCCATAATCGGTTTGAATGATTCCGGGGGAGCCCGAATTCAGGAAGGGGTCCGTTCCTTGGGCGGTTATGCCGATATTTTTTACAGAAACGTACAGGCCTCCGGGGTAATCCCCCAATTATCGGCGATCATGGGGCCATGTGCCGGCGGTGCCGTTTATTCACCCGCAATGACCGATTTCACTTTAATGGTCGAAGAAACAAGTTATATGTTCGTTACAGGTCCGAATGTGGTAAAAACGGTGACCAATGAAGAGGTGACTTCCGAAGAATTGGGTGGGGCCAATACCCATGCCTCAAAATCGGGTGTGGCCCATTGTACTTCGGCCAACGATATTGAATGTATGGAGGACCTAAAAAAATTGTTGGGTTATCTTCCCCAGAACAATAAGGAAACCAGCCAAAAGTTACCATTTGAGTTTAAGGAAGAGGTTCGCGATGTCCTAAAGGATATTATTCCTGAAAACCCCAATAAACCTTATGATATGCATGAGGTCATAAAAGGGATTATTGACGAGGATACCTTCTTTGAGATCCACAAGGATTTTGCAGAGAACATCATTGTGGGTTTTGCAAGGTTAGGGGGTAGGAGTATTGGCATAATCGCCAACCAACCCATGTTTCTCGCCGGGGTTTTAGGGGTAAAAAGCTCTATTAAGGCAGCGCGTTTCACGCGTTTTTGCGATGCGTTCAATATTCCGCTTTTGGTTTTGGTCGATGTACCTGGTTTCTTACCGGGAACCGATCAAGAATGGAATGGAATCATCGTACATGGGGCAAAATTATTATATGCGCTTAGTGAAGCTACCGTACCCCGGGTTACGGTCATTACAAGAAAAGCCTATGGTGGGGCCTATGACGTAATGAATTCGAAACATATAGGCGCCGATTTCAATTACGCTTGGCCCTCCGCCGAAATTGCGGTAATGGGAGCCAAAGGGGCCAGTGAGATTATTTTTAAAAGGGAAATTACGGAAGCCGATGATCCTACGGCCAAGTTGGCGGAAAAGGAAGCCGAATATGCCGAGAAGTTTGCCCACCCCTACAGGGCGGCAAGAAGGGGTTTTATCGATGAGGTGATACGTCCTGAAAACACGAGGCGAAAATTGATCAAGACCTTTAGCATGTTAGAGGGAAAAGAGGTAATCCGCCCCGATAGGAAACACGGTAACATACCTTTATAACCGGTTTGGACATATGCATTACGGGTTCATATCCCAATCGAGGGTTTTTTCGTTTGCGAATTTGATTTTTTATTAATAATCAATTAATGGGGATATGGCTACCTTTGCCAGATGCAAAATGAGAAAGTAAAACCCAATTTTGAATTTGTTGCCCTTATGGCGGCATTGATGTCCATTGCGGCATTGGCCATTGATGCTTTGTTACCAGCACTTTCCGAGATTGGTGTGTCCATAAATAGTTTCGATGCTACCGATCATCAATTATTGATCACCATGATTTTTTTAGGGTTGGGTATCGGTCAATTGTTTTTTGGACCTTTATCGGATACGTTTGGCAGAAAGCCAATGGTCTATTCGGGATTCTCGGTTTTTGCCTTGGCCAGTGTTGTATGCCTGTTTGCCCCTTCCTTGGAATGGATGATTGTGGGAAGGATATTCCAAGGCATAGGATTATCGGCGGCTAGAACCATATGCGTAGCGATTATCAGGGACACTTATAAGGGGGATTATATGGCCAAGGTTATGTCATTTGTCACAGCCTTTTTTATTATGGTGCCCGTTGTGGCACCAGCTATCGGAAAAGGTGTAATGGATGCTTTTGGCTGGAAAGCCATTTTCTATTTACAATTGATCCTTGCTTTGGTTGTGTGTATATGGTTTTGGAAACGACAACCGGAAACCCTTCATCCTGAATATAAAATTCCATTTTCGAGCCATATTTTTGTTGATGGTCTAAAGGAATTGCTCAAGTATAAGGAGACCATGGCATTCACTATGATTTCTGGATTGATTACGGGCTCTTTCCTGGTTTACCTCAGTGCGTCACAGCATATATTCGAGGATATTTATGGACTTAAGGATACTTTTCCCTTTATTTTTGCAGGTTTGTCAGTCTCCATAGGGTTGTCTACCTTTTTGAATGGTACTTTGGTGTTGAAATTTGGTATGCGTAAATTGTCATTGACAGCCCTTTCGTTGTTCAGTAGTATTGCACTATTGTATGTACTATTGTTTTGGAATGCGGACAATCCGGATATAGTGGTACTGGTCAGCTTTCTTTCTGCCCAGTTTTTTTGCTTGGGCTTTATGTGGGGTAATTTTAGATCCATTGCCATGGAACCCATAGGGCATATTGCCGGTATCGGTGCAGCCATCACTGGTTTTGTTTCCACATTGTTTTCGATTCCCATTGCCGCCTATGTAGGTAGTTTTATACAGAAAAGCGTATTGCCGATGTTTGTGGGCTTGGCTATTTGCGGATTGGTATCCCTCGTCATTTTTCTGCTAATGCGAAGAAAGATCTCCAAGCGCGCAAAACTTTTGGTTTAGCGTTGGTTTACAATAAAAGAAACCGTTCCTAAGGGATACCTTAAGAACGGTTTCATGTTTTTACGATCTTCGGTTAAGGGTACTATAGAACGTTATCCATGATTTCCTTAACGACTTCTGGATTCAATAAGGTACTGGTATCCCCAAGGTTGGAGGTGTCCTTACTGGCGATTTTACGTAAAATCCTTCTCATGATCTTACCGCTTCTTGTTTTTGGTAGTCCGGACACAAATTGAATTTTATCCAATTTGGCTATAGGGCCAATAAGTTCGGTAATCTGTTGATTGATTTCCTTGCGAACGTTATCCCTATCACGACTTTCACCGGTTTCCTTTAGGATAACATATCCATATAGGGCATTTCCTTTAACGTCATGTGGGAATCCAACGATTGCCGATTCTGCCACAGCCTGGTGCTCGTTGATGGCATCTTCAATAGGGGCAGTTCCCAAGTTATGTCCAGATACGATAATCACATCATCGACACGGCCTGTAATCCTGTAATACCCTACGGCATCCCTATTGGCGCCATCACCTGTAAAGTACATGTTTTTGTATGCCGAAAAGTAGGTGTCCCGATAACGCTCATGGTTGCCCCAAATGGTCCTCGCGATTGATGGCCATGGGAATTTAATACACAGCCGTCCTTCTACCTGGTTGCCTTTGATCTCATTGCCTTCCTCATCCATTAATGCGGGTTGTACCCCGATAAAGGGTAAGGTGGCAAAAGTTGGTGTGGTTGGGGTAACATAGGGGATAGGGGAAATCATTATGCCTCCCGTCTCAGTTTGCCACCAAGTATCTACAATCGGACTCTTTTTCTTACCAACATTATTGTTATACCAGTGCCAAGCTTCCTCATTAATGGGTTCACCCACCGAACCGAGGACTTTTAAGGATGATAGGTCATGTTTTTCTAGATAATCCAAATTTTCCTTTGCCAAAGCCCGGATAGCGGTAGGTGCCGTATAAAACTGATTCACCTTGTGTTTTTCGATCACTTCCCAAAAACGACTAAAATCAGGGTAGGAGGGAACACCTTCGAACATTATTGAAGTTGCACCATTGGCCAAGGGTCCGTATACGATATACGAGTGTCCCGTAATCCAACCAATATCGGCCGTACACCAGAAAACATCTTCTTCGCGATATTGGAATATATTTTTAAACGTGTAGGCGGTATAAACCATATAACCCCCACAGGTATGAACCATTCCCTTTGGTTTTCCTGTGGATCCTGAAGTATAAAGAATGAACAACGGATCCTCGGCATTCATGGTCTCTGCCTCGCAATCGCCATAGGCCCCATCCATCAAAGGGGCCAGCCATTTATCCCTGCCTTCAACCATCTCAATGTCACTTTGGATTCTTTTGGCCACTAATACGGTTTGTACACCAGGGCATTCTTCCAAGGCTTTATCCACGATTCCCTTAAGATCGATTGATTTGTTTCCACGATAAGAACCGTCCGATGTTATCACCATTTTACAATCGGAATCATTGATCCTGGAAGCAATTGCATTTGAGGAGAAACCTGCAAAGACAACGGAATGGATTGCCCCAATACGGGCACAGGCAAGAACGGCATAGGTGAGTTCAGGGATCATGGGCAAGTAAATACAAACACGATCTCCTTTTTTTATACCATTGTCTTTGAGTACATTGGCCAATTTGCAAACCCTTTCATGTAACTGTCCGTAGGTGATATGCTGTGCCTCTTCCTTAGGGTTGTTGGGTTCAAAAAGGATGGCGGTCTTGTTTCTACGGGTAGCCAAATGCCGATCGATACAGTTATCGGTAATATTCAATTGTGCACCTTGAAACCATTTAACCTCTGGTTTGGAAAAATCCCATTCCAATACGGTGTCCCATTTCTTACGCCAGATGAAATGTTCCTCTGCGATTTCTTCCCAAAAGCTCTCGGGGTTACGAACGGATTTTCTATAAACTTGATAATATTCCTCTAGGTGTTTAATGTGATAATTACTCATTAGTCTTTGTTTTTAGTTTGATCCTACTTTATGCGTTTTGTAAACGTTCTCTATTTCATCTATTATTTTTGGGTCATCAATTGTTGATGGTATTTTATAGTCGTCATTGTCCGCTATACTACGTAACAATTTACGTAGAATTTTTCCAGAACGTGTTTTGGGCAATCGATTTACCAAAATCACTTGTTTTAATGAGGCAACCGGTCCAATTTGATTTCTAACTTCCTTGATGACCTCACTTTGGATGACCGATTCAGCGATTTCATTTCCGGATTTGGTCACGGCCAAGGCTAAGGGAATCTGGCCTTTGAGGTCATCATTGATCCCGATTACGGCACATTCGGCCACAGCCGGATGGGAAGCGACGATTTCTTCCATTTCAGCAGTGGATAACCGATGTCCTGCCACATTGATGACATCATCGACCCTTCCGGTGATATAAACATATCCATCCGCATCCCTATAACCGCCATCACCTGAAAAATAATAACCGGGAAAACGTGCTAAATATCCTGCTTTGAATCTTTCCGGATTTTTCCAAATATTCTTCAGGTTCCCTGGTGGTAAAGGCAATTTCACTGTCACGAAACCTTCTGAGCCTGCTCCTAGAACTTCTCCGTCATTATTCAATATTTGAATATTATATCCACAGACAGGAAAGGTGGCGGAGCCTGGTTTTACCTTGGCCAATTCCACCCCGGCCATATTTGCCAACATGGGCCATCCGGATTCTGTTTGCCACCAATGGTCGATGACGGGTACCTTCAATTTTTCCTCCGTCCATTTTAAGGTGGATGCATCACAGCGTTCCCCAGCTAAAAATTGGAACTTAAGGCTTGAAAGGTCATAACCTTCCATCATTTCCCCATTGGGATCTTCCTTCTTGATGGCCCTGATTGCGGTGGGTGCCGTAAACATTACTTTTACCCTATGTTCACTGATAACCCTCCAAAAGGTCGAGGCATCCGGGGTCCTGATGGGTTTACCTTCAAAAAGAATGGTGGTGTTCCTATTGATCAATGGTCCATAAACGATATAACTATGTCCTACGACCCAGCCCACGTCACTGGCCGCCCAAAACACATCCCCGGGATCTACCCCATACACATATTTCATTGAGAATTTGAGCGCAGTCGCATACCCTCCTGTGTCCCTAATGATTCCTTTGGGTTTGCCTGTGGTGCCCGAGGTGTATAGAATATATGAGGGATGGGTGGCCTCAACCGCCAAGGGTTCTGCTGGGGAGGCATTCTTAACGGCCTCCAGATAGTCGATATCATAGGGTTTCCCTGGGGTATCGGCCCCTAAATGTCTTTGGAAAAGAATGACCTTATCTGGTTTGTGCGCGGCCATCTCTATGGCTTCGTCAACATAAGGTTTGTAGGGTATGATCCGGTCGATTTCGATACCACTGGAGGCGGTAATGATGACCTTTGGTGTGCAATCATCTATTCTAATGGCCAATTCATGGGGGGCAAATCCACCAAATACCACAGAATGTATAACACCGATTCTTGCGCAAGCCAACATGGCATAAAGGGCTTGGGGTATCATGGGCATATAGATTATGGCGGTATCCCCCTTTTCGAGTCCTAAATCCTTTAAGGCTCCGGCGAGTCTTGAAACTTCCTTGTGAAGACGATTATAGGTGATTATCTCTTTGGTATTTGTGACCGGTGAATCATAGATTACGGCATTCTGGCGTCCATATCCATCTTCGATATGTTTGTCTATGCAGAGATAACTCAAATTCAACTTGCCATCGGCGAACCATTGCGGATACCCATCGTCATCCTTTGAAAGTATGTGTTCGGGAGCCTGATACCAATGAAGGTTCTCGGCTTGGTTTTTCCAGAATAACTCTGGATTCCCAATGCTCTGTTTGTAGAATTCCTGATAATTCATGACTTGGTTTTTTTTGGGTTGAACAGTCCAAACCAATTTGGGTTAAGTACCTTTAATTTGATCAATACCCACAGTATAACCACAAAACAAATGCCCATGACAATGGAGTTCATTGGACTGATTGTTGTTTCACTTTCATATTTAAAACGCAGGTAAAGGGATACGATGGCATATACACAGATAAAGATATCCGATGCCAAAGGGTTGAGACGTAATTTCATTTTAACTTACATTAATTAGACATAGGTGTTGTTTGCACACAAAACCAATGGTTAATTAAGTAGTCCAAGTATCTCTGAAACTATTTTTTTAATTGAAAACGGCTTGGTTAAATATTTGTCAGCTCCAAGTTTTAGACCTTTTTCAATATCTGAAATTTTATTTTTTGCTGTCAGGAACACCACTTTTGTGTTCTTGAGGGCGTCGTTTTTTTTGATATGCTCCAACGTTTGGTAACCATCCACGTTCGGCATCATTATGTCCAACAGAACCACATCGGGAATGCTTGTTTCCAGAATATGCATGGCTTCACCACCATCCCTGGCTATATACACTTCAAAGTCTTTTTTCTTGAAAGCGTATTCCAATGTCATCACAATATTTGGCTCGTCATCGACGATCAATATCTTTTTCATTTTCAATAGCGTGTACAATTTAATTAAAAGGTAGCTTAAATCCAAAGGTTGAACCAACTTTGACACCTTTTTCCAGCCAAATCCTACCGTTGTGTTTTTCGATTATTTGTTTGCTTATCGCTAGCCCTAGTCCGCTTCCTTGGGGCTTAATCGTATTTTGGTTTTTTGATTGGTAGAATTTATCAAAAATATAATTAATATCCTCATCGGGAATGCCTTTCCCGTTATCCTTCACATAAACCTCGATACAATTGTTCCCTAATTTATAATCCAGGGTAATAACACCCTTTTCGGGCTCACAGAATTTTAGGGAATTTGAAAGTAAATTCGTCAATACCTGGAGTATCCTGTCCTCATCATAGGGTAATTCAAAATTAAAGCTATTGAGGTTCACTATTTTGATTTCTTTTTTGGCAGCGATATGTTGAATGTTACCAATGGCTTTCTTTAAGGTCTTTTGGATATTGTGCTTTTTTAAGTTCAACTGTTGTCTGCCGGTAGAAAGCTTTTCAAAATCAAGGATGTTGTTGATCAGTCGTGATAAACGGTCAGAATCACTGACGATATTCTTAAGGAAGGTCTGTCGGATTTCAGGGGGCATGTCGTCGTTTTCATCCATCAAAAGTTCTGACGCGGCCCGGATACCGGTGATGGGGGTTTTTAATTCATGGGCGACGGTATCCAAAAATTCATCCTTTTGTTTGTCCTTAACGATCAATTCCTCATTGGCCTCTTTTAGTTTACCCGTTAAATCGGTGAGCTCGATTGATTTTTCCTGTAATGCCTTGTTGCTGCTTATGGTTTCCTTTGATTCTTCCAAAATCTTCAATACTTCGGTCAAGCTGATCTCTTGTTCCTTGACAACCCCTGCAATTAGGATTTTCGCCGAGGCGCCTCCGATACTTCCTGTCAATAGTTTTTCTGAAAAATTGATCAATCGGGCATCTGCCATTTGGGTGTCACTTGGGATGTGGTATTTTTTAAAGAATAGTAGCAGAGCACGCTGGGTCCTAGCTTCCCCTAAAAATTTGGTCAGGACATTCTTGATATCAGCGACATAAGCTTCCCCTTTCCATACAAGGGCATTGTCCTGTAGTGAGGAATAGTTTTTGCTATCGACGAACATCTCAGCATAATTCCGCTCCCTATAATGCCCTTTAAATGCCACGGAAATGGTCAAATAACATAATATGTTGGCAGACAAACTCCAAAAAAATGCATGGGCGGGTGGACTTAGAAAGTCAATACCGAATAACGCATAAGGCTTCAACGCTGCAATCCCGAAAAGCCCTAAGTCGGTAAATTCACTGCCCCCGGTAAATGCCTCTATGGTAAATGGGAGTATCAAGGTGTAGGTTGAAATCGCAAAACCCAGTATAATACCTAGGATGGAGCCTAGGGAGGAGCCGCGGTTCCAAAAAAGGCCGATAAAGAATGAAGGGGCCAATTGGGCCACAATCACAAAGGATATCAATCCAATGGAATATAAGGAGAGTTCTATAGAGAAATTATTGTAAAAGAAATACGCAAGAATGATCACGGTAAATATGGATATTCGCCGAATGTTCTTGATATAAAGGGCATTCTCCTCGGGTTTCGCTTTTATGAACTTGTCAAGGAAGCCATATGGAATGATCAAATTGTTACTGATCATTTTCGACAGGGCCAATGTAGAAACGACTACCATTGATATGACAGCCGAAAACCCTCCCAGAAAGACCAAAAGGGCCAAAAAGGTATGGCCACTGTTCAATGGGAGTAATAGGGTATAGTATTCCGCATTGGCGTTTTCCCCAAATGTCAATTTGCCGGCCCAAGCAATGAAAATAACAAAGATGTTAAAAAGCAATAGATAAAGTGGAAACATCCAAATGGCTTTCTTAAGATGTTTTTCCCTGCTATTTTCCAATACTGAAATTTGGAATTGGCGGGGTAAAAGAAAAATTGCCGTGAACGAGAGCATTAACATAAAGAACCAATTGAACCCACTTTCCAGGGTGGGTAATTTATTCAAGGAATCGAAATTGGCTTCTGCCGATATTTTGTTGTAAATATCCTCCGTGCCATCAAAGAGGTAATAGGTCACATATACGCCAATGATCAAAAAGAAAGTCAATTTCAATAGGGATTCAAAGGCTACCGTGGTAACAATGCCCTTGTGCTTTTCAGAGGCATCAGTAGCCTGGGTACCAAAGAAGGTCGCGAAAATGGCCAAAATCAGAGCGATGTAAAAGGTAGAATCGTCAAACATACCCAGACCTATGGGATGGGGTTCATTCGTCATTATGGCAAAGGTGTCGGCAACCGCCTTAAGTTGTAATGAAATATAGGGTACAGTGGCCGTAATGCACAAAACCGTGATCAAGGCCCCTAAAAAACGATTGTTACCATATCGAAGCGAAATGAAATCGGCAATCGACGATATCTTATGCTGTTTCGAGATCCGTATGATCTTACGTAGCAAAATGATCCATAACGGAACGGCTATGGCAGGACCAAGGTAAATGGGAAGGAAGTCGACCCCGGAATTGGCAGCCGTGCCAATACTGCCATAATATGTCCAGGCGGAGCAATAAACAGCCAAGGAAAGTGTATAAATATACGGGTTGTTCACCCATTTGCTCTTGGCGTTTTTTTCGGCAATGAACGCAATGTAAAATAGCACCGCCAAATAGCAGAAAATAATAATGACCAATAAATAATTACTCATAGAATCTATTAAGGATGATATATGAAATTATTATGGATATGAGCCAGACGGAAAATAAATAGAAATAGAAATAGGGGATGCCAAATAGGGCGCCATTAATATTAAAAACCCATAAAAGTGGAATATTGAAGAGCAGTAGCATGCCTATCGATAGGATTATCAATTTCTGTTCGTGCCGTTTTTTCATGGTTTTGGGCTATAATTATAAATATATGAAAAAAGCAGTACTCCAAGAGGAAGCACTGCTTTTTTCAATAATCAACTAACTATTTTAATGGGAACTGGCTTCTCCTGCATTACTTGGTATTCTAATGCTTTCAACCATTTCCTGTACATTCTCTGGTGGAGGGGCGGTCATTCTTGAAACCACTACAGAGACGATTACATTAATGATCATGGCAACCGTTCCGAAACCTTCAGGTGAAGTGCCAAACCACCATTCACTGGCGGGTCGGGCATCCATGACACCGATCAGTCCCGTTTTATAACGTATCATATAGAATAACATTAATGTGATTCCCACGATCATACCGGCGATGGCCCCCTTACTATTCATTCTTTTGTCAAAAATCCCCAAAATAATGGCAGGGAAGAATGATGCGGCAGCAAGGCCGAAGGCCAATGCAACCACCGCAGCCACAAATCCCGGCGGATATATTCCAAAAATACCTGCGATAATGATAGCAACCAAAATAGCGATTCGGGCCGCCATTAACTCCGCTTTTTCGGAAATATCCGGTTTGATTTGTTTCTTGATCAAATCATGGGAGATCGATGTGGAAATCACCAATAATAATCCTGCTGCTGTTGACAAAGCCGCAGCCAATCCACCCGCTGCAACCAATGCGATTACCCAGTTTGGTAAATTGGCGATTTCAGGGTTGGCCAATACCATGATGTCCCTATCGACATAAAGTTCATTGGACGAAGTATTTGCATTGGAGATCAATCGTTCGCCATTGGCACCACGAGCATCGGTGAATACTGGTTTTTTTCCTTCCAATGCGTTACCGGCGACATATTGGATTTTCCCATCATTGTTCTTGTCTGCCCAAGCAATTAAGCCTGTGTCTTCCCAGTTCTTGAACCATTGTGGTATTTCGGTATACGACTTATTGTCAACCGTCTCGATGAGGTTGGTTCTGGCAAAAACAGCGATAGCAGGTGCCGTGGTATAGAGAATGGCAATGAACAATAAAGCCAGACCTGCCGATTTACGGGCATCCTTGACCTTGGGTACGGTAAAGAACCTCACAATAACATGGGGTAATCCTGCAGTACCTGCCATTAAGGCAAGTGTAATAGCAAAAACGTCCCAAGTTGATTTCGTTCCGCTGGTATATTCGTTAAAGCCTAGTTGGGTATGCAATGCATCCAATTTATCCAATAGGAATGTCCCGCCTTCAACCTTTCCACCCATTCCCATTTGTGGAATAGGGTTTCCGGTCATTTGCATAGAGATGAAAAAAGCAGGCACCATAAAGGCGAAAATCAATACACAATATTGGGCTACTTGGGTATAGGTTATCCCTTTCATACCGCCTAAAAAGGCAAATACAAGAACAACGGCCATCCCGATAATGACGCCAATATTAATATCGACTTGTAAGAATTGTGAAAATACGATCCCAACGCCTCTCATTTGTCCAGCCACGTATGTGAATGAAACGATCAATGCGCATATTACGGCAACTGTCCTCGCCGTGTTGGAGTAATACCTATCCCCGATAAAATCAGGGACTGTAAATTTCCCGAATTTTCGAAGATATGGGGCTAGGAGTAGTGCAAGAAGCACATATCCACCGGTCCAGCCCATGAGATAGACCGAGCCATCATATCCTGCAAAAGAAATGATTCCGGCCATAGAGATGAATGATGCTGCACTCATCCAATCGGCGGCTGTTGCCATACCGTTGGCCAATGGGGAAACCCCGCCACCGGCTACATAAAATTCCTTAGTGGAACCAGCTCTTGCCCAGATGGCAATTCCAAAATAAATGGAGAACGTAATCCCAACTAAAATCCAAGTCCATAATTGAACACTCATAATTTTTAATTTTTTTGGTTAGTTATTAGATTACTCATCGTAACCGTATTTTTTATCTAGTTTGTTCATTAATCGTACATAAACGAAGATCAAGATCACGAATACATAAATAGAACCTTGTTGGGCAAACCAAAAACCTAGTTTGAATCCGCCTAACCGAAACTCGTTTAAAGTTTCCCTGAATAGTATTCCTGCGCCATACGATACCAGGAACCAAATAGAAAGAAGAATGATCAGGTACTTCAGGTTTTCCTTCCAATACGCGGTGGCCTTTTTTTGTTTTTCACTCATAATTGTTGGTTTTTATAAATAAATCATTGCTTGTAGTGTCACTGTTCCCAAATCGGAATCCCCAAATTTTTGGTTTTTGTACTCCAATGTTAATTTGGAGTTATGCCCATTGAGATAGGCATTTACACCCAAACCGAAGATATTCCTATTGTCATCAACTACATCATAACTGTTGGAAGCAAAGGAAACATAGGGTTGATACCTGGTCTTTGTTTTATCCCCTGCAAAAACATAACCCAAATGGGAGTAGATCATACTTCCCGTACCATAGGCACTATACAGGTAATCGGTGCCGTAATCGTTACTTTGATACGTGGCATATGCGGTTAGGGCACTTCCATCATCACCCAATGGGGTATCATAAAAAGCGTCAATACCGAAGATACTTACATCTTCTTTCTCTAGGTTGCCAGTGGCGTCCGCGATTACGGATCCCCCGGGATGTAAAAAGAACCCCGCACCAATATTGAATACCTTTTTGGTACCGAGATAAGAACCTACTTTAAAAGGTAGGAAATTAGACTCCTGATCCAAGAAATTAAAATCAAAATAACCTGCATAGGCCTTACCGGAATCTTTGGAGCCAAGTAGTCGTTTACCAGCGTACACCGCTGCACCATTAGGCTCGGGGGTACGTGTGTCCAAGCCATTGGTAATCGCGTCATTGATGGCAACCCTGTATTGTAACTTACCGAACTTACCTTTGGCAAATATACCTATGTGCCTCGCAAATTGGTCGGTTAATCCTAAAGTAGACCACGACTGTCGATTGTTGTCCAGTGTCATGAAATTAAGGGTACTTTGATTGTTCAATCTTGAGATGCCGTTAAAGTAGTGCAGGCCACCACCGACAACATGGTCATCACCCACATTGTATTGTGCCCATACGTCGTGAAAGAACAATTGGGATCCATCTCCCTTTCCTGTGGGGGATAGTGTTCCACTATTGAGACTATTAAGTCCAAAATGGGTAAGGATCAAGAACTTTTTGTTGATTTGGGTAAACATCAGAACACGGGCTCTTCTTAAGTTGAAACTTGTGCTACTGGTGTTGTCGGGTACATCACTGTTGTACGTTCCTTGGACTTGGGCCCAGGAAATAATACGAAGGTATTTATTGCCTTCTTCATCTAATTTCACCTTAAGGCCACCATTATAATCAGGTGACCCTTGTGAATGCAACATCTGAAAGGAACAAAATAAGCCTAACAGAAGTAAAGCATGTTTCTTCATGATTTTTAGGGTTTAGTTAGTAACAAATTGGTTTTGTGTGCATTGCTAAACTCCTTAAAAGAAAGTCACGATGAAAAAATGATATATATAAATGGTAATTATATATAGTTAATCACGGAATCGTTCCCATTTAATAAGCATAAACTTATCCCCTAGTTCGGTAACCACCACCCCTGCGCCAGATAGGTTGTCGGTATTTTGGAAATAGTTGGACAATTCACCTGCATTTAGGATCTTATAGGTGGGGTGGTAGTTGGGATTATACGGTCTTTTGATGTTGTATTTTTTTACCCAGTTCATGATGCTTACATGTGAAATGCCAAGGATGCGTTCAATTTCACGATAAGACAAACCCTCAAGATATAATTGCAACGCTTTATTCACATAGTATTGGTCAATACTCTTACCAATCTTATTGACCGAGAAGAAATAGTTGCACGATTTGCACTTGTAACGTTGTCTTTGGTTGATGATTCCGCTCTTGACGAATTGTTCGGATCCACAGTTTGGGCAGCAATCAATTTTCATATATATAAAATTAGCATAAATATATCAAATTAGCAATAAATAATGATTATGGGTCCAAATGGTTTGATAATTTCATGTAATATTGAATGATATATAGGGTGTTTTATAGCGGAACATCATTGTTTGTTCCTTAGTTCCTTCCTGTATTCTAGGTCTTGGGCTACGAGTCGATTTCATTGATTATCTTTAACTTATGAAAAATACGATAGCAGAACGTATTTATGATTTCCTAAAGGATTTTCCACCTTTCAATGCGCTGGATGAAGGACAATTAATGACCATTTGTGAACAGGTCAAAATTGGATATTACGACTTGGGGGACTATGTTTTTCAGAAAGAGGATGATTTACACGATGCTTTTTATGTGGTAAAAGATGGTGCTGTCGGTATTTTCAGGGAAGGCGATGTTCTTGTGGATGAATGTGATGAGGGGGATATTTTTGGTCTTCGGGCACTTATACGACAAAGTGCTTACCAATTAAGTGCCAAGGCCATTGAGGAGAGTATCGTATATGCGATATCCTCGGATTTGTTGGAAGCCTATATTACGAGCAATATTGATGCGAATAAATTCATAATGGCCAGTTTTGCATCGAATACCCTGAACCCTTATTTGGATAGGGAGATCGGACGGCCATATTCCTTGGAAGGTGAATTCAATCAACAAACAGGACATTTGGCCTACTTACAGAATGTGGGGTTTAAAAAAAATCCGGTTACCTGTCCCGAGGATACCAATATAAAGACTGCCGCAACCACAATGACCGAAAAAAAAGTCGGTTCGATCATCATCACAAACAATGACAAACCTAGGGGGATAATCACCGACAAGGATTTACGGACAAAAATAGCCACGGGGAAATCCAGTATTTCCGATATGGTCACGCAGATTATGAGTTCGCCTGTTATTACCATACCTGAAAACATTTCGATTGCCGAGGCACAAATAACAATGCTTCGAAATAAAATCACACACCTCTGTATAACCAAGGACGGTACAAATGATTCAGTCTTGGTCGGAGTAATGTCCGAACATGATATTGTTGTAGCACAAAGCAATAATCCCTCATACTTGATCAAGGAGGTCAAAAGAGCGGAAACCGCCTCTAAATTGCATGAGGTTCGTCAAAAATCCCAGGGATTGATGCAACGTTACCTGGACCAACATATACCTGTTAGTTTGGTTTCGAAGATCATTTCGGCCATCAATGAGGCTATTTGCCAAAAGGTGATCGAGTTGAGTATTGATGAAATGGGCCAACAGCCCCCCACTGTGTTTTCATGGCTTTCTTTAGGTAGCCAGGGTAGGGGTGAGCAACTGCTACTGACCGATCAGGATAATGCACTGGTTTATGGTGATGTGTCTCCTGAACATCAAGAAAAAACAAAAACATACTTTCTCGCATTCGCGCAGTTGGTAACGGAAAAATTGAATGTGGTGGGATTTGAATTCTGTCCGGCCCAAATGATGGCAAGCAATCCGAAATGGTGTTTGTCACTTACCGAGTGGAAAAACCAGTTCAATGATTGGATTACCAAACCCGATGAGGATAAGATAATGCTCTCAACCATTTTCTTTGACTACGATAGGGTGTATGGCGATGCTAATTTGGTTGACCAAATGTCGGGTAGTATATTCCAATCTATTGATAATTATGGGATTTTCTTGAATTTCCTGGCCTTGAATGCGATAAAGAACCCACCACCACTAAGTTTTTTCAGGCAGTTCCTGGTCGAATCGAGTGGAGAGCATAAGGATCTTTTCGATATTAAGTCCAGGGCCATGATGCCCTTGGTGGATGCAGCAAGACTCTTGGTGCTTTCAAATGGTATCAAGGAGCATAACAATACCATTAAAAGGTTCGAGGTACTTGCAGGGTTAGAGCCTCAGAACAAGGATTTGTACAATGCTTGTATAGATGCCTTTAAGATCCTATTGCGCTTTAGAACGGTGGAGGGCTTAAAACACAACGATTCGGGTAGGTTTATCGATCTAAAGTCACTCAGCAAGGCTAACCGTTTAAAATTGAAAGGTTGTTTTGGTTCTATAAAGGATATTCAGGAATTGATTAAAGTGCGTTTTAAACTAGCCCAAATAATGTAAATGTTCAAGGATATTTTTAATCGCCATAAACCGGAATTTTGGAAGGATTACACGAGTCATTTCAAAAATGAACAGCCACAGGAATTGAACGCTGTCCGTTTTGTCGTATTCGATACCGAGACAACAGGTTTGGATATTGTGGAGGATCGCATATTATCCATAGGGGCCATATCGATTGCTGATCTAAGGATAGACGTTGGCGATTCCCTGGAAACGTATGTAAAACAAGATGTTTTCAATATAGGGACCGTAGGTATCCACGGCATCCTAAAAGAGGGGAGTATTCATAAATTGTCCGAGACAGCGGCTATAAAGGGTTTTTTGGATTATGTGGAAAATGCGGTTTTGGTTGCCCATCATGCCGCGTTTGATATTGCGATGATCAATGCGGGATTGGCCCGAATGGGGTTACCCAAACTTAAAAACAAGGTGTTGGACACCGGTGTTCTTTTTAAGAAAACATCGCTCTGCGAAAAGAAACATGACCATTATTCCTTGGACCGTTTATGTGCGGTTTTCAACTTGAAGAAACATGACCGACATACCGCTTCAGGGGATGCCTTGCTAACAGCCTTGATTTTCTTAAAGGTTGTTTCCCATCTATCAAAAAAACGAAAACCGAATTTGGGAGATCTTCTTTTTAATTCGGACCGTAGGGGGTTATGGTAATCAATACGGTATCAATTGGGTAAATAAACCACACCACTTGAAGAATCCCTTTTGGCTCCGGTCACCGAACATAGCACATTGATTTCCCGCTCTATCCTTAAAATACCCATAAGGGCAAACACCAAGGCTTCCTTGTTTTCAATCAATTCTTGGGAGGGTACGATAACATCAACCGCTTCCCCTAATTTGGTTTTGAGCGTAGCGATGAGAAAATCGTTCAAGGCGCCACCCCCTGTTACCAATAAATTTGATTTATGTTTTGTGGTATTACTTTTTACCTGAAGGGCAATTTGTTCGCATAGGTGGTGGATCGAGGTGTGCAAAAGATTTTCAATGCTTTCATCGGTGGCATCGACTATGGGTACAACCTTGTCCTCGAACCATTCAAAGCCTGTTGATTTTGGAAAAGGTAATTTGTAATAATCCAAGGCATTTAAAGCGTCGAGCATTTTTTGATTAACCGTTCCGCTTTTTGCCAATTGACCTCCTTTGTCGTAATTCAAATCGATTTTTTGGGTAATATAATTCAAGATCATGTTTGCCAATCCAATATCGTACGCTATACGTTGGCCGTCTTTTTCGAAGGAGATATTACTTATACCTCCTAGATTCAAACAAAAATCATATTCCCCGAACAACAAACGATCCCCGATAGGTACGAGAGGGGCCCCCTGTCCGCCCAAGGCAACATCATTGGTGCGAAAATCACAAACAACCTTATGCTTACAGGCATTGGCCAAATGTTGTCCTGATCCAATTTGGTAGGTGAGGCCATTTTCTGGTTGGTGATGTGTTGTATGTCCATGACTTGCTATGAAATCCACTTCTAAGGCATTGGTTTTAATGAACGACTTTACCTGTTCACCGAGCCATTGGCCGTAGGTGTTGTTGAACATTAAGAGCTCATCGGCGGAAAGGTATATTGAATTCTTCAATTTATCCTTCATGCTTTTTGAATAGGATATACTTTGGGTTTTTGTAATTCGATATGCCCAGCGATCCAAAGTTCTTGTAAAATGGCAATATGTGAGGTCTAAACCATCCAAAGAGGTGCCAGACATGAGTCCGATGACTTTAAATGTTTTCATTTTTTTCCATTGTTTTATGCTTAAAAAAGGAGCATTGAAAGATAGTCAGTTTCAGTTTTAAAAGGAATTAAACCTGGATTTTTTTAATCATGGAATTCCCTGTTTTTGTGATATTGGGTATTCGATGGTATTTATTTGAATATTCTAGCATTTTTTGCTATTAAATTTTAACAAAAATGATTAATTTTAGAATCAATTAATTTCCAAAGGCTATTCCGTGTTTATACCAGAAAATCGAAGTATTCTAATTCTTGATGGGTTTTATGATTCTTTGGTATACGGTAGAACCATGGTTATAACCGATTCACTATTTTTTTAACCAATTTTAAAGTTATGCAATATGAGTAAGATTAAGAAAGAGAACACTTTAACCCGCCGTGATTTCGTTGGGAAAACCTTGGCCGCCTCCGCTGCTTTTACGATTGTACCATCGTATGCCGTAAGTGGGCTTGGCCATGTGGCTCCAAGTGATAAATTAAATATTGCCGGTATAGGTGTTGGTGGTATGGGACTGGCTAATTTAAAGAATTTGGAAAGCCAAAATATTGTTGGCCTTTGTGATGTGGATTGGAAGTATGCCAAAGGGGCCTTCGATCGTTATCCAAATGCCAAAAAGTATTGGGATTGGCGTAAGATGTTCGATGAAATGGGTGATGAGATTGATGGTGTGGTTATCGCTACTGCGGATCATGCACATGCCGTTATTGCAGCCAATGCAATTACCATGGGTAAACATGTGTACCTACAAAAACCATTGACCCATTCCGTTTATGAGTCCAGATTATTGACAAAATTAGCCGATAAATATAAAGTTGCGACCCAAATGGGGAACCAAGGTGCCTCTGGTGCCGGTGTTGCGGAAACTTGCGAAATCCTATGGAGTGGCGCCATAGGTGATGTGACCAAGGTTGAGTCATTTACAGACAGACCTATTTGGCCACAAGGATTGAACACTCCTGAAAAAGGGGATTGGGTACCCGACACTTTGAACTGGGACCTATTTACAGGACCAGCAAAAATGCGTCCATTCAATGAGGTTTACCATCCATGGAACTGGAGAGGATGGTGGGATTATGGTACTGGTGCCTTAGGTGATATGGCCTGCCATATTCTTCATCCTGTATTTGAAGGGTTGAAATTAGGTTATCCTTCCAAGGTACAAGCGAGTTCTTCATTGTTGTTAAATGATTCCGCACCTGTTTCACAAGCCGTTAAGCTTACTTTCCCATCTAGAGGTGGTAGACAAGGAAGAATGAAATTGGGAGAAGTTGATGTAAGTTGGTATGATGGAGGTATTAAACCTATGTTGCCAGACAATTGGCCTGCAGGAAAAGAACCCAATAAAAGTGGAGGGGGGACTTTCTTCTATGGTACAAAAGACATTCTTCACGTAGGTTGCTATGGTGTAGAACCAGAATTGTTGTCCGGTAAAAAAATATCAGTACCAAAAACTGAACGTAGGGTTGAGGACGAAATGGGTCTTGCTTGGAATAAAGGAGCCCACGAAATGGATTGGGTACGTGCATGTAAGGAAAGTGCTGAGAACAGAAAACCTTGTACTTCCGATTTTGCGGAGGCAGGTCCTTTCAATGAAATGGTCGTAATGGGTGTATTGGCAGTTCGCCTACAGGCATTGAACAAAACACTTGAATGGGATGGTGAGAATATGAAATTCACCAATATTGGCCCGAATGAGGAAATCAAAACCGTTATTAGGGATGGATTTAAGATTCATGATGGTCACCCAACCTTTAACAAGGATTGGACCGACCCAATGAATGCCATGGCTTATGCTGAAGAGTTGGTGAAACACACCTATAGGGAAGGTTGGTCTTTGCCAGATATGCCAGCTTAAGTGTTGAATAGTAATTAACAATAATCAAATATGCAGAACCATCCCCTAAGGGGCTGGTTCTGTTTTAAAAACCAATAAATAGTTACCAATGAGAAAAATAAGTTTAGTTTTTGTTTTCGGATTGATTATGCTTCCCATGCTTAATAGTTGCAAGGAAAAAAAATCAGAACAAAAAGAAGAATCATCCACTGAAGCTGAAGTAGTACAGGAAACTAAGGAAGAAGCTCCTATGAACGGACTTTCCGAGGCAGAGAAAGCCGATGGTTGGGTTATGCTTTTCGACGGAAAAACATCTGAAGGTTGGAGAGGATATAAAAAAGACCATTTTCCTGAAGGTTGGGAAATCGTTGATGGTACCATACATATGGTCGGCTCTGGAAGGGGTGAGGCTGGATCTAAAGACGGTGGTGATATTATCTTTGATAAGAAATTCCAGAATTTCACCCTTAGTTTGGAATGGAAAATTTCTGAAGGAGGTAATTCAGGAATCTTTTACTTAGGAGAAGAAAAATTGGATTATATCTGGAAAACCGCTCCTGAAATGCAGGTATTGGACAACGAGAGACATCCTGATGCCAAATTAGGTAAGGATGGCAATCGTATGGCTGGATCGTTATATGATTTAATTCCAGCAAAACCACAGAATGCAAAACCTGCCGGTGAGTGGAACAAAATCGAACTTACGGTCTTTAAAGGTACTGTTATCCATAACCAAAATGGTGAAAATGTAGTTGAGTATCATTTATGGACCCCAGAATGGAAGGAATTGGTCGCTGGTAGTAAATTCCCAGGTCTAAATCCTGATTGGGCAGAAGTCCCAGCTAAAGGATATATCGGATTGCAAGATCACGGTGATGATGTTTGGTTCCGAAATATCAAGATTAAGGAATTGTAGTAAGGAGTATTACAATAATAAGCCCCACATTATTCAATGGATAGTGTGGGGTTTTTATTTGGTGTTAAACCCTGAATAGCATAAAAAGTATTATTGTAATTCCACTGGTAGTTTGCCTTTTGCAGCAATACTACCCATAAAATGGGACGCTGCCACCTCTTGGAACACTTTGAGATTTTGATAGGCCACAACAGTTGAATGTGCTTTGTGATAGTCAAAAAGTTGTAGAGCATAGGGGTTTCCAAAAAGGTATAGTACTACATTCTTGGTGTTTATCAGTTCATTGATCTTATGGATTTCATCTTCTGTGAATCCAAAATTATTGGTGGGTTTCACTTGGGGAGGTTCGAGCGATAGCAGAATGTTCCCTTCCTTTTCGATATCCTCAAGGGAAGAACCCATGACAGCCTTTAATGAATATGTACGAAAATCATGATGGTCACCTAATATCCCCAAAAACGATCTTTCTGTTTCCGG
This sequence comes from Maribacter polysiphoniae, assembly GCF_003148665.1. Lineage (GTDB taxonomy): Bacteria > Bacteroidota > Bacteroidia > Flavobacteriales > Flavobacteriaceae > Maribacter_A > Maribacter_A polysiphoniae. Next base: position 62,622 of record NZ_QGGQ01000009.1, on the reverse strand, counting down.
ATGATTTGTGATGCCTATAAAACCGTTCTTCATGAAAGAGGCAATGTCATCCTTATTCCCTTGGATCATGGTAATGCTTGCTTTGGCTATTTCGGTATTCAGCTGGTCAGGCTCACTAAGATCAGAATGGGAACCAACTTCGGCCCGTATTGCTTTTTCCTTTAAAGACCAAACCCGTTTAAACGCTTCCTCGATTTGCGCTTGGGTGGCCTTTTCCGAAATCATCTTGATCCCTGCGGCGATTTGTTCGGCAAAACATAGGATGTCATTTCCGGCATCGAAGGCCAACCACTCCAATTCCCCCTGTACAGGATAGTTTTTTGATACGGCATGCATATTCAGCGCATCGGAAATAACGACACCCTTAAAACCAAGTTCATGCCTTAAAACACCTTTGATCATGTCTTTGGAAATACTTGATGGTATTTGTTTTCCTTTGGATAAGGCAGGAACACATAGATGTCCGACCATTACCGAATCAACACCTTCTTCAATGAGTTTTCGAAATGGGTGAAGTTCATTGTTCAATAATTCTTCTTTGGATTTTTCAATAACGGGTAATCCTAAGTGTGAATCAGTGGCCGTATCCCCATGACCCGGGAAATGTTTGATGCTCCCAATCACACCTTCACTTTGCATCCCTTTAAGATATGCCAACGAATTCGTGGTGACATTTATCTTGTCCTCACCAAAGGAACGATACCCGATAACAGGGTTTTTGGAGTTGTTGTTGATATCAACGACAGGAGCCAAGTTATAATGTATACCTGCTTGTTTGCAATCATGTGCGATGTTTTTCCCTACTTGGAACACTAAATCCGTATTGTCCTGAATGGCTCCCATTGTTATTGCGTATGGGTATTGGGGTGTGTTTTCGATACGCATGGCAAGTCCCCATTCGGCATCAATGGCAATAAGAAGCCTATGTTTTGCCTTTTTTTGATAGCGTTCAATCAAATTTTGAAGCGTTCTGAAACTTTCCTTATTATAGATGACCTTTTTTTTACCTTCAAAATTCGTTGCTGCACTCGATCGACTATGAAAAAAACAAAGTCCACCTACATGATTTTCACAGATGAGTTGTTCCAGAGCCTGGATTTCTTCTTCCGAATCATTGATAAATGCGGCAGGCATAAATAATTGACCTATTTTTTCAGTAAGGGTCAACTGAAGGGATGCTTCTTGGTATGACAGTATTTTAGGCATCGGTATCTTTTGTTTTTTTGCCAAAATCGGCAGGATAGGTAATGAATTTCAGTAAAAATAAGGCTGGGAGTGAGGCTAGGACGACCCAGATGAAAAAGCCACCGTATCCCAACCATTGTTGTATGTAACCACTGATCATGCCGGGCAACATCATTCCTAAGGCCATAAAACCTGTGGCAATGGCGTAATGCGATGTCTTTGATTTTCCTTCGGCGATATAGATCAAATACATTAAAAAGGCAGCAAACCCAAAACCATATCCAAATTTTTCAAATATTACGGTTGTTGTTACGGCCACGACATTCGTGGTTTTTGTATACGCAAGTAGGGCATAGAGTATATTCGGGATATTGAGGGAGAGAACCATGGGCAACATCCATTTTTTCAAACCATCACGGGATATTAAAATGCCACCCAAAATACCACCTAAGGATAAAAAAATCACCCCAACGGTTCCAAAAATGGTTCCCAATTGTTCTGTCGAGTAGCCTAAACCACCCTTATCTGGGGAATCCAATAAAAATGGGGCTACCATTTTTACCAGTTGTGATTCACCTAGTCGGTAAGTTAAAATAAACGTCAGGGCAATACCAATATTCGGCTTATTGAAGAAAGAAGAGAATACTTCCCAGAAACCCTTGGGCTTGTCCTTGGCAATTGCCAAAGAGGATTCAAATTTTGGTGTCACGAAAAAGTTGGATAGGGTCAATGCCAACATCAAAAAGGCCGTGGCGATCATGGTCATGCTCCAGGCTTTGGTATTGTCCCCATACTTCTGTTCTAAAAAACCAGCCAAGATAACAATGAGTCCCTCCCCGGTGACCATGGCCAAGCGGTAAAAGGTACTCCGTATGCCTACAAAGAATGATTGTTTCTTTTCGGTCAACCCGATCATGTAATACCCATCGGAGGCAATATCGTTGGTGGCCGATGCAAAGGCGGCCATCCAGAAACAGGCGAGTGTGGTCATAAAGAACATTTGGGTAGGTAAGCTCAATCCCACGCCCAATAATGCTATGGAAATCAATAACTGCATTACCAAAAACCATTTTCGCTTGGTACTTTTTAAGTCAACAAATGGGCTCCATAGGGGTTTTAGTACCCATGGCAAGTATAGTAAACTGGTGTAAAGTCCGATATCCTCATTACTGACCCCTAATTTTTTATACATGATTACTGATACGGTCACGACCAGCACATAGGGGAGTCCTTGGGTAAAATAGAGAATGGGTACCCATGCCCATGCCCACTTGTCTTTTTGTATCATCTATCTTAATTGTATTTAATTTAAATGTAGTAGCATTGGGATACTTTCATGTCCATATTTGTCTATAAATGTGACAGCTATTCTTTTTTTGCCCTTGAGGTTCTCTTTAGGGATGATGACACTTTTCCCTTGCTCAATGGTGGTTTTTATCAGTAATTTTTTTATGGGATAGAAGTCCTTTTTCTTTTTCCCTGTGCGGTATACGATAGCATATCGATAATCCTCCGAATTTACAAAATTCAGTTCATAGCTTTCATTCTTAATTCCCATGGATTCGAATTGAATAGGGCTGTCCTCCATTTTCGGGGCCAAGGGAGAAATAGGGGATAGGGCCGGGGATTGATAGAATTTTTTCTTGAGGAGGTTTACGACATCATGATTATCGTTCATTAGGCTTTTGGCACTAAAGAAAACATTGCCTTGAACTGCGGAAGTTTTCCGGGCCAGTTTTAATTGATTGGGGAGTTCTTTAATGTTATCCCATGCCTTGTCACTATTATTTCGCACTTTGTAAGCCCCATTACCAATATATAGATTGGTGTTTTTGGAATTTTTCGACCACCAATCGACAATTTTGGAATGTGAGGCTACAGGGAGGTCCATGCTCCAATATACTTGGGGAACTAAATAATCTATCCAACCTTGCTCCATCCAGGTGAGTGGGTCGGCATAAAGGTCCTCATAAGTCGTTTGTCCAGCCTTGGTGTCGGATCCACGAGGGTCTGTGGAATTGTTTTTCCATACCCCAAACGGACTAATACCGAATTGTACCCAAGGTTTAGTTTGTTTTATTGATTTATGTACTTTCATGACCAACGAATCTATATTGCTCCGACGCCAATCGTCCAAGGATTGATGGGGTAGTGCATATGCGGTATAGGTGGTTGAATCTTTCAATGTTTCATCCTTGATTTTGTATGGATAAAAGTAATCGTCAAAATGAACGGCATCAATATCATAATTGGAAACCAATTCGGTCATAACATCCACCATTCTCTTTTGAACCTCAGGAAGCCCAGGATTGTAATAGTATTTTTTGCCGTATTTGACCATCCATTCAGGATGCAGGTTAAAATCATGGGTTGGACTCAGTATTTCGGTTTTCAAATCAAATGTTGCCCTATAGGGATTCAACCATGCGTGGAATTCGATTCCCCGCTCGTGCGATTCATTGATCATCCAGGCCAAATAGTCGAAATCATTCGGTGGGGGAGTGCCTTCCTTTGAGGTTAAAAACCGGGACCATGGGGCATATTCGGAAGCGTAAAATGCATCCCCGGCGGCACGCACTTGAACAATAATGGCATTGAAATTCATGGCATCATAGAATTCCAATATTTCCAGAAAGTCTTTTTTCTTTTTTTCGATGGAATCCGCACCATTTTTTGGCCAGTCGATATTAACCACTGTTGCTACCCATGCACCCCTGAATTCAGTTTTTGGTTGGGGTATGGGTTGTATTATACTACATGAAGAGACAAGTAATACAAAAAGGAGAAAGCTTATTTTTTTGATCATTTTGATTGAAAAAAAGGCCTATTTATACTAAAATAGGCCTTTATGAGCTATTAATTACATGATTTTAATCCATTTTATATCGAACAAAAGCTTCGATGGCTGCATAATCCGCTAAACCAAGGGCTTTGTATTTGGCAGCTGTATGCTTATTTCTTTCTTCTGCCCGCATCCAGAACTCCCTGGAGTCGTCGCCTTGGAACATAACCCCATCTTTTTGGGATTGGTGACAGAAAATGGCATATCGTTTTTTCAATACTTGGTCAGGACTCATCGGTACTGCCATTTCAATCTCGTTGATGTCCCACTCATGCCAAGCTCCTCTGTATAACCACAACCAGCAATCTTTCATAAAGGATTCCTCTTTTAGTCTTTTCAGGGCTTCGAAAATCGCATCCAAACAAACTTTGTGCGTGCCATGGGGATCTGCCAAGTCACCTGCAGCAAAGATTTGATGGGGCTTAATCTCATTGATCAAGTCCACAACAATATCAATATCCGCATTGGATAGGTTGTTTTTCTTGATGGTTCCCGTTTCATAAAATGGCAAATTCAAGAAATGCACATGCGAATCATCAAGACCTAAGTAACGCGTGGCAGCATAGGATTCAGATCTTCTTATCGCTCCTTTCAAGGTTCGTACCTCTAAGGCGTCAAAAGTATTCTCATCCTTGTTTAAGATGGCTTCAATAATACTTTCCGATTCTTTGGAAGGGGTTATGGTATTTGCTATTTCGGCAAATTTCAATGCTTCCTTGTCAGAAACGGCAATATTTCCAGAGGTTTGATAGGCAACATGTACATCGTGACCCTGTTCGATCAAACGATCGAAGGTTCCGCCCATCGAAATAACATCATCATCGGGGTGTGGACTGAATATAATAACACGCTTTTTGGCAGGTTCGGCCCTTTCTGGCCTACTGGTGTCATCGGCATTGGGCTTTCCGCCTGGCCAACCCGTAATGGTATGTTGAAGTTTATTGAACATTTTAATGTTCAGGTCATAGGAGTCTTCCAAGGATAAAAGATCCGACATTCCATTGTCATTATAATCCTTATCGGTTAACCTTAAAATGGATTTGCCTGTTTTGGCACATAACCATACGATGGCCTTGGAAGTCAGTTCTTCGGTCCACTCGCACGACCCGACCAGCCATGGTGTTTTGTTTCTTGTTAGTTCACTACCGGCACCTTTATCAAGGACAAAGGTTACATTGTTGTGCTTTTGAAGATAGGTCGCTGGTACATGCGATGAAATTTCACCCTCAATGGTTTTTTTAATGATCTTGGCCTTGTTGTTACCCCATCCAAGCAGTACGATTCTTTTTGCACTCCTGACAGTGGCTATACCCATTGTTATGGCCTTTCGTGGAACATTGTCGATACCCAAAAAGGCCGGTGCGGCATCAACCCTGGTTATATGGTCCAATGTAATGATTCGGGTTCCTGAATTATAATGGGATCCCGGCTCATTGAATCCGATATGTCCGGTTCGGCCTATTCCCAATAACTGAAAATCGATTCCGCCATTATCCTTTATCTTCTTTTCATAGGATAAACAGTATTCCACTACATCTTCTTGGGGAATACTACCATCGGGGATATTAATGTTTTCTTCGGGAATATCAACATGATTGAACAAATGCTCATGCATAAAGTAATAATAACTCTGCATATTGCCCTTTTCCATAGGTAGATATTCATCAAGGTTAAAGGTGATAACATTGGAAAAGCTCAACCCTTCTTCCTTGTGCATGCGAACAAGTTCCTCGTAAACCTTAATCGGAGAAGATCCCGTTGCAAGCCCTAGGACGCAATTTTGCCCCAAAGCTTGTTTTTTTCGAATTAAATCGGCTATTTCCTGCGCCACTTGTATGGATGCCACATTTGAATCCTCGAAAATTACATTGTGTATTTTCTCAAAACGGGTTTCTTCAAATTGACCTACAGGTTTGTGGCTGATGTCTTGTGCTGTTTTTGCAATTAATGTACTCATGGGCTGTTCTTAAATTGATTGTAGTACAAAGATAGGGAATCTGTTTTTTATATTGCCGTTTTTTGCTGTTTTTATTGCAACTTTGTGCTGTAAAAATTTATTTATACAATTAGTCTTTGTTAAAACGGTATAAAACGGCAACGAATAGTTTTCTTATCTTTGCGGAATTAAGTACAAAAATATGTTGAAAGAAGAGCGTCATCAGGCAATATTGTCCCAGGTTGAATTGCATAACCGGGTCTTGCTTACAGATATTGCCGAAAAGCTGGATGTTTCTATAGATACGGCACGAAGGGATGTCAAAGAATTAGATCAGGAGAATAAATTGCGGAAAGTCCATGGTGGGGCCATTTCCCTTGGATTCACAACCAATAGTGCCAGAAATAGCAATATCTATGCACTTTCCCAAAAAATAACCATTGCGGAAAAAGCAGCATCCTTGCTTAAGGATGAAGGGGTTATTTTTATTGATGGAGGTACTACCTGTATGGAGTTGGCTCGTATAATTCCACCCAAATTGAAGTTGACCTGTTTTACCTTAAGTTTACCCGTAGCCATGGAATTGAATACCAAGCCCAATGTCGATGTCATCTTCATCGGGGGAAAGATTTCCAAAGATGCGCAGATTGCCATAGGGGCAAACGCTACCCATGCTTTATCGGAAATCAGGGTTGATTACGGTTTTATAGGAACGGGTTATGTTGATGCCATTGAGGGTTTGACCGATTTTGATTGGGATGTGGTGCAATTGAAAAAGGCAGTGATTAAGGCCTCTAAAAAAACAATACTTTTGAGCATATCCCAAAAGTTGAATTCGAGGCATCGATATAAAACTTGTGATATGAATGCAATCGATACAATGATTACCGAGTTATCGCCGGATGATGACCAATTAAAACTTTTTAGAAATAACCAAGTACACCTTATTTGATACTGATGGAATACAAAAAAATTACCGAAACACCCTCTAATTATGATCATTTAGAGGATATGGATACCTCCTCGATACTTGAAAACATGAACAACGAGGACAAAAAAGTGGCATACGCAGTTGAAGCTGTTATTCCGCAGGTCACAAAGCTGGTCGACGGATTGGCGGAACGATTTGACAAAGGGGGGCGTTTGTTTTACATAGGGGCAGGAACCAGTGGAAGACTGGGAATCTTGGATGCCTCGGAAATACCCCCGACTTTTGGTATGCCCTATGATCGGGTTATTGGACTGATAGCCGGAGGGGATATTGCCATAAGAAAGGCTGTTGAAAATGCAGAGGATGACATAGATCAGGCTTGGTTGGACCTAAAACAATATGATGTTACAAAACAGGATGTAATTGTCGGTATTGCGGCATCCGGGACCACACCTTATGTAATCGGTGGTTTAAATGCAGCAAAAAAACATGGCTTGCTTACCGCGGGGATTACGAATAACCCGGGCTCACCTTTGGCTGTTGTTGCGGATATCCCTATCGAAATAAATGTTGGACCTGAGTTCGTTACCGGCAGTACGCGAATGAAAAGTGGTACCTCCCAAAAATTGGTCTTGAATATGATTACCACGGCGCTGATGATTAAAATTGGGCGTGTCAAGGGTAATAAAATGGTAAATATGCAATTGACCAATACCAAACTGGTGGATCGTGGTACGAGGTATTTGGTAGAAGGCTTGGGTATTGATTATGACGCAGCGGAGATGTTACTTAAAAAACATGGTTCCGTGAAAAAAGCCCTTGACGCAGAAAAATTATAACGTCATTATTCGGTTATAGCACGCACTTCCTCAATGGTTACTGGATCGTTTGAAGAGTTGCCCCATGAGTTCAAAATAAAATTCATGACATCGGCAATCTCCTCGTCGTCCAAACCCATTGGGGCCATTGCACTGTTATATGTAATACCGTTTACGATCATTTCACCTTCATTGCCGTATTTTATCCCTTTGATGCTTGCTGCCCTGTTTTTTATTAAATAATCAGATTTGGCCAATGGAGGGAAAGCAAAAGGCACCCCTTCCCCGTTGGGCAAATGACAGGTGACACAGAAATCTGCATATAGTTCACTTCCCCTTTGAATGCTAGACGGTAAATCGGGATTCTGACCTACAATATGGGCCATACCCAATAGTAGGGTTAAGAAGGTTAGGATTGGTTTTCTCATTTTTTCAGTTACGACTTAGGGATTAGCTTAAAGATACCTTTGCCTTCGATGGCAACGTATATCAAGCCGTCAGGGCCTTGGCGCACATCGCGGACCCTACCCATGTTTTCCAAGAGTTTTTCGCGATTCGTGACTTTTGTACCGTCCAAGGTCAAACGTTCCAAATATTGAAAAGATAACGAACCCACCAATAGACTACCCTTCCAATCCTTGTATTTGTCAGAGGTCACAAAGGCCATTCCGCTAGGTGCGATTGAAGGGACCCAATAGTGGATGGGCTGTTCCATGCCTTCCATTTCGGTTTTGTCGGTAATCGGGGTCCCACTATAATTTATACCGTAGGTAATTAGAGGCCAACCGTAATTTGCCCCTTTCCTGATAATATTGATTTCATCACCACCCCGAGGACCATGTTCGTGATCCCATATAGCTCCTGTTTCTGGATGTTTCACTAATCCTTGGGGATTTCGATGTCCGTAACTATAAATTGCTGTTTTTGCATTTTCATTCCCAATAAATGGGTTGTCTTCAGGAATACTTCCATCATCTTTTAACCTGTATATTTTTCCTCCGTCCCGGGTGATGTCCTGCGGATTCTCATCCCGGGCACCACGTTCCCCGATAGAGAAATAAAGGTATCCATCATTATCAAATACGATACGGGAACCAAAATGTTGCCCTTTCGTAGTATTTGGGCTGGCTTTGTATAGTAATTCATTGTCATACAGCGAGTTGTCTTTCAATCTGGCGCGCATCAAGGCAGTGTGTCCCCCTTTTTCTTCCCCTTCTTCAGAGGCATAAGTCATATATATCCAACCATTGTTTTGGTAATCGGGATGTAGAACAATATCCATTAATCCTCCCTGCCCTCTGGCATATACTTGGGGTACATTGGCCACAGTTGTTTTTATTCCATCCTTAAAATGGATTAGGCTTCCCGATTTTTCGGTAATCAACATACTGTTATCCGGTAGAAATGCCATAGCCCATGGAATTTGGAGTCCATCAATAAGAAGTTCTTCGGAAAAAGGAATGTCGCTGGGTGTATTCGCTTTATTTTCAGCATCCTGGGCGCATGAGTAATTTAGCGTTACAACGAATAAATAGAGATATACTATACTATTTTTCATAATTTGACGTTAAAATTAAATATTATATGAAAGCCACTGTGGCCTAAAGATAAATAGAAATATATAAGTTTAAATAAATACGCTAAAGAATATACTTTAATCCCCAATTCAAGGATATTCTTGCCAAAACTGACTTAACCTATGTTCCCAAAAAGCCCAAGGCATATTCTATATGCGCTATTGTTGTTGCTGTTATCTGCAGTTTGTACATCGGCTATCGCCAACTATGATTACAAAGTGTTGGCCGGGATTTCTGAAGCCTTTGAAGAAGCGGTCTCTACTGAAGATTCCAGTTCCAAGACCAGAATCACGGAAATTTATAATGCTCCAGCTCCATTGGAGCATCAAAATAAGGCAAGTACCTCGGCTCCCTTACCCATGTTCATGACCATCATTCAAGGTGCCGATCTTGAAGTGAACTGTACGAATGACGGTAGTACCATAGCACGATTCAATCTTTGTGGGGATTCCGATGATAGGGTAGTTTCCTTGTCAGGAGCCCCATACAGTTCTGTGTCTTGGGAGAAGTTGGGGGGATCTTGTAGCGCAGATATCAATGAAAATTGTCCAGAAACGAGTAATTCGTGTTATACCCAAGTCAGTATCGCACAGAATTTTACTATTGATGCAAGTACAATATCTTCGACTACTGGTGGTGAATTTAGGGTTCGGGTCAATGGTTCGGGGCCATACTATTATTTCAAGGTAAAGAAAAGTACGATTACACAGACGTATGTAAAACAAGATAATATCTGTGGGGTACCCGGAAGAATCCAAATCACGAATCTTTCAAGTGCGTATGAGTTCAGTATCGATAACGGTAGTGGTTTTGGCCCATGGCAAGGTCCGATTTTCAATGATTTGGCGCCAGGTACGTATATTGTAAAGGCAAGATTACAGAACACACCCAATACCTGTGAGTACCCTTATGAGCCAATAACCATAGAGCAGTTGGATATTGCTATTGATGTTACTTTTACCGATGCCCTTTGTAGTGGGGATACAGGTACAATTACAGTTACGGCCAACAATGTTCCCGGTCCATACAAATATACTTTGTTGGATAGCAGTGGTGTTGCACAGGAATTTACGGCCTTTATATCTGATAATCCCTATACTTTTTCAGCTGTGGGATTTGGTACATATACCGTACAGGTCGAAACACAACAATGTACAGGAGACCCATTGAATGGTATAGATCCACCAAGGGAAAGCTTTGATACCAGTGGAGATCCTATAGTAATCGGTAACGGCTTATCACCATTGGATGCCTCAACGGAGGTGCATAGTAGTTTTGGATGCTCAACAATTACCGATGTTGATGTTACAGTAAACACTTCAGGGGGATCAGCCCCTTATACCTTTACGGTCAATGGTGGATCACCACAACCTTCATATACGGGTACTACCACCTATACGGCTACTAGTCCTGGTTCCTATGATTTTTTGATAACCGATAGTAATGGTTGTACCATTTCCGCCTCGGCGAATGTTGAAAACCTTTTGCCTCCAGTAGTTACGGCAACAGGAATTGACGGAACATGCTCCAATGGAGGGGCAAAAATAATCTTTAATGTTGCCGATGCCCGTGGTTATAACCTTAGTTATAGGGTCAATAGTGGAGATCCTTGGGAGACAACCCCGGAAATTTCAGTTCCGGCCACTACTTCTGGTACATTATATGATCAAATAGAAGTACGTTATCAACAAGGTGGATTCGAATGTACCTTGCCTTTGGCCAATGTTACAGTGTCAAGTGTTGGTGTTATTTCAGGTTCAGCGACCAAAATTTCGGACCGCACCTGTGATGGTAGTGGAGGAACCAATGGCGGACAGATTGATTTTGTGGGACCCTTTACCGGAGGTTCAGGAAGTGGTTATGTCTTTAGTATCGACGGATTGAACTTTTCAGGGACGACATCGTATTCCGATTTGGCCCCAGGTACGTATACCCCTATAATCAAGGATGGAGGCGGATGCCGATTGGAGTTGACACCGATTACCATATTGGACGTAGATCCACCTACGGATATCGATTTTGTCCAGAGTAATATCAATTGTTCATTGGGAACTTCGGATGTGCAATTGACGGCTACTGCCAATGCCGGAATAGCGCAATATGTTGTTCTTAGTCCTACCCCCGGTTTTGATACTGATGGGGATGCCACCAATGATGTAATTACAGGATTAAGTACCAATACTTCCTATATATTTCAAATTACCGATGTTAATGGCTGTACGTATACGGAAGGCTTTACACCGGCCCAAATCAGTTCTATACGAGCAAGGGTTAAATCGGGCGGAGATCTGAATGTATGTAATGGGGCCTCCGATGGTTCTGGTACGTTCTTAATCGATGGTTTCGCCAATAATTATACCTATGATATTAATGGAGGCTTATTTACAGGAGGCCCACAAAGCGATTTGGAAGTAGTATTACCTCCTTCTGGTGCTGGCACCTATACAATTACGGTAACCGATGCGGATACGGGATGTACCGATACGGCTTCATTCGATATACAGGAAGCTGCGCCGATTGATCTAAGTACAAGCGTGGTTACCGATATGACCTGTGCCAATGGTAATTTAGGTCGGGTTGTAGCCAACGCCACAGGGGGTTGGGGTAACTATCGATATACACTTACACCTCCATCGGGCCCACAAGTCGGACCAAAATCGGGTAGGACCTTTGGTAACCTCTCCGTAGCGGGAACATATACGTTATCTGTTGAGGATGCAGAAGGTTGTTCAACGACTTTTAATTTTGACCTAACTCCCTTGGATGCCCCAACAGTAAGTCTTGATGCCGCTGCATCTGACTTTTGTTATGTTCCTGGGGTTGGTGCTACTGTGACGGTAACATCTACGGCCGGTACGGCACCTTTGGCAAGCCATCAATATCGTATCAATGGAGGAACGCTTCAAGGTAGTCCGACATTTACTGGGCTAACTCCAGGTAATTATACGATAGAGGTTGTGGATGGTAATAATTGTAGTGATGATCTTTCCATAACCATTGAGCCACAATTACGGGTTTCTACAAGTATTGAAACTGAAATTCCATGTGGTGGTTCGCCGGGACAAATTCGTGTCCGGGTTAATGGTGGTTATTTCTCGGGACCGGGAACCAAACAATATCAGGTAAGTTCGGATAATGGGGCTACTTGGAGTGGGTTGACCACATTTACATCGAATAATTTTTTACATGATACTACTTTAGACGGAAATTATATTTTCCGCATTTTCGATGAAAACGTGACCAATAGTGCTTGTTCTGCTGAATCAGCACCTATTTATTTAGCACCACCGGCCTCTTTAGATCCACCAACAATTGAAGTTTTTGATGTAAGTTGTGGTGCTACCGACAATGGTAGGGTGATAATTACTCCGGATGCGACCAGTGGGGTCCCACCTTATAAAATTAAAATAAACGGAACGGATTATGGTTATCAAACTTCGTTTTCCAATCTTTCTGCAGGTACATATACCGTTGAAATAGAGGATGAAAGAGGTTGTTTGTATACCGGACCCTTTATAATTAACACCAGTACTACGCCAACACCCAATGCCAATATTTCTGAAATACCTGCTACCTGCTCGCTAAGTGCAGTCAGTGGTGGTATTCTCATAAACAGTGTTACTGACGGTACAGAGAATTTCAGTTTTATCATAGAGGATAGCTTTGGTAATTTCATCACGAGAGAAGATGATGTTGCTCGATCCTCCTTACCTTACTCGATAACCGATTCGGCTTTGATACCTGGGGAATACAGGGTAATTACTTTGGATGCCAATGGTTGTATGGATGAGGATCAAATAACTATTACGGAGCCAAATATAACTGTTGTTCCTGATCCTGTTGTGCTACCTGTATGTTCAATAACTGGTTTTAGTAATACTGTTGAAATTTTTGGAGGTACAGGTCCTTTCTTAATCCGTTTGGTTGATGATCCAAATCCTCCTGTTTCTCCAAACGCTGGGCTGAGAAGACATACATTTTCTGGTTTACAATATGGCGTGACCTATACAGTTGAGGTGACCGATACCCAAGGGGATCCGGATCCTGCAAACTGGTGTGTTTATTTAGAAGAAATACCTCCGGTCGAGGGGCCTTCTCCTTTGGATGTTAGCACTAGTTTTAATCCAGCAGGGTGTTACCCAAGTACAGATGGTGAAATTCTATATTCAATTATCGGATTTACGATTGGTGATGTATTACAAATCGATTTGTTAAACGACCAAGATGGCTCACTAACTCCATTGGAGACTGCTACTACTACTGCAATCCCACATACAGGAAATGTTTACGCCCCTGAAGGTGATTATCAGATTATAGTTACGAACTTAACAGATCAATGTACCGATGCAGCAGTAGCAACAATTGAGCAAAACCTACCGGCCATAGATATTCTAAACCTTACCCCGGCGAACTGTAATGCCGACGGATCGATTACCGTTCAAGGTAGGGGAGGTGACGGAGGTCCTTATACCTTTGCTTATATGCCTATTGGAAATGCTCCAAGTGGTGGTGATTATGGTACGGAAACGACTTACTTTGGGCCAGCAGGGGATTATGATGTTTATGTAATGGACAGTAGCGGATGTAGCTCTTTTGCAATAGCGAGTATTATTCCCACTGATATTCCTCCGGTTATCACCACAACAGTTGTTAATCAATGTGATTTTACATCCACGGCTTTCGATATAACGGTAAGTGTACCGGATACGATAGATACGCCATTATTTAGTTTAGGAGGAGAGGAACATTATGGTGTATTGAATGGAAGTGTTTATGAATGGACCTATATCGTCTCCACACCTGGTGATTATGTTGTAGGCGTGGTCGATGCCAACGGATGTACCTCACAGGCCACGGCACATGTCTACGAATTTTTGTCGGCTTCAGGAAGTTTTACGACCGCAACTACCTGTAACGATGCCGATGGGGAGATAACCATACAAACTACGGGCGGTAGTGGTGATTTTACCTTTGAGCTTACCGGTACCGACTATAACTCCAATGCCGTTACAACAACACAAACTTCCAATGTGTTTACGGGATTGTTCCCAGGGGATTATTCTGTTCATGTAGTGGATAACATTATGTACGATGGTACAAAATTCTGTGATTTCACTATTTCAAATATACATTTGGATGCAGCTGTTACTCCTGTGATATTACCTACTACACCACATGATGTCACTTGTTTTGGGGATGATGATGGTAGTATCGATATTGTGTTGCAAGCTGGTACCGACATCGATGGTCCGATAACATATCAATTGGTCGATTTTGTAACCAGGACCCCTATAACAAGTAATAACTCAGGGTCATTCCCGAATTTGGGGCCAGGTAATTATGAGGTTGAGGTAACTTCCGCAAGAAATTGTGTTGCTTATTCAGGGGAATTGGTAATTACCGAACCACCCGCATTTGCCATTACGGCAAGTGCTCCACCCTTTGCTTGTGAAAATGGAGCCAACCGATATAGTTCAACAACGATTACAGTAACGGTAGACCCCTCTAACCCGGGAACGGTAGGTAGTGGTTATCAATATAGTATTACGGGATATTCGGATTATCAATCATCAAATACTTTTGAAATCGTTGATAATGGTTCACCCCAAAATATCACAGTTTATGCTGTCGATGGTAATGGTTGTCAAACCTATTTTGACCTGCCCCAATTGGATACACCTGATGATATCACTTCAACCATTATTGATGTGGATGTTTTAAACTGTAGGGATGATGAACGGGTACGTATCCAAGTATCCGGTACGACCGATTTCACTGTGTCTGCGGTTTCCGTAGCACCTGTTACCCCGGTTACCAATACAGTGGGTAATGATTATGTGGACATGTATCTACCAGCTGCTGGAGACTATATTTTTGAAGTCACTGACAATATCGGTGGATGTACGTATCCCATGCCGGTACATACTGTTGTTGAGCCAATTAGTCCAACAGTCGTAATCAGTGAGGCTAAAGCGGTAAGTTGTTTTAATCCAGGTAATGATGGGGAATTATCCATAGAGGTTACTGATTATGTAGGTGCCTATACCTATAATGTATATAGTAATAATGATCCTGGAAAAACCACGGTGTTGGCAACTGGTAGTTTTAATACGGCCAATAATCCTGAAACTATTACCGGTTTAACAGGGGGTAATTTCTTTGTTGAGGTAATTTCGGATGAAATCCCGTTCTGTACTAGCGATAGTAATTCAGCTACCATAAGAACACCAAATGGGGCTTTGCAGGTAGATGCCATTGAAGTTGGAAATACAGGATGTAATGATAACACCGGAAAGATAGAAGCGAATGGACAAGGGGGATGGGACGGTTCTGCTTACGAATATCGACTATTGGTCAGTTCTGATGGCGGTGCTACGTATGCCACCGAAGTTGCTCCATTCTCTACCAACAGTACATTTGAGAACTTGCCGAATGGCGATTACCAAGTGGAAATCAGGGATGTTGAAGGTTGTACCGATACATTTGAATTGAATTTGGCACCTGTGCCACAGATTGATGCTGGTATTCGTGAACCTCTTTCGTTACAATGTCCTGGAGGTAACAATGCTGTTCTTGAAGCATATGATCCATCTACAGGGGATGCGACAAGTGCAATTGCAGGGGCCACTGGAGGATATCCAGGAGCCGGTTACAACTATCGTTTATTATATTTAAACAGTAATGACAATACTGATATTTCCGCAGCCAGCGGTTTGCAGAATACCCCAACCTTTATTGGTGCCACAGGTGGTTTTATCAGCGAAGGATGGTATGCGATAGAAGTGTCTTCTAGTTTTGATTGTTTATTCGTCACTGATCCTTATTACGTGGATCCACCTCCAGCGGTGCAACCGAGATTGGTTCAAACCAGGGTACCTGGATGTGGAGGTATGGGTGAAATACGTTTGACCATCGAGAATCCCGATCCATTATTTACCTATGAGTACATGGCCATTGAAAATGGTGTGGCTATTGGTACATTTGTCGATATGACGGGGACCTCGGAATTGTTCCCTGGTGTTGCCGGGATTACGTATCAATTTGATGTAAGAAAGAAAAATGCCTTGAATGTGTGTCCGGCTGTTACCTCGAATGGTATCACAATGACCGATGCTACAGGTATTACACTATTGCCTAACCTGCCCGATGACATTTCCTGTGCTTCTGAGCTCGATGGTAGGATCGAATCGTTTATTAACGGTGGTGTAGGGGATAACCAATTCTATCTTTACGCAGGGGACCCTGTTGACGCCTTTAGTCCGTCAGCGACCGCAACCCTTGTTAGAGGACCACAAGACCATGGGACTTTCGAAGGTTTGGATGCGGGTACCGATTATTATATTGCCGTTACCAGTGGGGCCACATGTAGTGATATTGCAGGGCCATTTGAAATTGTACGACCACAGCCCATATTGTTCAATGCGACCCCGATTCCGGTTAGTTGTTTTGGAGAAGAGGATGGTGGCATAACGATTGAAGTTACTAGTGGGGGCGTTGGTCTTATACAGTTTGCCATAGAACCTAATTTCAATGAATTCTTTAGTGACCCAACAAATCCTGGAATGTATACGTTTGATGAATTGGCTGCAGGGGATTATGAAATCTTGATTCAGGATGAAAATGGATGTTTCGAAAAGCAGACCCTTACCGTAACGGAACCGGCAGTTGTAAGTATTGATGACGTTGCCACTACCCCTGAAACATGTATCGGATTTGCCGATGGTACCGCCCAGTTGACGGTATCCGGAGGTACACCTTTTGTAGACCCCATAACAATGGTGTCTTATTACGAGACCATGTTGGTAGGTCCAGATTCGGACGGAAGTGAAGTATTCGTTCGCAACGATGATTTAACTTTCAATGGTCTGGAAGGAGGCGAAACGTATATCGTATTTGTCCAAGATGCGAACATGTGTGGTACCGATGCACTTATTCCAATAGAGATTGGGGTTGATTTAACCGCTGAAGCTATTGTACAATATGGTTGTGAGGGTATATTCCCCAATAGTACGGTATCTATTGAAATGCAAGAAAGAAATCTGCTGCCTAATCTATTGTTCTCGTTGGATGTCGATGACATAAACCAAGCAGATACCCAGACTACTTGGGGGGATCTTCCTGCTGGCGACCATACGGTATTTGTTTATCATGAAAATGGTTGTACCAGTTTTGAGGAGTTCACCATTGAAAATTATGAACCATTAACCTTGAGTGCTGTTAAAACAGGTCCGAATGAATTGATAGCAACGGCCACAGGGGGCTTTGGAGGGTATGAGTATTTCTTCCAAGGGGAATCCTATGGTAGCGATAATATCTTTACGACCAATGAGAGTATGACGGTAACCGTAAGGGTGGTGGATCAAAATGGTTGTGTTGCAGAGGTAACGGTTCCATTCGAGTTTACCGGTATATTGGAAATACCTAATTTCTTTACGCCCGATGGGGACAATAAGAATGATGTTTGGGCACCCAAGAACCGTGAGTTCTTCCCGAATATAGAGGTTAAGATCTATGATCGCTATGGTAGGGTAGTGGCCGAGCTGGATGCCGTGAGCAATTGGGATGGTAATTATGATGGCAGCCCGGTACCAACAGGTGATTATTGGTATGTCGTCAATGCCAATGACAAGAGCAAGATTCGCTATGTAGGTCACTTCACACTTTATAGATAAAATCAAATAACATACTATTGAATTAAAAATGCCGATTTAAAACAATCGGCATTTTTGTTTTGTATTGAGAAATGGGTTGAAGGACTTATGGCACTATCCGGTTGGATTCCAGTGGGAACTTATGTGTTGCCAGAAGACCTTATTTTAAATATAATCCATGATAAAACGGTTAATACGGTCCATTTTGGGAAATGTGTAATTTTTCAATATTAAAGTGATAATATTTTGGAAAACCACTTGTAGGTTTTGTGGTAACTTCATAGCTATATTAAAATAGTTTTGAAATGAGATATCATATTTTCCAATTTGCATGGATTCCGTTGCTCCTAGTTGTTATATTATTTGGTTGTAAAGAAAATTTACCGGTGAATACAGGGGATTATTCCGATCAGATACGTTTGAATCAAGTAGGGTATTATCCATTCGCCACAAAGAAGGCCGTAATTGTAAACGGCACGGACCTAAAGGAATTCTCCTTGGTCAATAATGAAACAAAACAAATTGTTTTTTCAAACAACCTCTCAAATGTAAAAGAATGGGAATTGGCGGGGGAAGAAGTCCAAATCGCTGATTTTAGCAGTGTCAATACACCTGGGGATTATTCAGTATATATTGAAGGACTAGGTTATTCCTATCCGTTTACAATTGGGGAAAATGTATTTCAGGATGCCTTCCTAGGTTCAATAAAAGGCATGTATTACCAAAGGGCGGGAATGGCGTTGGAAGAGAAATACGCAGGAAAATGGAAACGGGACATGGGCCATCCCGATGATAGTGTGGTTTTTCATCCTTCAAGCGGAAAAACGCAGGGGTACATTTCTTCAACAAAGGGCTGGTACGATGCAGGCGACTATAACAAATATATTGTAAACGGTAGTTTTTCACTGGGACTGTTTTATACCTTGTTCGATCAATATCCCAATAGTGTGGCCGATGGAGGACTCAATATACCGGAAAGTGGAAATGGCACCAGTGATTTATTGGATGAATTAAAATATGAAATGGATTGGTTTCTTACCATGCAGGATGATGATGGAGGATTGTATCATAAGTTGACCACTAAGAATTTTGAAGGGATGGTAATGCCCAATGAGGCTACTAGCCAACGTTATATTGTAGGGAAAGGCACTGCCGCTACGTTGGACTTTGCAGCTTGCGCAGCACAAGCGTATAGGATGTTCAAAGCGGTTGACCCAAGTTATGCGGACCAATGTCTTGAAGCGGCAAAAAAGGCCTATAGTTGGGCTGTTGAAAATCCAGAAATAGAATTTTTAAACCCCGAGGATATAGCAACAGGACAGTATGGGGACAAGGATTTTAAGGATGAATGGTTTTGGGCCAATGCGGAACTATATATATCCACTAATGAGCCTCCATACTTGGATAAATTAAATGAAGGCTCTTTGGATTTTAAGTTTACCAAAGGGGATAATTGGAGAAAGTTCATGAGATTCACAGGGATGTTCAGTTTGTTGAAAAATAAGGATGTGATTTCTGAAGCCTTATTTGAGACCCTTAAAAATGGTATTATCGCTAGTGCAGATGAATTAACCGCTAAGGCAGGGAAATTGGATTATTTTCAACCCATCGATGATTTTCAATGGGGTTCCAATAGCGATGTTCTGAATGCGGCCATGATTATGGCCCAGGCCTATCGTTTAGATCCAAAAACGGAATATCTAAGTGGGGTACAACAATGCGTTGATTATATTTTCGGAAATAATGCTACAGGATATAGTTTCGTTACTGGTTTTGGGGATAAGTACCCAATGCATATACATCATCGCCAAAGTGCAGCCGATGGCGTGGAAGAACCGGTACCGGGGTTACTATCGGGGGGGGCTAATTTTGGAAAGCAGGATGTAAATGATGGCGTTGTTTATCCAGATAATGCACCGCCAATGAAAAGTTGGGCCGATCAAGAACCTAGTTATGCAAGCAATGAAATATGCTTAAATTGGAATGCCCCTTTAACGTACATCCTTGGCTTTTTGGAACAGGAATCAAAATAAATGATATGAAATCTTTTAAAACATTACTTTTTGTTTTATGCTGTTTGGTTATAGTTGGGAATAGAGTCAATGCCAATTACGAGTCGGATACTATAGTTTCCCCTGTGAAAAAGGTGAAAAAAAAGCCCAGGAATGTCATATTCATCCTAACCGATGATCATCGGTACGACTATATGGGTTTTACGGGGAAAGTTCCATGGTTGGAAACCCCAAATATGGATAAATTGGCCTCCGAAGGGGCTTACTTGCCCAACACCTTTGTTACTACTTCGTTATGTTCACCGAGTAGGGCTTCCATTTTGACCGGACAATTTTCACATTCCCATACCATAGTGGATAACCAGGCACCCGATCCGGGCAATCTGACCTATTTTCCACAATATTTGGAAAAGGCCGGCTACCAGACCTCCTTTTTTGGAAAATGGCATATGGGAGACCATGGTGATGAACCGCAACCGGGTTTTACCCATTGGGAGAGTTTTCGGGGGCAAGGGGTGTATTACAATCCTACTTTGAATATCAATGGCACACGGGTCTCTTATAAAGATTCGACCTATATCACCGACTTACTAACCGAACATGCTGTGGATTGGTTGGATAAACGCGATAGAAATAAACCATTCTTTATGTATTTGTCGCATAAGGCCGTACATGCGGCTTTTAAACCCGCTAGGAGACATAAGGGTCGGTATAAGGGGAAAAGAATCGAATTGCCATCAACCTATGATCAAACCAAAACCGGGAAGTACCGAGATCTAAAATGGCCCCAATGGGTGGCTAACCAACGGGTAAGCTGGCATGGGGTTGATTATATGTATCATGAAAACGATGGTATCTATGATATGGTGGTTGATTATTGTGAGACTTTATTGGGAGTCGATGAAAGCATAGGTACTATTATGGACTACCTAAAAAAAGAAGGCCTGGATGAATCAACCCTTGTTATTTACATGGGGGACAATGGTTTTAGCTGGGGGGAACACGGATTAATAGATAAAAGGCATTTTTATGAGGAATCGGTAAAGGTTCCTTTGTTGGTTCGATGTCCCGAGTTATTTGAAGGGGGAATTACTCCAAAGCAGATGGTTCAGAATATAGATATAGGACCCACAGTATTGGCCGAAGCTGGTATAAATAAACCAGGGAACATGCCAGGGGTTTCTTTTATCCCCATTCTTACGGGGGATACCAATGCTCCTACACGCAAAGAGGTTTTTTATGAATATTATTGGGAGTACGATTTCCCAATGACCCCAACGGTTTTTGGAATGCGAACTGATCGGTACAAGTATATTAAATACCAAGGTATTTGGGACCGTAATGAGTTGTATGACTTACAAAATGATCCCGATGAGATGTACAACCTGATTGCAGACCCGGATAAACAAGAAATAGCCAAGGAAATGTCGACGGCGATTTACGACTGGTTGGGAAGGACCAATGGGATGCATATACCCCTTAAACGTACGATAAAATATCGTTTTGGGGATTATAAGCACAAGAATGAATATTGATATAAAATAAAGAATCATCCATAGGGCATAAGTTCATGAACTCGATGGATGATTCTTTTAGTATTTTTTCAATGCTCAATTTTTTTGAAAGACTTTTAGCCTACCCCGGTTTTGCGATATAACGATATATGGATTTGTTCCATTCGCATTCTGTATAGAAATCATGTCTTTGGCATCACCAGATACCAAGAATCCTGATTCTTGGGTATTGATCATTTCAAATCCACCCTTACCGTCACCTTTGAGTAATCCTCCATTGAAGGCATCCAATCGACCGACAAAAACCTCATTCCCGAAATTATTCCCTATAAGTAAAAGATCGCTTTTAGAATCATTATTGAAATCATTTACCAACATTCTATTGATTGGGGCTATTTGGGCAGCTTGGGGCAATTGATGGCATTTAAACGTACCATTACCCATATTTTCGAAATAACTGCTTTTGTCATAGTTGACCGTTAACTTCATAGCATCGTTCAACTCTTCAGGAGTTAATAATTCATCCTGTGTTGTTCTGGCATATTCCTTATATGAATTGAATTTTGCCCTGAATAATGGACTTTGACCATAGAGGTCACCCCAAAAATTCGTAGGGAACGATCTATAGGTTTCATCATTGAAGTTGTCCTTGAAATAGGCAAACATTACGGGGTCTACCGTGCCATTATTATCAAAATCCTTAGCGAGCAATGTAACCGGCCTTTCTTTGGTAGGTTGATAGAAATTGTTGGCACCTAGATTACCTGCGACTAAATCAAGGTCTCCATCCCCATCAAAATCATGGACCAATAGGCTTTCCCACCAACCATTGAGGCTGTCTAAACCAGTTGCTGTTAATTTGTGGAAGGAAGATGTACCATTCTTTAAGATAGTGATGGGCATAAACTCACCGGTCAAGATCAGATCACTGAGTCCGTCTTGATCAATATCGGCCCAGCTCGCATCGGTTATCATACCAATATTATTTAAGGTTGGGCAGACGGTTTCGGTAACATCCTTAAGGGTGCCATTGACATTCTTTAGAAGAAAGCTCTTTTCGGCGGTTGGAAACTCGGCAAATGGCGTTCTACCACCTACAAAAAGGTCCACGTAACCATCCCCGTCATAATCATGGGCTTTTACCACGGAGCCACTAGCCTTGATGTCGGGCATTTTATCCATGGCGAAAGAAAAATTCCCTTTTCCATCATTGACCATTAACCGATCAGTATAAAAGTAACTTCCCTTTTCGAATTCATTACTTCCCGAAACCAGGTAAAGATCAAGATCCCCGTCATTCTCTAAATCGAATAAGGCCAGTCCCTCTTCCTCATATTTTTTATCCTTTGTCTCGGTAAACAGTTGGGTCTTGGTAAAGGAACCGTCTTTTTGCTGTAAAAAGATTTCAGGGGAATACCCTGAGGCACTACCGACAATGAAATCCTCTGTACCATCCCCGTTTAAATCACCAGCTGCCAAACAAGGCCCATTTTGTGTTAATTTATGTGGTAAGATGCGCTGCACATTAAAATCGATCATGTCTTTCTCTTGATGGATATAATCAATACCAATGCTATCGGTAACATCTTTATAGATGGGATCTGTTTTTTTAGGAACGAACGGAAAGGCAATTTCATTGGGATCCACCTTTGTCGCATCGATATAATCCAATGTGAGGGTTTGATTGCCCTTAACATCGGTTAATTTTTGAAATTTACCATCGGGCCAAATGATTTCAAGGGATTTCACACTATCGGCGGATCCCAGACCATAGTGTGCAATATCCTGGACCGAGGACATGTAGCCCCTGTTTAAATGGTGCTCGTAATATTGAAGGGTATTGTCTTGGAATCGAATGGCAATTTTTGCTCCAATACCCGATGTATTGGTTTTAGGGCCTTTTAGGTCTACTTTTAAAAAGTTATGGGCTTGCTCAAGCTTTTTATCCAGGGTGTTTTCAAAAAGAAAGGCTTCGTCGTTTATATTGTTCACAACATAGTCCATATCCCCATCATTATCCAAATCAGCGAATACCGCTCCATTGGAAAAAGAAGGAATGTTCAAGCCCCATTCTTCCCCTACGTCTTTAAAAAGTCCGTTTTGATTGTTTTTATAGGCATAGTTGGGAATTTTCACTTTTGGGATAGAATCCAGGATTTGCATTGGTTTTAGATACCGACGCACATTGAATTCGAATTCACCAAAGTCAAGATCGGTAATATCGCGTGGAAAGCCATTGGTAATCAATAAGTCCCTATAGCCATCATTGTCCATATCCACAAAAAGGGGAGACCAGCTCCAATCGGTTTTCGAAATCCCCGCCATAAGTCCTATTTCTTGGAAAGGAATCCCTACACCTTGACCTGTTTGCAGCATATTTCTCATGTATTGGTACTCATAACCGAACTTCTCGTTTAAAACATAGTCGTTATATTTCGTATTACGTATTGTTGTTTTTTGCCTATAATTATTTTCACCCAACATATCCAAGGTCATAATGTCCAAAAAACCATCATTATTGTAGTCCGAAATATCATTACCCATAGAGAATCTGCCTTGGTGTTTTAGAAGTTCGTCAATTTTGTTTGAAAAGGTACCATCCCCGTTATTGAGATAAAGAACATCATTGGTGAGGTAGTCATTACTAACATAAATATCGGGCCAGCTGTCATAATTCAAATCGGCAATTGCGAGTCCAAGGCCATAACCTTCAATCGTTATGCCTGCTTCAAGGGTCACATCGGTAAAGGTGTTGTTGCCATTATTATGATATAATCTATCGTTGCTCAATGCGGAACCATCTGTAATTTTGACCCTATAGTTGGATGGTAGTTTATGGATATCAGTGTTGTTGAGCACATATAGATCTAAAAATCCATCCTTGTCATAATCGAAAAATGTTGCGTTCATGCTGTTACCGGTATCGGCTATCCCATACGCTTTGGCCATTTCCTTAAAGGAAGGGATCCCGTCTTCATCGAGGCCTTGGTTTACGAAAAGTAAATTGGCCATTTCCGAAGAGCTTTGGAACATGGCCGCACAGACATAGATGTCCAAGAAACCATCACTGTTGATATCAATGAGGGCCACTCCGGTTTTCCACTGGTTTGTTGCTTCAATGCCACTTTCCTTGGAAACATCCTTGAATTTAAAATCCCCTTGGTTCAGATAAAGTTTGTTCGCAACTTGGTTTCCTGTGAAAAATAGGTCTTGCTTATTGTCATTATTGAAATCACCAACAGCTACACCACCTCCATTGAATATGTATTCAGTGGTCAGGATGTTAAAGCTATCGGTCTCGACGATTTTATTGTTGAAGGTTATTCCGGAATGATCCGATGAAACTTTTGAGAACAGGGTGTTTTCTTTTTTTTGGCAAGAAATCACCGTGAATATGATAAGGGTAAGAATGTGAATTTTTTTCATTGTTTGTTGAATAGTTGTTGCTGCCTTATTCGTAAAAGAATCGAATTGTAAATTACTACATCAAGATGTCGTAATCATTAAAAATATGGCAATTGTCAAAATAAATGAAATAGATTGTCAAAAAAAGATGATAAGAGATCGATTAAGAACTAAATGTTTATTGATGTTGTATTAGGGTACTTTACTATGGATTTATACTTTATGTATTAAAAATTGGAATAAAAAAAAGGCATTCCGTGAAATGCCTTTTTCTTTTAAAAATTAAATGAATAATCTATATAAGATCAATACAATGGATTTTGATCCAAAATGTTTCCACTTTGGTCAATAGCAGTTAAAGGTATTGGAAACAGATTATATTTATCGGTATAGGTTCCAAATCTTCCATAATCAGATTGATTGATGTCTTCGGCTTCATTGGCAATATAGGTGTTGATTACCTCTTCAGCCACACCCCATCTTCTTAAATCGAATAAACGATGACCTTCCATACCAAGCTCCAAACGTCGTTCAAAACGAACTGCTTTTCTAGCAAAAGCTTGATCAGGGAATGATGCGTAAGGCTCAATTTGATAATTGGCCGCATCTGTATCAGGAATGGCAACATTGTTATTATCCAGCGCTTGGACATACGTCATGTTTTTGGCTCTGTTCCTTACACGGTTGACATATTCAAGAGCCAAAGGTAAATCCGGGCTTGATTTTTCAACGGCAGCTTCAGCAGCCAACAATAATACATCAGCAAAACGCATAATGTTGTAATTGATACCGGACCAATCAGATCCCCAACCACCAGTACCTCGGTTGGCATCAACTTCATCAGCTTGGTATACGTTCTTTTTAGGTAAGTAAGGCCCGGAGACATCGGCAAAAGTAGCCCTTATCCAAGCTTTCCCTGGATTGTTTCCAAAACCATTGTAATCGACACCTCTTCTAGATACCGTATAATCCAATCTTGGGTCTAAAGGTCCC
Organism: Maribacter polysiphoniae; assembly: GCF_003148665.1. Classification (GTDB taxonomy): domain Bacteria; phylum Bacteroidota; class Bacteroidia; order Flavobacteriales; family Flavobacteriaceae; genus Maribacter_A; species Maribacter_A polysiphoniae. The sequence continues at coordinate 36,758 of NZ_QGGQ01000009.1, read as the reverse complement.
GTATGAAGATCAAAAGGAGTGGCTACAGGGTTACCATCGGCATCCTCTATTATAGTTCCTTCTGCATCAAGTTCATAAGACTCTATGCCATAATCACTGGTTACATCGGTATCGGCAAACGTATCCAATAAAGGAAGTCCACTACCATCGGTTTGATACGCGTTGACCAAATCCTGTGTTGGTTGGTAAAAACCACAGCATGTTCCTAATGGTCCCCCACCTGGAAAGTTCAATGTTCCCGCTCCGTTACCATTATAGGAACGACCGTCATCAGCAACAAATTCAATGGAAAAAACAGCTTCTGAACTATTTTCACCAACTAAGTTAAAGTTGTTGACATATTCATCGTTTAAGGCATATGGACCTTCGGTTACAACTTCATTCAATAAGGCAAAAGCTTCATCCCATTTTTCTTGATACAAATAAGCTTTTCCTAAAAATGCTTTGGCAACCCAAGAATTGGCCCTTCCAGTAACTCTTTCAGATCCCAAATTGTCAATCGCGGCTTGAAAATCAGCTTCAATTTCTGCCCAAATGGGTCCTGGGTTGGGTTGGTTAAACTCTAAATTAACTGCATTTTCGAGTGAAATAAACGGAACGTTACCATAAAATTTCTGTAGTTCAAAATTGAAGTAACCCCTAAGGAATAAAGCCTCTCCTGTTTGTTGGCTAAAATCCCCATCTGGTACTTGGTCTATTAAGGCCAATACAGCATTGGCTTGGTTTACTCCTCCAAAGAGTGCACTCCATCTTCCCAAAAACCAGCTATTACCGGTTTGCCAATCCAATGTTTCAAGTTGGAATAATTCGGTATTGTCACCATCAGTACTTCCTCTATGTGCATCATCAGATACGACATCGGTCCACCAGTTGTCGCCGCCTCTAGAAACTCCCTCTCCCAATGCGTTGACACGTTCCCCGTCCATAGCGGAGTAGGCTGCAGTCAACTTAAGGTCAATACCCACAGCATTTTGTAGGGCTTCATCTGAAAGTGCTCCTGTTGGGGCAATCTCTGTAAAATCGTCACTACATGCAACTAGCAACATGCATGTCAGTGTTATTGTATAAATTAATTTCTTTTTCATTTTTTTAAAATTTTAAGTTAACACCTAATGAATAGATTGAGGCTAACGGATAATTATTATCAGACACCCCTATGGTTAGGTTGTCGATACGACCATCTTCATATCTTGGCTGTAATTCTGGATCGACTCCCGTATAATCGGTTATCGTAAATAAGTTGGTTCCTTGTAGGTAGAACCGAACACTATCCATGCCCATCATCTTAGCAACCTTGTCATCAAATGAATAACCGATCTGTAGGTTTTTCAATCGCATATAGGAACCATCTTCTACAAAAAATGAAGTTGCTGTAGTTTCATTGTTGGTAATACTTTGGCTAAGAGCCGGCATAGAGGTGTTTTGATTATCGGGTGTCCATGAATCCAAGACCCTTACACTTCTGTTGGCATTGAAAAAACTAGGATAATCGGTATAGACCCTATCATTGTTAAAGATTTCATTTCCTTGGGAACCTTGGAAAAATGCGGATAAGTCAAAGTTCTTATACCCAGCAGTCAAATTTACACCGTAGGTGAAATCCGGGTGAGGGGAACCTATAAAGGTCCTATCATCATCATCTATAGTACCATCACCGTTAATGTCACTATATATAAGTCGACCAACACCATCTGCAGCATTTTCAAACCCTTGATCGGGACTAGCATTAACTTCAGCTTCTGAAGAAAAAATCCCTATAACCTTTCTACCGTAAAAAGATGAAATAGGATGTCCTTCCTGGGTCCTTGTAACGGCACCTGTGTTTCTAAATCCTTCATAGCCCACTTGAAATGTACTGATCAATTCAGTTACTTCATTTTTATAACTAGAGAAGTTAAGGTCAATACCATATCTAAAACCGGAAGCTAATTCATCCGCATAGCTTAGCGTGGCATCAATACCCTTGTTCTCTATAGATCCGAGGTTCACGTAAGGAGCATTGGAGGCTATGGAAGTTGTACTGAACAAACTATTATCAGGGTTGATCAAATCTTTTGTATTCATCACAAAATATTCGGCCTCAAGGTTTAATTTGTTTTCAAAGAAACCAAGTTCTATACCAAAATTGGTAGTTTCACTGGTCTCCCATTTTAAATTTTCATTCCCTGCGGATTCAAGAATAGCCCCTTGTGATACACCACCACTACCTTGGAACCCATAATTGGCATATTGCTCACTCAATACGGAGATATTATACGTAGGGTTATCTACCGGTAGTGTTTGGTTACCCAATTGTCCCCAAGATCCTTTCAGTTTCAATCTGCTGACAACGCCTTCTGGGAAAAAGTCTTCTTCACTTACGACCCAACCTCCACTGAACGAAGGAAATACATCACTTTTGTTATCCCCTATAAACCTAGAGGATTCATCTTGACGAACTGTAGCGGTTAAAAAATATTTACCGGCATAGTTGTAGTTCACTGTACCAAAAAGGGAAAACAAAGCCGAAGCATTGTCATAGGCGTATACCACATTCGCGGCACCACCACCATTTTCCAATAAATAATAATCAGGGGTTTCAAAGAAGTAATCCGTTCTTGAGATTTCTTTACCTTTTCCCTTTACATTCAATGCTTCAATACCTACTAAAGCATTAATATTGTGTTCACCAAAAGACTTATTATAACTTAACGTATTGTTCCATACCCATTCGTAATTGTCGTAATCTTGCTCATAAAGGGTATTGGTGGAAATTGGTTCGGAAGATTCTGGAATCAAGGCCCTAAAACGTCTGTCATTATATGCTTTGATTGATCCACCTATGGAAGTTTTGAACTGCAGTCCATCGATGATATCAAGCGTTGCATAAATATCACCAAATACCCTAAACGTTTTTTCAAAATTATCAGCTTGCCTATTCGCTTCCGCAACCGGGTTGTTGGGATTTGAAAGTCCCGTATCATTACTATAGTTACCCGCGTAAGCTCCATCGTCATCATAAACAGGAACTAGTGGAGACATTCTTGTGGCAAAATTTAACCAAGACTGACCGCCACTCTTTCTAGAGAAAGAAATGTTGGTATGTTGTCCTATTTTAATTCTATCCCCAATTTTAAATTCTGAGTTTATTCTGGTAGAACCTCTTTTATATCCGGTAGCAATTTGAATACCTTCGCGATTTAAATAACTAGCTGAAAACAAAAACTTGGATTGCTCATTACCATTTTCCAAAGTTATGGAAGCATTTTGTGTAACTGCCGTTCTATAGATTTCGTCCAACCAATCGGTTCCACCATTAGGTTTAACCGTTGCGGTCACAGGAACCCTTTGCAACGTCGCTGGTGTTACAGGGTTAGGCCCATCACCATATTGTGGGTGGGATGGTGTACCACCATCATTCCTGATACTTTGCCAAATCATTTCACCATGCTGTTCTGTATCCAATAATTCGGGTAAGTTGGTAGCAGATGAAAAACCAGTGTACATATCAAGGGAAACCCTTGCAGTATCCATATTATAACCTCCACTTTTTGTGGTGATGATTACAACCCCGTTGGATGCCCTTGCTCCATAAATGGCAGCAGCACCATCCTTAAGTACGTTCATCTGGTCGATATCGGCAGGGTTTATCGAGTTTAAAATATTAGCATCGTCTGTCTGAACCCCATCAATGATATATAGTGGGTCATTACTGTTCCCAGTACCATACCCTCTAATACGTACCACGGGACTTGATCCTGGATTGCCATTATTGGTAATCGTAACCCCGGAGACTCTTCCTTGTAATGCTTCTGCGGCACTCACCATAGGGGTTTTTGTAGCTTCAGACACATCTACCGATGCGACAGAACCTGTAAGGTCACCCCTGGTTTGGGTACCATATCCTACAACAACCACCTCATCCAATAAACTTGCGTCTTCAGTTAAAACCACACTAACAGTGGTATTGCCATCTAAAGCAATTTCCTGTGTATGATAACCAATGTAACTGATGACCAATACGGCATCGCTATCCGTTTCAAGGGTAAAGTTACCATCAAAATCGGTTTGGGTACCTTGGGTAGTGCCTTGGACGACAACACTGGCTCCAGGTAAGGGGCCTGACGCATCAGAGACTGTTCCAGTAATAATTGATTGAAAAGAACTTTCCAGATCAACCTTTAAAAATGATGTTTCAGAATTTGCCGAGGCCATTTGGGCACTTAAACAAATCATGAACGATAAAAGCCCAATTCCGAAAGAAGTAAACCTTCCTTTGGGCTTTAACGTTTTGTAATCTCGTTTTTGATTCATAATCATTGTTGTTTGTTAGTTTAAATAAAATTTCAAGTAGAAAAAAGCACAATTTTTTAGCACTAGTTTTACGTAGTACGCAAAAATTTATGCTAATATTAACAAATTTATAGGAAGGTAAGTAATATATCATGTCTTATTTTGTCAAATAGTGATATTATTTATTTTGTTAAAATTAACATAAACAATCTTTGAGGCTGTCCTACTCAAACGTTTTCGTAGTGTTTGCAGGGGTTTGGAGATACTTGGGTGGGTTGAATTATTGAAAACACCCTATTGGAACGAAAAATTGATTTTTCTATTTTTTGTTCAATTTGTGATAAGCTAATGTGATAATCGGACTTGGTTTCCAATTTAGGAGCATAATTATCAAAAGACCTTTGAGGTTTTGATAACAGCCAGTTGGTTGTTTTTTAATCTCGTAAAGAATAAATAGACCTTACCACCGTCTTTGATTTTGTGTTTTTTTCTGATAGTGGCAACACTTTCCGGGAAGTTTCTTACCGTGATGTTCGCCTTGGTGCCTATTAAAGGTTTAAGTTCCTTTTTGGAATAGCCAATGACTTCCTCAATGCGGAACACCCTACCAGGGAATTCCAACAAATCCTTTGATGTGAATAAATGGGAATGTTCATGAAGTTTGTGGACTCGAAATGCTTTTGAGGTGATTTTGAAAGCACCTGCTTTTAGCAAAGCGGCATTTGGCTCATATAAATAGTCCAAGGGAAGTTCATAGGTGGGTAGGGTGTCTTTTTCCTCAAGAAGATTAAAGCTAAACCGTTGTGGTTTAGTTGGGGTTATATTTAATGTCTTTATATGTATTTTGCCTTCGTATTCCCTTTCCAACACCCAGAGTAATTCCTTGACCTCGTTCTTTAGGGCCGCGACATGAATCTCCTTCACATGTGCTAATTCGTTTAAGCCAATCGTAATATCCAAAAGAGGGGAGGTCTTGATTAAAATATGCTTTGATTTTTGAAAGAGTAACGGTAGGTGTTCAACGATATTAGGGGAGCAATCCGATAGCATAAAAACCTTTCCCTTGCTTTCCGATCTTCGTGAAGGGTCAACATATAGCCAATCGAAATTTTGATTGGATTCGTTTAAAAATCCCAAACCATCCTTGGGTATGAAAACGGTATTTTCAACCCCTAAAATCTCAAGATTATGTGCGGCAATCTCGGATAGATTTTGATTGATTTCGCAATGAAATATCTTGTCTATTCCTTTGCTGAAAAAATAGGTGTCCACACCCAAACCACCGGTTAGGTCAACAAGCGTTTTTCCGCTAAGGATACTTGCCTTATATTTGGCTGTGGTCTCAGAGGAACATTGTTCAATGTTCAACTTGTTTGGGTAATAAATAAGAGGTGTATTGAACCAGTGGGGAAGTTTCTTTTCGCACTTTTTCTTGGCTTGTATCTGTTCGGCCAATTCTTGGGATGAAATATTCCGGAAAGGACTCTTTTTAAGGATAACTGACATGATGTCAGCATCTAAATTGTTGTTTATAAAATATTGAACACCAGTATTTAATATATTTTTATTCAAAGTGATACTATAAGTTTTTGGTCAATGACTTCACAATCTTGTTTTCGGCTAAAAATTCCTTTAAAATCACTTTGATTGCCGTGTAACCCGGTACTGCAATGATCATTCCCGTGATTCCAAATAGCAAGCCTCCTATGATGATGACCAAGAAAATCTCTAAGGGGTGTGATTTCACACTATTGGAAAAAATATAGGGTTGCGAGAAGAAATTATCCACCAGTTGACCAATGATAAAACCAATCATTACGTAGATGGTTTTGGGTAGGATTACGGTGCTGAAATCAGCCCCTAAATTACTGGTCATCGTTAGGGTCAACATGAGGGCCCCACCGATGATCGGACCTACGTAAGGAATCAAGTTCAACAGGGCACAAAGAAAGGCGATAACGATGGCGTTTTCAATGCCGAAAATAAACAGGACAATGGAGTAGATTACAAACAAAATGAGGATTTGAAAAACCAGTCCAACGAAGTATCTTGAAAGTAAATCCTTGATGGTGTCCAAAGATTTTTTTAGACGGCTTTCCTTGTTCTCCGGTATAAAGATCAGAAGGCCTTCCTCAAACAATTTACTGTCCTTTAAAAAGAAAAAAGCTATAAAAAGTACACTGAACAAACCTATGCCAAAACTACCAAGAATACCAACAAATGAATTCAGGAAATTTGGTATAAAGCCAAAATCCAAGTTGGTGAATATTTTAGATTCTTTTAGGCCCTGTTCAATTTCGTTCGAACTCAATCCGAAATATTCGGTTACTTGGCGATATATATGTTCTACATTGGCCTGAAGGGCATCCATATCCAATAATGATAGGTTTTGTCCTTGTGCGATTAGAAGGGGGATGAATAAGGCGATGATACCAGCGATGATCCCAATAAGGAGCAACATAGTAACAATGACCGCCAAGGTGTTGTTGAACTTAAGTCTTTTGCGCAGGAACAATACTATAGGTCTTCCCAAAAGCGACGCAACCAAGGCTATGGCCATGTAGGCCAATACCGATTGTATTTTGTACAAAAATAGTAAGACCAAGAAGATACCGACAAGAATGGCTATCGCTCTCAAAATGCCGTCTGCAATTGTTTTGGATGTCATTGGTTAACTTTTAAAGGCATAAGATATAATATTGGCTCCCATTTGCAAGGCCTTTGTTCGTATCGCTTCCGGATCGTTGTGAACCGATGGGTCTTCCCAACCATCACCCAGATCGGATTCATAGGTAAACAGAAGGACCAATCGCCCTTCAAATGTTATTCCGAAGGCTTGGGGTCTTTTACCGTCGTGTTCATGTATTTTGGGTAAGCCATCAGGAAAATTATAATGTTGCGAAAAAATAGGGTGGTCAGCACCTAGTTCTTCCAAGGTTTCATTTGGGAATACCTTGGCGATTTCCTTACGTAAATAAGGTTCCATGCCGTAATTGTCATCGATATGCAAGAATCCACCAGAAAGCAAGTACGTCCTTAGGTTATCCGCTTCTTCTTGCGAAAACAATACGTTGCCATGCCCTGTCATATGCAAAAATGGATATTGGAAAATATTGATATTCCCAACGTCTACCGTTTCGGGTTGTTCCTTGATTTTAGTGTTGATATTGGCATTGCAAAATTGTATTAAATTGGGCAAGGCCGTGGGGTTGGCGTACCAGTCACCCCCGCCATTGTATTTTAAGATAGCGATTTCCTGACCGTTGACCATGGAGGCGTAGGCTAATAAAAATAGTGTGCAGATGAGTTTCCAATATCCCATTCCCTAAATATACGAAGATGGATTTAACCGTTGTTTATCAAATTTACTGTAGTGCAGGCCACGATGGCGGCAGTTTCAGTACGCAGTCTGTTCTGGCCCAAAGAAACGGGTAAGAAGCCCTTTTCGTAGGCCTTGTTTATCTCTTTTTCAGAGAAATCGCCCTCAGGGCCAATAAGTATGGTCACATCCTTGTCCGGGGCAACCCTTCTTTTCAACTCCATTTTTTCGTCCTCTTCACAGTGGGCGATAAATAAGAGTCCTTCCCTTTCCTTTTCCACGAATTCCGAGTAGGTCGTAATAGGGTTCAGCTTGGGCAAATATGCTTGCATGGATTGTTTCATGGCCGATTGTAAGACCTTTTCCATACGTTCCTGTTTTACGATCTTACGCTCAGACCTGTCACAGATAACCGGTGTGATTTCGTCTACGCCTATCTCTGTGGCTTTTTCTAAAAACCATTCAAATCGATCATTGCTTTTTGTAGGAGCGACAACTAAGTGAAACCAATACATCTTTCGATGCTTTTTTGTGGATGAAATGATCTGTGCCTTACACTTTTTGGTGTCGGCTACCATGATCTTGGCCTCGAAGATGTATCCTTTCCCATTTGTAATAAGTAGATTATCGCTTTCTTTTTTGCGTAGTACTTTTACGATGTGTCGACTCTCTTCCGGGGTAAAAACAAATTGGGAGACGCTACTATCCAGCTTTGGGTTATAGAATAATTGCATAGTTATCGGTCGTTTCTATTTAGTGTTCTTTAATTTTTTTCTAGCATGTTCCAGTCCCAATTCAATCCAATTTTGGAGTTCCTCCTCGGTGGTGTATCCCTTGGAAGACACATAAACGAATTCTTTCATGGGTCTTTTGGCAAAATCCATGGGGCGAACCACTTCCATCTTCATGATTTCATCAATTTTATCCGCAACAATACGCACCATAAGATTTTCTTTAATGATGCCTACAGTCATTTTGCCCTTGAACAGATAGGCCAACCCTCCGAACATTTTCTTTTTAAGGATTTCTTTGGCGATGTCTTTAGGAAACAACTTAAATGCATAATCAAGTCTTTTTTCCAAATCTTCATTATAGGCCATAGGCTTGTCATTGAATGATATATCGTGCCTTGGCCGTTATATCCTGGGAGGCGAATGCCTTCTGTTTGTATTTATGATAGCCCACGATGCCGATCATGGCAGCATTGTCAGTACAATACTCAAATTTAGGAATATAAGTGGACCAACCGTATTTCTTTTCTGTATTTTTCAGTGCGGAACGTATGCCTGAATTGGCAGATACACCCCCACCAATGGCCACGTGCCTTATTCCGGTTTCTTTTACTGCTTTTTTAAGCTTGTCCATTAAAATGTTGATAATGGTGTATTGTATGGAGGCACATATATCATTAAGGTTCTCCTCCTTAAAATTAGGGTTGGTCTTGGTTTCCCTTTGTATAAAATAAAGGATACTTGTTTTTAGTCCGCTAAAACTAAAGTTCAGGCCATCTACCTTAGGTTTCGGGAATGGGAATTTTTTAGGATTGCCAAGCTGCGCGAATTTATCTACCAGTGGTCCACCGGGATAGGGTAGCCCCAGTATTTTGGCACTTTTGTCAAATGCCTCACCAACCGCATCATCCAAGGTTTGCCCCAGGATTTCCATATCGAAGAAATCATTCACCCTTACAATTTGTGTATGGCCACCGCTGATGGTCATGGCTAAAAAAGGGAACTCGGGTTTTGTGTTTTTTTCCGTTACAATGAAGTGGGCCAGAATGTGTGCTTGCATGTGGTTTACCTCAATAAGGGGGACGTCTAGACCAAGTGCCAAAGACTTGGCAAAAGAGGTGCCCACCAATAAAGAACCCATAAGTCCCGGTCCGCGTGTAAAAGCTATGGCTGATAATTGTTTTTTGTCGATATTTGCCCTTAATAAAGCTTGGTGCACCACAGGTACAATATTTTGTTGGTGCGCCCTGGAGGCAAGTTCGGGTACAACACCCCCATATTCCTCATGGATTTTTTGAGTTGAAACAACATTGCTAATGACTTTGTCATTGCACAAAACCGCCGCAGAGGTGTCGTCACATGATGATTCTATGGCAAGAATATAAATGGTTTCTTTTTCCACTAGGTTTGGAATAAAAATTGAGGTACAAAGGTAAAACATTATAGCCCTATTAGAAAACTGAGAAAAATACTTGTTAGAATACTCCTGGTATTGTTGCTCATTAGTGTATTGGGCACGATAGTGCTTTCTATGCCTTTTGTCCAAACCCGTTTTGCAAAATATGCCACGAATTCAATAAATGACACCTACGGTACAAATATCAATATCGACGGGATTCGCCTTTCATTGATCTCGTGGGACGTGGCCATCAAAGGTATTTATATTGAGGATTATCAAAAAGACACTTTGTTTTACATCAATGAGTTGGGGACATCGGTTTTAAGTGCCCGTAATTTAACAAAGGGAAAGCTGGAGTTTGGGCATATCGACATTGATAAGCTCAATTTTAAACTGAAAACCTACAAGGACAGTACGCTGACCAATCTGGAAGTGTTTATAGACAAGCTCGACGATAAACAACCCAGGAAACCGGGTACACCTCCCTTTTTTTTCTCATCATCCAGTGTTGAGATAGCCCATAGTAATTTTAGGTTGATAGATGAAAACCTTGAGAACGAGGAAACGTTGGACTTTAGGCAGTTGAACATTTCGGCAGGGGATTTCTTGATCTTAGGGCCCGAGGTCTCCACGGACATAAAGGCTATGTCCTTTAAGGATAAACGCAACATTGAAGTAAAAAAACTCGCTACCAAGTTTAAATATACCAAGCAGCAAATGCGTTTTGATACCTTGGGTATTGAAACGCCCAAATCCCAATTGACCGGAAATCTTGTTTTTGATTATGATCGGAAGGATTTCAAGGATTTTTTGAATAAGGTAAGATTAACAGCTGATTTTAAGGATTCTAACCTGTCCCTAGATGATATAAACCTACTTTATAAACAATTTGGAGCAGGGAAAGTAGTTTCGTTTTCAGGGGATTTCAACGGGGTCTTAAATGACCTTAATGCCGATAACCTCTTCCTTTTGTCTGAAAACACTGGGGTGCGGGGTGATTTCAACTTTAAGAACCTCTTTACCAAAAAAGAGCCTTTTGTAATGAAGGCCCAAATGAAAAACGTAACCAGTACCTACTATGAATTGCGGTCTTTGATGCCCAACTTCATGAGTAGTAAGTCGATGTCCTCAACGTTTAGTAAACTCGGACAGTTTACCGTAAGGGGTGAAGCCACAGTAACAGAGAGTTCGGTAAAAACCAAGGTCAATTTGAATACGGCCGTAGGTAGTAGTTATGCCGATTTGGAATTGACCGACTTCAATAATATCGATAATGCCGCCTATAAGGGGTTTGTCTCTTTGATCGATTTTGACCTGGGTAGTTTTGTGGATAATGATAAATTGGGGAAAACCACCCTCGATTTTAATGTTGAGGGGAAAGGTTTTGTGCAGGAAAAGCTGAATACCGAAGTCATAGGGGAGGTGTACAGCATACAATTCAATAACTATGACTATAAGAACCTGAAGGTTTCCGGTATTCTGAAAGAGCAACTTTTTGATGGTTCAATCTATAGCAATGACCCCAATATCAAATTCAATTTTAAGGGATTGGCCGATTTTGGGGAAGATCGCAACAATTTCAATTTCATCGCCAATGTTGAACACGCCGATTTAAAAAAACTGAATTTCATCAATGATAGTGTCTCTATTTTCAAGGGAAAAGTAAATATTGACATTACAGGGAATTCCTTGGACAATATCGTGGGCGATGTCAATTTTACCAAAACGATTTTCCAAAATAAGAACGATACCTATTATTTCGACGATTTTAAGGTTACATCATCCTTTGAAAATGATTCTATCCGTACCATCGATATTAACTCGCCGGATATCATAACAGGTTATTTAAGGGGTAATTTCCGGGTCAAGGAATTGGGGCAATTGCTGCAGAATTCCTTGGGGAGTATCTATACCAACTATAAGCCTTTCGATATATCCGGGGGGCAGACCCTGGCCTTTAATTTTAAGATATACAATAAAATCGTTGATGTCTTTTTTCCTGATGTCAAATTTGACCCCAATACCTTTATCAAGGGGAACATAATTGCGGACGAGGGGGATTTTAAATTAACATTCAAATCGCCCAGTATCTTGGCTTTTGGCAATGAAGCGGACAATATAGATATTAAGATAGATAACAAGAACCCATTGTTCAATACCTTCATTTCCGTAGGGGATTTATCGACCAATTATTACGATGTAAAGGATTTCAATCTGATCAATACCACGTTGAAGGACACGCTTTTCTTTAGGGCGGAATTTAAAGGGGGTAGTGAATATAATGATAGTTATAACCTGAACTTTTACCATACTTTCAACAAGGCGAACAAATCGGTGATAGGCTTAAAGAAATCCGATATCAGTTTTAAGAATAATACCTGGATCTTGAATAGGGAAGGGAACAACAAGAACAAGGTCATTTTCAATAAGACCCTTGATAGTATCGTGATCGAGGAAATTGTGATGAACAATAGTAAATATGAGCAAATCAGGTTAAAGGGGCAATTGGCCGATTCTACCTATAAGGATCTTGAGTTGCAATTCAAGATTGTTTCCTTGGACAAGATTACACCAGCAATCGACAGTTTAAGATTGGAAGGTGAGGTCAATGGTACTTTGAACGTATTGCAAAAGGATGACGTGTACCTACCTTCTTCGAATTTGGGCATAACCGATTTTTCGGTCAACGGATTCCGTTTGGGGGATTTGACCATGGGTATTGTTGGTAATCGTGATCTTACCGATTTTGTGGTCAATACCCAAATAACGGATAATGGGGTTGAGAAGTTAAGCGTTATTGGGAATATCCTGAATAAAACCGAATTGCCCCAAGCGAACCTAATGGCCAATTTCAATGGGTTCAATCTAGAACCGTTTAGTCCGTTGGGAGAAGGGGTGATAACAAATATCAGAGGGGAATTATTTGGCAGTGCTAAATTGACGGGCGACATTGACAATCCTGTTTTTAGTGGTTTGTTGACGCTTGATAATGCCGGTATCGCGATTCCTTATTTAAACGTTGATTACGGTTTTGCCCAAAACTCCCGTGTTAGACTGTCCAATCAGTCCTTTAATTTTGAGGAAATCAAGATTACCGACGTGGCGCGCAATACCAGGGCTACCTTGGACGGTTCCATAACACATAGTTTCTTTAAGGATTGGGCGTTGGATTTGAATGTGGATACCAATAATGGCCCTTTCCTGATTTTGGATACTCCGTTTGAGGAAGAGGTGTTGTATTATGGTACAGGCTTTTTAAATGGTTCAGGGCGTATTTTTGGATCAACAAAGGCATTGACCATTAATGTGGATGGAAAAACCGCAGAAGGCACCTCCCTGAAGATCCCGTTAAGTGATGTGGCTACGGTCGGGGATTATTCCTTTATAAAATTTATTGAAAAGAACGAACGTGAAATCGACCGGGAAGAGCGGGTGCTGCAGGAAATAGAAGGGTTGGAAATGGAATTCAACCTGGATGTAACGCCAGATGCCGAGGTTGAGATCGTTACCGATCAAAAAACAGGAAGTTCCTTAAAAGGTACTGGGGAAGGTTTGCTGCTGATCCGGATCAATACCAAGGATAAATTTGAAATGTACGGAGATTTCGTTGTGGTGACCGGGGAGTTCAATTATAAGTTTGGGGGTGTGGTCAACAAGACGTTTAAAGTAAAACCGGGGGGCACCATCGTTTGGGATCGAGATCCGCTCTCCGCAACTTTGAATATGGAGGCTGTATATTCCTTAAATGCGAATCCAGCACCTTTGTTGGATAATGCTGGTTATACCCGAAGAATACCCACAGATGTGGTCATACAGTTAACCGATGAGCTCCAGAGTCCGGAAATAGACTTCAGTATCGAGTTCCCGGGCACAAGTTCAATCGTGAAATCAGAATTGGAGTATCGATTGCAAGATCCCCAAGTGGAAGAAAAGAATGCTATTTTTTTATTGGCCCAAGGTACTTTCGTGAATGATCAAAGTGGAATTAATTCGCAAGCCGTTACGGGAAACTTGATCCAGTCGGCATCGGGCTTGTTGAACCAGGTCCTTAGTGGGGGTAATGATAAGTTCAATTTAGGACTTTCCTACGAGCAAGGGATCCAGGATACAAGTGCCGATATCGAAACGGAGAATAGGATAGGGGTTACGGTGTCAACAAAAATCAGTGATCGGATCCTTTTGAACGGTAAGGTCGGTGTTCCTGTCGGTGGGGCTACCGAAACAGTTGTGGCGGGGGATTTTGAATTGCAATTACTCTTGAATGAGGAAGGCACCTTGAGTGCGAAGTTCTTCAATAGGGAAAATGAAATACAGGCATTGTTGGGGGAACGTCAAGGGTACACCCAAGGAGCAGGCTTATCCTATGAAGTCGATTTCAATAGTTTTAAAGAGCTTATGCGGAAAATGTTCAACAATAAGAAGAACAAAGAGGGGGAAGGGGAAAAGCAACCTATGCCGATTGAGGTGATGGGTAGGGATAGTTTATTGCTGTTTCAGGAGAAAACCAGAAAGCCTTGATGTAATGTAACAATTTAGACCTGAAATGTGTTATTTGGAACACCGGGGTGTTATTTATTAAGCGAAAACGATTGAGGGTGTTTTTCGGTTGATATTAAGGGTTAAATCAGTTCTTTTTATGGAATAAGTTTGTTAATTTTGTTGGCTTAATTTTCTATATGGCGAATATTGGAAAAATAGGTGTTTTTACTTCAGGGGGAGATTCCCCAGGAATGAATGCAGCGATACGTTCCGTTGTTAGGACCTGTGCTTATTTAAAGGTCGAATGTGTTGGTATCTACAGAGGATATCAAGGAATGATCGAGGGTGATTTCAAACCCATGGATGCAAGGAGCGTCAACAATATTATCAATAAGGGGGGTACCATCTTGAAATCTGCCCGTTGTAAGGAATTCAGGACCAAGGAAGGTCGTCAAAAAGCATACGATAATTTACGCAAGGAAGGTATCGACGCTTTTGTGGTTATCGGCGGTGACGGTAGTTTTACCGGAGCTATGATTTTCAACCAGGAATTTCATTTCCCTATAATCGGAATTCCGGGCACTATTGATAACGATATCTTCGGAACGACATTCACGTTAGGTTTTGATACTGCCTTGAACACGGTGGTTGAGGCCATAGATAAAATTCGTGATACGGCAAGTTCCCACAATAGATTGTTCTTTGTAGAGGTTATGGGCCGTGATGTGGGCCATATCGCTTTGAATGCCGGTGTAGGCGCTGGTGCAGAGGAGATATTGATCCCAGAAGAGAATTTGGGAAGGGAGCGATTGTTGGAATCCTTAAAAAGAAGTAAGGAATCAGGAAAATCATCGAGTATCGTCATCGTTGCCGAAGGTGATAAAACCGGGAAGAATATTTTTGAGCTAAAGGAATATGTAGAGGAGAATTTCCCTGATTATGATGTAAGGGTATCTGTTCTTGGACATATGCAGCGTGGTGGTTCCCCATCATGTTATGATCGTGTATTGGCCAGTAGAATGGGAGTTAAGGCCGTAGAGGCGCTGTTACAGGGCAAAACCAACCTTATGGTAGGTGTTCAGGACAATGAACTTATACTAACCCCGATACACAAGGCCATAAAGGGTCATACTAAAATCGATAAAGAACTCATAAGGGTTTCAGATATAATGTCAATATAATTTTAATTTAAATAAGTAAAAGATGTCAAAATTGAAAATAGGTATAAACGGATTCGGTAGAATTGGAAGATTGGTATTTCGCATCGCTGCGAAAAACGATAATGTAGAGGTCGTTGCCATCAATGATTTGTTGGATGTTGATCATTTAGCATATTTGTTAAAGTATGATTCTGTTCATGGTAAATTCGATGGTACAGTCGAAGTAAAAGACGGTCATTTGGAGGTTAACGGTAAAACGGTTCGTATTACTGCGGAAAGAGATCCTAAATCTATTAAATGGGATGCTGTTGGAGCGGAAATCGTTGCCGAATGTACAGGTATCTTCACCACTTTGGAAACTGCCCAATACCACATTGATGGTGGTGCCAAAAAAGTTGTTATTTCAGCTCCTTCAAAAGACGCGCCAATGTTCGTCTATGGTGTTAACCATAAAGAGATGAAAGCATCTGATACCATTGTTTCAAATGCATCTTGTACTACCAACTGTTTGGCTCCTTTGGCTAAAGTATTGAATGATAACTTCGGTATTGAAGAAGCCTTAATGACTACAGTACACGCTACCACTGCTACGCAAATGACCGTTGATGGTCCTTCTAGAAAAGACTGGAGAGGTGGTAGAAGTGCTATGTTGAACATTATCCCTGCTTCAACCGGTGCGGCTAAAGCGGTAACAAAGGTAATTCCAGCTTTGGAAGGTAAATTGACAGGTATGGCCTTTAGGGTGCCTACTGCAGATGTTTCTGTTGTGGATTTAACAGTAAAGGTTTCTAAGAAAACATCTTTAGACGAGATCAAAAAAGCATTCAAAGCTGCTTCGGAAGGAGAATTGAAAGGTGTTTTAGGATATACTGAAGAGGCAGTAGTATCCCAGGATTTTGTTGGGGATTCGAGGACTAGTATTTTTGATGCAGAGGCCTGTATTGAATTGAACCCTGGTTTCTTTAAACTTATCTCTTGGTATGATAACGAAGCAGGTTTCTCCAATAAAATGGTTGATATGGTACAATATGTACACAGCCTATAATTTTTAAATTAATTAGTATATGTAATCCTGAAAATTATTGATTTTTAATAGTTTTCAGGATTCTTTTTAAATGGTGATCTATGATATTAATTGTTGATAGTGGTGCTACGAAATCCGATTGGATTGCACTGGACGAAAAAGGGAATCAATTGTTTATGACCCAAACCCTAGGTTTGAGCCCAGAAGTTCTTACACGCCCAGTCATTGAAGATCGTCTAGCAAATAATTTTGAACTTTCCAAGAATAGCGAAAAGGTAACTAGGCTTTATTTTTATGGTGCCGGTTGTGGTACGGATAGAATGAAAAATTTCCTTAAGGAGATTTTTGCGGATTTTTTCCCGAACGCCAAGGCCAGCATAAAGGAAGATACTTATGCAGCCATTTATGCTACTACCAAAATAGGTCATCAAGCAATTGTCTGTATTCTAGGTACGGGTTCCAATTGCTGTTATTACGATGGTAACCAAGCCATTCAGAAAGTGACTTCTTTGGGGTATATTCCGATGGATGATGGTAGTGGTAACTTCTTTGGCAGAAAATTGATCAGGGACTATTATTTCCATAAAATGCCACAGTCCTTAGGGATGAAGTTTTCCAAGGAATTCGATTTAGAGGCCGATGTGATCAAAGAGAACCTTTACAAGCAGCCGAATCCAAATACCTATTTGGCCACGTTCGCTAGATTCTTGATTGAAAATAAAGAGCACCCATATTGCAAAGGCGTAATCGATAAAGGCTTTCAGCAATTCGTCAATAACTATATCATGCAGTTCGAATTGGCCACAAAAGTGCCAATCAATTTTGTGGGAAGCGTAGCATTTTATCTAATGGAAGAGCTTACCACGGTATTGGAACGTAATGATTTGATAGTTGGGGAAATCCGCCAAAAACCGATTGAAGGTTTAATGCACTTCCATCAGCAGAATATATAGCGTTTTAAACAACGGCGATCATAGAGATTTCCACATTTACGAATTTTGGTAGATTGGCCACTTCTACAGTTTCCCTTGCAGGGGCTGTGGCTGCATCAAAATAATTGGCGTAAACATTGTTTATTTCCGAGAATTGGTTCATGTCACTGATAAAAATAGATGACTTGACCACATTTTCAAAGGTCATTCCGGCTTCAAGAAGTATCGCTTTGAGGTTTTCCATGCACTGTTTGGTCTCTTTGGCTATATCGCCTTCAATGAGGTTGCCGGTCTTTGGATCTATGGGTATCTGCCCGGATATATATAATGTATTGCCAGAAAGAACCGCTTGGTTATAAGGGCCTATTGGTGCGGGGGCGTTTGTGGTGTTTATTATTTTCTTCATTGGATGGAATGTTTATGGATTAATGCATTTTATAACGATGCTTTATGTCTCTAGTGTTAGGGATACTAAAATAACGGAATATTAAGGTTTTATATAGCTAAACTTTCGTTGTTATCTAGACCGTTGGCTTCTGTTCTCCCATTTAAGGTCCTTGAGTATCGAGCTTTTTATCCCAATAAAGAAGTACCATCTTTTATAGGTGCCAAAAGGGGTCCAGTTAAAGCGCATCACAAAACTTTTTAAATCGCGTTCAAAACGTAATTGCGTCAGGGTGAATCCTTTCCCTTTAAAGTCATAACCAGAGGAACCACCGACCTTCCATCGGGGCGAGAGTTCTATGTCGCCGGAAAACATCAATGAATGGCTACTGAATTCATTTTGTCGTGCAGAATTGGAGTACGATGCGGAATAGGCAAGTCTAAGATTCCATGGAATTTTAGTGCCGTATATGGGGTTTTCCACGTCTTCGCCTTCTTTCGATTCGTTCATTGGGTTATCCTGAAAATTATCGGCACGGCCAAAGAGATCATCCGTACGACCTCCACTTTGGGCAACGTAGTCGTAAGGGTTCTCATCTTTCTTTTCCTTTTTCTTGTCTTTGTTGAAAATCTCGCTGTCCAAGGAGTATCCAACGTTGAAATTGGCCCGTGTTAAGCGAAAAAGACTTCCACCATTTTTTACATTAAGGGTGTTTATCCGTGTTCCATTGTTGTCAATGGCATAAGGATCCAATCCTGCCGAAAAGTTTATCGACATTTTGCTGTCGAGGATGGAGGTACCGCCATTTACACTTAATGGACTCAATTTAAGGGAATCCGATTCAAAATTATAGCCCGTTGAAATATTGAAATTACTTAGGATCGGAACCTTCTTTGGTTCTGTGGCGGTCGAATCCTTGTCCCTTACTTTTGCCTCGAGGGTGTTGGCCAATGAGAAACTTAGACTGTTCGATTTGCTTAAGCTGGGTGATCCATAAAGTGTGTTCTGGAATCGTGTAAATTGAACCACATCCCCATCCCCATCTATATACTCATCATAAAACTTCTCAAAGGAAGGGGCGTACCCATAACTTAATGAAGGACGCATGACATGTCGTATGGCCTGAATTTTTTTATCCTCCCCAAAATTGAAGGTCCCGTATAAAGTGGTTCCAACACTGGCGCTGAAATTGTATTTGTTGAATCGGTCAAATCCACTGACGGTATCTGTGACAATCTCTTCAAGGTCATTGTCATAGCTTTTATCGTAGGTCTGCATGGTCCAAACATCCTCATAACTACCTCCGACACTAACACTGAAAAATTTGGCCACCTTAAAGTTCGTGGTGATGGGAATAGTATGTTTTGCCCCCATTTTTGCCCCATCGAACATTTCGCTTTTCAGAAAATCGTCATCAGTGGTCGAAATCTTGTTCGCGGCACTCAAATCGTACTGAAAGTTGATGTTTTGAATTATACCTTTCTTGATACCATCCCTTTTGGCAAATGGATAGATCCGTTCCATACTGGCCTGTAAGGTAGGTAAGGTCAATTCAATGGCCTTGGTATTGGTGTTTTGACTATGGGTAGCCGTTAAACTCATATTCACTGAGGGGTAGGCCGGGAAGGTCTTGGAATATGAAATCGAGGAAGATAGCGTATTGTTCTGGGTACTTGGTAAATTACGTTGTTGCAATGAATTTCTGTAATATTCACTACTACCCATATTCACGGAAGCGGAAAACCTGGAGTTCGGACTCGCTTTTGTGTCCTGGGAGTGCGAAATTTGGATGTTCCAGTTTTTGGTGAGGCTATAATCGCTAAAGCCTTTTTGGCTGGTAACCAAATTTTCAAACCTGAAGTTTATGTTTCCACTGTATTTATAGCGTTTGGAATAGATGGATTGGGTTTTGAAACCCCAACTACCGTTGGTGTAAAAATCCCCAGTAACCAATATATCGGCATATTCACCAATAGGCACATAGTAACCCAAGTCCTGAAGGAAATACCCCCTGTCGGCTTGATTTCCAAAGGTGGGCATCATAACCCCTGCGGCCCTTCCAACGGTCAAGGGAAAATAGGCAAAGGGCATGGCAATTGGCGTTGGTACATCGGCAATATAGAGGTTGCTGTATCCCGCGATAACCTTCTTCTTAGGTACAAACTTCGCCTTACGGATCCTAATGTAATAATCAGGGTTTATGGTGTCTGTCGATGTGGTGATCTTCGCTTCACTCAAAAAATAGACCGAGTCATTTTCTTTCTTGGTAACATCGGCATAAACCTTCATGGCGTCACTACCCAATTGTCCTAGACCAGCCTGTTGTTCTGTCCTCGAATTCCAAATAATGGCTTTTTGGGTATCGAAATTAAAGCGTATGGAGTCTGGAATCACCTCATTCTGTCCCTGTTTAAAATAAGGGAGTTGTGAATAATTGCCAAGCGAATCCTTTATACGACCGGCATATACTTCATTCTTTACATAATCCATGACAATGATACCGGCCCGTAGTTCTGTGTCCTGATATTGGATTTCAGCCTCATTATAGAGATAGACCTTCTGTTCCTTTTGATTTAGTCTCACATAATCCGTTGCCTTGTACTTAATGACGTCCAATAAAAGCGGAGGTTTTGTTTTTACGGTATCAACAGCCGTGGAATCATTCTTGGAATTCTTTAAGAGTTCGGCCTCGGTAAGTAAGGGGGCGATAATCGTATCCTGCTCAGCTTTAATGGGTAATGGCACTATTTTTCCTTCTTGGGCATGACCAAAAACACCACCGATTATAAGTAGGAATAGGAAAAGTGAATAGTGTTTATTTGATTGCAAGGCTTTATATCCTATTTTTGTAACAGTATGGCTTGATTTTTGGAAGTCAAACTTACATATATTTTTTGTTCCTCTTATAGGGTATTACAATAAATTTAACCAATTTAAGATTCTCAAATCATCTTGCATATATGAATTTCAACCGTTTTTTTCTTGCCGTTTTATTACTATTGCCCTTTTTATATTCTGCATATGCCAATGATAATGGACCACAAAGGAACGATGGTAAGTTTGTAGTGGTTTTGGATGCGGGTCATGGCGGGCATGATCCAGGTAATTTGGGAAATGGGTATCTGGAAAAGGACATTGCGTTGAAAATTGTTTTGAATGTGGGTAGGATTTTGGAGAGCAACCCCGATATCAGGGTTATTTATACAAGAAAGGACGATACATTTGTCGATTTGTTCGTGCGTGGGGAAATTGCCAATAAGGCCAATGCCGATCTTTTCGTTTCAGTGCATTGTGATTCACATTCTTCCGACGCCCATGGTGCGGGAACATTTGTTTTGGGCTTACATGCCAACAAGCAAAATTTTGAAATAGCAAAGAAAGAAAACTCGGTAATCTATCTTGAGGATAATTATGCCGATAGGTATGCGGATTATGATATCAACTCGCCGGAATCCATTATAGGGTTGACCATAATGCAGGAAGAGTTTTTGGATCAGAGTATTGCCTTGGCCAAAATGATCCAGGATAATTTCACAGGGAAGTTGAAACGTGTGAATAGAAAAGTAAAACAAGCAGGTTTCATTGTATTGCATCAGACGTTTATGCCCAGTGTTTTGGTAGAAACAGGTTTTCTTACCAATAAATCGGAAGGGGCCTACCTGAATTCGAAAAAAGGTCAAGCCGAAGTTGGAAAGGCTATAGCGGATGCGATTCTCATTTACAAGAAAAATGTGCATACTGGTATCGGGTATGTTCCAAACAAAGAGATTGAAAAGGAATTGGCACCCAAAGAGGAAGCGTCGATACCGGTGAAAAAGGAAAAGCCCGTAAATGAATTGGCGGCGGCTCCTAAGAAGGAAGAGCAGCCAAAAACACAACCCGTGTTGGAAGCCGCCGAAAAATCAACGCCTGTAGCGGATAAGGGAACCATGGCCCAAGAGGTCTCGGGAGAAAAGGAGTCGACTGTAACGGAGGTAGTGACTGCCGTGAAGAAGCAGGAAACACCCCAGATATCCTTTAAGGTGCAAATAATGGCCAGTGCCAAGGATATCGAATTGGTCCCCCAGAATTTTAAAGGGCTGGCAAGGGTAACCCGAGAACCCTATAAGAATCTCTTTCGCTATATGTATGGGAATGCCAATTCCTTTACGGAGGCAAAAATGCTAAAATCAAATGCTGATATTAAGGGTTTTTCCGGTTCCTATATTGTTGCATATAAGGATGGTGTACGAATTCCGGTTACCGAAGCGCTTAAATACGTTTCGGAATAATAACAGCAGTCTCAATTTTATTTCTAATTTTGTTAGAGCTTGTTTTTAAAATGAAATTGGGTTATTATGTGTTTTTCATCTGAAAAGGTATAAGAATCAAATCCATATAATTTTAAATAGGCGTTTAACAACAATAAATAAATCCATTTGAAACTATCCAGGGAAATTAAAACAGGAATAATCGTAGTGGGGGGTATCCTACTTTTTATTTTAGGTTTCAGCTATTTAAAATCAACACCCTTGTTTGATAATAGCAAGACATTTTATGCTGTTTATAAACATGTTGGAGGTCTTCAACCTGGCACCCAGGTCTCGATTAACGGTTATAACGTGGGCATTGTAAATGATATTAAATTCAAGGATACTTCGGGAGATTTACTCGTTACATTCTCAGTGAGCAATGATTTCACCTTTTCCAAGAACAGTAAGGCTGAATTGTACGATACGGGCATAATTGGGGGTAAGGGTATACAGATACGACCCGTTTTTGACGGCGCTCGCGATGCAAAGTCAGGCGATACGTTGGTTACCGCTACGCGCCCAGGCTTGACCGAACTGGTGCAGCAGAAACTTACTCCGTTACAACAAAAGATTGAAGGGGCATTTACCAATGCGGATACGCTATTGATGAATGTGAACCAGATCTTGGATGCAAAGACCAAGAATGAATTGAGGGAGTCCATCGCGGGTCTCAACCAGCTTATGGGAAGTTTGCAGGGAAGCGCCAAGATTTTAAATGATCTATTGGAAAAAAACCAAGGTAAATTGGACAGTTCCCTAACCAATTTCACGGAATTGTCTTCCAACTTCGCAAAACTTTCCGATTCATTGAACAATGCAGGTTTGGGACGAACAATGGCCAGTTTGGAATCCACGGTTTCCAATTTGGATAAGATTCTAGCCAAGATAGAAAACGGGGATGGTTCCATGGGGAAATTCATGAAAGACGAGGCACTGTATAATAATCTGAATAATGCATCAAAGGAATTGGATTTATTATTGCAGGATTTCCGTTTGAATCCTAAACGATATGTGAATGTTTCTGTTTTTGGGAAAAAACAAAAAGATTACACATTGCCCGATAATGATCCTGCCGATAAAATAGAACAGCCATAAATGGAATATATCACTAACATCGCTTTCGCCCTGATCCTTCTAGTGGGGATTGTTTTTTTTGCCCGGAATGTAAAGAAACTTATTAGGAATATTAAGTTGGGAAAAGATGTTGTGGTCAATGATAATAAACCACAACGTTGGAAGAATATGTTCAAGATTGCCCTAGGACAGACCAAAATGGTCGTTAGGCCTATTCCTGGGATATTGCATATTCTCGTTTACGTAGGTTTTATTGTGATCAACCTTGAGGTCCTCGAGATTGTTTTGGATGGACTCCTAGGCACCCATAGGTTATTTGCAGGTCTTGGGGTCTTTTACAATGTATTGATCGCCTCGTTCGAGATTTTGGCCTTTTTGGTTATCGTAGCCGTGATAATTTTCTGGATACGTAGGAATATTATAAGGATTAAGCGGTTCATGAGTCCGGAAATGAAAGGGTGGCCCAAGAACGATGGTAATATGATCTTGTATATAGAACTGGTCTTAATGTGTCTCTTTTTGACCATGAATGCATCGGATTTTCAGTTACAACAAATGGGTGCGGCACATTATGTGCAGGCAGGTTCCTTTCCTATAAGTCAATTTTTAATTCCTTTATTCGATGGAATGTCCGCACAAACACTGATCATTATAGAAAGAAGTGCTTGGTGGTTGCATATTGTAGGCATCCTGTTCTTCTTGAATTACCTCTATTATTCGAAACATTTACATATTCTGTTGGCATTCCCGAATACGTATTTTGGAAAGATTGGCCCAAAAGGAAAATTCAACAATTTGGATGCTGTTACCCAGGAAGTCAAATTGATGATGGATCCCGATGCGGATCCCTATGCCGCTCCCGCAGAGGATGCTGGGGAACCGGGTAAATTTGGGGCTTCGGATGTTACCGACCTTAGCAGGATTCAGTTACTCAACGCTTATACCTGTACGGAATGTGGCCGTTGTACCAGTGAATGTCCTGCGAATCTTACCGGGAAGAAACTCTCACCAAGAAAAATCATGATGGATACCCGGGATAGGCTCGAGGAAGTCGGTAAGAATATTGATACCAATAAGGGCAATTTTGTTGATGATGGTAAGCAGTTGTTGGATGATTATATCACGCGGGAAGAACTGTGGGCCTGTACTTCTTGCAATGCCTGTACGGAAGCATGTCCTGTGAGCATTGATCCACTATCGATTATTATGGATATGAGGCAGTATTTGGTGATGGAGCAATCCGCGGCACCATCAGACCTGAATAATATGATGGGGAATATTGAGAATAATGGAGCACCTTGGCCTTTCAATCAAATGGATAGGTTGAACTGGAAAGACGAAGCATAAAAAATAATTGATCCTTACTATGGGAAGTGAATTGAAAGTACCGACAATGGCAGCGCTTTTTGCAGCAGGAA
Organism: Maribacter polysiphoniae; assembly: GCF_003148665.1. Lineage (GTDB taxonomy): Bacteria > Bacteroidota > Bacteroidia > Flavobacteriales > Flavobacteriaceae > Maribacter_A > Maribacter_A polysiphoniae. Next base: position 12,273 of record NZ_QGGQ01000009.1, on the reverse strand, counting down.
AGCAACCTGAAGTTTTATTTTGGGTCGGCTGTGCAGGAAGTTTTGACGATCGGGCAAAAAAGATTACCAAGGCGTTTGTTAAAATATTGAACAAGGCCAATGTATCGTTTGCGGTTTTAGGAACAGAGGAGAGTTGTACCGGAGACCCGGCAAAAAGGGCAGGGAATGAATTTTTGTTCCAAATGCAGGCGGTTACGAATATAGAGGTGATGAATGCCTATGGGATAACCAAGGTTGTCACCGCTTGTCCACATTGTTTCAACACCCTAAAGAACGAATATCCTGGATTGGGAGGCAATTATGAAGTGGTACACCATACAGAGTTTTTAAAGAAACTGTTGGATGATGGGCGGATTACCTTGGAAGGAGGTACCTTCAAGGGGAAACGAATCACTTTTCATGACCCCTGTTATTTAGGAAGGGCAAATGGTGTTTATGAGGCTCCTAGGGATTTGATCAAGAAGCTGGATGCCGAATTGGTCGAAATGAAAAACTGTAAATCACGGGGATTATGTTGTGGTGCAGGTGGAGCGCAAATGTTCAAGGAACCGGAAAAAGGGGATAAGGACATTAATATTGAACGAACAGAACAAGCCTTGGACACCCAACCGGAAATAATTGCTGCCGCCTGTCCATTTTGCAATACCATGATGACCGATGGTGTAAAGAACAAAGAAAAGGAAAATGATATTAAGGTTATGGATATTGCGGAGCTCATCGCTACCGCGGAAGATCTTTAATCAGATATATATCACAATACCCAAAATCAAAAAAAAACTATGTTAGTAGAATTCAATGCTTTGCCAGATTCATCAAGAATTTGGATATTCCAGGCCAATCGTAGCTTTTCGGAACAGGAACTACAGGAAATCAGGCAAGCGATGGAGGCATTTATAGAGGAATGGACAACCCACGGTAGTGATTTAAAGGCTGGTTACGAGATACGGTATAAAAGATTTATCATCTTGGCTTTGGACCAGACAAATACATCAGCTTCGGGCTGTTCCATTGACGCTTCGGTACATTTCATCCAACAATTGGAAAAGAAATACAATGTGGAGTTACTCGATAAAATGAATGTTTCCTATAAACAAGGTGAATTCGTTGCCTATAAGCCCTTAAATGAATTTAAGAAAATGGCGAAGCAAAAGGCAGTTTCAAAAAACACTATCGTCTTTAATAATTTAGTGACCAATAAAGGGGAATATTTGGAACATTGGGAGGTACCTGCCTCTGAAAGCTGGCATAGCCGTTTCATGTAGAATTTTTTTGGTATTGTATTTGTAACCGATATTCCATTGTTTTTAGAATATCGATGAAATGCAATATTATTTTTGCTTTTAAGTTATTTCCTTAGACCTGTCCAATATGCGATCGTATAGCATTTTCTTATTCTTATTTTTCACTGTTTTTTGTGCAAATGCCCAACTTAATCCTTTGGTGGCAAAGGATAGTGTGGGTCAGCAAAAATGGGTCGATAGCAAATACGAGGCCATGAGCCTTGATGAAAAATTTGGGCAATTGTTCATGGTGAGTGTGGCATCTAGCCAAGACAAGGCAAGTATTGCCAAGGTTAAATCACTTATAAAGGAACATCATATAGGCGGTGTTATCTTTTCAACCGGTGGGCCCGTTAGGCAAGCAAAACTCACAAATTCATTTCAAGCGGCATCAAAGATCCCTTTAATGGTGGGAATGGATGCGGAGTGGGGGTTGGCCATGCGATTGGATTCCACCTACGCCTTTCCTTGGAATATGACTTTAGGGGCCATTAAGGATAATTCAATCGTAGCGAAAGTCGGTCGACAAATAGGGATGCACGCCAAACGTTTGGGGGTTCATATCAATTTTGCCCCGGATATCGATATCAACACAAACCCGTTGAATCCCATAATCGGTAATCGCTCATTTGGTGAAGATCGCGACAATGTGGCCAGGAAGGGAATTGCCTTTATGCAAGGAATGGAAAGTGCAGGGGTTCTTTCCAGTGGAAAACATTTTCCAGGGCATGGGGATACGGCAACAGATTCACATAAAGCCTTGCCTTTAATCCCCTTTTCCAAAGAACGGTTGGATAGTTTGGAACTCTATCCGTATAAAAAATTGATCAAAGCTGGACTTAGCAGTGTAATGGTAGCCCATTTGAACGTACCTAGCCTGGAGATCAAGGAAGATTTACCCTCTTCCTTATCAGAACAGATCATTTCAGGGATTCTAAAGGAACAATTGGGTTTCAATGGTTTGGTTTTTACCGATGCCTTGAATATGAAAGGGGTTAGTACCCAAGGTAAGGATGGGGATGTGGAATTGGCCGCTTTTTTGGCCGGTAATGACATTTTATTAATGCCTACAGAGGTGGCCAAGGCAAAGAAAAAGTTGCTAGAGGCTTATGACACTGGAAGAATTACGGAAGAAAGACTGTCTAGCTCCGTCAAGAAGATATTGATGGCCAAATATAAAGTCGGATTAAATTCCTACAAACCTATAGCCATTGATCATTTGTACGAAGATCTTAATGATTTGGAAAATGACCTAATTTATGAAGAGGCCATAGAGAATGCAATAACGGTCGTAAAGAACAACTTCTATCTCTTGGGAATAAAAAAGTTGGAGAACAAGAAGATAGCCTATGTAAAATTCGGTGATGCGGATAGCCAACCATTTATTGATGAACTGAATAAATACGCCAAGGTAACCCAGGTAAACGGGAAGGACATAACGACGTTAAAAGAAAAATTAAAGGAATTCAACCTTGTGATCATAGGACTTCATAAGAGCAATGAAAGTCCATGGAAATCCTATAAGTTTTCAAAAAAGGAACTGGATTGGCTCCAAGAGATTGCCAACCAAAGAACCTCTAACTTGGTGTTGGCCGTGTTTGCCAAACCTTATGCCTTAATGGATGTAAGTTCCTTTAATAGTATAGATGGGGTAGTGGTCGCTTATCAAAACAGTGTTCTTGCCCAACAAAAAACCGCACAGCTTATCTTCGGCGCGATTGAGGGTAAGGGGGTCTTGCCGGTTTCCGTGCATGACAGGTTTCCTGTGAATACAACGGTTAAAGTAAGTTCGTTAAAACGACTTGGTTATAGTATTCCCGAACGGGTAGGCCTAAGTTCGAAAGGTTTGGCCGAGGTGGATAAGCTCATGAAAAACGGACTCGATTCGTTAATGTTCCCAGGGGCCCAAGTAGTAATCGCCCGTAAAGGGAAAGTCGTGTACAATAAAGGGTTTGGAAAACCAACCTATACATCGGATAAGAAAATAACGACGGATTATATTTATGATTTGGCTTCATTGACAAAGATCCTTGCGACCTTACCTGTATTGATGAAGATGGAGGAAAGTGGTAAAATAGCCTTGAACGATACCTTCCAGGACCTTATACCCGAGTATTCCGAATCAGCGCTTAAGAATGTCACCGTTCTAAAGGCGTTGTCGCACTATGGACGATTACCGGCATGGATAGCCTTTTATGTAAGTACATTGGATGAAAAAAGGAAACCCTCTTCAGAGTTTTATCGCCATAAACCTACGGAGGGGTTCAGTATCAAGGTAACCGATAACCTGTATTTAACCGATGCCTACAAAGATTCTATCTATAACCGCATAGGTCGACAAGATTTAAAATCGAACCGGTATCGTTACAGTGATGTAGCCTATTATGTGATGAAAAAGTATATTGAGGATACATATAAAACCCCATTGGATAAACTGGCCGATGATTTTCTATATAAACCTTTAGGGGCTATTCATACAAGTTATAATCCACTTGAAAAATTCCCTAAAAACAAAATCGTACCAACAGAGGAAGACAAGTATTACCGTTACCAAACCGTTCAAGGATATGTACACGACATGGGGGCCGCCATGCAAGGTGGGGTAGGAGGACATGCAGGTTTGTTCAGTAATGCAAACGATGTGGCCAAGATCATGCAAATGTACCTTCAAGGTGGGGAATATGGAGGAACACGTTTTCTGGATTCAAGGACCATTAAGAAATTCAATACCTGTTACTTTTGTGATAAGAATGTTAGAAGAGGGGTCGGTTTTGATAAACCCCAGTTAAAGGAAAGTGGGCCTACATGCGGATGTGTCTCCCGTAAGAGTTTTGGCCATAGTGGTTTCACGGGTACCTATACATGGGCAGACCCTGAAGAGGAGATTGTTTACGTGTTTTTATCGAACAGGACGTACCCAACATCATCGAATACCCTTTTAGTTAAATCTGCGTTAAGAACAAGGATTCAGCAGGCTATTTACGATGCCATTATTAATTAAGAGGTAGTTTTGTGAAAATAAAATTGCGATATAAAGGGTAATCAATATGTATTTATCCCAGAAGGATTGTTTTTTATTAAGGATAATGAGGAAATACCGACTAAGGTACTTTACTATTTTCCTGATTTCTTTTTCATCTTATAATATTAAAATTTTCAACAAGTGAAAATAGCTATAGTATGTTACCCGACGTTTGGTGGGAGTGGTGTTGTTGCGACTGAATTGGGCATTGCCCTGGCCGACCGGGGTCATGAAGTCCATTTTGTCACGTATCGCCAACCGGTTCGATTGGATTTATTAAGCCAGCGAATACACTTTCATGAAGTTCATGTGCCAGAGTACCCTTTGTTCCATTATCAGCCTTATGAATTGGCCTTATCAAGTAAATTGGTAGATACGGTGAAGTTGTTCGGGATAGAACTGTTACATGTGCATTATGCCATTCCGCATGCCTATGCCGGTTATATGGCCAAGAAGATGTTGGAGGAAGAGGGAATATACCTCCCAATGATAACCACGTTGCATGGGACCGATATTACATTAGTGGGCAAACATCCTTTTTATAAGACTGCTGTAAATTTCAGCATCAACCAATCCGATGTGGTCACATCAGTTTCAGAAAATTTAAAGCAACGTACCTTGGAGTTCTTTGATATAACCAAGGAAATCGAGGTTGTCCCGAATTTTATCGATATCAGCAAATATGAAAATCCGTCCTATACCGAGTGTCAGCGCTCTTCAATGGCGAAGGATGATGAACGTATCATTACCCATATCAGTAATTTTAGACCGGTAAAGCATATTCCAGACGTCATACATATCTTCTATAAGATTCAAAAGGAAATCCCGGCTAAATTGGTTATGGTAGGTGAAGGGCCTGAAAAGGAAAATGCAGAATTCCTATGTGAACAATTGGGTATTACCGATAAGGTCCATTTTTTAGGCAATAGTAATGAAATCGATCGGATTCTTTGCTTTTCAGATTTATTCCTACTGCCATCCAAGGCGGAAAGTTTTGGTTTGGCTGCCTTAGAGGCAATGGTCAATAGGGTTCCCGTGATATCAAGTAATGCCGGAGGCATACCAGAGGTTAATATACACGGGGTCACAGGTTATTTGAGTGATGTTGGCGATGTGGATGAAATGGCCAGCAATGCATTGAAAATTTTAAAGGATGATGAGACCTTGGAAAAATTCAAGGACAATGCCGCAAGAGTGGCTAAAAAGTTTGATATCCTAAATGTACTTCCCTTATACGAGGCCATATATTTAAAGGCCTATAAAACGAGATTGGATGCAACCTTAAAATAAGATGAGATATCTGTCCATATTCATTTTTACAATTATATTCTCTTGTAATGGGCAGAAAAAGGCGGCTATGGAAAAAGGAGTAGCCTTGAATGAAAGCGCGGGAAAACTTACGATGGTATTACATGACAACTACAGTGGGTCAAGTAGTCCGGAAACCTTGATCATTAAAGACAGTAAATCCTTAAAGAAGTTCTTCATACAAGTCAATAAGACGCGGAAACCTGGGTTGCCGGTTCCTGAAGTTGACTTTACCAAGGAAATGGTGTTGATCCATTGCAGTGGGGAACAACCGCTTGGTAGGCAAATTACATTGGCGGTTGCCGATGAAAATGAGTATGAGTTAATAGTGCGGTCGTCGATTGAAAAAAAGAAAGGAAGAACCACTTCCTCAGTAATTGTCAGTCCGTTCAGGGTCTATAAAATGCCATTGACATCCAAGAAAATCACGTTTCAGAAAGAGCGTTAAGATCCTATTTTAGCGCATGTTTTATGCAACCTAACGAAAATCCGTGCCGTTCAAACAACTTATTTGTACAGACTTTCCATTGATTGTTCCTTTACTGTTTTAAAGCCTAAATCTAAATTTACACCTATGAAAAATAGTACGCTATTTGCGTTGGCATGCTCAATGCTTGCCTGTGCCCCGATATTTTCACAAGATAGTTTACAATTAACTTCAAAAGACAGTATTGTCCAAAGCTCATGGGTGTTGGGGCTCGGCTTGAATATTGTCGACGATACAGCTACCCCTTTTGGGGAAAGATTCTTGGATATTGATGAAACTTGGAATGCTGTGCCTTATCCATCTAGGATCAGTATCGGTAGGTTTTTTAAAAATGGTCTTGGACTGGAAGCAATAGGTACCTATAATAAGTATAAGGTTGGGAAGGTCATTGATGGGGCAATAAATACGGCATCCAGAGATTATTATGCTATTGATGGAAAAATCAGTTATGATGTAAATAAATTGATTGGGGAAACAGGCTGGTTTGATCCCTATGTTCATGTAGGGGCGGGTTATACTTCTATAGGTAATGTGGGGAGAATGACGGCAAACACAGGTTTTGGCTTTAACACTTGGTTTAGTGACAGATGGGGCCTTAACTTCAATACTATGGGTAAATGGGGCATTAAGGAAGGTTCTACTAAGCAAATACAGCATTCCGCCGGTATAGTTTACCAATTTGGAATAGAAAAAGGACTTTCCAAAAAAGGGGAGGAGAAATTGGCGATGATCGAGGCCGCGGAAAAGGAAAGGCAACGAATAGCTGATTCCTTGGCGAATGAACAGCGGATCAAAGATGAGGCCGCCCTTGCTGAAAGATTGGCCCAAGAAAAGGAAAATGCTCGGTTGGCAGCGGAACTCGATGCCGAGAATCAACGTAAACAAGGAATAAAAGACGCTATCACTGCCTTGGGTAATGTATATTTTAATTTTGATTCTTCCAATTTAAACAAACCCTATAAGAGGTTATTGGATGAGTTGGCCCTGATTCTACAAGAGAATCCAACCGTGACCTTGAAAATAGGCTCCCATACCGATTCCAGGGGTCCAGGAAAATACAATATGTGGCTCTCCGAAAAAAGAATGCAACATACCATAACGTATTTAGTTGAACAGAAAGGGATAGATGGGGCTAGACTAGTAGGGGAGGCCTTTGGTGAAACCCAATTGGTCAATGAATGTGATGGTACCATCCGTTGTTCTGAAGAAAAACACAGACAGAATAGGAGGTCGGCGTTTGAGGTGGTTAAGTTTTAATGGTTTATGCGTTTTATAGTTTATCTAAGAAATTACTTAAATTTGGCTGAGATGTATTTAAAAATGGGGTAAACCTTTAAAAGATTATTTTATTTGCGTTATTGATTACAAATAATTAGTGTTTGAATATTTGTTTTGACCTTCGTGTTTTATTTCTAACTTATAGAAATATATTAATTAATGCAAAATATTAGTTCTTGTTTATCGATTCTGATACCCGATGGAGAAAATGAGCTTTTAACAAATCATGTTAAGGATTGTTTCGCAAGGGTTCCTGATGTTAGGCTATATGTTATGTCTAATAAAAAAAGTGGTCCTTCTCGTTTTTCAAGATATGTCTATAAGTATTCTTATTATCCAAAAGCCAAAAATGAACTGGAATGGATTGCCAATATAAATGCTGAGCTGTTAAAGCATGATATTGATTTGATAATGCCCATTTTTGAAGATGGTATCCGAACCCTGATAAAATTTAAGAAATATGTCAAGGAGAATCACAAACTTGTGGTTCTACCTGTTTTAAAAGATTTTGAAATAGCCAATAATAAAGCATTGTTGGCAAAGCATTTGGTTGAGAATGACATTTCTGGTCCAATGATTTACCATATAAATAAAGATAATTATCAGGCCGTTAAAGAAAAGGATTTCCCTTTGTTGGTAAAGCCATTGAATGTCACCGATGGTGGTTCTGGAATATTGTTATTTAAACAAAAAGAAGAGTTTCAGGATTATTTTAAGCAGATTAAAAGAGAACATAATTTTATTTTTCAAGAGTTCATAGGGGGATATGATATTGACTGTAGCGTGTTATGTGATCAAGGGGATATTCGGGCATTTACCATTCAGAAGGGGGTTTTATATGGAGCCAAAAAATTTGCGCCTCCAATAGGAGTACAATTTTTATATGAAGAGAATCTTTATACGGTCGTCAAAAAGTTAATGAAGACACTAAATTGGTCTGGAGTTGCCCACATTGATTTAAGATTTGACCAAAATGATGGTAAATTTAAAGTAATTGAAGTGAATACAAGGTATTGGGGATCTTTGGATGCATCATTAGCCGCTGGAATTAATTTTCCGTATTTATATTATCTCATATCAACTAATAAAAAATTTAAAAGGCCCACCTATAATTACATCGAATTTCTAAGTATAAAAGGATTATTAAAACGACTTAAACAGAATGCATTTTTAATTCTAAATGGAGGTTATCTCTGGAAAAATACTGCTTTAAAGTTTTTATTACTGGACCCCATACCATTTATAGCTAAAATACTACTTTATATCAATTCTTATTTGGCACGTTTTTTTTATAAGAAATAAAAGTCTTTTCGGATAATAGGTGATAAGAGGTAGTCGTAAAATACAACATCCAACTTGCTATACCCATAAGCTTTAAGCTGTCTTCAACAAAATATTCCAATCCTTCACTAGGAAAATATAAATCTAAAATCACTGAAAGTCCTAGGAAAATAATGGCTGCACTAAAAATATAGTAATTGTTCTCAATTATTATTTTGAAATAACTTATACAATAACGAATCAAAAGAAACGCATATATTATAAAAATAATAGGCTCCATAGTTAAACCTTGAAATGAATAAAAAATAAAATCGTGGAACATAAAAAAATCATCAATTAAAAGAATAAATGTGAATATTGAAGAACTTAATAAAAAACTTGCTTCTCTTTTTATACCCTTTCTATTTAAAAGCAATCCAACAAATAGGCATATACTTGATGTGGAACACCACATTAATGCACCGATATTGGAAACAATTCCAGTAAACGGATGTGCATTGTAGTAATTAGCCGGATCCCCAGTTATTTTTTCAAACGGAATATGATATACGTATCCTGCGATAAACGTTAATACGATAAGACCAAGACAAATGGTATATACCGTACTTATCAGTAGAATGTATTTTTTTTTAGACATAAGTAAATATCTCAGTTACTTCAATTTTTTGTTCATTGATAGTTTGATGGTAACTATGTTATTTTTTAAAAATCACCTTTTGGGCATGCTGCAATACTTTGATGATATAAGTATTGTTGTCTTGGTTGTAGTGAACTTCTACGTTTGCCACATGCTCTATGGAACTATATAAGAAATCATTGATTATTTTTTTTAAAAATGTATATGATTCCAGGTGATGGTCTATTTTATTGAAATGCACTTCCAATTCTGGATTTTCGATTGGGACTATCTCATAATCGATATCATTGGATTTACCTTTTCGGGAAATCTGTTTTTTAAGTTTCCTAACATAAATATGCACATTTTTTGAAATCAAATATAGCTTTATGTTAATTGTCAATTCTTTGATTTTAAATTTGCATTTAGCAATGAACGACATTTTTTGATAAAACAAATATTGTTCAAAATTATAGATAAGATTGCTCCACCTGCGTTTGTAATCCAAATCGCCCCATCCCATTTCAAACTTGTTGAAATTGTTTTCAAGACACCACTCCAATTGCTTGTAAATTTCAACATGTCCTAGCCCAAATTTTGAGTAGTCGATATCATAGGAAGATATATAGCTGAATAATATTTGGTTAAAATGATAATTTATTGCAATTTCAATAGGATTTCCATTATCATATATAACGAATATAGAAGCTCTTTTTTTCAATAGGAGTGGGTAAGTAAGGGCTACGGTCCTATCCCATTTCGAAATAATTTTACTTTCCTCATTGCGCTGTTCAAAACGCTGGAGAATCATTTTTCGAAGTGTTGCAAGCAGATGGTTATATTCTTCTTTGGGAATTTGACCATAAAAAAACTTGTACTCGATATTAAAACAGGATTCCAGTCTATTTACAAATCTTCGAATGGTTTTTGCGTTTTTTTTGAATTGGTGCTTTAGATAGCTGTCCACATCTTGAAAGTCGGTTAAATCAATACAATAACCTTTTACAAGATTGAACTTTTTAATATTTAATTCGGATTCATTTTTAAATTTACCGGCAAGATAGTCCGGAAAAAAGGTGATATGATATAACGCATTACTATTTGGGTAATGATAACCTTTTGCGTCAGTTTTGTATAGAACCCCCCCATTATTTATAAAACTAATGGATTCATAATATTCAGGAATACCATGTTCTTTTTCAAATAAATTTAAGAGAAAATTATTTTCTTTTTGCATTTATACTAAGTGCTTTTTATACTGATTTTCATAACTTTATTTAAACCCTTAACGTAGAATATGGTGTCTTGATTGTTCACTTTATATACGCTTAGGTTTTTTGAATGTTCAGAGTAACTATATTGAAAATCGTGGATGGGTTTTCTCAAATTGATATATTTTTCATCCAAAAAATCGATTGGGGTTATATTTTCTATTTGGGGGAGGTTTTCCAATAGTTCCAAATCAGTTGACCCATTATCAGGATTTACTCCAGGCTTTTCTTTTGCCTTAAGTAAGTTTCTTATTTTTTGATAGAATAGATGTACATTTCTATCTTTTAGATAACCTTTTAAGAGGTAAAATGTAAGAAGTAAATGAGCGGATATCATTTTTAGATAATTGGTCTCATCATATAAGATATGGTTTTCAAATTCATAAACGACATTGCACCACTTGCGTTTATAATCAAAATCCCCTATGGATAAGTCAAATATTTCCACTTCATTTTCAAAGCACCATTCCAGTTGCTTATATATGTCGATGTAGCCTAATCTAAATTTGGAATAGTCAATATCATATGATCTGATTGCATTATCAATGACATTTTGGTGGTGGTAATTTAAGCATATGTCAATAGGTTGGTCTTCATTGTAAATCACAAAGAGGGAAGCTGTTTTATCCAATATCATTTTATATGTGGTTTTTTGGATGAAATCCCACCTTGAAAAAGCTTCGTGATTATCGCCCCGTTGATTAAACCTTCTAACTAAGAACCTCTTAAAGATAACAAATAGAAAATCATATTCTTTTCTTGATATTTTCCCATAATGCATTTTATAACTAATGTTAAAACAAGATTCCAATTTTCTTAAATAGCCGCGAATTTTTGTCCTGCTTTTGCTGCCCATATTGGCTGAAATATATTGCTCAATAGAAGTAAAGTCTCTTAATTGGGCCATAAAGCCATTAGTTTGTTTGAATTTAAGGGCTCGTAGTGAAGTTTTCCTTTTAATTATTATTGTATAGTATGGATTTATATAATTGACAACATGCAATGTCCTTGCTAAATCATCAAATTCATAAGTTTCATTATTTATATAGCTTTTCCCATTGGTCTTATTAATGATATTTTTGTAGAAGGGATAAATACTTCTAGTGTCATAGAAGTCATAAGCAAATACGTATTTTTTTATTTTCATCAATCAAATGTTAATTATATTAAATATACCAAAATCAAATCACCATATATTATTAATCCTTGTGACCTCCTCCCGATAAACTGGACAGAATAAAATTAGAGAAAATAGGGCGAATAAATGTTTAACTTTAAATAGATTATTTGCTTATGAAACGTTCAAAATTCAGTGAATCTCAGATTGTGTTCGCGATCAAACAGGCCGAGACGGGGACTAGGGTCTCCGAGGTCTGCCGCAAGATGGGGGTCAGCGAGGCCACTTTTTACAATTGGAAGAAGAAATATGGAGGTCTCGGGGTCTCGGAACTACGTCGCTTGAAGAACCTCGAAGAGGAGAACTCGCAATTGAAAAAACTCGTTGCCGACCTTAGCCTTGACAAACAGATCCTACAGGATGTACTGAAAAAAAAGTTCTGAGGCCAGCTCGAAAACGGGAGATGGTCTGCAACATACGCATGGAGTACAATATCTCCATAAACCGTTGTACCAGCTTGGTGCTGTTGCACAAAAGTGTGTTCTATTATAAAACGCAGGGGAGGAACGATGAGCTTCTTCGGATGCGTATGAACGAGATAGCCGCCACAAGG
>NZ_QGGQ01000008.1:2565-223141 GCF_003148665.1 Maribacter polysiphoniae | reverse complement strand
GGTCCCTTCCCCAACCCGTTACAGGGGAAAGGAAGGGACGAATACCTTTACTTAGTTCGAAACGAACCCTTTACTTAAAAAAACCGTACTTTTTTCTTCAACTGTCCCTTTATTATGTCATTATCATACAATTGGCAATGAACAATGGGCAATTATCAATATATATTGGTAACTGTTGATCGTTAATCAAAACATTGACCGAATAATTTAGGTGGCCATGGCGACGGGGCCCACCCCTTACCATTCCGAACAGGGAAGTTAAGCCCGTCTGCGCCGATGGTACTGCTACACTAAGTGGGAGAGTAGGCCGCCGCCTTTTTCGAGGATCCCGATCATTAATTTGGTCGGGATCCTTTTTTTTTGACCGATTTTAGGGAGCGCCGATGACGCCGTCCTCTTGAAGTCCCTCCACAATTCGTGAAGGGCTTTTTTATGCGATTATGTGGGCTAGAACTGAATGCTCACGCCAAACACCTTGAAAGGATTACTGCAGCTTTATACCTTTTAAATAGATCTATCTACCTATATAAGTATCAAAGCGCTTTTACTCTGCTTATTTTAAGCAAACGGAGTACTTTGAGCCATGTCTTTTCCAACAGAACTTTGTGATGGACCTTAGGTATGGGTAGTATTACTTCGGTAGGGGACTACAACTAGAATATACGTGGAATGTAAATTTGTGTGATGAAATAAGGAGGATAGAAGAAAATTATGGGTAAATAAAGGAAATAAAAAAGCCACCTTTTTTTAAAAGTGGCTTTTTAATGTTATTATATAGTATTAGCTATACTCTTGGTAAATCCCCTGGTCCTTTTAGAGGTAATTCCGATTCACCCATTAAGTAAGTGTCTACATGGTAAGCGGCCTGTCTTCCTTCGGAAATAGCCCAAACAATCAAGGATTGTCCCCTGCGTTGATCACCTGCGACAAATATCCCCGGGATATTACTCATGTAATCTTTTTCAGAAGCCTTGATATTTGTTCTTGGGTCTGCTTCCAGTCCCAATTGTTCGGCAATGGTCATTTCAGAACCTGTAAAACCAAGGGCCAATAGAGCCAGTTCACATTTCCATTCTTTCTCAGTGCCTTCTACTTCTTTTAGTATAGGACGTTTTCCCGGTTCCTTGATCCATTCAACCTCAGTAGTGATCAATCCGGTAAGGTTACCATCCTTATCTCCAACGAATTCTTTGGTTGAAATACTGAAATAACGTTCAGCACCTTCCTTGTGGGAGGAGCTGGTACGTAGGCGCATGGGCCAAAATGGCCATGGTTGCCCTTCAGGACGCTCAGGTGTGCTTTTGGACATGATTTCAAAGTTTGTTACTGATAATGCACCATGTCTGATTGAAGTACCAATACAATCCGAACCTGTATCACCGCCTCCAATAACAATTACATTTTTGTCAGTGGACAATATGTCTTCCCCTTGATACTTTAAACCATCAACCCTGCGGTTATTTTGGCCTAGGAAATCCATAGCTTGTACCACACCTTTAAGGTCTGCACCTTTTATCGGAAGATTTCGTCTTACCGTAGCTCCTCCACATAATACCAAGGCATCATATTCATTCTTTAATTGATCGGCTTTTACATCTACGCCAACGTGAACCCCGCATTGGAAATCAATACCTTCTTCTTTGAGTATTTCCAACCTTCTATCGATCACGCTTTTCTCCATTTTAAAATCTGGAATACCATAACGTAGGAGTCCACCCGGTTTTTCATCCCTTTCGAAAACGGTTACGAGGTGTCCTGCACGGTTTAATTGTTGTGCGGCGGCCAATCCTGAAGGGCCAGAACCTATAACGGCTATCTTTTTTCCTGTTCGTTCCTTAGGCGGTTCAGGTTTGATCCAACCATTCGCAAAAGCGGTTTCGACAATGTTCTTTTCAATATTTTCAATGGTAACAGGGTCTTCATTGATCCCTAGTACACACGCTTCTTCACAAGGAGCAGGACATAATCTTCCTGTAAATTCAGGATAGTTGTTGGTCGCATGTAATATTTTTGCCGCTTTTTCCCATTTGCCACGGTATACGGCATCGTTGAAATCCGGTATAAGATTGCCCAAAGGACAACCGCTATGGCAAAAAGGAATACCACAATCCATACAACGGGCTCCTTGCTCTTTCAGTGTTGATTCTTTCAATGGAATGGTAAACTCCTTATAGTTTTTTACACGTGTTTCCACGGGAGCGTATTCCTCTATTTTTCTATCGAATTCCAAAAATCCTGTGATCTTTCCCATGTTTCGATTTAAATTGTTTGTAATGTTTCTTTTTCTAAACGAATCAATGCCTGTCTGTATTCTTCTGGGAATACCTTAATGAAACTAGGAAGACATTCTTCCCAATGTTCAAGAATACGTTGTGCCAGAGGACTCATTGTACAATTGTAGTGACTTTCGATAAGTTCCTTTAATTGTTTGATATCCTGATCTTCTTCGACAGGTAATAGGTTCAGTGCCTCTTTGTTGCAATTTTTCTCAAAGGTTTTGTTCTTGTCGTAAACATAGGCAATACCACCACTCATTCCAGCGCCGAAATTTCGACCCACTTCACCAAGAATGACGGCAACCCCTCCGGTCATATATTCACAGCCATGATCTCCGATGCCTTCTACAACGGTTTTGGCCCCAGAGTTACGAACACAAAAACGTTCGCCAGCCTTCCCATTGATATAAGCCCGTCCTGCGGTTGCACCATAAAGGGTAACGTTGCCAGTAATGACATTTTCTTCGGGAATGATGGTTGATTTTTCAGGTACCTTTATAACCAATTTGGCACCGGAAAGTCCTTTACCTAAATAATCATTGGTATTGCCATTCACGGTCATGGTAAGGCCGCGTGTTGCAAAAGCCCCGAAACTTTGTCCGGCGGAACCTGTAAAATTGAGTTTTATGGTATTTATCGGTAATCCTTGGGCACCATAAACCTTTGATATTTCATTGCTCATTATGGCTCCAACAGCCCTATCTGTATTCTTTATAGGAAAGTCCAACGATATCTTTTCCTTTCTGAATAATGCCGGTCTGGCTTTTTCCAGGATTTGGAATTCGATGGATTTGTGGACATCGTGCTGTTGCTTTTGAGTATTGTAGAATTTAGTACCCTTGGGAACATCTATTTCATGCAGTATAGGTGTTAAGTCTATTCCGTTGGCCTTATAATGGTCAATAGCCTTTTTGCGATCTAATTTTTGGACTTGACCAACCATTTCATTGACTGTCCTAAATCCGAGTTGTGCCATAATTTCGCGAAGCTCTTGGGCTACGAAATACATGTAATTCACAACATGTTCAGGTTTCCCTTTGAATTTCTTACGTAATTCCGGGTTTTGGGTGGCAATACCCACTGGACAGGTATTTAAATGGCATACACGCATCATTACACAGCCAGAGGCTACCAACGGGGCGGTTGCAAAACCAAACTCCTCAGCACCTAAGAGACATGCAATGGCTACATCGCGTCCTGTTTTCAATTGTCCGTCACATTCTAAAACAATCCTATTTCTAAGGTCGTTTAAAACAAGTGTTTGTTGGGCTTCGGCAATACCTAATTCCCAAGGGAGTCCGGCATGCTTCAATGATGTTAGGGGAGATGCCCCTGTTCCACCATCAAAACCGGAAATAAGAACAACGTCCGCTTTGGCCTTCGAGACCCCTGCGGCGACGGTACCTACTCCTACCTCAGATACCAACTTAACGTTGATACGGGCTTTTCTATTGGCAGATTTAAGATCGAATATCAATTGTGATAAATCTTCAATCGAATAAATATCATGATGCGGTGGTGGGGATATCAACCCAACATATGGGGTTGAATTCCTGGTTTTGGCAATGGCCGGATTCACTTTAGGGCCGGGTAATTGTCCACCTTCACCAGGTTTGGCCCCTTGCGCCATTTTTATTTGTATTTCCTGGGCATTCGTTAAGTAATTCGAAGTAACCCCGAACCTACCTGAGGCAACCTGTTTAATGGCACTATTTCGCCATTCACCGGTTTGGTTCTTATAAAAACGATCGGCATCCTCGCCACCTTCACCGGAATTGCTCTTACCGCCAATACGGTTCATGGCAATGGCCAGGTTTTCGTGCGCTTCCTTACTGATCGATCCATAGGACATGGCTCCAGTCTTAAACCGTTTTACAATATCGGTCCAAGGCTCAACCTCATCCAAGGGAATGGGGTCGAAATTGGAAAATTCAAATAATCCACGAATGGTCATTAAATTTTTGGATTGTTCATTCACCATTGCAGCGAACTCCTTATAGGTGTCCGGTTCGTTGCCTCTAACAGCTTTTTGCAGTTTAGCGACCGATAGGGGGTTGAACATGTGTCTTTCCCCATTCCTTCTCCATCGGTATTCCCCGCCGACCTCCAAATCGAGGTTTGCGGCAATTTCACTTTTGTTATAGGCTTTGTGATGTCTTTTTGCGATTTCCTTTTCTATTTCATAGAGTCCGACACCCTGGATTCGGGTGGGGGTGTTCGGGAAATATTTATTGACCACCTTGGTGTTGATACCAATACACTCGAACAACTGGGATCCACGATATGAATTTAAGGTGGAAATACCAATTTTGTTCATGACCTTGAGTATCCCTTTGCCAATGGCTTTGTTGTAATTTTTTATGGCTTCTTCAGCGGTGAGCTCTGTAATATCATGTTCTTCTATTTGCTCAGCAATAATCTCATTGACCAAATAAGGGTTTATCGCACTGGCACCAAAGCCGAACAAGAGGGCGAAATGATGGACTTCACGAGGTTCTGCGGACTCAATAATTATACTCAGATTCGAACGGTTACCACTCTTTTGAAGGCCACTGTTCACGAAGGAGCATGCCAATAGGGCAGGTATGGGGGCCATTTCCTCATTGGTGTTCCTATCCGATAGTATAATGATGTTCGCGCCATCGTCAATGGCATTGGAAGCTTGTTGTAGTACTGACTCAAGGGCATCTTCCAATCCGTTTAGACCTTTTGTGATCTCGTACAATATAGGAATGGAAACTACCTTATAGTCCGGACTGGCATCATAATTTTTTATTTTATCCAAATCCTCTTTTGAGATAACAGGATTTTGGATCTTAAGTTTTCTACAATGTTTTTCAGTGATTGTAAAAAGATTATGGTCACTTCCCAAAGTAAGGCTGATATCGGTTATCAACTCCTCACGTATCCCGTCTAAGGGTGGGTTCGTGACTTGGGCGAACAATTGCTTAAAGTAATTGTAAATATGCTGTGGACGTTCAGAAAGGACCGCTATAGGCGTATCCGACCCCATTGACCCAATAGGTTCCTTCGCCGTTTTCCCCATAGGGAGGATAAGTGTATTGATATCCTCTAGGGTGTAACCGAAAACAGCCTTGCGTTTTTCCAGGGAGGCTTCCCCTAAAAAGAGAGGGCAATCATTATAAGGGATGTCCTTAAGGTGAACCAGGTTTTCATCCAACCATTTTTTGTAGGGATGCCTTTGGGCAATCTCTTCCTTTATTTCCTCATCATTGATGATCCTGCCTTCTTCCATGTTCACCAAGAACATTTTACCAGGTTCGAGTCTACCGTGAAATTCAACATCCTCAGGTTTTATGTCGATGACCCCGGTTTCAGAAGACATGATGACATTGCCATTTTTGGTTACGGTATACCTTGAAGGGCGTAAACCGTTCCGGTCTAGAAGAGCCCCGATATAGTTACCGTCAGTAAAAGGGATGGAAGCTGGTCCGTCCCAAGGTTCCATACTACAGGAATTGTACTCGTAGAAAGCACGTTTTGCTTCCGACATTTCGCTGTTTTTTTCCCATGCCTCTGGCACTAACATCATCATTACCTCAGGTAGGGAGCGTCCTGTCATTAAAAGTAGTTCCACAACCATATCCATAGTGGCGGAATCGGATTTACCCGGAAGTATGACTGGCAGTATTTTTTTGATATCCTCACCGAACCACTCACTTTCGAGCAATTCTTCCCTTGATTTCATACGTGATACATTACCACGTAAAGTATTTATTTCACCGTTATGGCACATATACCTAAAGGGTTGTGCCAAATCCCATGTCGGGAAGGTGTTGGTAGAAAAACGTTGGTGTACCAAGGAAAGTCTAGTGACCACCCTGGAGTCCATTAAATCCGTATAATAAAGGCTAATGTCTTTCGGCATTAAAAGCCCCTTGAAGATGATTATTTTCGTTGATAGACTAGGTACGTAGAAGAACTGGCTTTCGGATAGTTTTGAATTTAAAATCGCATGCTCGGTTATTTTTCTGGCAATGAACAATTTTAAGTTGAACTGAAAGAAATCCTGTTCGGCATTTTCTTTGGCGATAAAGACCTGTTTTACGAAAGGTTCCGTTTCCATGGCGATGCGGCCAG
Organism: Maribacter polysiphoniae; assembly: GCF_003148665.1. Taxonomy (GTDB): domain Bacteria; phylum Bacteroidota; class Bacteroidia; order Flavobacteriales; family Flavobacteriaceae; genus Maribacter_A; species Maribacter_A polysiphoniae. The sequence goes on along the minus strand of NZ_QGGQ01000008.1, from coordinate 216,764 downwards.
GAATCGACCGGTTTACAGGTACATCACGCCAGCCAAGTAATCGCAATCCTTGATCCTCGATATTCTTTTCGAATTCCTTGATGCAGAAGGTCCTTTGGTTTTCCTTTTGGGGAAGGAAGATGTTGCCTACGGCATACTCCCCGGCAGATGGTAGTTCAAAGTCGCATACATCGACAAAGAAATCATGGGGGATGTCAATAAGGATTCCGGCCCCATCACCGGTTTTTCCATCAGCACTTACCGCGCCACGATGTTCGAGTTTGTCCAAAATCTCCAAAGCCTTATGGATAATGTCGTTAGACTTTTCTCCTTTAAGACTACATATAAAACCGGCGCCACAATTATCATGTTCAAATTCCGGCAGGTATAACCCTTGTTTAGTCAACTTCATAAATTATGGTATTTACGCAAAAATATTACATTATATGAATTATAATTATCATTGGACCGTTTTGTAACAAAAAAAACCAACGTTTTTAAATATTTGATTTAATATCTTCAATATCGAATTTTTACATGACGTTTATTAAGAATTCCGCAAACAATTATATAAGAATCCACAACTTTGGTTTGGTGAAGTTGTACTTGATGATAATCCAAAAAGAAAAATAACCCCAATAAACAGTCATTTATGCAGTCCTTTACAATCTATATTATGGAGCAATAGATCGTAATAGGGGTGGGGATGGAATTAGTCCTTTGTAATACTCCGCGAAATAACGATTTTCTGTATCTCAGAAGTACCTTCATATATTTGGGTTATTTTGGCATCACGCATTAATCGTTCAACATGATAATCTTTGACAAAGCCATTTCCACCATGGATTTGGACAGCCTCTACCGTGGTGTCCATAGCTACCTGTGAGGCGTATAATTTGGCCATCGCACCTGAAAGATCATAATTGGCACCTGTATCCTTGTCCTTTGCGGCTTTGTAGACCAAAAGTCTTGCTGCCTCAATTTGGGTGTGCATATCGGCCAATTTAAAGGCGATGGCTTGGTGATTAACGATTTCGGTGCCAAAGGCCTTGCGTACCTTGGCATATTTTTTTGCCAATTCGTAGGCACCAGAAGCTATTCCCAAGGCTTGGGCAGCGATGCCGATTCGACCTCCGGCCAGGGTTTTCATGGCGAACTTGAATCCAAATCCGTCCTCACCGATCCTATTTTTCTTAGGGACTTTAACGTCATTGAAGATCAAGGAATGGGTGTCGCTTCCCCTAATACCAAGTTTATTTTCCTTAGGGCCAATTTCAAAACCGGGCATTCCTTTTTCTACGATCAAGGCATTAATTCCCTTATGTCCTTTTTCTTTATCGGTTTGTGCAATCACGATATAAACAGAGGCGGAATTGCCATTCGTAATCCAGTTTTTGGTGCCGTTGATAATATAGTGGTCCCCTTTGTCCAATGCCGTGGTCTTTTGCGAAGTGGCATCACTGCCCGCTTCCGGTTCCGAAAGGCAAAAGGCACCAATGATTTCCCCACTGGCCAACCGTGTTAGATAATTCTGTTTTTGTTCTTCGCTGCCATAGGCTTCAAGACCGTAACATACCAATGAGTTGTTAACGGATACGACCACCGATGATGATGCGTCTATTTTTGATAACTCCTCCATGACCAAGGCGTAGGAAAGGGTGTCTAGGCCACTACCTCCATATTTGGGGTCGACCATCATGCCCAAGAAGCCGAGCTCACCCATTCTTTTGACTTGTTCCGTGGGAAATTTTTGTGCTTCATCACGTTCAATAACCCCTGGTAACAGTTCATTCTGGGCAAATTCACGAGCAGCCTCCTGAATCATTAAGTGCTCTTCAGTAAGAGTGAAATCCATTATGTTGAGTTTAAGTTAGTACTAACAAATATACAGTTATGTTATATAATTCCATATGCTTTGGGAAGATGTTTTAGAAGTGCTAAATATTTAAGTTTAAAAGGAGGAAGCGCCATTATTTAATTTCTGTATTTTATATTTGTTGTAGAAATCCTCAAATTGATTTAATATAAGATTATGAGACAGCACTAACCCCTTTTGGGGAGTACATTTTGGTCAGACAGGAATATGAAAATGAAATCAAGGTCACATAATCGATAAAATCAAATCATGAAGGAACTACTACAGGCATACGAGAATAAACAACCAGAAATCATATTTAATTGGAAAGATCCAGAAACTGAAGCGGAAGGGTGGACGGTAATAAATTCACTAAGAGGCGGTGCTGCCGGTGGTGGTACGCGAATGAGGGAAGGCCTTGATCTCAACGAGGTGCTGTCTTTGGCGAAGACCATGGAAGTTAAATTCACAGTGTCAGGTCCTCCAATTGGCGGTGCAAAATCAGGAATTAATTTCAATCCCCATGACCCTAGGAAAAGGGGGGTCTTGGAACGATGGTACCATGCCGTATCGCCACTATTGAAAAGTTATTATGGTACTGGGGGGGATTTAAATGTTGATGAAACAAAGGAGGTTATTCCCATTACCGAGGACGCAGGGGTATGGCATCCGCAGGAAGGGGTTTTCAACGGTCATTTCAGACCTACGGAAGCCGATAAGATAAATAGGATCGGGCAATTGCGGTTGGGGGTGATAAAACCACTTGAAAACAATCGTTTTTCACCCGATGTTACCCGAAAATATACGGTAGCCGATATGATAACGGGCTATGGTGTGGCAGAGGCTGTACGTCATTATTACGATATTTTTGGAGGTAACGTAATGGGTAAACGGGCGGTTATACAGGGATTTGGTAATGTAGGTGGTGCTGCCGCATTTTATCTGGCCCAGATGGGAGCTAAGATCGTTGGGATTATAGATAGGGCTGGGGGCGTAATCAAGGAGGACGGTTTTTCTTTCGAGGACATAAAGGAATTTTATTTGAATAAACAGGGGAATAATCTGATGGCAAGTGCTGATCAAATGATTCCCTTCGAAGAGATCAATCAAAGGATTTGGGGTCTTCAAACCGAAATATTTGCACCTTGTGCGGCCTCAAGACTTATTACCAAGGACCAGATTTCCAGAATGATCGAAACAGGGCTTGAGGTCATTTCATGTGGGGCCAACGTTCCTTTTGCCGATAAGGAGATATTCTTTGGGCCAATTATGGAATACGCCGATGGCAAGGTAAGTCTGATTCCCGATTTTATTTCCAATTGCGGAATGGCGAGGGTTTTCGCCTATTTTATGGAGAAAAGAGTGGGGATGGATGATGAATTGATATTTAAAGATACTTCCGATACCATTAGAAAAGCAATTTTAAATATCTTTAAACAAAATCAATCAAAACTGAATGTAAGTAAAACCGGATTTGAAATTGCGTTAAGGCAATTAGTTTAATTAATATCATATATATGGAAACCATTATTATTGCAATTTTTTTAGCGGGCTATCTCGCTATTACCCTCGAACACAACCTGAAAATAGATAAGCTGATCCCAGCTTTGGCTATGATGGCCCTGCTCTGGGCCGTAATTGCCTTAGCCCAAATGCCGGTTTTCGAAGTCAATGCGGAACTTAGGGAATTGGAGCCTACCCACATTGATGAGATATTGTTGCATCATTTGGGAAAGACGGCGGAAATATTGTTTTTCTTGCTCGGGGCCATGACCATTGTTGAGATTATAGATTATTTTGATGGTTTTTCTGCAATAAAAAGTTTTATAAAAACGAGAAGTAAGCGAAAATTACTATGGTTGTTTTCCATATTGGCTTTTATTCTTTCTGCAATCATTGATAACCTTACGGCAACTATTGTATTGATTACCATTTTACAGAAAGTAATCAGTGATAGAAATACCCGTTTATGGTTTGCGGGGTTGATCATTATTGCAGCCAATGCAGGTGGGGCTTGGTCGCCTATTGGTGATGTTACCACAACGATGTTATGGATTGCGCATAAGGTAAGTGCCATGCAATTGATAGAGCATGTATTGCTTCCTTCCATTATCTGTATGGTAGTGCCGGTACTATTGGCCAGTAGAAATAAAGCTTTTAAGGGTAATATCGAAGGGGATATGTCTGAGGATGAGGGTCCGAAATCCAAGTTTGGACCTACCATGTTGTATTTAGGATTGTCAGCCATTGTATTTGTTCCGATTTTCAAGACGGTGACCCATTTGCCTCCTTACGTAGGAATGATGCTCTCCTTGGCGGTTGTAGCGACATTTGCTGAATTATACAGTAATGCGAAGTTCAATATTTCCAATGTGGATGGACATGAAAATGCACCTGTTGGTGACCACAGTCCTGTGCATCACTCTTTGTCAAAAATCGAATTGCCCAGTATTTTGTTCTTCTTTGGAATCTTAATGGCCGTTGCGGCAATGGAATCATTGGGTATACTCTTCCATGCAGCGGGTGGTTTGAATACGGCCATACCCAACACGGATATTGTAGTGATGTTGTTCGGTGTTGGATCGGCGGTAATCGATAATGTACCTTTGGTAGCGGCAAGTATGGGAATGTTCTCAGAAGGAATCGATAATCCATTATGGCATTTTATAGCTTATTCGGCCGGTACAGGGGGAAGTATGCTGATCATTGGTTCAGCTGCGGGTGTTGTGGCTATGGGAATGGAGAAAATAGATTTCTTTTGGTACCTTAAGAAAATCGCTTGGTTGGCTTTGCTTGGATTTTTGGCCGGGGCAGCAACTTTTATATTAATGAGAGATTTTGTGTTAAACGCATAATTTAATCATTAAAACACCGTTATTAAGGCAAATTAAAGAAGAGAAATTATATGTCAATGTTACAAGATCTTGCACAAGACCCAACAGCTGGGGAGGTTCTATCCGAGGAAAAGACACTTTCGGTTATAGATTTGATTTTTAGTGGTGGTACGGGCAGTATTGTCATAATTGCAATTTTGTTTGTGTTGTTGTTTGTAGCCCTTTATATTTATTTTGAACGCATTTTCGCTATTAAGGCGGCTTCAAAAATAGATAAGGACTTTATGAACCAGATCAGGGATCATGTGACCAATGGGAAATTGGAGGCTGCAAAATTATTGTGTGCCCAGACCGATTCACCGGTGGCCCGTTTGACCGAAAAAGGGGTCTCGAGAATAGGGAAACCCTTGGATGATATCAACACGGCCATCGAGAATGCCGGTACGTTGGAAGTATATAAATTGGAAAGGAACGTAAGTGTTTTGGCTACTGTAGCCGGGGCAGCTCCCATGATCGGTTTCTTGGGAACCGTTATTGGTATGATTTTGGCATTCCATGAAATGGCAACCAGCGGTGGGCAGGCGGAAATGGGTTCCTTGGCATCGGGTATTTATACAGCGATGACGACCACGGTTGCTGGTTTGATTGTAGGGATTATTGCTTATATCGGATATAATCACTTGGTGAATAGAACAGACAAGGTAATCCATAAAATGGAAGCGAATGCAGTGGAGTTCCTCGATTTATTGAACGAACCACTGTAACAGAGCCATATGAAACTAAAAGGAAGAAATAAAGTAAGTCCGGACTTCAGTATGTCGTCCATGACAGATATTGTTTTCTTGTTGTTGATATTTTTTATGTTAACGGCAAATTCGCCCAATGCGTTGGATTTACTATTGCCAAAGGCGAAAGGAAAATCCACGAATACACAAAATGTTTCCGTCAGTATTAATAAGAACCTGGAGTATTTTGTGAACAACGAGAGAATCAACGGAGAATACATTGAAATTGAATTAAAAAAGGCACTGAAAGGACAGGAGAAACCCACAATAATCCTAAGGGCAGAGGAGAGCGTTGCCATAAAAGAGGCAGTACACGTTATGGATATTGCCAATAGGAACAATTATAAGGTTATCCTGGCCGTGCGACCTAATTAATGTCGTTTTTAGATACGAGACACAAGAAAAAATCATTTACACTCACAACAGCTTTGTTGAGTGCACTTGTACTATTGCTTTTTTATATTGGTCTTACCTATATGGATCCGCCCATCGAGAATGGTATTTCGGTGAACTTTGGCACAATGGATTTTGGTATGGGCGATACCCAACCCAAAGAAAAAATCAGATCGGAACCCTTGGATATTCCCGAACCTCCCAATGTGCAGGAAGAACAAGTACAGGAAGCCGTGCCTGAAGAGGTACAGGAAGAAGTAGTGGAGAAAGAACAGCCGACAGAAAAGGTACTTACCCAAGAAAGCGAGGAATCCATCAAAATCAAACAACAGCAGGAAGCCAAACGTAAGGCAGATGCGGCAGCAAAGAAAGCTAAGGCCGAAGCAGATAGGGTTGCACGTGAAAAGCGGGAAGCCGAAGAACAAAAAAGAAAGGAACAAGAGGCGAAAAAAGCGGAATTGGATAAGCTTATGGGGGGACTCAATAAATCCGATGGTACGGCTTCAGGTAGTGAAGGCGACGATAATCGACCAGGTGACAAGGGGCAACCCGATGGTGACCCCTATGCAACGAGTTATTACGGTAGTCCGGGTTCTGGAAGTGGAACCGGAGGGTACGGCTTAAACGGACGTTCCCTAGTCAGTAAGGGCAAAGTACAGCAAGAATGCAACCAAGAGGGCCGGGTCGTCGTAAAAATAGTGGTAGACCGCACCGGAAAGGTAATCAGTGCAATACCAGGGGTTAAGGGCACAACCAATAATGATCCTTGTTTGTTGGAACCCGCAAAGAAAACTGCATTTAAGCATAAGTGGAATTTGGATTCCAACGCACCCAGCCAACAAGTTGGTTTTGTGGTGGTCAATTTTAAATTAGGGGGATAAGTGACCTATAAAGAAACCTTGGCGTGGATGTTCACCCAACTTCCCGTCTATCAGCAAAAAGGAAAGGTCGCCTATAATGGCAAAATGGATAATATCCAGGCTTTCTCAACCTTTTTAAAGCATCCGGAAACAAAATTCAAGAGTATACATGTGGCAGGTACCAATGGAAAAGGTTCCAGTAGTCATATGTTGGCCTCAATACTTCAAGAAGCAGGGTATAAAGTGGGTTTATACACTTCCCCACATCTAAAGGATTTTAGGGAACGTATAAAAATCAATGGGAAGACCATTCGAAAAAAGGAAGTAGTACGGTTTATTGAAGGGAATAAGGTCTTTTTGGAGGAAAACCGATTATCATTTTTTGAAATGACCGTAGGTATGGCCTTTGATTACTTTGCCCATAAGAAAGTCGATATAGCCGTGGTTGAGGTAGGCCTTGGCGGGCGGTTGGATTCTACCAATATCCTAAACCCCGAAGTGGCATTGATAACCAATATCGGGATGGATCATTTGGATATGCTTGGAGATACCCTTTCGAAAATCGCAAGAGAAAAAGCGGGTATCATCAAAACGGATATCCCAGTCGTGGTTAGTGAATATCAAGATGAAGTCGCAGAAGTCTTTTCGGCTGTTGCTGCATCAAAGCATGCGAAGATCGTTTTTGCGGATCATGTAGAACACAAAACGTACAAGACCTCCTTATTGGGGAATTATCAATTCAGGAATGTGAAGGGAGTACTTTCTGTCTTGGATGAACTAAAGGAGTTTAACGTCAAAAAGAAGCACATCAAACGAGGATTGATGCGAGTGGTGGTGAATACCGGTTTGTTGGGGCGATGGCAGATTCTAGGTAAAAAACCAATGGTTGTGTGCGATACGGCACATAATAAAGAGGGACTAGCTTACGTAACGGAACAGCTGGCGCAGCAAGAGTTCAAGACCTTACATCTGGTTCTTGGCTTTGTAAAGGAGAAAGACCTTGATCGTATATTGCCGCTTTTCCCCAAAAATGCCAAGTATTATTTTTGCCGTCCTAATATAATGCGTGGTTTGGAGGTTGTGACCTTGGTGGGGAAGGCTAGGGAACAAGGATTGGTGGGTGAAGCTTATGATTCTGTAAATAAGGCTTTTAAAGCAGCTAAGAAGAAAGCGGGAAAGAATGATTTTATATTTATTGGGGGTAGTACTTTTACGGTAGCCGAAGTTGTTTGATTTTTTTTGTTTTTTTCTTTTGGGAAAACGAAAACTATTCTATATTTGCACCCCGTTAGGGCTCTTAGCTCAGTTGGTTCAGAGCACCTGCCTTACAAGCAGGGGGTCACTGGTTCGAATCCAGTAGGGCCCACAGTAATAAAGACAAGGCTTCCAAGAAATTGGGAGCCTTTTTTGTTTGTGCTATTTCTACAATTTTTATTCTATAAGGTTGGTCCGATACTGCGTAGGTTGTCCTATGATATGTTGGAAGGATGGTTTCTGGTGATTTGGGGTTGTTGTTCCAGTGCATTCCAAGGGTAACTGGTTCCCCCGACGCTTCGGGGCAGTAGGGCCCACAGTAATAAAAAAGGCTTCCGAGAAATCGGGAGCCTTTTTTTATAGGTACAATTTCTTTCTGCGTATTATATTCAAAAAAGATAGATTCTTACTAGGTAGGTCCATACCAGCGATATGTTGGAAGGACGGTTTCTGGGGATCAAATACAATTTCTGGGTATTTGGATATTTATGCAAATAATTGAGTTAATCTAAATAAGAAGAATTCTGTATTTCTAACGCCTCTGAACTGGGCCCTAAAAACTTTTATTTTTGTATTGAAGGTTACAGGATGCTATAGTGAACTGGGATCTTATTGGGTATCCTTTGTAAAATTATGACCGTGTAACAAACTATCCTGTTCATTGTCATTGATTAATTTAGAAAGGCGGTCATCCAAGATATTAATATGGTTCATGACTTCCTCAAAAGGAATTTTTTCGTCCGTATTCCACACTCTTTCCATATATACGGGCAATCGTTTTCTGAGGCTTGGTATTTCTACTTTTTCCGATTGTTCCCACGAACACATTTGGGCGCCGATCACCAAAGGGGATTTTTCTATTTGTATAGGATTATAGGAAGGGGCCTTATCGTACCAATTGTCCCATTTCCACATATTCCATGAATATATCGTTTTTGGTTCCCATTTCTTTTCATTGACCACATAAAGTGGTTTCCAAGAATTATTGACTACTGTATATCCATCTTTGATCAGTTCGTTTGGCAAGTAACGATTGGTTTCGAATTCAAAAACAATGATATCCTTGGGAATCTTTATTTTACAATTCGGCCTAAAACCTTCCCAAACACACATTTGTTTATGGTGTTTTTTCACAATTCCGTTCATCCTTACCAAGAAGTGCCTATATAATTCATGCACATCATTGTCTATATGATGTGCCTTTATATAATTTTGGACAAAGGGGTCTTCACTAACTTTATCAAAAATAGCTTCGTCCCCACCAATATGGAAATAGGGGCTAGCCTTGAATATGGATGAGATTTCCCCAATTATAAAATCCAAGGCTTCATATGCATCCTCTTTTCCCATGTTTATTATCCAAGGATTTGTCATGGTATCTTTGATAGCGAATATTTCAGGATATTTTCTTACGAACTGACTTGAATGGCCCGGTATATCGATCTCAGGAATGATAGTTATTCCCCGTAATTGTGAATATGCCTCGAGTTCCTTTAGCTGCTCAAAAGTATAATGTCTGTTAGGGGTTGATAGATTTTTATACTTGGTGGACGGTAATGTATAGGATTGATAGTCAGTGAAATGCAGCTGTAAATAATTGATTTTGTAATATGCGGCCAAATCAATTAATTTCTTGATCGTATGGATTTCATGCCATTGTCTGGCCAAATCGACCAATAATCCCCTATAGGAAGCATTGGGGTTATCTTTAATCGTAACTAAGGGAAACATCAGTTTTCCTTCCTCCTTACCTGCCAGCTGCAGCAAAGTTGATTTAGCTTTTGCCAAAGCCTTGTAATTTCCTCCGATTACATTGATCGAATTACCTATTTCAATGGAATATTCTTCGCCAATCATTGAAGCATCAATTTGAAAAAGAATATCCGCCTCATCGTTGTTGGTGTCGGTAGTGCCAAGTTCAATGTTCGTGATTTTGTTTATTTCCGATATGAATAGGTCCAATAAAGGATAAACATCGGATTGGGGAGAATACAATTTGCTTTGGCCGGATAACAAGAGCACTTCGCTACCCTTGTCGATCATTTTAGGTTGTGGAATAATATTCGTATCGAAATCCTTTTTTTTAAGTGACGTAGTTTGGTCGCAGGAAATAAAAAAAAGCATAAAGATCGTTATTGATAGTATCCTCATAATTAATTTTTTAGGTTATAAAGGGTCATTCAAAAAAATGGTTGGGTGTTTTTTATTTCTTTTGATTTTTGTTGCTTACTTCAGATAAAAAATTGCTGATCTTCGCAAACAAACCAAGCTTATCGGGTTGCCCGTTAAAATCAACCATATCAGGTCAGCCTAATAATCCCAAGGTCCCGGATTTTCTTTTACAAGAATTAGTACCGCCTCAAAATCGCTGAACACAAACTTATCTACAATCTATTTAGCGTATCCACTAGGAATATGGTGCAAATCCACTACTTGGTTATTTGCTCTGTGACGTTGCTACACGTTGTTCAATATCCGTAACAAATTTTAAAATCGTATCACTTGAAATCAAATAGTTATCAGCTCCGTATTTTTTATGCATTTGAAGGGCCATCCCCTTCAATTCTTCAAGACAATTCGATAATGAAACCAAGTTTTGACTTGTAGGTTGATCCCGGTTGATAATATATCGTAGATAGGCTTCAATATGGGGCAAGCTCACCTTCACAAAATCTTCCATAATCAAAAGCTCCCCTTTAATCTTTTGATACTCTTCCTTTGAAAGTGATTTTTTTATCGATGCAACATCTGCAATCGATTTTTGACACATAGCCAAAGCCTGTTTGCGATCGGCAATCGCCATTTTGATTATTTCCTCTGTAGGATTGTAAACAAACGCCTCGATTAACGCATTGTTCTTGATATCATCAGGATTCCAATTGATCATTGATTTACCTGTATGTAACACTTGGCCCGTCATATAATCAAGGGAAGCGATTTTACTATGCTCCTGCACCCAAATCCCCTTAAAATAATAGACCAAGTTACCAATATCATTGGTCCGTTTCAGGACCTTTATCATTGTAGGCGCCGCCACCTCACCAAATTTCCCTTTTGCCCAGTCGCTCCATACTTCCTCCACATCGATATAGGGGTCTTTGGCAAAGCGTGCAAGCGCATACAAATTTATCTCGTTATAATTATTGAACAGCGTCTGGTCGTCTTCCCAATAGGTACGCATGGCTAATGTTTGAATACTTTTATTGTGCTCAATGGCATGTTGAACCCTGGTTTGTATCTCTTCAGGGAAACAATACGGTACGAGGGACCTTCCCCAATACTCCCCAACACCATCAAATAATAGGGAAGCTTTGGTTTGCGTCTGGATCATGATATTGTTTGGCCCTTTGTACGGATCCCAATCCCCTGGTTGGGACTTATGCACCATTAAAAAGGATTCATTTCTTCGTTCAAGTTCTTTCAAAGACTCCAACAATAATTTTTCCTGATATGGATAATGGCTAAAAGTCAAAATAGAGAAATCCTTTTTTGCACGGTTGGCACCCCTAATAACGGCGGCCATGAATTCGGTTAAATAATCCGCTAGGGAATAATATTGATTCTCGCCTTTATGCCAAGTAATGGGTTTTTGCCATTTTATACCCGGAAAATAATTAAGGTCATCCAAAATCGGGGTTTCCCAAAGAAAATAATCAGTAGCATCTACTTGGGGGAACGATTTGAAAAGCGCATAGGTCCTTTCCTCGTAAAATTTCCAAAGCAGGCCATTTTCCAAATATTTTGCCTCCGGATAAAGGTTGAAAAAACTGTTTTTGTCCTTGCTATAGTAATCCATTCCCGGCAAACTGGGTTCACCACCACTTAAAGTAATTCGGATTCCGTGGTCTTTAAACCATTTCAATCCCTTTTTATATTTGGCCAACTCTTCAGGATTGCCTTGCTGTTTTATTTTAGGAAAACCCTTTATATCGAGGTATTTATAGGTAATCGCATTGCCCCCCCCATAAATCCGTACTTCATCCACATCATATTCAAGGATCTTCTTTTTGGTCATTTCAAAGTTCCCTTCCAATGTTGGATCCATGAGCAACCCTAGTCTAAACCCTACGGCAAGATTGTATTGTTTGTCCTTTTCGGTTTGGCCGGTTACAGGAAGTACAAGTGCCAAAAGAAGTATCGTAAATAGTGTTCTATAATTCATTTTCCCTAGATTGATTTTAAGATTTCAAATACGTAGCACGCATTAATGTTTATCGAAGTTAAAGACCTCGGATGGGGTTCTGGCCGTATTGAAAATATCCTCCATTTCCTTAACGATATCTGGATGTGACCCTGCGATGTCATTGTTCTCGCCAATATCATTTTTTAAGTCGTACAATTCCATCGGTGCATTGGGGTTTTTAAATACATTGTTACGAACCGCCTTCCAATCCCCCATGCGTATAGCCTTTCGTCCACCCATTTCATGAAACTCCCAATATAGATACTCATGCTTGACCTGTTTATCCTTTTTCCCTAACATGGTGGGTAAAAAGGAGATTCCATCAATATTCGGGGGGGTATCGACACCAGCAATATCCGAGAAGGTAGGTAGCACGTCCCAGAAAGCGGAAACTAGTTCCGTTTTACTGTTGGATTTGATTTTTCCTGGCCATTTGGCAATCATAGGAATCCGGATTCCACCTTCATACAGGTCTCTTTTAATCCCTCTTAAAGGACCATTACTATCAAAATATTCTGGATCGGCACCTCCTTCATTGTGGGGACCGTTATCGGAAGTGAATATAATGATCGTATTGTCCGAAATGCCCATATCCTCTACCTTTTGAACGATTTCACCTACCTGTCGGTCCAAAAGTTCAATCATCGCCACAAATGCGGCATGCGGTGTTGCCTGGGCACCATAATAGCCGCCCTTATAAGGTTTTTCCGGAGGGAATTTTCCCGAATATTCCTTTATTAAATCCTCTGGGGCAGCCAATTCCGCATGGGGAATTACCGAAGGAACAAACAAGAAAAAGGGATTGTCTTTATTTTTCTCGATAAATTGGAGCGTCTTCTCCTGGATTAAAGAGGGTGCATATATTTCCCTTTTACCATTTTCATTTCCCGAAAGCACAATAGAATCTGAATTGCTCCACAAATGGTCTGGATAATAATGATGGGCCTGTCGTTGGCAATTATATCCATAGAATACATCAAAGCCCTGTTGGGTTGGATCACCTTCAGAACCAGGATGTCCCAGTCCCCATTTTCCAAAGGCCCCAGTTACATATCCTACTTTTTTTAGGGCCTCGGCGACCGTGTAGGTACTATCGGGTATAGGATACTGGCCTTCTGGCTCAAGCTCTTTGTTTCCCCTAACAACGGTATGCCCTGTGTTAAATCCGGTCATTAGGGAACATCGGGAGGGGGCACATACACTCGTGCCTGCATAATGTTGGGTAAAGACCATACCCTCTGAAGCCAATTTATCAATATTGGATGTACTGAATTTCTTTTGCCCAAAACAACCCAAGTCCCCATAACCTAGATCGTCGGCAATAATATAAATGATGTTCGGTTGCTTAACATCCTTGCCCTCGATCCGACTAGTTGCCGTGTTTTCGCTTGTTTTTTTAGGGTTTTTGCAGGCCACAAAGACAATGGCAAAAAGTATGGGTAGTAAATAAATTGTTTTGATTTTCATAGTAGACTATTAGATCATTATTTTATACATTATTTTGGGTTTGGACGTTAACTGTGATAAACAAATCCAATAGGACCGATTATTCCATTATTTGAAATGTACATGTACGGTATCCCCTTCCCTTATATACTTTTCATATATTGTTTTATTCCCTCCATCGACGACTTTAACGTGCAGCTTTTTCGCTTTTCTTACGATAGAGATATCAAAATTTTCACCAAAGGCCTTTATTTTTTTTAAGGCCATATGGTCCCATTCCTTGGGCAATCTGGGAGTGCTTTTAAAACTGTGGAGCCCTGTAGGGACGATTCCAAAGACTCCTTCGGTGAACACGCGACAGTAAAGACCACTCTCCGCGGATAATTGTGCCATGTTACCTTCGGGAAAAGCCTCTACCACATATGGTACCCGATCGCCTAAAAGTCGTTTGTTTGAAAACTCATCCAGTTTTTCCAGTGATTCTTCCGTGGATCCGGCCAGGAATGTTCCCCTAAGGGCATATAAGGTTCCCCTGTCCCAGAAAATTTCGGAAATAGCCTTGTTTTCATCGTTTTTTTCGACATGCACCCCGTTCTCTGACCACAGTTTATCAAAAAGGGCCTTTGTGGTGCCTTCTTTACGATCGTAAATACCTACGACCAAAGGAAGGCAAATCCAATGCCTTAATTTGGTATGTTCCTTATAATACTTATAGGTTTCTATGCCCTCAATAGTCGCTCCAAAATAAGATTCGATTGCCTTTTTAAGGGTTTTGGCCTGTCTGGAATACGTTTGTAACGTCTTACTGTTCTCGTTTAACGAACGGCCTAGACTTACTGCCAATCCCAAGGCTCCGTAGTACAAACTGGAAGTGGATAAATTGGCCGTCCCCGTAGGAATCCTTCCTTCCATTTCATCGGATTTCGAAACAACCACGCCCGAATCGTTCAATTGTCTTCTATTGTACTCCAAACACCATGTTATTAATGGCCATAGCTCTTTTGCGATATTTTTATCCCCACTTGCCAAGGCAAATTGTGTGGCTCCATAAGCGATCATAGCGGCATCACCCCTATCTAAAGTGCTTTTGGGTGCATCGCCCTCCATTTCAAAAGAATAGGGGAGGTTGGTGTACGCATCGTTTGTTTCCTTATCAAAGATCCTATAAACATTTAAAGATGCCTCGTTTCCGGTGGCATATCCTAAATAAGGAAAAAAGGGTCCTACATATTCCGCTTGATCATTGGCCCAAAAACCGACATAATAGCGGCCACCACCGGGAGAATGGATTAAACCTAGTTTTGACTCAAAAATACTTTCAGAGGCCCTAATCTTGGAAAAACCGAACAAGGTGTTCAACGTAGGATCGGGAGTAACCAATTCCAAAGAATTCTTCATTTGGTCCAAAAAACTTAGTCGCTCTTTATAAAATTCATTCCCGGATATTTGAATGCGTTCCTCATCGTTCATTGTAGCAGAGATTCCAATTGAAAAAGTATATGATTTACCGGGGGGCAAGGTTACTTCGTTCTTAATGTTGGAATCGATATAAATGGCATAGTTGCCTTTTGCCCCTTCGGTCATCGATTTGGTTTCTTTACGCCCCCCTTTTAATACAATGGATGATGTGCCGGTATTGGTCATGGTCCATTGTTCTACGAATAATCGTTGACTCATAGAGGGGAAAAAAGTACGCGTCAGTGCGACCCCGTCAACAGCTTCGTGCTTTAATGTCAACATACCATTAATGGAAACCTCTGAAACGGGTCCAGGTACATAAATTCTATCACCCAAGGCTATGGAAGGAAGAATTTCGTCCGAATACGTTTCTTTAAGGTATGCTCGATACGCTTTCCAATCCGGGTCGTTGGTCTTTAAAAATGTGCGTAGTTGCGGAAAAAATATCTCACGGCTTACCGCTACCTCCCTTTTGTCATTAATGGCATAGGTTACGATACCAGAGACCCTTTTTCCTGAAAGTTCCATATTATCTTGATATGGGTGATTGTTACTTTGAGTAACATCGAGCCGTATTTCATCGGATTTATTAATACTCCAATGCTTTTCCTGCGCTATCTGCCACTGAGAAACCAGTAGTGCTGAAATCACCAATATATTCTTAATTAGCATCATTTTCGATTTTAGAAATTATATCATCCTCAATTAATATCCAATAACATCCAATTATCATTTACCACCCCATCAAGAACATTTTCTATACATAGATTCCAACTAACGAAACCAACAATATTCCCATTTTCATCAACATGGTCATCACTAGGGGCTAAAGCTACCCCTGTTTCGGCATTATAATTTTCATGCATGGTGTCGTGTCTTTCCATATCCTTCAACAATAAAGTACCTATCTTGTTGCCCAGCCAAGCCACTTCTTTATCAAAGCCATATTTTTTGAGGCCAATGGAGTAAATGTAATTTGCAATAGGCCACACAGGGCCTTGCCAATTGGAAAAAGGCACGATTATATTTTTGTTGTTGTAATCTGGATCTTTGGCGGAAAGTGACCTAAAACCATATTTCGCTTTCATGTGCGACGGTTCCAAAAGATATTTCCCGATCATTGCCTTACCTTCTACTTCCGGGGCTATGCCCGCCATTAAGGGCACAAACGAAGAATAACTGATTCTTTTGTAAAAATCGCCTGTTTCCCGATCAATGGTATAATAAATCTGATCTTCCTTTGACCAAAGATATGTATTGATAGCTTTTTTCAATTTGTTTGCCTTTTCAATATAGACGATAGCATCCATATCCTTACCCAGTACTTTGGCTATAGCCGCTTGGGCTTGATATTCCTTATACTGAAGGGTACTGGCATCGGGAGCAAGAAAGGACCGTTTGTCTTCTTGGAAATAATTCATGGCAGGATTGTTGTCCGCTCCACTTTGCATGGCAATATCCCAATAAAATAGTCCGGTCTTTTCGTCTTGTTGCGTACGTTCCCTGTATTCCAATACTTTTTTCAACTGCCCATAATAAGGCTTTACCCACGAAAAATCCTTTAATCCTTTTGAGGCTAGATATACGCCTTGGGACAAAAAGGGTTTCATCGCGAACTTACCAAAAATAGGTCGAGGTCCCTTGGTAGTTGCACAACCGGACACATATCCATCTTGATCAATTCCTTTGATTAGGTTTAACGCCCAATATTTCAAGTATTCCGGTTTACCCTTGCTCACAAAATAGTTTCCCATAAAAAAACCATCCCAATCCCACATTTGTTTATAAAAACCGGAAGGTATGAGATATGGATATTCCAAATATCCTTCGGCGGGCTGTATTACTTTCTTGGACTGCCGTTCAAAATCATTGCGCAGCCTAGTGTAAAGGTTTTCCATTTCTTCTTTGTTTATGGTTACCTGGGATGAGTCGGTTTTTATTACAGATTCATTTTTTGCCGTTTTCTTGTTATTACAGCTCATTAAACTGCCGATAGTTATACAAAGTAGGAGTGTTTTCTTCATTTAAATTATATTGTTAGATCGTTGTTGAACGTTTAGCACCTTACGGGAGCTACAGGCATCAACCTTCGAGTTGGTTATTTTCGTGTATATTGTTTAGGGAATTGGGCATCCACATCGCTCCACCATTTATTGATTTTTTTAAAAAGGCGATTCCTAAGTACTGGTAATTCCGAAGCTAGGTCATGTCTTTCGCCAATATCATTCTTTATGTTGTATAGTTCTAATCTGTTATCCTTGAAAAACACAATTAATTTGTAATCTCCTTCACGTATGGCGCTGCTTGGCCCTCCTTTTTGGTTGGAACGGTGGGGATAATGATAATAGGTGGCTTTATGGATTTTTTGTTTTTTGTTTTTAAGAATAGGTACAAAGCTTTTGCCGTCCTTGTGTAGGTCTGGACGTAAAGGCAGCCCCGTCATCTCAAGAATGGTGGGATAAAAGTCCATACTGGTGATGATAGCATCGGATACGGTTCCAGGTTTTGTTGTTCCTGGCCACTTAATAATAGCAGGCTCCCTTATGCCCCCCTCATACAACCAGCCTTTACCTCCTCTTAAAGGAGTGTTTGCGGTAGGAGTCCCTTCTGAAGAGCATAGTCCACCGTTATCAGAAAAAAAGATTACGATCGTGTTATCCGCAATGCCCTTTTTTTTAAGTTTATGGAGTATTTTACCAACCGCTATGTCCATGGATTCTACCATGGCCGCATAAGTGGGGTGATCTTGTTTTTTTCTGTAGAGAAACGGTTTTCCTCTATTCTTTTCTTCTTCAAATCGCTCTTCATCGGTCAAGTCGAGTTTTTCCTTTTTCCCGTTATATTTTTTAATCCTATCCTCCGGGGCACTAAAGGGAGCATGGACAGAATAAAAGGAAAAATACAGAAGAAAGGGCTCATTTGCATTTTTGTCGATGAAGTCAACGGCCTCCTTTGCCAAGCGGTCTGTCATATATACACCATCTGGGCCATTTTTTAAATTTGGTATGTTCCATGGAGAGAAATACTTGTTTTTTATATACAGTCCACCTCTAAAGTGCCCTGCTATATTAATGTCGAAACCTTGTTTGTCCGGCCAGAACTTGCCTTCGCCTGCCTCATTGTTTAGGTGCCATTTTCCCAAGAAAATAGTTTTGTACCCGGCATCCTTTAGAACTTCGGGGAACAGTACTTCTTCGAGAGGAAGGTTTTTTACATAATTTGGATTCCCAGGTCCGCCAATCCATTGAGTAAGGTGAATACGAGCAGGATTTTTCCCGGTTAGGATTGAAGCTCTTGTTGGGGAACAAACCGGTGAAGCAGCATAGGCTTGGGTAAAGCGAACGCCTTCCTCAGCCAATTGGTCAATATTGGGCGTTTCATAAAAGGTACTGCCGTTGGCGCCAATATCCATCCATCCTAAATCATCAACTAGGATAAAAACGATGTTTGGTTTTTTATTGGTCTGTGCGTATAGTCCATGGCATAATATGGATAAGGTAACCAACAATATTTTTTTCTTGGAGAAGTTGAAAAATTGCATTTTTAAAAGTTAATAGATGGTTCTTGTTATATATATGAAGATTGTGTGAAAAACATACCCTATGTAAAGGAGGGTAAAAACAATGAGCATTTAAAATTCCTTATGTATATGTCCCACAAAACCCCCACTCAATAGGACGTAATAACCCTTTGGGTTATTTTCACTTGATAATTCATCTACATGCCTAGTATTCAACATAGCTTCGTTCTTTACAGCTTTTTTTGTTTACAACTAGCAATAATCTTCACGTTCAAACAAGGTAGAAGTGTTTTCTTCATCTATTTAATAAAATTTATGATTTACAGGCTTAAATGCCCGTGAATCCTTTTCATAAAATATTTTAATAAAAGAATAAAACCGTTGTGTTTGGTACTTTCCTAAAAAGAACACAATAATTTGTTTGCTCTGCCCAATAATTTAGTAGAAAAGAACGTTTTAGGCCCCGGTATCCACGGATGCTCCAAAGCCTATTGAAACGTTCTTTCTACTACTAACAACAACTAACTCAATTCTTAAAAATTCTAACTTACCAATTAGGGTTATTGGGGGCCAAATTCGGATTGATATCAATCTCACTTTGCGGTATGGGCCACAATTCGTTCTTACCAGCTACGAAACCGTACCCTTTGCCAGTCATTACTTCAGCTGCCTTGCCCCAACGAACAAGGTCAAAATATCGTTTTTGTTCAAAACATAATTCAACCCTTCTTTCGTGATAAAGAGCTTCCCTCATTTGTTCTTTGGAAATGGTCGCATCGACAAACGGCACTTGTGCACGTTTTCTAATGGGATTGATGAAATCGACTGCCTCACCTGTTCGATCAAGTTCATTCAACGTCTCAGCCTTTAGGAGAAAAATATCCCCTAAACGTATAACTACATAATTGTTATCGACAAAATATGGTGTTCCAGCCGTATAGTCATCAAAAGCCACCAATCCTTTTTTACAGTTATATCCAGTAGGAGACCATTCCCCTTTATAGACATCACCACTAAAAATGTCACCATCCTTTAGAACGGAGGCTTCCAATCGTATATCGCCGGGTTCAAACTCGTCTACCAAATCCTGTGTTGGTAACATAAAGCCGATTCCACCCCAATCAATATCCGAGGATCTTGGAGACATCCATCCGTTACGGTTATATCCTTCACGGTCACTGGCACCCCCTGTTTGGAAGTTTATCTGAAAAATCACTTCTTTGTTCGTTTCGTTTCCGATACCGAAAATGGCGGAAAAATCATCAGAAAGGCCATAGCCATAATCGTTGATCACACTCGTAAGTAATGGATCTGCTTCCTTCCACTTTTTCTGAAAGACATAAGACTTGGCCAAAAGGGCCTTTGCGGCTCCTACAGTAGCCCTTCCCAAATCGTTGTCAGAAAGATCGTCAGGCGTTTTTAGTCCTTCCATCGCTGCTTTAAGATCATCTTCGATAAACTTCCAAACCTCACTTTCGGGACTTCTTGAAATGTCATAATCCTCAGGGCTGTTGGGTTCTGTTACAATGGGTAAATCGCCATAACGTATCACCAAATCAAAATAACACAATGCCCTAAGGAACTTGGCTTCGGCCAATAATGTATTCTTAATGTCCGAATCTATATCTTCCTCTGCCATTCCCTGGATTTTCTGGATAGCCAGATTTGCCCTGAACACCGGAACGAAATATGCTTTCCATTTGTCTACGTAGATATGGTTATCGGCAGATGCAATGAATTTTTGCACTTGATCCATACCGGGTTGATCAGAAGGTCCGCCCCCTCCTTTTTCCGCATCATCGGATTGTACGTCTTCTACGATTGACATTGCACCGTAGACGGTATAACTTTGGATTCCGTCGTAAATGGCATTGACCGCCTGTGTGGCCTCTTCCTCATTGGTGTAAAAAGTACCCACACTTAATGAACCCAAGGGTTCTTTGTCTAAAAAAGAGTCATCGCAAGCGCATACGCTTAAAGCCAGTAAAGTGATATATATGTATTTCTTCATGGTTTCGTTTATTTGAATTATAAGGATAAGTTTATGCCAAGTACCAAAGAACTGGCCACAGGATATTTGGCCCTATCGACACCAAGGTCGGTCCTTGACCCTTTAGTCTGATACATTTCCGGATCAAAACCGCGATAAGAAGTAAAGGTGTGGAGGTTTTCGGCACTAATATAAAAACGCAGACGGTCTACTTTTAACTTTTCAAGGATACTTTCCGGCATAGAATAACCCAATTGTACATTTTTGATTCTTAGGAAAGAGCCATCCTCTACCATACGTGAAGAGCTTCTTGTATTTTGGTTCACATCATCACGGGTTACCCTTGGCACTGAATTGGAAGTCCCTTCACCTGTCCATCGGTTCAAAATGTTCGTCCATTTGTTGTAGGGTTCAGAAGCTGTCTCTACCTGACGAATCATACCATTGTAAATATCATTACCGTAAGAACCGTAAAGGCGTACACTAAAGTCAATGTTTTTATAATTGGTCTGTGCGTAGGCCGAGAAAGTGAAATCGGGATTGGGATCACCAATATAGGTACGATCCTTATCATCCAGAACATCATCTTCATTGACATCCTTGAATCGAATATCGCCCGGTTTGGCATCAGGTTGCACCCCGTGTGCCAAAATATCGGCATTGTTTTGGAAAAGTCCGTCCGCAACATAACCAAAAAACTGGCTAATCGGCATACCTACCTCGGTACGTGTCCAGCGTTCCCCCAAATAAGCCTGGTCACTCCAAATATAATCTACGGTACCAAGGTCCTTTACCTCATTCTTTATTTTGGTAAAGTTACCCCCGATATTATAGGTAAATTCCTTATCGGAAGGTGACTGGTAATCCAAGGCCAACTCAATACCACTATTCCTGATTTTACCGACATTGGTATAGGCCGTAGTTGAATAACCCGAAGTAGCCGGTGCCGGCAAGGTCAGCAACATATCCTCTGTGTCTTTTATAAAATAATCCGCAGTTACAGAAACACTATTATTGAACATTTTAAGATCTAGACCAAAGTTGCTTTGAATGGTAGTTTCCCAGGTAACATCCGGATTGGAAGCGGCATTGGGAGCGTATCCTGGCACAGTCCCTTGTGAGGTACCAAAAGGATAATAAACCAAATCAAGATTGTTCGCCCAAGGGTAGTTACTGTAAATATCCTGATTCCCTAATTTACCATAACTCGCACGTAGCTTAACATAGTTAAAAACCTTCGTGTTATCGAAGAAACCTTCTTCACTTATAATCCATCCTGCCGATACGGAAGGGAAGGTTCCGAAGCGATTGGATTCCCCAAATCGGGAAGAGCCGTCGCGCCTTACATTCGCTTGAAAAAGATATCGGTTTTTGTAGTTATAGTTAAGTCTTCCTAAATAGGACATAAGTGCATATTCCGAAGTACCGCCACTGTTGTCCCTAGTTCCTGTTCCCGCACCTAAATACCAAATATACTTTTGGTTATTGGGGAAATCCTTTCTACTGGCGTTTAAGGTTTCATATCTATTTTCCTCTTTGGTAATACCTGCCAAAACATCAAAATGGTGATCTTGCCCTATATCAAAGGTATAATTAACCGTATTTTCCCACACCCAAGTGGTATACAATGAAGATGTTTCGGAAAGCTGGTTTTGAATGGCTTGTGAGCTACCTTCTGTATATGTAGGATCAAAATCCTTTCCTTTAGAGTATAGGAAATCATATCCAAAAGAACTTTTAAAAGTAAAATTGGAGATAGGTGTATACTCTAAATAAGAGTTGCCCAAGACCCGATAACTTTTTCTGGTATCATAATTCATCAAAGCCAGGCGCACGGGGTTACCACCATCACCTACATATTCCGCAGGGCCGATGTTTCCTCCCCAATCCCCATTGGCATCTTTTACCGGAACCATGGGCCTTTCCCGTAATGCACCGAAAAGGACACTCGTCCAGGAATGGTCATCAGGTACTACATCCTGCGTATTGGTAGTCAATGACAAATTAGTGCCAACCTTAAATTTATCCGAAAATTTTGTACTTCCATTGACACGTGCGGAAATTCTTTCGAATCCACTACCAATAACGATGCCGTCTAACTGATAGTACCCAAGGGAAAACAAATAATCCGATTTTTCAGATCCTCCTGAAAAAGTAAATTGGTGGTTTTGAATGGGTGCATTTTGAAACACCTCATCTTGCCAATTGGTATCGGTTGGATTAGCTGTACCTGGACCGTACTCACTGGGATCTCCCCAAAACGCATCGTCAGGTAGACCTGAGTTTCTGTAAGCTTCTTTTGTTATCATAACATAATCATGCGAATTCAACACATCAATCTGCTTGGCAGCCTGTTGAAAACCATAATAACTCTCGATGCTGATTTTGGAAACCCCAGCCTTTCCTTTTTTGGTCGTAATTATAATCACCCCATTGGCTGCCCGGGCACCATAAATGGCGGAAGCTGCAGCATCCTTAAGAATGGAAATGGAGGCTATATCCGATGGATTGATTGAACTGATTCCCGATTTTGTCGGAAACCCATCTATAACGTACAATGGATCATTGTTGCCAAAAGTACCTGTACCCCTTATTCTCACTGCAACTCCTCCTCCCGGCTCACCGGAATCCGCAGTAATCTGTACCCCGGCAACTTTTCCTTGAAGCGCTTGGGATACCGTAGGAACGGAACTCTCCTTTAAAACATCTTCATTGACAAAACCGACACTCCCTGTCAGATCTTTGACTTTTTGCTTACCGTAACCCACAACCATGACTCCTTCAAGGGAATTGGCTTCTGGCTCCATCTGCACCCGTATATTGGTTTGTGCACCCACGATAATTTCCTGGGTCTTATATCCTAAATAAGAAAATACCAATACTGAACTTTCTGAAGGTACTTGAATTTTGAAATTACCGTCAAAGTTGGTAGTCGTACCATCTGTAGTACCTTTAATTACTATAGCCGCTCCAGGTAAAGGTATACCCTGGTCGTCGACAACGTTACCTTTTACTTCCTTTTCCTTGTTGTCCAACGAGAATGCCGGACCGTAGTTGGCACTTGCGCTGGATACAAAAGCTACATAGCAGATTAAAAAGCCGAGAATCCTGGCTTTAGTGACCACGCTTTCAATTTGTTTCATCATAGATTTAAAGTTTTTAGTTAGTTTGTTCAGAACCTATTCTATTCGGTTCAACAAATACCCAATAAAAAAAGTGGATTTGTTTCTTGTAAAATTATCGGAATCATTGGCCTGAAAACTTATAATTCCGTATCAAATACGTATAAAATAGTACCATAGGTTCCATATAACCGAAGTTTAACGGGGTCATCGACAAATACGATGAAATTACTATGGATAATGGATGTGTATTTTAGAATGATTTTCTAGATGTCTTTTTTATACTCTTTTGGACTACATCCATACGCTTCTTTGAAACATCTTGAAAAATAACTCGGTTCTTTGAAACCGGAGAGAAAAGCGATTTCCGCTATCTGGAATTTGCCCTCATCCAACAATAGGACGGCATATTTTAACCGAATTGATTTTATAAAGTTATTAGGGGTAAGTCCGGTCAGCGCCTTCACCTTCCGGAATATCTGGGCCCTACTTACACCGGTCTCGGTGGCCAGTATTTCCAAAGTCAGGTTTTGGTCTTGGATGTTTTTCTCGATGGTTTGTTTCAATTTTAGCAGAAATCTTTCATCAATGGAGGTTACCGTTACTTTTGAAGGTTCCAATATTTTGGCATTTTGGAACATTAATCGGAGCTTTTCTCGATTTTTGATTAGGTTATTGATCTTGGCAATCAGAATATCCTTATTGAAAGGTTTGGTAATATATGCATCAGCCCCTGAATTTATACCTTCAACCACTTGCTGGTCGAAAGCCCTGGCGCTGAGCAAGATTATGGGGATATGGCTTGTCTCGAAATCACCTTTTATCCTTTTACAAAGATCAATGCCATTGATTTCCGGCATTACAATATCACTGACAACCACATCAGGGGTTTCTTCCCGAATTAAATCTATTCCTTCCAGACCATTATTGGCGGTATAAACATTAAAATCATTTTGCAGTATCCGTTTTAAATACATGCGCAATTCGTCATTGTCCTCAATAAGGGCCACACTATACTGCTTAATTTTGTCAACGGCCAGTGATTCTTCTGAAACGGGAACGACTAGTGTTTCCACTTGGCTTTTCGCCGGTATTATTGATGGTGATACCGTTTTTGAAACTTTATAAAGATCTTTGTTCTTGGGTAATAATACCACAAAAGAGGCTCCCTTGTTCTTTTTGCTTTTCAATAATATTGATCCATAGTGCATTTCAGCAAGCTGTTTTACCATATATAGACCAATTCCTGTACCTGAGTTTACACTGTCATCTTGATAAAAACGGGTAAAAATATCTTGCACATGTTTTTCGGAAATGCCACCTCCGTCGTCTTTTACCTTCAAGAAAATATGATTGTCCTTGTCGGAGTATTCCTTTTTGCCACAGATCAGCTTGTATCCACGCCCACCAAACCTTCCTTTCTTAGTGTTTAAAACCCCTATCGAAACGCGTACTTGGCCTCCATATTTCACAGCCTTGAATGCATTGGACAATAAGTTGTATAGGATTTTTTCCATCTTATCATGATCATAGAACATGATTATAGGGTGCTTGGGAAGTTTGACCTGATAATCGACATTCTTGTTTTTTGATACATGTACGAACGAATTGGTTATCACTCGAACACTCTCCACTATATCACCTTCGCCTATATTCAACTCCAATTTTCCGTATTCGTATTTTCTAAAATCCATTATTTGATCGACCAATCTTCTTAATCGCTCTACATTTGTTTGAACTATACCCAATAATTCGTTGTTCCGATTTGCATGCTTTTGTTGAATCAAACTATGTATAGGGTCTACAATCAACGATAGTGGTGTTCTTAACTCATGGGAGATATTCGTAAAAAATATTAATTTGGATTCATAAATTTCCGATAGTTTCTTTCGTTCTATTTCCTGTATTTTCAGCTCATTACGACTGTCCCGGTTCTTTATTAGGATATAAACGAATGAAATAATGATCCCCACCCCTAACAAGTACCAAAGGAACACCATCCACCATGTTGCATACCATGCTGGCATAACCTCAATTTGCACAACAAGCTCTTCGGCATTCCAAACCCCATCATTATTGGTCCCCTTTAGATGAAATTGATAATCCCCCTTGGGAAGGTTTGCATAGTTAATGGATCGTTCATTACCTAAATAGCGCCAATCATCGTCAACCCCGATCAATTTGCATTGATACATATTATTACTGGAATATGGCAAATGCAATGAAGCGAACTCGAGTCCGACCGTATTTTCTTTTGCTTTTAACCTAATGTTTTTGGCATATGATATTTCTTCTTTCAGTATTTGATTGTCATCATTTACCCGGACTTGTTTGCCATTGACGATCAACTTGGTCAATACAAGATTTGGACGGTAGTCGTTCTTATTGATATTGATCGATGAATCGTAGCTATTCAAACCGCTGGAACCACCAAAATAAAAATTCCCCGATTTACCCGCATAAACAGAGTTGCCATTAAATTCCAAAGACTGCAATCCATCTTTAATACCAAACCGTTCCTCTTCGGATGAATCGAAATCATAGTTGAATACACCATTATTCGAACTCGCCCATATTTTATTCTTGTCCTTATCATACAATAGCCCGTATACATACCCCATACCAACCTTTAACGGATTGGATGACCTTTTTAGCGAAAGGAATGGCTTTATTTCCTTATTTGGCAAATCTATTTCACAAATACCAAAATTGGTACCTACTAAAATGGTGTTATCGGCCACCTCGCATAGATTATAGGATTCATAGTTCTCAAAATACTTTTTATAGGCTTCTGCAATCCTAATGATCTTAAAGTTCAATGGTTTTCCTAGATTCTTATACTTTGATATGTAAATGCCGTAATCCTTATACTCCAAATAAGCTATCCTTCCGTTCAATGTCCCCAACCATATCCTGTTTTTACTATCGAGCATTAAGGAATAAATGATTTTGTTGTCTAGCGAAGTTCCAATCGAAGTGTTTGTTATCCGTTTCAATTCTCCCAAGGCTGTAGATACATACAATCCACTGGAAGTACTAATCCATTTATTGGCATCCTTATCCTCCAAAATGGCATAAACACCCTCTCCTGGCAAAAGACTTGGTTTTTTAAGGTGAAATTGCCTTTTGAGGTCTTCATTATCCCGTATCGGTTTCTCTATGATATAAATCCCTCCTTGGGTTCCCACCCAAATGGATCCCTTTTTATCTTGAATTATTGATCTAACATGCCCCAATGCGTTGTTGACATCTGCGCCTACACTTAATTGTTTTTCCCCTTTCAATACAAAAAGTCCCTTCCCACGGGTTCCTATCCATAAATTGGAATCGTTATCTTCCAAAATTCCATGAACGTTGACAATTTCTGTTCCAACCCTATCACCTTTGTCAATTTTATTGATAATATGGAACCTCTGCTCCAATGTAACCACGGTATTTACCCCAGCATCAGTACCAACAACGATCATTCCCGAGGGATCCTCAAACAATGTTCTTACAAAATCGTTGTTCAGTACATTGGCAAAATTGATTTTATGCCTATAGTTCTGCCAATTATTTGTTTGTTTATGGTACACGAATAATCCTTCCCCTTCGGTGCCAATCCATATAGACCCATTTATGTCCTCTAGAAAATTATTGATAAGTTCAGGATTGGGCCAATTACTGTATATACTTGAGATTTTCTGAACCTTTAAAGGAACGCCATTTGCAAAGGCGCCAATATTCAGCTTTGAAAAGTAGGTCTGTCCATCCGCAAAGATCAGTAAACCGTTAGACTTGGTAAGATACAGGGTTCTATACTCCTTAAGTGTCTTATCACCTTGATCCATTTCCACCAAAACAGGGGTGGCAGCGGGAGCATCCACACTTAAATAAAAAAGCCCTTTGGAAGTTCTTATTAGTGCCCCCCCGGCCATAGCGATTATTTGATAAACCTCTGGGGTTTGTTCTATGGTCTTTGATCCTTCAAATTCAATTTCTTGGATAGCATAGGAGCCTTCTGTTTTTAGTTTAACCCGAAAAAGTCCGTTTGTCGTACCCAAATAAATACCGTCTTCATTACCGTCAACATCTAAACAAGTGATATAATTACTCTGTTCCGGATTGGTTTCCGATGGAAAAATGTAAGTAAAGGTATGATTAGTCTTATTAAATAAGTTCAAGCCATTCTTGGTACCGACCACCAAATAATCACGCAAACCATTTACGGCCGTCACCCATGGGTTGCTCAACCCGGTTTCACCATTAAAGGTATTTGGGAAAATTTCATAATCATAACCATTGTACTTATACAACCCATCCATCTTACCTATCCATAAAAAGCCCTTTTTATCCTTATAAAAAGAGGAGGTAACATTGTCGGTAATACTCAAATTATCACTAAGCGAATTGATTTTGTAATCGAAACTTTGTCCCACACCTGAAGTAAAGGTGATAAAAGCAAACAGAGTAATTAATAGCAAATTATTTTTCTGCATGAATAGAATTGGGCTTGAAGAAATTGGAGTTAATTATGGATAAAGTTAGTGAAATAGAATTTTAAAAAAATCTTTATACATTCATTCATCCATAGTAATACTATCGTTCTGTAACTTAAACTATTTTTAGTGAAGGTTGCATTCTCCCGGGTTGCAAATCTAAGACTGTAGAAGATAGATTTAACCATTAAATTTATTCGGATAAAATTATAACGAAAGAGCATCAAAGGTAGTCGGAAAAAGCTTGGGCATAAAAAGTATTACGGATTAAGAATCCTTGATTCTAGTATTTTATGCCTTTTCCTTACGGTTCATGTCCCATAACATTATAGGGGTAATTCACTATAATATGCCTTTGGCCAATCCTTTTCTAATAACATGCTACTTTGTCCATAATTTTTTCTGTACCCCATTAGTTGTATAAATTTCAAAGGGAAATTACCTTCATGTTAATTAGCAGTAAAAAGCTACAAAGCCCAAATTGGATTCCCATATCGTATTTCCGGTTAGGGTTTAAAATTTAAAATGCCACAATTGTCGCATAGGATGCTTCATGCGTACTAAGAATGATATGGATAACTGAATATTTTTAAAGCCTATTACAAATAGAAATTGTGTTCGTCGAACGTAACGGCTAAATGAGATTATTGATGGGAAGTACAAAGGCATTATTTTTCTTCATTATTGTTTGCGGTTTTAACAATCTGCTTGGACAAGAGGTTAGAATACAAGGGGAATTACAGAAATGGCATAAAGTGACCTTAACTTTTGAGGGGGAAGAATTGAGTGAGGATGACGCTTATAATCCCTTTTTGAATTATCGCCTCAACGTTACTTTTAAAAATGGGAATACCGAATATGTTATACCTGGTTTTTATGCTGCTGATGGGAATGCATCGGAAAGCAGTTCAACCAAGGGGAAGATTTGGAAAGTCCGATTTAGACCTGATAAAATAGGGCAATGGAAGTATGAAGTTTCATTTAGGAAGGGAGAGAACATTGCGGTTAACGACTCAGTGGATGCTGGGAGCCCCGTGTCTTTTGACGGGGTCAAAGGTTCGTTTGTGATTACCGATATAGAAGATGGTTCTATGGGGCCGGAATCAAAAGGGCGTATTCAATATACAGGGGAACGATATTTAAGATATGCCGAAACCAAAGAGGTTTTTTTAAAAGGAGGTGCAGATAGCCCTGAGGATTTTTTGGGATATTATGAATTTGATCAAACACCTGCTTCCCACAAATATGGCCCTCATGCCGGGGATTGGAAGCAAGGTGACCCGATATGGCAGGGTAATAAGGGAAAAAATATAATAGGGGCATTGAATTATTTGGCATCTAAGGGAATGAACGCTGTTTATTTTCTAACCATGAACGTTCAAGGGGATGGAAAGGATGTCTGGCCCTGGATTCATGAAAATGAAAGGTATCGATTCGATTGTAGCAAGTTGGATCAGTGGGAGATTGTTTTTGACCATATGGACAAACTGGGATTAATGCTCCATATTGTTTTGCAAGAGACAGAAAATGAATTGTTGTTGGATATAGGACAACTGGGGGTGCAAAGAAAGTTATACTTAAGGGAATTGATAGCCCGTTTTTCCCACCATTTGGGTGTTACTTGGAATTTGGGTGAAGAGAACGGTCCCGTTCATTGGTCGCCAAAAGGTCAGGATGATGAAGATAGAAAGGCAATGATGGAGTACATTAAGCGTAATGATCCGTATCAAAATTTTGTGGCTTTGCACACACATTCAGTTCCTAAAGAACAAGACCAGATCTTGCGACCGCTTCTTGGTAACCCATATTTAGATGGGCCATCCATCCAAATCCATGATCCACATCTGGTGCATGAAACAACTAAAAAGTGGATTCAGGAGTCCCATAAAACCGAAAAAACCTGGGTAGTGAATCTCGATGAGATAGGCCCTGCGGATGTCGGGGCAAAACCCGATGCGGATGATCCAACACATGATGAAGTAAGGGGGCCAGTGCTTTGGGGTAATTTAATGGCAGGGGGAGCAGGGGTTGAATGGTATTTTGGTTACAAGTTTGCCCATATGGATTTGAATTGTGAAGACTGGAGGTCGCGGGATGCCTTGTGGGACCAAACGAAAATTGCCCTTGATTTTTTTCATGACCATCTACCTTTTTATGATATGCATAGTGCGGATGATCTAACAAGTAATAATGATGATTATGTCTTTGTGAAAAACAGGGAAATCTATGCCATATACCTTCCAAAGGTCCAGAAAACGACCATCGATATATTGAATACAACATCAATGTTTACGGTAGCATGGTTCAATCCGAGAACCGGAGGGAAACTCCAAAAAGGGACTTTAAAACAAATCAAAGGGGGGAAAGCCGTGGATATTGGTTACCCTCCAAACAAAGAAGGGGATTGGGTAGCCCTTATAAAACGCAAGAAAGTTGTAGGCACACAAGCAAAATCAAAACCAGAGGTTATAACCTTGGATGCCTTGAGTGATTTTGTCTATGAACAGAATAATGAAAAACCTTCGTTTTACCGTGATGAATTAAACGGGGTTTTGGCCATTGATGCCTCCCAAAAGGATCAACGCAAAGGTTTTGCTTCTGCATATGCCGTTTTTACGGGCAAGGAAGGCCTGTATAAGGCATCTTTTATCAGTATGGCTGAAAACGATGGCGAATCACAATATATTGTCCGTGTTAATGGAACGGTACTGGATACACTGGTGAATCCAGAGGTCACTGAAAACTTTAAGACTATTAGGCATGCTTTGGATAAGATGTACTTATATACCTATGATGTCATCCAAATAGAATCAAAGGTCATGACCCATGGGAAAATACCGGAAAATGGGGAAACCGCTTGGTCTAGAGGTAGATGGAATGCCCTTAAATTGGTTCCGGACGGACTTTCTGTAAAAGAACAATTGAAGAACGTAGCCCCATTTGAGGAAAACAATGGGTATTTGGAGGTAGAGGCGGAATCCTTTCACTATAAATCAAATAATGGCACAAAACGCGATTGGGTTTTACGGTCACAGGAAACTTCCAATCCCAAAATAAAACACCATCTAGAAACATCCAGCAATGGTGCTTATATTGAAGCTTTACCCGACACTAGGGTTACGCATGGCGATCCTTTGGTGCACGGTGTAAATTTTTTCCCTATAGCAGGTATTGGTGGTATCGTATCCTATAAAGTCAAAATAAATACTCCAGGAAAATATTATGTTTGGGTAAGTGCCTATTCGAGTGGATCCGAAGATAATGGGGTGCATGTTGGGGTTGATGGTACATGGCCCGAAAGTGGTGCCAGGATGCAATGGTGTGATAATAAAAACCAATGGACATGGTCATCGGCACAGCGGGTTCCAGAAAACCATTGCGGTATTCCAAAAACTATTTTTCTTAATTTTGATTCACCAGGGGATTATATAATATCGTTCTCCATGAGGGAGGATGGTTTTGAAATGGATAGATGGATTCTTACCACAGATGGTAGCATAACCCTTGAATAATCCCTGTTATATATATGAGCAATAGAAATAGGATAAATCTTTTTTTTGTATTTCTTAGTACACTGGGTTCTGTGCTTGTAATGGCTCAGGAAGCAACCAAGCGCTTTGAATTTGAGAATATCAAAGATGGTATTTCCAAGGTTGCGGTTTCTACCATAATACAGGACCAAAATGGTTTTATATGGATGGGAACCAACGGTGAAGGCCTGTATAAATTCGATGGTATTGATTATACATCTTACAAACATCGGATTAATGATTCTACTTCCTTAAATAGTAGCTTAATACACTGCACCTATTTAGATACGAAAAATAGACTTTGGATAGGCACCGAGAACGGGTTGAACCTTTATGATAGGGACTTGGATAAATTCGTACGGATTCCATTCGAAAGGAACAATAAAAGTGGTATTTACAATTTTTCGGCATTTACGATTTATGGCGATGCTTCGGATAATATCTTCATTGGGAGTTTTGAGAATGGTTATTTCAGATTGGCGGCAGGGGATTCGATTATTAGACGGGTGGCTTCCAATTTTGCTTCCTCAAGGAATATTGTGAATGTCAATGATATAAAGGTTAGTGGGGAAGGCAAAATTTATGCGGGTACCAGTTTAGGTCTGGAGGAATACCATAAAGAGGACAATAAGTTCAAATTTTCGTATTTCAATACCGATAAAGGCTTGGTTACCTTTAAGCATCAGGTTCAGTCCATTTTGTTGGCCCATGACAGTTCTATATGGATAGGCACCGTATCGCAAGGGGTCTATAAAATTGAAAAAGGGATCGAAAAGGGTGGCTTGGATGCCATTAGCCATTACGATATTACCGACAAACGAATACTGGATATGGTCCAACTTGCCGATGGTACTGTTTTGGTGGGTACAGAGAATGACGGTCTATTTCATATGGGGGTCAATGGCAATCTCATCAATAGGTATGTTCAGGATAAAACCGATAAAAAAAGCATTAGTTCAAATTCAATTTGGGCGTTGTTATTGGATACCGATAACAGGATTTGGGTCGGCTATTATAACAGTGGTATATCTGTTTACGATAGTTTGTACGATAAATTCAAGGGTCTTGAAAGTCTGCCCTATAAAACAAATTCATTGGATGTGGGGTCTGTTACCGGTATTTTAATGGGTGATGATCGAAAACTTTGGATAAGCATGGATGGTGGGGGTATTGACACCTATGATCCTACGACGAATAGGTTTGAGCATATTGGGCGGGGTAAAAGCAGGTATTCCGGGCTAAAAAGTTCGGATATTCAAACCATATTTTTTGATAGTCATAAAAATTTGTGGGTCGGAAGCTGGCAAAATGGACTATTTCTTTTGAAGGAAGGCTCCTATTCTTTTACCAATTTCAGTAGCAAAAATCTACCCGATGTATTTAATTCCAACCGTATAATGAGTTTTGCGGAGGGTGCTGATGGTACAATTTGGATTGGGACCTTCTACGATGGACTCATTTCGTACAATCCGAAAACCCAGGAGTTTATTCGGCATACTTCAGAGCCCTTCGTACAAAATGAAATCCATACCAGTGCTATCCGAAAAGTATTGGTCGACACCAAGAATAACCTATGGTTGGGTACGACCCAAGGCCTTTTTAAGGTCACTCAGGAACGTTCGGGAGGGTTCGTAGTGAAATCCCTTGCGGAAAAGGTTCATAACACAAGTCAAAATAAGACCAGTGCGAATCATATACTTTCCTTATATGAAAGTAAGGATGGTAAAATTTTGATAGGCACTAGGGGCTCGGGCCTATGTAGTTATGATGATGAAACGAATGAATATGTTTTTTACAATGAGATCATTGGTCTAAATGATGAAACGGTATCCAGTGTTTTAGAAAGTGATAACGACAATATTTGGATAAGTGGTAACTCGGGTATTACCAAAATCAATCTGTCGCAAGGGGAGTTTACCAACTATACCCAAAACGATGGATTGCTTTCCGATGATTTCAATTTCAATGCAGTACTGCAAGATGACCAAGGCATCCTCTATTTTGGGAATTATAAAGGCATTGATTTTTTTGACCCCAACGAGATTAGCCAAAACAAAGGGGTTCCAAGATTATATTTGACAGGGTTTAAGCTTTTTAATGAGGGGGTAGTTGCCAATGGGGAAGGATCCCCTTTGAAAAAGGTCATTTCCGAAACAAAAGAAATCACATTAGATCATACACAGTCTGTTTTCACCATAGACTATGTCGGCATTAATTATACGCGACCAGAAAAGAACCAATATGCCTATTACCTTGAGGGATTGGAGGATTCTTGGAATTATGTGGGGAGTCAAAGAAGTGCGACCTATACCAATTTGGATCAGGGGGAATATACCTTTAAATTAAAATCAGCGAACAATGATGGAATTTGGAATGAGACTCCCTTAGAACTAAAGATTACCGTACTACCTCCTTGGTGGAAAACGAATATCGCACTTCTTTGTTATCTGTGTTTATTCATGTTAGGGGTGTATCTGTTGAATTTGGTCACACAGAAACGAATAAAGGAAAAACAATTGATTCGTGCCGAAAGGGACCAACGGGCAAGGGAAGATGAATTGTATAAGCAGAAACTACAATTCTTTACCAATATTTCTCATGAATTCAGAACCCCTTTGACACTTATAATAAACCCTCTTAAAGATATTATTGGGGATAAGACCCTTAACCTACCGGCGAAGATCAGGGATAAACACAACGTTATCTATAAGAATACGGATAGGCTTTATCGGCTTATCAATGAGCTTATGGATTTCAGGAAACTGGAACATAACAAAGTGAATATCAAAGTAAAGGAACTTGATTTAAGTGTATTATCGAATGAGGTAATAGATTATTTCGAAGCGGAGGCATTAAGCAAGAACATACACTTGACCATCGATAAAGACCAAGATCATATTCCCATTTATGCCGATGAGAAAATGTTGGAGAAAATCATTTTCAATATTCTTTCCAATGCAATGAAAGTTACGAATGAGGGTGGGGGTATAACCTTGGATATCGTATCAAACGATATTTTTGAAAAATTGCCATTGGTTGATGAAAATGAACCAATAAAGGTTGTCGAAATAGTTATTTCCGATACAGGACCAGGGTTAACGGAAGAACAGGTCGGGAAAATATTTGAACGTTTCTATCAAGTAAAAAACCTTAATGAAACCTATTACGGGGGAACCGGTATAGGACTCGAGGTGGTACAAAGCTTCGTGCAGTTGCATAAAGGAAAGATTGAGGTGACCAGTGAATTAGGAAAGGGCACATCATTTAGAATAGTTTTGCCCAAAGGGAAGGAGTATTTTAGTGAAAATGAGCTTCTTTTGGAAGAATCGAAAGCCTTGAGACCTTCTTCTAGGGAATCCTTTGGGGTAATTGATAGTGAAAAAGGGGAAATGGAGGGGCAAGAGGAAAAATCACCCCCTAAATATAAGTCTTACACACTGTTGATCGTTGAGGATAATGCGGAGCTACGCAATTATTTAAAAGATGAGTTTAAGGAACAATACAAGGTAGTCGTGGCCAAAGACGGTAAAGAAGGGCTAAAAATCGCAAAAGATATTTTACCGGACATTATCTTGACAGATGTCATTATGCCGAATATGGATGGGTTTATGTTCTGTAAGTTTATTAAGGAGGATTTGAGGACCAGCCATATACCTTTGTTGATGCTGACCGCAAAAGCCAAAATAGACGATAGGATCGAGGGAATAGAATTCGGTGCCGATGCCTATATGGTCAAACCATTTGATATGAGGCTGTTAAGGCTTAGACTCAATCAATTGATCACAAGTCGACAAATCATCTTTGATAAATATTTTAGGAATATCAGTGGTGGTGATGAAAACACAAATAACACCTCACTGGATAAAGGATTTATACAAAAGGTGTTGAATTATGTCCATGAGAACATAAGCGATCCCGATTTGAGTGTGGAGTTATTGGCCAAAGAGCTCAATTTAAGTCGTAGCCAACTATACCGAAAGATTAAAACACTTACTGGGCAGACCGTAAATGAATTTTTACGAAACGTCAGATTGCAGAAAGCCAAGCAGATCATTGAAACTGATGTGGAAATAAACATCAGCGAGGTTTGCTATCAAGTAGGGTTTTCATCCCCTTCCTATTTCACAAAATGTTTCAAGGCATTATTTGGGGTCCTTCCGACAGATGTGGTGAGACCTTAACTTTTCCTAGCACAAATTACCACCTTTATCACTTCATTTTTGTTTTAATGTTAATGATTCATAGTCATTTACAACAAATGTTGCGTCAATTAACACAAATGTTGTGTAAAGGGTAAAGTACGGCCCATTTGCAACATTAGTTTCACCTACTGCTCAATACTTGGCATTCAAAGTTATAATACAAATATATTTTTGATAGTGGTGCATAGTCGTATTAGGGATGAAGAAAAAATATTCAAAATTAAAAATCTTGGGAGAAGTCTTGCTTATAGGTTTGATCTTGATTTTTATCGGATTTCTTTTTACGTATGTGATTTGAAGGAACTGGAATTCCCTCAAAGAAACCAACCTTTTAAATAAACTAAAATTAACTTAAACAAACTCAAGGATGACCAAATTGAAAATTGCAATTATCGCAGTTGTGATGATTTTTTCACAAAGCATGCTGTCGCAACAGACTGTTCGAGGGACTGTGACAGATGATTCAGGTATGCCCCTACCCGTAGCCTCGGTTGTGGTACAAGGGACAGCGAACGGTGTTTCAACGGATTTTGACGGAAATTATTCCATCGATAACCTTAACGCCACGGACGTACTGGTATTTAGTTACGTTGGTACACGCACACAAACGATTCAGGTAGGTAATCAGACCACCATCAATGTTGTGTTGGAAACTTCTTCGGAACAATTGGAGGAAGTCGTAATCGTTGGTTACGGTAAACAGAGTAGGGTGGCAGTGACAGGGGCCATCTCAACAGTAGGGTCTGAAGAGATCAGTGCTTTGCCAGTGACCAATGCGGAATCTGCCTTACAAGGAAGATCGGCAGGACTCACCATTGCCAATAGTGGGGTTCCCGGTTCTACGCCCTCGGTGTTGATCCGTGGATTAGGTTCCTTAAACAACAACAGTCCATTATTTGTTGTAGATGGGGTTATTGTCGGTAACCTTTCAGGTATTAGTCCAAATGATATAGAAAATGTATCGGTCTTAAAGGATGCATCTACCACAGCGGTTTATGGTGCACAAGGATCTAACGGGGTAATCCTGGTGACCACGAAAAAAGGAAAAGGGGGTAAGGGCCAACTTAACTTTAATACTTATACAGGTTACCAATCCGTAACAAAGCGTTATGATGTTTTAAATACTGTTGAATACTTAAAATATGCTGCTGACTTGGGGGTATTTCCAGATAGGCCTTTGGAGCTTTATCAAAATAATACAGATTGGCAAGATGAGGTTTTTAGGCAAGGTATAATCCAGGATTATAATTTATCATTTTCCAAGGGGGATGAAAATGGCTCACAGTATTTTTCCGCTGAATATTTAAAGCAAGAAGGTACCTTGGTGAAAACTGGTTTTGAAAGGTATTCCTTTAGGGCCAACAGTTCAGCGAAGTTTGGAAAACTAACGGTTGGGGAGTCTATGTCCGTGGCCTTTAGCAAACAGAATCCAGAGTTGAGCTCTGGGGGTAGAACGGTATTGGAACATGCCGTAAAAGCCGCTCCTTATTTGCCGGTTTACAATCCAAATAATTTGGGTGGTTTTCAAGGGCCTTCCTCCTCAGTGGATGGTCAGGATGCAGAAAACCCGGTTAGGGTGCAAACACTTGGTGATGCGGTAAATAAGAATGTCGGTATTATCGGGAATATTTATGCTGAACTCGAGATTCTGGACGGACTTAATTTCAAATCCCAGGTAGGGTTGGATTACTATACATATGACAATAAACGTTTTGTACCTTCCTTTAGTGATGATAGTGTAACGGGCAGTATAACCCATGCACAGGATTATGCGTCCATTTCAAGAAGTAAAGGTTACGGACAAACCATTATTTTCAATAACAGCCTTAGATATAATAGAACCATAGCCGACCATCATAATATTGAATTGTTGGCATTGGTTGAAAAATATGAAGGTAAATCCAGTAATGTGGGCATGGGAAGTAGAAATGCCGTTACCGATGAAGTTGACCAATTGTCTAATGAGGATTCTAGCTTGGGTAGTAGTTCCTATGAAACCAATAAATTGGGGTATTTAGGACGTGTAAACTACAATTATGACAACAAGTATATTGCTTCGGCTTCAATTAGACGCGATGCTTCTTCCCGCTTTGGAGCCAACAGTCGTTGGGCGAATTTCTATTCAGGTTCTTTAGGATGGAATATCGCTAAAGAGAACTTTATGAAAAACACGGCTTTCAGTACCTTAAAACTTAGATCTAGTTATGGTACAACGGGTAGTGATGGTATCGGTGACTATTTATACGCGCCCACATTGACCGGTGGCTTTGAATACCCAATAAATGGTGAGGTCGCATTTGGGGTTACCGCCAATGGTGGAGCCAATGAGGATTTACAGTGGGAGTCCAAGGAAATCATGAATGTTGGTTTGGACGTTGGTTTATTCCAAGAGAAGGTTACCGCTTCATTGGAATATTATAAAAACACCAGTAAGGATTTATTGATTTACATTCCACCACCAGCATCAAACGGTATTAACTCAGGTAGCTTACCAGTAAACTTGGGGTCTAGTGAAACCAAAGGATTTGAATTGAGCCTAGGGTATAGGGACAGTGAAGGTGACTTTACTTGGTCGGCCAACTTGAATTTGGGTACCACAGAGAATAAAGTTTTGAATTTAGCTGGAGTTGATGGAGTTGTAGGTTCAACTTTTAAAGGTGGTGGTAACATTACACGTACAGTGGTTGGGGAGTCTTTCTTTCACTTCTATGGTTTGGTTAGCGATGGTATCTACCAAAATCAAGCGGAGGTAGATGCTGTATTCACGGCGAACCCTAGTCAAACTACAGTTCAACCTGGAGATATTCGATTTAAGGATTTAAACAATGATGGGGATATTACTTCTGAAGATAGGGATATCATAGGCAACCCTTTCCCAGACCTTACCTATGGTTTTAATTTCGATGCCAATTATAAGAATTTCGATTTTAATCTATTCGTAACGGGGGTATCCGGCAATGAAATATTCAATACCAACACCTATGATTTGGTAGGGGGTGCCAATAGATTGTTCAATATCAGCCAAGACTACAATAATAATCGTTGGTCTTTATCAAACCCATCGGGTACGGAACCTAGGGCATTGGGAGCACCACAAAACAACGGAGTGTCCGATCGTTTTGTTGAGGATGGGTCTTACGCCAGGTTAAAGAATGTGACTTTAGGCTATACCCTTTCAAGCAATTTCTTGGAAGAGTATATATCCAAGTTCAGAATTTATATCAGTGGACAAAATCTAGTTACCATAACTGATTATTCAGGTTTGGATCCGGAATTGGGCGGTAATGAATTTGGTATTGATCGAGGTTTATACCCACAACCAAAATCATTTTTGTTAGGACTTCAAGTAACATTTTAAATAAAAATAATCATGTCAAAATATAAACTACTAGTAATATTGTTAATGGGAGTGTTTTTGGTGGATTCCTGTTCAGAGAACGATCTGGAATTGTCAAACCCCAATCAATTGTCACCAGACACCTTTTTCTCGAATGAATCCCAGGTTCAATCGGCAATAAATGCAGCATATGCAAACCTTCAGCCCTTTGGTCTGTATGGACGATTGATGTTTTATATGATGGATAACATGTCACATGAAAATGCGGGAAATTCCCAGCAGGAAGGTGATAAGGTTACGTTCGCGGATTTTTCATTCGATTCAAGTAATAATCAAATATTCGATTATTGGGATAGTTGCTATAGAGGAATCAATAAGGCCAATTTTATAATCGGTAATGCCGATAAGATCAATGAAATTTCAGACAGTGAATTGAGTCCAGCCAGGAAGCGGAAGTTTATTGGTGAAGCACGGTTCTTGAGAGCATATTATTATTGGTTGTTGGTCAATAGGTTTGGTGGTGTCCCTATACGTTCGGGAACTGCCGAAGATGTTCCTGAAGGTTCACCAAGGAGTACCAAGGCTGAGGTAATCAATCTGATTGTTGAGGACTTGACTTTTGCATCGGCCAATTTATTGCGTAAGTCTGAGGAAGATAAAGGTAGGGCCACTAAAGGGGCTGCACAGGCATTCCTAGGAAAAGTGTTGTTGTATGAAAAGGAATATGGAGCGGCTTTGGATGCTTTTCAGGCAATGTCCGGTTATGATTTGGAAACTGATTATTACGATAACTTTAAGGAAGAGACTGAACATGGAATAGAATCCGTGTTTGAAGTTGAATATGATATTGCTTTGGGTACAGGTGCTAAATGGGATTCCCCTGTTAGTGGTTCAGGACCAAACCATGCCACATTTAGAGGTCAGGATTATGGTGTTCTTAACTGGTTCAACGTATATCCTTCAGATGATTTGGTTGCCGAGTTTGAACCTGGCGACAATAGGTTCCAAGGAAGTTTTTATGTCCCAGGAGATACCTATAATAATGGGCAGAATACCTTTGTTGCAGATGATTTTGCAGAAAATGGGGGTAATGTCCGTAGCGTTGCTTGGAAAAAATATCAAAATTATTACAAGCAGACCGATGAGGCATCGGAGTCAGGCATCAATGTAAAAATCATTCGCTATTCCGATGTTCTTTTGATGATGGCCGAGTGTGAGAATGAAGTGGGAACACAGGCGGATGCGATAGGGTTAATAAACAGGGTAAGGACAAGGGCCGGTTTGGCCAATCTACCACTTAACTTGTCAAAGGCACAGGTTTTCGATGCTATTGTACACGAACGCAAGGTAGAACTGAATGGCGAGCAGGTTCGTTTTGATGATATGATCCGCTGGGGCATAGTTGCTTCAGAATTGGCGGACACTAATTTTCAGGCAGGTAAGCACGAATTGTGGCCTATCCCTGACAGGGAAATTAGTTCTAACGCCAATTTGACCAGTGCTGACCAAAACCCTGGTTATTAATTTAAGAAAATTAGTTTTAGAGTTAGTTTAATTTGGGGAACAGTGCATAGGGATATGCACTGTCTCTTCCCAAATTTTCCCAAACTCAAAACGTAAATTATTAATTCAACTATCACAATTATGAAATCAAATAAATTATACTACTTATTTTTTCTGGGACTATTGATATGGTCTTGCGATGATAATGACGATTCTGATATTGTAACTCTTTCCGAGCAACCTTCTTTTACGATAACCGAATCAGCTGAGAACTCCAGCATTTATTACTTGGAGAATACCACTGCTGATAAAGGGGAATTCTATAGTTATTGGGAGTTTTCGGATGAAACTGCTAAATACGCTGATAATGGGGTTTTGGAACATCAATTCGGTACTGCTGGGGATAAGACCGTTACGTTGACAATGGTCGGTACCAGTTCTTATTTACAAACCACCCAAAGTTTGACAGTCGTTCTGCCACCACCAACAGATGTACGATTTTTGACCAATCCGGAAAACCTTATACAGAACGCCTATTTTGTTGATGGCGATGATAATGAATTCACCAATTGGAACAAAAACAATGGAAGCGATAGGATTACCTCAGAAACTGTAGAGGTTTTGGTGGGCTATAGGGCCGCTAAAGTGATGAATCCAGCAGATGGAAATCCTTGGGATACCCAATTCGTTACTGATGGTATCGCGACTGAGAATGGTGCGGATTATACCGTTTCCCTTTGGGCGAAAGGAGACCCATCGGTGATACGATTTTCAACGAATCCAGGTGTTGGGGGTGATCAATATGCCGGTGATTATACAATAACCGAAGATTGGGGTCAATATTCCTTTACATTCACAGCCAATTCCGAAACAACCTTAATCGCTTTGGATATGGGAGCTACCTCAGGTAATTTTATTATTGATGCCGTAGAAATGGTGAAAGGTACGAGTGCCTTGGACTTACCTTCCAACGATAGTGAGTTGTTGAACGGTGGCCTTGAGGAAGGTGATGGTGACGATTTTACCAACTGGAACAAATACAACGGTGGAGATAGGGTAATTGCAGAGGTAACGGAGGTACTCAGTGGGTCTAGGGCGATGAGAGTCAATAACCCTGCAGACGGAAACCCTTGGGACACACAATTTGTTAGTGATGCATTCCCTACCGAGGATGGTCAGGAATATACCGTTTCACTTTGGGCAAAAGGTGATCCTGTTGTTATGCGTTATTCTACGAACCCAGGGGTTGGCGGGGAACAATACGCAGGCGATTATACGGTAACCGAAGATTGGCAACAATATTCATGGAGTTTTACCGCGAATTCGGCCACTACCTTAATAGCAATGGATATGGGGGCTACCGGTGGTAGTTTCGTTATCGATAACATTAAGGTTGTAAAAAACTAAAAGAAAAAACAGGGAAATATGAAACATATTATTATGAAAGTAAATCACTTATTTCTGTTACTATCAGTCGTATTAACGGTATTTTCCTGTTCCTCCGACGGATATGAACCAGAGCCAGAGCCTATAATCCCCGTTAATAAGGTCCAGGCCTCTTTTGAATATACGATTTCGGAAACCGATGCCCATGTCTTGTTCCTGAATAATACTTCAGTGGGGGAGACCGACTTTACAAGTGTATGGGATTTCGGATTAGGCAACGGAACAGTAAATGATGCTGCAGGATTGGAAGAGGTAACCTATGCCAATCCCGGAGAATATACTATTAAATTGACTGTAACCAATAAGGCTGGAAAGACCGAGGAAAGCAAAAAAATCATCGTTGATGAAAATGGTATTTGCCCCAATGGTATTTGTGGTTCGGTTTCCGGTGAAGGACTTAAAGGGTTGGCGACAACTTTTTCCGTCGGTATGATCACTCGTTCTTCATGGGTTAGTGGTGATAATCAATATACGGATTTGTTGAAACAGGAATTTAACAATCTAACATCGGAATATGAGATGAAAATGAACGTCATGTATCCATCGGAAGGGAACTATGATTTTTCCGCTGCGGATGCTATCGTAAATTTTGCGCAGGCAAATGACATGAATGTTCATGGGCATGCCCTTATTTGGCATAATGCGACCCCGGATTGGGTTACTGATTTTTTAGGATCCGACGCGGAGTTCGAGGCCATGGTGCAAGATTATATTACCACAGTAGTAACCCGTTATAAAGGAAAAGTACGTTCATGGGATGTTGTAAACGAAGCTATAGACGACGGTTCGGGTAATCCACTTAGAAGCTCTGTTTTCAAGGATAAAATGGGTGATGACTACATTAGAAAGTGTTTTCAATGGGCTAGGGATGCTGATCCGGATGTTCTCTTGTTTTACAATGACTATAACATTGCCGCGAGTTCAAGCAAACGCGCAGCCATATTTGATTTGGTTGATGATTTAGGAAACCTCATCGATGGTGTGGGTGCCCAAATGCATATTTCCTATAACGGTCCTTCCGCGGCAGATATCCAAAGTGTTGCGGATGCTACGGTCAGTAGGGGATTGAAACTCCATTTTTCCGAGTTGGATATAAGGGCGAATCCCGATGGGGATCAAACAACATTGACCAACGAGAGGGCAACTGCCCAAAAGGCGAAGTATAAGGAAGTAGTGCAGATCTACAATGCCATTCCCCTGGACAATAAGTTTGCATTGACCGTTTGGGGACTAAGGGACAATGAATCTTGGTTGATCGACTTCTGGGGAAATCCTGATTGGCCTTTGTTGTTCGATGAAAATTATAACAAAAAGCAGGCTTATCAAGGGTATGTGGAAGGTTTACAGTAAGCTTTAAAATGAATATCACATAAACATTGGAAAAGCCTAAATTTAATTATTTAGGCTTTTTTTATCAATTTCAATCATGGAAA
This sequence comes from Maribacter polysiphoniae, assembly GCF_003148665.1. Taxonomy (GTDB): domain Bacteria; phylum Bacteroidota; class Bacteroidia; order Flavobacteriales; family Flavobacteriaceae; genus Maribacter_A; species Maribacter_A polysiphoniae. The sequence goes on along the minus strand of NZ_QGGQ01000008.1, from coordinate 173,156 downwards.
ACAAGTATTTCAATTACAGGTATATTTTTGCAATTATGGCCATATCTTTTTTTTCAGAGGGTCTTTTAAGCCAGGATATGGATTCCGGTTTGAAGGACTACGCCGATTTTCCCATAGGAACGGCCATCCGAATCGAAACATTGACAAAGGATGCTGAACTACAGGCATTGGAGACAAGGAATTTTAATAGTATCACTTCCGCCAGTGATATGAAAATGAATAGGGTCCTTCCCCAGGAAGGGGCCTATTATTGGGGTAGAATCGATAGTATACTTGATTATGCCCAAAAACATAATCAACGATTGTTTGGGCATAATTTAATTTGGCATAGTTCCACACCCAAATGGGTAGAAGAAAAGGCATTGGCCGATAGTACATGGCTTGGGGGGTTTATGAAAGAATACATTGAAACTTATGTGGGACGGTATAAAGGAAAAGTAAAGGCTTGGGATGTTGTCAATGAAGGATTGGAATCCGCAGGGGGTGCCATGCGCGAAACTATTTGGTACAACTCCATGGGTGAGGATTACATAGCCAAGGCTTTTACCTACGCACATGAGGCAGATCCCGATGCCATTCTTTTTTATAACGATTTCAATATCGAAAGGGATACGGTAAAATTGAAAGCCACCCTCGATGTAATACAAAGTTTGAGGAATAAGGGAGTCCCCATTTCCGGAATAGGTTTTCAAATGCATATACGAATGGATATCCCTGATGAGGTCATAGCAAACGCGCTAAAAAAGGCTTCTGAAACGGGGTTGCAGATTCATCTTTCCGAAGTGGATATTATTTTCAATACCCATGATGATACCAGAAATGGGGGTGTTCAGGTGTACAAGGAATTGACTGGGGAAATGAAATTGGCCCAAGCGGATAAATACAGGAACCTTGTTCGCATGTATCGTACCATTGTTCCAAAAGAACAACAATTCGGGATTACCTTTTGGGATTTTACCGATAGGGATACCTGGATCAATCCTTTTTTCAATCTCAAGGATTGGCCAACGATCTATGACGGGGACCTGCAGCCCAAACCCGCTTATTTTGGATTTTTGGAAGGATTAAAAGAAAAATTATAAGTTATGAAGAAATCACTTGTTTTAATGTTTGTACTTAGCCTTATCATCACAAGTTGTTCCCTTAAGAAAGAACAACCTACTGGGCAATTGTTTGATGTAGGAACATACGAAAACCCTATTCTGGCGGGTTTTTATCCAGACCCCAGTATTTGTAAGGTAGCGGGTTCTTATTATCTGGTAAATTCAACCTTTGCCTATTTTCCTGGAATCCCTATTTTCAAAAGTGATGATTTAGTCAATTGGGAACAGATCGGTAATGTACTCGATAGGCCAGAACAATTGAATTTAAGTGGACTAGAGGTTTCCCAAGGTGTTTTTGCCCCTGCCATACGCTATGCCAATGGGGTGTATTATATTACATGCACCATTGTTGGTGGAAAGAATAATTTTGTGGTTACCGCTACCGATCCATCAGGTCCTTGGTCGGATCCTGTTTGGATTCCTGAAGTGGAAGGAATAGACCCTTCCCTGTTTTTTAATGGGGATGGCCGTTCCTATATTGTATACAATAGTGATGCTCCCGAAAAGACCCCTTTGTACGACGGACATAGAACGATTAAAATGGTGGAATTTGACATCAAGGGATTGAAGGTGATTGGGGAACCCATGATCTTAATAAATGGAGGTACCGATATTAAGAAAAAACCTGTTTGGATAGAAGGTCCGCATATCTATAAGAAAAATGGTTATTATTATTTAATGGCTGCCGAGGGTGGTACTGCCGAGGACCACTCAGAAGTGGTGTTTAGGAGTCAATCGGTAACCGGACCGTATGAAAGCTATGCCCAAAACCCAATATTGACCCAGCGTCATTTACCTGAGGATAGGGAAAATGCAGTGACCTCAACCGGTCATGCCGATATTTTCGAAGATGGGTTTGGGGATTGGTGGGGTGTCTTCTTAGGATGCCGACCTTATTCGGGAAACCACTTTAATACGGGGCGGGAAACGTTCATGGCCCCGGTTGTTTGGAAAGATAACTGGCCTGTTTTTGATCTACAGGGCGAAGTGGTCAAAAAAAGATATGAGATCAAAGTTCCAAAAGAGGTGACCCAAATTAAGAGGGATTCATTGTTTTTTGATGATTTCACAGGGGAAGAATTGAACTTCAAATATAATTTTTTACGAACTCCCATAACTAAATGGTATGCTATGGGTAGCGAAGGGATAACATTGAGGACTCGGCCCGAAACTTGTTCCAATAAGGAGAATCCAAGTTTTATTGGGGTTAGGCAATCCCATTTGAAGGGTGAAGTCGCCACAGCCATGGATTTTGGGACCACGAGAACGAATGAGAAGGCTGGTTTGGTCGTCTTCCAAAATGCGGAACACTTCTATTATTTGTGCAAATCGTATCAAGATGGGGAAAATGTCATTCAATTATTAAAGTCAAATGGAAGTGATCTTGAAACGATGAACACTATAAAAATAGATTATGAAAAAGTATATCTCAAGATTATGGCGGACAATGGGTTTTATCACTTTTATTTTTCAAGCGATACCAAAAATTGGAGCCCTATCGCCGAAAAGGTCGATGCTACGTTTTTAAGCACTAAGACAGCAGGTGGTTTTGTGGGCTGTTATTATGCTATGTATACTACTTCTTTAGGGAAGGAGAGTGCAAATAAGGCCACATACGAATGGTTAAGGGTCGTAGATGAAGATATGAATTAGCGTTTTAAAGGCTTTTTTAGGGATTCTGTTGTAGTGGTACAATTCAAAAAAAAGGAGTATTAAGTTATTTAATACTCCTTTTCCCATTCCAAATTAAACTAATCCAAATATGGCTTTAGGGTACTTATCGTACCGTCTGTATGATGTGTTATTTCTGCAAGCTTAACCGATCTTAAATGGGTTATTCCTTTGGATAAGCTAGAATCGTGGTAGAACAAATACCATTTGCCGGCTACTTCGCAAATAGAGTGGTGGGATGTCCATCCGACAACAGGTTCCAATATTTTGCCGGTATAGGTAAATGGTCCGTATGGGTTGTCCCCTATGGCATAGCAAATAAAATGGGTGTCACCGGTGGAGTAGGAAAAATAGTATTTTCCGTTGTACTTGTGAAGCCATGAGGCTTCAAAAAACCGTCTTTCATTGTCCCCTTCCAACAATAAATCCCCATTTTCGTCTACGATGTGAATACCCTTTGGTTCTTCAGCGAAGCCTAATAGATCGTCGGTCATTTTAGCGACTATTGGTAATAGGGCCGCTTCGGAGTGTTTAGGTAGCTCATTCGCTTCATCATAGACGTTATTTCGATATTTTTGAAGCTGTCCGCCCCAAATTCCACCAAAGTACATGTAATAGCTGCCATCCTCATCCTCAAAAACAGCAGGGTCAATGCTATAACTGCCCTCTATAGGCAAGGGTTCCGCTTTAAAGGGGCCTGTGGGGGAATCGGATATGGCTACCCCGATTTGGAATAGACCTGACTTGTTCCTCGCCGGAAAAAACAAATAGTATTTTCCGTCTTTATGGGCTGCATCCGGAGCCCACATTTGCCTTTCGGCCCAAGGGACGTCTTTTACATGTAAGGCCTCCCCATTGTCTATGGCCTCGCTTTCAACCGTATCCATGGAAATAACATGGTAGTCTTCCATGGCAAAATGGTCGCCGTTGTCATTGAATGGGATACCTGCATCGATGTCATGGGAAGGATAAATGTATATTTTTCCCTCAAAAACATGTGCGGAAGGATCCGCGGTATACATATGTTTTACCAACGGCTTTGAAATGGCTTTTTTATTAAGCGCTTCAAAATCTATATGTTCAATACTCTCTTCTGGCATACTTATATTATTGAATTATTGGTTTCTTCTTTCGCGTAGATCAGCTTCAATCCTTAATTCCATTTTCTTGTTTATTTCATAAAATGTCATTAGACCGATAGCGATTAAAAAAGGAATGGCCGGATAAATACTGACCAACATTTTTATTCCGTTTATGGTATGTTCCTCCTGCCCAATGGTCGTGTTGTTCGGAACATAATCATAGAGACTTAGTATCCAGGCTAAAAGTGAACTTCCGATACTCAACCCCCCTTTGAGACCTACCATCATTGCGGAAAATATGATAGCGGTGGCCCTTCTGTTGTTCTTCCATTCGGAGTAATCGGCAACATCGGCGATCATGGTCCATAAAATAGGGGTACATATACCATAGAAGAATCCATGTAAAATTTGAGTCCCGAATATTAATTCAATGGATTTTGGAGGATAAAAGTAGAAAAGGATAATAAAAAGAGTGGAGATGAACAGCGTGGTCGAAAAAACGGTTCTTTTACCGTATTTATCGGCGAACTTTTTTGATAACATAATACCTATCAAACCGAAGAGAATACCCCCTCCGTTGAAGATGCCCAAACCAAAGGATGTTTCGTTTTCAAAAGTGGGTAAATAGGGTCTTAAAGGATCTAAAAACAATTCTAATTGGGTATTGTCTACATAGTTTTCAAAGTAATAGACATAGGCGCCACCTTTAAGGGCCAGGGTTACAAACACCAAGGTAGTGGTGACCAGCATAATGATCCAAGGCCTGTTTTTGAATAGATCGCCTAAATCTTCCTTTAAGCTCGATTGTTGTTCAATTTTGGGGATTACCCTTTCCTTGGTGGTAAAGAAGGTGATCAGAAGCATAACCGTACCGATTACGGCCAAGAATGTCATGACCTTTTCCATGCCCATGGCTTTGTCACCACCCCCGGCTTTTAAGATCAAATCGTACATAAATACCTGTACAAAGAACTGCGCGAACATAACGGCAACGAATCTATAGGCCGAAATGCTATTTCGTTCTTTCATGTTACCGGTTATCACACCGCTTAATGCGGAGTACGGTAAATTGTTGGAAGCATAGAGTAACAGCAATAGGGAATAGGTGGCAACGGCATAAATCACCTTGCCCTGGTAATCGAAATTCGGTGTGCTAAAGGCGAGTAAGGAGGCAATTCCCAGAGGAATGGCCGTCCATAATATCCACGGTCTAAATTTCCCCCATTTAGAGTTGGTCCTATCGGCCAGGGCACCAACGATCGGGTTAAAGGCAAATGCCGCGATTAGGCCGACAACGAGGGTTACCATGGCTGCGTGCTCTGGTTTTAACCCATAAATATCGGTGTAAAAGTAAGATAGGTAGGTAACTAAGGTTTGAAATACCAGATTGGCCGCAAGGTCACCTAAGGAATACCCTATTTTTTCTTTTATCGATAATTTTTCATTACTTAAATCTTCCATTTAGTAGGTCGTATATGATATAAACAATTAGTTGTTTTTAGCGCTGATAATATCCGTGTACACTTTCTTGGGTTGATAATTTCTATCAAAAAACAACGGATAGTTTGTACGGCCGTTTATGGGCCAATTATTAAGCCATGACTGTCCGTCTTGAACGCCCCAGAAGGTAACCCGGCTTATTTTCTCTTTATGTTTTGTGAAAAGATTGAAAATATCTTGGTATCGTTTACTGAGTTTTAGTTTAACGGAATCCGGTAATCCGTTAGGATAGGGGTTCATTTTGGGATCTCCTTCAAATTCGTCATAATTTTGATTAACGGCAGCCCCGTCCAACTCCCAAGGATTGGGCAAGACCGTGACATCCAATTCAGTGAACGAAATCTTGACCCCAAGCTCTGAAAATGCAATGATGCTATTTTCAATATCTTCGATGGAAGGGCCTTCCAAACTCCAATGTGCCTGTATACCGACTTCATCGATTTTGGCGCCATTATCCTGTAATTTTTTCACCAAACGAACTACCCCGTCCCTTTTTTCGGGTTTCCAAAGATTATAGTCGTTATATATAAGTGTTGCATCCGGATCGGCTTTGGCAGCTTCCTTAAAGGCCAGTTCCAGGAAGCCATCGCCCATTGTATTGGAAAAAACGGATTCCCTCAAGGTTCCGTCCTCATTCAAGGCTTCATTTACAACGTCCCAAGCATCGATTTTTCCTTTGTATCTGCTGGCAATGGTGTTAATATGTTCCTTTAATACAGAAGCCATTTCAAGACTATCCTTAATAGGGTTGACCCAATCCGCCAACTGACTGTGCCAAACCAAATTATGACCTACGATATACATCCCATTCTCTTGGCCGAGGGCTACATATTTGTCTGTAGTGTCAAAGAAATAAGAGTCCTTTTCAGGATGGACATACATCCATTTCATTATATTTTCAGGGGTTATGGAATTAAACTCTTTTTTCAGGAGTTGAATACCAAGCGAATCCGATCTGTCAATATGGCTATCGTTGATTGCGGCCCCTATCAAAAAGCTTCCTTTGAAATGTTCCTTTAAAGAGACCTCTTCTTTGGAGGTGTCTTTCTTTGAATCCTTATTGTTGGTTTGGCAAGCACTTAAGCTTAAAACGAAAACGATTAGAAGTACGCGAATTTTATATGTCATGGTCATAATAGAAAATTATTTTAGTCGGGTCATTTAATTTTGTAAAGCAAAAAAACTAAGCATAACGAACAATTAACCTAGGGTGTCGTTTTGAATTTCTAAAGGTATTTTGACTATAATTTTGGGGGTGTTATTATTGAAGCAAACTGTAATACATTTGTTGCATTTCCCTTTTTAATGGGCTTTTAGGCCAGTATTTTTTATTTACTCGTTCAGAAGACCCATCCGATATGAAATTCCCGATAGTTTTTTTTGATGTTTTCCTGATTATAACTGGATATGAATTTGCAAAAGGCATGGATCTTTTGCCCCATTTTCACGAAATGGTCAAGTAGGATCTTATATCTTTCCAATGGGGATTTAGGCCTGGTTACTTCCTACGCATAGAAGTATGTGTTCGTATTTTACGGATTGTGGTATTACGTTCATTCGAATGTTGTCCTAGGACTTTGAAAAGGAAGGTACATTTAAAGTCCATTCGGTCTGGACATCATTTACGTAGAATCGGGATCTTGTGTATGGCCTAATACGGGAAATCATAGTAGTGTCAAATCCAAAAGAACACGTTCCATTACATTGGTTGCAAAGCGGATGGTTCTTTTGGATTTGATATGTATTTATATGGATGCTTTTTGGCTAGTGTATCTACAAATCAAACGATTTTGCATCCTCAAGAAACTTGGCCAAACCAGAATCGGTCAAGGGGTGTTTAAGCAAACCTTCAATTGACGAAAGGGGCCCCGTCATTACATCGGAACCAATTTTCGCGCAGTTGATCACATGCATGGTGTGTCTGATGGAGGCAGCCAATATTTGGGTATCGAAATCATAGTTGTCATATATCTGTCTTATTTCAGCAATAAGATTAAGACCATCGGTAGAAATATCGTCCAATCTTCCCAAAAATGGGGATACATAGGTGGCACCTGCCTTTGCGGCAAGTAGAGCCTGTCCTGCAGAAAACACCAAGGTAACATTGGTTCTAATGCCTTTGTCCGAGAAATATTTACAGGCTTTCACACCATCGGCAATCATGGGTAATTTGACCACAATTTGAGGGTTTAGGGCAGCCAACTCTTCCCCTTCTTTAATCATTCCATCGAAATCGGTTGAAATTACCTCTGCCGATACATCGCCATCGACACAATCGCAGATAGCCTCATAGTGCTTTAGTATGTTGGCCTTCCCGGTAATGCCTTCTTTGGCCATTAATGAAGGGTTTGTTGTTACTCCGTCCAAAACTCCCAATGCTTGGGCTTCCTTTATTTGGTCTAGGTTCGCGGTATCTATAAAAAATTTCATAAACTTGATTTTAATGTGGTTAAATGGAATATATTATTTGATTTATACGTTGTGATGGTTGGAATTTGGAAAATATTTTATTTGTAGGGGCAGCATGTTGTAGCTGATTCGGTTCTGTAGTAACTGTTGTTCCAATTTGTAGGCTGCTCCCATGATAGTTCTAGTATTAACCGAATGCAATTCGGTAATTTTTGAAATTCATTCCTTCAAAATTATTCTTATAATAATGAACTCTTCCATTTTTAACATACCCATTGGTAATGTCGTTGTCTTTAGAATCTAGGTCTCGGGTTAATTAACTTATGTAAAATACTGTAAATCAATAAGTAGTGGTAAATAGTTTGGTGTATGGGTATTTTCGAAAGGGTTTTCGTAAATTTTTGGATTACGGAAGTTAAAATTATAAAATCATCAATTTATGACCTTTAAAATTCAATATTAATGGATTTTAATTTAAAAATAATAAGAAATTGACTTATTTGAAGCTGATTATGAAGGAACAGCGATTTGGTATTTATTGCTTACTAAAAGGTGTTGTATTCTGTGGGGGTAAAGAGGGTGTTAAAAGCACGCATCCAAGCTTTTCGGGTCATGGTTGATGTATGGGGAAATGTTGAATCACATCAAAAAAATATTATAAACTGATTCCAGCGGATTGTGGGTTAGGGGCAGGCCATTAAGGAGGGTTATTGTTAGAGGTAGCTCTTTATATTTTCCGAGTTGATGATTTCTATGGGTAATAATTGTTTTTTGGGAAACTCTTTATTGAACAACAGTTTTTCTACAAGGTTTTTGAGTGAAAGGGATGCTTGTAGCTTAGGTGCCTGATGTATTAGAAATTGAATTTCACCATTTTGTAAACACGCAACATTTTCGGGTAAGAGATCATAGCCTACAACAGTTGCTTTTTTATTCAGTTGTTTTAAGGCAAGTGCGACTTCATATGTTTTAGAGGTAGTCACGAAAAAAATGTCCACTTTTTCCTCCGCTATGAAATCTCGTAGTGCCTCGGTAACATTACTCGTGTTTATCTTTTTGGTAAGTACATCATGATCGGCATAATGGTCCTTGAAATAAGTCCTAAAGCCTTTTTCTTTTTGGCGCATGTGAATTGCATTATTTACGGCTTCATTGATGTGTATTATTCCGATTCTTGAAGAAGGTTGGATAACATCGGAAACGAGTTTGGCGGCAACCCTACCGCTCAAGAAAAGATCATGGCCTACATGGTGGTCCACATGATTTCTGGGAAGGCTATTGAAAGTTCCCGTCAGTATATCCTTTTTGTTGAGTTTTTCCAGTAGAAGAACACTCTCTTTTTCGAATAAAGGCACAAATAATAGGGCATCCGATCCTTTCTCGACCAAATCGTTGCCGATTTGGGAGAATGATTCTGGTTTAGAGGGGTCAAAAAGAAGTACTGAAATTTCAATATCAAAAGCCTCATACTCTTCAATAACGGCATTAATTCCCTGTTCGCAAGGAACCCAATAAGGATCCTTGTTGGGGTCAGGTATGAGGATGTTTATTTTATAAACAACATTGTTTCTAAGGGTTCGCGCTAGGGGATTAGGCTTGTAGTCCAATTCTTTTAGAGCATCATTCACCTGCTGCAAGGCAGTTTCGGAAACTTTTCCCCTTTTATGAATGACCCGATCAACTGTTCCTATAGAAACATTTGCCACCCGGGCAATATCCTTGATGGTTATCTTTTTCTTCATCGTATTACAAATATATCCAAAAAAGAAACCAAAAGATGTGTACGTTAACATTGATTGGGTATGTTCGTACACGCTTTTTTGTGTATTGTACTGTAATTCTGGGTCGTTCTTACTATAACACCCAATCCATGTAAATAAAAAGAAGTGATCGAGCAAGTAAAATCAACCAATAAGGAAAACAGTATCGGGGTCATGGCACGGGAAGGAGAGCCCAGAATAATAAAGGCGATAATGAACACAGTTGCGAAAGATGCCTATGCGGTTGATGTTAATTCTGGTGTAAGGATAACCCAAAAACAATAATAATATGGATTCACATAGTAATTTGATAAAGATAGGAAACCTGTCCAGTGGGTAGGGTGCTTCATGATAAGACCGATATTTTGACCAATACCATTAAGTAGTCCTTCGACTATTGTTGGAAAATCTATTTTATGGGATAGTTCTTGAACAGTAACATTCATGTCAATGACACTTAATGTATAGCAAGATTAAATATTTTTTTAAATCCATGTCCATATTAGAGGAACTAAAAGGATAAAACAATTTCCGGTTGATAATAGTTTAAAGGGACTCGACCAATTTTCTTCACAATGGAATGCCAGAAGTTCCATATCCCTAAGCGTACTATGCTCATGACCCCTGTTGTCGTTCGATAAAGGGCTATGTTTTCATTGGACCTATTTTATGGTATAAAAAGAATGCCTTGGCGACAATCGTTTCCAATTGTCATCCAAGGCATCGTGCCCATTGAAAACAAACCAATGAACCCACTCAACAAATTAACTCAACAAATTAACTCAACAAACTAACTCAATAAACTAACTCAACAAACTAACTCAATAAACTAACTCAATAAACTAATACTATAATCAACTTATAATTCAATGGTAACAAACGAACTTTCTTCAGTGAATGCTAGAAATTCAATGGCATTGGTGTTTTTATATTGGGAAGCTATGCTCGACGCCACTACATTCACCCCTTATACCTATAGGAATTTCCTTGACTAGCTGACAGTTATATAAAATTCACCATATAGGATGTTTGTCATATGTCCTATAGATCGTCGTTTAATGAAAATTTAAACACATTTTATATTGTCCTTTGTGTCCTAAGCTATTAAAAGTCGTCCTTTATCCAATCATATGATTTTCTCTTCATCCAGTTTCCTCGTGTAAAATCTGGAAAATCCTGTGGTTCTCCATTGTTTTCAATTGAGATTTCCGATAGGGGTGTTATGGCACTCCATGCAGCCGCATCATAAGCGTCTATTGGAGGGGCGATATTGTTTTTCGCAGATTCTACAAATGCGTTGATCACAAAGAAATCCATTCCACCATGACCAGAATTTTGAGCATAATCCCCATATTTCTGCCATAAAGGATGATCATACTTTTTCAGCCAAGAATCGGCCTTGTCCCAAGTGTGGGGTTCTGATTGCCCTTCAATATAGATTCGGTCTCCATCCACTTCCCAAAGACCATTGGCTCCCTGAACCCTAAATCCTAAGGAATAGGGGCGGGGCAAGTTGCAATCATGGGTTACGATTATGGTTTCACCTTTAGCTGTTTCTATAGTTGATGTAATGACATCCCCTTGTTTAAATTTCACTTTGGCATTCGGATGGTCTTCACCGCCGTTCTTTACAATGTAATTGTGCAATCCAATGCTTTTAGTGGCATTTGAGGTTATCGACACAAAGCGATTGCCTCTATTAATGTCGCACATGGCTGCAATGGGGCCTACACCGTGGGTAGGATAGACATCTGCATTTCTTTTTACGGAATGGTTTGTACGCCATTTTGCTTCTGAAATAGCTTTTGGTCCAAATTCAACCCCACCACCATGAGGTTGTTTTCCATTGTTGAATTTTACATCACGCAGGTCATGTTGGTAGCCACATCTGAAGTGAACGAGTTCACCGAACACATTCTGTTTTACCATATTCAATACGGCAAGAATATCCCTGCGATAGTTTACATTTTCGAGAAGCATTAGGTGAGAGCCAGTCTCTTCATGGGTCTCTACAAGGTCCCAGCATTCTTCCAAGGTGTTTGCTGCAGACACTTCCAAACCGGTGTATTTACCAGCTCTTAAGGCATCTTTTGCCATTCGGGTATGCCAAAGCCACGGTGTGGCGATAACCACTGCATCAACAGTAGTCAACTCCAGAAGGTTTCGGTAATCCAAATCATTTTTTCCAAATGATTGGGGTTTTTTGTACCCGGCTTCAGAAATTAATTTAGAGGCTAAATCTATTCTGTCAGCGTCTATATCGCATATGGCCGTTATCTCTATATCCTTTCTTAGTAAAAGATTTTTAAGATGGCTTGTGCCACGAAGGCCTACGCCGATCATTCCGATTTTTAGTTTGTCACTTGTTTTCCAATTACCATAAGTGAACCCTGGAGCGAGTGATAGACCTATGCCGGCCAATGCTGATTTTTTTATAAAGGTTCTTCTTGAATCCATATGTTTGTTTTTTACCTTGAGGACCGACTTTTATTCAGTTATAACCAACGTATTTTATCGATAGTGTCTATTTATTTCAGAAAGGCATAGTTTGAGGCATTGGTAGATTATTCTGTGTTTAATTTTAATCGATGGCCTCATTTATTGACTTTTTCGGAAGGTTATCCGGTGATTGTTATTGCTAAAGTAGTGGTTGGATTTCTATTTTCAAAGGATTGCAATGAAAAATGTGTACGTACACACATAAAAAATGTTATCGTACACATAATGATTGTGGGTTTGTAAGGGGGGGATAGGTCATTTTGAAATCATAAACAATTATTTTCAAGGTATTTGCAAATCGCCATTTGGGGGTAATTATCGATTTATAGTCTCGGTAGTTTAAATCATATAAAAGTATACCGCGATTGAAAATGGTCATGGTATGGCATTAAAAGCAGGTTTGTAATGGATCGATTGATTAGGGGCGCTTTTTTTGAATATAAAATGATTGATAAAAAAACCAACCCCGAAGATAGGAAGTACTTTTTAAGAAAGTAGGAAACCCAAACAGGGTTTTCGTCCGTATTTTATAAAGATGGGCGGATATGTTTTGTCGTTATGCGGCAATGCTTTAACTTTAATAATCTATTGTAATGGATTTCTGTATTTATACCTTGCCATGCAATGCCCTAAATTACCAAGGATGTTATGAAGACAAATTCAAGATTTTGGATCGTTGTGTTGGTTGTTGTTGTGCTAGGTTTTTGTATAGGGATATATCTTCAGGACCTTAAACATAAAGAGAGTACGGAGGCCGCCTGGCGCTCGAATCGTTTCAATATTGCCCGTTTCAATAAAATCAGGGATTATAATTTGAAAATGACGCCATCAAACTGGAGGTTTATGCGTGATAGTATTGAGCAACAATTTGATAGCCTTATGATCCTAAGATTCAGAAAGGAAATGGATAGTATAAAATCGGAAAATAAATAATTGGGTTATGCCCAGTTTGATGATGGGGTTAAAAGTGTGCAGTGAAAAGATGCGTATACCCAAAAGTTATTTGCGTAGATTGAAATATTGGATTTATCGGTTTCCTTGCAAATTTGAGGAAGGCATAAAAATATTTGGGAATAAACCGATCATTCTTGATAGGTAAGTTTTGGGAATAAAAAATTAGTCATACCTTAGCGCCCTGAAATTTTATTGGGATATTAGCTCAGTTGGTTTAGAGCGCTGCCTTGACAGGGCAGAGGTCACTGGTTCGAATCCAGTATATCCCACTTCTTTCCTTTACATCATCCGAAATAAACTAGAGCAAGTCGAGCAGGCGTTCCAAGGCCATGCCCCTAGAACCTTTGATTAGGATTTTGCCGTTTTTGGTTAACCCTAAATCCATGAAACGTGATTTAAAGTCATCATAGTTCTTGAATTTTGTAAACGAACTGTCGGTCATGCTAAAATTCTCCCCCAATAAAAACACCTTATCAATATTGAGCTGTGACGATAAATCAGCGATGATCTGATGTTCCGTTGCAGCCGATTCCCCCAATTCGAACATGTCACCCAAAAAAGCCATTTTTGGACTCCCTTCTAGCTTACTGAAATTTTCCAAGGCAACTTTCATACTCGATGGATTTGCATTGTAGGCGTCAAGGATGATTTGCCGGCCATCTTTATCAATAATCTGAGATCGGTTATTCTGGGGTACATAGCTTTCGATGGCCTGTTTGATGACATCTAGGGGAATGTTGAAATATTTGCCCATGACGATGGCCGCACAACAATTTGTAAAGTTGTAACTTCCTATTAGATGGGATTGAATGCAGGTGTCTTCAACCTGTAGGGAAACACAAGGGTCGGCCTTTAGGAATTCAATTTTGTAATAATCTTTTTTGTTCTGTGTAAAACCATATTTGTGAATATAGGTTCCCAATTTTTCCAATTGAATAGGGTCATCCGCATTTAAGAAAGCAATCCCGTTGTGGGTCGTTATAAATTCATAGAGTTCGCTCTTGCCTTTAATAACGCCTTCAACACCTCCAAAACCTTCCAAATGGGCTTTTCCGAAATTTGTGATGTAGCCGAAATCGGGCAATGCAATGCTACACAGGAATTCGATTTCCTTCAAGTGGTTGGCACCCATTTCAACAATGGCAATCTCGGTATCTTCCTTTATCGATAATAGGGTAAGGGGAACACCGATATGGTTGTTGAGGTTGCCAACAGTGGCCACTGTTTTATATTTTTGGGAAAGGACGGAAAAGATCAGTTCCTTGGTGGTTGTTTTGCCATTACTACCCGTTAGGGCAATGATTTTGGCGGCACGGTGGTTTCTGTGGTATTTGGCCAACCCTTGAAGGGTTTCCAAAACATCATCAACTAAAAACACCTTATCGAAGCCGGCATATTTTTTGTCATCGACTACCGCATAGGCGGCTCCTTCCCGCAAAGCTGACTCGGCATAGTCGTTGCCATTGAAGTTGTCGCCCTTTAAGGCAAAAAAGATACAATTGTCAGTGATTTTTCGAGTGTCGGTACAAATAGTGGGAAACTGCTGAAAAATCTGATGAAGTGCGCTTATACTCATAAGTCAAAGATAAAAAAAAGCCCTGACGAAATGGTCAGGGCTTTTTATATAACTTCAGTAAGACTATTTGGCTTTTTTACCTCTTACCGTTTTGTTCTTTGTTTTTGATTTCGAGCCTACCCTAGACATTGCACAACGGAATCCGATGTAGTCTGTGGCCATATATTGTGGTAGGTATCTACGTTGAGCGGGATCCAACCAATAAGCCCTATCCTTCCATGAACCACCTTTATATACCCTCACTTCATCATTGATCAATGTAGTTCTGTTGTTAGAGTGGTCATACTGGCGAATCAAGTTTCCTAAAGAATCCCTTTCTACTTTGTGGTTAGGGGAATCGTACATTTTTTTGGTATTCTCACTATCTTCTTCATCACTGAATCTGTCGAAGAATCTTGAAGAACTTGGTTCGCCGTCCCTATATCCTCTATTGTCACTAGCAGAGAAATTAGTTCTCAAATAGGTTTCTTCTTCATCGACAGGTACCATTTTTATCTCACCTGGAAGATTTACCGCTACGACTTTACCATTAGGAAGTGTGTCATATACCACGGAGTCTCTCAAGATATTAACTTTACCATCTTCTCCGATGGCAGTTTTCATATATATGTTACCTCTATAGTAGTTGAAGTCACTGATTTCGTCATCCACAATAGGTCGGTAAACATCAGCTACCCATTCGGCAACATTACCGGCCATGTCATAAAGACCAAGGTCATTGGGCTTGTAGGACATTACCTGTGCTGTAATATCAGCGCCGTCATCGGACCAACCTGCAATTCCGCCATAGTCACCTTTTCCTTGTTTAAAGTTTGCTAATTGGTCACCTCGACCAACACGTTGACCGTTTCTGGTGTAATCACCGTCCCATGGGTATTTTTTTCTACCTCTATAGTTATTGTATTCCCTAGAACCAACTTGGGCCTGGGCGGCATATTCCCACTCAGTCTCCGTAGGCAATCGGTATTCCGGCATGATGATACCCGAACTTCTTTTGGCGTAGGTGTTAACGCTGTCCTTTTTCATTTTCCCTTGAAGGGAATCTATTTGTCCGTTATAGACAGATTCTGGTCTGTTAAGGTAGGCTTCGGTACTGAATGTACCTGCAACTTCACCAGTGGCGGCCTGGTATTTAGCGTCTTTGGCCAAATAACCTTCCCTTTCCAGCATCACCTCATTTACACGATCGGTCCTCCATTCGGCAAACTGTGTGGCTTGGATCCAGTTAACGCCAACTACAGGGTATTCTGCATAAGCAGGATGCCTTAGGTAATTATTGGTCATGGTTTCATTGAATCCCAAACGGTTTCTCCATACCAAGGTATCGGGCAAGGCACCTTTATAAATATTCGCATATTTTGGATTTTCTGGAGGATATACACTCTTTAGATAATCCAAATATTCCAAGTACATTACGTTGGTAACCTCGGTTTCATCCATGTAAAAAGACTGTACATGCTGGGAGGTAGCTGAGTTGTTCCAGTCGTGCATAACATCATCTTGCACTTTACCTTTGGTGAACGTGCCACCTTCCACGAAAACAAGACCGGGAGCAGTCTCTTGCTCTTTAAAGTCTGTGTTGTATTGGAAACCACCTTCCTTGGCATTGATTTTCCAACCTGTAGCTCTTGATACATTTTTGGAAGATGAGGATTTTTTGCTACAACTTGTAACAGTGCAACCTCCCGCTATTACTGCACAAGAAAGTACAATTTTGATAAACTGTTTTTTCATAATTAGGACTTGAGTTCAAATATTTAAACTACCTTTTACGTAGTTTGAAATTCTTATTCTGATTTAATTTGGTGTCACTTTCGGCATATTAAACGATGTTTTGGTCATAATATTTTGTCACTGAAAAATTATTTCCGTGTTTGCCATTTTAAATGATGCAAAAAGCGTGTATACAAAAAATATAACGGCGTAATTGCCATTATAGTATGGATTTGAACATTTCTTTTGCGTGCTAGGGATACTATATATAAGGTATAAAGGTTAAAAAGGATGGAATTGTCTTGGCAAAAAGTAAAATCTTGCCAAATGTGACATCCATGATTTGAATATTTTCGATGAACGGTATAAGATATTTTTAAAAACTCCGTTTACCAATACAATAGTCCTAGTTTTTTTTGGGGGAATTACTAATACTTTTATTCATATTGAAAATAAGACCAATGCTGATGAAGAAATTTCCATTATTGATATTGTTGGCCTTTGCTGTGCAAATTTCGGCCCAGGAGGATAGGGTTATAACCACTGCCGTCCCTTTCCTGACCATTGCGGCCGATGCCAGATCTGCCGGTATGGGGGATATGGGTGTGGCAACTTCTACAGATGCTTTTTCGCAACAATGGAATCCGGCAAAGTTTGCTTTTGCTGAAAGAAAAATGGGTATTGGGGTAAGTTATACGCCCTATTTGGAAAGTTTGATCACAGATATATCGCTGTTAAATGCGAGTTTCTACAATAAAATAGATGAGCAAAGCGCTTTCGCACTTAGTCTGCGCTATTTCACGTTAGGTGAAATAGAACTTCGCCAATTTGCGAACGATCCAGGAACTTTGGCCAAACCGAATGAACTGGCCTTGGACGGGTCATACTCATTAAAGTTGAGTCCAACCTTTTCTATGGCCGTTGGTGGTAGATTTATACGGTCAAACTTGAAATTGCCACAAAATGGAAGCGAAGATTCGCAGGCCGCCAGCACATTTGCTGTTGATATTGCGGGGTTTTATCGTTCAAGGGAAATTGCCTATGATAATTTCGATGGTAGATGGAGGGCCGGTTTCAACATATCCAATCTTGGGGGAAAGATGTCCTATGATGAAGGGGGGCAGGAAAACTTCCTGCCGACGAATTTGAAATTCGGTGCTGGGTTCGATTTTATTCTGGATCAAGATAATACCATCGGAATAACCTCTGAATTCAACAAGTTATTGGTGCCGACTCCCAAGGATTTCAATGAGGATGGCGTTATCGATGCAACCGATAATGAGGAGTATCAACAAATCGGATTTTTAAACGGTGTTTTTAAGTCCTTCGGTGATGCCCCGGATGGTTTTAGTGAGGAATTGAAAGAGTTTACCTGGGCTTTGGGTGCAGAATATGCCTATCAGGATGCTTTTATGGTCCGCGCCGGATACTTTAATGAGAGCGAGGAAAAAGGATCAAGAAAATTCTTTACCATGGGTGCCGGATTTAAATTCAAGGCCGCCCAGATTGACCTTTCCTATTTGTTCTCTACTTCCCAAGTCAAGAATCCGTTGGAGAATACCCTTCGTTTTTCCTTGACCTTTAGTTTGGGTGAGGAGTTTTATAATGACTAAATAAAAAATATATCTTGGAACAAAAACCTGCCTTTGGGCAGGTTTTGTTAATTTAGGCCTACACGAAATGTTTTTATGACATGAGAAAAAAAACGATATCCTTTGAGCTACAGGTTTTTGAGACTATGGATGAATTGGGCCCTGAGGACAAAAAGCTGTTGCAGTCGGCTATTGAGGCAAGAAAAAATGCCTACGCACCATATTCCAAATTCAATGTCGGAGCCGCTGTATTGTTGCAGAATGATGTTGTGGTCATTGGGAATAATCAGGAAAATGCCTCATACCCATCCGGTTTATGTGCGGAGCGGGTGGCCGTATTTCAAGCTGGGGCCAAATATCCAGGGATTGCAATTAAATCGATTGCCATTACGGCGATGTCTGAAAATCATATGGTTGACTCTCCAGCAGCACCTTGTGGTAATTGTCGGCAAGCTATTTCAGAATATGAGTTCAGGCAAAAAGAACCTATTTCCATACTTATGATGGGGGAAAAGGGAGAGGTTATTAAATGCAATTCTTTGTCCGATATTCTTCCCTTAGGTTTTAATAACACCTATTTATAAATCGAAAAAGCAGGCGTTGTCTGGTTTCAAATATCATTTTATCGACCGGTTTTGTTATTATGATCGATAACCGTGAATTTTTATGACAAGCTTTTATCTTTATTTTTTTACCGATTGATTAATATGTGTATTTTTGTTCCGCTGTTTTTAGAGGCCGTAAAGTCTGTTTTTAGTGGCTTCATGAAATAATAACTTTTAACTAAATTACGATTAATGGAAAAAATCACCAAAGAAACTTATCTGAAGTGGTACGAAGATATGTTGTTCTGGAGGAAGTTCGAGGACAAATTGGCAGCCGTATACATACAGCAAAAAGTTAGGGGATTCCTTCATTTGTACAATGGTCAAGAAGCTGTTTTAGCTGGTGCATTGCATGCCATGGATTTAACGAAGGATAGAATGTTGACCGCATATAGGAACCACGTTCAACCAATAGGAATGGGGGTTGACCCAAAGAAGGTGATGGCTGAGCTTTATGGTAAGGTCACCGGTACTTCCAAAGGTATGGGAGGTTCCATGCACATTTTTTCAAAAGAACATCGCTTTTATGGTGGACATGGTATCGTAGGAGGCCAGATTCCTTTGGGCGCTGGTCTGGCATTTGCCGATAAGTATTTCAAAAGGGATTCAGTCACCTTGTGTTATATGGGTGATGGCGCGGTACGCCAAGGCTCGCTCCATGAAAGTTTCAATTTGGCCATGCTTTGGCAATTGCCTGTGGTTTTCGTTTGTGAGAACAACGGCTATGCCATGGGAACCTCGGTTGCGAGAACGTCGCATTCCACCGATATATGGAAATTGGGATTGGGTTATGAAATGCCCTGTGGACCGGTTGATGGCATGGATCCAGTTACAGTGGCCAAGGAAATGAGTAAGGCCATTGAACGTGCCCGAAGTGGTGGTGGACCTACTTTCTTGGAAATGAAGACCTATCGATATAGAGGTCATTCCATGTCGGATGCCCAGCATTATAGAACCAAGGATGAGGTAGAGGAGTATAAGAAAATTGACCCGATTTCACAGGTTAAGGAAGTGATCTTGGATAAGAAATATGCAACGGTAGAAGAGTTGAAGGAAATTGATAAGGAGGTTAAAAAAAGGGTCTCTGAATGTGAGAAATTTGCTGAGGAATCCGACTACCCACCAGTGAATCAATTATATGACGTGGTCTACGATCAAGAGGATTACCCATTTGTACAACATAAATAATATTTAAATGGCAGAAGTGATTAATATGCCTCGTTTGAGTGATACCATGGAGGAAGGTACCGTGGCAAAATGGCTTAAACAAGTTGGTGATAAAGTTGAAGAAGGAGATATTCTAGCGGAGATAGAGACAGATAAGGCAACTATGGAATTTGAGTCTTTTCATGAGGGTACCTTATTATATATAGGTATTCCTGAAGGCGAAGGAGCTCCGGTTGACTCGCTTTTGGCTATCGTAGGTGAAGAGGGTGAGGATATTTCAGGTTTGATCAATGGAGCTGCTGATGCCTCTAATGGGGCGAAAGTGGACCCTGTTGCCGAAAATACTGCAGAGGCACCTGTCGCTAGTAGTTCTAGTGGTTCAGGTTCAGCGGATATTCCAGAAGGTGTCGAAATCGTGAAAATGCCACGTCTTAGTGATACCATGGAAGAAGGTACTGTCGCTTCCTGGTTGAAGAAAGTTGGCGATAAGGTTGAGGAAGGTGATATTCTTGCCGAAATCGAAACCGATAAGGCCACCATGGAATTTGAGTCGTTTTACTCAGGAACCTTGTTATATATTGGTCTTCAAGAAGGAGAGTCATCTCCAGTAGATGCCGTTCTTGCGATAATTGGGCCAGAAGGCACCGATGTTGATGCTGTGTTGAACGCAAAACCTGCTGCCGGTAAATCCAATGAGGTTGCAAAAGAAGAAGTGAAAGAAGAAAAAGCAGCTGAACCAAGTCAAGAAGCTGTTGCAGAGTCTGTCAATGATGGGCAACGGATTTTTGCTTCTCCATTGGCCAAGAAAATCGCCAAAGAAAAAGGCATTGATTTAAAAGATGTTAAGGGTACAGGTGATCACGGTAGAATCGTAAGGAAAGATATAGAGAATTTCGTACCTGTCCAACAGGCCGCAAAACCAGCCACCACTTCCCAGGAAACAACTTCCGCATCCTCAGCAATAGCTCCAGTAGCTTTGCCTGTAGGGGAGGAAAGTTCAGAAGAGGTCAAGAATTCGCAAATGCGTAAGACCATTGCAAAAAGATTGTCCGAATCTAAATTCACGGCTCCTCATTACTATTTGACCATTGAGGTTGATATGGATAATGCAAAGGCTTCCCGTGCACAGATCAACAATTTGCCAGATACCAAGGTGTCCTTCAATGATATGGTGGTAAAGGCATGTGCCATGGCGCTTAAGAAACATCCTCAAGTGAATACGTCCTGGAAAGGGGATACTACAAAGTATAACCACCATATTCATGTGGGTGTTGCCGTTGCCGTTGAAGATGGTTTGGTAGTGCCAGTACTTAAGTTCACCGATCAAATGAACCTAACACAAATAGGTGCAGCGGTCAAAGATCTTGCAGGAAGGGCTAGAAACAAAAAATTGACGCCAGCCGAAATGGATGGAAGTACCTTTACCGTTTCCAATTTGGGAATGTTCGGGATTTTGGAATTCACCTCCATTATCAATCAGCCCAATTCAGCGATTTTGTCCGTAGGGGCAATTGTTGAAAAACCAGTCGTTAAGAATGGACAGATTGTAGTTGGTAATACGATGACACTTTCCTTGGCATGTGACCATAGAACGGTTGATGGTGCTACAGGGGCACAATTCTTACAGACTTTAAGGGCTTACCTTGAAAATCCTGTGACGATGCTCGCGTAGTTGAACATTTCAAAATTTTACAAGAATATAGCATCCGCCAATGGCGGATGTTTTTTTATCTTTAAGAATCATAATCCGTGTTCCATGAAAAAAATCATTCAATTTGTTTTTGTACTGCTGCTTTTTGGTTGCGGTGCCACACAATCAAAATCTAATGGGGATTCGGGGGTTCCAAGTGGCCCCTCCGGTGTCAAAGGAAGTGTCGTAGCGTCTAATATCGCTGTTCCTGGTCTCGTATTCACGAATAGCGATAGCGTTGGGAAGATTATGGGTTTTTTGGCATCGGACGAATTGAACGGAAGGGATGCGGGTAGTCCTGGTATTGAAAAGGCCGCACAATATATTGAAGGTGTTTTTAGTAGGAATGGCATACAGCCCTTCTTTGGGACCTTTCGCGATACCCTTGATAATTCTGATAAGCCGATGTATAATATCGTTGGGGTTTTGGAAGGAACCGATCCTGACCTGAAGGATGAGTTTATTTTGATAGGGGCACATTATGACCATATCGGGACATCAACACCCGTTAACGGAGATGCCATAGCAAATGGCGCCAATGATAATGCTTCGGGAACCACCACGGTATTGGAAATGCTTCGTTATTTCGCCCAAGCTAAGACAAATAAACGCAGTTTGGTTTTTGCTTTCTTCACTGCAGAGGAAAAAGGATTGTGGGGGTCGAGACATTTGGCCAAGCGATTAAAGGAGAATGATTTCAATCTTTATACGATGTTGAATTTTGAAATGGTAGGGGTACCCATGGTGGATAAGGATTATTTGGCCTATGTAACAGGATATGGGGAATCTAACATGGCTGAGGTCTGTAACACGTATGCCCAGGGTAATATTGTCGGCTTTCTGCCTTCCGCCAAGGAATTTAATCTGTTCATGCGTTCGGATAACTTTCCTTTCCATAAGGAATTCAATGTGCCTTCCCAGACGTTTTCAACCTTTGATTTCACTAATTTCGACCATTATCATAAAGTAGGTGATGAGGTTTCTGAAATGGATTTTGATCATATGGCTACTTTAATTAACACATTCATTCCTGTTGTAGCAGGTATAGCCAATGCAACCGAACAGGAAATAAAATATAACTAATGGCAAACATAATCGTTACCGGTACGAGTAGGGGTATAGGTTTTGAAATGGCACAGCTTTTCGCCAACGAAGGGCATAGTGTATTGGCCTTGTCCCGATATGAGGAATCAATTTCCCGATTGAAACATAAAAATATAGATTCATTTCCTTTTGATATTACTAAGGATAGGGATTTGAAAAAGGTTGGGGCTTATTTGGACTCCCACTGGAAAACGGTGGATGTCTTGATCAATAATGCGGGTAGATTACTGAATAAACCTTTTTTGGAAACCGGATCTTCTGAATTTGAAGCGGTGTACCAAGTAAATGTTTTTGGGGTTGCCAACCTTACCAAGTTGGTCGTGCCTAAAATGCCCAAAAATGGACATGTAGTGACCATAAGCTCCATGGGAGGGGTGCAAGGCAGTATGAAATTCCCAGGGTTGTCAGCATACAGTTCAAGTAAAGGTGCTGTGATTACCTTGACCGAACTATGGGCCGAGGAATTCAAGGAAACAGGTCCGTCTTTCAATGTTTTGGCCTTAGGGGCGGTACAGACGGAAATGCTGGAAGAAGCCTTTCCTGGGTACAAAGCTCCGGTTACGGCAATGGAAATGGCCAGATATATTAAGGATTTTGCTTTGAACGGACATGAAATGTTCAATGGTAAGATGTTACAGGTAAGTAATAGTACGCCCTAGGCATAATATCAATGCGGGGTAGCATATGAAATGGTGCTTCGTATGGATTCTAGTAAAAAAAGGTTGCTACCGAGGTAGCAACCTTTTTGTTGTTTACTCTTCTTCCTTTTTGCAGGTATAAAGTCCAAAAGGTCCGTAGATAGGGCAGAAACTGATGAAACTAGTAAAGAGGAAAATGCCCGCCAGTGCCAAAAGAACAAGTCCGGCAGTTCCAGAAATGATATTCGCAACGTAGAGAGTGGTAATTATTATCGCAATAATTAACCGGACCATCCTATCCGAAGGTCCCATGTTTTTTTTCATAGTGGTTGTTTTAGTTAGTGCGTTTTGATAATGCAGCTTTAAATTTACTGTATCGACATAAGAAAACAAAATGAATGTCGTTGTAATTCAGCTAATTATACCATACCGCATAACGTTTTCTGCGCAGTTCTAGGGCAAGGTTCCCCTCCAGTTTTAGGGCCTCTCCCCTAGAGTTTAGGGGAGCTAGATGATTGTAAAGGCTAGGTCGAAGATACATGCCGTATTTTTCAACGATATTGGAAGAAAGTTTATAACCTTTTTTATTCCTATATCCTGTTTTGTGTTGTTCAAAACGTTCTTTCGGGGTTTTGCTGGTCATACCTACATAAAGGCATTGCAACACTCCATTGAATTGGGGGTTGGCGGCTCTAAACCTAGCGTTTTCGGTAAAAACCCTTTTTGATAATTCGATGACATAAACGCGATAAACAGGTTTGGGCATTTTAATACGTATTTTGAAACAGACCAAAGTACTATATTTTGGTGAATGTCTTTTTGCAATATCAACAAAGCCCTAAAAATCCTATTTTTGTGGTAATGGATGATATTCTTCTAAAGTATTTGCCCGAAAGGGCGGTAGCGCCATGTTTAGAACTTATAAAAACCTCTGGGGTCAATCTTAAGATTGTAAACAACCGGGTTACGCGTCATGGGGATTATCGACGATTGCCCAATGGGTTGCATCAGATTACCATCAATGCATCCTTGAACAAGTATCGTTTTTTGATAACATTGGTACATGAAATAGCGCATTTAGCCGCTTTTGAACAATATGGGAGGAATATAAAACCCCATGGATTGGAGTGGAAGAAAACTTTTCAATACCTCATGCTGCCCTTTATCAGGCCCGAGGTTTTCCCATCAAAGCTTCTTCCCGTTTTAGCGAGACATTTCAAGAACCCTAAGGCAAGTAGTGATACCGATGCTATCTTGTCGTTGGCCTTAAAACAATACGATCCACAACATCCTAACAAAACGTACGTTTTTGAATTACCTTTGGGCAGTATTTTCCGTATATATAATGGTAAACTTTTTAAAAAAGGAAATAAACGGGTCAAACGCTATGAATGTGTTGAAGTGGCAACGGGAAAGGTTTATTTGTTTCAACCCAATGCCGAAGTGGAATTAATAAAGGATTGAATCATGAATAAGAATTATTATGCAGTTTTAATGGCAGGAGGGGTAGGTTCCCGTTTTTGGCCGATCAGTACCACAGAAAACCCTAAGCAGTTCCATGATATGCTGGGTGCTGGACAAACCCTGATTCAAAAGACTTTTCAACGTTTAAACAAATTTGTCCCGACAGAGAATATATTGATCTTGACCAACGAGCGATATAATAACTTGGTATTGGAGCAATTACCCATGGTAAAACAGGAACAGGTTGTTTTGGAGCCTGCAATGCGTAATACCGCACCCTGTATTTTATATGCGGCGATGAAGATCCAAAAAATGAATCCGAACGGAGTTATGATCGTGGCACCCAGTGACCATTGGATCGAGGATGAGAATGCTTTTGAAAAGGATGTTGTTGAATGTTTTGATAAGTGTGAAAAAGAGGACGTACTCTGTACCTTGGGTATTGTGCCCACTTTCCCCAATACGGGGTTTGGGTATATAGAATTTGAGAAAACGAATACTTCCAATCTTAAAAAGGTTCATCAATTCAGGGAAAAACCGGATTACGAAACGGCCAAAGAGTTTATGGCACAAGGAAATTTCCTATGGAATGCGGGCATATTCATGTGGAGTGTCAATAGTATAGTGAAGGCTTTTCAAAAATATCAGCCAGTGCAATATGCATTATTCAATTCAGGGATGGCTGATTATAATACTCCGAATGAAAAGGAATTCATAAAAGGCAACTATCCTAAAGCTGAAAATATTTCAATAGATTATGCTATATTAGAACAATCCAAGTCGATTTATGTTCGACCGGCTACCTTTGATTGGAACGATCTG
Organism: Maribacter polysiphoniae; assembly: GCF_003148665.1. Lineage (GTDB taxonomy): Bacteria > Bacteroidota > Bacteroidia > Flavobacteriales > Flavobacteriaceae > Maribacter_A > Maribacter_A polysiphoniae. Next base: position 147,807 of record NZ_QGGQ01000008.1, on the reverse strand, counting down.
GGAACTTGGGGTTCTTTATACGACAAGTTGGATAAGGATATTGACAACAATGCCGTTGTCAACAGTCAGGTATTGAGCCAAGATGCCCACGGTAACATGATTCGTTCCCCTAAGGGCAAAATTGTAGTGGTCGACGGGATCGAGGATTACATTATAGTGGACAAGGAGGAAGTGCTATTGATTTATCCAAAATCGAAAGAACAGGATATAAAACAAGTGTTGATAAAGGTAAAAGAAAAGTTTGGCGATAAGTATGCTTAATTATGGATGAAAATCTCAACGAAGAAAAAAATAGTCCACCAAATCAAACCGATAGCGGCGAGGAGGTAAAAAAGGATATTCAAGGTTTATTGGGTAGTACCAAAAAGTTCCTTTCTGAACTTTTGGATATTCGTAGTAACACCGATCAAGAGGCAACGAAGGAGGCCATTATAGCCGATATTCCCTTTAAAGGCCACACCTCATGGATTTTGATCTGTTCCATTTTCATCGCATCGATTGGACTTAATGCCAATTCAACAGCTGTTGTTATTGGAGCCATGTTGATTTCTCCCCTAATGGGGCCAATCTTGGGTATCGGACTTTCATTGGCCGTAAATGATGTGGATACCCTGCGTAGGTCTTTAAAGAATTTTACCGTTATGGTCGTACTGAGTGTTTTGACGGCCTATTTGTTTTTTGCCATATTCCCATTGCGTGATGAATCATCAGAACTTTTGGCACGGACGGCTCCCGATATACGGGATGTGTTGATTGCCTTTTTTGGTGGACTTGCCCTTGTTATTGCCAGGGCTAAGAAAGGCACAATAGCCTCGGTTATCTTTGGTGTTGCTATTGCGACCGCTTTAATGCCTCCCTTGTGTACAGTAGGTTTTGGCTTGGCCATCGGCAATTATGATTATGCAACAGGAGCCATGTATTTGTTCAGTATCAATACCATTTTTATTGCCTTGGCAACCTTTTTGGTATTGAAACTGCTGCGTTTTCCAATGGTGCGTTATGTGAATTCCAAAAAGCGAAGGCTTATCGGTAGGGTGGCTTCCCTTTTTGCGATCTTGGTAATGATCCCTGCAGGTATTACTTTTTGGGATGCACTTCAGGAATCCCTTTTTCGAAAGCAGGCACAACGTTTTGTTGAAGAGAAAATAGCACCGTATCAGTTTGAAGGTTCCGGGAGATTTATGGACGACTTTACGGATATCGAATTTAATAACGGGGAAAATCCATATATAGAATTGGTATTTATGGGTAATGAGACCATACCCGATAATGTTATTGCTACTTGGAACAAACAAAAGGAGGATGAGGGTAGTTTTGATAGGTTGAAAAATACGGAGCTACATATTATCCAAGGGGCGAAAAATGAGCAATTGGACCAACTCAAATACGTAGATCAACTATATGAGACCCAGAAAACGGAGTTAGCGGATAAAGATTCCCGCATTAAGTTGTTGGAGGGGGAGCTGGGGAAACTGGCCCGACTGTCCATTCCCTTTGCTGATGTGAGTATTGAGGCCAAAACCAATTATACGAATTTGGAATCGCTTGGTTTTTCGCCTACGATCCAAACCGATTTCAATAAGATAGACACCATTCCCATCTTTGAGGTAAAATGGAAAAAGGATGCCAAACCGTTTCAGACCGATGAGGATACTAAAAAATTACACGCTTGGTTAAAGCTAAGATTAAAGGATAGTACCATTCAGTTGAAAGAGATAGTTCAAGACTAATTACGCTCTTCGATATACATTTGGCGTACCTTTTTGAACAATTCCGAGGAGTATACAAAATTGGTCACAGCCTCATTGTCCGTTTTGAAGATGTCTTCTTTAGTGCCTTCCCATTCCTTGATACCGTTTTTCAGGAAGATGATTTTTTCGCCAATCTCCATGACCGAGTTCATGTCGTGGGTATTTATGACCGTGGTTATGTCGTATTCCAACGTTATTTCATGAATGAGGTTATCGATTACAATGGCTGTTTTTGGGTCTAATCCGGAATTGGGTTCGTCGCAGAAGAGATATTTGGGATTCATGACGATGGCCCTGGCAATAGCTACCCGTTTTTGCATTCCGCCCGATATTTCAGATGGATATTTCTTATGGGCATCTCCGAGATTCACCCTTTTTAGAACAAAATCGGCACGATCCTGCATTTCTGATCGGGATTTATTGGTGAACATCTCTAGGGGAAACATAACATTGCCTTCTACGGTCATTGAGTCGAAAAGGGCGCTTCCTTGGAATACCATCCCCATGTCCTGTCTAAGGCCGCGTTGTTCACGTGGTGACAGTTGTGGGTAAATCTTACCATCAAGGCTTATAGATCCCTTGTCCGGATTGAAAAGTCCCAAAAGGCATTTCAGGAATACGGTTTTTCCCGAACCACTTTGTCCAATGATCAAGTTGGTCTTTCCCTTGTCAAAAACAGTGCTGATACCCTTTAATATTTGGGTGCCATCAAAAGATTTGTATATGTCCTTTACTTCGATCATTGGCCCAATAGGAGTTGTGTTAGAATATAATTCAATATAATGATGACCACACTCGTCCATACAAAGGAAGTCGTGGCAGCCTTACCAACTTCGAGTGCCCCGCCTTTCATATAAAAACCATGATAGGAAGGAATGGTCGCCAAAACAAAGGCGAATATCAAAGTTTTAATAAAAGCATAGGTAACGTGAAATGGTATAAAATCCAACTGTACCCCTTCAATAAAGTCAGCACTCGTACTAAAACCTCCTAAAACACCGGCAGTCCATCCACCAAAAATACCGACATACATTGCGATGGCTATGATGAAAGGGTAAAGGAGCAGCGCGATGATCTTCGGGAATACCAAGTAATTCAAGGCGTTTACGCCCATGACCTCCAAAGCATCGATCTGTTCGGTGACCCTCATGGTGCCAATACTACTTGTAATATAGGAACCTACTTTACCTGCCATGATAATCGAGCAGAAAGTTGGTGCGAATTCCAAAATAATAGATTGACGGGTAGCAAAACCTACCAAATTTTTAGGAATGAGTTCGCTGGTAATGTTCAATGCCGTTTGTATGGCAACAACACCACCAATAAAAAAGGAAATGAATATTAAAATGCCCAATGAACCATAAATAAGTTCATCTATTTCTTTGAGAATCAAAGACTTCATTATGCGCCATTTCGTAGGTTTCCTAAAAACCTCTTTGATCATTATTGCATAACTGCCGATTGATGCTAGGTAATTCATAGAATGGGATAAGCTTGTGATTGTAAAAATAGGAATTATGAATGTCTTTTAACGTTCATTTAATCTTTTAAGGCTTTATTTATATATTTTTGTGTCACCAATATTTTTTTTAAACAATGTACAAGAATAGATTTTCCCTCCTTTTGGTCCTCGTCGCACTTATCTTCAATCCGTTTGACTCAGTGGGTCAAAAAAAGTCAAAAAAAGGGGACAAAGTTGAAAATTCAGATCATTTGCGTGTTACACCCAAGTTGGTTGTAGGTATAGTGGTGGATCAAATGCGCTACGATTACCTTACCCGATTTTGGGATCAATATGGAGATGATGGCTTTAAAAGACTGATCAATGATGGGTTTAATTGTAAGAACAATCATTTCAATTATGCACCTACATATACGGGTCCAGGACACACCTCGGTTTATACGGGTACAACGCCTGCTTCTCACGGTATTATAGCCAATGATTGGTACGACAAAGAATTGGATAAATCAGTTTACTGTGCAGCGGATGATGCCTATAACTCTGTTGGAACAAGTTCGGATGCAGGTAAAATGTCTCCCCATAGAATGATGGTGACCACTGTAACCGACCAATTACGCTTACATACACAAATGCGTGGCAAGACCATTGCCATTGCCTTAAAGGATAGGGGAGCTGTTCTGCCTGGGGGACATACGGCCAATGGGGCTTTTTGGTTTTATGGAAATAATGAAGGTAATTGGATAACAAGTTCGTTCTATATGGATGTGTTACCGAAATGGGTCAATGACTTCAATGCCTCCAATGTGGCTGAGGGTTATAAAAAACCATGGACAGCCTTAAAGGACATAAACACTTATTTGGAGAGTGGTTCTGACAATAACAAATATGAAGGGTTGTTTGAAGGAGAGGTAGCACCGACCTTTCCCCATGACCTGCCCAGTTTGTGGGATGCCAATGGAGGGTTCGATATGATCAAGGCAACACCGTATGGTAACAGTATTACCACGGATTTTGCCATCGCCGCATTGGATGGTGAGAATTTGGGAGCCGATGCGATAACCGACTTTTTGGCGGTGAGCTTCTCAAGTACGGATTATGTCGGTCATAAATTTGGCGTCAATTCGAAAGAGATTCAGGATACTTACCTGAGATTGGACAGGGATTTGGCCAGATTGTTCAAAGCCTTGGATAAGAAAGTAGGTGAAAACAACTATACGCTTTTTTTGACCGCGGACCATGCGGCAATAAATGTGCCGGCCTATTTAAGGGATCATCATATTCCTGCAGGTTATATGGAAGGGGAAGACCTAAAAACAAAATTCAGTGAATTCCTGAAATATAAATACGGCACTACGGATATAGTGAACAATAGTTCCAACAATCAAATGTTCCTTGATCACAGCATTATCAAAAACCTCGATTTGAAATTGGGGGATGTAGAGGAAGAGATTGCAAGGGAACTAATGACCTATAAGGATATCGATAGGGTCTACACGGGCCAACAAATGTGGGAGAATGATTATACGCAAGGTGTTCCTTTTATTTTGCAGAACGGCTACAATTTAAAACGTTCAGGGGATATTCTGATCGTCTTGAAGCCTGGTACCATAAATTATCCCATCACCGGTTCTACCCACGGTTCCCCTCAGATTTACGACACCCATGTTCCATTGCTTTTTTATGGTCGTGGCATTACGAAAGGGAGTACTACTGAGCGAACCGAGATTTCGGATGTAGCCCCGACCATATCGGCGCTATTGGGAATTGCATTTCCCAGTGGGAATATAGGCAGGCCTATAACCAAAGTTATCGAATAAATTTATTCCAATATAATATGGATAATCATCCCATTGGTGTTTTTGATTCTGGTGTGGGTGGTACATCCATATGGAAGGAAATCAATGCGTTGCTTCCCCATGAAGACACCATTTATCTGGCCGATAGTAAGAATGCCCCATACGGGGAACGGACGAAAGAGGAAATCGTCCAATTGTCGATAAAGAATACGGAGTTTTTGTTGGGCAAGGGTTGTAAGCTCATCGTGGTGGCCTGCAATACGGCAACGACCAATGCCATAGACTATTTGCGCACGCAATACCAAGTGCCATTTATAGGCATAGAACCCGCCATAAAACCGGCGGCATTACAATCAAAATCCAAAAAAGTGGGGGTATTGGCTACTAAGGGTACCTTGTCAAGTCTTCTTTTTCATAGTACGGTCGGGAATCTTGCCGAAGGAATACGCATTTATGAACAAGTAGGAACAGGTTTGGTCCCCTTGATCGAAAGCGGTAAGGCAAACTCGCCCGAAACAAAGGCCTTGTTGGAAACATATCTTCATCCGATGGTCACGGCCGGAATCGATTATTTGGTGTTGGGGTGTACCCATTATCCCTATTTAATCCCCTTATTAAAAGAAATATTGCCTGCCCATGTACAAATCATTGATTCGGGGGAAGCGGTGGCACGGCAAACCAAGGCAATATTGGAAAAAAATGAATTGCTCTCCAATTCCATCAATTTGGGAACGCATCACTTTATTACAAATGCCGATGTTGAAATACTAAAAGGTTTTTTTACGGATGGAGGAGCTTCCTTAAGAATAACATATCAGGATTTCTAAACCATTATTTCCTGCAAAAGGTTAAATAGGTAAAATCATATTGGTGTTTTTCGTCCTTTGGATGATGTACGGAACTTGTCAATTGCCAAATGGTTTCATCTATCTCAGGAAAGAAGGTATCGGCATCAAAATGTGAATGCACCTTTGTGATTTCCAATTGTTGGGCAAATTGCTCCCCTTGTCTGTAAATTTCCCCACCCCCAATAATAAAAGGATGGTCATCACCATCGGTGAGTTTTATGGCATCCTCCAATGAATGCGCCACAATACAATCCTCGTGGACTACAGTGTAGTTTTTATCCCTTGTGATTATAATATGGGTTCTATTGGGAAGGGGCTTGGGGAAGCTTTCGAAAGTCTTTCTCCCCATGATGATGAAATGCCCCGTTGTCAACTGTTTAAAGCGCTTAAAGTCATCCGGAAGGTGCCAAAGAAGGTCATTGTCTTTTCCCAATGCATTGTTTTCGCCAACGGCGGCTATCATGGTAATGTTTTGCACGATAAATCTTATTTAATAAATTCAGTGGGTAAGGTACAAAAAGTGGGCCGATCAATATGTTGGTGGTATATAAACTATTTTGCAAGGGCAGTTTAATAATGCCTTTGGGCGCTATTCTCGATTGATGTCCTTTTTGTTGATTTTGGAAAGCGGAAAGTCCGTTTCAATTTCTTTTTGCAATTCAGCTATTTTTTGCTTCTGTTTCAATACCAGTTTTTCGCGCTGTTGTCTTTCCCAATCCTTGCCCATGAATTTTTGGGTAACGAAAACATTGAAAGTATGGATTACGAATAAAAAGGCCCAAAAGGTAATAGCCCAAATAAACCAATCATATTCAACCCCGAATTTCAGGATCTTATTGATTAAAACGAGGAAGACACTGCCAATCAAGAAAATGACAAAGTGTACATACAACCGTTTTTTTTGTTTTATACGTGTTTGGGCAGATTCGAGCAGGTCATGTTGCTCCAAATCCAATTCCGTCTGCTTTTTACCTTTGTTAAACATACGAATAGCTATCTTTAATCACAAAGATAAAGCATTTGGTATACAATGGAATTTAAGGTTATGAAGAATTTTAAGGAGGGTTTCCCCATATTTGGGGAATATATATATGCGAATACCGCCTCATCGGGACTTATACACGAAAGCGTGATCGAATGGCGCAGACAGCACGATATTGATTTTCTTAATGGAGCCAGTATGTTTAGAATGGCAAATGCCAATACCATTGGGGAAACCCGGGCAGCAGTTGGGACCTTTTTTGGTTGTGACGTAGAAAATGTGGCATTGGTGCAAAATTTTTCCTTGGGTCTTAATATGCTTTTGGAAGGAATGGATAAAAATTTGAAGGTATTGCTCCTCGAGAATGATTATCCTTCGGTCAATTGGTCTTTTGAAAATCGGGGCTTTCCTATTTCGTATTGCAAGATCGATGTGGATTTGGAAGAAAATATCCGCAGTAAGATCGAAGCTGGCCAAATAGCTATTCTAGCCTTAAGCCTCGTTCAATGGGTAAATGGGATTAAGGTCGATGTCGGTTTTCTTTCTCGATTGAAAAAAGATTTCCCAGACCTGTTTATCATCGCCGATGGCACCCAATTTTGTGGTACTTCTGAATTTGATTTTGCTTCATCGGCCATTGATGTGTTAGGTGCAAGCTCCTATAAATGGCTTTTATCGGGTTATGGAAACGGGTTTTTCCTGTTTAAAGATCGGGTTAAGGAGTTTTCAAGGGTTGAAACCATTGGTTTTAATGCGGCAGGGGCAAATCAGTACAATCAATATAAAATTCGATTTGCCAAACATTTTGAGCCAGGACATTTGGATACCTTGAATTTCGGAACGCTAAAACAGGCACTTGGTTTTATGACCGCAATCGGGAAACAGGAAATAACCCAGCAATTGAAAGTACTTTCCGATAAAGGTAAAAAAGAATTTTCAGCTTTGGGGTTATTGGAGGATGCAGTGGTATCGCGTAAGGAACACAGTACTATCTTCAATATAAAAGGTGATGATGGGTTGTTTCAGCATTTAACCGACAATAAGGTGCTATGCTCCCAAAGAGGAATAGGGATTCGATTCAGTTTCCATTTTTATAATACAATAGATGACATTGAGCGTATTGTTGAAATCATTAAAGAGCGGGTCTAGGTTTTACCTAGATGACAATTAGGGTGATGGCTTTTTGTGAAGCCAACTTAAATGGGGTGCTTATATTAAGAAAATCATAAAAATGGTATTAATCATTGGGAATGAGGGATTTAATGCTTTAATTTTGTACTGAATTTAAATTGTTCACGTTATGGGAATTGCAAAAAAATATTTGAAAAGTAAGCCAATATGTAAAGTGACTTTTACAGTACCTGCTGAGGATGCCAAGAAAGTAGCCGTTGTTGGTGATTTCAACAATTGGAACCCTAAAGGAAGTACTTTGAAAAAATTGAAAAACGGAACCTTTAAGGGTACGTTTGATCTCCCCAAAGAAAATACCTATGAGTTTAGATATTTGGTCGATGGGGATTATGTGAACGAAGCGGAAGCTGATCGTTACCAATGGAATGAGTATGCCGGGACTGAAAATGCGGTTCTAGAGCTTTAGAATAGAAAAAGAAAATTAAGAAGAAGAAGGCCCGAAGGTAAAAACTTTCGGGCCTTTTCTATTATCTTTCAATCTGTACACCTTTCCAAAAGGAGATCCTTCCTTTTATGCCTTTGGCAAGATCACTAACCTCGGGGTAATACCACGCCGCATCTTCATTTCTTTGTCCATTTACATCCAAGGTGTACTAAGAAGCTTCACCTTTCCAAGGGCAGGTAGTGTGTGTGCCACTTGGTTTAAAATATTGGTCTTTTATACTATCGGCAGGGAAATAATGGTTGTTTTCCAAAACTCTGGTATTGTTGCTTTCCGCTATTACGGTTTTGTTCCAGATTGCTTTCATTTTCTAGGGTTTTGTTTTTTATATTGACAAGATTTGTCACAGCTTACCATACATAATTATATTTACGTGCTTGGGCGTATATTATATCCATAATTTACATTTATGGATGATTGGATCTGAGTTCATTTTTTATGGCAAAGACATAATTTTTATAATATCCTTTGGTGTCCACGAATTTTTTTTCAATTTGAAAACCTGATGCTTCCGCGAGCCACTGCACTGTCTGGTCGTCATATTTTTGGGAGATTTCGGTATGAATGGTCTCCCACGCGTTAAAGTTGATTGTTAGGCCTAATTTTTTGATGGTAACGGATTGTTCTTTTTTGGAAACCAAATAACTTTTGGCCGTTCCCGATTCAGGGTCATACACTTCCCAATGTAAAAATTGATCAAGGTCAATATCGGCATCCAATTCCCTATTGATACGTGCCAATATGTTTTTATTGAAATCGGAGGTGATCCCCGCAGGATCATTGTATGCCTTCAAGACCGTCTCAGGGTTCTTTTTTTGATCAAACCCGACAAACAATAAATCATCGTCATGCATAAAATCGCGTACGTGATTTAGAAAACCAATGGCCAGTTCGTGTGTAAGGTTTCCAATGTTGGAACCCAAGAATAGGATTATCTTTTTGGTTCCGTTTTCAATGTTTATCCTATTTAATATTTCAAAATAAGTTCCCTGTAAAGGTTCAATGCACACCTCCGGAATTTCCCTGCGTATCGAGGCTTCCAGTTGGGCAAGTACACTGTGGCTGATATCAATGGGTTGATATTTGAAATTTACGTTGTTGCTTGTTAGATGTTCCAATAATATTTTGGTTTTCCTGCCGTCGCCAGCACCCAATTCAATCAACTTGAACTTATCATTCCCGCTTTGGAACAGGTTTGAGATTTCCTCTTTATGTGAATTGAAAATTTGATGTTCGGCGTTGGTAAGATAGTACTCGGGCATATCCATAATTTCCTGAAATAACTTATCCCCATAGCTATCATAAATATATTTTGATGATAAATGTTTTGGGGAATCGGTGAGACCCTCGTATACCTCTTTTTCAAATTCGGTTGGCAAGACTATATTGGTTTTTCTGTTCATGGGATTTATGCGTAATTATCTGGCTAATCGTATACCGTTATATTGCCATCTTGTATGGGTGGGAAAGAAATTGCGATACGTGGGTCTTGTATGTTTTATGGGGGTAGCCACTGATCCTCCCCTGAGTACTTTTTGGTTCACCATGAATTTGCCATTGTATTCCCCCAAGGCACCCGCGGCTTTTTTATAATTGGGATAGGGCAGGTAGGCACTTTCGGTCCATTCCCAGCGTTGTCCCCATGAAAAACCGTGTTGTGCCGTTTCCCATTCGAATTCGGTAGGAAGCCTGTAACCTTTCCATTGGGCAAAGGCAAAAGCTTCAAAATAGGAGATGTGTGTTATGGGGGTATTGGTGGATATTTTCTCTAACCCATTGAGTGTATAATGAAACCACTCCCCTTTGATCTCGTGCCAGTATAAGGGGGCTTTTATGTTGTTTTTGTTTACCCAATCCCATCCTTCGGCATGCCAAAGTTCAAAATTCTGGTAGCCTTTATCTTGAATGAACTCGATAAACTCTTGGTTGGTGACCAATTTGTTGGATATTTCACAAGCATTCAAATAAACCTTGTGTCTTCCTAGTTCATTGTCGTAACTGAAGTTTTCCGAATCATGTCCGATACCATAAATACCCTCGGCAATGGGAATCCATTCTTGGTCATGGGTTTCTTCTTGGTGTTCCTTGAGGTTTTTTGAATATAGGGGGAGAAGTGGGTTGTTTCCGAGTATATATTTAATATCGGTAAGCAATAATTCTTGATGCTGTTTTTCATGATGTATGCCCATTTCGATAAGGTCGTAGAGGTAGTTGTCCTTTTTTTTCTCGATGACGTCGTTAATTGCCTTGGTCACGTAGGCTCTATAATCATATACTTTCTCTACGGAAGGTCTCGATAGGTTGCCGCGGTCCGAGCGCATGACATGTTCGCCAACGGATTCGTAATAACTATTGAAAACGAACGAAAAATCATTATCGAATACTTTATAACCTGTGATGTGTGGTTTTAAAATAAACTCTTCGAAAAACCAGGTACTATGACCCAAATGCCATTTCGGGGGAGAGACATCGGCCACGGGCTGAACTACATAATCCTCAATCTCCAAGGGTTGACAAATGGCCTCGGTATGTTTTCGTGTGTCAAGAAAAAAATGCAATAGGGAATCGGGCGTACTCATAAACAATTTTTAATGGCTTTCTTTAAAATAATGTCATTTATTGATGAATTCAAAAGAAACATCCATAAATATAACATTATCCCTAGGTGGGTTGATTTTTTTTATTAGGATTCATTATTAACGATACTCGGGATTCCCAAATTTCCAGCGATTGCCATCATCCCATGAAGCCCGGGAGTTGCCATAGGCGGGATATCCGTTGTTTTCTTGGAGTAATTGGGCCAAATGCAGTAGGTTATAGGTCATGAACGTGGTATTGCGATTGGTAAAGTCATTATTCCGGGCGTTGGACTCCTCATCGAGGTAACTGGGTCCGGGACCAACTTCCCCAATCCAACCGGAGTCCGCTTGCGGGGGAATCGAATATCCCAAATGCTGAAGGGCATATAGTAAGCCCATGGCGCAATGTTTCACCCCATCTTCATTACCGGTTATAATGCAACCTCCCACTTTTCCATAGTAACTATATTGTCCCTTTTCATTTTGCATGGCACTCATCGCATATAATCGTTCAATGAGCTTGGAGGCGATTGAAGATCGTTCACCTAACCAAATGGGTGTGCCTATAATTAATATATGGCTATCCGATACTTTTTTATAGATTTCGGGCCAATCATCCTTTTCCGCCCCTTCCGTTGTCATGTCGGGCTGCACACCAACAGGTACGTCATAATCAACAAGTCGTAGAACCTCTACTGCTACGTTTTCCGACTTCATGATGTTCATGGAAACCTCCATAAGTCCACGGGTATGACTTTTTTGAGGGGATTTTTTCAAGGTACAATTGATGAAAAGGGCCTTTAATTTTGAGAAATCGGGATTAAGTGCTGCCATTGATTATAGGAGTTAACTAGGATTTATAAATAGGTCGAGGTAAATGTGTATAACTTACCTTTATAAAATTCCTATAAAAACCGGTTAACCAATGACAGTATAAAATCTATTCTTAACCCTATCGAATATTGGTCTATATTGCTACGGCTCCTTTTATATGTGGATGCGGATGGTAATCCGTGAGCGTAAAATCTTCAAATTTAAAATCGAAGATATCCTTGACTTCAGGATTAATGACCATTTTAGGCAATGGCCGAGGTTCACGGCTTAATTGCAGTTCAACCTGTTCCATATGGTTATTGTAGATATGGGCATCCCCAAAAGTGTGGATGAATTCCCCGGGTTGATATCCACAGACTTGAGCCATCATCAAGGTAAATAATGCGTAGGAGGCGATATTGAAAGGAACACCTAAGAAAATATCCGCACTACGTTGGTACAATTGGCACGACAACTTACCATCAGCCACGTAAAATTGAAAGAAGGCATGGCAAGGAGGGAGCGCCGCCTTTCCGTTGGCCACATTTTCGGCAAAGGATTTTGATGTATCGGGAAGCACACTGGGATTCCAGGCCGATACCAACATTCTTCTGCTGTTCGGGTTTTGTTTCAAGCTTTGTACCACCTCTTTGATCTGGTCAATTTCCTCACTGTTCCAATTACGCCATTGGTGACCGTATACGGGACCTAGGTCCCCATTATCATCGGCCCATTCATTCCATATGCGTACCCCGTTTTCTTGTAGATAGGCAATATTGGTGTCTCCTTTAAGAAACCATAGGAGTTCATATATAATGGACTTTAAGTGTAATTTTTTGGTCGTTACCATAGGGAATCCCTGACTGAGGTCAAATCGCATCTGATGTCCAAAGATACTTAGGGTCCCTGTACCTGTACGATCGCCTTTTTGGCTACCGTTTTCCAAAACCTGTTTTAATAAATCGTGGTATTGTTTCATATAAAGTGCTGTCCCACTCGTGGGCTTTCAAAGGTTATCATTCCAATTTATGGGATAAAAATAATGAAATGGCAATCGATTTTTCGGAGCTCTTGATTATTCTTATGAAATTTTATCAACGACAAGGGACTTACCCTAAAATCATTCCGGCAATGGTGGCTGAGAGCAAAGAAGCGATAGATCCACCAAGTACAGCGCGCATACCGAATTCTGAAAGCGTTTTTCGTTGCCCAGGGGCTAATGATCCGATACCTCCGATCTGTATGCCTATCGAAGCGAAATTGGCAAACCCGCATAACATATAGGTTGCCATGATCACCGATTTGTTATAGGTTAAGTGTGTTGCACTGGCAACATCCTTAAGTTCAGCCAATTGAATGTATCCTACGAATTCGCTGGCTGCCAACTTAATACCCAATAATTGGCCCATTGGCATTATATCCTCGGTTTGCACACCTGTTAACCACATCAACGGGGCAAAGATGGTCCCTAAAATAGACTCCAAAGAAAATTGTTGGTAGGATGTATTGGCGGCAAGCCAATCATTGAGTGATGTAATATCACCTGTCCATCCCAATATACCGTTTATCATTGCGATAAAGGCTACGAAAACCAAGAGCATGGCACCTACATTAACAGCGAGTTTTAACCCTTCTGTTGTTCCATTGGCAATGGCATCGAGGATGTTGGCCCCTATTTTTTCCGAGGAGACGGAGACGTCGGTATTGACGGGTTCGGTTTGTGGGTAAAGTATTTTTGAAATGACAATGGCCCCGGGAGCTGCCATTACTGAGGCGGCAATCAGGTGTCTTGCGAATTCCAGTCGTAACTGTTGGTCGTTTCCTCCCAGAAATCCTATGTAGGCTGCCAATACACCACCAGCGACGGTGGCCATACCGCCAATCATGACCAACAGGATTTCTGACTTGTTCATTTTTTCCAGATAGGCCTTGATCATAAGGGGTGATTCGGTCTGTCCCAAGAATATGTTACCTGCAACAGAAAGACTTTCCGGACCTGAGATGCCCAAGGATTTTGTCAATAGCCAAGCCAGTCCTTTGACTATTTTTTGAATGATTCCCAAATAGAACAAGACCGAAGTCAATGCGGAAAAAAAGATGATTGTCGGTAGTATTTGAAAAGCAAATATATAACCGATGTTCGGGTTTTCGAGATTGAGGAGGTTCCCTAATACGAATTGACTTCCTGCCAAGGTGAAATTCAATAATTCATTGAAGATCATTCCTAAAAATTCAAAAATCCTACGAATGAAGGTCACTTGTAGTATTCCAATGGCCAACAATACTTGGATGCCTAGTCCGATACCTACGGTTCTCCAATTTATGGCTTTTCTATTCGCGCTAAAAAGAAATGAAATCAAGATAAGGGATAACATCCCTAAAATACCCCTCCATAAACTATTGATTGAAAATCCCCCATTGGGAATAATATGTTCGGTTTGGGCCATGTCCGTCGGGGTCGAAATAACCGATTCGGTAACAGCGGACAAGGTGTCTTGTACGGCTGTTGTTTGGGCAATGGAAGTAAAGGATAGTAAAAAAACTAAAACAAGCACCAAATAATTAGTTTTCATAGTCAGAATGCGCTTTTAGTTTAGTTGCGTTTGGAGATTTCATCCCTTAATTTTGCCGCTTTTTCGTAGTCTTCGTTGGCAACGGCTTTTTCCAATTCTTTGTTCAATTCGTCAATCGTCAATTCGGTAAAGGCATCGGATGCCCCTTGGTCAATCTCTACGGTTTCCCCTTCCTGTAATATTTCATCGACCATGATACTGTCGTCATTTTCTTCCTTTTCGCTCTCCTTGGAGGTGAATTTCAAGAATATACCGGCTTTATCAAGAATGGTCTTGTATGTAAATATCGGTGCATTGAAACGAAGGGCCAAAGCAATTGCATCGCTGGTCCTTGCGTCGATGATTTCCTCGATCTTATCCCTTTCACAAATAATGCTGGAGTAAAAGACCCCGTCAACCAATTTATGGATGATGACCTGCTTTATCACAATATCGAAACGATCCGCAAAATTCTTAAAAAGATCATGCGTCAATGGTCGCGGCGGTTTTATTTCCTTCTCAAGGGCAATGGCAATCGATTGTGCCTCAAATGCTCCAATGACAATAGGAAGTTTGCGATCACCGTCCACTTCGTTCAATATAAGGGCATAGGCACCATTTTGGGTTTGGCTATAGGAAATTCCCTTAATTTTCAATCGTACTAAACTCATAGGATATAATAAACCACAAAGGGCTGTTCAAATAAAAAGGCATGGCCAATCAATTGAACAGCCCCTCAGAGGCGCAAATTAACAAAAATTAAGCGTTTTGGGCTTTAAATTCCTTTAATTTTTCGATGAGTTTAGGTACCACTTCAAAGGCATCACCTACAATTCCGTAATCGGCTGCCTTAAAAAATGGGGCTTCAGGATCGGTATTGATGACCACTTTGGTTTTTGAGGCACTTACACCGGCCAAATGTTGAATGGCCCCGGAAATACCTATGGCAATGTAAAGATTGCTTGCAACAGGCTTACCCGTTTGTCCTACGTGTTCGCTATGGGGTCTCCAGCCCATGTCCGATACGGGTTTCGAACAGGCGGTGGCCGCACCGAGAACATCTGCCAATTCCTCTATCATTCCCCAGTTTTCAGGGCCTTTGAGTCCTCGGCCACCAGAAACGACGATATCGGCATCCGCTATGGTTGCTTTGCCGACGACCTTGTCGATTTCTGTTGATTTTGTTGAGAAGTCAGTGTCACTTACGGTAGGGGAAAAATCCTCAACCGTCGTTGAAGTCGTGTTTTCCACCAAGCCAAAGGCGTTGTTTGATACTGCTATCAATTTTATTTCAGTATTGATTTGGGTGTGGGCAAATCCCTTATTGCTGAAAACAGTGCGTTTTACGATGAACGGACTTGTGCTTTCCGGTGCCGCAACCACATTGGAAACCATTCCGGCCTCTAAATTGGTGGCCAATATCGGGGCAAGGAATTTTGTGTCAGAACTCGAACTGACTACGATGACCTTGGCGCCCTCATTCTTTGCCGCTTCAGCAATGATGTTGGCGTATGCCTTGGCATTGAAGGTGCTCAATTTGTCATTCGAGACATTCAATACTTTGGCAATGCCGTAATTGCCAAGACTTTCGTTTTCGTTGGCATTGATGGAGATGGCCGTTGCCGTGGTTCCCATTTGTTGGGCAACCTCACTGGCATAGGAGGCGGCTTCAAAGGCATTTTTTTTGAATTTACCGTTTTCTGATTCTGTATAGACTAAAACTGACATATGGTTTTCTTTAAATTATGATCCTGGATATGATGCAGGAATGTATTGTTGAATTAAGGGTTGGGAAACTTTTAAAACAATTGGGATACAAGGCTTAAATTACCTTGGCCTCGTTATGTAAAAGGTTTACCAATTCCCCCACATTATCGGCATCAACCAATTTTACAGCTCCCTTGGGGGCTGGTTGTTCAAATTTTATATCCGTGGTAGCGGCAATCGCATCAATTGGGGCAATAACATTCAGGGTCTTTTTTCTGGCCATCATGATGCCTCTCATATTGGGTATGCGTAAATCACTTTCTTCTACCAGACCTTTCTGTCCTCCGATGACCACGGGCAAGGTGGTCTCTATTTTTTCTTTTCCACCATCAATCTCGCGCATCGCCTTAACGTTATTTCCTTCAACCTCTATATTGATACAGGTGTTCACGAAGTTCATGTCTAAAAGGGTGGCTAACATACCAGGGACCATGCCCCCGTTATAGTCGATGGATTCCCTTCCGGCAATAATCAAATCATAACCGCCGTTTTTTACTACTGCTGCCAATTGTTGGGCGACAAAATATCCGTCTGTGGGTTCCGCATCCACACGAATAGCCTCATCGGCACCTATGGCAAGTGCTTTTCGTATTGTGGGTTCTGCACTCGAGCCTCCTACGGATGCTACATGTACGGTCGCGCCTTGTTTCTCTTTGAACCACATGGCGCGGGTGAGTCCAAACTCGTCATTTGGATTTATCACAAATTGTACGCCGTTAGTGTCAAATTTGGTATTGCCATCAGTGAAATTAATCTTTGATGTCGTGTCGGGTACATTGCTTATACAAACTAATATCTTCATAAACGTAATATTTTCAGGTCTTTAAAAGAATTGAGCTAAGATAGGTAATCTTTTTTGAAAATACTATGCATGCATAGTAAAATTTGTCATTTTTTTAATTCCATCAGCCCGAAATTTGATATATAATTTGCTATTTTTGCTTTCATTTTTGTCCGAAGTGGATAACCATTAATATAAGTATTAAATGAAGACATTACAGTTTAGGCAAGCCATAGCAGAGGCCATGTCAGAGGAAATGAGAAGAGACGAGGCCATTTATCTAATGGGCGAGGAAGTTGCAGAGTACAACGGCGCATATAAGGCTTCAAAAGGGATGTTGGACGAATTTGGTCCTGAGCGTGTGATCGATACGCCGATTTCTGAATTGGGCTTCGCAGGTGTTGGTGTGGGTTCTACATTGACAGGGAATAGGCCGATTATTGAATTTATGACCTTCAACTTTGCATTGGTTGGTATAGATCAAATAGTAAACAATGCCGCAAAAATCAGGCAAATGTCCGGAGGGCAGTTTAGTTGTCCAATCGTTTTTCGAGGGCCGACAGGTTCTGCGGGTCAATTAGGGGCTACGCATTCCCAGGCGTTTGAAAGTTGGTTTGCAAATTGTCCGGGATTAAAGGTGGTTGTACCATCCAATCCAGCCGATGCCAAAGGATTATTGAAATCCGCGATACGCGATAATGATCCTGTTATTTTCATGGAGTCTGAGCAGATGTATGGTGATAAGGGCGAAGTGCCTGAAGGGGAATATACAATTCCTTTAGGGGTAGCGGATATTAGAAGGGAAGGTTCAGACGTGACTATTGTTTCATTTGGAAAAATCATCAAGGAGGCCGATAAAGCTGCTGATGAATTGGCTAAAGAAGGAATCAGTTGTGAGATCATCGATTTACGTACGGTTAAACCATTGGATTATGAAGCCATTTTGAATTCCGTGAAGAAAACGAATCGTTTGGTCATTTTAGAGGAAGCTTGGCCTTTTGGCAACGTTGCTACTGAAATTGGTTTCCATGTACAGAATAATGCATTTGATTATTTGGATGCCCCTATCCAAAAAATAAATACTGCTGACACCCCAGCACCATATTCACCGGTTTTATTGGCTGAATGGCTGCCGAACCATGAAGATGTTATCAAGGCGGTTAAGAAAGTGTTATACAAATAAGGGGTATAAAATTGTAAAGGAAATTTAGCTTCTCCGACCAAGTGTTGGCGAAGCTTTTTTAGTTATACTTTACCGTATCATAAAGTTGTCTTGAATACCATATAAATGAATAAATTTCTTCTGCCCTTCTTTCTGTTTTTTACTGTGGTGGCTTTAGCCCAAACAAAGGTTGGGGGTATAGTGGTTGATGAAATGGGCGAGCCAATCCCCTTTGCCGATATTCTTTTTAAGAACTCCACCGAGGGGACAATAACCGATGAGAACGGTAATTTTTATTTGGAGTCGGATTCCACCTATGAAATCCTAGTGGTTTCCTTTATGGGATTTGAAACTAAGGAAATCACACTTCCCGCAAAAGTAAACTACAAAATGCGTATTGAGTTGTTGGAGTCGAGCCAACAATTGGGGGAGGTAGTTGTTTTTGGGGGCAAACAACCCAAAAAGAATAATCCGGCAATAGATATCCTGAGAAAAATCTGGGCTAAAAAACGGGTAAATGGTCTTCGTAAATTCAAACAATACCAGTATGATAAATATGAAAAGGTAGAGTTTGATTTAAATACGATCGATAGCGCTTTAATGAAAAAGAAGATCTTTAAAGGACTGGAATTTGTGTTCCAGGATTTGGATACTTCACGGATTACGGGTAAAACCTATCTGCCAATATTCCTAAATGAGACGTTTTCAAAAGTGTATGGCGACAATACCATTGCTGTTGAGAAGGAGGATGTTTTGGGGAACAAAAACTCCGGTTTTGAGAACAATCAAGCTATCATAGCGTTTGTAGAGGACCTTTACCAGGATTATGATGTTTATGATAATTACCTGAAATTCTTCGACAAGAGTTTTACCAGTCCACTCTCAAAAACGGGTATCGATACCTATAACTATGTGTTGCGCGACAGTGCCTTCATAGATAATAAGTGGTGCTACAATATCACCTATTATCCCCGACGTAAGAATGAATTGACCTTTAAGGGCGACTTTTGGGTGAACGATTCGACTTATGCCATCAAGAATATAAATCTTGAAGTGACCAAAAGTGCGAATATCAACTGGGTTAAGGAAATTTATATAGAACAGGATTTCGAGGTCGTCAATGATTCGGTCTTTCTCTTGCAAAGGGATTATATGTTGACCGATTTCAGTTTAAAGAAAAAGGAGGAATCCAAAGGGGTGTATGGCAAGCGTACGACCGTTTATGATGATTATCAATTCGATAGGGCCAAGCCCCGGGAATTCTATAGGACAAAGAGTAATGATTTCAATCCCTTGGTCTTGAATAGGGACAGTACTTTTTGGCAGAATAATCGGCTCGAGGCACTGAATAAGGATGAAAAAGGAGTGTACCAATTATTGGATACCTTAAAAACCGTCCCCAAGTTTAAATCGTTCTATAATATCGTCAGTATTTTGGGGTCAGGCTATGTAGAGATTGATAAATGGAATGTCGATCTCGGGGATGTCTACAGTGTATTCGGTTATAATGATGCAGAAGGTGTTCGACTTCGAGGTGGGGCAAGGACCTATTTCGGTCAAAATGATCCATGGCGTTTAGAAGGCTATATGGCCTATGGTTTTATGGATAAAAAGGTAAAACATGGATTTTCCGCAAAATGGCTGCTCGATAAAAAAAGTCGTTTGATCATATCAGGGGGTAATCGGCGCGATGTGGAGCAATTGGGTCTTAGTCTTACGTCAACCAATGACGTGCTTGGTAGGAGTATAGCGTCTTCCTCAGTGCTTACCGTAGGTTCTAATGATCGACTGACCAATATTAACCTGAGTACCTTCAATTTGGAGATTGAACCAATTACGAATTTTAGGGTGCGTGTAGGGAGTTCGTTAAGAACCTTGAGTTCGGCCTTGCCGGATGCGTTTAACTTGGATTATATCGATCCAGGGTCGCCCACGGGCATTTCATCCGAGGTAAAACAGTTCGATGTAAATACCATGGTGGTATATACCCCAGGGAGAAGAACCATTGGTTATGGTGTTGAGCGAAGAAATATCAATGACACCTACAGTACCTTGTTATTGAATTACATCCATGGGTTTGAAGGTTTTCTAGAAAGTGATTTCAATTATAGCAAGTTGCAGTTTTCGTACAGCCAACCATGGCAATTGGGTGGGTTTGGTCGGCTTTTAAGTACCGTAGAGGTGGGCAAGACCTTTGGGGAGGTGCCTTTAAGTCTATTGAACGTTGTACCTGGGAACCAGACCTTGTTTACCATTTATAACACATTCCCCAATCTTGATTTTTATGAATTTGTCACAGACACGTATACCGCAGTTCATTTTGAACATAATTTTAATGGCCGAATATTTTCAAGGATACCACTGATCCGAAAATTGAATTTAAGGGAGTTTGTGGGGTTAAGGGGTGTTTGGGGTGAGTTGTCCCAAGGGAATATGGACTTAAGTGCCCCGACGAACATTCCGTTGCAAGCCCCAAATAAGAAAATCTATTATGAATACTCCGTAGGTGTTGGTAATATTCTGAAATTTTTTAGGATAGATTTTAATTTCAGGGGAAATTACCTTGAAAACCCCGACGCAAGACGATTTAGTGTAACTGGGGAATTTGGTTTCCACTTTTAAGGTATTTCAGGGATTGAAGAAATGTTAATTCAATCTTTTCAATATCTTTGTAATCGAAAAAAACTAGAATATGAGTAAAAAAGCAGGACTTACCTTTGATGTACTTATTGAAATACCCAAGGGAAGTAGAAATAAATACGAATACGATTTTACTTTACATAAAATACGGTTTGACCGAACCTTGTTTTCGTCGATGATGTATCCTGGTGATTATGGTTTTATACCTGAAACCTTGGCGTTGGATAAGGATCCCTTGGATGTTTTGGTCTTGTGTACTGAGCCAACCTTTCCCATGGTAGTGGTAGAGGTAAAGCCTATTGGGGTTTTTCATATGACCGATGAGAAAGGTCCGGATGAGAAAATCATCTGCGTACCGATTTCGGATCCTATTTGGAGTAAGAGAAATGATATTTCGGATGTAAATCCACATAGATTAAAAGAAATAGAACATTTTTTTCAGGTATATAAAGACCTCGAAGAGAAAAAAGTTGATGTAGGTGGTTGGGGCGATTCCAAAGAAGCCATCAGGATATATCATGAATGTCTAGAGCGTTACGATAAAAGCGAACACAAGAAAAAACGCACATTCACTATTTAAATCTCAGTTTAAAGGTTAAAAAGTGGCTTTTCAATATTGAAAAGCCACTTTTTTTATCTATTTGATTTCACTACTTTAGCTGGCATTAAAAAAAACTAAATAACTATAAAAACAATGGAATTAATCGTAAAGTTCTTGCCAGCCTTCGGTGTCTTGGCTCTAATATTCGTGTTTATTAAAAACATGTGGGTTTCAAAACAAGAAGTTGGTGACGCAAAAATGGCAAGAATTGCCAAGAATATTGCCGATGGGGCAATGTCATTTTTAAAAGCGGAATATAAAATACTGGCAATTTTCGTCATTGCCGTGGCGATTCTTCTTTACTTTAAAGGAAATAATGAGGTAGGGTCACATGGTATGGTTGCTGTTTCCTTTATAGTTGGGGCTATTTGTTCTGCCTTGGCTGGGTTTATCGGAATGAAGGTGGCTACCAAAGCAAACGTAAGAACAACACAGGCAGCTAGAAACTCATTGGGTAAGGCCCTAGAGGTTGCTTTTGCCGGTGGTGCCGTAATGGGACTTGGTGTTGTCGGACTTGGTGTTTTGGGGCTGAGCGGTCTTTTTATGATCTACCAAAATATTTGGCCAGGTGCGGATAACTTGTCATTGGTACTGAATGTGCTATCAGGATTCTCCTTGGGTGCATCATCCATAGCCTTGTTTGCGAGAGTTGGTGGTGGTATTTATACAAAAGCAGCTGATGTCGGTGCTGACTTGGTGGGTAAGGTTGAAGCGGGTATTCCTGAGGACCACCCATTGAACCCTGCCACTATTGCCGATAATGTCGGTGACAATGTTGGTGATGTTGCCGGTATGGGAGCCGATTTATTTGAGTCTTATGTAGGGTCTATCATCGGTACCATGGTGTTGGGGGCTTTTATCATCACTCCGGATTTTGCTGGTTTAGGGGCCGTTTATCTGCCTTTGGTCTTAGCGGCCGTGGGTATTATAATGTCAATCATCGGAACATTCTTCGTAAAGGTTAAGGATGGTGGAAATCCACAAACGGCTTTGAATATTGGTGAATTTGGTTCTGCCGGTTTAATGGTTGTTGCATCTTATTTTATCATTACGGCAATGATTCCTGAAACAGTTGAAGGACTACCTAGTGGTGCCATGGGTATTTTCTGGGCCACCTTGGCCGGTTTAATTGCTGGTTTGGGTGTTGGGAAAATCACGGAGTACTATACAGGAACAGGAACAAAACCGGTAACCTCGATTGTTCGTCAATCTGAGACTGGGGCGGCAACGAATATTATTGCCGGATTAGGGGTTGGTATGATGTCAACTATGATTCCTATATTATTGATCGCTGCCGCTATTTTGATATCACATCATTTTGCAGGCTTATATGGTATAGCCATTGCCGCTGTTGGAATGTTGGCAAATACTGGAATCCAATTGGCAGTGGATGCGTACGGACCAATTTCCGATAATGCAGGTGGTATTGCCGAAATGGCAGAATTGCCCAGTGAAGTTCGTGAGCGTACAGATAAGTTGGATGCCGTAGGTAATACAACTGCAGCCATTGGTAAAGGTTTTGCAATAGCCTCCGCAGCTTTGACGGCTCTGGCCTTGTTTGCCGCTTTTATGAAAGTTGCAAAAATAGATTCTATTGATGTCTCCAAACCAACCATAATGGCTGGACTTTTAGTGGGAGGAATGCTGCCATTTGTATTTTCTGCCTTATCGATGAATGCGGTTGGGCGTGCAGCCATGGCCATGATTGAGGAAGTTAGACGTCAATTCAGGGATATCCCACAATTGAAAGCTGCCTTGGAAGTTATGCGGGCTGTAGATTCCGATATGACAAAAGCAACGCCTGAACAAAGGGCGATTTTTGATGAAGCGGATGGGTTGGCCGAATATGATAAATGTGTGGCCATTTCCACCCAAGCATCAATTAGGGAAATGGTATTGCCAGGTTTATTGGCAATAGCGGTTCCAGTTGCCGTTGGTTTTATTGGAGGAGCGGAAATGTTGGGCGGACTACTTGCAGGGGTAACAACCTGTGGCGTGCTGATGGCAATTTTCCAATCAAATGCAGGTGGTGCATGGGATAACGCCAAAAAGATGATCGAATCGGATGGAAGAAAAGGTACTGATGCCCATAAGGCAGCCGTAGTAGGTGATACCGTTGGTGATCCCTTCAAGGATACATCAGGTCCTTCATTGAATATCCTATTGAAATTAATGTCAGTGGTAGCTTTGGTAATCGCACCAAGTATTGCATTGACACCGGATACTTTAACGGCTTATAACGAACAAAAAGTTGTTACCGAATTGGTGGCCCAGGAAGTTCAAAAAGAGGTTAGGGTTGAAATGACAAAGAATGATGATGCTACAATGACGGCAACTGTAACGACCACTACAACTGATAATGGTGAAAAAACGGTTGAAGAAGCGGTTTTTTCAGGATCGGAGAAAGACGTGATGGCTAAAGTCGAAACCTTCAAGGGTAAGGCTTCTAAAGCAGATGTTGTCGATGAGGAGGTTATAGGGGAAGTTGTTGGGAAAGAATAAAACTTTTTTAGGGACATTCAAATAATTTTAAAGCCCTGACCAAACGGTCAGGGCTTTTTTATGCAAATCAGTGAACCCTTTGTGGTTTTTGATTATTGAAGTTTAAAGTTAATGGGGATGCTAAATGGAACTTTGACCGGAGTGCCTCGTTGCTTTCCAGGCTGCATTTTGGGAAGCAGCTTGATTATGCGGGTGGCTTCGGCCTCTAAGTGTTTGTCCGGTCCGCGCTTTTGAATATGTCCAATGCTTCCATCGGTTTCAATCATAAACTGCATATACACCTTGCCTTGTATGCCCATTTCCAAGGGAATTTCGGGATACCTGAAATTTTTTCGAATATGCCTGTTCATTTGATCTTGAAAGCAGGCCCTTTTATCGACTGCCTTTTCACAACCAGGGAAAACCGGAACCTCTTCTATGACCGAAAAGGGTACGGGTGGCATGTCTACGGGGTCATCGATAACATCAATGTCCTTTACTTCCAGGATTTCCTTATCAGGATTACTTTCCGAAGATGCGACAACCGTTTCGATAATTGGATCTTCATTTATGACAATCTCTATGACATCAGGTATGACTGGTTCTGGAGGCGGTGGTGGTACGTCAAGGGTAATTATGGGTGGTAATTCTTCTAGGGGGTCATCGGGCATGTTTATGGCTTCACCATAATAATTTGGTCGGTCATAGGTTTTCCACTCAAAGGCCATGTACGTACAGGCCATTACAAGGATCAATCCGATTACAAAATAAAGTCCGCTGTTTTTGTTTAAATCCCTTTTAGGGTGCTTTTTTGGTTTCATCATTCAAAAGTTTTGGCCATTCTTGGGAAAGGCAAGGTTATACAATTGTTTACAAGTCCCCTATATCGGTATCCGGAATTGATATAGGTGTTTTTAGGCTTGTTGAATGTTTGAATGAAGCTACGGTTTAACCTATTTATTTGGAATCCGTAATGAGTGAAAGGTAACGTTCAGTGTGTAAAATGGCCTTTTGGGAAAGGCTGGTATAATCCCATTGCGGAATAACGGGGTTAAAACAATGAAAAATTATTGGTTTTTAAAAAAATCCAGCGAGGCACCTGCGGGTATTTCATAGGCATCCTTTCCTTTCTCGAATATGCGGGCGCTAAGTTGGCCTCCATGGAGTGTTGTTTTCTTGTTTTGCACGCGAATCCAACTTCCTTCCCGAAGACCTATAACGGGTGTGGTATTGAATTCGTGGAATTCCTTGATACGTGTTTCCCGTGTTTCCCCTTTATGGGTTGAGTTAGGGTCGGGGTCAAGATAATGCGGATTGATGTTCATTGGAATGATAGCCAGGGTGTCGTAACTAGGAGGGTAGACTATGGGCATATCATTGGTGGTCTTGATAGTGGGCCCGGCAATATTACTACCGGCGCTAGTGCCTAAATAAGGTGTCCCGTTCAAAATCACCTGCCTAAGGGTGTCCATAACGTCAAGGTGGTAAAGGCTATTGACGAGTACAAAGGAATTGCCGCCCCCGGTAAAGATGCCCTTTGCCGATTGTAGGGCGGCTTTAGGTTCGTCAAAAGTGTGGAGGCCTACTAATTTTTTGCCTATCTGTTGAAATGCCGTAGCGGCTAATTTGCTATAGGCATCATGGGAAATACCACCCGGTCTTGCAAAAGGGATGAATAGAACCTCTTCGGTGTCTTGGTACAATTCACCCAAGGCATCAAACAAATAATCTAAATAGTTTCCTCCGAATATTGTCGATGTACTGGCAAGTAGGCAATTTGTCATACGGGGTGGTTTTTAGAATAAACCGTTGATCTCAGCGTCTATCCTGTTTAAGATCTCCCCGAGATCTTCTGGGTTGTCAACAAAATCCAGGTTATCCACATCGATAATCAGTAGTTTTCCTTTTTCATAACCATAGATCCAAGCTTCATAGCGTTCGTTCAATCGACTTAGGTAATCAATTGAAATCGTGTTCTCATAGTCACGCCCCCGTTTATGGATCTGCTTTACCAAATTGGGGATGGTACTTCTCAAATAGATAAGAAGATCTGGCGGTTGCACGAGGCTCTCCATTAATTCGAAAAGACTCGAATAGTTCTTAAAGTCCCTATTGGTCATCAAGCCCATCGCATGTAGGTTGGGAGCGAATATATAAGCATCCTCATAAATGGTCCTGTCCTGAATAATGTCTTTGCCACTTTCCCTAAAACTAAGGACTTGGCGGTATCGATGGTTTAGGAAATAAATCTGAAGATTAAAACTCCATCGTTCCATCTGGTTATAAAAATCGTCCAGATAAGGGTTGTCAACAACGTCTTCAAAATGGGCTTCCCACTTGAAGTGTTTTGCCAGAAGTCTTGTCAATGTGGTCTTTCCGGCGCCAATGTTTCCTGCAACGGCAATATGCATAAGGTATTCTGATTTGTGATTAGTGTTTTTTCATCTGAGTTTAATGGAGGGTACAATATACAAGATAACTACAGGAAGTAAAAACCTTTATATCAATATCGGGAAAAAAATGTACAAGTGGCATTTTAATTATTTTCAACCACCCATTAAACCTATTGCATTCGATATAGTCCAAAGGTATATTATTCAATCAATAACCTATTTATGATCAATAGGATTTTGGAATTCGCCAAAAATCAAGGGTTCAATTTTTAAATCAAAAGTCCGATAGATGAAAAGTAAAATGTTAACGGTATTATTCATGTTTTTCACCATGTATAGTGGTTTTTCGCAGGATTTTCAAGGGAAAGCCACCTACGAGAGTAAAACGCAGGTGAACATGGATTTTGGAAATAGACAAATTCCGGAAGACCGAAAGAAGGAAATCATGGAACGTATGAAGAAGGCCAATGAGAAAACGTATGAACTTGTGTTCAATGCGAAGGAATCATTATATGAGGAGGATGAAAAATTGGAGCAACCTGGTGGTAACAGTGGCAGGGGCAGGGGTTTTAGGGCTATGGGAAGTGCAGGTGGTGACCTGTATAAGAATATCGAGGATGGAAGGTACTTGATCAAGAACGAGCTTTTCGGAAAGATATTCCTGATAGAGGACGATCTTGAGAAATTGGATTGGAAACTGGAAAGTGACACCAAACAAATAGGGAAATATACAGCCTATAAGGCCGTAGCGGTAAAGACGGTAAAACGACCCAATATGCAGGCCTTATTCCGAAGAAGAAATACGGATGGAAAGGATGGGGAAGGCACGAAAGAAAAAAAAGTGGAGGAATTCATAGAGAAGGAGGTCGAAATTGTAGCGTGGTATACACCGGAAATACCCATAAATCAAGGACCAGCGGATTATTGGGGGTTACCAGGGCTTATTTTGGCCGTTAGCGACGATGTGACCACTATTGTTTGTTCCAAAATCACTTTGAACCCTAAAGAGAAAATCGAAATTAAGGCCCCGAAGAAAGGGAAGAAGGTAACCCAAGCGGAATACGATGAGATCTCCCGCGAAAAAATGAAAGAGATGCGCGAGAATTTCCGAGGTGGTCGAGGTGGTGGACGCGGCGGTGCTAGATTCTAAAATTGACCTTTAGTATTATCTGATAGTTCTTTCTTGAAAAAATGTTAAAATGAAAAAGGTTTTACCGCTTATAGTATTCTTAGTCTTGGGTTTTTTGGGTTCGGCACAGGAAATAGCATTAACAGGTACCGTTAAGGATAGTACAGGAACCGGTGTTGATATGGCGAATGTGATAGCTATCAATACAGAGACAAAAGGTCTTGAATCCTACGGAATCACGAATCACGCCGGACAGTATAAGTTGAAATTAAAAACGGCGAATCAGTATACGGTCAAAGTAAGTTATTTAGGGCTGAAGACCGAATCCTTTACCATTACCGCTGGTGATGTTGATGCCGTAAAGGATATCGTAATGCAAGAACAGGCCGCCCAGTTGGATGAGGTGGAGGTAACCTATGAAATGCCGGTATCCGTAAAAGGCGATACGATTGTTTATGATACCGATTCCTTTGTTTCGGGTACTGAAAAAAAGTTAAAGGATGTGCTGGAGAATTTACCAGGGATTGAAATCGATGATGATGGGCAAATAGAGGTTGAAGGAAAGACCGTAACCAAGGTAATGGTAGAAGGAAAGGATTTTTTCGATGGGGATTCCAAAATTGCCGTTGAGAATATTCCTGCCAACGCCCTAAGTAAGGTTGAGGTACTGAAAAATTATAATGAGGTGTCCCAAATGAAGGGCCTAACGAATGACGATGATAATGTAGCGCTGAATATTCGGTTGAAAGAAGGTAAAAAGAAATTTTGGTTTGGGGAACTCACGGCGGGTTACGGACCGGATAACAGATACCTGGCACACCCTAAACTGTTTTATTACAGTCCTGATTATAGCATCAATATAATAACCGATTTGAACAATTTGGGCGAAGTCCCCTTTACCCGTAATGATTATCGAAAATTTACGGGTGGCTTCAGGAATATAAACGCCAGGGGCGGAAGTTCGATAGATGTTGGTTCTGACGGACTGGGGCTTTCCACAGGGCAGAACAATAGGGCAAACGATATAGATACCAAGTTTGCGGCCGTAAATTTCAGTTATGCCCCGACGAAGTCATTGGATTTGAGTGGGTTTGGGATTTATTCCTATACAGGTACCCTGATGAAGTCAATAAGAAGCACAACCTATATCGCCAGTAATGATATTGAGAATGCAACCACGAATACCGATCAGACCGTTCATCTGGGATTGGCCAAATTGAGTGCAAGGTACAAGCCCAATGCTGACCTCCAGATAGATTATGATGCACTCTTAAAGCAATCCGACGATCATGAGGTTGTGGATGTGCTTTCCATATCCGATATCACCGATGAGATTTCTGAAGTTAAAAGGCAGAAACCCTTAGCGGTAAACCAGAACCTTAACCTGTATTATACTTTGGACGACAAGAATATTTTTGCCGTTGAAGCCCAACATTTGTATCAAGATGAGGATCCATTCTATGAGGCAATACGTAACGAGTTTGCCTTTGTCGATGTTTTTCCCGTAGACGAAAACCAGGATGTTTATAATATAAATCAAGTCAAGAATGTAGTTACCAATAAGGTGGATGCCAAAGTCGATTATTATTATGTGTTGGGGACTAAAAGTAATTTGAACTTTACCTTGGGTACTACCCAAAGCCATCAGAATTTCAATTCGGGGATTTTCCAGATTTTGGATGGGGGGAATACATTGGATATGGAGGGTCTTGATTATGTGAATGATGTGGACTTCAATGTCTCTGATCTGTATTTGGGTTTTCATTATAAAGTGATATCAGGAATTTTCACCTTTAATCCTGGGGTTACCCTGCATCAATTCAATGTAAAGAACGATCAGTTGGGGAATGTGGTAAAAGACGACCTAACATCCTTGTTGCCTGATGTATATATTAATGCACAACTGAAAAAGTCGGAAAACCTGAGGTTTAATTATCGGGTGACACGTTCCTTTACCGATGTCAATAAATTTGCACAAGGGTATGTGCTCAATAATTACAATTCGGCTTATCAGGGAAATAGGGATTTGGAAAGTGCCCTTAACCATAATCTCTCGCTGAATTTTTTCAGTTTCAATATGTTCAATTTCACCAATATTTTCGGTAATGTCACCTATACGAAAAGAATCGATGCCCTAAAAAGTAGTGCTGAGATTGTGGGGATCAACCGGATCAGTACTACAATCAATTCCAACTTTGAAGATGAGTCATTTTCGGCGAATGGCAGGTACGAGCGTACTTTTGGAAAAATAAAGGGCTCTGTGAGGGGTAGTATGTCTTGGTCTACTACCAATAACTTGGTCGATAATGCAAAGCTTACTTCGAATTCCTTTACCCAAAATTATAGGGGGGCATTATCTACCAATTTCAAAAATGCACCCAATCTTGAAGTAGGGTATCGCTATAGCGTGAACAATTATGACAACGGTGGGCGGGAAACAACCTATTTTACAAAAAGGCCCTATGCCCGGTTTGACGCAGCATTTTTGAAGAGCTTTATTGTAACGCTTGACTACGATTATTACAACTATACTGACAAAGAGGGTACGATTGGTAATAAGTATAGTTTTTTGGAATCCGATTTAACATACCAAGAGAAAGACAGTAAGTGGGAATTTGGTATCAAGGGCACGAACCTTTTAAACACCACTACGCTCAATAGGGATAGCACCAATGAGCTTTATTTTTCCACACAATCGTATTATGTGCAACCGAGGTACGTTTTATTTACGATAAAGTATGATATTTAGAATGGTATAACCTCGGTCATAGCGTAAACGGCACAACATTTAGCGGTAAGTATTGGTTGCATGAAACACAACAAAAGAACAAATAAACAAGAAATGGTCAAAGTTCAGGGCAAAAAGAAAACATCAAAAGTAAGGGTGTATGTGGATATTCTCCTGTTCACGCTTATGGTAATGGTGTTAATCCCCCAAACAACGGGGATTTCAATTCATGAGTGGGCAAGTTTCATTCTGATTATGCCGTTTTTGTTACACCTGATAATCAATTGGAATTGGATAGCTGCGAACTCTAAAAAACTAATGGGGAGGCAGTTCAAAAAAACGGTGTTTGATTATTTTTTTAACTGGCTACTGTACTTTTTTATGCTTGTGGTAACTGTGTCCGGTATTGTAATATCGGAAGCTGCATTGCCTATTTTCGGGATTCATTTTACGCCGGATGGGTTTTGGTCGGTAATCCATAACGTTAGCGCTACCCTTTTTATGGCTATGTTGGGGGTTCATATCGCTTTGCATTGGAGGTGGATAGTAGGGGCGCTTGGAAAACTTAAATTCAAATCGGATTTTCACCATGTGTCTGAAGTCGGTACCATTGTAAAAAAGGATGCTCGCCAACTAATGGTCATTGTTGGTATAAGTATCATGCTATCACTGGTAATTTGGGGTTTTGGCTATAGTGCATGGGCCGACTCTTTTAGAATCGGTTCGGATGTACAGAATGGTGAAAACGCGGATAAAATTCCAATGGGTTGGATGGTTTACGTACTGCCATTATTGAAGGTTTCCGTTCTTATGGGCATTCCCGCACTTATCACGGGGGCAATTCTCAAGCTAAAAAGGAGGAGGGCTTCAATAGCTTAACAAGCTATGTTTCTTGAATCGTAGTGTGTATTTACGTATGGATCTGGGGCGTGGAAAACTAATGGTTTACGAAGTCGGGGCATAGAATCGTTATAGTGTCAATGGGTCTTGTTTTTTGAAGTTGGGGGATATTTTACAATGAAGTTTGATATATTATCCAGACAGGCCCTTAGAAACAATCACATTAAAATCATTAAAAAAATGTTTGATAAATTACAATCGGTTTATCTTATATAAGAAAAACATTTTTTATACTTTTGTCCCCAATCTTAAGAGGAAAGATTTGACTGATTGCAACCTCGTAGCCTTAAATTCACGTTAGGGCCTAGTTCTTAAGGGAACTGGATACTGAACAAGTTCGGTATTGTAAAAATGCTAAAGCAGTGATAGCTGATTTCATTCAGCATATTCGCCCTTTTCGCAATCTTTTTTTTATTTCCTCCTATTTATTTTTGAAAAAATGGCATATTTATTTACCTCAGAATCTGTTAGTGAAGGGCATCCGGACAAGGTGGCCGATCAAATCAGTGATGCATTATTGGATAGTTTTTTAGCTTTTGACCCTGAAAGTAAAGTAGCTTGTGAGACCATGGTCACCACGGGACAGGTCATCCTGGCCGGGGAGGTGAAAAGTGGTACTTATTTGGATGTCCAGAATATCGCGAGGGATGTTGTTAATAAGATCGGGTATACCAAAGGGGAATATCAATTTAGTGGTGATTCATGTGGGGTTATTTCCTTGATCCATGAACAGTCCCAGGATATTAATCAAGGTGTTGACCGTGGGGCAAAGGAAGAACAAGGTGCCGGTGACCAAGGAATGATGTTTGGTTATGCTACGAAAGAAACGGAGAATTACATGCCTTTGGCGTTGGATATTTCTCATAGGATTTTACAAACCCTTGCGGCCATAAGGAGGGAAGGGACTGAAATTTCATATCTAAGACCGGATGCCAAAGCTCAGGTTACGATTGAATATTCAGACGATAATGTGCCGCAACGTATAGATACTGTCGTTGTTTCCACACAACATGATGCATTCGATGCCGACGATGATAAAATGCTGGCGAAAATCAAGGAAGATATTATTTCAATTTTGATGCCTAGGGTAATTGGACAATTGCCCGAGAGTGACCAGGCATTGTTCGATGATCAAATAAAATACCACATCAATCCCACGGGAAAATTTGTAATCGGTGGACCACATGGTGATACCGGACTTACGGGAAGAAAGATCATTGTGGATACCTATGGGGGCAAAGGCGCACATGGTGGTGGTGCCTTTAGTGGTAAAGACCCTAGTAAGGTAGACCGAAGCGCAGCCTATGCGGCCCGTCATATAGCCAAGAATTTGGTGGCGGCCGGAGTGGCCGATGAGATTTTGGTTCAGGTTAGCTATGCTATTGGCGTGGTAGAGCCTACTTCGATTTTTGTGAATACATATGGCACTTCGAAGATTTCATATTCAGATGGTGAAATCGCAAAAGTTGTTTCACAATTGTTCGATATGCGTCCCTTTGCCATTGAGGAACGATTGAAATTGCGTAATCCCATTTATTTGGAAACCGCTGCTTACGGACATATGGGTAAGGAACCTAAAGTGATTACTAAAATTTTTGAATCTCCCTACAATGGTAGGATTGAAAAGGAAGTGGAATTGTTCACTTGGGAAAAATTGGATATGGTAGATGCTGTGAAGAAGGCATTTAAAATGTGATTTTTTAAAAAAAGATTAGGAAAAAACAAACGCACGGCCTTATATTTGCCGTTCAAAAGTTCAAACACATATTGAATTGTTATCAAGAAAGGTGGAGGGAATAGACCCTGTGAAGCCTTAGCAACCCTTTGCCTCCTGTGCAAAGAAGGTGCTAAATTCTATCTTGAGGCTGAATGTCTTCAGTATCCTTTAATTTAGGCAAGAATAGATAACGAAACGAATTACATTTTTGTAATTGTCTCTTTCTTTTTAACTTTTTGATTATTCCTAGTTGCTAATCGCGATTAGGGGACTAGTGTTTTGATTTATTTTATTAACAACATAAACAAATTAAAATCATGGGTAATCAAAAATTTTCTACAAACGCATTACATGCCGGTCACGACACAACCAAAACAGGAGGGACACGTGCGGTACCTATTTATCAAACCTCATCATATGTATTCGATAATACGGATCACGCGGCTAACTTGTTTTCGTTGGCTGAACTGGGTTTTATCTACACACGGTTGAACAACCCCACCAATGAAATTTTACAGAATAGATTGGCAGCCATTGAAGGTGGTGTCGGGGCTGTGGTTTTTGCTTCGGGGGCCTCTGCGATTTCCACAAGTTTATTGACGCTTTTAAAAGCAGGTGATCATATTGTGGCTTCGAGCAGTTTATATGGGGGTACTTTTAACCTATTGAATGTTACCTTGCCAAGATTGGGCATTACCACTACGTTCGTTGATGCTTCCGATCCCGAAAATTTCGGAAAAGCGGTACAGGACAATACGCGGGCCATTTTTGTGGAATCCTTAGGGAATCCAAAATTGGATGTCTTGGATTTAAAGGCAATCTCAGCACAGGCCAAAACGGCACAAGTACCTTTCATCGTTGATAATACAGTGGCTTCACCAGCCTTGTTGAACCCAATTGAACATGGGGCAAACCTTGTGATCCATTCACTTACGAAATATATTGGGGGGCAAGGTACTTCATTGGGCGGAGCCGTAATCGATGCAGGTACTTTTGATTGGACAAATGGAAAATTCCCTGAATTTACTGAGCCTTCCGCTGGTTATCACGGTTTGGTCTATAGCGAGGCATTGGGCGCCGCAGCATTTACCTTTAAATTGATCTTGGAGGGATTGCGTGATTTTGGTGGTGCGCTAAGTCCGTTTAACGCCTTCCAGATAATCCAAGGTTTGGAGACATTATCGGTACGTATAAAACAACACAGTTCAAATGCCTTGGCCTTGGCCACTTGGTTGGAAAGAAGGGATGAAGTGGAATGGGTGAATTACCCAGGTTTAAAAAGTAGTAAGTACTACGATCTGGCGCAGGAATATTTGCCAAAAGGACAAAGTGGGGTGGTGACATTCGGTCTTAAAGGCGGATTTGAAGCGGCCAAAAAAGTTACCGATGCAACCAAGATATTCTCTTTATTGGCGAATATTGGGGATACAAAATCATTGATCATCCATCCAGCAAGTACAACACACCAACAATTGACGGCAGAGCAACAAGATGCAGCAGGTGTTGGTCAGGATTTGATTCGTCTATCGGTCGGCCTAGAAGATCTGGAAGATCTTAAGGCGGATTTAGAGCAGGCTTTTGAAACAATCAAGTAATCGGTTTTAGCTTAAATTTAGTACATTTTTTATCCGTTTTGGTTAGGGAGTGTTCAGAATAATACAGAACTTTAAGAATGCTACATCAATTAGAAATAAAAGAATTCACAACCCTAAGTGGCGTATCCCAAGATATTTCACTTTCCTATCAGCTTTTTGGTAGACCCCTTCATGAGGCGCCTATCGTATTGGTCAATCATGCTCTTACTGGGAATTCCAATGTCACGGGACCAGAAGGTTGGTGGTCTGCCCTTATTGGGGAAGGCAAATGTATTGATACCGATAAGTATACCATAATAGCATTCAATATACCCGGAAATGGTTATGACGGTTTTGTTATTGAAAACTATAAGGATTTTGTGGCAGGTGATATTGCCCGGATTTTTTTATGGGGACTAAAAGCATTGAAAATAGATAAACTCTTTGCTTTGTTGGGAGGTTCGTTGGGTGGTGGTATTGCTTGGGAAATGGCTGCCCTGAACCCTAATTTGACCACGCATTTGATCCCGGTTGCCTCAGATTGGAAATCTACCGACTGGCTCATTGCAAATTGTCAGATTCAGGAACAGTTCTTGGTCAATTCCAAGCAACCCGTTCATGATGCCCGTATGCACGCCATGTTGTGTTATAGAACGCCAGAGTCGTTCAAGGAACGGTTTAAGAGAAGTACCAATGAGGAGTTGCAGGTTTTTAATGTGGAAAGTTGGTTGATGCACCATGGAGAAAAACTGAAGGACCGTTTTCAGGTTTCGGCTTATAAGTTGATGAACCAATTACTGAAGACGATCGATATTACCCGTACTGGGGAAACTGCCTTTGTTGATCTTCAAAACAGCAATACCAATATCCATATTATCGGGGTCGATTCAGATCTGTTCTTTACAGCCAAGGAGAATAAGGAAACCTTCAAACAATTGGCACAGGCCAAAAGTAATGTTACCTATGGTGAAGTTCAGTCGTTACATGGGCATGATGCTTTTTTGATCGAGTTTGAACAAATGCAAAAACTTCTCAATGGGATTTTCAATACGAACGGAAAGTCCGATCGCATCAAAATATTGAAGTTCGGAGGTAAATCATTGAGTAATGGAGAGGGTTTGGGTTATGTGTTGGACATTATCGGCAATAAGGTGGGTAATGGTGAAAATATAGCTGTTGTGCTTTCGGCACGTGAGAAAGCGACGGATCAATTGGAGACCATGCTTGAAAAGGCAGCCCGGGGAGAGGATTATTCCAAGGATTTTACGGCTTTCGAAAAATATCAGACCCATACTTTTAAGAATGTCAACCTTGCAGAGGAATATGAAGGATTGTTTAAATTGTTCGAAGGGGTATCGCTTTTGGGGGATTACAGTCCTAAAATAAGGGATCAAGTCTTGGCCTATGGAGAGGTTATTTCCGCTAAATTGATCACCAAACTATTGATTGGTAAAGGGATCAAGGCTACATTGATGGATTCCCGAAAATTGATCAAGACCGATAATACTTTTGGTGATGCACATGTCATAGAGGCCATATCCAAGGAAAACGTATTAAGGGAATTTTCCAAATTAAGTCATGATACCGTTCCCGTGATAACGGGGTTCATCGCTTCTACCCTGGAAGGTGAAACAACCACGTTGGGTAGAAATGGAAGCAACTATTCTGCGGCAATGATAGCCAATTATTTGGACGCCGAGGAGCTTCAGAACTATACCCATGTTGATGGTATTTTTACGGCGAATCCCGATTATGTGTCCGAAGCCAAACGAATTTCGGAACTGTCGTATAGTGAAGCCAATGAGATGGCTAATTTCGGGGCAACCATATTACATGCCAAGACCATTATTCCATTGATCGAGAAGAATATTCCCTTGCGAATATTGAATACCTTCAATAGTGATAATGAGGGAACACTGATAAGTGCGAAGTCGAACAAGGAAGGTATAAAATCATTATCGGTCATAGAGAATGTCGCCTTGATCAATCTTGAAGGTAGGGGGTTATTGGGTAAGGTAGGTGTAGATGCCCGGATATTCAGATCACTTGGGGATAATAATATAAGTGTAAGTATTGTTTCCCAAGGCTCTTCGGAACGCGGTATTGGTTTGGTGGTCAATGCCGATAAGGCACAAAGGGCCAAGAAGGCCTTGCAACGTGAGTTTGCACATGACTTTGAATCCAAGGATATCAATCAGATAACCGTGGTCAACGATGTGTCAGTGATATCCATTGTGGGCCAGGATTTGAGTACGTTCCACAAACCGTACAATTCCTTGATAAAGAACCAGATAGTACCCTTGCTTTTTAATAATACGGTTACGGGTAAGAATGTGAGTTTGGTCGTTAGGAAGTCCGACCTGCATAAGGCATTGAATGTTATGCACGGACAGATTTTCGGAATCAGTAAGAAGGTGAACGTTGTTGTTTTTGGTCATGGAAATGTAGGGGGAACCTTGGTGGATCAGATCCTGAAATCTTCCAAGACGATCGAAAAAAGAAAAGGAATCGATTTGAATGTCTTTGCGGTGGCAAATTCAAGAAAAGTCCTCCTTAACCAAAAAGGAATACCAAAGAATTGGCGTACGGCCATTGAGGAGGATGGTGTCGCCTATCATATAAAGGATATTTTTGATTATGCCAAAAAGAACCACCTTGAAAACTTGATTGCTGTCGATAATACGGCCAGTGAGGATTTTGTGGCTAATTATTTCGATTTTGTTGAAAACGGATTCGATTTGGTGTCATCCAATAAAATAGCCAATACCCTTGGTTTTGATTATTACCAATTACTACGTGAGGAATTGGATAAAAAACAAAAACAATATTTATACGAGACCAATGTAGGTGCCGGATTACCATTGATAGATACGATAAAGCTGTTGCATCTTTCGGGTGAGAACATCACGCGTATCAAGGGTGTGTTTTCGGGTTCATTGAGTTATATATTCAATACGTTTTCGGAAGTGGATGCCCCTTTCTCGAACATTCTGAAGGATGCCATGGACAAAGGTTTTACCGAACCGGATCCCAGGGAGGACCTTTCGGGTAATGATGTGGGGCGTAAACTTTTGATCCTTGCCCGTGAGCTGGACCTAAGCAATGAATTTTCTGATATACAGATTCAAAATTTGATTCCTGAAAATTTGCGGAATGAATCTGTTGACGGGTTTTTGGGCAATTTGGATGTGCTCAACGATACCTTTAATGTATTGAAGAAAAACCAAAAACCGAATCATGTTTTGCGATATGTCGGTGATTTGCATGGTGATTTAACCAAGGAAAAAGGGACTTTGGAAGTGAAATTGATATCGGTACCAAAAGAAAGTGCCTTAGGGCAGGTAAAGGGTTCCGATTCCATTATTGAGATTTACACGGAATCCTATGGGGAACATCCTTTGGTCATACAGGGGGCCGGTGCAGGCGCGGCAGTTACTGCCAGGGGTGTCTTCGGGGATATTTTACGAATTGCGGAAAAAGGATAGTTATGGAAAAGAAACACAAATTCGAAACAGAAGCCATCAGAACACAGATGGAGCGCTCCCAATATTTGGAGCATTCATCACCCTTATATTTAACCTCAAGTTTTGTGTTTGAGGATGCAGAGGATATGCGTGCTTCCTTTGCTGAGGAAAAAGACAGGAACATTTATTCCCGTTATTCCAATCCGAATTCCTCTGAATTCGTGGAAAAGGTATGTAAGATGGAAGGTGCTGAGGATGGTTTTGCTTTTGCATCGGGCATGGCAGCCGTGTTTTCAACCTTAGGGGCCCTTTTGCGTAGTGGTGACCATATTGTTTCGGCACGAAGTATTTTTGGGTCCACACATAGCCTGTTCATGAATTTTTTCCCCAATTGGAATATTTCGCATAGTTATTTTCAGGTTGATGAGTTGCATACCATTGACGA
Organism: Maribacter polysiphoniae; assembly: GCF_003148665.1. Classification (GTDB taxonomy): domain Bacteria; phylum Bacteroidota; class Bacteroidia; order Flavobacteriales; family Flavobacteriaceae; genus Maribacter_A; species Maribacter_A polysiphoniae. The sequence goes on along the minus strand of NZ_QGGQ01000008.1, from coordinate 109,609 downwards.
TATGGTGACACCCCAAACCAAAATCCTATATGCTGAAACCCCGACCAACCCAGGTGTTGATGTTTTGGATTTGGAGGAGCTCGGCAAGATTGCCAAAAAGCACAATTTAATTCTTATTATTGATAATTGTTTTGCATCGCCTTATTTACAGCAACCGATTAAGTTTGGGGCCGATTTGGTCATCCATTCGGGAACCAAATTAATGGATGGTCAAGGGAGGGTACTGGCAGGCATCACTGTTGGTAATGCGGAACTGATTGATAAGATCTATCGTTTTTCCAGGATAACAGGACCGGCATTGTCACCATTCAACGCCTGGATCTTGTCTAAAAGTCTGGAGACCTTGGCGATTAGGGTTGATCGGCATTGCGAGAATGCCTTGAAGTTGGCTGAATTTTTAGAACAACATGAAAAGGTAAATTGGGTTAAGTATCCATTTTTAAAATCACACCCGAAATATGAAATAGCCAAAAAGCAGATGAAAGCCGGGGGTTGTGTCGTTGCTTTTGAAGTCAAGGGCGGATTGGAAGAGGGGCGTAAGTTCTTCGATTCAATCCAATTGTTGTCGCTATCGGCCAACTTGGGGGATACCAGAAGTATCGTCACCCATCCTGCATCTACAACACATAGTAAACTTTCCAAAGAGGAAAGGAAAGCGGTGGGCATTAGTGATGGTTCGGTTCGGATTTCAGTCGGTCTCGAGAACATTTCGGACATAATTCAGGATATTGCACAAGCCTTGGATTAGTTTTGTTGTTATAGGCAAAATGAATCTAAGATTTTGCATATATTCGCTAAATGCTTTCCAAGAAAACAAAATATGGTTTAAAGGCTTTGAGCTTCCTGGCTTCATTGGAAGATCGGCAGCCGGTTCAGATCGCTGAAATAGCCAAGCATGAAAATATTTCCCAGAAATTTCTCGAAAGTATCCTTTTGACCCTTAGAAAATCAGGGCTTTTGGGCTCTAAAAAAGGCAAGGGAGGCGGGTATTATCTCATTAAGGATCCCAAGGATATATTAATGACCGATGTAATGCGTATTCTTGAAGGTCCCATAGCTTTGGTGCCTTGTGTGAGTCTTAATTTTTATGAGAAATGTGAGGATTGTCCGGATGAGGCCAGTTGTGCCGTACATAAATTAATGCTTCAGGTTAGGGATAGTGCATTGACCGTATACCGCCATAATACCTTGGCTGATTTAATCAAGTAAACCCCATCACTTCAGGGGAATACATCAATTTCCAAATTTTTTAAAAGATTCGTCAATGATTGTAATTATTGATCGATAATTCTATTGAAAATTGACTTAAAAATTAATAATCTACTAAATCAATAGGGTAAATCTAATATTTATTTATTTTTAATATGCGTTTTTCATATATAATTCTAAATTTGCATACTCTATCAAATCGATAGGATAATAAATATAAACTTCATGATTGCAGACCAATTGATTTTAAATAAAAAAACGGCCAAGAGTGATTTTGATACCGACAAAAAATCAGAAAGTCCAGTTCGCAGTATCGCAAAAGCGTTGAGTTGGAGAGTGGTTGGGACGTTGGATACGTTATTGATATCTTACCTCTTAACGGGTAAAATCGCCATAGCGGCTTCTATAGCCTCAATCGATTTTGTGACCAAGATGATTCTTTACTTTTTTCACGAAAGGGCATGGAATATGGTTACTTGGGGAAAAAAGTAGACTACCGATCTTAAAAATTTGAACAATGGATTTTACCGAGGAGAATATCAAAGAATACAATATCCAATTTAAGGAAGCCCAACCTGAGGAAATAATTTCATGGGCCATTGGACATTCCAAAAATGCCGTGGTCACCACGAATTTCAGACCCTACGAGGTCGCTATTCTCAATGCGGTGACCCAAGTGCGGAAGGATGTACCTGTGGTATGGTGCGATACGGGGTACAATACCCCCCAGACCTATGCCCATGCAGAGGAATTGATTGGTACTTTGGATTTGAACATAAAATTATATGTCCCCAGGCAAACCGCTGCACATCGCGATGTGGTTATGGGTATTCCAGGCATCGATGACCCAAGGCATGCGGAATTTACCGAACAGGTAAAATTGGAGCCTTTTAAAAGGGCCATGGCCGAGATAAAACCTGATGTTTGGTTTACCAATTTAAGGAAAGGTCAGACGGCCCTCAGGGATACTTTGGATATTTTTAGTCTTAGTAGGGATGGGGTTTTGAAAGTTAGTCCATTCTATCACTGGACAGACGAACAATTGGATACGTATTTGGGGGAAAGAAACCTACCGAATGAACATAAATATTTTGATCCCACCAAGGTGCTTGAGAACCGGGAGTGTGGATTGCACATTTAATGAAGCATATAAAAGCGTAAAAGCATGGCATTGATTAAAGATACATCACACATTAACCCACTGGAGAACGAAGCTATTTACATTATTCGTGAAGTGGCGGCACAGTTTGAAAAACCTGTTCTATTGTTTTCTGGCGGTAAGGATTCCATAACCTTGGTACGATTGGCACAAAAAGCATTCTACCCTGCAAAGATTCCTTTTCCGTTAATGCATATTGATACGGGGCATAATTTTCCCGAAACCATCGAATTTCGCGATAGGTTGGTGAAAGAGCTCGGTTTGGAGTTGATTGTACGTAATGTACAGGATTCCATAGACCAAGGAAAGGTAAAGGAAGAGACCGGAAGATATTCCAGTAGAAATGCCTTACAGACGACCACCCTTTTGGATGCAATCGAGGAATTCAAGTTCGATGCCTGTATTGGAGGGGCAAGACGTGATGAGGAAAAGGCTAGGGCCAAAGAGCGTATTTTTTCAGTAAGGGACGATTTTGGTCAATGGGATGAGAAAAACCAAAGGCCCGAATTATTCGATATGTTGAATGGGCAAATCGACCTAGGTCAAAATGTACGTGTTTTTCCGATCAGTAACTGGACAGAATTGGATGTGTGGTCTTATATCGAAAAAGAGAACATCGAAATTCCATCAATCTATTTCGCCCATAAGAGAAAGGTTTTCTTAAGGGATGGGATGATTTGGTCACATTCTGACTACGTATACCAAGAAGAGGATGAAGAGGTATTGGAAGAACTTGTGCGTTTTAGGACAGTGGGTGATATGAGCTGTACGGCAGCGGTTTTCTCAGAAGCTTCGGATATAGCGAGTGTCGTTCAGGAGATTCGTGAGTCTACCATCTCTGAAAGAGGGGCGCGAATAGATGATAAGCGGTCAGAGGCAGCTATGGAAAAAAGAAAACAACAAGGATATTTCTAGAATTGTCCAATGAAAATTCAACTTTTGGCAATAGGCCTTGAGTGCAAAATAATCAATTAAAAATAGCCGGCGGTAAATAGTCAAAGGCTAACAGTTAAACAGGATGGAAGTACTAAAAATTGCAACGGCAGGTAGTGTGGATGATGGTAAAAGCACCTTGATAGGTAGAATTTTGTATGATACCAAGTCATTGACCACTGATAAGTTGGAAGCCATTGAAAAAACCAGTAAACAAAAAGGGTATGATTACCTGGATTTCTCCTTGGCCACAGACGGACTTGTAGCTGAACGGGAACAGGGGATTACCATCGATGTGGCCCATATCTATTTTTCAACACCCAAAAAGAGTTATATCATTGCGGATACCCCAGGCCATGTGGAGTATACCAGGAATATGGTTACGGGAGCTTCAACATCCCAGGCGGCCATTATTTTGATCGATGCAAGAAAAGGCGTTATCGAACAGACCAACCGTCATTTTTTTATCAATAACCTGTTGCGGATTAAAAATGTTATCGTGGCCATCAATAAAATGGATTTGGTCGACTATTCCGAGGAAACCTATAACGCCATCAAAAAGGATTTTGAGGCCTTAATGGATAAGCGTGATTACCAGGAGCAAAATATCACCTTTATCCCAGTAAGTGCCCTTAAGGGGGACAATGTGGTTTATAAGACGGATAAATTGCCTTGGTATAAAGGACAAACATTGTTGGATCATTTAGAGCAATTGGATAGGAAGGATGTATTCAATGCGGGTACACCTAGATTTCCTGTGCAATATGTTATTCGACCAAAAACCGACGAATTCCATGATTTCAGAGGGTTCGCAGGCAAAGTATATGGAGGTGAATTGAGTGTGGGGGATGAGGTTGTGGCCTTGCCTTCCCAAACCAAATCCAGAATCAAGGAAATCTATTTTCACGATAAAAAATACCAAACCGCATCGAGACGCTCGTCGGTAACCATAACCCTGGAAGACGAAATTAATGTAAGTCGGGGAGATATGTTGGTCAAGGTTGGTGATATGCCAAAGATAGATAAGCAGTTTACGGCCACTATTTCTTGGATGGATTCGAAAAACCTGAACGCAGGTGGTAAATACATCATACAACATGGAGTAAATAAGGTCTTGGCCAAAGTGGATAACATTCATCATAAAATCAATCCGGATTATTCTGGTATTGATGAAGGGGTCGATTCCCTTAAGATCAATGATATCGCCAAAGTGTCCTTTAAATTGAACAAACCCATTTTCTTCGATGCCTTTAAGGACCATAGAACAAATGGTTCCTTTATTTTAATAGATACACAATCGAATAATACGGTAGGCGCAGGGTTTATCAATTGATTTCCTGAATTGATCGATAAATGACCAGGGTTTACGCCTTGGTTTGCGGCAATAATTACCTATTAAAACTATAGGTATAATAGAATAATAATTTTAGTGAAACATTAATCCAAGATTTTTCAAGAAAAGAATATGCGAAGTTTTAGAACAGAAATAGAAAATCCGATAGTAGAAAAGGATATCATCGAATTGGATGCCAAGATCCGTCAGTTTAAAGGGGGGGAATTGGATGAGGAAAAATTCCGAAGTCTTCGTTTGGCGCGTGGCATATACGGGCAACGCCAGTTTGGTGTACAGATGATTCGCATTAAATTACCCTACGGTAAGGTGACCTCAAACCAGCTAAGGCGAATCTGTGATGTTTCTGATGAATACTCTACGGGGAGATTGCATATAACCACAAGACAGGATATCCAAATACATTATGTGGATTTGGATAGGACACCTGAACTTTGGGCCCAATTGGAAAAAGATGACATAACCTTGAGGGAGGCCTGTGGTAACACGGTACGTAATGTGACCGCTAGTGAAACCGCTGGAATCGATGTTGACGAGCCCTTTGATGTTTCACCCTATGCGCATGCTCTTTTTGAGTATTTTTTACGAAACCCCATTAGCCAGGAGATGGGTAGGAAGTTCAAAGTATCCTTTTCCGCCAGTGATGCGGATACAGGATTGTCCTATATGCACGATTTGGGCTTTATTGCCAAATTGGAAAATGGGGTACGTGGATTTAAGGTAATGCTAGCAGGTGGTTTGGGGTCACAACCACGACATGCCGATTTGTTGTTTCCATTTTTATCGGCAGACAAAATCATTCCATTGATGGAAGGTGTTGTTCGGGTATTCGACCGTTATGGTGAACGTAAGAGCAGGTCTAGGGCAAGATTGAAATTCTTGTTGAAGGATGTTGGTCTGGATGGGTTTAAGCAATTGGTTGAAGAAGAACAAAAAGCAATACCTATAAAAAGCTATCCTATCGATGCGGAGGCTTATCCAAAGGTCGATATTGCGAATGTTGTTAATATCCCAAACGTTGAAATTACAGACAAGGAAGCCTTTGAAGCTTGGAAATCAACAAGTTTGGTACCCCAAAAACAGGAAGGATATGTTGCGATAGGTATTAAAGTACTATTGGGTGATTTCTATACGGATAAAGCTCGTTTGTTGGCAACATTGGTTGAGAAATACGCCGCTGGGGAATTACGTTTGTCCCTGCGTCAGAATATTTTGATTCCCTATGTCAAGGAAGAATTGGTGCCCTTCTTTTATACCGAACTCTTAAAATTAGGTTTTGCCCATATGGGGTATAACAAAGCTGGTGATATCACTTCTTGTCCAGGAACGGATACCTGTAACTTGGGTATTGCAAGTAGTACGGGTATTGCCAGGGAATTGGAACGGGTCATCAAGGCTGAATATCCCCAATATATAAACAACCCCGATGTGCTCATCAAAATAAGTGGTTGTATGAATGCTTGTGGTCAGCATAATATGGCCAATATAGGTTTTCAGGGAATGTCTATAAAAACCAAGGACAAATTGGTTGCCCCTGCTTTACAGATTTTATTGGGTGGAGGTAACTTAGGTGACGGAAATGGTGCGTTTGCCGATAAGGTACTTAAAGTGCCCAGTAAGCGGGGACCTGAGGCGCTACGGTTGATATTGAATGATTTTGAAGCCAATGGAAAAGGGGCTTCCTATGTTACGTATTATGCTGAAAAAGGAAAATCCTATTTCTATGACCTATTGAAGCCTTTAGGTGATTTGGATACGATAACACCAAGCGATTATATTGACTGGGGATCAGAAGAAAAATACCAAAAAGCCATTGGTATCGGGGAGTGTGCCGGAGTGGTCATTGATCTTGTGGCTACCTTGTTGTACGAAAGCGATGAAAAAATCGTCAATGCGATCTCATCAATCCATGAGGGAAAATGGGCCGCTAGTATATATCATTCATATACGGCAATGGTCAATGCGGCTAAAGCTTTGTTGACTTCCGAGAATACGAAAACGAATACCCATATCAGTATCATCAAGGATTTTGATGAGATTTTCGTTCAATCCAATCGAATACAGGTCGAGGGTGGTTTCTCCGAAATGGTACTTCAAATAAAATCGAACGAGCCTACCGAGGATTTTGCAAAAAGCTATTTAAAGGAAGCACAGGACTTTATGGAGAGTGTTGAAACATATAGAAAATTGGATTTGTCAAATGTTTAAGCAACCTAAACTTACGGTAGTCGGTGCCGGTCCCGGTGATGTCGACTTAATAACCATAAAGGGGGTTAAGACCTTGGCAAGCGCCAATGTGATTCTGTACGATGCCTTGGTAGATGATACACTATTGGAATATGCACCCAATGCGGAACATATTTTTGTAGGCAAGCGAAGAGGTTGTTATGCCTATGAGCAGGATCAAATCAATGAACTTATTGTAAGCAGGGCATTTAGCCATGGTCATGTGGTCCGGTTAAAAGGTGGTGACCCCTTTGTGTTTGGACGGGGTGCCGAAGAAATGGAGTATGCCGCTGCCCAAGGCATTGAAGTGGCTATGGTTCCTGGGGTTTCATCCTCGGTGTCCGTACCTGCTTCCCAGCATATCCCTGTAACCAAAAGAGGTTCTTCCGAGAGTTTTTGGGTGATTACAGGAACAACCAAAGAGCATAAATTATCTACCGATGTCCATTTGGCAGCTAAGTCCAATGCTACCGTCGTCATCCTTATGGGTATGAGTAAATTAGGGGCTATTGTAGATCTTTTCAAACAAGAAGGCAAAGACGATACACCCATTGCCATTATTCAAAACGGTACACGGGAGAATGAAAAAGTAGGGGTTGGTACCATAACGACAATTCAAAAAGAAGTAGCAAAACAGGAATTGAAAAACCCGGCCATAATTATTATTGGCGATGTGGTAAAACATCGGGAACGTATTATGGAATTGCAAAAGAACCATTCGCAAAACGATCTCCCTGAATATCCGAGTAAAAAGGTTCAACATCATAAATTAGACATCAAAGGACTTTAGGCCCTTGAGGGTCTGTTTACCATTAGGCTATGAAGGAAAGAAATAATCTATACCCAATTTTTCTCAAGACTTCTAATCTGTCCATTCTTATTGTAGGTGGCGGTAATGTAGCTGAGGAAAAGCTCACTTTCCTGACGAAATCAAGTCCGGATGCCAATGTTATGATGGTTTCCCCGGAATACGGCAAAGGCACTTTGGAGTTGGCCCAAAAGTATAATGTGCAGTTGATTACCGACGTGTATGAAAAAATGTATCTTAAGGGTAAACACATGGTCATAGCGACCACAGATAAACCTGAGGTTAATGTGCAGGTATATGAAGATTGCCGTGCACTTGATAAATTGGTCAATGTAGCCGATAATCCTCCTTATTGCGATTTTTATATGGGAGGGATTGTAACAAAAGGTAATGTCAAGATCGCTATTTCAACCAATGGTAAATCACCGACGACCGCAAAAAGGCTACGTCAGTTTTTCGAGGAAGTCATTCCTGAGGATATAAATCAAATGGTTCTTAATTTAAATGCTTTTAGGAAGACCTTAAAGGGGAACTTTGAACAGAAGGTTGAAAAAATGAATGAAGTAACCAAAAGCCTTTTGCCCACAAAGGAAAAAATTGACGAGTAATAACCTAAAACTAAGGTTATTCCTTGTTTTTGAACAATCAGTACCGTTTATTTGCAACGAGTTCTTTACTATGTTGATAAAGTTATCAAGAAAGGCGGAGGGACTAGACCCAATGAAACCTTGGCAACCCTTTCCCCACTGCATAACGGGGTAAGAAGGTGCTACATTCTATCACAGCTAAGGCGTGAAAGATAACCCTGAAAAAGACATCTGTCTTACACCTTTCCTTGATCGATAAATAAAAGTAGTGCGTTACCATTTTCATACCTGTAAATGGCCAGGCTTTGCAATGTGTTTTTTTGTAATACCTATGAGATTCCTGGAATCTTGTAGGATTCCAAAAAGATGCCACTGTGAAGAATAGGTCCAATCGCAGTCGAAGTACCTAACGCAATTAAAGATGAAAATAATACAGTATATTTTTTGCAAATAGAATGCATGAGAGACATAAGAAAAATATTAAAGGAGCGAATTTTGATTTTAGATGGTGCCATGGGTACCATGCTACAACGTTATAAATTCACCGAGGCCGATTTTCGCGGGGAACGATTCAAGGATTGGCCTAGTCCGTTACAGGGTAATAATGATCTTTTATCCTTGACGCAACCAGAGGCCATTGCCGCCATTCATGCAAAATACCTTGAGGCTGGTGCCGATATTATCGAGACCAACACCTTTTCCTGTACAACCATAGCCATGGCCGATTACCATATGGAGGATCTGGTACATGAACTTAACTATGAAGCAGCCAAAATTGCACGGAAAGTGGCTGACGAGTTCACGGCCAAAGAACCCGATAAACCTAGGTTTGTTGCGGGTAGTATAGGTCCTACCAATAAAACAGCAAGTATGTCCCCAGATGTGAACGACCCAGGGTATAGGGCTGTTTCCTTCAATGATTTGCGATTGGCCTACAAACAGCAAATAGAGGCTTTGGTAGACGGTGGTGTTGATTTGTTGCTTGTCGAGACTATTTTTGATACCTTAAATGCCAAGGCAGCACTTTTTGCCATTGAAGAGGTGAAAGAAGAACGGAATCTTGATATTCCAGTGATGGTGAGCGGTACGATTACCGATGCCTCGGGGAGAACCCTATCCGGACAAACCGCAGAGGCATTCTTGATTTCAATATCACATATTCCGATACTTTCGGTAGGTTTTAATTGTGCCTTGGGTGCAAGTCAATTGGTGCCACATTTAGAAGTCTTGGCGGCAAAAACCGATTTTGCCGTGTCTGCCCACCCCAATGCAGGTTTGCCAAATGCCTTTGGGGAATACGATGAGACTGCAGGGCAGATGGCAGCCCAAATTAGGGAATATATGGAAAAGGGTTTGGTGAATATTGTGGGTGGTTGTTGTGGAACAACCCCTGAACATATTTCAGCCATGGCAGCATTGGTGAAGGATTATAAACCGAGAAAGGTCGGCAGTATATAGTTGAGGTTTGGGGGGTGTTTGGATAGGGACGCTAAAAGGGAGTCCCTATATTTCCAAATAGACCAATATCCTTTGAAAAAGGAAGGTATAAATCCCTCATGGGAAAAGTGGTAAAGAGTAATAAATCGCAAAATGGATTTATCAATTAGTATAAAAACAATATTCGATGATAAATGAAGAGGCCAACATACAATCAAGGGTCGGCAATCATCAAGGGAACAGATGCCTTAAACTTAGTGGTCTTGAACCCCTGATAGTTACTCCTGAAAGCAATTTTATTAATGTAGGGGAACGGACCAATGTGGCTGGATCAAGGAAATTCCTTCGACTTATCAAAGAAGAGAAATTTGAGGAAGCCCTTGACGTTGCCCGTCATCAGGTTGAGGGAGGTGCCCAGGTCATCGATATCAATATGGATGATGGCCTGATTGAAGGCAAAGAGGCAATGGTAAAGTACCTGAATCTTTTAATGGCAGAACCCGATATTGCACGGGTACCCATTATGATCGATAGTTCCAAATGGGAGATTATCGAGGCAGGGTTGCAGGTCGTTCAGGGAAAATCCGTTGTAAACTCCATAAGTCTTAAAGAAGGTAAGGAACAATTTGTTCAGCACGCCAAACTGATCAGGCGTTATGGTGCTGCCGTCGTGGTGATGGCTTTTGATGAGGTAGGCCAGGCCGATACTTTTGAACGCAGGGTCGAGATTACCAAACGGTCCTACGACATTTTGGTCAATGAAGTGAAATTCGCTCCCGAGGATATTATTTTCGATTTGAATGTATTTCCTGTGGCGACGGGTATGGATGAACATAGACGGAATGCAATCGACTTTATCGAGGCTACGAAATGGGTGCGGGAAAATTTGCCTTACAGTAGTGTCAGTGGGGGTATAAGTAATGTTTCCTTTAGTTTTCGGGGAAACAATCCTGTTAGGGAGGCCATGCATTCGGTTTTTCTGTACCATGCGATAAAAGCAGGGATGAATATGGGAATCGTAAACCCAACGATGTTGGAGGTTTATGATGATATCCCAAAGGATTTATTGGAACATGTCGAGGATGTAATCCTGGATCGTAGGGATGATGCCACAGAACGATTGCTCGATTTTGCCGAATCGGTAGTCGGGAAAGCCAAAGAAAACAAAGTGGATCTATCCTGGCGGGAAGAACCGTTGCAGAATAGGATTACCCGTGCTTTGGTAAAAGGTATTGACCAATATATCGTTGAGGATGTTGAAACAGCCAGAAAAAGTGTCGACAAACCCATAGAGGTTATTGAGGGACATTTAATGACAGGTATGAATGTAGTAGGTGACCTGTTTGGAAGCGGGAAAATGTTCTTGCCACAAGTTGTGAAATCGGCCCGGGTGATGAAAAAAGCAGTGGCCTATCTTTTGCCATATATTGAAGAGGAGAAAAAAAACAATCCAGATGCGGTTGCTGGGGGTGCGGCAGGAAAAATCCTTATGGCAACTGTTAAGGGCGATGTACACGACATTGGAAAAAATATTGTGAGTGTTGTTTTGGCCTGTAATAATTATGAGATCATTGACCTTGGGGTAATGGTTCCCCCGGAAAAGATCATAGAGGCCGCTAAAAAGGAAAATGTAGATATCATTGGTTTAAGTGGTCTGATTACCCCGTCGTTGGATGAGATGGTATTTTTGGCCAAGGAAATGCAGCGTCAGAATTTCAATGTACCCTTGCTGATAGGAGGGGCGACCACGAGTAAGGCCCATACCGCGGTGAAAATAGATATCGAATACCAGAATGCGGTGGTTCATGTAAACGATGCCTCCAGGGCAGTGACCGTCGTTGGCGATTTGTTGCAAAAAGAAACTTCCGATACGTATAAACAATCGATAAAGTTGGATTATGAAACGTTTCGTGACAAATTCAAGAACCGAGCGAAACATAAAGAGTATCGGTCATTAGCGGATGCAAGGGCGAACAAATTCCAGATTGATTGGAAGAACACCAATATCGTAAAGCCAACAACCATGGGTATTCAGGTTATCGAAGACTTAGATCTTGGTAAACTATTGCCCTTTATAGATTGGACACCCTTTTTTAGAAGTTGGGAGCTCCACGGAAGGTATCCGGCCATCTTAACCGATGAGGTAGTCGGTGTGCAGGCCAAGGAACTATTTTCTGATGCCCAGGATATGTTGAAGGATGTGTTGCATAATAAACTGTTGAAAGCAAAAGCGGTTTTTGGTTTGTTCAAGGCCAATACTGTCCAAGAGGATGATATTGAAATAGAGGGGGAGGATAAGAAATTTGTTTTCCGTACACTACGGCAACAATTGAAAAAGCGGGAAGGAGTGCCTAATTTTGCCTTGTCCGATTTTATTGCGCCCAAGGATGAAGGAATAGAGGATTATATCGGATGTTTTTGTGTAAGTACAGGATTTGGTACGGCTGAATTGGCCGATGAATTTGTAAAGGACCATGATGATTACAACGCCATAATGATCAAGGCTTTGGCCGATCGGTTGGCAGAGGCCTTTGCAGAGTATTTGCATAAAGAGGTTCGTATGAAGTATTGGGGCTATGCAAAGGATGAGGAATTGAGTAATGAGGAATTGATAAACGAAAGCTATAAAGGTATACGGCCGGCACCGGGGTATCCTGCCTGTCCCGACCATTTGGAAAAATTGACCCTATGGCAGGTTTTGGGGGTTAAGGAAAAAATTGGTGTTGAACTTACCGAGAGCTTGGCCATGTGGCCTGCTGCAAGTGTGAGTGGGTACTATTTTGCAAATCCCGAGGCCCGCTATTTTGGATTAGGGAAAATAAAGGAGGATCAGGTAAGGGATTTTGCCGAACGAAAGGGAATGCCAATCGAGGAGGCCCAAAAATGGTTGTCCCCAAATATTAGTGAGGATTGAGCATCGTTATGCCTCAAGGCCGTTGACTGCGATTGGGACGGCAGTCGGTAGCGGCATTTTTTGCCCCTGTAAGGTTTGGGTCCTGCAAGGTTAGATACCTACAAGGTTTTAAAAACCTTGTAGGTATAAAGAAAAAAAGCAGGAATCTGGCAATTAATTCAAATAAATAGGGTAACGCCCAAAATGAATATTACATACTGAAACAAGTTCAGCATATATGAAAATAACGGACCACATAAAAAATGCCAAAGGAGAGACTTTGTTCTCCTTTGAATTGATTCCGCCTGTAAAAGGAAGAAACATACAGGAATTATATGATAATATAGACCCCTTGATGGAGTTCAAACCGCCATTTATAGATGTTACGACCTCTCGTGAAGAATATGTCTATATTGATCGTGACGGACTTTTGGATAAGAAATTGACACGTATGCGTCCAGGTACGGTAGGTATTTGCGCTTCGATACAGCATAAATATCAGGTGGAGACGGTTCCACATATCCTATGTGGAGGGTTTACCAAGGAAGAAACCGAATATGTGCTGATTGATTGCCATTATCTTGGTATAGAGAATGTGATGGCATTGAGAGGTGATGCCCGAAGGGAACAGAAATATTTTGAACCCACAAAAGGAGGACATTCCTTTGCCGTCGATTTGGTGGGGCAGATCAATGATTTGAATCACGGGAAATACCTCCATGAAGTTATCGAGAAGGATGAGCATGCGGATTTCTGTATTGGCGTGGCTGGGTATCCTGAAAAGCATTTGGAAGCTCCCTCCTTACAATCCGATCTAAAGCGATTAAAGGAGAAGGTTGATGCAGGTGCCGATTATGTGGTAACGCAGATGTTCTTCGATAATCAAAAGTTCTTTCAATTTGTCGAAGCCGCCAGGAAGATGGGGATTACCGTTCCGATTATTCCAGGGATAAAACCGATTGCGGTAAAAAGACATCTGCAATTGTTGCCCCAGGTTTTTAGAATAGACCTACCCCAGAATTTAATCGATGCCGTTGATGCCTGTGCAGATAATAAGTCGGTTCGCCAAGTGGGCGTGGAATGGGCCATCCAACAGTCGAAAGAATTGAAGGAATATGGGGTTCCGGTTTTGCATTACTATTCAATGGGTAAATCGGATAATATCCATGCCATCGCAAAAGAGGTGTTTTGATTTTTTGAAATATATTCAACGGCCGTTGGGATTACGAGGTGTAAAACAAATGTGTTAACTTCGCGCCGTGCCTAAAGCACCATAAAATTTCTTTTGCACTTCATGAACCTAAGGTTACTCCCCATTTTTATATTCGTATGTACTATTGGTTTTTCCCAAAGCAATGGAAAAATCAAGAAATATACCATTGACATAAACCAGTTCTATGGCTCGGTACTGCTTCATAATACAGATATATCCCATTTGATATCGAATCATCCGGGCGGGTTGATCGTTAGTTATAATCGTAAAACTTACGGGGATGAGGCTTGGCAAGAAACGTTTAATTATCCTGATATCGGGGGCTCGTTCATTTATCAGAACATGAACAATAGTACTTTGGGCGATAATTATGGAATTTATGCCCATTACAATTTCTATTTTTTCAAACGTTTGATGCAGTTCCGAATTGGGCAGGGTATTGCGTACAATACCAATCCATATGATAAGTATGATAACTTCCGGAACAATGCCTATGGTTCCCGTTTGTTGAGTTCGACGTATTTAATGTTGAATTACCATAAGGAAAATATATTCAAAGGGTTGGGCTTTAAAGCGGGTGTTACGTTGATCCATTATTCCAATGCGAACTTTAGGGCTCCCAACACATCGACCAATACCTTTGCCCTGAATGCGGGTTTGACCTATGATTTGGACGGAGGGGAGGAAATTGCCTTTTTACCCACACGGGAAAAGGAAAAAATAATAGAACCTATTAAATATAATTTGGTTTTCCGGGCCGGATTGAATGAAAGCGATGTTATAGATATGGGGCAATACCCTTTTTATATTGTCTCAGCCTATGCCGATAAACGATTGGGAAGAAAAAGTGCGATCCAATTAGGGGGTGATATCTATTTTTCCCGTTTTTTAAAGGAATTGATTCGTTTTCAGTCCATTGCCTTTCCAGAGAATGGGGTATCGGCAGATGATGACTATAAGCGTGTAGGGGTCTTTTTAGGCCATGAACTATTCATTAATAGAATGTCGGTCATAACCCAATTGGGCTACTATGTATATTATCCTTTTGATTTTGAAGGTCGAATGTACAATAGGGTCGGTTTGAAACGTTATTTTGGCAATAAGGTATTCGGGGCGGTAACCCTAAAGTCCCATGGGGCAAAGGCTGAAGCCGTTGAATTTGGAATTGGGGTTAGATTATAAAAGATGTAATGTTGGAAATGGAAAAAACAAAGTTCATAGATAACAAGATATACTTTGGGGCATTCAAGGGATTCATGGTCGTTTTCATATTTTTCCTTTTTTCATGCAACAGTGAGGATGCCCCGGATTGTTTTAAGGATGCCGGGGAGATTGTAAGAACCGAAATAGAGGTGTCAAGTTTCTCTAAAATAACGGTATTTGAAAAGGTTGGACTAGTTTTAAAACAGGGGGATGTTCAAAAGGTAGAGATTGAAACCGGTGAATTTTTGCAAAAGAATATTACGGCAGAAGTCCAGGAAGGCCGATTGTTGCTGCGCAATGATAATGGCTGTAATCTTTTTAGGGATTACGGAGTTACCAAAGTGTATGTAACGGCACCGAACCTTACCGAAATTAGAAGTAGTACGGGGTTGCCCATTACAAGTGACGGTGTACTTGGTTATGAAAGTCTTAAATTGTATTCAGAGAGTTTTACCGATCCAGAAGCGGAAACCACGGATGGGGAATTTGACTTGGATTTGAATACCAATAGTCTGTCTATTACGGTCAATGGTATTGCCTATTTCAAGTTAAAAGGAACTACAAATAGTTTGTACATCGATATCGCAGCTGGGGATTCAAGGATTGAAGCCGAAAACCTATTGGCCAATGCGGTACGGTTAAATCATCGTGGAACCAATGATATCCAAATAAATCCACAAGAATCGATTTCCGGGATAATTAGGGGAACTGGTGATGTCATTAGTTACAATCAACCGGATACCATCGATATTGAGGAATTGTATACCGGAAAGCTTATTTTTAAGGATTGAATTAAAAGGAATTTGTTTTTCTACCTACGTGTATGAACGACAAAGAATCCCGGTCTTTTTAGGACAGGGGTAATCGGGCCCCTCTATTCTTTATCAGTGGGCATAAAAAATTGTACGGTATTGAAATCCTTTATGACATATCTGAAAGACCTATTCACTTCCAAAAGTGAAAAGCAACCACATCGTACCTTGGAAGGATTATCAGGGGTGGATGGCCTACTCAACGGCCTCATAATTGAAAAAAAGATCCCAGGGCTTGCCATCACGGTACTAAAAAAAGGAGGGGTTATATTTCAAAAAGGATATGGTTATGCGGATGTCGAAAAACGGATAAAGGTAGATCCGAAACGAACTATCTTCAGGATTGCCAGTGTTTCCAAGAATATTGCAGCGACCGCCTTGGTCCAAATGGTTAAGGATGGGGTTATTGACTTGGATGCTTCGATATATGACTATGTTCCTTATTTTCCAAGGAAGGAATATGATTTTACCATACGACAATTGGCAAGCCATACAGCGGGTATTCGTGGGTATAAAGGAAAGGAATACGGTTTGAACGAACCGTTCTCCATAAAGGATAGCCTACGGATATTCAAGAATGACGACCTGCTTTTCAAACCAGGTACTGATTATCATTACAATAGTTATGATTGGGTGTTGGTTTCTTTGGCCATGCAAGAAGCCAGTGGGGTACCCTTTGGGGACTATGTTCAAGAAAAGGTACTGAAGCCTTTTGGGTTAGCCCATACTTTTGGCGAGGGTTCCGAATCTGGGGCAATTGAAATGACAGATGGCAATAACGACCATTTGGCTACCTTCTATTCAAGAAGGAAATCAGGGTTTTATAAAGCGATGCCTGTAAACAACACCTATAAACTGGCTGGCGGTGGTTATTTGTCAACTTCCGATGATATAGCCAAGTTCGGACAGGCGTATCTGAAGAAGGAGATTATGCACGATGCTGTATTTTCCCAATTTATTACCACTGAAAAGATAAATGGAAAGGCTACCTATTATGGTTTGGGTTGGCAGGTTAGTGAGGATAAAAAGGGAAGACCCTATTTTGGTCATATAGGGAATGGCGTGGGTGGTTACTCCAATCTCTTTATTTACCCTAATGAACAAATGGTTTTTTCCATTCTGACGAATTGTACAAACCCTCGAATTCAGGATGTCTTGGATGCATCGGTCGATATTTTCCTTGCTGATTCCCAATAAAAAAGGCTGTTTTAAAGAAAAATATGCAATTAAATATGTTTTTATAGAAAAAATCAAAAAAAGAATGACTTTGAATTTGTTTTTTAAATTTAATAATTACCTTAGTCGAAGATTTACAAGACAATGACAAAGCAGTATTTCTTTAACGGTTTTTATTTTTTCTTCTTTTATAAGAGGGAGATGGGACTGTTGTAGTGTATTGCAAACATTAAATATAACATTAAGTCCCGTGAAAAACGGGACTTTTTTTGTTGAAAAATATCAGTTTTATTATAACGGATAAAAATGGGTTTAAAGATAGCCATACAGGGAATCAAGGGGTCTAACCATCATCAGGTGGCCCTGGATTGTTTTAAGGAAGAGGTTGATTTGGTAGAGTGTATGTCCTTTCATGGCTTGGTGGACTGCCTGCTTGATGCAACAGCGGATAAAGGGATAATGGCAATTGAAAATTCGATTGCGGGGTCAATCATCCCCAATTACGCACTTGTTAATGATAAGAAATTACATATAATAGGGGAGCATTATTTAAACATCCACCATAATCTTATGGCCCTGAAGGGACAATCGATTGAGGATATCCATGAAGTTAGGTCCCATCCAATGGCCCTCCTGCAATGTCGTGAGTTTTTAAAGACACATCCCCATATAAAAGTGGTCGAGGATGTTGATACCGCGGAGACCGCCAAGCAAATTCATGATAATCACTTAAAGGGTGTTGCGGCCATTGCCCCTAAAGTGGCAGCCGATTTATATGATTTGGAAATCATAGCTTCGGATATTCAA
The DNA here is from genome assembly GCF_003148665.1 of Maribacter polysiphoniae. Lineage (GTDB taxonomy): Bacteria > Bacteroidota > Bacteroidia > Flavobacteriales > Flavobacteriaceae > Maribacter_A > Maribacter_A polysiphoniae. The sequence goes on along the minus strand of NZ_QGGQ01000008.1, from coordinate 91,795 downwards.
ACGATAAAGAATAATTCGACCCGATTTATTATTGTAAAAACCACCAATAAGGAATGGCCTATAACTGAAATAAACAAGGCTTCGGTCCGTTTTGTGACCGATCATAAAAGAGGAAGTCTCGCGACAGTGTTGAATGTGATGAGCGATTGTAATATGAATTTAACCAAGATACAGTCATTGCCCATTATTGAAACCCCATGGAAATATGCTTTTTTTGTTGATGTGACCTTCGATGAATATAATAATTTTGCAAAGGCCAAAGCGCTTTTAGACATCATGTCAGATGACTTTAGGGTTTTGGGGGAATATAAAAATGCTAGAATATGATTCGTACTGCGGATAGATTACAAACGGTGGAGGAGTACTACTTCTCTAAAAAACTTAGGGAGGTCCGTGGGTTGATCGCTGAGGGCAAACCTATAATAAACATGGGAATAGGCAGTCCGGATCTAGCCCCCTCCGAGGATGTTCTAACGGCCATAAAGGATTCAGTGACAGAGGCAGGGGCGCATCAGTATCAGAGTTATCAGGGGTTGCCGGCATTACGCCAGGCGATTGCGGATTTTTATGCATCGAAATTCAAGGTAATTGCAGATCCAAACACCGAGATATTGCCCCTTATGGGTTCCAAGGAAGGAATCATGCATATTAGTATGGCCTTTTTGAATGCTGGTGATGAGGTTTTAATACCTAATCCAGGGTATCCTACCTATACCTCGGTTACCAAATTGGTCGGAGGTGTACCCAAGCAGTATGATCTTAATGCGGAAAATGGTTGGTTCCCCGATTTGGAGACCTTACAGCAACAAGATCTGTCCAAAGTGAAATTAATGTGGGTCAGTTATCCTCATATGCCCACTGGGGCCTCGGGCAATCAAGACCAATTGAAACGATTGATCAAGTTTGCAAAGGACAATGGAATCCTTCTTGTGAATGACAATCCATATAGTTTTGTGCTTAATGAAGAGCCTTCAAGTATTTTGGCTATCGACGGGGCAAAGGAAGTAGCCTTGGAATTGAATTCTTTAAGCAAGACCTTTAATATGGCCGGTTGGCGCGTAGGTATGGTATTGGGTAATGCCGAACATATCAATGCCATTCTAAAGGTAAAGAGTAATATGGACTCAGGCATGTTCTACGGTATTCAAAAAGGAGCCATCGCAGCTTTAAAAAGTAGTGAGGATTGGTATAGGGCTTTGGATAAGGTATATCAAAAAAGGAAGGCGTTGATGTTGCAATTGGCTGATAAATTGAATTGTACCTATGACAAAAATGCGGTCGGGATGTTCATTTGGGCAAAATTGCCACATGGTGCTTCCGATTCTGAGGATTTTATTGATAATGTACTGTATGAAAAAAATATATTCATCGCTCCAGGTACGATTTTCGGAAGCAATGGTGAGGGTTATATTCGATTTTCACTTTGTGTGAAAGAGGAAAAAATAAAAGAAGCACTAGAAAGGTTTTAAGATGAATGTATTTGTAATTGGTGTAGGTTTGATCGGGGGTAGTATGGCCAAGGATATTAAACGGCTGGTCCCCGAAGTCAAGATTCATGGTATAGATGCCAATGCCTCCCATTTAGAGGAAGCAATGGCCCTTGAATTGATTGATGTTATAGCGGACTTTGATGATTTGCATTTGGCAGACGTTGTGATAGTGGGTATCCCGGTAAATGCAATGCTGACCGAGCTGCCAAGGATATTGGATCACGTGGATGATGATTGCGTGGTTTTCGATGCGGGTTCAACAAAAGCGACGTTGTGCAAAATTTTGGAGGATCATCCAAAACGAAGAAATTTCTTAGCTTGCCACCCTATTGCTGGTACTGAGTTTTCAGGTCCTTCCGCAGCTATCGATCATTTGTTTCAAGGGAAGACCAATATTATCTGTGAGATTGAAAAAACAGCTTTTAAATTACAGGAAAAGGCCTTGGGACTTTTTCAGGAGCTTGGCATGAGAATAAGATATATGAATCCTGAGGCACATGATAAGCATATTGCCTATGTATCACATTTATCACACATCAGTTCTTTTATGTTAGGTAAGACTGTAATCGATAAGGAAAGAAATGAACGCGATATCTTTGACATGGCGGGAAGTGGATTTGAAAGTACCGTGCGATTGGCGAAAAGTTCACCAGCGATGTGGGCACCCATTTTTGAGCAGAATAAGGAGAATGTGGTTGAGAGTTTGGAAGAGTACATTGAGAATCTTGAAGCCTTTAAACAATTGCTGCTCAATGATAATTATGAAGGCATTTACGATGAAATGAACAATACGAATAAAATAAAGGAAATATTAAAAGGAATACCTTTGAACAAATAAGAGGAAAGTAAAAATGGAGAATTCAAAAGAAATGAGAACATGGTTGGATGATTTGGGACTAGATCATCCTTTGGTAATTGCAGGACCATGTAGCGCAGAGACCGAAGAGCAAGTCTTGAAAATAGCCCACGAACTTAAGGATACCGACGTAAACTACTTTAGGGCCGGTATTTGGAAACCAAGAACACGACCTGGCAACTTTGAGGGTGTTGGGGCATTGGGTCTTAAGTGGTTACAGCGGGTAAAGGCAGAAACAGGATTGAAGACAGCTACCGAGGTTGCCAATAAAGCCCATGTGGAATTGGCCTTGGAACATGATATTGATTTATTATGGATTGGAGCACGTTCAACGGTAAGTCCATTTATAGTACAGGAAATTGCAGATGCCCTTGAGGGTACTGATAAGATTGTATTGGTCAAAAACCCAGTCAACCCAGACTTGTCTTTATGGTTAGGGGCTGTGGAACGATTATATAGTAAGAATATCAAAAAGTTGGGTGTGATCCATAGGGGCTTTTCTACCTATGAAAAATCCAAATATAGAAATATTCCTGAATGGCAGTTGGCCATTGAACTACAGACGAAATTCCCGGATTTGCCATTGATCAATGATCCTTCGCATATTACAGGTAATAGGGATATGATCTTTGATGTTTCACAAACCGCATTGGATCTTAATTTTGACGGACTTATCGTCGAGACCCATTTCGATCCCGATAATGCATGGAGTGATGCTGCGCAGCAAGTGACTCCAAAGGCCTTGGTACAGATCATGAAGGATTTACGTATACGTAAAGAAACCGATGAGGAAGCGGAATTCAATAGCAAGCTGAGTAACCTTAGAACGCAAATTGATATCATCGATAACCAATTGATCGATATGCTTGGGAAACGAATGAAGATTTCAGATGGAATAGGGAGCCTTAAGAAGCAAAAGAATGTTGCCATCCTTCAAAGTAATCGGTGGAACTCGATTTTGGGAAGTATGATTTTGGAAGGGGAGTCAAAAGGATTGAGTGAGGAGTTTATACTGAGAATGTTTAAAGCCATTCACCAAGAATCCATCAATCATCAAGAGAAGATAATGCAAGGTTAAAAAAAATCCCGATTTTAAATCGGGATTTTTTTTTGAAAACTGTAACACTGGCAGCGGTATCACATCTTTAGATAAATCTAAAAGAATAACGATGAAAAAAATACTATTCCTTTTGGCGGTAATTAGTTCCATAACCGCATCGGCCCAAAGAATGATCGATAAAGAAGTGGGAGACTTCAATAAGATCAAGGTTTTTGATCTAATAGAGGTGAATCTCATAAAATCCGATGAAAATAGGATTACCATCAAAGGCGAGAATGTTTATGATATTAAGGTGGTGAATATGGATGGTACCCTGAAGTTGAAAATGCAATTGGACAAGAAATTTACGGGTGAGGATACCTTTATCGAGGTCTTTTACAAACATTTGGATGTGATTGATGGTAATGAAGGGGCCAAAATAGTCTGTAATGAATTGGTTCAGCAAGACCATCTTGAAATCCGTTCACAGGAAGGGGCCCAAATCAAGGCAGGATTGGATGTTGTCGATCTGGAGGTCAGGGCCGTAACAGGAGGTATCGTTGAGTTGTCCGGTTTAGCGGAAAACCAATCGATTGTATTGAATACGGGAGGAGTCTTTGAAGGGCGTGAGCTTAAAACATCCAATACGGAGGTGAAAATAACCGCAGCAGGTGAGGCTGAGGTATATGCATCGGAAAAAGTCGATATCAACGTAAGGGCAGGTGGGGATGTCTATGTGTATGGAAACCCCAAGGACATCAATAAAAAAACCCTGGCCGGTGGCAGGGTTCATATAAAAGATTGAATCAAAAAAAAGCCGGTTATAAACCGGCTTTTTTTTATCGTTTAAAAATGTATCGGGTAATGAAAATACCCTGACCATCCCCTTTTCCGCCATCACTCTCAACCGCACTGGTCACAAATGCCAATTCCCATCCGTCAGCAACCATTGCATTGATTTTAGAGGTGATTACAGCATCATTTGCAGCAATATTCTGAAAACGGATTCCCCCAATATTGAAAAAGTTCAATAATTTCGTCTCCTCGAAATTCTTTACCCTAATCTCATCCCTTTTCGATTTATTACGGCTCTTATCCTCCTCGGATTGCACACTGGTGAAATCTTGATAATCCTTTTTTTCAAGGGTGCTGATCAGTCTCGAACGTCCCAAGCCACTTGGTACTATAGACTCTACACTAGTGATTACCGTATATTCCTGGGCACTTAACCCAAAGGACATTAAGACTAGAAGGCAAAAAAGTAAAACGTTTTTTTTCATGATATAATAGTTTAAAGTTATGTGTGTTTCATGTATATAGCGGTACCCAAAGATCATAAAAAGGAATAAAAAAACCCGGCGAAAAGGCCAGGTTTTTTAACAGTTCGCATTCTAAATGCAGTTTTATTGAACGGAAAAGTCAAAAACCGATTGGTTTTCCCTTCCCTGTGGTACTTGTCCTTGGTAAATAAAGCAATACTCTCCGGGCTCTAGGGCATCTGGAGTCACTTTGAATTTATTTCCTTCTATCTCTTCCATTGAAAAGTTAAGGGCGTATTTAGGGTCGATACCACTGCTACTAGTGATCCAACTATCCTTACCCGTAATAACTTCCCTTAGATTTTTTCTGTCTTTAACCGTCAGTTTCACCAAGACAAATTCATTGGGGTTGCTGGCCATTCTAAACCACCAGTTGAAAATACCGGTATCACCGCCTTGGTTGTTTTGCATGTTGTCTACTTCCGTAACACTAGGGTCAAATATAAAAGTGAATTCAGGTGAATTGGTATTAAGAACATTGTTTGAATGTATACCGGGTAATTGTGCTTTCTTTTTTGAATTGATCAATCCAGATACCAATTTTTGGGCTACGGCATTTGAATTTGAACCGGAGAAAACACTAGGGTGGATCAACTTATCCTCACCATTTTCAGCCAAATAGTAAATGCCTGTTTTGGATTTGGTGTTTTGTTTGGATTTATCCATAATCAGCGAAATGACTTCAGAAGAAACCCCGGCTTTTTTCAAATTGCCCAATGCGGCGATGGAGGCATCGAATTTTACATCTGATGTATTGATCTTGTCAATGATCATATAATCATCGAAACCGAGTTCCATCATTTGTACAACAGATTCGTTGGTAATTGTTTCTTGAGCGACCAATACCCCCGAAAAGGTAAATAATAAAAGGTAAAAAGTTTTCTTTACTAAATTCATTTTTGCTTTGTTTTTTTGATTTTGTGTTAATGGAACTGCGCCAAATTTATAGTATTTTATGTTAATAAAAACAGTTACTTTGTAAATTAAGGGAATTTGTTAATTAATGAGAGGCATTGTTTATAAATCTACAGGCAGTTGGTATACCGTAAAATCGGTGGACGGGGATTTTTATGAATGTCGTATAAAAGGTAAATTCCGTATTAAGGGAATAAAAAGTACCAATCCCGTTGCGGTAGGGGATCATGTTGTTTTTGAGGTGGAAAATGCGGATGAGGAAACCATCGGGATCATCACCGAAATTGAGGATAGGAAAAATTACATCGTCAGAAAATCGGTAAAACTTTCCAAGCAGACCCATATAATCGCGGCAAACCTAGATCAGGTGTTTTTGTTGGTGACCCTTAAAAATCCAAAGACCTATACCATCTTTATAGATCGTTTCTTGGTCACGGCAGAAGCTTATCATATTCCTGCGGTTCTACTCTTTAATAAAATCGATTCCTACGATGAGGATGAGTTGTTGGAGGTTAAGTATCTAGCTGCCCTCTATCGGGAAATCGGGTATACCTGTATCGGTATATCGGCTACCACAGGTAAGAATGTCGATAAGGTAAGGGATTTAATGGTCGGCAAGATCAGTATGTTCTCCGGTAATTCCGGCGTGGGCAAATCAACTTTGATCAATGCTTTGGAGCCGACGTTACAGATAAAGACTGCCGAAATATCGGAACAACACCTACAGGGGCAGCATACCACAACCTTCGCTGAAATGTTCGATTTAAGTTTTAATGCCAGGATCATCGATACCCCTGGGATTAGGGGGTTCGGTATCTTCGACATGGGAAGGGATGAAATCGGTGACTATTTCCCTGAGTTTTTTAAACTTAAAAGTGGATGCAAATTCAATAACTGCCTTCATTTGGATGAGCCTAAATGTGCCGTGAAGGAAGCCCTTGAAAATAATGAGGTAGCCTGGAGCAGGTATAAAAGTTATGTTCAAATGGTAACAGGTGATGATGATACCTACAGAATCGATATTTTTGAGAAACCGTAAATTTATTTCAATCTAAAAGGTAATGATGTTGTCATGAAGGCTGTTATACAAAGGGTTTCGCGCGCAAGTGTTTCGGTGGAAGGGGAAACGATTTCCGAAATAGGTAATGGACTACTTGTTTTATTGGGTGTTGGCTATGGGGATGACGAAAATGACATAGCATGGCTTTCCCGTAAAATCGCAAATCTTCGAATTTTCAATGATGAAGATGGAGTCATGAACAAATCATTGGTCGAACAAGGCGGGGATGCCATTGTGGTGAGCCAGTTTACCCTACAAGCTTCAACCAAAAAAGGGAATCGGCCTTCTTACATAAAAGCGGCCAAGCCGGATATCGCCATTCCCTTATACGAGAAGTTCGTACAAAGGTTTCAAATAGATATAGCAAAGGATGTAGGTACAGGTATCTTTGGGGCCGATATGAAAGTGGACTTATTGAACGATGGACCGGTCACCATCATAATCGATACAAAATCACGGGAGTAGTAAATTTCTTAAATTTTTCTTAAAAAATGTAAGAAAAATATTTAAATTAGAGGTATAGGAATTCAACCATACTTGACTAATGCGCTTATCTTATCTACTATGCGCCCTTTTGGCGTTTACTTCTATTTTTTCCCAAGAAAAAACATACCAAGCAGTAAATCTCAATCCCCTTCTGACCAAAGATGCGAATGCGGTTGTTCGTTTGGATGAGATGAAAATCGAGGTATTGTCCAACCATTCCATGGTTTACGATGTAAAACAGGTTGTGACCGTTTTGAATAAAATGGGGAATAGCTATTCCAATACCCAATTGAATTATGATAAAGAGAAGAAAATAAAAAGTATTGAAGCTTTCATTTATGATAAAAATGGAAAAGAAATAAAGCGGATTAAAAGGAAGGATTTTCAGGATTTAAGTGCAGCGGATGGCTTTTCATTATATAGGGATGATAGATTATTGTATTATAACTATATCCCTATCCAATATCCATATACATTGGTGTTCAACTACGAAGTGGAAACGAGTGATACGGGCTTTTTTCCCCCGTGGTATTTCATTTATGGATATGGGGTTAGTGTTGAGAAAAGCTATTATGGGGTTAACTATTCCAATGCAAGTTTAGCGCCTGATATCAAGGAGTATAACCTTGCTGGATTTGATTTCAAAAAAACCAATGCACCCGGTAAGATTGTTTACGAGGCGGAAAACATACCAGCCTTTAAACATGAAGAGCTAAGTCCGAATTTTGCCGATATAGCACCGAGATTGAAAGTGAGGTTGAAAAACTTCAGTTTAAAAGGAATTGAGGCAAATGTGACCGATTGGAACGATTTAGGGGCCTGGATTGATGGTCATTTGTTAAAAGGCAGGGATGAACTGTCAATGGAGACCAAAAGGATCGTGCAGGATTTGGTGAAGGGGGTCGATGATACTTTGGAAAGGGCGAAAATCATATACAACTATGTTCAGGAGAATACGCGTTATATCAGTGTTCAAATTGGAATAGGGGGGTGGCAACCCATTAGTGCCATCGAGGTCGATAAAGTGAAGTACGGTGATTGCAAGGGTTTGTCAAATTACACTAAGGCCCTACTGAACGAAGTAGGGGTTGAGGCTTATTATACAGTCGTTCATGCAGGTAATGGGAAATTTGATTTTGATAAGGATTTTCCTGTGCTACAAGGTAACCATGTGATTTTGGCCATACCATACCAAGATGATTATTATTGGATCGATTGTACGTCGCAGGTACAACCTTTTGGGTTCATAGGTGATTTTACCGACGACAGGAATGTTTTGGTTGTCAAACCCGGGGGTGGCGAAATTGTGAAAACTATCGCATATTTAAATGAAGAGAATAAACAAAGTACAACGGCATCCTATTCATTGTCTTCCCAAGGGGCAATCAATGCCAAAGTGAAAATAGAAACAAAAGGCGTGCAATACGATAGAAGGTTTTATTTGGAAGATGAAACCAATGAGGATGTCGTAAAACACTATAAAAATTATTGGAGTACCATAAATAACCTGAATATTGATTCATTCGAATTCACGAATGACAAAGAAGGGATTTCCTTCCAAGAAAATGTGGTTTTAAACGCTAAAAGTTATGGTACCCTAAGTCAAGAACGCATGATTTTCGTGTTGAATGCTTTTAATAGATCGGACTACATACCTAAGAGGTACCGTGTACGTAAGAGACCTTTTGAAATTTCCCGGGGATATGAAGATACGGATGTGTATGATGTGAAAATACCGAAAGGTTACAAGGTTGAAGCAATGCCTGAGGCTACAACAATAGCCTCAGAGTTTGGCTCTTATAGTATGTCCGTAAAAGTGATCGATGGGGAAACCTTGCAATACAGAAGAACATTTTCATTGAAGTCTGGGTTATATGCACCTAATAAATATAATGATTATAGGGAGTTTAGAAAAAATATAGCCAAGTTGGAAAAGTCAAGAGTCGCTTTGGTGAAGAACATTAGGCAAGATTGAATATTAAGCACATTACATTATGCGTACCAATTTTATTTTATTAGTTACAGGTCTTTTTTTAATGAACATTTTTGCACAGGAACCAAAATTTGGTGATATCACCAAAGAGGAACTGGAGCAAAAAGAATATGCAAGGGATCCGGCGGCATCGGCGGCGGTCACTTATCGGAAAGTGGATATAACATATAATTACGTCAAGGGTGTTGGTTTTCGTGTGGATAAAAGTGTTTACGAACGTATAAAAATATTCTCTGCGGAAGGCTTTGAATATGGCACAATCTCGGAGAGCCTCTATCAGTCAGGTTCCGATCGTGAGTCACTTGGGGCAATAAAGGCGGTTACCTATAATTTAGAGAAAGGTAAGATTGTTAAATCCAAATTGGATAAAAGGGATGTCTTTAGTGAGGAAGTGAATAAATATAGGCTTCGCAAAAAGTTTACCATGCCCAATTTAAAGGAAGGAAGTGTTATCGAATATCAATATAGGATTTCTTCACCATTTAGCTACAATATCGATGAAATACTATTGCAATATGATATTCCTATTGTTCAACAAGTGATAGAAGTGGCCATACCTGAGTACTTTGTATTTAATGAGCGTACCAAGGGGTATTTGTTTTTCGATATTCAAAAGTCCAGAGGGTCGGGAAGTGTAAGTTTTACATCGACGAATAGGACTTCACGCGGAGGGTTTAATGCCATGGGGACCTCTATTTCAAGTTCTTCGGTTGACTTCTTTGAAAATGTTTCTTTGATTAGAATGAATAATGTTCCGGCGTTGAAGGAAGAACCCTATGTCAACAATATCAACAATTATAGAAGCTCAATCAAATTTGAACTACAGTATACCAAATTCCCAAATTCAACCATTCAGAATTACACCAGTGATTGGGAAAAAGTTGTCAAGAAGATTTATGATTTTGAAACCTTTGGCGGACAGTTGAATACGTCTAGATACTTCAAAGATGATCTGAATACGGTGCTTCAGGGCAAGACAACGGATGAAGATAAAATGATAGCCATTTACCAATATGTGAAAAACAGAATGAACTGGAATGGAAATTATGGTTATACTTCTGATGAAGGGGTAAAAAAGGCTTATGATTCAAAGACAGGTAATATAGCGGATATCAACTTGATTTTGGTAGGAATGCTTCGCGCAGCTGGATTGAAGGTCAATCCTATTTTGATCAGCACTAGAAGCCATGGCATACCCCTATTTCCTACATTAGAAGGTTTTAATTATGTGGCGGCCTCCTTGGATAGTAATGGTAATATTGTTCTTCTCGATGCTACGAATAAATTTGCAAAACCCAACCTGTTACCCACTAGGGCATTAAATTGGTTAGGTCGTGCTGTAGATGAAAATGGTTCTTCAAAGGAATTCTCCCTATCGCCTAAAATTGGAGCCAATGAGATGATAATGCTCGATGCCGAATTATCGGACACGGGTGAATTGAATGGAGCGTTAAGAAGGGTTTTGGAAGATGATTATGCGGCGTACATATTCAGGAATTCTTACGAGGCCTTGGATGAAGAAAGTTATCTAGGGAAGTTGGAGGAAAATTATAATGGCATAGAGATTTCTGAATATTCGATTAAGGATAAACTCAATATAGGTAAACCCGTAATGGAGAATTTTCATTTTTATGGAGATGACCTGGTTGAGTTTATAGGGGATAAGATCTATTTCTCCCCACTATTATGGTTTGCCAGGAAAGAAAATCCGTTTAAGTTGGAGAAACGGGTATATCCTATAGATTTCACGTATCCTGTCAAAAAAAAGTATATGATTAAAATAGATATCCCTGAAGGTTATCAGGTCGATTATATACCCGAGGGCATTAGATTGGTAATGCCTGAAAAACAGGCAAGTTTCATCTATAAGTTGGGGGCCAACGCGAATTCCGTGCAATTATATGTTGAAGAACAAATGAATGTACCTATTGTCCAAGCTAAAAACTATACCATTCTCAAGAATTATTATAAATCTATTATAGAAAAACAGTTAGAAAAAGTAGTTTTGTCCAAAGAAGAAGGCAATGGGAATACAGAAAGCACAACAGGAGGTAGATAATTGGATCAAAGAGCATGGTGTTCGTTATTTTAATGAACTGACCAATATGGCCCAACTTACAGAGGAAGTAGGGGAGGTGGCCCGTATCATTGCCCGCCGGTATGGCGAGCAGAGCGAAAAGGAATCGGACAAGGACAAGGATCTTGGGGAAGAGTTGGCCGATGTACTTTTTGTGGTCCTGTGTTTGGCCAACCAAACGGGGATAGATTTGGAAGCTGCTTTTGACAAAAAAATGGATATTAAGACAAAGCGGGACCACGATAGGCACCAAAACAACGAAAAACTCAAATAATAGTATATTTGAGGCTTCTATAAAAAAACCATACAACTTGAAGTTACACCTAATTGGTCCGTCAGGGAATATAGTAAAATCCAGTATCCAGATTACAGGTTCAAAGAGTGAGTCGAACAGGTCTTTGCTGTTACAGGCCTTATATCCGAATATTTCAATCCGTAATCGTTCCAATTCCGACGACGCTGAGGTTATGCAAAAGGGACTTGCTATAGAGAAGGGGGAGGTCGATATACACCATGCAGGAACCGCAATGCGTTTTTTAACCGGTTATTTTGCTTCCCAAGAGGGCAAAAATATTGTTTTGACCGGTTCCAAGCGAATGAAGGAAAGACCGGTGAAAATCTTGGTCGATGCTTTGGGAAGTCTTGGTGCCGATATTGAATACCTCGAAAAAGAAGGATATCCCCCGATTGGGATTCAGGGTAAAAAATTGACGGCGGGCAAGGTGAGTCTTCCTGCGGATATCAGCAGCCAATATATTTCTTCCCTTTTGTTGATTGCCCCCAGCCTGGAAAATGGTTTGGAAATGGAGTTGATCGGTAAGATAACCTCCGTTCCTTATATAAAAATGACCTTAGGGTTGTTAAACCAAATAGGTGTGCAAACTTCATTTGAGGGGAATACCATAAAAGTCTCCCCAATGAAGCAAGTAGATCCCATAGAATTGGTTGTGGAGTCGGATTGGAGTTCAGCCTCGTATTTTTACAGTATTGTCGCCTTAAGTAAGGTGGGTTCCGAAATACAGTTGGGGTCTTATAAGAACGATAGTTTGCAGGGTGATCGTGTTCTCGCCGGGATTTATACCGACTTCGGGGTTGAAACAACGTTTACGGTGGATTCAATTGTCTTGAAAAAAGTACGGAATCATAGGCTTAAATCCTTTACCTGCGATTTGGCAAATGCACCCGATATAGCCCAAACGATCGCAGTTACCTGTTTGGGATTGGGTATGGGCTGTGAGTTGACGGGGTTGCATACCCTGAAAATCAAGGAAACCGACAGGTTAGAGGCCATGAAGGCCGAATTGTCAAAATTTGGAGCTAAAGTTGAGGTTACCGATAGGGCACTCCTGTTGCAGCCTTCCTTTGATTTAATATCGGAGGTAGCTGTAGATACCTATAATGACCATAGAATGGCAATGGCCTTTGCGCCATTGGCACTAAAAACCTCCTTTGTGGTCAATGATGCCGAAGTGGTTTCAAAATCCTATCCCGATTTTTGGAAAGACCTTAAAAAACTGGGTTTTCAGGCTAGGGAACTATAATTGTCATTTAATCATCGTTTTACTTGACAACCCCTATTTCGAGGTCGTATATTTGCAGCCGCTAAAATTGCCAAAAAAAACAATACGTACACTATATGAAATTATCACATTTTAATTTTGAACTTCCAAAAGAATTGTTGGCCGAGTATCCTTCTGAAAACAGGGACGAATCCAAACTAATGGTCATACACCGGGAAACGGGGAAAATTGAGCATAAAATGTTCAAGGACCTTATTAATTATTTTGATGAAGGGGATGTAATGGTATTGAACAATACCAAGGTTTTTCCTGCAAGATTATATGGTAATAAGGAGAAAACAGGTGCGCGTATTGAAGTATTCCTTTTAAGGGAATTGAACGAAGAACAACGTCTTTGGGATGTTTTGGTCGATCCGGCACGTAAAATCCGTATCGGTAATAAACTGTATTTCGGGGAAGATGAGAGTTTGGTTGCGGAAGTTATCGATAATACTACCTCTAGGGGAAGGACTTTACGTTTTTTATATGATGGTTCCTACACCGATTTTAGAAGAAAGCTTAGGGAATTGGGTGAAACCCCATTGCCAAAGTACATTAAAAGGGATGTTGAGCCAGAGGATGAAGACCGTTACCAAACCATTTATGCAAAACATGAAGGAGCCGTTGCGGCACCTACAGCAGGTCTCCATTTTTCCAAACACCTTTTGAAACGATTGGAAATCAAGGGAATCGATTTTGCCGAGGTTACCTTGCATGTTGGTCTGGGTACTTTCAATCCGGTAGAGGTTGAAGATCTTTCCAAACATAAAATGGATAGCGAAGAGCTGATCATCGACGAAAAAGCAACTGAAATAGTGAATACCGCAAAAACCAATAAAAGAAAAGTGTGTGCTGTTGGTACTACGGCCATGCGTGGTTTGGAAAGTGCCGTTTCTTCGGAACATACCCTCAACACCTTTAATGGTTGGACGAACAAATTTATTTTTCCTCCCTATGAGTTCAGTATTGCGACTTGTATGATCACCAATTTCCACTTGCCAAAATCCACATTGATGATGATGGTTTCTGCTTTTGCTGGTCACGATTTAATGAAGAAGGCATATAAGGAAGCGATTATGGAAGGCTATAAGTTTTATTCTTATGGTGATGCCATGTTGATTTTATAATCAGGAGAGCACTTCCGCAGTAGCGGAAATTAAAAAGATACCGAATAGTAAAATCCCACTTTGCGATGTATATTGAATGTGGGATTTTCTATTTTCTACCTTAATCAAATGGAAGAGAAAGTAAAAAAGAAGGATATAAGGGCATTGACCTTGGACCAGTTGCGCGAATTTTTCGTCAATAATGGCGATAAGGCGTTTCGGGGTAATCAAGTCTATGAATGGTTATGGCAAAAATCGGCACATACCTTTGATGTCATGACCAATATTTCGAAAGAAACCCGTGATCTTTTGACTTCCAATTTCGTGATCAACCACATTAAGGTAGACCAAATACAACGTAGCTCGGACGGTACCATAAAAAATGCGGTTCGTTTACATGATGATCTGGTGGTAGAGTCAGTACTTATTCCCACAAAATCCAGGACTACGGCCTGTGTATCGAGTCAAGTCGGGTGTAGTTTGGATTGTAAGTTTTGCGCCACATCCAGATTAAAGCGTATGCGGAATTTAAACCCTGATGAGATTTATGACCAGGTTGTAGCCATAGATAATGAAAGTCGTTTATATTTTGACCGACCGTTAAGCAATATTGTGTTTATGGGAATGGGTGAGCCATTAATGAATTACAACAACGTGCTTAAGGCCATTGATAAGATAACTTCCCCGGAAGGTTTGGGGATGTCACCCAAAAGAATCACTGTTTCTACTTCCGGTGTGCCCAAGATGATCAAGAAGATGGCTGACGAGGAGGTAAAATTCAATCTTGCCGTTTCTTTACATTCTGCCATAGATGAAATCCGCACCTCGATAATGCCATTCAATGCGACCATGAATTTGGCCGATCTTAGGGAAGCCTTACAATATTGGTACAGCAAGACCAAAAACAGGATCACCTATGAATATGTAGTCTGGAAAGGGATAAATGATAGTCAAAAAGATGCGGACGCCTTGGTCCAATTCTGTCGTTTTGCCCCTTCAAAGGTAAATTTGATAGAGTACAACCCTATTGATGATGGTCAATTTCAACAAGCAAACGACAAGGCCATTGAGATGTATGTAGCAACCCTCGAGCGTAAAGGGATTACCGTTACCGTACGTCGTTCCCGTGGCAAGGATATTGATGCGGCCTGTGGCCAACTGGCAAATAAGATTTAGAGGAAGGATTCAACAGGGGGGTAACCCCGTAGGCCAAAAGAAGATCGAAAATTTTGTGGTCAGTAACAGATTGATTGTGATGTACTTATTGTTAAAAGTGTCCCTGTCACAAAAACGTGCGCCATATCCTTTTAATTTTCCCTAAATTTAACCACCTAACCAAGTGGGACAATAAAGCAAATTTACTTGAAAGTAGTATCTCAAATAAAAGACCCTGTTATCCTGGAAATGGAACTTTTTGAAAACAAGTTCCGTGAATCCATGTCCTCAAAGGTTGCCTTGTTAAATCGAATCACCTATTACATCGTAAACCGCAAGGGGAAGCAAATGCGTCCCATGTTCGTTTTCTTGACGGCCAAATTGTTGAATAATGGGGAGGTCAATGAACGTACGTATCGCGGGGCCTCGATTATTGAGCTCATACATACCGCTAGTCTGGTACACGATGATGTTGTTGATGAAAGTAACAAACGGCGTGGATTTTTCTCTATAAATGCTTTATGGAAGAACAAAATAGCGGTCTTGGTAGGGGATTACCTTTTCTCAAAAGGGTTGTTGTTGTCCCTGGACCATGGCGATTTTGACCTACTCCGTATTATTTCGGTAGCGGTACGTGAAATGAGCGAGGGCGAATTGTTGCAGATAGAGAAAGCACGGAGACTGGATATCGTTGAGGATGTGTATTACGATATCATACGCCAAAAAACGGCAACCTTGATCGCCGCCTGTTGCAGTATGGGGGCCTGTTCGGTAAAGCCGGATTCCGAGGAAGTGGAAACTTTCAGAAAATTTGGGGAATATTGTGGAATGGCCTTTCAGATCAAGGATGACCTTTTTGATTATGGCAATCAGCAAATTGGGAAACCCACGGGCATTGATATCAAAGAACAGAAAATGACCCTGCCTTTGATCCATGTACTCAATACCTGTTCCAAGTCTGAAAAAAAATGGCTGATCAATTCGGTCAAAAACCACAATCGTGATAAGAAGCGGGTAAGGGAAGTGATCCAATTCGTAAAAGACCAGGGTGGATTGGATTATGCCGAAAACAAAATGCACGAATTTAAACGACTCGCATTGGATATACTGTTAACCTATCCTCAAACGAATTATCGGGACTCCTTGGAACTTATGGTCAACTACGTTGTTGACAGAAAAAAATAAACTGCAATTAGCTTATACATAGTTAATTATGTTTTAATAATTTTATTTTTCATTCTCCAGGCAACTATCTTCCCTTGTATTGCGTCTATCTTTATAGAAGCCAATTAAACCATTTTGAAGATCATTACAATATATAACAACGAGAAACAACTCATAAAAAAAGCGGCTGCTGGTCATCAGGAAGCGCAGAAGCGACTTTATGAAAAGTTCGCCCCGAAAATGTTGGGGGTCTGTAGGCAATATGTAAAGGACCTGCACTTTGCCGAAGACGTGATGATCGGTGGTTTTCTTAAGGTTTTTAAAAACTTGGGGTCCTTCGGGTTCAAAGGGAGTTTTGAGGGGTGGATTCGCAAGATCATGATACGGGAAAGTATTTCGTATATAAGAAAGCAACAGTTTGTGGTGTATGATGACGAATTATACGAGCGGAACGAGCTTGGGAACAATACCATTTCCACGGATATGGATGTTGAGCATATCCAAATGCTTATCGATGCCTTGCCGGAAGGGTATAAAATGGTTTTTGTGCTCTATGTGGTGGAAGGATACAAACATCAGGAAATCGCTGAGCTTTTACAGATTACGGAAAGCACCTCAAAATCGCAGTTGTTCAAGGCGCGGAAAATGTTGCAGGAGCAGTTGCAACACCAAAATATTATAGGTTATGGAAGTCGATAAGTTTGAAAAACACATAAAAAGGCATCTGAAAGAAAGGGAAATTACCCCTTCAGAAAGTGCGTGGAATACCTTGTCGGAACAACTACCAGTAGTTGCTCCCAAGAAAAAGAATACATTTATCTGGTATAGTGTAGCGGCCGTTTTTATTGGGGTATTGATCATGTCAACACTTTATTTCAAAAGAAGCCAAACACCTTCGGAAACACAAATTCAAGTTGTTGAAACGCCCCAGGAAATCAATGTCCCTAAAAAGGAAGAGAATCTGATGGTGCCGATAAAAGAAGATGATAAGTTGGTTGGGGTAAAAAAGGAAGTAATCCAAAAAGAAAAAACCCTTGTCGCAATCCCGCCAAAAACAAGGATTAACGATGAAACCCAATTCGCCTTAGTTGAAAAGGAAGAAGTTGTCGGTGAAGACTCGAATGTATTAAAAACAAAAACCGAAGAACTTATAGATGCGAAAATCGCGGAATTGGCAACGCAGGTTGGACTTTTGGAAGGTTCTGATCTTCAAGTGACGGATGCGGAGGTAGATTCCTTGCTACGGATGGCCCAAAGGGAAATCTTAGCCGATAAAATCTTTCAAAAAGGGGGTAAGGTCGATGCCATGGCATTGTTGGATGAGGTTGAAAATGAACTCGACCAAACATTCAGGGAGCAGATTTTCGAATCCTTGAAAACAGGATTCCTTAAAGTAAGAACAGCGGTCGCCGATCGTAACAATTAATATTCATCAATCAATCAACGATCTTCTTTAGCCTGCCCTCTATCCATGGGGGCAGGAGAGGAAGGTCCAAAAATCAAAATCAGTATGAGAGTTATTATTATCTATTTAGTAGTGTGGTTTGCCGCTTTTGCAGTTCAGAAAGTCGCTGCTCAGGAAAATGGGGATTATCAACACAAGATTGAAATGCTAAAAGCCAAAAAAGAGCTGATTGGCAAACAGGAAAAGGAAGCATTGAAAATTGAGGTTGAGGAAATCAACAAACGATACGAGAAAAATCAAATAAGCGATGAAGAAGCCAGGATACTTAAGGAATCCGCAGCCAAAAAGAGAGCCTTGAATATAGAAAACCGGATGGCGATCGTGGATAACGAAATTCTCCTATTGGAGCGAAATGATGGGGATGTTCTAGAGGCTGAAACCATTGATAGTACAGGGAATACAGGTTTGGCAATAAGATTGGACCTGACAAGGGGAGATGGGTCTTCCTTTAATTGGGAGAAGCTAAGACGAAAGAAAAAAGAATTGAAATATGATAGGCGAACCTATTCTGATTTTGTGTTGGCAATTGGTCTCAACAATGCCCTGATCGATGGGCAGTCGATAAACGATTCACCTTATAGGATTGGAGGTAGCCGGTTTTTTGAAATGGGCTGGTCTTGGAGAACCAGGATTTTTGAGAATACCAATTTTGTACGATTGAATTATGGATTTTCTTTTCAGTTCAACGGGCTAAAGCCTAAAGACAATCAATATTTTGTTGCTGAAAATGGTCAGGTTGAATTACAGGAATTTGAGTACGAATTAAAGAAATCCAAGTTGAGAATGGATAATCTGGTATTTCCGGTCCATTTGGAATTTGGTCCTTCTAAACTTCATAAAACAGATAAAACCATTCGATATTCTTTAAGGAATCAATTCCGTTTGGGTATTGGTGCTTATGGAGGGTTTAATTTGGGAACCCGTCAAAAATTGAAATATAATCGCAATGGAGATCATGTGAAGGATAAACTTAAAAGAGGGTACAATACCAATGAACTTGTATACGGTTTAAGTGCTTATGTTGGGGTAGAAGGGGTATTATTATATGCCAAATATGATCTTAATCCCATCTTTAAGGATGCCTTGGTGGATCAGCATAACATCTCCCTTGGCCTTCGGTTCGATCTTTAATGAAAAAGAACCCTTGTGGCATAAGCTTCAAGGGTTCTTCTGTTTTTCGTTTCCGTTTTAGGGGGTGTTTTATGCTATGGGGTCTTTCTGTTTTAAAACCTCTTTCATTGCTTCTGTAAACTCATCCTTGTAATATACTCGTTTACAATGGGAACATTCAATCACCTCACTAGTCGATATTTTAAAAAGCTTGATCCAAAATAGGTGAAAGTAATTCGATCGGATGTATGCGGTAAGTGTATTGACCTGTCCACAAAAACTACATTTTAAGTTGTGTAGTTTTCGTATTTTCTCCTTTCCGGGGCGTGTACCAAAGAATAGTATCATCTGCTTAGAATAGATGGGCTAAGATAAGCTAAAATTGACTATTTTTATTGGCTATTTTATAAAACCAATGATTTCAAAATCGACCATAGATAAAGTATATGAAACCGCCCGTTTGGAAGAGGTTATCGGTGATTTTGTGCAATTGAAAAAGTCAGGCTCCAATTTTAAGGGCCTAAGTCCGTTTTCCGATGAGCGGACACCGAGTTTCATGGTGTCACCGGTAAAGCAAATCTGGAAGGATTTCAGTAGTGGTAAAGGGGGTAATGTCGTGGCCTTCCTTATGGAGCATGAGCATTTTACCTACCCGGAGGCAATTAAGTTTTTGGCAAAAAAATACAATATTGAGATAGAGGAGACCGAGCGTACCGATGAACAAAAGCAGGAGGCCAATGAACGTGAGAGTATGTATCTGGTTTCTGAATTTGCCCAGGCCCATTTTGCCCAAATGTTGTGGGAGTCGGAATTGGGAAAGGCTATTGGACTTACCTATTTTAAGGAAAGGGGTTTTACTGATGAGACCATAAGGAAATTTGGTTTAGGGTATTGTTTGGATCAATGGGATGGGTTTACCAATGCTGCCCTGGACAAGGGGTATAAGCTCAAATATCTTGAAAAAACCGGACTTACCATTGTAAAAGAGGATGCCAATAATCCGAATAGCCCTAAGAAATTCGATCGTTTTAAAGGCAGGGTCATGTTCCCAATCCATTCCATGAGTGGAAGGGTGTTGGGTTTCGGGGGTCGAATTTTGACCAATGATAAAAGGGCTGCCAAATATCTAAATTCCCCAGAAAGTGATATTTACCACAAGAGTAAAGTCCTCTACGGGATCTATTATGCCAAACAGTCCATAGCTAAAGAGGACAACTGTTATTTGGTTGAGGGGTATACCGATGTGGTCCAGTTCCATCAAAGGGGAATACACAATGTTGTGGCTTCCAGTGGAACAGCACTAACCCCTGAGCAGATTCGCCTTATTAACCGGTTGACCAAGAATATAACGGTACTGTTCGATGGAGATGCGGCGGGCTTACGGGCATCGCTCCGAGGTATTGATTTGATTCTGGAGCAGGGCATGAACGTAAAGGTTTGTACGTTTCCGGAAGGGGAAGACCCCGATAGTTTTGCGAAGAACAACGAATTGGAGGAAATTACCCAATACCTTGAGGGGAATTCAAAGGACTTTATCCAATTCAAGGCTTCCTTATTGGTCAAGGAAACGGCCAATGACCCTATAAAAAGGGCAGATACCGTAAGGGATATTGTACATAGTATATCCAAGATTCCAGATCGAATACAAAAAGAGATCTATATACAGGAATGTGCACAGATCATGAACATTTCGGAGGCCGTCTTGTTCAATACGCTGGCGCAGATCAGTAAAAAGGATATTGCCGATGCCTCAAAAAAAGTAAAGCAGGAACATAAGGCATTCGATGTCGTCAAAAACGAGCCTTTGCCCCAAAAGGTCGATGTACAGTACGAACTGGAACGTAAGATTATTGAGTTGTTGTTGCTTTATGGCAATCGGCAAGAGAAATTTGAGGATTTGATCTTGAAGGAGAATGAGGAAGGTGATTTGGTTTTGGAACCGGAATCACTTGAATCCAAAGTCTTTGAAAAAATATATTTAGACCTTCAGGATGACGAAATTGAGTTGACCAATCCACAATTCAAAAATATTTATTACCAGTTGATTGAAGCTTTGAACCGGACGGAGGATTTCGCAATCAATACGTTTATTGCTGATTTGGATCAAGAAATGGTCGCCGAGATCTCATCCATTTTAATGGAAGAGGAAAAGTACACCCTACATAATTGGGAAAGTAAGGATATTTATCCCAAGGATAAGAAAATCGGGGTAGCCCAATTGGTTAGCGAGACGATTTTGACACTGCGTTGTTATCTGATCAAAAAAAGAATGGAGGCTTTGCAAAATAGTACTGAGGATAGCACGATAGACAATAGGGAAACCCTAGAGGAAATCATGAACTATTTGCAACTGAACAAGTTATTGAATAAAAAATTGAATAGGGTCCTTTCCTGATTTCGGACTATGGGTTGAATGTAGTCCCAATAAACAAAAAAGCCCCGACCGGTCAGTCAGGGATTTCTTACATATTTTAACCGTTAGTACCTAGTACAATTCCAATGCTTTGGCTTGTTGTAATAAGTCGACCATGTTATCTACATTCAATTTTTTCATTAGTCGGGCTTTATAGGTACTTACCGTTTTTTCATTAAGATTAAGTCCTAGGGCAACATCCTTGTTACGTTTTCCACTCGCTAATAATTTAAGGACCTCAACCTCTCTTGTAGATAATTTTCTAAAGAATCTACGGGGTTTTTGGGTTCCTTCATCAAAAGCCAGACGTTGTGCAAGTTCATTGGTGATGAACATGTTTCCTTCACTGACCTTCTTAACGGCTGAAATGATGTAGTCTACGTCAGAAGCCTTGGAAAGGTAGCCGAATGCACCAGCCCTAATGGTACTGAGGGCATAAACATCCTCAGATTGTCCACTGTACATTAATACTTTTACATCAGGATATTCTTTTTTCATCCTTCTTAAAGTGGCGATACCATTGATTTCAGGAATGTCCATTTCTAACATTACCACATCAGGGGAGGTTGTTTCAAGCTTGTTAAAAAGCTCCGAAGTAGTTGAAACATCATCTATAACCTCAAATCCACTTGCATTGTTCAATACTTGTTTAACACCCATTCTAATAATAGGATGGTTATCCGCAATTAGCACTTTAATCATTTTGTTAAATTTTTTCTAGAAATTTTACCAAGTTGGTTGTGTTTAAATACTGACACGTAATGTAGTGGTAATTTCTCTAATTTAATAGGCAAATTTCAATTTATTTAATGAAACAATGCATTATACTCGTCTTATGTGCTTGATTTTTAGTTAATCGGTTATTTCAGGTCATTCGGTATAGTGCAAACTGGTATGGGTTGCATTTTATGTTGATTGGCTGCGTTCAATCTTTTGAAAATACTGAAGACTTGTTTTTTTCTGTCAGAAAATTCAGAGACAGTCCTTCCTTCGTCATTCATTTTCATGGCCCATTCCAATTCAGGGTAAGAGGCCCCGATTTGATCTTCGTCGGTACGGTCATCCCCCCAAAGTCCGTCGGTTGGCGGTGCAACTACAATATCTTGGTTGACACCCAAAAAACGGGCGATATCATATACTTCGGTTTTCATAAGGTCCGCAATAGGGGATAGGTCTACCCCGCCATCACCATATTTGGTATAGAAACCAACCCCAAAATCCTCGACCTTATTTCCTGTACCGGCGACCAAATAACCGTTTAAAGCGGCAAAATAGTATAAAGTGGCCATGCGTAACCTGGCCCTTGTATTGGCGAGTGACATAAAACGGTCTTCTTCATTTTCCACGGCTGGTAGTGCAGCAATAAGGCTATCGAAAACAGGGGTGAGGTCAACCGCCTGACGTTTTACGTTTTCAAAATTGCCAATTAGCCAATCTATGTGGTGTGAAGCTCTGGTTTCTTGACTTTCGGCTTGGTGTATGGGCATCTCCAGACAAAGCAGGTCCAGCCCCGTTTTGGCACAAAGTGTAGAAGTGACCGCGGAGTCTATTCCTCCTGATATACCGATGATGAATCCTTTGATTCCGGCTTTGTCTGCATAATCCTTAAGCCAGTCAACAATATGGTCGATTACTTTTTCGGTTTTCATGAAATATTTTATTTGGTTAAAACAACTAACTTTGCCCGATAAAAATAAAGCCTTACAGGTTAAGATTAAAATTTAAAAGATCTTTCTTTGAAATGGTACAAACCATTTTTTGTTCGTTAAAAGAAAAAATCAAAATTTCAATTAAATGAAAAAGTCGTTTTATTTACTGGTATTGTTAACGTTTGTCGTCATGGGTTGTAAAAATGAGGATAAAATTGAGGCAGAAGTAAAAAAAATACCCTTGGTTGTCCAGGTTTCACGATTCGATAACGAATTTGCAAAAGCGACACCATCCGATATTCCCAAACTAAGAAAGGAATATCCTTATTTCTTTCCTGCACCGGATAGTGTGTGGGTGGCAAAATTGCAGGATTCCCTTCAAATTGAATTGCGGGGCGAGGTCATGGATGAATTCAGTGATTTCGAAAACGAGGTTGCAGATATTGAATTGCTTTTTAAGTATATAAAATATTACTTTCCAAAGTATTCCGCACCTAAGATAATAACGGTGACCAATGACGTTGATCATGAGAACCGGATAATTTTGACAGATACTCTTTTGTTGGTAGGATTGGATAATTATTTGGGGGCGGATCATAGATACTATACCGGAATACAGAAATATATCGCTGCTGGCATGGATCGGAAGTATATCGTTAGTGATATAGCCAATGCTTATGCCCAGAAGATCGTTCCTCGATTGCAAGGGCGTACTTTTTTAGATCGTATGATCTACTACGGTAAGATCTTGTACCTTAAGGATAAAATAATGCCTTTTCAAACCGATGGGCAGAAGATCAATTATTCCGAAGATGAATTGGCTTGGGCAATGGCCAATGAAGAACCTATGTGGAGGCATTTCATTGAACGGGAATTACTCTATAGTACCGATAATAAATTAACCTTGCGATTCTTGGATCCAGCGCCTTTTTCAAAATTCGGATTGGAGTTGGATAATGAATCCCCAGGGCGATTGGGTCGTTATGTAGGTTGGCGGATTGTGCGGTCCTTTATGAATAAAAACGAGGTGTCTTTGCAACAACTCATGAACCTTCCTGCAGAGGATATATTTAAAAAATCCAATTACAAACCAAATAAATAAATGGCAAAATTACATACATCAGAGATACGTTTAAAAGTGGGATTGGATGAGAATCGGGTCCCCGAAACGCTTACGTGGTCCGCAGAGGACGGCGGAATAGACAATGAAGAGGCCAAGGCGATGATGCTTTCTGTTTGGGATAGCAAGAATCAGGAATCCCTGAAAATCGATCTTTGGACCAAAGATATGCCGGTAGATGAGATGAAGGTCTTTTTTCATCAAACGCTGGTGTCCATGTCCGATAGCTTTATGAAAGCCACCCAGGACGAAAAAATGACGGCTACCATGAAGGATTTTTGCGAATATTTTGCCGAAAAACTGGAATTGAACAAATAAAGCGTTTGGCTAATGGGGATTTAGGAAGGGTAGTCGTATTGTGCTAATGCGTTTTAGTTATATATATCCTATATACCCAAAAACCTCAAAAAAAAGCAAAATTTAGTATAAGATTGATTTGATTCAGTGCGAGAATTTTAAGCAATTGTAGTACTTTTGAAGCTTGTTTTAGTTACAACAATAAACTATCGAAATATGGAAGACGTAGAGAAATTTGATATCGATGTTTTAGGCGAAGCACAATATGAATCGCCTTTGGGATTAAGTAAAAGGAAGGGTGATGATATCTTTAACTTTGTTACCGATAAGGATAGGGTTTTACGATACATCTCTTTAAATGACCACAATAATTGTATCAAGGGTGAACAGGAGCCTGTTGCTCTTGAGAAAGCAGGTCCTAGGGAAAAAATATACTTCAATACTAAAAAAACCAAAGCAGCCATCGTTACCTGTGGTGGTTTGTGTCCTGGGATCAATAATGTGATACGTAGTTTGGTTATGGGATTGCATTATTTTTATGAGGTTAAGGAAATACTAGGGGTACGTTATGGTTATGAAGGTTTGATTCCTTCTTATGGTCATGGTTTTGTTGATTTAACTCCGGAATACGTAAAAGATATACATCAGTTCGGGGGAACCATCTTGGGTTCTTCAAGAGGGGGTCAGGACGTAAGTGCCATGGTAGACACCCTATATGATAATGGAATAGACATGTTGTTCGCCATTGGGGGTGACGGTACGTTGAAAGGTGCCAATGCCATTGGCGAGGAAATTGCCAAGCGGGGATTGAATATTTCAATCATCGGTATTCCCAAGACTATTGACAATGATGTCAGTATCATAGACAAGACATTTGGTTTTGAAACCGCATATCATGTGGCAAACCCGATTATCAGGGATGCGCATAATGAGGCAACAGGTGCTTACAATGGTATCGCCATTGTAAAACTTATGGGGCGCGACAGTGGGTTTATCGCTGCATCGGCGACAATTTCAATGCCTGTCGTCAATTTTGTTCTTGTGCCCGAAATGCATTTTGAATTGGAAGGGGAGAATGGCTTTTTGGAAACCCTCAAAAGAAGATTGGACACCAAACAACATGCGGTTATCGTTGTGGCAGAAGGTGCGGGTCAGAATTTATTCAATAAGGACGGGAAGGATAAAGTTACCGATGCTTCCGGAAATGTGCAACATGATGATATTGGGCTCTTACTGAAAAGTGAAATTTCAGCCTTCTTCAAGAAATTGGATTATGAGGTGACCATTAAATATATCGATCCTAGCTATATTATCAGAAGTGCTCCTGCCAACCCTGGGGATAGTGTATTTTGTAGTGGTTTGGCCTATCATGCTTTGCATGGTGCCATGGCTGGTAAAACAAAATTCGTAGTGGGTAGGGTGAACAATCAATATGTTTACCTTCCTATTTCTGCGGTTACCACCACAAGGAAGAAAATCAACATGGAAGGTGGTTTCTGGTTTGCGGCCCTTGAAAGTACCGGGCAACCCTTTGAAATGCGATAATACCTAAGTTGTCTTTTCGTAGGGGGATGTTGTTGTTGGGTCGGTCGGCTTCCTATTTTTTTAGGCTGTAAGTTTTTTTGGTTTTTAGAGACCTAAAAGGTACAGCAATAAGCCTATGGAGTCAAAAAACAAGGGAGTGTCAGATCAAGAAAGATTGATTTTTATCTATAATGCGGATTCAGGTATTCGCAATAAGATATTCGATAGTGCCCATAAAATTTTCAGCCCGGATACGTATGCATGTAATCTTTGCGATATTACCTATGGGGTATTCTCGGAAAAGAAGGCGTGGAAGGAATTCAGGGAGAATTCCCCATTGCAAATGGAGTTTCTGCACAAAGACGAATTTAAGGCATTATATGCATCGAAGTTTGGGTATAAGTTCGATTTCCCTGTGATATTGATTGGCTCAAAAGGTGGCTTCGAGGTTCTTGTTTCGAAGGATGAATTGGATAAACTAGAAAGTCCCGAAGGATTAATGCACTTGATTACGGCTAGAATATAAGGCCGTTATTTGGTTTCCTTGAAGTACTGTTCGTTAATTTCGTCGATGTATATAAGGAGCTCATCACGACCGATGTTTTTAGAGGATGAGGTTACAAAATGGTTCGGGGCTTCTTCCCAAGCCCCAGCCGTCAATTCTTTTAAATAGTTGGCTACGTTTTTTTCAATAATCGCAGGTTTCAATTTATCGGCTTTGGTGAATACAATACTGAAAGGAACCATATTCCCGCCCAAGTATTCCATAAACTCCATGTCGATGTTCTGGGGTGAATGACGAATATCAACCAATACAAAGGCACTCACCAATTGTTCCCGCTTTAAAAAATAATCGGTAATGTATTTTTGAAAAGTTTTTTTGTCCCTTTTGGATACACGGGCATAGCCATATCCGGGTAAATCAACTAAAAACCAATT
This sequence comes from Maribacter polysiphoniae, assembly GCF_003148665.1. Classification (GTDB taxonomy): domain Bacteria; phylum Bacteroidota; class Bacteroidia; order Flavobacteriales; family Flavobacteriaceae; genus Maribacter_A; species Maribacter_A polysiphoniae. The sequence goes on along the minus strand of NZ_QGGQ01000008.1, from coordinate 65,059 downwards.
CCCATTGATTTTAAAATGGTTGATGAGTTGTGTTTTTCCTGGCCTACCGGAAGTTTTGGCCAAACTTTTGCGTTCGGTCAACATATTGATCAAGGATGACTTGCCAACGTTGGACCTCCCAATGAACGCATATTCGGGTAGGGGTTCATTCGGACATTTCGCAACATCTGAATTGCTCATAACGAAGTCGGCCGACTTGATTTTCATGGGGTATGGGGTTTAGAAATTCCGTTTCTCTAACCAAGCATCGAGAATGTCGTTAAATTGGTCGGGATGTTCCATCATAGGGGCATGGCCGCATTTCTTGATCCAGAAAAGATCGGAGTCGGGCAGCAGTTCATGAAATTCCTTAGCGACATTGGGAGGGGTTACGGAATCGTTCTCTCCCCAAATTATGCATGTCGGGGTATTCATCTTGGGTAAATCCTTGGACATGTTGTGTCTAATGGCACTTTTGGCAATCGCCAATGTCTTTACCAGTTTAACCCTATCATTGACCGTTGCGAAAACCTCGTCAACAATCTCTTTGGTGGCTACTGCCGGATCGTAAAATACGTCCTGCGCTTTTTTCTTTATAAATTCGTAATCCCCGCGTTTTGGATAACCATCGCCCATAGCGCTTTCATATAGGCCTGAACTACCGGTAATGACCAGGGCCTTTACCATATCAGGATATAGTTTGGTGTGCAGTAAGCCAATATGTCCACCAAGGGAGTTCCCTAAAAGAATGACATCCTTTAATCCCTTGAACTCAATGAATCTTTCTAGGTATTTGGCAAAACTTTTGACGTTGGTCTTCAACAACGGCATGGTGTATATCGGGAGTTCTGGAATCAATACTTTGTATCCTTTTGGGGGAAAATGTTCAGAGACGCCCCTGAAATTGCTCAACCCTCCCATAAGACCATGCAAAATAATAATGGGGACTCCCTCTCCCTTCTCTATATATCGATATTTGCCCTCTGTAATAATTTGTTCTTCCATTAAGAATTCTTCTGGTCTTAATGAACAAAGATAGGCAATTCCTTAAAATACGCCTTCATTGCTCCCTTAGTATTTAGTGCATATCTGCATACAAAGTCGTGATTGTTTTTTCTATTGGAGCCAACTATTGATCGGGTAAGGTGCGATTATATGTGGGTTCAAAAGGCATGAACTTATCAACAAAGTGGTAAATAGTGGTAAATTGTGGTAATAAATTCTATATATTTGAGTTTTAAATAGAGAAACCAGCACTTTAGCGTGATAAATTTTAACGAAGCATATTATTGTAAAGCAGATGCCAAAGGTAGGGTAATGCTGCCTTCTGCCCTAAAAAATAGGCTTTTGCCTGTTTTGAAGGATGGCTTCGTCCTAAAGCGTTCGGTGAGCGGTGCATGTTTGGAACTTTGGCCCATGTCCCAATGGGATGAGATGATGCTTAAGATCAAAAAACTGAATCGCTTTGTAAAAAAGAACAATGATTTCATCCGGATTTTTATGGCGGGTGTCAAAGAGGTGGAGATTGATAATGCGGGTAGGTTGTTGATTCCCAAAAACTTAATGTCAATTGCAGGTATTGTTAAGGAAATAGCCTTGAGTCCTTCTGTTGATATTATAGAAATATGGGATAAGGATAGTTATGAGCAGGCCATTGAGATTACCGATGAGGAATTTGAGGTCTTGGCTGAGGATGTAATGGGTGGTTTAGGTGAAAATATTCCCGATGTATCATAATCCTGTACTTCTAAAAGAATCTGTTGATGGCTTGGCCATCAAGGAAAACGGGGTTTATGTGGATGTGACCTACGGTGGAGGTGGGCATTCCAGAGAGATTTTGGAAAGGCTTGGCCCTGAAGGGAAATTGCTTGCATTTGATCAGGATGAAGAGGCTTTGGTGAATAAGATTGATGACGAAAGGCTGGTGTTGATCAATGAGAATTTTAGGTATATAAGACAGTTTTTAAAGTTCTATGGCATTCGGAAAGTAGATGGTATCCTGGCTGATTTTGGGGTTTCGTCGCATCAGTTCGACAAGGCGGATCGAGGGTTTTCTACCCGGTTCGATGCTGATCTGGATATGCGAATGAGCCAAAAGGGGCTTGTTTCGGCCTATGATGTGGTCAATGGTTATCAGTACGATGATTTAAGAAGGGTCTTGTTTCAATATGGTGATTTGCGAAATGCAAATGCCATGGCCAATAGGATCATAGAAAGTAGGGCGGAGGCACCCATAAAGACTTCGGCACAATTAAAAGGGGTTTTGGGAAGGTTTTTGCCAAAACATAAGGAACATAAGATACTGGCCCAGATCTATCAGGCGATTCGTATAGAAGTGAATCAGGAGATTGAGGTGATCAAGGAGTTTTTGGGGCAGGTACCCGAATTATTGGTCCCGGGAGGAAGGTTGAGTGTCATCAGTTATCATTCCCTGGAGGATCGCTTGGTGAAACGATTTATAAGGGCTGGACTTTTCGAGGGTGAGCCTGAAAAGGATTTATATGGGAATATCGATGTTCCCTTGAAAAAAGTTGGAGGATTGATCGTGCCATCGAAAGAAGAGATAGTAAAGAACAACAGGGCACGGAGTGCAAAATTAAGAATAGCGGAACGTATTTGAACACATAAATGAAAAAAGGGATTTTAGACGTACTCAGAGGTAAGTTTTTGGTGAGTGGTGACGCTCCTAAACATTGGTTGTTTATAATTTTTATTTCGTTTTTGGCTACGGTTATGATAGGAAGTTCCCATAGTGCCGATAGAAAAGTACATCAGATAGCGGCTTTGAACGAGGAAGTAAAGGAGCTCAGGAGTGAATTTGTAGATCTGCGTTCGGATGTGCAGCGTTTAAAGTTGGAATCCACAATCACCAAAATTGTTGAAAGTAAAGGGTTGTTTCCCTCAGAGACACCACCAAAAAAAATAAAGGTAAAATCAGTTAAGGAGTAATGGCAGTTACCGAAAAGAGCATATTGAACAGATTATACATTGTGGCGGGATTTCTTTTCCTGTTCGCTTGTGCTGTGCTCTTTAAGTTGGTGAGTATTCAGTTGGTTCATGGCGATAAGTACAGGGACCTGGCGCATAAACGAACAGAGCGAATGTTTACGATTGCCCCGAACCGTGGTAATCTGTATTCCGACGATGGTAGTTTGTTGGCTACTTCAGTTTCAAAATATACCATTCGCTTTGATGCGGTAACGGTTAGTGATGCTGATTTTAAGGCAAATGTGAAACCTCTTTCCGAAGCACTGGCAAAACTAACGGGAAAATCATCGTCCCATTACCAACAACTCTTGCGTAAGGCCAAGGCCAATAAAAACAGGTACACCCTACTGGTGCGTAATCTGGATTATTCAGAATATATGGATGTGAAGGGTTTTCCGTTGTTGCGCAAAGGACCTTATAAGGGAGGCTTGATCGTTGAACAAAAAACTGTGAGGGAACACCCTTTAGGGAAAATTGCTGAACGTAGCGTAGGCTATGAGCGCAAGGATGAAAACGGCTATTATACCCGAGTGGGTCTTGAGGGGGCTTTTGGTCAATACCTAAGAGGGGTAGAGGGTAAGCGTTTAAAGCAAAAAATTGCCAAAGGTCAATGGAAGCCCATAGGTATGGATAATATCGTTGAGCCAAAAGATGGCTACGACGTTATTTCAACCATTGATATCAATATACAGGATATTGCCCACCATGCCTTGTTAAAGCAACTGGAACATTATAAGGCCGATCACGGCACCGTGATAGTCATGGAGACCAAAACAGGTGAGGTAAAGGCTATTTCCAATTTAGGTAGAACCCAAGAGGGTAGGTATTACGAAAGATTGAATTATGCTATTGGGGAATCCCATGAACCGGGGTCTACATTCAAACTAATGAATTTGGTCGCGGCTTTGGACGATAAGGTCATCGATACCAGTTCGGTGGTCGATACCGAAAAGGGATATTGGAAAATCTATAATCATAGGGTTAAGGATTCCAAACATGGGGGTTATGGTAAAATTTCAATTGCCAAGGCTTTTGAGGTTTCTTCGAATACGGCCTTTGCGAAAACCATTCACAATGGATATAAGGAGAACCCTTCAAAATATGTAAATCATCTTCTTAATATGGGAATTGGGACCGAGTTGGGGCTGCCTATAAAAGGAGAGGGTAAGCCGGTGTTGCGATCTCCAGGTGATAAGGGGTGGTCTGGACTTTCATTGGCGCAAATGGCCTATGGTTATGAGATTTCAATGACACCCTTACAGGTCTTAACGTTTTATAATGCCATTGCCAATGATGGGGAAATGGTGAAGCCACGGTTGATCAAAGAAGTAAAGGAATGGAATAGGACTGTTGTGAAATTTGAGAAGGAAGTCATCAATCCTTCCATATGTTCCAAGGAAACAGTGGCCAAAGTGCAACAGTTGTTGAAGGATGTGGTTGAGAAAAAACACGGTACGGGACATAGGTTGTACTCCCCGAATTTTTCAATGGCAGGAAAAACAGGTACTGCACAGAAGGATTATGTTTCGAAGGATCCAGACAAACTAAAGTATATCTCAACCTTTGCGGGGTATTTCCCGGCAGAGGAGCCTAAGTACTCCTGTATCGTAGTCATTCATGAGCCCGATAAAAGTGTGGGGTATTACGGGGCCGATGTTTCCGGTCCGGTTTTTAAATCCGTGGCACAAAAAGTATATGCCACCAATCCTTTGATCGATGAGGTGGAAATGATGAAGGGAGAGGATGAACAATTGGAGCAATCATATCAGAAGTACTATGCCGAAGCCCAAAAAAAATACAAGAAAGTACCTAACGTAAAAGGAATGAGTGGTATGGATGCCATCTCTATTCTTGAAAATCTCGGGATAACCGTGGAGATTAAGGGCAATGGCAAGGTAAAGAAACAATCCATCTCCCAAGGGACGGATATTAGTAAAGTGGAAAAGATAATACTGGAACTTTCGTGAATTTATTAAAAGACATATTATTTGGGGTTAGCCTCTCGGCAGTTAGTGGTTCTACCAATACCATGGTCAATGCCATTACTTTCGATTCGCGAAAAGTGGGCTTGGATGATGTTTTTGTTGCGATAAAGGGAACATTGACAGATGGTCATAAGTATATAGAAAAGGCTATTGATTCGGGGGCGGTATGCATTGTTTGTGAAACCATGCCCGAACAAATAGTGGATGGGGTGACCTATGTTGAGGTGGACAATGGAAACAAGGCTCTGGCCATAATGGCTTCCAATTATTATGGCAACCCATCGAAGAACTTGAAATTGGTGGGTATTACCGGAACCAACGGTAAAACGACCATTAGTAGTCTATTGTATAGGTTGTTCAAGAAAGCCGGTTTTAAGGTAGGTTTGATATCTACCATAAAAATCATGGTCGATGACAAGGAATATGCGACCAGCCATACCACTCCGGATGCACTGACCATCAATGAGCACTTGGCGCTTATGAGTGCCGAAGGTGTTGAATTTTGTTTTATGGAGGTGAGTTCCCATGGGATCCATCAAAAAAGAACGGAAGGTTTGGTGTTTGAAGGTGCTATTTTCACCAATCTCACCCATGATCATTTGGATTACCATAAAACCTTTGCCGATTATCGGGATACCAAAAAATCCTTGTTCGACAATTTGTCCAATAAGGCGTTTGCATTGACCAATATCGACGATAAGAATGGGTCGGTAATGTTGCAGAATACCAAGGCCAGAAAATTCACCTATGCCTTAAAATCCTATGCGGATTATAGGGCGCAGATATTGGAAAGTCAATTCGATGGCCAACTGTTGAGGATAGATGAAGATCAGTTATGGACCAAACTTATAGGTAGTTTCAATGCCTACAACGTCTTGGCCATATATGCCACGGCAGACCTATTGGGTCTTGAAAAATTGGAAACACTTCGTTTGCTGAGTGAATTGGATAATGTGGACGGCAGGTTCCAATATTTTATATCAAAGGAAAAAATTACGGCAATAGTGGATTATGCCCATACGCCGGACGCCTTAAAAAATGTGCTCGAGACAATTGACACATTGAGGACTGGAAATGAAAACGTCATCACCGTTGTGGGGTGTGGTGGCGACCGAGACAAGTCTAAGCGTCCGGTAATGGGCAAAATCGCTTCCCAAATGAGTAGCAAAACCATTTTCACCTCGGACAACCCGAGATCGGAATCACCCACGATGATCATAGAGGAAATGGAAGCTGGGGTAGAACCTCAGAACGTAAGGAAGATATTGTCTATAGAGAATCGTAAACAGGCCATTAAAACGGCATGTCAATTGGCACTTCCCAAGGATATTATCCTAATTGCCGGGAAAGGGCATGAAACCTATCAGGAAACCAATGGGGAACGGATAGATTTTGATGATTTTAAAATAGTAAGGGAAGTATTAAGGGCATTGGATAAATAATTGAATTAAGCATACCAGGAATGTTATACTATTTGTTTGACTACTTAGAAAAAGAATACCAGTTGCCAGGGGCAAGCCTATTCGGTTTTATCTCCTTTAGGGCGGTCATGGCCATTCTTTTTTCTTTGGTTATCGCCACCGTATACGGTAAAAAAGTGATCCTCTTGTTGCAACGTAAGCAAATAGGGGAAAGTATACGGGATTTAGGATTGCAAGGTCAGGAACAAAAAGCGGGTACCCCGACAATGGGAGGTTTGATTATCATTATGGCGACACTGATTCCGGTGTTGTTGTTTGCCGATATCCTCAATGTTTATGTTATCCTTTTGATTGTGACCACCCTTTGGATGGGGGTCATAGGTTTTATAGATGATTACATCAAAATATTTAAAAAAGACAAAAAAGGGCTGAAAGGAAAATTCAAGATTTTGGGCCAAGTGGTTTTGGGGCTGATTGTGGGTGCCACACTATATTTCCACCCCCAAGTAACCATGCGTGATCATGATAAAAGTATCATCACCAAGCAATATGAGGTAGAGCATGTAAAAGGTATGGATATCAAATCAACAAGGACAACGGTTCCATTTATTAAGAACAATGAGTTCGATTATGGTAACCTTATCGCATGGGCCGGTGAGGGGGCAAAGGATTATGTTTGGTTGATTTTCATTCCTATGATCATTTTGATTGTTACTGCCGTTTCAAACGGGGCCAATCTTACCGATGGTATAGATGGCTTGGCCGCGGGTACATCGGCAATAATCGTATTCACCCTAGGTATTTTTACTTGGGTGTCGGGTAATATTATTTTTTCGGACTACTTGGATATCATGTATATCACCGGCGTTGGTGAATTGTTGGTTTTTGTAACGGCATTTGTAGGGGCCTTGGTCGGTTTCCTATGGTACAATGCCTTTCCTGCGACGGTATTTATGGGAGACACGGGAAGTTTGACGATTGGTGGGGTCATAGCCGTTATAGCGATAATCATACGTAAGGAATTGTTGATACCTGTATTATGTGGAATATTCTTCGCAGAATCTATTTCCGTGATGCTACAGGTAGGATATTTTAAATACACCAAGAAAAAGTTGGGGGAAGGGAAGCGAATATTCTTGATGGCCCCATTGCATCATCATTATCAGAAAAGGGGATACCATGAAAGTAAGATCGTTACCCGGTTCTGGATTGTAGGGATCATGCTTGCCATTATAACGGTTGTTACCTTAAAAATACGCTAGATGGCGCGCTTGGTAATCCTTGGTGGAGGGGAAAGTGGGGTAGGTACCGCTATTTTGGGATTAAGGAAAGGATACGAAGTCTTTGTTTCGGATAAAGGAGAAATAAAGCGGGAATATAAGAACGTTCTTGAACATTATGGGATCGATTGGGAAGAGAAAAACCATTCCAAGGAAAAAATATTGAATGCCGATGTGGTCATGAAAAGCCCAGGTATACCCGATACGGTTTCCTTGATTGTTGATCTGGTAGACAAAGGTATACCTGTTATTTCCGAGATTGAATTCGCATCACTATTTACCGATGCGAGGATTATTGGGATTACGGGGAGCAATGGGAAGACCACCACGACAATGCTCACCCACCATATTTTAAAGGGAGACGGTTTAAATGTTGGTATGGCGGGTAATATTGGCGATAGTTTCGCCAAGATGGTGGCTGAAAAAGTATGCGAATGCTATGTTTTGGAAATAAGTAGTTTTCAGTTGGATGGCATCGTTGATTTTAAACCACATATAGCTATTTTAACGAACATTACCCCTGATCATTTGGATCGCTACGATTATAAATTTGAGAATTATGTGGCTTCTAAATTCAGGATAGCGAAGAACCAGACGGATGGGGATTTTTTGATTTACGATGCCGATGATGAGGTAATCGAGTCTTGGTTGGCCAAGCACCCGGTCAAATCCATAGTAATGCCGTTTTCAATTCAAAAGGAATTGGAACAAGGGGCTTTTTTAAAGGACAATGAAATAGTGATTAAGATTAATAACGAGATAATAAAAATGAAAACGAGCACACTGGCACTGGAAGGAAAACACAATTTAAAGAATACCATGGCGGCATCACTGGCGGCCAAACTTGTAGGAATCCGTAAGCAGACCATACGGGATTGTGTAGCCAATTTCCAAGGAGCGGAACATCGATTGGAAAAGGTGCTGAAAATTCAGCATGTGCAGTATATCAATGACTCCAAGGCTACGAATGTTAACGCTACCTATTTTGCGTTGGATAGCATGAGCGCGCCAACGGTTTGGATTGTTGGTGGGGTTGACAAGGGAAACAATTACAAGGAGTTGATGCCCTTGGTACGGGAAAAGGTGAAAGCCATTATTTGTTTGGGTACCGATAATTCGAAGATTGTGGATGCATTTGGCAATGTCGTCGATTTATTGGTGGAAACCTACGCTATGGAAGAAGCGGTGAAGGTCGCATATAAAATAGCGGAACGAGGCGATACTGTTTTGTTGTCCCCGGCCTGTGCAAGTTTTGATTTGTTCAAAAATTACGAGGACAGGGGAAACCAGTTTAAGGAAGCGATTAAAAATTTATAAACGTGTTGGATTTTATTAAAAATATAGAAGGGGATAAAGCCATTTGGGCCGTTGTGGCACTTTTGGCCTTGTTTTCATTTTTACCTGTCTATAGCGCCAGTAGCAACTTGGTGTATGTCGTTGGTAATGGTACCACCGGCGGGCATTTGGTAAAACATGCTTTTCTATTGTTTTTGGGTTTTGGGATTATATATGGGGTACATAAAATCCCGGTCCATTTTTTTAAGGGCTTATCGTTGATTGCGATGCCCATAGTTTTGGTGTTATTGATATTCACTTTGGCGCAAGGAACCACCATCGATGGGGCCAATGCCAGTAGATGGATTCGTATTCCCTTAGTGGGTATCACCTTTCAGACATCCAACTTGGCTGCGGTGGTCTTAATGATTTATGTAGCGCGCTACTTATCCAAGATCAAGGATAAGGTGGTGACCTTCCAGGAAAGTATTCTGCCACTTTGGATTCCGGTATTCTTGGTTATAGTACTTGTGTTACCTGCGAATTTTTCCACGGCTGCCATTATGTTTTCCATGGTGCTCCTGTTGTGTTTTTTAGGCGGATATCCCATAAAATATATACTGGGAATCGTAGGTGTGGGGATATTGAGTCTTACCCTGTTCATTTTAACGGCGAAGGCGGTACCTGATTTGTTTCCGAATCGTGTTGATACATGGATAAGTAGGATCGAGAGTTTTGCCAATCCGGAAGATACTGAGGCTGATTATCAAATTGAGAGGGCCAAGATAGCCATAGCCTCTGGGGGTGTAATTGGAAAAGGAGCGGGAAAAAGTGTCCAAAAAAACTTTTTACCCCAGAGTTCCTCGGATTTTATCTATGCGATAATCGTTGAGGAATACGGCTTGCTCGGTGGTTTCGTGCTCATGTTCTTCTATTTGCTGTTGTTGTTTCGCATTGTGGTGGTGGCCAACGGTAATCACTCGGTATTTGGAAAATTACTGGTGCTGGGGGCAGGTTTGCCTATTGTCTTTCAGGCCATGATAAATATGGCTGTAGCGGTGGAATTATTTCCGGTTACCGGACAGACCTTGCCATTGATCAGTAGTGGGGGTACATCAAGTTGGATGACTTGTTTGGCCATAGGGATAGTGTTGAGTGCCAGCAGAAAGTATGAGGTTCAGGAAAATAAGAATGTTGATGTGGATGAAGCGAATCCTTTGGAAATATTAAGCGGACAATTATAGAATTGGTTATATGGGTTCAGCAAAACATAATATGGCAAATGGGGATAACCCGATAAAAGCGCTCAGGTTTATATTGTCGGGTGGCGGAACTGGCGGGCATATATATCCTGCAATCGCCATAGCGAATGAGCTAAAAAAAAGACACCCTAAGGCTGAGTTTCTGTTCGTTGGAGCCAAGGATAGGATGGAAATGGAGAAAGTGCCCCAGGCTGGGTACCCTATTGAAGGATTATGGATTACGGGGTTGCAAAGGAAACTGACCCTTAAGAATTTAATGTTTCCGATAAAATTGATTAGTAGTTTGTTCAAAGCAGGTAAAATAGTCTCAAGATTCAAACCCGATGCCGTTGTTGGTACGGGAGGGTTTGCCAGTGGTCCCTTATTGAAGGTGGCTTCTGGTAGGGGAATACCTTGTGTTTTACAGGAACAAAACTCTTATGCCGGAATCACCAATAAATTATTGAAGGATAAGGTCGCTAAGATCTGTGTTGCCTATGACGGTATGGAAGCTTTTTTTCCATCGGAGAAAATTGTAAAAACAGGAAACCCTGTACGTGGGGACTTGGTAACGCTGGGTAAAGACAAAAAAGAGGCATTGGATTTTTTCGGATTGGAGATGGATAAGCCCACCTTGTTGGTTTTGGGAGGAAGCCTTGGGGCAAGGAGAATCAATCAACTGATCGCACAAAAGTTGGACTATTTCAAAGGATTGGGCGTGCAAGTGATATGGCAATGTGGTAAACTCTATTTTGAAGAATATAAAAAGTTCAACACGTCGGATGTTAAGGTAGTTGATTTCCTGAATAGAATGGATTATGCCTATACGGTCAGTGATTTTATTATATCAAGGGCAGGGGCAAGTTCGGTATCCGAACTATGTATTGTAGGTAAACCGGTGGTTTTTATTCCTTCTCCCAATGTAGCCGAGGATCATCAAACAAAAAACGCCATGGCCTTGGTTCGTGAAAATGCCGCCATAATGGTCGGGGAGAAAGAATTGGACGCAAACTTTGAGGGGGTTTTTCAGGAAATGTTCCAGTCAAAGGAAAAACAAGTACAGTTAGGGGATAACATAAGGAAATTGGCCATGCCCAATGCAACGGCCGCCATAGTTGATGAAATTGAAAAATTGATAAGGGACTAAATGACTTTAAAGGATATACATAACGTTTATTTTATTGGGGTGGGAGGCATTGGCATGTCTGCCCTGGCACGTTATTTTATGTTCATTGGGAAGCATGTTGCAGGGTACGATAAGACCAAGACCCCTCTGACCGAGGCACTTTCCGAAATGGGGATCCATATTCATTATAACGATGATGTTGCTTCCATTGATGGGAGGTATATGGACCCTAGTAACACCTTGATAGTCTATACACCCGCCGTTCCGGATTGTCATACCGAATACCAATATTTTCTACAGTATGGATTTACCGTGAAAAAGCGGTCTGAAGTACTGGGTATCATTACCAGGGATACGTTCTGTTTTGCTGTTGCCGGTACGCATGGTAAAACGACCACTTCAAGTATCTTGGCGCATTTGCTCAATGAGGCAGGGACGCCATTTACGGCATTTTTAGGGGGTATTTCAGAAGATTTTGATAGTAACTTCCTGTTTAAGGGGACTGAATATTCCGTAGTGGAAGCAGATGAATACGATCGTTCGTTTTTGCAGTTGCAGCCCAATGTTGCTTGTATTACCTCAATGGATGCCGATCACTTGGATATTTATGGCAGCAATGACGAACTAATAAGGTCTTTCGGGGAATTTGCCGATAAATTGGAGTCCGGTGGAAAGCTTTATGTACGTAACGGTTTGCCGTTACAGGGTATTACCTATGGTATCGACGATGACTCGGATTATTGTATTGGAAACCCAAGGGTTCAGGAGGGGGGATATATTTTTGATTTGGTTACTCCGGAATTGACATTGACAGGGGTGAAGTTCAATAAACCAGGAAGACATAACCTGCTTAATGGCTTGGTTGCTTTTGCCATGGCAACGGAGACAGGTGCTTCGCCAAGGCTTTTGGCAGATGCCTTGCAGTCATTTAAGGGGGTACAACGAAGGTTCTCTTATAAAATCAAGGAAGATGGTTTTGTGTTCATCGATGATTATGCCCATCATCCTACAGAGATAGATGCGGTTTATCATGCGATTTCAGAGATGCATCCCAATAAAAAGGTTTTGGCTGTTTTTCAACCACACCTGTTTACAAGGACAAAGGATTTTGCGGATGATTTCGCAAAGAGTTTATCACAATTCAACAGTATTGTGTTATTGGATATTTATCCGGCACGGGAAGAGCCTATAGAAGGGGTCACTTCCTCATGGTTGCTGAATATGATAGATAACCCCATGAAGAAACTAGTGGAGAAATCAAAACTTATCGATGAAATAAAATTACAGAACCCTGAGGTCTTGGTGACTATGGGGGCAGGGGATATTGGATTGGAAGTTTCGAAAATAAAAAAGGAATTGGAATATGCGGGTTAATTGGAACTACATAAAGTTGATGGCTCTTTTGGTGGTAATCACTGGGCTTTACGCATTTTCGAATCACAGAAGTGGTCAGAAAACAGTGAATGATTTTAATATTGAATTCGTCGGTGACCATAATCTTTATATCACTCAGGCCATGGTTAATAAATTGTTAATACAAAAATTTGGCCCCCTTGTAAATGAGTCTAAAGAAAAATTAGATTTGAATACTATGGAGAAGGTCGTTGAGGCCAATGAAATGGTAAAAAGTGCTCAGGTTTATCTTGCTGTAAATGGGGGACTTACGTCGAAAATCGTACAGCGCAAGCCAATCGGAAGAATTGAAGGGGAATCGAAGTTTTATCTGGATGATGACGGAAAACGTATGCCATTATCCACGAGTCATTCTGCGAGGGTCCCAATTATTACCGGAAAGGTAACGGGAAAAAGCCTTGAGGATGTTTATGAAATTTTGAAATATATAAATAAGGATGACTTCTTAAGAAAAAATGTAATAGGCATTCATATAGCGAGTGAAGAGAAGTATCAATTGAGGTTTAGAATGGAGCAGTTCGTAGTGAACTTGGGTGGGGTAGATAATCTGGAGGAAAAATTCAACAACTTTAAGGCATTTTATACGAAGGCGAACAAGGATGAGACCTTGGAACAATATAACATTGTAAGTCTGGAGTTTAACAATCAAGTAGTGTGCACCAAAATATAATTAAGAAATGGAACAGGGTAAATATTCAGTTGGTTTAGATATCGGAACTACCAAAATTGTTGCCATAATCGGTAAGGAAAACGAATATGGGAAGATTGAAATACTGGGTATCGGTAGGTCAAAGAGTTTGGGCGTACACCGGGGTGTGGTCAATAACATCACACAAACCATAAAATCCATTCAACAGGCCGTTGAACAGGCTGAGATCAATTCGGGATTGAAAATTGGTTCCGTAGTGGTCGGTATTGCTGGTCAGCATATCCGAAGCTTACAGCATAGCGACTATATCACAAGGGCCGATTCTGAGGAGGTGATCAATGAGGATGACTTGGATAGACTTTGTAATCAGGTGTATAAATTGGTAATGCTTCCCGGGGAGGAAATAATACATGTATTGCCACAGGAATATAAAGTTGACGGTCAGGCCGAGATCAAAGAACCGATTGGGATGTATGGCGGCCGGTTGGAAGCCAATTTCCATGTCGTTGTAGGACAGGTTTCTTCCATAAAGAATGTAGGTAGATGTATTAAAAGTGCGGGCTTGGACCTAGGTAAGATTACCTTGGAACCATTGGCCTCATCCGATGCGGTTTTAAGTCAGGAAGAAAAAGAAGCCGGTGTAGCCTTGATCGATATAGGGGGTGGTACTACCGATTTGGCGATTTTTAAAGATGGGATTATCAGACATACAGCGGTAATTCCGTTTGGTGGAGGGGTAATTACGGAAGATATTAAAGAAGGTTGTTCGATCATCGAAAAGCAGGCCGAGTTATTGAAAATTAAATTTGGTTCGGCATGGCCAGGGGAAAACAAGGACAACGAGATCGTCTCCATTCCTGGATTAAGAGGTCGTGAACCCAAGGAAATAACACTCAAGAACCTTTCAAAGATCATTCACGCCAGGGTTGTGGAGATTATCGAACAGGTGTATGTTGAGATAAAGAATTATGGTCACGAAGAGCAAAAGAAAAAATTGATTGCCGGTATTGTCCTCACAGGTGGGGGTAGTCAATTAAAACACCTTAAACAATTGGTGGAATATATCACCGGTATGGATACAAGGATAGGGTATCCCAATGAACACTTGGCCGGGGATACGGATGAAGAGGTGGCTAGCCCATTATATGCGACTGCTGTAGGATTGCTTATGAATGCTGTGAAGAATGATGTGAAGATAATGGTGTCCCACCAAACAGAAGAAGAGGAAGAAATGGTATTGGCCGATCATGAAGAAGGTAACACCAATGCCAAGACACAAACAAGGGAACGAAAATCCGTATTTGATAAATGGTCCGAAAAATTGAAGGATTTCTTGGACAATGCCGAATAAGGAGTAGAAACTATAAACACGTATAAAGAAAACCAGTAATATAAACAGTATGAGCAAGAACACTGAAATGGATAGTATCGCTTTTGATTTACCCAAGAACCAAAGCAATGTAATTAAGGTCATTGGCGTTGGCGGTGGAGGTAGCAATGCCATTAACCACATGTTCCAGGCCGGAATAAACGGCGTGGATTTCGTAATCTGCAATACCGATTCCCAAGCTTTGGACAATAGTCCGGTTCCCAATAAAATACAACTAGGTGTATCCCTGACTGAAGGGTTGGGTGCAGGGGCAAATCCCGAAGTAGGTGAACAGGCTGCCATAGAGAGCATGGAGGATATTAAATCCATGTTGGATAATACCACAAAAATGATATTCATTACCGCAGGTATGGGCGGGGGAACAGGTACTGGTGCTGCCCCTGTAATTGCCAAGCAAGCGAAGGAAATGGATGTTCTTACTGTTGGTATTGTTACTATGCCTTTCCAATTCGAAGGTAAAATGAGGTGCGATCAAGCCCAGAAGGGTATTGAGAAATTACGTGCCAATGTTGACTCGCTCATCGTCATCAATAATAATAAATTAAGGGAAGTATACGGAAATTTAGGTTTCAAGGCTGGTTTCTCAAAAGCAGATGAAGTATTGGCCACTGCCGCAAGGGGTATAGCCGAGGTCATCACCCACCATTATACACAAAATATCGATTTACGTGATGCCAAAACCGTGCTTTCAAATAGTGGTACGGCAATTATGGGTTCTGCCATGGCTTCTGGTTCTTCAAGGGCCAATGAGGCTATAATGAAGGCTTTGGATTCACCTTTATTGAATGACAATAAAATTTCCGGGGCAAAGAATGTCTTACTGTTGATCGTTTCCGGGGCACAGGAAATTACCATTGATGAAATTGGTGAGATCAATGATCACATACAAGGGGAAGCCGGTCACGGCGCGAACATCATCATGGGTGTTGGTGAGGATGATTCCTTAGGGGAAGCTATCGCGGTTACTGTTATCGCCACGGGTTTTAATATCGATCAACAGGATGATATTGTAAATACCGAATCTAAAAAAATCATCCATACGTTGGAAGATGAGCAAAAGGCAGTGCAGAATCTGACACCTCAGAACATTGTTCACCAATTGGTCGAGGATCAAGAGGAGGAAGTTTCCCAACAACCGAAAGCGAAATTCGAATTTGAGGAAGGCGATGGTTTGGATTTGATTCCAACCACGAATTATATCAGGAATTTCAACGTCTTCTATGAGGAAGTCGTCGCGGAAAATGTTTCAGAGGATGATTTTGTCATCTTTGAGGCCAAGGATAATATCAATGATATTGAAGTAGTGGAGCCTGAAGTTATTTCAACCAAAAAGGATGAAGATCAGTTTGCCATTAGTTTTGATATGCCCTTGAACGATACAAAGAATGAAGAGGAAAATGCGAACGTCATTACCTTTAATTTGGATGACGAAGTAAAGGACATGGATGTTAATGGCCATGTAGAAGTCATTCCTGTTTTAGAATACAGTAAGGAAGGGGAGACCCGTTATAGTCTGGATGACTATATGGAGTTGGAAAATCAATTGACGGGTGCCAAATCAAAGGCAGAGGAGTTCGAGCCTAAAATCATCGAGGATGAGTTGATCTTTGAGAAGAGAACCATAAAAACCGCTCCACAGCAGGTTGAGGAAACAGACCCTATGGATAGTCCAATAGAGGAATTGTTAAAACAACGTGCCGATGAGCGCAGAAGAAAATTAAAGGATTTCAACTATAAATTCCAAAACAATCTGAGTAATATCGATGAGATTGAAAAGGAGCCCGCTTACAAGCGTCAAGGTGTTAGTTTGAATGATAAACCCATTCAGAAGAAAGTTTCAAGAACAACTTTGAGTGAGGATAGCAATGAAGACATCCAATTGCGTTCCAATAACTCATTTTTGCACGATAACGTGGATTAACCACATGTTGGACAGCCTGCTTTAAACCCGAAAACTTCTCCAATTTTCGGGTTTATTTTTTTATCTTTGTAGGCTCAAAATGTATACGTTATGAGTTTACAAAAACAGGTAATGGAAAAGATGAAAACTGCAATGAAAGCTAAGGATACTGTAGCCTTGGAATCGTTGCGGGCGATAAAATCCGCTTTGCTTTTGGCGCAGACCAGTGGGGCAGGTGGTGAATTATCTGAAGCCGATGAAACCAAATTGGTTCAAAAGTTGGTAAAACAAAGAAAGGATAGTGCGGCTATTTATACCGAACAGGGTAGGGATGACCTTGCTGCCCCGGAATTGGAACAAGCGGCTGTTATAGAACAATTTTTACCCGAGCAATTGACCGAAGAGGAAATTGAGAAAGTGGTGGTGCAGACCATTGATGCCGTTGGCGCGGAAGGTATGAAGGATATGGGTAAGGTAATGGGGATGGTGTCAAAGGAATTGGCCGGACAAGCAGATGGAAAAACCATTTCTACTATTGTAAAAAATAAACTATCTTAGCGCGCTCTTAACAGCGTGTATTACATAAATGGCTCCGTGGCGCAACTGAATAGCGCATCAGATTTCGGCTCTGAGGGTTGGGGGTTTGAATCCCTCCGGGGTCACTTAAATTCGAAAGCAACTAATTGAAGTTCAATTAGTTGCTTTTTTCGTTTCTATAATTGTATTTCCTTTTATGTTATTGTAAAGAACGTTGCAACGGAGCAGGGAAGTTTTTTCGTGGTTTGGATGCTGCTTTTTATTTCCGGAGTAATCCTGAAATCCGGCACTATTCCAACACACCTGTTGCCTTAACCATGCTGTAATGTCAAAATAGGGTTTCTATTACTGAATTAATAGGTCAAAAGACAGTCCATATGTTTAAGGAAAGAGATTGGATACTTCTATCCTAAAATGGATTAATCAAGATATTGCTCGGGAGTATATTGGTAATAAGGTTTTATGGGCGATATTGGAGATGACGCTTTCTTTTTATCCCGCTTCTGGCAGCTATAAGGTAAAGATTGGATAATTCATAAATTACCGGATTTTCAAACCCCAGGAAGGGATGGAAGTACCTCCCCATGCTGTTGCCACTAACTTTATTCCTAGTGGTAATAACTTGGATTGTTTTAACCTACGCAATACAAGCATGGCATACAACCTCATCATAAGTTGTGGCTTCGGAAATCACTCCGGATTTCCAGTGCGCCCAAAATCCAGTAATCCTGGTTTTATTTTTTGGCCAAAATCGAATTCATGATCATCGGGGCATGAATACGGGAGTTTTCGATAAACCACTTATGGGTTTCCATACCGCCACAGATGACCCCGGCAAGATAAAGGCCTTCGACATTGGTTTCCATGGTCTCCTTATTGTATTGCGGCAATCTTTTCCCGTCATCAGAAAGTTGAACGCCTAATTTTTCAAGAAAACCAAAATTAGGTTGGTAACCTGTTAGGGCTAGGACAAAATCATTTTCCAATTCGATGGTACCTTCGGGTGTATCCACCAATATCGTATGGGGAAGGATTTCTTTTACGTTCGAGTTGAAATAAGCCTTGATACTGCCCTCCTCGATCCTGTTGATGATATCGGGCCGTACCCAATATTTAACGCGTTGGCCAACCTCGGGCTCGCGAATGATCAAGGTGACTTCCGCCCCTTTTCGATAGCATTCCAATGCGGCATCTATTGCGGAATTACTTGCGCCTATGACCGCCAATTTTTGACTCGCATAGAAATGGGGGTCTTTGTAATAATGGGAGACCTTGTCCAAATCCTCCCCAGGAATGTCAAGTAGATTGGGAATGTCATAGAAACCTGTGGCAATGATGGTGTATGATGCACCATAGGTTTGCTTGTTGGTTTGGACCTCAAATCCGGAATCTACTTTTTTAACGTTTTCAACCGTTTCAAAGAGGTTTATTTTTAGGGCATTATTGGTGACGATCCTCCGGTAATATTCCAGGGCTTCGTTTCTTTTGGGCTTGGCTTCGTTACTTATAAACGGAATATTGTCAATCTCCAATAAATCGGAAGACGAAAAGAATTGCATATTGACGGGGTAGTTAAAAAGGGAATTGACAATAGGTCCCTTTTCTATGATCACATAGCTAAGCCCGTTTTTCTGTGCTTCCAATCCACAAGCAATGCCAATAGGTCCGCCACCTACTATTACAACATCAAAATAATCCATTAGCTTAAAATTTCCTTTAATTCGTGTATGGTCTGTGTTGGGTTGTCGCTTTTGAAAATAAAACTACCAGCGACCAAAACATCGGCTCCGGCATTGATCAGGGCCTTGGCGTTTTTGGAAGTGACCCCTCCGTCGATTTCTATCAGGGTTTTGGCCCTTTTGCCGTGGATCATAGCCTTAAGGGTTCTGGTTTTCTCATAAGTGTTCTCGATGAATGATTGTCCGCCAAAACCAGGGTTTACACTCATGATACAGACGAGGTCAATGTCCTTGATCGTATCTTCCAAGAGGCTGATGTTCGTATGTGGATTTATGGCAACACCGGCCATCATCCCTTCGGCCTTTATGGCCTGAATGGTGCGGTGGAGGTGATTACAGGCTTCGTAATGCACCGTTAAAACACTTGCCCCCAGATCGGCAAAGGTTTTTATGTATCTGTCGGGGTCAACAATCATCAAATGCACGTCCAATGGTTTTGTGGCATGCTTTTGAATGGCTTTTAATACGGGCATTCCGTATGAAATATTCGGAACAAAAACACCGTCCATAATATCAATATGGTGCCAATCGGCTTCGCTATTGTTCACCATTTCAACATCCCGTTGCAAGTTGCCAAAATCAGCAGCGAGGAGGGAAGGCGCAATTTTAATGTTGTGTGTCATGCTATTCCTGGAATTTTATGTAAAAGTAATGATTTGATATCGTTTTTAATGTCTTGGATTTCTTCAAAAAACAGGTTTGAATATTTTTCAAAAAACAGTTGACAAAAGTATTGGACAAGTATTTAATGGCGCTAATTTTGATAAAATCGAAATCTTAAAGGTGTTTCAAACCCTCATATACGGCAATGCTTACGGCATTGGCCAAGTTTAGGCTTCGAATGTGTGGACTGTAGAGCGGTATTTTGTAGAGTTTGTCG
This sequence comes from Maribacter polysiphoniae, assembly GCF_003148665.1. Taxonomy (GTDB): domain Bacteria; phylum Bacteroidota; class Bacteroidia; order Flavobacteriales; family Flavobacteriaceae; genus Maribacter_A; species Maribacter_A polysiphoniae. The sequence continues at coordinate 45,256 of NZ_QGGQ01000008.1, read as the reverse complement.
GAATTGCTTTGGGTAATGGTCTCCGGTAGTCCCACCGATTCCTTACCAAATACAAGAAACATATCATTTTCAAAGTCGATTGACCAATGGTCCTTTTTTCCATGGCTCGAAAAATACACTAGATTCTTATCCTTGTGTTTTGCGTAAAAGTCCGCTATGTTTTCATAGATGAATAGGGAGATATGGGGCCAATAATCCAGGCCGGCACGTTTGAGACGCTTATCGTTTATTTCAAAGCCAAAGGGTTTTACGAGATGTAGGTTTGAGCCGGAAGCTAGGGCAAGACGACCAATGTTGCCTGTATTGTTAGGGATTTCCGGTTCAATGAGGACGATGTTCAAAGGCATTTATTGTCGAATTGAATGTAAATAAAATTGTTCCACTTTTTCACGGGCCCAAGGTGTTTTTCTCAAAAAACGCAATGATGATTTTATTGAAGGATTGTTTTTGAAGCAGTTGATGTTGATTTGATTCGCCAATTCTTCCCAGGTATACTTTTGGGTAAGATACTCCAAAATGTCCGCTAATTTTACACCGTGCAGGGGGTTGTTGGGTTGTGTGTTCTCCATAGTTTCAAAACTTGTGACAAATGTAGTTGTTTGTTCCGCATTATAAAACCAAACAGGCAACAGGTATTTATACGCCTGTTGCCTGTTTATATCATAAAATGAATATGGGTTATTTTTTAAGTACCCTATCCATGACGGTATCCTTATCCAGTTTTTTGGTACAGAAAAACCAATCCTTACAATCAATGTCCCCGTCTTCCATTCTGTCCTTGGCACTACCACAGGAACCTGCTGGGCCAATGATGACATCATCACCGGGGTACCAATCTGCGGGTGTTGCCACACCGAATTCGTCGGCGGCCTGAAGGGCGATGATTACCCTGTAAAGTTCATCAAAATTTCTTCCCAAACTTAGGGGGTAATAGATGATGGTCCTTATAATTCCTTTGGGGTCAATGAAGAATACGGCCCGTACTGCCTTAGTGGAATCTTCATTGGGTTGTATCATCCCATATTTTTTTGCGACTTCCATGGTAATGTCCTCGATCAAGGGGAAGTTGACTTCGACATTCTTCATGCCTTTATATTCTATTTTTTCCTTAATGGTTCTTAGCCATGCGATGTGGCTATAGAGGCCATCGATTGAAAGACCGACCAGTTTACAATTTGCTTTATTGAATTTTTCCTCCATAGTAGCGAATGTCATAAACTCTGACGTGCATACGGGAGTGAAGTCGGCAGGGTGACTGAATAAAATGACCCAACTATCCTTGTAATCGGCGGGAAAATTAATATCACCTTGTGTGGTTACTGCTTTAAACGCTGGGGCAGCATCGCCAATTCTTGGCATACTGATTACCTGTTCCAATTGTTCTTCCATGGTATTGTTTTTATATTAAAGATAACTTGATTCTGTAGTCTAAAGATACTTTGGAAGGAGGGTGGATATAAGCCACAATTGTTACATATACAGTATTTTATAAATTCATTAACAGCGGTATATATATTGAGGAAAAGGGTGGGTAAAGGTCTTTTACAAACTTTGGATGGTATGCGAAAAGGTGTAAAATGAAAAACTCCGGTAATCAGCCGGAGTTTATTCATCAATCAAAAAACGAACAGTCATGATAAACTGTTGTTATCTATAAAATTACAATATATATGCCAAATTTCCAATTTAAGGAGAATTTAACGTTATTGGTATTGCAATTAACCTATCCTAGATAGGTCTTCAAAATTTTACTTCTTGAAGTGTGTTTTAGGCGTCGAATCGCTTTTTCCTTGATTTGACGAACCCTTTCCCTTGTAAGGTCGAATGTTTCACCGATTTCCTCTAAGGTCATCGAATGTTGTCCGGCCAAACCAAAGTATAGACGAATAACATCGGCTTCCCTAGGAGTAAGGGTTTCCAAAGCGCGTTCAATTTCAGTACGCAATGATTCATGCAATAATTCCCTATCTGGATTGGGGGATTCACCACTTCGAAGTACATCGTATAGGTTAGAGTCCTCACCGGCAATCAAGGGAGCATCCATAGATACGTGACGGCCTGAGTTTTTCAAGGATTGTTTTACATCCTCAACGGTCATGTCCAATTCCTTGGCGATTTCCTCGGCAGAAGGCATTCTTTCATGCGCTTGCTCTAGAAAGGCAAAGGTTTTGTTGATCTTATTGATCGATCCAATCTTGTTCAAGGGCAAACGAACGATACGTGATTGTTCGGCCAATGCTTGTAATATGGATTGACGAATCCACCATACGGCGTATGAGATAAATTTAAATCCACGGGTTTCGTCGAATCGCTGTGCTGCTTTAATCAATCCCAAGTTTCCTTCATTGATCAAATCAGGTAGAGTAAGTCCCTGGTTTTGGTACTGTTTGGCGACTGATACTACGAATCGAAGATTGGCCTTTGTAAGTTTTTCAAGAGCGATCTGGTCGCCTGCCTTGATTCGTTGTGCCAATTCTACTTCTTCATCTGCGGTAATCAAATCCACTTTGCCAATTTCTTGCAAGTACTTGTCCAAAGATGCGGTTTCCCTATTGGTAACCTGTTTTGTAATCTTAAGCTGTCTCATCTACTATATTTAAGTTCAAGTTGCATAGACTGCATATATTTATACGTAAAAAAGAGGCAAATGTTACAAACGGGGTAAATTATTTTTCAATTAACCATAAAAAAAGCCCTGACGTTGCTGTCAGGGCTTGAATATTTAATCAAAAAGGGTGTTGTCAACTAATCCCTTCTTGGTTTGCGATCACGGTTGTCTCTTCCGCCTCCACGTCGATCATCCCTTCCGCGTCCACGATCTTTATCGTTTCTTGGTGGTCTTTCCACGTAGCCTTCCGGTTTTGGTAAAAGGGCCTTTCTAGAAACCTTGTCTTTACGGGTCCTAGGATCGACACCTAAGTATTTTACGTCAAATACATCGCCCATGTTAACGACATCGCTAACATTTTCGGTGCGTTCCCAAGCTAATTCGGATACATGCAACAATACTTCATTTCCTGGAGCTTCGGCATATTCTACCACGGCACCAAAATCCAACATCTTGATGACCTTGACTTCATAAACACTTCCAACTTGAGGTTTGAACATCAACGAATCGATTTTTGCCAATACGGCATCGATACCATTTTGGTCTGTACCTAAGATTTCAACAATACCTTCCTCAGTTACGGGATCTTCATTGATAACAATGGTAGTTCCTGTTTCTTTTTGAAGTTCTTGGATAACTTTACCTCCTGGGCCAATAAGTGCGCCAATAAATTCATTAGGAATAGTACGGGTAACCATTTTCGGTGAATGAGGTTTCACATCAGCAGCCGGAGCAGGAATCGTATCTGTCAACTTCTTAAGAATGTGTAGACGACCTTCCCTAGCTTGTTGCAATGCATTCACTAAGATTTCGTATGACAATCCTTTTACTTTAATATCCATTTGACAGGCAGTAATACCATCTGCAGTACCGGTTACTTTAAAGTCCATATCACCCAAGTGATCTTCATCACCCAAAATATCGGAAAGTACGGCATATTCCCCTGTTTCGCTATCGGAAATCAATCCCATTGCAATACCGGAAACTGGTTTTTTCATTTGCACACCTGCATCCATCAAAGCCATGGTACCGGCACAAACCGTTGCCATTGAGGAGGAACCATTGGATTCCAATACTTCAGAAACAACTCGTACAGTATAAGGGCAATCCGCAGGAATCATTCCTTTCAAGGCGCGTTGTGCTAAGTTACCGTGACCGACTTCCCTTCGTGACGTTCCACGAATAGGTCGTGCTTCCCCAGTACAAAAAGGAGGGAAGTTATAGTGTAAATAGAAATTCTCTTCACCTTCGTAAGATGGCATGTCAATTTTATTTGCATCTCTAGAGGTACCTAGGGTAACAGTAGCCAATGCTTGGGTTTCACCACGGGTGAAAATTGAAGAACCATGCGTAGAAGGTAGGTAGTCAACTTCACACCAGATAGGTCTGATCTCGTTGGTTTTCCTTCCGTCCAAACGTAAACCTTCCTTAAGGGTAAGGTCACGTACGGCTGCTTTTTCCGCTTTATTGTAATATTTGGAGATTAAATCCCCGAAATCCGCTATTTCCTCTTCAGAAAAGGATGCTGTGATCTCTTCTTTGATCGCTGCGAATGAAGCACTTCTTTCGTGCTTGGATGAACCGGCCTTGGCAATTGCGTAAACCTTGTCATAAGCCAAATCATGAATTTTTTTGGCTAATTCCCCATCTTCCCTTTCCGCTTCATATTCACGAACTTCCTTCTTACCGAAAGCTTCGGCCAAACGTAATTGGGCTGCACATTGTACCTTAATGGCTTCATGTGCGAATTTGATGGCGTCGGCCATTTCTTCTTCCGAGATTTCGTCCATCTCACCTTCAACCATCATTACGGAATCAGCGGAGGCACCAATCATCATGTCAATGTCGGACTCCTCTAATTGCGCTCTTGTTGGGTTAATGACAAACTCTCCGTTGATACGGCCAACCCTTGCTTCTGAAATGGCACATTCAAAAGGGAAATCGGATAATTGAATGGCGGCAGATGCGGCCAAACCAGCCATGGCATCAGGCATAACCTCTTCATCATTCGACATTAATTGAATCATCACCTGGGTTTCAGAGTGATAATCCTTAGGGAATAGTGGTCGCAATACACGATCTACCAGTCTCATGGTCAATACTTCACCATCACTAGGTCTTGCTTCTCTTTTGAAGAATCCACCAGGGTAACGACCAGCAGCGGCAAATTTTTCTCGATAATCTACTGTTAAGGGTAAGAAATCAACATCAGATTGTTTGTAGTTGGAAACTACTGTACATAATAACATACATTTTCCTGACTGAACAACAACAGAACCATGGGCCTGTTTTGCCAATTTTCCGGTTTCGATGGAAATTTCCCTACCGTCACCAAGGTCAATGACCTCTTTAAATACTTTTGGAATCATAAATACGATTTAAAACCTGATTCTTTCAGGTTTGTTAAACAATGGTCCATCCGCCATTCTTACTGGTCGGATGTTGTTGTGTTGTTGTGTGTTGACCAATGAAAAACTGAGTGCAGCTTTTTGAATTTGTCCTTTTTTGAATCCTGGACTTAGGAGTATATAAAAAAGGGGAAGCCTAGCTTCCCCTTTTAAGTTCTATTTTCTAATACCTAATTCTTTGATAAGCTCACGATATTTTACAATATCTTTCTTTTTCAAGTAATCCAGTAGACTTCTTCTTTTACCTACCAGTCTTACCAATGAACGTTCGGTGTTATAATCTTTGTGGTTTCTTTTAAGGTGACCCGTTAAATGGTTGATGCGATGTGTGAACAAAGCAATTTGACCTTCCGTAGAACCTGTGTTCTCCTCTTTACCGCCGTGTTTTTTGAATATCTCGGCCTTAATCTCTTTTGTTAGATACATTCCAATATTATATTAAATGATTTTTATGTATATGATTGATTTTCAATCAGGGCGCAAAGATACTAATAATTTTGGTTTCAAGAAGCATAGTGTTTTTTATTTGCGAACCGGATTGTTTTGGATCAAATCAATATAAAGGTTTATTTTTTTCTTTAAATCCCTTCTATGTGTTATGAAATCCAAAAATCCATGTTCCTGGACAAATTCGGCAGTTTGGAAATCATCAGGCAGATCTTTGCCCGTTGCTTCTTTTACTACACGAGGTCCTGCAAATCCAATCAATGCACCAGGTTCGGAAATGTTTATATCGCCCAACATCGCATAGGATGCCGTAGTGCCTCCCGTTGTAGGGTCTGTACACAATGAGATATAGGGTAGTTTGGCCTCGGCCAACTGCGCTATTTTTGCAGAAGTCTTGGCCAATTGCATTAAAGATAAAGCAGCTTCCATCATTCGGGCTCCCCCGGATTTTGAAATCATGACAAAAGGCACTTTCTTTTTAATGGCGTAATCTATACCCCTTGATATTTTCTCACCTACAACGCTACCCATAGAACCCCCGATAAAATTAAAATCCATACAGCAGATGACGACATCCTTTCCCAAGGATTTGCCAAAGCCCGTGCGTACGGCATCTTTAAGTCCGGTTTTCTTTTGTGCCGCCTTCAATCGATCCGTATACTTTTTGGTATCGGTGAATTTAAGGGGGTCTTTTGAGTGCAACTTGGCATCCAATTCGGTAAACTTGTTGTCGTCAAAAAGAATCTCGAAATATTCTTTGCTGCCAATTCGAACATGATAATCATCTTCAGGGCTAACATAGAAATTTTTGGCCAATTCCTCGGATTCAACGATCTTACCTGTTGGGGACTTGTACCACAAGCCCTTTGGGGTGTCTTTTTTTTCCTCAGTGGCTGTTTGTATTCCTTTTTCCTTTCTTTTGAACCACAACGACATATCTTCCATATTGGGTTAAACTACTTTTATAAAGTATTTACATTGTTAAGGTCTTCGAACGCTTTTTTCAAACGGTCGATAAAGGTCTTTTCACCTGCGCGTAACCATACCCTTGGATCGTAATATTTTTTGTTGGGCTCATCGGGTCCATTAGGATTGCCAATCTGTGATTGTAGAAAATCCTTGTTGTCCTGGATATAATCCCTAACACCGGCTAAGAAGGCATATTGTAAATCGGTATCGATATTCATCTTGATAACACCGTAACCAATGGCTTCCCTGATTTCCTCTACTGTAGATCCAGAACCTCCGTGGAATACAAAGTCGATATGATTGTTTTCGACACCATATTTTTTAGTGATATACTCTTGGGAATTCTTAAGGATTTTCGGGGTTAATTTTACGTTACCAGGCTTGTATACACCATGTACGTTACCAAAAGCAGCTGCAATGGTAAATCTAGGACTTACTTTGGAAAGCTCTTCGTAAGCGTAAGCTACTTCTTCTGGTTGGGTGTATAATTTGGAATCATCAACATCGGAATTGTCAACACCATCTTCCTCACCACCTGTAATACCCAATTCTATTTCCAAGGTCATGCCCATCTTGCTCATTCTCTCAAGATATCCTTTGCACAATTCGATATTCTCCTCGATTGGCTCTTCGGAAAGGTCGATCATGTGTGAGCTGAACAATGGTTTACCTGTTTCTGCGAAGTGTTTTTCACTGGCATCCAACATACCGTCGATCCAAGGCAATAATTTTTTTGCACAGTGGTCTGTATGAAGAATAACAGTTGCCCCGTAGGCTTCTGCCATTTGATGAACGTGTTTGGCCCCGGCAACGGCACCAAGAACGGCAGCACGCTGGTTTTCGTTGGACAACCCTTTACCGGCGTTGAATTGAGCACCGCCATTTGAAAATTGTAAGATTACGGGAGAGTTTAAGGAAGCAGCGGTTTCAAGCACACCGTTGATGGTGTCAGAACCAATAACGTTTACTCCTGGAAGAGCAAATCCTTTATCCTTTGCATATTTGAAAATCTCCTGAACTTGGTCCCCAGTGGCTACACCAGGCTTAATATTATGGCCCATAATTGTTTGGCTTTAAATTTATTAAAAAAGTGAAGCACAAAAGTAAGAAATAATTAAGTTTAAAAGGGGTAGTTTATACCTATTTGTAGTACTGAATTTGCAAAATTATAGTCCCTGAACCATCTTTTCGAAATTTCTTCGGCTGGGTTATAGGTTTTAAAGCCCAAATCTACCCTGATTAAAAAATATGTGAAGTCATACCGAATGCCGAAACCAGTGCCTAAAGCTATATCGGCAAGCGAATCGACACCATTGAAGGTTTTGTCTGGGTCATCCTCACTGTCAAATACGTTCCATATATTACCTGCATCCGCAAAAAGGGCTCCTTTTATATCGCCCACCACAGGAAACCGATACTCAAGATTGAAGGCTAATTTTAGATTTGCCTCATTGAAATCATTGACTTCATTTGTTTTTCCAGGCCCGAGTGAATAGGGACTCCATGCTCTATTGTCGTTGGAGCCTCCTGCAAAATAACTTCGTACAAAAGGAATATTGTCCGAATTGCCATAAGGTACGGCTATGCCAAAGAAACTTCGAAACGCCAAAACCTTGGATTGTCTTAAATCCCAGTACTTGATATAATCGAATTCGGTTTTGATATATTGGGAATAGGGTACGTCAAAGACCAAAAGATCACCATCCTTCTCGTAAAATGGGATGACATACGAAAGTGCTGAGAGGAGATTGCCGGCGCTTTCGATTTTCCATCGAAAACGATGAAAACTATTATCGGTAATTCCGTTTTTGTTGTTTTTGTTAAAGGTGTAATTCGTAGCGAAAATGAGGTTGTTCTCTGTAAGCCGGTCCCTTCTTTCCTCAATGCTGCGTACGTCGTCATAATCATCACTTGTCGAAGAAACAGTGCCATCGATAATGGCTTGGGTAAATCCTGACGTACCAGAGGGGATGATCAAATTAGGGTCATCACTATCCGCACTGGTCTCAAAATAATCAGCGAGTTCAGGATAGGCATCGGGATCATCATAGGAATCCGCTATTTCATCCAAAAGTTCATAGGTATTTTCGTAAACATTGAAAAATCTATCCGGGTTCACATTGTTTACAAATTGGACATTTAGGAGTTCTAAACTGTGACGCCTTTGGTCGTTTGGTGTCCAATTATATCCCAGAACGGTGTTGAAGGTCTGTTTGTCAAGCCCAATGTTTTTTTGAAAACTAGTCCCTAGGGAGAGCCTTGTTTGGGGTAGGCTATAACTGGGTATTATCTTGCCGGTATTGACAAAAGGGAACCAGATCCTGGGAATGGTCAGGTTGATGTCGGCACCAAATTCCAACAGGTTGAAAAAACGGTTATCGGTGGCGGTAATGCTTTGGTCGTTCGATGAACCCACATTCAGCCTACCGGTTAAACTAAGGTTTTCTGCCCCTTTGAATAGATTTCTAGCCTGTAAGGATGGACTAAAGGCCAAACCTACTTGCTGAATGTTCGAGTGGGAGACATCCAAGTCCATTCCCAATGAGTATTTTGGTCGTTCGGTTAAATAAATGTTTGCGGTAAGCCCTGTTTGTGTACTATCGGTCTCAAAGGCTAAGGAAGGGTATTTGAAAACGTTCAGGTTGGTAATCTGCCGATAGGTCCTGGATCTGTTAACCTCCCTATAGATGCTGTCCTTTTCGAAAAAAATGGCATCACCTAAGGTTTTGGGTTTAAACCTCAATTTGTCCTTATAATGGATTGTATATCCGTCGTATTCGATGATTTTATTCCCATCCTCTTCCCCTTCGCCATCAAGTATGAAGTCGGTGTAGATGTTGATTTTTTTGAACTTCTCAATTTGATATTCCGAGGTGGTAATATCATTGTTGTTTCTGGTACGTAAATTATCGATATTAAGGTCGATACCCATACTCTGGTCGTCCCCGGATTTGGTTGAGTCCCTTGTAATGGCGTAGTTGATTGAGCTTTCCTGAAAATTACGGATTCCCGAATTACGAAAAATAGAGGTTAACCTTTTACGTTCATTCTCAAAGTTCACCAAATCAAATTGTTCCCCTTCCTTTATAAAGGATTGCGCCTTGTTCAAATGATAAATCGAGTCTACGGTTTTTGAGGAGATCTTGTTCGATATGGTGTCGATCATGTAGGGTTTGCCTAAAGTGATCTTATAGTCGACCCCAGCTCTTTTTTCCCGTTTAAGGGTGTCGATTTCATAGGTGGTGTTGTTATTGAAATATCCTTTACTGCTATAATAGGCCTTAAGTCTTTCCAGTGTTCTTCGAGTGTCGGAAGTGTCTATGACGGCTGGGGGTTCGCCGATATTCTTCAGCCATTCACTCATTCCTTTGACCAAGAAGGATTCCCCAAGTCTGACCACTTGTTTTTCCGATAGTAACTTGACCAACCGGTCTTTTCTTTTCTCCTTTTTATAGAGCCAATTTTGGAAGGAGGAATCCGGATTCTGTTTGGCAAGGTTATATAGATTCAATCGCAAGGGGTAACCCAACAATGTGCTATTGGGATTTTGAATGATAAGGCTTTGGATATCCTCATTGTTCACTTTTTCCCCATCGGCATAAATGGTGTTCTTTGTAAGGAGAAGTTCGTTTTCGTCAACACGTTTGAGTGCATTGCAGGAGGCAAGCACTATGGCAAAAAATAATAAGCTTATTTTAGCGCTCGGGTTATTAATACGAAATAATCTCCTCATAGAAATCAAAAATACATTATTTCAATGGTTGGTAAAAGCCAAATAAAGTTTATAAAAAGCTTACTGCAAAAAAAGTACCGAAACCAATATGGTATGTTCGTAGTGGAAGGGTTAAAGACGGTCCAAGAGCTCTTGGATTCCAATTTTGAAGCGCATATCATTTATACCGTCGGCGATGTACTTGACAACGCGGAACACATTAACACCGAGTTGGTTTCCGAACAAGAATTGAAACGATTGAGCAATCTCAAGAGTCCTAATAAGGTGTTGGGGGTTTTTAAATTCCCTAAAGAAAAACCCGTGGACCAGCAGGGTTGGGTTTTAGCCTTGGACGATGTTCGTGACCCAGGGAATTTGGGTACGATAATACGGTTATGTGATTGGTTTGGGATTCAACATTTAGCGTGCTCGAACAATACGGTCGATTGTTTTAATCCCAAAGTCTTACAGGCGACCATGGGTTCAATAACCCGGGTGAATATTGTTTATACCGATTTGGTGCAATTCATAAATGAATCATCATTGTCGGTTTATGGTACTTTTATGGATGGTGATAATGTGCATACCACCTCATTGCCCCAAAAAGGGATATTGGTGATGGGCAATGAAGCCAATGGGATATCGAGTGCCATTGAGGCCTTGGTCGAACATCGGATTAGTATTCCCCAGTTTGGTGACCAGCGTACCGAAAGTCTTAATGTGGCTACGGCGACGGCCATCTTCTTGAATGAGATCAAAAGAACAGGGAGCTAACCCATGCAACGATAGGAGGTTTGGGTTAAATAAGCTGTATGGGATGGACGGTGTTACTCAAAAGTAAAATTGATAAAGAGTCCGCGCGTACGCATCCCCGCTAAATTTCCCGTCCATGGACTGTCGGGGTCATTGTCAGGTACGAGTTCATCACTTATGGCAAAAACGCCCCTTATGGAAGGTGTAAATTTAAAATACTCCAAATAAAAATCGATACCGAATCCCAACTCGTAATTGTAGACCATTTTTTTCATTCTGAAGGTGCCCGCTGAATTGTCGTCCAAGCTATCTTCATTGCTGCCTAGGTTCATTGAGATTGAGGCGCCACCTATTAAAAAGGGCTTCCAGTTGCCAAGTCTTTTGGCACTTGCCTTTAAAAGTAAGGGAAAGTTGATGTAGGTCGATTTAACCTCCCTAATGGCATCGCTTTCCTCGGTAAAGCCAGGGAAACCCAAAGTCCTGGAATTGTACAGTAGGCCAGGTTCAAGGCGGACATCCAAAAACTCATTGAGGCGCAACTCCCCAATAAGTCCGACATTGAATCCAAACGATTTATCTACCAATATATGTTTGGCATCGTTCTTATAATCGAATTTAAAGTCGTACTGGTTAAAACCAAGAAAATATCCCCAGTTTAAAAGGGGTTCATCCTCATTCTCGAGGTTGATGATCGGATCTTCGTTAAACTGCGCCATTGCCGATTGACTTAAGCAGGTCAATACGATCAAGGCCACTACAATTTTCTTCATAGTTTATTTTGTGGCAATGTAAATAGATGCAACCCCAAAGGTTTGAGGTTTGTTCACTACATCTATAAACCCGATTTTACGTAAAATATTGTTGAACGCATCCCCATGTGGAAAAACTGATGCCGATTTGCTTAAATAAGCATAGGCTGAATCGTCTTTTGAAAAGATCCTTCCGATTTTAGGCAGTACGTATTTGGTATAAAAAGAATACCCTTGTTTATAGGGTGTTTTAGTGGGTACGGAGGTTTCCAAAACCACAAAGGTCGCTTTGGGCTTCAATACGCGGTAGATCTCGGCAAGGCCTTTTTCCAAGGTCTCGAAATTACGTACCCCAAAGGCGACGGTCACGGCATCGAAGGTATTGTCCTCAAAGGGTAGGTTTTCGCTATCCCCTTCGACCATTTCTATGGTTTGCGCCAACTTCCTCTCCAAGACCTTTTTCTTACCGACCTCCAGCATTCCTGGGGAGATATCGAGACCAATGATTTTTTTGGCACCTGTCTCTGCAAGGTTGATTGCCAAGTCCCCGGTTCCTGTGGCTATGTCCAATACCATTTCAGGTTTCTTTTTCTTTAGGATGGCGACTACCCGTTTTCTCCATTTTATATCGATCCCAAAGGATATAACCCGGTTTAAACCATCATAGTTTCCTGATATTTTATCGAACATTTGGGTTACCTGTTCTTTTTTTCCTAAATCTGAATCCTGATAAGGGGTTACTTTTTTGGTCATATAATGAATTTCGGCAAAGATACAACTTAGCCGATAGCTAAACTATTCATGTTATAAAATGAGGATGAACCTAAAAAATACGTAATTTTGTTGCGCATTTTATGGTGTATTCATCTAATGGACTGTTCAATAGGCGTCTTACTTCTTGTAATGTTTCTTTTTGTAACACAATTAAGATGTATTTGTCTTCGTTGTGAAATCAATATATTTAATCAATGAAAATTATTATTGCTGGTGCCGGCGAAGTGGGTTTTCACTTAGCCAAATTGCTCTCCTACGAATCTCAGAACATAACGCTGATAGATACGGAGAAAGAGAGTTTGATGTATGCCGATAACCATTTGGATATAAAGGTATTGCGTGGCGATGCCACGTCGATAGCGATATTGAAGGAAGCCGAGGTACATCAATCCGAACTGGTCATTGGGGTTACTTCATCCGAGACCACCAATATTACTTTTTGTATGTTGGCCAAACAATTGGGCTGTAAACGGACCATTGCGAGGATTTCGAATACGGAGTTCATACATCATAAGGATGTCATTCGTTTTTCCGAATTGGGAATAGATGAGCTGATTTCCCCTGAACAGTTGGCGGCTGAGGAAATTCAGCTTTTATTGAATAAATCGGCCTTTAATGATACCTACGAGTTTGAAGGTGGAAAATTGATCATGGTAGGGGTTTCCTTGCAAAAGAAAGCCTCTTTTGTGGGTAAAATGGTGAAAGAAGCCGCCCGAATATTCCCCGAACTCCATTTTATGCCTATCGCATTACAACGGTTGGGGACACAGTTCACAGTGATTCCACGTGGGGACACCGTTTTTAAGGAAGGTGACCAGGTCTATTTCATTACCACCATGGAAGGGGTAGACGAATTGTACAAGCTGACCAACAAGAAGAAAGAGGAAATCAGGAATGTCATGATCATGGGTGGAAGTAAAGTCGGCTTTAAGACCGCACGCGACCTTTGCGCCAAAAAATTCAACGTTAAACTTATTGAAAAAAACAAGGAAAAGGCTTTTGATTTGGCCGACGACCTTCCTAACGCATTGGTTATCAATGGGGATGGTAGGAATGTGGAATTATTAGAGGAGGAAAGTTTGGATTCCATGGATGCTTTCGTTGCCGTAACGGGTAATTCGGAAACCAATATCATGTCCTGTTTGGTGGCCAAGTCGAAACATATAAAAAAGACCATTGCCTTGGTTGAGAATATGGACTATTTTCAGCTTTCACACTCTATTGGTATCGATACGCTTATTAACAAAAAACTATTGGCGGCGAACAATATTTTTAGGCATATTCGTAAAGGGGAGGTGGTTGCATTGATGCGTCTCAATAATATCAATTCCGAGATATTGGAATTTAAGGTTAAACCCAAGTCAAGGGTTACCGGTAAGCTCATCCGCGATATAGACTTTCCAAGGGAAGCAACCATTGGTGGTGTCGTTAGGGGTGAGAAAGGGATAATAGCCCTTGGTGGATTTCAAATTCAGGAAGGTGATAGGGTAGTGGTTTGTTGCCTGCCGGAAGCTATTCCAAAAATCGAACGTTTATTCCTATAGTATGTCCTTGAACTCGAAAATCATATTCCATTTAATGGGAGTGTTGCTACTCTTCAATGGTTTGTTCATGCTCTTTGCTGCCATAATGAGTGGTGTTTATAGTGATGGTGCGACTCTGGATATTGCCTTGGCCTCGATTGTGACCATGTTCGCTGGGGTGAGCGCCATGTATTTTACCAGAAACCATAAAAAAGAGGTCAAACGTAAGGAAGGGTATATCATTGTAACCTTTGGTTGGATTGTGATGTCCATTTCCGGAATGTTGCCTTATTTATTTTCTGGGGCTATACCCGATGTTACCAATGCATTTTTTGAGACCATCTCAGGGTATACGACCACGGGAGCCACTATTTTGGATGATATTGAGGTTTTGCCTGAAGGAATTCTGGTATGGAGGAGTCTTACCCATTGGATTGGTGGAATGGGGATCATTGTTTTGGCTATAGCCATACTTCCGCTTTTGGGAATAGGGGGCATGCAATTATTCGCTGCGGAAGCCCCGGGCCCTAGTGCCGATAAGTTACATCCTAGGATTACCGATACCGCAAAACGGCTCTGGTATATCTATGTTGGGTATACGATTGCCGAAACCATATTGTTGAAGTTGGCAGGAATGTCGTTTTTCGACGCTCTGAACCATTCTTTGGCAACACTTTCAACCGGTGGATTTTCAACAAAAAATGCCAGTTTGGCCTATTGGAACGACCAACCTTTGATACAGTATATCGTCATTCTCTTTATGTTTTTGGCGGGAAGTAATTTCGTGCTTAGTTATTTTGCCTTCAAAGGAAAGGTAAGACGTGTGTTAATGGATGAGGAGTTTAGATTCTACACTGGTTTTATCGTAGTGTTCTCAATTATTGTTGGCTTGGTGGTCCTTTATAAGGCAAACGTTCCTGTATCGGAATATCACCCTATGCCGTATGGTGAGGTTGAAAGTTCTTTTCGGCATGCCCTTTTTCAGGTCGTTTCGGTGATTACGACAACCGGGTTTGTTACGGCCGATTTTACCAATTGGACCCCATTTGTCAAGGTCTTCTTTTTCGGATTGTTCTTTCTTGGGGGGTCTGCGGGATCTACGGCAGGGGGTATTAAGGTCATGCGCCACCTATTGATTATCAAAAATGGGTTATTGGAGTTTAAAAGAACCTTACATGCCAATGCGGTGATTCCCGTGCGATATAACAATAAAACCGTAAGGGAGCATATCGTTTACAATGTAATAGCCTTTTTTGTACTGTACATGTTACTGTTTATAATTGGTTCCTTGGGGTTGAGTTTCTTGGGGCTGGACTTTGAATCCTCGGTCGGGGGGGCCGCTTCCTCTTTGGGTAATGTGGGTCCTGCTTTGGGGTCCCTTCATCCGTTGAGCAATTTTAATGGATTGCCGATGTTGGGAAAATGGTGGTGCGGTTTTCTGATGCTTTTGGGAAGGTTGGAACTCTTTACCGTGCTGATTATATTGACACCCTATTTCTGGAAAGACATATAAAAAAAACCCGCGATTGCGGGTTTTTTTCTTTAAAAATAGGGTTGTTTACAATACTGCTTTTATTCTCGAAATGGCTTCTCTTAATTCCTTCTCGGAAGCGGCATAGGATATTCTTATACAGTTCGGGTTACCAAAAGCCTCCCCGGTTACGGTGGCAACATTGGCGTTTTCCAATAGGTATAACGCAAAATCAGATGCATTGTTGATTTTTGTACCCTTCATGGTTTTGCCAAAGTAGCTGGAAATATCAGGGAAAACATAAAAGGCACCTTCTGGGACGTTCAGTTTGAAACCTTCGATTTCCCCTAAAAGTCCAAGAATCAAATCCCTTCGTTTATGAAATTCGTCGATCATGAACTGTATTTTGCTCACAGGGGCTTCCAAGGCGGTAATCGTTGCCCTTTGGGCAATGGCATTGGCGCCACTCGTAATTTGTCCTTGAAACTTGGTACAGGCCTTGACAATCCATTCAGCAGCACCAATGTATCCGATTCTCCAACCTGTCATGGCAAATGCTTTCGATACCCCGTTTACGGTAATGGTACGATCGTACATGCCTTCAATACCCGCGATACTTACATGACCTCCCCTAAAGTTGATATGCTCGTAAATTTCATCGGATACCACGAAGATATTCGGATGTTTTTTTAAAACCTCGGCCAAACCTTTCAGTTCTTCCTTGTTATAAACCGATCCACTAGGGTTGCAGGGTGAGCTGAACCACATCATTTTGGTTTTTGGGGTAATGGCAGCCTCAAGTTGTTCGGGTGTCATCTTGAAATCCGTATCAATACTTGTAGGTACTTCAACAGGAACACCTTCGGCAAGTTTAACGATATCACTGTAACTAACCCAATAGGGTGCAGGTAAGATAACCTCGTCCCCTTTGTTCAACATGACCATGGCGATATTCGCCAAGGACTGTTTGGCTCCAGTGGAAACCACAATTTGGTTTAACCCATAATCAAGATTGTTGTCCCTCTTGAATTTGTTGGATATGGCCTGTTTCAAGTCGGCATAGCCATCAACGGGTGAATAACTACTGTAATTTTCGTCAATCGCTTTTTTGGCGGCATCCTTAATGAAATCAGGAATGTTGAAATCGGGTTCCCCCAAGCTCAATCCAATGATGTCTTTGCCTTGTCCTCTTAGCTCCCTGGCTTTCGCGGCCATGGCCAACGTGGCCGAAGTGGCCATGTTGTTAATTCGCTCGGATAAATGGTTGTTCATTTAGTGCTAAAATTTATTGAATCTGTAATTGGGGTTCTCTGCCCAATTCCTTCAAATGTTTGAAGTGCGAAATTATAGCTTTTCTTGTAGTTTTATATTCGTTGTAGGGTAAATTATATTCTTTTGCTGTTTGTTTAACAATTTTCGAAATATTTGTGTAATGTATATGGCTGATGTTCGGGAATATGTGGTGCTCAACCTGATGGTTAAGACCTCCCGTAAACCAGTTCACGATGCGGTTTTTGGTGCCGAAATTCACAGTAGTGAACAGTTGGTGTATCGCCCACGTGTTTTTCATTGTACCGTTCTCGTCGGGTAAAGGTGTTTCAGCTTCATCGACAACATGTGCCAATTGGAAGACAACACTTAGGATTACCCCGGCCACATAATGCATGATAAAGAAACCAAGTAATATTTTCCACCAGGCAATGTCTAAAATAAGCATAGGTAACACAATCCAAATCGTTACATAGATGGCTTTGGTAATCAGTAGGGTGCTCCAATTCACTACGGGACTGGGTAGTTTTCCGAAGGATAGTTTTCGCTTCATATAACGGTACATCTGCTGAAAATCAGTGGTGATGGCCCAGTTGAATGTTAGGAGTCCATAAAGGAAAATAGAATAGAAATGTTGGAATTTATGGTATTTACGCCATTCTGCATGTTTGGAAAAGCGCAAGATACGGCCTGCTTCCAAATCTTCGTCATGTTCAGGGATGTTCGTATAGGTGTGGTGCAATACATTATGTTGAACCTGCCAATTGTAGACATTTCCGGCAAGGATATATATACTTCCCCCCATTATCTTGTTGATCCATTTTTTGGAGGAATAGGAGCCGTGATTGCCATCGTGCATCACGTTCATGCCGACACCGGCCATTCCTATGCCCATGACAATCGTCAATAGCACATTGGCCCAATTGGGTAGGCCTAAGGTCAATATTAAAAAGTAAGGTGTAAGAAACAGGCCGAACATGACGATCGTTTTTAAATGTAAGCGCCAATCGCCTGTTTTTTTCTTATGGTTTTCCTTGAAATATTCGTTTACTCTTTTGTTTAAAGTTTTAAAAAATTGGGCGGAATCCTTTCTTGAGAATCGCACGGTCTTTGTATCCATTTGTTGTAAGCTTTATGTAAATATAAGGTATTGAAAGCAGATTAATAATATCCTTTTCGTTAATTGGGAATTCTTTATGTGCTATTTTTGCGAAATACAAAGATAGGAATGAAAGCTGAGATAGTATTTAAATATTTTCCCAATTTAACTGATAATCAACAATATCAGTTTAAAAAGCTCGAAGATTTGTACAAGGATTGGAACCTGAAAATCAATGTGGTTTCCCGAAAGGACATCGAAGAATTGTACTTGCGCCATGTTTTACACTCCCTGGGGATTGCCAGGATCCAAACGTTCAAACCCGGTAGTGAAATCTTGGATGTAGGTACCGGTGGAGGGTTTCCGGGAATACCTTTGGCCATACTTTTTCCTGAATCGAAATTCACTTTGGTAGATTCAATCGGTAAGAAGATCAAGGTTGTGGAGGAAGTTGTTGAAGGGTTGCAATTGGAGAATGTAACCCCTGTGAATAGCAGGGTTGAAGAGTTGGATAAACAGTTCGATTTTATCGTAAGTAGGGCAGTGGCCGTTATGCCGACCTTCGTACATTGGGTAAAAGGGAAAATTAAAAAGGAATCGGTGCACGACAGGCGTAACGGGATTCTTTATCTAAAGGGAGGTGATTTGACGGAAGAGCTTAAGAATTATAAAAGTGCCCAGACTTTTGAATTGTCCGATTATTTTACGGAAGACTTTTTTGAAACAAAAAAAATAGTCTATCTACCTATGAAATTCAAAGGTTGATCCTTTAGATTTGAAACATTGAATTAAACGAATATCTGCAGTTCTCTGCATATTTCTTCACATATTTCTGTACTCTATCCAAGTAGGTGAACATACTGGTTGTAGGGGTGTTCGAGTTGTTGTTATCTTTATTCATGTCTTGCTTTTTGGGTTCCTAAATGCTAAAACTTTACATTAAGTTAACGTTAAATTTACATAAAAATTGCTTGAATCACTAATTTAAGGGTGTTAAAGTATTTGTAACAAGTTGATTGGGGTGGTTTACCACGCGAATTGTATCCCTGCTTTTTTTCTTTGAAGTAAGTCCAATGTAAGGTCAAAATGGCGTTATAAAGTACAATACGGCATGCGATTGGAAAAATGGAATTTGCTGCCCGAAAATAGGGGTTGATATGCTGATTAAGGGTTTATTCCGTTAGCGTAATAGCTATATTGAATGCAAAAAAAGGCCCGTACTTTCCATGGGAAGATAGGGGCCGTATAAGGGATTAGGTTTTGTGTGCTTAACCTAAAAATGGATATCTGTAATCTTCTGGGGTTACAAATGTCTCTTTGATCAGTCTTGGGGATACCCATCGAAGCAGGTTCTGTGCCGATCCCGCCTTGTCATTGGTTCCTGAAGCTCGGGCACCACCAAAAGGTTGTTGGCCAACGACGGCACCTGTTGGTTTGTCATTGATATAGAAGTTGCCAGCACAATTCTGCAATGCTTTTGTGGCTTCGTCAATAGCGTAACGGTCTTGGGATAAGACAGCTCCTGTCAATGCATATTCCGATGTGGAATCGATCAGGTCAAGGGTTGCCGACCAGTCCTTATCATCATATACGTATATGGTTATTACCGGACCGAACAATTCGGTTTCCATTGTGGTATAATGGGGGTTGGTGGTCAATATCACCGTAGGTTCGATAAAGTAACCCGTTGATTTGTCATAATTGCCTCCAACAACAATCTCGGCATCCTTATCTTCTTTGGCTTGGTCAATATACTTTGCCAATTTGTCAAAAGAACCTTCGTGTATGACCGCAGTGATAAAATTGGTCATATCCTCGGGAGAACCCGGTTTATTGAATGATTGGACATCTTTTTTTACCAACTCCAGGATTTCCTTTGAGGTTGATTTTGGTAGGTATGCCCTAGAGGCGGCACTACATTTTTGACCTTGGAATTCAAAGGCGCCCCTGGTTATTGCCGTAGCTACTTGCTTTGGTTTTGCGGTAGGGTGGGCCAGGATAAAATCCTTGCCACCGGTTTCGCCTACAATTCTTGGGTAGGTCTTATAGGTGTGTATGTTGTTTCCTATTTGCTTCCAGAGTTCTTTGAAAACATGTGTGGAACCGGTAAAGTGTAGTCCGGCGAAATCCGCACTATCCAAAACGGTTTTGGAAATCATGACGGGATCACCGTAAACGACATTGATAACACCATCAGGGAGTCCTGCTTCCTTAAAGACATCTACGATTACCTTTGCGGAAAATATTTGGCTATCACTAGGTTTCCATACAACAACATTTCCCATCATTGCGGCACTGGCAGGTAAATTACCCGCAATCGCAGTAAAGTTGAATGGGGTAATGGCGTAAACAAATCCTTCTAGAGGACGGTATTCAACGCGGTTCCATATACCTTCTGCGGAATCAGGTTGTTCTTCATAGATTTGCGACATATATTCCACATTGAATCTTAGGAAATCTATGAGTTCGCAGGCGGCATCGATTTCTGCCTGGTGTATGTTTTTGGATTGGGCGATCATGGTAGCTGCATTGATTTTGGCCCTGTAGGGTCCGGCAATCAATTCCGCGGCTTTCATGAAAATTGCAGATCGCTGCTCCCAAGTTAGATTGGCCCAAGCCTTTCTGGATTCCAAGGCATTTTCAATGGCCTGGTCTACATGTTTCTTTTCCGCCAAATGATATTGTCCAACAATATGCTTGTGGTCATGTGGTGGTGAAATCGGTTTGGTGTTACCTGTTCTTATTTCTTGGTTGCCAATGTAGAAAGGAATGTCCTCATTGCCATTGAAGTATGCTTTATATTGGTCTAAAACTTCCTTTCTTTCCGGGCTGCCGGGAGAATAACTTTTAATCGGCTCATTGATAGCCGTTGGTACCTGAAAAAAACCTTTACCCATAGTTGTATCTTTTAAATTGAAAAACAGGCCAAAGGTACCGAATTGGTAATGGATAAAAAACTAAATATTTGGTAAAAAGAATTAATTCAAGGCAAAGGGAGCGCTGAATTTAAAGGTGGGAATGTAGACCCTGAACTCTTCTTCCGAAGATTCAAGGTTGATCATATTGTAATGTCCTTTCATGGCCCCGATGGTCGAGGCTAAAAGACATCCTGAATTATAGGTGTGTGATTCCCCAGGTCTAATGACCGGTTTTTTGCCGATGACCCCTTCCCCATCCAATATTTCAATCTCATTCAATGAATCGTAAATTTGCCAATGGCGCGAAGTCAATTGAACTGAATGCTTACTTTGATTTTCTATGGTAATGGTATAGCCAAAGGCATAGTGCATTTTATAATTTTTGAAGAATGTGCCTTCAAAACTCGTGTTCACTGATATCTTTATTCCCTTCGTAACTTGTGTTATCGTCCTCATCCTAGTATGTGATTAAGCTTCCAGTGAACAGCAGTATTACTGAAATGCCTGCTAAAATAAAAAAAATCGTGTTCAAAAATAGATATTTAACGATTGTTTTAAAAGTTCCTTGCCCGTAGAATTTCCGCATGGCCCTATATAAATAGATGGAAAAAATGGTGATAAAAATCCAACCACTATCCACGGCAAATATGGAGTCTACTAAGAAGCTAACAATGAGCAAGATAAACAACAAAGATTGATTATGAAAGCTAAATATGAGATGATCGGTATAAGTATATCTTTTTCTGATGTACACCAGCCAAATGAAGATGGCAAAGAGGGGAAGAAAGAAGAAAGTGGCGAAAGGGAGCTTTGATATAAGTTCGTTCAAAAAGCTTCCAGGTTGCTTGGAAAACTTGCTTACACTCTTCGCTGTATTGAAGACGATCTTGTTTTCATAAGTGTCCGAAAGGTGGTATTCTTCGATTAATTTACTGTATGATTTTATGTTTTTCCTGTTGATCAAGAGACTGGTGATCTTGTACTTTCCGGAAAACCGAATGGCAAAGGTGCTATCGGCATATGATTTGAAGCTTTGTGTGGGGTGACTCAGTAGCGTTGAATCCCTTTTTTTTATTTGCTCGGATATCTTTAGGATATTATCACCCAATTTCAATGAATCCATGACTTGGGACAATTCCTCTTGTTGTTCGTCATCCCCAAAATCCAAATTAAACCCACCGTTTTCGCCTAAGAAGGAAGAAGCATCCTTGTCCAGGGCGTAGTCATCGAATTTTGAAAAATCACTGTTAAAACTGATTGCCAAAAAATAGATGATCGCCAAGCTGAGTAAAAACCTGAAGGGATTGGTGTAAGAGACCCTTTTTCCGTTGATGTAATCCTTGGTGATTGTTCCCGGGCGCAGTAATAGGGCCGATAGGGTTTTGAGAAGTTTGGAGTCGTACGAAATGACATTCGCGAAAAACTCGTCGAAAAAGTCCCTAAGCGTCATTTTTTTTGTACTGTTCGCTTGGGAACAGTTGGGACAGAACTTGTCACTGATATCCAAGGGGTGTCCGCAATTCTTACAGCTTGTACCCCTGTATTTCAGTTGGTCCCTTTTCTTGGTAAAAGAAATTAATTGTTTGCCCATATTTGTCACTCAAGGTGATAAATATACGTTAATTGCTGATATTTCGGGAGTTGGTTGAGCCTACCCCTATGATGCTATCATAGATGTCACCGAAGTTGCGGTAATAGACCAATATTAAATAGGTGTTTTCGGTAAAATGGAAATTACCGGAAATGGTATTCAATTCTATGACATCGTTTTCTCGCTCAATGACATATTTATAATTGTAAAACCCTTGTTTCATTTTTAAGACAGCCTCCATCATCCCATTCTCCTGGTTGTAGGTCATCTTATTTTGTGGGGTTAAGGCGTAATTGTTGAATTTTCCATAGACATAAACATTGTCAAGACCAATGCTTTCCGAATAAGGGAGGCTAAAGTGTACCAAGGTGTATTCGGCTTCCCTAGAGGCATCACTGCCTTGTAGTGTGCGTACCACGAAGTCGCCATTGATGTCTGGGTAGTAGGTGTAAGGTCTATCCGCCCTGGAGTGATCGGCAAATAGATAATGGTTGTAAAGGTCCCCGATCTCTATACGCGAGATCACAGAGCTTGGGGCCCTAAGGTCCTTGGTGTCAAAATACAAATACTCATTACCGCCATAAAAGCTGGTTTCCTGGTCATATTTATATACCAGTTCGTTGCCTATGGTAAATTGAGGGACTATATTGTATAGGGCAGTAGGCCAATGGTAGTTTTGAAGGATGGCTATCTTTACTTCCTTTTTGGGGTTTACCAATCTAAGGCTTCCAGTATTCACACTGAACTGTACGACTTGCTTTTCATTGATGAACTCGAAATCCCTGGAACGCTTAACGGTGCCCCCTACAGTGACCAAATCCTTGTAGACGACGAATTTTCTTGAAAACTGTAGCTCGTTGCTGCCATTGTAAACCTCCAAAACGTAATTGCCGCTAACTTTCAGCCGCACATTGTCATTGGGAATGGTCAGTCTATAATTTGAATAGGGCTGTAGGGTTGAGTAACTGTTTTCGTAATCCAATATACGTTGGTTGTCAATGCCACCCAAATATTGTGATTTTAGTAGTCGGGATGGTTTCCAGTCATAATCGCAATGGACGATTTTGTAATAATAGTCCTGTTCATTGGCCATAAGGTCGTCAAACTGCAAAAAAACAGGTTCCCCGATCTGAACAACAGGGAATTGGTCGTCTTTTTCACCCTTGAAAACAATGGATCTGATATGGTCTGGGGGGCTTACTTCTTCTTGTGCCTGCCCGAATAAAAATGGGGTAAATAGTAGAAGTAATAATTGTTTAATGAAAAACCGCATTTATGCTTCAATTTTAAAGTAAAGGTAAACAAAAACCATTCCTAACAAATTTACATCGATGAATTGCCCAAATTTATAGGAGATAATTATGATTACTTTCCATTAAGTGCTATTTTTGCCCGAAATTTTGTTAACCTAAGGTCTACAATTTATGTCTAAAGACATCAGAATACGAAAAGGCTTGAACATTAACTTGGTAGGAGCTGCCGAACAAACTACGGCCAAAGCGGTTTTAAGTAACGTTTATGCCATAAATCTTGAGGATTTTCACGGAATTACGCCCAAAATGCTTGTAAAACAGGGTGTTGAGGTTAAGGCTGGTGAAGGGCTGTTTTTCAATAAAAGCAATCCTGAAATGGTGTTCGTGTCACCGGTAAGTGGTGAGCTAGTCGAAATAGAACGAGGGGCGAGGCGAAAAATCCTGTCCATCAAAATACTTGCCGATAAGACGCAGGCAGTTGTCGAACATGGGGCTTTTGATGCCGCCAAGGCGACTTCGTCACAAATAAAGGCCCATCTGTTAAAAACAGGGTGTTGGCCTTTTATAAAACAAAGACCTTACGATATCATTGCGAACCCGGATACGAACCCAAAATCGATTTTTATCTCGGGGTATACTACGGCGCCTTTGGCTGCCAATAGTGATTACGTATTACAGGGTAAGGAAAAAGAACTTCAGGCCGCAATTACGGCTTTGGGTAAATTGACACCGGGTGCAGTGCATGTGTCCGTAGGGGTCAATTCCAATTCCCCCCTTTCGGGACTAAGCGGATTGGAATTGCATAAGGTTTCAGGACCGCATCCTGCTGGATTGGTGGGAACCCAAATAAATAAAATAGACCCTATTAACAAGGGTGAAGTGGTTTGGACGGTTTCACCCCAGGATTTGGTCTTGATAGGGGAGCTGTTCTTAACGGGTAAATTCAATGCCGACCGAATTGTCGCATTGGCAGGTTCATCGGTTAAGACACCAAAGTACTACATTACAAAAATTGGGGCCGAGATCGCTACCTTCCTATATGGTAGTGGGGTCAACAATGATAATTTCCGCGTGATTAATGGGGATGTGTTGACCGGTTCAAAAAGTAGACCGGATGGTCACTTGGGGTATTATAATAATACGGTCACGGCTATTCCGGAAGGTGATGATTATGAATTGTTCGGGTGGGCGCTACCGGTATTCAATAAAATATCGACGACCAGGGCCTTGACATTCTCGTGGTTAAACCCCAAAAAGAAATATGACCTAAATACCAATACGAATGGCGAGCATCGTGCATTCGTGGTAACGGGACAATACGAAGAGGTTTTCCCTATGGATATTTTTCCAATGCAGTTGCTAAAAGCGTGCATGATCAAAGACCTTGATGAAATGGAACAACTGGGGCTTTATGAAGTGGCTCCTGAGGATTTTGCTTTAACTGAATTTATTTGCATTTCCAAGCAGCCCCACCAAAAGATCATTCGTGAGGGATTGGATTTATTATATAAAGAAATAGGCTAAGAGATGAGTGATAAAAGACTGACCTTTAAGAAAAGACTGCACATATTAAAGCATCATTATAGGGATAAGAAAATGGCGCCTGCGTTCAACGCAATCCATACCTTCTTGTTCTCTCCCGATGATACGACCCATTCTGGGGCCCATGTTCGCGGTGCCGATGATTTAAAGCGTACCATGAATATGGTGATTATGGCTTTGATTCCGGTGTTATTGTTTTCCATGTTCAATGCTGGATATCAATATTATGCGGCCATCGATGTGGCGAACAATGTATCCCGTGAATTTTCCTTGTGGGAAAACTTCCTTACATGGGATAATTTTTGGATAGGGATTATCAAGGTATTGCCCTT
Source organism: Maribacter polysiphoniae (assembly GCF_003148665.1). GTDB lineage: Bacteria > Bacteroidota > Bacteroidia > Flavobacteriales > Flavobacteriaceae > Maribacter_A > Maribacter_A polysiphoniae. The sequence goes on along the minus strand of NZ_QGGQ01000008.1, from coordinate 19,838 downwards.
GGTCGTGGTTTCCTATGGTGTCGGATTGCTTGTTGAATTCATTTTCGCGATCATCAAAGGTCACGAGGTTGAGGAAGGGTATTTGGTTACCGGGATGTTGGTGCCTTTGATCGTTCCTATCGATACACCACTTTGGATGTTGGCTGTTGCCGTTGTCTTTGGTGTGGTTATAGGGAAAGAGGTATTTGGCGGTACAGGTATGAATATCCTGAATCCGGCTTTGACCATAAGGGCATTTTTGTTTTTCGCTTATCCTACTTGGATGAGTGGTGACAAAGTCTGGGTTTACCAAGCCGTGGAAAGAACGGGAACACCTGATGCCATATCCGGGGAAACCGTTTTAGGGGCCTTGGCCCAAAACCATTTGGCGGAACTCAATTATTCGGTTTCCGATATGTTCTTTGGTTTTATCCCTGGTTCGGTGGGGGAAACTTCAACGTTCCTGATTCTTTTGGGTGGGTTGTTCTTGATATATACTAAAATAGCAAGCTGGCGAATTATGGTGAGTGCCGTGATCGGTTCATTGGTTATGGGCTACATTTTCAACTTGGTTGTTGATTTGGGTGTTATTTCCGAGGCTAGTAATTTTTACGGTTTGATGAGTTTTGAATACTGGAAACATTTGTTGGTTGGTGGCTTGGCCTTTGGTATTGTCTATATGGCTACCGATCCCGTTACAGGTTCGCAAACCAATAACGGGAAATGGATTTATGGCTTTTTTATTGGTTTTATGTCCGTGATGATCCGGGTTTTCAATCCGGCTTATCCAGAGGGTGTGTTCTTGGCCATATTGCTGATGAACGTATTTGCACCGACTATTGACCATTATGTGGTTAAGGCGAATATCAATAAACGTCTAAAAAGATTCAAGAACGCTACTATTCTACCCAAGGATTCAGATAGCAGAGCAGAAGAATTAAAAGCAGAAACAATTTAATCATGGCATTAAATACAGAAAAGAACAGTTACACGGTAATTTTTGCAGCCGTTATGGTTGTTATTGTTGGTACCATTTTGGCCTATGTGTCGTCTTCTTTGAGTGGAAAGATCGAAGAGAATAAACGATTGGAAAAACAACAGAACATACTATATGCCATGGGGGTTAATGAGAATTCCGGTGAAGGTAGTGTTGATTTTGTGCCTACCGATAAGGTGGCAGGGGAGTTTTCAAAATACATTAAGGAGCAATTGGTTATTGAAGGGGATAAGATCACCAAGGATGATCAGGCTTATTTGATCGATCTTAAAAAGCAGTCTACGGCCGCCAAAGCAGGAGAGACCAGAAAATTACCTTTGTTCATAGGGGATAAGGATGGGAAAACATTCTATATCATTCCTATGAGGGGTAAAGGACTTTGGGATGCTATTTGGGGTTTTGTCGCTTTGGATGATCAAATGGTGGTCCAAGGGGTTTATTTCGACCATGCCGGTGAAACACCTGGTCTTGGGGCCAATATCAAGCAACGTTATTTTATGGATGATTTTGTTGGGGAATCCATTTTGGACGGAACAAAGTACGCGGGCATTACTGTGGCAAAGGGCAATAACGATCCCTTGAACCAAATCAAGGACGATAATGAGGTAGACGCACTTGCTGGAGCTACCATTACCGGTAATGGAGTATCTGCGATGATCAGCGAGAGTGTAAATCTTTATAAGGACTATTTAGAAACGATTAGAGTTAAATAATATGGCACTACTTTCAAAAAAAGATGCGAACTTAATTAAGGATCCCTTGGCGGATAATAACCCTATTACCATTCAGGTATTGGGTATCTGTTCCGCTTTGGCAATTACCGCCGAATTAAAGGCGTCCGTTGTAATGGCTGTTTCCGTACTCTTTGTACTGGGTATGGGTAACGTGGCCATATCCTTATTGCGGAATATCATCCCTTCAAAAATCAGGATTATCGTTCAGCTTATTGTTGTTGCGACCTTGGTGATCATTGTGGATCAGGTCTTAAAGGCATTTGCGTACGAATTGAGTAAGACCCTTTCGGTATTTGTCGGGTTGATCATTACCAACTGTATCATTATGGGACGTTTTGAGGCTTTTGCCTTGGGCAACGGACCATGGAGGTCCTTTCTCGATGGTATCGGTAATGCCCTCGGGTATGGTATTATTTTGGTGATCGTTGGGTTCTTCAGGGAGCTTTTGGGGTCGGGTACTTTATTTGGTTTCCCTGTTTTGGGTAACCCTATTGACAAAACCGGACTTTATGCCTTTGGATATGAAAACAACGGATTCATGATCATTCCACCAGCAGCCTTGATAGTTGTTGGTATCATCATCTGGGTACAACGGTCTAGGAACAAAGCATTGATAGAAGACAACTAATAGTCATTTAAAGATAATAACATGTTAGAGCATATAGAATTATTTTTTAAGTCCATATTTATCGATAATATGGTGTTTGCAGTATTCTTGGGAATGTGTTCCTATTTAGCTGTATCGAAAAAAGTGGCGACGGCCGTAGGTTTGGGCGCTGCCGTTATTTTCGTCTTGGCGGTAACCGTACCCATGAACTGGCTATTGGATCAGTATTTGCTTCGTGATGGGGCCTTGGCCTGGTTAGGACCTGAATATGCGGATTACAACCTAAGCTTTTTATCCTTTATCCTCTTCATCGCTACAATTGCGACTATGGTTCAATTGGTAGAGATCGTGGTTGAGAAGTTTTCCCCTTCATTGTACAATTCACTGGGTATCTTCTTACCGTTGATCGCTGTGAACTGTGCTATTTTAGGAGGATCATTGTTTATGCAGTCCAGAGAGATCGCTACGTTGGGATTGGCCTTTAATTACGGTGTCAGTTCCGGTATTGGATGGTTCTTGGCTATTTTGGCCATTGCGGCAATACGTGAAAAAATCAGATACTCAAATGTACCGGCGCCGTTAAGGGGTCTTGGTATAACCTTTATCATTACAGGTTTGATGGGTATCGGTTTCCAGAGTTTTGGTGGTATGTTGACAGGCGGTAGCGATGAAGAGGCTGCTGTTGTGGAAAAAACGACTGCTGCGAAGATCGAAAAGGTAGAGAAAAAAGAGAATAAAGAGGAGATCGATGAAAAAGAGGTCTCATATAATGACGCTATAAACAAGTAAAAATGATTTTAGCTACAAGTACAGGTGGAACAATTTTAATAACGGTAATCTCGTTCCTAATTTTATTATTGGCTTTGGTGGCCATCCTATTGTTCGCCAAACAAAAACTTTCGCCTTCTGGACCGGTTACCATTACCATAAACGGGGAGAAAAAGATTGAAGTGAGTTCTGGTGGTTCCTTGTTATCGACACTCGGTAACCAAAAAATATTCCTTCCTTCCGCATGTGGTGGTGGGGGTACTTGTATCCAGTGTGAATGCCATGTGTTGTCCGGTGGAGGGGAAGCCTTGCCAACCGAGACTCCCCATTTCTCAAAAAGGGAATTGAACGAAGGGGCGCGTTTGGCCTGTCAGGTAAAAGTAAAACAGGATATGGAAATCACCATTCCTGAAGAGGTTTTCGGTATCAAGAAATGGGAAGGTACCGTTGTACGTAACTATAATGTAGCTTCTTTTATCAAGGAATTCGTTGTTGAGATTCCTGAGGATATGAATTATAAAGCGGGTGGATATATTCAGATTGAAATCCCACCTTGTGAGATCAAATACGCCGATATCGATATTACGGCACACCCAGAGGAACATGAGACTCCGGATAAATTCCAGGCTGAATGGGATAAATTCAACCTTTGGCCATTGGTAATGAAAAATCCTGAGACTGTCGAAAGGGCATATTCTATGGCTTCTTATCCTGCTGAGGGTAGGGAGATCATGTTGAATGTACGTATTGCGACACCACCATGGGATCGGTCTCAAAATGGTTGGATGAATGTGAATCCTGGTATTGCTTCCTCTTATATTTTCTCAAGAAAAAAAGGGGATAAAGTAGTGATTTCCGGACCTTATGGTGAGTTCTTTATCAATGATTCCGATGCCGAGATGCTTTATGTCGGTGGTGGGGCAGGTATGGCGCCAATGCGTTCGCATTTGTACCATCTGTTCAAAACCTTGAAAACGAACCGTAAAGTCACCTATTGGTATGGTGGTCGTTCCAAAAGGGAGTTGTTCTACTTGGATCACTTCTATGAATTGGAGAAGGAATTCCCGAATTTTAAATTCTATTTGGCGCTTTCAGAACCTATGGAAGAGGATAATTGGAAGGTTAAGGCGGACATAGATGCTCCTGGTGATGGTTTTGTCGGATTCATCCATAATTGTGTGATCGATAATTATTTAAGCAAGCACGAGTCTCCTGAGGATATCGAATTGTATTTCTGTGGACCTCCATTGATGAACAAAGCTGTTCAGAAGATGGGAGAGGACTTTGGTATCCCAGATGAGAATATCCGCTTTGATGATTTTGGTGGATAATGATAGACATCTTGATTTTTAAAATATAAATCACAAACCTGACAGATTTTCAAGATCTGTCAGGTTTTTTTAGTTAATGAATGACGTTGATGAGACCACTTAGTGCACAGGAATTACATAATTTGGCCATGAATATCGTCGGAAGGCAACTTCAGGCCGAGGGGTATGAATTCATGGGGGTGAATAGTAAGCCCAAAAAGAATCCCCAATTCGTTTGCTTAAAGGATAAGGAACTTCATTTTATCGTGGTACGGAATGTGGCCCATCCACAAGACCCTCGAAAATACGATGTTGCTTTAATGGAAAGAATGAAAGACCATGCCGTAAGCCAAAAAGGAAAATTATATTATGCAGGTGTTGGACTCTACAATGCCAAGGACCGAAATTTACCCGTATACTTAAATGAGGAATATATTGTCGATTATGAAGGACTTATTGAATTTTAAAGGAAAGGAATTGAAAGTAGTGGTTATTTTGTGTATGGTGATGGTCATCCTATCCTGTGCCGATACGCCAAGGAACTTGGTTAAGAATTCCAATGCCGGGGGTGCTTTGGGTACGTCTTATAGCATCACTTATATCGCGGATAGGGAGTTGGATTACCAGCACGCCATCGATTCGGTTTTCAATGTTGTCAATCAATCCTTGTCGACCTATATCCCAACATCCGACATTTCAAGGATCAATCAAGGGGATGCTGATGTGACTGTTGATGCTATGTTCCAAGAGGTTTTTAAGCTCTCAAAGGAAATTTATGAACACACCGAGGGTTATTTTGATCCAACCGTGGGTATTATGGTCAATGCTTGGGGCTTTGGTCCAGGAAAAAAGGTGGCGATGGACAGCGTTAAGGTCGATAGCCTTATGCAATATGTAGGGCTCCCCAAGGTAAATCTCACAGCTGACAATAAAATCCAAAAGGAATATGCGAATACCTATTTGGATTTTAATGCCATAGCCAAAGGGTATGCCATTGACCGATTGGCGAAAATGATGGACCAAAAGGGTATTGAGGATTATCTTTTGGAAGTAGGGGGCGAACTTGTTGGGAAAGGTATTAATCAAATAAAACAGAAGCCTTGGGTCGTTGGTATCGATGATCCCCAGATAGGGTTGGGTCGTAAATTGAAAATCCTGATCCAGTTAAAGGATAAGGCTTTGGCCTCTTCAGGAAACTATCGAAAGTTTAGGATTGATTCACTTACCGGAAAAAAATATGTGCATACCATTGATCCCAAGACGGGATATACCAAGAATGCCAGTACCTTGGGTGTGACCGTACTTGCGAATTCATGCGCCGTTGCCGATGCCTATGCAACGTCCTTCATGGCGATGGATTTGGAGAAGACCAAGGCGATATTGGCTACAAGGAAGGAATTGGAGGCTTATGTCGTTTATCTTGATGAAGATGGGCAAACCAAGGAGTATATGACCGATGGCTTTAAAAAGTTGGTCGTGGACTAGGGCTTTCGGACGAAAGGAATTATTTCAGTGGCCGCCAATCGATACCGGTCTATCTCCTCCGGGGAAAGGTTTTTGTTGAAATCAACCTCCTTTACTTCAAATCCTATGGTTCTAAGCTTATCGAAATAATCCTTTCCATAGATGCGCACATGATCGTATTGTCCAAATATTCGGGCCCGTTCCTTTCGGTCTGTAATACTATCGTCCTCAAAGGTGTGTTCCCTGTTTAGGTCTTGGGGTATTTGAAAAATTCCCCATCCCCCAGGTTTGAGGACCCGGTATAATTCCTGCATGGCTTTTTCGTCATCGGGTATATGTTCCAAAACATGGTTGCATAGAATGACATCATAGGTGTTATCGGCAAAGGGTAGATTGCAGATATCGGCTTCAACATCGGCCAAGGGGGAGTTGAGGTCCGTAGTCGTGTAATCTAGGTTGCCAAGGTTTCTAAAGCGTTTGTAAAAGGCCTGTTCCGGGGCGAAGTGCAATACTTTTAAGTGTTCCGTAAAAAAATCGGTTTCCTTTTGTAGAAACAACCACAATAATCGATGGCGTTCCAGGGATAGGGTAGAGGGAGACAGCACATTGTCCCTCGGACTTTCATAGCCATAAGGTAAAAAAGTCCTAAACCGTTTACCGTCGATAGGATCGGTATATTTATTTCCGCGAAGCCAAAGGGCCATAATAGGCCTGATCCAGTAACTCACTTTTATGAGCAAGGGTCTTGGAATGGCATTTAGGAAATATTTAAAGACTTTTTTCATGTATCATCCCTGCTCCATTTATCCTGCCTTTCTTTAAAAAGCGAATCGGTTATAGCGGGCTATAATTGAACTTTCTTTTGATGGAAATCATCTTCTTCATCACTTTCAATTCCCAAAGCCTTGTAAATATATTGGAAGGTTGATAAGAGTTCCGGTTTGCCGTTTACAATCGCTACATTATGTTCAAAGTGTGCACTGGGCTGTCCGTCTGCAGTAAGGATGGTCCACCCATCTTTAAGCTGCTTTATGTTCTTTGTTCCCATATTGATCATGGGCTCAATGGCAACCACAAGGCCTTCCATGAATTTTTTACCCCTACCACGTCTTCCGTAATTGGGCATTTCCGGGTCTTCGTGTAATTTTTTGCCCAATCCATGGCCAACCAATTCCCGTACGACACCATAACCATGGTTTTCGCAATAATTTTGGACGGCATAACCGACATCGCCTACGCGATTACCTACTTTAAATTCACGAATACCCACATAGAGGGATTCTTTGGTGACCTGTAGTAATTTTTTGGTTTCTGGGGCTACCTCACCTACCTCAAAAGTATAGGCGTGATCGCCATAATATCCATTTTTGAACGAACCGCAATCCACGGAGATAATATCCCCGTCTTTTAAGGGTTCGCTCGTTGGAATGCCATGCACGACTTGGGCATTTGGGCTCATATTCAGTGTGTTGGGAAAATCGTACATACCCAAAAATCCGGGTTCTGCACCTTGTTCCCTAATGAATTCCTCGGCCAGCTTATCTAAAAATAAGGCGTTGACACCAGGCTTGATTTCGGAAGCCAGCATACCCAAGGTCTTAGAAACGATCAATGCGCTTTCGCGCATTAGTTCGATTTCTTCAGGAGTTTTTATCTTAATCATAAGATGCAAAGGTAAATATTTACTTTGAGGATTGGAAGCCAAATGACGCCAATCTAGTAGGTTTTTGAAATGAGTTAATGCAGGCTTTTAAAGTACTCAAAAGCCAATAATAGACGGGAGCCATACCAGGAAAAATATTCGCCATCCACAAGGAGGCCTTTTCCTTCCAAACCGGTATTTTCAATATCATTGATATGTTGTTCCTTAAAAGGAAATGGTTCTGAGGAAAGCAAGGCTAAATCTACTTTGGTATTATTTAAAAAATCGTTGTCAATTGTCGGATATCGAGGGTTTTCAGGGCTCATGTTGATAAAGCCATTTAATTGGAGCAAATAATCTATGAATGTGTCCTTTCCTGCAAGCATCCATGGCTTTTTCCAAATAAAATAGAGCACTCTTTTTTTGGGTTTATGTTCAATAAAGGTTTTAAAACTCTTTTGTTTGCCTTCAATCTTAGAAACTAAAATTTCTGATTTTTCTGCGCAATTGAACAAGGTGCCGTATTGTTTTATTAAGTGTAAGGCGTTTTTGATATTGTTCACCTCAGAGACGTGAACTGCGTATTTTTTTTCAAGCGCCTCAACAATTTCCTTAGAGTTTTCTTCTTTGTTGCAAAGGATAATATTGGGCTTTAATTCGGCGATTTTATCAAAGGAGACTTTTTTGGTTCCTCCAACAATGGTTTTTGTTTTTTTTAAGTGACCTGGATGGACGCAAAATTTGGTGATTCCAACTAAGTACTCTTCAAGGCCCAAATCTACAAGTAATTCGGTTTCTGATGGAACCAGGGATATAATGCGAAAAGGCCAACTAGGTAAAACCGTAGTTCTTCCAAGTTGGTCTTTTATTCTATTATGCATTATACGTAGTGTTTTACACCAATGATGCTCTTGTCATGGCTTCAGGTTGTGCAACACCCATCATTTTTAAAATGGTTGGTGCAACGTCGCCTAAGACTCCATCTTTTATTTCCTTTAAATCCTTATCAATTAAAATTACGGGAACAGGATTTGTAGTATGTGCCGTATTAGGGGAACCATCAGGGTTGATCATCGTTTCGCAATTACCATGGTCAGCGATCAATATGGTTGAGTATCCATTTTCCAAGCCTGTTTCAATTACATCCTTAGCGCAAATATCCACAGCTTCACAAGCTTTGATGGCAGCCTCCATAATACCGGTGTGACCTACCATATCACCATTCGCAAAATTGAGACATACAAAATCAGCTTCTTGCTTCTTTAATTCTTCCACCAAAGCATCTTTTAATTCAAAAGCGCTCATCTCAGGCTTTAAGTCGTAAGTTGCTACTTTAGGTGAGTTTCTCAGAATTCTACTTTCGCCTTCAAAAGGCTCTTCCCTTCCTCCTGAGAAAAAGAAAGTAACATGGGGATATTTTTCTGTCTCCGCTATCCTGATTTGTTTTTTGCCCGCTTTGGATAATACTTCACCAATAGTTTCAGTGATATTATCCTTGTTGAAAATAACATGGATACCTTTAAAACTATCATCATAGTTTGTCATGGTAACATAGTATAATTTTCGTTTTGTTGTATTGTACTCAGGAAAATCGTTTTGGGACAACATATTGGTCAATTCCCTTCCGCGGTCTGTCCTGAAATTGAAAAAGATGATCACATCGTCTTCTTCAACGATACCATTTTTATCGGCAACTAAAGGTTTAATGAACTCATCCGTAACTCCATTGGCATAGTTGGCTTCCAAACTTGCAACCACATTATCGGTGGTGTCACCGATTCCATTGGCAATTACATCATAAGCCAGTTTTACCCTTTCCCATCGATTGTCCCGATCCATTGCATAATATCGACCTGTCAATGTGGCGATTTTACCTGTTGTTTTTGCCATATGGTCTTCTAAATCGGCAACAAAGGAAGCTCCGGATTTTGGGTCTACATCCCTACCATCCGTAAAGGCGTGTACAAATACCTTGTCAAGGTTATTGTCGTTTGCGGCACTTAATAAGCCTTTTAAGTGGCTAATGTGGGAATGGACACCGCCATTGCTCAATAACCCTAAGAAATGTACTTTTTTATTGTTTGTTTTTGCATAGTTAAATGCATCAACCAAGACTTTTTCGTCTTTTAAAGTATTGTTTTCAATCGCAAGGTTAATCCTGGTTAGTTCTTGATAAACAATTCTTCCGGCACCTAAATTCATATGCCCAACTTCACTGTTTCCCATTTGGCCATCTGGCAGACCTACATTTAACCCATCTGTACGTAATGCTGCATTAGGGTATTTGGTATATAAACTGTCTATAAAAGGAGTGTTTGCGTTGTCAATTGCGGAAACTTTTGGATCTGGGGATGTTCCCCATCCATCCAAAATCATTAAGATTACTTTTTTGTTCATGATGTATAATTTCGTTCTGCAAAAATACGGTGATCCAATAAGTTTAACTAGTTATTTCAGGGGCTTTTTTTAACATTGTACACTGGTGATGTTAGTGCGATCATCAATGATCAAAATGTTAAAATTTCGTTATTTAACAGTTGAAGCTGAAACAATTTTCATCATTGTGGGTCTCTATTTATATAGTAATATAAATTTATCATCAATCATTACTGGATACTATCCGGTAAAAAAAACAATCATCATGAGAAAAACAATTTTAATTGCAGCCGCTGCTTTTATGCTCGCGGCTCCTGCTATGATGGCAAACCATCATAACACAAATGGGAATTCGAATGTGAACCTTATTTCGATTAAAAATTCCGAAATCAATTCTTTTTGTATGGCCATTGTGAAAGGGGACTTGGATTTAGTGAAAAAGTTAATTGCAATGGGAGAGGATGTCAACCAGAAATCATTGGGTATGACCCCGGCTATGTTCGCTGCCCGCTATAACAAGGTTGAGATATTGAAAGTTTTGATCGCTAATGAGGCGGATTTGAGCATTAAAAGCAATAGAGGGCATTCCATTGTGCAAATAGCGCAATTTTCCAATGCCAAGGAGGCCTTGGAGGTGATCAATGCCGAAATGCAAAGTTGAGGAATCGTTTAAACTATAAAAAAAACCATCCCGCCTGGCGGGATGGTTTTTTTATTCACATCAAATAGTGTTCAAGTAAAAGAGTGAATCTTCGAAGTTTAAAAATCAAAGCCTGTAGCTACCCTATAGATAAAAGCATAGAAAGCCATAGTCAACATTAAAACGCAGAAAATGAAATACGCTTTTAGGAGTAATACTACAAAATCAGGTTTGCAATTCTCAAAAGCTTCGGTGTAAATGTTCTTAAAATGTAATAGTGTTCCCATATAGTTTTGCTTAAGTGATAATAAATCAAAGCTATAAGGGTTAAATCTGAGGCGATATAAAGATTTACGGGAAAACCAAAGATACTAAAATAAAGCGTAAATCAAACAGGATAATGTTTTTTTTGGAAAAGGCTATCCGCCATATTTGGCTATGGCCTCCCGTATTTTTTCGATACGGTTTTCCGGATCAGGGTGGGAGCTTTGGAATTCAGGTACACGATTGGGTCCTGCAGCCGCTTTTAAAATTTTCATGACCTCGATCATTTCGGTCGGGTCATAGCCGGCATTTATCATGAAAAGAACGCCAAGTTCATCACTTTCAAGCTCATCGCCACGACCATTTTTCAATAGGGTGTTCTGTCCTATACTGCCAACGATACCCCCTGCATCGGCACCCACGGAGGCTCCCATGGTAATGGTTTGCCAAAAACTGCTCTCCGCAATGCGCTCTGCGGAATGCCTGCCGATGACATGTCCTATTTCATGACCAAGGACTCCCGCCAATTGGGCTTCGTTCAGTTGTGAAAATAGGGCATAGGTAATAAAGACCTGACCACCGGGTAGGGCGAAGGCATTTATGGTTTGATCATCTGCCAATAAGTGGAAATCATATTCATAGGGGGTTTCCCGGGCGATGCTGTTATCGACTAATTTTTCACCCACAAAATCCACAAAGGACTGTAGGCGCTCATCGGGGTATAGTCCGCCGTGTTGCTGGGCTATTTCAGGGGCACTTTGCACGCCAATGGCAATTTCCTGCTCAGAGGTCATGTTAATGGTCTGTTCCCTGCCGGTATACGGATTTTCTTCCTTATTGCTACATCTCTGGATAAAGGCAAAAGCCACAATGGCCAAGCCTATAAAAATCCTTATTTTCCAACTGCCTCTTCTCATGGTTAGTGTTTTTGAGTGTTGGCCCAATATATAAAAAACCTATAGAAGTGCGGTGTTTATGTCCAGAATATTATTTCTCAAGTAATTTTTGATAAATCCTGTGGTAAAATGTTCGCTACCGTAGAATTCCTCTTCCCGTAAAAGCTGTACAATATTCAACCTTCGGTAAGCGGTCAACATGGGGACGGAAATTGGGGCATAACTGTAATGCCAAGGTTCGTATTTAAACCCTCTTCGTTTAGGGTCTTTGGTATATACGATATGGAAATCGAATTTGTTGGCATTGCCATCCATCCATTTTTTAAAATCCTCAAAAGGTCCACCTGCTTCAAATTTTTCAGGAACCAGCACATCCCCATTGGTCTTACGGTACCCATCAATAATATCGATGTCGGTTCCCCAGTGATGTCTACTGGTACCGGGAATGGTCGAATACTCTATAATTTTCTCAATGGCGGTAAGAGGATCCATGCCTTTGTCTTCGGTATACTTGATGTATTTACGCTCCCAGATCAACTCCTGACGATCAAAACTGCGATAGCTGGAAACGATTTTCAGATCAATCCCATCACTGTAAGCAGCTTTTTTCATGGCCAAAAAGGCGTCATGGGCTTCCTTTCTAAGGTTAATACCTTCCCCATATAACTGAATATCTTCCTTTCCCATTAATTCCAATACGGAATATTCCAATTCACGGTCTTTGGCAACCATTAGTGATGGGGCCAAGGCCAAGGCCAATCCAGAAACGCTACTTTTTTTTATGAATGATCTTCTTTTCATGTTTTTTTAGATTTAATCCACGGTATTTATTGAAAGGCTACTTGCAAATATGCTGCCATTCTATACCTATAACGTAATTTATCGCGTTTTGATGTTTTAAAAGGCAAGACCTTTTATGTTTTTTAAGGATGACGCTGATTTTCAATACGCTAAAATTAAACAAATCGTAGGTGTTCTTCCAAAACCCCACCTTGATATAGGCATTTATTCGATCTTTGTCAAGGTATGATTATTGTTTCAGGGAAAGATAAAGATATCCTTGGTGGCGCTGTTTTAAATCATGCATGGTAATGATGTAGAAATAAATACCCGTGGCCAATCCTTTATCACGGGAAATTACCGATTCTCTATTCGAAATACCATTGAACTCATTGTTGTAGTCTTCCTTGGAATAGACCAGTACTCCGTATCTATTGAATATCTGCAAGGAATTGTTGGGCGAAACCTCAATCCCATCAAGGACCAAATAATCGTTTTTGCCATCCCCGTTAGGAGTCATGTAATAATTATCAAGTTCAACGGTGTCAAATTTTTCCACGATGTCGGCATTACCCCCCAGGGTCAATATTTCATAGTCATTGGGTAGAAAGGGGGCAGAGGTGACCGATCCACGTACAAGGCCTCCTTCAACATTGGTGTTTCCCAGATTTACCCATTCGTCCTGTTCTTTGCTCCAGCCCACAACCTTCAGGTCTCCAAGAAATTCTGCCAAGGAACCAATATTGCTATATTCATCCCAGGTTAAGGTTACGGTGGTCAATACCTCGCCTTCCAAATTCCAATATTCCTTATCGCTCACCGACATATACTCGGAGGCAATTTTCTCGGTTTCAAAACTCTTCGCAAAAACGGAAGGGGAGTTGGGGTCTTCAAAAAAATAGGCGCATTTAACGAGTGGGTCAATTTTTTCGGAAGTGATACTTAAAGGCCTTAACCTTTCATCATCCCCCACGGGAAAGGTAAAACTGTCCTTGTTGGTAAAGGCGGCATATCCATCGATTAAGGATACGTCATTCTCACCCACATAGAAGGCATTTTCCATAAAATTGGTAAATACATCGGTGTTGATCCTTGGGGTAATAACGTCGCCAACGACTAAGTTCACGTTGTTGGTCACATCTATTTGGGTGTTTAGATACAAACCGTTATCCACGGCGATTTCGGCATCGTAGAATACCGGAATACGACTACCGGAAACGATAATCGATTTGTCAAAACCATAAAAACCTACCAACCCTGAATTTTGGTCAAAGTCACCGTCATTGATCAGATCCATATGAAAACCGACCATGGTGGAACCATGTATTTGCATGGCGCCATAGTTATGCACGGCATCTTGTGACAAAGCCAGGTTAAAAGCAAAAAACATGATAAGTGCAATCCTCATTGTTTGGTATTTATCCATTTATTTAATAGCCAAATTCAAAAGTTATTGATGCGTATGAAAATCGATTGATACCGCTTATGCTTCTACAGGCCCAAACCAATAGGTCGTTTTCCTGTAGTTCGAAATTTACATCTTGATTACTCATAGTTATATTGGTACTACCTCCGGTAATTGTATAGGTTCCTATGTTAATAAAAGACCCATTCCTAAGCACTGATAAGTTTATGTATTGGGTTCCGGAAGGATTTCCATTAAAATCATTCTTCATCACAAATTTAATAAGGGTCTCATTTCGTGTGATGGGCAAACCTGCTAAACCCGTGGTGTTATAACTTGGAGAGCTACTTGTACCATGGCTTTGATTCCAATATAAACCGAGGCCATAGGTTTGGTTAGGGGAGTACCATGTGTTATTGTAAAAATAGGCCCTACCCGAAAAGGTTTGGGAATAGGTTATGGTTGGAGTGCCTGGGGTAACGGAGTGCCATACACTGCCGTTACTTTGTAACTGTACCACACTATTCGATGGAACAGAGGTCGAATTTGTCCCGGTATTATCAACATAAGTCGAAATATTGATGGCGCTACCGTAGGTGTTTTTGACAATATAGGTTCTACCCTCGCAGGAATTGGCTGCGGGTAGCGTAATACTACTGTTTGAAGTAATGATAACCGTGTGGTGTGTTTCATCCAAGGTTAAACTTGAGCTCGGTGAGGCAATGGCCGTTGCGACCGATCCATTGACTTCCAAGGTTGAATTTGCCAATTGGCCCGTATTGATGCCTACCCTTGGTTTTGCAGTTTGTGCGTTGGAACTACCTTGTATGCGAAACAATTCCTTTTTTAATTGGTCCCTATAGTCATATCTTTTGAATACGAAAGGTTCTGCCCCATCATCACCGATAATGAATTCGACTTCCCCGTTATTGGACGTGCCCGTAGAACCTATTTCAAATAAATCGGTTTGGGCGGCACTTCCTTTTAACCTGAAGTTACCATTAGAGTCGGTAAAGAACATGGGTTTGTAAAAATCGGCGGCATCTGCCTGAAATTGTAAGGCTGAGGTTCCGTTGTTACCTTTAACGTAGGTCAGGTATTGGTCATTGTCATTGTAATCCGGATACGATTGGGTAAGGCCCAAGGTTTGTCTTCTACCGAATTGCAGCATGCTTATGTTGTTCGATTTTATATCCATTGCCACATCATTGGTCGTACCGAGGAAAGAACCGTTACTAGAGGTATTGCCATTTTGTAACCAATTGGAATTTGAGGATTTTACCCATGCGGAGCCATCGTAAACGTAAATTTCCTGTGTATCGGTATTATAGAGCATCTGTCCTTCTTCCATTCCGCTAATGGCATTGATCTCGGCAGTCGTCCCTTTGGTAAGGCCAAATAAAAGACCGCTTTCAATCTGCCCATAGGAAAAACCAGTAATGAGAAGTAAAGTAAAAAGTAGAAATTGTTTTTTCATATTCTTATTATAAATCTAAAATTGTAAACATAAATTCCGAATCAAATCGACTTCTGTCCGTACCGCCATTGTCATTGTCCCCAATGATAACCTCAAAACTTGTTGCGGTTTGGTTGGAGTAGGAGATACCCGGGTCATCATTACCGGCCCCACCTCTTCCAGGCTGAGTCAATTGAATGATATAGTCGGCATCGGATACAGCACCCGTTGGCAATGTTACCCGGTAACGACCTGTACTTATTCTTGTAGCCGTAACTCCTGCAGTTGCTTTGGTCACTCCACCACCGGAAGATATTTTCCCGAAGGCCTTGATCGGACTCTCATAAAATGCACCACCGTTAGCTCCAGCGGAAATACTATTGTTGGTCTCAGCACCAACCGTATTCGAAGTTTGGTCTTCCCAGGCTACGTTTCCAGAACTGTTTGTAACCAATACTTGATTATTGCTTCCCGGTTCAATTTTAACGGGAGTAACATTGGCGTCCTTTATATTTTCGGTCTCTACGGCATCAACTTTAAGTTCTGAGGTGCCTACTGCATTTGCATTGATTTCCGATGCATTAACAGAATTAGGGGCAAGATCGGATGCGGTAATCGAATTATCCGCGATTTTACCTCCTGCACCACCAACAATTGCCCCATCGGCAATTACAGTGGCATTTGTAGGTCCTGTAACATCACCGGCTAAGTTGTTGACAGAGAACTCGGTTCCTGAAAGGTTGATACCAGTTCCGGCCGTATATTGTGTATCATTATCACCATCAGCGATATCCGCTGGAATGTTGTTTAAGCTGGTCCATTCCCCGTCAAAATCGTCTGCGGCATTATCGTCGTATGCGCTAAGGTCTATGGTAGTGGCATCTGGGTCGTTTGTTAATGAGATGACACCACTGGAAAATTGTAAATCCTGAATTTCGTTGGAAATACTTCCATCAACTTCGGTAAAATTATTATAAATACCATAAGGTGAAGTTGAGGAACCATCGCCTGTCACAATTATATTGGAATCCCCTGCAACAACTTTTGTTTCAGTACCGTCAGCATGTAAGGATGATAAATTTGCTACCCTGGTCGTTGCATCATTTTCAATTCCCAATAATAATTCAAAAGTGGATCCATTGAAAGCGAATAATTCAACTTGTTGATCATCCGAAGAGACCAAACCAGATAAATCCACTTGATTCGTGCCAGTAGCAGGATTGGTAAGTGTAAGTATGTTCGAAGCATCCAATTTTAAATCAGATAGTTCGTTCGTTGCACTTTTATCATTATCTAGTGCTTCAGAAGCCGCAATCGCTGTGCTGACTTGTGCATCGGTTGCAAATGTACCATCCAAGTTAACTGTACGGTCAGAAAGGCCATCCCGAATTAAGGATAATTCCAGAAAAGTTCCATTCAATGCAAATTTATCTGGATATTGATTGTCAGAACTCACAGAACTTAAATTTACAGTCTTATTTGCTGCACCATCTTGTTCTAACGTTAAATTAGTTCCATCAAAAGTTAAGGCAGTAACAGATTCATTCCCGATTACTTTATCATAATCCAATGCTTCAGAAGCCGTAATGGCATTGCTGATCTGTGTACTTACTTGTGCATCGGTAGCAAAAGTACCATCCAAGTTAACGGTTCGATCCGAAAGTCCATCCCGAATTAAGGATAATTCCAGAAAAGTTCCATTCAATGCAAATTTATCTGGATATTGATTATCAGAAGAAACAAAACCAGATAGATCCACTTGATTCGAGCCAGTGGCAGGATTGGTAAGTGTAAGTATATTCGAAGCATCCAATTTTAAATCAGTAAGTTCGTTTGTAGCACTTAAATCCCCATCGGCCGTATTGTGTGCGGTGATGGCTGCGGCATTGTTTGCAATGTCGGAATCGTTGGAGGTTATCGCCGCTTTATTGGCAGCGATGTCTGTTTCGTTTACA
>NZ_QGGQ01000008.1:0-770 GCF_003148665.1 Maribacter polysiphoniae | reverse complement strand
ACTGGCGTTGTTGGTTATCGCAGACGTATTGTTGGCGATGTCCGTATCGTTGGAATTGATGTTCGTTACATTGGTAGCGATATCGGACGTATTCTGGTCCACTTCAGCTTGCAATGCAGTGTCATCATAAGCAAGGCTGCTGATGTTAACAGATTGGTCACCCCCAAGGTCGGTCACGGTCAGGTTGGTCCCATTAAAGGAAATACCCGTGTTGAATTCGTTTGTGGCACTTAAATCCCCATCGGCCGTATTGTGTGCGGTAATGGCAGCGGCGTTGGCAGCAATCTCCGTATCATTATCAGCGATTTCACTGGCATTGTTGGTTATCGCCGTTGTATTGTTCGCGATGTCGGTATCGTTGGCAGCAATTTCACTTGCATTTGTCGTGATTCCAGAAGCATTTGTTGAAATAGCAGAAGTATTGTTTGCGATGTCCGTATCGTTGGAATTGATGTTCGTTACATTGGTAGCGATATCGGCCGTATTCTGGTCCACTTCAGCTTGCAATGCGGTATCATCATAAGCAAGGCTGCTGATGTTGACGGACTGGTCACCCCCAAGGTCGGTCACGGTCAGGTTGGTCCCATTAAAGGAAATACCCGTGTTGAATTCGTTCGTAGCACTTAAATCCCCATCGGCAGCATCGTGTGCGGTAATGGCAGCGGCGTTGGCAGCAATCTCCGTATCATTATCAGCGATTTCACTGGCATTGGTCGTGATTCCCGAAGCATTTGTAGCAATATCGGTATCGTTCGCAGCGATCGCACTTG
>NZ_QGGQ01000007.1 GCF_003148665.1 Maribacter polysiphoniae | reverse complement strand
AGGCCTCCGCCCACTTCTTTCTGTACCAATTGGCCCAAATCGTCATAGGTATTATCAACCAGGGTTTCCTGTGCTGAGTTGTTTATACTTTGTTTCTGTGTAAGCAACCTGCCCATATGGTCATAGGTAAAGGTATCTACCGTAACAATGGCCGCATTGGTGCCCTTGGTATGGGTGGCCTTTGTCTGTTCCACTTTCCCCCCAAAGTCGAGCTCGGTCTCTACGATGTCCGTGGTGACCAGATAATCGTTCTTACTGGCCGTATAGATGGCCCGCCCTTTTTTATCATAACCCGTAATGCTGGTGATCCAATCACCGGTATCAAGGACCTTTACTTTGCTTACCGTTGCGAGGCCTTGGGTATTGGTCGCCTTGGGCTGGCCCAAGACCGTACTTGGTACACTTAAGCCATCGGTATCTACATAGGTATCATAATAGTTCACAGTATGGAGCTCCCCGTAGTTAGTGTTTGGGTACCCACTGTTATTATAGCTTATGGTTCTGCTATCTATGGTGGTGGTCCCAGGTCCTACCCAAAGATTGCCCGTATAACCGTTAGCGGAACCCTGAAGGGAAATCCTCGAAGCACCGTTGTTGATTGTTCCGGTATAGGCCACCCTGCCAAAGGCATCGTACTTGGTAAAGAGCCATTTGCCCTGCACCCTTAGGTTGGGGTCCCTGGTGAGAACGGGCTGGTCCAGTTTGTTGTACACAATCTCTTCCCATGTCGTCGAGGTTCCCTTACCTGGAATTTTCTTCTCCACCAACCTGTTGCGTTGGTCGTATTTGTACTGGTAACAGAGTTCGTTGAGCTCCGTTGCACTTACGCTGGCAGTGGTCACCTTGGGCGGTATCACATAGGTGAGGTTGCCAAAATCGTCATAGACATAATACGTGTCATGGGCGCCGCTGTCATAGGTGCGCTTGAGCACTACCCTTCCCTGCTTGTCGGTGAACTCCTCAGTACTATGGTCGGTGCCACTACTATGGTTCTCGTCATAGGTAATGTTCTTGTAAAGCTCACCGGCCGTGTAATACCCGCTCTGCACCAAACTCGGGGTATAGGTATTGTTGGCGAAGGTCGTGGTGACCTTGAACAAACGTACCTCATTGGTCGTATTGGTATCGTATCCGAACTCGATCTCATGGCTACCTTCCATTTTCCAATCCTCACCCGGGGCCGCCTGTTTCAATACCCGGTTCAACGGTGAGGGCTCAAAATCCTTCTCCGAATACGCATTGGCCGTGGTATTGCCCATGGTGGGGAAGTCCGAGCCATAGTTGGACTTGTAATAGCTACGTGTAGCCGAGGCCTTGTTGCCCCTGTAGGTGCCCAAGGTGCCCGAAGGTTCATGGTAGGGCAACCAGTCCTTGTCCTGACGCCCGAAACCGTCATATTCGATATGGGTGATGATGTCCTCCTTGTCCGGGGCAGCCTTTATCCCGATCTGCTGCATGGGACGGCCAAGACCATCGAAATAGCTGATGCTCTCCAATACGTCCTTGTTCTCACTTATGCCAGATGACGAGGTCATCCCACTCTGGTAGGTGCGGGTGAAGATATAGTTCTCATCGCTCTTGGCCACCGGAATGTAGGCATCACTAACTATCTTGGCCGAAAAACTCGTGGTATGGAAACCGGGAGACAGGGTGATGCTCTGCGTTGCGATATGATCGCCAGATGATTCCCCGCTGAAGGTCAAGGTCGGCTGGGTCTGGGCCATTGCCATATTGGCCATCAACACTGCTACTAATGTATATATATGGTTTTTCATGGTCTTATTGGTTTTTATAATGGTACTCGTAATCCGTTACCAGCTTACCTTCTGCATCCTTCACCTCCTTAAGGCGGTTGAAACCGTCATAATAATAGTAGATGGTATAACCTTTGGGGTCGGTGATACTGGTGACACCCACCAATGGATCATAGGTGTAGGTCGTGACCATCGCAGTCGGGAGACCGGTTCTTATCTTGTTGAGCTCCGTACGCATGGCACTGTCCGTTGTGCCGCTGTTGTTATAAACAGATTCGGTTATTCCGGTGCCAATGACATCGGCATAGGTGGCGTTCTCTACCTTGGCAACGGGATATTGTTTGTCGTAGCCCCAGATGTAACTGATTGGCGGGCCACTCGATATAGATACTTCAATCGGGTTTCCTTCGGCATCGTACTTATCATAGTCAATGCGGTCTTGATAAGGATTATTCGTTGCTTGGTAAGGCCCTTTTAAGGTCCTAATGGTTTTCGGTAGACCAGAATTATAATATAAGGTCTGTTGGGCAGATAATAATTGTTCAGTATTGTTAGGTAAAACCTTATAATTCATTGTTTGAATAGGAATAGCCAACCTATTTTGGTAGACAAGGATTCCGTTTCCATATACAGAATAGGGATAGAACACTTTTTGTTTTAGGGTCTCCCCTTTACTGTTCGTCGTTATTTTTTCTATTAACTGCGTATAGGGTTCGTCATACTCATAATCGATTGTAGTCGTGATCGTATCCTGTTCCATGATATCCTCAACAACAGTCTGAACCAATTTATAGTCACGGGCATAGTACGTATTGTAATCTTCCGCATAATCATTCGGTTCACCTTCATATCTCCCCATTCCCGTCCATCGATAGGTCGTTCTTCCCACAGCCATACCATACGCCTTTCTAGTATTATTTGTTCCGATTCCGTAGGGGTAAAAGGTACTATACTTATTTATTGTTTTCCTGATTGGTTTGTATAAACCGTTTTCTTCCTTGTAGACCCAACTTGTACGTAGTTTTCCTTTCTCCCAATCATAATTCGTTGACCCTAAAAATGGAAATCCAGGGTTTGAATTGGTATTTCCTTTGGAATATGTGTTAACGGTATATCCATTTTCCCCATTGTTCTGTTCTATTACAACGCGTTCGTAAAGTACAGGCGAACCTTGATAACTGGTAAAAGGGGTCTTACTCTTGGCAGACCTATATATCCTATGACCTGTAGAATGATTCGGTTCATTTTGATGATATGTGCTATATTCAAATTTCGGGTTTCCTCCTAATATGACCCCACTTGATCTATTGAATTTTGGGTTTTCGTATTTGTACTTTTTGGTATAGCAATTTCCCAGATTATCACAATCGGTCGTACTTGCTACACGAATACCCCCTACATTTTTATTACCATAAGTAGTTTTGATATTTTCGTAATAAATTTTACATTCTATATAGGCTTCCTTATTGGCCAATTCCATAACCGATCCTGAAATATAAATGATTCCATCCTCGGCGAAACCAGTAATTTCTTTAGTTAAGACCAGATTATCCCAACAGGGGACTCCGGAAGGATAACTTGCACAATTCTCCGCATCCGCGGATAGTGAGAAATTACTGATAACGGATTGACCACATAATTCACTTGCGTTTTTTGCCGTTACACTTATATTGGCCTCATTACCCAAGGCATTTGAAGTTGTACCTTTTTTAACAGCGGCAGTAATCACTATCCGTACTATTTGTGAGGCACCGACATCTATAGTGGTATCCAAGTTTTTTTGTACAAAGGGTTCATCGGCATTCAACCTAATTATCCTATTAGCGTTATGGGTATAACTACATGTCACACTTGTATTCCCTAGTTCATTATATACCTTATTTTGCTCATAGCCGATGACTGTACTCCCTCCTGTAGGATAAGTTATGGTCTCCAGTGCCCCATATCTGGTTTTCACTGTATCTATTTCCCTAGTTGCCAACAATAAATTAGACGCAGATTTACCATTATAATATCCCCAAAAATCTTGTGTCGTGTAATCATGATTTATTGAAAAAGATTCATTATTATAGTCGAAGGTATAAAATGGCTCAGTGATTGAATTTTTTGATTTTACGATTTCCTTTAATAATTTTTTACTTTTCGACGCATTATTATAGACAAAGTCATATTTGAGAATTTGATTATTGCCACTGTAAACTGAAATATCGTCCAACGAAAAACTCCTTTTCGTATCGGGACCATGTCGATTTGTAAAAGACTCATCATGTGGGGTGATTGTAAATCTCACCTCCCCATTCGGGAATACGATTTTTTTCAATAGTCTAGTATAGAGCGCCGTTTGCGTATTGGTAATGTCGAATCGATTCTCAATACCCGTAACCTCAGTATTGGACCACACTTTTTTATAATGTACATCCGTTGCATAGTTAAAAGGTTCATATTCAAACAAAATTTCCCCTCCATTATTCGGTAGTTCTATTTTAGTTAGAAGATAACTTGATGGCACTTCAATGGGTGCAGAATCATAACCTAATGAAATATTATATTCCGCCAATTCTATCTCATCAAAATAATATTTGATTCCTTTTTCATCAATGACAAAATCCTTTTCAGCGATATAATTTCTATGGTTCAGAAAAACAATTTCATTGTCGTGGTTTATTTTAAACGTACCATTGACCTCTCCAGCTGAAATTACGTAATTATCGTATTGGCCGTCTTTATTTAGTTCGGCTATTTGATTATAAATTAGAAACCTTTGATCCTCGTAATCCTCATAGGGCAAGTTATCATAGGCCCCGGTGAGATAGGGCACAACTGAATTATTCTTGAAATTATTGCCAACATCCATTTCATCAGGGATGCCCTTTATATCCCTGGTTATCCGCCCGGTTGCCATCAAGTCCCAACCCAATCCGGTATATCCCGGATCTTCTTCTACCATTAATCCAGAATAGTTATAGGATAGGTAGATCGGCCATTCAAAATCCTTTACTTTAATGGTATATAGAGGAACGGAATAGTTGATCTTACCTGTCGAAAGGTTAACCGGCAAATCCCCATATTTACCTAAAGATGCAGCTTCTGGTGAAACCGGGAAAATCTGTGGCAGTTTTGGTGTGTCGGTTTCTTGGGCGGTCACGATTGCCGCGCACATAAAAAATAAATACAGTATTTTCATGATTGATCTTAAAATGATTATAATTATATTCTTTTCTTTTTATATTGGAATTATAGCATGTCAGTCCTAATCCGATATATGATTTAATCCTCCGTTTTTCGATTTCAACCCGCTGGACTACAACTAATTACCGTCCTCGGTTAATGGTCTTCAATAATCGATTTCTAAAATTTTATCTTACTAGTCCTTTGTCATCTGTTCGATTTTAAGCAATCTTTTATCTAGTTCTTTCAATGCTTTGATCTGCTTGTCCTGCTCCAATATATAAAGTGTCAACTCCTCTATCTTTTCCAAGAGCAACTTGTTCATTTCACCCAATTGAATGCCGTTGACCGCTACTTTTTCAGCGGAGGGCATATTGATCAAATGGCCTTTTTCGGTGATGTGTTTTTCTACTTCCTCCAAAGTGGGTAGGTTGTAGTCCTTTTTAAAGACATAATCTGGCCAGCCAACTAAATCTACTTTAACTTCTTTAGCATGGATTTCTCCGCTTACAGCTAGTTTGGCATCCGGAGAGGTAGTTCCTATACCTACATTACCAAATGAGTTAACGACAAAATCATAACCAACACCCGGCGTATTATTATGTGGTGCCTTAATGCCTATAATTCCATTATTGCCATCATAAAAGGACGAAATATCGGAATGATAGAACGACCCAGAAGCATTTTTGACTCTAAAGCGAATCGAAGACTCTTGACTATTCACATCGTTTTCAATTCGAATGCTAGTAGATGCATTTCCATTGACCGTTAAAACTCCATTTGAGGTATATGTAGTTCCGATAGCTACCCTTCCCAACTTATCAATAGTCATTCTAGTAACAGGAGCTCCATTCACATCTGGAGAAGTACCCAGTCTTAAATTCCCATAGGTTGGGTCCAAACGAATTTCTGCTGCATATTTAGAAGTATCCAAATCAGTTCCTGAGGAACTGTATAAAAATCCAAGAACTTTGTGCCCTCCATCATGAAATGCAAAAGAATTCCCCACTTGAAGCTTCTCTAAGGGACTATTGGTACCTATACCAACATTACCACCAGCTAAAACCGTTAATCTTTCTTTTAAACTTGTGGCATCTTCGAAAATTCCCCACCTATCGCCATTTATGATTCCACTGGCCCAAATACCTGACGTTGAATTTGTCTGGAACAGACTAATACTATTTGCGGAGTTTAAGATTACTTTTCTATTATTGTGTGTCAAATCTTGGGCATTAGCCGTCAACGCTGAAATAAGGAACAGTATTAAGGTCAACTTTTTCATAATTAATCTTGTTTATGAGAGGTTTCTATTTTATGTAGCCGTTCTTCGAAAAGAAGATTTATTTGTTCTTTTTGATCTAATTCCTTCTCTAGCTTTCGTATTCGATTTTGTTGTTCTAGAGTATAAAGTGTCAACTCCTCGATCTTTTCCAAAAGTTTCATGTTCATAACACCCAGCTCAACACCGTTCTCTTCCATTTCCTTGGCTGTTGGAATGTTGGGCAAATGGCCATTTTCCTTGATGTAAATTTGTGTTTCTTCGAGCGACCTTAGGTTGTAATCGTCCTTAAAGACATAATCAGGTGCTGGAACTGAAAGATCCACTTTTATCTCCTCAGCATGAATCTTCCCCTTTACGGTGAGTTTGGAGTCAGGAGATAAGGTCCCAATCCCGACATTTCCATTTCTTGCTGCACCTTTACCTGTAACCAATGCAACGTCCCCATCGGATTGCAAAATCAATGGACTCGTATAACTCGCTCCGTTGTGGGAATAAAAAACCAAATCACCTGGAGTATTCGCCCAATAGTCTGTTCTAAAGCTTAAATACCAGTATTTTGAATTCCCGACTATACCTGCGTCCACAGGACTAAATATCAAATCCGCAATAGCCCCAGATGAATTATTTGGACCTCCAATTCTCACCCCAGTCCTACCTGTACTAGTTATATGTAATGGATTCGTAGGAGTACTTGTCCCAATTCCCACACGACCGGTATCATCATTAATGACCATCCTGGTATTTCCCTCTGTTTGGAGAATTAAGTCATTATCATAGGAACTAAACGTATTGGCCGTAGTATAAACAGGTTTATTGAATATTATCTTCGGCCTATCGGTATAAATATGGCCAAATGATGAATTCCATGGCCCAATTTCTAATTTGCCGTGAGTGGTGGTAAAAGTATGTTTATCAGATCCGTTATAGCTATACTGCGCCTGGGAATCCAAACCGAAAAACAAAATGGTTATCAGTAACAATAAATTCTTCATTTTAGTCATTTTTAGTCATTAATAAACGAAGTTTGCCTTCCAATTTTAATAATCGCTCTTCTTGTCTGAATAATTTTTGCTCCTGTTGCAAGGTATAAAGCGTCAACTCCTCAATCTTCTCCAGAAGCAATTTGTTCATTTCACCCAATTCAATACCATTTGTCTCCACTTCCTTAGCTGAAGGAATATTGATCAAATGACCTTTTTCATTGATGTGTTTTTCTACTTCTTCCAAAGTAGGGAGATTGTAGTCATCCTTGAAAACGTAATCGGCCCAGCCGGTCTCTACTTTAATTTCCTCGGCACGGATTTTGCCTTTCACAGCTAGTTTCCAGATGCCTGGATTTGATGTGCCTATCCCAATATTTCCGGTAACATCCGAAATGACTAATTTTGGGGCAGCATCCATGGTCAGTCCATGGGAAATGGAAAATGCATTGTCATTATCCTTTACCCCAACGGACCATTTGGAATTAGCCTCGACACCTTCATAAAAACTTATGTAGGCGTCTCCCGGCCCACTTTGCCCATTACCAATTATATGGATTTGGCCTTGAGATTGTTCACCACTATCACCTTGCACTTGAAGTTTACCTGTAGGATTCGTAGTTCCAATCCCAACATTTCCCGAAATATCTTTTATAACTAATTTAGGAGAAGCATCCATGGTCAGTCCATTGGAAATGGAAAACACATTGTCATTATCCTTTACCCCAACAGACCATTTGGAATTGGCCTCGTCACCTTCATAAAAACTGATATAGGCGTCTCCAGGGCCACTTTGTCCGTTGCCTACCAGAAGTATCTGTCCTTGTGCTTGTTCTCCACTTCCACCTTGAATTTCTAACTTTCCAGAAGGAGTGGTAGTTCCTATTCCAACATTCCCTGATGATGGAAATGAATTCGTCTGCGCATTTAAATGAATCGATAAAAAAATTAAGAAGGCAAAAATTAATATTTTCATTTTATAAGATTAACTACTGTTTTTTCTAATTCCTTTATTCTTATTTCTTGCTGAATGGTATAAAGCATTAACTCCTCTATTTTCTCCAAAAGTTTCATGTTCATTACTCCCAACTCCACACCATCATTTTCCATTTCTTTAGCAGATGGAATATTCGGCAAATGGGCATGTTCTTCTATATAGTCTTGAGTTTCCTCCAATGTCCTTAAGTCATAATCCTCATTAAAGACATAATCAGGTGCAGGAACGGAAAGGTCTATCTTTACCTCTTCTGCATGTATTTTACCTTTTACCGTAAGTTTGGAGTCGGGGATGGTGGTACCAATGCCTACATTTCCATTGGTAATGCTTGAAAATAAAAAGGCCTTTTGTAAAAATTCTCTGTTCGTGTATTCCAATTGCGATCCTGCTTTATCTCTTATAAAATAGGTTCCTTCATCTTGGTACACTATTCCACCTATATCATTATAATTGCCTTCAGGGCGCACCCATCGTTGCGTACTTTGGTTCCATTTTGCTGGGCCATAATTTCCTGTTAACCATTCGTCCCTAATCCAACTATTTTCATTCGAAGCCGAAGTAACACCTATGGTCGTTTTTCTTAATTTAACCCCACCTGTAACATGTAATCTATATTCTGGATCTATAAGGCCTACACCTACACTACCTAAGGAATAAAAATTTCGTGCAATTTGAAAATCTCCATCATTATTTAAGGCAGCTATGGGTTCTGACCCTGAAACACCCCAGGTCCATCCTTGGCCAGTAGTACTGTGCATATTATTTTTAATACTATAATTTGTTACTGGCCCGTAATTGTATTCCGATGAGCTCCCCATATCTATTTTATAGTTGTCGCTCCCATTCCAAAAACGAAAACCGTGGCCTTCACCAGCAGTGAGGTCATAGTTGGTTTGTGTCTGCGCGGAAACAAATACTCCTAAAAACAGATAAAAAAGAAGGGATATGTTTTTTTTCATAATTATTTTTGTTTTAGCAATGCTTCGATGTTATTAAGACGCTCCTCTTGTTTTTTATTGATTGCTTTTAGTTCTATTAAGTTTTTTTCCTGCTCCAGTGTATATAGCACCAACTCCTCTATCTTTTCTAAAAGCAGCTTGTTCATTTCACCTAACTCAATACCATTTGCCTCCACTTCTTCGGCTGAAGGAATATTGATCAAATGCCCTTTTTCATTGATGTATTTTTCAACTTCTTCCAAAGTAGGGAGATCGTAGTCATCCTTGAACACGTAATCGGCCCAACCTGTCTCCACTTTGATTTCCTCCGCCCGTATTTTACCTTTAACGGCTAGTTTCCAAGTTCCGGCATTCTTAGTTCCAATGCCCACATTACCGTTTGAAGTATTTATGGTAAATGTATGCCAGCTTTCTTGGTTCGTATATCTTGTGCCAATTCCAAAAATATTACCCCCAAAATTCTCCTCCGAAAACCCAATGTTAATACCAACTTGACCACCATCCTGTCTAAGTTGTATCAGAGGGTTGTCAGATTCATTATTATTATCCGTATCGGCTTCAAGTCTTACTATGGCATCTCCAAAGGTACCAGTGCTAACATGTAGTTTACCTTGAGGCGCTTCCGTCCCAATACCTGTATTCCCATTGGGTTTAAAAACCATTTGATGCACTCCGTTAAACGCAAAACCAATACCACTGGTTTTGTGAATATTAATACCATATCCAGTATTATCCAATGTACCAATAGAAGGATCTGTAGGAATAAAAGTATTTGCCACCCTCAGTTCATTGCTTATTCTTAGCACTGGAGCTACTATTTGATTATTGGTCGTTGCTTCATTATTGGCGTATGTAAATTGTGCATTAGCTTTATTGCTTACGCCAATACAAAAAGTAAAACAAATTATGATTTGGCAGATTGATATCTTCATCATTATTTGATTTTAAGTTCTTCTATTTCCCGTTGTTGTTGTTTATTTTCATTTTTGAGTTCAAGGACGTACAAAGTCAACTCCTCTATTTTTTCTAAAAGCAGCTTGTTCATTTCACCTAACTCAATACCATTTGCCTCCACTTCTTCAGCTGAAGGAATATTGATCAAATGCCCTTTTTCATTGATGTGTTTTTCAACTTCTTCCAAAGTAGGGAGATAGTAGTCATCCTTGAACACGTAATCGGCCCAACCAGATTCCACTTTGATTTCCTCTGCCCGTATTTTACCTTTTACGGCCAGTTTGTATGATCCGGGATTTGTTGTACCAATACCCAAATTTCCATTTATTACTTGATTCCCTTCACTATGGACTACTTGGGCCCATACGCCTAATCCAGAAGAATTGGTACTTCTGAAATACATTTTGGGAGATGAGGGCGAGTTTTTCACAGCTATTTGACCATTATACCTATAGCCTGAATTGTTTGATCCATGGTTCATATTAATTCCCCAAAACCAATGATAGGGCTCTGGAGCATTGGTGACATTATAGCCTTCATAAAAACCACTTTGCCATATATTGTTCCAATCTGTTACCTTATTTGGATCATTAAGTAATAGTTTACTGCTAGTGAACGTTCCATGTAATTTAAAATCACCCAAAGTATTTAGACCAGCAATAGGTGCTTGTCCCGAAACACCCCAAACCCATCCTCTATCGGCATTATTACTCATATTATTCTTAATACTATAGCTTGTTACAGGGCCATAATGATATTCTGCGGTATTACCCATGTGTATTTTATAACTATTATTCCCGTTCCAAAACCGAAATCCATTTCCATCACCTGCAATTAGGTCATAATTTCCCTGTGTCTGTGCTATTGAAGTAGCAGTTACTAAGAATAATAATAAGAGTATGAGGGCATTGACAATTGATTTTAGCATGTTGTTATTTTTTTAATTTAAGCATACCTCACTTGGGCATCAATTTAGGGATATGATACCTTAGGATGATTTACTACAATCTCTAATTAAGACAATCTGCAGAATGCCATTTGCATATGGGTGTAAGACCAGATTCGAAGTAGGTGAAATCTATTTGGGATATATTTAACGAATAATATCTTACATCAATTATAATTATATTACATAGCTAAGTAGGTAAATAAATATTATTTAACAAAATTTTTTTAACAGTTTTCGATGAAATGCATTTTGTCATTTTAAAATAAAAACGAAGATCTACATATAATAATAATGGCTTTTTTATGTTATAACAATACCTAGAAATCAACTGAATAGACTTATGTACAATGTAATTTCACGTAAAAAAGTACCCGCTCTTAATTTGCAAGAAACTTTAATCGTTTTGGCGATTATCGGAATATTGTTATTGCTTGCCCTACCTAATTTGATGCCTTTGATTTCAAAAGCGAAGAGTATAGAGGCCCAAACCCAATTAAAAGCTCTCTACAACGCACAGACCACACATAGGTATATGCATAGTAAATTTAGTGCTGATTTTAACGAATTGGATTTTGAAGCCCCAAAGACCGTTAAAGAAAACGGAACAGCCAATTATCGTTATGAAATCATAAGTGCTGACAATGCGACTTTCAAAGCAAGAGCTGAAGCTGTAACCGATTTTGATGGTGATGGAATATTGAATGTTTGGGAAATAGATGAACAAGGTAACCCAAAACAAATTACCAAAGATTGATAGTCTCTTTAAAAATATTGGTAATCCTAGGATGTTCATTTATGGCGTTTCAGGATTTAAAGGATCGAATGGTTATGTGGATAATATTCCCTGTAATTGGCTTATTATTGTTTGTGCTGCATCTAATTAACTCTCATTGGGAAGTAGGCCTAATATATATCCTCACAAACATTTTAATTATCAGTGGTGTTCTATTACTACTCTATCTATATACCAAACACATTTTAAAACAGAAATTCCTGAATGTGAGTTTTGGTTTGGGAGATATATTATTCCTTTATGCATTGGCTTTAGGGTTTCCTACAATTACATTTATCATAGTTCTTGTTGGTTCTATATTTTTTTCACTTATTGCTTTTCTTTTATTGAAAAGATATAAGGAAATGTCTACCGTCCCTTTGGCTGGTCTCATGGGTTTATTTTTAATTGGATTGGTTCTTTTTAGTTTTTCGAGCTATACACCTTCTCTTTATTTATACTAAAATGGAATTAAGCAGTTATGACATACCAGCGAATGTAAAACAGCGAATAACCGCTGACCAAGCCTTTCATTACCGAATTGTGCCTACAAAAAGTACCGACAACGGACTTGTTTGTAAAACTGATAATGAATCACTGGAAGTGCTTTTGTCCGAATTACAGATCGTATTGGATATCCCGATTATATTGGAAAAATGCGAACCTCAAGAATTACAAAGGCTTTTGGCCACAAATTATCGTATACAAAAACAAACGGCTGGTAACAGATTACACTATACATCTGATTTTTTAGAAAAAATATTGGTTAGCGCCAAAAACATTGGAAGCAGTGATATTCATTTTGAACCTTATGAAAAGAGATGCCGTGTTCGCTTTCGACTAGATGGCAAGTTAATAGAGCAATTCAATATCCCTCTAGAAGAATACCCTACCATAGTAAATAAAATTAAAATAAAATCGGATCTGGATATCGCGGAAAAACGTTTACCCCAAGACGGACGTATAACAATGAAACTGGGCTCTGGCGAATTTGATATTCGTGTATCTTCACTTCCAACCCTACATGGCGAAAAATTGGTTTTACGTATTCTAAGCAAAGACACCGGTTCAATAGATTTAGATTCCCTAGGGTTTACAAATAAGGAACTCTTTAGATATAAGGAATCTATTCGGAAACCGAATGGAATTGTTTTAATTTCAGGACCTACAGGGTCCGGAAAAACTACCACGCTTTATGCAACATTAAAGCATTTGAACAATGACAATACAAATATCCTAACAGTAGAAGACCCTATAGAATATACCTTAGAAGGAATTAACCAAGTGCAATTAAAGGAAGGTATCGGTTTAGATTTCGCCAGTACGCTTCGAACCTTTTTAAGACAAGACCCCGATATAATCATGGTTGGGGAAATCAGGGATGTAAAAACGGCCAACATGGCCATACGTGCTGCATTAACCGGTCATTTAGTTTTGTCTACAATCCATACAAATTCAGCTTGGGCGACAATATCCAGACTTATTGATATGGGGGTCCCTTCGTTTCTAATAGCCAGTACATTGAACATAAGTGTTGCCCAGCGATTAGTTCGAAAATTATGTGATAAATGCAAAGAAGAAGTTCCTATTGACCTTTCTTTATTTCCTGAAAGTTTTTTACCACCCAATAACCTAACTTCCCATTATAGGGCAGTTGGCTGTAATTATTGTCACCACACAGGATATTACGGCAGAAAAGCTATCTATGAAATTTTACCAATTTCCACAGCTTTACAACTACCTATAAAAAATAATCAACTTGAAATAAATGATTATTTGAAGGAGAAAAAAATTGACACCCTAAAATCGAATGCCATACAATTGATCAAAAACGGAACGACATCTATTGAAGAAGTTTATGCCTTGCTAACTGATTAAATTATAATGAAAAACCAAAGACTCTTATATATTATTTTCTTGCTAGTATTTTTTAATACCATCGCGCAAGAATCCAATAGAATCCAGACAATTAAAAATAATTTGGAGCTTTTGGCAATGGAAAATTCTGAATTGAACGAAAGGTTAAAACTTGAGATCAATGTCAACAATGTAACCCTACCTAGTTTTTTGGTTGCGGTTTCCAAAGTTCACAACCTTAATTTAACCGTTGCCCCGGATATAGGCAATATTTCTATTGTAAATAATTTTTCAGATGTTACTGTAGCTGATCTATTCGTGTTTTTATGTAAAGAGTATGAATTGGATATAGAGTTTACGGGCAATATTCTTTCGATTAAAAAATATACCCCACCGATTATAGAAATTAAGGACAAAGAAATACATATAGACTATGATCATAATAGCAAATTAATTTCTTTGGATTTAAAAAATGATCCTCTCGAAAAGGTGTTTAGGCAAATTATGGATAGTACTGGAGAAAACCTATTATTCTCAAATAACATGGAATCTATCCCTTTGAATTTGTACATGATCAATGTACCCTTTGAAAAGGCAATGGAGAATTTGGCTGACATGAACAATCTGTCTTATTCGAAATCGAGAGATGGTTTTTATCTCTTTAGTTCATTGATTAATTTAAAAAATGAAGATTATCATAAAAATCAACTGGACGGAAATTTCGGTAGACCTAATTTAAATTATGAAGTCTTGGACACTATTAATAAGATTCTCAATGTTGATTTTATAAATGCCCCAATAGCTTCGATAATAAAAGAGCTTAGTTATGATTTGAAATTAGATGTCTATACAGCAACTTCTCTTGAACATGCTGGTTTTGTAACTTTTAATGCAAAGAATATTTTATTTGATGATATGTTGAATCACATTTTTGAAAGTCAAGAGAAAAGTGGAAACCAAATCTCTAGTAATCCCAGTGGAAACCAGAATATTCGACAAAATAACCAAAACCAGATTTCTCCTGAAATCCCTATCCCAAACTTTACATTTAAGAAAGAGAATGAAATTTATTTTTTTGGGACAACTGATCAACTAAGTCTTAGAAACGTTGAAATTGTTCAAATGATGCATAGATCCGTTGAACTTCTGAGTGACCCCAAGCAACAATCAAATGGATCTTCGATGTCCAATAGGTTCAATAATTTCAATTCTACTTATTATGGAAATAATACAAATAATGGATTCTCAAGCAATCAATCCAATTCTAACCTAAGATCACTGAACACCCAATCCCAAGAATTTGACATTTATCAAGATAATGCAGAGGCGATAGTGAGTATCATACCAGATGAAATAAAATCTGGATTAGAAATAAAGGTTGATTATGAGCTCAACAGTTTTTTTGTAAGTGGTCCATCTACTAAAATAAATGGATTTAAAAAATTCATAAATGAAATAGACAAACCCGTACCAGTTGTTCTTATCGAGGTAATGATTATTGAGGTAAAAAAATCAGCTACAGTGGAAACCGGAATAAGTTGGGGAATTGGTGACGCCACTGTAACCACTCAAGGTAAAATATTCCCTGAAACAGACATTACACTTGGAGCTAAAACTATAAATAAGATTATCGGTGGTTTTGATGGATTTGGCTCCTTTAATATTGGCCAGGTAGTTCCTGATTTTTTTGCCAGTATTAAAGCTATGGAAGAAAATGGTAATTTAAAAATACGTTCAACCCCGAAACTATCGACCTTAAACGGGCATAGAGCAAAACTTTCCATTGGTGAGACCACCTATTATGTTGTTACCAACCAAAATTATTTCGGCTCACAGATACCTACTACTTCTGAAGTTCGTAATTATCAACCCATTGATGCTGAATTAGCTATAAGTATAAAACCTTTGGTATCAGGGAACGGACAGGTAACTCTGGACATTAATGTGGTACAATCCGACTTTAGTGGGGAACGTATAGAAAACGATGCCCCTCCAGGATTGACCTCAAGGGAATTCAGCTCGATCATTCGAATGCAAAATCAAGATTTGGCTATTTTGGGCGGACTTGAGGAAAAAATCAAGAATGATTCTGGCAATGGTGTGCCTTTCCTTGCGCGGATACCTGTTATTAAATGGCTATTCAGCCAGCGTAAGAGGGAAGACAGTAAACAAAAACTTACAATTCTAATTAAACCAACAGTCATTTATTAATGCTAAACTGGTGGACATATATCAAAGAGGGCAACACATTCGCAGGGTTGGAAATTTGCGGATCGGAAGCCGATTTACAATATTACTTGGTGGTCGTCAAAAAAGTTCGTGGTGAACTCTTATTGGAATCTAAATCCGAACTTTCCGATTTAGAAAACTTAAATAAAAAAATAAATAAAGATACTCCTTTGTTTATTTCTTTAAATACATCTAACGTTCTTCTAAAATTTTCTAAAGATCATGACACTAAAAAACCAGAGGTGCTGGTCAACAATTCATTTCCCAATCTGGACTTGAAGAATTTCTATTATGAAATTTTACAAATAGACAGTAAAGCCATAATCACCATATGTAAGCGAATTTACTTAGAGGATATTCTCGACAAATTAAGTTCCTTTAAAATTTCGGTTGTTGGTTATTCATTAGGAATTAGTCCTATACAAGCTATCTTACCTTACTCTAGTTATGATTCAATTACAACTACTTCGCAAAAATTAGTAATTGATGATGGCCTCATCGTTGGGAATATAACACGTACAGACAACCTAAATATTACATATGATATCAATGGTATTTCATTACCGAACACTTATATACTAAGCTTTTCCGTAATCCTTAATCATATTTCAAAAAATAAAACCATTTCGAATTTTTCGGAAAAGATTCAGCAGTTCCGCTTAAATTATTCCGATCAAAGAATTTTCAGTACACTATTGAAATCTGCACTAATTTTTTTTATTGGAATCTTATCCATTAATTTTTTCTTGTTCAATAGTTATCATGAAAAAGTCAATTCTTTAAGGGAATCCCTCGCCGCTAATAGTTCTCAAAAAGATAGATTACTATCCAAAGAAAATTCATTAAAAGTGAAGAAGGAACGTGTGGAAACCGTATATAATTCAGTTAATTCCCAATCCACTTTGTATTTAGATGAATTGGCCCAAAGCATACCTAATGGGATATTGTTGAGTTCTACAATATACCAACCTTTGGCTAAACCGGTACAAGATTCCAAACCTATTGAATTGGATGAGAAAACAGTCATGGTATCAGGTATTTCCATTGATGATACGCTCTATTCAAACTGGTTGGAAAATCTTGAAAAAATGAATTGGATATCAAATGTGGAGACCATGGATTATGAATATGTAGACAGTAAAACATCCAGCTTTTTAATCAAAATTAAAATCAATGGGAATTAGTACAAAGAATAAGATGCTATTGGCTGGTATTATGATAATGATGTTCATAAGCTATCAATTCTCGATTAAAAAAACCATTGACACACGTCGGGAATATTTACAATTAAAATCAGAATACCAAAAAGTGAATGATTTGCCGAAAAGATTATCAGTACTGATTCAGAAAGAAAAACATTATGATTCCATATTGAGTCAAATGGACATGGGGAACACCTCTGTTCAAAACAACTTGTTACGAATAATCAATCGGGAAGCTGAAGATAAAAACGTCAAAGTAATGGCCTTTAATAAGCCACATGTGGACATTCAAGGACAAAATCAATACTATACCTACAGTTTTAGCCTTAATGGTAATTATACAGATATTTTAAAAGTGATACATCCTATAGAACAGAAAGGAAATTTCGGAGAAATCATTCATGCGGACTTTCAAAAGAAGAAAGATTATAGAACAAAAAAGCTCACCTTGGAAGCTACTATATTTGTGCAACAGTTACGGTAAATCTATATCATAACAATCTATTTTAATTCCGCCATGGGTAAATCTCATAATTGCAATTATTTCTATTAGGGAATAATTAATACTGAATCTTTGCTAATTAGTTTTGAAACCTTTGAAAGACATTCGAACCTTAATAGGTTTTACTTTTTAAATGTTAAAGTTTGAAAAATTTTATTTTTCCAGATTGGTTGACAAGCCATTATTTTTCTTTATCAAGAATTTGAAACTAGAATTCTGTTTTCAAAGAAACACCCCC
The DNA here is from genome assembly GCF_003148665.1 of Maribacter polysiphoniae. Lineage (GTDB taxonomy): Bacteria > Bacteroidota > Bacteroidia > Flavobacteriales > Flavobacteriaceae > Maribacter_A > Maribacter_A polysiphoniae. The sequence goes on along the minus strand of NZ_QGGQ01000007.1, from coordinate 220,693 downwards.
TTAAAACACTGTTTATCCTACAGTTACGTATTCGGTGCGTAAATCGGTGCGTAAACCCTTCACCGAACAACATAAGTGTTTGTATTCCTGATAGTTACAAACTTTTGGATAGTTCCTCTTTCTCCGCCAAAAGCCCGTAAACACTATGTTTTCGGGCTTTTTTAATATAATATGACACCATTTGGAACCATATAATATCAAATATAAGGTGCGGTATTCGGTGCGTAAATTTTTGAATAAAAACACGCACCGAATTCTATGTTAAATACTGTTATTCAACACTTTACATTTTATTTGTGTTTTGAATGTTTTGTATATTCAAAGAATATGGACTATCCTAAAAAATGGGGGATACTAAACAACACAATATCAAACAACACCCACCTTTGATGTTTATCCCAAAATCCCCTCCTAACCTGTGAACATTATTAAGAATAACAAACTACTTAACTTCCAACAATAAAACTTCTTCTGATGCTAAGTTGAACTCAACATCAACAGGGTTTGATGTCATCAAATTTTTGATTGTTAATGGTACACCGGATTTCAATAACAATTTAATCTTAGCTGTATCATGACCTAAATTAAGCAAATTTACCAAGTAAGAACCGTCTACTTGCTTAACAACCCTTGAAATGACAGTTTTAAAATCTTTCCCGTTATCTGATTCTATAATTACATCAGGCATTTGCTTAGCAACTTGAGCTAATGCAGTTTTTTTTATTTCCGAAATATCCGCATCATTTAAAAAAATAAGTTTTCCGTTACTTTCGGTTAGCTTCTTGCTGCGTTTTTTTCCGTACTCATTCATTGATAAGCTCTCTGGAGAATCAATAATTACGCTTCCACCATTATCCAAATAAGACTGTAAGCTGGAAAATTCAGCATCGGTTACATATTTGGTTTTATAAACCACAACGGTATTCCATATACCATTATCTTGTTTTTCGATTATGTTTTTGGTAACAAAGCCTAAGGGTAATCCTTCAAAAAATAGAGCTTTATATAATTTACCGGTTTGGGTCATATAATCGGGGGTGTTGATAGCGGATGTCTCCGAATAAAAGAAACGTAAAGGCCTAGGTTGTTTACGAAGGGCAATTATTTCTTCGGAAAAACTATTTAAATCATACATCACCTGTGTCACTTCGTTGGCAATGTGAGGTTGCATGTTGTTAGAACCTGCATAGGCACCACCTAGACCAGGGTCAAAGAAGTTAAGTTCCCCTTCTAACCTATCCTCTGGCGAACCATCTGGATCTCGTGCCCAAAACCATCCCATATTTGCGTCCATACCCATTAATGTCGCAAGCCAATATACATTACGAACGTAACTAGTTCGCGCTTCCAAATCTCTCCACATTCCTGAAGAAAGAAAATGTGATTCCGAGTTTACATTAATTTTATCTGGACCAACGGACTCTAAGAAGTCATGTAAAATAGCCATCCCATCCCATTTGTAAGCATATTGCTTATTCCAGTCTGAATTGATGTGGGATCTAATGCTTGGACTACCTAACGCCTTTGCATCATGACCAATCATTGTTGTCAGCTCCGTGAGGGCTTCAAAATCAATCCCATGAGAACGTGAATCTTCATAAAATGTGCGTGGGAATAGTTTAATATGTGTATCCGCTTCCGGGTTAACTGCGTGCAATTCATCTTGCATAAATTTGAACCATTCTGTACTTCGATGCATATTATAACGATTCCAATCATACCATATTGGTTTACCTGTTAATGCCTTATCAATTGGTATTTCTATTTCAACCGAATCAAAACTTTTAAATTTGGTGTCCCAGTTTGAATTCAGGCTTTTAATATTTCCATTGTACTTATCTTTCAACCAAGATCTGAACTTATTTAGCGTGTAAGACGAAATACCGTTCATCTCTTTATAATTAAATGTCCAATGATCTTTCTCCGAATACCAGTGTGGTTCGTTAGCGAATATATACCCTAACTCAGTGACTTTTTTACCTTTCGTGAGCTCTCCGGTATGACGAATAATCTTACCCCACAAATCCCGAGCAGTTGGATTATCAATATCAAATCCCGTAAATAAGGAACGCCCTTTCCTAATCTCAGGTTCTTTTGCTTCTACCCATTCTGGAATTCCCATTGACCAATATATCAGGAAACCGATATTGGTATCAGGAATGCCCGTAAGCTCCTTCATGAGTTCTTCATCAAATGTACCGTCTTCCTTTAATAAAAATGAATTTATAGCACGATCGTGATCTACTGGATACAAGTTTTCACCACCATGGTAAATCGCACCCAAATGGTCATTGTAAACAGCTTCATTAGTGAGTGGTTGCCCAACAGTTTTTGAAAAATAATCATATGGAAAAGAGGGTTTACCATTGCTTACAAACATATTATCCCCTGCCTTTGTATTATGCCAATCAACTTTAGAAACCGGTCTACGCTTTATCTCACCACTAAGCTCTTGATTTAAGTCATCTATACTTTTTTCCAATATTTGGATCACTTTCGTGCGTTCAAAATCTGGTAGTACTTCTGCTAAAGAATCTTTGTTTTGAGCATAATAGCGTTCATAACCAAATAGTTTAGCTGTAGCATCTTTATTGGTTTCGTCCCAATTGGCAAATTTCAAGAATTCATTGGCAAACCAAAGTGTAGTTTCCTCTCTCGTAACATCCAATGATCTTGAACGGGCTTCTTTCATTAAGCCTTCAAGGGTTTCAATTTTTTGAAGTGCTTCTTTTTCATATTGTGATTTAACCCCACAAGCATTTAAAAGTACGAGAACCAAAAAACAGAAAAATAAACTATGTCTTTTCATAAGTGTTAACTTTTAAGAATATTTCAATTGTAAAGAAATACATAAACTATTTTGGGTACATACTTGAATTTAACCGTATATAAGATAATATTACCCCCATTCGCATTTACTCCTAACAATTTAAAATCACTTTCTAGAATAAACTATGCCCGTGTTTTGATTTTTTCGCAACTAAACATGCATAAAACAAATTGGTCTAATAAAAAATAAACCATTTTACCATATACATAACCTACAGTTTCACCCTTAGTTTTTCAGCAAATTCAACCAACCCGGCAAATTGATAACCACATTCCTGAACCGCTTATTTTGAGCAAAACTTTATTATGGATTCGATTTCACTAATCATTTGCCTTCATCTAGGTCAAATGTTCCGTTGAACTTGGCCATATCCTTTTCCTTCCAGATTTCCCGTAATTCCTCAGGATCGAACCATTGGGGTTCAGCATGGAACTTACTCCATTCTTTGGCACCAGCCACCATTTGGGCAAGTTGTTCGGGATATTGGTGGCTTAAATCATTCTCTTCGCCCATGTCCTCGTCGATATTGAAGAGCTTCCAAGTATTTTGATTGGTCTTTAACGCTTTCCATTGGTCTTGTCTTACCCCGACATCGCTATACCCTTCACGATGTCTGAGCACAAAGACCATTTCCCCTTTACGAGGGTTTTTACCTGTGCTGAATGCAGGCCAAATATCCTTGCCGTTCAATTCTTTACCTTCGGGTATTTCAGCTTGTGCCAAATTGGCGAAGGTTGGGTAAAAGTCCAATGCGGAAACCGGATAGGAAAACTTCTGTCCACTAGCAACCTTACCGGGCCAATGAAAGAACATAGGTACGCGATACCCTCCTTCGCAAGTACTTCCTTTTCCTTCCCTTAGAGGAAAGTTCGTGGCACCTTTGGTGACCTTACCTCCGTTATCGCTTAAGAAAACGATAAGGGTATTATCAAATTGACCGTTTTCCTTTAGGGCGGTAACAAGTTCACCGACCCCCCTATCCACGGCATATACCATTGCAGCATAGGTGCGGCGATTTTCATCTTTAATGTCCTTGAATTTTTCCAGATCCTCGGCCTTGGCCTCCAAGGGAACATGGGGTGCATTGTACGCTAAGAAAAGAAAAAACGGATTCTCTCTCTTGCTAGCATTATCAACGAATTCGACCGCTTTATGCGATAGTTCATCGGTTAAATATTCGGTTGGGTTTTTCACTTCTTCCCCATTATGATCCAATGGTTTCAAATAATCGAAAATAACCTTTTTACCCTGTTCCCTTTGTCTATTGTAAGCAGCTGTATATTGTTCAGGGAAATAGTTGTGCCCCCCTCCAAGAAATCCATGATAGTAATCAAAACCCCTTCTATTCGGATGGTAGGCAGGCTCTGGTCCTAAATGCCATTTACCAATGGCTCCCGTATAATACCCCGCGTCATGTAATACCGTACTAATGAAGGTTTCTTTCAAAGAAACACCTTTACCTACGGTAACCTCGCTATTGGCGGGTAGATTGAATTGTGCTCCTAAAGTATGGGGATATTTACCGGTCATCAATCCTGCCCTACTTGGACCACAGAATGGATGGGATACATAGCCCGAGGTCATGATCGTACCATTGGAAGCCAATTTGTCAATTTCGGGAGTCGTAATATCCTTGGCACCATTGAACCCAACATCTGAGTACCCTAAGTCATCACACATGACCACAAGTATGTTGGGCCTTTCAACCGCTACTTTAGCATTGGCGATTTCCGGTTTTGTTTTTTCCTTGCAATTACAAAGGGATAAAAAACATATTATTAACGGTAGATATTTAATTGTTCGAAGCATTGTTTTTTAATTTTATTTAGTGTTTGCCATATCAGCAAGATTACCTTGCCAACCTTTATTAAACTGCGCTAAGAGTTCTGCTACCAATTCAGGGTTGTCATCGGCAATATTAACTGTTTCATTGGGGTCGGTTTTATGGTCATATAATTCGAAGAATAATGGTTCTGCCTTCGGATCTCTGTAATCTCTCCATAGGATGAAACGATAACGATCTGTTCGCATGGCATATCCCATGAGATAGTTTTCAAATAACTCCCTATCCCAATTGTCTTTTTGCTGATCTTTGATTTTTCCTTCTACCTCTTCGATTAAAGGCCCAAAGTAGGTTTCACGCATTCCTTTCGACAAGGGGTTTGCCGCCCATTCTCTTAAGGCGGGTGTTGGAAATTGCGTAAATGCGGCTTTCTTCCAACTTTTATTAGGGTCTTCCACTAATGGCGCAAAACTTTGTCCTTCAAGATGTTCCGGTTTATCCAACCCGGCCAATTCACAAAGCGTGGGATACATATCTACCAACTCAACCAAAGCTTTAGTCTTTTTTCCTCTAGTTTCCTTGGGCATGTCTGGTGTCCAAATCATTAAAGGAACGCGAGCTGAAATCTCATAGTTGGTTGCTTTACCCCATATTCCCATTTCACCGAGATGCCAACCATGATCGCTCCAGACCATGATTATGGTATTTTCCCTTAGACCTGCTTCTTCCAAAGCATTGATCATTTTTCCTATTTGCGCATCTATATAACTCACGGAAGCTAAATACGCATGCTTTAATGTTTTGGCCAGTTCATCATCGATTGCTCCTTTTTTGGGAATGCCATATCTGGCACGCAACTCGAATGAAGGATGCAACCCCATCGCGGCTCCATTTTTTGGGGCATGGGTTTGAGTTGTCAATTTAATACTATCACGATTATAGAGGTCCCAATATTTTTTGGGAGCCAACCAATCTAAATGGGGCTTTTTCATTCCAAGACCTAAAAAGAATGGCTTATCAGGATTTTTTTCAATCATATCTTTCATGGTCACGATAGCCAATTCCGTATTGTAACCATCTTCATAGAACGTGTCCGGCACATCCGCATATTCATAGGCAGGCCCTTTACCCAATCCATTTCTTGGAGCTTCAGGTCCATATTTGGCTATCATATCGGCTTGGTTCTTTCTAAACATTTCCTGATTTTCAGGAAGTGCGAATCCACCTGGGGTTTTCGATTTTTCAATGGTCATCTTATCATATGCAGGTTTTCTACTCCATGACAACTCAGCATCGGCAAAACCAGGTTTATGATAAATTTTACCTGTATTCGTTGCCTCATAACCATTGTTTTTAAAATGCTGTGGCAAGGTGATAATATCTGGATTAGCGTCTCTAAAATAGGTGTAATTTTCAATGACATGTATTGTTTCCGGACGGGCACCTGTCATTAAACTAGCCCTTGAAGGACTACAGATTGCTTGTTGGCAATAGGCGTTTTCAAACAATAAACCATCGTTTGAAATAGCATCCAAATTAGGGGTTATTGCCATTTCCGAACCATAGGCACCCAACTCTGGGCGTAGGTCATCAATAGCGATAAAGAGAATGTTCGGTTTTTTACTCGTTTCTTCAACGGGTTTATCATTTTGTGATTTGCAACTGACCATTAATAAGGCCGTAAGGAGAAAAAGGATAACCTCTTTTCTAAATTCAATTTTACCAAATTTCATTAGAGGACTCATGTTGTATTTTGATTTAATATGTTTGAAAATCAGTTTTTACCTATTGTTATTTTCTGTTGTGTATTATTAATGGTACGTGTTATTGCTTCCCCATTGCTCCAAGTTACGGTCACCTTTATCGGTTTGTTACATTCGCCTAAACCAAAATGAACTAGCTTGTTAAAACTTTGGGAATAGGAAGCGCCTGTACTCCCTATATGTTGTGTTTGTTCACCTGTACAGCTTTTGATGTTCACCATGGCACCCAAGGCAGTTGCCTGTCCAGAGGAAGATTTACCGACCTCTATGGAGATAAAGGAATTCGTGTTTGCTTCTTTACTAAGGTTCTTGAATAAGTGCCATTTACCACGCTCATTACCAATGACGATATCAACCTTTCCGTCGAGGTCATAATCCAAGACTTCAACGGCCATGCCCATAGAACCCCAGTCGGAAGTGGATATACCACTTACCATTTCTTGCTGGAATTGTGAATTACCTTGATTAAGGTAAACGATCGGTTCATTTTGAAAAACCATATTTCCCCTTCGGATAACTAAAAGGTCTTGAAAACCATTGTTATCGAAATCGGCAACAGAAGCCGCCACGGTGTGCTCCTCCAAAATGAGTTTTGCCTTTTCGGTTGAATCGACGAATTTTCCGTTTTTGTTCTCAAGAAAAATGTCCGGAAGCCCTTTAGGGTGGTTGTATTCCGGATAATCCAAAACACCATGCACCACTCCTGTTGTTGGTGACCATGTATTGCCAGCAATACGCCATCTGTCATTACCGACATAACCTACATGGATTCCTCCTTTTTCATTGAGTTTATCAGGAAATCCCAAGGCATTGCTGTTGACCAAACGGATATTTTTACCGGAATGGGTTTCCCCAGGAAAATCATACAAGTATCCGGTTTCACCAATATAATATGCATCATTATATGGCCATTGTGATTGGAAATTGCGCATTTGCAATACATCGCCTGTTTGTAGATCTTCAAACTTGAAATTGCCACGTTTGGTGTAAAACGCCCAATTTTTTGTTTGTTTATTGTAGAAGGTTTCCCCAATCTCAAAATCTTTACCACGGGTTAGGTAAAGATCAAAATCACCATCATTGTCATAGTCCATTTCTACCACTGAAGTAACATCGGATATTGAATTGGGTAGTACCTTACCAGTAACTTCCTTAAAAGTTAAATCGCCCAATCCTTGGAAAACTTTTATCGTTTCATGACCATATAGGATAAGATCAATGATATTATCGCTGTTGATATCGGTTAAAAGGGTTTTTTGCCCATCTGCAATGGATGGTGGTAATGTTGATTTTAGGATGAGTTGGCCATTGCCATCATTTTCATAAACATAGTTTTCGCTTTTACCCTTTTTTTCTTTTGTAGGAAAGGCAAAATTGATAAGATCAAGATCACCATCATTATCTCCATCAAAGAATTTAACCGTACGACCACGCATCATTTCCAAAGGAATATCGAAATCCTCCAACGGAATGAATTCCCTTTTTTTGTTTACCCGGAACATTTTGGAGTTACGGGCATTACTCCCAGAACCACCGCCACGGGACATGATGACCTCCAGCTTACCATCGAAATCAATATCACCAACGGCTACGCCATGAAGATCACCCATGATGATATCTATCGATTTTGCAAAATGACCCTGATTATTCCAACAGACACTTATGCCTAAACCGTGATCATTCAATAAAAGGTCTGGATACCCATCTTGGTCAAGATCGGCTACGGAAGGTGCATCCCATTTTCTTAGGTTTTTATCCTTTTGTACAAAATCTTCAAATGTTTCTTTAAAATGAACACTTGCATCCGTCACTGCATACTGTCCTTGACAATGGTTTGAAATCAGGATAAGGAACAGTGATGTAATGCTAAATGTTTTGATACTATTTTTTTGCATCACCCTCATGGTCTACTATTTTCAGTTAATTTTTTTATGACAATATCTTCGATAAAGAATTCAACAGCCTTCGTTCTGGGAAGGTCATTTTTTCGCAATTCAATCTTAAATTTGTCTATAATACCGGAAAATTCATTTTTTGTTAATTTCCTTCTACAGTCACCCATCTCCAATTTTTAAAATCACTCTCAATTGCTATAGTGATATACTGGGTTATGCAGCTATTAAAAATCAATGCCCAAATGGTATCCAACAGAACAGCCCTCATATTCCGATGCTTTACAAACCTAAAATTAGATGAAATCTGACCAATTTTTTTTCATAATTATACCTCTTTAGAGCACTATTCTAACCTTACCTGCCAATAGTCAATGTTTATTGATTTTAAGCCGAAGTTTTGATTGAATTTCCTCAATGGTCAAATTCTTGGTCTCGGGTAAGAATTTGATCAATATGGCGAGACCAATAAAAACCAAACCTCCGTAGAACATAAATATAGTGCTCGCTCCCATATTTGCAAGTTGCCATGGAAAAAAGAATTGTGTTAAAGCACTTATAGTACTAGAAATCAAGGCGAAAAACGGTATAGCAATACCTCTCAAGGAAATAGGGAAAATCTCAGATAATAAAACCCACATAATTGGGCCTACTGAAAAGTGAAAAGCTGCTATGAAACTTAAAATACCTATCAGGATCAACATTGCATTCAGTACTGCCGACTTTTGTAGAAATACACTGGAATTATCCCTTGCAGAAATATCACCCATAACCTCCTTTACAGCTTCCTTGAATTCAATATCGGTAGAAAATTGTTTGCCTACCAATACCGATAGTTTATCAACATCAGGAATGTCTTTCATTTCGGCAATAGCATCAGTCGTCATTTCATATTTGGCCGTACCAAAACCATAAGCACATACACCTAAACTTAAAATTACCCAAACCAATCCCGTAATCATCATCGGTCGTCTTCCTACTTTGTCAATAAGAACCAAGGATAATATCGTAAACAATACGCTGGTTAATCCAATCCAAATAGCTTGTTCAAATGCTGCGTTTTGACCTAAACCTAACTGTTCCATAACCGTTGGCGCATACGTTAACACCGCATTTATCCCGGTTGATTGTTGCACAATGGCCATAGTCAATGCAACAATTACCACAACGCTCATTTTCTTGCTAAAAATTTCTTTCAGTTGAGTTCCAATAGACCTGTCTTGGTTACTTTCTTCAATACTTGCTTTCATAACCTGAACATGATTCTCAATTTCTTCACTCGGAAATACTTTGGCCAAGGTTTCCCTAGCTTTATCAAACTCACCTTTATATATTAACCAAGCTGGACTTTGTGGAACAATATAAAGTAATCCGAACCATATCAATGCCGGTATTATTTCGATTCCTAACATCCACCTCCAAGTATATTCACGTATTCCTAAGGCAGATACCCATTCCGCATTTGAATTGGTGCTCTGCAGTAACCAATAATTAATGAAATAAGCGGCCGTTAAACCAAGTACAATATTGATTTGCGTCATCGAAACTAATTTACCTCTCCATTGGGCCGGTGAAACCTCACCGATATACATAGCTGCCAATGTAATTGAACTAAAAGCCAATCCCCCTAAAAAACGAGCAGCGAACAAGGTTGCAAATGAAGGGGCAAAAGCCGAACCCAATGCTGATATCAAATACAATGCTGCTATTGTTTTCAAGGTTGTTCTTCGACCATATTTATTACTGGACCAAGCGGCCATTGGTAAAGCGACCAACACTCCAATTCCCGGTCCAAATCCTAATGCGCCTACCTGCCACTCATTTAGATTGAATTCTGCCGTAATGAACTTAAATGCTCCGGAAATTAAAGCGGCATCCAGACCAAAAACAAAACCTCCCAAAGCCACTATGGTAGAATAAGTAAAGGCATTTCTTTTAAAAGAGCTCATAATGCTTATTGATTTTTGACTTTAGACCAATTAACGGTCTTAAAATTTATATTTACAATTTATACTAATTCAGTTTTGGTTACACCATTGGTCCAATTTACTTTTTCCTCAGCTGCTTTAAAACTACTTAGGCAAAAAGAAACTAAAGTTCTATGACTTACTGATTACAATGTGTCTGAGGGACCTATCCGCTGTATATGATAGGTTTCATAAACTTCAATTTTCAACGATACGCCTATGGCCCAGGTTTTCCCTTTTTTGGCATCCCCAATCTCGGCACTTAAATAGTTGTTGTTCTTGGCCTTGGTCATTTCATTTTTGAACAAATGCCATTTTCAAGTGGGTTACCCAGTACAACATACTCCTATCCATCTTGACTGTAATCAAACGATTCAAACTAACCTTGTACTATGTATGTTCGTTATCATTTATATGGATTTAATACGTTAAATTATGCCAACATCCTTTCCCTATTTAAAAAAACACCATAAACCTGGTCCTTACAAAGGAAGGGGTAAATATTAACCCTCAATAAGTATATCTTAACTGATGCATACCATATTTTACCTTAAGTAAATTCCTTTTTTGTTTTTACACCCCTATACCTCGTACTTTGCCTCCTAAAAACAAGTAGTAAAAAAAAGCCAATCCATGCCAGAAAAGCTATATAGAAAAGTTCAGGTTAAAATCTCCGGCCTTTGCCAAGTATCCTATGATAATCGGTGTAACCGCTGCTGACAGCCTAAGCAATGGAGATGTGCATAGTAAACTTATAGATGATTACCACGACCACCAATATCGCCATAGCCTTAATCTTCTGTCATCATAAGCACAATATCCGGTCTATCTTGAGCGAAAAGGGCTGCATTGAAAATATAGGGGATCATTGGAAGAACAACAATATTAAAACCCCATAACCAATTGTTTTGGAATATGAATAGAGCATGATTGTTCCTAAAATAAATTGATTCCTATATTATTAGGAATTCCATACGACAGGTATAAACACCGTCATTTCAGCTTGCCCCCTATTGCTCCAAGCAAAATAAGGAACAAGTTGTGTTTTATATGACTTAAATTCTGGTTTTGAAATGGCCTGATACATTTCATCATTCCTATCTTCCCTCAATAACAATTCTGTTTCAACAACGGTAACACCATTTAGAAAATCTGGTTTATGAACTGCTTTTAATTCTGCATTTCCTTTTATGTATGCATTTAAAATAGACGTGTTTTCTGGTAAATCCGGTGTCTCTAAACAATATACAATCGGCCCTCTTTTTACGGCGATTTGATTTCTGGTTTCTTCAATTCTGTTATGGCCTTCTAAACGCATTACGTTCATTGGCATGTCTAAAGTAATGGTATCTCCTGCTTTCCATTTTCTGTTTACAACAGCGAATCTTCCAGGAACCACATCAACATGAGCACCTTCTCCATTAATCTTAAGCGTGCTTCCTACAGCCCAATTTGGAATCCTGATTTTAATCTCGAAAGTTGATTCCTTACATTCATTAACAGTTATTTTGACCAATCCATTCCAGGGATACTCTGTGTCTTGTGATAGTTTTAATGAAGAACCATCTAACATAGTCGTATCTAGATCATTACTTCCGAATAACACAACAGCCACTCCATTTTTCGATAGATTATAAGCCCAACCGGATGATTTACAAATTGTTCTCACCAAGTTCGGTGGACAACAGAAACACTCTAAATAGGGTTGTCTTACTGGACTTTCCGTTACATCTGCATGAGAATCATAATTTCTGGAATTATTTACCATACGTAATGGATTGGAATAGAAATATTCTGTTCCTTCAAGGCTAATTCCTGACAAGCCACTGTTATACAAAACCAATTCAATTATGTCCGCATATCTTGATTCATCCTTAATACCCATCATCCGACTACTGAACATTGCATTACATAAGTTGGCGCAGGTTTCATTATAGGCAGTCATGTTTGGCATCATGTAAGCATCTATAAAGCCTTCTTCTATCATATCCAGATTGGTAGACGCCCCATAATGTGCTTGTCCAACAGCCCCTGTTACATACATTTTTTTTCCTGTGACATTTTCCCACAACTTATCCAAGGCATCTATTAGTGCTTTTTCGCCTGTTTCTGCATAAACATCGGCAGCCCCGGCATAATAATACAGTGCCAATACTGCATGGCCAACAGCTTCTTCAGACTCGCGTAAGGGTGTGCGCTCCTGAACCATATCGCCAATAGGATAGCCTTCTGTGGTAGAATCATGTTTGATTTCAAAAGTTCCACGTCTGTTAATGAACTTCTCCGCCAATTTCAAATATTTTTTATCCTTAACCGTTCTGTAAAGCTCAACCAATCCCATAATTTGAGTTTGATTAAAACCAAATCTTTGATAGTGTTTTGTATCTGGCATAAAATAGGTGAACAACAAATTGGCTTGTTTTATAGCTATATCCAGAAAATTATGTTGACCCGTCATGCGATAATGAATAGAAGCTGCAATAAACAAATGTCCAAAATTGTACATCTCATGATACTTCCGGTTTTCGAATCGGTCTGCACCTTCTGTAATTTGAATGTACGTATGAATGTACCCATCTTCTTCTTGTGCCCTACCTATAAGAGCGATATAGTCATCCAATTCTTTTAAAATAGTCTTATCCTTGGTAAGTCCGTAAATGTATGTTTTGGCTTCCATGAATTTGTAGAAATCCCCATCATGCCAATAGAATCCCTTGTGTTCTCCTTCTTTTTCCCCTGCTGCAATTTTAAAGTTGTTCAAAGCATGGCCCACATCACCACAAAGAAGACCCCCCATATAAGGTAGCATTTGCTCTTCTGCGGTTTTTACTTTTTCGGCCCAAAACCCTGAATTCCAATTACAATCCCCAAAGTTGATGCTCTTTAGTTTAACATACGGGCTCTGCGACGTATTCGTTATAGCCTTGTTATGAAAGTTTGCATCTTTTTTCATAATTTTCTCTCTTTATATGGTTGAATCAATGTGAATTGCGTTATGTTGGTGAAATTAATTTTATATTGTTCTTTAGTATATTTTTATATATGACAAAGTATAAGGTTTACTATGCTTAGAATTTATAATTCCTTCTCCAGACATTAAATCAAAATTAGAAATAATGATATTGTTCATATACACGATTATATCTGCAGGTTGGTCTATTTGGCCATTTGCTCCATCATTATCATCATAATCCGCAATTAAAGTTACGTTACCTTTGAGGTCAACCTTTAGAATTTGGTTCTGACAAAAACCTGCAACATAAATATTATCATTCGAATCGGTATTGATACCATCTATCCCCGTTACTTTTGGAACGTTTGCAAACAGTTCCTCTTTTGTAACCTTGCCTTCCTCATCCAAAATTAATTTTATAAGCTCCCCATCTCCAAAATCACCAACAAATAATTCACCTGCTTTATTAAATACCAAACCGTCCAAACCAACTTTTCTATCCGGGTTGATGGTTTCTGTAATGTAAATTAAATTGGAATCAGATTTATCATTCTTAATAAAAATGTTCCTATCTGAAGTTTTAAACCTGTATAAACCGCTCACATGATTTTCGGTTCTTATTTTTGGCATGGCGGGTTGCGTTACATAAACAGCACCATCATGATAGCGAATACCATTAGGTTGCCCCATACCTTCGGCAACAATTTCAATAGTATGATTCCCTTTTCCATCAAAAGTGATGCATAATACCTGCCCTTGGTTCTTTCCTTGGTTGTTACAAACAAACAAACTACCATCTGGTGCATAGGCTATACCCATGGGGTTGGAGTTTCTATCCTTTATAACCCCTGGTATTTCCAAAAGTTTGGTGATTTTTTTATCCTTATCGATTTTTACTAAAATACCAGGCAATGTTCTATCTGCAAAGTTAGGACATGAGAGTACCAAACTCCCATCTGGAGCAATATCAAAAGCATCTGGTGTCGGACAAAAGCTGGGTAACTCAACAAAAAGTTTTGCCGGTTTTAAATTTTTCTGTTGTGCATCAACATGGTATATCCCTATTACCATTAAAATGGCAAGGGTAAGCGATTTAGTGTGTATTAGATAGGTCATGTAGTAATATTCAATATTTTATTAAATCGCCAGTTATACGAACAATGAACATTAGTTCTACAACATGAGCTATTTCACATATAGAATCAGGTTCCCCAATTTGATCGTTCCTCAAATTTATTGAAGTGAGTAAATAAGTGCTTGGTTTTGGGCTTTTCTTTGGAATTTGAAAATGTCCCAATAGATAGAACCAAGAGTAGGAATAATTTTTTCAAAGTACTTGAAAATTCTAAATTAAGATAAAATACCGAGGTTTTTGGCCTCGGTATTTTTATATGCTACGAGGAAATATCAATAACCATAATTTTGCTCCAAAGAAGCATCCTTATCAATTTCCGTTTGTGGAATTGGCAAGTAATACCTATAATCAAACCAAGGTCTTGTTACAACAGTATACTCTTCATGATTTAAAGTTCCATCCACAGCCTTTGTCCATTTTAATCCTTTAATATCATATCCTCCGATATGGTCTTGATTCATCCATCTTCTTTCATCAAAAAAGTTATGCCCCTCAAAACAAAGCTCTACTCGCCTTTCTCTTTTTATTGCTTCCAAAAGTTCATTTCCTGCTGCTGTAATTTCTGGTTGAAGGGCTCTCATAGAGACTTTATTTAAATACTCCCGTGCGGTTGTTTCATCTCCCAATTCATACATAGCCTCTGCATAGTTCAAATAAACTTCAGCCAGTCTATACATGATATATGGACGGTCCGCAGAAAAACTTGTTAAAGTGGATAAGCTTTCGTCTTGGAATTTCCTTATATTATATCCTGTTTTAGATGAATGTAATTGGTTTCCCAATCCATTTGGAGAATCCAAACCATCAGGGGTTTCATCACTTGGATTATCTGCTAAAGCATAATCTACCTGGCGATCTCTAAACATTGCTCCTTGAAAATTCAAATCAGCATAATATCTCATTTCCCTGTTTTCATTTGGTTGATTTGCATCATAGCTTCCTACAGAGGTTGAAGTACCATCTGCCATATTGAATTCCAAAGCGAAGTTCAACGTAGGGGAACTTAATCCCCAACCACCATAACCATTTGGTGATTGCGCCTGATCGGGCAACGTATTTATGTCATTTGCCATTTCTGCATACAAGCTTCCATATGACCTAGCAAATAAAATATCCTGATTTGGATGTAAAAATAAATTTTGATATTCCGTTGCATTTGCAACGGAAATTAAATCACGGGCACCAACTAGATCTATTACTGCTTTTGCCGCATCAGCTGCATCTTGCCATTTTGTTGTTTTAGAATAATCATAAAGCAGTCCATTTGGTACAGTATTTGGATCATGCAATGGACTTGCTGCATACAATAAAGTACGTGATTTAACTGCTAGAGCAGCTAATTTGGTTGCTCTACCGAATTCTGAAGCTTCTATTGGCAAAACTGCGGCAGCTTCATCTAAATCATTTACTATAAACTCTACACAATCCTCAAAACTATCCCTGGACAAACTAAAGTCATCATCCAATCCAAATGTTGTTTCCATGATTGGAACACCCCCATAATACTTTATTAGATTAAAATAAGTAAAAGCTCTTAAAAACTGCATTTCCGCTTTTAATTGAGCCACTTCCTCTGGGTTTTCTTCCATTGCTTCGCTACCTTCGATCTTTTCTAAAAACTCATTAATCAACTTCACATAATCCCAAGAAGTTTCCCATCTATTATTAAATGCCAAACCCGCATTACTAGGAGACCATCCACCTCTCATTTTATAAGGATTATCTAAATCCTTAAAGTTAAATTTAGCTTCCCAAGATGCACCTTCAATACCGATTCTTTGTGTCCACCATTGAGAACGGTTTATGGCCCAACTATCCGTAGTATTATATGCCGTCACTACAACAAGTGCTGCTTGGTTTACATCACCATAAATTGCATCTTCTGTAAAAGAATCGCTCGATTCCGTATCTAAAATATCATTATTGCAACCCACTATTGTAAAAATAGTCAGAAGAACAACCGCCAATTTTATTTCTATATGTTTCATCTTTTTGAATTTCTTATTGATTAAGGTCTGATTCATTTTTTAATTAAAAATTAAAATTTAAACCTAACGTAAATGATTTTAAAGAAGGATAGGTACTACTTCTGAAACTATTATACCCTTCTGCTTCAGGATCTAATCCTAAATCATATATGTCAGAAAACAGGGTTAACATATTATAACCTCTAACATATAATTTAGCTTCTCCAAATTTTAACACATCCTTGGATATGGTATAGCCCAATTCGATTTCTTTCAACCTAAGGTATGAGGCATCCTGTAAATATATGTCTGCACCTTGGAAATTATCTGGCCCATTCAAACTTGAACTATATGAATCTCCTGTTGCAAATGCCCTTGGGAATTTTGCCCCTGTATTTTCAGGGGTCCATCTTTGATTGTATAAGAAATCCGGTAATGCCCCATTTCCTTCAAAATATACCTGCATTTTTGCTTCTGCCTGCCCTTGAAACAAGAAATTAAAATTCCAATTTTTCACATTTAAACCACCATAAAAGCCATATTGAATTTCAGGCACATTGGACGAATAAGAACGAATTCTATCCCCTGCATCAATTTTCCCATTACCATCAGTATCAATATAGTATGGTTCACCAGCTACTGTACCTGCCAATTTTACAGGTTCAGCATCGACTTGGGCTTGGTTTTGGAAAATTCCATTAGTCGGATATACTAAATACGAATCCATTGGGTGTCCTTCTTGTTTAATGGCATCTGCGACATTCTCAGCCTCGTCCATATAAACAATTTCATTTTTAGCTTGTGTAAAGTTAAAACCAAAATTATACCCTAAATCACCAACTTTATCATTCCAACCTAATTCCAATTCCCAGCCATAATTATCAACTTTCCCTATATTTTCCTGAGGTAAGGTTAGCCCTGTATAATCTGGAACAGATGCGTTTCTTGTTACTAAGATGTCTTCCCTTTTTTGATAAAAATAATTTAGATCACCTGTTAATTTATTATCAAATAATGTGAAATTCAAACCTATATTTTTCATGTCTGCAGACTCCCAAGTAATAGCTTCATTTGCGGCTTCAACCCCTATGCTGGAATACCCATTATAATATTCGCCACCAAAATTGTAGTAATTAGGCTTTGCCCCAACATTTCCCGCATAATCATATTGTGTTAAATACTGGAAGCCGGTAATACGGTCATTCCCCATTTTTGCCCAAGAAGTTCTAAGTTTCAATGAATTTATCCAGGAAACATTTTCCAAAAAAGACTCCCTATTTATAGCCCATGAAAAAGCAATTCCAGGGAAAGTACCAAACCTATTTCCAGGACCAAAATTACTGGACCCATCATGGCGTAATGTTAAATCTAAGTAGTACTTCTTCATATAATCATAGGAAAGGGATCCAAAATAATTTACACGGGCCCATTCATAAGAGGTACCATCGGAGGTTTGACCATCTGTATCTCCTGCAAATAACTCAGAATGTTCAGAATCTGGAAAACCTATCTTTTCTACCCAAAAATTTCGTTGATCTGATGTAGTTTGTTCATACCCGACAAATCCACTAAAATTGTGCTTATCATTAATCGATTTCGAATAATACAATGTAGCATTCAACATTAACTCATTGTATTTCCAAAAACTTTCAGTTAAGATATTCTCACTACCATCCTGTGAAAAACCAGTTTGTGAAACATAGTCATCAGTACTTTCAAGATATGTGTAAACCGTCCAAGGAGTGTACCATGATTTTTGATCATAACTCATTCGTCTCATCCCTGCATAACCTTTAAACTTTAGGCCTTCAGTAAGTTTATGTAAGTCATAATCAATTGTGAATTTCGCTCTTAAATCATTATCAATCTTCTTATCAAAACCTGATTCTTTACTAGACATAATAGCAGGGTTTAAACCATTCTCCCCCCCCCAGGCAATTAAACCATTTGGATATACGGCAACTTCTGTTGGTGCGTTATTATAAATCTGTTTGTATATGGGACCAGTGCCAATACCAGGCTCTAAAGTTTCTCCAAATCTTCCAGATAGATCAATACCTAATTTAACATCTTCGGTAATTCTAATATCAAGATTGGATCGTATTTGATCTTGATCAAATTTTAAATCCCCTGATTTATACATTCCTGTTTGGCGAATCATATCCCCACTAACAAAATAATTTACATTATCATTTCCTCCTGAAATCGATAAAGAAGTCCTTGACTCCGGAGAGCTCTTAGCGAAAGTCTCATCAGCCCAGTCTGTATTAGGAAAATTAATGGGATCTGAACCATCCGCATACTTAGCAATATCCGCTTGAGAATAGATGGGGTCATTCCCATATCTTTCTGCTATTTCATTATTATAAATTGCATATTGCTCAGAAGACATTAAGCTTGGTGTAGCGGAAAAGGAAGAAACTGTATATGAAGTAGATAAACTTATCTTAGCTTTTCCGTTTTTCCCTCTTTTTGTTGTTACTAAAATAACCCCGTTGGCAGCCCTTGCCCCATAAATTGCAGCTGCACCATCTTTTAAAACTGTTAAACTTTCAATGTCTTGAGGTGCTAAATTTGCGAAAGTTGACGCTACAATTCCATCAATTAATATTAGAGGTGAATTGTTTCCTAAAGTAGATTTCCCTCGAATCAATAATGTTGCATCATTAGCCCCAGGTGTACCACCTCTATCGGAAATAATTAAACCTGAAACTTTCCCTGCCAATGATTTCACTAAATCTTTACTACCAGATTTTGCAATATCATCTGCACTTACAGTACTAACAGACCCTGTAACCTCTCCTTTTTTCTTAGTGGTATACCCTAAAACAACAACCTCTTCCAATTGCGAGGTATCTTCTACCAAAATGACATCAATAGCAGTTTGATTGCCAACGGCAATTTCCTGAGTAGCATAGCCCACATAAGAAACGACCAATACTGGATCGTTACTATCTATGGACAAGGTGAAATTACCATCAAAATCGGTTTGTGTACCATTGGTGGTTCCTTTTACGACAACACTCGCGCCGGGAAGAGGGCCTTGGGAGTCAAAAACGGATCCAGTGATAACAGTTTGTTCTGAATACTCATTATCCATAAGGATCGAACGTTCAACCTTGGTGACTAGAACATCGTTATGCAAGGATGTTCTTGAGCCATAATTTTCAGAGGCATATATCCCCGTTAAGGAAACAATAAGGCAAAATGAAACTACTAATACGTTTCTAATCCCTTTTTTGAAACCCAAACCATCTTTCCCAAGACAGTTAATCCTTGTTCGTGGTTTTCTTTTTGTTTTCATAAAGTTTTCATGTATTGAGTTGATTTTAGTTTTATTTGAAATTCGCAATCACTCCTTTTGAATTAATCCTATCTATTACACCGGAGTGACTAATTTCTATACAAAAGAACAGTAAGATGAGGGTAGCGGAGTTCAATAAATTACCTACTATTAGCATTATATTAACCTTTTTATCAATATATGTTTTTTAAAGACACTTTTTTGTGGATTCGACACATTGAAACATTGCGTTTTAGCTATTTCGCAGAAACCCACCCCTTCTGGCAAAAACGAGCATTGGCAAAAATAAGCTTGAGCGAACTAAAGGAAACAACCTTAAATTATTATAACAAACACATCAATGAAAAGAATCAACAATTTAAAATTAAAGGTATTTGAACATTCTCTATCGGTTTTAAACCTGAGAATGTAATTTAAGATCCGTTGATTATAAAACAAAAAACTGTCCGAATAGTATATATAATACTATCGGACAGTGCTGTTAAGAATAAAAGACAGATTCCTTGTTTTATTTTACATTTAACGTACAACCCTTCCTGATCCAGAGCCACCCATAAGGGCTTCTACCTCGTCACGGGTTGAAAAATTGAAGTCCCCTTTGATCGAATGTTTAAGGCATGAGGCGGCAACGGCATATTTCACCGCTGTTTTGGAATCTGCCAAATCAGGGGTGTTCAAGGCAAAAATCAATCCACCCGCAAAGGAGTCACCTCCACCTACCCTATCCACAATGTTCTTGATTTGATAGGATTGATAATTCCCCTCGGCATCCAAAGGTGCGAAAAAAGGTTTATCCAATTTAACATCATATAGCATAGCGCCCCAATTGTTGTGGGAAGCAGAAAGACTCTCTCGCAAAGTAATGGCGACCTTGCTTACATTTGGAAATTGTTTCACCACTTGTCTGGCTACATCAGGATATCTGGAAGTATCCAATTTACCTGAATGTACATCGGTATCCCCAGCCCTTATACCCAAAACGTCGTGACAATCCTCTTCATTTCCAATGACAACATCTATAAACGGTAAAATGGTGCGCATGGTTTCTTGCGCTAATTCACGCGCAGTTTTGGTCTTATCCCAATTCCATAATTTACCTCTGAAATTAAGATCGATCGATACGGATGCACCGGCAGCTTTTGCCTTTTGTGCAGCCACTAAGGTAGCCTCTGCAGCATTTCTTGAAAGCGCGGGGGTAATTCCACTTAAATGCAGCCATCCGGCCCCATTAAAAATAGCATCCCAATTATATGCGCTGGCCGGAGTTATGGCAACAGCTGAGTCCGCCCGGTCATAAATGACATTGCTAGGGCGTTGATTGGCTCCCGTTTCTAAAAAATAGAGCCCCAATCGTCCTTTGTCGGTACGTAGTACGTATTGGGTATCGATACCCACAGCACGAACGGCATCCATTGTAGCTTCTGCCAAGGCATGTTTAGGCAATGCGGTAACATAGCGGGCTACCCCCCCAAAATTACAAACAGAGGCAGCTACGCTAGCCTCGGCTCCTGCATAGGTTACCTCAAATTCACGTGTTTGGCGTAATCTTAAATTCGCTGGTGAAGCCATACGCCCCATTATCTCCCCAAAGGTTACAACTTTTTTCATGTTTGCTTAAATCTAAAATCCCAATACCTAGGATTATGTTAATTGAGTTATTTTTTATTCGTTCTTATTTGATCGATCAATGTTCTGATTTCACTTGCATTTTTTGTAATGGCCTCCCAATTCTCCGCTTGGATCAAAGGTCTTTTCGCTACCCATGAACCTCCAATTGCGGTAATTAGATCGGATTGTAGGTAAGTACTTGCATTGGCTAGGTTGCATCCTCCTAGAGGAATGAATTTTAGCCCTAAATATTGATATGGAGCTACCATATTCTTCAAGTGGTTCATGCCACCCGAAGTTTCCGCAGGAAAATATTTCAGAATACGGCAACCTTCTTCCAAGGCCATTTCAATATCTGTTGGGGTCATGATTCCGGGTGCGAAGGAAAGCCCTAACTTTTTCGCTTCCTTAAGAACTCTTGGATTACATCCGGGGGAAACTGCAAAATCAGCATCCACATCAACTACAGCCTTTACCTGATCTACAGTTAAGACCGTACCAAAACCCAGTGTCATCTCCGGAACCTCTTTTTTGATTGCTTTAGCCGCGTCGATTGCAGCCGGTGTTCTCAATGTGAGTTCAATTGCATCGACCCCACCTGCAAGAAGTGCTCTTGCCACGGGTACGGCATGTTTTACTTCATCAATAATCAACACCGCAATAATGCCGGCGTTGTCTATTTTCTGTATTAGTCCAGGCGACATGGCCTGTTGTTCAATAGGTTGCATATGTGTTTAGTATAATTTTCGATTTACGTATTCAGGGGTCAGAGGGCTACCGTGATTCTTTTTTTAATCAAGTAGTCATCCAAGGCCAAATGCGAACAGTCATGTCCGATACCACTATTCTTTATGCCTCCATGAGGAAGGTATATGGAATATTTTACCCCATTCACTTGGATCTCTCCAAATTGAAGATCCCTGCTAAAGCGTTCTATTCGTTTATGGTTATTGGTGAAAATATATGACGCGAGTCCAAACTCAGTATCATTGGCCAACTTCAGAACCTCGTCATCAGTAGTAAAACGCATAATCGATGCAATAGGCCCAAAGGTTTCCTGTCTAAAAACCCGCATTTCCGTTGTCATACCACTTAGGACTGTAGGTTCTAACCAATAGCCTTTTTCCATGCCTTTGGGAATATTGCCCCCATATTCAAGTTTCGCCCCTTTGTCCACCGCATCATTGATCAATTCGAACATACGATCGCGGTCTTTTCGGGTGACCAAAGGTCCCATATCGGGCTCCTCATCAATACCGAAACCTAATTTAAGTTTCGATACCCTGTCGATATATGCAGCAAGAAATTTATCATAGATACCATCTTGAACGAATATTCTATTGGCCGCCACACAGACTTGACCTGTATTTCCAAATTTTAGGGCAATGGCCAAATCCAAGGCTTGGTCGAAGTCTGCATCGTTAAAGACCATGAAAGGAGCGTTACCTCCCAATTCCATACCCAATTTTTTTATCGAAGTAGTACTATCGGCAATTACTTTTTGACCAGTTGCCGTAGACCCTATCATAGTTAGTACTGCGGGTATTTTACTCGTTGTCATAGTGGTAGCCACCTCACTACTGGGTCCGGTCAATATATTCACCACCCCAGCAGGGAAATCAATATTATGCAATATTTCACCTATCATGTACGCTGATAGTGGTGAAAGGGCTGATGGTTTAATAATAATCGAACAACCTGAAGCCAGTGCAGGGCCTAATTTAAATCCAACATTCAACAGGGGGAAATTCCATGCCAAATAGGCTACCGCAACCCCAGCTGGTTGGTGCACCATTTTATGGGTATGGGTGTTTTCATAATCTGGGATTTGTTCGTCCCTAAGATTTTTCATTGCCGCGGGATACCATTCAAGTCCATTGATCACCCCTTCGATATCTTCCCAGGCACCCGCATAGGTTTTACCCATTTCATAGACCATGGCAGAACGCAGGTCTGATTCTTTTTCCAATACCGCAGTTCGTAATTTATCCATCCATACCGTTCTTTCGGCAAGGGACAATCTAGACCAATATTCAAATCCTTTTTGGGCAGCATCCAAGGCCTTTAAGGCATCCTTTTTGCCCGCCCAGGCAATTTCCGCCACTTTTTCCTCATTAGCGGGACATATGACAGCACTACGTTGACCGTCTGCGGCATCGACTAATTTTCCTCCTATATATAATTTGTGATATCCAAAATCCATTGTATTCATAATTTAAAACTTAATAAAGGTACTTAATTTGGTATCCTGATATTTCCTCAAGGCATCCATATTCACATCAACGCCCAAACCTGGACCTTTAGGCACTTGTATGAGACCATTTTCTACTTGGACACAACTGTGGGTAACCTCATCACGTAAGGCATTTTCGGTACGATCCAGTTCCATTGTGGGTAAGTCATTATAAAGCCTACCGGGATTCTTATCTAGATTGGCCACAAAATGTATGGCAGCACTTATAGCTATCCATGTACCCCATGTGTGTGGTACAAGATCCTTGTTGAAGGCCTGGGTCAAGGATGCGATTCGCTTTACTTCAGTAAGTCCACCTGCTGCACAGATGTCGGGCTGTGCAATGTCGATACATTCATTTTCCAACAAACGTCTAAAACCGAATTTTAGATATTCACATTCGCCTCCTGCAATAGGAATCGAGGTATTCTCCCGTAATCTCCGATACCCCTCATAATCTTCAGGAGACACAGGTTCTTCGAACCAAGAGATATCATACTGTTCTACTTTTCTTGATAGTTCTATGGCTTCACTATAATTGTAGGCATGGTTGGCATCGATCATTAATTTCATATCTGGACCAATGGCCTTTCGTATGGCCCGAACAAATTGCTCATCTTTTTTGATGCCCAAACCCACTTTCATTTTTAGGGCATGGAATCCCTGGGATTTGTACAAGAGGGCCTCCTCTATCAGATTTTGTTCAAGATTATCCACCTGCGTAAAATAGAGTCCAGTAGCATATGGTTGTATGACAGGGTTTTTAATACCTCCCAACAATATAGCCACTGGTAGATTAAGCAATTTCCCTTTTATATCCCAAAGCGCAACATCCAAAGCACTTATTGCAGCCTGTAACGTACCACTTCGGGCATAATCCATGGAACGACGGTACATTTCTTCCCAAATAACTTCATGTTGTAAAGCATCTTTTCCCAATATAAAGGAGCTAAAGAAATCTATTCCGGCCTTAATGACATCGGCAGGACCGTAACCTTCCCCCCAGCCATAAGTACCATCCTCCAAGGTAATTTTAACAATACATATTTTTCTGGTATCGTACTGCCATTGTGAAAAATAGAAGGGGGTGTCCAATTTGTGGACAATTATGAAAGGTTCAATTTTCGCTATCTTCATGATATTGGTCTTTTCCTCAAGGTTTTGTCTTTTCTGCACCTTAAGTGATTTTTTTTCAAAACAATCAATTATGTGGTTTATTTTCTAGAGCGTTTGTTATTGTTTTTATTTGATCAACAATAGATTTAAAGGCAATTACCCACCATACCCTAGCCAAAGAGTAATGATTCTTTGTACCACATACATTTTACATCACAAAAGAACAGCAATATGAGGCATGTGCACAAACGCATTTTAACCAGCACTTACATTATATTAACAGGTTTTGCTTTCTCTGAACATAAAATAGAAAAATGAACATGAAATTTTCGTTTATTTTCTGTAATAGCATTTGTTTAAGGCATATAAGAGTAACAGTATGTCGTGTTGGTTATGATTCTTTGATAGCAAAAAAAAGGTGATGGGAAAATTACCCACCACCATAACTAAACGTAACAAACTAACTCAAATGATAATCCTATTTTTGGTAATATAAACCTTCCTTTGATGTCTTTTCAACCAATAAAAATTATTCCGCTAAAGGCCGGGCTACAGCCGTGATAGTGTCTTTATTTAATACACCAATACTAAATTCATGTATTAATTGGCCGTTTTCTTCATTTTTTCCATTTCTTTCTTCACCAATTCTGGAGTTCGATATCTATCCATCCTATCTATATCATTTTTTTCAAATTTCCGTTTTAACATCCACATTGGACGTTCGAGTGTTAACTCCCATTTAAAGAGTTTTTTATACATTTCTTTTACGCGTTCAGGATACTTATTAGCCAAATCTTCTAATTCTGGAGTATCTTTACTCATGTCATAAAGTTCAGCAGGTCTATCAGGAAAACGAATAAACTTCCAATCTCCTTCCCTGTAAACACCTCGATTTTCTTTTTTCCAATATAATGTTTCATGAGGTCGAGTGTCGTTTTTACCTGTAATGTAAGGTAAAAGATCAACTCCATCCACTTCTTTCAAATCGGCAACATTTCCACCACCAGCAGCATAAAATGTGGGTAATAAATCTAACGTACTTACTGGATAAGTATATTTTATATTACCTTTTATGTGATTTGGCCAACTCATTAAAAAAGGCACTCTTAGCCCTCCTTCCAATTGATTTGATTTTGTTCCACTTAATGGCAAGTTTATTGATGCATTTTTATCTGTTGGACCACCATTATCGTTAGAAAACACAATTATAGTGTTATTCTCTAAACCTAGTTCTTTTAACTTATCTAACACTTTACCACATGCACGGTCCAAAGCCAATGTCATTGCCGCAACCTCCTTACGTTTACCTGTTAAATTGGGGAATTTTTTTAAATCGTCTTCAGTAGCTTCCATGGGTGTATGCACTGCATTAAATGCTAAATAAATAAAAAATGGTTTGTCTTTATTTCTTTCCATGAAGGATATAGCTTTGTCTGCAAAAACATCAGTTGCATATGCTTTTGGCTCTTCAAAATTTCCAAAACCATTTTCCATCCTTTTATCTAAATGTCCTTTTGGCACCTCTTTATAAGCAAAGTAGCTTCTATCACCACCTCTAAACCCGTAAAATTCATCAAAACCTCTTTTTAAAGGATGAAAACGATCTGCATCCCCTAAATGCCATTTTCCGTACATGGCATTAGTGTATCCTAATTTCTTTAAATAATCAGCCATTGTAACCTGATCTAACGGCAACCCCATATCATCTCCCAAATATTTGGAATTACCACTCATATAACCCGGCACGTTGATTTCTTCATACCCAAAACGTTGCTGGTATTTACCAGTCATTAAACCTGCTCTTGAAGGACCACAAACGGAGGCTGACACATAACCCTGGGTGAATGTTACTCCATTTTTTGCCAGTTTATCCAAATTTGGCGTCTTCATAATAGTACTTCCTTGAAAACCAAAATCGGCATACCCCGCATCATCGGAAAAAAGGAATACAATATTGGGTTTGTTTTGCGCTTCAATAGCCATATGGAATACCACAAAAACTACTAATAATAATTTTTTCATTTTTAATCAGAATTAATTGGAATATTGGTGTTTCTCAATCCCTGTCATATGTTCTTCATATTTTACTATTAAAAAATTGTCTTGTTACAAAAAAACAACATGAAGAAATTATACAAGCGACCAAATTATATCTATAACGCACAAGTTCAATAACTAGGCCACGAGGATTATCTAACAACACCATAAAATAATCGCTATTTTCATTAAGGAACTAGGCCATATTTAACTAGCACAAACACTATATTATCCATTTTATTGGAAGTAATTGAGTATTATATATGGAGATAAGGTTCTGTAGATAAGAAGCTGAAAAGACCTTATGGTCATCGTATTACCAAACCTTTTGAAATTATCGCAAGGTATATTCCTATGGTATACAAAATGCAAGATTGGGAAAAATAAAACTCTAATGACATTCACTGAGCTTTAACTAAACAGCTTCGAGTTGTATTTTAGCCTTATACTGCTCCATATACTCTGTAGGGGTCATTTTCATTAATGCCTTGAACTGTCTATTGAAGTTCGTCAATGTATTGAAACCTGAATGGTAGCATATGGTCGTAATCTGTAATTTTCCTTCGATTAGCAGTTTACAGGCGTGTCCTATTCGAATTTCATTCAAATATTGCACAAACGACTTTTGGGTTCTTTTTTTAAAATAACGGCAAAAGGCATTTGGGGCCATGTGGGCAATTGAGGCCACCGATTCGAGTTCTATCTTATTTTCAAAATTTTCGTTGAGATAGGAGATTATCCGTGCCATACGTTCCTTCTCTGTCTTTTTATAGGAATTATCGAAACCGTTAGAACATAAAAATTCATAATTTTCGCTTACCGATAATATGTCCAATATCTTTAAAAGACCTACAATTCTTGAGAGTCCTTCTGCTCGAACAAGACCCATCATTTGGGTATGTACCAAATAGGCTGCCGCTTTCGAAAACTGTAGACCTCTATTGGCATTTTCAAAAAGCATTTGAATTCTTTTCGTTTCTGGCAGCTCTTTAAAGGCTTCCCCTAAAAAATCGCTTTTGAATTTAACCACGATAAGATCAACCGCTCCTTCTTCATCATTATCATTATAATACTCCCTATGGTTCCTAAAAAGATGGGGGACATTGCTACCAATCAAATACAGTTCCCCTTCCTCAAAATTACCAATGGAATTTCCAACATAACGCGTGCCAGTACTTTTGAGAAAGTAAATCAACTCCAGTTCAGGGTGAAAATGCCAATCTTGCTCAATGCAGGGCATAGTGTCCTGTCTTGCCAAAAAGGAATTTTCAGGCTTTACATTGGTCTTTTTGTATGTTAACTTCATTTTATTATAAGTATTATCAACAATTTTAAAACTTTGGGATTAACAAATAATACAATTAATAACTCTAATATAGTAATATATTTACAATATATGATTATTACGCTAGTTTTAAAGGTAATATATTGCTAATCGCAATATTAGCTTAATGTTATAGGTACAATCTTTAAGCTGTTTTTAATAAAACACAAATGAAAATGTATTTCGAAAAAAATTACTTAAAGTAATTTCCCTTAACAAGGGACTGAATATTGTGCACAACAATAAGATTAATGAATACATCCCTCTTAAAACTGCTTGGGAATAAATTATTAGGTCAAAGGGCAAATTGAGAAACTCTTTTTTTAAAATGTGTTTGATTAACCCTTCTCCAATTAAAAAAACAAACCTATTAAAACATTGTATATCAAACAATTATCAATTCGGTGCGTAAATCGGTGCGTAAACCCTTCACCGAACAACATAAGTGTTTGTATTCCTGATAGTTACAAACTTTTGGATAGTTCCTCTTTCTCCGCTAGGTGATGTATAATCACTACAAAGAAACCTGTAAGTCTTTGATTTACAGGTTTTTTATTTTTTATGCTCAAATGAATCCATTTGATATCAATGCCAATAGTCACATTTCGGTGTCTGCCAAAAATCTTCACCCAACCGACGTCTATCTATCTAAATATTATTTCCCATCAATGTGTTACAGGGATTAGTGTTTAAAATGTTTTCACTAGTTCCAAGGGACATGGTTGTCAGTTTCTTGAAGACCGAAATCATGCAAAACCCTTCAATGGAAATGAATTGGACTACTGAAAAGGATAGTGCACTGTATCTTTCCCGTTTCATAAGGCAAATGGTTTTGCTTGTTTTTTTTGATGGTTTTTAACGGAACTTTGTACCATTCTTAACTAGTTCTTATGAGTTGAAAATAAGGATTTATCCTACATTTAAACTTTAATTAACCATAAAAAAAGTCAAAATGAAGTACAAATTACTCCTATTCCCCGTATTATTCTTTTCAATCAATTCAATAGCACAAGACTTGAATTACAAATGGAGCGCTGAGGCCAATTACCCTATTTCTATTGGTGATGAACTTGGCAACGATACCCCTGGTATTATCGATTTAGGGTTAAAGTATCGATTTGTAAATCTCGATTTTGTGACTTTCGGAGCAGGAATTAATGCTGGGATTTTTCATGACAACATTCAGTCTTATGACGGAAATGGGTCAGACTTTGATGAAACAAATACTTTTATACAGCCGAAGGTATTCGCGGAATTCAATATACCTGGCATGGACAAGCTTCGACCTAGTATTGGTTTAGGATATACCATAGTGCGATCCAAGTTTGATGGTACCCTTGGCAATTTTACAGAGACACCTGAAGAAGCAATCTTGTCCGTAACGGAATCAGATGGGGGGATTAATTTGAATTTAGGACTTTCTTATGATATTGGTAAAAGGTTTTACATTCAAGCCCAGTATGATTATATCCGATTGAATGTTCGTCGAGATAATTCCCAATTAAATAAAGATCAAAATTTAGGTCTTTTAAAGTTTGGTTTCGGCTTTAGGTTCTAAAATCATAAAAATCAGTTCTATAAAACGGCCGTTTTATAGAACTGATTTTAAATTCGATTTAATCTTTCCTTTGGCTGATCGGAATAAAACAAAGTTGCCATCCAAGGTCAACAACTTCGCAAAAAAACCAACGCAGCAAATACTATCCACAATCAGTAAGGCCTGGGAATTAAAATACTAAGATTTACTGCTACCCTTTAGCATAATGGCTTACTATGAAAGCATCCTTAAATTAAATACCCCCAGTCAAAAGTTTAATTGCCAAACTTTGCTACAATCAATGAAGTAAAGTCACCAACCCACATAAACTTAATGATTTTAATATAATAACTGTTCCCATCCTGGCGCATATTCCCTGCTCCAATATTTCATTGCTTCCTTATTGTCCAGTATATGACCATTCTTAGAATCAATCTTCAAATTTTGTCCAGAGCGCAATGCTATATTACCCAATTGAACGAGCAAAGTACTTTTATGCCCTCCATCAATATCGGAATTTAACGGCGTTCCTTTCCGGATGGCATCAAAAAAGTTTTGAATATGTAAAATATCCAGAAACTGAGAGGGATCCGAAAGGTTATTGGCATTAATTTCTTCAATGCCGTCTTCCGCCTTGATTAATTTATTGTTTAAATCATAAACCTTGTAAGAATTTCCCGATTCTATAACCAAAGAACCATTTTCCCCATAGAACATAACACCCACACTACTTCCTTCGACCGAACGACCGTTACAACTTCGTCCCTCCCATGTCATCAGGCTATTGTTATCAAACTCAAGGTTTATAATCTGTGTATCAGGAGTTTCCCAATCGTCATCATAACGATACCGACCTCCATTGGAACTTACCTTAGTAGGAAACTCCACCCCGAGACCCCATCTGGCCAAATCCACAAAGTGGGTTCCATTATTCAGTGCCTCACCCGTTCCCCAATTCCAGAACCAATGCCAATTGTAATGAATTAAATTATCCCTGAACGCCTCGCGCGGTGCAGGGCCTTGCCATAATTCATAATCCAACCAGTCCGGTACCTCTGTTACTTTTCCCTTCCCAATAGTAGGACGATTATTCGTATACCATGTTTTGGCAAAATAAGGTCGGCCGATAATACCTTCTTTCAAATCTTTAATACCCTTTACAACATTTGGCCAGGAGCGTCGCTGGTTACCCATTTGTACCACTCGATCATATTTAATGGATGCAGCTACCGCTAGTTCCCCTTCTTTTGGGTTATGACTTGCCGGTTTCTCTAAATAAACATGTTTACCGGCCTTACATGCCATTATAGCCGCAGGTGCATGCCAATGGTCTGGAGCAGTTACCACCAAGATATCAACATTCTTATCATCCAAGGCCTCCCTAAAATCCATTACATGTTTGGGTTTCCTGTTTTGTATTTTATCGATGCCAGTGATGAACTTTGCAGAGGCCCTCTTATCTACATCACAAGAATAGACAACGTCGCAGTTTGACTGTAAGGCAAAATTGGACCCCACGGAATACCCCCTGCTATTCACACCCATACAGGCTACTTTAAGGCGTTCATTAGATCCTATTATATTACCATAACTTTTAGCACTGAACCCTGGCAACACCCCCCCAATAGATAGGGATGATGCTCCTAAAGCCGCCTTTTTTATAAAATCCCTTCTTTTGTTTTCCATATTTTGTTTGTATTATACTTGTTTTATATCATTTTACCACGTCGTTCGTCCTCCTGTTTCCTTTACAAATCAATACCCTGTGAGTAACAAAAGGCTTCCACAATTATATTTCCTATGTCAGGCTTACAAACCAATCAGTGCCTCGCTATAATGGGTTAGCCCATTGATTTTTGTAATCGAGAGGCCGATTCCACATCCAAAAACATTCTTATATCGTTATGTCTTCGTAACACACTAGCGGGGCAATCAGTCGTTATGTCTCCATTTAAGGCGTTATAGACCGCTTCCGCCTTTCTTTCGTCGGGTACCACACAGCTAATTGCCTTACTATTCATAATAGCCGGTATAGTCAATGTTAAAGCCTTTTTCGGAACATCATCGATAGTCGGGAACCATCCTTCCCCTAATTGTTGATTTCTACATTGCGCGTCCAATTCAACCAACTTCACTAATTTTGTATCGTTGAAATCCGCAACGGGAGGGTCATTGAATGCTATATGGCCGTTCTCCCCTATTCCAATACACGCTACATCAATTTCATGCTCACTTAATCTAGCGGCATACTTGGCCATTTCGTCCTCTATATCCTCGGCATCCCCATTTATAAGATAAGTCTCTAAGGGTTTAACCAAATCCAAAATCCTCTCCTTTAGGTATTTGCGAAAACTTGCTGGATGTGTATCGGATATACCGTAATATTCATCCAAATGGAATACTACTACTTTCTTCCAGTCAATCTTTGCCTGCCTCAATGCCTTTAGAAAAGTGAACTGTGAAGATCCCGTTGCCAGAATAACCCTGGCAACACCTTTTTTGATGATAGCTTCATTGATTTTATTTTCAACAAAATCAGCTGCAGCCTGACCCATTTCCTCGGGTCGTTGGTAAATGTCTATGTTCAATTGTTGAACTTTAAAAGATGTATTCATATTTCTATTTTAGTAAATAAATTCCATCATTGCGAACCATGATGTTATTAAAGAAAACAGTATTACCGCGAGAATCCCGATATTCATTTTCACTCCTGCCTTATACTCATGCATCACGGATTCCCTATTCATCAAAATATAAATCGGAATCGCTACGGCTGGAAGAATGAAAGCCTGAAAAGCTTGTGAAAAAACCATTAAAATCGGTGGCTTTTCTTCCATAAAAACAGTTCCAAAAGTAAACAGCAATGCTACTACGATAAGTACCCTTGATTGCTTGGAATGTATATTCCGAGGTTTTCCGGTGTAATCGGCAATCAGCCATGGAGCTATCAGAACTATGGGGAATACTGTGGATAATCCAGCACCCGTAATCCCTATTATTAAAAGAAAAGCCGAAAATTTTCCTCCAATGGGCTCGAACAACTGTATCATATCTACCGTATTGTCAAGTTTCAGGCCCATAACATGAAGGGTTCCTGCTCCAACAGCCATAATCACCCCACTGAGAAAAAGCATCATGGAAGCGGAAACAAAGGCATCCCTTTTTTCTTTTTTTATATCCTTTACCCCCCAACCTTTCTCTGCTACCACAGTACTCCTCATAATAAAAACAGCTGCTGAACACGTTGTCCCCGCTATAGCGGCTATCAACATATAAGCACCCGGGGTATTGGGTACGGAAGGAATCATACCTTCCAATAAAGCCCCCATGCTCGGTTTGACCATTATAAATACAAGGAGAAATGACAGCCCCATCAGGATCACAAGAACCGTCAGTATTTTTTCAAACATCTGATACCTACCGAACCACAGAAATAAATAGAGTATCGAGGTAAAAAAGAGGATGATCCAAAAAGTCTGTAACTCGAACCCATTAAAGGCTAACTTAATCCCTTCTTGAACGAGATCGGCAACGATTCCCATTACCCCAATAAGGGCAAGTAATTCCCCAATTATAAGGGCGATAATTATATAGAGGGAAAGTAACCAGCCCCAACGAAATTCTTTTTTAAAATTAAAAAGGGCGGTATTACCCGAGACTAAGGTCACTTTTCCATAAGCAACCATGAGTATATAGGTGAAAATACAAGAAAGTACGAGTGCCCAAAATAAACCCATACCATGTTCAGCCCCTGTTTTGGCCATAGTTGTAACACTCCCAGTTCCAATATTGTAACCAATTAGGAATAGACCCGGGCCAACAACACTTAACGCCAAAAATATTTTCTTGATTATCTTATTGCTTGCCATGAACTCTATGTTATTATTAAATACTTTTTGACCCTAAAAATTAATTCTTGGAATAGACCAATTTGCCGGATACGTATGTTTTTTGAATAACCATTTCATTTTTATCCATGGTAAATAATATCAAATCAGCCCTTTTACCCTTTTCCAATTTACCTAACGTTTCCATTGAAAACATTTCGGCCGGATTCGTACTTGCCATTTGGATGGCTTCCGGAAGACTACATTGTGTATATTCCATCATAACCCCCAAACACTTACTTATAGGAGATGCCGCTCCGGCGAGCACATTTTCCTTTGGAAGCTTTACTACGTTCGGTGTAAGCAATAATTTACGTTCCCCCCGAATGTATTCCCCAGGTGGCAATCCTGCCAAATCCAAAGCGTCGGACACCAAAATTGTCTTATTGGGCCCCTTTACCTTATAAAAACTTCGTACTTCCTCCCTTGTCAAATGAAAACCATCTGTAATAATACTTGTTGTAATACGATCATCCGACAATTGAGGCCAAAGCGGATTATGGTGACGATTTATCTCGTTCGCACATCCATTCCCTAAGTGTGTCGCCATTTTTGCTCCCGCATCAACAGCATTCTTAACTTGAATGGCAGACCCATTATGATGGCCCAAAGAGACCACTACCCCACTTTCGGTACATTTTTTTATAAATGGAATAGCCCCTTCCAGTTCTGGGGCCATTGTAAGTAACACTATCCCATTTTCAGCTGCTTTTTGTATTTCCTGGAATTCTTCCCAATCTGGATTTTTTATATACTTTTCCAGATGGGCACCCCTAAATCCCGCTACAGGTGAGATATAGGGTCCCTCCAAGTGAAAGCCAGGAATGGATGGGCCGATCTCTGGATCTTTTCTTGCTGCTGCCAATACCGCAAAATTTTCCTTGATCCTATTGATATCACTTGTGATGATCGTAGGGAAGTAACTGGTGACCCCGACTTTCCATAAGGCTTTTGTAGCCTTCCTGATAGCCTCTACGGTCAACCCCGGTCCAGAAAAATCAACACCCATATAACCATTGATCTGAACATCTATCAAACCAGGTGCTATATATATTTTGGTTTTAGTGTTCTTTTTCGAGGATTGCGTAATCGTTGAAATCCTATCCCCTTCTATCGTAAGGGTAACGGGCTTGTTGTCGACATATGAAATACCTTCTACCTTCATTGATTTGGTAGTTTCTATTTTACCAATGCCTGTAAAAACAAAAATGATAAATAATATAATTGAAGTAATCTTCATCGTGGTAATTTTAGTTTTATTCTTAATTACTCTCCAGTACCCTAATCCTTATATTCCTGAACCACGCATCGTCATCATGGTTTTGCAAGACAATATGTCCTTTTCGCTTTTTAATGAAATCCGGAAAGTCCTTATACTTACTAATTTGGTACAATGAATCCAATTGGGCGGATTCAAAATCATATTCGACTACCCTTTTTCCATTCAACCAATGCTCAACATGGTTGCCATTTACGATTATCCTGCTTGAATTAAATTGCCCTACTGGCTTCAATACGACATTCTCTGCTACAATCATATCATAAAGTGAACCCGTAAATTGTGAAGCCTTCAATCCTTCATATGATTCGTCCTTATCATCCAATAATTGATATTCAAAACCAATGGCACCATGGGGGGAATCATACTTTTGGGACATGGCTTCGGACACATTATACTTTATTCCGCTATTACCGGCCTTGGATATTTTCCATTCAAAATAAAGTTCGTAATTATCGAAGGTTGCAATGGTCATCAAATCCCCACCTTCTATGGGCTGTCCATCCGGTAAGGAAGGAACCAAGCCATTGTTCAATTTCCTAATGGTACCATCCTCAATAGTCCAATGTTTGTCAGGCACCTTATCCATGCCCAATCCACGCCAACCATCAAATGTCTTTCCATCAAACAATAGTTGCCAATCAGATTCTTTATCCTTGTTGTTTTGATCACCTATTTCCTCCTTCTCGGGAGTACTTTGTTTTTTTTCTTGTTTGCAGCTTACTATAAATAAGCTGGCCAGCATAATGGAACCAATAAACTTTCTCATATTATCTTTCTAAATTGTTATTTTTTCAACCTCTTCCCATTGGTTACTATCGGTAGATTTCTGAAGGGCTGCAAGTATTGCAATACCGTTCAAAATACTTTGATGTGATCTTGGTTCCTTACCTGTTTTGAACATGTCTACCATATCCTTATCCGCTTTGGACACATCCTTGGTTAAAACATCAGGAATCATTTCCGTTAGCCCTTGATCCGTTTCAACAAAGGTTCGCCACTCATATTTTTTTGTAGAAAAAATCAAAGAAGCCAACATGCCATTCCCGAAAACCAAATGAGCTCCGTTTTTACCTTTACCATTTTTAGTCACCCTTACCTTTGCTACATCTTCTCCAAAAATATTCGTTAACGGTTGTATCATATGTGCTCCATAAAAAAAAGCCCCTCCATATATTGAATTGATATCATAGGGCCCAATACGGACTATTTGATTTATTTCACCAATTTTATCCACTTTACTTTTGATATTATCGGTCTCATAACTTTGTGCAATAGAACTATACGAAGTAACAGGTGTACCCACTTCACGAGCCATGGCCAAAAATTGTTTGGCTTCTTGAAGATTAGTGGAAAATGGTTTGTCCACAAAAGTCGGGACACCGGCTTTCACAAAGGAAATAGCTGCTGCCAAATGATATTTTCCGTCGCGGTGGTCTACAATAAGCCCGTCAATTTTACCCATCATTTCTTTTGGGTCTCTTACCATATTGGGAATCCCCCCATGTTTCATAGCTTCCTTTGCAAATTCCTCGGTTTCCCCCCAAACATATTTTATTTCAACACCAGGAAATTTTTTATCAATATTAAAGAGTTTACCAAAACCCTTGGTATGTGAATTTTCCGCCCCAATGACCCCAATTCTTATTGGTTTTGTTGTACCTGTTCTTTTGGCAATTAAATTGGTTGCGAAACTAGACGGCCCCGATAGTGTTATTGTAGACAATGCAACACCTTTGCCCAATTTTCCAATAAAAGATCTCCTCGTATTTGAATACGTACCCATTATATTAATTATTATTTAAGGGTTTTGTCGTGATATATTAATAGCATGCGTTCAATTCCCCCATCATCAAACCATCAAAAAACTTCCTAATCATTATTTTCTATTGAACGTTAACCAAAACCACAAAAACCGCTTTAACAGTACATCAAATTTGAAATCCCGTTATTTCATGAGAAGAAATCAAAAATAAGTATATCATCAAAACTTTCATAACCTTTCTTGTAATTTTTTTAAGGTTATTTTTATAAAATAACACCCTTAAGTCTTATTTGATGACAAAAACGCCATTAACCCTTAAAAAATGGGCTTATAATTCAAATTACAGATTACTAAAGATATGTATCCTAAATGAAATATTTATAAATACCCTCTTTCATTTAAACGAATTGAATCGGATATAAAAAGCCTATATAACGAGTATATACATACTATAACCTAAATGTAATTTCCTTCCCAAAAACAGGGTACAACTTGTCATTGAAATACTTCGTAACAAAAAACAACATTTCTACAATAAAAACACAAAAATAAGCTTGTGAAAGAAAATATATTTTTTAGATTTGATAAGTAATGATCGACAATCCATTTGACTTGACTTAAATACCATAAATCTTTGGCTTAACATGAAAAACCAGTATTTTATGACAATGCTTTTTATTGCATTTTCCACACTGGTGAGCCATGGCCAACAAACCTTTATCAATTTAGTGACTTCAAACCGAGAACCAAAACCTAATACCAACGTGGCGGAAAAAAGCACTACAAATAGTGTCTCATCGGGTTTTAATGGATACTATTCAAATCGTACTGATTTGACCGAAGGTTCAACTAAATCAAGTAATCATAAAAAGATGTTTGGATTGTATTCTTTCAAATCCCCAATTGACCCAAATAGATAGATTATGAAGAAGACTCAAAAAACCTCTCGAACCATAATTTTCATATTGACAATCACATTATTGATTTCATGCAAAAAAGAAAATAAAGCAATTGAAACCAATAGACCAAATATCCTGATAGCCATTATGGATGACGCGACCTATGAACATATGGGAATTTACGGATGCGACTGGATAAAAACACCAAATTTCGATAGGATAGCCAAAGAAGGTCTTCTGTTTTCAAGGGCATATACACCAAATGCAAAGTGTGCTCCCTCGAGGTCGATTATATTAACCGGCAGAAATTCATGGCAATTGGAGGAAGCAGCGAATCATTGGGCCTATTTTCCAACAAAATTCAAGACCTATGCCGAAGTATTGGGAGAGAATGGGTATCACGTTGGTTATACGGATAAAGGTTGGGCTCCGGGTATCGCAAAGCTTGACGATGGTAGTGAACGTTTTTTAACAGGGAAACCATACGATGAAAAACAAACAGATCCCCCTGGTGATTTTATTTCAACAAATGACTATGCTGCCAATTTTTTGGATTTTTTATCGGATAATACCGAAAGTTCCCCCTTCTGCTTCTGGTTTGGATCAAGGGAACCCCACAGGGCTTATGATAAAGGGATTGGTATAAAACAAGGAGGCAAAAAACTTGAGGAAATTGACAAGGTCTATTCGTTTTGGCCCGATAACGAGACCGTAAGGTCAGACCTTTTGGATTATGCCTATGAAATTGAATATTTTGACAAACAATTGGGTAAAATGCTCAACACCTTGGAAGAAAGAGGGGAATTGGACAATACGGTCATCGTTGTAACTTCGGATAATGGAATGCCTTTTCCAAGGGTGAAAGGCCAAGAATATGAACTTTCCAATCACCTGCCATTGGCTATTATCTGGAAAAATGGAATAAAAGCACCAGGCCGTACTATAAATGACATGGTTTCTTTTGCCGATTTCGCACCGACCTTTCTGGAATTGGCTAATTTGGAACCTTCCAAACAAGGAATGAAGCCAATTACAGGCAAAAGTCTACTGCCCATCTTTAATGCTACCAAATCAGAAAACATAGACAGTTCAAGAGATGATTTTATATTAATAGGAAAGGAAAGACACGACGTAGGTCGACCCCATGATTGGGGTTACCCTATCCGTGGAATTGTCAAGGGAGACTACCTCCTGGTACGGAATTTCGAAACGAGCCGTTGGCCAGCAGGAGATCCCATTACCGGGTATTTAAATTGCGACGGCTCCCCTACTAAAACCGAATTGCTGGCCTTAAGAAAAAACCCTGACACATTCCATTATTGGGATTCAAGTTTTGGGAAAAGACCGGAGTTTGAACTGTACAACATAAAACAAGACCCTGAATGTATGGTGAATATTTATGACGATCCTGCATATTCCATAAAATCAGATGCCTTGAAAACCCTTATGACAGAGGAGCTGAAAAAACAAAAAGACCCCAGGATATTGGGAAATGGTCAAATATTCGACAACTATATTTATGCCGATTCCACAGGTGTCAATTTTTACGAAAGATATCTAGCCGGTGAAGAACTTGGCACTAGTTGGGTCAATCCTTCTGACTTTGAAGATATAGCTGATTGATTGACCTGTTTTTACTTGAAAACCATAATTTAAAATTGAAATAATAAAAAAAAACTATGAAAAGAATACTGTTGATTTCATTATTACTGATAACCACTTATAACACATATTCCCAGAATAAGGAAAAAGTTGAGATCGCAATACAACAAGGTGAATACTGGTGGGGGGGACTTAGTTCTATTGGGCACAATACCCCTTATGATTCAGAAACTATCGAGAGTCATGACCTTTGGGGCGATAACAAAGGAAATCAAGCGCAACCCTTGTTGTTATCTAGTAAAGGCAGATACGTTTGGAGCGAATCCCCCATAAAGTATTCCTTTGATAAAGGAAAGATAACGGTCACCTCAAGGGATGGTAAAATTGAATTTGGTACCGCAGGTCAAAATTTACGTGATTCCTATGAATATGCCGTTGCGAATTTTTTCCCACCTAACGGTAAAATCCCAGAGAAACTGTTATTTACAAAACCTCAATACAATACATGGATAGAACTTATCTATAACCAAAATGAGGATGATATATTAAAATATGCACAAGCCATAATTGATAAAGGCTATCCACCAGGAGTACTCATGATAGACGACAACTGGCAGGAAAGTTATGGCACTTGGGAGTTCTCACCTCGCAGATTTAAGGATCCCAAAGGAATGATGAAGAAATTACATGGCATGGGTTTCAAGGTTATGCTATGGGTTTGTCCTTTTGTGAGTGCTGATACTGAAACTTTCAGACATTTGGCCAAAGAAAAAATGCTA
Organism: Maribacter polysiphoniae; assembly: GCF_003148665.1. Lineage (GTDB taxonomy): Bacteria > Bacteroidota > Bacteroidia > Flavobacteriales > Flavobacteriaceae > Maribacter_A > Maribacter_A polysiphoniae. The sequence goes on along the minus strand of NZ_QGGQ01000007.1, from coordinate 181,033 downwards.
TTATTGGATGCCGATAAAACACAGGATATACTGTGGGCGGATACAAAAAACAAGGCTGCAATCTTTCGATGGTGGAACGGTGCCAGTGCCTGTCTGGATTTAAGTAATCCGGATACCCAAGAATGGTTTGAAGGAAGGCTAAAATACTTAATGGATGAATACGGTGTGGATGGTTTTAAATTTGACGCTGGGGACGCAGGGTTTTATACAGAGGATATTGTTTCTTATGTTCCTGGAATGAATCCAAATGACCATACTACCTACTTTGCCAAATTAGGATTGCAATTTCCATTGAACGAATATAGAGCGTCATGGAAAATGGCAGGATTACCTCTAGCACAGCGACTAAGGGACAAACTACATGTTTGGACCGATCTCGAAAAACTCATCCCCGATTTAATGTCCCAAAGTTTAATGGGCTATGCCTATACATGTCCTGATATGATTGGTGGTGGAGAGCACCAGTCTTTTGAGAATACCACTACGATTGATGAGGAGTTGGTGGTACGTTCAGCCCAGGTTCATGCCTTGATGCCAATGATGCAATTCTCTGTGGCCCCATGGCGGGTACTATCCGAAGAAAATAATCAGTTCTGTTTAGAAGCTGCCTTATTACATGCTAAAATGGGAAATCTATTTTTAGAATTGGCGGAAGAAGCCTCACGAACCGGGGAACCTATAGTTAAACCTATGGCCTTAGCGTATCCTAATAGTGGATATGAAACCATAAAGGACCAATTCATGCTTGGAAACCGTATATTGGTTGCCCCTGTAGTCAAAAAAGGAGAACGAAAACGAAAAGTAATACTACCAAAAGGAAAATGGTTGGCAGAGAACGGTAAAACATATAGAGGAGGCCGCACCATAGAAATTGAAGTTCCTTTAAGTCGTTTACCTTATTTTACCAAGAAATAACAACTTCAAAAGTGGACCAGGGTAAGTTTATAAAGTGTAAACAAAAAAGCGGGGGCATGTCCCCGCTTTTTTTTGTTCGGTTTTAAATATTTACACATTCTGGGGAATAGACAATTATCCAACGATGGATTTCCAGACAATAAAAAAGGGTCCGACTTTTAAAAAAAGTCAAACCCTCGTTATTTTAAATTACACAGTTTAGTGGCACAGTATCCCACTTTTTATTCCATGTCCAGTAATCATTGCCTTCACTTATTGTCCTTAAAATTCAGAATGTTTTCATGTATGTATTTTTCATTCCTAATAGTATCTGCCAAAACGTTCTTCAAAAAGACATTTTCCACAGGTAATTCTTCCTGACCTAGAACCCTTGAAATGAACTTAACATCCTTTGATTGTATATTTTCCAGATAAATGTTCGTTATCGGGGTCAATCTTTTTTCATATGTTGGTACCAAATCACGCCATTGGTATAATACATCGGTCTCAATGCCAAGAATGCCTTCATCGATTTTACCTGCTACAATATTGTTCACGTAAATATTTTTAACATACCCCCCTCTTCGTTCATTGGTCTTAATATAAACCAGATGGTTTAGTTTTGCGCCATCCACTACTTTACAATTATTCATAAAGACATTCTCTACACCACCGGATAGTTCACTCCCTATGGCCAATAACTGGTGCCCATTTTTTACAATACAGTTTTGGATCACTAGGTTTTTAGTAGGGGTATTCAAACGCCACGCATCCTGATTACGTCCAGATTTTATAGCAATGGCATCATCACCTTGGTCAAAAACACAGTCTTCAATCAATATATTCTGGCTCATTTCGGGATCTACACCATCATTATTGTGTCCATGTGCCCAAACCTTCACATTCCTGATAACAATATCCTTGGATAAAAAGGGATGAATAACCCAAAATGGGCTATTGGTTATGGTAATTCCCTCCAATAGAATATTTTCACTCCTATTGAATTGGATAAATTGGGGTCGCATATGTGAACTCCCATTGACCATTTGTCTTTCTTCCACAGGGACATCCTTGGAAGCCAAATTATATAAACGCTTTAGATTGTCCATGTGACCGGGAGGACGTAAAAACCATTTCTCCCAAACATCCATTTTGGCCTTTATTTCCCCTGCGCCTGTTATGGCGATATTCTTGCATTTGTACGCATATATCAATGGGGAATAATTGAGGCACTCCATACCTTCCCAAGTTGTATTGACAGCCGGTAAATAATCCTCAGGATCCTCCGAGAAAAGGAGTATAGCCCCTTTGTTTAAATGGAGGTTAACATTACTCTTCAGATGAACTTTTCCTGTTATCCACTTCCCTTCCGGTATCACCACTACCCCACCACCAATTTCATTGGCCTCATTGATTGCCAATGCAATTGCTTTGGATGTTTTATCCTTATCACCCTGTGTCGCACCAAAATCGACTATAGACATTCTTTTAGAATTACTGAAATCCGGAATTTTAATAGTTGGCATGTCAAAAGGTGCCTCAATACTTATTTCTTGGATATTTACTGAGGGTGTTTCTGTTTTACAAGAGTAAAAAACTGTAAAACAGATTAGAATTAAAAGTATGCCTGTTTTTTTCATTATCGTTTTAATTTTTGATTATAATAACCGATTATTCAACTATTCTATTCGTATTGCCCATTAGGACAGAGGATAAGCGCACTGCCCGTCCAAATCTTTTTGATCCAATTATTCACCTACAATTATCCGTTGTAATTTTTTAGCTAAAATCCTATAGCCTTTACGATTCGGATGCAACCCATCCGTAAATAAGGATTCATTGATTTTTCCGTCCTTTAGCACTAATTGATCGTCTATAGTACTGAAATCGATTGCTTCTGAATCCGCCAATTGCCCCAACTTTAAATTTAGGCTTCTAATTTCCTCTTCCTTACCGGTTCTAGGTAATATTCCTATCATCAGAATTTCGCTTTGTGGTTGGCGGATTTTAATGGCATGTATCAACGTTTCCAAACCTTTGATTATTTCCGTCCCACTATTATGTTCTAGGTTATTTGTCCCGATCATTAAAACAATCCGTTCGGCTTCGAAACCATCAAGTTCATCATGATATACCCTCCAAAGTACATTCTCGATTCGGTCCCAACCAAACCCGAAATTCCGTACTCCCATTGGTTTCATTATACGCTCCCACGAATCCTGTCCACTAGCAATTGATGATTTTGGTTCCCCTCCCCAAAAATTGACTATAGAGTTTCCGAACAGACAAATTTTTGGTGTTTCAACCTTGTTTAATTCAAGTATTTCCTGATGCCTTTCTTCCCACTTATAAACCGCAATATCCCTACTTTGGGTCTTGGGGATGGTGGTGGTCAAATTTCCAATCGGCTCCTCCAATATATCTCTAATCAAATCCTCATAAACCGTCGCATATTGGATCATTCCATAGTCGTTTGGATGAATTCTATCAACGTACATATCAAAATTCAAGGCTAGATCGGATTTTTTCAATAGAAAAATACTTTCGAATCCTTCCGACTTCAAGGCATTAAAGGCTTTTTCCAATGCCTTATTGAGGGCAATAACCTCATCATTGTTTTTTTTGTTGGTCAATTCATCCGCATAACCAATATGGGCGGACAAAACGATGGGAATACCAGCCTTCTTTTCCCTTAATTTTTTGACGGCATTCACCGTGAGTGTATAGGTGTCATCCTCAGCTGGATCTAAATTTGGCAAGCAGTCCAAGATGTACAATTTCGCATCAATTTCTGTCATTAAATCGATCAGTTCAGGCTCTAATTCGCCATTACCCGAAAAACCAAGATTAATAACAGGTCTTTCCAGTTTTCGCTCTAATATATTTGTCCAAGCCATACCTGGACGTGAAGCACAAGCTCCTTGACAAATAGAAGTTCCATAAGCTACGATGGGCTTCTCTTTTCGAATTGGCAACACCTTAAAAAATGATTCTTCGTCAACTCCTATCCTTACCGAATCAATTTCATTATATAACGGTAAAAAAAGCTGGTACTCCCTTCCATATTTTTTATACGATTCGGAACCCCGATCAATTCGAAAGGAATACTTACTTTCCGCTTCAATTGAATAAGAACCCCAACAGCGAAGCCATTCACCATCTTTGGTTTTACTGTATAGGTCCAAACCGCTAACACCTGTTGCAGGCATGTGCGACATCGCAACAGCACCTTCTAGTTGGTAGTTGACAAGAATACTATCAGCATTGGACCAAAATCGAATAGACAAACCTGCTGATTGTTTCGATAAATTCCAGACGGCTTCTCTAACCGACGCTTCCGCTCTTTCTGGAAATCGATGATAAACAGATTTCACTTCATTTGGCCAAGCTTGACCTGCAATTACAGGAAATTCACTATCCGCCGGATTCCACCATTTTATTTCGGTTTCCTCTTGAGAAAAGGAAATATTTATAACGAGTGTAAAAAGCAATAATAGTATGGATCTTTTCATAGTTGTATATCTAATGTTTTGAAGTATTTAATCTTTTCCCTTAGCTTGTAATCCCACTTAATACATGAAATAGGACAACGCTTGAATTCATGATTTTTCACATACACTGGCATTACGTTTTGACCTCATTTCATATTTGGATAACAATCACAGCCTTGAATTTCAACTAATTCCTATTAGCCGTAAATCCTGAAGTATCCGTTAGCGATTCCATAAAGGCAATAATATCCTTAATTTCGTGCTTCGATAAATTCAATGGTGCATCGGACAACGTTTGGTTTTCAACCTCCAAGCCCATACCTGCCCCTCCACCTCGATTATAAAACTCCAAAACCTCTTCCAGTGTATCAAACAAACCGTTATGCATATAAGGTGCTGTTAAAGCTATATTTCTTACAGAAACCGTTTTGAATGAATTTTTAAAATAAGGTTGTTTCTCCCCATTAAGGCCATTGGCTATGCGACCCAGATCCGTATCCAACTTTGGATTGATAGAATCAAAACCCTGGGTAATACCTAAGACTTCAGATTCAGATTCCAGATAAAATGGTGGAATGGTACCATTGAAAATGGGTGCAAAATGACAACTGCCACAAGCACCTTTTCCCATGAACAAATTAAAACCCCGTTTAGCATTTTCAGGATATTCATTTGTTTCGTCCCGCACATATTCATCAAAGGGACTATTAAACGATTTCAAAGTGTTTACATAAGCTGCAATGGCATTGCTTATCGATCGCTGGTTTATATCCTGTTTACCAATACCACCATAAGCTTCCTTAAACAATTTTAAGTAATTGGAATTTCTATTCAGTTTATCGATAATAGCATCAAAATCAGTATTAAACTCCAAATCGTTATCAATAACATGTGTGACTTGTTTTTCAATATCAAACGCACGCATATCCCAAAAATAACGTGTGGAATAGTTCGCGTTAATTAAGGTTGGCGAATTTCGCGCCGTAAAAACACCTTTTTGATTTGATATACTTTTGGGTAAGCCATCCGTAAAACCTTTGTTAGGATTGTGACAACTTAAGCAGGACATTTTATTACCATCGGAAAGCTGGGGATCCTGAAACAACAACTTACCCAATTGAATTGTTTTAGGGTTGTCCAAAGGCAAATAGACCAATTCTGAATAAAAATCAGTATCGAGAAAATTGTCATCAAACAGGTTTTTTGCCTCATAATTTTGGGCATGCTTTTTAAAAGGCTCTAACTTGATGTTGTTTACGTGTTGGAATTCCAATAATCCCGCATACAAAGGATTGACTACTTCCTTTAAAAAACCCAATCGGTCAAAATCATTAAAATCAGTATTGGTGTTCAATATTCTTCTCCCCTTTTCAAACAGTTGCTTGATGGTTTTGAATTCGGATTTGGCGCCTGGGTACATAGCTGTTTCAAAATGCGAAAATGCAGTTTCCATACTTTGCCAACTGACATAACTTTCTTGCAAGGCATTAACAGAACCTGGCGTATCATAACCCGTTAGTCCCAATGTAAAGACCCTGACCATACCAGACCGAATACACTCAATAATCTGACTAGACTTTAAATGAATCGGCAAATGCGTTTTTGAAATAAAATCAACGCGCTCCTTAAGTCCATTTGCCAATACTTTTATATGCTGTAAATTTTCTTTGGACGCTTCATCATAAACAGCTTCATCCAATGCTTGCAAGCCACAAGGTTCAATAACACTTCCGGCCTTAAAATGCTCATTTACCTTAGGCAAAGGTGCTCCATTTATATAAGTACCAGCATAGAACGTTTGGTAATAATCAAAAATAAATTCAATGCCCTTATATGCCAATCTGGTTTTCTTAACTTGCTCTTTCAGGTTCCCAAATTCGTTTAAGGAAGTCGTTTTATCAACTTGATTTACCAATACATCCACCTCACCCTGAAACTTATTAAAATTGGCCTCATATACTGCAGCTACTTTTTCCGGGATGCTATCTGTTTGATAGGGTATAGTTGTCTTCTTGCCGGACAACAGCAAAAAACAAATAAAAATAGATCCAATTAAAATGCCTTTATTTTTCATTTACAACTTAGTACCTTTCTATCTTAGGGGCTGGTTAAAGCCTCTAAAACCACTATTCCCCTTTGAGGGATCCCTTCCAAAAAAAGAACAAACCCCTATTGACCCATTGTTGATCAATCGGCTAAATCATTCTATCGTAACGGATTCGATATACGTCCCGTTTTTTGTGGTGATCTCAATAGCATACATACCTTTTGGCATCTTGCCCACATTGATGGTTTTTTTCCGGCTCTTTTTTACCAATTTTCCAATGTTGTTATAGATCTTGACTTTCTTTAGGCGCTCATTACGATCCATCGTAATGGTAAGTTGATCAGTGCCCACAACATAATGGACCTTCCCGCTTTTCGGTTTTGGTTCATTTGTATTTGCTATGGACGTTACCCCTGTTTTATGGATGGTAAAATAATCATCGATCTCACCGGTTTCCCTTATGAACTTTATGTCCATGCTTTGTCCCCCATTACCATCATCCTCAATTTCCATGACACAGGACCCCAACTTGTTCAAGGAGATGTACATGGCCTGGTGGTTCAGGTCCCCTCCCGATATTTGACCCGCAGACCCGGTAGTTATATAAACAGCACCTTCTGGGTCCGTACCAGCTTTTTGGTATGCACCATCACCGTCCTCTTTTCCATCACCTTTTCCATTTGCCCCAACGGTATTTCCCCCTTTCGTGATTTCTTCCTCGTTAAATGTGTGGGCCAATCCTTGGTGCCCATTTAAAAAATATGAGCGTTCATAGGAGTGGCTATGACCGTTTAAAACCAGATCAACCCCGTTGGCCTCCAACATGGGCATGAAATTTTCCCGCATTTCAACAGGTCGATGATCAACATCGGAGTCATGTGACCCTTTGGAGTAGGCCGGATGATGAAACAGGGTTACGACCCAATCCTGCGCTGTGTTTTGGATATCGGTCAACGCCCAAGTGTACATAGGGCCTCCAACTTCACGACTTGTATGATGGGAGTCCAGTATTATAAAGTGAATATTGGCATAATCGAAGGAATAATAGGCCTCTGTTCCCGATGGGGTTCCTCCTGCTTCCCCAGCGGTAGGAAACGTGAATATATCGTAATACGGACCGGACTGTGTGGCCGAATCGGCAGAATCGCCATCATGGTTCCCCAGACAGGACCATGCTACGGACTTTTTGAACATATCGTCATAAACATCAAAAAAGGCATTTTGATATTCACTATCCTTTCCCGTGTTATAGGCGTTATCCCCTAAAAACAACATCATATCCGTTTTACCAGTGTTGGTTGCCGTAGCGTCCACATAATTGTAATACGCATCACGTACCCATCTTTGGAAGGTATTTCCCGTACCGGGATCCCCTATGATCCAGGCGCGGACAAATTGGTCCGTCCCCACTGTGGGTGCCGTTATTACATACATATCACCAGTAACGCTTTCGGAAAGGACTTCTGTTAGGTTCCCTATATTGAAATAATATTTCGTGTTGGGTGTTAAACCGGATATGGCAACTTCATGTTCGGTCGTTAAGGCCTTGCTCGTTTCGTTTTTGGTCAAAGAACCCAACACCCGACCATAATTGACCACGGATTCCGTTGCGATATCAGTCCTCCATTTTACGATAACGCTCGTCGGTGTCCCGGTCTGTAGATAAGGACCTCTTTCTACAACTACCGACGGTAAATTCTTGGGCAGGTCAACATTGTTGGTAACTACAGCTGCACTGATATTGGGAATATCCACAACGGAGGTTTGGGCAAATGAATACACCGACCATAGGACGGCTAGCAAAAAGGTACTTTTTTTAATCATGATCTTTGGTTATTGATGGAGCTTTCCAAGCCTTTGATTTGTTCTTTTAATTATACTGCCATTTAGCTTATGGCCCTATAGCATTGTAAGCATTAATATGATGAGATTTTATACAAACAAAGATATCCCTTATTATAGTAATTGCCGGAGCTGAAAACCTTAAAAAGCTTCCAACTCCGACAATTTATATTTAGTTAAAGTAGGCCTGTTTTATAAGCAAGCCTTTTTCAATACTATCAATTGGTATATGATGGGTTTTGTACCAAATTATCATTTTTGAGCATTTCCGCTTCAGGAATCTGATGAAGAATACGATTGGAAGTATATGGAATGGAACCTGGACCTGACCATCCCTGCCATGTCATATAACTTCTATCCATCGTTTTCTTATTTCTAAATACATCATGTGTGCGATGTCCCTCATGGGCAAACTCCAAACGAGCTTCATCCAAAACTATATCCAAAACAGATCCGTATCCCTGAAGATTGTCTAACCGAAACAACTGATCACCCGACAACCCGGCTCGTTCCCTTATTATATTCACCATCTCCAAAGCTTTCTCTTCCTCACCATTTTTCGCATAAGCCTCTGCTTTTATTAGGTACATTTCCGCCAATCTAAAATAAATGGGGGAATGCAACATCGGCTCGTCATCTTGGTAGGTTAGTTTTTGGGTCCAATATTCAGGTATACTAGATTTCTCTATCACCTTGTACCCATAATATTCATTATCTGGATCAGGGATTTTATTACCTTCAGCATCCAGTTCATATTGAACATCAATAAAGTTAACTCTCAAATCATTGGGGTTCTTGAATAATAAATCCATGAATGAAGAGGATACCATGATTTGACCATAACCACCATCTCCATGCATCATTCCACCCATCATATATCTCCCTACATTATCTGTTGCCAACCTCTGGACCGCAAAAATGGTTTCTGAGTTTCCTACAGGTGCATTTCGATTGTATCGAGGGAAAGCTTCAGAACTGAGTAACTGATATCGGCCTGAATTAATTACACTATCCGCATATACTATTGCTTTATCATTCTCTTCCTTAAAAAGATATAATCTGGAGAGACCTGCCAAAGCTACTTCCTTGGAAACATAAATATTACTCTTTTCTTCATTCAATAGGGTTGCTGCCTCTAATAAGTCCTTTTCTATAAACTCGTATGTTTCCTTAACGGTCGCTCTTGAAAGTCCCTCATTGTCCGTAGAAGTGTCACTCAATGGAACCCCTAAATTTGTTGCTGGATCGTCGTGGGAATAGGGTCTCCCATAAACGCGTACCAGATCGAAATAAAACATTGACCTAAGGAATATATTCTCTCCCTTTAACTGATCTCTTTTTATTTCATCTTCCGATGACAACCCTTCGAGATTATCAAGCCCCTCGTTCGCTACATTTATAGAATAGATGGCACGATAGGAGTACTGCCAAAAATCCAGGGACCTATCCGATGCCGAAGTTGGCTGATACGTTAAGGAATATGAGAAATCGTTGCCGCTCCATTGATTAAGAATAACATCGTCACTCATATATTCGGTTACATCATAACGCGTTCTATCATAACCATATTTACCCTCTGCAGAACTTAAAAACGCATAGTTCCCAACAATAGTATTTTCAAGCAGTTCCAACGAACTGGTTACTTGATCGGTCGTGATTTGACTAATTGGTTCAAAATCTATGTTATTTTCAGTACATCCACCCAAAAACAACGGCGATATGCTGATTATAAATATTTTAATGTATTTCATAATTTTTATTCTTTGGATTAGAAGCTAAAATTCAGGTTAAGTAAAAATTTTCTTGTAGGTCTAAATCTACTTGTTTCAGCAAAAGGGTTCTCGTAACTAACATCCGAATCCCCAAAAGAGTAATTTGTGATTATTGCCAAATTCTCTACAGAAGCATTTATGGTAAACTGCTTAAATACACCCAAGAAATCCTTAGGAAAAGTATACCCTAAACTTACTTTCTGAATTTTGAAATAACTTGCATCCTCCAAATAAAAAGATGAAGTCCCGCTAAAATTATATGGATCCCCATAAACCAATTGTGGTATATCAGCATCGGTCGTTCCTGGGGTTTCCCAACGCTTTAGATCTTGCCATTTGGTGATTTCAATCCTGTTTGTGCTAAAATCGCTCGCATTCCAATCAACATAATTATATACCGTTTGTCCAAAAGCAAAATTTGAAAGAATATTTAAATGAAAATCCTTATACTTGAAATAATTGGAAAAACCACCAGTCATTTTAGGGTAAGAAGAAGACGTTGGCATATAACTGGCCTCTGACTGATAATTTGTGGTTGTAATCAATGCCGGATTATCCGTTTCGTTTCCATTGATCTTATTGCCATCCGCATCTTCCCATCTCGTATAAATAGGGGCACCCGTTTGTGCATCTATACCTTGATATTCCGGAAGGTAAAAACTCCTTAGTGAATACCCTTCTCGAATAATCATTCTATCATTAATGATATCCTCTCCGCCGTCCAGTTCCAATACCTCATTTTTATTGATATTGAAATTGAAATTCGTTGACCAAGAGAACTCACCTTCGATATTCTTTGTCGTCAATGATAAATCAATGCCCTGGTTTCGGATAGAACCGATATTACGGACCTGACTGGTAAAACCTGTAGTAGCCTCTAATGGAACGGATTGCAATAGGTCATCATTTACACGGTGATATAGGTTGACCTCCAATGAAGCCCGTCCAAATACATTAATATCGAGGCCTAAATTAAATTTATGTGCAGTCTCCCAAGTTAAGTCGGGATTGGGCAAACGAGAAGGCCATGCACCTGCATTGGCATTATAACTGGATTTTGTTGTAAATGAATACGTTCCCATCGACAAATAAGGTTCAATATTTGCATTTCCCGTTGTACCATAACTTAATCTAAGTTTTAAAAGATCAAGCCAAGAGCTTGAATCTTCCAAGAAATTTTCCTTACTCACCATCCAGCTACCACCAATGGAATAAAAAGTACCCCAACGTTTTTCCGCTCCAAATACAGAGGAGGCATCACGTCGTAAGGAACCCACTAAATAGTACTTATTCTTGTAATCATAATCCAATTGTCCGAAATACGACAAAAAACCGGACTCATACATATCACCACTCACATCACGCGCACTACCCACAGAACTAAGTGCGGTCATATCCCCGACGATGCCAGTTCCTACAGCATTTACAAAACGGGTTTGATCATAATTATATTCCTGACCCAATATACCGGACAGGTTGTGATCACCGAAACTTTTATTGAGATGTAAGGTATTGGAAGATATAACCCCAAGACCATAACTATAATCCCATTCCATATAACCATCGTAGTTATAACCAACCCAGGTCATGTTTGAATACGACTTCGAATGATCGGACCCGTTCAATGCTACCCTGTTAGAGGTATTGAATCTTGCCCAGTCTGTAATTTTCCAATCCAATTCCATCATTACAGTACTTCCCCAGAATTTTTTACTATTTTCTGATTCTTCCCTTTCCATCATATAATTGACCCCGGTACCACGGTACCACACAGGTACCTGCTCAAGATCCATGGCTGGAGTTGGTGTTACACCATCCGGCATAAAAGCAGCATCAAGCGGAACATTCTGATATGCTTGGGTATAGGGGCTTGGCCAATTAAACTCTGACTTTTCCCCATATTGGGCAGTCATTCTAATATTGGTTTTCAGTTTATCGGAAATTTTATGGCTTAGGTTTCCCCTAAAATTATATTCATTATTATAGTAATCAAGGGCTGTTCCTTTCTCCCTGTTTAAAGAAGCACTAACATAAAATGTAGTCCTTTCCGATCCACCGGACATAGCAACCTGGGTTTGATTTAAAAATCCAGATCTTAAAAGTAAATCGTTCCAATTAGTGGTGTAATCCAAAGCACTAGGAGGTACAACACCATCCCGGTATTGCTCGAAAGTTGTATTGACAAAATCAGGATTACCTTCCGCTACCCTTAAATTATAAAGATTTTCCATCGCTGTAGACCACTGTCCATATAAACCTTCGGCATCATATACTTTTATCCTGTCATTCCAATTGGAAGTTGGACCAAATGTACTATTTACAGAAACCTTAAATTCACCAGCTTTTCCTTCTTTTGTGGTAACTACAATTACCCCATTGGCTGCACGCGATCCATAAAGTCCGGTGGCTGCTGCATCCCTTAGGACAGTAATCGTTTTAATATCTTTCGGATCATATTGTCCTCCAATTATCCCATCAACAACAATTAAGGGAGAGCTACCTGCCTCCATTGATCCAGCACCTTGTATGACCATGGATGCACTTTGACCAGGCTCACCACTACTACCAGATACTTGCATTCCAGGAATCCTTCCCTGAAATATATCCCCTAAACTCGTTGAACTTACTGATTGCCTGATTTCCTCTTCTGAAACAATAGACACCGAAGATGATAGCTCGGATTTCTTTTTTGTCGCATATCCGACAACTACCATCTCATCCAAGCTTTCAGCGTTGACCTTTAAACTGACAGAAATATTAGTCTGTCCATTAAGAGGAACTTCCTGGGTAGCATATCCTATATAGGATACTACTAGTATACTATTCCCATCGGCAACATTCATTAAAAAATTACCATCAAAATCGGCAATGACCCCATTCAATGTACCTTTTTCAACGATATTTGCTCCCGGAAGGGGCAAGCCACTAGCATCGTTGACCGTACCGGAAACTGAAAATTGGATGATTGCATGATCCCCTAAGTCTACCCGGTCATTACGTGATGACTGAATTTTTTTAGTCTTTTTCTTTAGTACTATCTGTTTATTCAAAACCTTATAGGCAACATTTTGACCTTGAAAAAGTATATTCAATATTTTTTCAATAGGTGTATCCAATACCTTAATACTAACTTTTCTTTCGACATCTATTTCATTGGTTTTATAAAAAAAACTGAATTCACTTTCTGATTCGATTTTCTCTAAAACGCTTTCAATGGATTTGTCCGTAATATCCAAAGAGATTTTTTTGCTTTGCCCATAAGAGTTGGCCTGTAGATTGAACAACGCCAAAGCAAACAACAGGAATGAAAGCTTCATTGATCGGTTTTTGTTTAGTACGCTTCCCAGAAATATGGGAAACCAATGCTTTTTTTGCATAATTTTGAATGGTTTTAATTAGTAAATTGGTTTACGGTTAAAATCTTGATTTGTCGGGATAACGTTGCCGCGTTTCCCGACTTTTTTTGTCTAGCTATTTTTCTTTCATACGGTTTATTTTAATTTTCTTATTGTTAATTTCATATTCGAATCCAGCACTCTCTTGAATCGTATTCAGGATATCAATAATGGTTTCCCCTTCCCTAAATTCACCATTGAACTTGACAAGGTTTAAATCTTTGTAATTGTTTTCTATCTCTACTGCAAAATGCCGTTCTATTTTCTGAACTATGTTTATAAATGACTCATTATTAAAAGTCAAACGTCCCTCCCTCCAACTTAGATAATCATTTACATTTACTTCATTGACCTCTATACTGTTTTGGGACAAAGTTGCCTTCTCTCCTGGACGAATAATGGTGGGACTCCCTGGCAGGTCTTTATCTTTCTTGTTATAAACAGCCACACTTCCCTCTGCTAGTAGTGCAAATGTTTCTGTTCCAGAATAGGAACTGACATTAAAATGGGTACCTAGTACTTCAACGTCCAAGCTATCGGTAGATACAAGAAAATGGGAGAGCGGGTCCTTGGTAACCTCAAAGTAGGCTTCTCCATTCAAAAAAACCTGTCTATCCTTTCCTGAAATGAAATTGACAGGATATTTAAGTGTGGATCCCGAATTCATATGAACCAAAGATCCGTCCGACAATTTGATTTCAATTTTTTTGCCATTCGGCACAATGATTTCATTATAAACAAGTTCTTGAATCCCATCATTGCCCACATAGCTTATTTGATTTCCATTCTGTTTACCAATAACCTTTCCTCTGCTATCAAACAAATCCTGTTCTGAATTTGAATCTATCTTTTTTAAAGTATTATCTGAAGTTTTTAGTATTATTTCCGACTCCACTACTTGTTTTGATTCAGGAAGAAATTCCTTTGAACTATTTTGATACCAAAAAAAACTTCCAATGAGCCCTACGATGATTGCAGCATATTTAAAATAGTGTTTGAGGGCAAATTTACTTTCTTGACTTTTGGTATTGATATTGGACTTAATATTCATCCATATTTTGCCTTTAATCTCCTCATCATACCTTAATTCCGACCACAATTTGTCTTTATCTTGAAATGATTGCAAATACTTATTAAGCATTTCAATTTCCTTTGCCGAACATTGATCTTTAACATATTTATCAAAAAGTTCTTTAGCTTGTCTTTTGTTCATCAATTCAATTTATAGTAATAGAAAAAGGTGGTATTATAAGTAAGTACCGAAAAACACGAAATGGTACACGTCCAATATGTCTTTTTTTTTAATTATTGATAATGTTACGGGAAGGGAATCAATTATAATGCGAAATTATTCCCAAATTACTAGAACATTATTTAGATATATCGCGTATAGGTTGATGATTCTAGAATAAACATTTTAAGTAAGAATCTAAATACGTACTATATGGATTTATAAGGTACTGGTTAAAAACAAAAGATAAAGAACCCCTTCTTCCAAAACCATGTTTTTTCTCAAAAAAGCAAGGGCCTTGGAAATTTGATTTTTAACGGCTTGAACAGAAATTCCTAACTCTAGGGCTATCTCCTTATTGGACTTATCCTGAAATCTACTCAAAACAAAAATCTGCTGACACTTCGTAGGGAGTTTATCCACCTGGATCTTTATTATCGCTTGTAATTCGTCAAACTCCAGTTTCTGCGAAATACTCATCGAAATATCTACAATAATAAGTCTTGTCAAATCTTCATCTGAAATTTTCCGATTTCTAATATGATTGAAAACCTGATATTTAACGGCCTGAAAAAGATATGGTTTTAGCTGCTTTACGTTTGCCTTTTTCCGTTTTGCCCAAAAATCTATAAATACATTTTGTACAATATCCTCACAGACCTCTTTCTTTTTGAAAATATTCATAGCAAAGAGAAACATACTTTTGGAATAGCGCTCATATATCTCTTCAAATGCTGAAACATCATCGAGCACCATAAGTTCCAATAAATCACTGTCATTAAGCTTAGCTGCCATGAGTATTCCTGATTAATTGATTTAACTTTCTATTATATACATATCCATCAAATTATTACAATATTCCATTAGCCCTGAATAATTGGGGCCTAGACCATACATATTATTTGGAGACCTTAGTCAACCGGTTAAAAATATCTTGACGCCCTCTCTCCCTACTTCAAGCGTTCCCAATCGAAACGTTTTTTTACTGAACCATCGCGAGAATATGGTAAAGAAAAGACCTAAATAACAAAATCAAAGCACTTAAAACTTAAGAGCACAACGCAGAAAATAAAATACACGCTTGTAACAAACCTACATTTTAATTGAACAATAAAAAAGAAAAACCAAAAAAATGTGTACGTACACAAAATTGAAAAATTCTTGTGCCATTTATTTCTATTTGTATAATTTACCATTCGTGATATTGCGGAAATGGCAGGATCCTTAGTAGAAACTTTTGATAGGGCCAGCCATAAACCCGATAAAGCCCCATCAAAAGAATTATAAAAACTTATTAGAGGGGTTAATTACCAACCTGACCATATCACTCGAAATGTAAAACACGATCGTACGGTCATTATGCCATCTATTATCAATTCAACATTTAGTGAAAAATTTGTTGCTAAAGAATTGACGGGAATTTTAAAAAAATGCAGTCTTCCTTCCAGAAAAGGGAAAGATTTTGGAACATCATGCTTTCCGTTTTCTGGAAGGAGTACCTCATAAATAATTATCTATCTGCCAACCACTCCAAAGTCCGCTATTTCAATCTTTTAAAATAAGGCAGACGCTCCAACGAAACTTTGATGTCCACGGATCTACCCCCTCTATAAACAACACCCAATTCATCCTTCCATTTGCCCTTTGGGAGTATCACATTTCGATGTTGGGCCCCTTTTTCGAGTATGGGAGCTACAAGAATATCGTCACCAAGCATGAACTGATTTTTCACCAATTCATAGCCTTGATGCGGAAAAACATATTCCATAGAGCGAACGATTGGTTCCCCCGAAATGGCTGATTGTTCGGCAAATTCCATTATTAATGGTATGAACTTGCTTCTTATTTCAACAGCTTTTTTAACAGCTTCAAAATGCTCCTTATCCAAAATCCGCCAAGGGGCAACCGAAAATTGCATCATGGGCATTAACGCATGACATTGTGCTGATCGAACAATCAATTCTTGGTCTATCGTTTCAGCGCTCAAAAAGGAAACAAATTCACCTCCTCCGATCATATCTGGACAGGAAAAAGAATATCCCATAATTCCCTGCACTAAAATACCTGGAACCAATTTTTGCAAATCCTCCCAATTATGACGTTTATCGGACAATCGGTTAACAATGGGTTGTCCTGCCATTTTCCACATTGCCCTGTATTCATTCAATGGATTCCCAAGTCCTATTTTTGCATATAATTCACTGTGTTCCTGAGGACTTACCTTTACTCCCCCGGAATAACAACCCTCATAGGTCCCAAAATCACCTGCATCAAGCTTAAATCCATCAATGCCATAGGTTTCCTTAAGAGTATTGAGTTGATTTTCAAACCATTGGTTACCTTCTTTTTTGGAAAGATCTATAAGGCTACTATATCCATTCCACCATTCTATAAGTGCTGGATTTCCAGATTTATCCTCCAATAGTAAATCCTCTTCCCTGAGTTTACGGAATACATCACAATCAGGACTAACAAAGGGGCACACCCATAACATAACCTTAAACCCCATAGTATGAAGGGAATCAACCATCATTTTCGGATTAGGAAAACGACCTTCATGAAAGTTCCATTTTCCATAATCCTCTTGCCAGTTATCATCTATCATTAAAACTCCCGGTGGAAAACCGTTCGCTATGATCTGACGTGCATATTCCAAAATATCCTCCTGGTTTTGATCGTACATCAATTCAATCCAGGTATTGTACTGAGGTTTTGAAAACAGCAACCGGTCCGGTAATTTCCCCGATGGTGGAAAATGATTTTCTGAAGCAAATTTAAACCCATCTTTCAACGTTTTCCCAGCTTTAATATACGTCAATGAAGAATCTGGGGATATTACATTCAACATTCCATTCTCCAATGTTATTTCGAATGGTTTTTCAGACCAAATAACATGCCCTTGGTTTGAGAGAAGCATAGGCTGTATCTGATTACCATAATTCTGATTCAAATTTGCCTTATATCCATTCTGTATTGGCATCATTTCCCCATGTTTAATAACTCCGGTCCACCATGACATATTTTTTTCGACCGGTACCGAAATTTGATGCTGCTTGTTTTGTTGGGCCACCCCATTCCAGGTAATTGACAATAGAAATACCTGCAAGCATGTTATATAAAATAATTTCTTCATGTTTTTATTAATTAGATTTAAATGGGTTCTGATGATTAGTTTTTTTTGAATTTGCAAAAAAAGGAAGACTCCGTTTGCCCCTTTTACAAAATAGCGATTAGAATTCCCTTACCGAATTTTCCAATTTGCGGATTACGGTTAAGCTGTATCCCTGTTCAATACTTTTTTTACCATTATTCATTTCACGAATAACCTTAATTTCCTTCCCAGCCTGCATTTAATTGTGATTAGGTATAACTACTTTATACAATTATGTCTTTTCAATCGCCTGCTTACAAACTTTTTGCCCTAGGCTGCAGGTCGGTCAAGGAACCGATCCTCACAGCCCTCCCCGATTCTATACTATTTCGGGCTGCAATCCCTATCAGTGCAGACATTGCCCCTTCTCGGATCCCTGCCGATTGTTTTAAAGGGTCTGTTCGCTCAGGATGTATAAATATCCTGTCCTGTAATCTTGCATCACCTCCTCCGTGTCCGGAAATATCATAATGGACATTTATTATTTCCTGTTCCTTGTCCCAGAGCTTATGGATAATAATAGGCTCTACCTTCTCTTTCCCTTTTCCATCTTGACTCATCTCAATATCGTGTAATTCTTCCTGCGACAGTTTTTCGGAACCCAGGTAAGGGACATTCACAAATGCTTCCAGCCGCCCTTTTTTGCCATTAAAAGCAATACGCCACCCTTCCCACGGAGAGTATGTTGTTAGCATATAGTTGGCATAGACATTATTCGCATACTTGATGCTCAAGTTCATTTTGTCATAAATGTTGATCTCTGGTCGAAACAAACAATTATCCCTTATGTAACCATCATACTTTTCATTATCGACATACAATTTCTGGTGAAACGCATCACGTCCTCCATCGGTAATGTCCCAGTAAAACTTACAACTGTCTTTTTCATTACAGGAGCGGCAGTTTACCCCTTTTTTCTTTGGGTTGCGACCATAGAACTCCAAGTCACCACGGGCATAGACCTCTTCCGGTTCCGATTCTAGCCACCAATTTAACAGGTCAAAATGGTGCGTTGATTTATGAACCAGTAAAGTACCACTATGTTCTCGTTGACCATGCCAACGGCGAAAATAGGAGGCCCCATGTGAGGTATTCAGCATCCAGGAAAAATCCACTGAAACAATATCCCCAATGATATTCTGACTTAATAGCTCTTTTACTTTTAAAGCATAAGGGCTCCAACGCAGGTTAAAACCTACGATTACCTTTCTTTTGTACCTTTGTTCCGCATCCAGGATAGCTTGCATTTTATCTTCATCGGTAGTAATCGGCTTTTCAGTGATTACATCAATTCCATTTTTCAATGCTTTAATAATGTATTCATGGTGCGTGGCATCGGTAGTGGCCACAATGACCAAATCGGGCTGGTGGTGTTCGAGCATCACTTCAAAAGAGGTGTATAGTCCACATTTCTTTCCTACACCAATATATCCCGCTGCATATTTTACCCTTCCAGGATTTATGTCAACAAGTGCGGTGAATTCCAAAATATCACTATAATTAGCTACTAAACGTTTTCCCCAAAAATCGTTGCCCCGATCTCCTGTGCCTACCAATACTACCTGTAATTTTTTGCCACTGGAAGCAATAGCCGCTTTTAATGGGCTGCTAAGAATAGTTCCCGCAGCTATAACCCCAAGGGCAGATAAAAAATCTCTCCTGTTTTGCATGGTTGATTTATTTTAGATGGGTTCAAAATTGGTTCAATATAATTTCAAAAAGGGAAGAACCCGTTTGCCCCTTTTATAACATGGCGATTGGAATACCTTCTATGGATATTCTATTTCGCAGATTTTAAATATTATATTTTGATGAAAAGTTTCCGTTTATACATCCAGTAGCAAATGTACCATAGGCCAAAAGCCACCAATAGTGAGGTAATGAT
Source organism: Maribacter polysiphoniae (assembly GCF_003148665.1). Taxonomy (GTDB): domain Bacteria; phylum Bacteroidota; class Bacteroidia; order Flavobacteriales; family Flavobacteriaceae; genus Maribacter_A; species Maribacter_A polysiphoniae. The sequence goes on along the minus strand of NZ_QGGQ01000007.1, from coordinate 161,325 downwards.
ATCTGTACTGATTTCCCCTGTCCATCCAAACAATGCGGTTGAGAATGGTTTTATAACTCGATTCAGGAGATCGGCACCACCCACATGTGCGAAAATATAAATAAACAAAGGGTTCATGCCGACCACGGCAAAAAACCGTACCCCTCTTTGCATTTTCATCATATCAATCAACCAGAAAGAGGCTGCAAGAGCAAGCAATGCCCATCCCCCACTGGCAAATACAAAGGATGTTGTTGCAATTCGTTTTATGATGGGTGTTATTGGATCGAGGCCATAACCAATAATCAATCCGATTACACCCGCAATGACCAAATAGCCTAGTTTTTGTTTGTTCGACTTTTTACCCATCAGCAGCTTACCAGCCAATACCCCCCAAATGGTATGGGCTGAAGTTGGAATTGCATTAAAGGATACCCAATGTCCGGGTGACAACCGTCCCGATATCAACATATCAAACCACGATCCAAAATTATGGTCAACACCAAAGGGTTGGTCAAATCCCTCAACCGAAAAGGTCCGATATAAGATCTCTGTCAGGACCAACAGTCCAATGGAAACAGCAATCTGGGTTACGACAGGTTTTCGCATTAAAAGAAAGGCAACGATAATCGTAACAGAAAGTTGTGCCAATACATTTTGAAAACGAAAAACCACTCCATCAGGAATACAATTCAATGCCCAGCCTAATATTAGAAGGATTAAGGAGCGTTTTAGTATATGTTTCAATATGGATTTATAACTATCTCCTTTACTTATTCTTTTAGAGAATGATAACGGCATGGCAACCCCAACGATAAACATAAAAAATGGTTGTATTAAATCCCAGAACCTAAGCCCATGCCAAGGGTGGTGATGAAACTGATGGCCGATATCATAAATAAGTGTGCCTTCAAGTTGTGGTGCGGTAAGGTGATTGAACAGAAAAGTAAACTCTACGATCAATAAAAACATGGTAAATCCCCTAAAAAAATCAAGGGATAGTAATCTGGATTGTTTTGTGTCTATTTGTACGGCCATATTGTAATCATTAAATAAAAATAGGTTTGGATTTAAATGTTATAATAAGGTACAGAACATAAGGTGTTATTTGTATCCTTCATATATTTAGGTTTATTGATGTCATTTTTCTTTATCAAATCAAGACTTTTCCGATTAATCTTGATACTTCATATTATTTTCAACTAGTCCCAAGCTACCCTGAAAATCCCTACAGGCAGCTTTCACATTGTATATTCTATCTTCCATATTGTATACGTTTTCGATGGTTTCAATAAACGGTTGTTTATTTTCCACATAAAGCAAATAATTTATGGTCATCAGGGCCATGTCCATATTATCACTGGCACACATTTTTTTCAGTTTTTCTACTGCAGATTTATTACCAAATTGCTGGTAGGCTATTGCCGCTGCGGTAACTGCAACTGGCGGATAAGAATCGCTCATGGCCTGAAGAATCTGTTTGGAATAAGATTTTAAAATTTCATGATTTTGGGACCGCAAACCAAGAATGGCCCAGTATCTTACAATTTTATTGCTATTTGAAAGCAATTTGACCTGCCTTGCTGCGATGTCCTTTCCTCGGAAACCAGACAAGGAAGCTGCATCATAAATTTCGGTGATGGGATAATTTTTGTCAGTCAAACGGAATTCATAAGGAGTGGTTGTCTTAGAAATCAATCCTATTTCATATTCAGGAAGCATCAACACATCACGGGCCTGAAGTATTTCTGTTTTCAGCTGATCCCTCATTTTATCAAGGACTGTCTTATATGCGGGGTCTGAGACCAGATTCTTGGTTTCCCAAATATCATTTTCAATGTCGTAAAGAAATTCAGCAGGTCGCTCTTCAAACAGACTTTGCTGTAACGGATCGAGTTTTTTTTCAGCCAAATCCATACGCATTTGCTGTTTTATCTCGCCAATTTCCATGTATCGGATGTAACGAACCTGAGGCATGAATGGCATGAAATTGCGCGAATACATATATTTCCCGTCCGTCACACTCCGCACCATGTCGATTCCGTTATCTGACCGGTCTTCAGACAAAATCAAGTGATCGGTGGTATTTGACCGTTTATTGCCCATCAAAATCCTTCCTTCTAAATGATGGGGAATAGTTCCGCCTGCTAGGCTGATGAGGGTTGGGGCCAGATCTTCAAAATCAATCAATTCATCGGATACAATTCCACTGGTTCCCCAAGGCGAGAGATTCTTGTACTTTTCAGGAAACCAGATTACAAATGGGACACGGTACCCTAGATTTATTCCGTTGGTTTTACCTCGTGGTACGCCTTCACCATGATCAGCATAAAAGAAAATGATAGTATTGTCTTTAAGATGATCTTTTTCCAACCTAGTGAGCAAAGCCCCAATTTTATTGTCTGTCAGTTTAATCGAATTGTAAACGCGGGCAAACTGCTTTCGCATTTCTGGACTATTGTTGTAAAAAGGGGGCATTTCAAAATCATTGTCCCCAATACGTTCCTCCTCCTGAAGTTCATCCAATACATTTTTCCGGTACCAACTATACGATTCTGTCATGGTCCGTGATTGGTGGGAATCCATAAAGTTGTAAACCGCAAAAAATGGCTGTCCTGGTTTTCGGTTTTCCCAATCCGCTTTTCCTGAACATTCATTCCAAGCCTCTTTCGTGAACTGCTCTACATTTCCAACATTGTAATCGGTTTTTGCATTGTTTGTGACGTAATAACCTTCCTTTTGAAGGTAATACGGAAATCCTTTAATGAATTCAGGAATCGGATAATTACTACGGTGGTTTCCCGTTCCCAATTTATATGTTTTTACACCGGTAATAATACACGATCGACTGGGCGAACAAACGGTGCCGGTTGAAAAGGCATTGGTAAAACGCACGCCTTCCTCGGCCAATTTATCAATAACCGGGGTACTTGCATCTTTATTCCCGTAGCACCCTAAAAACTGGGGGGAAGTGTCTTCAATGGTGACCCAAAGAATATTGGGTCTCGAATTACCCAGCCCGTCAGATTTTTGTTGCGCGAATACATTTGCACCAATCAATAATGGTAAAAGCAATAGTTTTCTTATTGTATCCATTTAACTACTATTTCATTTTAAATCGAGTCCAAAGGCATGCTGCAAAATGTATGTTCATGGAAGCTGTATATTCTGTTAATTGTACCTAGAGCCTGTCGAACAATTTATGTTACCCTTCAAAACATGCCATTTATCTTAATTCCAACCCAAGCGTTGGATGAATATTTAACGAACCATCGCTGTTCAGTGGTTCTGCACAGGCCCATTTCACTGGATAATGCTTCCCGTAAAACTCGAGCTCGGCCGAAAGTCGTAAATCAAGTTTTGCCAAATTCCGAGCCGCTTTTTGCTCGTTTTCACCCGCTTTCCATTTCAAGTGATAAGGCAATTGAATGCGGCATACCCTTACTTCTCCAGCCCCAGGCATCCCGGGATCTAGGCCTCCCCCCACCTTAAAACTGAGTTTTTTATCGCTAAGGTAAATCCTTAATATGCCAGGGGGATTGGCGCAACCATCATTTTTGATACCCAATAAAATGGAATAGGTCTCCCTACTGGTATCGAGCCAAACCCATGAAGGCCTGACACGGTACCCAAGCTGTCGGTCGAGCACCTCGAATCCCCGTTTATATTTCTCGCGGTATTTCAAAATATTATCGGCATTTTGCCAAAGAGCCCAGTAATTGGCTTTTAAATCAGCGGCTTTCATCATGAGGTGATCCCGGATATGCTGACCGGGTATATCCTCCACCTTGGATGGATCGCCCAACCTATAATCCCGAAAACGGCCATCCTCTATAATATTGGCCTGCCAGGCTGGGTGATTGTTGAGCATGAAAACTTCACTTGGCTTAATATATAAACCAACGTTATCCCTCCTCCACCAACAACCACCCTTCATCGCTGTGGCCATAACATCTTTTAACCGTACGGAAGAACCACCATGGGCTGCCATTACCAATGGGGTATAATTCCAGGCATCCAATTGTTCTTCTATCATCCAGCTAAGGGTTTCACTCGCAGTCAGTAAGTCTGGAAAGGAAGAAGCTCCTTGTGCGTGCCACTCACCCCAGGCCCCGTAACCTGCAAAATCAATGCATTCCACGGCGGGATCATCATCATACAGATCAGCCAACATACGGTTTAATTCCTTGAAATATTTTTTAAACTCAGGATGTTCGTAATGGGGTAGTAACAACTGGGCATGGCTTATATTTACCACTCCATTACTTTTATCGAGTACAAACTGTGGTACCGCGCAAACAGGGCCAGGATTACCCAACTGTATCCGAAAACTGATACGTTTGCCATTTTCCTTTGCTAGTTTTATAGCGTATTCCCACATTTCAGGCAGGTCAAGACGGCCTGGACGTTGTTGAATAACCCGCCAGTCGGTTCGCATGTAAACCACATCACTAAAAGGCAGCTTAACCAGTTTTTCAATAGCTTCAGCTTCCGTCTGTCCGGGAACATCGGGTGTTCCTTTTTCCTCGTATGCATATACCTGATACCCCATACCGGGATTGGATACATATTCATCGCTTGGGGAAGTAACCATGATAGTTTCACCAAACCGATTCTCGGGCACAATGGTTTCGAACATACCTTGATCAAGCCGGTTATAAACCTTAGGGGGATTGGGAAAATAATCGCTCCAGTCCTCCGGACGGATCTTCTTGTCCTTAATCCCTTGAAATCCGGTCACCCCAAGAAAAGCGGCGCTCAAACCGCTGGTTTTAATAAAAGTTCTTCTATTGGTCTTCATGCGGAAATACTTTTAATTTAATTATACGTTTTTATCCTTTTTGGAATTTTGTAGACTACATAATTCTATTCTTTTTCACAACACGAAGAGAAAAGGAAAAACATATTAGGGTTGTTTCTAGTACTATTCATAAATTCATTTTCTGACGCCAAAAAAACCAATTGACAATCAATGGGTAAATTCATTCTATCGTAACGGATTCGATATACGTCCCGTTTTTTGTGGTGATCTCAATAGCATACATACCTTTTGGCATCTTGCCCACATTGATGGTTTTTTTTCGGCTCTTTTTTACCAATTTTCCAATGTTGTTATAGATCTTGACTTTCTTTAGGCGCTCATTACGATCCACCGTAATGGTAAGCAGATCACTGCCCGCAACATAATGGACCTTCCCGCTTTCCGATTTTGGTTCATTTGTATTTGCTATGGACGTTACCCCTGTTTTATTAATGGTAAAATAATCATCGATCTCCCCGGTTTCCCTTATGAACTTTATGACCATGTTTTGTCCGCCTTTACCATCATCCTCTATTTCCATGACACAGGACCCCAACTTGTTGAGGGAGATGTACATGGCCTGGTGGTTCAATTCCCCGCCCGATACGTGACCGGCGGATCCGGTGGTTATATACACGGCACCTTCTGGGTCCGTATCGGCTTTTTGGTATGCACCATCGCCATCCTCTTTTCCATCTCCTTTTCCATTTGCACCAACAGTATTTCCTCCCTTGGTGATTTCTTCAAGGCTAAATGTATTGGCCAAACCATGGTGCCCATTTATAAAATATGAGCGTTCGTAGGAGTGACTATGACCGTTCAAAACCAGATCAACCCCGTTGGCCTCCAACATGGGCATGAAATTTTCCCGCATTTCAATCAATCGATCTTCGATATCAGAATCATGTGACCCTTTGGAGTAGGCAGGGTGGTGGAACAAAACCACGATCCAATCCTGCTTGGTGTTTTGGATATCGCTTAACGCCCAATTGTACATCGGATCTCCTATGGCCCGACTTGTATGATGGGAATCTAGACTGATCACATGGATATTGGCATAATCAAAGGAAAAATAGGCCTCTGTCCCTGATGGCGTTCCTCCTGCTTCCGCTTCCTTTGGGAAGGTGAATATATCATAATACGGACCGGACTGTGTGGCCGAATCGGCAGAATAGGCATCATGGTTCCCCAAGCAGGACCATGCTACGGATTTTTTGAACATCTCGTCATAAATATCAAAAAAGGCACTTTGGTATTCTTCATCGGTACCCGTACTATAGGCATTATCCCCTAAAAACAACATCATATCCGTTTTACCGGTGTTCGTTGCCGTAGTGTCCACATAATTGTAATACGCATCCCGTACCTGCCTTTGGAACGCATTTGCCGTGCCGGGATCCCCTATGATCCATGCGCGGACAAATTGGTCCGTTCCGGGGTTGGGTGCCGTTATTACGTACATATCACCAGAAACACTCTCCGATAGAACCTCCGTTAGGTTCCCTATGTTGAAATAATATTTCGTGTTCGGGGTCAAACCGGATAAAGCAACTTCGTGTTCGGTCGTTAAGGCCCTGTTGGTTTCCTTCTTGGTCAAAGCACCCAACACCCGACCATAATTGACCACGGATTCCGTAGCAATATCGGTTCTCCATTTTACGATAACGCTCGTCGGTGTCCCGGTCTGTAGATAAGGACCCCGTTCAACAACTATGGAAGGGGAATTCTTTTCGGAAGTGACGACTTGGGTATCGACCGTGGCGGTTTGGGAAAATGAGTTCACCGTGAACAACATTATCAGAATAAGTGTGATTTTTTTAATCATGATTTCTATTATTTTAATTGAGCTTCCAAGCTTTTGATTTGTTCCTTTAATTTTAATATTGCATTCATATTCTTAAACTTCATGTCCAATCGGTCAATGGTAGCCGTGGCCAGTTTCAAGGATATGATCGCTTCTTTTGGTCTTTTCATTTCCGCTAGATACATTGCCTTTTTATAATACCAGAACTCCCGCCTATCGTATTCAAGAATGAAATAATTGTATTGTTCCAATGCTTTTTCAATCTGACCGGAGTTTTTCAGGTAGTCCAATTTCCTGAGCTGTAGCGATAAGGTGTTCGGCCCGAGTAGCTTTAGACCGGACTCGATCGCTTCCAAGGCCACTTCCTGGTTTTTATCGTTCTCGGCAAGTATGATGTCGCAGTATTCCAATATGTCCTCAGGGCGAAGGTCCTTCATCGTATCGATGACATAACGGTAAGCGTACAAGGACTTTTTATATGCCCCTAATTCGAACAATATTTGGGCCTCAAGCTTTTTCGCTTTAACGTCACTACTTCCATTCACTTCCAAATAAGCGGTTATACTTTTTAGAGCAGCGTTATAATCCCCCGCCAGATAATTGACCTCGGCAATCCTATACTGTAGCGCCTTATCCGTATTTCCTAAAGACTTCGATTTAAGGTAGTCCTCATGGGCCTTTGTGTATTCAATATGCTGTTGATACAACAACCCCCGTTCATAGTAAAGCCGAAAGTCCTTTGGACTTTCGGATATCTCCCTCGTTTTCTCATTTATGCGCTTTGTTAAATCCCCATGCCCGAACACTTGCGCTGATAACAAGGAAAACGTTACTATAAATAGTGTTTTCTTAATTCCGTTCTGCATATTTCCGTTTTTATAAAACATCAATTCTATTGGTTACCATACTTTATTCAAAAAATCAATCTATATGGCTAAATTCATAAAACAAACACGGTAACTTCCTATTCGTTGACGGTTGATATGATTGTATTATTTCCTAGAAGCAAACAATCTATTCAATCCTATAATACTACCGGTTGGAAACAGGTATAATACTAAAAGGGAAAACAGCTCGATCAAGTTCTTATTTACAATGAGGTAACTTCCTTCCGCCACTGCACTTGCTTCTATCCCTATAAATGGGGGATTACTAACATAATACAAGAACAATAATACCATTCCACCAATACTGGCCCATCGACTCAATAATCCTACGATTAGGCTTAGCCCGATCAGAACAAGTCCCCATTGGTTACAGAAATTAATTACCTCTAGGACCCCAGAATTTGATGCCATGCCTTTAAACAGATTGGCAAAAGGCCCTTGTGAGGCATTCAAAAAACCTGCTGCCGACCAATGTGGGTTTAAAACTTTTACGACTCCCTCATAAAGAAAATGCCACCCAATAAGCACCCTAAGGATTACTAGTGCAGATACCTGCCAATTTGAATATTCGCTATACTGATTATGCTTTCTCATTTCTATCTTGATTTTTTAAATAACTAACCGATTATTGCTTTTTCATTTACCTTATCCCAGGTAACCACCTTCTTGTGTTCATAAGCCAAATTTGCCAGATTGAATGTCACTGCCTCCTCAAAACCTGCATCAACATCACAACTCGGTTTACCTTGTCCACGAATTGCATCAACCCATTCTTTCAAGTGCAACAATGTTGCCTCAACGGTTTTACCATCAATGGTTGTTGGTCCATAGCCACCTTTCATATAAACTTGTGAAGTAGCAGAAGAAATCGCATCCACATCATCATCCGGAGCATAATAATAGAATGGGTCGGAAGGATCTAGGATAATATCCTTGTACCGATCAGTATGATTGTCCTTATACATTAGAATTGCCCTGTCGACATCAACCGTACCGGCAGAACCTAAAATACGGGAAGGTCTATAAGCATCATTTTTTAAATTTCCATCGTAGGTCATTGTCAGACCCCTTTCCGGGTAGTTGAAAACTGCATTGAATACATCGGGCATATCGCCATGATGCTTGTAGTAATATTGACCTCCTAGTGCAACCACGGTTTCAGGAATTCCAAGTTTCAATACTTGGTTCATACACTCGAATTGATGTGACAAATCATTCCCAGTAATACTTGTACCGAATTCGCTATAACGCTGCCAGCTAAAATATTTTTTACGATCAAACTCACATAAAGGTACATTCCCTAGGAATTCTTCCCAGTTGATATTGTCTTTGTTCCCCAACTTGTGGTCAAAGGCATCATCACGTATCCATGCCCCGAAAACGGTATTCCTGTTGGTATATACCTGAACCATACTTACATCACCAAAAACACCCTTCTCATATAACTCATTGGCGATTTTAAAGCTCATTTGCTGGCGGTTTTGATGTCCTAATTGAAAAACCACACCCGTATCCTTTATAACTTTCCGTAGTTCAACAGCTTCCTCAATGCTATGCGTCATAGGCTTTTCCAGATAAATATGTTTCCCTGCCTTTGCTGCTTCAATCGCTATCTGTGCATGTGTGTGATCGGCCGTTGCAATTATGATCGCATCAATATCATCAGATGCAATCATTTCCTTATAACTTGAAAACACCTTCGCCGGTTTCGGATCACGTTTTTTACCAAAGGGTCTCAAATCATTTGCCGATATTTCCACCCCACGTCTGGTATGAACCTCGAAAGTATCGCACACAGCGGCAAACTCAACATTCAGGTCTTCCTGATCCAAGAATTTCTGCATCCCCTTATCGGGTATCCCGTTCTCACTGCTATCTTCAACATAATCCGGATGAACATAGCCAAGGGATTTTAGTAACTGCTCTCCGCGCCAACCATTTCCTACCACACCAAACCTTATGCGATTACCGCTATTTCCGGTTGGAGGCGACAATTTTTCTTCGGAGACCTCAATCTTATCGATTTTTAACCTTTCAAGGTAATTTTGAGCCTTGGCTTCTTCAATCTTTAGAAGATTGGCATTATAAGCATATCCGAAATATCCGAGTACCGGTAAGGTTGCCAACGCTTTAATGGTATCCCGACGGGACATTCCATTTGATTTTTTTTCTTCCATTTTTTAACTTTTATTCGTTTCTGAAAATTATATTTTCGGGATATTGAAAGCCCTATTTCAGGTAGGTCTGGTTTTATTGACAACACCCATCCTTTTTATCCCATTTTTTAAACTACATTTTACCCTTGCGTAAAAGAAACAACTAATTGCTATCTATTAGCGGTTATTTCCGTGAACTCCAAAAAAACCACACCGTTAGCTGGAACTAAGAACTGATGATAACCATCAATTATAAATTCAGAATCACCCCAGATGTCTTTCATTTTAAATGCATTCTTATTCTCAACCACGTTGTAACTATCCACGATTTCAGTAAATCCAAGATCATACTTGGATAATTTAACATTCCGGTCTGTGGTGGTTCTATTGAAAATTCCGATCCAACCTTTTCCCGGCTCATCCTTATCAGATGTTAACCACACTTCAAGATTACCCGCTCGATAAACATTTACCCCCATTACGCCATTTTGGTTACAAGCCAACATTTCTTTATTTGTAAGCAAGGAATACGAAAAATCATCCATCGTAAGCAAGTCGCCGCCAATGAATAAAGGTGATGCCGCGAGTGCCCTTTGTGTTAGGAATGTTTTCATTTGATCCTGTGTGAAAAGGCTCTGTCTATTTCTTCCTTCTTCAGGCACGTCCTCTACAAAATCAGGGATTTCCATACATAACCTTCCGAATGGAATCATATCCAGATCGGGCCAAAAATCATTCCCTTCCAAGCCGGAGAATTTTTCCCAGGCAGTGAACCCTTTATCAATACTCAATTGATTGTCCCATATATCCGATGTAATACGCAACATGTTTGCTTTTTTATAGTAAGGTAAATCAACCCTTGTATTTACACCTCCAGGAGAAAGACTGTACATCATCCTATGTCCACCATTTTCTATGGCTTTTGCGATAGCCACAATTTCTTTAGGATTTGGAACCATATCGTCGACCTTGATATAGTCAACGCCCCACGATGCCAATTTATCTATCAATGAGTTGTAATACTCCTGCGCTCCGGGTTTGCCCATATCAACCCCATAGTTCTTATCGGACCACACACATATACTTGTGGTATCTGCAATGTCCCTTGCCCTGTATGGTGTACCCTTTATCGGAAGATTTTGTTCAACAGCCGATTTTGGGATTCCCCGGATAATCCAAACGCCGAACTTTAAGCCCTTTTCATGGGCATGGTCAGCCACTGCTTTTATACCACTTGGGAAATACACCTTGGAAGGTTCGGGTAAGCCATAAGCATCAATGGCAAGACCTAATTTTTTCTTAGGGTAATTTGTTCCCTTATAAAGTTCTACATTATTATACCATCCGGCATCAATTACAAAATATTCATACCCAAAAGGCTTGTACTTTTCTGCCATTATATCAATCATGGCGTTTGCCTTCTCTTCGTTCAGGAAAACCAGATAACTATCAAAACTGTTGTATCCAAGAGGAGGTGTTGGCGCTAAACCCGAGATTGCCCCCCCTTTTTTTCCATTAAGCTCTTGGGACCTCAAAGGGGGATAGATCATTACAAATAAGATTAATAGGAATACATTGAATGTGAATCTCGATTTCTTCATGGAATTAATAGATTTGAATATATTATACGATTAGATTTTTAAGCAATTTTAAAAGGATTGAAACTATTTATTTCTTACCACCATATTTGGATTTTTTGACTTTGATTTCCCCAAACGAATACCAACCTTCATTATCCCTTCCCTCAATGGCCAAATTAACTTTAGGCTCATGGGATTGCGGATCTACTATACCCACCTGCATTTGATACGTTCCGTTTGGCATATCCCAAGGAATTGCAAAGGCATTGTCATAAATGATATCACCGGGTAACCATGATTTAATATCGGCATCCGTAATAAAGACTTCCGTTCGTTTTTCGTTGGTAAGCCTAATGGCCAGATTAAAATCTTTATAGATGGGAGCCACACCTTTATTTTCCCACCATGATTTATATGGGACCAATTCCCCGGGAGTAGTATATTCGGGATAAGAAATAGTACGTAATACAAACCGGTATCCCATCTTCTTAAGCCACTCATCTACCAGATCTTTCCATTCTGCCGGTACTGGCGATGATTTCGCATTAAACGAGGAGATATGCCATTTTAAGGATTCATTCAAGATATACGCAACGTCTTCCCGGTCATACCCCTGATTCTCTTTCCACCTAAGGAATGTTCCACATATTTCGAAGCTTAATGGTGCACTTTTCCATGCCTCCCTAACCCCACAATTGTGTATCCGCTGTGGATACAGGTCGTACATATGTGCAAAGCCATTTTCTTCTGCTGCCCAAAAATCGAGATCACCAATACAATCGACCCTCCAGCCAATATCCGCAAGGGAATTGGCATATTTATTCGTTTTTTCATCCATTAACAAGGCTATTAAGGGTGTTTTTCTAAACGATTCGGTATAAGCTTCCACCAACAGTTGCATCGTACTTTTTGAAAGTAAATGGGAACCTTCTCCTTCTCCCCACGCACCTACAATAGCGAGATCGATTCCCTCAACATCGGGATGACCATCATACCTTGCCCCCAGCGCCCGTACCATTCTTCCAAAATATTGGGCATACCTTGGGTCTTCAGGGTCTACAGCCCATTTCGGAACCGGACTTTTCCACTCCTGGTTGGGGTCTACCATTTTCCGGTACCATTTGGGAACGTCCTGTTCGCCATCGTTACCGTATGGGGCAACTCTTATCATTAAGGTCTGTCCTCTGCTCTTTGCGGTATACAACGCCCGGTCAAGCAAATCCCAATTATACGTACCATCTGCACTTTCGAGATACTTCCAATAAATACGGAAATAGGCAATTGTAGTGTCGGGGTAGCCTTCATTGGTTAAATCCCCATCAAATTCCTGATACTCTATGGGAAGTCCTTCGGTCCAACCATTACCTGCATTTAGACTGTCGCCATTAAAACGTTGAAAGGTCATAAATCCCTTGCCAGGATTGGTCAAAACATCATCAACCTCTATTGGCCGGGTCCTAATTAATTGTTGCGCGGACAATTCGGCAACAAACAATAAGACGGCACAAAATGCAAATGCGTGATTTTTAAATTTTGTCATTTAATACTATTTTCAGTTTTAACCTTGTCGTCCTTTTCGTTATTTGTTCTTTACAATTGTATGCATGGTTCAAAAAGAAAGATTTTGAATCACAAAACAATCGTTGTGTTTTATATTGGTTGTTAATCCAATTTCAACCGGATTCCCTGAATCTTCATCAAAAAGCTGAATGGCTACCTGGTAATTTCCCTTAGGTTCTTTGGGTAGGGTAACCTTATATTTTTCGGTTGTTCGCTGATTCGGCATCCAGTCTTTATTTCCTGAATCCTGAATTACAAATTCGATCGTTTCATCTGAATTATCCTCAGGAATTAATTTTCCCTTTAGTTGATATCCGGAATATGCAGGAGCAACACCTTTGTTCAACCAAGTGATTTCAAATGATAATTCACCATCGACATAATCTGTGGTATGCATCGATTGGGGGAAATACCAATACCCACTACGATTGAGTAATTCCACTGTCAATTCCGGATTATCAGCCAACCATTCACCCAAATAACCATGAAACCCAATGTAGGTAGGGTGTATTAATTCCATTGCATTTCTGAATATCTCAGCACCACTTACCTGTACTCCTGGAATAATTGTTGAACCATTTTGACCCATCCAGTGTCCATCCTTTTTTACCTGGGCATAATGTTGCAACTCAAAAATAGTTGGTCGGGTTTTATAAACCGCTTCGAAAAAATGGGGTTGACTTACCGTCCATGTGTCCAGGTTATCCTCTACATCCACCATTGGACTATCATCACGAAAAGTAAAACCTTTTTCTTCGGCAAAATTCAGCAATTCTTCCATCTCCTCTTCCGACTTGCCAGATCTGAGCAAATCGTCTGAAACAACCAATAAAGCGTTTTTGTAATGTTTCAAATATAAATTCAAGTGTGTTTTAATCTCTTCGTTGGTAGCGGGAATCCGCGTGGAAAAATAGGTATGACCTTCACCCCACTCACCAATACTTCCTACATCGATGTATCGGACCCAGGGTTTTCCATCATATTTTTGGGCAAAGGCCTCATGAAAATTATTAAGTTTCTCAATAAATACAGGATCGTCCCAGTCGGGTGTCCAGGAGGCTGATCCATACTCAGGACGATCAATACCGGATGCCCCTGCTTGTTTCACCCAGTATGGTGTCGCATACCTTATACCATCTACTTCGGCAGGAACACTTCCGGGAGCCCCTCCTGTTTCCTTACAGGTGATACGGAATGAAATTTTATACCCCATGGGCACATATTTCTCCACTATCCCATCAATATACGACCAGTTGTATTTTCCTTCCTCGGGCTCAAGAAAAGCCCATGCCAGGCGAAGATATAGATGATCCATTCCCACAAAACTGGTTAGATCTTTTTCATCCTGGATAAGGTATCTTTCAATTCCATTATCGAGCATGTGATGATACCACCCTTTATCCGGAGTAACAAGTGGGCGTAGGGTGTCCCATTTACTTCCAAGATCTGTTTTTTGTGGACTAAAATCCTCCTTCGGCGAACAAGAGAAAATGAGTGCAATAAATATTAAAGAAACTAATCTCTTCATAGATTTAATACTTTAAAACTGGATTTACATCCAGCCCTAAAACAAGGTTTATGCAATTATTGATCATTCAGTTAACACCATTTTAAATATCAAATATGCCTTGGATATCCTTTTATTATAGTTCCCATTTAAGCGAACGTAACGGTTCCCTCCGTGCTATTTCATTTCTTCGATAATATCCTTCCCATCAGCTTTTTAATAGCTTATTATTGAAATAATGAAGGTCATCTGTCAATTTTCTATAGATATCTTTTGGTGACATGGTTGGGTTGGTTCGCCCAAACTCCGCACCCCCTAAATCATATTCACAATGTATGGTAATAGGCTTGGTTGTCAATAGACGCTGGGCATCATCGGCATACTTTTTAAAATCAACCATTCCTTCCCCTAATGGAACCCATTCCGGCTCCCATCTTTTTTCCCCTTTCTTCCATAAAAAATCTTTTATGGCCAGACTATTTATCCAAGGTTCTATTATTTTCAAGGCAATTTCCCATGAGTAGCCACCTTCTACCATTGAATGTGCAATATCATATTGCACTCCAACATATTCCGGATCAAAATCCTTTAAGATATAATGTAGGTCCCAAACAGCACCACCTACCATACCCCAGGGGCCTGAATGGTTTTGATACCCTACCTTAATATTATATTTCCGGTTTAATTTCTCGAGCTTTTCAAGCCTCCGTTTACAGTTGTCAAGGTTCTGGAAAACCGATAACTTATCATCGAATTTATAGTACCCCATACGATAGTAAGTGATACCGGAATCAGCTGCCGTTCCAAGAATATCTTCCGTTAATCGATCGTTCGCATCATTTATTCCCGTAACGATCATGGGGGCATCAACACCTGCCTTTTGTAAAGCTTTTACGGCCTTAGGTAAATCCCTTTTTACATTTTCGGGCAATACATGCCCATTATTTCTCACTGTTAAGTCAGCCCCACTGAATCCCAATTTCGCCAATGTTTCCCCTAACTCTTCGTAATTGAGGAATTGAAGGCATTTCGAAAACACATTTACATTTACATTGTTACCAATGGGTGATGGAATAAGTTGTGCTGCCAATGTTGGGACAATCCCTACCCCAGCCGCCGTAGCTGAAGTTACTTTTATAAATTTTCTTCTCGTAAAACTCATTTTAATCATTTTAGGCTGACAAGATTGTCCGGCTAAATCCAGGCTACCCTATATCAACTATTGTTAAATAATAAAGCCTGATCTTATTTTGTTTCTTTAAAATAAAGATCAAAGACATTACATAATTCACCACCTAGGAGAATCCAATCATCCGATAAAGGTTTTTTATTCAAGCCTTTGATCCAATGGGCATTCAATTCATATACCAATGCATCTATATCATACCTTGCCATTAACCCTTCTTCAAATGATGTTGTCCCAAAAAAGGAAGTATGTTCACTGAACCACGTATGCTCACGAAGTAAACCTTCCAAAACATCCATGTTTTCCACATACCCTTTCTTTTCTTTCCCTGCAGTCGAAAAGAAAAGCGGTCCGTTGGAGTCATTATGGAAATCGATGGCAAGATCAGGTTTCATCCCTTTTTCTATCATTGCCTCCAACCATTTTTCCATTGCGGCATTTTCGGGAGCCAAAATGGAATCGGCGGGTGCTGTCAGGTTCCGGTTCAGATCCATACCGTTCAGATTAAACCGCGAAATCCCCCTGGCCACACCATCCATATTTGCCATAGGTAATATGTAGACCGTATAATTTTCTAAATACTTTTTCGATTCCCTTGAATTGTCAAGCAATTTCTTAATGATTCCTTCAACGACCCAGTTGCCGCCTGGTTCCCAGGCATGAACCCTGGCCCTTATAAAAATCCGATGTGGTGCCTTATCCCCACCGACCTGGATGATCTGAAGCTTTCTTCCTTCTACAGTATTGCCGATAGGGGTGATTTTCACCAACTCATTTTCCTCAATGTTCGAAACCAGATTTTGAAGATCGCTCACCCGGTAAGGGTCTACCCTTGCTATATAAAGGGAATCGGATTCCATGTGTATTTTGACTTTCATTCGCTCACCTTCTATCCATTCCACAGGTACGTGTTCCCATTTCCTGTCATCGGGAGAAGTGATGCAATCCATTATCCAAGTATTGAAAGGCATTTTCTCCCCATTATAGATTTCACTGAAATTGTGAAAGACCAGGGTTAAATCGGTTCCCTTCTTCGCTTCAAGCAAAAAATGCCAATGATCATAGGCCCGGTTCAACGAGTTCCGCTCATAGTCGTAGTTCAAATGGATATTTACGGTACTGTCATTGGCCAATTCCCAGTTCAGGCTTGACCCGTTCTCGATCGTGGTTTTGATATAGGTTAACCCTGATTTTTCTTTTTCTTTTTTTATCCCTTTTTCAACACTGCTTGAATGTTTACAAGAAAAGGCGAAAAACAGAATCACCATAGGAATAAGAGTCAGGATTCTTGACTTTGGAATCGATAAATAGAACTTTTTAATTTTTTTAATCATCTTTATAAGTATTGTGTTTTATTCAAATATTCCTGGAAACCAATGGAATACGTTTTTATAATAAATCTTCCCAAGCACTGTTTCATCGAGTGCCAAACCTTTGAATTTGTCATCATTACGTGAGTTACCCATTACATTGTCTGTAGAGAAATAGTCCCAATCTGAATGCCATTCTTCTTTAATTTCTGTAATAACATCCTGATAATTATCGTCGTTGGTAATGGTGAAATCGGTCGCATACATTAATCTATCCTGATATTTCAGTATAAAATCGCGTACTTTTTTCGAATCCTGAATTTGCAAATGGCAAACACGTGCTGCCATATCAACCGCAAAATTGGGGTATTTATCAAGTCGTTTAGCCAACTCATCCACACTCCATTCCAAACTTCCGAGATGGGCACCAATAAATTTTAAGTTCGGGTTTTTCGCAAGTCTCCTATCCCTAGCGGCAATTTGTTCATCGTACGATGGATATTCAGGGTGTTTGTACATATGGTATTGGGGGTTAGTTGAATAGTATGCTCTATCTCCTTTCACCGTCATCGAATCGATGGGAAGCCAGCAATTCTTAGGTTCACCAAGATGCCCAACAACAATTTTACCTTGCTTTTCGATATACTCAAATATGGGGTCGAAACGCTGATCATCGATCATGATGAAATTACCGAGACTATCGCGAAAAGTCATTCCTATGTCCTTGTATACTTTTATCCCTATAGCGCCTTGATCAAAATCTTCCCCCAATCTTTTAATTACCCCTTCCAACCAACCTGGTTGGTCAAATCCTTCCATTGAGAAAGTAGTGGTATAGGCAAAATCCTTGGGAAAATGTGTTTTTTGGGCTTGGGCAGGGTGCAATTGCCCATCAATAAATTCCTGGTTATCGGCTCCGGTGCATAGGGTAATGAATTTAAAATTCTCCTTTTTAGCGAATTCAATTACTGCTGGATCGGCTGTTTCAATATGAACGTGTGCATCAATCTTTGGAAAATCCTCAAAACGAGGTGCTTTTTTACCACATGAGTAAGAACAAACCATCCATGTAAGCAATAGGAATTGTGTGATTTTCAAATTTCGTATCATAATAATGTTATTCATTTTTGATTTACCTATTTGGTCTAAAAACATTATTTATTAGGCTTTTTATGATTGTTATCCCTTTCTTAATTTCCTTTGCATATCGGTAGCGCTCTGAATATGGTCTTTATGTGTTTTAAGATCGAACTCCTCAAGAATGTCGGCGATTTTCACTTCGGGAGAAAGGCTTTCGATAATGGACCACTCTTCTTCGCTGAAGTTGGTGATTTTCACCTTTCTTCCATATTTTGCATGAATGTCCTTGAATTTCCTGACATAAGGCCAAGTATGCAGAAACGCTTTCTCAAGATTCAAGGGGGCTATTGCCCAATACTTATCCCAAAATCCGGTTTTCGCGATTTCTTCCCCGGTTACATCACATATTTTAGCCGTACCGTTGAGTGTGCTTGAAACCACACAATATTTGTTCTGCCAAGCCCTGGTATTAATAGCCTTTCCTCCTGAATATGCGGATGGGAAAAATACAATCTCAGCACCCTTTTCCTTCAATTGCTCCCACCCATCATTCCACTCCAGGTCGAAACATATTTGAACTCCAATTATCCCAAAATCTGTTTTAAATACTGGGGGTTCAAGTGGACCGGGGGTAATCCCTTTTCCCATCTCTCCTTCGGTGGTATGTGTTTTCCGGTATTCGCCCAATACCTTCCCTTCCCTATCGATAACCACGGCAGCATTGTAATACCTGCCATTTTCAACTGTATAAAGCGGACATATGATATACGTTTTATGCTTTCTGGCAAACTCGGCAAACCTACTTGTGATTTTTCCCAATGGTTGCTCAGCAACTTCCGCTATGGATATCTTTTCCGAAATATGGAAAAATGGGAAAATTTCAGGAAGACAAATTACATCGGGTTTATAATTTACAATATCCGCCATATGACCCAAGACCTCCTCAACCATATCCTGATAATTGGCTGCGTCAATCTTTGTCAATGTCAGTGTAGCGATCCAGACTTCCCTTGGCAACTTTGAAGCCAACGGTTCCCCGCTCACATTGGAGGCTGAAAATACTGATGAAGGAGTTAATGCAATCCCTGCCCCTAAACCAAGTGTAGAGTTCCTGATAAAATTACGTCGTTCCATATTGTTTATTTTAGAAGTTGTTTAAATTAGAAAAGCACGTTTGCCCAATGCCAGGAGGGTTAATAACTTTCTACGGCCCCTATATCCGGTGCATTTCCTTTATAGATCAAACTTACGGGAGCTTTATCCTTCCATTGTATCTTTTTATTGAGAATCAAATACCCAGTATCATAATCAATACTTAGTACTTGAGCTTCCTCGGTTCCGACCCGGATCATATCCCCTTCAACAATATTGAATCCATCTGAAAAGAAATAAGGATCCCCTACTTTTAAAACATTATTCTGATCTGCACCAATTGCATACGTCAGAAATGCTCCCGCATCTACACAGGGACTATCTTTTGTTAACCCATATTCACTTCGTTCAAGTTTTTTTACGTTAGGTTGCTTGGCTATGAATTGCGGATTTCCCTGAATATTGTTCCTGTTATAGTCTGGATAAGCCTGTTCAAAGGCATCCAGGGTATAGCCCATATTTTTTTTCTTCATCCAAACTACAACTTCATTCTTATCACTCTGTGGGGTGACATTATTGTTGTAGAACCGGGTTTCCGAAGGATTTGCAGATGAGCTATAAGCAATTTGAACACTTGGTACATCCCTTTGGGTATGGGCATCCTTGAATATCCTATTGGCATAGAATATGTTGTTCATAAAGATATTGTCATATTGCTCAGAATAGGGGTTGTGCGACATTACTACTCCCGGACCACTACCATAGCGGCCTCTTTCCCCGTTGGAATACACCGTATTATTATACGTTCGGTTCGAAAAATTGAATACGGCCTCTGGAGAGTCGCCATCACCTCCAACTCTGCCATATCCACAAAAATCCATGCCCCCGTCACATCCGGCAAATATATTATTTCGCATAATACACTTTACACCAGCAAATTGTGTACCCCAGCTTGCTGGGGCTGTTTTACCTTTATAAAGCCCATCCCTTTGAGAATTCGGTCCAAATAAGTTGTTTTCAATAAGGATGTGTTCACTCTTTCGGTAGGGATCGGACCATTCCCTATCACGGGTTGCGAATATCTCCAACAGCTTTTGGATAGGATTGATCAATATATTGTTTCGAATGGCCGAGTTATGGACCCCCATAAAAACCAGACAGGTATGGGAAGCCGTATGAAAGGTATTACCTTCAACCAAATGAAAGCTACCTCCTTGAATAGAAAGAAGGTCGGTCCCGTTTTTCACTATATTATTCCTGAAAACAAAATAGTCCCCCATCGTTTTCAACTGACAGGATTCAAACAATGTACTATTTTCAAAATAACAATTTTCAACGGTAATATGTGAAGAAGATTTAATGGACATGAATTGTGGACAATCAAGGAATTTCAACCCTTTTATAATAATATAGTCCTTCTGATCGATCCATAAGGCAGGGGCGAGTGAATCTCCTGTAAATTGAACCACTTCGTCACCGAAATTTTCAAATGTAATGTACTTGTTTTCCTCGCCTGAGTTTTGGGGACTAAACTGTTTGTTGAATACACCTCCCCTAATCAATACTTGGGTTCCTGCAGTGGCAACTTTTGCTGCCGATTCCAATGTTTTATAGGCATCGCCATCAAAACCACTGCAATCGCGGTTCGAAATGGAATAATTACCCGTACAATCAGTCTTTAGTTGTTGGTCGACATAAATCACCTGTGCATTGGAGTGAAAGCTATTTAAAAGTAAAAAAAACAGTAGTAGAACATATGGCTTCTTCATAGGTTGAATGATAATTGATTTAAATAATTAGTACTTATTTTATATAAACTCTTGTCCTAGTATTGATAGGACATACCTCGTAAATGTTAAACCGAAAAAGGCAATCAGGTTTTTCATTGAACAAAGTCTTTCTTTTTTAAAAGTATATTGGTGTAAATTTCCACTGACTTTTCCAGCTTGTCCACATAACAAAACTCATCCGTTTGATGTGCCATTTCTGGTTGTCCAGGACCCAAAATAACCGTTGGAATACCCCCATAAGCGCCTTGCAGCACAGATCCGTCCGTGAGATAGGGCAATGCCCTTGGATAATCGGGAGCGTTCTTTGGAATACCACAAGCGTCATATACCCTTTGTACAAACGGGTCTTTTTCTTCCGTGGAAACGGCAATCAGATTCGTTAAGGTTTCAATAGACACTTCCTCTCCCAACTCCTTTTGAAGTTTGGCCAATAACTTATCGTGGTCCACTTTCGTTGTTGTGCGGGCGTCAATGGTAAATTCAGCATGATCGGGCACCGAATTGAGGTTTTGCCCCCCTGAAACCTTTCCCACATTCACTGTAGGGAAGCCGAGCAGGGGATCCTCTTCAACTCCAAAATCAAATTTTTCAACCTTTGAAATTGCACGAGCTGCTTTATAGATGGCATTATCCCCTAAATGTGGCATGGAGGAATGGGCGGTGACCCCAGAAAATGACAGATTGAGATAGAGTCCTCCTTTATGACCAATTGCTGGAATATTGGCAGTTGGTTCACCAACCACAATACCACAGGCTTCTCCCAGCCTTGGATACGTTTTTATTAAATCCTTGGCACCTTGGCATCCCAATTCCTCCCCTGCTGTAAGTACCAACCGCACCCCTCCGTCTATGGAACCCAGGGAAAAAGCGTTTATGGCCGCTACAACCATAGCAGCAACGCCCCCTTTCATATCAGTGGACCCCCGACCGTAGATTTTTCCGTTCTTTACCTCCCCCCCGAAGGGATCAACTGACCATTCCCCCACACCTAGGGGAACCGTATCAAAATGACCGGTAAAAACAATTGGGGGGTTATTTTCTGAATACCCTTTGCCCGCAATAACATGAATCCGATTACTTTCAAAAGGAACGTATTCAACATCAAACCCGTTTTCCTCCAGTAAATTTCCAATAAATTTGGCGGCAGCATACTCGTTCCCAGGAGGATTTATGGTATCCATGGCAATAAGTCTTTTTGTAAGATTCATTACATCAATCATAAATGGGTTTCTTTTAACTTATTACTATTCAACATAGGTCGTAATCAAACATTTTACATCTTCCACATTCAAAATAACGCTAACCATCGACTACTGCAGAAGGTTCCGTTACACTCATCCATCCTGCCAAAACCAGGAAAGGTTTCAATCATTGGTTTTCTTTTTTGCTTCCCTTTATTTCGTGATTGTCATTGTTGTACTATAACATGTTTATTTAACGTAACCTTTGACCATCTTTCAATAATGCCTCCCTTAATTCAGGGTAAGGTACCTCTTGAACATCCGTATTGGCATCTATGGCAAGCGCCGCTGCCGTAGCTGCTGACTGCCCCAAGACCATAAATACCGGTTCCATGCGTATAGACCCAAAGGCAATGTGCGTGGCACTAACACAGACAGGGACAATAAGATTGGTACATTCCTCTTTTTTAGGAACCAAAGACCTATAGCTTATGGGGTAGGGTTTAAAGCCATGGGCCTCCACATTGCCCTCGTTCTGTACATATCCATTGGCGTCCACATAACGCTGTACATTATGTGAATCCATACCATAAGCGGCCAAACCAATAGGATCCTCGGCCACTACCAATGCCTCACAATTTTTCTGGGTCATTACATAAGTACTGACCATTCTTCTGGCTTCCCGAATATAGAGTTGTTGCTGCCAACCGTCCTGTCTTTCAAATTCATCTTTGGAAGTTCCCCATTTTGAAGCTTCCTCGCGAACCTCCTTAGGTATCCTTGGATGATTGGCTAGGGTCCACATCAAACCCATTTGGTAATTCCTGTGGTCCTCAATGATCTTTTCACGTTCGGCATATGTAGCCTCAGGATAGTCGTAATTCTTGCCAATATAATCTGTAGAAAAGCCATATTTATTATTTGAATCCGTTTTGCGATTAGGCATACTGGAATATATTATTGGTAGTATATAACCACCATAATTATACATGTCACGTACCGACCCTTTGCGGGCTTCATAATTTCTAAATAAAAGTTCATAATCCAGTTCATCATAATTAGCAGGTTTCTTAAATGGAATACGATTTTCTGGGTGATCTGTAAGGCACATTCTAAAACAATAGGCCTGTATTTTTTTATCCCCTTCCCCTTCTAGTCCCGGTTTTCCATTTACATTCGGTAAAAAACCACTCGTCGGATTTCCCTTTTCCACGTAGGGGTCAACCCCAGGAATAAGATTATGGTTATATGCATTTATTGAAACCATTCCGGTCAAAGTCCTGTTTATACTATTGGCCTGTACCCCATTCAAGGTTTCCCCATATTCGTCGTTACCCTCACGACCAATGGCATATGAAACTCCGGCTGAAGCCATTAGGTCTCCCTCATAAGTAGCGTCCAGATAAACCTTCCCTATAAAAGTTTTACCACTTTCCATGGTAATCGACTCAATTCTGCCATTTACCTTTTTAACTCCGGAATCCCTGTTCAATCTTTCGTTATAGACCATTTCAATCTTCTCCTTATCCATCAAGGCCTTATACACCGAAAGGGCCGCGGAAGGCTCAAATGTCCACATAGAGGCTTCCCCTTCCTTTGTTTGGGTTTGTCCACTATCCATATAATCGGACTTCTTCTCCCATTTCCAATTCTTTGGGTCATCATAGTATTTTTTGATGTTTTCATAGAATTCCCTGGAAATACCACCAATGGCCTGCTTGTTCCCTATATCGGTCTGACCCAAGCCTCCAGTGGTCAGTCCCCCGATTCGGTTAGTGGGCTCTATGAGTACAACGGACTTGCCCAATCTACTGCTTTGCAGGGCTGCAGCAACCCCAGCGGAAGTCCCACCGTATATAACAACATCAAATTCAGCGGCATCCGTTGTTTTATTTGTTTGTCCTTGTAATGAAAAACAAAATAGAAATACAAGAAACAGGTAGGGAAGGTTCTTTGCTCTTGAAAATTTCCTTATGTTCAATTTTTTATCACCCATACTTTTACGTTTTATCATTCATTTTTCAGCTTATTGCCACCCCATTCAACTATCCATAATATTTGATCAGAAGGAGTCCTTCAGGTAATCAAACCGGATTAATACTCTATTAGCTTATGATTTCCAAAGGCTTGGTTGTTTTCCAGTTTCCTCTTGTAAAATCAGGAAATTCTTGTGGAGCACCGTTTTGGGCCACAGAAACTTGACTTAAGGCTCCAACCGCACTCCAATAGCAACCTTCATATACGTTTTGATCTAAGGGCTCGCCTTTTCTTAAACACTCAATAATTCGGTATCTCATTATAAAGTCCATTCCACCATGACCTCCCATTTTATTGGCCAATTCGCCTAAGCGTAGGTATAACGGATGTTCATATTTTTCAAAAATCCTTTGTAGTTGTTCCCCTTCTGCGTATTCATGATGGCTATCGGGTCCTCCTTCAACACCACCTTCCAAGGCAATCCTGGTTGGGAATCCTGTCAAGGTTCCCTTAGTTCCTTGAATCAGATTATGTCTGGTATAAGGTCTAGGACTCGTTTCATCCCATTGCACCATAATGGTTCTACCCAAATATGTTTTAACGATTGAGGTATTTATATCCCCTCCCTTAAAATCCAACTTATTCCATTTATGATCAGGCGGATAATTCTTAGCGGCATATAGATTTCGGCCTTTTGCCGGGGAAGAAAAGGAGTTTATGAATTTAAAGTTATCCTCTCCCCTTGCCAAATTCATATATTGAGCGACGGGTCCCAAACCATGGGTTGGATACAGATTGCCATCACGTTTGGCATATTGGTAGGTACGCCACGAACCTGTACCACGTTCTATGTCATCCATTTGTCCCCTTAACTCATGGATATAGGCTGCTTCACCATGCAACAACTCCCCAATGACACCCTGTCTACACATATTTAAATAGAGTAGTTCTTCCCTATTATAATTACAGTTTTCCATCATCATACAATGCTTCTGGGTCTTCTCGGAAGTATCGACTATCTCCCACATTTCCTCAAGGGTTAGGGCAAGAGGCACTTCCACAAAAACATGGGCCCCACTTTTCATAGCTTCGATGGCCATGGGTGCATGTAATTCCCAAGGGGTACAAATGAAAACCGCATCCGGTTTCTCCTTTTTCAACATTTTTTTCCAATCGTTTTCCCCATTGGTGTATAGCGTGATATCCTTATGGCGGGTTCCTCCTCCGTTCTCTTTACATACTTTCCCGGATTTTTCGGCCAAGTCTTCATATAAGTCACTAATCGCCACCACCTCTGTATCTTCAATAGTCGAAATTTGTTCCACATGTCCCGAACCACGTGAACCAACCCCTATAAACGCACATTTCACCGTATCCAATTTCGGAGCGGAAAAACCGCCCATATAAATAGCCCCGGGCTTGGATGCCGGAATATTATTTAGACCATTGTCCGTTATGGAATTTGACCATACAGGTGCCATCGCCAACCCCATTCCTGCAATTGATGTTTTTTTGATAAAATTTCTCCTATTCGACTTCATAATCCGTATTTATTTTATTATTCCCCGCTATACGGGCAATCATTAGTTTTGAAGCATCGACTTATAGTTGGCTACCTCTTCTTCAGTAACACCTGAACTATTATTCCCGAAAGAAGCCCTTACATACGTAAGCACATCGGCCAATTCTTTATCTGTCAAGAATTTAAAGCTGGGCATGTCCATATTATATGATATGCCTTTAACCTCTAAAGGACCCGACACTCCATTAATAACCGACCTTATCAATCTATCCTTATCGGCCACACCTTCCGTTTTGGTTAATGGTGGAAAAAAACCTTCTGCACCAGAACCATCTGCCTTATGGCAGGAAGCGCAATAATTCTCATAAATGAACATACCATCGTTATGCACAGTTCCATTCTTATAGACCATGGTATCTTTATCGAGAGGTGTTTGCTTTTCCTTCATCTCTTCCAGCCTATTTCCCAAATCTTTCCCTGCCTGATGAATCCTAATAATCTTATCATCATTCCTCATTGGTAATTTTGTATCACTATAAAATCCTGGATTGGCACGTGGATGCCAGTCTTTATTACTTGTACACAGATAAACATCACCATTAGGTGCTGAAATCACATCCCGTATCCTTCCAAACTGTCTATTAAAAGCAATAGTCTCACCTTCTACACTCGTTCCGTCAACAGAAAGTTTTAAAACCCTTAGACTTGTTCCCTTTAGTGAACCTACCAAAATACTATTGGTCCATTCAGGAATTGTTTTTGAACCATAATATGCTATACCCGATGGGGCAATGGTTGGCGTCCATGCCTTTATAGGCTCAACAATTATAGAATCTTTACAAAATGAATTTTCATAAGGCTCGTTGCAGTACCCTGTTACATCGGGCCATCCATAGTTTCCGCCTGCTTCAATGACATTCATTTCATCATCATTGGCTTCACCATGCTCCGAACTATACAATATACCATTGGCCAATACCAAACCTTGGGGGTTTCTATGTCCCCAAGACCAAACAGGACTATCTTTAATTGGATTATCATTTGGAATGGTCCCATCAAGATTCAGCCTTAAAACCTTCCCTGTCATTTCACTACTATTCTGTGCCAATTCTTTCCTTCCCGCATCACCAAGGCTTATGAAAATCTTGTTTTCTTTAGAAATTACGATCCTACTCCCGTTGTGATAGGTAGTTCCTGGAATGTCTTCCAATATTGTTTTTGGGCTTACCAACCCCCCATTGTCATAATTATATTTAACCAACTTAGAACGTATCCCATCGTTCTTTGAATAGGTGTAGTGTAAAAAAACATAAGGATGGAGTTTCATATTCGGATGAATGGCAAACCCCAGTAGACCATAGGATTTTTTCACCAAGACATCCTCCAATCGTAAAAGTGTTTTTATCTTTCCCGTATCCGTATTCAATTGATTGACCGTTCCTTTTATTTCGGTAAACCACAAAATATTTTCCTCAAAATTGTCCCAACAAAGGTCCCATGGATAATCCAAATTTGAAGCGACAACAGAAACTGCCAATTGCGAGGTTTCCAACGTTTTTTTGAATAAATACTCCTGATAGGATGTATCCTCCCCTACTATTTTTATGCGTTCCGAACAAGAAACATTCAATAACATCAGGAATAAGACATAAGTACCTAGTCCTACTTTAATTATATTATGTTTTAAATTCATACTTATTTTCATAAATGACCTACTTCTACCATCATCCGGGAAAACCCTTATACGTAAGTACCTAAAAACACAAAATGGTACACGTTTAGATAGTCTTTTTTTAAATTATTCATAATGTTACATGAACAGCATCAATTATAATTCGAATTTATTCCCAAATTGACAGAAGATTCTTTAGATAAATCGCATATACGTTGCTGATTATTAATATTTGGACTTATCCTGATAATCTACTCTAAACAAAAACCTATTGACGCTTCATCGATAGTTTGTCCACCTTTAATTTCATTCATGGAAACCTCCTTATTATTTTATGATTTAAATTCATCCTATTTCTCATTTTAAACAAACTACCCCAATTCCGGACCTGCAATTAAAAATTGCTTACTTACCGATCCCGCGAATGAATTATCTTTTAAATACATCCTTACAAATGACCGTTGACAGGTAAAACCAAGAGCGGTTAATCGCTGTTTGAATGGTATCTGATCGTTAAGAACATCGATTACCACGGACTTACCTACCTGTTCTTTAAGAACAATTTCAATAAGGTTTATGGCATCATCAGTCGTTTCGGCCATAAGCGGACCTATCTGAAAGAAATTAAGTCCAGGGCGTCCAAGAACGTACCCTACCATATGCTCATCCCTTACAATATACCAAGCCTTATTTCTTTTCTTAAGGGCATTGATCAATTCCATTCTATTAGCTCCAAAAATCTTCAGGTCAAGCCTTGACAACTCTTCCTTATCCGCCTGCGATAAGGGCTTGACAGTATCTTTGTTTGTATTGTCCAACTTTCCATTGAACGCAGGTACCACCATTCGATCGATTTTCAATTCCTCTAGGAAACCCAATTTGCGATAGACCGGAATTCCCGCTGCTGTAGCATCCAATTTTATGGATGTACAACCTTCTAATTTTTCAATAATGGTATGCAATAGATTCTTACTGATCCCCAAGCCCCGAAAGTCCTTGGAAACCAACATCATTCCTATCCAAGCCACTTGATCCTTATAATTCATGGCGGTTACCGTACCTATAATAGTGTCTTTGTAAGTGGCCACAAGACATAATTCAGGATTAAGGTCTAGAAGCATTCGCCAATCTTCCTCTGTTTGATTCCAATTTTCCGCAAGCACTAATTGCATTGCTCCGGAGATATCAGCCTCAACCATCGGTCTGAAAACAATATTTTTCAGCTTACTATTCATATTCATCCACTATTTGAGCCAGCCCTCTACATTTTCCGCTATAAAATGATCATCATTCAATTCAGGGTATGCTTTATAAACCCTATCGATTTCTGCCTTTTGTCCTGGGGTTAAACAATCCTTTTCATTCAAGGTCCATGTCCCCTTTAAAAGACCTTGTCTTCTTAAAACTTCATGAAGCCCCACGATACAACCTGAAAAATTATTGGCGGCATCGAAGAAAGCAGCATTACTATCGGTAATCTTAGCGGCCATGGTCAGAAGTTTCGCTGAATCATTGGCATATGTCCCACTTTTAATATCCTCTAAGAGCGTTACTGCCGCCTTTGCCCATACAGACCAATGACCTAATAACCCTCCCACGATTCTCTTTTTTATGAGTTGACCATTTGACTGAATCTGGAATTCAGTCATCAAATCAACCAATATATTATCATCATTACCCGTATAAAGGGCTATTTGATCGGCACGGCCAGATTCAACAACGGCCCGGACTACATCGAAGGTTTGATACCTGTTAAAAGGTGCCATTTTTATGGCTACCACATTCTCGATCTGGGCAAACTCCAACCAGAAATCAAAATCCAAATATCGACCACCTACAGCGGTCTGCATATAAAAGCCTATTATTGGCATTACCTTGGACACCTCCCTACAGTGGTCCAATAATTCTTTATTAGAGGCTTCCGGCAATGCGGCTAGACTTAGTAAAACAGCCTGATATCCAAGGTCGGCCGCCATTTGTGCTTCTTTTAGGGCTTGGTTCGTATTACCGATGACACCTGCAATTCGAAGAATGGTCCTATCCGATTTTGAAGTATAAGAATCCATTTCCTCCTTCGCCAGCTCCAATACAGGCTTAAAAAGATTTACATCGGGCTTTCTAATCTCGAATTGGGTTGTGTGCACCCCAACGGCTAAACCACCCACTCCAGCATCCAGATAATATCTAGATAAAGCCCTTTGCCTTTTCTCATCCAACTTTCTGTGTTCATTTAAGGCCAAAGGATGAGCCGGGATCACCGTACCCTCATGAAGTAGTTGCTTTTCTTTTGTGGTTAATATATTATTATTCATTTGTATTAGCTCTAGTTAATTACCGCTATTTCGGACTTACTCGAAGTAACCCTTACTATTTTTTGTTATGCGAAGCTTCTTCTTTATGGAATCAATACTTCCCATCTTTTACTTCAAAATGGGTTGGTTTCCCATGAACCCGATGTTCTGAATCCACCCAATCGGCTACCCACTTGATCATGCTATCAACGGAAACCTCTGGGTCACCCATTTCTTTCTCCATTTGCGTGGCATTAGAAAGGAGGGCTTCTCTATCCTCTTTTCCTGTTATCACCACTTCCTTACCCATGAGTTTTCCGAATTTGATAGCTACATTTTTTACTGAAATTGTTTCCAACCCTGTAATATTCAATATTTTGGCAGGGCTTTCACACATCAATAGTGATTGTAATATGAAGGCATTGGCATCCCCTTGCCAAATGACGTTGGCATAACCCATCGTAACATCAACCGGCTCATTATTTTTAACTTTTAGGGCTATATCCACTAAAACACCATACCGCATTTCAACGGCATAATTAAGTCTGATCAATGATATTGGTGTTTTGTTTTCTAAACTTCCATATTGAAATAAGCGCTCCCTACCCAAACATGATTGGGCATATTCACCAACAGGAAGTGCTGGGTCTGTTTCTACGGAACCTCCTGAATCAATATCGACCAACGGATAAACACAACCTGTGGAAAGGGCTACGATACGTGATTTTTTATACTGCTCAACAACCAAGCCTGGTATAAAGGAATTCATAACCCATGTGTAGGATTCATTGCCTTGCGTACCAAATTTTGTACCCGCTAAGTAAATTACATTTTCAACGTCTGGTAGGCTTTTTATAAAATCCTGATCGACAAGGTCGCCAGCTATCGTTTCTATACCCAGTGATTCCAAATAGTCCTTATTTATCTCTTGGCTAAATCTGGAAACCCCGATTATCCTTTTCTTTACCCCTGCCAAATCGCAGGCTCTTTTAGCCATATGGGCCATTGAAATACCCATTTTCCCGGAAACACCTAAAAAGATTATATCTCCTTTGAGTCCTTCCATCAGCTTCACAACTTCCGGAGTTGGTCTTGATATGGCCTCTTCCAGCTCCTCTTCATTATTAAATATTTCAGGATATGTCTTTTTCATTGTTCTTAATTATTAATTATACGCTTACGTTGCAATACCATCTAAACCGTTAAATACCCAATTAGTTTTCCATACATAAAATAGACCAAAACGCTAATAAGGATAAACCCGACCAAGGCCATAATATTCTGTAGGATACTATTCTTATACTTGCCCATTATGGACTTGTTATTGAGAACCAGGAACAAGCCAATGGCAATAAGTGGCACACCCAAGATCGACGATGCCTGGGCCATTATCAAGGCGTATATTACATTCCCCCTGAAAAATACGGCAATCACCATTCCGGCGAGCAATATCACAGCCGTAAAGACCTTGGGCATTTTCTCGTTCATTGAACTGCCCATGCCCATACTATCGGCCAACAAACCACCGCCAGTAACCGAATTGACGAGTAGGGATGAAAATGCAGCTGCTATAAACCCAAACCCAAAGATGTATTTGGCAAAACTTCCCAGCAACCTTTCCAATTGAATTGCCATATCAGCTGCGGAGTTTACCGATATTCCTTTTGGTTTAAGGGTCGCGGCGGCCGTAATTACTACCAATGTAGAAATTAAGGCAAGTAAGAATATCCCAATTTTGGTATCCCTTATACTTCTCGACATATCGGCCAACTTCCATCCTTTGCCCTGTACAAGATAGGATTGGAAAAATGCATTGTGTAACACAAAGGTCGTACCCACTAGGGCCGCTATTTCATTAAAATCCTTTCCTGAAACCGCCTTTGGTATAAAACCCAACGCAGCAGCTTCTAGATCTGGTCTTATAAAAACAAGGTTTATTATAAATGCAAGAATCAAAACGACGACCATGATCATCATTAATCGTTCTAGTGCCTTGTAGAGGTTCTTTGTAAAAAAAACCAATACAATCGCCAAGGGTGTAAATATTAATGGCCAAATAGTTTCGTCAATCCCTGTTAATGTTTTCATGCCCATACCGACGCCAAGGTTGTTGCCAAATTGAAAACTTAGGGCTGCCATAAATGAACATACACCTATAGCGATGGAGAACCACTTTCCATATTTTTCGGAAATCATCTTTAATAATGATTTCTCGTGCAAAACACCATAACGAACACTCATTGTCGTATAGACACTCATAGAGATAGCACCTATAAGTATTACCCATAACAAAGAATAACCATGTGTCGCACCTATCTTGGAGGAAACTGTAATGCTGCCAGGTCCTAAAACCACTGCCGCTATAATAAAACCAGGGCCTAAAGCCTTGAAGAAATTCTTTATTTTAAGATTCATTTAATTAATTTATAAGAAAATCCAGGAGCACCCCCGTATTTCATTAATGACAGGTTACCCCCTGTATTTACAGGGTAAAAGTGATTCTTGATATTTCGATATAATGAATTGAAAAAAATAATCGACATCGCATAAAAGACCCATAATCCATATTCCTAGGAATAAACCCTAGCTGAAAAATCGGATATATGCCAACCCACCGGTTGATGAAATCTTTTTTGGTTTACTATTTAAATCGCTCATTAACAGATATTTACATTGTCATAAACCGTAGACTTCCCTAATCCATCAAAAAGTGATACCTGAGGAAATACAACTACGTTGGTTTCCTGGAAAATTCCCTCTTTGTTCTTCTGTAAGTGTAAAAACCCAACTATTGGTTTAGAATGTAGTTGTTATGAAATATTTTATAAGGGATAAATCCACAAATAAAATAGTCAAAATATTTGTCCATTATTTACCCATAACCAAAAAGTATAAGTACTTCTTGATCTGTTAAAATAAAGGCATTCCTCTTAGGAAAAAGAATGCCTTTGAACAACTAACTCAAACAACTAATTCTTAATATCCTGGATTCTGTACAAAATTCTGATTCTTGTCCACTTCCGCTTGTGGTAATGGCCACAAGTATCTAAACTCACTGAAATTTGGTTGTGGTTCCAATCCACTGGGACCAAATACTTCACTTCCTAAATCCCTACGGACAATATCATACCATCTTTTAAATTCGAATGCCAATTCTATACGTCTTTCTTCCAATATAATGTCTCTTAGATCATCTTTACTGGTTCCCGATGCAACATCCTCAGGATAATCAGAGGGAGCATAGCTATCATATCCACTTCCATAAAAATCAATGGTTCCACCTTTTCTAGCGCGACCTCTTATTTGATCGACATAACCTATAGCTTCTGGGGTAAGACCTAATTCATTGCCAGCTTCCGCAGCTATAAGCAATACCTCGGCATACCTAAAAGCTGCGTGGTCAAAATCAGATCTCCATCCTGCAGTGGTCCTTCCTTCACCAACAAATCTATTGTGTTTTGCAATATGGGGTCTGGCCACCTCAAAATCAGTAAAAGGCCTAACGATATCGGTATCATCAGCCAATATCAACGAATCCGCCATACTTACTTTTAGTCGATAATCATTGGAATCCCATTCATTGTACACGTTAATATGGGGCACAAGCATACTCCAACCCCTGATTGGTTTTACACCACCTTCAACACCAGTAAACGGACCAATCTTATTATCATTTTCATAAGTGGCTGGATTTGGGTTTTCCCCGGTTTGATTACCGGTAAAATCAATTGTGAAAATATACTCAGGGGAAGACCATTGTTCACTTTCCCTAAACACATCCTGAAAATCATCTACCAATGCATAGTTTAATTCACCTGAATGATCTATCACCCATTTAGCCATATCATAGGAATTTTGCCAATCTTCCCTAGTCATATAAATAGAGGCTAAATAAGAAGCCGCTGTTCCCTTTGAAGGCCTAGATCTAACACTACCACGTGAATCCATCTCTAGATTCTCAAAGGCGAATGTCATATCTTCAATGATTTTCACATAAACTTCATCCGTTGATGATAATTCAATACTTAAGGCATCAACGATATCAGGACTATCGATATAAGGAATATTACCATACAGTCTAATTAAATGGTAATACAAGAAACCTCTAACAAATCTTGCTTCAGCTTCTGCTATGTTTTTATCTTCCTCATCAATGTCATCACCTAAAAGACCTACACCTTGTATAGCCGTATTCGCGGTAGCTATAGCTTGATATGCTGTAGCCCAAAAACCACTTACAAAAGAATTTGTAGGGGTAACCAAAAAAGGGCTAAACTCGGTATAGTCACTAAATTCCAATCCATTAGCAACCATATCACTTGACAGTAGTAAAGGTGTGGTAAGCCCACTTCCATAAAAATTCGACGATGCCATTAAACCGTATGTGCCATCTGTCATGGCGTTTACATCATCTATAGTATTAAAGAAGCCTTCTGGACTTAATGTCCCTACCGGTTCTTCATCTAAGTCTGCGCAGCCAACAACAAAAGTCAAAATAGCTAGTGCAGAAAATTTTATTATATTCTTCATAATTATATTTTTATTTATTGTTGATTACTAAAATCCGATGTTAAGTCCTAAAGTATAAGATTTCACATTTGGATAACTACCATAGTCAAGTCCAAGGTTACTACTGGAACTACCATATGCTACCTCAGGATCTACACCTTTATAATCCGTCAATGTCAATAAGTTTTGACCACTGATATAAATTCGGGCTGATGATAATTTGATTTTAGACAATAAAGTTTCAGGGAAATTATAACCCAAAGAAATATTCTTCAACCTAATATAACTGGCATCATCTACCCAACGATCGGAAGTCACGAAACTTCTACTGATCCTTGCTTCAGGAATATCGGTATCGGTATTTGTAGGGGTCCATCGATCAAGGGCTTCGGTAGTTACATTGGTTCTTCCGTTTAAGGCTCCCAACTCCATAAGGGAGTAATTCAACATTTCACCACCTTGAGATCCTTGAATGAAAATATTAAGACTTAGGTTCTTGTAGCTAAAATCATTGTTCCAACCCCAAGTAAAATCAGGATGGGGGTTCCCCATAACACTACGATCGTCATCCGTTAGTTCACCATCACCATTCAAGTCCTTGAATTTTTCACCACCAACGTCTTCACCACCTACAAGTACCTCATCGGCAGACTGTACAACTCCGTCATAAACAAAGCCCCAGAATTGACCTACAGACAACCCTTCTCTCAATATTTGTGTATTACCAGCCCCAGCCAATGGTGCTGAAGAATAATAAATATCATTTCCTTCGGTATCGTTTTCAACAAGTTTGATAATCTCATTTTTATTAAATGAAATATTTGCAAATGATTTCCATTTAAAATCATCATTTTGGATAATAGTTGCGTTCAACGCTAATTCAAACCCTCTATTCTCTACAGTTCCAATATTTTGCAACTGTGTCTCAAACCCTGTAAAAGTCGGCGTAGGAACATCGAATAAAAGATCCTCAGTTCTCATGATATAGTAATCAGCCGTAAATCCAAATCTGTTCCCTAGGATTCCAAAATCCACACCGATATTTGTCTGTGTAGTCGTTTCCCATGATAAATCGTTATTGGAAATGGTTGAAGGCCTTAAAGCGGTAACCGTACTACCTTGAACTGTCGTAAAAACATCAGTAAACGAAGCCAATGATTGATAAGGGCTTATCGCCTGATTACCTACTTCACCATAACTGGTACGTAGTTTAAGTAGACTGATGGTACTTGAATCGGACAGAAACTCCTCATCAGAAATTTTCCAACCAAAAGCGGCAGAAGGGAAAAATCCGTACTTGTTGTTTGCCGCAAATACCGAAGCGCCTTCATAACGCCCTGTAAACGTAAATAAATACTTGTCGTTCAAGGTATAATTAACCCTTCCGAAGAAAGCTTCAAAAGCTGATTTTGTCAATTCCGAATCAACAGAAGGTGTGTTTGTACCCGCTCCTAAGTTCCAATATGAAAAAGAATCGGAAATAAAGCCGGAAGCAATCGTTGTTGAATACTCTGTCCTATCTTTTTGGTAAGAATACCCGGCCATCAATGATACATCATGAATATCACCAAATATTTTGGAATAATTCAAGTAATTCTCATTGATCAAACTCGTATACTTAACTTTAGTAAGCGTAGCCTCTCCCCCTGTACTACTACCACGCTCTAAGGTTGTTGGGTAGTACTGACCCGTTCTGGAACCACTTACCTTAACACCTAATGTAGACTTAAACTTCAAACCTTCGGCAAGAGCGATTTCCGCATAAACATTGCC
This sequence comes from Maribacter polysiphoniae, assembly GCF_003148665.1. Classification (GTDB taxonomy): domain Bacteria; phylum Bacteroidota; class Bacteroidia; order Flavobacteriales; family Flavobacteriaceae; genus Maribacter_A; species Maribacter_A polysiphoniae. The sequence goes on along the minus strand of NZ_QGGQ01000007.1, from coordinate 125,668 downwards.
TTGAAATAAATCTTGTTCAACTTCATTTTGGTATTCGGTTGCCATAGCATAAGGGTTATCGATAGGATAACCAACAACACTTAATGAATTATCGCCATTTTCATCTTTAACCCCTTGGGTAGGTGAAAATTTATAAGCTCCTGATACAACCCCAGTTTGGGAAGCATCTCCGCCTTCTTGGGTTCTTACCCCATTACGATTGGTTCTACGGGCAAATAAACTTGTTCCAATATTCACAGACTCTGACACCTTTAAATCCAAATTGGAAGTAAGGGAATATCTTTTATAATCCGAATCCTTGATAACACCTTTCTGATCATAGATTGCCCCAGATAGATAATAATTCAATTTATCTGTCCCACCAGCAACTGAAAGCTGGTAATTCTGTGTCCCACCAGGTCTAAATATTTTATCTTGCCAGTCTGTTCCTGCTCCCGTCAATTCCGGAACAAAATCAGGATAAAGCTCTTGAATATAGCCTGTAAATTGATCCGCATCAAGTAGGTCAAGCGTATTTATCTCCTTCTGGGAAGAATATGATGATGAAAAACTAAATTGTGGTTTTCCTTCAGTACCCCTCTTTGTGGTTATGAGTACAACCCCATTAGCCCCTCTAGCTCCATAAATCGCTGTGGAAGAAGCATCCTTAAGAATCTCCATGGACTTAATATCCTCAGAAGGAGGCATTGTTCCTCCAATAAATCCATCAACAACAATTAAAGGATCATTTCCGGCATTAATAGAAGTATTACCACGGATTTGGATACTGTACTCTGATCCAGGTGCACCATTGGTAGACTGCACCGTAACCCCGGCTGCCCTACCCTGTAAGGCCTGGGTGGCATCAACAACAGGAAAAGCAACTAAATCCTCTGAATTAACGGAAGAAACAGAACCTGTCAAATCACTCTTTTTCACACTTCCGTAACCTACAACGACAACTTCATCCAAACCGGCAGCATCCACTTCCATTTTGATATTGATCATGGTACGACCATTGATCGCCACCTGTTGGGTTGCAAAACCAATATAAGAAACAACCAATGTTGTGTTCAGATTACTTAGGGAAATTGAATAATTACCATCAAAATCGGACTGTGTCCCATTGGTGGTTCCTTTTTCCAAAATACTTGCACCAGGTAAAGGGGTGCCTTCCTCATCAACAATATTACCAGTTACAATGTTGTCTTGCTCTGGTGTGTTAAGAACCTCCCCTTCTTCTTTTTCAGTCTCCTTCTTGAGTGTCCTTACCCCTTGTTTTAAAATGATTTGGGTACCCCTGATTTTATATACCGTATTCGTAGTGCTGAACAAACTTTTGAGTACTTTTTCAATATTTACCTCATGCAAATCCAGTGATACCCTACGACTTAAATCAACTTGCTTGATTTTATAAATAAATCGAAAGTCGGTAGTGGATTCAATATTATCAATAATATTTCGAACACTCGAATTCTCAACGCTCAATGTGACCTTGGTCTTTTGAGCATAACCGTTATTGGCATGTAACCCAAACAAGGCCGTAATCAATAACAAGGTAGTTAGTTTCATTTTTAAGTCAAATTTCAACAAAGGCTTGTTCAACCTCCATAGGTTCTGTGGTTTTTTCATATTTTTGATTGTTTTATTGTGGTTTGCAAAAAATGCGATCACTTTTTACGACCGGGAAATGCTCGAACATTTTCCGGTTTTTTTTATTAAAAACAAAGTGTCGACAGTTGTATTCATTTCACTATTTCATATTTGTTTTCTGTTTTTTAGGGTTCTACTTCCTTTATTTGATAATTACTGTATTATTTTTTATTTCATATTCAATTTCATGGGTATCATTGAAAAAGCTTAACACCTCCTCAATTTTTACTTCATTGAAACTTGCATTGAATACTACTTTACCCAATTCCGTATTGGTATTCAAAATCTCAATGTTATAATGACGTTCCAATTTTGTCAGGATTTGGTCAAAAGTCAATTCACGGAACACTAAATGACCTTGCATCCACGAAGTGTACATATTCGTATTTACAGTATCTATATGTATGTTTTTGGAATCACGGGAATAAGAACCCCGTTGCCCAGGTGAAAGCTCAATGGGATTTTCCTCTAATTCCCCCTTTGTATTAAGGTTTACCGCACCCTCGACAAGTACTACCTCAATATGGGCATCCTCACTATAGGAAGAAACGTTGAATTCAGTACCCAATACCTCAACTTCCAGATTACCTGAACTCACAATGAAAGGCCTTTCCTTATCCTTGGCCACATCAAAATAAGCCTCACCGGTAAGAAAAACCCGTCGCGATTCATTTGATCGGAAATTTACGGGGTACCGTAAAGAACTACCAGCGTTCATATTTACCGCAGTACCATCTGACAACATTATCCGAAACGTTTTTCCTTTGGGCAGGCTCAAGGTATTATAAACCAATTCCTTGATATTATTTGCTTCGGAATAATCGATCTGGTCCTGTTCTTGTTTACCTACAACATTCCCTTCGGCATTCTTAACTACTTTTGACTGTCCGGTATGTATTGTCTGTATCGTCCCATTATCCAACTCCAATGTTATCTCATCCTCTTTGGGTACTAAAGTCGTATCGGATTTTTCAGAATAATAATAATATTGAACCATAAGTCCTATACCGATAACTACCGCGGCTGAATACCTGATCCAATTTGGAATCAATTTTTTTACCGGCCTTTCCCTCTGCTCAATTTGTCCAATCACTTTCTCATAGGCTTCATCCACATTGTCCTTTAGCATCGCCATATTCAAATCGTGATAATTTTTCACATATGACTCAAGAATCGATTGATTTTTGGGATTCTCCAACCATTTCTTCAAGATGACAAGCTCATCTTGGGAAATGGTATCCATTAGTAGCTTACTAATATATTTTTTCATTAATTTGATTAAATTTTTCGATATATGTTATAATTTAGAGACCTCTTTATAACACATACATAAGCTATACTACAAAACATTAAAAAACCCTTAAAAAAAATTGAAATATTTTTTATCATTACCATCATTACACTATAATCGCTATTAACGAAGCCCACTAAATGGATGAAATAAATGCAGTCAAGGCTTTGAAAAAAGGGGATAGACTTGCCTATAAATATCTTTTCCATGCGTACTACAACCGCCTTGTAGCGTATATAACAACATATAGCCATAATAGAACCCAATCGGAGGATATCGTTCAGCAAACTTTTATAAATCTCTGGATCAATCGAGAAAAATTGGATGACACACAATCACCCAAAGGTTACCTCTTTGCCATTGCCCACAATATATTTATCGACACTATCAATGCTTCAAAAAAGAAGGATACAATAATGACCGAAATTTGGGAACGTGCTTTACGGGATAGAATTGAGGAAGATTCGGAAGCTCAAGAAAAACGCATTCAGAAAATAAAGTACGTAATTGAAAATCTACCCCCCGAATGCAGAAAGATCATTCACATGAATAAGATACAGGGCATAAAGTACAAAGAGATTGCTTTGGAATTGAAAATATCGATTAAAACCGTTGAATCCCAGATGAGGATTGCATTTACCAAAATACGGGAAGCCTTTAAAGACGATAGTCTACTTTTATTTCTATTGTTGAATTAACATTGGTTATTGTTTATTTGTTCTTCCCTACTACAAAAACAATTTTACAGAAGGCCTCCCAGAATCACACCGAACAATTGGAAGTTTTGAGAAATAAAGACGAATAGATCTTTAACTTTAAATACATTTGTTGCTTTTAAAACAATAAAGTATTCTGGATCTCAGATAGCATTAGTAATCAAACGAGGGTTTTCTTCTAAAATAATATATCCCCATTCTTTCTTGAGATGGGAAAATATTCATCCGATTAGCGTTAAACCAGAAGTTCTACATTGTATTATACATTATAATTTATCATATCAAATCCAACATATGAAAAATTCAAAACATTCCTTATTGTTACTAGCATCTATTTTACTTCTTGGTTTAAGTTGCAAGGATAAGCCGACTGAAAAAACAAATGAAGTTGATGCCCCATCAAAAAACCCGAACATCGTAGTCATTTATTTGGATGATTTAGGTTATGGGGATATCAGTTCCTATGGAGGAACTGGGTTACAAACGCCAAATATTGATGCCTTGGCTACAGAAGGGATTAAATTCACCAATGGTTATGCCTCTTCAGCAACATGTACGCCAAGTAGATATGCCTTACTTACGGGTATGTATCCATGGCGAAATAAGGATGCCAAGATATTACCTGGCACAGCACCCTTATTAATAAGCACAGAACAACAAACCTTGCCGAAAATGCTTAAAAAACAAGGCTATCAAACCGCCATTGTCGGAAAATGGCATCTTGGCCTTGGTTCAGGAATTATAAACTGGAACGAAAGGGTCTCACCGGGGCCCAATGAAGTTGGATTTGAAGAATCCTATATTTTGGCGGCTACCCAAGATAGGGTTCCTACCGTCTATATTGAAAATGGGAATGTTGTCGGTTTGGATCCCAAAGATCCCATTTCGGTCGATTATAAGAATAATTTCAAAGGTGAACCCACGGCAATTACAAATCCCGAGATGGTAAAAATGAAATGGCATCATGGACATAACAATAGTATTGTCAACGGGATTCCACGAATTGGTTTTATGAAAGGTGGTGATTCGGCCAAATGGAGTGATATCGATATTGCCGATACCTTCCTGGATAAAGCCCAAACATATGTCAAAGAGCACAAAGACAAGCCTTTCTTTCTGTACTATGCCATGAATCAGCCACATGTACCTCGAACCCCAAACCCAAGATTTGTCGGAAAATCGGGAATGGGCCCCAGAGGGGATGTTATTTTGGAAGCGGATTGGTGTATAGGTGAATTCATGAAAACACTGGAGGAAGAAGGGATCCTGGATAATACACTGGTAATCTTCTCCAGTGATAATGGGCCGGTACTCAATGATGGTTATTATGATGATGCCGTAGAGAAACTAGGAAACCATGATCCCAATGGAGGCCTAAGGGGAGGAAAATACAGCTTGTTTGAAGCTGGCACAAGAATACCCCTCATCACGTATTGGAAAGGAAAGATACAACCGGCAGAATCCAATGCGATCGTATGTCAAATGGATCTGTTGGCCTCTTTGGCGGACTTGGTCGGTACCAAGGACAATACCACTGACAGTCAAGACTTAATGGATGTATTTTTAGGGAAAAGCAAAACAGGAAGGGACAACCTTATCATTGAAGCGACATCAAGAACCGCATTGCGAAGTGGGGATTGGTTAATGATCCCCCCGTATAAAGGCGTTAATTATGAGGAGGAAGTAGGTATTGAAGTAGGGAGCTTTCCTGAGTTCTACCTGTATAATTTAAAAGATGATGTGGCGCAACAAAATAATTTGGCCACCTCCAATCCAAAGAAACTTGCTGAAATGATCCATGAGTTCGAAACATTAAAGGGAAAAGATTATAACCTCAACGTTGAAGCGATGAAATTTGAATAATATCGCCACTACATATGTGAACCAAAGTGTTCGGATTGTTCTTTGTTAGGCGTTTGGTTTATTTGTGTCTGGTCTTACTTACGGTAGTCAATCCTGATGGGCCATAATCACTCTAGTTTTACTACCCAATAATCCCACTGGCCTTTGCCTGTGCCACTGACATCCCCTCCGAGACCCGAAACATAACCTGCTACTATATAACCGTCGGTAGTTTGTTGAACGGCATTTGCGTAATCGTTTTCTGGACTTCCAAAACTCATTTCCCACGACAATGCACCGGACGAATTTAGCTTTACGATCCAATAATCGAGAAACCCTCCATTCGTGGGGCCGCTCACATCAAAGTCGGTTGTTCCGGCGCTACCGGCAATAATGTATCCTTGATCGGCCGTTTGTTGAATAGAACGGGCTTCATCAACAGAGGAGCTCCCAAGATTGGCTTCCCATGTTATTTCTCCCGAAGTATCTAATTTTACGATCCAGTAATCCTTGTTTCCGTGATTGGCACTTACGTCAAAATCCGACGATTCGGAATACCCCGCTACGATATACCCCTGATCCGTGGTTTGATGAATGTCATAAGCGTAATCCTCAAGTGAACCTCCTAGATGTTTTTCCCAAACCAAATTGCCTAGGGCATCCAACTTTACGACCCAATAATCTTTCTCCCCATAATTACCGCCAACATCTCCATCGATGGATTCGGAATATCCTGCCACAATATATCCTCCATCGGTAGTTTGACCAACTGATTTTGCAATATCGAAGGCAGCTCCGCCAAGATGGCTTTCCCACACCAATAGTCCGTCGTTATCAAGCTTTAGTATCCAATAGTCCAATCCTCCGTTATTACCGCCTACATCGCCATCCGAGGAGGCTGAAAAACCAGCGACAATATATCCGCCATCCAAGGTTTGGGCTACAGAGGTGGCTTCCTCATTGGAACTTCCACCGTAATTCGTTTCCCAAATCAAATTTCCAGATCCATCCAGTTTAACGATCCAAACATCGGCAGCGGAGGTGTCTCCACTAATATCCTGATCATTGGAATCGGTCATTCCTACTACGATATATCCACCATCTGCGGTTTGTTGTATGTCATTCCCTGCCTCATCACTAGACCCCCCTAAGTTGGTTTCCCACATCAAATCCCCTGAATTACTCAGTTTGGTGATCCAAAAATCCCCTCCCAAATAGTTTTCCGCATCGTTGTTGCCTCCTACGTCACCATCATCCGATTCGGAAGTACCCGCTATGATATACCCGCCATCGACCGTTAGTTGCAAGGAATTGGCCATGTCAATTTTAGAACCCCCGAAGGATTTTTCCCAGGCTATGGAGACGCCATCGATAGGCTCTTCCTCATCCTCTTCCGTGGTAAAATCAAATGTATTCTCAGTGGTATTCCCATTACCGTCGGAAGCTGTTACCGTACCGTTGTAATCGGTTTGGCCGGTAAGGTTTTCTAAAAGAAATTCGGTGGTCTCCAGATTTGCCTGCACTTCGTTGTCTCCCAGAAATACGGTATAGGTTACTTCGTCTTTGTCGGGGTCTACGGCTACATTCCAGGTCAGTACTGCGCTATTAGCGGTAATTTGAGTGACTTGCACCGTGAAATTCCCGGGCTTGTCATTTTTTGGTTCTGTAGTTCTATTGTCGTCATCATTGTTACACCCAATAACGAAAATGCCAATAAGGGTTAAAGCGGATAAAAAAAGTGTCTTTTTCATAGTCGATATTTTTTACCCGCAGGTATTTGTTCGGGGTGTTATAAAAATAGAAATGGGGAATCGTTTTAGTGTCCCGAAAGTTTGGGTTTCAAAGAATCTGGACTTGCTTGGTGGGGGTTGTTTAGAGCTTGATTTCCGGTATGGAAGGTGTCAAAAATTTTTCATAGTGAAAAATGGTCGATGCTGAGGAATAAACTATTGTTGTATGAGAACATTAAGTTCAAATGTAACAGTTAGGAATTCGGCAGAATATTGTCCTGTGAGTTTTCCTTGTTGGTCTAGGTCCGCGTCAAAGGGGTAGGTAGATTCACCATCCTCGTATTCGAACGTGCCCTCCATTTTAGTATCCAAAAGCACATAATTGCCACTAAAATAATTAGGTTCCAATATGGTGCCATCGTCCAATTCCGTTTGTGTATAGCCACTTAAGGTGCCATCAATAATAAAATTTATTTCCATAGTTCTATTAAGTATATTGCTAAAAGAAGTACTTGGTAGATAGGTCCCCTTAAAGGTTCCTTGAAATGGGTTGTTGATGGTCAGCGATGCCAAATCTTTACCAGCCTCGTTATATGCAAATAGTATAACGGTATGTACACCAATGGGCAATGAAGGGTCCCACGATAATTCTCCGGTTTCTGAATCAATTGAAAGTCCTTGGATCGTATTTTCCAATCCAAACTTGCCTCGATCACCATTCCATTGTACTTCTGGCAAAGGGCTTTCGCCTTGTTGGAAATAACTGGCAGAGAGATTTGGTGTGATACTAAGTACGGGCGCTTCAACAACAGGGGCATCATCCTTGTTACAAGATTGTAGCGAAGCTATGAGGATAAAAAAAACAAAATAAGCCTTTAGTATGTGGTGGGTTTTTATCGTTTTCATTTGAATTATGTAATAACGTTTGTAATTGGCCATTCACCCTCTAAAAGGGGTACTTGCTCAATATTCCTTGTAGCTAATGGTGTAGCTAATGGTACCGGCAAGAGGGTCGTCGGGAATCATTTTGAATGCGATCAGGTTTCCGTCGCCATCACGTACCTTCTCCCCATAATCGTAATAGAAGTCGATGGCCTCAAAACGGTCCAGGTCTTTTTGGTGGAAAAAATAAAGCTCATAGGGAGACAGATAGAAAAGCAATCCATACCATATCGTCAATGCCGGTTGTGGGTCTAGATTATGGAAAACGCCTTTTTCGTTTCCTGAAGCGGTCAACTTAAAATAATTGTCATTGATAACCATTTCCGTTAGTTGGTTGTCTTGGTCAAACCCCCAACCCATTGGAAAGTTTCCTAAATCCCCATCAAGCTTATAAATATGGTTGTCGGGGTCAAATTCGTACATGGTAGGTTGTACATCTCCATTTATCATGAGTGTTATATCGGAAATATCATTATTTGGATCGTAGTCAAAAGTGGTAACATAGTTTAAACTGTTTTTTACATCCACCACATTTATTGTTGTGATTGAGCCTGTTTCATTATAGCGTATTTCCGTTTTTAATGTATTTTCCCCATCGTCCGTCTTATATGACATATCGATTGTTGTTAATTGAAGGGAATCATTATAATCCATGGTGTATCTAATGGTACGTCCCGTACTGTAGACCAAAGAAACAATCTTGGGCATGGGTGTAAGGGTTTTGACCGGCACCTCAGGGGCCGGACTATCTTCATCCTTGGAACATGCGACGAGGAATATGGCGGCCAGTACCGTTATTAGGATATGCTTTGCTTTCTTTTTCATAGGACTTCCCTTTAGTGGATTTCATAGGTCACTTCAATTTCATAGAAAAATTCGCCTGGTGGCCTATTGTAGTACAGGCTAACCTGATAGGGCTTGTCAAAAAGTCCACCATGCTCTTTCAATGCGACAATGTCCCCCAATTTTTTTTTAGCTTTGTTGGCAAGTAACGTAGCCTGCTTAAAAGCTTTGTCCAATGCCATTTGGGTGATTTTTTCTGCTTCTTGACTATCAATTTCTACCGTTGAACTCATCTCCAGATTTTGGAGAATGGGTAATTTAATGTTCAAGAACCGTTTCATCCCTTCCACTGATTTTGTCTCGTATAGATAAAGGATACCTTCTTTGTTATACCTCATGGTTTCAAAGCCAAAGGTGCCCGGATGTTCTTTTATACTGTCCCATAAAAGACCGCTTTCCGTTACACTTTTTTTAAAACGTTCCTTTAATTCGGCAAGACTCACGGAGTCATAATCATAGTTTGAGGTATTGCTTAAAGAAATGATTGCATTGTATGTAGGGTCGGGATCTATATAGGTTACCCTTGCTCTTACATTAATCGTGTTTGGCAGTTGCTGGGCAAATAATGGAGAGCAGGCGAATAAACAGGTACATAAAAGGAGTACTGTGATAGTTGGTGTCTTCATAGCGGTGTTTTGATTTAATAGTGACAATTAGGAAACATTGATCGTGTTATTGTGGTATATCAAAATGGGTACAGAGTTCTTTATAACTCATTATCTTATAATTAATAGAAGGTTTTCCACTGGCTGGAATACCACCTGGGATAATGACATATCTATACTCTTCAAAAAAAGGTTCTCCAATTGGGCTGCCGTCCATAGACCGTAGATTAATAAAAGCTCTTTCAGAATTTGTAGCCGGAGGAGTTGAAAAGCTAAGACTGTAAAATTGATTTCTTTCAAAGAAACTAAAGGGTAATTGTTCAACTACACGAATTTCAGCTGATGTGGGCGAGGTGAAACGACCATACCCGATAACCAAACCATTTTCAACAATTTCATCAGTTAAATCAGGAGCAATTACACTAAAAGAATAATTAGTAGAAGCGATATCATCAGGAAATAGAGAAGAAAACCAATCAGAATAAATCACATTGGCGGTACCGGTTTCGCCTTGTTCACCTTGGGGACCCTGTTCTCCATTTTGACCGTCTACCCCGTCTTCACCAGGCATTCCCATTTCCCCGTCTTTGGAGCATGCCAATACCAGTAAGCCACATATAATCAGACCAATGATGTATTTTATTGTTTTCATACCTGATAGTAAAAGAATTGATACGAGTCAATGGAAGTAAGGAAATCAAAAGAGGTCGTCTAAAAAGTCCTAAACGGCCATCTTTGCGATGCACGAGGCAAACTTCAAGTTCTTTGTAGTCTAGTGATAGATTACTTCACTTTGTTCGTAATAATGACGACTTGTTGTCATTTTTTAGACAACCTCTTTTGATTTTATGGACTATTCAGGCATATTAAAATGTGCCAAGATTTCCCCGTAGCCCATTTTTGAATAGTCCGTTGATGATTTTCCAGTGATACCACCAATCCCGTTACTGTCTTCAACACCACCTGGAATCAAAACATAACGATATTGTGTAAAAAGAGGTGCTCCGATATCAGATCCATCTATGGTGGCTAACCTTATATTAACGGCCCCTACTGTTAAACGGTAGTGGTAAGAAACACCTTGAATGCCTATATATGGCAAGGCATATACACTTCCAAGAACCCTTGCGTAAATCAGGACAGTCCCTTGGTCTATTATTTCTTGACTTAAGCCGGTGGCATCAATATCGCCATTTGCTTGTGACGATTCAATATTATTGCTAGATACTGGAGAATCGATCCAATCGGAATAAATGACATTTGCAGTACCCGTTTCCCCTTGTTCTCCCTGTTCACCTTGCTCACCATCGGCACCATCGGCACCATCTTCCCCTGGAATACCTTGTTCACCTTGTGGCCCTTGGGGTCCAATGGCCCCATCTTCACCATCATCCTTGGAACAGGCTACAAAAAGACTTGATACTAATAATAGGCTAAGTAATCGTTTTGTGAATTTAAAAGTTTTCATAATTGTTTTTTTGTAAATATTATAGGAGCAAACTTAATTGCTATGTCAAGTTCGGAAGTCCTAGATATTTAGTTTTTAAAGAATTAGGACAAAGAGAAGGACCAGTATCCCCTTTATAATCCCGTAGCATTCGCCTTAATATGGATTATGGGGAAAAAGCGTCTTGACTACATTGATCTTATAACCTACTATGAGCAAGATCCATTAAGGGAAAAGTAAAGGAAGGAGTGTTTGGTTTTTTGGAACGGGACTAGATTTTAAAGGTAGTTCTTTGCGGATTCTGGGCTTTCACCTATCATAAGTCAATATTTGGAGTCCCTTATCAAAGGATTCGATTTTAGTCAAATTCCATGCTGATATGGACTTTGAGTGGCCGAACAGCCTGATGCCCTCTCCTAGAATTATGGGGTTTAATTTAATCTTAAGCTGATCGATAAGATCATTGTCAAGTAGCCAACCTGCAAATGTACCACCACCGCACAGGTAAATATCCGTTTTGGCATTTGCCTTTATTCTTTTGATCCGATCAATAGATTTCTTCTCTATATGCACCGAGTCCGCCAAATTTTCAATTTCCAATGTATCGGAGAAAATATAATGCTCCATATTCATATAGGCAGGTTGCCCTGGCACAAGACCATATTGAAAACCGAATTCATACGTTCTTCTTCCCATTATTACGGTTTTGAAATTTGATAGATCCGCCTGATATTTTTCAACTCCTTCTCCTTGAAGTATAAACCGGCTTATATCATCGTTCTTTCCTGCGATAAAACCATCAAGTGAACTTGCTATATAATAAACGATCTTTTGCATTTGATTTTGGATTTTTAAAGGGTAAGGCCCAATGGTGCATTGGAGATTATCGTAAACAAAACCCATACCTTGTGATTTGATATGGATTGCCCACAAAAATCAGGACATGGCATACAAATTGTTCTTATACTGTAGAGGGGTCAAACCCGTATGTTTTTTAAAAGCGGAATAAAAAGCGGATTTGGAATTGAATCCTGCTTCGAGCCCTACGGAAACAATCGTATAATGGGCAAAGTTATCAGAACCTAGATTTTGTTTTACATCCGCAATTCTATATTCATTGATAAAATCGATAAAGCTTTTGTTCAAAAGACTGTTGATCATACTTGAAAGGTAACAGGCGGAAATACCCAAAACTTCTGCAACCGAGGAAAGGCTAAGGCATGGATTACGATATAGTTTTTTAAAGCGCATCAGCTCTTCCAATTTCTTAAAGTACTTATGGGCTGTACTGAACTGTATTTTTGACTTCGTATGCAGTTCTTTGATACGTTGCGCGCATAGGGCCGCTATAATATTCAATAAACACAAGTGTTTCTCCGTAAAAAAGCCTGCCTCGGGATGTTCGGAGTCGATAACCCCGAAAAGATTGCCATTGATCAGAATGGGGACACATATTTCCGATAGTCGCGATGCGTCATCAACTATGTATCTCGGATCTTTGGAAGTATCGTTGATGATTTCCGCAGATTTTGACATGGCGACACTACCAACGATACCCTCGCCCAGATCAAGCCTTATTTGATTGTAAATACACTCATCGGATGGGTTTTTAATGCCATAGGCCGCATGTTGCGTCAATTCATATTTGTCATGGTCGTAGGTGTACACGACACAGTCAACCAACCCCAAACGGTGTATCACGTTTTTGGTAATGTCCCAAAGTATCTCATCAATCGATTCTTTGGTACTTAATGACGTTGAAAAAAAGCTAATGGCCCTGATTTCCTCTAGCGTACTTAAGGTTTTATCATCTCGCATAACCAAATTGTTTATAATTAAAGGTGTAAGAGCATCTACTGGGTATGGGTTGGATTTGAATCCAATTAACCGGTCAGATAAGGTCGGGGAAATACCTATCTGTTAAGGTCGTTGACAAAACTATAGGGATTACAAAAAACGGGTGGGTATAATTGTAGCCGATGTTTGGACTATTCCCTTCGGCAATCTTTTAATTCTTGGAGTATTGTTGCGTGTGGTCTAAAACAAAGCAGTATAACAGGCTGTTTTACTGATTTTTACGTGTTTCACTAGGTGGATACCCAAACGTCTTTGAAAACAATCTCGAAAAGTAGGCGGGATCGTCATATCCGACCTCATAAGCTACTTCCGATACATTCTTTTCGGTGGTTTTTAATAGTTGCCTTGCCTTTTGAAGTTTGACCATTTGTATAAATGCGCTAGTAGACAAATCAGTAAGGGCCTTTAATTTTCGGTGCAGGTTGCTTCGACTAACACCTAAGGCCCTACAAAGTTCCAGAATTCCAAACCCGCTATCACCGATATTTTCCTCGATGATCGTCCGGGCTTTGAGAATGAACGCATCGGTTTCCTTTTTGACCTCGGAATCGTTCTGTTTCCAAAAATCAGGATTTCGATATTTTTTACGCAAAATTTCCCTTTGTTCCAGCAATTTGGCTATTCGGATGGTAAGCTCTTTTTCATCAAAGGGCTTTTCCAAATACGCATCGGCCCCAAGCTTCAATCCTTCCAGTTTCGATTCGGAATCCGATTTTGCAGTAAGCATGATTATGGGAATGTGGTCGGTAATTGGATTGGATTTTATTTCATTACATACCTCAAATCCATCTTTACCAGGCATCATTAAATCTGTTATAACCAAGTCCGGCACAGTTTCAAAAACGTTTTTCACCCCACTATCGCCATTGTGGTCGAAGTTCAGGTGGTACTCATTTCTTAAAATAGATTCCAGATAAGAACAGATATCCAAATTGTCCTCAATAATCTGAACGATCGGAAGAGTGATCGCCATTTCACTACTGTTCGGTCGAAGCTCCCTTCTATCCAGATGAATAGTTTGGTATTCCTTATCAAATAGGATCTGTTCCGTGGCTTTATGTACAATGGGGAGAATCACTTTAAAGCTAGACCCCTGTCCAATCGTACTTTTAGCACTGATTGTACCGTTCATCAGATGTACTAATTCCTTTGTGAAGGACAATCCGATACCCGTGCCCCCCATGTGCCCCTTAACCTGATGGTAACGTTCAAAAACCAATTTTAAATCTTCTTTTGAAATACCGATACCATTATCCTTAACAACAAATTCGGCCTGCAAATCACGATGTGATATCTGTAGGTAAACATCCCCCTTTACAGGTGTATTCTTAATGGCATTCGAAAGAAGATTGGAGAAAATAAATTTAATTTTTTGGGCATCGAAATCCATAAAAAGTGTTTCTACGCTGCTTAGAAAATGCAGGCGTATTTCTTTTGCAGCGGCCAAAGACCCAAATGAACCCAATATATATTTTAGATAAACAATGATATCGCCATGGGCGAGGGTGAGATTCAATTTACCAACATCGAGTTTGGAAAGATCCAAAATCTGGTTTACAAGATCATTCAGCTCATTACTATTCCTGATTATGGTTTTTGCCGAATGGTCGATCTCTTTATTTCTTTTTTTCCGAAGGTTATTGGCCATACCTGAAATAACGGCCAAGGGTGTTTTAAACTCATGGGCCACATTGTTGAAAAAAGTCGTCTTAAAAACATCAAGTTCTTGAAGTCTTCTTTTTTCAGCGATATCGAGATTTCTACGGAGTAAATATTTATGTACACCAAAGAATATGGATAGCAGGAACAAGAAATAACAACAATAGGCCAGCTTTGTTCGCCACCAAGGTGGGGTAATGGTTATTTTCAAACGAAGCCTATCGGTAATGAAATCGAGATCGGGATTCATGGCAACAACTTCGAGTTCGTACTCTCCTGGGGACAGACTATTAAAGGTCACCCCACGTTCACTACCGTTATTTTGCCATGTATCGCTAAGATTGCCGACCCTATATTGGTACTTTGTTTTTTCGGCCAAATGGTAATTAAGGGTTGTATAATTGATGATGAATGAGTTGTGTTCATGATCCAGAATAATTTCATCTTGTTGTGGACTTATTTTTCGTACCGTTTCTTCACTGGCCTGCGGAACCAATTGGGCATGGGTGAAGAAAAAATCGATTTTTGGCTTAACGAAATCCTTAAAAAGTTTGGGGTTGACTACCTCCATTCCGGCATCGGTCCCAAAAAAAAGCAGCCCCTTGGCGTTCTTATAGGCAGAAGACAGTAGGAAATTACTGCTATTCAACCCATCCTCTTGTCCAAAAAAATTAAAGCCCTCCGTTTTATTATCCAATTGAAAGATGCCATTACCAACGGTACTCCCCCAGATATTCCCAAAATCATCTTCTGTCAACGCCATTATTTTTTCATCCTTGAGCCCATCTTTTTTAAGATATCTCTTGACTTCAAAAGTCAAAGGATTTATGGCATTCAGGCCTGCATCGGTACCGACCCAAATAGTTCCATCGGAAGCTTCCAATAGCGATGTGACCAAGCGATGGGAAAGACTTTTTTTATTTCCCGATATGTAATTGATATTACTAAATTGGGGTTCCCCCCCCAATTTTAGTTCTTGAGGATTTTGCAAAACGTACACCCCAGAGTACAAAGAACACAACCAAAGCCTGCCATTAGCATCAACCAATAGATCAATTATCGGAATATCGTTCAACTTTGGCATCTTCTTGGTGTCATAGGTTTCGAATACCCCTGAGTCTTTTCGATAACAAATCAAGTTTCCTATAGAGACCATCCATAAATCACCGCTCGCATCTTCCGCTATAGACCAACCCCCTTTAAAATAGGAGGACGATAATACTTTCACCTTGAAAGAAGTGGTGTCTATCTCATAAAAGCCATTACCGATAGCATAAATATGACCCGAATCGGATACGTGCATGCCATAGATTTTTTTATTAAGGATGCTTTGCACCTGTTTTTCTTCATTGACACTGAATACTCCTTCATTGGCGGCTATCAATAGGGTGCCGTTCACTTGGTTAAATTCCCTGATATCATGCAAATCAGTGCCAATAGGGGGTATATTTTTTGATTGGAAACGATTTGAAAAAGTGGAGATCAGTGCCAACCCCTTGTTAGTCCCGATCCATATATTTTTATGTACATCCTCAAAAAAACTAAGGGCCTGAACGCCTTCCAAATCTTTTTCAAATAAGTTTAGGTAGGAGTGGAATTCAATGGCATCTCTATTTTTATCCACAATGGAAATACCCTTTTCGCCACCGATCCAAATTCTGTTTTCCGAATCCTCAATGATCGGGTTATCAGCAAAACGCAATGAAACCAATGGTTCAAGTTTAAGTTTTCTGGAAATCGTGTAGGTACCATTAGAATTACTGTAGATTGAGAGCATTCCATTTTCCAGACCGAAAATCCGATTCCCAGAATCGATAAAAATATTATTTATCCGTTCTTCGGAATTATCGATAACCTTTTTACAACTGCCCCTTTGGGCATTAAAAGCAAATATGCCCGAGGAAGAAAGAAAGAAAATACCCCCATCGATATTTTTAAAAAGGTCGATGACCTTTCCGCCAAATACCCTTTCAAAACCATTCGTGTCGTTGGTTTTTTTGAAAAGTCCACCATCAGTCGCTACATACAAACTCCCATTTTGGTCGGTAAGCAGTTTGTTGATCGATGTAATCGTATCGTTTTGATGAACAATAGCCAGATGGTCGAATTCATTTTTTGTTATATCATATGAATCAAGACCCCCATAGTCAACCCCTAACCATAATTCATTTTTTGATTTTTTGGCAATCCGTTTCACCCAATTGGCAACCGGACTATTTCTGTCTTCAGGGTTGTGGGTTATACTTTCAAAGGTATAGCCATCAAAACGGTTAAGACCATATTGGGTTGCCAACCAGATGTAGCCTTTATCATCCTGTGAAATATCAGAAATCCAATTATTGGAAAGTCCATCACGGGTATCCCAAACCCTTGGCTTATTCTGGGCTCCTATACCACAGAGGGAAAGCATAAAGAGCACTATACAAATCTTAGTATTAAAACGCATACATTTTTAAGTAGCCATTGTATTCAAAGTTACTATTTTGATTGAAGCAAGATCAGATGTAAGATATTCAATTTAAAGGTAATTAGAAATTAAACCATACTTCGCCCTCTTTGTATGAATTACCATTCCCACTGTTTCAATGGCCATTTACCCAATTTAAATGGTGATCGATTTATTTTACATAGGTTCGGAAACCAGCCTTGATTTTCCTCGCTACCACAAGATGGTATCATGTGGTTGTATGACCGTCTTATTCCAATTAAAAAACCACAGCTGTTGGCCGTGGTTTCTTTTTTTTCTTACACTATACTGATCCCCACTCTTATACTTATTCATAATGGCCACTAGTTGCAAACTAGCGGGAGCGGTTACGTTTTTCATTTTAACCAAAAAGTTCTTCTGTCCGAATCTAAAGCGGTCTATATCCTATATGGAACCATAGGTGTAAAAATGGATGACCTAAGACATCGGAACCTTCGGAATCGTATTTGTATTACGCACTACGGGTTTTTGATGTAAATTGCTTTAGTTTTTCAATCTGCAAAGGTTTGGCAACATAATCCAATACGTATTGGGGATATTGTTCAGCCAACGTCCTATCTTCCTCAGAATTGGAAGAAGTCACTATCATCACATCGATATTCGTTGGGAAATCCTCAAGGACCATGAATTCCAAAAATTCATATCCACTCATCACGGGCATAGAGATATCCAACAAAACCAGTATCGGCTCCGTTTTATTCCCATTGAAACGCAAGTCATCCAAAGCCTCCTCTGGATCGGTAAAAGACTTTGTCCTGTCTTCCAGCCCCAGCCTTCTTATCAATACTTGATGCACCAAGTTCACCATTTCCATATCATCCACTAAATAAATCTCTGCATACATAATTGCCCATTTTTAAATTCATCTACAAAACTAGACTCAATATTAATGTGTGGTTAAGAAATGTTGTGAACTACCAATTTATATGCATAAAATAGGGTATCAAAGTGGTCACCCTTTTTAACAAGGTGATTTAATACCCCATGAATTTATAATTTCACGATATATCACGTCGCGAACCAATCCGTCCCATCCTGAGGCCCTATCATGCTGTTTGGGATGGCACGAACACATCACATATCCATAATCCCATACTTAGGTGGTTGCAGAACATCCCGAGAATTTACTTTTAAACCCGTACGACCTTTTTTGCAATCCCTAGTAAATCACTAGATTTTTCGGGTCTATGTGCAGTTCACTGCCAATTTTCAGCCTTTTGCCGAAAAATTATAAGGAAACCCCAATTACCACCCAATCTTTGAACCACAACAAACAAACATTATATGAAAACAGTTTTACTTTTTAAAGAGATTTATTCAGACCAATTCAGGAGTATAAAAAATTACGTAGTCCGAAATTATTTCAAGGCTTTTACTTGGTTCACCATGGCCATGTTCGCCATGGTATTATACGTATTTTTATTCAGGTTATTTACTGACTTCCCATTCGCCAATTTCTAATTATGCACAGAAAAAAACGAGATGGAAGAGTGTTGCTTATTACTGGCGCTTTATTTATAGGCGCCATACTACTTCTGGTGATTATCATGACCTTTGGGATATAGCGAAGGGGGCATTTTTCCATTTTGATTGGACAAATGCCATGGGCCCATTCGTTTATTCCGGATTAAATGAACCGAAGCGGTTATCTTTTTAACCCATACACAACTTTTGGGAGGGATCCTGCCTGGTCTTATGATTTGGGCTCGGGTGTTCTTGTTCCATTGGGTTATCCTTGAAGAAAGGGTAGCCCAATGAAATCAATCCTCCAGAATGTGTTTTTCCAAAACGAAGCAAACGAATTCCCCTTCAAAGACCTGTTCGTTATTTTGGTTTTCGACCACTACCGATACGGTAACTTTTTTTCCGTTGGAATTATCGGTGATCGTAGCAACGGCAGTGACCTCGTCATGTAAAACAACCGGTTTCAAAAACTTTGAAGTGGCCTTCCCTAAAACTACGGTCGGCTCGTTTACGGCCAACATAGCGGCATAATCCGCCAGACCAAAAACAAAACTACCGTGGGAAAGATGGTAGCTATCAACGATCATTTCTTCGGTAATGGTCAGTTTAACCGTAGCACTATCCGTCCCGATCGATACCACGGAACCGATCAATTTTTCCGATGCCAGTTGATGTGTTTTTTGTTTATTACTTTCCATGTTTTTTTATGCTAATTATATATGTTTATTGCAATTGGTTGTACAATTAATGCGGCTACTTTTTCGCACGCCAAAGATACGCCCAAGCTTTTAATCTGGGTGCTTTCTAACTGTGTTTTGTTCCTCGGTTTTTTTGACTTTTGGAATTTGGAATTTTTAATTTGGCAAGGAAAGCTGTTATTTTTTCTTTGGCTATGTTCAGCATCTCTTGGGGAAAATCCAATCCAATGATCTGCTGGGCCTTTTTTAACAACCATACTGTGTTTTTCCCTGTACCACATCCTAATTCCACGACATTAACGATTCAAAAGTTAGGGTTCGGTTGTAACTAACACTTACACACCTATTCCCTACCCTATTCCCACACTTACATTAAATCGTACGCTAAAAGTATAGTTGCTACGAAGTCACAGACTTCGCAGAGCGGGACAGCTATAACAAATAAATAGTCGTAATGAACAACCAATTGTCAGGTCGAGCGCAGTCGAGACCTATTGAAAAAAACGCTAATGAAACAACCTCTCGACTCCGCTCGAGGGGACGGACAACAATAACTAATAAATAGTTGTAATGAAAAAACAAATGTCAGGTCGAGCGCAGTCGAGACCTATTGAAAAAAACGCCAATGAAACAACCTCTCGACTCCGCTCGAGGGGACAGAAATAATGAATAAATAGTCGTAATGAAAACACAAATGTCGGGTATTTTTCCCTGTACCACACCCTAATTCCAATACATTTGCGATTCAAAAGCCATGGTTCGGTTGTAACTAACACTTACACACCTATTCCCTACCCTATTCCCACACTTACATTAAATCGTACGCTAAAAGTATGGTTGCTACGAAGTCACAGACTTCGCAGAGCGGGAATGATCGGAATATCACATATTAAAAATATGACAAACATAACCCTCTGAAAAACAGACTTATCAACAATTATCAACCTTGTACCTGTTCTTGGAAACAACGCAAATGTTATATTTTGTTTAATGTTTATAATTATTTCTTAAACATTATATATCTTTATAGCATAAACCATGATATCCCTAGGGGCATCCTACCAATACAAAACAATGTTCGGACTATTCAATAAGAAAACGAAGAAAGAAAAACTGCAAGCGCAATACGCTAAGCTCTTGAAAGAGGCCCATAGCCTTTCTACCACCAATCGTAAAATGAGCGATGCCAAAGTATTTGAAGCGGAACAGGTGATGAAACAAATAGAGCGATTACCCTAACCCCTCGTAACCGAGATGCAAGATGGTGGATATAAGCAAAGAAAAGGGCCCACGTAAAACGTGGACCCCATCCCATATTGAACTCTAAGAATAGCCATTAATTAATCATCGAAAGGTCTGAAGCACCTTTGATCTCCGTTGAGACTTCACCAAGCCAACCCGCATTTTCCTGTACCCCGGAGTACACCTTTACAAAATCGATTCCTTTTAAATCCACTACATTCCCATCCGCATCTACGGCCCAATCAATTTCCATGGCATTTCCGCCATAGATACTATACTCCGCATCAAAATTGTCTACATACCCCCATTCCAAGGCGTCTATAGAAACAAAACCACTTGAATTTATCGTAGGATACACCCTGGTACCGTTAAAGGTTACCTGCTCTTGCTCTTCAATAAAAAGCGGATAGTAGTTCTGCGCATGGTAAGAACTGACCAATACACTTCCGCTAGTATCGCGGTTATCGACCCATGCTACATCGGCATGCTCGCCGGGATTGGTATACGTAGTCGCATAATCCAGCAAAGTGGTTTCAGCTTCATGGACACTACCTGCCAGTTCATACCAAGCATCATCAGGTAACCCATTCCCGTTTTCATCAAAGGAAACCTTTACGATACCGGGTTCTGAAAGTCCGTTCATCGCATTGCCATACACTACGAAATCCTTGGCTTCAGCCTGGTTTTCAATGGTATGGTCAAAGGTAAAAACCACGTAGCCGCCCCAAGCTCCCAAGGAAAGAAGGTCGGATTTTCCACCGACTATTTTCGCGGCAGCTTCCATGGTACCATAGGTATCATTGATAAACTGTCCCGGTGCGGGTTTGTATTCTATTATTTCTGAAATATATAAACTACTGCTTTCCGTTTTTGGACGAAAGTACAACTCATACGGATCATTTACGGTCAGCTGATAGGCCCTAAAGAGGGAATCGTTATCCGCCTTTGCGTTGAATTCAAGTGCGAAGGTCCCTGCTTCCCCAAGGACATACTCCAGGTTTTTAGTGGTGGAGATTACGGTTTCACCCAATACCCAGCTAAAACCAGTATTTAAAGGAATATTCTGTATTTCATGATCGATCACCAACGTATCGCCCAAGGTGAACTCATATTCCGACTGATAATCGGCAATGGTAAAGGACATAGGTACGATCTCTTCTTCATCGTCGTCGCTACAGGATGAAAAAAAGAGGATACCCGCCAAGAGGGTCAATACTTTAAAAGTTGATGTTCGTTGCATTTGAATTGTATTAAGGTTAATAATTTGAATTAACTTATTTACAAAACAAAACAATGGGGATATGGTCAGAATAGAAAATCTACCCAAAGCTATAACTCCCGAAAGCTCTGTCTATGTGAATTGCGGCAGGTCTTCTGACTCATCCCTCTTTTTAACCCTTCCCATCCCAAAGGACAGTGGTTTGTCAAAAAGATTTTTTCCGGAACAACCGGAAGGGATTTACAGCAGCGGGAACTGTTCAGGATTTACACCTGATTCCCTTTTAATACCATTCTTTTAAAAGAATATGTAACCGAAAATCGGGTCAAAATTATGATAAATTTTTAAAGTGAAAGAATTCTTTTTTAAATTTTTTGAACGGAATCGTTGTTATAATCGCACATGGATTCCCAACACATTAATACACATATATCTACGCCCCTATTCCCAAATAACCAATGGAAGAAAAAAAGGTTTATTTTGATTTATAGTGCTGGAATACGCTTTTTTTTTTAGAGAGGTATTGTTATCGATTGGTTTCATTCCGCTTTTTTTCTGTACTTAAAAATCATTAATGTAATGATATAGATTATTACTATTCCAAAGGGAATTGCAATGAATCTGTATTCAGGAAGCAGGTACCATAGTAAAAGCACCAAGATTGTCCTTGTCAGCGTAGTGCTTGGCGCTACGAAGTCACAGACTTCGCAGAGCGGAGTTTTTTTCACGGCCTGTATCGAATATTGGTATTCTGTTTTTGTTAAGCTCAGCTGTGCGAAGTTTGCAACTTCGCTTCATAACATTAGGCTGCGCTATTTCACTCTTGTCACTTACTCAATACGCTACGAAGTCACAGACTCCGCAGAGCGTGTTTATTGTCAATCGTTTAAAGTTACAGACTTGGTAGTGCTTGGCGCTACGAAGTCACAGACTTCGCAGAGCGGTGAATATATCCTCCCGATTTTTGGAATATTATAGAGTTCTTTTCACGGCCTGTATCGAATATTGGTATTCTGTTTTTGTTAAGCTCAGCTGTGCGAAGTTTGCAACTTCACTCCATAACATTAGGCTGCGCTATTTCACTCTTGTCACTTACTCAATACGGTTTGAAGTCACAGACTCCGCAGAGCGTGTTTATTGTCAATCGTTTAAAGTTACAGACTTGGTAGTGCTTGGCGCTACGAAGTCACAGACTTCGCAGAGCGGAGTTTATATAACCGTTATTTATATTTCCAGTTAATCAAAATATCAGCGATTTCCTTTCCCACCTCCTTTTCCAAACGAGTTGACAATTCGAAATCGGAAAGTATCTCGGTTTTGCTCAAATCCGTGTCAATCAAAAAATGGAGAAACTTGGGTAAAATATCACTTTTGCCAGCATCAATGATGGATTTTGCGTTTTGATACAGTTGCATTTGATACCATTCATAGTTTTGTGGGGTTAGTTCTTGAACATATTTTTCCTCAAAGTCCTTGAGTGTTTTAAACTCAGCCATTCCATCCCCAGATTGAATTACAAATTCCGGATAGGTATCCATTAATCCATAAGAAGAAACGGATTCCTTTTTTATAAAGGCATACATACCCATTGTGGCAAATAATTCCTGTAACCACTTTCTTTGTGGCTTGGTTCCTTCCTTAAAATGATAAAGATGGACTAATTCATGAATGGATAAGGTCTCACGGTAAAATAGGTCTAAATCGATATCCGCTCCGTAAATGGGTTTTAATGAAGCCCAATATTGTTGAGGTAACTGAGTAATCATTTTTTCTACTTCCTGGGAAACAACCGACTTATCCAATCCTAGTATTACATTTCCATTCCCGGCTTGGGGTAAACCAGGTGGCGGAAAATAGGCATGTTTACCCCACGCTTTATTTTCAATGAATAGGACGGCGAAGTCCAATTCTGTTTGAAAAATCCTATCAAAATACAGTTTGGATCTGTTTAAGTTGTTCAGCGTTGCTGCTGTGTTTTTTATTGCATCATTTGAAGTCAAGGTTTTAAAGGAATAATCTGTTTTCAATTCTGTTAATCCTCTATGAACCGAAGTGTCTATCCAAGACTCCTGACCCTGCATTTGGAGCGTTGAACAACATATTAAAATGGCAATCAGATTCGTAAAGGTTGATTTTTTCATAGTGTCGTTTTTATTTTCAGTCCCATATTTGGGGGCGATCGATTCCCATTGCTCTTAAATAGGATAGGAATTGCCCTGCGTGAACAGATTCGTGATATGCAATCCGTAATAAATATTTTCCGAGGATTTTCTTTTCCCCATTGCCTGGGTGAATGACCTTAGTTTCGTTTAATTCCTTATCAGAAAATTGTCCGACACTTTCCATAAATATTTTTCTATGTGGTTCGGCAAATTCAAGTTCATCGGTAACACTTACGAATGGACGATTTTTCCAAGGTATTGCATAATCTGTCATATTTCCTTGGTTAATGATAATGTTCCATCCATAATCGGCTTCCAAAACATGTCTTATCATTTCAATGGCACTCATTGCATTTTTGTCCGGTTTCCAATTGTAATGGTTTTCAGGAAGTCCATTCCATAGTTTTATACTTTTTTCCCTAATTTCATTAAGATTCAAAATTATGAGTTCGGTTTGGGTCATTTTCAATTGGTTCGAGAGGGTTGCTTTTCTTTATACAAACAGCGCGTCTTGTTGGTATACGATGATTTTAAATTATTGATTATAAATATAATAGATTATTAATAAATTAACAGGGATGATGATTACATGGATTTTGTTTACGGAAAAAAGCTTTGTAAGAATACTGTTTCGTATGTTTTCAGAGTAGGAAAACTAAAGCACAAGATAAGCTCCTTAAAGGGACCTAAATGTATCCGTATAAGTGGATCGATGGATTATAAAACAATTATTTTGTTGGTTTTAGATTTCTCTATTTAGGTAAACATTCGGATTAAATTTTTCCATATAGATTTCTGGTTTGGGAAGTTTTGTGAATCCATATTTTTCATAAAGCCATTCCGCTGTACTTGTCAATAAAATCCACCGTCTTAAATCTTGTAATTCTTTATGTTCCATAATTGTCTCCATAAGCCATTTACTTAATCCAAGACCTCGATATTCTTTCAAAATAAAAATATCCCCCAAATATGCGATAGTGGAAAAATCTGAAATCACTCTTGCATATCCAATTAGTTTGTTCTCAAGATAAATTCCGAAATTCAGTGAATTGTTTATCGATTTTTCCACCTTTTCATAGGATATTCCGTCACTCCAACCAGACTCGTTCGTCAAAAAATCGTGAATCAATGAAACATCCAACTTTTTTTTGTCGGTTGAAATCATATATTCATTTTTATGTTTTTCTATAATTTCCAAATCAAATTCTGTTTTTCAAATTAATGCCAATGTATCAGGTATAGTGCACGTTACGGGGAAATCTGCCACTATATTTTCACTGTTTTGTCAAATCTTAAATGACATGGGTTAGTATGATTGGTTAGGTGACCCAACTCCTAATTTAGTAAATACACTCCAATTATACTGTCTCTGGTTTTATTCCCTATTATATGTCGAATTCGTAATTGTTCCGTCTGGGTTTATAAATTCGTAGTTATATTTTCCGTTGTTATCCCATCCATAATTTATCGTATAAATGGATGATTCAACTTCATATGTTAAGCTATATTGGTTGGGTTCAAGGTTCTTGAAACCAATAATTTTAGCACCACGCAATGGTCTTAAATCAGGTCGAACCCCTCTTGTTTTTGCTTGTGGCATTATTTCATTTTCCGGTGCTTTGGTTCTTGGATTGAATTCTACTTTCCCTTTCATAGCTGCAATGAGATACGGAAATTCCTTAACTGCGTGATATTGATAGGTACTGTCTGAAGTAAAACGTCCAAGATTCTCGTCTAAAGCCTCTTTCGTTTCTCCGTAAACTGGAAAACCATCCAAGGCATACGCTATGGGTTTGTCCCTTCCTACTTTAGACTGCAAATGCGTAGGTGGTAAATGATAATGATAGTCATCCGCCCTACCACAATGTCCGCCCCATTGGTCTAATTCCCCAATGGCGTTGGCATCTTCACCACGATTGTTCAACGGATTAAAAATCGGTATGCCATTCGCAGCAATGGCAATGGCTCCTTTCATAAAATTATCTTTGGTCGATAGCGGGTTTTCAGCCAATTCAGGTTGCAAAGGAATTGCCCAAGCATTAGGACCTGAATAATCGTGATTAATGGGAACCTGTTGTTGCCAATTGGTTATGCCTGTCATCATTTCGTGTTCGGGCAAACCATCTGATTCTATGTAGAAATATTTGTTATCGAAGCGGGTCGTCACTTTATCAAAGACTCCAAATACGGATTCTAAAAATGAAATGCTATTGGTAGCCATTTTAATTCCTTTTGATGAACTATTGGTTTTACATCCCATAATAACAAAAGCAAGTCCGATTGAACTAAAAGCCAGGATTTTGGAAGAACCTTTTTGCCTATACCTGAAGAGTGAAAAAAGTAACAAAACAACACCAAAAATAATGAAAAGGTTAGCATAGATTATTGAAAATAATGGATACGCTGTTTCTGAACCGTTTTTATCGCCAATCCAAGTTGCCTTATTCAAAATATAGTGTTGCTCTTCACTTGTGAAGTTTGAAATATTGAAGAATACAATCTTGTGTTTCTCATTCATAAGATACACCGTTTCGTCAATTTTTTCAATGAATTCCGCCTTTAGGTTCATTTCACTATTTGTAAAATGCCAAACTTTAATTGGGGAACCGTGTCCACCCTCGTGAGCAGAAACTCCAAAGGATAAAAACAGAACTGTTAATAGGGTTACAATGTTTTTCATAAATTGGAATCCAAAAACGTCAAGGTGGTTCTATCAATGACGATATCATCAGATATGGCTTTCATAAATGTATTTAAATCAACATCAAGAGCATTGGATTCAGGAAGTGATTTTGGTGTTTCTGACAATGCAAATAAAGCAATGGTATACCTATGTTTTCCCGGTCCCCGAGAACAAGGTGAGGTATAGGAAATGGCTGTTCCATCTTTATTGGACCCCATATACCAGTTGGGGTTGTTCGCCATTTTATACGGAATTTCGGAAACCGATGGTTTGATGCCCCATAATAGCAAGTATGAATTTATTTCTGATTTATCATCCTTATGGGGATAGTGATACATGACTATAGCCAAAGATTTTGTGCCTTCAGGGACGTTAGTCCAAGATAGTGGGATAGAATTTTCCACATCAGCTACTTTTTCTTCACATTTAAAAGCTTCCAATAATTTTCCATCGGCTACCGCTTTACTATTCAATTTAAAATCGGGATGGATGGTTTTAAAATCATCGTACATGTAAATTGAAGCCTCTTTGTTACGGGCACAAGAATTCCCCAAAAACAAAAGCAACAGGGTAATACCGAGGATTGAACTATTTTTCATTTTGTGATGGTTTCTTTTTGTTACGAGCTAATTGCTTTATTATTTAACGGTATAACGGACTAAAACTTCATTATCCAAAACGACATTGGTAGACCAAATAAACTCGGCATCATTTTCAGCATCATCAAAAATGGAAGTAAAGTTGGTGTACGAAGGCTTGTTATCCACACCAATGGTCTGGTTGGTATACGTGGTTGCCTTCGGCCAATTAGCATCATTGAAATCAGTCATCATCCAATCGGTAGGAGTTTCCCAATGCAAGGCATAGAACGACGTACCATCTTGCCCTCCATCGGTATCGCAATTTTTGGAATAGCGATAGTTACCATCTTCGGATACACAACTTAAATCTTTGATCGGGGCTGTGTAAAATGTCTGTGCTTTCCAATTTTCATTCGTTGTTGCGATAATAGTATTTGCTGCATCTTTAATTACAGCCACCATTCCGCCATCTCCTGCGTGAAACGATTTACCTCTATTCGCTTCGCAACCCACACCAAGGTGTTCTTCCCAATCCACCAATTTCATGGCGATGGTAAATGGCTTTTGGGCTTTAAACTTTACGATACTGGAATTAAATTGTGTAAAAGGTACTTTGTCTTTACCCACAGCTACCCCATTCACATACATTTCAAAATAGTTATCCGCAAATATATAGGCTGTAAAAACCTCGCCATCTGCGTCAATTTCCATTATGTTGGCATCATCAAAATGGGATAGTGCTTCTTTTACTGTTGCATAATTCTTCCCTTCGCAGGAATTGAATAAATCTGCAGAAAATGGAAAGTCATTATCCGTATAATTTGTTTGAGCAGGCACGGTCCATTTTTTGCCATCGGTAGAGGTAATCTCTCCAACATCAGTCTTTCGACCACGCTCACAAGCATAAATATCTTCAGTTATCGTGGTGGCTATGCCTTGGGTTACACTTGCTGTACCATTGTAGGGTATGTTCTCGGCACTATGTGCTATTTCTTTTGGATTGGATTTCGGTTTATTTTCTTTACAACCAACGATTAATAGTATAATCAGTAGTAAATTAAGTGTGTTTTTCATTTTTTATGCTTTGTTTTTATAGTACCGACAACCTATTTATATAGATGCAAAAGTACATTTTTATCTACCCCAAACAGGGTGAAAAAGACTATTAATAAATCGAATTTGGATACTACCGTCATTTGATGTCCCTCTTTTTGTATCACCCTATAAAGAACGAAAAAACGCTAGGATGACATTCTTTTTAAAGTCCGAGTGTCATTCCGAATAAGGCACAAAGCGGAATCGCATCAAGATATGGGTATGGCTCGTTCCTCACGCTGTCGAAATGTCAAGGGTTTATATGCTATGGATGCCTTCCTGTTTCCTTAATGGAAATACCTTTATCAAAATAGTTGCTACTTGACTTGTTAATCCAAGATGCAACTGACTCCCTAAAACAATGGTGCACCGTGCTCTTTTTGAATGTTCTTTTCTTTTTTGCATTGCCAAAAAAAGAAACACATAACGCTAGGCTGATTTTTCCTTTCTTGAAATCTACGGAATTTCCACTACCACAGCGTCCAGGCCGCTTTCACTAGCGTATAATGCTCTATGGACGCCTTCCTTGTCCCCCTATGGAAATCCCTTGATTTGCTACGAAAATAAAAATAGGTCGGAAAACTTTTTAAAGTCCGAGTGTCATTCCGAATAAGGCACAAAGCGGAATCGCATCAAGATATGGGTATGGCTCGTTCCTCACGTTGTCGAAATGACATATTTCTCTAATTCTTTGTCAAATACTCCAAATGTCTTTGGTCCGTGCCACAACAGCCACCCAATATCTGTATTCCAAATTCACGGTTCAACCGCAACATAACGTCTCCCCAATCCACTACATTATCCACGTGTAGGCAATCCGAATTTTCCAGGTCACAATGATCCAACGCCGATGCATTCCCTAAAAAAGCGATCAACCTATCATACATTTCCTTAGGTTGACCCTCCGCACATAAAAAAGAAGGATGCGCACAATTAACCCCATATCCCAGGGGAATCGTATCGACCGTAGTATCGATCAGCTGCATGGCATCCCATAAAGGCGTGCCGTCCAGAATTTTCCCGTTTCTCCCAATCACAAAACTGATGATATAATCCAGGTCCAGTTTCGATGTAGCAGTGGCTATTCCCAACGCCTCTTGAACATTGGGAACCGTTTCGGCTATTATAAAATCCGCACCCCCTTTTTGCAATTCCGATAGCTGCCAAGTATGAAATTCTTCCGCCTCTTCTTTTGAAAGTCCATCACCAGGCGTATAACAATCATTTTTGGGGCCCACGGTTCCGCCAATCAGTATTTTTTCACTAAAATCACCGGCATTATCCCGAAGCTTTTTCATAAACGTTACGGCATCGCTATTAACGGACTCCTTTATGCCCGACTTTCGTACATTTTCCTTATTGGCCCGCCATGTAGGGGTGCACATGATGTAGGGTACATCCTTTTTTTGGGCAATTTTAATGTAGGAATCAAAAATCGAGCTAAGTTCATGCGATCCCTCGGTATCGTATATCAGTTGCGAATGGATAAGATCAGGGTGAAAGGATACCTTCCCACCACGACGTAAAATCTCAATGACCGCCCCCTCCATTAAAATAAAGTCGTTGGTCGCAAGGGTATTTTTAATCTGGTGTGTCATGGGCTTGGGTTTTAATATTTTATGATCCCAACAAGATTACACGGAAATGATATTCGCGCCCGTGGAGTTAATCGTCCAGTTTTTTAGGAAGGAATTTTAAGCCATTTTTTAGCTTTGACCAAATTTGGGAATACCTCGATTGTAATGCCAAAACGATTTAAATTAATCATTATAAAGTTGTTGACATCCTTAGGAGGCCATATAACAGCGTATTTTGTACCGGCATTAAGAAATTTTTGCGCTGCTATTACCAGTTCATACCTAATTTCATACGAAATATCGGTGTTCTCTAGATAAGAGCCATCTATGATAACCTTATCTTCAACTTCCGATCCTATTTTTATTAATGTTTCCAAAAAGGCATCTAAAGCAAAACTTCCGTTTACATCAACATACAGGAAATCCGATTCTTTCGTGAATTTTGTATACATACTATTAAAATGTTCCCAATAATCGGTATATATATGTTAACCGGAATTGTTACTAATTGTATTTTCAGGGAGTAAAATTAATCATTTTCAATGAATCCAATTGGGAATATCCTATTTGTAAAAAGTTGATTATCAGATGAAATCCCAAAGTGAAAATCGATGTGTTTTAAAATTTGAAAATCACAACAATTGCCAGTATTATAGAACCAATAATGGTCATCCTTAATGGAAACCGAATCAACCATAGATTTGAATCGATGGTAATTTCATATCCACTTTTATTTCTTTCATAGATTATAGGAATATGCTTTCCAATAAAGCAACTATTGTCACCCTATTTTTTCATTTCCAAAACTCCCACCATTTCTTTGTGATGCGAACTTCTGGTTTGGCACTTATAACAACCTTAGTTTTTTCGATAGGCTCTGGCTGTGGGGTTTTCCTTTTGGTTTATCTATATTCGCTTTTTTTCGTTTCGGTTTTTTCGCTATTGGAAAGTTCATTTGAAGACCACTTAGTTCCTTAGGGAAAAATAGTATCCTAAAATTCCCCGTACTGGTATCTATTCTAGGGGCATATTGTTTTTGGTCGGCACCCAGATAAACCTTGTCGTCCAGATAGGGCTGTACGGTCCAATCCCCATTGATCTTGGAGACAGATTGTGCAATGTAATTCTGGTAGTCCCTTTCTTTTTCCTCTTTCGCCTTTGGTACGGTAATAACATCGTTTTTGGTAAGGAGTGGACTTTGCATATCAAAATGTCCCTTCATCATGATATCAAAGTACCATTCGTCTGTTAGCGCTACCGCCTGCATCGTAAACCGTTCCACAAAACTTAACATCTCATTTCCGGTACTGCTTTTGGAGTCCAACAAAAACCTCACTCCGGTAGATTTCGTCCAATGTGCCTGTTCCTCGGTAAAACCATTGTCGGAGGCGGCATAAAAAGCAATTACATATTCTACCTTATCATTTACGATGTTGTCTTCATGGGCCAATGGACGATCCAGAAGATTCCCTGGAATCAATGAAATAAGGGTTCGAAAATATTTTTTATCCTTGTTAAACCCAATTCCGGAAGATTGTACCTGTGGGGCCGCTGCAACCCCTTGTCGTATGATGGTTCCCGTTTTATAAAACTTCATATACAGCAGGGAATCGTCATTTCGTTTGATTGAAAATACGATTAGTTCAACTTCTTTTATCTCCATATCTATACTGTTTGGATTGCTATCAGGAATGGGCTACATACTCGCTATTCCTACCAAAGCGGATAACAGCCCGATGATCAGGAAGAAAATAAAACTTTTGATGTAATGGCCAGAAGACCTCAATGTGGCGATTTCAGGGGCATTTTTCCGTACCATGATGGCAATGGTTTCACCCTTCATGGATTGGGTCTTGAACAAATGCTTTTGTTCATCACTTATTTCCGTATTGGTATATTCCTTACCATCAATTTCATATTTGTATGTGATTTCGGCCATGGCTACTTTTCTTCGAATGCCTTGCTCCTTATATCCAGCCTGGGTAACCGTTCCTTTCATTTTAATACCGGTGATAAAGAGTAGGTACTTTCTAAAATTTATGCCGCCCCAGACGAGCATTGCGATCCCTAACAATAATGGTAAAATCATGCGATACTATTTTGATATCTATTGGCTTTCAATGCAAAAGCCACTTTTATATAACGCTTAATAAACCACTATTTGTATACAACCAAGGATCCTTTTGGTCTGATTCTTATTAGCGGGAGTACGTAAAACAAGCATTCAAATGGGGTTACTACAATGGCATATCATGACCCGTACCTATATTTCCATTTTATCAATGCTTTAGAGCCGAAATAAAACAACTACTCTTCAGCTCCTATAAGCTCCAATCCCTGATTGACCCCTTTTTCCATGGCAGGTACCCCTCTTTGCATCCAAACGGGTTTTGGCGCGCCTTTTAAATAATAATCGAAAAACTGTGCCATCCGGATATTGAAATCCTTTCGGTTTTGAAGTTTTAACGGCCAATGCGGTTCCCCGTTGTAATTTAGAAACCATGAAGGTTTTCCCAAACGACGAAGGCTTACGAAAAATTCGATGCCCTGGTACCACGGCACATGTCCGTCCGCATCATTATGCATAATCAACAGCGGTGTATTTATCTTGTCTATACTGAAGATGGGGGAGTTTTCTATATACCGTGCAGGGTATTCCCAAGGCGTACCCCCGATCCTGCTTTGTGTATGCTCGTATTGAAATTGACGACTAAGACCCGACCACCAGCGAATTCCGCCATAGGCACTGATCATATTGGGTACGGGTGCACCGGATTCCGCGGCTTTGAAAATATCCGTTTTCGTAACGAGATAAGCGATCTGGTAACCACCCCAACTGTGTCCTTGCACACCGATATTATTTGTATCGACAAACCCTTTTTCGATCAAGGAAGTGATGCCCGGAATCACACAATTGTAGGCACTCTCACCAGGATACCCCACACGATATTCGATATCGGGATTGAAAATTACATACCCACGACTGGTATAAAAACTATAGTTGATCGATGATCTTTCGGCTTTTGGTGCCCTATGGCGATATAGGTTATCTGTACTGCGTTCGTAGAAGTTCACTAGCATCGGATACTTCTTCTTGGGGTCAAAATTTTCAGGTTTTACCAATAGCCCCTTTAGTGCCTTACCATCGAGTGATGTAAAATCCACCAATTCAATCGTACCCCAGTTGTAGTCTTTTTGTTGTGGGTTGGCATTGCTGAGTGCGGTTATCTTTTTAAAACCCATGTCGCAAGTATGTAAATCAGGGAACACTTCAAACGATTCTTTGGTGAACAGCAACCGATCGCTCAATTTCGCTTTTTTTACGTTCGCATACCGAAAGGGTCCTGAAATCAAGGAAACCAGCTTTTTGGTTTTAGGGGTATACGAGGCATAACCCGAGTTTTTGGTTTCCTCATTGAACGTACTCAACAGCCATTTTCCTTTTGGATTTAAAAAACGTTCCTCATCATCTAGCTGCACGTAACGGTATCTTGTTTTGGTTTCACGGCCTTTGGTCAATCGGTTTCCCGAACCTGATTTAGGATCGAATTCCCAGAGGTCATAGCGGTCGTACAAAATGATCGAAGCGTCATTTTCAGTAAAACCGGCCACCCCATAAGGTGATGGAAATTTTGGGGAATCGTTCAATTCATCATAAAAGACCTTCCCCTTGGTCAACGTGGTGTAGGCTTTTGAATCAATGTCATACGTAAACCACGTACTATCAATGGCATTATAACCAAACGTGTATTTTGCCTTGGGACTAAGGCTCATTCTGGGTGATTTTTTTACCTCCATCCTGATCTCCCCCGTTGCGGTGTTGATGATCACGTAATCATTTTCACGATAGCCCTTCCATTGACTTTCCAATTCGTAGGGTTCCGTTGTGCCCACGAGTGTATAGGTTGCATTTCCCTCATCACCAAGTTCACTGTTAGGATATTCGGCGGTTGCCAAGGGCACCAACTTCTTATTTTTAAGGTGGATAACGGTTTGGTACGATCGTATGGTATCGTTTTTCAACTGTAGTTCCTGAACCGTGTAGAGTTGTGGCTCATCGTACGTCCACACCTCAACGTTTACGATTTCTTCATCGGTCAGGGTGGTATCTTTGACGATCGGGGGTTTACGCAACCCGAAGAACAGTTTTGATTCGTCTTTGGAAAAGCTCACTTCACCATCGGAGGAAACGAGATACCCCTTGGGTGCGGATTCGGAATCGACCAGTTTTTCGGCCATGGCTTTTCCTTCTGTCCATAGATATAAGGCGTTGGGCCTCACCTGTATTTTGGTCGTATCGGTATCGACAACGAAACCTAACTGTTTGCCCGACTCACTGAACTGCAATTGATTGTATTTCGCTTTTTTAGCACTATGGATGTTGGTCTTTTCCCCATTTTCAAGATGGATGACATAGGCACCTGCATCAGCCTCTTTATCAACTCCGGTAGAAGTGTAGGCAAACCATTTTCCTTTTTTGGCAAAGGTAAAATGGGTGACGAATTTTAGGGTATCCTCTTTTTGGGTTTCCAGATTACGTAATACCACATGATAGCCGGTTTTTTTACCTACTTTTTTGGGTTTCTTTTTCTTATCCTTTTTTTCTGGGACGGAATCTTTTTCTTCCTCCCCATCGTCATCCTTCTCCTTTTTCTTGGTTATTTCCTCCAATTGATACGCCACATACCCTGACCATTCTTCAGGAAGTTTGTACGATTTTACATTCCCGATTTTAGTCTCACTATTTGTCTTGAGGTTTAAAATACCCAGTGAGTCCTTAGGAAGGTCTTTCTTTTTCACCTTTCTGCTCTTCATGGCAATTACACTGTCTTTCCAAGCTTCAATGGTAAACAGCACATAATCGGAATCATAGGTGAACATCCCTTTTGAACTTCGCTCATGTTCAAAAACCGTATTGCCTTGACTATTTTTCACTTTTAGGAAATTATCCTTCTCCCCTTTTTCCAAGGAATACAGGACATGGCCCCCGTCCGGTGCCAAAGTGGCCCCTTTGATCGTATTCCATATGGCATAATCGGAATGGTCGAGCGCCTTTTTTTGGGCAAAAACGGAAATGGAAATAAGGAGCAGAAATAATGGAAATAGTCTTTTCATTGGATGGATTTCGTTGGTATACCCAAATATAAGTATAATCGAAAAATAAGGCCATCGACTGTGCGAAGTTTGCAACTTCGACCATATTATTAAGCTGGGCTATTTCACTCTTGTCTCTTACTTACGCAATACGCTACGAAGTCAAAGACTTCGAAGAGCGGTAATCTGTGACTTCGCATCACATTCTACCAAGAAATACTTTTCCAAAAAGTATTCGGTTTTAAAACATCGATAACGGGATTGTCTATTAACACTATGTTTAAAATTCCATTGCCTTCAACATAGTTGGATGCACTTGAATATATATAATTGGATGCTTTATCTACAATCCCTGACCTGACGGGATTCAAATGAATGTAATCCAGTTTAGACCACATGAATTTTTCGGAATAGATTTCTTCTGGATGGTTTCCGTATTTCCAAAATTGAAAGTTTTTGTTACGACTATGGGTCAACGCCGCTTTCTTAAAACGTTCCAACATCCATTCGCGCCTACTTTCGGGCTCCTCTTGTATAGATTTTAGAATGGCCTTGGCCGTGAATTTTTTAAAATCAGCTATTAAGCCAGAAAGATCTTCATTTTCACTTTGCAGTATGGCATGTAAATGATTGCTCATGATCACAAAGCCATTTATTATCATTCCTTTTTCTTTTTGACAGAATTGCAGGCTTTCAATAATAATATCCTTATAACGCCGTCTGGAAAATATATCGATCCAATCAACAACGGTAAACGTTACAAAGTGCGGTTTGCTTTGGTCCCTTATTTTATAGCCTTCATTATTGAACATGGCCATTAAGATAATGATGCTGATAGAAGTTTGCAACTTTGTGTCATCACTAAAGTTGTGCGAAGTTTGCAACTCGGCTGTGCGACGTTTGCAACTTCGCACCATATCATTAAGCTGCGCTATTTCACTCTTGTCACTAACTTACGTACATAGCCAATACTCGGCTGTGCGAAGTTTGCAACTTCGCACCATACCATTAAGCTGCGCTATTTCACTCTTGTCACTCTTGTCACTTACTCACAAACTTACTTAATACGCTACGAAGTCACAGACTTCGCAGAGCGGGTATACTTCTGCTGAAGCTTCTTCCCCCCTATTATCCACCAGCGCATATGCCTTTAAAGGATTGGAATAGGATACCGCAAGACCGATACGTCCGATCTTAGGACCTTGGGGAAATCCATTCACTGACTTCTTCCATGAGGCACCGCCATCAGCACTTACGTAAATAGCACTGTTGCTTCCACTTACACCGGGATTGTTCTCCCACATTGAGGCATACATGATATTGGGATCACTATGCGAAATAACAACATCATTGGCACCGGTTTTCTTATCGACATACAATACATGCTCCCAGGTTTCACCACCATCCAGGGTTCTATAGACACCCCTATTCTCGTTTGTTGACCAAAAATGGCCCATTACGGCTACCACGGCGATATTGGGATCGGTGGGATGAACCGCTATCTCCCCTATATGCCAAGAGTCATCGAGACCACAATGTTTCCATGTTTCACCTCCATCATTGGATCGATATATCCCATTACCGGGCATGGTAAAATTCCGGGATTTCCTTAAACTTTCACCCGAACCTAAATAAATGATATTGGAATTGGACGGAGCAAGGGCAATATCGCCAATACCCAAGACGGGCTGGTCCTCAAAAATCGCTTTCCACTTTAATCCATTGTCCACCGTCTTCCAAAGATTTCCGGAACCAAAGGCGGCGTAAATGGTCCCCGGTTTGGATTCATCTATTTGTACGGATTCCACCCTTGCAGAATTAAGGACAGGGCCCAAACTTTCCCATTGGAACCTGTATGGGGTCGATTTTTTTAATTCCTGATACTCCAAAAAGGAGGATGCTAGCGGTGAAGAAGGCTGTTGCCCTTGTACTTTGGTACATTGAAAACAAAGTGCCCAAACCATCAAAAATGCAAAAGGTAATTTCATTGAATACTGTATTATAGTTACGCGATTTTTTTTAGTCTTTTGAACACCCATTTGTTGCTGCCCCTTAAAACCGTACCAACAATCCCCCAAATAGAAGCGGTATGCCATCCAACCCGAAAAATATTAAAAACACCAAGAATCCGGCTTCCTATTCCTGTACATCGGTATAGCCCGGTAAGCCGTGTAAGCAACCTATAATCTGGTTGCCTCCAGGTTCCCCGGCGTGGTAATGGTAGCCTCGAATTTCATCGGAGTGACCACCACATTCGTCCAAGTTCTCGGGTTTGTCCCCGTTTTTATCCAACAGGGCATAAATTCCGAATCCGTCTATGGCATAGCCCACCATGGGGGCATGTGCATCTTCCTGTGCAATTTCCTTGGTAGAACCCGTAACGGCGTGGTAATGATACCCCCCATGCGGATTTACATGTCCGCCATGATCATCCAAGGGAGCAATGGTATGTGCGGCCAAGATGGCGTGGGTAGGTGCCGGAGGATCATAATTTACCCCATTGAAGGCCATTCCTATGCCTCCCCTACCAAAACTTTGGGCGGTGGTCAGGTATTGGGGTTGTACGGGAATCACGAAGGTGGTTACCTGATCCTTGAAAAAATCGGGCATACATTCCACACAATAGTTGTTGTACGCTTCATCAACATCGGGCTTTGCGGCTGCCAAACAGGCTTCCTTGGTCAAGGTGACGTTTATGGTGCCATCCTCGTTATACATCCGCCATTTATCATCACTATAGAACTCCGCCAAATCGGCGATAAAATGTCCGGAGACATCATAGACTTTCCCTTCTTCAAACCAAATGCCCGCTTTTTCCATACCATCTTCGATATGTCGTGGGCACCAAGGCCCCATCGGATGTTCGGTGGCCTGTGAATGGGTCTTTATCACATAACAAAGGGTTTCCACGCCCGACAAGGATATCGTTTCCTGGGCAATCTCCCCGATGATGTTCTCTTTGATGAACAAATCGGTATTTACGGGAACGGACTTTACGGTGGTATCGAAGTCATCTGGACTTACACTGTTTTCATGTTGCTCCATCGGAGGTGGGGGTTTGGGCCCGTTTTCCAATTCGCTTTCGGTCAAGAATCCATCCTTATCCGTATCGATATTCAAAAAATCCTCGGCAAGGGGTCCATGCACTTCCGTTTCGGACAGCTTTCCGTCCTTATCGGTATCGAACTCCGAAATGATCTGGGTAGCCGATGGTCGCTGCCGATCTTCGGGACCTTGATTCTGTTTGTTGTTGGACTTACAGGAAAGCAGCATAAGAACTGCAAGCAGATACTGTAGTTTATATTTTAAGATCAATTTCATCATACCGTCTTAACTATTTTTTATCCTAGGTTCAGTGACTTGGATCACCAATGCTCCAAGATACGCTATTCATAAATTTATTCCTTATTCACAGCACCGGGAGCTTCATTTTAAACATCATTTCTCCCTTAGTATGATGGAGGCCTTCATTCCTTTATTTTCATTCTCCGATGGAAGTATTATATCGAAATAAGTAACGTTCCCGTCAATTTTCGAAACCTGAGAACCTTGAACCTTGTATTTTCCCGATATTCCGAAGGAAAGCTTTTGAAGCTTTTGGGTCGGGTCCACCGCTTCTATCTTCCATCCTTTTTCAAGTTTGTGAAGACTCAATAAACAGGGGGATTCGATCTTCAATTGTTGCTTATGCCCAATCTGGACTTCATTGGATTCAAAGGCACTGATGGCGATTTTATTACCCTGATCGAAACTTAGGGCATGTACCGCTTCATTATGCGTCAGTATTTCCCCCAATTCCTTTTTGATCGCTTTTGCCGCTTCCTTTTCCGTTACCCCGACGATACTGACATAGGCATATTTTCCGTTCTTCGGATGTATGCCATGATCCACTTCCAGATCAAAAACCGCTTTTGATATGAGGCTATCGGTTTGCCAAGTCAATATCCTTTTCCAATTACCGGTCTGTTCGCCTTGCCGAACCTTCAACAGTTGCTTGTCCAGACTCACGTATACAATACTATCATGCCAAACGGAAGTGATTTTGCCTTTCTTTTCGTTAACGATTACCGGACCTTTTTTATAGCATTGATTGATGGTGGTTACCACCTCAGAATTCCTATCGGTGCTTATAGCCGAACCCAAAGCATAGACTTTATTGTCAATAAAAAAATAGGATTTATTCGCCTTAAGACTATCCCGTCGATATTCAAAAGCGGAGATTCCGCCCCAATCACTTTGTAGACCTCCCGTAAAATGGGAGCCGTTTTTATATCCCGACCAAGTCAATACGGGAAGTGGCACAGTATCTTGTACTGTGGTGGTGCCGGGTAATTTCCTCCAATTCCATATCGGGTAGATCTCATGGTATTCGTCCCCGCTACGATAGATCAGGTTCGTACCATCGCCCAAATGATACCCCATTAGGTTTTCACCATTGCCGGCCTCGGCACCGATTACACGTTGGGAAGACATACGTACGGGCGAGAAAAACCCATCTGTGCGATACAGGCTATAATCCGAATTTCGAAAATGGACATACCCATTGGGGGGACTGGTGGGATTTTCATGGGTATCGAACCCGTTGAATATGTGCTCTAGGTTTTTATACAGCTCGTACTTTGATATTGGCCCGCGATATTTTTCCCCGTTTACCCTCTCTGGAAAAAGTTGCCGTCCTGTTGCCAAAAGCTCATATTTTCCTTTATAATTGACTTTTTGCTGCGCCTGGAACATGAAATTCCGCATGAGGTCTACCTTGTCGGAAGAAAAGGCAATATCCGTTTTATTGTAAATGAACATCCACTTAACGATATCCTCGGCAAAATGCAATCCATAGTTCCCTAATTGGGGTTGTGGACCGTGTTGGTGAAAAGAATAATCGGGTTGAATACCCTCTTCGTAAGGTTTTGATGGCATTACGACGGACTTGATCGTATCGGCGGCAGCGGTCATCAAATCTTTATTTCCACGTAGCAGTTCACGCATAAAAACATTGCCACTGAGCCATATCTTATTTTGACCCGTCATATAGATTTTGGACTTGTCCATCACTTCCAAGGATTTCACCATCGTGGAATCGGGTATGATCTTCCCACAAAGGATCAGGGTGGGCCCAATATTTTGGGGAACGCCTATTTCCTGAAACCACCAATTATCGCTATGAAAATCATGATAGCTCCAATAGTTCAGACCGCCGACGATTACCTCAGCCAATTGATCTTGCTTGTAATATTCGCTGTTCACATCTTCATAGGCAATGGCCAATTTAATAAGTCGTTTAAGATGCTCCCAGGGTTTCCAATTACTTCTTCGGCGCATATCATAATCAATGTCACTAAAAGAATAATCCCCGTTCATTCCCTCTAGTAAGTGGGCTACTTCCTCATTGCTTACCTTTTCAAGCAAATAAAAATCCCTTACGTTTTGTTTGAGTTTGTCCAAATCGTTTGATAAGATCAATTGATTGGAGAAAATCATCGTAATAATCAGGATCCATTTTTTCATACAACTCAATTTTTCATGCATTGCCAATTGCGGCTTTCTTCGATTACAAAGGTATTGGACTACACCAAGGAATTGAACTTATTTTAAATATTTTACGCCTGCGTTATCCCTATCATGGGCAAATGCCCCGATTGTTTTAGCCCCTTAACCCATATATCGAATGTTCCCTGCGGAGGGGCATTCTGGGCCACTTGGATAGCGAACGGGGAGCGGTTTTACTTGTCGGCCCGGATTATTTGGCAATAATTTGATCTAAAACCAATGTTAGATCATCACTTAAATCATAAATCCAAATTACAACGGCAATCGCAACGAAGAACAACCCTACTGAAATAAAATAGTAAGGAAAATAGTTCGCTCCGGCAATCAGGCAAGACATTGAGCTATTACCCGGTTTATAAAACACCTCTACCTTGGTGCCTTGGGGTAACTTTTCCTGTATCTTTATTTTCTCCTGTTTAAATGGACTCCACGCTTCAACATAGGGAAAAAGTTGATTCCCGACCATTTCTTTTCCCTCACCATTTTTGGAATAGCTATATTCCAAATCCACTTTATAGGTTATGGACTTTCGGCCATCAGTGTCTTCCGAAATTTTCTCTATCAATTCCGAACGTGTTATCGTACCGATAGCCCGGTTCCATTTTTTGGCACTATTGTCGAGCACCTTTATAATTATGCCAAATAAACCAGTGACTAATCCGATAATCAACGTAATGATCATGGTATGATATTTAATTGGTCCGCCAGATACTCGGCAGGGTGTTTTTTACCTACATAACCCCAATGAATGAGCAACAAAGGGAAAATCAAAAAAGCGATCGCTGCCCCAATATCCTTTAAGTCGATATCATATTTAAGCAATGAAGACTGACTTGGATTTTTGGGATTGACATAAACGATTACCTTATGCTTGTCTTTTAATTTCTTGTAGAGTTCATTATGGAAATTGCTGTTATATTCCTTTTCCTGATTAAGTCCGATAAGGGTGTTGGTATAATATTCCCCTCCATAATGGTAAGTGTATTGGATCTTACACTCATCAAGGGGAAACACCATGGACGCTTCTTCCGGCATATCGGGGTTCGGTAAGCTTTCGAGTTCAACCTTTTGGATCTCGGCCTCCCTTTCCTCCCATTGATATTTATTGTTTTCAGTAAGAAGTACAATAGGTTTATAAATAGAATAACAGGCAAATACAGTTAATAGAATCAAAAAAGCGAACATTGCCGTGATTCCAACTATGTAAATTATTTTTATGAGTGTTCGCATTGATTTATAGTTAGTGTTCTGCGTACCGGTTTTGGTTTACAGAAAATTACAATCCCATTCTATTTACCTTTAAGTGTCCCCTTTGGGCAGTCCGTTCGTATAAAAGGCACAGACTTTTGTAAAAACTTCGGTAAAGTCGGCTTGGATCTGTTCGTTGTTTTTCGTATCTGCAGGAAAAGGATTTTCATGGGTATACGCCCTATCAAAATCCATTTCATCAACTTTTATGGCAATATCACGATACGCCCCTTGAAGGGTATTGATCACTTCATAAGATGGTATTACCGTATCTTTTTGGAGTGTTATGGCGTATATATCCTTTTCATATTTTTTTAGAAGTCCTTCCCTCAAGGTCCTACCCTTTTGATAATTCAGCATGGAAAGCAGTACCTCCCCTTCTATATGGTCTTCCCGAATATAATGATGGAGTAAATCGTCCTTTTGCAGGAATTTATCAAAATGCTCTACCAAAAACGAATACAAAGCGACATTGGCCTCACTATCAAGAATGAATTTTGAAACCGGGGATAGGCGGTTAAATGTGATACCACTACAGAATAAACAAACCTTAGTGTTAGAGAAATAACCATTGTGGTTGGTCAATTTGAGAATTTGGGAAAGAAACCCACCGATGGAGTATGCGAAAATATCAAACTCAAAATCTTTATGGATATACGGATGCCGTCCTTCTTTACATTCTTCGATCAACTGGATCACATCATAGTACGTCTGTAATCCGGACCATATGAATCGCTGTGGCATGGCATGTACCCGCATGCTAATGGCAACGTTCGACAAGGTGGATTGCACTACGTTCGGGTATCTTTTTTTCCTTTCCTCACTCAATTTGAACATGGCCCTCTTACTACTCCAATATTTGGGGGCCCGTTGCATATGGAAGGCTATTGGGAATAAGACAACACTGCTGCCCGTACCCTCACAAATGGCCTTGGCCCAAGGCATATATTTTGACCAGTCCTTCTCATTGAAACCATGGAATAGAAAAATCACTTTTTTAGTGTTTTCACTTCCTGCCGGTTGTACGATATGGTAATCGAAACATCTGTTTTCCTCAACACTGATATCCTTGATATGAACATTGTCCTTAATGGTACCCACATCGTTATGAAAGAAGTGGTTGTATTTTAAATCCAAATCATGTTTCACACAATGGTAGTCCAACGTCCCAGGAAGGATATGATAGGATGAGGATGTAAATCGGTATGCCTTTAATTCGGTTTTACTGTTCATATTCCCTTTATTGAATAAAGCTAAAGGTTTATAGGATATTGATTGCTTTAAATGCGCTATAAAGTTAAGGAATGTTTGTTGTTCTGTTAAAACACCATACGGAATAATAACAATGGCTTTATTGTGGGATTGGTTCTTTGTAAAGGATGATAGACCATACCGAAAAGATGCATTGACCGTTCTAAAAACCAATCTTAAAACACTCTATGAGTATGAATCGGGGATAGTAGTCTTACAAAACAAAAAACTTCGATGACTAGGCTGTGCGTCGCGCCCAAGCCTATCGAATTACCATTGCGAACTGAATAAGATGTACGTAAACCTCGACCGCATCATGGCATAGGAATTATCCTGTCCCTTTGCCTTATCATGGACTGTTGTTCCTACAGCGCAGAAAGCTGTACAAACTAGTAAAAGGGGAATGATACCGTTTGCGGGAACCTCGATACAGCGCATCGGGAAATTCTATCCAATTACGATTTTTGTGTGCTATTGACCCGCTCTTTTTTTATTTTATTGAGATGGTAGACGTGTATGATACAAAAAACCACCCCTGCGATAATCAAGGGGATCGATTCCAAAAACACGCCATAAATAATATAAAAGAAACTCGATATCAGGTGCCAAAGACGAAATGCACCCATTTCTTTTTTTGTTATCGCAAAAAAGCCTGTGGCTATTGCGATATAGCCTAAAAGTTCCGCTACTACATTCATTCTAATTCTAGGTTATCCAAGGTCCTATCCTTGTAACTTTTTTGATCTATTTTTAGTTCCAATTGTTTTAACTCCTCCACAAAATGTGGACTATCAGCAATCAAGTCCTCCGTTGTTTTTATACCGGCATCCCAATGTTTTCGGAAAAAGGGCAGCTGTGCCTTCGATTTATCCGATAGTTGCAACAACTGCCTACGGGAATCGCTGTCATCGGTCTTCGTTAGGACATACCCCTTCTTCTTCATCTTTTTGATGATCTTGACACAGGCCGGGTGCGACATGCGCAATTCCTGGCTAATATCCGTTATGGTCATAGA
Organism: Maribacter polysiphoniae; assembly: GCF_003148665.1. Classification (GTDB taxonomy): domain Bacteria; phylum Bacteroidota; class Bacteroidia; order Flavobacteriales; family Flavobacteriaceae; genus Maribacter_A; species Maribacter_A polysiphoniae. Next base: position 81,740 of record NZ_QGGQ01000007.1, on the reverse strand, counting down.
TCCATTACGCTCTAGAAGGTAAAATACCAAATGCCAATTAGGTTCTATGTCGAGTCCGACGGTTTTGTAATAATCCCTTGTACTGTACAAAATCTCATCACTCAATCGCTTTATCCTACTTATTAATCCTGCATATTCTATTTCCGATAAAAAGTCGTTCATATTTTATTACGTAACTAGTTACGCAAATATATAATTTTTTACGTAACTGGTTACTTACATGAATAAAATTGTAAAAAAAATTATGCTGATACTTCCTAAAGCCTTTGCTCGGGATTTCTACAGCTTGTGTTTGTAGCTTCAGCGCCGTAGGTCTTTATCCAAGAACCTTCAATTGCCGATCATGCACCTTACGTAAGGTGAGTAACGCCAATACCGCACCGACTAAGGCAAGCGCCATATCCGATTGGGTGTCCCAAATATAGCCCTGTGTGCCCAGAAAGGCCTCTGCCGACTCCCCCGAAGCCAGTGCCACCCCCCATTCAATCAATTCATAGAACGCACTAAATCCCAGACAAAAGGTGACAATCAAAAAATTCTCCCAAGCTTTGGAATTGATCAATCGCTTTCGAATGAATAATTCCCTAGCAATCATCGCAGGAACGAATCCCTGTGCAAAATGCCCGATTTTGTCATAGTTGTTTCTCGTAAACCCGAACACCTCCTTTAGGGTGTTGAAAAAGGGAACCTCGGCATACGTATAGTGTCCGCCGATCATTAAGATGATCATATGGATCAAAATCAGGGTATACACCAAAGGCGTCAACGGAAATGACTTTTCGGTTTTCCATAAGACCAGGAGTCCAATCAACGCCGGCAGAACCTCCAAGAACCATGTAAAATAATCATGGGGATGTATTCCTGACCAAATCAGGGTACTACAGCATATTAAAATCCATATTTTTCGAAGCATGGGATTATGTTTTATTCCTTTGGAGGGGTTACCTACACCTATACAACGGAAGGTATGCCGATTTATTAAAACCCCTTGGGTTATTTCCACCTTGAAACAGACCGATCGGACCTCCCCGAAAGGTAGGAAACCCACCTAAGATTCCTTCCTCTTTTTAAGCTTTTCATCCTCTTCCCCTTCATTTTTATACGCAAATAAAAATGGGACAAAGCTGACTCCCTAGTGTAAAATACTCGACTGTGCGAAGTTTGCAACTTCGCACCATATCCTTAAGCTGGACTATTTCACCCATGGCACTTACTCACGTACTTATCCCTCCCTCTAGTATTTTTACAGGTGGATAAAAATGAAAAAAAAACATATCGCCAGTAAAAACATCACCGGAATTCCATCCATATTCAAAAAAAAAGACCTTGTAAACCCTGTGTTTTAATACGTTAGTGATTATTATTTAGAATTAATATAAATTATTTGGTAAAACTGAAAGGAGCGTTTATTTTTGCAGCCAACAATCTATTTATAATCAATCTAAATAAAAATAAATGAAACCAACTTTACTTTTATTCATGCTCGGCCTATTTCTTGGATATGCCCAACAGGAACATCAGTATGTTATAAAAGGAAGTGTAACTTCTGCCTATGGTGAACCAGCATCCTATGTCCATATCTCCATACCAAAACATAAAAAAGGGGTTGCGGCCGATGAAGACGGGAGGTATATCAATCAAACCGATCCCCGAAGTTTTTATGGTGTACTTATGTACAGCTTCTAATATCAAATTGGGCAGGGTGTTTAACAAAAAAATATAAAGACAATGAAGAAATACAGCTTTAGAAAATTGATCAATGATATACACCTTTGGTTAGGGCTTGGCAGTGGTATCATTTTATTTTTTGTTTGTTTAAGTGGCACCCTGCTTGTTTTTGAGGAGGAAACCAAGGCCCTATTTACCGAAGAGTTCCAGGTTGATACTACTGCGGGAGAGAAAATACCGATGGACGAGCTTCACGAAAAACTGAAAGGTGAAGGGGACATCAATGCCATTACCCTTCCCGCCAAGGCAGATGAGCCCTATCTATTTTCGATAAAGACCGACCCCAAACAACGTAGGGGCAGTACCTTTTATGTGGACCCCTATACCGGCAACTACCAAAAGGAAATGAAATCATCCCTCGATGGTTTCTTTATGACGATGTTCCGATTGCACCGTTGGATGTTACTCGATATTGAAATAGGAAGACCCATTGTCGGCATCGCTACCTTGATATTCCTAATACTATCGATCAGTGGACTTATATTATGGTTTCCCAAACGGATAAAATGGAAAAACCTAAAACCCGGCTTTAAGATCAAGTTTTCTGCGAATTGGAAGCGCATCAACCATGACCTACACAACACCTTGGGTTTTTATGCCTGTATTTTTTTGGTGATCATGACCTTAACAGGGCTTTGTTGGTCCTTTACATGGTACCGCGACGCCGGTAGTGCCGTTTTAGGCACAAAAATCTTCGGGAACCGTGGTGGTGGTCCTAAGGTACACTCCGCCCTCACGCCAGACACCAAAGTGCTGTCCATAGCGGAAATATTGGATGTCGCCAACAGTGAACTGCCTTATAACGGCCAAATCAGGCTTTCCGTTCCCAAGACCCCTAAGGAAGTCTATACCTTGACAAAAAATGATGCTTCAGGCTTTTCCCCAGTGATTACCGATAAGTTGGTATTGGATCGGGACGGTACCGTTTTAAAGAAGGAGCTTTTTAGTGAAAAGCCCTTGAACGTACGGATCGCAGCCTTGATCAGACCTTTGCACCTAGGTACTATCTATGGGACATTCTCGAAGATCATCTATTTCTTGGCTTGTTTGATCGCGACAAGTCTGCCCATTACCGGAACCCTTATCTGGTGGAACAAACTAAAAAAGAAACCCCAAAAAGCCCAAAGCAAATAGATTTCGCTTGTTCAAAACAAGGGTGACCCACAGTATCGTAGACACCCTTGTTTTTTTGGTCTTTACGCTGTGGAAAATCATCTCAATACAAGATGCGCAAGGTTCTTTTGGAAATAGGGCATACATTGTATCCGTTTCCAAAATCCTACGTAAATCCCGTACCTAAAATGGGTAAAACTTAAAATGGGTGTTGAATGTCGCTGGTGGCCTGAAGATTCCCGACGTGTATACGTCATTCCCTTAAAAAAGTAGGCAACATGCCGAATAGGGATCAGATGCCATCACTGGGCCTACCTTTCAGCCGTACATCGATTTTTTTCTTTTTGGCCGTCAATCGCTTCATAAGATCCATCAGTTCCGGATCTTTGTTTTCCTTATATATTTCGTTTATCGCCAGAATAAGTCTTTTCGCTTCTCGTGAAGCAACGACACGATCGCTTGTAGACATATTGCTCATTTTTGCATTCTCAAAATTCGCGGCTTCCTTTAAAATGTCCATTTCCTTACTTTTAATATGCCAATATACCTATAGGCTTCAATTATCCCAAAAAAATCGTAGTTCAAATATATTTTTTATAAACCAAATTTGTGATATTTCGCAGAAAAAAAATCAAATTCGGAGAATATTTAATACAATTTTCACTTTTTAGCAGCTTTATTCCCCAATCCCGAACGGCACCTTCAACAACCATTTCATGCATAAAACCGAATATCATGCAATGCCTATGTAGCGACAATACCCTGCAATGGAAAATGGGATGGAAAGTCAACACCTCGGAAACCCCAATAAACCCTATCCCCTATCTTCCAGGATCTTTTATGAATATGGACTCCCACACCCTAAAAGGTAGCGGTGTATAACGGACTAAAAACAGATCATCTTTATTTTTTGAATTCTTTTACATCCTTTGAACACGGGCAAAAGTGGTAATTTCATTACATTGCGCCCATGCAAAATCCCCTTGTAAGCATCTTGATACCCTTTAAGGACACCGAGGCGTATCTATCGGAATGTATGGAATCGATACTACGACAAGCCTACCAAAATTGGGAGCTTTTGATTGTGGACGATGCTTCCGTAGATGACAGCTACCCCATTGTACATGCCTTTGCATTGAAGGATCCGCGGATCAAATTGTTCAAAAACCAAGGTTCGGGAATCATTCCCGCCTTAAGGACCGCATTTAACCATTGCCAGGGCGACCTCATCACACGAATGGATTCGGATGACATTATGACCCCGGATAAAATCGGCACCATGGCCAACCTCTTGGTTGAACATGGACCAGGCCATCTAGCCGTCGGTCAGGTAAAGTACTTTTCCCATCGAGGCATCAGTAATGGCTATGAACGCTATGAAACATGGTTGAACGAACTCACAGAAAAGGGTAACAATTTCAATGGCCTTTATAAAGAATGTGCCATCCCCTCGCCTTGTTGGATGGTGTACAAAACCGATCTGGAACGTTGTGGGGCCTTTGAGCCCGACCGGTATCCCGAGGATTATGATCTTACCTTTCGTTTTTATGAAAACGGGCTACAAGGTATACCCTGTGATAAGGTACTGCACCATTGGCGCGATTATGATACACGAACATCCCGTACAAGTGAGCACTATGCCGCCAATTATTTCCTGGATATCAAGTTGCATTACTTTCTAAAACTGGAGCACGATCCCCAAAAGCAATTAGTGGTCTGGGGAGCAGGGAATAAAGGGAAGACCATTGCCAAAAGCCTCTTGGAACGGAAAATCGATTTCAGATGGGTGTGCGACAACCCCAAAAAAATCGATAAGGATATCTATGGAAAAAGAATGGAACACTTCCATATTCTAAACCAAATCGATGATTTCCAAGGCATTATTACCGTCGCCAACGAGAACGAGCAGGAAACCATAAAATTATTCCTAATGGGATTGGACAAAAAACCTATGATGGACTATTTTTTCTTTTGTTGAATTTATATAAAATTATGTACAGACAGTTTCTGAATACTTCTTATATTTACCAAATCAAAATCGGGAATGCAGTTTAAATATCCAGAACTTCTTTGGGCCTTATTTCTACTACTGATTCCTATATTCATCCATCTTTTTCGATTACGAAGATTCAAGAAGACCCCTTTTACCAATGTAAAACTATTGCAAAAGGTCGTTTCGGAATCGCGCAAGAGCAATACCCTGAAAAAATGGTTGCTCTTAATGACCCGCCTTCTGTTGTTTTCCGCACTGATATTGGCTTTTGCCCAACCTTTTTTAGCGAATACAAAAGCATTGGCCGCAAAGGAAACCGTGATCTATTTGGACAATTCGTTCAGTATGTGGGCAAAGCAGGTCGATGAAACCCTGATCAACAATGCCGTTCAGGGACTGTTGAAGTCGATCCCCGAGAACAGTACATTCAGTCTCTTCACCAATACCGATGAACACAAGAATGTGGAATTGATCGATATTCGGAACACCTTATTGACCATCGCCCCTACCGCCAAACAATTGAACTTGGAGGAAATCGAATTGAAGGCCCGTACTTTCTTTAGCGGCAATGAAAACACCATTAAAAATCTGATCGTAATCTCCGATTTTCAAAACCAGATGTCGCCCAAGGCGTATGCTGTTGACAGTACCATTCAGAAACACTATGTAAACTTATCGGGCTCGGATCTGGAGAATATCGCTATAGACAGTTGCTACATCAGCAAACCAGGCATCGAGAATGTTGAGCTTACGACCGTTTTATCCGCTACTCCCAATATTGAAAGAACCCCAGTGTCACTATACAATAAGGATAGGTTGATCGCCAAAACCGCTGCGCTTTTTGAAAATGGAAAAAGTGAGGTGACCTTTACGATTACGGCCAACGACCTGATCCTTGGAAAACTGGAAATTATCGATAAGGGATTGCCCTATGACAATCATCTTTATTTCAACATCGACCAGAAAGAGAAGCCCAAAGTACTGGCCATTGGGGATTCCCCCTCTAATTTCCTAAAGCGTATCTATGCCGATGGTGAATTTGTATTCTCCTCCTTTACCCTGAAAAACCTGAATTATAGGGACCTGCAAAATCAAAATTTGATTGTCCTGAATGGCTTGGACAGTTTTCCCAATTCCCTTATCGCCAGCATATCGTCCTTTGTTGGAAATGGAGGTAGTTTGGTCATCATTCCCTCGAACAATGCCAATATAGTTTCATACAACCAATTGCTCGGCAGTACCTCCTTGGGGACCTTCCTTGAAGGTTTGGACGCCGAAAACGCCATTACCAAGATAGCATTCTCACATCCACTCTATGATCAGGTATTTGAAAAGAGTATAAGTAATTTCCAATACCCAAAAGTGAATCGGTTTTATAGATTGAAATCCAACGCCTCTTCGGTATTAAGCTATCAAAACGGCGACGCCTTCCTTGTGGGAAACAATGGTATTTATCTTTTCACTGCTGCCCTGGACAATGAAAACTCAAACTTCCAACAATCGCCATTGATTGTCCCCACCTTCCTAAAAATGGGGATGAACAGCCTAAAACGTTCTGATATTTATTACGTGCTAGAAGGCCCAACAACCATCGACATTTCAAGGAAAATGGCCAAGGACCATATCTTAAAGGTCTCCAAAGGGGAACAGGAATTCATCCCCCAACAGAAAAACCATGCCAATAAAGTCTCGCTCCATTTTAATGGGAATCCCACCGAGGACGGTATTTTCACTATATCTGAAAACGGGATGGCTTTAAGACATATCAGTTTCAATTATCCAAGACAAGAAAGTGAACTGGTCTTTATGGATCTTGACAACGCCCAAATTGCAAGTAAACAAAATTCGATAACAACCCTATTCAAAGCTTTACAAAACGACAATCGTATAACTGAGCTTTGGAAATGGTTTGTTATTTTAGCACTATTTTTTCTTTTGATCGAAGTGCTTGTAATCAAATTTTTAAAATGATCTATAAAACCATAGATAAATCCTGAGGAAATGAACATACTCCTAAAATCGGCCAAAATCATTAATGCACAAAACAAAGAGCTGCATTTAAAGAAAAGGGATATCTTAATCAAAGATGGCACTATTGACAAAATAGCGGCTAAAATAGAAGCCCCCAAGGATACCCAAGTCGTTGACCTAAAAAACCTGCACGTATCCTTAGGTTGGTTAGACAGCAGTGTATGTTTTGGGGAACCGGGTTATGAAGAACGGGAAACCATCTCGAACGGACTGAGGACCGCGGCTTTGAGTGGATTTACGGACATTGTACTGAATCCCAATACGCATCCTATTGCCGACAGCAGTTCCGATATCGTATTCCTGACCAATGCCGCGCGGGATTCCGCGACCAACCTACACCCGTTAGGCACGATGACCATGGGTGGGGAAGGCATCGACCTGGCCGAGTTATACGATATGCACAACTCAGGGGCCGTGGGCTTTTACGATTTTAAGTCACCCATATCAAATTCGAACCTGTTGAAAATCGCCTTGCAATATGTGCAAAACTTTGACGGATTGGTTTATTCGCAACCTTTGGATGTTAAAATAGCCGGGAAAGGATTGGTGCATGAAGGCATCACATCGACCAAATTAGGGCTAAAGGGGATTCCCTCATTAGCCGAGGAAATCCAAATTGTCCGCGATCTTTTTATCCTGGAATATACCGAAGGTAAATTACATATACCCACGGTCTCCACGGCAAATGCCGTAAAACTCATCGCTGATGCCAAGAAAAAAGGCTTGAACGTTACCTGTAGCGTTGCCATCCATAATTTATATTTCACCGATGAAGTCCTCGAGGAATTCGATACTGCGTATAAGGTGTACCCTCCCCTAAGAACCAAAAAGGATACCAAGGCCTTGATCAAGGGAGTAAAGGATGGTACCATCGATTTTGTAACTGCGGACCACATTCCCTTGAATATTGAGTTAAAGGCCGTGGAATTCGACAACGCCACCTATGGCTCCGTAGGTTTGGAAAGTGCCTTTGGCCTATTACATACGCTTTTCGATACCGAAACATGCATTACCCTGCTCACACAGGGCAAAGAACGATATAACATTGCGGAAAACGACTTGGCCGAAGGGCGCAAGGCCTGCTTAACACTTTTTAACCCTGATGTGGATTATACATTTGAAAAATCGCATATACTGTCCCAATCCAAAAACAGCATGACCTTAGGGGAATCCTTAAAAGGTAAAGTCTATGGCATTTTCAACAACAATCAACTGATCCTGAATTAGTATCCTATAATAACGTCGCACTTCAAAATGACATCAGAACCAACAGAAGAAACCATTCAAAAAGGAAAAACGACGGCCATCGTCGCTTACCTTACCATAATAGGGGCTATCATAGCCATTTCAATGAATATGGAACCCAAGAATCCGTTTGCCCGTTTTCATACGCGACAAGCCTTCGGATTGCATCTAATGTTTCATGGTTTTGCCCTTTTTTCCAGTGTATGGTACAATCAATATGCACTTTACGGACTCTATCTATGCTATTTCATCCTCTGGATTTATGGCTTTTTAGGTGCATTAAGCAACAAAAAACAATTGGTTCCGGCCATAGGAACCTATTTCCAAAAATGGTTTACATTTATTTCTTGATATGACAACAGCCCAACTTTCTTTGACCCATTTGATAAGGCCTTCCGTTCTAAAAGAAGGAAAGCCCCCCGTTTTGTTTATGTTCCATGGTTATGGCAGCAATGAGGAAGATCTATTCTCCTTTGCCCCCGAACTACCAGAGGAATTGTGCATAATATCGGTTCGTGCCCCATATCCATTGGAACCTTATGGCCATGCTTGGTATGCCATAAATTTTGATGCCGACAAGGGCAAATGGAGTGACGATGAACAAGCCAAGGAATCCCGGGAAAAAATAGTTTCCTTTATTGATGAGGCCTGTGATACTTATGGGTTGGACAGCCAGCGTATAACCCTTTTGGGTTTTAGCCAAGGTACAATCCTGAGTTATGCCGTAGCCCTATCCTATCCTGAAAAAATAAAGAATGTGGTTGCCCTTAGTGGATATATCAATGAAAATATCATTTCCGGGGATCCTTCAAAAAAGGACTTTGGCAGTTTGAGGATTTATGCTTCCCACGGACAGGTAGACCAGGTCATTCCGCCAGCATGGGCGCAAAAAATACCGGAGACCCTTTCCGCTTTGGGCGTTGAACATGTATATGAGGAATTTCCTGTAGGACATGGTGTCGCCCCACAAAATTTTTATTCCTTCAACAAGTGGTTACAGGATAAGATCTAGTTCGTACGGGTATATAGAAGATGGTCTATCAAAGTGAAATCGACCCCCATATCATCTTTCAACTCATACTTTATCAATAGTTCTCCCCAGTATTTGCCATCTGAAAAGTCGGCTACGATCCACTTGTGGTTAAGGATCTTGATTTTGTTCAATTTAAAATCACTTTCCATGCCCTCATAGGGAATCAATGGATTATCCCCTTTGGATTCATTGGTTTCCAACAATTTATCGGCAATATAACGACTGGGATCCTCCAATTCCAAATGATCGTAATACGCCAAGGCATCATCGTTATTCTCAAGTGAGAAATACTGCATATCCAAAACCTTCAACTGGGAATCTTGAAGGGAATCTTCCAAGGCTGTGACCGTATTTTCCAATTTAGCGAGTTTTGCATCCTTCGCCTTCTGCATATTACCGTTGCTCACGAATAAAAACAGACAGATTAAAGCGGTGAACACAAAAAGGTATAAGAACAATTTATTTTTCATGGTACGATACCTAAAGGGTTATTTGAAGATTATCATAAGCCAAATGTACATCTTTTGGCAATTTTTTTTCCACTTCCTCATGAAAACCCAATAAATGACTGATATGGGTCAAGTATGCTTTTTCAGGTTTCACCTTATCAATAAGGGCCAAGGCATCCTCAAGGTTAAAATGGGAATGGTGTGGCTCCTTCCTTAAAGCATTTACGACCAAGACCTTACTCCCCTTTATTTTTTCGACCTCTGATTCCTCAATCGTCTTTACATCGGTCAGATAGGTGAAATCCTTGATCCGGAATCCAAAAACCTGTATGCGATCATGACGTGCATTGATGGGGATTACCTGCTGCCCCCCTATCGTAAAAGGGGAATCATTCTTAATGATATTGATCGCTACGCCCGGTGCACCGGGATAACGGTCTACATCGGTAAAGATATAATCAAATCGGGTTTTTAGGGATTCCACAACACGTTTATGGGCATAAATGGGAATATCACCCTGCCGGAAGAAAAAAGGCCGAATATCATCAATACCTGCTGTATGGTCAGCATGCTCATGGGTAAAAAGTATACCATGAAGCTTGTCAACTTTCCGTGTCAACATCTGTTGCCTAAAATCGGGCCCGCAATCTATAACGAAATTATAATCCTCCCAGGAAAGTAGCACGGAGACACGTAGTCGTTTGTCTTTCGGGTCCTTACTCAAACAAACCGGATGGTTACTCCCTATTACAGGGATTCCCTGTGATGTTCCCGTGCCCAAAAATGTAATTTTCAACCCTTCATCTGTTTATTTCAAATTTATAACATATTTATTTAATAGCTAAGTCAATCTTATTAACTTTACCGCAAACAAAAACCAATATATGTCTTCATTTCTAAAAAGAGACACTGCATTTGAGAACATCCCTTCTATCAAGGCCAAGACCTTGAGGATAAACTTAAATCCAGACATTTACGGTACTTTTGCGGAAATTGGAGCCGGACAAGAAACTGCCCGACATTTTTTTAGGGCTGGTGGAGCTTCTGGCACCATAGCCAAGGCCATGAGTGCCTATGATAAGGAATTCAGTGATGCCATTTATGGTGTGGAGGCGGATGGCAGATATGTGTCACAACCTCGTCTCAAAACCATGCTTTCCCATGAAATGCGTTTGATGGAGGAACGGATCACTAGGGACAAACACCCCGATCGATTGTTCTTTTCATACGCCAACACGGTAGCAACCATCGATTTTTCAAAACGATATAAAGGTCACGGCTGGCTGGGTATCCGCTTTCAATTGGAGCCCGACCAAAAGGAATTCGACGAAATTATACTACACGTTCGCTTTAAACAAAATGAAGCGCGCTTGCAGCAAGAGACCTTGGGGATTTTAGGTGTTAACTTGATCTATGGTGCATTCTATAAATATCACAAACCCAGAAAATTACTAAAATACCTTTACGATCATATCGACAAGGACACCATAGAGATTGATATGGTCAATTTCTCAGGACCCAATTTCAAGGGTGTCGACAACAGGTTAATGAGTCTACAATTGATTCGTAATGACATGACCGATGCCGTAATGTTCGGTCCTGATGGCAACAACCTATTGCCCGCAGCCAAACTGTACAAGAAAAACATATTGGCCTTAAGGGGTAGTTTTAGACCCGTTACCAAGGTAAATATGGATATGCTCCAAAAATCATACGATATTTTCATTCGCGACCGGGCCGTTGATGAAAGTAAGACCATCGTTATTTTTGAAATCACGTTATCGAACCTGAAAGCATCCGGGGAGATCGATGAGCGCGATTTTATGGATAGGGCCGAGTTACTCTGTTCCATGGGACATACGGTAATGATATCCAATTTTCAGGAGTACTATAAATTGGTCGAATATTTCAACAATTACACCAAAGCCAAGATTGGGCTTACCATGGGGGTAAACAACCTGGTCGATATCTTTGATGAAAAATATTATCGCCATTTAAGCGGTGGTATATTGGAAGCCTTCGGTAAATTGTTCTTTAAGGAACTGCAGGTATACCTTTATCCGATGAAAAATCCGGAAACCGGACAGATCATGACCAGTAACAACATCAAGGTTCACCCTCGAATGAAGGAACTTTACAAGTTCTTTAAATACAATGGCAAAGTCATGGATATCATCGACTACGACCCGGAGATCATGGATATTTTCTCAAGGGATGTCTTCAAGAAAATCGTCAACAACGAAAAAGGTTGGGAAGATTCACTGCCTGAAGGGATTGCCGAAATCATTAAGGAGAAAAAATTATTTAACCGAAAAGTCGAAATCAAGAACGAGTAAATCCCTAAGGATTTCAAATACAATATAAAAAACGTCCCAACGAAAAGGTTGGGACGTTTTTGTATGCCATAATACCGAAAGAACAATCAGTCAAGCAGCTGGGCGGCATGGTCCTTTGTCTTCACCTTATCGATAACCTTGGTTACCACACCTTCCTCATTGACCACAAAGGTTTTTCTGTGGATACCGTCATATTCCCGTCCCATAAATTTCTTTGGCCCCCAGACCCCGAAAGTATTGATCACGGTATGGTCCTCATCGGCCAAAAGTGGAAATGGAAAATCGTATTTATTCCTGAAATTGGTCTGTCTTTTTTCCGAATCGGCACTAACCCCCAACAATTCGTATCCTTGCGATTGCAGTACACTGTAATTATCCCTTAGATTACACGCCTCAGCGGTACATCCGGGTGTGCTGGCCTTGGGATAGAAAAAAACGATTAACTTTTTCCCATGGTAATCGGAAAGTCGTATCGTATTACCGTCTTGATCCTTTGAAATGAACTCTGGGACTTTATCACCCACTTGTAGTGTTTTCATAGTCGATTTTTCTAAATTAGCAATTCTTTATCAATAGCTAAAGTAAGCTTAAAATGACAAAAAAAGAAAAGGTCGATTATGTAATAAGGACATTGCGGGAATTCTATCCTACCATACCCGTTCCCTTAGACCATAAAGATCCCTATACCCTTTTGATCGCCGTATTGTTATCGGCCCAAAGTACCGATGTTAGGGTAAATCAAATTACGCCTTTACTTTTTGAAAGAGCCGACAACCCCTATGATATGGTTAAAATGTCTGTCGATGAGATCCGGGAAATCATAAAACCCGTGGGACTATCGCCCATGAAATCGAAAGGTATACATGGTCTTTCCCAAATCTTGATCGATAAATACGACGGGGTGGTCCCTAAGGATCTAGCGCAATTGGAGGAGTTTCCTTCGGTCGGACATAAGACCGCCAGTGTTGTGGTTTCCCAAGCCTTCGGCATACCGGCATTTCCTGTGGATACGCATATACATCGATTAATGTATCGATGGGGATTCACAAATGGTAAGAATGTGGTACAGACCGAGAAGGATGCCAAACGCATATTTCCCAAGGAATTATGGAATGACCTTCACTTACAGATCATTTGGTATGGCCGTGAGTATTCACCGGCAAGGGGATGGGACCTTGATAAGGATATAATTACCAAGACAATAGGTAGAAAATCAGTACTGAACGATTATCTTAAACACAAAAAAACCCGCTAAAAACGGGTTTCTTTATTAGTTTAAGTTCAATTCGAACTGCATTTTGTTTTGATTGACAATACAGAGTGACTTAGAAAAATTGGTCAAAAACTGGATTGTTTCTTTACAGGCCATTACTGGACTATTTTTTTGGGGGTTCTCAAAGTAAATTTTTTCCATATTGATAATAGTCTTGTTATGATAAGATAACGCAACTAATATCAAAATATTGTTATAACTATACTTCCCCCTAAGAATTTGTAAGAACGATGTTGTTTTTATCTATGATTTTTCGAAGGTTGATAAGTGCATAACGCATTCTCCCAAGGGCCGTATTGATACTTACTCCCGTGTTCTCTGAAATTTCCTTGAAGCTCATGTCTTTGTAGATGCGCATCACAAGTACTTCACGTTGATCGTCCGGCAACTCATCCACCAAATATCTTAAATCCGTATTTATCTGGTCTTTGATCAATTGCTTTTCGGCATTCAATTTATCGTCCCCTATTACAGAAAAAATATTGAAATCATCACTACCCTCGAACATCGGCATTCTTTTGTTCTTCCTGAAATGATCGATTATAAGGTTGTGGGCAATTCGCATCACCCATGGTAAAAATTTACCTTCCTCACTATATGTACCCTTCTTTAAGGTCTTGATCACTTTAATAAAGGTATCCTGAAAGATATCCTCAGTGATATCCCTATCCAATACTTTGGAATAAATAAAACTTGATACTCGTTGATTGTGTCGGTTGATAAGAATTTCAAGGGCTTTTTCGTCTCCGCTGATATAATCCCTTACTAGTATTGAATCTTCAATTTGTAGTTCCATACAAAGTACTTTTTTAAGTTTAGAGCTTCGTTTCCTAAAGCTTGATTTATAGTTATTCGGTCTTTACTTTGAGTCTGGCACCTTTCTTTCGAAATATGTGCTATTCTTTAATTATGACCTAAAACTAGATAAATAGAGGGGTGTGGAAAAAACTATGTTGTCAAATGCACCTATTATGATGTGAAACAATCATTTTTGATTTTTAATACAATAATCCAAGGAAATCCCAGTTACCTCGACCAATGACCATAATGGTCTTCTTTTTGACATCCTATGGGGTATAATCGTAATGCACAAGTACCATCCACAACATCCTGAAAATAAAAAAGCCCCTATTACAGCAGTAATAAGGGCTTTTCTCTTGTATCAATAAAACTTCAATTCATGTTGCTTTCGAACTTGACTCCTTTAATATCATTAATTTTCAATGACTTGGAATAGTTTAATAAAAAATCAATGGTTTCTGGTTTAGCCATCACCTTTTCATACTTTTTCTTTTTCTCGACGTAAAATTTCCCCATATCTATTTAAGTATTGTTTCATTATGAAAACGCTACAAGGTTCAATATAATAAATACGTTCGACCTAAGACCTTAATATTCGTCGAAATAATAGGTTTGTCGACACAGGTAATGATTAATTCGTTAAAACGATATTGTGTTCGTCTATAATTTTCCTCAGATTGATCAATGCATAGCGCATACGTCCCAAGGCTGTATTGATACTGACCCCCGTATTTTCGGAAATTTCCTTAAAACTCATATCCTTATACATACGCATGACCAGAACATCCCGCTGATCAACGGGCAACTCCTCAATAAGTAAGACCAAGTCCTCATCAATCTGGTCTTTGATGATTTGTTTTTCAATATTCAATTTCTCATCATGGACCACGGAAAATATATCGAACGTATTGGAAGCCTCGAAATAGGGCATTCTACGGTTCTTTCTAAAATGGTCTATAATAAGGTTGTGTGCAATACGCATGACCCAGGGCAGAAATTTACCCTCTTCATTATACTTCCCCTTTTTCAGGGTGCGTATTACCTTAATAAAGGTGTCCTGAAAAATATCCTCGGTTATCTCACGATCATTGACCTTTGAGTAGATAAAACTACTAAGTCTTTGGTTATGCCTTTTTATAAGGGTTTCTAGAGCGCGTTCGTCTCCATTGATGTAATTCTGTATAAGTAGGGAGTCTGCTATTTGAAGTTCCATGTCAATTACTTTTTAAAGTTAAAACTAGGGGCCAGTCCTTTTAGGAAAAGCCTTTTTGGGGTTACACTAATTTTAAAAAAGTAATTGTCTTGCTATAGGCGTCTTAACATTTTATTATGTTCAAATATAGAGAAAATAATAGGTTATAAAAAAATAGTCGTGTAATTATCAATAAATTAGAGGCAAGCACATGCTTTACTGGCAAATGCATCCCACATATTGTATCTTTGCGGCCTAATCAAGAATATGCCCAAATTACAAGACATAAATCCCAAGAATAATATTATCATAAAGGGTGCGAAACTGCACAATTTAAAAAATATTGACGTTGTCATACCCAGGAACAAATTGGTTGTGATTACAGGACTTTCGGGTTCCGGGAAATCGAGTTTGGCGTTTGATACCTTATACGCCGAAGGACAACGTAGATATGTGGAAAGTCTTTCTTCCTATGCACGCCAGTTTTTAGGTAAACTGAACAAACCCAAGGTAGATTATATTAAAGGTATAGCCCCTGCCATTGCCATTGAACAAAAAGTCAATTCCACCAACCCGCGTTCAACAGTAGGCACTACGACCGAGATTTACGATTACCTTAAATTGTTATTTGCCCGTATCGGTAGGACGATTTCCCCGATATCGGGGGAAGAGGTAAAAAAACATACGGTCAGTGATGTTGTTGATTACGTTCAACAGTATGATGAAGGGGAAAAACTCCTGCTCTTGGCGCCAATAGTCATCAAAGAAGATCGGGACCCCATAAAATCATTGCAATTATTCTCTAAACAAGGATATGCCCGAATAAAACATAATGATAAGGTTATTCGTATCGATGCCGCCCCTGAAGATATTGGCCGTGAATTCAATCTGGTCATCGACAGGATCATTACCAAGGATGACGAGGATTTTTACAATCGTCTGGCAAATGCTGTCGATACCGCATTCTTTGAAGGGAAAGGGGAATGTGTCATCGAAGAGCTTAAAACAGGGAAGCAAACCGTTTTCAACAATAAATTCGAAAAAGACGGGATGTCTTTTCTAGAACCCAATGTACACCTTTTCAGTTTCAACAACCCCTATGGTGCCTGCCCTAAATGTGAAGGATATGGAGACGTCATTGGTATCGATGAGGATTTGGTCATACCCAATACGGCACTTTCTGTCTATGAAAATGCCATATTCCCTTGGAGGGGTGAAAGTATGGGTTGGTATCGCGATGAATTGGTGAACCATGCCTATAAATTTGATTTCCCCATCCACAAGCCATGGTTTGAGCTAACCGAAGACCAAAAACAATTGGTTTGGAACGGTAATTCCCATTTTACCGGGTTGCATAAGTTCTTTAGCCTCTTGGAGGATAAAAGTTACAAAATACAAAACCGGGTCATGTTATCCCGGTATCGAGGAAAGACAAAATGTAGCGAATGTCGTGGCAAACGTTTACGAAAGGAAACCGAATATGTAAAAATCAGCGGTAAGTCGATTACGGATTTGGTGGAATTACCCATTGATAAATTAACCGCTTTTTTCAAACAACTTTCCCTCAATGACCATGATGCCCAAATTGCGAACAGGCTATTGAAGGAAATACATACCCGATTGGGATTCCTGGAAAAAGTCGGACTCAATTACCTAACCCTGAACCGAAAATCGAATACACTTTCCGGTGGTGAAAGCCAACGTATTAATTTGGCGACTTCGTTGGGCAGTAGTCTTGTCGGTTCCATGTATATCCTTGATGAACCCAGTATCGGTTTGCACCCCAAGGATACCGAGAACCTTATAGACGTTTTGAAATCCCTTCGGGATCTCGGCAATACCGTTATCGTGGTTGAACATGATGAGGATATTATGAATGCCGCCGATGAAGTTATCGATATTGGGCCTGAAGCAGGAACCCACGGTGGCGAAGTGGTCGCTCACGGCACGTTGACCGAAATCCTTAAGTCATCTTCCCTTACCGCTGGATATTTGAACGGCACCCTTAAAATCGAAGTCCCTAAAAAAAGAAGGGTCTCTAAAAATTATATTGAAATCAAGGGCGCTAGGGAAAACAACCTAAAAAATATCGATGTTACCTTTCCCTTGAACATGTTGACGGTCATAACCGGCGTTTCCGGTAGTGGAAAAAGTACATTGGTAAAAAAGTTGCTCTATCCGATAATTCTTAAGAATGTTGGAGGTTATGGTCAGAAAGCGGGACAGTTTACTTCCGTAGAAGGCAAATACGATTCCATCAAACATGTCGAATTTGTTGATCAGAACCCTATAGGAAGGTCCTCACGATCAAACCCGGTAACCTATATTAAGGCCTATGACGATATCAGGGCCTTGTTTGCGGCACAAAAGTTAAGTAAGATCAGGGCGTACCAAGCCAAACATTTTTCTTTTAATGTCGATGGTGGCCGCTGTGAAAAATGTAAGGGAGAAGGTGAAATAACCGTAGAGATGCAGTTTATGGCCGATGTACATTTGGAATGTGATACCTGTAATGGCAAACGGTTCAAAAAAGAAGTCTTGGAAGTTACTTTCGAAGGAGCCAATATTGCCGATGTACTGAATATGACAATTGATGATGCCATCGATTTTTTCGAAAAACATGGACAGCATAAAATTGTAGGCAAGTTAAGCCCCTTACGGGAAGTGGGACTTGGGTATGTCACTTTAGGGCAATCCTCCTCTACCCTTTCCGGTGGTGAGGCCCAACGGATCAAACTTGCTTCTTTCCTGGTAAAAGGGACCACGAAAGACAAAGCTTTGTTCATTTTTGATGAACCAACGACCGGATTGCACTTCCATGACATTAAAAAATTGTTGAAGTCATTTG
Organism: Maribacter polysiphoniae; assembly: GCF_003148665.1. Classification (GTDB taxonomy): domain Bacteria; phylum Bacteroidota; class Bacteroidia; order Flavobacteriales; family Flavobacteriaceae; genus Maribacter_A; species Maribacter_A polysiphoniae. The sequence continues at coordinate 63,698 of NZ_QGGQ01000007.1, read as the reverse complement.
ATGCCTTAATATCAAAAGGGCACTCGGTCATAGTCATCGAACACAATATCGAACTTATCAAATGTGCCGACCATATTATTGACCTTGGTCCCGAAGGTGGCGAAAATGGCGGACAACTATTGGCACAAGGCACGCCTGAGGAAATCATTAAAAACAAATCCTCCTTTACTGCTAATTACTTAAAGGAAAAACTATAACCGGACCACTCTACTATTTATTTAAATCAGAAAGGCCCTATTGGGTGGTACCACCTTTATGATCGGGCGTTGTTTTTCCTGTAAAAAAGGAAAGCTACGACTTTCCCCATATTTACATATAGTTTTATTTGGCTGTTTATCAGTTGATTACAATCGTAAACTATTTTTTGGCACGTTGTTTGGTATATACTAATCGAATGTAAATAGTTGCATTCGGGAATTAAAACCTTATATCATGAGAAATTTAGTACTTCTTTTAACAGCCCTCGTATTTGGTACCTCTGGAACCATGGCTAGTACCGTTGAAGATAAGGTTGCAACACGCAATGCTTATACAAACAACAACTCGTTCATTTTTATTGAGCAAGGCATTACGTTTTCAGTATTTCCCGATGGTGAATTCGATTTTTATATTGAGAATTATGTATCCGGACGTAATAATGGAATAACCATGAATTCCGGATATGATTATAGTCCTTATGCCCAATACGATGATTATGGTGCCGTTATCCAAGTAGAGAACGTACCTATTTATTATGACCACTATGGTCGTGTGACCCAAATTGGTGATGTTGATATACGTTATAGGAACAATAGGGTTTTCAGAATGGGTGGCATGTATGTTTATTACAACCATAACGGATTCTATGATCACCATACAGGATACATCAATGTTTACAACAGACACTATGTATACAGACCTTTCCACAGGTTCTTTTTAAGACCCGCAATCGGATTTTCGTTAGTATACCAGAGACCCTACAGAAGGTATTATACACCTTACCGATATACCTATTATAGACCATATCACTATAATACACGAAGAGCTTATGCCAAAATCGGAAGGGAACATAGATATAACCAAGTACGTCGTGAAAGAGCCACTATTTACAGAAATGATAAAAGGGTTGCCCAACGCAGAGTGAACAATACCCGAAGAAATGATGTGGCACGAAGTAATAGAACGGTAAACAGGAACAATGATTCAAACAAGAACTATAGATCAAATACCCAAAGAGGTACTGTAGCCAGAAATGCTGGAACCCGTTCGAATCGTTCCTCTGCCAATGTTGCCAATAGATCGACAGTCAATAGATCCAAGAGCGTTCAAACAAAATCCGTGAATAACCGTAGTGTAGCCCAACGATCAACATCGGTAAGGACACCACAACGCAATACAACTACCAAACGGACAGTAACACAAACGCCTCGAAGAACCACGGTAACAAGAAGTACCACCACGTACAAGAAACCTGTAAGTAGAACCACGAACAAAAACGTACGTAGCACTACCTCTACAAGAACCCAAAGGTCCGTTGCCCAAAGGCCATCAAGTCGTAGTACTAGTAAAAGTACCGTACGAAAAGCTGCTTCCAAAAGTAGAAGTGTTGCAACAAGGAGTAGTAGCTCTAGAAGCTCTAAAGGAAGAAGCTCTAGTAGACAGTAAAGAATAGAAGAACGAAGACCCTGGCGATTCTGTCAGGGTTGGTTCGACCAACGTATTTCAATAAGCTTGCGGCTTTTGAAATTCGGGTCCCATAAAGATAGTTTTTAGGTTGGTTGGTTGTTTAAACCCTGATGTGGAATATTCCCGTCAGGGTTTATCTTTTTAAATACTTTGAAAGCATCCGATAAACATCCTCTGAAATCTTAAACCGATATAGGACCCCTAGATATAGCACGGTGGTGATGGTACCCTTGACCACAATATTCACTAGCGAATGAAATGGCAGGTTGACCATATAAAACACACCACCTAAAAAAAGTAGAAGTCCACCTACTTTTAGGGTCTCCATGGTGAAGGGCATTATTTTGAATTTGGCACGGACAAAAAATAATTTTATGGTATTGTAGATTGAAATTGCAATGAAGGTCGCCAATGCAGCCCCATAAAGTCCATATTTCGGAATGAAAAGCATGTTAAGCAGTATGACTAGGACCGCTAATAAAACCCCCATACCCAATAAGGTTTTATAGTAATCGGAATTGTATAGGATCGCATTGTTGATCCCCAACACCGAATCGTACACCTTGGCCAAGCCTATTAGAAACACAATAGCGAAGCCACCCCGGTATTCTTCAGGAAGGACCATGAACAGATCGTTCAAATTGGTTATGATCAATACGAACAATATACCCGATGCAATAAACAGCGTCAAAGAGGATTTTTTATACAAGGACCCCAATCCTTCATGATCGTTATTGTTCAACAATTCCGCCGTTAGCGGATAGGTGATTTGATGCATGGCCCTAGAAGGTACGATAATGGTTGTGGCAATATAAATGGCCACTCCGTAATAGGCCACATTTTCAATGAGTTTATATTGGTTGATCATTACTTTGTCTATCTCAAGGATAATCACCGCAGCCGACCCCCCAAGGATAATCAAGGCACTATAACTTAAGATTGCCCGTGTATTGGCCGGAAAATCAAAATTCAATCTGGGTCTTTTTAAACCATAGGCATAGATCTTCATGATCAAGGTTCGCAAAAGATATAAACCGACTAGGGCCTTAAGGAAAAAGTCTACCGTAATACTATCGAAATAAACCAATATCAAAAGGATCATTACCCCTATCCTATTAAAGACCTCTTTCATAAAATTACCAAAAACAGATTTCATCTGAACTTTGGCCCATGCGTAGAACACCTCAAAATATGCCATGGCGAATCCAATCAGGAAAATGTACCATACATAATTCCTGACAATACCATTTTCCTTGGATATAAAGCTCCCTATGGCATCCGTAAAAAGAAAAGTCACCAAGGCTATGGGAAGAATAAGTAGCAGGGGCAACAATAACATAAGGGTCTCAAAGGCCTCGGTGTTTCCCGTTTTTTTAAAACTACTATAGAACTTGACCAAAGTATTGGGTACGCCAAATGCCAAGAGGGGCATTAAAACGGCGGAAGTGGATAATATGACCGTTACCAATCCGTAATAGGCATCCGTCAAAAAATTGGTATAAAGAAAAAGCGTATTTACGGCAGCAACCCCAAACCCCAAATAGGTGATTATGGTGTTGTTCAATGCTTGTTTACTGACTATTCCCATTAAATAAGTTTGGCTAATTCCCTGGTAAGCGCCCTGCGACTATATTTTTCAATGCCTTGTGCATCCATTATCAGGCCATCATTGCTATAGGCCTCGAACCACTTTAAAAGTACATCTTTTAATTTATTTTCATCATCATATCCAAAGCTGAACCCCGAATGGGTATCCGCAATGATCCGAGCGGCATCCCAACCTTTTGGACCTATACCCAATATAGGTCGCCCAGCAGCCATATATTCATATAACTTGCCCGGCAATATGCCCTTGGTCTCGTGGGAATCTATCTCTACCAATAAAAGGACCTGGGATTCCTGTTGCAACCTTACAGCTTCTTCATGGGACACATACCCCAATAATTCAGTGTGGCCCCTTAACCCGGCATCATAGATACTTTGCAGTACATCCTCACTCACCACGCCTGCCAAACGCAATTTAAAACAAGAATCAAATTCGTCATTCTCGAGTACCATCGTACCCAATACCTGCCATAAAATCGCAGGGTTCCTACCGGAAAGCAAGGAACCTATATGCGAAATCGTAAACCCCTTGGTCGTTACCTTTGGGACCGAAATATCGGTATCATACCCATTGGTGATGACTGAAATGGGTTTCTGGGTGATTCCTTGGAACTCCTCTTTGGTGGTGTTACTGGTCACGATGACCCTATCGGCATTGTTCAACACCAGCTGCTCCAACCGTTTATGTTCTTGCTGTGATTTACGGGTTAGCTTTAATTTTTTATGATAGCCTATCGAGGTCCATGGATCCCTAAAATCGGCCAACCACTTCACCTTTGTAATTTGTTTCAATTGGTTTCCTATCAAATGAAGACTATGGGGAGGTCCTGTGGTAACAAGGCAATCGATATTTTCCTTTTCGATAATGGTCTGTAAAAAACGCACTGATGGCTTTACCCAATTCTTACGTGCATCCGGAATGAAAAAATTACCCCGTACCCATAACATCACCTTTTCCAAAAACGATTGGTTCTTGGTGGTTATAATCCCCGAACTTATGCGTTTTGCATCATTTTTAGAGAAAAACCCCGCTACTTTATAGGGTTCCCGAATGGGATGTCTATAAATGACCAATCCCTCCGGAACCTCGTTCCCAATGGAATCATCGATTATGGGATAATTCGGGTTTTCAGGAATATAAACGATTGGGGTTATCCCGAATTCGGGTAGGTATTTAACGAATTTCAACCATCGCTGTACCCCAGGCCCACCCGCTGGGGGCCAATAGTACGTAACGATCAATACCTTTTTCATTGGTCTTCCTCTTTTTTAGAAGAACGTTTTACGGAATATAAAATACCACCAAGAATGATCAGCCCCAATAAAATGGAACTTATCAAGGTTATTTGACTGCCTTTTTCTATAATCGGGGGCTCAAATTTAAACGCTATGGTGTGGTCGCCTTCAGGTACCTTCAAGGCCCGTAAAACATAATTAACCCTAAAATGGTCTTTGCGTTGACCATCGATATAGGCATTCCAACCATTTTCATAAAACATTTCGGAAAACACCAATACACCGGCATTGGGGTTCGATGATTTATAGACCAAATTATTGGGTTCATAATCCGTTAAAGTGACTGTAGCCAATGAATCCACTTGGAAATCGAACCGATTTATATTTGAAAACTCGGTAGTGTTCACAACAGCTTCATGTTTTAGATCAATACTTCCCAAGGCTGTTATTTCCTCGTTGGCCGAATTCACACCAATCAAGCTATCTATAAACCAAGCATTCCCATGGGCATTGGCATTCAAGGTTGGCACACTCTTACCCTCCTCATTTTGTTGGACCACATATTTTACATTCAGCATATTCAGGATCTCGATATTTCCCTGATAGATATAAAAATCGAATAGATCCTGCAATCTAGCAGGTTTGGCCGCATGGTAACCACCAATGGATTTATGGTAGAATGAAGTCCGTGCCCCATTTAAGCCTTCTTGGGGGTCGTATACCCTATAAATACTTTTGTCCTGTAATATTTGTTGATCTGCTGGTGTTACTGGAAAAGGCGCTGCCATTTTTCGTTTTGACACAAAATCATCCTTATTTACATAACGGAGGTCCACACCGACCAAATCGACTACGATCAACACCCCTATGGCCAGGATAAGTATATTGCTCTTTAATTTCTCCTTTAAAAACAACCAGATCGCCGCGGCTGCCAAAATAACAAAAACCAACGTCCGTAAAAGATCACTGGTGTACACCGCTTCCCGATCCAACCGAATCAGCGAGAGGATCTCATCGCCATAATAGCGTTTGAGTGTTTCATCGGAGGCACCTTCAAAACTGAAAGTATTCTTAACCAAAAACAAGGCTACACCAAGCCCCAACATGGTGAAAAAGGAAATCTTCAATGCTTTTAACTTCCTGCTTTTTTCCACTGTGGGATCCAGTAGTTCCTTCAAGGCCAAAATACCCAATACGGGAGCACAAAGCTCAATAATCACCTGTATTGATGATACGGCCCTGAACTTGTTGTAAAATGGGAAGTAATCGATCATAAAATCCGTCAAAAAACCAAAATTCTTTCCCCATGACAAAAGAAGGGACAGGACTACCCCTCCCAAGAGCCACCATTTGGCCCTACCCTTGACCAAGAGCAACCCCAATAAAAACAAAAAGAGAATCACGGCACCGATATAGGCCGGTGCGGCAACGATCGGCTGGTCTCCCCAATAAAGTGGTAAATGTCGTGAGAAATCCAGCGCCTGACTTCTTGAAATGCCCTGGTCGATCAAAAAGTCGTATGTTTTGGAATCACTGCCCAAATCCTCGGAATTGGACCCGCCGAATAAGCGGGGAACGAACAAGTTCAACGACTCCACGATACCATAACTGTATTGTGTAATATAATTTTTATCAAGTCCTTTGGCCGTTGTCTTTGCAGAACCATCGGGATTAATGGTCAGTTCGGATGTACCTCGGGTACTCCAATCGGCGTATTCCTTTGTAGCCATCAAACCTGTGGCATTGGCCGCTATACCAAGAACAACCGCAACCAACAGTAACCCTACAGAAGTAAAGAAATTTCGCAATTCATTCTTACGGATTGCAAAAAATAAATAGACCAGTCCCAAAATCAATACCAAAAGCATAAAGTAATAGGTCATTTGATAATGATTGGCACCTACTTCAAGAGCCATGGCAATGGCCGTCAGCACAAATCCCCATAGGTATTTCTTTCGGAAGGTAAGTACGATGCCCCCCAAGAGCATGGGCATATAGGCCAATGCATGGGCTTTTGCGTTATGGCCTACCCCGAGTATTATGATCAAATAGGTCGAAAACCCAAAAGCCAACGCCCCAATGGCTGCCAGCCTATAATCCACCTTTAGGCAACACAGCAAAATATAGAATCCCAAAAAGTAAATAAAAAGATAGTCGGCAGGTCTCGGCAGAAAACGAATCACTCGATCCAGTTTCTTGACATAATCATGTGGGTAATAGGCCCCTAATTGATAGGTTGGCATACCGCCAAAAGCGCTATTCGTCCAATAAGGTTCTTCCCCTGTTTTCTTTCGAAAATCGTTCTGTTCCTTAGCCATTCCGGTATACTGACGAATATCGGATTGCTCAATGACCTTGCCCTGTAGTACAGGGCTGAAATATGCCAAGGCAACGATTACAAAAAAAACAAAAACAAAAAAATGGATAAAAAAAGCTTTTAAACCTGACTTCATTGGTTTACGGATGTGGTTGGTTTCGCTAAAATAATCAATCTAGTTCCTCAAACTCGATGTATTCACCAACTTTTTTAGAGGATGAAGATCTTTTTGATGGTTTTTTGTCGATTATGACATCACCAACTTTTTCCTCATGGGTATTCCCTTGTTCGGGAAAACCACCGAAGTTCTCACGAAATCGCTCTTCGGTCTTTCTTGCTGCATAGCTGAAAATCTTTGGGGCAAACCACCTTGCCAAAATTTTTAGCAGATAATACACCAAGAGAATTATTAAAATCGTTTTCAGAAAAGCCATATTAATTTTCAGTAATTTATATCAAAAGTACAATTCTAACGTTGTAATAATAACGTAAAAGTCTTAAAATAATAATAAAATCAAACTATGGGCGGTTGTTTTGAGTTGAAAAAATCAACGTTTTATATCCTTTTTATAAGTCTGGTCCTCCCTTTCCTTGGAAGATCCCAATATACAGATGTCATTAATTCCAATAGACCTGGCTTATCTGTTAGTGCTTATGCTGTGGGTAAGAATGTGATTCAGTTGGAATCCGGTCTGTTCTATGAACAACAGGACCACAATTTATTGAATACACAAAGTGATATTATAGGCACCGACATCTCCTTACGATATGGTTTGTTGTTCGAGCAATTGGAACTGAATTGGGAAGGTACGTTTCAAAACCAAAATATTACGTTTGCGAATTTTGACCTTAGTGAAACCAGAACCGATTTTTATAGAAACAGGATTGGATTGAAATATTTGATCTACGATCGTTACAAGGATGACAAACCCAATCTATATAGCTGGAAGGCCAATAACGTTTTTCAATTGAAAAACTTGATTCCGTCAATAGCCCTGTATGCCGGTGCTAATTTTGTTTTGGGCGACAACCCTTTCTATGTTGGCGACCCTACCATATCCCCACGGGTAATGGTAGCTACCCAGAGTCGATTATCGCCTAGGTTTGTCCTTATCTCCAACCTTGCATACGACCGTATAGGAACCGATTTCCCTGAAATGAGTTATATCATCTCGCTCTCCCACGCCTTTAGAAATCCTAAGTGGAGTGTGTTCGTGGAAAACCAAGGTATCGACAGTGACCGTTACTCCGATGTTCTGCTACGTGGCGGGGTGGCCCATTTGTTCACTGAAGAGCTACAGGCGGATTTAAATCTTGGTGCCAGTTTCAAGAATACACCTTCCCGTATTTTTATAAGTGCCGGTGTGTCGTACCGCTTTGATTTCCATAAAGACCAACCCAAGGCCATCGAGGATCAAAATGCCGATGGGAATGGTGGGGAAATCAAGAAAAACTCCATGAAGAAGAATAAGAAGGTAAAAAAGAAAAAGAATAATGGCAGGGGTGCAGAGGACATCGATCTCGGTCCGACCAAAAAGCAACTTCGAAAACTTAAAAAGGAGCAAAAAAAGGATAATGGACGATAATGCCCAATGTTCGGTAAAAACCTTCACCCATACCATGAAAAATTGACGGGTTAATTTTCTGATCTTGATTAATATTGCTAATATTGACCTTACAAAAAATTCGTATGGTCACCCTAAAAGAAGCCACCTCTAAAGCCGATTTAAAAAAATTCGTCAAGTTTCCTTTTTCATTGTACAAAGACTCTCCGTATTGGGTCCCACCCATTATCAATGAAGAACTTGATTCCTTTGACAAATCAAAAAACCCGGCCTTTAAAAATGCAGAGGCCCGTTTTTTCCTGGCATACAAGAACGACATTCCTGTAGGTAGGGTCGCAGCTATTGTCAACTGGATAGAGATCAACCAACAAAAAGTAAGCAAAATGCGTTTTGGATGGTTCGATTTTATCGATGATTTCGAGGTGTCGGAAACCTTACTGAAGAAAGTTGAGGCCATAGGCCATCAACACAACCTGGAATATATGGAAGGACCTGTAGGGTTCTCCAATTTGGACAAGGTGGGTGTGCTCGTCGAGGGCTTCGAGGAAATAGGCACCATGATTACCTGGTACAATCATCCCTATTACCAAAAACATTATGAGCGATTGGGCTTTGTAAAGGAAAAGGAATATGAAGAAAATAGATTCCCTTTTGCCAATGCCCATCCTAAATTCTATGATAAGGCCGGTGAATTGGTTAAAAGAAGGTATGGTGTAAAACCATTGAGTTATACCAAAACAAAGGATGTAATGGCCATGGCGGATACCATGTTCGATCTTTTCAACGAATCCTATTCCTCCTTATCCTCATTTGTTCCGATAACAGAGGTACAAAAGGCCTATTTCAAAAAGAAATACATCAGTTTTATCAATCCTGAATACATCAAATTCATCCTTGATAAGAATGATAAGCTAATTGCCTTTGGTATTGTTATGCCCTCATTTTCCCAAGCCCTTCAAAAATCGAAAGGCAAATTGTTCCCATTCGGTCTCTTTCATATGCTTATGGCCAAAAAATATAGTAAAGAAGTTATTTTTTACTTGATCGGGGTACACCCCGATTATCAAAATAAAGGGGTTACAGCCGTCATGTTCCAAGAGTACTACAAGACGTTTACGGCAAAAAAAATACAGCACTGTGTCCGAACCCCTGAATTGGCAGACAATATTGCCATAAAGCAATTATGGAAGCATTTTGACCCGGAAATATATAAACGCAGAAGAACGTATCGCAAAGAGCTATAATAACAAAACCCCCAGCGTTCCATGAATGCTGGGGGTTTTTAATGGTATAATAAGTACGTTTACTCTCCCATGGCAGCAGCAACTGCAGCTGACAATCTTTTATACGTACCATTTTCAAGACGCTCGCGTATTGCTGAAAACGCCTCCAAAGTTTCTTCAATATCAGCCATCGTATGTGTAGCTGTAGGAATCAAACGCAATAAGATCATCCCTTTAGGGATTACAGGATACACTACAATTGAGCAGAATATTCCGTAATTTTCACGTAGGTCCTTAACCAAAGCCATTGCCTCAGGAATACTTCCGCTTAAATAAACAGGTGTCACACAACTTGTGGTACTACCGATATCAAAACCTCGTTCCTTAAGACCATTTTGCAATGCATTTACATTCTCCCAAAGTTTGGCCTTTAATTGTGGCATGGTGCGTAACATATCCAAACGTTTCAAGGCACCTTTCACATAAATCATAGGAAGTGACTTGGCGAACATTTGTGAACGAAGATTGTATTTTAGATAATCTATAATTTCCTTATCAGCAGCCAAGAAAGCGCCTATACCCGCCATTGATTTTGCGAAAGTCGCAAAATACACATCAATATCATCCTGTACACCTTGCTCCTGCCCTGCTCCAGCACCCGTTTTACCTAGGGTACCGAATCCGTGCGCATCATCAACGAACAGTCTGAAATTATATTTTTCCTTTAGGGCAACGATTTCCTTTAACCTGCCTTGTTCCCCACGCATACCAAATACACCTTCCGAAATAACCAATATACCTCCACCGGTCTGTTCAGCCATTTTTTTGGCACGTTCCAGATTTTTCTCAAGACTCTCCATATCATTATGCTTGAAGGTAAAACGTTTACCCATATGCAAACGTACACCGTCAATGATACAAGCGTGGGCGTCTACATCATATACGATAATATCGTCCTTCGCCACTAAAGCATCTATGGCCGAAACCATACCTTGATACCCAAAATTCAATAAATATGCAGATTCCTTGGAAACAAACGCTGCCAATTCCCTCTCGAGTTGCTCATGAAAATCAGTATGTCCACTCATCATCCTCGCCCCCATAGGGTACGCAGAACCATGTTCTGCAGCGGCTTCCGCATCAACTTTCTTAATCTCCGGTAAATTGGATAGTCCCAAGTAATCATTTATACTCCAAGTAATCACCTCTTTTCCTTGGAACTTCATTCTATTGGAAATAGGTCCTTCTAATTTTGGAAAAACAAAATATCCTTCTGCCTGAGAAGCCCATTTTCCCAACGGACCTTTATTCTCAATAATTCTTTCAAATATATCTCTCATTTTACCTAATTGGTTTGTCTGCAAAAGTAGAGATTTTTCATCAGCATTCATAACATATTGGTACGCAAAAAAAAAGCAATGATGTTTAAATCATTGCTTTTTATTGGTTTAGATAATTTTAAACCCTATTTTATAAACTGTACACTGTGGGTTTCTTGTTCTACCTCAGCCCCCATAAATCCTTGGTCTTCCATCCATTTGTCGCTGTAGACCTTACTCATATATCGAGACCCATGGTCAGGGAACACCACCACGATATTACTATCCTTGTCAAATTTCCCAAGGGCATCCAATTGTTTTATGGCCTGCATGGCCGCCCCACTGGTATAACCGGCAAAAATACCCTCGGTACGGGCCAATTCCCGTGCAGAATGGGCACTTTCCTCGTCGGTAACCTTAATAAATTCATCGATAACACTGAAATCGGTCGAAGTAGGAATCAGATTTTTCCCTAGTCCTTCTATGCGATATGGGTAAATCTCCTTATTGTCGAATTCACCGGTTTCATGGTATTTTTTCAATACTGAACCAAAAGCGTCAACCCCGATGACCCTTACATCGGAATTCTTTTCCTTTAAATATCTTCCTATGCCAGAGATGGTACCGCCGGTGCCACTACAGGCAACCAAATGGGTAATCCTTCCATTGGTCTGATCCCAAATCTCGGGACCTGTTGATGCATAGTGGGCATCAATATTCAATTCATTGAAATATTGGTTGATATACACGGAACCTTCTGTTTCCTTATGCAATCTTTTTGCCACCTCATAATAAGACCGTGGATCATCAGCACTAACATGGGCAGGGCACACATAAACTTTGGCACCCATTGAACGCAGCATATCAATTTTATCGGCAGAGGATTTAGAACTGACCGCAAGAATACAATCGTACCCTTTAATGATACTCACCATGGCAAGGCTATAGCCTGTATTCCCCGAAGTGGTCTCGATTATGGTGTTCCCTTCCTTTAGGATACCTTTCTTTTCCGCTTGATCTATTATATAGGATGCTATTCTGTCCTTAGTGGAATGTCCTGGGTTAAAGGCCTCTACTTTGGCATAAAAATTACCTTGAAGGTTGGCCGTTAATTTATTCAGTTTGATTAGGGGAGTGTTTCCTATTAAGTCTAGGACACTATCGTAGGCATTTATCTTATGTTCCATAAAGGCAATCTAAGTTTTGACCCTTGACAATTATCAAATTGATCAAATTCCTCGACAAAACTACTATTTTTTTTATTATCATTCGATTTTCCCTTCCAAATCCAATATAAATGCATATTCCTTAGCCACTTCCCTCAAGGATTCGAAACGACCGGAAGCACCTCCATGGCCAGCTTCCATATTGATATTGAACAACAATAAATGATCATCAGTTTTTAATTCCCGTAATTTCGCCACCCATTTTGCAGGTTCGAAATATTGCACTTGGGAATCATGCAATCCCGTAGTTACCAATATATTAGGATATTCATGGGCAGTTACATTATCATAAGGGGAGTACGATTTCATATAATCGTAATATTTTTTCTCATTGGGATTCCCCCATTCGTCATATTCCCCTGTCGTTAACGGAATGGAATCATCCAACATGGTAGTTACCACATCCACAAAAGGCACAGCGGCAATAACCCCATTATAAAGTTCGGGTGCCATATTCACCACTGCCCCGATCAGAAGTCCACCCGCAGACCCCCCCATCGCATAGAGATGGTCAGGACTTGTAAAGTTGTTTTTGATCAGATGTTTCGAACAATCAACAAAGTCGGTGAACGTGTTCATCTTTTTTAGGAGTTTACCATCATCATACCATTGCCTACCCAAATATTGTCCGCCCCTTATATGGGAAATGGCATAAACAAAACCACGATCCAAAAGACTTAAACGGACCGTTGAGAAATACGGATCAATGGTTGACCCATAAGAACCATAGGCATATTGCAATACGGGTGTGTTTTTGTTGACCTCAGTGTCCTTATGATACACGATAGACATCGGGACCTTTGCCCCATCACGGGCGGTGGCCCATATTCGCTCTGATCGATAATCCTCCTTTTTGAACTTACCCCCTAAGACTTCCTGTTCTTTTTTTACCACCTTGTCCTTGGTGCGCATATTAAAATCAATAACCGAACTGGGTGTCGTCATCCCGTTATAGCCATAGCGTAGGATCTCCGTGTCGAACTCTGGGTTGGCACCCACATAAGCCGTATAGGTTTCACTTTCGAAGGGCAAATAATAACTATCCGTTTTATCCCAACGGGTGATCTTTAGTTTATTCAACCCATTCTCCCGTTCGGAAAGCACATAATAATCCTTGAAGATATCAATATCCTCTAGCAAGACCTCCTCCCTATGGGGGATGAACTCTTCCCAATATTCCGAAGAAGTCTGCACTTCCCCTACCTTCATCAGTTTAAAGTTCCTTGCCTTATCCTTATTGGTTAGAATATAAAATGAATCGCCATAGTGCGCTATGGAATATTCCAATCCCCTTTTCCGTGGGGAAAATACCTTGAAATCATCCATGGGGGTATCAGCATTCAATATCCTGAATTCGGACGTCAATGTGCTGTAGCTACCTATGACCAAATATTTGTGTGATTTTGTTTTATAGACAAAGGTTCCGAACGTCTCATCCTCCTCATGATACACCATATGGTCCTCCTTGGCATCGGTACCGAAGGTATGCCTGTAAATCTTATCTGCACGAAGGGTAACTGGGTCTTTTTTACTGTAGAACAAGGTTTTGGTATCATTGGCCCAAACAGAGCCACCCGTGGTGTTTTCTATTTTATCACTGTAAATTTCACCAGTTTCAAGATTCTTGATCTGAATGGTATACTGCCTTCGCGAAACCGTATCTATACCAAATGCCGCCAATTTATTGTCTGGACTGATAGCAATCCCCCCTAAATTGAAGAATTCGTGCCCTTCAGCCATTTCATTGCAATCGAACATGATTTCCTCCGGGGCGTCCAACGTGTCTTTATGACGGCTATAAATGGGGTATTCCTTGCCTTTCCCATAGCGGGTAACATACCAATATCCATTTTTCTTATAAGGTACCGAGGAATCATCCTCCTTGATCCTTTCCTTCATCTCCTCGAACAAAACGTTTTGGAAATCCTTGGTATGCGCAGTCAATTTTTCATAATAGGCATTTTCCTTCTCGAGATGGGCTATGACCTCCGGGTCCTCCCTATCGTTCATCCAATAGTAATCATCTACCCTTATATCATTATGTTTTACTAATTCCTTTTTTACTTTTTTGGCAACGGGGGCAACATTTTTTGTCATGGTAATCTATTCATTATGGAAAGAAAATGCAAAAGTAATACTTACCATAGAAACAAGCATTCTTTTTACCCTGTGGATCATATAATTGGGGTATCGGTACAATTTAGTAATTTTGACTCCGTAACATATAAAATAGACAACATGTTTGGAGATATGATGGGAATGATGGGAAAACTCAAAGAAGCCCAAGAAAAAGTAGAAGCCACAAAAAAAAGATTGGATACCGTTTACCTTCAGGAAGAATCATCCGATGGCCTATTATCCGTTTCGATTTCAGCCAATAGGGTCATAAAGGAAATCAAATTGGATGAAAGTTTATTGCAGGACAAGGAGCAGCTAGAGGATTACCTTATCCTAACCTTGAACACGGCGATAGAAAAGGCCACGAAAGTCAACGAAACCGAACTTGCGGCAGTTGCCAAGGAAGGCATGCCCAATATTCCAGGAATGGATTCGTTATTCAAATAGACCCTTGGCAGGGTTTTTGAAAAGCTCATAAAAAACGACATCATGAAAAGTTTGTTATTCCTATTCCTAGTCCCATTATTCCTTACCACCGAGATGCATACGGACATGGATAAGGATACGAAATGGTTGACTGATTTTGAAAAGGCGCTAAAAGTGGCAAAAAAAGACCATAAGAATGTCTTGGTCTATTTTACGGGAAGCGATTGGTGTCCCCCATGCAAAATGCTAAAGACCGATTTATTCGATTCAGCGGAATTCAAGGCGCTTTCCAAAGACTATGTCCTTTTATATATTGATATGCCAAGAAATAGGGATTTACTTTCCCCAGAGCAGAGGCAACACAACAAGGATCTTTTAAAGAAGTACAACAAAAAGGGAGTATTCCCCCTTCTAAAAATAGTCAATGCAAAAGGGAAGGCGTTGGACGAATATTCTGGTTATAGCATGAATGGTGAGATCCGCTATCATCTAGACTTATTGAGCAGGTATAAATAATACATCGATTACCTTTATAAAACAAAAGGCTTCCCATTCAGGAAGCCTTTTGTTTTTATGGACCAACCCTGTGTTGGCATGTACGATACGATAGGCTGTAGCTAGGTGTATTAGTCCTTTACCAACAACAGGACAATGTGTTGTTTTAAAGCTATTATAATCAATGGTTACCGATTAGGTCTTTTTACCTATTGAAGCATTTAGATTTCAAATTACGGTTCAACAAAAAAGGACCCCCGATATGGAGGTCCTTTTTATAGGTTAGTGTTTTACCTGTATTAGTTGTTGATCAACCTGAATTCCGTTCTTCGGTTAACCGCGTGCTCTCTTTCGGTACAAGAAACACCTTCTGCACATCTGTTCTTAACTTTATTCTCTCCGTAACCATTGGCTACCAATAAGCTAGAGTTAATTCCTTTGGTGATCAAATAATCAGCGACAGCCTTAGCCCTTCTTTCAGAAAGATCTTGGTTGGAAGAAGCATTACCCCTTACATCGGTATGGGAAGCAATCTCCAATTTAACACCTGGGTTTTGTTGCAAAACAGGCATTAAACGTGTATCGATGATTCTTTTGGCCTCAGCAGTCAAAGTAGCACTACCCAAGTTCCAGTTGATAGGCAAAGCTTGGTATTCCACTAAAGAACATTCAACTTCTGTCCATGTAGTCAATCCACCTTTTTGCTTCAACACTTCCTTAGTAATTGTTTTTGTTACAGCAGGTACGGTTTCTTCAACAGTATAAGCATCTTTATCCAATACCGTTTTAGTGATCTCGTCGTACTGGGCAGGAATCACCTCTTCGATAACTTTGGCCGGCTCTAACAATACCCTTTTGGTATAGGAAGCGTTTTTGGAACCTATTGGTGTTTTGGCAACAGAAGCATCCGTTCCCAAGACCTCAGTTGAAATAGTAGTGAACTCAGCAGGATACCCTTTATAACACCAGTATCTACAATCATCAGGATTACCAGAGGCACAATCAGGTGCTGCAGCTCCCAATTCCCATTGTGCATAAGCGGGCTTAATTTCAATGGTTTCAGAACTTGGTCTAAAGGATGCCGTACTAACACGCAAGGTGTTACCGCCTTCTTTGGATACATATGTAATGGTCTCAGTTCCCCATTTCTCTGGAACAACGGTCAATTTTTTACCAGCAGCCTTTATCTCAACCCTTTCAGTAATTGTCTTAAAAGTGGCAGGAACAGTTTTTAAAACCTTGTAAGCAGGCTTTACCGTTAAAGTCACGGTTTCATTAACGTATACATCCGGAGTGGTACAACGAACGTAACATTTTCCCGGCTCAGGATTGGCTGGCAAGTCTTGTGCCATTGTAATAGACGCAGTCATAACTGCAAAAAGGAATAGAATTTTTCTCATAATAAAAATTTAGTGTTTGTTATTGTATTGTTACTTGCTGCGAAAGTAGATGAACACAAAACCTTTATAGAGGAACTAAAAAAATGACCGATTCAAGTGTCGACAAACAACATATTTCTTCGATGAAATACAATTACGTAGGATTTTTATTACTTTTTGAGAAAAAGAATTAAAAATTATTTGATCAAAATGTGTTACTTTTAAGTATTACAGGGTTTCGCTATGATAGAAATAAAGAAAAAAGGCACGAACAAATATAGTTTCAAACTTAAATCACAAAGTGGGCATACCCTTTTGAGAAGTGTTGAGTATTTCGATAAGGCAGAAATGCAGCATACCGTACAAAACCTAAATCCCACCAATATTAAAAGTATACGGTTTGAACGAAAAACCAGTAACGACGGATTATTCTTGTTCGACATCAAAAATCCGAATGGCCAACTGATCGGTCACAGCCAATATTATACTTCTGAGGCCGGAATGGAAAATGGCATCAAAACCTTGATGAAAAGAATTGACACCTTATCCCATTTAGGTGAATTATAGTTTTTTCAGGATGTCGAGGAATCGCACATGCATTCCGTCGGTATAATCCATATGGGTGACGATGCGCAATTTTCCTTGTCCCATACCTATGATCGATATTCCTTGTTCGCTTAATTTTTTTAAAAAGCCCTCTTCGGACAACGTATTTTCATCGATCTCGAAAATGATAATATTGGTTTCAATCGGTTCCACCTTTTTTATAAAGGACAATCCTTCCAATACCTCCCCAATTTCAAATGCCTTCCTATGATCGTCTGCCAATCGGTTGATATTGTGATCCAAGGCATAGGATGCCGCCGCCGTCAAATAACCCGCTTGTCGCATGCCCCCTCCAAAGATCTTCCGTATCCTCAAGGCCTTGTCCATCATCGCCTTACTACCCATCAGCACGGAACCTACGGGACAACCGAGCCCCTTGCTGAAACAAACACTGATGGTATCGAACAATTGTCCGAACTGTTGCGGGGTCTCATTCTTGGCGACCATTGCATTCCATATTCGCGCACCGTCCAAGTGATAGGCCAGGTTATGCTTTTTACAAACATTCTTGATCTTCTTCAACTCCTCAATATCCCAACACGCACCACCACCCTTATTGGTGGTATTCTCAATACACACCAAGGTAGTCAATGGGCTGTGGTAAAAATCGGGCGGATTTATAGCTGCCTCCACTTGTCCTGCGGTCATCATTCCCCGATGGCCCTCGATTAGCCTACAGGAAACGCCACTATTGAAACTGACTCCCCCACCCTCATAATTATATACATGGGCATATTTATCGCATATCAATTGCTCCCCAGGTTGGGTATGCAGTTTTATGGCCGTCTGGTTCGCCATGGTGCCGCTAGGAAAAAACAAAGCGGCTTCCTTACCGAATAGTTCCGCTGTCTTGGCCTCCAAGGCATTGACCGAGGGGTCGGTCTTAAATACATCATCGCCCACTGGGGCATTCATCATGGCCTCCAACATTCCCTTGGAAGGTTGGGTCACCGTATCACTGATCAAATTGATATTCACTTTGTAATTTATTTATTTGGATACTCCTTTATCTGCACGTTTTTCGACTCGTTTTAATGCATACAGTCCATTCCTATTGGGGAACCATCAGGAATCTTTGGGGCAGCAATCAATTGGAATTTCTCCGGAGCCTTCAAAAACCCATCGATCCGTCTTATCATTTCTTGTGGATAGGGGTCATTTTTGGCCAATAGTTGCTGTCTAAGTCTTTTTAATTTTTGAAAGGCAATGGCATTCACTTGGGGATGGACCTTATCATGGGCCGCAAGATTCATCAAATGATATACCACCCGAAAATTGATGTTCCACTGGACTTCAGAAAAATAGGCATCCTTATGCTGTTTGTCTATGGTATTTTCAATTACGGCATCGAGTACATCGGCCAATCCCAAATTCTTGGGCTGTAAGGCCTTTTGCTGAATCAACCTAGAAGCCCTTTCCGGGTGCAATAAAAAAGTCAAGGTCATATCCGCGGAGGTTTCCGGTGCCGATAACGCATCAAAACCAACCCCGGTCTTCCCTTGTAAGGATTCCCTGTTTTTTGGATACCCAAAAGCCCTCGGAGGAAACAATTCCAACTTTTCCTTAGGAATGGCCATCCACTGGGCATCCAATGTTTTTAAAAGAGTCGACAGCGCCTCTTGCTGCATTTTTTTGTCCGCAATGGAGACGACTGCCTGTCCATCCCCTTTTACCGCATAATGATAATCCATACCGCCCACAACCTTGGCCACCGCTTCCGTTTGATAACGATGAAAGAAATAAAGGGGTACAAAAACATCCTCCAAAACGGTATTGGGCTCCCCTTTTCGGATATTATCGATGGAAAAATTAGCAATGGCAAGAGCCCGCAAATCCAACATCGCATCCAATTCCTTTGTAATATTTTTTCCATTGTCCCACAAATGTGCCAAAACATGGGCACTTCCCCCTGGGCGGGCATCCTGATCGGTGATATATCGCAGTCCTTGTTCTTTGGCAGCTCCCAAAATAGTCTCCAATCCCTGCTTTTCATCCTTATTTTCAGGAAAATCGGTATAGGAGTAGGCAACGGTAACCTTATCCCATGCCCCAATACCTGTGGCATAGGCTTCAGAAAAATCAATTTTCCCATTTTTCATGGTAAACTGTGGATGCGGATAATCCATTACCGAAGCCCTGTCATTGGTTGAAGCCGCATAATTATGGGCAAAACCAAGGGTATGCCCTATCTCATGTGCAGAAAGCTGTCGAATACGTGCCAAGGCCAAATCCAACATGGGTTGGTCATTATCGTCCCGCTCCGCGAAGGGTTTATCCATTAATGCCTGGGCGATTAGAAAATCCTGTCTAATACGCAGACTGCCAAGACTTACGTGCCCTTTAATGATCTCGCCTGTCCTAGGGTCTGTGATACTACCACCATAACTCCATCCCCTGGTCGATCGATGCACCCATTGAATCACATTATAACGTACGTCCAAGGGGTCGGCATCATCGGGCAACATGATCAACTGAAAGGCATCTTTATATCCAATAGCCTCAAAAGCCTGGTTCCACCATCTCCCTCCTTCCAAAAGTGCGGAACGAATGGGTTCGGGTGTACCATTGTCCAAATAATAAATAATTGGTTCTACGGCTTCACTGATTGGGGCATTCGGGTCTTTTTTCTGCAACCGATGTCGGGTAATGAACCTTTTGACAATTGGATCCTGTACCGGCGTGGAATAATCATAATAACTCATAGGATACGATCCAGAGCGGGTATCAAAAATCCGTTTTTTATAGCCCTCATCGGGCAAGGCGATCAACGAATGGTGTTGGGCCACGGTAACCAAATTAGGGTTCGGGGTAACGGATTTGATGTATTGCCCCTTGGCTTCCCCCTTAAAAGTCAAAGTCACATCAAATTCAACATTCTTTGGAAATGCCTTGGTCCTGTCCATGTCAAAGGCACTTTTAGTTTTGTCCAAGCTATAGACCCCCTGTTCGGATTGTTTTAACCTTGAGGCAACACCATGGGTATCCTGCAGTAGGAAATCCGTAATATCTATAATATATTTTCCGTCTTTTTCCTCCTCGATCTTAAAACCGTAAAGGACGGATTTCGCAAATGCCTGCTCCACCGATTTCCGTTCCAAGGCATTATCGGTCAGAGCCCTAAATTTTAAATTGGGTTGAACCAGCAACAGTTTACCGCCTGCCTTTTTAAAGAAAACAACCTGTTCGTTACCGAGCTGTCCACGATCCAAGCCTATATCGTTACTCCCAATACCGCTACTTAATGCATAAACATATAGAAATTCCTTTTCCAAGTCCTCGACCTCTAAATAGATTCTATCGTTTTTATCATCCAGATAAAAGTTGAACAAGCCGTCGTACTTTTTATAATCTTCCTTATTTCCTTTGAATTGTGCGTCAATCGTGTTGGAAAGCATCAAAAAAACGAGTAGCAGTAGCCTTATTTTCATAGTTGTGTATTATGGTCTAAAAATAACCAAAATTCCATTAAATAAGTATCTTGATCAATTCTTGATTTTAGTAAGAATATGATAATAATACACTTACTTTTATCCAGTATATTTATATTATTTACTAAACTAATATCAAATCATTATAGGATAAGTGCCAGCTATAAAGTATTTTGATGAAAAATAATTTTCTATGGGGAAAGCCGAACATCCTATATTTTCTTTCTATAATAAAAACCCTGATTTATATGATGAAATCTATACAAAGGGAGGGGACATAAAAGAGGTTTACCAAAAATTGTTCGATATTTATGGTGGGCATTCGATTAAGGAATTTGCTGATTTGAATAAAAAAGCCAGGGCTTCCTTTTTTAACCAAGGGATTACTTTCCAGGTTTATGGTGAAAAAGAAAGCCATGAGAAAATTTTTCCATTTGACCTTTTTCCAAGAATCATTGATGCAAATGAATGGGACATTATTGAGCGTGGATCTATTCAACGCAGTAAGGCTTTGAACCTTTTTCTTTGGGATGTTTATCACGAAAAGAAAATAATCAAACAAGGAATTGTTCCTTTGGATCTTATCAGTTCTTCCAATAATTATCTTCATCAAATGATGGATTTAGACCCCCCTGGAGGAATTTACAACCATATATCGGGCACTGATGTCATTAAACACACAGACGGTAAATTCTATGTTCTCGAGGACAACATCAGATGTCCTTCCGGGGTAAGCTATGTCATCTGTAATAGAACCGCCCTTAAAAGAGCTCTTTTTGGTGTGTTTAACCACTACCAAACACATACCGTGACAAACTATGCCGAAAACCTGCTTGACCTTTTGGAAACGGTCAAACCCAAAGGTGTCGACAATCCTGTATGTGTGGTCATAACCCCTGGCATGTTCAATTCCGCTTTTTATGAACACTCATATTTGGCGAAAACCATGGGCGTTGAGCTTGTAGAAGGGAAAGATCTGTTCGTGGAAAATGATTTTGTATACATGAAAACCATTCGTGGCCCATTAAAGGTTGATGTGATTTACAGGCGTGTTGACGATCTATTCATAGACCCACTTGAATTTAAACCTAACTCCTCCTTAGGGGTGCCCGGTCTTTTTGCCGCATATAAAAAAGGCAATGTCACCCTGGCAAATGCCCCGGGTACCGGTGTGGCCGATGACAAGGCCGTGTATACCTATATGCCGCAAATAATCAAATACTATCTTGATGAAGAACCTATATTAAGCAATGTACACACCTATCATTGTAGTAGGCCGGATGAGTTAAAATATGTACTGGAACATGTTCATGAATTGGTGGTAAAACCTGTTGATGAAGCCGGGGGTTATGGCATATCAATAGGCAATAGACTGACCAAGAATGAAATTGAAAAAGTCAAAAAACAAATAAAGGAAAATCCAAGGAAGTATGTTGCACAACCAATTATGTCACTTTCTGTGCACCCTACCTATATAGACGAAAGCGAATCTTTTGAACAACGTCATATTGACCTCAGAACCTTTACGGTGTTGGGAAAGGACAAAGAATTCGTATTAAAAGGAGGCCTGACAAGAGTGGCTTTGGAAAAAGGCAATCTTGTTGTTAATTCATCCCAAGGAGGTGGATCTAAAGATACTTGGGTATTAAAAAAATAATCGATTATGCTTGCACGTGTAGCAAATAACCTTTTTTGGATGGGACGTTATATTGAACGGTCCGAACATATTGCCCGTTATCTGAATGTCAACTATTTTTCTTCATTGGATGCCCCCAATAAATTGTCCCAATCCAGACAATTCGTTCTTCAATCCATGTTATATATGGTGGGTGACCAAACGGAAGACCTCTCGGTTGAACTCAATGAAGAAGATGTGCTCTATAAGATCGGTCTGGACATTGATACATCCTATTCAATCATCAATAATATTAAACATGCAAGGGAGAATGCCAATAGTGCACGGGATTTAATATCTACCGAACTCTATGAATCCATAAACAAATTCTATCATTTCGGATTAAACTACCCCGTGGGATCCTTCGTAAAAAATGGACTCTATGATTTTACGGTTAATATCACCGAGATCACTGCCGTATTGCGTGGTAAAATTCGAGGAACCCTATTACACAATGAAGTTTATGCCCTAATAATGATGGGCATGAATATTGAAAGAGCTACACAGATTACCCGTATAATAAATGCAAAATATAATGATGCGTTAAAGGCACAAGGAAGCTATGGCGACAAGTTCAGTAAAAGTTTCGAATGGACTACCCTATTGAAATGCACGGAATCCTATGATATGATGCGCCGTTTATACAAAAAGACCCCAACCAGTATTTCAACTTTGGAGTTTTTGATCTTGAATCCCAACTGCCCAAGATCGGTAATGAACTGTTTAAATCAGGTATATGCACATATTTTGATCTTGGATACCAGTAAACATTATAATAAAAACTCAACAGCCTTTCTTGTAGGCAAAACAAGGTCCGAATATCGATATAAACACATTGAGGAAATCGAGGACAACATCCAATCTTTCATTGAGAATATCCTTAACAGTTTAGGACAAATAAGTCAAAAAATGGAAATGGAGTATTTTAACCATTAATGTTGGAACATTCCTTTAACTTAGCAGCCTGTATAAAACCTATGTCATTAGAATACTTTATTACCTACAAGGCTGAAAACCATTATGAAAGTATGGTAAACGATGCCCATTGGCAATTTCTGATCATTCCTGAACATAACATCAACCAAGAATTCATAACGGTCGATTTTAAAAACTCGATTGATGCCTACAACGAACATTCTATCAATGGGTATGGATTTAAAACCATTAGGGTACAGCCAAAGTCCAAATTCAAACATATCACCTTTGAAGCTTCTTTTAAGCTCATCAAAAACAATGTAAATCCCTTTGATTTTGAACCTAATTCAGATATTGCCATAGATTACCAAAAGGTCATGGAACTGGATTTCAAGGTAGATTTCGAACCCTTCTTACGACAAACCCATTACACGTCCATTCCAACCGAAACAAAAACATTATTCTCGTTTGATACCCATAAATCGATTTTCGAAAACCTTCAAGCCTTAAATCAATGGGTGTTTGAAAAAATATATTATGCTCCCGAGGTGACAGACGTTTACACCACGCTCGACCAAATTATAAAACACAGACAAGGTGTTTGTCAAGATTTCACCCATTTATTCTGTGCACTTGCTAGACAAAACCATATTCCGGCCCGTTATATCTCGGGATATCTTCATCAGGGCAATGGATATTTTGGCGACTCACAAATGCATGCGTGGGCAGAGGCTTATATTCCAAATTTAGGGTGGATAGGGTTTGACCCTACCAATAACATCCTGGCAAACAATAGCCATATTAAAGTAGCCCACGGAAAGGATTATAACGATTGTTCCCCACTGAGGGGAGTTGTTTATGCCAGTGGCAGTAACGAAACCAAACATTCCGTACTGGTATCCCATCAGCAGCAGCAGTAAAACTTTTGACCATACCGCTATAAGTCCCTTAAAGAATATTATTTTTGTGTTTAAATCGAAAAATATGATAACCGTAGATCAATCCAAAGATCTTATAGAGCGCCTTGGTGCGTTAAGGAGGTATCTTTGACATAGATGCCAAGCTTATAGAGATAGAGAACGAAGAAGAAAAAACACTTGCCCCGGATTTTTGGGATGACCCCAAAAAAGCGCAGGAGCAAATGAAATTCATCCAATCGAAAAAGCATTGGGTCGATGATTACAATGCCGCCAAGACCATGGTCGGCGACCTCGAGGTTTTAATCGAGTTCCAAAAAGAAGGCGAAGTACCCGAATCCGAGGTTACGGCCCAATATGAAAAAGCCGTGGATCTCATTGAAAAATTAGAGTTCAAGAACATGCTTTCCGAAGAGGGTGATGAACTGACCGCCGTTTTACAGATTACCGCAGGAGCCGGTGGGACCGAAAGTTGTGACTGGGCCGCTATGCTTATGCGCATGTATATGATGTGGAGCGAAAAAAACGGGTACAAGGTCAAGGAACTCAACTACCAAGAAGGTGATGTGGCCGGTATTAAAACGGTGACCCTTGAAATTGAGGGTGAATATTCCTTTGGGTGGTTGAAAGGCGAAAATGGTGTACATCGTTTGGTGCGCATCTCCCCTTTTGACAGTAATGCCAAAAGGCATACCTCTTTCGCTTCGGTTTATGTATATCCTTTGGTCGACGATAGTATCGAAATCGATGTCAACCCTGCCGATATAGAGATAACCACGGCAAGATCCAGTGGTGCCGGTGGTCAGAATGTAAACAAGGTGGAAACCAAGGTCCAATTGGTCCACAAGCCTACAGGCATACAGATCCAATGTTCCGATTCGCGTTCCCAACACGATAATAGGGCCACGGCCATGAAAATGTTGAAATCCCAATTGTACGAGATTGAATTGCGCAAGAAAATGGAAGCCCGGGAGGAAATTGAATCGTCCAAGATGAAGATTGAATGGGGATCACAGATCCGAAATTATGTAATGCACCCATACAAATTGGTCAAGGATGTTAGGACCGGTGAGGAAACCGGGAATGTCGACGCCGTTATGGATGGCAATATCGATCAATTCCTAAAGGCCTTTCTCATGATGATGGGACAAAAAGAAGAAGACTAATCCTGTAAACAGATCACATGGGCGCATTCGATACGATTATATTTGATTTGGGTGGGGTTCTGATTGATTGGAATCCGAAATATCTCTATCGCGATGTTTTTGATGGCGATGAAGAAAAAGTGGATTGGTTTCTTAACACCATTTGCACCTACAATTGGAATATGGAACACGACGCCGGAAGGCCCTTAAAGGTAGGTACGGATCTACTGATTAAGGAGTTTCCTGAATACGAATCTTGGATCAGGCTATATTATGACGAATGGCCTAGGATGTTAGGAGGCCCTATTTCAGGAACGGTTGCCATTCTAAAACAGCTAAAACAAAAGGAAACCTACAACCTGTTGGCGTTGACCAATTGGAGTAACGAGACCTTTCCCGTGGCCTTGGAACGTTTTGAATTCTTGAATGATTTCGAGGGAATTGTTGTTTCCGGTGATGAAAACACCAGAAAACCCCACAAAGAAATCTATGAAATCACGCTGGACAGATATCGTATCACCCCAGAAAAAGCGGTTTTCATTGATGACAACATCGATAATGTTGAAGCTGCCAACCAAATGGGTATCACGGGTATACATTTCAAGAACCCTGACCAATTACATAGTGAATTAAATGCCTTGGGCATTAAAATATAATAAGTAAAACATCATGATCAAAATTTACCATAATCCAAGATGCTCCAAATCGCGCCTAGGCTTAAGTGCTTTGGAAGCCTCCGGAGAGCCGTTTAAGATTGTCAAATACCTTGAGGACATTCCTACCAAAAAGGAATTGAAGGAGCTATTGGGGTATTTGAACCTGCCTGCAGGGGAATTGGTGCGCAAGAATGAGGCTATTTGGAAAGAACAATACCGAGGAAAGGACCTCACCGAGGATGAAATCATCACGGCCATGGTTCAACATCCCAAGCTTATAGAACGTCCTATTGTCGTAAAGGGGGACAAAGCCGTTATCGGGAGACCCACCGAAAACATACTTGAGCTATTAAAAGAGTGAGAAACCACTTGATTTTTTTAGTGGTTTAGAACCAAACACCCTATTTTGGCACCTTTCTTGTTTGTATTGGGAATACACGACATTTGAATTAACAAAGTTTTAACCTTTAAGGGTTAAACCTTCAACTATTTTTGAAATCTAATATACCACATAATGAAAATCAATAAATCGTTTTTGATGGTACTGTTTACCCTGTTAATGGCAGGAGTGGAAGTACAAGCACAATATGGTTATGGCAATGGCTACGGCTATGGCGGATATGGAAGTAGGGGCGGATATGGTTATGGTAGGGCACGTAATTCCATACCACAGGCCACAGCACCGCAAAAAGAACCGGAACCCCTGACCGCTGATCAAATTGTGGATAATGAAATGCCGGAAATTGCTTCGGCCTTGGAATTGAATGAATTTGAAACCGCTGTTCTAAGTAGCATTTTAAAGAAGTACGTGCAAGAACGTATCGAAATGCAAATACTTAAGTTGACGCCAGAGCAAATGCGAGAGCAGATGGACAAAATTACGGTGCGGCAGACAGAGGAGCTGAAAGCAGGATTGCCTTTGGAAAAATACGAGGCATTCGTGGAATTACAGAAAAAAGGGGTTTCAAAAACCAAAAAGGAGAAAAAGAAGAAGCAAAAAAAGCAGAAAAAGAAAAAAAAGAAGGACAAAGGCTAAATACATCCAATACATGAAAAAACTATTTCCGTTATTTTTATCGTTAACAACATTCATTGCAACAGCGCAAAGACCCCAAGGGCAATCCCCTGAACCCATAAATATAACAGGAATAGTTCTAGATCAGGATACGGGCGAACCCCTTGAATATGCGACCCTAATCCTACAAAGCCTTCGTAATCCCGATAAAGTGACCGGTGGCATTACCGATACATCCGGTAAGTTCGATGTCGAGGTCATGCCCGGAAAATATAACGCAAGGATAGAATACATATCCTATAAGACCTATACCCTCGATGCCCAGACCTTCAGGACCTCCACGGATTTAGGAACCATCAAGTTAGCCCTTGATGTGGAGCAGTTACAGGAAGTTGAGGTAACCGCAGAGCGAACCACCGTTGAACTTCGTCTCGATAAAAAAATATATAATGTAGGATCGGATCTTACCGTCAAGGGAGGTTCCGTTACGGATGTTTTGGATAACGTACCATCGGTTACCGTTGACGTTGAAGGAAATATCAGTCTTCGTGGCAATGAAAGTGTGCGGATCCTAATCAATGGTAAGCCGTCTGCCCTATCCGGACTAAGTACCGACGCTTTACAACAACTGCCCGCCGAAGCTATCGAGAAAGTGGAAGTCATCACCAACCCTTCTGCCCGTTACGATGCAGAAGGAACAGCCGGAATCCTGAACATCATCCTAAAACAAAGTAAGACAGCCGGGATCAATGGTTCAGTAAGTTTAAACGTAGGAAACCCTGAGTCTTATGGAGCCAATGTTAGCCTCAATCTAAGAAGGGACAAGTTCAATATTTTCACAAATACCTCCTATCGATACCGTAATAGTCCTGGAAATGCCCTTTTTGAACAGGAAAACTTTAATGCCGATGGCTCCACCGCAAGCTTCCAAGATGAAATCAGGGATTATCAAAGACAAAGTGATGGTTTTAATACCAATATCGGTTTTGAGTATTTCATTGATGAATCCAGTAGTATCACCAATTCCTTGGTTTATAGAACGTCAGGAGGGGACGATAATACGAATATTGATTTTTTCAATTTCGATGCTTTGATGAACCCTACGATCCTAAGAAACCGGTTCTCAACCGAAAGTGATGATGATGAGGATGTGCAGTATTCGGTCAACTATAAGAAAAATTTCGATAAAGACGGGCATGAACTAACCATCGACTATCAATATTCCTCGGGAAGCGAACTCGAAAATTCCATAATAGAAGAGACCGTTGTGGGCGAAAATGATGAGCTACCCACAGAACAGACCATCAACGATGAAAGTCAAGTTAGGCAATTGGTACAAATGGATTACGTTCTGCCTTTTGGCAAGGACAGTAAATCCCAGTTTGAAATAGGTTATAGAGGAACTTTCAATAATTTCAATACCGATTTTAATTACGGCATACTTAGCAACGGGGTTCTGGCCAGCGACCCGGATTTCAGTAACGAGCTCAATTATAAGGAATATGTGAACTCGGCCTACACCCAATTGGGAACCAAGGCCGGTAAATTCAATATTTTGGGCGGACTTCGTATGGAGGCTTCCGATATAGGCGTCGAATTGGTAAATACCAACGAGGTAAGCAACAAAACCTATGTAAATTGGTTTCCTTCCCTGTTTTTAGGATATGAATTTTCCGAAAAGGAACAATTGACCATCAGTTATAGTAGAAGATTGCGTAGGCCACGTTCCAGGTTCATTAATCCGTTTCCCTCAAGATCGAGTAACACCAACCTGTTCCAAGGAAATCCCGATTTGGACCCTACCTATACCAATGCCTTTGATTTGGGCTATTTAAGAAGGTGGGATAAATTTACCTTTAACACCTCTGCCTATTACAATCACTCCACTGGAGTATTCCAGTTTATTACCCAAGAAACCGGGGATTTTGTTGAGATAGAAAATCCGGATGACCCAGCAAATCCGGTTATTGTTCCCGTTCAAGTGCGAACACCCATCAATTTGGCGGACGAAAGTCGATATGGTATGGAGTTTACCACATCCTTTGTTCCTAAAAGAAATTGGAGATTAAGTTGGAATTTGAATCTATTCCAACAAAAATTAACCGGGGATTATGAATACACCAATTATCAGGATGAACTGATAGTACAAAATTTTGACGTGGACAATTTTGCCTATTTCACGAGATTCAGTGCTAAATTACCATTACCGGGAGCCATTGATTTCCAATCCAACCTTTTTTATATGGGACCCTCGGAGAGTGCACAATCAAAATACAAAAGCATGTTGAGCACCAACTTAGCCTTTAGCAAGGATGTTGTTAAGGATAAGGCCACGGTTTCATTGAATGTGAGTGATGTATTCAATACCCGTAAGCGTAGGGGTGAAACCAGAACCGACAACGTTTTTACGTATAGTGAATTTCAACGTAGGGAAAGACAAGTTACCCTATCTTTCCTCTACAGGTTCAATCAGCCCCAGAACCAAAAAGGTGAAAGAAACGGCCAAAGAAATGGCGGTGGGGACGATGATATGGATTTTGAAGGATAAAAGAATGAATATGTCCAAAACAAAAAAGAAGCCAAATGGCTTCTTTTTTTTATTCCTCTAATCGCGCAGCCGCTTTGGCCTTGCGCTTTTCTTTTATCAGTTCACGAATATTACCGAATAACCAATAAGGTACAACAAAGGTCAATAAGAAAATCATCAACCAGAAACCAATGGTCAATATGGTTAAAAACGCTAAAAATCCTAAATATTGGTCAAAATCAAACATCTGTACTTGTTTATTAAAAACAAATATACTTTGAAAAGATTCAAAAGAACAAATCAAATTCAAAAAAAATGTTGATTTTTCTAAAATTAAGGTTTCCCTGCCTCTCTTAAAATCCCGTAATGGAGTACCTTTGCAGGAAATAAAAAACACCTTACATATGAGTTTCAGAATCGAAAAAGACACGATGGGAAAAGTCGAGGTGCCCTCCGATAAATACTGGGGCGCACAGACTGAGCGTTCTCGAAATAATTTTAAAATCGGACCTTCGGCATCAATGCCCTTGGACATCGTTTACGGCTTTGCGTATTTAAAAAAAGCAGCAGCATACGCTAACCACGAATTGGGCGTACTTGATGAGAAAAAAAGAGATTTAATCGCTTCTGTTTGTGATGAAATCCTGGATGGTAAGCACGATGACCAGTTTCCTTTGGTTATTTGGCAAACAGGATCCGGTACACAAAGCAATATGAACGTCAACGAGGTCATCGCGAACCGTGCACACGAAATGGCGGGTAATGTTATCGGTGAAGGGGAAAAGACCATTCAACCAAACGATGATGTGAATAAATCACAATCCTCCAACGATACGTTCCCTACCGGTATGCATATTGCCGCGTACAAGAAAATTATTGAAGTCACCATTCCCGGTGTCACCAAACTTAAGGAGACCTTGGAGAAAAAATCCAAGGAATTCAAAAATGTGGTTAAAATAGGACGTACCCATTTAATGGATGCCACTCCCCTAACCCTTGGCCAAGAGTTTTCCGGTTACGCTTCACAATTGGAACATGGTTTAAAAGCATTGAACAATACGTTGGACCACCTAAGTGAGCTCGCCCTTGGGGGAACAGCTGTAGGTACCGGTATGAACACTCCTAAAGGATACGATGTACTCGTAGCCCAATATATTGCCAAATTCACCGGATTACCTTTTAAAACGGCTGAAAACAAATTTGAGGCCCTAGCTGCCCATGATGCCATTGTCGAAAGTCACGGGGCATTAAAACAGTTGGCGGTTTCATTGAATAAGATTGCCAATGATGTACGTATGATGGCATCCGGTCCACGTTCAGGAATCGGTGAAATCATTATTCCTGCCAACGAACCGGGAAGTTCCATCATGCCCGGGAAAGTAAACCCTACCCAATGTGAGGCATTGACCATGGTCTGCGCACAGGTAATGGGTAACGACGTTGCTATTTCTGTTGGTGGTACACAAGGACACTACGAGTTAAATGTCTTTAAACCGGTTATGGCGGCGAACTTTTTACAATCTGCCGAATTATTGGGTGATGCCTGCTTAAGTTTCGAAACCAATTGTGTAATAGGTATTGAACCAAACCATGAAGTGATCAAACAATTATTGAACAACTCCTTAATGTTGGTTACGGCCCTTAATCCTAAAATAGGATATTATAAATCTGCTGAAATTGCAAATACAGCCCATAAGAACGGTACTACTTTAAAAGAAGAAGCCGTGAATCTTGGTTATGTTACCGCTGAGGAATATGACGAATGGGTAAAACCTGAGGATATGGTAGGTAGTTTAAAATAGCGTACCTATTCCATATTTGAAATATTAAAAAGGGGCAATCAATTAAGATTGCCCCTTTTCGTTTAAATGGATAGTGTGTATTATCTATTTTAGAGTGAACTTGGAAGTTCCCAATAATTTTAATTTGTCATCATAAACGTTTACCATGTAATTTCCTTTTTGGAAATCACCCGCTGGCTTACCAATGTAATCACAAACATCCAAAGACTTGTTTTCGTAGTAGAAATTTGTGCCTTTACTGTACGTTACGGAAGCTCCACTTTCATTGGTTTTTGAAAAACTTTCTCCAAGAACATTTCCTTGTGGGTCTAAAACCTCTACATAAAATTCCCTGTCACCTGCTTCGGCTATAATGTTATCCGCTACGGTAAAGCAGATTTTGAACTTATCGGTTCTTCCTGCCCTTGAAGTAGAAACCAATTTACCACTGCTACGTTCCTTAACGGCATCAACGTTGAATTTGGAAAGATTCAAGGCAGAACCTTTTTCAACCACATCGGCCAATTGGGTGTTTTGTACCACCAAGGAATCATTGAAGACAGTTTGTTTTTCCAATTCAACATACGTACTGTCACGTTGCATGGCAATCATCGTATTTGAACGTGTCAACGAATCCACTTGTTTAAGCAATTGCTCCCTTTCAGCTTTAAGAACACTAACTTGTCTTCTATATCTTGATAAAGAAGCTATATCAGCTTTCATTGTTTGTACTGAATCCAAGTATTTTGCGATGTTATCCCTAGCAGTAACCAACTCTTCATTGGTCGCATTGCTTTCCAAAATAGCTTTGTCGTATTCAGACTTAAGACTATTAAGGTCTTCAACAACCAATTCTTTTTCTTTTGTAAGTACAGACTCGGTCTCCTTCTTGTCTTGGTAAAGACTCACAGTGTAGATGATCACACCTAAAAGTATAACCCCTAGCAAACCTGCCAATACTTTTAATCCATTGTTATTCTTTGTTTCAGTCATAATCTAAAAATTAATTAACTTTTACTTTATAAAAGTGTTTGTTCGTGTTTTATATACGGTTCAATTTTCCGATTGGATTTTTTTGGATTAAAAAAAATTAACATTCTTAAAATATTAGACCTCCCCGATCCCTGACTTTTAAGGATGTTTTGGTTTTCCATCATTTTAAAAACGAAAACAACTCCTTTTAACAGTAAGATTATCAATAACTTCCATATTTTGGAATTGACGTCGGCTGAAGATCACTTTAATACGAAGTAAAGAATACCCGAATTTTGGTGTCTCCCAAAAAATCGATAAACGACAAGGCTGTTCTTTTTTTTTGTGGAGCATATGGGATGGATTGTAGGTGGTTTCCCCTTCATTACTGTAAACCATAACGTTCAAGCCCGTATAAATAATGACCGTCTGACTACATTCCGGAAACAAAAACGGGCAAGAAACTATTAAAAACCACCATTGATTATGTAAAAAAGAAGCCATGGCACAAAATTGTATTATATTGAAGTTAAAAATCAGATACTAAAATACCCATATCGCAAATTCTTATTTAAGGATGGAATAGAATCATTAAACCTGAAAAAATGAAAAAACTTATACTTTTCACATTCGTCATCACCCTTTGTAGTATTTCCTGTAAGGATAAAAAGAATATTAGTCACACACTCGACACAGAACCCAAGCTCGAGGCCGATGGTGTGCCCTCCCAAAGTCCATCTGTTAGCCCAACGGTTAAAATCATTCCCATAGAACACGCCACAGCGGTTGTGGAATGGAACGACATTACCATATACATAGACCCAATAGGTGGTGCCGAGGCTTTTAAAGGCCAAAAACAACCTGATTTGATTTTGATCACCGACATTCATGGGGACCATTTGGATATTGAAACCTTACAGGCCCTGGATACCGAAAAAGCAAAAATAATCGCCCCCCAAGCCGTGGCCGACAAAATGCCCAAAGAATTCACGCCCCAAATCGATGTGCTGCACAATGGGGAAAGCAAAGAACGATACGGCATAAATATAGAGGCCATTCCGATGTATAACCTTAGGGAAGAAGCGAAAAAATTCCATGAAGCCGGCCGTGGCAATGGTTATGTACTGAATATCGGTAATGAGCGCATCTATTTTTCCGGGGATACCGAGGACATTCCAGAAATGAGGGCACTACAACACATCGATAGGGCTTTTATCTGTATGAACCTGCCATATACCATGACGGTTGAAAGTGCTGCCGATGCGGTGTTGGAATTTAAGCCCAAACAAGTATATCCTTATCATTACAGGGGGAAACCTGAGGTGAGTGATGTTGCTAAATTCAAAACCATAGTTGAAAAGGGAGATCCGAATATTCAGGTTATCCAACTGGATTGGTACCCGAATGACGAATATTAGCGGAAGTGATTGTAAAAGAAAAGACCCTTCAAAAAATCTTGAAGGGTCTTTTTTATTATCGTATCAGTTTTTTATACTTGATTCGTTTCGGTATCAAATCACCACCCAAACGTTTTTTCTTGTTCTCCTCATAATCAGAGAATGAACCTTCAAAGAAATATACTTGGGAATCCCCTTCAAAAGCCAAAATATGGGTACAAATACGGTCTAGGAACCATCTATCGTGGGAAATGACCACGGCACAACCCGCAAAGTTTTCCAAACCTTCCTCCAAGGCCCGCAAGGTATTCACATCCAAATCGTTCGTAGGCTCATCCAAAAGGAGTACGTTCCCTTCTTCCTTTAAGGTCATGGCCAAATGCAAGCGGTTACGCTCCCCACCGGAAAGCATACTTACCTTTTTGTTCTGCTCACTACCCGAAAAATTGAATCGACTTAAATAGGCCCTTGAATTTACTTGCCTTCCTCCCATCATGATCAACTCTTGCTCATCACTGAAATTTTGCCAAATCGTTTTTTCTGGATCGATATTGGAATGACTTTGATCCACATAGGCTATTTTCGCGGTATCCCCTACTATGAATTCCCCTTTATCCGGGGTTTCCTCTCCCATGATCATTCTAAAAATTGTCGTCTTACCGGCACCATTGGGTCCGATAACACCAACGATACCTGCCTGGGGTAATTTAAAGTTCAGGTCCTCGTACAATAATTTATCACCATATCCCTTACTCACACCTTTGGCCTCAATGACATTGGTTCCTAAGCGTGGCCCATTGGGAATATAGATTTCCAATTTCTCATCGAGCTGCTTTTGATCTTGGCTCATGAGCTTGTCATAATTCTTTAAACGCGCCTTTTGCTTGGTCTGTCTACCTTTAGCCCCTTGACGCACCCATTCCAACTCCCGTTCCAGGGTCTTTTGGTGTTTTGATGCGGTTTTACTCTCTTGGGCCATTCGTTTCGATTTTTGGTCTAACCAACTGGAATAGTTTCCTTTCCACGGTATACCCTCACCTCGATCAAGTTCCAAGATCCAACCTGCAACATTATCCAAGAAATAACGGTCGTGGGTCACGGCAATTACCGTACCCTTATATTGTGCCAAATGATGTTCCAACCAATGTACGGATTCAGCATCCAAGTGGTTGGTAGGCTCATCCAAAAGAAGTATTTCCGGTTCTTGCAACAACAGCCTACAAAGGGCTACCCTTCTTCTTTCCCCTCCAGAAAGTACCCCGATTTTTTTATCCGGTTCCGGGGTCCGAAGCGCATCCATGGCAATTTCCAACTTTGTATCCAACTCCCAAGCATTGGAAGCATCGATTTGATCTTGCAGCACTGCCTGTCGATCCATGAGTTTTTGCATCTTATCCGCATCCTCATAAACTTCAGGCAAGGCAAACATGTCATTGATCTTGTTGTATTCGTCTAAAATCGCTACCGTTTCGGCTGCTCCTTCCCGCACGACCTCAAGGACCGTCTTATCCTCATCCAATTGAGGTTCCTGTTCCAAATACCCCACATTGTAGCCTGGTGAAAACACCACATCGCCTTGGTAATTCTTATCGAGACCGGCTATGATGCGCAATAACGTGGATTTACCTGAGCCGTTTAATCCTAAGATACCGATTTTGGCACCATAGAAAAAACTTAGATAAATGTTTTTTAATACTGGGGTATTCGCATTTTTATACGTTTTGGTAACCCCGGACATAGAGAAAATGACTTTCTTATCGTCGGACATTTGATATTGGGTATTAAATTATTGGAAAATGTAGTGGTTAAACGCGTCCCTTAAGGGCATTGAAAACCCAGGCAATGGCAAAAAAACCAACACCAACCGATGCAAATCCCCATCCGGCAACTTCGTCATATCTAAAAGCCCCTAAAGCTATAAGTGCAAGGCCAACAAATATCATAATAAAGGTAGCCCATGCCAATACAGTATTTTTATTCATTCCCATTTTAAGTTCGTTAGGTTTTTGGTAACTCCAAATATCGTAATTTTTAGATAAAAAGTATCCTAAACACCCCTATTTTATTGCTCGAAGGGAAACTTTATCCCATTTTGGACCCTAATGGTTTCCAATAATTCGGCCAAATCCAAACTGTTTTGATGGGACCATAAATCACTCTGCAACTTCCCTTTTCGCAAACAGGAATTGACTTCCTCTATCTCATACGTATAACCGTTACCTGGTGTGGGTAGTTCAACAGCATCGATCTGCTTCCCTTTCTTTAGGCTATACCCTTGTGCGATATGCCATTGTCCGTTGAGGAATATAGATCCCGTACTGCCCGAAATCTCTGCCTCCATTTTCGATTCGGAGGTTAACCCACTATACAAAATGGCTTGGGCCTTGGGATAATCAAAGATCATCGAAGTTTGGATTTCCACCCCTGTTTTATAAAACTTGGATGATGATTTAATGGTTTCCGGCATCCCTAACAATAAATAGGAAAGAAAAACGGGATATATACCGATATCCAACAAAGAGCCCCCTCCCAAATCGGGATTCAACAATCGACCTTCCTCTGGCCTATCCAAGGCATAAAATGCAAAATCGGCATGCAAATAACCCAATGGCCCTATCTCCCCGGCATCAACCATCGCTTTTGCCTTCCTAATCGAAGGATTAAAGCGTGACCATAGCGCCTCCATAAGAAAAACCTGGTGCTTCCCTGCAACGGCGATCATTGTTTCAATATCCGAACGGTCTATTCCCATGGGTTTCTCACAAAGGACATGTTTCCCATGCTCCATCGCCATAATACTCCATTCCTTATGACCCGTATGCGGTGTGGCAATGTAAACCACATCCACTTCATCGCATTCAAATAAATCCTTATAACTACCAAAGGCATGTTTTGCCTGGTATTGTTTGGCAAATACCGCTGCCTTGTCCATACTTCTTGAGGCAACTGCAGTAATTTCAGCACCATCCACCAAATTGAGGTCGTTGGCGAATTTATGGGCAATACCTCCCAATCCGATAATTCCCCATCGTATCTTTTGTTCCATGTTGATTTAAATTATACCCAAAAGTAATCAATTTTACTCCTTATCTTTAACCAAATATTTCACAAATCCGATAGTATATGGACATTAAGTTCAACAAAAACGAAGATCAAAACAAGTTGCAATTATCCCAATTACGCAAGCGACTGGCCCAAGTGAAATTGGGTGGGGGAAAATCCCGAATCGAGAAGCAACACGCACAGGGAAAGTTGACCGCAAGGGAACGTATCGCCTATTTGTTGGATGACGATGGGGAAAGTATAGAAATTGGTGCATTCGCGGGTGAAGGTATGTATGAGGAACACGGGGGTTGCCCTTCAGGTGGCGTAGTGGTTAAAATAGGCCATGTACAAGGCAAGCAGTGTATCGTAGTGGCCAATGATGCCACCGTTAAGGCGGGCGCTTGGTTTCCGATTACCGGAAAGAAAAACCTTCGTGCCCAGGAAATTGCCATAGAGAATCGATTGCCAATCATCTACTTGGTCGATAGCGCAGGCGTATTTCTACCCATGCAGGATGAAATCTTCCCTGACAAGGAACATTTTGGTCGCATCTTTAGGAATAATGCCATTATGAGCAGTATGGGCATCACCCAAATTGCCGCGGTCATGGGGAGTTGTGTTGCCGGTGGCGCCTACTTGCCCATCATGAGTGATGAAGCCTTGATCGTTGATAAAACAGGTAGTATTTTCTTGGCCGGAAGTTATCTGGTTAAGGCCGCTATCGGGGAACAGATCGACAACGAAACCTTAGGGGGGGCAACGACCCATAGTGAGATAAGCGGAGTAACCGATTACAAGGCCAAGGATGACAAGGACGCCTTGGATAAAATTAAAAATATCGTGGATAAGATCGGGGATTTTGACAAAGCCGGCTTTAATCGTAAACCCGCCCAAAACCCCAAGGAAAACGTTGCCGATATCTACGGGATCATTCCCGGTTCGAGAACGGATCAGTACGATATGGGAGAAATCATCAGTCGATTGGTCGATAATTCGGAATTCGAGGAATACAAGGCAGGTTATGGAAAAACCATAGTAACAGGCTACGCCCGTATCGACGGATGGGCCGTAGGGATTGTCGCCAACCAACGCAAAGTGGTTAAGACAGCCAAAGGCGAAATGCAATTCGGGGGTGTGATCTATTCGGACTCCGCGGATAAAGCCACCCGTTTTATCGCCAATTGCAACCAGAAGAAAATTCCGTTGGTCTTTTTACAGGATGTTACCGGATTTATGGTAGGCAGTAAAAGTGAGCAAGGGGGCATTATCAAGGATGGGGCTAAAATGGTGAATGCCGTGAGTAACTCCGTTGTTCCCAAATTCACTATCGTGATTGGCAATAGTTATGGCGCAGGTAATTATGCCATGTGTGGAAAGGCATACGACCCAAGATTGATTGTAGCCTGGCCCAGTGCAGAACTTGCCGTTATGAGTGGCAATTCTGCCGCCAAGGTTTTATTGCAGATTGAAAAAGCCTCCTTAAAGAAAAAAGGGGAAACAATTACCAAAGAAAAGGAAGAAGCCCTCTTCAACAAAATAAAGGAGCGATACGACGATCAGGTTTCCCCGTATTACGCTGCTGCGAGATTATGGACAGATGCCATCATAGACCCCTTGGATACCCGTAAATGGATATCACTGGGCATAGAGGCGGCCAACCATGCGCCCATAGAAAAACAATTCAATATGGGGGTGTTGCAAGTATAGTGGTTAGAGGTCGAAATTCTTTTTGAATTTAACATCGAGACGCTTCGTACGGAATACGCATATCACGATGCCATAAAGTAGGGCAATAATAACCCCCCTTAACGGTATACGCCCTATTCGCTTTTAAATGCTTTGTATTTTAGCCAAGGTATCCCTTCGTGAAATCTTGCCATTTATAGTTTCAACGAATTTTTCAACAAATATGATTTCCTTAGGAACCTCATGCTTTTTCAATGTCTGCAAGGTTTTAATTTTTTCCGAAAGATGATCATCCTCCTGTTTTCCTTCAATCAAAAGAATCAATTTTTGCCCCAATAGATCGTCCGGCAAACCTGTAACAAAATATCTTTGGTTCAAAACGGAATTAAGTTTACTTTCTATCTGTTCAGGCAACAACTTAATTCCTCCTGAATTAATCACATTATCATACCTCCCCAACCATTTAAATTCTTTATTGGAAACCAGTTCTACGATATCATTTGTGACAATTCGTTCATTATTTAAGTTGGGCGCATGTAATACTAGGCAATTTCTATTGTCTTTTTCTATGGAGATATTGGGCAATGTTTCAAAGCAATCCTTGGCACCATTGTTGATTTTCTTCACGGCCACATGGGTTATGGTTTCCGTCATACCATAAGTCTCATATATATCTGTCATTTTATCCTGAATCTTCGCTTTAAGGTCTGAGGACACTGGAGCACCACCGACGATCAAGGTTTTGATATGGTTGATTTTGTCCAAGGAATTTTCCAATTGCAAGGGAACCATGGCACTGAAATGATAACAACGTTCCGAATCTTTTAAAGGGGTCGAGGAAGGCGGCACCCAGTCCAATTCCAAACCAAGGACCATTGACCTTATGAACATCATTTTCCCTGCAATATAATCCCCGGGAAGGCAAAGCAAAGCAGACTGCCCAGGCCATAGATCAAAATAAGAACCCGTAATTTTGGCCGAATTGACCATATTTTGTTTTTTTAACAATATTTCTTTTGGTTCCCCGGTTGAACCTGATGTCTTTACGGGGATATAATCGTTCTTATCGATCCAATCCAATAAAAACTCACCCATTGCCTTTTGGTATGACTTGCCTTCTTTGATCAAGCTATAGCTTATTTCCCCTAAATCTTTGTAATCAATGGATGCCCCGTTCCATTTGAATTTATAATGAATATCCCTATACATGTGTTTCATTTGTATTTTGTGCGATAAAAGCGTCCTTATCCATTACTTTTCCCGTGAGTCTCTCTTTCCAGTTCGTCCAACCATATTTTTTTGAGAAAATCAACAAAAGGATCGGATAGATCACCAAGACAGGAATAAAAATATCCCATCCCAATGTGGGTTGTGAGACATCCTTATAAATCGAATTGGTCTGAAAAGCCGTCCAGTCCGCGGTTACCAGCAATGCTGCTGTCAGGTTATTCGCTGCGTGAAAACCAAGTGCCAGTTCAAGTCCCTCATCCATCAAGGTCAGTATCCCCAAAAAGAATCCGGTTCCTATATAGAATACCAT
The DNA here is from genome assembly GCF_003148665.1 of Maribacter polysiphoniae. GTDB lineage: Bacteria > Bacteroidota > Bacteroidia > Flavobacteriales > Flavobacteriaceae > Maribacter_A > Maribacter_A polysiphoniae. The sequence goes on along the minus strand of NZ_QGGQ01000007.1, from coordinate 23,819 downwards.
GATGCCATATCCTATCTTACCCACTTCGGGATTGGCGGCATGCATAACCCCAAAAAGAACGGAAGTGACGATCAAAGGCACCCATCTATTCCTGGCCATGATCCCGAGGCCTTGCATCAAATGTCCCCGAAACATATACTCTTCAAAACTGGTTTGTAGTGGTACCAGGACTACCGCCATCACGAACAATATTAAAAAAGGTACGGGTTTAAAGTTAAAGACATAATCATCTGGCGACATCATGATATCGGCCAACATCATTACGGTGGTTATACCTCCCCAAAGCAAAAAGGAAAACATTACACGTTTCCAATCCACCTTTTTTCGGGAAGTCGTCAAGGAGGTGATGGACTGTCCGTGAACCAAATACACCCAGCCCAGGATAACAAAGAAACCGGCCACCAAAGGACCGATTGCCAAGATAAAGAATACATTAAGCCCAATTTTATCGATGATATCGGCCATCATCACATCGACATCCACTGGCGAATTAATGGTCATAATATAATTTATCACCATCATCGCTGAAAACCCCAAAATAGGAACCCAATATTTCCATAATCCCAAATTCCCTCTGTATCCCTGTTCTATATACATAATTTCGCTATTAAATTTGGTTGCCAACCCTTATTCGCCCGGCTATAAATATATCCTTTTTTTACTTCAAGTGGACTTTCAAAATTATTGGTATAAAGGCCACCGGTTCCCAACCCCTGTGGCATTGTATTGTTCAAGGTATAGGTCCATTGCGCAATGGCATTCAAACCAATATTACTTTCCAGGGCACTGGTTATCCACCATCCAATCCCCATACGTTCGGCAATTTCAATCCATTCCCCACTCCCCTTGTACCCCCCAACCAAAGTAGGTTTTAGAATAATGTATTGGGGTTTTACGGTTTGTAACAGCTCTTCCTTTTGCGTTACATCAATAACCCCGATCAATTCTTCATCCAAGGCAATGGGCAACGGCGTTCTTTTACATAGGTCTTTCATTTCCAGAATATTGCCCTGCCGTATGGGCTGTTCTATGGAATGCAATCCGAAATTGGACAATTCCGTAAGTTTACCCAAGGCCTCTTCCGGTTTAAATGCCCCATTGGCATCGACCCGCAATTCAATCCGGTCTTCGGAATACTCCTTACGAATAGCCTCTAAAAGGGAAATTTCAGATTGAAAGTCAATAGCCCCTATTTTCATTTTAAGACAACGGAACCCTTCCTCCAATTTCTGTTGGATCTGTTCCAACATATACCCCTTATCCCCCATCCAAATGAGTCCGTTTATAGGGATTGATGCTTCCTTACTGGTGAAAGCCGAGGGAAACAACCTATAGGGATCCCCTGACTCCAAGGACAAAAAGGCCTGCTCGAGTCCAAACTGGATACTCGGAAATGACCTCAGTTCCTCCCACAATTGGGACAATCCTCTTTCTATATGGTCACAAGTCCATTGAAGCTTGGCTTCATATTCAGGCACATCATCATAACTGAGGCTTTTAAACATGCCACATTCCCCGATTCCAAAACGACCTTCTTTTTCCAAGATCAGGAACCAAGTTTCCTTTTGATTGAGAATCCCCCGTGAAGTACCACTGGGTCTTTTAAAATCTAATGTGTATTTTTTTACTTTAGCTTGCATTCGATGCTGCCAAATTTAATTATATTTTAGGTCTAAAATCTAAAGAAATGCAAAGTATCGAGGGTAAAGTTATTTGGATTACAGGGGCATCTTCCGGTATTGGTGAAACGTTGGCCTATGAATTGGCCAAAAAAGATTGCAAACTGATCCTTTCCGCCAGGGATGAAAGTGCCTTACAAAAGGTAAAGAGCCGTTGTGTCCAGACCGATCATATAAGGATTTTACCCTTGGATTTAGGGGATTTGGATACGATGGGAGCCCATGTGACCAAAGCCCTCACCTTTTTCAACGAAATTGATATCCTGATCAACAATGCGGGCATTAGCCAACGTTCCTTGATTATCGATACCGAATTGGGGGTGTACAAAAAATTGATTGATATTAACTATTTGGGCACCGTCGCATTGACCAAAGCCCTACTCCCTTATTTCATTAGAAGGAATATAGGTCATTTTGTTACAGTGACCAGCTTAATGGGGAAATTCGGTTCTCCCTATCGGTCGGGTTATTGTGGTGCGAAACATGCCCTACACGGGTTCTTTGACGTTCTGAGGATGGAACACGAAAGGGATGGGGTCGATGTAACCCTTATTTGTCCCGGGTTTGTACAGACCAATATTGCCAAAAATGCCCTTACCGCAAACGGAAGCCAACAAATCAAGGACGATGTCGCTACCCAAAACGGTCTTCCGGTCGTTGTTTTTGCCAAAAGAATGATCCGGGCCATCGAAAAGAAAAAGTTCGAGGCCTATATTGGCCGAAAAGAGACCATGGGTATTTATCTCAAACGCTTTTTCCCAAGGCTACTGCACAAGTTTGTCTTAAAGAGCCAGGTTATATAACGATATGCTCCCCTATATCCAACAAATGTAATTTCTTGCCGGCACTCTTGAATTTATCGATGGCTACTTTATGGTCGATTTCAATATATCCAAAAGTATCGAAATGATATCCCAATATGTTGTTGCATGCCACAAAGTCCGAGGCTAGGATAGCATCATCAATCCCCATGGTGAAGTTGTCCCCAATCGGAAGAACGGCCAAATCCAATGATGTGGTCATGGGAATGAGTTTCATATCCATGGTCAAGGCCGTATCACCGGCGATATAGATATGTTTTCCCTCGGTAGAGAGAATGAATCCCCCTGGTTGCCCTCCATAAGACCCATCGGGAAAGGAAGAGGTGTGAATGGCATACACGTACTTGAGGTTCCCAAAATCGAATTGCCAATTGCCCCCATGGTTCATAGGATGGACCTTGATACCCATGGATTCAAAATGTGTCGCTATCTCAAAATTACTGACCACCACAGCACCGGAAGCCTTGGCAATGGCCTCCACATCCAAAATATGGTCTTGGTGTGCATGGGTAACGAGAATATAATCCGGATTCAAATCCTTGATATTGATTTTTCCGGAAGCCTTTTCGTTTCCAGAAATAAAGGGATCGACTAAGATGCACGAATTTTCAGCTTCAATCATGAGTGAAGCATGACCTAGGAAAGTAATTTTCATTTTTGAAGTTTTTAGTACTTCAAAGTTACAGAACTCTATTTAAAATTAAACCAGAAGTGAACCCCTTCCGAAACTTTATCCACATTTAAACTGGTTTGTAACTGGTTTGCCAAACGATTCATTAGTCGGATACCCATAGAGGATTGGGCACGTATGTCGGTATCCTCGGGTAGGCCCACCCCATTATCGGTATATTCGAAAAATCCTTCCTGTCCGTTCACTTTTCGGATATGGATGTAGATCTTTCCATTCTCTTCATCGTTTGGAAAGGCATATTTAAATGAGTTGGAAACCAATTCGTTCAATATCAATCCAAAGGGTATGGCCCGATCGATATCCAATTCGACCCCCTCGGCATCAATGGTAATGTTAATGTTGTGTCCACCCTTCTTATAAACGGATTGTACGCTATTGATCAGACTTTCGATATAGCCTTGCATCTCAATTACGGAAAGGTCGTCATTCTGATACAGTTTTTGATGTATCAACGCCATAGCCTTTACCCTACTCTTACCCTCTTCCAGGGCTTCTATGGCAGCTTTGCTCCGCGTATTCTTGGTCTGTAGGCTCAATAGACTTGAGACCATCTGGAGATTGTTCTTTACCCTATGGTGGATCTCTTTCAATAAAGAGTCCTTCTCTATCAGTGAATTTTCAATAATGTGTTTTTGTTCCGCAATCAAACGTTGATTCTTAATACTCTTCAAATACGCATATACAAGACCTGCAAAACCTAAGAGCGTGAATACCAATGAAATGAACACCAAGCTGATCTTTTCATCCTGGGCCGTCATTTCCAAGCGTTGTTGCTCTAAACTCTTTTTCTGTTCTTCGAACATGGCTTGGGTATTGGCGAGATCACGCCCCATTACGGTAGCCAATTGTTGCGTTCTGAGTTCAGACTCATTAATGTCTATGGAGTCCCTAATACGCATATTCCGTTTTAGGTATGCCGCGGAATTTTGGTAATCCCCTGTTTTGTCATAATAAGACGCCAGCAAACGGTTTCTTTTGAGAATATGTTCGGTTTTCGTGAGGTTCACATCAGAACTCAAATATTCCACAGCCTTTTCATAATCCTCCAATTGCAAGTAACAGTTGGCGATTTCCAAGGTGTTTTCCACAATATCATCGGAATATTTCCCTTTACTGTTCTCCATGATTTGCTCAATCCCAGATTCAAGAAAAGGAATGGCCACCTCATATTGCCCCAATTGGGAATAGCACTTACCGATATTACCATCAATGACGCCCATAAGGCTATTGGCGCTGATCAGTTCGTTTTCGGTCTTAACTACGGTAATGTTGTTAAGATATACCGTTAAATGGCCCTTGGCCTCTTTATATTTATTGAGTGCAACCGATGGGGAATTGTCCAATCGCAGATAATTACCAATATTGTTATGGTATTTGGCCTGGCTGAACTCGTCATCGTCGGGAAAGGTTTTCCGCACCTCGATGATATAATCCTTCATTGCCTTTCGGTGCAAACCCAAATTGGAATATATGTCATAAAAGGCAATATCATCGGTAAGGCCGAGATCTTTCTTTTCTTTACGTATATCGATTTGTTCTGCGTAGAGTGCTAGCTGGGAATAATTCTGATCCATCAATCCCAAGAGCTTCGCCTTAAAATCAAGGCTCAGTTGTTCCTTAATATCATACAATTCGCTTGATATAGCCAAACTCTTATCGTAATCACCCAAGTCATAATAGACCTGGGATTGCATCAACATATAATCCCGTATGGCTATGGAATCTTTTTGTTTGATGGCCTCATTCAAATATTGGTTCACGGCATCCAACCAATCATAGGCCGAATTCTGTTTATACCTGTTGGGAGCCCCGAAAAAATAAGAAAACCGTTCGGCGTTTTGATCCTGGTTCTTAAAATTGAGATAAACATCGTCAACCAATGGGACCGAATCTTGGGATAGCGCCGTAGGAGCTATAAATAAGCTAAGAATGCTAAAAAATAAAAAATTGCCAAGCAGCTTTTTCATATGTAATAAAAAACCAGATTATTTTATATAATCCGTTTTATAAGTTTTTTGTTGTAAATCAAATCCTTCCATACTCGTATTAGCGTATCGTTAGAACGAAATTTTACAACTGTGATTGTCCTCGTTTAATAAATCGTACCCTATTTTAACAAAATGCAAGGCATTCCACTAAAAAGGGTTTTGTCCCCCTTGGTTGATATGCAACATCAATACCCCACAAAAACGCAGGTTTTATTCCGTTATCAAGTAAGTTTGGGGAAACTAATTGAACCATAAAATTATGGCATAGGTCGGCTGACCCGGCAATTATGTTGTGAAACTGCCTTTTTCTGTTGTGAAACGATGAATTGGGACATTCCTATGTATTTCGTCGTCTTTTTATTGCATTTCATGGAGTTTTGTAGGAAAACAGGAAGTCTCCAAGGCATCCCATTCCACGAATGGCCAAAAGAAACTTTTACAACTAAAAAGAGCCTTGTCGTTAAAACAAGGCTCTTTTACGAGAACACTATATGAAAATGAAAAATTTTATACTTTTTTAAGCGGTAATACCTTGTTTCGTATCACATGGCTAATATAGAAGCATTCACCACTTTCCAAAACTTAATGTTGTGAACAATGCGATTTCTGTGGTGAACGTGGGCTATACCGTTATCACAAAAAAAAAGAGGTGCTGATATGCACCTCTTTATAGTTATGGTTTCCTTAACCCTAGGAATTCATTGCCGAAATAATGAATTCCTTAAAATCCTTACTGATCGGAATCAAATTATTGTTGATCATGATATCCTTGGAGTTGATGGCATCAATATGATCCACATTGACGATATAGGATTTGTGTGCCCTATAGAACTTGTTCTTAGGTAATTTTTCGAGATAGTCCTTCAATGGTGAACGTACCAGGAATTTTTTGTCAACCGTATTCACTTCCAAGTATACATTGTCCGCTTTTATAAATTGGATATCCCCAAATTGGATCCTGTAATACAAATGCTGTTTTTTTACAAAAATGGAATCCTTAAGAACAGAGTTGGACATGGGTACGTCATCGTCATTGACCTTATTTTCAACGGGAGCCTGCTTATTGGTACCGTATGTAAAATTGGAAAGAGCAATCTCGATGGAGGTATAAAGATCTTGTTGTTCAAAAGGTTTCACCAAATACCCATTCGGTTTCACTGTTTTGGCATTTTCCACCGTTGCCCGGTCCGAGTTGGAAGTAACAAAGATGAAAGGAATATCATAATTCTCCCGAATATGTTTACCCAAATCTATCCCAGTCTTATCGGATGCCAGAATAATATCTATCAGAACCAAATCGACTTGTTCGGTTTTCAATACTTTTTCCGCTTGTTCATACACTATGACGTTGTCAACAATCTCATAGCCTATTTCTTCAAGCATTGATTGCATATCGTCGGCAATAATCACGTTATCCTCAACGATCAATATTCTAATGGGTTGTTCCAAGACATTTGTGGTTTAGTAAGTTATCACTCAAAATTACAAAAAATATTATTACCCAAATAAAACAAGGCGGAAAGCAGGAATATGCCTATGGCCAGTTTTTTCAATTCGGGGTCCAACAATGAAGGTATACGGGTCCCGCGCACTCTTTTGAGTTGCAACAAAATGGGTATAAAAACAATGAACGGTAGGAGTTGAAAATAACATTGGAACTCCAAAACAATAAAAATCAATAAACTCAGCAAGCCGACCCCAATGAGCCAAGTATGGTAGATCAGACCTTTTTCATATCCCATTTGCACTACCAGGGTATTCTTGTTGGAAGCCTTGTCGGATTCGTGGTCCCTCAGGTTGTTCAAATTCAAAACCCCGGTACTCAACGCACCTATCGAAATCGCAGGAAGTACGGCCGGCCATGAAATATTTTTGGTAAAAAGGAACATGGTTCCCAAAACAGCAAGCAATCCAAAGAAAAGAAAAACAAAAACGTCTCCCAATCCCCGATAACCATAAGCCGATGTCCCGACGGTGTATTTGATCGCAGCCCAGATACTAAAGGCCCCAAGGACCATAAAAAGGAATATATACCCTAAATTTTCCGGTCCGAATGCGAGATAGACCACTGAGACCACCAAGATACCATTCACAATGATAGAGACGATGATTCCCCTTTTTAGCACCTTACGGGTGAGTAAGCCGCTCTGAAGAACACGCTTCGGCCCAATACGCTCCTCATTATCGGTACCTTTTACCCCGTCGCCATAATCATTGGCAAAATTCGATGTGATCTGAAAACCGATGGCTGTACAAAGCGCCAAGATAAAAATAGTGAGGTTACCACTACCGTAGAAACCGGCTAGGGCAGTACCTACCAAGACCCCGGAAACCGAAAGGGGGAGCGTTCGCAATCGCGCAGCGTTTACCCAAGTTGATAATTTCGGCAATCTAGTATGGATCTTCTATTTGTAATCGTTTACCTTCCTTATATGACGCCACAAAAGCATCATTGAATCCCAGATCAACCAATTGCTTGCGGAATTTCTGGGCCTCTTGTAAAGTTTCAAAATTACCGAGTGAATAGGAATAAAAGGGATTGGTCTTCACAAAAAGCGTGTTTGTCAACGCCTCTGAAGCCAAGGTTACGTTATTATCGACAAAAGATTTAATCTGTACGGAATAGATGGTTTCCTTATCCAAGAAGCTCTTGGCCAAATAAAATTCCTTTACCAGGCTCAACTCCTCATTTTGTCGTCTCAGATTGTCGATTCGGGCCTTATGGGCCTCCAGACTATCGATGGATACCAAAAGGTTGTTTCTGTTCTCAAGGTTATTCGAAGTACTTAAACCAGCGGTATAGGTTGTTATCCCAAATGTCCCCACAAGGAACAAACCGGTGATCACAGCCAAAAAATTACGCTGTACCTTGCTTCTTTTAAGCTCTTTGTTCTTTATTTTGATCTGATCTAAAAGACGCTCGTTTATAATTTGCGCTTTGTCTATATCCTTATGCAATTCGAGTAGATCGCTTTCTTCTATAAATGGCATGTAATGTTATGTTTTTAGGGGTCTTATCGGTTAAAGGTAACCAAAAATGTTCAATGATCTAATGAAAACTCCTTTCAAAGTTGCAAAAATATAATATTTCGTGGTTATATACACAAATAACGATGTATTTTATCGATACCACGTTGACAATTAGCCCTTTAAAACCGTAATTCCATTGATTCCAATCATTTATGAATCAATATCATAAATGCCGTCATCCTTGATCTCGATCTTTCTTGCCTTGTAAAGCGTTCCTATCCCCTTTTTAAACACTTTCTTGCTCATCTGTAGCTCTTCCTTGATCAGTTCGGGGTCCGACTTGTCATGCAACCCCAAAAAACCACCATGGGCCTTCAGTTGTTCATAAATCTTGTTGGCGGCAGGTTCGAGGATATTTTCACCCAAGGGCTGTAAGGATACATCGATCTTATTATCGGGACGGATTCTCTTTATAACGCCTTTGGTATTATCCCCAATGGCCAAGGTTTTGAAGATCTCATTCAAATAGACCAGCCCTTTATGCTGGTTGTTGATGATTACCTCATATCCCAGATCGGTTTTTCGCGAAACCACCAATTCGACCACATCCCCTTCACTTACCGAAAGGGTTTCATTGCTCAAAAACTTATCTATTTTATTGGACCCCACCAATCGGTTACTTTGTTGGTCTAGATAACAGTGCACCACATACCAATGGCCTTCCACCATTTTATTGCGTTGTTCGCGAAAAGGCACCAATAGATGCTTTTCCAAGCCCCAATCCATAAAGGCACCAAACTCATTAACCTCAACGACCTTCAACAATTGGAATTCGTTGACGACGATATCGGGCTCCAAGTTTGTGGCCACAGGCCTTTCCGAATGATCCAGATAACAAAAAACGGTTAACGACTGTCCAATTTCATAGTCCTCCGGAACGTATTTATTGGGCAGTAGTATATCATTACCCTCTCCATCCCCTAAAAAAAGACCGACACTTGTATCGCGTAAGATCTCAAGTGTATTATATGTTCCCAATGCTATCATACTGCAAAAGTAAGATTTAAAAGTGTGGACCTAAAAAAACCGCCCATAAAATGAGCGGTTTTCCATTTCTTATTGAACAAGCCTCTATCTAGTAGACAGATTGTTTTTTAAAATGCTTGCAAAGCATATAGTATACCACTGCCCTGTGTTTGTTCCTGTTTGATGAACCATACTTGTCCATAACGGTTTTGATACCTTCCATCAGCTTAGGACTATCGCTCATTCCTAATTTCTTGATTAAGTAGTTTTTCTTAACCGTTTCCAATTCCTTTTCATCGGAACCCGAAACTTTAGAGGCATCAATATTGTAAATGGATGGACCTAAACCAATAGTCACTTTGGTTAAAAGATCCATGTCTGCTGACTCACCGAATTTGTCTTTAATGTCTTCGGCATACTTCTTGATCAAATCGTCTCTTTTGCTCATAATAGTTAGTGTTCTTATAGAATATGATTAATAATACCCGAAGATATAAAATCAAAGTATTGCATCAAAATTTTATTGTTCAATATTCTAGGGGTTTTTATCTCTAAAAGCTTGGGTTCTACAGAACTTTCGAAGAAGCCATCCAATTGGTTTATGAGCGATTTTTCGTCATTGGCACAGGTATAACCGACGCCATGCATCGCACATAAATGTTCCGCATCCAATTTATGCGTGGTCTCGAAATAAGTGGCATAGGTGTCAGATTCCTCCTGTCCCGGAAGGATCCTGAAAATACCCCCGCCATCGTTATTGATCAAGATAATCCGGAAATCCGATTTTAGATAGTTGTTCCACAAACCATTGCTATCGTAGAAAAAACTCAGGTCACCTGTTATAAGTACCGTTTGTTTACCATTGTACATCGCGGCCCCTACCGCCGTGGAAAGGCTACCGTCGATACCACTTGTGCCCCGATTGCAAAAAACCTCTTGCGAGGGCTTTAAATCGAACAACTGTGCATACCGTATCGTAGAGCTGTTCGCCAATTGCAACTGCACTCCCCCAGGGGTGCTTTCAAATATATGTTTAAAGGCCAAGAAATCCGAAAAAGGTATCTTTTCGAGGTATTCCTTCCTTTTCGCTTCGCAATCCTCTTTTATACGGTTCCAAAACCCGTAATAATCACTTTCGACAGCATGTATCTTAGGGACAAAAAGCCCGAAAAAATCATTGACACTACCCTTATAATGGTGGTTTAGGGCGAAGAAGGTATCATAAGCCCTCAGTGGATCAATATGCCAATGATGCCTCGGCTTGTATTTTCTTAAAAATGCCTTTATCTTTTTCGACACCACGAGTCCCCCGAACGTAAGCAGTATGTCGGGCTGCAATGCCGCGAACAGCTCTTCCGTATGACTCGATTTCTCAATCGGGGCGATAATACTATCTATGCTAGGAAAAAAGTTGGGATGGTGCATGTTCGATGTCGTTTCGGTCAACACTATGACTGATGGGTCTTGGGCCAAGGTCTCCAAGAATTCCCTTTGCACGGAATCGGGATAATTCACCCCTACCAAAACCATTTTTCTCGTGGATGCATTCCATATTTTGGAAAAGTCGTCCAGCTCCTCCAAGGCAATCGCCCCACTTTTATCCCCAGCGATGTTTGGATGCACCAACGGTAGGGTTATCTTGTCATACAAAGGCTCCTCAAAAGGCACATTGATATGTACCGGCAATCTTTTGTCAAAAGCGAGATTGATGGCCTTGTTCAATTCCCCATCATTATAGGCTTGAATACCTTTCTGTATCGCTTCCATATCCCCTTCAAGATAGTGTGGGGCGTACTTTTCAATCTTCTCCGTGGCATGGGAAACATCTTGCTTCAAATTGGCCGAATAACCGATATGCCTATCAAAGACATGGTCTTGCCGTATGGTCTGACCATCACCGACATCAATTTTATATAACGGGCGATCCGCAGAAAGGACCACCAAGGGTATGGTACTATAAAAAGCCTCGGCCACAGCCGGATAGTAATTCAACAAAGCACTCCCCGAGGTACAGAGTACGGCAACCGGTCGTTGCCGTTGTTGGGCCATGCCTAAAGCAAAAAAGGCCGCACAACGCTCATCAACAATACTGTAGCAATTAAAAAAAGGATCTTCGGTAAAACCAATGGTCAAAGGGGCGCTTCTTGAGCCTGGGGAAATGACAATATCCCGTATGTCTTTGGCCTTACAATGCTGGACCACGGTTTGGGCCACCGGTATGCTAGAATAATTCATTGAAACAAAAATACAACGCCCATTGTTCTTAACCCAATCTAACCTAAAATACTGTTAGGGATTGATCACCCTTAGTATGGTATTGCTTTTTGCGACGGTTTCCTGCCATTCCTTTTCCGGATCGGAATCCCGTGTAATACCGCCCCCTATGAAAACGGTAGCCTTGCTATCGGTCAATTTCATACAACGAAGGTTGACAAAGAGCTCGGTAGCCGTTTTAATTACCTTGTATGATTTGTTCTCTTGGTTCCGTTCACTTTTAGCCCGGGATATTTCCTGCCTCAAATTCAATTCCCCCAAAAACCCCGTATAATATTCCCGATCGTATTGTTCGTTTTCCGCGATGAATCTTTGGGCAGGCTGCAAAGGCATACCACATACGGCAGGCGTTGGGTGAAGGGCCTCTATAATGGCCCTTAGGTTGTTTTTGTACACGGCCGTGATCCTCGTGCGTAAGTGCCAAAGATTCCCGGCCTGTGAAGATTCCACTTCCGATTCCCTGATGTTCGATACCTTGTCTTCTAAGGCCCTTAGGATATAATCGGTAACCAAGCGTTGCTCTTCCAATTCCTTCTTCCCCCATGCAGGGCGAACGCCTTCAACAAAAGGTTTTGTACCGGCCAAGGACATGGTCGTTAAGCTGTTATTCGAAGTACGCAATAAAATTTCCGGGGTTGCCCCCAACCACATGCCCACCTTAGGGTGGTACCACAGATAACAAAAGGCCGTATCATAGGTAGCCAACAAGCGCTGAAAAACCTCCAATGGGGCACTCGGACAATCCACTTCCATTTTTCTTGACAGTACAACCTTGTCCAACCTCCCTTTATGTATTTCCTGAATACCCTGGGCCACAAGATGCAGATGATAATCTTTATCCTGGGCAACCGATTCCAAGGTATCCACGGCCCCCATGACAAATGGGTTATCGCTGGGAATCTCGGCTGTCAGCTGTTCGTCGTATGGCAATAAAATAACCGGGGATTGCTTTGCGAACGGGGCAAAAACGAATCCCTTTTCACTAAAATCCGAGGTATGGTGTACCATGTCATCCTTTTGTAAAATGGCATGGATCTCCTTCCTATTTGGTTTTCGATAAACCACAAATGGCAGGGCATTCGACAACTGCTCCCCTACCCGCTTTAACACTTCCGGGAACATCCTATTTTTTGGGTAAGGCAATCGTAGTCAATTTACAGATTGATATCAACTGATCTTCAGCATCGGTAATCTTTATATCCCAGAGTTGGGTGGTCCTTCCTTTGTGCAGAATGGTCGCCTTGGCAAACACCTCACCCGATGAAACACTCTTGATATGGTTGGCCGAGATTTCAATACCCCGGACAAAATACTTTTGGGCATCCAGAAAAATATAGGAAGCCATACTACCAACACTCTCGGCCAATGCCACCATGGCGCCACCATGTAAAACCCCATCGGGCTGGTGCACTTTAGGGGTTACTGGCATTTTGCCCACTAAAAAATTCTCCCCTATTTCAACATATTCTATATCCAACGTTTGCATCAAAGTATTCTTGGAGGACTCATTGCAAACCTTTAGGATCTTTTCTTTGTATTCGTCCATCAAATAATTTTTTGTAAAATTAAGCATAACTTAGGCAACAAACTCCCGCAGAATAATTGAATTTATATGGATCAGGTTGAAAAACAGGTGACATTCCAAGCTACGAATTCGTACGAAACACTGAATACGCTTACCGCAAAAACAAGAAATGTATGGGTGGTCTTTCATGGTATCGGCTATTTAAGCAGGTACTTTCTTAAGTATTTTAACGAGCTCCCGCCCGATGAAAATTATATCATTGCCCCCCAAGCCCCCTCAAAATACTATTTGAACAACCAATACCGCCATGTCGGGGCCAGTTGGTTGACCAAAGAGAATACCGCCATGGAAACCACTAATGTTCTGGCCTACCTAGATGCTGTTTGGGCAAGGGAAAACATTCCCGAAACCTGTAAGCTGATTGTGTTCGGTTTTTCACAAGGGGTCTCCATTGCCACAAGGTGGGTGGCACACCGTAAGCTGAAATGCCACCATTTGGTTTTATATGCCGGGGGACTTCCCAAGGAACTTGTACCGGACGATTTCGAATTTTTGGCCAAGAACAAGACCCAGGTCACCTTATTAGTGGGTGACCAAGACGAGTACATTACCCCGGAACGGTTGCAACTGGAATCAAAAAGAATGGTGACTTTGTTTTCTGGAAGGGCCAAACAGATTATCTTCGTTGGTAAGCATGAGATACAAAAAGAACTCCTAAATCAATTTCTTTAACATGGACCAGTTTCCTACACTTACCACCAAACGACTTATTTTAGATCAGATAAAAACCGCTGACATCCCCAATATCCTTACCTATGCCGGTAATATAAAAATCGCGGAGAATACGCGGAGTATACCACACCCTTATCTCGAGGAAAATGCCATTGCCTGGATCCAAATCGCAAATGCCGGTTTCAAGGAAAAAGACAACTATATGTTTGCCATTCGGCTTAAGGACAACCTTGGTTTGATCGGAGCTATCGGACTCGACATCAACAAGGAAAACAACCGGGCGGAGTTAGGCTATTGGCTAGCTGAACCTTTTTGGAACAAGGGCATAACCACAGAAGCGGCCAAAGCCATTATTTCGTTCGGATTCGAAGAACTGCAACTCAACAAGATCATCGCTGTTTATTTAACCACCAATGAAGCATCGGGCAAAGTAATGGTCAAAAACGGTATGATCAAAGAAGCCGAATTCAAAGACCACGATGTACAAAGAGGATATACCATTGCCGACAACCGTTATGTTTCATTAATACAATATCGCATGACCAAAAATGAATATGAATCCCTGTAAATAAACGTACCCGTGCCAAATACCCCTTCAATCACTTTGGAAAATGACCATGTGCGGCTCGAACCGTTGACCATGGACAACTATAAGCATCTTATACCCATAGCTTCAGAAAAAAAGTTGGTTCAATTTTCCCCTTCGGATATCGAAACCCCCGAAGCCTTGAAAAATTATGTGGCAACCGCATTGCAACAGCAAAGTGAAGGCCAGGGTATTCCCTTTTTGGTGTACGACAAAAGAAAGGAGTCCTTTGCCGGATGCACAAGGTATATGCATATCGATTGGAAAAACAAGGTGCTTCATATCGGCTCAACATGGATTGGCAAGGATTTCCAAGGAAGCGGACTCAATACCCATATGAAAAACCTGATGATCGATCACGCCTTTGATACCATGGGCTTTGAAAAAATAGAATTCCGTATCGACGAGCGCAATGTACGCTCACGTAAGGCCGTTGAAAAATTAGGTGGGGTCCTTGAGGGCATCTTACGTAAAAACGTATATCTTTTGGATGGATTTAAGCGCAATACCTGTTGCTATGGTATTTTAAAGGAAGAATGGCAAAACAAACCCCAAGGAAAATCCCTATGAACCAAATAATCGCGAACATTACCCTTATTGTTGAGGACTATGACAAGGCCCTTAAATTTTACACCCAAAAATTGGGTTTTGAACTACGGCAAGACATTCCCTTGGAGGGTGATAAACGTTGGGTCTTGGTGTCCCCTGCCGGAGCCATGGGTACCGCTTTGTTATTGGCCAAGGCAGACTCTGACAAGGAAAAAGAACGTATTGGTGACCAAACCGGTGGCCGGGTCTTACTCTTTCTTCATACCGATGATTTCTGGAGGGATTATAAGCGGATGAAAGCGAAAGGTGTTGTCTTTAATGAAGCACCACGGGAAGAACCCTATGGCACGGTCGCTGTTTTCCAAGACCTTTATGGCAATCTATGGGACCTTTTACAGCCCAAGGGATAATTACTCTTTCACAGGGGGTTTTTCCTCGGCTACCTTGTAATACTCGATCTTGCGGGACGTATAACTGTTTTGGGGGGTAATGATCTCTTTGATCCAATTGCCTTCCTCCCCATTATCGTACTGGTAAATGTATTCCTTCACATCGACCACTTTACCTTTTTTGGATGTGCACTTAACGAGCATCCCCTTTTCGTCATGTTCGTAAATGATTTTTTCCACGGGAACAAACTGCTGCTTCTTAGGATCTTGTTTAAACTTTGTCTCAGCAATCAATTTCCCTTCCAAATCATAAATGGCTTCCGTGGCTGATTGGGGCTCCCCTTCCAGAAAGTTCTTGGTCAACACCACCTTCTGCTTCTTTTTATCCTTTCCGATCCTTGTTGATTTTCGAACCGATTTCAAAACCGTTCCATTCAATGAATTGGTCTGGGTCTGTTCCCCTTTGTAATCAGCGTATTCAATCAACGTTTCGTCATTGCCATCATTATTGGTCCTAATGATCTTGACCAAAATATTATCGGCATTATAGATATACTCATAGCGGTCCAGGAATTCCTTATCGTATGAGATTATCTTTTCGGTGACCTTACGTACAGGTATGGTATCTATCTCATAAAAATTGGCATAGGAAGTGCTGCTTTCAAAGATGTTGTTCCTATAATTCTCAAAACGTTTTTCCACAAGCTCCTCCCCCTTGTATTTGTAATAGGTTACATCATAATCGGTGTCGCTATACCGGGTAACCGACTTGGTCAATTTGCCTTCCATATCAAAATCATAGGCTTCCTTTCCATAGGATGTAATGACCAGACATGATTTTACAGGGCCCTTTAAATCGAAATCGGCGATCGTAAAAATCCTAGGTTGTTGGGAATACCCTACTAGAACAACACCCAAAAGGGTTGTTATCGTCATCAAGGAATGTAAAAAAGAAGTCGTGTAGTTTTTCACCATAGATCAAAAGTACTTTATAATACTGCAACAATAAAACAAAATCCGTACCATTAATATTGTGGTATGCCATGAAAATTCGTTGACCGTACATGTATTTTCAAATGAATTGTCCTGTATCTTTAAACCTTTAATGATAGCGAAACCAAGAAAAACCAACAAAATGAAAAAATTTGCCGCCTTTATTCCCTTACTCCTGATCATAGGATGCAACACCAAGGAAAAACCCGTACCGGAATATCCTGACTTTGAGATTGGGGTAATTGCCGACTGCCAATACTGTTATTGTGAACCTTCCGAAATCCGTTTTTACAAGAAAGCCTCGGGGAAGTTGCAGGAAGCCGTAAATGAGCTCAACACCCATACCTTGGATTATACCATCCACCTTGGGGATTTTATCGATAGGGACTTTAACAGCTTCGATACCCTTATCCCTATTTGGGCCGGACTCAAATCGGACCGGTACCATGTGTTGGGCAACCATGATTTTAAAGTTGCCGACTCCCTAAAACCCATGGTCTTTGACAAAATGGACCTAAAGGAACGGTATTACAGCATCGTTAAGAACAAATGGCGTTTTATTGTTTTGGATGGAAATGACCTAAGTGTACATGGCGCCTTAACGGAAACAAAAAAACAACAGACCGATTCCCTTTTCAACCTATTATCCGAAAGGGAGTTACCCAATTTGAAACATTGGAATGGCGGCTTGGGTACCGAACAATTGCAATGGGTGGAAAATGAATTGAAACAGGCCACCGAAAAGAACGAACGTGTGGGCTTTTATTGTCACTTTCCCGCGCTTGGGGAAACCAATGACCATAATCTTTGGAATTATGAACATCTCCTGGCAATCATTGATAAGTACGACTGTGTAAAGTTTTATTTTAATGGCCATAACCACTACGGAAGCTATGTTCAGAAAGACGGTGTACATTACCTGAACTTCAAAGGTATGCTCGACACCCGAGACAGTACTTCATTTGCCAGGGTCACTTTCCATAACGATTCACTCCTCGTAAAAGGCTATGGTCGGGAGCCTGATCGCGGATTGCGCATCCGTTGAACGCAAACGCATTGCATAAAAAAAGCATCCTGATAGTATCATCAGGATGCTTTTTACTATAACGTAGTCTTTATAACTACTTGACTTCTTCGAAGTCTACCCTTCGTCTGCGCTCAGGACAGGCTACTTGACTTCTTCGAAGTCTACCCTTCGTCTGCGCTCAGGACAGGCTACTTGACTTCTTCGAAGTCTACGTCTTCAACGTTATCACCTTCACCGGCATCGGCACTGGCTGTTTCCTCACCATTGGGTGAAGCTCCGGCTTGTTGACCTTCCGCTTGGGCCTTATACATTTCCTCAGAAGCTACCTTCCAAGCTTCGTTGATTTTGTCCAAGGCAGGTGTAATGACTGCAAGATCCTTGCTTTCATAAGCTTTCTTCAATTCTTCCAAAGCTGCTTCAATCGGCTTTTTCTTATCATCGGAAAGTTTATCACCAAACTCTGACAATTGTTTTTCGGTCTGGAAGATCATTCCATCGGCCTCATTCAATTTATCGGCGGTTTCCTTGGCTTTTTTATCGGTTTCAGCATTTGCCTCTGCTTCCGCTTTCATCTTTTTGATTTCCTCTTCAGTCAATCCTGAGGAAGCCTCGATTCGGATATCCTGTGTTTTATTGGTAGCCTTATCGGTTGCAGAAACCTTGATGATACCATTGGCATCAATATCGAAAGTCACTTCAATTTGAGGTGTACCTCTTGGTGCAGGTGGAATTCCGTCTAAATGGAAACGTCCTATTGTTTTGTTATCCGCTGCCATTGGTCTTTCCCCTTGCAACACATGGATCTCAACCGATGGCTGGTTGTCAGCCGCTGTAGAGAACACTTGCGATTTTTTGGTAGGGATCGTGGTGTTGGCCTCGATCAACTTGGTCATAACACTACCCATGGTCTCGATACCCAATGATAATGGTGTAACATCCAATAACAATACATCCTTAACATCACCGGTCAATACACCACCTTGAATGGCAGCACCTACGGCAACAACCTCATCCGGGTTCACCCCTTTCGATGGTTTTTTACCAAAGAATTTCTCAACAGCTTCCTGAACGGCAGGGATACGTGTTGAACCACCTACTAAGATGATTTCATCGATATCACTTTTTGAAAGTCCGGCAGCTTTTAAGGCCGACTCACAGGGATCAATGGTTCTTTTCACCAAATCAGCGATCAATTGCTCAAATTTGGAACGTGTCAAAGAACGCACCAAGTGTTTAGGTCCTGTAGCCGTAGCTGTAACGTAAGGCAAGTTGATCTCGGTCTGTGAAGAAGAAGACAATTCGATTTTCGCTTTCTCGGCAGCTTCACGCAAACGTTGTAATGCCATGGCATCATCACGAAGATCTATACTTTCATCTTTTTTGAATTCTTCAGCCAACCAGTCAATGATTTTTTGGTCAACATCATCACCTCCCAAGTGGGTATCCCCATCGGTAGACAATACTTCGAATACACCGTCACCCAATTCCAAGATGGAAACATCATGGGTACCACCACCAAAGTCAAAAACCACTATTTTCTGGTCAGTGTCCTTTTTATCCATACCGTAGGCCAAAGAAGCCGCGGTAGGTTCGTTGATGATACGTTCTACCTTAAGTCCGGCAATCTCACCGGCCTCTTTGGTAGCCTGTCTTTGTGCATCGTTAAAATAGGCTGGTACGGTAATTACCGCTCTGGTAACATCCTGGCCTAAATAATCCTCAGCGGTTTTCTTCATTTTCTGAAGGATCATCGCTGAAAGTTCCTGGGGCGTATACAAACGTCCGTCTATATCAACCCTTGGGGTATCATTATCCCCTTTTACCACTTTATAAGGAACACGTTGCGCCTCTTTTTGAGATTCGGAGAACTTGTTACCCATAAAACGTTTGATCGAGTAAACGGTTTTATGTGGGTTGGTCACTGCCTGTCTTTTTGCAGGATCCCCTACTTTGATTTCCCCACCTTCAACAAATGCGATTACTGATGGTGTAGTTCGCTTACCTTCGGCATTGGGAATTACAACAGGCTCGTTACCTTCCATTACGGAAACGCAGGAGTTGGTCGTACCCAAATCTATACCTATAATCTTGCTCATTATTTATGTTTTAAATATTAGTGCTTACTTTTATATGTCGATAAGGGAATGACAAACAATATGCCAATTGCCGACATACTGACATGATGTCATCCATGATGCGGCAGCACCACCAATAAAATAGCCATTCACGGGGTGTTTGTCATATTCTTGTTTGACAACTTACTTCATAGCCTTGAAAGACAAACCGACTTTAATTTTGATAGGGTGACCCGAATTTCCAAGGCCAACAGAACGTAACAAGTCTTAAACGAAAAACAGGGGGGATAAACCGTGTTGACAAAGTTTTAACCCCCAAGTATAAAACACCCTTAATTTCCTCTTTTATTCTTTCTGATCGATCAATAATATTTAAAACCTTAGAATTATTTATTGTTTGGAAAGGCGGTCCTATGAAAACTTCTTATGACATAAAACATTGAAGAAAAGATTTATATCTTTTAGAAACCTTCGGCTTTTTTACCAAATCAGGGATCTGACCACGCAACAAATTATTTAACAACCCGTTAGATATACTTAAAGTAAAAATAAATTTATGAGACAATTATTACTAATCCTTTTATTTATCAACTCCATTTTATTAAATGCACAACAAAACAAAGCGCAAACCAATGATAAGGTAGCGATTGAATCTAAAGGGTTTGTTTGCTCACAGGGTGGTTTTAATATTCAACTGCGTAACTTTGATGATGGTACTGCCTCTGTTTCATTTTATGGTAGTGGCACTATATATATGGATGTCTCTGAAATAACCAGTTGGAGTCCATTCAATCCCTATAGTGAGTCTTATGTTAAAAAGCAAGCACCAGTAGAACCTAATCAAGTTTGTTTAAAAACGGGTTTTTACGTGTCACCCAGAGATTACTATTATACGATTACAAAAGGTAATAGAAATCCTTGGAGTAGTACCATAGCTGTATATGTTCAAAACGTACCTATCGACCTATCAGGATTTACCAACCCTAGTGAAGTATTAAATATTTATAAGTCCAAATTGGAAAATGTTTCAAACGGCGGAGCAATACCCTCTTCTTGTTCAGATGCCCTTGGATGTAGTCATCAAAGTGGAAGTAATGGTGGAAATGCCGATTTAGTCCAACAAGGTAACACTAGATTCTCAATTGCTGATTTAATGGCAGATGCTCCATGGTTAGATACTTACGATGCTATAAGACTTTGGAAGGGAGAAAGCTCTGGATGGGGCGATTCTGTAGAAGATGTTAGAGGATTATCTTCAAGTTGGTTGAATGTCCTAAATAATTTAGGTATTATCAATGGAGCTGCAATTAAAGCCCAGGTTATGGATCAAACTCCCCAATATGGATTGATCTTAAAGAAGATAAGCACCCCAAGCCTGGATTTTTTATGTTTAGAACCCATTGAAGAAGGAGAGGATCCACCAGTTATCATTTTACCAAAACTAAATATTCCTGCATTCCTAGCAGGACAATGTTTATCATTTCCATCATGTATGTACATACCTCAAACTACTAATAAGAATTTACCTGGGGGACAAGGCAGGGATGGAGGCCCTAATCCTGATTATTGTGAACAAAACGATCCCACAAGTGAATCCTACATACCAATGTATGTTACGAACTCAGATATACTTTTAGAATTATTTGCGGAAGTTGAATACCTAACGTATGACCAATTGGATCTAATCCAAGAAAAGGGTGTGGATATTTTTAATAGTTTTAACAACCTAAGGCGGGAAGATAGGGCTAATACCATTGCAGAGAATCCTGCTAAAAACAGGATTCAGTATGATTGCGTTTTAGTTGACAATTCCGCAGCTGGGAAATCGATGGGATTATCCGACATAACTGATGTAAATGGGGTAAGATACAATGAACAATGCAAAATTAAGGATAAAGCTTACTACGATGCTCTAATAGAAAAAATGATCGTCGTAAATCCTATGATCAGGGATGTTAAAAACCATCCATGCAATAAACCTAAAATACAGAAAGCAAACATGAACATACATACAATCAAAAAAAATAAAGCTGTAAAATTTTAAACGAAAGAAAAAGATCGAATCTGATTTACAGAACACAACAACTTGAATCGATACGTGTTGCAAAAACCTTTATTTTATACATTCAGTACTAATAAAAAGCCGCTTAGAGCGGCTTTTTTTCAATTCAAAACCTATTTGACATCATGTAACGCGTCAATGGATCAAATAAAATAACGGCATATTCATCAAAGAAACCAAAACATTACCACTTCTATAAAAATTTAGGCACGTTGAACATGCTTGTTTAACCATCCTAGGGGATTAAAAACAATAAATTACCACGACCCTATAATACTAGGAACCAAAAATTCAACCCAATTACCAATCTATGACTTTGGTGAAAACGACTTATTTATTTTGATAAAATAACATTGTTGGGGAATGGAAATAATATTCCCACATATAGTTTCGTCAACAATAAACTGACAGCATGTCATTCAAGATACTGCTGAATTATAGGGAAACACCCATTTTACGGGGTGATTGAAGGGATTTTGTTCCCTGACTTCCTGTTTTCGTTTGAAGGACAAACCGACTTTATCATAAGATCTAGTCAGTACTATGGTCTTCTACCTGACCATAAACTTTTGAAGTTCCCTTTCATTTCGTTTTAGCCTTAAAGAAACATCACAACGAAAAACAAGCTTTCCCACAGGAATATATACGCTGCCAAACCCTGTAAAACCAATGTGGAATTTTGTCTACAAGAAAAATATAATACGGGGTTTCATCCAACAATAATTATATCTTTACATGATGGAAAAGATGGATGTTAAGATAGAGTGTATCAGTATTTTTGATATGTTGAAAATCGGCATCGGTCCTTCAAGTTCCCATACCTTGGGACCTTGGCGTGCTGCCGAACGTTGGATTGCCAAACTCAGGTCGGAAAACATCTTCGACCAAGTAGCGGGTATTCAAATACATATGTACGGTTCCCTCTCCCTAACCGGAAAAGGCCATGCCACGGACTATGCCGTTATGTTGGGACTCTCCGGGGCCAATCCCGAATATGTGCCTGTGAATGACATACATGCCATTGTACAAAACATTAAAAACACTAAAATATTAAATTTCAATAATGCGGTACCCTTACCCTTTGATCCGGTAACCGATATTATTTTCAATCGGAAATTCCTTCCCTTTCATGCCAACGGGTTAAAATTTGTGGCGACGCTTGCCGATGGTAAGAAAAAGTCACAGACCTACTACTCCATTGGTGGGGGTTTTGTGGTTGTCGAAGAACGAAAGAATGCCAAGCGCAATAGGGAGACCTTCAAAACCTTTCCCTTACCCATTACCAAAGGCCATGAACTCCTGGCCTATTGTGAACAGGAAAAAAAGTGTATTTCAGAAATTGTACTCCTTAATGAGCGCTCCCTTCGTACCGATGCCGAGATAGACCACGAAATGCGCCGCATTTGGGATACCATGCTCGAATGTATGTATATCGGTTGCCATACCGAAGGTATTCTCCCTGGTGGACTCCACGTGCGCCGGCGTGCCTTTGCCATGCACCAAAACCTAAAAGGTGACATGCCCTACTCAAATCCTGAGGAATGGTTGGAGACCATTCGACATACCGAGGTCAAATTCCGACAGATCTTAAAATGGGTAAGTTGCTTTGCCTTGGCCGTAAACGAAGTAAATGCCTCTTTGGGCCGTGTCGTTACTGCCCCTACCAACGGTAGTGCCGGCGTAATCCCGGCCGTACTCATGTATTATCTGGTCATAGAAAACCACGATGCCGATTTTAAGGACATTAAGCAGTTTTTATCCGTAGCCGGTGAAATAGGAAGTCTTTTTAAAAAAGGAGCTACAATTTCCGCAGCCATGGGAGGTTGCCAGGCAGAGATCGGTGTGTCCTCGGCCATGGCCGCAGGTGCCTTGACCGAACTTTTGGGCGGAAGTCCCGAACAGGTATTGATGGCCGCTGAAATTGCGATGGAACACCATTTGGGCCTTACCTGTGACCCCATTGGGGGATTGGTGCAGGTACCTTGTATAGAACGAAACTCCATGGGCGCCATAAAGGCCATAAATGCCGCGGAACTGGCTTTGGGTTCTGACCCCAAGGAAGCCAAGGTAAGTTTGGATAAGGTAGTACAGACCATGTGGGAAACCGCCAAGGATATGAACACCAAATACAAGGAAACCTCGGAAGGCGGACTCGCTGTTGGGGTTTACCTAAGTGATTGTTGATTTTTTTGATTATCCGTTTAAAAACATTTGTACTCATTTGTAATTGCTTACATCGCCCTTTTCTGCTGAATCACTTGGTTCTTTCGGTTTTTTGTAGGAATTTTAAGGAATGAACATATAAAAGATATATAGATCATATGATCTATATTCCTATGTTGTCATCAATTATCGATCCGGGAGGGTCGTTTTTTTCCAAGGTTTGCGGAAAAAGGGAGGGGTTCTTTTTAGGGCCGGCCGTACCCGACCTT
>NZ_QGGQ01000006.1:177182-286898 GCF_003148665.1 Maribacter polysiphoniae | reverse complement strand
GGCCCGGAGTTCATAGCCCATATAACGAACGATTGGAGCCAGATGCACGGGATAGAGTTCAAATATATCCAACCGGGCAAGCCGACCCAAAATGCTTATGTGGAAAGGTTCAATGGAAGCTATAGACGTGGGGTGCTGAACAAATATATCTTTGAAAACCTAGACCAAGTAAGGGAACAGACACAGATCTGGATGAACGATTATAACCATCATAGGCCCCACGATGCCTTGGGTAAAATACCGCCCGTAAAATACGCGGAACTTAATTCTTTTGGGGCTAGCCCCAAAAGAATTAAAAACAATAACTTTAATGAAGTTTTAGAAAACTAAGCAGTTCTAATTAGGGGAAGCTTACAGGTAGGGGTATAGTCTTCTCGAAAAAGTAAAGGAAAAACATACTTGTTGCCATAACCATAAGCGCGATAATAATCTAATATTTTTTGCACCGGAGGCATTATGGCTATAGAGAAGTTTCCCTTAGTTTTTGCCCTAGTATAATAAATGATATTAGCTTCCACATCTTTCCATTCCAAGCACATCATATCTGCAAAATTCATACCTCTGGTATAGAAACTAAACACGAAATAATTTTTGGTATTTATCAAATGTGGAAAGTCATTCAAATTAAAATTAATGATGCGCATGATTTCTTCGAAATCCAAAGCACGTTTAAACCCTTTGCCTCTCAGGTTTGATATTTTATAGGTTTTGAAGGGATAAAGACTTTCTTTGATAACTCCACGTTCTATTGCCTTGTTAAACAATGCTCTAATAGATCGCATTTTCACACCGATACCGCCATCGGTGCCACCTCTGGACCTGAGAAAAGCATCGTATTTACTTAAAAAAGTAGGGTTAACTTCCCTAAAATTAAGGTTTTTGAATTTATGAAAAATTTGAACCGAGGTTTTAGCGTCCTTATAGGATTTCGCATTTCCGATACGACCAGCAAAGGTCATTTCTTCTATAATCTCATCAAAAAAGGAGAAAACATCATTCTTGACAGGGTTGAAGGTGATTCTATAGCTTGTGTCGAAATCCTGTAGTGAATAATCAGGATTTTCAATTTCTAAATCTGTTATTATTCTGTAGGCTCTTTCCTTGAACTTTACAAGTAACCGGTTATATTGGATGTAGTTTGGGTTTCGTTTATTGAAGTTCCCTATGGGTTCTATCCATTCACTCAATTTTGCGCTGAACGGAGTTTTATAATGTCTACATTGTCTTTCTTTAGTAACTCGTAAACAGACAGGATATGTTCCATCTGATAGCAGTTTCTTTTTAAGAACAATTTTGAGCGTAATCATATTTTATACATTTGGGGACAACATTTACATTATTTTAATTTGAGGACCTTGCTGTTATAGGTTGCATATGATAATCATGGGGACAACATAGGGACAACAAATGGGCTATTAAATGTAATTATTGTAAAACCAAATGCAAAACAAAAAATCATAAAATATTGATAATCAGATTATAAGAAGACATATAGAGCTAAATGAAAACACTCCATTTGCGGCTGTTAATCAGAGGGTCCTTGGTTCGAGTCCAAGAGGGGGAGCAAAAAGGGAAAGCCATTCGTAAGAGTGGCTTTTTTGTTTCCAAGGGTTTCCACGGTGTCTAGCTTGTCTTTAGGGCATCATAAATTGAAAAATATAATAGGACAATGTTATCCTAATTAAAAATAGTAGTATCTTAGTATTATAATCAATAGCAGTATAATGTTTTCAAAAGCATGTGAATACGGTTTAAGGGCAGCAACTTACATTGCTATGCAATCACTTGATGGCAGAAGGGTAAGCCTAAAGGAAATCGCCGATAAAATTGATTCCCCCATAGCCTTTACCGCAAAGATTTTACAGTTGTTGTCCAAAAATAACATCGTTGAATCCGTAAAAGGGGCGTATGGCGGGTTCGAAATATCGAGGACACAAATGGATAAACTGAAACTAAGCGCGATTGTTGATGCCATCGATGGGGATACCATATATGCCGGCTGTGGATTGGGCTTAAAAGAATGTAACGCCGACAAACCTTGTCCGGTTCATAGCAAATTCGTGGATATTCGGAATGATTTAAGGGAAATGCTCGAAAATACCAGTTTATATGAAATGACGGCTGGATTAGAAGTGGGACTGACCTTCTTGAAACGCTAAAAAAATTATCCTTAAATCGGACAAAATTATCCTATTAGAATATGGAGTAAAATGACAATGAAATAAAACGAGCCGGCAACATCTACCCTCCTGATGTTTCGGTCGAATGGTAAAGAGGGAGAAAAAAACAAAAGTTATGGATGTATTAAATAACCCTGATTTGACCCATTCCGATACTCAAAGAATGGAAAACGGACCCTTAAAAACGTATAATAATCTGTTGGCCGAATTTAAAAAAGGCCGAATGGGTTATGCTGCAATCGCCATTATTGGTCAAAGCTGTTTGGGCTCGGTGGCCGTAATGCTTTTGCTAATGCACGGTAGGCCTACGGCAGTCGAAATGTTCGTGGTATTTTTGATCACTATTTTTTGTATGGCCTTTAATGCATCGATACTCGCCCAATTGAAATCAAAAATCGCATTCAATCTACTTATATTGAGTGTGGTATTCAGTTGCTCGGTGATAGTCGCATATTTGGTTTAAGGTCTGTTGGAATTTGATTTTTAGCAATGAATGGATGACCATAAAGCAATGTAGCCTTAAGTATTATAATGAATTCGGGGAAGAATGTGATGTGATGTTTAGGCCCAACGAATACCATAGCCTTATGGAACTACTCTTCGATAAATATGTTGAAGACTGGGGTGACTGCAAGGGTAGGGCTTGGTGTGGTACCTGTCATATTCAGGTGATCAAAGGTCCAATTTCAGAAAAAATGGAAGCGGATGAAAAGCAAACCCTCTCCAAGCTGGGAAATAGCACCCTTCAAAGTCGTTTAGCATGTCAAATTCCAGTTACAGCCCAATTGGATGGGGTTGTATTTAAAATTTTAAAGGATGATGAGGTATTTTAGCGAGTACTGATCGATTTTTGGAAATCGGTTTTATGGCACCCGTTTCCCTTTCCAATGCATTGTATGGTGGTTGCCCCCGTTTTAAGGCCATACTTCCAAACAATAAGGAAAGTCCATTCAATGTCCGTAAAAAGGCTCTTATAGCCCTACCAGCCCCAGTGTTTCTCTATCCCAACGCAAATTCAGACGGTGGGTATTTGATGTTTCCGCTACCATGAATTTTGTGGTTACACATATTCCCCGAATGTAGGTAGGGTAGGTAATCTATTGGATCCATAAAAAAAATAGCCATCTTTTATATACTGATTGGGTTTCTTGGTAAAAACATGATAGATCGAAAAGGGTGTAAAAACCCCTCCAATGGTTTAACTTTGTTACACCAATGATTTCTTCCCATGGACAATATACAAGAACTATCCAAAGAGCAAAAACGACTAAAGGAACACTATTCAAAAGACAAAGATTGGCTTAAGTGGGGTCCTTATCTAAGTGAGCGACAATGGGGAACGGTGCGAGAAGACTACAGTTCCAATGGAGACGCATGGAATTATTTGCCACACGATCATGCCAGAAGCAGAACATATCGTTGGGGCGAAGATGGTATTGCCGGAATCTCCGATCGTTATTGCAACATCTGTTTTGGGGTAACCCTATGGAACGGGAAAGATTCTATTTTAAAAGAACGTTTGTTCGGTCTTTCAGGACCTCGAGGCAACCATGGTGAAGACGTAAAGGAGCTCTATTACTATTTGGAGAACACCCCCTCCCATTCGTACATGAAACATTTGTACAAATATCCCCAGAATGAGTTTCCTTATGGGAAATTGGTGGAGGAAAACAAAATAAGGGGCAAAGCGGAACATGAATATGAACTTCTTGACACGGGAATTTTTGATAACAATGAATACTTTGATGTCGTTACCGAATATGCCAAGGCCGATACGGAAGATTTACTTATAAAGATATCAATCAGTAATCGAGGACCCAAAACAGCACCGGTTTATCTACTACCTACGTTGTGGATACGCAATTTCTGGAGTTTTATTGATATGGACGAAAAACCCATAATCAAAAAAGATAAGGAGGCATCCTCCGTTTCCATTAGACATCCCTATGTAGGTGATTATACCCTGTATTTTGAGAGGCCTTCAAAAGTTTTGTTTACCGAAAACGAAACGAATCGTGAAAAGATTTTCAATGAGAAAAATGACCATCCATATAAAAAAGACCTTTTTCATGATGCGGTCATCCAAAATGATTATTCGCTGGCGGAGAAGAAAAGTGAAGGAACCAAATGTTCACCCCTTTATGAATTGAAACTGAAAGCGGGTGAAACCCGAACCATTAAATTAAGATTAACAAAGGAACCCCTCCCAGTACCTTTTGATAATAGTTTTGAGGCTGTTTTTTCGAATCGGAAAGAAGAATCACAGGAGTTTTTGAATAATGTAACCCAAAAATCCTCGAAAGAACAGCGGGAAATACAAAAACAGGCTTTTGCCGGACTCCTTTGGTCCAAGCAATACTATAATTATGAAGTAGAGAAATGGTTGAATACCGATTCGGATGATAAGCCGGCACCCGAACGAACCCATGGTCGAAACAGTAATTGGAAAACCTTGCGTACCCATGATATCCTTTCCATGCCCGACGCTTGGGAATATCCTTGGTTTGCTGCTTGGGATTCGGCCTTTCATTGCGTCTCTTTCGCTATGATAGATCCTGATTTCGCCAAGAAACAGTTGCTCCTATTTACCAAGGAATGGTTTATGGCACCTAATGGCCAGATTCCTGCCTATGAATGGAATTTTAGCGATGTTAATCCGCCTGTACAGGCATGGGCGGCCATTCATATTTACCAAATCGAGCAACGGGACACCGGAAAAGGGGATCTGAAATTCTTAAAACGGATGTTCAATAAATTGGCACTCAATTTTACATGGTGGATAAACCGTGTGGATAGGTTCGATAAGAATATTTTTGAAGGAGGGTTTTTAGGCTTGGATAATATTGGGGTTTTCGATCGAAGTGGGGGAATTCCCGGAGGAGGTATTTTGGAACAGGTAGATGGTACTTCCTGGATGGCGCTCTATTGCCTTAATATGTTGGAAATTGCCCTGGAAATTGCCATTGAGGATGATACTTTTGAGGATATGGCCATCAAATACTTTGGCCATTTTGTGTTTATTGCCGAAGCACTGAACAAACTAAAGGAAGGCGCCCCAGGTTCTTGGGACGAGAAAGAGGGATTCTTCTATGATACGTTGATATTGCCGGATGGACAGTCGATTCCCATCAAGGTCCGTTCAATTTCCGGCTTATTATCACTGGCGGCCGTACTGAACATTAGAAAAGAAACTTTGGATAAACTACCCCGTTTTCGTGGTAGTATAGAGTGGTTTCGCAAATACCGTGTGGAAAACGCCATGTACCAGGTTGTTGAGGAATATGCTACCGATAAGGATGTTTTACTTTCCCTAGTACCCAGGAAACGTATGGATATTTTGATTAAAAGTATGCTGAATGAATCTGAATTTTTGGGAATCCATGGTATACGTTCTTTGTCCAAGGGACATGAAAAACCTTATAATATTGAAATTGATGGAACCAATTACGGCATTAGCTATGAACCTGCCGAATCCCAAACGGACCTTTTCGGTGGCAATTCCAACTGGCGAGGACCCATTTGGATGGCAATGAACTATTTGTTTATCGGTACTTTCAAGGAATATCACAACTATTTTGAAGATAACCTTAAATACCAATTCCCATCAGGAAGCGGTAATTATTTGAATTTAAAGGAAATAGGATTTGAAATCAGCAAAAGGCTGATTGCGATGTTCGACAAGGATAAAGATGGCAATCGACCTATTCATGCGTTGCACAAAGAAAAATATAGAGACGAATACTTTAAGGATCTTATTCTTTTCTACGAATATTTTGATGGTAACAATGGTCGTGGTGTCGGCGCGTCACACCAAACGGGATGGACGGCCTTGGTGGCCAATCTTATCGAAGAGATTAACCGGAATAAAAAATGATTCCAAAGCTAGCTTTGCTTTCTGTAATATAACTATTGCTATAAGGGTTACGACCTTCATTCCTGGCAGAAGAAATTGACCGTGGAAGTAATTTCTTTAGTCCTGATTTATTTAAAATAAGGCAGCAACCCTTAATTGGGGAAAGGTGATCATTTAGTACAGCGTTGATCTAAAGTAATAAGTGGCATCATCAGGAATGGAAGGCACCATCGTATGCACGTGCTTTTTATATCGCGATCGGTCCTCTTCGGGAGCGTTTGGAAATTCATATTTTCCAATAACTTCCGTTTTTACCAAATTCCATCCCGGTTTAAAACTAAGGTCATATGTAACGGTAGTTTCAACCAGCAATGGAGTGCCCGTGTTGCTTAAATCCCCTTTCCAATTTTCATGGGCCATAATTGCGCATGCTTCGTCAACATAAACCCATGACAATAGATACCCCTCATCACCATAATATAAATCCCCGGATGTTAATAGGTTTCGGGTTACTTTTTCAGAATTTCCGATGGTCAAGATCCCTATTTGTTTATCATTTTGATATACCGATAAATAAGCGTTGAGTTTAAATCCGGAATCTTCATTATGGTATTGATAAACATCTGGATTATGGATATCAAAAAAATTGTTGTTATCCTTAAATTCCTTTATAGGTTTTAGTATGGGTACTTTGTTTATGGGATTCAATGCAATAGTGCCATCTGCCCTAATGACGCCGATCTTGACATACTGTACCTTATCTTTTCCCGGGTCATAAGAATAGTTGAAAACAAGATCGGCGTCTCCGTTGTTCCAATTTTTCAGTGTATTGCCGGAATCGCTGGCTAATGTATTTTTCCAATATTTATCCTCATTTTTTATGGCTTTAGGGATAGGGCTCGTTGTATTATTACTTTGCTTATCCGATTCGAGCCTTTTTTGCTGCTGTTCTGCCTTCCTTTGGACCTCTTCAAGATTAAGGCTCTCCATGATACTATCCCGCATTTTCAAGGCCTTATCTATCATTTTTTGTTGCTCAGGTGTTTGGGAGAAACCTGTACACCCAATAAGGATTATAAGTATGGGGAAAATCTTATGTATTGTTTTCATGCTTACTATATTTTAGAAATATTTACCAATCCACTTTATTGTTGGTGGAACTGATTGTGTTGAAGTAACCTTTATTTTACTAGGCTTCATTATGTTGTCAAAAACACCTTCCTCATACATGCTAGGAATGGCATGTTCAAGTACGCTTTCGATTTTATATTCAATGAAATTAAATCCGGCTTTTAGTTGCAAATCGTAGCTATAGGTTG
The DNA here is from genome assembly GCF_003148665.1 of Maribacter polysiphoniae. Taxonomy (GTDB): domain Bacteria; phylum Bacteroidota; class Bacteroidia; order Flavobacteriales; family Flavobacteriaceae; genus Maribacter_A; species Maribacter_A polysiphoniae. The sequence continues at coordinate 279,546 of NZ_QGGQ01000006.1, read as the reverse complement.
TTATAATGGTATCGTTTTCTGTATTGGACACTGTGGAAGTGCATTCCCCCTGATAATTAAAATCCGATTCCATATAAACCAGTTCAAAATAGGATCCGGTTACGGCGTTATTCGAATAGGTGTCTTCCAGCCAAGGGACCAACGCTTCATCCGTAACCATAGACAGCAACCCCGAATACGGATTCTCTTTTGTGCTTAATGAAATTTGCCCAGCATTGACGGCTTTGCCATTTTCATCCTCTGATAGCATGTCATAACTATTATCACATTTGGAAAATAGGGTAAATGCCGTGTCCGACATAAAATTGGCTTTTACATCATCAGTAATGGCATTTAGGTCTTTTGGAAAATTGAAAGTTATTTCTCCAGAATCCGAGATGGTTCCTATGGTAAGGGGGTTGTCCATTCCGAAGGAAAACAAGACCAAATCCGTAGCTCTCAACGGAAAATCCTCCACCGTGTTATTGGTTTGGGCCATGCCAAATTGAAAGGCACAGGCCACTAAAAACATAACTGATTTTTTCATAATAAATGTGTTCTAACGGTTAGAAAAATAATCTATGGCTTCCACTAGTAAAGAAGGACGATAGAAGGATACGGCCCCTAATAAGAAAAGTAGGAACAATAGTAGTAAGGCACCTATTACACCATCCTTTCTTCCTGGCTCCAAGGTCGATATCCTAGGGTTTGAAGGATTGTAGAAAACATTTACCTGTTTTCCAAGCGCATATTTAGCAATTAACCCTGAAGCCTTCTTTTGCGAAAAATTCTTGAATGAATTGGCAAAAAATGGTTCTTCGCCTGTATAAGTGGCGCCATTGAGTTCATAGGTGTATAGAAAATCGATTTTTTTGGATAGGGGGAAGTCGAGCCCCTTTGTTACCACTCCCTTGACTTTGGGCCATTGGTGGGATTGTTTTGCCCACCACCAACGGCGAAGGGCCATAAATAAAAATGGCAGAAGTATCAATTGCAAGACAAGGCCTACTATTTGAAACTGACTAAGGGATTGAATGTATTCCATACTATTGATTTAATTTCTAAAGCCATTCAAATTGTCAATACCCATGGCTTTCCAAAGGGCATCGGTGTCCATCCCCTTTCCTACCAAGGTAACATAAAATCGATTACCGTAAAGAAATCGAAGTTCGGATTGAAAATCGGCTTTTGTATTTGCATCCCGATCAGTACCAAAGGTTAAAATTCCGTTGCGCTCAATTTTGGAATATCTTATGGTATTGTTGCTCTCTGAAGTTATTTTGTTGAGGTGCAACATTTTTAAGGGTAAGATGGCACCAACGGCTTTTTGGCCTGCGGCATCCAAAATTTCCATTCTAATGGTGTCATCCCCAAAGCTGCCTGCAACAAGTTGGGTATCGGTGATTTCAGGTTCTTTTGTATTCTGTTCTGAAGGATCTAAATTGAGATGGTTCAATTTTTTCGGAAATGCCGCTATGAGTTGGTTATTGGTTAGTGGGGTCTTGGCACCTAATTCCTTGAGTAGAAGATCGTATTTTTTATTTATTTCTTCATTCTTGCCAGTTATTTCATTCATTACTCCTTCCATAATCTTGGATTTATTCGAATTTGATTTTGGAGTGTCTTTACAAGCAGCCAAGAGTACTATAACTAGGGTTAAACTTAATATATTTTTCATGTTCTTTGTTTTTATATTTTTTCAATAATAAGCTTCGAAACTTCAATGGCTTTTTCATTATTTTCAATGCCGTTATTAGATACTTTAACATGCACAGGAAATATATATTTATTTGAAAGAAACGTTAATTGAGACATCCTTGTATACCAAACTGCCATAGTGCCCATATTGGAAATTTCTTCCGGTTGTTTATAAACTGATGTAGATCTTTTGAACATATCTTCATTAGCGTTTTTTACCATAACAATTAATACTTCACTAGGTATAGTAGATTTAATTTCTTGACCTCCAAAAGATACCGACGTTGTAATTTTACCATCTTCCCATTTAAAAACACAAGTAGGATACGTGTAAACTAAATCTTTCATTTCTATAGGGTATTCTGTTATTTAAAAAAATACTTTTCACTTCTTCCATTGAAATAAGTTCGCAAGGGGAGTTAGTAGAAGTCGATTTTTCGGATTTCACACTTTTATTTTCTGGTGCATTCGTTTTGTTTTCTTTGCTATTTCATGCAAATACAAACATGGATAATAATGTAATAAGAAAATGGTTTTTTATTATTTTCATTCTAAATATGTTTAAAATATTAATATTGATGTGTTTCTTCTACATGAACCCAATCCATGCATATTGGCTGAATAATCTTGCTTTTTATTCAATTATTGTAAGTTTGTCTTGTGAGGTCTTTTGTTAGTTTTTGCAAACTGTCTGGCTTAATACTTATCCAATTTTTTTAAGTCCTCTTCTTTTATGTAGGTCCATAGTTTATCCGGATGATCAGCACCTTCCAGAATGATGCTAAAGCGTTGATTATAAATAAACTGAATCTCATTACGGTTTTCCTCTGGTTGTAAAAAGGCAATGGTTTTGTAGCCATTGCGCTCTTTATAAATATATTCCGTTTCTCCTTCCCCTTTATTCTGGTACTTATAGGATATTTCAAAATCTTTAAGCACTGAAGAACCTTTCTTATGACCATCTTCAACACGGTATTCCATATTATTTTTCATATTATCACCTTTCAAATAAAATGCACTTGTAATTGTGCGAGACAGTACTGTAGATTCAGACACTTCTATTAATTTGTAATCTCCGATTTCTTTTGGAAAAAAATCACCAAACTGCTGTTCAGATAAGGTTGTTTTAGACTGTAAATCTTTAGAGGAATCCATGCTTTTCTTTTGAGCAGAACTTGAACTAACAGCTTCTTTTTTATTGGATTGGCAAGAGACCATTAACACCAATACCGTTAGTATTTTTAAATAGTTTTTCATAATTACACTTTTTAGTTTTTGATGAATAATCCATTAGCTCCATCTTTTCTTCTTGGTTCCGATGTTGCTATTTTTGGCTTATTTGGATTGTAAAAAACCTCAACCTGTTGTCCTTACATGCAAACAGAAGGGCTACAAGAAAAACTATATATATTATTTTTATAATCTCTCTAGTGTGTTTTTTCATTTTGTTTATGTCTTAATAGATTATTTTTTCTTGGCTATAAAATTGTTATTAACATTTGAATATGCCACTTCCATCACCCATCAGGCCTATTATAACATCTAATCCACCCATTACTTCCCCTACCTTTCCAAAAGCAAAAAACATAATTTCTTTATCTACATTACAGGCAAGTTCTTGTAAAGCCGCCATAACTTTTTCGTCCATTCCTGTCGGATCCATAATGATAATGACTTCCGTAACAATGGCATAGAGCTTAACAAGCGTTTTGCCATAGGCGGCTACAATGCCAAGTGCCAAACCTGAAGCCCCTATTGAAGAAAAAACTAACATATACATATCCATAACTTTATTAAGCTCTTTAAGTTGTTTCTCAATACTATTAGACCCACCACCTGTTCCATCAGCCAATATGCCAAATAGCTCCCCTGTTTTTTGATTGATTTGCCAATAGGCCAAACTCACGGCGGCTTCATCGAAAATTTTAAAATTTCCATCACCCCGGTGAATCCGTTCACTCCAATAGTAGGGTTGTGAAAAGGTTTCTTTTTTCTCTTGAAACCATTGATTATCAATTGCTTTTTGCCTTTCTAATAGTCGGCTGTTTGTTAATTCAGAGACTGTACTGTTGGTGAAAAAATGGGCTTCCCTTACCGCCAATTGTGCTGTTTTTTCCAAGGTGATTTTAAATGCGGAATCTGGGTCTTTCGTTAATGTGGTATACTTTGAGGTTGGCAAATAGTCGAATGACTTTGTGGATGCTTTTTCCCCCACACCAATTTTATGTTTTATAATGGCTATGCGAATGCCAGAGGAAAAGGTCATGCCATTTGTGGTAATAGCATCACCCAGTGGTGCCATAAGGGATATGATTTCAGGGTGGTATAGGTAACCTCCTTTAGCAAATTCTTCCTTTGCCTTGCTGGTATCATTGTCTATAAGTGCTTCCCCCCAAGACCGTGTAGTCAATCTGTATTTTAAAACATCCGATAAGGCTGCTGAAATGGTAGGACCTTCCCCTTCAAAATAAAGGGTAGCACCCCCGAGTATCGTATTTCTTACGGCTAAGGAATCTAAATAATCCGGTTGTTTATTAATTTCGGTTTGTGGATCCCAACCCGCCAAAACCCTTTTTATGGTAGTATTTCCGGTTTTAATGGTGCAATAGAGTCCGATCAATGATTGCCCTATTTCTTTTGTTGCGTTGGTAACGAACTTAAATTTTTCAGCTACGGTAATCCTCTTGTTGTCAATACCTAAGATGGCCTCATGCACCTCTTCCGCTCCCACGGCATAATAGGTGAAAACATACGGCGGAATTTCCATTTTCGAGATATAATCGGTTATAGCTTCGAGGGTTTTTGCTTGGTCTTTCGCTTTTAACACCATTCCGTTGGTGATTTCTGCCATTTTATTGAATGTTTCAACACTATGTCCAGACTCACTATCATTGACATTTAAGACAATAGTAGGTGCGCCGTTTTTATAGATTTCCGCATTGGTCTCGGAATAAGAATCATTATTGTCTCCATCCGTGGCATATATGATGAGATCATAATCGGATTTTGATGCTTTTAATAACCATGTGAAAATTTCCGAAGGTGTTTTCCATTTGGTAATAAAGGCCGCTGGGTATTCTTTTAAAATAGATTGGTGTAGACTTTCTATAAAAGCATCCATATGCTCTTGATAATATTCTTTAGGCATACTTAATGAGGTGTCATAAAGAATCAAAATCCGCGGGGTTGGGCGGTTGCTTTCCATCAACGCCTGTACTTGTCTGCTATTATCGGTAATTGAGAAATCCGAGGCCGATAAATTTTCTACAAAAGCCCCATTTTCATCGGTTGGGGTTACATGTAATTTTACCAATGGATAATTTGCGGGAAAAGCCTTGATCTTTAATGCGGCAACTTTTTTCTGTAACTCCGTATTTGGCTTTTTAAGTATGGTATTTCCATTTATTTTGGGTTCATCCCCAGATACATCGATGATTTTCCCATCCAACGTAAAAGGATTGCCTAAAAAGGAATTCTCTTGCATGACTTTGATTTCTTCATCAAAACTTTGAAAAGCAAGTGCAGGGGTAAAGGTGCGCAAGGTTCCTATAGGTGTAATCGCTTGTTGTTCTAAACTCAAACCGTTTAAAAAGGACACATTGATTTGATTGCCCACAACTTGGGTTGATAACCATTCCCCGGATACGAACTCTTTTTCGGTTTTAGGATCAATGGAATCCCTATAGCTAATGGAAATACTGGTTTTTTCATCATTATTTTTTACGGGATCCGCTTCAGAGATATTTATACCATCATTTTTTAATTCCCCAAAAGCTACTGCTGGATCAAAAAGATGCGCATATTTTGTTTCACCATTCAAGATGAATTCCACGGTTGGTGTTTTCCAATTATCCCAACGAAAATCGAACGGTTGATTGTCTAATTTTTCTTTATCAGGGATTAGTTGCCATAGTTTTTCGGCCAGCGCTTTGGATTCATTGTGTTCTTCATCATATTTCGGAATTTCATGGGTTGGGTTTCCCTTGACCTGGAGTTCTTTCTCCCATTGTCTCCATTGACTTTTGGATATATCGAGACCAAAGTTGCGTTGTATGGGTCTTAAAAAAAAGGCAGGAACTTCTTCTGGTTGGATGTTTGTACGTTCAAAAACCACCTTTGAAGTGATCTTGGCCTGGGTATACATGTAATTTAAAAGCTCGGCTTTTTCCCGTGGGGTGGCTATTCCGTATCTTAATGCCCCTTTTATTCCCCATTTCAACTGCGTTCCGATATATCCTACAGAGTTAGCCTTTGTAGGCATCAAATAAATTTCGTCACGAACAAAATCAAACATGGCTTTGGCATCATTTGAGGCTATTAGAAATTTCATTCTACCCTCTAAATGATCAGGACTTGTTTCCAATGCCATCAGCATTTCTTCCCAGACTTTGTAGGGAGCTTTGCCAGTACCCACAAAATTAGGTTTGTCATCTTTACAGCCGGTAAAAACCAAAGGCATTTGCGCTGCCGCATAGCATAAGGCTAGTTGCTGAATAAATTCACGTCGGGTGGTGCCATCTGTGGTTTTTGGGTTCTTCATGATTTTTTTACTTATTCAGGTTTTTATAACCACGCAATGCATTGATGTCGAAAGCGTTCCAAAGCTCGTCGGGATCCATTGCTTTTGCACTTAGGATAATATAATAGCGATCGTCATAAAGTAGTCGCATCTCTGTTTCATTATACTTGAATTCACTTATGGTTTTAATACCATCCCGTTCAATTTTGATCGATTTGATTTTGTCGGTAGCAGGGGGCACATAAGAATAAAAGCCAAGAAATGTCGTTACTAATGGATTATTTTTTCCTGCAGCATCTGCGACGGATAACGATATTTTCCGGTTTCCGAATTGCCCGACAACTTGCTGCATATAAGGAATGGCGCTAACCTTTTCCAATGGATGACCAATTAATTCTTTTGGGAATGCTCCCAATAATTCTTCATCCGTTAAGGGTGTTTTCTGTAAAAGCTCATTGGTCAATTTATCAAATTCGGAGGGTTGGTCGGCACTTTTGGCTTCCGTTTGTTCAACGGTTTTCAATAGCTCTTTGGTTACCTTTTTAGCTTCTGTATTGCATGAAGCCATTAGCAATAACACACTTGTGAATTTCAGGATTGTTTTCATGTTGATATGTTTTATTCTTTCATTCTGGTATCATAAATGCTAAAGTTCTCGAGTTTTATCCGGCCTTTCATGGGAAATAGATTCTCCGTTTTTTTCCTGGCACCATGGGCAATCCCCTTACCGTCAAAATTGATAAGTATTTTAGTCGTGGATAGTTCTTCAAGGGTAACGGAACCTTCATACAGGATTTTGTTGTCGCCCTGAAAATGTTGGCGAGAAGGAATCAATATCTCGAGCCTACTCTGTGTTTTTGACGTTGCAGCCTCTTTAGGAGGCAAGGCTAAGCTTTGACGCGTTATGGTTAAGGGTAGTTTCGTGAACATTTCGGGAGAATATATGTTTACCAAAACCGACTTATTTTGATAATCATGTATTCTAAACTGTAAACCCCCATTTAGAAAAACCACATCCGTGCTGGTCTCTGGATTGTATTCTGTTAGACTGAATTTTTTTCCACTGATATCCGCCTCAATATTTACGATCGCTGTTTTTCTGGTATTTTCCTTTTTTTCCTTGGTAATTGATTGTGGAACGGTATCGTTGGTGTTTACATCTGTATTCTTTTGAGCGTTTTCTTTACAGCTACAAAGTTGTATGCTAATGAATATGGCCAATGTTAGATGGAGTATTGTTTTCATATTTGGGATTTATAATTTTTCCGTTACGATTAATTTTGCCAAGGCGATGGTTTTTTCTTTGTTTAAAGACCCATCATTTGAAATAGCTACTTGAACCGTAAAAGAAACACCGTTTGAATACACCTCTAAATGGTTCTTTTTCGAATTCCAATAAGCACTTTCACCAACTTCCTTTAATTTTGATAGTTCTTGATGTTCATCCGGCTCAACAAAATCTAAGAATGATTCCATGTCTGCTTCGGTATCGACCCATTTTATTTGTACTAGATCGGTACATGAAATCGTTGTTGTTTTCATTCCTGGGGTTATGGTTTCTTTATTTTTTTCTCTTCCATTCTCCCAATTGTACCTCAATATTTCACCGATCATGCCCTTTAAGATGTGTGTTTTTCTTGCTTTTGACGGTTCAAAACCCGTTATTCTTGATGCCATTTCCAGCGTCAACAAATCTTCATAATCCCCGTTGAACATCAATTCGTTATGGGAAATTGAGGCTGTGGAAACTACATTGGAAACATCATTTTTCGCATCGTTATTGGGATCTTGCCCATTTCCTTTGCATGAAAAAAGTAGAAGAGTAATAACAGTGGTAATCAATAATCGTTTCATCGTTTCAATTGTATTTGTCTAATTTTTTCAGGTTTTCAAAGTCGATATAAGACCACAATTCTTTTACAGGATCAGGGCCTTCCAGGGTGATTTCAAACCGATTATTGTAAACAAATCGAATGAAATTGCGTTTAATTTTAGGCTGTAAGAAAGCAATGGTCTTGTAACCATCCCGATCTTGATAAACGTATTCGGTCTGTGGTGGTCCTTGGGGCTGTATCTTATAGGTGTCAAAAAAATTCCTTACGATGGCACGGGAACCTACACCGTCTTGAATAAAAAAATTATAGCTTTTTTTCCCTAAGGGACCATATATGCCTGATGTTAATTGACTACTTACCTGAAGTACAAGGTCACTGGTTGGTTTATGGCCATTGATATCCTCGGGTAAGATGGCAAAGAGTTGATCATTGGTTAAGGGCGTTTTCTTCTTTAGGGCCTTATATATGGCTTTTTGGCTATCGTTATCCAGATACGGATTGTCCATTGTTTTTTCCTTTGCCTTTTCTATGGCAGAAGAAATTGTCGTCTTTTCTTGGTTTGCACTTTCTTTACATGAAAACAATAGCACCAAAAGGCAGCATATAAATGTGTGGTTTTTCATAATTGTTATTTTATTCAATGGTGATTTTCATGGTGGCAGGGCTAATACTCCCTTTTATCTTTTGCCCCTTGGACGGTACCAATTGTAAAATGATTTCAAAGGATCTAGCACCCTTGGGAGGAAGACTGTTAGCCCCCTCATTTGATGTGAATTTCTGTAAAGCAGGAATTGCATCGAATGCTTCGATGGGTACAAACATATCACCTGGTATCCAAGGCCATCCGTCCCGCGAAGTTTCGGATATGGTTTTACCATTGTATTTTACTATGGTTTTCATATCAAAAAGTATAATTTGATCCGATTTGACGTCGGAGGTCCTAAAATTGAAATGAATGTTGTATTCACCATCCTTGAATGCCTTAAACAATGCTACGGGTGTTTTCTGTTTAATGGTTCTGCCTTTCGCTGATCCTTTAATCGCGAGTTTACCCTCAACCGATTGTGAAAAGGAGAAAGTGGTTGTTAACATGAAGGCCATTACGACCATGGTGATTTTTGAAGTTTTCATTGTTTTGTATTTTAATTAAGTATTGTTTTTATAGTTTAATTTTAATGAATAAAGAAGGGTTGATTTCTTTTTTAAGCGTTTGGGTTTTTCTTATTTTGAGGTTACAAAAACAGCATTTGCATAAGCTTTGTATGTGCCATCTGTTAAATTTGTCACCTCTCCGTTTTTCCAAATTTTTGCCACATAGGATGGCCCGGTATATACATAGCCAGAAACATAAACATCATTACCTTGTACAAAAATTGAGGTTGCATACGACGGATAAATCCCTTTCGTTAGTTTTAAAGGGGAATTATTATTCCAGATGGTTGCCATCGATTTACCGTTATTAAATTCCGTACCTGCAATATATACATCCGATCCTACAACATATACTGAATTGGCCGTGGCATAATCTATTCCCTTGGTTAAAATCGTTGCTTTCCCATTTTTCCATATTTTAGCAATTGATATGTCGTTCTGATTATTTTCGTACCCAACTGCATAAACATCCGAGCCTTCAATAAATATGGAGTTGACGGCCGCGTTGGTGGTGCCGTCGGTTAAATTAGTCGGTACTCCATTTTTCCATATTTTAGCAACATTTACATGTCCGTTGAATTGAGTTCCGGCAACATATACATCGTTCTTAACAACAAAAATTGAATTGAGATCGATGCTTTCAATTCCATCAAATAAATTCATCGATTCCTCATTTTTCCAAACGGTGGCAATACTTGTCGTCCCATTGGATATATATCCCAATACATATACATCAGATCCAGAAACAAAAACCGAATTGGCGTAAGACCTTAAGCGTTCTGTGAGTTTAATAGGAACCCCATTTTTCCATATCATTCCTATGTCATCCACTCCATTTGATCCGGTGCCAACAACATAGACATCATTGCCAGAAACAAATAAGGAGTTGGCGGTAGTCTTATTCCCTCCATCAGTCAATGATGTAGCTATCCCATTCTTCCAAAGTTTAGCGCTGCGTGTTGTTCCTTCATCTTCATAACCAACAGTATACACATCGGTTACTAAATCTTCGAACTCAGATGCTGATTGTTCATCATCTTTACTACAAGAAAAAGCACTACTTATCAGTAAGCACAATACAAAGAGTTGTCGCATTTTTATCATTTTTCAGTTTGAATTGATTTTATTTTTTTAGTACTGATTATTTAATTTTTGGTTACAAAGACTTTATTGGCATATGCATTATTGGAGCCATCAGTTAATGGCGTTCTTATGCCATTTATCCAAAGCATTGCAATATCTTTTGAATCAGGTCTTTCATAGCCGACAACGTAGATGTCATTTTCTGAAATAAAAACAGATTGTCCAGAAGCATAAGTGCTGCCATCGGTAATGGAGTTGACTACTCCATTTTTCCAAAGATTCACTTTAAAGCCGTCATACCCTGTTACATATACATCAACACCAGAGGTAAATACTGATGTTGCGGCTGATTGAAAAGTCCCGTCGGTTAACGTTGTTTTTACCCCATTTTTCCACAAAATAGCTACGTATGTTGTTCCATTCTTTTCACGTCCCGCTACGTATACATCATTCCCCGAAACAGCTATGGAATTGGCAATAGCATCATTTGCTCCATCGGTTAAGGGCATCGCTACACCGTTTTTCCAAACCATTGCTATGTTATTTGCTCCATTGTTTTCAAAACCAGCGGTATATATGTCGTTACCCGATACATATATGGATTGCACACCAGCGCTATTTGTGCCATCGGTTAAGGGCATGGCTACACCGTTTTTCCAAACCATTGCTACATTTTTAGATCCATTGTTCTCGCGACCCGCTGCATAAACATCCGTTCCTGATACCAAAACAGAGAGTACGAGAGCATTGGTAGTGCCATCTGTTAGTGGTGTTTTTACACTATTTTTCCAAAGTGTTGCAATGTTGTTTGTTCCATTATTTTCGTAACCTCCTATATATACATCTTCACCAGCTAAATAAACCGAGGTTGCATTAGCATCATTTGCGCCGTTGGTTAAAGCGGTAGCGATACCGTTTTTCCATATTTTGGCAATTTTATTTACACCATTGGATTCATATCCAACCGTGTATACATCAGTTACTACATTGTCTAAACCACCTCCTGATGGATCATCATCTTTACTACACGAAAATGTGAAACAGATCAGTAATAATAGGCTAAGGAGTTGTAATATCGTTTTCATTTTACAGTGCTATTTAATTAGTTGCTACGAAAACAGAAGTAATCGAAGCATTGTTAAGACCATCGGTTAACGAAGTGGGGGTGCCATTTTTCCAATATTTAGCAACATTTAATTCATTACCTCCTATATACACATCAGATCCTGATACCCAAACAGCACTTGCCGTAGCACTCGTATTTGTATTGAGTTCCGTGGCAACACCATTTTTCCATATTTTGGCAATTTGATTGTCATTCGCATCGCTTTTAATACCTGCAACATAGATATTGGAACCATCTACAAAAACATCCATGGCCATACCTTGCGTTTCACCATTTGTTAAATCGGTAGGGATTCCATTTTTCCAGAGAACAGCAATGCTAGCACCGTCATTTTTTCTAGATCCAGCTACATAAACATCGGTACCATCGACAAAAATTGAAACAGGTCTATTCCATTTTGAACTGTTCGTGTAATTTAGATCAACCCCATTTTTCCATACCTTCATTTGAAATGAAAAGGTTTCCGCTATGTATTCCTCACCCACTACATAAACATCTGAACCAGCTACAAACACATCGGAGGCACTGGCATCATTTATTCCTGATGTCAAAGGGGTAGCTACTCCGTTTTTCCATAATTTTGCAATGTAATGTGACTCTCTATTGATTACTTCAGATCGTTCGTATCCCACCACATAAACATCACCTTCGGAGACAAAGACTGAATTGGCTTTAGCATCTTTTGTTCCATCGGTGAGATTATTGCCAGCACCATTTTTCCATACGATGGCTGCATCATTATAACTTGTTTCTGCTTGCCCAGCTACATACACATCGGTACCATCAACGAATACATCGTAGGCAAGCGAAGTTCCGGATGGATTGGGAAGGGCTGTTTGCTCTCCATTTTTCCATAGTTGTGCATAGGGTTTGTCGCCATCTCTTTCATAGCCTACTAAATACAAGTCTGTAGTTTGGGGAGTTGGCGTAGGATCAACTGGGTCAACCGGATCTGGTTGTGGTTCCTCTATAGCAATGGGTTCAGGTTGGCTATCATCATCTTTATTGCATGAAAAACTGAACGATAATAGAAGCAACACTGCAATTAGTTTTATTCGTTTGTTCATAATCCGTATATGTTTAAATATTTTTAAACCACATTTTAAATTTCTCCCCCAAGAAGGGTACTGCACTTTCTTTTTCATTGATCGCGTTCATCAATCCGATAATCCACATATACAGGAGTACGAAGAGACCTAGGATGTTTATTATCCAACCCAGTATGGGGATCATACCGATGGCCGCTAATGCGAGACCTATAAGAGCCAACCCCAATGATTGTTTGATATGGTAAGCGGCAAAGGGGTCTTTTTTGTCATTGTTCATCACAAAAGCGATGATAAGTCCTATGATGGTGATGTAAGCAATAATTGCAATGTTCTTACCTTCGTTAACTACTGCTGTATTGTTTTCTGTTGTTTCCATTTTAATTGGTTTTTGGTTACCTGATATTATAATCTGATTTGATTATGGTTTTTTGAACTTCTTCAAGACCGATACATTCCATGGTCGCACTCATTTTTTTCTTTTTATGATCGATCATTTGCATTTCCAACATCAGTACATAATCGTCCTCACCGAAATAGTTTTCTAGTCCGGCCGGCATGTTTTTATTTTGGTTTTTATAGATGTCATTGAAACTTACGGGGGCATCTGCCGTGAAATACATACTGATTTCATAGCGGTCGTTCGTGGCTTTTACCCCTGTGCAGGTATATCCCATGATTTCTTTATCAGGTAAAGATTCATAACCGAAGGTTGCGGATTCATCGTTCGCTTCTTCAATATCAAGGTCATCAGGCATACTATTCGCCATAATTGCCGGGCTTTTTTCGGATTGCATATACATTACCGTAATTTTTCGCCCGTTGTCCATCACGGTGAACATACTTTCCATTAGTGGGGTGGTGAAACCAAAGTAAGGCTGCCCGGGTTGAAGAAAGTAGTGAAATACAATGTCCCCATCTTTGGTCTTCATGTTTAAGGAGTATTTCCAACTAAAGTCATAGGAGTCAGGAACAAGGGTGGGGTCCACTTTTCCCTTACCCATTGAAAAAGGATTGATTTCAAAAGCCTTATCCAATGAGTTTGATGCCTTTTCAGCAACCTTGTCCGATGTTTTTTCCACAACCACATATTCGGTCTTTTCTTTTACGCGTTCTTTTAGTTTTTTAAAGAATTGGGCTTCGGCCTGTTGTACGTTTCCTATAAATGCAAGTAAGAAAAATACCGTGATCGCTATTTTTTTCATGATTATTATGTTTTTCATTTACCTTTAGTCATGTCAAAAAATGCATTGTTAACATTTCTCTTTTAAAAAATTAACTTTGCTATAAATTCACCCTTGGCGTTCTTAAAAGGTAGATGGAAGAAAATCACATAAAAGCGTTGGTACATGGTAATCAAATAGAGGTGGGTAAACTCTATAATGGCCATAGGGATGCTTTTTTGAATTTTGGGAAAAAGTATGGCCTGTCGCATGACGACCTTTGTGATATTTACCAGGAAGCCTTCATTGCGCTTCGAAAACATGCTTTGAACGGTAAATTGGCGACAGTGAAAAGCTCTTTGAAAACATACCTTTTTGGGATCGGAAAATTTATGATTTATGATTTGTTGAAGGAAAAGAAGAAAACCGTCGAATATCAACCTAACAACCCTGGTATTCATGATACAATTGAATTAATCGCTACTGATATCGAGGAAGAGGAATTAAGCCATGAACAGGTTTTATTGCAGACCTTTTTTAAAAGATTGGGAAAAAAATGCCAAGAGATGTTAACCTTGTTCTACTCTAGGGGACTAAATATTGATGAAATTGTGGAGCATACGGATTATACGGATGGTAGTGTAGTCAGAAGTCAGAAATCCAGATGCCTAAAAACCCTGAAAGACATGATTAAATCATAGCCTATGTCGAAGCAAGAAGATTTAATTGAAAAATATATACAGAATAGACTTTCACCGGAAGAAAGGGTGATGGTGGATGAACTCTTGCATAATGACATTGATTTTCAGAAAGAACTAACCTTACAGGCCAATTTGAAAAAGGCTATCCGAAAGGAGGATGATGATCGTTTTAGGGATTTGATTTCAGAATTGGAATCGAAAGCCAAAATTGAAAAGCCAATAACGAGACGTTCCTATGTAAAATGGTTGGCAGCGGCCAGTGTGTTGCTATTTGTGGGTTTAACCTATTTTTTAACCATGGATCAAAAGGTTTCTACCGACGATCTTTTTGCAAGCTATTTTGAACCCTACCGAAATGTGGTACAACCACTGCAAAGGGGTGATGGGTATCAAGATGAGAAAACCCTTGCTTTCCTCGCCTATGAAAGAGGAGAGTATGATACCGCGATATCCTTGTTTTCAAATTTGTATTCGACCACTAAAGAACCTTATTATTTATTTTATAAGGCAAATGCCTTGCTAAAATTGAAAAAGGCCAATGAAGCAGTTCCGCTATTGTTGGAACATCTAAAGACCAATGATACCTTAACGGAAAAAACAACCTGGTATCTAGCCCTTGCTTATCTAAAAATGAACGATAGGCCTAATGCTAGAAAAACACTGGAAAAGGTAATTGCTGATGGGAAATATAAATCTACAGAAGCCAAAAAACTACTTGAAGCGGTTAATTGACTTTTTGTATAGCAACCAGATAAGTAAAAGGCCAATAAGGGCTACGATTGCCCACAATAAATAATCCGTACTGGTTAAGGGCATCGTATTACCCGTTATTACAATACCGGACCAATAGTACGGGTGTCTTAAAAGCGCATCATCATTTGAATTTAAGTACCTTAGTTTTGCTTGTCGTAAGGCTTCCTTTTTATTTAACCCGTTACTTAGGTTCTCGTAAAAGGATTTCATTATTTCTGAGGTGCTCTGATCATTGATTTTCCATAACGAGGTAACTAGTGAAGGTACACCCGCATAATTAAAACCTCTTGCCAGACTTAACATACCTTCACCTTTTTGCAGTTTTCCAAAACCCGTTTGACATGCACTCAAGGTAACCATATCGGCATCGATATGATAATTGTACAAGTCTTTCACATATAGTAAATTGGAAGTATCATCAGTATCTTCAAATGCTAAATAAGAATAATCGGGAAATTCATCATTAGCGGATGCGTGGGTGGCAAAATGAATCAAATTATAGGCATCAATATCCTTTTGAAAATTTGCAATACTCGCCCTATTCCCATCATAAATCGTTCCCCTGAAATACTCGGAAATATTTTTTGCTTCTTGAATGTTATAGATTAATGGGCCCATATCAAACCTTTCCTGATCCGCTTTTATCCCTGAGACCGATTTGTTGAAATTAGGTGCAAAGATCATTAGCTTGTTACTGCTTTTTACGTTCGTTTTGTTTTGTTCCAAGTATAAGGTCGCCGAACTTGCATAACTAATGCTATACTTGAAAAGTAAGTAGGATTTCTCTTCCAGGGGATTTGTCTGAAGTACATCAAAGGGAATATAGTTTAGGACATCATCGGCAAGGATTACAATATCTGTAAACGTATTGTTGTCCAATGCAGGCTCAATAATCGCTTTATAGATAAGCTTACTATTTATGCTATAACTTGTCCTGTCCTCTATATTGGGCATTGAAAGCTGCCGGTAATAATCGGTAATTGTTTTTTTTAGGGTTTCATTAAATGGCAACTTATAAAAAGCATCATTTTCATGGGTTAGTACTGTAAGGAATATCGAATTATCGGTAACCAAATAACTAAAGACCGATTGATCTGTATGTAATTCATTTTTTAATTCTTGCGAGGAAACGACATCAGCGTTATACTTTAAAGCATGGTATTTGGGGTAGTCATGTTCTATTTTTGCGATGTATTCATAGTATTCTTTTTTGATTAGGAACAACGAGTCGATCAAGGCGGCTTTATCGTTCGGATTGGCGTTGAAGATCTCTTCATCCAAATGGGATATTTTAGCCCGATAAATCTGCTCCTCACTAATTATGCCATCGGGAATGTTTCCGTATTTGGTTGCTTCCGAATTTCTATGCGCCTCCAGTAGGGCAATGCTTTTGCTTTTTTCCATAAAATAAAAAGCATCATCAATATAGCTGTTGTCTTTGCTCTGTTGGTATAATTCGTATGAAATGCGAACCATTGTTTGAATCGTGGGATAGGTTTCGGTAACCAAAAATTCCTTGTCTAATTTACTTTCAAATTCCGGTCGTAAAACATCCAAGGTTTTTATAATGGTTTTGGAAGTGCTATTTGCCGTCTTTAAATATTCAATATCATTGGTCATCGAATAACTTTCATAGAGGGCATTGAGTTTTTCTTTTAAGACCGTGACCAAGATTGTTTTTGAAAGTACCTTGTCCGGATTTGGATTTGAATCAAAATCCGGGTTGTTGAAATCTTTTTCTAATTGCATCAATGCCGTTTGGTAGTACGATAAAGCTTCTGCGATTTTCCGTTGCCTTAAAGACACCTTACCCAATCTTGTATAAACCATCGCCATATCTTGATGCTTTTGATTCTCGCGATACGCTTTTATTTTCAATAATCCGGCATGATAATAGGTCGCAGCTTTGTCGTAATCCTTTAAACCCAGATAGGCATCCCCATAAATTAAGTCTACCTCCCTTGAAAATGGGTTGTCTTCAAAATAGAGGTAAGCACTTTCGTCCAAAGTGGCAATGGCCGAGATGAAATTCCCTTGTATGATAGAATTCTTGGCCAAGAGAATATAGGTTGAGAGAATCCTGTTCTTAAAGCTTGGGTCTTTTATTTGTGATTTATAGTAGGATAAAGCTTCGGTTAGCAATAGGTTCGCTGCCTTAAAATCCTTTTTGTCCTCATACACCTGGGATAGTAATTTTTTGGAGTTCATTGAGGAAGTCTTCCAATCATCCATACTATCCTTGTAGGTGGATACCAATGCAATGTCTTTTTTAAAATTATACTCCGCCAATTCATATTTGCCCGTATGTTTATAGATAGCCCCAAGAAAGCTGTACAGGCTTGATAAGGTGGCCAAATCATTACGATTACGTTGGGCTTCGGGTATTGCATTAAGCTTGGCAAAGAGTTTTTGAAAATACCCTTTAGCCGTAGTGTAATCTTTTATTTTGTAATGGTAATTGCCTTTGTCGAAAAGTAGATAATCTTTATAATAATCGATGTTCGATAAGGTTTTAAAACGCTTGTCATAACGTAAAAGACTGTCTTCTTTTTTTAAGTTTTTGCGATAATTCTTTAAATCGTAATAGTGCCCGTTGGCATTCATTAAATAAATGTATGCACTTAGCATATATTCCAATTCATTCTGGCCATCGGCCAGTCGTATGGTTTTATTGTAATAATGGTAAGCGCTATCCTTATGGGCATAATGGAAATCAAATGCTTTATTATAGGTCTGTTCCAATTCCGTGTTTTGTGCCGTAGCGCACTGAAGACATGAAAAGGTACATATTAGGAGTATAACAAGACACTTCATAAAAAAAGCCCTCCTTTTGATGGAGAGCTTAAATATACAGATTTCAAGTAATTTATAGGCCAACTACGGGGGTGGGAATAGTAATTTCCCCAACTACCTTCGTTTTTAATGTGGTGTACATTATGCCCTCTCCTTCCAAGCTTGTTTTTAACTGCAGGGCACTTTGGCCATATTCGTCTTCTATGGACTTAAATGATGTGTCAACCGATTCTTCCTTGTTGTTTTTTACAAGAATATTGGCAACCATCAATTCTTCACCTAATACGATTACGGTATTTGGAGATAGGTTCTGTTGGGGGATGCAATTACTTCTATCATCTACTAAACATGGTTTTGGTGGCATTGGGCCTTTAGATCCAAGAGGTCTTTTTATATAGAGCAATGATTCATTGAATCTTTTTAATTTTTCAATCTCCTTTTGAATGTTTTCAATTTGTTCCATCACCCCTTTATTGCCGTTTTCAAATTCAGCTACAAGTTTTGTTTTTTGAAGTTTCAATCTATTGATCTCAATCTCCGCACTCGCATAATAGAATTGATGGCCGTATATAGGTTCATCGGCTTGATCTTTTGAGGTTTTGGAATTCACAGAAGTTAGGTCATCTTCAGTGGTCTCATGGTTGCTACAGGATACAAGTGTTGCAACGGTCAGGAATAGGGTTAATACGGTCATTTTTTTCATGTTAGATACGATTGTTTATTGTTAGTCCTTTTTGTTTTTAGAATGTTAACATTTTTCAATCGGGGGATTTATTGTGTTGGAATAATATCTGTGTTAAATATAACATTATAATTATTAATATATCCATAACCGTCTGGTTGCGTATGTTTTACTTGTCATGGGATAGTTAAGTGATTTGACCCCCCCTATAGGGTAATGAAGCTTGGATTCATTGTAGGGCATTCACATAGTGAAATGAAATGTGGTTTTATGGGTAAAAATCGATATTGCTTTTTCTTCTGCTGTTCGTATTCCCTGTTGGGCTCTTAGGGTTGCTTTGTTTTATTTAATGTAGGGGATATCTATCCATTTTTAAACGATAACAATTGGGGGCTCCGGGTAAAGAATTTTAAACTTAACCTAAGGTTCAAAATGACCTAACACAAAAGCTTTCGTATTTCTCTATTTTTGCATGGCCTCTATTGGGAGGAGACGTTCTTTGTTTGAGTTAGTTTAGTTAAAGCTGGTGGCAACATTGGCTTTTTTTATGTCCTTTTATCAGGATGGATCTTTGTTCAATGATTTTTCAGAAAACTTGAATACCATTTGCCTGAAGTTTTTATCAATCTTTTTTGGGTCTTGAAGTTGTTATGAACCAGACCAAATCTTGGGTAAAATCCTTCGGCCCATTCAAAATTATCGATAAATGTCCATACAAAATACCCTGCTATGCCTAAGCCTTCTTCTTTTGCCCTATGCACTTCCTTGATGTATTCCTGCAAATAGGAAAGTCTTTCAGGGTCATCTACTTCACCGTTAAGGACGTTATCTTCAAACGCGGCACCGTTTTCTGTAATGATCAATTTTTTTATCCCTTTGTATGAGTTGAATTGGGAAATCATGGCATGGATACTTTTGGGATATACTTCCCAATCCATCAAGGTGGTGGGAACATTCCGTTTCGTGGCATTTACGATTTTCGACCTAAGATAGGGTACGGTAAAACTGTGTTTAACGACCTCTCGGGTATAGTTTTGAATTCCGATAAAGTCAAAATCAAAAATCATGTTTTTTTGATCCTCCGGTTTTTGGTGCTTTTCCATACGGCGTAGTACTTTCAAGTCTTTGACAGGATACCCCATTCCCAAACTAGGTTCTATGAACAAGCGATTCAATAGGGCATCTGCTTTTCTCGAGGCTTTTACGTCTTTTTCTTTTTGGGAGTATGGCGTAATTTGGGAGCATGAGAAGGTTGTGCCAATTAGGGCTTTTTCCACAGTGTCACGCAGTACTTTGCCACCCAATGCTTGGCATAAAGTTGCGTGGTGAACGGCTGGTAAAAAATTTCTTAAACCTTTTTTTCCGGGTGCATGGACACCCAGAAAATATCCTGCCCCGGTAAAGACCATGGGTTCGTTCAATACGATCCAATGTTTAACTCGATCTCCGAAAAGTTGTCCGCATTGGCGTGTATATGCCTCAAACCAATTTAGGATGTTCCTATTGGTCCATCCTCCTTTTTCCTCCAAGGCTTGGGGAAGGTCCCAATGGTAAAGGGTAATCCATGGTGTTATGCCACATTCGAGGCAGATATCAATAACACGGTTGTAAAAATCAATTCCATCGATGCTTAATTTGCCTTGACCTTCCGGTATCAATCTTGACCATGATAATGAAAATCGAAAATGCCGAATGTTCATAGACTTCATTAATAGAATATCTTCTTTGTACCGATTGTAAAAGTCACAGGTGATATGGCCATTTTGTCCCTGATAAATGTTTTTCTTGTTTCGTGTAAATCGGTCCCAAATAGACTCGCCTTTATCGGCGCTGTTGTGGGCACCCTCAATTTGGTAGGCCGCTGTAGACACGCCCCAAATAAAATCGGAACCAAAATCGGATGCTTTTAATTCGAAATTGGAAAAGGTTGGATTGGATGGTGTCAAATTTAATAGTCCATTTGGTCGACGGTAGCTTCTTGAAGGATCTGATCAACAATATTGGCCGTAATATCGGGATAGTGAATATTGATCGTGTTGTCCATTTCTATCCAATCTTCCAAGGTTTCCAAATGTTTTAGCTTTAATGATTTCATTATGGGAACCCCCATTTCCCTTAGGGCCGCTGCATTGCATTGTTGTTCATATTGACCTTTCATCGGTATTGCCATCAATTTTTTCCCTAGATGTAGGGCCTCCGCAGGGGTTTCAAATCCCGCGCCACAAAGAATGCCCTTGCAATGGGCCATGCTGTGGATAAAAGCTTCATTATTGATTTTACGAACGGTTATATTTTTGTAAAAGAAGTCCGTATCGGTATGTTTCGAAAAAACTTCCCAATGCACGCCTTTCAATTTGGAAAGAATCCTCAATATTTTTTCATCGCTGTAGGAGGGCAGATATACCGTATAATAATTGCCTTCGGTTCTTTTCGTATTTCTGATTTCCCGACGAACGATAGGGGTAAATATTTTGTCCCCATAGGCCTTAAAATGCAGGCCATAGCTTTGGTTGGTAGGGGCATATTTTTTTAAGATCATTTTCCCTAAAAGATCGTTTTTGATGGGTTTTGGGGTGTTTGGGGCTATCACTGCAGCCTGATGGCTTAGACCAATGCATTTTTTATGCTTTAATTTACATGCCCAGGCCGATACGGGTTCAAAATCATTGATGATCAGGTCATAATCGGAAATCGGAAGACTCTTTATTTCTTTTTGTAGTTTGGCGGAATTCGTTTTAAGGTAGGTTCGCCACATATCCACCCCACCTTTTTTTCCAAATATAAAACTCAGGCCTTTTAATTGGTATGTAATGGGAAAGGGGATTTGAACGTCTGCCTGGGTCCCGCTGACCAGAATATCAAGGTTGACTTTTTTTTTATGCAGTTCAGGTATAATATCTCTTGCCCGGCTTAAATGGCCATTGCCGGTGCCTTGTATTGCGTATAGTATTTTCATTGAAATCGGCCTACTTTGTTTTTACGTTACCGCTAGAAACGCTAATGGTTTGGAACTCGAGCATCAAGCGATCAAAAAGTTCATTTTTCTCTAATAATTCGGTCGGTTCAAAAACTTCCATATCCCGGGAATGTATGGCAATGTCATTATCGTAGCTGTATAGCTCCCATTTGCCATGGGAGTATTCCAAAGCGGTAAGGTTTTCAACCCAGTCACCGGAATTTAGATACATGACGGAACCTTTGGAAGTGTTTACTTTTCGAATTACAGGTTGGTGTATATGACCACATATCACGTAATCAAATTCTTTTTCAATGGCGATATCTGCAGCGGTCTGCTCAAAATCACTGATGAATTTAATGGCCGATTTTACCCCGTTCTTTATTTTTTTGGACATGGAAATAGGTTTTTTGCCCATTTTTTTGGACATAAGGTTTACGGCACTGTTGAGTAGGATCAAGAAGTCGTAGCCCATTGCCCCGAGTTTGGCGATCCATTTGGAATGCTGCATGGTAACATCGAAGACATCACCGTGGAATATCCATGCCTTTTTTCCATGAACGTTAAGTAATACCTTGTTCGCGATACTGAACGAACCCATTCTAAATCCTGCGAATTTTCGAAGCATTTCATCATGGTTTCCGGTAATGTATTGCACTTTTACCCCTTTGGCTACCCATTCCAATAAGAGCTTAACGATTTTCATGTGCGATTTGGGCCAATAGTGTTTGCTAAATTGCCAGATGTCAACAATATCCCCATTGAGGATGACCTGATTGGGTGTAATTGACTTCAAATACTTCAATAGTTCTTTGGCATGGCAACCGTAGGTACCTAGATGTACATCGGAAATGACCACAACATCAACAGGTCTTTTTTTCATTGGAAAAGGGTCGGATTGGTTTGTTGTTTTTCTTCACCTTTAGGGGCGAACCGTAGGTGCGTAAACGATTCACAGGAAAATCGATTAGCAAAGTTGTAAGCGAAACCGTAATGTTTTTCATAGTCAGGACTTCAACTGCACCAAAGGTTTCAAATAAATTTCGATACTTCCGTAAAGTCCTTTTTAAAGTTAGGTTAAGCGAACTTTAACAATGGACTTCCTACGTTTTGTTTTATAACCTTCCCTTAACCTGTAAAAATTCATTTTCAATGTAATATTCCTGAATATTATAAAAGAAAATATTTAAGGCCTGCACCAAAGGAAATTGAAAGCGAATCAGCAATTATATGAGGATACAACCACAATATGATCTTATTGTAGTAGGGGGAGGGGTCCTTGGTACTTTTCACGCCTATCATGCACTCGAAATCGGATTGAAGGTGGCTTTGATAGAAAAGGATAGTACACCTCAAGGGGCCACGGTATGTAACTTCGGGCAGGTCGTACCTTCAGGGATGAACAGTAAATGGCAACTTTTCGGAAGGGAGGGCTTAAGGATTTATAAGGAAATCCAGCAACAGTTCGATATTAGTGTACGTCAAGAAGGTAGCGTATATTTTGCATCCAACCCCGAAGAGGAGCAACTGCTAGAGGAACTGCATCAGATAAACCGTGATAACGATTACCCCTCCATACTAATGACCAAATCGAAATGTCTTGATTCCTACCCTGGTTTACAAAAGGATTATGTGGCTTCCGGACTTTTTTTCCCCGAGGAGATACTGCTAGAGCCACGTATAATGATCAATAGATTGCATAAATACCTTAAGGCTTCGGGTTTGGTCCTTTTTGCAAATTGTACCGTGATCGACTGTATAGCATTGTCAAACGGTATAGAAGTACAATGTTCAAACACTAAATCATTATCGGCGGCAAAGGTTATCATTTGTAATGGTACGGACTTTAAAACCTTGTATCCGGAACTGTTTAATGAAAGTAACCTCGTTGTATCAAAATTGCAGATGATGCAGACCAGGCCGCAACCGAATTATAAACTGCCAAGCTCAGTACTAACGGGCCGATCAATACGCACGTATGGGGCGTTTCAGGAATGTCCTTCATATACTGGTTTTAATTCAAGAGGGGATTTCGACTCTACCGATAATAAATGGGGAGTGCAGATCATCTTCAAGCAGGCCATGGATGGGTCGGTTATTCTTGGGGAATCGCAGCAATCGGTTGATGTATCCAAGATCAATACCTTGGGAACGGACCTAAATATGGATGTTGATGATTTCATACTACAGGAAGCTAAGAATATCATTGATTTACCTACTTACGAAATACAGCGACGGTGGTACGGACTGTATTCGCATTGTAAAACGGACGATGTTTATCAAGCTACAATAGACGACAACATCCATGTTGTTACCGGGATTGGAAGAAAAGGGTTGACAGGAAGTGCAGGATTCGCAAAAGCAAATATTTATCATATTTTCAATCTGCGACACGTATAGGATTATAACTTTTCCTAACGCTCAGATGGGATGCGCATACGATGATTATATCCAAGTGTAAATCGCATAACCTAAGGTTGTTGAAAGTAACCATGGGTCTTACGTGCCTTTAGTTCTCAAATAAGTGGTCGTGAATGGATCGGAGCCTTTTTCAAGGAGGTAACTTTTTACATATAAAGGGAAGGTAGTGTACAACTATTGGTTTAAAAAGGATAAATTAAAATAGGAAACCTAATTTGTTATATCTTTGAAAACTAGCTCGAAAACACTATATTTCGTTTGTTAGGGGATTTTATTCCCTATTTTTTGATGAAATTGAAGGTGCTCGATATTTGATTGAATGCAATAGCCAATTACTATATTACAACCCGTTAAATAAAACCAATCATGTCAAAGGATCAAAAACCTGTAATTAATCTACACGGAAAGCAAGACCCGGACTCAAAGATAGAAGCGATAAAAAACCTCATTTTTGGTGATAATATCCAGACCTATGACGCAGAGTTTGAAGCTTTAAAGGAAGACATCCTCAATAAGAAAAAAATCTTGGAGGATTTAATTGAGGAGGTCGGGGCCGACTTAAGAAAATCAATTGATGATGTTTCTACCGATGTGAATATTAGAATAACCGACCTGGAAAACAGTTTGGCCACCAAGATGGAGGACTTGGATGAGAAAAGCGTTGCCAAGGAAACCTTGGGTAAATTACTCATTGAATTGGGTGAAAAAGTCAGTAGTAAATAAATAGATCTTAAGGGCAGTTCGAATGAACGAAAAAGACAGATTGGAAATCCTTAAGGATATTTTGTTCACAGAGGATCGTGAAGATATTGATAAAATTGCCGATCGCATCGAACTGTTGGAGCAAGCTTATAATAGTAGGGAGAAATTCGCCTCACGGGTCGATCCCATTGTGGAGGAACAGTTGGATAAGTTCACCAAAAGTATTCCGCATACGCTCGGACCGACTATTACCGCTACATTAAAAAAGGAAATCCAAAACCACAAAGACGAAGTTGTTGACGCCCTTTACCCCGTGTTGGGAAAAATGGTCAAAAAATATGTGGCCCAGGAAATAAAGGTTTTATCTGAAAAGATAGATAACCAATTGAGTTTTATTTCTGCATGGAAAAGAAAATTAAGATCGTTTTTTGGAGGAAGTAAGGAAAAGGAGCTATTACTTGATGATATAGGTGGGGAAAAAATTGAACAGGTAATGTTGATCGAACGCGGTTCGGGTTTGTTGAAAGCAAGTTTTTCAAAAACCGAAACCATAGATGAGGAAATGATCTCAGGAATGCTCACGGCCATAAAAACCTTTGTTGAGGATGCTTTTAATCAGAAAAACCAGGAGTTGGAACTTATTGAATATGAACTGTACAATATACATATACAAAGCTTCGTCAACTATTATGTGGCAGTGGTGATTTCCGGTGCCTATAGTTTAAAGGCAAAGGATAAGGTTCAGGATATTATTTTCGACTTTTACCATAATTTCATGGAGATGAACCTTGATCTTATCTATACCAGCCGTCATCTCGAACAGCCGGTTGACACCATAAGCAGTAAACTGATTCAAAAAAAGTTAGCAGAATATTTTGGCAATGCAAAAATCTAAGAAGATTGTGATTTTAGGTCATTTCGGTGTCGGTAAGACATCATTGATCCAACGATTTGTAAAAGACAGTTTTTCCGATAAATATAAAGTGACCATTGGAGTTCATATTACCAAAAAAATTGTTGAGGTAAATGAAAATGATTCCGTTTCACTGATCATTTGGGACCTTGAAGGTACCGATGAGGTACAAATGATACGACAAGCCTACTTATTGGGAACCCATGGGGTTGTCTTCGTTTTTGATGTAAGTCGACCTTCCACATTCCAGAATTTGAATAGTGATTTAAAAATAGTTGCCGAGAAAACCCCCGATGTTCCGTTGATCATCGTTGGCAACAAAATTGATTTGGTAATCCAGGATGAGCTTCAAAGCCTTTTAAAAGACAACAATATTGAAGCAAATTACCTGACCAGTGCAAAAACCGGGGATGCTGTAAACGAAATGTTCACCCATTTAGCTACCCTATTGAATGACCTTACTTAGCCAATATAAAGAGCAATACATAAATCAGAGCATTCAGTTTGTTGTCATAGACTTGGATGGTAAGGTTCTGGAAAGTGATCAAACTTTCATTACGTTGAAACAGGGTGGGTTCATCTATGACGTACATCCCTTCTTTATTTCCTACTCAAGTATTCTGGACAGTACGGAGGATTCGATGACCTATAATTGCGTTCACCTTGGGGAACGCGATATGGAATTGATTACCGATGTGCGCATTATCAAGAAAGACAACCACCTGTTGTTGGTTATTTACGACCTTACCGAGCATTATGTCTCCTATCAACGAATAGCCCAGGCTCGGAATGAATCTATCATTAATTCGGAATTGGTGGTTCTTAAGAATATGGAATTGGAAGAACGGGAACGTTTTAAAAATGCCTTTATCCAGAATTTCAGCCATGAACTTAGAAATCCGCTTACAAGTATTATTTCAATAACCAACCTGCTCGAAAAAACCAACTTGGATAATGAGCAGCACCAAATGGTTGATTTTCTTAAGGAATCGAATACCAATTTACGATTATTGCTCGATGATATCCTGAGCATAAGCATGATTGCCTCCGGTAGGTTGCAACTGCGTAACAAAGTATTCAATCTGTTGAAATTACTAGAGCTTATTGCGTTTACCTATACGTCGAAAACCAAGGGGACATCCATTACATTTTTGATGGATCATGATAAAAAAATACCTGAATTTATCGAAGGGGATAGGTTGCGATTGTTCCAAGTGCTCACCAACTTACTCGATAATGCCATAAAATTCACGGAAAAAGGCACGATTGCCCTAAAAGTAGTACTCAATCAGAAAAGGGCAAATAAGGTAAGTCTAAGATTTGAGGTAAATGATACCGGTATTGGAATTCCATCGGAAAAGATGAATTCTGTTTTTGAGAGTTTCACCCAATTGAATGAAGAAGGTAAAAAAGAGGGTGCCGGTTTGGGGTTGTCTATAGTCAAAGGATTGGTAGAGCTCATGGGCAGTGAGATCAAGGCGGAATCAAAGTCGGGCAAAGGTTCTTCCTTTTACTTTGACGTTACCTTGACCTATGCCATGAATTTAGCTTCCAAGCCTATTGGGAATACAGCGAGTAAAAAAGTCGATATAACAAAGCTCAAAGGGGATAGAAAATACAAGGTGTTATTGGTTGAGGATGATGAACGTACACAAATGGTATTGTTCAAAACCCTTATGGATACCAATCTGTTTTTTATTGATTTGGTCAATGATGGTGCAATGGTTTTTGAAACCGTGATCAACAACAACTATGATATTATTCTTATGGATGTTGATTTGCCCAATGTTTCTGGAGATCAAATTACCAAATTGATCCGTGACTTTCCCTTTAAGAACATCAAGAATATTCCGATTATAGGGGTCACGGCCAATGTATTTGAAGATAATATCGATAACTACTTAAAAATCGGAATGAATGCTGTGGTGCCCAAACCATTCGATTTTAATGAGCTGCTAAAAGCCATTGTTAAACTACTTAAGTAGAATCCCTCCCTTTCTGCACATTTGTGTTTTGTACGGTTTATTGTCATATATGAAATACGCTTCATAAACATAAAAGTAGGATAAATCTTGTTAACAATGTATTTCATCGATAAAATGTGCGTTTTAACGACATATATTTCTAATCCATAATTTTCAGCCCTTAAGCCATGACTGCACCTTAAATTTGTCTTGTATTAGAAATGGGAACCTTGATACTTTATAGAGCACTTATGAGCACAACGATTTTTGTAGATATTTTTTTTGTTATCAGTTTGTTGGTTTTTATGACGACCCTTTGCATTATTCTGCCGACCACCCTACTAAAACGGAAGGCGCTTTTGAAAACAAAAGGTGAATACAGATTGAATAACATGATGAAAAGTAGAAGATAAATATAATTGTTGTTTATCACGGCATTCAAACGATAAACAACGATGAACCTTAAAGGATAAATGCTATGCTAAACACTAACCATTTTATCCGTTTAAGTCCATTGGAATCTAATTGGCGGTTCTAGTGGAGTTATAAAACCAACCCGGGTTTTGATAGTGATTAAAGTAATTTAGGTTTTAATTAGTCGGTTGGTTTAAGGGCCCTGTTTACAGGGCCTTTTTTTTAAAAAATAGGGGGTTATATCAGTAAGACAATGCGTCTGTTGCCCATTGCACAATAAAATTTGAACATGACTTTAATAGGGAAATTAATGAACTTGAGGTATTTAAGAGGAAACAGTTCAAAGGAAATGGATTTTGGTCGACAGAATAATGCAAAGGGATTGCCTCCTATTGTAAACCAAGAGGAATTGTTTATTGGTTCGGTTTTTTTAAGTGATGTGTCAAAATTCAATCTATCGGGTCAAGGACATAAAACGGAATATTTTGGTAGGTTGGGTTTGGTGGTTACGAAAGAATAAAAAGTGCTATGAAAAGGGAGGTTAATGGTTATGCTTTGGTGATACTCTTCGGTATTATAGTCGTACTTGAGATTGTTAATAATGTATTGTAATCGAATTAATCCAGTCTTTCGAAACCTCGGTAAAGGAAATACCGGGAAAAGGTCAAACTTACAATAGGGGTTATTCCACATTGACCTTACCATTTTTAAGGTGGGTATAATGGGTTGATCATATTCATTATAAGGCAACGAGGGTTGTGTTTGTTACGTTCCCCCATAAGGGATAATTAGAAAGAAATTTCTGTTATCCCTTTTTAATTTTCAGATATTTAATACAAAGGTTTGGAACCTTGGATTGACGTAAGGGAGGGGTAAAATGAACACTTAAAAATTAGTAGCCTCGGCAAGAATCGAACTTGCATCTAAAGTTTAGGAAACTTCTATTCTATCCATTGAACTACGAGGCCAGTCAAAGAAGATCGCAAAAATAAAGTTTTTTACAATAATTTACTTTATCAATCGAAAATATTTAAGAAGTATTCTCCCATTTAGGTTTTTTGGCTATTGGTTTCTCCCCATCCATATTTCATACATGGGCTCCCCTTTACTGTTCTTGCCTTTGTGGTGCCAGTCATTCCCCTTGATTTTGTATTCGAATGTGAGCTCGGCCCCAACCCTGGAATTATCTCTTGAGAAATACTCGATATTTTCTTGGTAGACCCCATCCTTCGAAGTAAAGGAGCCACCACCGGTACCGTGAAATTGCATGGTTTCGGTATTATAGGCTATCCATTGAAACCGGCCATCGATTAGGACCTTCAATGTTTTTCTGGGTTTGCTGTCCCCTCTTCGTTCCTGCCCTTCATCTGGGCCACGGATTCCGAATAGCCATTGGCCATCCAAATCCTGGCTTATTTTTGCGCTTGGCGTAAACTGCATGTCCGATTCCATGCCAAGAATCAAATTGTTTCCATCCTTTTCCAACGGAATACGCAGTTGTCGAATGGAGTCTTTGGCGTAATTGGAATTGAATTCCAGCGATACCACCAAATGTTGATCTTCAACTTCAAAAAAGCCACCTACGGTTTTTAAGAAATTGGCAGGGGATTTTTCATAGTCCGTAAGAATGAAATACCGCCCTGAAATTTTTAACTCGTGAACCGTGTTGTCGGTCACTGAAAAATAGGTACCTGAGGTAACCTGGGCATTGATTGTGGGTGTTACGCAAAAGAATAGAAGTAAAAAATACCGGTACATATCCATTTTGGTTTTCATGAGTGGATTTTTAATACTAAATATATGAATTAATAGACTATAAATGAATTGATTAGGGTTGATTGGGCGAATAATGGAATATTTTTGAAGTATTTTTTATAAAAAGCTTGTATTATAATTTTTTTGATTTTATTTGTACCATCAAACTAAGTGTTTATTAGTTTGGTTTAAGGCTTTTAGCTGAACATAATGAACCTTGTTTATATGCTCGGGACCATGGGGATTAGGAAGTCATACCCATTGTCTGCCCAGGGATTGGGTAACCGGGATTTAAAGCTAACTTCTGTGAGGACCCTTGCCATCGTCTGCAGCCAGCACGATTACTTTTTCATTCCTACAACGGCGGAACAAATCATGATTTGATTTTAATTCAATGATCTTTTTATAAAAGGAGCCATTCCTTTATCCAAAATGTTATTGCTATTAATTTTAAACATACAACTGTTCCATGAACACAAAATACATTGATCTTGTTGATCAAACGTTTGATTTTCCGCAAGAGGAGTTCTCACTTCAGAACGATCACCTGCAATTTCACGGCATTCCCCTATATGAACTCGTTCAGAAATACGGAAGTCCATTAAAATTCACGTACCTGCCCAAGATTTCGGAGAATATCATGCGCGCCAAAAATTGGTTTGCAACGGCCATTGAAAAAAATGGTTACAAGGGCAAGTACAACTATTGTTATTGTACAAAAAGTTCCCATTTCCAGCATGTAATGCATGAGGCCTTAAAGAATGACATCCATATAGAGACGTCATCCGCCTTTGATATCAATATCATTGAAAACTTAAAGGAAAAAGGTAAATTGAAGAATGACGCTTATATTATCTGCAATGGTTTTAAGCGTGAGCAATATATAGACAACATTGGTCGACTCATCGACTCGGGTCATCGCAACTGTATTCCTATCATCGATAATTATGAAGAGATAGATCTGTTGTCCGATGTGGTCAATGACAACTTTAAGGTAGGCATCCGTATTGCATCGGAAGAAGAGCCTAAATTCGAGTTTTACACATCCCGTTTGGGAATCGGGTATAAGAATATCGTACCCTTCTATGAAAACCAAATTAAGGACAATGAGAAGATCGAGCTTAAGATGCTCCACTTTTTCATTAATACCGGAATACGGGACAATGCGTATTACTGGAACGAACTGGCCAAGTGTCTAAAAGTCTATGTGCGATTGAAGAAAATGTGTCCTTCACTCGACAGTCTTAATATAGGAGGAGGGTTTCCCATAAAGAATTCCTTGGCCTTTGAGTATGATTATGAGTATATGATCGATGAGATCATCAATCAGATCAATATTGCCTGCCAAGAGGCCGAAGTATCGGTACCCCATATTTTTACTGAGTTTGGAAGCTTTACGGTAGGGGAGAGCGGAGGCGCGATTTATGAGATCCTGTATCAAAAACAGCAGAATGATCGGGAAAAATGGAATATGATCGATTCATCCTTTATTACAACCCTACCTGATACTTGGGCCATCAACAAACGATTTATCATGTTGCCGGTCAATCGTTGGCACGATGAATACGAACGCGTTCTTTTGGGCGGACTCACTTGCGATAGCGATGATTATTACAATAGCGAACAGAACAGGAATGCCATTTATTTGCCTAAATACAGTAAAACCAAACCACTTTACATAGGTTTCTTCAATACTGGGGCTTATCAAGATTCCATAGGGGGGGTTGGTGGCCTGCAGCATTGCCTGATACCACAACCCAAACATATCATTATTGATAGGGATGAAAATGGTGAGCTGACAACCACGCTGTTCAAGACTCAACAAAAAGCTGATCAGATGTTGGAAATACTGGGATACGACAATAATGTGCCAGTACATAATATTGAGGAGGTCCTTAACGAACAAACCATTCCTTTACAAGGGTAGTATAACAATAAATTAATATTTAAGATCATGAGTACAACGAAGAATTACGCGGGAATTACCGACGAATTCGCACAATTGGAAACTGCGAAGGTGGTTTTGATTCCAGTGCCCTATGACGGTACAAGCACTTGGGGAAAAGGAGCCGATAAAGGTCCGGAAGCATTCTTGGATGCATCGGAGAACATGGAATTGTATGATATTGAAACCGATTCCGAGGTATATAAACAAGGTATTCATTTGACCAGTCCGGTTACCGAAAACGATTCTCCCGAATCAATGGTGGATGCTGTGCATAAAGTGACCAAAGAGTACATCAAGCGCAATAAGTTTGTGACGCTTTTTGGTGGGGAACATTCTATTTCAATAGGTAGTATAAGGGCGTTCAATGAATGCTTTGACAATCTAACGGTTTTGCATATTGATGCCCATGCCGACTTAAGGGAGTCTTACGACGGAACACCATGTAACCATGCCTGTGCGGTGCATGAAGCCAGTCAGTCAACGAACCTTGTACAGATAGGCATTCGTTCCATGGACGCCATAGAGAAGACTTTCATGGATGAGGAAAAGACCTTTTTCGCTCATGATATGGTGAATGATGAATATTGGATGGATAAGGTTGTAGACCTAATGACCGATAATGTATTCATCACTTTTGATTTGGATGCTTTCGATCCCTCTATATTGCCATCTACGGGAACACCGGAACCAGGGGGATTGTTCTGGTATGAAACCCTTGATTTTTTGAAGCAGGTCTATAAGGAGAAAAACGTTGTAGGTTTCGACATTGTTGAATTATGTCCGAATGCCCATGATAAATCATCGGATTTTTTGGCAGCCAAGTTGTATTATAAAATGCTAAGTTATAAATTCATGGGTGAAGATGTTGAGGATGACTATGATAACACCTATGATGTAAACTATAAATCGGGAAATACCCATTCAAAATTTGAGGAAGATGAAGACTAAAGGAGCTATTTCCAATTTTATTGAAAAATATTATTTGCATTTTAATGCCGCCGCCTTGGTCGATGCGGCCAAAGGCTATGAGGATCAGTTGAAAAAAGGTTCCAAAATGTTGGTGTCGTTGGCTGGGGCCATGAGTACCGCCGAGTTAGGTAAGATCTTTGCGGAAATGATTCGGCAAGATAAGGTACAGATCGTTTCATGTACCGGAGCCAATTTGGAGGAGGATATTATGAACCTGGTGGCACATTCGCATTATAAGCGCGTACCGGAATATCGCGATTTAACACCCCAGGATGAATGGAATTTGTTGGAAAAAGGACTCAATCGGGTTACGGATACCTGTATTCCCGAGGAAGAGGCATTCCGCAGGTTGCAAGAACACATATTTAAGATCTGGAAAGATGCCGAGGATAAGGGTGAACGTTATTTACCCCATGAATACATGTATAAGATGTTACTTTCCGGGGTATTGGAAGAGTATTATGAAATAGATTTGAAAGATTCTTGGATGTATGCCGCGGCAGAGAAAAACCTACCTATCGTTTGTCCAGGATGGGAAGATAGTACCATGGGGAATATATTTGCTTCCTACGTTTTAAAAGGGGAACTTAAGGCAAGTACCATGAAGTCCGGGATTGAATATATGACCTTTTTGGCTGATTGGTATACCGATAATTCAAAGAACGGTATTGGCTTCTTCCAGATAGGTGGGGGTATTGCCGGTGATTTCCCAATTTGTGTGGTACCCATGTTATATCAGGATATGGAACGCACAGACACCCCGTTCTGGAGCTATTTTTGCCAGATTAGCGATTCAACAACAAGTTATGGATCGTACTCCGGGGCAGTGCCCAATGAAAAGATCACTTGGGGAAAACTCGATATGGATACGCCAAAATTTATAATAGAAAGTGATGCGACCATTGTGGCGCCTTTAATTTTTGCTTATCTTTTGAACATGTAATTATGGACAAGCACGCACATTTAAAAAGAGTAATAGTCGATTTCAAGAAACTTACGCCAGAGGTTCTCAAACTTTTGGTCGAAAGGTATCCTGATGGTTATGACGATCGTAATATCATTTCATTTAGAAATGCCAGTGGCGAAAGGGTAGAAGCTGTGGAGGTTTTGACTGAGGATACCAAATATTTGGTCAAGATCAGTGCGAAATTGGAATATACCATGGAGAATTACGATGAGGATGACTATGAGGATTATGATGATGATGATCCAGAAGCCGTTCCCGATCCCGATATGTCAGAGGATGACGATGACGATTAATACGGATAACCCTAGGTAACCCATTCAAATTTTCGCAAGCCAATCCCTTTTTAAAGGGGACTTCCCTTACGATATTAGGCCGATGTCCCCACAAAGGACATCAGGCTAACCTTATCACATATTCAAGCATGAAAATAGAAGAGATTGAAAATATTGAATTAAAGTTCCTAGACCTTGAAGATTACAAGGAACTCAAGGAAGCAATGCTTTCTTCATATACCAATATGCCCGGTTCGTATTGGAAAGAGGAGCAAATTAAGCTATTGGTCGATAAGTTTCCGGAAGGGCAGGTCGTGATTAAGATCAATGGCCAATTGGCTGGTTGTGCCTTATCGATCATCGTCGATTATGACCTGTATGAGGACGATCATACCTATGAGGAGATTACAGGCAACTATTCCTTCAATACACATACCAATGAAGGCGATGTGCTGTATGGGATCGATGTTTTTATCAAACCCGAGTTTCGCGGTCTACGGTTAGGCCGCAGATTATATGATTACCGTAAGGAGCTCTGTGAAAAACTGAACCTGAAGAGTATTGTTTTCGGGGGTCGGATGCCCAATTTCCATAAATATTCGGACGACCTTACCCCTAAGGAGTATATCGCAAAAGTTCGGTTGAAGGAAATCCAAGACCCTGTACTCAATTTTCAGATCAGCAATGATTTTCATCCAGCGAAAGTGATGAAAGGTTATTTGGAAGGTGATGATGCGTCCAACGATTTCGCCATTTTGATGGAGTG
Organism: Maribacter polysiphoniae; assembly: GCF_003148665.1. Classification (GTDB taxonomy): domain Bacteria; phylum Bacteroidota; class Bacteroidia; order Flavobacteriales; family Flavobacteriaceae; genus Maribacter_A; species Maribacter_A polysiphoniae. The sequence continues at coordinate 244,969 of NZ_QGGQ01000006.1, read as the reverse complement.
GGATAATATTTATTATCATAAACCCTCAAAAAAAGCCGCCACCAAGAAGACCATTATACGATTGGGACTTATCCAATGGCAAATGAGGCCTTATAAGGATTTGGAAGCCTTATTGCAACAGGCAGAGTATTTCGTGGACGCCGTTTCGGGATATCGTTCGGATTTTGCGATGATGCCCGAATTTTTCAACGCCCCCCTGATGGCCGATCACAACCATCTATCCACCCCGGACGCCATTCGCGAACTGGCGGGGCATACAACAGCCATTGTTCAAAAATTCTCCGAGTTTTCGATTTCGTATAACATCAATATCATTTCGGGTAGTATGCCCGAAATCGTGGATGGCCGTTTATTGAATGTGGGGTATTTGTGTAGAAGGGATGGCAGTGTGGAGCGCTATGAAAAGATACATGTAACCCCCGATGAGGCAAAGGTATGGGGAATGCAGGGAGGTAATCAAATAAAGGCATTTGATACCGATTGCGGTAAAATAGGCATCTTAATATGTTACGATGTAGAATTCCCCGAATTGGGCCGTATTTTGGCCGATGAAGGCATGAATATACTGTTCGTTCCATTTTTGACCGATACCCAAAACGGGTATTCAAGGGTGCGTAATTGTGCACAGGCAAGGGCCATAGAAAATGAATGTTATGTGGCCATTGCCGGTAGTGTCGGTAATTTACCCAATGTACAGAACATGGATATCCAATTTGCACAATCGATGGTTTTTACACCCTGTGATTTTTCATTTCCTACCAATGGTATCAAGGCGGAAGCCACCCCGAATACCGAAATGATCCTTATCGCTGATGTGGACATTGATCTACTTAGGGAACTTAACCAGTTCGGGGCGGTCCATAATCTAAAGGATAGAAGAACCGACCTTTATGAATTAAGGAAAAAGTAACCCCTGTCCAATGTACAGGATGGGTTATAAGGACCATCATGTTGCGTTTGTAAGGATTTGGATACACTTGACAGTAGGCCGTACGGGCCATAATATACGTAAGAATATAAAAAAATAGATAAAGTATGACGCTTAACAAGTTGCGTATCATTGGCAGTGAGGAATGGTGTTTTTTCGATCAGTTGGGTATTCCTGCCATTAAGGCAAGGGTAGATTCTGGGGCAAAGACCTCTTCCATTCAAGCCACCAATATCAAGGTAATCAATAAAGGGGTTCAGGAATGGGTGAAGTTTGAAGTAAACCCTTTGCAGGAGAATAGGAGTATAACCTTAAATTGCGAGGCCCGGTTGATCGATAGGCGAATGATCAAAAGTTCCACAGGAATCTCTGAGGAACGCCTAGTGGTAAAGACCCCCGTAACTTTGGGCAATGATACATTTGATATAGAATTGACCTTGGCCAATAGGGATACCATGGAGTATCGTATGCTCTTGGGTAGGGAGGCTTTAATGGACAGGTATATGGTAAACCCTGCGGAAAGCTATAAAATACAGCATTTCACCAGTGAAGAGATAGACCTGAAATACAAGCCGTTCTTTAAACAAAAGACAGGGTTGAAAATTGCGCTTTTGGCCAGCAATCCACAGCTTTATAGCAATAAGCGCATTATTGAGGCCGCTGAGGCCAGAGGGCATGAAATCGTGTTTCTCAATGTTGAATTGGCCTATATGAAGTTGGATGCGCATTCACCCGAAATCAGATATCGTGGAGGGAACATCCTCAATGAGTTCGATGCGGTTATCCCAAGGATCAAACCTGCGGTTACTTTTTATGGGTGCGCACTTATACGCCAATTTGATAATTTGGGCGTGTATTGTCAAAATACGGCTGAGGCCATATCCCAGTCCAGGGATAAACTTTTTGCCTCCCAGTTGTTTTCAAAAAACGATATCCATATACCCATAACGGGATTTGCAAAATCGCCTATGGATACCAAAGACCTTATTAAAATGGTCAATGGGGCACCCCTCATTATAAAATTGTTGGAGAGTACCCAAGGTAAGGGCGTTGTTTTGGCTGAGACCAATAAAGCCGCTGAGAGTGTTATCAATGCGTTTAAAAGTGTGAACACCAACATTTTGGTCCAGGAGTTCATTAAGGAAGCCAATGGGCAGGATATCCGTTGTTTCGTTGTAAACGGTAAGGTGGTTGCCTCTATGCAAAGACAGGCTGAAAAAGGGGAGTTTAGGGCCAATATCCACCAAGGGGGCAAGGCATCGATCATTAAGATTACGGCAGAAGAGAAGAAGTTGGCCTTAAAAGCCGCCAAAGTGTTGAACTTGGCCGTGGCTGGGGTCGATATTATACGATCGAACAAAGGACCGCTCTTGTTGGAAGTGAATTCCTCACCTGGTTTAGAAGGTATTGAGAATGCTACTGGGAAGGATATTGCCAATGAAATGATCTTGGCGATAGAGCGAAAGCTCAAATTCAGTTCTTAAGAAAAGGTGATGGACCCTCTAAAAAGGGTCCGTGACCAAGGTATTGCTCATTCCTTTAAATTCGATAGCATCTCCTTGGTCGTTTTTTCCAAATCGAAATTCGATTGCCATCCCCAATCCTTTTGGGCTTGGGAGTCATCAATACTACTTGGCCAAGAATCGGCAATTTCCTGTCTAAAATCGGGCTTATAGCTTATTTTGAAATCAGGAATCCACGCCTTTATGCTCTTTGCAATTTCCTCGGGGGTAAAACTCATGGCGGCCAGATTGTACGAAGATCTTATCTTAATGTTTTCCGGCTTGCTTCGCATTAATAAAAGGGTGGCCCGTATGGCATCATCCATAAACATCATGGGTAACCGGGTATCCTTTTTCAAAAAACAGGTATAGGAGCCTTCCGATAAGGCCTTATGGTAGATTTCGACCGCATAATCCGTGGTTCCCCCACCGGGCATGGTCTTGTGACTGATAAGTCCAGGATAACGTATGCTACGGACATCGACCCCGAATTTTTGGTGGTAATAGTTACACCAGCGCTCACCGGATTGCTTGCTAATGCCATAAACCGTGGATGGTTCCATAATGGTATTTTGTGGGGTATGGTCCGCGGGGGTATTGGGACCAAAGACAGCGATGCTCGAAGGCCAGAAAATCTTATCTATCTTTTTTTCCTTGGCGAGGTTTAACACATTGAAGAGTGAGTTCATGTTAAGGTTCCAGGCACGCATGGGAAACTTTTCGGCAGTGGCACTCAACATGGCCGCCATTAGGTACACTTCACTGATTTCGTAATAGGCCACCACTTCTTCCAAAGCATTGTAATCCGTGGCATCTAAAAGCTCAAAGGGCCCTGAGTTCATCAAGTCTTCATTTCCCTCGCGAATATCACTCGCAATCACTACCTCATTACCGTGTTTTTCGCGCAAGGCATACGTTAGTTCAGTTCCGATTTGCCCACAGGCACCCAAGATTAAAATAGATTTTTGCATTAAAATGGCGTTAAATGAATACTTGGTAAATATAGCTTTTATTAAAATTTGTACATTCGCTTTATGCATAAATTCTTAGTTGTCCTAGTCGTGTTTTTGGTATCCGTTTCTTGTAAGGAAAAGAAAGATGAAACGGGTGGGGAAGATGCCTCACGATATGAAATAGTTACCGATAAATGGCCTAAAAAGCTTGCTGTGGACCCCAAGGCTGAGGCTATCTTAAAGCAATGGCCGGAATACATGGCCATGGATGTTGGTTTTGATGCTATATACAACGCGGCGAATAAGGAAGATTTAAGCCTAACGATTGATGATCTTATCAATGAGCAAAAATTACTGGAAGATTCCACCTATCCCAAAGAATTTGATTCACCACAGATAAAAAGCCGCCAAAAGGTTTTTAAGACCTATTTGCTAAAGGTCAAGGGTGATCTGGTTTATTTTTTGGACCCCGAGACCTCGGTACATGAAATGATCGAATCCTATAATATCATGAGGGAACAGTTCAATGCCGTTGTGAACCATACCTTGGATGCCAAACTGATTTTGGATCAGGAATAGCAATGGGTATACCCGGTTAACGATAACCTTGCCGTATCCTGTTTAAAAAACGGGACTTCCTGTATCTTTATGTTCGGCGAACCGATTGAAGATTATTTTTTATCCTCGGCAGGTTCTGCTTTTCTGGATTCCAAAGCCTGCTTGCTTAGGCTGGCTAAATTAAAGTTAGGGTCTATGGTCAAAGCCTTATCGATCATGGCGATTGCCTCATCGATCTTGGTTTTATCCTGATTGTAGATGGTAAGGGCCTTTAAATGCATAAATGCCGCCTTCAATGACGCTTCGTAAGGTTGCTGTCTTTCATAAAAAGCATATTTCATATCGTCCTTGGCATTGGCAATCCCATAATCAATATTGGTAATGGCCCCAAGATTATCACCGGTCTGTATTTTTAAATCGGCGAGTTCATACGCCAAATAGACATTTGGGGTACGTTTGTTCAGGATTTCCAATTGTTCCAAGGCCCTTTTGGGCTGGTTGATGGCTTTTAATGAAATGGCCTTCACCTGTACGGCCAGGTCCGAATCCGACTCGTTTTTTTCTATTCCTATGGTATTCAATGCCTGCATATGCTGATTGTTGTTCGCATAGATGTAGGCCAGCGTGTCTTTTCGTGCTTTGGAAGGGGCAAGTACATTAAGATGCGTTAAGGCATTGGTCATACCGTTCACATCGGCCTGCATTCTCATTTCCTTATAAAAGGCTTCGTAATGTTTTAATAATTCGGCGTTTGATTGTGCATTTACCATAAAGCTGGAGGCAAATAGGACCACGAAGACAACCTTTTTCATATATCTCTTGTTTTCTTGATTTTTCGTGCGCTAAGCTATTAAAATTATATTTATTATGCTGTTAACGAAAGTATTAAATAAACATAAAAAAAGCGCCAAGGCGGCGCTGATTTTTTTGGTATGATAAAATATCATACTATGGTTAATTTGACTTCTTTTTTGGCGAACCTACGTATGAGTCCGGCATAAAATCCCAAATTTTTGGTATCCATTTCAATGCATGACTTTAAAAAATCCTTTAGGTTTTTAAATAAAAGATTGGCGTGTAATAAAGGAATGTACGTATTGACCTTGGTCGGGTCGTAGTTTTTGTCGTCCATTACGATATCCATGGCTACCCTTTTTCTGTGATAATCAATAGATACATCCGCTGCATTGTAATACTTCTTCAAGATAGCAACATGTAAGGTTTCAAATTTTTCGGTTGATTGGGGATTTGCGCAACTTTCGGAAATTAATTTTTCAATCTCCTTTTCAATTCTAAATCGTAATGCTGAATTTTCCATGTCAATCGATTTTTTAGTTTACTTAAAATTATGCATTTCATCGATAAGACCTTTAATAACAATGGTTTAATTAACACAAACAGGGCTTATTTGTTGTGAAAATCGAAATTTATGTGGTGAATTAAATATAAATTGAGGTAAGAAAAAGATACTTTTTAACAAGAATAAGCCTACTTGGGTCGATAATTTTACCTGACAAACTTGGGTTTTCGTCATATTCTGGAGGAATCAATCCTTTTTGCTTGGCTATTTGTTGGTAGTATTCCTTTTTAGAAGGATGTAGGGGGAAGGCTGCATTGAAAATTTCACCCCACCATTGCTTTTTTAAAATCGATTTGATGATGCCTATGCAATCCTCCAAATGGATCAAATTCACAGGATGGTTCCCATTCCGTAATCCGGTTTTACCCGATAGCATGGTAACAGGATGTCTGTCCTTACCGATCAATCCCCCAAATCGGATAATGGTCGTTTCTATATTTGGAAGGGCCGAAAACAGTTTTTCCGAAGCTAGCAACTGTTTTCCTGATGCGGTGGTTGGCTTGGGTAGGATGTCATCGTTGATTACGCCTTGATCATCGCCATAGACCGAGGTGCTGCTTACAAACACGACTTTCTTAACCTTGGATTTTTTCAAAGCCCCACAGAGGTGTTCCATTTTCTTGATGTAATTCTCAGGATTGGATCCACGTAGTTTCGGCGGGATATTGATGATAAGGGTTTCCGCATTTCCCAATAGCGTTGTTATGGGGCCTGTAATTCCTTTCTCCGATATTGAAATCCTATAAGGTGTGATGCCAACAGTTTGAAGTATTGGCATTTTGTCCTCCGAGGTTGTGGTCCCAAAGACCGTAAAACCCTCCTGTATAAGGGATTTGGCCAAGGAATACCCTAGCCAACCACAACCCATGATCGCGATGTTCTTATTCAAGAGGGATGGTTTTGGTTATGAGAATGGCATCATTCAATACAAAAGGCATGGGTATATTGTTTTCGGGTCGTTCGGGAATGGTGAATAGTTCATTGGTCAACAGATCGTTGGAGGCTTCATAAATCGTCAACTTGGGTTTGGCCTCCTTGGGCAAGGTAAGTTGAAGTTCGGTATAGGCATTATTGCTGATATAATGTGTAACCAATCGGCCTTGCTTCCTTTGGGCCAAATAAAACTCCGACAAAGGGATGGAATTGACAACGGCATTTTTGATTTCAACGGCATTGGTAAACACTTCCAGACGGTTAACATCGCGTTGGGGGGTTATGCAAATCGTTATCATTCGGTCGTTTCCAATAATCGTATCAAGGGTGATATCGATTTTAGGCGGGGTGATTTCCTTCAATGGGGCATCGACCACATGCGTAAATGCCGTGGAGTACTTACTACTTATGGTGTTGTCCGATAGTTTTTCAGGATTTTTTTTGGTATCACCTATATATTGTGACGTCCAATCGGAAACAACGTTATCATAGGTCGCCCATTGTGCTTTATTGGTATCGGCATCCAGAACATATAGCAGACTGGTCGGTTTTGCATTTTCCTTGGTAAAATCCGAATTGAAATGGGCAGAAACCATAAATCCGATAAAAAGTAAAAACCCAATCATGGCCAATCGGTTCTTACCCTTATAAAATCCAAATAGGGGAAGAAGTAAATAAAAGGTCAAGGAAGTCAAAAGGGTAGTGGCTACCATCATTTTCAATCCCAAACCAATAGGGAACATTTTAATGAAAGGGGGATAGATCCAAAGGGCGGGCAATGCCAAGATCAATATCAAATAAGCATTTGGTTCTTTTTGGTTGATGATTACCATGAACGAAACCAAAAGCGCATATAAGGGAATAACGAAAAAGCTGGCCCCCGGTAAATAGGCCGTAGCCAATCCACATATCAGAGTCCAAAGGAATATGGGCGCTACCAAGAGATTTGGCGTTTCAATCGATTTGAATTTATGGTATGACCAAAAACAAGTGGCTATTGAAAATAGGACAAAGGCGGCAATATAGGTGTGGCCGTTATACGTAAAGTCTTGCAATATATCGGTATATCCGGGGTATAACCATGTAAGGACGCTCCAGCCATAAAAACCGACAATCCCATTAATGGCCAATGACAGTAGTAGGGGCAAGAACCCTTTTAGTACTTGTTTGGTCTGGATAGTTTTTTTTCGAAAACCGATGACCAAAAGGATCACGAAAAAGAGGGCTGCCAAAGCGAACATGGGCCATATCCATTCGAAAGGATAGGAGACTAGCTTAAAGAAGGGAACGTTAAAGTAGACAAAATCATCCAGGCTTTTTAGATTGTCCAACCCGGCATCTGAAAAGTAGGTTAACAAAGGCATTAAATAACTGCCTTGATGGGCTAGGGAATTTCGGTCCAATCGATCATAATTGTCACGTACCGTATGATAGTCGTAGAGATCATCGATAAAGGCAAAGTTAAAACCATCAATATCCCCATCTTCCCTAAAAATGGTTAGATCGGTATCGTTGGGAAGCATTTTGTAAATACTGTACACCAAGGAATTGGCTACGGGATACTTGGGATTGGCCGCAATGAATTCCTGGATAAGTTTTCCATTACCTCGATTTGTTTCCACCAACATATAACTGGGGCCACCACTTCCCCGGGCCTCAAAATTCAAGACTAGGCCTACGTCTTTTGCCCAAGGGTGCTTGTTGACGAACAAATCCGCACCGTTAAGTCCCAATTCCTCAGCATCGGTAATCAGGATTATGATGTCGTTTTTAGGTTGTTTTCCCTCCGCTAGAAAAGCGCGCACGCCTTCTAGGATCGTAGCAACCCCACTGCCGTCATCACTGGCCCCCAATGAGGAATGCGGACTGCTGTCGTAATGGGATAGCAATAGTAAGGCCTTGCCTTCTTCCGACCCCTTGATCCGGGCGAGAATATTGGTTGCCTTACTCAAATTTCCCCAATCACCGGCAGTATATCCCTCTTGGGTCAGGGTTTCCAAACCTAGGGATTGTAGTTCGGATACAATGTAATTTCGTACTTCGGTGTGGGCTGGGAACCCTACGCCATGCGGCTTTTGGGAAATGTTTTTCACATGGGTCAGGGCCCTGTCCGTTGAAAAAGCAATTTTTGTGGTATTGATGTCTTCCGTATAAGAAGGCATTGCCGCTTTAAAACTCCAATAAACAGCAAGAAGAATGAGTAAGAGCGAGGTAATTTTTGATAATGGTTTCATGACGCATACGTGTACCCTAAAAGTATAAAATTATCGAATGATCTGGTAGTATACCGCCCATTTTATGGTATTGGATTATTTTTTCTATCTTTAGTAATCAACCTAAAAGATAAAAGTATGGCTATCAAAAGTTTTCAAGGAATCAGAAAAGCATCTAAGAAAGAGTTTGACGCACCTATTTTGGTCTCCGATTACATGACCACCAAGTTGGTGACCTTTGCCCCTGATCAGTCCATTTTGGAGGTTATGGAGCAATTTGCCAAGTATCATATCTCAGGGGGTCCTGTATTGGATGATAATGGGTTTTTGGTCGGGATCATCTCAGAAGCGGATTGTATGAAGCAGATTTCCGAAAGCCGCTATTTTAATCAGCCTATCCTCGATAAGAGTGTTGAGAAGTATATGTCTAAAGAGGTGGAAACCATTCCACATGACACCTCCATTTTTGATGCAGCATGTATTTTTGATAAGCATAACCGCAGAAGATTACCTGTTATGAAAGATGGGTTGGTCGTGGGTCAAATAAGCCGTAAGGATATTGTTATAGCCGCCTTAAAACTTAGCGGACATAATTGGAAGTGATCTATTCCCTTTTTACGATCATATAATAATCATTCTCTAAGGGTAAGTATCCTAAATCATAGAGAAAATAGTAGGTAGTGCCTTTTTTGGTGGTATAAAGGTTGGTGATGAATTCAAAATCGAAACCTTTATCCATCAATCGGGTTCGCGTGGTCTTTGTTTTCCCGTCCTTTAGGGGAAAGCTGTCCAAAATGCGATAGTTCTTTCGTAGTCGGTTGTTGATATTTCGGATAAGGTTCTTACTGTCTTTGTTGACCTTGTTGTTGTAGGCGTTTCTGCAATGGTCCGAACAGAATTTCTTGTCGACACGTCCCCTGATTTCGGTGCCACATTCCAAACATTTTCTTTGCATCTTATTTTTCCCTTTTGTAATTGAATTTAACTTCTTCGGAAGCACCTTGGTCATTGTCGACGATCACATACATGTTTATTTCGTTTTCGCTGATCCGCTCTATGGTAAAATCATCGAAGTAGATGGTGTGGTCTTCCATTTTCACTAATTTGAAATCGACGGTATCATCTTTTTCTTCCCAACCTTTCAGTGAACCATGAAAATGCTTCAATTGCAAAATCAAGGTTCCATCGCGTTCTTGAATATGGCCCACTTCATAGAATTGTACCTTACCGTCGGTTATCAGTTTAAAGACAAACATCATGGAATCGCCCAAGGGCGGACTCCATATTTCTTCGGCGATACCACCAAAGGCCTCGCCTTTCCAATGGCCCGCAATCCAGGCGACGTTGTCTAATGTGGCTTTGGGAGGGACACTAGTTTCGGTAAAGGAAACGGTGTGCTGGGAAAAGGAGCTCACTGAAAAGCATAAAGCAAGAATAAAGATCGGTTTCATTGAATAATGTTCTTGATGCCAACAAGATACAAATTATCCGATTACAAACGAATAGGGGTTTAGTTTTCGATAACGATGTTATATTTTGTCAATAAACCGACGATGTTGTCTTTTGAGAATTTGGCTTTTTTGATTCGGTTTCTTTCAGGGTCAATGCTGAAGTTATAGGCCGTGGTCAAATCTGTTTTCTCTAAAAAGGTATCGTAAAAAACAGCCTTTTCCAAATCGCAGTCATCCAATGATGCCCCGGATAGGTCGGTTTCCGTAAAATCGACTTCAATGAGTTTGCAATCGTTAAACTGAATGGCGCCCAATGCCATTTTATAGAAGGATGAGAAATTCAACACACAGTTTGAAAAATCAAAGGACATTAGGAAATTGTTGCAGTATTCAAATTTCACCCCCATCATTTTACACCGGGTAAAGTGTACGTCGTTCAATACCGTCTGGCCTAGGTTCGTATTGCTGAGGTTGCAATCCAGGAATTGGCATTCCATAAAATGTTGGTTGTCGAGATACCCATCGGAAAAATCGCAATTCTCGAATATACAGTTTTCGTATTCCCCTTTTGAAAGTCGGTCTGTCCTATAATCCTTTCCTTTGAAGGTTTGGTCTGCGATGAAAGGTTTGTTCATTGATTATCCTTTGTTTTTGGCCCTAAGTTGCACATTTATTTTGGGATTCCGTTGTACCAGTCCATCAATAAATCCATATTTCTCTTTTGGGGAAATAATAACAGAGGTGCCATTGTCAAAGGAGATTTCCAAACGATCTAAGGAGGCGGCAGGGGCACTAATCGGATTATGGGTTTCACTGATTTTGGTTATCCTGCTTATTTCGTAGGATTGGTTCAAAAGAAACCCCGATTTCACCTTCAGAATGTTTCCGTCAATGGTGTAATAGGTCTGATGGAAAAGGTAGGCGATAAAGGCAGCGGTAAGGGCCATGAATGATAGTCCGCCCCAACTTTTTTCGATAACCAGGGTATAGGAACTTATACCAAAAACAAAAACAATAAAGAGCACTAGGCCTATCCCTATTTTTGATTTGTAAATTTTCATCGGTAGTCTGTTTTATTCTTTCAGGATTATCGCTGGTAATCCCAGTTCATCATATAATTTATTATAAACCTCCATTTCATCGTTAACGATGGTATTCCTTTCAGACTCGTAGGTTTTCCATTCGGCCATGAGGTCCTTAAGGCGCTCTTTGGCTCCCTTGGTCACTTTAGGTTCCGCAACATCAACATAACTTTTTAACTCCATAAATTCCGCATTCAGTCGATTGTTGTAATTGATCACATCCTGAAAGGTTTTCTGCTTGGGTTGGATTAGATTCCGTTCCCAGGTGTCAATACGCTCAATGAGTGCCTTGCCCTTATCCAATAACTCCTTGGCCTGGTCATTGTCGCTTAGCAATTTGGCATAACTTTTCAATTGTGCTTTTGCCGATTGCATCGCCGTAACCGATTCGTGAATGCTTTTTATACTACCTTCAATTTGCCCCAAAACAGTTTGTAGTTCTTCATAGTCGGCTAGGGAACCTTCTACCTTTGGATTTTTCAAAACCGTAACTTCGGTCTCGGATGTGAATCCGTCGACGGTCAATTTCAACTGGTACGTACCAGGACCCACTCGTGACCCAGCATAACTCCCATAGACAAAAACCTTGTCTACGGCGGGGAGGGTTTCCTTTCTAAAATCCCATGTAAACCTGTTGTATCCTTTTTTGGAGGGAAGTGTTTCGGGTTTGGATGGTCCCCCGGGCCAGGATTTGAAATCTTTCGGTTTTTTGTTCGTATAGGTCCTAATGGTGGTACCCTTGTGCAACACCTCCAATGTCATTCCTAAACTGTCGGCATCCTTGTCTAAATAATAATCGAAGGTTACTCCCGATTTTGGATTTTGTCCCAATCCAGAATCGGGTTTGTCGGTATGCCCGCCAAAAATCAAATAGGTGTCCTTGGGTTTGTAAATACTGATTGGTTTTTTTGGGGAACCCATATTTTGAATAGCAGCAAGGTCATCGAGAATCCAAAAAGAACGACCCGCTGTGGCAGCGATCAAATCATTATCCTGAATGACCAAATCGTTGATTGGGACGATAGGTAGATTCAACTGGAAAGGTTGCCAATTTTGTCCGTCATCCCATGAAATGAACAAGCCGGTTTCCGTGCCTGCATAAAGCAATCCCTTCTTGTGCTTATCTTCCCGTACTACCCGTACAAACGTGTGTTCGCCAGTTATACCATTAGTTATATTGTACCAATTGGTACCGTAATCGGAGGTCTTAAAAATATAAGGTTTTAGGTCCATTTGTTTGTAGCGCATCACGACGACATAAGCCGTCGCTGGATCATGTGGGGATACCTCTATACTGTTCACGATTCCCTCCCTTAAATTCGGAGGGGTTACATTGGTCCAATTTTGACCACCATCTTTAGTAAGATGTATCAGTCCGTCATCACTACCGGCCCAGAGCACTCCTTTTTCATGTGGTGATTCAACCAAATACATAAGGGTATTATAATTTTCTCCACCAGCCGCTTCGTTGGTGTACGGACCTGAGCCCGGACCTTGTTTTGATTTGTCGTTTCGGGTAAGGTCTGGACTTATTATGTCCCAGCTGTGTCCGTTATCCATAGATTTGAAAACGACATTTCCCGCATGGTAAATGGTGCTTCTATTGTGGGGGGAACTTATGATGGGGGCATTCCAATTATATCGAAACTTAAAATTTTCTGGGGCATTTCCAAGGGCTAATTCGGGATATTCCTTAATGGGTTTTCCTTCCCGTGAGGCCCGTACCCATTTTTCGATAATACCTTGATAGCATCCTCCAAAAACCACTTCGGGGTTATCCGGGTCAAAGGCCAAATAGGCACTTTCACAACCGGCGACAGCGTACCAATCTTTCCAATCGATACCTTGGTCGTTGGTTCGACTGGCAATGGCAATGGCTGAATTGTCTTGTTGGCCGCCGTAGATAGTATACGGCACTATATTATCGGTAATGACACGATAGAACTGGGCGGTAGGTTGGTTTTGCTGTGAACTCCAACTCTTACCACCATTGTTCGAAATATTGGCACCCCCGTCGTTCGAATTGATCATTTTGGAATTATCGGTCGGGTTGATCCAAAGGTCATGGTTATCGCCATGGGGTGTAGATAAGGGTTTAAAGCTTTTACCGCCATCGATGGATTTCGTTACTGGGGCATTGAGTACATATACCAAGTTTTCATCCTGTGGATCGGCATAAATTTCCATGTAATACCAAGAACGGGCGATATTGATCCGGTCCTTGTTTACTTGAGTCCATTTTTTACCGGCATCATCAGAGCAGTAAACGCCCCCTTTGTCATCTTCACCCTCAAGAACGGCAAATACGCGTTCAGGATTGGTCCTTGAAACGGAAATTCCGGCTTTACCGAATGCTTTGGGTAGCCCTTCCTTCATTTTTTCCCATGTGCTTCCTCCATCTGTTGACTTGTAAAGGCCTGAATCTTTCCCCCCAGAGGTTATCGTCCAAGGAAAGCGTTCGTGCTGCCACATGGCCGCATATAGGATCAACGGGTTAGTCATGTCCAGGGATAAGGAAGCGGCTCCCGTTATGTCATTTATGAATAGAACCTTTTCCCAGGTTGTTCCGCCATCCATTGAACGGTAAACGCCGCGATCGGTAGTTGGGCCGTATTGGGCACCTTGTGCCGCAACAAAAAGAATATCCGGGTTGGTGGGGTGGATGATGACGTCGGAGATATGTCGCGTATGGTCCAAGCCCATATGTTTCCAGGTTTTGCCGGAATCGGTTGATTTGTATATGCCATCACCCATAGAGGTCATAACCCCACGGGCGGCATGCTCCCCCATACCTACAACAACCATATTCGGATGGCTTTCCGAAACGGCAATGTCACCAACCGTTCCCGTTTTAAAAAATCCGTCAGATACGTTCTTCCAGGTAATACCGTCATCAACGGTTTTCCAGACCCCACCGCCGGTACTTCCCATATAATAGGTCATTGGTTGCTTAACAACTCCGGTTGAGGCCACACTTCTACCACCTCGAAACGGACCGATATTACGCCATTTGAGTCCATGGAACATAGAATCCTGTACAGTAATGGCTGGAGGCGTTGAATTCTTTTTTCGTTTTTGTGATTGTAATGAAAGGGGTATGACAAACAAGGCAAGGAGAATATACTGCAAGGATTTCATAGGGTTGGTATTTAGGTTTTTACATAACGTTGGAAAGCTATATCTGAAAGGTAAGAAACCTATAAGAAAAATGCAGGGTAACCAATGTGTTTTCTATTGGTTTTGCTTGATTATGTTAAGGAAAAGGCATAAAAAAACCTTGGTCATTGACAAAAGTCATGGCAATAACCAAGGTTTACTACGAAAAATAATCTAATTGTTTTCCTTCAGATAATAATCACGAAGAATATAAAAAGCCTGTTTTTTCATGCCTTGTTCAGAGATCAGACCTTTTCTATTGAAATCTTCCTGAATTCGTTTTAAAGGACGTCTTGAAGAGCGGAAGTCCATTAAGATCCAAGGGGATAATCCGGACAAAAATTCAATATTCCGCATCATTTCAATATTGGTCCTATACACTTCGGCCTGATATTCTTCGGTCCATCGTTCATTTTTAGAACCATGAAGACCATATAAGGCACCGCCACCCACTTCGCTCATGATCATGGGTTTGTCATAGGCACTGGCCCATTTTACCGAGGAACATTTTTGGGGTTTGTCAACGTACCAGCCACAATAATGGTTTATTCCGATGACATCGACTGCTTTACCCAAGGGGTCTTCGATCATTTTGCCACCTTCCCCTTCACTTTGGGTGTCCAAAGCAGCGGTTATCAATCGGGTATTGTCCAATTTTCGGGCCTCATTGGCAAGATTGGTCAAGAAATCGAGTCGCGCTTCACCTTCCGGGGTTTCATTGGCCACCGACCACATAAGGATGGCAGCCCTGTTCTTGTCGCGGGAGATCATTTCGGTAAGTTGGTTTTTGGCATTGGCGTAGGTATCCTTGTTGTCGAATAGGATGGTCCAATACACGGGTATTTCCGACCAGATCATAAAGCCCATTTTTTCAGCTTCCCGAACCATGGTCTCACTATGGGGATAATGTGCCAAACGAATATAATTACAGCCTAGTTCCTTGGCCCATTGCAGCAATATCCTGCATTCTTCTTTCGAGGTTACCCGGCCTGTTTTGAATGGGGCTTCTTCGTGAATGCTTATACCCTTTAGGAAGATTTCCTTTCCATTGAGTAAAATTTTCGACCCTTGCGTAGAGACGGTTCTAAACCCGATGGTATCGGTTATCTCGTCGGTTCCTGTTTTTATAGTGACTTCGTACAGTTTTGGGTTTTTGGGTTCCCATAGGGTGGGTTTCGCCTTTATCGAAAAACTGGCTTTACCATTTTTAACAACGGATTTTACATTTTTACGGAGTTCGGGAATGCTGATTTCCACGTTGTCACCATCAGAGCCATTTTCGACGGTTACCCAGCCTTGAATGTTGGTGGTACTGCCTTTTGCCAATTGAATGGAATAATCGGATATGTGGGTTTTAGGTGTTGAGATCAAATGAACAGATCGGGTAATGCCCCCGTAGTTCCACCAATCTTGGTTGACCGTGGGTACATTTTCACGTTTACGTTTATTGTCGACTTTGACGACTACGAAATTATCCCCTTCCTTAAGCTTGTCGGTCACCTCAAATTGAAAGGGGGTATACCCACCCGTGTGGGTTCCTATACGTTCCCCATTGAGGTAAACGATTGCCTCATAATTTACGGCTTCAAAGTACAGATAGACCAATTCATTTGTTTTGGCCGTGTAGTTAAAGTCCTTTTTATACCAAACGGTACCTTCGTAGTAGTATAATTTTTCCATTTGGGTATTCCAATCCCCTGGGACCATAATCTGATCACTGGTGTCAAAATTATATTCAATAAGATCGGAGGGCGATTGCATTTTGGCATTTTTGAAGTACCCATTGTCCATGGGTTGTAATCTATGGTTGTAATAGCCATTCTCAAGCGGGTCAATAATAATATCCCACAACCCGTTCAATGAAACTTTTTCCCTGGCATCGATATTTTGCAGTAGATCGGAGAATTCCCTTTCCTGTGCAAAAAGCGTCGTAAAAGAGGAGATAAACAATAGGATGAGTACACTTTTAATTGGTTTCATGTTCATTTTCTATTTCATTTTTAGGGTTTAATGGAACTGTATTGTGGTTTTATCGTGTCTGATCGCTTTAACTATAAATCCGGGGTAAAAGTATCTACCAAGGTGATCACCTTAAGTTTGTCTTTAAATGAGGCCAGGTTTTCGTTTGCACCTTTTTTTATGGACACTGTTTTTTTGGTATTTGGAAGCATATCAAAATAATTATCCGAGAAATTGGCATCGGATCCTGAGGATAGAAAGACACTCTTGGCCAATTTCAGGGTGCTCAAAGTTACTTCAAAACCATCGGTATTTTCATGTACCTCGAAAGAAAGTTCCGGATTGGGAAAATCGAGGGATTTATAAGGGGATAAATAGCGTAAATTCTCGGTATGGACCTTTTCGCCAACGATCATCTGACCCTGTAACAGCACATTTTTTGAAATATCCTTGTTGATCAAATCCCTTTTTGGAATTGTAAAATAAGACTTGGATTGGTTCGGTGCTACAACAACCTGTTCTTCCCATTGGTCAATAGCGTTTCCTTCAAAATCGAGTAGGCGCAGCTTCAATTTTGCATCAACGGGTTTTAGGGAATCCGACACGATGTAAACCTTTAGGCTGTCTGCCTGCTCTTCGAAAGTGATCAAGAAATTTTCGAAGGATTTTTTGGCCTCATAATGAAGGGCCTTCCATTTTCCATAGTAGTCGATACTCGACCAAGAGGCTACTGGCCAACAGTCATTGATCTGCCAGTACAAGCTACCCATACAACGATCCCTGTTTCTTCTATGGGCCTCAATACCCACTTTGATGCCATGGGCCTGTAATAGATGGCTAACATAAAGGAAACTTTCAAAATCCTTTGGTCGTTTGTAATGGCGTAACATATATTCCTCAATGGTCTCATTGCCGATACTCGACCTTTGGTGCGATTTCATGACCTCGGAATAGATATCATAATCCTCGGGAACCGTATATTTTTCAACGCTTGACATTTCTGGAAAGGATTGAAATCCGTACTCCGACATAAATCGGGGTATTTCTGTGGTATATTTTTCGAACGGCTCTTTACCCCACCAGACCATCCAATAATGGGCGTCCCCTTTTTCCAGGGATTCCGGCTCCCCAAAATCACTTTCCGGGGATGATGGCCAGTAAGCCCGGTTACCATCGAAATTTTGAACGACTTCCGGAAGTATTTTATGAAAGATGTCATCATAGGCCTTCCAAATCGTATCGGCAATCTGTTGGGACTGTTCTTCGGCAACCTGATTCTTCCAGCCCCAGTTTTCCCAGGCGGAGAGAATCTCATTATTTCCGCACCAAAGGGCGATTGAAGTATGGTTGCGCAGTCTTTTTACATTGTCTATGGCCTCTTGCCGTACATTGTCAAGAAATCCTTGGTCGCCGGGGAACATGGCGCAGGCAAACATAAAATCCTGCCAAACAAGTAGTCCCATTTCGTCGCACATTTGATAAAATTCGTCGTTCTCATAAATACCACCGCCCCAAACGCGGAGCATATTCATATTGGCCTCCTTGGCGGAGGTTAGTATATGCTCGTAGTTGGATTTCTTTGCGCGCGGTAGAAAGGCATCCTGGGGAATGTAATTGGCCCCCTTCATAAAAACGGGATGCCCATTTACCTTGAAATAGAATGATGTTCCGTAGGCATCGGGTTCCCTTATCAGTTCTACTGTTCTAAGGCCTATTTTATGGGATTTTTGGTCGATGTAGGAGTCTGATATGACTTTGACCTCGATGTTGTACAAGACCTGTTCCCCCATACCATTGGGCCACCATAGTTCCGGATTTTCTATCTTGAAAGGGATAGTGAACTTATTTTTCCCCACGGCTAGGGCGACCTCTTGTTTTTTGATTATGGAATCATTGACAAGGATCTCAATTTCTGATTTTTCATTGATTTCGCTCGCACTCAATTCAATTTGGGCCGTAAGGCTTGCACTTTGGGCCAAGGTGTCTTGCTGAATAAAAAGGTCATCTATCTTATGGTGGTTCCAACTGCGTAGTTTTATGGGTCTCCATATGCCCGAAGAGACCAATCGGGGGCCCCAATCCCAACCAAAATGGTAACCGGCCTTGCGGGTAAAGATACTCACTTGTTTATCGCCTTCGACCTTGCCGATGGCCGCCAGATCATTGTCCGATACCGGGATTTTATACCCTAAGGCATCATATTTTTCCAATCCTTTTTTAATAGGCGATTCGAATACGATTCGCAGCGTATTCCCACCCTCCTGAAGTATGGGTTTTACTTCCGCCTTATAATTTCGGAACATATTATCGGTTTGAAGGATCAGCGAATCGTTCAGATATATTTGGCTGTAGGTATCGAGCCCTAGAAAATCGAGTTCTAAATGTTGTTTTTCAAGGTCTTCCTTGGTAAGGGTGAACGTGGTCCTGTATTCCCAATCTTCCTTATCGATCCATTGCAGGTCGTGTTCGTTCAAGCGATAATACGGGTCCGGAATTTCCCCTATTTCCATGAGATCGGTATGCACCGTCCCTGGCACGGTAGCTTTGTTCCAAAGGGTGTCTTGGGTTTTTTTGAAGGTCCAATGGTCAGACAGATCGATTTCAGCGGTGGCAGGGTCATTGCCGCAACCGGACATAAAAATGAGTACCAACATATAAAGAAAGTTTTGGCGTAATTTTTTGCTTTTAAACATGGTTTTATTGGTTTAGGCGGTGTACAGGATGGTACTCCTATTTTGGTTGCAAGGTGATTTTAAATCCAAACGGTCTATTGAAGGCTGCAGTTTGTTCGTAACGGGTCTATTCATGGTCTTAAAGGCTAGGTTCGGCATACCCTTGAACATACCGTGTGTTCGAAAATAGTGGTATAAAAAGGGCTATATACCGTCAAAAAAAACTAACGTGGATATCAAAATTAAAGGTTGCCAACTTCTAAACCAAGATCCAAAACATCTATATGTGGAAAAAGACTATTTTGTATCACTAATTTATAATTTACGTTCATATGTCATGTTGTATGCGTCCCATAGAAGATAGGCGTTTGGATGACGAACCAAGCGGAATGTATGGGAAATGGATAGGGATGATGATCATTAAACGGGAAAGTGCCGCAAAAATGCGGCAAGTGCATCGGTTACGGTGACCCCATGCACTTTCCGCCTTTTAAATTCTGCCATCTGTGTTTATTTACTTTTGTAGGGACGAATGTAGGTTAAGCATTGGTCGTTTTTATTTGGAATAGGCTCCTGAGGAATACGTTAGCTCATAACTATGGGTGTAAATTTCGAAAACAATACCGAAAGGGTCTTCCACGTAACACATCTTATAGGGCTTGTCATTGGGGTAATACTCACGTATGGGCATTCTTTGTTTGCCGCCATAAGCTACTATTTTCTCAATTAGGGCTTCAATGTTCGGGTCTTGAATGCAAAAATGGAATAGTCCAGTATTGAAAGGGTTGAATTCAGGGGATTCCTTGATTCCGTGTGGAAATGAAAACAATTCTATTCCTATACTGTCCGAAGTGGCCAAGTGGGCAATTTCAAATGTTTCCCATTCTTCTCCAAATACATCAATACACATTTGCCCAATTGCGGTGTTTTTTTCTTTTTTGACCTTAGAAGGTTCCATGATAATGTACCAGCCCATTACTTCCGAATAAAATTTTACGGCTTCATTAATGTTGGGCACGGTAATCCCGATATGGGAAAATGATTTAGGGTAATCTTTACTGTTTGTCATATGCTATCTTTATTGGATTACAAAATTAGGCTATATTTGTTATTATGGCAATAACTTACTATAAAGTAATATATATGCCTAAAAGAGTAAAAAGAAGAAAATCAAATACTTGTATCTTGATAATGGAAAAAAATATTCAATGTCCTCTTAATTATACCATGGGTTTAATTGGGACAAAGTGGAAACCGCTCGTTCTATTTCATCTGTTGGAAGGCGGATTGCGTTCAGGCTTGTTACAAAAGAAAATTCCTGGAATATCAAACAAGATGTTTACCCAAACAGTACGGGAATTGGAAAGGGACGGACTCATTTCCAGAAAGGTTTTTCCAGTGGTACCTCCAAAGGTTGAATACAAATTGACAGACAGGGGAAGATCGCTTGAGCATATTCTACGGAGTTTGGATAAGTGGGGTTCTGAAGATTGTAGTTAGTAACCCTTGGTCTTTCCAAGAATAGTTGGGAGTACGTTTAAGATGGCATCGCATTGGATTTTCAGTGATATCCTACTTTGAAATCATATGAAAGGTTGAATACAGTTCTAGATCTATTGGAATGCACTTTGGTCTTAACGTGCGCTAGGTCTTAAGATTGTTTTTTTTCGTACAGTTGGCAAACCTTGGTCAGGTCGGTTGCCTCATTGATGGGATAGAAATAATCCAATTGCCATTTTTGGGTGCGTTCCGCTTGTTTGTTTGTTGTTATGTCCCACTTCGGGTACACCCGGAAGGCTCTTTTCCCTTCTTTCTTTTCCGTGGAGATTATTCCTTTTTCAATCAGTACCGATTTCGGGAAAACAAATTGTCCGAACCCATGTGCTGACCGTACATTCACGATATAAAAATCAATTTGGTCGGTTGCGTTGAAAGGTTCAATCGGTCCGTTGCCGTTCCGTTTCCAAAAAGTAACGAATTGCCCGGTTTTTGTAGGTGTGATCTTGGCGTTTCTACATCTTATATGGAGTCCGTTCAGTTTAAATCGACAGGCATCATATGCTTTACCTTCCGGTTCTGTTTTAAAGTCCGTTAGATCAAACCCACATGGGGTATAGATTTCCGTATTGATTTGGGTTAGATTCCTATCCATTTACTGTGTTTTATAAACGATACACGGTCTTCGGCATAAGGTATTTCAAAAGGGTACCGTATTTATGATGGCATATTCGATTTATAATTTGTTTTCAAAATCCTCAAGTGTTTTCCATATGTCAATAAATTCCTCGATTCCATCTTTTTCAAGCTCCGTGTTTATAATGAGGATTTTGCCTATTTCTTGTGCTTTTAATAAGGCAACACCTATAAATGTTTTGGAAATAGAGGCGATATTCTGAATCGTATTCTCCGAATATCCTATGTTCTTCTTTCTATCGGCATACCCCAGTCCTTTCTCGAATACTATCCCATCTTGATTGACAACAGCAACGGAGAAACCAATAATATGTCCTTGTGCATAAATCTGTTCCAATGCTTGGGTTAGTTCTTTTGTAATCGAATCGTTTGTCTGACCATAACTTTGGTATAACAAAGCATTGAACACCAATAATATAATAAGTTTTTTCATAAGGTGATGGGTTTAACGGACAGGTAACGGGTTTGTATCGTGGGGTGTTTTAAGTCCCTAAATTAGGAAATACCAACCGAATGGAAATCCGGAGGGGGCAATACCTTGTAATCCATACATTGTTTTTGTGAAGTAGTTTGGTTGTTGTGCCCTATTTTTTAATAATACCATGGTTGGTGGTTATAAGGCTTAATCGAATCATTTTAATAATTTTATTAAGATTAATTGGTTTAATGGCCATAATTTTTAACGATAATCTAGGTAATGCTTTTAAAGTATTGAGCATTGCTTAAAACTTAATTGCAATTACATCCAAGTTTATTAAAGAAGTATCTTTGACTATAGTTTAAATTTGGTTGTCGATTGCATACGTAACACTTTCCTAATCAAAAGAATATGCCTCTTGAATGAGGTCGGATTGTTTTGGTGTTACAGCTTCGGAAAACCGATTTTTCATATTATTTAATTTAAAATTATTACGCTAAATCAATAATTATGAAACGTTTAATTACAATATGCGCGGCTGTTTTGGTAAGTACCATATCTTATGGGCAATGGCAATTTTCAGCAAGTTCTGGATATGCTATAGGAAGCGCAGGCATGAAATTGGGGGAACGGGTTAATGCCTCAGAAACAGAAAACTCCTATGGTAGTTATGGCGAAGGGGCCAATGTTCAAATACGGGGGACTTATTTCTTTGATGACTCGTTCGGAGTGGATTTAGGTATTGGTTATTTAAACGGTGCAGATCAGGATATATCTGTTGTTGATTTACCCGGTACGGAAGTAAATGCTGTGGCCAGAGCCCGTGCTTTTGGAGCTTCAACATCCATAGTTTATAAATTCACGAATAACATTTACGGTCGTTTTGGAGCCTTATTGAAATTAGGGGGCAAAACGGAAGCCGTGGTGTATCGAAAATCTGTTTTCTCAGCAGAGGAGGCAGCAGCCTTCGGTGTACCGGAGGGTTCCTATTCCGAGACCAATTATAAAGAGGATTATCACGGACATTTTCCTTTAGGTCTTGTTGCTGCACTTGGTTACAAATATGATTTGAATACCAATTTCAGTCTTTTTGTTGAAGCTGAGTATTATGGCATCAGTTTAAAACGTAAGGATTCTGAACTTTCTGCATTCAATACTGATATTGTTTTACCCGATGGTACTGTTGCCGTGGACGGTTTTTATTCCATAGATAATTTACCTGATGGCGTCAATAAGAAAACGACTTATGAGGACAATTTATCGAACACCAATACAGATACTTCAAAAGTACTATCACAAAAAGTACCCTATTCGTCATTTGGACTTAATATAGGTGTTACTTATAAATTAGGTAGTTCTAAAAAAGAGTAGTAACCCAAGGGATTTTCTCTCCTGGTCTATAATAAACGACCCTATTGAAACATTGGTTTTGATAGGGTCTCTTTTTTTTGGATCAAGAACAATTGTTGTGTTTATGCAAGGATAATTGTCAATCTGGAAAGGAAGAATGCTATATTTTCGACACCCCTTAACGGGGGGCTAAAGAAGGAACGGCCTATTTTTGATTTCGTTTTAAATCAAGTGGTTTCCGCATTGGGCGGGGGAAGTCGTCCATAGAGCATTTCACCTTAGTGAAAGCGGCCTGGGCGATTTGGCATTGCACTTTAGATGTCATGGGTATTGAGTGTTGGTCGGCAAGCCAAGGCTACTGCTGGCCCCTCCTAACCAAGGCACCCTGCACCTTGGTTGTTCGGTCCTGTTTCTTTTTTATTCATCGGCATGTCTATTGTTTTTTAACGGTATTCATGAATGCTATGCATTTGAGGCAATGCAAAAAAGAACAGAACACGAACTTCGGGATAGTTTATGTTTTCTTTTTCCAATTCACACCCAACTTTTGGGATTGACCCTTCTTTTTGTTGTTATATGATGGATTTCATTTTGAATCTTAGCCATTGTCATGGGCTTTTTTTATAGCTCCCCAAGTGATTAATTCGATATTGTTTTCTTGGAGTCTTGACCTGTTTTCCGCATTGGTGAAAAAGTCGAGATCGATCTGCCGCCATTCAGAACCGAAATTTGGATGGTTGACGGTAACGCCCTTCATTTCACGGTCATCAAATGCGGGATGGATTAGGATAAGGTTGATCCCACTCGATAGATTTTCCAAAATGTCGCTATAAAAGTTGCCCAATTTGCCTGTCTCAAAATACTTGAATTCCCCAACATAGGTTCTGTCAATGAGGAAGTCGCCTTCTTCTATATGCTCTTCAGGCTGTAGCCCCACCATCTGCATCAATTGTTCATTGATCAAAACCGGAAGATTCAATTCCCTTCCCAAATCCTTGTAGATTTTAAAAAATGCCGGATCGGCCCCGACACTGTACATGTGCGAATCAATATGGGTAGGTCGTAATCCGAATTCCAAGGCTTTCCCTATCTGTGCATGCAGTTCTTTTCGAACATCCTCTGGCGTGGCGTTTTTCCCAAGATCTTTCCTGTTTTTATAGAAATGTCCATTACCGTCTACCAAACTTGGTACTTCGGAAATGGGCAGGACAGGTCCGAATTTATAATTTTCCCATTCACAGGTCAATGTTAGATGTATTCCGTAGTCAAATTGGGGGTTGTTCTTGGCAAACAGGGCCATTTCATAAAACCACGGACAGGGTACCATAATGCTGTATGAATTTACAAATCCGTTCTCCAGGACCTGTATCGTTGCCATATTCTCGGAATGCGAAAGTCCGGCGTCATCTGCATGTATGATCAGTAATTTGGCTTTATCCGGGAATCCCATATTTTGTAACCTGTTCATTTTCTGTCTGCTTTAAGTCTAGCACAAGCGATACCTCGGTTTTGCACAATCTAATGTACTAATAAAATGTATTTTCGAACCCACAATCACTGAATCATATTGGGCCGCAATACCTATGGCCTTTGTAGAATGTAGTAAAACGTTTGGGATGTCATATGTTGTGGGTAATTTTGCGCGGTTGCGTATAAGGTGTACGTTTGTTTTAATGTTTCATTTAGTCGCTTGTACACATGTGTTTATAAGCGGGATAGATTAATAAAGTTTTTGTGGAAAAGAAAGTGGGTAAAACGAGAAGGGTAAAGAAACCTTGGCCAACAAAAGAGGCAATGGACCAGGTTTATGCCATGAAACTTTGGGGTGGCGGCAATGCTGATTTTTATTCCGGTGTAGGGTCGCATCATCCTGAGATCGTCAATCCGTATATCGCTGTTGTAAAATCATTTTTGACATCCTTTAAAAGTCCTATTGTGGTTTGTGATCTGGGTTGTGGGGATTTCAATGTCGGGAAAGAATTGGTAAAATATACCAAAAAGTATATTGCGATGGATATCGTATCGGACCTTATTGCGCATAACCAGGAGAAATTCAAGCAGGAAAATTTGGAATTCCATTGTTTGGATATCGCAGCCGATGATTTGCCTCACGGGGATTGTGCTGTACTACGACAGGTGTTGCAACATCTGTCGAATGCTGAAATAACCCGTATAGTGCATAAGTTGGTGGATTACAAATATGTGGTTATCACGGAGCATATACCTGAAGGGGATTTTATACCAAACAAGGATATTATTTCGGGACAGGGAATCCGACTAAAAAAGCAAAGTGGTGTAGACGTATTGGCCCCGCCGTTTAATTGTAAGATAAAAGACGAAAAACAATTATTGTCGGTAGTCTTAAATGATGGCAAAGGGGTTATTGTAACGACTTTGTATACGATTTTTTAAGACCAAGCGATGCTATGATTTCAACATGGTCAATACCATTTTGAATTTTTCTACCGCAAGTAATGCATGAGGGACATTTGCCGGCATAATAATGCTTTCGCCCGCTTCAAGAACGTTCGAAACGCCATCTATTTTTATATCGGCCTTGCCATCGACAATAAAGACCGCCGCATCAAACGGTGTGGTATGCTCACTCAACCCTTCGCCTTTATCAAAAGCAAATAATGAGATGTTCCCTGTTTCTTTTTTTAGGATGTGTTTGCTGACGACAGCTTTTTCGGCATAGCCTATACTCTTGTCGTAGGAAAATATTTTTCCTTTCTCAAATTCATTGGACATAGTGTTCTTTTTTAAATGGTTAAATCATTCCTTTAATCCCGACGCTTTGGGGTGGTGGTCATTGCAAATAAGCAGAAACCATTGTTTTATCACTACTTGCCTTTATGCCATGCCACCCTAAGTTTGTCCCCTATTGATTTTCAATTATGGTAATGTACGTGGTTTTGTATAATTCAATAGTACTAATGTGTTGTAAAAAGAGCCTCTACGGAGAGGTAACGTTCACCGGTATCGTAATTCATGGTTAGGATTGTCTCCTTACCATCCAAGGTTTGCAATTGTTTTCTAACAGCAGCCAAGGAAGCCCCTGTAGAGATGCCAACCAAAATACCTTCGGTTTTCGCTATGTTCTGTGCCTCCGCGAATGCTTCATCCTTGGTTATTTTAAAGACCCCATCAATGGCTTCCCTATTGAACACTTCCGGAAAAAAGCCGGGTCCAATCCCTTGTAAGGGGTGTGGTCCTGGTTCCCCTCCAGAAATTATCGCAGAATCGTGGGGCTCTACGGCCATGACCTTTACATTCGGGAATTTTTCCTTTAAACCTTCGGAAATACCTGTGATATGGCCACCGGTACCCACACCGGTAATTAAATAATCCAAACCTTCAGGGAAATCATTGGCAATTTCCAAGGCAGTTGTTTTGCGGTGTATTTCTGGATTGGCCTGGTTGGTGAATTGTGAGGGCATCCACGCATTTTTATTATTAGCCACTAATTCGTTGGCTTTTGCTATTGTACCCCCTAAACCCAATTCTTTTGGGGTTAGCACAAGATTGGCCCCGTAAGCGGCCATTAACGCCCTTCTTTCGACAGACATCGATTCAGGCATTACCAGTGTAAGTTTGTAGTTTTTTACGGCGGCAACCATGGCTAGGCCAATACCGGTATTTCCAGAGGTAGGTTCTATAATTTCCGTATCCGGGGTTAAAATGTTCCTTTTTTCAGCATCCTCGATCATCGCAAGTGCAATTCTGTCTTTAATGCTTCCTCCTGGATTTGCTTTTTCAAGTTTCATCCAAACATTCGCATTTGGAAATAATTTGGCCAATCGCACTACAGGTGTGCTCCCAATGCTTTCTAAAATGTTATCAATCTTCATGTTTATTATAATTAATGGATTAATTTTCCAAGCCAACTATCCTATTGGCATAATGCCTCGTTAAGGCAGACAGTTTGCAAAGTTAAAGGGAAATAGTTTACACCCTATTATGACGCAGGCAAATTGATATTTTATCTTCGTTTTATAGTAAAAAGCCTACGAAACTATAGGCAAGTACATTGGCCAACCCGTGTGAAATCCAGCCAGGAATGATACTTCCATTGGCGATTCTTTCGTTTAGATAAACGGAAACATAGGCTCCAATCGCAGGTATGATAAAGATAACCGTTAAGAAAACAGGGTTGTTTGTCGTAAACGCAAAGAGTACTGTGTGGATCATTCCGAATAGCACGGCCTGTATGATATTGCCTTTAACGAAGCCTGCCATACGAATCAATCTTTTGGCTAAAAAACCCCTAAAAAGTATCTCTTCGGCCAAGGAGGTTTTAAACAGGGCCATCAAGAGTAAAATGAATAGTGTTTGTACACCCATCCCCATTTCCCTGATTTTACCGGTTAAACTATTGGGGTCGATCATTATGGCCTTAAAATCATTGCTGACCAATGTTAAGATCAATGGTGGGGCCGCAAATAAAAGACAAGCAAAAATGGCCAAAAAATTTGCTCTTTTCGTCGATTTTTTCAATCCAATATCATCGAAAAACCCTTTTGCGGTTTTCTTCTGGAATAGATAGACCAAAAATGGGATCAAGGCGAAAATCAAGATTTGAAGGACTGTTCCAATTAATTCGTTTATCATAATTTGTGTCTTTTGTTGTTAAATAAATTACGAGGAAACTTGCTGTATCTGTGTTGGACAATTGGAAGGGTATTTCCATCCATGGCAATCGTTGATGAATTAGCCGGTCATGTAGTTTTTGTGATCCATTGTTATACTATTTAGCAACGGTTTGGTTTACTCTTGCTTGGTAATGCCGTAAACCGTATGTATCCAATCTTCAATGGTTTTTAAATAATCAGAATGTAATTTTGACCAGTATGGGAAATCACTTTCCCCAACATAGTACATGGAATGGGAGGCCCCATCCAATAAAACGGTTTCAAAATCATGGTTGTTCGATTGGGTAAGTGCGTTGGCAATGAGCTTATGACTATTGGCGGGAATGATTTCATCCAATGTCCCTTGTAGAATGAGGATTGGCTGCTTGGTCGTTTCAAAGTAGGGGATTGGACTGTAAAGCAGTTTTGTGTCCGTTTGAACCTCATCCAAGTCCGGTACCCAGATATGGGCAAACCACGATGCGGATTTACCAGTAGAAAGGGCTTTTTCCATTGCGCTTCTCGATATTTTTCCAGCGATATATTCAAAGACCTTCCGCTGTATTGCGGTTGCTTCTTCAATATCTTTTCCCAATGCCACCGCATTTCTGTTTTTCCAATAGTTCAAATCGCTCTCTAGCAGGGTCACTCCGGGGCAACTAACGGCAATCCCATATTTCAGATGCTCTAATTCATTTAAAATATAGGGTATTTTGGTAGCTCCCTGACTACTCCCTTTTATTCCAATATTCGTAAGTGGGATTCCAGACTTGTCAGAAAAATATTTTATGGCATTGATATCATCCCCTATCAATTCCTCAATGGTCGCAACGCCCCAATCCCCTTTGGAATTCCCAGTACCTCTTTTGTCATAATGAAAGGTGGTAAAACCCATTCGTGCAAATAGTATGGCTTCCGCGCGCGAGGCACTTCGGTCTGCGTTTCCAGAAGAGGTCACAATCACCAGTCCCTTATCCCCCTTGTTTTTAGGGTACCAAATAGTCCCTTTTAAATTCAGGCCGTTGGTCTCGAAACTAATGTCCTCACTTTGTGGGGTATTGTTGTTGTCCAAAGCTTCCTTTTGCAAGGTGTACTGTGTTGTCAGGGTATCAACCGTAAGCGAACCCTGGAGTTTACTATTGTTATCGGTCCATTTATTTTTGAAGGAATAGGTATAAAAATCGCTTTGCAGCATGAACTGTATGGAGTCGCCGTTTATTTCTACATGCTGAAGGGGTATTCTATTGGCATTTTGCGCTATACTCGTGAAAAAAACCTGGAAATTGCTCGTATCGGATTCTATTTCAAATAGGATCTCGTCGGAAAAATTCCCCTTTTCGATTCGGCCGCTAAAGCTTCCTGTCTTTTCGCCTTCATTGGTTTTAGGGTTCGGCATGCAAGAGCATATCCCAAAGGTTATGAAGAGGACAAGGATTTTCATACTCGTATTGTTTTCAACGGTTCGCATAGGATGTTGTAGTTGACCCAGAAAGTAGCTATGTGCCTGTTACACAAGGTATAAAAAAAGTTTTAATGTTTCCCTATACGCTGTGAGCGGTATTTTTTGTCGCCACTATGGCATAGACCAAGGGAATTTTATTCCCTAGGTGTTCTATCCTATATTTTTTTTCGTCGATTTTAACCGCTTTGTTAAAGCAATTATAGGGGGAATAATCAAATTCATCGAGCGAATTTATCACAAGCCCATTTTGGATCAAACCATTTATTACCTCGCTTAAACCATGGTTCCACGTTACATATTCTAGGGTTAGGTCCGCTGATCTGTCGGCATAGGTTCCGTTTTCCGTTTCCACGATGGCTCCGGAATTGGAATAATTGTAAGCTACGTTTTCAAAATTGTCATCAAACATCCAAACAATGGGATGAAATTCCACGAAGACCAATTGTCCGTTTGGTTTTAGGTATTTGGAAATGATTTTTGCCCATTTGTTTAAATCGGGCAACCATCCAATAGTTCCGTAGCTCGTATATACGATGTCAAATTGTTTGTCTAAATAATTGGGAAGGTCATAGATATCACAACAGATAAAACTTGCATTTGAATCGGTTTCCTTGGCAAGTTGTCCTGCTTTTTCGATGGCCTTATCGGATAAATCGACACCGGTGACCTGTGCCCCAAGCCTACCCAAGGAAATTGTGTCTTGTCCAAAATGGCATTGTAGGTGTAAAATGGATTTGCCCTGAACATTGCCAAGTAGGCCGAGTTCAATGGCATTCAATGAAGTTTTGCCTTTTAGAAAACCGTCAAGGTCATAAAACTCCGATTGCATATGAACATCCGTTCTGTTATTCCAAGAACGCCTGTTTATCTCGATATAGTCCTGTTCTGGTTTCATAATTCTGATATAAGTTTTGAAATGCACGTTAAGACCTGGGGTATACGGTCAGTCACGGGGCAAAGTTCTTAATTAAACCGATTGGTATCTAGAAGTATCGTAACGCGAACCCCACGCTTCCAGATTCGTATATAAACTAAAACCTACAATTGATTCTGCCGACTTTTAGCCATGGTGGTTATATTTTTTCAAATAGTAATCCCATAATTTTAAACCCTTCGATTTCATCATTGTTATTTCTGATAAATTCAACCGGACTTATGGGTATTTCAAGCACATCTTCTGAAAGGGAATTCATTTCATATTTCCAGGCACCATTTCTGTAATAGTAATAGAGTTTTCCGTTTTCCAATTGAAGTTTCTTGCTAATCTGAAACGTTTTGTTGAAATAGTGTCCTTCATATTCCTTTAGTTCTTTTTCAGAATGTCCGTAAGGATGAAACGTTTTAAATACCCAGGGTTTTTCATTTTCCAATTCATCGTAGGTGTATTGTTTTTCGTTTTCACTGAGATTGAAGGTGACCACGGCATTATCGTCCTCCCCGAATAAAAATTTATGGTTGCCCAACGGAATCAGTTCCGTGATTTTATCGCCATCCAAAGTGAGCACGTGTAACTGATCGTCCACTAGCTTTATATTGTTGGCTTTTCGGTCCACATCATTGTAATAATACAAATAGGAACCTTCGTATTTTTTTAATGCTTGGCGTGATAGTTTTATTCGTTTATGATCATGGGATTTGTTTTCAGTTTCCTTATTTGGGGGAATATATAAATCAATAAGCTTGAAAAAGCGGTCTTTAAAATCCCAATCAAAGGTATTTTGGGTCGTGAAAAAGGCAATGTCCAGTTCTGGGAAATACAGGTATTTTGATACGAATCCGCTACTGATCATACCGTCAAATCCCATTGCCTCATAGCCATTGTGCGTTTCAAATTCCACTCCTAGACCAAAATTGATGATCGTTCCATCATTCAATCTGGCTTTTGAAAACATTTTCTTCCAAATTTCAGGTGTTCCTATGGTTGAATTTTTGATGTTCTTATGCCATTGAAACATATCTTCAGGATTGGTAATGATTTGTCCGTCGCCAGCAAAATACAAGCCGTATTGATGTGTTTTGTAAAACTGACCTTCATCCACTGTGTAGCCAATAGCCCGATTTGGAATGGTTCTGTAAACATCCACATTAAGAATGGTATGGTGCATGTTAAGGGGCTCAAGAATAGTTGTCTGCAGGTAGTCCTCAAACGACATTCCCGATGCCTTTTCAACTATGGAAGCCAATAAAATATAGTTGGCATTGGAGTAGTAAAAGTATTCCCCAGGCGTAAAATGAAGTTCTTCAATATTCGTGATGATATTGACGAGCATGGATTGTCTTATGTAATCCCTCCAATGAATATCACATATTTCAAGATAGGGATCAACCTCTTTTATTCCACTTGTTTGGTTTAATAACTGCTCAATGGTGGGGTTTCCTTTTTTATATCTAGGAAGATTATCAATGTATTTGTACGCTGGGTCCTTTATGGATAATTTCCCTTGGTTTTCCAACAGTAAGATGGCTGCTGCCGTAAACTGTTTCGCAATTGAACCTATATCAAAAACGGTTTCGCTTGTAACGGGAATATTATAATCAAGATGGGAACTTCCATATTGTTTTTCAACGATGATTTTATCTCCCTTGTATACAGCAATGGAAAATCCGGGTTCGTTCGTATTGACTTGATATAGTTTGTCGATTTGGGAATCCAAATCTTGGGAACTTGCAAAGTTTGTCGCTAGGCAAAAGGATGATAGGATAAAAATAAACGCTATTCTATTCATAGGGTTGGTTTCCGTTAATGAGTTTGTTTTCTTCGGATTGTTACAGTTGTCTGGGTCTTATGGGGCTATCGTCTTGTATATGGTTTTGTTGATTTCAAATTCGATATCGCATCATTATTTTATGGGAATCAGCTGTTTTTTGATGATAGTACATGATGTTTTTATCTACCGTTAGGGTAGGGGCTTCTATTAAATTCAAAATAGTCTCCGAAAATAAAACGCTTGGAATTGAAAATTCGGAGGTAGGGTCATTTCTCACAGCAACGCATATTTCAAAAACAGTACTCGATGTAATTTCTCCTTTTAAATATCGTGTGTAATACAATTCCAGGTCATCACTACTTATACAAGGCGCATAATAAATATAATTGGTATCATTGATGTTCTGTAGGATTGATGCAGAATTTGGAAGTGTACTAAACGTTGAACCATTTTCTTTTTGTGCAATTCCAATGGTTGTTTCACAAGGACCTTGGCAATTCAGGTCATCAAACCTTGCGTTGTTGAAGTACAGATATTGTCCGTCTAAACTTATTCCATGATCCATTATTAACCAACCCGGTGTATTCCTATTAAAGTCACCCTGAACCCTTTCAATGTCACGGATACTTCCAGAACTAAAAGTACCGTGAAAAAGGTTATTTAGTTCCGTGGGATAATTCCTTGTTGATGTCCAATAAAAACTACCATTAACGTCCATATCGGCAACGGCATCCAAATGGGGTGGTGTTGTTTGGTTTGCTTCTGTTAATTCCCCAGCAAGATTGAAAGTGGAATCATTGACTTTCGTCGCATAATATAGCCTTGTGTTTATACCATCATTTAAATTATTAAAGAATAGATAGTTCCCATTCGGTGAGATAAATGGTTCCATTGCATCAAAGGATAGGCCATTGATCACTACTTCTATTTCTGAACCAAATTCAGGATATACACTTTGTGGATTATTGATTTCATCATCATTTGATGAGCATGAAAATAGGAATAGAAGTGAAATTATATAAAGGGGTATTATTCTCATTGGTGATTTTTAAAATTTTTAAAATGCCTTCCGATGCTTTGGGATAAATATTTATCGGTCTTCATAAGTAGGTAAAAACCTTTCGGTTCAACAGTAATAGGCAATATTTTACGCACCGTGTGAGGTACGGTTTTTTATCCGAGATTCACATTGAACATATATCCTACCAGCGCTGTCAATCCCATGGCCACAGTACCCCAGAAAGTAATTCGTATAATTGCTTTTTTGATACTTGAACCGCCTGTTTTGGCTGCTAATGCTCCTAAAATCATTAGAAAAAACAGGGCAAAACCGTAAAGGGAATATTCCATACTTTTTAGGGGAAGAAAGAGCGTGACTAGGAAAGGAAGCAGTCCACCTACTGTAAACGCGGCCCCAGAAGCAAAAGCGGCTTGCATTGGTTTGGCTTTACTTATTTCATTTAGCCCCAGTTCATCTCTTATGTGTGTACCCAATGCATCGTGTTCCGTTAATTCTTTTGCAACTGTTTGGGCAGTTTCTTTTTTTAATCCTCTTTTTTCATAAATTTCAGCTAATAGCTGTAATTCAATTTCAGGTGTTTCTATTAATTCTATTTTCTCTCTTTCAATATCAGCTTTTTCTACATCTGTTTGGGAACTTACCGAAACGTATTCTCCTGCTGCCATTGATAAGGCACCAGCCACTAATCCCGCTAAAGTAGCTAACACAATTGGATCTCTAAGGTCACTTGCAGCGGCAACACCTATTGCAAGACTCGCAGTCGACAAAATTCCGTCATTTGCCCCAAGAACTGCTGCTCTTAGCCAATTACTTCTGTGGATATAATGGTTGTCCAAGTAATTATCAATATTCTTTGTGGTTTCATTCATTTTATCAGTGTTCAACGGTTGGTTATAATGGGGCACTGTGACTGGCTAAACGGCTTTTAATGTGGTTTCGATTTTGTGTGGTACCGGTATGGACCTTTTTAACTACAGAAAAGTAGTTAATTAATCTAGAGGGTGCAAGTCCCTTGTGTTCTGGGGTAACACCTTGAACCATTGGTAAGCGGCAAGCTTGTTGGTCGTGAACATAGGACTGAGGAAAGCAGAGCCACAACCTTGGTACTGACGAACCAATACTGTATGTATTGGAAGTGCTATTCCCAAAACGTCTAAGAAATAGAGGTTATGATTTTTACAGGATTTGCCATTCAAAGGGTTTTAGGATGTCACAGGGTATCAACTTCACAACGCTTTGATTTGGATGTCCTTAAAGGCCATTTTCAGTTGATTGTTTTTATGTAGTTGTAGCGCAATAAAGCCTTTTGTATCTACACCGTATTTTTGATGCCAACGATCATCCAATACTCCTTTGCCATCGTAATCCGCCACGATAAGATTGTTGACAATGGTAGTAATATGATTTCCTTTACAAATAATGACCAAATCATTCCAATGGGGAGGTTCATCATTGAAATAATGGCGAACCTCCTTTGGTGCATAAGTCGATTTATCAATATTCCAATCCGGTAGATCAGGATAAATCCAACGCTGGTGTCCTCGTGTTTCATCATAGATAAAACCGGTCCGCCATGGTTTTTTTGGATGGATGTCAACTTGAGGTCCGTCCAACCATCCCTTATAAACAGACCCTTTGGCCGTGCCATCGCTATCATAACGACTTCTAATTTGAATGCCACTATTCCCTGGACTCTCCCTATAGGATTGAAATTTCAACTTCAATTCAAAATCGGCATATTCCTTTTTGGTTTGCAACCAATTATAATCATGATCTGTTACACCCATGGAGTTAACGACAATAGCCCCATCCTTTACACTCCAAAAATTATAATGTTGATCTTCTTTCACCGATTTCACTTCCCAACCTTCCAAATCCCGGCCATTGAACAATGGCACCCATTGTCCGGTGTTCGACAGGGATTCGTTGGGGGCGATTAACGTTTTCGTGTTTGGCTTTTTTAGGGTTGGATCATTTTTTTCGTTTGTCCCAGAATATGAAAGAAAAATTCCAAGAGGCAATAGGACGGTAAAAAACAATTTGGTTGCTTTCATTGGTGATGCATATTTTTTATGATAATAGGGGTGTTTGGTCTTTAATGGAATAGCTGTTTTTAGATGTAGAAAGGGTTGGACCATGGTTAGGTTTTGGAATCGTCCGCTAGGACCATTCCGCCATTACC
Organism: Maribacter polysiphoniae; assembly: GCF_003148665.1. GTDB lineage: Bacteria > Bacteroidota > Bacteroidia > Flavobacteriales > Flavobacteriaceae > Maribacter_A > Maribacter_A polysiphoniae. The sequence goes on along the minus strand of NZ_QGGQ01000006.1, from coordinate 210,237 downwards.
AAGCCATAGTTTAAAGGTAGGGAATTCCAACGTTCCGAGCGAAGCGAACAGTGAAACAAATTGGGGTTATATAGTATTGACAATGTCTTATTCAAAAATATCCAAGCTTCTTTCTATTCCGCTATCAGTGCTATTATTGAAATCATTGGTGCTTAAAAACGGAATTCTGTTTTCTTGTATTGGTCCAATGCCAATGCCTTCAAATACATTTCCTGAATTATCGGCATAGATCTGGTTGGAAAGTCCAATAAAGGTTCCATTGGGTAAGCGATGCGTTAAAATCTCAGAAAATACCCCGTTCGTATTTTGTCCGACAATAGTAACATTGGGTAAATCTTTTAGGCACATTACAAAAATTTCCGCAGCACTGGCAGTCACGGGACTCGTTAGTAAAACAATCCCTCCCGAAAATTGAAAGTCACCTTTAGGAGCCAATGTAATGGTTTGCCCATCGGTAAAACCAGTTCGGTTCTTTGATTTTTTTGTAAATACAGGATTTGGATTCGTGATAAACCTAGAGGCTATTTCCAATGCGATACCGTCATGACCTCCAGTATTGAATCTTAAATCAATGATCAATTGATCAATATTGGCTTGTTGGACATCTTCCATTACCTGGTCCATTAGGTTGCTTACGGTGGCTATTTCCTGATCCACCGCAGCATAATCTTCCATTGTTACGACATTGAAATAACCTACTTCATTATTGATAAGCCCCCAAATCATATTACCGTTACTATCGGTATTGAATTGACCATTCAGATAATTTGAATTGATGAATGATATCCGCTGGCCTAAAACCAAAAAAAGCTCAGCTGTGGTCTCAATGGCATCGCTGGATGATAAATTGGAATTCATGATTTCCAATAGATTCGTTCGGTTTGAATTGATGTTTACCACTTCATTCACAATACTTACATGCCCATCCTTTAAGGGGGTGGTCATACTTTCCAAAACCTCATATAAATTAGTTGATGTGACCATCGATGAAAGTGCCAAATTATCTTGCCAGTTTACATTTCGCAACTCAAAAAAAGCATAGTAGTCGTTAAAAATATCCCAGAAATACTGAAAGTTGACTTGAGGATCGTTGGATGGCACTAGGACATCGAAATCACAGAAATCACTATCATCAATAAGCTTGTCAAAAATGATATCCCCCGCCAGTAAGTTGGATGAACCAATGAGTTGGTCACCATTTGAATTGAATTGGATTCCTGCATAGTTTTCCGGTATTAGATCATCATCAATCAGCGTACATCCAGAAGAAGAGACACCATAGAGCTTAATGTTTTCCGCCGATCTTTCCAAAACATAACCTTTTTGGGGCGTATACCAAAAGTCTACGGTACCTGTTGGCGTATCGTCGTTATTGGTGCAACCGGTAAGGCATATATATGAGATAATCAAAACGATTTGGAAAATGACTTTGTGGTTTAATTTTGGTAGTGACATGATTTCAAGGTTTTTTAATTCACCCCAAAACTAGTGTCACTGGTGTAGTGGGAGTATCATTTTGTCATAACTGAAGAAATGGGTACCTATTTGTTCCGTTTTTTAAAGAGATACGGAGTCATTCCGGTATTCTTTTTGAATACCTTAAAGAATGTTGTTTTTGATGAAAATCCAGCTTCCAGGCCAATAGACTCAATGTTATATTTATTGAAGGCATCATCACAAAGCATTTTTTTTACCTCGTCTACCCTATATTGGTTTACATAATTCGAAAAATTATCATCCAAATGGGAACTGATCAATTGGGAGAGGTATCCAGCACTGATATTCAATCTTTCGGCAATGGATTCCCTCGTGATATTTGGATTTCGATATACGTGTTCTTTTTTGAAGAGGTTTTCAAAATTTTCGAAATGGGCATTTATAGGGGTTGTATTTTTTGTGTTACTGAAATCTCGGTCTTGGGTTTGAAGTATTGTATTTATCTCGTGAGCTTCCGTGCGTAATTTTTGTCTGTAGATCGTAGTATACGAAATCCAGTATAGAAAAAAGGAAAGTCCAATAAGCAATATGGCAGAGAACATCGTTATGACATTGCTTAAAATAATGTTTTCGGTAAAATCCAGAACAATCCAAAGCACGATTAGTGCACTAATGATACCCCATAGGCGCCACAACCAACCACCATCCTTTTTTTCATTATATCTTTTTAAGATAAAAAACAACCAGACCATTAAAAAAACGTTGTACATGTAGACAAAGGAATTTTCAATGGAAAAGAAGCTGGTTTTCATACGTAATAGTATTTCACTGTTAAAAGTGAATAAGCCAAAATCCCTTTCTAGGTTATTGATGAGATTTACAAGCACTGAAATAATAAAGGGGACGTATAATAATTGAAGCTCCTTGTAAGTGGTAAGTTCGTGGCCAATACTCTTTAGAACAAAAAAGAAAATAAAAACAGGAAAGAGAAAAATCCATTCTATATCGTAAAGAATATACAGGAGATCATATTCGTCATAAAATCCTGTTTCTTTCAATACGATATTTAACATTATGAACGAAACGATCAATACGGCATAGCCTAAATATTTATTGGTATTACTTTTTAGGAAAGGTTTAAATAGTATGGTCAGCCCAAGGGCAAACCCAAAGATTATATTTACGATAAACAGAATCTGAAGAAATTTCATTTAACTATTTTCTGACTTGCCATTTAAGGTATTGCCAACGGTTTGTATATGGCTCGGTGCGTGTCGCTCGGCACTAATTTAGCAAATGGAAGCTGAACGTTAGGGTAATCCTACCGAATTTCTAAGTAACACTACCCAAGTCCTTAATTGAACACGGCATTAGCGCTCCTTCTTTTTCGTTTGTTTGATATAAGTAACCATACAGTCAATACGAGCAGACATAAGACCATATACAAGGGTACAAAGTACATGTCCCCCACAGTTACGTTAAGGGCAACCACTAAAGCCCCAACCGCTATGATACCAGCAAAAATGGCGTATCCAATTTCATCATAGAACCAGGCATACGGGAAAAAGTGCGCTCCTGTAATGATTACATAGGTCATTACAAAGTAATCTGGATTATCCCTCAAAATAAAGAACAGAAAAGGGAAATAAAAGAGTTGAGCCAAATTCAGCCACATGCCCAATGGCTGTAAGGGATTTGTTTTTGTTGTCCATTTCGTCTTGAGGATTTTTGACAGTAGAAGGGCCAAGGGTAGCATGGTAATTCCAACGTAGAATGTCAGGATGCTTTTACTATATGCTTCTTTGGGTAATGTCCATATATAGGCAATGGCACCCCAGACCATAGCGGCGGAAATAATAAAATCAATTCCGCTTTTGGCATTCAGGGCCAATTCCAATTTCAATTTTTTTAAATCGGGTGTATTCATAATATGTTTAGGTTGGTTTAAAGGCAATATTACCCAGCCAAGTACAACCTTACTATTATAAATTTCCGAAATGTCGATTTGCTTATCTGAGTTGTATTACATGGAGGCTACCGGTCTGTGGTTCGTTGCGGGTTTATGCGCGAGGAATTTCCATAGGGATACCAGACGTAGTACACTTGTAATGGACTTTCCATATAAAAATGGGGCTTTGCCCCTTTCGGAGCAGAACGAGCCCCTTACTCCACTAGTTTAAGGCTTAACAAAGGGGCTATTCTCGCTTTGTTGATCGTCATTGTGCCGTTGCCAACAGCAATGTTGTCGGCCATGTCAAGGGCTCTGTTGAATTCGGCATCCAGAGTGTCCGGGCAGGCCATCATTGTAGAAATACCTTGGTCCATGGTAATCTTGAACCGATCGGTGATCCTGTAGCTTCTAGAGAGTACATTGCAATTCATCTTGGCCTCAAGGCGGCCTTCCTTGGAATGAAAAATAAGGTAGTGTGTTTCTGGGGAACCGTCTACCGGCTTTCCGTTGAGTTCAACTATTTGCCATCTCTTATCCTCAACTTGTGAATTTCCCATTTTCGATAATACATAATGTGCCCCCAATTCGCTGGTGATTTCATTTCCGTCCATGTCCAATTGGCGTACGCGGTTTTCTTCTACCTTAAAGGTGGCTGCGCTGCTTTGGTCGGCCATACCGTCGAGCTTTATACGGTTTCCTTGCCATGTGAATTTTCCTTCTAAGGTATCGGACAACGCCGTGCCGTTCTTTTTCCAAACTTTGGTCAGAACATAGGTAAGGTCGTTGTTGAGGTCTAATTGGGTTGCAATACCGTCACAATCGGCACAGGGTAGAAGTCCATAATAGCGCCCCTGCCAATCCAATGCTATTTCCGGGGTGTGATGGTCCTCAAAATCGTTTGTTGGTTTTTTCTTTTTTACCGAACAGGAAGAAAGTGCGAGAACTATGGCCAGTAGGGCGATGACGGGTTGTAATGATGTTGTTTTCATCTTTGTATATGTAATGGTTACGGTGTGTTTATCGTGTTTTAGGCAGGGCCGTTACTCACGGCCAAATGTTGGTCTTGCAATTCAAATGGTGTTTGATAAAGCGTAATTTGAAGATTTAGGCTTCAAAGATAAAAGCATTCTTTTAAACCTGTAACGTTTACCGGTATTTTCATTTCAACGGAGCACCTTGTAATGGTTTCCCTGGTCATACGCCTTTGAAACATGGTGTAGTATAACCTTGGGGTTTTGGTCTTTTGTCTTTTTACCTCAGTTCTTTGTTTGGCTACGTTTTTTATTCTCTAGGCTTGCCTAATACACCATTGCCATCTCTTTTAATAACCAAATGCTTACTCGGATTATTTTCGAGAAACAGTACTTGTATAGTACTATCAAGCGAAATGGGGACTAGACCAGACTTCACTTTGCCTTTAAATTCGTTGTTATGATTATCCCGATAAACATAATTGGCAATTTTTACATCATGTTTATTCTGTCCTCCTAATTTCCCACTACCAGCTTCTTTTTCTATTGTATAGAATTCAATTTTTGCGACAGTTTTTATGCCATCCTCATAAAGATTATTTTCCGAAATTTTATCGGGTATAAAATGGAAAAACAAAAGAACCCAAATAGGGCTGGTTATTAAAGCAGTAAGTAATAGTATTTTAAATTTATTATCTGATTGTTTTGAATAAACTTTGTTTGGTAAAGGAGGTTCTATTATCTGGTTATTCTTGTTATTTAGGCTGGTGGTCTTTCTTATATCTATAATTTCACTGGAATCAAAGCTGTAATTTCTATTAAAAATTTCAATTTCTTCATTCTCTTTGACACATACTCTAGCTGTACCATGATGACTATCGTATTCTTCGAATACTTTCCAATACGTTTTGCATTTGAAACATTGCATTATTTTTATAGTCTCGTTAGTGTCTGGGTCGGTACCTAGAATAGCAATTTCCTTTAAAGTCCAAACTTCACAAGTAAGTCTGGTATACTGAAACTCCATAGGTTTGAAATTACAGGGTCTTATTTTTTCTGTTTCCACTTATAATAATTTCATTAGTTTCTTAACCCACTTTTGAATTCGATGTTTTCAAAATAATTACATCCTAAAATACGGCTACAGCTTAAGGAAGAATTTGTTTGCTTTTTACCTCAGTTTTTTGATGGGCTTAGTTTGTATTAAGTATCCCTTTAAATTATTAATCTCTAAACTCAAATTGTTCAAATATTAAGCCGTAATCATCAATATATCTATTAAATGATATTGCCTTTGAATAAAAAATATAACAGTAGTAATTTCCTTTATATTCAAAATATGTACTTCTTATTATAGAACTTTTTGAGTTTAAATTAAATGCTTGATCAAGAACATACGTTTCCCCAAACTTAGTTTGAATTAGTTTTTTTTTGCTCGAATAATTTTTAAGATATTTAACATTATTAGAATTTTCATCAACCAATTCGCGCAAAGTAAGGTGTTTGCGCCTTTCCGGTGGAATACGTCGTATACTAATGGAGACTTTAGGGTATCTATCCGAGTGTTTTATTGGCTTATAGGCTATTTTTCCGTGAAGGTCAAGATAAGGATGCCATTTTTCCGGTAAAACTAATTTGTAGTTTAAGGAATTTAGTTGATTTTCAAGGGAAAAATTTTGTTTAGGTTTCTCTTTTAAATTAGATGCGCAGCTTGTTAAAAGAATAAAAAAAAGGAGGAGGATAATCTTTTTCATATTGTTTTTTGTCTGAAATAGTTGAATTAGGTAGAACGCTTTAGTTAAGCGCACTGTGGAGGTACGCCGTCTGCGTTAGCAACGGGCGAGTTGGCGCGCTGGCCAGTTTCCGTCTTAACATGAAGCTAAAGCTTATTGTTTAGTTTTATTTTTTGTTTGTTCAAAGCTAAATCCCAAAGATTTAGCGACTTCATAAATATACACAGACCTTTCTATTTAGCCCTATAGTCCGCATTACGTTTGGGCTTTGTTGGCAACAGTATTTTTTATGTTGAACATGGTTTGATAATACACTCCAAGTACAATAGCCAATCTACTTTCAAAATTCTTTAAATCATATTCACTTGTTCCATATAAATATTTTCGAGCATGCCTTGGACTTATTCGATATTTTGAATTTACCCGTAAAAAGTTGCTAATACCATTTCTCCAGTCCATAGTTTTAGACAGGCAGTTCGAAAACTCGACATTTAATTTAGACCTTACGGGATTCATTGAGTCAACATTGAATAACTTTTTCTCTAATTCCATGTCCTTATCCGAACGAATGGATTCTGTCCATAAATTCAAACTGCGGACTTTCAAGTCAAGTGAATCGTTAAAAAAGTCCTTATTTAGTTTTTTGTTACTCCAATCCGTAATGAATTCGAAGTAACCTTTTTCCTTTGAAATTTTTGGATATTGTTTTTGAATTTTCATTTCAAATGATTCTACCACCATTTCAAGAATTTCTCTTTGTTCTGACTCAATACAATTTTTTAAAGATTCCAATTCCATTTTCGGAGAGGAATCTAATCCCGATTTACAGGCACAGAGTCCAAATAGTAATATGAATATTGATTTTTTCATATTGTTGCCAACGTATGGATATGTGTGCAATTACACCTATTTCTATTTTAGGTTTATCAACTGTGGCCTTTATTTTAGTATAGGTCACGGGTTTCAAACAAAATAATAACATAAGCTTATGTTATTCAGTGCATTGTATTCGTAATTGTTTGAGATAATCTATATTTTAAAGTGTGTAGAAGGTGTTACAATCAATTGTGCATGAATATTAGATCTTCAATGAGAATTACTGTAGATTAAATGTCATTTTCCAATTCAACTTTTGCATGACAGGTTATATAGAAAGATCGAAAGATTTTGGATAATGCCATAATATATTCTTTGTCTTTAAGGACTTCGACCAATTCATTATATTGATGATTTAAAGTTTCTAAATCTGGGTCATTATGGTTTTCTTTATCTTGGAGTTTATCCATAGGTACGGCCAATCCTTGTGCTATTCGTGCTAATATTTTTTTTGATGGTTTTGTGTTACCACTTTCATATCTAGCTATCTGAACCTGTGATATACCACAGATTTCACCAAATTCCTTTTGTGTCAAATTCCTTTTTTTTCGGAACGTTCTAATGTTGTTAGATATCATATTAAAAGTAATATAAAACGAATATTATAACTAAAAACAGTTATAATGTAAAAAATAGTTATTAAATTAGTTAGTGTATCATAAAATGATAATCTAAAATATACAATATATGTATAAATATAACTATAAAGCGTTATAAATATATAATAAATATATAATTTATGGAAAAAGGATATCTAAGAATCATCAATAATGACACCTATGTGTCAAAACAGTTTTTAGTCGATAACGGATATAATCCTAGAACGCTTGAAAACCATCTTTCACGATATAATAAAGGTAAGGCATTCTCTTTTGCTAATAAAAAAGAATTGGGAGATAATATGATCTGGATATTTTATAACTCCATTCCTAAAAATTTGATATTAAAGTATGGTTTGCCTCGTAATTCCGATGAAGCAAAGAAAATTTTGAACAATGCAATACCTGATGATTTAGATAGGGGTAATTCATATTGGGAGGGACAGTTCAAAAAGTTTTGGTTCGAAAAAGGAAATTGGGTGAGGTATCTTCCTATGTATTCAGGCTATTTGTTGGGGGAAAATCAAAAAAGGGCATATGCTAAAACGCATTATATAGTTAATCTTACCATACGATTGAGATACAAAGGTGTCCCAAAAATAGAGCTATATAACGCCTATATGAAATTACCTCATATAATATTTAAGACAAATAGCTATAGGTATTTCTGGGAAAAAATGAAACAATGCGAGAAAAAAGGTATTCCCGAAACCTTGATACATGATTTTAAAATTAATGGTCGAGAACCTTACAAAGTTAGTATAATGGTCAGGGGTTTGATTCAGCTTTACTATGGGACCCCAAAGGGATATAATATTCCAAAGATTCATAAACTTGTGAATAGTGATTTAAGGGCCAGGGGGTTACTCACTATATCACTAAGTACAGTGTACAAAATCTGTTCTGATGTTGAGATGAAAAACAGGTGGGATGCCTTAAGATATGGAAAGGCCTATGCAAAAAATAATCTATTCCCTTATTTGGAAAGAGAGGAGCCGGAGGCTGTTGGAGATGTTTACGAAATTGATTCAACGAGAATTAATTTTCCCTTTAAAGAAGATGGAGAGATACGTTATTTGAATTTATGTGCAATGATGGATGTCCATACTAGAAAGATCGTTGGGTACTCTTTTGCAGATTCTGAAAACTTTGAAGCAGTAAAAGAATGCCTTAAAATAGCATTTATTGAGAATCATGTTGTCCCGAATCATATTGTCTGTGATAACGGCTCAGCTTATACTAATTATAAATTCGAAAACTTAACGAACTTACTAAACGATTTTGGTGTTAATGTGAGGCATTGCAAAGTAGATAACCCAGGTGATAAGGGGCATATAGAACGATGGTTTGGAATTCTACAGGAAAGTTACCTCAATAATCATGTAGGATTTTTGGGCGAGGGAATCAAATCAAAAAGAAAAAATGGTAGAAAGAACAGACATTTGGAAGCACTCTACAAAAGCAAGAAATATTTGATTAGCAGAATAGAATTTATTGACCTTATAAAAGAAGAAATCAACAATTATAACACAAATTATTCAAAGGTTGTTGATGGCATTCCTGACAAACTATTTAGAGCAGGGAAAAAGGGAATTACGAGAACCTTTAAGAACTTCGATATAGCTTTTATTTTTGGTAAAATGAAGAGAATTAAAGTATCTAGATCCAAAGTGAAATTTGTTCTGGATGGCAGAAAATATGCTTATACGATATGGAGTTCAAAATGGGCAAATAAACTCAATAGAACAAAAGTCCATGTTTACTATCAACCATTGGCCATGGAGGAAATCAATCTTTTCGACTCTCAAGGTAATTTTTTGATTAATCTTCAAAGGGACAAGTCCATAAAGCAAATAACATATACGAACAATGAAATAAAAGCTTATCAACATTTTCATGAAAAAATGACTAAAAGAATCAAAGATAATTTTGAAGGAATTTTTGAGAAAGCCGTTGATACTGAAGAGTATTTGAGTGAGCTGCCAAACCTTAGTATGGATGATGAGCTTATCGAAAAGATGAAAGCAATAAGAATGCAAGACAAGGGCTTGATAAGAGATGCCCTCAAAGATTATAGGCTTAAAGAACTGGATGATAAAGGATTTTTCGATACCATTGGGAATAATCCTTATACTGGTGAACTAAAAATTTACACTCCCAAACCCAAAAGGAACACAAAATTCAAAATTTTGAAAGATGAAACAACCTCCAAAAAATAGGCGCTATAGTTTGCATAATTTCAATGTGATTCAAAACGCATGTGAAATGGCTCAAACACATCATAAGTTTTTTGCAATTGTAGGTAAACCTGGTTCTGGTAAAACGGTTGGTTTGGAGTATTATAAAAATTCGAATCCATATCAAGTAAAGTACATTAGGGTTAGGCAAAGTATGGGTATCAAGGATTTTTTTTACGGGCTACAGAATCTTTATAATTTAGATAAAAGGAGAAATATACATCGTTTTATGAACTGGCTTGAGAGCTATTATCAGGAATTGGATGAAAGCCATCTTTTGATTATTGATGAAGGTGGAAAGTTTAAATATGATCAATATAGTTTCATTCATGAGCTTAGGGATTTAACTCATGATAAGTTAGGGATAGTGCTTTCTGGACCAGGATATTATTTAGATAAGATCGAAAGTTGGAATTCAAGATCTTTAGAAGGAGTTCCGGAATTTTATAGAAGATTGAATATGATCATTAAGATGGATGATTTAACAAGAGATGAAATCATTTCAGTTTGTAAAGATCATAGTGTAACTAACAAATCCGTTCTTAAAGAACATTTTTTTAATTTGAAAACTATTGGGGATCTCATTAATGCTTTACACAATTACCTTTTTTATGGAAATGGTCTGAACGCTTTGGACGATTGACATTTTATTTAAAGGAAAAGAAATTCAACTACTCTTTACAAAATCCGTATTATGTAAAGAGTAGTTGAATTTTAACTTATATTACATTGGGATTGCCAAATATCTAAAATTATCTTCCAACGGGCGAAATGTAAAGAGTATGGAAAATGTAACTGCAGATGCACATGAAAGAACCAAAGACTATTTGAGTGACTCCGAAATGAAGTTACTTCTTCAGGCTTCAAAAAAGACTCGATACCCAAAAAGGAATTACCTTTTGTTACTTATGATTTATCGTCATGGATTAAGAGTAAGTGAAGCTGTAAACTTGAAAAAATCAGATGTCAATATAAAAGAATCAAGAGTTTGGATAAATAGACTAAAAAATGGTCTTTCAGTTGAGCATCCCATATCAGGAGATGAACTGAGGGCTATAAGACGATATCTAAATTCTCGCAAAGATAATCTACCCTGGTTATTTATAAATGAAAGAGGACTACCATTAACCAGGCAAGCTGTAAATTATATTACTACATCAGTAGGGGAGAAGGCAAATTTACCAAGAGTCCATCCGCATACTTTGAGGCATTCTTGTGGTTTTTACTTGGCGAACAAAGGATATGATTTGCGATTAATTCAGGACTACCTTGGCCATAGAGACCCCAAGCATACCGCACATTATACTAGAGTAGTCAGTAGTAGGTTTGAAAAACTCTGGAGCTAATTAGGCGAATATCTAATTAACTAATATTTTAAAATTTACTTTGAAAGTTCTTTAAACCTACAAAAGGCATTAGCCAACTTTATTTGATGCGGACTTTTGCATTCAGCTTCAAAAATAGATGGGTTTGCCACCATAATAAAACATGTGCGAGCCCTTGAAACTGCAACATTAAATCTATTTGGGCTAAACAAAAACTCCATTCCACGCGGGGCTTCCTCTAAGCTAGAAGTGGCTACAGAATAAATAACAACTGGAGCTTCCTGACCTTGAAATTTATCAACTGTACCAACTTCCAAATCAGTTAAACGATTTTTAATAGCCTGTACTTGTGCATTATAAGGGGTAATGATTTTTATGTCGCTAATTGTCAAGCTAGCTTTTTTATTATTTTCATTAATAAAGGAAACATTACCATCCGTTAGGTGCGCAACAATTTCCGATATCTTATCTACCTCTTCAGACGATGAATTAGTATTTCCATCATGTTCAACTTCTTCAAGATACATTCCTGCTCCGGCATACCGTGAGCCTATTATTCGCTGTGTATCCAGGTGATCTTTTGATTTTAATTTGTTTTCATAAAAAAGTTCAGAAACGAAAGTATTGATTGAGGAATGCATACGCCAAGTTTCAGCCAAAAATACTCCTTGTTCATCAGAAATAGTTTTTTCTCCTTGTAATACATTTTCAAGTGCAGATACCTCTGTGCCGTCCGGGTGTACACCCTGCTGTGGCTGTTTTAATTGTTGTGGATCTCCTAATAAAATAAGATTAGAGCAGCTATGAGAAACAGCTAAAGTATCAATCAGAGATAATTGACCTGCTTCATCAACAATAAGATAATCCACACTGTTTTGATAAGTTGGTTTGCTCCACATGAAAGATGTTCCGGCAATAACGTCAGCACTACCAATAGCTTTTTGGATGGGACTTTCATCTTTAACCAAGGTCCATGGTTTACTTTCCTCTGTATCCACTTTAACCTTTTGTATCATTTGAATACTGATACCTTCCTCTTGAGCTGCTTCCCAGATTTTTGCTAACAAGTTAGAGATGACCTTGTGACTAAGAGCTGTAATACCTATTTTCTTACCATCTTTAATCAATCTAATAATAAGGCGACTTCCTGTAAAACTTTTGCCGGCACCTGGCGGACCTTGAACGGGCAAATAACTGTGGTTTAGTTTAGATGCAAAATCATATGTTTTTTCAAAAAGATCTTCAAAATGCGTTCTATCTTCTATCATACTTTGAGGACTGTTCATCAGTAATTGCCTAGCCGCACGATAGGTCATATCTTCGTTATCCATTCCATTTTCAACAACCCATTCGGCCAATCTAATAATTGATTCTTCTTTTACACTAGAATTGACGCTTTCCAAACTGATAACCGAAAATGGATGTGGCATATCTTTTTTAGAGGGACCTTTTTTAATTCGCAGCACACCTGTTTCAACGTCAATCTCATGAATAGCGCCAATTTTATTATTTTCCTGATCTTCTACAGGTTGACCCTGACGCAAATCACATTCCTGGGGCGGAAATTTATACTCATCTACAACACTTAGTTTTTCTGGCTCTCTATTGCCTGTATATTCTAAAAATGAAATCGCTTTACGTTCTTCTAAAAGTTGATCTTCTGGTAGCTCTTTCAAACGGAAAAACTCCCACCAAAAAGACTTCTTTTCTCTGCGATACCAATCCAACATATGGGCTAGAATATATCTTGCTTGCTCGACATCGTTTCGTTCTGCTTTTATTGAAGGTATGCCATCTAGTAAAGAATTCATAATGGGTTCTATACGTTCTTGATGAGCAGTAATGTTATCACTTGCTGCGCCATCATCATCCTCTGGTCTTGGAATATTTTCACCTTGTTCTATAAGACTCATCCGAATCTCTTCCAACCATTCCTGAAGGCGTATTAATGATTGACAGTCATCTTGGTTATATAGCTGGACGGCATCTTTGATTTCCTTTGTTAATTTATCAATATTATTAGTTTGAAGAAGTAGCTCTAATTGGCATTTATGACTTGAGAGCTGTCGTAAATCCATCTTACGTTCATAACCAAAGAACACTTCTAAGTCCTTGATTGAGTACTTCTCCACACTAGCGCGTACTGACTGACGAACAACACTATAGAGGTCCACAAATGTGTGCGATCTTAAAAAGGTGTCAATCTCTGTTTCACGAGATGCATATTTTCCCATTAACCGTTTAAAAGCGGTGACTTCGTAAGGTGCATAATGATAAATATGAAGCGAAGAATCTTCTAGTTTCTGTTTAAAAGCAAAGTCAATAAATTGCTCAAAATTCTCTTTCTCTTCTTTTTCATTTTTAGCCCAAAGGGCATGATATTTACCTTTATGTACATAGCCAATCATATACTCAAGACCATCTGGCTCAACCATTCTGTCCCCTTCAAAATCGAGAAAAATATCATTTACAGATGGTTTCGGCAGTTTGCTTAGCCCTTTACCTTCTTCAACATCTAAGGTTTCGTATATGGGTTCATATCCGTTTTGCCTACTTGTATATTGCAGCCTTGCCTGTTCCCTAAGTTTATTATAGGTTTCCTTTACTCCTCTCGAGGGATTAAAAGGTACAGGTAAACTTAAATTGGCTAGTTTTTCCAATGTATCAACTTCATGTAGTTTGAATTCTTTTGCTTGGGAAGTTCCTAATCCTGCCACGAAAGATAAATGGTCATCTTTTCTTCTAACGGCATTACAGTTCTTCCACCATTTACAAATATCGCAATGACTAACAGGGTCAGGGTATGTGTCTTCTTCTTTTAAAATTGCATCTTCAAGGTTTCGTTTTACCAATCTTATGTATGCAGCATATTCATCATATCGATACTTTTCTTCTCCCTCAGGCTTTATTACACCCATGTACTCGGGAGTTAGGCCTTGTATTGAAGCTACACGTTCCGAGTAGAGACCAATTTGAAGTATAGTACCTGCTTTAGTTTCATTTGCTAATTTGGTATCCCATACTTCATACGACCAATTACCAAGAGCACTTGGTCGATCAACCTTTTTTAAAAAATCAGCCCAGCCGCTCCATTTACCATCTTCTTTTAACCTTGCTTGATAAATAACATCCACGCCTTTATGCATAGCTTCAATAGTATGCTTCTCAGCATGTGGATCCTCTATATTAATTTCGGCAATAGATTTTTCTTGGTCCCTAACTGCCTGCAGATGACCTTCTTCAAAATCAATACCTTTTTCCTGTAGCATTTGAAGTACGCGATTTGTATATATTTCAGGATCTGCAATTTCTCCTCTTACATGTTGCTTGTTTAGCTGTGTAAGGTGCTTACAACTACTATGAGAAGATAAATCGGAGGGACTATAAGTAATTTGGTTGTTCTTATATTTCATAGAAGCGATTTAGATTCTTGAGTGTTTTTGATAACATAGCAGTAATTTAAGGGTAACATTTTAAATCACATTACGGAAAACCGTAATGTGATTTAAAATGTTACCCTTAAATTCGAAATACTATTTAGAAATAGTTGTGTTTCTTTTAGAAAATTAAGATTATCAATTAGGTTGAATTTAAGCTTGTTTGGTGAAATAGGGATTCTAAAAATAGATTACTTTATATGTGTTAAACGTTTAGAATACTATGAAGATGATTTCTTTTTATCTCAAAATATGATATATAACCAGTTAATAATGCTATTTTTATTTTTGAAAATCCTATAAATAATGAATCGCATTAAAGAGGTACTTGAAGAGAAAGGAATTAAGCAAGTTTGGCTGTCGGAAAAGTTAAGCAAGAGCTATAATATGGTCAATTCTTATGTTCAAAATAGGAGACAACCAAGCTTAGAAATACTTAATGAAATTGCTGATATTTTAAATGTAGATATTAAAGATTTAATTGTCTCAAATAAGAATTGATATGAATGAGGCAAAAACAAGAAAGGACTTAATCGATAAGCAGCTTCAACAAGCGGGGTGGAATATTACTGACCAAACCCAAGTTGGTATTGAATACAATATAAATGTTGGTTTACCTGAGGGTGTTAATGAACCTCAAACTCCTTATCAAGGATATCAATATTCAGATTATGTTTTATATGGAAAAGATGGAAAAGTACTGGCAGTAGTTGAGGCAAAGAAAACTTCCGTAAATGCAGAATTAGGAAGAGAACAAGCCAAACAATATTGTCAAAATATCCAAAATGAATCTGGTGGTGAATTACCTTTTTGTTTTTATACCAACGGTCATGAAATATTCTATTGGGATTTAGGAAACTATCCACCAAAGAAAGTGATTGGATTTCCAACAAGGGATGACCTTGAACGATACTCCTATATCAGAAGAAACAGAAAACCACTAGCACAAGAGCTAATAAACACAGACATAGCAGGACGTGATTATCAAATCCATGCTATCCGTTCTGTAATGGAAGGAATTGAAAAAAAGAGACAAAAGTTTCTTTTAGTAATGGCTACAGGAACTGGAAAAACCAGAACCACCATAGCAATGGTGGATGCTCTTATGCGAGCTGGTTGGGCTGAACGAGTTCTGTTCTTAGTTGACCGAATTGCATTAAGAAACCAAGCCTTAGAAGCTTTTAAAGAGTTTCTCCCAAATGAACCTAGATGGCCAAAGGTTGGAGAAAAAGAAATTGCTAAGGATAGAAGGATTTACACATCTACTTATCCTACAATGTTGAATATCATTAGAGATGAAGAATATTCTTTGTCTCCTCACTTTTTTGATTTAATCGTAATTGATGAAAGTCATAGATCTATTTACAACACTTATCAGGAAGTTCTAGATTATTTTAACACAACAACACTTGGTTTAACTGCTACACCTACAGATGTTATTGACCATAACACTTTCAAACTATTTGAATGTGAAGACGGCTTACCTTCTTTCGCATATTCTTATGAGGAAGCTGTAAACAACATCCCTCCATACCTCTGTGATTTTCAGGTAATGAAGATTCAAACTAAATTTCAAGAGGATGGAATTAGTAAACGAACCATAAGTCTAGAAGATCAGAAAAACTTGATTCTTCAAGGAAAGGAAGTTGCCGAAATAAATTTTGAAGGAACAGATTTAGAGAAGTCAGTAATTAACAAAGGAACTAACGTTACCATTGTTAAGGAATTTATGGAAGAATCTATAAAAGATCCAAATGGTGTGTTACCTGGGAAAACTATTTTCTTCTGTTCTACAAAAGCCCACGCTAGGAGAATTGAAAAGATTTTCGATTCACTATATCCAGAATATACAGGTGAATTGGCCAAAGTAATTGTATCTGATGATCCACGTGTCTATGGCAAAGGCGGTTTACTTCATCAATTCACGCATAATGACATGCCAAGAGTTGCTGTTAGTGTAGACATGCTCGACACAGGGATTGATGTACGTGAATTGGTAAATCTTGTTTTTGTAAAACCAGTTTATTCGTATACCAAATTCTGGCAGATGATTGGAAGAGGAACTAGGCTTCTCGAACCAACCAAGATGAAACCTTGGTGTGCCGAAAAAGATGCTTTCCTAATCTTAGATTGTTGGGATAATTTTGAATACTTCAAACTGAATCCAAAAGGAAAACAACTTAAAGGGCAAATCCCTTTACCTGTTCGTTTTGTTGGCATTAGAATTGACAAAATTGAAACAGCTCTTGAAAAGGAAGAGCCTGAAATTGGTCAAAAGGAAATTGAAAAATTAAGAAGTCAAATCTCAGAATTGCCTAAAAAATCAGTTGTGATTCAAGATTCAAAACCTGATTTAGCAAAAGTCGAAGATGATGCTTTTTGGAATCATTTGACACCAGAAAAGATTGAGTTTTTACGTCATACTATAAAACCACTTTTCAGAACTGTTTCCCAATCGGATTTTAAAGCCATGCGTTTTAATAAAGATATATTGGAAATTTCCCTTGTACATTTATTAGAAGAGACCGAGAAATACGACACTCTTAAAGAGAATATAATTACTGTGGTTAGTGAATTGCCTATGTCCATAAACATAGTAGCAAAGAATGAAGATTACATCAAAAAGGTTTTGACGAACAATTTCTGGTCTACGGTTCTAGATGAAGGGTTTGATGTATTAGCTAAAACTTTGTCTCCCCTTATTAAATACAGAGAGCAAAAAGGACCTCTTGACGGACCTTCTAAGTTGAATTTACAAGATGTAATTCAAACTAAAGAAATGGTTGAATTTGGCCCCAAAAATGAAGCGGTTAGTATTTCAAAATACCGTGAGATGGTTGAAGCAAAAATTGCAGAGCTAATCGAAAAGAATCCAATTCTTCAAAAGATTAAGTCTGGCGAGCAGGTTACTGAAGAAGAAGCCGAACAACTTGCAGAGGAACTTCATGAAGAAGACCCACATATAACAGAACAGCTATTACGTAAAGTTTATAATCATCAAAAGGCAAAGTTCATTCAGTTTATTAAACACATTCTAGGAATTGAGATTTTGGAAAGCTTTGATGCTGAAGTGAGCAGACTGGTTCAAGCATTTATTAAAGAACACAGCAATTTATCTACCCGGCAAATTGAGTTCTTGAACTTATTAAAAGATTACATCATTGAAAGAGGAGAAATTGAAAAACGAGATTTAATCTCGTCTCCATTTACGATTATTCATCCAAAAGGAATACGTGGTGTATTCACTCCTTCTGAGATAAAAGAAATTTTAGCATTAACGGAAAAATTCGCAGCATAACATGAGTTTACTAAGTAACAATTCACAGATAAAATCAAAAATAGATGACCTCTGGAACAAGTTCTGGAGTGGTGGAATTTCAAATCCACTAACAGCAATTGAGCAAATCACCTATCTGCTTTTCATGAAAAAGTTAGATGAAAACGATTTGGAATCTTTAGCCAATGCTGAATTTACGGGTGATGATTTTACATCTATGTTTTCAGGCACTTTTTATCTAACTACAGAAGATAAAGAGAAAAAACAAAACGGTATTGACAAGCAAAAATTAAGGTGGAGTGAGTTTAAACGCATGCCATCAGATGAAATGCTTAATCATATACAGCGTTTTGTCTTTCCATTTTTAAAACAACTGGACAAGGATGACTCTCCTTTTACCAAGCATATGGCAAATGCCGTTTTCATTATTCCAAAACCTTCTCTACTTCTAGAGGCTATAAAAAGCATAGACGAAATCTATGAAGAGATGGAAAAAGATGCCAGTGAAAAAGGTCAAGATTTTCAAGATATACAAGGTGATGTATATGAAATGTTATTGAGTGAAATAGCTGCTGCTGGTAAAAATGGCCAATTTAGAACTCCTAGACATATTATAAAATTATTGGTGGAATTGGTGAATCCAAAGTTAGGTCAAAAAGTTGCAGACCCAGCCTGTGGTACAGGTGGTTTCCTTTTAGGAGCCTATCAATACATGGTAACTCAATTAGATAAGGATAAAGCTAACAAAGAACCTGATGAAGATGGTTTTATCAGAAGTAGCAAAAGTGCTCTTTTAACTGAAGAAGTAAAAGGGATTTTAGCAGATAGCTTACAAGGTTATGACATTGATCAAACCATGGTTCGTTTGGGCTTAATGAATTTAATGATGCATGGTATTGGGAGCCCTAAAGTAGATTATAAAGACACTTTGAGTAAAGGCTTTCATGAGACTGCTGAATATGACATTGTTTTAGCGAACCCTCCTTTTACAGGTAACATAGATAAAGGAGATATCAATGAAGAGTTAAATCTAAAAACCACTAAAACGGAATTACTTTTTATCGAGCGTATCTACAATATGTTAAAAATGGGCGGTACTGCCGGAATTGTTATTCCGCAAGGAGTTCTATTCAGTTCTAGTAAAGCATTTCAAGATGCTCGAAAACTAATGATTGAAAACTCTCAACTGAAAGCTGTTGTTAGTATGCCAAGTGGTGTTTTTAAACCGTATGCCGGTGTAAGTACAGCCTTACTAATTTTTACAAAAGGGGGCGAAACCGAAAACGTATTGTTCTTCGATATGGAATCGGATGGTTACAGCTTAGATGATAAACGTTCAAAAAATGAAAGTGGTCACGGAGACCTTCAGAATATTGTTGAACAATTTCATAGTTCATATGATTCTAAAAAAAATGATAGAAAAGGTAAATTTTTCTATGTTCAAAAATCAGAAATAATTGAGGAAAGTTATGATTTGAGCTTTGCAAGATATAAAGAAGAAGTGTTTGAAGAAATAACATATGAAAAACCCTCTGAAATTCTAATCAAACTGATTGGTAAAGATGGTAATGGTGGCATAGAAAAAGATATTTTGGAAGGTCTTTCAGAATTAAAAAGGATTATCTAAATGAATTGGATTGAAGTCAACTTAACAGATATTGCAAAACCGAAACAATGGAAAAATTTACCAAGTAAATTTCTTAAAGAAGATGGTTATCCAGTTTATGGAGCAAATGGAGTAATTGGTTTTTATTCAAATTTTAACCACAAAAATCCAACTCTAGCAATTACTTGTCGTGGTGCCACAAGTGGCAATATTCATTTAACGACACCATATTCGTATATAAATTCTAATGCTATGGCATTAGACGATATAAATGAAACCAAATATAATTTAAAATTCCTTTATTATGCTTTACTAACAAGAGGATTAAAAGATGTAATAACAGGTTCCGCACAACCCCAAATAACAAGAACAGGGTTATCTAGAGTCAAACTAATGGTGCCGGATAATCTTGATGATCAAAAACGAATTGCCAAAATTTTATTTGATTGCGAGAGTCTGATTCAGAAAAGAAAAGAAAGCATTGAACTCGTGGATGAGTTTTTGAAATCTACTTTTTTGGAGATGTTTGGTGATCCAGGTCAAAACACACTCAATTTACCTGTAGAGAAATTAAACTCAACATTTTCAGAGAAACCCAGCCTTGGGACAACGATACCAGCAATAGATGATGGGGTTATTCCGGTAGTACGTGTTGGTGAACTGGGCAGTCGGAATGTTAATATTAATAAGTGTAAATTTTCAAACATTCCAGAGGAAAAAATTGAGAAATCCCAGTTAAAACATGGTGACATTCTTCTAGCTAGAGCAATTGGTAGCGAATCTCACCTAGGCAAAGCTTCAATTTATTTTGATTTAGGACATACTGTTGTATTTGATTCACACGTTATGAGACTGAGGTTCAATCCAACGAAAATCAATTATGAGTTTTTCTACACATTTTTAAAAACTTCAGGTGGGCGAAAAAGGTTCATGGGCCAAGCGGGAAAAACTTCTATTCAGTTCAATATTAACTCTAAACAAATTTCAAATATCCAAATTCCAATTCCACCAATATCACAACAGAATGCATTTGGAAAAAAAGCGGAAGAAATCGCAAAACTTAGAAATCACTTGCAGTTAAGCTTACGAGAAATAGTAAATCTATACGGTAGCATAAGCCAAAAAGCTTTTAAAGGAGATTTGGATTTGAGTAAGGTTGATATTTCTCTTTTGGAAACAGAAGAAACTAAACTAGAAATGGAAGCAATTGGTAAGGAAAAATGGGTTGATAAACATGAAGTACAAGACACTAAAGTAAACCTTGATGAAATCATTAAAAATGATTTCGGAAGTAATTTGTTTTCTGTTATTAATTTGGAAGAAGCCATAAGCAACAGAGCACTTTACGTTGAAAAATCTCAGGTCAAATCATTCCTGAAAAAAGCAATGGATGAAAATATAATTGAGCAAGTATATAGTGGAGATACTAAGCAGGTAATGTTTAAGCTAAAGAAATGAAGTTAAAGCGTATCAAATTATTATCCCCTTTTCGTGGATTGCCTGCTGATTATGAGATTAACTTCAACCGTTCTTTAGTCGCAAACGAACAGATTGAGCCTATTTGTTTTGTTGGACTAAATGGATCGGGGAAATCAAATGCACTAGAGGTGGTTGCCGAGATGTTTTATTATCTCGAGAATTTTAATCGTTCATCAAAAAAAGATTTAGATAATTTCAAAACTGCCTTCGGCTTTGAGCTTGATTACTACTTGCCAAAACTGACGCTCGCTGGTGCAGGATTTACTTGGGACGAATTAGGCGCCCTTACGTTTGATGACCTCGATCAAAACCAACTAGTACTCGTTTCTAAACCCGTTGATGAGTTGCCTGCAGTTAAATTATCATTCAATGAAAAAGAGATTGAAGTAAAGGATTTCTACAATAATGGCTTAAGTAAAGTGCTTCCAAATCATATTATTGGCTATTCTTCAGGTCTAAATGAATTGGTCAGTAATCCTTTTGTAAAACTGAATTTCGAGTACTATGAAGATTTAAAGAGAAAGAAGAACAAAGCAGTTGACTCAAAGTTAGAAATGAATCGTTTCCAATTTCTAAATTACAATGTTTCAAAATTGATAACCGTTTCTAACTTTATTTTCGACAAGGAACTCTCACTACTGGGCGAAACAAAAGACCTTTCTATTTTAAAAACTGAAATTGAAGTAAATGAACTAAATGGATTTTCTATCCAATTATCATTAAAAAAGCCAAAGACTTTTGAAAAATATCTTCCAGATGAATTAGAAGAAGCAATTGAAAGCTTTAAAGCAATTGATGCTCTTTTTGACGAAGAAAATAATAGTACCACTCGTCATGATTTCACCAATCTATCCTTCAACTTCAAAATGAATGAAGCTACTTTAACTGGTTTCAGAGAAAAGTTCAATTCCGCAGATAGATTATTCAGAGTGCTTTATTTTTTCCAAACACTTAATATTGAAAAGATTAGTAGAAACATCAGTAAAACTGTCAAATCTGCTAAAGCTGGAACAAGTGAAAACCTATCTGATTTAATACCTAAATATGAAATCGAAAAACAGCTTTTTCATTTAGGAAATATCTCATTTAAGAAAGAGGGTGTTACTGCCCCAATCTATTATAAACATCTATCTGATGGTGAACATCAGTTGTTGCAGGTATTAGGAAGTATTATTCTTTTAGATAGCACAAGTACGCTTTTCCTTTTAGATGAGCCAGAGACCCATTTTAATCCCGAATGGAGGTCCAAGTTTATCTGGCTCATAAATGCATGTATGAAAGCCAATCCAACGGAAGATGATCGTGAACAAGAAATTGTATTAACCACTCATTCTCCATTCATGATCTCTGATTCAAAAAAGAGCAATGTAGTTTGGTTAAAAGCAGATAAGCGAGATGGACCAGAAGAAGTAACCATTAACACCTACGGTACATCAGTAACCAATCTAATCAATGAGTTTTTCGGTAAGCAAAGGCAGATTGCTGATGTTTCATGGAAAGAAATGCTAGAAGATTTGAAATCAAATAATATCAATGAATTAAATGATGCTCTCTCAAAGTATGGTGACTCACATGAGAAGACTATGATCCTTCAAAAACTGAATAAGCTAATCATTGAAAAAGGAACAGAAGAATGATTTATACTTTGAAATATCCTTCACATCCTATTGAAAGAGTAAATCAAGTCGTTTTTGAATTTCTAAGAAACTCAATTCCTGTTTGTGCATATTCTAGAAATCTGTTCCCTGAATGGTTTCGAGATGTTATGTCAAATTCCAAAGCACAGGCGGGTAATAAAAGTTTTGAGGATAAGTTTATTGATTTACATACTGAATTTCAAAAACTTACCATAGCTAATCGCCAATCATTGTTTGATGAATTTGACGCAGGTCTAGATATTAAAAGTCTTTGTGAAGAAAAGACAAAGGCTGTAATTCTATCTGAAAATTATGCTGCAGACCTACATGCGGCACTAAAAGCAGTTCTTAAAGATCATTTTTATGGTACAGCGCTAGGAACAAATAAAACCATTCAAGATAAACTTGGAACTACTTTAAGAAATCATTATACCAATTTTAAAACTTTAAATAATTCTGGACGTGTTTGTCCATTCTGTGGTTTACATGAATATGCTCTAATAGATGGAGAAGCTAAAGATGATTATGACCATTGGTTGTACAAATCTAAGTACCCATTATATGCTGTAAATTTTTCCAATTTGGTGCCTATGTGTGATAAATGTAACCAAGGTGGTGTAAAAGGAACTGCTGATGTTCTTCACAATGATGACGGAACTAGAAGGGAGTCATTTTACCCTTATGAATCAAATCAAGGCGTACAATTATCGGTAAACAATTTTTCTGATGTTGGTTCTCTTTCTGATGAAGAAAAGGAAAAATATCCTTACGGTTATTATAAACTTGATGTAGTGGAACAAGATCCAACTGAGGCTGAAAAAGTGGAAACATGGAAATCAGTATTTAAAATTGAGACACGGTTTAACAGCTACTTAAGCTCACACAATAAACAAGTGAAAGATGACTTTCATGAGGATTATTTACCAGACCATCCTGAGTTTACATTAAGCAATAATATAACGACCTTAAGAGTAATTGTAAGTGCCTTTAGAAATCAATTGGGGAATCCGAGAAGAAAGACTGGAGTATTAATAAACAAAGCCTACCTTGAATTTATATGTGCTGTTGGAAATGAGTATATGCTTTATACCTTTTGTAATATAAATTTAGCGCAGGCAATATAAAAGAAATTAAAATCCAGTAAAGCTATACGATTAAAAATGAAACTAATAGAATTAATCAAAAAGATTGAAGTTTGGAGTGAGTGGGTAAACGCTTATAAAGAATATGTTCCAAAATTTATAGTAGAAGCTTCAACCAAAGAGAATTGGGAAGATTGGGATTCTGAAGTGTTTTTTGAATTCTTTGAGAAATCGAATAATCAATGTGTATCGTCTTTAAAACAAGGGTATTTTACAAAAGAGGAACAATCTAAAATAAAAAATAATTGGGCAGAACTAGGTCCTTTGCTGAAAATTATTGCAGATAACCAAGATAATCCTCAATGGGAGACATATGAACAAGTTAAAAGTGTCATTAGAAGGTTTACGGCACAAGATAGAAGAGCTGCTACTTATAGGGTAATTGCTGGGCTACAACCAAATAATCTATCCACAATTGTAAAGGATGATAGCCTTAAAGAACTTTTTTACTACATCCATAATAACATTGAAGAAGAGCTTCCTGAATATCAAAACAATTGGTTCAAGGATAGTCATTCTATAAATAGCTTTTATAAAGAACATAATCCATCTATAAATTTTATGGATTTAATTTCTTATCCATGGCAGACTTTCGAATATTTCAAAAACCCAAATAGCATAAGCGAGAATTCCACTACTAATGATTCATCTTCAATCATGAAACAATATATAGATTTACTGCATCATAAAAAGCAAATTATTCTTCAAGGTCCTCCAGGAACAGGTAAGACTAGATTGGCACAATTAATAGCCGAAGAAATAACTAAAGATAATAGTCATATAAAAGATGAAACAAAGTCTGACCCATTTTTATCTGATTCTTACATCAGAGAGCAAATAAAAAATGTGAAACAAATTCCTAGTTCATCGGGGAGAAAAAGTTACGGTATTTCAAATGTACAAAGCGATAGATGCACCGTTACACTTGATTCTGGAAGCACTTATGATATTCCATACGCAGGTATTAAAAGAGCTTATAATGAAAAATTATGGCTTGGAGGACAAAAAAACGGCTTTGATTCTTATGATGCAGCCATAGCTAAATATCTGTTTGAAAATAAGAATATTGAGCAACCTATTGTTGCAAAAAAGAAAATAGTTGATTATTATAAGATTATTCAATTCCATCCATCTTATACCTATGAAGATTTTGTCAGAGGAATAACAGTCGAGAACAACGAGGCTGGGAAAATAGAGTATAAAACTGAGAATAGAATCTTAGCAGATTATGCATCCAAAGCCTTGAAAAATTATAATGATTTTTATAAAGATGAAACAACCTTTTCTAATGAGGTATTTTTAGAAGAATACTTCAGCC
Organism: Maribacter polysiphoniae; assembly: GCF_003148665.1. Lineage (GTDB taxonomy): Bacteria > Bacteroidota > Bacteroidia > Flavobacteriales > Flavobacteriaceae > Maribacter_A > Maribacter_A polysiphoniae. The sequence continues at coordinate 185,212 of NZ_QGGQ01000006.1, read as the reverse complement.
TATTTGTTGATAAGATTAACGAAGAAATTGAGAATAATGAAGGGTTTTACAGATTAACAAAAAGTGTTGGTTTAATTAACACTGATGAAGATGCTTTCAGATATAAAAGTCCAGCAGCAGGTTGGAATCAAAGAGGGGATAGAATGCTTTTCAAGGATATTAAACAGGCATTTTTAGATGGTAATATAGAAAGACAAGATTTAAAGAGAAATGAAAATTTATCTGGTCTAGCAAAACAGCACGCAAGTTATTTCGTAAGAGTATTAAATTTATTTCAACAATTTATAAATGATGAAAATTTAACCTTCAATGACCATGAAATACAAAAAGATCCCTTAAACAACTACGTATTAATTATTGATGAAATTAACAGAGCAAATTTATCTAGCGTATTAGGAGAACTAATATATGCATTAGAATATAGGGGCAAAGCTGTTGATAGTATGTATGGTATTAAAGGAGACAGACAAATAACGCTACCTCCAAATCTATTCATTATTGGTACGATGAATACTGCAGATAGAAGTGTAGGTCAAATAGATTATGCTATTAGACGACGTTTTGCATTTGTAGATATACTACCAGAAATATTGATTGAAGCAGATTTGAATGCTAACCGAAAGGAAGAAGAACCAAGGTTATTTTTCAAAGAAGATATTTTCTTAAAAGTAAAGAATCTTTTTATTGATGAGAATGGCAAAAACTCTGAGTACTTATCTGATGAATTTGAAGCTAAAGATGTTCAATTAGGTCATAGTTATTTTATATACACTGAAAATAATTTCAATTATAATTTAGACTATGAGATTAAGCCTATTTTGAGAGAATATGTTACTGACGGTTTATTAAAAATTAGTGCATTACCTATAATTGAAAATTTATAACATGATTGTTGTTAATGAACATTATGGTTATAAATATGAAAACTCTTTACTAGAATTAAGTGAAGAGCAAAAGGTAATATTGCAACAACAAAACTTTTCACAACACTTTCAGCGTTCAAAAAATACTAACGAGCTTTGTTTTGATATTCAGTTTAATGAAAAAGATGAAGCCTATAGATTAAATTCAAGTTACATAGTAGGTGTAAACTGGATTGTAAAAGGCAAATTACCCATTTACATTAAGCCAAAATTAAATAATGACATTACGGAGGTAAATTATTTATTAATGCTTTTTGAGGCTTTAAAAGAGACCGAAAACATAAAGCATTTAGATAATTTATATTCCATAGACTTTAATGCACCTTTAATCCAAATTGAACAGCAACAAGATTTACTGAGCCCATTACTGATTTTAGAATTTTTAACTATTTTAAAACAGATTGTAAAAAAAGGGCTCAAAAAATCGTACTACGATGTTACTCAGAACTTAAATACGAGGGTAAAAGGTAAAATTTTGGTAAATGCCTCTGTAAAAAAGAATCATACCAAAAGTAAGATGCATTTTAACTACTGCAAATATCAGGAGTTTGGTTATAATTCAATAGAAAATAGACTTTTAAAGAAGACTTTAGAGTTTGCTAAAGCTGTAATTTCAAATCATAAGACCTTATCTACAGAAAGCGTCAAATATCTTATTAATTATATTAGTCCTGCTTTTACCAATGTGTCTTCTGTTATTAGCTTAAAGGAAGTTACTAATTTAAAACACAATCCCTTTTTTAAAGAGTATAAATCCGCTGTTCAAATTTCTAAAATTATTTTAAAACGATTCTCTTATAATATATCTCAAGTAAGTGAAACCAAGTATAAAACGCCACCTTTTTGGATAGATATGCCCAAGCTTTTTGAATTGTATTTATTTAAAAAACTGAAAGAAGTATTTCCTTTGAGGAATGAAGTAATCTATCATAAGAAATTCCATTCATTAGAGCCAGATATTTTATTGAATTCTAAGTGTGGTAATTTTAAAGTTGTTATTGACGCCAAATATAAACCCAGGTATGAAGAAGGTCAAATTTCTCATAAAGACGCCGCACAAGTAAGTGGGTATGGCAGATTAAAATCCATTAGAAAAGAATTAGAAATTAAAAATGATAATTTACTAACAGATACGCTTATCATTTATACAAGTAATGATTCCAAGAATAGTGACATAGTTATAGATGAACTATTATCACAAGAAGATAAACGATATCTCAAACTTTATAAATATTCAATACAGATACCGGTAATGTAATTTTTTTTAATTTAGTAGGAGGGAGGTACCTAATGATTAGATATTACACACAATCAGTTGTTTTCCTCATTTTTAACGATTGTTATACAAAGTAACTTCTGAACATTTAAATTTTAAATATTAGTATGGAAAAGCAATCCAAATTAGATTTTAAAAAAGTAAAAATTTGGTTTGAATCTTTACCAGAAAAAAGAAAATACGAGATACATCAAGCTACTAGAATGACTTATCATTCATGCTCTATAGAAGGAAATTCTTTAACTGAGAATGACACATTTAATTTAATTGTTCAAGAACTTTATAAGCAAGAAGTTATTGACAATTAAGCAACATATTAATCTTTAAGTTCTTTTGGCATTTTAAAATGATTTTATCTAGAGAATAAACGATTTTATATTTTTTAAAATTAGTTATGTTATATGGATACATTAGAACGGGTACTTACGAAAAAATTTTGGAGAGACAATTAAATGATCTAGAATGTTTTGGTGTCCAAACTGAAAATATAATTATAGAAAGAAATTTAAATTTTAATTTGTAGCCTTCCCTAAAAATGAAGCCTTCCACTTTTCTCGTACAGTTCAAAACTCAAAATCATTATCTTTTAAAAAGTTTATTTTAGGTGTAAGTTAGGACACTATCTCGGTAAAGCGGATTTAGATATTATTTTAAGAAAAGTATTAGATTGGAATTAGGTGCAATTATTACCGAATACATAGTCATAACAATTTTGATAATCGCAAAGCATTATAATACAATCATTTATGTATTTTCGTGAAATTTTTACCCTAGTTTAAAATGAAAATATTTCATTATTATATTTTTACTTCACATACCCCTAATGTTTAGATAGGACTATTTCTCGGTATTTTTTAATAAGCAGAATTAAAGGTAGTTAGGCGTGGATAATGGCGGTAAAACAATTGGAAATAAACATTAAACCTTATTTCAAAGATAAATCCATATTTCACGTTGTTTTCACACTTTTTATCACATAACAAATAACGTACTTATCAGTAATACAAAGTGTTGTAAAATTTGTATTTGAAAATTGTCTCTGTATTTAAATTAAAATATCTCAGAATTTAAAAGAAGGGGAACACAACTAAAATTCCTACAAAATATTGAATAAACCAAGTAATCCACTGGAAAAGGGGTGTTTAGGCAATTGTAAACGACTACAAACGTTTACAAACGAAAGTAAGTAGTTTATAACCGAATAGGAGGGGAAGGCCGTATTAGGTTTGCAGTGTCGGGTCAAGGTGGCTCGATAGTATTAACTGTTTAACACGTAAAATCAGTAATTATGAACGCACTTAGAAACAAAGTACAGTTGATTGGAAACCTAGGGAATGATCCCGAAATCGTAAACTTGGATGGAGGTAGCAAATTGGCCAAATTCTCAATCGCTACCAATGAGACCTACAAAAATGCAAAAGGGGAGAAGGTTACCGATACCCAATGGCATAATGTCGTCGCCTGGGGGAAGACCGCCGAGATCGTCGAAAATTATTTGACCAAGGGCAACGAGGTGGCCGTGGAAGGTAAATTGACCCATCGCTCCTATGAGACCAAAGAGGGTGAAAAACGATATGTCACCGAAATACGCTGTAACGAATTGCTCATGTTGGGCAAATAAAGAACCGATAAAAAGAAAAGCCCCGCTATGATGCGGGGCTTTTTTATATGCTCTTTTAAGGTGTACTATGCTACTTTCTGCAAAAGATCAAAACACGGACACTTTTTGCAGCGTTTCGATTCCTTCTTTTTGTACTTATCGCAACACTTGGTTTTTAAGGCAACGGAAGAAATGGCCAAAGCGGATTTCTTCTGTTTCTTCTTGAGTTTTTTCAACTCCTTTTTTTTCGCTTTTTTCTTTTTGCCCATGTATATGCGATAGCAGACAAGACAAATGTACTATTTTAATTAAATCTAAATAAGGTTTATGTGTTAAATCTTATTCTGGCATGGCGTTGGCCGCACTATTGGCCGTAATCTGCTGTACATCCCTATCAAAAAGATAAAGTCCGCCCTTATCATTGCCGATAAGGTTTATTTTATCTAAAATAGTCCTTGCCAATGCTTCTTCCTCGATTTGCTCGGCCACATACCACTGTAAAAAGTTATGGGTGGCATAATCCTTTTCCTCAAGGGTTATGTGTACCAGGTCATTAATGCTCTTCGATACGAATATCTCATGTTCCAATAATTCAACGAACATCTTTTGAAATGTGCCGAAATCCAATTTTGGGGCTTTTAGGGCAGATACCTTGGCATGTCCCCCACGTTCGTTCACGAATTTTACCAATTTGAGCATATGCTGGCGTTCCTCATCCGATTGGGCGTACATAAAGGAAGCAATACCTTCCAACCCTTTCGTTTCGGCCCAAGAGGCCATTGATAAATATACCTGTGAGGATTCCGCCTCGATCTGTATTTGTTTATTGAGCGCTTTATCTAATTTTTCCGATAACATAATTTACTTTTTTATATGCATATAAAGTTACGTTTTTTAAAGGGAAACACGTACGACTTTAGGCTTTCTATAGGATTAAAACCGGGCGATGACCCCGATCTGTCCCGGGGCAAAAGTCAGGTTCCAACTTACAAGCTTGTTTTGGTCGTTATATTTTTCAGCGTATTTGGAGTCCAAATAACGGTCAATGGCCTCAACGGTGAATACACTCATGGCCACACTAAAGGCCACATCGCTCAACCAATGCTGTCCGTCCCATACCCTCGAAATCCCCGGAACCAACCCCACGGTATAAATACCCGCTTTGACCCAAGGGTTCTTAAATTGCTTACCGATGACATAGGCATTGGTAAAGGCCATCATCGCATGGCCAGAGGGAAAAGAGTGGTAGTTCCTACTCGCATTAAAGGGGTCAAAGGTGTCCTTCGATTGCCCGCTTATGGGGCGAGCCCTACCGGCCAATGATTTCATGATCTGTTGTAACAACCCGGTGGCCGATGCCGAGGAGATAAGCAGCACCCCGGTTCTCCGCAATTTTTCGTTTTTGGTGAAAAGACCGGTGAAATAGACACCTGCGGTTACCGAATAGTTATTTTCAGGATTGCCGATAAATTCCCCATAATGACGAATAAAGCTCGGGACATGATCCCTGCCATCCCTAAAAAATTTGGAGGTCTGGTCATCAAAAAGGTACAAAAATCCCGTGCCGCCCGCCACGGCCCCCATGGTCTGCCATTGTGGGCCTTTCCAATATAAGGGTCTGGTATACGCATAGCCAATGCTCGTGAACATGGTGCCGGCATCGTAAGTGAACATCTGCCAAGTAGTCTTGGGTGCTTTTATAATGGGATCTTGACCCCACGAAATGGTCATCACAAGGGTTAGGAGCAAGGGGAGTATAGACTTCATTGACATGGATTACGGGTAGATTTTGAATTCAGGGCTGTTTTGTGTTACCTAAATTATTGGTGTAAGGCCAATTGGATGCGTTTCCGGGGCACATCGACCTCGAGCACCTTAACAATGATCTGTTGGTGCAAACTTACATGGGCGTTGACATCCTTCACAAAGGTATCAGACAGGTTGGAAATATGGATCAGTCCACTTTCCTTGATTCCGATATCCACGAAACAACCGAAGTTGGTAATGTTGTTCACGATGCCCGGTAGTAGTTGTCCGGTTTCCAAGTCGGTGATCGACCTGATGTTTTGGTCAAACGTGAATACCTTGGCTTTTTCGCGGGTGTCCAATCCGGGTTTTTCCAATTCCTTAATGATGTCCTTTAAAGTGAATAGCCCAATATTTTCGGTACAATACGCATTCAGGTCAATGCTTTGTAACAATTGTTTGTTTCCGATGAGGTCCGATACCTTTTTGCCGAGGTCCTTCGCCATTTTTTCAACGATACCATAGCTTTCGGGGTGTACGGCGGAATCATCCAAAGGGTTTTTGGCCTGTTTGATACGCATAAAAGCCGCTCCCTGTTCAAAGGCCTTGCCCCCCAAACGGGGAACTTTCTTAATGGCGGTCCTGCTTTCAAATGCACCCTGTTCATTTCGATAGGCAACGATGTTCTCCGCCAGTTTGGGACCAATACCCGAAACGTAGCTCAAAAGGGGTACACTCGCCGTATTGATGTTGACTCCGACCGAATTCACACAGCTCTCGACAACGGTGTCCAACGAGGTTTTTAGTTTGTTCTGGTCCACATCGTGTTGGTATTGCCCTACACCGATTGATTTTGGGTCGATCTTGACCAATTCGGCCAAGGGGTCTGCCAATCTTCGCCCGATGGAAACCGCACCCCGAACGGTAACGTCATAATTGGGGAATTCATCCCGTGCGATCTTCGAGGCCGAATAGATCGAGGCCCCTGCCTCACTCACCACAAAGACCTCAATGGGGTTTCTGAATTGGATGCGTTTTATCAGCTGTTCCGTTTCCCGTGATGCCGTACCATTACCAATGGCAATGGCCTCAATTTTATAGGCATCGGCCAAGGAACTTATTTTTCTCATGGCCCCTTTGCTATCATTTTTGGGGGCATGGGGGTATATGGTCTCGTTGTGCTCCAAATCGCCTTGTGCGCTCAGGCAAACCAGTTTACAGCCGGTTCTAAAGCCTGGGTCAAGGGCCAAAATGCGTTTTTCACCCAAGGGAGAGCCCAACAACAGCTGTTTTAGGTTGTTTGAAAAGACCTGAATGGCCGATTCATCGGCTTTCTCTTTTGCCTTTTTTAGGGTTTCGTTGGATAAGGAAGGAAACAATAAACGTTTATAGGCATCCTGAATGGCCAGTTTTATCTGTGCGCTACAGGCATTGTTGCTTTTAAGGATACGGTCTTCGATTTTTTGAAGCGCCCTTTCGTTATCGATTTCGATTTTAACACGGATAAAGCCTTCATTTTCCGCCCTGAGAATGGCCAGAAGACGATGTGACGGACAGCGGCCCAAAGATTCGCTCCAATCAAAATAATCCCGGAACTTCTGGGCCTTTTCCTCCTCCTTTTTAGTCGAGATGACCTTGGTGGTGATTTGGGCGAATTTTTCCAACTGATACCGTATCTGATTTCGGATATCGGCACGTTCATTGATCCATTCCGCGATAATATGACGGGCACCCTCTAGGGCTTTGTCTTCGTTTTCTACGGTGTCACTCAGGTATTTCGAGGCTTCGAATTCAATCTCGTCCCCGAAGTTTCGGGACTGTGCCATGATGATCTTGGCCAAAGGCTCCAGACCGTTCTTACGGGCCGTCTCGGCCTTGGTCTTTTTCGATTTTTTAAAGGGCAGGTAAAAGTCCTCAAGCGTTGTCAAATCGCCGGCATTCCCTATTTTCTGGCGGAGCTCGGTAGTCAGTACCTCCTGTTCCTCCAAGGCTTTGATGATGGCGGCCTTGCGTTTTTCGAGGGCCTCGAATTGGGCCTTGAACGTGACTATGGCCCCAATCTGGACTTCATCCAAATTTCCGGTACGTTCTTTTCGATAGCGGGAGATAAAAGGTACCGTGCAATCTTGGTCCAATAGTTCAACGGTATTCTGTACTCCTTTTTCGGGGAGTTGGGTATGCTTTATGATGTAGGGGATAAGTTGCATGGGGTACTATTTTTGGGTTGTTTTATTTGTTCGTTTAAAGTTTGATGTATTAAGGTTTGTCCGGTCGAGCGCAGTCGAGACCTTTATCGGTATCAATAGGTTTAAAATCGGAATGGGTGGCGTTTCTGCATTCGGCCAAAATCTGTAATAGGTCATATTCGCCATTGGCCAAGGCAAGCTTCTTTTTACCGCTCCACTTTTTGATTTTCTTTTCAAAGGAAATGGCTTGCACCACATCGTTGAATTCTTGATGGAAAATCAACTCGACAGGTCTTCTC
>NZ_QGGQ01000006.1:0-175882 GCF_003148665.1 Maribacter polysiphoniae | reverse complement strand
CTTTAAACTAGGTCTCGACTGCGCTCGACCGGACATTGGGTTTTAAAATCAATCATTCCCAGTACCGGCCCCACTTGGAAAAGTCCAACCGTATTCCGTACTCCTTTTTGGTGTTCATCGAACCTTCGTGTGATATCATTGGTGATACCGGTATATGTCAATCCGTCCGAACACATTAGTATATAAACATAGTAAAATTGCATTGAAGTCTTCTGCTTTAAACCAGGTCTCGACTGCGCTCGACCGGACATCATAGGGTGCGTATTTGATCGAAGACACTTCGCCTATCTTAAAAAGAACCAATAATCGTACTTTGTTGAAGGGTTTAATTTATCGTTAATCCATTCCCGACATTATCCTCATCAGGGTTTACAAAGACCAATTTACCATCAGCATTCTCGGTCATCAAGATCATCCCTTCACTTTCAACACCGCGCAATGCCCTTGGGGCAAGGTTGATCAGAACGGTCACTTTTTTGCCTACGATTTCCTCGGGCGTAAAACTCTCTGCTATACCCGAAACGATGGTTCGGGTATCTAGGCCGGTATCTACCTTAAGAACCAATAATTTCTTGGCCTTGGCCATTTTTTCAGCTTCGACAATAGTGCCTACGCGCATGTCGAGTTTTGAGAAGTCATCGAAAGTAATCGTGTCCTTTTGTGGCATAAGTGCTTTGTTTTCGTTTTCGTTCGCTTTTTTGGTGGCTTCCAACTTATCCAATTGGGCCTGTATTTCGCTGTCCTCCACTTTTCTAAAGAGCAGTTCGGCCTTGTTGATCTTATGTTGGGGTGCGAGTAGGGTTTCCTGGGTTGCGACTTTCGCCCATAAGGCCTCGTCTGCGCTTGAACCGAGGGCAAGTATTTGTTTTAATTTTCCGGAAGTAAAGGGCAAAAAGGGTTCGCTCAATACAGCCAGTCCTGTAGCAATCTGTAGGGCGACGAACATAATGGTCCTTACCCGTTCCCCATCTTGTTTGATTACTTTCCAAGGCTCTTCATCGGCCAGGTATTTGTTGCCCAATCGCGCTAGGTTCATCAGTTCCTGACCGGCTTCCCTAAAACGGTAGCGTTCAATGGAACTTGCAATGATCTCAGGGTATTTTCGCAGCTGTTCCAAGGTTTCCTTGTCCACTTGGGAGAACTCGGAAGGACTGGGAACTACGCCTTCGTAATATTTATTCGTCAAGACCACGACCCGATTGATAAAGTTCCCTAGAATGGCAACCAGTTCGTTATTGTTACGGGCCTGGAAATCCTTCCAGGTAAAGTCATTGTCCTTTGTTTCGGGTGCATTGGCCGTTAGGGTGTACCGCAATGCATCTTGCATATCTGGAAAATCCACTAAATACTCATGCAACCATACCGCCCAGTTTTTTGAGGTGGAAAGTTTGTTGCCTTCCAAATTCAGGAACTCGTTGGCCGGTACATTGTCCGGAAGAATATATTCGCCGTGGGCCTTTAAGATACTTGGGAAGATAATGCAGTGGAAAACAATGTTATCCTTGCCTATGAAATGCAGTAATTTGGTGTCCTTATCCTTCCAATAGGGCTCCCAATCCTTGCCCTCGCGGGCGGCCCATTCCTTGGTCGATGAAATATAGCCGATAGGGGCATCGAACCAAACATACAATACTTTGCCCTCGCCACCTTCCACCGGTACGGGAATACCCCAATCGAGATCGCGGGTAACGGCCCTGGGTTTTAATCCGTCATCGATCCAACTTTTACATTGGCCATAGACGTTGGGTTTCCAATCTTTTTTATGGCCCTCAAGAATCCATTCCTTAAGGAAATCCTCATAGCGATCCAAGGGTAAAAACCAATGTTTGGTTTCTTTGGTGGTGGGCACTGTACCTGTTATGGTCGATTTCGGATTGATAAGGTCCGTCGCATTCAGGGTAGAGCCACAATTCTCACATTGGTCACCATAGGCTTCCTCATGGCCACATTTTGGGCATGTGCCGACGACAAAACGATCGGCCAAGAACTGTTTGGCTTCCTCATCGTACAATTGTGCCGTGGTTTCCTCAATAAAATCGCCTTGCTCGTAAAGCTTTACAAAAAAGTCGGAAGCTGTTTTATGGTGGATTTCACGTGAAGTCCTGGAGTAATTGTCAAAAGTAATACCGAACTCCTCAAACGATTTACGTATGATACCGTCATACTTATCAATGACCTCCTTGGGGGTAATACCTTCCTTTTTGGCCTTCATTGAAATGGCCACCCCATGTTCATCACTTCCACAAACAAAGGCTACATCCTTACCTTGTAGTCGCTGGTATCTGGCATAGATATCGGCAGGTACGTATACACCCGCCAAGTGCCCAATATGTATGGGTCCATTGGTATAGGGTAATGCTGCTGTAATGGTATATCGGGCTGGGGATTTTGCGTTATCTGTCATCAACTTTCGAAATTAAACGACAAAAATACAGATTTTGATGGGAGATTTACCTATTCCTACGGATTTGTATTGGATTACGGGAGCAATAATAATTGTGTTTTTCGGGTCTAAATCGATTAAAAAAAGAAAGGGCCCCTTTCATATGGAAATAGGGCCCTTAGAGGTAGTGGGGTTTGTTTAAGCAACCATTACCGATTTACTCATTTTTTGATTCTGTACATTAATGCGATAAATATATTTACCGGTAGATAAATGACTTGGCATTCGCTCCCTAATATTTATCTCTGTAGAACCTTCAAACATCATCTCGTTGAAGACGGTCCCCACATTTTGTCCAAGAATATTGTACAATTGAATATCTACGTGGGCACTAAAGGGCATTTCCAAGTAAATATGTGGTGTACTATCCGTAGGATAAAAAGGTTTGTGTACAATAGCATCCAACAATTGGGGATCAAAGGGTGTTTCTGGGGTAGGTCCCGTTGTTGGTAAAGTAGGTTCCCCATCACTGTAAACAATATCCGGAAAATCAGTACCACTACAGTTGAATCCGAGATTTACAGGTGCATAGGGGTGGTTTAATAAATGTTGTTCTACCAAAGGAATATCAACACACAGCCATTCCGCCAGTACTGTGGCATAGAGATCCCTAAAGTCCATCGTAAACTCAAGGTTACCGCGACCATCGGGATTGTCCAAGGTAGGATGTTCCCCAACAAAGGCACTGCCGTTTAGGCCGGAGCCAAAGAAAAGTGTTGGAGCGGCCTTACCGTGATCGGTACCATTGGAACCGTTTTCGAAAATTCGTCTTCCGAATTCGGAAAAAGTCATGCTCAAAACCTTCTCATCCTGTTGGGTAAAGGCAATATCATCGTAAAAATTATCCACGGCAACCGACAAATTGGTCATTAGGCGTTCATGGGTCAAGGGCTGGTTTCCGTGGGTATCAAAACCTCCCATAGAGATCATATATACCTTGGTGCCCAGATTCCCTTTGATCAATCGTGCTAAAATGGCCAATTGCCTAGCAAAACCATTGTCTTGGTATTCCACTTGGTTTTGGCCACGCATATAGGCCTCATGGATTATTCCTGCATATTCATTGGTGACGTTCGATACGCCCCTAAGAAACTTGATTTGATCGGAATACATACAATCATCAAAAAGGGCTTCATCTACGGAATATTGTAGGCCTGTTTCGGCGATTTGCTGTAATTGGTCAACATTATTGGTCACAAAGGCGTAGTTGGTTTCCTCACCTTCAAAAACAAGACTACCATAGTTTCCGACTTGTATGGCAGCAGGGCCATCGGTAGGTCTACTTCCGGGAAAATCGGATAGATAATCGGGATATAGATGTTCAAAATGCCTGCCCATCCAACCCGTGTCCTCTCCTGAGAACCCAGTGGTATTGATATCGGTGCTTCCAAAGATATCAGTTCCCGTAAAGTGGGAAAGGCTTTGATTTTGGTACCCGACACCGTGTACCGCTTTAAATTGGCCATCGCCCCACATGGGCTCCAGCGATTTCATATAGGAAGGTACCCCGAATTCATCGGTTAGTTTCAATACCTTACTTTCAGGAATATAAATATTGGGCCTTGCATTGGCATAGGAATCATATTGTTCCATGGGGATAACCGTACTTAAACCATCATTACCACCATTCAACCTGATAAGGATAAGGATATTGTCGGTTTCAGCCGCGGCTATGGCAGAGGTCAATGGGGATGGGGCAGAGGCTGTTAACATCTGTGATCCCAATAGCATTGATCCAGAGCCTGCTATGCCTAGTGCCTGTAAAAAGGAACGTCTGCTCCAGGCCTTATGTTCGTGATCATGGCCCTCATGTTCTAAGCCTTTAAATGGAGTTTTATCGTGAGTATCGCACATAATCGTAGGTTTATTTTAGTTGAAATTCTGGTTGTCTTGAAAGATGACGTAAAAGCAAGTGTACCTGTGATGGAACGGATGCCGAAATATTCAAAATCCATTGTGATGTTCCACCATCCACGAAATCGGGACTGTAGTACGACATGGGAACTTCAGAAATGGTAAATGCCGATACGGCATTGTCGAATTGTTCCGTGGTATACATGCCTTTGGGGGCAATCTTGTTGACGATAGCGGTCACTACGATTTCGGGGTTACTGGTACCGCTATCCGCAGTTCCAACGGCGTTGGTTGCAAATGCTCGGAATTGTTCAGGGTCGTTTTGATAGAGACCATCAATGATGGTTTCCATGGTAAGCCAACGACCGATCATAAAATTGGTGTTGATCCACGTTCTATTGCGCTGCCACCCTTCAACCTCTACAGGGTTGAACAAGGTCTGTCCCAAGAGATCGCTATAATTGATCATACTGGCCAAAGTGGTGTCAGAATATGTAAAACCGGTTTCGTTTAGAAAGTTCAAATAAATATCGAACGGACTTTTTATGATGACCCCAATGGCTTCATCATCAAAGAAATGTTGACTTTTAAAGAGTTGGGATAAAACCGGTGCGATTTCATAATCGTTTGCCATGAAAGTGGCAGCCATGCCGTCGATAATGACCTGGGCATTGTTCATATCGTCTCTGGAATCCGGGTGCACGAAAAACTCATAAAGCTTCCGGCATATAAAATCGGACAATTGGGCACCGCGTTGCTCAAAGAGGATATCAATGACATCGTCATACCCCCAGTTACCGGTTTGACCAAAAATGGTCTTGTTGTCCGTATTGAATTTGGTAGGATCGAAGGTTACGGGTTCGCAGCCTATCTCGCCCCGTTCTACATAACCTGAAAGGGCCTTGGCCGTTTCCACAATGTCCTCCTCGGTATAGCCATTGCCATCCCCTAGGGTAAAAAGTTCATACAGCTCCCTCGCATAGTTCTCATTCGGGTTGTTACCATTGTTATATACACCATCCAAATAATAGAGCATGGCGCTGGTTAAACCGATCTCACTGACAAAAGTCTTGAAATTCGCGATGGAATTGCGTTGCAGGCAATTGATATAATGATATAGAAAGGAACTACAGTCGTATACAGAGAGTTGGGTTACAAAATGGTTGCTCCAAAAGAAACTCAATCGGTCCCTTAGGTTGTTATTGAGCATGGCATTCGTATAGGTCAAACTCCATTCGTCTATCTGGGCCCTGCGTAGTTGGCCGGCCGCATCATCATCGGCGGGATAGTTGCTATTGTTCCAATCTGCCCAACTCGGTGCTGGGGTCGGTGCCATATTTATGGCTTGGTTAATAAGATTGTCTACCAAAGCACCAGCCGATTGTCCAACGGCTTGATCAATAGTTTCGACTGAGGCACTAAACCCCAATCTCCGGTACAAATGCGCTGCCTTGGATTTATCCAAAGGCGCAGTGTACGGCGCTAATGTAGAGGTGTTACAATTAACGAAGTATTCCATAGTAATTTTAGGCTTTAAGAACGTTCATGTGCGTAGGGGGCAAATTCTTAACGTCTAAACAAATTGGATATTATGTAAATCCAATTATTTTCGTTGTTATACATTTCAAATAACGGTGATACAATCCAAAAAGACGACGAAAGTCATATATTTTCGATGAAATGCATTTTTTTTGATTATAAAGAAGGAAAATATGGGAAAACATAACGAATTTGGTAAAGAGGGAGAGCAAATTGCAGTCGATTTTTTGATTCAAAAAGGCTATGCGATAAAGTATAGGAATTATAGGTATTTAAAAGCTGAGATCGATATCATTGCACAGAAGGATGCGATTTTGGCCATTGTTGAGGTGCGTTCCCGAAGCACCGATTTTGTCGAGAACATAGCAGAGACCATCACCAAACGGAAAATAGACTTATTGGTGATGGGGGCAGATCACTATGTTACGGAACAGGATTTGGACGTTGAGGTGCGCTTTGATGTCATCACGATTTTAAAGAACAATAAGGTCTTTAAGATCGATCATTTGGAAAGTGCTTTTTACCATTTCTGAATTTAATATCCCACAATTTGTTTTATTTATAACATTATGTTATATTTGTAGACATTTTAAGCATTATGAAAACAATATCGTCCGTAGTAGAAGAGTATATCAAGAAGAAACCTTTTCTTCAAAGTGCTTTGGCACAAGGGATTATCAACCTAACATCGCTTTCTAGAATCGTAAAGCCGGAAATTGAGGAGCAATTGGGGAAAGATATTCGTAATGGTGCCATTGTCATGGCCTTAAAACGATTGTCTGATGACCTGGAATTTAGGGCTACCCATAAAATTATCAAGGTTTTAAAGAATATCGGTGAAATAACGGTACGGTCCTCTTTGACCGATTATACCTTTTTGGCATCGGAGACCATTCTTACCCAACAGGCAAAACTCCTTGCGGAAATTCATTCCAACCAGGATGTGTTCTATACGTCATCGAGGGGTGTCAACGAAATCAATATTGTCATTAGTAATATAATGGACAGTACCGTTGAAACTCTTTTTAAGACGGAACGATGCACCCAGAAGGCGAATAACCTGTCTTCCATAACCGTAAAACTTCCCGCTGAGAATGTCTCGGTACCGGGGATCTATTATTTCATTTTCCAACGGTTGGCCTGGGAAGGTATTGTACTCTATGAAGTTATATCAACCACCAACGAGTTCACCATTATCGTAAATGATGACCAGGTGGATATTGCCTTTAAGACCATTAAGGACCTTAAAATGTTATAAGGGATTATTCCTTTTCCAAAAATTCAACAACTTCCTTGTCGTTATCGGGTTTGGCGATAATTCGTTTGTCCTTGTCCAATATAAAATAGGTGGGTGTTTGTTGGATATTATAGGTGCTGGCATAAGCACTTTCCCATTTGCCCAACGCAATGGCATGTTCAAAATGGGATAGATCCGCCGATTCCTTTTTCCAATTTACATCGTCGTTTTCAAGTCCGACCGCCACAACCTTGACCGTGTTGAAATCTTCCAGTTTTTTGTGCAGGGCAGGAAGTTCATGTAAACAGTGGCTACAGGTACTGCTCCAAAAGACGAGCACATAGTTTTCGGCCCCTTTCAAGTTACTTAAGGATTGGGATACGCCGTCTTTCTTCCATTGGATGTCAGGAGCCAATGCATCGATTCGTAATCTATTATGTACTTCCACTTCGTCGATTATGGTTTTGTTTTTTGCTGTCGATGCAAGTTCCTTTAAATAGGTTTTGTAGATATAGTCAGCGGTTATATTGGAAGTAGTTACGGAAGCTTGCGTCCATAAACTGTAAAAAAGATGCATTTTATACGGATCATTGACGGTCTTCAATTTTTCATTGATGGTGTCAACGTTATGGTTCATGGCCTTCTGTTTTTCAATATCGGTCATTGGTTTTAGGGGCAATGCCGTAAAAACATAATTTATCATTTTGTCTGTCAAAAATCCTGAAGCCTGTAAAATGGGGTTGTCAAAATCCAAGGCATCGAAATAATGGGTCTTTTTGTTGTTCACATAGACTTCAACCGGTTCCGCATTTGTGGGAATATAAGGTTTATTGCTTTTGATGAAGTGATAGGCCATGGTGCCTTCCGTCTTTTTTTCATAGGTATCCTGGGTGCTTTGAAGCTGTTTTGTCAGGGCCTTGAATTCTTTTTCATCGGTACTTGAACTTGTATAGTAATTCGTGATCTGTTGTTCCAAGTCGTTGATTTCCTTAAAGTAGGTGTTGAAGAGAATATTTTCGTCCGACGTAAAGAACGAGACCCCATTTGTGGCATCAAAGGCAAAGGTGATATCTTCCTTTCCGTTATAGATGACATCAAAATAGAATTGTTCTTGGGGAACGGCGTAGACCAGTCTATAGGTTCCCGGCAAGGCATTTGCAGGAATCTTTAGATTGAATACCCCATTCTTGACGGCGGTATCGGCGATATAGCTTTGTGTGCCTGGTTTTAGGCGATAGGCAATCAACCATTTGTAATCCTTGGCGGGTGAAAATGTGCCGGAAATGGTATGTTGGGCATGTAGGGGTATGCCGATGATCAGGGCAAGTATAACAACTAGTTTTTTCATAGATCAAGTAAAATCAAAAATCGGTCCAAATTACAAATTAGATCCTGGACCAATAACGGTTCGTATGCATTAATTCTTGATAATCGGTTCTTTTAGGCGTACCACGGGAGGTTGGCAACATTCCGTATTCCCGATCTCTATCTTAGAGGTGCCATATATTTTAATGGTCGATTTGATAAAATCCGATGCGTCGGCCTTGTAAATATTGTCCACATATTTTTGTGGGTTACGGTCAATGTACGGGAACCAGGTGCTGTGTATCTGGATCATGATGCGATGACCCTTTTTAAAGGTATGCAATACATCCTGTAAACGAAAACCAACATCGGTGGGTTGGTTGGGGACAAAAGGTTCGGGTTTGTCGAATCCGTTTCTGAACCTTCCCCTGAAAACCTCTGAACGCACGAGTTGTTGGTAGCCTCCCATGACGATATTTTCTGGATTATGCTCGTAATTGGGATGGTCATTGGGGTAAACATCAATGAGTTTCACGATAAAGTCGGCATCCGTACCGGTCATGGATACCTTGAGCTTGGAAAATAGCTCCCCGGCCAGTTGCATATCCTCCGATAGTATTTCAGATTCAAAGGTAAGGACATCCGGTCTGCGGGAAGCCTGCCTTTGGTCATCGGACATGAATCGTCTGGGGGTGAAGGTCAGCCCCTCAATTTGTGAGGTGTAGGGTACGGGTTTGTTCGGGTCGCTGGTGTACTCAAAGGAAGCGTCCCCATCCGTGGGTTCATTGATCGATAATTTTCCGTTTTCACCAAAATAGAGGGTTATGGGCTCTAAGTCCTTGGGAGGCCATGCATCGAAGGTTTCCCATTTTTTAGAACCGGTATCATACATGTAGGCTTCGGGAAGTGGGTCCGTTTCTTCGTCTTTTAAATAGTGTGCAAAGAATTTTCGTTCTATCTCCTTCTGGTAAAATGTTGAGATACTATCCCCAAAATAAATATGGTTATGAATGGTCTTTCCGTTTTCCCTGGCCCAACCGCCATGTGCCCACGGACCCATTACGATGGTATTTTTAGCCTTGGGGCTGGTCGCCTCAATGGTCTTGTATATGTTCAATGGGCCATATAGATCTTCGGCATCGAACCAGCCACCAACGGTCATTACGGCAGGTTTTACATTTTTTAAATGCGGGAGAATGTTTCTTTTCTGCCAGAACCCATCATAATTGGGGTGGTCAACGACTTGTTTCCAGAAGAAATTGTCGTAATGGTACTTTTCGGTAATATTCTTAAGCGGCCCCATTCGCAAATGAAAGTCATAGCCATCTGCAGGTGGGTTATTATAAAACCTTTGTATCTTATCAATATACCAAGAGTCCCGGGTAAGGGTGTCCTTTTGATACCCAAAAACGGCATATGCCGCAGTGTAGCTCTGTAGAAAAGCTCCCTGATGATGAAAGTCATCAAAGAAAAAGTCTGCAATGGGAGCCTGTGGTGATGAGGCCTTAAGGGCCGGATGTGCGTCGGGTAACGCCGCCGCCGCATAATGACCCGGATATGAAATACCGTATATGCCTACCTTACCGTTGTTTCCTTTAATATTCTTGATCAACCAGTCAATGGTATCCCAGGTGTCGGAACTTTCGTCGATTTCGTTTTTGTTCTTTCTATTGTTCCCAGGAACAATGGGTCGCATATTATCAAAGGTGCCGTCGGACATATACCTGCCCCGGACATCCTGGAAGACGAGGATATAACCGTCTTTTACCAGGTATTTCGAAGGATAACCGTCTACTTGGTAATCGGTGAACTTAGAGGCGTTGTAACAGGTGCGGTTTAATAATATCGGTGCCTTTTCCGAAAGGTCTTTCGGGGTATACACCACCGTAAAAAGTTCCGCGCCATCACGCATGGGAATACGGTATTCCTTTAGGTCGTAGTGCTGATGTATATATTGGGAGCCACTTTCCTGTGCGTAGAAAACACTTGTAAAAAGGACAATAATAAAGGCGTAAAGGTATTTTGACATGGCTTAATGGTTAATCGGCCCGTAAGATAATAATTTTAGGTCATTGGGGTGTTGCTGGGTCTTGGCTTTTGTCCTATGTATTTTCCAAAGAATCATCATTTGTTCACGGCTTTCGTTTCAATATGGAATAAAAAAGGGCCACTGACAAAAGATTGGTTTTTGGTCGTATTTATTTGGGCTCAATACCGATAAAGGAATAGATCTCCAAGAGTAGATCTGATTCTTTTTGATGTACAAATCCATCGGAAATCGCTATTTCATCCAAAATGCTGACCAATTCCAGTTTTTTGTCTTCCGACATGTCCCGTAATATCAATTTTGCCTGTTCTTGGGCGATATTTCGCGCCTGAAGGATAAAATTGCTGTCAAATTCAATGCGGGGCATCATTTCACCCAAGGCATCCAATTCGCCTTTATGAACGGTGCCATCAGCTAATATGACAGAATCCATCGCATGTACAATGGCTAATTTTTCAGCTATAGTGAAACTTGGGCTTGAATTGTTCATAGTGTAGATATCTGTTAATGGTAGTGTTTAATATACGTAATTATGGTGTAAAGGAAATCGTAGGCCACCCTAGTTGGGGGTAACCGCTGTTGTTTTTTGATTATCGAAAGGGGACAAAGCATTCAGTGCTTTTTCCACAGAGGTGATTTTATCAAATGTCAATAACAACCGAAGTCCGTTCCGGGTTTCCTTTTCCTTCATTTTACACAGGCGCGCGTTGGCCTGTACAAATTGGAGTACTTGGGAAAATTTGGCACTTTGGTAAAAAGCCGATTGTTGGTCGCTGATAAAATAACCGATCAATTTGCCTTTCTTCATCACCACCTTTTCAAGACCAATACCGTTGGCAATCCATTTTATACGGACTGAGTTCAGTAGGTCGACCACCTGCGTCGGCAATTCACCGAAACGATCGATCAGTTCTGACTCGAACTTCTGCAAGGCCTCTTCTTCCTTAATCGAATTAAGTTCGGTGTAGAGATTCAATCGTTCTGTAATGTTATTGATATAATCATCGGGGAACAGCAATTCAAAATCAGAATCGAGCTGGGTATCCTTAACATAAACCTTTTCATGGTGGCCCTCAACCTCCTCATATAATTCCTTGAACTCATTTTCCTTGAGTTCTTCTATGGCCTCTGCCAGTATTTTTTGATAGGTGTCAAAACCGATTTCATTGATAAAACCACTCTGTTCCCCTCCCAAAATATCACCGGCACCACGAATTTCCAAATCTTTCATCGCGATATTGAAACCACTTCCCAATTCGGTAAATTGCTCCAGTGCCTGTATTCTTTTACGGGCTTCGGAGGTCATGACATCATACGGTGGGGTAATAAAATAGCAGAACGCCTTTTTGTTGCTACGGCCTACACGACCCCGCATTTGGTGCAAGTCGCTAAGTCCGAAATTATTGGCATTGTTGATGAATATGGTATTGGCGTTTGTGACATCCAAACCACTTTCAACAATCGTTGTGGAAACAAGCACGTCGAATTCCCCATTCATGAAGGCGAGCATCAATGCCTCCAGTTTTTTACCCTCCATTTGACCGTGACCAATACCTATCTTGGCATCGGGCACCAAGCGTTGGATCATACCGGCCACCTCTTTGATGTTCTCAATGCGGTTGTGGATGAAAAACACCTGTCCACCACGTTGTATTTCATAGGTAATGGCATCGCGTATGGTTTCTTCCCCAAAACGTATGACATGGCTTTCGATAGGGTAGCGGTTGGGAGGGGGGGTATTGATGACCGAAAGATCCCGAGCCGCCATTAAGCTGAACTGAAGCGTACGCGGAATGGGTGTTGCGGTCAAGGTGAGCACATCGACATTCTCTTTGATCGATTTAAGTTTGTCTTTTACGGAAACCCCGAATTTTTGCTCCTCGTCAACGATCAAAAGGCCAAGGTCCTTGAATTTCACGTTTTTGTTCACGAGTTGGTGGGTACCGATAATGATATCGACTTGTCCGTTTTCCAGTTTTTCAAGGGTATCCCTTTTTTCTTTGGCCGTTCTAAACCGGTTGAGATAGTCAACGGTCACCGGCATTTCCTTTAAGCGTTCCGAAAAGGTCCTATGGTGTTGAAAGGCAAGAATGGTCGTAGGGACCAAAACGGCGACTTGTTTGCCATTATCCACGGCCTTGAATGCCGCTCGGATGGCCACTTCGGTCTTTCCAAATCCGACATCCCCACAAATAAGGCGATCCATGGGGCGCTCACTCTCCATGTCCTTTTTAATATCCTCTGTGGCCTTACTTTGGTCCGGGGTGTCCTCATAGATAAAGGAAGCTTCCAATTCCAATTGCATATAACTGTCAGGGTCATACTGGAATCCTTTTTGCAGTCTTCGCTTGGCATAAACCTTGATCAGGTCGAAGGCTATTTTCTTGACCCGTGATTTGGTTTTTTGTTTTAGTTTTTTCCAGGCGGCAGAACCCAATTTGTAAATCTTTGGGGCAGCCCCGTCCTTACCATTGAATTTTGATATTTTGTGAAGCGAATGAATGCTGACATAGAGTATGTCGCGATCCCCGTACATGAGTTTGATCGCTTCCTGCTTTTTGCCTTCAACATCTATTTTTTGGAGCCCACCGAACTTGCCGATACCGTGATCGATATGGGTTACGTAATCCCCAATATCCAATTTATTGAGTTCCTTAAGGGTAATGGCCTGTTTCTTGGTATACCCGTTTTTCAGTTGAAACTTATGGTACCGTTCAAATATCTGATGATCGGTATAGCAGACCAATTTCAGGTCATCATCGATAAACCCTTGGAATATGGGAAAAACCACGGTGGTATACTGAATGTCGTGGTCTACCTCGGCAAAGATATCATGAAAGCGTTTGGCCTGCTGCTGCGAAGCGCAGAAGATATAGTTGGTATATCCGTTTTGGCTATTTTGATTGAGGTTGTCAATCAATAAATCGAATTTCTTGTTGAAAGCGGGTTGTGGCCGGGTCTTGAAAATGAGTTCTTCGACCTGGGTGGACTTGGATGTTAAGGTAGTTCCGCCCATTTCCACCAAACCGTAATCATTCAACTGTGTTTTAAGCAGTTTTGAATTTACGAACAGTTCCTCCGGTTGGGCATGTTTTATTTCCTTGGATAATTTGGCAAATGATTCCTGTGCTTTTAGGAAAAATGAATCCAATCGATCAAAGAGTAATTCAAGGTTTTTCGTAAAGACGATGGTCTTGGGTGAAATGTATTTTAGGAAACTCTCCCGGGTCTCATCCAAAAATTTGTTTTCTACATTGGGGATAATGGAGATCTTGTTCACCTTCTCCGTTGATAATTGCGTTTCTACATCGAAGGTTCGGATACTATCTACCTCATCCCCGAAAAATTCGATTCGATAAGGTTGGTCATGGGAAAAGGAAAACACATCGACTATGCCCCCCCTAACCGAGAATTCCCCAGGTTCGGTCACAAAATCCACACGTTTGAACTGGTATTCGAAAAGCACCTCATTAAGAAAGTCCAAAGACAGGGAATCATTGACTTTGATCTTCAGGGTATTCTTGTCCAGCTCTTTTCGGGTGACCACTTTCTCAAAAAGGGCATCGGGGTAGGTAACGATGACTGCCGGTTTCTTTCTTGAGTTGATCCGGTTTAGGACCTCTGCCCTAAGAAGTATATTGGCATTGTCGGTCTCTTCTATCTGATATGGCCTGCGATAACTGCCGGGGTAGAACAATACATCTTTCTCCCCGATCAACAATTCCAGGTCATTGAGGTAATAGGCTGCTTCCTCCTTGTCGCTGAACACCAATAAAAAAGGTTTGTCAGCGTTTTTGAAAACATCCGAAACAACGAACGAAAGGGAAGAACCTGTTAGGCCTTTCAACGAAATCCCATCATTTTGATGGGCACCTTGGATTTGGGAATCGGCAATAGCCTCCTGCAGTTTCCGGGTTTTCGGAGACTGTGCGAACAGTTGTTGGATTGTGGATTGGGTCAACCGTTATATTTTTTAGTGCACCCCTGTTTTGACAACACATAAGCTAAGTGATGTTAGAACAGTTGGTTAAACTAACCTTGGACATATCCAGGCTGGTTTGTTTTTTTACAAGTGCAAATATAGGTTGAAGCCCTTGGTTGCCCAAGGGAAGGGTTATATTTTTATAACCATGCCTTTTGGGTAAGGCCTAGCCTTCGTCCTCTTTTTTTACGTTTTCGGGTGTTGGGAAGCAAGTAAGGCGCGGTTTTTTCCTTGGGGAATTGTGCTTCAAGTGCGCTTTTGAAAAACAAAGGGCTTTTTGCTTTGTCGGTCTAACCGGTCTTCCGCAATTGGGCAAAGTGGGTATCTTGACATTGATCGGTCCGACTTTGATAGGATAAAGTACAAGATAAAATAATCATATGTAGGTTTATATATCACTTTTAAAAAATTATATTTGTTGAAATTAAATGAAGTAAACATGCCTATTTTAGATTTATACGACCATAGTGGGAAACGGAGGAATTTGGCTCATTTTGCCGCAATAGCTTCCTTGGCGGCTGTTGATGGGGACGTGAATTCCTATGAAATGAAACTTTTGGAAAGATTCGCGAATAAGCTGGATATTTCTGAGGCCGATTTTAAGGAGGTGATGAAAACCCCGACTAAATACGCGATTGATCCCCAAAATAGTTCTAAGGAAAGGTTGGAACGCCTATTCGATCTTTTCAAGATTATCTTCGCCGACAATGAAGTTGACGACGACGAAATGGTTTTGTTGAAAAAATATGCCATAGGGTTGGGTTACCCGAGTGATAAAGCGGATAAGATCATTGGAAAATCAATTGCGATTTTTTCCGGACGAATAGACTTTGACGACTATTTGTACATGATAAATAAATAGGCAGGGATTATCATTGCCTTGCAAAGACCTAGGGCTTATTTATATTTATCGAGGAACTCCTGTAGTTTATCCACCATATTTTTGCTTCCAACAAAGAAGGGAACACGTTGATGTAGTTCCGTAGGCACGATATCAAGTATTCTTGTTCGACCGCCAATAGCCTTGCCATTTGCCTGTTCGGCGATAAAAGCCATTGGGTTGCACTCGTACAACAGGCGTAATTTCCCGCTTTCCGAAACACTGCTCTTTGGGTACATGTAAATTCCACCCTTAATCATATTTCTATGGAAATCAGAGACAAGAGATCCTATATATCTTGAGGTGTAGGGTCGGTCCTCTTTTTCTTCCTGACAGTATTTTATATAATCTTTTACCCCCTGTAAAAAGTGAACATAATTACCTTCGTTCACCGAGTATATTTTTCCGTTATCAGGGAATTTCATATCCGGATGTGAAAGGTAAAAAGTACCAAGGGCCGGATTAAGGGTAAAGCCGTTCACACCATCCCCTGTAGTGTAGACCAACATGGTGGAAGTGCCATAGACAATGTATCCTGCCGCGACCTGTTTATTGCCCGGTTGCAGGAAATCCTCCAGTTGTACGGGTGTGCCTGCCGGTGTAATCCTTCTGTAGATGGAAAAGATCGTCCCAACAGAGACATTCACATCGATATTGGAAGAGCCATCCAAGGGATCGATCAATACCACATATTTGTTCTGATGCTTTTCATCATTACTGTTGATGCTGATAAAATCATCTTCCTCTTCAGAGGCGATACCGCAAACGATCTCACGGTTTTTTAGGGTTTGAATAAAAATGTCATTGGCAAGTACATCTAACTTCTGCTGGTCTTCCCCTTGTATGTTGGTATCTCCGGCAGCACCTAGAATATCGATCAACCCCGCTTTGTTCACTTCATGGTTTACAACTTTGGCCGCTAGGCGAATGGCGTTGATAAGCCTTGATAATTCCCCAGAGGAATATTGAAAGGACGATTGGTTTTCGATTATAAACTCTCCAAGTGTTTTGTGTTTTTTGCCTAACATGGTTTTTTGTGTGTTTTGAATACAAATATCGTGTAATTTGTGAAACTACAACGTTTTCGGAATAATTTGATTTTTTAAATTTATAACTTCGTGTTTTATTTGTAACAATTATGGAATTTGCAATTCGAGATGCCGTTGTGGCCGACATGCCCCAAGTGCTTGGTCTAATCAAGGAGTTGGCCAGTTTTGAAAAGGAGGACAATGCCGTAGAGGTTACTGTAGAGGATTTGGTGCGTGATGGTTTTGGGGAAAATGTCCTGTTCCATTGCTTTGTGGCAGAATCTGATGCCAAAGTGGTGGGTATGGCCTTGGTATATCATCGATATTCCACATGGAAAGGACCCATAATCCATTTGGAGGATTTGGTCGTGGCCGAAACAATGCGCGGTACTGGTTTGGGTACGGCACTCTTGGATGCGGTTGTTGCCTATGGGGCCAAGCTCGGTGTAAAACGCATCAATTGGGAGGTATTGGATTGGAATGAGCCTGCCATTGCATTCTATGAAAAGAAAGGGGCACGGGTCATGCGCGATTGGGACGTCGTGCAATTGGACGAAAAAGGAATATGGAATTATTTAAATAAGATATGAGAATTTTCAAATTTGGAGGGGCATCGGTTAAGGATGCTGCCGGAGTACAGAACCTTGTGAAGGTTTTGAAGGAAGTAGGTCATGACAATACATTGTTGGTGGTTTCTGCCATGGGCAAGAGTACCAATGCCATGGAGAAGGTGGTAAATTTCTATTTTGAGGATAAGAATGCCCTTAATTCCGCGGTTCAGGAAGTTGTGGAGTATCACAATGCCATTATGTTGGATCTGTTCAATTCGGACAAACACCCGATTTTTGATAAGGTAAAAGTACTTTTTGATGAGGTTCGGGGTTTCCTGGCTTGGAATAAATCACCCAATTATAATTTTGTCTATGATCAAGTGGTGGGTTATGGTGAATTGGTGTCGACCACGATATTAAGTGCCTACCTGAATGATGAGGGGATAAAAAATTCATGGTTGGATGTACGCGATTTTATTAAGACCGATAACAATTATCGGGATGCCATGGTCAATTGGGAAATCACCCAAGAGCGCATATCAAAGGGCGTGGATAAGGATAAGTTTTATATTACCCAGGGCTTTTTAGGTAGTGATGACAACAACTTTACCACTACCTTGGGGCGTGAGGGCTCCGATTATACCGCGGCTATTTTTGCGTATTGTCTCAATGCCAATTCGGTTACCATATGGAAGGATGTCCCCGGTGTGTTGAATGCGGATCCCCGTTATTTTGAAGAGGCCCAACTACTGAATCAGATTTCATATCGTGAAGCGATAGAATTGGCGTTTTACGGAGCCTCGGTCATCCACCCCAAAACGTTGCAACCACTACAACGCAAAGAGATTCCCTTATTGGTGAAATCTTTTATAAATCCGAAGGGGGCAGGCACCAAGGTGGGTAAGGGAACAACCCTGGAGCCACAGGTCCCTTGTTATATCATGAAGAAGGACCAAGTATTGATGCGACTTTCTTCCCTGGATTTTTCGTTCATCGTAGAGGACAACATCAGTGATCTTTTCAAGATGTTTTATGACCATAAGATCAAGGTAGACCTTATCCAAAATTCCGCTATTAGTTTTTCTGTATGTGTAGACAATAGATTCGGTAGGTTGCAAGAATTATTGAACTTGCTTAAAAGTAGGTTTAAGGTGGTGTGCTACGAAGGTGTTTCACTCTACACCATTAGGCATTTCAATACCAATGCCATAGAAACCTTACAGAAAGGTAAGGAAATCCTGTTGGAGCAAAGGGCGAATGAAACCGTACAATTGGTGGTGAAATAACTGTCGTAAAAATGTATTCTGGACAGTTAAAATGGTGCTTCCAATAGGGATTTTACTATATTTATGCTTCCTAAATGAAAAAGAGCATGGGTTTAGTTACCGCTAAGGAAGTAGCCAAAGCAATCAATCTTGATAAATATGGTTTTTTGGGTACTTTTATGGGGTGGGTCCTAATGAAGATTACCCGGATTTCCGAAATAAACGACTTCTACACTAAGCACGAGCATCTCGAAGGTATCGAGTTTCTGGATGCCATACTCCGGCATTACCAGATAGATTTTGAAGTGCCCGAAGAGGATTTCAAACGGTTGCCGAAAGAAGGGGCCTACATTACCATATCCAATCATCCCTTAGGGGGTATTGACGGGGTGCTGCTATTGAAATTATTGGTTAGCAATAGGTCCGATTTTAAGATTATCGCCAATTTCCTATTGAATAGGATCGAACCGATATCCCCTTATATCCTACCTGTCAATCCTTTTGAGAACCACAAGGATGTACAAAGTAGTATTGCAGGTTTCAAAAGTGCGATGGCACACTTGGGGGATGGGCATCCCTTGGGTATTTTCCCTGCAGGGGAAGTGTCTACCTATAAGGATGAAAAGCTGATCGTTGATAAGCCTTGGGAGGAGTCTGCCCTTAAATTGATCCGTAGGGCGAATGTTCCCGTGGTTCCCATATATTTTCATGCAAGGAATAGTAAGTTCTTCTATAGATTGTCCAAGATCAGTGATGTCTTTAGAACGGCGAAACTACCCTCGGAGATATATTCCCAAAGAAATAGACCCATTAAGGTTAGGATAGGACAACCGATATCGGTAGCAATGCAAAATGAGCAAAAGACCTTGGAGGAATTTACCGAGTTGCTTCGTAAGAAGACCTACCTACTATCCAATGCCTATGAAAAGGAACGTTTGATCGATCAGTTGCCCACCTCCTTGAAACTTCCTAAAATGCCTAAAAAAATTGCTTCTGCCGTTAGGACTGAAGTCATTGAGGGTGAGATTGAAAAGCTTCGGGAGAAGGACTGCAGAATGTTGCAAAGTAAGAACTATGAGGTCTTTTTGGCGAAGGCCAATGACATGCCATTTATCCTGAAGGAAATAGGCCGACAGCGTGAGGTAACCTTTAGGGCCATCGGGGAGGGAACCAACAATTCCATAGATTTGGATAAGTTTGATGAATATTACCATCATTTGTTCCTTTGGGATGACGAGGATAAGGAAATAGTCGGTGCATACCGTATGGGTATGGGTTCTGAAATCTATGAAAAGCATGGGATCGACGGCTTTTATTTGCAGGACCTTTTTCGTTTTGAGCCCGAGTTGCATGGCATGATGCGGCAGTCCATAGAGATGGGCAGGGCCTATATCATTAAGAAATACCAACAAAAACCAATGCCCTTGTTCCTTTTGTGGAAAGGGATTGTGCACACAACCCTACGGCATCCAGAGCATAAATACCTGATTGGCGGGGTGAGTATCAGTAATCAATTCTCCAATTTTTCGAAATCCTTGATGATCGAGTTTATGAAAAGTAACTATTGGGATCCCTATGTGGCCCAATACATAAGCCCAAAAAAGGAGTTTAAGGTAAAACTTAAGGATGCGGACAAGGAATTTATCTTTGATGAGACCAAGGCAGATCTTAATAAATTCGATCGTATGATCAATGAGGTTGAACCGGGTAATCTAAGGCTTCCCGTGTTGATCAAGAAATATATCAAACAGAACGCAAAGGTAGTGGCCTTTAATGTGGATCCACTTTTTAATAATTCGGTAGATGGCTTAATGTATATACGTATTGCCGATTTGCCGGAAAGCACGGTTAAGCCCGTTATGGAAGAGTTTCAGGCCGAGCTGGAAAGGAAGTTTGCGGAGAACCAACAGAATAATGGGGATTAGTGTAATTCCCTAAGAATGAATTTTTGGCAAAATTCCTTTATTTCATCCCTGACCTTTAAAAAGATTTTATGTTTCTCCTCTGCGGAGCCTTCCGCTTTGGAAGGGTCTAGAAAATTATGATGCAGACGTTTTGCGTTTTTGGACGGAATATATGGGCAGTTTTCATTGGCATGGTTGCAGACCGTGATGATAAAGTCGAAATCGATATCGAGGTATTCGGTGACGTGGTTCGAGGTATGTCCTGAAATATCGATGCCATCTTCGGCCATAATGGCCACGGCCCTTTCGTTTAGGCCGTGGATTTCTATCCCCGCACTATAAATATTGGCCAAACCATCTTGTAGTTTTTCCAAATAACCATGTGCCATTTGGCTTCTACAGGAATTACCCGTGCACATTACCAAAATGTTCTTCATCTGTTTTCTCGTTTAATCGGTTTCCGCTACATGGGTGATTGGCCCAAGCAAGTTAATTGTACAGGAAAGATAAGGATTAAGCGCCAACGATTTTACTCCTCCGCTCAAAGAGTAGATTATCTTTCCAAATACCCTCCAATTGACCGATCTTTTTCCGTATACCGATATAGCGAAAACCTGCTTTCCTATGCAGGGCAATGCTTCCTTCGTTTTCCGGGAATATACCCGACTGAAGGGTCCAGTAGCCTTCATTTTCACTGCTTGCTATTAGGGAATGCATGAGTATGGTACCCACACCCTTACCCGTGTAGGCGGTACCAACATAAATACTCACCTCGGCCACGCCCCTATACACATATCTGCTTGATACCGGGGATAGCGCTGCCCATCCCAATATACGGTCGTTTTCCACGGCAACCCATCTACATGACGGGAGATGGGCTTTGTCCCAAGCTTGGTAAGCGGGTATGCTTTTTTCAAAGGTGGCATAACCGGTGGCGATTCCCTCAGCGTAAATTTGAGCTACCGAATCCCAATCAGCGGGATGCATTTCGCGTATGTCCATCGTGGTGGGATTAACAGCATCCCGTTCCGGGGGTGCAACACGCAACTTCCTGTTCGATGTTTTCAACGGGTTGCCCGCAGGTGGCCTTTGCTTTACAATCCGTTCGTTCCACACCCAATCGCAACATTAGTTTCCCGGAGGCAATGGAATGTCCTTTTACATAAAGCTGTGCCGTATGAAAGGAAGGGTTGCTGTATTCAAATTTGATCTCCACTTCCTTCTCCATGGGTTTTATACGGTCAACCTTGTCCAATATTGCCAGGGCCTTATCGGTGGTCATATAGTCCCTTTTACCTTTCTCCTTTGGGCTTTCCCAGAGTTGTACAACGGTTTCTTTCCAAGAATCGGTGTTTGCACCACAGTCGATGGCATCGATGATGGTATTCTTTACCTCTGTAATGTGGTAATTGGCTCCGACAAGATGCCCTTCTTTGTATTCGAAAAGAAGGCTTTTACCTGGGTTGGACCTAAGCAATACCAAGAATTCATTTGTTTTCATAGTTTTCCTTATTATATTTGTACATCGCAATATTACGATAAATAGATGTATAAATAAAGCCGAATGTTGATTTTCGGCTTTTATTATTTTAGAACCAAGGCTTTTTACCTACCTGATAGGTGTTGTAAAACTCCTCATCCGATTTGGTCAAGTATATGATTCCTTCTATTAATCCAATGACACTTGGGATCCAAACGAATAACAAACCTACACCCACACAAGAGAGTACATAAGCAGCTATGGTAACACCCAAAAGGATAAAACCTTCTTTTTGGTATCCGAGAAGAAATTTATGAACCCCCAAGGAGCCTAAGATTATCGCCAGGATTCCAACAAGGATCTTTTTGTTTTCCCCGCCTGCACCACTAAAGGCCTCTTTGGCGCTATCGGTAAATTCTTTAGCGGTCTCTTTGGCATCTTCGGCAAAATCACTTGCTTTTTCCTTTGCATCTTCTGCAAATTCCTTGGTCGCGTCTTTAGCGTCCTCGATTTTTTCGCTGGCTTTATCCCCTAGGTCTTTAGCTTTGTCCCCTAAGTCTTTATTTTCTTCTGACATGTTAAATATTTTGGTGGTTAATACTAAGGTTAAATGTAATAAAAAAACTTAAACAGTCGGAGAAAGGTACCAAACATTATGGAGGCAGAAAACTTTCACTGCCAAATAAATAGCGTTATGGGCTTGGGTATGCATGTGGTTTTTTAAAGAAAGGCTTTGTCAATGGGCTCCCAAAGCTCTAATTTATTCCCTTCGGGATCTAATATCCATCCAAATTTTCCGTATTCATATTCCTCGATTTCATCGACTACCGTCACGCCTTCCTTTTTCAGGACATCCAAGAGCTCCACTAAATTGCTTACCCTGAAATTCATCATGAACTGTTTTTTGCTAGGTTCAAAGTAGGGGGTATCCTCTTTCATTGGGCTCCATTGTGTAGAACAGTCATTGCCTTCCTGGTCCTTCCACCAGAAAGTACATCCATATGGGTCGGTGTTCAGTCCCAAATGGTTTTTATACCATTCTTTTATTTTATCGGGGTCTTTGGTCTTAAAGAAAAAACCACCGAGACCAGTAACTCTATTTTTCATGGATCACGTTTTTTTTATGTTTTTTGTATAGTGGGTAATCCAATCGTCTACGCTCATTTTTGTACAGAGTTCACCGATGAGTCCGTAGGGAATGGTTTCCATGTTTTTGAATCGGATACAGCTTTTGCCCATATCCAACCTTGTTTTTGCATACTTTGGGTATTCTTCGACAAACCAGTCATATAATTCCGTACTGGCATACATACCGGAGTGGTACAAAGCGACAAAATTCTTTTGGGATGCCACATTCATAAAAGGCAAAGGTAATGCTGTATTGCAATGGTATCCTTCGGGATAAAGGTCATGGGGGACCACATACCCCAACATGCCATAATTCATTTGTTCCTTAAATCCCTTCGGTAGATGGTCTAGAATTGTTTTCCGGAGTTTTTGAATGACGATCTTACGGTCATCGGGCAATTCATTGATATATTCTTCAGGTGTGGTGGCCTTTGATTGCATACGGTCATTTTTTACGTTGGAGGACAAGTGAGGATAGTAAACTTATGATCACCCCTATGGTCAATACCGTTACAAACATAATGAATGCCATAAAACCACTACTGTATTCAGGAATTTCCCCTTCATACCCCTCCGCGACCATAACGGCCTTATATTCCTCAAAGAAATCCGGGTTAATGGCAGTGGTATAAATCAAATCGGCAAGGGCTATGCCCAATGCGGAAATGGCCGAAATCGATATCCCGATGATCATGCCTTTGCCAAAGGAGAGTTTACCTTGGTTTTCTTTATCCCTAAAATGTTTTATCCCAAAAAAAACAAAAACCAATGAAGCGATAATCGTTACATACCCAATAACTTCCTGGGTGGAATAAGCAACTCCCTTTCCAATATAAAGTCCTAGGAGGAAAAGCACCGTGGAAAGAACAAATCCGTAACCACCATATTTTAAAACGACTTTTTTCATAATTACTGTTTTAGTTGGTCAAAGCTAATATGGGGGAGGCTTAAGTAGCTCATACTAAAGTACCAAAATGGACATATTTGGTATTCTAGGGTAAAAATTAAATGATCTTGAGCTCATGGGCGATTTGAATGGCGTGTGTTCTTCTTTTTGCGTTCAGTTTAACCAGTAAATTGGATACATGTGTTTTTATGGTGCTTTCCGATAGGAACAATTTATCTGCAATTTCCTTATTGGATAAGCCTAATGCAACTTCCTTCAAGACTTCATATTCCCGAGGACTTATTTCCAGGGATTTTGTTTTTTCACGATTCACTCCCGTTTTGGGGAACTGATCTACATGAAGACTTTTTTTATGCAGGTAAACCCCGACCATAAAAAACACAAAGGCAACAATGGCAATAATGATTTCCGTGTCCATGCTTCCGGTCACCATTGCGTATTTACTGACTTGAAAAAGAAGCAAAAGGGCAAAAACCAATATCCCAAAAACCAGAACTGTTTTTTTCACAATCCTAAAGTTAACAAAATCTTTCCTTTATTTTATCGACGATGGTTTGTGCCAGTTTTTCTTTGCTCTCAACGGTCCAGCCGGCAACGTGGGGCGTAAAGAGTACATTCTTGGCTTTTATAAGGTAATCAAAGGCTTCAGGCATGTTGTGTTCATCGAACATGTCCTCGAACGATGATTTTTCATATTCCAGGACATCCAATCCGGCACCGAGGATTTTGCCCGATTTTAAATTCTTGACCAAATCCGACGTGATCACACATTTGCCCCGGGCGGTATTCAATAACCAGATCGGTTTTTGAAAGCCATTGATGAATTCATCATTGATCATGCCTATGGTCTCCGGTGTTTGGGGTACGTGTAAACTAAGGACATCGGTTTTTTGTTGAAGTTCCATGATACCCACCTGACGGGCGTTTTCATCACCAACACCGCCAACAATGTCATAACATATCACTTCGACGTCAAATCCCCTAAGTTTTTTGGCAAAGGCCTTTCCCATATTGCCGTAACCGATTATACCCACGGTTTTGCCATCGAGCTCGAAGCCCCGGTTGTCTTCCCGGTACCATTTTCCATTTCTTACTTCAAGGTCCGCTTTATTCAGTTTGTTCAAGAGGGAAAGAAGTAGGCCCAGGGTATGCTCACCGACGGCATTTCTATTGCCTTCCGGGGCCGAAGCCAAGAATATGCCTTTGCTTTTGGCGTGGTCGATATCAATATTTTCCAGTCCGGCCCCCACGCGTCCTATAAACTTAAGATTGGTGGCCTTGTCAAGGAATTTGGCGTCAATACTGAACCTACTGCGAATGATGATCCCATCATAGGTATGTATCCTCTTTTCGATCTCTTCCTTGGTTGAGGTATAATCCTCATCATTTTGGAACCCGAGTTCGGCGAATTGCTCGATCATCAACGGGTGATTGGTGTCTAGGTGTAATATTTTCATAAAGTAAAGATATAAAGTAGTTGCGACTCCCGCGAGGGGTTGGGTTCATTTTAATGGGGGATCGATCTGTATTTTTTTAAGTAGGAATCGTCATTGGCATTAAATTTTGGGATAATGTGTCCGTGTTTTTGCATCAGTCACGGTACCCGTATGTGCCGTGGCACATTTTTCGAACAGTAAGATCTGTACTTCTTCCCCGTTTTTGGTCATGGGGTTGTGTTCGGTACCTTTAGGGACTACAATAATTTCACCTTCATTGATCTCAACGGTTTTGTCCCTGAATTGCATGTAGAGTGTTCCTTTGATTACTTGAAAGAGTTCGTCTTCCTGGTCATGGGCATGCCAGACAAACTCCCCTTGTATCTTAGCCAAGAGTACTTGCATGTCATCTACAACGGCAATCTGGTGAGGATGCCATTGGGATTTAAATTCAGCATATTTTTCGTTTAAATTGATTGCTTTCATTCGTACGATGTTAGGTTCAATAGGATATACTTCAGTTCAGGGATTTCCAATCAAATGCCCAAGAGTATTTTAGCAATGGTGAAATAGATTAGAATACCGAAAATATCATTACTGGTAGTAATGAACGGTCCTGTGGCAATTGCAGGGTCAATACCTCTTTTATGCAAGAATAATGGGATAAAGGTGCCTATGAGTCCGGCTACGATAATGACCACGACCAATGATATGGAGATGGCCAATGAGGTTAAGAAATCACCTTTATAGACCCAAGTGAAAATCAGTAGTACGGTCGCTAGGACAACCCCGTTCAACATGGCCAAAAGCATTTCTTTTATCAAACGGCTTCCGACACCCCCTTTTAGATCATCATTGGCAAGTCCCTGTACGATAATGGCACTGGATTGTACACCCACGTTACCTGCCATGGCCGCAATCAGCGGTGTAAAGAAAAAAAGTATGGCATGACTACTGATCATATTTTCAAAGCTGCCCATAATGGCGGCAGCACCCAGTCCACCGACTAGGCCTAGGAACAGCCATGGAAGACGGGCCCGTGTAAGGTTCCAGATACTGTCATCGGCCTCTACATCCTGTGAGATACCAGCGGCCATTTGATAATCCTTTTCTGCTTCTTCCCGGATAACATCCACAATATCATCGATGGTGATTCGACCAACCAGACGATTCATTTCATCCACCACGGGAATGGCCTCCAAATCGTATTTTGACATGATTTTGGCGACCTCCTCCGGTTTTTCATTTACACTGACCGAATCTACCTTGGGGATATAGACATCACTGATATGGCTTTTTGTAGAGGTGGTCAGTAAATCCTTTAACGACAATCTACCTTTCAATTTATCATTGTCATCGACCACATAGATCGAGTGTACCCGGGTTACATTTTCGGCCTGGGCGCGCATTTCCTTGACGCAGGTAAGTACATTCCAGCTTTCACGGACTTTCACCAACTCCTTTGCCATGAGTCCACCCGCCGAATTCTCATCATAACGTAACAGGTCAACAATATCCTTGGCGTGTTCCCTATCCTCAATTTCAGAGATGACCTCATGAATGATTTCCTTGGGAAGTTCCCCAACAATATCCGCCGCATCATCGGTGTCCAATTCTTCGAGCTCTCCTGCAATCTCTTTTGCCGAGAGGTTGTTCAGGATGGCTTCACGAACATCCTCATCGAGTTCGGTAAGGACATCAGAGGTTTTGTCACTATCGAGAAGCTTGATCAGGTAAGTGGCGTGCTCCTCACTGAGTTCGTTGATGATTTCAGCGATATCGGCATAATGCACCTCATTCAGAAGCGATTCCAAACGGGAATTCTTTTGGTCCTCTATCAGGGCCTCTATTTCTGATAGAAGCTCGTCTGTGAGTTTAAATGGAGTCATTCGCAATTTTCTTTGTCAGCCCAATAAAATCAGCTACCGCCAATTGTTCGGGGCGTTGATCAAAGATAGCATCTTCTTTGAGAATATCTGAAAGCTCAAAGCTTTTTAAGCTATTTCGAAGTGTTTTTCTACGTTGGTTAAAGGCTGTTTTTACAATCCTATAAAATAACTTTTCATCACATTCGAGATTGAAATTTTCTTTTCTGGTAAGACGAAGAACGCCCGATTGTACTTTTGGTGGAGGGTCAAAAACCTCGGGTGATACGGTAAAGAGATAGGTGGCATCATAATAGGCCTGGGCCAAAACAGAAAGTATGCCATAGGTCTTATTTCCTTCCTTGGCACAGATACGTGCCGCCACTTCTTTTTGGAACATACCTGAGAATTCAGGAATCTGATGGCGCCATTCCAACATTTTAAAAACAATCTGGGTTGAAATGTTATAGGGGAAGTTTCCTGTAATGGCAAAGGGTTCCGCAGCAAAGAGGGATGATAGGTCATATTTGAGAAAATCGGCCTCAAGAACCTTAAAGGTGCTGTTGTTGCCCAAGATCTCGGGATGCTCCAAAGAAAAACTCTGGTTGAGGTAGGTGACAGACTCCGAATCCAAGTCCATAGCTACCAAATCGATTTCATTTTGTAAAAGGTATTTGGTCAACACCCCGGTACCGGGACCGATTTCCAGAACATTGCGGTATCCTTCAAAAGAGAGGGTATCTGCAATCTGTTTGGCTATGGTCTCATCTTTTAGAAAATGTTGCCCTAAATATTTTTTGGCCTTTACGGGGCCATGATCCTTGTGGAATTTCGGATTCTGGTTATAGGATTTTGAGCCCTTTTTTTTTCTTTTACCCATATTTAGTGTTCGCTTACAACTTCCAGTTCTGTTCGAAATGAAACAAATTTATCGGAAAACAATTTTACGGCTTCCTTCCGTAATGCGGGGGCGTGTTCGTCATAATACGACTGTAGTGTTTTCCTGTCGATAGTTGTGAATTGTACGGCATAGGTGATACCTCCCATGTCCTCTTCCATCATTACCCTGCACATTTTGGCGGAAAGGAATTTCCCGGTAGCCAATACATCCGGAATATGGGTGTCCTTCATCCAAGTAAGCCATTGGTCATGTACCGATTCGTCAATATTCGTTGTAACGTTGTATATATACATTGTCCGCTCTTTTATCCTCCCAAAGGGGAAGTTTAAACTTGTTTAATAATTATATAGAAACCCAACTGTGTATTTTTTCATGAACATAGCAATCATTCCTCCCACATGGAAGGATTTAGGATGGGCCTTTAATTTATACTATCGCCCCTAAGCATCCTGAAATTCTTTCGTGCTTGGGGAAAATAATAACTGTCTTGATAATTGTAAATGATCTTTTCGTACTGTTCCTTCGCTTTTTCGGGTTCGTTCAATACATTTCTATAAAGTTCCCCAAGGGCGAATAAAGCATCGTCGGCTAAAATGTCGTTGGCATAGAATTCCGTTATTTTTTGGTAATTGAACTTGGCGGCTTCATAATCCTTGAGTCCCACGAGGAGTTCTCCCTGTTTAAGAAGTGCCTCATCCTCGATTTTTTCTCCCTTGTGGTTTTGAAGGATGTCGTCTAGCACGGCTATAGCCTCTTTTGTCTTTTTTTGATAGGCCAGAAGGTCGGCTCGCGCATATTTTTTAAGGGCTATTTGTGTCGAATCTTCCAAGGAGTTGTCCGCAATAAGCAAGCTTAATTGCATGGCATCATTGGCTATCAGCTGTGAGGTGGAACTGCGCAGCACTTTCAATTGGGTAAGGGCCCAATCAAAATCCCCTTTGTAAAAACTCGTTTGTGCGACCTTGAATCTCGCATTTTGTCCGAGTACGTCATTTTTGAGGCTTTTTTGTACCTGTGAGAAGTAGATAAGGGCCTCATTGAATTTTTTGTCGAAAACCAGAATATCCCCCAAAGCCAGCTTAACATAGGCTTTGCCCCGTGTGTTCAGGGGTAGTTCCAAGCAGTTTTTAAGAATCCCAATGGCAGGCTCGGGACTGTCCTGTCTAAAAGTCAAGAAATTCGCATAGGCAATTTGAAGTTGCAGCGTTTGGCTTTTGTACCCATGGGTAGCGATGAGGTCTTTGAATTGTTGGTCAATGCCCGTCAAGTTCTTTTTGTCCTCTTCCAACAATTGAATATCGATCAAATTCAATTGGGCATTCAATTGGGTAATCTCATCCACCGATTTTTCTGAAATATATTCAAAGATCGATTTTGCTATTTCGGTTTCATTGTCGTTCAAGGCGAGATTCCCGAGGTTCTCGAGGCGTTGAATGGTTCCCCCATCCATACGTTTAAAAATGGCTTTTTCCTGCCTAAAGGCACTATTGTATTGCTTTTGTTGAACAAACAACCAACTTAGAAGGTCGTTCCACAACAAATTCGGGTCTTGTTGGGCGTGTTTTAGGAGGGCTTTTTTTAGTTTTAGGTTGTTTTCGTTTTCGGGATCGACAGAGATAAAGTCATCGATACTTCGGAGTACATTCGATTTGGAGGTCTTGCCATTGACAAGTAAGTTCAAATAGGAATCGTACATTTTATCAATATTCCCTTGTTCCCCATAAATACGGGCCATTTGATAATTATAATCTAACGTGGGGTTTAATTCCATCGCCTTTCTATAGGCGCTTAACGTATAATCCAAAAGTGAATATTCCTGAAAACGCTGGGCTATCGCATAACCGTGGTTGGGATTCTTCTCAATATCCAAAAGGGCTTGTTGGTAGTACTCCGAAGCTTTCTCCGGGGCATTTTGCAAGGCATGGTTGTATCCCAATTGGATCAGTAGGATGGGATGGGTATTTCCTTGCCCTATTTTCTCGAGCAGAAAATCCTCGACATCCGAATAGCGTTCCAACTGCTGGTAGCAGGCAATTAGTCCATCTGAATAATCGGTTATCCTTGGATTTTTTTTAACTAATTTTTCATAAAAAACCACGGCTTTTTCGAAATCACCATCATTGAAATATTGCTTTGCCAAAAAGTTATCCTGGGCGGAAGCCATTGGCGCACAGCAAAAAACCAAAATGATCAAGATTATTCTCAAAAGCACGTTTTTCCCAAAGATACGTAGAATGGAATAAGCCAATGTTAAGGTTTGCAAAAAACCGATTTAGTCGATCATGTCGAATCCACAATAGGGGACAAGTACATCAGGTATTTTTATACCTTCAGGGGTTTGGTAGTTCTCCAAGATTCCTGCCAAGACCCTAGGTAATGCCAATGAACTGCCATTCAAGGTGTGGGCCAACTGTGTTTTTCCATTTTCATCCTTGTACCTCAGTTTTAATCGATTGGCCTGGTAGGCTTCGAAATTGGAGACCGAACTGATTTCCAACCAACGGTCCTGTGCAGTGGAGAACACTTCGAAATCATAGGTCAGGGCAGAGGTAAAGCTTAGGTCGCCACCGCAAAGTCTCAAGATTCGGTATGGCAATTGTAAATCCCTTAAAATGGTCTTTACGTGTTCCACCATTCCGTCTAAAGCCTTATAAGAGTTGTTGGGGTGTTCCACACGGACAATTTCCACCTTGTCAAATTGATGTAGGCGGTTGAGTCCACGCACATGGGCACCATAACTACCGGCTTCCCTTCTAAAACATGGGGTATAACCGGTTAGGCAAATAGGAAAATCACTCTCGTTGATAATAACATCCCTAAAGATATTGGTTACGGGTACTTCCGCTGTGGGGATCAGATAAAGGTCATCGGCCCCAACATGGTACATTTGCCCTTCTTTGTCGGGTAACTGTCCCGTGCCATAGCCAGATGCTTCATTAACGAGCAGCGGCACCTGCATTTCGGTGTAGCCTGCCTCAGTATTCTTATCCAGGAAGTAGGCAATCAAAGCCCGTTGTAATCTCGCCCCTTTTCCTTTGTAAACGGGGAAACCGGCACCTGTAATCTTCACGCCAAGTTCAAAATCTATAATGTCGTATTTTTTGGCAAGTTCCCAGTGGGGTAAGGCAGAACTATCCAAAGTAGGAATGTCACCTTCGATAAAAATCTGTTCATTATCGTCCTCGGAGTTGCCGGCAGGAACCAAATCGTTGGGAATGTTGGGTATTTGATACAGTAAATCCTGTAATTCCTTTGCAGCAGTGTTCAGTTCGTCACCCAACCGTTTGGAGTCCTCTTTTAAGCCTCCCGTCTTTTCCTTTAGAACATTCGCTTCCTGCGCTTTGCCACTTTTGAAAAGCATCCCGATCTCTTTCGATAATTTATTGGATTCGGCCAAAGTGTTGTCCAATAAAGATTGGGTAGTACGTCTTTTTTCGTCTAATTGAAGTACTTTTTCCAATAATGGGGCAGCATCAATATTTCGCTTTTGTAGTGCAGCGATTATTTTATCCTTTTCTTCTCTTACGACCTGTAACTGTAGCATGGTATTTTGATTAAGAGGCAAATTTAAGGTTAATTGATCAATGTATCAATTGGGGTTCAACTATTTTATTTGGACTTGTTCCCAAAATTTGAAGGCAATATCCATTCGTGATGGCCAAAATGGTCCCATGTTTCATTGGCCAAATCGACTTTTGGGTCAATAAAGGCTTTATAAGGCTTTCCGTTGATACTTACTTTTGAGTTTACGGCATACACCGAAACGCTATTACCCTTCTTCTTTTGTTCTTTTTTTAGGTATTGGGAGAATTGCCAAATAAAATCGGGGTAGGCAGCAATTTTCCGCAATTGTTTTTTAGATAGGTGGTCTTTCAATTTCACCATATAGGCCGCGCCGTCAGCCTTGTTGACGACCTTGAATTGTATTTTGCCCGTACGGCTTCGTAACATCATACGCCAGCTCAAGCGATGCCCCTCCTCGGTCCATAGGACATCATCCTTTATAAAATGGTGTCGAATGGGCAGTAGCGCCTGGATCATAAGATAGATGCCACAACCTAGAAGTATCAAGCTTTTGTTGTGCGGGGCTTCGCAATTGTTTGCTGGATAGCCCTGCTTGCCTTTAAGGAAAATACGACGGATGGTTTCTGGTTCAAAAAAGAACACCGTAAAAGCCAAGGCCAGGTAAGGGAAAATCCCAATTTGGAAAATGATGGAATTAAGGAGATGAAAGAAAATCGATATGATGAAGGCAAACTTACGTGTTGGTTTCCACAGTAATGCCGGTATGATCAAGGCATCGAAAACGATTCCCGATACCCCAATGATCTTATGAACCCATGAAAGTTGTAATACGGGGCCGATCAGCGGGTAGTCCTTACGTTGTTGCATCAGGATGTCAATAATACCGAAATCGAGCCAATCGCCATATAGTTTGGCGATTGAGGCATAGGTGTACACCAAGAAGAGTTGTGCAACGATAATCCATTTCACGTAAGCGAACATGGTGTTGGTGCGTAGGGAAGGGTTTTGTTTGGCAGCTATGGATAATCCTGTGTTCGCCGGAAAAAAACACATTAAAAAGGAAATCAGGAACAACAGATAGTAGTGGTTGTTGTAGGACGATTTTTGCATGAGATATACGCCCAACCAAAGCAGTGTAAAACCGATGATACTAAATCGATATTTATAGCCCAGGGCAATAAAAACGCCAAAGGTCCCCATTACGAGAAAATAGAAATACATACCGTTGCCCGGTAAGGGTTGTAGCCAATCAAATCCAATAAAGTTAAAGGTGAATCGAGGAAGGATCAAGGTTTCATTTACCCAACCGGTAGCGATGGCCCCAAAACTTTCCAAAGCGATTAGAATTCCGAAGAAAACCCTGAAAATCAGTAAAGGTGCATTATCGATTTTGCTAAAAAGTAAACGATCGAACATTATTTGTTGAGTATGGCAAGTGATGCCTCTTTGTC
This sequence comes from Maribacter polysiphoniae, assembly GCF_003148665.1. GTDB lineage: Bacteria > Bacteroidota > Bacteroidia > Flavobacteriales > Flavobacteriaceae > Maribacter_A > Maribacter_A polysiphoniae. Next base: position 143,154 of record NZ_QGGQ01000006.1, on the reverse strand, counting down.
TTTTTGCAATTGGATTCTCAAGGCCGCAACCGATTCGAATTTGTGTTCGTCCCGGATACGGGCCAAAATATCGACCTGTATTTTTTGGTTATAGAGGTCTCGGTTAAAATCGAAAAAATGGATTTCAATGCTTTTCTCCTTTCCCGATACGGTAGGGTTGAACCCGATGTTCATCATACCATAGACCCATTCATTGTCGATCTTGGACTGTACCACGTAAACACCGATTTTAGGTATTAATTTGTAGGATTCCTTGATGGAAAGGTTAGCCGTAGGAAAATCGAGGGTGCGCCCCAAACCTTTGCCTCTTCTTACCACACCTGTCAACATATAATGGTAGCCCAAATAATTATTGGCTGTTTCTATATCGCCGTCTTCCAGGGCTTTACGGATTTTTGTGGAACTTACCGATACCTCGTCGACTTCCTGGGCCGGAATTTCATCAACCTCGAAATCCAAGGCATTGCCAAAAGCTATTAAATCGTTGATATTGGCATCCCTGTTTCTTCCAAAGCGATGGTCATAACCGATGATTATCTTTTTTGCGTTTAGTGAGTTCACCAAAATGTCGCGCACAAATTCCGTGGCCGATAACCTTGAAAATTCTAAGGTAAAAGGATGTATTATTAGAAAATCAAGTCCTAAATTGCCAAGGATCATCATTTTTTCATCAATGGTGTTCAGTAATTTGATATCCGTGTCCTTTTGCAATACCATTCTCGGATGGGGAAAGAAGGTAAGTACGGTTGATTTTAGATGGAGGTCCTTGGCATTGCCAATAAGTTTGTTCAAGATTTTCCTATGCCCGATATGAACCCCGTCAAAGGTTCCTATGGTTATGGCCGTAGGGTGTTTTTTATCATATTTATCGATGCTTTGGACTGTTATCACTTATAATAAAAAATAAAAAGACTTATATTTGAATTTGATTAAAAACCCCTTAATGGTTTCAAAATTACGTCTTGTTTTTTCAATATCCATATTATTTCTTTCCTTTTACGGATATTCCCAACGTGATTATTGGAAGCAGGAATCTGCACAGACGTACTTAAAGGCATCGATTTCCAATCGGTTCAATGTTAAGAAAGCGAGCGTTTTTTCCTTTGATGATACCGTTTTCAAGCGGCAATTCAAACTCGGAAGGGAAGGTAAGTCCAAAACCATAACCGTGGGGTTTCCCAATGAGAAGGGTGAGCTTATTGATTACGCCATTAAGGAAACACCCGTATTTTCCAAGGCATTGGCCGACAAATACCCGAACATAAGTTCCTACACAGGTTATAGCTTAAAGAACGGTGAGGATAAGATACGGGTCAGTGTTTCGCATAAGGGCATTCAGGCCATGATCATCCATGCCGATAAAACGGGGAACACCTATATACAAAAAACCACAGGTAATGATTATATCGTTTATTCCCGTGAAGGGATTTCCGATATGGATACCTCTTTTGTCTGTGAGACCAAAAGTTCCGTAATCCAATCCATGCCTTCGCTTACCGCAAAGCAGGTAGATGATCAAAAGTTGCGGAAATTCAGGCTTGCCATCTCCGCGACAGGGGAATATACCACTTTTCACGGGGGTACGGTGGCAGATGCATTGGCAGCCATAAATGCCACGGTAACCAGGATCAATGAGGTGTTCGAATCCGATTTAGGGGTTACTTTGGAGCTGGTCGCCGATACGGATAAGGTCATTTATACCGATGGGGATACGGATCCCTACGGGAGTGATTTGAATTCGGAGGCGCAGAGTACGATCACGGATAGTATTGGGGCGGCTAACTTTGATATAGGCCATTTGTTCCATAAGGTTGAGAATAGTGATCAGAATGGAGGTAATGCGGGTTATATAGGGGCCGTTTGTGTCGACAATAAGAAGGCCAGTGGGTATTCTTCCAAAGAAAATCCTGAGGGCGATACGTATGATTTGGATTATGTTGCCCATGAGATGGGGCATCAATTCGGGGCAAACCATACTTGGTCTTTTGAATCCGAAGGCACCCAAGTCCAGGTAGAGCCGGGAAGTGGTACAACGATTATGGGTTACGCAGGTATTTCCGGTGTGAACAATGTCGCTATGAACGGTGATGATTATTTTCATTATTACAGCATATTTCAAATCTCCGAGTATTTGGATACGGTGGATTGTGCGGAAACCATAAATATTACCAATACCCCCCCTGTAATCGTTCCTGTGGCGGATTATGTCATACCGAAGTCGACCCCATTTGTGTTGACCGGTAATGCTACGGATGCGGATGTGGGTGATGTGTTGACCTATACTTGGGAACAGATTGATGATGGTGTGGTGACCCAATCCACTTTTGGGCCCACAAATCCGAGTGGGGCCAATTTTAGGTCGCAAAAGCCGTCAACGGAGCCCACCCGGTATTTCCCTAAGCTTTCAAGTGTGTTATCGGGGGACTTAACAGAAACCAGCCCTACCGTGGATTCGTCATGGGAGACCTTGTCCGAAGTGGAAAGGGAAATGAATTTTGCTTTAACCGTGAGGGATAATGCCGTGGGTGGTGGTCAGGTGGTGTTTGATTTGATGAAGGTTTCCGTCGTGGATCATGCCGGTCCCTTTCGAGTGGTTTCACAAGCCACGAGTCAAATTTATACGGCAGGTACGGTGCAGAATATTGTTTGGGATGTGGCCGGGACCAATATGGCCCCAGTGAATGTGCAGTCGGTCGATATCCTTTTGTCGATTGATGGGGGACTTACCTTTACCATACCCTTGGCAGAGGATGTACCCAATGATGGGGACCATAAAGTGGTTTTGCCGGGAACACCGACAACAACCGCCCGTATTATGGTGAAGGCTAGGGATAATATATTCTTTGCTGTGAACAAAACGGATTTTACCATAGAAGAGGCCGAAATAGTCTTGAATTTTACAGAGTTGGAATATGAGGTTTGTCAACCCAATGATCTGATTACCACATTCAACTATGAGACCCATTTGGGTTTTGATGAGGAGGTGACCTTTAGTGTGCAGAATCCGCCGTTGGGCCTGGATATTACCTTTTCCCCTGAAACAACTAGTGTTGATACCCTCGTCACCGTTACCTTTTCGAATACGGCAAGTGTGCCAGAGGCCCTGTACGACGTTGAGATTGAGGCGAGCTCCACCAGTGTCACAAAGAGTATTATCTTGGATTTAAGGGTGTATGACGACGTCTTTCCAGATGCTACGCTGTTGGCCCCTGCCGATGGAGCAATCGACATTTCCGCCAAGACCTTTTTGGAATGGGAGGATGCAGCTTCCTACACTTCGTATGAGGTGCAGATCGCTACTGATTTATTATTTACGGATATCATTGAGACCAGTACGGTTTTAGAGAATACCTATTCCCCCTTGAACCTGGATTATGAAACCGATTATTACTGGAGGGTAAAACCTATTAATAGTTGTGGGGAGGGTTCCTTTTCGGCCCCATTCGGCTTTTCTACGATTGAGTATAACTGTACATCGGTGGTGGCCGCCAAGGATTTGGAGATCTCTTCCATAGATACCCCAACCGTAACCTCGAAAATCGCATTTTATGATGATATGGCCTTGGCGGATATCAATGTTCATGTAGAATTGGACCATACCTATTTGGCCGATTTGGTGGTTAAATTGATTTCCCCTGCCGGGACCTCCGTGGTCTTGCTATCGAATTCATGTGGGGACCTGCAGAACATTAACGCCACTTTTGACGATGATGCCCCCAACTTCATTTGTAATGGCGACCCTGCCATCAGCGGGACAATAAAACCCATAGGGTCTTTAGGGACTTTTATAGGGGAGTCGCTTTTTGGGGAGTGGACATTGGAAATCAATGATACGGCAGCGTCGGATGGAGGCGTTTTAAAGGCTTTTTCGTTGGATGTCTGTATAGAGGGTGCTTTTAGGCCCGATGATGATCAGGACGGCGTTTTTGACGATGGTGACGATTTGTGTTTAGGAACACCCATAGGTGCCGAGGTGGATATAAACGGATGTCCCGTGTATCGATTTCCGAGCAATAACTTCACCGTTTCGTTACAAAGTGAGGCCTGTCGCGATAGTAACGACGGCGCCATCGCTATCACTGCATTGGAAACCCTTGATTACGACATTAGTGTGCGTGGTAATGGCGTGGATGTGAATGACGATTTTACCGATTCCTTTACTTTGGGGAATTTAATGGCGGGTACGTATAATGTGTGTATAGGAGGAACGGACGGTTTACAGCAATATGAGGAGTATTGTTTTGAGGTGGTCATTACACAGCCCGATGACCTGTTTGTGAGCTCCAAAACCTCCTATGAAAACGAATTGACGGTTTTGACCCTTCAAGGGTCTGACAACTATACCGTTGAATTGAATGGGGAGGTGTTGCAAACAAAGGCATCGGAGATAACCCTCGAACTGCAAAAAGGCAATAATTCGCTCAAGGTGTATACCGATCTACCTTGCCAGGGTGTTTATGAGGAGGCTATATTTTTGAGTGCGAAACCCGTGGTGTATCCTAATCCGTTTGTATCTTCCACTACTGTTTTTCTGGGTACGAGCGATACGAATGTACGTGTTGAGGTATTTACGGTGGATGGTAGATTCGTATGGGCCGAGACACATCGGTTCAACGGGTCGGAAGTACCCCTGGACCTGTCAACATTACCATCTGGGGTATATATTGTCAAATTCTCGGGTGAGCATATAAAAGGAACATCTAAAGTCATAAAACTATGAGGGTAGTTATACTGTTATTCTGTTTCTGTAGTGTCCTTCTGTTGGGGTGTAAAAAGAAAAGTACACCAAAATCCCCGGAGGCGGCCCTTTTGGTTTTCCCCGATAAAGATTCTGAATGCACCACTGGACGTGATTTGAATGATACAACAAGCGAGGTTGAGTTTAAATGGATGGCATCGGACCATACAGAGAGTTATGAACTTCGGGTGACCAATTTAAATTCCAATATAACACAAACCACTATTACAAAAAGTACATCCGCTAAATTGCCGATTGCCAAAGGAGAGCCATTTTCTTGGTTGGTACGGTCAAAGAACACCAATGTTAATGAAACGGCCACCAGTAGTACATGGAATTTTTATAATGCGGGGTCCATAACCACCTATGTCCCCTTTCCGGCCCAGTTGGTCAATCCCCAGAATGGGGCTTCACTTTTTAAGGATATCAATAATGAAATAACCTTGGAGTGGACTGCCGCCGATCTTGATGATGATATTATCGGATTCGATATTTATTTCTCTACGGAAAACCCGCCTGAGATCCTGGAAGCGTCCTTGGCCTCCACCAAAAGGGAAGAAACCGTCAGTGTAGGTTCCAATAATACCTATTACTGGAAAGTGGTTACAAAGGATGCGGAAGGCAATAGTTCGGATTCCGGTGTCTTTGCCTTTAAGGTGCTTTAGGTATTGTTGAAGTGGTTCATCGTAATTTTAACTCCGGAAAGAACAAAGGAAATAATTAGTTGGGATGACCTTTCCAACCGTTCGGGGAGCGCTTCCCTTTCTTTTTCGTTCCATTCCCCAAGTACATAGTCTACTTGTCTGCCCTTGCTGAATTCGGCACCTACACCAAAACGGAACCTGTTGTAGTTGACAGAGTTCAGATAAAGTTGGATATCCTTAAGTCCGTTATGGCCTCCGTCGCTACCTTTTGTTTTTAGGCGTATCGCACCAAACTCCAGGTTAATGTCATCGGTTACCACCAGGACATTTTCCAAGGGTATTCTTTCTTTGTCCATCCAATATTTCAAAGCTTTTCCACTTCGGTTCATATAGGTCGATGGTTTAAGGCAAAGTATATTCCTGCCTTTCACCTTGAACGATCCCACGTCACCCAATTTGACGGTTTCAAAGGTAAAATCCTTCTCCTTGGCCAATTGGTCTAAAATCTTGAATCCGATGTTGTGCCTCGTTTCGGCATATTCGCTTCCGATATTGCCGAGGCCTATGATCAAGTATTTTTTCATAGGTTCTGTTTCCTCCAAAAATGATTTTTTGTTACCAAATAGGGTCCTTAAAAACTGTATCATAACAATCTGTGAATTGTTATAAAAATACAAAAGCATCCCGAATATTCGGGATGCTTTAGACTTAAGGGTAAACCCAATTTATTCGTTGCTTTCAGCAGCTTCTGCAGCTGGGGCTTCAGCTCCTTCTTCTTCAACTTCATCCTCATCGTCAACCGTAACTGCGGTACGTGCAGTCTTAACTTGAACGACAACAGTGGTGTCGGGGTGTAAGATGGAGAATTTATCACTTTGCAATGACTCAACGGAGATGTTATCCGCGATTTTTAATTTGGATATATCAACATCAAAGAAATCAGGAAGATTGTCAGGCAATGCCTTAATCGTAAGTTTTCTTTTTCTAAAGAGCAAACGACCACCGTTTCTAACCCCTGGGGAGTTTCCTTGCAAACGTACAGGGATGTCCATGGTAACCTCTTTGTCTTTGAAAAGTTGATAAAAATCGATATGAATGATTTTATCGGTAACAGGGTGAAACTGTATGTCTTGCATAACAGCATCGATCTTGTCGCCATTGTCCAACTCAATCACAGCAGTGTGCGCGTTTGGAGTGTAAACCAATTTTTTGAATGATAATTCATCCGCTGAAAAATGTAATGGTTTTTCCCCTCCGTATACTACGCAAGGAACCTTTCCAGCATTACGTAAGGCTTTCGTTGCTTTCTTACCCACGCTTTCTCTTTCTGATCCTTTAATTGTAATTGACTTCATCGTTATATTTAAGATTAATAAAATACTCTTTTTTGTCTACATCAAGAACTTAGAACTTATTGATGTATTATGGTGTACCCTATGCATGACATCCGCGAACAAATCGGCACAACTGATTACTTGTACCTTGTCGCTCTTGATCTCTAAAGGAATTGAATCGGTGATGATCAACTCTTTCAATTGTGATTTTTCTATTTTTTCGTAGGCATTGCCCGATAATAGTCCGTGGGTGGTAATGGCCCTTACACTTAGGGCACCACGCTCCATCATCAAATCTGCCGCTCTTGCCAAGGTTCCGGCCGTATCTACCATATCATCTACCAAAACCACGTTTTTGCCTTTAACGTCCCCTATAAGTTCCATATGGGAAATGACATTGGCTTTGGCCCTTTGTTTGTAACAGATGACCACATCGCAATCCAAGGCTTTTGAATAGGCGTAGGCCCTTTTGGAGCCGCCCATATCCGGGGAAGCTATGGTCAAATTATCGAGGTTCAGTTTTTTCAAATAAGGCAAGAAAAGGGTAGAGGCGAATAAATGGTCTACCGGTTTCTCGAAAAAGCCTTGGATTTGATCGGCATGAAGATCCATGGTTATAATACGGGTCGCTCCTGCCGTTTCAAGCATTTTGGCAATCAATTTGGCCGCAATGGGAACCCTAGGTTTGTCTTTTCTATCTTGTCGTGCCCATCCGAAATAGGGCATTACAGCGGTAATATGTCGTGCCGAGGCACGTTTGGCGGCATCGAGCATCAACAACATTTCCATCAGGTTATCAGAACCCGGATTGGTTGATCCGATAATGAAGATACGGGCTCCACGAACGGATTCCTCGAAAGAGGGTTGAAATTCGCCATCGCTATATTTGGAAAACTGTACCTTACCTAAATGCGTACCATAGGACTTTGCAATTTTTTCTGCAAGTTTTGTACTCTGTGTACAAGCAAAAATCTTAGGTTCAGGTCTTTGGTAAGCCATGTTTAACGCGTTGTTTTTCAAATTATTAAACTCCTTTTGGTCGAAGGAGGTGCAAATTTAGAAATTTATTTGGGTTGCTAAAGGATAAATCTTGTTATTTTTTGTTCTTGAAAAGAAAAATTTTTATAGTTTTGCAGTCCTATTAAAATGCTCGAGTGGCGGAACTGGTAGACGCGCTGGATTCAAAATCCAGTTCCTTTGGAGTGCGGGTTCGATTCCCGCCTCGAGTACAAAGCCTTCAACGTTTGTTGAAGGCTTTTTTGTAAAAGATAATCTTGTGCGGGTTCCCCCGAAGTATCGGGGCCGCCTCGAGTACAGAAGAAAACCTCAACACACCATTAACGTGAAAGTTGAGGGTTTTTTATGAAGGATAATCTTGTGCGGGTTCCCCGAAGTGTCGGAGCCGCCTCGAGTATTGATACAACCGTAAAGACTTGGTTTTAAGTGTTTGCTGTTTTTTTATGGCCTTTTTGAATCAATTTTTAGAAAAAACCATACTGTAAACGAAAATGAACCTTTTGGCATTGCACGTTGGGAGAATTGGGGGCTTGGGTTAGCCTTGGTTTTTATAATGTCCTAAAGAGATCATTATTAAATTCACGAAATTTCCAAATTATCGATGATGTTAAGAAATTTCTCCTCCGTTATAGGTTTGACCAGATAATTTGAAACTTCCTCGATTTGTTTAGAAGCTATTAGGTCGTCTGGGTTTATCGATGAACTAAAAATATAAATCGGTATATTTTTATTGATTTTAGGTTTCAATAATTTGAACATATCCAAAAATTGCCATCCATCTATGATCGGCATATTCAAGTCCAGGAAAATTATGTCAGGCAGGTTGTGGGGATGCCCTAGGTTTTCTTCAAAAAAGTTGATGGCCTTTTCGCCATTAGAGTACGTCTGTATGTTTTTAGTTCTGTTCGTAGCATTTATGATCCGCTTTGATGCGAATCGATAAATATCATCATCGTCGATAATGGCTATGGTTTGGATCATACTCATTTTAAAAGATTATTTCAAAGGTTGCTCCTTTATTTACTTGGCTTTGCACGGTGATTTCCCCACCCATCGCCTCAACTTGTGCTTTGGTTATAAAGAGTCCAACCCCCTTTGCATCCGGATGTTTATGAAACGTCTTGTGTAATCCAAATAGTTTATGTCCATGTAATTCCAGGTTGATACCTAGACCATTATCGACAACTGAAAGTTCAATTTTATCGCTGTGGTTTTTGGATTTAAAGTGAATTTCCGGGGCTCTGTCTTTTGACCTATATTTTAATGCATTGCTTAAAAGATTGTGCATGATGCTCTCTAGGTACATAGAAGAATACTCTATGGTTGGGGCCTCAGAAAAATCCGATGTTACAACTGCACCGGACTCAATTATCTGACCCTGGAAATTTTCTTTTAATTTTGAAAATATATTATCAAAAACCAATGTGGTCTTTTCCTTCTTGGAACTATGCCTTATGGTAACCACTTGCATCAAGTCTTCCAGGGTATAGGAAAGGTTATCAACTGTATTATGGAAATAATCCATCAACTGATCTTTTCCTTCAATTGATTCTTCTTCCCTATAGAAACCCAATAAGGATTTGAGATTTCCCAAAGGACCCCTAAGATTGTGTGATATGATATATGAAAAATCCTCTAATTGCTTATTTTGGGTCGTTAGATACTTGGTACGCTCCCTTATTTTCGACTCTAAATTAATATTGTCTTTTTTTATTTTGTGTTGGGCCGCCTTTCTTTCATTGTCGATCTTGTTGAGCAATTCTTTTGTAGACCATAGCGCGTACAGCAAGATCAAGGTAAAACAGGTGGAGAATAAGGCTATTCCGAAATCGACCGTGATTATCGCTAATCTTGATAAGATTAGTTGGATAAAACCGAGTACTAATATTGCTGGCAGAATTTTTCGGAATAAATTCAAGGCCATGACATTTCCGATCTGTTTTTCGGTAAACATCCCGGTTATTCCCAATTTTGGATTGAACATGGTCGTAGAGACGGACATGATAAAAAGTGTAACCGAGGTATGTAGTGCCATTGAAGTAAAGAATGACAACTTGTATAAGGAAGGTACATTGAATAGATACCCTATGATTGCAACAAAGGAAAGAAACGAAATTAGGTGTAATCCGTATTGCGATATTTCCCTATTTCCTATCCTGTTAGATCGAATAAGAAAGAAAACCAATCCGAATAAAATGAAACAAAAGGAAGTTATAGGGGATGGTCTTCCCGGTGCCGTATCATCACGGAGTAACGCTACCTCATCATTAATAAAAAACTGATCGATCCCAAGGTCAATGATCAAGATGTCCTGTATTAGGGAGATAAATGCAAAAACAGCTAAAAGGATTGAAAAAAACCTTATCGTTTTATAAGATTTGTATTCAATCAAAGAAATTGTAATCCCGCCGGAAAGTATAAAGAACAAGGCGGTATTGAACTTCATGGAAACATAACCGGGAATAATGGTCATGAGAACTTCAATATCAAATGCCCATCCTAAGAGAACGACCAATCCAAGGAGGATTGCAATTAGTCCCACCCAAAATTGAATGGTGTAATCCTTAAGTTTGTTTACGGTTTTGATCAATGATGGTTATTTGGGTTGAACTTTCTGGTGTTGGATTTTAAAAACATCGGATGTTTATTTCCCAGTGTTCTTTAAGTCATTTTCTTAAGAACGGTTTCGCATGGATTAAATTGTAGGAATATTCATATAATCTGTTTCTAACCAACTGCATCGGAAACAATTCTTACTATAAGGGTTGTGCCTGTTTTGAATGAAAGGGTACAATTAAACAGTTCCCATATGAAAACCAAAGGGGTGTTCTTATTTTGTAGGAAAAATAGAATGCTTCCCCTTCATAGGTGTAAAAAATGCAACAAAAAAGGCAGGGAAGCCATACCCCCGTTGTGTTATAAGCTTGGAACTTTGAGGGATAATGAACTAACCTATCGCTGCAGTTAATGCAGGTTGCCTTTTTCCAGTCAAGGTTATCATTTATAAGATTAAACCATATCCCATTTTGGCAGAACCTCAATAGGTATGGTATTTGGTTTTACGGTTAAAAAAAATACTGACCACAAGAGGCTGTAATGTCTGATATAAACATTATGGCAATTGTCCTAATTCTTACCGTAGCTGACCTGCACGCTAAAAGTAGGGATAATCGTTACCTTAAGGGGTATCGTAAAACCCCAACACACTGTTAATGCGGTAGTCGGGATTTTTTGTTTGATTTTTTCCCAATATATCTTCTTATGAAAACAATAGGACAATGGTTTCCTTAAAAGTCTGTAGCCCAACGGTGTAGAATTTCCTTCGGGTGGGATTTTTAACTGGAAATCCCTGAAATCCATTATCTTTAGTGAACAGGTGGGTGTTTTCCTTTGGAAAAGTCAGCAACGGGACCGTAAACAAAACCATTGGGAAGAACCATTTAAAAGTTGAATATGATTGATAAACTTGGAAAAAAACTAACGCATCTATTTTTAACATATATACCCAATGCATTTGTTTTTGCAATACTCTTAACCTTTATAACCGCTCTTGGGGCTTTTCTTTGGTTAGACACCACCCCAATGAAAATCATAACCGCATGGTATGATGGATTTTTTGATTTATTGGGGTTTGCGATGCAAATGGTCTTGATTATCATTACAGGATTCAGCATCGCATTGTCGCCTATAATCAAAAGAGGGATAGATTCCATTGCGCGACATATCAATTCCCCAAAACAGGTATACTTTTTAGTTGTCTTAATCGGTTTGTCATTAACCCTTGTAAGTTTTGGATGGGTCGTTATTACCTGTGTTTTAGCAAGGGAATTGGCACTACGGGTTAAAGGGGTTAACTATCCTTTTTTGATTGCTTGTGTTTACATTTCAGCGGGGGGCTGGGTTTCAGGGTTATCAAGTTCGATACCCCTACTTTTGAATACGGAAAATAATTTTTTGATTACTTCCGGGATATTGTCGGAAGTTATCCCAACCTCCTATACCTTGGGGTCAATCTTAAATATCACAATGATTGTTACCCTGCTTATTGCAACACCATTGATTTTACTTTTTCTACGACCCAGGGACGCACAGAATAAGGAAATAACCGATTTGATGACCGTTAAGGAAACTTCAAATAACCAAACTATAAAAGAAGAGGCTTTAAGTTTAAGATTGCCTTTTAAATCATATTCCGACAAGTTGAACAATAGCGTCATCCTTCAGATGATCATTGTTGTAATGGGCTTTGTCTATATCTTTTATCACTTTATGACAAAAGGATTCGATTTGAATCTTAATATCATGATTTTCATATTCCTTATTCTTGGTTTACTTCTACATCAAACACCGATGCGTTATGTCATTTCGATGAAACAGGCAAGTAGTAATATTTCCGGAATATTGTTTCAGTATCCTTTTTATGCCGGTATTATGGGTATTATGTTATATACAGGGTTGGGTGAAGAACTTGGACAACTATTGGCATCGCAAGCGAGTGTGGATTCCTATCCTTTTTTCGCTTATTTAACTGGAGGCATCGTCAATTTCGCAATTCCATCGGCTGGAGGTGAATTTGCCGTGGTTGGCCCAAGCATGATCAATGCCGTAAAAGAAATAGGTGCAGGATTACCGGCAGATGAAATTACTGCAATGATTGCAAGGGCCTCCTTGTCTGTAGCCTATGGAGAAAGTTTAAGTAATATGTTACAACCTTTTTTCTTGTTGCTTGTATTGCCAATAATGGCAAAAGGCATTAAAATACAGGCACGTGATATTATGGGTTATTTGGTTTTACCGTTTCTTATCCTTTTTGGTATTCAATCTATTATGGTTACTTTCTGTCCGATATAAAAATCCCATTGTCAACCCCCTATTCAAATAATAATAGGCAATACCAATGAAAGCACTACAATGTATCCTATGAAAAGTACGGGTGTAGTTTTCTGGCGTTGAATAAAAATCCTTTCAAAGGTTTCTATTCCGTTACATTCCACAAGGTGATCCCTTGTTGCTATTTAGTACAGTATCCCATAAGCAAATGCCCGGGAACCGGATTAGAAGTTGTTCTCAACTTCAGCAGCTTCCAACATCAAATAATGCAAGTCTGTGTTTTTAATAAAAGGTTTCAATAGATCACTTCCCGGACCGAACATCGCAAGCTCCACATAATCGCCGGAATGGTTCATGCTGATCCACCCAACGGAATTGTGTTGTTTCTGAATTTGGGCCAATTCATGAAAAGGCAGCTGTTTGGGGTTATACAATCCTTTTTCGGTATTTATGTTGTTGTAGTAACTTAAAAGTACATTGGCTTCTTCCTTCGTAATGCTGATATTGTTGGCGTATTCGATTCTTTCCTTTAATTGGGAGATTGAAGTTTCTTTTCCAAAACCATTTAAAATCCACTCATTGGTGTGTTTGTATTGTTGGATGCTGTCGAATTTTTTGTTGGCCTCTTTATCATAGATGACCCCGGGGTTTGCATTACCGTGGTCTGTTGTCATGATCACCAGTGTGTTTTCATCCTTTTCCGCAAAATCTATCGCCACCTTTACGGCTTCGTCATGTGCTGTTTGGTCGTATATTAAACCGGCAATATCATTACCGTGGGCAGCCCAATCCACTTTACCGGCTTCTACTTGTAACACAAAACCTTCTTCATGGTTTTTCATGCGGTCAATTGCTTTTTGTGTCATTTCAGCCAACGTCGGGATTTTTTGGGCGAGTTCCTTATTGTTATTTCTATCCACGGTATACGGCAAGCCATCATTATGGAAAACACCTAGAATGGGTTTGTCCGTAGTTGCTTTCAGCATCTCGTCCCTGCTTTTGACCACTTGATAGCCTTCAGCCTCAAATTTTTGGTACATATCTACCTTGTCCTTGCGATATTCTGCGGAAAAATAATTGTTTCCCCCACCCATCATAACATCAAATTTCAGCTTTAAATACTTTTCGGCAATGCCTGCTTGGTCATTTCTACTTTTACTGTTCACACAAAATCCGGCAGGTGTTGCGTGTGTTATGGGTACGGTGGTCACACACCCCGCCATTTTGCCGGCCTTTTTGAATTTTTGCCATATCGGGATGTATGCTTCTCCCTTGGTTCCTATATTCAGTCCTCCATTGTTTATCCTAAAACCACTTCCCCAAGAAGAACTTGCGGCAGCGGAATCCGTAACAATGGAACTTGCGGAAGCCATATCCATTAAGGCCCTATTGACCCTGTTGTCCTTATACAATTGAAGCCAGTTACTTCCCTTTCCCGTTTTTCTTGAAAGGTATAAATCGGCCATGTTCAAAGTTCCGGTACTCATGCCGTCACTCACCAGGATGATTATATTCTTTGCTTTTTTATTTCTGTTTATCGCATCGGGCGCTAAGGTTGTTGCCTTTAGATCAAAAGGACTCAATAAGGATGAGCCAAGTGCAAAAAGAGATCCGTTTCTGAAAAATTTTCTTCTATTCATAAAATATTATTTTACATAAAAAAACAGTCTTAAATACACCCCATTTACAATGGATCCATACAACAAATCAATGCCGATAAGCCACTGAATGGTTTCGTGGCCTATCAAAAATCCCGTTAATTCAATACCATCGATATGGATATAAGGAATATTCAAAACAGTTGGGTTTGGAAAGGTTGGAACAACATGGAAATCTGAAATACGGTAACAAAGGCGCTAAAAATGCATAACTCGATCAACCAGAAGGGAAGATCCTTGAAGTTGTTTCGTAGGAAATGATATGCTTTGACCATATTACTTTGTTTAATCCAAGAAATTAAACCCATACAATAACCAAAAACACAATCAAAAATGGTTGTGGTCAATCCTTGATCGGACTAACACCATAAAGGTACAAAAACGTGTTTGATCCAAGTGCAAATATCCGTGATAATAGGGGGTGATTTTGGGCCGTATATTCCCATAGTGGCACTACCTGTTTATTTTTTCAATGAGACAGGATTAATCATGGTGTAGCCCTTATGTATGGTTGTTGGCCACAGTTCAAATAAACAATGGAATCAAAACATGGAATCAAAACATAGAATCAATACCTATATGTCGTCAAATAGTTGGTGTGGTCTATTTTCTTAATCCAACAATTCTGGCGTATCAAGGATGAGTTCTATTTTCTTGATAATGACGGTGATTTGACTCATTTGTGTTTCTATATTCCTGAAATAGAGACTAATATCCCTGTTGACCCAGCTTTCGGAAATCACCCTTGCGCCCAGGCTGATTCTTAAGACAGCACTTTCGATATCATTGCCATATTTTACATTGACCGCTTGCCCTATATGGCATTTTTGGGCAGCAAGTCGGATTGTTTCCAAAGAGGAATCCTGAAATTGGTCAGATAAGTCGGAATTCAACAAGGTGTAGAGCTTTTTTACCTTATCAATAGGCAATGCCTCATTGTTCTTAAGGATAAAGAAAGGGAAAATAGTACGTATATTCCGAATTCCGAATTCCTTACTGTTGTAACTGTTTGTTTTTGTTTCGTCCCCATATATCGGTTCTAAAAAACTGGCGTCTTTTATGGAATCCTCAACAAAATTGCAAAACATCTCAATACCCATGTTCCTATAAAGGATCGGTGTTCTGTAATATCTGTCCATTTCGACCATAGCAGCGTTCCAGCGCATATAGGAACCGTAATTATACCCGCCGGGCAGATCTTTTGAACAGAACCACGACGTTGGCCAATCGGAATGATTGTAATATTTGGTTAAACCTTCTGGCAGTTTGTTTTTTACGGAATGGACTAATTCACCAACACTTTTGGGCAGGATCAAGGCACCGGAGTAAGGAGGGCCGGTAAAGTATTTACTTCCTGTTATGGTAACAATGTAGCCTTTGTTCAGATAATTCTTAATGTCTTTGGGGTCCAATCGAAGTTGCGAACCATCCACGATTATCTGCATCGACAATTTATCGAGGGTGTTCAGTCGTTGAATGAGTTCGTCACTGGGGGACTGGTAACCCAATTTCGATTGATCCATGGTATGCAATACGACATGCCTACCCAATTCATTGGTTTTGGAAATGGCATTGAAAACCTCATCGTCCAATTGTTTGGTCGATTTCAACGCACCTTTTTCATCCCTAAAAGTGATTTTGATGACATCAACATCCCTAAAGCCTTCGATTTTATCGCCTTTCTTAACCGGATGGTTCAAAGCGGTGGTATTCTCAAAATGACATCCTTTCAAAGCCGCAGGTACACCACTGCCCGTTTCATCGGAAGCCACTAAGACATGGGTAATGTCATTCTGGGAAACAATTTGGGTAATGGCCGCTATCTGCAATGCGGAATCGGTGCCCGAGGGTGAAAAAATGATTTCACACCCATCATATAATTTAAATACTTTTCTAAGATTGTTTTTCAATAATTCGGAAAACTCAATAGTGGTCTTTTCAAAACCATTTTTCAGGCTATTCCTAATGAGTATACTTCTAACTTTATCCGTTTTATCAAAAGCATAATTCGAAACGCTGGTTGCTGTAGAAGAGGCAAAAGTAAATGCTTCGGGCCTGGGAAAAGGTCGGCATCCATATTTGTTCAACAAATCAATTTCGTCGATGTTCAATCGAAGATCACCACCGTCCATCAATAAATACTCAGTGGGCTTTGCCAGATTTTCAATTATGGGTTTCCAAGATTCCTTAAATTCCTTGTTCGTGTTCTTTAATCCATGAAAAGCCTGTAATGCTTCATTTTTCAATATTGATTCGGCATTGTGGACTTCCTCACTTTTAATCAGATCGATTAAAAAATAATCAAGGGATTTTAATTTCTCCTTATCATCCTTAGGTAACAGCTTGTAGAATATCTTGGTGACCTCAATCGCAGCCATATCACATAAAACGGTATCCTCTTTTTCGCCACTCAAAGCTTTGTACCAAAGTTGCCATTCGATACCATATCTTAAATACACCAAGGCCAAAACAGGTTGTTCTAAAAACAACGAACCAATGACAATCGATTTATTGGGTACGATCTTAAAGACATTGGGCTCATTGTTGGAGGTAATGATGTTGATGTTGTTTATCTTCGGTACCGTATTGAATCTTTTTAAAACGCGAACCAGGTAATTCACATTTTCCTTTTCAAATAAACTTGTTCTTTTATATTGATTTTCAATAAGTATATTATTTGTCATAGGTGTTTTGATTTAAAACGTTCGTTAGAACGAAGTTCGCATTCGGGAATATTTTCCCAACCATCCGGATTTTGTATTTCTTCTGTTCCCAAACTTCGAAAAGAACGCCTTTATAGCTATTAAGGGGGATTCCAACATATCAACCATTTTTATATGGACAGCATTGTTTTCAATGCATTGAATTTTTCGCCGATAAAGGTCTTAATATATTCGGACAATTAGGTGGTTTAGTGGCAAATAATACAAATTATCCATAAAAGGTTCTACCATTATTTCGTCTCCATTTGTTTTATGCAAGTGATATTGTAGTGTAATGTATGAAAATCGGGGTAAAATTGCCAAATGAAACAACCCCAAAGGGGGAATCCCCGGCATAACTTCTTTTTACCCAAATTCAGCACTGCAAAAAAAAGCATTTAAAAACAAGTTTGAAATAGTTTTAACGAAATTACAACTAACTGGGCACACTACTTAAGTAGCGATATCCAGTCCTCCGTATATTATGGGAAGACGATGAGGTTCCCTTTATCTTTTTAAGGTTGATGCAATCACCACCACGTCTTCATCGGGAATCCATGGGTATAATATGATGTAAAGGTGCAAAAGCACCAAAATGGTAGTGCCTTAAGCCATGACCGAAGGCTTCGAAAAAATCGGTGGCATGACCTAGGTCATGACCATTGGTGGGGATTCTCCTGAACTTTGAGGTTGGAAATCTTAGTCGTGAATGATCTTTTTAAAATATAAGGCAATGAAAAATTACATTCGACATTTTAATGAAATAAACATCAACGATGTTCCTATCGTAGGAGGGAAAAATGCTTCATTGGGAGAAATGTTCCAAAATTTGACATCAAAAGGGGTACAGGTTCCCGATGGTTTTGCAACCACTTCCGAGGCCTATTGGCATTTTTTACAGGAAGTTCATATACAGGATGAAATTTTCAGTCAATTGGCTAAATTGGATACCAAAGCATTCTCCAATTTAAAGGAAATAGGCGCCTCCGTTCGGAAGGCCATTCTAGATACCGAACTTCCGGATGATCTTAAGGATGCCATTGGGGAAGGGTACGATGCCTTATCGAAAAAATACAAGGGTGATATTTCTTTGGCTGTGCGAAGTAGTGCTACGGCCGAGGATTTGCCCAACGCAAGTTTTGCAGGGCAGCAAGAGAGTTACTTAAACGTTAAGGGAAAAGAAGGACTAATTGACGCATGTAAGAAATGTTACGCATCACTTTTTACCGACCGGGCCATCAAATACAGGCAAGACAATGGTTTTGACCATA
The DNA here is from genome assembly GCF_003148665.1 of Maribacter polysiphoniae. Taxonomy (GTDB): domain Bacteria; phylum Bacteroidota; class Bacteroidia; order Flavobacteriales; family Flavobacteriaceae; genus Maribacter_A; species Maribacter_A polysiphoniae. The sequence goes on along the minus strand of NZ_QGGQ01000006.1, from coordinate 124,960 downwards.
CAAAAGTAGCTCTGTCGATCGGTATCCAAAGGATGGTACGATCCGATTTAGCGGCTTCCGGGGTGAACTTTACCCTCGATCCCGATACTGGTTTTGATCAGGTAGTAATGGTTTCCAGTATTTATGGACTTGGTGAGAATATTGTGAAGGGTACCGTTAATCCCGATGATTATTTCGTCTTTAAGCCCAGTTTGGAAAAAGGCGTTTCCCAACCCATTATCTCCAGAAATTTGGGTAGCAAGGAAAAAACCATGGTCTACGATACATCGGGTAGCGGTACGGTAAACCTTGAAACCCCCTTAGGGAAACAGGAGCAATTTGTACTGACGGATGCCGAAGTGATACAACTCGCCCAATGGTCATTGATCATTGAGGAACACTACAAACGCCCTATGGACATCGAATGGGCCAAGGATGGTAAGACGAACGAACTCTTTATCGTTCAAGCAAGACCCGAAACCGTGCAAAGCGCAAAAAAAGACAAATTAAAAATCAGCACCTATACGTTGTTGGATAAAGGAAAGGAAATTACCAGGGGTATGGCGTTGGGTAATAAAATATCGGCAGGGAAAGCTAGGATATTACATAGTCCTGAAGAATCGGATAAACTACAACACGGGGAAATACTGGTTACGGAACGTACCAATCCCGATTGGGACCCCATTCTTAAAAAAGCAGCTGGAATCATAACGGATCAAGGGGGGCGTACCAGCCATGCTGCCATTGTTGCCCGTGAAGTGGGTGCTGCGGCCATAATAGGAACGAACAATGCGACAAAACGGATTAAGGACGGACAGGAAATCACCATTTCCTGTGCTGAGGGGGATACCGGTATTGTTTATGACGGTCGCTTGAAATGGGATGAAAAGGTGGTGGATATTTCAGCCTTGGATAAGCCACATACCCAGCCGATGTTGATCCTTGCCGATCCAGACCAAGCCTTTAAATATTCATTCTATCCAGCGGAAGGCGTTGGGTTGATGCGATTGGAGTTTGTTATCAATAATTCCATTCAAATCCACCCTATGGCCTTGAAGCATTTTGATCGACTAAAAGACACTGCCGTTAAAGAAAAGATCCAACAATTGACCCATCACTATCCTAATAAGTCCGATTATTTTGTACATAAACTGGCAGAGGGCATCGCCATGATTGCCGCAGCCTTTTACCCTAAGGATGTTATCGTACGTACCAGCGATTTCAAATCGAATGAATACGCCAACCTTATAGGGGGTACGGAGTTCGAACCCAAGGAATCGAACCCTATGCTTGGTTTTAGGGGTGCGTCGCGATATTATAGTCCCAAGTACCAGGAGGCTTTTGAATTGGAGTGCAAAGCACTGAAAATGGTTCGGGAAGATATGGGATTGGACAACGTAAAAATCATGATACCCTTCTGCCGAACATTAAAAGAAGCTGCAAAGGTTGTAGAAGTATTGGAAGAAAATGGTTTGAAACGGGGCGAAAAAGGTCTTCAACTATATATGATGACCGAAATACCCAATAACATTATCCTGGCGGAACAATTTGCTGAATTCTTTGATGGATTCTCAATCGGTTCCAACGATTTGACCCAATTGACCTTAGGCGTGGATAGGGACTCTGAATTGCTGAGCGATATCTTCGACATTAACGACCCTGGGGTCAAACAAATGATTGCAATGGTCATTAGATCGGCCCATATGACCCACACCAAGATCGGGCTTTGCGGACAGGCACCCAGTGACTATCCCGAATTTGCCCAGTTTCTCGTGGAAAAGGGAATCAATTCCATCTCCTTCAATCCAGATGCATTGATTTCGGGAATACGGAACATAAATAAGGCAGAGAAAAACGAAATACATTTTGGGATGGCAGAAAGCGGGAATTGAAAAGGAACACCCATTACATGAAGGCAGTAATATGCAACGAACACAATGGGTAGAAGGTGGCGATGCCATCTCCATATTTACGGAGGATGATGTTTCGATTGAAATCCTGGATTATCTGGAAGAAGGAGAAACATTGGGAAATAAAATAAAAATAAAATGGGAAAATTAATATTGGTCAGGCATGGGAAGAGTTTATGGAATGTAAAAAACGTATTCACGGGATGGACGGATGTCGACCTTGCCCCCGAAGGGATCGAGGAGGCAAAAAAAGCGGGGAAGCTCATCAAATCGAACCTTATCGATGTTGATGTTTGTTTTTCCTCCTACCTGAAACGGGCCATCCGTACCGCTTGGATCATATTGGAGACTGCGGATATGATGCATGTTGATTGTCATTATAGTTGGAAATTAAACGAGAGGCACTATGGGGATTGGCAAGGAAAGAACAAAGATGGGGTGCTCAAGGAAGTGGGGGAGGAACGCTTTTTAAGTGTACGAAGGGGCTATGACACCCCACCTCCCAACTTATCCGAAGGGGACAAACGTAATCCCCGATTCGATTCGAATTATAAATTACTGAACCCTTCGGTTTTGCCGCTGGGCGAATCATTGAAGGATACCTCAAAAAGGGTCGTTAATTATTTTTTCGAAGCCATTGCCCCCGAACTGGCAAAGGGAAAAACCGTTCTTGTTTCGGCCCATGGCAATTCATTGCGGGCATTGATCGAATATTTAGAGCATATATCCTCAGAAGATATAGCAAAGGTCGAAGTCGCTACAGGGGTACCACATCTCTATGAATTTGACGGTAAGCTTAATGTCATTGACAATTACCAATTGGAATAGATAAAGAATGGAATGTAATATTGAAGAAGGACGATACGGTTAAGACCTACGATGGGATAAAAAAAACATATTAATAACACATTAAAACAGAAGAAATGCAACTTGAAAAATATTTAAAAGACGAAACATCCTATTTGTTAGATCACGTATGTGGCACCATACCCAAAGATAAAATCAACCTGCCAGGTCCTGATTTTACCGATAGGATCATGGCGTCATCCGATCGTTCGAACAGGGTATTGGGAAGTCTACAACAGATTTTTGATCATGGTAGGCTGTCAGGTACGGGGTATCTTTCACTTTTGCCCGTGGATCAAGGTGTAGAACATTCAGCAGGGGCCAGTTTTGCCCCAAACCCTGAATATTTTGATCCAGAGAACATTGTAAAATTGGCCATTGAAGGGGGGTGTAATGCCGTAGCCTCTACTTTGGGCGTACTTGGGGCGGTTTCGCGAAAATATGCACATAAAATCCCCTTCTTGGTAAAATTGAACCATAACGAATTATTAACCTATCCCAACACCTTTGACCAGATCTATTTTGCCCAGGTAGAACAAGCCTGGGATATGGGTGCGGTAGCCATAGGGGCCACTATTTATTTCGGTTCCCCGGAATCGGACAGACAGATAATGGAGACCAGCAAGGCTTTTAGGCGTGCCCATGAATTGGGAATGGCGACAGTATTATGGTGTTACCTGCGTAACGATGCCTTCAAAAAGGATAAGGATTATTCCGTTAGCGCCGATTTGACCGGACAGGCCAACCACCTTGGCGTGACCATTGAGGCTGATATCATCAAACAAAAACAACCGACAAACAATGGTGGCTTTCTTGCCTTTGATAATTTCGGGAAAACCAATGAATTGGTGTACAGTAAACTCACTACCGACCACCCTATTGACCTGACGCGATACCAAGTTGCCAACTGCTATATGGGTCGTGCCGGACTCATTAATTCCGGTGGTGCTTCAGGCAAGGATGATTTTGTCGGTGCTGCTCGTACGGCAGTCATCAATAAAAGGGCAGGAGGTATGGGACTGATTTCAGGAAGGAAAGCATTTCAAAGGCCTATGAAGGAAGGTGTTAAATTACTACACCTTATTCAAGATGTTTATTTGGATGAATCGATCACAATCGCTTAGGCCGAACAGACTTAATCCAATATATGGTTCCCTGTCCATGGACAGGGAACTTTATTCCCCATGCACCGTCAAATTGCCTGATTTGCTAACCCCTAGAACGAATTTCACGCTTCATAAAGAGCAGGTACGAAAACAAAAAACACAATAAGGTCAATGCCAGTAACCCCGTAAACTGCGGCCAAACCAATAGGATACTCTGTCCTAGGGGCAAACTACTTGGAATGGCTCCTTGCATCTGTTCGGTGGTCAGTGGTCCCAAACTACGTACGGAAGGTACCAAAATGGCAGAGGTGATTTCATCAAATAGTTCATTGGGCATTATTTGAACCAAATAAAATTTCAACTTTTCATAGAAATAGATGGCCTTCGGTGAGGCGTATTTAGAGGGTTCATATCCCTTGATTATCAAATTGGCGATCAATGGGTAGAATATGGTGAAAAACAGCCATACCGCTATACCAGACAAAGCGGAGGTGGCCGATTGCCTAAAGCGGACCGAGAACAATATGGAAAGGTTCAACCAAAAAGAAACATATACGATGCTCAATACCGTATAAACCATAATGCGTATAAATTCTTCCGCTGTGGGAGGAATACCCAAAGCCAAAAGTCCAGCCCCGAGGACCAAGAAGCTTAAAGCGAAGAACATCACACTGATTACAATGATCCCCGCCAAAAATTTGGCGTTAAGTATACTGTCCCTTGGGATGGGCTGCGCCAATACACGACTCAAGGTACCCCGATTCTGTTCCGAACTAATGGCATCAAACCCTAGGCTTATCCCGAACAAGGGGCCAAGGAATCCCACAAAGACAAAATACGCGGGCAAGGTGCCATCAGATTTAGTGAACAGATTCAAGAAAAAGAAGTTGTTTTCTGTAGTATCGTTCACTAGGACCTTCATTCCATCTGAGAGTGTAGCGAATAGTGTTCCCATACAGGCCAATGAAATAAGGGCGAATAGAATAATAAAACGCCAGTTTCTAATATGGTCGGTGATTTCCTTTTGTACCATTACTTTGAAAGGACTCAATGCCAAGGAACTATCACTACCCAGATTCCCGTTATTAAACAATGAAAAGGAATTTATATGGGAGATCCATTTGGGTAATTTTATAGCGGTTAATTTTGATGTTGCCCTTTTAACTATTTTATTCTTCATATCCTTTTTTCTTCTTCTTGAAAATATTGATGATAAATGTCGTCCAAACCATATTTCTTCTTGCTTAGATAAGCAAGACCGTATCCGGAGTTAACAATAAGCCGGGACAATTCGGCCGATACATCCTTTTTGGATTCCACTACAAAGTGGTCTTTGTCGACCTCCACAAGGGAAACCTCCTTTATCCGTTTCATTTTGTTGACGACCTCCTCCAAGGAATCGGAAGCTTGGTTTGGATTTTCGTCCATGGGGGTGATTCCCCCCTCTAGGGTAAAGGTGTTCTTGGAAAACAACTGTTCTGCCAGCGAGCTGATTTTTCCTTCGGCCAATAATTTTCCTTTCACAAAAATGCCCACACGATCGCAAAGTTGTTGAACCTGATGCAGGTGGTGGGACGAAAAAAGAACGGTAATCCCTTTCTTTCTGCTTAGTTCGACAATCAGTTGAAGGAATTTTTTAACGCCCTCTGGGTCGAGCCCCAAGGTTGGCTCGTCCAATATTATTACCTCCGGGTTTTTTATAAGTACATCCGCTAGGCCCAAGCGTTGGCGCATTCCCCTGGAATAGCTGGCCACTTTCTTGTCCATTTCCTCCTCCAGACCCACCTCGGCTAGTGTTCTCAAGGCTGTTTTTTGGGCCTGTTCCAAGGGGATATTGTTTAAGCGGGCTACGTACAAAAGATTCTGTAACCCGGTATAATCGTTGTAAAAGCCAACATCCTCCGGTAGATACCCGACCTTTCTTTTGACCTCAAGGGGATGTCTGGTGGTGTCTATCCCGCAGACCTTAACACTCCCCGAATCTACTTCGGTAAGCCCTAAAAGCATTAATATTGTGGTTGATTTCCCCGCCCCATTGGGCCCCAACAGACCAAAAATCTCACCTTTATCAATAGACAGTGTTAAATTATCCACTGCCACATGTTGGCCGTACTTTTTGGTCAATCCGTTTATTTCTATACTCTTTTCCGCCATTACCTTCTACCGTATTTTTGAAACAGGTAATAAATGGCCCCCAATGTTCCCAGTATGATGAAGATTCCCAACCATCCCCATAATAAGGGAGTCTTTACTAAAAGCCTTAAGGCTGCGGTAGAGGAGGCCTCTGGTGTTTTGGCCGTTATCTTGGATACATAGTCTCCGGGGACCGACTTGTCGGCTGCTGTTATGGTTGCCTGAACCTTTGTGCTGGCGCCGGCCTTTATGAGTGGAATGCTATCGGGTTCTATCGATATTTCCCAATTTTTGGGTTTGTTATGGGTGAAGGTGATATTCCGCAATTCACTAGAGCCGGTATTCCTGACTAAAAGCTCCAATTTCTTTTCCCTTCCTGAGGTTATACTGTAACTCAATAAACCATTGGGTGTGGTAAGTTCCATTTCATAGCTCCCTTTGATAACCACTTCCAATTCCAATTCGGCCGTACTGTATTTATTGGCCGCCTTAATGGGGATTTTATAGGATCCGGCTTTCACAAGGGGAGAGGGTTTTACCTCAACCGTGATGTTCGTTGTTTTTCCGGGGGTGATCTCCACTGCGGTGGCTTGTCTGCCATTGGGTTTGAAAGCTACGTTCCAACCCCGTGGTGGTGCCGCCAACAAGGAGTATACTTGCTTTTCGCCAGTGTGGTTTTTTAATTTTGTCGAAAAGTTGAAGTTGGATTTCGAATGTCCTTCCATATTGATTTGGTCGGAAGTGAATTCGGTCTTGAAGGTTCCTTCCTCAGAGACGTTGATGACCAAGGGAAGTACATCGTAGTTCTTGGCAATTAGCTTAATATCGTATTTACCTTTCTCTACCTTTAGCGGTACATTCACCGTAAATGACAGGGTTTTTTTCTCACCCGGAAGTACGGCGATTCGCTTAATGGTATACCCTCCGGCTTTAAGGGATGAATTCCAATCTTTGGGCAATCCCGACAGAAGGATTTCCACATCCTTCAACTGACTTCCATTGTTTTTGACCTCAACGCTATAGTCAATGGATTCCCCTGGGGGTACTGAGATATTCGTATAAGGGGTGTATAAAATAACACCGTTACCCGCCTTGGCAACCGCGCTATACAGGAATAAAAAAGTAAACAAAAACAGTACGTTCTTTAAATGGGATTTAGTGGGTTTCATATATAATGGTTTATAATTCATAAAATGCTCAAAAGTTCGGGTCGTTATAACCTCAGGTTCAATATATGGCTCATTTTTTATCGGCCTTGAAATACTTCTTGTCAACAAAAAGGCGTTTAAACATGCCTGCGGAATCGCTCTCGATAAAAACATCCGGATGTTGGGACGAATTAAGGATGTATTTATTCCCTAAGGTATCTGCATAGGCCTTTACAATAAGCTCATCCATAGATGCGCCACGAACGGTTAAAGTGCGGAGGGCTTCCTCATTTGGCACAAATGTGTCCGCAAATAGGGAGCTGTTCTGGCTGCGGAGGATATTTAAATAACGGGCTACCTTGGTACTGTCGGTTTGGGAACCGGGGATAGTCCATAGGGAGTTGTTTTTCCTTAGAATAAAATTCTCTTGGTCGGTACTTTCAAATCTCAGCTCGGTAATCCGGTCCTTATCCAACTGTATGAATTTTGGATTCCTCCATGCGTTGAACTTGTGGTTGAACGCATCCGCGATTTGGTTATTCAGGGCATAGGTTTCGGGTTTGTCGTTTATTCGAAAGTAAGTGGACCCGGTCAATGATGCCCTACCGTATTGGGATGCCGCTGTCTGTTCATATGAGGTTTTACCGAAGTAAATGGTCGTAGTCCCTCCACTGCCTTTTTCTTGAATCTCCAGTTTTCTCGCCAAGGAATCCGTGAGTCCATAGCTTTGCCATTTGTCTTTTGTCTTGGCTACCAAGCGTTGGGCCTTTATATCCTGCAGTTGACCCAATGCACTTCGTACCCGTGTTAGGTTTGCTTTCGATTTGATATTGGCCTGTGTAACCTCCCAATCCTTTTCCGATCTTGAGATTAGGATAGGTTCCTGTTCCGTTTCGCCCGGTGGGTATATAGTCACTTTTTCCACCTTCGAGGAATCCAATTGTATTATTTCAGGATTGAAAGTAGTGCTGCCATTACTCTTAAAATAACGGGAGGAAAAATAGAGTAGTACCAAAATGAGCAGTACCGCGAGCAACAAGTTGTTTTTCTTCATGGCGTATTCTTCGTTTTAGTGATCATTCATAATTTTCTTCCAATCTTCGACTGCGCTTGTTTTTGTTCATTTGCATCCGTACCATGCCGTAAACGATTACCAGGACAATGGGCAATAAAAAATTGGCATATTTCAAAGTGGTCTTGGTTCCTTCTTCCAATTTGGCTATTGGTCTATAGCGTATTCCTTTGGTCCTAAGGTCGATCAGACCCGTATCGTCGCTCAGCCAATCGATGGCATTGACCATCAGGTTCACGTTGTCGGCCTGTAGCGACTGCTGATTGCCTCCAACCGGGAAATCCCCATCGGCAACCACGTAAATGCGGGAACGGTTACCGTTGGGATGGGTCTGCTCCAAAACCCCGGAAACAATCCGGTTGGGAGCGTTGAAATCGTTATCGGTCCATTCCTTTTGGATATTAAAAAACTGGGGAGCCGGTATACTTCCCGATTTTTTGGAAGAAAACGCCAAGGGTGTAAAAGTGGAAAGGGAATCCTTGGCCGTAAATTTCAGCGAACTCGCAAACTGCATCACTACGGCATCCAAGCCCTTGGTACTGGGGTGGTCTGCAAATTCATTGATGATGGGGATGTATGGGAAGGCAACGTTGGACGTAATATTAAAGAAACCCTGTCGCTGTTGTACGGCAATGGTGGCACATTGGGCGTCGATGACAAAATCTTCATGTACTTCCAACCCTTTTTCATGTAGCCATTTCTCGACCCCGGTAGTTAATCCGGCTCCGTAAGAGTTGTTAAGGTCTCCGTTGACCCTATTCAGGGCAATGAACAAATTCCCCCCGTTTTCCAAAAAGGTGTCCAGTTGGCCGAGGGTAGCGTTATTGATGGTGTCGGTTGGGCGCACCAAGGCCAGGGTCTTGATTCCTTTGGGGACGGCTACACTGTCGTTTACGGTTACCGCCTTAAAATCGTACAAAACATCCAAGGCCGTTTTTACTTGGGAGAGGTCGGTAATGGAAGCTTGGCCGTGGCCTTGCATCAAACCTACCTCGGGTTTATCGGTTATGGCCATTTTTTTTATGGATGAGGACAACAGATATTCCAATGGTGCCCCGGGCTGTACAAACGGAATGGTTTCCTTGCGGTCTTCCAATTGCAAAACAGCTCCCAAAAAGGCCTTTTGTTGCTTCATCTGATCCTTTTCGCGAACATTGATCATTACGGGATTGATTCCCGCTTCCATGGCCTCTTGTTCAAGGGACTCGTTTTCGTTCGGATTGATAAAGGTGTAGAACAGATTGTCGTCGGAGTGTCGCGCATACTCGATCAGGTATTCCTCAAAATCGTTTTTGGTCTTGGCGATATCGGGCGGAAGGTTTTCCGAAAAATAGGCCTTTACGGTAATCGGGTTTTCCAAGGATGCCATGATGTTTTCCGTGGCATCACTTAGGGTGTACTGTTTGTCTTCTGTAAGGTCTAGCCTAAAAAAATACTGTTCCGATACCAGATTGGCAAACACCAAGATTGCGATGATCAGGACAATGGTTAGGTTTGTTTTTTTCATTTGATATACAAGCGTTTAAGAAATATGTCTTTTGGATAGGGACCATTCCCCTAGGTATAGCCCCAACACGGTTATAGAAAGAAAATATACCAGGTCCTTGGAGTCTAAAACCCCTCGGGAAATGGACTCAAAATGGGATTGAAGGTCTAGGGTATCGAAGATTTGCCCCAGACTACCTGTGAAATTTTGGGCCAATACCCCGAAAATGATCTGAAAAAATAAACTAATGAGCAAAGCGGTCATAAAGGCCACAATCTGATTGGTGGTAATACTGCTTGCAAAAATGCCTATGGCCGTGTAGGTGATACTGAGCAACAGTAATCCGAGATAGCCGCATATGGTACCACCGTTATCGAGATTTCCGATATTCGATACCGTAATCACATAGGGTAGGGTAGCCGCCAAGGCAATACAGACCAATAGGATGGATCCCAAAAACTTACCAAGAATTACTTCCCTGTCCGATACCGATTTGGTCAAAAGCAGTTCCAAAGTGCCCGTCTTTCGTTCCTCGGCCAACATTTTCATGGTAATGGCGGGAATAAAGAAGAAGAGGCTCCAAGAGGCAATATTGAAGAATACGCGTAGGTTGGCCTGACCTACCAAAAAAATATCGTTTCCATAAAGCCAGGTGAAAAACCCACTAAACCCTAAAAAAAGGACCAGAATAATATAGGCGATGAGTGAGTCGAAAAAAGTTGCCAGTTCTCGTTTGGCAATAGTCCAAATGATATTCATATTTAATTTACCGTTAAGTTTCTAAAAATGTCCTCGAGTTTGGTTTCCAAAGGCGTGAGTTCGGTCAGTACCCATTTTTTTTCCACACAGAGATTAAAGATGTTCCGTTTGGAGGATTGTTGGGCGACACTCTGTACTTCGAATACGTTTTCTTCCCGTTGTATGGGGTCTACATCCTGTACCGTATCAAGGGCATTCAGGGATTTTATGATTTTTCCAGCCTCGGCGTCTTCAATGCGCACCCTCAAAACTTCATTGTCCTGTGCTTGTTTCCTTAGGGTTTCGGGGGTTCCGTTTGCTACTATTTCCCCCCTATTGATGATTAGGATACGGTCGCAGGTAGCTTCTACTTCTGGAAGGATATGTGTACTCAGGATAACGGTTTTCTCCTTCCCAAGGTCGCGAATCAGTTTTCGGATCTCTATGATTTGGTTGGGGTCAAGGCCCGTTGTAGGTTCGTCCAACACCAAAATCTCCGGATTATGGATCATGGCCTGGGCGAGTGCCACACGTTGGCGATATCCTTTGGATAATTCCCCGATTTTTTTGTGCTTTTCGCGGTTAAGACCACATAGTCCGATCATTTCACGGATCCGACTGTTTAACTTGGTCTTTTCTACCCCTTGAAGGGAGGCACAGAAGGCCAGATAGTCAATTACCGGCATATCCAGGTACAACGGATTGTTTTCCGGAAGGTACCCAATATGTTGTTTAAAGTTGCTCTCGGGATCGGTTACACTTTTACCGCCGATCCGTATATCACCTTCTTCAATGCCGATGTAGCCGGTGATCATTTTCATTGTGGTCGATTTCCCAGCTCCATTGGGGCCGAGAAACCCGAGGACTTCCCCGGTCTTAACATCAAAACTGATGTTGTTTACGGCCCTTTGGGGACCATAGGTTTTGGTCAGTTTTTCTATTTGTATATCCATGTGCGATATATCATATATTGATTTGATTGAATAATTCCTGAATGTTCATGATGTATTTCCCCATAGAACCGGACTTTTCGATATTCTTTTTTTTGACTTGCTCATGAAGCCGCGATCCTATTGGATGTTGGCGCTGGTTTTGAAAACTTCATGATATCCCTTTCTTTCTGTTCACCTGTAAGGTGTACTTTCAGGATTCCATTGTGAAAGCGTATCGTATTTATATGGCGATACCGTTTATTGGGAAGCGCAATTTGAAAATCCATATCCTTTTTATGTCTTGTCAAGGGCGTCCCCTTGTCGGTATAATCGAAAATGCGTTCAGGCTGTTTTATTTTTAGATGTAGCATCCCGTTGTGTACCCTTACAGAGTGGTTTCCTTTTTTAAGGAAATTGGCGGCGATTAGGACTTGGGCACCGCTATCGTCCAATTTCATTTGAAATTTTTTGAATCGCAACGGAGGAAAGGAACGAACCCTCCGCAGGTGTTTTTCTTTCGTGGTTTTCTGAAGTGATTCCATAACTATTCATTTAAATTATACTTTGGTTTTAAAAAGTATTCGTCTAAAAAAACAGAACGAAAAATGATTCTTGGGTATTGAAAGGAAATCCCGGTCAGCCCATTTTGGTTAATGGGAATGCAGGCCTTTTACAGGTGCTTCAATGGGATAGGATAATCTCATCTGTAAAATTTGAATTCAAAAAATTTATTTTCCAAAAGAAAAATAGGGAGAAGATGGTCAATCAACATCCCACTGAAGGAAGGTTCCAAAAGGCGCCCGCTCGATTTGCTATTTGAGTAGAGATCATCAGATGTTCTATCAATCGGCCAAACAGAAAACGCGGGCGAAAAGTCGTCTTCATGTTCATTAAATTGCATGGTATCGCTATTTCAAATTTTGAATAAAAATATAAATTCAACAAAATACAAAAAGTTAAAAAATGCAAAAATATCGGTTTACCGTTCTTGTTTATATTTTGGAGAAGGGGTGATTGGTAAGGGTATGGTATGTGCAACACATTTATAATGAATGGTTTAGGAAATGGGGGTGCACAGGTGCTATATTTTTCGCCTATGGGAAGTCATTTGCGTGAAAGGATCCCCTCGAGTACCATATGTACCCATTATGTGGTCGGTTTGGGTAACGGTTGGGATGGGTTGCCATAAAGAAATAAGTGTTAACTTAACACCTAATTGGTTTTGTTTATATTTGGATACTTGTAATTTCAATTTGTAGTAATGGGTGAAATGGATAGGGCCTATAAGGAAGTTCAGCAGATTACCCTTGCTGTTGATTGCATAATATTTGGTTTTAATAACAACCAATTGGAAGTGTTGCTCATCCATCGAGGTTTTGAACCCGAGAAAGAACGTTGGTCCTTGATGGGTGGTTTTGTTGGGAATAGGGAGGATCTCGATGCGGCGGCCCACCGTATACTTCATGATTTATCTGGACTCGAGGATGTGTATATGGAACAGGTACGCACCTTTGGTAAGGCTGATCGCGATCCTTATGAGCGGGTAGTTTCAACCACGTATAGCGCCTTGATATTGAAAGAGCGGTACAAAGCGGAACTCATAGCGCAATACAGGGCTAGATGGTTTTCCATAGATGATCTTCCAAATCTGATTTTTGACCATAAACAAATGATAGTTTCGGCCTTAAACCGTTTGAGAAGAAGGGTTCGGACTGTTCCTATTGTGTTTAATCTGCTTCCTAAAAAGTTTACCTTGCCTCAATTGCAAAAATTATACGAGGGTATTTTGGGGGAAGAACTCGATAAGCGAAATTTTAGAAAAAAGTTGAATACAATGGATTTCTTGGTCAAATTGGATGAAAAGGACATGTCTGGCTCTAGAAAGGGCGCGTATTATTATCAGTTTGACGAAAAAAAGTACGATCGCGACACGAATTTTAACATCTGATAAATAAGTGTTTTTATAACACTTATAATTATACTATATTGCTTTAAATATTTTAGGGAGGTGTTTCAATCAGCATCTTCTATTTAAATTCATTGATTATGCCCATAATTACTTATAGCCTGGGATTGGATTTCGGCTCGGATTCAGTCCGGGCGTTGTTGGTCAACACAAAGACTGGTGAGGAAATCGCCACAGCCGTTCATTATTACATTAGATGGAAGGAAGGGAAGTTCTGTAGGCCCTCAAAAAATCAATTTAGACAGCATCCCTTGGATTATATTGCAGGTGTCGAAAGCACCATTAAGGATATCATAAACGAAGTGGGTCATGATATCGCAAAGAATATTATTGGTATCGGTGTTGATACCACAGGTTCAACACCAGCCCCGGTGGATGAAACAGGAACTCCTTTGGCTTTGCTGAAAAATTTTGAGGATAACCCCAACGCCATGTTTGTCCTTTGGAAAGACCACACGGGTATCAGGGAAGCCAAGGAGATTAATGATTTATGTAAAAAATGGGAGGTGGATTATGCCCAATATGAAGGGGGTATCTATTCTTCGGAGTGGTTTTGGTCCAAGATTTTACATGTCTCTAGACAAGATAAGGCTGTTCATGAGGCCGCTTATTCGTGGGTAGAACATTGCGATTGGATCCCTTTTTTATTAACGGGTGGAACCGATGTTCGGGAAATGAAACGTAGCCGATGCGCTGCTGGCCATAAGGCATTGTGGCATGAGTCTTTTGGGGGCTTGCCCTCGAATGACTTTTTTGCAACCTTGGATCCTTTGTTGGATGGATTGCGAGATCGGTTATATGAAAAGACCTATACTTCCGATGTTCCCGTAGGGACCTTAAGTCCCGAATGGGCGAAACGACTTGGGTTGTCCGAATCGGTTGTAGTTTCGGTCGGGGCGTTTGATGCGCACATGGGGGCAGTAGGGGCTAAATCGGAACCCTACTATTTAACGAAGATCATGGGTACTTCAACCTGTGATATTCTCGTTGCACCGATGGAAGGGGAAGAAAAATTGGTCAAGGGAATCTGTGGTCAGGTCGACGGTTCGGTCATACCCAATATGTTGGGGTTGGAGGCTGGCCAGTCTGCTTTTGGTGATATTTATGCATGGTTTGAAAGGCTTTTGGCTTGGCCCATAAAAGAAATTTTAGGTGCTTCAAGTTTGATTGATGAAGCCACTAAGGGGAAATTGATCCAAGAAGCAATGGATCGCCTTATTCCAGATTTAAGTGAAGCCGCTTCAAAGGAACCTATTGGAGCTGCCGGTGAATTGGCCCTTGATTGGATGAACGGAAGACGTACCCCGGATGCCAATCAGAATTTAAAAGGCGTTATCGCCGGAATCAATTTGGGCAGTACTGCCCCGAAAGTCTTTCGGGCCTTGGTAGAGGCATCCTGTTTTGGGGCAAAGAAGATCGTAGACCGGTTTTTATCCGAAGGAATACCGATCAAAGGAGTGGTAGCACTGGGCGGAGTAGCCAAAAAGTCTCCCTTTATCATGCAAATGATGGCCGATGTACTCAATATGCCGATTAAAGTGGTGGCGTCCGAGCAATCCTGTGCTTTGGGTGCGGCGATATTCGGTGCCGTCGCGGCCAAGGCATACCCCGATGTTCCTGAGGCCATGGAAATAATGGGTAGTCCGTTTGAAATTGTATATGAACCGGACGGTAACCGTGCAAACGCTTATTCATCGGTTTATGAAGAATACAAGGCGCTTAGTGACACAATGGAAAAACACATCATGAATCAAGTTAGGGCCAATGGGTAATTATAAAAGATTAAAAGAAGAGGCCTATGAGGCCAATATGCAGCTTCCCGAATTGGGATTGGTGCTTTTTACCTTTGGAAATGCCAGTGCTGTAGATCGGGACAAAGGGGTGTTTGCCATAAAACCTAGTGGTGTGCCTTATGCCGAATTGAAAGTCGGTGATATGGTCATCTGTGATTTTGATGCTAAGGTCATCGAAGGTAAAATGAGACCTTCTTCCGATACCAAGACTCATGCTGTTTTGTATAAGGAATGGGAAAAGATAGGAGGGGTTGTCCATACCCATTCCACCTACGGTACCGCATGGGCCCAAGCCATTAAGGATGTTCCTATTTTCGGGACTACCCATGCCGATCATCTGATATCCGATATCCCATGTGCCCCACCCATGAAAGACGAATACATACAAGGGGACTATGAGTATATGACAGGTTATCAGATCATAGATTGCCTTAAGGAACGCGATATCGATTACAACGAATTAGGTATGATCCTAGTTGGCAGCCATGCCCCGTTTACCTGGGGGGAAACCGTTGCTAAGGCGGTATATCATAGTGCAGTATGTGAGGAAGTGGCAAAAATGGCCTATTTGACCTTGCAGATCAATCCGAGTGCCGCACCCTTGAAGACTGCGTTGAAAAAGAAACATTTTGAGCGAAAGCACGGCAAGGATGCCTATTATGGCCAAACGGAATAGTACGAATCAACTAAACTAAAAGCATATGAAATCATTGGATACACTCGATTGGGTGGTAATTGCGGCTTATTTTATTATTCTATTGGGCGTTGCATGGTGGGTTATTATGCAGAAGCAAAAAAATACCGAAGATTATTTTTTGGCAGGACGTAATATTGGTTGGTTTATGGTTGGGGCCTCGATCTTTGCTTCCAATATCGGATCCGAACACGTTGTAGGTTTGGCGGGTAATGGGGCAGGGGACAAAATGCCGCTTTTGATATACGAATTGCATGCCTGGTTGGTCTTGATGTTGGGCTGGGTCTTTTTGCCATTTTATGCCCGTAGCGGTGTGTTTACCATGCCTGAATTCCTTGAAAAACGTTTTGATGCCCGTTCCCGATGGGTGCTTTCCGTCGTCTCATTGATCGCTTATATCCTAACCAAAGTTTCGGTAACGATTTATGCCGGGGGTGTAGTGGTCTCTGCGCTTTTGGGAATTCCGTTTTGGATTGGGGCCGTTGCCACCGTCGTACTCACTGGGTTGTACACCGTTTTGGGAGGAATGCGTGCCGTGGTGTATACCGAAACCATTCAGGCCGTAGTCTTGGTGCTGGGTGCGGGTATTTTAACCGTTTTAGGATTGGATGCCGTTGGGGGATGGAGTGAATTGAAGGCAACCATCGGCCCTGATTATTTTAATATGTGGAGACCGAATTCAGATCCCGATTATCCGTGGTTGCCATTATTCATTACAAGTACGGTTGTGGGGGTTTGGTATTGGTGTACCGATCAGGTCATTGTTCAACGGGTACTTACAGCCAGGAATATCAAGGAAGGCCGACGAGGCAGTATCTTTGGGGCCCTATTGAAATTAATGCCGGTATTTCTTTTCCTGATTCCCGGGGTAGTCGCCTTAGGGTTGAAAATGCAGGGAAAATTGGACTGGGATAGCCCAGATCAAGCCTTCCCGGTCTTAATGAGTAATTTAATGCCTTCCGGCCTTCGTGGATTGGTTGCTGCCGGATTGTTGGCGGCCCTGATGAGTTCCTTGGCATCTGTCTTTAACTCCTGTTCCACCCTATTTACCCTGGACATCTATAAAAAACTTAAGCCCAATAAACCAGAAGCGGAATTAGTGAAAACCGGGCGTATCGCTACCTTTTTTGTTGTGGGCCTAGGGTTGTTGTGGATTCCGATCATAACGAAACTGTCTGATGGATTGTATGAATATCTTCAAAATGTGCAGGCGTATATCTCTCCTCCAATTGCAGCGGTATTTTTATTGGGTATTTTCTATAAACGGATTAATTCAAATGGGGCAATCGCTACTTTAGTCGGTGGTTTTATTATCGGATTTCTAAAATTGACCCTTGAAATAGTACAATCGAGTTTTGCTGAAGGAAGTTTCCTTTTTAATCTGGCCGATATCAATTGGTTGGTATTCGGCGCCTATTTCTTTGCCCTGTGTATAGCAATCGCTGTAATCGTAAGTATGTTTTATCCAGCTCCCTCACAGGCACAGTTGGCCGGACTCACATTTGGTTCGATTACCAAGGAGCAAAAGGAAACCAATAAATCAAGTTATAACATATGGGATATTATCGCGTCGGTTGTGGTGGTCATTATCGTGATTTATATAATGATATCCTTTAGCACATTGAGCTTATAAAATAAAAAACAGCATGATAGATTTAAATAGGTATGAAGTTTGGTTTGTAACAGGTAGCCAACATCTTTACGGACCGGAAACCTTACAGGAAGTTGCGGAGCATTCTAAGAAAATCGCTAAATCCTACAATGAAAATAAGGACATAGTGGTCAATGTTGTTTGGAAGCCTACCGTGAAAACGGCGGAAGAAATACTTCAAGTCTGTAAGGAAGCCAATAATACGGATAACTGTGTGGGATTGATCGCTTGGATGCACACTTTCTCGCCTGCAAAAATGTGGATTGCCGGGTTGCAGGCATTATCAAAACCTTTTTTACATCTGCATACCCAATTTAATCGCGATATTCCTTGGGATGGTATAAATATGGATTTTATGAATTTGAACCAATCCGCGCACGGCGGAAGGGAGTTTGGGTTTATGGCGTCTAGAATGCGGATGGGCCGAAAGGTGGTCGTAGGGCATTGGCAGAACGATTCGGTACAAAAACAAGTGGATGCATGGTGCAGGGTAGCCTGTGCCGTAGCTGATTCCAAAAAGATGAAGGTGGCCAGAATAGGAGACAATATGAGGCAGGTGGCCGTTACCGAAGGGAATAAGGTTTCCGCCCAAATGCAGTTCGGGTACGAGGTAAATGGGTATGGAGTAGGTGATTTGGTTGCTTTTGTAAACCAAATTACGGATGCCGAAGTGGATGTTTTGATCCAAGAATATACCGATAGTTATACCTTGGCCCAAAAGGTACAGAAAGATGGTCCATTGCACCAATCCCTAAGAGATGCGGCAAAAATAGAGTTGGGTATGCGTGCTTTTATGCATGAAGGTGGTTTTACCGCCTATACCGATACGTTCGAGGATTTACATGGAATGAAACAACTGCCGGGAATCGCCACACAGCGTTTAATGGCGAGTGGTTTTGGATTTGGTGCGGAAGGGGATTGGAAAACCGCTGCACTGGTGCGAAGTATGAAAGTTATGGCCGCAGGTCTGGATGGAGGCAATAGTTTTATGGAAGATTATACCTATCATTTTGACCCCTCCAATGCTGCCGTATTGGGTTCCCATATGTTGGAAATATGTCCTTCGATCGCCCAGGGGGAAATTAGGGTGGAAGTACATCCGTTGGGTATTGGGGGCAAGGAAGATCCTGCCCGTTTGGTGTTCAATGGTGGTGCCGGCAAAGCCTTGAACGCTTCGGTTATCGACATGGGTAACCGTTTTAGGATGTTGGTCAATACCGTTAATGCGATATCCATTGAAAATGATATGCCACAATTACCGGTAGCAAGGGTGTTATGGAGTCCCGATCCAAATCTCGAAATAGCCGCTTCTGCATGGATCTACGGAGGTGGGGCACATCATACTTGCTATAGTGAAAACCTCAGTGCAGGACAGTTGGAGGATTTTGCGGATATATTCGGCATTGAATTTTTGTTGATTGATGAAAAAACCGATCTCTATCGCTTTAAGCAAGAATTACGGTGGAATGATATGGCCTTTAAATAGGGGTTGTCTTTTTGAAAATCCATATTGTTTTGTTCCTTACTGGGTTTAGGAGTCTTTGGCCATGATATGTTTTAAGTTTATTCACAGGGCGTTCATGGGTAAATGGTCTAAAATAAAAATGTTATGAAAGTTTTAATATTTCATATACTTTCAATTACTTTGTAATATACAATAGTTACGAAGTTTTTAAAGGTTAATTAAAATATATCCATATGGTGCTTTCAGTCTGTCCAAATCCGTCAATTGATACCTATGCATGGTTGCAAAGCTTTGAAATAGGTCAGTCAAATCGTATTGATCGGCTAGATGAATTTCCGGGAGGGAAGGGTGTCCATGTCGCGATGGCCCTGAAAGAACTGGGTAATCCTGTATCGCTTTTTGCCAATTGGGCGGGGAATAATGGGGAATGGATCAAAAATGCCCCGCAACTTAGTAATGTCCAAATACTGGGTAATCAACTAAAGGGAAACAATCGAAAATGCTATACCTTCAGGTCCACGGACAAAGCATTGGATAATACGGAGTTGTTGGAGCCCGGTCCTGAAATGACTACCGGGGAATGGAATCAGTTTCTTTTGGAATTTCAAGTAGCGGTACAGGCGAGCGATTTAGTCTGTCTTTCCGGCTCGTGGCCAAAGGGTGCCCCAGAGAATGCTTATCTTCAGTTGTTGGAAATCTGCAATAAGGAAGGAAGGAAGGCCATTTTGGATTGTTCGGGCATACAGTTGGAAAATGCCTTGAAGACGACTTTTTTCGGACTGCATATCAATGAACATGAGGCACTAAGTACTTTTGGGACCAAAGACCACATGGAAATACGCAACCAGTTAAGGAATAGGGTTTCACTAATTGCCATTACCAAGGGGAAGGAAGGACTCTTTCTACACACCGATGAACAATCCGTACACGCCAATGTGGTTATAAACGAAGTAAAGAGTACCGTGGGGAGCGGGGATTGCCTAACGGCAGGAATCGCCAATGCGGTATTCAAGGGAATGTCGCTTCAAGAAATCGCTAAATATGGGGTGGCCTGTGGGGCAGCCAACTGTTTGAATGAGGATTTGGGCATCTTGAAATTAAAGGATGTAAACCAACTCTTGCCTAAAGTCAAATTGACTTAGGAAGAGTTGTTCGATTGAACTTCAGTGAACCCCCTTAATCAGGGGGTAAGTCAATTACCCTAAATAGAATGGTTATAGGGGGTTAGTAAATAGTAACTCCTTTTACAACCCTGGATATTGCACCGCTCAAGGAAGGTGAATCCGGATTCAAACCTAAGTCCATGGATTTGAAAAAGCCCAATAGTTGACCTAAAATAATATTGCACACCGAAAGATAGGGCTCCTCTATGTGGTTGCCATCCTTGGAAAGTACGATTAGCGCATCCAAATCCAGATCGGCTCGCATTTTTTCAGCGATACCCATTTGAAATAATGGTGTTTTGCCTTCATCCATGGCTGCAACCAAATCTTTCTCATACCGGTAAACATCCTCGTTATTGGAAAAATAATAAACGAGTAATGTTTTGTTATTGACAACTGCCTTTGGTCCGTGTCGAAAGCCTAAATAGGAGTCGTTCTTGCAAATAATCTGTCCATCGCTTAGTTCCTGTAATTTTAAATGGGATTCCATGGCTGTACCATATTGTGGGCCAGATCCGAGGAAAACGGCCCTGTCGAAAGGTAGTTCTGCCGTTTTCTTAATGGTAGGGAGGAATTCCGTAAGTAAGGAGGTTCCGTATTCACAGACCTTATCCACGGTACTGTGCAATGATGTAATATTCTTGATGTCATTGATCAAGAGTGCTGATAGGAGCATACCCGAGTAACTTCCGGTCATGGCCAAACTTTTGTCATTTGCTTCTGGTGGCAGGTAAAAAACATATCCATTTTTTTTAAATGAATGTTTTGCCAGGTCCCCGTCGGTATTGCACGTAATGATTAAATGATAACAATCATTACAATGTTTGTCGGCAAGTTCAACCGCGGCTACACTTTCGGGACTGTTGCCCGATCTCGCAAATGAGATGAGTAGGGTGGGAGTATCCGGCTCAAAATAGTCCTGTGGGTGGGAAACAAGGTGTGTCGTGGCCACTGGGACTGTTGTTATTTTGGTAGTACGCTGTATAATGCCTTCTAATGAAAAACCGATATAAGCACTTGTTCCTGCGCCTGTTAGGATTATCTTTTTTGCAATTGGATAAACATTGTCAAGAAACGAGGAGATAGATTCACGCTCAGAACATATATTATTGTAAATGGCTTCCCATAGTTCGGGTTGGCCTTGTATCTCTCTTGCCGTATCAATGGCTTTTAAGTCGATCAGTGCACTTTCGGCAATATTTAGATATTTCATTTGGTAAGTCGTTATTTCAAATGCTTATATTCTTTCAGAACATTTCACACAAAGTTATTAAACTTATTTAAACTTTCAAATCTTATTATTTAAATTACGAAACATTATTATGTATTAAATCATAAGATTACTTCCTTATTTTTGTTAAATACCAAATCAAAATGTTATTTTAGATTGTTAATTTATGAAGAAAGCCAATGGATAAAAGCAAAACAAAACGTTCAACTGTTGAGCGTCGTAAGAAAATATTGAATCTTCTCGATATAAACGGACAGGTGTTCGTTCATGAACTCAGTGAGCAATTCAACGTTAGTGAGGTTACCATTCGAAACGATCTTGAACTTTTTGAATCCAAGAAGCTATTGATTCGTGCACGGGGTGGTGCAATGAAATACGATAACTCCGTAAGTGCCGATTATCAACTCTCTGAAAAGGATAAAATACATTATGCCGAAAAAATTGAAATAGGGAAAAAAGCGGCCTCCCTTATTAAGGAGGGTGAGACCATTATTTTGGATTCAGGAACTACGACTATGGAGGTCGCCAAGCATCTGGATGCTGAAAAAGCTATTAATGTGATCACCAACGCCTTTAATATTGCCAATCAGTTAATTCACGCCCAAAACATTAATATTATTGTTCCAGGAGGAACATTGAGAAAGAACTCACATTCCTTGGTTGGGCCTTTGGCTGAAAAAAACCTTCGTAATTTTTATGTGGATAAGGTATTTCTAGGTGTAGACGGACTCGATATTAAGCAGGGGGCATTTACCCCCAATATTGAGGAGGCCTCATTGAACCAGATTATGATAGATATTGCCAAGGATGTTATTTTGGTGGCTGATTCCAGTAAATTCAACCGAAGGAGTCTCGCATTTATATGCCCTACAAATAAAATCAATATTATTGTTACCGATGCCAATATCAGTAAAGAGGTTCTTGTGCAATTGCAGGATGCCAATATAAAGGTGATTATTGCTTAGGAGGTATTATCATTGGAAGGTATTCCCTTGATTTTCCTTCAATGTATTGGAATAAGGTGACTTCAGCATCAATACACCAAAAAACCGGGGTTGGATCCAACCCCGGTTTTTTGGTGTATAGCGTTAAAGGGAGGTTGCAGCCAGTTTATTTGGTCAATGGTGTAACCTTTAGATAGATATCGTTTTCTGTACTAATATTGACATTTGCAACCGATCCATCAATTGTCGCAATGGTTTTGTCTGTGCCAAGGTCTTTTATGGTATAGGTGGTACTGCCCTTTAAACCACGCAACGTTACTTTTCCTTTAAAAGGCCCTGGGGCAAAGTAATACAAGGTATTTTCCTTTTTTGTGACATGAAATTCAGGATAATCATTGGCTATGTCATAAAGATTGAGATATTCACCTTTGTAAATTTCCTCCTCCCGATATATTTTCAACCATTTTTTCCATTCTTCCTTCTTTTCTGGGGATATTTCAGTGTAATATGTTTCAAAATATCCTCCCATGGCAACACATTCGTCAATTTCACATGGGTCATAATTCCATCCTTCTTCCCTATGGGGAAGAATATAACCAGGGTTAAAATAAACACTAGATCCGTTAAGGGCCTTTTCCACTTTTAATTTTTCGCGTACTTGTTTTTTACTGGTTGCGTCCGAAGCATTCGTTATATTGTAAAAGGGCATTTTGTAAGGGTCATGGGGACGTCCGCATTCACACATTTCAACGGCACACCCAGGTTTTATGGATTGGGCCTTGTCATAGATTATTTTAAACTGCTCCGGCATATTCCAGTAGGGGGATAAAGGGCTTTTGTGTTTGTGCTTTGGATTGTAACATGGAGGGACTTCAATAAGATTCGCCCAATCATTATAAATAAAATCCAAATCAAATGTCACATAGATTTTTTCTACTTGTTGTTCCCAAAACTCAAGTACGGGTTGATAATCCGGACAGAGATAGTAAGATGTTGGCTCTTCCATTATATAAGGTTCCCCATTTTTTTGGAGCATAAGCCAATCAGGATTCGCTTTGGCCACTTCGGTATCGGGCTCTACCGATAGCGGACACCACCAAACACCAACTTTTAAGTCTTCTTTATGCATGTTATTGACGAATGCAATGAGGTCTTTCCTGCCTTCTGGGAATTTGTGTTTGTCCGTACTAGGCTCCCAGTCCCCGTAGTTGGAAAACCAACCATCGTCCAATACCACCATTTCAATACCTAGTTCCTTAAATTCAGGAACCTTTGCATAAATGTCCTTGACCTTAAAGTCCAACTCATAACCCCAGGTTTTCCAGTAGGTGTCAGGAACATCGTCAGGGGTTTTCTTGAATGTCTTGATACCTTGTGCATTCAAAAATTCGGCATAACGCCTTAAGGCATCGAAATAATCCAGGTTATGGACTGTCACCGCGTTTTTAATCGTTGTGTACGTATCTTCACTATCTAATACGATCGTACCATTTTGTGCGGAATGTGCTTCTTCAATGGCATATTGAATATTCCCATTCTTTAAGGTCTTGATGGGCATACTTACAAATTCAGGTTTCTTCGAGATATGGGCGATAGACATCCCCATTTCCTTACCCCATAAATCCAATAAGGGGATTCCACCCCCGGAGGGATCCCGACTAGCTACTTCAACACCCATAAAATTGGTTGCTGCATAGGTAGGGGTCATTTCTATATGGGCATAATCAAGGCCCCAATCCACACCACACCCTTGAAAAAGCGCAAAATCATAATTCTTTTTAGAAGGATTCACCAACTTGCGATTAAGTGTATATTGTGTTTCTACAAGCTTGTCAATGGTTATTGGTGTTTTTGATGAATTAGTGTATGCCACATACGTGATTACGGAGTTTGGGAAGTCTTCATAGAGCTCAATCGTCAAAACCTTTTGAATGGCCAAGGACTTATGATTCACCAAGCCTTTGTATTCCCCATACAATTTCAATCTTTTTCCTGTTCCAAATTCAGTATTGACTTCTGTCAATTCCTTTTTGGTAACATTGAAATCTGAAATAGGATTGCCTTCGATGAATAGGTAGTCGTTCGGAAGGGAATCATCCACTACCACAGACAGTATGGTGTTTTTCGTTTTATAAGATGGTATGATCTTCATCTTATTGTCTATTTCAAGAAGGATTTCCTGATTATTGAAATGATGGATTTCGTTTTCGAAGGAATACGTAATAACTGATTGGTCTTGATCGGCACAACTTTGTAACGCGATTATGAATACCAAGTAGAGTAAGACTCTTAAGTTCGATTTTTTAAGTTCCATAAGGGATATTTTGACATTTTTACCGGCCATATTTTGATATGGGAGGTCATGACAGAGGAATTTTTATCTTCCATGTCCTAAACAATTCGTTAACGAGGCTCGTTTAAAATTTATTCGGTTTCTTCTTCCTCAGGGTCAATAGCCAACAAAAAGGCTGCGATGATTGCAAAAACAATACCGATGATCTTAATGGTGTTGGGTACAAAATTCAATAGGACCATGGAAATAATAGCGGTAATCAGTGGGGCACCCGCATTGGTCAATGGGGATACCACCATTGCTTTGCCATACCTGAATGCAAAAACCAGACAAAGCGCACCTACGGCGTTCAGCACCTGTATACCAGCAGCCAACCAGGGGCCATTGGCTCCCCAATTGATTTCTTGGGAAAAATCGGTCATAAATAAGGCTACGGGAATTATCAGTAACCCTGTTATGGTCATGTAGAAAAATATACTCTCCGCGTTCATGCTCTTGTTGGCAAACTTCATAAAGTAAGCCTGAATACCCCATGCCGCTAGGACCAAAATGGCCAAAATAAACCATGATACCCCATACCCCTCGGATTCATTACCTGTAGAGTATTCAAATAAGGGCAATGCCAGAATAGCGAGTATAATACCAATAGTTCCTTTGGGTCCGGTTCTTTCCTTCAAAAAGAAATAGGATAGTACTACGGTGATAATGGGGGATAGTGAGATGATCGGAAAAATCAAATAAGTGGGACCGACAGTTACGGCATGAAAAAGCACCATTTGTCCACCAGCGCCTAAAAGGCCGATCAGGCAACCATAAAAAATAGATTTTTTGTCGTACTGTAATTTCCAATTGACACGGTATAAGACAAATAGGGCGGGAGGTATCATCGTTAGTGCCCAAACACAATATACTAAGGTCTCGGGAAATCCATTTTCTGCTGGTAAACCTGTAAAAGCTCCCCAAACTCCCCAGAAAAGAGTGGTTGTCAGTGCGTATATAAGCCATGGTTTTGATTTCATTGTAGCGTTGGTTATTTGGTTATAAATTTTGTTTTAAACGAAGGGTTCCATCTTCCTCGAGCTTTTGTTCACAAGCCCATTTTATTTGATGGCGTACCCCTTTTACCTCTATTTCTGCTTTTATTCGCAAGTTTTTCCAGACCGTTCCTTTAGGTAGAAGGAAGGATGCCTGCCTAACTTTTCCAGGTATCGGGTATCCAGGGTCAATACTTCCTGTGGTAATTAAATTACCATCATTGTCCAGCACCGAAATATACAATGCTCCGGGAACGCCACATACCCCATCGTTCACCAAGCCTAGAATCAATCCGGGATATCCTTCTTTCTCAAAATGCCATATCCAGGAAGGCCGTACATTATATCCCAAGACCATAGCCAATTCGTCTAACGGTTCAGGATGTTTTTCGTAATAACCGAGAAGGTTCCCCAGGGCGATATTATGCCAGTTCCAAAGGGAGAAATAGTTGGGGCTTACATCCTTGATATGGGAAATGATGTTCTCATTTCGGGTAATACCCTCAATTTCGGATGTATTGTTTTCTTGCTCGGTTCGGATTCCTTGCTCTATTGTGGCTCCTATCCAAGGGGGGCGGTTGCTCAAGGCGTCTATTTGCGAGGGCTCTATAAAAATGGTATCCGTACGCAACCAATTGAACGAACGAATGGTTCTATCCAATACTTCAGCATTGCCAACATCGTTATAATCAGGTTGGGTATTGGTCACCAAAGGGGTTTTTGTCCAGTTGGCCGCTTGGTATTCGAATATCTCAACAAAGGTCTTTTCGGCCGTATGATTGTCTGGAAATGGGTTACCGTTAAACGGCCATGAATGTCCTTCCCCCCAAAAACCATACATACAGGTATCTACATATTCAACCAGTTCGTGACCATTGTAGATTGCCGATAAAAGATCGTCCATTTTTTTAAAGGCCTTCATGAATTCGGGATGGTCGTACCTTGGTGCGTAGTGTACTTTATTCGGAATACCGATTTCATCGGTCGTGCCCAGTTTTACCATGGGTACTTTTCCGATTAAAAAATCGGGCATGGACTCCGGTTCAATCACGGGGCTCATCAGTTGTATTCTAAAGGCTACGCGCTTGCCGTATTTCTTGGCCATTTCAAACGTTAGGTGCCAATGATCCGGGAATTCCAACTTATTGGGCTCTTTTTGAATGTCACGCCAATCAACTCGAATATATAGTACGTCGCCCAAAGGGAATTTGGCTAGTTTTTCAATTGATTCCCGTAATGTTTCCCCTTTTGTTTTCGGAGGGCCAACTTCATCACAGACGTAAGTCACGAAACCCTTACCATAATTGCTGATGGGTTTTTTGGCAGGTGTGGTTACCATTACCACATCGGCACCAGGAGCGGTAGCTGAAGGTCCATACGTTGAAAACGGACCTTGATTCATTCTGTTTTCAATTGTAGGTGGTGGACCAAAATCATAACCGTCCCAATTGTGTGGTGGTATATGGTCTTGGGGTTTTGACCAAGGAATGCCGACAAGTAAACCTGCTGAGGCACTTTTGGTGATAAATGATCTACGTTTCATTTTTGAAAATCTAGGATGATGTATTTACAGCTACAAATGCAATAATGGTTTTATTTGGTAAAGGTAAATATATGAAAGTATAATAACTTTCAAAAACTTATTATTTACAAAATATATGTTTTTTATTCTAATGAACATAAGAAAAAGCTCTTAGGGCACTAGAATTGCTACCCACCAAAATCACTTCGCGGCCATCACCCATTTTCAACTGTTGGATGTCCTTGGCGTCACTATGGACATAAAAACCACTTTTCGTAACAGGGACGGAGCTGAAACCACCCTTGCCATCCCCTTTCAAAAGGAGTCCTATCATGGCATCATGGTTGCCAATGGCTGAATCCCCTGAATAATTATTGCCAACGATGAGTACATCTAATTGTCCGTCTTTATCTGCGTCAATGAAGGCCATATCGTTTATGGGTGCAATTTGGGCCATTGGGGGTAGGGCCCTGGTTTTGAATGTGCCATCACCAAGGTTTTCAAGATAGAGACTTTGAAATTCCATAGCTTTTACAATTAATGCGTTTTCCAATTCTTTAGGCAAAAAGGCATCTTCGAATTCTACTTCGGCGTAGGACCCGAAGGTGGCAAACCGTCCGCGCATCGAAGCGATTTGACCAACCAATAGGTCACGTGGGTGTGCTATATAATTTTTACCTTGGATATAATAACACATTATAGGGTCGATGCTGTTGTTTTTGTCATAGTCCTTGGCATAAATGCATAGGGGTTCCGAGATTGAGGCTTTGTATCGACTGTTGGTGCCGAGGTTTCCAGCAAAGAAGTCCATGTCGCCATCACCATCGATATCTGCTGATTTAATACAATTCCACCATCCAGAGGTATCGGAAAGGCCTGTACTTTTTGTGACGTTCTCTAGTTTGCCATCGGTGTTTTTGAATACGGTAATGTTCATGAATTCCCCGACGACAATAAGGTCGGTTTCCCCATCCTGGTCATAATCTTCCCATATGGCGTCGGTTACCATACCGATGTTGGACAATTCCGGGTTCAATTCTTGGGTAATATCCTGAAACTTTCCATTTTGGTTCCTCAATACAAAACTTCGGGGTACGGTAGGGTATTCACCGGGGACCAACCTGCCACCTACAAAAAGATCTAGATCATTGTCCCCGTCAAAATCAAAAGGCCTGACTATAGAGCCTGAAGCTTCAATTTTGGGCAGGGCACTTTCATCTTTCGTGAAATTACCATGGCCGTCGTTCAGATATAAACGGTCTTGGTACCAAGGGTTTTGTTTTTTGAATTCACTTCCACCACTAACAACATAGAGGTCGTTATCCCCGTCATTGTCCGCATCGAATAGGAGTGAACCCATATCCTCTGATTGTATATCCAAATTAAGGGGTTGTTCTTTAAAGCCTCCTTCTGGTCCTTGAACAAAGAACACTCCACTATAACCTTTACTGCCACCGATATAAAAGTCTTGCAACCCATCCCCATTAATATCGCCCTTGGTCATTTTTGGACCGTTTTTAGAATGCATGTGGGGCAACAGAAGCTGTACCTTAAAATCGACAAAGCTGTTTTCCTTATGTTCAAAGTCAATTTTCAAGGAATCCGTAATTTCTTTGAGGAGCGTATTTGTCAAATGGGCTTCAACGTGATTCGCCCCGATTATTCCTTTGGCGTATTCGACGGTCAACATTTGATTTTCCTTGACGTCCTTTAGAACCTGCGTATTTTGATCGGGCCATACAATTGTAATGCTATCGATTTTTGTTTTCCCCAAGCCAAAATGCACAATTTGGTCTACACTGGATTCGTAACCCCTGGAGAGGAAGTGTTGATAGTACTGGTTGTCCCCATTGGTATGTACGGTGATTTTTGTTCCGATACCATCCCTGTTTCCTTTTTTGCCAATGAGTTTTAGTTTTAAGTAACGGGATTGGTTTTTCTCGCTATTGTTTTGCAGTATACTGGCCTTTTCATTGATGTTGTTCACTACCAAATCCAGGTCTCCATCGTTGTCAAAATCAGCAAAAGCGGAACCGTTGGATAAATTGGCATGTTCAATACCCCAATCTGTTGTCGTGTTCGTAAAGGTGAAATCACCATTGTTTTTGTAAAAATAATTTTTGACAGAGGCACTTGGCAACTCTTTTATGGTTTGTAGTTTTCTTTCCCTTCTTGCTTTTTCAGAACCGAACGGATTCGATGATTCCTGTTGGTAGTTGATATAATCCATGTCCCCAATATCCCTCCTGAAACCATTGGTGATAAAAGCATCCTTAAGTCCGTCATTGTCATAGTCTGCCAAGAGTACACTCCAACTCCAGTCCGTTTGGCTGATCCCTGCGAATTGCCCTATTTCACTGAAGGAATTGTTGCCGTTATTGAGCTGCAGGGTATTTCGTGTGTATTGGGCAGTATATCCCTTGTTAAGCGTCATTTGGAATTTATCGAAATTGCTCGCTGGAATAATGGTCTTTTGGCGTTTATGATCCTCGGGAAGCATATCCAAAACGAGAATATCGGCCAAGCCATCGTTATTGTAATCGGCTATATCGTTGCCCATACCGGCAAAACTGGTGTGTTTGAAATAGGTGTTGGAAACATCCGAAAAAGTGCCATCCCCATTATTTCGATATAAAATGTCATTGGTAAGGAAATCGTTGGATACATAGACATCCGGCCAGCCATCGTTATCGATGTCACTGATGCCGAGGCCGAGACTATACCCTTCGATCAGAATTCCCGATTCGGCAGAAACATCGGTAAAGGTGCTGTCCCCATTGTTTCTATAGAGCTTGTCGGTACTATTTGATTCGCCGTTCAATTTTCTGGCACGTATGGTGTTTACGGATGACATGGTGTAATCCACAGGATTAATGATCAAAAACATGTCGAGGTCACCATCCCTGTCATAATCAAAAAATGCAGCATGCGTAGATTGGCTGGTGTCAGCAAGTCCATAGCTTTCACCCTCCTCGGTGAACGTATTGTTTTTTTGATTGATGTACAGCTTATTGGCTTTTTCAGGGGATTCCGCACCGCCTGAAACGGCAACATAAATATCCAACCAACCATCTTGGTTGATGTCTGCCATACATACACCCGTAGACCATCCCTTGTTGTTGATTCCTGAACGCGCTGTAATATCTTCGAAATTGAAACCACCCTTGTTCACATACAATCGGTCAGGAACGATGTTGCCCGCAAAGAAAATGTCGGTAAGGCCATCGTTGTTGATGTCGCCAACACCAACGCCGGCCCCAGCATAAATATTCATGAAATTAAGGATGTTATGTTCCTCGTTTTCTTGAATCTCATTTGAAAAATCGATATGGGTATCGGTCGATTTAAGCGCAGTGAACAAGGTGTCTGGATTTTTACAGGAGGATCCTGTTAAAAGACATAGGATAAACAAACATAAAGGGTATCTATTTATCATCACCTATCTCAATTTTTCTGGTTTGGTTCGTGAATGAAAAGAATTCAATATAATCAGTTTTGGTTTTATCTACTTTTAGCTGTCTTGAGGTATGGCTTAAATACGAACTGCCATAGGCAAATTCTTTTTTATAGGAACTTCCATCCTTCATGTGAACTAGGGCGTGTGTTTCCCGAGGTTTCGGGTGCATCACTAATTTGTTGGTTGTGTACGAATATGCTTTTAACTCACCCAAATTCTGGCTTGCTAGAAGAATGGCGTCACCATTTGCGGCCCCCAATTCGACCAACCCTTTGGCGTCACCATCTATTTTTAAACCACTTTCCGTTGCTTTAACGGGTAGAAACCCACCAATGCCATCTCCTAAGAGGCAGAGGCCCGAAAGTGCGTCATAGGCGCCAGTGAGGGCTTCGGTGGCATAGAGATTGCCGACTAACAATACATCTATGTTGTCATCGCCATTGAAATCCTCGACCAATGTGCCAAATATTGGGGCATATTGGGCTTCAATGGGTAATTCCTTCATTTTAAACTTGCCTTCCCCCATATTCTCCATATACATACTGGTCAACATTGTTGCTTTAAGCGTATAGGCATCCTTCAATTCTTTTTTTGAGAAGGTCCTGTCAAAAGGAGCATTGGCATAAGCTTCATATGTTCTAAAGCGGCCTTTCATGGCAACAATCTGACTGTTCAATACGTCCCTGGAGTGTATTAAGTGCTCGTTACCTTGGCGATAACTGGTAATCATAGGGTCAATGGTACCGTTAGCGTCAAAGTCCTTGGCATAGATCGTAACGGGTTCCTCGGCACTTGCCTTGTATGCACTGTTCAATCCGAGATTACCTAGGATATAGTCAGTGTCACCATCTTTGTCAAAATCGCCGGAGGTGATGCTGTTCCACCATCCTGAACAATTTTGGAGTCCGGTGGATTTTGATACGTTGATGAGGTTGCCATTATCGTTCTTGTAAAAGAGGGGTTCGGAAAACTCGGCAACAATAATTAGGTCTAACCAACCATCATTATCGAAATCGGTCCAAAGTGCATCGGTGAGCATTCCGAATTTTCTTTCGTTATTGAATACCGCTTGGGTAACATCGTGAAACTGACCGTTTTCGTTTTTTAAGAGGTAACTATTGGGTGATAATGGATAGGATCCACTCACATACCTTCCGCCAATGAAGAGGTCTAAATCACCATCTTTATCATAATCCCCGGCTTTTACAAAAGAACCGGCATCAGGTCGTGTGAAAAAGTCCTTCCCCTTAAAATTGGCTTGACCGTCGTTGAGGTAGACCCTATCGGTATAACCTTGTTTTAATTTAGTACTATTTTCGCCCCCACTGATTACTAAAAGATCTAGATCGCCATCGCCATCGATATCGAACAAAAGGGTACCCATATCTTCGTGGGTTTCTTCACTTAACAAAGGTTTTTCAAGAAAGCCACCATCATTTTGCTGTATAAAAAAGCTGCCGTTCTGGCCTTTGCCCCCTCCAACATAAAAGTCCTCAATCCCGTCAGCATTAATGTCCCCGACTGCAATACCCGGGCCCAGTCTGGAGTTCATTTGAATCAACGTTGTCTGCTCATTGAAATCAATATGCTTTTCTTCCCTGTGGGTGTAGTTGATTCCCTTTCCGACCATTTCTTGAAATATTGTTGGGATAAGGGTGTTCTTTTTGCAATTTCCTGCATTCGCAACGTCAAGGGTGATTGTCTGGTTGGCCAAAACCTTTTTAAGGGTCTGGCATTTGCCATTGGGCCATTTGACGGTTAATGAATCTACCTCTTTCGTATCGCCCAAACCGAAATGTAGGCTCTCCCCCATGGTGGACAAATACCCTTTTACGGTGTTGTGGTATTGGTATTGCACGGTATTTTGGTCGTAGAGGTAAACCTCAGTCCCTGTTACATTGGGTAGTCCTTTCAATGTAATTTGAATAAAGTGGTTGCCAGAAATGGCGGTATTGGCTTCAATAGTGTTGTTTTTGTAAATATGGGCCTTGTCATCAATATTATTGATGGCCAAATCCAAATCCCCATCATTATCAAGATCGGCGTAAGCTGAACCGTTGGAGTAACTGGGGGTGTCTATTCCCCAAACCAAGGACTTGTCCGTGAAATCTACCCCACCGTTATTCTTGTATATGTAATTGTGTAATTTGACTTCGGGCAGGGCATTTAATTTTTGCAGTTTATCCTTTCGGATGGTTTCCGGGTCACCAAAGGGTCCCTGTTTTTGACCGTAGACAATAAAGTCCAAATTGGTTACATCCCGTCGGTAGCCATTGGTGATAAAGACATCCTTGAAACCGTCGTTGTCAAAATCGGCAATAAGGGGAGACCAACTCCAATCCGTTGCATTGATACCCGACAATTGTCCAATCTCACTAAAGCTGCCATCCCCATTGTTCAGTTGTAGTGTATTGCGGACATACTGTGGCATATAGCCGAATTCCGTGTCGAGCATATGTTTATCGTAACTGAAATACCCTAAGGTCTGCTTTAGTCTTTTGTTGTCTTGGGGCAGCATGTCGAGAACAATGATATCTGATTGGGCATCGTTATTGATGTCGGCAATGTTCAGACCCATACCGTTATAGCTTTGGTGTTTCAGGTAATCGAAGATCTTATCGGAGAATGTGCCATCCCCGTTGTTGACGTAAAGGATGTCATTGGTCAAGAAATCGTTCGATACATAAATATCGAGCCAACCATCCTTATTGATGTCACATACGGAGACCCCGAGTCCAAATCCTTCAATAGTTACACCCGCTTCCTTGGATATGTCCGTAAAGGTATTGTCTCCATTGTTTTTGTACAGCCTATCGGTGCTAGGAGCCTTCCCATCCAGGATTTTGGGTCTAGAGGTATTTCTGTTGTATGCGACAAGGGCATTGGTCAAGAGGTACATATCATTGTCTCCATCTTTGTCATAATCAAGGAAAAGGGCCTGTATGCTATATCCGGTATCGGCGAGCCCGTATTCGTTGGCGCTTTCAACAAAAGTACCATCCCCCTTATTGAGGAAGAGTAGATTGGCCATTTGTTCTTCAGGGGTATTCCTTGGTCCGCCCCGACTAATGTAGAGGTCTAAAAAACCATCTTGGTTGATATCCTTCATGGCAACCCCATTGCACCAACCCGTGGTTACGACGTTGGCTTCTGCCGTAATATCCTTGAATTTGAAGTCGCCCAAATTGCGATATAATTTACCGGAGACTTGATTGCCTGAAAAATAGAGGTCCTGTAGACCGTCATTGTCGATATCACCGATAGCCACACCGCCCCCATTGAACATAAACTCGAAATCAAGGATGTTGATGGTGTCGTTTTCTGACAACCTGTTCTCAAAGTCGATATTGCTGTATTCCGAATCTACGAGTTCAAATAAACGTTTTTCAGGGGTTGAAGTGCTGCAATTGATGGCCAATAGCCCCAATAGGCCAATGAAATATAATCTTAGTAGCGTATTTATTTTGTTGTGATGGCTTGTCATCAGAAAGAGTATAAATATTTTGGCTAAAAAGTAGGCATTTGTTTAATGGTCCTAAACTATTTTCATAATAAAAACCATAGCTTCCTTCGGTTGGGTTTGCTTTTTTTTGATAAAAAGCGAATTTTATAAAGGGAGTAGGGGGTATAATAAAGAGAAAGGCATCGTATAATAGATGCCTAACCCAATATTAAAAACTCAAACTAACATTTCTTTGGAACCATTGTTTTGGTTATAACGGTACTTAGGTTATAGTCTATAGTCCAGGAAGCTGGTTTAATACACCTTGGCTTCTTTCTATTTCACTTTGTGGTATTGGGAACAGACCATTGGCTGTTTTACTGTCCCAAAGATTATCATTGGTACCAGTATCCAAGGCGTCAAAGGTTTCATTTGCGATTCCCCAACGAACAAGGTCGAAATAACGTTGTCCTTCAAAAGCCAATTCCAACCTTCTTTCCAATCTAAGGGCATCAGTAAGTTCAGTTGTACTTAAGCCGTAAGCTACCGGTGTTGCATCCGGGTAAGATCGAAGTCTAACTTCATTGATGAGGTCAGTCGCTAATCCTGGATCGGAATCAATCAACGTCTCAGCGTACAATAAAATTAAATCGGCATATCTAAATAGGCGTTCATTGTTGTAATCAACAACTTCATTGGTAGCCCCCATTTTGGCGATGTTCTCACCTCGGTATTTTTTAAGTAAATATCCGGTATCTGAGAATTCTGACATATCCTCGATTACAAAACTATCTCCGTAACCATCATAATAAATGTCACCCTCCCCGTAAATATTTACGGCATACCTTGGGTCTTCGGCATCGGATGCCATGGCATATTCGGCTGTTGGTCTATAGATGGCGCCGCCATCGATATCTTGGTCCGATCCTCGGTTATACCCTTGGGTCGCTTTAAAATTTTCGGAGTGAAAATCATCTAGAACCCAGCCATTGTCATCTGAATTACCTGTAAACTGAACCTCAAAAATAGATTCTTGGTTATTCTCGAAATCATAGTCGAACACTGAGGCATAATCGGGCATTAAGCTATAAGGGCCTTGTTCATACACATTTTTGAAAAAGGGCATTGCAGCTTCTGGGTCACCATTATACAGGTTTACTTTTCCCATGTAGGCAATGGCCGCCCATGATGTAGCACGACCTAAATTGGCATCATCCCAGAATTCAGGTAAATTATCTGCCGCCGTTTGAAGATCTGAAAGAATCAAGGCAATAGTGGCCTCTGGTGTTGAGTTAGGTGCTGCCAGGTTGGAAAAGTCCGTTAATGTAGCTTCCATCAATGGAGCATTTCCACCCCATAATTTAAAGCTCTGGAAGTGGAACCAAGCTCTTAAGAATTTGGCTTCCCCTTCGTACTGTGCTTTTTCCTCTGCGGTCAACTCATTCTCTTCGTCTAATTTTTCCAGTACCTTGTTGGCCCTATAAACACCCTGATAAATAATCGTGTATATAAAGGATAAGGCATTGTCTTCGGGTAAGAATCTGAATTTATTATAACCGTATAGGTCCGATCCCACTTCACAGGACATTCCGTCCTCTGTCATAATCGTGAGTTTCCACCATTCATTGGCCGCAAACAGGTTTTCCTCTGTAGTGGCATACAAACTTTGAATAGATGAATAAGAAGCTAAGGTCGCCCCTTTGAAATCAACCTCTGTCTTGAAGAAATTATCCTCAATGACAGCATCCAAAGGCTGTAAATCGAGTTCGTTACAGGAAAATAAGAACACTACTAATGCCAATAGACTGTAAGAACGTATTCTTGCTATATTGATACTTATTATTTTCATATTAATTACGCTATTTATGATTGATTAGAAACTTATTCTTGCTCCAAATTGAATACTAACTGGTTGTGGTGAAGCATAGCCGTCATCAACTCCGGTTGATAGGTTGTTTTCCCCTTTTTGAAAACTAAAGGCTCGGGTAACCTCAGGATCCAAACCAGAGTATTTCGTGAATACCGCTAAATTTTGGGCACCAGCATAGAGTCTGATATTCGAAACAAAACCATTGAAAATGTTTTTAAGTGTTTCGGCGTCGAAATTATATCCTATTTGAATGTTTTTTAATCTGGTGTAGGCACCACTCTCTACCCAACGATCGGAGAAACGGGTGTTGTTGTTCGATCCTTCCGCATCTAATCGAGGTATTGAGTTGCTTGTACCTTCCCCGGTCCATCTTTTCAATATGGCTGTTGATTGGTTTGAATATCCTTCCATACCTTCCAATTCGCGACGGGCTTCATTGTAGATTTTATTACCACCAACACCTTGGAAGAAAATCGAGAAATCGAAATTTTTATAATTTGCACTTAGATTAAGTCCGTAATAATAGGAGGGTATTGGACTTCCTATGTTGGTTTTGTCATCAGGTGTGATTTCACCATCACCGTTGACATCGACAAATCTTATATCACCTGCTGATGCACCGTCAAAGGAATCCTCATCGGGAAGGGCTGCAGCGGCTTCGGCATCTGTTTGGTAAAGACCATCTGTTTTATAACCATAGAAATGTGCCATGGACTCCCCTTCGATCGTTCTACTGATTTGAGAGCCAAAGACCCCTGATAGAAGTTCAAATCCACCTAAATCGGCCACCTCATTCTTTAGGGTTGAGAAATTGGCGCTGATTCCATAACTGAAATCATCGCTTAAGGAATTGTTGTAGTTCACTGAAAATTCAAGACCTGAATTTTTAATTTCCCCTAAATTGACATCGGTAGGAAGTGCAAAACCTGTAACCGCAGGAAAAGGAACGCCGACTAAAATGTCTTTCGTGTCTTTCATGAAATAATCAACGGAGAAATTCAGTTTATTGTCGAACATGGTTACGTCGGCACCGATATTCGTTTGATTACTTTTCTCCCATTTTAGGTCCGGATTGGCCAGTACGACTGATGCAGGTGCTATAATGACCGTTTGATCACCGCCAAGAACATAAGCCGATGTAAGTCCCAATTGGCTTATATATGCGTTATTGGCCCCTGTGAATTGGTTACCGGCTTGTCCCCAAGACGCTCGTAATTTCAGGTTGTTCAGGTTGTCTACGTTTTCAAGGAATTTTTCTTGGCTCAATCGCCAGCCCAAGGCAAATGAAGGAAAGTAATCTGCCCTGTTATCGGATGAAAACCGCGAGGTTTCGTCCCTTCTTAAATTGAAGGTAGCTAAATACTTGCCATCATAATTGTAGTTTATTCTTCCTAAATATCCCCTGATTGCCCATTCATCCGCTTCTTCATTTGCGGCAGAATTGGCACCGGTGTTTACAAGTTTCACTGTACTGTTTAGTAAATCGGTAGCCTGTCCTCTTAGTTTTGTGAATTGAAACCTAGTTTCTTCATGCCCTAATAGCAAGGATAAGGTGTTCTTTCCGAAGGAGGTATCATAGGTTAGGATGTTCGATACATTGACGGTTTTTTCAATAGGTCTTTCCTTTACCAAAAGATCGGTTCCTGTGGTATTTCCTTCCCCATCACCGAAATCATATTTAGCTTGGTACCATTGTCCCTCACCAACTTGGTAATCCAAACCGGCGGTGAACTTATATTTTAATCCTTTCACAAATTCAACTTGGCCATAAATACTTCCAAGGATCCTATTTGTTTTTACGCGGGTTTCGTTGTTTTCCAAATCATTGAGTCCAACAATCTGTCTGTCACCCGTATTCCAACTGGCATCCCCTACGGTGTCATAATTGGCAGAGGTATAACTTCCATCTTCATTGTAGATGGGAAAGAAAGGTACGTTGGTAGCGGATAGGAATGATGCGGCAGCACCTGGTTCTGACTGTACTAATCTATCAGTACTACCAAAAGTGAAGGATTCCCCGAATTTAAAATGTTCACCTACTTTAATATCCGAGTTTGCCGAAAAACTGTAACGTTCAAAGTTCTGGGACAATTGAATACCACTTTGTTCTATATATCCTGCCGATATGCTATAATTGGCATTGTCGGTTCCACCACTAACCCCAAGATTGTGGTTGATGGTGTTTCCGGTTCTATAAATGGCGTCTTGCCAATCATAAGTGTCACTACCACTAAATTGGGAGAAATCGTGCCCTTCGCCAAGACCGGCTTGGTAGGCAATATATTGCTCCGTATTCAATACATCAAACCTTTTTCTGTTTGTTGCAGTTGTGGTGTATATGTCATATGTTATTTTGGCTTTTCCACTTTTCCCTCTTTTGGTAGTGATAATGACAACCCCGTTTGCGGCCCTTGCACCATAGATTGCTGCGGCAGAGGCATCTTTAAGTACGTTGATCGATTCAATGTCGTTCGGATTTAAAGTTGCTAAAGGGTTACTCTCGGTATTTGAACCTGTATTTACGGTTTGGTTGGAAGTTTGTACTAAAGGAATACCATCCACAACAAATAAAGGTTGATTGTTTCCGGTGGTACCCACACCACGGATTCTCACATTTATCGGAGCGGCTGCATCACCACCACGATTAGCAATATAAACACCCGCTACCTGGCCTCCTAACGCCTGGTCCAACGATGTGTTTGGGGTTTTTGTAATGTCGTCGGAAGTAATCGTTTCGACAGCACCGGTCAAATCTTTCCTCTTTTGTGTTCCAAAACCAACAACAACTACTTCATCAAGACTTTCCGCACTTTCTTGCATGGCAACGTCTATTGTGGTTCTTCCTTTTACAGGAATCTCTTGTGTTTCAAAACCTAGGTAGGAAAATACAAGGATGGCATCGGATTTGTCAACGGTTATCGAATAGTCCCCGTCGAACGTGGATGAAACACCGTTGTTGGTTCCTTTGACCAAGACATTGACACCTGGCAGGGGCACACCTTCCGAGGTCACCATTCCGGTAATCGTTTTTTCTTGCGCGAATCCTGCCAGCGAAAAGAACAGGGCAAAAAGCGAAGTGATTAAATATTCTTTTTTCATACTAAATAGTTTGTTTGGATTAGTTTAAATAAGTTATTGAAAAATTAACATTATTATAACAAAGCTATAAAAACATAAATACTTTCACAAACTTATTTTTAAAATTTCGAAATGTAATTTAAACTTGTGTTGGTTTTCTTGATAAGAAACAGTGGAAATCCGCTTTAAAATAGCTGGGGGATTTGTCGGATATGTGCGTGTAGTAGTGTTTTAAAACCTTGAAAATAAAGTAGATAATAAAAATATAAATTAAAAATAATTCGAGATTCCACAAAATAGGGAAAGCGATAGGGTTGATGATAAACGGAATGTATTTAATCATTTATTAATTAATCTGATAAAATATTGGGTTGTAATTAAGTGAAAAATAAGTAAAAGAAAGTTCAAAGAAAGGTTTTGAAAGATTAAATACAATCCTTATTTTTGGACTATTAAATTTTGGTATTTCTATGTTTTATACCGATACCTTTATTTATTGAAATTGATTTGGATGTATTCTAAGATGAAAACTTAGATGCCGTATTGTTATATAAAGGACACAACTATTATGAAGTTTTTTGATGTTTTAGTGGTAGGGGAATTGAATGTCGATATCATTTTGGATAAAATCCAAGGTTTTCCAGTCGTTGGCAAGGAAATAGTCTCTAAGGAAATGACGATGACCCTTGGGAGTAGTTCGGCCATATTCGCCAGTAATTTGAGTTCCTTGGGGAATAAGGTTGGTTTTTTGGGTAAGATCGGTAAGGATGATTTTGCCAGAACCGTAATAAATACCCTTAAAGAGAAAAAGGTTGACACCGAAAATATAATCCAGTCGGAAGAATACCAGACAGGGCTGACCATAGTTATGAATTATGATATGGATAGGGCGAATGTCACGTTTCCTGGAGCCATGGAGCATCTTAGGCTACACGAAATAACAGATTCCCAATTGCAAAAGGCCAAACACCTTCATTTAAGCTCAGTGTTTTTACAGACCGGACTATTAAGTGAAATTTCGGAACTTTTCAAAAGGGCGAAGAATTTAGGGTTGACCACTTCCATGGATCCCCAATGGGATCCTACCGAAGAATGGAACCTGGATTTGGAAGAACTTCTACCTTATATGGATGTCTTTATGCCCAATACCGAAGAGTTTAAACATCTTACAAAGTGTGCCGACATCCAATCGGGGTTGGAAAAAGTAAAATCCTATGCCAATTATATAATCATTAAGGATGGTGAAAATGGGGCCCACCTTTGGGATGGTAAAAAATTAACCACCCAACCGGCATTCCTTAATAGTAACGTCATTGACTGCATTGGGGCCGGTGATAGTTTTGATGCCGGTTTTATCAGTGAATACCTTAAAGGGGGCAGTATGTTGCATTGCCTTGAGTTCGGAAATATCACAGGCGCCATTAATACGACCGCGTCTGGTGGTACGGGTGCCTTTAAAAGTCTGGAAAACGTAAAAAAAGTTGCTTTTGACCTTTTTAAATATCAATTATAATATATGAAATTACAACAGAAATTATTGCTTAACAAAACAGAGGGAAAGGCTTTATTAGCTACAAATTTCTACAATTTTGAAACCCTTTCCGCAGTGTTGATGGCGGCGAAGGAAACAGATTCCGAACTCATTCTGCAATTGTCCGAAAGTTCAATAAAGTATATAGGACTTCGCG
This sequence comes from Maribacter polysiphoniae, assembly GCF_003148665.1. Lineage (GTDB taxonomy): Bacteria > Bacteroidota > Bacteroidia > Flavobacteriales > Flavobacteriaceae > Maribacter_A > Maribacter_A polysiphoniae. The sequence continues at coordinate 84,319 of NZ_QGGQ01000006.1, read as the reverse complement.
TAGCCAAAGCGTTGGCGACCAGTGCAAGGGAACAATATGGTGTTACTGCTTGGTTGCATTTGGATCATGGTCAGAATGTCGAATTGGTAAAACAATGTATCGATATAGGATTTGATTCGGTGATGATCGATGCCAGTGAAAAACCTTTCGACGAAAACATACGGATCACATCTGAAATTGTTAAATATGCGGAAAGCTTTGATATTAATGTAGAGGCAGAACTTGGTTATATTTCAAAATTGGGACAGGACCAAAAAATGATCTATACCCAGCCGGAAGAAGCCAAACAATTTGTTGAGAGTACCGGTATCAATGCTTTGGCGATAGCCGTGGGTTCTGCCCATGGGTTTTATAAGAACACGCCTAAATTACAGTTGGACCTTATAAAGGAAATAAATGCTGTTACCGATGCCGCACTTGTTTTGCACGGTAGTTCGGGTATTCCGGATGACCAGTTGCAAGCCGCTGTTAAAAACGGAATCACTAAAATCAATCTGGCTACGGAAATTAAGAACATTTTCATGAAAACCTTGCAAGCAGAACTTAAGGCTACAGATAATATAGACTTAAGGGAAGTCTTCCCCAAGGCAACAGAACAGGCAAAGAATTTGGTTGCCAATAAGTTGAATGTGATAAACATCAAATAGCCAACAATGCGCGCCCAACTTTTGTCCATTGTTTTGATTGTCAATATCTTTTCCGTGGCTATGGGACAAGAGGATATCCTTTTGAAGGATTATAATCCGAAGTCTATCTACAAAACCCATAAAACGGTTATAGAAATGGCTAAGTTTCCTGTGATAGATATTCATTCACATGCTTATGCTACAAGTCAGGAAGAAATTGAGGAATGGGTTAAGACCATGGACAAGTTTGGTATTGAAAAAACGACGGTCCTAACCAAGCTTACCGGTAAGGCATTCGATAGTGTTTACAATATCTACGCAAAATATGAAGGTCGTTTTGAAGTTTGGTGTGGATTTGACTATACTGGATATACCAAAAAAGGCTGGGCAAGGAAGGCTGTTCGGGAATTGGAACGATGTTACGAGGTAGGGGCAAGAGGTGTCGGGGAACTCGGCGATAAGGGAGAGGGTCTGTTGTATTCGAAACCTACGGCCGCATATGGTATGCATATCGACGATGAGCGTTTGAAGCCCCTTCTGGAAAAATGTGGTGAGTTGGGTATGCCCATCAATATCCATATTGCAGAACCCTATTGGATGTACGAACCCATAGATGTTTATAATGACGGTCTTATGAATGCTGCCGACTGGCAAATAGACACCTCAAACAAAGATTTGCTATTGCATTCAGAACTCATTAATACTTTGAGGAATGCCGTAAAGGATAATCCCAAAACTACGTTTATAGCATGTCATTTTGCAAATTGTAGTTATGACCTGGGTATTCTTGGTGAGCTTTTGGATAATTACCCCAATCTATATGCTGACATTGCGGCCCGATATGCCGAAACAGCACCTGTGCCAAGATATACCAAGGCATTTTATGAAAAATACCAGGATAGGTTGTTGTACGGGACCGATATGGGTTTCGATGCTTCAATGTATGAATTGACGTTCCGGATCCTCGAGACTGAGGATGAACATTTCTACGCCAAAGAATTGTTCGGTTACCATTGGTCCTTATATGGTCTAGGGCTATCCGATACGGTATTAAAAAAGATATATTATGAAAACGCAAAGAAAATCAGAAATTATGAATAGACTGAAAACAGGGCTCTTAGTGTTTATGCCCCTATTGATTTTTATGTTCTCGTGTGACAATCAGAAAAAAGATGCCACTGTACTGACTATTCAGCAGGGAAATCTGACGTTGGAAATAAATGGGAATTTAAAAACGAGATTATCGGCTACGCTTGAAGAGGCAAAACCTTTAATGGATGATTTTCAATCTTCAGAACAATTGGTGGTAGCAAAACAGGGGTTGACTGACTTCAGTGTTGAAGGAGTAGAGGAAACATCCCTCGAAGGTAGTTTAACAGGCCGACAATGGGTGGTCAACGGGGTCTATAACGACAATGGTCTCTCTGTGGGTAAAAAGTTGATCATTACCGCTTATGATAAATATCCCGATTTATTGACGACCAAGGTCATATACACGAATACGTCGAATTCGGATGTCTTCGTTGAGGAATGGACCAATAATGGCTATCAGATTCTCTCCCAAGGGGATGAACCTGCTTTCTGGGCGTTCCAGGGCAGTTCCTCTACCGATAGGAGTGATTGGATAAAGCCATTGGAACCCGGTTTTTATCAAAAGAACTTTATGGGAATGAATGACAGCGATTATGGGGGAGGTATTCCGGTAACTTCGGTATGGCGACCAGATGTAAATGTAGCGGTAGGGCATTTGTCACTGGTTCCAAAACTAGTGAACCTTCCTACAGAGTTGCCGTCAAATGATAGTAAGGTCCATATTGGGGTTTCCAAGGATTTTGAAGAGCGTACGGTCTTTAAATCACAGGAAACGTTGGAAACTCTGGAAACCTTTATATCAGTGTCTAAGGGCGATTATTTCACCAATCTTTCGAGGTATTCGAACCTTATGCAGGACAAGGGGGTCAAAATCGCGGAAGCCGAACCGGCTGCCTTTGAGTCGATATGGTGCGCTTGGGGGTATGAAAGAAAGTTTACCCTCGATGAAATTGTAGGTACCCTTCCCAAGGTTAAGGAACTTGGCATAAAGTGGGCTGTTTTGGATGATGGCTTTCAAATAGCAGAGGGTGATTGGGATGCAAATCCAAAAAAATTCCCGAAAGGAAACCAAGAGATTAAAGGTCTGGTTGATGATATCCATAAACAGGGCTTGAAAGCAAAAATTTGGTGGACTCCCTTGGCGGCCGATCCAGGTAGTAATGCCTTAAAGCAAAATCCTGAAATGCAGATCATGCAAAAAGATGGTTCCCCCCAATTTATAACATGGTGGGATGCATATTACCTTTCACCTGCAAATGATAAAACCATTGAACATACAAAGAAAATCATACACCTTTTTATGGATGACTGGGGGTTTGATGGTTTGAAAATGGATGGACAACACATGAACTGTGTAGCTCCTGACTATAATTTGGATGATCCGGAAAGTGCTCCGGAAAAACTGCCCGATTTCTTTCAAATGATCTATGATGAGGCCCGAAGTATAAAACCCCATGCCGTTATAGAAAACTGTCCGTGTGGCACATGTATGTCCTACTTTAACATGGCATCCATGAACCAAGCGGTTTCATCTGATCCACTTTCCAGCTGGCAAGTGCGCCACAAGGGAAAAACATATAAGGCCCTGGTGCCAAATACGGCTTATTATGGGGATCATGTGGAATTGAGTGATAACGCCAATGATTTTGCAAGTTCATTCGGTATCGGGGCGGTTCTAGGCACTAAATTCACTTGGCCCAAAGACAACCCTTATGCCGAGGCGAGTTATTTATTGACTCCCGAGAAAGAAAAAGTATGGAAGAAGTGGTTCTCGCTCTATGACGAAAAAATGCTTTCGAAAGAAAAGTATCTTGGGGAGTTGTACGATTTGGGATATGATAAACCCGAAACCCATGTAATTCAAAAGGAGGAAACCCTTTACTATGCTTTCTATGATAGCGATTGGAATGGGGAAATCGTTCTTAAGGGATTAAAAGAAGGGGCTTCGTATGGTGTTAGGGATTATTTTAATGAAAAAGATTTAGGAGCGGTTTCTTCTGATAAACCTACCATAAAGGTGGACTTCAAAGATTACCTTTTAATAGAGGTGACCCCGTTATAGATCGTGGGTGTGTTCCTACTGAAAAAATTAATACGTAAACCAATATTGTAAAAGAAGGTATTTTGCCTTAAAACCAACCAAACCGATAAAAAGGGACGCCTATTGCGTCCCTTTTTTGTTGATTAAAACCATAGGGTGTTTTCTCAATACATATGCAAAAAAAACGGCTGTAGGCTTGTTGTTGAATCCTAAAACCATATTATTCATATTTGAGATGGGAGACCAAGTCCAACTTTAGGGCTTTTACCGCTTGCACCAGAATGATGGCTATGGTCAATGTCAACATGACAATAGGGGCTATCAGAAAGGGGGCTATGGGAATATCGATGCGATAGGCAAAGTCTTGCAGCCATCTATTCGATAGATAGAATGAGATGGGGAGGGCAATAATAAGGGCGATTATGGTGATGAGAATAAAGTCTTTGATAAGTCCGAACACCAACTCTTTTTCCGAGGCTCCCAAGGTTTTTTTAATGGCCACTTCCTTATAACGCAGTTGAACGGTGTGCGAGGCAATTGCGAACAACCCAAGCAATGAGATGAAAATCATCAGTATTGAAAGTCCGGTCACCAGTTTTTCCAAGCGTTCGTGTTTGGAGAATAGTTCGGCAAAATTCTGGTCAAGAAACTCATACTTAAACGGAAAACGGGGTTCGATACGAGTCGTCCAGAATTTTTCGATCTCGTTCAAGGTGGTTTTCACGTTCTGATTGTTCAATTTTATCATTACAAAGGACGGTTTGCCCCAATCCCCATTATCACCTTTAAGATAGTTCATGTATAAAGCGGGGTAGGCACCTTCGTCAAACCCTTTGGAGATATAGTTGTCGACCACGCCAATAATGGTGCCCTTATAGCCCCAATAGGAAACCTCTGTGCCAATAGGGTTTTCAAATCCGAATTTGTCCACCAATTTTTTGTTCACAATGATTTCATTTAAGAGTAGGGTGTCCCCATCTGAATCCATTGTGAATTTTGATCGATCTGTCTGCATCCAATCTTGAATGAAATTTTTCCCTTCAGAAAGTTTTATGCCCATGGTGGGGAAATAGTCCGCATCGATAAAATGCATATCGGTCTGATAGCTTATTTCACGGTAATCAACATTTGAATTTGAACCATTTCCTGCATAGGTGCCTGGGGGCCTTGTGGTCGTGGCTACCTTTTCAACACCTTTCAGTTTGGTGAGTTCCTGTTTGAATGTTTCCATCTTTTTCCAGGTTTCCCCCCCATTCTGAATGGGTACAAATAGCATTTGGTCTTTTTGGAACCCAAGATCCTTATTGTTCATATAATCCAATTGTGATTTTATGATGAATGCGGAAATCAGAAAGATCGCGGAAATACAAAATTGAAATATAATCATGGTCTTTTTGAGGGTATTTCCGCTTTTTGAACGCCCGAAATTACCTTTCAATACTTTTACCGGATTGAAGTTTGAAAGGTATATCCCCGGGAAAATGCCGGCAATGAAAACGAGTAACCCAATAATGCCTAACGCCCAGAACCACTTGTTGTAGGGGTCAAGGATTTCCAATTCGGTGTTCATTAGGCTGTTGAACAAGGGTAGAAGGATTTCTACCAGCGCCAAAGAAATTACGATGGCGAACAGGCATTGCAGGGTAACTTCAAAGATAAACTGCAGTACGATTTTTGTCTTACTGGTACCCAGTGTTTTCCGGACAGCAACTTCCTTGGCTCTTTGTGTTGAACCGGATATGCTCAAGTTTATAAAGTTGATCGAAGATATTACAAGGATAAGGAATGCCAATAAGGAAAGAATGAAAATGGTATTGGCCCCTTTGCCCATATGGACCTTTGAAAACAAATGGATATCCCCTAAATTTTCTATGGACATTCGCTCTTCCTTCCCTTTTAGGTATTCTTCCCAAGAAATCCCCCAAGATTTATAGGTGTTTTCATCATAGAATTTATCGAATTTGGGAATGAAGGACCCAATATCGGTTCCGGGATGAAACTTGAATAGTGCCATGTAGTTGAAATTGCCCCAATGGTCCATATTGTCGGTCTCCTTAATCAACTTTAAGATCGCAGGCTGGGTTTCACTGGGATAACCTTTGGTCTTATACACCCCGGTTATGAGGTACGTTATAGGTTGGTTTCTGAAAAGGGCCTCTATGGTTTTGCCAACAGGATTGGTGTCCCCAAAAAGTTCATAGGCGAAGGTATCGCTTAAGACAAGTTCATTCTCGTTTTTGAAAAGGTTATCTTTTGTCCCATATTTAAAAGGATAAGGATAAAAGTCAAAGAAATTGGGAGTGGTGCCCATGGCACCCTTCATCAGTTTTTTTCCATCGGAATTGAAGAGAATGCTTCCCATCCAATTCATCATCATGGCATCTTCCAATTCAGGGAGTTGTTCTTTCGCTGTTTTTACCATGATACCCGGTGAGGTGGTCCATACCTCCCCATTGTCGAATAGGCGAATGGGCCTGTAGATATGGGCTAGGTTGGGATTCCATTTTTCATAACTCAATTCTTTGCTCACAAAAAGAATGACCAAGATGAAACAAGTGATTCCCAAGGTAAGTCCAAGGGTATTGATGAGCGGGTAGAGCGGTCTTTTTTTTAGGTTCCTAAGGAAGATCTTAAGCCAGGAATTAATCATGATTGTTCGTTTTTTGATTGATTTAGATGATTTCTATTTGACGTTGATTCACTTTTTCGCCAACGACTATCCCATCACGGAGTGTTACGATTTTACTTGAAAACCCAGCGTCGTAACTCGAGTGTGTTACCATGATGATAGTAGCACCTTGGGAGTTCAGCTCAGTCATTAATTCCAAAACCTCATTGCCGTTCTTGCTGTCAAGGTTGCCTGTCGGCTCATCTGCCAAAATGAGTCTGGGTTTGTTCACCAATGCCCGGGCTACGGCGACGCGTTGTTGCTGGCCACCTGATAGTTGTTGTGGGTAGTGTTTGCTTCTGTGTGAGATATTTAGACGTTCCATGGCTTCCTCAACCCTGACTTTTCGGTCTGCCTTTCCAATTTTATTGTAAACAAGGGGCAGCTCAATATTTTCATAAACACTTAGTTCGTCGATCAAATTGAAATTCTGGAATACAAAACCAATATTCTGCTTTCTGAACAGGGCACGGTCCCTTTCCTTTAATCCGAACATTTCCTTTTCTAAAAAAGCATAGCTGCCCGAATCAAAGGAATCCAAGAGGCCTATAATGTTCAATAAAGTGGATTTTCCACATCCCGAGGGCCCCATAATGGCCAGAAATTCACTCTCTTTGACTTCGAGGGAAATATCATTTAGGGCTGTGGTCTCTACTTCCTCCGTGCTGTAGGTTTTACTTAAGTTTTTAAGGTGTATCATAATTGAATGGTTCTAACTGATTGATGAATGTTTTATGCTGTTTTGGTTTCTTAGTTTAATGCCAGTACATCTTTGTCCTTAAAATCGTCATAGGATGAGGTGATTACCCTGTCGCCTTTGACAAGGCCTTCCAGTACTTGGTAAAAGTTGGCATTGGCCTTTCCAATGCTTATTTTTCGCTTCTTCGCGGTATTGTCATCGGTTAATACAAAAACATATTGTCCGCCCGATGATTGGTAAAATGAGCCCTTGGGAAGCAAAAGTGCCTTTTCCTTTTTATTGGATAAATAGATCTTAATGGGCAATGTCATTCCCTGTTGTATGGTTTCGGGAGTTTTATCCTCAAAAACGAGTTCAATATCGAATTTACCATTGATGACCTCGGCAACCACTTTTTCAACCTTTAGCTGATATTGTTGATCGTTAAATTCCAATAGGGCCATTTTCCCCTCTTTTAATTGACTGTAGTAATACTCGTCGGCCCGTACCAAAAGTTTGTATCCATCCTGCATGTCCAGTTTTCCAATGAGTTCCCCCTTATTATAGCTCTTTCCCAGTAAAGGGTTAAATGATGATAATAGTCCGGTTGCAGGGGCTTTAACAATAAAATTTTCTTTGTTCTCTCGCAATTGCTCCAGACTTTCCTCCATTTTTTCTATGGAGGCATTGATCAATCGCAACTGGGTTTCCCTATCCTTTTGTTCATTTTGCATGTATTTTTTAGTATTCTCTTGTTGTTTCCCTTGGAACTCGAAAGTCTCCTTTGATTTTAGATAATCATTTTTTGATATTACCCCTTTTCGGTACAATGTGGTGTCCATACGGTATTGTCGTGCAGCATTGTTGAAATTGTAGGACATTTGAATAAGGTCCTTGTCCAAGGTCATTTGTTGGTTTTTAATCGATATACGGGTGTTTCTGAGATTGTTGATCTGTTCGATTATGGCTGTTTCCTGGGTGAGATAACTAAGTTCGGTATTGGGGTTGTACAGTTCCAGTAAAAGTTCGCCTTCTTTGATAAGTGCACCATTTTGCCCGTGTATCTTTTTGACCGTGCCACTCTCAATAGTGTTTATTTGAAGGGTGTTTAGGGGTTGTACCTTTCCGTTGAAAAGGGCCATATCCTCAAAAGAATCATATTCCACGGTTTTTATACTTACCCTATCCCTGTCAATCGTTACTTTGTTGCCGGCTGCCAATGCCGACCATAAAAGCAGGCATAGTAAAATGGCAGGTAGGGTATACAGGAGTATGCGTTTGAGTGGATTTTTTTTATGTTCAATCTTTCTGTCCATTGAGGTAATTTTTCAACTTATCTTTAGCGTATATCATGCCAAAGGGATTAAGGGATGTTAAGTTACTGTAAATCAGTATATAATAATTTTTGACACACAAATAAGTGTCCGTTTTCGGACACTTATTTGTACGATATCGAACATATCATTAAAATTGAATATGGGAAAAAAGAAATACACATTGCTATTGGTCGATGATGACCCGGACATCCTTTATTCCCTAAAGCTATTCTTAGGTCGTTTCTACAGTGAGGTTATAACCCTGTCAGATCCCAAGAAGATTATGACGACCTTAAGTCAATCTGTGGTAGACTTGGTGCTGATGGACATGAATTTTAGAAGGGGGGAACAATCGGGAAACGAAGGGCTTTATTGGTTGAAACGTGTCAATGAAGTTTCCCCGGAAACGGTGGTCGTTCTCATGACGGCCTATTCCAGTGTTGGTCTGGCTGTTGAAGGGATTAAACTGGGGGCATATGATTTTTTGTTGAAACCATGGGACAATGATAAACTTTTGGTGACCATTGATGGGGGTATTGCCCAGAGAAAATCCAAAAAACAAGGGGAAAAGTTCAAGAAGATAACGACCTCGTTAGATATGGATGGCCATAGGGTGATCGGAACATCAAAGGCATTTAAGGAGGTGGTCAATATGGTTGAGAAAGTTGCTGACACCAATGCCAATGTACTGCTGTTGGGGGAAAATGGAACAGGGAAATTCGTTGTTGCCAAGATGTTACACAACCTATCCTCGAGAAGGGATAAGATTTTCGCACATGTCGATCTTGGGTCATTGAATGGCAATCTTTTCGAGAGTGAATTGTTCGGCTATGCAAAAGGTGCTTTTACCGATGCCAGGGAGGATAGTATAGGTCGCTTTGAATTGGCTGATGAAGGAACCCTTTTTTTAGATGAAATCGGTAACTTGCCCATACACTTGCAGACCAAACTATTGTCCGTACTTCAAAACAGAAAAGTGGTGCGTCTGGGGGAGTCCCGGGAACGAGCGATCGATGTCAGGATAATTTGTGCAACCAATATGGACCTACATGCTATGGTAGAACAGAAAGAATTCCGTCAGGACCTTTTGTATCGCATCAATACCATGGAGATACTTGTGCCGCCCCTTAGGGATCGTGTGGATGATATTCCGTTATTGGCCACTTTTTTCTTGGAAAGGAATAAGAAGAAGTATCAAAAGGGGAAGTTACAATTTTCCTCGGCGGCCATTGAGGCATTAAAAGACTACAGATGGCCGGGAAATGTTAGGGAACTCGAGCATATGGTTGAGCGGGCGGTGATTCTTTGTGATGAAAATGAGATATCGGAATCCGATCTGCATTTTGGCCCCCAAAGAAAAAAGGAGAATTTCATTGCGAGCCTTAATTTGGAGGAGACCGAACGAATGTTGGTGGAAATGGCGCTTGAAAAGCACCGGGGCAATGTCACCAATGCTGCGAGGGATTTAGGTATAACACGTGCAGCACTTTATCGCCGCATGGAAAAATATAAGCTATAGTCTACCATGCGAAAACTAGGTATTTCATTTTTTTTATTGGTTGGGTTATCCCTTGTACTTACCGTTTGTGGAACGATTTTAGTCATGAAGGGTTATCCATTCGTGGCCTTATTGGTCTTTGTATTGGCCATTTCGGCAGCCTATTCGTTTTTCGATAAGACCAAGGAAACCTTACTTCGAACGTCACAAACATTACAGGCATTGGTACAGCGGGATCTCTCCGTAAAGATTCCTAAAAGCAAGCTCACCAAGAACATTGCGAAACCATTACAGGAACTCTTGGAACAGTCGCAGGAGACAAGGGTCCAGTCAGAATCGATGAAGTTGGTGTACGAATCGATTATCGAATCAATGGATACAGGGATATTGATTTTGAAGCAAGATTCGGAACGGATATTTTTTTCGAACAAAGCATTTTTCGAAATCCTTGAATTACCGCAGTATACCCATTGGTCAATGGCCAAGAAATATTTAAATGCCTTTGAAAAATATTTAAAGGAGGAAAGTTGGCGGAATTTAAGGGATGTTATCACGTTGAAAGTAAATGATAAAGAGGAGGTTTTTAGTTTGCGAACCTATACTTCCGAAATTTATGGCAAGCGTTATCTCGTCGTAAATCTTGATCCCATTCAAAATATCATGGACCGCACGGAGAAGGAAGCCTGGTTTAATCTGATGAAGGTAATGAGTCATGAGATCATCAATACCATAGCCCCAATAACATCCTTGACCAATAACCTTGAATTTTTGATTGGGGAAGAAAGTCAGGGGGTGGGGGAACATCAAAAGGATATAGCACAGAGTCTCTCGACCATAAAAAAAAGAACCCTACATCTTTTGGATTTCATTGAGAATTATCGCCTCTTGGCCGAACTGCCAACACCCAAACCGACTTGGTTCGTTATCGAGGAACTCTTTGGGCACAGCAAGACTTTCCTGTCCGGATTATTGAAAGAAAAGGGAATCCAAGTTGAGATCGATTTAGGGACAAAATCCTTACGCTTATTTGCAGATAAAAACCAGTTGGAGCAGGTATTGATCAATTTAATGACGAATAGTGTTTATGCACTGCAAAACAGTGAACATCCCAAAATTTCGTTGAAAGCCTATCGGGCAAATACGTCAACGGTCATCGAAGTAAGTGATAATGGCCATGGTATAAAGGATTCGATCAAAAAGGAGGTTTTCGTTCCTTTTTTCACCACCCGAAATAATGGTTCCGGTATTGGCCTAAGCCTGAGCAGGAATATTATGAACGCACATTATGGGACGATCAACTTTCATTCCAATGGGCAATCAACCACATTTAAATTGACATTCAAGGATCAGGTGGATTAATGTTATCCGAGGTTTATTTAAGTACAGCCGTTACAGCAGTTCTTTTTTGAAAAAGGCAATGGTCCTATCCCATGCCAATTCTGCAGCTTCCCTATCATATCTTGGGGTAGTGTCGTTGTGAAACCCGTGATTGGCCTTTTCATAGATATAGGCTTCGTACCTTTTGCCGTGTGCTTTCAACGCGGCCTCATAGGCGGGCCACCCCGCGTTCACCCGTTTGTCCAATGCACCAAAATGCAATAGGAGGGGAGCGTTTATTTTATCAATATCCTCGGTAGGTTGTCCCCCATAAAAAGGAACGGCAGCCTCTAGATCAGCAACCTCAACGGCCATCATATTCGATATCCATCCTCCAAAACAAAATCCCACGACACCAACATGGCCATTACAATCCGGATGGTCTTTCAGATAGTGAAAGGCCGCTATAAAGTCTGTCAGCATTTCGTTGCGGTCCCTTTTGCGTTGCAGTTCACGGCCATCATCGTCATTTCCGGGATATCCGCCCAAAGGTGTCAGGGCATCAGGTGCCAAGGAGACGAATCCGGCAAGGGCGGCACGACGGCCAACATCCTCGATATGTGGATTCAATCCGCGGTTTTCATGAACCACGACAATGCCCGGAAGTTTTCCGGTGGCATCCGAAGGCTTGGAGAGCAATCCTTTTATAAGTCCCCCACCATCGGGGGAATCATATTCGATGTATTCCGATTTCAATCGCGAATCATCCTGTGTGATTTGAATTTTTTTGACATAATCGGGAGAGATAAAACTGAGTAAGGAAGGAAGGGTGAGTCCGCCTACCGCATAGGTCGATAACTTATCCAAGAACAGCCTTCTATTTACCCGATTATGGGCGTAATCGTCGTAGAGGTCGAATACCTCCTGTTTAATGTCTTCTTTCCTTGGTTTTTTCATGTCCTGATGGTTTAAATATCTGAATCATTGAAAGATACAAAATATTGGGGTAAGTTTTTCAAGGGTCCTATATCCCGTTTTTAGTTTCCGGTATTAAAACGTAATTTTAATACAAATCAAATTCACTATGGGTTCACGAAGGGATTTTATCGAAAAAATGTCACTTACGGCGCTAAGCGTGCCAATTTTATATGCTCCAACAAGTCTTTTTGCTGCTTGTGAAGAACCTTATGACGGTCCCGTACTACGGGTAGCCATAATGGGGTTGGGCAGTTATGGGACCAGGGTGGCCAAGGCGATGGTAGCTTGTAAACGGGCGAAGTTGGTCGGTGTGATCAGTGGTTCACCTTCCAAAGTCACTAAATGGAAATCCGAGTATCATATTCCGGATAAAAATTGCTACGATTATACTGATTTTGATCGGATCAAGGAGAACCCCGATATTGATGCAGTTTATATTATAACCCCTAACGGACTCCATTGTGAACAGGCCATTCGGGTTGCCAAGGCTGGTAAGCATGTGATCTGCGAAAAACCCATGGCCATAAATGCCGAAGAAGGGGAGCGTATGGTCAAGGCCTGTAAAGAAGCCAAGGTGAAGCTATTGGTGGGATACCGTATGCATTATGAGCCCAAAACGGTTGAGGTCATACGTATGCGACAAACGGGTGAATTTGGGCAACCCAAATTTTTTCAAGGACAATCGGGATTCGTAATGGGTAATCCGAACCAATGGCGATTGGATAAAGAATTATCGGGTGGTGGTGCCATGATGGATATTGGTATCTATTCGATCAATGGGGCACGCTATATGTTGGGAGAGGAGCCTATTTGGGTCACTGCCCAAGAAACCAAGACCGATCCGGTGAAGTTCAAGGAAGGAATTGACGAAACCATAACGTTTCAAATGGGATTTCCCAGTGGGGCGATGGCATCCTGTCTTTCAACCTATGCAATGAATCATTTAGATCGTTTTTACATGACCGGAGAGAAAGGTTGGGTAGAAATGCAACCTTCCACGGGTTATGGTCCAATAAAGGGGCGTACGCATAAGGGTGAATTGGACCAGCCGCATAGTACGCATCAAACTTTACAGATGGAAGGTATGGCCCAGCTTATTTTTGAGGACGTGCAACCCTTGGTGCCTGTTGATGGGGAAGAAGGATTAAGGGATTTGAAAATCATTGATGCCATTTACCTGGCCGTCAAGACGGGTAGGAAGGTGACATTATAGGTAAGGGGTTATTTGTTTACACTGATCATCACCGCTTCACAACTCTTTAGATCGGAATTCAGGATGATGTTCTCGGAGGTCGTTCCATCGGTAATCTCGACCGAAACGGTATTGGGGGCATATTTCCCCAGGTTATGGGCATAGAGAAACAGGTCGTTTTTCTTATTGGGGTCTAAAGTGATTTCTATCTGTTTCTTGGAATAGGTCAATGGGTGTTTTGAAACTATGGTGAACCCATTCAGATAAACGGAAACGATATCGCCATCCTGTCGGCCGTGGTCCCATATCTTGATTTTGATTTTTTCGTTTTTAAAGGACAATTCCTTTACATAGGTGATATTTCGACCGTCGAACTCCATTCTTTTGGGAGCTTCGGCAATTTTGGGGTTTTGGATTTTCTTAGGTGTTTTTGCCTTGGCTACCGTATTGGTTTTTGACGCATTCAGTAGTCTGTACTGTTCCTTTCTGGCATCCGACTCTTTATTCTTGATGGAAAAATAGGGTGTGGACACCTTGGCAATATGAAACTTGTCATCGGGAAACATCTCAATACCTACCACCTGATAATTATTCCCAGAGCTAATGTTCCTGGCTAGGATGATGCCACCCGCATTCCCTGTGTTTTTAAAGGTTCCCAGTTCCTGCACTACCATATCGTCCTTGGCGAGAAAAAAGCGTATCGATTTGTCCGTGCCGATATTCTTGGTGTTCCATTCCAGCTCTACCGGTCCAGGGATAGTCCAGATACTACTGCTGTTCGGTGAGGTGATGTTGATGGCGGATTTTAGCATATCCGTTGCTTCCGTTTTTTCGATTTCTTCCAGATTGTTTGAAACACTGAGTGGATTATTGGAAGCTACAAAATCCTTGTGGTCCGATGTAGAATCAAAACCAAAAGTATGCCCATACATCCATTGGCATAAAAGAAAAGTGCTAAGAATAAAAATGGTTCGCATAACAATACTCCAATTCGATTGGTAACTATCAAGATTCAAAAGCTGTGCCAATCCCAATACTAACGAAGATATGGCTTAAATATTTGGTGTTCCTCCCAATTGTATACGTGTATTGTGGGTGTCATGGATTTCTTTGTGGGATTAAGGATGGATTTTGTTAAAATAAGTTTTACTTTCATTGATGATTAAGCCTACCTAATTGGTGAAGTGAATTATTTAAATAATGAAGATATGAAACTCAGAACCACAGTTTTTGCATTGTTGATTGTATTTTTCTCCTATTCCCAACAGAATACTATTGCGTTTGCCAAGTCTAATGACACAACCGTAATCAGTAAACATATTTATGGGCATTTTGCCGAACATTTGGGAAGGTGTATCTATGATGGTTTTTATGTGGGCGAGGATAATACGACCATTCCGAATACCAATGGGGTCCGCAACGATATAATAAATGCTTTAAAAGCGTTGAACATTCCTAACCTAAGGTGGCCAGGCGGCTGTTTTGCAGATACGTATCATTGGAAAGATGGTATAGGTCCAAAGGAGAACAGACCTGCCATTGTAAATACCTGGTGGGGCAATGTTACCGAGGACAATAGTTTTGGAACGCATGATTTTTTGAACCTTTGTGAAGTTTTAAACACCGAACCTTATATTTCCGGGAATGTGGGCAGTGGTTCTGTACAGGAGTTGGCAGATTGGGTACAGTATGTGAATTTTGAGGGTAAAAGTCCCATGTCCGACTTGCGGAGACAAAATGGTCGTGAAAAGCCTTGGAAGGTTAAATTTTGGGGTGTTGGTAATGAAGCTTGGGGCTGTGGGGGTAATATGCGCCCCGAATATTATGTCGATGTTTATAGAAAATATGCCACTTTTATGTCGGGTGTAGGCGTTGAAGGCGGATTGGATAAAATTGCGTCCGGAGCCAGTGATGCGGATTATCGCTGGACCGAAACCCTGATGCGCGACATTCCCCATAATCTTTTACAGGGTGTTGCATTGCACCATTATTCGGTCATTGACTGGGGCAGTAAAGGGTCTTCCACCGAGTTTAAGGAAGATCAATATTTCAAGACCATGCAAAGATCGTGGAAGATGGAAGAGCTCATTCAAAAACATACCGAGATAATGGACAAATATGACCCTGAACGAAAAGTGGACTTGGTCGTTGATGAATGGGGAGGGTGGTATGACGTTATGCAAGGAACAAATCCGGGATTTCTGTATCAACAGAATACCATGCGCGATGCCATGATTGCAGGTATGAACCTGAATATTTTCAATAACCATGCACAAAGGGTGAAAATGGCCAATCTGGCACAGACAGTGAATGTGCTTCAGGCAGTCATATTGACCGAAGGCAAGAAAATGATACTAACCCCAACCTATCATGTAATGGAAATGTACAAGATACATCAAGATGCGGTCTTGGTACCCTTGCAATTGAAAACCGACAATTATGAATATAAGGGGGAGTATTTACCAGCGATTTCTGCATCCGCATCAATAGATAAGGAAGGGGTCACCCATATCTCGTTGGTGAATATAGACCTTCATGACTCAAAGAACATTACGGTTTCTTTGGACAAGGTTTATAAATCGGTATCTGGGCGCATTTTGAAGAGTGCTAAGGTGCAGGATTATAATTCCTTTGGGGATCCAGAAAAAATAAAGCCGACCGATTTTAAGGGAGCTGTTTTGAAAAAGGATGGAATTAAAATTGAAGTGCCCCCATTTTCAGTTGTGGTACTGGCGTTAAAATGAATTGATATTGTCAACCATGATACAGAAAGAAGATCTTATTGCAACCCATCAAAGAATTACTCCTTTTATTCATGAAACCCCAATTTTCACCTCTCATTTATTGAATGGGATTGCAGAAGCCGAGCTGTTCTTTAAGTGTGAGAATTTCCAAAGAATGGGTGCCTATAAAATGCGGGGCGCTACGAATGCCATTTTACAATTGACCAAGGAACAAAGGGAAAAAGGGGTGGTCACCCATTCTTCGGGCAATTTTGCCCAGGCTTTATCCTTGGCAGCGAAGAGCCTGGGGGTTAAGGCCTATATCGTAATGCCATCTTCTGCCCCCCAAGTGAAGAAAGATGCCGTTAAGGGTTATGGCGGGACAATTATCGAATGCGAACCTACCCTAGGGGCAAGGAATACCATGGCCCAGGAAATCCAATCGGAAACAGGGGCGACCTTTATCCATCCTTCCAATGATCGGAATGTGATTGCAGGGCAGGGCACCGCTTGTATGGAGCTGTTGCGGGAACAACCCGACCTGGATGTTGTGGTCGTGCCTGTTGGGGGTGGCGGACTCATTGCCGGGACAGCACTTGCTGCCCATCATTTTGGGAATGATTGTAAGGTGGTCGGTGCGGAACCTTTTGAGGTCGATGATGCTTACCGTTCCTTGAAAAGTGGAAAAATAGAATCGAATGATACTACGAATACCATCGCAGACGGACTCAAGACCCAACTGGGGGATAAAAGTTTTCCGTTGATCCAAAAATATGTGGAAGGTATTGTTCGTGTTGGCGAGGATGAAATAATAGCGGCCATGAAATTGGTTTGGGAACGTATGAAGATCGTTATAGAGCCTTCCAGTGCGGTGGCCTTTGCGGCCGTGTTGCGTAAAAAAAATCGATTTATCGACAAAAAAGTTGGAATCATCATTTCTGGTGGGAATGTCGATCTTAAAAACCTTCCATTTTAATCAAAAAGCAGTATTTCAGCAACTTTTTATCTCCCTTAAACTAAAATCCCCCTTTTCATCAGGACGTGGAATGGGCTTTGTAATCTTACTATAAACAATAGTAAAATTTTGATTATGAAGACAACACTACTTATTAAGAAGATTTATGAGGAAGGATTTCGAAATTTGGGACATTTGATGGTCAAGAACTATTTCAAGGTTTTCGCATGGTTCAGTTTCGCAATGTTCTTTATCGTGCTGTATGCTTTTGTCTATAGAGTGTCTACAGGATTCGCTTTTGATTAGGACTTGCCCCTTTTTTAGTAACTGATTCTGGAAAATAATAAAGAAATTTGTGGTACTTTGGTAGGTGAAAGTCACATGTACACTAATTTGTGGAATTTAAGCCTGCCAGTATAAGTATGAAAAGATTTAAAGCACTGGATGTTTTTCGGGGGTTGACCATTTGTTTAATGATCGTTGTGAATACGCCGGGAGATCATAGCTTTACCTTTTCACCGTTACTACATGCCAAATGGCACGGATTTACCCCGACCGATTTGGTTTTTCCTTCCTTTCTTTTTGCAGTGGGCAATGCCTTTGCATTTGTAAAAACGCGCTGGGGCGATAAGTCCTTGTCCGAGGTTTTTGGAAAAATCGTAAAGCGTACCTTGATTATTTTCCTATTGGGATATCTCATGTACTGGATCCCGTTCATGTCATGGACGGAAACTGGGGACCTTGCAATGGTTCCTTTTAGTGAAACCAGGATATTGGGGGTATTGCAGCGAATTGCATTATGTTATTTCATGGGGGCCATCATGATCTATTTTTTGACAAACCGACAACTTTTAATAGGGTCGGGAATCCTATTGTTGGGGTATTGGTTGTTGCTCTATGCCTTTGGTGATTATACGTTGGAAGGCAATTTCGTTAGAACAATAGACCAGTTTGTTTTTGGTGATGCCCATTTGTATATGGGTGACGGTATCCCTTTTGATCCAGAAGGACTCTTAAGTACCCTTCCGGCAATATGTAATGTGATAGCAGGATATTTGGTTGGGAAATACGTTATTGATGGAGGGGTCGATTTTAAAAAGCTCGCTAAAATGCTAATGGTCGGGACCGGCCTATTGATCGTGGCGTATTTTTGGGATTTGGGTTTTCCTGTCAACAAGAAATTATGGACAAGCTCTTTCGTCGTCCTTACCGTAGGGATGGATATTATACTGCTTTCAGTATTGATTTATTGGATAGATCTGGTCAGAAAACCCGTGAACTTCAACTTCTTTGAGATTTTCGGGAAGAATCCCCTGTTCATATACCTGCTGTCTGAATACTTGGCAATAGGAATGCACTTTGTAAGGGTAGATGGCGAGCAGTCTTTGTTCAACTATATTTATGAAAAAGGTTTCAGTTGGATTGGCCATTACTTCGGGTCGCTTGCTTTTGCCTTGGTTTTTATGCTACTGTGCTGGGCTGTTGGTTGGTGGTTGAACAAGAAAAAAATATACATCAAGGTGTAGTTCTTGTCGATTCAAAAAAAACATTTGTAAACACCTTATTCCCTTTAACACAATTGAAAAAGCATATTGGATCCAGGAATTGGAAGCCGATACGTTAAATATTTTTATTTATATGGAAATAATCCAAAAAATAGGAATTATTCCATAATTTAGCTGTCCCTTTTAGTGAAACCTTGTTTTGGCAAGCATGTAATGCGATGACAAAATAAATGGAGGAACTAACCCTGACGTTTACAGTCAGGGTCTCTGTTTGATTTTGTTTTGGAGCTGTTCTATTCAAAGAAACCAAGGTTTACTAAGAGGAATATTATTTCGTAGGATAGTTATGCAAAAGACCATACTTCATTTAGATCTGGATACTTTTTTTGTATCCGTGGAACGGCTCTTGAACAGCGAGTTGCAAAATCGTCCCTTATTGGTGGGTGGTACCAGCGATCGGGGAGTGGTGGCGGCCTGTAGTTATGAAACCCGTGGTTTTGGGGTGCATTCCGGTATGCCCATGAAAATGGCGCGGGAATTATGTCCTGAAGCAGTCGTCATTAGGGGCAATGCGGGCACTTACAGCAAGCATTCCGATATGGTCACCGAGATCATCAAGGAACAGGTGCCCTTGTTCGAAAAATCGAGTATTGATGAGTTTTATGCCGACCTCTCGGGAATGGACCGTTTTTTTGGCTGTTACCAATATGCTTCCGAGCTACGTAAACGGATCATCAAGGAAACGGGTTTGCCTATTTCTTTTGGACTTTCAGCAAACAAAGTGGTATCCAAAGTGGCTACCAGTGAGGCCAAGCCAAACAATCAACTGAAAATCGATTTGGGTTATGAAAAACCTTTTTTGGCTCCCCTGTCGATAAAAAAAATACCCATGGTGGGCGATAAGACCTATCAGACCCTTCGCAATCTCGGGTTACGGAAAGTAAAGACGGTTCAAGAAATGCCGATGGATTTGATGCAACGCGTGTTGGGAAAGAATGGGGAGGTAATCTGGAAGCGTGCCAATGGGGTAGACCATACACCCGTAATCCCTTTTTGTGAACGAAAATCCATTTCCAACGAACGTACTTTTGATAAGGACACCATTGATGTGGTAAAACTGAGGGGTATCCTTATCGCGATGACCGAGAATCTGGCCTTTCAATTACGTAGGGGAGAAAAACTGACGGCCTGTATTGCCGTCAAGATCCGTTATTCCGATTTTAATACGTATTCCAAGCAAATGCGTATTCCGTATACGAGTGCCGACCATATTCTCATTCCCAAGATTTTGGAAATGTTCAAAACATTGTACAACAGAAGGTTATTGGTGCGCTTGGTGGGGATACGGTTCAGTCATTTGGTATCGGGCAATTATCAGATCAACCTTTTTGACGATACCGAGGAAGCGTTGAACCTTTATGCAGCCATGGATCGTATGCGGGAACGCTACGGGGATAAAAGTGTGGTAAGGGCTTCGGCTATGGGGGCTAGGACCATTGGTAGAATGCATAACCCCTTCAATGGGCAACCACCGACCGTATTGGCACATCGGAAACAGTAGGTTTTGGGTTTGCTGTCACCTCGAGCGCAGTCGAGAGGTCTTTGAAGCATTGCAACTATCAACATGGGTCTCGACTGCGCTCGACCAGACAGTATGTAAAGATTCATTTTGCCAACACCCAATATCCAACATCTAAAATCTAACGTCTATCTATCTAAATTGTCACACATATTACAGCCTTCGCTTCGGAACCTTTTCCGAACTCGAACTCCTGCAATTGGCCCAAGCCAACCATGTGACCCAATTGGCACTGACCGACATCAACAATACCTCTGCCGGACTCAATTTCGTGCGCAAGGCCAAGGAATTCAACATACGGCCTATTTTGGGTATTGATTTTAGGAATGGGGTAGACCCATGTTTTGTGGGTATTGCCAAGAACAATGAAGGCTATCAAGAGTTGAATGCCTTTTTATCATGGCATCTGCACAAAGGGGAAGAACTGCCTGCCATTGCCCCACATTTTGATAATGCCTATGTCATTTACCCTTTTGAGAAAGTATTGCTCAATGACCAGATTACCTTTTCCGACGATGAATTTATCGGCGTTTCGATTGCCGACCTAAGGCGATTGCCCTTTTCCAAACTGGTTGAGCTCAGGGCTAAATTGGTGGTGTTGCAACCCGTTACCTTTAGGAACAAACGCGATTTTAATGCGCATCGTCTCTTGCGGGCCATCGATAATAATGTGTTGTTGAGCAAGCTTCCAAAGAGCGAAGAAGCCTCAGAGGGCGAGAAGATGTACCCCGTACAGAATCTGGCAACAGCCTTTTCGGAGTATCTCTTTATTCTTGGGAATACCGAGAAGTTGATGAATTCCTGTAGTATACATTTCGATTTTTCAGAGGGGCGGGAGCCCCAGAATCAAAAGACTTATCTACAGTCTAAGGAAGAGGACGAAAAACTACTTGAGGAACTATGCCAAAAAGGGTTGTCGTATCGTTATCCCGAAGTGAACAAAACGATTTTGGACCGATTGCAAAAGGAACTGGGCCTAATCAAGAAAATGGGGTTTGTATCCTACTTCCTTATCAATTGGGATATTGTTTCCCATGCCCAAAAGAAGGGTTTTTTCTATGTAGGCCGGGGGAGTGGTGCCAATAGTATTGTCGCCTATCTATTGCGGATCACCGATGTGGATCCCATAGAGCTCGACCTATATTTTGAGCGATTCATTAACCTATATCGGGTGAATCCGCCCGACTTCGATATCGATTTTTCATGGCGCGACCGGGAGGAAATGACCCAGTATATTTTTGACACGTTCAAGAATGCCGTGCTTTTGGGGACTTATGTCACCTTTAAGCATCGTGGTGCGGTGCGGGAGTTGGGCAAGGTGTTCGGGTTGCCCAAAAACGAAATCGATCTATTGGCCGATGGGCGGTACCAATCCTCACGGTTGGATGAGGTTTCGAATTTGGTCTTAAAGTATGGGGAATTGATCAAGGGCATGCCCAATTATTTGAGCATTCATGCCAGTGGAATCCTGATCAGTGAAAAGCCCGCGCATTATTTTTCCGCGACCCATTTGCCTCCCAAGGGGTTTGCTACGGTTATGTTCGATATGGTCATTGCCGAGGATGTCGGACTGTATAAGTACGATATTTTAGGGCAGCGGGGTTTGGCAAAAATAAAAGAGACCATGGAGATCCTGGAAGCGAGTCGACCCGAGGAAACCGCTAAGTTCGATATCCATGATATCAAGGCTTTTAAGAACGATCCCAACATCAATGACATGATAAAGAGTGCCCAGTGCATGGGGTGTTTTTATGTGGAATCACCCGCCATGCGTATGCTGCTCAAAAAATTGCAGGTAGACAGCTATCTTGGGTTGGTGGCGGCAAGCTCGATCATACGACCTGGGGTGGCCAAAAGTGGAATGATGCGCGAGTATATCCTACGGCACCGTAATCCGGGGCGGGCGAAGGAGAGGGCCCATCCGGTAATGTTGGATATTATGCCCGAGACCTATGGGGTCATGGTCTATCAGGAAGATGTGATTAAAGTGGCCAATTGCTTTGCCGGTCTGGATCTGGGAGAGGCCGATGTACTGCGGAGGGGTATGAGTGGTAAGTTCCGTTCACGGGAGGAGTTTCAAAAGGTAAAGGATAGGTTTGTCGGGAATTGTAGGGAAAAGGGCTATGATGATAAGCTTATTTTTGAGATTTGGGAACAGATTGCCAGTTTTGCAGGTTATGCCTTTGCCAAGGGACATTCGGCCTCCTATGCCGTGGAAAGTTATCAGAGCCTTTTTTTAAGGACGTACTATCCGTTGGAATATATGGTCGCCGTGCTCAATAACGGTGGCGGATTTTACCGGGCCGAAAGCTATATCCATGAGGCACGTATGCTTGGGGCCACTATTCACGCCCCCTGTGTGAACAAAAGTCAACCCGCCAACTGTCTTTACGGCACACAGCTGTATCTGGGACTTATGTATTTAAAGGAGTTGGAAAGTCGGGTTATGGATCGTATCCTTAAGGAACGGACAGCGAACGGACCTTTTACCTCTTTGGCCGATTTTCTGGATCGGGTGGTTATCTCTATAGAGCAGGTAAGCATACTTATCCGTATTGATGCTTTTCGGTTTACCCAGGTCAATCAGCACGAGCTGCTGTGGCAAGCACATTTGTTCCTCTCCAAGGGGATGTTGGTAGAGCATCCCAAATTGTTTCCGCCGCGGCATGAAAAGTTCAGTATTCCCAAGATGCATACCACCGATCTTGAGATGGCCTTTACCCAATTGGAACTCTTGGGCTTTTGCCTGTGTAGTCCTTTTGGGTTGTTGAAAGAACCGCTCAGGAACGACCATGGTAGTAGGGACCTGGAACGCTATTTGGGTAACCATATCGATATTTACGGTTATTTGGTTACGGTTAAGAACACCAGTACCCATAATGGAAAGCGCATGCATTTTGCTACGTTGTTGGATCAACACGGGGAGGTGTTCGATACGGTATTGTTTCCGCCTGTAGCGGCCAAATACCATTTTAGGGGCAAGGGGGTGTACCGTTTTTACGGTAAGGTGGTGAGTGAGTTTGGGTTTTTGAGTATCGAGGTCATTAAAATGCTGAAACAGGATTATGTGCAAGACCCCCGTTATGCCGATATGAAGACAGCGAACAAGGTGTTTAAGGAGAAGGAAAAAAGAATGGGAAATTGAATATTGTAATGCTTTGGGGTAGAATGGGATTGTGGATCCTAATTTTTTTATTTCGGGAATCTTGAAAGAGGAATAAACGTATGGCCCCCTCATTTTTTTACGATTAAAACCGATATATCCTCAGTATCTTTAATGTGTGATTTGATTTGCGAAGCGGAAGGAGGGTGCAGCCCGAAATGGCTTAAGTTATTGTTTTAAAGTAAAATGCAAGGATGGACAAAATGAATACGATGTGGGACGATCGGTATGCCGGGGAGGAATACGTCTACGGTACGGAACCCAATACTTTTTTTAAGAGTACAATAGATCAACAGAACCTTAGTGGCCGTATTTTATTGCCAGGCGAGGGTGAAGGTCGAAATGCTGTATATGCGGCAAAATCCGGCTTACAGGTAAGTGCTTTTGATATTAGTATGGAAGGGAGGAACAAAGCCTTGAAATTGGCCGAAAAAGAAAAGGTGATGATCCATTATGAAGTCGGGGAGTTTTTCGATTTGTCATTAGTGAATAAGGAATATGATGCAGCAGCCCTTATTTTTGCGCATTTTCCACCCCAAATTGCATCAAAATACCATCACAAAATCGCTGATTTGCTAAAACCGGGCGGACTCTTGATTTTAGAAGGGTTCAGTGTTGGACATTTGGCGTTGCGAAAGTTGAATCCGGCAGTGGGCGGTCCTGGCAATATGGATATGCTGTTTTCCAAGGATTCAATTCAAAGGGATTTCCCGAATTTCGAGATCCTGCAACTTGAAGAGGTTGATGTTGAGTTGAAGGAAGGCGACTTTCATAATGGTATAAGTAAGGTGATTCGGTTTATCGGGAAGAAAACCGGATAGTGCCCATGATAGAATTGGTCCTAGTTCGAGTCCAATCGATCGCGTTCTATTTTGTCAATGTCACGTTGATTGTCCTCCAATCTAAAATTGCCAAAATTCAAAGTAAACCCTAGACGTATATATTGGGTTTCAGGCTTTACAAAATAAGCATTGTCCTGATTAAGGTATTTGGAAGATATACGACTGTTGGCTTTGTTCAACAGGTCATTTGCCTGTAAACTGACCACGGCCCTTTTGTTCCATAGGCTTTTTCGCAAACCCAGGGTAAGGTTTGTCGTTTCTTCCTTGGTATAGGAACCCTCCATAAATCCGGATAGGTAGGTAATGCCCACTTCCCCCTTAAAGGTACCGTCTTTGGAAAGGTTGAGGTAATTGGTAAAATCAATGTAGCCACCATCTACGGAGTTGGTAACGGTTTGGTTATTGCTTTCCAAGGCGACAAAGGTCTCATCTTCGTGAAAAATGGAAATGTAGGTATAAAGATACCACCAGTCGGTCACTGTTTTACCGTAATTGAAATCGAAACCATAGGATGTGCTTTCAAGAACATTTTGTGTAATATCCCGTAAAACAAGGTTTTGGTTGTCCTGAAAGGCAAGGGTGGAAATGTAGTTGCCATTGTCCCGATAATAAAAGTCGAAATAATAACTTCCTTTCAAGGTATAGTTTAGATTGAAGTTATGGCTGAAATTGGGGCGCAGGTTTGGATTACCCTCGCTAAAGTTGCTTTCATTGATATAATATCGGAACGGATTTAGATCCTCATATCTTGGGCGAGTCAATTTTCGGGAATAATCAAAGGCGAAACTGTGGTCGTCATGGGGGGTGTAGGTCAAGTAAAAGGTAGGGAACAGCTCAAAGTACATTAGCTCGTTGATTTCCAAAAGGGAAGCTGAAAACCCGGAACTTTTGGTCTGCTCCGCACGTAGACCGGCTTTGAAACCAACTTTTCCCCAGTCTTTGGATGCACTAAGGTAACCTGCATACACTTCTTCATCATAACGGTAATCATCGGACAGGTTTGCAATATGCAGCTGTTCTTCATTTGTGGTATTGTAATAGTCAATACTACTATTTGATTTGATAAAGGACCCTTTTAGTCCAGTTTCAAAATCAACGCTTCCAACGGAAGTCGTAATGTCCAATTGGGTGGTGTAGATTTCAATATCCTGGAGGTTATCCGTATAAAAACCGAAGGTTCTCATAAATTGGTTATCGGTGTCAAAATAGTCAGACCTCGCATTTTGATTATTGGTACGGCTATATTTTGTGTAATGGCCGTTCAACTTAAGGTCGCCCTGTTCTTTAAAATTGAGTTTGTAGGTGAGGTCCACAGAAATACTGTTCTTGTCCTCGAGTAGATCACTTTCAGTAATAAAGGTCGAATCCAATAGGCGTCCCGCATTGCGCATTTCGGTAAACTGTGTATTGTCGAATTCCTTGTTGGGGGAAACCGATGCGGTCGAGGCTAAATTGAGGGTGTTCCTATCATTGATCACATAATCCAAATTCAGTTGGGCCGTATGGTTTTTCGCTCTTGTGGTCTTATCATAATCCGTTGACCATCGAGAAAATATGCCACTATTGTTCATGAAATTGGTGGTGCTTTCGGTATTTTGAAAGTCCTTTCGCTGGCCATAATTATAAGAGGCAAACGCATTTAATTTTTCAGTTTTGTAAAAATGGGAGGTTCCTAGGGTGTATTTCGGGAAAATCGATTGGGTATAGGTGCTGTTGATGTTTCCTTTGTAGCCCATGGAAATGTTTTTGTTGGTCACGATATTAAGGACCGGACCGCTTTCGGCATCGAACTTCGCTGGGGGGGTATTAAAGATCTCGATCGATTTAATATGTCCGGCCGGATAATTATCCAATAGTTCGCGTACTTCCTGCGATGACAATTGAACCTTTCTGTCATTGATATAGACTGTGGCCTTTTGGCCACGCACCATTAAGTCTTCTTGCATGGCTATTACCCCTGGGGTACGTTGAAGAATATCCCAAGAACTACCTTGTGATACTACGGTGTTCTCGACATTGAAGATTAGCCGGTCTGTTAAACGTTCTATTTTCGGTTTCATTGAATTAACGACTACCTCATCGAGATTTTCGATATTATGGTCAATGATAATCGTGCCTATTTTAACATCCTTGGAAACGTCAATGCCAATCAAATCCGAGGATTTTGCAACATAACTGGCTTTTATGAAATAGGTGTTTGGGGTAATATTCTGTATTGTGAAACCGCCTTTTTCGTCCGCTGAAACACCACTTACCATTACACTGTCCGCCACCCCAAGTAAAAATACCGATGCAAAGGGGATACTTTGGTTGTCCATATCCTTAACCGACCCCGATACCGAAAAGGTTTGTGCCTTCATGGGTAAAGTAATGGCCAATGATATCACTAAAAGTATTGGTATAAATTTCACTTAACAATTTTGTTACTCCAAATCTAACAAAAAATGTCACTTTCCCTTACAAAAAACCTTTGGATTATTGATTATCAGCTTGGTATTCTAGACTTTTTCCTTGTTTCGTTTCTTGGAAGGTATCAAAGAAAGTGTCTTACAATGGAATATCTGATTTTATTGCCCCATTTTCTGCGATTTAAGGTAATGTCATTCCTAAGATTGCTGCCTTTTAGGCTATACTTCGTTTCCTACTTCTTTTTGCTCCCATTGTCTATGGTTTAAAAGGGATGTCCGGTTTAACTGGAATATGGATGGCATTGGCCGATAGTGATGGTTTGGCAGCTTTGATTTTCCTACAGTCCGTTTGAAAATATGCAGTTGTGACATAAAATGGGGATACATGGAATTAGGGGAAGGACTTTGGTTTTATACTTGGAACGACTATCTCAACAACCTGATGTTGTATGAAGGGGCATTTGTTGTTTTCAGTGGGCTAAAGCTTATAGGGTCGTGGCGGCAATCTGATGATGTAATTCCTTGGGGGTTGCCTGACTGTAAACCGCTTTGACTATCTCGTACAAATCGGGAATCACCGTCTTGGCAAGGGGTGAATTATTGTTCATCAATACACAGATTCCCAAATCCGATTCAGGATATACGGCAATCTCGTTTCTGTAGTTATTGACACTTCCACCGTGGTGCCATATGGTTTTTTCAAAAGTGCTATCCCCTTCGGTAAACTTGTGGATTCTCCACCCAAAACCGTAATACGACCTCGTGTGGCCCGGCCATCGTTGATAGTATTTACGATGTCCTGAAATCTCAATAAAAGGGTTGAATGCCTCGTCGATGGCCTCGCTTTTCATGACCTCGGGATGGTGTCCCAATAAAAAACGCATCCAACGGCCCATATCGTGGGCATTGGAACTGATGCCGCCAGCAGCTACCGCATTGTAATAATTATCCTTAAGATGGGCCGCCTTCCAACCATTCCGTGTTTTAACATGGGGCATGGCAATGTTGGCCTCATGGGTCAAGGTCTCATAATCGGTAGTAGTGGCACACATTTCCAAAGGTTTGAAAAATCGATTGTCCAAAAGGGTGTTGATTTTTTTACCGGTTGCTTTTTTCATCATTTCCCCACAAAGGGCGAACATGGCATTTTGATAGCTGTACATGAGCCCCGGTTTGCTTATGGGCATTACTTCCTTAAAACGTTTGGCTATATCCTTTAAGGGTAGGCCTGCCTCAACAAGATTCGTATAACTGTGGTATGGCGTACCCGATGTATGCGATAAAATATTCGCTAGGGTCACATTCGAAGTGTTCGTTCCATCACCCAATTGAAATTCAGGAAGATAATCACTCACTTTATCCGTCCAATTTAACTTTCCTTCACTTTTGATATTTGCGGCCAATATGCCGGCAAAACCTTTTGATAATGAACCCAGCCTAAAAACGGTTTCCCCGTTTACCGTACTTTGTTCAGCACTGTTCTTTTTGCCAAACCCTTCAGAGATTATAATGGAGTCCCCTTTTACAATACTCACCCCTGCCCCAATAACATCCCCTTTGGCAATGGCTTTCTTGAAATAGACGTTTAAGGCAGTTTGCAGTTCTTTTTGTCGGGTTGTGTAAAGCAATGCGTCCCTTTTGTTTTTTGAAGTTTTTTCCGTGGTTGATATTGCTGTTCCCACTTTTTGGGTACTATCTTTTGACTTGTGACTTAATAGACGTGAAGTAAGCGCCGATAAAGTAAAGACAACAAGCGCAGATGCGATTAAAATTCTATATCTCTGCATTGACGAACGGTTCTTTGATAGTTTAGGAGGAATAAAAATAGGATGAATTGCTTAAATAACGGTTGAAATGCTTCTTTCTTATGATTTTTAGTCAATTTTTACGCGTTTTTAACATTTTACTGGAATAACGGCCCTATTTGTTTGGGTCAAATGGGGTTTGCCCAATAAAATGATGGTCAATTTCCCTTAGGAAGGGATTGGCATTCCTACCAATACAATAAAACCTCTAATAACGAATATTTTTGGGTTGAATAATACCCACTTTCGATGTATCTTGCTTTGTCTCCCTTTTTGGCAGTGCTCTTGTGCAGGTACGGAAGAAGGGAAAAGTAGGGCCAATACTGGCCCCGATATATTTCGGTAAAGTGTAAGCTATAGGTATCGGACAATGCCCAGAATATGAAACAAACACATCAATTGGCCAACCGACTTCGCGAGGTTGTTTTAAATGGTACATGGATTGCGAACACCAACTACAAAGCGCAATTGGAGGGGACGGATTGGAAGGCCGTTACCATTAAAATCGATGCATTGAATTCAATTGCGATCATAGCCCAACACATTCATTATTATATCCATGGAATAAAGAATGTGTTCGAAGGGGGTGATCTTGATATAAAGGATAAATTCAGTTTTGACTTTCCACCCATAGAATCCCAATTGGCATGGGAATCCTTCCTGTCCCAATTTTGGATGGATACTGAAAAGCTAGTTGATTTGATAACCAACTTGCCCGAGGAAAAATTGAAGCATGTATTTGTAGATGAAAAATACGGCACTTATTTTAGGAACATTGACGGAATGATAGAACACTGTTATTATCATTTGGGGCAAATTGTCCTAATCAAAAAGTTGTTATGAATAACCGTCGGCAAGGTAATCGTGCTGCTATGGGTTAAAACCTATGGGCGATTTTATTTTCCTTCCAAAATCCCATGCCTTTCATGGGTTGAAAAACAAGAATTGCCCTTATCTTTATGGGAGTTTCCGGTCTAATTTTTTTGGTTGCGGTTATTGTTTGGGAAAGGTCATATCCAGAGAGTTTGTTTTTCCATTAAATAGGTGTGCCGAAAGGTGGAAATACCTATAACCGGATTCGTAGATCAATGATAATTTACTTTTTTAAACAATGGGAAAATACATCACTTTAATTCTAGTGTCCACGGTTTTGTTTGTTGGCTGTGATCGAAAAAAACAAGAGCAAATTGCCGAGAAGCCCAATGTGGTGGTCATATTCATTGATGATGAAGGTTATGGGGATGTAGGGTCCTATGGGGCAACAGGTTTTGAAACGCCCAATTTAGACCAAATGGCCAGTAAAGGAATGAGGTTTACGAATTTCTACGCTGCCCAGCCAGTTTGTAGTGCTTCACGTGCGGGACTGTTGACAGGGTGTTACCCAAATAGGATTGGGTTCTCCGGGGCTTTATTTCCTAATGATTCGATTGGGTTGAATACCAAAGAGTATACAATGGCCGAAATGTTCAAGGATCAAGGCTATGCAACTGCCTGCTTTGGAAAATGGCATTTGGGTAGGCCAAAGGAGTTTCTTCCCTTGCAGCATGGTTTTGATGAGTATGTAGGTTTGCCTTACTCCAACGACATGTGGCCAAATAGCAATGTTACAGGGGATCGGTTAGATCATAATGGGTGGAATTTCCCGGAATTACCTTTGATAGTCGGGAATGAAGTTACAGGATTCATCACCAGCTTGGAAGACCAGGATAAACTGACGACGCTTTATACCGAAAAAGCGGTTGATTTTATCAATAGGAATGCGGCACAGCCATTCTTTTTATATGTGCCGCACTCAATGGGGCATATCCCCCTCGGGGTTTCCAAAAAGTTCAAAGGCAAAAGTGAACAGGGTCTTTATGGTGATGTAATGATGGAAATAGATTGGTCGGTAGGTGAAATTAGCAAGGCATTGGAGAAGAATAATGTAGCGGATAATACGATTTTTATTTTTACGACAGACAATGGACCTTGGCTGAATTATGGTAACCAAGCAGGTTCGTCTGGGGGTCTCCGGGAGGGAAAAAGTACGAGTTGGGAAGGAGGACAACGTGTTCCTTTTATTATTCGCTGGCCAGGTAAGGTTCCTGAAGGCACTGTATGCAATCAATTGGCATGTGCGATTGATTTGTTGCCCACCTTCGCATCGATAACAAATGGTAGTTTATCGGCCAATAAAATTGATGGGGTCGATATCACATCACTTTGGAAAGGCGATTTTGAAGCTACCCCACGAGAGACCATTCTTTATTATTACGGTAAGAACAACCTAAATGGTGTACGAAAGGGAAATTGGAAGTTGGTCTTACCCCATACCTATGGTTCCTATAATGCAAAACCCGGTAATGATGGCCACGGGGGGAAACGGATAACAACGATTGTGGAGAAACCCGAACTTTATAATATGATGAGGGATCCGGGGGAGCGGTTCAATGTAATTGGGTCTTATCCGGAAAAAGTGCAGGAACTCATGGAAGTTGTTGGACAATCCCGGGCAGAATTGGGTGATTTGAATGTCGGAATCGAAAAAGGGTCCGGTAATAGGAAGATTGGTAGGATAGGGAAATAGTAGGGTAAGTGTTTGTCTTGGGGTATTGTCATTACAGCAATATATAAACAAATGCTGGAAACTATCGGGTAGGTCCATGGATCATCAGAAAGCGAATCCGGTTTGCCCGATGGGAGGTTTTTGGGATTCAGCTTTCTTAATCTTGTTATTAGTATTAATTTCATAGTATGCCGCATATTTTAAAAAACAGCAACCTAGAGATTCATTTTGACTTTCCGGAAGAGGGTTATGCCGGTTCGCGATTCGACTGGTCAGGAAAAATCACCAGGGTCATATTCGAAGGTTGTCCAATCACTACTGTGGAAAGGACGGATTACGAAGATGGGACGCACTTGGGGAAGGGGTTGTACAATGAATTCGGTATAGATTCCGCCTTGGGTTTTGAAGATGCCGAAATAGGAGGGTGGTTTCATAAAATCGGGGTGGGCTTATTGAAAAAAGAGGATCAAGAGTATCTATTCCATAAAGCCTATCAAACGCAACCGGCCCGGTTCAAAGTCAGTACTACCCCCTTTGATATCACAATCCGTTGTACCTCGGAAATGGTTAACGGCTTTGCCTATGTCCTGAACAAAAAGATCACCATAGGGGAAAGCGGTTGGGTTATCGATTATACCCTGCATAATGTTGGACAAAAAGCTATTCATACCGATGAATATGTACACAATTTCATGGCCGTAAATAACGAATCGATGGGGTGTGGTTATGTTTTGGAATTTCCTTTTCCGTTACAACCGGAGCGGTTTGGTGAAACTTTGAATACCGAGCAACAGGTTATCATGGGGTCCAACGAAATTGGTTTTGGGGGTACGCCCAACGACCAGTTCTTTTTCAGTAATCTTTCGGGAGGGGAAGATGTGAATGCTACTTGGGAATTACATCAACATGAACATAAGATTGGCATCTGTGAAAGGGGTGGTTTTAAAACCAACAAAATAAATCTTTGGGGGTGGAAACATGTCGTTTCCCCGGAATTGTTTTACCCTATTGCAATTCAACCGGGAAAAACCACCAAATGGTCAAGGAATTATACCGTTTTCAGGATAGACTGAAAATCCGTACAAACTTAATTCTGCCAGGAAAAGGCATTCGAGGATATGGAGGCCATCGGAATTGGGGTTGACCCATCAAAGTAGGGCATGTAAGGTTACTTGGTTGTTGTTTTGCCCGTTCACCAATAGGATCCCAATAAGGCAGCTGATATAGTTTCACCCTGTGTTTTTGAATTATTCCAAATTATCATTCCTTATTATTGAATATTCCGTAAATTACCACCCTAAAAACGAGTCTTAATTACAGATGAAACAAGTAACTCCCTATATTCCTAAAAATAAAGTACGTATTATTACGGCAGCTTCACTTTTTGATGGACACGATGCATCCATTAATATCATGCGTCGCATTATTCAGGCGACCGGGGTTGAGGTCATACACCTAGGCCATGACCGGAGTGTTGATGAGGTCGTGAATACGGCCATACAGGAGGATGCCAATGCCATTGCCATGACTTCCTACCAAGGAGGGCATAACGAGTACTTTAAGTACATGTTTGACCTGTTGCAGGAAAGAGGGGCAGACCACATCAAGATCTTTTGTGGTGGTGGCGGTGTAATTCTTCCTGAGGAAATCAAGGATTTAATGGACTATGGGATTACCCGGGTATATTCGCCGGATGATGGCCGTGCCATGGGCCTTCAAGGGATGATCAATGACTTGGTTGAAAACTCCGATTTCCCCATTGGGGACCGTCTTACTGATGAACTTCAACGTATTGAAGGGAAAGAGCACAAGGCCATTGCAAGAATGATTTCCGCTGCTGAAAATTTTCCGGAGGTGGCTAAAGATTTCATGCAGGCCCTACAAGCTAAAAATGAAAAATCAAATATTCCTGTTCTGGGTATTACAGGTACTGGAGGGGCGGGAAAATCATCCCTGGTCGATGAATTGGTGCGTCGTTTCTTGATCGATTTTCCTGAAAAGACCGTTGGTATTGTATCGGTAGACCCTTCCAAACGAAAAACGGGAGGCGCCTTGCTTGGCGATAGGATTCGGATGAACGCCATTAATAATCCGAGGGTGTATATGCGCAGTTTGGCAACCCGTCAAAGTAATTTGGCACTCTCAAGACATATA
The DNA here is from genome assembly GCF_003148665.1 of Maribacter polysiphoniae. GTDB lineage: Bacteria > Bacteroidota > Bacteroidia > Flavobacteriales > Flavobacteriaceae > Maribacter_A > Maribacter_A polysiphoniae. The sequence goes on along the minus strand of NZ_QGGQ01000006.1, from coordinate 51,233 downwards.
CAAGAGGCTGTCGATATTTTAAAGGCGGCCCATTATGACCTGATTATTCTTGAAACTTCGGGAATTGGACAATCCGATACCGAGATAATAGAGCATTGCGATGTGTCGCTTTATGTGATGACACCTGAATTTGGAGCCGCTACCCAACTTGAGAAAATTGACATGCTCGATTTTGCCGATTTAGTGGCCATCAATAAATTTGATAAACGCGGCGCCCTTGATGCGCTACGTGATGTAAAGAAGCAATACATGCGTAACCACAACTTGTGGCATGCAAATCAAGATGATTTACCCGTTTTTGGTACCATAGCATCACAATTCAACGACCCGGGGATGAATACCCTTTATAGGGCTATAATGGACCGACTGGTAGAAAAGACCGAGGCGGACCTGAAATCCAGCTTGGCTATTTCAAAGGAACAATCCGAAAAGGTATATGTGATTCCGCCGGCCCGTACCCGATATCTTTCTGAAATTGCCGAGCGTAATCGGGCTTATGATCAAAAGGTCAATGGGCAGGTGCAAATTGCGCAGCAGCTTTACGGCATATTTAAAACAATTTGTGCTGTTGCGGGCCTTTCTGACGATAGGGGGAAATCCTATTTAAACAAGTCAGGATTAAAACAGGAAGCCATATTGGAACAGGTTCTGGATGATAAAGAAAAACAACAGCTACTAGAGTTGTTGTTCAAGGAATTCGACCGTGCTAAAATGGACCTTGATCCGTATTATTGGGAGATGTTGTTGCAATGGGACGAAAAGGTGGGGAAATATAAAGATCCCATATACACTTTTAAAGTAAGGGGTAAGGAAATAAAGATAGCAACGCATACCCAAACATTATCGTTCAACGATATTCCCAAGGTGGCTTTGCCAAAATACCAAGCCTGGGGCGACCTTCTGCGGTGGATGTTGCAAGAAAATGTGCCTGGTGAATTCCCATTTACCTCGGGCTTATATCCCTTTAAAAGAACAGGGGAGGATCCCACCCGTATGTTTGCCGGTGAGGGAGGTCCTGAACGTACCAATCGACGTTTCCATTATGTGAGTATGGGGCTGCCCGCCAAAAGACTTTCAACCGCATTCGACAGTGTAACCCTATACGGTAATGACCCCGACCATCGTCCTGACATCTACGGGAAAATCGGTAATGCAGGGGTGTCAGTCTGTTGTTTGGACGATGCGAAAAAATTGTATTCAGGCTTTGATCTTGCAGATGCCATGACCTCGGTGAGTATGACGATCAATGGTCCCGCCCCCATGTTGCTGGGGTTCTTTATGAATGCGGCCATAGACCAGCAATGTGAGTTGTATATTAAGGAAAATGGCCTCGAAAAAGAGGTTCGGAAAAAGATAAAATCGATATATCAGGAAAAAGGCCTTGAGCAACCCCATTATAACGGTGCCTTGCCTGAAGGACATAACGGGTTAGGATTATTGTTGTTGGGCGTGACAGGGGACCAAGTACTACCGCAGGAAATCTATAAAGAGATTAAGGCAAGGACACTCTCCCAAGTCCGGGGTACCGTACAAGCCGATATTTTAAAGGAGGATCAGGCACAGAATACCTGTATTTTCTCAACGGAGTTCGCACTGCGGTTAATGGGTGATGTACAAGAGTATTTCATTAAGGAGAAGGTGCGTAATTTTTATTCAGTATCCATTTCGGGGTATCATATTGCGGAGGCAGGGGCAAATCCCATATCGCAATTGGCATTTACACTTTCGAATGGTTTTACGTACGTGGAGTACTATTTGAGCCGTGGAATGGATATCAACGAATTTGGTCCAAACCTATCCTTCTTCTTCAGTAATGGCATCGATCCCGAATATGCCGTTATTGGTCGCGTAGCCCGTAAAATATGGGCCAAGGCCATGAGAGAAAAATATGGCGCCAACGAACGGGCACAGATGCTCAAATACCATATACAGACCTCGGGACGGAGTTTGCATGCGCAGGAAATCGATTTCAACGATATACGAACGACCCTACAAGCCTTATATGCCATCTATGACAATTGCAATTCCTTGCATACCAATGCCTATGATGAAGCCATAACCACGCCTACAGAGGAATCGGTTCGTAGGGCAATGGCCATACAATTGATCATTAACAAGGAACTGGGATTGGCGAAGAACGAAAACCCCATTCAGGGTGCTTTCATCATTGAGGAACTGACCGATTTGGTCGAGGAGGCGGTACTGTTGGAATTTGATCGTATCACCGATCGGGGTGGGGTCTTAGGGGCTATGGAAACCATGTACCAACGAAACAAAATACAGGAAGAGAGTCTACACTATGAGACGTTGAAACACTCTGGTGGATATCCCATTATTGGGGTAAATACCTTCTTGAGTTCCAAAGGGTCCCCAACCATTATGCCAGCGGAGGTGATTCGTGCAACCGAGGAGGAAAAGCAATTTCAGATCCAGACCAAGGAGAACCTACATAAGGCGAATGCGGAACAGGTTGAAGGACTCATCAAAAGCTTGCAGAATGCGGCCATCCACAATGAAAATCTTTTTGAAATAATGATGGAGATTACGAAATTCTGTTCCTTGGGCCAGATTACCTCGGCGTTGTACGAGGTAGGGGGGCAATATCGTAGGAATATGTAAAAGGATGATTCAGGAAAGAAGCTTTAAAAATAGTGTTACAACGATAAAATAGGATCAATTACTGAATGAAAAACGCCTTATTTTTATAGGGTGTTTTTCATTTATGATGTTCTAAATAGACAATCCTAAACCCTATGAGAGTATTTCTGATTTATTTGATCCTACTACTGATGCATTTTGCAGTAGTTGCCCAAGATTCGATTTCCCAGGGCCCAAAACGTACGAATCCTTTTGCTGCCAATCCAGACCCCAATGCAGCCGTAACCTATACCAACCCCATTATTCCGGGATTTTATTCCGATCCGAGCGTTTGCAGGGTAGGGGAAGACTATTATTTGGTTACCAGTACTTTTGAATACTTTCCGGGAGTTCCTGTTTTCCATAGTAGGGATTTGGTACATTGGGAACAAGTGGGCCACTGTATCCATCGGAGGGAGCAATTACCCAACGGCATCAATATTTTTGCAGCTACGCTTCGACACCATAAGGGCATTTTTTATATGATTACCACAAATGTTGTCAATGGGGGTAATTTCTATGTTACGGCAACAAACCCGGCCGGACCTTGGTCCGATCCCATTTGGGTCGATATTCCGGGCATAGATCCTGACCTATTTTTCGATGGGGATGGAAAGGCGTATGTCATATCCTCCCCATTCATCCTATATGAAATCGATTTGGCCACAGGGAAATTATTGACCGAGGGACGAAAAATCTGGAATGGGACCGGTGGTCGATATGCCGAAGGGCCGCATTTGTATAAAAAAGACGGATTCTATTATTTGATGGGGGCCGAAGGGGGTACCGAAGAAGCCCATTCCGAAACCATTGCCCGTAGCCATAGTATTTGGGGTCCATATACCGACAATCCTGCAAATCCCATCCTAGCCCATGCCAATGCGGCGGGACAAGGCAACCCGATTCAGGGCGTTGGACATGCCGATATGATCAAAGCCCATGACGGATCGCGATGGATGGTGTTTCATGGCTATCGAAATATTGCGGATATGTCAGGAGGGGTACATCATATTTTGGGAAGGGAAACTTGTTTGGCACCCGTTGATTGGCCGGAAAACGGATGGCCGGTCGTAAACGGAAATGGAACGGTCAATGTAAATATGACTGCACCGACCCTACCGTTGAAACCTTTTCCCGAAAAATCCGGTAAGGTCGATTTTGATACGCCAAAGTTAGGACTCGAATGGAATTACATTCAGCTTCCTGATGAAAGCAATTACCAACTCGATCCTGAAAAAGGCGTTTTACACCTAAAAGGTTCCGAATTGGTCATTGGGGATCAAGGCTCTCCAACTTTTGTAGGGCGAAGGTTGCAACACCTGAATTTTACGGCCACCACATTAATGGATTTTGACCCTAAAAAGGAAAACGAGGAAGCGGGGATGATCTTGCTTAACAATGGTTCCCATTTTGATCTTTTGGTACATCGAAAGGATGGAAAAATGCTTTTGGTGGTCAAGCTTCAATTTGGTTCCACAACCTATACCTCGAAAACCATTGAATTGAAACCAGGCCCCGTTCAATTAAGGATTACTGGGGATAGGACCACTTTTACTTTTGCCTATGCGCAGGAAAATGGTGTTTTTAAGGATGTGGAAACCGTTGATGCCAAATTTTTGAGTTCAGAAGTCGTAGGGTGGTTTACAGGGGTGTATGTCGGACTATATGCCACTGGAAATGGTAAAAAGAGCAAGGAACGGGCTACTTATGATGGGTTTGAATACGAAGGGCATTAAGCGTATTTCCAATACTTGCTAAGGTATAGGGCCGCATTTTATTTCCTTGATGGCGCTATTGCGATCAATGATTTTGAGCAGGAGGACCCTGTTCATGATTGGATGGTAAAATAAGCTACTACAAGGTACTTATTACTTATATTTGAATAGGCCAATAATTAGAGCGATGAAAATACGGATCAAAGAAAATTCTGTTCGTTTTCGGTTAACACCCACCGAAGTGGAGAAATTCTGCAAAGAAGGTGCTATAGAGGAAGCTACCCAGTTTAAATCCACAACCTTTAAATATGCTGTAAAGCAAAAACAGATTGGGAATTTGCAGGTAGATTTCAATGATAATGCCATTACACTTTATGTGCCCGAAAGCTTTGCAAAAGATTGGAATACTAACAATGTGGTAGGTCTTGATCACCATGAACAACTTGTTGATGGTGGTACGTTTTTTTTGCTACTGGAGAAAGATTTTGCTTGTCTGGACAATACCCATGAAGACCAAACCGATAAATATCCCAATCCCAAGGCCGGTAAATGCTGATATTCTTTTTGTTATCCATAGTTTGATTACATTTAGGATATGGATGATGGATTTTATAGGAAAGTATCCCTTTTCGGGCCTAAGACTTTTACCAATATTAAATTAACAGCCCCCGCAAATTATGCTGCCGGAATACCAGGGGTTAAGGCTGCCATGTCACATGCCTTTAAGGAAATGGGCGTAGTGCGCTCTATGAAAGCGCTATCGCACATGAACCAAAATGAGGGATTTGAGTGTCCCAGTTGCGCCTGGCCAGATCCGGATAAGCCTTCGAAAATTGGGGAATTCTGTGAAAACGGAGCCAAGGCCTTGGCCGACGAGGCTACTACAGAACATATTGGTAGGGAGTTTTTTAAACGATATTCGGTCGAGGAACTTTCACAATGTACCGATTATGAATTGAATAGGTTCGGAAGACTTGTTGAGCCTTTGGTACTACGTTCAGGAAGTCTCCATTACGAACCCATTTCATGGCAAGATGCCTATGGAATAATAGCTGCGGAACTTTATAAATTGACTTCCCCGAATGAGGCTATTTTTTATACTTCGGGTCGTTCAAGTAATGAGGCGGCTTTTTTATATGGGATGTTCGCAAGGGCTTTTGGTACCAATAATATGCCCGATTGCTCCAATATGTGCCACGAAAGTAGTGGCGTGGCCCTATCACAAACTTTGGGTATTGGTAAAGGTTCTGTAAAACTGGAAGATCTTCATGGGGCCGAAGTCATCATTGTGGCAGGACAGAATCCCGGTACCAATCACCCCCGTATGCTTTCCGCCTTGGAAAAATGCAAGGAGAATGGGGGTAAAATCATCAGTATCAATCCGTTGGAGGAATCAGGACTTGTCAACTTCAAGAATCCACAAAGTATAAAAGGCATGATGGGTGGGGGCGAAGATCTAACGGACCTCCATCTACAGGTGAAGATCAATCAAGATATCCCCCTCGTAAAGTCCATTATCAAAAAACTGGCCGAATTGAACACCTCCAATGGTTTGGTTTTTGACCATGATTTTATTGAAGAATATGTAGATGGTTATGAATTGCTGATGAAGGATCTTGAAAAGTATGATCTTGGAAAGCTCATCGAATTGTCGGGCGTGGAAGGGGAAAGAATAGATGAAGCCGTACATCTGCTGTCATCCAAATCAAAGATCGTGGTGTGTTGGGCCATGGGGCTTACCCAACATAAAAATGGGGTAGCCACCATTCAGGAATATGTTAACCTATTATTGCTCAAGGGTGCTTTAGGAAAACCCTATGCGGGTACTTGTCCGGTTCGAGGGCATAGTAATGTGCAAGGGGATCGCAGTGTGGGCATCATGCATTATGTCAATAAAGGTTTAAATAAGCGTATCGAAAAACACCTTGGTTTCGTTCCACCGGATAAGGAGGGTGTTGATGTTGTTGGGGCCATGAAGGCCATGCATGATGGTGAAGGTAAGGTTTTCATATGTCTGGGGGGTAACTTTCTTATGGCGGCGAGCGATACCGAATATACGGCTAAGGCTTTACAACAATGTGAACTCACTGTCCAGATCAGTACCAAACTCAATCGCACCCATTTGGTAACCGGTAAAACAGCCTTGATCTTACCTACTTTCGGTCGGTCGGAAAAAGACATTAAGAACGGTAAACAACGTCATATTACCATTGAGAATAGCATGGGGAGGGTACGGAAGTCGAGGGGGTTGTTAAAACCTGCTTCCAAAATCATAAAAAGTGAACCCGAGATTATCGCTGAAATGGCTGACACCTTTTTTAAGGATGGACATCCCATGGATTGGAAGGCCTTGGGCCAGGATTATAATTTGATCAGGGCGTATATCGATAAGGTGGTAAAGGGGTTTGATAGTACCCATGGGAATTTAAAGGGGTCCGGTTATTATTTGCCCAATAATGTTCGGGAACGTGATTTTAGTATGTTACCGAATGGTAAGGCCCAGTTAACCTTGAACGCGTTACCCGATCATGGACTTGCAAAAGATGAATTTCTATTGATGACCATTCGTTCACATGACCAGTTCAATACCACGATTTATGGTTTGGATGATCGGTATAGGGGTGTTTATAATGAAAGAAGGGTCTTGTTTATGAATGAAAGGGATATGGAACGGCAGGGGTGGCAAAAACTGGAAGTCGTCGACATTCATAGTCTATACGATAACACCCAAAGGACAGCCCATAATTTTTTGGTCGTTCCGTATAATATTCCCGAAGGGAATCTTGGGGCTTATTTTCCTGAAACCAATGTCCTGGTGCCATACAATCATTTTGCGGATAAGAGTAAGACGCCCATTAGTAAATCGATTGTGGTGAAATTGAAAAAATCCGACACCAACTAAAAAGAGTCCGATCAATAAAGACCGGACTCTTTTACGAGAACACTATATGAAAATGAAAAAAATTTATTTCGTTTTTATTACATCGTAAATGTACCCTACCATTCCCTTTAGAAAAAAGAATTGATGCGTAGCAAGCAAATCTTGTGGTGAACACCTGTTTTTATGTTTTTTTATAGGATTATCATCCTTATTTAGGATTACTTTTCACAGGAATTCATCTTCGTTCAATAGGGAAAACCGAATAGGCATAGCTATGGGTTTTCTTTTAAGGAAAAAAAAGGAAGATGTATTATCATGTAGCGGCAATGATTATGGTTTTTTGCCGTTTAACCAAATCAATAAACAATCGAATCAAATTATGCTCAAAAATCCCCTAACCCTTGTTCTATTGACGATGTTGTTCATAGGATGTTCCAAAAGTGAATCCACAAATCCTACGATAATTCCTGAGGAGATACTAAGCGATGCCAAGGAAATATCATCGTTTAAGATTGCACTTGGCAATGAGGAATATACGGCCATTATCAGGAATGACAGTGTTTTGTACACATTCCCAGCAACTACCGTTTTAACGGCATTGGAACCTGTAATCACCTTTTCTGAAAAGGCGGAAATTGATCCCGCGTCCGGGGAAGCTGTTGATTTTACCAATCCGGTTAAATATACGGTGACCGCCGAGGATGAATCCAAAAAGGAATATATGGCTGTTTTGGACAAATATGATTCCGAAAAGGAGATCAAGTGGGTTTCGTTTGATGTTTCCGGTTCTTATAGTAGTGGAATATACGCCCAAAATCCTGCAGATATAGATACCCTGTATTATACGTTCACCTATGCCGATATAACTGATTTACAAGCGGAGATTGAAGTTTCTGAGGGGGCTACGGTTGAACCTGATCCTGCTGGAATAAGCGATTATTCCTCTCCGGTAAAGTATACGGTAACCGGGGCCGATGGAACGACGAACGAGGTTTTTGTGTGGGCAAAGAACTGGCCTTTGAAACAAGTGAAGATAGACGGATTTGTCTATAATGAATTTGACGAAGTTACTTTAGGAGGTGATATCACATTCGAAGTGAACGAACTAACACCCTATCAAGATAGTATTCAAGTACGTTTGTTCAGTGAACTGGAATCCTTTGATCTTGACATCAAGAGTATCAATGAAGAGACCAAGGAAATAACAGCGACCCTACCCGATTCCTATACAAATAATAGATTCGCATTGGAAGTTTCGATAGCAAGTGATAATACCGATGAATCTGACGGATTTAGGCTACTCAACGGAAAATTGAACTTTAAGGAAGTAATGACCCCGTACAATAATGGAAACCCGATACCCATTGAAACAGTCATTTGGCCAGGGCATTATTTAGACATTTTTGTGTATTTAAAGGATGATGCTGTTGATGATCATGAGTTTTTCCTCCTAAAAGATGGCATTTATTACGAAATGACAGTAAAGCAAACCTTTAATAATTTTATAACCACAGGTATTAGGGTCGAAATGCCTGATCTTCCGGATATATTGCCCGAAGGTGGTACCGATTACAAACTAGTGATACGTAATGCTGAAGGGGAAGAAACTTTTGATTTGACCAATGGTGAGGGCAATAAAATCAATGTAGTTTTGGCTCAAGCGCCAGAGGTGAATTCATTAAGTACCTATACCGTGCAAAAGGATGGGACTTTTAAGATTATGGGTGAGAATTTATTGGTAGGGCCGATTATTGGGTATACCAATTCATCGATTTTGAGTGATAGGAGTAGTATAAGGCTTAGTGATGCGCAAGGAAGCAGTTATTATATATATAGTGACACTGTGGATGCTAACGGAAACCTCGTTATTGATCTGTCCTCACGCTCTTATATGCCTTCCGGTTCGTATGGGATATTTTTCTCAAGTAATGTGAAGTTGTTTTCGGAAGTTGCTACGGGCTTAACGGTAACGGTGACACAACTGCCATCAGAGCATCCTAGCTTAGAGGTATCAAATGCCAAATTATATGGTAATAACCATGCAAGCCTACCGAAACAGATTCTTTTGACCTTTAATGAAAATATTGATAATTATAACATTAAAAGTATTGTAACAGGTAGGGAAGAAACGGTTGTCATCGAGAATTATTTTTTCTACCCGACAACGGTTCTTACAGGGACTTTGACCGATGATGAATATGGTCTTACACTACGTGACCGCGATGGTTATGTCGTTGTAGAGGATAATGGCGTAGATTATAGGATTTATTTCACATTGCAAATGGAATTCTAGAGAAGGTCCAAATGCGTATAGAATGCCCCAAGTCATAATTATGAATTGACTTGGGGCATTTTTAGTTTGGGAAATGTTCTTGAACATTTTCCAAACTAAAAAGAGTCCGATCAATGAAGACCGGACTCTTTTACGAGAACACTATATGAAAATGAAAAAATTTTATTTCGTTTTTATTACATGGTAAAAGTATACTACCAGGTCCTGTGAAGAAAAGAAATGATGTGAAGTACTCAAAAGTTGTGGTGTTTGCCCTGGATCTTGTTTTAAATGCTCAAGACACGTTGCTTTAGGAAACACCAAGGACCGTCAATAACGGATGATAACTAAAACTAAGGAACGATGTCTTTGTACTAAAAGGCGGGTATTCCCGTAATATCGGCTCCTGTGATCAAAAGGTGGATGTCATGGGTGCCTTCATAGGTAATGACACTCTCGAGGTTCATCATATGGCGCATAATGCAATAGTCCCCCGTAATTCCCATGGCTCCTAACACCTGTCTTGCTTCGCGGGCTATATGTAACGCCATGTCCACATTGTTGCGTTTTGCCATGGAGATTTGTGCCGTAGTGGCACGATCTTCGTTTTTTAACTGTCCCAATCGAAAGGCCAACAATTGGGCTTTGGTGATCTCGGTAATCATTTCGGCCAATTTTTTCTGTTGTAGTTGTTTGGACGCAATGGGTTTCCCGAATTGGATTCGTTCCTTGGCATATCTCAATGCCGTATCGTAACAATCCATAGCGGCCCCAATGGCACCCCAAGCTATACCATATCGGGCAGAATCCAGGCAGCCCAAAGGAGCCCCAAGACCATTTTTGCCGGGTAATAGGTTTTCTTTAGGCACTTTTACGTTATCGAAAATCAATTCCCCGGTAGCCGAAGCCCGTAAAGACCATTTACCGTGGGTTTCCGGGGTGGAAAAGCCTTCCATGCCACGCTCAACGATCAGACCATGGATACGGCCTTCTTCATTCTTGGCCCAGACAATGGCTATATCGGCAAAGGGGGCGTTCGATATCCAAAGTTTGGCCCCATTTAATAAGAAATGGTCGCCCATATCCTTGAATTTGGTTTCCATACCCGACGGATTTGAACCATGGTTGGGTTCGGTAAGTCCAAAACAGCCCATAAATTCACCGGAGGCTAATTTGGGTAGGTATTTTTTGCGTTGTTCCTCAGTGCCATATTTGAAAATAGGGTACATCACAAGGGATGATTGTACCGATGCCGTTGAACGCACGCCACTATCCCCGCGTTCAATTTCCTGCATAATGAGTCCATAACTGATCTGGTCTAAGCCAGCACCACCATATTCCTCGGGAATATAAGGACCGAAAGCACCGATTTCGGCCAAGCCGCCTATGATTTGTTTGGGAAACTCCGCTTTTTGGGCATACTCCTCAATAATGGGCGATACATCCCTTTTGACCCATTGACGGGCCGCATCGCGCACCAACAGATGTTCTTCTGAAAATAAATCGTCTAGATTGTAATAATCGGGAGCTTCAAATAAGTCGGGCTTCATAGGTATGGGTTTTAATCAAATATAATTAAAGAAATATAACACATCAAAAGCGAATTGTTACATATTTAAATAAAAATCTTTTGTCAAGGCTATATAGTCATCTGTATATTGATGTCTTTCCATTTCGATAATCAATTCATCCCTTAATACCTCTTTTTTGTTGAAGGAAAACTGAAGTAGACTTCTTTTGATTTCTGACGAGGGATTCCCTTTTACCCTTGTAATATGTTGAGGGTAAAGTCCTTTTTGTTCTGCAAGATCTATAAGTTGGACCTCTTCCTTGAAAGGGATGATTGTAGAAAAAATACCATCGGGGAAAAGTAACTTCGAGACCCCTTCAATCAATTCGTCAAAAGGAAGCGATTGGTTTTGCCTTGCGGTGTCCCTTGCAGCGTTTCCACTGGAGACCTCTTCGGAATAGAATGGCGGATTCGAAACGATCAAATCATACTGGTCTTCAATATCATCCAAGAACTCATCCAATCCGGCATGGTAACAAAAAAGACGGTCACCCCATGGTGAGGTCTCAAAATTGTCTACACACTGTTCATAGGCATCCTCATCGATTTCCAAAGCGTCGATGGTATCGGCCCCACTTCTTTGCGCCAACATCAAGGCCAATAAACCTGTTCCCGCACCGATGTCCAAAATAGTTCCAGGATGGTTTACGATGGATGTCCATGCCCCTAAGAGTACCCCGTCGGTGCCTATTTTCATGGCACAGCGGTCTTGGTGTATCTCGAATTGTTTGAACTTGAAGGGTTTGGTCATATTAGGTGTTGCTGTTTGTTCAGGGTAAAAATAGGATGTTTTGTCATTCCTGTCTTTGTAGGGGTCTTTTTTTTTCTGAACATTACAATGTGTTCATTGTTTTTTAATTGATTCCTGCCTTCGCAGGAATGACATGGTGTTAGGGTTTTGTTTTTAAGTGATTCCTGCCTTCGCAGGAATGACAGATCTTTGGATCTTTATAACAGGGGTCTGGCCTTCACGGGAATGACATTGTATTTGTTTCTTGTTCTTAATCATCCCTATCCTTTTTTGTAAATAAACCGATGTGATATCTAATAAGTAATATTTTATATGGTTTGTGCAGGTTCGTGTGGATTGTCATTCCTGCGCATGCAGGAATCCCTTTTAGTCATACCAATCGATTGCCAAATCCATCCATTCCGGATTATCCTCCTCGATGAGGTTTATTTTCCATTGACGTTTCCATTTTTTCATACGTTTCTCCCTTAGGATAGCATCCTGAACATATAGAAAACTTTCCATGAACACTACTTTGTCCAAGTTGTATTTTTGGGTGAAGCCCTCAACCAATTTGTTTTTGTGTTCATAGATTCTTCTTTTCAGGTTATTGGTCATTCCAATATAAAGTGTACCATGCTTTTTGTTGGTGAGGATGTAAACATAATATTGATGTTGTAAAGGTTGCATGTTTATGATGGTTTCCTGCCTTCGCAGCAATGACATGGTGTTAGGGTTTTGTTTTTAATTGATTCCTGCCTTCGGTGGAATGATAGACGATGGAATTTTATAACAGGATTCGCGTCTTCACAGGAATGGCAAAACTATTTTTGTACAATGCGTCCTGGTTCCCGTGACTCACTACCTTCCAGTTCCAAGAGGGAATCACCCAATCTAAAGCGCATGTCATTGGCAAGTAATTTTATTTCCGCTACGATTTCGGGATTCTCATCGGCAACATTCCGGGTCTCACTGACGTCGTTTTCCACATCGTACAATTCGATTTCTTCCAAGTCGACCATCCGGTATTCACCCGGTTGTCCATCTTTTCCAGGCTCCTGACCTTCCATGGTGCGATAGCGGTGTGGAAAATACAATTTCCATTTTCCGTAGCGGACGCCAAAGAGCTCATTGACCCGATAATAAAAGAAATAGGCCTTTTGTGGACTTTTTGTCGTTTGTCCGGTAAGTACATCCCAAACATTTTTACCATCGATGGTCAATTCGGGCAGTTTGGAATCGGTAAGGGCTGCAAGGGTCGGGAGCATATCAATCGCCATCACAGGAACATCAACGGTTTTTCCTGCCTGTAATTTATTCGGGTATTTCATAATAAAGGGTTCACGTTGCCCACCTTCCCAGGCTGTTCCTTTGCCCTCCCGATATGGCAAGGCACTTCCCGCATGGTTGCCATAGGACAGCCATGGGCCATTGTCCGAGGTAAAAATAACAATGGTGTTGTCTTCAAGTCCGTTCTTTTTTAGGGCCTCAAGGATTTGCCCAACAGACCAATCAATTTCCATGATCACATCACCATACAGCCCTCTTTTCGATTTTCCCTTGAATTTGTCTGAAACGAATAAAGGTACATGGGGCTGCGGATGGGGTACATACAAGAAAAAAGGATTTTCCTTATTCCTATTGATAAAATCAACACTGCGTTCGGTAATTTGGGTGGTCAATTGTGATTGTTCGGTCAAGGTGTCTATAACCGTTTCATTTTCATATAACGGTAAATCAGGGAAATTAAAGATAGGACCTTGTTGCGGATGAAAAGGCCACATGTCATTGGAGTAGGGGATACCGAAATATTCATCAAAACCATGTCGGTTCGGCATAAATTCAGGATAATGCCCCAAATGCCATTTTCCGAAAATGGCGGTTTTATAACCCTTGGCCTTAAGCATTTCGGCTATGGTGGTCTCCGAACTGTTGATGCCATGGGTGTTATCGGGCCCTAAGGCATTATGGATTCCAATACGGTTGGGGTAGCAACCGGTCAATAAGCCGGCACGCGAAGCGGAACACACGGCTTGGGCTGCGTAGTAATTGGTCAATTTCACCCCTTCCGAGGCCATTTGGTCCAAATGTGGGGTTTCTATATTGGGAGATCCGAATATGCCCACATCCTGATAACCCTGGTCATCCGTCAAAATGAGGACAACATTGGGTTGACGGGTTGGTTTTTCGGGTAAGTGCCCTTGTTTTTCTTTACAAGAAAGGCCGAATACCACTAAAAAGTAGACCAGAACATATTTTACATTGGAGCTTTTGTCAATAGTATTATTTAGGAAGGTCATAAGAAATCTTGTTAATGAACCTGAAAATAGTTAATTTTCTGAAATAATTACATTCCATGAAACATAAAGAAAAACCAGGTAGAAGAAGATTTTTGACAAATGGCTTGATGTTGGCCGCAGGCTCTACCTTGATAGGTCCGTCCCTTTTCGGGGCTCCTTCGATATTGAAGTATTACAACAAACCAAACTCCATGATCAATGGGGTACAGATAGGGGTGATCACCTACTCTTTTCGAAGTATGGGGAATCAAAGTGCGGAGGCTACCTTAAAATATGTCTTGGATTGTGGTGTCAGTGCCATTGAATTGATGGGTGATCCTGCCGAAGCCTTCGCAGGTAAACCGGAAAACCCTGTGGATCGGAAGGCTTTCTCTCGTCTTTGGAAGACAAAACGGGAAGGGAAGTTGACAAGGGACCAAGAAAAGGAAATGGCTGAATTACAGGCTCAAACGGATTCCTATAATAAGCAAGTGGCAGCTTGGAGGGGTAAAGTACCTATGGATGCCTTTGCGAAACTGCGAAAGATGTATAACGACGCTGGCGTAACCATCTACGCCTTTAAACCCAGTGCTTTTAAAAAAGGCAATTCGGATGCTGAGATTGCCTGGGGTATGAAAACGGCAAAAGTTTTAGGGGCAAGCCACGTTACTGTGGAACACCCAAGTGATGATGCCCATACCCTGCGATTGGGTAATATGGCCAAAAAACATGGTATTTATGTAGGGTACCATGGCCATGAGCAGCAGACCCCTACCTTATGGGATACTGCATTGGGGCAATCACCATATAACGCCATGAACTTGGATTTTGGGCATTATGTCGCTGCAGGAAATAAAAACCCCCTTCAAATCATTAAGGATAAACATGAGCGTATCAAGAGTATGCATATCAAAGACCGTCAGACCGTCGCCCATGGTAAGGGTAATTTGGTGTGGGGTTCAGGGGATACCCCAATCATTGAGGCACTTCAATTGATGCGGGATAACAAGTATGCTTTTCCGGCTACTATTGAGTTGGAATACGCGATTCCCGAAGGTTCAGATGCCGTAACGGAAGTTCAGAAGTGTTTGGCCTATTGTAGGCAGGCCCTGAAATAGGGGATATCCGTTTTCATTTGCGGGATTTTGGGTTATCCCAAATAAAGGTCTACCAAGCCCTCAGGGGTAGTGACATAGATGGTTTTATTCTCCCGATCCACTTTGGTGATAATCTGGTCATTGATGGGGATCAATAATTCCTTTTCGTCTTTTTTGACCTCAAACAAGGCCTGTGAGGTGGTGTCGTTGATGCTTTCTATGATACCAATATCACCATGTACGCTATCGATAAGGTTGAATCCGATGACTTCGTGGAAATAGAATTTGTCCCCACTTAATTTGGGAAGAAAGGAAAGGGGTAAGTAGAGTTCGCAACCCATGATACGGTCGGCATCATTTTCGGTTTTGACCTCCTCAAAGTCGACACGCAGGAGACTGCTTTTGTGAAGACGGCATTTGTCAATAAAAAATGGAACCAGATTGTTTCCAAGTGAAACAAATACTGATTCCATATTTTCGTAAATCTCAGGTTCGTCGGTATCGAGTTTAACAAGTACCTCCCCTTTGAAACTATATTTTGAAACGATTTTACCTAGGTAGAAACAAGAAGACTTGTCCATCGTTTCCTGTGTTATTTACTCTTTTTCCTTTGTTTCCTCAGGAGCGGCTTCCTCAGCAGCAGGTGCTTCAGTAGCGGTTTCCTCTACTACTTCAGCGGTGGCTTCTATCTCTGCCTCAGCTTCTTCCCCTTCAGGGGTTTCTGGCAATGCGGCAGCGGCAGCATCTGCAGCCCGTTTTTCGTTTATTTCTTTTTCAGCAGCCAATGCTTTGGCCTTGGCATCTGCTTTTACCTGATCTAAACCACTTACTTTGGATGCTACGGATTGTTCTTTTTCGGCCAACCAAGCTTTGAATTTTTCTTCGGCTTGCTCCTCGGTCAATGCTCCTTTACGAACACCACCTAATAAATGGTGTTTCAATAAAACACCTTTATATGAAAGAATGGCTCTTGCTGTATCAGTGGGTTGTGCCCCGTTGTTCAACCATTGTACCGAATTGTCAACATTGATTTCGATGGTTGCTGGGTTGGTGTTTGGATTGTAGATTCCTAATTTTTCCAAGAATTTACCATCTCTTTTTGCACGGGCGTCCGCGGCTACGATCCAATAAAAAGGTTTACCTTTTTTTCCGTGTCTCTGTAATCTAATTTTAACTGGCATATCACATTAATTTTGTAGGGTGCCCGACCCTCGGTTATTAATTCTTTTTTATTTGTCCCCTTAAAAGGGCTGCAAATATACTTCAATTCTTTAAATGTGCAATAGGTTTTTTGGTTAATTGCATAGTTTGGGTGGGTACGTTGATAACTCCTGATAACTACCATTTTTTCTAACGCTTCTTTTTGTATAATTTTATAGGCTATTTTTTCCTACTAAAATACACTGCATGTACCTGATTTTTGATACCGAGACTACCGGCTTACCCAAGCGATGGGATGCACCTATCACTGATGTTGACAATTGGCCCCGCTGTATACAGATTGCATGGCAATTGCATGACGGGATGGGTAATTTGGTTGAGAGTCAGGATTATTTGGTGCGTCCCGATGGTTTCAATATACCTTATGATGCGGAACAGATCCATGGTATCTCCACGGAATTGGCCGCCCAAAAAGGGATTGCATTGTCCGAGGTTTTGGAAAAATTCAATGTGGCCATGTCCAAAACGAAGTTTATCGTTGGACAGAATGTAGGCTTTGATGTGAATATCATGGGGGCGGAGTACCATCGTCTTGGGGTGGCAAACCCATTACAGGAGCTTCCTGTTTTGGATACCTGTACCGAGCAGACCGCCTTGCTATGTAAGATACCCGGTGGGCGTGGGGGGAAATTTAAACTGCCCACCCTTACCGAACTTCACGAGTTTTTATTTAAGGAGCCTTTTGCGGAGGCCCATAATGCCACTGCCGATGTCGAGGCGACTACGCGTTGTTTTTTGGAATTGGTGCGTCAACAGCATTATTCCCAGGAGCAACTGGATGTGCAACCCGATTACTTTCAAAAATTCTCAGAGGCCAATCCCAAGGAGATAGCACTTATTGGGCTAAAGCACGTCAATCTTAAAAAAGCTTCCAAAAAAATTGCCGATGCCCTTTGGGAGAAGGATACCGGTGGAATTTCAAAGGAAGAGATCAAGGAGAATCTAGCGACCTTGGAAACGGCGAATTTCGCCCACCTTCACAATCATACGCAGTTTTCTATTTTACAGTCAACCATTAGTATCCCTGCCTTGATCTCGGCAACCGCCAAGGCCAAAATGCCTGCGGTGGCGATGACGGATCACGCCAATATGATGGGGGCCTTTCATTTTGTCAATGGGGTCATCAACCATAATAAAAAGGTTGTTGACAAGAACAAGGAAAATCTAAAGCGTTACGAGGCCACGAAGAACGGAACATTGGAAGAGGGACAGGAGCCCTTGGAAGAACTTCCGGAACCAGAGGTGGAGATTACGCCGATTATAGGTTGTGAGTTTCAGGTATGTGAGGATCACACCAATAAGTCCCAAAAGGATAACGGGTATCAAATAGTGATGCTGGCCAAAAACAAAACGGGATATTTGAATTTGGCAAAAATGTCTTCCATTGCCTTTGTGGATGGGAAGTATTATGTTCCCCGTATTGATAAAAAGGTAATTGAGCAATACAAGGAGGATATTATCGTATTGACGGGTAACCTTTACGGTGAGGTTCCCAGTAAGGTATTGAACGTAGGGGAAAAACAGGCAGAAGAGGCCCTCCTTTGGTGGAAGGAGACTTTCGGGGATGACCTATATATAGAGATTATGCGGCATGGTCAAGAGGATGAGGACCGTGTGAACCAAGTATTGATCCAATTTGCCAAAAAACATAATATAAAACTGATAGGTACCAACAATACCTATTATCTGGAAAAAAAGGATGCACATGCACACGATATTTTACTTTGTGTAAAGGATGGTGAAAAGCAGGCAACCCCCATAGGTCGTGGTCGTGGTTATCGATATGGGTTGCCCAATCAGGAATATTACTTTAAGTCCTCGGATGAAATGAAGGACCTTTTTAAGGATATTCCCGATGCGATTACCAATATTCAGGAGGTTATAGATAAGGTAGAGGTGTTCACCCTTGCCCGTGATGTGTTGTTGCCGGCTTTCGATATTCCAGAGGAGTTTCAGTTTGAAGAGGATAAGCTCGATGGCGGTAAACGTGGGGAGAACAAATATCTTCGTCACATTACCTATGAAGGGGCGAAAAAACGATATGGTGAGATAACCCCCGAGATTGCCGAGCGAATCGATTTTGAGTTGCAGGTAATCGAAAAAACAGGATATCCCGGTTATTTCTTGATTGTGGAGGACTTTATTCGGGCAGCCCGTAAAATGGATGTGTCCGTAGGTCCCGGTCGTGGATCCGCAGCGGGTTCGGTTGTTGCTTATTGTTTATGGATCACGAATTTGGATCCCATTAAGTACGATCTGCTTTTTGAGCGTTTCCTAAATCCGGATCGTGTATCCATGCCCGATATCGATATCGATTTTGATGATGAAGGCCGGGGTCGTGTCATGGATTATGTGATCGATAAGTATGGTTCCAATCAGGTGGCCCAGATCATTACCTATGGTACCATGGCGGCAAAATCATCCATTCGTGATACCGCACGTGCCTTGGATTTACCTTTGGGTGATGCGGATCGTATGGCCAAGTTGATCCCCAACATGTCCAAGCTCAAAAAAATCATAGGGGTAGATGAAAAGACACTAAAAGCGAAGTTCAACAGCGAGGAGCTTGTAAAGATCAACGAATTGTTGGCCATTTCGGAAGGTGATGGTTTGGAGTCCGAGACCTTGAACCAAGCGTATGTTTTGGAGGGCTCTGTCCGTAACACCGGTATCCATGCCTGTGGGGTGATCATCACACCTGATGACATCACCAAGTTCGTACCCGTGGCATTGGCGAAGGATTCTGAAATGTACTGTACCCAGTTTGATAACTCGGTGGTAGAAAGTGCGGGCTTGTTGAAAATGGATTTCTTGGGGTTGAAAACATTGACCTTGATCAAGGATACCGTTAAAATTGTAAAAGCAAAACACGGCATCGAATTAGATCCGGAGAATTTTCCTTTGGATGATGAGAAGACCTATGAGCTTTTCCAGCGTGGGGAAACCGTTGGGGTGTTCCAATATGAATCCCCAGGGATGCAAAAACACATGCGGGCGTTAAAACCCACCGTTTTTGCCGATTTAATTGCTATGAACGCCTTGTACCGTCCCGGTCCAATGGAATACATACCCAGTTTTATTGCCCGTAAACACGGTACTGAGGAAATCATCTATGACCTTGATGCCTGTGAAGAGTATCTGGCGGAAACCTACGGAATTACCGTGTATCAAGAGCAGGTGATGCTCCTTTCCCAGAAGCTGGCGGATTTCACCAAAGGTGAGGCCGACGTTTTGCGTAAGGCGATGGGTAAAAAACAAAAGCATGTCCTTGATAAAATGAAGCCCAAGTTTATTGAACAGGCTTCCGCAAAAGGGCATCCAGTGGATAAACTGGAAAAAATCTGGAAGGATTGGGAAGCTTTTGCAGCCTATGCATTTAATAAATCCCACTCTACCTGTTATGCTTGGATAGCATATCAGACCGCCTATTGTAAGGCTCATTATCCTGCGGAATATATGGCAGCGGTACTGTCCAATAACATGAACGACATAAAGCAGGTGACCTTCTTTATGGAGGAATGTAAGCGTATGGGCTTGGATGTGTTGGGTCCCGATGTCAATGAATCCTACTATAAGTTTGCCGTGAACAAGGACGGGGCGGTACGTTTTGGAATGGGGGCCGTTAAAGGGGTTGGCCGTGCCGCGGTCGAAACCATTGTTGAGAACAGGAAGGAAGGACCTTACAAATCGGTTTTCGATTTGGCAAAACGTATCGATCTACGGGCGTCTAACAAAAAGGCCTTTGAAAGTTTGGCCGTTGCCGGTGGGTTCGATTCTTTTGGAACGACCCACAGGGCCCAATATTTTCATCATGATGGTGACGGGGTCACCTTCTTGGAGAAAGTCATGAAGTATGGATCAAAATTCCAGGAGAATGAAAATTCTTCCCAGGTGAGTCTCTTTGGTGATGCCAGTGAGGTACAGATCCCTGAACCCGAAGTACCCCCTTGTGAGGAGTGGGGCACCATGGAAAAACTACGTCGTGAAAAAGAGGTGGTGGGTATCTATATTTCGGGCCATCCCTTGGATGATTTTAGGACCGAGATCAATGCTTTCTGTAATGCAAGTGTTTCCAATGTCCAGAATTTGGGGGAAATCGTAAATCGGGAAATCTCAATAGCCGGCGTGGTCACCGATGTACAGCACCGCATTTCAAAGAACGGGAAAGGATGGGCGATGTTCACGATTGAGGATTATACCGATTCCTTTGAATTCCGGATTTTCGGGGAGGAGTACTTAAAATTCAGGCACTTCCTCATGATCAATTCCTTTGTCTATATTAAGATATTCGTTCGGGAAGGATGGGTAAATCGTGAGACAGGTAAAAAAGGGGATCCAAGAATGCAGTTCAATAATTTTATGTTGCTTCAGGATGTCATGGAGGCCTTTGCCAGGAAATTGACCATTAAACTTAATATCGATGAGCTTCGGGAAGAGAATATCGATGATTTAAAGAATACCTTGGTATCGCATATGGGAAACCATCCCTTGAATTTTGTGGTTTACGAAATGGAGGAGGAAATAAAGGTGAATTTATCCAGTAGAAAGCAAAAGGTTCAGATAACCAGTGAATTGTTGCATCAGTTGGAAGAGAAAGAGGTACACTATAAATTAAATTAATCATCGATTTAATTGATACAACAATAGGGAAAATGTATATTGCGTTAGTAAGGTTAAGGTCAAATAATTGACTAAATTTGCATAATACTAAAATATACAGAAATGGCATTAGAAATAACAGATGCTACTTTTGACGAAGTAGTCTTGAAAAGTGATAAACCAGTAGTAGTGGATTTTTGGGCAGCTTGGTGTGGTCCTTGTAGAATGGTAGGTCCTATCATCGATGAGGTAAGTACCGAATATGAAGGCAAAGCAGTTATCGGCAAGGTTGATGTTGATGCAAACCAAGAGTTCGCGGCAAAATATGGGGTACGTAATATCCCAACGGTATTGGTATTCAAAGATGGTGAAATCGTGAATAGGCAAGTAGGGGTCTCTCCGAAAAAAGTCTATACCGACGCTATCGATGCACTATTGTAAAAAGGAAATTATTTAATGTAAAAAGGCCCTGACGGTACAGTCAGGGCCTTTTTGTTTTATCTTAGTAGTTCATTCAAATATATGGATCTTAGGTCAGCATTAGACAAAGCAAGCTTGTTCCCGAATTTGGAACTTTTGGCCCAACAAGTGGTCGAAGGGTTTATCAGTGGTATACATAAGAGTCCGTTCCACGGGTTCTCTGCGGAATTTGCCGAACATAAGATATATAACAGGGGCGAAAGCACCAAGCACATCGATTGGAAGCTTTTTGCCAAGACGGACAAGCTGTACACCAAAAGGTATGAGGAGGAGACCAATCTGAGATGCCATATGATCTTGGACAATTCGGCCTCTATGTATTATCCCGAAATCGCAACCCCCACATTGCATAATCTCAATAAGATTGGATTTGGGGTTTTGGCCATTGCCGCGATAATGAATGTGCTTAAAAGACAACGTGATGCCGTAGGTTTAAGTGTTTTCTCGGACACCTATAATTTCTATTCGTCGGAAAAGGGGAGTGAAAGACATCATCAAATGCTTTTGTCGAAACTCGGTGAGATCAGTTTGGATACCAAACCGGCCAAGCAAACCGATATCTATAACTATTTGCACTTGATAGCGGAAAAAATAAAAAGAAGGAGTCTCATTTTCTTGTTTACCGATATGTTCCAGACCACCATGGACGATGATAAGATATTCGAGGCCCTACGCCATCTGAAATACAATAAACACGAGGTTGTGTTGTTTCACTTGTTGGATGCGGACAAGGAATTGCATTTCGATTTTGGGAATTCTCCCAGACGTTTTTTGGATGTTGAGACGGGGGAACATATAGACCTTTTTTCCGATAATGTAAAAGCCGGTTATGAAAAAGCCATACGGACGTATTTTGAAACGCTTAAAATGAAATGCGCCCAATACAAGATCAAGTATGTTGAGGTCGATGTACGGGGTGATTTCTCAAAGGTGTTGAATACTTTTATGGTAGAACGGCAAAAATTCCTTTAGTGTTCTTGAATATTTTATAAGAAATTGTTTGCGGAATTCAATTAGCAGTGTATATTTGCACTCGCTAAACGCCACGGTCTGGTAGTTCAGTTGGTTAGAATACCTGCCTGTCACGCAGGGGGTCGCGGGTTCGAGTCCCGTCCAGACCGCCAAAAGCTCCACGAAAGTGGGGCTTTTTTCATTTTAGGGGACGAATAAACTTAAAATAGTTTAATATTTTACTGAGTCCCGATTAAGTATATCACCCATTCTAAAAGTTCAAATTGGGAAACTTCTGATTCCAGAAAAGAATTTCCTATCCGTATTCATTTACCTGATTCTGATAATCCAGTATTATTTTTGAGCACTGTCAATCCAATGGTATTCAGTACTTTTTGTTTTCCATAAGTTCCAACCAATGTGCATACGATTCGTGCTCTTCTGTTGAAGAAACATTCGGAAAGTATGTTTTTATCATTTCCGACCGTGGTTTTGAAAAATCAACGGTACTATTCCAAAGTCCAATCCCTAATCCAGAAATTAGTGCAGCACCCCAAGCCGAAACATCAGTAATGCCCATATTGGAAATTGGGGTTTTTAACAAATTGGCTATGAACTGCATTAAAAATTCATTCTCAGTGATACCTCCATTTACTTTTAACTCTTTAAGAGGTGTTTTTGTTTTTGTTTCAATATGTTGAATAACATCCTTTACTTGAAAGGCAATGGATTCCAATGCTGCTCTAACCAGATGTGCTTTGGTTGTCCCAAAGGTAATTCCGTGTATGGATGCTTTCCAATCCTTTTGCCAATAAGGGGCTCCCATGCCACTAAAGGAAGGAATTAAGTATACCCCTTCATTGGAATTCAAAGAGGTAGCCATAGTTTCTATTTGGTCATGTGAAGTAAAAATACCCAGTTGATTTTTTAACCACTCTAAAGTAGATCCACAACTGACAATAACACCTTCTAAGGCATAATTTACCTGTCCGTCAATACTCCATCCAATAGTGGTTAACATCCCATTACTGATCTCTTTGGATATATTTTCTGAATTGTATAGAATGGAAGAACCTGTACCCAATGTCGCCTTTGCCATTCCATTGGTAAAACATCCTTCACCAAAAAAAGCAGCCTGGGAGTCTCCTATCATACCGGTTATAGGAAGTGGTTTATTAAATATACCTTCAAAAGTAGAATCCCCAAAATGGTCTGAAGAAAAGGTTACTTCCGGTAGATTTATATTTTCAATTTTAAATACTTTTAAAAGTGATTCGTCCCATTCCAAATTATAGATGTTATAAAATAAGGTCCGCGAAGCATTCGTATAATCTGTTTTATAACTTTTGCCCCCTGTAAGTTTGAAAAGTATCCAGGTATCAACGGTTCCGAAAAATGCGTTACCAGTATCAATGGCATGCTTGATTTTCTCGTTGTTTTCATAAAACCAGGTTACCTTCGTTGCAGAAAAATAAGGGTCAATTGTTAGTCCTGTACTCGCATTTATGGTAGATTCTAAGTTGTTTTCCTTTAAACGTCCGCAAACTTCAGTAGATCGCTTACATTGCCAAACCACAGCGTTATGAAGAGGGATTCCTTTTTCATCCCATAAGACAAACGTTTCCCTTTGATTTGATATGCCGCAGGATACTATCTTGTTTTCCTCGCTAGAAAATTGTTCATTAAATTGACGGATACAACTTTTAACGGCCTTTATAACCGATTGATAGATTTCTTGAGGGTCTTGTTCGACAAAACTAGGCGTAGGATAATTTGATGTTAAGGGTTCAGTGGTTTTAATGACGACGACACCAAATTCATCAAAAATGACGGCCTTTGTTCCGCTAGTTCCTTGGTCAATTGATAAAATATATGATTTTAACATGTACTTTTTTTATCTTAAAAATGGGAAATAAATTCAATCTTCGTTTGGATGATTCAATCGGTCCATAATGACAGCTAACAAAATCACCACGCCTTTAATTATTTGTTGCCAAAAGGGGGATACATTAAGCAATACCAAACCACTATTTAAAACACCGATTATCAACGCTCCTTGAACAGTCCCCATAATAGAACCTCTACCACCTGATAGTGATGTACCTCCGATAACCACCGCAGCAATAGAATCCAACTCGTAACTCATACCTGCATTAGGTTGGGCAGAATCTAATCTGGCAGTTAGAATAATACCACCGACAGCAGCTAAAATCCCAGCTATGGCATATACCCATGTTTTTATTTTATTGATGTTTATCCCTGATAATCTTGCTGCACTTTCGTTACCACCAATAGCATATATATGTCTTCCGAATTTTGTCTTTTTGGTAAGAATGACAGCAAGTACAACCACAATCACGGTTATCCAAACCGGCAT
Organism: Maribacter polysiphoniae; assembly: GCF_003148665.1. Classification (GTDB taxonomy): domain Bacteria; phylum Bacteroidota; class Bacteroidia; order Flavobacteriales; family Flavobacteriaceae; genus Maribacter_A; species Maribacter_A polysiphoniae. The sequence goes on along the minus strand of NZ_QGGQ01000006.1, from coordinate 26,424 downwards.
GGGTATTCCTAAAAACCAACCCGTTCCTATTATCGCAAAATCAGCTCCTAATCCTGTGATCGGAAAACCACCTGTCCATAACATCGTTGCGCCCCTAGCAATGGCCAGCATGGCTAAAGTGGCCACGAAAGGAGGTACTTTAAAACGGGTAATCATCCAGCCATTTAACACGCCTAGTCCACCACCAACGGTCAACCCGGCAAGGATAGCACCAAATACGGTAAAACCAATATAGGTGTTCATTGAAGGGATTTCCAATCCATATTTTAAAAGACCAGCTGCAATGGCACCGCTAAAAGCAAGAATAGATCCAACGGATAAATCGATACCCTTTGTTAATATAACCATGGTCATACCAACGGAAATACATACATTAATGGAAATTTGCCGGGCAATGTTCCATCCATTTTCAAGGGTGAAAAATTTATCGGACAGAATCGTTAAAACCACGCATAGCACCAATAAGGCAATGATGGATTGAAATTTAACCAAAATGGATTTTAAATCTGTCATTTTATAATAATCTTATTTCGTTGGTTTTGATACATTTTCTTTATCAACTACGACTGACTATGCCGTGGCAGCTTTCATTATAGCCTCTTCGTTTGCATTCCCTTGATTGAATTCCCCTGAAATTTTAGAATTGCTCAAAACCAAAATGCGATCTGAAATCGCCATGATTTCAGGAAGTTCAGAAGACACGACAACAATACCCAATCCTTCCTTTGCCAGAGTGTTAATGAGGTGATAGATTTCATTTTTGGCATTCACATCAATACCTCTTGTCGGTTCGTCCAAAAACAAAACCTTAGGATTTGTAGCAAGCCATTTCGCTAAAACTACTTTTTGTTGGTTTCCACCACTTAGATTTTTAGAAAGTTGTTTTTCCGATGGCGTTTTGATATTAAGGGATTCAATATACTTTTTAGATAAAAGTGATTCTAGTTCGCTGTTTAAAAAACCGTTTTTCACAACCTTGTCAACACAAGCCATGCTAACATTTTTACTTATTTCCATTGGCAGGACCAGTCCATCTTCCTTACGGTTTTCAGGAACTAGACCCATACCATTTTGTATGGCATCCATGACTGATTTGATTTTCACCTCTTTATTATCAATAAAAACAGAGCCTGTCATAATTTTCGGATGTAACCCGAAAAGGGTTTCAAGCAATTCCGTTCTTCCGGCCCCCATTAAGCCAAACAACCCTAAAACCTCTCCTTTCCTTACACTGAAATTAATATTCTCTATTAAAAAACAGGATTTATTAGTGGCCTTTGGAAGGCATATATCCTTTACCTTAAGAATCTCGTCTCCAAAAGTAACAGCATCTTTTTCATATATGTTTTTTATATCCCTCCCGACCATTAAACGGATAAGGTCGTCTTTGGTTGCTCCTTCGACTTGCTCAATGGTTCCAACCGTTTTTCCGTCTCGCAAGCCAATAAACCTATCGGCAATTAAAAAAAGTTCATCTAATTTATGTGAGATATACAAAATAGAAACATTGTGCTTTTTAAGATTCGCAATAATCTTGAATAAAGATTCTACTTCGGTATCGGATATAGCTGAAGTAGGCTCATCCATGATAACGATTTTGGCATCCTCTAGAAGTGCTTTTGCTATTTCTATTAGCTGTTGTTCTCCAACCCTAAGTTCTGATACTAGGGTTTTTGGATTCAAGTAGCAGTCTAAGCGCTCTAATAGTTTTTTGGTTTGTTTTACCATTTGTCTGGAATCTAGAATTCCAAACGCATTATGGATTTCCCTTCCTAAAAAAATATTCTCAGCAATGCTTAAATAGGGGATTAAGTTTAATTCTTGATGGATAATGGCAATGCCTTTTCGCATCGCTTCCTTAGGGTTATTGAAGTTTACTTGTTCATTGTTTAAAAGCAGTTCTCCTTCGTATTCAGGATATACACCTGAAAGAATCTTCATCAAAGTGGATTTCCCCGCACCATTTTCGCCAACAATAACATTTACCTTCCCTAAATGAACATCAAGGTTTACATTATCCAAAGCTATGACGCCACCAAATCTTTTGGTAATGTTTTTAGCCTGCAATATGATGTTTGGTTGGTCTTTCAAAGTTTTATTTTTTGATTTTTAATACAAGGGGAATGACTCTTAAATCTTCAAACTTTGGTTTTTTTGTATTTAACCTAACAGCCCCTTTAAAATAGAGACTATCACTTTTTTTAACCTTTTGGATAAAAGGAGGTAGAATGGTTTCTCTAACAATATTGTTCGATTCAACCGAAATATTGTTGTAATCCATAGTGTTTTGGTAGTCGCCGATATGTGCCATTTGCGTGCCTTCACGAATGGCGTTTCCAAAAATGAAATCTGTTGCAATTTTCATTTTTTGGTGGTCATCATCCAGGGTTACCAGAATATATTCATCTTCAATTTCCACTACGGAAGCATTTCCATCGATTATAAAATAATAATCCGTACTTATACCAAGCTTGTTTCCGTTTTCTTCGGAATACCCTTTAACATCGGCTTTTATGTTATTCAAAAAATCTGCGGCGGCAGTGCTTGAAACGGTCTCTAATTTTGAATTGAAAAAGTCATTTGCATAGGTTTTGGCATCAAAGGTTGCCTTGGTTTGTTCTTTCTTAACGTCGTCCAGTTTTTTGATATAAACGGAATTGTAAGCAACGATACCTAAAATGAGTGCTATAAGGAAATAAGTAAGTGGTTTTTTCATAGCTGTTTATTTTTCAGAACCATAAGCACCAAATTCATTTATATTTTCTTGCGTAACCACATCAACGGCAAGTGGTGTTTTTGCCATAAAATCGCGCTTACCTTTGATGTATTTATCCGCTAATTCAGCCGCAGTCTTTGCCATTGCCTTTGGTGATTGCATTACTGTAGCCTTTATTTTTTTATCGTGAATAGCATTCATTACATCATCAGCACCGTCAAAACCAAAGACCATAACCTCTTTTTCCTTACCTGATGCAACCAAGGCTTGATAAGCACCCATAGCCATAGCGTCGTTACCACAAAAAACGGCATCGATATCAGGATTCGATTGCATAATGGACTCTAATACTTCCATGGCTTTACTTCTGTCAAAATCCGCACTTTGTTGGGAAACCATTACCAAATCTGGAAAATGGTCAACAACACTGTGAAATCCCTTAGAACGATTCCATGTATTATTATCGCCAACCAAACCTAGAAGCTCTACATATTTACCCTTTTTATCAAGTTGTCTGACAAAGTACTCTCCCAGTTCTACGCAGCCAGAAAAACTATCGGAGATAATTTGTGAAGTAGCTGCATCTAAGGAATTTATTTCCCTATCCATACAAAAAACAGGGACACCTGCTTTTTTTGCCCGTTTTACATTGGATACCGAGCCTTCAGAATCTGTTGGGTTGAATAAAACCGCACTATAACCGGCAGCAATTAAATTTTCAAAGTGCTCCGCTTCCTTTGAAGTATTGTTTTGTGAATCGAAAATCGTCGCTTCATACCCCAATGCTCTTGCACGTTCGGCGGCAGATTCCCCTAAAACAACAAACCAAGGATTGTTTAAGGTGGAGATTACCACAGCTATTTTTTTAGGAGCATCCTCTTTTTTTGGATTACAGCTAAATACAGTACATACGGCTAGTAATAGAAAAATGGAATGTTGTGCTTTGAATGCTTTAATAGGTAGGGTCATAAATCTGAATTTAAATGGCTAACAATTCCTTACAGGTTTTATACAGACCATTTTCTGATATTCCATAGTGGTTGAATATTTCTATTTGCGAACCTGTAACGGTATACTCATCAGGAATACCTACAATTTTAAATTTATTTGTATTTCCCTTTTGAAATAGATACGAAGCACAGGCTTCTCCTAAACCACCATTGACCATATGCTCTTCAACCGTAACTATAGGGTTTCCATTTGAGGCCAATTGATTTAATAAGTCGGTATCTAACGGTTTTATAGTATGCATGCTGACAACTGTTGCTTTTATGCCGTTTTCATCTTCAAGTTTTTGTGCAGCTAGCCACGCAGGGTAAACTGTTTCTCCAGACGCTATTATGGTAATATCTTCCCCTTTTCGCACAATGCGACCTTTACCAAATTCAAAGGTTTGATTGCTTTCATCTAAATAGGGCATGGCTTTTTTGCCAAAACGCATATAAACGGGCTTGCTGGATTTGGCTGCCAAACGAACGGCCTGCTCCGTTTCAAAATTATCTGCCGGTGCTACAATAATTATATTGTTTATGGCACGTAGTGCGGCATAATCGTGCAGACTATGATGGGTCGTTCCCAGGGCTCCATAACTAACCCCTGAACTAATACCTACGAGGGTTACGGGGTTATCTGAATAACAGACATCATTTTTTATTTGCTCCAAGGCACGGGCACTTAAAAAGCAGGCAGGTGACACTGCAAATGCTTTTTTGCCTGCAGACGCCAATCCTGCGGCAACACCTACTAAATTTTGTTCTGCAATTCCCACTTCAACAATCTGAAATGGGTATTTTTCTCCAAAGGGCACTAATTTACCAGAACCACGTGAGTCACTTGTTACGGCAATAATGTCTCTATCCGTTTCTGCCAATTCTTGCATTATTTGAGAGAATACCTCTTGATTGGCCTTTCCCATCTTCAATACTTTTTCCTCTATTTTATCTAATTCCATGATGTTCTAGATTAATACTTCCGCTTCTGTCAATTCTGTCATTGCCAATTCATATTGTTCAGGCGACGGAACTCCATGATGCCATTTCGTTACGCCTTCCATATAGCTAATTCCCTTTCCCTTTATGGTATGGGCAATAATAAAATTCGGCTTTCCAGCTTCAAATGGCCCATTGTTTAGTGCCTCTTCCAGTTCTTCGAGATTATGGCCATCAACTTCCCTTACGGCCCAACCAAAAGCTTCCAACTTTTCCCGGACGGAATCGGTATTCATAACATCCTTATTATAACCCGTAATTTGTTGTTTGTTATTATCCAATATGGCATACAGGTTGTCTAGCTTATACTGTGACGCAGACAAGAATGCTTCCCAATTGGAACCTTCTGGCAATTCACCATCCCCTAAAAGCGTAAAAATCCTATGGGACTTATGATCCAATTTGGCCGCAATGGCCTCTCCCACACATATAGGCAAGCCATGCCCCAATGCTCCTGTGTTTTGCTCAACTCCATTTACTTTCTTTGTGGGATGTCCTATATAGTGTGATTGGTATTTACAAAGCGTCTCCAAATCCGATTCTGGAAAAAAACCACGATCGGCTAAGGTCACAAAAAGTGCTTCCACACAATGTCCCTTACTTTGAATATACCGGTCCCTGTCTGGGGATTTAAAATTTTTGGGATCGACATTTAAAACGCGGTTGTAAAGAACATTTAATGTGTCTACACACGAAAGACTGCCTCCTGTATGTCCGGCTTTCGCTATATAAATGTATTTGAGAAGATTCTTTCTCAGGAATACCGACTTTAATTTTAGTTCTTTGTTTGTCATCTATATGATTTTCTTAAATAAACAATCGATTGCATTTTTGGTTATAATTTATGATTATAAATATCCCATCCCATGTAATTCCCTAAAGCTTCTTCTAAAATAGAACCTGTTTTAGAGGCATTCATAACGACATGATGCTCAAAACCATTTCTACATACATAATTCATTAAACCTTGTAAGTTCCCAATTTGTGCTACGGCCCTATTACCGAATGTAGCTAGCGGGTCATTTGTTAATTCACCTTCCCCGATATAGGCTTTGATTATTCCTTTTGGATCATCCGTACTGATTCTTCCATAGGTTAATGGCATTGCTGGAGTGCGGCCATCCAATGCACCATACGTATTTTCAACACCTACGGTAGTTCCCAAAATTGGGGCATTACTTATTTCAATGTCCGGTAAAAATGATTTTGCCCAGTTACCACAATGAAACAATACGCATTTATTCGGGTCCTCTGCATAATTATTGTTCCAGTCTACCAAAGCACTCGGTGACCCTGAAGCCAATTGCATGGCATACATCGTAAGCGTACCGGTCACATCAACTTCACAAGCTGATGGCAACATATTCTCTGACATAATACTCATACTTGTACATACATTGCACCCAAAATTCTGTTGAAGGGAAGTCCAGCATTGTATAGCCGTGGCATCCAAAGCATATTCTTCAACGTAATTATTTAATACGACATCTAGTTTTGCAATTTGAATCATTGCTTCATCAGGTGTTTTTCCTTTTGAAGCGTACGCATTGATCTTCTCTAAATGCTGCTTCACGGAAGCATCATCTTTCGTGAGTTTATTTGCATTACCAAGTATCTCGGACAAATCTATGGTCGTTACTGTAATTCCGTTTCTTTGCAATATTTTTTCTGAATATCGGACCGTGTTAAAGGCTCCAGGTCTTGCCCCTACCGCACCTATCCTAACATTTCTTAACCCTTTTGCCACACGGCAAACGGCAACAAAATCTTTTAAATCATTTTGGAATATTTCTTCGGTTGGGGAAGAAACGTGTTTACTGGTTAAGGTATATTTTATTCCATATTGATATAAATTATTACAAACTGATATTTTGCCACACCAAGAATCACGTCGATTAATAACATTCATTTTCGACAATTCATCGGGGTATGCCTGTATCAATACAGGTACATTTAAGCCCGCCAGTTTAAGCGTATCCGCAACGCCTCTTTCATCACCAAAATTTGGAAGTAATACTAAAATTCCTGCTACTTCATTTCTGTGTTTTTTAAATAGGTCGGCACATTTTTGAGAGTCCTTAAACGTCTCAACACCACCTAATTTCGTGTCCGTAGTATCTAATAAGATAGGTTTTATTCTTAATTTGGCAAACACTTCAATAATTTCAGTTCTTGCTTTCTCTACCAAACTATCAGGAAAAAAATCGCGATTCCCAATTATTATTCCAATACTTAATGCTGATTTTGACATGATTATATTTTTTATTCTTTTATGATATAATTACTTCAATTTCATGATCCTTAAACACCTTTTTATCCCGCTCTTCCATGCTGGAATCTGTAACTAAATAGTCAATCAGGGATAGAGCCCCTAAACTCGCCAAGGCACTTTTACCGATTTTAGTACTGTCAGCGACCAAATAGGTAATATCAGCGGCATCGATCATTGCCTTTTTCACTACCAAATCACTAATACTAGGGTAAGTCAAGCCTGCTTTTAATGAAATCCCTGCCGTAGCTAAAAATAACTTTTGAACATTCAAACCTTTAAAAAAATCAGCTGCCTTTTGCCCTGTCAGTGATAATGTTGGCGGTTTAAATTCACCACCGGTCATAATAACTTCAATTCCAGGTTTTGTGCCCAACATCATCGCAATATTCAACGCATTGGTAATAACCGTTAAGCTTTTAAAACCTATTAATCTTTTTGCAATTTCAGTGGTAGTGCTTCCTGAATCTAAAATAATAGTGTCTCCAATCTCAATAAAATCAAGACATTTAAGAGCAATACTCTCCTTCTTTTCCATATTTTCTTGATGGAATAAAGCGAAGTTTTTCACTTGATCTTCCATATTTTTAAGAAAAGCACCACCATGTGCCCTAACAATCAAGCCCCGCTTTTCAAGCTTTTCTAGATCTTGCCTTACTGTTACTTCAGTTACTTTAAAAATCTTGGCTAAATCGGAAACTTTTGCAGATCCATCTTCTTGCAAAAGCTCTATGATTTTTTCTCGTCGTATATTGGGTAGTGTTGCCATAGTACAAATTAAAGAAAATAAAAACAAATAAACGAAAATAAACGAAAATCGAAGATGTATATCCTTGGTTTGTTTGTTTTTATAAGCCTCAATTCATAATAACACGCTTGTTAATGAAAATTCCATTCCAATACACTCACGGCGACTTTTTCATTCCATATGGGTATCTTTATAAGTATATTATTTTCCGATATGTGCGATAGAACATCCCATACAAAAGAGACTGGTTGTATTTTTCCACGTTTCCTATACCTGGAAATTAATGGGCAATTGGGCACGGGACAATTCGCGGAAAGCATTCCAAACCTGGATTTGGAAGTCGTGGACGGAATGGCCAAAAAGCTTGGCTTGACCTTTGTTACCGAAAATGAACCCGAAAGTAATGTGTGTTTTATAAATAGTCCGGAATTAAGGGATGATTACAAATCAACCTTTACGCCAAGGGATGTTTTGGACTATTTTTATGCCGTGTTGCAGACGCCAACCTATGGCCAGTCCCAGAATGTCGATTTTTCGCATATGCCCCACCCAAAGGACTCGGATACTTTTTGGAAATGGGTGCAATTAGGGGGGCAAATACGACAACTTCATACGCTGGAGTCCTCCAAAATGGAAAGTCCCAATACAAGCTTTCCCAACGAAGGGGACAATACAATAACGCGGAAGCTTACCAAAACGGATGGGGGGTATGAACCCATTGATGAATCAAAAGGTAAGGTGTGGATCAATGATAAACAGTATTTTGATAAGGTGCCTTTATTGGCTTGGGAGTTCTATGTAGGTGGTTGTCAACCGGCCCAAAAATGGTTAAGGGATCGCATGGGGCAAACCCTTGGGGTCGATGCTATTCTGCACTATCAAAAAATCATTGTCGCACTTGAGGAAACCGACAGGCTTTTGAAAGCCATGGGTCCATTGGAAATGGCTTGATCATTATTTGTAAATGGTGGGTTTGTTTTTTACCAAACGGAATACATCCGTTTGGTTCACATGATAAGGGGAATAGATGGCCAACATGCGCAATATGTGACATTTACTATGCAGATTGATTCAATTTAATCTTCGTTTTAGGCTATCTTTATTGTTTTGATTAAGTTTGATAACCATCCCATTGGGAGCAAAATGCCATGGCCATACCATTGGATCCGTGCAGGAAATATTTTTACGATGAACGGTTTTTGAATACACGCCTAACGAGCGTATGGAGTGTGGAATTAGGGTCGGGTATTTTGGTTTCGACACCAAGGGGGATGCGTTATGTATTAGGTGAATATCGTTTAAATAACCCATAAGAATGAAACTCAAAAATGCAATTTTAGTCTATCTCGTCTTGATCGTATTGACTTCCTGTTCAACCAAACACTATCAAAAAGTGGATGATGGTATCATCGTCGACCTAGAGCATCCCGAAAGTAACCAGACCGGTAAATTATATCTCGGGGTTTTAGGGGAAAACATCGTTCATGTTTCGGCAACTCCGGAAAAGGAATTCCCAAAAGATTCAAGTTTAATTATTGTTGCGGATACGCAATCGGTTCCGTTTACCGTGAATGAGGAAAAGAACACCGTTGTACTCGAAACGGCCAAACTAAAGGTCATCGTATCCATCGTGGATGGTACCATACAATACAAGGATAAGGCGGGGAAGACGATTTTGGCCGAGTCCGAGGGGGGTGGTAGATCGTTTACGCCCATTGAGGTGGAAGGTACCCAAGGTTACACCATACGCCAAATTTTCGAATCGCCGGAAGACGAATCGTTCTATGGTCTCGGGCAACACCAGGCAGATGAGTTCAATTACAAGGGTAAAAGCGAGGAACTTTTTCAATACAACACCAAGGTTTCGGTACCCTTTATAGTTTCCAACAAGAATTATGGATTACTATGGGATAGTTATTCGTTGAGTCGTTTTGGTGATAGTCGACCTTATGGGCCATTGAATTCGGTCTTTAAGTTATATGATAAAAAGGGCGCCATAGGGGCCTTGACGGGTACGTATACAGCCCCGGAAAATGGGGGAATGCAAATTGTCCGGGATGAGCCGACCATTTTCTTCGAGGATATCAAGAGTGTTAAGAACCTGCCTAAGGATTTTCCTTTAAAAAATGCCGATGTCTCCTATGAAGGGGAAATTGAAGCTTCGGAAACGGGAAAATTTCAATTTACACTCTATTATGCCGGATATATCAAATTGTATCTAGACAATAAATTGGTGGTCCCCGAACGATGGAGAACGGCCTGGAACCCCAATAGTTATAAGTTTACCATGAACATGGAAAAAGGGAAACGCGTTCCCTTGCATATTGAATGGAAACCCGATGGGGGTGTGTCCTATTGCGGACTACGCGCAAGAAAACCACAGTTGGCCGAGGAAAAGGACAACCAGGTTTGGTGGAGTGAGATGAATAAGAAGTTGGATTATTACTTCGTGTATGGCGAATCCATGGATGAGATCATCAAAGGGTATCGCACCTTGACGGGAAAATCCCAAATCATGCCCAAGTGGGTCATGGGGTACTGGCAAAGTCGCGAACGTTATAAGACCCAAGACGAGATCCTTACGGCATTGAAGCAATTCAGGGAACGTAAATTCCCGATCGATAATATTGTGATGGACTGGAGCCATTGGGAGGAAGATCAGTGGGGAAGCCATGAATTTGATAAGGCTCGCTTTCCGGATCCAAAAGGTATGGTCGACTCCATCCATGCGATGAATGGTAAAATGATGATTTCCATTTGGCCTAAATTCTATAGCAATACCGAACATTTCAAGGAATTCAATGACAAGGGTTGGATGTACCAACAAGCCTTAAAGGACAGTATCCGTGATTGGGTAGGTACCGGTCATATGGGGTCGTTCTACGATGCTTATTCGGCAGGGGCCAGAAAATTGTTCTGGGAACAGATTTATGAGCATTATTATCCCTTGAACATCGATGCCTGGTGGATGGATGCCAGTGAACCGAACATCTTGGACTGTACCGATATGGATTATCGGAAGGCATTACAAGGCCCTACCGCATTGGGACCTTCTACAGAATATTTCAACACCTATGCTTTAATGAATGCCGAGGCAATCTATAATGGGCAACGCGATGTAGCACCCAATAAACGGGTGTTCTTATTGACGCGGTCCGGTTTTGCAGGGTTACAACGGTACTCTACGGCCACTTGGAGTGGTGATATCGGTACGCGTTGGGAAGATATGAAGGCCCAGATTTCGGCCGGACTTAATTTTGCGGTAAGTGGCATACCGTATTGGACCATGGATATCGGTGGTTTTTGTGTCGAAGACCGTTATGTAAGTGCCCAATTGCACTATGATCAAACCGGTAATGAGAATGCCGATTATAAGGAGTGGCGCGAGTTGAATACGCGATGGCATCAGTTTGGGGCTTTTGCCCCCTTGTACCGTTCGCACGGCCAGTTTCCTTTTCGTGAGCCATGGGAAATCGCCCCAGAAGGCCATCCGGCCTATGAGTCCATTCTGTATTATGCCCATTTGCGGTATAAGTTGATGCCCTATATATATACCCTGGCAGGTAAGACCTATTTTGATGATTATACCATAATGCGACCATTGGTGATGGACTTTCCAACGGATAAAAAAGTGGAAAATGTCAGTGATCAATTTATGTTCGGTCCTTCGATCATGGTTTGTCCCGTATATCGTTATGGTGCCCGTGATCGGGAAGTGTATCTTCCCAAAGGGTCCAATTGGTACGATTTCTATACAGGTGATATGCTCCAAGGTGGCCAAGAAATGACTGCCGAGGCACCTTATGGCCGTCTTCCCTTGTTTATTCCCGAAGGGGCGATCATTCCAGTGGGTCCTGCGATTCAATATACCGATGAAAAACCAGCGGAAACAATCACATTGTATGTTTACGGGGGTAAGGATGGGAATTTTACCCTGTATGAGGATGAAGGCGTCAATTACAATTATGAGGAAGGTAACTATTCGAATATTCCCTTCGTGTATAATGAGGCCAAAGGCACCTTGACCATTGGTCAGCGTGAAGGTGGATTCGAGGGTATGCTGAAGAACCGGAATTTTAAAGTGGTGTTTGTCAATAAGGACAACCCTAAGGCATTCGGTGATGATGCCCCAGGAAAAACCGTTGACTATACCGGGGAGGAACTGACCATTGAATTAACTGATTTGGGTAAAGGGTAAAACGGTGAAAAGGAATTTTATCATAGGGATATTGGCGATTTTGGGTCTGGGGTTAAATGCCCAGGATACAGCACGTTTTTTCCCGAAGGAAGATTTAATGTCCTTTGGAATATACTATTATCCCGAACATTGGGATAAAAGTCAATGGGAACGCGATATCCGTAATATCTCGGAAATCGGGTTCGATTTTATCCATCTGTCGGAATTTGCTTGGGCCGATATGGAACCCCAGGAAGGCACCTATGATTTCGATTGGCTGGATCAGGTGATCGATCTTGCCGCCAAATACCGATTAAAGGTCATATTAGGCACCCCGACCGCCATTCCCCCGGTTTGGATGGGCATAAAACACCCTGAAATATATCGTATGGGCTCCGATTATTTGCGGGGGGAACATGGAACAAGGGCCCTACAGTCCTTAAGTAACCCTATTTGGCGGGACTATTCCAAAAAGATCATTGCTCAAATGGGACAGCGGTATGGCCATCATCCGACCGTCGTGGGTTGGCAATTGGACAATGAACCGGAAGCCAAGGAAGATTATAGTCCCACTTCCCAGGAAGCCTTTCGGCAATGGCTGAAAGAGAAATACAAAACCATTGCGGCTTTGAACCAGGCCTGGGGTGCTGCTTTTTGGAGCCAGAAATATGCCGATTTCAAGCAAATAAGCATACCCAACGCCGATCATGTCGGATGGTGGGGAACCAATCCACATGCCTTGTTGGACTTTAAGCGGTACACAGCGGATACCCAAGCCGAATTTTTGGATTTTCAGGTGGCTATCTTAAGACCTTTGATCTCTAAAAACCAATATATTACGACCAATTATACGGCCACAACCTTTGGCGCGGATCCTTGGCGAACCCAAAAGCTCGATTTTGATTCGTTTACCAGTTATCCGAACAAGGGACAGGCAAACATCGGTAAGAACGGGTTTAGACTTGGGGATCCCAAGGAATTGTCCTTTGCCCTGAGTTACTTTAAACAACACGATAAGGTTTCGGGGGTCATGGAGCTGCAACCCGGTTTCGTCAATTGGGGGGCCATTAACCCCTTATTACAGCCCGGGGCCCTACGCATGTGGTTATACCATTGTTTTGGGGGTGATCTGTCTTTTGCCTGTTCGTATCGCTATCGACAAATTAATTATGGTGCCGAACAGTATCATGCCGGTATGACCACCCTGGATGGTCATTCACTGTCCCAAGGGGGAAAGGAATACCAACAGGTCATTGAAGAGCGGAAGATCCTTAGGGAGGCTTATGATCCCAAGGCAAAAAAACCAAAGATCCTGGAGCAGCGACGTACCGCCTTACTCTGGAGCCATGATAATCGTTGGAGCCTGTCGCGACAAGCACAGACGAGTCAATGGAATACCATGTCCTTTTTTCAAAAGTATTTGGAGACCGTAAAATCCTTTGGGGCTACTGCCGAAATCGTGGATGGGGAAGCCGACCTCAAGGCCTATAAGGTTGTAATCGTGCCGGCGTACGAGATGGTCGATGAAGCGATGTTGAAAAAATGGCAGGACTATGTTGCCCAAGGGGGTAATTTGGTCCTGACGATACGAACAGGGGTGAAGGATAAACGGGGGCATTTGTTCCAAGGGGCGTATGCCCATAAGATATATCCCTTGATTGATGCGGAAATTGACTATTTCGACCAATTGTTGCCCAACGCAAAAGGAACGATCAAAGCAAAAGGCCAGGAATATTATTGGAATAATTGGGCCGATCTCATTCATGCCCATACCCCGGAAAATGTTTGGGCCACCTATACGGATCAGTTCTATGCGGGGAAGTCCGCCGTGGTTACGAATACCATAGGAAAAGGCACCGTCACCTATATCGGTGTGGATACCGATACGGGTGACTTGGAACGCGATATCTTGGCACAGGTCTATGAAAATGCCCATATCCCCATAGCGAATTACCCGGAAGGGGTCTATGTACAATGGCGCGATGGGTTTTGGGTCGCCGTAAACTATTCTTCAGAGGATTATGGATTGACCTTGCCCACGGACGCAGAAATACTTTTGGGCACCCCAACCGTACCCTCGGGCGGTGTTACCGTTTGGACGGAATAATTTCCTAAGGGAATCTCCCCAAAAAACCAGTGGTTTTCATAGAGTGGCAGGTGTCGTTTATCAAAAATCGGCAACTTGCCTCTTTATTATAGGTTATATTTGGGTTTGGATTTCAAAATGGGGTTTTTTATGATAAGGAAGTATTGTTTCGTTTGGGGTGTTGTTCTTTTCCTTTTTGGCATGCCGCAGGTAACCGCACAAAGGGGAAGTATTACCATTACGGGAAAAGTGGTGGACCAGGCCAATGGCACTCCCATTGAGTTTGCCACGGTCCTTGTAGGGGATCCTACCAATGAAAAACCGATTGTCGGTACGACCACTATTGAGGATGGTAGTTTTACCTTGGAAACGAAAGCTACCGATTTTTATATAGAGATAAGTTTTATCGGCTTTACGACAAAGCGTATCGACGGTGCGAAGGCCGTGGATGGTCGCATAGATGTTGGCAGGGTCGTACTTGGGGAAGATGCGCAACAATTGAACGAGGTCGTGGTCGAAGGGGAAATTTCGCAAACGGTCTTTAAACTTGATAAACGTGTGTTTAATGTAGGGGCCGATTTGAGCAGCACTGGAGCAAGTGCGTTGGAAGTTTTGAACAACGTGCCCTCAGTAAACGTGAATATCGAAGGTCAAGTCAGTTTACGGGGTAGCTCAGGGGTACAAATGCTCATTAACGGGAAACCTTCGGTCATTGCCAATGAACAGGGCAATGCCCTTGGTACCTTGACCGCCGATATGATCGAGCGTATCGAAGTAATTACGAACCCTTCCGCGAAATACGATGCCGAGGGTACTTCGGGAATCATCAATATCGTACTGAAGAAAGAGGAGAAAAGAGGTCTGAACGGTGCCGTTACCCTCAATACGGGTGCCCCCAACAACCATAGTGTTGGACTTAGCCTGAATCGACGCACCGAAAAATTCAACCTGTTCAGTCAATTGGGTTTTGGCCGTAGGACCTTCCCCAGTGACAACGAAAGTGAGAATCGGAATTTGGTCGAAAACACGGCCATCAACAGCATAGGCGAAAGCGATAAGAACGAGACTTTTTTCAACCTTATTCTCGGTACCGATTACCATATTGACGAATACAATGTACTCACCCTTTCGGGGAATTTCGCCTACGAATGGGAAAAGGAGAATTCCGATGCCGTTTTTAGTACGTACGATCCAGGAAATACGATAACCGATGCCTTTAAGCGCCGTGAGCTCACCGAGGCCACCAACCCAAAATATTCCTATGAACTGCAGTATAAAAAGGACTTTGAGGGCCATGAGGACCAGTCGTTGTTGATCAGTGCCACGGGCAATCTTTTTGCCAAGGACCAATCTTCCGATTTTATAAATACCACAACGGTTGGTGATGGGGAAGACGAACAACAAAGGACCCGGACCGACTTTAGTCAGGCCGATTATACCTTTAAAGTCGATTATACCCATCCTTGGGCCGAAAAATATACCGTTGAGACGGGGGCGCAATACCAAATCAACGATGTGGGGAATGACTTTGCCGTGAGTGATTTTGATGGCGTCGGTTTTGAGGAGAACCCCGATCTGACCAATGTGTTCGAATGGACACAGAAAGTGTTGGGGGTGTACACAACGGCGGCTTATGAGGATGATGCATGGGGATTGAAATTGGGGGTCCGGTTTGAGGATACCGATGTAAACACACTCTTGCAAACGAACGATGTACGGGGTAATAAACGGTACAACAATTTTTTCCCTAGCGGGCATACCTCGTATAAGATCAATGATGACCTATCGCTACAAGCGGGATATTCGAAAAGGATATTCCGACCTAGGATGTGGGACCTGAATCCCTTTTTCAACATCCGTAATAATTACAACATCCGTACGGGAAATCCCGATTTACAACCCGAGTATACCGATAGCTACGAAATTACCAGTATATACAAGGTGGGTAAGGTATCCATGAACTTGGGTGTATACTATCGCCATACCGAGGATGTGGTAGAGCGGGTGGTCGTTTTTGAGGACAACGTGAGTGTCTCACAACCCCAGAACATAGGTACCAACAATACAACGGGCATTGAGTTCAATGCCAAGTATATTCCTGCAAAATGGATTTCGTTCACCAACGATTTCAACTTTGGTCACTTTGAGAGGGCGGGTTCGTTCGAAGGTACTTCCTTCGATTTTACGGGGGAGCAATGGTCGACACGACTTATCGGTAAGATCAAGCTTCCGGCAGATATCGATATTGAATTAACGGGCAATTATATCTCTGGGTATCGAACGTATCAAGAGGAAATATCGGAAAACCTATTTATGGATTTCGGTGCACGGAAGAAAATCCTAAAGGGGAAGGCCATTCTCAACCTCAGTGTACGGGATGTCTTCGCTTCCCGAATCCGGGAAAGTATAACCGACCAGCCCGATTATTACCTTCGAAATTTCAGTCAGCGTGGGCGTTTTGTCACCTTTGGGATCAGTTTTGGTTTCGGAAAAGGGGAGGCCATGGAATTTTCAGGACAAAAACGGTTTTAAGATACGGTTGGCCCGGTAAGGCACTTAATCCTGACAAACGGCACAGTTCGATTCCCCGGTCAAGCGGCCATTTTTATCGAGCTCGTATTTACAGCATTCGTTGAAGTTTTTCTTTAGGATGTCCTTGGCCCTACGTATCCTGGCCTTTACATTCACAAGGCTTATGTCCAATATTTCTGCCGCTTCATGTTGTTTTTTCCCTTGGATATAAACGAGTTCGATCACCTCCCGGTAGATTTTGGGCAAATTGGTTATGAACTTGTCAAAACAGCAGATATGTTGGTAATTTTGCAACGGTATGTCGGTATCGGTATGGGTTTTTGTCACATACAGCGATTCCTTATTGAAATGGTTCGCTATTTCGTTCCGGGCAATCTGAAAGACCCACGCCCTTAGTTTCGTTTCGTCTTGAAGCTGCGACCGGTTTTTATGGACCTTTAGGAAGGTATTCTGGAAAATATCGCTGGTAGCGGTTTTGTCATTCACCTTTTTAAGAATGAAGAAATAGACTTCATTGTTGAAACGATCCCATATTTCTTGTGTTTCCATGGCTAAAAATAACAAAAGGTTAGCTTTTGGGGCTAACCTTTATGGGGTTTAACAACAATCGCATTTGTCACATTCGCATTTATCACAAGGACAGTTGTTTGTTGAGCAATTGCCGCAATTGCATTTGGTGCAATCACAGTCGGTGCATGTGCATGTATTCATAGGTGTATGATTTTATGGTTCATTAGGTAGACCCATAAACACTGAAAAAGATACATGGAATCCTGTTTTTTTATGTCTAGGGAGGGATTATGGAACAGGAATATGCCTTTTGGCCGTACAATTTATGGGTAATTACGGATTTCCGTAAACCGGACAACCTTTCTTTATCTAGATTTGTAAACAGTAAAAGAAAACCCATGCTTAAAAAAACGGCTTTTTTAATCCTTCTATTTTTTTCATGCCTTGCCTTTTCCCAAAAGGGGGAAGTACAGCTTGTTTCCTGGAACATCCAGGATTTCGGGAAAACCAAGAACAGTGAAGAACTGGAACAAATGGCGGAGATTGTCCGGGATGCCGATATACTGGTCATTCAAGAGGTGGTCGCGGGCTATGGAGGCGCCCAGGCCGTGGCCAAGTTAAGCGATATCCTGAACCGTAAAGGAAGCAAGTGGGACTATGTGATCAGCAACCCCACAAAGAGTCCGAAATATGTTACCGAACGCTATGCCTTTATTTGGAAAACCCGACATATCAAGATCAAGAATAGGGGGGAACTCATACAACCCTTGGAGGCGATTATCGATCGGGAGCCTTTCCTGCTGGATTTCTATATTGACGGGAGAAAATTATCCCTGATCAACTTTCATTCCAGGCCTCATGATAAAGGGCCAGAACCTGAAATAGAGGCGCTGACCCAGTACATTACCGCTAACTTTACGGCACCCACCATCCTTGCGGGGGATTTCAATGTTGAGGAATCCCAACCCCTATTCGATACTTTTAAGGGCAAGGGGTATACGGCCGCCATAACCCACCAAAAAACAACGCTGAAGAAGGTATGTGACGGTACCGACTATTTAAACCATGCCATCGACAATATCTTTTACGGTAAGGATATCGGAAAGACCGAAAGTGGGGTGTTGGATTTTGTGCGCTTTTGTGGGGATTTGGGAACTGCCCGAAAACTGTCCGATCATCTGCCCGTGTTTTTAAGGTTCCATTTAAAATGAAGCCCACCGAAGCAGGACTGATATTATTTTGTAATTGAGGACGGAAACATACTCGCGCCATGGGCATGTACCCGACTTTTCAATGTACAGGAAGGTTATAAGAACTGTTTAACCAGGACCACCAATCCCAAAACGCCGAATATCAGACCCCAATATTCCATCTTGATCCAAAAAAGGCTGTGATTGGGTTTTAGGGTCACTTCTTGTCCCGATTCCTTATCGACCAAGGTTCTAGTGTTTTTTTGATTCCATTTTTTACCCATAAACCAACTGAATATCCCTGCGATGAACAAACTGATGATTATGCCGTAATTCCCCTGTTCCTTGGGTAAAATATACGCGAGTATAACAATGCTTGCGATTAAAACCACTGCGGAGAGAAACCCTCTACCTGACCATACTATCATATTTTCATTTTTTATTTGTGCTTACTCCCGCTTAACGTCTTTTTTCAGCTTGTTCAGACCAAATCGGTTACCCATTGTGGTTTTGGGATGCAACCGAATAGAGCGAAGAAAGATAGTTTTTTTATTTTAGAACACAAATTCTAGCGATTCCGAGTGGGTTCGTATAAAAGAAGAATCGATTTTAAAAGTACATGCTGCCTTTATTTGTCATGTGGGTTTGTTATGAGTGGAAAGATACTTGCGCCAGTGGGGGAATTAGGGGTTGGTGCAACGGTTACTATTGTAGTCGCGCATTTTTATTCTGTTTTCCATTTCGATCCAATGATCTTTTCGCATCCAGTACAAAAAGCGGTTATAGCACATTATTTTCCACCTAAAAAAACGATTCTTTCTTTTAAGGTAAACTTTTTCACAAGCTTCATGCAGCCAGTTTTCATCAAATCCATTCCATACGCCGGCAGCACTTAGTAAATTTTCCTTAAGAACAGGAAATACCTCATACAAATCCATTGCTTTTAGTTCCTCAATATCAAAACCGGATGCCATAAGCGTCTTGGAAATCCGGTCATAGTCAGCTTCCTGAAGTTCGGTGTCAAGATAAAACTCCGAAATCACATTCCAAATGGGTTTCCTCCTTTCAATCGTTTTGTTTAGGGTCATTGTATATGTCACGTCCTAAAAACGGCTACAGATTACCATTGAATGTAACCGGCATCTTGATGCACGTCATTAGGTGTTTTGTAATCTAAAGATAAATGTAATCGTTTATTGTTGTACAACTTGATTGCATTTTTGTTCGCTTTTTTAGTAGGAACCACGCTCGTAAAGGTCATGCCGACCGTTATTTTTTACCTTGTACATAGGGAAGAAAGAATAGGAATGTTCAGCCGTCATTATTAGTTATAGTTCTAAGTGGGTATTACTTTTGTGGCAGAAAAAAATAGTTATGATCAGACAATTATTCTTGATACTCGTATGTCTTGCCCTTGGTGAGATGGTAGTTTATTTTACGGGCATTAAGATCCCCTCGAGTATCATAGGCATGTTGTTGTTGACAGCAGGCCTTCATTTTAAAATCATCAAACTTAAATGGATCCAAGGAATTGCTGATTTTCTATTGGACAATATGGTATTCTTCTTTATTCCCCCGGGCATCGCCATTATGTGTTATTTGGATTTGATTTCCAAAGAATGGATACCCATACTGGCATCGGTTATCGGAAGCACGGTCTTGGTATTGATAAGCACGAGTTTTACCCATCAGGTATTGCGCAAAACAAGATCCAAGAAACCAAATACCGATAAAAAATGAAACTGATTTCAGAACCTTATATCCTATTGACCATCACGATAGGAATTTATTGGTTGACAAAGTATCTTCAAAATAAAACCAACTCGGTTTTTCTAAATCCCATATTAATAACCATAATCGCGGTAATAGCCATTTTAAAAGCTGCAGGGATCTCCTATGACACCTATCATGAAGCGGGTAAGTATATAGAGTTTTTTCTAAAACCCTCGATTGTGGCCTTGGGCGTGCCCCTCTACCTTCAAATAAGCAAAATAAAGAAACAGGTGATACCTATTGTTATTTCGCAATTAGTGGGGGCTATAGTAGGCATAATTTCGGGCGTCCTTATCGCGAAATGGTTGGGGGCCTCCAATGAGGTGATCATCTCAATAGCACCCAAGTCGGTTACGACGCCCTTGGCGATAGATATTTCCACTTCAATCGGTGGTATACCATCGCTTACAGCCTCAATGGTCGTAATGGTAGGGATCTTCGGGTCTGTAGCGGGTTTTAAGATCTTGCAACTCTTCAAAGTGAAGAACCCCATGTCTAAAAGTCTTTCCATGGGTACCGCAAGTCATGGTCTTGGAACCGCCCAAGCCATGGCCATTAGTCAACGGTTTGGTGCGTATTCCAGTATGGGACTTATTCTGAACGGATTGTTTACAGCCCTATTTACGCCTATTATCTTGGCGCTGCTTGGGTTTATATGATGCGGGTATTGTTGGCCCCATGCTATGGTTTACCACTTCGAAAGTGGCAAAAAAGGGTTGGGCCTATAGTGTATACGTTGTGGGCACGAGCAGAAAGATGACCGGACCAGCGGGGTGGTAGGTTTTACTGTACGCAGGCCTTTACTTTCTCGATTCTCGATATTGATATTTGTTTTCAACAAAAACCAAATAATGTGACATGTTCAAAATATCGCTATTTCCTTTGATTTTCACAATCAAATACCATTTTTGGTTTTCAATGACTTGCGGATTTTCCCAGTCAATTTCAATATAATTTGGTTGTCTTCTTTGCACAGTTTCAATATTCAGTCCACGTTCTAGATTATCAACCCATTCTATCGTTTCATTATAATAGTCTTTGCAACCCGCTATGGTTATTGAAAGAAATAATAAAACAAAAATTTTATTCAGATACATCGTTTATGGCTTTTGGATGGATTATATACACAGTAGAAAGGGTTTCTAACTATTTTGAATCATAAAATAAGCAATTTTTAATTCCTTCAATTACGAAAAGTAAGTTTATTGAGGTTAGTTGATAGTTACCCATTCGATTTCGAAAATTTTGTTACGCATGTCAGGTTGAGCGCAGTCGAAACCTATTTGTTGTGACCAAAAAGTTCTCGACTGCGCTCGAACGGACTGATAGGTGTGTTTTAAACATTGAAAGCCAATACCATATGATTTTGTTTTGGTAGGTATCCACTAACGTAAGTTTAATTAGAAGGGGTGTTGATTCCTATGGTTTCAATCAGTTGTATGGTTGATTATATAAGGCTGTTCCACCTTGCAAATTGGAATGGGGGAGGTGTGCGTTTTGTTAAATACGGATATTTATTTCAAACCTTGTATTGGCCACAACGGTTTTTCTTTATACACTGCGGAAGCAAAATAATGTTTGTTTTTCGACACGCTTAAAGCACATTTTTTTGTTTTTTAGCTCAGTTCTTTGTTTTGCACTGATTTACAAGATCGCTATATTTTTAAGAACTCGATTTATCAATTCAATACAAAAATATCCATCGTTGTTTTTCTCGTCAATGGGCTCAAAATTTATTTCAAAATTTGTATTTGAGTCAAACAAAGGACAGATAAAAGCTATGTAGTATTCACTTCTCCAATTTTTAAACTTCATAAAGCTATTATTGGATTCAATAAGTTGGTCTATTTCAAAAGCATATATGGCATCAAAATTCTCAATAAAATTCCTTAATTCTATTTTTTGGGTTGAATTTATATTGGTATGGTTACCTTCAAGGATAATAAAAGTATCATTTTGAAATGGTCCAATTCTTTTATTGATTTTCCAATTTAAAGATTTCGTTGCATCTTTTTTTCTTGTTTTATCACTTTCTATTTGTCCAAAAAAAGTATCGTGTTTGATAATTTTTTCACCCAATAGTAAATCTAAAATTCCCATATATACTTTTCATGTGGTTTGTCTAATGGTGCATAACGCCTAAGTTATGAACCGTACGGGAGCAAAATAACGCTTGCTTTCCGCCTGCTGTACAAGGTAGCAAAAAACGCATTGAATGGCAACGGGCAGAAAGAGGCTCGCGCCAGTGGGGGGGACAGCTGGATACTTCGGTTCGTTTTGTGCCACGCGTTTCGGTGTTATAGTGCCACGCATTTCGGTTTGATCTGTGCCACTTTAGGTGTGGAACGCCTTCCATTTCAGTTCTTATTACGCCACTTCATTTAAACCAACTATACTTATTCAAAAGACGCACTTTGTTGTTTTTAAAGTGTTGATAAAAATAAAAAGGTTTTAACATTTCAAGCGCTATAAAAGGAATATGAAATTCAGTATTTTTATAGCTATTTTCAAAACATAATATCATGAAGAAATTTTTTCTTGCAATTATTGTCTTTATCATCTCATTTACGTCAGTAATGGCAGATGAAGGGATGTGGTTTTTAATGCATATAGAGCGCTTAAATTATCGCGATATGCAAAAAATGGGTTTGCAATTAACCCCCGAAGAAATCTACAGTATTAACAATCAAAGTTTAAAAGATGCCATTGTACAATTTAACGGTGGCTGTACGGCAAGTATAGTTTCAGATAGCGGATTGGTATTAACTAACCATCATTGTGGTTATGATGCTATTGCAGAATTATCCACTGCAGAACAGAATCATTTAAAAAATGGTTTTTGGGCAGGGTCTTTAAAAGAGGAAATGAAACCAGAAAGCTTATATGTTCGCTTTTTTGTGAGAATGGACGACGTTACAAAACGTATGTTGGCCCAAGTTAATGATAGCATGAGCGAAAAGGAACGCGAAGCAGCACTTAATAAAGAGATTGCTAAAATTGAACAAGAAAATAGTGAAGGTGGAAAATATACTGTTTCGGTTCGTTCATTTTATCAAGGCAACGAGTTTTACTACTTTGTTTACGAAGATTATAACGATGTACGTTTGGTAGGAACACCTCCAGAAAATGTTGGTAAATATGGTGGAGACACAGACAACTGGGAATGGCCAAGACATACTGGTGATTTTTCATTATTTAGAGTGTATGCAGATAAAGACGGGAAACCAGCAGAATACGCTACGGATAATGTGCCTTTAAAAGCAAAATATCATTTACCTGTTAGTATTAAAGGCATAAAAGAAAATGACTTTGCAATGATCTTGGGTTATCCTGGAAGAACCAACCGTTGGATGCCGGCATCTGGTGTAGAGCAAAATGTGAACTACGCATATCCTGCATGGGTTGAAGGTTCTAAATTAAGCATGGATGTGATGAAAAAATACATGAATGAAGATGAATCCATAAACCTGATGTATGCATCTTCTTATGCAAGTATTGCCAACTACTGGAAAAACAGGGCAGGAATGATCAAAGCTTTAACCGAACATAAAACGGTGGAAAAAAAGCGCAAAACGGAAAAGAAATTTGTAAAGTGGGCAAATAAGAAAGCGAATAAAGCGATGTATGGTAACGTAATTGAAAACATCAACAATTACTATAATCTTACAAATGAAAAAGCAAAACAGGCCAATTATTTAATAAGCTTGTTGCGTTCCAGTAAATTTGCGGTTTTACCGAATAGAATTGGTCAAAATCTTGAATATTACATGGGTCAGAATGAAGCGAAACGCGAAGAATTGAAACCTAGATTAAATGCTTTGGTTGTAAGCTCTTATAAAGATTTTTACCTGCCTTTGGAAAAAGAAGTTTTAGCAAAACAATTGGGTTTATATGCTTCAAAATCCAATTATCCATTACCGGAAATTGTTGCAGAAATAGGAGGGAAGAACAACAACGATTTTACTTCTTACGTCAATACAATTTTTGATGAAAGTATATTTATCTCAAAAGAGAAAGTAGAAGCATTCATTGAAAATCCAGACGCAACCGTGTTGGCTAACGACCCATTATATAAATTATCTGGTCAATTACTGGATAAGTATAGAGAAAGTCCTGAGGAATTAGAACAACCAGAAAACGATTTTCAAGCGTCATTCAGATTGTTGGTAAAAGGTTTACGGGAGTCTGGATTAAGTGATATAAAATATCCTGATGCCAACTCTACCTTACGATTATCTTACGGAAAAGTGAGAGCCTTGCCAGCAGATAGTAGAAATGATGCGAATGTGAATAATTATACCACTTTAAAAGGGATGATCAATAAGTATAAGCCTAATGATAGTGAGTTTGATTTAGAACAAAGCATGTTGGATATTTACGAAAAGAAAGATTATGGTCGGTATGCTAATGAGTTTGGTGAACTACCAGTAAACTTCTTAACGGATAATGATATTACTGGCGGAAACTCTGGTTCGCCTGTTGTGAACGGAAAAGGAGAATTAATTGGTTTAGCTTTTGATGGAAATATTGAAGCCATGGCCGGAGATGTCATTTTTGATTCAAATTTACAACGTACCATTAATGTAGATATCAGATATGTTCTTTGGTTGATTGATAAATACGCTAACGCAAAACATATTGTTGATGAGTTGACTGTTGTTACCAACTAATAGTATGGTTCTTAATAAAACCCATAGTTGGTTCGACCCCAAAAAATCATATTCTACAACCCATTTTAGGGGGCACATGTTACACGATGTCAAGTGTGTTGATAGGCAGTGTTGCTTGGGGTGAGGGAAGATGTCATACCCCATGAGCGGCACGCCTGGCTTGCGATAGTCAGGCTCGCGCCAGCGGGGGGCTTAGTGTAATTGTGAATAAAAGCACTAACCATCACAGCGCATTAACCTTATACAATGATGGCATCAGTTATTTTTTGTCAATTCCGAAGTTAAGTTGTCGCTTGTATTCTTTGTTGTCAAAATGACCTTTTGATTCTTGGATTAATCCATCTGTATTGAAAGTCCATTCTTCAAATCCATTAATTTTTATTTTGTTTCCGGTTCCGTTTAGCCCATTATTTGTTCCACTTAATGTCCAATAGAATCGTATTCTGTCAGATTTAGTGACTAGACTATCCATTGAAACAATCATATCAGGAAAAGCGTCCATAAATCCTTTAGCAACATTTGTAATGGCATTTCTACCAACGGCAGGTTCTCCGTCATTCACTTGTAATGAACCGTCTTCGGCATAAAACATAGCAACAAACTCAGGTCGGTTACTACCCCAGACTTGGGCATAGTTGCGTGCATAGAGATTTAAGTCGAATTCTCTTTCTTCTTCGGGAATCCGGTTAGCGGTCCATGAAACACTTAATAGTTTCCATTGGTCGCTGTCTTTCATCATTATAGCATGATTGACCTCATTGCTACTGGCAACACCGAATTTTGAAATGACGGTAGGTATTATTACTGAGGCCAATCGATCTTCGGTTATATTTATCTTATACGAATTGGCGGATTCTAAAATAGGCTTTGGATCTTTCATATCTCGGATGGTTTGCAAATACGAGTCAATAGTCATCTCTTGATGCTGCCATTGTCCATCCTTCGGATATGTATATGCGATAATGGCCTGGTCGAAACTCAGGTCATCCAATTCTTGAGCATCCCTGTTTCCAACTGCAGCCAAGATTCTTTCCAGTATAGCTTTTATTTCTTTTTCTGATTGACTTGATGTGCTTTCTATTTGGTCTGAAGTAGTGTTTTCTGAACGTTCTTCTGTGCTTTGTTTAGATTTACAACTAACAATCATCAAGGAAACTAGAAAGGATAATAAAATTTGATTTCTCGTAATATTGTTCATTTTTCGATTGGTTTAATTGCTGCCAACGTATGAATATGTGTACAATTATACATATCCATTTTAGGTGTAATTTATTAAATATCAGTAAATACAAGTGTTCTATCCGATTGAAAAGTGCGTTAGACGTATAATATACGGTTCAAAACGACTAAAAAAGGACTATCCCATAAAGTGTGTAAAAGGACTATCCCATAAAGTGTGTAAATAGAAAAAATAGCGTTGGCATTAACGGACTTTAAATAATCCGGGTCTGTAAATTAAACTCTGTCCGTTGTTCCAATTCCTTTGGGGCTAGCCCCAAAGGAATTGGCGTTTAAGACCAGTGGTATCCTCTCCCCAAATTTAATATAAAGTTGTTGAACGGTAAGACTCCAATTATGTAATGGGCTTGTCCACTTTTTTTCGATGTTCTTTGTGGCCAGGTATACCAGTTTCAACAAGGCCATGTCGTTGGTAAATGCCCCCTTGGTCTTGGTTACCTTACGAACTTGGCGATGAAAACCTTCCACGGCGTTGGTCGTATAGATGATCTTCCTGATGGGTTCGGTGTACTGGAAGTACTGCGAT
>NZ_QGGQ01000005.1 GCF_003148665.1 Maribacter polysiphoniae | reverse complement strand
TGAGAATTGGTTCGATGTCGTGATGGTAAACAAGCCATCGGTATTGTCCTCGGCCGCCTGGGTGGTTGCCGTAATGGAAAGTGTAGCCGTGTCATCATTCTCTATGGTATAGGTAGTCGTCGTCTGGGCTCCCAAGGTGACATCATCAACAGGAACGGGGTCACTCAATACTAAATCAAACGTTTCGTCATTTTCTACAATTGCATCGGTGACTATTGCCAAGCTCGGTATAGCTATCGAAGTACTTAGGGTTCCGTCATAGTCATCTGCAGGTATGTTCACCACTGTTGGAGATGTAAAACTGTAATCAACCCCTCCGCCCGTGGCCGTTCCCGATCCTGCATCCGTTACGGTAACCGAAGTTGGTCCATTCACCCTTCCGTTTAGCAATAACACTGGTAAATTACCCCCATCATCCTCATTGTCCGAACTACTGGCTACCGAAAATTCGACGGATACATCATCGTCCAGAATAACCGCAATAGCTGTATCTTGAGTTAAATGAATTGTGCCTTCAGAAGTGTTGGTAAGCGTTATTATTATGGATTCGTCCCCTTCTAATATGTTGTCAACAATACTTAGAATACTAATTTCAGCTGTTCCACTGAGCCCCCCGGCCCCTATGGTAATCGTACCGGATGGTGCGGTGAAATCCCCATCAGGCGTAGCCGTACCACTAATGGAATAGTCTACCTGAACATCATTCGAGGTTAAACCACTCCTGATGACATTAAAACGCGTATTGACAGTACCATCTTCTTCTCCATCACTAATTGCGACAATAGATATAACCTGCCCATACCCGCTAACGGACAACAATAGAAAGGCACCAAAAAACAATAACTTTTTGGAAATCTTGGACATCGCTTGAAATGGGGTAACCATGGTATATTTTCTTTTCTTTTTCATAGACCGTTTTTTTGAACCTACCGCACCAAAATATTATTGATGAACCTGTATGGTCAAACCAAAAAATAGGGAGTCAATATTACTAAAAAAAAAGCTACCACCTTAATTCCTAGGATTAAAACAGGCTTTTTTGGCTCAAATGCAATGTACTGGGTCAAGACCCCTTAAGACACCTCTGCCGAAACGGCCTCAACCGTGGGTTCAATTTTCTTGACCAAGCCTTGTAAAACCTTGCCCGGACCTACTTCCGTAAACAATGTGGCCCCATCCTTAACCATATTACGAACGCTTTGCGTCCATTTTACGGGTGAGGTCAATTGGGAGATCAAATTCTTCTTGATCTCGTCGGCATTGCTTACCGCTGTCGTGGTCACATTTTGATAAATCGGACATTGGGGTGCAGAAAAAACCGTAGCCTCGATGGCTGCTGCCAATTGCTCTTCAGCCGGTTTCATCAATGGAGAATGGAATGCCCCTCCTACAGGAAGTACCATGGCCCTACGGGCACCTGCTGCCTTTAAACTTTCGCAAGCTGCATTGATGGCATCAACCTCACCGGAAATCACCAATTGTCCCGGGCAATTATAATTCGCCGCGACCACAATCCCTTTGGTCTCAGCACAAATCCTTTCAACCACCTCATCATCCAACCGCAATACGGCTGCCATAGTCCCCGGTTGCAACTCACAGGCCTTTTGCATGGCCAATGCCCTTTGTGAGACCAATTTCAATCCGTCTTCAAAGTTCAATGCCCCATTGGCCACCAAAGCAGAAAATTCACCCAAGGAATGGCCTGCGACCATTTCAGGCTTAAAAGCCTCACCCATAACCTTACTCAATATCACCGAATGGAGAAATATGGCAGGTTGGGTCACTTTGGTCTGCTTTAAATCATCAGCAGCCCCCTCGAACATGATATCGGTAATCGGAAACCCTAAGATCTCATTGGCACTTTCGAATAGCTCTTGTGCCAATGGGTATTTTTCATAAAGATCCAATCCCATTCCTACGAATTGGGCTCCTTGACCGGGAAATATATATGCATTCATAATTTTAAATTTTGGATAACAAAAATAGGGAATATTCTCGCACAGACCACAGTACGGCGCAAAAATACCCCTCCTGGGTCGGCAGCAATCCAAATGCCATTTCTTTGACAACAAACAGATTGCGACCAAATAACCAGCGGCAACCCAATTTTGAAAACTGCCGCTTTAGGCCACTTTTCCAGACCGAATTATAGACGAAGGACTACTCCTCCTTAAACCAACTCGAGTATTTTATGTAGGCATTGGCAATCCTATCGATCTCCCCTTTACTCAATTCCGGACTTATATCCTTTATTTTTTTTGCGGGCATACCGGCGAAGATAGAACCTTCAGGCACGTGGGTCCCTTTGGTCAAAACGGCCCCTGCCGCAATAATGCTATTGCTTTCGACCACGCAATCATCCATGATGATGCTTCCCATCCCTACCAGAACATTGTCCTTTATGGTGCAACCGTGCACTAGGGCATTGTGCCCAATGGAAACATTATTCCCTATGGTTGTCGGTGATTTCTCGTACGTACAATGCACAACGGCACCATCCTGTACATTGACCTTATTTCCCATCTTGATAAAATGCACATCCCCTCTAAGGACCGCATTGAACCAAACACTACATTGATCGCCCATGGTTACTTCGCCTACAATGGTGGCGTTTTCAGCTATAAAACAATCTTCTCCTATTATTGGGGTTTTTCCCCTAACCGATTTCATTAACATTGGTTGTATCGTATTTTATTTTGCAGTTCAAAA
This sequence comes from Maribacter polysiphoniae, assembly GCF_003148665.1. Taxonomy (GTDB): domain Bacteria; phylum Bacteroidota; class Bacteroidia; order Flavobacteriales; family Flavobacteriaceae; genus Maribacter_A; species Maribacter_A polysiphoniae. The sequence continues at coordinate 287,629 of NZ_QGGQ01000005.1, read as the reverse complement.
ATACGCCAATAATTCCTTCTTTTTGGATGCTGAAACCAAAAGTTCCTTCCCATTTGAAACGACCACACTGCCCCCTTTGCCTTTTTTGTATTTAACGATCTCGTTCACATTGACCAGATAGGATTTATGGATACGTGCAAAGGGAAATTGGGAAAGTGCATCCTCAAAATACTTGAGGGTCTTACTAACCAAGATCTTCTTGTTCGCCAAATGGATTTCCGTGTAATTGTCATCGGCCTTGCAGTAGAAGATCTCATTCACATTCAGCACCTGGAAACCGTCTTGCTGGGGAATGGTGATCTTACCTTCCACACCCGGTAATTGGGCACTCAACACCTTATTTTCCAGAGCGGTCTCCTTGGTCTTGATCTCGGAGACATATTCCACCGCCCTTATCAATTCATCGATATTGATGGGTTTCATTAAATAGTAGGCCGCATGGTTGTTTAGGGCATCCATGGCATATTGATTGTACGCGGTGACAAAAACCGTTTCAAATTCCCTATCGGGCAGTTGGTCCAGAAGATCAAAGGCATTGCCATACGGCATTTCAACATCGAGAAAAACCAAATCCAACGCATTCCCTTGAATAAATTCAAGTGCCTCCTGTATGGAAGCCGCTTCGCCCAAGACCGTTACATTCTTACAATATTTCGACACATAGTTTTGAAGGATCTCCCGACTATTGGCCTCATCCTCTACAATAAGCGCTTTTAAATTCATTTATCCTTTTTTAAAGTGAAGAGGACCTTGGTGCCACTACCGTCATTACCCAAATCGGTGATATGGACGTCTACCTTGTCCTTGTACATTTCATTGAGGATGGCAATTCGCTTACTGATATTGCCCATACCCTTTGATTTTTGCTTTTTCTGGTTTTGGGTTTTCAAGGCAGCGGATTTTTTTCGTCCGATACCATCATCCTCAATACTGATCCGAATGGAATTCTTATCTATGTTTTCCAAATGAATACGCAAGTTTCCTTTTCCTTCCTTATACCGAAGACCATGCCATATTGCATTTTCAATATAGGGTTGCAAGAGCATGGGCGGTATTTGGTAGCTTTCTATAGCGATGGCTTCATCAACATCAATCGTATAATCGAACTTATCAGGAAAACGGGAATGTTCCAACTTCACATAGAGGCGCAGCAATTCCAACTCCTTGGCCAATGGAATGAAATCTTCCTCGGAATTCTCCAAAACGGCCCGCATTAAGGTGGAAAAATCACTCAAAAACCTATTGGCGCTACGTTCGTCGCTCTTGGCGATATAACTGTTCACCGAGTTCAATGCATTGAAAATGAAATGCGGGTTCATCTGTGAACGCAGCGATTTCAAGGCCAGAAGATTGTTCGCCAATTTTTGCTGTTGGTTGCTCCTATAAAAAAAGAAGGCCGCCAATCCCATCAACAACAAGCCAAAAAGCAAGGAATAGATCACCCAGTTTTTTCTTTTGTTGCTTTCCTCCTGCAATTGCTGGTCGGTAATCGCCAAATCATACTTGCTCTGCGACAGTTGCCGTTCTTGTTCCAGACCATCGATTCGACTCTGCTTTGCCGCAATTTCACGATTGAGTCGCGCAGCACGGGATATTTCCTGTTCTTTACGAATATATAGGGTATCGACCACGGCCACATAGTCCTGATAGGTCTCCAAAGCCTTATTGAACTCCCCTTTGTACTCATACGCCTCGGACAACTTGCGTGTGGCGTCCTTTTGAATGATCAAGTCATCCTCACTATCCGCCTCCACGATACTCTTTTGAAGATAGGGTATGGCCTCATCATAATTATCTTGGGCCATATAGGCATTGGCAATCTTGTAATTGATACGTTGTGAGGTAATGGAATCAAGGGATTTGGGTTTGTCACGACTAACTTTGGTATTGGCGGGCAACTCCCCCAACTCGTTCAAACTCTGCTTACGCAATTGGATTTCCTCATCGAATCGGTTCTTCTTATTGTAAAAGTCCGCCACTTTTTCCTTCTCTTGGATAGATCGTTGGGGCGCCTCGCGTTTGGCCAATTGCAACGAATTGGAATAATACCCCTCTGCCTCGATATTCCGGTTTCCCTTTACATAGGCATCGGCGATCTTGGAATTCAGGTCGGTCACTTTAGGGGCAATCTGGTTTTTTTCGGCTATGGTCAACCCTTCGGAATAAAATGCCACGGCCTTATCAATGTTCCCCATTCCCAAATAGGCATCCCCCAAATACTCATAGAGTTCCACTTTTTGGAATGGAACCATTTTATTGATTTTCGTCAAGGGCAGCAAGGCTTGCTCTGCCTCTTCAAAATCCTTATTGGCCACATAAGCCTTGCCCAATAAAAAAATGGTTCTTGTCGTGGACTGGGCCTCCAGGGCATCCGAAAAGTTGGTAATGGCCAAGTCGTACTGCTTATGATAAAGATAAACCTCTCCCAATACTGTCAATGATCGGGCCAATTCCCCTTTATCGGCCCTTGGCCCTAAGTTCGCGATCGATTTTGTGATGTAGTCGATACTTTTTTCAATATCGCTCTTCTTAAAGTAATTGGCCGAGTCTAAATATAGCGCGTGTAGCGACAAGCGATCAAGGGAACTTTTACTACCTCTAAAACTACCGTTGCTTTTTGCTTCATACCCCTTGACTTTCACATCGACATCCTCATTGCTTCGAATCCGATGACGCACCGTTTCAAAATGAGGGCTCTGGAAGGTGAGTTCCTCCCCGATGAACGCATCAATCTTAAATTCACCAAAGCTATTGGTCAAGGTATAGGACCCTGAATCTGTGGAAACCCCAACACCGGAGATCGGCGAATCGTTCTCCATTCCTTTTACCGTCCCCTTGATCTCGACCTTGGCCTGTGCCGTCAAAACCTTTGGGAGGCAGGATAATGCCCCTATGAGCAGTAGCAGTATGATGTGGTTTATTCTTTTCATTATTACTTAAACACAACGTAAACTTAGCTGATTTATGCGGCAATAAAAAATGCCCAAACAGCCAAAATAGGCAATAAGATGGCCTAAATGCGGACTTTACAAAACCAAAGGGACGCTTTACTCATTGAACAGGGGCTTTACCTCATTCCTTGTTTTTTATCAAAATATCAGGAAATACATTTACCCCATAAAATGACACCATCAAACATGAAAACAACGGTAAAAAACAAAATCGGAAAACTATCCCTAGTACTTGGCATAGGGTTTATCATCTTATTCGCCTATCGTCTGTCGACAGAAAAAGAAAACAGCATTGCCCCTACTCCCCTATTTCAGCAAACAGAACTTTTGGAATCCAATCTTGAAATACGCAAGAACTACGCAACCAAAAGACATCATGTGACATTGGGACAAGCCCCTATGCAAGTGGACCAGAAATATGAGAAAATAGCAGACATCAAATCCACATCCAGTGTCTTTGATCGTGACGAAAACCAACTACGCAAATATGTTTCCGATTACAACGGACTTATACAGTTCGAAAATAAAAATGGAAATTCCGGCTATCGTAGCTTAAACCTAACCATCGGTGTCCCTCCTGAACATTTTGATGCCATATACCAACAACTCATCCAAATAGGTACAATACAAGCCAAACAGATTACCAAAAAGGACAAAACCAATGAGTACAAGGAATTGCGTGCCAAAAAAATGTCCCTCGAAAAAATAAGGACTTCCTTGATCGATCTTAAGACAGAAGGAGGACGAATTGAGGAATACATACAATTGGAGGATAGGATACTCGAAATTGAACAACAGCTACAGGCCTTGGGTGTGAGTTTGGGCAATTTTGATGAGGAAAATGAATTCTGCACCGTAAAATTCTCCCTTACCGAAAAAAAGATCACCAATACCAGTTTAACACAGCGGATAACATCGGCCTTTTTATGGACACTCACCACCTATTTACAATTAATGCTCGTCTTATTGTTCATAGCAGGGTTCTCTTTCTTAACGGTTTCGACCATTGAAAAACTACGAAAAAATTAATTGAAGCATAACAGATTTCCACTTCGCGGGAAGTAAAACAAAAAAATGAATATTATGAAAAATCTACATCGAATTCTAGGAATTTGCCTTTTGGCCACAACAATCCATACTTCCTATGGCTGTGAATTAAGTCCGAAAAATACCAAAAACAAAGCAATTATAGCCGAAGCCATCATTGGTGACGAAAATGTAAAATCCGACAACAATACGGTCAAAATCGCATTGTTATTGGATACGAGCAACAGCATGGACGGGTTGATCAACCAAGCCAAATCACAACTTTGGGATATTATAAACGAATTTACCCATGCCAAATGTGGCAACGACACACGACCAAAATTGGAAATTGCCCTGTATCAATATGGCAACGACAATCTATCATCCCAAGAAGGGTACATTCAACAAGTCCTGGATTTTAGCAGTGATCTTGATGAGATCTCAGAAAAACTCTTTTCATTGACCACCAATGGAGGTGAGGAATTCTGTGGACAGGTCATTCAAACCTCATTGAAGCAATTGGACTGGGGCAAAAACCCAGACCACTTGAAGATGATCTTCATTGCCGGCAACGAACCCTTTACCCAAGGAAAACTAAACTACAAAGATGCTGTTGCCAATGCCGTGGAAAAACATGTGGTTGTGAACACTATTTTCTGTGGCAATTATGAACAAGGCATCAATACAGCCTGGAAAAAAGGGGCGACCATGACCGGAGGGGAATATTTGGCCATAGACCACAACAAACGTGTTGTGCACATCGACACCCCTTATGATGACGTTATCATTAAATTGAATGGCAAATTGAACAAAACCTACATATCGTACGGTAGTCTCGGGGCCTCTAAAATGGCTATGCAGGCAGAACAAGATGCCAATGCCGAAGCCTTAGAAGAGGTGGTAATCGTCAAAAGGGCCGTAAGTAAAAGCTCTAGGATGTACAACAACGCATCCTGGGATTTGGTCGATGCCATGGAAGACGAGGATTTTAATGTTGCGGAGATCGAAAATGAGCAATTGCCCCAGGAGTTGCAAGGAAAGTCCAAAGCAGCGATAGAAAAGTATATCGAAACCAAAAAGAATGAACGTGCCGATATCCAAAGAGAGATACAGGAACTCAATGCAAAACGGGAGGCATACATTGCCGAAAACCAAAAGGAAAATGCTTCTGGAGAATTGGAAAACGCCATGTTGGAAGCCATAAAAAAACAGGCCGAAAAGAAAAATTATAGGTGGGATTAATACGCCTTGTACTTCTTTACGCTAAGCGCTATATACTATTGAAACGGTATATGGCGTTTCGTGTTTAAGCCCTCTATTGCGCAGCAGGACAATAACAGTCGTACCTACGTTCCGATTGTCCAAAATCGTACCCCACGGTAATCTGATGGAATCCTCCGTTATCAAAACGCACATCACCCATTTGATAGGAGTAATTATAGGAAACCATAAAATTTTTGAAGTTCGCACCAATGATTGGGGTTATCAATTGCAGTCGCTGCTCACCAAAGGAACCATCGACCAGGAACTGTGCCCCATCGAAACTTCTTCTATAGGACAAACCACCCCAAATTCTACCAAAATCAACATCCTTATAAACCTTGGCATTGATATCCATCGTCTTTTCTTCCGTAAATTCGGTAAGCTGGAAAAGAACAGATGGCTCATACTGCCATTCGCTCTTTCCAAAAACATATCCCGCGGAAATCAGATATCGTCTTAGGTTATCAAATTCAATCGCCGAATACAGGTCCCTTCCGCTACCCAAGGCATTCAATACGGAAAAATGCGCATAAAAGTCCATTAAGCTATACGACATCCCTAAATCCACATTAAAATAACTCACACTATTATTACCTCCGGTTATCACCGGATCGGGAATAACGGAACGGAATTCGGATTCATCCAGACTACTTTGCAGCAATCCACCGCTGATACCGAAAGACAATTGGTTTAAATAGCGCACATCGCCACCCAGTTTTAAGTGATGCGCATAGGTAAGCTTTAGACCCGTTTGGGAATGATATCCATTGGCGTCGTTAAAAAATATGGCCCCCACACCACTTGGTCCGTCACCAAGTCGAAAATTGGCGCTCAGCGTTTGTAGGTTCGGGGCTTCATCCACGGAAAACCATTGTTTTCGAATGGTTCCCCTAATCTTACCGCCTTCCCCTATACCCGCCATTGAAGGATAAACCAGATAATAGTTATCGGACAGATAATCAAAATATACGGGAATGCCTTCTTGGGCCAAGGACCTAAAACCAAAAGCTATAAAAACGAAAATTAGCAGTAAGCGAAATTTCATATAAATAATGGGGATTTCTATTTTAATATCGACCAAATATTAAATATAACGGTTGAATCGCAACATTATTATATTTCCACAAAGTACGAATAAGTTCGTACTTTTGCCGAAAACATAATTATATGAAGTCGTACTCAATAGCTGTAAAACAAACGAACAACCCAGCGGTTGTAAAATTTGAGACCAACCATTTCATTACCAAAAACAATAATTACGAGTTTAAAAATATAGATGAGGCCAAAAAATCACCCTTGGCCCAACAATTGTTCCATCTTCCTTTTATCAAAACCGTTTATTTTTCGGGTAATTTCATAGGATTGGAACGTTTTAACATCATCGAATGGGCCGATGTCCAGGATGAGGTAGCACAACAATTGGCCGACTACCTGAATTCAGGGGAGCCTGTTGTCATCGAAGATGACACGACCAAAACCAATAAAGTACCCGTTACCGTTTATGCCGAAGTTACACCAAACCCATCGGTCATGAAATTTGTCTGTAACATGCGTATTGTACCAGCCACTTTCGAGTTCAAGAACATCGATGAGGCCAAGGACTCCAAATTAGCGAAACAGCTCTTTCAATTTCCTTTTGTAAAAGAAGTATTCTTGGATGAGAATTACGTTTCCGTAAGCAAGTATGATGTTGCCGAATGGGATGACATTACAATGGAACTACGTGAAATGATACGGGAATTCATAGCCAATGGCAATGAGGTGATTTCGGAAAACAGCATTGCTGTTTCCAAGGCAGAGACCGCAAAAACCGATGCCCTTCCCGATTTCTTGGACGATACATCCAAACAGATCATCGACATACTGGAGGAATATGTAAAACCTGCGGTAGCCAGTGATGGTGGCAACATCCTTTTTCAGTCCTATGAATCGGAAACCAAAACCGTAAACGTTATCCTCCAGGGAGCCTGTAGTGGATGCCCTTCATCGACCTATACCTTAAAGAATGGCATAGAAACCATGCTTAAGAATATGATGGGCGACAAGGTTAATGAGGTCGTTGCCTTAAACGGTTGATTTACTTAAACCGATTAGTCTTTCTTCTTTTAATTCGCTAACTTTAAGAAAACAATAAAAAACACTAATTATGTCAGTATTAAAAGTTATCGAAGTATTGGCCAACTCAGAAAAAAGTTGGGAAGATGCTACAAAAAAAGCAGTTGCTGAAGCATCAAAAAGCGTTAAGAATATTCGTTCCGTTTACGTTCAAGACCAAAGTGCAAGTGTAAAAGACGGTGAAATATCCGATTTTCGCGTTAATGTAAAAATCACTTTCGAGGTTAAATAAGCCTTGCTTGAATCGAATACCAAAGCGTCCTTTTCGGGCGCTTTTTTTGTGGTATACGTTATCGATCCCTTGCCAAGGATTGCACCATTGCCCTATCCCTTCAAGATTAACAATTGTTTAGTGCTTATAATTTGACAGGGGAATGGAATTTTATTTTTTTTGCACAAAAATCAATAGCACGTGAATATACTTAACGATTACGAAGAAAGCATTACCAAAGCCCAGGAATGGCTGTGGGAAATCCTTCCAGGACTGGTCACTTCCCTAGTTACTGCCTTCCTCATTTTAATAGTGGGACTATGGCTCATTAGATTAATCAACAGAATGGTCAGGAAGTTCTTCCTTAAAGCGGATTACGACCCCTCCCTGGAAACGTTCCTGCAAAGTTTTATCAGCATTGGCCTGAAAATAATGCTTTTCGTTTTGGTGATTACCCAATTGGGTGTACACTCCTCTTCGTTAGTCGCTATTATTGGTGCGGGCGGACTGGCCATTGGATTGGCCCTACAGGGTTCCCTGGCCAATTTTGCAGGCGGGGTACTTATCCTTGTCTTTAAACCCTTTAAGGTAGGTGATTTCATCTCCGCCCAGGGTATCGATGGCACAGTTAGGGAAATCACTATTTTCACCACTAAATTAAGCACCTTTGGCAATCAAATCGCCATAATTCCCAACGGACAATTATCCAACAACAACATCATTAATTATAACGCCCAAAATACCAGAAGGGATAAAATAACGGTGGGCATAGGATATGACTCCAACATAAAACAAGCAAAAGATATTTTACTTGAGATCTGCGCAGAAAACAAGGATATTCTAGAAGATCCCGCGCCGGAAGTATATGTTGAGGCATTGGCCGACAGCTCCGTTAACCTCTCCCTGCGCTTTTGGGCAGAAAACGACGTATTCTGGGCAGCGCATTTCCATGTTATGGAAGAATTGAAAAATAGGTTTGATGCGGCTGGAATAGAAATCCCCTTTCCACAAAGGGTTATACACCAAGGGAAGTCCTAGGACTTTTTGCGTTGCATCATGAAATCCTTTAGATAATAAGGTTCAAAATAGGCTACATCCTCAAATTCCTTATCCTGATACTTCCTAAAGGACAAAATCCCCATCTCACGAGCAGAGGGGACAACCACTGTATTGTAGGTCACATTTTCATGCTCGATTACCCCCATACATTTCTCAGCCCCACTCCCCAATAAAAGCACCTTACCTTTACTTGCGTATTCTTGGAAGGATTCCCCATCAATGATTTCCGCTTTCGTCCCTCGCACTTCCTTCAAATCCCCATCAAAAACCGTGGAATACACTTCCATTCTTCGGGCATCCAATAAAGGCACGATAAAATCAAATTCGGAAGCCTTGGCCTGTTCGGCCATACTTCGAAGGGTAGGCACCGAAATCAACGGCAGATCCAAGGCATAGCACAACCCCTTGGCCGCCGACACCCCAATACGCAATCCCGTATACGATCCAGGACCTTTGCTGACAGCAACGGCATCAAGATCATTCTTGTCCAAGGAGGCTTCCCGCAAGACCTCTTCAACAAAGACATGCAATTGTTCGGAATGGGAAAAATTAGGCGTATTGTGTTCTTTAATCGCTACTACGTCCCCATCTTTCGCTATGGAAACAGAGCAATTCGTCGTAGCCGTCTCTAAATTCAGAATTAAAGCCATAGCCTGCAAAGATAGACCATCTCTATAAAAGCAAAAAGGCCCAATACGTAAATTCGCAATGGACCTCCTTATAAGGTATAAAAGAGTCTAATTCAATGCAATCGGGATACCAAAATAGAATTCAAGGATTTTCAACTTAAAGATATAGGCATACTTGGATCGTACCACATCGGCTTCGGCATTATCGACTCGGGATTGCGCCTGACTGTATTCAAAGGAATTCATCAACCCCACATCAAAACGTTCCCTGGCATAGTCATAGGCCAATCTTCTAGCCTCCAAGGTTTTTTTCGCAGCCTCATAGGCCTTGTAATATGTGGTGACATCAACATAAACCTGGTTTATGGTCGTCTCAAGATCTAATTTATCCTGTTCGAACTGTAGTTTCGATTTCTCCAAACTGATCTTAGAACGACTCACGTTATTTCGTGTACTCCATCCGTTAAAAATAGGAATATTCAATTGCGCCCCATAAGAGATCCCATCGAAAATCCATAATTGATCCTTAAATCCTGGCGTATATGGAACCCCGTTACTATCAGGAATTGCCGTTACATCGGAATATCTTGTCCCGTACTGTAAGAACCCCGACAAGGTTGGAGCGTAGGCCCCTTTGGCAATTTCTAAATCCTTTTCTGCAAGCTCAACATTGGACTTGGAGAATTTAATATCGTTCCGGAACTCCAACGCCTTGGCAAATATGGTCTTGGGAGTATTATTCAAAATCTCGGAAGGAGGGATCTCGAAGGTCTCATCGGCCACATCAAAATTTTCATAATCGGTTATCTGTAAAAGCTGGGCAAGGTTGATCCTGGATATGAGTACCAGACTCTCATTATTCACGATTTGCTGTTCCTGATTGGCCGCTGTAGCCTCAATCTCCAACAAATCCCCTTTGGCCACCACCCCGGATTCGACCAACTCCTTGGTCCGCTTCAAATCCTGTACGGTAACGGCATATTGTGCCTTTGCCACTTTTAAGGCTTCCTTGTTGGATAATATTTGAAGATAGGCATTGGCCACGTTCAATCGAATATCATCCTTTAAGTTATCCAAACGGTATTGACTTGAAAGGGCCGACAATTTTGCCCTGTTCAATCTTTTGATGTTTTGTAATCCGTCAAATAATGTAATATTGGAACTAATACCCCCACTCCAGTTGTTGGCAGTACTACTGGTAGGCTCGTTATTGGTTGGGTTAAATGAGAAACCCGTATTACTTGAAAATGATGTGGATGCATTTAAACTTGGCAACAAACCACCCAAGGCATCCTTTTCATCGATCTTAACATTTTCCAGATCCAACTCATACTGTTCTACGGTCAAATTGTTTTCTACAGCATAGGAAACACATTCTTCCAAGGTCCACTTTTTTTGCTGGGCCGTTGCCCATCCAATGGTAAATACCAGGAGTATTGCTGTTAGTTTAAATTTCATACGATTAAATTTTTGTAATTAAATGAAAATAAGTTGATTAAAGAACCAAGAATGTCCAAAACCACTCCCGTTCCCTCATTAAAAACTTTAAACCGCTTCTTTTGTGAAGTCATATTTAAAATTTCTTAGTACCCGTTTCATTTTTTGATTATTGATTGATGATTTATTCCTCACTATCCTCGGAACCTTCCTCGCCCTCTTCCTCTCCTTTTTTGATAGGCTCGGTTTTGTTCCATTGTTTAACTTCGTCGTCTTGGGTAATACCGGATACGATTTCAACGTTTACCCCGTCGGAAATCCCTATTTCAATATCCTTACGCTCAAATTTTTGATCCTCCACATTTCCTACCGCAACTTCCACATAGGGTTTATCCGTTTTCTTATCAAATTGCAATAGTGCTTCCGGTATGACCATAACACTATCTTTCTTTTCCAAGATCATCGATGCATTGGCACTATAACCCGCACGGATGAAAACATCGTCATCCACCTCGACATCCCCTTCTATCTTGAACTGTACGGCTCCGGTTTCCTCGATTCCCTTAGGGGCAATAAATCGTAGTTTGGCATCCAATTCCTTTCCTTCAACAGCTCCAAGGCTTATTTTCAAAGCGGTTCCCAATTTCAGTTTCCCTACCTCACCCTCATCGACCTTGCCCTCGAAGATCATTTTGGTCAAATCGGCAATGGTGGCAATGGTGGTACCATCATTGAAGTTGTTACTTTGGATGACCTGATCTCCTTCCTCTACAGGAATTTCGAGAATAGTCCCATCTACCGTTGCCCTAATATTCGTATTTGCAGTTGCTGACCCTCCGGCAGAACCCCTTTTAATGATTTGGTAATCACTTTGGGCATTGCTTAACTCCTGTTTGGCTTGATCATACTGCAATTGCAGGTTGTTAAAATCTTGACTCGATATAACCCCCTTATCGAATAAGGCTTTATTCCTATTGTATTCAATGGTTACATTGTTCAACGCCAATTCGGCATTTCGCACTCGGCCGCGAGCTTGGTTCAACGACTGTTCGTTAGGCACTACCTTTATCCTGGCGATTAAGTCCCCCGATTTTACTTTAGCCCCTTCTTCCATGAAGATCTTCTCGATTATCCCTGAAATCTGTGGTTTGATCTCGATTTCGTCTTCAGGAACAACCTTTCCAGTAGCCACTGTTTTCTTTTCAATATTGGCAATGAACGGTTTCATGGTTTCATAGGTAACCGCAGATTTACTGTTGGATTTTATAAAAAATGCCGCAGCCCAAAGCGCTCCTAGCACCAAAAGTCCAATCAACGAATATTTTAAAATTTTGTTCATTTTAATAGATGTTTATTTATATACTGGTTTGTTGTTTGTTTTTATTCTTCGCGCAATGCATCAATTGGTTTTATACTTACCGCCCGATGTGCCGGTATAAGCCCTATCAGTGTTCCCAATACCACCATGATGGCCAAGGCCCCCAAAACATAAGGAATAGGCACGGTCGGATTGGTATATGGGAAATCGACATCTTTCGTCATATTGTTGATTAGGCTCAATACCCCCGCCCCGAGGATGACCCCAATAATTCCCGCCAAAACGGTCAAGAATACGGACTCGAGTATGATCTGTGATTTTACCTCTTTGGGTGTGGCCCCAAGCGCCCGTCTTACGCCCAACTCCTTGGTTCTTTCCTTAACCGATATCAGAAGGATATTACCAATACCAATTACACCCGCCAAAATGGTAGCGATTCCCACAATCAGGGACACAAAGGTCAACCCCTTGGCAAAACCGGAAATCTTGGTGAACATTTCCCCTAGGTTGAACGAACCAAACGCCCTTTCATCCTCTGGGTCGACCCTATGGATACTTTTCAAGATCGACTTTACATCCTTCTCAACCTGCACAACGTCTGCATCATCATAAGCGGCAATACACATATACCCGATATTATCCCCCGAATTATACAATTTCCTGTATGTGGAAAAGGGTATAAAAATGTCGCCATCATTATCAAAACTGACACCCTGGGCCATTTTATGCACACCGATTACTTGAAAATACACACTACCGATTCGAATGTACTGACCAACCGGATTTTCATCTTTTTCGAATAACTCCTGCAGATTCCGTTCCCCTATCACACAAACCTTCCGGGCCTGTCTGATATCCTCATCATTAATAAACCTACCACCGTCGAATATTTTCTTGGTAGCGATCTTGGTATACACCGGATAATCCCCATTTATGGTATACGTTCCTGATTTTTGACCGCGAACCGTATAAACCGGATCGGAACCAAAGTTGCCCAATGTTATTCGTGGTGCTATATATTGTATTTCAGGAATCCTGTTTTGCAATTCGGTCACATTGTCCAACTTCAATTGCATTTGCCTACCGGTTTTAAAACCATCATAAGGTTTACTTGTACTCTGCCCCCATACGAACATACTGTTCATTGACACCGTTTTGAACACCTTCTCAAAACCATTGTCCATTCCCTTTGCAGCACCTGAAAGGCCTATGTAGACAAAGATTCCCCATAGTACCCCAATCATAGTGATGATTGTTCTGGTCTTATTTTTTCCAATAGAACCAAAAATTTCCTGCCATGTATTTTTATCGAATAAGAATCCCATATCAATCGTCTCTTAATGCCACTATTGGTTTAATCCTTGCAGCACGTCTGGCTGGTATATACCCGGCTATCGCACCACATACGATCAATAGAACCGTTGCAAAGATTGCCAACCCTAAATTTATATACGGATTGGTAATAAAATAATCCTTCAATTTTTCACCCATAGAGCTTAAAATCGCCATCCCCAGAACCATTCCAAACACCCCTGAAATAGTGGTTATGAAAGTTGATTCCAGTAATATTGAGCCAACCACAGCCCGGGGGGTTGCCCCTAGGGCCTTCCTGATTCCCAATTCCTTGGTTCGTTCCTTGACCACGAATACCATGATGTTACTGATTCCTATGATACCGGCCAAAATGGTTCCAAATGCTATGGCTCCTCCGATAATCGCCAAAACACCTGCAAATTGCTGATTCTGCTCATATTGATCCATTACGTTTCGAATATAGATTCCATTCTGGTCCTTTGGACTTATATACTTCTTTTCCCTAAGGAAATTATTGAGGCTTTTATCAAAGGCCATGGCCCCGGCATATCCGATTTCTGGTTTGAACCCAACCACAATTCGGTCGACCTTGTCCGTATTCTTTTCTATCAATTGCCTTGTGGTGTACGGGATGTATATCCTGCGTTCCTCATCATCACCCCCATCATCCTGAAATACACCGATAACCTTAAAAACACTACCTGAAACATCAATGTATTTGGCTATTGCATCCTCGCTCCCAAACAAATCCTTCTCAACCAACCTACCGATTACCGCATATTTGGCCTTCTTCTTTACATCCTCGAAATTCAAATAACGGCCCTTCATCATAATGGTCTTCTCTGCAAATTGATATGACTCACTTACGGCCCTGGTTGTATAATTATTGGATTCATTATTGTATTTCACAAGCCCGCTCCGATCGATTCTCGGGGACACATATTGGACGAACATCGAGAAATTCTTTTTTATATCGACTAAATCACTATTGTCAAATTCGATCTGTCGGTTTGATTTATAGCCCTTATACGGCATGGATGTACGCCCTGGAAAAATAAAGAAGGTATTGGTCGAGTCATCATTGAAAAACTCATCGAAAGTGTTTTGGAGTCCGTTGGTCAAACCAACCAAAGAAACGAATATCAGAATACCCAAGGCTACGGTAAATCCCGACAAGAACGTACGTAATTTGTTCTTTTGTATCGTTTCGAATATTTCCTTCCAGCTATCCCTACTAAACATATTGTGAAGCTCTTACCTGGGTGACTTTTTCATCCTTTTCGATAACGCCGTCCTTTAAATGAATAATCCGTTTGCACATATGGGCTATATCATCTTCATGGGTCACCACCAAAATCGTGTTCCCTTGGTCATTTATTTTTTGGATAAGGTCCATCACCTCATATGAAGTGGTACTATCCAAGGCACCGGTAGGCTCATCAGCCAATAGCACCTTAGGTTCCGCTGCCATGGCCCGGGCAATGGCAACACGTTGTTTTTGTCCTCCGGAAAGTTCACTGGGCAAATGGTGTGCCCACTCCTTTAAACCCACCTGTTCCAAATACTTCATCGCCCTTTCCTGACGCTCCTTTCTTGGGATCTTTTGATAATATAGGGGTAAGGCCACATTCTCCATGGCACTTTTATAATTGATCAAGTTGAACGACTGAAAGATGAATCCCAAAAACTTATTGCGATATTTGGCGGCTTTGGTTTCATTGAGATTCTTAATCGGTACGCCATCCAAGGTATAATCCCCCGAATCGGCTTCATCCAACATACCCAGGATATTCAGCAAGGTTGATTTACCTGAACCCGAAGACCCCATGATTGCCACTAATTCACCTGCTTCTGCCGTAAAATTTATTCCTTTCAGTACGTGAAGGGAATTACTTCCCATTTTATAGGATTTATGAAGATCTTTTATTTCAATCATGTCGGTTTGTTTGTTGTTTGGAATTATCTAGAATAGAATCCAACAATAGGACACCTAAGTTGTTAAAATGTTACAACAATAACTCCAAATATTATGTTAAAAAAACTCAAACGGATGCCTATGGACCTTCAAACGATTTTCCACTCCCGTTTATATTCAAAATACATCGTGTTAATTGGCAAATTCATCGGGTTTCACCTCATTCCATACCTTGATCTTATCGCCTTCCGAAATCCCGGATTTGATCTCGACAAAAATTCCATCACTAATGCCCAATTCAATATCCTTGCGCTCAAAATCCTGTTCGCCCTTTTCAATTTCAACAAAAGGTTTCTTGGTATCGACATCAAACTGCACCAAAGCTTCCTTGACGGCCAAGACACTATCGGCCCTTCCAAGAATAATCGAGGCATTGGCACTAAGACCGGCCCTAATGAATACGGTATCTTGTTTACTAAGGGTTCCCTTGATTTCAAATTGGATGGCACCATTCTCTTCCTTCCCTTTAGGCGCAATATAATCCAAAACCGCATCAAACACCTTATTTTCAATGGCTCCCACCGTAATCTCCAAGGGGAGGTCCTCCTTGATCTTGCCCACCTCCGACTCATCGACCTTACCTTCGAAAATCATTTTTTCAACATCCGCGATGGCTGCGATGGTCGTACCTTCATTAAAGTTATTGCTTTCAATCACTTGATTGCCCACTTCAACGGGTACATCCAGGACCATACCACTAACGGTTGCCCGGATCATGGTATTGGCTGCATTGCCATAACCACTGGTAGTACCTGTTTTTACAATATCATAACGTTTATTGGCAGCCCTATAAGACTGTTGTGCCTGATCAAAAGTAACCTGGGCCCTCTCCAAATCTACTTTAGAAATCACTCCTTTATCAAAAAGACTTTTTTGGCGATCCAAATTTCGTTTTTGATCATCAAGGGAAATCCGGGCCTCATCAATATTGTTCCTTGCATCAATTAAAGCATTTAAGTTTGGCACTACCTTGATCCGGGCCAAAAGGTCACCGGACTTAACATAATCACCCCCTTCTACGAAAACCTCTTCGATGACTCCCGAAATATTAGGTTTTATGAGTACTTCCTCCAAGGGAAGAATACTACCCGTTGCGACAGTTTTTTTAATGATGTTTTTCTTGCTTGGTGTTTCGGTTTCATACACCACGGGATCTTCAGCATTCTTATGGTATAAGTAATACATAGCCCCACCGAATAAAACGATGATAAGCACTAAAATAATTCTTGTAACCGACTTTTTCATTTTTTATTATTTTTCAGTTTGATTGATGTTACTCTATTCGTAATGCCTCAATAGGCCGGATCTTAATGGCTTTGTTTGCGGGGATAAACCCAGCCAATAGCCCTGCTATCACCAAAATGCCCATTGCTATTAAAACCACACCCAGACTTACACTTGGATTTAAAAACATATTGACGGGCCCAACCGAATCCAAAACGGCATTGATACTATAGATGGTGAAGGAACCAAATATGATACCCACCATCCCGGATACAATGGTCAGAAAAATAGACTCCATCAATATTTGTAGTTTGATTGACCATGGGTTTTCCCCTAGAGCGCGACGAATACCTATTTCCTTCGTACGCTCCTTGATGACGATCAACATGATATTACTGACCCCAATAACACCGGAAATAAGCACTAATACACCCACAAAGTAAGCGATAAAACTTATGGCACCAAAGAGGCTTTCTACGCGATTATACTGTTCATAAAGGTCAAAATACCCAATGGCCCGCTCATCATCCGGGTGTACTTTTCTGCTTTCCTTTACCGTTTTCAATATCGTCTTGTTCAGTTGACTTATCGATTTTCCATCCTCAGCCGTTATGGCCATCCACCCTACATTATCGGCCCGGTTATAAGCTTGTGAGAATGTCGTAAATGGCATATAAATTTGGCGCTCACTGTCCTCACCCCCACCATTACTCGATTTTTCCTTATAAATTCCAACAACCATAAAATTGATACCACTTATTTTTACATACGTACCTATAACCTCTTCATCGGTATCATAAAGATCTTTTCTGATGCCGTTTCCAATAACAACCACCTTTCGTTTCTCATTGATATCCTTATGGTTTAAAAAACGCCCTTTTGAAGTGAATATGGAATTCTGCTCTATGATTTCCGGATAGTCGCCAAACACGCGATATTGTCCGCCTTCCGTGCCCCGAATCACATTATCGCCATCTGACCTCCCCATACTATTTCTTGGGGATACAATCCGTAGGCCGGGTACATTGCGACGAATCAAATCGACATCCTCTAATTTAAAACTAAACTCCCTACCCTCTGGAAGCCCTTGATAAGCCATTGAGGTCTTCTCTGACCACATAAACAATGTATTGGTGGCCACCCCATTGAATTCTTGTCGAATACCATTTTCGAGGCCTTTACCCGCAGCAAGTAAGATGATCAAAATAAAAATACCCCACCCCACCCCAAATGCGGTCGCTACGGTTCTGAGCACATTGCTTGAGAGCACCTCCATTATTTCTTTCCAACGATCTTTACTGAACATTTAATTTCCTAGATTAAGGTAATGGCATTATTATTCATCGCGTAAGGCTTCAATAACCTGAACTTTAACCGCCTTCCATGCAGGGAAAAACCCCGCTAAGGAACCAGCGACCATAAGCAATAAAACGGTTGAAACCGCTACATTGAAATTAACTGATGGATTTAATATATAATCGACCTCGACATATGGACCAACAATCTCCAACAGTCCCATACTAAAGATCAATCCAGCGAAACCCGATATTGCCGTTACAAATATTGCCTCGTGCATTATCATTCCTATAATCGACCATGGTTTTGCCCCCAATGCCTTTCGTATTCCTATTTCGCGTGTACGTTCTTTAACGACAATCAACATGATATTGCTAACACTTACCACCCCCGCTACAATCGTAAAAAAACCTATTACCCAGAAAAACAACTTAATACCCCCCATTAATTGATAAAAACGCTCTGCATCCTGAATAGGGTTCCAAATATAAATGGCACGGTCATCTTCAGGCGCAACAACATGGGCCTGCTTTAAATAGGTCAACAGTCTTGCCGTAAAATCATTGTTCTTTTGAACGGTAGCTTCAAATGATTCCATTTCCGGAAGCATAAAGTTCAGATTACTGATCTTGTCCGAACCACTAAATGCAAGTTGGGCAGTGGAAATAGGAATGAAAATACGTTCCTCCTCACCTTCCTCCTCGCCGTATTCGCCAAATACACCTACTATTTTAAAACCCGCACCTGAAATGGAAATGTATTCCCCAATAGGTGTATCCAAATGACCAAAAACCTCCCTCTTGATCTTATTACTAATGACAGCAACCTTTGCGTTCTCCTGAACATCGATCTCATTGATATACCTTCCTGCGGATAGAAACTCATTTTCAATGCGCTGTAAATCACCATTGGTACCTACCACATCATATACCAATAGATCATTATTATAGACCACTTTGACATTGCTTGGGAAATAGAGGATGGATGCTTTTTCATAATCACCATCAAACATAGCTTGTACGGTTTGATAGTTTTCGTTACGCAATTGAACACGCCTACCTGGATTAAGACCTTTATACTCAATTGTCGTACGACCAGGCCATACCCATATACTCGTCACGGCATCACCTTTAAATTCCTCTGAGATACCATTTTGCATGCCTTGTCCAAAACCCAATAAAATAACGAGGATAAAAATACCGGATGCCACGGATAGACCGGTCAAGAACGTCCGTAATTTATTTTTACGGATGGTATCAAAGATTTCTTGCCACCTTTCGATGTCGAACATAGGGTTGATTTTGATTGATGGATACAATAATCAATATTGTACTACCATAAGACTACAAAACCCGCCAAATGTTACAGTAAGACCTTAAATAAATCATAAAAAAAGAAACCGATCATGTTTTCATTTTTCTGTAAACGAAATAGAAAACACCTGCGACCAGGATATACGGTATGGCCATTAAATAAACAATCCCATTGTTTATTCCCTCAGCAGCCGACGTATTGCCTTCGCTTTCAAGAACCGCCCTACACATGGCACATTGGGCCTCCATGTTCAGAGGAACCATAAGAAAAACAAGGATCAGGAGTAAGATAAGTTTTGTTTTCATTGCTACACATAATAAGGTGAAATCATCAAATAAACCACAACCCCGGTAATCGCCACATACAGCCAAATGGGAAAGGTGATCCTTGCCAACGCCCTGTGGGCCTCAAACTTCTTCAAATAAGCCCTGGCATACGTTCTTAAAACCAATGGTATGATTACGATGGACAAAATAATATGGGTAATCAATATGAAATAATACACATATCGTATAGGCCCTTCCCCACCAAAGGTCGTGGAATCGGAGGTCATGTGATAAGCGATGTACATTACCAAAAACAGGAGTGAAAGCACAATACAGAAGGTCATCAATTTTTGATGAAGTTCCCTTTTTCCATTTTTAATGGCCCAAACGGCAATGATCAGGACAAGGGCCGTAAGTCCGTTTATTGAAGCATAAATAGGAGGTAAAAAAGACAATGGCTCCACATTCGGGATTTTCACCCCAAACAATACCGCAACCACAACCGGAACGGCTATGGAGACCACAGTTATCAACTTATTGAATTTTTTCTCCCTTATATCGACTGAATCCATGTCAATTATTCCTTTAAAAGTTTCTGAATATCCTCCTTTAAAATGGATATCTGTTCTTTCTCACCCTGACTATTCTCACCTTGATCCTCGGTTATGGTACCTCGATAATAAATAATCGGGTTCCCAAAACCATCCACCCTGGAGCGCAAGAACCCTTTCTTATCGACAAGAGCGAATAGACCTGCGTGCTCAAAACCACCGGGGGCATCGGACATCTCTGAAACAAAAATATTGAATCCTTTATTGGCCAACTCATAAATGGCATCTTGATCACCTGTCAACAAGTGCCAATCCAAATTGGTAATACCATGTTTTTCGGCATACGCCTTCAAAACCATAGGGGTATCATATTCAGGGGTAATCGTAAAAGAGGCTACCCCAAAGTTTTGTGCTGTTTTAAACTCCTCCTGAATGTCGACCAAATTCTTGGTCATTATGGGGCATATTGACGGACAGGAAGTGAAAAAGAACTCGACCACATATACTTTGCCTAAATAATCCTTATCCGTGATGACCAAACTGTCTTGATCCATAAACTCGAATGCCGGTACGCGTCTTTTTTTGCCATTCAAATAAAGGTATGCCAATTCAGCCCTGTTATCCTTTAGGTTTATACGATCGTTCTCCACGACCGTACCCGACCCTATTCGATCCACGATCCTGGGAACAAAGATGATACCAAAGACCAAGATCACCAAGGATACCCAAACATAGGTGTATTTGTTTTTCATACTTTTTACTTTTATCACTTAGCATCGGCAAAACCAAACCTATCACTATTCGCTACGGACAGACCACTTTTTCACCCTAAAGGGCATTAAAAGGGTTGTTTGGATTTTAGCAACACTGCATAAGGTCCAATGTTTTATTATAGATTTTTACGTTCGGCATTATTC
Source organism: Maribacter polysiphoniae (assembly GCF_003148665.1). GTDB lineage: Bacteria > Bacteroidota > Bacteroidia > Flavobacteriales > Flavobacteriaceae > Maribacter_A > Maribacter_A polysiphoniae. Next base: position 266,763 of record NZ_QGGQ01000005.1, on the reverse strand, counting down.
TTTTTTAAAGCCAACCGGTATTCTGCCAAGATAATTTTCACATCATCCTCCATCTTATTGTTCAAATCGGCAACCGAAGTGGCATCAAAACCAAATTTAGTCCCTTCATCCTCATCATTGGTCCTTCCGCGAAGATTCCTATCCTTATCAACAATAAAAACATAAGGGGTGGCCATATTGCCATCCAAGGTCAAATCTGTTTTCAATGCATCGAACAACGCCTGTATCTGTTCCTTATCCCCATAAACGAAGTTCCATTTAACGACATCGGCCAAATTACCCAATTCGGATTTAAGGGCCTCCACCTTACTTTCACTACCCTTGGGCACTACCATTACGAACTGAAAGTCATTGAATTCATAGAACCTTTTATAAATTTTCTGGTTTAGATTGAACGCAACGCCTTTTTTGTTTTCCAAATCACTGCCCAAAAACCCCAATATCGTAATCTTATCCTGAAGGAGGATATTTGCATCAACGTCTGTGATGTCAGGTATATTTTCCGTGAGAACAGGAAGCTTTCCGAAATTATTAATGCCCGAGGCAAAAAAGAGATAAGCCACGATTGGCAGGATAAACAATACTACTAAAACAACGGTCTTTTTCATTCTGGAAATGTTGCCCTTTTACGGCAAACGAATATAAGATGCTGAATTCATTCCAGCATATACAAAAATAAAAAAGACGGTCTTTAAACCGTCTTTTAATTTGTTAATTATATCTCTTAGTTGAAGTCCCAGGTCATAAAGCCATCCTGAATAACATTGTGGATGTAATTCCCTTCTACCAAAAGGATAAACACCAGATAGGCGACCAAAAATACCGGGGTCCAAACAATAGCCCTTCGCAACGAGCTTTTTTCATCCCGTAAATGCATAAAGTCCCATGCGATATAATAAGCCTTTACCAAGGTTAGAATAATGAATATCCAGTTCAATACTTTCATCCCCAACACATGGTTATGTGTAAGTACTGTCGGCTTGGAAATACCCAAGGCAACCTCAATTCCCGTAACTATGGTTAAAAACACAAGGACTCCCCAAATCTTTTGGGTATTCGACTTGAATTTTAAAAGTCCCCTGAAAATCTCCAATTTATGTGCGTGTGCCATGTTAATTCTATCTATTAAATTTTAAATCATTCCTTAAAAAGTCACCTAAAACCAATCCAGGTTAAACCAAATAAAAGAAAGTAAATACAAATACCCAAACCAAATCCACAAAATGCCAATAGAGTCCGACTTTCTCGACCATTTCGTAATGACCTCTTTTTTCATAGGTACCCAAAGCCACATTAAAGAAGATAATGAGATTGAACATCACCCCCGAAAAAACGTGAAAACCGTGGAATCCTGTTATAAAGAAAAAGAAATCCGCAAATAACCGGCTCCCATACTCATTGTGTATAAGATTGGCACCTTCTACAACCTGGGTTGCATTTTGAAGTTTCGCCAAGGATTCCTGCCTCGACAATACCTGCTTTACACCTTCTTCAGTAATAACTTCGGTACGTACAAGAATATTGCTATTGGCCTTAAAACCTTCCAAAACCTCATTTACCGAATAACTGGGCTGGTATCCTTCATCGTAGAACCATATTCCATTTTTATTCTCGTGTACAACCCTTTCGTCAGGTAGGGTCATGGCAAAATCAGCCAATGCGGCCCTTTCACCTGTATCAGCATTCACAAATTGTAAAATACGTCCTCCCTTGGTTTCCACTGCACCATAATCACCACTTATGAAAGTAGCCCATTCCCAGGCTTGGGAGCCTACGAAAATCGCACCCCCGATAATGGTCAGGAACATATACCAAATTACACTGTTCTTTTTCATTTTATGACCCGCATCAACGGCAAGAACCATTGTCACAGAGGACATAATCAATACAAATGTCATAAATGCGACATAGTACATGGGGTAGTTGCCATGAAAGAAAGGCACGTGAGTAAACACCTCATCGGCAATCGGCCAAGTTTCAATAAACTTAAACCTTGAAAAACCATATGCGGCCAAAAAACCGGAAAATGTCAAAGCATCGGAAAGAATAAAGAACCACATCATCAATTTTCCGTAGCTCGCTCCTAAGGGACGGTTACCACCCCCCCAAACGTTTTCTTCCACACCCGTTGTTACCGTAGAATCCATAAATTAGTCAGTTATCTTACAATTAGAATTTTCACAAAAATACATTTTTTCATAAGATACAAAAGTCTAAGACCAAGAAATCAAAAAAAAATGGACTTTTAATCGACCAAAATCATGAAAGAGAGTAGGTAGACCCATAGAAGATCAAGAAAGTGCCAAAATGTGGCCCCCAATGACAACCCTAGGTATTCCTGGGACGAATACTTCCCTTTTTTCTGATTGAACAGCACTACCAACAAAGAAATGATACCTGCCACGACATGCACGACATGGACTGCTGCAATAAGGAAAATGTAGGACATTTTAATACTACTTGTGGGTCCGGTGAAATAATAGCCTTGGGCCACCATTTCCGAAAAACCCTTAAACTGCAGAGCAATAAAGACCAACCCCAACAATAAAGTAAGGAACAACCAATTTGTACACGCCTTAACCGCATCCTTACGTATGGCCTTCTTTGCCAACATATATGTAACACTACTTAGAACAATGATTACCGTACTAAAATAAAAAGCAGATGGCATCTCTATATTGTCAAGCCAATCCTCCCGCTTACTACTTACAATATAAGCACTGGTCCAACCGGCAAAAGCCATGAGCAAACTCACGATTCCGAACCATAGCATCATTTTTTTTGACCTATCATTCTTTTCCTTTTGGGTTCCTTGCGTTAAATCCATAAAATCCTATTCATAAAAATTTATTACTAAAAAGTCGATCTTTCCCTATTTACCACACGGTAACAATTAGTGATTCCATACCCTTAAAAAAGGGCCGGAATATATTTATCCAATACATACACCACTTGCATAAAGGTGATATAGGTTACGCTGGCCAGCATTAATTTCCTTGCGGATACATTATCCCTTTTCTCATACAACCTAAATGCAAAGAAAAGCATTACACCCCCCATAATGAATATTATTACGGCTGCGGGAATGGACAATTGCAAGCGACCTGTGATCCCCAATACCGGAACGACGGATATGACCATCATCCATATGGTGTACATAATTATCTGTAGGGCCGTACCCTTGTCTTTCTTACCTGTAGGAAGCATCTTGAATCCCCCTTTTTTATAATCGTCATCCAACATCCAAGCCAATGCCCAAAAATGTGGGAATTGCCAAAAGAACTGAATCATGAACAAGGTACCCGGTTCAATACCAAATTCATTGGAAGCCGCCACCCAACCCAACATAAAGGGAATAGCGCCTGGAAAAGCACCAACGAATACCGACAGCGGGGTCATGGTTTTTAGGGGGGTATAGACACTGGTATACAAAAAGATGGAAATCGCACCGAACATGGCCGTCTTGGGATTCAGGAAATATAAGGATACAACCCCAAGAACCGTCAACACAACCGCAATGGTCATTCCTTGGTTAACCGACATCCTTCCTGAGGGTATTGGCCTGTTCATGGTCCGCTTCATCAAAGCATCCAGGTCCTTTTCGATAATCTGATTATAGGCATTGGAAGCCCCTACCATACAATAGCCTCCAAAGGCAAGTAACAATAAGGATACAAAACTGATTTCATCAGCACCCAACAAATAGCCGGCAAGGGAAGAAAAAACGACACTGACCGCCAGTCTTACTTTTGTAATTTCCTTAAAATCAGCAAACCTCATAGACCATGAGGTACTTTTTGCTGGTTTAATCACGGTCTTCATTATCATTTTTATCAAAACGCAAATATAATCGTAGTAAGCAAGGTGTGCAACGAAATACCAAGGTTTATGATTTCTTCCAACCACGTCCCCACATCCTTTACAACACACTATTTATCAACACCATACAACCCAAACAACCCCACAAAGGAGTTCCCAAACATTTTATGGTCCCTAAAATGATGTTCATCCAAAGACTTATAACCAAGTAGAACCGCCCACCCCAATTTACAAGTCCCAATTAGGGAATTTCAATCTTACAATCCCCTGTAAACAAACGAAAAAACAGAAGATTATCCTCAAATCAAATCTGGGTCCATAAAAAAATCCTGAGCCAAGGCCCAGGATTCTGTACATTAAATATGAAGTCATTCCTATACTACTGACACATATTCAGTAAGTGTATAGCAATGTCAATTATTGCAATCTAAAGGTAATAGGAATACTAAAAGGTACCCTTACAGCCCTACCCCTTTGTTTCCCTGGAGTCATTTTAGGAAGCTTGGAAATAATCCTAGCTGCTTCTTTCTCCAAGTTCTTATCTGGTCCACGCATTCTAACGCCTCCGATACTACCATCTTTCTGGATAACGAACATTACGTTAACCCGACCTTGAACACCCATTTCTTGGGCGATTTCAGGGTAACGGAAGTTTTTGGCGATATGCTTTTGCATTTTTGCCTGGAAACAATCACGCATGGCTTTTGCCCCTTTTCCTTTTTCCCCTTCACAACCTGGAAAAATTGGCACATCCTCGATTACTGCGAAAGGCACATCGATATCTTCTTCCACCTCTTCTACTTCAACATCCTCAACTTCAACAATCTCTTCTTCCTGACTGGTCTCTGTAGATTCGATAACGGTTTCCTCAACTTCTACCTCATCCTCAACAATCTCGATAATTTCAGGTGCTGCTGGTGGCGGTGGAGGTGGTGGAGTCTTAATTTGCTCAGTCATCGGAACCTCTTCGTCCAACATATCCTCAACATTCATGGAGACATCATACTCATTACTCTTCTCATAGGTCTTCCATTCCAATCCCCTCCAAACCAAAAACATCACAACGGCCAGTCCTATAACGAAATAGGTGCCGCTATTTCTTCTTAAATCCGCTTTTGGGTTCTTTTTTAATTCCATATTTAATTTTTTAATGTTCGCTAATTTAACTAAATAATTGACAAAAAAACAAGTAATACTTTATTTTAACCCTCTTTGGCCGTAAAATTGGGACAAAATGATAATGAAACCCACGGCCACACCCGTACTATTTGCCATCGCATCGAACACATCGCCAGACCTCTTCACTGTCAATGTACCCTGAATAACTTCAATAACCATACCAAAAACAACAAGTAAAAGAGCCAATTTTATGATTTTAACCAAAGTTTTGGCCCAAGGGTTATTCAATGATAAAAAATACAGTGATCCCAAAATAACCGCTACAAAATAAAATGTAAAATGCACGATTTTATCTGCGTAAGGAATACTGAACGTCGGCAAATCATCCCCCTCAAACGAATATAAGCTGGAAAAGGTGACAAACACCATCCAGCCTATAAACAAAATTGCGAATAAGTGCCTTTTATGCACTAATCAATGCTTTATAGTCTACATCACTTAGTAAACTATCAATTTCTGCAGCATCACTTATCTTAACCTTGATCATCCAACCTTCCCCATAAGGATCTGTATTGACGTTCTCTGGGGCATCTTCCAAGCCTTCATTAAACTCAATGATCTCCCCGGACAAGGGCAAGAACAAATCGGAAACGGTCTTAACGGCTTCTACCGAACCGAAAACCTCATCCTTATCCATGGTTTCATCAACGGTCTCAACCTCTACATAAACGATATCCCCCAGTTCTCCTTGGGCGAAGTCCGTAATTCCAACGGTAGCGACATCGCCATCCATCCTTACCCATTCATGGTCTTTGGTGTATTTTAAATCTGAAGGTATATTCATTATATGAATTTTTATTATTAACAAAACAAATGTAAATGATTCCTAAAAGGTATTCAAAAAAATCAATTACAAGTTTTACCTACCTACAGTTAGAACGGTATGCAAAAAGCCTATTTCCTTTTTGAACCTTACGATCAACACCCTTTAAGAAGGTGTTTAGAGAAAAACGTCATGCGGGCATCGCTTTTTTACAGGCAAGACCACTTAGCATGGACAACCCCTTAATTACCGAAATTATATTTGATCGTGAACCCGGTATTGATCGTTGTCTGCGGGAATGCTGTGGAAACCGCGAATTTGGAGAACGAATGATCATAAAAGAACAAAGCATTCAAATTTTTACTCAAGGCATAATCAGCGGTAAATTTGAGTGAAAATAAATTTTGTCCGGAAGTTATCTGATTGTTATCGATATCCAGATTTCGGATGATCGTAATATTATCGCGAAGTGTAACATCCGTTTTAAGGTTTAAATCCCCCTTCAACCTTGTTTTATTACCTCCAATATTGGTCACGAATTTAACATCCTTGAATCGATAGCCCAAACCAACCGTATATTCCTTTCCATTGATCTCGGTCATCAGATTATTATCAAAACTCAAGGACAAGGCCCTATCGGTACGAATCTCCGCCAAGACACTTACTGAGTTCTTCATCTCAAAATCGACACGCACCAAGGGATTGAACTGATCGGTCAACACCAAATTGTTCAAAATAAGATCAGGCAACCTATCCCCTGTCTCAGCATCGAACTCGGTATTCTGTTTTTCAAGATTTGTCTGAAAGGAATTGATACTATAGGAAGCCCTATACCCATGGCTCAATGAAAAACGTTTGAATTTCTTTTTAAACCATTTGTTTCGCATCAATCCTGTAAACTTAATATTCCAATTTGGAATCGGAATCTGCCTAAAGGCATCCAAGTTCACACGGTTTACATCCTGACCCGTATAGGCGGCAAAGAAAGCTGGAAGCAGCACTTCTTGTTGGGTTTTTCCGTATCGTTGTGGAAATCCATCTTCATCCAAGGTTCCTGGCAATTCCCCTCGATCGGATACCAACCGATTGGCAATCGTGATCCGATTCTGCTTGAATGTTTCAAAAAGCTCTGAACTGAACTCATCGCTCTTACTGAATGCCGTTCCGATCATCATGGTCGAAATACTGAAATTACCGTATTCATTACCCAATTGGTTAATGTACTCATATTGCCCATTACCCAGATCACTCACTTCAAAATTCTCTTGATAGCTACTGGTATATTGTCGATCTGCCGAGAGATCTATGGTCAAATCTTTCAAGGGTTGTGCGGTAGCGGTTATATTCAATTGCTTATTGGTCCTTTTGATAAACTGCTCATTGAAGTCCGCAAAATTCGTCAGCCATCCATTCCGCGCCGCCTCATAGCGTACATCGGACTGACTACCGAAAACAAATCCTATCGTTGGACGGGCCGTTCCAATAAAACCAACGGACTGGGTATACCCTGGAAGTACCGTACCACTATTCTCATTATAATTTATGTTCAATCTTTTGACCATGGTAAGAATATCGACGGCGGTATTGAACAATGCCCCTGTTTTTTGCTTGGGTCCTTTTGTATCGGAAGCCACATTGCCCGCCTTATCCCTTCGTACCGGCCCTTGATTCGTGATTCCTTTTCCATCACGTTTTTTAAGTCCAATAAGATCATAAAACTTCTGCATTGCCAATGTTGCGGAAATGTTATGGGTACTTGCATTCTGAACCGTATTGATCGTTGTTTCATAACCTAGGGACTCGCTAGCAACCTCGGACAAGGCGTCCCCTCCACGTTGCCAATCAAAATTACTGGTATACGAATATTGGGCACTGATAAAATCCAAAGCCGGAATCTTATTAAAAGGAAGTTGGTAATTGAGTTGCATCTGTTGCGCATGCCTGTTGGGTTCCCCTAAATCCCAGAATCCGTCCCATAATCCCAAAGCTTGGTTGATTTCAGAATCCGGATTCCCTTCCTCCGTAAAATAATTACGAACGATATTATTGTTACTTGCCGTTAGATTGAGGCTTAAGGATTTCGAAAGACTGTAATTAATGGCGTACTGCCAATTGAACATATAATTACGTTGTTGAAGGAACGGCAGGTCCAACGCCTCTACGCCTTCCTCAAAGACATTTCGGAATTTCTGTTGGTTGAACTGTCGATTGATGTTCGAATTGACCGAAACACTGGCTGGCAGAAGATTGAAGTTCAAATCTTTCAACCACTGCCAATAGGCCCCTGTGAACAATGAATCCTTCTTGGCAAAAGGTGCCACCTCTACCGGTTTAAAACTATGATTATAGACAAAGCCCGTAACCACACTCTGATCTTGCATATTGGCAATCTCATAATCGCGATGCTCTGTTTCGTTATACGAATAATTAAAGGTGAAATTCTCAATATCATAGAAATTGGCATCGGCTTCCTCACCCCGATCCTTACGAACCCCGATCAAATTAATACTGGTTCGTTTCGTATAATCCTCTGCCTGTTCCAAAATCTTATCGGCAGCTTCCTCTGTGGTAGCGGCCGCAATCCGATCATCCAATTTTAAATCATCGTATACCGGATCAAACTCAGGAGTGATTATCTCTTCGGAAATACCATAATTGAAAGGAATCTGTACCCCCCATTTTTCAGGCAACAATTGACCTACATTGACATTGGTGACCAAGTCATAGGAAACGGCATCTTCACGAGACCTTTCATTCGGCGTTTGATCTATAGACCCAAAACCTGATGTACTCTTACTTCCTGTTGCCGAAACGTTCGCAAAGTCGGCAATATTCGCATCAACCGATGCTATGGCGGCCCAGCCCCCATCATTATCCAAACCTGCCAAACGCAATTCATTGAACCATACTTCCCCCCGGGCAGGAAGATCATCGATATTCTTTACACCGACCATCATATTCCTGATGCTTCCCAATGACGGGTTCCCTTTTATACCTATCCTTAATTTCCCTAAAGTCCTGGATGCAAATTCATCAACGGCAACTGCCTCGCTGCCCTCAATTTCATAAAACTGGAGTTCATTGAGGGGAACATCCGCTATATTGGCAATCCTCAAGGATTTTACTTTATTCAAATCGCTCAATATAACCTCCATCTCATTGGCATCCGGCCAAACATCCTCATCAAAGGATGCCCCGAAAGGCGTGAATTGCAAAGGCAATTCAATTTGATAGTAATTCTCTGAAAGATCGGTTCCTATTCGCAGGAACCCTACCAAAGGTGTATCATCATCAGAGTAATCTCCATCACCGATTTTTTCGGCATGCATATACATCTTCAGTTTTTCATATTGACGAATATCAATATTCAAACTTTTGAAAACCCCTCTCGAATCCTCAGATTGCAGATTTTCAACCTTGAAGGACAAGGATTGTTCATTTTGCCGTATAATGGTATTGTTATTGTTCAACTGTTCGCGCTCTACTCCTGGAGGCAAAACATAAGGAATTGGCGACCTAGAACTATTCTCTTCTATATTAACCGTATTCACATCGACGATAGTGCCATCATCCGAAGGGTCACTATCAATCAACTCATCCTGTAAGGTCTTTGTATATGTACGCCAATCGCCACGCACCAAATCCAAGGTAGCAAATCGGAGTACGACATCGCTACTGAAACCGGTAAGGTACATTCGCATAAAACTTATAGACCTGAAATCTGTAATTCCTCCGATTGCATCCGTAAAATCACTTAATGGAATCTTATATTGGATCCACCTACTATTTAACTGATTACCGTTGGGCAGGTCAGGCGTAAGTCCTTCATTAATATCGGTTACGTATTTATCATCTATACTCGTATTGGGCTTTATGGGAATGCGATATTCATAATAGCTATTGACCGTATTCATGGTCAAATCACGGTCCACATCCTCTACATCGGGCAATGTGGTTGAACCACGGTTGGTATCGGTAACCTGTACAGGGGAGTTACCATCGGGGTTATTGAAATTCAAATACCTTTCCAAAATACTTCCTTCCCGATTGAGGTAGTATTCATAATTATCCAACGCCGGGTCTTCCCCTGGACCATAAATGGCAGCTTCCGCCGTATCATCCAAGCCGTCGAAACCAACATCCTGCAACACGCGATTACTTTCATTGGCATCAAAGGCATACACCAAGGCTTGTGTTGCCGGAACAACACCCCAAGAAGGTTCGTAAATCAATCCATCATCATCTACCGGCAATCCATTTTCATATTGTTTTCTACCATCCTTTAATATGTCCTCTGAAATGTTCCCTAAGTTTATAACAAGTTCCCCTGGATCAGTTGCTATACCATCAACATAGGGGTCTAAAACCCAGAATTGCACAAACTCCACATTCGACTGTTCAAAGTCGGTGCTGCTTAATGAGCGCATGATACCAGCCCATTTATCATCGGGATTCTCAGTCTCAAAGTCCGAACTGGCATTATAAGGTCCTTTAATATTGGGGTAATACGCCAAATCCAAGGTACTTTGCACCGTCGTTTGCCCTTGGGCGATATCTGTCTGTGGAAAGACCTCATCCACGAACACCCTTCGGGTCGCATTGGTAGAGACATCATTATCGCTAACACTTGAAGGCCTTTGGTTGGTATAAAAAATCGGATCAATCGTATACCATGCCATTTTAGCCCGCCCATACCCATTGATTAGGTTCGCGGGGTCTTCTGGCGAACTACCCGAAAGTACTCCACCTGGCGCAAATTCCAATGGTGTACTGGCCAGTGACCAACCTAGTGAGGAACGGATATCTATTAACGCCTGGGCGCCTTCAAAATCATCCAAATAGGTTGTGGTCTCACCCTCAAAATCAGCATTTTTAGGAGAATTCGGCTTTAACCAAGCCACTTCACCCCGTACTGAAAGATTCGAGGGAACATCCGTATCTATATTAGGAAGTTTATTTGCCAAACGTGTCAAGAAGGGTACTTCCGTCGAGAAGTTACCGTTCAATCCGAAAATCGTGTTATTTACAGGTTCAACCCCATAGTTCGATTTTTGTGTTAAGGGCCTTTCGTTCAAGTTCAATAAGGTAGCCCCCAAGATAAAATTGTTGTTTACCTGATGCTCAACATTTATCCCCGTAAACCTTCTGGTCTGTTGCCCAAATACGGCATTGTTCTCCACCGAAATATTAATGGGGGTATCCGATGCTTCCAAACTAGGGTCCAAAATCTGTACCGTACCCGCCTGATAATTCACCGTGTAATCTATACCTTCCCGCAACGTCCGCCCTCCCGCCGTAACGGTCACAGAGCCTTGTGGCACATTAAATGCCCCTATTGAAATACCGTTACTGCCTTCCGACTTGTAGGTACCCTTCAATAAGAACTTGTTCTTAACCGGGTCCTGTAAGGCGGCTGCCTGGGTAAGCTCATACATTTCCCTAAAGACGTATTTTCCTTGATTCTCATTATAGGTCGTCTCATTATCGTAGTTTCCACCACCACCCAGTTGGTTGTACAAAAACTCCCCAAAGGGTTCTACTTTGGTGAAAATGATCCTTCCGTTTTGGGTATCTACGGTAAGACCTGACACAAAATCGAAAAAGCCATCACCACCGGGCTGTACGTCCTTATACGTATTAAGCCTATCAAAGTTGAACACTTCCAATAAAATCCTTTCCTCGAGAGGGCCATCTGCACTGGTTTCATCCGGCCATCCCGAACCAGGACCTTCGGCCACCGGTGTAATATAATTTCTTGGGGTGGGATCGGAATACAGGATATTCATTTTAAAATCATCCTCACTCAAACGATAGGCACCCGTTGCATAAATATTCTTCATCATCAAATCCCAAATGGGATCGGTGATATTGGTGATATTACTTTTCAGCAATTTCAAAACCAAGGTATTGTTGTTCACCACAGGATTCACACCCCCGGAAACCGTCGTGGCATCCAATCCGCCATTGGCGAATTCACCTACCTGGTACACTTCCCCGTTATAGGTATATTGATATGCAACCGCCAAAACCTCATCATTACTCAACCTTTGATTCAAGGAGATGTAACCCAATTGGGTATTGAATTGATAATCCCGATCCACTTCAAGTTTCCTGGCATTTTCCAAAATGGCATAATCAAAACCTTGATTAACTTGATATCCCGGTATATTGAAGCCCGATTCCACTGTGGCAATATCCCGTATTGACGCCGTCAATGCCCCTCCCGAACCAATGGTTGTGGGGTTAAAATCGTTGGCGTTATTTCTTGGCAAGGCATTACTTGGGTTATTGAAAAATCCTGCTGGATCACCGTTTGCGATACCAATCCTTGTTCTTTCTTCCCGTGATTCCCCCAAATCCTGAAGGGCCACGACGTTTCGCACATTTAAGGTCTGCTGACTCCTATTGGTTACCCATACTTCTAAACGGGTTATCTGCACCTGACTTTGAATGTACGGGTAATTGGCTAAGGCTCCATCATAAGCATCCCTAAAGTATTGGGCCAAGAAAAAGTGCCTATCCTCATCATAATCCAAGGCCGTAAGTGAAAATTCGTTGATCGTACCACCACCTTGGGCAACCACTGTATTATTTTGGGAACGTTGTTCCGAGAATACCGCTGTGACCTTGGTCTTGCCGAATTGCAATTGGGTCTTTACCCCAAACAGGCTTTGAGCACCCGTGATCAATGAACTATTAAGCGGCATATTTACGTTACCCACTTCTATTTTCTGAAGAATGTCATCCTCTGTCGGTGTATAGTCCAGTTTTACAATATTCTGGAAATCGAAAGTGGCCTCGGTATCGTAATTGGCCGTAACCTGAAGTCGTTCACCTATTTTACCCAACATACTCAAACTAATACGTTGGTCAAAATCAAAAGAAAGATTGGTACGGTTTCTTGGGGAAAGGGAAGGATTATCGTTTTTCTGCCAAATCACCCCTAAATCCATCGCAACAGAACCTTGGGGAATCACTTCGATGGTATTACCCCCAAAAACAGATTCGAAAAAGTTGTTATTGACGTAGAAATTGGGCAATAGGTTCTTTCTAGCATCCTCACTCCCTTCCTTCTTGCCGGAATAAGCATCATGTTTCTCCTTAAAATAATCCTTGATGCCCTCTTTACGAACCAGTTCATAATACTGGTCTGGGGTAAGGATAATAGGATAACCAATATTGAAGTCACCCACCTTCTCGGAATAGATATACCTATCAAGATTGGGATCATAATTATACTTGGAAATAATGCTCTCCGGATTATCCATTTTTAACCTCCCCAAGGAAAAACCGGATTTCACAGAGTCTTGCACTTGCTCAGTATCACTATCGCCCTCAGTTTCTTGTGCGTAGGATTCCTCAATGCACCCGAGTAAAAAAGCGTATAGGAATATAAGCTTAAATGAAAATTTAAGAATTTTTTTTGCCCCTTTTTTCAAACTTATTACAAATTTTTAAGCGCCAGTTTAATAATGTTCTCTACGCTTAGTGCAGGTTCTTGGCTTACTACCTTGTCAACAACCTTTTCAGCTTGTCTTCGGACAAATCCTAGAACCTCTAAAGCAGATAACGCTTCTTCTTTATTTGTATTGTTTGAACTGATGGAAACTTCGTCAATATCGTATACCTTTAAAATCTTATCCCTAAGATCAAGAATAACCCTTTGGGCCGTTTTAGCCCCAATACCCTTGATACCCTGAATCGTCGCAACGTCACCATTGGCGATTGCATCCCTGATCTGTACAGGTGACAAGGAGGAAAGCATGGTTCTGGCCGTACTTGCCCCAATCCCGGAAACCGATAATAGCAACCTAAAAATCTCCCGTTCCGACTTCTCGGCAAAACCAAAAAGTGTATGGGCATCTTCCCGAACCTGCAAATGGGTAAACAGATTGATGTTTTCCTGATCCTTTATATGTGAAAAGGTATTCAAGGAGATATTCACAAAATACCCTACCCCCGCACATTCGATAATAACATGGGTCGGATTCTTTTCAACTAATTTTCCGTTAAGATGGTGTATCATGGGGAATAATATTTCAAATTCAAATAGTCTTGGCAAGTGCCCCAATGGGTTGATTGCTGTTTAATGTGTCAATGGGTTCCAAAACCCAAAGGTATAGATTTTCACTCCGATAATCGCATACACGACCTCGCCCCTATACCCCAAGACATTATGCCTTTATTTTTTAACTATTCCCTTTTAAGGCGCTTGCGTTTTTCCCTTTCCTGGGCATCGATAACGGCTACGGCGGTCATATTCACCATTTCATCGACATCGGCCCCCAATTGCAATACATGCACTGTTTTATTAAGTCCTAACATGATAGGCCCTATGGAATCTGCCCCATTGAGCTCTTTCAATAACTTATACGTAATATTGGCCGAGTCCAAATTTGGGAATATCAAGGTATTGACCTTCTTCCCTGCCAACTTTGAAAATGGGAATTGGCTTTGGTGCAATTCCATATTCAACGCAAAATCTGTTTGGATTTCACCGTCAATCACCAATTTAGGATAATTTTTATGTAAAATCTTTACCGCTTCGGTTACCTTTTTCGCATTTGGATGTGATGAAGACCCAAAATTGGCATAGGACAACATGGCCATAATAGGCTCAAAACCAAAGGCTTTTGCCAAATTTGAGGTCATAACGGCAATCTCGGCAAGGACCTCAGCCGTAGGATCAATATTAATTGATGTATCAGCCAAGAACAATGGCCCCCTTTCTGTATTCATTATATTGACCGTGGCCGCACGTCGTACCCCCTTAGCCCTTCCGATTACCTCAAAAATAGGTTTAATAACCGTTGGATATGCCCTTGAATAACCTGAAATCATTCCATCGGCATCACCCTCATTCACCATCATGGCCGCATAATAATTACGTTCCCTCATATTGGTCATTGCCCCATACAAAGTCAATCCATGCCTTTGGGTCGCTTCCCAATGCTTTTTGGCGTATCGTTCCCTAGTCTTTAACGAGTCCTCCGATTTCGGGTCAATAATCTTGACATCGGCATTGAACCCTATTTCTTTCTTCAGTTCCCTGATCACCTCTTCCTCACCCAATAAGATTGGTATAGCGATACCCTCCTCATAAACAATCTGCGCCGTTTTTAGGACATCTAGATGATTGGCTTCGGCAAATACGATTTTTTTAGGGTTTATTTTCGCCCTTTCATGCAGCAAGCGCACCACTTTATTGTCACTTCCGGAGCGTCTTAATAATTTTTCCTTGTATTTTGCCCAATCCTTTATGGGTTCTTTGGCCACCCCACTATCCATAGCTGCCTTGGCTATCGCCGGTGGAATCTCGGAAATCAGCCTAGGATCAAAAGGCTTGGGAATAATATAATCCTTGCCAAAAGTCAGCCTAGTCTCGGAATAAGCAATATTCACTTGTTCTGGCACCGTTTGTTTCGTTAATTCCGCTAAGGCGACCACAGCCGCCATTTTCATTTCCTCATTGATCTTGGTAGCCCTTACATCGAGTGCCCCCCTAAATATAAAGGGAAAGCCCAATACATTATTCACTTGGTTAGGATGGTCCGATCTACCCGTAGCCATTATGATATCCTTTCTGGTTTTTATGGCCAATTCGTACGATATCTCTGGATCTGGATTGGCCAAAGCAAAGACAATCGGGTCCTTGGCCATGCTTTTCAGCATTTTCGGAGTAACTATATCAGCTATTGAAAGCCCTATAAAAACATCAGCGTCTTTCATGGCCTCAGCCAAGGTCTCTATTTTTCTCTCCGTGGCGAATTCGAGCTTCTCAGAGGTAATGTTCTCCCTATTTTTATGGATTACACCTTTACTATCGCACATTACAATATTTTCGGCCTTAGCCCCAAAGGCCTTGTACAATCTTGTACAGGAGATTGCCGCTGCCCCAGCGCCACTGATTACAATGCGCGCATCCTCGATTTTCTTATTGGTAACCGTCAAGGCATTCAATAAGGCTGCCGAAGAAATAATGGCCGTTCCATGTTGATCATCATGCATTACGGGAATATCCAATTCCTCCTTTAATCTTCTTTCTATCTCAAAAGCCTCGGGTGCTTTTATATCCTCAAGGTTAATACCACCAAAGGTTGGTGCAATGGTCTTTACCGTTTCAACGAATTTGTCGACATCGGTCGTATCCAGTTCAATATCGATTGCATCTATATCAGCAAAAATCTTAAACAAAAGACTTTTACCTTCCATTACCGGTTTGGAGGCTTCCGGCCCTATATTTCCCAACCCCAAAACTGCCGTTCCGTTGGAAATGATCGCCACCAGATTCCCCTTGGAGGTGTATTTGTATACGTCATCTACATTTTTTGCTATCTCTAAGCAAGGTTCTGCTACCCCTGGGGAGTATGCCAATGCCAAATCGCGTTGGGTGGAGTAGCTTTTTGAAGGTATTATTTTAATTTTTCCCGGTTGGGGTTTCGCATGATAAATCAATGCTTCACTTCTTAACTTCTTGTCGCGCATAATCATTAATTGTATGTCAAATTTAGGGGTAATCTTTGAAAAAAAATAAGTTCCAAGTACAAATATTACCGATATAACAACATCGTATACCCTATGTGCCTATGACATAATTATCCAAGGTCGATTTGAAGCATTCGTCCTTAACCACAATATGAATATTATTATTGAGCTTACTCCCCCAATTCCTCCTTGGAAACGTTCAACCGTAAAGTGAAGGCCGCGGCGATAATGAAAAAGATTCCAGCAAACAACATGGCATTTACCGCATTGGCCCCTAAAATATTTTTGAAAATAGCTCCAAAAGTCAAGGTTTCAATGCCCATGGGGATTACAATCATCATATTTAGGATACCCATATATACGCCGCGTCGTTCCTGGGGCACGATTTTGGAAACCATGGTATAAGGAATCCCCATCATTGCCGCCCAACCTATGCCGAATAAGACCATGGGGATCAACACATAGATCGGATCACTTATGTAAGGTATGGACAAGAGGGCCAATCCCGTACCCAATAAGCTGGCCGCATAAATTTTCTTCCCCCCGTATTTCAAGGTGAGGGGAACAAGCATCAAGGCCACTACGATTGTCGCTATATTATAGGTGGTACTCATTTTGGCCGCCTGCGCAGCAGCTTCCGAAAGATCATAGCCCATAGTTGTCCTGAACAAGGGGGTTATGAATTGCCAGTAGACAAAAAGGGCATACCATTGAAAAAGGTACACAATGGATAATTTCCACATGAAAGGAGGCATCTCTTTCACTGCCTTGGAAATTTCAACAAATGGCATTTTAAAACGTTCAGCGAAAGGCAAGCCCTTATGCGCATTAATATCTGCCAGCTCTTCTTCGGAAGGTGGAATTTCCGGGGTTTTCAATACCGACCATAAAATGGTGCCCACAGATAGTACCGATCCAATGAAGAACGAATAATACAACCATTTTGGTATCGACCCAACCACTTCCGAAGCGGCATCCCCTCCGAACCAATCCTGAAACAAAAAGATAGAGGCATTCGCCAGTACAATCCCGGCCCCTACGAATAGGCTCTGCATTTGATACCCCAAACTCAACTGTTTCTCCGGCAATTTATCACCAACAAAGGCCCGATAAGGCTCCATGGCCATGTTATTGCCTACATCCAAAATCCAAAGTAACCCTACGGCAAACCATAACGCCGGACTCAAGGGAAATGCAAACAGACATATACTTCCAATGATGGCTCCTATAAGAAAAAAAGGTTTTCTTCTGCCCCAACGTGGTGACCAGGTCTTATCCGAAATCGCGCCGATAATAGGTTGTACGACCAAACCTGTTACAGGACCGGCGATATTCAGAATAGGCAACATATCCTCAGGAGCACCTAGAAAAAGAAATACGGGATTGATCGCTGTTTGTTGCAATCCAAAGCTGAACTGGATTCCCAAGAATCCTACATTCATATTGAAAATCTGCCAAAAACTCAGGTTTGGCTTTTTTATAAGGCCCATGTTTTTATGGTTTGGTGGTTAATCTATCCAACAAGATACCATTTTATGGACGGCTATAAAGAAAACCCCAAAATAAAACCAAAAGTGGGGCCCCATCAAACGTTTGCGTGTGGAAAAGTTTATTTTAAAAACTGAATATTCCGTTTCAATCCCGAAAATTTGGTTCGCTTTACCGCTGATTTTTTAAAGATCGTATTAAAGACCTCCTGGGTTATCTCTTCCCAATCTTTTTTATCGTTTGACAACAAATCAGGGTGGGGATTGAATAAGGGTTCATTGTGCGCTCTTGAAAACCGATTCCACGGGCACACATCCTGACAAACATCACATCCGAACATCCAATCATCGAACTTCCCTTGGAATTGGGCGGGAATCCCATTCTTCAATTCAATCGTAAAATAGGAAATGCATTTACTCCCATCAACCACCCGGTCCTCAACGATTGCTTGTGTGGGACAGGCGTCAATACATGCGGTACAGGAACCACAATGATCGGTGACCGGATGATCATAGTCCAATTCCAAGTCTACGATCAATTCCGCAATAAAATAGAATGAGCCCACTTTCTGGGTCAATAGATTACTATGCTTTCCGATCCACCCCAAGCCACTTTTGGCTGCCCAAGCTTTATCCAAAACAGGGGCCGAATCCACAAAGGCCCGCCCATCGACCTCCCCTATTTCGGTAGTGATAAATTCCTGTAACTGTCTAAGTTTTGATTTTATGATGTGATGATAATCCTGTCCGTAGGCATATTTTGATACCTTATAAGTGCCTTCTTTTTGTTTGTCTTCCGGATAGTAATTCAACAATAAGGAAATAACCGATTTTGAGCCCTCGACCAATTTGGTCGGATCTAACCGCTTGTCGAAATGGTTCTCCATATACTGCATTTCCCCATTCATGTTCTTATTGAGCCACGTTTCCAACCTAGGGGCCTCCTCCTCCAAAAAAGCTGCTTTGGAAATACCACAGGACAAAAAACCGAGGCGTTTGGCTTCGGTTTTGATCAATTGGGTATGTTTTGATGCGAAGTTCAAAAAAGTCCGGGTTGCGTACCTCCCTTGATCCTTCCCAAATGCTTATAGGCCAATTCGGTAACTTCACGCCCACGGGGAGTGCGCATGATAAAACCTTGTTGAATCAAAAAAGGTTCATATACTTCCTCAATGGTCTCTGAACTTTCCGAAACCGCAGTAGCGATTGTGGATATTCCTACCGGTCCTCCTTTGAATTTATCGATAATGGTTGTCAATATTTTGTTATCCATTTCATCCAAGCCGTGTGCATCCACATTCAAGGCTTTTAAACTGTATTTCGATATTTCCATATCGATACTACCATTCCCTTTGATTTGGGCAAAATCGCGAACCCTGCGCAAAAGTGCATTGCAAATTCGGGGTGTTCCCCTACTACGGCCTGCGATTTCAATAGCGGCATCTTGCGTAATGGGCACCTTTAGTATCTCGGCACTACGTTCAACAATGGTGGACAATAGTTCGGTAGAGTAATACTGCAATCGACTTTGTATGCCAAAACGCGCCCGCATGGGTGAGGTTAATAGGCCCGACCGGGTCGTTGCCCCAATAAGGGTAAAAGGATTTAAATTGATCTGGACAGACCGGGCATTGGGACCTGTCTCTATCATAATATCTATTTTATAATCCTCCATGGCAGAATAAAGATATTCCTCAACTATCGGACTCAACCTATGGATCTCATCAATAAAAAGTACATCCCTTTCCTCTAGGTTGGTCAAAAGACCCGCCAGATCCCCAGGTTTATCCAATACTGGACCAGATGTGATTTTTATACCTACCCCCAATTCATTGGCGAGTATATGGGCCAAGGTTGTTTTCCCCAATCCCGGAGGACCATGGAACAAGGTATGGTCGAGGGCCTCATTCCTCTGGTTAGCTGCCTCAACAAAAACCTTCAAATTTTCAAGCACTTGATCCTGCCCTGTAAAGTCATTAAAAGTTACGGGCCGCAGTGCTCTTTCTATATCAATTTCCTCAGGCGAAAAATTGCCTGTGGTGGGATCTAAATACTCATTCATATACGAACAAAGATAGTGAAAATCAAATGTTAAAATTCACTTGTGGCGTACCAACTATATCGTTATTGTTGCATATCTTGTAACAATCATGATAATTGTCATCTTTTGTGAGGTGATTATTATCAATCTTTGCGCAGAATTAAAAACAAGAATTTTTAACAACCATTTTAAAGCAGAAAACAATGTCAGCAACATTTGATCTTAAAAAGTATGGTATCGATACCGAAAAAATTTACAGGAACAGTAGTGTCCCTGTTTTATATGAACTTGGCCTCCGTTTGGAAAAGGGAACCGCCATTTCCGATGTAGGAGCCTTAATGACCTTCTCTGGTGAAAAAACCGGTCGTAGCCCCAAAGACAAAAGAATTGTACGCCACCCAGATTCTGAAAAAAATATTGATTGGGGAAAAATCAATATGGGATTGGATGAGCACACATTCATGGTCAACCATGAAAGGGCCCTTGATTACTTGAATACACGTGATCACCTTTTTGTTGTTGATGCTTTTGCCGGATGGGATCCTAATTATAGAATCAAAACCAGAATCGTTTGTACAAGGGCTTACCATGCATTGTTCATGCAGAACATGTTGATTATGCCTACAGAGGAAGAATTGGCGAATTTTGGAGAACCTGATTATGTGATCTTCAATGCAGGTCAGTTCCCCGCCAACCGTTACACTTCTGAAATGACCTCCAAGACCAGTGTTGATTTGAACTTGGAACGTAAGGAAATCGTGATTTTAGGTACAGAGTACGCAGGTGAAATGAAAAAAGGTATTTTCACAGTAATGAATTACTTGATGCCTTTACAAGACGTATTACCAATGCACTGTTCTGCCAACGTCGGTGAGAAAGATGATGTAACCATCCTTTTTGGTCTATCAGGAACAGGAAAAACCACTTTGAGTGCGGATCCTAAACGTAGATTGATCGGTGATGATGAGCATTGTTGGACCAACGAAGGTACTTTCAATATTGAAGGTGGATGTTATGCGAAAGCAATTGATTTATCCGCTGAAAAAGAGCCGGACATTTACAACGCCATCCGTTTTGGAACCGTTTTAGAAAATGTGGTTTATGACAAGGAGACCAGAGCGGTTGATTACACAGATACTTCAATAACCGAAAACACTAGAGCCTCTTACCCTATCAATTATATTGATAACGTACAGATCCCTTGTGTTGCCGGACACCCTGAAAATGTAATATTCTTAACTTGTGATGCTTTTGGTGTATTGCCTCCAGTAAGTAAACTAACCCCTGAACAAGCTAGTTACCACTTTATCTCGGGTTATACCGCTAAGATGGCAGGTACAGAGATGGGTATTACAGAACCAACACCTAACTTCAGTGCATGTTATGGAGCTGCCTTTATGATGTGGCACCCTAACAAATATGCTGAATTGTTGGCTGAGAAAATCAAAAACCATAAAGTTAATGCATGGTTGATCAACACTGGTTGGACAGGAAGTGGTTCCAGAATGAAGTTGAAATACACTAGAGCCATGGTAGATGCCATTCACCACCACGATTTTGACAATGTTGAATACGTGAAGGATGAAGCATTCGGATTCCAGATTCCTACAAGTTGTCCTGGTGTACCTTCAGAGGTATTGATTCCTAGAAACACTTGGGAAGACAAAGCTAAATATGAAGCTACTAAATTGAAACTTATCAATCTTTTCAAAGAAAACTTCAAGAAGTTCGAAGCGAACACAAACCCGGATATTATTGCAGCTGGCCCAAAAGCCTAAGTAGCTTTATAATCCAAACCAATACTTTCCTTTACTGTAAAATCCCCATTGCAAATGCAATGGGGATTTTCTTTTTTCCTACCCTTTTTCAATAAGGGGAACCCCTATATTAATTTTCCTTAAGCAATTGGGAAGTATCCAAAAATGCTTCAATGATTATCTTAGGGTCACCATAAAGCTGTGTTTTGGAAGACCCTCGGGAAGCTAATTTAAATTCCTCCAAAGCCTTGATCTTAACATTTGGGGACCCTTTCATGTCAGCCACAACGGAAGTTGCTTCCATTCTTTCCGCCTTTAAGTTTGAATTCCCCTTGAGTTTTACATTCAGGACATCTGCATTTCCTTCCATACTTGCACTGGCATTTTCCGACATCCAAATGGTATTGGACATCCCAACGGCATAGATGCGGGCATCAACCCTATCCTTTAGGGAAATATGCAATGAATCACTTGCCAAATTAAAGTCCCCGGAACTCATCCCCTTCATATTCACGGTCATGATTGGGGCCGTGGCATTCAATTCCAACCGTGACGGACCGTCGAGGTTCACCGTAAACCTATCGGATGAAATAACATCCTTCATGTTGACCTTACCGTCTATCATCGATATGGTCTCCAAATCGGTATAGGTTACGACTATATCCAATTTCTTCTTCGAAGTAATCTTATAGAATGAACCAATAACCAAGGTACTGTCCGCTACCTTGAATTTGAGTACATCGATTAAATTATCGTCCGCATTAATGGTGTATGCGTTATTTGGGCCTTTCTGAAGCACCAACTCCAAATCGTCAACCAATTTAATGGCATTAAAGAAAGGGAGCTCCTCTTGCACCTCTATGACATTCTTATTTCCTTTAATCTTAGGTTTTCTTTGCGCAAATGTTTGGAAGCAAACAAGCAGCACGATAAGGGTTATACAATTTTTCATTTCAATGGTTTGTGTTCTACAACGGTCCATATGCTTTATATGACACCCTTTTGTTTATTAAATATATTACAAAAAAAATGCCCAACTTGATAAGTTGGGCATTTTTCTATGTATTGGTTTCGAAATCCTAATGGTTTTCTTCCTCCTCGTTATCTTGTATAGGTGTATTCTGTGGAATAAAATCCTGCCCCGCAATGATGTATTCACCATCATCCCCAGTCTTACTGTAATCGTAAGCCCAACGGTATACCTCTGGAATTGCTCCTGGCCAGTTTCCGTGAACATGCTCTTGTGGTGTTGTCCATTCCAAGGTATTTGATTTCCATGGATTTTGAGGTCCTTTCTTTCCATAGAACATGCTATAGATAAAATTCCCCAAGAAAACCAACTGTGCAAGTCCGGCTATCAAAGCAAAGACAGTCATCAATACTTGTACATCGGTCAATTCGTCGAACATAGGGAATGCCGTGTTTTCATAATATCGTCTTGGCACTCCTGCCATTCCAACGAAATGCATCGGAAAGAACACCCCGTAAGCACAGACTGCTGTAATCCAGAAGTGAACATATCCCAAGTTTTTATTCAACATCTTACCTTCGAACATTTTTGGGAACCAATGGTAAATCCCTGCGAACACTCCGTAAAGTGCGGAAATACCCATTACCAAGTGAAAGTGGGCAACCACAAAGTAGGTATCATGGACATTGATATCCAATGTACTATCCCCTAGGATTATACCGGTAAGTCCACCCGTGATAAAGGTTGATACCAAGCCAATGGAAAACAACATGGCCGGATTCAATTGTAAGTTACCTTTCCAAAGCGTAGTGATATAGTTGAAGGCCTTTACCGCTGAAGGAATGGCAATCAATAAGGTCGTAAATGTAAATACAGATCCCAAGAATGGGTTCATCCCTGAAATGAACATATGGTGACCCCAAACGATTGTCGATAAGAAGGCAATCGCGATAATAGAGGCAATCATCGCACGATAACCGAATATGGGCTTACGAGCGTTGGTAGACATCACCTCCGAGGTTATACCCAATGCAGGTAGTAATACAATATAAACTTCGGGATGTCCCAAAAACCAGAATAGGTGTTCGTACAATACCGGAGAACCCCCTTGATAATGCAATACCTCACCCTGTATGAAGATATCCGAAAGGAAGAACGATGTTCCAAAACTTCTATCCATAATCAACAATAGTGCTGCTGATAAAAGTACCGGAAACGAAACTACCCCAATAATTGCGGTAACAAAGAATGCCCATATAGACAAAGGCAATCTAGTCATTGACATACCTTTTGTTCTAAGATTAATAACCGTTACGATATAATTCAATGAACCTAAAAGGGATGATGCGATAAAGATAGCCATCGCCACCAACCAAAGGGTCATACCCAATCCTGACCCTGATTGGGCCATGGGCAATGCACTCAATGGTGGATAAATCGTCCAACCCGCTGCTGCCGGTCCAGCCTCCACAAAAAGAGAGGAAACCATGATTACACAGGACAAAAAGAACAACCAATAGGAAACCATATTCAAGAAACCTGAGGCCATATCCCGTGCGCCGATCTGCAATGGAATAAGCAGGTTACTAAAGGTACCACTTAACCCAGCTGTTAGTACGAAAAAGACCATAATGGTACCATGAATGGTCACCAAGGACAAATATATGTCCGCATCCATAACCCCTTCTGGGGCCCATTTGCCCAACAAGGTCTCAAAAATCGCAAACGATTCCCCTGGCCATGCCAGTTGCATCCTAAACAATAAGGACATGGCTATACCAATAAAGCCCATAACCAAAACCCCAGTAATCAAATACTGTTTTGCTATCATTTTATGGTCTTGGCTAAAAATGTATTTGGTCACAAAAGTCTCCTTGTGATGATGCCCATGATCATCAACGTGGTCTTCAATATGTGCATGTGCTGTGGCCGACATAAATATTTATTTTTTTTATTTTTTAAACTTAACTCTATTGAACTGATACCATTGATTGGGAAAAGGTTTGCTGCTCAGCAAGCCATTTATTGTATTCTTCCTCCTCTTCCACAATAATCTTCATTTGCATATTGTAATGTGATTTACCGCAAATCTTATTACATAGCAATATATAGTCAAATTCCCATGGATCCATATTTTCAGCCCCTGCCGCTGCCTTTTCAGCCCGCATAGCATTGGTTCTTTTTACCTTCTCTATAATCTCGGGTTTGTTCCTCATATCCGCAGTCGTGATTGTCGGCGTAAATGAGAATTGTGTTATCATACCAGGTACACAGTTCATCTGCGCCCTAAAATGAGGCATATAAGCGGAATGCAAAACGTCCTGTGAGCGCATTTTAAAGTTCACCTTTCTACCTACGGGTAGATGTAGTTCCTTAACGATAATGTCATCCTTACCATAAGTATCCGATTCGTCGACACCTAGGATATTGGCCTTATCAATATCTATCATCCTAACATTGGCACCTCCCAAAACATTGTCTGCACCGGCATATCTAGCCGTCCAATTGAATTGTTGTGCATAGAGCTCAACAACTATGGGGTCGTCATCATCGTTGATATCCATGATATTGGTCCATGTATAAAGTCCCCAAAGTATCAAACCAGCCAAAACGATAACAGGGATGATTGTCCAAATAAACTCCAATCTATCATTATCGGCATAGAAAAGGGCTTTCTTCCCTTCCACACCTCTGTATTTATAACCGAAATAATACAATAATGCCTGGGTAATTGTCTGCACGAAAAATATAATCGCCATAGAGACAAGCATTAAACTATCGTATTCAGCGCCATGTGCGGATGCTGCCTCTGGTAAAAGCATTTTCCCGTACTTCCAAAAACTAAATATGGTAATACCATAGATAAAGATCAAAAACACAAACAACAAATACCCATTGTACTTATTATCATTGTCATTGGCGATTTGGGAGTCCACTGCTTTAATCTGTGACAATTCAAAAATCTTGGTCATTTGCCAAATGGCAATTGCCACTAGAACCAAAACGGCTAAAATCAATATTGTAGTCATTGTTATATTTAAAATTTCGCTTTAAACTTAGTAAAAAAAACTTAAACCCACTATCCCCGAAGTAACACCCTTCAACGATGGGTAAAAACATTTATCCCCCACTACCCAGCAAACACTGGGAAGGAGGGTATATATTTATTCTAAAATTAATAATGAAAATGTCTACTCTCCTCGATAAACGGGTTGCGTTTAGGTTGAAGAGGTGCTTTTGTCAATGCCCTAAAAACCCAGAAGATAAACAATCCGGCAAAGAACAGAATGGCTCCAATTTCAGGAATTCCGATAGACCATTGATCACCTACCGTAGAAGGCATGATCATATTGAAAATATCCATATAGTGACCTGCCAGTATGATAATACCGGTAAGGATGACAAACCAGTTGATTCTTTTATAGTCACTATTCATTAAAAGTAGTAATGGCAACACAAAGTTCATAACGACCATTCCAAAGAAAGGAAGTTTAAAATCCTCGATACGCGTTACATAATAGGTAACCTCTTCAGGGATATTCGAATACCAGATCAACATAAATTGCGAGAACCAAAGGTAGGTCCAGAAAACACTAAAACCGAACATGAACTTGGCTAAATCATGAATATGACTATCATTGACATCCGGTAAGTAATCCTTTGACTTCAAATAAATCGTTACCATGGCAATAACCGTAATTCCTGAAACGATCATACTTGCAAACACATACCATCCGAACAAGGTACTGAACCAGTGTGGATCCACACTCATAATCCAATCCCAAGACATAATCGACTCACTGATCAAATAAAACACCAAAAATGCAGCGGATATCCTAAAGTTCAATTTGAAATTCGAGTTGTCATCCGAGGCATCCTGCTTTAAGGAAAGCTTTCTGGAATACTCCCTATAGAGTATCCAGCCTCCCAAGAAAATAGCCGCACGGATCAAGAAGAAAGTAGGATTCAAATAACCCGACTTGCCCATTAACAATTTATCATGCGCTACAACATCAGCATCCATCCAAACAAATAGATGGTTCATGTGCAAAACAGACAATACCAAAATAACGAATATAATAATCCCCCCAGGGACCAAATAAGCGGTTATCCCTTCCATTACACGGAACAGCAATGGAGACCAACCGGCTTGGGATGCCCTTTGTATGGCATAAAATGCCAAAACACCCAATGCGATCATAAAAAAGAAGAATGCTGCCACATACAACGCTGACCATGGTTTATTCTGCAATTGATGCAAAACATGCTCATCATGTGCTGCATCGTGGGCCTCAGCATGCTCCCCATGGGCATTTGCCTCAGCGAGTCCTACCTCTTCGGCATGTGCATCACCATGACCCCCATCGTGACTGGCGACCATGGCCTTAGCCTCTTCAACGGTGCTTGGGGCCGACATAAAACCAATTCCGATACCTAATAAGCCTACAATCATCATGATGAAGGAAGCCATTCTTAGTCTGCTTGAAAACGTGTACATATCTTACTCTATGTATTATTTTATAAATCTTGTTTCAATTTCATAACGTATTCGGCAACTTGCCAACGTTCTTCATGGTTCAATTGTACGGCATACGATCCCATAGAGTTTAAACCATAATATATTACGTGATACGTACTACCCACCGTAATATCGCGGGCTGCATCCGCATAACTGGGCACGCCCAGAATTTTTTCCCTTTTAACCAATGTACCTTGTCCATCCCCTTTTGGTCCATGACAAATAGCACAATAGATATTAAAAAGCTCTTTGCCCTTTGCCAAATTGGCCTCACTTTTCAAGGAATCCAAAGGACTGGTTTTTAACCTGGAAAGTTCCTTCCCTTCAATGGTATTCTCCAACCCATAAGGCATCCAACCTCTTGGAATTGTATTATCCGGTGGCAACATGGCTTCCGAAACACCTTTGAACAATGCAATCCTAGTGACCTCATCCTCATTGAAACCTTGATAAGTCTCATAGCCCACTGGTTCATACATATTAGGCATATACTGATAATTAGGTCTTCTCTTATTGGAACATGAAGCCATTAACAGTACCAAACCAAATGCTATTCCTACTTTAATAAAATTGTTCATCATCTTAGGACTACTTTTCTGAAACATTGATTTCTACCGCACCGGTATCCATCAATAAGTTCTTTAATTCTTTTTCGTTGTCGTGAATGGCCAACTCCATAACAAAATGGTCGTCGGTAGTTCGTACATCAGGATTCTCTGCCTTTTTAAAAGGCCACAATCTACTTCTTAGGTAAAAAGTGATTACCATTAAATGCGCAGCAAAGAAAACCGTTAACTCAAACATGATCGGAACGAATGCCGGCATGTTTTCCAAATAACTAAAACTAGGTTTACCACCTATATCCTGAGGCCAATCCTGAATCATGATATAATTCATCATCACTATTGCAACCGCAAGACCGACACAACCATAAATAAAAGAGGTTATGGCAATTCTAGTGGGCGCAAGCCCCATGGCCTTATCCAATCCATGAACTGGAAAAGGACAATACACTTCCTCTATATGATGCTTGGCGTCCTTCACCTTTTTGACGGCATGCATCAGCACGTCGTCATCATCGTAGTATGCATGTATAACTTTAGATGCCATATCTTCTTACTTGTTATTTAATTTTTTTGCCTGACTGGCCCAATCATCACGTTGCGCCCTACCTGGGAACGAACCGGTAATTGAGTCCAACAAATTATATTCCTTCTCGGTCATTCGACTAACTTGGGCGAATGTATAAATACCTATTTGGTTTAAGGTCTTCTCCATTTGAGGTCCAATACCCTTCACCTTCTTAAGGTCATCCGCCTTATCCCTGGAAGCATCGAACGTTCCTATGGAGTCCAATAGACTGGAAACGCTCTCTTTTGCAGCAGAAGGTTTTTCCTCTACAGGTTCGGTCGCCGTTTCAACCACATCTTCCCTAATTACGGTATTCGCATTAATTTGGTACAAAGGCTTACCTGCCTCCCTTAGTTTCTTATATTTTTCCCCCGAGGATTTTAAAATCGTCTTCACTTCCGCCTGTGCAATTACAGGGAAGGTTCTTGAATACAAAAGGAAAAGTACAAAGAAGAACCCAATGGTACCGATAAATGTCCCTATATCTACAAACGTAGGGGAGAACATACTCCATGAAGAAGGTAAATAATCCCTGTGCAATGACGTTACAATGATCACAAAACGCTCAAACCACATTCCGATATTCACGATGATCGAAATAAAGAAAGAGAACATAATACTAGTTCGCAACTTTTTGAACCACATGAACTGTGGTGAGAATACATTACAGCTCATCATTGCCCAATAGGCCCAGGCATAAGGACCTGTTGCCCTATTCAAGAAAGCATACTGCTCGTACTCAACCCCGGAATACCAAGCCATGAACAACTCCGTAATATAGGCACAACCTACAATAGAACCCGTAATCATGATAACAATGTTCATCAATTCTATATGCTGAACAGTGATATAAGCCTCAAGACCAGATACCTTTCTCATAATTATCAGCAAGGTATTCACCATTGCAAAACCTGAGAATACCGCCCCAGCCACAAAATATGGAGGAAATATCGTGGTATGCCATCCTGGAATGACCGAAGTAGCAAAGTCAAAAGATACGATGGTGTGTACAGAAAGTACCAACGGAGTGGCCAAACCAGCCAAAACCAAGGACACTTCCTCAAAACGTTGCCAATCTTTCGCACGGCCTGTCCAACCAAAACTCAATAAGCTATATATTTTCTTTTGGAATGGCAGTACTGCCCTATCCCGTATCATTGCAAAATCGGGCAACAATCCTGTCCACCAGAAAACCAAGGAAACAGATAGGTAAGTAGATATCGCAAATACATCCCAGAGCAAGGGAGAGTTGAAGTTCACCCACAACGAACCAAATTGGTTTGGTATCGGCAATACCCAATAAGCCAACCAAGGTCGACCCATGTGGATAATGGGAAACAGACCTGCCTGTACTACGGAAAATATGGTCATCGCCTCCGCAGAACGGTTAATGGCCATTCTCCACTTTTGTCTAAAAAGCAATAGTACTGCAGAAATCAAGGTTCCTGCGTGACCTATCCCTACCCACCAAACAAAGTTGGTAATATCCCATGCCCAGTTTACGGTTTTATTCAAACCCCAGGTACCGATACCGGTAGAAACAGTATAAATTATACAACCAATCCCCCAAAGGAATGCTAACAAGGCTATGGAAAAAACTATCCACCAATGCTTATTGGCTCTTCCTTCAACAGGAGCGGCTATATCCACTGTTACATCGTGATAGCCTTTGTCTCCAAGTACTAAGGGTCTTCGTATAGGTGCTTCGTAATGCGACGCCATAATCTTTTATAGTTACTTTGCTAAATAATATTTTTACGCTTCGTTGTTATTTCTCACTTTAACGTGATAGAATACATTTGGTTTGGTCCCAACATGTTCCAATAAATGATACATACGATCACTCTCTTTCAACTCAGCGACCTTACTTTCCTTATCATTGACATCACCAAATATAATGGCTCCATTATTACAGGCCATGGAACAGGCCGTTTGGAATTCACCATCTTTTATCACCCTACCATCCCTCTTCGCATCAAGTATGGTTTTCTGTGTTTTTTGGATACACATAGAGCATTTTTCAATAACACCCCTTGACCGAACAGTAACATCTGGATTAATGACCATTTTCCCCAAATCGTTGTTCATATGGAAATCGAACTCGTCATTGTTGTTATACAAGAACCAGTTGAACCTACGAACCTTATAAGGGCAGTTGTTCGCACAATACCTAGTCCCCACACATCTGTTGTACGCCATTTGGTTTTGACCCTGACGACCATGTGATGTTGCCGCTACAGGACAAACAGTCTCACAAGGAGCATGGTTACAGTGTTGACACATTACAGGCTGAAAGGCCACTTGAGGATTAATTGCAGGATGTTCCAGTTCACCAAAGCCTCCAAGGGAACCTTTCTCCCCAGACAAACCACTGAACTCATCCTTTTTGGTATTATCACCCTCAAAGGAATCCTCAGAGGAATAATATCTGTCTATTCGCAACCAATGCATATCACGGGAACGTCGCACTTCTTCCTTCCCGACCACCGGTACGTTGTTTTCCGCACTACATGCCACAACACAAGCACCACAACCGGTACAGGCGTTCAAATCTATGGACATATTGAAGTGATGCCCTATAGAACGATCAAAACTATCCCATAAATCAACTGTTGTAGCCTCTACTTCCTGATGGTTTAAAGAAACCATTGGCACCTTGTTCCACTCGGCATGATCTTTAGTGTTAAAGATTTCCAAAGTGGTCTCTTTTATAATATCACCCCTACCCATAAGGGTATTGTGTAATTGAATACAGGCAAATTCATGCATTCCGGCCGCCTTCTCAATGGTCACCGATTGCACATTGTTGAATCCTTGATATAACGGATAGGCATTTACCCCTGTCTGCATCTCGGACTTCATTCCGACCTTACGACCGTAACCCAACGCCAAACCTATTGACCCTGGAGCCTGACCGGGCTGAATCAACACAGGAACCTGATCCAAAGCCACACCATTCACGGTTAGTTTGGCATAACTACCATCCAAACCTCCGTTGGCAGCGTGCTCATTAATCAATTCCAAACGTGTTGCATCCGCTTTGGAAACGGTAACATAGTTATCCCAAGACACTCTGGAAATCGGATCCGGAAATTCCTGCAACCATGGGTTTCCAGCTTGTTGCCCATCACCCATACCTACCTTTGAATACAATGTAAGCTCAAGACCTCCACCACTAACGGCATTTGACAGCCTTTTCACTGCAGAGGAAACATCCATACCAGAAGTATCCGCACCATCAAGACCTACCGCTGAAGCCACCGCCTCAACAATTTCCCCAACAGCATTGGAACCTGCCGATACATAAACACCATCATGCAAGGCTTTATTCCAGTCGTTTCCAGCCAATACATCCGTACTCCAAGTTTCCTTTATATAATCATAATAGCTTTTATCGCTATCCATCCACTTCAATAGTGCCGATTGAAACTGTCTTGTATCAAAAAGCTCTTTTATCGTAGGCTGGATCAGACCAAAATGCCCTTTTTTAATCTCTGTATCACCCCATGATTCCAAATAATGGTTAGCGGCAGCGGCATAATCCGTCAATTCCGTAGTCTCATTCCAATTACCTGAAAAGGTAACAGAAAGATCGACCTTAGCAAGTCCCTCTTCAAAATCAACAGCGTTGGGCAATGTATACATTGGATTAACACCATCCATGATCAAGGCACCAACACGACCCGCCTTCATATCCGCCACTAGGGCATTCAAATTTTTAACACTACCCTGACGGACATATTTAGGGGCTTTGGCATCGAAAGCCTTACTTCCCAACATCTCGTTTATAGCCAAAACAACGGCTTGGGCATCTACGTCCTGCAAACCAGTGACTACAACGGCAGCACTTTTATTCTTATTGATCTCACCAACAACCCCATCAATGGCCTGTTGTGCATATTCAGGAATTTCACCACCAACGGAAGACCCATTTAATTTGGCATACAGTTTGGCAAGTGCGATTTTTTGTTGCATTGGTGTTAATGGCACTCGTTTATCCGCATTGGCGCCGGACAAGGACATATTAGCCTCGAACTGCACATGCTTTGACATTTTCCCGTTTTTGGGAATACGCCCTTTGGAATAACCACTATCATATCCGCCCCCTTGCCAATCTGCAAGGAAGTCTGCCCCAAATGAGACTATTACCTCAGCTTTTTCAAAATCATAATCCGCCAATGCCCTATCGCCATAGCGCGCTTCAAAAGCGGTTAAGGCAGCATCTTCGGAAATTGCATCGTAAACCACGTGGTTTACCGCACCATACATCTCCTTGAATTCAGCGATAAGTTTGGCAGTCGACGGACTTGCATAGGTCTGCGTCAACAAAGCAATCTGTTTTCCAGACGCTTTCAAAGTATTCAACTTGGCCTTCACCTCTGTATCAAGAGCAGTCCATTCAACCGGCTCACCAGCCTTCATAGGACCCTGCAGACGCGTACTATCATATAAGGACAACACAGAACCTTGAACACGGGCATTTGCACCCCCATTCACTTTGGCATCGGTATTATTCTCGATTTTTATCGGCCTACCCTCCCTTGTCTTAACCAGGACACTAGCAAAGTCGAATCCGTTGGCTATAGTCGTTGCATAATAATTTGCAACACCAGGAATTATGCGTTCTGGCTGAACAACGTAAGGAATTGATTTTCTCACCGGCCCCTCGCACGCCGCCAATGATGCGGCAGCGGTACTAAAACCAACGTATTTAAGGAAATCCCTTCTGTTCGTATTTGTTGAAGACAAATTCTCTTTGTTGCCCAAAAATTCATCAACTGGAATTTCCTCAACAAATTCATTTTGTCTTAGCGCCTCAACAATGGAATCGTTTGGATTTAACTCCGCTTCGCTTTTCCAATATTTTTTGTTTGATGCCATACGATCTATCTGTAATTAGCTACTTTATTTTATTAATAATGACATTTTCCACATTCCAAACCACCCATCTGGGCAGCGGTAAGCTCTTCAACCCCATATTTCTTGGAAAGCTCTTCATGGATTTTTGCATAGTACTCGTTATTCTCAACCTTAACATTGGTTTCCCTATGACAGTTGATACACCATCCCATAGTAAGGGGAGCAAACTGTGACATGATTTCCATTTCCTCAACAGGACCGTGACAAGTCTGACATTCAATTCCCGCAACAGAAACATGCTGGGAGTGGTTGAAGTAAACCAAATCAGGAAGATTATGGATCCTTATCCATTCCACCGGCTTGCTTTCCCCTGTGTAACTTTGATTTTCCTCATCCCAACCAACGGCCTTATATAATTTTTTAATCTCACCCGTATAGAACTCATTCGTATACCCATTGGCCAAATCCTCTTGTGAAGGCCCTTCTGGGTTACCCTTATACTCATAAATGGATTTATGACAATTCATACATACATTCAAGGAAGGAATACCCGAAGTTTTGGAAACCCTAGCCGATGAATGGCAATACTTACAATCTATTTTATTATCACCCGCATGCACTTTATGCGAATAGTGTATCTCCTGAATAGGCTCATACCCTTGATCAACCCCCACTTGCATCATCCATCCATATACAAAATACGCACCCGACAACAACAAAATGACCACCGTGACCAAAACCAAGAATTGATTCTGGGCGAATGCTTTCCACAAAGGCAAACC
Source organism: Maribacter polysiphoniae (assembly GCF_003148665.1). Taxonomy (GTDB): domain Bacteria; phylum Bacteroidota; class Bacteroidia; order Flavobacteriales; family Flavobacteriaceae; genus Maribacter_A; species Maribacter_A polysiphoniae. The sequence continues at coordinate 232,970 of NZ_QGGQ01000005.1, read as the reverse complement.
GCTCTCCGATTTGGCTTTCTCCAAATCGAGACCATTGGCCACCGCTATTCGCTTTAAGGTTCCTTGCACCAAGACCAACATCATCACCAAAAGACCCAGTATAATAACCAGAGCCCCTAAGATCATTTCATTGGATATTCCTGTAGAAGAAGAACCACCCTCACCCCCTTCGGCTACAGCAGCACTCGCAGCAACCGGTTCCGGTGGTGGCGCAGCAGTATAGGCCAAAATATTATCAATATCGTCATTTGACAAGGTAGGAAAAGGAGTCATTGGAGCCTGATTATACTCATTGAACACCTTATTGGCATAATCATCCCCTGATTTAATCACTCCAGGGCTATTTTTAACCCAAGCATAAATCCATTCCCGATCCAAACCTTCATCGGCATTAAGACGGGATTCCACATTAGCCAAGGCCGGCCCTGTCATCTTCCTATTCAACGCATGACAAGCAGCACAATTCTGATTAAAGAGTGCCTTTCCTTTTGCAGGATCACCAGAAGCAACAGCCCCATCCTGTGCAAAAATAGAAATGGAAAAAAGCAGGAAAACTACTAGACTAACACCTAAAACCCTGGAAATTTGATTGCGGTATGTTACCTTTTTCATATATAGAATATTTCAATCGAAATTTTTGGCACGGTTATTACTACATCAAAAGATAAACACATTTAAAAAAACCGTACCTGCATTGACGGCAAAAATAAGGATTAGACTTTATCTGCAAAATGTTAATGTATTGATAATACCAATTTATAATTATTCTAAATAAGACCGAAAAGCTTTCAATAATCATTAAAAATTTACTTTTGTGCAAACGAATATACCTTATAAACACATCATAATGAAGTCACTGTTAATTATCGGGATTATCACTTTCTCCACCACCATAGGCCTTGCACAACAGGGACAGGTAAACATTCAACAGGACAACCGCATAGAGGACCTACTGGATATTTACAAATCCTCCAATGAAAATCATGACTATTATAGAATACAGGTAGGTTTTGGATCTTACGCCAAGGCCCAAGGCATCAAGAAGAGTGTGGAGGTTGATTTTCCCAATCTATTTTCTAAGATAGATTTTGACTCCCCTACGTATCGCGTAAGGGTTGGCCGTTTCAAAACCAAACTTGAAGCCGAGCGAAAATTCATAGAGGTTCGGGAAAAATACCCGGATGCCATGCTTTTAAAACCAAAAAAATCGACTTGAAAAAGTCGATTTTTTTTTATCCTATTTGATAGTAACCACTATCTTGATTTCAATTTCTTTTTAACGGCCACCTCTTGGAAAGCTTCAACGATATCCAGTTCCCTAATATCATTGTAGTTCTTAACCTGTAATCCACAATCATATCCTTTGGCAACTTCCTTCACATCGTCCTTGAATCGTTTTAACGATGCCAATTCACCCGTATAGATAACCACACCATCGCGAATCAAGCGAATATTGGAGTTCCTGAATATTTTTCCGTTGGTAACCATACAACCTGCAATGGTTCCGATTTTGGATATTTTAAAGGTCTCCCTGATTTCAGCCGTACCCGTAATCTCTTCCTTCATTTCTGGAGACAGCATACCTTCCATGGCATCCTTAAGATCATTGATGGCATCATAGATTATAGAGTACATTCGAATATCGATTTCCTCTTTTTCAGCCAACATCCTGGCATTACCCATTGGCCTGACGTTAAATCCTATGATAACCGCATCGGAAGCAGAAGCCAAGAGCACATCAGACTCTGTAATCGGTCCTACACCTTTATGTATAATATTGACTTGTATTTCCTCGGTGGATAATTTTTGGAACGAATCGGTCAATGCCTCAACAGAACCATCCACATCACCTTTAAGGATAATATTCAATTCCTTGAAATCACCCAAAGCAATACGTCTTCCAATTTCGTCCAAGGTAATATGCCTTTGTGTCCTAACGGATTGCTCACGTTGCAATTGGGACCTTCGGGTCGCAATTTGCTTCGCTTCTCGCTCATCCTCAAGTACATTGAATTTATCACCCGCCTGAGGCGCACCATCCAATCCTAGTATGGATATAGGTCGTGAAGGTCCTACCTCACTAATCTCTTTTCCTCTTTCATCATGCATGGCCTTTACTTTACCACTGCATGTACCCGCCAAAACGTAGTCCCCGATTTTCAAGGTACCCGCTTGAACCAATATTGTTGAAACATATCCTTTTCCTTTATCAAGGAATGCCTCCACAACCGTACCCGAAGCTAATTTGTCCGGATTGGCCTTTAATTCCAACAGTTCCGCTTCAAGGAGTACTTTTTCCAATAACTCCTTGACCCCGTCACCTGTTTTTGCTGAAATATCATGGGATTGTATTTTACCTCCCCAATCTTCCACCAACAAGTTCATCTGGGCAAGACCTTCCTTGATCTTATCCGGATTGGCCGTTGGCCTATCTATTTTGTTTATTGCAAATACGATTGGCACACCCGCAGCCTGCGCGTGACTGATCGCCTCTTTCGTCTGTGGCATTATATCATCATCCGCAGCGACCACAATAATGGCGATATCGGTTACTTGGGCACCACGTGCACGCATGGCCGTAAAGGCTTCGTGACCCGGTGTATCCAAGAAAGTAATTCTTTGTCCGCCAGAAAGGGTTACCCCATAAGCACCAATATGCTGGGTAATACCACCACTTTCACCGGCTATCACATTCTCTTGTCGAATATAATCCAACAAGGATGTTTTACCGTGATCCACATGTCCCATTACGGTTACGATAGGCGCCCTAGGTTTCAAATCCTCTGGAGCATCGACTTCCTCTACAATACTTTCCTCTATATCGGCAGTAATGAACTCTACCTCATAGCCAAACTCATCGGCAACAATGGACAATGTTTCCGCATCCAACCTTTGGTTCATGGTCACCATGATTCCCAAAGACATACAGGCGGATATCACTTGTGTCGTATTGACATTCATCATGGTAGCAACTTCACTCGCTGTAACAAACTCGGTTACTTTAAGTATTTTGCTTTCCAATTCTTGTTGTTCAAGATCTTTTTCGGTCTGTTGACGGTGATGATCTCTTTTATCCCTACGGTATTTGGCACCTTTACCTTTCTTGGATTTACCTTGTAGTTTTTCCAAGGTTTCCCGTACTTGTTTCTGTACATCCTCTTCAGTAGGCTCAACCTTGTTTACAGTTGCAAAACGTTTTCCGCCTTTTCTGTTACCGGGTGCCCCACTTCTTTGGGCCGGACCTCTATTTGGTCCACTGCCAGGACTACTGACAATTCTTTTTCTTCTTTTCTTCCTATCGGCATTATCGCCGGAAGCCTTAGGTTCCTCTTTCTTCTTTTTGGGTCGATTGAATTTACTAAGATCAATCTTGTCACCCATTATCTTAGGACCACTAAGCTTTTGATATTGGGTTTTTATTTTTTCTTCCTTGGGTGCCTCCTCAGTCGGTGTCGTGGTTTCCTTGGCCTCTTCTTCCTTAGCAACGGGTGCATCGGCTTTCTCTACCTTTTCAACAGGTTTCGAAACAACCTCTTCCTTGACTTCCTCCTTCTTAACCTCAACTTTTTCAACCGCTACTTCCTTGACATCCTCTTTCTTAACGGCTACTTCCTTGACTTCCTCCTTCTTAACCTCTTCTGGTTTGACTTCTTCTTTCTTGACAACCTCTTGTTTTACTTCCTCTTTCTTCTCCTCTACAACAGGTTGTGATTTTTTCTTGGGATTCAGGTCGATCTTACCAACAGTCTTAGGACCTGGAAGCTCTACTTTGGCCTTAATTATCCGCTCAGAAGCTTGATTTCTCTTTTCACGGGCCAGCCTACGCTCTTCCTGCTCTTGCTCAAGTTGCAATCTTATGGCTTCCTTTTCTTTACGCTTTTCCTCACCAACTTCCTTAGAAGCAACCTTCTTGCTCATATCGGTTTGAAACTCATCCAATAGCACTTGGTGTACCTCTTCGGATATTTTTGTGGTGGGTCTCGCATCTACCTCATGCCCCTTCGACTTTAGGAAATCTACTGCCCTGTCCAAAGAGATATTGAGCTCCCTTAAGACCTTATTAAGTCTGATTGTTGCATTGTCTGCCATAAATATTACTTCCTTATTCTAAAAACTGCCGCTAATATATAGCTAATCTTCTAATTCTTCCTTAAGTATACGCACAACTTCAGAAATCGTTTCCTCTTCCAAGTCTGTTCTTTTCACTAGATCATCAACATCTTGCTCCAATACACTTCTTGCCGTATCCATTCCAATTTTCTTGAATTCCTCTATGATCCAAGCATCGATTTCATCCGAGAATTCGGTCAATTCCACATCTTCCTCAACCCCTTCACGGAATACATCTATCTCATAACCCGTAAGTTTTCCGGCAAGTCTGATATTATGACCTCCCCTACCTATGGCTTTGGAAACCTCCTCTGGCCTTAAATATACTTGGGCCGTCATTTTCTCGTCGTTTAGCTTCACCGAAGAAACCCGGGCAGGACTCAAAGCCCTGGTTACCAATAATTGTGGATTGTTCGTCCAATTGATAACATCGATATTCTCATTACCCAATTCCCTAACAATACCATGTATACGAGACCCTTTCATACCCACACAGGCACCAACCGGGTCAATACGATCGTCATAGGAATCAACAGCCACCTTAGCCTTCTCCCCAGGTATACGCACGGCTTTCTTGATGGTGATCAAACCGTCGAAAACCTCAGGTATCTCCTGAAAGAAAAGTTGCTCCAAGAAACGGGGCGAACTTCTCGACATAATGATTGTCGGTTTATTCCCTTTCAATTCAACACTTTCGATGACACCACGAACATTATCCCCTTTCCTAAAGAAATCAGAAGGTATCTGACGATCCTTAGGTAAGATGATCTCGTTACCCTCATCATCCAACAAGATTATCGCTTTATGCCTAATATGATGCACTTCAGCCGTATAGATCTCACCTTCCAAGTCTTTAAACTGCTTGTAAATGGTCGTATTGTCATGCTCATGGATCTTAGAGATAAGATTTTGGCGCAAGGCTAAAATCGCCCTTCTACCCAAATCGATCAATTTCACCTCTTCCGACACATCCTCTCCAACCTCAAAATCAGGTTCTATCTTACGGGCTTCCGACAAAGAAATCTCCTCATTGGGTTCCTCGACCTCTCCATCCTCAACCACGATACGGTTCCTCCATATCTCCAAATCCCCTTTGTCAGGATTTATAATAATATCAAAATTATCATCAGAACCAAATTTCTTTTTAAGCGCATTCCTAAAAACATCTTCCAAAATCGCCATTAGCGTAACCCTATCTATGAATTTATCGTCTTTAAATTCCGAAAAAGATTCAATCAGCGCAATATTTTCCATTTGTATACTACTATTAATATTTTAAAATAACTTTTGCTTCCTTAATTTCAGAAAATAAAATTTCCTTTTTTTTCTGAACTGTGGTTTTCCCTTTTCCTATGGGTTTGGGTTCCCGTGCCTTCCATTCCAGCACAATGCCTTCCGCATTGGCTTCGGTAAGACTGCCTTCATACAGATCATCCTGGGTCTGCACCTTTATTTTCCTACCAATATTCTTTTTAAACTGTCGGGGATACACCATTGGGGACGCGGCTCCTGCCGAAGTCACAGTCAACGAAAAATCCTCTTCATCACGATCCAGGTTGTGCTCTATGGCCCGGCTGACTTTTATACAATCCTGCACACTCACACCATTATCACCATCCAAAACAACATGGATACTATTGTCGGCACCCATTGAAAAATCGATTAAAAAGAGTGATTCGTCCTGGTCTAGGGCGTCATCCAAAAGTGTTTTGACTTTATCCTTCAACATAATTTTCAGTAACAAAAGAGGGGACAAATTGTCCCCTCATGAATACCTTAATATCCTTTCAGTGATGCAAATATACAACATTTTTATATCCACAACAAGCTTATTTGAATGATGTGTGGATATATTAACACTCGTGCCCAAAGTGATATTTAAATACTATTTTTAGTTTTTATTCAAAAGCCCTTATTTTATGGAAATTTTTTCTTCATATAACATAATAATCGAAGCTTCGATCATTGTAATCCTCTCTTTCTGGTTCAATACCCTTTCGAAAAAGACCAACATACCGTCCGTACTAATGCTTATAGCTTTAGGCATTATCCTACAATACGCCATGGGGTATTTCATGCCCGACAAACCCGAATTCGACGGCGCCCTGGAAATTTTGGGCATTGTGGGGTTGATCATGATCGTTCTTGAGGCCGCCTTGGAACTTGAACTCAAGAAGAACAAAATCGTACCCATCATCAAAGCGATGGGTATCGCACTGTTGGGCCTATTGGCCTCTGCCTGGGTTGCCGCCATTATCCTTCATCAATTTATACCCGAAATGGGCATGCAGTCGGCCTGGCTATACGCCACTCCCCTATCAATCCTGTCAAGCGCCATAATCATACCCAGTGTTAACGGACTTAGTGAAACCAAAAAGGAATTCCACATTTACGAAAGCACTTTTTCGGACATTATGGGAATTATGATGTTCTATTTTCTCATTGGAGGATTAAACCCTGTGGAAGACACTGGGTTTTCAGGTTTTTCAATCAATCTATTGATCACCATTGTCATTGCACTGGTCGCCAGTTATGCCATCATCCTTATTTTCCAGAGAATCAAAAGTCAGGCAAAACTCTTTTTGTTGATTGCCGTACTCCTATTGTTATACGCCATAGGAAAGAAATTCCACCTTTCCTCCTTGATCATTATCCTGATTTTCGGTTTGGTCATTGCCAATGTCAAACTATTCTTTCCTGGACGGCTGTCCACTTATTTGAAAAATGAGAAGGTAAGCCAAATGTACCACGAACTCCATATCATCACCTTGGAAACCGCCTTTATCGTGCGTACCTTTTTCTTTGTGATATTCGGACTTACCATTGCCATTTCCTCGCTTTTTAGCCTAAGTGTCGCCTTGGTCAGTGTTTTGATCATCGTTTCCATTTACCTGATACGATTTGTAATACTGCGAACTTTCTTTGGTAGCGACATCATGCCCCAATTATTCATAGCACCCCGGGGATTGATCACCGTTCTATTGTTTTATGCCATACCCAAGGAGGCCCAGGTTGCCAATTTTGAATCCGGCATTTTGCTATTCGTGATTATAGCGACAAGCTTGATCATGACATGGGCCCTGATCAAAGAAGGCAAAAAACCAGGCGTTCTACTGGACGAAGAATTACTAGACAGCACACAGGAAGCACCCCAATCACCAAATTTGGAAATCACCAACACCGAACACGAGGAAGATACCCCTATGGAAAAGACCACTGACGACACAGATGTAAGCAAAGAATAAAAGGGCACTTTAAAAAAAGATGGATGATTTCCAAAAACACAACATTTGATCTTGCCCCATAAACTTCCTGCCTCAGCTTTTCCCTAAAATGAAAAAATCCCGATATCAGAAGACATCGGGATTATTCGTAAAATCTGTTGGCCTACTAGGACTCGAACCTAGAACGACTGGACCAAAACCAGCTGTGTTGCCAATTACACCATAGGCCATTACCTCATCTAAAGTCATATTCCCAAAACAATCAAGAATAATTTCAGCTTTAGAGCGTGCAAATTTAAAACAAAGTTTGGTTTGAGCAAACATTTTTAATACAATCGCCCAAAAAAACCAAAACTAGTCCTGTTAAAGGTTTATCAAAATTGTATGAGGATGTCTATATTAATTACTAAATTCGCCCCCAAGGTAAAACCAAAAATTGCATGTTTTCTAAGAACTTCGAAAAATGGGACACCATACTCGGATGGGTAGTCTTCTTTATAGCCCTAATCACATATAGCATCACCGTAGAGCCCACCAGTAGCTTTTGGGATGCAGGGGAATATATCGCAACCTCAGCCAAATTACAGGTCGGACACCCTCCGGGAGCCCCCTTATTACAAATGCTCGGCGCCTTTTTCGCCATGTTCGCCCTAGACCCCGATCAAGTTGCCCGTATGGTCAATTATGTTTCCGGGGTGAGTAGTTCGTTTACTATTCTTTTCATGTTTTGGACCATCACAAACCTTACCCGAAAACTGATCGGTCAAAACGAAGTGTTGACCGATAGCAAATCGATAGCCGTTTTAGGCAGTGGACTGGTTGGTGCCTTGGCATTCACCTATTCCGATAGTTTTTGGTTTAATGCCGTAGAAACCGAAGTATATGCGAGTGCAAGTTTTATTATGGCATTACTACTTTGGCTAGGTCTAAAATGGACAGACAATTTGGACACCCCTCGTGGCAATCGCTGGCTTATCCTTATTTCATTTGTCGTGGGACTGACCTTCGGAATACAGTTTATGGGCTTTTTGGCCATACCGTCGGTAGGACTCCTTTATTACTTCAAAAAATACAAAACCACTACCGTAAAAAACTTCCTTTTAGCCAATATTTCGGTGGTTGCCGTTTTAATGTTGGTATATAAGTTTTCATTGACCTATGTACTCAAACTTTTTGGATGGGCCGAGGTCTATTTTGTCAACACCATAGGGTTACCCTTCAATTCAGGCTCCCTGATCATGGGACTCCTATTTATAGCTACATTCTATTTCGGATTAATGTACACCCGAAAAAACAATTACCGCGATGCCAACACCATTGTATTGTGTATCATGTTCCTTTTCTTTGGATTTTCCACCTGGTTAATGCTGCCGATCAGGGCCAATGCCAATGTGGTGATCAACGAAAACAACCCATCAGATGCCAGATCACTGTTGGCGTACTACAATAGGGAACAATACCCTGGCGTGGACAGTCCCGTTTACGGGGCATATTACTCCGATATTTTCGCTCCTGCAGGAAAGGAAATGGATGACAAACCCAAATATGAGAAAGACCTTGAAAAAGGGAAGTATATTATTGTAAACCATTACAAGAACGCATTACAGGACTCCAATGAAAAGCACAAGGGAATCTTACCCCGCATGTGGAGCGGCCAACATGCAGAGAACTATATGCGGTATTTTGGCCCCTTGGATTTCAAAATGAAAAAATCAAACGATGAACTTCGTGAGGCTGTACAGCAAGTAAAAACCGGATATGCCAATGGGGAGATCGATGCCGAACAATATATAAGTTTCCTAAAACGGTTTGATGAATATCTCGAAGTGCAACCCCCAACAGTTTGGGACAATGTAAAATACATGTTCGAATTCCAATTCGGCTATATGTACTGGCGTTATTTTATGTGGAATTTTGTCGGAAAGAACAACGATGTCCAAGGGCGCTACGACGAAAACGGCAAATGGCTATCAGGTATCCCCTTCATCGATAGCGTATTTCACGGAAGCCAGGAAAACCTACCCAGTGACATCAAAAACAATAAAGCCCGGAATACTTATTTCTTTTTACCCTTGATTCTTGGTATTATCGGAATCCTCTTTCAAATATCAAGAAACCCCAAACAATTTTGGGTCCTGTTTATTTTCTTTTTATTTACGGGAATTGCCATACAATTTTACACGAACCCCTACATATTCCAACCGCGGGAAAGGGATTATTCCCTTGTGGGCTCTTTCTATGTCTTCGCCTTGTGGATTGGTCTCGGGGTCTACGGATTGTTCGATGAATTTAAAAAATGGCTCTCACCTAAGATATTGGCGCCAGCGGTAACCCTTATATGCCTGTTGGCCGTACCTACCGTAATGGCCGTACAGAATTGGGACGACCATGATCGATCGAATCGTTATACAGCCGAATCCTCGGCAAAGGCCTATTTGGATTCATGCCAAAAGGATGCAGGTGCCATCTTATTCACCATTGGGGATAACGACACTTTTCCGCTCTGGTTTGCCCAGGAGATCGAAAACTACAGGACTGATGTGCGGATTGTCTGTACGAGTCTTTTCGAGACCGACTGGTATGTAGACCAAATGAAACGAAAAGCCTACTCAAGTGACCCCATACCTTCCCAGATAACCCATGAGAAGTATAGATGGGGCTCTCGGGATGTTTTGTATTTTCAAAACGTTGACCCCCTATTCAATCGTGAAGTATCCAAAAGCCGATGGAACATAAAGGATTTTATCGACTGGATCGACAGCGACAAACCCCAGACCAAATTCAAATTTTTCTTGGAAAAACAGGATATTGATGTTGATGAATACCCTGAGAACACCCAAAATCTGGTTTACTACCCCACCCAGAAAATCCGAATTCCCGTCAATAAGAAGAATGTGCTTGAGAGCGGTTTGGTGAAAGCAAAGGACTCCGCTCAAATTGTAGACTATATCGACATCAACCTGCCAAGTGCCATTACCAAGAAAAGCATGATGATGTTGGACATTGTCGCCAACAACGATTGGAAAAGGCCCTTGTATTTCTCCGGTGGAAGCTTTGATGATGCCGAATTCATTTGGATGAAGGACTATCTTCAATTGGATGGGATGGCGTATAAATTGGTGCCCATAAAGACCGAACGAAGCAATTCGTTTGATATGGGTAGGATTGACACTGAACTTATGTACGATATCGTTACCAAATGGGATTGGGGTAATTCAGGCGACCCTAGAATCTACCATGACCCACAAACCAGGGTCCAAGGTATTTCGTATCGCAGCAACCTCGCCCGTTTAACGGAACAATTGATCAAAGAAAACAAAATTGACAAGGCCAAGAACATCATTGATTTGGCCATGGAGAAAATACCTGTGGAATATTTTGGCTACTACCACTTTGTTTTACCTTTCATAGATGGTTATTACAAAGTTGGGGAAACCAGCAAGGCCCATGAAATATACTCCTCGCTAAAGAAAATATACCAAGAAAGATTGGAGTATTACGAAGGAATCCCATTGGATCAGCAGTACAAGAAAATCGATGACATCATCTCTGATATGGAGTCATATCGAAGGTTGATCGATGTACTTATCGAGAACAATGACCGTGAAATGGCAGAAAAGGAAACCTTGATATTCAACGAATACATAGATAAATTCAGTCATTTCTATCAGGATGAAATCCCAGAGGAACCATTGATCAACGAAAGCAATCCCGATGTATCGGACACCATTGCCATTGACACCATGGGCACTGTTGAATCCGTCGAAGAATAATTGGGGGTTCCAGAACCAAACAATGTATTGGCAACTGCTATTTGGTCAAAATTGAAAATCACGCACGTGACACTTCAATTTTGACTAAATACAATGTCAATTGAATAGCTTGCCCACTGGGTAGGCTACCAGCAAAAAAAAGGTTAGACGTATTCGTTTAGAATACCGATAAGGGTATTGGCATCCTGCTCACCACTTTGGCGCCAGACCATTTCCCCTTTTTTATAAATCATCAAGGTAGGCAAGCCCTTTACACGAAGTGCCTGGGAAAGCTCCTTATTTTTATCCACATCGATTTTTATGACCTTCCCCTTATCACCAAGGGCGGCCGCCACATCCCTAAGTACAGGATGCATTGCGGTTGATTGTTCATTCCATTCAGCATAGAAATCCAACAATACTGGCACATGTAAATCTATCAGTTCACCAAACTTAGACATATAGAGTTGTTTCGGTTACAAATCAAATGTAAGAAAAAATGTTAAAAAACCAGTTTTTGCCGCTATTTTGTGCCCCTAGATGGCCGTTAAAATCATGTTAACGACTTTTTTCTTAAGGTAATCACCGTGATTTCAGGCCATATCCCTACCCTTCCAGGGTAACCTAAAAACCCGAATCCGCGATTGACATTAATATATTGGCCCATTTCTTCATATACGCCAGCCCAGTACTTATAACGCCACTTAATAGGGCTCCACTTGACCCAACCCGGAATTTCAATCCCAAACTGCATCCCATGGGTATGACCACTCAAAGTAAGATGGTAGTGATAGTCATCATCAATAACGACATCTTCCCAATGCGACGGGTCATGGCTCATTAGAATCTTAAAGTCATCTTTTGAAATGGTTTCGGTAGCCTTTGAAAGATCACCGGCCTTTTTAAATCCGCCCCTACCCCAATTCTCAACACCTACCAAAGCGATCTTATCCTCTCCTTTTTTCAAATACCGGCTTTCATTCAATAAAAGATCAAAACCGATTTCTCGCTGTAGAACTTTAAGGTCTTCGAGATTCTTACTTTTCAATTCCGGGGTGTCCCAATCAACATAATCCCCATAATCATGATTACCCAAAATAGAGAACTTGCCTTCCTTTGCCTCCAACCGTGCAAAGGTATCTTTCCAAGGCTCCATCTCTTCAGCCTTATTATTCACCATATCCCCTGTAAACAAAATAACATCACTTTTTTGTTTATTAATTAGGTCAATGGCATATTCTATTTTTTTCCGATTGTCAAAACTACCACTGTGTACATCGGAAATCTGTGTAATCTGATAGCCATCGAAGGCATCGGGCAGATCGTCAAATTCCAATTGGTATTTCAGCACTTGAAAATTATACTTGCCACGATACATACCGTAAAGCAATGCCCCAAAAGGCAAGGCGGCTATCCCCATGGCAATCATACTCAAAAATCTTCTGCGTTCGGGAAAAGTAAATTCCTTATGACCCCCGAAAAACTTATTGTAGGTGCCACTCAAAAAACGAAAAAGATCTTCCGAAAAAAGAAATATCACCGTAATGACATTAAAGGTAAGGATGGTCAACAAAAACCCAAAGGCATAACTCTTGGGCCGGCTCAAAACCCTTCCCGCATCATCACCCCAAGCAAATTGATAGATAAAATTCAACAGTACGACCAAAGAAATACCAATATAGGTGAAATAGACCCATGGGTATCTAGTAACCGCCCTAAGAGCCTGTAAGGCATAGAAACCAAGTGCAGTATAGAGGGCTACAAAAATTATCCAACGTAACATAATCCTATTTTTAGCAAAGTTATTTCATCTAAGGATGCCATGAACACCCTTTACGGTTTATTTAACTTCTTTCAATACTTTCCGAATAGCTTCCACATTGGAAACAAAAACACCTTGATCCTGTAAAAAAGAGGCTGCATTCATGGAAACCTTGGGAACAACCTTCAATTTGGGCTCAAAACATGTTCCTGACAAATGAACTACCTTAAATCCACTGTCCTTGAATTTATGAACATTACCCGCATTTACCCCTCCACCCGGCATTACCGCGCATGAGGCAGCTTCATCATTTAGGCGGGACAATAACGCTATCCCTTCCAAGGCGGACTTTTCCTGACCGGAAGACAGCATGTAATCGACACCCAAACCTTCCAATTGTTTCATAGTCTGCAACGGATCCAAAACCCAATCAAAGGCACGATGAAAGGTGAATTTCAAACCTTCCGACAATTCGACCAATTCCTTGGTACGCCCCACATCCAACCTAAAATCGGTATGCAATACCCCCGATACGATTCCGTCGAAACCCATTTCCACACAAAGGGCTATATTTTGCTTCATACTATTGAACTCCCCATCGGTATAACTGAAGTCCCCACTACGGGGACGAATAAGTACATGCACGGGAATACCGATGTTTTCCTTAACGCTTTTCAACAATCCATAGGAAGGTGTGATTCCACCAACCGCCAACTCGGAACACAACTCGATCCTATCCGCTCCTGCTTTTTCAGCATTCATCGCAGATTCCAACGAATTGGCACAAACTTCTACTAACATATTGCTTATATTTAACTCCCTAAAATTAAGTAACACATATAGATGAAACGAAGAAAGTTCCTGAAAAATTCAAGTACGATTACCGCCGGATTGGTTTCCGCCCCACTATTGGCTTCATGCCAAGACATCAAAAAGGTTGAACCTAAGGTAAATGACACCCCTACCGAGATAAAACCCATAGCCATTTGCACATGGAATTTTGAAAACGCCACTGCGAAAGCATGGGAGGTATTGAAGGCCGGAGGAAGTGCCTTGGATGCCGTTGAGCAAGGGGTTATGGTTGAGGAAGCTGATGAAAACAACCAAACCGTAGGTATTGGGGGGCGGCCTGACCGTAACGGAAATGTGACTTTGGATTCCTGTATCATGGACAAGGATGGAAACTGCGGCGCAGTATTGTGCATGCAGAATATCGCACACCCGGTTTCCGTCGCCAGAAAGGTCATGGAAGACACACCCCATGTAATGTTGGCTGGCAAAGGAGCTGAGCAATTCGCTTATGAAAAGGGGTTTGAAAAAGTAAACCTACTTACCGAAAAATCAAAACAAGAATGGCTGGAGTGGAAAAAAACATCGCAATACAAGCCCATCATCAACATTGAAAACCACGATACCATCGGCATGTTGGCCATTGACAGGAACGGCGACATCTCAGGAGCCTGTACCACAAGTGGCATGGCTTACAAATACGCTGGCCGTGTTGGGGATTCGCCCATAATCGGGGCAGGACTCTTCGTCGACAATGAGATAGGTGGCGCCACTGCGACCGGTGTTGGCGAGGAGGTCGTACGCACCGTGGGCAGCTTTTTGATCGTAGAATTGATGCGTCAAGGAAAATCGCCCCAAGAGGCTTGTGAGGAAGGCGTAAAACGAATCATTGCCAAAAACAAGGACAATACCGATTTTCAAATCGGCTTTATCGCCATCAACAAAAAGGGGGAAACCGGTAGTTTCTGTATTCAACCTGGGTTTACCTATCGGCAATATTCGGAAGCCGGACATATCAACCATCCTTCCGATTCATTTATTAAATCTTAAAAAATAAATAGGTACGAAAAGAAACTTCGTATTTTTAACTTCGCACAACTAATTATCTAAAATGGCCGAACAAAAACGACTTTTTTTATTGGATGCCTTCGCTTTGATATTTCGCGGGTACTATGCACTTATAAAAAACCCAAGAATAAATTCCAAAGGCATGGACACTTCTGCCATTATGGGATTCACCAATTCCCTTTTCGATGTCATCAGGCGTGAAAAACCGGACCATTTGGCCGTTTGTTTTGACAAAGGAGGCAGTGCCGAACGCACCGAAATGTTCCCTGAGTACAAAGCAAACCGTTTGGAAACCCCCGATGCCATTAAAATTGCCGTACCCTATATCCAGGAAATTTTAAAAGCCATGCATATTCCCGTAGTGGTCCAAGAGGGCTGGGAGGCTGATGATATTATTGGCACATTGGCCAAACAAGCCGAAAAGGAGGAATACAAGGTTTTTATGGTCACCCCGGATAAGGATTTTGGCCAATTGGTTTCAGAGAATATTTTTATGTACCGTCCAGCACGTATGGGTAACGGTATCGAGATTTGGGGCATCCCCGAAATACAGAAACGTTTTGGGGTCGAACGCCCCGAGCAAGTGATCGATTACTTGGGAATGATGGGTGATGCCAGTGACAACATCCCAGGCCTTCCTGGGGTCGGGGACAAGACCGCTAAAAAATTCATCAATGAATTTGGCTCGTTGGAAGGACTTCTTGCCAATACCGACAAGCTCAAAGGCAAAATGAAAGAGAAGGTCGAGGAAAATGGGGAACTCGGCCTGCTTTCAAAAAAACTGGCCACGATTTGCACTACCGTCGATGTAAAATTCGATGCCAAGGATTATGAAATGTCCGAACCGGACAATGAAAAGGTTCAAAAGATATTTGACGAGCTGGAATTTAGGCGGCTCAAAGATCAATTCGCAAAAATATTCGCTCCCGACGCTCCCCAAACAAACGAAACCAAAACTGGTTCATCTTCCACAAAAAAAGCAGCATCCGAAGCCGGTGTCGGACAGTTTTCCCTATTTGGAAACGATGGTAATGCCCCTGCGACCACCACGGAAACCACAGGCAGAAAAACAATAAAGGATGTTTCGCATGTATACCAGAGTGTCACAAGTCCTATGGCCATGAAACTCTTTATGCAGAACCTCATGAAACAACCATCAGTTTGCTTTGATACGGAAACCACAGGATTGAATCCGTTAACAGCCGAATTGGTTGGGATCGCATTTTCTTGGGAAGCAGGAAAAGGATTTTATATTCCTTTCCCGGACAACAGGGATGAGGCCCAAGAACTAATTGAGCAATTAAGACCTTTCTTCGAGGCGGAAGACATTGAGAAAATCGGACAAAACCTGAAGTACGACATCAAGGTATTGCACAAATACAATATTCAGGTCAAAGGCAAATGCTTTGACACGATGTTGGCCCACTACCTGATCAATCCCGATATGCGCCACAATATGGATGTACTCTCGGAAACCTATTTGAATTACACCCCGGTTTCAATAACCGAGCTGATTGGCAAAAAAGGCAAAAACCAATTAAGCATGCGTGATGTACCTTTGGAAAAACAAACCGAATATGCCGTTGAGGATGCCGACATCACCTTCCAATTGGCACAACATTTTAGGCCCGAGTTGGCCGATGCCAAGACCGAAGAGCTGTTCAACACTATTGAAATTCCGCTCTTGCACGTTCTGGCAGACATGGAATTGGAAGGCATCAACCTTGATAAGGAATTCTTGCACTCCCTTTCCGAGGATCTCGACAATGATATCCTGAATCTTCAAGAAAAAATATACAAGGAAGCCGATCAGGAATTCAATATCGCATCACCAAAACAATTGGGCGAAATCCTCTTTGACAAATTGAAGTTGGTCGACAAACCCAAAAAGACCAAAACCGGACAATATTCCACCGCTGAGGATGTGCTTTCGTACTTGGCCAAGGACCATGGGATTGTTCAGAATGTATTGGACTATCGTGGACTCTCAAAATTAAAGAGCACGTATATCGATGCCCTGCCAGAGCAGATTGAACCTTCAACCGGAAGGGTACACACCGATTATATGCAAACGGTCGCTGCCACAGGTCGATTGAGCAGCAACAACCCGAACCTACAGAACATCCCTATTCGAACAGAACGCGGGCGTCAAGTACGTAAAGCCTTTGTGCCAAGGGATGAAAATTACATCTTGTTGGCTGCGGATTATTCCCAAATCGAATTGCGGATTATTGCCGCCTTAAGCAACGAGACTACCATGATCGAGGCATTTAAGAACGGTGAGGACATTCACGCCTCCACGGCTTCCAAAGTTTTCAATGTTCCTTTGGAAGAAGTGACCCGAGAACAACGTAGCAATGCCAAAACCGTGAATTTCGGGATTATCTATGGAGTATCGGCATTTGGACTAAGCAACCAAACCGACCTATCCCGTACCGAGGCCAAGGAATTGATAGAAACCTATTATAAAACCTATCCCAAACTACGAAATTACATCAGTGAACAGATTGATTTTGCCCGTGATAATGGATACGTACAGACCGTTTTGGGCAGACGTAGGTATTTAAAAGACATCAATGGCAGTAATGCCATCGTCCGAGGAGCCGCGGAACGGAATGCCGTAAACGCCCCCATTCAAGGAAGTGCCGCGGATATCATCAAAATCGCAATGATCAACATCCATAGAAAACTTGGGGAAGGCAATTACAAATCCAAAATGCTTTTACAGGTGCATGATGAATTGGTTTTTGATGTATACAAACCCGAATTGGAAGCGTTACAGACCATGATCAAATCGGAAATGGAAAACGCCTATGAGCTTGCCGTTCCCTTGGATGTAGACTTGGGTATTGGGCAAAATTGGCTTGAGGCTCATTGATAAACCCAATGAAAGAAAACACCCTTAAACCCAACACTTTCATTTTTAACCTTTTATTAGCAGAACGGTAACACTAAACATTCCATATTCCACGTTATTGACAAAGAGGTAATCCAAATACCTAAGGAAGATGAAAAGGATGGTATTGATGTGTATGGTTGTTTTATTGTGCTCCTATGCCGGGCAAGCGCAGGACAATACCCTTTCGGGAAACCAAGCGCCCCAAAACGAAACAGTTCAAAAAATAAAGGTATTTCCCAACCCGGCAACCAATGTGATCAATATTCTTGGGTTAAAAAACAGCCTTAGGGCCGATATCGTTATTTCAGACATCTACGGAAACACCCTTCTAAAGTATCAGTGGCAAATAAAGACCAATGCCTTGAACATTCCCGTTGCATCATTGAATGCAGGTATCTATATGGTAACCATTATTTCCCAAGAACAAAAAGTACAGACAAAATTTTATAAAAAATAAAAAAGCCCTGACTGATAGTCGGGGCTCCTTTTCAAACTTCAAATATCTTATCCTTACCTTCTAACAAAAATCAATTCACCACCTTCATTGAAATTGGGAATATCAAGGTCGGAAGCATCGATAACCATGGTATCCCCATCGATTTCCACATCTACGTTGACCGTTTCCCCCTCGCCATCGACGATTGTCAGGACAGCTCCATCAAACGT
Organism: Maribacter polysiphoniae; assembly: GCF_003148665.1. GTDB lineage: Bacteria > Bacteroidota > Bacteroidia > Flavobacteriales > Flavobacteriaceae > Maribacter_A > Maribacter_A polysiphoniae. Next base: position 214,700 of record NZ_QGGQ01000005.1, on the reverse strand, counting down.
ATAGGTACTCGTTTCAATATCACTTTCAGTGGGACAGGGAATATCCAACCCAGTACCCGCTGAATTCACATTGATCTCAATATAGTTCGAAGAATTATGTGCTGTAACAGTCAAATCGCTCTTAAATGTAAAAGCCAGAATATAACAGTCTTTTGCTGTTAAAAAGTTAAGTATATCCCTTGCGTTTTTTGCATCATCGCTTGCTGTTTCGCTATCTATCATTAACCCCGTGGCATCCCAAGTCCCAACGATCGAAGTGGCATCCAGCACATCATCCTCCTTGTCCGAAGAACAGGATAACGCCGTAAACACAAGTAATACAAAGAAAAATTTATAATGTTTCATCTCTTATTTCGAATTGATTTTCAACAAACCCTAAACGCAAAAATAGATGTTCTATTATATTTCTTGCCAATACACCCTATAAAATAAAACGATAAGTAGCCTTTATCAAGAAGATATTCTGTGGTTTCTCGTTATTGAAAACATTATCCTGAAGGTCCTGGAAAAGCATTTCCCGGGGATTTCCCGTTTGTGATAAATCCTGCGACCAGACCAGGAAAATTTCCGATCCAGGGGTGTATTCCCAACGAAGTACCAAGTTGGAACGGAACTGTACAAAAGAGAAATCAGGGTTATCAAAACTAAAATCGGAAACCCCATCCAAATCATCATCAACTGCATATACATCATCGGAAAGTGTAATCTGATTATCCAAAAACGGGGAAATACGATTTTTGAAATCCTTGGCCAAAGGATCGGTCACTTCCTTAAAGTCGCTATATCTTCCGCGAGAGATAAAGGGTTGCCCCCAATACTGAATGGTAAGATTTGGGTTTATGGTATAATTAAGACGGAACGACATGCTCAAGGTCCTTTGGTCCACTGTACCATTTAAATATCGGGTTTCACCATTCACATCCAAATTATCGATGTACTGTAATTTGTTTTTATTGATGCCGTATTCGGGCGATGCGGAAATCCGCAACGAATTAAAGGGCTGATAAACGATACCGAATTCCGCATAATAGGAACTAAAGGAATTGTCGGCAGCTTTACTTCCATTATGGAAAAAATCAAATCTCAATTTTTTTCGCCCATCCATTTCAATACCATTCCAAAAGGACAATTGGGGGGATTCCCTCAGTCGGGGTCCACCACGTAAGGCAAAATTCGAGTAGGAAATGGGCTCATAGTTGAATCCAAGATTGCTGAACCAATTGTTTTTCCAGTTTTGCCATGAATTGGTATTGAACATCAGGCTGTTAAAATTTCCTCCAAAATCCCAAACACTCCAATGATTATAATTAACACCCACCTTCCGAAAGGTGTTATCGGGCTTCAAGGTCTGATAGCCTACCCAGGTATAATGTCGAATATCATCGGAACGTCTTTGAAACCCTATATCATTCAACTCGAGTTCCGGTGAACGCCAAGTCGCCCCGGTCTCAAATTTCCAATGTCCATTCCCGATTTTTCCAAGTTGTAGGTTCCCTCCAGTTCCCGATAGTGATGTTCTAGTCGAATCTACCCCAACATGGTCTGCACCAACCCTCTGAAATAAATGGGCGATGGATTCCTGTGTGTTTTGGATTGCCTGGGTACTGCCCTGTACATGACTCCAAATAACATCACCCCCTACATACCAATCACGATCATTCCACTGATGCTTAAAATCAAAACCGCCTGTGAATGCCGATTTATGCAAAAAATCAAGATCGGATGTCAATCGTTCCCTATTGGTTGCCGTGAATATGCCACCAATGTAACTATTCCGATTGTTGAAGTCTTTTTGCAAACGACCTACAAAATAATTGGTCAGGGGCTCAACCACCTCTTTTCTACGGGTCCCATTGTCATCTATCGTCGCTTGTTTTCTTGCCGTAACACTCTCTAAAACACCAATAGACCATCCATTCTTGGTCTTACCACTAAACTTTACCGCCCCCAAAATATTTGTGTTTTCGGGTTGATCAACAAATTCATTGTCAGACACCTCTGGGTTTCCTTGGGGACTGCGTCCGATACGCCGCGAATAGAAAACGTTGTCCGAACTAAAGGTATTGCCGGCTTGGGAGGAAGACACACTATAGTCAAAAATGTTCTTGTTCTCCACAAAGAACGGGCGTTGTTCCTCAAAGAAAATCTGAAAACCGTCCAAGGCTATGGCAGAAGGATCTGCCTCTACCTGGCCAAAATCAGGATTAATGGTCAAGTCCATTGTCAAATCATTGGTGATCCCGATTTTCGCATCAAGACCAACAGCCAAATGACCATCGTTTCCATCAAGAAAGGGATTACCTTCCTCGGCCTCATACGTTTTTAAACTACCTACCGTGTACGGCTGTATTTCCAATTGCTTTTGGGGCTCCAAATCCATTAACCCATGCAACTCACCGAATTCACTCACAAAACCACCCGTATCAGGTGGCAGTCGCTGCCAAACCGAACGTTCCTCCTCCCTAAAATGCCTCCGCATCACCTCAAAACCCCAAACCTGTTCCTTGGATTTTCCGAATTTCAACTGACTTAACGGAATCTTCATTTCCGCATTCCAACCATCCGCATCAACACTGGTTTTGGTATACCAAATCGGATTCCAACTATCATCCTCATTTCCCCCGTTATTGGATTCAAAAACATCCCCTTTTACCCCAGCGGCGGAAACGATAAAACCAAAGGCTGTCCGTTTATCATAATAGCTGTCGATAAAAATGCCTACCCAATCCCCATCGAAACCATCACGACGCGAAAGACGTTTAACTATTTTTTTCGGTTCATTATCCAGACATTGTATGCCTACATATATAAACTTTTGATCATAGGTGATCTTAAATCGGGTCTGATTGCTCGGGGTAGTATTTTCATCTGGGCGAGACTCAACGAAACTATCTTCCCAAGGCACATTTTTCCATGATTCATCATTCAGCTTCCCATCGATCAGTGGCGGTTTTACATCTTTTAAAGCTTTCGTGGTATAAATCCTTTTCGGAATAACGACTGTTGAATCCTGGGCAAGTGAAATCGCTTGTACAATAAAAATTGAACAAAACAATAGAAGGCTGGTCTTCATCTAATGATTATTAATTAATTGATTGATGTTGTACTAAAGACGACAGCAATAAAAGAAAGTTACAGTTGAACCGGAAAACACCCATTTTTTAATGGATTTCGGGTGTTCGTACCCTTCTAGGAACAAAAAAAACAGAAGTAGTTATCAAACTCTTTTATAAATCAAAAAAATATTACGATTTTTGCATTTGTATTTCTGCATATTAATTGTACATTTGCACCCCGTTTATCGGGATTGAAGTATTTAATCAATAAAAATATTAGTGTGGACACATTAAGCTACAAGACTATTTCTGCCAATAGAGCTACTGTTAACAAACAGTGGTTATTGGTTGATGCTGAAGGAGAGACATTAGGACGTCTAGCTTCTAAAGTTGCCAAATTACTTAGAGGCAAACATAAACCTAATTTCACTCCCCATGTTGATTGTGGAGACAACGTTGTTATCATCAATGCTGAAAAAATTACCCTAACGGGAAATAAATGGGACAGCAAAACGTACAGTCGCTACACAGGTTACCCAGGAGGCCAACGCACTACAAGTGTGAAACAGATGTTGGAGAAAAATCCAGAAAGAATCGTTGAAAAAGCCATCAAAGGAATGCTTCCTAAAAATAGGTTAGGTGCAGATCTTTTCAGAAACCTTAAGGTTTATGTAGGTGCAAACCACGATCAAGTAGCCCAAAAACCAACTGTAATAAATTTAAACGACCTTAAATAATGGAAGTAATTCACAAAATAGGGAGAAGAAAAACGGCTGTTGCTCGAGTTTACCTTTCAGAAGGTAAAGGAGATATAACCGTTAACAACAGGGATGTGACCAACTATTTCCCTACAGCGACCCTTCAATATAAAGTGAAGCAAGCATTTGCATTGACCAACACGGAGGATAACTACGATGTTAAGGTTAATGTTTATGGTGGTGGTATAACTGGGCAGGCAGAAGCCATCCGTTTAGCACTTTCAAGAGCTTTATGCGAAATCGATGAGGAAAACAGGGGTGCCCTTAAGCCAGAAGGTTTATTGACCAGGGATCCGAGAATGGTTGAACGTAAGAAATTCGGTCAGAAGAAAGCCCGTAAGAAGTTCCAATTCTCCAAACGTTAATATCAAAATTTTCAGGTGCTCTTTTCGAAGGGCACCTTTATTATATTTTCTAACTAGTTCATTGAAAGTCCCTCTTTTGGGTCAATTAAAAAATCCCGATTTCCATTTCCAATGGAAGTTTACGATGTAAAAACCATATCGTTATCGGGTAAATTAGTTTAGCATCTAAATGCTGGAGGCTTTGCACTATTTCGCAATACCACTCCAACATTGCTAATTCAAAAGAACGTAAACTAAATTTAAAATGGCGAAAGTCGAAGTAAAAGAATTATTGGAAGCAGGTGTGCATTTTGGCCACCTAACAAGAAAATGGAATCCTAACATGGCGCCCTACATCTACATGGAGCGTAACGGAATCCACGTCATCAACCTTTACAAAACAGTAGCAAAATTGGATGAGGCCAACGAGGCCCTTAAGAAAATTGCTGCATCTGGCAGAAAAATACTTTTCGTTGCCACAAAAAAACAAGCAAAGGACATCGTTGCAGATAAAGTAGCCAAGGTAAACATGCCTTACATTACTGAAAGATGGCCTGGAGGAATGTTGACCAACTTTGTAACCATTCGTAAAGCCGTTAAGAAAATGGCTTCCATTGACAGAATGAAGAAAGATGGCACATTCAACACACTTTCCAAAAAAGAACGTTTACAAGTTGATCGTTTAAGGGCTAAATTAGAAAAGAACTTAGGTTCCATTTCCGAAATGACCCGTCTTCCTGGTGCTCTTTTCATCGTAGACACCATGAGAGAACACATCGCAGTTAAGGAAGCCCTTAAATTGAATATTCCAATTTTCGCCATGGTAGACACCAATTGCGACCCTAGGGATATCGATTATATTATTCCTTCCAATGACGATGCATCAAAATCCATTGATATCATCATGGGTCAGGTTACCGATGCTGTTGCCGAAGGTTTATCCGAGCGTAAAGCCGAGAAACAAAGCGAAGCACCAAAAGCCAAAAAAGAAGAAAAATCAACACCCGCCCCTACACCAGCACCTGCACCTGCAGTAGTTGAGGAAAAAGTAGCTGAGGAAAAAGTAGTCGAAGCGCCTAAAGCGGAAGCTGCCGAACCAACAACCGTTGAAGCCGATGACCTTACCAAAGTAGAGGGAATAGGCCCTAAAGCTGCCGAAGCCATTGTTAAGTCAGGCATTAAAACCTATGCGCAATTAGCAGAGGCCAACGCCGATAACATCAAGGAAATCTTGACAGAAGCAAGCTCTAGAATGGCACATTTAGACCCAACGTCATGGCCTAAACAAGCCAAGATGGCTGCTGAAGGCAAATGGGACGAACTTAAAGAATGGCAAGACAACACCAAAGGTGGTGTTGAATAGTTTTTCGTTCAGAAGACATTAAAACAAATAACAACATTGTCATAAACCTATGACAGAATTAAATAACAAATAAGATGGCTAAAATTACCGCCGCGGAAGTAAATAAATTAAGAAAGACCACTGGAGCAGGGATGATGGACTGCAAAAATGCATTGGTTGAATCTGAAGGGGATTTTGAAAAAGCAATTGAGATCCTTCGTAAAAAAGGTCAGAAAGTTGCTGCTAAAAGAGCCGACAGGGAATCCTCTGAAGGAGCTGCCATAGCTAAGGTAAATGCAGATAACACTACCGGTGTTATCATTTCATTGAACTGTGAAACAGATTTCGTTGCGAAAAACGAAAGTTTCGTAAGCTTGGCAAACGACTTAGCCACTTTGGCATTGGATTGTGACACTAAAGAAGATTTTCTTGCTGCAGATTTCAACGGTATGAGTGTTCAGGACAAACTTACTGAACAAACCGGTGTTATCGGTGAGAAAATTGAAATTGGAGGTTTCGCCAAATTAAGCGCGCCTTTCGTTGGATCCTATATTCATGCTGGTAACAAAATCGCTACCTTATCGGGTCTTTCCGCTGCTGTAGATGGCGCTGATGTTGTTGCAAAGGATGTAGCGATGCAAGCCGCAGCAATGAACCCGGTTGCCTTGAATGAAGATGGTGTTGACCAAACCGTAATTGATAAGGAAATCGAAATCGCAAAAGACCAATTGCGTCAAGAAGGTAAACCAGAAGCTATGTTGGACAACATCGCCAAAGGAAAACTTAAACGATTCTTTAAAGACAACACCTTGGTGAACCAAGCTTTCATCAAAGACAGCAAACAAAGTGTTGCCGAATACGTAAAATCAGTAGACGCTAATTTAAGCGTCACAGGATTTAAAAGGGTTGCTTTGGGTTAAACAAGGCTTTCCAAAAATAATAAACCACCATATATTCTTATGGTGGTTTTTTTTTGCCAAATCCCAAGGAAACAAACCTATCCCCGTATGCTTGTAAAAATGGCAAGGCGCGATAAGTTTTTTTGACTATTTTTGTTAAAAATATACACTAGGCATGCAATACAAAAGAATACTTTTAAAACTAAGCGGCGAAGCCTTAATGGGCGAGAAACAATATGGTATCGACCCTAAAAGACTTGCTGAATATGCTGCGGAAATAAAGGAAGTGGTAGAAAAAGGCATGCAAGTGGCCGTAGTTATCGGTGGTGGCAATATATTTCGGGGATTGGCCGGTGCCAGTAATGGCATGGACCGCGTTCAAGGAGACCACATGGGTATGCTCGCAACCGTGATCAATGGCTTGGCGCTTCAAAGCGCACTTGAAATCGCAGGAGTGGAAACCCGCCTACAATCCGCCATAAAAATCAATGAGGTGGCCGAACCTTTTATTCGTAGACGTGCTATGAGACATTTGGAAAAAGGCAGGGTAGTGATTTTTGGTGGAGGAACCGGAAACCCCTATTTTACAACAGATTCCGCTGCAGTATTACGGGCTATTGAAATAGAGGCCGATGTTATCCTAAAAGGGACAAGGGTTGATGGCATTTATACTTCCGATCCTGAAAAAAACAAAGACGCCACAAAATTCGACACCATATCCTTTAATGACGTACTCAGTAAAGGATTGAAAGTTATGGATACGACCGCATTTACTTTAAGTCAGGAAAACGAACTCCCTATCATCGTTTTCGATATGAACAAAAAAGGGAACCTTTTAAGGGTACTCGATGGTGAAAATGTAGGCACAAAAGTAAATTTATAGTTTGGAACGCTTTGTGCTAATTTGATTATTAAATTTAAGATTATGAACGAAGAGATTACATTTATTTTAGATACTGCAAAAGAAAGCATGGATGCAGCCATCATTCATCTTCAAAAAGAGTTTATTAAAATCCGTGCCGGTAAAGCAAACCCTTCAATGTTATCTTCCGTAATGGTTGATTATTATGGATCCCAAACCCCATTATCGCAGGTAGCCAATATAAATACACCAGACGGTAGGACACTATCCGTACAACCTTGGGAAAAGGCCATGCTTCATGAAATAGAAAAAGCCATCATGAATGCAAATCTTGGGTTCAACCCCATGAACAACGGTGATATGGTCATCATCAATGTGCCGCCATTGACCGAAGAGCGCAGGATCCAATTGGCAAAACAAGCCAAGGCTGCAGGTGAACACGCAAAAGTGGGTGTACGAAATGCCAGGCAAGAAGCCAATAAGGAAATACGTGATTTAGAGGATGTCTCCGAAGACCTTCAGAAAAATGCAGAAGCGGATATCCAAGCGTTAACCGACAAATACATTAAAAAAATCGATGCTTTCCTATCCGTAAAGGAAGAGGAAATAATGAAAGTATAACACAGTTCATAAAGTATTGGAATCATAGAAAAGGCGACCCATGGGTCGCCTTTTTGACAAACGCTACCTTGAAATTTTATTTCATAGCTCCAATTTAGGAAGACAACCAAGCATTCTTTACCTTTGCGCTCGTAAAAATCCCAGATGGTAGCTAAATTAACACAAGGCTTTTGGGCACGGATCGCCCGGATTATTTTAAGGAATCGTATTTTAATCCTGTTTTTGGTCGCCGCCCTAACATTCTTTTTGGCCATGCAGTGGGGAAATATGCGCTTCAGCAATTCCCAAGCCAATCTATTACCTGATGATCATCCGGTAAATATCGAATACAATAAATTTTTACACCAATTTGGCGAAGAGGGCAATGCCGTGGTATTCGCCGTAAACGATAGTGCACTTTATACCCCAAAGAATTTCAATCGATGGAATAAATTGAGCAAACAACTTGGGGCATTCCCTGAGGTTGATTTTGTACTTTCCACAGATAACCTCCAAGAACTTGTCAAAGACCAAGAAAATCAAAAATTCATCTTTGAACCCCTCATAAAAAAAGAAATCAAGACACAAGAGGATGTTGATACCCTAATAAACCATCTTTTTAACGACCTCCCTTTTTATGACAATTTATTGTTCAATAAAGAGAGTAGGACGATTCGAACCGTCATGTATTTGGACAAGGATATTGTGAACACCTCGGTAAGAAAGGATTTCATCCTGGAAGACCTCACCCATCTCATTGACAATTTCGAGGAAGAGACCGGTTTGGATGTAAGGGTATCGGGTATGCCCTATATCAGGACAATGAATTCACAGAACATAATCGACGAAATAGGCAAGTTCATTCTTGCAGCCCTTGGTGTAACTTCGTTGATATTCTTTTTCTTCTTTAGGAGTTTCCGTGCCACGATTATCTCAATGTTCGTTGTAATCATTGGGGTGATGTGGGCCTTTGGTGTTTTAGGTCTACTACAGTACGAAATAACCGTATTGACGGCATTGATCCCCCCATTGATCATCGTCATAGGAATCCCCAACTGTATTTTCCTAATCAACAAATACCAACAAGAGGTCAAAAAACACGGGAATCAGGCACTCTCCCTACAACGGGTAATCTCAAAAATAGGGAACGCCACTTTAATGACGAACATAACCACGGCCTCAGGTTTTGCGACCTTCATCATAACCGACAGTAAATTATTGAAAGAATTCGGTATTGTCGCTTCCATAAATATTCTTGGCATATTCGTTTTGTCACTTCTGATCATACCCATTGTCTATAGTTTTATGCCTTTGCCCAAAACAAAGCACTTAAAACACCTTAACAAAAAATGGATTGATGCTTTTGTGAATCGCATGGAGCATATCGTACGTGAAAAACGCATTACCGTATACATTACCTCCATTGTACTATTGGTCGTGAGTATCATAGGCATCTATCAAATAGAAATTTCGGGTAGCCCAATCGAAGATATGCCGAAGAAGGCGCAATTTTTCAAGGACATCCGATTTTTTGAAAAAGAATTCGACGGTATCATGCCTGTTGAAATTGTTGTGGACACCAAAAGACCAAAAGGGGTACTTAAGCCCGCCACACTCAAAAGAATGGATGAACTCAGTACTGTAATCGATGAAATCCCAGAGTTGTCCAAGCCGGTTTCTGTCGTGAATTTGGTCAAATATTCGAAACAAGCTTTTTACAATGGCATTCCCAAGTACTACCAACTTCCCACAACGCAGGAAAACAGTTTTATAATGGATGTGGCCCGAAAGTCCTCGAACGACGGCAATTTATTGAAAAGTTTTGTCGACAGTACGGGTCAAACAGCAAGAATAACGACGTTTATGAAGGATGTGAAGACCGAGCGCATGGAAGATATCGAAGCCCGGTTATTGGAGAATGTCGCCAAGATATTCCCTGCTGAACGATACACGGTTTATTTGACTGGAAGCGCTTTGTTGTTTTTGAAAGGCACAAAATACCTGGTTAAGAACCTGGTTCTTTCCTTGGCCTTTGCCATCTTTCTCATCGCCTTGTTCATGGCCTTTCTTTTCCGATCCTTTAAAATGATCGTCATATCATTGATCCCCAATCTATTGCCCCTCGTAATAACGGCGGGAGTTATGGGATTTGTGGGCGTACCCATAAAACCTTCCACCATTTTGGTATTTAGCATTGCCTTTGGGATATCGGTCGATGACACCATACACTTTCTTGCCAAATACCGTCAGGAACTGGCAACACATCAATGGCAAATTAAAAAATCGGTCTATGCCGCCTTACGGGAAACCGGGGTCAGTATGTTCTATACATCAATTGTCCTCTTTTTCGGATTCTCTGTGTTTGTCATCTCCAACTTTGGAGGAACTGTAGCCTTGGGAGCATTGGTTTCGGCCACCCTCCTGTTCGCAATGATGGCCAACTTAATCCTACTTCCTTCACTATTACTCTCATTAGAACGAAGTATTGCGAATAAGCAAGTCTTAAAGAAGCCACAGATAGACATTCTTCCCATAGAAGAAGACAACACCAAGGAATAGCAGTAGTTGGAACAAAACTTTCCACTGATTTTTGGTGAATTAATTCCCCTACTGTCCTTTAAACAAGCTATGCCTTGATGCATATACCCACCATCGACCCCAAAGTGATTGCCTAAAACAAGGCATCCCTTACAATAATACTCTTAACTCGGTTTTTTATACATTTTAGAACTCGCTTCTTTTTGTGCAAAAGGCTATATTTGAACTTTTAATTTTTATTTGACTTAAAATGAAATCTTCAAATGTAAAAGAACTGCTTTCTATGGCTCCAAAGCTTCAGGAAGTAACGGTAAATGGCTGGGTCAGAACCTTTAGAAGCAATAGGTTTATCGCCCTCAATGACGGATCAACAATAAACAACATCCAATGCGTTGTTGACTTTGAAAAACTTGAGGATGGCGTTTTAAAAAAAATCAATACCGGTTCCGCTTTGAAGATAAGTGGCACATTGGTCGAAAGTCAAGGTAGGGGCCAGAATGTTGAAATCCAAGTAAGCAATATATTCGTCCATGGCGATGCCGATCCGGAAACCTACCCTATTCAACCCAAAAAACACTCTTTGGAATTCCTAAGGGAAAAGGCCCATCTCCGTATACGGACCAATACGTTTTCCGCGGTAATGCGTGTACGTTCAGCATTGGCCTTTGCCATACATCAGTATTTTAGACAGAATGATTTCCATTATTTCCATGCACCGATCATCACGGGCTCCGACGCCGAAGGTGCGGGTGAAATGTTCAAGGTAACAACATTGGACAGCAAAAATCCCCCTTTAAATGAGGAGGGTGAGGTAAATTACAAGGAAGACTTCTTTGGCAAGGAAACCAACTTAACGGTTTCGGGACAATTGGAAGCCGAGACCTATGCGATGGCGTTGGGCAAGGTATATACCTTTGGCCCTACCTTCAGGGCCGAAAACTCGAACACCTCCAGGCATTTGGCCGAATTTTGGATGATCGAACCGGAAATGGCCTTTTATGATTTGGATGCCAATATGGATTTGGCAGAAGACTTCATCAAATATGTGATCAATTATGTTCTTGAGAATTGTAATGATGATTTGCAATTTTTGGAAAAGAGGTTGCTGGATGAGGAAAAATCGAAACCCCAGGCAGAGCGCAGTGAAATGGCGTTGATTGAAAAATTGAAATTTATTTGCGAGAATAACTTTAAAAGGGTTTCCTATACAGAGGCCATAGACATCTTAAGAAACTGCAAGCCCAATAAAAAGAAAAAATTCCAATACACCATCGATGAATGGGGTGCTGACCTTCAGAGTGAACACGAACGCTATCTTGTCGAAAAACACTTTAAATGCCCTGTAATACTCTTTGATTACCCAGCGAACATTAAGGCATTTTACATGCGACTTAATGAGGATGGAAAAACAGTCAGGGCCATGGACATCCTATTTCCGGGTATTGGCGAAATTGTGGGAGGTTCCCAAAGAGAGGAACGTTTGGACGTACTCAAGGATAAAATTGCAGCGCTTGGTATTGACGAAAAGGAACTATGGTGGTATCTCGATTTGAGGAAATTCGGTTCAGCAGTACATAGCGGATTTGGCCTGGGCTTTGAACGTTTAGTCCTATTCGCAACTGGCATGGGAAATATCAGGGATGTAATTCCTTTCCCAAGAACGCCACAGAATGCGGAGTTCTAATCTGAAATTGCTAACTTTATAAGGCAACAATCAATATCAATGCTCAAACAACACTTACAGTTTAAATTATCGCAAAAGCTATCGCCCCAGCAGATTCAGTTGATGAAGTTGATACAACTGCCTACGCAGGCATTTGAACAACGCCTGAAACAGGAATTGGAAGAAAATCCGGCTTTGGAAGGTGGCAAAGAGGAAAATGACAGCATTGATGATGAATACGATGACCTATATAATAACGAGCCAGATGGCGACAGCATCAATACGGAGGATATAAATATCGATGAGTACCTCAGTGACGATGAGATTCCTGATTATCGTACAAAGGCTAATAATTATAGTGCCGATGATGACGAGAAGAGCGTGCCATATGCGGCAGGCACCTCATTCAACCAATACCTTTTGAACCAACTGAATACCGTTTACCTTAACGATGAAGAATGGAGTATTGCCGAATTTTTGGTAGGTAGTGTGGATGAAAGCGGTTATATAAGGAGACCCTTGGCCGACATTATGGATGATTTGGCTTTTACCCAAAATATTTATACTGATGAAAAAACCATTGAATCTGTGTTGAAGGTGGTTCAGGCCCTCGATCCACCCGGAGTGGCGGCACGATCTTTGGAAGAGAGTCTGATCATCCAATTAAAAAGAAAGGAACCCAATGCCAATATTGAAAGGGCCATTTTAATATTGGAAAAATCATTTGACCAGTTTACCAAAAAACACTACAAAAAATTAATTCAAAAGCATTCTATTACCGAAGACGAGCTAAAAGGGGCGATTTCTGAAATCGAAAAACTAAACCCCAAGCCAGGTGGTTCCTATGCCGGAAACAATCGCATTGTTGAACACGTAGTACCTGACTTCTCGATCAGAATCGTCGAGGGCGAATTGGAACTGACCTTAAATGGCCGGAATGCACCGGAATTACATGTTTCCAAAGAATATAACAACATGCTTAAGGGCTTTAAGGACTCCAAGGAGAAGTCTAAATCCCAAAAGGACACCGTTATGTTCATTAAACAAAAATTAGATTCTGCGAAATGGTTTATCGATGCCATAAAGCAAAGACAACAAACGTTATTGATAACGATGAGCGCCATTATGGAATATCAAAAAGAATATTTCCTGACCGGGGATGAACGCAATTTAAGGCCTATGATCCTTAAAGACATCGCCGACGAAATCCAGATGGACGTTTCTACGGTTTCAAGGGTCGCCAATAGCAAATATGTTGATACCCCCTACGGCACCAAATTAATCAAGGAGTATTTCTCAGAGTCGATGAAAAATGAACAAGGCGAGGATGTTTCGACCAAGGAAATCAAAAAAATACTGGAAACGGTGATAACCGAAGAGGTTAAGAAAAAGCCACTGACCGATGACAAGCTGGCGGCGATATTAAAAGAAAAAGGTTATCCCATAGCACGTAGGACGGTAGCCAAATATCGCGAACAATTGGGCATACCCGTGGCAAGATTGCGTAAACAGATCTAATGAGGACTTTTCAAAAGGCAATTTCCTATATTTTCCACCCACTTTTTACACCTATTTCCGGGACCTTTGCCTATTTCCTCATCACCCCTAAATACAGCCCCCTAGAACTACAAAGTGGCAATATATTACCCATTTTCATCTTAACAGTCATCATACCCATTATCACCTTTTTGATATTAAAGAATATAGGCTATGTACACTCAGTCCAGTTGCCCACTATCAAAGAGCGCAAATACCCTTTATTCATAAACCTGGTACTTTTACTCATGATCGTACTCAAGGTTATCCCCAATAATTATGTCATTGAACTGTATTTCTTTTTTGTGGGTCTTGTTGGTGCCACTTTCGCCACTATTGTTCTTTTGTTTTTTAAAATAAAAAGCAGCATGCATCTATTGGGCATGGGTAGTTTGTTGATGTTCTTGATAAATCTTAGCATCCATTTTGAAATCAACATCACCATTGCAATAAGCTTTCTAATTCTTGCTATTGGCCTGGTAGCCACTTCCAGATTATATTTTAAAGCACATAACAAAATTGAATTGTTGATTGGACTTTGCCTTGGCCTAATTTCACAATTACTGACGGTTAAATACTGGCTGTAAGACTCTACAAAAGCCGCATACACCCACTGTTGGCCATTTTCAAACCTATCCTTGGACTTTAGCAATCACCTACTCCGGAGTTATCACCCTCAGACACCCTTTAAGATACAATCCTGAATGCCCCTAGACAGTCCAAGAAAGTAGCTGGGATGGCATTCCTGATTTTTCAGTCATCTTACCCGAAAAATATATATCGACGCATCCCAAAGTCCCGCCTCTCTGTTGTGGTAGTGTTTTTAAACCCCTATCCCTTCATCCCAATGCATTTTACGGCGGTCAATCAGTTTATTTTCCCAATCATAAGATGTAGTGGCCCTAATAGATTTCCAAGCCTTAAAACGCTTGTATATTATTCTTACCATACATTTGACCATATAGATCGTATTCACTTCCCCTACCCCTGACCTATTCCTTCCATGGATTAAAAGGCAATATCCCATATTAGACCATTTCGAATACCGTAACCTATCACCATATTCCCATACAGTTGTAGTCCAATCGAAATGGATTCAATCCACCGAAACTTATATTTGATTAGGGTATTCCGAAACCCTGTATGAAGAACATTAGTCACAAGAAATCCTTATGGTCGTTTAAATACACGCGAAAAACATGTTTGACAATCAAACTATACCAAATGGATCCAATTACAGAATATAGAAAATAAACCCAATGCGTAGCGGCTTTAAATTTATGGACTCCGTACCTATCGTAGGGCCATCCTCAAAAAGATTACTTAGGGAGTAATAGATATGCGCATTGAAGGTATTGTACCCAATGTTAAGCATAATTCCATATTGAAACTTAGCAATATCCGGATTAGCAAATGAAGTTTTATCCACATCTGTAACCAGTTTAGAGCGGGCAGCAAAAATATAACCGAATTTCATACCCGCATAGATCCTGGTAAACTTATACTCCTCAAGTGTGGAATTCCTCCATCTTAGCTCAAGCGGTAATTCAAGTACATGGGTTTCCAACTTGTTGCGATCCACTTGAATGGTTTCATCGTCGATAACAATTTCATCGTCATCAATTAGGCTATAATCAATTCCTTCCGAAGTTTTGGAGGCCCAAAGATTGGAATAATATGAATTAACGGCATACCCAAGTCCAATACCGATAGCAAAGGTTCTGCTGGAATTGATGGGAATATCCTTTATAATACCCCCCTGTAAACCATAAGAAAGGTTTCTTTGGGTAAAGTCGGCAGGTTTGTCCCGAAAAAAATTATAGGTAATGCCCAAATAAAATTGATCTTCAAGATACCTTGAGTCCAAGGTTTCGAATTCCTGGTTATCTTGGGCGTACAATCCCACTGTACAGCATAAAAATAAACCAAGAATCAATTGTTTCATTACCAATATAATTAAAGTTCAAGACATAAAAAAGGTTTCATAAAGAGCACCTAGGGAACCAATCCATGGTCACATCGAAACTATGGAACGATAAATTAGTTACTAAAAAACCTGCAACAAACCCTTTATCTAAAAGTAAAAATAATGAAATAAAAAACGCCCTGATAAAATTATCAGGGCGTTTTTTAAGTTTGAAATATTGTATTACTGCAAGTTCCTAAAAGCATCGCCTTCATAGGTGGTGTAATTCACCTTAAGGGCATTCACTTTTCTTAACTCTTGCTTTATATCGGATATCAATCCCATATTGGCATTCTTATCCACTTTTAAAGCTGTAGTCAAAACGTTTTGTAATTCCTGGGATTTTTTGGCCCTTTCCGCCAAAATATAATCACCGACTTCAGAAGGATTTGCGAATTTATCATTCAATTGAATCTTTGGCTCAGTACCAAAGACCTTTTGGAATTCTTGGGTTGGCTTACCAACATAGATATAAATTACACGATCCTTTTTCTCCAACTTCTTAACCTCATTAGCGTTAGGAAGTACGTTCTCTACCTTTAGCGAACTATCTTTCATAACCGTAACCGTCATGAAAAAGAACAACAGCATAAACACGATATCGGGTAACGATGCCGTAGACACTGGTGGTAGTTCTCCACTTTTTTTCTTACTAAATTTAGACATAACTTCTCTTTAGATATTATTAATTCGCGGTTGAGGTTTCAGCTTCTGATAGTTTCTGTGGAAACAAATCCTGTATCTTCTTTACCTTTTCCTTTAGATCATCCTTAACACTTTGTGCTGTTTCAGGATTAAGATACTCCGCTTCCATGTCAGTGAATTTTCTGCCATACAGACGTTGTGCCTCCCTATTCCGCAAATCGTTATAAGCACCTACCAATTCATTCTGAACCGTGATATAGGTTCCATATTTGGTTTCCCTATCATTCTTCAAGGAAATAATCGCCTTGGTTGGATTATCGGAAGACTCAGGATTCTTTTTGCCCTTGCAATAGTTACAAGAACCATCACCACCATTATCCAAAAAGGCCATTGCCTTAGCTCTCAAACTCTTTAGATCCGTCAATTCCTCATCGGCCAACAATTGACCATTTTTATTGATATTCACCTGAAAGATGTTCTTTTGTTTAATAACAACATCTTCCATATTCTCTGGCGGCTCCATCGGTGGCAACATACGATCCAAACCAGCATCTGTCTCGATGGTCGTTGTAACCAAGAAAAAGATTAATAGTAAGAAAGCTATGTCCGCCATAGATCCAGCATTTACTTCTGGTGCTCCTGCTCTTCTAGCCATAGTTTATTTTTATTTACTGAACATTCTTTTAATTCCAGGCAAAATAATTGCCACAATAGCCACGATTGTAAGAATAAAGAATACATTAAGTCCCATTCCTATTTTCTTCACTGTGCTCTCATCCGACATGGCCATGTACTCATCGGAAATATCCGTTCCACTTGCCAATACATAGGAAATCACAACAACCAAGATAAATCCACCTAACACAAATAAGGTTTTCTTAAGACCCGCTGGATTTGCAAAAAGGTTCTTCAACGTGAACACTAAACTAGCGACTACCGCAATACCCAATAAAAGGTAAGTAATCATGAACATTGTGTTCATCGCCCCACTTTGGGCGGCTTCTGCCACTGGCATATCCTTTTCTGGCAACATGTACCAGAGTACTGCGGATATAACACCAACAATTAACAAAAATATTTTTAAAAATTTATGCATGATACTATCTGTATTAAGTCCTACTTATTTCTTGTGGTCTACCAACATATCAATCAAAGAGATTGATGAATCTTCCATATCATTAACAATACTATCGATTTTTGCAATGATGTAGTTATAGAAGATCTGAAGTATGATAGCCGTAATAAGACCAAATACCGTTGTTAACAATGCTACCTGAATATCACCTGCAATCAATGAGGCACTCAAGTTACCTACTGCACTAATTTTCTGGAAGGCCTGGATCATACCAATAACCGTACCCATGAAACCAAGCATTGGGGCAATAGCGATAAACAAAGACAACCAAGAAACATTTTTCTCCAATTGACCCATTTGAACACCACCGTAAGCTACAACTGATTTTTCTGCAGAATCGATACTTTCATCAGCCCTGTCCAAACCTTGGTAGTATATAGAGGCAACAGGTCCTTTTGTATTTCTACAAACTTCCTTGGCTGCTTCAACACCGCCGGACGCCAAAGCATCTTCTACTTGTTGTTTTAATTTCGTTGTGTTGGTTGTTGCCATGTTCAAGTAGATGATCCTTTCAATGGCAACTGCCAAACCAAGAATCAAACACAAAAGTACGATACCCATGAAACCGGCACCACCTGTTATGAACATTTCCTTTAAAACCTGCGTGAAACCTTTAGAAGCTTCTGGAGCTGTTTCCTGAACAGCAACCATCGCTGAAGCAACGTTTGCACTTACCGTATTTGTACCTGCTACAAATAACCCAGCTACAGCTAGGGTAGAGAATAATCTTTTCATTTCTTTCAAACTTAAATTTAGTTAGTTAATAAGGGTTAAAGATAAATAAAAAACATAACAAAAATAGTATTTTTTTTTGCTTTGGGCAAGGGGAAAACCGCGTAGTTCCCATAACCTTCAATTTAGTAAAAACAAGCATTCCAAACCGCTGATTTACAGCTTGGACTTGCACA
Source organism: Maribacter polysiphoniae (assembly GCF_003148665.1). GTDB lineage: Bacteria > Bacteroidota > Bacteroidia > Flavobacteriales > Flavobacteriaceae > Maribacter_A > Maribacter_A polysiphoniae. The sequence goes on along the minus strand of NZ_QGGQ01000005.1, from coordinate 196,448 downwards.
TTAAAAAAAATGCTGAAGCCAACTCCCCATTTGTTTTTAAGCACCAATGCTTTTGCAGAGAGGAAGGGATTCGAACCCTCGATACACTTTTGGTGTATACACACTTTCCAGGCGTGCGCCTTCGACCACTCGGCCACCTCTCTAATTTAGCCCAAAAGGTGGGCCAATTAACAAAAAAATAATCAAGTAATGAAATTTAAAACGTTATTTTTATTGCATTTCTCCACGTAGGGAAGTTTCAAAAATCGTTTTAAACAGCTTTGGGGAAACATTGTCCCCCAATAAGTACATCAGCTTCGTTATAGCGGCCTCTGTCGTAATATCCTTACCATTAATGACTTGCATTCGCATCATTGCCCTGCTGGTTTCATACCTTCCCATGATAACACTACCCCCTGGACACTGTGTGACATTGACAACATGAAGATTTCGTTCAATAGCTTTTTTTAAGGCTTGTAACAACCATTTTTCCGTAGGAGCGTTTCCTGCCCCATAAGTTTCCAGAATCAGCGCCTTTAAGTTCGGCGTATTGAGTATGCTTTTGACCACCGATTCATTCAATCCCGGGAATATTTTCAAAATAGCCACATTATCATCCATGTGCTTATGAACCTTTAGCTTTTTTGCGGTTTTTGGCTTAAAAAGGTATTCATCATATACTTTTAAATGCACACCGGACTCCGCCAACGGGGGATAATTAGGCGAATTAAAGGCTTGAAAATGCTCTGCATTGATCTTCGTGGTCCTATTCGCACGATAAAGCTTATACTCAAAATACAGTCCCACTTCCTGAATAGCAGGCCCCTTCTTTACTTGTAATGCCGCGATTTGTATCGAGGTAATCAGATTCTCCTTGGCATCGGTACGCAAATCCCCAATAGGTAATTGGGAACCTGTGAAAATCACCGGTTTCGCTAAATTCTCGAGCATAAACCCTAAAGCCGATGCTGTATAACTCATGGTATCACTGCCATGCAAAACCACAAAACCGTCATAGTCATGATAATTATCCTCAATCAATTCCGCAATCCTTACCCAATGGCTCGGATTCATATTGGACGAATCCATTGGGGTCTCGAACGATACGGTTTCTATAAAACAATCCAATTGGTTCAACTCGGGTATATTCTTCATCAAGGCACCAAAATCGAACGCCCTAAGGGAACCCGATTCATAATCCTTGATCATTCCGATGGTACCCCCAGTGTAAATCAGTAATATGCGTGGTCTATCTTTCATTTTTATCAAATACCGAATACTTGTTTTGAATTTTCCGTGGTAATCTTGGCAAGCTCGTTTTTATCCATACCGTAAATGCCCGCCAACTTATCTGCCACAAGGTCCAAATAAGCACTTTCATTCCGTTTTCCCCTAAAGGGTACGGGAGCCAGGTAGGGCGCATCGGTTTCCAAAACGATATCCGTAACATCCACATGTTGTAAAAAGGTATCTATCTTGCCATTCTTAAAGGTCACTACCCCTCCGATACCCAATTTCATATTGTATGAAATAGCTCTTTTCGCTTGTTCCAAGGTCCCTGTAAAACAGTGGAAAATACCATACAAATCGTCCCCTTTTTCACTTTCAAGCACCTCGAATACTTCCTCAAAGGCCTCCCTACAATGGATCACTATGGGCAAACCATGCTTTTTCGCCAACTTAATTTGAGATCGGAAGGCTTCCTGCTGTTCTTTTAGGAAGGTTTTATCCCAATACAGATCAATCCCTATTTCACCAATCGCATAAAACTTCCTTTCAGACAACAATTTCACGACATGTTCCAATTCATCCTTAAAACCCCCCTTGACATGCGTCGGATGAAGTCCCGTCATCAAAAACACATTCTCGGGATAAGCTGCCTCCAATGCGAACATTGCCTCGGTATAGGTCGAATCTATGGCCGGAATAAAAAAACGATTCACACCCTTTTTCATGGCATTTCGTATCACCTCATCGCGATCTTCATCAAAAGCCTCGCTGTAAAGATGGGTGTGTGTATCTGTTAAAATCATTTATAGCTATTATTTCCTATTTAACAATCAGACATGATGCGCTTATGGATCATTTGATTCGCACCAACCACCATAAAGCCCATTTCAAGGAACAAAAATAGCCTTATCTTTATCAAAAAAATAAATGTTGAGCCTCAAAAAGTTTTTACGTAAAAAAAACTACATCAGAATACCCTTGGTATATACCGCCACCAACCATTTTGAGGTCGTCGCTAAAATCAACGGTATTCCCGGTCGGTTTATTCTTGACACAGGGGCCTCGAACACCTGTATCGGATTTGATAAAATTGAACTTTTCAAGTTAGTTTCCAAGGAATCGGAAATAAAGGCAGCCGGGGCTGGATCCTCCAATATGGAAACCATGATATCGACCAAAAACAGGATTGAAATCGGAAAATGGAGCAAAAAAAAGCAAAAAATCGTTTTGTTCGACCTCACCCATGTAAATGAAGCGCTCACGACCCATAACGCCCTACCCGTTGATGGCATCATCGGTGCCGATGTCTTAAAAAGAGGAAAAGCTGTAATCGATTACAAAGGGTGTTTTTTATACCTGAAACTGAAATAACAAAATCGTTCTTCGCAACCGATATTCCTTCCAACAATCCCTACAAGAACCGTGATTCACAATCACCGCGAACGCCTATAAATTCACAGTGGGTAAGCAGTAAAAAAATTATACCCCTTAAGTTACATTTCCCAAGAATCAAATGACCTATGGCTTTTTGGTATTGATGGCCCAAGTTACAATAGCTCCCGTATAGAACATATCATGCAAAAGACTTTTGGCCGCTGAAAAATCCACGAATAGATTACCCCCCATTTTAAACCCTGCACCTAATCCTATACAATTGGACCGCATTGAATCCCAATTGAAATTTACGGTATTTTCCACAAAAAAATGGATTTTTGGATTCGGGGCATAATCCAAATTCAAAACATAAAATCCGGAGGTGTGCTTATCCAAATCGGTGGTTGTTCCAATATTATACCCCAATGTGAACTTTTGGCCAATGGTATTTGAGAAATTCAAGGAAACCATATTACCGATTTCCTTAAAACCGAATGACTCCGTTGCCGATATAGCCCTTACCAAGATAGCGGCTTCAGGTCTTATATTCCTTTGTCCCCACAAGTTTAATGATACCCCTAGCTCAACTTCCTTAAAACTAAAAATGGTACTGGTCAATCCATTATTCTCAAAACAACGGTCTTTGGTAAAGGGCGTATGTAATTGCAGCTCCACATTATCTGACAAACCATAACGAACAAGGACATTGGGAATATTCCATGTGGTGTTTTTCAATGTTGCGGATTTTTCAACCGAATACAGGGTTTCAAACTCCAATTGCAATATGTCCTTTCCTACGGCAGCAGATGGCTCCACGGTCTGCCCTAATAGGTTACAACAAACAAAGACTACCGAAAGAACACTTAAAACAAAACCCCTCATTATCCCCTTGTATTGAATCAGGGTCGAATTTATTTTTAATGAGTCTAAATAAAGATGATATTTGTCATAAAAAAAATCCTGAACCATACAGTTCAGGATTCCTATTATAAAGGGAAACGGCGTTATTAGAACTCCAACGCCTTTTTCACATCATTGTCCATTAACAATTCTTCCGGATTTTCCAAGGCTTCCTTCACGGCAACCAAGAAACCTACGGATTCCTTACCATCGATAATCCTATGATCATAGGACAGGGCCACATACATGATCGGAGCGGCCACGATTTCACCATTTCTGACGATTGGGCGCTCAACGATATTATGCATACCCAAAATCGCACTTTGTGGTGGATTGATTATAGGAGTCGACAACATCGACCCGAATACCCCTCCATTGGTAATGGTAAACGTTCCTCCAGTCATTTCATCCACTGTAATCTCACCTTCACGGGCACGAATCGCCAAACGTTTTACTTCGGCCTCAACACCCCTAAAGGTTAATTTTTCCGCATTCCGTATTACAGGTACCATTAATCCTTTGGGACCTGACACCGCGATACTGATATCGGCAAACTCATAAGAGATCATCTCTTTACCTTCGATCATGGAATTTACCGCAGGGTACATATCAAGTGCCCGTACCACAGCCTTGGTAAAAAATGACATAAATCCTAGACTTACACCATGTTTCGCCTTAAAATCCTCTTTATATTTTTTTCGAAGTTCAAAAATGGGTGACATGTCCACTTCATTGAATGTAGTCAACATGGCTGTTTCGTTCTTCGCCGACACCAATCGCTCGGCCACTTTTCTGCGCAACATGGAAAGTTTTGAACGTTTTTCCCCGCGACTTCCCCAATTCGGTATAGTCCCCATTGAAGGCACAGCATTTACAGCGTCTTCCTTGGTGATTCTACCATCCTTGCCAGTGCCTTTAATTTGCGCCGCATCAAGATTCTTTTCCGCCAATATTTTTTTAGCCGCTGGTGACGCCGATCCTGTTGCATAGGTAGTTTCCTGTTTTGCCTCCGCTTTTGGTGTTGCCATTTCCGGTTTGGCCGCTTCCGGTGCGACGGCCTTTGATTCGGATCCTTCCGGTTTAGCTGCGGATGTATCGATCAAACAAACAACAGCTCCTACTTCAACAGCATCCCCAACTTCCGCCTTCAAAGTGATAATACCACTTGCCTCTGCAGGAAGCTCCAATGTTGCCTTGTCAGAATCGACCTCGGCTATAGCCTGGTCCTTTTCAACATAATCGCCATCCTCGACCAACCATTCCGCAATCTCAACCTCGGTAATTGATTCTCCCGGTGAGGGGACTTTCATTTCTAAAATCATTCTTTAAATAATTAGATGTTTTATTTCTTTATTTAGGTCTTGTCATATTATCCTTGCTCTTATCAAAAACAAAATCCAACACTTGTTGGTGTCTGTTCTTGGAGCGAACGGCACTACCCGCCGCTGGTGAGGCATAGAATCTTCGCGATGCCACCCTAAAGCTGTCCGATTTAGGATAATGCATCATAAGATGGCTCCAGGCACCCATGTTCCGTGGCTCTTCCTGTGCCCAAACCAAATCATCGGCTTGGTTGTATTTTTCCAAGATAGCGTCTATTTGGTTAATGGGCAACGGAAATAATTGCTCTATCCTAACCAATGCAACGTCATCCCTATTCAATTTTTCCCGTTCAGCCAAAAGGTCATAATAGAATTTACCGGTACAGAACACCAATGACCTTACCTTTTCAACGTCTGCCAACCCATCATCCAATACTTCCTGGAATCCACCAGAAACAAAGTCATCAACAGCGGAAACAGCTTTTGGATGGCGCAGCAGGCTCTTTGGTGTAAAAATAATCAGTGGTTTCCTAAAACCAACCTTCATTTGCCTTCTCAAAATATGGAACATTTGGGCCGGTGTGGTAACATCGGCAATGTACATATTATCCCTAGCACATAATTGCAAATACCTTTCCATACGGGCAGAAGAGTGTTCTGCACCCTGCCCCTCATAACCATGGGGCAAGAACATTACCAATCCGTTCTGCAACTTCCATTTATCCTCTGCTGCGGATATGTATTGGTCGATCATTATTTGGGCCCCATTACTGAAATCACCGAACTGGGCTTCCCAGATGGTCAAGGTATTTGGGCTCGCCATGGCATAACCATAATCAAAACCAACGACTGCATATTCCGACAGTAAGGAATTGTAAATCTGAAAATCACCTTGGTTTTCAGATATATGGTTCAAAAGCATTATCTCCTCTTCACTTTCTTCGACTTTCATAACAGCATGTCGATGGGAAAAAGTACCCCTTTCGACATCCTGACCCGACATACGCACCCCAAAACCTTCTTCGAGGAGTGTTCCATAAGCCAACAACTCGCCCATGGCCCAATCCAGTTTATCGGTTTCAAAGAACATTTTCTTTCGGTCGGCAACCAATTTGACCACTTTCCTGAGAAATTTTTTGTCTTCAGGGAGTTCGGTCAGTACTTTCGCTATTTGACTCAATTTATCCCTATCATAGGTCGTATCCACACGATCCAACATCTCCCATTCGCGAACCGGAGTGAAATCCTTCCATTCATCGGCCATGAAAGGTGTTATGATCGTCTTATCCTCTTTTCTTGAATCTTCGAGTTCCTCTTCCAAGGAGGCTTTGTATTCTTGCTCCAATTGCCTTACATGCCCCTCTTCAATAACCCCTTCGGCAATCAATCTTTCAGCATAGATATCCCGGGGGTTTTTATGTTTGGCAATAGCCTTATAAAGTTTGGGTTGGGTAAACCTAGGTTCATCACCCTCATTATGTCCATATTTCCTATACCCCAATAAATCTATAAAAACGTCAGTATTGAAACGCATACGATATTCCAATGCAAACAATGCCGCATGGCAAACTGCCTCTGGATCATCCGCATTCACATGCAATACCGGACTTAAAGTAACCTTACCCACATCGGTACAATAGGTTGAAGATCTTGCGTCCAAATAATTGGTGGTAAAACCGATCTGGTTGTTCACTACAATATGTATGGTACCATTCGTCTTGTAGCCATCAAGCTTTGCCATTTGCACCACTTCATAAACTACCCCTTGGCCGGCAATGGCCGCATCACCATGTACAATAATCGGTATAACCTTTGAAAAATCATCCTTATAGTGAGCATCTTGTTTGGCCCTTACGATACCTTCGACCACGGGTCCTACCGTCTCTAAATGAGATGGATTGGGGGCAATGTTCATTTTGATCTTATTGCCATTATCCGATTTCCTATCGGAAGTCCAACCTAAATGGTATTTGACATCACCATCGAAAATCTCTTGCTCGTAATCCTTCCCGTCAAATTCACTGAAAATAGCTTTGGCCGATTTACCAAAGATGTTCGTAAGAACATTGAGCCTACCCCTGTGGGCCATTCCCATGACAAACTGTTCGACCCCCATTTCGGCCGCTCTTTCAACGATGGCGTCCAAAGCAGGAATCAGCGACTCGTTCCCCTCAAGGGAAAATCGCTTTTGACCCACGTATTTGGTATGGAGAAAACTTTCAAAGGATACTGCCTGATTCAGTTTTTTTAAGATATGTTTCTTTTGATCATTACTGAAATCAGGATGGTTATCGTTTACATTCACCCAATTCTGGATCCAGTCCACAAATTCGGGCTTACGGATATAGATATACTCAACCCCAATGGAATCACAGTAAATACGTTGTAAATGTCCGATAATATCGCGCAATGTATTAGGTCCTAACCCAATAACCTCACCGGCGGTGAATACGGTATCCAAATCCTGGTCACTCAACCCAAAATGCTCCAAATCCAATGTAGGAACATATGTCCTACGCTTACGAACCGGATTGGTCTTGGTGAAAAGATGGCCCCGGGTACGGTATCCATTGATCAAGCGGACTACCCGAAACTCTTTTTGCATGTGTTCCGGCACTTGACCATCCGCGATCAAGGATGTAGCTCCATCTCCCTTTTGAAGTGGATCACCGGTCTTTTCCGATGAACTTTCAACCCCAAAATCAAAACCTTGAAAAAATGCCCTCCAACTAGGCTCAACACTATCGGGGTCCGTTAAATATTTGTCGTACACTTCCGCGAAATAGGAAGTATGCGCCGCATTTAAAAAGGAATATTTATCCATGTATGTGCTCTATCTTATAATAAGAAGCAAATCCCGTCTGGTGACGAGTCTAATTCTTTCTAATTTGTTTGAAATAATGATTCCTGAATTTCAAATATTGTTTTAACAACAAAACCTGATCAAAAATACAATATTTCCTATATCTAGGCGTATCTTCATTGGTAATATTGCTCAAAAAGCAACAACAACCATTATAATATACAAAATCAATTCGAAATGAAACATTACATGTTATCCCTGGTTTTTCTCATCGGATTTTCCTGTTTAGGCCAAAAAACTTCCAATGATTTCTGGAACAATGTACGTTTTGGGGGCGGTATAGGTTTAGGCTTTACCAATGAAAGCTTTAACGCTTCAATCTCACCCAGTGCCATATACCAAGTGAATGACCAGTTCGCCACGGGGGTAAGCCTCAATTTCAATTATGCCAAATTCAACGAAGACAAATTATTTGCCTATGGCGGTAGTATTCTATCGCTTTACAACCCTATCCCCAACATTCAATTATCAGGGGAACTGGAACAATTGAGAATCAATAGAACGTATGCGCTGGACGGAGGCAACAGGGAAGATAATTATTGGTCCCCGGCACTTTTCCTCGGCATAGGTTATAGCAACCAGAATGTGACCTTCGGTCTTCGGTATGATGTATTATACGATGATGATAAAAGCATTTATGCCAATGCACTTATGCCTTTTGTACGCGTCTATTTTTAGGAAGAGTATTTTTCTTTTAACCAGACTTTTTGGAACTCCCTTTTCAAGACCAGTAACGAAACCTGTTCGGCAACCTCAACCGCATCGGTTACATGAATCTGATTAAAGGATTTTTCCGGGACATCGACCACATAGAGTAGATTGAGGTAATCGGTGAATTTCTCCATGATCAAAAAATAAATCTTCTCATGCATAAAGACCCGCAGGTGTCCAGGTGAAACAGTATCGGCAAGGTCAATGGGGATATTGGCAAGTCCGAAGTCCTTCTTTACCTGAAGCACCAACTTGCCGTAAAGGTTTTCAGCTTGGGCATTCGCCAAAAGCTCATTGCTATCTACAAAATCAAGTTCCATAAACTAAATACGTTTCCCAAACTGTTTTTGGTTTATTCCTTTCTATACTAACCTATGAATTGGCTTTACAAAAAAGACAGGAATCAACCCCTTACATTCAGCTTCTTATCTTTTGTTCCCAATCCCAAGCTGATTTCATAGCCTCATCCAAGGTAAATTGTGCTTTCCAGCCAAGCTCTTCATTGGCAAGGGTGGTATCGGCATAGGCCGAAGTGATGTCCCCAGGTCTTCTATCCACAATTTTATAATTGAGTTTTTTACCTGACACCTTTTCAAAACTTTTGATTACCTCAAGAACAGTGCTTCCTTTTCCCGTACCTACATTAAACACCTCGTAATTCGTCTTGTTCTTCCCACCCAACAAACGCTGAAGTGCAACAACATGGGCTTTTGCCAAATCCACCACATAGATGTAATCACGGACACAAGTGCCATCTGAAGTGGGATAATCGTCCCCGAAAACAGACAACTGTTCCCGTAGGCCTACCCCCGTCTGTGTAATGAATGGCACGAGGTTTTGTGGCACCCCAATGGGTAGTTCCCCAATCTCAGAACTGGGATGGGCCCCCATAGGATTGAAATAACGCAGGGCAATGGCATTTAGGCCTTCGGTGACCTTACAGGTGTCCCTTATGATCTCCTCGCCCATTTGCTTGGTATTGCCATATGGCGATTCTGCAGCCTTAACAGGGGCATTCTCAGTAATAGGCATGGTATCTGCCTGACCATAAACGGTACAACTAGAACTGAATATAAAACTGGATTTCGATTTCCTTGATAGTTCCTTCAATAAATAAACAAGGGTACCAATGTTGTTTTCATAATACAACAAGGGTTTTTCAACACTTTCCCCGACGGCTTTTGAGGCCGCAAAGTGAATTACACCTTGCACATCGGTATGTCTTTTGAAAAAATCCTCCACCTTCGATTTTTCCTTTAAATCAATTTTTTCGAACAATGGCCTCTTTCCTGTTATCGCAGTGATACCATCGAGTACTTTTTCAGAGGAATTGGAACAATCATCAATAATAACGACCTCATACCCTTCATTCTGAAGCTCCACTACGGTATGTGAGCCTATAAAACCCAATCCACCTGTTACCAATACTTTCATATAATCTTGTTTATTTTGAAATTCAATTCTATTAAAAAGTGCGTTTATTCGCCATTAACAAAACGGATAACCGTCTCAGTAATAAAATCTATTTGTTCTTCATCGAGTTCGGTATGCATGGGAAGTGAAACAACCTCTTTCACCAATTGATTGGTCACCGGGAAATCCGATTCACTATACCGTTCATCTGCATAGGCTTTTTGACTATGTAAAGGTATAGGGTAATACACCCCACATGGAATTTGTTTTTCCCCTAAGTGCGCTACCAAGGCATCGCGTTTTCCATTGGTAATACGCAAGGTGTACTGATGAAAGACATGGCAGTCACAGGTATCACAAATCTCCCCGCAATTGTTCACGGTCACAGGAACAACAATATGTTCTTGGCCTTTAAATGCTTTTGAATATGCCCGTGCCGCTTTTCTACGAGCATCGCAATAGCTATCCAAAAGTGGAAGTTTCGCCCTTAGGACTGCGGCCTGAATGGAGTCTAGGCGTGAATTCACACCCACAACATCATGATGGTACCTTTCGTACATACCATGGTTCACAATACCCCTAATGGTGTGCGCCAAAGCATCATCATTGGTAAAAATAGCACCTCCATCGCCATAGCATCCCAAGTTTTTAGAAGGGAAAAATGAAGTGGCACCTACATGACCAATGGTTCCGGCCATTTGTTTTGAACCATCGGCCCACTTATACGTGGCTCCAATGGCTTGGGCATTATCCTCAATAACGAATAAATCGTGTTTTTTGGCCAAGGCCATAATGGCATCCATATTGGCACATTGACCAAATAGGTGTACGGGGACAATCGCCTTTGTCTTTGGGGTTATTGCCCGCTCTGCGGCTGCAATATCGATATTGAAGGTATCTTTTTCGACATCGACCAAAACCGGTGTCAATTGGAGCAAGGCAACTACCTCAACGGTGGCCGCAAAGGTAAAATCCACGGTAATAACCTCATCACCGGGCTGCAATCCTAAACCCATCATGGCAATTTGTAATGCATCCGTACCGTTGGCACAGGGTATCACATGTTTTACCCCTAAATATTCCTCCAGTTCTTTTTGAAAGGCGTGCACTTCGGGACCATTGATAAATGCCGAAGTATCCAGAATATTTGATATCGATGAGTTTATTTGCTCTTTGATGGATTGGTATTGACCATTTAGGTCAACCATTTGTATTTTTCGCATCTGCAAGTTTTAGCATAGTAACAGTGCAAAAATAAGGAACAATTCTGGAAAGAAACGTATTTTAGCCACAAACCATAACCAAGTGAATCATATCTACAATCTTATCGCACAAATCACGTGGTTCTTCTTGAAAATAGTAGCATTTTTCCATCCAAAAATCAAACTATTCGTTCAAGGTAGAAAAGACACTTTCCCTATTCTTCAAAAAACCATTGATAAAAAAAAGGATGTTATCTGGTTTCATGTTGCCTCATTGGGGGAATTTGAACAGGGCCTTCCCGTCATGGAAAAAATCAAAGCCGAATACCCAACTTACCAAATACTGATCAGCTTTTTTTCCCCCTCTGGCTACGAAGTGAAAAAAAACACACCCGTGGCAGATGCCGTCATCTATCTACCCATCGACACCCTGGACAATGCCAAACGGTTTATAGCCACGGTCAATCCCAAGCTAGCGATATTCGTCAAATATGAAATCTGGCCCAATTATTTAAAAGTTTTGGGCGACAATAACATCCCGACCGTTTTGATATCGGCCATTTTCAGAAAAGACCAAATATTTTTCAAATGGTATGGAGGCATCATGCGTAAGGCTCTTGACACATTTACCCAATTCTTTGTTCAGGATGAAAAATCGGTGAACCTGTTGAAAGGGATTGGCCTCAACAACATAACACTAAGTGGTGACACCCGATTTGATCGGGTCGCCGAAATTCTGGAAAGGGACAACAAACTTCCATTTATGGAGCAGTTCAAAGGAACTTCCCCCTGTTTTGTGGCTGGAAGCACTTGGCCCGAGGATGAAGCCATTATGCTCCCGTTCATCAATGAAACCCAATCCCCTTTAAAGTTCGTTCTCGCCCCGCATAACATAAAACCGGAACACATTACGGACTTAAAAAAATCAATCACCAAAAAAACCTTGCTCTATTCCGAATGGGAAAATAATGACCCTAGCCAGTTTGATGTATTGATTATTGACACCATAGGCCTTTTGACCAAAATATACAGTTATTCGAATATCGCCTATGTGGGTGGTGCTTTTGCCACCGGGCTGCACAACACCCTCGAACCGGCTGTTTTTGGCATCCCCATTATCATTGGCCCGGACTTTTCGAAATTCAATGAAGCAAAGGCCTTGGTCCTTAAAAAAGGCATCCTGGTAATCAAAGACCGTGCTGAATTCGACACCACAATAACCCAATTATTGGAAAACCCGGATTATTTAAGGAAAACCGGTCAGGTCAATGCGGATTATGTAAATGGGAATAAAGGGGCAAGCATCCAAATTATGGCATACGTTCGTACATTACTATGACACGAATATGTAGCCACTATGAGAATTCCCCAAATTTTTATGCTTTTGGCCTTGTTAAGTATATTGACCCATTCTTGTGGTAACCGACAAGGGAGAAAGGTCAATCCACCAAATCAAGAGGACAACACCCCTCCTGCCGAGGAACTCCAAAAATTGAAATCCGACCCCAACAAAAAGAACAAGGCCGTCCCGAACAGCAACAACCAGGATAGTATTTTAAAAAAGCGGAAGCAATCAAGGGACCTGGATACGCTGAAACCTAAAGTGGCCATGCTATATTCCTAAGCTATTGGGGTGTTGGATTTACTCAAACCAACTTATAAACTCCAACTTAATTCCGAATGAGGTTCGAAGAGGAATCGCACTAGAATATGGTTATGGGATTTCCCGTCGCTCGTTCCCCCCTCCGTCGAAATGACATGGTCTTATACGCTATGGATGTCTTCCTATTTCCCTTGTGGGAATACCCTGATTTACTACTAAAATGAAAGAATAATCCCAATATAAGTTTTACTCGATTATTCCCAATACTAAAAACCAACGATTAAAAAACACCATAATTAAGCATGAACCGCCTTTAGGACCCAGTTCAGGGGTGTGAAAAATGTAGCATTCTTCCTCTATAGGTTAACCCAATCAATTACATAAACACAACAATTGTTCTTGAACTCTTTTTATGATGCCCGAAACCAAAGGGATTTCCTTAGAGGAAATAGTGATAGGCTCAGTGGACGTAAGGCTAAGGACTAATTCAGCCCTGCTTTTCATCGAATAAACAGGTATTACACCCAAGAAACATACTAAGGAACAGCCTTTTAGTCGAATTATCGCTGAAAACAGATGGATTTTAAGCCGTATTTTCTTAAATTGTAATAAATTAATAAAATCATGGAGCAAGAAATTACATTTGGCACTAAAATACTCAACCTTTTTTTGGGTATTATGGTTGTGGTTTTAATCGCGATTTTGCTATCCGTAGTTGGTGGACTTTTATTGGCTGCCGTTGGAATCATTTAATGCGATCGAACTAAGATTTCCCCAAATATTACCTCCTAATTTATTCTGAAAAATAACAAGTCCATTTTAATAATGGACTTTTTTTTATGCTCTACCGACCAATGACACCGCATCATTTTCCTTTATAAAAACAACTTTACCAAATCGCCTCAGAGAAATATAGCACCCTTGTACTGGAAGGTTCTATCGGTATAGTAAAGATGCCCATCGGGGGATTCCCCATTTTGAGGAAATGCTTGATGACAACGCCCAATTAGTGAACCCATATGCGAAGGCCTATTTCGTTATTAAAGACCCAGTATGTAAATAAGCAACCACCGAAACCTTAACCTTTAATCAAAGGCGGGTATGTTTTCGATGGGACATATATTAATAAGTGTAAGGGCAATAAGTACAAACTCCCCGTTGACAATATGGATGATGCCCTAGGGCAGCCCCGGTTTTTTTTATTTTGAAGTCGATGTATTTGTTAACCCAACCATGGACACGAACCTATTGATCACCAATAACGTAGAAAATTCTATTCGATTACCAAGTTGTATTTCAGTTTGCTATTTTTTTCAGGTATAAAATTTTCGCCATTGTCTGTACTAATCGATGCAATTTCATCAGCATTCAACACAGTACCACTATACGCAAACCCATAACATCCCGTATTGGTAGTTGACTTAAGGATCACCATATATCGTTTGCCTAAAGTCAAATCAAAGGAAGGGGTTGTGGTGATGTTTCGTGCAGACCAACCAAGCGTATTTTGGGGGATAACTACGGTTGCAAGGGGACTACCTTTCTTTGTTAAACCGTCTGGAGACTCATAGAAAGTAAGGGTTAAATCCGCAGTAGGGTACCCACTTTTCAATGTCGTAATTGAAAATGACTTTAACGTACCACTAGAACTCGCCGTGAATGACTGGGAGCGCTGAATTCCCCCTCCAATGTCACATGAGGCTTTATAATCCCCATTTGTTGTGATTTGGTCATCAACCTTATTTTCCTCCCCCTTTTTGTCCAGAACAAAGGATTTAATACAATCCATTGGATTTATGGAGCCATCTTCCGCAAAGGTAAGAGGAGCCCAATAAAAATTGGCCAAGGCTTCATTTCTTGCCGCATTATTCCAAAGGTCACTACCATAAAGATAAATGGTATCGGAATTAATTTTCATGACCGACACAAAAGAAGGTTGCCCACCACAAGAATTGTCACTGATTTTTGTGCCTTCTGACCAAGGTCCCAATGGAGAACTAGCGGTTTTATAGGAGGTTCCCGTACCTGAACAGTAACCACAGTTTGGATCGGAGTAAGTAACGTAATAAATACCCTTTCGTTTAAAAAGCCCGGGTGCCTCTGTACGCCCGGAAGTAATTAACGTAGCCACTTTACCTGTTCCAGACAAATAGTCATCATTAAGTTGCTCAATCGCAATTGTCCCTGTAGTTCTCCAGTCCGTAATAGCGAGATAACAGGTTCCGTCATCATCCACAAAAAGATCATGGTCCCCATTGTTTAAACCAGCCGCAGGTTTATCCTTATTAACCTCAATTCTTGGTTGCTCCACTTCAACAAATGGCCCAGTAGGTTTTTTTGCGGTAAATACGCGGTATCCCGTAACGTTGTCGTAAACATTTATCCAAAGCACATAGTTTTTATTTTTTTTATTATAAACCACATGGGGGCGAAAACAGCCATAGGTTTTTCCATCACATCGAGATTGCCACAAAGGTGTCTGTGCGTCAAATAAAAAGCCTTCGTCCTTCCAATGAACCATATCCTTGGAAGAATAGGATTTAAAACCACAAAAACGTGCCACTTCATTTTGCCATTCAAAGCCACAGTCGTAACTCGTTCCATATAAATAATAAGTGTCATTGAAATAGGCAATTTTACCGTCATGGGCGTCCACCGCATTTCCAAGTTCATCAAAACGGGTAATCTGTTCCCCATTTTGATCGAAGTTTTTAATTTCTTGTGCCTGTGCGACATAATTGACACACAATAGGGCCAAAAGGATTTTGTAAAATTCAATCATAATCAAGGATTCGGTTTTTATTGTACATGCGGGTATTTCATTCATTATTCGTTGCACACCTATTATGGTACAATGTAATTGGTTTTTTTAGTTTCCCATTTAACTAAATTCTGTCCGATCAAATAAATTGCGTTATCGACTGGAACCCAAAAATAAACTATTTGAACCCATCCTGTGTGATTTTGCCACACAAGAGGAAAACGAAAGCGCCAATATTAGCATCCAAACAAGTATCCTCCAATCCTAATGGTATTCAACAATGCCAGGGGCCGTTTAAGTATGATTTCATGGAGAATGTAATTCCGAACCATACTATTCCCCTTAAAATGAATGAGAAAGGAGGTTCCAATCAAACCACCTTTATTTTTGTAGGTATGTAATGGGAACAAAAACAATATCCTAAAAGGAATATTTGGAATGCAGTGGAATAGCGACAACCCTTTTACCGTACTCAATGCCCCCTCAACCACTATTATGAGGAGCAAATAGTACAGTTTAAAAACAAAAAAGCCGACTCCTAAAAGTCGGCTTTCGCTTTGTACGGGCGGAGAGACTCGAACTCTCACACCTTGCGGCACTAGATCCTAAGTCTAGCGTGTCTACCAATTCCACCACGCCCGCAAAACAATAATCCTTAATCCTAATTTGATTATCGGGATGCAAATATAAAGCAAAATTTCAATTTACGATACTCTCTCTTTAAAAAGTTCTTTTTGTAATTTTGAATTTCTAACAAAGCCATATACATGCAAAATAGTAAAGAGTACGTAGCGAAGAACAAAGAACGATTTTTAACCGAGATTATCGAGCTTCTCAAAATGCCTTCGATCAGCGCAGATTCGGCTTTTTCACAGGATGTGATCAACACTGCGGAAATGGTGGGGAAAGCATTGGACGAAGCAGGGTGTGATCACGTTGAAATATGTGAGACCGATGGCTACCCAATTGTATATGGTGAAAAAATAATCGACCCCAACCTACCAACCGTTCTGGTCTATGGCCATTATGACGTTCAACCCCCCGATCCCGTTGAGCTTTGGGACTCACCCCCTTTTGAACCGGTTATCAAAGAAACCGAAGAACACCCTGAAGGGGCGATATTCGCAAGAGGTGCCAGTGATGATAAAGGTCAGATGTACATGCATGTAAAAGCCTTGGAGTTTATGGTAAAGACCAATCAACTCCCCTGTAACGTTAAATTCATGATTGAAGGGGAAGAAGAAGTTGGCAGCGTCAATATTGCGACCTATGTCGCCAATAACAGGGAGAAATTAAAGAATGATGTGATCTTGATTTCCGACACTGGAATGATCAGTAAGGAATATCCTTCGATTACCACAGGTTTACGTGGTTTGAGTTATGTTGAAGTAGAAGTGACAGGACCCAATCGTGACCTGCATTCCGGCCTATACGGAGGGGCTGTCGCAAATCCCATCAATATATTAACGAAAATGATCGCTTCGCTGCATGATGAGGACAACCATATTACCATTCCAGGGTTCTATGATAAGGTAGAGGAATTATCTTCTGAAGAAAGAGCCGAAATGGCCAAAGCCCCATTCGATATCAATGCCTACCAAAAGGCGTTGGATATTGAAAGTGTATACGGCGAAAAAGGATATACCACCAACGAACGGAACTCCATTAGACCCACCTTGGACGTTAATGGAATATGGGGTGGCTACACGGGTGAAGGGGCCAAAACCGTAATTCCAAGTAAGGCTTACGCCAAAATATCGATGCGTTTGGTCCCCCATCAAGAATGGGAAGTGATTACCGATCTTTTTGTGAAGCATTTTACCAATATCGCCCCAAAAGGTGTAAAAGTAAAAGTAACACCACATCATGGAGGCCAAGGCTACGTTACCCCTATTGACACTATAGCCTATAAAGCTGCCGCCAAAGCCTATGAAACGACTTTTGGCAAAACCCCAATACCCCAACGAAGTGGCGGTAGTATTCCCATTGTATCCCTTTTCGAGAAAGAATTGGGTAGTAAATCCATATTGTTGGGCTTTGGTTCGGATAGCGATGCCATACATTCACCCAATGAGCATTTTGGACTCTGGTTTTACTACAAGGGCATTGAGACCATTCCATACTTTTTCAAGTATTTCACGGAAATGATGGCCTAAGGCCAATTAAATCAAAAAGCAATAGCTCTTTTCTAGGTGAAGAGTGCTGGATTAAAAGTATAATTTCAATCCTATATTCAGCACTCCGCACTTAGCACTTTTAACTTATAACTTTTTAACGTACTTCGTGATAATAACGATTTGCTGGGCACCTACCTTGCCTTCGATATATTCAGCATTCTCCCTATCCAAGGAAATACGCCTTACAGCGGTTCCCTGCTTAGCCACCATACTAGATCCTTTTACCTTCAAATCTTTGATAAGGACCACACTATCCCCATTTTCCAATATGACGCCGTTCACATCCCTGTGAATGATCTTCTCAGATTCATCCTGACCTTCCCCTGTGGCCTTCGCCCAAGCCAGTAGTTCATCATCCAAATACATCATATCGAGCAGATCCTGGGGCCATCCTTCAGATTTCAATCGGGAAAGCATGCGCCAGGCCACTACTTGTACAGGAGGATGTTCGCTCCACATACTATCATTCAAACAACGCCAATGGTTAGGGTCTACCGAATCCGGGTCCTCAATCTGACTTAAACAAGTTTCACAACCCAATAAACTACCATCAACACCACCTGTCGATACCGGGGGTACTTCATAGATTTTCAAATTTTCCGTTGCCCCACATATTTCACATTTTGCACCGCTTCTCGCTTGTAAGTCTTCCAATAAACCCATTATATATATTTTTTTAAGAGCTGCAAAGCTACATATAAATAATATTTCCCATGTATGGAAGCCTCATTTTTGAATGACTTACTACCGCATTTTATACTCTACATTTGTAGAATTAAATTATTTATTCTATGTTTGTAGAAGTAATTCTAAAAACGTAGAACGTGCAATTATCAAAAACAGAGGAAGAACTCATGAATATTTTGTGGCAGCAGCAAAAAGCGTTCCTTAAGGATTTATTGAATGCTTATCCTGATCCAAAACCGGCCAATACGACCATTGCCACTTTGCTAAAAAGAATGACCGACAAGGGTTTTGTTGCCTACAAAAGTTATGGTCGTTCCCGAGAATATTATCCGACGGTAAAAAAGAAAGATTATTTCTCGAAACACGTCAACGGATTGATCAAGAACTTCTTTAATGACAGCGCCTCACAATTCGCTTCATTTTTCACCCAAGAAACCAACCTCAGCAAAACCGAGTTGGAGGAATTAAAAGCGATGATCGACAAAGAACTTGAAAAAAAGTAACCTATGTTTTTATACCTCATAAAGTCCGGGACTTGTCTAGCCATATTCTTGGCCTTTTACAAGTTGTTTCTTGAAAGGGAAAACATGCACACCTTTAAGCGTTTTTATTTGATCGGGGTCTTGGTTGCCGCTTTAGGCATCCCCTTGATTACCATTGTCGAATATGGTTCCTTACCCCATATACAACAGTTTCAGGATGAAACCGGTTCAACCGTTCAAAATGCGATCAACACACATAACGATATTGACCCGATGGCCTATTTACCAACATTCTTATGGGGACTTTATGGCCTGGGGGTTCTGGTTTTCGGATTTAAATTCTTAAAAAACCTCTACCTGATTCTTCATCGCATACATATAAACCCAAAGTACAAATTCAATAGGATTACCCATGTATTGATGCAAAACCGTGTAATACCCCATACATTCTTCCATTATATCTTCCTAAACAAGCAAAGATTCGAAACCAATCAGATCCCAAAGGAAGTCCTATTACACGAAGAGACCCACGCCAAGCAGAAACACAGTGTCGATATACTGCTTATTGAATTGATACAGGTATTATTCTGGTTTAATCCACTTGTTTATTTAACTAAAAAAGCCATAAAACTAAACCATGAATTTTTGGCTGACCGGGAGGTACTCACCCATGGCATTCCATCAAATACATATCAAAAAATATTACTGGGATTCTCATCAAATCCCTATAGTTCACCTTCAGTCGAGTTGGCTAACGCCATCAATTATTCATCAATCAAAAAACGATTTACAGTCATGAAAACAAAAACATCAAAAAAAGCCATTGTCTTAAGAAGTGTATTCGTCCCACCCCTATTAGCCATAATGCTTTATGCTTTTAGTGACAGGAAAGTAGTTGCAGCCCCAATATCCCCTGAACAGGACCCGCAAAGTATTGGACAATCACTACGATCAGAAACCATAGAAATTCGAATTTCGAAAAAAGGTGAAATCCTTGCAGGGGACAGCACTGTCATCCCCATAGAGCGCCTTAAAAGCTTTTTACTAAAACACCATACGAATTTGACCAAGGAACAACGCTCCAATAGGATACGCGCCATAATTCGACCAGCTGCGGAAGCCCCCATTGAAATTTTGAAAAATGTAGAAGCTGTTTTAATCGATTATGGGGTGGCACAAGTCAACCTTATTGGTCCTGAGGCATCTTTTGACCCGAATCGCGACATCAATACACAAAAGGGAGCTACCATCGCCCAAATACGGACATTCAATTCCTTAGCCCAAAAGTACAACCAACAACCTCTTGCCTCTAGGAGAATTCCATTGAAGGACCTCCGAATTTTGGAAAATATCTACCAATCGATGAGTGGGCAACAGAGAAATGAAGCAGTCCCTTTTCCCGAATGCCCTCCTCAGGAAGGTGTCACTAAAAAACAAATTATAGAGTACAATGCTTTAGCCAAAAAATATAATCGTCAATTGAGTGATGCCAAAGAAATTCATATTCTTAAATCAGATGTTGAAAGATTGGAATACCTACATGGATTAATGACCCATGAGCAAAAAGAAAATGCGGAACCCTTCCCTGATTTACCTGAACCTCCCACACCTCCCGTACCTCCAAGTCCCCTAGACCATAATGCAGATAGCATAATGCAAGAAATCATAGCAAATCAAGACCCCTATGATAACCTTAACACACCAGATGCAATCTCATCGGCTAAGAAAACTGGTTTTTTTCTTCAAAAAGAGGATAAAGCAGAGTTTGAAGAAACAAATGATATTCCAACACCACCAGAACCCCAAAAAACTATTTCTCCATTAGATCTTCTAATTGAAATGGACATGAAAGGTGCTTTGTTTTATTATAAAGGCAAAGAGATTACACCAGATAAGGCTCTTAACCTTTTAACAAAAGATGAAGACCTCAGTATAGATATCAATCAGAAGAACGACAATCCTCCAATTGTCAAAATCCGCCATTGAACATATTAAAATGCCCCATTTATCATAAATTTTACACCAAAGCCTCGAAAATCGAGGCTTTTTTGTAACAAATCATCGTAGATGGCGTTCTAACTATCTATATGAAACATTTTGCAGTACTACGACCAATTCAGATTTAGTATAGAACCATGATCAAAAGTTCTCGACTGCGCTCGAACTGACCGTAGTATTGCCATCATCAATCAAAATCAGAACACTATGTTACAACGCTTTTTTATCCTCTGCTCGGGGGCAGATGCCACCTTACTCCAAACCTGTTCACAAGGTGAACAAAATAAATATGCCGGTATCGGCGCCACGGTGTTCTTCACTGCTGTAATGGCTTTTTTGGCTAGCGCCTATGCCCTGTTCACCGTTTTTGACACCCTCTATACGGCTATCTTTTTTGGACTTATTTGGGGGCTGTTGATTTTTAATTTGGATCGTTTTATCGTTTCTACCATAAAGAAACGCAATAGTTTTGCCAATGAACTACTACAAGCCACACCTCGTATTATCTTGGCCGTGATAATTGCCGTAGTCATTTCAAAACCTTTGGAAATGAAGATTTTTGAAAAGGAAATCAACCAGGTATTATTGGAACAAAAAAACGAACTCACGTTGGCCAACAAAGATCAAATAGCAATGCAATACACCCCTTTGATCGAAAAATTGAATCAGGATATCACGACGTTAAAAACTGAAGTATCAACAAAGGAAGCCGAAACCAATGTCCTTTACGACACCTATATTAGTGAAGCCGAGGGCACCGCAGGAACAGGTCTTTTGGGAAAAGGCCCTGTTTATGGTGAAAAACGGGAAAAACACGATGCCGCCTTGGCCGAATTGCAACAATTGAAGACTGCCAACGCCGAAAAAATAGCAACATTGGAATCGCAAATTGCAGCTTTAAACACCGATTACAATAACGCTGTAAATACCTCACAACCCATTATCGACGGTTTTGATGGACTCATGGCTCGTATTAATGCCCTTGGTAAGTTACCTTGGTTTCCCTCATTCTTCATTTTTCTTTTGTTCCTAGCTATTGAGACTTCGCCGATTATAGCCAAATTGTTGGCCCCTAAGGGTGAATATGACATAAAACAGGAAGAAGAGGAAAGTATTCTAAAAACCTGGGTAGCCCAAAAAGTACAACAACGCGAACAGATTTTGGCTACCGATATTGCTTTGAACACTAAAATCTATAACGAAATCGAAGAGGAAGAAGCCGTATATGCCCATAAAAAACAAAAAGCCGAAGAACTCCTTAAACTTCAGGCCGATGCTTTTCATGCTTTACAGGTAAAGCGTTTGTAACTTGGAGAATCCTTAAAAACCGAAAAACCAACCATAAATCCTGGTTGGTTTTTTTATATCATAGTTTTTAATTAAACCAAACTGACATACACTTTGATCGTACGGTTGTCAATTCCTAGCCTAAATTTGTTTAGGTGTTGTACTGTACAGCGATTCTTGCCAATTGTCCTACAATCGTTATGGAATCTTTCATGGATAACTTGGAACCGTCAGCATGTATCCAACGTTTCAAAGGTTGCTCACAAATCAAACCCTGTACTTTTTCCCTGCCGTAATATTTACGCATGCGCATGAAGATCTCAACATCAAACAACCAGCGGGTAATGAACTTTTTATCGAACATTAAGGACGCAATCTCACGATCCATGATCTTAGCTCCGCATTGCGTATCCTTAAAAGGCATTCCCAAAATCTTTTGAATGATGAAATTAATGGTCATACTGATTATTTTTCGGGCAGATTCCTTGGTGATGTCTGCACCCATCCTACTGATCCTAGAACCACTTACTATCTTGAAATCAGAATTTTCAAGCGTTTGGACCAACTCATCAAAATCTTCAAAATCTGTTGAAAGATCGGCATCGAGATATCCTATATAATCCAATTGTGGATCTTTGGATAAATGAAGTATCCCTTGGCGAACCGCTTCGGCCTTTCCTCCATTTTTTTCACAATTATAGATACTGATGGTATCTTCATTACCTTTTCGCAGGTCTTCCAAAACAGCCAAGGTATTGTCCGTACTGCCATCGTTTACAAAACATAAATGATATCCAAGGTTTTTATGTGCAAATTCCTGGAACAATACACTAGACAAGCGATCTTCCTCATTATAGCAAGGAATGACAACACCCACACAATATTTTTGCAACATTTGGGTATTGTCCTCTTTTCTGATAATTGCTTGTTTCGCTGTATTCCCCAATATGCGTTTTACACGGGCTACTACCTCATCTAAACTGACCGGTTTTTTCATATAATCGTCAATCCCCAAGTCAAATCCGTCAACGATTATCTTTTCATTGGTGTTTCCGGACATTACCATAATAGGTGTGTGGGATTTTTTATTGACACGGATATGTTTCACGACTTCCAAACCGGACATAACTGGCATATTGATATCGACAATAACCAAATCCGGTTGAAAAGTGTCGAACAATTCGATGCCCAATTGGCCACAATTGGCGGTTTCTACTTCATAGCCCTGTTCTGTAAGTCTTTTTTCTACAGACAATAATATCAGCTGCTGGTCGTCAATGGTCAAAATTTTCATAGGTTAAGTTTTAATGTTTCAGATAAATGGTAAAAAAATCAATTTGGTTTTAATGATTTCTGAGGCGAAAGTAGAAACAACCAACTTCCATTTTCGGCAGTAAAAGGTCAATGGGGCTTTTCTATAGTCGAATGGTTTTAAGCCATCGATGGTTGATAATGAGGTAATACCACAATATATCTATCTTTACCTTGTTATATTTTCCTACGATAGTCACCTATGAATAGAACCAATATCTTACTTATTTTAGCCCTTTTCATAGGGGTGGCTTTTCACGGTTCAAGCATATTCTTTACTCTTGAATACACCTATGATGCTTTGATCCATTTATTCTTTGCCGACCATTATGCCAATAGTTGGTTTGAACCGTGGGATTATAGGTGGTACACGGGGTTTACAGTTCAGGCTTATCCCCCCTTGGTCCATCAATCAATTGCTTTGCTATCCTATATTGGTGGACTCAAATTTGGTATGTTCACAGTAGCCTTGATCGGCATTATTCTTTTTATTACGGGGGCTTATCGGTTTGGATTATTAATGACCGGAAACCGAAAAGTAGCCGGATATACAGCCCTAATGGCTGTTTTCTCATCGACATTTGTTGAAACATTGCATATTTTTGGTCAATTGCCCAGTATCATTGGATTATCTGTGCTTTTACATGCTTTACCCGAAATCTATTCCTGGATCAAAACAGGTAAATGGAAATATTTAGCCACTAGTCTTTCCCTCATTGCGGTAACAGTTACCTCACATCATGTGACCCCCATTTTTGGTATGGTGTTCTTTGTCTTTCCCTTAATTGGAATGGTCATAATGGATGCCTCAAAGGACCGAGTAAAGACCAATAAGACAATAACGTTCAAGGTCTTTATACAAACTTTCAAAAAACTCTTTTGGCGTATCGTCGGGTTTGGATCTTCCTCATTGGTGTTGATTGTGGTCTGCATTCTCCCCTATTGGATAAATTCAAAAAAAAATCCCATAACACAGGTACCCATACCCCATGGATCCAGGGATAATTTTCTTGAGGTTACCTCATCAGGATTGGTTTTTTTTATGATTCCTTGGGGAATTCTACTTTTTATTATGCCTTATATCTTTTACAGATATTTTAGTAAACGTTACCTGTTTTTCGGATTATCAATTACCATGTTGACCATCTTAGGAACAGGTGGTACCACACCGATTCCTTTAAAAATATTGGGGGAAACGGCTTTCAATATATTAACCTTGGACCGCTTTACCCTTTGGGCAACCATTATGGCGTTACCCTTGTTGGGTGAATTCACCTATCGCATGGTCGAAGGTGATCTAAAAACCAACTTACAAAATCGGTTTGGCGCGGTGTATCATAGAATATTAGGTGGATTATTAGTCGGTGGTATATTGTTTATGGTCATTTTCACCATGAGTCTCGGTTATTTTAGACCGTCGCAACCATCAAAAATAAAGATGCTACCCATTGTTAATTTCCTGAACCAAGATCAACACGACCAGTGGAGGTATTTGCCCTTGGGGTTTGGAGACCAAATGGCATGGCTCTCTGCCCAAACCAACGCAATGACCGTAGACGGGAACTACCATTCCGCACGACGCTTGCCGGAATTAACAACTCGGGCAATCGAACGACTGGAAAACTCAAAATTCAGGGGCGTTGAGGGTATCGGATCATTACAACAATTTTTAACCGTACCTGAGAAATACAACCTTAAATATATCTTCTCCAATGACAAATTCTACGATCCCATATTGTACTTCTGTGGTTGGCAACGATTGCAACAATTGGAAAATGGCATTATGGTGTGGGAAAAATTGAATGTACCCCCCGTACCCTCTATTTTACCCAAAGAAGACGTACCCACTTTTTTAAAGATCATGTGGGGCATTATTCCGATCCTGACGATTATTTTGGCATTCATCATTAATATTCAATTGGTCTGGTACAGGGTATTGAAATCAAAAAAAATACCCGACCCCCCTTATTTAAGGTATACTATCCCGTACCATGGGTTTTCAAAAAAATTAGTGACCGTCAATCATATTTGGGCAAGCTTTGTGCTACTCTGTCTTTCTTATGGAGGATATGAATTCTATCTAAAGAACAATACCCAGCTTTCCCCGGAAAATGTTGTACATGCCTATTATGATGCCATGGACTTCAAGGAGTTTCAGAAAGCATATTCTTATTTAAATCCTGAAAGCGATGTAACCTTATCGCAATATATGTTGGAAGTTTCGGTAACCGATGGCATTTTAAGCTCCTATGCAAAATTGGATTCCATTGGCATTACGGTATTGGAAAAAACCGAGAACAGTGCTAAGGTACACGTAGGCACACGATACATCACCCCATTGGAGAAAGTAAACAAAGAACATTATCACGAACTGGTAAAAAAACGAGGGAAATGGTATATAAAACCACTGGGTTTCAACAATGACCTACCTCCCGATCAGCTTTTCACTTCCAGTGGAACCACCTTTTACAATCACGGCAAGCGAAGGATTACCACCCAACAGACACATCATGAGGATGTTCTAAAACAGCCTGTTCTAGAAATACTATCAGCCAAACTGGTAAAACTTAACGGGAGGTTTTCAATTATAGGCGAATTACAAAATGTTGATAATGTCCCGGCCGACGTCGTTTTAAAGGGAACTCTATATAACAATGATGATGTCGAGCTTGCAAATTACAATGCAAAATACCACATTAAGCACAAACTAATGCCGAAGGAAACCACCAACTTTAAGATAAATTTTGAAGGTATTGCCTGGTCCTCCACAGAGGAAAATATGCCTGCAACTTTCGACCCTGATGAATTCACCCCCGTTAATTTGGAAGAACAGCCAACTAAATTCAATCTGCAATGTGCAGGAAATGTGGCTAACACCGATTTGTACAAGGAAGTGGCCATACAAGAGATACACATTACCGATGGTCGCATTGAAGGGGTACTGTTCAATTCAGGTATTCAAGAAGTCACTATTCCCCAATTGTTGATTTCTTATTATAACAACGATAAAGAGCTTCTTTGGGTAGACCATAAATTTTTGACGGAAGGTGTACGTATCCAAAGAAAACAATTTTTTGATTATCAAACCATGGGACTCTCTAGAATAGACCTTATCAATTCCAGTTTGGAATTTTGTTTTGTGAATGGATTGCCGAATTCTGAAATAGCGAAAAAAATGATTCCCTTAAGAGATAATGACCATGGTAAAAACCAGCTGCAGAAATATGGAGGCGATGGTTTTGGTTTTATCAAGTTTGAAGTCAATAGTTACATAGGAAATCCCAAATAATTTGAGACAGACAATTTACATAGTATGGCTTGTCATTATGACCCAAGGGTGCTCCCCTGAAACGCCCAAGCTTGAAGCACCCAGCACCCAGGCTTCCCTGTTATTGACAAAACAGACCAACTATAATGCAGGTGACACCATTACATTAAGATTCAAATCCAATCAAAAAACAGGTAGCGCACTTGTTGTAAGGAATGCTCTCGGTTCTTCCCTTCTCGAACCTGTAATGAAAGAGGGACTACTGGAATTTCAAATGCCCCCTGATTATTCCCAAAAAGCCGGGATTTGTCGCTGGGAATTTGTAACACCCCGAGAAAAATCAATTTCGGGAACCCTACAAATAGCCCCAAACACAACAGAAGAAACACTGATCGAATCATATTTAGGCCCTAGAAGTATAACCGCTGGAAATATTGACTTCTCTATGTTTGTTATCGTCCCAACGGATATTTATGACAATACTTTCGCAGATGGAACTGACATAACCGTTAAGCATCAGTTTAAAGAAACTATTTTCGAAAATGAAATTGAAATCAAGAATTCAATGGCCTGGACCAAGATTGGCACAACCGCAAAAGCGGGTAGGATACTTGTCACCGCTTCCTGTAACCATACGGATTCCAAAGAACTTACTACCCTCGTTTATCCTTCAAACGCCATTGATTTCACCATCACCTCCAAAAGGGACCACCAATATGCCGATGGCAATCAAATCATCACCTTTTCGTCCTCTGTCATTACCGATCAATTCAACAACATCATAAGTGACGGAACCTTGGTTTCCTTTCTGATTGAAGACAAAACCGGTAATTTACTCCAAACTTCAGGTAGCACCTTGAATGGTATTGCAACGGCAAAACTTTTACACCCTGTTGAAGAACAAACATGGAAAGTAACCGCCTATATTACAGGGATTGCAAAAAGCAATACCATTACCATAGATTTTGAAGCAGCGGTTAAGGATTATACCATCAGTTTCCCGGAAGACAAGAGAACGGTATTCGTAGGACCGATAAAAAGTTTTATGAACCAGGATATTCCAGATGGCTTGGTAATCCAACTGGCTATTTATAATTCCCAAAGTCAATTGTTGGAAACCAAAATGACCACTTCCAAAAACGGTTTGGCAAAATTTAGATTACCCCCTGACTTTTTTGAAAACGGGATTTATCATTTACAAATAAAATCAGCCGGAATAACCAAAAACATAACTGTAGTGCTCAAATGAAAAAAGGCTTGAACAAAAACATATATCGTGCAGGTTTGATTCTCAGCTTTTTGGGTGTGAACGCCCTATTGCTCTTTGGAATCAGTTCGGTCTTATCCTATCTCAACACAGGAGCTGATAAATCCTCAATCCTCCATGTTGAATCTGCCTTTGAGGACATTTATCTCCCCAAAATAACTTGGACGAATGTCGCTAATGAAGGTAGGCCTATGGAAGCACAAAACTTGAAGAAAATCGAAGAAGACTATCTAAGTGCCTGGCATGTTCGAAACCAGGCCTATGCCAACAACGACCCCTATGGCATTGCCGATTATTTTACCGATAGTATGCGCGTCAAAATATACAGAATCATCGACCATAATAAAGCTAACGGGACCCATTTGAAAACGACTAGCCTTGAACATCACCCGGAACTCAATTTTTATAGTGCTGATGGCAAACTAGTGGTTTTTACGGATAATCATGTACAGACCTATACCGAAATCTACAAAGACCAAAAATTGGTCACCAAACAAAACCATACGAGTTCATTTAAGATTATGATGCTTTTGGAAGATGGTTTTTGGCGAATACGCCACATGAAAGAGGTTCCTGTCAATACGGAAAAGTCAATGGAAAAAATAACTCCCTTACAAGAAGAATATCCTGCAATTTCCAATTGCAAGGGCGTAAACTACTATCCTAAAGATAGCCCTTGGGATATGTTCGGGGCGAATTATCAGGAAAACACAATAGCGGATGACTTCCAGACAATTCGCGATATGGGGCTCAATACCATTCGTATTTTCGTGCCCTATAAAGACTTCGGGAAAGCAAATATGGATTTGGGGAAACTCGATAAACTAAGGTCAACCCTAGACCTCGCTGTGGCACACAAACTACAAGTGGTTGTAACCCTTTTCGATTTTTATGGGGATTATAGTATCCAAGATTGGACCTTGACCAATAGGCATGCCGAACAAATCGTAACGACTTTCAAAGACCATGACGGTATCTTGGCGTGGGATATTAAAAATGAACCTGATTTGGACTTTGAATCCCGGGGGAAAGAAAAAGTGCTCGCATGGCTACAGCAAATGGCCGGTAACATAAAGCGATGGGACCATGGACATCCTGTGACCATAGGCTGGTCCTGTCCGGAAGCTGCCATTCAATTGAATGACCATGTAGACTTCGTATCATTCCATTATTATAGGGAAGTATCCGATTTCAACCAAGCCTATCAAAAAGTAAGACAGGCGATACCCAATAAAATATTGGTACTACAAGAATATGGTTATTCTTCCTATAGTGGTATATGGAATATATTCAATGGTTCCGAAGAGAGACAGGCTGAATATTATAAAAAGATGCAGGTTACTTTAAAGAATGAAAACCTTCCTTATCTTTTTTGGACCATGCATGATTTTGATCATATCCCCACTGGGGTAGTTGGGCGATTACCTTGGCGCAAACAACGGCAGAAGTATTTTGGTTTTATGGATATAGAAGGAAAACAAAAAGCTGCCTTCAAGTATTTGACTTTAAAAAACAAAGAATGATATGATAAATAAAAAGAGGAACAGTTAACCAGACTGCCCCCTTTTTCACTTAACCCAACAATAAAAAGATTTAAACCTCATTTTCTAGATGCTCTAATTTTTTGAGTAAGTTTAATGAAAGTCCGCCTGACTTGGCAAACCGTATGGCCTCAAAATAATCTATATACATTTTGGTTATTGAACTCATTGGCAGGGAACAAGCAGCCTTATAATTGGTTTGCCCCAAATGGATACGGTTAGAATCATCAGTCAACACACCTTGTATTGCATCCGCCAAGGATTCCGTACTTTCCGGGTCAAAGAATGCTCCGTTGTAACCTTCCTCACGAACCAAAATACTTAAATCCCCCAAATCAGGAAGTGCCACAGCCTTACCATAACTACCTGCCTGGTGCAAAACCCCCGAACTTCCTGTTGTCGATGTATATGGAAAAACCACAACCGAACTATCCGCAAAAATAACCGGAACATCCTCTTCTGCAACGTAGCCCGTAAACCTCAATTGGGAAACATGGCTATATTTCGCCTTCATCCCTTCCAAATAACCAGGGGTGTTTGGACTATCAGTACCCGCTATTACGATTTCAATGTCCTCTTGGGTACGCAGCCGTATCAGCTCAACAGCTTCTATCATAATTTCGACCTTCTTATACGTACCGAATTTCCCAAATGCCATAACCTGCTTGGGGCCTTTTGGTAATAAATAATCGGGTTCTGGTGGCGTATCAAAAGAACCATGTGGTACCAAGGCAACATTCCGTGCTTTGTATTTTCCCTCTAAGATTCCAACATATTTACTAATGGTCACTGCTACAATATCTGATGACAAAACAAATCGGGTCAATGTGCTTCCAATAAAATTATAGGCTTTTTGTAACCACTTATTTTTGGTAATCCCTGCATTTTCCAGATCTACCTGTTCCAATATGTTATGCAATAAGGAAATAGTGGGTATGCCTTTCAACTTACATATCAATGGCAGTATAAGCCCCAATGCAGCCGGTATCTTTTTATCCCCGAACTTCAAAAATTGCAAATTGAACAAAATGGCATCCGGTTTGGTTTCTAAAATAACATTGGTGATACCCCACAGGTTTTTGTAGCTATTAAAGCTCCAACATTCCTTAACCGTGATTTTACATCCATCCCCTTCGAAGGACAGATCTTTTTCACCTTCGGTCTTATCGGTGATCAAAATAATCTCACTTACTTCTTCCTGTAACCTAAAATGTTTGACCAAATGATATCCGTATTCGGTTAAGGTTACTTTACTCGGTGGGTACGCCGTTACAATTGCTAATTTCATAAGGTTAAGTTTTTTTTGGTTTAATTCTGATACAAATATGCCTCAAAGACCAAAGAATACAGGCCGTACAGTGGTGGATGGAAGATTGCTGTAGACGAATGGAAAAACTGTTTCGGTAAAGAAATACGCTATGGCGGAGAGGTACAACCATCCAACGTTGTACGGGGACATATAATATTATTAGAGGATGATACCAATGGAATTCCTCGTTCCCTTTCAAGGCGGATATCTGTTGTCTTTGCTATCTTATCCCGGAATCAAAAATAAAAAACCGAAAACATGGGGTTGTTTCCGGTTTAGGCCAAACTCAAGCAACAATAGGTTTATAGGCTATTTCTCTTTTTCATAAAATAGATAAGTTGAACTACCAACAAAATGGCCATTGAAATTATTTGCATCTGCACAACATTGAATAGGTTCTCATGAAACAACACGATTAAAAAGATTTGTGACAACCCCAAAACACCAGATAGTATTACAGGGATGTAATGATCCAAAGACAAAAAATAATATGCGAAAATATTGGAGATTGCAAAAAGTGATGTCGCCAATGCATATTGCCATAAAAGTCCTGCCACCGACACATAGGCATCACCAAACATCAGCGTAATGATCAGTTCGGGAAACAGATAACAAACAGCCACTATAGATACCGACAAAAGTCCTACATAACCAACATATTTAAACAAGATAGGCGCGGTAGGATCACCATCCTTTTGTTTTTGGACCACGGCTGGCAACAATAACATCACGAACATCCATGCCACGAAGTAGACCACCCTACCAATAAGCGCCAAGGATGCGTATAATCCCGCATCCATCTCATCAAAATAATGCTTTACCAAGAGTACATCGCTATTGTTAATAATAATCTGTGTGAATTCATAACAAGCGGTCAAAATGATGAATTGGGAAACACGTTTAGAGCTTTGTGGTTGTAATATGATCGGCTTGGAAAATGACAATCCCTTAAAATTTGAAGGTATCAAACCAAACAGGAAAGATAGGGAGATACCTATAGCTACAATGAAAGCCGGTTCCATTGGAATAAACAAAAGCAAGGCCAAAGTAATTATCAATCGACTCCACATTTCGGTTTGATAGGTACCTGATAGATTTTTAAACTCCAAGTTTCCTTGAAATGACCCACGATTAACGCTCATTAAAAAATATAGGGGTATTCCAAATCCAAAGACAACAAACATATATGGCGTTTGGGTTTTAAAAAACAACTGCATTTCCTTTGAAAAGAAAACAACCAAGCCCCCTGTAACCATTCCAAAAATAATGGCATACCTATAGATAAGGTTCCTAAAGTTCATCCATTCACTTCCTGAAAAAACAACGGCGAACTTTGCCGTTGCCAGTTGAAAAGTCATTCCCACGAAGGACAATACCAATAATAAGGTTATCAAGAGTGCTGCATCAGCAAATGATTCAGGCCCCAACAATCGGCCTAAAATCAGGTTGTAGATATAATTCCCCCCATTTACCAGGAGTACACTGGCCATGAACATTTGCTCTGGGGAAACTTTTTTTAATACTATTCTTAATGTGTTCATTGTACGTTGTTTTTATTGGATGTAACACGACAAATATCTTCAGATCAGCATGTAATCTGATGCCCATGTGGTTCAATGACACTTTGCTGTAGGTGAATGGACAAAATCGAACTTCCAGTTTGGGAATGCCTACAATACCTTTATAAAACCAAAATCATGCTAATAATAACATGACTTGACCGTTATGTTTTTGTAGTATTAACCTTACTTGTTTGATGACTTATAAATACTATTTTACCCTTTCCGTATTTTTCTTCCTGAATATTTTTTCAGGTGTTGCCCAAAATTCCATGGAGGCCGGATTTCAGTTATTGGAAAAAGGACAGTTTGCGGCTGCTGGGATTTTTTTCGAGTCTTATTTAAAATCGGACCCCGAAAACAAAACTGCCCAAATATGTTATGGCAGGGCGATAGGTTTAAGTGGCGAACCCCAAAAAGCCATTGCATTATTTGCAACTATGTTGGAAACCTATCCGGAGGACTTTGAAATACAAATCAATTATAATGAATCCTTATTATGGGACAAACAGTACGAAAAGGCAAAACCTTTATATGCTGACCTAGTTGCCGATTATCCAAATAATTTTGGGGCAGTTCTGGGCTACGCAAATACTTTAAGTAATCTAAAGGAATATAAGGAAGCCTTACTTTGGGTTGATAAGGCCTTGAGTATCCAGCCAAAAAATGAAAGTGCCACAATTTCAAAAAAATACATGAGATTGGGTTATGCCAACCAATTTGTGAATCAGCAGTTGTATGACCAAGGAAAACAACTATTGAAAGACATTTTTTGGGATTTCCCGGAAGATAAGGATGCCTTGTTGAATCTGGCCAATGTGTATTTGATCTCCAAGGAAGTGGATAGTGCAAAAACCACCTATCTGCGATATGCTACTAGTCCAAAAGATTCAATTACGGCGTTAAACGGAATTTCCTTGGCAGCGCATATTGGGGAAAAAGACAAAAAAGCACTTCACATAGCCCGTATAGCCAAGTCAAAAGTACTTAAATTGAAGGATCCTGAACTTACCGAACGTACCTATGACCGTTATGTCCAAGCCTTGATTTGGAATCGGAAATTCAAGACGGCCCAAGAGCAAATCGATAGCTTGGAAAGCACAAATCCCCAGCGAAAATGGATACTTGCCCTGAAAGCAACCTTAGGCCTATATACCTCAAACACAAAGATAAGTATCGAAAGTTACGATGCGATTTTAACCCAGGATAGCACCTCCTTCGACGGCAATCTAGGAAAGGCCAATGCCTTATTTGCCGCAGATCAAATCGAAAATGCCTACCATGCTGCCTTTAAAACCTTGGAAATCTATAAAAACCAAAAGGATGCCATGGGATTTATCGAAAAATTGAACCTCATGCATACCCCGAACATTGAGGAACATGCGGCTTACACTTTTGACAATGGCAACAACATTGCGTTTTATACCAACACCAAGGTAGATGTTTCATTTTCCACAAAATTCCGAACTACATTCTCCTATCTGTATAGAACCACTGAAAACACGGTAACATTGAATAAGGCCAATTCCCATGTGCTTTTGGCCGGTTTGGAATACAAACTGCTCCCAAAAACGACACTAAAGACCATATTCGGACTCAACAACTCCAGATTTATGACAACGGCCTACACACAACCGGTGCTCGACATCAAATTACAGATGCAACCCTACAAACTCCAAAATTTAAACCTTGGTTACCAGCGCGAAGTACAAAATTTTAATGCGGACTTGATCGAGCGTGAAATTGTGATGAACCATTATAGCTTGGATTACAATTTAGGTACGAACTTTAATCTAGGTTGGTATACCCAATTGATGCACACACAACAGACCGATACAAACACCCGTAATCTTATATTTACATCGCTGTATTATACCCTTCTGCGAAAACCTACCTTAAAAACGGGGGTCAATTTTCAGTATATAACCTTTAAAGACCAGATACCCACCATATACTTTAGTCCAGACCAATACAAAGCGATAGAGATTTTTATTGATGTACGTGGGAAATTTTCAAAAAAAACAAATTTCATGGCCAGTGCTGCAACAGGTTTCCAGCAAGTCGAGCAAGATCCCCAAACTGCTATTTTTAGGACGGAAGCGAGTCTACAGCACCAAATATCGAAGCGTTTAAGTGCAAATCTTTATGGAAAATACAGTAATATAGCCTCGGCCACTGCCGCAGGATTCGAGTTTACTGAACTTGGAGTAAAATTAAAATGGTTATTGACCAAGAAACCTATCTTTCATACTAAACTGGAAGAGTAGCATATTGGAACGTTTATAATAGATTAAGTCGTCGCATTAATTCTGGACGGTTTGAACGGCTAATGGGCACTACGTTCTTTTCAATAAGCACACTATTATCCTCTATATCGATAATCTTTGTAAAATTAATGATGAAGGATCGGTGCGTCTGCAAGAAAATCCCTTCCGGCAATTTCTCCTTGATTTTTTTTAAGGTATTATGAACCCTATAGGACTCTTTTTCGGTCTTCACTTCAATATAATCCCCTTTGGCCTCAATCAATAGAATTTCATTGAACTTTAACTTGATAAGCCTCCTATCGATATTAATATACAAATCTTCCCCTGCCCCTGAAGAAGCGCTTTCCCTATTCTCGGATTTTGGTTGTTTTGACAACGTATTCTTCACTTTCTGGATTGATTTCTCAAATCGCCCCAAGGTCATAGGCTTTACCAGATAATCCACTATGGCCTCGTATTCATAGGCGGCAATCGCAAAATTGGTATCTGAAGTGGTCAGTATAATTTTGGGTGGATCCTTTAGGGTTTGAACGAAATCGATACCACTGAATCCAGGCATATGAATATCCAAAAAAATAAGATCGACAGTTTGCTGATTCAGAAATTTAATAGCATCTATCGCACTTGAAAATTCATCAATTACATCTAGTTCAGGAACTTTGGAACACAATTGTACAACTATGGCCCTAGCGGCAGCTTCGTCATCTATAATGATACAATTCATTGTCAAATTGTTTTTAGGTAGGTTTCTATATGATTTAAAATCGCGGTGAATTTCGGATGTAATTCAGTATGTCCAAGTCGCAGTTCCTCTTCGTAGTTTACTGAGAATACATAGGCTTTCTCCATACTCAGGATATTGAACTTATGTTTCAATTTATGTACGGTTTCCGCCGCCGACCTAGGTAGGTCTTTGTTTATTAGGCCCATGTATTCGGCCACTTCCAAAGGAAATTCCTGCTTAATGATATCAATGAATTTTCGCTCAAAAGCGATATCATCCCCAGCCAGTTCCTTAATATATGATAAGTTTGGTTGCTCCATGTTATTTTTTTATGGTAAAATGGAAGGTCGTTCCTTCGTCAATGGCACTATCAAGCCAAATTTCCCCTTCATAAAGATCGACTATCTTCTTTACTATTGACAATCCTATTCCCGTAGACCTTTCTTTATCTCCCACCGATTGGAATATTTTGAATATTTTTTCATGGTATTCCTTCGGAATTCCTTTGCCATTATCCTTAACACTGAACTGCCAATGTGAATCGGTCTCCAAACTGCTTATCGCTACAACCCCTTCCTCCTTTTCTATATTCACCACCGCATTGCTGATAATATTCTGGAACAATTGGTGGATTTTGGTTTTATCGGCATTGATTGTTGGCAATGTATTCATGATAATCACATTGACATGCTTGGGAATAAATATTATTTCGCGGATATCATGTATGATTTTGTTAAAATCCACTAAAGAATACTCCAAGTTTTCCGCCGTGATACTTGAGTACTTCAATATCCCGTCAATAAGTTTATCCATTCCCTCGATGCGCTCTTGCATCATCTGTAAATTAAAGACCCCATTATCATCCAGAACCTCTTTATAATCCTCATTTAGCCATGTAGCAAGTGCACTAAGGCTACGGAGGGGTGATTTCAAATCATGGGAAACAATATGTGCATATTCCTGAAGTCCTTGATTGCTAGCCTCCAATTCCTTCATTAATTTCTCTTTTTGAAGTTCAAGGTTTCTTTGCTCGGTAATATCCTCGATCATCGCTACTTGATACTCGACCACCCCTTGTTCGTCCCTAACCGCGTTTATCGAGGTCTTGGCCAAAAGGCTGGTGCCATCTTTGCGTACATAATGCTTTGTAATCGAGAAATTATCAAGTTTTCCAGATTCCATCAAGGTCATTAGTTTATTGGACTCTTCCCTTTCCTCAGGAAAGGAAATATCTTTTAAACATAATTTTTTAAGTTCTGCGTCCGAATACCCCAAAAGATTCTTAAAGGTGTTATTTGCTTTTACTATTTTATTCGCTACTACCAAAGCAATGCTCAATGGCGAATTTTCTATAATAATATCCAGCTGTCTTTTCTGCTCCGTCAATAAATGGCTGATCTCCATTTCACGGGTCACATCCCGAATAATACCTTGTGCCGCTATAGGTTGATGTTCTTTATTATAGATTAGGCTACAGTTGATCTGAACATATTTTTCGGATCCATCCTTTACATAGATCTTGGCCTTATAATTCTTTAGGGTACCAAGCTCTAACAACGACCTGAACGAACTGATCGTGTATTCCATATAATCCTTATGCACCAACTTTTCCAAGTTTATGGTTTCCTTGGTATGGTCATACCCCAAGAACTCCTTTGCTGACAAATTCATGTTGATTACATTGAAGGCAAGATCCATTACTACATAAGGATCTATGATATTAATAAAAACACCATCCAATTCCGAGGTTTTCTCGGACAACAGATTTTCCAACTTGCTATTGGCATGTTTAAGATGCAATGTCACATCGTAAAGATCCTTTGATTTCCGTTCAAGGATCTTCTCTGCCTGAACACGTGCTTTCTTTTGCCTGTCTAGTGCCTTCCTTAGTAGGATAACTTCCTTATTATCCATTCTGGGTTATATTGAATTTCACTTCTGTCCCATCTTCCTTGATCAGTTCATACGTAATATCCGCACTCCCATTAAAATGTTCAAAGGCTTTTTCGATTAATCCATGGGCCAATCGGTAAAGGCCCCGTGAAGAGGAGTAGATCATTGAAATGGAGGTATCGGTCTTATCCAAAATTTTGAACGTAGGAAGTTCGGCATCTGGATATAACTTCTTTACATGAACGTGAATATGATCTTCTATTGAATATAAAAGTCCTAGTGGGGAATTATAACTTTTTATCACCTCGGGATGAGCATTGGCCAAACCAGTAAAAAGATAAAGCCCGAAAGTGTATATCAGATCATCAACCGGTATATTCACCTCATCACTGAGACCGGTTATCAAACTAACCATCTCATTGAAATCATAGGTCCCAACAGAAGTATAAACACCTTCAGAAGACAGATTGGTCTGTTCAATAATGTTATCTACCGTTTCCAGTCCGAACTTTGATTCGACCATTTCCAAAAACTCCGTAAAAACAATTCCCTTCATTTATTCTGTAATTAAGTAATAAATGTAAGAATAGTAATACATAAATGATAAAATATGTTGTGAAAAGCATTATTTTGTTAGGCTTTCACCAATTCATTGACACTCCAGTAGTCCAATACCTTCTGCAATTTCAGTTCGTAGTCCGCATATTTCAAGGGCTTAATCACATATCCCGCAATTCCTATGCGATAACATTCCAATAAATCGGCCCTATTCTCTGAGGTAGTCAATACTATTGTCGGAAGATATTTCAACTTATCGTCTTTCTTTAAAATTCTAAGGAATTCTATACCACTCATTCTAGGCATATTCAGGTCTAATAAAATAATGTCCGGTAATTCATCCCCTGATCTTAAAACCGCCAATGCCTCCTCCCCATTTTTGGCCTCCACAATATCAAACCTCATCTGTAACTTAGAAACCGTTCTATGAAGTTTCATGGTTTCAATGGTATCATCCTCTATAAATAATATTTTCATGAAATTCTTGAATTAAGTGAACACCAAATATGCTTAATTTAAAAGCTAATTCCATAAAGGTAGGGATGAATGAAGAAAAAGTGTAGACGAGTGGTTGATTGTTATGGATAAGCGCTTTTCCCAAACAGGAGGAAGAGGAATGCCCGAAATAACAAACCGATGCTTTTCATGCCTTACAGGTAAAGCGTTTGTGAATTACCCGATTTGCAATTATTCCACGATTTCCATCTTTTTCAATAAAAAGGACGCATTCATATTCTTACAGATGCCATTCTTGAGTGTATAGTCAAAATGAAGTTCATTATTGATGATTTCGGCATCAAAATAAAAATTATGCACTTGGGCCATGTCTTCCGCTGCCTCACAAAGACTAAGATCATGGGTGGCAATGATTCCGGTTGATTTTGAGGCGACCAGTTTCTCTACGAACTTTCTAGACCCAATGGCCTTGTCCGTACTGTTGGTGCCCTTTAATATTTCATCCAGGATGATAAAATAACGGTCTTTTTGAATTTCATCCACAATGAATTTCAAGCGTTTCAGTTCGGAGAAAAAGTACGATTCGTCATCGGCCAAGGAATCGGAGGTCCTCATACTGGTAATCAATTTAATCGGAGCATATTCCGAATAGGACGCACATACGGGCAAACCTACATTGGCCATTACTATCTGCAGGGACACTGTTCTTAAGAATGTACTCTTACCTGCCATATTGGCCCCGGTAATGATAAAGAATTGCTCCTTATCAATCTGGAAATCATTCAAGACACTTTTATTGGGATCCAGCAAGGGATGACCTGCCTTGGTCGGTTTTAGAACAACGTCGTCATTTGTAATCTTTGGAAAAGCATACTTCGGATGATTGTAGGCGAAGTTGCCCAAACTATTATAGGCATCAAAGAAAATGACAACATCGAACCAACCCTCCACCATGCCCCCATGGCTTTGGATCCAATTCTCCAGCCGGAAAGACTGCCGTAGATCCCATAACAAAAAGGCATTTCCCAAAAACCCAAAAATCATATTGTTCCTTTGGTCAAACGCATTTAAGATCTTGGAGAACTCCTCCAATATTTTTGATGTCCGTACTTTATCATGCAATACCACCGCCTGTTCTTTTTTTAGCAGACCGGCTGTAAATTCAGTCTCCT
Organism: Maribacter polysiphoniae; assembly: GCF_003148665.1. Lineage (GTDB taxonomy): Bacteria > Bacteroidota > Bacteroidia > Flavobacteriales > Flavobacteriaceae > Maribacter_A > Maribacter_A polysiphoniae. The sequence goes on along the minus strand of NZ_QGGQ01000005.1, from coordinate 157,134 downwards.
CCAATTGCATTATCAACTTTTGATATTGATGGAAGGTACTTTGGACCTTTGAAGTATTTTCGGAAAGTTTATTGATTTTCTTTAAGTGGGCACCTGTAATGCCCAACCCTAGGAACATCCAAACCACAACGCCCCATCCATTTAGCAACCCCATAAAATACAACGTGATCAGTACCAATGAAACCAACGAAAAGATCGTGGGCAGAAAGGACATATACTGAGGAACAAAAACCTGATATCCCTTTAACCATTTTACAATAACATTAAAAGGAGTCTCTGTTTTTACCAAGCTGGCCACCGCAGAAAACCCTTGTCTCCACTTGGGCATTTTACCCAATTCATCGATAGCTTCTTGTTTGGCTGGAATGTCCTCAATGTCATTACCCAATAACAAGGACGAAAAATACGCCCCCCCTTCCTTCAAGGCTGTTCGGTTTGCATATTGATAAAAGGACCCCCTTCCAAAGAGATCGATATCCTGACAAAAGTAATGATCGCCCCTATTGAATTCCTTACCATCCGGTAGATGATGGAATTTTCGCTCCAGCACCTCAATTTCCGTACTATTGATTTGAAGTAAGGCCTTAATCCTATCCCGCTTATATTGTAAATCGGAATGTCGTGAAACCAAGAAAATGAAAAGCACAATAGTACCAACGATGATACCTGCCACTAATTTTCCATTCCCATAAGCCAAATAAATACCGACAACCGCGATACAAAAAATGGCCAATCGCAGCATACTCGATGCGTACAATCGTTTTTTCACTTGGGATAACTGATGTTTATATTCTGAAATCTGTTCGTTGTAGAACGATAAAGGTTCTTGCATTCGGGCGGTAACTTATTTAAGCTGTAAATATAAGGAAACCATCCTAGCTTTTTGTCATGGAGCTAAGCATGGCAATCTGCCCCAAATGATAAATATCGTGCTGTGCAACACTTCTAAGAATAGCCCCGAAAACATAGTTTTTACCGGGTACTTTTTTATCTAAAACCGCATCATTTCTATCCGCCAATAGCCCCAAAAGTTCATTTTGTGTTTGCCTGATTCCCTGTTTTAACCGTTCCCATTCCTTTTCGTTGCCAATAGTGATCGGGACCCAGTCGTTCAATGTGTCGATAATGATATCATAATCGGCATCACCTTGTAATTTTTTAATGACAAAAATGCGCCAATTGATCATATGCTGTAACACAACCGCAATCGTCTTATCCCCATAAATGCGATCATTGACAATATGCCAATCGACGGTATCGAGTTTTGTCATGACAGCATCCCCATACCAGGGCTTGCCATCAAAGCATTCCTTTAAATCATGGATTATGTATTCCAAATTAGTCCGCATAACTTATTCTAAGGCATCAAATTCCGCTTTGAGTTTTTTTGTGAATTTCGAAACCACCAGGTCATAGGAATGATCTATCAAATCTTTCATCAAGGGATGTGGCAGGTTTTCAATAAAAAGGGTGTTCCAATGTACTTTGCTCATGTGATATCCGGGGAGGATTCTACCTTCATATTCCTCGCGAAGTGCAATGGCCCGTTCGGGATCACATTTTAAATTCACTTGGGAAGGGAGTCGTTCCAGGGGCACTAGGGCGAACATCTTGCCCATGACCTTGAACACCAAGGTCTCCGCATCAAAAGGAAACTCCTCGGTAATCCCTTTTTTGGAAATGCAATACTCCCTGAATTCCTCTATGTTCATATCCTAAATACCTTTGGAATCATAAACAACAACCTTGGCCCAAAGGTGGCCCACCTCCCTTATAAACAATTTATGGGGTGCCTCATCCTGGTATTTTTGCTGCGCCTCTGCAGATTCAAAAGTAACAATCAAGGAATAGGTAAAAGAACCATCGACCACATCCCTACTGGCCCTTGGAGGGGTACCAATGAACTTGGTCTTGGCATAGGCCGAAGCATCCATGAATTTTTGTAGGGATGTTTCAAAAGCCGCACGGTCTTCCTGGCTATCAGGATTGTGCAACCAAAAATAAACGGTATGTGCAAAATTAGTATCGAAATTCCCCATAGTGTTGTCTGTTTGGCCATAACCGACCATGCTGAAGGTGATAAGCAATACGGTTAATACAATTTTCATAAGTCCAATAATTTTTTTTGTTTTCCATCTATCTTCAAAGCGGAATAATCCAATTTCCACCCTATGGTCTCAACGATCTTCTCAATCAACAATACAGCCTCCAAGGCCTCTCGTTTTGCCGTTTCCATTAAGCCACTCTCGGGTATTTTCTCCATGATATGCTTTCTGGCCTCCTTATTCAATGACGTAAGATCATTTGGGGTAAACGTATTGAAGAGTCCGTTTTGGATATCATAAAACTCCAATTCGGGCTCTATGGAAATTACTTCGGGATCAGGAAAATTCGTTAGGATGATTTTTTTCTTATCGTTATCGGCATGCATCAATATCTTCTGTAGATCGTATCCGATCAGGGCTTTGGCATTGATGACGATCAAGGCTTTCTTTTTACTGCTCACCAAACTCAGAAAACGCTCCTTGGTATTTTCGTATTTATAGATTTCGGCAAAATCACCTTCCACCGAAATGAGCTTACAAACACTTTTTATCTTTTCCAAAAGCACGGTCGACTGATGCTCTGTAAGCTCCTTGCTCTTCTTTTTCCTGAACATGGAAAACATCCAATACATGAGTATGGCACCAAGGATGAGCCCTAAAAATATCTCTAAAATACTATCCATTTTTATTTCCGATTTCCCCTAAATGGGTATACTTGAATCCCTTATTATATTTCAACCCATAGCCCAAAGCCCTATCCAATGCGGCATGTGAGAATATAATAACCCCTATCAATTGAACAATAGGGGATGAAAAATACATTCCGGCAAAATATAAAATTATGGCCAAACCTTTATGATGAAAAAGGTTATACGTCATTGCCCCTGTTTTATTTCCAAACAAATACCCTGCCATTCCAATATCGGGAGCGAGTATCAAAACCAAAAACCACCACCATTGGTACCCCAATAACCCGAACATGAAAATACCTAGGGCAAGCATCATCAACTCTTCCAATTTAATCAATGTTTTCATCTACTTACTTTTAAAATTAGTCCGCATAAAGGCAATATCAAACCACGGTAACAACACCAAAGATACTATTCCCAACGACTATTTACTCCTCTATGTTCCTGTACAACACCGGTCTACTTGGCGATGCGTCGTTCTCAAAAGGAGCCACCTGTAAATTTAGAAAATAAGTCCCATCCCCAATACTGTTGGGCACAAATACAAACTCCGTGATTGTCGCTTGCTTACGTATTTTACCATTGAAGTCCCAAAAAGCTTTGTGCGCAAGCAACTCCCCTCCATCCCGCTCCTTGTCAACAGAGGGCAGGTCGACCAACAAATGTTCCACGCCCTTATCCACCAAAAACCTGGCGGCTTCCTCCGTTAGATAAGGTGGATTGGTCTTGGAATACTGCCGGGAGCATTTATCGCTTAAATTGGGCAAGGTACGTATGATAATCGCATCCCTTTTTTTGTTGCCAAAGGCATATTGCAACTGTTTTTTTGAAATCACAAAATCATCATTTGACTTTTCCGGGGCAATAGTGACGACCTCGGCATAAAAGAAATATTGATTCAGGTTCTTATTGATGGAATGGAATTCTTCGGTAATATGTCCCACACATTCGGTATGCGTCCCATGCGCATGGGGATTGAACCAAATATCATTGAAATTTACTGCTGCCCCCTTGGATACTGCCCCAATAAACTTGCCTTCGGTGTGCGGTTCTATTCGTGGATGCGTAATATACCAGGCATTCACATTGGATACATTACCACTCATGGCAATGGATATATCAAGTGGATTTGAAAGGTCTATCGTATGGTTTCTGTTATTAACTTTCAGGGTTGCAAGCATATAAAAAAGGTCTCGTCGAGCGCAGTCGAGACATATTGGGTTTAAGGGTTTTGGTTTTTGACTGCGCTCGAACAGTCAAAAACCGATATGGAAGGCTTCCTTACAATTTTGGAACAATGTTCAGCATACGTTTAGTAGGAAGCAAACTTTAATTTCAACCTAAATTAATCATAAACAAATCGCTGGCAATCCCGTCAACCAAAAACTTTCCTTTTTTTGTGGCCGTCAATCGATCTTTTGAAAGACCCAACAATCCTTGGTCTATGTAATTTTGCATCTGACGGATTATATAGCCATGGTATTTTTCACCAAAATCGGACCGAATCCGATCCAAGGAAATCCCCCAACTTGTACGCAGGCCGGTCATCACGTACTCATTGTACTTGTCGGTTTGTGAAAGTAGCTCACTGGTACTGGGTAATTTTCCTTGACCAATGGCTTTGATATATTTTGGATTATTGGCGATATTCCAACTTCTATGTTCCCCATCGTAAGAATGTGCCGAAGGACCAATACCCATATATTTTTCCCCTAGCCAATAGGCCGTATTATTTTTGGAATAATACCCTGGTTTACCAAAGTTGGACACTTCATAGCAATCAAAACCAGCCTTGGTCAAAACATCGTAAAGTGTTTGAAAATGGATCTGGGCGAGCTCGTCATCCAACGGTTTCATCAACCCTTTTTTAATAAAACTGTCCAAAGCCGTTTTAGGCTCCACCGTCAAGGCATAGGAAGAAATATGGGGAATTCCGAAAGAAAGGGCTTTTGCAATGTTCTGCCTCCACCGCGCATCGGTCATATCGGGAATACCGTAGATAAGGTCTATAGAGATATTATCAAAAAATTTAGTCGCTTCCCCTATGGATTGCTCCGCCTCTATGGCACTATGGGCCCGATTCATCATTTTCAAATCCTGTTCAAAGAATGATTGGACCCCAATACTTAAACGATTAATACCACTTTGGGACAATTCCACAATTTTCCCCTGTGACAAGTCATCGGGATTGGCCTCTAAGGTAATTTCCGGATTTTCAATGACTTTATAATTTGAGTAAACGGTTGCTATCAGATCATTGATCTCGGTTGTCGTCAATACGGATGGTGTACCCCCGCCAAAATAGATGGTCGCTATAGTATCACCCTTGAATTCATCCTTTCGCAATACCAACTCTTGTTTTAAGGCTGCTATCATCGCATCTTTCTTCGCCATACTGGTCGAAAAGTGAAAGTCACAATAGTGACAGGCCTGTTTGCAAAAAGGAATATGGATATAAATGCCGGACATAATTCAGTTTTCAATTAGCAATTAACAATAATCAATTGGCAGAGTGCAGTGACCAATGACCAATTAATTGTTTTTACTTATGCGTGTTGTTTTCAAAATAGAAAACATAATTTTCGAAAGCTCATCAGCATCACAAATCAAAGAATTAGCCTCAGATGAACCAATATATTCAGTATCTTTCAATAAATTAAGCCAATACTTCGTTTCGAGACTCTCTTTGTAAGCAATAGATATTTTAGCAGAAAAATCAGCGTTGGAAATGGCCCCATTAGCTTCCGAAACATTTGCCCCTATTGAAGTACCTGAACGTAGTAATTGTTTAGAAAGCACATATTCCTTATGGTTGGAAATAATTTTTTTATACAACACCACAATTTTCAATGCAAACTCATATGATTTATCAGCTAAAGGATTATTCTTCATCTTAATTACGAATTGTTCATTGTAGATCATTCATTGTTCATTGTAAATTGCTAATTGCTAATTGTTCACTGTCCCCCCTTCACTTCTTAACCCTTTTCTCATTTTGTTTTACAAAAGCATCCCAGCCCGAATAGCTTTTTCCAATATCTATCTTGCCCTCATTGTAAAAATGGCAAACGGCAGCTGCAAGTCCGTCGGTACTATCCAGGTTTTTCGGTAAGGATTTCAATCCAAGGGTACTTTGAAGCATTCGTGCCACTTGTTCCTTACTTGCATTTCCATTACCGGTAATCGCCATTTTAATTTTCTTGGGAAGATATTCCGTGATGGGGATTTGCCGTGACAACCCTGCAGCCATGGCAACGCCTTGGGCACGACCCAACTTTAACATGGACTGTACATTTTTTCCGAAAAATGGGGCCTCAATGGCTATTTCATCGGGATGATACGTATCGATCAATTCGATGGTGCGCTCAAAGATGAGTTTAAGTTTGGTATAGGGATCGTTATATTTCTGAAGCAATAATTCGTTCATTTGAACGAACTTCATTTGCTTGTTCTCCACTTTAATGATGCCAAACCCCATAATCGTGGTTCCTGGATCGATTCCCAATATGATTTTTTCGTTCGCCAAATTTTATTATTGTTAGTTGTTAGCCATCGGAAATATCCTGTGCTCCTTGTTTTACACTTTATTACTATCTTGAATGACCTAACTATTGGTATTGAGTACAATCGGTATCCTGAATTTCGCACGTACGGGTATACCCCTTTTCAATGCCGGTGCCAATGGTGGTAAGTTTCGTAGACTCTGTGAAATAATTGCGTCGAATTCCGGCATTGTCTTTTCGATGCCCTTATCCTTTTCAATATTCACAACCGTTATCTTCCCCTCTTGATCTATTAAAAAATCCACATAAACCGTAGTATTCGTGTCAGTATCGATGACAAACTCGAACTCTTGTAAGGTTGTCCAAAAATGATTGAGCAATTCCCTCTCAAAACATTGCCTTTGTATGGTTTTGGAAGTTGACTCATCGCAATTTGCAAAAAGCGGGTAGTTGTCAACATCATTCCAATCAATGGTAAGCATTTCCTTATTGACCAATTTTTGGGTTTTTGCCTCCTTGGATTCGAACAAACCACAAGAAAAACAAGAACATAAAAGCAGTATGGTTAAAAACTTTCTCATGAACCCTATTTCAAGGCGGAAATTACGATTTTTTAAGGAGCTTCACCAATACGTTTATATAGAATAAACAAGCCCCATCGGATAAATGGGGCCAAACCTGCCTGTTGTAATATAAATGTAGAGACATTTTTAAAAGGAAGAACTGAATTTGGAGGTTTTTTTAAAAAAACCGTTAACCCGGATTTAACTTGAACATTTTGATTAGTCCAACACAAACGAAACGGGAATCGAATACGGAACATCTACTACTTCCCCCTTTTGTTTTCCTGGTTGCATTTGTGGTAAACTGGAAATTATACGATGTACTTCTTCTTCCAATAATTTATGTGGACCCCGTTTTTTAATATTTTCAATTTTCCCAGAACTATTAATGGTAAATAAGACGTTAACCCTACCTTGATAACCCAATTTTTGTGCTCCCTCTGGATAGTGGAAGTTTTTACTAATGTGTTCTTGCATTTTTTGCTGAAAGCAGGCCCTTTTATCCGTAGCATCTTCGCAACCTGGGAAAACCGGGACTTCATCAACAACCGCAAAAGGAACCAAACGTTCTTCTAAGGATAGTTTTTTATTGGAACTAGTTTCAGAGCTAGAATCAATTTTACATGAGGTATAAAACAAAATGCCCATAACAAGAGGCAATAACACTAAATACTTTAATCGAAAGATTTTTTTGGATTTTGATTTTTGTAACATGACTATTCGTTTTTTAATTAATGATGATTTGAAAAATTGATTGATAAATGATATATGTTGTGTTTGAAATACTTGTGAAAGCATTAATTGATATTGTTCTTTCTTATTGGTCTTCGCAACCTGTGCGTCTGCAATGAACTCATGTAATTCCGAAATCCGATTTTGATAGATATATACCAGCGGGTTGAACCAACAGCCAATACGCAACAATTCGAAGATCATAAGGTCTATGGTATGTCTCTGTTTTATATGTACAAGCTCATGCTGTATGATTTTATCATGTCCTTCCTTTACGACCTGATCTCCTAAGAAAATGGATTTGAAAAATGAAAACGCCAAATGGCTATTGGAAATAATGATTTGAGTGAACTCTTCAAAATATTGAATTTCCCCATTCTTCCGAAGTAAGTAGATTTTGTACATTTTATAGGCAAACAGCACAAGGGCTATCAAAACACCGAATAAAAACACCCCTTCTTGCGATGTAAGTTCTATCCAAGAAGTGTCTTTTGTCGAAGGCTCTATTGGGGCCATTTGAATATGCCATAAAAAATCAGGGTAGCTGTAAGATTCAAACGGAACCTCGGTCTTAAACGCCTCGATCTTTACCCAGGGCAAAAACAAGGACAATACATGGGTGCCCAATAAATACAACCGGTTCCATTGAAAAAAGGTTTCCCTCTTAAGGAAGAAGTCATAAACAATAAGAAAGACCAACTGAAAGGAAATACATTCCAAGATATACTGTATCATTTGTCCTCTTTTTTAATTTCATTTAGAATAGCTTCCAACTCAGAAAGCCCCATATCGTTTTTTTTCATGAAAAAAGAGACCATACTTTTGAACGACCCTTGGAAATACCCATCAACCAGTTTATTGATCGATTGATTACTATAATCCGATTTTTGCACCAACGGAAAATACAAATAACCCTTACCTTCCTGCTCATGATCTACAAAACCCTTACCCTCCAATATTCGAACTATGGTAGAGACCGTATTATATGCGGGTTTAGGCTCAGGTAATTCCTTGATTATGGCTGCAACATTACACCGTTTTAATAGCCATAAAATTTGCATCACCTCTTCCTCTGCCTTGGTCAATTGTTTCATATTCAACTAAGTTTTTAGTTCATTGATGCAACAAATATAACTAAATATTTAGTTTAAACTAATTTTTTAGTTGAAATTAATTAAAAAAATCCGCCAGTGTAGCATACCGGCGGACTTATATTTAGAAAGCTACCGTTACTTTTCCCCTCAGATAGAATGGGGTACCCGGTGTGAAATGGATTTCCTCCACAGACTCCGGTTCATTGAACAAACGGCTTTCGGTGGCGAATTGCGTTTCGTTCCATTCCGTATCGAAAATATTTTCCACAATGAGTCCAAAGGTCCAATTGCCTATACTGTAATTGAATGTCGCATCGGTCACAAAATACCCTTCGGCAACGATGGAATTATCCTCATTGGCGGGTCTATCATCAATATATCGATAGTTAAGTCCACCTGAAAAACCTTGACTCCCACCTAAAGTCACGCCACCGGCCATGGTGAAATCAGGTGCCAATGGGATGTAATCCTCCCCATCGGCCTCTTCGGTGCTTCGCGCATGGGTATAATTGGCATCAGAATAGACATAGAGCCAATCCAAAGGTTGGTACCTGGCTCCGACTTCAAGTCCCATTCTTCGCGTTTTTCCACTAGGCTCTACAATTCCCGCATCACCCACATAAACAAACTCCTGATCTAAAAACAAGCTCCACAAAGTGGCATTCAAGACCAATTTATCCACAGGTTTTATAATGGTTCCCAAATCGACCCCATAAGCTGCCGGTAGAATTTCCTCCCCACCATTTGCCACCACTACCCTAGTATCATTGGAATGAAATCCAATTCCTGTTTTCAGGAACAACTGTGTCTTTTCCGCTGGACTATAAATAATATTGAACTTTGGACTGAACGCCACTTTTTCTTCACTCCGACTATCGTAAAGTTCACTCATACTGTTGCTGTAATCAAACTTAAAATAATCCAAACGAAGCCCTGGTTCAAAAGTAAATTTGCCCGATTTAAAAGCTGCTCCGGCAAATGCATAACCATTCACCTCATCTACATCGCCATAGGCCAAACGCTCTAACAATTCTTGTCGATTTGCGGTGTGCGACAACTGGTTATCATCCACATTATCGTACCTAAAACCAATCCCTGCATTGTATTTAAAACCCAAATCCCCCAAACGTGCCGAATTGTTTTTAAATTCCGTTTTTGCCCCGGCCAATAAACGATCTTCATACTGTTTGATCTGGTCCCCATTGACCGGGTCTTCCAAGAAAAAGGTAAAATTGGAATAGAGCCCAAAATCATAATGGGAGGCAAAAGCCATTGTGTTCAAGGATTTACCCGACCCTAGATTCTTGTTATGGTTCAAAAGGAAATTGGTTCTACTAGTCTGTCCGCCTTCCGTATCGTCGATAGCACCAAAACGACCTATCAAACCTTGGTCAATTGCCCTTTGCGGAATTTGACCGGATGCATCCCATTTACTTGAAAAGTGGGAAGCTGTCAATAGTAACTCTTGTTCCCCGGACAATGCGTAACGGTATCTTCCCAACATATTGATTCGATTAAAATGCTGGGGTGAATCAAACGGGCCATCCGCCAAATACAGTTCGGAAGCTAGATACGCATTGCTGTTCTGGCTGTCGATTACATTGAACATCCCCATAAACCTCCGAGTTCCATATTGCCCCACTTCAGTAGACAACATACTTTTATCCAAACTTTTTCTCAACTTCAGGTTTACGTAACCTGCCGTATTAAAATTGCCTTGGTCGGCATAATAGGGCCCTTTCCCAAAGTTTACATTTTCTATGGTTTCGGGAATTACAAAGTGCAGATCGGCGTAACCCTGCCCATGGGCATGGGAAACCATGTTTACGGGCATTCCATCCACATTAATAGCCACATCGGTACCGTGGTCCACATCAAAACCCCGCAAAAATATTTGCTCTGCCTTTCCGCCTCCTGCGTGTTGGCCAATGATCAACCCTGGAACTTTTCTTAGGATTTCTTGCGATGATTTTACGGGGTTCGTCTTTACATCCACATCAACCAATTTACTCAAGGCATCAACCTCTGAAACCAAAACCACTTGATCTAAGGAAATCGCACTTTCTTGGAGTATTATCGTTATCGACCCCTCCAAATCAGCAGGACTTACCACCTTGGTTTGCGTAGCATACCCCAGTCTGGAAAAATAGACCGTATCGTTAACCGAAGTCCTATCAAGAACAAAATGTCCTGTGCCATCGGTATGGCTATGTTGGCCATTGGTTTTGTTAAATATGCCCGCATCCTCTAAAGGCGAACCGGATTCATCAATCAATTTTCCTCCCAAGTTTTGTGCAGCAATCGTGCCCATGAACAGCATGGTGAATGCCGTCATAAAATATTTCATGTCGTTGTTTTTTAATTTGATTTGTATAAATAAGCCTGAACAATAGGAAACCTAGACCCTGTTCCATTTAGTTTGGAACCTGTTCTTTGAAATTTTGGCCTGGCCCATGTTAGCTATTTTGGGGAGGGGGAGTACTCACACCTTTATACCAAAAAGAATTTACGCTTTTGTATTCCCAATTGTCATATCGGACAACTGAAGTCGTTATTTCAGATACAAAACAGGATTCTTCAACGATGTGTTTATCCAGTTTAAGGTTGGTTTCACTATTGGATTCTTGTTCGTCCTGCTGGTTGGCCTCCAACAACTGCTTCAAAGCCTCCAAAGCTTCGTGCGAGTGCCCTGCCATTGCTTCCAATGAGGAATAATCCATCCGTTCATGACTAGAGGCAAAATTATGATGGTGTATTTTTGGTCCCATAATATGTGAAACCTCATGCAATGTTTCCAAAACGAGACCATTAAACAGTCCCAATAAATAGAACATACAAAGTACTGCACATCCCATTCTTGCCATTCTGGAGTTTCGAGATGTTTTGTGGGTTTTCACTAACTGATCCAATCTTATTCAAATTTACTTATCAAATTTGAAATGAACAGGACAATTTGATTTTGTTTGTAACATTTGTCGGTTACATTTGTCCAATAGTAAAAACACAACCATGGATATTGCTTTACTGATTTTCGGATTTATTTTTATGTTGATCGGGATTTTGGGTAGTTTTCTACCAGTACTGCCCGGCCCTCCCGTGAGTTGGATCGGACTATTACTGTTATATCTGACCAAGGCGGTTCCCAATGATTGGGTGTTCTTGGGCATTACCTTAGTGATTGCCCTGATTGTTTTTGCTCTTGATTATATCATTCCAGCTGTAGGGACCAAAAAATTTGGGGGCACCAAAGCCGGAATGCTAGGTACCACCATAGGACTTTTGGTTGCCTTATTTTTTCCTGTCCTGGGACCTTTTGGTATTATAATCTGGCCCTTTGTCGGGGCTTTGGTCGGGGAACTTTTGAATAAGGCCGATAAAAAAACGGCCACAAAGGCCGCTTTTGGTTCTTTTATCGGGTTCTTAACCGGGACTTTCTTAAAGTTTATGGTCACAATCGTTTATTTAGGACTCTTTATAGCCACGTTTTGGGAGTACAAAGGAGCCTTGTTTCCTTATTTCAATTGATCGAGCCAAACCACCTTATCCTTAATCGGGTTTCGTTGGCCAATCGCCAATTCCCCTTCAAAAAATCCCATATATAAAAATCCGAGACACTTCTCCCCTTCGGCCAAATCAAAAAATTCATCCATATGGGTGATTAAACCGGGAGAACTCCAATAGCACCCAATCCCGATTTCTGTACAGCAAAGCCACATATTTTGCACGGCCATGGCCACAGCTGCGACTTCTTCCCATTCAGGCACACTCCCATTGGGGTCACGCTGCATACAAATGGCTATAACAACGGCCGATTTAGTCGGATTTTCTTTCAGTTTTTTAATCTTTACCTGCTTCGGTCTTTCTTCAACCTCTTGGTATTTTGTAGAAAGGAAGGTCCCCAATCTTTCCTTGGATTCCCCTTGCATCACCTTAAATCGCCATGGTTCCGTCTTTTTATGGGATGGTGCCCAATTGGCGGCTTCCAAAATTTGATCCAAATCTTTCTTGGAGATGGGGATATCAACATATTGGTCAGGAAATACCGAACGTCTATCTTTGATTAAGTCAAAAATCATTTATTGCATATTTAGATTTTAAAACTACTATTTTATCAAGCTTACTTCAAAAGTAAATCCATACAATTTTTCAAAACGGGGTTAGGGTTATCCTTTTTCCATATGGCAGACAATAAGGCACGTTGGTCAATATTCCTTAATTCAATGAATTTTACCCGCATCTGAAAGCCCGATTTCAAGGCAGTGGGCACAATGGCAATTCCCATATTATTCTCTACCAATTTAAAAATGGTATGCGCATGAACCGTTTTGTGCGACACCTTGGGAACAAAACCTGCATCGGAACAAATACTCATGATCGTTTCAAAATAAAAAGGGCTGTATTCCTTACTGAAGAGTATAAAATCATCGTTGGCAAATTGATGCATCCCCTCAAAATTTCTTGTAAGCATAGGATAATTCTCAGGAAGCACCAACGAAAACGTATCCCTATAAACCGTTGTCATTCCCAAGGCCTTGGGAACCCTGGACAACCTTACAAACCCTATATCCAACTCATCCTTTAAAACGGCCTCTACCTGTGCCATATTCGAACGCTCTTCCAGGGACGTTTTTATGTTAGGGTATTTATCCTTGAGACTTAAAAGCAAATTGGGAATTACACTTTGCATGGCAGACCCCAAAAATCCGATCCGGATTTCCCCTTTGTCCCCTTCCCCGATCAATTGCAATTGTCTTTTTGCTTCGTTTATCTGATGGAATATGGCTTCTGCCTGGCCCTTTAGATAATGTCCCGCTGGCGTTAGAATCACCTTTTTTTTATCCCGAACAAACAATTGCACTTGTAAAATCCCCTCCATTTGCTTGATTTGCCTACTCAGGCCCGGCTGGGATATAAATAATTTTTCAGCCGCTTTCCTAAAATGCAACTCCTCGGCAACCGCCAAAAAATAAGTGAAATGTCGAAGCTCCAATTGATAACCCATGGTAATTGAATATTGATTTTATTGGTATTAGTAAGTATCAAACTTAATCAATAAATTTAGGGTAAAACAAGAGAATTGATGGTTTCAACTCCAAAAAGGTTCAAATTAGGTGAAGATTGGTTAACTGCCAGTACAGCGATTGCCATTGCCAATGGCCAAACGGAAGTCTGGTTGTCCAAATCGAGCAGGGACAAAATCAACGAGAGTTGGAAAATCGTGGGGAATATTGTCGAGAAAGGCCTGCCTGTTTACGGAATCAACACTGGTTTCGGGCCTTTATGCACCACGAAGATATCGAAGGAAGAAACCCAAATATTACAAACGAATATTTTACAAAGTCACAGTGTTGGTGTTGGTAAACCTATCGACAGGGAAATTGCCAAGTTGATGCTTATCTTAAAAGCGCATTCGCTTGCCAAGGGCTTTTCCGGAATTTCCGAAACAACTATAGAACGCATCCTTTGGCATATTGGGCACGATGCGATTCCCGTCGTTCCATCCCAGGGCTCCGTAGGTGCCTCCGGGGATTTGGCCCCGCTTTCCCATTTGTTCCTTCCCTTAATTGGTTTGGGAAAGGTGGAGTATGATGGTGAAACCCTGACCACAGCTGAACTTTTTAAAAAAACGGGACTCAAAGCCATTGCCCTTGGGGCAAAAGAGGGGTTGGCCCTTATTAACGGCACCCAATTCATTGCGGCGCACGCCATAAAAGTGGTTGAAAAACTGCACAGCTGTCTTTCACAGGCAGATATTATCGGGGCCATGATGATCGAAGGTTTGCAAGGCTCCATAAAACCTTTTTACAACGAACTTCATAAACTGAGGCCCTTTAAAGGCAACATCCATGTGGCCAAAAGAATCAAACGCTTATTGAAAGGTTCGGAAATCATGGAAGCCCATGCCAACTGTGAACGTGTGCAGGACCCCTATTCCCTACGATGTATCCCCCAAGTACATGGGGCATCGCGCAATGCGTGGTTACACCTGAAAGAATTGCTGGAGATTGAACTGAACTCCGTTACCGACAATCCCGTTATCATTAACAATGACCTTACCATCAGTGGTGGAAGCTTTCACGGACAACCTTTGGCAATGGCCCTGGATTATGCGTGTTTGGCCGCCTCTGAAATTGGTAATATCTCGGACCGCAGGATTTATTTGGCCTTGGAAGGCAACAGCCCCGGAGTACCCAAACTCTTGATGAAGGACACGGGAATCAATTCCGGCTATATGATCCTACAATACACTACTGCCGCATTGGCCAGCGAGAACAAGGGATTATGCTTCCCTTCAAGTGCTGACAGTATTCCGACCTCCCTTGGCCAGGAAGACCACGTAAGCATGGGGTCGATAAGTGGTCGAAAGGCATTACAGGTATTGAAGAATGTTGAGAAAATATTGGCCATAGAACTTTTAACGGCAGCCCAGGCCTTTGAATTTCGAAAACCCTTAAAATCGGGTATATTATTGGATGAAGTACATAAAGCGGTACGTAAGAAGGTTGCCTTTGCAGCCAAGGACAGGGTCTTTGCCGATGACATAGCCATCGGTATCGAAATGATAAAGGACAAAACCATCATGAATGTCATCGATGCAACCAAAAAGCAAAAAAAGATTTCGTTCAAGACACCCTATTCAGACGAATTTGAAGTATTTTAAAGGATATGCCCAACCGCTTTTTCACGGAAATGGGAATCTTTTTACAATTAAAAAAAACGCATGAAATTAATAGGACCATTTAAACAAATCATCCCCATGACAGGGCTTTCCCTAAAGGGACCCATCGCAGACCAAGACTTGAAAACCATAGAAAACGGGGGGATTCTTATTGAAGGTCACCATATAAAATCCATAGGGGAATTCGATGTATTGGCAAAAGCCGTTTCCACGGATACGGAAATCCATGAACTGCATGGGGACCACACCTGTTTACCAGGCTTTGTAGATGCGCATACGCACATCTGTTTTGCTGGATCAAGGGCCAATGATTATGCCCTACGCAATTCCGGCAAGACCTATATGGAAATCTCAAAAGCCGGTGGGGGTATCTGGGATACGGTTACCCAAACCCGTAAGGCCACCAAGGAAGCCTTGGTCAAAGGCATTGTAAAAAGAGCCAAACGGCATATGGCCAATGGTGTAACAACGATTGAAGTTAAAAGTGGTTACGGACTTTCAATTCAAGAGGAATTGAAAATGCTTTATGCGATTAAGGAGGCCGACACCCAACTACCTATTGATTTGGTTCCTACCTGCCTGGCCGCACATATGGTTCCGAAGGATTTTGATGGCATCCCTGCCGAATACCTGGAATTGATCATAACCGAATTGCTACCTATCCTTAAGGCCGAAAAACTCACAAATCGGATCGATGCTTTTATTGAAGAAGGGGCCTTCTACCCCCTATTGATAGAACCCTATTTCAATAAAGCCAAGGAACTTGGTTTCGACATTACCGTACATGCCGACCAATTTACCACAGGGGGAAGTGAAGTCGCCATAAAATACAAAGCCATCAGTGCTGACCATCTAGAGGCCAGTACCGAAGTGGAAATAAAACTATTGGCAAAAAGCGATGTGATTGCGACCGCACTGCCAGGGGCTTCCATAGGGTTGGGATGCGCTTTCGCCCCTGCCCGTAAAATCCTTGATGCCGGTGGTGCCCTGGCCATTGCCAGTGACCATAACCCAGGTTCGGCCCCTATGGGCGATTTATTGACGCAAGCGGCCATCTTGGGAACTTTCGAAAAATTGACCAATGCCGAAGTACTCGCAGGAATTACCTCAAGGGCTTCCGCCGCCTTGAACCTTTCCGATAGGGGTCAATTGCAAACTGGTCTCCTGGCCGATATGTGCATATTCCACACAGGAAATTACAAAGAGATACTATACAATCAAGGAAACTTTAAACCATGTATGGTATGGAAAAAAGGGGAATTGGTCTATAATAAACATAAGCACTGATCTAAGATGCAAACAAATAGCCCATCATTGGATTTTAAATCCCAAATACTTCAGGGTATTCCCAAAGTGTTACCCATTAAAAGGGAAAGGTCCTCCGCTGTCAGCCATGCGCCAAAGCGCAAGGACATCCTCTCCCTGGAAGAAAAGAAACTGGCCATTCATAATGCCTTACGCTATTTTCCAAAAGATTGGCATTTAGAATTATCCCAAGAATTTGCGCAAGAGCTCCATGATTTCGGCAGAATTTACATGTACCGTTTTAAACCGGAATACGGGATTTATGCACGGCCAATTGATGAATATCCGGCCCAAACCCCGCAAGCAGCCGCAATAATGCTCATGATCCAAAACAATCTAGATCCAGCTGTCGCCCAACATCCTGAAGAATTGATTACCTACGGTGGCAATGGCGCCGTATTCCAAAATTGGGCACAATACCTGTTGACCATGCACTATTTGGCCACAATGACCGAGGAGCAGACTTTACATATCTATTCAGGGCATCCCATGGGGCTTTTTCCTTCTTCCAAAGAAGCACCAAGGATTGTGGTGACCAATGGCATGATGGTCCCCAACTACTCCAAACCGGACGACTGGGAAAAATACAATGCCTTGGGAGTTACCCAATACGGCCAAATGACCGCTGGGTCCTATATGTATATTGGCCCACAGGGCATCGTTCACGGTACAGCCATAACGGTAATGAACGCCTTCCGGAAGGTGTTGAAGAAAAATGAGTCGCCCAAAGGAAAAATCTTCCTAACCGCTGGATTGGGGGGCATGAGTGGGGCACAACCCAAAGCCGGAAACATAGTCGGGTGCATCACCATTTGTGCCGAAGTGAATAGGACCGCAGCACAAAAAAGGCATGCACAAGGATGGGTCGATGAATTAATTGACGATATGGACCAACTGGTTGTCAGGGCCCAAAAAGCCATTGCCGAAAACGAGGTGGTTTCCCTGGCTTTTATCGGCAATATTGTCGACGTCTGGGAGCGATTCGACATGGAGGACATATTCATACACATCGGTTCGGACCAAACCTCATTACACAATCCTTGGTCGGGCGGGTATTATCCTGTCGGAATAAGTTTTGAGGCATCGAACGAAATGATGGCCACGGACCCCAACACTTTTAAGACTGAAGTACAAAAGTCCTTGCGAAGACAGGTGTCAACCATTAATAAACACGCTGCCAAAGGAACCTATTTCTTTGATTATGGGAATGCCTTTCTATTGGAAGCTTCACGGGCTGGGGCTGATGTCATGGCTCAAAATCAAGTTGATTTTAAATACCCTTCCTATGTGCAGGACATTTTGGGGCCCCTATGTTTTGATTATGGTTTTGGACCTTTTCGATGGGTTTGCACCTCGGGCAATCCGAAAGACCTTCAAAAAACAGATGCCATTGCCCTTGCGGTAATGAAACAGATTTTGACTGAAGCCCCCCAGGAAATCCAACAACAATTACAAGACAATATCACCTGGATCCAGGAAGCCGGACAAAACAAACTGGTTGTGGGATCCCAAGCACGAATCCTATATGCCGATGCCGAAGGTCGCAGTAAAATTGCCGAGGCATTCAATAAGGCCATAAAAAGTGGGGAGATTTCCGCACCGATCGTCTTAGGTCGTGACCATCATGATGTGAGTGGTACCGATTCCCCCTTCCGAGAGACCAGCAATATATACGACGGTAGTAAGTTCACCGCGGATATGGCGATTCACAATGTTATCGGGGACAGTTTTAGGGGCGCTACCTGGGTCTCTATCCATAATGGTGGCGGTGTAGGTTGGGGGGAAGTTGTTAATGGCGGTTTCGGAATGGTCTTGGATGGCTCAAAGGATGCCTCAAGACGATTAAAGAACATGTTGTTCTATGATGTCAATAACGGAATTTCGCGTAGAAGTTGGGCTCGAAACAAAGAAGCCCTGTTTGCAATAAAACGGGAAATGGAGCGTACGCCCGAACTCAAGGTTACCCTACCTAATCTAGTGGATAACAAATTGTTGAATAATTTATTTGATTGATTATGGCTATTTACAAAAAACCAAACCGAAAAATCTGGACGGGAAGAACCTCTGACCAGAAACTCTATCTGCATGAAAAAGTAGAATGTACCGATATTGATAAAATCAGCGCAAGTGCAACCCAAAAGACAATTGCCTTATTGGGCTATGCCTGTGACACCGGGGTAAAACGCAATCAAGGGAGAATAGGAGCCTCTGCCGGACCGGATGCCATTAGGTCCCAATTGGGAAATATGCCCAACCATATGGATGAAAAGTCGCAAATACTTGATTGTGGCACTATTGAATGCGTGGATGATGATATGGAGGCCGCCCAAAACCTATTATCACAAAAAGTGTCCAAGTTATTGGAGCTACATACATTTCCGATACTCCTTGGGGGCGGTCATGATATCGCCTATGGCCATTATAACGGCTTACTTGACCATATCGAAAAGGATAAGACCATTGGCATTATCAATTTTGACGCCCATTTCGACCTTCGTTCCAATGAAAAAGGCAATAATTCAGGAACACCCTTTTATCAAATCGCACAAGACGCCACTGCCGGCAAACACAATTTTAAATACTTGTGCCTAGGCATTCGTAAAGATGCCAATGACAGAACCCTCTTTGAAACAGCTATAGACTTCAATGTTGAATTCTTGCGAAAAAAGGAATTCAATATGCAACATTTGGATGCTGTGAGACAAACCATCAAAGATTTTATCGCTGGGGTGGATTACATTTATACGACCATAGATTTAGACGGATTTTCATCGGCATACGCCCCTGGGGTCAGTGCAGCATCGCCTATGGGTTTTGCCCCCGATATTGTACTTAAATCCTTATGGACGATAATCAGATCCAATAAAATGATAGGTATGGATATTGCTGAGATGAACCCAAAATATGATAGGGACCACCAAACCGCTAAACTGGCGGCCTCTTTGATCCAATATGTACTGCATAGGATCTAAACTACCATAACGGGTATGGCGCTACAAGGCGATACTATCTTAATACGGCACTTACTTTTGGCGTTCAACCTTCACTGTGTTGACGGCCTTAGCGTGGGGGATACCAATTGAAAACAGGACAACCATGGAAATCACCCTACTCCAACCAGGACTGGTAGTATTTTCCATCATCAATATCCAAGGCGGTCTGGGTGAGTTGTAACGGTTTAAAGGTATCGATCATAACCGCGAGCTCCTCCGTTTTGGTTTTACCGATACTTGCCTCATAAGTACCCGGGTGCGGTCCGTGGGGTATTCCCGCGGGATGTAATGAAATATAGCCTTGATCAATATTCCTTCGGCTCATAAAATCGCCATCCACATAGTACAACACCTCATCAGAATCTATGTTCGAATGGTTGTATGGGGCCGGAATGGCCTTGGGATGGTAATCGTATATCCGGGGCACAAAGGAACAGACCACAAAAGCATTCGTTTCAAAAGTCTGGTGTACTGGTGGCGGTTGGTGTACCCTTCCGGTTATCGGTTCAAAATCGTGTATGGAGAATCCATAAGGATAATTGTATCCGTCCCAACCCACAACATCAAAAGGGTGCGAGGCATAGACCAATTCGTGCAACTGACCTTGCTTCTTTACCTTCAACACAAATTCGCCCTTCTCATCATGGGTCTTTAAATTTTGGGGCAGTTTAAAATCGCGTTCACAGAAAGGCGAATGCTCCAAATGCTGTCCAAACCAATTGCGATATCGTTTGGGGGTATAAATAGGGCTATACGATTCGGTTACCAATAAACGGTTGTCTTCGGAGTCAAACTCAATCTGATAGATCATTCCACGGGGAATCAAGAGATAATCCCCATACTCAAAATCAATTTCACCCAAGAATGTTTTCAATGTACCGGTCCCTTTATGAACAAACATCAATTCATCGGCATCGGCATTCTTGTAAAAATAATCGGTCATTGATTTTCGTGGTGCTGCCAAACCCACATTCACATCGGAATTGAAAAGTACAATCTTCCTACTATCCAAAAAATCATCTTCGGCCTGCACCTGGAAGCCCTTTAGCAATCTCGACTTTATATTATGTGGCACTGCCGCCTTGGGAGATACATCCTTGGTCGCCCCAACTTGCTTGACCATCGTTGGTCTATGCAAATGATAGAGCAAGGATGACATACCATCAAACCCTATCGTTCCGAACAATTGCTCATAATGCAAAGAACCATCTGCCTTTTTGAAAACCGTATGTCGTTTATGGGGAATCTTACCCAATTTATGATATAATGGCATGATCGTGGTATTGATTAAACTTTCTTAAAAATACGATAAACCATCTAACCATTGAAATCCAACTCAATTATTTAGATGAAGAGAATGACTGGGTATGCTGTGTAAAATCTTGGAAAAGTGCATAAAAAAAGCCTCCCAGTAGTAGGAAAGCCTTTCATTGGTAGATGCCCTAAGGCATTTTCACCATAGCCTCAACCGAAATCGAAGCTCAACACAACATTACAAATATACAAAGGTTTTTCGGATCCGGGATATAGAATCACACAATTCAGGTATCTACTCCTTGGGCTGATACGGCCGAACGATCAAACGGGCCGCCTTATCAAAATTAATGTAATTATAAACCCAATTGAAAAAGACAATCACACGATTTCGAAAACCGACCAAGGCCATTAAATGCACGAACATCCAAATATACCAGGCAAAGAAGCCTCCGAATTTCGCCCTCTTTAAATCGACCACAGCCTTATTTCTCCCAACCGTGGCCATAGTACCCTTGTCATAATACCGAAATGGTTTCATCTCCTTACCGACCAATAGGCTTTTTAAATTTTTAGCCAAGAGTTCCCCTTGTTGTATGGCGGGCTGGGCCACCTGCGGATGCCCTTTCGGATATTCCTTGGTCTGCATCAACGCTATATCACCAATGGCAAAAATATTCGAATACCCTTCAACTTGGTTGTATTCATTTACCTTATACCTATTTATCCGATCTACCAGTGCGTCCTTATTGAATCCTTCAATGGAGGCACCGGTGACCCCTGCCGTCCAAATACAGTTCTTACTGGCAATGGTTTCCTGGTTTTTCAAGGTCAGTGTTTCCCCATCATAATCTTCAACAATCGTATTCAAATGCACTGTAACCCCTAATTTACAAAGAAACTGAAGGGCTTTTTTCGAGGCTTTTACACTCATGGGGGGCAAGACCCGGGGACCGCCTTCAAATAAATGAATTTGCATTTCGGAAATATCCAAATGACGATAATCCTTGGGGAAAACATTATTCTTGAGTTCTGCAAAGGCCCCTGCCAATTCCACCCCGGTAGGTCCTGCCCCTATGATACAAAAATTCATCAGGGCATTGCGCTCCTTTTCATCGACACAATCGTCGGCCTTTTCAAAATTCTGGAGCATAAGACTTCGAATATTCAATGCCTGGGGAACATTCTTCATGGGCATGGTATATTTTTCAATATCCTTGTTCCCGAAATAATTGGTTTTTGTACCTGTGGCCAGCACCAAAAAATCATAGGACAAATCCCCTTTGGATGTTATCACACGTTGCTGTACGGGGTCAATTCGCTCTACAGTGGCCCATCGAAAATAAAAATTATTGAGTTTACGCAACACCTTTCGCAAGGGATAGGCTATCGAATCGGGCTCCAACCCACTTGTCGACACTTGATACAACAAAGGTTGAAACGTATGGTAGTTTTGTTTGTCGAGCAATACCAATTGCACATCCAAATCCTTGAGTTTTTTGGCCAATGAGATTCCGGCAAAGCCGCCTCCGATGACCACAACCCTTTTCTTATCCGTCTTGGGAATATTCATGCTTTTTATACAAAATTAAGCAATCCCAAGCGGTTACGACACCATTATAACACCCTTTACCATGTCTTTAACATCAGCGTAACATCCATAACCATAGGGACATCCCAATGGGCTGCATACCAGGAACACGTTGAACAGCCCTTATAAGGAACACCTTTTTTAGTATTTATTTAACCCTGAAAAACCACCATTTTCGTATTTTGTAAATAAAACATGAAAAACTCCGCAATGTTCTGGGTAGCCAACACCACCTTAACCTTAGTTGTCGTAACGATTATGGCTGCTATGAATTTCTCTTTCAATTGGGTATTTTACATAACCGTACTAGGCCAGTCAATGGTCGTTTATATGGTGTATAAGGTTTTAACGGATAACTACACCACGAAAAAAACATTCAAGGATTTCTACGAAGACCATCCTATTGGACAAACTTCTTAATCCATTACCGCATTTTCCCTATTCGATGAAGATTTCAAGGGCGTGTTCATACCCAGTTCGGGAATGACCAATAAAGGTATTTGGGTGTGGAAAGCCATACGTTTCACTACTGCCTCACGAGTCATTTTCTCCATATAGCTATGTTGGTAATTCAACATGGCCAATAAATGGATATCGAGCTCTTTGGCAAAAACCTCCAACGTCTTTGACACGGAATTCAATTCGGAAACCGTATGCACGTAGTGCTCAACTTCATTTAAGTATTTACGCAACATATTTAAATTGAACATTTGAATCTCTGTCAATGCCTTTATCTCGTACTGCACATGAACAATACGCAATGACGCCTTAAAAGTCTTGGCCAAATCGATAATCGGTTGAAGCTCGGAAAGCGAATAGAACCTATTGAAGTCCGTTGCAAAAGCGATTTCAGTAGGACTCGCATATTCAAAATGCTGAGGAATGGCCAATACGGGACAATTCTTTACGGACTTGATTATTCGTACGGTATTACTACCCATGAATACCTCATCCAAACCTGATGCCCCCTTGGTTCCCGTGATTATCATATCTATACCCACTCTTTCAACGATATCCTTGATTTCGTCAACGAGCAGGCTAAAAGATGAGATGGTTTTGAAACTATGTTTGGGGTAATTGAAATTCTTCTTTATTTTACCCAAGAGATCTTTTAATCCCTTTTCCGAATTATCACGAACATTACTTTCCTGTACGTGGCCCATACTGGTCCCCATAAACCTACTACTGACAATGGCAGGGGTATAGGTGTTGAGCAAATGAAAAACACATTCCTCTTCTTTGAACAACTCAATAGCATACTTAGTGGCATTCCAAGCATTCTCTGAAAAGTCCGTGGGTAGTAAAACATTTTTCATTCCAATCCATTTTATAAGGTGTAAAATTATCGGAAGACGTTCTGGCAAACTATGATTTATGTCAGTTTTTCATAAATGCGCCAAACCCTTAATAAAATAGAGGGTTTATAAGACATGTGGAAGCTTGGAAATAGAAGGATAAAACGGGCTTATCAAAAGCCCTCAATAAGATCTTGGAGCAATTTTTCATTCAAAACCCCGATTTTTTTGCCGGAGGTCTTGATCATTCCTTTTTTCTTGAATTCGGAGATTATCCGGATGGCGGATTCCGTTGCGGTACCCACAACATTTGCGATATCCTCTCTGGAAAGGGTCAGTTTTAAAAATCCCTGATCATCCTCCCCATAATTGTTCTTTAAATAAACAAAGGCCTCGGCAATACGTTGTTTTACCGTTTTCTGGGACATATTCACTATTACATCATCGGCTTCCTTAAGGTCGTGGGCCATATGCCTTAAAACCTCAATGGCGAAATCCGGATTTTTACTTAAGGTATGAACGATACTGTCTTTTGGGATAAAACACACTTCCATGTCACTGACAGCCACGGCACTTAAATTGGTATATTCTTCGGCAATGACGGATCTTTGACCCATCACCTCACCTTTACTGGCTAACTTTATGATTTGATCTTTACCGTTAGAACTCAATTTGGAAAGCTTGGAAACACCTTCCCGAACACAGAACACCCCATCGAGTTTGTCCCCTTCCTCGAAAAGAGCCTCCCCCTTTTTAATCTTTTTCGTGACCTTCGAGTCAGAAACCTTCTTTAATTCGGTCTTACTCATGGCACGTAAAGAGTTGAACTGCCGTACAATACAGTTCTCACACCTACTCTGTTCTGCCTCATCCATAAAGTAATCTATTTGCTCTACCTTTAATATGGTATAAAAATATCGAAAAGCTGACAATTATCATGAATTATTTCAGGAAAGTTCTAGATATTTGTTGTAGGTATATGCAAATGTAAATGGAGAAAGTCCGATGTTATCATTGTGGTGACGATTGCGGCAGAAACCCTATTGTTCACGATGGGAAGAATTTCTGTTGTAACGGCTGTAAGACCGTATACGAAATTTTCTCCTCCAACGACCTGTCCTATTACTACGATCTGCAATCCTCCGCCGGTTCCACACCGAACGTTGTCGAAAGCAAATACGACTTTTTAAATGATTCCAAAATCATCGAGAAACTCTTGGAATTCAATGGGGAAAACCTACAAATCGTAAACCTTTATATTCCACAAATCCATTGTAGTTCCTGTATTTGGGTTTTGGAAAACCTCAACAAATTAAACCCAGCGGTCAGTAGTTCCCAAGTGGATTTCCCCAAAAAGACGGTACGCGTTATCTTCAACCCCGAAAATATGGGGCTTAAAGACCTTGTCGTCCTACTGGCACGTATCGGATACGAACCCTATATCTCACTAGAGGATTTTGACAAGGGCAAGAAGAATATAGATCGGGGGCTTATCTATAAATTGGGCGTCGCAGGTTTTGCATTCGGCAACGTAATGTTTCTTTCTTTTCCAGAATACTTTGAGGTCAATGAGTTTTGGCTAGACCAATACAAAGGGCTGTTCCGATGGTTGATGTTCGCTTTTTCACTACCCGTTGTGTTCTATGCCGGGCAGGATTATCTAATCTCAGCCTTTAAGGGCCTTCGTTCCAAAATACTGAATATCGATGTCCCTATTGCTCTGGGAATCCTTGTTTTATTCCTTCGGAGCACCGCAGAAATCATTTTTGATTGGGGAACTGGTTTTTTCGATAGCTTGACCGGACTCATATTCTTTCTGCTAATAGGGAAGTTTTTTCAACAAAAAACATATTCCTTCCTCTCTTTTGAGCGGGATTATAAATCTTATTTCCCCATCGCTGTCACCAAAATATCAGAAGACCATAAAGAGGAGACCGTCCAGGTTTATGACATAAAAAAAGGGGATCGCCTCTTGATCCGCAATGAAGAATTGATTCCCGTTGATGGTATACTTATCAACGGTAGGGCCCAAATCGATTATAGCTTTGTCACGGGTGAGTCCGAACCGGTATTCAAGGAATCGGGCGACAAAATCTACGCAGGGGGAAAACAATTGGACGGTGCCATAGAGATGGATGTACTAAAGACCGTTTCCCAAAGTTATTTGACCCAATTATGGAGCAGTACGGTATTTAGCGAAAATAAAGAGAGCAAGTTCCAAACCCTGACCGATAGTATTGGAAAGCGGTTTACCTGGGCTGTTTTGACCATTGCCTTTATAACCACGGCGTTTTGGCTCTATTACGATAGCAGCAAAGCCATGAATGTGTTTACGGCAGTACTTATCATTGCCTGCCCATGTGCCATTGCCCTGGCCGCGCCATTTACCCTTGGCAATATGCTACGGATCTTTGGGCGCAAGAAATTCTACTTGAAAAACACCCAAACCCTTGAGCAATTGGCCCAAATAGACACGGCCATCTTTGACAAAACCGGAACCATTACCACCACCATGAAAAGCAAGGCCACCTATGAGGGCATGGAACTGACACTGGAAGAAGAATCACTTTTGAAAAATACCCTAAGGGCCTCCAACCATCCATTGAGCAGAACCCTGTACGATATGTTGGCAGCCCACAATATCGTACCTCTAGACGACTACCAAGAACATCTGGGCAAAGGGATCGAAGGACAAAAAAATGAAAGCCATATCAAGGTGGGATCAGCGGATTTTGTTGGAAACACTACCGATTATGATTCCGAAACCACTTCGGTCCATATCAGCGCCAACAACACATACAAAGGCCGTTTTGTATTCCACAACCACTACAGGGAAGGTGTTTCCGATGTTTTTAAGGCCATGGACCAGCATTTACATTTAGCCATTTTATCTGGGGACAACGAAGGGGAAAAATACCGGCTCGAAAAGATATTGCCCCCGCTTACCCCCATGTATTTCAACCAAAAGCCGAAGGACAAGCTGAATTTCATAAAGACATTGCAAGAGCAGGGCAAAAAAGTCATGATGGTGGGTGACGGACTCAATGATGCCGGGGCGCTGGCCCAAAGTAATGTCGGTATTGCCATATCAGAGAATATCAATGTTTTTTCACCGGCATGTGATGGCATATTGGACGCTTCAAAATTTGACCAATTGGACCAATATATCCTAGCGGCAAAGAAAGCAATGAAAATTATTAAGTTAAGTTTCCTATTATCACTTGTATATAATGTTGTTGGTTTGTATTTTGCGGTAACTGGGCAATTAGAGCCCGTTATAGCAGCAATCCTAATGCCTTTAAGCTCTATAAGCGTGGTAGGTTTTACCACCTTGGCCACAAATATTTTAGGAAAAAAAGTAAATTAATTTAAAAACATGACAAAAATCATATTTTGCCTTTTGGTGAATACATATGTTTGGGTCGAATTTCAGGTAAGGTATGAGTGTTATTTATGTGCTATTGACTATTAGCATCGTTGTTGCTATAATCTTTTTCACAGCTTTTATTATTTCAGTGCGCAGCGGGCAGTACGATGATTCGTATACGCCATCTGTTCGCATGCTCTTTGATGACGAGTTAGTAAAAGACGACACCGCCTTAAAAAAAGAGGACAAGAATAAATCAAACCAACTAAATAAAAGTCAAAAATTGTAATTATGGAAGTACAACAATTCTATTACGATAACAAAATCGTAAAAAATTTCCTCTATGCTACCATGTTCTGGGGAGTTGTGGGAATGTCGGTAGGCCTACTACTGGCCTTCATGTTTCTTTTCCCAAATGTAACCGATGGCATCGCATGGTTAAGCTTTGGTCGTTTAAGACCCTTGCATACCAATGCTGTGATTTTTGCCTTCGTGGGTAACGCTATTTTCGCAGGGGTATACTATTCCACACAGCGATTGTTGAAAGCGCGTATGTACAGCGATTTCTTAAGTAAATTCAACTTTTGGGGATGGCAATTGATTATTGTAGCTGCCGCGATCTCACTTCCATTAGGGTATACTACAACCAAGGAATATGCAGAATTGGAATGGCCGATTGACATCGCCATTGCAGTTGTCTGGGTTGCTTTTGGTGTAAACTTGATAATGACCATGTTCAAAAGAAGGCAACGTCACCTGTATGTTGCCATCTGGTTTTACCTAGCCACATTCGTAACCGTTGCCGTATTACATATTTTCAACAGTTTGGAATTACCCGTAAGCGCAATGAAAAGTTACTCCGTGTACGCTGGTGTTCAGGATGCCTTGGTACAATGGTGGTACGGTCACAATGCCGTTGCATTCTTTTTGACAACGCCTTTCTTGGGGCTTATGTACTATTTCGTACCTAAAGCCGCCAATAGACCCGTGTATTCATATCGATTATCGATAGTCCATTTCTGGTCTTTGATCTTTATCTACATATGGGCAGGACCACACCATTTGTTGTATTCCGCCTTACCTGACTGGGCACAAAATTTAGGGGTTGCCTTTTCTGTAATGTTGATCGCCCCATCTTGGGGAGGTATGATCAACGGATTGTTGACCTTGCGTGGTGCTTGGGACAAGGTTCGCGTAGACCCTACCCTAAAATTCATGGTAGTGGCGATTACCGGTTATGGTATGGCCACATTCGAAGGACCCATGCTTTCCCTCAAGAACGTAAACGCCATTGCCCACTTTAGTGATTGGATTATTGCCCACGTACACGTTGGAGCCTTGGCCTGGAACGGTTTCTTGACCTTTGGTATGATCTATTGGTTGGTGCCAAGAATGTTCAAGACCAAATTATATTCCGTAGGCATGGCCAACTTCCATTTTTGGATCGGTACCTTAGGGATCATTCTTTATACGTTACCCATGTACGTTGCCGGGTTCACCCAAGCATTGATGTGGAAAGACTTCAATCCTGACGGAACATTGGCCTATGGGAACTTCTTGGAAACCGTACACGAAATCATGCCAATGTATTGGATGCGCGCCATCGGTGGTAGCCTTTACATCCTAGGAATGTTTACCTTGGTTTACAACATCATTGTTACCATTAGATCAGGTAGCAAGGTAGAGGATGAGTTGGCCGAGGCCCCTGCCTTGACCCGTGTATCGAGCAAAAGAACCGCTGGAGAGACACTACATACTTGGTTGGAACGCAAACCTGTTCAAATGACCGTCTGGGCTACCGTCGCCATCTTAATTGGTGGTATGATCGAGATAGTCCCTACCATCATGGTAAAATCAAACATACCTACAATAAGCAGTGTTAAACCATACACTCCCTTGGAACTGGAGGGAAGGGATCTTTATATACGGGAAGGTTGTGTGAGCTGCCACTCACAAATGGTGCGTCCTTTCAGAAGTGAAGTGGAAAGATATGGTGAATATGCCAAAGCCGGGGAATTTGTGTACGACCACCCATTCCTATGGGGTAGTAAGCGTACCGGACCGGATCTTTTAAGAGTCGGTGGCAAGTATTCGGACAACTGGCATTTCAATCATATGTACGATCCCCAAAGTACTTCCTCGGGATCGATTATGCCGGCCTACCGATGGTTGATCCGCAACAAACACGACCGTAGTGACATTCAAGCTAAAATGGAGGTCATGGTTAGCCTAGGCGTTCCTTACACCGAAGAGGAAATTGCCAATGCTTACGAGTTAATGGACACCCAAGCGTCAAAAATCGAGAAAAACCTTTATGCAGATCCCGATTTTGTAAGTTCTTATGAGGCCGACAAAAAATTTGCTGAAGAAAGCGGAGAGGAATTCGTGGAAATGAAAGATCGCGAGATTGTTTCCCTAATCGCCTATTTACAGCGATTGGGAACCGACATCAAGGTCAAGGAGACAGGCGAAGTTTTAACCCAAAACAAATAAAGTCATGCTGAAATTCATTAAAGGACACATGGAAAGCATAGATGGCGTAGCCACCTATCCCATGATATCATTATGTATATTCTTCCTCTTCTTTGCCATCCTTTTTTTGTGGGTTTTCACCGCACGCAAGGCATACATCAAAGAGGTAAGCGAACTCCCTTTAGAAGATGATAACAACCAAAATAACCAACTAGAATTATGAAAAATATGTCACCTTGGTGGATTAGAATCCCCGTAACCTTCTTCGTCATTTTCGGATTGATGGAGTACTTTATAGACTCTGGCGATAAATTGGCCATCATAGAATACCCCATTACACAATTCTTTATGTTGATGGTGCTATTGATTTTGATTGCCATAGAATTGATTTTGAAGTCGATTGAGAATGTGATGTTCCAAACGCTTAGCGAAGAGGCAAAAGAACGCTACTTATCGGCAAAATCAAAACAATGGGAATGGCCTTGGGCCAAAAAGGTTTGGGCCAAGTTAACAGCCAACAAACCCATCGCGGAAGAAGGTGAGATTATCCTAGACCACAATTATGATGGTATCAAGGAGCTTGACAATGAATTACCACCTTGGTGGGTATATATGTTCTATGCGACCATAGTCTTTGCCGTGGTCTATTTGGTACGTTTTGAAGTTTATGGGGATTATGACCAAGAACTGGAATACGAACAGGAAGTTGCAGCTGCCAACTTGGCAATAGAGGAATATAAAAAAACTGCCAAAGACCTAGTCGATGCCAATTCGGTTGAATTATTGACCGATGCATCCGATTTAAATGCCGGTAAAGCAATTTTTGAAACCACATGTGTAGCCTGTCATATGGCCGATGGTGGTGGGGGAATTGGACCCAACCTAACCGATGACCACTGGATTTTGGGTGGGGGAATAAAGAATGTCTTCAACACCATTTCAGAAGGTGGTCGTGATGGTAAAGGTATGGTTGCCTGGAAATCGAACTTCAAACCTGCTGAAATTGCCCAGATAGCCAGTTATGTACTGAGTCTTCAGGGTACGACACCAGCCAATCCGAAAGCACCGGAAGGTGATATTTGGGTAGATGAGAATGCCCCAGCAAAAGAACAAACACAAGAACAAACACAAGAACAAACACCGGAACAAGCGACCGATTCAATCACAGTGGCCGTTAATTAATAAATTTCATTCCATATAAAAAGGAATAGATAATGGCAAATCAAGAAAAGGATAATTTCAGGGATTCCATAGGCACCATAAGGGAAGATGGTAAACGCGCTTGGGTCTTCCCCAAGAAACCGAGTGGGAAGTTTTATAAATACAGAAAGCTGGTAAGCTACTTTCTATTGGCATTCTTGATTTTATCGCCTTTTATCAAAGTCAATGGCAACCAGTTTTTAATGTTCAACGTATTGGAACGTCGTTTCAATATTTTTGGATTCCCTTTCTGGCCCCAGGATTTTCATCTTTTCGTGATTTCCATGATTATAGGCGTTATTTTCATCGCTCTTTTTACCGTGGCTTTTGGCCGTATTTTCTGTGGATGGATCTGCCCACAAACCATTTTTATGGAAATGGTTTTCCGACGAATCGAGTTTTGGATCGATGGGGATCGTCCTGCGCAAATGCGTTTGGACCGACAACCTTGGAATAGTGAGAAAATAAGGAAGAGGGTCACCAAATGGATTATCTTCTTTCTGATATCCTTTATCATAGCCAATGTCTTTCTAGCCTATTTGATCGGTAGTGACAAGCTGATACAATATGTATTCGAAGGACCAATGTCCCATATAAGCACCTTGGTAGCCCTATTGATATTCACGGCGGTATTCTACTTCATATTTGCATGGTTTAGAGAGCAGGTATGTATCATCGCCTGTCCTTATGGAAGAATGCAGGGTGTATTACTCGATAATAAATCGATTATTGTCGCCTATGACCACAAACGGGGTGAAGGCGAAAATGGCAGAAAAAAATTCCGGAAAAACGAAGACCGTGAAGCGCTTGGCCACGGGGATTGTATTGATTGCAAACAATGCGTCCATGTGTGTCCAACCAACATCGATATTCGAAACGGGACCCAATTGGAGTGCATTAACTGTACCGCCTGTATTGATGAATGCGACACGGTAATGGAGAAAATAAACCTCCCTAAGGGTCTGATCCGATATGCCAGTGAAGACGAAATCACCAAAAAGGAAAAATTCAAGTTTACACCAAGGCTTAAAGGTTACACCGCTGTTTTGGTCATATTGACCGGAGTGTTGATCGGTATGCTTTTCTTGCGTAATGATTTGGAAGCAAACATATTGCGACTTCCCGGACAACTATACGAACACAAAGAGGGCAACATCATCAGTAATGTCTTTACTTATAAATTGATCAATAAGACAACCAAGGATATTCCTGATGTAAGTTTTAAACTCATGTCCCACAAGGGTACCATCAAATTAGTGACCCATGATAACTTTGTGGTACCTGCCCAGGATTTGGCGGAAGGCACCCTATTTATCGAAATAAACAATTCGGCACTGAATGGCGATAAGGATAAGCTGAAAATCGGGGTATATAGTGGGGACGAACTAATCGAAACCACCACAGCACGATTCTTGGCACCAAGGAGTTATAATTAAACCATGCATAAAGCAATAAAAAGAGTCATATGAAAATTAATTGGGGAACAGGAATTGTACTGGCATTCATTGGCTTTATAAGCTTTATACTATTTTTTGTCGTACGAATGAATATGGATGACCATGCGAATCACGATTTGGTCACTGAAGAGTATTACAAGGCGGAATTGGGGTTTCAAAAAGAGATTGATGCCGAGACCAATGCCAATAATCTGTCTTCAAAACTTATAGTACAAAAAACCCCAGAAGGATTGCTCGTTCAATTTCCTGAAGAAATAGAACCTGAGAAAATTAAAGGCACAGTGTCCCTATACAGACCGTCCAATAAACACTTGGATTTTGACTTACCCATAAGTTTATCCAATACACATTTGCTCATACCTGACAAACGTTTGTTGGATGGTCGCTGGGACATTAAAATTTCATGGGAATATCTTGACCTTCCCTATTTATTTAAAGAGAGCATCACCTATTAATCATGTTATTATCAGCTTTGGCATTGGGTCTTATGGGCAGTCTACACTGCGTAGGTATGTGCGGCCCCATTGCATTTATGCTCCCTGTTGATCGCAACAATGGTTTCAAGAAAGTATTTCAGATAACATTGTACCATGCTGGCCGCCTTTTGGCCTATGGTTTGATTGGATTGGTCTTTGGCCTTTTAGGCAAGGGCCTTTATGTTTTTGGTATGCAACAAAAACTATCGATCATCATTGGTGTCATTATGATTATTGCCGTTCTTATCCCCTACAAAACCTTTGCGAAGTACAACCTTTCGAAGCCCTTATTCAGGGTTATATCAAGAATAAAGAGCCGACTGGGACAAGAATTGAAGAAAAAATCGCCGGACACATTTTTGACCATTGGTTTTTTAAATGGCTTTTTACCTTGTGGTTTGGTTTACATGGCTCTTTTCGGGGCCATAGCCATGGGAAGTGCCTTCGAAGGCAGCCTTTACATGGTCTTATTCGGACTGGGTACTGTACCCCTAATGACCACAGCGATATATATGAGTGGTTTTTTGCAAAGTTCGGCCAAAAGAAGAATACGACAACTGATTCCCGTTTTCGTGGTGGTCATTGGCGTACTCTTTATTTTACGGGGAATGGGTCTTGGCATCCCTTATGTTTCACCCAAACCCATAAGCGAAATAGGAACAAGCCCCATGGAATGCCACCCTTAAAAGGTTCCTTTCCAATTTTCACCATACGGTTTACCCATCAATTTTTATTTCCAGGAACACCCTCCTGAACCCTATCAGTCCAACCACCTTTATACAAATCCGACGTAAGGCCAAGCACTTGAATACACCATTTACGACGAAAAAAAACCAAAAATTATTCTACTTGTGAATTTTTTTATACATTTGTTAACCATTTGGTTAAACCATTTAGTTGATGAAAGATTCCAGTACAGAGCAAACTATTTTAAATGCCGCCATAACCATTTTCGAAAAGAAGGGTATGGCTGGGGCACGCATGCAAGAAATTGCCGATGAGGCAAAGATCAACAAGGCCATGCTACATTATTATTTCAGAAACAAACAACAATTGTTCGAGGCTGTTCTGATGTCCGCCTTTCAAAAACTGGCTCCACAGATGAACATCATTTTCGCCTTGGAAATCGACCTCTATGAAAAAATAAGAAGGTTCTCATCAAGTTATATCGATTTTATATTGGAGAACCCCTATTTACCTTCGTTTATAATTCACGAACTCAACCACAATCCTGATTTTGTGACTAAAATAATGTCACACCCCAACAAACCGGACCCAAAACCCCTCCTACGACAAATTGAAGCGGAAATTGAAGCAGGCAAAATAAAAAGAAAATCCCCTAAACAATTAGTGTTGAATTTGTTATCGCTCACCATCTTCCCTTTCGTAGGGGAAACACTGCTTAAATTAGTATTGGATATCCCAGATTCAGAATATAAAAAGATACTTCAGGAACGTAAAACCTTGATTGCGGAACAATTCATAAGTAGTATCAGTGTATAAATGTCGGTTCCATAAACCATAACAGTATGAACACATCAATAAATAAGGGCATAACGAAATACAGTTTCATTCTCTTACTATTCTTACCGGTAGTTTTAGTAGGGCAACGCACGTTGACCTTGGATGATTGTTTCGATAGGGTGACCAAAAATTATCCCCTGGCGAAACAATCCGTTTTACTTCAAAGCCAGGCCGAGTTGGATATTGCAACGCTAAAGAAGGACAAATTACCAAGATTGGATGTGAATGCACAAGCCACCTACCAATCTGACGTCACACATTTACCCATTGAACTTCCGAATATATCGGTTACACCCCCTAATAAAGATCAGTATAGGGCCACATTGGACGCCAGCCTTCTCATCTACAATGGCGGACTAATAGATGCTACCGCCAAAGTAAAGGAAAGCAACTCCAAAGTATCGGAACAAGAGGTTAACGTAAATCTGTACGCCTTAAAAAACAAGGTAAACCAATTATATTTATCCCTCCTTCTCTTACAGGAGAACAGGTCCTTATTGGCGGCTAAGGAAAAACAATTGCAAAGCCGTATTGAGGAAGTCCAGGCCGGTGTATTGTATGGCACGTTACTTCCTTCATCCGCAGATGCCCTGCAGGTAGAACTATTGAACATTAAGCAGAAATATGCCGAAATCGATTATTCCAAAAAGGGTTTGACCCAACGTTTGGCGCTACTGATCGGAAGTGACCTCAGTGCTGATGCTATCCTACAGACCCCCATGGTTCCCACCGAGAACCAAACTGACTCCCAAAGACCGGAACTAACCTTATTCGAACTTAAAAAAGCACAGATCGATTTATCAAAGCAACAACTGACCAAATCGAAATTACCCAAATTGAATGCCTTTGCACAGGGAGGCTATGGCAATCCTGGCTTGAACATGCTCGATAATTCCTTTAAGACATTTTACATGACAGGCTTAAAACTCAATTGGAACATCTTTGATTGGAATAAAACGAAGGGGCAAAAACAATCCCTAGAGATCAACAAGGAAATCATAAATACCCAAAAAGAGACTTTTGAACTTAACACCAATCTTGAACTTGTTCAACTACAATCTGAAATAGATAAGCTACAGGACTTCATTGACATGGACAGCGAAATAATCCGAATTCGCGAAAACATGGTAAAATCGGCGGCTTCCCAACTGAAAAACGGGGTTATCACCTCCTCGGCCTATATCACCGAATTTACCGACCTATATGAGGCCAAGAGCAATCTTGCCTTACACAAAACACAACTGTTATTACTCCAGATACAATATCAATTGACAAACGGAACTTATGGAAAATACTAATTCCCAAGTTATATTAAAGCCCAAAATGATGAAAATTCCAACAATATTCCCGGCCCTATGTATTGGAATCCTAATGCTATCCTGTAGCGGTAACGGAGAAAAAGCGGATGGCTATGGAAACTTCGAAGCCACAGCAACCATCATATCTTCCGAAGCGAATGGTAAACTTTTGTTTTTCAATGCGGAAGAAGGCCTCATCCTTGAAAAAAATACCATTGTCGGTGTCGTGGACACGGTTCAACTCTCTTTAAAAAAAGACCAACTGTTAGCGAATAAGACGAGTGTTTTTTCCAAATCGAGTAATGTTCTTTCCCAACGGGAAGTAATCAAGGAACAATTGAAAGTTGCCGTTAAAGACCAAAATCGGATTAAAAACCTAATCAAGGAAAATGCGGCCACCGAGAAACAATTGGACGATATCAATGGGAAAATCGACATTCTGAAACAACAAATGCGAAGTGTTGAGACCCAAAATGCCCCAATCGTCAATGAAGTAAAAAGCATAGAGGTCCAAATACAACAGATTGAGGACCAAATCAAAAAAAGTATCATTAAAAATCCCGTAAAAGGGACTGTTCTTGTAAAATACGCTGAACCCAATGAAATCACATCCTTTGGAAAACCCCTATATAAGATTGCGGACTTGGATGAAATGGAGCTTCGGGTATATATCAGTGAGACCCAATTGGCAAACCTAAAGATCGGCCAGGAAGTAACTGTACGGGTAGATTCTGGGGACAGCATGAAATCCTATAAGGGAACGGTATCCTGGATTGCCGAATCCGCTGAGTTTACCCCCAAGATAATACAGACCAAAGAGGAGCGTATAAACTTGGTTTATGCCATAAAGGTCAAGGTCAAAAACGATGGAAGCCTCAAAATAGGAATGCCAGGGGAAATGTGGATCAACAACGAAAATCAGTAGCTTTAAAGCTACTAACATCATAAAAATGTTATGAAAACCACTCAAATTATCGCATTAGTGCTTGCCGGAGCCATAGGAACCATGTCTGTTCTCTCTGGAACATCGGTACTATTGGGTCTTCATAAAGTCGATTATACGGTCTTGAATGGACTGGTGGTTTATAACATTGTCGTTGGGGCCCTATCCGTGATTACCGCATATCTGATATGGAAGGATTTCCTGCTTTCGAAAAAATTGATATCG
Source organism: Maribacter polysiphoniae (assembly GCF_003148665.1). Classification (GTDB taxonomy): domain Bacteria; phylum Bacteroidota; class Bacteroidia; order Flavobacteriales; family Flavobacteriaceae; genus Maribacter_A; species Maribacter_A polysiphoniae. The sequence continues at coordinate 120,429 of NZ_QGGQ01000005.1, read as the reverse complement.
GTGATCCTTTGCTTCCATGCCCTTGTCTTGGCCTATCTCTACTTTTTTATTGATACCGTCGCCATGGAAAGCATAAAAGCCATGGTCTTTAGGGTAATTGTTTGGTTGTTGATATTCCTGTTCATACGACTAAAATTGGTCAAAAAGAGAAGTTCAACTAAAACCTAGTACGCATGAAACGAATCCAAATTATTTCAATAGCACTGCTGATGGGACTCAATGGTTGTAAAGAAACCAATAAAGAGCAGCCGGAAACAATGGAAACAATCAGCGCAACCAATCATCAGGCCGAGTCAAAAACGTCCCGAGAACCCGACAATGCCTGGATCAAAGAAATTGTATTGAACAATGGTATCAAATGGAAGGCGAACAAAGAAACTACCGATGGGGTCATGTTGATGTTATCCTACATAGACGAGGGTCAGGCAACCACTAGCAACGAATATAGGGCCTTAGGCGATCGTCTCAATGCAGTAAAGAACACCGTGGTCAAGGAATGTACCATGGATGGGGCATCACACGACAACCTACACATTTGGTTGCATCCCCTCATCAAAAAAATAGCGATGCTCCAAAAGACCCAAAACAAGGAGGAAGGAGCACTATTACTGTCAGACATCAAAACGCATTTAGAAGGGTACTACGATTATTTCAACTAAGGAAAATTGGTGCGGAATTATTTAATTAAAAGATAAAATGGGCATATCCGTCAAAAATATAAGTAAATCGTACGATAAGGTTATGGCCTTGAAAAACATCTCCTTTGAGGTAAAACCTGGGGAATTGTTCGGTTTAATAGGTCCTGACGGAGCGGGTAAAACCACCTTGTTCCGTATCCTTACCACTTTGTTGATTGCGAACGAAGGAGAGGCCACGGTGGCAGGCTACAATGTCATCAAGGAGTATAAGTCCATCAGAAACCATGTTGGTTATATGCCGGGGCGATTCTCGCTCTACCAAGATTTAACCGTGGAGGAGAACTTGAATTTCTTTGCCACCATTTTCGGAACGACTATAGCGGAAAATTACGATCTGATCAAGGAAATATATGTTCAGATCGAACCTTTTAAAGATCGTAGGGCAGGGAAACTCTCTGGGGGAATGAAACAAAAACTGGCATTATCCTGTGCCCTGATCCACAAACCCAAGGTATTGTTCTTGGATGAACCGACCACTGGGGTCGACCCTGTTTCGCGTAAGGAATTTTGGGAAATGCTGAAACGATTGCAAAAAAAAGGAATCACCATTTTGGTATCTACCCCGTATATGGACGAAGCAGCACTCTGCGATAGGATAGCCCTAATCCAAGATGGAAACATTTTAGAGATCGACACCCCTGAAGTGATTAAAAATTCCTTCCCTAAAAGGCTTTTCAAGGTTAAGGCAGCTGAAACCTTCAAACTAATCCAGGATCTAGGTAGCTACGAGCAAACGCATAGTGCCTATCCCTTTGGGGAATACATACATTTTACAAGCAACAATGTTGATTTCAACGCCAAGGACTTGGTTCAGTATCTCCAAGCAAACGGACATACGGACATTGAGGTCAATGAAACAGCACCTACCATAGAGGATACTTTTATGGAATTGTCGAAATAAGTACAAACAGTCAGTCCAAGAAAAAAATGAACAAGGAAAATGCCATAACCGTTAAAGATCTGACCAAAACATTTGGCGCCTTCACCGCAGTGAACAATATCTCGTTCGAAGTGGGAAAAGGTGAGGTCTTCGGCTTTCTTGGAGCCAATGGTGCAGGAAAAACCACTGCTATGAAAATGCTCATTGGCATTCTAAAACCCACATCGGGAATAGCCACTGTGGCCAATTTCGATGTTATTTCCCATGCAGAGGATGTCAAAAAGAGTATCGGGTATATGAGCCAACGGTTCTCTTTGTACAACGACCTTACCATAAAGGAAAACATCACTTTTTTTGGCGGGATTTATGGACTTAAAAAAGCGGATATAAAAGTAAAGACCAAAGAATTGATCGAGGAACTGGGACTACATGATGAAGCCAATAAACTAGTCGGGGCATTGCCCTTAGGGTGGAAGCAAAAAGTAGCTTTCTCGGTGTCGCTTTTGCACAATCCGCAAATCATTTTCTTGGATGAGCCCACTGGCGGTGTAGACCCGATTACAAGACGGCAATTTTGGGAAATGATCTATCGGGAAGCACATAGGGGCAAAACCATTTTCGTAACGACACATTACATGGACGAGGCCGAATATTGCGATCGGGTATCGATTATGGTCGAAGGAAAAATAGAGGCCTTGGATACGCCAAAGAACCTAAAAACCCTGTACAAGGTAGACACAATGAACCAAGTGTTCCTCAAATTAGCGAGAAACATAGAATAATAAAAGGGATGAAACGATTTATAGGATTCATACAAAAAGAATTTTACCATATTCTACGGGACAGACGATCGCTGTTCATCCTCTTTGGTATGCCCATTGCCCAAGTGTTACTCTTTGGCTTTGCCATAACCAATGAAATCAACAATGTGGACATTGCCATCCTCGACCATTCGAAAGATGCAACCACCAAGGAAATCATCGCTAAAATAGCCGCATCCAAATACTTCAGCATTAAACAGGTCATTGATAATGAAGCAGCCATAGAACCCGCTTTTAAAAAGGGACATATCAAGGCGGTATTGAATTTTGAAAACGATTTCAGCAAAAAACTGATATCCGAAAACAAAGCGACCATACAGATATTGACCGATGCCACCGATCCCAATACCGCGAATACCATAAGCAACTATACGGCCTCCATCCTAAAAAACTATCAAGGGGACCTCAATAAGGGAGCCACATTATCCTATCAGATTGTACCCAAAACCCGTTTGGCGTATAACCCTGAACTTAAAAGCGTTTTCATGTTCGTACCAGGGGTCATGACAGTCATTCTAATGCTGGTCTCCGCGATGATGACCTCCATATCGATAACCCGTGAAAAGGAACTAGGTACCATGGAAATCCTGTTGGTGTCTCCCTTAAAGCCCTTTCAGGTCATTATCGGAAAAGTAGTGCCCTATATACTACTTGCCGTCATCAATGCCATAATCATTGTTTTATTGAGCCTTTTTGTTTTTAAAATGCCCGTTGAAGGAAGCTTCTTCCTCTTGGGGGCTGAAAGTCTCCTGTTCATCATCAATGCCCTATCGTTGGGGATATTGATCTCTACCATTGCAACTTCCCAACAGACCGCCATGATGGTCTCACTTATGGGGTTAATGCTACCCGTAATTTTACTTTCCGGATTTATCTTCCCTATCAGCAGCATGCCCCTACCCTTACAGCTGTTAAGTAATATCATTCCGGCCAAATGGTTTATCATCATCATTAAAGGCATAATGCTCAAAGGGGTAGGTATTGAATATTTATGGAAAGAAACCTTGATCTTGATTGGGATGACCTTGTTCTTTATTGCCTTAAGTATCAAAAAATATAAAATCAGATTGGAATAATGAACATCATCCGCTATATCATTCAAAAGGAGTTTAGGCAGATCTTTAGAAATAAGGCCATGCTTCCCATCATCTTTATCATGCCCATGATCCAACTGATCATTCTTTCGAATGCGGCAACGTTTGAGGTCAAGAACATCAAGTTTGGATATATCGATAATGACAAGACTTCCTTTTCAAGGGAATTGGTTGAAAAATTCAATGCCTCGACCTATTTTAATGTTCTTTCCGATTATCCTACAGCAAAAAAAGCCAAATCCGCCATGCTCAATGGGGAGGTCGATGTCGTTCTTGAAATTCCCCAACATTTCAGTCGTGATCTGATAAAGGAAAAAAAATCGGACCTATCAGTGACCATTAATGCCATTGACGGTGCCGCAGCCGGGGTTGAAAACGTATACGTGAATCAAATCGTTCAACAATTCAACAGTAAAATAAGGGTAGGCCTAATGCTTCTAGGCACTCCCGAGGTACAGCCCCAACTCATAGAGACCATTCCCCTATTTTGGTACAATGAGACATTGAACTATAAAACCTTTATGGTGCCAGGTATTTTAGTGTTGCTGGTGACCATGATCACCCTCTTCCTCTCTGGAATGAACGTGGTTCGGGAAAAGGAAATCGGCACCTTGGAGCAAATTAATGTCACCCCGATCAAAAAACACCAATTCATCATTGGCAAACTATTCCCTTTTTTGATATTGGGACTCGTCCTATTGACCGTTGGACTGATTATTGCCAAACTAATATTCGACATTCCCATGGTGGGAAGTATCCTGCTAATGTACGGCTATACGATTATTTATATCCTTGTGATCCTCGGTATTGGTTTGTTTATCTCAAATTATACCGACACCCAACAACAAGCCATGTTCATTGCCTGGTTCTTTATGGTTATCTTTATCTTGATGAGTGGTTTGTTCACCCCCATTGAGAGTATGCCCGAATGGGCCCAGATTTTGACCGAGTTCAATCCCATCAAATATTTCGTTCAAGTCATGCGAATGGTAATGCTCAAAGGTGCTGGAATTTCCGATATTTACCCCCAAGTATTGAAAACGCTTCTATATGCGGTTGCAATGAACGGCTTGGCCGTAATGAGTTACAAAAAGTTCTCCTAGTATAATTTAAAGGATAAAAAAATGGGTTCAAAAACAGACATAACCAACAGAGATGACGTTTCATTATTGGTGAATACGTTCTACAAAAAAATACGGAAGGACGATATATTAGGACCTATCTTCAACAACATTATTTCCGATTGGGACGCCCATTTGGAATTGCTGACCGATTTCTGGGAAACACAATTGTTCCTCAAACGGAAATACTATGGCAACCCTGTAACCGCACATCAGGAAGTAGACGACAAAACAAACCATACCATTTCATCCGAGCATTTCGGTTTTTGGCTAAACCTTTGGTTTGAAACCTTGGACGAATTATTTGAGGGTGAAGTCGCATGGATTGCCAAAAACAGGGCCCAAAAAATGAGCACCATGCTATTCATGCAAATGTACCAGCATCGGAAAAAGTAATCTGCCAATTCCAAAATACCCCTCTTCGCATAAAACCTTTGAACAGCCATTCATGCTACATAAATTTTAATTCGGATATATTTGTCCTATTTAAAAATAATACTATCTTTGTATGGGTTGGATTAAGGAAGTGCAATGCCAACAAACCGGGGCACGTACTGACCCACGATGCTGGGTAATAGATCAACACACGAACCCCGAGGGAGGGCTGAATTTATAAAAAACAAAATCATCTTAAGCTTAAATAGGACAATTTTATCCTATTCAATCCTAAAACAGTCAAAAACAAAATCAAAGCTATCATGGAAAATACACTTAAAACAAACATTGGCGAAATAGTGGCCGAGGATTATCGCACCGCACAAGTCTTTAAAGCGCACAATATAGACTTCTGTTGCAGGGGCAACAGGAGTATTCAGGAAGTGGCCGAAAAAAACAAATTGGATGCGGATCAACTTTTAAGGGAGATTGAAGAGGTATTGAATCAAACCCATACCGATACTATTGATTTTAAATCATGGCCCTTGGACCTACTTGCCGACTACATCGAGAAAAAGCATCACCGCTATGTAGAAAAACAAATTCCCGTATTAAAACAATTCTTGGCAAAACTATGTCAGGTTCATGGGGAACGCCATCCAGAACTATTTGAAATTACCGATCATTTCACAAAGTCCGCTGATGAATTGACCAAGCACATGAAAAAAGAAGAGTTAGTGGTTTTTCCTGCCATACGCAAAATGGTAAAAGCCACACAAAATGCCAGTGTTTTGGACAACTTTCATTTTGGAACCATTCAAAATCCAATCCAGGTGATGATGCAGGAACACGATAATGAAGGTGAACGATTTAGGCAAATAGACGCCTTAAGCAACAACTACACCCCTCCGGCAGATGGTTGCACCACATACAAGGTAGCTTTTTCGTTGCTCAAAGATTTTGAAAATGACCTACACAACCATATTCATTTGGAAAACAACATCCTATTCCCAAAAGCTGAGGAATTGGAAAAACAATTGGGCGATCCACGATAAAGGCCATACGAAAGAATGAAAACATCACCCATAAAAAGGAGTAAGGCATTAATGCCGGTAAGTCGTGACCATCATCACGGCTTACTCCTTTGTTATAAATTACGGACTGGCTTTAGCAAGGACATCGCCCCTGAAAGAATGAAACGGTACACCGATTGGTTCTTTAAAACACACCTCATACCCCATTTTGAGGTGGAGGAAAAATACATTTTCCCCATTTTAGGCAACCAAAATGAACTGGTAAAAAGGGCAATTGCCGAACACTGCGCCTTGGTTGGTCTTTTTGAAAGCTCCCATGACATTGAACTATCGTTGCATCACATCGAAGAAACCTTAAAACAACACATACGTTTTGAAGAACGTGAATTGTTCAATGCCATTGAAAAGGTCGCCACCCAAGCCCAACTAGCTTTGGTTGCTGAATTTCACAAAGATGAGGATTTCGTAGACAATCAAGACGATCCCTTTTGGGAATAAAAGACGGATAAACTTATTGTTTACTAAAGCGCAGGTCAATTCATCCTATTGACAACGAAATAGATAATAGTAACCCCTCAATACCAAAGTTATCTTTTGGCGTTTAAAAGTATTTTGGAAAGCACCTTCCCTTTCAATGCCCTGTAATTCCTAAGATGCTCAAGATATAGGTTTCGATGCTTCTCATGATTATTCAGATAGAAGGCATCACAAGCCATGTCATCGCATTCCTTCGCATTCCGCATCGCGGTCTCATAACGGTACATTGCGCCTGATTTCAACGTATTCTCACGACGCATGGCCAGTAGTTGGGTATAGAGATTGGCATCGTTCAACATGAGGTTTTCAATATCTATGAGAAAATCCAATTCCTGGTTGATATACTCCAAACTTTCTGTCCAGCCCTCCAGTTCCTTTTTATCCTTCTTGAACATGATCCTGCTGTCGGACTCATGTTCGTAAAATAGTCGCGTGCTCATAATACCATGCTAGCATTTAATTTTTGATTTCCCTGCTCCACTTTCTCAATCGTTAAGTTCTGTTCCCCCGAAGGAAACTCCCAAACTATGGTATCACCCTCCGCATAACCAATAACCGCAGAACCCATAGGTGTCAACAACGAAATCCTTCCGTGCTTAACATCACTTTCCGCGGGTGTGACCAAAGTGAATTCCTTATTCCATCCTTTTTCAGAAACTATAGTTATAGTACTATTAAAGCGAATCACATCCTTGGGCATATCCTTTTCGTCGCAGATTTTTGCGGATTCCATCTCACTATTCAACTTTTTAATGGATTTTCCCAAGGTAACATCCTTGTAATACCTCGAGAGATTCATTAGCTTTTTCAGCAGAACATATTCCTTCTTTTCTATGACTAAATTTCCGTATTTCATTTTTTCCTTATTTAAGTTTTAGACTACCTCCATTGATAAAATGGGAGCAACCCAATTATTTACCAATAGACATAGGGTTAGAAGGCCCAAGGATTGAACCATCATCCTTATTCGGAATATGGTCAACGCCCTGAGCCTACTCCCCACATGGGGAAACAATAAGATATTGACTATCTATTTACACTCTTTTTCCCGTTGATGTATCATGGGAAAATTCCGCGTTGCTCATACGCTTGTTCCAACCTTTCTATTGCAATGATAAAAGCAGCAGACCTCATATCAACACCCCTTTCCTTGGATGTTTTGAGCACCTTGCTAAACGACCCCCGGAGTTTCTTTTCCAGCTTTTCCATTACCTCTTCCAGATGCCAGATCTCCCCGTTCCTGTTTTGGAGCCATTCATAATAACTACCGATAACACCCCCGGAATTACATAATATATCGGGAATGATATCAATGCCTTTTTTCAACAAGATCTTCTCTGCCTCTACATCAGTTGGCCCGTTGGCCCCCTCAGCAATCAAGTACGCCTTTATACTTGATGCATTTTCCGCAGTTATTTGGTTACCCAAGGCGGCTGGTACGCAGATATCACAATCCAAGCCAAAGAAATCCTTGTTCTCTATTGCTTGGGCATCCGCGAAGCCTAATATGCTACCCTTATTGGCTTGGGAATACTCCAATAGCTTTTCGACCGAAATACCATCCTCATTGTAGATACTACCAAAAGCATCTTGGACAGCGGTCAATATCGCTCCTTCCTTTTCAAGAAAATAAGCAGTCCAATACCCTACGTTACCAAAACCCTGTACGATGAATTTCTTGCCTTTAAGGTCGACTTTCTTGTTTTCGGCCCAAAACCTGATACTTAGGAAAACACCATATCCTGTGGCCCTATCCCTTCCCTCTGAACCTCCAACACCTAAAGGTTTTCCGGTAACGACATGCATGTTCTTAGATCGCTCGTTGGGCGATTTGGTAGACATATACGTATCCAATATCCAAGCCATTACCTGTGGATTCGTATTTACATCGGGTGCAGGAATATCCAACTCCGGCCCAATATTATCACCCAAGGCATAAGTAAACCTACGGGTAATCCGTTCCAGTTCTGATTGGCTATATTTAGAAGGAAGCAATTGAATTCCCCCTTTGGCCCCACCGTAAGGCAGACCTGCCAAAGAAGTTTTCCAGGTCATCCACATGGCCAAAGCCCTGGCGGCATCAATATCAACCGTAGGGTGATATCTCAATCCTCCTTTGTAGGGACCCAACGCGTTATTATGCTGCACCCTATACCCAGTGAAAACCTCTACTTCCCCATTATCCATTCGGACCGGAAAATGCACGACCAATTCGTTATTGGTCACTTCCAATATTTTACGGATATTGGCGTTTAGGCCGATAATATCGGCGGCATGGTTGAACTGTCGCATAACGTTGTCCAACATACCCTGTTTTTGTTGCCTTTTATTCTTTGGCGTTTTTGTTATCATCTACTTATTATTTAAAACTAATTGTCTTTGGTTTTTACTCCTTTTAAAATTAACATTATTATGCTTACCATAAGCTATTCCTTCATCCAAATAATGCTCATAATCACTACACGAGGTAATATTACTTTTGTCCGTTGTCAATTCACAAAAGGATATAAACCGACATGTAGAGCAAATACTTCTATTATATTTTTGTCGCATCTATATTCTATTTATAACTCCTATTAATATCAGAAATACCTAACCGACTCTCCCTATAAAAACCAAACAAATTCACTTTCGGGAAAGCCGGATAGATAACACCACCAAACTAACTATTTTGAACATCGTCAACATGACTGTGCATTAATTTCCAAGTCCTTGGATATAAACCTGTGGTTACCTAAGAATTGGCGACCTTCATTATGTTTGACCCTGAACTGCATTGTACCCTATTTAATTTTTTACCCCAGTAACGACTATTTTGTTACCAGCAAGACATTTTTCGCAATTTGAACTACCATACCAATCTATATGAACTGATTCTTTGGATATTTAGGCAGTACGTTCATGAATACTTCTTCCGAAATATTCACTTTAAAATGTTTAGGGCTTTGTTGTACCCTCTTTATTTTAAGTTTGATAATATTGGAAGGCAGACCATAATTGATACAATCTCCTTCTGACAAACCTATTACAGAGGCACCCAACGTACTTTGTACGGATAATTTATCCTTTTCAATATCCTTTTCGGAGGGCAGTACCAACTGGAAGGTTTTACACCACCCCAATTCGCTGCGCACGGTAACAATCGAATACAGCCTGACAACATCTTCCGGAATATCTTCCAAATCATATATCCGGGCGTCTGACATATTCTCCTCTAAAGCCTCCAATGCATCTTTATGGGCATAATCCTCGATATAGTGATTCAACTGCACATAGCGCTTTATCATCACAAAATCCTTCTTCTCAAAAACCAGACTTCCATATTTCATTTTTTCTTCCATATTCCCCCTTTATTGTTCCCACGGTCCATACTGACCGAAGTACCATTTACGGCTTTCCATTTCCCCTTTTGTAATAGATGGGCCCTTGTCCTTCGAATAGCCTGTACAAAGAATTGGGTCATCATCGATTTCCGTTTTCCCATATTGGGCAAAAGGTATGCCCAAGGAATGAACAGATGACCGACTTAAGCATAACCTGCTGAATATATGTGACTTATAAAGACAAATAAAATAGGGTCCCAAAAAACAATCGGGGAGTTTTACCCCTGATGGGGAATTTTTACCCAGTACGTTATTTCAATTTCTCACGCAAGGTCTTGCGATCGATCTGAAGAATTTCGGCCGCCTTAGTCTTGTTTCCCTGGGTATGGTTGAGCACTTTTTGAACATACTCTTTCTCCATCTCATGAAGGGAACGGAAATTGGAATCGGGAAAGTCAATTTGAAATTTCAACTTATCTGGCAAGTCACCGACATCTATAGTACCATCGCTCATAATGATGGCCCGTTGAATGACATTCTCAAGTTCACGTACATTGCCTGGCCAAGGGTATCTTTTCAATATTTGAAGGGCATCTGGTGAAATCCGCAACAACCGGTCTTTGTATTCGATGCCATATTTTCTTATAAATTTCCCGACCAAAAGCGGTATGTCCGATTTTCTTTTCCGCAATGGCGGCACATCAATCTCAACCACGGTCAATCGATAGTACAGATCTTCCCGGAACCTCTTGTTTTCAATTTCTTCCTGCAGATTGGAGTTGGTAGCGGCTATCACACGGATATCTACCTTTTCTGTTTTCCTGGCGCCTACTTTAGAAACTTCCTTTTCCTGTAATGCCCGTAATAATTTACTTTGAACCGCTAGTGATGCCGTTCCGATTTCGTCCAAAAACAAGGTACCCCCTTGGGCTGCCTGAAAGAATCCGTCCCGGTTTTCATTGGCCCCTGTGAAGGCCCCCTTAACATAGCCGAAGAATTCCGACTCCTGCAAATTTTCCGGAATCGCACCACAATTGACCGCTATAAAAGGAGCCCGGGAGAACTTACCCGAATAATGGATAGCCCTTGCCACCAATTCCTTTCCTGTTCCACTCTCCCCTTTGATCAGAACCGTAGCCTTATTGTCCTTTACCCTTTCTATAATATCCGTAACTTTCCCGTATGTTTCGGATTTGCCCACCATATCGGGGTACAAGCCATCTTGGTTGGCACTGATGGTCTTCTTGGAATCTTTTCGCCTAGAGCCTTGTTCAAAAGCCTTTAACACCGCTTTTCGGAGCTCCTCCTTGGTAAAGGGTTTGGTCAAATAATCGGTAGCGCCTGCTTTAATGACCTCCAAAGCACCAGAAACGGAAGGATACCCCGTAATGACCAATTTCGGCATTTCCGGATAATGTTCATCGGCAAATTTCAACAACTCCAAGCCATCAACCCCAGGCATCTGAATATCGGTAATCAACAAATCAATATAGGAATCTTTCAAAATATACAAAGCCTCCTTTACAGATACAGCCTTATAGGTATGATAATCCATGGATTGTAGATGGCGCTGTAATAGCTCCAAAATATCGATATCATCATCGACCAATAAAATATTCTCCTTGTGTAGCATAGTTACAATTTAGGAAAGTTGACGGTGAATATAGTACCCTTGGGTTGATTTTGCCTATGGGTGATACTTCCCTTGTGACTACTGATAATACCATGTACCACACTTAGCCCCAAACCAGAACCATCACCAATCGGTTTCGTGGTGAAAAAAGGTTCAAAGATCTTATCCCCTATCCCAGGATCAATACCTGGACCTTCGTCCTTAATATGGATTTTGTTGTTTTTTGTGTTTCCTTCCACCTCAACGGTAATTTTCCCTCCCTCCGGAGAGTAATATACCGCATTCATAATAAGGTTAAAAAGTACTTGGGTCAATTGTACCGTATCGGCCCTTAGTTGAATATCCGCAGTATCTAAAGACTTTACCAATTGTATTTTCTTTGCTTTTAAGGAAGGCCGTAATAGCTGTAAAACGTTATCAATAATCGGGTTTAGCTGAATTACATCCATTTCTTGTGGCATCTCGCAGGCGAAGAACATCAATTTCTTTACGATCTCGCGACTAAAGATGGTATTGTCAACAATCTTCTGCAAGTCCCGAGAGGCTTCCTTGTCCGATATCCTTTCCTTTAGCAATTCGGTGAACCCCAAGATATTGGCCAAGGGTGTGTTGAGCTCATGGGCAATACCGGCGGTAATCTCACCCAAAATGTGCAACCTATCGGTCCGTTCCATCTGCCGCTTTACCTTCTCCTCACTATCCTTTATCTGTTTTCGCTCCAATAGGTTAGACACTGCCAGACTAATATTATCCAACAGTACCTCTTCCTCCTCCAGAAAATCGGATTTTGAATATTTATACTCCGGATATCCAACTAGAATATGGCCATCAACCTTATTAAAGACCTTGATTTCAGATTTTATGGTAGCCATTAAGGGGCTGAATCCCTTTGTCTTTACCCGGTATATACCACTCTTTATCTCGACTTCCGCATCCTTATCGAATTGCCAGGCTTTTTTTAGGCAGTAAGCAATGGCCTCGAGTGAGATATGGAGTTGATCGTAATCCGAATTAACAATGATCGAGGTTACTTCATGAAGACATGTAAGCTCCTTGATCCGTTCTTTTAATATAGCCTCGGTTGAATTCATCCGTACTAAAATAATCGTTAGTAATGATGGGGTTTGGAAACTTCAATAGATCATTCCAATTCCCCTTGCCCTTTTCGTACAAGCAAGGTAACCAAACTTACAAAAACCAGTAAACTCGCAAGGGCCAAACTTCCATAATACCCCTTAAAAATACCAAAACCCAACCAAGAGGCGATACCCTTATAGAAAATCAACCCTTCAGTAAGAACAAATCCAATAAAAAACAGGACAAAAGCGCCTACCGATAATTTCAACAACCTAAAATAATCAAGGAACAGGAATAAGCCCATCGACACCACACCTAAAAATGTCAAATGCAGATACCCTATGGTAAAATCGGTAATCGATGCCGCCAAACGTGCAAAATATGGAAATGCCGATACCCATTGCAGGAACATTTTGAGGGCCAAAAGCACTCCAATGGTAATCAATACTTTATTTTGCAATGGATTGAAGATTTTTGTCAGAGCTCCCATAACCTTCCTACTAAATACAAAAAGAACGGCCAAAGCCCCAATTTGAAGCACGGCACCCATACCTCCCAGAACGTATAGGAACATGCTGGGCTTCGTCCACAAGGTGGAGAGAAAGAACGAGGCCAGGATACCCAAGTTGATCATCCAAAAAAACTGTCTAAAGGTTTTCCGGGGCACCTTTATCCCTTTTCCTTCGATCACATAAATGAACAATCCCAAAAGGGCAAGAACCATCCAACCATTATATTGAAAATGCAGGTAAAAATATATCGACAATCGATACCAAATAGACCCTGCACCCAAGGTATTCATTATTATACCCAAACACCAAGGTCCTATACTGGACAATACCATGTACCATAGGGCAAGCTTTATACACTGATATGAATTTGTATGTATGTATTCCGCAGGGATATGTTTTAAAAAAAACCATACAAACCAATACGAGGCCAATAGGAACAAGGTTGAAAAAACAATGGAGAAAAGGGCATATCCCTGAAAAGGGAATGTCACCAACATACCTACCAAGGTCAATTGGGTAAACCAAAAGATACGCCGATATTTTACTTCAAGGGCCTTATTGGCCAAGAACAACTTATAAATCAGGGTCGTCAAACCCATATAGACCCAGCCCATCAGGGCAATATGCGAATGTCCGTGCACAACGAACTTATAATTGATGGGAATTTCAAAAGAGTGGAAAGACCGTAATACCACCCCAAAAAAAGCTGCTATTATAAAATAACCCAGCGCTACGTTTATATGCCTCTTAAGATTCATTTTGCAAACAACTTCTTTGAAGCGAATGTAGTTTAAAAATCCTTTCTCTTCGATTTATAAGCCAATCGCCAAACGGGAAGAATTGTCCATAACACCAGCATACCCAAGGAAACGAATAACCCTAAATTGGTACCGAAATAGGATTTGAACACGGCTCCCGTATACCCCAACAATGCCGAAATATCCAATTTCAACAAAATCAGGGTCCGTGATAAATCGATCGGGTTGAAGGTGGTAGCCACCAAAGAAAAGGAATCCAACGGGTATTCCTCAAAGATTATCAATGATAACAAAAACAACCCATCATAGATAACGGCCAAGAACAACCACATGAGAACGGCATAACCGAAACCCTTGATTTTATTTTCATTGGACAGGGCTATATTAAATGCCAATGCCGTAAATATCATGGTCAAGAATGCCCCAGTTATCAAGAGTAATGAAAAGTCCCAAATGGCATCGCTACGGAACAATCCGTAGAGCACAAAAGGAACTCCCAGTCCCAAAACAAGACTCAGTGTCAAGGAACCCGCAACACCTAAATACTGCCCCAAGAATATGGAGGTTCGTTTTAAGGGTTGTGCCAACAGCAGTTCTGTAAATTCCTTGGAGTTATAAAAATACATAACCCCGAAAATCGTACTGATCAAGGGTACAAGAACAATAATCACATTCATTAGGGTGATGACCGCCTTCGAAAGATCCTGGTTCAAAAAAAGGAGAACAAAACCCAATGCCAAGTAAAAAAGGAAGTACACATAACTCCATCGACTTCGCATTAAATCGTAAAAACTATATTTAAGTATCTTAAGCATTTGTAGTATGGGTTGATATTGCCGCTATGGCATGTTCAAAATCATTTTGTTCAGTCTTGGCCATCAAATCATCAATAGTTCCTTTAAAGTAGATATTACCCTCTAAGAGGTAGACGATCTTGTCTGCCATTTCTTCGACAAATTGCATAATATGGGTTGTGATCAAGATGGTTTTCCCTTTGTTCTTTTCCTGCAAGATCAATTCCTTTAACTTGATCAAAGATGCGGGATCCAATCCTGTGGTCGGTTCATCAAGGATGATCAAGGGACTATCGAACATAAAGGTCAATACGATATTGACTTTTTGTTTGGTACCTCCCGAAAGCGTTGCCAATTTCTTGTCCAAAAAGGGTTCAAGGCCAAAAAGGGTTATCAGCTCTTGTTCCTTACTTGGCTTTTGACGTAGATCTTTGATCATACGAATCAACTCCTTCACCTTAAGGTTACCCGGAAAATTGGCGATTTGTGGTAAATAATCGATTTCCTGACGGTATTTCCAGTTTTTCCTGACGGATGACCCCAAGACCGAAAGACTGCCCTTATTAGGAACAACCATTCCCAGAATACTCTTGATCAAGGTAGTTTTACCAGAGCCATTTGGACCCAACACGGCAAAAATACCCCCTTCATCAATATGCAAGTCCAAATGGGAAAGCACTTGGTTCTTTCCAAATTTCTTATGTAGATTCTCTATCTGTATCATTCTGCTTTTTTCATTAATGGTAGGGCATCCAAAAGATTATCGGGTGTAAATACCGGGGATACTTTTTCTGAAAAATCGATGATATCCATAAACAGACTGCGCAATAACACAATTGTTTCCGGTGTTCGATTCACAATGTATGAAAACAATTTCACGGGACGGTAGGGCACATCCCCTATTCCGTCTTTATCCAGATCATATCCCGTATAATTACTCCAATAATTATTCTCGAACTTATTGTCGTTTAATTTACTGTTATAGGAGATATCAAAGGAATTGTAAAGGAAATTATTATGCTCGAAAGAATTGGTATAACAAGCCCCAAGAACCTTTACGGCCCAGCCGTTATTGATGAAATCGTTATTCTTATAGACAATACGGTTTGAACCTTCAATATTGATCCCTATTGTGTTCTCTTCAAAAGTGTTTCCGATAATCTCTGCATCGTTTATTTCCTTGAGTAACATACCAAAGGCCGCAGTACCCCAATTTTGTCGAAAGATGTTGTCTTCCATTCGAATGCGCTTGGAAAACATGACCGCTACACCCGCGCCATTTTTTTCGAAAGTATTATTCGTATAAACATCATCATCTGAAAACATAAAATGCAGGCCATACCTAAGGTTATTGGTACTCTCATTGTCATTGATGGTAATGTGGTCTGAAAACTCCAAATAAATACCATCCCTTACCCCTTGCACAATATTACGATCAACCTCAACATGGTGTGAATACCACAATTGAATACCGTTGCCGGAATTATACTCATCTACGGCATCCCCGATAATCTTATTATGATACACTTTACCGTTATTTGATTTTTCAAGATAGATGCCAAAAAAAAGTTTCTCCAACACCACGTTCTGTATAAGGAAGTTTTCGCTTTTAACAACCCGTATGGCAGCATAATCACTTGTGTAACTCGTACCGACATTGATAATGAAAAGTCCGTCAATGGTAACATTATCGGAAACGACCCGTATGATCTCGCCCTGGTCTTCCCCATCGATTACAGGAAAGTTCTCACCCAATAAGGTCAGGGGTTTGTCGACAAGGATATTAAATTCCCTGTACGTACCCTTTTTGATTAGAAGGGTATCAAAATCGGCGGCTTTCGTTATCCCCTCCTTTATCGATTTCACTTCACAATCGGAACAAACGGGTATGGTTTTGGCCCAAAGGGAATTCCCGATTAGAAATAGTAGGATAAATAAATGTCTCGCGCTATTTCCCATTATCGAACCACCAAAAATTTAGAATTTACAACCGCTTCCACCCAATGTTTCTCTTCTTTTGGAAAATTAAAATACTGTTGTTCCCTTAAATTGTGGTTCTCCCCATTGATATGAAAGATCACCTCTCCTTCCAACACCACTAAATGAGCGTGTTTGGGTGAAGTATGTTCCGGGAAAACCTCTCCTTTTTCCAAACTGATATTGAGTATTTCGTAATTAGGGGTCTTTACCAACTTTTGCAATTGGAACTTATCAAAACCCTGTTCTACTACTTGGTTACTTACTTCATACATGGTATATCATCTTTTTATTGAATAATGGGAAATAAAAATCAAGCGACATCATACGCCCTTTTATCCCCCATGTATTTGGGTATCTTAATTTACTTTAAACCTTGATTTCAACCCATCCCAGGTATACAATTCCCCTTCATTTTCAGCCTCGACCAGTTCTGCCTGCTCTTTGGAATAAAAAGCGGATAGGTATTCGCCCATGGGGCTAGGGATGCTCTTGCTAATCAAAAAGGTTGCATCCTTAGCGTCGATCAACGTACCAGGAGCATGAAAATCATTGACCAAAAATAGTTCAATGGTCGTTATATCGACATCTTTCAAATGATTCATCATGCACTCTACCGCATCGAACTTAAAGGCCTTGCCTTTCTTCGTCACTATTTCAGCCGCATGCTGCTTATCGACAATCGTCATTGAACAGAAATGACAACCATCTGAACCATAATTAATTGGTTTTGGACTAACCTCACAGGATACCATGGTCAATAGTACCACCGTCAACAAAATGTATCTACTTATCATCGGTATTAACTTTTATAGGATTTATGGTTTCTTAGGTGTTCTTAATCTTACCCGCTTCCTTCTTGCCGACAAAGAATGCCACAACCGTCAACATCATACCCACGAACATCATATAAGCCCCTACATGCGGTAGCGAGGTAACGTCAAAATTCAACATTTTTTGATACCCCAACAATGGTGGCTTATATGTCATGGGTGTTCCATCGGGGTTGACCACTTTAATAATGGCATGTGGATCTAGATTTGACCCATAATCAAGCAGCCAGGCATTAAAATCGTACATTCCCAAAACGCCCAAAATACTCATAAGTACAAACCAGCCTAAAAACCATTTATAGCTTACTTTGTTCATATAGCCTAATAGGCCAATAATAACGCCTAATAAGACCATCCCGCCAATTACGTAGGGAAAAACGGTGAACTCCCACATATCTTCCGGCTTTGGAATGACTTTCATACCGATATAGTGGTTGAGTCCGTCGATATTCTGAAGATCGAATTCAGACACTCCCTTTATTCCGGTAATATGTATATTCATTCCCAAAGGATCTGGATATTGGGGCGCACCTAACATAATATTCCATAATGGGAAAAAATACAATCCCAAAAGTAATAATGGGCCAATAATCATTAAAACACTTGCTTTTTTCATCACTTATACTTTTTGATGGTTTACGAATTGCGTTTGGCTTTGAAAGGTTGCTGATGAATTGAAAAAAGCGGGCAGGTCAGAGACACAGCCCGCTTTTTTTATTGAATTAAAATAAATAAATGTTCAGAAATAAATTACTCCCCTAAAGACCATGAAAGGTCAATATTTGAATTTGCAGGCGACACCCGAACATACCCTTGCATTTCTTGGTGCAAGGCCGAACAGAAATCGGTGCAATAGAATGGCCATACCCCTTCTTGCTTAGGCTCCCAGACCAATGACTTGGTCTGTCCCGGCATGATCAACAGCTCGGAATTGTTGGCTCCGATCATCGCAAAACCATGTGGTACATCAAAATCTTGCTCATGGTTCGTAATATGGAAATAGACCTTATCACCTACCTTGATACCTTCGATATTATCTGGGGTAAAGTGGCTTCGAATCATACTCATATACACATGCACTTCCTTACCTTCACGCACAACTTTGGCACCATCAGGGGTAGTTACCGCATATGGATGTTCATTTTCTGCCAATTTGTAGATTTTTTGGGATTTAGGCGCTATGAGTTCCGCAGGAATACCCGCAGCGTAATGGGGTTCACCGTGAGTTGGAAAATCATAGATAAGCTCCATTTTATCGCCGGAAATATCATATAACTGTGCAGAGTGCTCCAGTTCCGGACCTGTTGGAAGGTATCTATCCTTGGTGATCTTGTTCATAGCCACCACATACTTACCAAAAGGCTTTCTGGAGTTACCACCTGGAATCATTAAGTGACCTACAGAGTAATAAGTTGGTTTTCTATCGATTACTTCCCAAGTACCCAATTTCCACATCACCACTTCCGAAGAAATAAAGAAGGTAG
Organism: Maribacter polysiphoniae; assembly: GCF_003148665.1. Classification (GTDB taxonomy): domain Bacteria; phylum Bacteroidota; class Bacteroidia; order Flavobacteriales; family Flavobacteriaceae; genus Maribacter_A; species Maribacter_A polysiphoniae. Next base: position 101,478 of record NZ_QGGQ01000005.1, on the reverse strand, counting down.
TATAGGCATTGCCCTCACCGTCAAATTCGGTATGTAGGGGGCCGAGGCCTCCACTTTTCACCGTACCGGCCAATACATCCTCAAATTTAAGGATTGGAATGCCATAGGCCTCACCATCAAATTTTTTGCCTTCAATAGCAGCCAACATCTTATCAAAAGAGTGTACTGTAAGGTCAGCGGAAAGCTTTCCGTTACCGATAATATAATTCCCGGTTGGATCAACATCACAACCGTGAGGGGATTTTGGGGTAGGCAAGAAATAAACAGCTCCGGGAACTTTGGTAGGATCCACGGTCAACACCTCTTTCTTCATGGTTGAAGTGGCTGTATGATTCTCATCCCTATAAACATTATGTGCATAATTGGCAGGCATTATAGTACCACCACCATTGTTGACATATTCCTCGATTTTCTTCCAATTGATCGCAGCGATAAAATCCTTATCATTCTGTGAGGCGTTCACCTCCAACAATGAATTCGCTTCCTCAGTATTATACGTAGTAAAGAAGAACCAACCGTGTGATTTACCCCTTCCTGGATGTGAAAGATCATAATTGAACCCAGGCATCATGATTTGAAACTTAAGATCCATTCTACCATCTTCAGGATCCACACTTATAAAAGAAAGGGCCCCTTTAAAATTACCTTTGTATTCATTGATAGGCATATCCCTTTGGGGAACCGGAACAGAAAAACGGGTTCCTGCCACAACATACTCGGTATTTTCGGTAATGAAAGAAGAACTATGGTTACCGGCACTGTTGGGCACCTCAATAATTTCCTCTGTCTCGAAAGTTGTCAAACTTATACGCGCTATCCTTGGGGTGTTGTTACCGTTGATGAATATCCATCTACCATCCAATTCACCATTGGTTTGTGAAATATCAGGGTGGTGGGAATCATCCCATGGTACAAAACCAAAAGAAGTATTCAACATCGGTTTTGTTTCTTCGGAATAACCATACCCAGAGGTAGGGAATTGTGAAAAAACAGGAATCTCCTTAAACATCCTTCCGGAAGGAAGTCCGTAAACCGTAAGGTTACCGCTATAACCACCAGACATAAATGCATAAAACTCATCTTGCTCCCCAGGTGCCACATATACCTTTTCGGCATTGTTGGAGGCAAGTGCCCCACTGGATTTCTTACCTGAATCATTGCAACTGGTAAAGACCATCACCAGACCTAAAAAGGCCAGCATTGAATATTTGATTTTTTTCATTGTAATTGTATTAGTGTTGATTAGAGTTGATTATTCTTGGGTTGGAGGCAATATGACCTTATCGACTACATGTACGATACCATTACCCGCTTTTATACTTGCAATGATTTTGGCTCCACCTACATAAACATCATCACCCTTTACCTCAATAGTTGTATTCTGGTCATTGGCTTGCCCCAATTTCTTAAACTTCTTTAAAAAATCCTTGGAGTAGTTGCCCGCAGTAACATGATGCTTCAGGATATTTGCCAAGGCATCCTTGTTTTCCGGTTTCAACAAGTTTTCAACCGTGCCTTCTGGCAAGGCATCAAAAGCAGCATTGGTAGGAGCGAAAACCATTAATGGCCCTGCATTTACCAAAGCGTTCTCTAGTCCGGCCGCTTGTACCGCAGCTACCAATGTGGTATGATCTGGCGATCCGATAGCAATCTGCAATACATTGGGTGTTGACCCATCGTCTTCAATAAAGGCCTGTCCTTGTTTCACTACTTCTTCAGAAGTATCTGTAGAAGAAGCCTGGGCAGCCTCCGTTTTCGCTTCATTTTTACATCCGACAAAAAGCATCAGCATTAAAAAAGAACCGATCAATAATCTAAATTTGGTTGTTGTTTGCATATTGGTTTGGTTTATAGTGTTCTGAAGTACTCGAGAATAGCCCGAGCCTGTTCTTCCGTAAGCCCTTGATTGGACATAGGTGACCCATTGAATTCGGTCAACAAGTCCTTAGCCAAAGGGTCTTCCTTGACCATTTCCTGTGGATTGAGTATCATATTCATTACCCATTCCGGAGTTCTTCTTTCCAATACACCGTTGGGTGGTGGGCCAATGAATTTTTTTCCGATCCTATGGCAGGCCAAGCACATTTGCTCATACACTTCCTTGCCTTTCGCCGCCATTGCATCATCAATGGTTTCATTCAAGGTTACCGATTTAATAGGACCAACACCCTTCGTAGTCATATCTACGCGTTCAGATGCTTTGTCGCTAGGGGCCGCTGGGGTTTCAACTGTCTTTTCCGTAGTTGACTTTTGTGGTCTTACACTAAAACCGTCTTTTTTCTTTTCTTCTTTGCCACCACAGCTAAGCATTAGTAATGACATCAGAAAGATTGCGCTTTTAATTGGTACTCTCATAGTTTTTGTATTAGTTACAATTATGTGGTAAAATTATTCTTATTGGTTTACCCAAAAAATGACATTAGTCATATTTCGGATAAAAATATCTTTTTATTTTTGTTGTCCTAAATACCATACGTTCTATGTTATCCAATTCTTCCAAGTACGCTATAAAAGCAGTACTCTATTTGGCGGTAAACGCCAGCGAATCAAACAAAATAATGGCCAAGAACATTAGTGAACCCATTAATGTACCCCAAGCTTATATTTCCAAATTGCTCCAAGACCTATCCCGGCACAATATCGTTTCCTCTACCCGTGGGCCCAATGGTGGTTTTTATCTGAACGACCAGAATTTAAAAACCCCCCTGATCAACATCATAACCGTCATCGATGGTGACAATAGACTCAATTCATGCTTATTGAGTATTGAAAATTGCCACAGCGACCGACCTTGCCCCCTACATGATTTTGCCGCATCTTACCGAAAAAACCTTATGGACAATCTAGAACATAAGACCATAATCGATTTAGCGAATGACATAAAAGCCGAAAAATCATTTTTACCCTTATGAAGATACATTATTATCATTCATTTTCCAATAAAAAAAAGACATAACTTTCTGCTATTCAATTCGTTTGACCAACCTTTCGGAAAAGCAAACCGGTAAGCCATTTCTTGAGGGAACCCTATGCACAGGTACCATGGTCTATGGGTGATTTTAGTTTCAAATAAACCACAATAAAATACGTCATGGAACTATAAGGCTCTTTTTGGGGACAAAAAAAGAGGGAAGTCCGATCGACTCCCCTCCTAAAACAACCCCTATTTGGATTGTTATATATTAAAATTCAATTTCAAAAAACAAACTACTGGCCTCATTTTCATCGGTAATATCCTCACCTTTAAGCAACGTATCGTTCCCATCCATCACCTTTAAATTGATTTTCCAATAACCCGTCATGGTCAACGACAATTTCCCGTTATACATTTTAGATGAGGCATCATACGATAGATCGACATTGTTGGGCGAACTATGGTTGCCCATACTTGGCATTCTAGGATCGATCGTTATGGAATAATCCCCAACATTGGGGAAACTCATCATACTTTCCATCTTGAACAACATGGCCGAAAAATCATTGACGGCTACCTGGGGATCCAAAGGCATCATGGCCAAAACATAACGAACATCGTCACTTCCTGTAAAGACCGTTACGCGTCTTTTATCATCGGCAGGTGCAAGTACATTGATTTTCTCAGTAACGCTGTACGATGTACCATCAATGTTGTAATCGAAGGTCATTTCCCAATACTCAGTATCATTACCCGGCATTTGGAATATAACATAACCCGAATACACCGATGCATCATCAGTAACACCGACACTGGATTTAGGGCAGGAATGCTGCATTTCAGTCATATGCATAACGGGCATCCATGAAACTTCCGCATTCGAAACATACGTGTCTGCCCCATCATCCTTAATCCTAAAAAACAACTCGTTGTACCCAATGGTGAATTGATCCTGCTCCGAATAGATTTCAATGGAATGGGTGTTGGCCGTCAACTTGGCCAACATATTGTACCCTTCCAATGGGTTTTCCTCTATGATGACGTCATCATCGTTATTGTTATCACTACAGGAAACAAAACCTGCGGTACATATAAGTGCGGCAAATAATAATTTAATTGTCTTCATTTTTCTTTATTTGGTTTTTGTAATAAATGTGTTATTGATTATAATCGCATTAGTTGATCGCATAGGATACGGTCATAAAAAAATTACGTCCCATACGGGGGATATTCTTCCAGTCGGTATACGTTGAATAATATTCATCAAAAATATTCTCCACGCCCAATTTTACATACAGTGCATTGGAATCGATCGTAAATTTTTTTCCCATGGAAAGGGAAAAAACCATATATGCATCGGTCTTATCCTCCCCAAAATCGGGATTAAAATTCTCCTGACTCGCGGCCCCTTTCATCGTTATTGACCCCGTATACCCGTGTTGTGCATACTGGAGTCCGGAATTGTAGGCCAATGGACTTATGAACGGCAGATTACGGTTGTCGTTGTCAATCCCCCTATGATAAGACAACACTCCTGTCCATTTTAATGCCGACGTGATAGCATATTCATTTTCCCATGAAATATTGTACAAATGGGCATGATCAAGATTCCTATAGATCTTTACCCCCTCGGCACCAATGGTCATTACACTTAATGTGGGGTCTACCTCCCCCAATATGTAATCCTGCATGAAAAAATAGTTGCCTTCGATACTTGTGCTCAACCTATCCCCTTTAAACGAAACCTTGGCATTGGCTTCAAGGGCCTTCTCATTGGACAGTTCGGGGTCACCTATATAATCGTGGTTATCAAAACTATTGAAGAGGTAAAATCCATAACCTTCAGAAACCGATGGCGCCCTATCCCCATAAGAAAGCCCTGTATTGACATGAAACTTATCCAGGTCTTTATAGTATTGTGCAGAGACACTTTTCAAGAAACGATTCTTACGTTGTGGCATATCGGGATAGAAGATCCTTAGGCTGTTCAACCCGAATTCATCGGCTACATTGCCCATATTTATTGCCAAGCGCGTGGAAAGTTTCAAATAACCCGTCTTAAATTGGATCATATCCTCGGCATAAAAACCCGAATTGAATGTGCGTACATCGGGCCAAGTAAGCATGAACATGGAATTCTCATCAGGGTTTTGGGGGTACATCGTCATTTCCGCCAAGGATCGGTTGTAATACCCATCCCATTTCAGCAAGAGGCGATGGGATTCGTGGTTTAGATTCGCTTGGGTATAAAGCCCATAGGTATCACTCCATCCCGGCATATCCATCCGGATAGGCACATCCGGCCTTTTGGAATCATCCATGACATGGGTAACCTTATTGGCGTACAATTTGGTCTCCCAGTCGGTAAAATGCTTCAAGAATGATTTCTGCGACCAACTGACCGAAGCAATATACGCCCGTGCCAATGAAACATCCATAGGCAAGGCCGGATAGCCCACATCACGGGCTTCGTCAAAAATAAATGAGGCCGAGAGCTTCTTTCCTTCACTGACCCGATATCCCGCATTGGTCGAGAGGTTGTATTTTTCATATTGTGAAAATGCAACTTCATCACCCCCACCCGACGAATAATTATCCGCTTTACGGTAAATGGCATCAGTGTCCACATAGAATTTGGCATCCGAATAATTGAGTTCGCCCCCAAAAATCCGCGCGGCATTGGATGTCTCCCCTCCTGTCTCTATAGAACCAGACCATCCTTTTTCAACAAAATCGCTCTTTTCCAACTTTAGATCAATCGAACCCCCGATGACAGAACCTTGTTCGGCACCTTGTTGACCCCCTGAAACATGGACTTCCTTAAGATTGGAAACATCAACATAGGAAGTCACTGGATCCATCTTATCGGTACATGCCCCGAAAATCCGCATACCATCGATGGTCACCGAAAGTCGCTCTGAGGACATATCGTTCAAAACGGGTTCCCAGGCATAAGCCCCACGCTTGATCATATTCACCTTTCTCGAAGACTCCAAATACTCGTCAAGGGTTGAGAGCGGTTTATGCTGCGACCTATGTTCCAAGGTACTGTTATAAGAAGCCACAATAATGACTTCTTCCAAATTTACGGGCAGAATACTATCAATGCCCGGTTCAACTTTCTTTTCTTGGGCATGGGTCTGGCCTACAAACAGCAAACAGCATAGAATCCCCAAAAAGCATATAAAACGTTCGGGCCTAACCCCAATAGTATATTGCGGCACGACACCAATTTCAATTTGCATTGGATATATTTTTACTTAACGTATAGGTTGAAGGGTGCCTATCGTAGGAAAACAACTTCCTAAAACACTGGCACAGTCAATGGCGTTAAGCTTGCTCTGGGGGCTCGGAAATATCTGAAGTATACAATTGGGCCAAAAATGTATGCCCTATTTTAAAATTATCCTGCTTTGCTGTCGTAAAAACCACCCCCAAATCAACCTTTAAAAACGATTGAAAAAATAGGGGCGAAAGCACTTCGTTATTCGATTTCTTTTCCCCGAACGGATTCTCCTCGTTCTGATCCATCTCTTTCGCCAACTGTTTGGCCAAGTAGCATTTACCATCGCAATGCAGTTGGGGCCTTGCTTTGTTTTCACAAAGGACATTCGCTATATAGTTGTAATTCATGACATACTCGGCAACGGGCCAAAGCGGCTTGACCAGCATTAAGAGTGCGACAAAAAGAATCACATAGGCTTTCATTGGGGCAAATATAAAAAAGTCTGCCACTTTCATATATGACAAAAGTCATAATAAAGGATATTAATGTCTTTTTATTTTATTTCACGTTTAAGGCATTTTTAAGTGAATGGATTAGGCCCATAGTGGCCGTGCATCTTCGATGATGCGCGGGGATAGGGCACAAAAAAAGGGAAAACCCATTTTTAGGTTTTCCCTTTGCATATAAATTCGCTATAAAACTATCTACTATATCTTAAATGTTACAACGGGAACATTGGAATGGTTCGCAAGATCCTCACCGATGCTTCCCATAAAGAAATGCGAAAGTCCTTTTCTTCCATGTGTAGGAATACCTATAATATCGGCACCGATTTTATCACCGTAATTCAATATACCATTTTCCACACTATAGTCATTATAAATATCGACTTTGGTATCTACACCCGCCTTGCTTAAAAACTGGGAAATCCTATCATGGGCATCATTCGTACTCAGAAAATCATCCCCTGGGGTATTGATATAAACCAATTTCAACTCCGCAGAAAGCATGCCTGCAAATTGTTTTGCCTTTTGAAAGGCCTCGACGCTTTCTTCCTTGAAACCACTGGCGAACAAGAATTTTTCCGCTTTAAAGTTTATATGTTCCTTTTTAATAACAAGTACGGGGATATCGGAATTACGGACAACGCGTTCTGCGTTGGAGCCCACAAAAATCTCTTTTAAACCGTCAGTACCATGGGAACCCATTACAATCAAGTCAGCGTTATTTTTAGAAGCCACATCATTGACCTCACTGAAAACCTTAAAATGTTTTACAATGGGTGTTATCTCAACACCACTAAGATAGGGCTTGTCCAAAAACTCCTTAAACCGTTTTTCGGCCAATTTTATGAGAAACACCGTTTGTTCGGGATTAAAACCCTCTGAGGAAGTAACCATCGCTTGGTTCAATTCCAACATATGGAGTGCCAAAATCTCAGCTTTATGCTTTTTTGCCAAGGAGGCGGCCACTCTTAAAGCATATCCTGACTGTTCCGAAAAATCTACGGGTACTACTATTTTTTTCATAATGTAGGTATTAAAACTAAGTTCAAATATTTAGATTGTCATAGAAAATAATCTGGTCTCAGGTTCTTTTCTATGTAATAGAACGTCAAAGGCCATACAAATATTACGAATAAAAGGCTGGCCTTCCGTTGTAACCCTCAATCCATCTATTCCAAACGCCACCAAACCGTCCTGTTCCATTTCAAAAAGTCTATCCTTAACCATTGAAATCTCAGGAAAGTAGGTTTCATCTGTCCCCCATGAAGTTTTAAATCGGCACATTAGATTCAAGATGTGCTTTCTAATGATCATGTCTTCCACAGTTAGTATATGTCCCCTGTAAATTGGGATGACATCATTGTCGACCAAATGCCTGTATTCTTCCAGGCTTTTCACATTTTGGGCAAAACTATACCAACTATCGCTAATACTAGAGGCTCCCAACCCAATCATAACCTGTGTTTTGGATGCGGTGTACCCCATAAAATTCCGATGCAGTTTACCCGACACCATAGACTGGTGCAAACTATCACTTTTCAAAGCAAAGTGATCCATTCCTATTTCTTCATAACCGACCTTGGTCAAAAGTTTTTTTCCTTCCTCATATTGTGACCTTTTGGCTTCTGCACTGGGCAGGTCCCCATCTTTAAACCCTCTTTGCCCGTTACCCTTTAACCAAGGCACATGGGCATAACTATAAAATGCCAACCTATCGGGTCGTAACGACTTGGTTTTTAAAATAGACTCCTCAACATGCTCCAGGGTTTGATGCGGCAATCCGAAAATAAGATCATGACTTACCGATGTATACCCTATTTCCCGAGCGGCTTCGGTAACATGCTTAACGTTTTCGAAAGGTTGGATCCGATGAATCGCCCGTTGCACCTTTTCATTGTAATCCTGCACCCCATAACTCACCCTACGGAAACCAACATCGTACAAGGCCTGTAAATGTTCCTTGGTGGTATTGTTCGGATGGCCTTCAAAGCTGAATTCATGATCTGGTGCCTTTAGCGCAAGTTTAAAAATACCATTGATCAACCGTTGTAAATTTTCTGGAGAGAAGAATGTTGGGGTACCACCACCCAAATGCATCTCTTTGACGATCGGTTTTGAACCAAGGAGATCACAATACAACTTCCATTCCTTTAAAACAGAATTTATATAAGGTGATTCCACATCGTGCCTTTTGGTGATGCGTTTATGACAACCACAAAATGTGCACAGACTTTCACAATAGGGCAGATGTATATAGAGACTAATCCCTTCCTTTTCATTGCTCTCGTCAAAACTCTTTTTTAAAGTGCTTTTCCATTCTTCACCAGAAAATGTATCCTGATTCCAGTATGGCACTGTTGGGTAACTTGTATAGCGTGGACCTGGAATATTATATTTCTGTATCAGTTGGCTCATGGATATATTTTGCGTTATACAAATATACAATGGAAAGCTGTAAAAGAATATGACAATTATCAGATTGGGACAGCAAGGAATCCGCAACCAAGTCAATCCTTTTTTTTACAATGGCAACATTATTCATACATTTTCCCTACCCTCCACATAATTCCAAAATAGACGTATCGGAGGTACTTAACCTTGTCGATCTAAAACCAATTAATCGGGTGTATATCGAAAATTGGACAAACTTTGTAATCAAAAGGTTTATTTTTACGCCAATAAAATCAAACACATGACATTATTATTAATGGCCGCAGGCCGAGGAAGCAGATACGGAAAATTAAAACAATTCGATGCATTGGGACCCAACGGGGAGTTCCTGATGGAATTTAGCATATACGATGCTATCGAAAATGGCTTTGACCATATTGTGGTCATTACACAACAAACCAATGTCGAATTCTTGACCGATCATCTTTCATCAAGATTGCCAAAGCACATAAAATTGGACGTAGTTGCCCAAGAACTAAGCGATTTGCCCGAAGGCAGCTCCTTTAGTGGGGAACGTGAAAAACCTTGGGGAACGGCCCATGCCGTATGGTCGGCCCGTAAGGTCATTGACAACCCTTTCGTTGTGATCAACGCAGATGATTATTACGGTAATTCAGCATACAAAAAATCTGCCGATTTCATAAAGAACAACACTACCGACTATGCCCTTGTAGGCTATACCCTTAAGGATACCCTATCGGAACATGGTTCGGTTTCGCGAGGAGTCTGTACCACGGATGACGCCAACAACCTGTTATCTGTAAATGAGCGCACCAAGATCGAACAACAATCGAAAACCATTAAAGACCTTGATTCCGGATTGGAATTCACAGGGAACGAACTTGCCAGTATGAACTTTTGGGTTTGTAACCCTTCCATCTTCAAGAGTATCGAGGATGACTTCAAAACCTTCCTTAAAAACGATTCGAATATCAAAAATGGGGAAATTTACTTACCTTTTGTTATCCAGGAAATGCTGGAAAACAAGAAAATAGGCGTCAAGGTAATTCCCTCTGGAGGTGAATGGTTTGGCGTTACCTATGCCAGCGACAAAGAAAAAGCGATGGTCCTTCTTCAAGAAATGAGTGAGCGGGGGGACTACAAAGCTCCCCTATGGAACTAAATTATTTATAGGAGAATACTCGAGTGATTATTTAAACCACATTCTGGAATGTTTTATCCCTGATAGAACATTCCAGATTTCCCCTTTGCGTATTGGCTTTATCAATGACACGTATATGGTGCTGAGCCACATCGAACCGCAATTCATATTTCAACGCATTAACCATCAAGTTTTTAAGAACGTAAATGGATTTTATGCAGCGAACCGTGAATGGAAAATTGATTTAACCCAAAGGAATTTTTCGTGTGGATTCCCGCACTATCAAACTTGTTTTTACCACCTTGGTCTCGAACCCCCCCGGTGAACTCAGTCCTTCTATCCGATCGATCAATCGATGGGCGCAGGTTTCACCGATATATGTACCATGCTGGCTCACCATAGTCAATGCAGGGGTAACATATTTTGATAGCTGACCGTTTGTAAATCCTATAATGGCAATATCATTGGGCACATGGTATCCCCGGGCTTTTATTATAGCCATGGTCTTTACCGTGGTAATCTCATCCAAAACCAGAATACCATCAATATTTTTATCGTTCAATATAAATGACAAAATAAAGTCAAGATCATCCTTGGCTCCAATTGGGGTTATCAATTTATCATCAAAGGGAATATCCCTTTCTTTTAAGGCCCTTTTATAGCCCCCTATTCGCAACCTACCTATTTTGGTCTTGTTGATTGGGGTAATTATCGCAATGGTCTTACATCCCGTTTCCAATAAGTACTTGGTCGCCTTATACCCTGCCTCAAAATCATCAACAATCACCTTATCACATTCGATGGCGTCTATAACCCGATCGAACATCACCAAGGGTATTTGATAATCGACAATACTCTTGACATTCTCTATATGCTTGCTTGTTTGTCTTTCCGAAGCAACCGATGAAATAATGAGTCCGTCGACCGAACCACTACTCAACATCTCCAAGGTCATGGTCTCTTTTTTAAGGGAATGGTCGGTAACACAGCTAATAATGCTATATCCCCTTTCATTGGCCACCTTTTCAACACCGTACAACACCTGGATGAAAAAATAATTAAGGATATCGGGGATTACCACCCCAATGGATTTCGTACTTCGATTCACCAAATTCAAGGCTACCTTATTTGGCCTATAATGGTTCTCCTTGGCGAATTCCTGAATCCTGTTTTTTAACTTATCACTAATTTCATGACTGTCGTGCAGCGCTTTTGAGACCGTGGAAATTGAAACCGAAAAATGGTTGGCAATATCTTTTAGGGTTAATTTTATCATACACCATGATCTTTGAACCAGTCAATATAAAACAATTTAATCTTTATGCCACATTTTCTCCATTTCTTCCAAGGTCTTTCCTTTGGTTTCCGGCACAAACTTCCATACCAGGAACATGGCCAATAATCCCATGGCACCATATACCCAATAAGAGAAACCATGATTGAATTTTTCCAATAAATAGCTATTCTTGTCCATCATTGGAAAAGTCCATGAAACCAGATAATTTGATATCCACTGGGCCGCTACTGCAAATGCCATGGCCTTTCCCCGGATTTTATTTGGAAATATCTCCGATAACAACACCCATGTAACAGGACCCCAACTCATTGCGAAACTGGCGACATAGCACAGCATGAAGACAAGTGCGCCTATACCCACAGATTCCATAAAGAAAGTGGTTCCCAAGGCAAACATTGACAAAGCCATACCCAAAGCCCCGATGATCATCAAAGGCTTTCTTCCAAACTTATCAACCGTCAAAATGGCCAAGACCGTAAAAATCAGGTTTACCGCTCCTACAATAATGGTTTGCAAAAGGGCCACATCCGTTCCCGACCCCATACTCTTAAATATTTCAGGAGCATAATACAATACCACATTAATGCCCACGAATTGTTGGAACACCGAAAGCAACACCCCGATGACCACAACGGTTATGCCAAACGAAAAAAGATTTCCCGAATGACTTGTTACCGTATTCTGGATCTCATGCAGGATCTTTTTGGCATTTTCCTCATTGTTCACTTTGGTCAATACGGCAAGTGCCTTCTCAGGCTTCGACTTCAAAACCAAGGACCTGGGAGTATCGGGCACAAAAAACAACATGATGAAAAACAAGGAGGCCGGGATCACTTCCGAAGCGAACATCCAACGCCAACCTACGGTATTCAACCAAGTGTCATCGCCTTGGAGGGAGATATAATAATTCACGAAATAAACAACCAACATACCAAAAATAATGGCAAATTGGTTCATCGAAACCAACTTGCCCCTACTTTTGGCGGGTGCTATTTCCGCAATATATAAAGGAGAGAGCATTGAGGCCAATCCTACCCCAATGCCTCCTATAATCCTATAAAGAATAAAGATATAAATGAAGGTATGGTCCGCTTCCCCGATGGGTTTTAAAAACAATTCGGGCATTGCCGACCCCAAGGCTGACAACAAAAACAAAAACGCCGCCAAAACGAGTCCGTTCCTGCGTCCCAGTCGTTTACTAACCACGCCCCCAAAGACACCTCCGATCACACAACCTATAAGGGCACTGGAGACCACAAGTCCCAATCGGGCATTTGCGTTCATTTCATCCAACCCAAAAGGCATTACAAAAAAGCTATCCAATGAACTCACCGTTCCTGAAATTACAGCGGTATCATAACCGAATAACAAACCTCCCAGTGTTGCTACCACTGTTAACCTTAATAGATACAGGGTATTTATTGATTCCTTCATTGGATTTCCTTTTATAAATTATATATACTGATTGATGATGTTCTCGAACAATTCCTGCTTACCACTTTTAAGCTGAAGCTCGCCATTGTTCTTCGCCAATTCATAAAGATCTGTCAAACTCAACTTCCCATTTTCAAAATCCTTACCCTTTCCGGCATCAAAAGAACCATATCTTTCCTTACGTAATTTTTTATAATCGGAAGAGGTAATAATCTTATCCGCGGTCAAAAGTGCCCTTGCGAAGGTATCAGCACCACCGATGTGTGCATGGAACACATCATCCAAATCGGTAGAATTCCTTCTTATCTTGGCATCGAAGTTAACACCTCCACCCTGTAGACCACCGGCTTCCAAGAAAACCAACATGGCTTCTGTTGTTTCAAGGATATTATTGGGGAATTGGTCTGTATCCCATCCGTTTTGATAATCGCCACGGTTGGCATCCAAACTACCTAACATTCCTGCTTTTGCAGCAACTGCAATCTCATGTTGGAAAGTGTGCTGAGCCAATGTCGCATGGTTCACTTCGATGTTGATTTTGAAATCCTTATCCAATCCATATTGCTTAAGGAAGCCTATAGCGGTAGCCGAATCGAAATCATATTGATGTTTCATAGGCTCCATAGGTTTAGGCTCAATAAAGAAATTCCCTTTAAAACCTTGGCTACGGGCATAATCCCTTGCCATGGCCAAGAATTGTCCCATATGATCCAATTCGCGACCCATATCGGTATTCAACAATGACATATAGCCTTCTCGACCTCCCCAAAAAACATAATTTTCACCGTCTAAGGCCATGGTAGCATCCAAGGCTAGTTTAATTTGTCCCCCAGCTCTTGAGACCACATCGAAATCCGGATTGGTAGCGGCACCGTTCATGTACCTTGGATTGGAAAAACAGTTGGCTGTTCCCCATAGCAATTTCACCCCTGAAGCGGCTTTCTTTTCCTTAAGATATTCCGTTATTGTGGCCAATCGCTTTTCTGACTCGGCAAAAGTTGCCCCCTCCTGCACCAAATCATAATCGTGGAAACAGAAGTAATCAAAACCCATTTTAGTAATGAATTCGAAGGCTGCATCCGCCTTATCCCTTGCTGCCTGTAATGGGTCTGAAGCTTTGTCCCATTCAAAATTCTGCGTTCCAGGACCAAAAGGATCCGAACCTTGCCCACAGAAGGTATGCCAATAAGCAATCGCAAATTTAAAATGTTCGCGCATGGTCTTACCTGCAACTACCTGTTCAGGGTTATAGTATTTAAATGCCAAGGGATTATCAGATTCCTTTCCTTCGAATTTGATTTCCCCGATTCCTTTAAAGTATTCCTTGTTTCCTATCAATGCCATGATATCTTTTATTTATGTATTATTAATTCCAGTTCTTCTTTCCAATTTTGATATGCCTCGACATAGGACGATTTGTCCTTATCGGGCTTAAAGGTCTTTACATAATCATTTTCCATGATATACGACCCGAATTTTTCGAAATCACTATCGTGCAAACCGGCCGCCCTTGCAGCTCCTATTGCTCCAGTGGTATTGTAAATCTCGATATCCTGTTCAAGTAAAGTGGCTATGGTATTCGAAAATATTTCCGAACGGAATAAATTATCATTACCAACCCGCAATACATTGATCTTGATTCCATCCGATTTTAGAATTTCCATGCCGTAAACGAATGAAAAAGCGATTCCTTCAAGTGCCGCCCTACAAATATGGCCCTTACCATGATTGTTAAGATTTATATTCACGAGCCTTGATCCGACTTCCTTGTTATTCAACATGCGCTCGGCCCCATTTCCAAAAGGAATCATACAAACCCCATCGGACCCCACAGGGATTTCCGAGGCCAAATCGTTCATTTCGGCATAACTTTCAACATCCAGATTATTCAAAATCCAACGATACTGTATTCCAGCACCGTTAATACACAATAACTTTCCTATACGTGGTGGTGCCCCTTTTTTATAATTTACATGGGCAAAATTATTCACACGGGAACTTTCCTTCACAGAGAGGCTATCGGTCACCGCGTAGAAAACCCCCGATGTACCCCCTGTACCGGCAACTTCCCCAGGATTGAACACGTTTAGCGAAAGGGCATTGTTGGGCTGGTCCCCTGCCCTATAATAGATGGGTGTACCTGCAGCTATCCCACTTTCCTTCCCCCCTTCAGCGCTTACACTACATTGTAAACCAAAAGTCTCGACAATATCGGGGACCATTGATTTTTCAATACCGTAATGATCCAGAAGAAAATCGGCGATCTCGTCATTCTTGAAATCCCAGAAAATACCTTCTGACAGACCGGAGATGGTCGTAGTCATTTCATTGGATAACCTGTAGGCAATATAATCACCAGGAAGCATGAACTTATATACCTTCTTATAGATTTCGGGCTCATTATCCTTGACCCATTTTAATTTTGAAGCTGTAAAATTGGATGGAGAGTTCAATAGATGCCCATTGCATTTTTCCTCCCCTATTTCCTCGAATGCACTATTCCCGATTTCAACGGCCCTGCTATCGCACCAAATAATCGATGGTCTTAAAGCATTACCGTCCTTATCGACCAAAACAAGTCCGTGCATCTGGTATGAAATACCAATACCCTTTATTTCTGATTTCGGAATATTATAATTGGTTTCGAGTTTTGAAATGGCAGCACAAACATGTTTCCACCAATCATCAGGGTGTTGCTCGGCCCATCCATTTTTAACGGCCAACATCCCCATTTCCGTTTCAGGCTCTTGCACTACCCCGACACTCTTTCCTGTGGCCATGTCAACCAACGCTGCCTTTATTGAAGAACTACCAATATCCAATCCTAAATAATACATAGTTTTCTTGAGTTTTATGTTTAGAAGGGTGCCAAAAGGGTTACACCATACTCAAATGTATTATAAAGTTCCTTTGAAACGAAACCTACGGGCGTAGGTCGGCAAAAGCACCATTTACCTAAATTCACACCTAGTGATCAAACGACACGAAAAAGCACGGTTTTATGGTGGTTTCAAGAACAATCCATATTTACTAAAATTTTCGAAAGCGATTTCGTAAATAATTCAATTTTAATACTGATTGTGAGGTTTTTCAAAAAAGAAAGGCCAATAATTACGATTATACCCCTTATTGATTGCAAAATATTTGAATTACGTAAAGTCCTATACGAAAATTTTAGTATCTGAATTGATTCAACTATACTAAAGTACCCTTAGCATCCTTCTTTACAAGACTCCCCATTGTACTGGGTAAATTGCCTCCATTACTCAAGAACATAAGATAATATGGCTATATAAAATGGGGTAATCGCATCTTACTTTTTAGGCTTTGGAATGTTTTCGTTTTAATAGCCCTTACCTCCCCCACCAAAACATAGGATATAATTTTCAATTTCCCTATTGGCATGCTCCGAAGAAAAGCCTAAGCCAATGGCATATTTATAAATCATTTTACGCTCTTGTACATCAATAATGTGGTCTGCATTAATGATTTCAAAGAGATCATTCAACCGTTCAATGCGGTCTTCAAGTGTGTAAGGTGGAATCAATGGATAATTTCCCGGATATTTTAGGACAGCCTTAACCTCCTCTTCTGAAACATCAAGTTTAAAGGCCAAACGCTTTAAAACAATTTCCTCATCCGAATTGATGGGTCCATCTATATTGGCCAACTTCACCATGGTCGCAAAGTGCGCGACATTACTTATATGTTCCCCGGATTCATAGGCTTCTAAAATAGACATTCCATGCGATTTTATAGTATGGGTATTATTGGGTAAACTAGGTGTAAATATTTATTCCAACAATGACTTAAATCAGTGGTGAAGTATTCTGAAATAAAAAGTCATAGCCCATAAGGGTCTTTGCCCCCATTAACCGGACAAGTTAAATTTTAATGATATCGGATGGGGTCTCCACCAAAATCGTAATGTCACCCCGTAATGCAATCGGCTGTTTCATAATCCCGGGGTTGTTCTGAATCATTTTTATCCAGTCCTCGGATGATAAATCGTGATGTTCGAATTTTATAGTATACGAAGGATGGTCTTGGTTGACCAAATCCTTGATATCTACGCCTAACCTGTCGGCCAATTCAACGATTTGTGTTCCAGTTATCTTGGTTTTAAGCATATCAACCACCAATACGGGTACCCCTTCTGCTTTGGCAAAGGCCAAGGTCTGCCTTGCCCTGCTGGAATTGGAATTGCAGTATAGGGTAATCTGTCTTTCCGATGTAGCGATTTCTCCCATTTTCTATAGTATTCCGTGAACCTTCCTGTGTGTCCTCAAATGATTGCCAAGTAATTGCTGTAAACTTTGTAAATAGTCCTCAAGCTCATTTTTGTCTACTTCAGGATGAGGCTCTGATGGCAAAGTCATTGGATTCTCTTCCAAAAGACGATACAACTCAGGATAATCAGTTTCAATCTCTGTAGTCAATTGTACAATTTTCGTAAGTATGTCATTTGTATTGTTCATGTTTCTGTCTTTATTCCTTCTTAGGCATCCATCCCTCTAACAAACAAAAATAACCAGCACCCGTCATAATCAAAATGACCTACATCATCCCTTACCTATTTATTGACTGACGCACATCATTTCATGGGCCTTCGGCCAACATTACCTTTAGAGCATTAAAAAACCAAAAGATGAAGACTTTTTTATACGCTACTGATTTCTCTCAAAACTCAGTGGCCGCTTTACTTTTTGCCCATGCCCTTAGCCAGGAACTGCATGCCAAACTTGTTGTTCTTCACGTCTTTGAATTACCGATGACGTTCGCCAGCACGGTTTCAAACACTTATTCCCGTATGGAAGTAAGGGCTTTTGCCGAACATCGTGAAAAGTTATTGGCTTTCTGTGCTGAACATTTAAAGGAACCTCCCGAGGACCTTGACATTACGTACCAAATAGACGAAGGAAAACCCATAGGTGAAATCATCATTAAAAATGCTTTGGAAGTCAAAGCCGACCTTATTGTTGTTGGCGCCAAAGGGGGGAGTCGTTTAAAGGAGGCATTTCTAGGCAGTACTACCGCAGCATTAATCGATAATGCCCCTTGCCCTATATTGGCAGTCCCCAATGATGTGGATTTCCAAGGCATAAAAAAAATGGTGTATGCCACCGATTTTGAAGGTGCGGATATTTTCACCGTTGAAAAAATGATCCAATTGGCCGAACCCTTGGATATTGAATTGCACTTAGTACATATTTCATCCAAGGACAGGACAACCAGCGAGGACCAATTAAAATGGTTTAAAGACATGTTACACCATAAGGTCATTTATGAGAACATTCACTTTGACCTTAGATATGGTAAGGATGTATTTGAAACCTTACAGTCGTACATTGACGAAGTAGCCCCGGATATGGTGGCCATGCTTGAACGTGAAGGCCATAGCCTTATCAAGGATCTTAAACATAGGGATCTGGTTAAACGGATGAAGTCTGAAAGCCATATCCCCCTTCTCAGTTACCATAAAAAAAATATCAAAAACTAACCTTATAAAACTTTGCACCAAAAGATTTTCTGACCGGTACCTCTTTTAACATCGATTCACATAAATCCGATATGGGCAAGGCAATAAATTTTTAAATAATGTCAGAATCATCAAGAATCAACAAATCAATCACCATTAAGTTGGCAGATGTTGAATTGGAGGGGAAACTGGTCGTTCCCGAAAAAGCAATTGGCCTCGTAATTTTCTCACACGGTAGCGGAAGTAGCCACCATAGTCCCCGAAACAATTTCGTTGCCGTATTACTGCAGCAAAAAGGTTTGGCAACCTTACTCTTTGATCAATTGACCGAGGAAGAAGCCAACAATGCCGAAAACCGTTTAAACATTGACCTTCTTACCACGCGCCTTATCAATGTTACCAAATGGATACAACAACAGGAGGAAACCAAACACTTACCCATTGGATATTTTGGAGCCAGTACTGGAGCTGCATCAGCCTTACGTTCTGCCGCAATTCTAGGTGACCAAATAAAAGCCGTGGTATCACGGGGCGGAAGACCCGATATGGCTTTACAGGATTTAACGATGGTAAACGCACCCACCTTATTGATTGTTGGAGGTTTAGATGTTGAGGTAATCAAACAAAACGAAAGGGCCTATCAAAAATTGAACTGTACGCGAAACCTTAAAATAATCCCGAATGCCTCCCATTTATTTGAGGAAGCTGGCAAATTGCAGGAAGTCGCCCATATAACCTCTAATTGGTTCAAAGAAAATCTAGTGCCGGAAAAAATTGGAGGCCATGTTTAAAAATAGAATGGAAGCAGGGAGCCAATTGGCCAAGGAATTATTGCCGTATAAGCATAAGTCATTGGTCGTATTGGCCATTCCCCGTGGCGGGCTTCCTGTAGCAGCTATTGTGGCAAACACCTTAAATGCACCTCTAGACATCGTATTGACCAAAAAAATAGGCCATCCGTTTCAAAAGGAATATGCCATAGGTGCCGTGGGTCTTGATGACACCTTTTTCTTAGATACCGTTACCATACCCCAGGAATACATCGATGCGGAAACGACCCGAATTCGAAAAATCCTTAAGGCAAGACACGAACGATACCACAAACATAGACCCCCTGGGAATCTAAAGAACAAGACCGTTATCATTGTAGATGATGGCATAGCCACAGGCAACACCCTTTTAGCGACCATAGCCATGGTAAAAAAACAATGTCCGGCCAAAATCATCGTCGCCATACCCGTAGCACCCAGTTCGGGAATACAGCTGTTAAAAACCAACCCTAATATCGATAAGGTCATTTGCTTGCTAACACCAATAAATTTCAGGGCTGTAGGCCAGTTTTATGAGGATTTCCCACAAGTATCGGATGAAGAGGCCATACAATGGCTGGAGCAAGCCAATACTTCAAGAGAAATCAAACCCAATACAAAAAGGCACATTTAAAATTTGAAACATGCCTTTGAAAATACCGCGATTTCTAGGTGCGACCTCAATCCTGCATAATACCAAAACTGACTTTGGTGTTTACCCTGTATTCCGCAATCTGATTGTCCTTGACGGTAACTTGCATATCTTGGATATAGACCGATCTAATGTCCTTAACCGTAGTTGAAGCCTCTTCGACAACATTGCGTACAGCATCTTCAAAACTGACTGTTGAATTTCCCAGGATTTCGATAACTTTTAATACTGCCATGATACATTATGTTTTATGATTAATACAGGAAGCAATGTACCTCGGAAAGATATCCCATGAAATGATCTGTATCACTATTGGGCCATTGTGGCAAGAAACGGATTCTTTAAAAAACCCAACGATTCGTTTTACCTCATCAATAATCCAATTTAGATTGTAAAAGGATAAATTCATTGATGTTCACCATATCAATGGCACCAACGAGTTGCCCCTCATTATTCAATACGGGGAAAAAATAGGCTTTCTTTAGTTCAACCGTACGCAATACATCCTTAAGCTGTGCATCCCATTTGATGGTCTTAAAGGAAGTATTCATGATCGCCCCAACCTGCTCTTTTCTGTTTTTGGAATTTTTGATAATATCGGCATTTGTCAATATTCCCACGGGTATATTATGCTCCTCTACGATAAAATCCCTTTCTGTCCCGGAAAGAATAAGATCTACGACCTTCTCCATGGTATCATCAGGCTTTAACAAGGTTATCTGGGTCAACATCGCCTCTTTTACGGTATGTCCTTTCAATAGTGTCAATTGCTGCACCATCTTATTCTCACCATATGCCCCTAAAAAAATGAATAGGGCTATAATTATCAAAAACGGATTGAACAACATACCCAGCAATAGAAAAACAACGGCTATGGCCTGACCTATATTCGCTGCAATCTGGGTTGCCCTTACCCTATCGGTCCTCATGGCCAGCAATGCCCGTAGCACACGGCCCCCATCCATGGGAAAGGCTGGAATAAGGTTAAAGACCAAAAGACTCAAATTCGCTAAAAAGGTATAAAAGAGAAAATTACTCAACGTTAGTTTGCTCAATGCGTCGAGCAACTCCGCTATATGCAATTCCAAAAAACCTTGTACGGGAATGGCAAAATACAAAACCACCGCTATCAGTAAATTCACCAAGGGACCGGCAAGGGAAACCATAAGTTCCTGTTTCGGGTTTTCGGGCACCTCTTCCAAACTGGCAATACCCCCAATGGGCAACAGGGTTATCTTCTTTGTCCTTATACCAAAACGCTTTGCCATCAAACCGTGACCCAATTCGTGTAGTACCACACAGAAAAAAATCACCAAAATAAAGGCCAGATTAAACAAGACCGTTTCCAGAGTACCCCCTCTTTCCAATTCCAAAAACACCACCCAAACCAAGATGAACAAAAATGTCCAGTGTACCATAATCCTTATACCGGATACCTTCCCTATCTGTAATGATCCTTTCATCGTTCTACTTATTTATCGAATCCCGTTTGCCAATACCTCAAAATCATACGTAATGCACTTCTCCCAACCGATATCCCCCTTTAAAAAAACATCTGCCATCCTTTATGGAATCAATGTGGCCACCAAGTGCATTTGTGAAAGCCACTTACCTATGTCAATGATTTGTTTCGGGTTAAGGTATTATGATCACTAAAATTTTGAAATGATATGAATCAGGAGGTGCCATAACCCAAATACAAATCATTTGAAACCTTTGTTTGGGTAGTGGCGCCTAACTGATCTGTATCATTGTTAAACCAGTGAAAGACGAAGAACTTTGGCCATTAATAAAACAGAAATCATCGCGTACTAGGATACCCATGCCATTCATGGCTATCTAGTAACCACATTGAAAAGGAGTTCCTAATATATATCAAATGAAAAAGATAATCACACTTACCATGAATCCTGTTGTAGACAAGGACACTTCTGTGGCAGGAATAGTCCCCAATAAAAAATTGAGATGTGCGACTCCCGCCTATTTTGCAGGGGGTGGCGGCATTAATGTGTCGCGTGCCCTAAAAAAACTAGGGGGCGACTCACTGTGTATGTATCTGGCAGGAGGACCTACCGGAGCCCATTTACAACACTTGGTTGCCGAGGAAGGAATAGAGCAGGAAGTCATTTCCATCGAAGGTTGGACCCGTGAAAACCTATCGGTTACCGATACGAATACCCAACTTCAATATCGATTTGGGGTACCCGGGCCCAAGGTTAAGAATGAAGAACTATTAGCCATATTGACCTTCTTGGAAGAAAATTTACAATTCGATGACTTTATGGTTGTTAGCGGAAAACTACCTCAGGATGTCCCCGTGGATTTCTATGTGGAAATATCCAAAATCGCGGATAAAAAAAATGCAAAATTCATATTGGACACATCAGGTGTAGCCTTACTACCCAGCATGAAAGCGAATATATACCTTATGAAACCCAATTTAGGCGAGTTCAGCACCATAATGGGGGTTCCTTCCATCTCGGTACTTCAACTCGACACCTTAGCCAAAAAGTTTTTGGAAACATACAAATGCAAGGTATTGGTCATCTCATTGGGCGCGAAAGGAGCGCTTTGGGCCCACGGCAACAAATTGGAGCATATACCTGCCCCAACGGTGCACCAAGAAAGTGCCATTGGTGCTGGGGACAGTATGGTCGCAGGTATTGTCCACAGCCTGTCAAATGAAAAATCGTTAGGCGAGGCCATAAAATATGGTGTCGCCTGTGGTACAGCGGCAACCCTACACACAGGAACACAACTTTGTAATAAGGAGGATGCTGACAAACTATACGAATGGGTTTTGGGAAACACCAGAAAAGAAAGGAAAAAAACCCCCAAACTGATCTAGGTCATTTTAAAGCCCGAATAGTCAGACTACTTTAGCCCCAAGATTAAAATAGTAAGTTCTTTGAAAAGGAAATGGGTCTTTTAGGGGAAAAAAGCAGGACCCTATGAAAAAGAAGAGGTGTACAAATCTGTTAGGCCATTTGAATCTTAGTAGGGGTTTAGTGATAAATTTGAATTAAGGTCAGTGTAAGCGTACATCAGATTGGAAATCCACTTCTTGGAAACCGGGACATTCCGATGTTCCGGTTTCTTTTCCTATTAAAATTGACGAAACTGATACAGGTCATTGCAACCCCTTGGAATGTACTTTATCTTTGAAACTATAATCAAGTTCCTTGAAAAAATGAATTCTTGGGTTTTGGGTCGTGGGGATACCGAAATCCGTAGAAAAAGAAGAAGTTTTAGAATACCGATCTGACTTTTTAACCTTGAAAAAATCGATAATGGATTTGGACAAGGCACGGCAGAGTCGAAAATTGGTAGCGAGAACATCTTCAAAGAATCCGGGATATTTGGGTATTCCGGATTCTTTAATAAAATTGATTGTCATGATAGCAACAATGCAGTGATGATCATAATAAGGACCAGGATGAAGTTAAGATGTTGATCGGTTGCTTGAATCGTATTAGCGATACTATGATTCAACAGATTGAGAAACAAGATTGATGAAATCCCTGTGTTTATGGAAAACAGGAAACCCAGGTTTCCTGTTTTTTTTTCTTTGAAAATAATGCATGGACTTCTAAGCAGTAATGCCTTAGCGGTCATACATGGTATCACATCAAGTCCCAAGGTTATGACTCCTTGGGGAATGTTCTATGTTTCAGTTTGGCGATAGGCCAAAATTAGCGTGATACCCGAAAAAGGACTGGTGTATTTTACATATGTCAGTCCTTTTTTACGTCCAACAGTAATGAACCCCTTCCGAAAAGATTCAACCAAACCCACCAAAAACAAAAACTACCGTCGGTTTTCAACCAGCATGGCCGATCCTTCAAAACAATCCCTTTTTTAAACTGACATTCATCATACTTATTCGATGGTATGCGGAGTACATTTGAGGTACTAAAAGGCACAAAAATGTTTGCAATTCTATTACCCACCGATTTCTCGAACAATGCCCAAAGGGCCATTGACTACGCCATAAGACTATTTGAAAAGGAAGAATGTACGTTCTATATTCTCCATGCCTACCATGATGCCCCCTCCGGATCTAAAAGCAAGGCCGATTTGGAAATCGAACTAAAAAATTTGACCGAATCCATACTTCAAAAAGAGCAAAACCCCAAACATCATTTTAAGCCTGTTTTTGTAATAGATTCCATAGTGAACGCCCTGAACATTGCCATGACAGACAACGCAATCGACTATATTTTCATGGGTACCAAAGGGGCTTCCTCAATGTTCAATGTTTTTATGGGCAGCAATACCGTAAGGGTAATACGACATCTGAATACCTGCCCTATTGTCGCAATCCCTTCAGATTATGTTTTTACTGCGCCAAAAGAAATTGTCCTGGCCAATAACTACAAACACCGGTTCAGTAACGATGAACTATCACCACTGATCCGGTTGGCCAAATTATGGGATTCTAAAGTCTTGGTCACCCATGTCTTTTCAAAAAAAACCTTGAGTAAAGACCAAAAGCAGAATAAAGAGGAACTGAGATTGCATTTAAAGGGAATAAGAACAAATTTTATGGAGGCTCAAATGGACATATCGGTCACTTCTTCCCTGTTCACATTGAAAAAAGAGAATCCACAAATCGGCATGGCGGTACTCTTAAAGTCCAAACACGATTTCTTTGATGCCCTACTACGGGAACCGGTGCTTCGGAAAATGGCTTTCAATACCGAATTGCCCCTGTTGGTCCTTCCACAACTAACCTAAGCCTCTTGTAGGGTTAAGGAGGAAATCCCTTCCGAACCAAACATGTTGGGAGGATACGTTTCTATGCTACGCTTTTGTATGGGATACCCTAATCGGGACAACTCCTGTTTTACTTTTATTAAGGCAACCGGATTGATGTATAAGAAATGTAAGATACCATTTGCCACATCAATATCGATGACACGAACATCCATTATCCTACTAAGGTTTCTTAAGATCACCCTTTTACCTTCATCGCAGTGAAGGTTTTTAATATTTACCACAGCTTTCATTTTTTGACTTTTTTAGGTTATTCCTCAAAATAAGGTAAGAAGGTCTGCCTGAAAATGATGTAGGTCAGTTTAGGGCATATTCCATTCCACATTCAAATAAAAAGAGGACAAAAAAACAACCTGTTTGAACCCTTACAGTTTCAACATGAAATCGGGACAAAAGAGCGGAAGTACGAAAAAAACAAATAAAAAGAAGAGGAATGCCCAAAGTACACCCATTAGAATCGGATACAGAATAATACCCCCCTTTACATTTGGGTTAAGCGAATGCGCCACCAAACCATGAATACCCATACTTAACAAGGTAAATACCACCCCAGAGGTGACAATCAAAAAAACATTGGAATGTGATTCCCTTACACTATACAGGTAGTATCCTAATCCAAATGAAACCAGTAACAATATGCTATAAATTTTCTTCGCCATATCAATAGGATTTAAAGTGCTTTTTTAAAATAAAAGAGCTGATGGTGGCTTCCCCTCATACTTAAGAGGGGGACTTTACCATATGATTCCATTTTTTTAACCAAATCCTGATGGAACCATTTATTGATGAAACCTGCCTTTTCCCTTTCCAACATCACGATTAGATCTGCATTCGACTTGCCAATATATAATCGAAGTGTTTCAAAGACATCCTTTGAAAAAAGCAATTCAAAGTCGATATGTTCATAGATTACCTTCTGCAAAAGCATCTCTTTGAACCATTGCATTTGCATTTCACCCTTATATTCCTCCTTGGATGAAATATGTACAACCTTGATTTCAGCCTCGAATTGTTCGGCCATCTCTGCTAGCTTGCGAATGGCGAATACATCTTCCTCCTCAAAATCAGTGGCGTAAACAATGGTTTTGGGCAACCTATAACTTGTACCTGCCGGAATGGACAGAATGGGACAAGGTCCTTTCTCTATAAGAAGTTTTGTGGTACTCCCCATAAGTATTTCACGAAATGCACTGCCCCCCTTCATACCTGTAACAATCAAATAGGCATGCCATTCGGTGGCAACAGCGATAATTCCCTTAACGACCGATGTATTTTCTGCCGGCTCTATCTGAAGGTTTGGGTTTTCATAACCGCTCCCTAAATGTTCCCCACAGAATTTTTCCAATTTGGCCCGGTGTATCCTAAAGGCATTATCCTCTAAATGGGGAAAAGGCTCATCCAAACCCGCTGTACCCAAAACTGTAGGATAATCAAATACATGGGTTACCACTAAGCGGGTTCCCATATGGGTCGCCATCTTGTGTGCATATTTCAATGCGGCCACAGAATTCAACGAATAATCGGTAACATATAGGATTGTTTTCAAAGTAAACGATGTTTTGGTTCAACCTAAAGCTACAGCAATACTCCCTTTTGGTCAATGACTAAAATCATTACCTCAATCTTTGGAACATGACTAAGGTCATTTAAAACGTAAAGGGAACTTCATAAATTTATACCTTTATAACACCCTCTAAACAAAGAGGATACATCATCCAATTCCTTTTACACAACCCTTACTGTGTATGATCAAACCTAGGACGCTATGAAAATCACCAAAATCGCATTTCATTCTATCCTGATCTTAATGCTATTGACAATTCACGAAGGCATGGCACAAAACCTAGACCTATCCGCAAAAGCGATTGTTCAAAAAGCCGATGAAAACATGCGAGGAAGGACCTCCATAACAGATATCAGTATACAAATCATAAGACCCACATGGCACAGGGAGATGAACATGAAAACATGGACTAAAGGCGATGAATATTCCATGATTTTACTCACCTCACCGGCCAAGGAGAAAGGCATTGCTTTTTTAAAGCGAATGAAAGAAGTCTGGAATTGGATACCCGCTATAGAACGAACGATCAAACTTCCTCCCTCAATGATGTCTCAAAGCTGGATGGGAACGGATTTCACCAATGACGACCTTGTGAAAGAGGCATCTTCCGTAGCGGACTACGACCACAAGCACCTAGGTTCCGAAACCATTGATGGAAAAGATTGTTATAAGATTGAAATGATACCCAAACCTTCGGCCGCCATTGTCTGGGAAAAAGTGATTGTGTGGATCGACAAACAGGATTTCCTCCAATTGAAGGCAGAGTTCTACGACGAAGACGGGGAAATGATGAACATCATGAAGGCCTCGGAGATTAAAGTATTGGGCGGCAGAAAGATTACCTCAAAGATTGAAATGATACCGATCGACAAGGAAGGAAACAGTACGGTCATCATTTACAATGACATTGAATTTGATAAAGCGATAAGTGATGATTTCTTCACCACCAGAAATATGAAACAATTGGAATGATGCTCTTAAAATTGGCTTGGCTGAATATATGGCGCAATAAACGTAGAACGATCATTACGACAACATCGGTTTTTTTTGCCGTTTTGTTGGCTGTCACAACGCGTTCTATGACCGACGGTG
Source organism: Maribacter polysiphoniae (assembly GCF_003148665.1). GTDB lineage: Bacteria > Bacteroidota > Bacteroidia > Flavobacteriales > Flavobacteriaceae > Maribacter_A > Maribacter_A polysiphoniae. The sequence goes on along the minus strand of NZ_QGGQ01000005.1, from coordinate 74,176 downwards.
TGTATGAAAACATGATTCATAACATTGTGGGTTATTCCTCTGGTTACTTGCAAATCCACCAATATGGCTACTGGGACGAACAGTCCATCGACAACACTTTTGAAGAGAATGGGGAACTCAATCAAAAGCTCCTTAAGAATCCGAAGGTCAAAAACATAATGCCCCGGTTGAACACATTTGCCTTGGCTTCTTATTCGGAAAAAACCAAAGGTGTCCTTGTTTTGGGCATTGATCCGATCAAAGAAAAAGAAGTCAATAACCTAGACCAAAAAATCAGTAAGGGCACATATCTGGAATCGGAAAATGAAAATGCCATAGTCCTAGGGGAAGGACTGGCGGCACAATTAAAATTAAGCGTAAACGACTCCTTGGTTCTCTTGGGCCAAGGATATCATGCAAGCAGTGCTGCCGCCAAATTCAAGGTAAAAGGAATCATAAAATTAGGTTCCCCCGACTTAAACAACAATATTGTCTATATCCCTTTAAGACAGGCCCAATATATGTACGGGGCAGAAAATCGATTGACTGCGATCTCCATCTTGACCGACAAGAACACCAACCTTGAAAAATTGAAGGTATCCCTACAGGGATTACTGGATTCGGATAGATATGAGGTAATGACCTGGAAGGAAATGATCCCGGAAATGGACCAATTCATAGAAGCTGATAGTACTGGGCAATATATCATCATCGGTGTACTCTATTTTCTTATCTCATTTGGCCTGTTTGGAACCTTACTCATGATGATTTTCGAAAGAAAACACGAATTGGGGATTTTGATCGCCATTGGAATGAAAAAGCATTTATTGGCCCTCATCCTAATGTTGGAATCTATCATGATTGCACTCATTGGCTGTCTTACAGGGGTTTTGGGCGGAATGCTGGTCGTAACATGGTTCAACAAAAACCCTATTCATTTTACGGGTGAATTAAAAGAAATCTATGAAAATTATGGTATAGAATCGATTATGTATTTTTCGAACAGTGCGAACATATTTGTTGTTCAAACCCTAATCGTTTTGATCTTGGCCATCGTATTGGCCTTTTACCCCGGTTATACGGTGATGAAATTAAAACCTATTGACGCTATAAATAGTTAGTTATGATGTTTCAAATAGCTTGGCGGAATATTTGGCGGAATAAATCACGCAGTTTAGTGGTGATCAGCTCTATCGTCATTGGGGTTTGGGCCGGTATTTTCATTTTGTCATTTTCATGGGGCCTCTATCAGAATAACATCAACGAAACCATATTTAAACAGTTGTCGCATATCCAAATCCACAATCCCAAATTCAATGTGGAAAATGACTCTAAATACACCCTATCGCCTACCGATACCATCATGACCCAGCTTCAAGCCGATGATAGAATCGCCTCTGTGAGCAATCGTATTATTTCGAACGGAATGATAAGCTCCCCTACAACGGCAAGTGGGGTGAAAATATATGGGATCGACCCCCTAGCGGAAGTAAAACAGATTGGATTGGACAACAATGTAAAAAAAGGGGCGTATCTATCTGCAGGAAAGGAAAATGCAATACTTATCGGGGAAAAACTTGCCAAAAAACTAAAGATAAAACCCAAAAGCAAGGTGGTACTGACCTTTACGAATGTCAAGTCGGAAATAGTTTCGGGTGCCTTTCGGGTGGCTGGGGTTTATAGGTCGAAAAATATTTCATTGGACGAAGTGAATGTATATGTCCTAAAAACCCAACTCAGGAAGTTGTTGGAATTAAAACCGACCGAAAGTAATGAAATCGCCATTTTATTAAAAGATGAATCACAATTGGATGCCGTAAAGAAATACAGTGCCGATTTGGTTCCCGATGGGAAGGTTGAGGATTGGAAAGAACTATCCCCCGAATTGGGAATGATCATAGAATCTTTTAATCTATACACCTATATATTGACCGGCATTATCCTCTTGGCTTTGACATTTGGTATCATAAACACCATGCTCATGTCGGTATTGGAACGTATTCGCGAACTTGGAATGCTAATGGCAATCGGACTCAATAAGCGTAAAATATTTATAATGATTATGCTTGAGACTTTTTATTTGACATTGGTCGGTTCTCCCTTGGGTTTATTGTTGGGATGGGTTACGGTTTCCGTATTTGGGAACATCGGAATAGACATATCAATGTTTTCGGAAGGATTGTCATCGTATGGATTCAGTTCAATGATCTATCCCGCCCTGGATAACCAAAATTATTTCATCATTGCATTTATGTGCCTTATCACTTCACTGTTATCGGCCATATACCCTGCATTGAAAGCATTGCGTTTAAATCCTTCGGAGGCCATCAGAAAAATATAATATTATGGCAAAAACAATTATTGACGCACATAACCTGAGTAAGACCTACAACGCCGATACCGTACCGGTAAAAGCGGTACAGGATGTTCATATCCACATAGAGGAAGGTGAATTTGTTGCCTTGGTCGGTCCTTCGGGTTCGGGTAAATCGACCCTACTCAATATGATTGGCGGTTTGGATGAACCAACATCGGGATCCGTAGTCCTCGACCAAGTTGAAATCACAAAACTACCTGAAAACAAATTGATAGATTTTAGGCTGCACAACATCGGATTTGTTTTTCAATCCTATAACCTAATCCCTGTTCTGACAGCAAAAGAAAATGTCGGTTTTGTACTTCAACTCCAAAAAATACCGAAAGAAGAAAGGGAGAAACGCGTTTTAAACCTGCTGCATCAAGTGGGTCTTGAGGACAAACTCAATAGTAGGCCAGGTGAACTTTCCGGTGGACAACAACAGCGGGTTGCCGTTGCCAGGGCTTTGGCCTCCAAACCAAAGATCGTACTCGCCGACGAACCAACAGCCAATTTGGATTCAAAATCAACTGCAAATCTGTTGGATATAATGGCCAAACTCAACAAAGAGGAGAAAACCACCTTTTTGTTCTCCACCCACGATATACGGGTAATCCAAAAAGCCCGAAGGGTAATTACACTTGTCGATGGCAAAGTGGAATCTGATGTACAACAGACCCCCAAATAAACATAATGCGCTTATTTTCAAAGATACTGCTAATCATACACCTACTAAGTGCCATAGTCTTGGTAGGGCAGGAAAAAGAGCAAAAACTCTTCTTGGCAGGCTATGTCAAGAATCTGCATGAATTTGGCTTTATCGACAATATCGGGGAAGTACAATGGACCACCTTTCTACACAACAGACTCAATTTCAAGTACATCCCCTCAAAAACCATAACCGCCAGATTGGAATTTAGAAACCGCATTTATTACGGAGATCGGATTAAAAACAATCCCGGATTCTCAAAAGTGATCTTACAGGACAATGGATGGGTCGATCTTTCCTGGAATGTATTGGACAACAGTACCGTTGTTTTCAACACCACCATAGATCGGGCGTTGATCAATTATAGTAAGGGGGATTGGGACATCACCCTAGGAAGGCAACGTGTTAATTGGGGAATAAATTTAGCATGGAACCCAAACGATATTTTCAACACCTATAATTTCCTCGATTTTGACTACGAGGAGCGTCCAGGAAGCGATGCCATCCGCATTCAATATTTCCTGGACGGTTTCAGTAAAATTGAATTGGCAGCCAAGAAGGGTTATCAAGCGGACGACCATATAATCGCCGTTATGTATAATTTTAATAAGTGGTCCTATGACATTCAATTGCTTTCCGGCATATATCACAATGATTGGGTCATTGGCACGGGATGGGCCGGTAATATCAAGAATGTCGGGTTCAAAGGGGAAGTTTCCTATTTCCTACCTTATAAAGACTTTATCGGCTCCGAAAACGTGGTCAGTGCGTCCCTCTCGGTAGATTACGGTTTTAAAAAAGGTGTCTACATCAATGGCTCCTTGTTATACAACAGTGCCACCAATGATGTGCCGGGAGGCTTGGAAAATTTAATTTTCACCAGCATCTCCGCAAAAAATTTAATGCCTTTTGAATATTCCGGTTTCCTTCAGCTATCCAAGGAGTTTTCACCCATTTTTTCCGGAGCCTTAAGTACAATCTATTCCCCCACCCAACATTCGCTCATCACAATGCCCAGCTTAACGTACTCCTTGGCTACCAATTGGGAGCTTAACTTCACCGGACAATCCTTTTTTGAATTGGAGGACCCCCGAATTCTTGGAAACAATCTTTTTGTGCGATTACGCTGGAGTTTTTAGGCCATTCCTTAGGGTACTCCTTACAACCATATTGCATGACCTAGATCATTCCAATTTATCCAAAAGGAATCTACATTTATTTTTAAAATTTTATAGTCATGAAAAATAATAACAAGAACGACCTTCTTCAGATATATCGGACTATGAAGACTTCCCGATATTTTGAAGAACGTATGGAAAAGGCCTATTTGGAAGGCAAGCAACCCATCTTCAATATTGGTGCAGGCCCTGTGCCCGGGGAAATGCACCTTTCAAACGGACAAGAGCCTGCTGCAGCGGCAATGATCGTGCATTTAACAAAGGATGATACGGTTACGGCTACCCACCGACCACACCATCAGGCAATTGCCAAAGGTGTGGACCTTAAAAAAATGACTGCTGAAATTTTCGGCAAGAAAACCGGATTGGGAAAAGGAAAGGGCGGACATATGCATTTATTCGACCCTACCGTGAAATTTTCCTGTGGGGGTATTGTTGGGGCAGGAATTCCGCATGCCGTGGGTGCTGCTTTGGCCAACAAGAAAAAAGGGGAAGATTGGGTGGCAGTCGCATTCATTGGTGAGGGAGCTGCCAATTCCGGGGCTTTCCACGAATCACTGAACCTAGCAGCCCTTTGGAACCTACCTTTTATTTTGGTCGTCGAAGATAATTCATGGGGTATCTCGGTCGCGAAGAAAAATTCGACCAGTGTACCTTCAAATGACATAAGGGCGAAAGCCTATGGTATAAAAGGATACTTGGTAAAGGACAATGACCCTGTGGAAATGTACAAGGTAAGTAAGGAAGCTGTTGATAGGGCTCGAAATGGAGGGGGGCCCTCTATCATTGAGATTGAGACCTACCGCTTTTTAGGCCATTTCCAAGGGGATCCCGAATTATATCGAAATAAGGAGGAAGTCCCAACCCTACGGGGCAAAGACCCTATAGAGCGATTAAAAAACCATTTATTGAAAGAAAATTTGGCTACCCCGGCAGAAATCAGCGCTTTGGAAAATAAAGTTTATGAAGTCGTGGATGATGCATATGAATTCGCCATACACAGCGAATACCCTGAACCTAATGAAGCATTGGAAGATGTTTTCTGTTAACATTCAAGGCTAAAGCCAAAACCACAAAAGATTGAAAAATGGAAACTATAAAAGCAAAAAAGGATAAAATAAGAAAATTGACCGGTAGCAAAGCCATGGTACAGGCTTTGGAACAAGAATTGGTGAGGGACAAAAATATCATTGTCATGGGTGAGGATGTCGGAAAATATGGGGGAATATTCGGTTCCACCACCGGTTTATACGACAAGTTTGGGCCAGAACGTATCATGGACACCCCTATTTCCGAAACAGGGTTCATCGGTGCCGCCATTGGTGCTGCCGCTGCAGGATTACGACCTGTGGTAGAATTGATGTTCGTCGATTTTCATGGTGTGGTCATGGATCAAATCTATAACCACATGGCCAAAATACATTATATGAGTGGGGGCAACGTAAAGTTACCCATTGTACTATTGACCGGTGTTGGTGGTGGCTATAGTGATGCCGCACAACACTCCCAGACCTTATATGCCAGTTTTGGGCATTTGCCAGGCATGAAAGTTGTGGCACCTACCTTCCCTGAAGATATCAAAGGAATGTTGATTGCAGCCATACGTGATGACAATCCCGTTGTGTTCATGTTTCATAAAACACTTCAAGGTTTAGGTTGGATGGATCAATTGCAGGCCTCGTTAGGACCCGTTCCTGAAGATGCCTATACCATTCCCTTAAATAAGGCCAAAGTGGTACGTGAAGGTAAGGATGTCACCATTGTTGGAGTGCAGATGATGACCATTGAGGCTCTTAATGCCGCAGGAAAGTTGGCAGAAAGAGGTATTGATGCAGAGGTTATCGACTTACGATCCATAAAACCCATCGATAAGGAAACCCTATTGAAATCCGTTGCCAAAACCAATCGTTTGGTCGTCGTCGACGAGGATTACCTATCGTATGGAATTACCGCCGAAATAAGTGCAATCATGGCCTCTGAAGGCTTCCATCATCTGAAGTCCCCTATAGTCCGTTTGGCCATCCCGGATGTTCCTATTCCCTATAGCAGGGTATTGGAAAAATATGTAATACCTGATGCACAGGATATCATTAACGCGGTGGAAAACATGATTACAGTTTGAATTATGGAAAAAATGAATGAAATCGTACTCCCAAAAGAATTGGGGGAAGACGCGGAAAGCTCCGTTGTACTTTGGTATAAGGAAATTGGTGACGCTTTCGAAAAGGACGAGACCCTCTTGGAGGTGCAGACCGAAAAGGTAACCTTTGAGGTACCTGCACCTTTCTCGGGAATTCTCAAGGAAATAAAAGTACATCGTGGGGAAACGGCCAAAACAGGCGACGTTATCGCCTTGGCCCAAGTAGCTTAAAATATCGTTTTTTATTTCTTTAAAACAAGGCGGGGCCCATACCATTGGTTGTGGGTTTCGCTTTTAGGTTTGTTTATTGTATGCTAAGATGGTATGATATCGCTTATTAAACCAGTCAATAGGTTTATAGGACCTGGGTGTTATTCAACCATCGTTGTATAAGGATTTCATTATGAGAAATATCGACCAAATGGAATTTGGTGAATTTTTTAAAAACCCGTGCATCTTTAAGACTTTCAATACAAACCGATATCGGGATGAGGTAATTGGAATGGATCAGGAACAATTCACCTTTCCTTTTTAGTAGGTACCCTACATGCCCTGTATCGAAACCAATAAAATAAAGTCCCTCTTGGGTAAGGCTGTCAATTTCCTCGAAAGCCATATCATGGTCCTCTTGTTCCACACTGTAGATTTCCGACCCACAACTTAGGGCCATTGCCTCGTCCAAAGGTGATTTTTGGGCCAATTTATAACGATTCAGCTTTAGTCCCATATCGCGCAATGTGGTAGAAATAAAATAACCGCAAGCTATTTTCCCTTGATTGGGTATGGCCGTATGCCCCCCAAAACTCCATGGGGTACCGTACCAATGTGGAATTAAACCATCAACCAAGTGCGTAGTGAATTCGTTCTTTATCCCTTCCATCGAAATTTGTCCCTGTCGAAAACGTTCTCCCAAGTTTTTTCGTAGCTCCCCAATGTTGGTTTTGGCATCGTCATAGGAAAGGGTATCCGGGTTAACAGCCCAATCATGTATGGCTCCCTCGTTCTCCCCTTGGGTTCCTATTGGATCAAGCCATATCTTGTTTGTAAAAACATCCTCGCGTAAGGGCTCAACTTTTAAAAACAGGTCATTATGAAGTGTAAAAAGCATTAACAGGGGAAAAAATATCATTATGTTCTTTTAAATCAATGTATTAAGAATGTAACGAATAGATTTGAATTGCATTTTATGTAGAATGTTAAACTTTTGTGGATCTTTTGCAATACACAAAGTCAAATAGTGAGGTTAACAGCCCACCAAACCTCATAATCACGTGGTATAAGGGGCCTATAGCTTTGAAAACCTTGGTCGGCTATGCGAATGCCAACAATCTCATTCTTTTCATTACGTACATACCCCATAAAAATAAATGAATGTCCATAGGGATCAAAATCCTTTTTATCCACCCCTTTTACAACATCCTTATAGTCCTCCTTGAACCTCCAAACCTGTACGGGTGCTCCTGGTCTGAGTTCCCCTCCCCAAATTCCATCCCTACCGACCAAGGTTCCCATCCCCGCATATGCGATTGCACCCGCATTACCCTTGCCCCTATATTTCCTCGGCAAGCTTCGCCATCCTCTATGTACGCCAGAGGCCGAGACATAAAGGTTATCGAAAACCTCACGTGCTGAATAATATTTTGTCGCCATATTATCAGGTAGGTCATTATATACCGAATGGCCATAAACCGCCTTATAGGCATTCATAAAGCGCCTTTTACTTACTGCCAAACAATGACCTCCGGGTTCCTTGTTTTTAGCATTCCTATAGTTTTCAACAATCTTATCGGCAACCGGACTTTTAGTTCCCAAACCATCGGGCAATTCGGATGTATCGGTCAACACCTCAGGCGACCAAACTTCTTGCCCATCATCGATGGGCACGATCTTTAACAACGAATCAGCCTCTTTGTCAATAGTGGTGATTTCCGTAGGCCCCTTGCTTAAAATCGATAAATGGTCATCGAGCCCCAAGCTATCTGTCCTTGTTTCTTCCACCGTCGGCCCGTATATTTGGTCGTCACCAGTTACATAAGGCCCATTCTTTAGCGCTTTTGAGGAACTACACCCTGTTTCAATCCCCAAAATAAAAGGGACCAAAAAGCCATATAAAAACAATCTTCCAAATAGGGTCAACCAAGATCCACTAAAAATTTGAGCCATTAAAGCGTTCATTTTGTATTCTCCTTTCCAATAGTAGTCAAATTTGCATTACCGTGGTATTTTATCAAACAATAACCGATTGGCAACCTTATGTCATACATCCGGTTTACCCCAATAACCCATCATCACCACAAAGTTACGGGCATAGATCGCAAAATTTATATTCTACCCTAATAAACCAAAACAAACCATGTACCAACATGATGTAAATCATTCGATTTCCCATCCTAGTCCACTAGCTTTGATATAGTTAAAACCAAAGGGGTTTAATAAAAAAAACAATCTTAAAAGCTGTAGAAAATGTTACATGACTATTCTAAAAAATTCAATGATTTAAGTCGAAAAATGAACGAATTGGGCGTTGAAATACCCGAAACCATGAAAGGATTCTCCGAACTGCATAAAGCCAGTATTTCAGAAGGTGCCCTTTCTACAAAGACCAAGGAATTGATTGCATTGGGTATTGCGATAACCATTCGATGTGAAGGCTGTATTGCCTGCCATGTACACGATTCTTTAGAAGCCGGTGCAAATACTGAGGAAATAAAGGAAACTATAGGTGTGGCCATTCTCATGGGTGGCGGACCATCCGTGGTCTATGGTTGCGAAGCCATGGAAGCCCTGAACCAATTCGGAATTTTTGAACAAAATGAAGCAGTCCACTGACCAAAAAACGCAAAAGAGTAGCGCGGATCAAAAGCCACCCCTTCCGGGCACAGGTTTCAATTGGTTCTATCTACTCTTGTTTGCCTTTTTATTGATATTCTCCTTTTTTTCGAATCCAGTGAACAGCACCAAGGAAATAAGTTGGTCCTTTGTTCAAGATTCCCTTATTGCCCAAAATAAAATTCAAAAAATCGTCGTTGTCAACAAGGAATTTGCAGAGTTCTATGTCAAAAAAGAGCCCATAAACAACACGAAAAACAAGGATGCAAAGGAAAAGTGGCTCCAAACGGCAGACATCCCACTATACCGTATGACCATTGGGTCGGTCGATAGCTTTGAGGCTAAGTTGCAAGTCGCACAGGACGCGGTCTCACCAACCAATAAAATCGATATACAATACCAAAACCGTACGAGTTGGGCCAGTATTCTTTCATGGCTATTACCTTTTGGACTCATTATTATATTCTGGTTATTCATCCTAGGTAAATTGGGTGGCGGCGGAAAAGGGCACAATCCCCTTTTCAATTTTGGCAAGTCCACGGCCATCCTCGCTGAGAAGGATTCCAAAAGTCCTGTCAGCTTCAAGGATATTGCCGGACTCAAAGAAGCAAAGGCCGAGGTAATGGAGGTTGTCGATTTTCTGAAGAACCCGGAAAGATATACGAAATTGGGCGCCAAAATCCCTAAGGGGGTTATGCTTATCGGTCCCCCAGGAACGGGTAAGACACTTATGGCCAAAGCCGTAGCCGGTGAGGCCCAAGTACCCTTTTTCTCCATGTCCGGTTCAGAGTTCGTGGAAATGTTCGTAGGTGTAGGTGCATCACGGGTTCGTGACCTGTTTAAACGTGCCAAGGAAAAATCACCCAGTATCATCTTCATCGATGAGATAGATGCTGTAGGCCGTTCACGTGGGAAGGTCAACGCATTTCAGGCCAATGATGAAAGGGAAAGCACGTTAAACCAATTGTTAACCGAATTGGATGGCTTTGGCCCCAACACTGGGGTAATCGTATTGGCGGCCACCAACCGCCCGGATGTCCTTGACAAAGCCCTTTTACGTCCCGGAAGGTTTGACCGCCATATTTATTTGGAACTACCCAGCAAAGAAGAACGGAAAGAAATATTCGGGGTTCACCTGCGCCCCCTAAAACTCTCCCCGAATATCAATGTGGATGAGTTGGCCAAATTAAGTCCCGGATTTTCCGGTGCCGATATTGCCAATATCTGTAATGAAGCCGCGCTCATCGCCGCACGTAATAAAAAAACCGTGGTTGGACAGGAAGATTTTATGGAAGCACGCGACCGTGTCATTGGAGGAATGGAACGAAAGAGTAAGATTATTTCCCCCGAGGAAAAAGAGATTGTAGCCCACCATGAGGCTGGACATGCCGTGGTAAGTTGGTACCTAAAAAATGTAGCCTCCTTAGTAAAGGTCTCTATTATCCCAAGGGGGAAATCGTTGGGTGCTGCCTGGTACCTTCCCGAAGAACGACAGATTGTGACCAAGTCGCAATTTATAGATCAAATGTGTGCCTCATTGGGAGGGCGCGCCGCAGAGGAGGTCATATTCAATGAGATTTCGTCCGGCGCTTTGGATGACCTTGAAAAGGTTACCAAACAGGCATACACCATGGTTTCCTATTACGGGTTGGATAAGGAGATAGGTCCGCTCAGTTTTTATGATTCTTCAGGACAGAACGAACATATGCTGGGTAAACCCTATAGTGAGCATATGGCAGAATTGATTGATAAGGAAGTTCAGGAATTAGTGTATTCCGCCTATGAAAGAACCAAAAATATTCTGATCGAACACAAAGACGAATTGCTAAAACTGGCACAATTGCTCCTCAAACAGGAAGTTGCCGACTTCGAAGACCTTGAGAAAATATTAGGGAAAAGAAAGGTGCAAAAACCGGACCCACTTCCCAAAACGGCACCTATCATAATTAATTGAATAAATCATAAAAATAATCCTAATGGAAAAGATCAAAGAAATAGTGTACAATGAGAATCTACACTTTGAACATGAAAATTGGAAATCGGAATTGGCTTTTTGGGAAGATGAATTAAAATCCTTCACCAACAGACTAAGTGAATTGGTAACCCGTTGGACAACCGATGAGGTACTTAAGGAATTGGATCATTTTCAAAATGAATTCGTATTGCACGGTGCGGTCATCGATGACCTTGAGGAGGCTATTGAGGAACACGAAGCGAGCATTGCCGGCCATAGCCTACCAGGAAAAGAATCCCTGGATGTCGTCTTGGCCAAAAAACATGACGAATTCAGGTTGAAAATGGAAAAACAAAGACAGATATATGCCGATTTGAAAAAAGATTTCTTCCGGTTTTTATCCAAGTACATGTAATAATGCCCGATGCAATCCCCTCTAGAACCCGTAAACTTAAAAGGTATAAGAAGCTTCTTAACACCTTGGCCAAATATGGCTTTGACCACGTTATGGCCCAAAGTAGAATCAAAAACCTGATTCCAACCTGGGATGTAAGGAAACACTCCGATCATGACAAAGCCATAGCCTTTTCCACCTATGAGCGAATACGTATGGTTTTGGAGGAATTGGGACCCACCTACATTAAACTTGGCCAAATTTTCAGCAATCGGGAAGATATGCTACCCCCTGCGTTAATCAAGGAACTTGAAAAATTACAGGACCATGTTCCCAAGTTAAAGAATTTTGATGTTGTCAATACCATAGAACAGGAACTCAACATCAAAGCGAACGACTGTTTTCTTTTCATCGATACAGAACCCATTGCGGCCGCCTCTTTGGCACAAGTACACAAGGCCCAATTGTTAAACGGCGCATGGGTGGCCCTTAAGATCCAACGCCCGAATATCATGGAAACCATCAATGCGGATATCGATGTAATGAAGCAGGTGGCAAAAAGTCTCGAGAAACATAGTGCCCAGGCAAAAGCCTTTCAACCCATGCAAATTGTAGCGGCCTTTGAAAAAAGCATTCATGAGGAGCTTCATTTTTTACGTGAAATGGACAACATGGAACGCTTTGCCAAGAATTTTACCGACAACGAAGTCATGTATGTTCCCAAAGTATACCGTAAATATTCAACGGACAGCCTCATCTGTATGGAGTTTATCGATGGCATCAAAATTTCCGAAATAGAATCATTGACGGCATTGGGCATCGATTGCAAGGCTGTGGGCCAAGTGGGCGTCGACCTTTATTTGGAACAGGTCCTGGATCACGGTTTCTTTCATGCCGACCCACATCCTGGAAACATATTCATACTACCGGAGCAAGATCGTATATGCTTTCTCGATTTCGGGATGATGGGCAACCTTATACCTAACCAAAAAGAACAATTGGGGGACCTTTTGTTCGCCTTTACAAAAAAGGATATCAAAAAATTGATTCCTGTTTTGGAAAACATAGCCGTAAAATCCGAGATTCCCGATTATCAAAAATTGGAACAAGACTTACACGCCTTGGTTCAAGGCATTAGCGATACTTCCATACGGAATATCAAATTGGGTACTACGCTCACCCAATTCAAAGCCATCCTATACCAAAACAACATCATCCTCCCACACGAGCTGTACCTATTGATCCGTGCACTGATCATTATGGAAGGGGTTGGACTCAAACTCGATCCCGAATTCAATATAACGGATAATTTGAAACCCTATATGGCCAAATTGACCCGCAAAAGGTATAGTTTAAAACGTTTGTTTCAAAAAAACATGTCCCGATTAAAGGACTACAATACCCTTCTCGATAACTTTCCTGAAGATCTTAACAGTATCCTTAAAAAAATAAAGGAGGGCAAACTCGTGGTAATTCATGAGCACAAGGGGCTTAAGGAATTCCAGGCAGCATCGAACAAGGCCATCAACCGATTGGTGATTGCCGTGATCATCGCAGCCCTATCCATTGGTAGTTCCATTTTGGTTTTGGCCCAAATGCCCCCTTTGATCAAAGGCATTCCCTTATTGGGCGCCATAGGCTTTACACTATCGGCAATTCTAGGTTTTGTCGTAATCCTATCCATTTTTAAAAATAAACAGTTCTAATAATGAGGCCTCTTTTTTTATAAAATCATAGCTACTAATCGTACTTTGTTTAACCAATAACCAACCAAATCAAAAAGTCCATATGTCAATAGATCATTTCGATATTAAAGGATTGACTACCGAGGAAGTACTCCGGGCGAGGACCACTTATGGAAAAAATACCTTGGAAGGAAAGAAAGAGGTTGGTGTTCTAAAAGCCTTACAGAGTTTGGCCAAAGAACCTATGGTCCTCTTGTTATTGGTGGCATCCGTAATCTATTTTGTATCGGGGGATTTCGGGGACGGTATTTTCCTTGCCTCTGCCATTGTCTTGGTATCGGCAATTTCCTTATACCAGGATGGGCGAAGTCGCAATGCCCTAGAGAAATTAAAATCATATGCCCAACCCAAGTGCAAGGTCATTCGCAATGGGAAGGTGATTGAGATCAAAAGTGAGGATGTTGTTGTCGGCGATAGCCTGATGGTCGAAGAGGGAACCACCATTACCGCTGATGCCACCATAGTTCATTCCAATGATTTTTCGGTCAATGAATCACTGCTTACCGGGGAGTCCCTATCGATCTATAAGGATTCCGAAAAAAACAACAACGCTATTTACAAGGGCACTACGGTTGCAAGCGGACTTGCTATTGCCACGGTTACGGCAATTGGCAATAAAACCGAATTGGGGAAAATAGGTAAAAGTTTAGAAAGCATACAGGAAGAAAAGACCCCCCTTGAACGCCAAATCAACAACTTTGTCAAAAAAATGGTCATTGTCGGTGCCCTTGTTTTTGTCATCGTATGGGGTATCAATTTTTACAATTCCCGGGATATATTGGACAGCTTGCTGAAGGCACTCACTTTGGCCATGTCGATCTTACCTGAAGAGATCCCTGTAGCCTTTACCACATTTATGGCCTTGGGTTCATATCGGTTAATGAAATTGGGCGTTATCGTAAAGCAAATGAAAACTGTCGAGACTTTAGGGAGTGCTACCGTTATCTGTTCCGACAAAACGGGAACCCTTACCGAGAATAAAATGGCTTTGACCAAACTATGGACATTATCCTCAAAGTCGATAACCGATATCAAAGGGCCTTTGGATTCGGCCGAGAGGGACCTTGTAACAACAGCCATGTGGGCGAGTGAGCCCATACCCTTCGATGCCATGGAGATTGCCCTTCATGAAGAGTACAAAAAAATCGCTGCGAAAGATGATCGCCCAGGATATAGCATGGTCCACGAATACCCCTTGGGTGGCAAACCACCTATGATGACACATGTTTTCGAAAATAAGGATGGTGACCGGATCATTGCGGCCAAAGGTGCCGCCGAGGCTTTGATCGCGGTTTCCAAACTTTCCGAGAACCAGATACAACATATCAATGCCGCCATTAACGAACTTGCCAAGGAAGGATTTCGAATCTTGGGTGTGGGCACATCGAAATTCGTTGGTAATTCCTTTCCTAGAAAACAACAAGATCTTCATTTTGAATTCAAGGGAATCGTTGCCTTTTACGATCCTCCCAAAAAAAATATTGAATCAGTGCTACAAGGTTTCGATTCCGCCGGAATAAAAGTCAAGATCGTAACAGGGGACAATGCGCTTACCACGGCTGCCATAGCCAAGGAAATCGGGTTTAAGGAATCTGGAAAAAGTATTTCGGGTATGGACCTAATGCACTTGAGCGACACCCAACTTCGAGCGCAGGTAGACACCAACCACATATTTACACGGATGTTCCCTGAAGCCAAGTTGAAAATCATCAATGCCCTTAAAGCCAATGGGGAAATTGTGGCCATGACAGGGGATGGCGTTAACGATGCCCCAGCGCTAAAAGCCGCACATATCGGGGTAGCCATGGGTAAAAAAGGTACGGAAACCGCCAAAGAAGCAGCTTCGGTGATCCTGCTCGAGGACGACCTATCCCGAATGTTGGATGCCATAGCCATGGGCAGACGTATTTATACCAACCTAAAAAAAGCCATTCAGTACATTATCTCCATTCATATCCCGATAATATTGACAGTGTTCTTTCCTTTGGTTTTAGGCTGGACCTTCCCCAACATATTCACCCCCGTACATATCATTTTCCTAGAATTGATCATGGGCCCTACCTGTAGTATCATTTATGAAAATGAACCCATGGAAAAAAACACCATGATTGAAAAACCCCGGCCGTTTACGGCTACTTTTTTTAATTCGGTAGAACTGGCCACAAGCGTTCTGCAAGGTTTAATGATTACCGTAGGTGCATTGGCTACCTATCAGCTTGCCATACATTCCGGTTTTGACGAAGCCACAACCAGGACCATGGTATTCGTCTCCTTGATCTCGGCCAATATTGTATTGACCCTTGTCAATCGATCATTTTACTATTCCATCCTTACAACCCTAAAATACAGGAACCCACTGGTTCCTATGATCATCATGGTCACGATTGCCGTAACTGTCATGCTCCTTTTCATACCTCCCCTAACCCGGTTTTTTGAATTTTCCTCCTTGAATGCAAACCAAATATTTTTAAGTTCGGGTGTAGGGTTTTTATCGGTAATCTGGTACGAGTTTATTAAACTGTATAAGCGAAGTACTGGTGCCCACGATATATAAATCTTATATTTGATACAACAAACCCAAGACAATGAACATCATCTCATGGAACGTGAACGGAGTACGCGCCGTAGTCAAAAAGGATTTCTTTGAATCCATTGAAAAAATCAATCCTGACATTCTCTGTCTTCAGGAAACAAAGGCCCAAGACGACGAAACAAAAAAAGCCCTGCTATCTATGGAAGGGTATCATGGAACATACAATTCCGCTGAAAAAAAGGGATACTCGGGCACTGCAATATTAAGCAAACGTGAACCCATTGCTGTTTTCCTTGATATGGGAATTGCCGAACACGATGCCGAAGGCAGAATACAATGTGCGGAATATGAGGACTTTTATTTAGTGAATGTGTATGTGCCCAATTCAGGACAAAAATTGGACCGCTTGGATTACCGCAAAAAATGGGATGCTGATTTTCTCGCCTATCTTAAAAATCTGGAAAAGAAAAAACCCGTCATTGCCTGTGGGGACTTCAATGTTGCCCATAAGGCCATGGATTTGAAGAACGACAAATCGAATTACAACAAAACCGCGGGTTATACGCAGATTGAAATTGACGGTATGGATAATTTTATCAATGCCGGTTTTGTAGATGCCTTTAGGCAATTGCACCCTGATGAAATTGCCTATACGTATTGGAGTTACCGCTTTAAGGCCAGGGAACGCAATACAGGTTGGCGAATCGACTATTTTTTGGTCAGTGCCTCCCTTGTAGACAAAATAAAGTCCGTCTCTATTTACTCCGAGGTATTGGGTTCGGACCACTGCCCTATCGGGTTGGAAATAGACCTATAGGCCTTTTTGCAAGTGGGTTGTTCCGGTCAAAGTTTCTTCGCATAACCGAAGACCATCTTTTTGAATTCCCTAAAGTCATTTTTAAAAAGAACCATACTCTCGCCCAACCTTCTATGCTCATCCCTGTATGCCCCATCGGAAATACCCTTTTCCCCTTGATTAAGGCGTGAGAGTAATTTTTCATGCTTCATTATATCCTCCGATAGATAATTAAAGAGATTTTGATGCACCTTTTCAAGATAATCCAACATCTTGCCATATTCAGATTGTGTGGCTTCCCGTTTATCCAAAATATTGGAAAAGAACTTGATTTCGTCTTTCCAAAAAGCAATGGTATCGATCCATTCACGACTTTCCTGATGAAGAACATCAAGACTAGCCCCTAAAAGTAATTCCGTTTTCGGATTTGATTTTGTAGTAATCATGCTATTGAATTTTATAACGGTTTCAATCCTACGTTGTTAATCACCCTACAAAAATGCAAACTTACCCTTGTTCCTAAAATGATCTGTATCATTTTGGCATTTAAAGTATTACATTAATTTTCGGTATGTTTTGAAATTCATTTGAGTAAAAATATCCAACGGGTTAATGGTTTAAATGGAAGTGAATAAAAATGTCTTGTTTTATATTCCCCATTGCAAGGATTGACCCATTAGTACAAACGATTCCAAACTTTTAAAATCATGCCATCGTCACAAATAAAGCACAGTGAAAAGATGCTTTTCCCTATATCGGGAATCACCAAGGGAAACCTGATCGATTATTACAATTCCGTCGCGGGGCATATACTACCCTATCTCAAGGACAGGCCATTGACCCTGCACCGTTTTCCAAACGGTATTGCGGAAGAAGGTTTTTTTCAGAAGAATGCATCGGATTACTTTCCCCAATGGATAAAAACCGTAAAGGTGAAGAAGAAAGACGGATGGGTAAACCACGTCATTTGCAACAATAAGGAGACATTGGCCTATTTGGCCTATCAAGGCACAATAACCTTTCATATTTCCCTTAGCAAGATCGATAAGCTCGATTATCCCGATCGATTGATTTTCGACCTTGATCCTTCCGGACATAATTTCGGGCAAGTTCTAAAAGGTGTGCAAATACTACGCAGTTTATTGGCTGAACAATTAGGGCTGCCTACCTATGTTATGACCACCGGTTCTAAAGGGCTTCATTTGACCATACCCCTAATGCGGGTCGAACACTTTGATGAAGTACGGGACTTTGCTAAAAAAGTCGCGACTTATCTGGCAGAAAAACACCCTGAGGATTTTACCATAGCAATCCATAAGGACGAACGAAAGGGACGCCTGTTCTTGGATTACCTTCGCAATTCTTACGGCCAAACCGCGGTTTGCCCTTACTCCGTTCGGGCTTTGGAAAATGCACCCGTGGCTACACCCATTTTCTGGAAGGAACTGTATGAAATAAAGGACGCACAGGCCTTCAACATCCATACTGTGCCTGATCGATTAAAGCATATGAACGACCCTTGGGAAAATTTCACCAAAAACGCAGTGATTCTAAGTGATGCGAAAAAGAGCATGGCAAAATTGATTTCAGGATGAACCTAGGGCTTCCTTTTCTTTCACCCTTCCTATACGTGCCATCCAATCCTTTGACCGTAAGGCGCCCTTAATCATCCCTAGAGACTTTACCCAAAAGAAGATACTGGCCTTCCCCCAATTTCCGGATAGCTTCCGACGTTTTTTGGTCACTAAGCCCCAATCCCCTTAAAATACCATAGATCCCCTGGGAAAGGGCTCCCAATTTCTTACCATCGACTTCCTGTAGGAACAATGCCGAATAGGGGCCCACAATAAAAATGGTGCCAATATCCTCATTAAAAAACAATCCAAATTCCGTAGACGGTCCCAATAAGTGCTTCCAATAATTTATAAATCCCTTATTACATGCAGCTGATTTACTTTTCTGTTGATCGTACTGTCCCAGTTTCAACAACACGGTCAATGGCGAATACAGCCTATTTTCCGCTATACGACCAACAAACTTTTCTACATTTTCCAACTGCGGTATTGTTTCTGAGAAAGTATGTTGCCTTCCTGTTATTTTCAATTTTGATATCATGGGACTGTTCTTAGGAAAACACTTATACATAGGTAATGGATTATTCTCTGTTCGCTAAATTACCATAAGGATGGAGCCTAGTAAATGATCTACATCAATTGGCCCACAAAAACCCCATCTCCTACTTGGATCAAAACAGCCCAACCTTCCCTATACCCCTATATCCAATAACCCCTCCCTTAAATGGGGCGTCCAAAATTCTTTTTCTCCCAATATATATATGACTAAAGTCATTGGAAAATACCTACAACTACGTTAAATTTATCTTATGCCATTAAACAGCAATGAAGTATAATGAAAGACAACCCCAAAGACCTCTCCCTTTTCAAACATATTTTCGATGCTTCCCTCGAAGGTATCCTTGTGGTGGACGAAGATGGTAAAATAATAAAATCGAATAGTGCCGTTGAAGCCATGTTCGGGTATGGTAAAGGGGAGCTATTGAATGAAAAAATCGAGCTTTTATTACCTAAAGAACTAAGGGAAATCCATCAACAACAACGCATGGATTATTCCAAAGCCCCTAGAGCACGATTAATGGATCAGGCCCTTGATTTATGGGGACAAAAAAAAGATGGTACAGAATTTCCCTTACGAATAAGTCTCAGTCCCATTATGTTCAATGACGAATCCGTAACCATTGCGTACGTCAGGGATACTATCGACCTAAAAAAAGGGCAATATGCATTAAAAGCCAAAGAAGCTAAGAACAAAGCCCTTTTAGACGCACTGCCCGATATTATGGTCATTCAAAACTTTGCTGGTGATATTGTTGATTTCTATGCCCCGGAAAACACCATAGCACAAGTCCCAAAAGAGGAAGTCATTGGCAAGAACATCAAACAAATCGTTCCGCCGGAAATATCAAAAAAAATCCTAAAAGCCCATAACCAAGCCATTGAAACCCAAAAAATCCAAATTCGGGAGTATACCTTGGACATCAATGGCAAAAAAACCGATTTCGAATCGAGGACCGTCCCCCTCAACAATCATAAACTATTAACCATTGTACGGGATATCACCGAGAAAAAAAGTACTGAAAGGGAATTAAAGGAAAGTGAGGTTAAGAACAGAGCCGTTCTGGCAGCGTTACCCGATTTGATTTTTATACATGATAAGAAAGGTAGTATTTTACAGGTAAATGCTTCGGATTATTCGCCCATCGTTGGCCCTATTGAAGATTTGGTCGGGAAGAATTTCAAGGAAATCCTACCCCCCAAGATAAGTGTACAAATTCAAAAGGCCATTACAAAGGTCGAAGAAACCAAGAATACGGTCTTACAGATCATCACCGTACCCATAAACCAAAAACCGACCGACTTTGAAACGCGGTTTGTGCCCCTTGAAAATGAGACTTTTCTCTGCGTTTTAAGGGATGTAACCAAGACCAAGGCCATCCAGGATGTCTTGAATGTACGAAATAGTGCGCTGGAAGCTGCCGGGAATAGTATTATCATTGTTGACGCCCGTCAACAGGACCTTCCCATTATTTATTGCAACGACGCATTTTGCAAACTAACGGGATATGAACGCAGTGAGGTTTTGGGCAAGAATTGTCGCTTTTTACAAAAAGGTGATCGGGATCAAGAAGGTATCGACATCATTCGCGAAGCCATAAGGACCCGCAAAACCAGCCGGACCTTGCTTCGGAATTATCGCAAGGACGGTACCCTCTTCTATAACGAACTTACCATTACGCCTGTCATCAACAAGCATAAACAACTGACCCATTTTATTGGTGTACAGAATAATGTGACGGATCGTATCAAAGAATTACAGATCAAGGACCAGATGCGCCAAATCCTTGAAATGATCGCAAAACAGAAATCGCTGGAAAAAATCAGCAAAAAAATAGTGGAGGTATTGGAAAATCATTTAGTCTGTTGCTTTGCCTCCATCTTCGTATTGGATCCCATGAGGAAAACACTCCACAAATTGGCCGCACCCAATTTACCGAAAGGATTTTGCAATATTATTGAAGGTGCCCCCCTAGGACCCGACATGGGTCCATGTGGCATGGCGGCCTATTTAAAAAAGGAAATGATCATCCCGGATATCACGACCAATCCACAATGGGCCGACTACCATGATGCTGCGATAAAACACGGTTTGGTATCGTGTTGGTCATATCCCATATTTTCTTCGGACCAAAAGGCTTTGGGCATTTTTGGTATTTATTGCAAAAAACAAAGAATACCTACAAAGATAGACAAGGACTTTATTCTTGAACTCAACCAATTGATCGGTATTGCCATAGAAGAGCATCAGATCCGGGAGCAGTTGACGAAAAGCCATTATCTGTTGGAAAAGTATACGCGGGAACTGGAACAAACGGTTAACGAACGTACCAATGAACTAAAGGCCACCGTTCAAAAAATGATCGAGGCCAACCTTAATCTTGAAGATCAAATCAAGGAAACCAAAGATGCCGAAAATAGGGCCTTGGAGAGTCAATCAATGTTTACCGCAATAGCCAAAAATTTCCCGAAAGGTATCATCATTGTCTTTAATGCCGATTTTGAAATCGATTATATAGATGGAGGGGAAATGCGGCGAATGGGCATGGATAAAACCGATTTTGAAGGTAGGTGTATCGATAACATTACGGTTTTCAAGAAAGAACGGATCCATAGGGTCAAAAATGATATAAAACGCACCATGAAAGGTGAGCATCTATCTTTTGAGACCCAGTTCAACAATAAATATTACACTGTAAACACCTCCCCTTTAATGGGTGGAAACGATGAGGTAAAATGGACCCTTTTTGTTTACAATGACATCACCAAACAAAAACAGGCAGAGACTGAAATCCGTAAAGCCCTGGTACGTGAGCAGGAACTCAACGAGTTGAAATCGCGCTTTATTTCCATGGCTTCCCATGAATTCAGAACGCCACTGAGTGCAATCCATTCCTCGGCAATCCTCATTGAAAAACAAAATGCCCCAGGTAAAGAGGCCAAACGTGAAAAATATGTGACCCAAATCAAACACAACGTAAAGGCTTTGGTGATAATCCTAAACGATTTCCTTTCCTTGGGGAAATTGGAAGAAGGTCGGGTACGACCCAATCCCGAAATAATGGATTTGGTAGACTTCTCCAAAAAAATCATATCGGACTTTGAATCGAATCGGAAAAGAGGGCAAAAGATCAAGGTAATTGCAAATGAAAATAGCATTGAAGCGTATCTAGACCTCAAACTAATGAGTCATATCTTAACCAATCTTTTAAGCAATGCCATTAAATATTCCCAAGAGGGTCAGGAAATCCTGGTTACCCTGCTCAAAGAAAACCGTACAGTTTCGATAAAGGTAACGGATCAAGGCATTGGTATTCCCAAAGATGAACAAGACCAACTTTTCCAAAGGTTCTTCAGGGCAAAAAACAGTGTGAACATTCAAGGAACGGGATTGGGCCTTAATATCGTAAAACAGTACACCGAACTTATGGGGGGCAGTATAGGCTTGGAAAGTGAAGAAAACAAGGGGGCAACCTTTTGGGTCTCCTTTCCCGCATCGAAGAAAACAGAGGACATATAATTTAAAAAGGAAAAGTGACTTAAAACAAATAAAGATGGACATATCGTTCTATAAGGGGAACGAAGCAATACTGATCGTTGGCCGTTAATTAAACCATGGACACCATTGGAACCCATGGAGTGTATAGAAGAGAGGACTTACCCAAATAGGTCTGTACAAAAAGGATGTATACCAATAACGTTACACAAAATGCCATGAAAAAAATCCTATTGATTGAAGACCATGTAGATGTACGTGAGAATACAGCAGATATATTAGCACTTCATGATTACGAAGTGGTGACCGCTGAAAATGGACTCATTGGTATAGAAAAGGCAAAACGTTATTTACCCGACCTCATCCTCTGCGATATCATGATGCCAATAAAGGATGGTTACGCCGTGCTGGAAGAATTAAGCAACAACCCCGAAACACTAGGGATACCCTTCATTTTTTTAACCGCCAAAACAGAAAGAACGGATTTCAGAAAAGGAATGAACCTTGGGGCAGACGATTATCTGACAAAACCCTTTGAGGAACACGAACTGCTCGAAGCCATCCAAACCCGGGTCAAAAAGAACGATTTTCTTCGAAAGGAATTTTCAAAGAGCATGAAGGGCATCAATGATTTTTTTCATGATGCCTACAACTACCTCAACCTAGAGCATATTGAAAAGGAATACCATCCTAAATTATATGACAAGAAGGATTTTATTTTTAGGGAGGAGGATGGTGCCCATACCCTATATTTCATTGAAAACGGAACAGTCAAGACGTACAAGTCAACAGAATCGGGAAAAGAATTCGTGACCGGCATCTACAAGGCCGGTGATTTCATAGGGCAACTTTCGCTGTTGAACCCCAAGGGAACCTATCTGGAGACCGCCATTGCACTCGACGATACCGAGGCATACGCTATTCCGAAATCCGATTTTATACATCTTATCAATGACAAGAAGGGTGTCTCCCAAAAATTTATGGAAATCATTTCCAGCAATCTTATCGAAGTTCAGGACCAATTGGTGAACATGGCCTATTCCTCCGTACGACAACGTGTCGCCAAGGCTCTATTGACCCTTCATAAGAAAGGTATCATTAAAGACTCCTATTACGAGGGTCTGGATATTCCCCGGGAAGACTTTGCCGGTATGATCGGTACGGCTACGGAAACAGCCATACGGACCCTCTCCGAATTCAAGGAGGAAAAACTTATAACCATGGGTCATGCCCGAAGAATAATACTCCTTGACAAGGAACGACTACAGAATATTGCGGATAATTATTGATGCCTTATTTATCATTCCCCCACTACCTTTGATTGTATTTGGATTAAGAAACCTTAAAGGCTAAAAGCCTTTTCAATAACTGCGCAAGTAACAGGGACCCCAAAGCGAACACTAGGACTATTGTAAAAGTCTCGCCCGACAGATTTTTTAAAGAAAGGGCTTCCGCTATTGGCGCTATAAGATAGGCCAAGCCCGTAATTGCGATTGACAATAAAATAGCGCCCCATACCCAAGGGTTCCTTGTAACCTCATTCACGAAGAATGACCCATGGCTTTTAGGCATATTGAAAACATTTAGAAGTTGTGCCAAAACCAGTGTATAGAAAGCCAAATTATTAATGATAATCGGCTCCAATCGAAGTACAAAATGCGCATATGCCACCATACCCATAACCGAAGCACAAATACTGAACCCATAAATGATGATAGCATACCATTGAATTCGGTTTATGATCGGTGCTTTAGGATTTTTAGGTGGTTGATCCATAATATCTGATTCCCCTTTTCCTAGACCTAGGGCCAGGGCGGGAAAGATATCGGTGACCAAATTCAAAAAAAGGATCTGTAGAGGCAACAGAGGTGACGGTAGATTCAGTAATGCAGCGAAACCAACAGATAGGATTTCCGCCAAATTACAAGACAAAAGATATACCACAAATTGGCGAATATTCTGAAAAATGACCCTTCCTTGATTAATGGCAAGTTCTATGGCCGTAAACTTGTCATTCTTAAGGATAACATCGGCTACCTCCCGTGCTGCCTCTGTTCCCCGAATCCCCATGGCAATTCCTATGTCCGCTTTCTTTAAGGCAGGAACATCGTTGATACCATCCCCGATCATTCCTACGATATGGCCGTTCTGTTGATAAAAAGAAACGAGATTCAATTTTTGTTCCGGTGATACCCGCGCAAAGATCGTGGCATTCAACAATCTTTGGACACGCTCTTTATTCTGACTGTTCTCCAAACCTATATTATTTCCCCTAATGATTTTAGTAGGGGACGCATTTGCCTCAAGCAAACCTACTTCCTGTGCGATTTTTTTTGACGTGCTTGGGTGGTCACCCGTAACCATCACCACTTTTATACCTGCTTTTTTATAAACATCAAGGGTTGCCTTTACATCTTTCCTTGCTGGATCCAAAAAACCGATAATGCCCAAAAACACAAGTTGGTCCAAAATAGTATCTTCTGTAGGGGCTTTTTCCGTTTCCTTATAGGCAAAAGCCAGAATACGCAAACCCTGGGCTGCCAAGGAATCAATTTTTTCATACCATTCTTCCGTATTTCCGAAAGGTTTCTTTTCGTTTTCATCTTGGTAATATCGGCAATGGGAAATCAAACTCTCAAAAGCCCCTTTTGCATAGACCACGAAATCACCATTATGATGTACGGTGGCCATTAATTTTCGATTTGCATTGAAGGGAAGCTCCAAATATTCGGGATATTCACCCTTTATGGCGTTGACATCATAGCCTAGCCCTCGGGCAAAACCAATCAAAGCCATTTCAATGGAATCACCCGTGGGATTATCGACATTAACATCAATATTATTGCAGAGAATGGAAGCCTGGATCATTCTATTTAATACGGGATCATGCTTTACCCTACGTTTAAAGTCTCCCCCCTCTACATCCAACACCTCCCCTTTCGAAGAAGCAAGATTATATACTTTCATTTTGTCTTCGGTCAATGTACCTGTCTTGTCGGTAAATATGACATCGGTAGCACCTAAGGTCTGAACGGCCTCCAGTTTTTTTATGATCACATCCTTTTTGGACAATCTATACATCCCTTGGGCCAAAGCAATGGTAGCAACAATGGGTAAACCTTCAGGAATCGAGGCCACGGCAAGTGCCACCCCTGTCTCAATCATAAAAAGAAGTTCCTTACCCCTAAAGCAGCCTATCAAAACAATAAGAAAGGTAAGTACAAGGGTCAGCCATATCAACCTTTTGCCCAATTGGTTCAATTTAGTTTCAAGCGGGGTTCTTTCCTTTTCCGCATTTACACCCATCTGTTGGATCCTTCCAAGCTCTGTATTTTTCCCTGTTGTGGAAATAATGGCTTTTCCAAAACCCGTAAGAACCGTAGTCCCCCTATAGATCATATTGGTTCGTTCCGTTAAGGAGGTATTGGCGGGCAGTATATCATCATTTTTAAAGACAGGAATACTTTCGCCGGTTAAGGCGGACTCTTTTATGGATAGGTTATCCACAGAAAACAATCGTCCATCGGCAGGTACAACATCGCCCCTTTGTAAGCAAATGATATCACCGGGCACTATTTCCGCTGCACGAACGATCTGTTTCTTTCCGGAACGTACCACTGTGGTTTTTACCTCTCCCAATTTACGCAAAGCCTCTAGGGAACGAACTGCTTTCAACTCCATAAAAAAACCGATACTTATGGATATCAGTAATACCGATACTATGGCCAACGCCTCCATGACATCACCAAAGACAAAGGCCAATACTGCGGCTACGGCAAGAATATATACTATGGGGTCAAATAGCTGATCTGCCAGAATTCGACTTCTGCTTTTGGGTTTGTATTGGGGTATTTGATTATACCCATATTGTTTAAGAAGTAATCGGGCTTCGTCAAGGGAGCGTCCTTGATCAGGAACAACACCCATAAGATCCAAAAATTCACCGGAAGATATTGTGAAAGGTTCTTGAACCATAATCCTATACTGAACAATTATTCTTTAATGAGAAAATGCCCTTAGGCCAAACCTAATCACATGGACATATTTTCGGTTGTGGCAAATGGGCATTTTATTCTCGGATCTTTATCTCTAAGCGATCT
This sequence comes from Maribacter polysiphoniae, assembly GCF_003148665.1. Taxonomy (GTDB): domain Bacteria; phylum Bacteroidota; class Bacteroidia; order Flavobacteriales; family Flavobacteriaceae; genus Maribacter_A; species Maribacter_A polysiphoniae. The sequence continues at coordinate 47,835 of NZ_QGGQ01000005.1, read as the reverse complement.
CTACCACTTTGGGTGGTTTTTTCTTGGCTTCCTCTTTTTTAACAAGGTCAAATTTCAATATACCATCGTTATACTTGGCTTTGATAGCCTCTTCCTTAACGGTTTTTGGTAATTGCAATGAACGTTCAAAGGCATTATAACTAAATTCCCTACGTGTATAATCATCCTCTTTTTCCTCTTCTGATTTTGTTTTTTCAGCAGAGATGTTCAAGCATCCATCATCAATCGTTATATTAAAATCTTTTTTAGCGAAACCAGGGGCGGCAAGTTCAATTTCGAATTTGTCATCGGTCTCCTTAATGTTTAACGCTGGTTCTGTGGTTTTACCATTCCAGAAGGTATCGGGTAACATATTCCTCACCCAGGAACGATTGTCAAAAAAATCATCCATGTCGAAAAAATCCTGACTTACAAGATCTCCAAAAGGTCTTTTTTTAAATTTTACAAGTGACATTACAATGTGTTTTTAGGTTAAACAATCCTTTAATTACGCCGCTAAATTAATTGGGGTTACAACCTTACGAAATGACCTAGGTCATTACCTGGGCATTTTAGGGAATCCTTCACAAATCCATTGACGAATTTACCATGGGGCCAACTTACCCTTTATTATATTTTGTTGTTTAAGATACTTATTATCAATTATTTGCAAATCACAAGACAACTTACCTTACATATACCCCTATTTTCCACCCAAAAGCCATCGTACTGATTTTGGTCATAAGAATAATTAAGATTACCCCTTAATTTTAATGGTGCAGAAACATATCCAAGAATTCGGATAAAACAAAAGAGATGAAAAAGTCAAAATGGATTGTTTTAATGATTTTGGCCATCGCCCTGCTAGGTTATGTGTTTTTAAGACCCAAAATCAATATCAAAAAGCTTGATTATAACTATACCACCTTGGAAAAGGGAAATATAGAGGCCAATGTATCGAGTACCGGTACCGTTGAAGCCATCAATACCGTGGAAATAGGCACACAGATATCGGGCACCATCAAAAAAATATATGTGGATTATAACGACCAGGTTACTGCGGGGCAGATTCTGGCGGAGATGGACCTTAAGTTACTGAACACCAACCTTGCCAGTGCAAAGGCCAATCTGGGTGTTAGTGAAGCCCAATTATCCCGGGCCAAGGATGAATACGAACGAAATTTGGTTCTATATGAAAAAAATGTGATCTCGACCAAGGAATTCACCGATTCCAAATATGCCTACAACCAAGCTTTAAGCACAAAAAAAGCGGCCGAAGCCGCGGTGGACAATATAGAGGTAAGTAGGGATTATGCCCATATAACCTCACCCATAGACGGCACCGTGATTGAACGCAGTGTGGAAGAAGGCCAAACGGTAGCTGCTTCCTTTGCTACCCCCACCATGTTCATCATTGCGGAAGACCTCTCAAAAATGCAAATCCTGGCCGATATGGATGAAAGCGATATCGGTTACATCAAAGATGGTATGCCAGTTCGATTTACCGTACAGACATATCCCGAAAAAGAATTTTATGGATCGGTAAGTCAAATACGACTACAACCCATAGAGATAAACAATGTCGTCAATTACCAAGTGGTGGTTGATGTGGACAATAAAAAAGGACTACTCCTACCCGGCATGACCGCAAACCTCGAATTCATTGTAAATGCCGCCCAAGATGTCTTATTGATCAACAACTCGGCCTTACGCTTTAGACCTACCGAGGCGATGCTGAAAGAGATAAAACCGGTATTGGAACAAAAGGCAGGGACAGTGCTTCCCGATTCCGTACAACAGGGATTCATTGAGGCCCTAAACCATGAAGAATTATTTACGCCGGCCAATTTCAAAATAAACCTGCCTGCGACCATTGATGGTTACTTTTTTAAGAATGACAAGGATAAATTGGATTTCAGGTTTATTGAGGTTGGAATCAAAACCGGACTTCACACCGAAATAAAACGTCATCTCGATGACACGCCCTTACAGGAAGGAATCCGTGCCATCAATGGCATAAAAACCAAAAATTGACCGCCATGGCCACAAAAAAAGTCATAGAGACCAAAAACCTGAGTCGCACCTTCAACACCGGCGAAATCGAAGTGCGTGCCCTCACCGATATTGACTTGGTTATAGAAGAAGGGGAGTTTGTGGCTATCATGGGGGCCTCGGGATCCGGAAAATCAACATTACTCCATATTATCGGCTGTTTGGACAGGCCGACATCGGGTGAATACTATTTGGATGGCATTCAGGTAAATGCGTTGAACAAAAATCAATTGGCCGATATACGCAACCAAAAAATCGGTTTCATTTTCCAGAGTTACAACCTATTATCACGTACTACGGCCCTTGAGAATGTGGAATTACCCCTCATCTATGACAGAACCGGACAGTTCTCAAATTCTATGGCACTTGCCAAAAAGGCACTGGAGCAAGTGGGATTGGCCGACCGAATCCACCATAAGACCAATGAGCTTTCGGGTGGACAACAACAACGGGTAGCCATTGCCAGGGCCTTGGTCAATAATCCTGCCCTTATACTGGCCGATGAACCTACCGGAAACTTGGATAGTACGACCAGTTTCGAAATTGCGGATCTTTTCGTCCAATTGAACAATAAGGGCAAAACGATTCTGATGATCACCCATGAGCCCGATATCGCCCAGTTTGCTAAACGAATGGTGTATTTAAGGGATGGCCGGGTGCTTTCCGATACCAAGATCGAACATAGGAACACCAAAACTGAAGCCCTTAAATCACTCGAAAAACCGCTAACAACCCAATAAAGACAAGATGGTACGATTCCTGAAAATATTCAAGGTAGCCTTTCAGTCTATTTACAAAAATAGAACGCGTAGCCTATTGACCATGCTAGGGATCATTATCGGTGTTGGTGCCGTGATCATGACCATTTCGGCCGGGGAAGGGGCCACTATGGAAGTCGAAAACCAAATTTCGGGCTTGGGTACCAATCTATTGATGATCCAGACCAAATCGGAACATAAGGCAGGTATTAATGTAAGGATGGGTAGGCCTATAGACCATAAAGACCTTGAAGTTTTGCAGAAGAACTCCGTTTGGATGCCAAGATTGTCCCCCTTACTGGCGATAGGCGCACAGGCCATTGGTCCCAGCGGATATAAATCCACCATGGTATATGGTGTTTCCTACGATTATTTCTACATCACGAGCCGGGAATTGCAATCCGGGAATTTCTTCACGGAAGAGGATGTGCGTACCGCAAAAAAATACTGTGTTATCGGCGAGACCATACGGGAGGAACTTTTTCCAGGACAAGACCCCATTGGAAAACAAATACGTATCGACAAAATACCCTTTACCGTAATAGGCCTTTTAACCGAAGAAGGTACTGGTGGTATGCAAGACATGGATGACATTGTGTTGGCTCCCCATACCACCATTCAAAATCGACTTTATGGCCACCAAAGGGGCTATACCATGATCATGGCAAGTGCCTTGAGTGAGGACCATATTAGTGACGCTAAGATGGAGGCTACCGCGTTATTGCGTGAATCACACCAAATAAAAGCGGAAGATGAAGACGACTTTGAGATTATGACCCAAGTCGAGCTTCAGGAAATCACAAGCAATATTACCGGTATCCTGACCATATTATTGGGTGCCGTTGCCAGTATTTCATTGATTGTCGGGGGCATAGGCATCATGAATATCATGCTGGTTTCGGTTACCGAGCGAACCCGTGAAATCGGAACACGTCTGGCCATTGGGGCCCGGGAAAGCGATATTCTGACCCAATTTTTGATAGAAGCCGTAGTGCTAAGTCTGGTCGGTGGACTATTGGGTATTGTCTTGGGGGTGATCGGGAATCAAATCATCTATAGGCTCACCGACTTCTTTATCCCAACGGCCTTTTATTCCATTGTCATTGGTTTTTGTTTTGCGGCATTGGTGGGAGTGACTTTTGGATACTTTCCTGCCAAAAAGGCCGCCAAGCTCAACCCCATTGATGCGTTGCGCTATGAGTAATGAACACCTAAAGGTTAATAAATAGTATGCATTGGTTAGAATCATCTTAAACATACTATAGCCGATATCACTATCTTTAATGTTTATTTTTCATCCCTCTCGATTATCATAAAAACCACCGTTGAAAACGCTGAGGGAATAACGCTCAAAATAACACTGTAAAAGCATGCAATTTTTAGACCATTTCAAACCAGAACTTACCATTGAATCACCGGGCAGGATAAACATAATCGGGGAACATACCGATTATAATATGGGATTCGTACTCCCCACGGCCATAGAAAAGAAAATCACCTTCCAGTTTCAAAAAAACGGCTCGGATAAAATCTGCCATGTGTACAGTAAAGGCTATGATACCGGTTTCGAGTTGTCGTTGGATGCCATTGAAATAAGCAAGGTAGAGTGGGAAAATTACATCTTGGGTGTACTGAACGAAATTTCCAAACGATCGGATAAGGTTAGGGGATTTGATTGTGTCCTGGAAAGTCACGTACCCATTGGTTCGGGAGTCAGTTCCTCCGCTGCCCTGGAATGTGGTTTGGCCTTTGGCCTCAATGAAATGTTCGACCTTGGGCTCAGCCGAATGGATATCGTGGAGCTATCGCAAGCCGCTGAGCATACCTATGCGGGCACCAAATGTGGCATTATGGATCAATTTGCCTCGGTAATGAGTAAGGAAGGACATGTGATCCTATTGGATTGCGAGTCCTTGGAGTATTCCTATATCCCCATTCAAATACAACCCTACAAAATCCTACTCCTGAACACCAATGTTTCCCATAACCTGGTGTCTGGGGAATACAATAAGAGAAGGACCCAATGTGAAGCTGGGGTTGCGGCCCTACAAAAGAACCATCCCGAGGTAAAATCGTTACGGAATGCCTCTATGGATATGTTGAACGAAATCAAGGACACTATCGATGACACCGTCTACAATCGCTGTGCATATGTCATTCAAGAAAAAACGAGGGTTTTGGAGGCTGTTGAAGCCTTAAAGGCCAATAATCTAAAACGGGTTGGCGAATTGCTCTATGAAACCCACGAAGGATTGAGTACGCTGTATGAAGTAAGTTGCCCGGAACTTGATTTTCTGGTTGACTTTACAAAAAACCACGAAGCTGTCTTGGGAGCCCGTATGATGGGTGGCGGTTTTGGCGGTTGCACCATTAATTTAATCCACGAAGATGCCCTTGACGATTTTGTGGCAGCGGCATCAAAAGCCTATAAAAAGGCCTATAACCTTGAATTATCGTGGTTCGAGGCCAGTCCAAGTAAAGGAACATCCATTTTAAAATAAACCTATGACTACTGAATTCAACGAAAATCCACATAGAAGGTTCAATATTTTAACGGGGGAATGGATCTTGGTCTCACCACACAGGACCAAAAGGCCGTGGCAGGGTAAGACCGAGAAACAATCCATGGAGACCAAACCAAAGTACGACCCCAATTGTTATTTGTGTCCGACCAATGGCAGAATGGGCGGTGCGGTAAACCCCGATTATAAAAAACCTTTTTCATTCGTCAATGATTTTTCGGCCCTCCTTAAGGATGTAAAGGAAGAAAAATATGAAAACGGATTGCTCTATGCGGAATCCGAATCGGGCATTTGCAAGGTCGTTTGCTTTTCCCCGGACCACTCCCTCACCCTACCTTTAATGTCAAGGGAAGAAATTACCGATGTCATTTCCCTATGGCAACAAGAGTACAAGGAACTTGGGGCAATGGATGGGATAAACCACGTTCAGATTTTTGAGAACAAGGGCGACATCATGGGATGTAGCAATCCACATCCGCATGGCCAAATATGGGCGCAACGGAGTATTCCCCAAGAGGTACAGAAAAAATCGGACAGGTTATTGGCTTACTGGAAGAAACACCAAGCCAGCATCTTGGAAGATTATATCATCCAAGAGTTGGCATTGGATGAACGTATTATTCTCGAAAACGAGCATTTCGTCTCCTTAATCCCCTATTGGGCGGTCTGGCCTTATGAAACCATGATTGTCCCTAAAAGAAAGATTGGGCATATCGGTGAACTTTCCAATGATGGGAAAAAGGCATTTGCAGAAATATTGCGAAAAACCACCATACGGCTCGACAATATTTTTGGAACCTCATTCCCTTATTCGGCCGGAATACACCAAGCCCCAACAGACGGTAAGGAACATCCTGAATGGCATTTTCATATGTCTTTCTATCCGCCATTACTTCGTTCCGCAACGGTGAAAAAGTTCATGGTCGGGTATGAAATGTTTGCGAACCCCCAAAGGGATATTACCGCCGAACAAGCGGCAAATACTATCAAGGCCCTTTCAGACGTACATTATTCGAAGCAGTAGCTTAGGGATAGACCATCCCACTATGCAAATGCATGGGGGCCACAATGGATAGGATACGACCTTTGACCTTGATCATTCCCGCATTCACCATAAAAAAAGTCCCTAATTATTTAGGGACTTTTTTACGTTCCTAGGGTTACTGTTTTCTTCCATCACAAGCTGCTTCCAAAGATAAAGGATACTATCTAAGGGTATCCGAGGCAAGGGAAGCACAAAACATGTATACACCATATATTGGGCACCACAGATTCATATACCACGACTATTTGTTGATTCCCCTCATTTAAAGACATTTTAAAACAACCGTTTGTTATTGAAATAAACACTAAAAATATTTTAGACGGAACAGTAGCACAATTTAAACACAAAGCCCAAATCGAGAAATTAAAATTCCATAAAAGAACCCCAATCACCACCGAAGTATTTCACGATTCACCCTTATATTACTATTTTACATTGCTTTATGATTACCTTATTTTTTAAATCACCCCACATTCCAAAACAATACCACTTCAACAAATACACGCGTTCAGCGAAATAAAAACACACGGTTTACTTCGAACCTAAAAGATGTTTTGCAAAGGCTTAATTTTGATTTTAATAAATTATTAACACAATCGGTTGTTTAATAAAAATGTATTTTATACTTTTGGTAATATAACACACTTTACAGATAATATAGAACAGATATCAAGTAACGAATCAAACACTCATTATTAACTCAATTTTATTTCTAACCTTAATCAATATGATGAATTTTTTATTTTTCAAAAGCAAATACAGTAAAACGAAGTGGGCCACGGTCTTACTTCTTTTGTTCTTTGCTGGGGTAAACGCCCAAGTAACGGTATCTGGAACTGTATCAGATACCGATGGTCCGATTCCAGGTGCCAATGTTGTTCTCAAGGGCACCCAGAATGGTGCGGCCACGGATTTTGATGGCAATTATGTCCTCAGCAATGTACCGTCCGATGGTATATTGGTTTTTAGCTATATCGGCTATAAAACCTTGGAAGTTTCAGTTAATAACCAAAACACAATCAATGTAGTACTGGAAACCAATGAAAATGCATTGGAAGAGGTTGTAGTCATTGGTTATGGTACCCAACGGAAGGAATCAGTGACAGGGTCAGTGGTTTCCATTAAAGCCGATGACTTACAGGAAGTGCAGGCAAGTAACTTCCAGCAGGCCCTTCAAGGACGTGCAGCGGGTGTCAATATTTCGACCACCAGTACAAGGCCTGGGGCTGCCCCAACCATTCGTATTCGTGGTACACGCTCCCTTTCTGGAAGTAACGACCCCCTAATCGTTCTTAACGGCATTCCTTTTTCTGGCGGACTTAGTGATATCAATCAAAATGATATCGAAAGTCTAGACATTTTAAAAGATGCTTCCGCTACCGCAATTTACGGTTCCAGAGGTGCCAATGGTGTAATTATCATTACAACGAAGAGTGGTAAAAAAGGCCAAAAGGCCAAATTCACTTATAATTCGTACTACGCGACCAAGGAAGTTTTTTCCAAGTTTCCAATGATGAATGCAGCCCAAGTTACCCAACTACGTGCTGACGTCGCAGCCAATAATGGTGGGACACCTCTTTACGCCATTGGTGGTGATGAAGATTTGGCCAATGATACGGATTGGCAAGACCTCCTGTTTGGAACAGGACTCCAAACCTCGCATGATGTCAGTGTCCAAGGAGGTACGGAAAAAGGAACCTATAATATTGGAATGGGATATTTTAAGGAAACTTCCGTTATACCGGGAGATTCCTTTCAGAGATATTCAATACGTGCCCAAGTTGATCAAGAAGTGGGTGAATTGTTCCGATTTGGAATTAATTCAGTAACAAACTTCAACAAAACCTCTAGTATTGTCGGTATTTATGATGCCTTGGCCGCATCACCTCTTTTAAGTCCGTATGATGATACTGGGAATTTCCTTGAGTCCGTTCGCCTTCAAACCATAGCTGATGACAGTTGGATTCCCACTAGAAACGAGCTTAGCCGAATCGGGGACGGCAAAAAAAATGAGGAATTGGATTTTGGTACCTATAATAATATCTACGGTGAGGTTAAAATACCATGGGTTGAAGGATTAAAATACCGAATTAATGTTGGTTTGAACTTCCGTTCAAGCAGGGATGGCAATTTTACAGGCGAAGGCGTATTTAGCTATAACGAAAGTAATCCGTCATCTGCCAGTTATGGCACATCCATCACAAGGGATTATATTATAGAAAACCAATTACTCTTCGATCGAACATTCGCAGATAAACACAGGGTTAATTTTGTGGGCTTGTTCTCATCCCAAGAAACCAATTATGACAGTTCCTATTTGCAGGTTCGAAATATTCCAGATGAAAATTCCTTATGGTACAATTTAGATTCTGCCCTTTCTGAGGATATTACTAATTATAAAACGGATTATTCCGCTACTGGATTACTATCATACATGGCTAGGGTCATGTACCAATATGATGACCGCTATTTAATAACAGGGACATTGCGTTCCGATGGTTCATCAAGATTGGCCAAAGGCCATGAATGGGTTACCTACCCTGCCGTTTCCGTTGGATGGAATATAGCCAATGAATCATTTATGGAAACGCAAGAATCCATTAACCAATTAAAACTACGTGTAGGTTATGGTGAAACCTCAAATCAAGCGATTGACCCTTATTCAACACAAGGAAGGTTATCTACGGTAAACTACAACTATGGCAGCACATTTGCCACAGGTTATTATGTAAGTGAATTACCGAATTCAAAATTAGGATGGGAGTTTTCACAAACCTTTAACTATGGTCTTGATTTTGGATTGTTCAACAATCGATTATCCGGTACGGTAGAATACTATGTCACCAAAACCAACGATATATTATATGACCTTAGTCTTCCCGCATCATCAGGGGTAAGTAGTGTAACCAGCAATATTGGTGAAACCGAGAACAAAGGTATTGAAGTAGCCCTTAATGCCACTATTCTGGATAACCCGGATGGTCTAACATGGGATGCTGGGATCAACCTTTACTCCAATAAAAACGAAATCGTTTCCTTGGCTACCGGAGAGGATGAAAATGTTGGACAACTTTGGTTTGTTGGTTCACCTATCAATGTCATCTATGATTACGAAAGATTGGGACTTTGGAATGAATCCGATCCAGATTTTCAATATCTGCAGGATTATGAGCCAGGAGGCAATGTAGGTATGGTTAAGGTTAAGTATACCGGAGACTATAATGCCGATGGATCACCCACAAGATCAATAAATTCCGATGATAGGGTCATACAAGATCCCACCCCGGATTTTCAAGGTGGATTCAACACACGTTTGGCCTATAAGGATATCGATTTAAGCATGGTCGGTACTTTCCAAAGTGGCGGTACAATCGTAAGTACATTGCATTCTTCCAATGGGTATGTTAATCTACTGACCGGGAGAAGAAACAATGTGGATGTAGATTATTGGACACCGGATAATACAAATGCCAGATATCCTGCCCCAGGAGGTATACAAAGTGGTGACAATCCTAAATACGGCAGTACGTTAGGCTATTTTGATGGCTCATACCTAAAGATACGCGCCATTACATTGGGATATAATTTTAACCAAAAATTCATAAAAGACATTGGGGTTCAACGACTTCGTATCTATGCAACGGCACAGAACCCATTTGTAATGTTTTCATCATTTAACAGGGAATCCGGTTTAGATCCAGAAACCAACTCTGGAGTCGATTCCAATGGAAATCGTCAAAACGTTGCCGTAAATACAACCAATATCTCCGACGGGATTCCAACAGTTGGGGCTAATGCTCCTACAACAAGGAATTATATGATAGGACTAAACATAACATTTTAAAAAATCGTAATGAGAAAAATTAAAATAAAATCTATATCAATAGCAATTCTTTCTATTGCGTTGTTAATAGGCTCTTGTACAAAAGATATATTGGAAGAGGAAACAAGGGGTGTATTCACGCCGGATTTCTTTCAAACCGAACTTGGTGTTGAAGGAGGTTTAACCTATTTGTATGAACATTTAAGATACTTATATGGACAAGCATATTATTACAACTCCCTAGAAACGGGAACAGATGAGTATGCCTTTGCACAAAGTGCAGATAATAACTTTAAGGATGCGGACTTATCTGGTGAAGGCCAAATAATACCAGACACCTATACGACTAGTATTGCTTGGAATACGTGCTTCCCTGCCATCAACACAGCTAGTGGGATCATTGAAAATGCCGCTGCTGTAGGCCTGGATGATTCTGTAATCGCCGAGGCCAGATTTTTCCGGGCATTTTACTACTTCCTATTAGTTCAAACCTATGGTGGAGTACCATTGGATCTAGGTTCTGGGGAATTGGCATTCAATAATTCCGCAGTTAGGGCTTCAGTACGTAATACAGTACCAGAGGTATATACCAAAGCCATATTTCCAGATTTGATTGATGCCGTCAATAATCTACCCGATTCTCCCCGTTTAACAGGTTCCGCCACCAAGAATGTAGCCCGATTACATTTGGCAAAAGCGTATTTGACGTATGCCTGGTGGCTAGAGAATCCCAACAACATTCCTACGTATCCAGATACCAATAGAACAGACCCTGATGGCAATGGGGCTACCTATTACTATCAGCAAGCTTATAATCTGGCTGTTGAGGGTATTGATAATCCAGGACCTTATAAGTTACTTGATTATTTTTATGATGTTCATGAAGGTTCCAATGACCGTCATAGCGAAATGATGTTGTATGCCGATCGTACCGAGGAAAGTGAAATTTACAATGAAGCCAGTTTAGGATGGAGTAGTACGGGAGGTAGTGCCAATACCGCTGCTTGGATGGTAACCTCAAATTATACAAGTATCAGTGTTGACGGCACTTCAGCCGTATTGCGTGAAGCAGCCCAAAGTTATGGCCGTCCTTGGACGCGTATGGCCCCAACCATCAATGTTTTTGAAGAAACGTTTGCCGAAAAAGAATTGGATTCCCGTTACGACGGAACTTTTGTAACCAGTTATAGGGGAAACTGGCATAAAGGTGGTGATACAACACCAACCTTAACTGCGGCCAATGGTATGCAAATAGCCCCTGGTGATGCTGTTATGACATTCTTGGATGAATACGACCCCAGCGTTGATTATAGTGTAAATGGCGGTAATCTTGGCGGCGGGGAAGTAGCCGGAAGATCTGATTATGTTATAAACCTAAATGAAATAAATAGAAGATTCTACCCAGGGTTATGGAAAATAGGAACCTATCGTACCGACCATGATGTTGCAACTGAATTAGGTTCTCCAAATGGGGCTATAACACGTCCTTTCCCAATTGCTAAGTTTTCCGAATTCTACTTAGTAGCGGCTGAAGCAGCCGTAAAAGGTGCATCAGGAAGTTATACTGCCCGTGATTTGATCAATGTTATCCGTGCGCGTGCAGGTAAATGGCGCTTTGATAATGGCGAACAGGTAGAACGAATTGAGGATAATAGTGCTGCAATGGTAGCTGCCACTCCGAATGTTATTGATATTGACTATGTGCTAGCCGAGCGCTCACGAGAGTACTTTGGTGAAGGCATTCGATGGTTTGATTTGGTGCGTACCCAAAAATGGGCTGAATATGCGGCTTCTTATGAAATTGCAGGTAATGATGCTTCAGACCATAGTCCAGTGACAACCACCAGGACCATTCAACCGTTTCATTATTTAAGACCGATACCCCAATCTCAAATAGATGGTTTGGATATGACCGATGCTGAAAAAACAGCTTATCAAAATCCTGGCTACTAATCGATCATAAAATACAACATAATACGTTTTGTGGACATTCGGTATTATGTGACAAGTTGAGTTAGTTTAGTTTATTTAAAAAGGTTGTCTTGAAATATTAGACAACCTTTTTATTTATTGATTTAATTCCAATAAGACGTCGCAGATATGTATTTTTAAATGTGAATAAGTTGCATCAACGAAAAAGAACACCCTAACCTAAATGAAAGTACTTGGCATTTCCGCATATTATCACGATTCGGCCGCCGCTATTATTCTAGACGGAAAAGTCTTGTACGCCGCTCAGGAAGAACGCTTTACCCGAATCAAAAATGACGCTTCCTTTCCTGAGGAAGCCATAAAATACTGCCTTCGGGAATCTGGGTTCAATCTTAAGGATATCGACATCATTGCGTTTTATGATAAGCCTTTCCTGAAATTTGAAAGACTTTTGGAAACTTATTATGCCTTTGCCCCAAAAGGGTTTAAATCATTCGCCAAGGCCATGCCTGTTTGGCTTAAGGAAAAACTATTCACAAAGCAGATCATAAGGAAAAGATTGAAAGAACTAAATGAAGATAGAAAACTGTCGAAAGTCCCTATTGTCTTCCCAGAGCATCACTTATCCCATGTTGCCAGCGCCTTCTACACCTCGCCATTTAAAAAAAGTGCTTTTTTAACGGTTGATGGTGTCGGGGAATGGACCACAACCTCGTATGGTACCGCTTGTGGCGAAAAAGGAATAAAAGTTTTGGGGGAATTACATTTTCCTGATTCATTAGGTTTGTTTTATTCTTCATTCACTTATTTCTTGGGATTTGAAGTGAATAAAGGGGAATACAAAATGATGGGGCTTGCACCATACGGCACTATGCAATCGGAACAAGTAACCCAATTCATACAAACGATCAAAGAAAGATTACTGGATATAAGGGAAGATGGTTCCATTAAGCTAAACAAGGACTATTTTGAATATGCCGTAGGCTTACGAATGGTAAATCCAAGAAAATGGCAAAAACTATTTGGTTTTGAAAAAAGAGATCCTGTCGAAAAATTGACACAGCTGCATGCCGATCTGGCTTTGGCTGCCCAAAAAGTCTCAGAAGAAATTTTGGTTAGGATGATTACCCATATAAAGCAGGTCACCCATGCCGACAATTTATGTTTGGCAGGTGGCGTAGCCCTAAATTGTGTGGCGAATTCGGTGTTATACAATCAGAACATTTTTAAGGATATTTACATTCAACCTGCCGCTGGTGATGCTGGTGGCGCCATAGGAGCCGCACTGATCACCGATTATCTAGAGTCAGATTTATCGTTTTCCGGCTTAAAACAACCTTTTGATAATTTTTTGGGTCCTAATTTTTCAAATCTTGAGATTGAAAGGACACTGCGAAGGAATAAATGTAGTTTCCAATATTTTGAATCCACGGAAGAATTGTTGAACATCACCGCCGATTATATTGCCAATAAAAAGGTGGTTGGCTGGTTTAATGGAAGAATAGAATTTGGCCCAAGGGCATTGGGCAATAGAAGTATCCTAGCAGATGCCACTGATACGGATATGCAGTCCCTTCTAAATTTAAAGATCAAATTCAGGGAAAGTTTTAGGCCTTTTGCCCCAGCCGTATGTGAAGAAGATTATGACACTTATTTTGAGCCAGGAAAACATTCCCATTATATGTTGTTTACCAACCAAGTAAAACAACCCTTAAGACATGAATTGCCAAGCAATTTCAATGGACTCAGTCTTGAAGAAAAACGGAACATCCCTAAATCGAAATTACCGGCTGTTACCCATATCGACTATTCCGCAAGGGTTCAAGTGGTAAAAAAGGAAATGAACCCTAGGTTCTGGAACTTACTACAAACCTATAAGAAGCTTACAGGAATCGGTGTGCTTATCAATACAAGTTTCAATGTTAAGGATGAACCTATTGTCAATACGCCTGAAAATGCCTACCGTTGTTTTATAAACTCAGGAATTGATATATTGGTTTTGGAAAATTATTTAATTGTAAAGTAGATGGAATTTATTAGAGAGTTTTTCCTTTTTTTGAAGGAACGTAAAAAATGGTGGTTAATCCCATTGATTTTAATTTTCGTGATTTTGGGTGGTTTGATATTCTTAACCAATGGCTCTGCCTTGGCGCCATTTATTTACAGTTTATTCTAATGAAAAAAGAAAAAGTCTTAGAGACCCTTGTCGTTTTAGCGTTGGCACCACTGGTTTTTTATGTTTTATTCCATACCGAGTGGCTTATTTACCTTTCCATGGGATTCTTGATCACTCCGTTGATCTCGATGAAAATTGCTTTAGCCATAGCTAAAATTTGGCACACTTTCTCCAATTATCTTGGATTGGTAATGAACCATGCCTTACTGTTCATTTGTTTTTATCTTTTCTTGGTTCCATTATCATTTTTTCAACGACTGTTCGGTGCAAATCAAATCCTCAAAAAGGAAAAATCAAATTCCTATTTTCAAAAGAGAAACCATGTATTCACCAAAGAGGATATCAAAAACCCTTGGTAGTTATTTTCTTTTAAGTTGATTCCCTTTTTCAAAATAATAATCCGCATAAGCAACCCTATTCATTTTCAAGCAAATATTCCCCGCCATTTCATATACTTTTGGTTGCTCGGGAAATTCAGAAATTAAAGATTGCGCCACTTTAAGGGCATTCTCAAAATCACCATCACGTTCGTATGTATGGTAAGCTTCCCGCATAACATCCTGCCATTTTTCCCTGCCCGCATAGAGGTCAATCGCCTTCCTCTCTTCGTAGGTCGGACTTTTGATTGAATTATACAGTGCAACCGGATTGGTTCCTGACATTTTCAAATTGTATGGCCATGATTGTTTTAAATCATCTATGATCAACTTCCCTTTAATGGAATCTATACGTGTTATGGGAATATCATTGATTGCTTCCTCATAAGCAATGAAATTATCCCAATTATCCAGTAATTGCAGTTCTTTGATTTTGTTATAAAAAGCATCGGCTAAAATAAAATTACCTTTTACATTTGGATGTACATGCTCGGTCAGCAATCCATTATCGATAAAACCACTGTTGGAATGTGCACGCAATGCTTTCTTGGCATCTACCAGATAAACACCTTCCCTTTGTGATGATTCAATAATTACATCATTGATTTTCTCCGGAGCCCGAAACCTAAGAAAATCCAATTCCTTTGCCATATGAAAGTACTTGCATGCTGAATCTTGTTGTTGGTTCCTATAAAATTGTCCCAATTTATAGGCCGCAAGGGCATTTTCATTTGCAATTTTATAAACTTCTGTTCTATTGTTTTTCAATGCTTCTTCAAATCCATCTTCATCCAAATCAGCACTTATGAAGGGTTTGATATCCCTTTCGTTTGACACAACAGTGGAAATAATCACGGGAATGCCATTGTCTTGATATCTTTTCAGGATTTTATCAAGATTGTCTTTAAATTGATCGATCCCGGCATTATATACCTCGGAGTCCATAGGGATTTGCTGTTCCTTGGCCATTACCTCCATTAAGGTTGTTTCCTCAACGGTATAGTTTGTTTTTGCCTTTGATTTAAAAACCATGGAATACCCATTTTCCAATAATTGAAAAAAGCGTGAATCCTTCAACTTTAAATAAGTCCTTACCAAGGATGGATAATTACCGATAGAAACCGTGGACCCTACACCCAATGCCCCATAGTATTCATTGTGTCCTGCATAGATGATGACAAGATCGGGCTCCTGTTCTATTATTTTTTCGGATAAATCCCACAGGGTATATGAATTAACAGCCGTAATTCCCGTGTTTACTATTTCAATATTCTTATCCGGAAAGGTTAAGGCCAGTCTATGTTTTAGCATTCGAGGAAAAGAACCGTTTTTGTAAAATGGAAACCCAACTACCGTTGACGCACCTTGGACAAAAACCCTAAAGGTATTGTTGGTTTTTTTCTTGAGAAACAAGTCCGATTGATTATCGGAATGGAAGCCTGTATGCTTAAAATATTTTTTGGAAATACTGGAATTCATGACCAGATACTCCGTATTGTTTTCTGAAGTGACTTTATTGAAAAGCCGGTAAGTATCACCGTATCCAAAAAACCTCAGCATCAATTCTAAAATTAGAATCAGAAACAAGGGAAGTAAAATAGCAATAATTTTAAATATTGTTTTCTTATTCAAAATAAGTGGGTTTTAGAGTGCTGTTTGTATTCCTGTGTGTTTTTATAGGCTCCCAACCTATAATAGCCTTAATGGACCCTGAAACTTTCTGGTGGACCTAAATAAGTCTCTTTCAATTGACTGTTCTCTGTTTCTATAATGATCCTTTGAAGCACCAAACCTTCATCAACCCTAAAGTAATTCAAAGTATGGTTACCGGTTTCATTGATTTTAAATTCCGTGGTAATCACTTTAATGTTATCAGCGACATTCGCATGCCAATTGCTGGGGACCTTCCCGTTATAATTGAAAATATCAGGATCCGAATCGTAATTGATACGCACGGGATCTTCCCCATCGAAGGACAGGCCATAATACATACCTTCCCGTGTGGCATAATTGATGGTCGGTGAAAACAGCATATGCACCTTCACTTTTCCCTTCGTCCTAAAGTGCACGTCATAAGACACCCTAGGGGAGGTTTCACTTAAAGCAACCCTTCCTTTTTTAATGGGCAACGAAATTATGGACGACCCGGTCTTACCTAAATTATCGACCACTTTCCACGAGAAAGGTTCAGGCTCATAGGGAGTTGAAAAATGATCCGCATCGATAGCTATAAAACCATTACTTTCCATAAAACCCTTCACTCCATCGATATCCAGATTATTTGTTTGCACATAAACCGGGATGGATCTTTTATTCGCCTTTACCGTAAAGAATGTTTTGTTGGTTCCCTTTGGTGCTTTTTCCCAGTCTATGTTTACTTCTATCCTTTGCTGTTTATCAATACTACCCTTTGTTTGGGAAAAGACAATCCAATCCGATTTGGACTTGATTTTATAACTGAAAGGCTCAGTTCCCCGATTAAAGACATCGACATAAAAAGTGTTGTTTTCAAAGGAAGTAAAAGTGGGCAGAATCGCTTCATCGGATGCATTTGGCCACCATTCTTTAGAACCTTCCACAGCCACACCCATATCCGATGTTTTGGGTATGTCAATTGTCTTGGTCTCTGGAATCGCATTGGTTTTCGGTTCTTGCCAAATTTTATAACCGATATGGGTTTGTGACATCATGTGGTTCCATTTACCATCCGCCATTTCATTATGGTAATAGTCGGTCAGTTCCATATCCTTATCAAACAACGCTTTTACCTTATTCGCATACTCATTTGTCAATGCCCTACCCTGTTCGGCATACCAATTATTCTTGGCAGCTGCTACGTAAAGTTCGTTGAGATTGGCACTTGCCAAAACCTGAAAAAGCACTAACTGGTAATAGGCATCCTTATATTCCTCGGGAAGTTGATCGTATATGCCTTGTGCTTTCCTTCCAAGTGCATTGTAATTTTCCACAATGGCATCGGCCTCATTATAATCGATTAAACTATAGGTCGAGGGATCGATCAACTCATGCTTTCGTCTTGCATTGTATTTGGTGTATTTTTTCATGATATCGGCAATAGCATCGGTCTCAATTCCCCCGAATACATCATTTGCCCAAATACGGTAATAATCCTGTAGGTTATCGGCATTCCATCGATCAGGGTCCCAAGCATAGTCAAAGAAGAATTGTATTGGGAATTCCATGGGTTTGATATCCCCCACATTTACGATCCAGACCTTATCCACCCCATGTTCATAAGCTAGGTGCATCTGCTCCCAGGTACGTTCAATTTGATTGGTGTTCAACCATTTATAATTTCTGGGACCACCCACATAATCGAAATGATAATAAATACCATATCCGCCTTTACGCGGTGCATCATCCAACCCCGGAAGTTTTCTGAGGTTTCCCCAGTTATCATCACAAAGTAGTAATGTTACATCGTCTGGCACCCGCATTCCCTTATCATAATAATCCTGGACCTCTTTATATAGCGCCCATATCTGGGGTGTTTCCTCTGCGGGTTTCCCGGTAACCTCAGCAATGATCTTTCGCTGGTCTTTGACGATCGTTTCCAGTAGATCCGTTGCCGTTTCCTCACTTAAAGCCTCATCACCATCACCGCGCATTCCAATGGTCACAAGGGTCTCCTTATCCCCCATACGTTCCATACCGCCTTTCCAGAATTCCTGTAATCCTTTGGCATTGGAAGCATAGTCCCATTTCCCTAACGACTTATTCCATTCAGCATGGGCACGTGTTAAAGGTTCGTGGTGGGATGTTCCCATAACAATGCCGTATTCATCCGCTAAAATGGCATTTTGGGGATCATCCACATTAAACTTTCTTGGGGGCCACATGGCCGGCCACAAATAATTCCCCTTCATCCTAAGAATAAGTTCAAAAACCTTTTCGTAGAATTTGGCATTAAAGTCCCCATAGCGTTCATAGACCCACCCTGTCAATGCAGGTGCCTCGTCATTGATAAAGAACCCCCTATACTTGACTTTAGGCTCCCCTAAGGTGTGCACACCCGGAAGCACGTGTAATTCCGATTGCCTTCGAACAGGAACGTCTGCCCAAAAATACCAGGGTGAGACCCCAATTTGGGAGGAAAGGTCATATATGCCATAAATGGTTCCCCGTTTGTCCGAACCGGCAATAACCAAGGCTTTTTGCACACCGGCCTTAGGATTGTCAACAATTTGGGTGGTGAATTTTTCCCGTTTTCCCTGAAGTCGGGCGGCATCTATTTTACCTTCTTTTGCCCATTGATCGATGATAGCGCATTTTCCCAATGTCCCGATAATGACCAAATAATCTTCGGTTTGTGCCATACCGTTAAAGACATTAGGCAGAATACCAGTGACTTTTTGAAGGTCATTCTGAAGATGGCCGGCAACACGTACTACCCCTGGAAAATCATCTTGATCGACCACTATTGATGCTACCTTTCCGTTGGACGCCAATGGAAAACGTTCCGAGGAAGCTGTGTTGGTCACATATTTTTGGGAATCAATGGTTTGGGCATTACCTAGTGTTACAACCAGTAGTAAGAATGCCGAGACGGAAATCCATGTATTTTTTAAAGCCATCATTTGTAGTTTTCAATCTAATTTTGCGTGTGTTTCAATCTATATTGAATCCCCATTTCCAAACCTCTCAATTCAGCAAGCCCTTTAAGTCTTCCCACTAAGGAATAGCCGGGGTATTGTTCTTTTCCTTCCTCCATGGTATGTAGAAATCCATGATCGGGGCGAAGCGGCAAGGCAACATTCCTTTTTTGCATCAGTATCACCAATTTTTCCATGATGCTTTCAATCGGATTGTCCCCATTGAGATGTTCGGCCTCCCTAAAAATATCCTTGGAATCCCTTTTCACGTTTCTTAGGTGTAAAAAATGAATTCGCCCCCCATGGTCATCAATGATCTGTTCCAGGTCATTATGGGGTTCCGCACCCAAAGAGCCTGTACAATAACAAAGTCCGTTCGCATTCAAGGGGACAGCATTAAAAATACGATTTAAATCCTTCTGGGTACTAACAACCCTAGGCAGTCCCATAACCGAAAATGGTGGGTCGTCTGGGTGGATGGCCAGTTTTATACCCAACGCCTCGGCAACTGGGGCAACTTCGGACAAAAAATGGATTAAGTTGGTCCTTAGCGCATGGTTGTCAATGTCCTTGTAATTTTCGAGCAATGCCAAAATTTGATCCCTTGTAAAATTCACTTTACTGCCTGGCAACCCAAGAAGTACATTTTTAAACAACAAATCCTTATCCGCTTGTGAAAGGGTATTTCCGTAGTCAAGGGCCATTTGTTTTTCCTCATCGGAATAATCGTTTTCAACCCCGGGTCTTTTTAACAAAAAGAGATCAAAGTAGTTAAAAGCAACTTGATCAAAGCGCAACGCTTTACTGCCATCGGGATTCTTAAATGCATGATCGGTACGCACCCAATCCAAAATGGGCATAAAGTTGTAGGTCACCACCTTAATGCCACAAGCCGCCAAGTTGTTTAAGCTGATCTTATAATTTTCGATATACCTTAAACTTGCCCCATTGGCTTTTTTAATGTCTTCGTGCACAGGCAGGCTCTCGACAACCGTCCATTCCATACCCGCATTCCTTATGGTCTGTTGGCGTTCTTGAATCGCATCTACCGTCCAAATATCGCCAACAGGGATTTCATGTAAGGCCGTTACGATTCCTGAAACACCACATTGCCGAATATCCGTTAGGGAAATAGCGTCATTAGGACCAAACCAGCGCATTGTTTGTTGCATGTGTTTCATTTTTCCGCTATTTAGAATCCGATACTATTCCCCCCATCAACGGGAAGTATGGTACCGGTAACAAATTTTGATTCGTTATTGGCATAAAAATAGACGGCATCCGCAATATCGCATGGGGTCCCTAAAATGCCCATCGGTGTCCTATCCAGTACTTTATCCCTCCTTTGGGGTTCATCACTGAATGCCTTCTCTGACATTTTGGTTTTTATAAATCCAGGAGCCACACAATTCACCCGTACACCATATTTTGCCAAATCAACGGCCATGGCCCTGGTCATTGCCTCAATGGCGCCCTTACTTGCGGTATAGGCGATTACTTTTGGAATACCGTACTGGGAAGCCATAGAGCTAATATTAACGATACATCCCCCTTCATGCTCCTTCATCACTTTGACCACCTCCCTGCTTACGGCAAAAATGCTTAGGACATTCAATTGGATGATTTTAAAAAACTCCTCATCGGTTACATCAATGAATTCCTTCTTCATATTAATACCCGCGTTGTTCACCAATATGTCTATGGCACCATCCTTGGCTATTTCCTGGATCATCGCAGGAATACCTTCCAGATGTGTCAAATCGAAAATTACAGGAACGGCGTTCTTACCAAGTTCAATACAAGCTTCCTTAGTTTGTTCCTCATTCATACCAACGATATACGTCTTAATACCATTCTTGCAAAATTTTGTTGCAGTTGCAAAACCTAAACCAGAACCTCCTCCGGTGACTATTGCTGTTTTACCCATCTATTCTATAAATTATTCTATTGTAAACTTTATTTTTTAGTGATGTCCTGGTGCAAAAGGAAACTCCAGGGATTGAAAATATTCCAATGTCCGGGTTGGTTTTTCAACCCCTTCAGGCAATTCCATTTTGGAAAATCGCTGAAAATACAACAAGCAGGAATCCCGCCACCATTTTGCCTCTTTATATTGAATGTCCAATAACATTTTCATTTCGTTAAAACGTTGGGAATCCACATAACCCTCTAGGCTACTCCATGTTTTGACCATAGCCGCCACCGTATCAACACCCTCTTGGTATTTTAATGCCATCCCATTCCAGAGCGATTGCCCGTTCTTTAACCTATAATTCCAAGGTACATGGTGGAACCACAATAAATATTCTTCCGGACAGGTATTGATATCATTGAACATACGGGCCACTTCAGGGGCATATTGGCCTACGGCATTGCTTCCTGTAGTACTTCTATCAAATCCAACACCCAAAGTGTCGGCCTTATGAAAATAAACCGAGTTCCATTCCGCCCTCTCGAAAATATCGACCCATGGTCCCGGGCCATAATGGTGCCCTGCCGCCATAATATGGTGTAAGCCCAATGGCGTCATATAATTTACCGTGGCTTCCCTTGATTGCAGCATAAAGGCTTTTACGGGCTGCACAAAGGCCTTGTCATTGGAAAAAGTAGCTCTTATCCATTCGTCCGCTATGTCGGCGGATTTCATATACGGGTTCCATGCCAAACGGCCAAAGCTATACCAATTGGCCTGTAAAAACACATTCCCGGTCCAGTTTCTATCCGTACCGATATTGCTCACTCCGGCCATTCCCGTTAATTTCTTATTAGATAGTGACCCATCAATAACCTTGGCTACCGTAGAACCTTTACCTTTTCTGTACGTATCCGATTCTAACACCTCCTCAAACAGGGTGGAAAGAAACACGGAATGTGTACTACAACCTAAATACTCCTGTGTGATTTGAAACTCGATCATTAAAGGCGTTTTGGGCATGGCCCCGAACATGGGGTGAAAAGGCTCCCGAGGTTGGAAATCGATGGGACCATTTTTTACTTGCACAAGCACATTATCCTTAAACTGACCATCATACGGGACAAATTCGGAATAAGCTTCCTTGGCCCTATCATCCGATGAATTTTCGGCATATACAAAGGCCCTCCACATAATAATCCCTCCAAAGGGGGCTACGGCATCGGCCAACATATTGGCCCCATCAACGTGATTTCTCCCATAATTTTGGGGTCCTGGTTGTCCTTCGGAATTTGCCTTTACCAAAAATCCGCCAAAATCGGGAATTTCAGCATAAATACGCGCTGCTTTCCCCTTCCACCAGGAAATAACCCCGGCATCCAAGGGGTCCGCCGTTTTCAGTCCACCAATCTCCATAGGGGCCGAAAACCGGGCCGTAAGGTACACCCTGATGCCGTAGGGCCGAAACACATCGGCCAAGGCCTTTACTTTTTCTATATACTGTGGGGTTAAAATGAGTGCATTGGCATTCACATTCGTTAAAACGGTTCCATTGATCCCTATGGATGCATTGGCCCGTGCATAATCGATATACCGTTGGTCGATATAATCGGGTAAGCGGTGCCAATCCCAAATGGAGCCACCGGAATACCCCCTTTCCACGGTTCGATCCAGATTATCCCAATGATTCAGTACCCTGACCTTCAGTTTTGGGGATTCCACGATGTTCAGTTCCCCAATGGCTTGATTTGTCTGTAACAACCTTAAAAAATGATGCACCCCATATAAGACGCCCACATCGGTTTTTCCCGTGATCACAAGCTGTTTCTTCCCTTTTACAGTAATGGATCTAATGATAAAACCTTCCTCGTTTATTTGATGGTACCCCTTATCAAAGAAACCGATGATCGTTTGGGGTAGATTTTCCTTTCGTCCGAAAACCAGACTGTTTTTTATAGATTCCCTGTCGACGGACAAATACCCTGGCCCCAACATGCCCTTTAACCCCACCTGCAGTTCATGCAAGGCGATTTCAATGGTTTTGGAATCCCCTAGCGGAACCACCTCCTGTATATTCGATTGATACGATTGTCGCAAGGCCTCGTCCCCTATCAGACGATACTGCAACCACAATTTATAACCATCATTGGCATAGGTATTTAAGCCTGATACAAGTAGGAATAGCGATACGACACAATACTTTCTAAAATCTAATTTCTTCATAAGACTCAATTCAGCTAATTTTACACCTATTACCAATTCTAAACTAATTCAGATCATAAATGATTATTTCATAATATTTTCCATAATAATTGTGGAAATAAGAAATATTACATAATTTGCAATCGGTTGCGTAAAACTATGACAATCCATTTAAAATTAAAAATATTTGAGTGAATTAACTTTATAAACGCTAATTACAACGTAACCAAAACAACCAACAATTATGAAAAAACGAATCGTAAAAACCGTGTTTTATGCCTTGCTCATTCTAGGTATGGGCGCTTGTGGGAACAAAAAGAACGATCCCTCGGTAACAACCCCCAACTTAGGTGTTCAACAAAGTGACACACTGGCCTTTCGTAACACTTCGCTTTCCTTGGATGAACGGGTACAGGATTTACTGTCAAGATTAACGCTTGAAGAAAAGATCGGCCAAATGATGAATGGCACGCCGGAAATCAAACGCTTGGACATTCCCGCATACGACTATTGGAATGAAGCCCTTCATGGTGTGGGCCGTTCTACGGCCGCAACGGTCTTTCCACAAGCCATTGGCCTAGGGGCCACTTTTGATGCCGATTTGGCCTATAGGGTGTCTTCGGCCATTTCTGATGAAGCAAGGGCCATATACAATGCCACGAACGAAAAAGGATACAACATACAATATAATGGATTAACCTTTTGGACCCCTAACATCAATATCTTTAGGGACCCTAGATGGGGGCGCGGCCAAGAAACATACGGGGAAGACCCCTATTTGACGGCTATTTTAGGACAAGCCTTTGTAAAAGGGCTACAGGGTGACAACCCGGATTATTTAAAAACCGCTGCCTGTGCCAAACATTTCGCCGTACACAGTGGTCCGGAAAAAATGAGGCATCAATTCAATGCGGAAGTGGGTCCAAAGGATTTATGGGAAACGTATCTGCCAGCCTTTAAGGCATTGGTCGATGTGGATGTTGAAGCAGTCATGTGCGCTTATAACAGTACAAACGGTGAGCCTTGTTGTTCGAACAACTATCTCATTACCGATGTTTTACGGAATGAATGGAATTTTAAAGGACATGTCCTTACCGATTGTGGTGCTTTGGTCGATTTATACAAACAACCCAACGAAGGGGGGCATGGCCGGGTTAAAACACCCGCCGAAGCCGCCGCCTTGGCCATAAAAAGCGGTATCAGCCTTAACTGCGGAAGTACCTATTCCTCTTTGGGTGATGCCGTTAAGGAAGGATTGATAACCGAAGCGGACATTGATGCGCAATTGGCCATCGTATTGAAAACAAGGTTTAAACTGGGCTTGTTCGATCCCAAAGGAAGCAATCCTTATGATAACATCCCATTTGATGTGGTCAATAGCGAAGCCCATAGGGCCTTGTCCAAGGAAGTCGCCCAAAAAAGCATGGTGCTTTTAAAAAATAATGGTGTGCTGCCTTTACGAAACGATCTTTCAAAATATTTCGTAACAGGCCCCAATGCCGCCAGTGTGGAAATACTTTTAGGTAATTATTATGGTGTCAACCCCAATATGGTGACCATCCTAGAAGGTATCAGCGCCGCAATACGTCCGACCAGTCAATTGCAGTATCGCCTGGGGGCCATGCTCAATAAACCATCGATAAACCCCATTAATTATGCTACCGGACATGCAGGGAACAGTGATGTCACCATAGTGGTCTTGGGAGTCTCCAGTCAAATCGAGGGTGAAGAGGGGGATTCCTTGGATTCCAATACCGCCGGAGATAGATTGGATTATGACCTGCCAGAGAACCAAATTGCATATTTAAGGGAATTAAGGGAAAGAGCGGACAAAAATCCTGAGGACAAAAAGCCGATCGTAACGGTAATAACAAGCGGAAGTCCCATAAACCTTCAAGAAGTGGAGGCTTTGTCCGATGCTGTCCTATTTGCCTGGTACCCCGGTGAAGAGGGAGGTACGGCGGTTGCGGATATTCTTTTCGGAAAGATATCCCCTTCAGGAAGACTCCCTATTACATTCCCTAAATCCTTGGACCAGATACCTGCTTTTGATGATTATTCCATGAAGGGAAGAACGTATAAATATATGGATGAGGATCCCATGTACCCGTTCGGATTTGGCTTAAGCTATACAACATTCAACTATGATGGCATAAAAGCGTCGTCCCCTTCAATCGCCAAAACAGAAAACCTTACTGTCGAGGTCAAGGTTACCAATTCAGGCAACGTAGCATCCGATGAAGTGGTTCAGGTATACGTATCGGATATGGAAGCAACGGTCGCCGTTCCCAATTTTCAACTTGTACGTACCAAGCGAATCACATTGGCACCCGGTATCGCTACGAACCTGACATTTGAATTGACCCCGGAAGATTTCAAGATCGTTCACAATGACGGTTCGCGAAGTATAGAATCGGGTGAGTTCAACATATACATCGGCGGTTCAAGTCCGATGAAACGAAGTTCTGAATTGGGTGCCCCAACAATGGACAAAACAACAATTACCATAAACTAATTATAGTACAATGAACAGATTACAGGTTTTAATTGTCGCATTGGCATTCTTACTATCCCATACGCTAATTGCCCAGGTTAAACTCCCTAAATTAATAAGTGACGGCGTTGTATTACAAAGGGATACAAAGATTCCTGTATGGGGTTGGGCCAGTCCCAATGAAAAAGTAACCGTTCATTTCAACAACCGGCAATACAAGACCAAGGCTACGAATGATGGCACATGGAATTTGAAATTGCCCAAAATGAAGGCTGGTGGCCCATATACCATGATCGTTTCCGGCAAGAACCGTATCGAAATCAAGGACATCCTGATCGGTGATGTTTGGTTGTGCTCTGGGCAATCGAACATGGTACATCAATTGAATATCCATGATGTGCGATATGCCGATGAAATAAAGACGGCCAATTATCCAGGGATACGGCATTACGCAGTACCTAGGGCAACCAGTATATCGGGGGTTCAGGATGATTTGGAAGGCGGGAATTGGCAAAAGGCCGTTGGTGAGGAAGTACGGCCTTTCTCGGCAGTTGCCTACTTTTTTGCCAAAAAAATATATGAAAAATACCATATCCCGATTGGGTTGATCAACGCCAGTGTCGGGGGCACACCCATTGAAGCCTGGATCGCTGAAGAGGGATTCAAGTCCTACCCCAATATCCAGAAAATAATTGTGGAAAATAAGGATACGGCCTTTGTCAATCGTCAAAAAAGAGCATTCCCAAAGCAGGATGAGGAATCATCCCCAACCCCTTTGGATAAGGGCTTAAGCGGGAAAAAAACTTGGTACGACCTAACCTTTACACCCAAAAACTGGCGAAAAATCAATATTCCAGGATATTGGGAAGACCAAGGCATCAAAGACCTGAATGGCGTGGTCTGGTACCGCAGGGAAATCGAGATTCCCCCATCCATGGCAGGGAAAAAAGCACGTGTTTTTCTGGGACGTATCGTTGATGCGGATGAGCTGTACATTAATGGCACAATGGTCGGAAAAACGACCTATCAATATCCACAAAGACGTTATACCGTTCCTGAAAACCTTCTGAAAGCCGGTAAAAATACGTTTGTGATACGGGTTACCAACTATAATCACAAAGGTGGTTTTGTCACCGTAAAACCCTACTGTATTTTCACCGACAAGGATACGGTCGACCTCAAAGGGTATTGGGATTATAAAGTTGGGGAGGTATTCAAACCCCAAGGATCAACCTCTTCAAAAAAATCCGAGGACACTGCTATTCGAAAAATAAACCCACAGAATGAACCTACTGCCCTATTCAATGCCATGGTCGCCCCCTTTACGCAATTCCCCCTAAAAGGCATTCTCTGGTATCAGGGAGAAAGTAATGCCGGACAACCCGAAAAATACGCAGGGTATATGCACGCTTTGATAGGGAGTTGGCGACAGGCCTTCGATACCCCTGACCTACCCTTTATCTATGCACAGCTTCCCAATTTCATGGAGGTATCGTACTTGCCTTGTGAAAGTGGTTGGGCCGAGCTGAGGGAATCACAATTCAAGGCGCTTTCGGTTCCCAACACGGCCATGACGGTCAATATCGATTTAGGGGAATGGAACGATATCCACCCAGACAATAAAAAGGATGTCGGGGAGCGCATGGCGCTAGCCGGATTAAAACTAGCCTATAACGAAGACCTTGTATATTCGGGTCCTTTGTACCGGGAACATGAAATAAAAGGGAACAAGGTGATCATTTCCTTCGATCATACCGGCAGTGGGTTAACCACGAATGACAACGAAGCCTTGGGTGAATTCGCCATCGCCGGTGAAGACAGGCAATTTATTTGGGCAAAGGCCAAAATAGAAGGGGATAAGGTCGTTGTATGGAGTGATGACATTCCCAAACCGAAGTACGTACGTTATGCTTGGGCGGACAATCCGGACAATCCGAATTTATATAACAAGGAAGGTTTGCCGGCATCGCCTTTTCGCATTGAGGAACAATAAGTAAATAGTAAAACCAATATCAAAATCATGAGAATTCTTTTCGTTTTTGCCACAATCATAGGATTGTCCTGTCTACAATCGCTTACAGCCCAGACCCATCAGAAAAGCAGGGTCATTATACTTTCAGATATCGAGGCTGACCCCGATGACACCCAATCGTTTGTGCGCTTATTATTGTATTCGAACCAAATGGATATCAAAGGGATGGTCGCCACGACCTCCTGTTGGCACAAAACAAGTGTTGACCCACAATTCATTGAAAAGGTCATACACGCTTACGGAAAAGTACAACCCAACCTTGAAAAACACGAAACGGGATTTCCGTCGGAGAAAGAACTCCTTTCCCTGGTAAAAAGTGGCTTACCCAAATATGGCATGCTCGGCGTTGGCAAAGGTCAGGATTCAGAAGGGTCTGATTGGATCATTAAAATCCTAGAGGAAGATGATGATCGCCCCCTATGGATATCGACTTGGGGCGGTGTAAACACCCTAGCACAATCGCTTTACAAGATCCAAAAAACAAAGTCTAAAAAACAAGCCAAAAAACTGATCTCAAAACTAAGGGTTTACACCATTTCCGATCAGGACGACAGTGGTATTTGGATTCGTGACAATTTTCCCGATCTCTTCTTTGTTGTGAGTCCGGGCGATCATTATGCCAGCGCGACATGGACGGGCATCAATAGCTTCTTCAAAGGCTTGAACAATGACGTAATCACCAACACCTGGATAGCCGAGAACATACAACAGGGTCATGGCCCCCTAGGGGCTGAATATCCCGATGTTTCATGGGGTGTTGAAGGTGACACACCTTCATTCCTATCCTTGATACCGAACGGGCTCAACAGTCCGGAACATCCGGATTGGGGTGCTTGGGGAGGGCGATACGAATTGTATAAACCCGATTTCTCAAAGACAAAAAAAGGGGGCTCCATTGTCCCAATTGCACCGGAGACCCGGGAAATATGGACGAATGCCAACGATCGCTATACCCCATATATCCCCAGCGCATACGGTAGGGCCGTAAAGAAGGATACCGTTACATTCAACGATTTCAAGATAACCCTTGCCCGCTGGCGGGAGGACTTCCAGAATGATTTTGCCGCACGTATGGATTGGTGCCTAAGTTCGTACAACGAAGCCAACCATGCACCGGTACCTGTACTAAGCCATCCCGAACATATCACCGTAAAATCCGGCGAAGGTTTTGGTTTGGATGCCAGTCAGTCAACCGATCCCGATGGGGACAATCTCAGTTTTCTGTGGTTCAATTATCCCGAGGCTGGATCTTATAAGAAAGAAATAAAGATCAATGGGGCGGAAAACGCGCATGGAGCGTATATCACAGCTCCTGTAGTGGACAAGAAAGAGACCGCGCATTTTATCCTTAAACTGACCGATAAAGGCACTCCGGCCCTTACGCGATACAAAAGGATCATTGTGACCATTGTACCTAAATAACAGGTCTTTTAAAAAGATAAGGTGGTTTTATTTGCGTTTTGAGGATTCCCGTATGATCAATTCGGTATTCAATACCGTGAACTCCTTCAAATCGTTGTTCACCGTGGTTTGTAACTGACTTAGGATTTTCTCTGCCGCCGTTTCCCCCATTTTAAAAGCGGGGTGGTCTATCGTTGACAATGCGGGATCAACGATTTTCGATATGGGGTCGTTGTTAAATCCGATGACCGCCAGATCTTCAGGGATTTTCACATTTTTTTTCTTGGCCTCTTGGATCGCAGCCACAGCGGTGGTATCATTGGAGGCAAAAATACCATCTGGTGGATTTTTGGAGTCTAGCAAGTCACTGGTGACCGTTTCGGCTTCCTCGTAACTCAAGGTTTTAAAGGGTATTATCAAATCGGTATCAACCTTTAAACCGTGATGCTTTAAGGCATCTACATACCCTCTTTCCCGTTCACTGTACACCATTCTGAATTTCGATCCCGAAAAATGGGCGATGCGTTTACACCCTTGTTCTATAAGATGTTCGGTGGCCTGGTAGCCCGCCGCATAATTATCAATGGTGATATGGGTACAAGCAATATCCTTGGGCGTCCTATCCACAAAAATTATCGGAACACCTTTCTCTATAAACTGCTGAAAATGGTCATTTTCCTTTGTTTCCATGGCTACCGAACAAATAACCCCACTCACCCTATTGTTATAGAGGACTTTCATCATCTCCACCTCATTCCCATAAGAATCGTTGGATTGGATGATGATCACATTATAACCTTTTTTCTGTAAGGTCCCTTCGATACCACTAACCAATGAAGCCATAAATGGCCTATTGATCCTAGGGATCAGAACACCGATCGTATTCGTTTTTTTGTTTCGCAAACTAGCGGCCATGATATTGGGACGGAACCCCATTTCCTCGGCAGCTTTTTTTACTTTTTCGGTAGTTTTCTTGCCAATACTATGGTGATCTTTCAGTGCCCTCGAAATTGTTGATGTGGCTAGACCCAGTTTTTCGGCAATATCATATATGGTAACTTCTTTTTTAGGCTTTTTCATCGTATTCAATAATTCAATTTAGGCAATGCAGTATTTTCTTTGGAAAGTCATTCTTCTTCGATTCAAAACCAAGCCCTAAATGATTAAAGTAAAATCCAAATATACAGCTTTAAAACAAATTATATTTTTAACTTTAAACGCCTTTTTAACTTTAAAAGACAGGGCTGGATTTCGATTACCGTTTATGCATGGCGATGGATTTCCATTTCATAAGGTAAAAAAATTTAAAAGGACAAGCAACCGATTGCGTTATAAATTTACATAATGCCCGAGAGGGTTGAAAATGATGGACGTATAGTCCAATAGAGACGGAACACCAAAGGGCGTGCAGATTCTTACAATACATTGAACATCATATTTAGCATTATAAAAACCAATCACATGAAAAAACAATTCATAATCCTCCTTCTAGCCTTTGGCCTATATGCCAATGCCAATGTTCAAATGCCTTTGTTGTTCGATAATGGCATGGTATTGCAAAGAGACAAACCCATTCCCGTATGGGGGTGGGCCGATGCGCACGAGAAAGTCGAAATCCGATTCCATGGACAAACGATAAAGACCAAGGCCGATAAAAACGGAAAATGGTCGGTACATATGAAACCCGAGATAGCCGGAGGCCCTTATACCCTATCGATCAAAGGCAAAAACACCATTGTCCTAACCGATGTCCTGGTCGGTGAAGTATGGCTCTGCAGCGGACAATCCAATATGGAATTCACTGTTGCCCGGGCCATGGATGCCAAAAAGGAAATCAATGATGCCGACTTTCCGATGATACGCCAGTTTTTGGTTGAAAAGGATGTGGCCTCAACACCCCAATCCAATTTAAAGGGCGGTCACTGGGACGTATGCAACTCCAATACAGTAGGCGATTTTACGGCTGTGGGTTATTTCTTTGCCAAGAAATTATATGCCGAACTAAAAATCCCCATCGGCATTATCAACAGTTCTTGGGGAGGCACTTGCGTAGAGACATGGATCAGTAGGGAAGCCTTTCAAAACAGTAGGGAGTTTAAGGAGATGATTGCTGACATGCCCAATGTAGACATGGACCTTCTCATGGCATCCAAAATGCAATCCTTAAAGGATAAAGTACAGGAATTACAAGGTGTATCGGTAGACCGTATTAACGAAACATCGTATAAGGAACCGACCTTCAATGATACGGGTTGGCCCGAAATGAACGCCCCCGAATTATGGGAAAACCAACAATTAAGTGGATTGGATGGCACTGTCTGGATGCGTAAGTCCGTTCTACTATCCCCAGAGGACGCCCAACATGGTGCCCTTTTGGAACTGGCTCAAATCGACGATCAGGATGTGACCTATATCAATGGTATTGAAGTAGGCACCACGGACGGTTATGATGTGTCTAGAACGTATGAAATTCCCGCGCAAGTACTCAAGGAAGGACAAAACACCATTGCCATACGTATTACCGACCGTACGGGTGGGGGTGGTATATGGGGAGATCCCTCAAACCTAAAACTTACATTAAAATACTCCACCGTTCCACTATCGGGTCCGTGGAAATTCAACGTGGTGGATATAAAAAGTAGTATCTCCCCAAATACTTATCCCTCCCTTTTATTCGATGCCATGATCAACCCTTTGATCCCTTATGCCTTCCAAGGCGTCTTATGGTATCAGGGGGAATCCAATGTCAGCCGGGCCGAACAATACACGAAAGCATTCCCCTTAATGATAAACGATTGGAGAAAAAAATGGGACCAGGGTGATTTTCCTTTTTATTTCGTTCAACTCTCCAGCTTTGATGAGTTTAAAGGAAACAGCAATAGTGGAAGCACATGGGCAGAACTCAGGGAGGCCCAAACAAAAACATTGGAGGTCGCCCATACCGGTATGTGTGTTACCACCGATATTGGCAATGCCAAGGATATCCATCCGAAAAACAAACAGGATGTGGGACTTCGGTTGGCGGCCATAGCCTTACACAACGTATACCAAAAGGATGTTGTATTCCAGGGACCGACCTATAAGGGCATGGCCGTAAAGGACCAACACATCATCCTTTCCTTCGACACCAATGGCAGCGGACTGATGACGCCTGATAAATATGGCTACCTCAAAGGTTTTGAGGTTGCAGGGCCTGATAGGGTATTCCATTATGCAAAGGCATACATTAAAGACGATAAGGTGATCGTTTCCTCCGAGGCCGTTTTGAAACCTGTTGCCGTACGGTATGGATGGGCCGATGATGCCGGTGAAGGCAATTTATACAATAAGGAAAAATTCCCGGCGGCGCCATTTAGAACCGATACCTGGGATTTGACCACAAAAGGGGTAAAATACACCTTTGATCAATGATTTTGAAGGCGTAGCCCCCTTTTATTGGATGGGGACCGAAAGTCCCATGCAACCTATTCCAGCCACGGGAGAAAACCGGTTTTAGTTAAAAAATCAAGTGCTAAATTGCATATAACCATGAGCTTTACCTATTTATCAGCACGAAGGATCTTACCCTTTGTACTACTATTCGGTTTATTTTTCTCCTGTAGGGAACAGGAATCCCCTACCCGGGAGCGCATTTCAATCAATGAGGGTTGGAAGTTTATGAAATATGGATCCCCAGAGGTTGCGGATAGCATGTTTTATGATGTCCGTCCTGAAATTCTAACGGTGGATGATACCAAAGCGGCGGACACACCTGCAACGGAAGCAGAGCAACTCAAAGCCTCCAAGAAAGCCTTAAAACCTTATATTCTACCCACAGCCAATCCTTATATAAAAGACCCATTGAAACATCATGTACGTCCCGAGGGGCACCCAGGTAGCGATTTCCCCTTGGTGCAATCGAGTTATGATGACAGCGGATGGGAAAACGTAACCCTGCCCCACGATTGGGCGATTGCAGGGCCGTTCCAAGAAGGCCCTAACCCTGACGTCGGTGGTGGTATGGGGCGTTTGCCCAGTAACGGCATTGCCTGGTACAGAAGACAAATCAATATTTCTAAAACCGAGCAAGACAAAGTTATTTATCTAGACATTGACGGGGCCATGTCCTATGCCATGGTCTGGTTAAACGGGTATTTGGTGGGCGGGTGGCCCTATGGTTATAACTCCTTTCGATTAGACCTAACACCCCATATCAATTTTGAAGGCATCAATCAGTTGGCCATACGCTTGGACAACCCCAACCACTCTGCCCGTTGGTATCCTGGCGGTGGCCTATATCGCAATGTATGGCTGACCAAAACCAACAAGGTGCATGTTGCCCACTGGGGAACTACCGTCACCACTTCAAAGGTGTCCAAAGCCTCGGCCCAAATCGGAATTAAAGTCCATGTAGTGAACCGATCAGATTCCGATACTGAAATTGAGACCATCACAAAGATCTATCCCATCAACAATGGAACCATCGGGTTGCAAACAGCTGCCACGGAAAAAGTAACCACCAAGATTCCAGCCGGAAACACTGCAACGTTGAACACGGCTACAACCCTGGAAAACCCAAGACTTTGGGGACCTCCACCTACACAGACACCCCATCTTTACAGGGCCATTACCCATGTCTCCCAAAACGGGGTAGGCATTGACACCTATAAAACGGATTTCGGCATTAGGGACATAAAATTTGACCCCAATCAAGGGATTTTGGTCAATAACGAATTAATCAAGCTACAAGGGGTCAATGAGCATCACGACCTAGGGGCCCTCGGCGCTGCCTTTAATGTCAGTGCCGCAACACGTAAACTCCACATTTTAAAGGAAATGGGTGTCAACGCCATCAGAATGGCCCACAATCCGCCTGCCCCTGAGCTGCTGGAATTAACCGATAAAATGGGTTTTTTGGTGATTGATGAAGTGTTCGATTCCTGGAAGAGAAAGAAGACACCCCACGATTTCCATTTGATTTTCCCCGACTGGTACGAAGCCGATGCCCGTGCCATGGTACGCCGCGATAAAAACCACCCTTCCATTGTGATATGGAGTTACGGCAACGAGGTTGGGGAACAATATACCGGTATTGAGGGTGCTACCCTAGGCAAAACCTTATCCGATATCATCAAGGACGAGGACCCCACCCGGCCAACGACCAGTGCCATGAATTGGGCAAAATCAGATATGCCGTTCCCCACGGCAATGGATGTCATCAGTCTCAACTACCAGGGGGAAGGCATTCGGCAAGACCCCATTTTTGATACCGTAACCAATCGGATAAAGACCAAACCCCAATACGGACCCTTTCACGAAAAATTCCCCAACAAAGTGATTCTAAGTAGCGAAACCGCCTCTGCCGCCAGCAGTCGCGGTGTGTATTTGTTTCCCGTAACCGATTTGACCAGCTCCCCGATCCGCGATGGTATGGGAGGTGACTCCAACATCAGACAGGTCAGTGCCTACGAACTTTATGCCGTTGATTTCGGATCGAGTGCCGATAAGGTATTTGCCTCCCTGGACAAGCATCCCTACTCCGCCGGTGAATTTGTATGGACGGGTTTTGATTACCTCGGCGAACCCACCCCCTATTATGAATCAAGGAGTTCGTACAATGGGATCATTGATTTGGCAGGCTTTCCCAAAGACCGCTATTACCTATACCAATCGAGATGGCGTCCCGATCTGCCCATGGTGCATATATTACCCCATTGGAATTGGCCCGACCGCATAGGCAAGACCTCCCCTGTACATGTTTTTACCTCAGGGGATGAAGTTGAGCTTTTCCTAAATGGAACATCGTTGGGCCGCAAGAAAAAAGCAGCTTATGCCTATCGTTTGCGATGGGATGATGTTATCTACCAACCGGGGGAATTAAAGGCGATTGCCTATAAAAAAGGAAGCGTTTGGTCCGAAGCAACCGTAAAAACCACGGGGGAACCTGCCCAAATGGTCGCTGTTGCCGATCGGGATGAAATCAATGCCGATGGAAAGGACCTCTCCTTTATCACCATACAACTAACCGATACCGATGGTTTGATCGTACCGACAGCCGATAATCCCATAGCCTTTGGGATTGAAGGGCCAGGGGAAATCATAGCCACTGATAATGGGGACCCTACCGATATGACGGAATTCCCTTCAACCCAACGCAAAGCCTTTAATGGTTCGGCCTTGGTTGTTGTACGTTCCATTCCCGGGAAAACCGGAAAAATCACGGTAAAGATGGAATCCGATGGATTAAAAGCATCACAAATAACATTGACTGCGGTGCCCAAAAAGAGGTAGCACCCAAAAATCACGGTGTTGTGGAGGCCACCCCATTCCCTTCCAAAAACCAAGGGTCTTATAGCGCTTTTGACCTACGGATGCGTCTTACTTTAAAAAGGATTCCTCATGATTCGTATGCATGGGCACATATTTCTGTATCATATAGGGTGTAATCTCATCAAGGGTTTTCCCGGTTACGGGATGAAGTCCAGGTGCCGTGAAATACTCGATTTCACCTTCCTTGGTTTTATGGTACCAAATTAGGGGTTGATTGGTGATTTCAGAAAAAAATGGGGTCGACATGGTCACCTCAACCTTCTTAAAGTTCATGATTTTCGATTTGTCGTAGGGCACCACGGCCATTCCGTTTACCATGGATGGTTCGGTATTGCACGAGACTTCCTCATAGTGGGTCTTGACCCACGTCATACATTGCGGTTTTTGATTCATCCGAAATAGGGAGGTAATAAAAAACACCACTAAGGTCATACCGACCAAGTACAGGATCCATTTCATTTGAACGCCCCCCTTACCAGGGGCCCCATCCTCCGATCCCTTGATGGGCAAGGCATTCTTACTCACATATTCGGCATAATTTTCATAGCCTAGATAACCGCATAAAAAATCGACAGTGTCCGCGTTTGGACTACCCTGTTCCAAATCCCCGTTTATATAGCGATCATAGGCCCTTTCCAGGGTTCTAGAGCTGAGTCCAATAACCTCGCTTACATACTTGGACAACGCATATCGGGAATGCGAAACACATCCGAATTTCGCCTTATCGAATACCCTGCGTACAATTTCTTCTATCCTAATTTCGTCCATCGCCCTAAAAGTACAAATTTCCTACCGACAAATTTCCACAAAAAACGCCACAACCCGTTGGTTTCATTGGTGTCTAAAAACTGTCTAAAACAAGTCGGGTACCTGTCTGCAATGCTACCACCCCCTTCCATTTACTTTGTTCATCGAATGGTTACAGCGATGCTTTGCTAACATCGCAATTCTAGAAAACCCATTCGTTCGGAAATCGATGATGCGGTCAGTGTTTGGCCCGATTGGGAAGTAGGTTGGATCCTACCGCATTCCGATTTCCACTTCCCACACAGAAGGGGTATCCCTTCAAAGTTTACAGCGATCGATCATCGCAAAATTCACTGAAACAATAACTCGGACAGCCATAGGTATGTCCAATCTTAAATCAATTCTCATGAAAAAAATACTCATAGCCATACTGGTCATCGCCATGAATACCGTCTTCTTTTCCTGTAAGCCCGATTCCGTTGCCGAATCGGATGCACTTTACAATATGCAGGCCGCTGAAGGCGATGATGGCGACATTCCGCCACCACCACCGGAAGGACTATAACAGAGATCATTATTTAATTGGGCTATACCGTTGGGGTATAGCCCAATTTTGAATACTTTTAAAGCAAAAGTATTTTCTTGAAAAGGTTTCTGTTCTTAGCTTGTATCGCATTGTTGGTTTCCTGCACGGAAAATCACCGGGACAATGCCTCAAAAACAGCGGTGGCCAACGATAGTGTCCATTTTTATTATACTATTTCCAAAGACAAAAATGCCCCCCTGGAAACCCGGTATACTGCGGCCAACAAATCCTACCGCCTTTTGCGGAACGGCAACAGGGACACCCTATATTCCTCGGTCCTATATCAAAAAAACCTGCTTCATTTTTTACGTGGGGAATACGACAGTCTCCGGTTTTATAACAGTCGTCTTATCGAACATGCCGGAAAGATCGAGGACAACGACATCCTAGGCCGACAGTATTATCTCATGGCGTACTACAATGATCTTTTTGCCCATAAGCCCGATAGTGCGTTCTACCATTACAATCAGGCCAAGAACTATAAAAAAAGGGTACACGATAGCAGCAGGGTGGGGAAAATACTGCATTCCATGGCGGTCATCCAAAAAAACCACAACGATTTTTTCGGCAGCAAGGAAACCATTACCGAGGCATTGCACTATTTGGATGCAAGCAAGGATTCCAAATACGTTTCCGCAGCCTACAATGTGCTTGCGACGGACCATCGGAAATTATTGAATTACGAAGATGCGATAAAATATCATCGTAAGGCCATTGCCATGACGGACTCGGACCGGGACCGACTGATCTACCAAAACAATTTGGCCACGACCTATATCGATGACCACAAATACCATGATGCCGTTGCCCTGTTGCAAGAGATTGCGGGGGACTCGGTATTGCAAAAAAGTAAAAACGAATATGCCCGTGTCCTCGACAATCTCGCTTTTGCCCAATGGTCGTTACACGAAAACATACAGGAAGAAGCGTTCCTGTATCCCTTACGTATACGCCGGGAAATAAAGGACCAAAGAGGGCAATTGGCAAGCTACACCCATTTGGGGGAATACTATAGCACCGTGGACCATACCAAGGCCAGAACCTATTTTGATTCCCTTATCCAACTCTCGAAAACCCTGAATATCCCCAGGGCCGAAAAGGACGCTCTAAAGCACTTAATGCAACTCGCACCCGATAATGTAGCCCTCCGAGATCGTTATGTTTTTCTGCAAGACAGTCTCTATGCCCAAGAACTGAAGGTAAAGACCCAATTTGCCAAATACAAGTACGACGATACCCTAAAACAAGAATCCATTTTGCGGTTGGAAAAGGAAAATGCCGAGCGTGCCTTGGAGGTTGCCAAGGCCCGTAACCAAAAAATCATCTCCTATGCCAGTCTGGTGCTGGTTATATTGGCCGCTGGTTTTGTGGGCTATTATTTTATACAACGTGCCAATCGCCTAAAACAAAAGAACAAGATCGCCGTATTGGAAGCCACCTATGAGACCGAAGCGGCACTCTCCAGAAAATTACACGATGATTTTGGGGGAAAACTGAACCATGCCATGCTCATGCTGCAGAATGGATCTGACCCCAATGAGGTTCTTGATGTTGTCGAGGTGTTGTACAACCAAAGCCGGAATTTCTCCCGAAAAATCAACGATGTGGATACCGGGCCCCGGTTTAAGGAATTTCTCTTTGGCATGTTGGGCATGTATTGTACGACCACCAAGTTGATCGTTACGGGAAGCAAGGAAATCAACTGGGACACGATTCCTGCCTTGACAAAGAAGACCCTGTACAAAGTACTTCAGGAACTAATGACGAACATGCAGAAGCACAGTTCGGCCACCCTGGTCTCCATCAATTTTGGGCAAACCAAGAAAAAACTGAAGGTCGATTACGAGGACAATGGGGTGGGTGTCACCAAAGAGGCCATACAAAATAAAAATGGACTTTGGATTACGGAAAAGCGTATTGTAACTATAAATGGAACCATTAATTTTGATTCGGATAAGGGCGATGGTTTTAGGGCCCTTATTGAAATTCCGAATTAAAAAGTGCAGACCATGTTCAAAAAAATACTGATTGCCGAAGATTTCCAAGACACCAATAAAGGTATTGTCGATGCCCTTGAAAACCGATTCCATATCGAAAGCATACAAGAGGAGTTGTATTGCGATAAGGCCTACAACCGCTTTAAGGTAGCCTTTATGAATGGGGAACCGTATGAATTATTGATTACGGACCTCTATTTTAAGGAAAGCCATGTAGACCGCAGGCTAACCTCGGGCAAGGCCCTTATCGAAGCGGTTCGGGGAATAGACCCCAATGTCAAGGTCATTGTCAACTCCATGGTCGACAACCCTGTGGAAATAAATCCGTTGTTTACCGATCAAAAGATAAACGGTTATGTCTGTAAAGGCCGAAATAGCCTTAACGAATTGATCGATGCCCTACAGGAAGTACGGCAGAACAGGACCTATGTCTCGCCCCAGATCAATCTGAACGGCGCCAATAGTATCATTGAGATGGACAAATACGACCTTATGATCTTAAAGGACCTTTCCGAGGGCTATACTAAAAAGGAGATTTCGGCCCGACTCAGGGCAAAGAACATCTCCCCCAATAGCGAAAGCACCATCGACAAGAAAGTAAGTCGGTTGTTCGATGAGTTCGGGGCCAAGAACACCCACCACCTTATCGCCAAACTCATTAAACAGGGTAGAATTTAAAGTAAGGCCATACTTACCTTAAATTCATTCTTTCCACTTGCAAGATTGGGCTTAATTAGATCTTATTGATTTTCGCGGTCATCGATTTTTAAACCGAAAACGGGAAACGACCTATTCCCCAACAATTTTTAAGGGTAGTCGACAAAAAACCCATCCCCCATTTGACATCCTATAACAAACAAATTTAATTCCCTTACGGAAATCTGTAAGGGATCCATTTTTTATGGTCCTATTTTTAGGCTTCCAAAACAAACCCATCATCATGAAAAAACAACTTCTTTTAGTTGGGGTCGCTACCATACTACTCTCCTGTACTTCCCCAATGCAACGGAACTACAGTAAAGAAAGCTACAAAACCGATTTGGAAGCGATTAAGGAAGAACTCGATCCCCCTTCATTCTTGCTGCTCGCCGGTACGTTGGTACGACTGGAGTTCGAGGAGGTGCCTTTGGATACCATGACCTACGCCGAAATATTGGAGCACGGTAAAAAATGGCAGGCCGAACAGGACCGAAAACGAAAAAGTGAACTGGGCGATCGGCACGACAGACGCCGCAATTACCCCTACCATTAACCGATGTTACAATTATATATACCTATGAAAAAACTGATCACATTACTGACGATTATATCCCTAATGCTACCTAAACACAGCCATGCCCAAGACAATGGTGCCGTGGTCGCAGGCGCTGTCGGCGCTTTGGCGGCCATAGGCGCTGGCGTCGCGGCAGTAGAGCAAATGAAGGAACGGGCAGAACTTACCGCTACCGAATGGTTGTTGGCCAATAACCCGGAAATGACCAGCTTTTCATTAAAAACCTTGGATTTTGATGGCAAAAAGTTGAAAGACATGTCCTCAACCTCTGTCATTACCTTTAAAATACAGGAGTTCATACCCGCCGACAATCCGGAATTGGATGGCAAAAAACAGGTGTTGTTGGGTTTTACCAGTCATGGTTGGATCAACGAATACGGTATCGATTTCAATAAGATCAAATGGTTTTTGATAGACAAACCCGAATGGACGAGAATGATGGTCGCCTACGTACGGGTCGCCTCTGGGGAATGGGTGAACACACATGTCGAGGAAACATTGACCCAAGGTAAAATCGTCAACAAAGGGGTACGGGTCAAAAGCAAGATGGCCATCCCCTTTTATAAACTCTCTGGAGACATGTACGTGGTAACGGACTATTCCGATGACATGAAGTTTATCTACAACGAACGCTCCCTTGGTATATTCTTAAAAGCCACCAAAGACCTGGTACAGATCAAACGGGGCAGCCTAATAGAATTGCACGAGTTCTTTTTTGAGGAGGGGTAATGCTGGTAAAATGGGATGAAAATGTAGCCATTTCTATCGAATGACCACGCTCCAAAAAACTATTCATCGTAGTCGCAAAAAACTAATTGCAAAACATCCATTTTGAAACATATTGTCTAAATGTTATGGGCAAGATTAAAAACCGAAACTGAAAAATGAAACAAAAGAAAAAAACCCCAATGCTCCACAACACTTCTTGAAATACAGTACCAACTTACAAAAAATTAAATGTGGTAACAGTTACCACTATTCCAAACACGGCAAAACAAAAAAGCCAAATAAAAAATGAAAAAATCAATAAGCTTAATATTCTTAGCAACACTTCTTTTTACAAGTTGTGCTTCACACAACGGATTAACGACAAACAGGAACAATCATACCACAGAAGTCGTTTTGTCTAAAAAGAACTACAAAATTATCGAACGTGTACAAGGAGAAGCCCAAACAAGATATATCCTAGGAATTGGAGGGTTATCGAAAAAAGCTTTAGTAGCCGAAGCTAAAGCGAAGATGCTTTCTAATGCTAATATTATTGGCAGTTCAAAAGCAATTATTAATGAGACCGTTGAAGTCAAACACTCCTTTTTCCCTTTCGTAAGACTTTATAAGGTAACGGTTTCGGGACATATTGTAGAATTCACGGATTAATACAACCAGCCCATAACATTTTATTTATATGACGGCCAACAAACCCTATTTGAAAGCCTGAATACTAGCTCTATTTAATATTTGTTTTTTAAATTTAGGGGTGTTAACCTGTCGCAACTAGCACTTTGAAAAAATCAAGAACACATTAAATTAATACTAGTAAAAATGGAATAAACGTACCTGGTTACGTTTAGCCTTTTGTTTTAAGTAATATTAAAAAGTATAAAATTGACTAACCAAAAAGCAGAATATTTAATAAAACTTGAAAAAGTCTTGGCTGACCCTCATCAGACAATTGATTTAAAAAACAAAAAGAATCGGTTGGAATTAGTTTCGCATCAAGACTCTGAAAGAAATTTTTGGGTGGAAATGACTTCTAACCAAAAAATTATACTCAAAACCTCTATTCATCACTTAGAAAGCAACACTTTTGTAGGCCTTCTACGAATAGATTTTAAAGGAACTCATCAGAATCCAACAGGAATCAAGGATACTCTACCAGAGGACCTTATACCGTACGTTGGAAAATGGTTTGAACCAGAAGACCATCATATGCACGTATTTGTGGAGGGTTACAAACCCCTTGCTTGGGCGATTCCCTTAGCGGATACTGATTTTCCAATCAAAGAAATAAATGATGCTTCAGACTTGTCTGATTTAATAACTAATTTCGCAAGGTTAATAAATCTTAAATCTCTAATTAACATTCAACAAGCAATATTGTGAATTGGGTTAACACATACGTAGATGATTATTATAAGTGGTTAAGAGAAAAAACTTTTATCCAGCAAGGCTCTACAACCGATTGGTTCCTGATTAACACTCCTTTCCTGGGGGCTTTTAATGACACAATAGAGATATATGCTAGAAAGCATGGAGACCAATTAACCCTGAGTGATAATGGCGAAACAATGGCGAATCTAGAATTACAAGGTCTTCATATCCAAGGTTCAAAAAAAAGAAAGGAATTATTAGACTCTATTCTTCTAAGCTATGGCTTAAATTGTGTAAATAATGAAATTCTTGTAGAAACAAATTTGGAAAATTTTTCTCAGTCTAAACATAATTTTTTACAAGCTATAATAGAAGTAAATGATCTTTACGTGCTATCGAAAAACAATGTTGCTTCTATTTTCAAAGAAGACGTTAGAAATTATCTTGACTCTCAAAATATTATATACACACCTGATTTCATCTCTAAGGGTGCAACTGGATTAGAATTTAATTTTGATTTTCAAATAGCTCAAAAAAGTAAAGAAATCGTAATTAAATCATTTAATACAGTCAACAAACAAAATCTATCCACTTTTCTATTCTCTTGGGAAGATATTAAACCCGTACGAGAGAAATCAACTAAAAAAGATGTGCGTGCAATTGCTATTATAAATGACTCAGAGAAGCGAGTTAAAAGTGAATTCCTTGATGCTTTAAAGTCAAAGAGTGCAAGTTATATTTTATGGTCAGAAAGAGATACTAGAGCTAATAAGGACCTTCTAGTCGCTTAAAGCACTACTTACAAAAACGAAGTTTAAGGTAACAACGAAAGGTCTGTGCATTTTTATGAAGTCCGCAAAATCTTTGGCCCCGAAGGGTCGAGGTTGCTTTGGACAGGAAAAGAAAAAAAAGGATTTAGCAAATATTTTGACAGAAAGCAAAATTCATGCGTTACTATACTATATAACTACTTTTTAAAGATAAAAACGTGGAAATAGTATTATATCTTTTTGCTATAGTTTTCGTTTTACTTCTTGTTGGACTTTTGTATACCCTGATCAAAGATTTCAAGGAAATTATACGAAGTCTAATAAATATGTCCAAGCCACAACTTTTTCATCCCAGAACATGGGTTTTTACTCCTATTTGGTTAATTGGTTATGTTTTGGACAACTTTTTTGGTTTTGAAATCTTGGACAAATATGATGAAAAAAGTGATGGTCTGGAAAGATATCCATCAACAAAAAAAATGGAGCTCGATTTTGAAACTGGGGATAAGTATATAATCTCAAAAACATCTCAAGATAAACTGGAATCATATATTAAGGATTATTTAGACATATTTTGCAATGGTAATCTGGCCTTTGAAAATTTCCAATTAATAAACCGAAACATTATTATAATGAAATGTCCAAAAAGAATCACCTTTTTTGAATTCAATTTATTGACTCAACATATTTGCTACGAAACCAAGGATAGTTGGGGTATATTTAATTCGAAAAAACTAAGCTACTATTCTTATTCCGATGACAAGACTGTTCACAACATTATTGGACGGACAAATGACGGACAAAAATTTTCAATCTACACCCTTTATAATTTAGATAGGGATAGATTTTTAAATATAAATCAGGACCTGAGTGTAAAAAATTTTAATTGGACATTAATTAACAACTCTCTAAAACACCTCGTTTAAAAAT
Organism: Maribacter polysiphoniae; assembly: GCF_003148665.1. GTDB lineage: Bacteria > Bacteroidota > Bacteroidia > Flavobacteriales > Flavobacteriaceae > Maribacter_A > Maribacter_A polysiphoniae. The sequence goes on along the minus strand of NZ_QGGQ01000005.1, from coordinate 3,814 downwards.
CAAATAATCCCCCGCTGGCGCGAGCATCCTGCTCGTGCCAACAACGTATACACCATAGGCACAACCTTTTTTTTACCACTCTTGAAGTGGTAAACCATAGCATGGAGCCAACAACACCCCTTACTATAGTAACCCAAGCAGCGCCAAGATAATAGGCGTAAATAGGGCTGTAAACAGTCCGTTCAAAATACGTCCCACACTGGAATACGCGCCAAACCGTTGACTTATGGCCATGGCTTGGGCCGTTCCAAGACCATGACTTGCGGCGCCCCTGTGGAAGCTTACAAACGGACTATTACGTTTAGCCAATAATGACTCAAAATATAGCATACTACCCTGAAAATTCCAATAGCTGTAACAATCTTAAAATACAATCGTCTTCGGTTAAAGAACCAAAGAAGTTGATTAATGAAAAATTTACTGACTATTCTCCTTGCTACTTTTTTATTCTCTTGTCAAGACAATAATGAACAACTGAATCTTAAGGAAGGTGTATACATATCGAATGTTACCATAATCTCAACAGAAGATGGCACTTACAGCCCTTATATAGGCCATTTAGTGATTGAAAAAGATGGAATCGTTTATGTGGGCAAAAATGAGCCAAGTATAAGCGGAGTATTTGAACAGATCGACGGAACTGGAAAATTCATAATCCCAGGGTTAATCGACAGTCATGTTCATATGACGGAAGTACAGGGAATGCTTCAACACCATAAGGAAAAGTACCCTGATCTAGTTAAAGAATTCAATGACCAAATGCCTAGAAGTTATTTATACTATGGCTTTACCACGATCATTAATCTTGGGGGTATATCAGATGAACGAATCAATTCTTTTAACATACAACCATTAACACCCGACTTATATCATGTTGGATATTCAGGCGCTGCGATTGCAAATGGTTACCCCATGATTTATACACCTGAAGAATATCGATTTGAAATTGAGCCAAATTTCATATACGTGGAGAGTCAGGCGGAGCATATTCCAGATAAATATAAGCCAGCCGACCATACACCCAAAGCGGTGGTTAAGCGTATTAAAAATTCCGGGGCTATTGCCGTAAAATCTTATTATGAGTCAGGTTTTGGACGCATGTCCAATTTACCCTTGCCAACCAAAAGTATAATGACTGGGTTACTTAATGAGTCACACGCAAATGGACTAGTGCTAACGGTTCACGCAAATTCACTTGCAGGACATTCCTTTTTGACTGACGTAGGGGTAGATATTTTAGCGCACGGACTATGGAACTGGGAAAAATACAAAGATGTACCAACGGACTCGCTTCCATTAGAAATAAAAGAAACGTTGGATTTACAAATTCAAAAACAAATAGGCTACACGCCCACCTTAACAGTCATTGAAGGAGAGGGCGCTTTGGTTGATACGGTATTCATTAATCAGCCTGCCTTAAAAAAGGTGATTCCTAAAAATTTACTTGAATGGTATAAAACGGAAGAAGCACAATGGTTCGCCAAAGACCTTTTTGGTGAATCCAATGTAGAAGAGGTACATAAAATCTATGGCAATATACAGGCTCATGCCATGCTAGTTTTAAAATACCTTTCTGACCATAACGGTCTAATTCTATTTGGCACAGATACTCCATCTGGTCCAATTTATACCAATCAACCTGGTTATAATGGATATTGGGAACTTAAATTAATGAAAAAAGCAGAAGTGCCTTTAAATAAGATTCTTGCATCCGCTACAATTAATAATGCCAAAGCCTTTCATTTAGATTCTTCCCTCGGTTCATTGGCTATCGGAAAAAAAGCCAATCTACTTATGATGGCCAAAAACCCTTTAATGGATATTGAAGCATATGATGCTATAGACAAGGTTGTTATTGGAGGTAAGATCATAAAAAGGGAAGATCTAGAAGTCAAGGAATAACCGGCTACAACAAAACCTCCCATGAAAAGCCCTGGTCCCTCCCGATAATCCCGATAGTTATCGGGAGGGAATAAAAGTTCAAATAAACGATGATTATAAACCTAAATGCAAAATATTTTAGGGAAGCATGGGAAAATTAATATTTCTATTTTTACCGAAACATGATTAGTGTAGCTGTTATGCAAATATGAAATATGCCATCATAGATATAGAGACTAATGGAGGAGTAAAAATAACGGAGATAAGTATTTTTATTTTTGATGGAATTCACGTTATAGATGAATTTACTACGCTTATTAATCCTGAATGCCATATTCCTAAACGAATTATAGGTCTCACCGGCATAGATAATATGATGGTTAGAGAATCTCCTAAATTTTATGAAGTAGCAAAAAAAATATATGAAATAACTGAGAACTGCATTTTTGTAGCCCATAATGTTAATTTCGACTATGGAATTATAGCAAAAGAGTTTAAAGAATTAGGATTGGATTACAGAAGAAAAAAACTATGTACTATTCGCCTTTCAAGAAAGTTATTGCCAAATAAAAAATCATACAGTCTTGGTAATTTATGTATTTCCGAAGGAATTTCCAATACAGATAGACACCGCGCTAGAGGTGATGCAGAAGCTACGGTAATACTATTTAAAAAATTATTGAACCTAGACAAAGCAGAATCCAATAGTGTAATTAGTTCTTTTCTAAATCCTAGTTCAAGAGGAGCTACACTGCCTCCACTATTACCTAAAAAGGTTTTCGATAATTTATCCGAAAAACACGGAGTATATTATTTTTGGAATGAAGCGGGAAAAATTATTTATGTCGGCAAATCCAATAATATTAAGAAGCGTGTATTAAGTCATTTCCATGATAAAAAGAAGAAAGAGGTAGATATGTGCATGGCCACTGCCAATATTACTTATACGGAAACTGGTAATGAGCTATTAGCATTACTTTTAGAATCAGCAGAGATAAAAAACATACTTCCAAAATATAATAGAGCACAGAGACGGACAAGTTTAGGTTGTGGATTAATTACCTATAAGGATAAAAAAGGCATTATGCATTTAGCATGGAATACACTAGAATTGACACCTAGTCCGATACTGAAATTTTATTCCATTTCTGAGGCAAGAAGTTTTTTAGAACGGTTATGCGAACAATTTGAATTATGTCCTAAATATTGTAATCTACAAACAAATGTCAGTAGTTGTTTTGATTATCAAATAAAGAAATGCAAAGGAGTTTGCCGAGATAGTGAAGCTATTGAAATGTATAATAAAAGAGTGGAAGAGGCAATACAATCAGTTAGCTTCCAGGCCGATAATTTTGTAATTAAGGAGAAAGGGAAAAGGAAAGAAGAGTTTTCTTTTGTTTTGGTTTTGAATAATTTATACAAAGGGTATGGCTATCTTAAGAAAAAGAAACAGACATTTTCGGTAAATGATTATTTGGAGGGAATTGTAGCGCAGAAAGATAATAGGGATATTAATAGAATCTTACATGGATACATTAAGAAAAACCCAGAATGCATCAAAGTTCTCTAAAGTTTAAATAATGGATTATTGAGGGTGTAAACTGAACTCTGTCTGAAATAAATTTAAGTATTAATTTTATTCAGACAGAATCATGAGAAAAGAAGAACAAACAGAATTCGAAAAGAAGGTGCTTGACCAGTTCATGTCCGGCAAGAACCTTTTCGGTAAAGGAGGTGCTTTCGCCCCAATGCTGAAGAACGTGATCGAAAAGGCCCTTGAGGCCGAGATGGAGGGGCATTTGAACGAAGTTCAAAGGACCAAGGGCAACAAACGCAACGGCAAGGGCAAGAAGACGATCAAGAGCGGCTACGGCACCTTCGACATCGATACGCCCCAGGACAGGCAGAGCAGCTTTGAACCGGAACTTGTAAA
>NZ_QGGQ01000004.1 GCF_003148665.1 Maribacter polysiphoniae | reverse complement strand
TCAAAGCTGCTCTGCCTGTCCTGGGGCGTATCGATGTCGAAGGTGCCGTAGCCGCTCTTGATCGTCTTCTTGCCCTTGCCGTTGCGTTTGTTGCCCTTGGTCCTTTGAACTTCGTTCAAATGCCCCTCCATCTCGGCCTCAAGGGCCTTTTCGATCACGTTCTTCAGTATTGGGGCGAAAGCACCTCCTTTACCGAAAAGGTTCTTGCCGGACATGAACTGGTCAAGCACCTTCTTTTCGAATTCTGTTTGTTCTTCTTTTCTCATGATTCTGTCTGAATAAAATTAATACTTAAATTTATTTCAGACAGAGTTCAGTTTACACCCTCGTGCTGAATTTTGGAAGAGCAAATTATTTTAAGTGTGAACGCAACATCCAAGCTGTTTTTTCGTGCTGTTCCAAAAGCCCGGTAATATAATCACTGATGCCTTCTGCATCCCATTTATCGGCGATGGGCCTTATTTCTTCCCGAATAAAAATAATTATGCTTTCGTGGTCTTCCAATAATTCCGAAAATATACTTTGGCTATCATTCTTACCTTTGGTTTTTTCGGTAAGATGTGTCAATTCTGAATAGTCTTTTAAAGTTGCAGGGACATAATGACCTATCGTACGTATTTTCTCCGCTACCGTATCCACGATTTCTTGTTGTTCCTCATACAACGTTTCAAGATAGAGGTGTACGGTATGAAAATCGGGACCTTCGATGTTCCAATGGAAATTCAGTGTTTTTGAATAAAGAACAAATTCATCCGCTAATATCTTTGTCAATTGATCGGCAATGGCCTGTCTGTTTTCTTTCGTAATTCCAATGTTAGGTGTTTTCATTTTTTTTCTTATTTTTTGATTTAAAACTGTTCAAAGTTATTATGAACTGAAAATAATTGTACTGATTTAGGTCATAATATGGTTTTTAAAAAAGTTTCAATAATTGAATTTTTATAGGTCGTAAAATGGAAGGTTACTAGAGGATAAGTAGAAACCTTGGATATACCTTACGGTTACAAGGTGGCTTTAGGATTATTGCAACCATCATTGTGAATTACATGGAAAACGGAAAAAGCCATGTCATGACCGTAGCCGTATGGGTGTTTTCACGAAACCAATTGGCCACATCGGAGCTGTCTATCAATGAATTTGACTTATAGACGATAAATATAAGGCTGAAAATCAGCTATTACAGTACCTCTTTTATATGTTTGTAATTTGTTTTGACCATTTCTGAAACTTCATCCATTCTTCCGCTCAATATCATTTTACTTATAGATAAGGTATAGCCCTTCATTTGATCGAATTCCATTTTTGGTGGCATGGCCAATGCCTGAGGGTTTGTGAATACACTTACTAAAACAGGGCCATCGAGTTCAAATGCTTCTTCCAATGAACGTCGTACATCCGTAGGTTTTGTAACCGAAATCCCTTTAAATCCCATAGCCTGTGCTATCATCTCGAAATTTGGATTTACCATATCGGTTTCATTATTGGGCAAACCTTCTACCTGCATTTCCAATTGTACCATTCCCAAAGAACGGTTGTTGAAAATAATTAATTTTATAGGAAGATTATATTGTTTAATGGTCGCCAAATCTCCCAATAACATTGATAGGCCACCATCGCCACAAAATGCAACAACTTGCCTGTCTGGGTAGGCCAATTGTGCTCCAATGGCCATAGGCATTGCATTGGCCATAGAACCATGATTGAATGAACCCAACATGCTTCGCTCTCCGGTACCGTGAATGTATCTAGCGCCCCAAACGCAACACATACCTGTGTCTACAGTAAAAATTGTATCGTCATTAGCCATTTCATTGATGGTAGATGCCACAAATTCGGGACTGATGTGGTTTTCAAAGCCCTCATCTTTTACATAGATATTCAGGTTTTCTTTTACTTTTTTGTAAAAATCCAATTGAGCGTTTAGGAAACTGTCGTCTTCTTTTTCGTTGACCAATGGCAATAATGCAGCAATGGTATCTGTTATTTTTCCGGTCAGTCCCATTTCTAATTTTGCCCGTCTCCCTAATCGTTCTGGTTTTTCGTCAACCTGAATAATTTTATTTTTCACCGGCATAAAATGCTCATAAGGAAAATCAGTTCCTAATAATATCACGACATCCGATTCGTGCATGGCATGAAAAGCAGATGGAACACCGAGTAAACCCGTCATCCCAACTTCATAAGGATTGTTGTGTTGCATACCCATCTTCCCACGGAAAGAATAACCTATAGGTGCCTTTAATAATGCAGCTAATTTCACAATATCATCATGAGCTTCCCTTGCTCCTATACCGCAGTAAATAGACACTTTTGGATATTTGTTAACCAGGTCGGCAAATTTTTGCATCTCATTATCCGATGGTCGTAAAATGGTTTCGCTATGATAATTATACATAGAGGTTGCACTTTCTTCAGCAGGCATGGCAGATACATCGCCAGGCAAGCCAAATACGGCTACTCCCTTTCTATGAACTGCGTTTTGAATGGCTGCTTGCAACATGCGAGGTACCTGTTTGGGAGTACTGGCCACTTCATTGTATACACTGCAATCATCAAATAATTTATAGGTGTTTGTAGCTTGAAAATAATCAACACCAAATTCTGGCGTATTAATAGTAGATGCAATGGCGATAATAGGAATTCCTGAACGGTTGGCATCGTAAAGACCGTTTATTAAATGCACATGGCCAGGTCCGCTGCTTCCAGCACAACACGCAAGGCCGTCCAATTCTGCTTCAGCAGCAGCAGCGTAAGCACCCACCTCTTCATGGCGCACATGAATCCATTTTATTTTTCCGCTTCTTCTTACCGCATCATTCAGTTCGTTTAGGCTATCACCCGTTACGGCATAAATTCTTTTTACATTATTGTTAACCAGCATCTCTACGATTTGGTCTGCTACTTTTTTCGCCATGATTATTATCTTTACAAATTGTTATGCTACACGTTTCTGAATTAATTTTAATAAATTCGGGACATCACCGTCGAATTTGGTTCCGTTTATAAAAAAGAAGGAGTGTAACCTTCCCTTAAAACGGAACTGTTTAAAAATAGGTAATAATCTTAATTTTAGACAGTTTTAAATAGTAAATGAAAATGTTATACCACCATACTGGGTATTCTGTCCCTAGCAACGGTAGCTTTCAATTGGGAGATTAATACTATTGTCATTCCTATCGTAAAATTTGATTTGCTATCTGTTTTGTAAATAGACCTTATAGTATTGAATGGTCACCAACTATTTCAGAAATAGGCAGTCCCCAACCTGGTACTTTTCCGCCTAAGGTCTGATACATCGTTTTAAAACCCATTTTTAAAATATAGGGTGTATATCCCATTTTTAAGATGCTTGTTTTTCCGCCCCACCATTCATCGGTATGCATATAAAATCCTTTGTGGCTGCCCATGTCTCCATAGCATAATAGCATAGGATGTAATGGATCTATTTGTTCCTCTTTTCCAAGAATCTCATTTGCGATAACTTTTGATGCAATGTCACATTCCATATGCCCTAAAGAACCTATTTTAGGTATGGTAACGGCTGCCGCATCACCCACGGCAAAAATTTCCGGATAATCAGGATTTCTCATAGATAAATCTGTAATTACAAATCCTTGATCATCCACAAATGGAAGTTCCTTCATAAAAGAATGTGGTTCCCAATTTGGAAATATGATTTTCATTTCCGTCTCTAAGCTGGTTCCATCTTTAAACGCTATACCTTCTTTATAAATTCGTTTAATTCCTACTGTATTGGTTTTATAACCATACCCCATTCCTGATACCATTGGAAGTAATTGGTCAAGAATACTTTTACCAGCATCTTCCGCAATAACATCACCTGGAGTAAACAAAGAAATATTCTTTGCGTCTCCTTTTTTATGTTTTTTCAACCAATCGGCCATTGAAAAAGCCAATTCTACCGGAGGTCCTTCACAAGCAGCTGTTGCAATAGGTATTTTAGGGAGTTTTGGACTTTGACCTTGAATAAAACGATCAGATCCAATGGCAATGTGTCCACCTTTGTAATCGTTATGCAAATACTTGCGAACTTCATTACCGTAAAAAGTATCCGAAAAAGTGTGTCCGAATTCTGCAAATCCCTCAATTTTATCGTAAGCTAGTTTACAACCTAGAGCTATGACCAAGTAATCGTATTCTATATGTTCTTGGGCAGCGCCTTTTCTTTCGTTAGGGGTATAGAATACCTTTTTATAGGAAGCATCAATATTCTCTACCTCTCCCTGAATGAACTCACTTCCATCTGAATTCAAAAATTTCTTAAACTGAAACTCTAGCGTATCTGCCGGATTGTTGTTATTAAAAACCTCAATAGGAATATTAGGAATAAAGTTGATGTAATTTTTACGATCAATGACCGTAATCTTTATGTGGTCACCTGCTTCCTTATGTAAGTAACGTGCAACTGTAAGTCCTGCGAAATTGCATCCAAGGACTAAAATTCTTTTTTTATTTTTCATCATATGACTTTTGTTCCGTTTGCTTGTGGCCCGTTCGGGTTATTGTCATTTTGTTATGTCCCTTACGGCTCAATTTTGTGAAAGTTGTTTCTTGATTTTTCTTAAAAGGTTTTATCTAAATCTTTTAAGGTTGATTCCCAAAAACAACCTGAATATTCCAGCGGTTATAAAAGCAAAGGCCGTCATGTATACAATGCTAAGGCCTGCAAAGAATGGATTTGCCAAGAGCAAAAAGGAAAATAACAGGGTTACGATGCTCCAAAACAGTAAGATGCCCCATCGTGGTATTCCTGCGGATTTCAGTTGAAAGGAAAGACCCATGGACAATATGCTTTGAAATAACAACCAAAGACCTACATATAATGGTAAAATGGCCATGGTCATCATAGGATGCGCTATGAGCAATAGCCCTATGATGAGGTCTAAAATACCCCCGGCCAGGTACCAACCCCATTCTTTCATTTCGTTTTTGTTGGAAATGGAAAATGTAATCTGGAATATTCCTGAGACAAAAATGAAAACACTAAAAATAATGCTTAGGGATATGTAGCTTTCCAAAGGGGTTTGTATTACCCAGACTCCTACAAATATGTACAGTAGGCCTATTAAAATTGATATCCACCAGTTTTTTATAGCTTTTTGGGCTGAATTTAAAATTGTTGCCATGGTTTCTATAGTTTAAGGTATTCGTTCAAAAACCCGTATTTTTTTCTTTTTTTATAAGTAGTTTCACTTGGGTTAGTTTTTTGCAGTAACTTATATTTTTCAATACGATATTCAAAATTATGGGTAGTAGGGAGAATTAAGACTGACCTAGGTCAGGAATTATAAAAAACATCATTTTAGAGGTGGGGTATTTTAGTAGTTGTTATGAACAAGTGGCATTAATTAAATAGGTGTAAAACATTGAAAATTAATATCATATAAACTATTATTTGAATTTGCACACTAGGTTTCAGAGCTGCTTTCTGTTAACAAAACTTACTTTCGGGTATGAGCGATAATTTATGCTTTAGGCTCTCTTTTAAGGTAAATGACGGTATCGTAAAAAGCACATCATAGGCCAGAAGTTTGCGGCCAAAAACCATATAAGATCTTGTAAACTACCCACCCAAACCTCCCAGTTACTATTATACCGACCGTTTTGCCGTTCACATCAAAAATAGCAAGTCCGTTAAGGAAAAAATTCATGTCTTTGACCCGGTAATTAGTACGAAATAGCTTCCGGTTCTGGGCTAGCATAACCGCTATGGTAAACTCTACAATGGCATGTGTTGAATATTCGGGAACCCTCGCTATGCTGATGCCTGATTTTTGGGCATGGTCGACATCGTTATTGTTGAAAGCCGCCGAACGCAACACTATAAAACGAATACCTAAATCATACAACCTATCTAAAACAGATGCAGAGGCATCATCTTCAGTAAAAATAGAGATGGTAACTCAATCTTTTCCCAACTCTACCGTATCAACAGCCAGATAAGTTTCTGACATTTTGAGAGAGTTTTTGCCGTTATTGGTACTTTCTGGAAACTCCTTTTACCAATTATGTACATTAAAAATCGCTACTCTCATTTTACTTTTATTTAAAAGGAATTTATTGTCAATTGAACTTTTTTGGAATTTTACTTGGTTTAGGCTCGTGCCAATTCAATGAAAGCTCTTGCCCACCCGATCTTTATGCGTTTGAAATACTTCCCGTGGCTCAATTGCCATTTCGCCAGTTCTACCGCCTAAGCAATGGAAGTGGAGGCAACACTAACCGAAACCGTTACCCAATTTGAAATTAATATAGGGAACACTAATTCTCTTTGTTTCATTAAAATATCGTCCGGGTTTTTGATTTCATATTGGTTTATGGATAATGACCAGCCAAGATTTCTAGAAATAAATTTCAGGTGATATCACTCAAATACTTATGACCTAAGTCAGATGAATGGAATTTTGACGGATATATTAGATCAAGCCGATAACGATAGTCAATAAAGATAGAATGCGAAAATCCATGATTCTTTCAAAATATAAGGAATACTTATAGAGGTTTACCGCCACATGTCATATGGTATTGCCCGCTTTTAATTAAAATCGTATTTTATCTTTTTTATTTCCAACGATATTCTGCGCGGTTTCCCAATTCATGTTCTATTTCCAATAATCGATTATATTTCGCGACCCGTTCGCCCCTACAGGCAGAACCTGCTTTTAAATGCCCACCATCCATGGCTACGGCAAAATCGGATAAAAATGTATCTTCTGTTTCCCCTGATCGATGGGAAAGAAAGTAACGCCAACCAGCCTCACGACACATTTTAATGGCCTCTATCGTTTCGGTGATCGTGCCGATTTGATTTAATTTGATAAGGGCCGAATTGGCCGTTTTATTTTCGATACCCTTACGGATATACTTTTTATTGGTAACGAAAATATCATCGCCCACCACCTCGATTTGACTACCGAAATTTTTCGTAAATTCTGAAAATCCGTCCCAGTCACCTTCAGAAAGAGGGTCTTCCCATGAGACGATCGGATATTTTTTTAACCATTTACCCGATAAGTCAATGAGTTCCTCAGTTGTCATTTTACCGGCTCCGGAAGATAAAAGGTCATATTTATTATCTAAGTTTTGGGAAAAGGAATTGGCAGCACTGTCAATAGCAATTGATAGGTCTTTCCCCGGTTCATATCCGGCTTCATTTATAGCTGTTATGATCAATTCCATAGCGGCTTCGTTACTTGAGCAATTAGGGGCAAAACCACCTTCATCCCCAACGCTGGTCGCAAGACCTTTACCCTTTAATATTTTTTTTAGGATATGAAATGTTTCTGCAACATACCGAAGTCCTTCCTTAAAATTTGGAGCACCATTGGGGACCAACATGAATTCCTGAAAATCAACACTATTGTCCGCATGCTCTCCTCCATTTAGAATATTCATACAAGGCACGGGTATACGTGTGGTATTCGAACCTCCCAAATAGCGATATAGAGGTAGGTTAGAGGTAATTGCAGCGGCTTTCGCTACAGCCATGGATACGCCTAAAATAGCGTTTGCACCTAGCTTGGATTTGGTTTCTGTACCATCTAGTTCAATCATCGTGTAATCTATGTTTTTTTGTTCAACGGCATTCATCCCGATCAGTGTTTCCGCAATTTCCACATTAACATGGGAGACTGCCTTTTCTACACCTTTATGGGCATACCGTTTTTCGCCATCACGAAGTTCCAAGGCTTCGTGCTGGCCTGTTGAAGCCCCTGATGGAACAGATGCAGAGGCTTTTGTGCCATCATCTAAGGTAACATATGTTCTTACGGTTGGGTTTCCTCTTGAGTCAAGAATCTCAAGTGCTGAAATAGATGTAATGGTAGAATTCATTTTTTAAGATTTTATATTGTTTTCTTCTATAAATATTGGTTAATTATGACCATGAAATTGCGAACCATGAGAACAAAGTAGAGTCGGTCATTTCTATACCCAATTTCATTAAATGGATACATTCATTAAACAGGTTGCACTACTGTTCTTTTCCTTTTATATGGACAAAGGTATGTTTGGGGTCGTGGGTAAAGCCTGACTTAGGTCATCTAGAATAACCAAGCAGCTGATTAACTTCGTTTTTTTAATTGCAATTGTCCCTTATGGCTTAACAGAAACCCATTTCTACGTTCAATGATAAAGGACCAAAAGCTATAAAAAAAATGAGTTTTACATGAAAAGTCAGACGTATTATAATATAATCCCAAAATTATTTAATAGGGATAGTAAGATCGATGTGCGGAAAAGCGGGCTACTTTTTTATGCCCTTTTGGTAGGTTTGATTACAGGCTTCTTGAGTTCATTGTTTAGGCTTATTCTTTCCAACCTAAATCGGGTGAAGAATGCATTCGCTCCGGAACAATGGGATTTGAACGGGTTGAATTGGCTATGGCCTTTCCTGTTTACCTTTATTGGGATATGGTTTTCAATATTCTTAATGAAAAAGTTTGCCCCTGAAACAGCTGGTAGTGGTATTCATGAAATCGAAGGAGCGCTAGACGGACTTAGGCCGATTCGTTGGAAAAAAGTATTGCCGGTGAAATTCTTGGGGTCAATATTCTCACTTAGTAGTGGTTTATTGTTAGGTCGTGAGGGGCCAACCGTTCAAATGGGGGCTAATATCGGTAAGATGATAAAGGATGTTTTTAAGCAACCCGCGGAAGAGAATAATCCCTTGATTTCTACAGGGGCTGCATCAGGACTTGCAAGTGCGTTCAATGCCCCTTTTGCAGGAATAATTTTCGTCATCGAAGAGATGAATGGTCATTTTAAGTTTAATTTCTATTCAATAGCAGCACTTATGATCGGTACTGCTTCTGCAGATATGGTAGTAAGGCTTATGGTAGATGCAGGTCCTATTATACAAATAAAGATTTTCACCTTTGATCATTTATCGAGTATTTGGCTTTTTGTTTTACTCGGACTACTTCTAAGTTTTATCGGAATCGCTTTCAATAAATTAATTGTTAGGGCTTTGGTATTTTTTGAAAATTCAAAGATGAATTATGTTCATATGGCCATTTTGTTGGCGGTTATTATTACAGCTGTGGGAAGATATTTTCCTGATATGATAGGAGCAGGGTATAAAACAATATCCAATGTCGTTGATAATTCTTTCTCTCTAAAATTTCTCTTGATGCTTTTTGTGGTACGCTTTGTATTATCGATTTTTAGCTACGGCTCTGGAGTACCTGGGGGTATCTTTGCACCTCTAATCACTTTGGGGGTTATTTCAGGAATGCTATTCGGTGGTATAGCGGCACATCTTCTTCCAGACCAAGTTCAAGATCCAGCTATTTTCGCTGTGGCAGGTATGGTTGGTATCTTTGCCTCAACGATTAGGGCACCTCTAACAGGTTTGGCCCTTTCTGTGGAAATGACAGCAAATTATGAATTAATACTTCCATTGATCTTCACGGCAGTAACTGCATCCGTTTGTACGGCAATGCTTGGTAATGAGCCAATCTACGCTATTTTATTAAGACGTACTCTGGATAAAGAAAAATCTAAAATATCCGACACTTCAATTATTTCTAGGGTTTAGATATAAACTAGTATTCCTTTTAATTCCATAAAGCCTTAATTGCTTTGTATTTAAAATGTACAATAGGGAAGTTGAATGATTTTTTTCATTGTAAATAGGATTACCTATTTCTTAAAAGAAAAAAATTTCACGAACCTGACCCAAGTCAGGCAATGAATAATCCAATCTACATAATTTTGGTTTATTCAAATATTATAAAAGATGAAAGCTACAATAACAGTTATAATACTTTTTTTTGCTTCATTTATAATTGGCTGCAAGGGAGAGCATAAAGACGATACTTCAGGAATTGTCGAAGAATCGACATTAAGCAGGTTACAGAACAGATCTGATAAGTATTTTACCGAGGCATTGGCCAATCTGGACAAAGAAAATATCGAAGTTGCGGCGGCACAATTGGAAAAGGGCATTTCGGAACTTCAAAAGGAAAGTAAAAACGTTTCAGGACTATATAAAATAAACCTTGAAAAGGCGGTAGATGCGCTGAACAGGATGGAAACCGATTTAAAGAACGGCAAAAAATTTTCAACGAATTCCCTGCGAGAGGTTATTGCCAATGCCGAAATCAATATAGCCCATGAATATCTTTCGACAGATAATATGTACCTTTTAACTGAACCAGGCGAAGCTGTAAGCCATAAGACAAGACGTAAATTCAATCATTCACTTTCTAAGCTAAAAAGCGAAGAAGGAAAGCTGTTGCCTGAAGTTGGAAAGGATGGGGAAGACCTACTGCATGAAGGGGAGAAATTGGATGCAGAATATAAAGCTTGGGAGAAAAGGGTTAAGGATTATAATAACAAGGTGAACAAACTTCTTATAAAAAATTATTCGGATTATAATGAAGGAGTGTATTGGGTCTATTAATTTTTGTTTGAGCGTAGAACCGGGTGTTCTTTGGAGCCACTTTCTTTATTACCCATATAAGTTCTGCTGTTTGAACATTAATATGATCTGATTAGTATGCTTTTTAAAGCATCAATAACGGTCATGGAAATAAATTTCAGAAAATATGGATAAATGTAAAATCGGCATCTTACATCATGATACCACACAATGCATACAGGATGTGAAATTCTATTTGGATGAATTGCAGGCACTTGAAGATTTGGTGCACCAAAAAGCCGACCATAGTAATTTGTCCAAACAAGTCCACAATGATATCAGTTGCACCATTAGTAGTTTTCTAAACCAATTGATTAGGGATTTTCTTGGAAAACTAAGGGAACACGAAATAAAGCTTTCCAATATTATAAAGGGGAAGAAAATAAACAGCGCTGAACTTGATGAACAAAAACATCTGGAGATTGCCCAAGATCTAGGTCAGTTGAAAACTCGTATTAGAAGATTGAAAAAAAGAGTATATCGCTATCTTCTCGAAGAAAATTCTAGACAAAGGCATGGTTTTCCAATTTAAGGGGCAATGGTCCATTTAAACCCAACTGTAAAATGTTTAAGAGAAGCGCTATTTTATTTATTTCGATTTGTTTAGTAGCAATCGGCTGTGCAGGTCCCTATTCCGAACAAGATAATGGCTCTATTATTGAATTAAGCGAGGATGATGTGTTTACAATTAATCTGAAAGAGCAAGGTCTGCCACAGTATGCATGGCATATTAATTCAATAAACAATCATGTTGAACTTAAAGGACCGATAATTATGGGACCCAGTGGAACGACCACGGAATTTACCTTTAACTTTAAAACTTTGGGAACTGGAGAAGATAAACTTACACTCTTTTATACTAATGGAAAGGATACCAGAAATTCTTTTGAGTTAACTGTAATAGTAGGTACAATGGGCCGCATTGAGTCTTATTAAAACAAAATCAAAACTACTTTATTTTTCACATCTATGGGTTTTTATCATAGCTAATCATGTAATAGTAAATTTGAATGAACCCATTGGTATATAAAATGCGTTGAATTACCTAACAGTAATGGCTTGCCCTGATACCACAAAGAATTATTCAATATTTACCCATTCCGGTACGAGCTAATAATTTCGTTAAAAAAATGTAAATTTTATAAGGCCTGATTTAAGTCAGGAGATTGACAATTTAAACCCAATAGCTTTGAATCCTAATTCGTATGACTATTTAGAAAATTGAGTTTAACAAATAAAGACAAAAGTATGAAAAATGGAGTAACAGTGGCAATATGCGAATCGCATCATCAAGCTGAAAAAGTGGTCAAGGAACTAAATGAATCTGGGTTTAATATGAAGAAACTATCTATCGTGGGTAAAGATTATCACGAGGAAGATAAGGTAATAGGTTTCTATAACATTGATGATAGAATGAAAAACTGGGGATCGGCGGGTGCTTTCTGGGGTGGCATATGGGGTCTTATTTTCGGTGCCGGTTTTTTCCTTATCCCTGGAATTGGACCTATTATGCTCGCAGGACCTATTGTGTCCTCATTAATTGGAGGTCTTGAAGGGGCCGCTGTTGTTGGTGGTTTATCCGCTTTGGGTGCGGCACTTTTCAGTATAGGAATTCCTAAAGATAGTGTGATACGTTACGAGAAGGCTTTAAAGGCCGATAAATTTTTGGTTATGGCCCATGGAACAATCGAAGATTTGGAGCGTGCAAAGAAAATCATGACCGATTCATCTGCCTCGGAAGTTCATTTACATTCAGAAGAAACAGTTAAGCCATAGGTATTTGGTTCACAAAGATGCTTTTATTTAGATATTAATTGATAATAACAATAGATGTATTATAACTTATAATATTGTTTTACTTTTGATTAACGAATAAAATCAGAGTGAAGGTTACCTATTCGGTTACCATTTTTTGAAAAATACTTGTAACTATTTTATATTTAATAAAATACGGTGAGACAGTTAGTTCTGTCATCCTTATAAAAAGGAAGCCGTATAATATTAAAGTAAGACTTTAATATTTATAAAAAACCAAAGTTTAGAGTCGATATTCCTTATAGCATATTGTTAGATTTTGTTCTTGTCGCTATACCATCTTTTAAGCCATTTGGATATACCCTCCAACCCGGGGTAAATGATTCTTTCGGTAATATTCGCTTGATCGAGCTTATCCCTGATTTCCCACTTTAGTCCTGAAGGTATAATTACCTTTTTTAAATATTTGGGATGCTTTTTTAGCCACTCCAATGGATTGGAGTCAGGATCTAACATAAACGAAAAAAGAGCGAATTGGTTTATGATGCGATCATCGAGGGAGGGGGGTTCAAAAAATATCATGGTATTGGCATTCCTACTTGAAAAATCATATAATTGCTCTAAGGAATTACCTATGGTCTGTTGCAATTCGGTTGAGCTAAAATAGAATATGTCCTTGTTGAAAATGGGGGTTTTAAGTTCTTCCGGCAATTGATCCCTAAGGGCAACATAGTTTACCATCCAGATGGCTCCGTCGACATCATAGGTGTCCATGTCCTCTGTTAAAAAATGTAAAGCAACATTGGGTGAGTGGGTCCAGTCTATAAGCCTTGTGGGGAGTCCGTGGTGTTGTCCTAACGTCATCCAGTTCCATAGGTTGTTATAATCGTCGGTCAACGTGTTTATCGGAGAGTACTTTTTAAAGTTTCTGATCATGGTACCTTCAACCTTCGAAGGTTTTCTTCCCATTCTTTGCAGACTGGGCTCTAAACCAAATTCCGCATTATAAACACCCCTATACGCATAAGGGGATCTAAACCTATCTATTTTATGGTCTTTTTCATTGAATAAAAATTCTTGGAGTTCTATCCAATTCTTAGGTTCAAACAACTCGAAATCTTCCATTTATTTAATATTATTTCCTATAATGAACCAATTAAAACAAGGCTCTATTCCAATCAACTACCCTGTATACGGGATATTGTAAATGTGCTTTTTAATATTATTCAGTGTGCTTATATTTCCAGTCAAGTTGAGCGTGCCAATTATTATCAAAATCCAATTCCGTCTGGATTTTACCGCCGAAGACCAAGCCATGGCATAAAGTTAAGGATTTCTAGTCTGCCATGCATTTTTGCGTGGTCTAGGAAATCCATCCGCAATGGATTGAAGGTGTTGTTGTAAACTGGTTTTTTACGCAACTTGCTCAATCCGACAATTCTCGCATTCTGGGTGAGTACTTACAAAATCTGCAATTGCATTTTTAATTTTTTCAAATGACTCTCCATAAAAATAGAGTCCAGTTTCTGTATTACCTTGCCAATATCTTAAAGTATCATCTTCAATATTAGCAAGTCTTCTAATTTCTTTTGCCAATGCTTCCGAATCAGATGTTTTATATACTTCATCGGATAAATTTATCCCGTCCAAGTAAATCCCTAATCCTTCTTTTTTTCCAAATTCAATTTTCTGGTCAGTCTTTTCTATCGTAAGTTTTGACCCTTTAGGCGCTCCTAATTCCTCCAGTTTTTCAATAATAGAGGAGATATAACTTTCATTTATTTCTTCTGAATTCAGCTGAATCTCCACATCGCAATATTCAAGTTCCCCTTTTTTTAGCTGCATTGTTCCGCCACCTGTTACTTCTCCGATTCCATTGGCTTTAAGAAACTCATTCAAAGGGTCTTCGTAGATTTCTCCTCTATCAATAGGCATAACTTTATCGTTTAGTGTAGCTACAATAAAATTTCCGATATCATCATCTTCTTTGTTTTTTTGAAATCCAAATAACTTTTTAAAGAAATTCATGGTTTTTATCTTGAAATACGTATAATCCTCAGTTACTGGATTAGAATTAATGTTTTTCGGTTTAGCTCTGGGATATTACCAATTCCGCGTGGTTTCGGACGTAGTCTCCCGAAGTGTCAGGACGCCGTAATGGCGGTTATACATCGTTAGCAATAGTTATTCTATTTTTTTTCTTTTGCCTTTTTCATATCTGTATTTAGAGTCTCTTCCATATCCAATTTCATCTATCACTTCAAACCTGAAATTCTCCAGATCTCTGATCTTAATTGTCTTAATACCAAAAGGTTCGTTTACAAAATAGGCATATTGGTCATCCTTAGCATAGTAATGAATATCACATTCTAAATAATATGGGGCATCCTCTCCTATGCATTCTTCCAAAAATTGAAAAGTTGCAGGATTCGCTCCTTCTACTATTTTACTTTTAAAATATAGATGGTCTTTATCTTTAAAAAGTGTATCCACTTTTGGGTGGACTTGTTCAAAAGTATCCACATCACAAGTCATTCTTACGGTATGACCATAATATATGGCATCTCCTACTCTTTGGTAACATCCATTAATTGGCGTCATTTCAGAAAGGGAATAAGGTAGTTTAGATTCATACCAATAATCGAATTCCCCCGAAGTTGAGTAGCCGTTATCAATATCTATAATGCGAAAATTGTTTGGGTTTACCTCTGGTAAGATTTCAAAACCACACATATAGCTTTTTAGATATACAGCGTTTTTATCTTTAAAATAAATGGTGTTTTCAGCTTCATTTGCTTCAATTAAAATAAAGCTGGCAATATCAATATTTTTCAGATGTTGCTCAAAACAAGTGTTGAGATAAAAATAAATCCAATCTTTATTTTTTGAATATCCGTATCCTAAATGTACCCAGTCGTGGTCGTAATCCTTACCTCTAAAAATTTCAAACTCTTTGCCTGATTTATCTTTTACCAATTGTCGGTCCCAAAATATATCCAAGATTATTAAATCGTCCATTTTAAATTTTTATCAATGTGGTTTTAAAAGCTTATGGTGTTTAGATACTGTTTCGAAATTACAGGAAGTAATAACGGGTGTTTTTAGTTTTAGTAAAATAAATAATCTGGAATATATAATGAGCCAATGGCTAAAAAAGTAGAAATTAAAAGTAGTGTTATAATAATTTTGGCTTCCCTAACCTCAACTTTTTTCTTAATCTTTATTCCTTGTTTTATAATAGTGTAAATAAACACTAGAATTCCACCAATTAAAAAGAATGTATATTTCAAAAAGTCAGAGAATCCTCTAAACCCAGTACTTAGTTCTGATTTTAGAATCAAAAAAAGTATAATTCCGATTGGAAGATAAGCTAGAAATATTGTTTTGTATTTCGTTTTTTTCATATTATGGCTAACGCTCCACTAAACACAGTGGGGTTCTGGCTTTTAAAAATAGTGAATTTATTCACGTTTTTCAGAAAGACAATTGAATCTAGCCTTCCGAGCGCAGCGAAAACATGAATTCCTTTAAAAGATTAAAATGACAGGAATAAATGACTTTTAGCGCTTGTTGTATGGTGTGTACGGTTTGAACCGGTAGTGCCAAAGCTGGTTGTAGAGTAGGGGGTAAAGTAATTTGGTTTAGCGTGCTGTTGTGTGCTCTTATTGTTTTAGTCATTTAATCTTTCGAGGTTTCTGCCCTTCAAAATTCAGGGGTGATAAAATCAAAGTATCACCACTAAGTTCAAAATCGCTTTGAACAACTTCCTCGAATTTTTGAGGATTGTGATGGTGATCTAAAGCAGGGAAAATGTGATGAAGGATTTTTTGAACAAGATAATTTTAAGGGAGGTTCGTATTGTGTGCCGCTATCAGATAACGATGGCGTTGAAAATTCGTTGCCTGACGCTTAGAATTTGAATAAGGCTGATCAAGAAGTTGGTTGGAAAATTGATCTTCCATTGATGCAACAGTCGCATGAGTAAAGTCCATCATTGTAAACTTGCTTTTTAATTTCAGTTTAGACCAATTATACTTACCTTGAAATCTATTCAAACTGAACGTATAGGGGAGGGGTTCAACCCCAAATTTTTCACACATTATTGGAAGAACAAAAAGATGGCGTTTGCCTATTTGTGACTTCCAACAAGGCGAATGTGGGAGGCTCATTCCATAGTTGTCAGTAGATGTTCTCCATAGGTTTTTCCTATGAGGTTGAATGCGCAATAACCCTGTGGCCATCTTGTCAAATTTCACAACGAAACATTTTAGCTCATTCTCTCTTTGTCCTTTTCTTGGGGATCCTTAAGAAGTATATTTCAAGATTTAATGACGACATGAAGCTCTCCTAAATCAAAAAAGTACAAGCCTTCATAAAATTCGCAATGTAGTATGGGATAGTTTCATTGGAATCTTGTAAATTCAAATGGGATTATGATCAATGTCATGATTTGGTCATAAGGTCTCCGGTATATTTGTACATTAACAATTCCTGATTTAAAACCGTGGCGAATGAAGATAAAGACTGATAAGATAAAGGAGTTGATTGCACAGATCGAAACTATCATTGTTGCCGTTAAACGGGAAGAAAAGGAAGCGAATACCCTTTTGGAACAGATTCACCCAGATTATCATAAAAGTGCCAGGAATTTAATCCATTATAACGCTTTTAGAAAGTTCGATCTCAGGACGATTCAAAAACAATTGCAGAATCTTGGTTTAACAAGATTGGCCAAAGCCGAAGGTCATTTAATGTCTAGTCTGTTAAAGACCAGATTTATCCTATACAGCCTTATTGGGGAGCATCCCGCGCAAGATTTAAAAGCGGGACTGTCCATAAAAAACGGAAAAAGACTACTGACCAAACATACAAAAGAGCTTCTGGGGAATCGCTCCAAAGGCAGAAGGGTACGCATTATGGTAACCCTGCCTACCCAAGCCGCCAATGATTATCAAATGGTGTATGATATGGTGCTGCATGGCATGAACTGTGCGCGGATCAATTGTGCCCATGATAATCCCGTGATATGGGAAAATATCATTCTGAATGTACAGAAAGCCTCAAAAGCCATTGGCAGAAAGGTAACGATCACAATGGATCTTGCCGGACCTAAAATCAGGACGGGCTATATTACCCCAGGACCCAAGATTCGAAAATTCACACCCAAACGTAATGAGAGTGGAATTGTCGTTAGTCCAACACTATTGGTTTTGGTTCCCGATATTAAGGATTCTTCCGAACCGAATACATTACCCGTCGAGTTGGAATGGCTTCAGAAATTGGAAGAGGGCGATAAGTTGACCCTAACCGATACAAGAAACAAGAAGCGAAAACTGAAGGTGATAAAAGTAGGTGATAAACAGGTGTTGTTGCATTGTGGCAAAACGTGTTATGTAAGTACGGGTACAACCTTGGAGTGCGTAAATCGCGCATTGGGAAAGGTTGTTGTTGGGGAGCTTCCTGCGATTGAGCAATCGATTTTATTGAGGACCAATGACATGCTTACGATTACAAGAGGCAATCAAATGGGGGTTCCCGCAAAATTTGATGAAGATGGGAATCTTGTTGAACAGGCGATCATCTCCTGTCAGCTTCCTGAGGTATTTGACCGCGTAAAAGTAGGGGAGACGATTTTGTTCGATGACGGAAAGATAGAAGGGCGTATCGAAAGCCTGTTTTCGGACCGTATTGAGGTACGCATTGTGCGGGCCAATGAAAAGGGATCCAAGCTGAAGGCTGAAAAGGGAATGAACTTTCCCACTACCGAGTTAGGTATCAGTGGGCTTACTGAAAAAGATAAGATCGATCTGGAGTTTGTGGTGAAACATGCCGATGTGGTCAACTTTTCCTTTGTGAATTCCAAGAAGGATGTAGAGGAGTTGTTGGCTGAATTGGAAAAATGGGATGCTGTCGATAAATTGAGTATTATTCTAAAAATAGAGACACGATTTGCATTTGATAACCTTTTCGAGATTCTTCTTACGGCTATGAAGGTTAAATATATAGGCGTAATGATCGCTAGGGGAGACCTTGCTGTTGAAACGGGTTGGGATGCCATTGGTAAGGTTCAGGAAGAAATATTGACCTTGTGCGGGGCCGCCCATGTTCCTGTGGTATGGGCCACGCAGGTGTTGGAGAATTACGCGAAAAAGGGGTTGCCCTCCAGGGCTGAGATTACCGATGCAACAGCCTCACTGAAGGCAGAATGTGTAATGTTGAATAAAGGACCTTATATCAACGATGTATTGCAATTGTTGGATAAAATTCTTTCCCGTATGGAACAATTTCATGAAAAAAATGAGAAAATGCTCCCAAAGATGGAGAAGCTATGAGCACCCTTGATTGGTTTAGGAAAGCGATAATCTATCAGGTTTTTATCGATAGGTTCAATGGCTTCGGGAAAACAAGAAATTCCCCAGGGTTTCTGGGTGGGACTATTAACGGCGTGTTACAAAAACTGGATTACTTCGTGGAATTGGGTATTAATGTGCTTTGGCTATCCCCATTTTACCAAACCCTTAATTATCATGGCTACCATATCACCGATTTTAAAAAGGTCGATCCCCACTTTGGTACTGAGGACGATTTAAAAAGACTGATTCGGGAAGCCCATAAGAAAGGGCTATATGTCATAGCGGATTTTGTGCCCAACCATTGTTCTTATCAGCATCCCTTTTTTCGAGATGCTCAGCATAATAAGAACAGTGAATATCACGATTGGTTCATTTTTGAAAATTGGCCAGATCGGTATCGTTGTTTCTTGGATTTTGGGGAGTTGCCCAAATTAAACCTGAACAATAGGGAAGCTAGGAACTACATGTTGGGGGTTGCCGATTATTGGTTGTCATTGGGTCTCGATGGTTATAGAATAGACCATGCCATAGGTCCATCACACGGGTTTTGGAAGGTGTTCAGAAAGACAATGAAGGCGAAATATCCCAAAGCCGTGTTCATAGGGGAGGTTTGGTGTGATGGGTTGGATAAAAAACTGATAAAGACCACGGGATTAAAAAATAAAACGAATAAAAGGAAATTCGGGATTTCACAGGAAGGGATTCAACTGGAGTATTATGGGGAGCTGGATGGGGTGTTGGATTTTGCCTTGAACGATATTCTGGTCGAAGCGGTCAAAAATGGGGAAGATCTGCGATCCAACAAAGAATTGAAATCCAAAATACGGAAACATTTTCAACAGGTACCCACCGATTATATTATGGTCACTTTCTTGGATAATCATGATATGGATCGGTTTCTTTTGCATTGTAATGGGGATATACAAGTTATGTTGAATGCCTTCGAAATATTGCTTTCGACCGGGCAGCCTGTGGTAATCTATTATGGTACTGAAAATTGTCGGTATAACAAGGTGCCTATCCACAATTCAATCCCCCATTCCGATTTGGCCGTAAGGGCACCATTCGATTGGGAAGGTATTAATAGGCAATTTGTTGAAGGGTTTAAAAATTTGATAACAAAATATAGAAATCAAGAGAATCAATGATTTTGAAAACGAATAGGCAAACTACAAAAGGTTGGCCTTACCCGATCGGAGCATCGCTTAAGGCCAATGGGGTTAATTTCAGTCTTTTTTCCAAGAACAGCACGGCTGTGGAGCTGTTGTTGTTCAATGACCCGGACGATTCCGAACCTAATGAAACGATAGTTCTTGATAATAAACAGAATAGAACGGAGGCCTATTGGCATGTTTTCGTTCCAGGTCTAAAGGCGGGTCAAATATATGCCTATCGCATCTATGGTCCGTTCAGTCCTGAACATGGATATCGTTTTGATTCCCAAAAAGTCTTGTTGGATCCCTATAGCAAATTGGTGGTCACACCCCGGACATATCAACGCGAGTTAGCCACCAGGCCCGGTAATAATGTCAGCAGTGCCATGAAAAGTGTTGTGGTAGATACCAGCACCTATGATTGGGAAGAAGATCGCTGTCCACGCCACTCCTTTACACAGACCATTATTTATGAACTGCATGTAAAAGGTTTTACCAAACATCCTAATTCAGGTATGGAAGAAGGAAAAAGGGGAACCTATGCGGGGTTGATAGAAAAAATACCCTATTTAAAGGATTTGGGGATTACAGCCGTGGAATTATTGCCTGTATTTCAGTTCGATAATCAGGATGCCCCAGAAGGGAAAAAGAATTACTGGGGATATAGTCCGGTATCTTTTTTCGCCCCTCATAGGGCATATAGTTCCCGTAAGGATATATTGGGACCATTGGATGAATTCCGCGACATGGTAAAAGCCTTACACAAGGCGGATATTGAAGTGATTCTCGATGTGGTCTATAACCATACCGCCGAAAATGGGGTCGAGGGACCTACCTTGTGTTTAAAGGGAATAGAAAACAAGGCCTATTACCTACTGAATGCGGATGGGTCTTATGGGAATTATTCCGGCTGTGGAAATACGATCAATGCCAACCATTCCATAGCTCGAAGAATGATTTTGGACAGTCTTCGTTTTTGGGTCTCTGAAATGCATGTTGACGGATTCCGTTTTGATCTCGCTTCCGTATTATCACGGGATGAGTTCGGTAACCCCCAACAAAATCCACCCATACTCTGGGATATCCAATCGGATCCAATCCTTGCCGGATCCAAACTCATAGCTGAAGCCTGGGATGCTGCAGGGCTCTATCAGGTGGGTAACTTTATAGGGGACAAATGGAAAGAATGGAACGGTAAGTTTCGGGATGACGTGCGTAGTTTTTTAAGAGGTGATGAAGGTTCAATATCGAATTTTGCCTCTAGGATATTGGCAAGTCCCGATCTTTATGGGCATAAAAACCAACCGGCGGATACCAGTATCAATTTCATAACCTGCCATGATGGTTTTACCTTAAATGATCTGGTCAGTTACAACGTTAAACACAATTGGGCCAATGGACAGGATAACCGGGATGGGACCAACAATAGTCTGAGTTACAACTTTGGGGAGGAAGGTCCGTCGACCGATCCGGCCGTAGAGCAGAAAAGGGAACAGCAGATAAAGAATTTCCTGGCGGTTACCCTTCTTTCTTATGGTACCCCCATGATTTTGATGGGGGATGAGATTCGAAGAACACAGCAAGGGAATAACAACGCCTATTGCCAGGATAATGAAATCAGTTGGTTCGATTGGGACCTTTTGAAGAAGAATGCATCCCTTCATCGCTTTGTTCGGGTATTGAATGGTTTTCGGTTAAATACGAATTTGAGTGAAGCCGACGATGCATTGCCTTTGATGGAATTCCTTCAGACCAAACGACAAATCGATTGGAACGGTATTCGATTGGGACAACCGGATTGGAGTCCAACTTCACATAGTTTGGCAGGCACCGTAAGGTCCGCTAAAAAGGAATCCGTGTTATTCCTTGCCTGCAATGCCTATACCGAGGACATGGAATTTGAAATTCCGGATTCCCATGATTTCAATAAGAAAAATTGGTTTCGCATTATCGATACGTCCTTGCCTTCACCGGAGGATATCGTTTTGCTCGAAAATGCGGAAATAGTGGAAGGGGATTCGTATTTGGTCAAAGCTAGGTCGGTGGTTCTTCTCATTGCACCTTCAAGTGCTTGGTTTACAGATTTTTATTCTAAAATTTAAAGCTGTATTTATAAGGTGGTTTGTGAAAATCGTTTTAAACAACACTGAACTGGTGTTTTCCATTGATTTCCCCAAAAACCATGGCTGCCGCCCCCAAGCTACCGGCAATATTGCCTAACTGGGCGGCCACGATTTCAGTGTGTCCCCCGCAATCGGGCATCATATGTTGTGTTGCGACTTTTTGGATCATATCGATATAAAATTGCCCAGCATCCGAAATTCCCCCTCCCAGAACTATTTTTTGGGGAGCGAAGGTGTTTATGAAAGAAGCAATGCCATGTCCGAGATATTCGGTATGTTCTTGAATGCTTTTTAGGGCATCAGGATCGTCCTGTTTAAATTTTTTGACAATATGGTACCCATCGATATTTTCACTGTCATCCCCCGATAATTCCTTGTAACGCCTAATCAATGCCGAGGTAGAGGCATAGGCCTCAAGACAGCCCCGACCACCACAATTGCAATCTATTCCGTTATGTTCAATGACAATATGGCCCAATTCACCGCCCCTGCTTTTGTAGCCGCTGTATACAGATCCATTGATAATAATGGCCCCGCCAATACCAGTGCCTATAGTTAGGCATACGACATCGGTACAGCCCCTTGCCGCCCCGTAATTCAGTTCGCCATACCCCATTAAATTGGCATCATTATCGACACTGACCGGTAGTTTAAAACGTTTTGAAAAATAACCGGAAAGGTCAATTTGTTCCCATCCGTCGAGGTTGTCCGCAGCACCGATAACAATTCCGTCAAAGACAATACCGGGGGTGCCGATCCCGATCCCTACAACTTGTAGCTTTTTTTCGAAAGACTCAATAAGGGCAGTTTGAATAATTTGTTCAATGGTATCTAGAATAACGTTTTTCGTGGCCTCGACCCCGATAGGGAGTTTGTGGGAGAAACGAATGGCACCTGTTTCACAGACCAAGGCCACTTTAACAAAGGTTCCCCCTAAATCGATTCCGATGGCATATTTTAAATTTTCCATGTGGGTCATGTGTCTATAGGTTTATTACTGTTTGTTTTTTTGCGGATTCATAGGCCGCATCGACAATCCGAAGTACAACTTGACCTTCGTTCAAACCTGGAATAGGGTGTTTTCTGGTCTTGATACAATCTATAAAATATTGCATTTGACGGGTGTATATGATTTGATCACAGTGTTCATCCCTTTTTGGGAGGGTAGGCACTATTTCTTCAGAGGATTCTTCCCCTTTTTTTAATTTTAAGAATGTGGGAAAAAGGCTAGCATAGCCTTCGGTGCCGAATACGCCACTGCTGGCTTCAGGTCCATCCATATGTGGGTGCCACCATCCACTTTCAATAATACTTTCCGTTCCATTGTCCCATGTAATGACGATAATCCCGGAATCGTCAACATCATAGTCCCCGAAATTTGTTGCAATCTTGGCATAGACCTGCACGGGTTTAGGGTCTCCCAGTAAGTATCTTATGGTATCAATGGCATGGACTCCCATATCGGCCAAGGCTCCACCGCCTGCCAGTTTTTTTTGGGTAAACCAGCCCGTGGGTCCCCAATTTTCATGAATACCGTATCCTTTGGTTTTGAACACTTTTCCCAATTTACCGGCATCAATGCTATCCTTGATAAATTGGGTGTCCGTATCAAAACGCCACATATGGCCTACCATGACCAATCGGTCTTTCTCATCCGCTACTTGGGCAATTTGTTCCCCTTCCCCAGCATTCATGGCCATGGGTTTTTCCAAAAATACATCCTTACCGTTCTTTAGGAATTCAATGGCATATGGCGCATGGAAGGAATTGGGGGTGCTGATGATTACGGCATCTATGGTTGGGTCTTCAACTACGGGTGTAATCGAGGAATACGCATTTTTTATACCATACTTGGATGCAAATTTTTCGGCGTTCCCCAAATGTTTGGATACAACAGCCACCAGTGCCACTTGGGGCATGGTCAAAAGTCCACGAGCATGATAATCCGATATATAACCTGCCCCGATCAGGGCGATATTTATTTTTTTCATTATTTTTTTATTTCAAATGAATCAACGATCTCACCGGCTTCATTATAAGCGTTATATTGAAGTATGCCGTTTTTTATGGTCATGTGCTGATAATACCTACCTTCCTTGAATCGTTTTTCCGCATAAGGCTCTTGGCCAATATCATCATGGTTGCCGTTGGTGCCTATGGAAACCGCATATACGGTACCTTTGTTAAAGGCGTCTACCACCTTACCATGATTTATGGGTTTAGAGCGCATGTAATAATGTATATGACCAGACATGACCATATCAACATGGTAGGTGTCAAAAATGCCGCACCATGCTTCCTGAATGTCTAAATAGGGTTCTTCAAAGTTGTAAGGAGGAAAATGGAACATGGCAAATTTCCACGTAGCCTTGGAATTCCGTAGCTGTTCCTCAATCCATTCGGTCTGGGCCTCATTCGGGTGTGTCGAATCAATCATAAGAAACAAGGCGTTACCATATTCAAAGGCATATGTGCTTTCAGGGTGAACTTCCTTAGGTCCATTTTCGGGTAAACTGAAGAGTTCGTAGTACATCCAAGCCCCTAATCCGTCTTGGCGGTCGTGGTTTCCCGGTACGGGCATTAAGGGTTTCTTGGAAAACACCTCTTTTTCATACCCGAAAAATTCATCCCACTCATTTCGATATAATCCAGTTGTTACAATATCCCCTGCTATGGAATAAAAGGAGATTTCAGGATGGCGCAAATTGGCTTTTTGAAGGTTTTCCGCCCATTTCGGGTCTTTATGCGTATCACCAAACCATATGAATGAAAAGTCAGTGGTTTGATCGGCCTCTGTTTTGAAATTATAAGGCTTTGACCAAGAATCGTCCGTTTTTGAACCGACCTTGTATTCGTAGGATGATCCATTATCAAGTCCATCCAAGTGTGCGGTATGGCGATGAATATAGCGGTCATTATACAACATACGATCTTCCATCGGTTTAGTCGTTGCATGTACAAAGACCGTATCGTTTGTTCCCGTCTTCCAGTAGGCGACATCCCCATTTTTAACCGAGGTGTCGGTTCTCCATTGGATATCGATGGAATTGGTAGGTTCCTTACTCCAAGTAAGTACAATTTGGTCGGGTTTATTGGAGGAAGGAAATACAGTCTCCCTAAAAGCTCCTTGAACATGGGCTTCCCGTGCCCGGCCCCTTACGGTGGTAAATAAAACTTGGCCTTCTAGTTCCGCGGGTAACTCGGTAATGGTTAGATCGGACCAATCGTGATAAGTGAAAGCTCCTTTTTTCATGGTTTCCAAAGAGTATTCGGAAGGGTATGTTTCTGTTATTTTGAGTTCATCGGATATGTTCTTTGGCCCAACAGTGATGAAATATACGGGTCGGTGTTTGTCAAAACCAGGGATTCCCAAATGTACCCAACCCGGTTCAAAGTCCTTTTGCCATATTTCATAGGTGTACACTTCGTTTTTAACTTGGTCCTTTGTTTTCTGAAAACCACTTTCTTTCAACCAAAATGGAATTGTTTTTTGATTGATGTTTCGCATCAACGATACCGTAACGGGTACGTTGACCTTGAAATACTGGTATTGGGTCGCCAAGACGGATTTTTCTTCTTTGGTCAAAAAGTCGAGCATAAAGGCATCGTCAATAGTAGGGTATTCATTGGGGGAAACGTTTGCATACACTCTTGTGATCACACTATCCATTACTTCTTTGATCGTGGATTCGGAGTGTTGGTTGTTCTTCGGGTCAGCAGTACAGGAAACAATAAAAAATATGACGGCTATATGTAATAATGCCCGTTTAACAATACTTTCTTTAAATAAGGATTTAGTCATGATAATTCATTGAATAAGGTCCGTAATCGGTTCATTGTGGGTTAAGGGTACTATTCTTATTTTGGGAAGAATAGGACTGATTGTTATTTGAAAAAGCATCCAATAGAAGGGTCAGGTGGTCCGTGAGGACAAAATCGATACCTTGATCCAATAATTGGAGCATATGATTCGGGGTTTCGGCTTGCACGTAATTTATGTGCACCCCATTCTTTTTGAGTCTTGCAATATCGATGGCAAGGGAATCGTTTTCGCGGCTTTTCTTGAGTTGAATGAAAGCAAACCTTTCTGCCAAGGTTTCGTCAATGTATTTTTGTCTAGAGGAGGAACGCTCCATATTGCACATTTTAATTGCGGCATTGACCTTTCTGACCTTCTTTGCGGCATCTTTTTCACAGGCGAGTATAGCTTGGTGCAACCTTTTTTCGGCAACAATCAATTTAGCCGTCTTCCTACCCAATTTTTTACCGCCTTTTAAGTGGATGTTGAGCCAAATGCTGTCTGGCATTATTTCCAACACCTCTTGCAGTGTTGGTATTTTTTCACCTTTGAATTGGATGGATTTCCATGAGCCGGCATCGAGCTTTTTTAATTCCCGAAGGGTCATTTCATGAAGGTATCCTGAACCATTGGTTGTTCGATCGACTAAAGTGTCATGCATGATTACAAGCTGTTTGTCCTTGGATAGGCGCACGTCGAATTCAATCATTTGGGCACCGAGTCTAATGGCCTCCTTAAAGGCAGCAATGGTGTTTTCGGGATGTTTTTCGACAGCTCCCCTATGGGCACAGATACCTTTTGATGGTAATTTTGGAGGTTCGGTCCGGTTCGTCCCCTTTTGTGCAAAAAGCGGCGAACTGCCCAAAACAGCCATCATCATAAGAATAAGATACTTGTAATGGTTTGTCATTCTTTAGTTTGTAATTTCATGGGTATTATGATATATCTTTTCAATAGCCATCGCAATCAGCTCCATATCGGCCTTGGTGCCCATCAGGATTTTATGGTGTAGGCAAACCGATTCATCATGATATAGGCGCTCACAAATGGGCAAAGGGAATCTTTTGGGGTCTATGGCCTTCCAATAAGCATCACTAAGTTTATAGCGGGCGGGTTTGGTGTGGGGTACATATAAGGAACAATTGTTCAATGGTTCGTAGCACGCATCGACCACAATGTTCAATTCGGCTTCAAGTGCACTTCTGAAATCCTGTACGGATAGGTCCTTAAATGCTTGCCTATCATATCTAAAGGCAAAATTGAAATATGCTTTTTTGGTTTCCCTAGGGTCCCTTTTTAAAGGGTGAATACCGGGAATGCTGTTCAATAGCTCATTCAAATAAGCCCCATTGGCATCCCTATTAGCATTCTGTTCGGGCAGCCTTTTGAGTCCCTCAACAAGAATGGCAGCTTGGAATTCGGTAATCCGAAGATTTCCTGATTGAATAAAATTGCCATCATCACCATAGTCACCTATACCTTTATCTGCTCCGATAAGGGAGTCTCCCTCGGGTCGTCGGCCACAATTTCTGAGGGCGTCCAATTTTTCGGCCAGATCAATATCGTTGGTCGTTACCGCTCCTCCTTCACCAGCGGTCAGGTGTTTGGACAACTGAAAGCTGAAACTGCCGATATGGCCTATACTCCCTGCTTTTTGTCCTTTCCACTCACCACCGTGTTTATGGGCGCAATCTTCAACAACGAAGAGATTATGTTCCTTGGCGATGGCCATAATGGCATCCATATCGGAAAATCCACCATAAAGGTGTACAGGTATAATCGCCTTTGTTCTGGGGGTGATGGCTTTTTTGACCGCTTCCGGGTCAATACACCATGTATCCTCAAGAACATCGACTAAAATAGGGGTAGCGTTAACATCAATTACTGTTGCGGCCGTCGCTTGCCAAGTAAGTCCGGGAATGATTACCTCGTCTCCATACCCAACACCCAATGCCTCAAGAGCGATTTGCAGGGTAACCGTTCCGTTAACGGTACAGATCGAATGCTTAACACCGGTAAATTCGGCAAATAGTTTGTTGAACTCGGTTTCCTTTGGTCCATTATAAGACCATACACCGCTATGAAGCACTTCGATGAGGGCCTTCTCTTCTTCTTGGCCCCAAACCGGCCATTGGGGCCATGGATTTGCTTTTATGTCACGGGCAGGAGTACCTCCCTGTATCGCTAATTTCTTCATTCTGTTATATTTTTAACCTACTTCGTATTGGGTTGTCGCGCATAGTTGTTCAATCGATCACCTTAGGGGATGGACCCACGTTATAATCGGTTCGGTCTACATTCCATCCTTCGACCTTGATTTCCACATCGGTATCCACGTTGAAAGTGGCCCGTATGGTACGTTCTTCCTGGGGTATTAGGCTTATGAAATTGTCATCCCATAAAACAGGGACTATGACTTCCCCACTTTTCTTGTTTATTATCTTCATATGAACCAAGAATGCAATGCAATCGTTACTGTTCTTTAGGGTCACAACCGCCACTTGTTCCCCTTTTTTCCTTTCGATGTGATAGGAGACGTCCAAGGAGATGTTTGGCAACTTGCTTAGGGCTTTTAGGTTGGCGTATTGTTTGCTGGGGGTATGGAAGGCAAATTCGCCAAGATCGGCCTCATAGTCCAACGTTTCTTCTTGGGTAGACAACCAGTAAAAGTTCGTGCTGATTTGTTTTTTTTCTGAATCGAACAGACGAAGGTTTACAAAATAGGTTGATGAAAGATTTTCCAACGAATCCAAGGGCAACAATGATACTGCTGAATCCGGGGATGCATTGAACGTTTTTTCCGCTTCAAATCGTATTTCCGAGTTTATATCGTATACCTGGACCTGGGCAGTCAAATCCATAACGCTATGCAGGTAATCGTTTACGGCATAAATTTGATGATCTCCATAATTATAGATGAGCTGCAATGGGGCACATGCTTTTTGTACGGCATAAAAGGCCGCAGTTGGCAATAGGTAATAATCATATAATTGCCAGTACATTTTTGGCCATGCTGCATTGAGCATCCACTGAACAACACCTGTGGCCTTCTTTTTATTCACCTGAAAGGCTTCGAACATAGGGCGCATAAGCTCATAGTTCATGGCTTGGGCCTTTTTGTCGAATTCCTCAATCGATTCAGGTGTGCCATAGCGCTCATTGATTGCCTTTGTAAAACGGCTTAGATCGGCGAACTCGTACATGCCGCAATGATAGTCCCAAGTTTCATTGATGGGCCACAGTTTGTCTTCGGGGATAAACTTCCTTAAACTATCCAATTGGGGTACTTGGGCACCAGGACCGGTTTCGGTATTGAAACCATAGGCCCCTCCGAATTTGGTGTCGGTAAACCAGTATATAGGGGCTGTATAAGCGTAAGGTCCGAGCATTTTAACGCCTGATGAACCGCTGATTTCACTGATTACATCCTCACTGCCGATGACATGTTGGTCACTGCCCACACCACCCGTAGAATTTAGATAGGGGCGGGTAGGGTCATATTCGGAGAAGGTTTCTATATATTTTTCTTCCAATTCGGTAATGGGAACTTTGTCACTGGCCACCGTCCATACAAAAATGCTGGGGTGGTTGCGCAGCCAAATGACCTGATCTTCCCAAGCTTGGGCTACGTGTGCAATGTCCTCTTTCTTATATACCCCCCCGAATCGTTCGTTTACGGGCACACCCATATGGATTTCATGCTCCCAATGGCAACTCCATCCGACCATTAACAGAATTCCATGTTCGTCGCAGAGGTCATATAGTTTTTTATCATTCCCCCAAAAGCCTTCGAGGCGAATACAGTTGAGGTTCATTTGTTTTACATAGTTTACCTGGGCCTCTATTTTTTCATGGGTATCCATCAACAAAAGATCATCTGTCCACCCAGCTCCCTTGATCAATACTTTTTTGCCGTTTATCTTGAATCCGCGATGGGTATCGTCCAACCAATAATCGGAGACCTGTCGAATGCCGAAACGGGTACTTGTGGTACTCGAGGTCTGTTCATCGATTTTGAAGGTCAAATCCAGATGGTATAAATGGGGTTCACCCATGTGTATGGGCCACCAAAGTTTTGGGTCTTTAATAAGTAATTGGGGAAATTCAGTGGGATCCACTTTGATGGTCTCTTTGCCTTTCGGGGGTACTGTAATGGGCAATGTAAATCTGATATTACCTATCGTACCTATCAATGTTCCCGATATGGCCAGTGCACTATCGTTATGAAGTTCCGTTGCTATTAAAAGTTTTGCCTCGGTATTGCCGTTATAATGAAGGGCTGTTTGTACAAATGGATTCTCAATATGTACGCCACCGTGCAAAAGGAGTGTTACAGGACGAAATATGCCCATATTCCCATCCGGTGGGGCGGGATTCCAATCGACAAATCCAGTGCTGAAATCACCCGGTTTGGGAGGGATGACCTCCACGGCCAAAATATTGTTCCCAACCGTAGTATATGTACTAATGTCAAAGGAAGTACGACGATACGCCCCATCGACAGTCTTACTATCGGCAATCAAATGGCCGTTGAGCCAAATGTTGGCTTTGTAATTGATTCCGTCAAAATTCAAATGGGCAAATAGGTCGGCCTGTTCGGGATGGATTGTAAATTTGGTGATAAACCACCAAGGAGTCTTGAACTGTTGGGTTGGGATAGCCTTGAGATTCTCACCAAAATAAGGATCTTCGTACACTTTGTTTGCGACCAAAGCCCCCAAAACCGTAGTGGGGACCTGGGTCTGTAACCAGTTTGTTGAAAGATTGGGATCGGTAGAGATCTCCTGTCCTGTTTGGGAAATATGTTCGGAAGATTGGATTTTCCAGTCTTCTGTCAATTTGATTTTGAAGGTTTTGTTCAACATAGGCATTACATTATGATTCCTTCGATTTTCTATATTTTTTTAAGTTTGATTTTGCTTTCCATATCATACCTCCTCCAATAGCGATTAGAAGTAATCCGGCAACCATGTCCGTCATATGTTCTACAAAAGTTTCGGTAAAGATCATTGCAAAAAGAACAATAACCCCAAAAGCCATAATGAAAAACCCAAGGGCATTGTTAATTTGAGCGGCCTTAATTCCCGCATTTATTTCATTTGTCTCCATACTTTTTGATTAAGGGGTTAAAAATGATTATAGATCGATGCCAATATGGATAGCACGGCAATTGACCATAGTTTTAAATTGTTCCACCAGTGGCGATCTTCCTTGGCTATACCCTCGTAAATGTACTCATTGGGCAATAGCAGCACTAAAAGACCTATTAGTGCATACAAGGAAAGAAATATCATTTTTGCAGTTTCTTGCGAAACACCGGAAAGCCAGTCAAAATTGAACATATTACAGTTTTTTGTTTTTTACCAAAATTTTAGAACTAAACACCAAGCCTTGCAATTCCTCCTCCGAATGTTTCTTGGTCAATAAACTAACAACCACATTTATGATGGCCCCTAATAGGAATGACCACCAGGAAATATAAAGGAAAGGATCTTCTATGGTAAAGAATTGCTCTTTAAAGACATTTAGATAAATGGCAAATCCAATACCAATCACCAATGCCGAAAGTCCACCCCATTCCGTAGTTCTTTTCCAGAATATACCCAATAGGAGAATGGAGAATATCGGCCCTTGGAAATAAGACATAAAGGTTTGTATGGCAACATAAATACCAGGGAAATCACTGCTTATTGGTGAGGTGGCCACACCGATTATCAACAACACAAGGGTGGTTATCTGTCCCACCTTTAAATAATGTTTGTCACTGGCACCTTTTTTAATAAACGGTTCGTAAATATCCTTCGTAAATAAGGTTGCCGTGGAATTCAACAATGAATCCACACTGGACATTAAGCCCGCGAAGAATGCTGCAAACATCAAGCCTACCAAACCAGGAGGTAGAATCGATTTGATCATCAATGGAAGGGCTTGGTCACCGTCTGCCAATCCGGGATGGACTACCACAGCCATAAGACCCGGAAACAAAACCAATATGGGAATGAACATTTTAAGGGCAGAACCAAAAATCATACTTGCTTTTGCGTGCCATTCGTTTTTGGCGGTAAGGCAGCGCTGTACAATAGACTGGTTGCCTATCATATACGCGTTGGCCATAACAAAGGTCAGGCCGAATAAAATCCCTGTCCAGGGGAAGGGGGATTTCGTATCCTGTGGTTGAATGATATCGAAATGGTTTCTATACTCAGGTCCCATTGTTGCAATTTTGTCGACCATACTATCCCAACCCCCAACTTCGTAAAGACTGAGAAAAACCAGGGCAAACCCTCCAATGAACATGATGACGAATTGCACGACATCGGTCATGATCACTGCGGTGATCCCACCAAAATAAGTATAAAGTCCGACTACCCCTGCAGTGGAAATAATGGAAATCCATATGGGCCAACCCATAAGAACATTCAATAGTACCGCACTGGCCCAAAAAAGAACACCCAAATCCAAGGCAAAAAACATGATCCAGGTTACGGAAGCAATGGTCCTTACCTTTTGGTTATACCTTCTTCCCAGATATTCAGGGATGGTATACATTCCTCCCCGCCAGAAATAAGGGATAAAAATAAATGCCGCCAATAACATGGCAGGTACAGAGCCCACCCAGTCGAAATTCCCTACTGAGATTCCATAACGATAGGCTTGTCCTGAAACCCCTACAAAATCCAAGGCCCCAATATCCGAAACAACGATAGACATACCAATGGCCCAAAAAGGTAGGCTTTTGCCCCCAAGAAAGTAGTCTTCCGAACTATTAACGAATTTTTTAAAATAGAGTCCTAGTAATAACATTCCCACGATGTAGGCGATTACAATAAAATAGTCGATTCCTGAAAGCATATTGAATATTGTTAGATGATATGTACAAATTAAAATTAATTGAAATCAAATGGTTTATTATATCTTGTTTGATTTACATGATATTTCAACCTAAGGGGTGTTTTAGGTGATTTAAAGGGTACTAATAAGTTAATATATGTATAGTTTTTGGCGTCTATATATATAGGATACCATAGAGCCATAGTAAATAATAGGATACTGTATACGAGGGGCCGTGCAATAGGGGTGACTTCCGTAAGGGGTAAAATATCTGAATATGGCGATATAATATAAGGTGTGATGCACTCTAAGAGCGGTAATGTTTCAATTGCCTAATGGCGCCCCTGTAATTAATAGGGTTGAATCGGAATGTGTCATTGAAGTCTTCTTAAAGTTTTTCGCTTAGAATTGATGATATCTTAACTATTATTTGTTTTTATCATAAAACAGGGGGTGCATAGGTTAAAAAAACATATATAATTAATAATATACCATGTAATTATAAGAAGGAATTAAAATAGTTTTGTGAAACTCACATTCAAAAAAACCTAATAATCAACCTTTTAAAAAAATGAAATAATATGAAAAAACGAAAAACGAACTTGTTACTACTCTTGATATTCAGCATGTTTGCTGGGAGTATAGTGGCACAACAAGAGGTAACGGGAGTAGTCAATAGTACCGATGGGGAATTATTACCAGGGGTTTCGGTTGTTTTAAAAGGAACCATAACGGGAGTAAGTACTGATTTTGATGGAAATTATACCATCCAAGTACCGGATAGTAATGCCGTACTTGTTTTTTCCTATTTGGGAATGACTACCCAAGAGGTGGTTGTCGGTAACCGATCAACCATAAATGTGTCTTTGGAAACGTCTTCCGAGGCGCTTGATGAAGTAGTTGTTACGGCATTGGGTATTTCCAGGGAAAAGAAGTCCCTAGGGTATTCAGTTTCAGAAGTACAAGGAGAAGAACTTACTACCGTGACGCAGGAGAACGCCTTGAACGCCTTAAACGGTAGGGTTTCCGGGGTTCAGATTAATTCTACGGGTGGTGCAGGATCAACTGTAAGTGTTATTCTTCGTGGAGCCTCTTCATTAACAACGGATAACCAGCCTTTATATGTGATTGATGGGGTGCCGCTTTCAAGTGGTCTAACCAATATTGGTAGTACAGGTAGTGGTATTGCTGTGGATTATGGTGGTGGTATCGGTGATATAAACCCAGATGACATAGCCAACGTATCCGTCTTAAAAGGACCCAGTGCTGCTGCACTTTATGGTTCTAGAGGTGCCAATGGTGTTATCATGATCACTACAAAATCGGGTAAAAAAAGTAAGGGCCTAGGAATTTCATTTAGTTCAAGTAACGTATATGAATCACCTTACAAATTTTTGGAAAAGAGCACTCGTTTTGCAAACGGTAGTCGACCAGACCCTACCATTACCCAAATTGATGAAACTGCATCCGGGTGGATCGGTCCAGAATTGGATAAAGGATTAAGTGCGGTTCAATGGCCTTATACCGCAGAAGAAATTGCAAGTGGTGTTGCAGCTGCCACACCTTTGACTTCAAGGGGTAAGAACAATGCCAAAAATTTCTTTCAATCTGCATATACATTAACAAATACGATTGCAGTAGAGAATAATACCGATCGAATGAACTATCGTATGTCTTATACCAATATGAGACACGAAGGTTTTATCCCAAATTCTGATTTACACCGAAATAACTTTGGTATCAATAGTAGTTTTGATGTCAATGATAAAATGAAAATTACGGCAAGTTTGAAATATTCTATTTCGGGTGCGGATAATAGACCATCAACCACCGAAAGAAATGCAAACCCATTACAGGCTGTATATGATATTAACCCACATATTGATATTCGCGATTTACGGGATTATTGGTTGGTAGAGGGGCAGACTCAGAATACACCCTATAATTTTGGGGATGATCCATCTGATTTTGAATATAACAACCCTTATTTCATGGCCTATGAAATAAACAATGGCTTTGAGAGAAAAAGACTGATGGGTAATGTTCAAGTGGACTACAAGTTTACAGACAAGCTTTCTTTAATGGTGCGTTATGCTTATAATGATTCCCATGAAGAAAGGGAAACCAAGATATCAAGTGGTTTCAGTAGGGAAATGAACGGGGCCTATGGCTTGCAAAACCTTAATGGAGTAGAAAGCAATGGTGACTTTTTACTGTCGTACAGGGATAAATTGAGTGAAAATTTTGATTTTGGTTTATCTGGTGGTGGAAATGTAAGAAACGTAAATAACAGTTTCGTTTCTACCCAAACAAAAAATGGGGGTTCAGGTTTGATTATACCGAATTTATTCCTCCTGTCCAATATTGCATCTGACAACATTGATTATGATGAAACACGATCAAAAGAGCGTGTAAATAGCTTGTATGCCTTAGGTAATATTAGTTATAAGGATATGGTGTATGTAGATGCAACCCTTAGAAACGATTGGTCAAGTACCTTGCCGGAAAGCGAAAACAGCTTCTTGTATCCTTCTATTTCATCAAGTATATTGGTGAACAACATATTTGATATGGGCCCTAATGTGTCTTTATTCAAGTTGCGTGTTGGTTGGGCACAGGCAGGTAATGATACCAGTCCACACAACTTGTATGCTATCTTAAGCAATTCTGGGGATTGGGGTGCCGCATCCCAATTGACTGTAGATGAAGCATTGAAAAACGATAAAATCAAGGCAGAGCTTAACACCTCCACGGAATATGGTGTTGATCTTTCGCTTTTCAAAAATCGTTTGAGTATGGATTTCACCTACTATGAGTCCAATAACGAAAATCAAATATTTCAAAAATCCCTTCCGATATCTTCCGGGGCGACAAGTAAACTTTTTAATGCAGGTAACCTGAACAGTAAAGGTTTTGAGGCTAGTTTGGGCGGAGTATTGATTGATAGTAAGGATTTACGTTGGAATGTGAACCTAACCTATACTACGAACAAAACGATTATCACTGAATTGGCAGATGGAACCGATTATGTAAGGTTTTGGAATCAAGCAAAAGGTGGTGCTTTTACCTGGGTAGGTGAAGAAGTAGGTCAGATTGTTGATAGGGATTTCGTTCGGGTAGAAGATGTAAATTCACCTTATTACGGATGGCCTTTGTTGGATGATGAAGGATGGGAAAATAGTGACAGTACGTTGTCTGATGAGGACGGCAACAGGGTTGCTCCTGTTATTGGGAATTATAACCCAGATTTCAAAATGGGTCTTCAGACATCCATCCAATACAAAAATTGGAATTTATCCATGAACTTCGACTGGAGAAAAGGCGGACAGTTCGTTTCACAGACACACCGTTATGGAGAATCTGATTTACAAACCACAAGATGGCTGGATAAAGTTTATAATTTAAGTGATGTTGGAGATATTCCAACCTATATTAGGGAAAATGCAGATGTTTTCTTATCACCCGATGGAGACTTTTATCCACTTGTTGGAGGGCCAACAGCTGCAGATGGTGGTTTTCCGGTTGATGGTTTGAACGATGGTGTATTCTTACCTGGTGTTATTGGAACCTATGATGATGATGGTAATTTTATTGCCGATCAAGAAAACATCGGTGGTCCAGGTACGCAATACCATACCTATGGTGATAACTACGCTTGGGATTTTACCAGAGCTTCTACCTTTGATGCGGATTATGTAAAACTTAGACAAATTTCAATTGGCTATACATTCTCTAGCAAAATAGCCGAGAAATTGGCAATGCGCAACCTATCGCTTTCATTGTTCAGTCGTAATATCATTTTATGGACAAAAGCCGGAATCAATATTGATCCAGAATCTGCTTTTCAATATTCCAACGGGAACCTTTCTCAAGGTGTTGAAAGGT
Organism: Maribacter polysiphoniae; assembly: GCF_003148665.1. Lineage (GTDB taxonomy): Bacteria > Bacteroidota > Bacteroidia > Flavobacteriales > Flavobacteriaceae > Maribacter_A > Maribacter_A polysiphoniae. The sequence continues at coordinate 442,537 of NZ_QGGQ01000004.1, read as the reverse complement.
ATAATATTCAGCCTTGGGCGATACCTGTAGGTATAAAATTAAACGCAAGTTTCTAAATAAAATAAAAAATAATAAGAATATGAAATCAGTTAAAAACATAGCATTACTATTTCTATTTGTTCCATTGTTAGTTATAGTTTCTTGTGATGATGGGCTTGTTGAAATAAATGAAAACCCAAATGGGGTAGAATCCAGTGAGGTTGATCCCAATTTATTGATCAGCTCGGTAATGACCGGCTTGGCAACAAGTACCACAAGTAGGGGTTATTCTGGTGATACAGGGGCTGCATCGCAGTTCATACAGAAAGATTCTTGGTCGAACAATCGTTACGATTGGGAAACGGGTTCTATCTGGAATGATAATTACGAACTTTTAAGAACCAACAAAGTAGCTTATGAAAGAGCGGTAGAACTTGGTTTACCTTTTCATGAGGGTGTTACCTTGATTTTAAAATCAATGTTGTTCGGTAATTTAACCGACTATTATGGTGATATTCCTTATACTGAAGCCTTAAAAGGAAGTGATTTGGAAGGAGAGCGCCCAACCTATGATACCCAAGAGACCGTTTATAAGGGTATTATTGCGGATTTGGAAACTGCATCAAGCCTTTTAGGTGCTTCAAGTTACCAAGGAGTGGTAGAAAAACAAGATGTATTTTACGGAGGCGATGCCTCAAAGTGGCAAAAATTGGCCAATTCCTTGGCCTTACGCTATTATATGCGTTTATCTGAAAAATTACCTGCTTTCGCCCAAGCCGGGGTTACAACTACACTTGCAAAACCTTTGATCAGTGAAATTGAAGACGAACTGGTCCTAAGTTATATTGGAGGTATTGATAGTCAATCTTGGCCAAGTAGTGGACAGTTTGGTTCAGCATCTGATTTTTACAGGGTAAAACCCTGTACAACCCTAACAGATAAGCTGAAGGAGTTGGAAGATCCAAGAATAGCTGTTTGGTTTGCACCCGTTGCAGTACCTACGAAGGTGGTACCTGCAGCAGAAGTACCTGGCGGTGGTGACATGGCTGAAGAAGATGGTATTCGCTATATCAGCGAAGAATCCTTGGATGCCAATGATTATGCGATATACACCCAAGCAACATACGCCGCGGATTTACAAGCAGGTAAAAAACTAATAGATACCAGCAGCGTTTATGTGGGTCTACCTGTGGCTGTAAGTGCTGTTGATCCTTATGAGTATAATTTGAACTCAGAGGGTTCAAGAGGGGGTACAAATTCCTATGTGTCAAGAATGAATGAAGTGTTTAACCAGAAAGATGATGGTGGGAACTTGTTAAAAGCCAGATTGTTTTCTTATGCGGAATTGTCATTCCTAAAAGCGGAAGCAGCCATACGAGGTTGGGGTTCCGATGCGGAAGGGAATTACTTGGAAGGTATCAAGGCCTCCTTGGAAGTTTGGGGTGTTGGTGATACCTATTCCGATTATATTATGAATGCAGGAGTTGCCTATAGTGGTACTTTGGAACAGGTTCTGGAACAAAAGTGGATCGCCAATATGTTCAATGGGGATGAGGCCTATATGGATTGGAGAAGAACCGGGCTACCTGATTTAAGCGCTGGACCTTTTGCCAGGGAAGACGTAATGCCTCTAAGATTTATCTATCCAGATGATGAAATCAATAATAACAGTGTAAATAACAGTGCTGCGGCAGCTTCTTTGGAAGGAACCCCTTATAGTACTACCGATCCCAATGATAGCCCTTACGCTAGACCATGGATTGTACAAGGTGTGGCCACACCATGGTAATACAATGTTATTAAAAAATAAAATGATTTATTTTCATTTGTTGTTTGAGTTAATTAGTTGGAATTACCTGGGGAAACCCAGGTAATTTTCTTTATGATAAACCCAGGTTTGGGGTATCCCTTTGGAAGTTAATGTATGTTGGGTATCGCAACAGACAGTCAAGAATTAAATTTTGGATATGGATAATAAATTACGACCTTGTTTACTATTCCTTTGTTTCTTATTTGTCGCAATACAAACAAGGGCCCAGAAAGTCAATAAATTTCCAAGCAAAACCGACCCCTTACATAAAAAGGTGGCCCAATTTGATAAATTGATGTTGGGGAATCATTGGAATGAGGGTGCGATTATGCAACATGTTATTTTTCCTCCAGCAGGTTTGGATAGACCCATTGTCGGTTCCCAGGCCGACTGTTTAGACCCAACTTCCGAAATGTTGGCCGCCTATTCCCATAAATACGCACTTACTAAAGATGAAAAGGATAGGGACATTGCCAACCAGATTTTTGAAGCCATATTAAAACTGGAGAAAGTTACGGGGGTAAGTGGCCTTGTTGCCCGAAGTTTCAACCAAACCGATGAGCCGTTATGGCATGAAGAGGTGATGTGGTACCATGAGTGGCATCAATCCACATCCATGCCGGGTTATCGATGGTTGGGCGATTTAAGTGCGGATAAATTCACTTCGATTTTCTATGGAGTAGGTACTTTTTGGGAAATCTGTGCTGACGCCGAATACAAAGATAAAGCAGCCGGACTATTGGATCGATTTATTGGGCGGGTCATAGACAACAATTTTAAACTTACAGACCTTGACGGCAAAATGACCTTATGGGGCAATTTTTGTCCCGATCTTCCGCATCAATCCCTTAATTCCCTAGAAATGTTGGCGGCACTTAAGGTTACACACCGCATTACGGGCAAAGAACGTTTTAACGCGGCGTATCATATGCTTATCGACCGCTATCAGTATGATGATCATCAAATCAATTCTAAAATTCTATTTCCTAAAGAATGGCGGAATGTAGGGGACGATTACCATGCCGCACGTTCCCTTTATATGTTGATGCGTTTTGAAGACGACCCTAAGCTATTGAATAAGTACAGAATGAACCTCAATCGACACTGGTACGATTGGAAAGACATCGAGTTCACATGGGAAAGTACTATTTGGTTTGTTATGGTTTACCAAGTACTCACGGGTGAAGATATCATGACGGAGGAGAGAAGGCAGGCCATAAAAGATATGTGGGGATTCGAACGTCGTATGAAGGAGTTCAATATCCCTCAAAAAGACGGAAGCTTTAAAAAAGTGAAATCGGAGGAAGAAAGAACGGCCGCGGCCATGATCCGTAACTATTGGTTTGGAAGATATTATGGCATTATAGATGAAAAATGGTAAATTGAAATCGGAAGCATGAAAATATTTTATACCGTCCTTATTGTTTTAATGGGCACTTCGATCATCTTTTCGCAGGACTTGCGTAAACCGCCGGAAGGTATGGTCCTAGTGGCGGAAGGAGGCTTTATTATGGGTAGCAAGTATGGTGACCATGATGAGCAACCCCAGCAAATAGCATATACAAAAGCTTTCTTTATTGACAAGTATGAAATAAGCAATACGGAGTTTGCCAAATTCGATCCCAATTTTGAATTTCCAGCCTCAAAAAAGGATAATGCTGCCATCGTTACTTGGTCTCAGGCCGATGCCTATGCCAAATGGGCCGGAAAGCGATTGCCCACCGAAAAGGAGTGGGAAAAAGCAGCAAGGGGAATTGACGGTCGCGTATTTCCTTGGGGAAACACCTATGATAACACCTATGTTGTTTGGGACCAAAAAAGTACAAGGGGTACCTCGATTGCCAAACCCGCAAGTCCCTACGGTTGTTATGATATGGCTGGGGGTGTATGGGAATGGACGGCCGATTGGTACAAACCCTATCCAGGCAATAATACCCCTATGGAGCAGTATGGGGAAAAGTATAAAGTTATGCGCGGTGGTTCTAATTTTAATAACCATTCGTTTGTCCGTACCTCGCAACGGTACTATGTATTGCCTGAAAAGATCAGTAATTACCCTGTTGGGTTTAGATGTGTCTTGGATATTGAATAGAAGTAGCAATCGAGAATTCAAAAAAAAAAGAACAATGCCAAAAGTGATATTATTAGTACTGCTATTAGTCTTGAACACCTCTTGTACACAACAAGGGAATGATGGTTTTGATTTGTCAAGGGCTACCATTCTGGTTTCCAAGGAAATTAAAAACCCCATGTATGAAACCGTAGGTAATGTACTGGTAGAGGAAATTGAAAAACGTACGACCATTGAACTTGTAAAATCAAACGATTGGGGTTCCAATACAACAATAGCCTTGGTCTTACAGGGTGAGACCGATGTCTTCGGAGAAAAGGTTCCTGGTCCAAAAGGTGTCGATAAAAAACCCATCAAGGCGGAAGGCTATCGCATTGTGCATCAAAAAGAAGGGGAAAAGAATATTTTATGGATTATCGGGGCCGATGCCCGAGGGGTACTTTACGGTATAGGTAGACTGTTGCGGATTGCTAAAATGGAATCGGGACACATTAAGATTGCCAATGATCTAAATATCGTTTCCGCTCCGGAATATACCCTTCGTGGACATCAATTTGGGTATCGCAATACGGCGAATTCCTGGGACGCTTGGACGGTTGAACAATTCGACCAGCATTTTCGGGAACAAGTACTTTTTGGTGCCAACAGTTTTGAAAACATCCCTTTTCAAGAGCCTTCCTCCAGTCCCCATTTTAAAGTGGATCCACAGGAAATGGAAGTGCGTTTGAGTGAAATATGTGAAAAATATGATGCGGATTATTGGGTTTGGACCCCCGCTCCGCATGATTTAAGCGTCCCGAATGCGCATCAAGAAGGTTTGGACGAACAAGAGGCCTTCTATGCCCGATGTCCAAGATTGGATGGGGTGTTTGTTCCCGGTGGCGATCCAGGCGAAAATCACCCTTCCAAATTGATACCTTATCTCAAGGATCTATCCGTAGTATTAAAAAAATATCATCCCGATGCAGGAATATGGGTATCCCTACAGGGTTTCAACGAAGAGAAAGTTTCTTACTTTTTCGAATATCTGAAAACTGATAATCCAGATTGGCTTAAAGGGCTTGTTTATGGACCAAGTAGTCCGCCCATAGATGTTGAGCGTGAGCTATTACCTGAAAAATATTTACACCGTTTTTATCCCGATATCACCCATACGGTACGGTGTCACTATCCTGTAGAGCGCTGGGATCAGGCATTTGCATTGACCTTGGGGCGTGAGCCCTGTAATCCCCAACCGCTTCAATATACCAAGCTGTTTCATGGGGATATTGGGTATACCGATGGTTTTATCACCTATTCCGACGGATCCCATGATGATGTGAACAAAGTGGTTTGGAGCCAACTGGGCTGGGATTCCAAGCAAGATGTACACGATATTGTTTTTGAGTACTGCCAGTTTTTCTTCGGACCAAAAGTCGCCGAAGAAGCCACTAAAGGGATTTTTGATTTGGAACAGAATTGGGTTGGTCCGGCTTTAGGTAATGAAGTAATTACAACAACCTTGGCCCTTTGGCAGAAGATGGAAACCCAACACCCAGAGCTGAATAGTAATTGGAGGTGGCAACAATTGGTTATGCGTGCGTATTACGATGCTTATATACAGGAAAGGCTTACCTATGAAAAAGGTCTCGAATCGAAAGCCTACGATGTTCTTGCCAATGCCGAAACAATAGGGGCGGAGAACGCGATAAATGAAGCGCTTGTTTATTTGGAAAAAGCGGATACCGAGTTGGTGGCCCAAAATTTAAAACAGAAAGTTTTTGACTATGCCGAGGCGCTTTTTCGTTCCATTGGCGCACAGACCAGTGTATCAAAGTATAATGCCCGTAGTGCGGAACGCGGGGCTATTTTAGATTTTATAGATTACCCTTTGAATAATAGGTGGTGGCTCGAAGACGAATTTGAAAAGGTTAAAAAGTTCTCTACCGAAAATGAAAAATTGGCCAGACTCGAATTTATTAGAACGTATGAATTTCCTGGTGAAGGAAGTTTTTATGATAATATTTCGAGTGCCGATGCCAAACATGTCACCTCCGAGACCGATGATGCCATTGACTATCTTTGGGAAAATGACGGAGTAAGTAGAAAACGGTTGTCTACCCAATTATTTCAATTTTCCCCAACCTTGGAATATGACGGACTTGATGCCGATGCCAGTTACCTCATACGTGTTTCAGGATATGGAGAGGCGCTTTTGCGGGCTAATGGCCAACGATTGAAGCCTACCAAATACGAAAAAGGATTTGAGCAATTTAAGGAATTTCCGCTTCCGAAAGATCTGATCCAAGAAGGGAAATTGAAGATCACTTTTGATAAACCCGATGAGGAACATTTGAATTGGAGAAAGCAATCTAGGGTTACCGATGTGTGGATATTAAAGCAATAGCGATGTTTTTATTGATCTATCCTCATGGTGCAATCCTTGGTTATTTAAGCAACACAACACGAAATAAATGATGAAACAGAACCATGCTAAAGAACCTTCGACCTACTATGTAGGTCTGGATATCGGAGGTACCAAATGCGCCGTAGTTTTGGGCGATGATGATTTCAATATCTACGAGAAGGTGTTTTTTGAAACTAAAGTGGAGCGTGGCCCAACGGTTATCCTAGATGAATTCAAACAACATATCCATCGGCTTTTTGAAGAATACGATCGTAAAAAATTGGCGAAAATTGGAATAAGTTGTGGAGGTCCCCTTGATTCTAAGAAGGGATTGATAAAATCGCCGCCCAATTTACCGGGCTGGGATAATATTCCAATAGTAGAGATTCTTGAGCAGGAATTTGGAATAGATGTAGCGATCCAAAACGATGCCAATGCCTGTGCCCTGGCCGAGTGGATGATGGGTGCCGGAAAAGGCACTGAGAATATGATCTTTTTGACTTTTGGGACTGGAATGGGAGCTGGACTCATCCTGAACGGAAAAATATACTCTGGAACCAATGACCTAGGGGGGGAAGTAGGGCATATTCGTATGGCTGAAGACGGACCTGTAGGTTTTGGTAAAGCCGGGTCATTTGAAGGATTTTGTAGTGGGGGAGGTATTGCCCGTTTGGCCAAAAGTACCGTTGAACATAAATTAAAGAACGGTATAACTGTCGGATTTTGTCCCTCAGCGGAAGATATCGATGCCATTACGGCCAAATCGGTTTTTACCGCGGCCATACAGGGTGATTGGGTGGCGTTGGAAATTGTGAAAACCACTGCGGAGTATCTCGGTAGGGCATTGGCCATACTTATAGATACCTTGAATCCCGAATGCATCGTCATCGGTAGTATTTACGCCAGGAACGAAGCCTTATTAAAACCATTGGTCTATAAAGTGCTTGAAAAAGAAGCCATTCCGGAAGCCTTGGAAGTTTGTCGTATTTTACCGGCCCAATTAGGCGATAAAATAGGGGATTATGCTGCATTGGGTGTAGCCATGCAATAAATAGGAAACCGAAAATAAAACGAAATTAACAGGGGTAGCCTTTTTGGCGAAAGATAAAGAGTTCATATGAATAGGGAAGATATAATAGAAAACTTAATACGGCGTTATCCATCGCTTGAAAGCTGTAAGGATGTAGTCAGGGAAGCAGGTGAAACATGGGTCGAATGTTATCGAAACGAAGGTAAATTGTTGGTCTGCGGTAATGGAGGAAGTGCGTCCGATTCGGATCATATTGTGGGGGAGTTGATGAAAAGCTTTTCCAAAAAACGCCCTGTTACCTCTGAATTCAAAAAAAACCTTCTTGAAAGCTCTGGGGAAAGGGGAGCGACTCTGGCATCGAAACTGGAAAGGGGGTTGCCGGCAATCTCATTGAATGCCCATGGTGGTTTGATTTCCGCAATTTCAAATGATATAGGGGGCGATTTCATTTTCGCACAACAAGTGTTGGGCTATGGTCGAAAGAATGACGTTTTATTGGCCATTAGCACTTCGGGGAATTCCGTCAATGTTGTTGATGCCTGTTTTACCGCCAAAGCCATGGGGATGAAAGTAGTTGGTTTGCTTGGGGAAACGGGAGGCAAGATCAAATCGTTATGCGATGTGGCAGTATGCGTCCCCGCGACGAGCACAGCAGCGGTACAGGAATATCATTTGCCTATATACCATGCCCTTTGTATTATAGTAGAAGAGACTTTCTTTTAAGATATTGAATATAAGTATTTTATCTAGTAGCTGTTAAAGTAACAATTATATAAATGCGCACTTTAAAAATCCCAGGTTCCTTATTGATTATGGTCTTTTCCCTCATGATAGGTTGTAAGGAACGAGTAGCCTCCAAAAACAACATCATGACCGAAAAACAGATTACCTTCAATGCAAAGACACACGCCCTGGATAACAATGATAATTTCTCCCCAGACGGACGCTTTTTGTGTTACGATACGCGTTATATGGTGTTCAATACCAACCTGGCCAATAGTAAGTCCATAGAAAAAGTAGCCTTGGCAACGGGAGAGGAAACCGTACTATTGCAACCGGAATCCGTTTCCGGGGAGCATGGTGCTCCTGGTGTTGCCGCGGTTTCGTATCATCCTACAGAAAACAAGGTGGTTTTTATTCACGGTCCCCAATTGGAGGAAGTTGACGAAAGGGGTCATTATGACATACGAAACAGAAATGGGGCCATCGTCAGCGCCGATGGAAAGGGAGAAATTTCAATTGCTGACTTAAGGGACGTGGTTACCGATAGGCCAATAACCCCGGGAGCACAACGAGGGGGTACCCACCGACATGAATATTCCAGAAACGGGCGGCGTATCGGTTTTACCTATGATGACTTTCTGCAACAGGACTATGACCGTACCATCGGTTATATGGAAGTTAATAAGAGTGCTCCGGAAGGATTCAGCCATTATTTTGCGGTAATGTTGAAACCCGTAAAAAAGGGCGAATCGAAACCTGGTGAAATTGAAAAGGCCTACGGCGACTCTTGGGTAGATTCCTTGGGAACGAAACGTGCCTTTATAGGAAAGGTTCGTGCCGAAAACGGAGTTGATTATGAAACTTCGCTTTTCGTCGCTGAAATACCCAATACCGTCGATATTACATCGGCGTATTCCGGTGATGCCAATACATATCCCGAACCTCCCGTGGGTATCAAAATAAAAAGATTGACCCATAGTACCACTGATGAGGGTATTGTGCGGGGATCATACTCGGGGGAACAGATCGCTTATTTATCAAAGGACGAAAAGGGCATATTACAAGTGTTTGTAATTCCGGTTGGCGGTTCCGATTTGGCGGTAGATCCGAAAAGCAGACCGATGCAGGTCACAAATTATACGGCAGATGCCGGTTATGTCCGTTGGCATCCCTCCGATCAATGGTTGTTTTCCATTAGTGATGGAAAAGTTTATGCCAGTTTTGTTGGTGGACCGGACGGCTTCGGAAAATCAATTGTATTGACTCCCAGTGATTTGGACCGGGAAGCTTTGGTTGTGTCCCCTGATGGAAAAATACTGGCCTATAATGTTGACATGCCCAATGCAACCAGTTCACGAATTATAGACGATGCTCAAAGCAATCTGTATAAACAGATATTCATTTTAGAACTGCATGATGCCCTTACCCATTAAAATCAAGGCCCTCCAGATAATAACTTAAATCCATACCATTGAAGAACGCAACACAGACGAATAATTTTAGGGGTGCTTTTGCCTTAATGACTTCATTATTTTTTATTTGGGGGGCCATTGTTTCCTTAAACGACATATTGATTCCCCATTTCAAGGGGTTATTCGATATGAGCTACACCGAAACCATGCTGATACAGTTCTGTTTCTTTGGGGCGTATTTCTTAATGGCGATTCCTGCCAGTCTACTCGTTGAGCGCATTGGATATAAAAAGGGTATCTCTGCCGGCTTGATAACGATTGGTTTGGGGGCACTTTTGTTTTTGCCCGCTTCATGGGCTGTTTCGTATCCGTTGTTTTTATTCGGATTGTTTACCATGGCTACGGGCAGTGTGATTCTGCAGGTAGTGGCGAACCCCTATGTGATTATTTTAGGGAAACCTGAAACGGCTTCCAGTCGGTTGAATTTGGCCCAGGGAATCAATTCCTTGGCTACCACATTGGCTCCTTTGGCGGGTGGATTTTTAATCTTGGGTCATTATGACACCCCGAAAGAAGCCGCGGCCGCTGTTGAGGGGCCATACGTAGGCTTGGCGATTTTCGCCTTTTTGATAGCTATTGTTTTCTTTTTTCTGAAGCTACCGAAGGTGTTGGAGACCGATGGGGTGAAAGTTAAGGGAAATGTATTGAAATTCAGGCAATTGCGATTGGGTGTCATTGCTTTGATGTTATATGTCGGTGCGGAAGTGGCCATAGGCAGTTTTATCGTGAACTTTTTGGGGGAACCCTATATTGCCGGATTTGCCGAGAAAAAAGCGGCGACCTATATTCCTCTTTATTGGGCCGGATTGATGATAGGTCGTTTTTTGGGGTCAGCTATTCTACAAAAGGCTAGCGCCCAAAAAGTATTGTGTTTTTCCGCATTGGCCTCTGTTCTGTTGCTGGCCGTGACGATACTCACCAATGGTTATGTCGCCATGTGGGCCATGCTGGCTGTAGGCTTGTTTAATTCGATAATGTGGTCCAATATTTTTACCTTGTCTATTAAGGGACTTGGTAAATATACCAACAAGGCTTCGGGTATTTTGGTAATGGCACCGGTTGGCGGGGCGATATTACCACTGTTACAAGGGGTTTTGGCCGATATGCCGGCTATCGGTCTCCATCTTTCTTATATATTGCCACTTCTATGTTACGCATTTATCATTTATTATGCGGTAAATGGGTATAAACCCGGAGCCAATGAATTCGCCCAAGTCGAAGCACAAAATTAGGCTTTGCTTCGGGAAAGATAATTGGCTTGTTTTAGTATTTTCCGATTGACCTTACTGGGGAATTAAATCATGGTACTTCGCGAAGTAATAGGGTAAAAGATAGAAAGTGCCTTCGTGTTCTGAATAACCATTTCCTTCTGAATCGTGAAGGTCAAAAGCATCCCTGTCCAACCGAACATGCCCGCGTTCGTCAATAGGGAGCGCATAGGAGTCCATGCGCCATCCCATATCAGCTTCCTGGGCTGGGGTGGGGTCGAAAAGTACATCAAGACGATGGGTGTTGTCCATTTCATAACCGATGAGGTCTAAGGGAATACGTTGTAGGGTTTCCTTGATATATCGGGTGTCAAGACTGCTTTTCCCATAGCGGTCAATGACCGATTGGGCAAACAAGGGATTCTCCTTGAACAATTCACGTGTATTGAAATAACCTTCGTTTACTTTTTTGGTAAAAGTATTTGCCAATGCTCCGTAAAGTCCATCCCAAAAGGCATTCTTTTGTTTGCTGATATTTAACCAGGCATATTCCAAGGAAAGACGATACATCATAAGGAGTTCGGGGTCTTTTTCATAGTTGATCAGACCGTAAAAACTCATTAACCCAAGGTTGTTGTCCCATGGGACTACGTTTTCAGGAGGAAAAAATTCCTTGGGATGCATGGCATTAATGTGGTAATTTTCTTCGTCACGCAGCATTTTGGACACCTCGTCATATTTTGGGTCTTCGGTAACATGGCTGGCTACATTAAGAAAGGAGAGCATCATCATCGAATTTAGGCCGCGCTGATCCCAACCCCAAATCGAGTTAAAGTAGTCAGGGTCAAAACTGCCCCAACGTGTGGGTTTACCATCGTAGTCGACCAATTTGAAACTATGGCGGATAAGATGGTCGGTAACATCGGCCACTACTTGTTTAACCGCTGCTTTCTCTTCTTCGGTTTCAGCGACAAGGTCGTAGTAGATTCCATAATAGAAGTAATGTCCCGCCAACTCGTCAGAACTGGTATCACATTTCCAACGGTATTTGCCATCCTGACTTAGCGGAAAACGGGGATAGATATCCTTCCAGAAGGGGTCGTTTTTCTGATGCCTTTTGTTGTACTCCTTACTGTATTGTTCGTTTACCGTTTCGTGCCAATCAACGGGAATGATAACACGGGCGGGAAAACCTGGCTCAGGTGTAATATCGACCAGCCACTTTACTGCCTTAAAGCTTCTATCCGCAATTGCCTTTGCTTCCTTATCACCCGTTATGGCATATCTAAAAGCCTGTGCGGCACCGTACATGGCGGTATATTGGCCATCGTTGTCAGAGATGGCCAGTTCATAGCTGTCTATATCGAATTGCTTGCTGAGGTGGTTTTGGCAAATGAACCCCATTCTGTTATGTCTTTCTTCCGTTAGATGGGTGAAATAGGCTGCCTTTTCCTCATAGGTCATCTCTTTGGGAATAATTTGACCAATGCCTTTGTCCGTTGCAAACCAAGCGGTGCCTTCTTGGTCTACGGCAATGTCGTTTACATGATTGTCAGGTAGCCAACGTCGTGTGGTACGATAGTAAAAATAGTCGTTTTCGGCCCTTATGGCGCCATTTTCCGTGCCGAACCATACTTCGCCCTGGGGTCCTGCCGAAGCACAAGTGAATTGGGTATAGGGAACGCCTTCCTTTCCCGTAAACAATTGCCATTTCCCATTGGTGTTTTTACCAATCCCTTCCTTGGACCCAAACCATAGATTGCCGTTCGTATCTACAACCAGGGCGGCGACTTTTTTCAAGGCCCAGCTATAATTTTCGTCAAAGGGTAATACCTGCTTCCATTTGCCTTTTTTGGCCTTAACGTATAGACCGTTTTCACAACCCAGATAGGTCTCGCCTTTATAGGTTACTTCGGAGAGTACTTTTCCTGTACCTTCTGGTAATTTTTTGAATTGTGATAATGAATGTTCCGGTTTGGAACCCTCTATCCTTGTCCATTGGCTACCGTTCCATTCGTAGGTTCCCCCGGAAGCTATCGCAATGGGTATATTGTTGTATAACTGTATTTCAGTAAAGGCTCCTTGGGGGAGCCCCTGTTCGCTACCATGCATTACGGCAACATCCTGTCGGAATTTATCTTTCTCCCCAATTGATATAAAAGAGAATTGCAGTAATGCTATTGAAATCAGTAAAATGGTTCGCATAGGATATCGTATTGAATGGTTTGTTTTAAAAGTGGCCTTGGACTGTTAATCCAAAGGTTGGGGTTCACTGATCACGCCCAAATATCGGCCCATCCAATAGGGGAGGAGCCAAATATCCCCAGCCGAATATTCTTCACCACCGTCATTTCCGATTTTATCCAATCGAAACATATTACCATTATGGCGTTGTATCTTTCTTTCATCAGGGGGAAGTACCTCTTTCGTGGTCTGCTCCCTAAAATTGGGGGCTATAAAATCCAAATCCTTTCTATGGCTATTTTTGACATCCCATGAAACCATATCCATAGGATGCTCTTTGAGATACCATACGGCTTCGTCAAGGTCAAATTCGGAAGTACCGGTCAATGCCGTCATAATGTTCCATGCGCCTTCTTTTTCAGGTCGTTCAATTTCCCAATGGTCAAGAATGGATGCTTTGAATTTTGTTTTAAGCGTGTCGTTGAAAGCATAATTGTATAATCCCCAGTACCCCACAAAATACATTTCATCATCGGAATGGTTCCATGATTCCGATAGCATCTTACTCCAGTCGTCCGCATCGTCAGGGGCGGGGGCTACATCCTTCATCGGCCACATAAGGTTTTCGAGATAGCCATGGTTATTCATCAGGTCGAAGGCTTTTTCTTTATATTTTTCCTTTCCAGTGAAATGATAGGCAGTCTGTAACATACCAATAATATTGGAAGAGTTTATTTTTCGATCGCCCACCATTTTCGGTCTGGCATTCACATAATCGGGGTTCCATTTGCCCCAAGTAGTGGGTTTTCCATCATAATCAACCATGTACAAGTCATTGCGGACGATATGGCTCATCAAGGTATCGATAAGGGTTATGGCTCGGTCTTTCAGGTCATTGTCCATCAATTCAGCCATGACACCGTAAGCAAATATATGCCCGATAGCCTCATCGCTACTGGTGGTCGATTTCCAATCCCACTCCGGGTCGTTGGAGTGTTGCCATCTGTCCGGGTCGTGCAATTTTTCAATATAACCACTGCGCTCAAAGGATCGTGAGGGAAACCCAGGAACTGGATTGATACTGAATAACCGCTCCATAGCCTCCATGGATTCCCTACAATTCTGTAAGGCATCATCAGATTGGGTCACCGCATAGCGAAAAACCTCCCCTGCCAGATACATGGTTGTCCATAAGCCATCGTTATCGGAATCCGAAAGTCGTCCGGTATCAATATTTCCATTGTCCATATCGACCAAAGAGGCATTGAAGCCTAAACGGATATGACGGTCCCTTACTTGTTTTTCATAATATTCGGCCTTGTCAAAAAGGGTCATTTCTTCGAATACGATTTGGCCCAGACCGGTATCGGTCAAAATCAAGATGGAGTTATCATTTCCTTTGGATATATGTTTTACATGGTTGTTGGGCAACCAACGCTTTCCGTAGTAGTAATCGAATTTACCATCATCACGTAATTTGAAGGCGCCTTCGGAAGATCCAAACCAGAGATGATCGTCGATGGTTTCGATATAAGTAATATCGGTAACCGGTAGTTTGTTTTGCAGCGGGCCAACCTTCGTTACCGTTTTGGGATTGAGTTCAAAATAACCATTTGAAGTGCCTATGACCAAATGATCACCCTGTAGGGCCAATGCCGTCAATTGTTGTTCTTGTTGTGTTGTTTTTAAAGTACTGGTGGTCGCATCAAAACTAGAAATACTGTGCGCTCCTAAAATCCAGAATGTTTTTTGGTCGGCATGGTACCGTATGTCCAAAAGTCGGTCATCGATTGCTCCTTCCCAAGGGGCCTTATCCTTTGATAGAAATTGAAGGGACTTACCATCACTGATCAGAAAATCGAAATTGGATCCCGCAGCCAAAATATGGGCCTTGGGTAGATTGTGGGAAAGGTAAAGACTACCTGCCCATGCATTGCTGAAAACCGCCTTATCATCTAAATAGACAAATTGGTTTTCATACAGGGTAAGTCCACTTATTTGCTTATCGGTAAGTGGGCGATATGTCTTGTCTTTCAGCAGCGTGCCGGGATATAAAAATTGTCCATCATGTGTTCGTAGAAGGCCGTCTGTAGAAAGCACTTGGATTACGCCATTCCTATCCATATATACCTTGGATATATCCTGATCTTGGGTCCAATTGTATTTTATGCTATAATCTTGAAGGTAAGGGATGTCTTCATATATAGGCATTGAGGATGTTTGTTCTTTTTCCTTATCAGGGTTGTTACAGGAAACCACGAGAAGTGAAATCATCAAAATGCAGTATTGATTGATCTTTTTCATAATATCTATGAGGTTAGGATGGTTAATTGTTAATGATGTTGATATACGGTTAAGCAAAACACTGCATAACATTCAAAACAAATAAACCGATTTTATAAGTACATTACCACCTATATTCTACAAGGTTTACATGGAATATTGACCTTTTAAAATAATGTTGGCAATATATACCTATATAGTGTTAGAATAATTGAAGTTTTCTAGTTGGGTAATAAGGATGTAGGTATTTTGTCCGTGCCCCATTTCGTGTTTGGCTGTGGTCCCATCTTAAATTGAAGAACACCTCCTTTGACAATTTCCTCATGGGTAATCCATGTTCTGTTGAAAGGTTTACCGTTGAAGGTTGCGGATTGGATGTATACGTTCTTCTTGGAATTGTTTTGGGCGCGTACCGTAAATGTTTTGTTTTTTGTGGGGTGTAGACTCAATTCATCAAAAAGCGGACTGCCAATCGTATAAACAGTATTTCCTGGGGCCATAGGGTAAATACCCATGGCACTTAACACATACCAGGATGAAAGTGAACCCATATCCTCATTTCCCGGAAGGCCGCCAGGACCTATTCGGTACATTTTATCCATTACTTGGCGGGCCCTGAATTGTGTTTTCCATGGCTGGCCGGCATAATTGTATAAATAGGCAACATGATGCGAAGGTTGGTTGCCATGGACATATTGCCCTATGGTGCCGACCACACCTACATACTTTGGTGGACTAATAACCGGACTCATCTCAAAAAAGGTATCGAGCTTGGCGATAAATTCTTTTTTGTTCCCGAAAAGGGATATGAGTCCTTGCGGGTCATGTTGTACAGACCATATATATTGCCAGGCATTCGATTCGGTATAGTGGCGATTTGGACGTCGACCAACCAATAAGGGGTCAAAGTATTTGTAATAACTGTGGTCACCATTCTTGATGATTTCCTGCTTGTTGTCCCCGATTTCAGGGAGCCAAGTGCCATCATATTTTTTGGGGCGCATGAATTGGGTTTTGGAATCCCAGACATTCTTGTAATTGTTGGCCCGTTTCATGAATAGGGCATAGTCATTTGGTTTGTTAAGCGCTTTGGCCAATTGGGCAATACACCAGTCATCATAGGCCAATTCAAGGGTATTGGGTACTGCCTCGGTCACCTTATCGATGGGGGCATATCCTTTTTCAAGATAATAAGTCAACCCCGAGCGCCCCACATCCTTCGAAATGGGGGATTTGGGTAGTTCCAAAGCTTTTTTTCTCATCGCCTTGTACAATAGGTTGATATCGAAATCGCGATACCCTTTTAAATAGGCGTCCACAATAATCGGGATCAGGTGATCGCCGACCATGGACTCCCCATAGACGTTTAAAAAGTGTTGGGCTGGTAGCCATCCATAATTTTCAACCTTTGCCGCTATCGATTTGATATAGTCGTTTACGTGTTCAGGAGCCACAAGGGTTAGTAAGGGATGCTGGGTTCGGTAAGTGTCCCAACATGAAAAAGACCCATAAAAATCGAAGTCCTTGGCTTCGTGTATTTTTCCATCCGAACCAAAATATTTACCATCGACATCCTGTGAAATATATTGCGCTAACAGAGATCGGTAGAGTGCGGTGGTGAAAATCTGTTTTTGGTCTTCAGAGCCTCCTTTAACGGTGATTTTTGAAAGCTCCTTGTCCCATATTTTTTTTGCGTTATCCCTTACACCATCAAAATCCCAGTTAGGTATTTCCTGCTGGAGGTTTCTTCGCGCACCCTCAATACTGGTGTAGGATAGGCCTACTTTTACTAAAACCTGTTCGTCTTTTGCAGTATGGTATTGTACAAATGCCCCTATTTTATCACCTACCTCGGCGTTTTTGTATGGGAAAATACTGCCATTGGATTCAGGGGTCTTATACGTGGCGTCAAAAGTGCCATAATATAAAAAGGGTTTGCTGAACTCCGCTACAAAATACACTTTTCCTAGCCCTGCACCTTTCGCACCTTCAATACGGTGGTCATCGACAATCTTGAGTTCGGATAGTTCGCCTTTGGTCATATCCCCGATTTGATGGCCAACATCCAAAATAATGCGCGAATTCGTTGATTCTGGGAATGTATAACGATGAAAACCAGCCCGTTGGGTAGCCGTTAGTTCAACGTTAACATCATAATCCTTTAGTTTTACCGTGTAATAGCCCGGTGTGGCACGCTCTTCGGAGTGGTCGAATCGTGAGCGATACCCTGCATCGGGATCTTCCAAGGAACCCGGTACGATCTGTAGTTTTTGGTTCACCGTGGGCATCAGTAATATCTCGCCACCATTGACCATGCCAACACCACTCCAGTGGGTGTGGCTGAAACCCATGATTGAACTTTCAGAATAGATATAACCCGCACAGTAGGTCCAGCCCTCTGTATATACATCCGGACTTAAATGCACAAGTGCATTGGGTAATGCTGCACCGGGATAGGTGTGCCCAAAAAAGTCGGTACCAATAAAGGGGTCCACATACGCACTGGGCGTCTTGGCCTGTGTATAACCGATCTGGGTACATGCAAAGAACATTGAAAACGTAAGTGGATATATCAGGTTCAGTAAATTTTTCATGGGAATCCTCCGGTTTTAAAGTTTGGTTGAGGTTATTTCTTAGTCACCTAAAGAATATTACCTGCTTAACAAAGATAAATTAGTAAA
Source organism: Maribacter polysiphoniae (assembly GCF_003148665.1). Taxonomy (GTDB): domain Bacteria; phylum Bacteroidota; class Bacteroidia; order Flavobacteriales; family Flavobacteriaceae; genus Maribacter_A; species Maribacter_A polysiphoniae. The sequence goes on along the minus strand of NZ_QGGQ01000004.1, from coordinate 424,710 downwards.
TATAATCCGATAGTTAAAATAACATGTAAATGGGATAAGATAGCGGAAATAATAGGAATGTCTTAAGTCTTATATTTGTAAAGAAGCCATTTTAAAACAACTGTTTTGGGCAGGGGATAATGGGTCTTTTGAGTAAAATATATTAGAATGAAAATAGTAGTCCTTGATGGGTATACCTTGAACCCCGGCGATTTGAGTTGGGAAAAATTAGAGGCTTTGGGCGAATTGACGGTATACGATAGAACCGAATTCTCCAATGAGGTAATCGTGGATGCCATTGGTAATGCCGAGGTCATTTTCACAAATAAAACACCTTTGCCAAAAGAAGTCCTTGAAAGGACGCCATCTTTAAAATATATAGGGGTTTTGGCTACAGGGTATAATGTAGTCGATATGCAGGCGACAAAAGATTTGGGTATAACGGTCACCAATGTACCCACCTATGGTACCACTGCCGTAGCTCAAATGACGATGGCCTTACTTCTTGAGATATGCCATCATGTTGGTGAACACAATCGAGCCGTAAAACAGGGGGAATGGACGAATAGCAAGGATTTTAGCTTTTGGAACTATCCTTTGGTCGAACTGGAAGGGAAGACCATGGGGATTATTGGTTTTGGACGAATAGGAAGGGCAACCGCTAAATTAGCCGAGGCCTTTGGAATGAATATTTTAGCCTCTGCTAGCCGTAGGCGGCCCGAATTGGAAACAACGACCTGTAAGTATGTTGATATGGATGGGCTATTGACGGAATCGGATGTTATTAGTCTACACTGTCCATTGACTCCTGATACCGAAGGAATTATAAATGCGGCCAACATAGCTAAGATGAAGGATGGTGTAATGCTCATAAATACAGCCCGGGGACAGTTGGTTGTCGAAAAGGATTTAAAGGAGGCCTTGGATCATGGAAAAGTGGCCGGTGCGGCCATTGATGTGGTATCGACGGAACCCATTGAAGCGGATAACCCGCTCTTAAAGGCCAAAAACTGTATCATTACCCCCCATATTGCATGGGCCTCGAAGGAATCCAGGGCTAGGTTGTTGAATTTGGCTATCGATAATCTTAACGCATACCTACAGGGTAATCCTATTAATAAAGTGAATTGATACGAATGGGTTTTCCATTTCGAATACTCTGACATATGTTGAATAAATACCTTATTAATGAAAGATCGTAATAAAGATGGTTTGGGAAGAAGATCTTTCTTGTTCCGCACGGGATTGGCAGCGGCGGCAGTTCCTTTTCTATCAAACTCATGCCGACAAGGCACTTTGGGGACAAAAACGGATGCGGGTGATTCCTTTGAATTCGCTTTTTTGACCGATATCCATATCAAGCCGGAAATGAATGCCCCAAAAGGTTTTCAGATGGCCATCGATAAGGTGAATGGGTTGAATCCTGATTTTGTTATCACTGGAGGTGACCTTGTTTATGATGTCATGCGCGGTAATTTTGAAAAGAGTGAATCGCTGTTTAGCTTGTATAAGGATATGAGCAAGGGGTTTGAAATGCCGGTTTATAATTGTATCGGAAACCATGATTTATTCGGGATTTATGAGGAAAGTCCCGAAGGTCCGGACCATCCTGATTATAAGTATGGCATGTGGGAAAGACATTTCGGGGACACCTATTATTCATTTGATCATAAGGGTTGGCATTTTATCACTTTGAATTCGTTGGATGTAACGGAAAGCAAGCGGTACAAAGGTGTTTTTCATAAAGAGCAATTGCAGTGGTTGGCCGAAGACCTAAACAAGGTCGATAAGGCAACACCCATTGTAATAACGACCCATATTCCTATGATATGTGCCTATTCCCAGTTAAATGGGAGTGAGGGAAGCCGTACGGTGAGCAACGGCTTTGAAGTGTTTAGGATGTTGGAAGGTTACAATTTAAAATTGGTGTTGCAGGGACATATCCATTGGAAGGAATATGGATTTGTAAATGACCGATTCCATTTTTTAACCGGTGGCTCTATTGCAGGAAACGGATGGAAAGGTCGAAGACACAACACCAAAGAAGGTTTTATGAAGATCAAAGTGCAAGGTGATGACTTCACATGGGAATATGTCGACCATGGATGGGAAAATGAACGCCTGAAAACAGCAAACACAGGAATCGAGGTCGGGCAAGGATAAACCTAAAGAGAAGAAATATGGAGTAACGTGATGACACATTTTGTGTGAACCTCCCTCCATGGACAATTGGGTGACCTAGCCGGGTATATAGGCATATCGATAGTAATCCCATATACCCATTTTGTTTTTCTTTTGAGTTGGATGTCATTGGACCGTATGCTGGAGGTCCCTTTTAATGGATTCCCAAATAATCCATGATAGCCTGATCTCCTATTATGGCATTTTCAGGCCTTGGGTGGGTTTTTGTAAACACTTTTAGGTCATCTTTGGGTAAAATCGTAACAAAATCCTCCTTAACCCCATTTGTAATGGTGACCTTGCCCTTGTCCAATTTGAGACGGTAGGCAAAGAACATATAAGCCGCTGCACGTTTTGAGGGGCCGTAATCATGTTTTTCCATAGGAAAATGGACATTTTCAACCTTATGCTCTGCATTGTACAAGGCATATACTTTCTGAATATATGGGTATTCGATTCGCGGTGTATTCCTTGTCCAATCCGATCCATTTGAAATAAGTAAAAGGGGTCGTGGTGCGCAAAGCGCGGCAATTTCCACATTATTGGTCTGATGGTTAGCACTTTTATGGATTGGCATACCGCTTTCACAGACACAACCTCCAAAGAAATGGGCGGAAACCTGAACGGTTGGTGCGGCGACTTTTATACGGTTGTCGATAGCGGCCAGTACAAAGGTTTGTGTACCCCCACCAGAGCCTCCTGTCATTCCGATCCGTTCAGGGTCAACATCCGGTCGAGAGAGCAGGTACTCAAGTACCCGCTTACTGTTCCAGGTTTGTAACAATAAGGCAATCGGCATTTTGTGAGTTACCTGTGTTGATTCGGCATAACCGACCATATCGTAGGCAAACACAATAGCACCCATTCGGGCCAGTACGGCACACCGGGTTTGTACATCCTCTTTTAAGCGCTTGTCCGATAAATGGCCATGGGGGGAAAGAATGGCTGCATTTTTTTTATCGGGGTCATTGGGTCGGTATAGGTTTCCGGTGATATAAAATCCGGGAAAGCTTTCGATGGCAATATTTTCAACGGAATAACCATCCATTACTTTCTTGTCTCGAATGATTGGATTGAAATTACCCTTGACTTGTGGCATTTTATCCAATTTCATCCCTTTAATAATTCCTGTTCGAAGGATATTGGCTCGTTTTTCCCAAGAAGGAAGGTCATTCCATTGGGTGGCGAAGTCCTTCATCTTCAAATTGGCTTGGTCTTCTGTCCAATAGCTTCCTTGGCACAACATGTCTTCTTGGGCATTGAGCGCGAGGGTCATAAAAAACACATAAATAAAAAGCTTTCCCATTCGTTTCGTTTTAGTTGATTGATATCTTATCCAGAAAACTATTTTTTCCTGTGGGTAGAATCTAAGGAAGGGCAAAAGCCCATTCCGAATCCTAAATATAGTATATACCTTACTTGTTGTGTTTCTTCTATTTTACTGTTTTTACATGGAATATTGACATTTTGGATTTAAACATAAATAAAGATGGATTTTTTTAAAAAAATAGAAAATCCCTTTAATGGATTGATTTAAGAACGGTTAGGGTTGCAGAAACTATAAAACGAAAAGGTCAAACGAGCACGTATAAAGAGCAAAATAGTTGAAGCATCACGTTTTTATTATGGTTTACTTTGTTGAAATCCCCAAAAGAAAAATAGACAAACGCATATATAAAAACAGAGTATTATGAAGAAAAAAATCACCAGGAGAAAATTTATCAAGAAAGGGTCTGCTGGATTAGTGGGGGCCTCAATGCTTTCTACTAGTGCTCTTTCTTATGGTCGTATCCTTGGCTCGAACGATGCCATTCAAATGGCGGTTATCGGTATCCGGGGAAGGGGAGGGACCCATATCGATAATTTTGGGAAAATGAAGAATGTACGTTTAAAATATCTTGTTGATGTAGATGAAAACCTCTTCAAGGAACGCCTGGATCAAGTGGAGGAATTGGGAGGGTACCGCCCCAAAACAGAATGGGACATGCGACGTGTTTTTGATGATAATGAGATTGATGCGGTATCCGTTGCGACCCCAAACCATTGGCATGCCCTGTCAACCATTTGGGCGGCACAGGCAGGTAAGCATGTGTATGTTGAAAAACCATCCTCGCATAATGTTTTTGAAGGTCGAAAAATGATAGAGGCCTCACGAAAACACAATGTATTGGTACAGGTCGGTTATCAAAACCGTTCCATAGATAGTACGATTAGGGCCATGAAGTTCATTCGCGATGGTAAATTGGGTGAGGTATATATGACTCGAGGACTCTGTTTTAAGCCGAGGGCGAATATTGGTCAATATCCTGATGGGGCGATGAAGACCGGTGAAAAATTCCGGATGAATTTGGAGTCTGGAAGTTATGAGACACCCTATACCCAACCGTATTTGGACAAGGTACATTATGATATGTGGCTTGGCCCGGCACCTAAACGGACTTTCAACAGAAATAGGTTCCATTACAATTGGCATTGGCATTGGGACTATGGTAATGGAGACACGGGTAATCAAGGTCCCCATCAGTTTGACGTGGCCCGATGGGCTTTGGGGAAAGATGAACTGCCGGTCAGGGTAAATTCAATGGGGGGTTATTATGGATATAATTCATCGCAAGAGACCCCAAATTCACAAACGTCACTTTTCGAATATGAAGATGGCAAAATCCTGGAATTTGGAACCCGGGGCTTAACCACAAATCCGGAAGGTGTGCTTTTACCCAATATACAGCTTACCGGTGATGGTAAAATATCGGCAACCACCAATGCGACCCCTGTTAAAATAGGAACCATTGTTTTAGGAACGGAAGGGTGGATGCAGATTGATGCCGGTGGTAATTGGCAAACCTTTTTTGGTCGCAAAAACGAGGCTGGACCTACCTCTGGGGAAAAAGACGATTCTTATGATCCCCTTGATTTGACCGGAAGCGGAGGGGGAGATGCCATATTTGATAATTTCATTTCCGCCGTTCGTAACAATGATAGGTCTGAATTGACTTGTGATATAGAAACGGGTCATCAATCAACAGTACTTCCATTGATAGCCAATGTTGCTTATCGACTGGGAAGGGAATTACGGATTGACGGTAACCAAGAGTCCTTCGTTAAGGATAAAGAGGCAAACAAAATGCTCACTAGGGAGTACCGAAAGGGATTTACGGTTCCCGACGTGGTCTAAAAATACTTGCGATTCGGGTGAATGAAGGATAGAAAATAGGAATAATTAAAAATTTATAATTTTTGAAGATGAAGAAAATTAGAACATCACTTTTTGTTGTTACTTTTTTGGCCCTTGGCTTTTATAGTTGCAAACAGGAACAAAAGAAAATGGGCGAAGTCGTAAAAGTCGGGAAGCATAATATAGAGGTGACAGATAACACGAATGAGGCTAAAATTGATGTTTTGGTCGATGGAAAATTATTTACATCCTATTTGTATACCGATGACCTTCCGGTTCTTAAAAAAACTACGCTCTATCCTATCAATGCAGCCAACGGAGCAACCATTACCCGCGGTTATCCCATAGCACCAAAAGGAAAGGAGCGTACCGATCATCCGCACCATATAGGGGCATGGTTCAATTACGGTGATGTAAACGGGTTGGATTTTTGGAACAATTCGGATGCCATTCCCGAAGAACAAAGTGATAAAATGGGAACCATTCGGCATGATCGAATTATTGCCATGGATGGAGGTGCCGGGAAGGCTGATTTGGAAGTAGCGGCCAATTGGTTGAAACCCGACGGTTCCATAATGTTGGAAGAAGATACCAAATTTGTTTTTTATGCTAAAAATGGAGAACGGATTATTGATCGGGTAGTTACCCTAAAAGCATTGGACGACCCTATCGTTTTTAAGGATAACAAAGAAGGGATGATAGCTATTCGTACCGCTCGTGGACTGGAGCACCCTAGTAAAAAGCCCGTGACACTCAGTGATGCCCAAGGGAATAAGACCGATGTGCCCGTTTTGGATAATGAAGGGGTCAATGGACATTATTTAAGCAGTACGGGTATTGAGGGTGATGCGGTATGGGGTACTAGGGCCAAATGGGTGGCGCTTTTTGGAACCATTGACAATAAGGATGTAACCGTGGTTATTATGGATAGTCCAAATAACGTGGGGTATCCTACATATTGGCATGCCCGTGGTTATGGTTTGTTTGCGGCCAATCCGCTAGGACAAAAAATATTCAGTGATGGCAAGGAGGTATTGAATTTTTCTTTACTACCTAATGAGTCGGTTACCTTTACCTATCGAATAGCTGTTTTTGATGGCAAGATTGATAAAGCCCAATTGGACAAGGCCTATATCGACTTCGCTGGTATTTAAGATTGGATTACCGTATATCGATACATAGATAGTGAAGCTAAGGTGCTCTGTTTTATACCCATAGACCTGTTAAAAGGACCCGATATTAAACGTATAGGTGTATTGTGGGGTGGGGCCGCTACGAGGCTACTTTTTACTTAAGTGTGTTTTCGAGCAAAATGACGGAAGGACTTTCTTTAAGCCATTTTTTGCTCAATCCCGTAGTATCACCTTTCGCTATAAAGTAAACAAAGGAACCTAAGGCGATGTCAATATCCCCATCGTCATCAATATCCCCGACATCCATAGTGATCCACCGTCCATTTGTTGCTTCAGGAAAGGAGAAATCCTTGAAGGTCAAATCACCTATGTTTTCAAGGTATACAAAACTTTCTTTAGGATGGTTCAAGTAATCCGGGAAAAATGAAATTGCCGCAATATCCAAATCCCCATCAAGGTCAAAATCCCTTGCCATGGCTTTGTAGGCCCCATTTTGTTGGTAAAAATATCCTTGGGTGAAATTCAGGTTTCCGTCATTCAAGAAAATATAAATACCATGATAATCTTTAAGAATCGGGGTTTTGTCCGCATTATCCCCGCAGACATATAGAATGTCGCTATGGCCATCATTGTTGAAATCACCAAGCTCCATATATTGACTGCCATTGAGGGGGGAAAAGGTAAATAATCTTTTCCCAAAGAAGGAGCCATCACCCTTATTCTCAAAATAAAAAATACCTTCGTCCCCTTGGGCCATCAGTACAAAGATATCGTTTAGGCCATCTGCATTGTAGTCATTGATAATCGCGGTTATAGCCCCTGGCTTATTCATTAGTGGTTTTGGGATGTACTTGGAGTCCCCCTGATTTTCATACCACACCAATTTTCCCGTTAGGTCCCCATATTCACAGGCTACGATATCTTCTTTTCCATCATTGTTCAAATCGCCATAAGCCATAAAAACAGGGCGTTGAAGTTCTTCAATAACAGGTTTTACGATTATTTGGTCTTGACCTTTTTTAGAATCAACGATTTTCTGTATGGCCCCGTCATGGGTATCATGAGGGAAAATGTTCTTGCCGATTGTAGTCAAATAGATTGTATCTGAATCTTCATGGAAATGGACGGGGGTGTTTTTAAAAAGCAGATTCTTCCTAAACTTCAGATCAGGACCAAGAAAGGTGAGCACATTGTTGTTGCGCTTGCCATCACTAAAAACAAGTCCCTTTTTATGGGTCCTTATTTTAACCATTGCGGTTAAAGGTGGAGGATGGGCATAGGAAGGTTCTTTGTACTTGAAGTGTTTAAGCCCTATTTTGATAGTATGGTTTCTTTTTTGGGGTAAAAGGGAATCTGGGGCGTTTTCAATATAATAATCCACGATTTTTTGCCAGTCGGCCTTTGCCAATAGGGGTGTTTCCGGATAAATATTCGCTTTTTTGACAATAATGGCATTCCGGGGAGAACCAAAAATACTATCTGGTGGTCTGCTACCATTGAATATACCCAATCGGTGCCCCATGGCCGGTAGTACATCTTCCTTCCATATTGATTTGGATAATACCTGGGGAGGAACAAATTGATGGCAAGCGGCACATTGTGCTTTTGCCAATTGGTCCCCACCCAAGAGTGTTGCCTTGGGTTCAATAGGTAGAACAATACTGCTTTTAGGTTCTTCCTTGCAGGATACAAATAAGGTAAAAAATAAAAGGGAAACACAAAAAAGCTTCATAAAATCAATTGATAAAAGATGTCAAGAAGATATGGATTTCAACTCAGAATACGGGTACTTCAATATGAATTAATCCAGTGTATCGAAATAGATCCTTCACTGAATCTATAATTCTGGTTATTCAATGTGTTGGAATTTTAACTTCATAAACAAAAATAGAGCAATTGAAAAGAGTGAATGGTTAAAATAACATAGGTTTCAAATAAGATAAACTAATACGTCTTTGTTTGGGTTGAATATATTTGTTACATGACTAAGGAAGGTTCAATCGATTTAAGCTATTGTGTAAACTTCATTTCATAAACAGAAATAAACTTCTTATAACCGATACCATGAAAAATACGATTCCAATTACACTTTTTTTATTCTTTACCATCCTACAGCTTGCAGGGCAAACCAGTGATAAGATTGCCTTCGGACCTTATATCCAACAAATGAGTACAAAAGATGCGACCATATGTTGGTCGACCCTTGAGGGTGAGATGACCATTACGGATATAGCGGGGGAAAAAGACACAATCCGGGAATTTAAACAACATAAAATACATTTGGCCAATTTAGAACCGGACACTGAATATGTTTATGATGTTTTGAATGACGGTAGCGATGAGGGAAAAGGTAAGTTGCGGACGTATCCGGATAAAAGCATACCTTTTAATTTTGTAGCAATAGGGGATACACGCAGTAGAAACAATGTCCATAAGAGAATAATCGAACAGGTAGGGCAACTAAATCCAAGGTTTATTGTGAATTCAGGGGATTTGGTTGCCAACGGACTTTCAATGCGCGATTGGGAGTCTTTTTTTAAGATCAATAAGGATTTTATGACCAATACGCCCTACTATCCGGTATTGGGCAATCATGAAAAGGATTCACCCTATTATTACGATTTTTTTGACCTTCCCTACAATGAACGCTACTACTATTTTACCGTGGGTGATGCGTTGTTCGTTGTATTGGATAGTGAAGGTTTAAGGACAACGATACCCGCTTTCACATCCGAGGGCATGGAAGATACCTATTGGGAAGAATCGGGCATTGAATATCTAAAGAAACAAAAGGAATGGTTGGAACAGGTCTTGGAATTGAACCGTGAGGCAGGATTCGTTTTTATTTTTCAGCACACCCCTTTATACAGTGTGAAAAAAAGTCGTGTGGAAGAGTCAAAGAAGGTCCGTGCTTTTTGGGGCGATATTTTTAGTCGATATGGCGTACAGGTATTTTTAAATGGCCATGACCATCATTACCACCATGCATATGACAAGGGGGTTCATTTTATCACATCAGCAGGGGCAGGGGCGCCATTATATGATATTGATGCCGTACAGCCGGAAACCCTTAATTATAAAAAAATAGAGCACTTTATCAATGTTGAAGTTGAACAGGATGAAGCCGTATTGCATGTGTTCGATATTGAAGGCAACGAGTTTGATACCATTAAGGTGGAAAGAAGGACGATTAAATAACCAATGAACCAATTTTGACCCTGTTGTTTTTATACCTTAATGGGTTGCCTTTAAATTATTATTAAATCAAGTAATGGAAGTTATACATAGTAAGTATTTAGTTTTGACCTTATTTTTTTGGACGATGATATTATCAGCCCAAAAAGATACAATCGTACAAAAATCGGAGTCCCATCCTTATCTGGAAATTGAACAATGGCAAGCCCATGAAGGGGACTTGACTTTGAAAGAGGTGTTGGCTGATACGCCCCAGCTCTGGAAACCGGAAACATTGAACAAACCTTTTTGGGAGAAGAATGGAATAAAGTGGTTTAAACAGGAAGTTATTGTTCCGAAATACCTCGCTGGTTACGATCTTGTCCTTCATATTAATGTTTCACCACAGGCACAGGTCTATGTAAATGGCAGGGAATTGTTTTTGGCAAGCGGGTATTCAGGAAAGGGGATATTGGCCGAAGCGGCTAAGGAAGGGAAAAAATATACGATACAGATAAAAACCAAGAACGGTAATTATAACAGTCGTTTTTATAATGCCCGAATTACGGGAATGCCCAGGGGATATGCCCTTTTTATGAGTGGTTTGAATTTTCCTTTGCCCGTGGAAGGCATAGATGTAGTCGATTGGAAATTCAAGCACAAAGCCAACGATAAGGCATCGGAAATCGCATTTGATGATTCCTCCTGGGAAGAAAGGAGTGCCGGCAAGAGTTGGCGTGGTGAATATACCCATGCTTGGTATCGGACCAAATTAAGAATTCCGGAGTCCATAGACACCTTCCAAGTAAAGGATAGGACATTGCGACTAACGGTCAATGCCAATGATAGGGGTGAAATCTGGGTCAATGGTAAATTACGGCAGCGATTTACCGGGGGAGAAGGGAATATTGTGCTCAGTAACTCGGCACATGTTGGGGATGCCTTATGGATTGCCATAAAAGTATTCAATGAATGGGGTTCGGGCGATCTGCGAAAGGTACGTTTGGTAAGCGATGAGGCCTATCAACTTAAAAAGACCTTGGAAGAGGTCAATTCGGCCCTAAATCGATTGGATCGTTATTGTGAAAGACACCCAAAACCAAATATGGGGGTAATCCATGAATTTTCCCAGACATTACAGCGAACACGAACACTCGATCTAGCAACGAGATTGGCTTTTACCAATAGTGCGCTTGAAAGTGCGGAGGTACAACTTCAGGAATCACCAGCCTTTGTAATACCCCCTTATTTACAGAATTTGCAGGAGGAGTCCATTACCGTGATGTGGGAAACGGTATATCCTACCTATGGAAAGGTTGTTTATGGGAAAAACGGTGAATTGGATCATGAAGTCGTTGAGAATGAAATTCCAAAAACCATGCACGAAATCACTCTGGTAGGTCTTAAACCCAATGAGACTTATACCTATAGGGTCGAATCGGCCAATTTGCGTAGTGAATTGAAGACGTTTAGAACCAGAAAGCCCAAAGATGCCCCGATCAAGGTTATTGTTTATGGAGACAATCGGTCTTATCCGAAAGTGCACGACAATCTGGTTAAAATGATGGCACTTGAACAAGCCGATATTATCTTGAATGTTGGTGATGTGGTATCTACGGGTACAAACCTGACGGGTTGGATCGATGAATATTTTTATCCACTACGCCATGTTAGTGGCACCACCCCCACCTATATTTCCATCGGAAACCACGAATATGGGGGGTATGGTGAAGATCGGATAGTTCCGCCTTTTGAAAAGTATGTCGATCACCCACGTAATTCTCCTGGGAGTACGGAATATTACTTTTCAGTGGACTATGGGAATTCTCATTTCATTTTTCTAGATCCCAATAAGTCCAATTTTGAGGAGGGTGAGGGTATCACTGTTCACAGCCAACAATACAACTGGTTTGTGGACGACCTTAAAAAAGCCCAGAAAAACAGCGAATGGATATTTACCTTAATGCACCAACCACCGTATTCCGAAGCTTGGTCGGGAGGTCCATATGACGGGGAACCACCTTTGCGTAAGTATATTGTCCCTTTAATGGAGGCGAATAAGGTAGATGTTGTCTTAAGTGGCCATACACATGACTATGAGAGGGGATTGCCCCATCCTCCTTATGATCCCAAAACGGGCAAGGGCAATAATGCGACTTATATTATATCGGGAGGAGGGGGATCCAATCTGGATAACCACAAATATTCTGAATGGGAACAAATAGATTACCCAGACCATAAGGCGGTAAAGGATAATGACAATACCGATGCTGGGGAATTTTATGAATATCACTATGTTGTTTTCGAGATTGATGGAAAACACTTAAAATGTACCGCACGTAAAATGAATGGTGACGGTTCGGACGGAGGAATCATGGACTATTTTGAATTGATCCATAAATAATCGTTAACCGTGTGTAGTAAAAAGAACAATTACCCTTAAATATTTTGAAAAAAGAAACCTATCCCCTAAGGGGCATCGTTACCGTACTCAATACACCTTTTGACCGTAATGATACTATTGATCACGGGGCGCTTAGCAACCATGTAAAGGAGGCCTTAGGTGCCGGAGTGGCAGGTTTTTTGGTTCCGGCGATGGCCGCAGAGGTTTACAAGTTGTCCGATAGTGAACGCCTCGGAATGGTGGCTACCGTGCTTGAAACGGTAAATGGCAAGGTTCCCGTAATTGCAGGGGCAGGGGAAACCGATTTGGCTAAAAGTAAAATATTGCTGCGGCAGTATCTTGCATTGGGGTGCGATAATGTATTGTTCCAAATCCCATACGATGGCGAAGAGCGTTTCAAAGCACACTTTTATGAATTGGCGGCACTTGGTCCCCAAATGATCATGCTTCAGGATTGGGATGCCACGGGTTATGGCTTACCTGACGATCTTATATGCGAACTATTTGAGAATGTAGCGTCTTTTCGTTGTCTTAAAATTGAAACGGTTCCGGCAGGCATTAAATATTCACGGATCTTGGAATTGACCAAGGGGCGCCTGAATGTTAGTGGCGGGTGGGCCGTATCGCAAATGATCGAGGGGCTGCAAAGGGGTGTTCATGCCTTCATGCCCACAGGAATGCACTTTATATATACGGCCATTTATAGGTTGTTTGAGCAAGGTAAGATCAATGAATCCGAAAAATTGTTCAGACAGATCGTACCGATTTTGGCTTTCTCAAACCAGCATTTGGATATTTCCATTAATTTTTTCAAACAGCTTTTATACAGACAGGGGATATACCCGACGCCAAATGTTAGACAACCCTGTTTGCCCTTTGACCGGGTGCATCAGGAAATTGCCAATAAACATATAAACCGCATTCTGGAACTAGAGGCAAAATTAAAATTAGATTATGATAACGACCATCATTTTTGATATGAACGGGGTCATTACCGATGACGAGGATTGCCATGAATTGGCCACGGAAAGGGCTTTTAAGGAAATAGGCTTTGAAATGTCCCCTGAAATTTATCGAAAGTTCTGTTTGGGAAGAACCGATGTTTCCGCGTTTAAGGATATTATGGAGACCTATGGTATCGCACATGTGGAAATAAATGATTTGATGGCTTCCAAAACACGCTATTACACGATTTTGGTCAAAGACAATCTCAAAATTTTTGATGGGGTCCTTGATTTGATCAAAAGACTACATGAAAACTACAATCTCGCTTTAACGACAAGCTCTACCTACGAGGAGGCAAGTGCGGTCATTGACTTATTGAAACTCCATCCCTATTTTGAAGTGGTGGTAACTTCCCAGGATGTTCAAAAAGGAAAACCCGACCCAGAACCCTATGTGCTTACTGCGGAAAAGCTAGGTGTCCAGCCCGATAGGTGTTTGGTTATCGAAGATTCTGAAAATGGGGTGAAATCGGCCAAGGCAGCGGGTATGGCATGTGTTGCTATAACGAATAGTGAAAAGCCTGATCGATTGACCCTTGCCGATCGTATTATATCGGCCTATTCCGATATCACCGTCGATTTTATAAGCAAGTTCAATGCTTAGGCATCGATTTATTCCAAATCGTTAATGACCTCTATTAGGGAGTTATAGATAAGGGGGCCAGTCTCAGGACCCAGGGAATTTTCTTCCCCATACGTATCGCGCTTATCCAGATAGAGGTAAGGTTCTTCGGTGTCCCATTCACTTTTCGGTATAATATACCCGATTTCATCGTTCGAAAGTCCTAAATAGAATTTGTATTTGTCTTTGATGAATTCTTGGATAGGGGGGGTCTCTAAGGGTTGTATGTCGAATTCCCGCCCTTCAGGTGCTTCAACGCCCCCAAAAATGATTTCAGGATAGATTTCTCCCGGAATACTCAGGAACATGGCAGGTCCGATTCGAATGGCCCCGACCTCGGTACGGGTTTTAAAATATTCGGGGACCCCCATTTTTATCAATCCAATGCCACTTGCGATCTTAAACGTTGTATTGTCCAAAGGGGCCAAGATTGTTTTAGCCCGTAATGAAATATTTGAGGTAGCCATGGTATCGCCTCTTTTACGTAAAGCTTCCAAAGACATTAGTGCCAATTGGTCCCCTAACGCCTTTGTTTTTTCATAAGTGGGCAAAGCGAAGGATTCCCCCGTATAAGGGTCTTCAATGGAAATGGAAGGATGGGGGGCCATTAATCCACCTATAACCCCTGAGAAATAAATGGCGACTCCTCCTAAACCTTTCTCTTTAAGCTCATTGTTACTATAAACCCCATTTTCAATGGCCTCCCTCACATAATGGGGGAAATCGGAGCTGATCAAAAGGTTTTGACTCCACAACGTTTCCGGGTGGTTAGACCAATTGATAAGCGTACCTAAAGTCGCATCGGTATTGGCGTCAAGAACTTGCATTAAATGGATTCCAGTAGCTTTTACAATGGGTTTCCGGGTGTCTTTGATCAGTACGGAATCCCTTTCCGTTAAATCTTCAGCAAAAACCAGTTTTGCCGATCGAAGATTGTTAACCGCTTCGGTAACGGCAGCAACAGTTTGTTCTTTGACGTACTCCAACATTTCCGGGTTTACCCCTGAATTGAACATGTTTTCACCCCAAATACCGACCAGGTCGTTACTTTCGTGGGTATGGGTTGAAGCGATTAGGGTATAATCGATACCTAATTCCTTAGGGATCCTTTTTCTTATATCAATGATATCACCATGTAAGAACCCAATGGCATCCAAGGATACCATCGCAACACGACTTTTACCATCGTCGAGTACCATTACCCTCGACCATACATCATCATGAACACCTTGGGCAGGTTTGGCATTGCTCATCCCGGCTATCCAGAAAGCATCAAAAGTGCCATTGTCGTTATTGTCGTTATAGGTGTCCCCATCCTTCTCGTTGTATTTGTTATCACCATTGGCATCATTCCATGTGTCAACAATAGTCGGGGTTATGGGGCGTTTGGCAAAACCGGCTTTTATGGGGCTAGGGTTTTGGCTTATCGTTTTCAGGTCAATGTTATAATTGGGGTGTCTATCGCGCCAGTTATAGATAAAAATACCGCCAATGATTAAGGCAATCAATAAAATCAGAAGGCCTAATACTTTTAATACTTTTTTCATACTATTGGGATTATAATCGTGAATGTGTGAGGATATTTGCCAACCTATAGTTCAGTTCCATTAAATAATCGCCCATACTAGGGCCGTACCACCCCATCAAACGGGCTTCATACGTATCGTAATAATAATATTTCGAGGGAACGATATAGCCAAGATATTGGCCGTTAAAACTCGTCATGGCGGAATTATAGCCTTTTAGTTCCAAGGCATTTTTGAGGTCTATCCCATATTCACCACTCAGTTCATAGGGCATGGCGATCCATATCAGGTTATTTAATCGTAGTCCTTGTATATAAACCGATTTTAATTCAGGCATCAACAGTCGACTTGCCGCCGGGGAAAATCTTCGGCTGTCTGACACATAGAAAGCCTGTAATCGGGGTATTTCCAATTCAGGGGAGATGACAGATAGATTCATGATCGAATCATATTGCATTTTGTTAAGTGTTGCTTTTGCGGAGTCAGCCAAAGTTTCTCCGATATATTTCACCTTATCGAACTTTTTGCCTTTTCCTTTGTTTGATTGGCTGCCTACCGTACCGGCAAAAAACAGGGCATAATCGATTCCCTTGGCTTCAAGACCTCGCTGAAAGTAGCCAGGGTAGTCGGCGCTGAACGTATCGTTCCAAGGGCCAATTGTGGTGGCATGGGCCGAAAAAATACCAGCGACGGCATGTTTCCCATTGTCTTGAATGATTGATAACAGGGTAAATTTTGAATTGAGACGGCCGGTTTCACCAATAATCCGATTTCGTACCAAGTGCGGCATTTGTACATATCCGGATCCAAATTTTGAGGGTTGTTTGTCGTCCAATGCTTTTAAAATAAGGGAGGTGAATTTATCACTGAGCCATTGAACCACCTTAGGGTTGAATTCCCCGCCAAAACTTTCCCCAACAAAACCGGGTATACAATTGCCTATACTGGCATGGGTATGCGTAGCACCAAAAAAGAGTTGTTTTCTTGAAATCCTATTTTTTAGATTTTCCGAAACTTGAAGTACTACCGATTCGGGAATCAAGACCATATCGGCACTTATTAGTACTATTTCCTTGGTATTGACCTGAAGGGAAATGGCCTTTGCATATAATGGGTCGTGAGCACCTTTTGCAATTTTTCCGTCCCCATAACCGGCCATTCTTATGGCATTGAATTCCCCTTTGGTATCATCGGCGTTGCCTTCAACGATTTTCGGGGTAATATTCACCTTGGCGAAACCTGAATAGAGCAAGCCTTTGGCTTCAGTCATGCTTTTGACTTCGCTATCCATGTTCACGATGGTGTTTTTGTAATAGTCCGTTTCGAAATACGGAGTATTGTCAATAGCCCTTGTGGCAAAAATAAAGAGGAAAAGGAAGATGACAAGGAGGGTCGCAAAAACCCTTAAAAGTCGCCGATGCCATCTTTTTGTTTTCATTTATTGAAGTTTTACGGGGTCAATGACCACATATTTGACCGTTTTCCTGTTCCACGTATAGACGATATGTATTTTTCCGTCCTCAGCTTGTAAAGCGGTGGGATAGGAATATTCCTCTCCTTCCTTATCCGTATTCTCGCGTAAGGGTTCCAAGTCGAGCACCCGGTCCCAGTTTTTGCCATCCTTTGAAAGTCCAATACTCAAAGGTACCCGGTCACCCCAATTTTTATCGGTAGGGTTATACACCAGAAATTGTCGTCCATCTAGAAGGCTGGTCCCATCGATTCCTGAATTTGGGTTCGGTAACGAAGTAGCCGTCATGGCGCTCCAGGTTTTTCCATGGTCATCGGACCAGTTTTCACTTACAACACCATTTTTGGTACGGCTCAATACTTGTAACTTTCCGTTTCCGTAATTCAATATCACAGGTTGTATGGCCCCAAATTCCTCTGGTAGGTTCAAAGGTTTCGATTTGGTCCATGTGTTTGCACTATCCATACTATACTCTAAATGAACGGTCCAATCCCCGGAAGTGGTTTCGTTGCTCGATGGGGACAAAATGGTTCCATCGGCCAGTTGAATCGGTTGGTTTTTTATGGGGCCTAAAATGCCTTTAGGAAGTTCTGTCGGTTCTGACCATGTTTGGCCATTGTCTTTAGAGGTCATATAAAGTCCCCACCATTCTTGTGGACTGGGGCCTACCTTATAAAACAAATAGAGCGGCTTTCCCTTAGGTTTGAATAAAACAGGATTCCAACACGGGTAGCGGGTGCCATCTTCCTGTACCCCATTGATGATTTCAATAGGGGAAGACCATTTTCCGTTCGTTCTACGAGCGACCCAGATGCCTACATCCTTGTTTTTTTCCTTGGTGCCACCAAACCAGGATGCGACGATCACCCCATTACTTACGGCTACCGTTGAGGCATGACACTCGGGTGTGGGTGCCTTGTCTATCTCATAAATGAATTCTTCGGTGATCACGGCTGGGTGGTTTAAGGGAACGACCTTGGGTAATTGGGGAGACTTTTCCTTACAAGAGAAAATCATTAATACCAGGGCGAAAAAAGTAAATTGTCTCATACCTTTTGGATTTGAAATTTTATATATTACAAATAACACCTTAATCTAAACACAAGGCTACTTGAATATTATTCGAAACACATTAAATATTGTCTATAGCTGAATGTTTTTTCGGTTTTAATGGTATTGGGTGTTAGGATAGTTGAATTATTTCTGTTTTTGAAAACGCTCCATGATTTCCCTCCAATTGGTAAATATTATCCCTTCATCCTTGAAAAATTGGATGAGTTCCGGGTCGGAAAACATTTGTGCCTCCCAAGAGCGTTGTTGCCAAGAGTTCGTAATACCCTTTAAGTTTTCGGTAAGCACCGATGGATGGAAAATGATTTCGGTAAGTCCGGAATCCAAGGAGCCAATAAGCTTTTTAAAGTTGGCGATTTTTTCGGGATAGGTTTTGGCCTTGGGAACACTGGTGAAATAATCGAGTTTAGGTAGGCTATACGCTTCGGTCATCCTAACCACACTATCATCCATGGGGTAACCTTGACTTCTGAACTCTGCCAGTACTTTTGGATTGGATATGTCTATTATATTGGCAGGTATGCCATATTCCTGTGCGACCTTCATATAGACTTTTACGTAGGAGGGATGTCCAAATAAGGTGCCCATGTGGGTGTCGATATGGTCTGGCCGATAACCCCAGGCCAAGGATTGTTCTATTTGCGCCCTTATTTCCTTTTCAATTTCTGTCGCACTGGCATGTTGCACTACTTGGGGTACCTCATGCCACATTTTATGTTCCTCGTCCAATAGTCCCGGTACTTCGGATTTATCCGATACAGTGCCCCAGCGATACGTTTTCCATTCGCTGGTCAAGGTAAGGTGAAGGCCTATGTCCAATTTTTGGTTTTCCTTGGCCCATGATATGAATTCCTGGGCGTTGGGGCATGGAATCATTACCGCAGCGGATTGTATGACCCCGTCAGTCAATTGCTTCTTTGCGGCAATATTGGCTTCGGGGCACATGCCGATATCATCGGCGTGTAGTAAAATGACTTTTTTATCCGCTGGCCAACCCAATTTCTCCGCCCAGGTACTGGGGTTTTTATTGATTTCGGAGTTTGCCATCGTGGTTTCGGGAGTAGTGGTAGGGGTCTTTTTCTCCTTGCATCCTGAGAATAGAATCAAAAAATAGAGAATGGTTGTTAAGTGCTTGTAATTTTTCATTTTTTTTATAAATATTGATTAAACCAATCCAATCCATCACCGAAAATAATATCAAGGGGAGCATCCCTATGTTTGGCATCGTACCAAATTATTTCTTTTTCTTTTTTGGCTTTTCTGTAAAGTAATTTACTCATAATAGGTGGTACGATCTCATCGTTTTTTGCATTTAACATTAACAAAGGCCTCGGTGAAATATCGGCTATGAAATTGAGGGGTTCAATGATGCCGAGAAAGTCTTTGACCTCCTTCGTAGCAGCCTGTTTCCCATACAATAAATTCAATTGCCCCCCTGCCAATGCCAATACAGGGACTTTTACCCGATCGTCAACACTGCAAAATATGGAGCCGATGATACCCCCCAGACTAATGCCATAATATCCAATTTTACCGGGGTCGAGCTCTGGCTTTGTCTCGATTAGGTCTATCGCACGTCGCAAATCAAAAACAGTCTGACTAACGATATTGCGTGTCCAGTATTTGTTGGGACCTGTGAGGTCGAAGTCATAGAAGTCTTTTTCCCTATCACCATGTGCGCTAATATCTATACGCAATACGGCATAACCATTTTTAAGGAAGAGTTCGTTCCCATATGCGACGTAATCAACGGCTTTGTGGTCTCCAAGGCCGTGCATGAGTATAATGGTCGGCAAGGGTTTTGAACTGCTCTTGGGGATACTTAATAATCCGTTAACCCTTTGATCATGGATACTGGTGTACGAAATGCTGAACATTTGATAATCGGTAGTATCCAAAATTATATGTGTCGTATCCTTCAGCGGAATGGCTTTGTCGTATTCATAATAATCCGAAACGGGAAACGTGGTACTTGGGTCAAAAAACAACTTGAATACCCCCAAGGCGGCCAAGCCCATTAGGCTTATACCGATTAGCCAATTACGTTTGTTTTTAGAGTACTTCATCATCGTCGGCCAAATACATACGGGTGCTCTTGGTATAGGTGCCACCGTTGGAATCTTTGTATTCGAGGTCAAGATAAAAGGCCTTGAATCCTTCTTTTGGGAATGGGATTCGCTCTTGTACCTCCCCATGGCCGGAAAATTCCACAGGTATGGAATCCCATTTTTCATCCCTAAAATCACGATCCTCGGAATTGGCTGACCAAAGGAAGGCCGATGTTAGGTTTTCATCATCGGATCCAACTTTTAATAGCGCCGAGGATTTATCGGTTGAAAGCTCATATTCCAAATCGGCATACGGTTTTTTGGCTAACGTTCTGCCCCAAAAGGCACTGAGGGCTTTCAATGCTTTTTCTCCCCCATTGAGGTTATGTCCGGCATTCGGGGTGTAATGTATATAATTCTCACCCGGAATATCATTGATATAATTCTTAATGGCATCAACCGGCCAATATTCATCATTGGTGCCGATAAATATAATTTTGGGCATGGTCAATTGATCACGATAGGAGTATGGGTCGATCATTTGGGTTAGGGCATTGCCATCTTCGGTATTGACTGTTTGGGGAATTTCAAGTTTGATATAGTCATTGATTTGTATACTGTACTCTTTCCAGGCCTCAATATGGTAATCAAGGCTTATCGGCATATTGAGTACATCGATGACCATGGGTCCGATGGCTTCTACACGCTCATCACTGGCCCCGGTCAACCAAGTCGTCCATCCGCGTTTTGATGCCCCTGTGACCGTAAATCGGGATACGGGATGGTGTAGTTTCTTCTCAGAGAATTCTTGAATGGCATCCATACCGCGTACTGCGCTTTTGACCATAGGGAATAGGAGTGGCCATGATAGATCCTTATCTTTCTTATAGTTATGTAAGGTATAGGAAATCAATTGGTCTTCAACTAAGTCCCCTTCATATAAAGGTTGCATGGGCACCTGTCGCAAAATGCCTACGATTGCCTTGTTTTTTTCGGCAATCTGGGCCATTGCACCACTTTCGCTTCCGGTTTTCTCTTTTGATTTCCAATTGGGCATACCATTGGATTGACTTCCTCCTGTAATAAAAAGTAATGCCCCATCGTAATTGATTTCTGCTGGTACCATAAGGGTCAATTGGTGTTTCCAGGTGAATTCACGCCATTTTTGCGAGGTTAACAAAAGGTCGTAAGCGGTTACACCCCCTATGGAAAAAGAATCCTTGACTACCCAATTGTAGGTGGTATCGCCATTTTTCAAATAGCTTTGCAATGCGGTTTTTGGGGTAGGCTTGGATTCCGTTAAGGAAAGTGAAGCCATCGTATCTTTATTGGACTTACTCGTATTCTTACATGACCATATTAGCGTAAAGGAAAGGGTAAGGGCAAGGATCCCATACCTGTGTACAAATGAGTTTGTTGTCATTGGGTATCTGTTTTTTTGGGTTTTGGACTATTATTAATTAAATCGAGGGATGCCGATATGAGTATTTCACCGGTCATCTCACCTAAGCTGGTTCGACTGATGTATTTGTATCTTTCAAAACTGTTGAAGTCTTCCTTGGTCAAAATGTAGCCAAAAGCATCATTGGTCAGACCAAAAAGAAAGGGGTGGCCGGTATTCATTTTGCGTTTTAGATAAAAACCGATATTGGGCAAGGCCTCACCGGGTATGGTCAATATTTGTGCGCTACCTATATTTAATAGGTTGATCGTTGTTTGAATTGATTGTCCATCGGAAGACCCCATACTCAGAGGGGAATTTTTTAGGATAAAGCGCAACATGGCTGATTCAATGGGGAATGCTACCTTTTTGTATGTACAGAGGATATCCGCGTTCTTTTGTACTGGTGCGTCCTTTACAATTCGTAATGCTTCAGAGGCCAAAAGATTTCCTATGCGTATACATTCTTCCCAATTACCGGCTTCCTTACCATCGGCCAAACGATTGTCGGCGGTGACCATACCTCCTTGGGCACCGTTCATGAAAATGCCCATTCCACCGGTTTCCGCTTCTATCTTTTCGTTTAAGGGACCCACCAGATCCGGACTCAATATGCCTCGGTTGCTGCCAATAACTTCAGGGTGAATGGCATAGTTTACAAGGGTGACAATGGGTTTGCCCTTGTTCTTTCCTTGAGTGCCAATAGCCTGGATTACACCACAACGGGGGTCGTAGAGGTCAGGGGCATAATAGTTGTAAGCGATTTTTCCTTCCGCTTTCCCAACAGCTATCTTTAATTGGGCAGGTTCTGTATTCTTGAGTGCTTCCTTAATGGTTTCAGCCACTTGGACGGTACACCAATCCAGGTATTCAAGGTCCGCACCATGGATGCCTTCAGAATTAGGAAAGGCATAGGCATCGGGAGCGCTGTGTGTATGCGTCGCACCTATAAGAATGTTCTCGCTTGGTATCTCCTTGATCAGACTCCTTGATTTGTTTCCGAGAGCGGCCGGCCAACCCAGGTTGTCAATGGATACGATCGCTATTTTTTCGGTGCCCTTCGTCAAAACCATAGCGCGAACATAAAGATCGCCTTTCTTGATTTCTGCAGGTTTGGGGAGTCCCACACCACCAGAAACAGGAAGTAAGGGATTTGGTGTCAATACACGTTTGGCACATCCGACTTTTAAGTCTTGCGCACCGCATATAAACACAAAAAACATTAAGTGGACTATAAGTAAGAACCTTCTGTTGAAAATATACCTGCTGTGCCGATAACAAATTGGATTTGTTAAATATGACAAGTCCTTATTGATTTTCATAAAAGTGTCAAAATATTGATATGTTTTGTAAAATTAATCTTTAAAAAACAACTGCTGGGTTAAGATATGTTCATTAATTAATAAAATAATTGAATTATATTGAAGTAATTGGATATAAATTTGAGGATATTGTGATTTTTATTTAACAGTTATATAACTCAAAATTAAGACTGGTGTATCAAATTATATCCAGTTTTGCGGAGGCATTAAAATCAAATTCAGTTATGAGAAAAAAGTATGTATACCTATTATCAGGACTCTGTTTTTCGGTATTATTGACCATAGTGTCCTGTAATACTGACGACGATGAGGCAAAAAGCGTTATTCCGTTTACCGCTGATATTTATCATTCTGTAAAAGGGAAGAAAGTTGCTTTCCATGGCTTGACAAATAATGCGGCATCATGGAAATGGGATTTTGGGGATGGTACGGAAAGTAGCGAACAAAACCCGGTTCACGTCTATGGGGAAGCAGGTTATTATACTGCGGTTCTTACGGTGACCGATAATTCGGGTGCAACTATAGCCAAGGAGGTTGAACTGGCATTGGATATTACGCCATATGTGCTTTTGACAGGTGGTGCCAATGATACTGATGGTAAAACATGGCGGATATCAAACGGTCATTCGGGGAATGATTATTTTGCGAATTCAGATGCCGATTTATCACCTTTTGAAGGGGCACCAAATCCATTGCCAGGGGGAATCTTCGGATCTGGACTAGGAATGGCTGAAGTATATGAGGACGAGTTTACTTTTTACTTTGATGGAAGTTATGGCCATGATGTAAAGGATGATGGTGCGGCTTTTAGTGGATTGTTATATCAATTTGTGACAACCGGAGGCGCAGGTATCGTAAATGATGGAGGTAGTGATTTTGGTCTTTGTACTGGATTGTTTGAACCTGAAACGGATGCAACCTTTACATATGCCGAAAATGATACCATGACTACATCGTCGGTGTATGGCGAAGGCGGTGCAATTTCCTATGAAGGGGTCACCACGCTTGATTTTTCAGGGAATGAGTTTATTGGCCTTAAGGATTTTGAGAATAAGGTAATCCTTCAGGATATCTCATCGAATTCCATGCGATTGGTCATGTTCTTAGCTGCATCCCAGGACTATATAGGGATAAATACCAACGCGGTTATATTGACCTTTGAAACGGTTGAGTAGACAGAAAGCGTTTTTTAAACCAAAACTAACAATAACCAATTTATACTAAATCGATTATGGATAAGCACTTTTATTATTACACTAAGAAAAACATCAAGCGGTTTTCTGCTTTGTTTTTTCTGATGTTCCTGCTTTTCGGCATTCATTCCGTATGGGCCCAAAGTACCATTACGGTGACCGGAACAGTCGTGTCTGAAGAGGATGGTATGCCTTTGCCGGGGGTCAGTATTGTATTAAAGGGTACTGCTATAGGAAAGACTACCGATTTTGACGGTAATTATTCCATTGAAGTACCTGCAACCGGAACCTTGGTCTTCTCCTATATTGGATTCATGTCCCGTGAAGAAGCGGTAAATGGTAGAACAACAATTAATGTTACTATGGCCATTAGTGCCCAAGCCTTGGATGAGGTTGTGGTTACCGCCCTTGGTATAAAAAGGGAGGACAAATCATTAGGGTATTCGGTAGAGAACGTGGCTGGCGAGGAATTGACAAGGGTCGCCCAAGAGAACGTCCTGAATTCGCTTTCAGGTAAAGTAGCCGGGGTTTCGTTAAATGCAACTGGAGGAACCGGGTCTTCGGTAAGTATGGTCATTAGGGGGGCGATTTCACTGAGCTCTGACAACCAGCCGCTTTTTGTGGTCGACGGGGTACCCGTGGTCAACGGCCTGAATAATATTGGAGGGTTTGGTGATCGAAATCCGGTGGATTATGGTAATGCCATTTCTGATTTAGATCCCAATAGTATTGCCAATGTAACTATATTGAAAGGGGCCAGTGCGGCTGCCTTATATGGTTCAAGGGCTGGTAATGGGGTGGTATTGATAACCACGAAGAAGGCTGAGAAAAACCAAAAGATGAAAGTTAATATAACGTCCAATACCGTTTTTGACGTTCCGTATAAGTTCTTGGATGCCCAACATAGTTTTGCTTCGGGTTACTTGTCTTATTCCCCGGAATCCCAAGGAGGAAGCTATATTATGCCCGATGTGTTGCCTACAGGAGGTAATGGGGGGCCAGAATTGGATAGGGGGTATTTTGCGGTGCAATGGAATTCCCCTAAGGATGCCAACGGCAATCCCGTACCCACGGAATTGAAGTCCTATCCCAACAATATACAGAATTTTGTGCGTACGGGGATTACAACGACCAATAGCTTGACCATAAGCAATAGTTCGGACATAATAAATTATAGATTGGGGGTAACGGCCATGGATAATATCGGAATCATTCCAAATTCGGATTTAAAGCGTAACAGTATATCATTATCCGCTACTTCCGATTTGAACGATAAGTTGATGGTTAGTACCAATATTAATTATGTCAACAGTTATGCCAATAATAGGCCGTCTTCGAATAGGGGTACCAACCCTTTACAATGGGCATATGCCGTACCGGCGAACGTTAATATCCTGGATATAAAGGATTATGATTTACCAGGTGTTGAGGTGTATAATTTTTCTGAAGACTATGAGAACCCATGGTTTTTGGCCAATGAAATAAAGAATAGCTTTTCGAGAAATAGGATTTACGGAAATATTGCGTTGGATTGGAAAGTGTCCCCTGATTTTAATATTAGAACCAGTTATAACCTGAACAGTTATAACCAAACGCAGGAGACCAAAATGGCACCGGGCTATACCAGGGAGAGTAACAATGGTACTTATGGTATTGCCAAGACCGAGGGGTTAGAGACCAATATTGATTTTTTGGCCACTTATGCCAAGGATTACGATAATTTTGATTTTTCAATTTCAGCAGGGGGCAACCTGATGTATCAAAAGAACACAGGACTTGTCAATTCATCCGCTAATGGGGCAGGACTTACGGTCCCTAATCTTTTTACGGTGGATAACATTGCCTCAGGGACATTGAATTATTCGAGCTTTTTGACCGAAAGGGCCATCAATAGTGTTTATGGTATTGCCGATATCGGATATATGGACTTGTTATACCTTAGTGTAACGGCCAGAAATGACTGGTCAAGTACACTACCGGTTGATAACCGTTCTTATTTCTATCCTTCAGCCTCGTTAAGTTTATTGGTAAGTGAATTGATCGATATTCCTAAAGTGGACCTTTTTAAACTTCGCGGTGGATGGGCAAAGGTAGGTAATGATACCAATCCGTACCAATTGGGGGTTTATTACAATAATGCTGGAGAATGGGAAAATGCCACGCTTTACGGTGGGCAGACCGGGTTGAATACCCCCGACTTGGAACCAGAGGAAGCTACATCCCAGGAATACGGTGTAGATCTGACCATGTTCAATAACAGACTTCGCTTTGAAGGAACCTATTATACCGTTGAAAATAAAAATCAAATAGTACCGAACATTCCTATAGCAGGTTCTTCGGGCTTTAATAGTGTGAGCTTGAATGCAGGGGTATTGGAGAGTAAGGGCTTTGAAATCTCCATGGGTTTTACACCGATTAAAACCAAAAATTGGAATTGGGATATCAATGTGAACTATACAACCAACGAATCCAAGATATTGGCCTTGTCCGATGGGGTTGATTATATTGAGTTTTGGAGTGATAATAAGAGTGTTTCCAGAGGCTTCGTTGCTAATCCGGAAACTGGGGAAGATGGTTTGGTAGGGAATATATATTCCCGGAAAATAAAGAGGGTTACCGATGTTAATTCACCCTATTACAATTACCCTTTTATAGGGGAAGGGGAAGATGCCGAATGGCTTGCCAATGAAGATGAATGGTTTAAGGTAGGGAATTATAATCCCGATTTCATTATGGGCTTACAAACCGGACTCACCTATAAGAACTTTTCCTTGAATATGACTTTCGATTGGCGTTCTGGCGGACAGTATATGTCCCAAACCTCAAGATATATGGTAGAGGATGGTTACGGTCAACAACTATTGGATAATTTGGTTAATCCAGGCATATCGGAAGCAGGACCGGAATTGAAGCAATGGGTATTAGATCATGCCGATGAGGTTCTTTACGCCGAAAATTTCCATTCAGTGGGTGGTACGCCAGGTAATGGTGGTTTTGTTGAAAATCTATCGGGACAGGCCGTTTATGATGGGGTTTTCGTTCCTGGGGTAAGGGGTTCATATGACGATGCCGGAAACTTTATATTGGAGCATGAGAACCTTGGTGACGCCGGAACCGATTTTATACCGTTTTCGGTAAGTAACCCTTGGGATTTTGGAACCAATCATATGTTTGATGCCGACTTTATCAAATTAAGGGAAATTTCATTGGGGTACACTTTGCCCAGTAAATTCGTTGAACGAATGGGGATTGATAACCTTAATTTTTCAATCTATAGTCGAAATATTATGCTTTGGACCAAAGACTCGGCTTTTGGTGTAGATCCAGAAAGGGCCTTTCAGGCCGAAACGAGCAGTGGAAATAGAGGTACACAGTTTAAACAAGGTATAGAACGTTATAATGTAGAACCTTGGTTGGTTCCTATAGGTATTAAAATCGGCGTAACTTTTTAATTAAAAATTAAACAGAATCATGATGTATCAAATTAAAAATAAAATAGTCGTTTTGTTCTTAGGGGGTATTCTCCTTGTCGCCTGCCATGGTCTGGAAGATTTGAACGAGAATCCAAATGCTGCGGGGCAAGAGAAAATCGACCCTAATCTTTTAATGCCCACAGTTATCAAAGGAACGGGTAAGACTTTCGTTGGTCTTGGTTTTGGGGATTTGGCAGGGGTTGTACAACATACCCAAAAAGATGGCTGGTCAAGTGGCCATAATTCCTATGACTGGAGTAATGATTCCCATAGTTGGAAAGATTATTATGCCCTATTGAAGAATAATCAGACAATGATTGAAAAGTCCGAGACCGATGCCCTTGACTTTCAACTAGGCGTAGGGTTGGTTTTGAAATCCTATCTGTTTGGCCTAATCACCGATTTGTGGGGAGATGCTCCTTATTCTGAGGCATTAAAGGGTGATTTGGGGTTTGAGTATTTCGATTCGCCTTTTGATGAGCAATCATCAATTTACCAA
This sequence comes from Maribacter polysiphoniae, assembly GCF_003148665.1. Taxonomy (GTDB): domain Bacteria; phylum Bacteroidota; class Bacteroidia; order Flavobacteriales; family Flavobacteriaceae; genus Maribacter_A; species Maribacter_A polysiphoniae. Next base: position 396,994 of record NZ_QGGQ01000004.1, on the reverse strand, counting down.
AATATATTCTCCGATTTGAATAGGGCCAATACCCTCTTGTCCAAAGATGAAGGTGCCTATTTCGGAATTGAGGATAAACAGGATATTTTATATAATGGAGAGGTGTCAAAATGGCGAAAATTCGCCAATTCATTGGCCTTGCGCTATTACATGAGATTGTCGGAGAAAGAACCTACCTTGGCACAACAGGGAATCGCCAATATAGTGTCAAACCCAAGCAAGTATCCTTTGATATTGGATGCTGAGGATGATGCCAATATGGCTTATATAGGTAATACGAGTGATGATTCTTGGCCTACCAACACAAAGTTTGATGAGAGCTCACAAGGGGCCTATTTCAGGATTAAAATGGCAAAAACCTTGGTCGATGCCTTGCAGGAATTGGACGATCCCCGACTGGGGGTTTGGGCCAATAAAGTAGCAGAGCCCATAGTACTCGAATCTGATGTTCCCGATGATTATGATGAGGTAATTGATGGTGAGCGTCACGTGTCACAGGCCATTGTTGATGCCTATGAATCATCATATGGTTTCCCAGTTGATTATGATAAGGAATATATTGGTTTGCCAACGGGACTCACCCTTGGGGCTGCCTATAATCTAAGTGAGGATGTTAACCAAGGAACCTTTAACAAGCATGCCTCACAATTAAACGATATCTATAAAGAGGCTAGTGGACCTTTGCTACAAGCGCGCTTAATATCCGCTGCCGAAGTGAATTTTGTACTAGCGGAAGCAGCTGAGAAAGGCTGGGCTTCGGGGTCTGCCGAGCAGTACTATAATGAAGGGATATTACAATCTTTTAAAGCTTGGGGGGTTGTAGATGATTATGGCGATTACATTTCCGGAGCCGCGGCTTATTCCGGTTATGATGATATTCTTGAGCAAAAATGGATAGCAAGTTGGTCTGCTGCATCAGAGGCTTGGTTCGATTATAGAAGAACGGGACTTCCTGATCTACAGCCCGGCAAGTCGGCCAAAAGAAGAGCATTGCCACTTCGATTTTATTACCATATCGATGAATTGGACAATAATACGGAAAATGCCGAACAGGCCGTCAATAGATTGGAGCCCACGGAATTCCTGGGGGATGATTCCAGTAATAATAGCGCATGGTCCAAAATGTGGCTTTTACAAGGAACGAACAAACCGTACTGATGATGGTTTGATTCCCGGATTACGTTATAAAAGGTGCTTCATAGGAAGCACCTTTTTTTTGATAGCAGGGTGCAGGTTGAAACGTATTTTGACGGATGGGGTGCTTCCTATCTTTTCTGCAGTTAGATGGGGTTAACCCATAAAGGGAAAAAAGGGTTTCGGTGTGTTTTAATGAATAAGTACCGAAAAGGACGTTGGTGTTTTTTTACCCCATAAATGGTATATGTTAGGTTGCAGGCCCCAAAGGGTTAAAATATTATAAGTTTACTATAATATTATGGTGGTATAAGGTTGGGTTTTAGTGTTAATTTGTTTGATTACAAATGAATAGTCTTTGGAACAACTACAGGGGGAAATGATATCGCTTTAGGTGATTTCCTAAATTGAAAACAAAGGTTTTAGGTAGTAAGACCATCAATCGGATTGAATTACCAAAATAGGAATATGATTGGGGATAATCGGCTGCATTCAAGAAATTATGGGTGTTACAAGGTTACATCATGGATATGGGCCGGTCAAAAAAACAGGATTGTATGAAAAGGGGTATGATAAATAAATATGGCGTTGCCGTTCTTCTCGTTTTGATAATCACCCTGTCCGTCGTATTTCGTTTTGAAATTTATTTCGAGAATGCACTTACCGGACTGCCGGAATCTGATTTTGAGGTGGGTGTCTCAATATGGAGAATAATTTTAGAACCTATATTGGGGCCATTACTCTTTTTTAACCGTTCAATTTATGCGCTTCGGGAATTGCCGATGTTATTCTTGTGGGTGTTGATTATTTATCTTGTTTTCAGTGGAATATTTGGGCGCGAGGGATTTAAAAAGAAAAAAATAGGGAACGCATTGGTCAATGTACTTCTGTTGGCAGGAATTTGTTTTTCGATGTTCGCACTCATTTTATTCGTTCCATTGCCCAATAATACCATTGTAAACAAGTCCGAAAACGCTGTTTTGGTAACAACCCATGCCCATACCGAATATAGTCATGATGGACTGATTTCCCAGAAAGGTATGTGGCGGTGGCATCAAAGAAATGGTTTTGACGCTTTTTTTATTACAGATCATGCCAACCATAAAAAAAGCCTGGAATTTGCCCAGGCACAACGGAAAGGTGCATTCCCCATGTCACCTTTGGTCCTGGTCGGTCAGGAGCATTCCGGGAGCAATCATATGAGTTTATTGGGACTTGACGGAGCATTCGAAACAAAAGGAATGTCAGACGGGGCCGTAATGGATTCGGTTCATCGGCATGGGGGAGTGGTAATTATAAACCACTGGTTCGATGGTAAGGGAAAAGAAAAAGAGTTTTATCGCAATCTAGGGGCTGATGGTTTTGAAATCGAGAATGTAGGGAGTGACCTCTATTATGACCGTGACCTTTTTGAAAAATTAAGGAAGTTTTGTAGTGAAAATGACTTAATAATGGTTGGTGGACTCGATTTCCACGGTTATGGTAGGGCATGTTCGGTTTACAATGCCTTAGAAATACCCAATTGGAATACTATGGATCCGGATTCCAAGGAACAGGCGATTTTAACCCTTCTAAAAGCAGGTCCCCAAGAAAAAATAAGAATACTGGTATATAAGGACCGACCCTTTTATACCGATTCAAATCTATGGTTCAGACCTTTTTTGACCGTAATTGATTATTTCAGGACACTCAATCTTTTTCAAGTCGTTTCTTGGTGTTTCTGGGTACTATTATTTAGTTTTTTGGGTAAACGAATAAATACCCTAAAAGTCGATTTTAATCAAAGGATCATAATACTGGCGGGTATAAGTGCCCTTTTTCTGATGACCTTGGCCTTGGTATATTATTTTAAGGACAAAAATATAAGAGGCTATAGTGACATGTATTCCGAATACATGGTAATCTTGGGGCCTGTGGGTCTAGTTTTTTTGCTAATCACCTTATTGGTGGGATATAGACGTTTTTTTAAATCAATTCATAAAACAGCATAGTTGTGGGAATGAAAGGTCTTAAAATAGCGTTTTGGGCATTGGTCTTTTTGTTGGGCATAGCTTATTTCTATTGGTTTCTTCCCGTTTGGGGAATTCCTTTTAATGGGCAGCGACAAGGGAACCCACCGCTTACTCCGGCTTGGGCATTGGAATGCTGGCTTTGGGAAGACGATGTCAATACTTCGGATTATGTCGATGAATTATTAAGGGGATACAAGGAGTACGATATCCCCGTTCGCACTGTTTTGTTGGATAGCCCATGGTCGGTGCGTTATAATGATTTTGAGATTGACACCATAAGATATAAAGATCCGGAGGTTTGGTTTCCCAAATTGCAGGATGAAGGGTATCGCATTGTGCTTTGGATGACCCCAATGGTCAATAGTTACAGCAATGACACTAGGGTCATGGAAGATAGAACATGGTATGATGACAGCATGGAGAAAGGGTTTTTGGCCAAGTCGAAATCACCTAATGAATGGTGGAAAGGCGAAGGGGGCTTTATCGATTATTCCAACCCCAAGGCCATGGATTGGTGGCGGGGATTACAGCAAAATGTCTTTGATTTGGGTATTGATGGATGGAAATTGGACGGCGCAGCGACTCTTTTTTACTCGGAAATCGGTGCGTTACCTTTTTTCTATAAAAAAACGAGTTCAGGATGGATGTCCACTAGAACTTATATGGACCATTATTATCGTGATGAGTATACCTACGGATTAACACAGAATCCTGAATTTTTGACGCTCTCAAGAGCTATCGACCGTGGGTACCATCCGGAAGGGTTTGCGCCTATCGATGCCTCACCCGTCAACTGGGTCGGGGATCAAAAACACGAATGGGTGACCGATAAAATGATTAAGGAAAATGACAACCCACGGAAAGATATTGCTTTAAAAGGGGTACAGGGTTTTGAATCGGCTATTGATAACATCCTTAAAAGTGCCAAACTTGGCTATAATATTGTCGGTTCCGATGTGGGAGGGTTTTCTGGGTCAACCATTCCACCAAGACTTTATATACGATGGGCACAGTTTTCCTCTTTTTGCGGATTATTCCTTAACGGGGGACATGGGGAACGGCGCCTATGGAAAAGAACCGATCAAGAATTGCGGATTATTAGAAATTATGCATGGTTGCACACAGAATTGGTCCCCTATATGTATCACTATGTGATTAGTGCCCATAATGGGGGACGAAAATTACAGACACCTTTAAAACAGGGTAAATACCAATATATGTTCGGGGATGATTTTTTGATTGCCCCAATTTATAAGGATACCGGTCTTAGGGAGGTGGTGTTGCCTGAAGGTAAATGGCGTTATTTTTTTGATGATACTACGTTATTGGAAGGACCCCTTGAATTTGAAAGGGAATTTCCACTTCACGGATTTCCGGTTTATATCAAAGAAGGTGCTATTGTTCCCATGGATGTCAAAAGGGAATACACCGGTTTGGGCGACAGTGGTTCGGAAGGCTTTATAACGGTTTTGATATATCCCGAAGGAGATAATACGTTCACATATTATGATGTGGAAACGTCAAGGGAAACGATTATTTCCTATGAGACTAAAAACAGGGGGCTAAACATAAGTTTCAAGGGAGGTGAATTATCCCATATTTTAAGAATACATTCAGAAAAGGCTCCCCAAACAATAACCTTGGATAACAGGGATTTGCCACAACAAATGTGGAAATATGACCCAAAACAAAAAAAATTGATAATAAGATCAGCAGGTCATTTTAGCAATGGTGCGTATAGAATCAATTATTAAAACAGGTAAGGATGAATATAAAAAAAGAAGGTCTTGGTATATTGATAGTGGCCATGTCGCTCGCAACGGCATGGGCCATCAGGGGTCAGTTCGGTCATGAACAAGGTGCTGCATGGGCGGGTGCCATCGGAGGGCTAGCCCTGGTTTTGGCAGCAAAAAGGAAAGATTGGTATCCCAAAATGGTTTTAGTGGCCCTGGCATCCGCTGTAGGGTGGGGTGCCGGAGGTATGATCAGTTATGGTCAGGTCGTGGGTTACGGCCGGGCCGATAATTTCCCAAATGCCTTTTATGGTCTTTCGATGCTGTTCGTCATAGGGGCACTTTTCGGATTGCTAGGAGGTGGATTGGTTGGTTTGGTTCTTGGTCATACCAAACAGAATAAGGTTCGATGGGGTTCCCTGGTTTCGGAGATGACTGCTGGTGGACTTATTTCCTACTATTTTCTGGTAGAACAAATTGGGTTTAAAATGACTCCACCACGATCTGAGGCCTGGGCTATCATATTGGGAGCCGGTCTTGCCATGCTTTGGTATATGGCACGTAACCAAAGAAATTCAGCCATAAGGGTAGCTGTTTTTTCCGCACTTGGCGGGGGATTCGGTTTTGCATTCGGGAATTTTCTGCATGTGGTGGGCAATGTGATGGAGATAGATTTCAATATGTGGAACGTGATGGAGTATAGCATCGGTTTCTTTGGGGGATCGGGTATGGCCTATGGGGTGTTCAGTTCTAAATGGCCTGTGGATGAATCCAAACCTAGAGCATGGGTAAATAGGGTCTCCTTATTTATTGTCCTTGTATTCGTGCCCTTGATCGTTTATCGCGAATCATTGGCGTATGGTCACCTTATAAAACGACTGGGAGAGGTTGATAATCTGGAGAAGGTAGCATTGTCGAGTACTATTTTTGCCGCGACGATAATGGTAGTGACCGTAGTTCTGGTTTATACGCGGTTGAAGAACGTAAATTATGACCAAAAGAAAACCGCTCTTTTTCTTTTTACCTACTTGGGCTTGTACGCCTTAATGAGTTATGTGATCAAAGGTTTGTTTGCAGGTCATATGATTTTAAACCACCATCTATATGTGTTGAATATAATCGCAATCTATTTTTTGTACAAGAAGGGAAACTATGGAACCTTCGATGTGGTTTCAGATACGGTCAATAGCAAAAAATGGTTCGTCTATTTATTGGGTTTTCTGGCGTTTATAGCCCTGTGTACAGTGATCTTGATTAGTATCCATGGTGAATTGCCACATAGTCACAATCGATTTAATTGAAAAACCGTTCTGAAGCTATGTTGCCTTGGGATTGAATAATTTGGGAGTTGAAATGAAAGTTGTTTACAGCACTAGAAGCATTGAAAATAGAATAATTAGCATAACAACGATCCTATGCATAGCCTATGCGATCGTACGTTATAATGTGGCGGGGAATGTACCTTGGAAGGATGTGCCTGTATTTGTTTTAAACAAAGGGATTTCTTTGGCCTCATTGGTATTGTTGATAGGTAGCCTTTCGTTAGGGCCGATGTGTAATTTGGGGGTGCGTATTTCAGAATCGATCTTACATGTAAGAAAATCGATGGGTATTATAGGGTTTGTCTATGTTTTAATACATTTATTAATGAGCATGTCAATTTTAAATCCTGGGTATTTTCCTAAATTCTTTGCTTCGGATCATACCCTGTCCTTACAGGGGAGTATTATTGTTATGGCTGGTATTTTGGGTTTTACGCTTGCAGGTATCCATCATTTTGGTTTTAAGGAAGGGGTTAAACGGGCATATCCCATTATTGTGGCTGCGAAGTCCAAAAAAATAGTGGTGTGTACCATGTTCTTTTTTGGTACCCATGTTTTTTTTATGGGCTTCAAAGGATGGTTGGGGATCGATCAATGGCATGGAGGATTACCTCCAATAAGCCTACTTTCGTTTACTTTGTTTTTTATGGGCTTTATGGTCAACCTTTTGGGGCGCAGGTAGTTTTTGTGACTTTGTTTATTGCTAATGGCCTTACCTGAAGTTTTTGCGATATTCAGATGGGGTTTTGCCCATACTCGCTTTAAAGTAGTGGTTGAAATTAGCTAAATTATTATAACCACTTTCATAGCAAATTTGGGTGATTTGCTTATCTGTTTCGGCTAACAGTTTGGCGGCCATTCCGACCCTTACATTTTTCACATACTCCATAAACGTAAGACCGGTCTTCTTTTTGAAAAACCTGCAAAATGAACTCGGGGCCATATTCAATACCGATGAAGCTTCTTCAAGATTAATGCCTTCTTGGATATTTAAGAATACATACTCATAGACCTTATTGATCTTTTCAATGTTTTTGGTGAAAACGGAAGATCGATTCATTGGGTTGGAGAGTCTTTCCCTATCCTCGATTTTTATCAATAGGTTGAAAATCTTAAGTAAACCTATATAATATTCGAGACCTACGCTTTGGGACAGCTCAGTTAAAATTTCACTGATTTCACTGTCGTTTTCGGTTCTGAATCGAATACCACGGTTGGCTTGTTTCAATAATACCACTACATTTTGGAGTTCTGGCATTTTAAAGAACTCATTATCTATGATATTTTCCGAAAAATGCGTTACAATACAGGCGGGATCCTCATCTTTTTCAGCATCCAATAATTCCCAACAATGTGGTAGCTCAGGACCCAATAATACAAGGTCACCTTTTTCAAATCCCGAAATATTATCGCCAACAATTCTTCTGCCTGTACCCGAAGTAATATAATTAAGTTCGAAATTCTTGTGGGAATGTATCCGGGCATCAGAGGATAGCGGCAATTTCCTAGAAATAAAAGAGTGGTTGTTAGGGACATAAATTTTCTCAAAAACAAATTCCATATCTTACTATTTTAACTCTTATTTTCAATATTACATAAAAAAAATGATATCTAAGTTAAGATACTATATGATTTGCGTAAAATAATTGCGTTTAAGTAACTCTGTTTCGATTTTCTTTGTAAAAGATAAAAACAGGACTATGAAATTAGTATTAAAGGGTATTATTCCACCGATGATTACACCATTGACGGCAGATGGTAATTTGGATATAGATGGCGTGCAACGACTTATAGAGCATTTGATTTCTGGAGGGGTGCATGGTATTTTCTTGCTTGGCACCAATGGGGAAGGACCCAGCTTGACCTATGAATTGCGTAAGGAATTGATTTCATATTCCTGTAAATTCGTGGCCGGTAGGATTCCTGTCCTGGTAGGTATTACCGATACGTCGTTTTTAGGATCACTTGACATTGCCGAACATGCCAAAAAAGCCGGGGCGGATGCCGTAGTGGTGGCGCCACCCTATTATTTTCCGATATCGGAGAATGAAATGATCGAATATTTAGAGTGTTTGGCCCCTAAACTTCCATTGCCCTTTATGATGTATAATATGCCGAGCTGTACCAAAATACATTTAACGATAAAAACGGTTAAGAGAGCGAAGGAACTTGGAGCCATAGGTATAAAGGATAGCTCTGGCGATATGGGTTATTTAAATTCGTTGATCGAGGAATTCAAAGACTCGCCCGACTTCCCCATTATTGTGGGTACCGAATCTTTTCTATCGGAAACCATTAGAAAAGGAGGACATGGTGCCGTAGCCGGTGGGGCCAATTTTGTACCTGGACTATTTGTGGATCTTTATAACGCTTCGGTTCAAAATAACCATTTGGTTATTGATGAACTTAATAAAAAGGTAAAGTATATTTACGACACGATTTATAGTGTGGGTAAATACGAATCACGGGTAACCAAAGGAATTAAGAGTGCATTATCGGTAATGGACATCTGTGAAGATCATATGGCATTACCCTTACGAAGGTTTGAAAATGGGGATCGAGAGAAAATCAAATCATATATGAACGAAATATAAAAGATCGTTGATTAATTAGTGAAGCTTATGAATTATCAACTTGGAACGATTGACACGGTTATATTGATCTTATATGGATTGATAATGGTGGCAATGGGAATTTATTTTTTAAGGAAGACCAAAACCTCTGAGGAGTTTATGGTGGCTGGTAGGGGTATTCCTGCATGGGCAGCCGGTATAGCCGTAATGAGTGCTTACACCAGTAGTATCTCATATATTGCGGTGCCTGGTAAGGCCTTTGACGATAATTGGCATCCTTTGATTTTTGCCCTAACGGCCTTACCTGTAGCTTGGTTTGTGACCAAATATGTTATTCCTCATTATCGAAAGCATAAGATTATTTCAGTTTATAAATACCTTGAGGAGAAAATAGGGGATTGGGGGCGTATATATGCCTCTTTTTCCTTTGTGCTTTTTATGGTGGGTAGAACGGCGGTAATCCTATACTTGTCCTCCCTGTTACTGACTTCCTTTATTGATATTGATATACGTACCTTGATTTTGATTATTGGGGTCCTCACCATTGCCTATACCTTAATGGGGGGCATGGAAGCTGTAATCTGGACCGATGTACTACAGTCGATTATTATGATCGGAGGGTTGCTTTTTAGCGCCTACATATTAACGACCGAAGTATTTTCAAAACCCGATTTCCTGATTCAAAATGCCTTTGATGCGAATAAATTCAGTTTAGGTGACACTTCCATGTCATTGAGTAGCCGTACTATTTTGGTAATGGTGATATACGGGGTTACCGAGAACATCAGAAATTTAATGGCCGACCAAAACTATACACAAAAATATAGTTCGGTGGCCACCGAGAAAAAAGCTAAAAGATCGGTATGGATCGCTATGCTCATCTACTTACCCCTAACCGCCATATTCCTTTATATAGGAACCGCAATGTTCGCTTTTTATGCAGGGGGGGGACATGTTCTTGACCCATCAATCATAAAGGGCGATGAGGTTTTTCCATACTTCATTGCGACCGAATTACCTGTAGGGTTAAAGGGACTTATCATCGCGGCCATACTTGCCGCATCGATGAGTACGGTCGATTCGGCCTTGAATTCTTCGGCAACGGTACTTTATTTGGACTATTATAAGAAGTATTTTAGACCCAATGCCTCTGAAAAAAGTAGTATCGGGTTTTTAAGATGGACAACCGTAATTTGGGGCATACTCGGAATAATCTTCAGTTTGTTGTTAATCAACGCCAAGAGTGCACTTGATATTTGGTGGCAGATTTCAGGAATCTTCGGAGGGGGAATCCTTGGACTGTTCCTTTTGGCCATCTTTAATGTTAAAATCAAACCTTGGCAGGGAATTACCGCTGTTGTTTTTAGTATCTTGATTATCATTTGGGGTACTTTCTTAAGAAACCTATCACCCCAATTGGATTGGCTCGAATGTACACTTGATCCTATAATAATCGGGGCCGTTGCTACAGCCGGACTTATTGTATTGTCGCTTTTATTTGCGGTAACCAATAAAAGGGGTAAATAAGATCATAGGGTATATCGTATAACAGCAAATAATAATATACTTTAGAATGGAGAAAGTACAATGGGGGGTGTTGGGAGCAGCGACCATAGCAGTGGAGCAGGTTATTCCGGCAATGCTTAAAAGCAAGTATTGCAATGTGTTGGCCATAGCCTCAAGAAATAAGGTCAAGGCCCAAAAAACTGCAGAAAAATTCGGTATTTCAAAATGTTATGAAGGATATCAAGAACTCCTGAATGACGCTGATATTGAAGCTGTTTATATTCCCCTGCCAAACCATTTACATGTGGAGTGGGCCATCAAAGCCTTGAAGGCCGGAAAACATGTGCTTGTTGAAAAACCGGCGGGAATGAATGCCAAAGAGGTTTTGGGATTACAGGATGAAGCCCAAAAGAATCCAGGGCTTAAAGTGATGGAGGCTTTTATGTATAAATTTCATCCACAATGGGTTAAAGCCAAGGAACTGATTGATTCCGGGGAAATAGGCACCTTGAAGACGATACAATCTTCGTTTTCGTTTTTTGATGACGATGCCACAAGCATTACCAATAGGAAATCGTTTGGTGGGGGGAGTTTGATGGATATTGGATGTTATTCCATTTCCATTTCCCGATTGTTGTTTGGGGAAGAGCCGAAAAGTGTAATGGCCTCCATTGAATACCATCCGGAATATGAAGTGGATATTTTAGCCTCGGGAATCCTTGAATTTGAACAAGGGAATGCCACTTTCTTTTGTGCAACCCAATTGGATTATACACAACAGGCCCAAATTTTCGGTACAAAAGGCAGTATCCGATTTGAGATTCCTTTTAATCCGCCTAACGATAGACCGTCTAAAATGTGGTTGACAAAGGATGAGGTAATAACGGAAATTGAATTTGAAATTTGTGATCAATATACATTGCAGGCCGATGCTTTCTCATTGGCTATATTAGAAGATAAGGCAACACCGGTACCTTTGGATGATGCCATTGATAACTTGACCGTAATAGGGAAATTACACGAAAGCCATAGATTGGGTAGTCGTGTTACTATTTAAGGTGAGTAGCGTTAACAATAAGTTGCAATATGGATATTGGTTTTAAACCAAGTTTAAAATAGTTTTGAAAATAGAATAAAATCAATGATGGGAACATTAAAGAGTCTTACGGTTTTTGTGATAACGTTTATGTTGAACTTTACGCTACAGGCGCAACATCGGCATGCCAATGGAGAAGAACACAGTGGTCATTCACACTATATGGAACACTATGCTACCCCAGCGCATAAATTGATTTTTCCATCAAGTACACCGGATCGTATTATTTCGAACCTTACTGAGGATGCCGCACATAGCTTTGCCGTAAACTGGCGTACCGATCAACAAGTACCGAATGGAGTGGTAGAGGTGGCTTTGGCCACTGATGGCCCTGAATTTTTGTTGGGTAAGGTTCGACAAATCAAAGCGGTTTCACAACTATTTGAAAACCAAAATAGAAATGAACCCCTTGTTAAGGCAACCTATCATTCGGCAAAAATCGATGGTCTACAGCCTAATACCACTTATGTGTATAGAGTGGGCAATGGACAGAAGGATAATGGTTATTGGAGCGAATGGTTTCAAATCACAACCGCTCGGACCGACATGGAAAAACCTTTTAGTTTTATCTATTTTGGTGACGCCCAGAACCATGTAAAATCATTATGGTCTAGGGTTATCCGTAATTCATACCGTCAGTTTCCGCAGGTGGATTTTATGTTGCATGCCGGAGACTTGATAAATGATAGGGACGCGAATTTGGAATGGGGCGAATGGTTTCACGCAGGTAGTTTTATTCACGCCACAGTGCCAAGTGTTATGACGCCAGGCAACCATGAATATAGGGATGGGGTACTAACTTCTTTATGGAGACCACAGTTCACCCTTCCTGAAAACGGGCCGATTGAAGCATTGAAAGAAACGTGTTTTGCCATTGATTATCAAGACATGAAATTGATTTCCATCGATAGCGAGGGTTTTGACGAAAGTATGGAGGCACGAACAGCCCAAGTAAAATGGCTTGATTCCGTCTTACAGTCAAACACCAAAAAATGGATAACCATAACAACACATTACCCAGTGTATTCTACGAAAGAGGGCAGGGATAATTGGGAGTTGAGGGAGGCTATAAAACCGTTGATCGATAAATATGGGGTAGATTTAGTGTTACAGGGGCATGATCATACCTATGCAAGGGGTTTTCCTGAGAATGAAGGTAAAGGTTTAACGGTAGTGAAAGATGCCGGTACTGTTTATGCCGTATCTGTAAGTGGCCCAAAAATGTATGAATCGGCAGACCAGGAATGGATGGTGAGAAGAGGGGAGTATACCCAACTTTTTCAAATTATCACAGTGTCCAAGAATTCTATAACCTATGGGGCCTATACGCCCATAGGCACGCTTTATGATGCCTTTGAGATTATAAAAAAGAAAGGTAAAAAGAAATTGATAAATAAAGTGCCTGACAGTCCTATACGATTGAAAAGTGACTTTGTGGCGCCTAAATAATTTAAGGTTTAGGAAAAAGGAAGATGGCCCTGAAACCCCGTTATAAAGTCTTCTTATATCCATTTATAAAGTAGTGATAACTTTCCTTACACCTAAAAACAAATCGGTTTTTCCGGTTTGGTACCTTCGGATACATGTTGAATCCGTAATATTTCTAAAAGGCCTAAATACCGTTTGAATTATGGGAAAATCGATTTTATTTTTAATCCTCGTTTTTATATCGTGTAAGAATGATGATTATAAAACACAAGTAACCCAGACCGGGGATAAATTGTTTTATGAGGATACTCCGTTTGTTCAAGAATATCATGAGGGATATGAGGTTGCCGGCGGAAATGCAGAGGCACAGGATGTAAGGGCGATTGAAACCGATGGTGATGGCACTATTTGGATTGCCACAAAAGATGGGGTCTATTTTAAACAGGAAAGCTCCAAAGATTGGGTGCTTGGTATCCAAGGGGAGACAAAAGGTCCGGCTTATGATGTTGCCATCGGACTAGATCATAAAGTATGGCTGGCTACCTGGGATGGGGTCTATATGGGTGATACCACCGGACTTCAAAAGATAGAGGGGCCTCAACCACCGATAGCTAAATTAGTTGTGGCAAATGAGGGGATTTATGCCTTGGGGCCTTATGGCTCATGGTATTTTGATACTACTGATTGGGTTAAAAAGGACTTTGGGATAGCCAGAAGTATTCGGGCTGCCTTATCAGATAACAATGGGGGACTTTGGATAGGGACCGATGTGGGACTCTATCATTGTACGGATGAAAAAACCGAGGTGTTTCAGGGTAATGACGATCTGATCAGTGCCTATGTCACGGGAATGGATTTTGATGCGAAAGGTAATCTATGGGTTGCTTGTATGGGGGGTGTCACGATTAGGAACGGGGAACGAAGAATAAGCGATAAAAGGCCGGAAAATGGCATTGCCAATGCCCACGTCAATGTGGTTAAAAAAGCGCCAAACGGTACAATGTGGGTGGGTACCGATTATGGGATTACCAGGTTTGAACCGGCGAAAGATACGTATTCGGTACGTTTGAGCAAGCGTTGGCTACGTTCGAATGAAGTGAGGGATATCACTTTTGATAAAGATGGAAACGCTTGGATCGCAACTTCCAATGGGGTGAGTGCCATAAAGAACAAGAAAATGACCTTAAAGGAAAAATCAGATTTTTTCTATGATAAATTAATTCAGCGTCATGTTCGGGAACCCTGGATCATTGCGAGGTCCAAATTGACGATTCCTGGTGATACGGCGTCGATCGAACCTGATGATGATGATAATGATGGTGAGTTTACCTCTAATTATCTGGCGATGGAAGCTTTTCGATATGCTGTCACTAAAGACCCTGAGGCCAAGACCCGGGCCAAAAAGGCATTTGATTTTTTGCATTATTTGAGAACGGTTACCGAAGTTGATGGTTTTTTTGCCAGAACCATAATCCCCGTTTCATGGGAGCGATCACATGACATGAACCGCACCTACACCGATCGGGAAATGGCCGAAGCCCTTATTGATAACCCAAGGCATAAACCGGTGGAAGAGCGATGGCATGTGTCCAAGGATGGAAAATGGAAATGGAAGGGAGACACCAGCAGTGATGAACTTTGTGGTCATTTGTTCGGATACTATTGGTACTATAATCTGGTGGCCGATGAGAAGGAAAAGAAACGGGTGGCCGAACATTTCAGTAAGATCATGGATCACCTGATACGAAACGATTTTAACCTGGTAGATGTTGATGGACAGCGCACAAAATGGGGTGTTTGGTCTCCCAAGTTGTTGAACCATGATCCCGAATGGGCGCCGGAAAGGGCATTGAATTCGTTGGAATTACTCGCATTCCTTAAATTCACCTACCATATAACCCAAAATGAAAAGTACCAAAGCGAATATTTGAAGCTGATTGAAGATCAAGGCTATCTAAAAAATGCCAAAATGTTGCACAACACCAATCCAGCTTGGGAGACTTATTTTGATATTTATTTGGCCTTGTATATGTATCCGATCTTGATCGATTATGAAGAGGATCCAAAGCTTGGCAAGGAATATCGAGACCATATGGAACAATGGTTCCAAAAGCATAGGAAAGCCAAAAGTCCATTTCTGAATTTTACCTACAACCTATTGGCCGACAATACAGAGGAACTGGAAAATTCCATCGGTTTTTTGAAAGATGCACCTTTAGATCTTGTCGATTGGCATATAGACAACTCTAAACGCGAAGACCTCAAAACGGTACGAGCACCGATTTTGGAAGAATTACAAGTGGCCTTACGTCCACCGAGTGAATACCGGACTGTTCGTTGGGATCGCAATCCTTATTTAGCGACAAGTGGGGACCCCTCTCAGGAACTAGAACCTGTATATTGGCTTTTACCGTATTGGATGGGGCGTTATCTTGAGGTGATACAATAATCGGAATAGTGGTTGGTGCAAATTCCACTATCGACTTTTGAAGGTCATATCCTCAAGTAGGTAAGATAAAAAGATCAGTCGTTTTTCCAATAGTATAAATAACCGTCTTCGGCACCCAAAAGCAAATCGGGTATATCATTCTTATCCCAATCCACCAAGGTTGGGCTAGTGGAATGGCCCGCTAATTTCAGGTCTGATAAGTTTCCCTTGAATTTGAATTCGACCTTCCCATGGGTCTGTCCAACGTTTTCCCATAGCACCGCATTGATGCCATTGGCTAAAATATCGATATCCCCATCGGCATCCCAATCACCAAAAGCAAGCTTTCGCCTGCCACTACTACCGTATTTTTTTTCACTGAGACGTAGCGGACCATTGGCATTTCCAATTCGGTTGTTCTTTCGGTCATACGTGCCATTGGCAAAGTGAAAGATTCGTTCGCCAGGTTTCAATAATAGGTTATTTCCGTTATTGAATCTTTCATAATAGCTTAAATATCCCTCAGGGTCTAACATAACCAAATCTTGGAGTCCGTCTTTGTTCCAGTCGATAACAGTGGGCGTGGTGCGCCATTGGGAGGCCAAAGTATTGGGTTCGGGATCCCACCAATACCATTCAGGTTTGGGTGTTTTACCTTCCCATTGCACATATATGGGTTTTTCAGCACCAAGTTTGGGGTTCCCCTTTGTGCCTATATTTTCATACCAAACAACTTTTCCCCATATCGAGTTTACGATGATATCCTTTAAGCCATCATTGTTCCAATCCTCTACGGACAAGGTCGTATAGCCCCATTTAGCTTCACAGGGACCTTGAATGGAACCACTTTCACCAGCTTGGATCCTGATCGTTTCATCATCGGCGGACAATAATTTTGGGGCATCCCATTTTGGGGTATCCTTTCCATCTAGGTTTTCAATAAATGCAATATATCCTGCGGAATTGCCACAGATAAGGTCTTCATCACCATCATCATCCCAATCGGTGCTAAACGGAGTGACCAGTGCACCGAATTTTACATGTTCCGCTTTTTGCTGAAAGTACTTGGGGTCGTTAAAAACAGGCATGCCATTCTTGGTTTTTCCTGTGTTTTCTACATAGGCCACCCGGCCATCTTCGTCCCCGACAACCAAGTCGATGTCACCATCCTTGTCCCAGTCCAAAGAAACGGGCAGGATCATTTCAAGGTCCATGGCTATAATCCCACTCTCATTTTCCAAATACATACCCTTGGCATATTTTGGATTTTCCCTTGTACCGATATTTTCGAACCATGTGAATTTATCCATGAATTCCCCACAAATAATATCCAAATCACCATCATTGTCATAATCGTCAAAGTTTGGGGTAGGGGCACCGTAAACATCAATCGGGGCTCCACCTGCAACAATCTTATCCTTCAATGCGTAGGTACCGTTTACGTTTTCGATTAAATAAACATAACCATGGAGCGGTCCGTTGGTCCAAACACCATGGTCGTCAAAGGCATTATCCCAACCATAATCCTCACCATCCTGAATTCCGACAATGATATCCAGATCACCATCATTCTCATAATCGACATATTTCCATTGATTGAATCGGATGTTATTATGGAGTTTATCAAAAACATCCCCTGGGTAGAGTGCTTTGGATGTATCGGCAAAAGTGTTTTTAAAATCTGTCAATTCCTCCCCTGGACGTAAGAAACGAGGTTCACCATTTACATAGGATACTTGGATATGTTTGATAGGGTTGTCGCTAACCTTGACGGCCGGGGCGAAAACGGGAAATGAATCACCGCTTGTGTTTTCGAAAAAGAAAATTCCGTTGAAAGGCACATCACTACAGGAAACCAATAGGTCGTAATCCCCATCATTGTCATAATCCATAGGTAATGGTGAGGCCCAAAGCCCCACACCAAGATCTACGGTCAAGTCCGGATTATTGTATGCCAACCTTTCAAATTTAGGCGAACTATTTGATGTCTTTATCTGGGGTTCATCACTTACGACATAAGCTAGAATCAGGAAAAAGGGAATTAATAAAAGTGATTTGTTCCAATGCATGGTCTGTGGATTCAAGTTTGAATAAAAATAGTGATGCCTACACGATACTACAACAGGATTCTTGATATTTTTATATGGAAATTTAACCTTTTTTGTTGTTTTCTTAATTTGGAATAATCAGAGGGTATCTTCAATCATCCTTATAAATAGGTCATATTTGTCTTATATTATTGATTTTTTGTTTGAAACAAGAAAATATTTATAATGATTTATTGAAATGTTATTTTTAACACATAGGTCAAAATTCCATGTATTTTAATCAATAATGATGAAACAAGCCCTGCGCTATATAGGTAAATTTATTGACTGATTTAATTCTATAAATTATGAGAAAACTAATAGTTGTTGTGGGTCTTATTTTTTCAATTGTTGTAAATGCGCAGCAGTATACAGATACACCCTATCTTCAAGATTATGCTGTGAAATATGAACTACAGGAAACTATTGGGGGTACTGCCTTATGGCAAGTGGAAAGCGATCGAAATTTGGCGATTAAAGTGCTTTCTGCTGATGGACTCTTAAATGCATTTGGGAATGAATTGTCTTTGGATCTGCAATACAGACCCTTGACGGATATGAATATTATTGCCTTTGATAATTATCAAGATCAATTTGTGTATTTAACGGATACCTCTGTTTTGAGTAATGCTTGGGGCGGTACGTATGAAGTAGAACATGGTTTGACAACAGCTTCCCATTTTGCCATTGGTTCGGATTTCAAGGCTTTGGTCGCTTCAATAAATGCACTAAAATTGATAGGTAAGGAAGGGAAGGTAATTTGGGAAACCAAAGAAAACGAATTGCATCCTATCTCGTTAAAATATGATAAACGGGGGAATCGTTTTTTAATGTTGACAGCAAATGCCCTATATGAAATTGTACCCGAAAAACCGGAACTAAAGAAGATTTATTCAGGTTCAAATCTTACTGCGTTTGCACTTTCTGAAAATGGTATTGTGTTAGGTACGGGTAATGGTGTCATTACCTTGTCTGGCAATCCTTTGAAGGCGGGTGAAATCAATCAAAAATTACCATGGACGGAAATCACAAGCATCACCAACATTAATGAACAACTGTGGTTTGGGTCTACAAAAGGAGCATTCAAATTACGTGAAGATGGCAAGTATGACTATTATGCATCAAAACGTTGGCTAGTTGATGATGTGGTGATTGATATAGCAAAAGGGCCGGAGAATAGCGTGTTGATCGCTACAAAAACGGGCTTATCACAAATAAATTTTGTGTCGATGACCCTCGCTGAAAAAGCGGATTATTTCCAAAAAATCCAACGTTTGCGTCATATTCGATATGGTTTAACCGTTAATCTTGAGTTGAAGACTCCAGGCGATCTTACGTCAGGGTATTACCATGATACCGATAATGATGGCTTATGGACCTCGATGTATTTGGCGGGGGAGTTATATCGCTATGCGGTTACAAAGGATGAGGATGCAAAGCAAAATGCATATGAGGCCTTTGAAGCTATGGAAAGGCTGACGGCAATTACCCCCATGCATGGTTTTCCGGCAAGATCATTTGAACGGGATGGTTACGAAGTAGGATTGCATGCTAACGGATTCTCAGAGGAATGGTATAAAAAACATGTAGCCGAAAACGGTAGGATTTGGCGATTGACCCCTGATGGAAAATGGCGATGGAAATCTACGACAAGTAGTGATGAAACCTGTGGGCATTTCTATGTCCATGCACTTTTTGCGGAGTTGGCTCCCGATCAAGAATGGAGAGATCGCGCAATACACCAACTTAAGATTCAAATGGACCATATTATGGATAATAATTGGTATTTGGTCGATTGGAATGGTGAACCTACGGCCTGGGGCAAATGGAACCCCAAATACGTAAATAGTTTTCCGATAAATGTGGGCGATAGAAGATTGAATTCTACCCTTATACTGTCCTTCTTGCAAACGACATATCATTTTACGAAAGACGAAAAATACAAGAAGGCGGCCCTAAAATTAATCAAGAGATATGGTTATGATGAAAATGCAAATCGCCCTGCTACCACAATTGGTTATGTTGAAGGTGAGGATTTAAGTGATCGTTGGAATCATTCTGATGATGAGATGTATTTTTTAACCATACCGGGCTTTGTGAATTATTCATTTACAGAAGAACAACGGAAAAAGCATTTTGAAACGGTTAAGAGTCATTGGGAAGTTGAGCGTTCAGAGAAAAATCCATTGTGGAATTATCTTTTTGCGTTAACTGGTAGTACAACTATTGATAGCGAGGAGTCTGCATGGAATTTACGGGAGTTCCCAATGGATTTGATCGACTGGAAAATTGACAATAGCCATCGTAAGGACTTGATTATGATCGAGCCTAACTTTAGAAGCCAAACGTATTCTGAAGTGTTACCTGGTGATGAGCGTGTACTACACAAGCATAATGGGGCATATAAGAATAATGGGGGGAATGCCAGGCAGGAATATGCACCTTACATTTACCTGTTGCCCTATTGGGCAGGTCGCTATGCCGAAGCAATCAGTGCTCCGGTCAAGGAATAGTATGCTTTAATGGAAATATAACACCAATAATAATAATAAATAAATAGTGAATTTATGAGGTTTTTTAAATTGTTAGTAGTGGGTTTTGCCTTCTTTTTCATGGCTTGCGCGAGCACCCGAACAACTACGGATTTACCGGAAACTTTAAAGGCTTTTAATAACCCTAATTCAAATATCGTGATGGTGGCTTCCCATAGGGGCGCACATATGGATAATTTTGAAAACTCTATCGCGTCGGCAAAGCAAGCCATTAGATTAGGTGTTGATATTATCGAAGCTGATGTAAAAACCACAAAAGATGGCTATTTGGTTTTAATGCATGACTCAAGTATTGATCGAACCACTACAGGAAAAGGCAAGGTTGAGGATTTGACTTTGGCTGAAATCAGAAAGTATAAACTTAAAGCACCTTATGGTAGGATAAGTAAAGAAACTGTACCAACCTTTGAAGAGTTTTTAAAAGTAACCAAGGGAAAGATTATGGTCGACGTGGATATGAAAACCGATAATGTGGAAGGTATTCTGGCGGCAGTGGAAAAAACAGGCACCCACAATGAAGTCTTTTATTTTGATAATGACTATGATCAATTGGACAGGATCAAAACATTGCGAAGATCGGCCCAATTGATGCCTCGGGCTTATTCATTAAAAATGGCAGATTCGGCCATTGTAAAGTTTGCGCCGCCCGTTATACATATTGATAAAAAATTTAATAGTAAAGAGGTTGGCGATTTGATAAAAAGGAACAATTCAAGAATTTGGATGAATACCTTGGGGGAGTTTGATGCCCAAATTCGCTATGGACATGGGGAAGAGGCTTTGCGGGAGGTACTGAAACATGGTGTGAATATCATACAGACAGATGAGCCCGAAATGTTGTTGCAATTGTTGAGGCATAAAGGGTTGCATGAGTAATTGAAAAATCCATAAGCAATAATGGGTTTTAATAATATTGGGGAATTGGACGTCTATTTGATTCCTAGGGAAGTTGCCAAATAAGTTATCCATGCCCATGAGGAAATGGTGCATCATTCTATATCAATTCCTTTCGTTCTATAAAAGGGTTTGGCTTTATTTAAAAAGTCAAACCCTCGTTATTTTATACCTTATGCGGTTGCGGGAACGTGTCCTTTGCTACACTAAAAATCGATTTTAATATTGCTCAACATGTACCTCCAGTTTGTTCGTAAAGGAATTTTTTAGGATGGCCGCTAGTTTCTTTTCCATTTCCGCTGTCTTCTCCGGGAATTTATCAGCAAGATTATTGGACTCCCCAGAATCTTCTTTCAAATTGTATAGTTGTTGGTTGGGCTCGAATCCTGTCTCGATCTTTGGTCCCCACGGAACCAATTTAGGGCCGTCGTGCGGTGCAATATACTTCCAATTACCATCAATATAGGATAAGGGCCCTTCAAAACTTTCTTGGACCAATGAATTTCTGCCAACCTTGTTGTCGCCCAATAAAACGTCTAATCGGTCCTGGCTATCGATTACATCATTTTGGATTTTATCTACCCCTGCCAAGCGGCCAAAGGATTTCAAGAAATCCACTTGGCTGATCATGGCGTTGGAAACGGTTCCTTTGCCCTTCCCATCTGGCCACCTTACAATCAATGGGATTTTGGCCCCTCCTTCAAGGGAACTGTATTTACCGCCCCTTAAATCACCTGTTGGTTTATGGTCTCCAATGAGTTCCCTTGCTTGGTCATAGTATCCATCGTCCACTACCGGGCCGTTGTCGCTAGAAAAGATTACTATGGTGTTGTCCATAAGATCTTGTTGTCTAAGGAAGGACATTATTTGACCCACAGTCCAATCCAATTGCAGGATTACGTCGCCCCTGGGTCCCAGACCGCTTTTACCTTGGAACATTTTATTGGGAGCCCTTGGTACATGGATATCGTGGGTAGAGAGATAAAGGAAAAAAGGTTCGTCTTTATTCGATGCGATAAAGTCGGTCGACTTTTTAACCAATTGCTGGGCGATGGTCTCATCGTCCCAAAGTGCGGCACGTCCTCCCGTCATCCAGCCAATACGACTTATGCCGTTTACAATGGTGTTGTCATGGCCTTGTGAAGGTTTCATTTTTAACAGTTCGGGGTTTTCCTTGCCCGTTGGCCAATCCCCAACCTTTTCTTTGTAATCGACTTGAATAAGATCGTTAGGGTCTAGATTCACAATATTGTGATTTTCAACAAAAACACAGGGAACACGATCTCCGGTCGCTGGGATGATATATGAGTAATCGAACCCAATTTCCAAAGGTCCAGGGGCTATTTTTCCATTCCAATCGGGACCTCCTATGCCTCCAAGACCCAAATGCCATTTGCCCACGATACCGGTTTCATATCCAGCAGATTTTAAAACGGAAGGTAAGGTTGTACTAGCCGTATCGATCAAGAGGGACTCATCTCCCTTTGCAACACCGGTCCCTTTCTTTCGCCAAGCGTAATTACCCGTTAATAGGGAATAACGGGAAGGTGTACAGGTCGCTGCGGTTGCATAGGCGTTTCGGAATACAATACTCTCCGTGGCCAAGGAATCCAAATAAGGGGTTTGAAGACCAATGGAGCCATATGGACTTATATCGCCATAGCCTAGATCATCGGCATAAATAAGTACGATATTGGGTTTTTTTGGTAATTCCATGGATTTATGGATTTCCGTGCTTTTATTTTTACAACTTATTGCCAAAAAGGCAAGAAGGGTAAATATTGGGAATCCATAATTTTTGTGGGTCATAGTTTTGAATTTTAAAGTAATTTGGTCATTTTTTTTCGGTATTTTCAAAGTAACTTTTGAAGAGATAATATACCAACAATTTTGAAGGCGCACACGCAAAAACATTTATTATTTTTCTTTTAACGACACTGCCATTAACCATAAGGAAAATTCAAATACCGTCAAATTAAGAGGGTTTCTAGGTGTTGGAATAATAAGTTCATGTCTGCATAATGCCAAGGCATCGAAATCATTAAAAAGAGGCCACCTTTCCCTCAATTTTGGTAGCTGCCTTCCTTTATGGATTCTTTGGCTGTGCAATTTACCCACGCACGTTGGCAAGGAATGCACTTTTGGGGCTTTAAGGGTTTTACGATAAAAAGTAAGCCTGCCGAAATTAAAAAAATAGAATGCCATGGTATCCATAGATT
Source organism: Maribacter polysiphoniae (assembly GCF_003148665.1). Lineage (GTDB taxonomy): Bacteria > Bacteroidota > Bacteroidia > Flavobacteriales > Flavobacteriaceae > Maribacter_A > Maribacter_A polysiphoniae. Next base: position 374,010 of record NZ_QGGQ01000004.1, on the reverse strand, counting down.
GTAAAATACCCGGTTGTACTTGAATATTTATATCCCGTTTTGATCAAGGGTGCCAGAAACCATAGGTTTTATCTGCATTGATTTTTTCTGAAGATATCGGAACCTTAAAAATGCTGCTACGTATCCAAGTAGTAAGAGGAGCAATAGTTGAATGACCTCATGGCTATACAGGTAGGCATCCACTCCCATAATGGCATGTCTTTTTATAAAAACAAAAAAAGGTTTTAGAGGGAGAAGGTTCGAGATGAACTGTAGAAACAGGGGCATATCACTTATAGACCACGTAATACCCGTAACCAAGAATACAGGATAAGATGTAAAGGCCATAATTTCCATCGCAACGGCTTGTGAACTGAAGAAAGTCGAGATAAACCAGCCGTACAGAAGTGTTGCCATGAAGAAGACCAGCGAAACAAAAATCAGCGTGAGGAAATCACCTTTGATGGGTAGGTCGAAATATGGAAAGGCAACTAAAAAAGTAAACAGCAAATATGCCGAATATAAGAATAGATGAAAGCCTAATTTACCTGTGATATAAGTTAGAAAGTTATTCTTACTCGTTTCAAAGCCAACCTTCATCAAGCCTTTCTTACGGTCTGAAGCGATACTTTCCGATAGCCCAATGAGTAATGTTTGGTGTAGAATAAGCACCAAAAGGGCAGGCAATAGAAAGTTCCCATAATTATTGGTCGGATTGTACACCCCATTTACCTGTGTGGTTATCGGATTGGCCTTTATTTCAGCAAACGTCGGATTTATGCCTTTGGACTCAAAATACTTTTGTCGCGATTCTAGGGCGTAATCCATTGTCACAAGATTCACCGCCTTGTTAATGTCGTTTGAGGACAGGAATTTCGTATTGTTCAGAATTAGTCCAATAGGGGAGCTTTCGTTCTTTTTGAGTTTTTTTTCAAAATCACGGGGTATACTAATGATTCCCTGAATCTCAAATTTTGACATTCCGATCTTGGCTTCGGGAAGACTGTTGTACACATGGGTGATATCGACCTTTTGTGTCGCATTGACCTTATTCAGGAATGACTTACTACTCTTTGTCAGGTCCATGTCCACAACCCCCACACTGACTTTTTCCTCATCCTTCTTGATGTAGGTTGACCCCATCATCACAAAATAGAGTATGGGTGCAATGAATAAAACCAAAAGGATACTATGGTCTTTGATAACCTGTTCAGCTTCCTTTATAATTAATGTCAAAATAAGTCTTAGGTTCATAACGCAGCAGTCTTTGGGGAAAGAAAAATAGATTTTCTATTGATCAAGAGTCCTATCGCGATCATGAGTATCCCACAGAATAGGAATAATAGGAGTTTCAAAACCTCTGGTAAAATAAAGTTCAGTGACGTATCCAGTTGATATAACTTTAGAAAAGCCGTAAGGAAATGGGTATAGGGTATTATTTCGGCATACACGGTATTGGGCCAAGGCATTGCCCAGATCGGAAAGGTGAATCCGCTGAACACAAAGGCGGGCGAATTGTAGAATATGGCCGCATCAAGGGCGATGATTTCATCCTTGACCATTAGGGACAATCCGAATCCCATTATAATACTAACGGTGATAAAAAGCAATAATAATAGAAGTAGTGAGCCTATGTTCCCGTAGATGGGAATCCCAAAAATAGGGAATATGATGGCGAATGTCAATCCGGACAAACCGAGGGAATATACCATAAAAGCAAAATATTTGCCCAATATCATGCTAGGGATGCTTCCTCTGGCGAGGGTAAACAATTCCTGATAAGTGTTGTTTTTCCATTCGAGGTTGAAAGCCCTGGCGGCGGCTAGGAAAATGATCATTTGTAATAAAACGGTGGTTAAGCCGGGTAACAGATAATACACATAATTATATTGCGGGTTTCCCAAAACCCTTGTATTTATGTTAATGGGCAATACGGTACCTAGAATTTTGTTCGGATTTATGCCCAAAGGGGCAATTCGTTTAGCCACGATGGCCCCACTTAGGGTTTGGGTAACCTGTAATGCGGTTTTGTACAACAGGTTCCCGAAAACAATGTTTGTGGAATTCGTATATATCCGTATCTGTGTAGGTACGTTTTTTAGGATGTTTTTATGGAAATCCTTAGGGATATAAAACACACCCTGAACCCCTTTTTCAACAAAGGCATTCTCAATGGCGTCAGATGATGATAGGTAATGGGTGACCTTTAGATTGGGGGAAGACTCCAAAAAACGGATATACGTACGACTCAAAGTGCTATTGTCGTTATCGTATACCGCAACGGGAACCTCCCTAAGTGCTCCTTTATAGTAAATTGAACCGAGTAGAAGAAACACGACCAACGGAATAATGATAAATAGATTCCGTGCTGATTTCAGCCGTGCCAACCGCAGCATTTCACGTTTAAAAACACGATATACAGGCCAATTCTTGAGCATATTGATTATTTGTAAATCTGAATGGACATACCTGGGCGAAGCTCTTCTATACGGTCTTGGGGTTTCAGGTGTACTTCAAAGGTCTTCAGCTCATATTCCCCCTTGGCCTTTACAGGAACCCAAGTGGCAAAATCTGCCATAGGCGAGATATAGGTCACTTTGAATTTGACTTCCTCGTTACCCAAACCAGGTACTTTTGCCGTATATATATTGTCTTTCTTAAAATCGGCCAGATCATCTTCCCTTACATTGAAAATCGCATAGATTTTTTCCGGTCTTTGTATGGTCAGTATGGGGTAACCGGCCGCCATAACCTCTCCTTCCTCAGCTATCTGGTTACTGATGATTCCTGCAGTGGGGGCGATGATTTTTAGTTCATCGTAGAAAGCCTCAACTTCCTGATAAGCACCCTTGGCACTTTCATAACTTCCGTAGGCCGCTTTAATGTCCTCCTTACGGGCACCGCTTTTGGCCATTTCCCATATGGATTTGGCGGCGTTCATTTGTTCCTTGGCGGCGTCATATTTAAATTGAAGCTCGTCCATTTCCTGTTTGGAAATAATACTGTCCGCGTATAGGGCTTTATATCTTTTATAGGTTTTTTCGGCAAAATCAAATTGGCTTTTAGCCATTTGATACTGGTTTTTTAGAGCATTTATTTCCTCTGTCCTTGCACCGAATTCCGCTTTTTCAACCAAAGAGCGGGCAGCCTTTACCATACCCTCGGCCTGACCTTTTTTCGCGTCGAGGACGTCGGGCTCCAAGGTGGCCAATAACTGACCTTTATCAACTGTTTGCCCTTTCTCGACCACAATGGTATTTACCCTTCCCGGAATTTCGGAAGACACATTTACCTCTGTGGTTTCCAAGATACCTGTATATATTTCAGGATTGGAAGAACTTGCGCGAATGATAAAGTATACAATTGAAAACAGGATGACAAGTACCGGAATGGCTAATGTGATATGTGCTTTTTTCACGATGATGCTTATTTACTAATGATTTGAATTACTTTTTCTGGCTCCCCTATGGCTGTATATAGATTGGCAATGGCTTTAAAATAACCATCCAAGGCCACCAATTGTTCCACTTTCGATTTTTCATATAATAAAGAGGCATCGATAACATCAATGGACTTGCCAATGCCTTCTTCAAACCGTCGTTTGTTTATCCTTAGGTTCTCCTTGGCCAGCTCAACCGTGGTGATATGGCTATTGTAGAGTTTTTGCTGATTCAGGGCGTTGGTATAGTTGCTTTTTACCAGTAAGTGGATTTGCTGTGTAGCGTATTCTTTTGCGTTTGCCACTTCCATTTGCAGATGTTTACTGGCTTTAAGCTTGTTGATGTCCTTAAACCCATTGAAAATATTGATCTGCGCCTGTACACCGACCATAAATTTAGGTGGAATTATGGGTAAATCCTCTCGAAACATATTATAGCTACCAAATGCCGCCACATTGGGCATAAACTTTGATTTTTCAATAGCATGGGCCTGTTTGGCCATTACTTCCTTCTGATTGATCAATTCCAATATGGGCTGTTGGGCATATGCGGTATTTAAGAGGGCATCAAAATCGAGGTAAATATCCCGATATGCGATACTGTCCATAACCTTGAATTGAACCGAATCGGGTACGTTCATTGTGGAACGCAACGCCATTTCTGCCAATTGCATTTTATTACGCTCATTATTTAGGTCTTTCTCAGCATCGGCCACGGCAACCTGTGCCCGTAATAAAACATGTTTGGGAAGAATCTCTAGCTGTATGGCGCGTTCAGCTTGTTCTTTGTGTTTTAGCATACCGTCATAAACCTGCTCACGTACTTTGATAACCTGTTTGAGCAATACTACATTCAGATAGCGCTCAATAAGTTCATTGGCTATTTCATCCTTAACCTGTTTAAGCTCTATATCGGCAGATTGTAATTCGGCTTTGGCATATTTTTTTGCAGCTATTATTTTTCCTCCCGTAAATAAAGGTTGGGTAGCGGTCAATGCTGCGGTCACATATTCCTGATTATCGATAATCATATTGGTGTAATCAGGGAATTGTCCTAAAACACTGACCATAGTGCTGAATGCACTTTCGGCACTAACACCCGACAGACCGATCTGTTCGCCATAGGCTTGCACAAAAGCCGCATTGTATTTACCACCCAATTGGTCTAAAGAGCTCGACATTTGGGAAGAGTTCACCTCTATATTCTCACTAAGGTACGTATAGCCACCTATAAGATTTACAGACGGCATAAAATTGCCCTTAGCCGCATTGTCCTCATAGGTTTTTTGCTTTACGCGTTCCGAGTAACGCTTGATTTGCTCATTGTTGTTGTAGCTTAAATCCAATGCCTCGGAAAGACTGATTTCCCGTTCTTGTCCGTTCACATAAGAGGTAAAGGGAATCACGATGATTAACATCATGATTATTTTGAATGGGATGTTCGATATTTTTTTCATCCAAATACTCATCTGACAGTAAAAATGTATATCTAAAATTTTCGATACAAAGTTCCCTCGATATGCTAGTACTATTTATGACATAAGTCATAAAAATTCTAGTTTTTTGATTATCCTTCCATATAAGAATATGTCTTGATACCCTAATATACGGGGGTCTTCATAATGAGGGTAAGTATAAGGTCCGGTTGGTAACGGTTATTGGTTTTTTGTCCCCTTAAGGAATAATCATCCCTATTTTTTAATTAAAGGACAAAATTATGGAATTGTATTTAGTTTATTTAAAGCTCATCATAAAATAACCGGAAATAAAAATATTATCGATTCGATACTTGTTCATATAGAAAACTTTATTACTTTTAAATGTGTAACAAATACACTTTTTAAGAGTTGCTGAATTAAAATTACATAACTGTAATTTGGAATTTGTTTGGAAAAGATTGCAGTTTAAGCTGCGATCTTTTCTTTATTGCAACCGGAGGAAACTGAGGATTCCTTGAAAACATCCTTATTTGGGATACGGGTGTTTTTTTGGGCTATTCACGAATAGCTTAAGGATTGGGACCGGGTTTATGGCCCCCAGTCTCCGCAAGGTCAACTGTGTATAATGGACAAAAAGTTATGAGAAAATCAAAATGTATTTATTTCCTTTTGTTGACTATAGCAATGACCTTTGTTGGTGTAAGTTGTAAGAATAAAATCCAAAAAGAAAACATAAAAGATCCTATGGAACAGAAATCAAAAGCTACCGTCACTAAAAAGGATTATGGCACTACCTCGGAGGGTAAGACCGTAGAGCTTTATACGTTAAGGAATACAAATGGAATGGAAGTGGATATCATAACCTATGGTGGCCGGATTACGGGATTGTCCGTTCCGGATCGAGATGGAAAGTTTAGTAATGTGGTCTTGGGGTTTGATACTTTGGAACAGTACGAAAAGGAAAATCCTTTTTTTGGGGCATTGGTCGGTAGATATGGTAACAGAATCGCAAACGCCAAATTTTCATTGAATGGAAAGGAATATAACTTGGCAGCAAATAATGGCCCAAACAATTTGCACGGGGGGCTAAAAGGATTTGATAAAGTGGTTTGGAAAGAGGAAGCAACGGCTGAAAATGAAAATGCGATATTAAAATTGGGTTATCTGAGTACGGATATGGAAGAGGGCTTCCCGGGGAATCTCAAGACTACCGTCACCTATACACTTACCAAAGACAATACCTTGCAAGTAGCTTATGAGGCTACTACGGATCAACCTACTGTGGTGAACCTGACCCAACATTCCTATTTTAACCTCTCTGGGGATTTCTCAAAAACCATAATGGATCATGAAGTTTCATTGGAAGCGGATCAACTGGTTCCTGTCGATGAAAACCTGATTCCTACAGGGGAACTTATGGATGTAGCTGGGACACCATTTGATTTCAGGTCCCCCAAGCCAATAGGAAGGGATATCAATGCTGATAATGATCAAATTAACAAAGGTGGCGGATATGACCATTGCTGGGTGTTAAAGGGTCAAGATACAGGTTTAAGAACAGTGGCTAAAGTATATGATCCGGAAACGGGAAGGGTTATGGAAGTGGCCACTACCGAACCAGGGGTTCAATTGTACACAGGAAATTTCTTGGATGGCACACTTCCAAGACCGGATGGGGGTACTTTCGGTAAAAGAAGTGGACTTTGTTTGGAAACCCAACATTATCCCGATTCACCAAACCAGCCCGATTTTCCTTCCGTAACCTTGAATCCGGGAGAAAAATATTCCACGGCTACCTACTTTAAGTTCGGAATCAAATAAAAAAGGTTATCCAAAGAAAAGAAAATCCGAAAAACCTCCTATTGGTGGTTGGCAACGATGCTGATTTAGGGTTGCCAACGATTGCTTTTTGGAAAAAGGGCAAAAGGGATGGAAAAACTAAAGGGGTTTTAGCGATTGGGACGTCATCGGTTGACTCCCTCTTTAAGGCGTTGTTTCTTTAGAAAATAGTTAAGGTTTATACTATATTTGGCTTCTTAGAAAACATAAAAATGCCTAAAGTCTTATTTCCTTTTTTTTTATTCGTGGTATTATTGGCCCACAACAGGGTATCCGCCCAATACAGTATTAGGGGGGTAGTGGAAGATAAAGCGGGTCAGCCCTATGTAGGGGCTCATGTTAAACTTGTTCCAGGGAGTTATTCCACCACTACGAATGACCAGGGTGAATTTGAATTATCCAACTTGAAATCCGGCGAATATCTGTTGTCTATATCTTATTTGGGAACGAAGGGCTATGTAGAAAAAATAGGGATAAATACGGATGATGTTCATGTAGACATCGTATTGAAAGACGATATTCTGGCCCTACGAACGGTTGTGGTAACCGGAACTTTTGAACCCCGTAGCAAGCTTTCCTCTTCTACAGCGATTAGCACCTTGGAAGCCGATGGTTTAAAACATAGGGTTTTAGGGGGGACAGCAAATTTATTACAGGCAATTCCAGGGACTTTTACAGATGCGTCTGCAGGAGAAGTTTTCACCAAGGTCTATACAAGGGGTATATCGGCTTCTGCGGAGGATGATATGGGATGGTATTATGTTTCGCTTCAAGAAGACGGGTTACCGGTAAGTTTGGTGCAACATTCCTATTACGGACCTGATATCTTTCATCGAACGGATATTTATACCGATAGGGTAGAGGCCATACGGGGGGGGAGTGCCGCAATAACGGCCCTAAATGCCCCTGGAGGTATTTATAACTTTATTTCAAAAGGCCCTAGTGATGTTTTTGGAGGTGAAATTCGAATTCAGGGGGGACTACAAGGGGACAATAATCCCATGTCCAGGATCGATGGTAGGTTTGGAGGGCCGATGGGTAACCATTGGTTTTTCAATATTGGTGGGCATTACCGTAAGGATGAAGGGGCCAGGAATACCGACTTCACTTTCAGTAAAGGTGGACAATTGCGATTCAACCTTATGAAAAAACATGAAAAAGGATTTATTAAATTCTACGGTAAGTTGTTGGATGATTTTACAAACAGATATACTGGGGTGGCCGCTAAGAATTGGGATGACCCCGTAGCAGCCTATGGTCAGGATTTTAATACTACGGCTCTATTGATGCCTGCCTTTTCTGCCGATGTTCCCGATGGAAGAAGATTGAGTGAGGGCGCTACGAATCGTTTTGACCCTTCCCAAGGTGTTCATGCCCAGGATAAGGCCTTCGGTGTTGAATTTTTACAGGATTTAGGAATGGATTGGTCCGTACGTTTCAATCTAAAATATTCCCATAAGAGTGCCAATTGGCAAACGGCCATTAGCAATGCATTCGTTTCTTTGGACGATCCTTTGGCGTATTTCATTTCAGGAGCCCAATTTCCGGTAGGTCAGGTGGTTTTTAATGATGCGGTTTCTGAAGAGGAATTGGCGCGTTTGGACAATAGTGGCATTTTATCGGGGGAATCCTTTGCATATATAGGAACAGGCACATTGCCTTATGATGCGATTATGGGTACGGCTTCTTGGTTGAAACAGAACAAGAGTGATGAATGGATGAATAAAATGACCATTCGTAAATTGACTGATAATCATGATATTACCTTTGGTTTGGGATTGGGGTTCTCCAATACATCCCTTTTTACCCAAGGCAGTTTTGGTTATGTGACCTATGAACCCAATCCCCGGATGTTACAGGTAACCCTTGAAAATCCAGGTCAACCTGTGATTGCCCTTTCCGATTCAAATGGGTTAAGCAATTACGGGGGCTTATTTTTCGATAATGCCAGGGCTGACGTGGCGCAGGTCGCATTTTTTGCGAATGACCGATGGAAATTGTCCGATCGTTTACATATTGATATCGGATTGCGATATGAATCCATGGGTCATAAAGGAAGCAAAGATCAGGCGGTTCCTTTTGAAAGGGAAGGCGGATATGACGGTAATCCAATAACGGATTATGACAATGGTATTTTAATGCCTTCGGGCGAACGGGATAGTTTCGATTTTAAGTATGATTATTTGTCCTATTCAACGGCATTGAATTATGCGGTCAATGACCATACCAGTATTTTCGGCCGTTTCTCTTCGGGTAATAAGGCACCGGAATTGAATTATTATTTCAATAATTTTTCCGGGGTGCCCATCAATCAAAAAGGACAGGTGCAGGAAATCAACCAGTTGGAAATGGGCTTTAAGGGGCAAACCAACCAATTTTCCGTTATGGCAACAGCATTTTGGAGCCAATTGAGGAACATAGGTATTGCGGATTTTCAATTTGACCCCGATGATGGTAGTGTGTTTTACGCCCCGGTACAGTTCAATGATTCACGTACGGTTGGTATAGAATGGGAAAGTGCCTATACACCACTTTCATATCTTGCATTCACTTTTAATGGGGCGTTGCAAAATGCAAAAGCTACGCAATGGACGGTTTATGACGCTTCGGATTCCGTGGATAGGTCAGATGATGTTGTTTTGGATTATTCGGGGAACACCTTGGCATTCAATCCCAAAATAATGTTCAACTTAGGGGTTGCGTATAACAAGGATAAATGGAACGGCTATTATAGGTGGCATTTTATGGGGGAACGGGAAGGAAACGTTGCAAATGCCTTTCAATTACCTGCTTATAGTATTTTTAATACAGGAGTGGGCTTTCAAATCAACAACAACCTTTCTGCACACCTAGAGGTCAACAATCTTTTCAATTCTGGGGGGCTTGCCAATTTCTATGGTCCCAATAATTTTGGGGCTAGTGCCAATAGCGCTACTGCGGACTATATTCAAGCGAATCCAGATGCAAGTTTTATTGTTGTTCCGGTATTGCCCAGGGGTACTTATTTGAGCTTGGATTATAAGTTCTAGGTTTTGCTGGTGGTCTAATAAGGGGTTATCAAGGAACATCGGATTTTCATATGGCCGGTCTTTACATCAGTTTCACGTTGAATACCCCATGGGTCCCAAGGGGAGGTAAAGACCTTCACCACAAAAGTGAATAGCTTTCCTGTACCACAATATACCGAATACCAAGCTTTTACCTTATTACCTATTTAGGTAATACATAAAAATACGAAATCGTTATATGAAATCCATGGATTGGGGCGAACGGCCAAAGGCATAATAAACTATAGGCCTACGGATTGCACAAAAAAAGAGGCTCTTGTTGTGAATATTAAAAAAAACAGTTTTTACGGGTATATTAATCAGTAAAACAATAAAAAAAGTTAGATTTGTGCGAATTTTTTAGCAAAAATTTGAGATAAAAAGATAAACTGATAATTCTTAGAAAAAACATCAAATGGACAAAGAAATTAATCTGCAATCGGCTGATAATATAAGGGCTCTGGCAGTGGCTATGGTTGAAAAGGCAAATTCGGGACACCCAGGTGGTCCAATGGGAGGCGCCGATTTCATGCATATCCTATATTCAGAGTTTTTCAACTATGACCCAAGTGATATGACTTGGCCCTTTAGAGATCGTTTCTTTATGGATGCAGGTCATTTGTCAACCCTAATGTATGCCCAATACTATTTGTTGGGTAATTATGGTAAGGATGATGTCGCGAATTTCAGACAGTGGGGTTCGATTACTCCAGGACACCCTGAAGTTGATGTTGCAAGAGGTATAGAAAACACATCCGGTCCATTGGGACAGGGGCATACCATGGGTGTTGGGGCAGCTGTGGCTGCGAAGTTCCTTCAGGCCCGTTTTGGCAATTGGATGAACCATAAAATATATGGTTTTATTTCCGATGGGGGGGTACAAGAAGAGATTTCCCAAGGAGCAGGTAGGATTGCAGGGCATTTAGGCCTGAATAACTTTATTATGTTCTATGACTCCAATGATGTTCAATTATCCACAATGACCGATCAGGTAACCTCAGAGGATACCGAAATGAAATATAAGGCGTGGGGTTGGAAAGTAATCACTATTGACGGTCACGACCACGATGCGATCAGAAAAGCATTGACTGAGGCAAATGCCGAAACTGAGCGGCCTACTTTGATCATTGGTAAAACAATAATGGGCAAAGGTTGCGTTACGGCTGACGGTAGTATGTTCGAAGGCCATTGCGAATTACACGGACAGCCCATCGGACACACTGGTGCGGATTATGAAAAGACATTGTTGAATCTCGGTGTCGATCCCAGCGATCCTTTTGAGATAAAAGCTGAGGTAAAAGAGTTTTATAAGGGTATAGTGGCCAGAAAGAAAGCCGATGCCCAGGAGAAAAAGAGTGAAATCGACGCATGGAGAAAGGAGAATAAGGAATTGGCCGCTAAATTGGATCGTTTTCTTTCCGGTGAATTGCCAAAGTTGGATTTTGAATCGGTTGCACATAAAGACGGACTCGCTACACGGGCAGCATCTTCAAATGTTTTGGCTTATTTGGCTGAAAATGTTGAGAATATGATCGTTTCTTCCGCGGATTTATCGAATAGTGATAAGACCGATGGGTTCTTGAAGAAATCCTATGCCTTGAAAAAAGGGGATTTCTCAGGGGCGTTCTTACAAGCCGGGGTGGCAGAGTTGACCATGACCTCCTTGGCAAACGGTATAGCCTTACATGGTGGGGTTATTCCTGTCGTGGCTACCTTCTTTGTATTCTCGGATTATATGAAACCCGCAATACGATTAAGTTGTATCCAGGAGTTGCCTGTGAAGTTCGTATGGACCCATGATGCCTTCAGGGTAGGGGAAGACGGTCCAACACACCAACCTGTTGAACAAGAGGCCCAGATTCGTTTATTGGAAAAATTGAAAAACCATAGTGGTGACCCTAGTTTTGTTGCTTTGCGTCCAGCCGATTCCCAAGAAACCAGCGTTGCTTGGAAAATGGCTATGGAAAACTCAAAAACACCTACAGGGTTGATCCTTTCCAGACAAGGGATCAAGGATGTACCTGCCCAAACGGGATCTCGATATACCGAGGCATTGGAAGCTGAAAAAGGAGGGTATTTGGTGAAGGAAACACCAAACCCGGATGTGGTTTTGGTAGCCAATGGTTCGGAAGTATCCACATTGATCGAAGCTGCGCAATTGCTGGAAGAAAGAAAGAATTTAAAAATAAACATAGCATCCATTCCGTCTGAAGGTATTTTTAGACTACAGCCTAAGGCTTACCAAAGCAGTGTTATTCCTGAGGGGGTTCCTGTTTTTGGACTTACAGCCGGATTACCCGTAAACCTAGAGGCTTTGGTTGGTCCCAATGGTAAGGTTTTCGGATTGGACCATTTCGGATATTCGGCACCTGCAAAAGTGTTGGATGATAAATTCGGATTCACGGGGGAAAAGGTATATAACGAAGTTTTGGACTTCTTGAAGAAGTAATCCTAAAGCGTATATCGCCCTAAAAATCAGGAAATATAATTGTAAAGCGGCTTGGATCATAAATCCAGGCCGCTTTTTTTGTTTCCTATTTCATTTTTTTAGGGGTATGGGCTATTTCTAATGCGGATAAGGTATGTGTATCTATTAATATGCAGTAAATTGATTATTTTTTTGGTTTTTTGAATTATATTGAGGCTAAAAATTAAATATTCAATACTATATCATCGCAAATATGGATGCATTCATAGATTTTTTCACCCATTTGACCAGCCTCCAGAAATTGATTTGGATTATAGGTCTGTTAACGGTTTTCTGGCTGTTTGAAGGGGCTTATCCCCTCAGGAGATTCCATTATAAAAAATGGGCGCATGCTATGCCAAATTTAATTTTACTCTCTTCAACGATTTTGATCAATGTTCTCTTCGGTCTGGCCACCCTGGGTGTTTTCAACTGGTTGGAGGAAAATGAATTCGGATTATTGAACTTGGTCGAATTCCCTGTATGGGTAGAATTGGTCCTGGCCATTATGCTGTTGGATTTTTTAGCGCAATATGTCGTGCATTTTATGCTGCATAAAGTACGGTTTATGTGGCGGTTTCATATGGTGCACCATAGTGATACCAACATCGATGTGACATCGGGTACACGGCATCACCCGATAGATTTTGTCATGAGGGAGACTTTTGCCTTGCTGGCTATTGTGATCGCGGGGTTACCCTTGGCGTATTATGTGATATACCGGGTGTTGACTATTTTGTTCACGTACTTTTCCCACGCCAACATAAGCCTACCGATTTGGTTGGATAAGATTATTAGCCTGGTTTTTATTTCACCAAATACGCATAAATTCCACCACCATCATAAAGTGCCTTGGACCGATACCAATTACGGTAACATCTTCTCACTCTGGGATAGGGCATTTGGCACCTTTGTGTACCATAATCCCAAAGACATCGTATATGGCTTGGATATTTTGGATGACGATAAATCAAATGATATCCTGTATCAATTGAAAGTGCCATTTATTTACAAAAAGAATAATATGGAGATATGATGTTTTTTGAGGTAAAGCCTTTAAAAAACAGGGCTAATATGTTCATTTCAAAGCTTTTTATGATTAAATTGAACAATGCTTTATAAAAGCATTACCGACCGTATTAATTAAACCGATAGTATGAAAAAAACAAGTAGCCAAAAGAAAACAATGCTAAGTAGTACGAATTCTAGGAGAACTTTTGTCAAAAACACCGCTTTGATTTCCGGAGCATTGGTATTGCCGACGTTTCAGATGGATGCCATGGTGAATGTATTCAATGAAAAGAAATTGAAAATTGCCTTGGTAGGATGTGGTGGCCGTGGAACAGGGGCCGCTGTACAGGCACTGAGAGCAGATGAAAATATTGAGTTGGTTGCCATGGCAGACGCTTTTGAGGATAGGCTTAAAAGTAGTCTCATGAATATTTCCAAGGAAATGGGAGAGACCAAAAAGGTTAATGTAAAGGAAGAACATCAATTTGTGGGTTTTGACGCAGCCAAAAAGGCAATTGATCTTGCCGATGTGGTTATCTTGGCCACACCTCCTGGATTTAGGCCCCAACATTTTGAGTATGCCATTGATGCAGGTAAACATGTATTTATGGAAAAACCTGTGGCTACCGATGTACCCGGTGTTCGCAAGGTCTTGGCAGCGGCAAAAAAAGCTAAAGCGAATAAGTTGAACGTGGTCGTTGGCCTTCAAAGACATTACCAATCGAGTTATTTGGCCGCTTTAGAGCAATTGAAACAAAACAAGATAGGTAAGATAGTTTCCGGGCAAGTATATTGGAACAGTTCTGGCGTTTGGGTACGGGAGCGACAACCTGGGCAATCCGAATTGGAATATCAAATGCGTAATTGGTATTATTTTAATTGGTTGTGTGGGGATCATATTCTGGAGCAACATATACATAATATTGATGTGGCAAATTGGTTCATTGGGGAAACCCCTATTTCTGCCCAAGGTATGGGAGGAAGACAGGTAAGGACCGGTAAAGACCATGGGGAGATTTTTGACCATCATTTTGTTGAATATACCTATCCAAGTGGGGCTGTGGTCGCAAGTCAGTGCAGGCATCAACCTGATACGATGCGAAGGGTCGCAGAGTTCTTCCAAGGAACGAAAGGAACTGTTTCAACGGCAGGTGATAATGTGGAAATGAAAGATTGGGACGGGAACGCTATATTCAACCATAGGGGCAAGGACGATCCCAATCCTTACCAAGTGGAACATGATAAGTTGTTTGCATCCATTAGGAGTGGAGGGGTAATCAGTAATGCCGAAAATGGGGCGAACAGTACCATGAGTGCCATCATAGGACGAATGGCCACTTATTCCGGACAGATTATCACATGGGAAGAGGCTATGAAATCAGAATTGAAATTGGTTCCCGACGAATTGACCTGGGCCTCACCTGCACCGGTACTGCCGAATGCAGACGGCAGTTACAATATACCTATGCCAGGCAAGACTGTTGTAATGTAGGGTAACCATCATCCTATATGCTGTAAAATGTTACGATTGTCCCTGCTTTTGGTAGGGACAATTCTTTTTTGTGGCTGGGATGATGTCTACGGATTCCATTTAAATAACCCTTAAAATGCTGGGGCTCAAGTATATTTTTGGTCCATGACCCACCGGAGGATTTTTTAGGGAATACGGACAAACGAAGCTGGAAACTCCTCTTTACAGGGCGAAAATGATTTGTGTGTGATCATAGGCACAATGTAAACCAGGCAGGGTACCAATTGGACGGAAATCATTAAGTATACCTTGTGTTTTATTTTGGTATAATGATATTTGTCATGGTTTCATTTTTGTAAAAATCATAGCTTTATGTAAATCTTAAAACCATATATACTATGACAATCAACATTCAATATGTTCAAATGCCTACCAGTGAAGCAATGAATGAATTAATAACCGTTAAATTGAATCGCCTTGCTGCAAAATTTGAATGGGTAATACGGGCGGAAGTTTATTTTAAGCAAGAAAATGATCCCACGGGTAAGGGTAAAATATGTGAAATGGAACTCAGTGCCCCTGGACCCCGGATTTTTGCAAGATCTAATGAGGATGATTTTGAGAAAGCGGCAGCAAATACCATTAAAGACCTTGAAAAACAATTGAACAAGAGAAAAGCCGTTATGAATAAGCGTTAATACCAATTGTATAAACCTTAATATTATTTCTTATGAAGAAAATACTCGTACCGGTTGACTTTTCTGAATTCTCTGAAAATGCCTTGGAGGTTGCAGCCCATTTGGCTAAAAAAATTGATGCCGATTTAATCTTATTGCACATGCTGGGCCTTTCTGAGGCTATTTTCACAAAAGATGAAGCCCAGGAGTTTATGGAGGCCCAATATTATATGAAATTGGCGAAGAAAAGATTCAATGAATTTTTGGATAAGCCCTTTCTCAAGGGGGTGAGGATGTTTGAGATCGTACAGAACTACAAGGATTTCAACGAATTGAACAACGTTGTAAAGGAACATGGAATAGACCTTGTGGTCATGGGGTCCCATGGGGCAACAGGTCTCAGTGGACTGTTCGTAGGGTCAAATACCGAAAAGGTGGTTAGAAATTGTGAGGTGCCTGTGCTTGTCATCAAAAAGAAAAGAACCGATTTTGACATTAAGAAAGCGGTGTTCGCCAGTGATTTTGGGCTTGAACATAAGGAAGTGTACCATAAGGCCTTGAAGTTTTTCGACATGTTGGATGTTGAAGTCCATAAAGTCTATATAAACAGGCCCAATCAATATTTTAAAAGTACCGAGGAAATCAAGGAACAAATAGATGTTTTTATGGGTGTGGCGCATCACGGTAAAATACCCGCCAAGGAAAATGTCACCATTCTCAATGATTATAGTATAGAACAGGGTATTTATAATTACGCCCAAACCATAAATGCCGATATTATCGCACTTCCTACCCGTGGAAGAAAAGGGCTTGCACACTTTTTTAAAGGCAGTGTAGGGGAGGATATTGCGAATAGGGCTGACTTACCCGTTATCACTTTCCGGGTGTGATTGGGTTTCAAAAAGTAATCTAAGTTTGCCCAGAAGAATTAATTCCGATTTGTTCTTTTGGGCAGATGATGATGCAATGGCCTGTGCGATGTTCCACACCCATTTTCTCAATCTAGGGGTAAAGCGCGATGGGTTCTTATCGAAATAGTCACAAAACTGTTTAAAACAGGTACTGCTTTCCGCGTTGATTTTTTGCATACGGGTAAAAACCCCTTCAATGGTAAGAGCGTCATTTCGGGTAAGGTCCTCTGGATTTTCCCCTTGTTGTGTCAATGCTTCGGATAGTTTTTTTTTAAGCATTTCATGTTCTTTTTCATGCACTTTTTTATCCGCCATGGCAACGGCATAAAATAAGATACCTAGGTGATGATTCAGGGAGTCCTTGCTATTTTCCATGGTCGTTCCAATTCATTTTGGGATGTACTTTCAAGAGGTAATTATACGTTTAATTTTTAATGTTCAGGCTGATTTGTATCAGTTCATAAATCAATCTTTTTAATGTAAATTGTATCGTTAAAATTATGACTTATGAATACTGTATTGGCTATTGATATCGGAGGTACTTATACAAAAATCGGTATTGTGGATAAAAATGGGGGTATTCTTGATTCCGCGGTTTTTAGTACAAAATCAAAAGAACCCTTTGCTATTTATCTAAAGGAATTAATATCCAATATAAAACAATTACTGGGTTCCTTGAATACCCAGGATAAGCCTATGGCCATTGGAATAGGTGCTCCCAATGCCAATTCGTTGACGGGAAAGGTTGAGAATCCGCCCAATCTGAATTGGGGAAAGGAAACCCCTATCGTAAAAGCAATCAATGAGGCATTAGGACTACCTGTTTACATTGCGAATGATGCCAATGCCTCTGCCTTGGGCGAGTTGAGATTTGGTTTGGGGCAAGGCATGCGCAATTTTGTGGTTTTGACTTTGGGAACGGGGCTAGGCAGTGGTATCATTGTGAATGGCGAACTTTTATTGGGGGAACACGCCCAGGCAGGTGAGATAGGCCATGTGAATGTGGATCCCAATGGCAGGTATTGCAATTGTGGCTTACAGGGGTGTTTGGAGACCTATGCATCGGTCACCGGAATAAAGCGTACGGTTTTTGAGCTCATTGCGGAAATGCGTGAGGCATCCCCGCTACGCAGTATTAGTTTTGAGGACTTGACAGGGGAAGCTATCGCTAAGGCTGCGCTGGAAGGCGATGCTTTGGCCATTAGGGCTTTTGATATCACGGCAGAGATTTTAGGCCGTAAAATGGCCGATACAGTGGCTCATTTAGACCCTGAGGCTTTTATTCTTGCAGGGGGACTAAGCAAAGCAGGCGATATTCTTTTAAAACCTGTTAAGGCAAGCATGGAGAAAAACCTTTTTGTCGCCTATAAGGGAAAGATAAAAGTATACCTTTCCGATGCGCCTAGGGATGCGGCCATATTGGGGCCAGCGGCATTGGCATGGTCCTATGTTTCATAAGGTTTTATTCCTCAAGTAAATGTTCCAGGTTCTCCACGTCAACGATGTGTTCCGTTATGGCGAACACTTGTTTTCTGTTACTGCGTACTGTTTTATAAAATTTTGCGATATCGTCTTCAAGTTCCTGATGTTCCTCACGGAATAATCGGGTATCATGCTTAAATGGATCTTCTATGGTTTGGGCAATATGGGTAAGATGTCCGTCGACCCTATTTAAGAGCTGGTCCCCCGTTTTTTTGTCCTTTAATATGCCCTCCCCAATTTTTTTGACAGCATCCAGATTCTCCTTTTTTGTAATCCAGATAAAATATTTATCCAATAATTTAAGGAGAAATTTCAGGTCTTGTTGGTAGAAGGTCAAATCGGATTTCCAATGCTTGGTCAAAACATATAATTCATTCCAATCTGTCTGTTGAATATAATCACCCTTTGGTCTAGTTCTATAATTTTCCATGAGCGTATTGTTTTAATCGGCATTGTGCCATTACTTAAAGTTACCTTCTATCACTTGTATTTTTTATGATTTTTATCATGAAGTCCCATGAAATTAAGGGTTTAAATATGGCCGATAACATAACATTTAGTTAAATTATCGAACCCATGGCGGAAGGGTTTGGTTTTAAGCCAAACCAAGAAAGCGCTTTCCTGACTTTCGTTTAATAGTACCCTACCAAATAAAATGAATGCTAGGGGAGGTGGAGTGCATGCAGGTGCGGTATCGCCTGCTATTGGTAAAAGTCGAGTTTGTTCTTTAGGGAAATGATTTCGTTTTGCATTTGCGCGATACGATCCAATAGTTGGTGAATGACCTCGATTCCCTCAAGATTGATATTCAGGTCATCATGCAGACGAACTATTTTTTCCACTTTTGGGAGTTCCTCAAAAGGAATATATTCGGTATCCTCTTTTTTGACGACTTCAATCAAACCGAAATCCTGCAATTGTATGATGAATTGCGTAGGGACCCCATGACTGTAGCAAAATTCCTTTACGTCAATATAGTTATATTGTTCCATCATTTCGTAGCTTTTAAATTGGCGAGCTCCTTAAAAAGTTCCTTTTCCTTGACAGATAAGCCTGTGGGTGTTTTAACGGTATAGGTAATGTATAAGTCACCAAACTGCCCTTCTTTTTTATATACGGGGAAGCCTTTGCCTTTCAATTTCACCTGTGTTCCGCTTTGCGTCTCAGGTTTCACTTTTAGTTTGGCTTTGCCATCAAAGGTGGTTACGGTAATTTCCCCTCCTAAAACAGCGGTATAGAAATCCAAATCTACTGTTTTGTACAGGTTATTGCCATCGCGTTTGAAGGGTGTATTGTTTTCTATGGAGAAGGTGATGAACAGATCCCCTTTGGGTCCGCCATTACGTCCAGGACCACCATGTCCTTTGATTTTTATGGTTTGGCCATTTTCTATACCCGCAGGAATGGTTATACGAATATTCTTCCCGTTGACCGTCAAAGTCCTCTTATGGGGCGTGTATACATCCTTTAAATACAATTTAAGTTCCGCATTATAGTCTTGTCCCCGATACTTGACTTTACGACCACTGGAGAAACCTTGGGAGGTTCTTCCCCCGAACATGGATTCGAAAAAGTCTGAAAAATCATGTTCCCCAAAGCCACCGGTACTATGGGATTGTGGGCCTCTTTGTTGTTGGGCTTTTCTTGCTTTTTCTATTTCATCGGCATGCTGCCAGTCCTTTCCATATTCATCATATTTTTTTCTGTTGTCGGCATTGCCCAAAACCTCGTTCGCCTCATTGATCTGTTTAAACTTGCGTTCAGCCTCAGAGTCATTGGGGTTTACATCGGGGTGGTATTTGCGGGCAAGTTTGCGGTATGCCTTCTTGATATCGCTTGCAGAGGCATTTTTTGAAACACCCAGTACACTATAATAGTCAATGTATTCCATTTTCCACGTTCACTTTGTAAGGTTTCTATATCGTTAAACCGAAGGGTTCGATATTAGGCTTGATAAAGTACATTTCTGTTATCTTTCCCAACTTGGATGACACCGTCGGCAATGATCAAAATCTCCTTTTCCACTGCAACAAAATCCGTTATGAGTGATGTGATATTTTTTTTGATCCAAGATTGCTCTTTGTAAATAGCTCTAGGGTCATAGTCCGATGCTCCCTTGATAATACCACCCAATCGATTTTGATGGTCTTTCAAGCGCTTTTTTAAACGGCCGCAGGTATAACATAGATCTTGGAAGCGCATGAGGCTTTCGCGTACTTCATCCAAATTTTCATTTTGTACTATCTCATCGAAATAACGATCCAATAGTTGTTGTAAAAACCGGATATCCTTGGTTTGTACCTCCAATTTCGATTTTAATTGTTCACATTCCTTTAGGTAGGTGTTCCATGTACCCCTTGTGTTCAAAATATCCAAAGAAGAAATCAGTTTTCCCATAATAGATTATTTTGACTAAAATTAAACTTATAAATAATTTTATAATATGATTTTTATCATAACCCCGAAATGGCTTATGGGGTAACTTACTTTATAATTATAGAAGGTTATATTTGCTTTCAGGACTAATGGCAAATTGAGGCAATTCTAGTAAGAGGAATGAAGAATTTCGCGCAAAACAATACTATTTTCAACTTGCTTTCCGAAGCGGTTTCAGAAGGGATATTGGTTATTAATCGAGAGCATGTTATTGTGGCCACGAATTCCAAAGCGGATCAAATGTTCGGTTATGGGGAACAGGAACTTATTGGGAAGCCTATACACATCTTGGTACCAGATTCCCATCGCAATAATCACGATTTTAATGTAAATAGGTTTTTTAACACGCATAGGTCCAGTAAAATGATGGTTGATCGCCTGCTCTTTGGCCTGCGAAAGGATCGGGTGGAATTTCCGATACAAATAAGCCTTAATCCTTTTGAAACGGATGGTTCCCATTATGTTTTTGCCTTGGTATTCGATAAGACCGAGCTTAGTAATAGGGATTTGCAAATCCAGGAATTGAATGAACATCTCGAGAAAAAGATCAAGACCAGAACCTATGAATTGAGGGAGACCGTTGCCAAATTGAGAAAAGAAGTCAAGAGGAGGGAAGAGGCCGAAATCAGGATGAAATCAGCATTGGAACGCGAACGTGAACTGGGGGCATTGAAGACAAAATTCCTGTCACTGGTTTCCCATGAATTCAAGACGCCACTGAGCGGGATACTTTCCTCTGCCACACTTGTGGGCAAGTATAAGGAAGCCCACCATCAGGAAAAGCGCCTAAAACACATCAATACAATCATTGGGGAGGTTAGGCACTTAAATAGTATTCTGACCGATTTTCTATCCATGGAAAGGCTGGAAAAAGGAAAAGAAATTTATGGGTTCACTACGTTTTCCCTAAGTAAAATTGTCAATGAGGTAGTATACAACGCCAACATGTTGTTGAAGATAGGCCAACATATCAATTACCCCCAGAATATAGATGATATTATCATTCATCAAGACGAGAAGATCGTAACCTTAATATTGACTAACTTGCTCTATAATTCAATAAAATATTCCCCCGAGGATAGCGATATAGATATTTCGATTGAGATTGTGGAAAGTCAGATGGTACTAAAGATCCAGGACCAAGGTATCGGCATACCAGCGAAGGATCAAAAACATATTTTTGAACGTTATTTTAGGGCAGAGAATGCCCTTTTGAACCAAGGAACGGGCATTGGTCTAAATATTATAAAGGATCATATAGAAAACCTTGAAGGAAAGATTTATTTTATAAGCAAACAAAATGAGGGAACGACCTTTACGGTTGAGCTTCCCATCAACAATCGAATAGATACAGGATTAAACTAGGTAATGATGAGTAAAGTATTATTGATAGAGGATGATCCCGTGCTTAGGGATAATACAGCTGAATTATTGGAACTTTCAGATTATGAAATGTTTACGGCGTCCAATGGGAAGAAAGGGGTTAAGATTGCAAAAGAGGTTTTACCCGATGTGATCATCTGCGACATCATGATGCCCGAACTGGATGGGTATGGTGTTTTGGAACAGTTGGCAGAAGATCAATCGACCAAGCACATTCCTTTCATTTTCCTATCGGCCAAAACGGAACGAAAGGATATTCGTAAAGGAATGAACCTCGGGGCTGATGATTACTTGACAAAACCTTTTGAAGAATCCGATCTCATTGGTGCGATTGAGAGTAGGTTGGCCAGGGCTGCCATTTTAAAGGAAATCCAAAATTCAAAACCTGAAAAGGAAGAGGAAATAGATTTGGGAATCTGCTCTATTCATGAATTCAAGAATTATTTGGATGACAATGGGGATGAATTGGAATTCGCCCAAGGCGAGCAGATCTATCATGAGGGAGGTAATGTGCATATGATCTATTTAATCATAAAAGGGATTGTAAAGACCCATAAACTGGATGAAAATGGAAAGGAACTGATTACTGCGATTTATAAAGAGGATGATTTCTTCGGTTTTTCATCCCTGTCGGCCCACGAAGTTTATGAGGAATATGCTACCGCTATGGAAGATACCAAATTGGTTGGGGTAAACAAGGATAAGTTACGGGTGGTCTTACAGGAGAACCACAGCCTTGCCCTTGAGTTAATGCATGTCCTGGCAGAAAACCTTACCGATGCCAAAAAACAATTATTGGAAATGGCCTATGGGTCCGTACGCAAGAAGACGGCAAGTACCCTCTTGAAGTTTGCCGATAAGCTTGAGCGCGATAAACAAGGGAATATACAGATCTTACGTAGCGATCTCGCCAGCGTTGCAGGGATGGCCACAGAAACCCTGATCCGCACCCTGTCAAGCTTTAAAAAGGAAGGATTGATTGCTATGGAAGACCATAACATACGAATTCTGGATCAAGAGTCCTTAAGCCGAATTTATTGAAGCGTATCGGAATAACGATACATGATGCTGGTCATTTACTAATTGGGGATAACGATTTAATTTTAGGGCCTAAACCAAAATGTTTACATAATGATGCACATTTTAGTCCCAACCGATTTTTCTGAAAATGCCTGGAATGCCCTTAAGTATGGGGTTCAATTATACAAAGACGTCCAATGTACATTCTATTTGCTGCATATTAACCCGATTCCTGCCTATACAGGAGCGGGAACATCCGTACGGGTTTCTTCTAAGATGGCAGAAGGAAATGTTTTGATAGAAAGTAAGGCAAGTCTGGAAAAGCTATTGTTCCAGATTGAAAAATTCGATTCTAGCACCAAACATTCCTATACCACCATTGCCTCACATAATTTTTTTGTTGAGGCGATCAAACGCCAAGTTGAGAATAAGAAAATAGATCTGATCATCATGGGAACGAAAGGGGCTTCGGGCTTAAAGAAAGTAACCTTGGGCAGTAATACCGGTGATGTACTTACCAAAGTCAAATGCCCGCTTTTGGCTGTGCCAGAGAATACCATTTATAAAACACCTAGGGAAATTGCCTTTCCTACGGATTACCATTTGGGTTATGATTTGAATGTACTCGATACGCTTATAGAAATGGTCAACTTGAATAAATCGGATTTGCGTATCCTACATATTTCAAAGAAAGGTGAGAAACTAAGTGACGAACAATTGGAAAACAAGGAATTCCTGAATGATTACCTACAAGATGTGAACCATAGTTTCCATTCGTTGACAGGGGAGGACCTAGAGACTTCGGTACAGTGTTTTACGGAATCCAGGGATATAGATATGATTACTATGGTGGCCAAAAACCTTAATTTTTTCCAGCGTATCCTATTTCGGCCAAAAGTGGAAAAAATCAGTTACCACACGGATATTCCTTTCCTAATACTGCATGAGTAAGTGCTTTATGATTGGCTTTTTGATTGTATCACTTGCACGATATCCCTTTTTTGGAGCACACCCGATTGCCGCCATAATTGTTTGCCGTTTTGGAATAAGATCATGGTAGGTACGCCCCGTACCTGGTATTGGGAAGCTATTGATTGATTTTTGTCCACATCGATTTTAATGATCTTGATCGCATCGCCCAATTCTTTCTTTACCTCCTTGAGGATTGGCGCCAACATTTTACAAGGGCCACACCAATCAGCGAAAAAATCTACAAGAACCGGGGTTTCTGAATTGATGATATTTGTAAAACTACTTTTCATAGGAAATTATTTAACACTGCAAAGTAATACAAAGACAAAATTATTCAACTGATTAATGTCATGGTTTTAAACTTTGTTAAAAGTTAAATTTGATAAAACGAAAACATCTTGTGCCATGAGAAAGATATTGGTTCCTACGGATTTTTCAGATAATGCCTTTAATGCCTTGAAATATGCCTGCCATGTATTCAAGTACGAAAAAAGCGAGATTTTCATTATGCATGCTTATGCCGATGAGGTCTACCAACAGGATCGCTTAACAAAAAGAAGCCTTTTGGACGAGCTTAAGGAAAAAACACAACGAAAGTCTGAAGAAAAGCTTAATGAGGTATTGGAAAGGATTAGACATGAATATCCAAACCCCCATCACAAGTACAAAACAATATCCGCATTTGGTTCCTTGATCGACGAAGTAAATGACTTGGTCAATTTGGAAAACCTGGATATTGTCGTTATGGCAACAAGAGGGGCGACCAATGATCGAAGTCTAACCTTTGGCAGTAATACATTGCAAGTGTTGAAGTATATAAGTTGTCCGGTCTTGGCCATACCTGAAGGTTATACCTATCATGCGCCAAAAGAGTTGCTTTTCCCCACCAATTATTTGGTGCCCTACAAAAGACGTGAATTAAAATTGCTGTGCGAAATGTCCGGTTCCTTTAGGTCGACCATCCATATGCTGTACATAGACCCCATTAAAAAATTAACGCTTAGACAAGAGGACAACCAGCAATTTCTTAAGGAGTGCCTTCCCAAGGCCAGATTGGTATTTGAGACAACCGAGGAGAAAGATAAGACCATTGCCATTACCAAGTACATTGTGCACAAAAACATTGATATGCTGGTCTTGGTCAACACCCGGCATTCGTTTGTAGAGGATATGCTGACAAAATCAACTTTGGATAAAATAGGGTTGCATATTAAGATCCCGTTTTTGGTGATGCAGAATTTGTTTAGATAATTTTAAAAAAATGGAACATGAAACGTATAATCCTTCCTACCGATTTTTCTGAAAACGCCCATAATGCCATAAATTATGCCATTGACCTTTTTAAGGATGTAACGTGTACATTTTACCTTTTACATACCTATACACCGGCTATTTATCAGGCGGAATATGTGTTGCATAGCCCTGGACAGATTGGTCTGGGTGATATTTATCAAGAAAATGCATTGACCCAATTGAATGCATTGAAGAAGCAGTTGATTTCGGAGTTCAATAACAAGAAACACACCTTCATCGTGCATTCGGCTTTTAATATCTTGGTTGATGAAATAGTGGAAACATCCCAAAAAGAAGGTGCTGATTTGGTGATTATGGGTACCCAAGGGGCTACGGGGGCCAAGGAGATTTTTATTGGAACCAATACCGTCCATGTCATAAAAAGGGGCTGTTGTCCTATTTTGGCCATACCTCCTGATTTTAAATTTGAGCAGCCTAAGGAAATATTGTTTCCCACCGATTTTGAAATCGATTATCAAAAGGGGCAATTACAGGAAGTAATACAATTGGCCGAACTTCATCATTCCAATATTCAGGTAATGCACGTATCCTCTGGGTACGACCTAACCAGTTCCCAGTTGCAGAATAAGGCCAAATTGGATGGACTCTTAGGGGAAATCCCTCATCTATTCCATGAAGAACCCAATCAAGGGATTATGACGGCAATCAACGCTTTTCAAGAAAAGAAACAGATCAATATGCTGGTCATGATCCAGAACCGCCATACATTTTTGGAACGATTGTTCATAGAGCCAGTAATTAAGAAATTGGGATTCCATCAGACCATTCCATTTTTGGTAATTCCACCACATCAAAATAATTGACCATGCAGAATATTTTAATTCCAACAGATTTTTCGAATGATGCGTACAATGCCCTCTTTTACGCTTCAAAACTTTTTAAGTCCAAAACCTGTAATTTTTATCTTTTGAATGCTTATAATGAGAATACTCCATTAGTAAGCAGAAATACAAATGCACTTGATGTTAAAGGGCATCGTAAAGGATTACTGGAGCAACTCAATGACGAATCCTGTGAAGAATTGAAACGCACCTTCCATAGAATCAATTTAGATCATAAGTGCCCGAACCATACCTATAAGTTGATTCCAATGAAAAGGGATTTGACCGAAGCGGTTTCCAAAACCATAGACGAATACCATATAGATCTCGTGATTATGGGAAACAAAGGAGGGTCCAATGGTTTAGGGGTATTTTTGGGAAGTAGTACTACCAAAGTTTTGGCTTCGGTTAAAAATTGTCCCATTTTGGCTGTACCTATGAATGCCGATTTTCAGGTGCCCTATGAAATCGCCTTTGCCACCGATTATAAAAGGCATTACAATGCCAAGGTACTCGAACCCTTGAAATCAATGGCGACACATTGCGGATCTGCCGTACGTATTTTGCATATTAATGAGGAGGAACGTTTGTCAAAAGTCCAGGAAAGCAATCTAAAAACATTGAGGGCTTATTTGGAAACCACCCCAAACACGGTTCATTGGATGCCGAGTTTTACGAGTAAAACCAAGGCCATACAGGTTTTTTTGGATGAACTGGGTATAGGAATGCTAACGATGGTGAACTATGAACACGGATTTTTGGAGAATTTATTGAAAGAGCCCATTATTAAGAAATTGACCTTCAATATAGATATCCCTTTCTTGGTCATACCCGGTAAGTCCTGATTTTGGTCATTGTACCATGCGTTTTTTTTCGAGATATTCAATATAATAATCAAAACGTGAATTATGGAAAATATTGGTATTTGGCTTGATAAGGAGAAAGCGCACATTGTATCGCTTAAGAATGATTCCGAAACGTTTAACACGGTTGTTTCTGAAATAGAGAACTATAGGCCTTCAGGAGGTTCGGGTACAAAATCGGCGAAATGGGGGCCCCAAGACGTTGTACAGGATAGTAAATATCTAGAACGGGAAAACCATCAGTACAAATTGTATTTTGAAAACTTGGTTAAAGCCATAGGGAAAGCTGAGAGCTTGGCATTATTTGGTCCTGCGGAAACGGCGGCACGGTTTAAGAAGTATCTGGATAAAAAGCATCCACTTACTGCCACCAAGGTAAAAACGGTGACTAAAGCCGATAGTATGACACATAACCAGGTTAAGAAATTGGTTCGCGATTTTTTTAAAACCTAGGTTTTTAAAACACGAATGACATGCAAATTTGGGAAGACTTCTTGGGGGACCCCTTAATTCTTAAGGGCCTTCGGTTTTTAATATGGATTATTTTTATAGTCTTATGTATTGGGTTCCTTAGGAAATGGGCCAAAAGGCGCATAGAAAACGTCAATTTTAGATATAAGGCCCAAAAAGGGATAGAAGTCATAGGGTATTTGCTTATCGCCATTCTCATACTGGTGACGTTTACGATGGAAAGCGTCAAGGATTATACAATCATAATAGGCCTTTTTACGGCCGGACTCACATTTACCCTTCAGGAATTGATTTTAAGCATTGCAGGGTCTTTCTACATCTTTTTTGTGAGGGTCTATAAGCCTGGGGATCGTATAGAGATCAATAACATCATGGGCGATGTAATCGACATTGATAGTATTTACACCACAATAATGGAAATGGGGGAGTGGGTAAGTAGTGATAACTACTCCGGGAGGATTGTGAAAATAAGTAATGCTTTTGTTTTTAAGGGGCCAATAAAAAACTACTCCATGGATTTTCCATTTGTATGGGATGAACTTAATATCCTTGTCACTTTTGATTCTGATGTCGAATTGGCTAAAAATATCATCATGGACTGTTCCAATGACCTATTGGCCGATTATGTGGATAAGTCAAAGGCCAATTGGGAAAAAATGGTTGAACGATATTATATAGAAAACGCAAAATTAGACCCAACCATTGCCATGCGCTTAACAGATAATTGGGTTGAACTCAATCTAAGGTATATTACCGATTATAAATTAAGGAGAAGTACCAAGCACAAGTTGTTTGAAAGTATCGGGCAATCGATTTTAGCGACAAAGGGCAAGGTTGTCTTGGCTTCGACCACCTTACAATTGTTGAAAATCCCTGAGGTTGACGTGGCTGTGAAATAAAGGTGAAAGCGGTCTTGTGCCAATCATATGGGATAATCCAAGGATGCCATTATTTATAAAGTACATCGAAAATTGAATCAAATGGAAGAACAAAAAGCAATTGAAATCATTAAATCATCCGGTGACAAGGTGAGGTTTTCACTTACTAAATTGCGAAGTTCCCTTCAGCGAAGTGGAGCTGATGACGTTTTGGTAGAGCAAATCGTAAATCAAGTTCGGGATGAGTTGTACCAAGGAATTTCAACACGGGAAATTTATAATCGGGCCTTTGCATTATTGAAAAAGAAAAAATCGGTATTTGCCTCTAAATACAAGTTGAAGAAGGCTATTTATGAATTGGGTCCCACTGGTTTTCCCTTTGAAAAATTTGTGGCCGCTATCTTGCGTTATTCAGGCTATACAACAGAGGTTGGTAAGATTATGCAGGGCCATTGCGTTAGTCACGAGGTTGATGTATTGGCCAAGAAAAATGGTAATGTTGTGGTCATTGAATGTAAGTTCCATAGTGATGAAGGGCGTAATTGTAATGTAAAAGTACCCTTGTACATCCAATCCAGATATAACGATATTAAAACGCATTGGGAAGGTAAAAGCTCTAATTCGGGGACCTTGGATAAAGGTTGGGTGGTCACAAACACCCGTTTTACTGAAGATGCCCTTGTCTATGGTAAATGCGTTGGCCTTTATCTGTTGAGTTGGGATGTTCCCAAAGGCGATGGTCTGCGGGACCGAATTGACCGATTGGGATTATACCCCATAACCGTATCAACCTTGTTGAGCCAAAGGGAAAAGCAATTCCTGTTAAGCCGGGATATTGTTTTATGCCGACAATTGTTGAATGATAGTTTTTTCCTGGATCATCTAGAGATCAATGCGCCGAGAAAGGAAAAAATAATGAAGGAACTACACCAATTATGTAATTGTTGAATCTATATGAATACAGTAAAAATACAATTCTTAGGTGCTGCCGGTACCGTTACGGGGTCCAAATACTATTTGGAAACACCTGAACTCAAACTCATGGTCGATTGTGGTATGTTCCAAGGTTTAAAGGAACTAAGGATGAGTAATTGGGAGCCACTTCCTATACCGGTTAATGAACTCGACTATGTATTGCTTACCCATGGGCATTTAGACCATACGGGATATTTACCCAGGTTATTGAAAGAAGGTTTTAAGGGTAGGATTTTGGGAACCGCACCTACGCTTGCCATTACCTCGATCATTCTGAAGGATAGCGCTAAAATTCACGAAGAAGAAGCTGAAAAAGCGAATAAGGAAGGGTATTCCAAGCATAAACCCGCCCTTCCGTTCTATACCGTTGAGGAGGCTAAAGAGACGATTTCCTTGTTTTCATCCATAGAGAAAGATGAATGGGAAACCCTTTCCCCGAATATACGGTTTAGGACAAAATACAATGGACATATCATTGGCGCCACATTTATTGAATTGGAGATTTTCGGAAAGCGATTTGTGTTTTCCGGGGATATTGGCCGTCAGGAGGATTTTCTGTTGGAACCACCGGAACGCCCTGAATGGGCGGACTTTCTATTTGTCGAAAGTACCTATGGCAATAAAAACCACCCCAAAGAAGACGTTGAGGGTATTTTAACGGAATTGGTCAATAAGACGATACAGCAAAGGGGTAATCTCATTATTCCCTCCTTTGCGGTGGAGCGATTACAATCCTTGATGTATCAATTATGGCTGCTTTATAAAAAGAACAAAATACCGAATATCCCGATTTTTGTAGACAGCCCAATGGGCAATAATGTTTTGTCGGTATTTCAGCAGTTTCCCGATTGGCATAAACTTTCCTTAAAGGAATACAACGCCATGTGTGATCATGTGAATATCATAAGCTCGTACAAGGAAACTTGGGAAACCATTGATGACCCAAGACCAAAAATTGTGATTGCGGGTAGTGGTATGGTCACCGGTGGAAGGGTACTTACGTATTTGAAGCAGTTGATTGATGTTGAAGGTACCATAGTCTTACTTGTCGGATACCAAGCGGAAGGTACTCGTGGAAAACAACTTTTGGAAGGGGCGCATGAATTGAAACTTTTTGGCAAGTATTACCCGGTTAAAGCGGAAATCAGGCATTTGGAAAGTCTCTCGGCCCATGCGGACCAATCAGGATTGCTCGATTGGCTGTCAGGCTTGAAGAATATCCCTGAGCGGGTATTTTTAGTCCACGGCGAACCAACGGCATTGGATGCGTTTAGAAGCAAGTTGAACGATAAATTCAATTGGCAGGTACATATTCCCAAACTACATGAGACGATAGAACTCATGGTTTAATATCCTTACTGATATTCGTCATTGTAAAACCCGGTAGGCATGGATAGCTTTGTTTAAAATTTAAAGACCATGGTTTCCCAGAAAAAAACAGCAAAGAAGGTCCTGTCCGAGAAAGTCGAGCAGATGTATAGGGAATCCCAGCAATGGAAATCCTACTTACAGCTCGTATTTGATGAACTTACCTTCATACAACACTTACTTAATTCGTATGTTTTTGAACCCAATACCCCTAATTTGTTCGAGCGTTTACAGAATTACCAGTCACGTATAAAAAAATCAAAGGCCGACTGGAACACGCTTTCCAAACAAGTCGTAAGCCATGAGAATAGTATCGGGGGAATCCTTGAAAGTTCCGATCGGACATGTGATAAGTTCTATCATCAAAAACATGAATTGCTAAAAGCCGAGACGGTCAGTTATATGGAAAGCTTCAAAGACCTTAAATCCGAGATATTTGAATATGCGGGAGGTATTTTAAAAAAAAATAAACCCAGCAAATAATCCTTGGGAATGATGCAATTATGTGGTGATGAGTATTTTCTCCAAAGCCTCTTTATGCGTTCTGCTCATGGGTAATTTTGTGCCGGCCACTTCGACCTTGGTACTACTCCAGTTATCAACCTTTTTGGCATTAACGATATAAGATTTGTGTATTCTAATGAGTTTTTTGCCGGGTACTTGTGTTAGAAACGCTTTCATTGTGGAAAGGACAATATAATTGTCCTCAGTCGTCACGATTTTAATGTAATCGCCGAGGGCCTCAATCCATTTGATGGTATTTAGATATATTTTTTTCTTTTGAAGATCGACATTCACATACACAAAATCCTGATTTTTATTGCTCTTCCTAATTTGGTTGTGTGTTTTGACCACTCGGCCTATAGCCGTTGCAAAACGGGCCTTTTCAATAGGCTTCTGTAGATAATCTGTGATATTGGGATATTCAAATGCTTTTAACGCATAATCACTTTTGTTTGATATGAGGATGATCTGTGGAGGGGTCTCCAAAGAATCGAGCAAGTCAAAACCATTGACAACAGGCATTTCAATATCGAGCAAAATTAGATCAACCTTGTTTTTTTGAATGGCGTTCAAGGCGAGTATGCCATTTGAATAATCACCCAAAACATTCAGTTGGGGGTGTTCTTTGGCTAATTTGGAAATTACTGCCCTTTGGGTGTCAGAATCTTCAACTACTATGGTGTTCAGGGTTTTATAGGTCATTTGGGTGTTCTTTATTACGACGTTCTATGACTGGTATTCATTGTTCGTCGTTTTTGTAACATGGAAAATCCGTTACAAGTACGAATCTAGACAAATTTAGTTAGCTTCAAAAATATGAGACATAAAAACCAACCTTTGGTATTAGGGTAACACGTCAGGTTGTATAAGGTGGACCTTAGTGGCATATACCCCGGAACATACTGCTACGACTGATCTAAATCATTTATACAAAGCTATAAAAGGGATACCTTGGGAGTAGTAATATGGTGTACTGCCTTAAAGGGTAAAACAAGTCGATATCAATTTAAAAGTATATGAACATGAAAACTAAAAAACAGATTTACAGGTATTTGGAATGGAAAAGCCCAGAAGAAATGCACGAAACTTCATTAGAATGGATTTCCCAGTTGAAATTCGTTAAGGATGAACAATTGTTCCTAAATGATTTGATCAAGTCCTATACACTTCAAATCACAAGTCTTGGCTTGTATGAGGAGAGTAAGGAATTGGTTACCGCAATCTCCAATTCGGAATTAGAGGCCGAAAAGCTCTTGAAAAAGGCTATGGTACATGAGAATCAATTATCCATTATGTTGGACGACATTGATCAACCTAAAATGGAGAAAGCCTATACGGAAAGTCATAGGGATATGATCTATACCATTGATACGTATTTGGTAAGCTATCGAAAACTAAAAGGAAGTTTATTCCAATTTATTTCGAAGATAATGAAAAAAGAAAAACAAAAAAGGCTCCTTAATTGAGGCTATAAAACTGGAAATCATGGGAAAGTTGACTTTATCAGTACTTATTTTGTTTATGATAATGGGATGCTCTTCGGCCGAATTGGTTGAAAATTGGAAGAATCCTGACATTGTGATCTTCGATGCGGACAAAGTACTGGTCGTAGGTATGACTTATAATGAGGAAGCCCGTGTACAGTATGAAACCAAATTGAGGGATGAATTTGAAAAGAGGGGGGTGGAAGCCATGCGAAGTATTGACCTTTTCGATGTGGAGTTCACATCCTCAGAACGTTCAGAACAGGAGTTGGGCGAGGTTGAACAGCAATTGTTGGATAAGGATTTCGATGCCATTCTATTTACCAAGGTGACCGGGATAGAGAGTATTGAAGCGAATAGAAGATTGTTGAATACCATCGACCGTTACGATGCAGGTTTTGAAGAGGATTACATTAGTAACCAGAATATCTATTTTATGCCAGAGGATAAACAGGATTTCACGATTTATCATGCTGAAACCTCCTTGTACTGCATTTGTCCGGATAAGGATAGGGAATTGATTTGGCGGGGATCCATAGATATCAATGATCCCGTTGATATGGAAAAATCAATAGACGATTACATAGGCCTGGTCATTATGGCCATGGAAGATCAAGATTTAATTTTCAGAAAAAAAAGCACAAATGAAGTTACTGGTCTATAGTGCACAGGATTTCGAGATACCTTTTCTTGAAAAGGCCAACAGACTTCGACATAAGGTTACCTTTATACCGGAGGCCTTGGATACGAATACCGCGTTAAAAGCAGTGGGTCATGACGCTGTCAGTATATTTTCCGGTGATGATGCCTGTTTGATCGTCCTTGAGAAATTAAGGGATCTAGGGGTGAAATATATCACCTTGCGGTCGGCGGGGTATAATAACATCCAGATAAAGGGGGCAAAACGTTTCGGGTTCAAAGTCGCCAATGCCCCTGATTATTCACCCCATGCCATTGCCGAGCACGCAGTGGCCTTGTTAATGACCGTCAATCGGAAAACACATATAGCGGACCGTCAAGTACATCGTTATAACTTTGAACAACAGAAATTGTTGGGGTTCGATTTGGTGGGTAAGACCATAGGCATTGTTGGTACGGGACGCATTGGTTCGGTAATGGTTAAGATCATGCATGGTTTTGGCTGTAGGATCCTGGCCCATGATTTAATTGAGAATCAAGACTTGGTTGACAAATACGGTGTGGCATATGTTGATTTGGCGCAGTTATATGCGCAAGCTGATATCATTAGCCTTCACTTACCATTGACTTCTGTAAGCCACCATATGCTGAACGGACAGGCCTTTGAACAGATGAAACCAGGTGTAGTCCTTTTGAATACGGCGAGGGGGGCCATTGTAGAAACCAAAGCCTTGATCAAGGCGATAGGAACCAAAAAAATCGGATTTTATGCTGCTGATGTTTATGAAAAGGAAAAAGGACTGTTCTTTAAGAATAACGCCCCCCATGACATTAAAGATGAAAATTTAAAGACCTTACTTTCATTCCCCAATGTTTTGTTGACCCCGCACCAGGCGTATGTTACCAAGGAGGCACTTACCCGAATTGCAGAGATAACATTTGATAACCTGGATTACTGGGAGCAAGGTAAGCCTTGTCCCAATGAATTGGGGTATGAAACCCTTGTTCTATAACAAGGGACTGAATATCTTGGCAAAACCTTCTTTCAGTCGCTCTATATAGGGCCTGTTTTTAAACGATTTATAGTCTAAGGGAATACTGTGCTCTATTTCATTCAAGAATTCCTGTTTGAGCAGTAGCGCGGTTTTGGAGTCATATACCATGGCATTTACTTCATAATTCTGCTCAAAACTTCGAATGTCCATATTGGCAGTACCGATGGAAACTAAATTATCATCGGAAACAATGATCTTACTGTGTAAAAAACCTTCGGGGAATAGGTAAATCTTTACTCCGGCCAATAAAAAGGATTCAAAGTAAGACCGCACACTCCAATTCACCAGGACACTATCCGCATTGGCCGATACCAGAAGTCTAACGTCGATGCCACTATTGGCGGCTACTTCGAGGGACTTGAGAATCGCTGTACCCGGAATGATATAGGGGTTGGTGATATAAATGTATTTTTTTGCATTATTGATCATGGCAAAATAGGTCTGCCCAATGGGGGAAAAGTAATCGTCAGGGCCGCCATAAACGATCTGTACAATCTGGTTTCCTACCTTTTCCCGTAAAGGGGGTAATTCCCTGTCAAATTCGGAATTGTCACCAGAGACCAAAAACCAATCAATTTCAAATACCACCTGCAACTCCCGGACGGAAGCCCCCCTTAATCGCAAATGCATGTCGTGCCATTTTCCCAATACCAAATCACCCTTCAAGTATTTATCCGAGATGTTGATGCCGCCTGTAAAGGCCACTTTTCCGTCTACGATAATGATCTTTCTATGGTTCCTGTAATTGATCGAGGCCAAAAACCTTCCCAATTTAAATGGCAGGAACGGATAGACTTCAACCCCTATTGATTTTAATTTGGAGATGTATTTTTTGCTCAAGGAATAGCTACCGACCCCATCGTAGATAATCTTAACCTTGACACCTTTTTTTACCTTTTTTTTGAATAGGGCAATTAAGCGATCGGCGAGTTCTCCTTCCTCAAATATGTAATAGAGTAGATAGATGTATTTGTCGGCAGCCTCAAGGGCTTCGAAAATAGCATCAAATGTGGCTTTGCCATCCTTTAAGATTGTGACGTCATTGTTTTTGGTGGGCTTAAAGCCATTGTTTTTTTCAATAAGACGGGTAAGTTTGGCAAACCCTTTGGAGTCCATATCCAACGTTTCCACGGAATCCTGGTTGCGTTGTATTTTCTTGAGGTAATTGTTAATGGCAATATCTTCCTGAATGTCTTTCCATGAATATTTCCTTCGATTTCTGCCTATCATCCAATAAAGAAGGATTCCCGCTACCGGAATGGTGAAAATGGCCAATAACCAAGCCAGTGTTTTAGCTGGTTTTATACCATTGACCAATAAACTTATAACCATTCCCATGGCTATAATCACATAAATGATCAAGGCGATTGTCCAATACATAGTGGGCTCTTTTGAATATTACTTAAAAATACAAAACACAGGGAATTATTTTATGACGGGTGTCAGTATAGGTACATGGCCTATCATCGTTGGTTTTACTTTCAATTGGGCTCATCATCAATAACTTTTGATAACTTTAGCTGTAAGGTTTTTTACAAAAAACCTACTTTTGTAATAATAAACTTATTGAAGAATATAAATATGTCTGAGAAAGTAGAACAAATAAAAACATTGATCATTGGTTCCGGTCCTGCAGGATATACAGCGGCTATTTATGCTGCCCGGGCAGACCTCAAACCAGTTGTTTATACGGGTATGGAACCAGGTGGACAGTTAACGACCACAACTGAGGTTGATAATTTTCCGGGGTATCCTGAAGGCATTACTGGACCAACGATGATGATGCAGTTGCAACAACAAGCCGAACGCTTTGGTACCGATGTACGAATAGGTATGGTGACTGCGGTTGAATTGAGTAAGGAAGAGGGGGGAACCCATAAGGTTACAATCGATGATGATAAGATCATTGAGGCAAAAACCATTATTATTTCTACAGGGGCAACAGCAAAGTATTTGAACCTTCCTAGCGAACAACGTTTAAGGGGTGGTGGAGTTTCTGCCTGTGCGGTTTGTGATGGATTTTTCTATAAGGGACAGGATGTTGCTATCGTAGGTGCTGGTGATACCGCAGCGGAAGAGGCCTCTTATTTGGCCAATATCTGCAATAAGGTGACCATGTTGGTTCGGAAAGACCATATGAGGGCTTCTAAAGCCATGCAACATCGTGTAAACAGTCTTTCGAATTTGGAGATTAGATACAATACTGAAGTTGATGAGGTATTGGGCGATCAAGTGGTCGAAGGTCTTAGAATGGTGAATAACCAAACCAAGGAAAAAGAGGAAATTGCGATAACCGGACTTTTTATCGCTATCGGACATAAACCGAATACCGATATTTTCAAGGGTCAGATTGATATGGATGAAACCGGGTATATCATTACCAAGGGAAAATCAACCAAGACCAATCTTCCAGGGGTTTTTGCCTGTGGTGATGCCCAGGATAAGGAATACAGACAAGCGGTTACTGCCGCAGGAACCGGTTGTATGGCCGCTTTGGATGCCGAGCGTTATTTGGCCATGGTGGAATCAGCCGAAGAGGTAGCTTAAAATAAATGGATATAAAAAAAGACCGCTGCATTGCAGCGGTCTTTTTTTATGCTTTAAAGTAACGAATCAATCAATTCGTTTGTAGTTTTCAGAAAAAGTACGGTTTCCTTCCTCATCAAGGGTGATTTGGCTGTATCTATCTTCACCCAACCACAATTCAAATTTAAAATTGCGTAAGGTATCAAGTTCTGTCATCATTCCAATATCGCCATATTCAATGTTTTCTATCAATTCATTCATGGTAATCTTGTAGGTGCCATAACCAAATCTGCCCTTTACGTTGTTGCCATCGGCATCCTTAATATACTTCTGTGTTGTCCGGGACCACATGACTTTACCATTATAATACATTTTTACCTGTCTATAACCTTCTGAAGTCGGTAAGGTATCTGTGATATTCCCACCATCAAAATTATAAAAATTCTCAAGTTCCCAAGTGCCTTCTATGCTGTGGTAAGTTTCAGGTTTATCGCTTGTGAAGGCAACAATGGTAACAAAAACGGACAGCAATAAAACCAAGTAGATTGATTTTTTCATAGTGGTGTGTTTTAGGGATTAATAATTGTATAAAAGTTACAAAAAATTATAATAACAACATAATTTTAAGTATCTGTAATTGTGAATCTTACAATGAAATACAATCTGGTGTGAAAATCTTTTAAAGAAAAGCATTTATGCACTTGCATAAGCCTTCAATGTCCTTTAGGGAATGGTGACTGCCCAGTACAACACGACTCATTACGGAAGAGCTTTCTGCCGGATATTTGAAGTTGGTAAGGATAAATCCTTTTTTTTCAATATAATCTGCCATTTCCGGGGATGAAAAGGTGTAGGTGGGGTGTCCGTTTAAATGATGGAAAAAATCAATTTGGTCAATTGATTGCTCAAAATAAGCCATGTTTCTGTACAATTGTGATCTTTTTGAGGCATAAATGGATTGGGCCTCAATGAATGTAGCCATCCCGGAAGGTGCGGCCGGGCTTGCACCCCCAAAAAAGGCAGTTCCACTAAGTTGTTTCACTCTTTCGTTTGATCCCAGTACGGCTCCTCCCTGTATGCCATAACCCTTTCCCAATGAACAGCAAATAATCAGCTCCTTGGCGTTGAATTTTTGCAATGTCCTAAAAACACCTTCACCATTCTTGCCAATGATCCCTATCCCATGGGAGTCATCAACGATTAAAATGATTTTGTCCAATGGCAGGTTTGCAAGTTCCTTGAATTCGGGATAATTATATCCGTTAAAGTCGATTGAATCCAAGAACAGTACAGGGACAATATCGTCCTTTAGACCGAGATGTTCTGTTATGGCAAGGTTTAACGTCTTGAAGTCGGGATAAGGCTTGTTGTAATTGTTATATAATGCCGAGTGGGTATTGGGTGCATAAAATAGCTTATACCCCGGTTTGTTGAAATTTTGGGCAATGAACTGTCCGGCCAAGTAGCCTGAAGACATGGTTAGGGCAGCATCACTTCCCACAATATTGGCCAAAAGTGTTTCCGCTTTTCCATAAACCGAAATGCGTACATTCGATTTTCTTGAAGCGCCATAGTTTGTGCCATACTTCCTGATGTTGTTTATGAACAGGTCTTGGAAATTCTTGTCTGTTTGAAGTCCTAAATAGGAGGTTCCACCAAAATAGAGGTAGTTTTTCCCATGAATTTTGATTTTACGCCCTGGAAAACCATCGATATAATATGCCATTATTTTAGGGTTATGCCACTACCGCCCAACTTAGGGTAATCTAAGGTTGCATCTTCATTTATTCGAATACCATCGGCTATATCCCCTTTTAATAACATAGCGCCATCCATATCAACATAATCCAATTGGGGAGCCAATTGCGCAATGGATGAGATCCCGACGGTAGATTCTGTCATACAGCCAACCATCACCTTCAAACCTAAGTCCTTTCCTTTTTTTATCATGCGCAGCGCCGGGGTTAGGCCACCGCATTTGGTAAGCTTTATGTTGATACCATTAAAGAACAAAGCGCATTTTTCAACGTCGGATTCAACGATGCAACTTTCATCGGCGATAACAGGTAGAACACAGTCATGGGCAACCTTCTCCATACCAGCCCAGTCATCAGCCTTTAAGGGTTGTTCCAAAAACTCGACCCCTAATTCCTTAAGTTGTGGGGCATATGCGATGGTCTGTTCCG
The DNA here is from genome assembly GCF_003148665.1 of Maribacter polysiphoniae. Taxonomy (GTDB): domain Bacteria; phylum Bacteroidota; class Bacteroidia; order Flavobacteriales; family Flavobacteriaceae; genus Maribacter_A; species Maribacter_A polysiphoniae. The sequence goes on along the minus strand of NZ_QGGQ01000004.1, from coordinate 335,353 downwards.
CTGTCCATGCGCAATTGGCATCGATTCGGAAAACGGCATCAGTGTGTTTTCGTAATTCACGTATAATTTCCACATCATTTTCCGTCCCTAATTTTACCTTATAGATGGGCCATGGTTTTTCTTCCATTTTTTTTACCATGGTAGGTATATCGGCGAGTCCGATGGTATAGTTCGAGGTAGGGTAATGGTCTGTGGTAGTACCCCAAATTTCGTATAGGGGTTTCCCCAATAGTTTGCCATATAGGTCATTGGCGGCAAGGTCCAAGGCACAGATGGTAAAATTACTTAGTCCTTTATCAACAAGAAATTGGTGAAAGGTTTCGGGGATGGTAAATTCAAAGGATTCAATGGCTTCCCGTATCGTTTCAATTTCATCAATCATACTTTCAGTGGTAATCCTGTAGTAGGGGTTTGAGGTTGCCTCACCATATCCCGTTTGCCCATTCAAAGTGAGACTGACAATCATAGTGTCTTGATAGTCATGTGATTCCCTGGAAATGCTAAAGGTGTGTTTTAATGCTAAGGTGTATTTTTTCAACTGTAATTGCATGCGTCAAATGTTTATACTAAGATAACTAAAGCCATGGGACTAATACTAAAAAAGCCACCGAAATTTCGGTGGCTTTTTTGTGTTTTCAATCCCGTTTATATTGCTTGTTTTTTTTGCAAAAGGACTTTCAATTATTCCTAAAATCAGGATAGGTTAGTTCTTGTGTACACTGCCCGATACCGATTTCTTTTTGGTAACCGAGGCCTCACCCGAATAGGAAATGTTACCACCGCTACTGGCATCTGCCGTGAGGTCTTCAGAAACATATACAGATAGGTTCCCCCCACTACTGGCATCGGCATGGCATACTTTGGAAATCAGTTTTTTAGCGTTGATGTTGGCACCTGAACTGGCATCTACATAAACCGTATGGGCATCGCCCGATAGATTGAGATTGGCCCCGCTACTGGCATCAATATCGACCTCATTTACATCCATTTGAATATTGATGTTGGCCCCACTGCTGGCATCTATTTCCAGTTTATCGGATTTGACTAGGTTTTCCGTACTCAAATGGGCACCGCTAGAACTCTTTAGTCCGGTAATTTCCGGTAGGGTTACAAAAACTTTCTTGGTAGCCCTTCCAATATTCTCCACGGCATGGATTCTCAATCGGTCATTCTTAATGTCGGTTGCGATAAGGTCTATGATGTTTTCATCGGCCTCAACCGTAATTTCAAATTCAGTTCCATTTGTAACATATACATCAAGGCCTTCCGAAGCGGAAACCTCTGTGAACTCTTCTGTAATCTCCCTGGTTTCCGAGGTAACTACGCCATTGCCTTTTTGGCCATTGCCAAAGTCCCCAAAGTTGATGTCAAATCCACAGGATGACAGGAATAAAGTCAAAATCAATGCGATGGTAATCCTTACTAGTGTTGTCATGATCGTTTTTTTTAGATGGACCCAAATCGGGCCATTTGATTGTTGTTAATTGATGAATAAACTTCGTACTTATTTGGTGATTAAACCATTTATAGATACCCAGTTGTTGATGATTGCTACTGAGTCGTAAAATATGCTAACTATTCTCGTTTTTGATGACTACCCCGTCCTCGTCTATATTCATTTTAAGGCCTTCACCTTGGTCATTTAAGTCAATGTTCAAAACTTCCCCATCAGTTTCGTCATCGGCTTGTATCTTAACACCGTTCCCATCGATTTTCATTTTGAACGAATCCCCATTGTCCTTAATATCGATATCGATACCATCCTCGTTGATGATAATGCGGTCATTACCTTTTTCGTCTTCAATGACTTCCGGACAGTCCTGACATTTTAATTCCCCATCGGTTCCCATGGCCCAAATGTGTTTGGAAAGATCACATCGTCCCATATCCATGTCATTCCTTGCACTTATAGGGATACATCGTTTCGATTCACTATCGAATTGAATCGTTTTGCCTTCAGGAACATAGAGTGTAATCCAAACTTCCTGATCCCGGAATTTATATTGCATGGCACTGATGAGAAAATCATCGAATACAATTGAATTGCCTTCCACGCTATAGGAATATTCGATGTTTCTGGCGATTTCCTTCGCCTCGTTAAAGGAGCTACCATTGGCATCCTTACGTATTTTTACCCGTACGATACTGTCTTTGGACTTTTTTAAGGAAAGACGTACGTCATCCGAGACCAAGATTTCCTCACCTTCATCCGTTGCAGTGACCATAACACCATCGATGGACATATTCCTTCTTTTTTCAAAATATTCGGAAGGTTGCATACTAATGAGCAAGGTGTCATTGGGGACTTCGAATTTTATGGACTGTTCCACGGATATACTATCCGAATAGGCATGGGCCGCAGCTTGGCGGATTCCTAGTACCACTAAGGTTATCAGTGAGATCAGCCATAATCCCAATAAAGAGAATTTAGCGATATTCCCAATTGATTTTAAGTTGTTCACCAATATCTTTAATCCTAGGTAAAGGACAAAAAAGAAAGGAATGCCGACGACAAAGAATGCCAATAAGGAAACGAGCCAAACGGGTGCATTCGTGGAGTTGACCATATTGTAAAAATCCACACCGGGTATATGTATCATATCCATTATACCTACAGTAAAGAGACCCACAAATAATCCGATCAAGGTAGCAGCACCTATAAGGATCAATATAATGCCTATGAACTTCCCAAAGACCTTAAAAAGGAACATGAATATTTCGCCTATGGTATCGAAAAAAGTTTTGCTACTGCTCTTAACCGTGTTTCCTACTTTTTCATAGTCTACACTTTTTACCCTATCGGCAACGTCGTCAATCCCTTCTTTAACCTTACGCTCTATATTGCTGATATTGACGGGCTTCCCCGTCATATCCAACTTTTGCGCGGTGGTAACAGCTTCAGGAACCAATATCCACAGAAGAATGTAGGCAATGAATCCGAAACCAGTGGTCACCGCCAAGAGAATGAATATGATACGGATCCATAAGGCATCGAGACCAAGATAATGTTCTAAACCAGAGCATACCCCAGCCACATATCTATGCTCACGATCTCTATATAGTTTCTTGACCCTGGTATTTGCACTTGATGCACTTTTTGATTTGTTAATGGGTTCATCCTCAAAAATATCCTCATCGATCATATAATCCTCAGGCTGGCCCATGACAGAAATAATGTGATCTACTTCCTTTAGGGTGATTACCTGCCGCTCATTTTCCAATTTTTCGTAAAAGAGCTCTGCAATTCTCGCTTCGATGTCGGCCTGAATTTCATCACTGCCCGGGGTGTTGGCGAATGAACGTTTAATAGCCTCCAAATATCGACGCATTTTGTTGTACGCTTCTTCATCCATGTGAAAGAGCCTATTCGCGAGATTTATGTTTACTGTCTTGTTCATTATTTTTTGTTTTTTTTGTTGGTTACCACATTTGTGGCCATTCTTAATTCATCCCAGGTAGTATCCAATTCTTTCAGGAATAGTTTTCCGGTTTCGGTCAACGTATAATATTTTCGTGGTGGTCCAGAAGTCGATTCCTCCCATCGGTAGTTGAGTAGGCCAGCATTCTTTAGCCGGGTCAATAATGGGTATATGGTGCCTTCAACGACGAGCATCTTAGCGTCTTTGAGGGTACTAAGAATTTCGGAGGCATATTTGTCCTCTCCGTTAAGGATAGACAGTATGCAGTACTCCAAAACCCCCTTGCGCATTTGTGCTTTTGTGTTTTCTACATTCATAATTTCATGATTCTATTAATTTAACTGTTCGTTTTTTCTGTTCTGGGCCTTACTCAGTTTTACAACATGTGATTAAGATGTTTATGAACAAGGACCAGGACAGTTTTGATTGATGATTAAACTCCAAACCGGCATGATGGGTACCGACTGTACTTTAGTGTCAATGTAAACTTATGACCCGGGTTATTTTATAGCTTTGGTCTACCTGTTTCCATATGATGATGAACTTACTTGGTTCAACGATTGCATTGGGTTCCTGATTGTTATGGAACTTGTGCAAGCCTATTTCCACCGCCCCAAATCCTGCAATGGGATAGACTTCAATACTATCTTCTATGAGTTCCCGGGTAACCTTACCGCAAATATTCCTTTCTAAACTTTCCAGGATTTCCTTTTTTGATGTTGATAAGCCTCCTTTATCGTGGTAAAATTCAAGATTTTCATCGTAGATCTTGGATTGGGTTTCCATATCACATGAATTATAGGCGGTAAAGTAGATGTCGTCCATGGCTACAATAGCATCATAAAGGTCCGTGTCACCCAGGCCAATTTGTGGTCCCGGATTATCAATAGGCCTGAATGAAAGCAGCGATAGCCCAATGACCATAATGATAAGTATGGATTGATTTCGCTTATTTTGATTGCTGTTTTTCATTACTTGATGAATTTAATGGTAAATGGATATTGAAAGGTTTGTCCTTCATTGGTTCTCATTGTGGCTAAAATGGTGTATACGACATTCACGATAAAAAGTGCCCCGTGCAATAGACTTGCGATGCCAATGGGGAATATCCATTTGTTAAAGGGGAAACCGTCCAAGTCTATATCGATATTGAAATTGTTATAACTGTTTAAGCCGTCGAACCCGAAAAAACCATGATCAAAAAGATTGGGTAGGAAACCAATAAAAAATGGAATGCTTACCATACCTAGGATTATCGAATATAAAAGCATGCTTATCTGAAAGTTCAACGCCTGCTTGCCATTGTAGTCTACGAATTCATATTCCTTTTTATTCGCGGTCCATAATACCAATGGAATAATGAAATTACCGAAGGGAATAAAGAATTTACTAAAGGTCGATGCATGTATGATCGCTGATAGATTTCGTTCGTGTTTTGTTATGGTGTCTGTCATGGCCTATTATTTTCTTATACAAATATATGGCTAAAGACAGGTACTTTGCAAAACATAGTACTAAAAATTAACATAGAATTAACATTTATCACTTCAACTATTTTGCATACATTTAGGGGAAATTATAATGATTATGGGTACTTCAGTACGAAAATTCAATACATTTTCCTTTTTTAAATTACCATCGGCTTGGTGGTGTGGTGTGCGATTAAAATATATAGATAAGCAAAAAGCCATCGTTACAGTAAAGCATAAATGGTTCAATCAGAACCCTTTTAACTCGATGTTTTGGGCCGTACAGGGTATGGCCGCAGAATTTAGTACGGGTACGATGGTCATTGATCAGATAAAGGAAAGTGGTAAAAGGATTTCGATGCTGGTGTTGAACAACACGGCCAATTTTTCAAAAAAAGCAACCGGTAGAATTACGTTTACCTGTGAAGATGGTCATAAGATCAAGGAAGCCTTGGACAAAACCATTGCCACAGGGGAAGGGCAAACCGTTTGGATGAAATCGGTTGGCGTCAATGAGGATGGGGTAGTGGTCTCTACCTTTGAATTTGAGTGGACGGTTAAGTTAAAAAAGAAATAAATTTTACGCTTTAAAAGCATTCCGTAGATAAATACCCCTGTTTGGTATACTTAAAACCCCCGCAGATCTATTTGCTTTGTCGTTTGTTTATATAATCAGCAATTTCGTTTCTAATTGGTCTTGGAACTAGTCTATAGTAATCAGGACCGGATGAATAATCTTAAAAATAGAAATGAAAATGCGAAAATTGGTGATTATCTTTATTTTAAGTGCGGTAAGTGAGGGCTTTTCACAGGAAACCGGGAGTGTTTATTTCAACACTCAATTCTTACCTAATTCCGAGGTGGCAACTTTTAAAAAGAATAGCGTTGGGTTCGATTTTCCCATAAAAAACTTTTCAAGTAAGGAAAGTATCAGCTTGATCGGGGAATATCAAAATTTGAACATTGGTTATGTCGATGAGGACGTGCCTTTTGAAACCTATCAAATCGATAACTTCCAGACCTTTAGTTTAGGGCTATTATATAATCGAATCCTTGATAATGGATGGGGTTTTTCCTTAAAAGTGGCTCCCCAGATATCCTCTAATTTTGATGTAGAGGAATTGGGTAACGAGGATATCTTTGTTAATGGTACCTTGGTTTTTGATAAATTAAACGCGGAAAATAAATCGATGTGGAGTTTTGGGGTAGCATACGATGCCCAAAACGGATTGGATATCCCGATTCCCGTCATTGCCTATACCAAAAGAATAGATGATCAATGGGCATATAAAATAGGTTTTCCCGATAGTAGGTTAAAATGGTCTTTTCACGATAACCATAATTTTGAAGCCTTTACCACCTTGGATGGTTTTGCCGGAAACATCAATGATGAGATCGAGATTTACAAAGAAGATTATACAGGTAAGTTGAAAAACACCTATTTGGTTGGTGGTTTGGGGTATAACATTTCCTTCCTGAAAGCTTTTGAATTCAATGCCAAAGCCGGTTATTCGGATTTTAATACGATGGAAGTCCAAGATTATGATTCAGATCGGATTTACGACTTTGATATGAAGAATGGTTTATACTATAATTTCGGATTAAAGTATAATTTTAATAAGAAAGCCAAGGTCAAAAGTCCTTACTAGTTTTATCCGTTTGGCAAATAGCCCTAGCTCCAATCTAAGCCACTCCGTTATTATCCTTGTTGATATATTGCCCTTTTCCCTTTATGGTTGAAAAGAATCAAAACTTCTTCGAGGTATCTGTTTTTTTGTTTTATTCCTTTTTTTATATTCACATGGAAAACTATGGTTGGTTGTAACAAAACAGTCAATCCGTCAACTAATTGGCATCAACAAAAAAATATAAAAAATGAACGCACACGAAATAGACTACGAAATTTATGGGGAAGAAATGCAGTATGTCGAAATAGAACTCGATCCCCAAGAGGCCGTTGTGGCCGAAGCGGGAAGTTTTATGATGATGGATTCCGATATTAAGATGGATACCATTTTCGGGGATGGTTCCAATCAGGACAATAGTGTACTGGGAAAGATTTTTTCAGCAGGAAAGCGGGTGCTCACAGGGGAAAGTCTGTTTATGACCGCCTTTTTGAATGTGGGACAAGGAAAAAAACAGGTAAGCTTTGCTTCACCCTACCCAGGAAAAATACTGCCTATTGACCTTTCTGAAAAGGATGGGAAGTTCATCTGTCAAAAAGATGCATTCCTTTGCGCAGCCAAAGGGGTTTCCGTGGGTATCGAATTCTCCAAGCGATTGGGCAGAGGCCTTTTTGGTGGGGAAGGATTCATTATGCAAAAGTTGGAAGGTGACGGAATGGCTTTTGTACATGCCGGTGGAACATTGGCAAAAAAAGTATTGGCGCCAGGGGAAGTATTAAAGGTAGATACCGGTTGTATTGTCGGTTTCACCAAGGATGTCGATTATGACATTCAATTTGTGGGAGGTATAAAAAACACGGTCTTTGGTGGAGAGGGCTTGTTCTTTGCCACGCTTCGAGGCCCAGGAACGGTTTATATACAATCCTTACCCTTTAGTAGATTGGCCGGAAGGATAGTGGCATCGATTCCCAGAGGAGGTAAGGACAAAGGGGAAGGAAGCATTTTGGGTACACTAGGGGATATCGTTGGTGGAGACAATCGATTTTAACCCAGATTTTTCCAAGTCGTAGTATTAGGGAAGATCAATGGTATTGGTCGATAAGGAAAAACAAGAAAGGGAAAATGGTCCTAGGACCATTTTCCCTTTTTTACACTTAATTTAGTTTGTCGGAAGCCTTTATTAAACGGGCACTTAAATCCGGGGTCTCCATATCCTTATCCAAAGGAAACATAGGGCGTTTTATGTGTTTGTAACCCAAACGTTCCAAATCTTGGTCAACCCCACCAGGGGTCAGGGCCATGATCCAATCCCCTCGCATATTGTACAGTTCAGGAACCAAGTAACCGATTTTTACCACGACAATATCGGTCTCCTCCGGATTCAAATCCAAATCCGTGAAATCAGCTTTATAGTGGTATGGCTTTCTTTTATTGGTGACGATCACTTGTATACTGCCTATCTGTACGACTACCTCGACTTCCGCATCACGGTCCCCTTCTTTAATGGCCGTTACCGTACCGGTAAGTTTTAAGGGAGGGGCGAAACGATCGTCAACTTCGGCACCTGCCATTGCGGAAACTTTTCCACCGACACCCACTTTTAAAGCTTCCTGGATCAATTTGGGACCAGGTATGGAAGCATAGATCAAGGAAGGGCCTTTGCTGGTCTTGAATTCAGGACGCGATAAAAGTTCCCGTAAGGTCCAAGTCACATCACCTGCACCTCCAGCGGTAGGGTTATCACCCATATCACTGATGATGAACGGATGTTTTTTACTGTTGAGGGCTTTCTTTAGACTCTCGTCAAAAGTTGCTACAGGGGCTACGAACTCAAATTCATTACGTACATCCCAGAAAGCATTGGCCAACGCTTCAGCTCCCTGTGTTACCTGTTCTTTGTTGTCACCGGTGACCATAACCACGGCATGGTTTCGGGGCTCATCAGCCCATGCATAACCAATCCAAATGGCCGCATCGATAACCCCTTCTTGTTTTTCTATAGCCGGTATTTTGGCATATAGGCTTTTGCCAGGTTCTATGCGGGTACTTGTTTTTTCGCCCGGCAGCAAAATGGGAACAGGGATCCATGCCTTGTATTTGGGTTTGCCCTTGCCATTTTCCAAACGATCCAATAGGTTGGTGATCGCCCTTGCCTTCGATTCCAAGGCATCTTCATGGGGGGCCATCCGATAACAGGTGATCAGATCACTTTGTTCTGCCAAGGTTTCGGAAACATTACCGTGTAAATCCATTGAAGTGGAAATCAGGACATCCGGTCCGACCACTTCCCTGATTCGTTTAATTAGGTCACCTTCGGCATCTTGCAACCCTACAACACTCATTGCTCCATGAATATCAAAGAACAAACCGTCGTATGGACCGTTTTCCTTCAGCATTTTCAAGGTTTTATCAACCATACTTTCATAAGCCTCCCTCGTCGTAATACCACCGGGCAATGCTTTGCCCAAGAGGGTTGGTACCCAATCTGCCCTTTTGCGAATTTCACTTCCTTCAGCAAAAAAGGGATATTTTCCAAAAATAGAATCCCCGATTCGGGCATGAAAGGCTTCTTCATGACTTTGGGCGGGTGAAAAGGTACTCGATTCTATACCCAGACCTGCAATGGCTACCCTGGGAAGATTTTTTACATTATTGTCTTCTTTCTTTACCTGTTTGCAACTTAATACCAGGAAAAATGAAATAATAAGGAGTGCAATCGACTTTTTCATGTAGTTTGTTATTTGGTTTGGTTTAAATCCCTGAAATTTGTCTTGGAATATAATTGAAATCGTTTTCATTCGTTGCTTAAAAGTAGCATTTAATTTTCATTTTCGACTTTTGTGTACGGAGCTCTTTGGCTATTTAGAATGAACGTAAATTCGATGTTAAAAATTAGTAGTAACCCAAAATAAATCTATCTTGGAAAAAGGTCGTGTAAAGAATATCAAAACCGAGTTGTTGTCCGATAATTGGTATATCCTCAAAAAAATCACTTTCGATTATGAAAAAGAAGATGGTACATGGGAAACCCAAATGCGGGAGGTTTATGATCGTGGTAACGGGGCAGCCATCTTATTGTACAATGGCAAGAAGGGTACTGTGGTTTTGACGAGGCAGTTTCGTATGGCTACCTATGTAAATGGCAATACAGACGGAATGTTGGTTGAAGTCTGTGCTGGTTTGTTGGATGGGGATAATCCAGTGGATTGCATAAAGAAGGAGGCAGAGGAAGAAACAGGATATAAGATCGAGAATGTACAGAAGGTTTTCGAATCATTTATGTCCCCCGGCTCCGTGACCGAAATCTTGCATTTTTTCGTTGCCGAATATGAGGAAACCATGAAAATCAGTGAAGGTGGTGGTGCCGAGGATGAAACCGAGAATATTGAAGTTTTGGAGATGCCGTTCAAAGAAGCGATTGCTATGATCAAATCGGGAGAAATAAAAGATGCCAAGACCATCATGTTATTGCAGTATGCACAGATAAATAAGTTGCTTTAAACCTATTTCCTCAGGAATTCCATCAGGACGTTCGGTCCTTTTTTTGATTTAATAAGTGTCCCGTATTTCCTCGAGAATGGTTTGCATCTGTTTTTTTATTTCCGATGGACTCTCCCTAAAATGATTGTTCATAAAGCTGAAAATCAATGTTTTGCCCGACTTGGTCAGTAAATAGCCACTTAAGCAATGATTATTGCTTAAGCTACCTGTCTTTGCATATATGTATGGTTCTGGGTTACCCGGATACCAGTCTTCCAAGGTTCCAGCAACGCCACCTACCGGAAAAAACCGGAACAACCTTTCTCTAGGTATCTCAGTATACAGTTTATACAGCACGTGCACCATAGACTCCGGGGTAAACAAATTATAACGGGAAAGTCCCGAGCCATCTACCCATCTTGGGGGTTGTTTTAGATCGGACAAGTGGTTTTCAAGTATAAATTTTCGTGCCTTCGCACTGTTAAGGGTATCCGATAGGGTAGAGGATGCCAAAAAAAGTAATTGTTCGGCAAGGAAGTTGTCACTCACTTCCATCATTCGGCTATAGATGGAATCAGCAGCTATTCCATATAAAACGTTATGCGCTGTATTGGGCATGGTAGGCGATATCCTAATTTTCTTGCCAAGTGCTTTTTCCAACAAATTCTTGGTCAAGCTGCTATCGACAACAAAGGGGATTTCAAGGGTATCTTTTTGGGAAGGGTCAAAATAGAACAAATTCTTTATGGGATCTCGCTGTACGGCATTTGCATAAGGAAATATACTATCCTTAAAATAATCCGGCGAAATCCGTAGGCTATCGCCATTCTCAATGGTAAGCACATTCCCATAAAGCGGAAAACCACTACGTTCGGGCGAATAATAATATTGATAATCATCCCATGACCACCCTGGGCCAAATTTTTCATCCTTGAAGTTGTTCAGGTATAGGGCGATATTTTCATGGGATTTTAAAAAACGAATGGCCGTGCTGTCTTTTAAATAGGGGTGTAAAACCGAAGGGTCACCAGTACCTTCTATATACAGGGTGTCCCTTACATAGGAATATTTAAGTGAGGGAATTCGTTCTGGCAATAACTTTAAAGAAGTGAAAAGTGTAAAGATCTTGGTGTTGCTGGCGGGTGTGAAATATTTGGAACTGTTGTGTTGGTACAAAGTATCCCTGGTCGTTGCATTCAACAATAAAAAACCCGTGAACTGGTCACTGAAAAGCGCTGTTTTCAAATGGGGGTCAATGGTCTTCTTCAATTGTTTTTTAACACTTGAACATCCTGTGGTTAAGATAGTTAACAGTAGTAATACAACGATTTTTTTCATATCTTTAACGTAGAGTTTACCAAATTGAATTAAACTGTGTTATTTTAACAGGAAATTATCGAATATTTAACGATTGTCAAACAATATTGTTGATTGATTTATAGTTAACTTTGGAAAGACAACAACTAATTAAACATTTTGTAATATGGCTAGAGCTATGCTTGAGTACACTAAAACAGTACTAAAAAAGGTTAGTTTTGACACAAAGCTATTTTGTAAAGAGCTTAAAAAGGCGGTAAATAGATTGCTGCCGGCCGAAATAGAGGAACTAAAATACTGGTTATATCAGTTCGTAACCGATAAACCGCAATTAAAAGAAAGTCTCATTTATTTAAATGCATAAATAAAGCCACCCTAAAAGGGTGGTTTTTTTTGGGTTTTCGTGAACCGCAGGATCATTTGTACCGTATATGTTATAATGTACCGTACTCAATTAGAAGTAGAGAAGTAAATGAAGTATTTTTTCCCGTTTTTGTTCCTGTTGATTTTAGGATGTGCCGATGATGATTTGAAGGGAGGGGAAATTGATCACGAAATTATAGGTCAGTGGCAATTGGAAGCTACAAAAATCAGTCCGGGGGGAATTGTGGATTGGACCCGTGTTGATGATGGTGCGATTTATGACTTTCAAGGCGATGGTTCACTCGAATTATCGAAATGGGATGGGTGCAAGGCACCGGTCAATGGTACCTTCGCCATCGCCGAGGAAAAACTCTATTTAAGATTTTTTTGTAATTCCGAATTGTATGAACCCGTTTACCGCATTTTGGTTGAGGAAAAAAAGCTCATATTGGGCTTCATAGGCTGCATCGAGGAATGCTCTTATCGATTCAAGCGGGTGGATTGATTTTTTATTTGCCCAATGGACTTATGATCTTAACATCCTGGAAGGCTATTGCACCCCTTACAATCCCGGAAATCACATCTTTTAATGCATCGGTAATCTGTATTTTCAATTCACTTTTGTGATAGATCAAGCTTACTTCACGAGCCGGTGAGGGAGCATTGAAATATTTTAGGTGCTTCTTTTTAAGATCATCCAATTCCATCGTATTTAGATACGGCAATAACGTCATGCCAAGTCCTTCATTCGATAAGTTGATCAACGTTTCAAAACTACCACTTTGAATTTGAAAATGCTCTTCCCCATAATTTTTGGTGGCATTACAAATATTAATGACCCCATCCCTAAAACAGTGTCCATCCCTCAATAAGAGAATATCGGCAATGTCCAAATCGGAGGGTTCAAGATTTTCCTTGTGTGCCAATCTATGGTTCGGGGGCACGTAACCTACAAAAGGTTCGTAATATAAAGGACGTTCCTTAATGAACTCAATTTCCAAGGGGGTAGCGGCTATGGCGCCATCCAAATGTCCATCTTGGATATTCCGAATTAGATTTTCAGTATTCTGTTCTTTGATGATCAAGTTGACCTTGGGGTATTTTTTGATAAAGGTTTTTAAGAACATCGGTAACAACGTTGGCATAATGGTAGGAATGATCCCTAAGGTATAATCACCCCCGATAAAGCCTTTTTCCTGGTCTACGATATCCTTGATGCGGTCGGCTTCATTAACGATATTTTTTGCTTGTTCCACAATTTTTTTACCAACCTCGGTAATAGCGATTGGTTTTTTTGCCCGGTCAAAAATCAAAATGTCCAATTCATCCTCAAGCTTCTGTACCTGCATGCTTAATGTAGGTTGTGTGACAAAGCTTTTTTGGGCCGCCAAAGTGAAATTCTTATGTTCGGCAACGGCCAATACATATTGTAATTGGGTAATGGTCATGAATTATAGTTTAAGCCTATAAAAATATAAAAACTAACGATTAAAACGGGCCTTGAAGACCTGAATATTCATTAATTTTATAGTATAATTAAAACAAATAGTATGTCTTACAATAGTATAGGATTAAGTGCCGAAAAATCAATGGCCTTAAGTAAAGATTTAAACGAATTATTGGCAAATTCACAAAGATATTATCAAAATTTGAGGGGTATCCATTGGAATATCAAAGGGAAACGTTTTTTTGACCTTCATGTAAAGTTTGAAGACTTGTACAACGACGCGAATATAAAGGTTGATGAGATCGCAGAGCGTATCTTGACCTTGGGAGGGGTGCCCTTACATACCTTTGAGGATTATATCGCGAATTCAAAGGTTCCTGTTGGTAAGAATATAACCAAGGATGAGGATGCCATTCGTCTTATTGTGGAATCGTTGACCCAATTATTGATGATCGAACGTAAAATTTTAAAGGCTTCCGATGAAGCTGATGATGAAGGTACCAATTCAATGATGAGCGATTTCATTTCTGAACAGGAAAAAACAGTTTGGATGATGAAAGCATGGTTGGCCGAAGATATATAGTAGGAACCAAAAGTGTATAAAAAAAGGCTTCCCTTAGGAAGCCTTTTTTTTGTTTTTTTATTGATGGTCAGGGGCTAAAACCGAATATTGAGTTCGAGATTTTCGTTGGATACCCCAAATTTGGAGGCATCAAAGCTCGGCGGTCCGTACATTTCCATAACTCCCGTTGTAGCATAGTTTTCCTTGGGCATTCCATTGGCCTCAAAATCCATGCGTTGATTGTCGTTTTCATCGTGTAACACCATAATGGCATATGTTCCGGGTACAACATCCTCAAAAGTCAAGGTAAGTGTGCCTTTGGTACTTTTCATGGCTACATGGTCCAAACCTTCTCCTTTCAAAAAGGTTTCCGAATTATGTAGGGAAGCCAGTATCTTGCCATTGGCATTCAATACATTTTCAATGTTCACTGTTACCGTAACGCCTTCTTCGGCTTGTTGTGCAGTAGCGATAAAGCTTGTAAATACCAATGATAAAATAAGTCCAATAGTTTTCATGTGTAGTGGTTTAATTGTTAGTACTGCGTCAAAACTCCGTTTATTACCTGTTTATTGAAAATCACAATGACCCAATTGTGGTTTTGCTGTCCTGAATTGTGTTTATGGTCACCCTTTTGATTATGGGGCATGGTATAGGAGAGGTCTCTAACCCAAATTGGAATGCTTACCATCGATTGGTACAAGGATACACTATAGCTACAGTTGGGTACAGGAATTTTACAACTGGGAAAATTGTATTGGGGGAATCCTTTTGTGTATGACACTTTTGTTTCATCAAAAAAATGAACGTCATGCTAAAATATCATGTATTATCCCTTGCTTTCCTTTGCACAAGCCTACTTGTAGCGCAAACAACCATATCGGGGAAGGTTGTTGATGAAAAGAATATTCCAATAAGTGGAGCCAATGTCTATCTGGAAGGAACATATGATGGGGCTTCGAGCGATGCAAATGGGGATTTTTCTTTTGAAACCACCATGAAGGGGTCGCAAACCTTGGTAATATCGAATATCGCTTACGAGACCCATTATGAAGTTGGGGATGTTTCCTACTTTAAAAACCTATCGATACATCTCAGGGAAACGATCAACCAGTTAAATGGGGTAACCTTAACCGCGGGTTCATTTGAAGCCGGTGACAATTCAAAAGTTTCCGTTTTGAAACCTTTGGATATTGTTACGACAGCGGGTGCCGCCGGTGATTTTGTGGCGGCTTTACAAACCCTGCCGGGTACTTCGACGGTCGGTGGTGATGGTAGGCTTTTTGTACGTGGGGGTGCAGCTGGGGAGACCCAAGTCTTTATCGATGGTCTTAGGGTTTTCCAACCCTTTAATGCCACGGTTAACAACATTCCGACCCGAGGAAGGTTTTCCCCTTTTCTTTTTAAGGGAATTACCTTTAGTACGGGGGGCTATTCCGCCGAATACGGTCAGGCGCTTTCCAGTGTTTTGTTATTGAATACGACAGATGTCCCCGAACAGGAAAAAACCGATATTTCAGTGATGTCAGTTGGTGGTGGACTTGGCCATACTGAAATTTGGGGAACGAAATCCTTAAGCATCAATACGTCCTATATAAATCTGGCCCCCTATCAGGCCTTGGTACCTTCAAACCAGGATGTACGCTGGAGAAAACCTTATGAATCTTTGTCGGGGGAAGCCGTTTTTAGGAGTAAGGGAGCGCACAACATGTTTAAATTTTACACAGGGTTCAACCATAGTACCTTGGATATAGATCAAAAAGACATCAATTATGAGGATTTGGTTCGTTTTCGATTAAAGAACAATAACCTCTATATAAATTCAACCTATAAGCATTATTTGGAAAATGACTGGACATTGGCGACAGGGGCCAGCGTTTCCATAGATAAAAACAAAATCGGTTTGCTCACAGATGCCATAGATACCGAAGAAATAGGAGCCCATATCAAATTAAAACTAAAGAAAAACTTCAGCAGTCGTTTTCAATTGACTTTTGGGGCAGCGTATTTTAAGTTGGATTATGAGGATGTGCTTATGGCGGAAAATGATAGGACTTATAAGAGTGTTTACGACGATGATCTAACAGCTGCCTTTGCGGAAGGCGATATTTTCTTCAGTAACCGGTTTGCGATGAAGGTAGGATTGCGGGGGGAGTATTCAACGGCGGTGGAAGATTTCAGTTTGGCCCCAAGGGTATCCTTGGCTTATAAGGGTGGGGATAAAGGACAGTTTTCTTTGGCCTATGGTGATTTTTACCAAAATCCGGCTATTGAATATGCGAAGTATGGTGACGGACTTAATACTGAAAAAACATCCCATTATATATTGAATTATCAGTATATGGGGAATGGAAGGACGTTTAGGGCGGAAGCCTATTATAAGGAATATGATCATTTGGTGAAGTTTGATACCGATACACCGGGATTTGATACGCTTTTCAATAATTTGGGAAGTGGCTATGCAGCAGGATTGGATGTTTTTTGGAGGGACAATAAGAATATCAAGAACCTGGATTATTGGATTTCGTATTCTTATTTGGATACCCAACGTGATTATTTGAATTTTGAAGAACAGGCGACACCCAATTTTGCGCCCAAGCATAATCTCTCGATAGTGACCAAATATTGGATAAACGATTTGCGTTCGCAGGTTGGTCTTTCCTATACCCATGCTTCAGGAAGGCCGTATGACGACCCGAATACAACAGGATCTTTTCTCGCAGAAAAAACAAAGACGTACAATAACCTGAGCCTTAATTGGGCCTATCTGGTTTCCCCACAGAAAATCTTATATTGTTCTGTGAGCAATGCATTGGGTTTTAAAAATGTCAATGGATATCAATATGCCGATGCACCAAATTCCAACGGGCAATTTGATCGCAGGACTATTCGTCCAACCGCCGATACATTCTTTTTTGTCGGTATCTTTTGGACGATCAGTGCAGATAAAAAGAGCAATCAGTTAGATAACCTCTAATGTTCGGTTAATCCTCACTTTTGATTGGAGTTTCATTGTCGTGAACGATCAAACATAACAAGCCGGCTATAAAAAACGAAACACCCCCAATGAACATCGCATAAATGGCCTCATTTTCAAAAAATGATTTCAAGATAAAGCCTAGGATACCGGCAGCGACTATTTGCGGAATTACAATGAAAAAGTTAAAAACCCCCATGTAATAGCCCATTTTGTTTGCCGGTAAAATGCTCGAAAGCATGGCATAAGGCATAGATAGGATACTGGCCCATGCAATACCGACACCTATCATTGAGACCAAAAGCATATTCGGATCGGTAATGAAATAGATTGAAATGAGTCCGATACCCCCAATGACCAAAGCCAATAAATGGGTGATTCGTCTACTGGTCTTTTTGGCAATGACAGGTAGTAGGAAGGCAACGACAGCCGCAATACCGTTATATATGGCAAAACAAATGCCTACCCAGTCGGCCCCTTCATTATATAAGGCTGAAGCCGTATCGGAGGTGCCATAAACGTGGCTTGTCACTGCTGAAGTGGTATAAATCCACATAGCGAATAGCGCGAACCATGAAAAGAATTGCACAAAGGCCAATTGTACCATGGTTTTGGGCATTTTGAAAATACCGATAAAAGATTCTTTCAATCCTGTAAAAACACCTGTTTGGGCGTTTTCCAATTTAAGTTTTTCCAAATCGTCAGGAGGGTATTCCTCTGTATTGAAGACGGTCCACATAACAGCACTGAAATATGCGATTCCACCCACATAAAACGACCATTTTACGGCATCGGGAATACCACCATCAGGAGCTATATTGCTTATCCCGAACCAATTGGTGAAAATGTAGGGCAGGGCAGAGGCAATAATGGCCCCAACACCGATAAAGAAACTTTGCATGGCAAAACCACTGGTTCGTTGTTCATTGGGCAACATGTCCCCAACAAAGGCCCGAAATGGTTCCATACTGATATTTATTGAAGCATCCATCAACCAAAGCATAATAACCGCCATCCATAAAGCTGTTGAATGGGGCATAACGAATAGGGCGATGGTGGCTAAAATTGCCCCAGTCGCGAAAAAAGGTCTACGACGGCCCCATTTTTTATGCCAGGTCCGGTCACTGTAATATCCAATAATGGGTTGTACCAACAGCCCCGTGACGGGGGCTGCAAGCCATAGGATGGGTAGTTCGTCCTGCGAGGCGCCCAGGGTTTCGAAAATTCGGCTGACATTTGCATTTTGTAAGGCAAAGCCAAATTGAATCCCTAGAAATCCGAAACTCATATTCCAGATTTGCCAAAATGATAACTTAGGTTTTTTAGAACCGATGGAAATTTGAG
Source organism: Maribacter polysiphoniae (assembly GCF_003148665.1). Taxonomy (GTDB): domain Bacteria; phylum Bacteroidota; class Bacteroidia; order Flavobacteriales; family Flavobacteriaceae; genus Maribacter_A; species Maribacter_A polysiphoniae. The sequence goes on along the minus strand of NZ_QGGQ01000004.1, from coordinate 317,350 downwards.
ACATGTGGTGTATTTAAGTTGGAAAATAAAACGATTATAAAATTAGTGCTTTTTATCATTTTCATTGGTATCCGTAGGGCATTTTTATAGTCCGTCGCCAAAGGTTTTTTAGGGGTGTCAACACATTGGTTTTAAAGTGTCCTTCAAGTCCCCTTTTATAAGTAACCATATGCGGGGAAGGCTTATGGAATACCAATTCGTTCTTCTTCAAATTACAAACCTATATCCCTTTTGGCATCAGGTTCTTTTACGGTTTTAGGTCAAAGGAATAGTCTTTTTGTTCTTTTATTTCTAAATTCATGGTTCTATATTAAAGACCAGCTTTTATGAAAGTATTGTTCATCGGGGGAACCGGGAATATCAGCACAGCCTCAAGTCGATTGGCCATAAAAAAAGGTATTGACCTCTATCATTTGAACCGAGGCAATGCTACTGTCCCAATAGCCGGGGTGAGGAATATCCTTGGCGATATCCGCAAGGCCAATGAAGTAACCGAATTGGCCAAACATGATTGGGATGTGGTGGTCAATTGGATAGCCTTTACCCCTGAGGATATTGAAAGGGATATTGCACTTTTTAAAGGAAAAACAAAGCAATATATTTTTATTGGTTCGGCTTCTTGTTACCAAACGCCTTTAAGCTACCCGGTAATTACCGAATCCACCCCGCTCTGCAATAACCTGTGGGATTATTCCTTTAACAAGATACAATGTGAAGATCGTTTGCAAAAGGCCTATCGCGAAGAGGGGTTCCCTATGGTGATCGTTCGCCCTTCCTTAACGTATGACACAGTAATACCTATAGCTATCGGTGGGTTTAATGAATATACCACAGCGGATAGGATACTAAAGGGAAAGGAGATAATCATTCATGGCGATGGTACCTCTTTATGGACGGTTACCCATTCCGATGATTTCGCAAAAGGATTCGTTGGTTTGTTGGGATTGACACAGGCCATTGGTCATGCCTTTCACATTACTTCCGATGAAATCTTAAGTTGGAATATGATTTATGGGATTTTAGCCGAAAGTTTAGGGCATGAGGCCCACGTAGTGCATATCGCTTCAGAATTTATCTGTGCCATTGAACCTTCCTTCACCGGTACACTGCTGGCCGATAAGGCCGAAAGCGTTATTTTCGACAATACCAAAATAAAGACTTTTGTGCCCGAATTTAAGGCTACCATTCCTTTTGCCACGGGAATAAAAAGGACTTTACAATGGTTGGATGAAAATCCAGAAAATAAATTCATCAATCCTGAAAGTAACGAAAAGATCGATCGTATTTTGGAAAAGTATACATCCAAAAAGGCATAGCGCTAACCCTTCATCCTCTTGGCAATATCCTTCGAGTTCGGGTTTTTGGTGTTTTCCAATGCTTCTATTATGCGTTCGTGGTCATGCTCCCTGCCCTGGGAAAGTTTGTAGGCCGCCTGAATGCTGTCTATGGTGATTTGAAAACCGACCACTCCTTTTACCTGCCGTAGGGTCTTTTCCGATAAATGATCCAAGGAAATCGGATTTTCCGAATGCTCCTCGTATTTGTCAACCAATTTGTGCATGGATGCCATCACTTCTTCCTCGGTTAAAATCTTGATTTTACCATATACATGGACGGCAATATAATTCCATGTGGGGACTTCCTCCTCTTTATACCAGGAGGAGGAGATATAACTGTGTGGTCCGTTGAAAATACAGAGGACATTATCGTTTTCCTCAAAATGCTTCCATTGGGGATTGGCTTTTGAGATATGGCTTACCAAAACATCCTTACCGTCATCGGTAGTATCCAATTCCAACGGAATATGGGTAGCCCAAGGTTTGCCATCGACTTGGTTTACCAATATGCCGAAACTGTTTTTGGCAAGGAAGTCTTTTACTTCGGCAATATTCCCGTTTTTATATTGATGGGGGATATACATTATTACTCTTTTGTCAAATGGGCCAAAATGGGTAAATGATCGGAAATATGTTTGTTGTTCTCCATGCGGTCATCAATATGAATATATGATTGCACCTTGAAACCCTTCACAAAGATGTAATCGATTTTAAGGTCCAATATTCTATTATGGTCAAAACCACTGAAGGTTCCACTAGGCCCATAAAATGGTTTAAGTGTATAGTCCTTGCCCTCATGAAGGTTCTTTTTCAGGAATACTATTGGTTTTTCCCCAGGGCTAAGGTTAAAATCACCTGTTAATACCACGGGGTAACCTTGGAGATTTATTTCTTGGATTTTCTTAAGGATCAATTCCGCCGACTTTTCACGGGCAATAGCACCCCTGTGGTCAAAATGGGTGTTGAAAAAATAGAATTTACTTTGATCGGCCTTGTTTTCAAAAAGTCCGTAGGAACAGATCCGTTCCAAGGCGGCATCCCAACCTTTGGATACTTTTTCGGGCGTAGGGGAAAGCCAAAAAGTATTGCTTTTTAAGACTTTTAATTTAGTGTGGTTGTATACTATTGGGGAGTATTCCCCTTTTTGCTGTCCGTCATCGCGGCCTACACCAATATAGGAAAAATCAGTTAATGCACTATCGATATAGGTGATTTGGTGGTGTAAGACCTCTTGCATACCGATAACCGATGGGTTATAATGTTGGATCAGTTTTATCATGCTTTCCTTACGATCGTTCCAGTTGTTTACCGTATCCTTGGTGTTGTCGTATTTGATGTTATAGGTCATAACATTAATGTCTTGGCCTTGTATTCCTTGAGCTATAAAAAGGATCAGAAAAAAGAGGGTGTAGTGAATTTTCAAAATATAGGATTTTATTATTTTACAAAATAATACACAAGGTACTTATATATGTTCAATTTTAAAATATGAAAGGCTATTTACATCAAATCCAATCTGTACTTCTTGGGAAGGATGTGGTTAATGCGTTCGATTTTTATATGAATCGTTTAGATTTTAGGATTGCCTTCGGATATGATGGTAAAAAGCTGACCTATGCCGGTGTTATTCGAGATGCGATCGACATACACCCTCAGCTATAAGGTTGTCAAATCACTGTGTTGTAGTAATAAGGAACATCCAGGGTAAGCTCATATAAGGCCTTAATAAATTATATTATCCAATATTCGATCCAGATTGCGCTCCATCATCGTAAATTTTTTGTCCGCATGGAAAACCTCATTTATTTCTTCTCGAAATTCCATAAGTTCCATATGGGTAAAATCGTGAAATTGCAGATTTTTGGAAATTTTTTCCAGACGCTCATCTTCCGAATCACCGGTATACTCATTATACAACTTTTTTAACGTCTGCATATTGGTTTTCGATTTTATTAATTCCATTTCTTCCTCTGTTTCAATTGAATCTGCATTTGCACAGAGCAACAAAATATAGATTTGCAGTTCAGTTTTTGACCAATGGTTTTCGTTTGATTTCATGGATATGGTTTTAGTAAGCTCGTTATCTTCGTTTTGGCGGAAATATCATAGGGAGTATTCCTACTGATTCCCACAATGGTTGCAACAGTAATTGTTGGCAAGATTGTTTTTGTTTCACTGGTTGTATTTTGAAAGAAGGCCTGCGTTTTAGGTAAGGTAACTGTAAACCTATTTTAAGATACCGTTACCCCTTATCGCATCAACCGACCTAAAAGGAATAAAACCTATAAAGGTGCAAAATGCCTACTTAAAATAAAACCCGGTAATGACCGGGTTTTACAAGTATCGATCAGCAAATGTTTGGTGCTAATTATAATCAATCACTTAGGGGTTGCCGCCATAATTTTGGCATTGGCACCGCTAAGGTCTTTCCTGAGGACCCATATTTCCGTTCGGTCGCCATCGGTCGTTGCTTCAACATCGGCCAGGAATTGTTTAAAACTTCCAGAGCCATGGACTTCTTCGAATTGTTGCATAAATTTATTCTCCCTTGCCATCCAAGAGGAACTATCGAAGAAATCTACCCAGGCAAAATCCATTCCGTCCATGTTGTTCATCTCATTGGAGTAAATGCCATAAAGCTGATCGGGCATTTTTTCCTTATATACCTTGACCACCTTTTTCAATACTTTATCAATAAACTCACTTTGCTTGAAACGCTTTACATCGATCATGAATACCGATACTTTGTTGATTTCGAAATCCTTGGAGAAATTGGAAAGATCCGGATGCATTTTCATATAACGCACTTCAACTTCCGGGGTGAGGTATTTGCTGATATTCGTATTATTGTCATCGGTATGTTCTTGACTGGAAGGTCTACCATCCATGGCACTCCATGGCAAGGGCCCCATAATCAACATATATTTGCCTGCATTTTTGCCATTCAATACGTTATAGACCCGGGCACCATAGGGTCCGTCGGCGTGAAATTTTTTGTTGTGGGCGGCTACGCCCGCCTCGAATTCCATGATTTTTTCCGGATTTACCGTAAGCATCACATTTTCAATAACCAAAGTTTCATTGGTTTGGGCCATGGCCATTAAGGGCAATAGCAATAGGGTACACATTAACTTTTTCATTTGTTCTATATTTAATTGGTTAATATTCTGTTTCTCAACCTACTTATTCTGTTAGGATCGGAGTTTATTTTGCCCTCTCCCATAATGGTTTTCATTTCTTAATGCTTTGCCTGGTGTTCCATGGGCCTTGCATTCAGACCAAAATCCTGTTCCACGGCCATATACCATTCTTCATCACTGCACGCATTCCAATCTACCCATTGTTCATCGGTCATGGAAGCTCTCCATAATATAAAAGGCTCGGCATCAGGACCAACGGGGTGTCGTAATTTCCAAGAATTGCTTTCCGCCACTTCCAAAATCTTTTCCGCCACAAGTGTTGGTGGTGTTGGTGTTTGTAACGAGGCCGCAAACAAGCCGGCAAAACGTTTGGAGTGCGGATATATCGATTGGCCATCGACAGCTATATCAGATGCCATTTGTGTATTGATTATCCCAGGTTCTACAATGGCAACCTTGATATTAAAAGGTTTTACTTCCTGTGCCAGGGCTTCACTTATGGCTTCGAGCGCATGTTTGCTAGCGGCATAACCACCTAATGGACTATTGGCAATATGGCCGGAGACAGATGCTATATTGATGATACAACCCTTTTTGTTTTTCCGCATTTGTGGCAACATTGCTTTTGTGCAACGAATCACACCCAAATAATTGGTGTTCATAATGGCTTGGAAATCGTCCATGGACATTTCTTCGATAGCGCCATGACGTTCTATTCCGGCATTGTTGACCAGAACATCTATCGCTCCGTGTTGGTCAAGTAAGGCATCCGTACATTGCTTGACCGAAGAATCGGAGTCCACATCCATTTTGGAAATCGTGATGTCCAGAGATTCCTCCTTTATTTTTTGCTTAAATACGGAAGCATTTTCCGGGTTTCGCATCGTCGCGAATACCTTATAGCCGGCACGCCCAAATGCGAAGGCGGTTTCAAGGCCGATGCCTTTGCTGGTTCCTGTAATCAGTACTGTTTTCATAATAAACTGTCCTTAGGTTTAATATCATCCATGTTCTGAAATTTAAACTTCTACCGGCATGGAGATGGTTATGGGTTCCAATACCGTATGTTTCTTTTTTAAGGCCTCGGTAGTAGGGTCATTTAAGATCGCTTGAAACTTATCCATATCGGTTACCATCATAACCATAACCACTGAATTTGAATCGTCTGTATCCTGAAATGTTTTAAGATCTGTTATGGCAGGGGCAAATACATCAAGCCTGTCTTGGTGTCCTTTCAACCAAGTATCAATATTTCCCACTTTGTGACGGGTTACGATTGTTTTCGTCATTTTTAGTATATGTATTAATTACGCCTACTCTATACGGTTTTCAGCAATGCCGTTCCTACCAAAAGTGTCGCCCCACCCGTTGCAAAATTGGCAAGGTCGGAAGCCGTGGCCTTCCCTTCGGTCGATTCCATGCTTGATTGCATCGTTTCGGGGTCGGAGAACCAAAATTCAGCCATCCGGTGATAATCTGGTTTACTGCCTTCGGGTGTGCTTATAAATTTTGTGAGTTCGAGTTTGGTATGGCCCTTCATTTTCGCTGCTTTGGGTAAATGCGTGTTGGCATAATATTCCTCAAAAGCAATGATATCCGTCGGATGGCCATAAAGTACTGTTAGTTTGATCATGATGTTTAATAGTTTTGACTTTTACCGCTGCTTCCTTTTATGGTTGTTTACATTTCAAGTCGATGATTGAAAATAAAAGAGGGGTCATTGTCAGTTTTTATAAAGATGTTGTCCCTGTTTTATTTATTTACCGCTTTCGCTAATTGTTTGGTGTCTACATATTGCTGAAATCCGATAACCTTTCCGTTTTTAAGAAACCAGTGATGGGCTACTTGGGCGTCTATGACGGTCCCATTCTTCTTTGACTTGGCTTGGTAGCGTAAGGTGGCAAGGATTTGATTTCCAGCCATTTCATACAGTTGAATTTGGGCCAGGTTAAAATAGTCATAATCCTTTCCTATACGGGCAAAAACACCGTTTGAAACTGCCTCTGGACCTTTGTAGGGGTTGCCATCGGCATAGGCATTACCCTCAGCCTCGTGCCACACCACTTTGGGATCCATTGAGGCTAGGACGGCGGGGATATCACCTGCGGCAAAGGCTTTGTACAAGGTATCTATGGTAGCGATGTTGTTGGGGTTGGAAAGAACCCCCAATTGCTGCATAAAGGCCATATTGTCTAAAAAGTCCTGCTCTTGGGTAATTTTACCGTTCTTCATTGCAACGAGGGTTACCCCATCGATATCCACTGATTTTCCCGTCGCGGGAATCCCAAAAAAATCACCGGAATGGGTTCCCTTGAAATTCCAGTGTTTTACGATTTTATCACCTTGCCCAAATATATCCACGATGGTGAATTCGATATTGGTGAACCCGGTCAGATAATTGGCGTAAAAATCCTGTACGTTTTTAATGCCAACAATATTTTCAGGATTCATAAGTAGCGTTATACGCTCGTCAAAATGGGTGTCATTGATCAATTCCAATTTTCCGGCATTAATGATTCCATCCCAGGTATTGGAGTATGTTTTGATGTTTTCAGCTACTTGTTTATCCTTCGAAGTACACGATAAAAAGCATACCACAATGAATAGGAATAGGATTGGAAGTAATTTTCTCATGTTATTAGGATTAAAACCCGACAGGGTGCTAGCATTGTTCCCCCGAAATATGTTTAGCAAATGTATCTGCCGGGTTTGGTTTTTTTAATCTAAAGTGTTATTCCTCAGAATGTCCGTGTTCATCGGATTCTTTTTGATTGGTCATTTTCTTTTGAGCCTCTGCTTCTTGAAATGCCAACACGAGTACCGAGGAATCCCAATATCCATATTCCCTCACAATCTTACCATCGATAAATTGATAGGTCAAATGGATTGGGATATCGTATTTCTGATTGTTCACGGCTAAGGTAGCTTCCCAATCCACCCAGCAATTGACCCATGTTTCCCCATCATCGGTTACTACCATTTCATATTCCTGATCCTTATCCAAAAAACCCCTTGCCGCGTAATTGGCTTCATTTTGCTTGTGGAAAGCAATGGTCTGGGTAGGGGACATGTGATTGTCTTTGGTGTTATAATAGGTTTTGGCGGTATCAACATACATACTGGTATCATACGATTGACTATTATAATTGGCCAATAGTTTCTTGACCGTTTCGATTTCAGGCGATTTCTGCGTGTATCGTTCAGCTCCTTTTTGCTGGCATCCTATAGCGAGAATTACGGTAAGTAGAAGCAAACTTAATTTTTTCATGACCCTATGGTTTTTATACTATGTTGTGATCGTGTTGAATTTTTCATTGGTACTGTTCTTATTTTGGGGAGTAAGACAACTCAGGGTGCATGCTGCCCGATTCAACCTCATATTTGTATACATATTTGAAAACATCATCAAAAACCTTTTTCCCTTCTTCCCCCAACAAAACCTGATTCGCTTTCGATTTTTTGGCATAGTCCTCCTCGTCTATCGCGGACAGAACGGCAACATAGTAGTCTCCCATTGTTCCAAATCCGTTGTGGTAAACACGGTAGTATTCCTTAGATCCTTTTCTGGTGAATAAGGCCTTCAGTTCCTTGAGTTTTTCCTTAAGATCTTGGATATTATCCGGTGTTACATGGAGAAAATGCCATTTTCTGTAGTTTTGACCTTCTGTAGTGGTGCTAATGCCCTCTGGCATGTAGGTCAGTTCTTCGTTGAGGTACACCAAATAGTCCCCATGTTTATCATAACATCGATTAAAACGTTTGAACATATCCTTAAAAGCCTCGTCCCCCATTTTTTCGGCTAAGGGAGCCATAACGTTCTTGTCAAGTTCAGCCATGTTCGTTAGTGGGGATATATTCAGGTATCTTCCTGTTGAGGTTGAGGCAACCTCCCAACTAAGACCTTGAAGATTGTGTTTGGTGCAGGCTTCCTTGAATTCCTTGGAAATTTGTTCATATTCTTGGATCATTGATGGTTTAACCCGATCCTCATGGATGTAGAAGAGTTGGTTTTTACTTTCCTGTGCAATGTTCAGATAAGGAAGCAAGAATAATATTACGGTAACCCATACAGTTGATTTTAGTGCGCTCATGATATACTTTGTTTTAGTGTTTGTTTAGTCTTTGATTACTGGTTTAATATGGTTTCCAATGGTTCATTCAACGATTGGGGGCACCAAGGAATACCCCATTTGTTGTAAAAGCGATAGTTCGTTATAATAGATGTCCTCTTTGACCAATTTGCCCTCATCATTGAAAGTGACCTCAGAGAATCCGTTTACCGCTATTCTTTTACCTGTGGCAGCGGATTCGCCGAACGTCCCTGTGTTGGTGCCTTTGAAAGTCCAGCTGGTATATAAATGGTTGTCCTTGATAATGGTTTTTTTAATGGAAACCTTTAGATCGGGAAACCCGTTAAAATAAATGTTCATATTGGCCTCAAGTTCATTATGGTTTTCCGCTACCATTATTCCGTTGAGTCGGCGACTATAGTTTTCTACGGTTATAGATCTTAGGCTATCCATGTTTTTATGATTCCAGGCATTCGTTATAAAACTTCCGAAGTTTTTTGTAATCGCGTTTTCAAGTTCAATTTCCTTTTTGTGATGATTATTCTCCTTACAGGTAATTCCTAAGAATACGATAATGACCAATATTACTCCCCTTCTTCCCATGATCCTGAATGTTAATGGTGTTGACCGTATGGCACCACAAGTAAAAATTTTATAGGACCAAGGAATACATTATAACCTTATTCTAAAAGGATTTTAGGATGGGGCGCGTTAAAAACTGTCCGAAACCCTATGGTTTGTTATCGAGCATTCCTTTGTAAAAAGTTGTATATTTAACAATACTCATTTCCCCCGGTGAAAAAATTCGAGAAATGAGACTGCGCTTCTTGACTACTGTCGTTCCACTGACCATTATACTTTTGAATGGTTTTCTTGGTGTTTCCCAAATAGTGGACTTTGATCGCGAAAAACCCTACAAAAAGGTGTTTGTCGATACCGATAATTTTGGCGCTTCTTATTTGGATACCTTGGAAACGTCTTATCCATTGGCCAAGTCGGACACCCTTAAGTTTTCCATACTCAATGATCTTGCCTACTATTGGCATACCCGTAATTTGAACCGATCCATGTATTTTACGCTAAAGGGATTGGATATGGCCTCAAAAAAGGAGAACACATTGTGGGAGGGGAGGTTTCAGATTACCCAAGCCGCAGTTTTGTTGCGAATGGAAGCCTTGGACAGTGCCCTCACCATCTTATCCCAAGCCAAGGGGAAAGTCAATGAAAATGACCTTCCTTTTCTGTATACCCAAATGGGATATGTTTACGAACGTAAGGGGCAGTTAGACCGGGCTGCCGATTATGCATTACTGGCTTTGCAACTTGGAGAAGAACATAAAGACAAGAAGGCTATAGCTTTAGCATACAGTGATTTAAGTAATTTATTTTGGAAGCAATCCAGATTTGAGTCGGGCTTGGAATACGGTTTAAAATCGGTAGCTATTTTTGAGGAACGGGGTGTTAATGACTTGGACTACGACTTTACCCTCTACGTGGTGGGCAACAACTATCTAAGATTGAAAGAATATGAAAAAGCCATGAACTATTACGATCATTCGATTGCTATAGGGGAGCGGTATGGTTTTTACAATAATCTTAGCGACGTGTATATATCCAAAGTGGATCTTTACAGCTATTTGAACGAGTTTGGGAAAGCGACAGAAGCTGCGGGGAATGCATTGAAATATGCCGAATTGTTGGATAATGGTTTTATGTTGATGCGATCCTGGTTGGCTATCGGGAAATTGCAGAATATACAAGGAATGTATATCTCAGCCATAGAAAGTCTGAATAAGAGCATCGCTATTGCGACCGAGGATTTTGGGGATGGGTATTTTTTAAGTCAGGCCTATGAAACCTTGGGTAAGGCTTATGCAGGCAACCATAATTATCAAGAAGCTTATCAGGCCTTCGCTGTATATGATGATTTAAAAGATAAGGTTTTTACCGCTGAGGCCGATCAAAGAATATCACTACTTAGAACGGAATACGATGTTGCCCAAAAAGAGAATACCATTCAACTTCAGCAAACCCGAATCACAAAACAACAACTAAGGCAGACCTTGATCATGGCCTTTCTATTTCTTCTGTTACTTTATTTGGTACTGCTTTTTAAGGCTATGAAGAACAATAGGAAAAAGAATAAAATGCTCGAAAAACAAAACCAGGAGAAAGAGTTTTTACTGAAGGAAATCCATCATAGGGTAAAGAACAACCTCGAGATCGTTTCTAGCCTTTTAACCTTGCAATCCGCTGAAATCAGTGACAAAAAGATTGTGGATGCCATGGAAAACAGTCAGCATAGAATTCAGAGTATGAGCATGGTACATCAAAAATTATATCAGGAGAATAGTTTATCGTCGATAGAAATGAAATCCTATTTTTTTAATTTATCGAATTATATCGTCAATGTTTTCGGTGTTCAAAGTAGGGTTGAGGTGCTTTTGGATATGGAGGAGGTGGAACTTGATGTTGATACTGCGATTCCGATTGGTCTTATTGTAAATGAACTTTTGACGAATTCGATGAAATATGCCTTTCCGGAACAATCATCAGGAAGCGTTGTTATCGCATTGCGCAAAACTGGCAACCAATTATTCCTGAATGTAACGGATAATGGTATTGGTGCCACTGTAAACGAAAATGAAACAGGAACCGGTTTTGGTACTAAACTGGTTAAATTGTTAACCAGACAGCTTGATGGAGAAATGCATTTGGTTGTGGAAAACGGGACAGCGGTTTCCTTTGAATTCCAATATAATAAAGCAGCATAGCAATGGAAAATAAAGTAAAGGTATTGGTGGTTGAGGACGATATGATCATTGCGGCCAACATCAGCCTCCAATTGACCAATCTAGGTTTTGAGGTTACGGGTATAGAGACCCGGGGTGAAGAGGCTATTCTCCATGTCCAGGAAAATAATCCGGATATCATTCTAATGGATATTCATCTAAAAGGAAAGCTCGATGGTATAGCAACGGCCACCCATATTAACAGTATTTTGAATATTCCCATTATTTACCTCACGGCCAATACCGATGAGGCCTCATTCAATAGGGCCAAGAAGACCCATCCATTTGCGTTTATCCCCAAACCTTTAAATATCATTCAATTGCGACGAACATTTGAACTTGTAGTTCAACAGATAGATTTGAAAGGGGGGAAGACCCAAGTCGAAAATTCAACTTTGAAAGTTTTGGAAGATCGCATCTTTATTCGTCACAAGGGCAATATGGTAAAGTTGTTGTTGGCTGATATGCTCTATATTGAGGCCGACAGAAATTATTGTAAGATCATTACGGTGTCAAGCACATATTTGTTGGCAACAACCTTGAAAACCATGGAAGAACGATTGCCCAAGCACGGTTTTTTGCGTGTGCACAGGTCGTACATCGTAAATATTTCCAAATTAGACGTTGTGGCGGAAGGTCATCTTGAAATCGATAGAAAGGTCATTCCTATTGCAAAAATGCACAGAGGGGCTTTGTTAAGCCGTTTACAGACGATTTAAGCTGTGGTCAACTGGTGCTGTTGGATGTATTGGGGTGTCTAATCCCTTCCCCGGGATTTGTTCCTATCGTTATTATTTCTATTCCCGCTGCTTTTGCCTTTGTAATTCGAGTTTCTGGATTGATTCCGATTCCGATTTTGACTGGGATTTTTTGGCCGTTGTGTATTTCGGCTCTTTTTGATGGGGGATCCTTCCGCAACTTCCTCGTGAAAAGGGTGCTCGGTTATTTTGGGAACCTTCAGGTTGATCAGTTTTTCAATATCCCTCAAATAGGGGCGTTCCTCCCTATCGCAAAAGGAAACCGCGATTCCACTGGCATTGGCCCTTCCCGTTCTACCGATTCGGTGTACATAGGTTTCGGGAACATTGGGTAAATCAAAGTTTATAACCAGGGATAGTCCGTCTACATCGATGCCTCTAGCGGCAATGTCCGTTGCTATGAGTACACCAAGCTTCCCATCTTTAAAATCATTCAGGGCATTTTGTCTGGCGGTTTGTGATTTGTTTCCGTGAATAGCGGCTGAGCGGATTTCCGCCTGGGCTAATTTTTTGACGATTTTATTTGCCCCGTGTTTGGTTCGTGAAAAAACCAATACGGAACTATTGGGTTGTTCCTCTAATAAGTGAACCAAGAGGTTTACCTTGTCTCCCTTGCTTACAAAATAGACGACTTGTTCTACTTTTTCCGCTGTGGCTTGTTCCGGTTTTACGGTGACCCTTTCAAAATCACCGAGTATCTTACGTGATAGTTCAACGATATCCTTGGGCATCGTGGCTGAGAAAAACAGCGATTGTCTTTTGGAAGGAAGCTTGGCTATGATTTTCTTGATGTCGTGGATAAACCCCATATCCAACATATGGTCGGCTTCATCCAATACCACATATTCAATATCCCTAAGCGAGATGAACCCTTGGTTCATAAGGTCCAATAAACGCCCTGGTGTGGCAATCAAAACATCAATTCCGTTTCTTAAGGCCTGCACCTGTTTTCCTTGTTTTACACCGCCGAAAATAACAGTATTCTTAATTCCGGTGAATTTGCCATACGCCGTAAAACTTTCCCCGATTTGAATGGCCAACTCACGGGTTGGGGTAACCACCAATGCCTTGATCTTTCGATTGCGTCCCTGTTCGGGTTGGTTGTTGTATATCTGTTGAATGATCGGTACCGCAAAGGCTGCGGTTTTGCCTGTGCCCGTCTGGGCAACACCCAATAGGTCCTTGCCATTCAATAAAATGGGAATGGACTGTTCTTGAATGGGTGTGGGATTGGTATAACCTTCTTGCCCAAGGGCCTTAAGGATGGGTTCTATAATGCCTAAATCTTTGAATGTCATGTATTGTGAAGAATAAGCGGCAAAGGTAGTGGATTAGTTATTAAAAAGAGTTAAATCCGTGAAATGACCATAAGCGCTTAAATTTCAGTGATTTAAGGTAATGTTTTGTTGATGGTATAATAAAAATGGTGTGTGATTTTAACAGGTTAGGGTATTGATGCCTTAAAAACTGTTTGTTCGATAGGTGATTCATGAAATAATAAAGCGGCACAGGCCAATTGTGGATTTAATTGACAATCCAGTATGGAATTTAAACAGTTCGGTAATTCATTTTGTCATAAGTTCTGGGGTTGTTTCAATTTTGGCCCATACAATCCATAAAACAAATAATCATGAAGAAAACAGTTACATTGGTCTTGTTGTGTATGGCAACAATGGTTTCGGCACAGGATAAATTCACCTCAGGAATGCAAAAGGCATTTGAGTACTGGGGCAATGGGGATATATTGGAGGCTTCCAACCTGTTTGATAGAATCTCAATGGCAGAACCGGATAATTGGCTTCCGTCTTATTATGGGGCGCAAGTGAACACCGTGGCCTCTTTTGGGGAACAGGACGAGGGGAAAGTCACCCAGCAATTGGGCAAGGCCCAAGAGTTTATCGACCTGGCAAAGGCCATATCCCCCAATAATCCTGAAATCATGGTGCAACAGGCTATGATTTATACGGCTTGGATCGCATTTGATGGGGCTACCTACGGAATGACGCTTTCGGGTAAAGTGGTAGCACTGTACCAAAAGGCACTGGAATTGGCCCCGGAAAACCCAAGGGTTGTGTTTTCAAAGGCTGAATGGGATATGGGGTCCGCCCGGTACTTTGGACAGGATACCGCTCCATTCTGTAAAGATGTTGAACGTGCTTTGGAACTTTTTGCTAAATTTAAGCCAGAGTCGGCCTTTCATCCCAATTGGGGAAAAGACAGGGCGGAAGAAATAGTCAAGAACTGTAAATAAGAACAAGTAATCAATGACACGATTTTATAATCATTTTATAAAGGCAATCGTAATAGGCACTGTGATCTATTTCATTTTTCTTGCCATTTATTTTTTCACGGGCAGGTTCGATGAAGGTTTTGATTATCAAATCGCTTGGACCGAATATTATAAAAACATGATATTCGCTTTGATCCTGTACATGGTAAATGCGTATTGGATTGAACATCTTGTTACAGTCTATAAACATGACCTGTTCACCTTGAAAAGATTTGCCATAGGGATTACAGGAAATATCCTGGTTTCAATTCTTGGAATTTTCCTTTCCCGTATTGTTCTTGTTGTGGTATTGGAAAAGAAGCCCTTAATGGAGTTCCTTGCCAATGAGAATCTGGGGTATTATCAGTTGTCGTTGATCATTGCGATATGTATCTCACTTATGTTCTATGCGGTATGGTATTATAAATATCGGCAGGAAAACAAGGTTAAAGAGCAAAAAATAATTGCAGGTACGGCCTCGGCTAAATTCGATGCCCTTAAAAACCAATTAGACCCACATTTCCTTTTCAATAGTTTAAATGTACTGACCAGTTTAATTGAGGAAGACCCCGATCAGGCGCAGAAATTCACTACCTCACTTTCCAAGGTGTATCGGTATGTGTTGGAGCAGAAGAATAAGGACCTGGTGTCCGTGGATGAGGAATTTCAATTTGCCAAAACCTACGTAAAGCTTTTGAAGATGCGGTTTGAGGATAGTATTCATTTCGATATACCCGACAACAGTAGTAACCCGGAAGCCAAAATAGTGCCCCTGTCCCTGCAGTTGTTGCTCGAGAATGCGGTAAAGCACAATGTGGTCACCTCTGCAAGACCCTTGCATATCAAGGTGTATGAGGAGGGGGATATGCTGGTGGTCGATAATAATATACAGGAAAAACAGGTGGTAAAGAAGAGTAGTGGGGTGGGGCTGCGTAATATTCAACAACGCTACGATATATTAACCAACAGGCAAGTGGAAATAACCAAATCGCCCAACGAATTCAGGGTGAAATTGCCAATGTTGACAAAACAGGTAACAATCATGGAGACACAACAAACTTATATAGATGACAAACGTTATGAAAAGGCTAAGGAACACGTAGAGCGGCTTAAGGGATTTTATGGCAACCTTATGGCTTATTGTATTGTGATTCCGTGTTTGGCCATATTGAACTATAATACGACCAGTTTCCCATGGATTATTTTTCCAACCATCGGTTGGGGGTTTGGGGTGATTGTTCATGGTATGGAGGTTTTTGGGTATAATCCCTTGTGGGGAAAATCATGGGAAGAACGAAAGATAAGGAAGTATATGGATGATGAAAACTTCTAAATGACAATCCATCCCCTAAAAATAACAAGTGGGTAAGATTCATTTATAAAGGAGTTGTGATCGCTTTACTTTTGGGTTAGTAATAAAGTATGATTCAATAAACCAACAACACATGGAGACTTCAGAAAAAGACAACAAGTATTTTAGAGCAAAGGATAAAGTAGAGGCTATTAAAAAGTTTTATACCAGTTTGTTATCGTATATATTTTTTATTGGTCTTTTGGCAGGGATAAATTATTGGACAGATGAATGGCGGTATCCTTGGTTTCTTTGGGCAGCCTTTGGATGGGGTATTGGTTTGGTCTTCCAGGCCATTAAGACATTCAGTTTAAGTCCGTTCTTTGGAAGGGACTGGGAGGAACGAAAAATAAAGGAGTATATGCAAGAGGATGAAAAACAGCAAAGATGGAAATAATGGATAAAAAGGATAATGGAAAGTTAGACCGTGTCAAGAAACGGGTAGAGGAACTCAAGGGATTTTATATTCATTTTGCTGTTTATATTATGGTGAATACCTTTATTTCTATCATGAAGGTGGTTCGTAATTTGGGGGACGGAGAGGGTTTTAGTGAGGCATTTTGGGATTTCGGCACCTTTGCTGTGTGGTTGTTCTGGGGTATTGGTCTGTTTTTTCATGGGGTGAAGGTCTTTTCGTATAATCCTTTTTTCGGGAAGGATTGGGAAAAAAGACAGATTCAGAAATATATGGACAAGGATATAAAAGAAAGTAAAAAGTACAGGTAATGGAGAATGAACAGAAAGAAATAGGAAAGTACATCAAAGCAAAAAAAAGGGTTGACCAAATTAAAGATTTTTATTTCCACTTGATAAAATTCGCAATGATTACGATTTTGATATTGCTTTTTAAAGGGCTGGTTTTGAAAATATTCATTGAAAAAGGTGTTGAAGATGAAAATATATTACAGTGGATGGAATGGAATATGCTCTTAATACCTATTATTTGGGGATTAGTGCTTGTTGTGATAGGGTTAAGGTTGTTTGTGTTCAAAGCGAACATTCTTAAGATTTGGGAAGAAGAACAGATTAAGAAATACCTTGAAAACGATTAAGTACAATAGGTTCCAATATATAAACGTAATAAAACCAACTTGAAACCAATGAATGTAATCATAATTGAGGATGAAAAACCTAGCGCCAGAAGGCTTAGTCGGCAATTGGCCAAACTGGACGTGCAGACGACCACAATGCTCCATTCCGTTGAGGAATCGATAGCGTGGTTTCAAAACAACGAGCATCCCGACCTTATTTTCTTGGATATCCAACTCTCTGACGGACTCTCATTTGAAATATTCGATGTGGTCGATGTGCAGAGTGCCATAATATTCACGACCGCCTATGACGAGTATGCCCTACAGGCCTTTAAGCTAAATAGCATTGATTATTTGTTGAAACCCATTGATGACGAAGAGCTTGCAAATGCCATCAAAAAATACAAAACCGTTAAGCCTGCTACCCCAACAATGGCATTGGATTTTGAGGATATCAAAAAACTATTGGTCAATCCGTTGGAGCGTGAATACAAAAAAAGATTTACCGCAAGGGTGGGACAGCATCTTAAGATCATAAACGCTGACGATGTTGAATGTTTTTATAGTGAGAACAAAGGTACTTACGCCTCGACTTCCGATGGTAGGAATTATTTGTTGGACACTACCTTGGAAAATCTCGAGTCTGAATTGGAGCCTAGGATTTTCTTTAGGGTAAGTAGAAAGTATTATGTCAATATCAATCACATCAATGATATTGTCGCATACACGAATTCGCGATTGAAAATCAAATTAAATCGCTATATTGATCAAGAGATCATTGTGAGTAGGGAGCGGGTTAAGGACTTTAAGTTGTGGTTGGAGTAAATATATTTAAATAATTGAGGTTTAGAATATTAATACCTTGCATAGATTTTTCTTATAGTCCAAAATAAAGCAAAAAAATTAGGTTTTATCGATTCTATTCTCATCAAATGAGGAGGGTAATAATTTAGGTATCAATTTAATGAAAATCGGTAGTAGGATAGCCCCTCCGGGAAGCATGAAAATGGCTAGTGAGGGAATGCTTTTAAAAATATCCAACAATTGGCTTTGAACTTTTTTCTTCTCCTCAGCACTTAGGTCCCTGACCGTTGATTTTGATATTAAGGCAACCAACTCCTTACTTTCGGAAAGCTCTTTTTGAAGTCTCTTGCTGTTCCGTAGAATCAATTTATTCACCACTTTTGACATGCTGTCGTAGAACTTGGAGGCTAAATTATGATTTTTTAAATGGGGAATTATTTTTAAATTCTTTTCAAAAAACACCGAAATATCATCCAAGATGGTTGCTATTTCATTTTTGGTGAAACCAAGGTCCTTTCCAAATTGATATATAAATTCCGATTCCATGTAATCGATAGAGTGGTCTTCCCAAATGGTCAATGCGGCAAGATCAAGTAAATACTGTTTTTCGATAGGGGAAAGGTCCTTTTGCAACCTATCGCGATAATTAGCATCAAAAGTATGGGTCTCACTGTCGATAAAGGTTAGGGAAGCCTCGAATAAATGGGCCAATTTATGGTCATTTTCATGGTTCTCCTTGGAATTCAAGGTATGGTAAATGACATTCATTGCCGTTTTTTCGAAATTCTCCGCAAATTCCTCAATAGCACTGGGGTTGCTCAAATACCTTTTAAACGTGAGCACATCGATGTATAGTAATGAATTGGTGATAATGCTATTAAAGGTCTTGCTAATGACATTATCTTCCAAATATACCCTGGTATCAATTAATTTTTCGAGCTGATCGGAAGTTTTGCTCCCAACGAATAATTTATTCAAGAATGAGATTTTGTTGAGACCCAAGTCCTGATAAAACTGGAAAACAGCAATTAAAAAGGCGTTGAAGTCAGTGCTCTTTTTTTCAAATCTATAGGTATAATATAGTGCGGCCAAAAGGTTGATCTTGGCCTTCTCGTCTTCTGATAGTTTATGTTCGGGATGGATGAATCTTGGGAACTTAATGTTAAGTCCATATACGAACCCGGTATTTTTCAAAGCTTCATAAAGGTCGATATAATCCTTATAGCTTTCAACCTGATCTTTAACCAGATATCCGAATTTATCAATCCATCCTGAGGATGAAGGGTTCATGGTATTGTTATTTTGGTTCCAAAATAAAGCAAATTATAGGACATTTCGCATGTAATCATCGGTTTATAAGTTGAAATTGGGTTTTTGATAAAATGCCAATGCAAAAATTACATACAATGAAAGATTTTCTGGTGATTAGTGATTTAACTGTCGAAAAAAAATAGCTGCCGTTTGGCAGCTATTTTTTTAATCCTGGGAACACCCTTATATCCCTTTGCTTTTATGCATATTTTGGTATGTATGTTAAGGGTTTCTTTATTAATTTTTCTTCAGTTGTACCTCGGCTTGTACCGCAACATCACTCCATGTTTTGCTTACCCCATCCGTACCCGTGTGTAATTCCTTACAGGCTTTGTTGATGGAAGTAACGGCATCCAAGGCATTCCAATTTGCCAAATCCATTACGCCCTTGAATGTGATTTTGTTTTCAGAATCCATGGTGTACTCGAGTGGAATATTTGAGGTTTCACCATTAAGCGTAACGTCAATGGAACATTTGTTGTCAGCAGTGGTTTTAAAGATCCCTGATATAAGCTCGGTATTTTTAAGGACGCCAAAAAAGAACTTCAACAACTTAGGGTCTCTGGTTCCTGTAGGGTCATTCGTGAATAAACTGCTTACTGGGATGCTAAACTCGGTGCCGTTCAAAGCCTCTAAGGGCGTGGCTCCGGATTTGGTATTCGTAATATTGATATCCTTGAACTGGCCGCCAACGGGTACTTTTTCCGTCGTCTTATAGGCAGTGAATCCCACTTTGGTCGAATCCTTGACCAGGGTAAAGGAATCACTCATGATTTCTTTGGATTCTTTCTGCTGCTCTGTATTTTCTTTCTTGGCTTGTTTACAACTAAAACCTAAAATCAAAAGCATGCCTAAGGCCAATAAATTAATTCTTTTCATCATCATGATTTTTTTAAATTATTTAAAAGTACTGTTGAACACCTATTTTAGGTGACCACATTTACTGCAATATTAAAGATAAATGAAAAAAGATGTTCTTTTTGAAGGGATTAATTCTTAGGATTGACCTTTAAATCGGTAATCATCCATATGCGGGTAAGGTCCAATTGGTGATGGATTTTGATTTTTATCTTACTCTTTTTGCTGTAACATACGAATGTTGCACGGGGAAAAGCATCATTTTTGATGGAGTTGATTGGGGCTTCCGAATAGTGGAAATAGGGGGTAATCCAATAAAAATGAAAAAGCTGCCAAAAAAGCAGCTTTTACCATTGGGTTTTTTAGGTTTTATTGGATAATGCCCGTACAACTGATGCGCGCACCGGCATCACCACTTGGTTGTGATACAAAATCATCTACACCTTGGTGCACAATAACGGCCTTACCTACAATATTCCTGTTTTGGTCATCGCAACCAATACACCATTGGTCGGTTGAAAACGTAAGGGTAGCGTTGCCTTCCTCATTCGCTACGAAGTTACCGATATCCCCTTTGTGATAGCCTTCTGCCGCACCCCATTTTCCATGTGGTTCGTGTGTGGGATTCCAATGACCCCCGGTCGATTTGCCATCATAGGAGGAGCAATCCGCCTTTTCATGCAAATGGATAGCGTGTTTTCCAGGAGTAAGTCCCGAAAAATTGGCGATCATTGTTACTTCGTCATCCTCTTGGGTAAAAGTAACCTCACCCTTAACAGTACTATCACTCTTAGGTTCCATGGTGAAGCTGATAGTCTCCACGGATTCTTCCTGAACAACATCCTTTACGACTTTTTCGGTAGCTTCTTTCTTAGTTTCTTTACAGCTGAAACCAGCCATTAAGACAAATGCTAATGCAAAAAAATATAATTTTTTCATGCTACTTTGTTTTAGGTTAGGTATTAAAGATAATTAATTATCGTAATAAGGCAATAATCGGTCTACCGGAATAAGGTTTTTCCCATAGTAAAAGGGTTATGGATACCAATCTACTTGATGAGTTTACTGATAACTTGAACTTCGTTATGTAAAGTCTTATGTACGGGACATTTGTCAGCGATCTGGAGCAAGCGGTCGAGTTGTTTTTCGTCAAAATCCCCTGAAATCTTGATATCTCGATGAAAAGTGTCGATTTTCGCATTCGATGATTCACAATCCTCACAGTCTTGAGCATGTGTTTTGCTGTACGATGTGTGTACTTCAACATTTTCAATATGCCAGTTTTTGCGTTTCGCATACATTTGCAGTGTCATGGCGGTACAGGCCGATAGCCCTGCGGACACCAATTCATAGGGGGAAGGACCGTAATCATTGCCCCCATAACTAACGGGTTCATCCGCAGAGAGGTAATGGTTGCCAACTTTCATTCTGGTGGTGAATCCATCTTCAAAATCCAAACTGGCCATGACTTGGTGGTCGCTTTCGATTAAATGTTCGTCATCATCAATCGATAGATACCTTTTTGCCCATCCGGCTATACTATCGCCTACATAAAGGGAATCTTTCCTGTTCATTAACAGGTGGTCCGCTCCATCCAAGGAAATGAAACTTTTGGGATGATGGGCCGCTTTATAAATTTCCTCCGCGTTTTTTATGCTCACAGTGGTGTCCTGTGGTGAATGCAATATAAGCAGGGGTTTGCGCAGATTTTTCACGGTAGCCGACAGGGTGTTTTGTTGGAGGTCATCCAAAAATTGCTTTTTGATGGTAAAATCCCTTCCGCCTATATTCACCAAAGCTTTCCCATGATGCTCAATTTCATCGATTCCATTGCGCAATAAGTGTTTTACATGTTCGGGATCTGAAGGGGCCCCAATCGTGGCAACGGCCTGAATAGAGTCAATTTGTGCAGCAGCGAAAATAGCGGCAGCGCCTCCCAAGGAATGCCCAATTAAAAGGGTGGGGGCTTGGTAGTTGGCTCCCAAATGGTCCGAGGCTGCAATCAAATCCTCAACATTCCCTGAAAAATTGGTGTCCGCAAAGTCACCTTCGCTTTCCCCTAGGCCCGTGAAATCGAAGCGGAGAACCCCAAAACCATTTGAAGTTAGGGCTTTACTGATGTTCCGGACCGCCGTCAGATTTTTGTTACAGGTAAAACAATGGGCGAAAATCGCGAAGTTATGCGCATCTTGGTTGGCAGGAAGTTCTAATCGTCCTACCAATGATTTTCCATCCTTGTTCTTGAAGATTATTTTTTGCAGATTCATTGGAGTCAAGTTTTATGATATTTCTAATAGGTCGCAAAATATCCAAAATACTTAACCTGAACGTTTTATTCGATGTTTGTTTTTTTTCGTAAATCGGTTTTGAAAAGAATCCCAATCCGAAGAATGTCATCAGCGCGATTCGCTAAATGATTTTTTAAATAGCCCATTTCAAACTTAAAGTTTGGGTTTATTTGATATCCGATTCCCGTATGCAATCTATTCTGATTAAAAACATCCTCTTGGAGGTTAAGGAAAATCTCATCGAAAACCTTGATGTAAAACTTACCTGAAATTGGATGGATCAGTTGTAATCGATATCGCATTCTATTGACAAAATCAGTAACCCCATCTTTGTTTATCCACCGGTGTTCTATTCGGTAACGGTGCGAAACACTTAATTTTTTTATTTTTCTATTAAGGCATATTTCTTCATAAGGTCTGTTCTCAGAGACACTGATGTTTGTCCGTGTTTCCGAATAATGGTGAACATAACCGGCACCTACCGATATATTGGGGGTAACACGATAGCCAAGTCCGATTTTATAGAATTGATTGTCCAAGACATCGAAAATTTCATAATGATGTAGCCTGAATTCAGTGACAATATCTAAATTTTCGGATATTTTATTGTCTCCGTACAGCATAATCCATGTGCCCCATTTGTCTTCGGTGGTATTCTGGGAACTTAATAGGGATGAAAATAGTAGGGAAAGTAACAGTAGGCCCCGCTTCATGATGGTCGTTTTTACAGGTAAAGGATTTGGTTTTATCAAGCCTGGACATATAGAATGCCTTTAGGCGAAATTTGAAGCTGCAAATGTACTTTCGTACTGAAAAGGAAAACCTGATAAAAGTCAAGTTTCTGTATAATCTTTATTTTTTTAAACGGTATTACGGCTTTGAATTAAGGGAAGGGCAAAAGATCCATTTAAACAGTGAACATAAAAAACCCCTTCTATTTAAAGAAAGGGGTGTGTTTTTAAGAAATGGGATTTTTAATCCAGATGGAATGTCTTTATGGATTTAAAAGGACTGACTTCCTGTTTTTCAATGTCGTCCTTATAAGGCTTCCACTTTTCATTGAAGAATTTATTGGTCTCCTGCAATGCTTTTTTCAGTTCGTCCTCTGCAAACCGAATCAGTTGTTTTTCCGTAGCCGTAATTCCCGATTTTCGGGTACGGGAATAAAAACTGGCATTCCCAATACGTTGCATTACGGTTATTTCCGGATTTCTGGTGATACCTTGTCTTTTATCTTCCTTGCCCAGATATAAGGCAATGACCGTATCTATGGCCTTTACCATTTCCTTGGAGGCTTTTATTTGGTCTTTGTATTTTTCATCATCGAGGGTTTTAAGTTCTTTTAGGTATTTGTTGGCAATGTCCTTGCTTTCCACCAATTGTTTTACGGCATCTGCAGCCGTTTGGGTAAAGGACTCCAACTTTTTTGAACTTTCGTAGACTTCATTGATCGAGGCCAAGGAAACATTCAATCTCGGATCCGATTTCACTTCGATCACTGTCTCATCGGTTAATGTTCCATAGGAAACTTTTATCTTATATGTTCCTGGTTTTACATCAGTGCCTCCACGTTCATCTTTGTTTTTTGGTAGCTTTCTTGAAGGTCGGTCCGGGCCTTTTTCGTCCATAGCCCAATATATACGATGGAACCCTGCTTTTTCTGGGGTTTTCTTCTTAATGGTTCGTATCAATCTATCCCCATCATAGAACTGGAACATGATGGAATCTTTTTTCTGTACCCCGGTTAGTTCGTCCTTTTTACTTTCAGCATTGTCGGAGTCGTCGGTCACTTCTGGTTTTGTTTGGGTCGATTCCTTATCCTTCTTAGGGGATTCTTTCTTTCCTTCCTTTAAAAAATAGGTGATCATCGCACCTTTTTTCCGGTTTTCGGCATTATAAAGGGCGTCTGCCCCAAAGCGGCTTCCCGTCGGTTGTTGGTAGGCGGCTTGGTATGCCGTAGGTGGAGTGAAGATTTTGATGTCTTTCTCTAAAATCGATTTATCCGTGGCTAAAGCCCTTAACGGACGGATGTCATCCAGAACCCATGCAGCCCGTCCGAACGTACCTATGACCAAATCATGTTCCCTTGGGTGAATGACCAAATCCTTTGTCGAGACCGTAGGGAAACCTTCTGTCCATTTTTGCCATTTCTCTCCAGCATTAAACGAAATATAGAGTCCGTCATCGGTTCCTAAAAACATAAGATTAGGATTCTCTATATCCTCTATGATCGATAGGGTGTAACTCGCTACGTCATTGCCATCAACGATACGCTCCCATGTTTTTCCGTAGTTTTTGGTGCGGTAGGCGTAAGGGGTGTAGTTGAATCGCCTGTAATCGTTGGCAATTAAAAGCGCTTCGCCCTTATTCTTGTTTGAAGGTTTAATTTGTGGTATCCAACTACCTTTAGGTAAGCCTTTTATGTTTTGTGTTACCTCGGTCCAGGTGGCACCCCCATTTAGGGTGTAATGAACACGACCGTCATCCGTACCAACCCAAAGCATATCTTTTTCTACAGGGGATGGTTCAATGACCAAAATGGTACAATGGTTTTCGGCACCTGTGGCATCCATGGTTAGACCACCACTTTCCGATTGTTTTTGCTTTTCAGGGTCATTGGTTGTCAAATCTGGGGAAATCACCTTCCAAGTAAGGCCCTTGTCGGTGCTTTTGTGTACAAATTGACTACCGAAGTATACCGTATTAGTATCAAAGAGATCTTTGCCAATGGCCGCATTCCAATTAAAACGGAGTTTGGTATCGGCATCGGGAGGGGTGGGGCGTACAATATAATTATTACCAGTAACATGGTCATATCGCTGAACGAAACCTTGCTGGCTCATGGTATATCCATATCTTGAATCATCCAGGTCGGGTACGACATCAAAGCCATCACCAAAACTGATTTCCTGCCAATAACTGTTGCGTATGCCTTGGTCTTTCCAAACATAGGCAGGGCCCCGCCAAGAACCATTGTCCTGCATTCCTCCATAAACATTGTATGGGTATTCATTGTCCGTATTGATATGATAGAATTGGGCCACGGGTAAATTTCCTATAAACCGCCATGTTTTACCGCCATCCTTGGTAATGTTCAACCCACCATCATTACCGTTCATCATAAACTGTCCGTTATCCGGGTGTATCCACCATGCGTGGTGGTCGGGATGCACACCATTGGTGGCATTATAGGCAGGCATGAGCTGGGAAAAGTTCTTACCTCCATCCTGTGAAACATTTACATAGGTAAATACCGAATAGACCCGATTTTCATTTTGGGGATCTACATAAATTTCCGAGTAATAAAAAGGACGATCCCCGATATCGGCCTTATCATTGATTTTCTTCCATTTAAAACCACCGTCTTCCGATTTGTAGAGTGCATTCTTTTTTGCTTCTATCAAGGCATAAACGATATTGGGTTTACTTGGGGCTATGGCGATACCAATTCGGCCTAATTCCCCTTTGGGAAGCCCATCTTCCTCGGTTAGTTTTTTCCAGTTTTTACCGCCGTCGTGGGTCATGTAAAGCCCGCTACCTTCTCCACCTGATTTAAAGAACCATGGGTCTCTTTTGTGTTCCCACATGGCGGCGATCAATTTATTTGGATTCGTTGGGTCCATGATCAGATCGGCAACCCCTGTCTTGTTGTTTACAAAAAGTATCTTTTCCCAAGTTTCGCCACCATCAGTGGTTTTGTAAACCCCTCTTTCGGCATGCTCGCCCCATGGGGAGCCAATGGCCCCTACATAAATGGTGTTCGGATTCATGGGGTCAATTTTGATACGATGTATATGACGGGTTTTTTCGAGACCCATCGATTTCCATGATTTTCCCCCATCCAGGGATTTGAAAATGCCATAGCCTCCATTTAAACTATTCCGGGGATTTCCTTCCCCGGTACCTACCCAAATTACAGAGGGATTGGATTGTTGAATGGCAACTGCCCCGATTGAAGCGGTGACTTGCTTATCAAAAATAGGATCCCATTTTATTCCTCCCGAAGTTGATTTCCAAAGTCCGCCCGAAGCCGTACCCACATACATAATGTCTGGGGCGTCTTGTACGACATCGATGGCGGTAACCCGACCACTCATACCCCCAGGGCCAATATTCCTAGGTTTTAAGTCCTGTGCCAGGTCCATTTTAAACTCTTGTGCAAAAATTGAAATAGATGCCATTAGCATCACTAGGGAAATGATTCTTCTCATTGGTTTAGGTACGTTAATTAGTCTCGTAAATATAAATAAATCTTTTGGGGGATTCATTAAATACTTGTTAATGAATTCAGTACTTCCCCTGAGTGATACGCTGTCAAAGGCTATTCCACCCGTATCCAAACTTCATCCGTGTCATTATCGATTCCTGTTTGGATAAGTGTGTCTTTTTTTACTTCCAGTTCAAAAAGTTGTGTTTCACCCAACAGGTATAAACTATTGCTATTGGCGAAAGTGTTGGTTTCTGAGAAGATGGTGTCATTCCTTAAATACCGGCCTCCTTGATAAGAATCCAATTTATTGGTCAGGATATTCGTTTCGGACATGGACCAATAGCCGTTTGCCAGGGTTTTTATACGGGTGAATGTTGCTGAGGCGGCTGGTTTTTTCCCTTTTCGACTGTAGTATTTCCATGTACCGTTCAATGGGGCATCTCGTTTTTCGGTAGCCGTCCTACTTTTCAAGGTATGTCCATTTTTTTTCGCAATTTCGGCCAAACGTTTATTGATTTCTACCTTGGGAATAAAATGGCCTTTACGAAATACGGCTGACAGATCTTTTAGATTATCCATATCGTCAAGAGGGTTTGCGTTAAGCAAAATCAAATCAGCTTCAAGTCCTTCCTTTACCTGACCGAATACCCCCTCCTTATTGAAAAATTTAGCCGGATTTATGGTTCCGGATTGAATGATCTCCAAAGGAGTGAGTACGGCCGCCAATAAGCCATCTATTTCCCGGTGGATTGAGAATCCCGGAACATTGAAAACTTGTGGGGCATCGGAACCTAATAGCATACCGACCCCTCCTTTTTGTAGTTTCTGAATGAGTTGTTTGCGAATGGCATCGAATTTTAGCCATTGCTCTGTTTTAAAACCAGTGGCGGTACCTGTTGTGGCAATCTTACGCTTTTTCCAATCGGCCAAGGTCTTCGAAGGCATATATTGCATCTCGGGTTGCCGCAATAGTTCATCGGCTGTAATAGGGGCAAACCAGCGCTCAAAAAGACTTTGGGTGGGTACGATCCAGACCTTGTTTTCTTTTGTCATGGCGACCAACCCATCAATCTTCGAAGTATCGGCCAAGGGCGTAAAGGCATATCCGAAAAAACCGTTGTCCCCAGGTTTCACATTGGCCGATTCGGGCACCAAGCCTTCCAAAAACCCATCAATATGGTCAATGGAAGCATAGTGACTCTCCAATGCATGACGAATACCGACATCGACAGGAACATGTCCGGCAAAGGGAATACCCACTTGTTTGGCAGTCTTAACCACCTGGTCAAACACCTCCCGTTTGATTCCAGGGTGTATTTTTAAAAAATCATAGCCGTCTTTTTGATATGTGGTAACTACTGAAATAGCGTCCTCGACCGAGGTAACCGATTTTCCGTTCAATGACGGACTCGAAGTGAAGATACGTGGACTTGGTAGTTCCCCGGATTCGGCATTATTGCGCAATACCAAATGCGTGGGGTGCCCTAACATTCCTCGAATGGTTGTAATGCCATTGGCCAGATATAGAAATAGAACATCCTCAATCTGTTCATTGTTTTCAGAAGGGTGGGGAATGTGGGCATGCATTTCAGAAAGCCCTGGCATTAAATATTGGTCCTTGCCATTTACCATGGTTTCGTAGGGCTTAGGATTCATTTGATGCTCGGAAATGCTTTTAATCCGCCCCGAATCAATAACCACATCCTTATGTTCCTGTATTTCCCCTGTGGTGACATCCAAAATATTCACATCGATGATGATGGTTCCTTTTTCAGCTTTATTTGTACAGGCCAACATGAGGATGGCGACTATGGGGAGAACGCATTTTTTCATGCTTATAAAATTAGGATTGTTTCATTGAATATGGAAAGCGGTTTGTTGTTTTTTCATAAAAACCCATATAAGTCGTGGATGTCAGGATAATTATCCTAAAAATAGATCCATATATAAGTAGTAATAGATCTGTAAAAAAGGTTTTATCGATTGATTACCTTTCTTATAAGTATAAAAACAAAAATCAGCAGGGAGTAACCAATGAAAAAAGGGATTATAAGGTGTATTTGGTCGAAGATCAGGAATAGTGCTATCAGCAATAATTGAAAACCAAGACCAAAACAGGAAATAGCGGTCATAAACCAATTGGGCCATCGATTGTCATAAATGGCTTTTTGATCTAACCAATAAATGGTTTTGTCAAAAACGCTATAGAACAATAGGTATAAATTAAAGAACAGGTTCACCCTGCTTTGTTTTTCCCCTTTCATGGCCTTTGGGGTTTTCGTTTCAAAAATACGACTGGTCGTATCACCATTATGTTTGTTTCGAAGAATGACATAATAATAATTGTACAACGTACCTTGTAATTGTATGCCAATAAATGCGATGACAGCATACATAATTGAACTTTTGGTCACATGCCATATCGCTATGATAATCATGAAGTTCAATAGAATATCGGATACTGAATCAAAATACCTTCCCGTATAGGAGGGTGTCTTTTTTAATCGGGCCAATTCCCCGTCAGCAGCATCGAGAATGGATTTTAAGACCAAGAAGAAGGCAGCTATCCAATAGTGATGGTTTACTAAAAAGGCAATGGCCAGCAGGCCTGAGATAATAAAACTTATGGTTATGTGTATCGGTGTTACGGCGGTATTTTTGAAATAGGTAGCAATACCCTTGGCTATTGGACGACCGTAATCGGATATATCAAAAAATTGGTTCGCTTTGGGCAATTTCGACATATTGAAATCTTTACGGTTTGGATCTTAGGCTTTCGTAGGTTTTATTTATTGCAATGATGCTATTTTAAAAGAGCATCTTCAGGTATGGATTTTTACAACCTTTCCGTCGTTTTTTTGTGTCATTCCAAGAAAGCATTTGGGCAGCCACTATATCTATGCCTATATTTATCGGCTTCAGGTATAATTTAAAGATAGGATTAAATAATGAAAAGGATATTGTTTTTAATGATGATTGCGGTGGTTTTTATGCTTGCAGGTTGTAATACGAAAAGGGAGGGAAAGCCAAAGGTCTTGGTTTTTTCAAAAACTATGGGCTATAAACATGCTTCAATCTTAAAAGGAACCGAGGCTATTCAGCAATTAGGTCAGAAAAATGGTTTTGAGGTCGATACAACCAAGAATGCCGCTCTCTTTACCGATGAAAACCTGAAACAATATTCAGCGATTGTTTTTCTAAGTACTACCGGAAATATCCTAGATCATTATCAGGAAGCGGCTTTTGAACGTTATATGCAATCCGGGGGTGGTTTTGTGGGTATACATGCCGCTACGGATACAGAGTACGATTGGGGGTGGTACAATAAATTGGTAGGCGGACAATTTCTCAGCCATCCAGCAGGTACCCCCAATTCAAACTTCATTATAAAGGACAATTCTTTCAGTGCCACCAAGCATTTTACGGATTCGATATGGAACCGGAATGATGAACTGTATAATTTCAAGAATTTGAATCCTAAGGTCCATGTTCTGGTGACCGTGGATGAAACAACTTATGAAGGTGGTGCGAATGGTGGTGACCACCCAATGAGTTGGTATCATGAATATGATGGTGGAAGGGCCTTCTATACGGCAGCGGGGCATACCGAGGAAAGTTACTCGGAGGAAAAATTCCTGAAGCATATACTGGGGGGTATACAATATGCCATCGGGGATAATCAAAAGTTGGATTATTCCAAGGTACGAACGCAAATTCCACCGGAAATGGACCGTTTTACAAAGGTTTCCCTGACTGCCGGGGAGTTCTTTGAGCCAACCGAAATGGCCGTGTTGCCCAATAATGATGTTTTGGTTGCCCAACGAAGGGGAGAAGTGCTACTTTATGATGCAGATGTAAACCAACTACGTCAAGTTGCAAAACTGGATGTTTATTATAAGGCATTGAGTACTCCGGGTATAAATGTGGAAAATGGGTTGTTGGGGTTGCAAAAGGATCCTGATTTTTCCATTAATCATTGGGTTTATCTCTATTACAGTCCAACTGGCGATAACTGGGTAAACCGCCTGTCGCGGTTCAAGTTCAAGGAAGGTGTTTTCAATATGGAATCTGAACAGATTATACTGGAAGTAAATACCCAACGTGAGGTTTGCTGCCATACAGGAGGTTCCATAGCATTTGGACCTGATAAGCTGTTGTATTTGTCATTGGGGGATAACACAACCCCCTTTAATGAAAAAGGAGCGACCTATGTCTCCAAGGGGTATGCCCCTATAAACGATATTCCAGGGAAGGAGCAATATGACGCAAGGCGTTCTTCAGGAAATACCAATGACCTTCGGGGTAAGATATTAAGAATCAAGGTAAACGAGGATGGTACTTATGGTATACCCGAGGGTAATCTTTTTCCTGTGGGAACCAAAAATGCTAGGCCAGAGATTTATACTATGGGACACCGTAATCCATACCGTATCGCTGTAGATCCTAAAAAAGGATATTTATATTGGGGAGATGTAGGTCCTGATGCCCGTGAGGATGATTTTGAAAACCGCGGCCCAAAGGGGTATGACGAGATGAACCAGGCACGGGAAGCGGGTAATTTCGGTTGGCCCTTGTTTGTTGGTGATAATAAACCTTATAAGGATTATGATTATAGCAATGGTATTTCAGGGGACACCTTTGACCCTCTAAAACCTATAAACGATTCCAAAAACAATACCGGCTTACGGGAATTACCGCCAGCCAAAGGGGCGTTTGTATATTATCCTTATGACCATTCCGGGGAATTCCCACAGGTAGGAACAGGGGGGAGGAATGCCATGGCAGGACCAACCTATTATTCTGATGTATATCCTAAGGGAGGTGGATTGCCTTCCTATTATGATGGAAAAGTACTGGTTTATGATTGGATGCGGGGTTGGATGAAAGCAGTGACCCTCTTTGAGGATGATACTTTTGATAAAATGGAACCTTTCGCGTCGGAGATAGCATTGAACAACCTGATAGATATGGAAATGGGCCCTGATGGACGCGTATATCTTTTGGAATACGGTACAGGATGGTTTCAACAGAATGAAAATTCGGGATTGGGGTATATTCAATACAACGGAGGAAATCGCCCACCGGTAATCAAAGGCATATCACTTGATAAAACCTCGGGTAAATTACCTTTAACCATATCGGCAACCGTTGATGTGAAAGACCTCGAAAATGATCCGCTCAACTATTTATGGGATCTGGGCAATGGGGAGACCTTGGAGACCCGGAAACCCGAACTTACCTATACCTACACGGAGGCCGGTGGATATCTGGTATCGGTCGAGGTGAAGGATGACAAGAATGCACTGGCGGTAAGTGAAAAGGTATCCATAGCAGCAGGCAATACCAGACCTGAAGTGACAATCGAAATAGGAGGCGGAAATCAATCGTTTTATGATGAAGGGACACCGGTTCGGTATAAAGTTTCGGTGACCGATGCCGATGGTGGCACCATCAATCCGTCCAATATTTATGTTTCTGTAGATTATTTGAGTGGTATGGATAAAGTAAATATCTCCCAAGGCCATCAACAGGTTTCCGCCGCAGTGATGGGCAAGGCCCTTACGCAGTCGATGGACTGTAAATCTTGCCATAAGGAAATAGGGGCGTCAATAGGACCAGCATATCAAAGCGTAGCAGAAAAGTACATGGATGACCCAAAGGCAATGACATATTTGCAAAAAAAGATTGCAGCAGGGGGGTCGGGCGTTTGGGGAGAAATTGTGATGCCGGCACATACGGATATTACGGATGATGAGACGCGACAGATTATCCTATACATTCAATCCTTGGTAAAACGGAATACGGAAAAGGAATCATTACCACCTTCAGGAAGTATACTGCCAGCTCCTTCGGTAGGGGATAGGGTTATGGTAATCACCGCTAGTTATACTGACAAAGGGGAAGGGAATGGCATCCCGCTCACGGGAACAAGTTCCGTTGCTTTAACCGATGGCCGTAAAGAGGCTAAATAGTCTTTTAACGACCTTGGGTGAAATAAGGTTAACGCTTATGGAATTATTGGATTCATGGTAGGAATCTCTTGGATTGGGGATTGGAACTTGCTGGTGTATTTTTGGTGTATTAGGATTGATTTAGCCATGTTAACGCCTTTTTCCGATTGGAAAAAATAGCCGTATCCCAACCTAATTTTTTCATAGCGTATACATAGAATTCGGCTTTTCCTTTGGCATCGATATTTCGGGGTTCGATCAAGGCAATCCTTGTAGTTGGCACCATACCCCATTCGGGGTAAAGTTTATTGGGAAGTTCAAATAATACACGTCTATCGAAATCAGCTATCAATGCCGTGCAATCGACCAAATGATTTAAAGCATTGAATTCATTGGACTTTTCCACGTTGGTCAATACAGCTTCGAGTAAGGTGTCGTAATCTATTTTACCTTTCAAGGTCAATTCCATTCGATGTTCCGAAGCGATGTGGTTTGATGTCCAACCCATGAATTAAACTAAATGTTGGTCTTATTGTAAAAAGGCTTTAATTATAAAGGGAATCCTTACATACAATTGATTGTTATTTAAAGAAAATCAAAGTACAAAATAATTGTAATAGATGGTTTGCATTGTCCCCAAGTTGATAAAATCCTTGATGAAATTGAAAAAAAAGGGAAAGCATGATATTTGTTAGCTTTTAAACCCTTGGTAAAGAATAGTTTTGTCGTATCAAAAAAAAGCAAAGTATGAGTACGAACAAATCATGTATAGTTTGCAAAAAATCCTCAAACGAAACCCCGGTAACAAAGTTCTATCACAAGGAGAGTGAATTTTATATTTGTCCACAGCATTTACCTGTTTTGATCCATAATCCCCAAGATTTGGTGGGTTTATTGGATGGTGCCGATAAATTACAGGGCGGATAGACGATGCCGTCATAAGGGTATTATGATAATGTCGGTATCCGTCAAGGTTGTATTGAAATTATTCTAGAATCAATATTCCGAAAGCGGTAGGGACATGAAAATCGGGTTCCTCGGTTTTCGAATCCACCCAGCTGATCCATTTTAATGATGCTTTATTTGCTTTTAAGGCAATACAGTGTCCTCTAAACAGGCCTATTTGAATTTGACCGTCTTTGAGTAGCCCCAATCTTTTTAGCACAGGTATTCCTAGTTTGCCTTGCACGATGTACTTCCCCTCTTCTATATTGGTTTGTATGTCTAGCGGCTCTGGCCAAACCCAATCGAGATCGAACTCACGGTAAAAATTGGCTTTATAATCAAGTACACGACCGTTGGGGTCAATTTCCAAGCAGTAATAGGGTTGCATTTTTTCATCACGCCGAAAAAACAATTCGATACGCTCTGAATCAATAACCTCTGATTTATCATTGTTTTCAACATATACAATCGGTTTGGGCCCCCATGCGACATAACGAAAATGAATATGGTTTTCATCGTAATAAGCATTGAATGTGGTCATCGGAGCTTTTTCCTTTTGCCAAGGATATGAAAAATCAGTTAGTGGGTTCAATTCGTCCCAGCTTATGGTATGGGTTATTTTGGGAATTCTATACGCTTTCATTCGAGTTATGTTTTAATAGGTGTCGGAAGATTATTTTCTTGAACCGATGATTCGATCTGGATGATTTTATATGTTACAATGGAAAAAAATCTAAGTTATAATAATTATGCTGTAATTGATTGTTTGGGTATAGATTATTTGGCATAAAAAAGGGACCGAATATCGGTCCCTTTTTAATGATTATACACAAAACCCTACTCTTCCGTGTTCCACCATAATGGGGTGGTCAATCGTACATTGGGATTATTGTCTGGCATGTTTTCATAATTCCTGTCTTCTTCATTATACTCGTACATCATCGCTTGGATCCAGTCATCTTCATTGGGGAAGATGTCCAAGTTTACATTTTCAGGTCTTTGAAGACCTGGATAGATATCGGAGCTATAATCTGCCCTTCGCATATCTACCCAAGTTTCCGGGTTGAGCATATTGGCGATATATTTCTGAACGAATATATGGGACAGACTAATATTTGTGGAACCGACTTCATCATCCAATTTGGCAAGATATTCGTTGATTTTTTCAGGAGCCACCGTGACTTTCTCCAAATCAGCCTTAACACCTTCCTTAAAATCTACGTAGGCACCTTCAAGATCTCCTTTTCTGAATTTAGCCTCAGCCGATATAAATTTGACCTCACTATAGGTAAACATATAGGTCGGGGAATCTGGACTGGTATAAAAACCGCCATTCCCTACCGAGAAATCATCTCCAGACGCATCACCAAGTCCACTACCTGTTACCACGCCATGATATCCGCCATTAACAGCTTCAGGAACGATCAATGGTAGTCTAGGGTCTTCATAGGCAGGTTCTAGTTGAAGGGGGTTTTTCAACAATTCAACAAAGAAATCAGAAAAGTAGTCGAAACGGGAAGAGCCATACCCGTTTTCACTAAAGGGCTGATTGTCATTTTCCATTTCCCCGCCGCCATAATTTTTTTGTGCATTGAATACATTTGAGTTTATGGCGTTATTACAGGCTTCAATAATGGCGTCCGCATCATAGGCCAAATCCCCTGAACTTTTTTTGCTCAAGTGGTTTAAATACCTTGCTTTGATGGAGTTGGCGAACTTGATCCAATTTTCTTGGTTTCCTTGATAGAGTACATCCCCATCCTCTTGGTTCAAATCGATTTCACTGGCCTGATTAAGTTCTTCTATCGCCTCGTCAAGCATTTGTAAAATAGTTTGATATGCCTCTTTTTGGGTAACAAATTTAGGGGTAATGTTCATCGAGGATTCCCCATCGTAAGTGTCACCAATAACAATATCGCCATATTGGTCCGTGGTCATGCCCAGAATATAAGCCCTTAGGATCTTACCTACGGCAACATAATTTGGAGCATTGTATTTTTTTCCAAGGACGATTAAATCAGCGGTGTTGGGAAGAGAATAAACGTAGGCGTTTTGCCAAAGGAAATAACGGCCTGTGGTTAAAGATGAACTCCAGGTTTCTGAATAATAATCAGCTACATTCTGTGAGCCATACTGCATAATTCCCAATACTTCCCGGGTACCTCTATATTGTGCCGTACCGGTCGTATTTTCAATAGCACCCTGAATTCTATACTGGGGGGGCAGTGATTCGGTCGATGGTGCCGTTTCCGAACTATTTACATCAAAATAGTCGTCGGAACACGAGGTAATAAGGGTGACCGAAAAAACGATAATATATTTGAGTAATTTCATATTTCAATTTTTTTAAAAGGTGAATTTTAATCCTAAGTCAAATCCCTGGGTGCTTGGCGTACCCAAGTTATCGATGTACATTGAACCAGCACCGGAAATTCCTGCCCCGAAGGTGTTTATTTCAGGGTCTACACCACTATAATTTGTTATGGTAAATAGATTTCTTCCTGTTGCATACAACTCCAATGAGGCAAGGGATAGTTTCTCCAAAAGCGGTTGTGGAAACTTATAGGATAAGGTTACATACCTTAACCTAGCGAAAGAACCATCCTCAATAAAGTTCTCAGAGTTCAACGAATAATAGTTCTGATAAAATTCTTGATTTTTGACAATGGCTGTTTGATTGGTGTTCCCGTTAATGTCCACACCACTTAGAACAACGGATTCCCCACGGTCTAAGGTTTTTGTACTAAGTCCATAATAAGCCAAAGCGGATTCTGTAGCATTATAAATTTCCTGACCCTGTACAATGTCGAGTAAGAAGGAAAGTTTAAGGTTCTTATAGCTTAGGCTATTGGTGATACCAAGCGACCAATCGGGTAATCTTTGAACGTCATCGTATGTGGCGTCTTCAAGGATGTAATTACCGTTTGATTGGATTAGTACCTGTCCATCATCAGTAAGTTGAGGTCGTTTTCCTCTTAATCCAAATAAAGAACCATCCAATACGGCCGCACCAGCGGCAGAATTTCTATAGGTCCATGAATCAGAAAGGTATACTTCATTTAAGAATCCAGGAAGTTCCAATACTTTACTTTTGTTCATGCCGAAGTTGAAATTGGTGTTCCATGAAAAGCCATTGGAAGATTCAAGTATCCTAGCGGTTAAAAGGGCTTCCAAACCTTTGTTTTCTATGACCCCACCATTCAGGGTGGCATAAAAAGTTCCTGTGGTTGGGGGAACCCGAATATCCCTTAGAATCTGGTTGTCCGATTTGGTATAATAATAACTAAGGTCAAGGGATATCCTGTTATTTAAAAACCTCATGTCTGCGCCGAATTCATAGCTGTTGGTGAATTCGGGTTCTAGATCGGGGTTTCCTACGTCAACACCGTTCCAAGTATAGGCTGAACTGGCGAGGCCATTTATGTTTGTCTTTAAGAAACTCTCCAAAGCCCCGATGGGAGCATCCTTACCTACTTTTGCCCATGACGCCCTAAGCTTTAAATAGTTTAAGCCATTTTCAGAAGATAGATCCTTGAACAAATCGGTCATGACAGCAGAGGTACCTACTGAAGGGTAAAAGAATGATCGTTTGTTCTCGGGAAGGGTAGACGACCAGTCATTTCGCCCTGTGGCTGTAAGGAAAAGGGCATCTTTCCAACCTAGTTTGATTTCTCCAAAAAGGCCTACAATTCTTTTTCTGGCAATAATTTCTGATAGCTTCTGCTTTTCGACCAGAACGTTCCCTATACTATAAATACCAGGAGCTTGAAAGCCATCTCCTGTGCTATAGTTTGTCCTGATATCAAGTTCCTCTACCGAATTACCAATCATTGAATTCAATGAAAAATCATTACTGAGTTGTTTATCATATCTTAGAAAGAGGTTGGAGGTCAATCGTTTGTGGTCTTTTTCAAACTGGCTGATATAACCATCCTCCCTATTTTCAATCAGGGAGCCATCCCCAATTATTTTCTTGTTGAATTCTGTATAATTATCCGTTCCTAGTTTATAAGAAAGATTGAAATCATCTAGAAATCTATAGTTTAAGCTAATAACCCCAATAAGCCTGTTTACCTCATCGGTATTTGGGCTATTTTTAAAACTCCAATAAGGATTATCGAATTGTTGGTCCAGAAAATATTGCTTTTGTGAGCCATCTTCATTTAGGTAGTCCTTGGCATTAACATTACTAGGGTAAGCTAATAGGCTGCTAAAACTACCTCCTGATGCGTTACCTTGTCTGGTACTGGAGACATCCGTAGTTATATAATTTGCAGAAACACCAATAGTCAAGTTTTCTTTGAAGGTGGAGTTCATGTTAACCTTGAAGGAAGTTTTATCGTAGCTCGAGGTCGGTATCACCCCGTCTTGGGAAATATCCCCTATTGAGAAGTACATGTTCCCTTTTTCATTTCCGCTGGAATAACTGACATTGTGATTTTGGGTAACGGCCGTCTGGTAAAGGTCCGCTATGTTATCATATAAGGGTGTTCCTGTTCCTATTTGACCACCCCATGAGAATTCAGATTCGGTATCATATGTAATATCGCTTCCAGTACCTATTTCTTTTCCTTGTCCATAAACGGTCTGTACATCTGGAGTGCCTAATATTTGATCAACGGAAATTGATCCGGAATAAGAAATTTTACTTACTCCTGCTTTACCTCTTTTGGTGGTAATAATCACGGCACCATTGGCGGCTTGTATACCATATAAGGCTGCAGCTGAAGGACCTTTTAATACGGAGATACTTTCGATATCCTCAGGGTTAATGTCAGATGCCCTATTCGTACTTGCTACTTCCAAACTTGAACTTGTTGAATTGTCTATAGGAATTCCATCAACAACGAATAAGGGTTGGTTGTCCCCTGTAATTGAAGTACCACCTCGAATTAGGATAACAGATGATGAACCAGGGGCCCCTCCAGAGTTTACGACGGTAACCCCCGATACTTTTCCTTGAAGTCCATTTACCATATTGTTTTGATTTCCTTCCTGTAATTGGTCAGACTTAATGGCTTGTACCGCAGTGGTTATTGATTTTTTTTGACTTTCATTGCCAAAAGCGGTCACAACAACTTCGTCTAAACTAGTAGTGTCATCTTGTAAACCAACATTGATTACCTTTTGGGAACCCACTGCGATAATTTGGGTCTTCATTCCCAAATATGAAAATATGAGTCGATTTTCAGGTTGGGCCTTAATGCTGTAATTCCCATCAAAGTCAGTCGTTGTTCCCTGGGTAGTACCTTCAATAATAATGGATACCCCAGGTAATGGTATATTTGTGGCATCTGTTACTTTTCCACGTATATCCTGACCATAAGAAGTTATGGATAGGATAAGTAAGGTAATAAAGAGTTTTAATTTCATAATTATTTCTAGTTAATTAGAGTTTGAACATGTTTTTTTAAGCTGTCTGTTTAATGTTTTTCATTGGCACAAATTTTTTAAAAAGGTTAATAATTACTTTTATAAGAGGAAGTAATCGAGAAAGGGTAATGTTGTTTTTAACATCGATGTCCATCCGAATGAAACCTCCCTTTGTCGCTCTATCAAAAATATGCAATTCATTGCAGTATTATGCAATAATATGCAAACAATTGAAGAT
This sequence comes from Maribacter polysiphoniae, assembly GCF_003148665.1. Taxonomy (GTDB): domain Bacteria; phylum Bacteroidota; class Bacteroidia; order Flavobacteriales; family Flavobacteriaceae; genus Maribacter_A; species Maribacter_A polysiphoniae. Next base: position 278,624 of record NZ_QGGQ01000004.1, on the reverse strand, counting down.
TTACTGGGTATTTTAGGTTAAATATTTCGTTATTTGCAATTAAATGTAGCATTTTTAAGCAAAATCATTTTTTGAATATGTTAAAAGAAGAAAGAAAGCAAATAATACTGAATGAAGTAAGGATACACAACCGTGTTCTTTTGAACGATATAGCGGAATTAGTAAGTGTTTCGGTGGATACTGTCAGGAGGGATATTAAGGAATTGCACGATGAACGTAAGCTTAAAAAAGTGCATGGTGGGGCGATATCCTTAGGGTTTTATAATCATAATGCCCAAGAAAAGGAAGTGTATTCCATTGAAAAGAAATCTTTGATAGCAAAGAAAGCCATCCAGCTTTTGAAGAATGGTCAAGTAGTATTGTTTAGCGGGGGGACCACTAATTTGGAATTAGCGAAAGAGTTGCCTGCTTCGCTGGCCATTACCTGTTTTACCCCCAGTATTGCAATAGCCAATCAATTATTGTCCAAAAATAATGTAGAGGTTATTTTAATTGGAGGGAAGTTGTCTAAGGATTCCCAAATAGCTGTGGGGGGTACCGCAATAAATATGCTGGCCGATATAAAAGCGGATGTGTGTTTTTTAGGGACCAACTCTATTGATTTTGAACATGGGCTTACTGAGTTCGACTGGGAAATAGTTGAAATCAAGAAGGCCATGATAAGGGCATCCAGGAAAGTTGTTGCCCCGGTCATTTCTGAAAAACTCAATTCCTATCGACGCTATAAAATATGTAATATCGAGGAGGTGGATGTGTTGATAACGGAACTTGACCCTGAAGATAAGGCTTTGCTAAAGTTTAAGGATAAGAATATCTCTATTCTTTAGCGTACGGGATTATCCGTAAAGGATGATAATCCACTTCCTAACGCCCATAAATAACTTTGTACTTCTTTTTGCAATCCATAACTGTTTGGATGCATCCTTTTTAAGGAACCTTTGATTGGATTATCATCTTTTATGGGGTGTGCAATCACGGCCTGCTTCGTACATCCTTAATATAAAAATTCCTGTCGACTTGGAGGGTTGATAGGTCACCGGTAAAAGTTTGGTTTTTCCATTGTTTACTTGGGGCAATCCAATGTGTTTTGTCCCCAATATGGATCTTTATCGGCATATTAAAACCATCGACAACCTTTCTGTATCGAAACTTGAGGGTATTGCCAGCTATGCTATATTCAAATTCTGGAATCATTGTTGTGCGCAGGTATTCATCAAAGATTGAACTGAGGTCTATCCCGGTTTGGTCAATAAGATATTTTTCAATTTGGTCAGAAGTAACGGTCTGATGATAGAAATCCTTATTGATCCCTCGTAAAACCTCTCGCCATTTTACATCATCGTCAACCAATTGACGAATGGTATGCAACATATTCGCTCCTTTGAAATACATATCGCCAGATCCTTCTTGGTTTACCCCATAAGGGCCGATAATAGGAATGTTGTTACGGATATTCCTTCGAAGGCCTATTACGTAATCCTCGGCTGCTTTGGTACCAAAATGGTAATCCAAGAACAGGTTTTCCGAGTAGCAGGTAAACCCCTCATGTACCCACATATCCGCAATATCCTTGTAGGTGATATTATTGGCGAACCATTCGTGACCCGATTCATGGATAATGATGTAATCAAATTCCAATCCCCAACCAGAAGACGAAAGGTCTCCGCCCAAATATCCATTTTGATAGTGGTTGCCATAGGTGACCGAACTCTGGTGTTCCATACCCAAGTAAGGTACTTCCACCAATTTATAACTGTCTTCGTAGAAAGGGTAGGGGCCGAACCAATGTTCAAAGGCCCTTAGGGTCATAGGGGCTTGTTTAAAATGTTTTTTTGCTTTTTCAAGATTATCCCGTAGCACATAATAATCCATGTCTAAGAGACCTTTTTCCCCTTTGTATTTTTCCCCAAAATGGACATAATCACCAATATTGACATTTACACCGTAGTTATTGATGGGGTTGGCGACGAACCAATGGTAGGTGTTGGTATCCTTATCAACTTTTCGCAATCTCCCATTCGACACGTCCATTAACCCCTTGGGTACTTTTACGCTAATGGCCATGCTGTCTACTTCGTCGTACATATGGTCTTTATTGGGCCACCATACGCTGGCACCAAGACCTTGACAGCTCGTTGCCACAAAATGCTTGCCATTGGTATCTTTCTTCCATGAAAATCCACCGTCCCAAGGAGCATTTTCAGCTTCTTTCGGGTGACCGGAATAATGCACGACAACCTCATTGTATTGTCCTTTAACTTGTTCTTTTTTCAGTTGTATAAAATGGGCATTGCCCTTGGAAATAACCGCTAGGGACTTTCCATCTTGGGTAACCTTATCGATTCTTAACGGGGGTTGAAGATCAATTTGAAGTACTTTTTGGGCATCCAACACCTGGTAACGGATTAGATTGCTTCCTGAAATGAATTTATTGTCAGGTCGTACTTCAATACTCAAATGGTAATACGTCAAGTCCCACCAAGCACGCTCTGGGGTAATGCTTCCCCTCAATGTATCCTGATGTGTAAATTGCTGTGCCGAAAGGCCAAGTGTAAATAGGGTAAGAAATAATAAAAATACGTTTTGCTTCATTTTAAGGCTATTATCTCATAATCGAATTCGGAAAAACAACTGGACTTTCAAAGCCATCCGCACTAACAGCGGAAACCCCGAAAAAAGAATTGTCGATCACGATACCCTTGAGGGTGAATTGGGTTGCGTTCCCAACGTTACGACTGTGTTCCCATTGTGGGGCGGTGGTGTCCCTCCAATAAATCTTATAACTGGCAACCCCATCAACCTTACTCCATTGCAATCGTGCCGATGGTTCTACGATACCACCTATTTTAACCTCTTTGGGAGCAGGGGGAGCCCAAGCTATGGAAGCAAGGTTAATTGCGTTTACGGCGGTCAATTTACGGGCATAATCAAAATCCACATGTTCTAAAACGTCTCCATAGGCAGTGCCATTTTCAATTCTGATATCTTGATGTTGTTGGGTGTAGTTTTCATGTGCTTCCATAATTCTAATCCCTGCAAAACCGGCATCGTTGAAAGGTCTATGGTGTCCTCCACGCCCAAAGCGATCCAAACGATAGACCATCATCGGGTTCATTTCTGGCATATAGGTTTTGGTGTTTTTGTAAACGTATCGGGCTAATTGGCGAGATATACCATCGACCTCACCTCCATAAAATCGTCTGGCGTTACGTTCTTTTTCAGTCTCGGTGGGAGGTACGGGTTCAGAGAAAATCCGAAACTCCCGATTATCGATGATTCCATCTACTCCTTTGATGTTGCCAATCATGTCATTGTTCAACACCCCAATGATTTCCCAGCCATTTTTCTTGGCATGGGCAGCAAGTCCCTTACCGCCATAAAGTCCTTGTTCCTCACCAGAAAGTCCAACATAGATAATACTATTCTCGAATTTGTATTTAGAAAGAACCCGTGCAGCCTCTAGGGTTCCGGCCATTCCACTGGCATTGTCATTGGCCCCTGGGGAGTCCGAGGTAAAGTCTGTTGGGTCACTAACCCTGGAGTCTATGTCCCCACTCATGATGATATAGCGGTTCGGGTATTTGGTGCCACGTTGGATGGCAACCACATTTACCACCATAACGTCGTGAACGATGCGCTCATTATCCCCCTTTTTAATCAGGTCTTTTTGATAGAAAACCTCTAGGCAGTCCCCACAGTTCTTCGATGTTTTTTCGAATTCACTTTTGATCCATCTACGGGCTGCACCAATTCCCCTGGTTTGGGATACCGTATCGCTTAAGGTGTGTCTTGTTCCGAAATTGACAAGTTTGGTTACGTCAGTTTGTATGCGTTCAGCGGAAACGGCATCGATAATATCGTATATGCGATCATCGGTTTGGGCGCATACAAGAATAGGGAGGAGAACTAGTAATGCAAAAAGTGGTTTTTTCATCAGAATCAAGTTTGGTGTTTTTAATGGATATCAACGCTATTTGGCGAACAATAGAGGGCCATTAACATGTAATAAGCCCCCTTTTGTTTACATCCTATTTCTTTATTCGGCAAATCGCTTCAACACATTGCGAACGTATTTTATATCATCGATAAAGTATTTGGCATGGGTTTTTTGTCTTCCTACCTTAACGGTTACCGTACGCTCAGGAAGTTCCTGGAACATGAATTCATCGGTCCAATCATCACCAATTGCAAATACAAAATCATAATCACCTTCTCCCAAAACGCGCATTGTTGCACGACCTTTGTTTACATTGCTACTTTTTATTTCCATGACCTTATTGCCGTTCAATATACTTAAATCATCATTGGCGATCAAACTGGTCAAAACGGTATTGAGTTCATTGGCCCTTAGATTGCCGAAATCGGGATCGGTTTTTCGGTAGTGCCATGCTAGGGAGTAGTTTTTTTCTTCAATAAAACTACCTGGTGTACGATCTACGAACGATTCCAATACGGGACGAATTTTTTCCATCCAGTCGTTTTTTACATTTTCGAGCATTCTAAAGTCCTCCCCATTTTGGGAAATCCATACCCCGTGCTCAACAATCATGTTGTATTTTTTGGGTAGGAACCATTTGGTGAATGTCTCCTTGTCCCGCCCACTGACTAAATATACTTCTGTGTCTTTTAAAGCATTCAAGGCATCCAAAAGGGCGTAAAGTTCTTCATCGGGACCTGCTTTTTGGGGATCAACATGAAATCCGGAGAGGGTGCCGTCGTAATCCAAGAAAAGCATTCTTTTCTTAGCCTTCTTAAAATCATCCAAAACAGCACTCAAACGATGTTCGGTCAATCGTTTGGAAATATTGGCAGCATCCCTTTCCTTCTGTTCTTTCAAGGAAGACATAAAATCATTTGCCCATCTTTCTACGTTATAGCGTTCCAAGCGTTTTTGCAATTCTGTATTTCGTGCTTTTTGTTCTTCAATAGGCATATTTATGGCTTCATAAATAGCATTTGCAGTTTGTTCAAAATTATTGGGGTTGACCAAGAGCGATTCATTCATCTCATTGGCCGATCCTGCCATTTCACTTAAGATAAGCACACCTGTCTTATCGGTTCTGGTGGCGATATATTCCTTGGCAACCAGATTCATTCCATCCCTGAGCGGGGTGAGCCATGCAATATCACTTGAAGTATAGAGGTCTATCAGGTTTTCAAAGGGTACAGAACGATAGAAATACCAAATGGGCGTCCAGCTAACCGTAGAGAAATCACCATTGATGCGTCCTATCAGTTCATCTACCTCCTTCTTCAATAATTGGTATTGGGGTACGTTGGATCGGGAGGGCACGGCTAAAATTATAAGCCTTACCTTTTCTTTGTATTGTGGAAATTTGTTCAAGAAATACTCAAAAGCATTTAGTCGCTTGGCGATGCCTTTGGAATAGTCCAATCGGTCAATGGAGAGTATTAGCTTGGCATCGGGGGTAGAGCGTTTATGGTTGTTCAGGCGTTGTTGCAGTTCGGATTGTTGGGCCGTAGTGTTCTTTTCGTGTTCCTTGGCGGCTTCGCTGAATTTCTTATAATCGATCCCCATGGGGAAAGAATCAACCTTAATGATCCTATCGTTTAGATAAATATCATTGAAACTCACTTCTAGCCCCAATAACCGTCGTACCGAACTTAAAAAATGGCGCTCGTAATCATAGGTGTGGAAACCAATTAAATCGGCACCCAATAGTCCTTCCAGCACTTCTTCCCGCCAAGGTAGGGTCCTAAAGATCTCAAAGGAAGGAAATGGGATATGTAAAAAGAACCCTATGGAAATATCGGGACGTTTTTCACGTACCATCTGCGGAACCAACATCAATTGGTAGTCATGTACCCAAACAATATCGTCATCTTCTGCTTTTTCCAGAATGGCATCGGCGAATTTTTGGTTGACAGCCTTGTAGACATTCCAGCTTTCCAGTTCAAACTCGGAATATTCCAGGAAATAATGGAACAAGGGCCATATGGTCCTGTTGCTAAAGCCATAGTAAAACCCATCTACCTCCTTAGCTGTCAGATTTACTTTTGCTGATCCATGTTCGGCTAGGGCCTGATCTATTTTCGGGGCTAATTTCTTAGGGATCTCTTCATCGGTCAAACCGCTCCAGCCAATCCAAATACTATCGCTGCCCGAATGTACAGATTTCATACCCGTAGCTAATCCCCCTACACTTGGTATTGCAGAGATGCCTCCATTGCTAATTTGTAATTGTACAGGTAGTCTATTTGAGATTATGATAGTTTTTCCCATAAAGTGGATTTTTTTTAAAGTGTTTTGTCTTTTGTTTGTATAAATTTCGTCAAATTGCGTGGCAAAACCAACTAATAAAGGTCTTTTAGAGGATATTTAAAATATGGACAATCTGGATTACGGAATTATCGGAAATTGTAGGAGTGCAGCCCTAATATCGAAAACAGGGGCCATTGAATGGTGCTGTTTACCTGAGTTCGATTCATCATCGGTCTTTGCCAAAATATTGGACGAAAGGATTGGAGGGAGTTTTGAGATACAGGTTTCGGATAAATATACCGTAAAACAACGGTATAAGAAGAATACGGCTGTCTTGATCACGAGGTTTTCCAACAAAGGGAATGTTTTTGAGATCCATGATTTTATGCCTCGTTACCACGATGAGAAAGGTAAGTACCACGCCCCACCGGAATTGGTGAGGTATGTTAAGCATATAAAAGGAAAACCTGTTTTTAGGGTATTGTACGATCCCAAATTGGAATACGCACAAGGAGAGACTGAAACCTATGTTAAGGATGATTTTATAGTCAGTTTAACCAAAACCGTAAAATTCGATACCGTTTTCCTTTATACATCCTTCAACAAGAACGCTGTTTTGGAAGGCCAGGAAATCGAGGTGACGAAAAACGGTTATTTCTTGATGGGCTATAATGAAAAGATTTTGCAGCCCACAACCCGAAAAATATATTTGGACTTGGAAAGGACCAAGGTCTATTGGTTGAATTGGACCAATAAAACCCCGACCTATAAAAAATACAACCAGGAAATCGCCCGTAGTGCCATTACCCTTAAATTATTGAGCTATGATAAGACGGGTGCCGTCTTGGCTGCTGCTACTACATCCTTGCCGGAAACCATAGGGGAGGTGAGAAACTGGGATTACCGCTTTTGTTGGATAAGGGATGCCTCAATGGTGATAAAGGTCATGGGGGGACTTGGCCATAAGAACGTCGCAAGGCGATATCTGCAATTCATCATCGATCTAATGCCCGATAAGGATGAAAAACTCCAGATCATGTACGGTATCAATAAAGAAAAGGAACTGACCGAGGAGACCTTGGACCACCTTAGTGGCTATAAAGGTTCAAAGCCCGTCCGAATTGGGAATGCCGCTTATGAACAAAAACAGAATGACATTTATGGTATTCTAATGGATGTCATACACGCCCAATTGGTAAAGTTCAATACCGATATTGAGAATGGCGAGGAATTATGGGGTATAACCAAAGGTATCGTTTGGATTGTTTCCCGGCATTGGAAAGAACGCGATAAGGGTATTTGGGAGTTCCGTACAGAGGATCGACATTTTACATTTTCCAAGGTGCTCTGTTGGGTAGCCATTGATCGGGCGGTCAAGGTAGCTAGAATATTGAAAAAGACTGGAAAATTGGAAAAATGGCTTCTTTTGGAAAAGGAGATCAAAGCCGATATTTATGAAAATGCATGGAACGGGGAGGTAAATGCCTTTACCCAATCGTATGGTTCTTCGCATTTGGATGCATCGGTACTGTTGATGGAATCCTATGGATTTATAGAGGCTAAGCATCCTAAATATGTCAGTACCGTAAAAGCCATTGGGAAAGACCTTAGTAATGATGGGTTGCTATACCGATATAAAAATGAAGATGATTTTGGTTTGCCTTCATCATCGTTCACGATCTGTACTTTTTGGTATATAAACAGCCTCTTTAAAATAGGGGAGGTAGAAAAAGCAAGGGAGCATTTTGAAAAGCTTTTAAGTTATAGTAATCATTTAGGATTGTTTAGTGAGGATATTGATTTTAAGACCAAAAGATTGTTGGGTAATTTCCCGCAAGCCTATTCCCACCTGGCCTTGATAGAGTGTGCTGTCAACTTCTCGACCAAAGATACCGAAGAGCGTATCTTGGAGTCAATGAGGGATTGATTTGTTCATCAGCTGGACTGAATCCTTTTTGGGGTATGGTTATCGATTGAAGTGCATCGGTAGTAGATGCCTATAAATTTGATTGGGACATACCAGTAGGCGTATTCGTCTACCAGTATGTCCCAACCATTGACTTACTTCAATCCCCGGACCATATCCTCCTATTTTAAAAAGGTTGGTCGCCCATAAGAACTCACTTCACGGTAAGGGTTGTCTTGTTTTCAGAAGCGGAATGTTCACCCACATAAACCTCAAATTTCCCAGGTTCGACGAAACTCTGTCCTTTAGAATCAAAGATTGAAAGGTCCTCAGCGGAAATCTCAAATTCAATTGTTTTTGATTCCCCTTTGGCCAATTCTATTTTTTTGAACTTTCGTAATGATTTCAAAGGTTTGCTTACACTGGCTTCCTTGTCACTGATATAAACTTGGGCAACGGTTTCCCCATCGTATTCCCCATCATTGGTAATGGTAAAACTGATTTTATTCTTTTCGTCCTTGCCCATGGTTGCTTTTTCTAAAATCGGTTTGGAATACGAGAAATGGGTGTAGCTCAGCCCATATCCAAATGGGTATAGCACTTCACCATCAAAATAGCGATAAGTACGCCCTTTCATATGGTAATCTTCGAAAGGAGGCAGGTCTTTTACGGATTTATAGAAGGTTATCGGTAATTTTCCTGACGGATTATAATCACCGAAAAGAATGTCGGCCACGGCACTACCGCCAGCTTGGCCGGGATACCATGCGCTTACTATGGCTGGTAAGTGTTCTTGTTCCCAATTTATCGCCATGGCACTTCCACTGGTCAACACGAATACGATTGGTTTCCCCAAGGCGTAGAGCTCTTTGAGTAAATCTTGCTGGGCAGCGGGCATTTTTAAATTTGTTCGATCCCCTTTTGAAAAACCTTCGATGGCTATTGGCATTTCCTCGCCTTCCAATCTAGCCGTAATACCACCTACATAGATGACAATGTCACTTTCTTTTACACTTTTGATCATTTGGTCTTTGCCCTGTAGATGCTCTTTGTTCCATGAGAATTGAATGGCAGAAATCCAGGGGTTGGTACATTTGTACTCCAATACAAATCGGTAGTCCTTATTTTTTTTGACAGGGAATTGTATGGTTTTTGGGGTGTCTTCTTTCCCACTGTTGCCTGTTGCCATTTCATGGCCATCGATTAGTAAACGGTATGACCCACCACTCTCATGGATGCTAAAGGATACATCACCATTAATATCGGGTTTTAGTGTTCCTGTGTAACGTATAGCGAATTTACCTGGGGTTAGAAGGTCAATAGGGGCGGCCCCTCCCCATTCAAAATCAATATGGTCTTCTTGTTGTACGGCAACAGGGTTGCCCTCTAAATCAGGGTTGTCATAATACTCCGTTTTTATGGCCCCTTTAAAATAATCAGCACCAATAATATCGAATATGGGTTCGTTGTCGGTAAGGTTTGTTCCCTTGAAATAATGGACTTTCGTTTTTTTCGATACTTTTTCACGGATGCCCTCCAAGATTGTGGTACGATTGGTCGGAGTGCCAAAATAATTACCAAGTAAAAACTGTTTGTCATTGGCATTGGGGCCAACAACCGTTATGGTCTTTATTTTTTTTGAAATGGGAAGCGTCTTATTTTCATTCTTTAAGAGAACCATGGATTCCCTAGCTGTTTGCAGGGCTAATTTTTGGTTGCTTTCCGATTCGATCACGGTTTCCGGAATCGTTGAAAATGGCATTTTATCAGCGGCATTCAACAACCCTAATTTTATTCTGGCCAGGAATAATCTTTTGACCGAAATATCGATTTCTTCTTCAGTGATCAATCCTGTCTCCACAGCCTTTTTCAAATGGGCGTATGTTGACCCACAATTGAGGTCACACCCTGATTGTACGGCTAGGGCAGAGGCTTCTTCTGCGGTCTCCACGATTTTATGGCGTAGGTAAATGTCTTCGACCGCACCACAGTCGGAAACGACATATCCATTAAATCCCCATTGCTTCCTTAGGATATCCTGTAAAAGCAACGTACTGGCCGTAGCGGATTCCCCTAGATAACGGTTATAGGCAGACATAACGGAGTATGATTTCCCTTCCAAAACGGCAGCTTTGAATGCTGGTAAATAGGTCTCCCATAAATCTTTGGCATCGGTGTAGGCGTCAAAATGGTGCCTGTTGTATTCAGGCCCGCTATGTACAGCAAAGTGTTTGGCAGTGGCTATTACCTTAAAATAGTCAGGATCATTTCCTTGTAGTCCCTTGATAAAGGCAACCCCCAATCTTGACGTGAGATAGGGGTCCTCACCATAGGTTTCCTGACCCCGACCCCAACGTGGGTCCCTGAATATATTTATGTTTGGCGACCACATGGTAAGTCCTTGGTAGCGATTCCGTTGTCCTAGTTTTATACTTCGGTTGAATTTGGCCCTGGCCTCTGTACTGATAATATCGGCTACTTCATTGATCAGTTCAGGATTCCATGTGGCCGCCATGCCTATGGCTTGGGGAAATGAAGTCGCTGCACCGGCACGGGCTACACCGTGCAAACACTCATTCCACCAATTGTATTCCGGTATTCCCAAACGCGCTATGGCTGGGGCAACATCCTGCATTTGGCTTATCTTTTCATCCAATGTCAATCGATCGACTATATCCTGCGCACGAGAATTGGGGTCCAACGTTGCATCTTGAAAAGGGTATGCCGTGTTCTGGGCAAAGAAATTTAACTGGGTAAAAAATAATACGAGAAGGGATAAGGATTTTTTCATTGATTGTAATCTAATATTGGTTGAGTTTTTGACTAGTAAATTTAACTATTAATTCATTTATTTTTCCATGATTTTGGCATTAAAACGATAGGTGTTCAAAGGCGATTTGGATTGGCTTTTTTTCGCAAGGTATTTAATGTGTATAAACGGAACATTTAGCGGATGTTTTGTTAAATTTGTGGCCTTATTATAAACAACATATAGCATGAAATTAAAACATATTTTATTGGGATTCCTTTTAGTGGGGATTCTTGGGTCTTGCAAGGATAAGGTGGATGAAACACCGACCGTTAAGGTTGAAAAGAAGTTTGATTATCTAGCGGATGAATTTGCCGATGTAAAAATATTGCGTTACCAAATTCCCGGGTTCGATGAATTGAGCTTAAAAGAAAAACAATTGGTGTATTACATGACCCAAGCAGGATTGGCCGGCCGGGATATCATGTGGGACCAGAATTACAGACACAACCTTGAAATAAGGGATGCCTTAGAGAATATTTACACGAACTACGGTGGTGATAAAACCACCAAAGATTGGATGGCTTTTGAGGAATACTTGAAAAGGGTATGGTTTTCCAACGGAATCCATCATCATTATTCCAACGATAAACTAAAGCCAGGTTTTAAGTCCGACTACCTTACCTTTTTATTGAAGGAAACAGATACCAAATTGGAAGGAGAGGCCTTTGAGGTTATCTTTAATGATAAGGATGCGAAAAAAGTCAATAAGAAAAAAGGGGTTGATAACATAGCTTCTTCCGCCGTAAATTTCTATGGACCAACAATCACGGATGCCGATGTCGATGCTTTTTATAAAACTGCATACAAAGGGCCTAAGGGTAGACCAATTGAGGCAGGGTTAAACTCCACTTTGGTGCGTGAAAATGGAAAGGTTGTTGAAAAGGTATGGAAATCAGGGGGACTTTATGGTAGTGCCATTGATGAGGTCATAAAATGGCTTGAAAAGGCCAAAGGTGTTGCAGAGAATGAAAAACAGGCAAAAACCTTAGGATTACTTATCGATTATTATAAAACCGGTGACTTGAATACCTGGGATGAATATTGTATTTCATGGGCAACGTCTACCGAAGGCAATATCGATTGGATCAATGGCTTTATTGAAGTGTACAATGACCCTAAAGGGTATAGGGGGTCTTATGAGAGTATTATTCAGGTTAAGGATTTTGAAATGTCAAAGCAAATGGCCGTACTCTCAGAGAATGCACAATGGTTCGAAGATAACGCCCCTTTAATGGAGTCACACAAAAAAAGTGATGTTGTTGGGGTTTCCTATAAAACAATCAATGTAGCCGGTGAGGCCGGGGATTCATCCCCAAGTACACCTATTGGTGTGAATTTACCCAATAACAACTGGATCAGACAAGAACATGGTAGTAAATCGGTTTCTTTGGGAAATATCATTGATGCCTACAACAATGCAGGTGGAAGTGGGCGATTAAAGGAATTTGCCTACGATGAGGAAGAAATTGCCTTGGAAGAGCAATATGGTAAGTTGGCCGATAAACTGCATACCGCGTTACATGAGGTTATAGGCCATGCCTCAGGGTTGATAAACCCCGGTGTTGGTCAACCTAAGGAAACCTTGAAGAACTATGCATCAACGATGGAAGAGGGTAGGGCCGATTTGGTCGGACTCTATTATTTGATGGATCCCAAATTACAGGAACTAGGTTTGGTCGATGATTGGGAAGCTGTAGGTAAAGCGGCTTATGATGGCTATATTAGAAATGGATTGATTACCCAATTGGTCCGTATAAATCTCGGTGATGATATCGAGGAAGATCATATGGTCAATAGACAATGGGTTTCTTCATGGGTCTATGAAAAAGGAAAGGCCGATAATGTCATCGAAAAGATTGAAAAAGATGGTAAGACCTACTATAACATCAACGATTATAAAAAACTTCGTGAATTGTTCGGTGAGTTGTTACGTGAGGCGCAACGTATCAAATCCGAAGGTGATTTTAAGGCCGCCCAGGATTTGGTTGAAGGTTATGGTGTAAAAGTGGACCAAGCCTTGCACGCACAGGTGTTGGAGCGTAATAAACAGTTTAAATCGGCACCATACAGTGGCTTTGTAAATCCGGTATTGGTTCCTGAGACCAATGATGCTGGGGAAATTGTGGATGTAAAGGTAACCCAGCCAGAAACTTTTGCAGAGCAAATGCTCATGTATGCTAAAAAGTATAGCTTTTTGGATTAGCCCAATCAGGAAATAGTAATAGAATAAAAAATCCGTCCTGACGATACTGTCGGGACGGATTTTTGTTTTTAGGAAGTTTTCTTTTATTCAGTAACCGCCCTATAGGCATTTACCCTTCCTTTACCATGATAAAGACTGGCTCCATTACCATCTATATTATCAGCGGTGTTGGTTAGTTGCTTGGTAACCTCATGTGGATCCATCTGTCCTCCATTCTTACCAATGATCAAAGCAGCAACTCCGGCTACGTGTGGCGATGCCATACTAGTGCCTGCGCTGAAAAACCAACCTCCAGGACTAGCGCTTAAGACCATATCATAAAACCAAAAATCACTTGGGCTGTCGAAATCACCTCCAGGTGCGGAAACGGTGACATGGCTTCTTCCATAATCCGTGTAACTAGCAGGTAGATCTAAATCACCTAAAGGGTTTTCAATCCAGCTTTCAGGTGCCGTGGCAGAAACAGAGATTACGTTGTTTAAACTAGCGGGCAGCTTAATTGTTGAGCCATTACCATCGAAATTTTCGCCTCCGTTGCCAGCAGAAACCACAATAGTAACACCTTTTCTATAGGCATAATTAATGGCCCTTTGTTGCGCATGTACCACTTCTTGTATGTATTTAGAAGGAATTTTATCTGTGAAATTACCATCCTCATCATAAAATTTACCATTTTTATTTAAGGTTGCTCCTAGGCTCATGTTTATAACGTCTGCCTCTATATCAGCAGCATATACGATTCCTGCATTAATACTGCTAAAAGGTCCGGAGCCAGAAAACTCAGATAGTACCTTTACGGCTACAATTTCAGCATTTGGTGCTACACCAATAACCCCAATTTCGTTGTCTGCGGCTGCAATTGTCCCGGCAACATGCGTTCCGTGATTAAAGTAACTACCAGGTTGAACTTGCCAATCTTCATCTTCAATAAATGAGGCGCTAAGCCCTGTGTTTAAATTTGGAGCTATATCGGGGTGGGTCCCATCCATTCCGGAATCCAATACTGCTACCCTAACGCCAGCTCCCGTCTGTCCCGTATTCCAAGCTTCTGGAGCATCAATGGCATCCATTCCCCATAAAAGATCAAAGTAGAACTCATCACTTCCAATACTTAGCGGAGATGCCAAAGGAGCAAAATCACTTGGCTCAATCCATTGTACATTCAAGTCAGGTACCACTGATCGAACATTTCCTTTTTTAGAAATTTTATTGCTGACATTTTCGCTTGAAGAAACGACTAAAACGCCGATTTCCGGAATAGTCGATTTTACCGTTGCACCGAAGCTTTCCATTTCAGCTTCGAAGCCATTAGGAATGCTTTCACTTTTTAAAATAACCATGTAATCCGTTTTGAAAGAGGTTTTTGCGTAAACAGCATTGAGCTCAGTGTCGTTGGTAACGTCGTTCTCCGTTGAACACGAACTTAAAAACAGTAGTGCCAAGCAAACTGGTAAATAACTTTTTTTTAAAATGTTAACACTTTTTTTCATACTTCTTTTTAGTTTGAGTTAATAAGGAGCAAAATATCAAATAAATTAACAAAAAACTAAAAATTTGTTAAAATTTGGAAATAGTATGGTTTCTATTACATTAATGACCGTAATATTTACAAAACAAAAAAACCACTCCGATTGGGAGTGGTTTTTACTTCAGAATAGTTCCGAAGATCAATCTGAATTAGTCAAAGGTGTAACCGTTATCTGCAGCGATCCTATCGGCAATTTGTGTTCTCAAGGCCACTACATTCGGGTTATTGGTATATTTTGTGAAACGTTTAAGTCCCATTAACATCATACGTTGCTCATCACCTTCAGCAAAGGAAATAATAGCTTCCTTACCTTTGGATATGGCGATTTCAACAGAATTGTACAAATAAAGTCTGGACATCGCTATTTGTATGCTCTGGGCTTCCTCTCCAAAACGTTTGGCATTCTTCTCGGTTCTAAGAATCGTAGATTCCGCCATATAAATCTGGATTAGGATATCGGCCGCGGACATCATCAACTGTTGATGGTTTTCAAGTTCGGTACCGTACTTCTGTACAGCACTACCGGCTACCATTAGAAAAACCTTTTTCATTTTGGCGATCATGTCTTTTTCCTCTGCGAAAAGTGTCGAAAAATCAGGGGTATCAAACGATGGTATTCCCATTAATTCCTCTCCGACCTTTGTTGCGGGCCCTAGAAGGTCAACATGGCCTTTCATGGCTTTTTTGACCAACATACCTACGGCCAACATTCTGTTTATTTCATTGGTGCCTTCATAAATACGTGCGATACGGGCATCCCTCCATGCTTTTTCCATCGGTGCGTCTGCACTGAATCCCATACCTCCGAAAATCTGTATCCCCTCATCCGTTGTGCTCTGTACGTGTTCTGAAACCGCAACCTTTAAGATGGAACATTCAATGGCATATTCCTCGACCCCTTTCAATTCGGCCTCTTGATGGGTGTTGCCGGCAGCTTCCCGCATGGCAATCCTATCCTCGATGTTCTTGGCCGCACGATAACTGGCTGATTCACTGGCATAGGTGTTTGCGGCCATTTCAGCAATCTTGGCTTTTATGGCCCCAAAATTGATGATCGGGGTGTTGAATTGTTTGCGTTCGTTGGCATACTTTACAGATTCCCCAATGATACGACGTTGGGCATCCAAACAAGCGGCAGCCAATTTGATTCGACCAACATTCAACGCATTCATGGCAATCTTGAAACCATTTCCACGTTCAGAAAGCATATTCTCAACAGGTACCTTGGTTTCGTTAAAGAACACTTGACGGGTAGAGGAGGAGTGGATTCCCAATTTTTTTTCCTCGTCACCCAATGATATGCCATTTTCGGGATCATTTTCCACGATAAAGCCGGTGATATACTTATCATCCTCGATTCGGGCAAAAACGATGAACATATTACAGAACCCTGCATTGGATATCCACATTTTCTGTCCTGTAATCGAATAGTATTTGCCATCTTCGGAAAGTACGGCTTTGGTCTTGCCCGAGTTCGCATCGGATCCAGCCCCAGGTTCTGTTAGGCAATAGGCCCCAAACCATTCCCCAGAGGCTAATTTAGGTACGTATTTCTGTTTTTGTTCCTCGGTTCCGTATAAAGTTATGGGCATGGTGCCGATTCCGGTGTGGGCACCGAAAGCCGTGCTAAACGATCCTGTTGCCCCGGAGATATAATCACATACCAACATGGTGGACACGAATCCCATTCCCATGCCGCCATAAGCTTCAGGAACGGCAATGGACAAAAGTCCAAGCTCACCAGCCTTACGCATGCATTCCTCTGTATAGGCATAGTCTTTCTTTTCAAAACGTTCCCAATGGGCCCAAAGTTCACGATCAACGAATTCCTTGGTGCTGTCACGCATCATGCGTTGCTCTTCCGATAGGTCTTCCAACGTAAAAACATCCTCACATTGGGTTTCTTTTACCAGGAATTGACCTCCTCTTAGAAGATCTTCGCTTTTTGTTTCGGTACTCATAGTATTAATTTTTTTAATTTATTTTAAAAACTCATAGATTCCTGCAGCGCCTTGCCCTGTTCCGACGCACATGGTTACCATACCATATTTACCTTGCATATTCCTTTTCCGCATTTCATCGAATAGTTGAACGGATAATTTACCACCGGTACAACCTAAGGGGTGACCCAGGGCAATGGCACCGCCATTCACATTGACAATTTCTTGGTTGAGGTCCAGTTCCCTCATTACGGCCAAGGATTGGGAAGCGAAAGCTTCGTTCAATTCTATTAATTCAATATCATTCTGCTTTAATCCAGCCTGTTTCAAGGCCTTTGGAATTGCCTTTACGGGACCAATCCCCATGATTCTGGGCTCAACCCCAGCAGCTGCGTAATTGACCAATCGGGCAATGGGTTCCAGGTTTAATTCTTTGACCATTTCCTCACTCATGACCAATACAAAAGCGGCTCCGTCACTCATTTGTGATGAATTCCCTGCGGTAACACTTCCGCCAGCGGCGAATACAGGGCGTAATTTTGCCAATACTTCCTTACTCGTCCCGGCCCTTGGACCTTCGTCCTTGGTCACGGTATATTTTTTAGTGGCCTTTTTACCGTTCTCATCCAAATACGTTTGCTCCACTTCAATAGGGACGATTTGATCTTGAAAACGATCCTCGGCCTGTGCCTTTAAGGCTTTCATGTGGGAGTTATAGGCAAATTCATCCTGATCTTCCCGGGAAACATTGAATTCGTTGGCAACAGCCTCTGCCGTATTGCCCATTCCCCAATAGTAATCTTCGTGTCCTGATTTTACCAGGTCGTAATTAAGTTCGGTCTTATAACCTGTCATGGGAACGGAACTCATACTCTCGGCACCCCCTGCAATAATACAGTCGGCCATACCCGCTTGGATTTTAGCCGTGGCTATACCAATGGTCTCTATTCCCGAAGAACAAAATCGATTCACGGTAACCCCGGGTACATCAACAATGTCCAGTCCCATTAACGATATCAGACGGGCCATGTTAAGTCCTTGGGATCCTTCCGGCATAGCGTTGCCGACAATGACATCGTCGATTCGTTTCTTATCGAAGTCGGGCAACTCCTTCATCATGTATTCTATGGTTTCCGCCGCCAACTCATCGGTTCGCTTAAAACGGAATACCCCTTTGGGTGCTTTGCCCACTGCAGTTCTATAAGCTTTTACTATATATGCTGTTTTCATTATCTATGCTTTTGGCTATTAGCTCTTGGCTCTTAGCATTTGTAATTTAAATTAAAGGTGCCCGAAGCCGATTGCAACAGGCGAAAAGGTTCACAATTAATTGCGAAGCGGTTTACCTGTTTTCAACATATGTTGGATTCGTTCCAATGTCTTGCGTTCCGTACATAAACTTAAAAATGCTTCCCGTTCTATATCCAGTAGATATTGTTCACTGACCAGAGTAGGTTCTGAAAGATCGCCACCGGCCATAACGTATGCCAATTTGTTGGCTATTTTCTGGTCGTGTTCACTGATGAAATGACTGGCTTCCATGGCATCCGTACCTACAAGGAACATTCCCAACGCCTGTTTTCCAAGCACTTTGATGTCCTTGCGTTTTACAGGCTTGGTGTATCCCGTTTCCGCCATCAATTTTGCATAGGCTTTTGCCGTGGCAATTTGTCTGTCCTTGTTCACGACAACAATATCCTTTCCTTTTTGAAGAATACCGAGATCGTAGGCTTCATAGGCGGAAGTTGAGACTTTTGCCATGCCAATGGTCATGAAATATTCCTGAAGTACATTGAGTTCCACATCATTTTTCTTAAAGGTGTCTGAGGCCCTAAGCGCAAATTCCTTGGATCCACCACCACCGGGAATTACCCCTACACCAAATTCGACCAATCCGATATAGGTTTCAGCCGCGGCTACCACTTTATCGGCATGCATGGATAACTCGCAACCACCACCCAAGGTCATACCGTGGGGAGCCGAAATCGTCGGTATTGATGAATAGCGCATGCGCATCATCGTATCCTGGAACATTTTGGTCGCCATATTCAGTTCATCATATTCCTGCTCAACGGCCATCATGAATATCATTCCAATATTGGCACCTACAGAGAAGTTGGCGCCTTGGTTTCCGACAATCAATCCTTGGAAATCTTTTTCAGCCAAATCGATCGCTTTGTTCAATCCGGCCAGTACATCCCCTCCAATGGTGTTCATTTTGGATTGGAATTCCAAATTTAAAATGCCATCGCCAAGATCCTCAATAACCACTCCGCTGTTTTTGAATACTTCATTCGATTTGCGGATATTATCCAAAATGATAAAGGCGTCCTGTCCAGGTACCTTCAACATGGATTTTGAAGGGATATCGTAGAAATAGGAAGCTCCTTCCTTTACCGAATAGAATGAATCCATACCTGCGGCTACCATTTCGGTTACCCATGCGGCAGGTTCCTCACCTTCCGATTTCATTATATCAAGACCTTTTTGGAGTCCAATGGCATCCCAAATCTGGAAAGGACCATGCTCCCAGCCAAAACCGGCCTTCATGGCATCATCGATCTTATAAAGCTCATCGGATATCTCCGGAATTCTGTGCGATACGTATGCGAATAAGGCAGCAAAGCTCTTTCTGTAAAAATCACCAGCCTTGTCCTTACCTCCAACAAGTACCTTAAAGCGGTCTACGACCTTATCAATGGTCTTTGTCAGTTCGAGTGTGGCAAATTTTGCGCTTTTTTTGGAACGGTATTCCATACTGTCCAAATCCAAGGTCAAAATTTCGCTTTTACCGTCCTTTCCTTTTACTTTCTTGTAAAAACCTTGACCGGTTTTACTACCCAACCATTTATTTTCCATCATGGTATTGATGAAGTCGGGTAATTTGAAAAGTCCATGCTTTTCATCTTTGGGACAATTCTCATACAGGCCGTTGGCCACATGCACCAAGGTATCCATACCTACGACATCGACAGTACGGAAAGTGGCTGATTTGGGCCTGCCGATTACAGGTCCGGTCAACTTATCCACTTCCTCAACGGTCATGCCCATCTCCTTAACCATATGGAAAAGGCTTTGGATACTGAAAATACCGATACGGTTTCCAATAAATGCAGGGGTGTCCTTGGCCACTACCGAGGTCTTGCCCAAGAATTTCTCACCATATCCGTTTAGAAATTCCAAAACTTCCGGGGCTGTTTTAGGTCCAGGAATGATTTCGAACAATTTTAAATAACGGGCAGGATTGAAAAAGTGGGTGCCACAAAAATGTTTTTGGAAATCGTCACTACGCCCTTCGGACATGAACTTGATAGGGATGCCAGAGGTGTTTGAGGTTATCAACGTGCCTGGTTTCCTGTATTTTTCAAGGTTTTCAAAAACCTTTTGCTTGATGTCCAAACGTTCTACCACTACCTCGATAATCCAATCTACTTCGGCTACTTTGGCAATATCATCCTCAAGATTCCCCGTGGTGATCCTAGAAGCGAATTTTTGATGGTAAATAGGGGAGGGCTTCGACTTTAAGGCCGTAGTCAAAGAATTATTCACCAATCTATTACGAACGACCTTGTCTTCCAAGGTGAGTCCTTTGGCCTTTTCTTTGTCATCAAGTTCCCGTGGGACGATGTCTAGCAATAGAACCTCGACCCCAATATTGGCAAAATGGCATGCAATACCACTTCCCATTATTCCAGAACCAATTACCGCTACTTTTTCAATGTGCTTGTTCATGTAGTTAAAGCTGTATTAATTTAATGTTGAATTTCATTTATAAATGTTCTTTTCTGCCACAAGCTTGTTTATCGTTTCCATGACTTCATAAAAACAATCCAATTTCTCATCGGTGACATGGGCACGTACTACTTCATTAAAACGCAGTACCACATCCTTGGAATCCTTTCTTTTCTCAAGACCAAAATCGGTAAGATGGATCAAAACCCCTCTACCATCCTTCGGGTTTGGCTTCCGCTTTATCAACCCTTTGTCCTCAATACTTTTGAGTATCCTGGAAAGGCTGGTGGCTTCCATCCCCATTTTTGGACCCAACGCCGTAGACGGTGTTCCTGTTTTGGGATCTATACTCAATAAAGTAAAACCGACCGCCATGGTGGAATCAAAAGTTTTTGCCTGTTCATTATACATCCTAGCAACGGCTTGCCAAGTGGCTCTTAGTACATAATCAATAGTTGCATCTTTCATAAAGGACTGATTGGCTATCAAATATAGGAAAAAATACTATGCATGCATAACAAATTGGAATAAAAAAAGGAATTCCTTTTCATTTTGTCAAATGACATATGAAAAAGGCGTATCCCGTTAAAGGTTATTAATGTCCGTAAATTTCGTTGTACAAGTCCCTGTATATCTCCTTGATTACCTTTCGTTTAAGTTTTAAGGTAGGGGTGAGGTGTCCTCCATCGATCGTCCAGAGGCTAGGGGTTAACTTGAATACTTTTACTTTTTCCCATTTGGCAAAATCTGTATTGGCATGGTCAATTTCCTCTTGAAAACGTTCCAATACTTTTTCATTGTTCACTACATCTGACATCGTTTCCAGTTTCAATTGATGTCTTTTAGCCCATTCCCTTACAAAATCAAAGTCAGGTTGGATCAGGGCCCCAGGCATTTTTTCGCCTTCGCCTACCACCATCACCTGTTCAATGAAACGCGATTGTTTCAATTGGTTTTCAATCAAGGCAGGGGCAACGTATTTTCCACCGGAAGTTTTGAACATTTCCTTTTTACGGTCAGTAATCTTCAGAAAGCCATCGGAATCCATTTCACCAATATCCCCGGTATGAAAATAATCCCCTGTCATTACCGTTGCGGTCTTTTCAGGGTCTTTGTAGTAGCCTTGCATAATATTCGGCCCTTTAACCAGGATTTCCCCATCCTCGGCTATTTTTACCTCTACGTTTTCAATGACCCTACCAACGGTGCCTATACGGAAACCGCCATTTCTTAAATCATTCACGGAAATCACTGGGGATGTTTCCGTAAGGCCATAACCTTCCATTATGGGCATTTGTGCCGCAGCAAAAATACGCGATAATCGGGGTTGGAGTGCGGCACTACCGGAAACCATGAATTTCAGCTGGCCACCCAACGCTTCCTGCCACTTACTAAAGATCAGTTTACGCGCCAGTTTCAATTTTTGTTCGTACCACCATCCATTGGCACCATAAGGTTCGTATTTGAGTCCGACATCGATCGCCCAAAAAAACAAGGCTTTCTTTACTCCTGTCAATTCACCACCTTTGGCCACAATTTTATCATAAACCTTCTCGTAAAGTCTGGGAACTCCCGTCATAATATTGGGGTTGACCTCTTTAAGGTTGTCGGTCATCTTCTCCAGCGATTCCGCAAAATAAATCTCTACCCCACAATATTGGTATAGATAAAGGATCATTCGCTCAAACACATGGCATACGGGTAGAAAACTGAGGGCCCTCGATTCGCCCATGGCCAGTGGCACCCTTTTTTCGCTGCCGATTACATTGGATACAAGATTGTTATGTGAGAGCATTACACCCTTTGGTTTTCCCGTTGTCCCTGAGGTATATATTAATGTCGCCAAGTCCTTAGGGGTAACTTCTTCTTTTCTTTTTTCGACCTCTGGTTGGTTCGATGAATCCTCACCCAAGGCTAAAACCTCTTTCCAGTTTTTACAACCATCGACCATGTCAAAGCAAAACACTTCCTTAAGTTGGGGTACATTCGCCCTGACCTTATTCACCTTGTCAAAAACCTCTTGGCACGAGACAAAACAATATTTCGATTCGCTATGGTTTAGAACATACTCATAGTCTTCCTCGGCTATGGTAGGATAAATAGGTACATTTTGTGCACCCAATTGCAATACTCCGATATCGAGTACATTCCATTCTGTTCTGTTGGTCATTGAAATAACGGCTATTTTGTCGTTTTTCTCAACACCTAATCGCAATAACCCCCGGCTAATGCTATTTGCTTGATCTACATATTCCTTGGAAGATGAACTGACCCATTTGCCATCATATTTGGTGACAAGGGCATTTTTCAGATTGTATTTTTCCAATTGGTAATATGGAAAATCAAAAAGTCTGGTAATTTCTGACATACTTGTTACTGATAGAGTATTGCAAATTAGGAAAAGCAGTTGGGATTTTAAAATGAGATTAATAAAATAACTGCATATTATTTATGATTTATTCATTTGAATTCCAATTTCGCATTGGTTCACAATGGAATAGGTCTTGGTTTTTTATTTTAAAAAAATAGTAAATCGCTTTGTTTTTTGGTTGTTTATATGGGCAATTTTGTTGTTAAGCTAAGAATTGTTCGATCAATGGCATTCTTTTATTAAGTTCATTCCCGAATTCAAAATTCTGTTATGATTAAAAGGATAGTATTGCTATTTATGACGGTTTTAGCCGTTGCTTCTTGTTCTGAAAAGGGACCTAAGGTTCCTGTTTATGCATGGACAGGGGGTCCTGGAGATGATACCGACCAAGAGTTGTTGGCCAAATTCAAGGATTTCAACGCTAAGGGCATCGATGGTTTGATGTACAGTGGGGGGCACGACCCGGAAACCTACAAGCGGGTGGGGGCTTTGGTAAAGGAGGCCGGAATGGAATTCCATACTTGGATACCCACCATGGTGCAAGGCCGAAATCCTAAGATTGATACAAGTCTTTATGCGTACAACAGAAAGGGTGAATCCGCTTTGGAAAAGCCAGCTTATGTCGACCATTATAAATTTTTATGCCCAAACAAGGAAGGTACCTTTGATTTTTTGGCCGATTTGTATGGAAGCGTTGCTGCCGTAGAGGAGGTTGATGGTATTCATTTGGATTTTATTCGTTTTCCCGATGTAATTTTGGCTAGGGGACTTTGGGAGAAGTACGGCCTAGTTATGGATCGTGAGTTTCCTGAATATGATTATTGTTATTGTGATAAGTGTACCTCTGATTTTTTAACCCAGACGGGAATCGATATTAAAACCGTAGAGGATCCATCACAAGTAATGGAATGGAAGCAATTTAGATATGATTTGATCACCCGTTTGGTAGGACGATTGTCCAAGGTGGTTCACGATAAAGGGAAGGTTATCAATGCAGCGGTATTCCCTGGTCCTTCGATTGCCAAGAAATTGGTGCGACAAGAATGGGACAAATGGGATTTGGATGCCGTTTACCCTATGAATTACAATGATTTTTATTTAGAAGGCCCCGAATGGTTAGCGCCGATCACCAAAGAGGAAGTGGCGGCCGTAAAAGGGGAAAAGCCTATATATAGTGGATTGTTTATCTGTCCAAAACCAGAAAGTAAAAGCAAGGAGAAAGATCCTGAAAACCACGGGTTGTTGCCCTCTGAAATCGAAACAGCCATAAGGGGTTCAATGGAAAATGGGGCGACAGGTATTTGTTTGTTTACACCTGAGCGAATGACGCCCGAACACTGGAAGGCATTTGAGAAAGCCATTTATATAGATTATTCCAAAAAAGTTAGTGATTAGTAGTTTGAGTTATGTTGAGTTAGAAAAAAAAGGAGCCACTTCATGGGCTCCTTTTTTGATTTAGACTATTGGTTGTCCAACGTTCTTGCTTTTGAAATCGGGTTTTATCGGTTGTGTTGTTCAACCCAAATCCGCGCATTTACAAAAGCTTCCAACCAAGGGGAGACTTGGTCGTTTGTGTTGTCAGGGTAATGTGCCCAGTTCCAAGGGAATATCGAACGTTCAATATGGGGCATGGTCACCAAATGCCTTCCGGACTTATCACATAGCATGGCCGTGTTGTAATCGCTGCCATTCGGATTGGCAGGATAATCGGCATATCCATATTTACCTACGATATCATATTTGTCCTCGGCATAAGGTAAATTGAATTTTCCCTCACCATGGGAAATCCAAACCCCAAGTGTGGTGCCAGCCAGACTGGAAAGCATAATGGAGTTGTTTTTTTGGATCTTAACCGAAGTGAAACTACTTTCGTGTTTGTGGGAATCGTTGTGCAACATCCTACCATGCTCATCATGATCGGGATTGATCAAATCCAATTCCATAAACAACTGGCAACCGTTGCAAATACCTACGGACAGGGTGTCTGGCCGGGCAAAGAAATTCTTTAGGGCTGTTCTGGCCTTTTCGTTGTATTTAAAGGCTCCCGCCCAACCTTTGGCACTGCCCAATACATCAGAGTTGGAAAAGCCGCCAACGGCACCTATAAATTGAATATCCTCAAGTGTTTCCCTACCCGAAATCAAATCGGTCATGTGAACGTCCTTCACATCAAAACCTGCCAAATACATGGCGTTGGCCATTTCTCGTTCCGAATTACTTCCTTTTTCGCGAAGTATGGCCGCTTTAGGCCTGGATTGTCCAACTTTAGGCAACATGCCATCAAAATTCTTGGGAAATGTATATTCCAAAGGTTGGTTCTTGAAATTGCCGAACCGTTCCTTGGCAAGGTCATTGGCTGTTTGCCTTTGGTCCAATAAAAAGGATGTCTTATACCAAGTGTCCCGTAAGGAAGGGATGTTCAATCCCATTTCAACGCCATTGTTCTTGATTGTAAGTGTTGGTTCACTAGTGGCCGCCCCAATTTTATGGACATCGATTTTGGCATCATTGAAGATGTCCGGGATAGCGTCATCCTTGGTTTGAAACACCACCCCGGCATTTTCGGAGAATAAAAGCTTAATGGTGTCCGCTTCATGCAATGTGGATAAATCCAGGTTTGCCCCCAGATTCACATCGGCAAAGCACATTTCCAAGAGGGTGGTGATCAAGCCACCAGAGGCAACATCATGTCCCGCAAGTATTTGACCTTCCCTTATGGCCTGTTGTAAGGTGTTGAATACGGTTTTTACGTAAGCAGCCTCAACAATAGTAGGTGTTTCATTCCCAATCCTATTCCGTATCTGTGCAAATGAGGAGCCGCCAAGTTTATAGGTATCCTTGGATAGATTGATGTAATAAATAGCGCCTCCATCTTTCTTTAAAACAGGCTCTACGACCTTAGTGATATCATTACAGTTGCCTGCAGCGGAAATAATCACCGTGCCGGGGGAAATAACATCCCCATCCTTATATTTCTGTTTCATCGAAAGGGAATCCTTTCCTGTCGGAACATTGATGCCCAAATCGATGGCAAAGTCGGAAACGGCTTGTACGGCTTCGTATAAACGGGCATCTTCCCCTTCATTCTTACAAGGCCACATCCAATTGGCGGAAAGGGATATCGATTTTAAGCCTTCTTTTAAAGGGGCCCAAACGATATTCGTCAACGCTTCGGCAATACTATTTCTACTCCCGGCAATAGGATTGATCAAACCGGAAATAGGGGAGTGGCCAATTGAGGTGGCGATCCCCTCCTTACCTTTAAAATCCAATGCCATGACCCCACAATTGTTCAGGGGAAGTTGCAAGGGACCTGCGCATTGCTGTTTTGCGACACGACCACCCACGCAGCGGTCCACTTTGTTCGTTAACCAATCTTTGCAAGCAACCGCCTCCAATTGAAGGACTTGCTCCAGATACTCATGAAAATGTTCTAAGGAGTATTCCGGATTTTCGTATTTTCTATCGACAGTAATGTCGTTCATAATCGTTTTCGGGGAGCTTCCAAACATATCCTCCAAATCCAAGTCCATTGGTTTGGCCCCTGTCTTGCTTGATTCGAAGGTGAATTTATGGTCACCGGTCACATCACCGACTTCATACATGGGTGAACGTTCCCGATCTGCAATTCGATGTAGTAGATCAACATCTTTTTTGCCAATGACCAGTCCCATTCGTTCTTGGGATTCATTCCCGATAATTTCTTTGGCGGATAGGGTGGGGTCGCCGATAGGCAATGCATCCAAATCGATTTTGCCACCGGTATCCTCAACGAGTTCGGACAAACAGTTCAAGTGGCCGCCCGCACCGTGATCATGGATTGAAACGATTGGGTTTTCCTCACTTTCCACCATACCTCGAACCGCATTGGCGGCTCTTTTTTGCATTTCGGGGTTCGAACGTTGAACGGCATTCAACTCGATTGCAGAACTGAATTCACCCGTGTCGGCACTGGATACGGCTGCGCCCCCCATGCCAATACGGTAATTGTCACCCCCAAGGATAACAATCTTATCCCCGGTATTTGGGGTGTCTTTCAAGGCTTGGTCAGCTTTGCCATAACCGATACCACCGGCTTGCATGATGACTTTGTCAAAGCCCAATCTCCTGGAGTCTTCGGTATGTTCAAAGGTCAAGACCGAACCGACGATCAATGGTTGACCGAATTTATTACCAAAATCAGAAGCCCCATTGGAAGCTTTGATCAGGATATCCATCGGAGTTTGGTATAGCCATTCACGTTCTGGCATTGCTTTTTCCCATGGTCGATGTTCTTCCAAACGGGAATAGGACGTCATATACACTGCTGTTCCGGCCAAGGGTAAAGAACCCTTACCTCCGGCCAAACGGTCTCGAATCTCCCCTCCAGAACCCGTAGCGGCACCGTTGAAAGGTTCAACAGTGGTTGGGAAATTGTGGGTCTCCGCTTTTAACGATATAACCG
Organism: Maribacter polysiphoniae; assembly: GCF_003148665.1. Taxonomy (GTDB): domain Bacteria; phylum Bacteroidota; class Bacteroidia; order Flavobacteriales; family Flavobacteriaceae; genus Maribacter_A; species Maribacter_A polysiphoniae. The sequence goes on along the minus strand of NZ_QGGQ01000004.1, from coordinate 251,465 downwards.
ATTCAAATTCCTTTTCCAAATAGAAATCGGGCTTATCGGCACTTTTGGGAGCAAATTGGACCGCTTTGGGACCTTTTACAAAAGCGACATTGTCTTTATATGCCGAAACGATATCGTTTGGATGTTCTTGGGATGTTTTCTTTATCAGCTTAAAGAGGGAGGAGGATTTTTCCACTCCATCGATCTTGAAGGTGCCATTGAAAATCTTGTGTCGACAATGCTCAGAGTTCACTTGACTGAAACCGAATACTTCGGAATCGGTTAATTTACGTCCGATTTTTTTGGAAAGTTGATTTAAATAGGCAACTTCCTCCTCGTTTAAAGAGAGCCCTTCCTGTATGTTATAGGTGGCAATATCGGCAATCTCAAGAATGGGTTCAGGAACCACATCAATTTTGAAAACCTCCTGTGTCAAGGTGTTGAATTTTTGGGAAAGCATCGGGTCGAAATCGGAAAAATCGGCATCAACCGCCTCAAATTCCTCAATACGAAGAATACCTTTGATTCCCATATTCTGGGTGATTTCAGTGGCATTGGTACTCCATGGTGTGACCATGGCGGCCCTGGGTCCAACAAAAAAGGCGTCGAGAGACGCCGTGTTTATCTTCGGTTGGTTACCGAATAACCATGTGAGTTTGTTATTGTCTTCCTGAGAAAGTTCTTGAACTGTTTGTACGGCAAAAACCTTTTTGTCTACATTCCCGAAAAAGTGAATCATTTAATGTGTCTGGTGTTGATTTTTAAAATACAAAATTAAGGTTTTAGACGCTATGTTTCACGGATAATCAAAACACTTTTAAACAGTAGTTGTTAATGAAATTAATAGTTTTTGCTTCTACTTGGTCAATGTCTAAAAATAGATTAGTTTTATTTTATAATAAGTATGATAATTGGATTTATATAATAACTTATATTAAAGTCTGTTTATCGAACTTAGTATGATATTGCTTTGTTGTACCTCTATCATTAAAAAAAGAAGGATTTATAATGGCCGAACAAAAGTTGGATACCCAGGCACTTGAACATTGTATTGAGATGATTGGCGGTAAGTGGAAGCCCATAATTCTCTTTTATATTTCAAAAGGAACAAATCGATTTAACAAACTCATTTTGGTTATAGAGGGAATCAATAGACAAATGCTCAGTAAGCAATTGAAATCACTCGAAAAGTCGGGTGTGATTGACCGAACGCTATATCCTGAAATTCCACCAAGGGTAGAATATGTCTTGACCTCAAAGGGAAAATCACTTTTACCGGTTGTGCAAACAATGAATCGATGGGGAAAGAAACAATATGCTGTAAAAACCAAAACTCCCGAACCTCCGAAAAACCAACAGTTACCTTTATTCTAATGTAAGGTTGACTATGGCGTTTCTAGATGGTTCTATTCCTTTTTACTGATTTTTGAATCTAAAAAAAGCCTATCGGTTCCTATGGACCAATAGGCTCTTTTTTTTAGTGATGATTTTTTTACTTACTTCTTTCCATGAGTGCCATATAAAATCCATCAAACCCACTTTTGGAAGCATAAATCTTCTTTTCTTGGGCCAATGTGAATTCAGAACCCTCTTCAGAGGCAAGGAATGAATTTACTTGATCTGAGTTTTCCTGGGGAAGAATGGAACAGGTGGCGTAAACCATTTTTCCTCCCGGTTTCACCATTTTACTATAGCTTCTCAGGATTTCCTGTTGTGTTTTCGTGATTGTATCCAAGAAATCAGGTTGTAATTTCCATTTGGCATCGGGGTTTCTTCGCAATACACCCAGTCCGGTGCATGGGGCATCAATAAGTACCCTGTCCGCTTTGCCATATAGTTTTTTTATCACCTTGGTCGAATGAATATGCCGAGGTTCGATATTGTGCGCCCCATTTCTTCTTGCCCTACGTTTGAGCTCCTTGAGTTTGTTTTCGTAGATATCCATTGCAATGAGCTGTCCTTTATTTTCCATTAAGGCTGCCAAGTGCAAGGTTTTTCCACCTGCACCGGCGCAAGTATCCACTACACGTTCCCCGGGTTGGGGGTCTAAAAATTCGGACACCAATTGGGAAGAGGCATCCTGAACCTCAAAATGTCCGTCCTTAAAGGCTTTTGTTGTAAATACATTGGCCCTTTCGGCAAGTTGCAAGGCATCGGGGTACCCTTTTATGGCTTCGGAAACAATACCTTCATCCAGTAGGGCTTTACGTAGTTTTTCTTTGGTAGTGTTCAAGGTGTTTACCCGTAAAATAACATTGGCCTGTTGGTTTAGGGCCGCAATCTCTTTGGTCCACAACTTATCCCCTAAGGCTTTTTCACCCAAGGCATCCAACCAATCGGGAATGGATTCCCTATATTTTCTGATTTTTGAGAGTTCATCGAATTTACCTTTGATCCTTCTTGTAGGTACAGGTTCCAACTGTTTCCAATCGGGAAGTTCAATACCCCTTAAAACAGCCCAGACAGCGAACATCCTGAAAAGATTGGCACGACTATAAGGGGCTTTTACTTCGGCAATTTCTGCATACAAACGTTTCCACCGTACGATATCATAGGTGGTTTCGGCAATAAAACCTCTATCACGAGACCCCCAACGCTTGTCCCGTTTCAATGTTTTTTGAACCACCTTATCGGCATATTCCCCTTCGTTGAAGATATCCCCAAGGGCATCGACCACTGCAAAAACTAAATTTCTATGAAGTTTCATAACTAAAAAATAAGGCTGCAAAGGTATCGTTTTGGCTGCTATTCTGTCTATTTTTGAAAAAAATTATTGCTATGCGATATTGTATCTCTCTTCTTATTCTCATTATTGTTATCGGGTGTGCCGATCAAAGTGGAACAAAACCCTTCGTTTCTGTACAGATAGAGCCTCTCTATGAAGACTCCCTCAGTATTAGGGCCATAGCCCTTTTGGATAATAGTTTGGCCTTTGGTGCCAATAAAGGTGTTTTTGGAAGTATTGACCTAAGCACCAAACAGATTCGTACCAATATGCTAAAGCAGGATTCCCTGTTACCCGAATTTAGGGCTGTTGCACATACATCGACCGACTTTTTTATGTTATCGGTAGGTAGTCCTGCTTTGTTGTATAAAACAGGGGACAATGGGATGGAGCTGGTTTACAAGGAAGAAGGGGAGGGTGTTTTTTACGATGCCATGACTTTTTGGAACGATCAAGAAGGTATAGCCATTGGTGATTCGGTAGATGGTTGTTTGTCCATTATTATCACAAGGGACGGCGGCCTTTCATGGAATAAGATGCCATGTGCCAACTTACCGAATGGAATCGATGGGGAAGGGGCTTTCGCAGCGAGCAACACCAACATTAAGACCTTAGGGGAAAAGACATGGGTCGCAACGACGAGTGGCCGCATTTATTTTTCAGGGGATAAAGGAAAGACCTGGGAAGTTTTTCAAACACCTATAATGAATAAGGAAGAAGCCCAAGGCATTTATTCTTTGGATTTTTATAATGAAAGCCTAGGAATCGCCCTAGGTGGTGATTACACCCAGCCTGAAGGGAATATCGCCAATAAGGCCATTACCAAAGATGGTGGAAAAAGCTGGAGGTTACTGGCTGATGGCCAAGGGCCAAACTATAAAAGTTGTGTTCGTTTTGTGCCCAATTCCGGGGGGAATGGGATCGTTGCGGTAGGTTTCACAGGGATTTCCTATAGTAGCAACAAAGGTGAAAGTTGGTCGAAGCTTTCGGATGAATCCTTTTATACGGTACGTTTTTTAAATGATTCCATTGCCTATGCGGCCGGCAAAAATAGAATTGCCAAATTGGTTTTTAAATCAAAATAGGGGCCTTTTGGCCCCTATTTCGGAATGTATCCTAATCGTTATGGATTGACGATCATCGTTGACCGCCATTCCTTTTTTGATGGTATTGCTTCAATAGGTGTCGCTTAAATCCGTTTTCACTTTTCAATAATAAAAAGGTTTTCTTAGCGGAAATCACTTTTCGGATATCTTTTAAAAACTGCTTGTTCACCTTGTTCTTCTCGTCTTCCAAAGCTATCAAATCTTCCAATAGGGCATTCGCTTCTTGATCCGATAGGGATTCCATGTCCTTTGTTTTGCCATAGATTTGGTTCCGTTCCTTGTTTCTAAAGGCATCCATTTTATCTTGATAGGTATTGTAAATGGGCCAAAAAGCCTCGGCTTCACTCGTTGTGAATTCCAGTTGTTCCGTAAGATACGCCACTTTGAGTGTACGTATCTTTTCTTTATCAGGTTTACGCTGTCCAAAGGTAAATGTTGTAGTGAACAGCAATAACAGGAGTACTGTGATGTTCTTATAGTTAATCATTGTCCAATAGATTTAATTCTTCAATATTATCAATATCATCATCCAAATAATCGATGATGTTTTCATCCTTAAACTGATATTCCAGAATATCGGAAACTTCAAGGTCATCAACAGGGATGACTTCTGCGATCTCATAGGTTGAAAACCCTAAATCGGTCTGTTCAAAATAATCCTCGATATCAGAATTGGCCAAACTCTCAAAAGTCAGTTCTGGTGATTGGTTAAACTGTACTGCAATTGTGAGAAGGACTACGATTGCCACTGATGCAGCGGCGTAATAAAGCTGTTTGCGCCAAGGATTGAGGGGGATAACCTTGGTTTCGTCCTCTTTCAATTTTGATTGTATTTTTGAATGCAGGCCTTCAAAATAGGTGTCAGGTACTTTGAAACCGTCTGATTTGGGCAACATAAGGTTCTTCTGATCGCCATTGGAAGTTTTAATACGTTCCATTAGTTTATCAGTAAATCCTTCGAAGTAACCTTCGGGGACTTTAAAATCCTTTTTGTTGTTTGTCTTTTTCATTTCTATTCTTTGACTCTCAATAGTTTAAAAGGTTTAATCCTCTTTTAAAAAAGCTTCCAATTTTTTAACCGCCAAATGATAGGATGCTTTTAAACCGCCAACCGAAGTATGTAATATTCCTGAGATTTCCTCGTATTTCATTTCCTGAAAATACTTCATATTGAATACCAATTTTTGTTTTTCTGGTAAACGGGCAATAGCCTCTTGAAGTTTTATTTGTATCTCATCCCCATCAAAATAGACATCAGCTTGTAAATTGGATACCATTCTGTCTTGAAGCTCTGCATCGGAAATCCCCATCTTGTTGGATTTTTTCTTCAGAAAGGTCAGGGATTCATTGGTGGCAATACGGTACATCCATGAATACAATTGACTTTCCCCTTTGAAGCCGTTGATGTTTTTATAGACTTTGATGAAGGTGTTCTGAAGTACATCATCACTATCATCATGGTTTAAAACGATTCTTCGTATATGCCAATAAAGCCTTTCTTTGTAGGTGTTTACCAACACTTCAAAGGCCTTGTCCAGGGTTTCCGGACGTCTCAACTCGTCTAGTAATGTCTCTTCGGCAATCAAATTACAGCACTTAAGTTTAATCTAAGACCTATTAAAATGCAAAAGGTTTAATGTGTGGTATTGTGTTTTATAAAGATTGCATCTCCACCAGTTTCCTATAAACCCCGTTTTTGGCCAAAAGTTCTTTGTGTGTACCTTGTTCAACGATTTTGCCTTTCTGGAGTACAACAATGGAATTCGCTTTCTGAATAGTGGATAATCGATGTGCGATAACAATAGAAGTTCTGTGCAACATCATTTTTTCCAGGGCATCCTGTACCAATCGTTCACTTTCAGTATCCAACGCGGAGGTTGCCTCATCGAGTATCATTATCGGAGGGTTTTTAAGAACCGCCCTGGCAATGGAAATACGTTGTTTTTGGCCACCACTTAGTTTATTTCCGCTATCCCCGATGTTGGTGTCATATCCATTTGGTAGCAAGGCTATGAATTCATGGGCATTGGCAATCTTCGCAGCTTCGATGATCTCATCATCGGTGGCATTTTCCTTGCCCATACCGATATTGTTGCGAACGGTATCATTGAACAGGATAGAATCCTGGGTGACCAATCCCATCAAATTACGCAGCGATTTTTTACTTATATCCTTGATGTTCGTGCCATCAATGCTAATGGCCCCTTTGTTGACGTCATAAAATCGGGTGACCAAATTGGCTATGGTGCTCTTACCGCTTCCTGATTGACCAACCAAGGCAACAGTATCCCCTTTGGGGATGTTCAAATCAAAGTCTTTCAATACATACTCATCTTCGTACTTAAAGGAGATGTTTTCAAGGGCAATGCTATTGTCGAAGGTTGTTTTTTCCAGGGCATCCTCTTTGTCAACAATTGGATTTTCAGTTTCCAATACCTGAAGGACGCGTTCCGCGGCCGCATTTCCTTTTTTGACCCCGAATGAAGCTTTACTGATAGCCTTGGCGGGGGTTAGGATGTTGTAAGCCAGTCCCATATAAGCGATGAACGATGAGGCATCAAGGGTCTTGTCGACCAATACCATCTTACCACCGAACCACAATAGGACACCAATGACCAAAATACCCAAAAACTCCCCTGTTGGTGATGCCAAATTCTGACGGTTCAATAACTTGTTCGAGAATTTAAAGAACCGTTCAGTAGAGGTACTGAATGTTTTATAAAAGCGGGATTCAGCATTAAAGGCCTTGATGACCCGGAGTCCGCCTAAAGTTTCCTCCACAATGGATAAAAACTCCCCTTGTTCTTTTTGGACGCGATCCGATTTCTTTTTCAACGATTTGCCGATTCTCGAAATAATGGCTCCTGCAACCGGTATGAAAATGAACACGAAAATGGTTAATTTGGAACTTATTCCAAACATGATCAAGATGGTGAACACTATGGTCAAGGGTTCGCGAACGATCAATTCCAAAATAGAAAGGAATGAATGCTGTATTTCCAGTACATCCGAGGTAATACGGGCGATGACATCCCCTTTGCGTTTTTCGGAATAATAGGAAATAGGCAGTTCCGTAATTTTTTGGTACATGCGGTTACGAACGTCCTTGAGGACCCCATTACGCAGGAATGTAATAAAATACATAGCCGCATAATTGAAGAAGTTCTTTAGCAGGAACAAGACCAAAACGAGCCCAATGACCAGGACGAGACCTTTCATTTGATCGTCCCCTGAATAGTCAGTGACCCTGTAATTGATATAATCCTGAAGATAATCCTTCAATTGGCCTATTCCGGTGTATACAGGCTCTTTTAGAACCTTTTTCTCCGGTTTGAAAAGCACATCCAACATCGGGATCAATGCCGCAAAGGACAAGGCACTGAACAAGGCATAAAGGATATTGAAAAATATATTAAGAAATCCGTATTTCTTATAAGGCTTCGCAAAGCGAAGGATTTTTTTAAAATAATCCATTAACCGAGTTTCAGTTCATTTACAATCCGATCGAGCTTCGAATTAAGTTCTTTTTGAACTTTCTCGAAATCTTCCACAGTATTGAGTTTTGAATTTATACTGAAATAAAATTTGATTTTTGGTTCCGTTCCGCTTGGTCTTGCGGCCATTCGTGTCCCATTTTCGGTAGTGTAGATCAACACATTCGATTTTGGGATTTCAATAGCTTCCGTTTCTCCTGTAATCATATTTTTGGCTACTGAGCTATCGTAATCGTGTACCCATTCAACTTTGGAACCATCGATTTCCTTGATTGGATTCTCCCTGTAATCCACCATCATTTGTTTTATTTCCTCGGCGCCACTGATTCCTTTTTTCGTCATTGAAATCAATTTTTCCTTATAGAAACCATAATCCGCATAACATTGGATCAATTCCTTGTAAAACGAACTTCCCTTGGCTTTGGCATCCGCTGCTATTTCACAGGCCAATAGGGTAGCGGTAACAGCATCCTTGTCCCGTACAAAATCCCCAACCATAAATCCGAAACTTTCCTCGCCACCACCGACAAAATGCAATTCCGGGAAATCCTTGATCATTTTGGCAATCCATTTAAAGCCGGTCAGCACTATTTTGTATTCGACATCATATGCTTTGGCCAAGGCACCCATCATGGGGGTGGAAACTATGGTCGAGGCTATGAACTCATTGCCCTGCATCCCTTTTTCCTTGCGTTTCTGCAATAGGAATTTGGTCATCATTACCATGGTCTGGTTACCATTGAGCAATTCCATTTCCCCTTTAAGGTTTCTAACGGCAATGCCCAATCGATCACTATCCGGGTCTGTACCTATAACCATATCGGCCCCGATTTCCTTAGCTTTCTTGATCGCGATGGATAAGGCTTCAGGTTCCTCTGGGTTAGGGGATTTTACGGTTGGAAAATTCCCATCGGGTTTTGCCTGTTCTTCAATGATGGTTACATTATTATAACCAGCTCTCTTCAAAACTTCGGGAATCGCTGTGATCGATGTACCGTGTAATGAAGTGAAAACAATCTTGAAATCATCCTTTCCTTTGGCATTGAAACTACCATTGGCAACCGAAGCGGTAATAAAGGCCTCGTCAACATCCTTATCGATGTATTCGATTAAATCTTCATTGGCGTTGAAGTTGATATTCTCGTAAGCCAGTTTGTCGATCTCACCAATGATTTCCCCATCCTGTGGAGGTACTATTTGTCCTCCATCGGTCCAATAGACTTTATAGCCATTATATTCCGGGGGATTGTGGGAAGCCGTCAAAACGATTCCCGCATGGCAATTGAGGTGTCTTACCGAAAATGATAATTCGGGTGTGGTCCTTAATTCGGAGAAAAGAAAAACCTTGATACCATTGGCTGATAGCACATCGGCCACCGTTTTAGCCAACGTATCACTGTTATGACGACAATCATATGCGATTACCACCTTGATTTCTTCCTCTGGATAACTCTTTTTTAGATAGTTACTAAGTCCCTGGGTACTTTTTCCCAAGGTATATTTGTTGATCCTGTTGGTTCCAACGCCCATGATACCGCGCATACCACCTGTCCCAAATTCCATGTTCTTGTAAAACCGGTCTTTTAGTCCCTCAGGGTCATTGTCGATTAGTTGTTGAATCTCAGTTTTGACATCAGCGTCGAAAAAATCTGAAAGCCAGCTTTTGGCAGCGTTTAAAATAGAATCCATGTACTTTTTGTTTTATAGGTTAATTTACGAAGAAAATTGCTCTTTTTCTTGGGCAAGATTCAATTCCTCCAATATATTATATCGTTTTTCGTCTTTTCGGGATCGTACCATGATTTCACCCAAGAACCCCGCAAGGAACAGTTGTGTCCCGATGATCATTGAAGTCAATGAAATAAAGAATTCAGGTCGATCGGTTATTAATCGGGCGGTAGGGTTTATAAACAGTTTGTCAATGCCTAGAAAAATGGCAAACCCGAAGCCTATGATGAACATCAACACGCCAAGGGCGCCAAAAAGGTGCATGGGTCTTCTTCCGAATTTGGAAACAAACCAAATGGTGATCAAATCTAAAAAACCATTGATGAAACGTTCCATACCGAATTTGGTTTTACCGTATTTACGGGCCTGATGTTGTACTATCTTTTCGCCGATATTGGTGAATCCGGCACTTTTGGCAAGGACGGGTATATAGCGGTGCATTTCACCACGTACTTCAATAGTCTTGATTACCGCTTTCTTGTAGGCTTTTAACCCACAATTGAAATCGTTTAATTTGACCCCGGAAGTTTTACGGGCTGCCCAATTGAACAATTTAGAGGGGATGTTCTTGGTTATGACCGAGTCGTATCGTTTTTTCTTCCATCCGGATACAAGGTCGTACCCTTGATTTTGGATCAGGTCGAATAATTCGGGAATTTCCTCAGGGTTATCCTGTAGGTCGGCATCCATGGTAATGACCACATCGCCTTGTGCTGCCTTGAAGCCGGCATGCAAGGCTTGTGACTTGCCGAAATTTTTGCTGAAACGGATGCCTTTGACATTTTCGTTTTTGGCGGAAAGAAGGGAAATAATGTTCCACGAACCATCGGTACTGCCATCATCTATAAAGATGATTTCATATAAAAAACGATTGGATTGCATAACAGCTACAATCCAATCGTGCAGTTCGTTTAAGGACTCTTCTTCGTTCAGTAATGGTATTACTACAGATAGGTTCATTGAAAACTTCTGAAATTCTTTTCAAAAGTACAATTTTGACATTTAACACGATTAAACTTTTTGATCAGAAGCAAAAAAGGATGTTTTTTGGCTGATTTCAAAAGTTTGAAAGTATTTGTTAATACGCTGGTTTTTGTTTTTTCAAAATAAGTCCAGAGATAAGTCCCAATACCAATCCGATAATAATATTCATGATTAGTATGAACGGATAGGTTAGCCATGCGAAACCTTTTTGCATTTCTATACCTTGGTCAATTTGTTCTTCAGTAAGATTTGGATTGTCCGCCATAGCCTGCACTTTACCTATTTCATACATCTTGTCCATATAGCCAGGTTCTATGACATTGGACAGTAAAAAGAAATAGATCAAACCTATAATTCCGGCAATCAATGCGATTCCTGTTCCAATTTTCAAGGCTTCTGATATGGTCAGATATCCTCCATTGGCTTTTTTGTATTGGAATATTCCCAAAAATATGGCGGCCACGGTCAATACCAAGCTAATTCCACGAATCGCCCATCCTTGGTCGTAATGCATATCCATTGAAAATAACATAAGTCCGAATACAACGCTGACTACACCAAGTAGTACTCCAAAATTTAATGCGTATTTCCCTGTTTTTGGTTCGTTTTGTTCCATTTTTGTATCTAAGATTTAATTGGTTTTCTATATTAGTGGATTAATTGTAATTAATGTTACACTTAAAGGTACGAATATTTATTTTTTCTTTTTTAAACAAATAATTGTGATTTAGATAAAAAAATGTAAATTTGCAGCCTTAAAATGCATGCCTGTCGGAATGGGCGTTATAAAGATTTTAAAAAAATGAAAAAAGGAATACACCCTGAAAATTATAGATTAGTTGCTTTTAAAGACATGTCGAATGAAGAAGTGTTTTTAACAAAGTCAACTGCAAACACCAAAGAAACTTTAGAGGTTGAAGGTGTTGAATATCCTTTAGTGAAATTGGAAATTTCCAGGACATCACACCCTTTCTATACAGGTAAGGCTAAATTCTTGGATACAGCTGGTCGAATCGATAAATTCAAGAACAAGTACAAGAAATTCCAAAAAGCGGATAAAAAGGAAGAAGAATAGAATAAGTACACTATTCAACAATAAACATGCGCCCTCGATAGTTAGTATCGAGGGCGCTATTTGTTTTAAGCAAAATTCAATTTATGAATTATATTCTTTTTGATGGACCTTCAAGGGATTCCTTGTTGCCATTTACTTTCACAAGACCGGTAGCCGACATACGTGTTGGCATTCTTACCATACGTGAAAAATGGGAAAAATATCTCAATACGACCACGACGACAATCACGGAGGATTATCTTTCAGGGAAGTTTCCCATGGTAGAGTTGGACAGGAATGTGTTGATCAATTCCTCTTTTTTGCCAACCAGGGAATTAGTGGACCAAATTAAATCCCTTAAAGAAAACCAGGCTGTTTTTCAGGGGGAAGATGTAATTGCCTTCTTTTCATTGGAGGGCCAGGAAGTTGATTTCTCCACATTTGAACAAATATCGTTCGAAGGGGAAGTCATACGTATTGAACATACGTGGGATATTTTTTCTAAAAATGGGGAGGCACTACAGGCGGATTTTGATTTTCTTACAAAGGGAAGGACCTCAGAGCCCTTATCTGATACCAATAGTGTAATACATCCTGAGAATATTTTCCTTGAGAAAGGCGCTAGTGTGGAATACAGTATTTTGAATGCTACGGAAGGACCCATATATATTGGGGAGAATGCCGAGATATGGGAAGGCAGCCTTATTCGTGGCGGGTTTGCCCTATGTCACAATGCCGTGGTTAAAATGGGGGGCAAAATGTACGGTCCCACTACTGTCGGACCTCATGGTAAGGTATGTGGTGAAATAAGTAACTCGGTCATATTCGGATACTCGAGCAAAGGTCATGAAGGGTATTTGGGAAATTCCGTTTTGGGGGAATGGTGTAACATTGGGGCCGATTCCAATAACTCCAATCTAAAGAACAATTATGCCAAAGTGCGTTTATGGAACTATGCCACCGAGAAGTTTGAGCAAACAGGGTTGCAATTCTGTGGACTGATGATGGGGGACCATAGTAAGACGGCCATCAATACCATGTTCAATACAGGAACGGTTATCGGTGTAAACGCCAATATTTATGTACCTGGATTCCCAAGGAATTTTATACCTAGTTTTAGCTGGGGAGGCGCTTCAGGTTTTACATCCTACTTGCCGATTAAGGCTTTTGAGGCCGCAAAAGTAATGATGGCCCGTAGGGGAGTGGAGTTTGATAAAAAAGAGGCGGACATCCTTAGCCATGTTTTTGAGCTCACCAAAAAGTGGAGGAATTATTAATATCCTATTCAATAAGCAGTAGTTGGAAAACCATGCGTTCGAAATATTCCTTTAGGACCTCCTAACTACAAAATTTGATATATTTGCAAGCCCAATTAAAAAGAATTACCCGGGGCACCCAATTGAATTCCACATGAAGAAAGTAGCATTTTATACCTTGGGATGTAAACTCAACTTCTCAGAAACTTCAACAATCGCAAGAGATTTCCAAAAAGATGGATATGAGCGTGTTGACTTCTCCGAGAAGGCTGATATGTATGTTATAAATACCTGTTCGGTTACCGAAAATGCAGATAAGCGTTTTAAGTCCATCGTGCGACAAGCCTTAAAAACAAATCCAGAAGCTTTTGTGGCGGCCATTGGTTGTTACGCACAACTTAAACCGGAAGAGTTGGCCGCGGTTGATGGGGTGGACTTGGTTTTGGGGGCAACGGAAAAGTTCAAGATAGCCGATTATGTCAATGACCTATCCAAGAATGATTATGGGCAAGTACATGCCTGTGAGATAGAGGAAGCTGATTTTTACGTAGGGAGTTATGCCATTGGTGATCGTACACGTGCCTTTTTGAAGGTACAGGACGGTTGTGATTATAAGTGTACCTTTTGTACCATTCCCTTGGCCCGGGGGATCTCCCGTAGTGATACTTTGGAAAACGTACTTAAGAACGCCAAGGAAATTTCAGAAAAGGGAATTAAGGAGATTGTACTAACGGGAGTGAATATCGGCGATTTTGGGAAAGGTGAATTCGGAAATAAAAAACATGGGCACACTTTTTTGGATTTGGTACAGGCCTTGGATAGGGTAGAGGGTATCAATCGATTACGGATTTCTTCCATTGAGCCTAATTTGTTGAAAAATGAAACCATTGATTTTGTGGCAAAAAGTAATTCATTCGTGCCCCATTTTCATATTCCCCTACAGAGTGGTAGCGATGATATTTTAAAGCAAATGAAGCGTCGTTACCTGCGAACACTTTATATCGATAGGGTAAACAGAATAAGACAAACAATGCCCCATGCCTGTATTGGGGTCGATGTTATTGTTGGTTTTCCGGGGGAAAGTGACGACCATTTTTTGGAAACCTACCAATTTCTGAATGAACTTGATATTTCCTATCTGCATGTCTTTACCTATTCGGAAAGGGATAATACCCCTGCAGCGAGCATGCTTGACCCCGTACCATTAAAGGTAAGGAGCAAACGAAGTAAAATGCTTCGTGGCCTCTCGGTAAAAAAACGACGGGCTTTTTATGAAAGTCAATTGGGGACCACCAGGACCGTATTGTTCGAAGGGGAAAACAAAGAAGGTTATATTCAGGGCTTTACCGAGAATTATGTTAAGGTAAAGTATCCTTGGAATCCCGATTTGGTAAATACACTACAGGAAGTGGAACTTACTGATATCGATGTGGACGGACTCGTAAAAATTCAGTTTGTGGCAAGTGGTATTACCGCATAAAAAAACCTGTTAATGACTGAATTTGTTTCAGTGTATAACAGGTTTTGTAAGTTGTTTTCTTTAGATCAGATCCTAATTCCTACCGGTAGCATCTCTTTGTACTGTCTGTTTTTTCTTAAGAAACCTGCTATTTGCGGACTCGTAGGTACCACACGTAGGTTTTGATCTTGAATATGATGTAAAACAGATTTGATGAAGTCTTCTTTAAAACCTTCTTTTGTGATTTCTTCCGGAATAACCAATTTGGTTAAAAAAACTTTACGTTCTTGTGAAGAATATTCGATCTTAGCTAATTGACCTTCGACTCTAGCTTCAAATTGGCGCAAGAAACTATTGTCATTTATTTCTACTTCATTCATATAGTTAGATTTTATTATTGGTCTTATCTAAAAAAAATCACGTCAGATTGCATCGTAATTTTATACATTTACATGGCTTTGTAATAAGATGCTTGGGGTTATTCGAAACAGAATACAAAAGTAATAATAAAAATACGATTTTCCTAAGAAATTCGTAAGGCAGAACGATATGAGCCAAGAAAAAATACAAGTTTACTTCATGCCAGGGATGGCTGCAAATTCAACAATATTCGAAAATATACGTTTACCTGAAACTGAATTTGAAACCCATAGACTCGATTGGTTTGTCCCGGAAAAGGACATGTCGTTGGTTGCCTATGCGGAGAAAATGGTAAAAAAAATCAAACATGACCACCCGGTCCTGATTGGGGTTTCCTTCGGGGGTATGCTGGTACAGGAAATGGCCAAACTCATAGATACAAAAAAGGTCATCTTGGTCTCTAGCGTAAAAAGAACGGAAGAACTGCCTAAAAGAATGCTCTTTGCCAAATACACCAAAGTGCATAAGTTATTACCTACGGGATTGGTGAATAATGTGGAATTGCTGGCCAAATATGCCTTTGGGGAGGCCGTTCACAAGCGGTTGGAACTTTATGAAAAGTACCTGTCCATTAGGGATAAACAGTATATAGATTGGTCAATCGACCAGATTGTCAATTGGAAACAGGTGCAGTATCCTAAAAACCTTGTGCATATCCATGGGGATAAGGATGCTGTTTTCCCTATCGTGCATATTAAGGATTGTATTCCTGTTAAAAACGGCACTCATACCATGATTATCCATCGGGCTCGATGGTTTAATGAGCATTTGCCCACAATTATTAAGGAATAACGAAGTTAGTAGTAAAGGTGTTTGTTACTGTATAAAGAAATAAAGATTTCATTTTTTGTATGTTTCTTTAGTACCTTTGAATTTAAACTTAATGAGGAAATATGAGGATTTTAAAGAATATTTTAATGCTGTTAGGGGTCTTTTTTGTGATAACGACCCTGATTTTTGCCGTACAGGGTGCTAACGAAACCGAAAATGAATCGGTACAGGATGTTGCTGAAAACGATAATGACAAGAGTGTTTCCGATACGTATAGGATCTCTACGATTGAGATTCCTGAAGATTTAAATTTTGCAGGTGAATTGGTTCCTCAGGATGACCCTGAGATTATGGAGCGTATCGATAGGGAGTTCTTGGTGAATACCTATTGGCAGTCTAATGCCTTGCTATTAATGAAAAGGGCCAATAAATACTTCCCGGTTATAGAACCTATTCTGGCCAAAAATGGTATTCCAGATGATTTTAAATACTTGGCAGTGGCGGAAAGTGCCTTGACCAATGTGGTATCCCATGCCGGTGCTACCGGTTTTTGGCAAATAATGAAAGGAACGGGAAAGGAGTATGGACTTGAGATAAATGCCAATGTGGATGAACGTTACCATCTAGAGAAATCGACCCAGGTGGCCTGTGATTACTTGAACAAATGGAAGGAGAAATATGGAAGTTGGACACTGACTGCAGCCTCTTATAATGCAGGTCCTGGTGCAATCAATAAATTTATGGGAATCCAGAAGGTAGAGGATTATTACGATCTTTTGCTCGGACAAGAGACAGGAAGGTACGTGTTCAGGATTATGGCTATAAAAGAGATTCTTTCGAATCCAGAAAAATATGGCTTTGAGATTGAAAAGGAAGATATGTACAGTGCCGTTCCTACGTTTAAGGTAGAGGTCGATGAGCCTATTGCCAGTTTTGCGGATTTTGCCCAAAAATATGAGATCAATTATAAAATCCTAAAACGACATAACCCTTGGTTACGGGAGCCTCACTTGAACAATGCATCAAGAAAGACATACACCATAGAAATCCCAAATAAAGGCTACTACAAAGTCGCCAAATAGGTATGTTTTCTTTCTTTAGGGAAAACCTTTGGCCATTTCTTTTAGGGGTAAATTATGTGCTGGTTGTTCTTTTTTCGATACTTATCGTTCTCAAGAACAAAAATCCGGTAAAAACGCTCTCATTTATATTTATACTGGCCATACTGCCATTTTTGGGCATTTTCATTTATTACTTTTTCGGACAGGACTATCGAAAGCACAAAATATTTGAAAAGAAGTACATTTTCGACAATGAGTCACTAAAGCAGTGGCGTAAGAAATTCAGTTTGGACAGGGAGGAGCGTTTCGACTTTAAGACTGAATTTGGTGATGGGGCCTTTAAAATCTATAATTTATTGCGTCACAACGAGAAAGCGGTACTCACTTTTGAGAATGAAGTGGATATACTGGTCAATGGGGAGCAAAAATTTGAAAGATTAAAGAAAGACCTTGCACAGGCAGAAGATCACATACACATGGAATATTTCGTGTTTGTCGATGATGAACAAGGAATTGAAATTATTGAATCGCTTTGTGCAAAAGCAAGAGCAGGGGTACAGGTAAGGTTGATCTATGATGATGTGGGAAGCACTATTTCATCGAGATCCAAAAAACTTCTGACTGACAGTGGAGTGCAGCACCATGCATTCTTACCGGTATTGTTCTCAAATTCCACCAGTAAGATCAATTACAGGAACCATCGTAAAATAGTCGTTATCGATGGTAAAATCGGTTATTTAGGGGGAATCAATATTGACAAGAAGTATAATAATGACTATACGAACAAGCGCTATTGGAGGGATACCCACTTGCGGATACAAGGTGCGGCCGTAGGGGCCTTGCAATCCTCATTTTTTCTCAGTTGGAACTTTGCAGCCAAGGATGATATTGAATTGGAGGGAAGGCATTTTCCTAAATCCAAATCCAAAGTACCGGATCCTGTAGCCGTCCAAATCATTGCCAGTGGCCCTGATACCGATTGGGAGAATATAATGGAGGCCATGTTCACGGCCATAAACACGGCCAAGAAAAGCATTTGTATTACAACCCCTTATTTAATTCCCAATAGTCAAATTCTAACCGCTTTGACAACAGCCTCAAGAAGTGGGGTGGATGTTAGGGTCATCATTCCCAAGAAATCAGATTCATGGGCGGCCCAGTACGCGACGGATTCCTATATTGAGCAATTGGCGCGTTCCGGGGTTCGCATTTTTAGATACCACAAGGGGTTTGTGCATGCAAAAACAATGATCATTGATGACTATTTCACGAGTATAGGAACCGCAAATTTAGATTATCGAAGTTTTTCGTTGAACTTTGAAATCAATGCTTTGGTATACAATACGGGAATTAACCGGCAAATGCGGGAAATCTACAAAAAGGATCTATTGGAAAGTGAGGAAGTGGATTATGAAAGGTGGTTACAACGTGGTATGACCCGTAAAATACAAGAATCGATCAGTAGGTTATGGGCTCCTTTGCTCTAGGTTAAATCTTTTTCATTTGCTGTTGCATCATTTTTATTTGATCGGTAAGCATGTTGCTTTTATCCAATTTTTTGGCTTCGTTCAAAAGCATCGTAGCTTCCCTTTTGCGGCGCTTCTGCATGGCGATACCAGCCAAGCTCAATTTGGCCATTGCCGTATCATAATCCATGGTGAGTCCGAGTTTCAAGGCTTTTTTAAAGAATTTCTCCGCTTGGGTGAGGTTCTTTTGGGAAAGAATGATTCCGTGCAAATAGTTGAAATACCCTTGTTGCTTGGTGATCAGGGCAGATTCCGGATTTTTAATCTTGTCCAACCATTTTTTGGTGCCTTCCAAATCTTGTTTCCGCATTCTGAGAAAAGCAAGTAAAATAATCTCGTTCCTAAAATAAAGAAATATGAATATTAATGAAAAAAGAATCAAGAATATACCGTTTCCGATGTTTCCTTCAACAAATTGATAAATGGCATATGCAATGATCAGGCCTGCTATAACGAGTTTGATATTTTTGTTGAACATGGTAGTTTGCTATTGTTTTTTGGATGAATTTAACCAATAATGGATATTTAATCCCTTGATGGGCAAAAGTAATAAAAACCATCTTGTAGCTAGTAAACCTGCATGAAAAAAATATTTTTTTGATTAGGTTTGTCAAAGCGAAAACTCTTTGTATATTTGCGCCCAGATTTTGCAGAGGTATAAGCAAAAATCATAAGCACAAAATATAAGTTTAAAAATTTAGCCAGAGGATGAAAAGAACATATCAGCCATCAAAAAGAAAAAGGAAGAATAAGCATGGCTTTAGAGAGCGCATGGCAACCGTTAATGGTAGAAAAGTTCTTTCTAGAAGAAGAGCAAAAGGAAGAAAAAAATTATCTGTATCCTCTGAGCCGAGACATAAAAAATAATGTTAGAACTATTTTTTTAAAATATTAAGGTGTTACTTTTCTAAAAGTAGCACCTTTTTTTTATCCTTGTAATATCTAAACAAAACTGAGAGCATGCCAAAAAGAAAAGATTTAAAGTCAATATTGATTATAGGGTCAGGTCCAATTGTAATCGGACAAGCTTGTGAATTCGATTATTCGGGCTCCCAAGCACTTCGTAGTTTACGGGAGGATGGTATAGAAACCGTCTTGATCAATAGCAACCCAGCCACGATTATGACCGACCCTACAATGGCGGATCATGTTTACCTGAAACCGCTGACGACAAAATCTATTCTTGAAATATTGAAGGAACACCCTCAAATCGATGCGGTTTTGCCTACGATGGGAGGGCAGACAGCCTTGAATCTATGTATTGAGGCGGATGAAAAAGGAATTTGGGTGGATCACAATGTTGAGATCATTGGGGTTGATATCGATGCGATAAATATTACCGAAGATCGTGAGAAGTTCAGGGAATTGATGTTGAAAATTGGAGTGGGAATGGCTCCCCAGGCAACAGCGACGTCTTTCTTAAAAGGAAAGGAAATAGCCCAGGAATTTGGCTTTCCGTTGGTAATCCGTGCTTCCTATACCTTAGGGGGCGCCGGGGCATCCATTGTGTATAAACCTGAGGATTTTGATGAGTTATTGAGTAGGGGACTTGAAATCTCGCCTATTCACGAGGTTATGATCGATAAAGCCCTAATGGGGTGGAAAGAATACGAATTGGAGTTGTTACGGGATAAGAATGACAACGTTGTGATTATCTGTACCATTGAGAATATGGACCCCATGGGTATCCATACAGGGGATTCCATAACCGTTGCACCCGCAATGACCTTGTCTGACCGTACCTTTCAAAGAATGCGCGACATGGCCATTAAAATGATGCGAAGTATTGGTGATTTCGCCGGTGGTTGTAATGTGCAGTTCGCTGTTAGTCCGGATGAAGAAGAGGATATTATTGCTATTGAGATCAACCCAAGGGTATCCCGATCTTCGGCATTGGCGTCAAAGGCAACAGGGTATCCTATTGCGAAGATTGCCTCAAAATTAGCCATTGGGTACCATTTGGATGAGTTGGATAATCAAATTACAAAATCAACATCCGCTCTTTTTGAGCCAACCTTGGATTATGTAATCGTAAAGATACCGCGATGGAATTTTGATAAGTTCGAAGGTTCTGACAGAACCTTAGGACTTCAAATGAAGTCTGTGGGGGAAGTGATGGGTATTGGCCGTTCTTTTCAGGAAGCGCTTCATAAAGCGACCCAATCGCTCGAGATCAAGCGAAACGGACTTGGTGCCGATGGAAAGGGATATTCCGATTACGATCAAATTATTAACAAACTTACGATTCCCGGGTGGGATAGGGTTTTCGTTATTTATGATGCGATTCAATTGGGTATTCCACTTCGAAGGATCCATGACATCACCAAAATAGACATGTGGTTCCTGAAACAGTATGAGGAATTGCATTTTCTTGAAAAGGAGATATCGGAATATACCATTGCCAGTCTTCCGAAAAGTCTGTTGTTGGAGGCCAAACAGAAGGGTTTTGCCGATAGGCAGATTGCCCATATGCTCGATTGCTATGAAAGCGAGGTTTATTCCAAACGGGAAGAGCTCAACATCAATAGGATTTATAAACTGGTGGATACCTGTGCGGCGGAGTTCAAAGCGATGACTCCCTATTATTATTCAACATTCGAAGCGGAATACGAAACCGCGGATGGCGTTAAAAAGGTTGAAAACGATAGTATTGTCACCGATAAGAAAAAGATAGTGGTACTTGGATCGGGCCCCAACCGGATAGGGCAGGGGATAGAGTTCGATTATTGCTGTGTACATGGTGTATTGGCAGCAGCGGAATGTGGTTATGAGACGATAATGATCAACTGTAACCCCGAAACCGTATCGACGGATTTTGATACGGCCGATAAGTTATATTTCGAACCGGTTTTCTGGGAGCATATCTATGATATCATCCGTCATGAAAAGCCGGAGGGTGTTATTGTGCAATTGGGAGGGCAGACAGCCTTGAAACTGGCCGAAAAATTGGATAAATACGGAATCAAGATTATTGGAACCAGCTTTAAAGCCTTGGATTTGGCCGAGGATAGGGGTAGTTTTTCCACTTTATTGGAGGAAAACAATATCCCATTCCCGCAATTCGGGGTGGCGGAAACCGCCGAGGAGGCTTTGGAATTGGCCGACAAACTGGACTTCCCATTGTTGGTAAGACCATCCTATGTGTTAGGGGGTCAAGGTATGAAGATTGTCATCAATAAGGAGGAGTTGGAAGCCCATGTGGTTGATTTACTTCGAAAAATACCTAACAACAAGTTGCTTTTAGACCATTATTTGGATGGTGCCATCGAGGCGGAAGCGGATGCTATTTGCGATGGTAAGGATGTTTATATTATTGGAATCATGGAGCATATCGAACCTTGTGGTATCCATTCCGGGGATTCCAATGCGACCTTGCCTCCTTTCAATATAGGGGAGTTTGTCATGCAACAGATAAAAGATCATACCAAAAAAATCGCCTTGGCCTTGAATACCGTTGGGTTGATCAACATTCAGTTTGCCATTAAAGACGATATTGTATATATCATAGAGGCCAATCCGAGGGCATCAAGAACGGTTCCATTTATTTCCAAAGCATATAAAGAACCGTATGTAAACTACGCGACAAAAGTAATGTTGGGGGAGAAGAAGATAAAGGATTTCAACTTTAATCCGCAACTGGAAGGTTTTGCGATAAAGCAGCCGGTATTTTCGTTCAATAAATTCCCGAACGTCAATAAAAACCTAGGTCCGGAAATGAAGAGTACGGGGGAAAGCATACTGTTTATCGATAGTTTAAAGGATGATGAGTTTTACAACCTTTATTCAAGAAGAAAGATGTACCTCTCCAAATAATAAAATACCAGCACTCCAACGAAGTAATTAGTGTACTTTGTATTGAATTGGGGCTATTTAAACATACTGTTTAAATAGCCCTAATTATATTACCTCAATTCTTTAGGTTATTGTTTTCTCAAATCTCCCAATCGGTATGGAAGATACCGCCCATATCGGTGCGTTCATAGGTATGGGAGCCAAAGTAATCCCTTTGGGCCTGGATCAGGTTCAAGGGCAAGCGGTTTGTGGTGAAACCATCAAAATAGGTTAACGCATTGTTTAACCCAGGAAGTGGTATACCATTGTTTACGGCAAAGGCTACCAGATGGCGAACAGCAGGCAGCGTAGGTTTGATCTTGGCGGCAAAATCCTCGTTCAATACCAAGTGGGTAGTACTTTTGTTTTTGTCGAATGCGTTGGCGATGTCTGCCAAAAGGCCAGCCCTGATAATGCAACCGGCACGCCATATTTTGGCCACGGTTGGCATATTGAGGTCGTAACCATATGCTTTGGATGCCTCGGTCAATTGATGAAAGCCTTGGGCGTAGGTAAGTATAAAGCCAAAGTATAGGGCTTCCTCAGCCCATTTTCCCAATGCTTCCTTATCTATTTTTTCAAACTCTTTTTTGGGGTATATGGAATGGGCCTGAAGACGTTCATCCTTTAAGGCCGAAAGTTCCCGCATACTCACTGCGACATCAATCGTAGGTATGGGTATGCCCAATTCCATTGCATTTTGGGAAGTCCATTTACCGGTACCCTTTTGTTTGGCCTTATCCAGGATCATATCGACCAAATACCCTTCGGTCTTATCGTCTTTCTGTTTTAGGATGTCTGCGGTGATCTCCACTAGGAACGATTGTAACCGACCGTGGTTCCATGAGTCAAAAAGTCGCTGTAATTCTGGATTGGAATAATTCCCGGCTTTTTTTAGGATATCATAGATCTCGGAAGTCAACTGCATCAATCCGTATTCAATGCCGTTGTGGACCATTTTAACGTAGTTTCCTGCTGATTTAGGACCCAAATAGGCTACACAGGGTTCACCGTTAAAATTGGCTGCTACAGCTTCGAATATGGGTTTTACCTCTTGGTAAGCCTCTTTGGAGCCCCCGGGCATGATACTAGGGCCGCATCTGGCTCCTTTGGCACCTCCTGAAACCCCGGCACCGAAGAAATGTATCCCTTTCGATTTTAAATAGGACTCCCTTCTATCCGTATCCTTATAAAATGAATTTCCACCATCAATAATAATATCCCCTTGATCTAAATAAGGCAAAAGACCTTCAATGACAGCATCGACAGCTTTGCCGGCAGGGACTAAAAGCATTAGCTTTCGAGGGCATGATAAGGATTCCAAAAAGGTTTTGCTATCTGTTGAAGCGTTGATCTTATCGGTATTTCCACCTTCTTCCAGAAGGGACGCCACCTTGTTCCCATCCAGATCATGACCAAAAGCCGAAAAGCCTTTGTCTGCCACATTCAAAATGAAATTACGTCCCATGACCCCAAGTCCGACCAATCCAAAATCATACCTTTTTTGTCCCATAAACCTAAAATTATATATTCAATTCAATTTTAACATTTTCCCCTACCAGATTTTCCAAATGATCATCGGTCTTAAACGTTTCGGCCTTGAATTTGGAACTTCTCTTAGTCGCTTGCTCTTTACGCCTCATACTACGACTAAATCGCCTTACGCCCTGATGGTCCTTTATGATTAAACCAGGTACGGGTACGTTTTTGCCATCATCGTCTTTCGCGACCATGGTAAAATAAGATGAGTTGCAATGTTTTTTCTCCCCTGTGGTAATGTTTTCCGATTCTACACGTACCCCAACCACCATTGAGGTTCTTCCCGTGTAATTTATGGAGGCTCTCAGGGTAACCAGTTCACCGACTTCGATGGGGTTCAAAAAATCGACCTTGTTCACCGATGCCGTTACGCAATAATGTTGGGAGTGTTTCGAGGAACAGGCAAATGCGATTTGATCCATAAGGTTAAGAATATGTCCACCATGGACCTTACCACTAAAATTGGAATGGGAGGGAAGCATCAATTCCGTAATGGAGACATGTGATTCCTCTGCCGATTTAAATTTTTTCATTTGCTATTGTCTAAAATGGGGTGATTGTTCTTTCTCAACTTTGGTAACGAAGAACTTGGTGTCCCCCAACCAGAAAAAAGTGGCATAACGTTCAACATATACCAGTTTTACGTAATTTCCTTGATATTCCTTCAGTTTGTCAATGGTTTCCTTATCCTTGTCAAGTATAGAGAAAGAGAATATTTGGGCCCCTGAAATCCCTTGGCTCAATTCACCCTCCCAAGTTTTTGCAAAGACCCCTTTACGACTTATTTTGATCAATTCGCCGGAGCGTACCCCTTCGCTATAGGGCACAAAGTAAATAAAAGCGTATATCAAAAGAAAAATGACCACGATGGCCGTTAGGGTCAATACAAAGGCTTTTTTCATAACTTAAGTTTAGGTTCCTCCTCAAAATCATCTTCCTGGGCGCGTTTCAGAATAGGTTCTGGAAGGGATTTTTTTGCTTTGGCCCCCATTTTTTTCAGTTTTTCAATACTGGTCACTAAATTGCCACGACCTTCTACCAATTTATTCATGGCGCCTTTGTACTCGCTCTTCGCTTCATCCATTTTTTTGCCCACCCTGGTCAAGTCGGTCACAAAACCTTCGAATTTATCATATAGGGCTCCAGCTTGCCGGGCGATTTCAATGGCGTTTCTTTGATGTTTTTCGTTGTTCCACATACTATCGATGGTCCGTAAAGTGGCCAATAGGGTAGATGGTGTCACAATTACGATATTCTGTTCAAATGCCTTGTTGTACAGGGAGTTGTCATGGTTGATGGCAATGGCAAAGGCGGGTTCTATGGGAATGAACATCAAGACAAAGTCCGGACTCTCCATTTCATACAGATCCTCATATTTTTTGGCCGATAATTGGTCTACGTGTTTTCGAATGGAATTGATATGGTCTTTTAGGAATTTCTCCCGTAGATCATCCTCTGCATTGATATAGCGCTCATAGTCGGTGAGTGACACTTTGGAATCGACCACCATCTTTTTTCCATCCGGAAGGTTGATGATGACATCGGGTAGTACACGGGAACCATCCTCACGGGTAAAACTTTGTTGAACGGAATATTCGCGGTCTTTTTCCAAACCTGATTTTTCAAGGACACGCTCCAAGACCAATTCGCCCCAATTCCCTTGCATTTTACTATCCCCTTTAAGGGCTTTGGTCAAGTTTTCCGCTTCTTGGGTGATTTTAAGGTTTTGACTTTGAAGGTTGAGCAACTGTTCTTTTAAGGCAGAGTGCATACTGATACTTTCTTTTTGTGAAGTCTCTACCTTTTCTTCAAACGTTTTTATTTTTTCTTGTAAGGGTGAGAGTAGGTTTTTGATGTTTATTTGGTTCTGCTCGGTAAATTTGGTGCTTTTTTCATCTAAGATCTTATTGGCCAAATTCTCAAATTCCTTGGTGAACTTTTCCTGTAATTTTTCGACTTCCGCCTTTTGTTCCTTGTTTTTCAAGTCCAAATGCTCTAAGTCCGACTGGTATCGAACAATTTCATTGCCTAGGTGTTCCTTTTCCGAACGCAGTTCGTCTTTTTCATTTTCCAGGCTTAGGATCCGATTTTCCAAATTGGTTTTGGAAAGCGCAAGCTGTCTGATTTCCTCTTCCAAGGTGCCTTGGTTCGATTTTGTTTTTAGATTTTGGATGTAATTGCCCAAGAAATAACCGATGGCCAGGCATATGAGTCCAATAAGCAGATATATGAGATATACATTCATTAGGGTAATACTTCTTTGGAGTAAAGATAAAGGTTTGACTTTAAAAATTTAAACCACCTCGGTTTACTTTTTTATTTTAAAAGAACCTGTTTTTGGATCGAATGCCACCGTATCAGATGGGAAAAGTCGTTCAAAAGACTTTTTTTGGATCAATTCACAAGGCTCGCCGAACTCATGGGAACCCTTGTTCATGATGAGGATCTTGTCACAAAGCTGTATGGTCATTTCAATCTCATGACTGGTTACCAATATGGTTTTAGAGGTTTTATGGGCAATTTGCTTTAGAAGTTTCAAAATTTGAACCTTGTGGTGAAGGTCTAAATGGGAGGTGGGTTCATCCAATAATATTATCGAAGTGTCTTGGGCCAAAGCCCTTGCGATCATAACCCGTTGCAGTTGCCCATCACTAAGCTCGTAACATTTTTTGTTTTTTAAGGACTGCAATCCTACCATGCTGATGGCTTCTTGTATCTTGGTTTTGTCCGTTTCCGATAATTTACCGATCCAATTGGTATAGGGCTGCCGTCCTAAGGCAATAAGTTCTACGACCGTAAGGTTCTTTGAGGCTAGAGGCTCGGTGAGTACCACACTTATGGTCGATGCCATTTCAATCGGTGTATAACTCTTTAAGCCTTTTCCATCCAATTGTATTGAACCCGATAATTTCGCTTGTACGTTTCCTAATGTTCTCAGTAAGGTTGACTTTCCTATACCGTTTACCCCAATGATTGCGGCCAATTCCCCCTGTTGTAGCTTAAAGTTTATCCCGTCAGCGATTACGGTGGTATTCTTTTTCGAGAAGTAACCAATACTTAGGTTTTCGACTTTCAGGGCGGTATGTGTTGTTATTTTCTTGTTCATACCTTCATTAAAAGATCATTTTCTTTTTTCTTACCAATAGCCAAATGACCACGGGGGCACCAACGATAGAGGTAATGGCGTTGATGGGCAACACATTTGCTGAAGTGGGCAATTGGGCTATGGTATCGCATATCAACATTAAAATGGCACCATATACCAGTACAGCGGGGACCAAAACCTTATGGTCGGTGGTGTTGAAGATTTGTCTTGTCAAATGGGGTACTGCCAAACCGATAAAGGCGATCGGACCGGCAAAGGCCGTAATGCCCCCGGCCAACAATCCCGTGGCTATAATGATTTTATAGCGGGATCTTTTTAGGTTGACCCCCAAACTTTGGGCGTAGTTTTCCCCCAAAAGAAATGCATTCAAGGGTTTTATGGATATAATACTTAGGACAATCCCAATGAGGATAATGATCAATAGTAGCAGTAATTGGGACCAGGAGAGGTTGCCAACACTACCAAAGGACCAATAGATATATTGTTGCAATTTCTCGGCATCTGTAAAATAGGAAAGCACGCTAACAATGGCAGCGGTCATACTTCCGAACATGAGGCCTATGATCAATAGGGCCATAGTGTCCTTGATGCGGTAAGAAACCACCACCACCACCAAAAGAACGGAAAAACTTCCGATACTGGCGGCTACTGCCAAAGAAACATCGTTGACCATTCCATAGGAAAACAAACTGGAAATTAAGGCACTGCCCATAATCAATAAGGCTGCCCCTAAACTCGCACCAGAACTGATTCCCAACACAAACGGGCCGGCTAGTGGGTTTCGGAACAGGGTTTGCATCAAAAGCCCACTAAGGGCAAGTCCACTACCCACAAGTATAGCGGTAAAAGCTTTGGGAATACGATAATTCCAAACGATATATTCCCATGAATCATGGGCAACTCCGCGCCCCAGAATGGCATTTAAAGTACCCTTAAAGGGAATGGATACGGAACCAAGGCTAATGTTCAACACAAAACAAATAACCAATGCCAGTATTAGTAGGAGTAAGGAAACTTTGTATTTAGCGGTATTTTCCAATTAATTCAACGGCTTAAAGAAAAACAATTCATGTTCGGGCAATATTTCAGGGTGGAATATATGGATAAGATCTTTCAATATTAAATCGGGCCTATTGGGTCCCAACTCAAAATAAAGTAAACCACCAGTTGCACCTTTTGTTTTTGCAAAGGTATATACATTCTTATTTTGGAAAGCTTTAAATTTCAGGTAATGTCGATTGGCGTCTTCCATTTCCTGATAGGAAGTGAATTGGGAAGGTGAAATCCAAAAATCGGTATCTATGCCCTTGGCCAAAACACTTTCAATACTTAAATTAAGGCTACCGGTCTGATCTGTTGTGGACCAAGGGTAAACCACATTGGCATCCTTCAAGAACATGGCACCCCAGCTATTCCCCCCAGGTAGGTACCATACATCCTTATAAAGGGCCCCACTTAAAACAGTAGGTTTGTTCTTTGAGTTCTTCGCCATCGATTTCACTTCGTTGTAGGCATCGGAAATCTCCTTGAAAATACTGTCTGCCACTTGTTCCTTTTGAAAGAAAGGAGCAAAAAACTTGATCCATTCCGCTTTGCCCAAGGGGGTTTCCTCTGTCCAGTCCCCATTGTAAACTACAGGGATGTTGGAACGTTGTAAGGTCTCATAGGCTTTGTTTTGGTTATTGATACTGAAACCGAAAATAACCTCTGGATTCAATTCAATGACCATTTCGGTATTGATGGATTCATTGTTCCCCAATTCCTTTATTTTGCCAGCCGCTATAAGTTCCCTTGTTTTTACCGAAGAGACATACTGGGTGTCCGGAAAGCCCTTTAAGGCATCAATCACCCCAAGGGATTCCAATGATGGGATGTGCGTGGTCGAAGTCGTGACGATATTGTTTACGGGCACCCCGATTATGGCATTGTATTCTTCTTTGTTTAGGGTGATCGATGCCATTTTGTCTTTGGGTACCAGCGCATATTTAAAATTGGTCTGGGCATTGGGCCAAGGAGAGGAAACAGTGATAATGGTAACTCCCGAACCTGTTTTTTCTATGGTAAAACCTTTTGCATATTCAATAGCAATGGTTTTGGTTTCCAATGTTGGGGGTAAGGTATCCTTTGTCTTTTCCTTACAGGAAAGAAACAAACAGAAAATCAGGGAAAGCAGTACAGTGGATCTCATTTTAATGTTGGTTGTATTCTTAATATGTTTGGTTAAAATGACCGCAAGGTAACAAATGTCACAATTCTAGAATGGATAGTATTTTACTTTTGTTAAAAATTCAAGCATGCGCGATAGCTCCAATACCATCATTTATATAGTCGCAGGGATTATAATACTTCACTTCGTGGTGGGCTTTATCTGGTTGGCCGTAAAACTTAGTAAAAAAAAGGGGGATAAGTAATTTTTTAGTTTAATTTTGCCCCGAATTTGGTTTTGTCACTTTCACGGTGACTAAATTAAAAGGGAATCCAGTGAAAATCTGGAACTGTTCCCGCAACTGTAAGCATGTGCTGAACGCATTGGTCAGTACCTATTCGGTCAAGAATAGCTGCCATACACTTTATACCACTGAGAATATCGGGAAGGTTGTATCGCAAATTGCAAGTCAGGAGACCTGCCAAGTTCACAAACTAAGAATTTCGATAGACTTTCGGGTAAAAGGTCATTGGTATGAATAAAACGCCATTATTTTCATTACTTGTTTTTTTAAGCCTCAACAGTGCTTTTGCACAAGAGAACCCAATAATCAAATTAAAGGAAGTCGTTGTTTCCGATATTCGGTTAAAACGATATGCTGAAGGACATAAGGTTACGGAATTAAGGGATAGCACCATAAGACGTCAAAATAATTCCCTGACCTCCCTCTTGGCCTTCAATTCCAATATTTATTTTAAGGAAAATGGTTATGGAATGGTTTCGTCTCCCGCTTTCAGGGGTACCAATGCTTCCCATACGGCCGTAATTTGGAATGGGATAAATATCAATTCCCAATTGAACGGACAGGTCGATTTTAATACCATAGATCCCTTGAGTTATAATTCCATAGGTATTCGCAGCGGTGGTGGCAGTGTTCAATATGGATCGGGTGCCATTGGGGGTAGTGTTCACTTGAATAACGACCTCCGGTTTGATCCCCATTTTGATCATCGGGTTGTTTTGGGATACGGAAGTTTTGAAACCAAAAACATTAATTACACCCAAAGTTATGGCGATTCGCGATGGTCTTCCAACTTCGGGGTCAATTACAAAAAATCGGATAACGACTATAAATATTTAAAAAACGACGAAAAGAATGTCAATGGGGAGTTTGGACAATTGAACTTTAATTTCAATGCGGGCTATGTGCTTTCTGAAAAACAGGTACTGCGATTATACCATCAAAGCTTCATCGGGGACAGGAATTTATCGGGAACCCTTGTGTCGGTAGGCCGAAGCAAGTACAAAGACAATCATTACCGTACCCAATTGGAGTGGGGCCGTTTTGGGGAAAAGACGATTTCAAAGGTAAAGGTGGCCTATTTACAGGAAGAATTTAGGTACTATGAGAATAAAGACTCCGATAACCATTCCTTTGGGAAAGTATCGACCTTTTTGGCTCGGTATTCATTGGATATGAAATTATCAAAAGCCTTTAGGTTAAACTCTTTTTTAGAATTCGATAATTATAAGGGAGAAGGTGATAGTTTTGGGAACCCCAACCGAAATGACTTCTCCGCAACGGCATTACTTAAGCATCAGGTTTCCCCTAAATTGGCTTATAATATAAGTTTACGTCAGGATTTTTCCTCGGACTACAGTAGTCCTTTGGTTTTTTCGTTGGATGGAAAATACACCGTCAATAAGCATTATGATATTCAGTTGAATGCTTCAAAGAACTTTAGGACGCCTACTTTTAATGATCTTTACTGGCAGCCTGGGGGTAATCTGGATTTATTGGCCGAACAATCGTATCAAGTTGATTTGGGACATCGTCTGCAGTTTGGAGGGGTTACCTTCAATCTAAATGGTTATTATATCACCACCAAGGATATGATCAAATGGCTACCTGGTAGCAACGGGATCTGGTCCCCTATAAATATTGATGATGTACGGATTTATGGTGCGGAAGGGGAACTAGGTCTTGGCTATGATATAGGTAAGCACCAGAAGGTGGCATTCAAAGCAAACTACGCCTATACCGTTTCTGAAGACCAAACGACCAAGGAACAACTGATTTACGTCCCGTTTCATAAGGCCAATGCCTCCTTTTCCTATAGTGTATCCAATTTTAACGTGTTTTATCAGCATCTCTATAATGGTCCCGTATCTATCATTGGAGGGGAGTTGGATGGTTATGATGTGGCCAATGTCGGAATAAATTATTCGGGTACCCTTCAAAAAAAGATAAAATATACGCTAGGTCTTAGCTTCAACAACGTGTACGACACCTATTATGAAAATATTGCATTACGACCAATGCCAAACAGAAATATTCAATCACAATTAATACTAAATTTTTAAGACCAATGAAATTCAAACATTTTTTTATTACAGCAGCACTGGCATCATTCGTATTTGTAGGATGCGACAATGATGATGATGACGATCAACCGGTAATAGGCGCACTGGAGGTGTCAACAGCTACCGATACCAATGAAGAAGGAGTAGGTACCGTTGAAATAAATTTTAGCACTGCAATGGCCATGGATACGGATGTAACCATTAGTTATGAAGTAACCGGAACGGCTACTTCGGGAGAGGATTATGAGGCACTACCCGGTTCGATAGTTTTACCCGCAGGTGACCTATCCATAGCCCAAAGCCTTACACTTATTGACGATGAGGAGATTGAACCTTTTGAGACCCTTGTTTTGACCATTAAGACCATAACAGGTGGGGAAGACCTAGTGATAGGGGTGAAAGATGCGGTGACATTGACAATTACCGATAATGACTCGTATCCCTATGAAAATGGTATCATAGTTACCCATGAAGGTAATTTTTTCCAAGGTAATGCCTCGGTTTCTTTTGTATCCAACGATTATGCAACAGTCCAAAATGATGTTTATGCAACAGTAAACGATGTTGATTCGTGGGCCGATAATATTCAGAGTATGGCCTTTAATGGTGAATTCGGATATATTGTAGTAAATAATTCACAAAAAGTGGAAGTGGTCAATCGTTATACATTCGAGTCTGTCGCCACTATTGATAAGGAACTTTTGAACCCAAGATATATGGCCATTGCCAACGGCAAGGGTTACGTCACCAATTGGGGTGATGGTAGTGATACTGAAGATGATTATGTTGCGGTAATCGATCTTGATGAAAACACGGTAGTATCCAAGATTCCGGTTGCGGAAGGCCCAGAACGACTAGTAGTAAAAGAAAATACGATTTATGTGGCCATGCAAGGAGGGTATAACCAAAATAACATTGTTACCGTTATTGATGCGACCACAAATACGGTAACCACTACCGTAACTGTTGGAGATCGACCAAATTCCATACAATTGGATGCGGAAGGCAACCTATGGGTGCTTTCAGGAGGTAATCCTGCCTGGACAGGTAATGAGACCTTGGCCCAATTGGATAAAATAAATACAGCGGACAATACTGTTGCCGATACTTTTGATTTTGCAGCCACAGAACATCCAGGGGCATTGGTTGTTGAAGGTAGTAGCCTTTATTATTATATGTCAAGTTCGGTTTACGCCATGGAAGCTTCAAGTGCTGCCCTTCCGGAAACAGGAATAATAACAGGACTTAGTTTTTATGATATGGCCGTGAATGATGGTAAGCTCTACGGTGTTGATGCCAAGGATTATACCAGTAATGGGTCTTTGGAAATATATGACCTAAGTGATTATTCGTTATTGGCTTCTAAAGAGGTATCTATCATACCAGGTGAGATTTATTTTAATGGTACTGCGGAACGTTAATCAATTGCACAGGTACTGAAACACCAATGGAATAAATGAAAAAGGGCTCTATAACTAGAGCCCTTTTTTTTTGGAATACTATTTTATTTATTGAGGAATATTCCCCATTTGCATGGGTTTGTCCAAAAACATATTGTCCTTTTGTACTGAGAACATTTTGGAATTTGTCATAATATGGGCAGGCATTTTAACCTCGAAACCCCGTTTTCCGGTTGTACCGGTTATCTCTTGTATGGCCCTGGCCAATAAGGGTTCATTAGGGTCGCCCCAAGCTCCTAGGTTTTCCAAGTCCTCCTCAAGTTCGATATCGGGAACCAAACCAGAGGTGTAATCGGAAAAGCCATCGGCATTTTCGTTTCTACCCACCAAAGGTTGTATGGCCCATTGGTTATCAGGGTTGATTTTATTTTCGCGCTCTGCATTGTAAATGTAGCTGCCGTCGAAGTCATCTACCATGGTCAAGGAAAATTCATTTTTCCCTCTAGTGGTTTCGCCGATATGTACGACATCGACATAAGGGGCGAGCCCATTGATGACCAATTCACTTGCTGAAGCCGAACTATTGGTAGCAATGATATATACCTTGGAAAGGTTTAACGTATTTATGGAAGAGCCATCACTGGTTTTTTCTGCAAAGTAATCCGTTAATTGTGAATCACTCAATTGTCCTTGTATTTTTGAATTCCAGCGTTGTTTTAAGAACAATTCATCCTTATTCGTGCCATAAACCATACTTGATAATAATCGGGCAGAGTTAACCGAACCCCCTGGGTTATACCGAAGGTCCAATATGAGATTTGTGACTCCATCTGCTTTAAATTCACCGAATACATCATTCAGGTCTTCGTCAAATTCATTGGTGAACCTATTGTAAACCAAGTATCCGATTTTTTCGCCTCCAATATCAAAGATTTTGGAGAGGAAAACGGGATTTTCTACCAAGCCCTCGAATTTTGTTAGGGTAACCTCCTTATCATTGGGGGTAATTTGGTCGTTGGCGATATCAGCCATGTTCAGGGTATACGTGTCATTATCCCCGAAAAGGAGCTCTATGTAATTGTTGACATTCAAGGTTTGTCCGTCAACCCCGGTAAAGAGGTCACCTCGGGAGATATCCTTTGTGGCGGCATCCGAGT
The DNA here is from genome assembly GCF_003148665.1 of Maribacter polysiphoniae. Classification (GTDB taxonomy): domain Bacteria; phylum Bacteroidota; class Bacteroidia; order Flavobacteriales; family Flavobacteriaceae; genus Maribacter_A; species Maribacter_A polysiphoniae. Next base: position 218,359 of record NZ_QGGQ01000004.1, on the reverse strand, counting down.
TGGGTATAATATACCAGACATATCCAAAGACATCATCGCTATCGCTGAATTTGACCAATCCAAACTCAAGTCCGTTACTTTTACTGATTCCGGCAAATGCCTGTGTCAATTCCCTGTAATCATCAGAATAAAAACTAAAGCGATCTTCGGTAAACAACAATTTGTTGTCAAAGAATGCCCCAGGATCTGATTCAGAGGATAGGAATTCGGTGTAATCCGCTATTCCATCCGTTGTGTTTGGGAATTTATCATCGGCCAGATTGGGAACGTCTTCCTGCCAGAAATACCAAAAATTCATGGCTTTCCACATAAAATCCTGTACTTCTACTTCAGCAGAGTCTGGATCTAGGCCATCGGGAGGGGTAAGGTCATCATCACTTTTTTTACAGGAAACCAATAGTATTCCAAGGGAAAGGAATAACAAAAAATACTTTTTCATAAATTTTCTTTTGCAATTTTTAAAGAAGAACCTCAATTACCATTCCATAAATTGAAAAAAGAAAAGGGGGACTTATTTACTTTTGAATAAATTATATACGCAACTTTTTGTTGTTTAGACGCCCAATTTAAAGACAATAACAAGAAATAAAAATTATTTGTAACAAAATTAGTTGTACTTCGTCTTGCTTATGTAGACTAGGAAGAAGTAGTACGAACAACGAATCAAAGGAATGAAACAATCGGAATTTCTCAATGTGGTTATGCCTTTTAAGGATAAGCTCTATAGGTTGGCCAAACGCCTACTGGTCTCCAGGGAGGAGGCTGAGGATGCCACTCAGGAAATACTGATGAAGTTGTGGTCTAAAAATGAAAATATCGGTAAATACAAAAATGTAGAGGCTTTTGCCATGACAATGACGAAGAATTTTTGTTTGGACCGGTTAAAATCAAAACAAGCTGGTAATCTAAAGCTGGTTCACAGTAATTACGGGGATAATAGTTCTTCGTTGCAGAAACAGGTAGAAGCCAAGGACAGTCTGGGATGGGTCGAAAAGATTATGGAGGAACTGCCCGAACAACAAAAAATGGTATTACAGCTACGTGATGTTGAGGAATATGATTTTGACGAAATCGGTGAATTATTGAATATGAAACCAACGGCAATACGCGTTGCTTTATCACGGGCACGAAAAACAGTTAGGGAAAAATTAATGCAAAAACATAGTTATGGAATTGGATAGAATAGAAAGACTATTGGAAAAATACCTAGAGGCTTCTACTACGATAGCCGAAGAGAAAGAGCTAAGGGCTTATTTCTCACAGGAAAGTGTAGCGTCACATCTAAAGCAATATGCCCCAATGTTCCAGTACTTTTCCGTGGCTAAGGAAGAACGGTATACCAAGGAGTTGCCTTTGAAAAAGAGAAGTATAAACTATAAATGGCTATCCATAGCCGCAATGGCCGTTATGTTATTTGGCATATACTTTGGTAAGGAATACCAAGAAAAGAAAGAAGCCGAGTTCGCCTATAATGAAACAAAAAAAGCGTTGACCCTTTTGGCCGATAACTTTAGTAGAGGTACTGAAAAAGTGGCTTATTTAAATGAATTTGAAAACACAAAACAAAAGATTTACAATAAAAATTAAAAATTAATATGATGAAGAAAATTATAATCACAATTGCATTGGCAGTTTTACCCATACTGGGCTTTTCACAGTCTACCTTCGATAAATTCGAAGACTTGGACAATGTAAGTGCCGTAGTGGTCAACCAGAGTATGTTCCGGTTGCTGTCCAATATAGATGTTGAGGTCGATGATCCTGAAGCAAAGGACTTTATGGATATCGCCAAAAGCCTTAAGAACCTTAAGGTCTTTATTACCGAGGATAAGAATATTTCCGCGGATATGTTGAAGACCATGAACCAATACCTCAAAAGCGCACAGTTAGAGGAACTCATGCGGGTTAAGGATAAGGATGCCAACGTTAAGTTCTATATCAAGAGTGGTAAGGACGAAAACCATGTCAGTGAATTGTTGATGTTTGTAACGGGTATCAATAATGATGTAGAGGTAAACGGAAGAAAGTTCGAAACCGTTTTACTTTCATTGACCGGCGACATTGACTTACGTAAAATTGGGTCACTTACCAAAAAGATGAACCTACCGGAAGAATTGAACGAAGCCGGGAAAAAGAATTAAAATCAAAAAAAACTTGGTGGTTTAAAGTATAAACCACTTGGGCCACCACATTCATCAATCAATCATCAATAATCAAAATGCCAACAGGCAAAAAAAACGACAATCATGAAAAAAATCACCTTAATTTTAGCAATCGCCTTATTACCTTTAACAGGATTCTCCCAATCTATCTTTGATAAATTTGAGGATATGGATCATGTGGGCTCCGTAATCGTCAACAAAGGCATGATAGATCTTTTGACTACCATAGGTAACTTGGAAGATGATAAGGAAGCCAAGGACTTTGTTGAAATGGCAAAGGGAATAAACGGGATAAAGGTTTTTATCACCGAGGACAAAGCCGTTGCGGCAGACATGTCCGCAACCGTTCGTAAATACTTGCGGTCATCTTCTTTGGAAGAGTTGATGCGGGTCAAGGATAAGGATGTAAACGTGAAGTTCTATATTAGGAACGGAAAGAAAAAAGACCACGTGACCGAATTGTTGATGTTCGTCTCGGGATTGAAGGACATGGATGTCGATGTAAATGGCAGAAAATTCGAGACGGTTTTGGTCTCTATGACCGGGGATATCGATTTAAACCAAATAAGTGCCTTGACCAAGAAAATGGACCTGCCCGAAGAATTGAACAAAGCGGGAAAGCATAAAAGATAAAATCCAAGACCGGTTGCCATTAACCATGACAACCGGTTTTTTGTAATTAGCTACACTTAATAAATCGTAAAGAATGAAAAATGTTATAAAAGGCCTATTGGTCATTATGGTTGTGTTTGCAGGAAGTTGCTCATCCACCCAAAGCCTTCAGGAGTATTTTGTCGATAATTCGGATAATCCCAATTTCCTATCCGTAGATCTTCCGGCCAGTCTTTTGAATATGGATAAAGTGGATTTAAGTGAAGCTGAACGAGAAGCATTGAATTCCTTGAAGAAAATGAACGTATTGGCATTTAAAAAGAATGAAGCCAATACGGTGGAGTTTGAAGCGGAAAAGGCCAATGTGAAGGCCATTTTAAAGGATGGGAAGTTTATCGATTTAATGAAGCTCAAAACCAGCTATGGTAAAGGTGTTGTTAAATACATAGGTAATGATGAGGAAATCGATGAGGTGATTATATATGGCGACAACGATGAGAAAGGTTTTATGCTGATCAGGGTATTGGGCAACAATATGAAGCCGGCGAATCTGGTGCAGTTTATGCAAGCCGTTCAAAAATCGGATTATAAAGGGGAGGGCCTAAACGAAATTGCCGATTTCATTAAAGGTTAAAGTACATCCCTTTCCGAAATATTGGAATTTTCAAGAAAACAGTTGGTAAGAACCTCTTTTTGGGCTTATGGACTGGTTTTTTTATTCTTACCTAGCGGGATTGAGTCGAATCATTCCCAACACACATATCACAACCCTGCTTTTTTTACACATAATTAGAAGATGGTGCGAAGCTTCCTTATTTCAGCGACTATTTATTACCTTCGTTCCACTATTAACTATAACACTTTATTAAAAATGGAAAAAGCAACAGAATGGTTCAATTATGGCATAGCATTGGCCAAGGAATTCGGACCAAAATTATTGACTGCAATTATCATCTACATCATTGGTTCTTGGGTAATCAAGAAAATTGTAGGTGCGGCCCGAAAAATGATGGCCAAAAGCAATTACGATGAATCACTGCAAGGTTTTTTATTGAATTTGATTTCATGGGCACTAAGGATATTTTTGATTCTTGTGGTTATTTCCCAACTTGGGGTTGATGTTACGACATTTGCAGCCGTAATAGCCGCTGCAGGTTTGGCAGTCGGCTTGGCTTTGCAGGGGTCACTTTCGAATTTCGCAGGAGGTGTCTTGATCATGATTTTCAAACCCTACAGAATCGGGGATCTTATCGAGGCCCAAGGCGAATTGGGGGTCGTAAAGGATATTGAGATCTTCACGACTAAAATGACTACCCCTCAGAATAAACTGGCCATAATACCCAATGGGGCCATGGCCAATGGGAATATTGTCAATTATACGGCAGAAGGTGTTATTCGTGTAGACATCACCATTGGTGTTGGTTATGGAGAGGATATTAAAAAGACCAAAGAGGTCTTGCTGAATGTCTTGACCTCGAACCCCTTGGTGTTACAAGATCCCGCACCTTCGGTAAATGTATCTGAATTGGCTGATAGTTCTGTAAATTTTGCCGTGCGACCCTACGCTAAACCAGAGCATTATTGGGATGTGTATTTCGGTACTATGGAAAACTGTAAATTGGCCTTGGATGAAGCCGGTATCGAGATTCCTTACCCACACTCCGTGGAAATCCATAAGGAAGGATAATAAAATCCAAAATATAAAAAGCCCCCTTTCATCATTTGTTAGGGGGCTTTTTTATAGATCTATTCAAAGGGTTGATTTAGATCAACCTTTTAACCCATTTAAATACCTGTATAATTCGCAGGGGTGATTACTTTCAACTCCGCCTTAATGCTATCCGAAACTTCCAAAGTGTCAATGAAATCGGCAATGGTTGCCTGATTTATTTTTGCGTTGGTACGCGTTAATCCCTTTAAGGCCTCATAAGGGTTCGGATACCCTTCCCTTCTCAATATGGTCTGTATGGCTTCGGCCACTACGGCCCAATTGTTCTCTAGGTCCAATTCAATCTTCTCTTGGTTCAAAAGAAGTTTGTTCAGTCCTTTCAATGTCGATTGGAAAGCAATTAGGGTGTGTCCAAAGGGGACGCCCACATTTCTTAGAACCGTACTGTCGGTTAAATCACGTTGCAGTCTTGACAACGGCAATTTGGCCGATAAATGTTCGAAAATGGCATTGGCTATGCCCAAGTTGCCTTCAGAATTCTCAAAATCAATCGGGTTGACTTTATGGGGCATGGCCGATGATCCAACTTCCCCTTTCTTTATTTTTTGTTTAAAATAGTCCATGGAAACATAGGTCCAGAAATCCCTGTCCAAATCCAAGACGATGGTATTAATACGCTTTAAGGTATCGAACAGTGCGGCCATATGGTCATAATGCTCGATCTGTGTTGTTGGGAAAGAATGATGTAACCCCAATTTCTCTTGCACGAATTTTTGGCCAAAGGCTTTCCAGTCGATATTGGGATAGGCTATTTTATGTGCGTTGTAATTACCCGTTGCCCCACCAAATTTAGCGGCACTGGGAACATCGTTCAATAAGTTGAATTGTTCCTTCAATCGCTCTACATAAACTTCAATCTCCTTGCCCAGACGGGTAGGGGAAGCGGGTTGGCCATGGGTTCTGGCCAATAGAGGCACATTTGCCCATTCCTTCACCAATTCCTTCAATCTGTCGACGAGATCAAAGTAAAGGGGAACATACACATCATTCATGGCCTCTTTGATCGATAAGGGAATGGCGGTATTGTTAATATCCTGTGAGGTCAAACCAAAATGGATGAATTCTTTATGTTTACTTAAACCTAAGGTGTCAAAGGCATCCTTTATAAAATACTCTACCGCCTTTACATCATGGTTGGTTGTCTTTTCAATATCCTTGATGGCCTGTGCATCGGAGGAATCGAATTTTTTATAGAGATCCCTTAATGCATCGAATTTTGAGGTGTCAAACGATTCAAGTTGGGGTAGGGGAAGCTCACAGAGTGCTATAAAATATTCTATTTCAACAAGGACCCGGTATTTGATTAATCCTTCCTCAGAAAAATAAGGGGATAAGGAAACCGTTTTATTTCTATATCGACCGTCAATCGGTGAAATGGCATTCAATTGGGATAGTGACATGGCTGATGTGCTTGGTTTTGGTTAAAAGCAGCAAAGATACTTATTCATAAGGGAGTTTAAAAGGTTTGGAAAACATTGTTTGTATATTCTTTTCAACACTATTTCAGAGGGTTGAGGCTTTCAAGGGTCATTCTTGCCCTGGCTTTATAGGCAGAACTCCCCGAGGCATAGTTTAGCTCCAAAACCATTTTCAATTCAGGGTGTATCCAATCAAAAGTACGGCCTAAAAGCAATAACGAGGTCATGGAATAGGCTTGTGCAGCGACTTTGTGTTCGCCTATAAGCCAATCAAAACAGGCACTGGCCATAAGTTCGAGGTGCTTAGGGATTAATACGGATTGTATGTTGTTCTGCTTTTTTGAATAATAGGCCTGGATCATGATCTCGCATATTTTGGCCATGGGCCTCACCGAGGAATCCAAGGTTAGCGTATGTAGATTTTGGGTGAAAACGTCAATATAAGGCACGATGAGGTTTAGGTTTTTCTTGAGGACAAATTCCAATATCCAACACGCTTTATTGGAAACGGGGGCTTTGCCTTTAAAAGCGATTTGTAACAAAGGTTCAATTAATTCGGGGGTTTGCAAGATATAATTGGACATATGCATGCGTTTTTCCCTTGTTGCATTTACATAGTCCAAAGATTTTATCAAGTCGTCTTGAGTCACAATTATTTGTATTTTTGAATAAATGTTCGCCCCAATGAAAATAATGAAAAAAATAGGAGTAGCGCTCCTATTGATATTAATTGCCTTGCAATTTTACCGTCCCCAAAGGAATTTGTCGCAGGGCAATCATACAGCGGATTTTTTGAAGGAAACCAATCCCTTACCCGAGGTTCGAATGATGCTGCAGAATACCTGTTACGATTGTCATAGTGATAACACCCGTTACCCATGGTACAATACGGTCGCACCCATTTCATTTTTTCTTTCCAAGCATGTGGATGAAGGTAAGGACGAATTGAATTTCTCGACTTGGGATACTTATTCAGACACAAGAAAAAGTCATAAGCTCGAGGAGGTCGTCGAGGTTCTCGAAAATGGGGAAATGCCCCTAAAGTCATATACTTGGATCCATTCCGAGGCTCAATTGACTGCCGAGCAAAGGAATGCGGTAATCGAATGGGCCAAGCGTTCTAGGGTGCTTTATCAATTAAATCAGCAACCGCAATAGGAACCCCTTTGGTTGCATTTTCAGGAATTACCTTTAGGTTCTGTGTGGAGCGGTTTTCAATCGATGGTTTTGGATCGATGAAATATATGGGGGTTCCCGAGGGAACAAAGTCAATTAAACTAGCCGCTGGATAGACCTTCATCGATGTACCGATAATGATCAGGAAATCAGCGTTAGAGGTCAATTCCATGGCTTTGCCCATGAGCGGCACGTCTTCACCGAACCAAACGATATGGGGGCGTAATTGATATCCCCTTTCACAGCGGTCACCAAGGACAAGGTCTTTACGCCAGGGAATGGGATCTCCACCACCTGTACTCCGAACTTTCAAAAGCTCCCCATGAAGGTGTACCACATTCGTACTACCGGCCCTTTCGTGAAGGTCGTCTACATTTTGGGTAATGATGTTCACATTGTATTTTTCCTCTAGGGTTACCAGTGCTTTGTGTGCTTTATTGGGGGAGACCTGCAACAATTGCCGTCTACGTTGGTTGTAAAAATCCAATACCAATTGGGGGTTTTTCGAAAACCCTTGGGGGGAAGCTACCTCCATTACATCATGACCTTCCCATAATCCATCTGCATCACGGAAAGTCTTAAGTCCACTTTCAGCACTCATTCCAGCACCTGTTAGGATTACCACATTTTTTTTCATGGTATAAAATTAGACTTTTCTTATATTCGATTTATGTTAAATCAACAACTTTTAGACTATCTCGAAGAATTTATTTCGGAAGAAAGAAAGGAACGTTTTATAAAGGTGCTCGAGGAACGTACTAAATTCATTACGGTTGCCATTGAGGATGTTTATCAATTCCACAATACGAGTGCCGTAATCCGTAGCTGTGAAGTTTTCGGATTGCAGACAGCCCATGTCATTGAAAGTCGTTTTGGGAAGCGCTTGGATAAGAACATAGCCATGGGGGCCCAGAAATGGGTCGATGTATATCGGCATGGGGACACACAATCCTGTATTTCCGATTTACGCAAGCAAGGTTATCGGATTATTGCAACGACACCGCATAATGATTCCTGTTATCTTGAGGAATTTGAAATCGAGGATAAAACAGCATTGTTTTTTGGTACGGAAAAAGAAGGGCTTAGTGCAGAAGTACTTAGGGAGGCTGATGGATTTTTAAAAATACCGATGGTCGGGTTTACAGAGAGCCTGAATATATCCGTATCTGCAGCGATTATTTTGCAACATCTTACCACAAAAATGAAAAAACAACAGTTGCCGTGGCATTTAAGTGATGCTGAGAAACTTGATAAACGATTGGATTGGACCAAAAAATCCATCAGAAGTATCGATGATATATTATCACGATATTACGAGTGAATGTAAATATTCACTATATTTAATGGTAAGTAATCAATTGATAGACAAATGTATATACTATTTTATGTCCTGATAGGAATCGTGGTCCTAGTTGTGATACTAGCCATGATTGCACCAAAAAAGTACAATGTTTTTAGGAGCATTGAGGTTGCCAGACCCAAAGCGGAGGTGTTCGAATATCTGAAATACCTTAAAAAACAACAGGAATGGTCTCCATGGGAAAAGAAAGACCCGAATATGGATCATAAATTTACGGGAACCGATGGTGAAGTTGGTGCCATTAGTTATTGGAATGGCAATAAAGATGTGGGTGAAGGTGAGCAGGAAATCACAAAGATCATTGAGGGGGAACGCGTTGAAGGGGAACTGCGGTTTTTTAAGCCGTTCAAGTCAACCTCCGATTGTTATTTACAAGTGGAAGGCCTTAGTGACAATACGACAAAAGTTACTTGGGGATTTTCAGGTAGGAATAAGTTTCCCATGAGCATCATGATGTTGTTTATGAGCATGGATAAAATGGTGGGAAAGGATTTTGAAGAGGGACTTCAATCCCTAAAGGAAAATCTGGAAAATTGATACCTATGGAATATAATATGATAGGTTGGTTCGAGATACCTGTGACTGATATGGATCGCGCGAAGGCTTTTTATGAAACGGTTTTTGACATTACCATAAGTGTTCATGATTTAGATGGGCTGATAATGGGATGGTTTCCCAATGCACCCGAAAAAAAAGGTGCTTCTGGATCTTTGGTTCAACATAGTATGTATATCCCGAGCACTACCGAAGGTCCTCTATTGTATTTTACTTGTGAGGATCTCACCAAAGAGCTTAGCCGGGTAGAAGGGGCTTCTGGCACCATACTTAAGCAAAAGACGGAAATAGGGGGCGGGTATGGCTTTATGGCCTTGATAAAGGACACTGAGGGTAATAGAATCGCTTTGCATTCTCAAAAATAATCCTAAAAATAGAGGATTGAAGCTTCGGCACGGGCTCCAAACCGAATGGGGAGAATTGTAGTGCCTACCCCTTTTGAAACATACATTTGGGAGGTTTCACCGGGGTACCAACCTTTTACATATTCGCCACTTCCATAAGGTGTCATTAAAGGTCTGCCAAAAAAGGTTATTTGGCCACCATGGGTATGTCCCGATAGAATCGTTGGTTTTATATCTAAGGAAGAACTTATTTCATCAATTGTCTTTCGATATGCAGGACAGTGGTTTAGGACAACTGTGGGCAATTTGTAGTCGATATCTTGGGAGGCTCTGGCAAAATCAGGTTTCCCAAATACAAAATCATCAACGCCCAATATGTTTATTTTTCTTGATTTAATATCAAAAACATAAGATTCATTGATTAATAGGATGCCATTATGGGATTCTAACGTTTCTCTTAAGTCTTTTAGGTTGACACGGCCCGAATATTCCTTGTTACCCAATATGGCTATTTTTTTAATTTTATAATCAAGTAGGGAAAGGAATTCACTTAACAAAGGTATTCTCGAATTCCTTGTAATGGAGTCCCCGGTAATCAGCAGTACATCAGGAAGTTCTTTATTGATACGTTTGGCAACTGGTTTATGGACTTTTTTTATTTCCTTGAGGTGAAGATCACTCAACTGAATAGCCTTTATTTTATTTTGGTTACCATTGGAAATATCAAATATATTCCATTCAATAAAATATTGTTCTAACCAAAATGCATCCAAGAAGAACAATCCCAAAACACCTAAGAAAAACTTTATCACAAAGCCTCTTCTACTTAATTTCATTTTTCATTAAAATGTGGATTTATTATTTCTAATTACTGGGCCAATTCCAATAAAGCAATATCAAACCCGCTCTCAAAGATGGCCTTACCATCCTTAACTTCCATATAGGTATCTGAATAGGTGTCATGTAGTTTTGTGCCATCACCGAAGAATCCCTTGACCGATAGTGATTTCTTGCCTATTGGAAGGTCCAAGCCCACAACAACCTTATCCTTAAAATCATCGTTGATATAGGTTCTGCTAAAGACATAAGGCTTTTTGGAAAGTCTTTTGTGTTTGCCAGCACCGATTGCCGGGTGGTTCTTCCTGAATTTGCCTAATTTTTGCCAATGGGCCAAAATATTCTTGGTCCCAGGCAAACTGTCTTGGTCTTTCCAGTTCATAAAGGACCGTAAGGTAGCGTCACCAACAGCCCCTTCTATCGTTAGATCCCTAGAGGATTCGTCCCCGTAATATACTTGGGAGGCCCCTGGTGTTAATAATAGTACATTCGCGGCCCTAATGGGTTTCTTGCGATCCTTGTCATAGGGATTGCCGTCATCATGGGACGTTAGATAGTTGAGGACACTTTTGCCTTTAAGGTCTGTATGTAAAAGCTTGTTGTATTTTTTGAATATGGATTCGTAATCCATATCTGCGTCTTGTTTCAATTCAAAATTGATCAAACTTTTGAATCCATGATTGAAATAATCAACCTTTTTATCACCAAGATCGAACAATCTTCCGTTGGAGATATTATAATTATATACCTCACCGACCATGTAAAAGGAATTGTCATCCAATACGTTGTTCGGATGTTTCTTTTTCCAGGATTCAAAGGCTGCCGAGGCTTCTTTATAAAGTTCGGACCATGCATTCTCATTAACATGTTTAACGGTATCCACCCTAAATCCATCGATACCCAGGTCATTGACGTAATCCGTCAACCATTTTATGATATAGAAACGGGGAGCCCTAGGGTAACCGGTACGATCAAAGAAAAGTTGCAACTCATCGAGTTCTGTACTGATACGTCCCTCGGTTTTCCATTTGGCCAAAAGGGCATCAGGTAACTCAACATTCTCATCGGATTCTGTATAAATGTCGGGAAGATTGTCTACCAGTGTACATGCCGTGGTATTCTCATAAGTCGTGAATTCACAGGTAGGTTTGGTCCTGACCCATTCTTCTGGCCATACAGGATCTTTGTCGGTAACCGGTCCCGTATGGTTCAAAACGACATCCATCAAAACTCGGATACCATTTTTATGGGCGGTTTTCACCAATTTTTCCAAATCCTTTTTTGTGCCGAAATTGGGGTCTAATGCGGTCCAATCCTTTGCCCAGTAACCGTGGTAACCATAAGTGTTCCCAGTGGATTCGTCAGTGTCACCGTGAATTTGCTCAACAACGGGGGTGAACCAAATGGCATTAATGCCCAAATCGGAAAAATAACCTTCTTCTATCTTTTGGGTAATACCTTCCAAATCACCTCCCATGAACCCTCTAAGTTCACCGGTTTCATTCGTTCTTTCGAAATTTACATCGTTTGTAGTGTTGCCGTTGTTAAAACGGTCTGTAAGCAAAAAGTATATATTGGCACCTTCCCAAACGAAAGGAACCGTTTCCGTTGCAACCGGATTACTTTGATTTGCAACGATTTCGGGTTGTTTTATCGTTTCTTTTTTCTCTGGTTTACAGCAGTAGAAAAAGGCCAAAACCAAAAGCAATACCAATGATCGATGCATAGTTGTCTATTTTGGTTAAAGCTATAAAATGCAGGGGGAATAAGAAAATTTATTTCTTCCTATTTAGCACTTTGAACTCTTCATAACAACTACTGATGGCATCTAGGATCTGCAAATCGTTTGCCGTGGTGATAAAAGATTTGGAATAACTGCAATTGTTAAGAATATCCTCGATATCCACTTTTTCAATCTGAAGCAATTCGGTAAGGGTTTCCCTGTCAAATTTCGAGGCAAGAAGATCGCGTATGGCATCATCTTCCTTTACCTGTCTTAGCTTTCGCATTTGATTGGGTTTTTTCCCGAAGAGGTTCCGCAATAAATCGGCAGGATTCAAGATCGCACCAAGCACCTTGGTTACGGCACTAGGGTTCTTGTTTCCTCCTTCATAACCCACGTTCAGTCCTGAAATACTATACTGGTAAGCATTATTGATGGGCACGTTTTTGACGTCTATTTCCAGATAGCCGGTAAGTTGGTATGGGCGTACAATGACCTCCTCCAAGGCATATGCCAATTCGGTAAGCGATATTTTGGTATCCTCGAACTTGAACATGTCATTGGTCACCCTTATTTTCTGCGATTTAAAACCGAGATAGGAAAAATACAAGGTATCGTTTACGGAGGCGGTTATTGAAAACTCACCTCGCTGATTGGTAATTGTACCCAATACCTTATTTAGATTAACGACATGGACACTTTCTAAAGGCTTGTCTGTCTGTGCATTCACAATGATTGCACTGAATGTCTGTGCCTCTGATTCGGTTTCTTGGGAAAACCCCATAATACCTATGAATAGAAAGGCAATGGTAATATATTTTATCATTGGTCTAAAATCCGAATAATTGGGTACTAATCAAAACAAAAAAGACTAAGAACCGTATTTTTAATATACAATTAACTAAAAGAAATCACTTTTACGTTTACTCCTTCTTTTGCCCGAATATGTAGCGCCGCCTTCAGAAGATTTTCTATCCCTTCCTTTTCCGGAACTATTCCGGTCCCTGCTTCTGCTAGATGATCGGCTACGATCTTTGCCGCCTCCGCTTCTTTTTCTGTCCCTTCCGCCTCGGCCTCCGCCGCCACCGGGATTTTTGGATACTTCAACATTTACGAATCTTCCATCAACCTTAAATTCGGTAAAGGTTGCCAATATTTTTTCAGTGGCTTCGGCATCCGTGTTGAAAAATGAAAAGCTCTCTTTTACGTCGACCTTGAAAACATCGTCTTTATCAAGACCTACCGTGTCACGGATGAAGTCCTTCAACGACATCCAGTCGTATCCGTCTTTTTCACCAACGTTGATAAAGTAACGAACCGAACCACTTGTTGGAACATCACCACCACGTTCCCTATGTCTTTCACCGCTACTACCTGCATCGGCGCTGTTCAGGTCCCGGGTCTTATTGTAGTAATTGAAGAAACGGGTAAATTCTACAGAGATGATTTTCTTTATAAGTTCTTCACGGTCAAGGTCCTTGAATACATCATTGATAGCAGGTAAATAACTTTCTACCTCTTCGTTGATTTCCGTTTCCTTTATTTTATTGGCTAGGTGATAAAGCTGTATCTCACAGATTTCTATTCCCGTAGGGATGGTTTTCTGAAGGAATTTCTGCTTTATTTTATTTTCTATGGATTTTATCTTTCGCAACTCACTTCGGGTCACGATGACCATGGAAATACCTGATTTACCAGCACGGCCTGTTCGACCACTTCGGTGTGTATAGGTTTCTATTTCATCGGGCAATTGGTAGTTGATCACGTGGGTTATGTCATCCACATCGATACCCCTGGCAGCCACATCGGTAGCGACCAACATTTGTATTTGCTTTTTTCGAAAGGAGTTCATAACCAAATCCCTTTGGTTCTGACTAAGGTCACCATGTAGTGCCCCTGCATTATAGCCATCCTCAATAAGCTTTTCGGCAACTTTTTGGGTATCCCGTTTTGTTCGGCAAAAAATCACGGAGAAGATATCAGGATTGGTGTCAGCCAATCTTTTTAAGGCAGGATAACGATCTCGTCCTCCAACAACATAATATTCATGCTGTACGGTTGTTGCACCCGAATTCTTATCACCTACGGTGATTTCTTTTGGGTTATGCATGAATTTTTTGGCAATAACCGAAACTTCTTTTGGCATGGTGGCTGAAAACAACCATGTGGATTTCTCCTTGGGGGTGTTTGATAGAATATCCTTGATATCCTCGAAAAAGCCCATGTTCAACATTTCATCGGCTTCATCTAGAATACAATAATCAATTTTAGAGATGTCAACGAGTCGACGGCCTATCATATCTTTCATTCGGCCTGGTGTGGCAACCACAATCTGGGCACCTCTTTTTACTTGTTTGGCCTGATCGGTAATACTTGCACCACCGTAGATGGCAACGACATTGATGTTTTTCTCATACTTAGCGTATAATTTCAATTCGTTGGTAATCTGTAAACAGAGTTCCCTGGTGGGGGAGAGGATCAACCCTTGGGTTGTTCTGCTGTCACTTTGTATTTTTTGGATGAGCGGAAAGCCAAAAGCGGCTGTTTTACCTGTTCCGGTTTGGGCTAAGGCGACCAAATCGGTCTCTTGCTCCAATAAAATGGGGATTGCTTTTTCCTGTACTTCTGAAGGGGTTTCAAATCCTAAATCGGTAACAGCGTCCAATAGGGACTTCTGCAGTCCCAGTGCTTCAAATTTTGTCATAATGTTTATTACTTAATCGCAAATATGTGTGTTGTATAGAGCGATTATCGTTTATAACCCATTAGACTCAGCGCAACACGTGCCATACCGGCGGCAATTATTAAAAGTGCAAAGATACAGTTATTTATTTACATGGGTATATTGGCCCCTAAGGAGCTAAATAATAACCATAAATAGATAAGGTAAACCCAATGATACCAAAGAGTACCATAAGAAATATAAAACCTCTCTGTAGTTTCGGATTGTCATAAATGATGATACAAATAGCGCCAAGAACGATACTTATTTGAAAGAACAACATCCCAATATCGAATTTTTGTGTAGCAACATCATATTCATTGGCCAATAGCTCCCATTCCTTAATACCGATGATCTCGCCCATTTTCCCGTCTAGGTCCTGTGCCCATTTTTCTTTGGGTATGTTCGATGATCCTAGTAATATTTCTGTCTTTTCGGCATCGTACTTTTTTATTTTAGAACTGGTATTCGTGATTTTTGAGGTTATTACCTCGTGGTTTTCTTCGGAAATCAAACCGGCCTCTATAAGGGTCTCAAGGTAATGGAGTTCACTTTCGTTAAGACTTTCTTTAATGCTTTTGGATTGATACCAGTTTGAATAGTTGACCACTTTATTGTGGGCTATCATCATTTCTTCTTCCAACTCCCCGTTTACCATCTGGGCAATGGCCATTAGGGCGGCAAAAAAGGCGATAAGTACCCCGCCTATGGCCTCCGCGTTCTCAGAAGCAACCGAAACCTCTATGGTTTCCCCTTTTTTATTACTCGGTATCATTGGCTAAATTCTTTAGGAAAATTAGTAATTCTTGAATGGCCTTACCTCGGTGACTGATTTTGTTTTTCACGGCCATTGGCAGTTCGGCAAAGGTCTGTGAATAGGTTTTTGGCCTAAAAATGGGGTCGTACCCAAAACCTTTATCGCCTTTTTTTTCGTCGATGATCTCTCCTTCAACGGTGCCGGTGAAAATATGCTGACTGTTTTCAAGGTTTAGGGCAATTACGGTTTCAAACCTTGCGGATCTATGGGTTGTTGATTTTAATTCCGATAGTAGTTTGTCCATATTATTATCGGAATTCCCTTGTTCCCCTGCGTAACGGGCGGAATATACGCCAGGGGCGCCATTCAATGCGTCAACCAATAAACCTGTATCATCTGCAAAACACGGCAAACCGAAATGCTTTGTGACGAAATCGGCTTTTATAATGGCGTTTTCCTTTAGGGTTTTCCCGGTTTCCGGTATTTCTTCATTACAACCGATATCGGTCAATGATAAAAGGGATATGTTTTTAGGAAGTAAGGCTTGCACCTCTTTTACCTTATTTTGATTATGTGTGGCAAAAACCAATTTCATAACAATAATTTAAAAATTTCATTTTATGGTGTGGCCCTAATGAATGCGCCTATTATAACGGATTTATACCAAAGTAATAGCGTGATTTCGGTAAGGAAAGAATTGGGGAGGAATTATAACTGGCGTAAAAGTAGTAATTTTATTTGCCATTATTTAATTAGATTTATGAAGTTGAAACTACCTCCTGTACTTGTCTTTGTGATATTCTCAATACTGATGTACGTGTTGTCGATTGTGCTGCCTTTTGGTGATTTCGATTTTTTTGGCAGGCAATTTTTGGCCTTTTTTTTAGTGGGATCGGGAGCAATAGTGGGGTTGGTCTCATTAATACAATTTTATGTTGTAAAAACATCCATTGACCCCAGAACACCATCAAAGGTTTCCTCTATGGTTACAAAAGGTTTGTATAAATACTCAAGAAACCCGATGTACTTGGCACTTTTAATGGTTTTATTGGCATGGGGACTTTGGTGGGGCAATGCTTTTAATACCTTATTGGCCGCTGGTTTTGTAGGGTATATGAACAGGTTTCAGATTATTCCGGAGGAGGAGGAATTGGCTGCTACCTATGGTAAGGAATTCCGCCACTATTGTACACAGGTTAGGCGATGGTTTTAAGTAGTTGCCTTTTTTCATTACATATTTAGCTTATATCAATAAATATTAGTAAATTAGCTTATAAATAATAAATATTAGCTTTTTAGATTATAAAATGATAGCAGTAATTACAGGCGATATTGTTAATTCCAGAGGGTATGATTCAACCGAATGGATGGCTAAATTGAAATCATGCCTCTCCCAATGGGGGGATACCCCAACAACATGGGAGATTTATCGGGGGGATGAAATCCAATTGCGAATACCGGTAACGGAAGCCTTAATGGCGGCAATTAAGGTAAAGGCCTTGGTAAAAACCATAAAAGGGCTAGACATTCGCATGGGCATTGGCGTAGGTGATGAATCGTTTATCGGTTCGGGTGTAAGTGAATCCAATGGTACGGCCTATCAGCGATCGGGAACAACCTTGGAGGCATTAAAGGAAAGCAAGGTCAATTTAATGTTGACAACGGCTAATGCGGAATATAACCGTACTTTGAACCTCATGTTAAAACTTGCCTCGGATTTTATGGATGATTGGAGTACGGTTTCCGCCGAAATGGTGTACCTGACCTTGAGTCACCCCAATACATCCCAACAAAACTTGGCCGATCAATTGCACATAAAACAATCGGCGGTAAGCCAAAGAACCAAGAGGGCCAGATTGGATTTGGTCTTGGAATTATTGGCATATTATCAAACCACCATAAATACCATTAAGGAATAATGCTGTTCACGAAACTTTTATTGGCCCATTTGATCGGGGATTTTTTATTGCAACCTCTCCGTTGGGTGATCCATAAGGAAGCAAATAAGATAACATCAAAATACCTATACCTGCATGTACTGCTTCATGCAGCACTAATGATGTTGTTGTTATGGGATTTAAGCTATTGGAAGATCGTTGTGGCCATAACCTTGTCCCATTATGTTTTGGATTTGGCCAAGCTGTATGCAAATCCATTGTTCAAGCGAAAAACCATTCCATTTTTTATCGATCAAGTATTGCATGTAGCGGTCCTGTATGCCTGTGTCTATTTTGAAAATCTATATGAACATACCTTGCTTTTGATAGATATGATAAATTGGCCCTTGGTTACGGCCATCGTTTTTGTAAGCTATCCCACGGCCATCATAATGGGTGTTTTGTTGGAAGGTATGTCGAGTAAGATCGAATTGGACCATAAGTCATTACCGAATGCCGGTAAGTATATCGGTATCATAGAAAGGTTGTTTGTGCTTACTTTCATAATACTGGGTAGATGGGAGGCCATCGGACTATTGATTACGGCAAAATCGGTCTTTAGGTTCAATGATCTTAAGGAAAGTAACAATCGTAAACTCACCGAATATATTTTGATCGGCACATTATTGAGTTTTGGCTTTGCCATCATAGCGGGTATCCTGTATATGAATTTTAGTTCGTAACCCTGATTTTTCGTCGGGAATCACTTATAAATCAAAAAGTGGAGTATGGTTGGTATACGTATTGTTTTCCTCTTTCTTTTGTTCATAGGTAGGGGGCTTAGGGGCCAAACCCATCAATTTACTTCTTTTGATGGCACAACGTTGGTGTTCACCGATGAAGGTGAAGGTAAACCGGTCCTACTCATACATGGTTTTATCAATACCCGGAAATCATGGGAGCAAACCGTATTGAAGAAGGATCTCCTGGCCAAGGGTTATCGCGTTATTATTCCTGATTTAAGGGGTAATGGTGATTCGGATAAACCTCAGGATGATAAGGCATATTCCAATGATGCCGAGGTTAGGGATTTAATGTTGCTCATAGACCATTTGAAAATCACAAAATACAAGGCGGTGGGCTACTCCCGCGGAAGTATCGTTTTAGCTAAATTATTGACTCAGGATAAGCGTGTTAAAAAGGCTGTGTTGGGGGGAATGGGGATAGACTTCACCCTTCCCGATTGGAATCGGCGAATGATGTTCGCAGCGGCTTTTGCGGGTGATACCAACGAGTTTACCCAAGGGGCAGTGGATTACGCTAGGTCAATTCACGCCGATTTACATTCATTGCACCTGCAACAAAAATACCAACCAGTGGCCTCACTCAAGGAACTGGCAGCAATACGAAAGAAAGTGTTGGTCATAGCGGGTGACAAGGATGTCGATAATGGAGATCCCCGTGAATTGCAAAGGGCCATACCCAAGGCTAAGTTGAAAATCGTGGGTGGTGATCACAATGGCACGTATAAAACATCGGATTTTTCCAAGGCTGTGCTGACTTTTTTGAACTAATGGACCTATCTGGAAAGGGTTTTTCTTGATTTTGCCAAAAATGGATTGAATTATTTATCAAAATGAAGGCTTTTGGTGATAGGGATAACTTTTGATAAGATTCCACCCATGGCTTACGAATTAATTTTTACTTTTATCGCTTGATTTAAAAAGGATATCGGGTCTGCTCCATCTTTATGGAAACCTGTAAGTTTTAGGCAATAATCTAAATATGATAACCGAAGTGGCACGTAAATACGTTTTTGATTTTGATAGTACCTTGACCAGGGTTGAGGCTTTGGATGTTTTGGCGGAGATGACCTTACAGGGTAAATCGAACCGTGAAGAGATAATTGGGGAAATCCAACGAATAACCAATTTAGGTATCGATGGGGATATCTCATTTACAGAATCCCTAGAGCAACGCATTAAACTATTGGAGGCCCATAAGGATGATTTGGATGGATTAGTGGAGGAGTTGCGTCATAAGATTTCGAAGTCCATTGAATCCAACAAGGAGTTTTTTGAAAAATTCTCTGATGACATTTACGTCATTTCCTGTGGTTTCAAAGAATTTATCGATCCTATTGTCAAGGAATACAATATTCCCTCTGAAAGGGTATTTGCAAATACCTTCGAATTCGATGAACAAGGAAACATCATTGGTTTTGATGAGAAAAATGTTCTGGCGACCCATAATGGTAAGATTGAATGTTTAAAAAACCTCGATTTACAAGGGGAGGTTCAGGTCATCGGTGATGGTTATAGTGATTACGTAATGCGCGAAGCGGGTATAGCCGATAAGTTCTTCGCCTATACTGAAAATGTGCATCGGGAAAAAGCCGCTGAACATGCCGACCACGTGACACCCAACTTGGATGAGTTTCTTTTTGTCAACGATTTGCCACGAAATATCTCCTATCCTAAAAATAGAATTAAAATCCTTCTTTTAGAGAATGTTCACCCAGCCGCTTTCCATAATCTTTCGGAAGATGGTTTTTCTGTGGAGTTGGTAAAGACGAGCTTATCGGAAGAAGAACTGATAGAGCGGATAAAAGGTGTTCATGTGTTGGGTATCCGATCCAAAACCCAAGTAACGCAAAAAGTCCTGGATGCGGCCGACAAATTATTGGTCGTAGGAGCCTTTTGTATTGGCACCACACAGATAGATTTGAACTACTGTAAGACTAAGGGGGTTGTGGTTTTCAATGCACCCTATAGCAATACGCGGTCTGTCGTGGAATTGGCCATAGGGGAGATCATTATGCTTATGCGTAGTGTTTTTCCACGTAGTACCGAGATACACGGGGGACAATGGAACAAAACAGCCAGCAATTCAAGGGAGGTCAGGGGTAAGAACCTTGGAATCGTAGGCTATGGTAATATAGGTAAGCAATTATCGGTCTTGGCAGAGGCCATTGGTATGCGGGTATATTATTATGATATCGATGATAAACTGGCCCTTGGTAATGCCGTACGTTGTGAGACCCTGGAAAATTTATTGAATATTTCCGATGTGGTTACCTTGCATATCGATGACAACAAGGCCAATAAGAATTTTATTGGGGAGCGTGAGATAAACCAGATGAAGGACGGAGCGATGTTGATCAATCTCTCAAGAGGTTTTGTGGTTGATATCGATGCACTTTCCACAGCGTTGGAAAGCGGTAAGCTTGCTGGTGCCGCTGTGGATGTATATCCTGAGGAGCCTAGGGCCAATGGGGAATTCCATTCCAAATTACAGGGACTTCCCAACGTAATACTTACGCCACATGTTGGGGGTAGTACCGAAGAGGCACAACGTAACATTGCCGATTTTGTCCCCAATAAGATCATGGACTATATTAATTCGGGGAACACCGTGGATGCCGTGAACTTTCCGAATATCAGGTTGCCTAAACAAACCAATGCACATCGCTTTTTGCACATTCACAAGAACGTTCCCGGTATTATGGCCAAGATCAACAAGGTACTGGCCAAATATGAACTGAACATCAATGGGCAATATCTGTCAACCGACTCTGAGTTGGGTTATGTAATCACCGATTTGGATAAGGAGTACAACAAGGAGGTCATCAAAGCCTTACGTAAGATTGAGAATACGATTAAGTTCAGGGTGCTTTACTAAAACTGGGGGAGGTACGGTCCAAAAAAAGGGAGTGATTCCTATAAAAAAGAGATCAATGGTCCCTAAAGATCAGCGATGGTGATAAGGCTCATTTTTTAAGATAGTGAAAGCCCTATAGAGTTGTTCAACCACGAAAAGGCGAACCATTTGATGGGAAAAGGTCATTTTTGATAAACTGATTTTGCCTTGGCTTTTCGCGTATACGGCATCACTAAAACCGTAGGGCCCACCGATGACCAAAACCAATTGTTTTATGCCTGAGTTCATCTTTTTCTGAAGGTAATTCGAGAATCCAACGGAATCAAATTGTTTTCCATTTTCATCCAAAAGAATCAAAACGTCGGTGTTGTTGAGTTTTTTCAGGATCAATGCACCTTCTTTTTCTCGTTGTTGGACTTCAGAAAGATTTTTTACATTTTTCAGGTCCGGGATAATTTCCAACTCAAACTTGATATAATGATGGAGTCTTTTTTCGTAATCGGATATAAGATGCTGTAAAGAAGCACTATCGGTTTTTCCGATGGCAAGTAGTTTTATGGTCATGTCCCAAAAATAAAACTTTCAGCCAATAGGATATTCATATTGGATATTGTTTTTAGTAATTTAGCACAAACCATTTTTTCCAATGATTACACAAGCACAATTTCAACATGAGATCGATTTGATAATTGCCAATGCCATTCGTGAGGATGTTGGTGATGGGGACCACAGCTCCTTGGCGTGTATTCCTAAAACCGCCAAAGGAAAGGCGAAACTCTTGGTCAAGGATGAGGGGATCATTGCAGGAATTGATTTTGCCAAGCAGGTGTTTGCCCAAGTAGATGATGAAATGCAGGTGGAAACGTTGATCGAGGATGGGGCTAGGGTGAAATATGGGGATATTGCTTTTTATGTTTCCGGACGTTCACAAAGTATATTAAAGGCAGAACGTTTGGTGTTGAATGCAATGCAACGCATGAGTGCCATCGCAACCAAGACGAATTCCTACGTTGCCTTGCTGGAAGGTACGGGAACTAAAATACTGGATACAAGAAAAACCACCCCTGGGATTAGGGCCCTTGAAAAATGGGCTGTAAAAATAGGGGGCGGTGAAAACCATAGGTTCGCCCTGTATGATATGATCATGCTTAAGGATAACCATATCGATTTTGCGGGTGGGATAACCAAGGCGATACAAAAAACACAGGCATATTTAAAGGAAACCCAACGGGACCTCAAAATTATTGTCGAAGCAAGGAATTTGAATGAGATTAGGGAGATTCTTGAAACCAAAGGCGTTCATCGTATCTTGATCGATAACTTCAATTATGCCGATACCCGAAAGGCGGTGGCCATGATCGGCGACCAATGCCAAACGGAATCCTCAGGAGGAATCAACGAACAAACAATTAGGGAATATGCGGAATGTGGGGTAGATTACATTTCCTCAGGGGCTTTAACACACTCGGTTTACAATATGGACCTTAGCCTTAAAGCGGTATAAATGTCGGAGGAAATAGAAGCTAAACTTGATAAAATCCCCGTAGTCAATTGGCTGGTATCCCTTTTGAAAAAGGTGAAATTACCTGCTTTTGAAGGGCTTTCACTGTATGATCTTGCAGAAATGTATATCCTGGGTATTGTACAGGGGGCATTATCCTCTAGGGCAAGTTCCATTGCCTTTAGTCTTTTTATGGCACTATTTCCCCTTTTGATATTTTTGGTATCCCTCGTGCCTGTTATCGTGCCTTATGCGAGTGTGGGCAATGAGAACTTTGATGCTCAATTCCTATTGTTCCTGGAATCTTTTCTCCCATCGGCGACCAGTGAGTATTTTGGGGATATTTATCAGCAGATTAAAGATCAGAAAAGTGGCGGGGTGCTATCCTCGGCATTTTTTATTTCGATATTCTTAATGGCCAATGGGGTGAATGCTATTTTTGGGGGGTTTGAGAATTCATATCACGTTAAATTAACCCGAAATTTTATACGACAATATGCCTATGCGCTTATGGTGGGGTTGATCCTATCGGTACTTTTGATCATTGGGGCCGCCATCTACGTGTATTTTGAATTTTATATTCTGGATTATCTAAGTGAATGGGCAGCAAAATCCAATGGTTTTAATTTGTCGGAGAATGACATCATAGGGGCCCAGATTGGCAAGGTTCTCTTTTTTGTGATTTTGTCCTATTTCACAACCGCCATTTTATATTATTTCGGTACCGCAGAAGGAAAACAGGCTAAATTCTTTTCGGTAGGGGCTTTAATGACCACCATACTCTTTGTTTTGACTTCGTATCTTTTTGGTGTTTATGTTGAGAAATTTGCGAGATATAACGAATTATATGGGGCATTGGGAGGATTATTGATCCTAATGGTGTTCATTTGGTTAAATTCCAATATATTGCTACTCGGGTTCGAACTGAACGCATCACTTAATTCATTACGAAAAAACATCAATATAGATGACAAAGAGAAGTAAACTATTACTATTGGGAATGTTGGTCATGTTCTCCTTTACCGTACAATCGCAAAGTGTATTCGGCAAATGGAAGACCATTGATGACCGTACAGGCAAGCCCAAAGCCATTATTGATATTTATGAGAAAGATGGCCTCATGTATGGCCAGGTAGTCAAGATTGTGGAAGATGGCAAAGAAGATGCCGTTTGTTCCAAATGTGAGGGTGAATTAAAAGATCGGCCAATTTTAGGTATGATGATCATTGAGGAAGCTAAAAAGCATCATAATGGGGAATGGAAAGGCAAAAAACTATTCGATCCACAGCAGGCTATGACATTTCGATGTAAGATCTGGTTGAATCCGGAAAATCACAATGAGCTCAAGGTTCGGGGTTATTTGGCTTTTATTTATAGAACGCAAACTTGGTTGCGCGTTGAAAGTTAGAAGACGGGGTGTATGCAACATTTCATCAACGTCATCTTACCCATTCCGCTAGAAAAGCTTTTCACCTACAGTATTTCAGAACCTGAATCCCAGTTTTTACAACCTGGGATGCGTGTAGCGGTTCCTTTTGGTAAATCAAAGATATACACGGCCTTGGTGTTTGAAATCCATACCACCCCTCCTGAGGTGTATGAGGCTAAGGAAATCCATAAGATATTGGATGATGCCCCAGTGGTAAACACCTTACAGTTGCAACATTGGCGGTGGATTTCCGATTATTATATGTGTACGCTTGGGGAGGTGTTCCGAAGTGCCATGCCAAGCGCATTTTTGTTGGAGAGTGAAACCCTGATCTTGCGGAATGAAAGGGGAGAGGTCGATGAAAGTGATCTAAAGGATGATGAATTTTTGGTCTATGAGGCCTTACAGCATCAATCGATGCTTAGGGTTGATGAGGTCAGTGCCATTGTCGACCGGAAAAATGTACTGCCCATATTGAACAGGTTGATCGAAAAGCAGGTCATTCTTCTAAAAGACGAGATTTACGAGCAATATAAACCAAAATTGGTACGGTATGTAAAATTAGGTACAGCATACCAATCCGAAGGGAAGTTGGAGGAGTTACTGCAATCATTGACAAGGGCTCCGAAACAAAGTCAAGTGGTCTTATCCCTTTTCCAATTGGAAGTAAAGGATAAGAAGCCGATAAAGATCACCGATTTGGAACAGATGAGTGGCAGTTCCAAGGCCGTGATCAAGACCTTGATAGACAAAGGTGTTTTGGAGGAATACCACATACAGGTCGATAGGGTCAATTATGACGGTACTGCGGGGGATCTTGATTTAAAAAGTCTGAATGAACATCAGCAAAAAGCTTTGGATGAAATTCAAGGTAGTTTTGATGATCGTAAGGTTGCATTGCTTCATGGTGTTACCTCCTCAGGCAAGACCGAGGTCTATATGAAGCTTATCGAAACATGTATCAACGCAGGGAAACAGGCCTTGTATTTACTTCCTGAAATAGCATTGACCACGCAATTGATTTCAAGACTTCAAGAGTATTTCGGGGAAAAGATCTCTGTTTACCATTCTAAATATAGCATACACGAAAGGGTGGAGGTATGGAATAATGTCCTGACAAAAAAGGCCAAGGCACAAATCGTGATTGGCGCTCGCTCCGCATTATTTCTTCCTTATTCGAATTTAGGGCTCATTGTTGTCGATGAAGAACATGAAGGTTCTTTTAAACAGTTCGATCCTGCGCCGAGATACCATGCGAGGGATGCGGCAATCGTGTTGTCCAATCTGCACGGGGCCAAAGTTGTTTTGGGGTCAGCCACCCCAAGCATAGAGAGTTATTACAATTCGCAGACGGGAAAATACGGTTATGCAAGAATAGATAGAAGGTTTGGTGATGTTTTAATGCCCGATATTGAATTGGTCGACCTAAAGGAGCAGACCCGAAAAAGACGAATGAAGGGACATTTCTCTGAACGATTGTTGGAGGAAATCACGGATACGTTGGATAATGGGGAACAAGCGATCCTGTTTCAGAACCGTAGGGGTTTTGCGCCTATTGTTGAATGTACCACCTGTGGGCATTCCCCCCAGTGTCCCAATTGTGACGTAAGTTTGACCTATCACCAGTTTAAAAAGCAATTGCGTTGTCATTACTGCGGACACCATATAGCCCTTCCGGAAATCTGTGAGGCCTGTGGTAGTCCAACCTTGGATACGAAAGGGTTTGGAACCGAACAGGTGGAGCATGAGTTTAAGAAATTGTTTCCCGATGCAAAAGTGGGCCGGATGGATTTGGATACGACCCGGGGAAAATATGGGTATGAAAAAATAATAACGGCCTTTGAACAACAGGAATTGGATGTGCTTGTGGGTACGCAAATGCTTACCAAAGGACTCGATTTTAGAAATGTGAGCCTGGTAGGGATAATGAATGCGGATTCTTTATTGAATTTCCCGGATTATCGCGCCCATGAACGCAGTTTCCAACTATTGACCCAAGTTGCGGGTAGGGCAGGGCGTACCCAAAAAAGGGGAAAGGTGATCGTCCAGAGTTTCAATCCCTATCATCAAATATTGAAACAGGTTTCAACCAATGATTATTTGGGAATGTTCAAAGAGCAGTTATACGAGCGGGAACAGTTTCTTTATCCACCAGTAAACCGAATCATCAAGATTACTTTCAAGCACAAAAATTACAATACGTTGAACGATGCTGCCGAATGGTTCGCCAAAGGCCTGAGAACTATTTTTAGGTCAGGCATTTTAGGGCCAGAATACCCTCCTGTGGCACGAATACGGAATCAATACCTGAAGAATGTGATTATTAAGATCCCTTTGGGACAACCATTGGGCAAAACAAAAAATAGCATTAAAAGAATAGAAAATTCCTTTAATGCTATTTCGCAGTTCAGAAGTGTTAGGGTAATCTACAATGTAGACCACATCTAGAATTGTAAATCCCAGAAATTTCCCAGGAAAAATTAAACGTTACTTAGCGCTTCCGCCAGTTCGGCTTTTTTGTTCCTACTTAAAGGAATAGACCTTCCGCTTACTTCAACATTTTTACTGTTGAATTTCTCAACCTTTTCAAGGTTAACGATATAGGACTTATGGATTCTAAGAAATTTTTCTTCAGGCAGTTGCTTTTCGAAAGATTTCATTGTTGATAAAATTACGATATTCGCTTCATCAGTCACTAGTTTTATGTAGTCACCAAGGGCTTCTATCCACTTAATATCGTTAAGTATAACTTTTCTTTTCTTAAGGTTACTCTTGACGAAGATGTGTTCTTCATCCTCAAGAACCCTGTTCATTTGTTCGTATTTTGCGACTGCTCTTTTAACAGATGCATCAAAACGTGCCATCGTAATGGGTTTGTGCAAATAATCTGTTACGTCATAGTCGAATGCCTTAAGGGCATAATCAGGTTTACCGGTGATCAAAATCACCTGAGGACTGTTTTCTAGGGACTCGAGTAGGTCAAATCCATTAATGATGGGCATTTCGACATCAAGAAAAATCAAATCGATTTCATGGTTTTTGATACCGTTCTTTGCCTCGATCGCGTTGCTATATTCAGCAACCATGGCTAGGTTAGGATGGTTGTTGACCAATTTTGCGACTGCCATCCGCTGCATTGATGAATCATCAACAATAATACTTCTTAATTTCATAAAGGGTTGATTTGTGGGGTTAAATCATCGACAAATTACCGAAAAAACACGCTGAACTGCAATTAAAGTTGTAAACATTGTATTAAATACTGTGTAATCTGCAATGATCATTAAGTTAAGATTTGGTTTCGTTCAATTATTATATTTATCCTATCTATAACGAAGATTTTCTCGTTTTCTTGTGTTAACTCACAAATATTCTTATTTTTGCGATCCTTAAAACAAAATATTTATGAACAATTACGAAACTGTTTTCATTTTAAATCCCGTTCTATCAGATGTACAGATAGAGGAAACAGTTAAGAAATTCGAGGATTTCTTAATCAAGAATGATGCCAAAATGGTATCCAAAGAAAATTGGGGGCTCAAGAAATTGGCTTATCCAATACAGAACAAAAAAAGTGGTTTTTACCACTTATTTGAATTCAAAGCACCTGGAGAGGTGGTCGCTCCTTATGAGCAGGAATTCAGAAGAGACGAACGTGTAATGCGTTTCTTGACTGTAAAGTTAGACAAGCATGCCATTGAATGGGCTGAGAAAAGAAGAACAAGATTAAAATCTAAAGCGTAAGTACTATGGCATCTATAGAACAACAGGCAAAAGGTAAAAAAGATGGGGAAATCAGATATTTGACCCCATTGAATATCGAAACCAACACAAAAAAGAAATATTGTCGTTTCAAAAAGTCAGGTATTAAATACATTGACTATAAGGATGCTGATTTCTTAATGAAATTGGTTAATGAACAAGGAAAACTTCTTCCAAGAAGGTTAACAGGTACTTCTTTGAAATATCAGAGAAAAGTGGCACAGGCCGTTAAGAGAGCCCGCCATTTGGCACTTATGCCCTATGTTGGTGATTTATTAAAATAAAAGAAACGAACCATGGAACTTATATTAAAGGAAGACGTACAAAACTTAGGTTTTAAAGACGATTTAGTAAGTGTTAAGAACGGTTACGGAAGAAATTTTCTAATACCTAAAGGGTTGGCCACATTGGCTACTCCTTCAGCAAAAAAGGTATTGGCAGAAAATTTAAGACAGAGAGCCCATAAAGAAAAGAAAGTCATTGACGCTGCAAATAAAGTAGCTGAGGCATTAAAGACCCTTGAACTTAAAATTAAGGCAAAGGCTGGTGCCGGTGATAAACTTTTTGGATCGGTTACATCAATAGATTTAGCCGCTGCACTTGAAAAAGAAGGACACGAGATTGATAAAAAATTCATCAATATTCTCGGAGGTACGGTAAAAAGAACCGGTGTAGCTTCTGCACAGGTAAGACTTCACAGGGATGTGATTATCGATTTCCCATTTGAGGTAGTTGCTGATAAATAGGAACTTACCGTTAATAACTTTTAAGAGCTATGCCTGCATAGCTCTTTTTTTGTGCTATTTTTGGACCTAACTCAAACCAAACATATGTACAGAAAACTACAACTTAGTATGGTGTTGTTGTTCGTTTCTATTACGGCAATGGCACAGGTCACGACTTCTAATATTAGGGGTAAGGTGGTCGATGATCGGAATTTACCCTTATTAGGGGCTAATATTGTCGCAGTCCATACCCCAACGGGTACTACTTATGGTGCGATTACCAATGAGGATGGGCGTTATAACCTGTTAAACCTAAGAGTAGGTGGACCTTACACGGTTACCTTGTCTTATATCGGCTTTAAGACCCAAGAACTGGACAATGTGTTTTTAACCTTAGGGCAAACCTTTGATTTGGATGCTGCAATGGTTACTGACAGCCAGGCACTCGATGAAGTTATCGTGGTTTCGGATCGGTCAGGTACCTTTGGCGATGGTCGAACAGGTGCCGAGACCAGCGTGGGGCGAAGGGAATTGACCCGTTTACCCACTATTTCGCGTTCAGCGCAGGATTTTACCCGTTTGGAGCCTACCGCAAGTGGTAATTCATTTGGGGGTCGAAACGATCAATACAACAACTTTTCATTGGATGGGGCAATTTTCAACAACCCTTTTGGATTGGATTCCCCGACGCCTGGTGGACAAACCGATTCACAGCCCATTTCCTTGGATGCCATTGAACAGATCCAAGTGTCAACCGCGCCTTACGATGTAACCCAATCCGGATTTACGGGGGCAACCGTAAATGCAGTAACAAAGAGTGGTACCAATGACTTTCATGGTACGGTATATGGCTTTACGCGTAATGAAGGTTTGACGGGAGGAAAAATCCGCGGCGAAAGTGTTGTAAAGCCTGATTTGAATCAAAGCCAATACGGTCTTAGCATTGGAGGTCCCATCGTTAAGGATAAACTCTTCTTCTTTGCAAACTTTGAAAAAGAACAACGGGATGATTTGGGTACAAACGGATGGATACCCAATACGGGTTCTGGTGCCATCAATGAGTCCAGGGTGTTGGAAAGTGACCTTATGGCCGTACAATCGGCTTTAGGAACATTGGGGTACGATACCGGGGCCTATGAAGGGTTTACCTATGGCTCTGAATCTACCAAGGGTATTTTCAAGCTGGATTGGAACATCAATGATAAAAACCGATTGGCGGTTATTTATAATTTCTTGAAAGCTTCCAAGGAAAAACCTGCGCACCCTACGGCAATTGGGGTACGGGGTCCTAGTTTTACAACGTTGCAGTTCGAAAAATCAGGGTACGAGATCAATAATAAATTGAACTCCGTACAATTGGAGTTGAACTCCACCCTGTCCGACGAAGTAACCAATAAATTACAGATTGGCTATTCCCATTTCGATGATTTTAGGGATCCACTTTCATCACCGGCACCGAGTATCATTATTCAAGATGGTGCAGGTTCCAACTATATTATTGCGGGTCATGAACCATTTTCCATTCACAATAGATTGGATCAAAAAGTGTTTCAGATTACAAATAATATGAATATCTTCAAAGGTAATCACACGTATACCGTTGGTTTCGCCTTTGAAAAATTCCAGTTCGATAATTCCTTCAACCTAGGTTTTTATGGAGGCACATTTGGATTTCCTATCTCGGATGACTATTTCGGTAATTTTAGAAGCGTACAGGAATTTTTGGATAATGCCCAGCCAGGAGGGATGATCGATGGAATGATCCAAGGTGCTGAAGCGACTTATGCGAACAATAATCAGTTTGAGGATGGAGCGGATGGTGGATGGACGCTAGCGGAAACAAACGTTGGCCAACTTTCTTTTTACCTTCAGGATGAATGGAGTGCCACGGACGATTTTAAGTTGACCTACGGAGTTCGTTTCGATAAGCCGTTGTACTTTGATACCAAGGAAAAAATCAGGGAAAACATTGAAAGGAAATCAGCGAATTATCAGCCAGACAATCTTTATTACAATCCCAATACGGGGGAACCGACAACGATCGATTCTGAGCAGTTGCCAAGCAATGATTGGATGATATCCCCAAGGGTAGGGTTCAATTGGGATGTACAAGGTGATAATACGTTACAACTACGTGGTGGAACTGGGGTGTTTACAGGAAGATTGCCTTTTGTATGGTTGGGTAACCAAGTGCAGGGTGTGGACTTCTTCTTTTATCAAGCTGTAGATCCAGATTTTAAATGGCCTCAAGTATGGAGAACCAACCTTGGTGCGGATAAGGCATTTGACAACGGATTCGTTTTAACCGCCGATGTTTCCTATACGAAGGATTTGAATGCTTCCCACGTACAGAATTGGGCGTACAGTGACCCATCAGGAACCTTGAATGCTCCTGGCGATAATAGACCGATATATTTGGGGAGTGATGTTTCCTCCAATGCTTTTGGAGGGCCAACAAGTGCTTACGTATTTACAAATTCGGACAAGGGACGTATCTGGAACCTATCGCTAAAAGGACAAAAAACATTTGATAATGGTATTTACGCCATGTTGGCCTATAGTTATTTAAATGCCAAGGATGTAAATTCCATTGAAGCTGAAATCACAGGGGATGCTTTCGATTTCAATCCTAATTTAGGTGATGCCAATGCCGATGTGTTGGGCTTTTCAAAATATGGGGATACACATCGTTTTATCGGTGTAGGTTCAAAACAATTCCAGTACGGTACAGACAATAAATGGGCAACCACCATTTCCACTTTCTTTGAATATGCCCAAGGGGGTAGGTTCAATTATACCTATGCGGGTAATATAAACAACGATAGCTCGTTCCAAAACAATGACCTAATCTATATTCCCACCGCTACCGAAGTACAACAAATGCAATTTACCGGAGCGAATCAAGCGGCGGCCTTTGAATCATATATTCAGCAAGATGATTATTTGAGTGACCATAGAGGGGAATATTCCGAGCGTTATGGTGCTTTGGCCCCATGGAGGGGAAAATGGGATTTAAAGATTCTTCAGGACTATAACTTTAAGGTTGCAGGGGGTAAGACCCATACCATTCAGTTGAGTTTTGATATTTTGAATGTAGGAAACTTATTGAATTCGGATTGGGGTGTTGTTCAACAGCCAAATAATCTGAATCCATTAAGTGTTTCGGTAGATCCAAACACAAATGTACCTACCTATACGTTTAATCCTGAGTTGACCGAGACTTTTGGGTATGATGCAAGTCTTTTGTCTAGATGGCAAGGGCAATTTGGTGTACGTTACATTTTTTAAGAAGCATACAGAAGATAATCTTAAAAGCCCTGACAGCATCGTCAGGGCTTTTTGTTTACGGTATGATAGGACATCCAAGCTTCGAAAAACGTCATTTCAGGAAGTTGAAACCATGTGGCTGGGTAGGGAAGGGGTACTTCACCCTTGCAAGAAATTGACTGATATGATCTAATAATACAGACGAAGCCAGTGCTATTGTTTACTTTTGTGGTTTTATTACAAAAGGCACAAATAGCCATGGCGATGAAACGACTTTCTTTCAACTTAAAACAAATTTCTTGGTATAAATATTATCGGAATCTGTTTTTAAAGAACCCTAATAGGCTATTGGCGTTTAAAGGAACTATCGTCATAGGTTCACTGGTTATTTTTATGGTGATCTTGGGATTGCCATTTTATGCTGTAACATTGGGTTTGGGTGCACTTGCCGGGGTGCTTTCAGAAACGGAGGACCACCCGAACGGGCGCTTAAAGTCCATGGCTTTAAAAATTATCAGTTTTGCTATCTCCAGTTTTTCAGTTGAATTATTGCAACCATACCCCATACTGCTAGGTATTGGTCTATCCCTTTCAACCATTGTGTTTATACTGATAGGGGGTATCAGTGAGCGTTTTAGGGGTGTGACTTTTGGAGCCTTGCTCATAGGGGTTTATACAATGATTGGAGCGCAAATAAGTCCTAATTGGTATATACAACCTATCCTTCTTTCTTTGGGGGCCTTTATTTATGGTGTTTTTTCGTATGTTATATTGCTTCTAAAGCCATATAGTCTTCTAAATGAACAATTGGCCAGAGGGTTTTATGCGCTTTCAGACTATTTTGATGAAAAGGCCAAACTGTTCCCCAGTGATGGGCAATCAGAAAAAGAAGTAAGAACAAAACTTGCCCTGTTGAACATACAAATAGTTGAGGCATTGGATTCCTGTAAGGAAGTTTTGAACAGCTATGGGGAGGCGCTTAAAAATCAGCAACCTTTATTGCCTTATTTGCATTATTTTATGGTGTTGCAAGGATTGCACGAACGGGCGACCTCAAGTCATGAACGGTACGATTTATTGACTACGGATCCAGCCAACATTGAATTGATTGCGGGTATTCGCCAATTATTGCATGAATTGGCACTTGCTACCAAGAATTTTGCCGAAAGTTTACTTACCGGTAGTCCGTACAAACATCCAATGGCGTTAAGTTGGTTGGTAGGAACCATGAACGGATTATTGGAAACCAATTCATTAAAAGGTTCGCTTCCTTTGCGTTTATTGATCAATAATATTACGCAGTGCCATGAAACATTAAAGTGCATTGATAAGAATTACGACACGGATTCCTTGCCAAAATTGGAAAAAGAAACGCGTTCGTATTTTGAACGGTTAAAATTGCAATTAAACATCAATCATCCGAGAATGCGACATGCGTTGCGGTTGAGTGTGTCTTTTCTAATTGGATTTACGGTCTATCAATATTTTAATATAGACAAAGGGGAATGGGTAGTCCTTACCATTTTGTTTGTATTACAGTCCAGTTTCAGTGAAACAAGAAAACGCTTATTGGAACGAACTATAGGAACCTTAACGGGGGTGGTTGTTGGTGTTTTGATAATTCGACTGTTTTCTTTTTCTGGACAAATTGTACTACTGATCACTTCGGCCTATTTGTTTTTTATTTGGATGAAACGACGTTACTCAGTAGGGGTTGTTTTTATTACCATTTTTGTGTTATGCGCCTTTAATATCATGTCCAACAAAGGGGTAGACGTTATGGCCCCTCGTTTATTGGCCACACTAATAGGTGCGTTTATTTCGTTTATGGTAGTCCGGTTTTTATGGCCGGAGTGGCAATACAAAAAACTACCAAGTTTGTTGAGTGGGGTTATCCATAAAAATACAGCTTATTTTAAGGCTATTTTGGATCAATACCAAAACCCTACAACAGATGATTTAAAATATAGAATAGCCAGAAGGGAAGCCCATCGTGCCGATAATGCCTTGGTTAAGGTTTGGCAAAACATGCAGTTAGATCCCCAAAAACAGCAACAACTGAATAAAACGGCTTTTACGCTAACCTATTTAAACCATGCCTTGTTGTCGTATTTATCGGCATTAGGGGCCCACAGGGCACAGGAAAAGGGAGGGACTTTACAGGTGCTGGAGTTTGAGAATGACATTTTAAAAGCATTGGACGATGCCTTTAATTGGTTGACAACACAACACAATAGTGAAATAGAACCGATTGAAAATATGCTCAAGGATATAAGCACCCAATTGCTTGCCACGAACAAAGAGGCAACGCAAATGCAATATATCTTATTGTATAATATTGTTCACGTAACCTTGCAGATACTGGAACAGGCTAAACTATCCAAACTTACGACAACCATTGGTGAACGTTAAAATATAGATAGAAGGTCAGGGTCTCGGTTTTATTTTTGGAATAAAATCTGTTGTATAGCATTAATACTTTGAATATGCTGTAAATACAGTTTGCCGTTAACGGTCAAGCTCCCGCTTCAAAATATAAAAGGATAAGATGACTGTTTATGGAAGCGTAGAGGGGGGTA
This sequence comes from Maribacter polysiphoniae, assembly GCF_003148665.1. Lineage (GTDB taxonomy): Bacteria > Bacteroidota > Bacteroidia > Flavobacteriales > Flavobacteriaceae > Maribacter_A > Maribacter_A polysiphoniae. The sequence goes on along the minus strand of NZ_QGGQ01000004.1, from coordinate 184,164 downwards.
AAATAGGGGTACGTTATATTTTTTAGGAAGAATACAGAAAATAATCTTAAAAGCCCTGACGATTCTGTCAGGGCTTTTTATTTTTGCAGACTGAAACCAGTAACAAATCAGATAATCGATGAAATATACGAGATTGACCAAGCAACAATTGGAAGAACTGCATCAGGAATTCATAAATTTCTTGGCAACACAATCCATTACGGCCGAAGAGTGGGAAGAACTAAAGGCCAAGAAGCCGGAAGTGGCAGAAGAGGAGTTGGATGTTTTCAGTGATTTAATTTGGGAAGGGGTATTGACCAAGGTTGCGTATCTAGAGAATATTTCCGCACAACAGATGCATTTGTTCGAATTGACCGATAAGGAGATGAAGCTTATTTCGGTTAAGGTGATGAACCCGGATGTCGATTTAATGACCAAGGAAGGGTTCGGTTGGTTCAAGAAAAACTGGCAGTCCGATTTTGTTGAATATTTAATGGCATCAAAAGCGTACACCGAAGATAAGAACCTGGACAAATTCAATTTGATCAAACAAGGAGCTACCATCACCAAAGGCGATTTGTATAAATGGTTCGACAGCATGATCGGGGAACAATAATATCATGTTCAGACGAAGGCTAGGATCAACAAAACTATATATTTGCATTAGAAAACAACCAAATGGCACAAAAACCAAGTATACCTAAAGGAACCCGTGATTTTTCACCCACCGAAATCGCAAAACGCGACTATATTTTCGAGATTGTAAAAAAGCACTTTAAGATTTTTGGTTTTCAGCCTATTGAAACCCCCTCCTTTGAAAATTCGGAGACCTTAATGGGTAAATACGGGGATGAAGGGGATCGTTTGATTTTTAAGATATTGAATTCCGGTGATTATATAAGTAAGGTGGATGATGCGACTTACAGCTCCAAGGATTCTAAATCATTGACAGCGAAGATTTCGGAGAAGGCATTACGTTATGACCTCACGGTACCTTTTGCACGTTACGTCGTGATGCACCAGAATGAGATTGATTTTCCGTTTAAGCGCTATCAGATACAGCCGGTTTGGCGGGCGGATCGACCCCAAAAAGGACGTTTTAGGGAGTTTTATCAATGCGATGCCGATGTGGTTGGGTCAAATTCCCTTTTGCAGGAGGTGGAATTGATTCAATTGTACGATGCCGTTTTTACCGATTTGAAATTGGAAGGTGTTACCATAAAGCTGAACAACCGAAAAATACTTGCCGGTATTGCCGAGGTTATCGGAGCCCAGGATAATTTGGTGAATTTCACCGTGGCCTTGGATAAACTGGATAAGATAGGGGTAGAAGGGGTGCAGAAGGAAATGTTGGCCAAAGGCATTTCCGAAGAGGCAATAGCCAAGGCAGCGCCGCTTTTTGACCTTTCCGGGGACAATGCTTCCCAATTGGAGGCGTTAGAGCAATTACTTGCGGATTCCACGCAAGGTAGTAAGGGAGTCGAAGAGCTTGGATTTATTATCAATGCCATTGGGGATTTGGATTTGGAATCCGCTAACCTGAAAATCGATGTAACGTTGGCTAGGGGGCTTAACTATTACACTGGGGCCATCTTTGAGGTTGGAGCGCCAGAAGGCGTTAAAATGGGCTCTATTGGCGGTGGTGGACGTTATGACGACCTAACGGGGATCTTTGGGCTGAAAGATGTGAGTGGAGTGGGTATTTCGTTTGGTTTAGACCGGATTTATTTGGTTTTGGAAGAATTGGACTTATTTCCTGAAACCTTGGACAAGTCACTGGATGTGCTTTGCATCAACTTTGGGGAAAGGGAATCGATGTCGGCTTTGGCATTGGTGACCCAGTTGCGAAAGCAAGGGGTAACCGCAGATGTTTACCCCAGTAAGGCCAAAATGCAGAAGCAAATGAAATATGCCAATAACCGCAAGGTGCCTTTTGTTGTACTGATCGGCGAAAATGAAATGAACACCAAGACTTTCGTGGTCAAGGATATGGCCAGCGGTGAACAACATACGTATAGCTTGGATGAAATCAATGATTTTATAAAAGGGCTATAACCTCTTTTTGATGGCCTTGATTATGGTTTTATAATAATCCACGCTGTGGGGGACATATTTTTGTGGATTGGCCAATCCCCAGGTTTCCTCTGAAAATTTCAGGAGTGGGGTAAGTGCCAAGGCCTCGACTTCGGAGTCCTGTTTTTGTAATTGCGAAAAAGGCACTTTCAATTCACAGAGATAGGTGTGGTGGAATTCACAATCGATCAAGTTTTCATGATGGTTTTGAATGGATTTGAAAACCCCGATTTTTTCCAATTCATTGGAGGTGATATCCAAACCTATTTCTTCGGAGACTTCACGAATGGCGGAGGTTTCAATATTTTCGCCCGCTCCTACATGTCCGGCTACGGAAACGTCCCAGAGTAGGGGATGTATATCCTTATCCTTTCCTCGTTGCTGCAGTACTACCTGTCCGTTTTTGGTATAAAACCAAACATGGACTGTCGGATGGAACAGTCCATGTTTATGGGCTTCGGATTTCATGGCTGTTTTTCCGGTGAAGTTGCCTTCAGCATCCAGTATATCAACCAATTCATCCATAATCAAATTATTTACAAGAGTCCATCAATCAAAATAACTGAAAGTCTCACCGTCCTTTATATTCAATACCGTTTCATAAATCAAACGGATCACGTTCTCTACATCATCCTTATGCACGGTTTCCACGGTGGTGTGCATATAACGTAGCGGTAAGGAGATAAGGGCAGAAGCTACACCGCCATTGCTGTAGGCAAAGGCATCGGTATCGGTTCCCGTTGATCTGGAGGCTGCCATTCGTTGGAATGGGATTTTATGGGCTTCCGCTGTTTCTATAATTCGTTCCCGTAGTTTATTCTGTACCGCAGGGGCATAAGAAATAACCGGACCAGCACCTATTTCGGTATGGCCCTCGGTCTTCTTCTCGATCATAGGGGTCGTCGTGTCGTGGCACACATCGGTAATGATCGCCACATTGGGTTTTATGGTCTGGGTGATCATTTCAGCGCCGCGTAACCCTATTTCCTCTTGAACGGAATTGGTTATGTACAATCCGAAAGGCAATTTCTTTTTGTTCTCATGCAACAATCGGGCAACTTCCGCGACCATAAAGCCACCGGCCCTGTTGTCTATAGCTCGGCATACGAATTTATCTTTGTTTAGAATCTGGAATTCATCGGGATAGGTAATGACACAGCCCACATGAACACCCATTTTTTCAACTTCTTCCTTGTCTTTTGCGCCTATGTCGATAAAGATGTTATCCAATTTAGGCGGTTCTTCCTTTGCCTTATTTCTGGTATGGATCGCGGGCCAACCGAAAACACCTTTCACAATGCCGTTTTTCGTATGGATGTTCACCCATTTTGAAGGTGCAATTTGATGGTCGCTACCACCATTTCGGATTACATACAAAAGTCCGTTATCGGTAATGTAGTTGACATACCATGAAATTTCGTCAGAATGCCCTTCTATAACTACTTTGAATTCGGCATCCGGATTAATGACTCCAACGGCAGAGCCATAGGTGTCGGTAATGAAAGTGTCTACATAAGGTTTTAGATATTCCATCCAAATCTTTTGTCCTTCCCATTCGTAGCCTGTTGGGGCTGCGTTATTAAGGTATTTTTCCAAAAAATCCATTGATTTTTTGTTGAGAATATTCTTTGTGGCCATATATAATAAATTTGTATACAAACTTAACAATATTCACTTCCAATTAATAATAACCATGGTTAATTATCGTTAAATTTGGCAAGGCTTTTGCTTTAACCCCAATGATGAAAAAGAGCATATTGTTTTTTGTTTTCGGTTTCTTCGCGCTGCTTGTTACCGCACAGGTGGAAGAACAGCCTTTGGATTCTATCATGGAAAAAATGATCGTTATTGAAGGGGATTCGATCGTATACAACTCTATTCCCCTTGAGGAAGTGTATGTCTTTAGCCGACTGAAATTCCCATCCTATAAAGAAAAGCTCAGATATTATATCCTGAGAAGAAAGACCATTAAGGTATTCCCTTATGCGAAGATGGCTGCGGAGCGTTTGCAGGAGCTCAATGATAGTCTCTCAAAAATAAAAAAGCCAAGAAAGCGAAAAAAATACACGAAGAAAGTCCAAAAATATATTGAAGGGGAATTTTCGGATGAACTGAAAAAACTGACGCGGACCGAGGGACAGATTTTGGTGAAACTTATTTACCGACAAACGGGATATAACGCTTTTGACCTGGTGAAGGAACTAAGAAATGGTTGGCGTGCCTTCTGGTACAATACGACCGCCAAAATGTTCAATATCAGTTTAAAGGAGGAGTATAATCCTGAAATGGTTCAGGAAGACTACCTTATCGAGGATATTTTACAACGGGCTTTCGCCGCCGGTAAATTGGAACCGCAAAAATCGGCTTTGGATTTCGATTATATGGATTTGGAGAACAAATGGCGTACCGCAAGTACCGATAAAAAATAATGTTTTGGATTCGCAAAAAAGTAGCTTAGCCGTTATTTTTCTTTTTGGGGGTATTGAATAGGGCATTCATGATTAAATGTACACTGTAGAAGGCCATGGCAATTGCCGCAATGGCCAAAATAAGGCCTACAATCAGAACAGGGATGTAAAAGGAGTGTTCCTGGTTTTTGAAAGCCTGCCATAACACTGTGGGAGCGGTAAACATTAAAAGGAAGGTATAAGCGAAATGCTTGATGCCTTTAATCAAAAGGTCCTTATTGGTTCTCATGTCGTTTAAAATGTTGGAACAATAAAAGTATCCATTCTAGCGTAATAAATGGGTGACGCCACATCATAATTTTATTCCAGTATGACGGTTTCCCTATATTCCTGACACAGGGCAAAATATCCTAGGGCCAGGTTGTCCGAATCCGTGGTGTTAATGATATTTCCCCGGACCGTGGCTGCTGGGGTCTGAAAAGGACCTTGGTCACCCCCGCTTTGAACAATCAATTGGTTCATATAATTGTAAAATGCTTCATCTACACCTAAGATACTGATATTCAGTTTTCTTCCTGCTTCAAGTCCGTCTTCATAAAAGTAAGAGAATTCAAAGGACTGTCCAGGGTAAAAGGTATCCTCGGATACGAGGTATTCATTAAATCCAAAATCGAAGAGATAGTAGTCATCGCTATTGGCTACATCGGTATACGAAACCACGATTTCCGTTTCGTCTTCAGAGAATAATGTGCCATCCCCTTGTTTTACATCATCGAAAGGTACCGTGGGCACAAAGGTGGTCGTGGCCTCATATTGTTCATTATTATACAGAATGTTCAATTGAAAATCACCTTCCATCAATTCACGGGTTGGCAAATTTGCAACATAAACACCAGAGTCAGAGGGGTCTTCCACGAGGTCTGTTATCGTATTTGAGGATGTATTCAATAATTGTATTTGGTCTAAGACCGCTGGTTCAATTTCCTCGAAAAAACTGGTGGTTTCGGTAGCCTTTATCGCTACGCGTGTTGTTGATGTCTCGGTATCAATACGGATCAAGGCGTCAATCGATAAACGTGTGTCATCCTTGGGTACGTCTATTTCGACCACATCCTCACAACCAATAACTATGGAAAGCACAAATATTATAAGTATATATTTTTTCATGGCCTAAAATTTAAAATTATAGGTAACGGCAGGTACTATCCCGAAAATCGAAGTTCGTACCGCTTCATTCACATTGGTATCCTCATTTCTGCCGAACGAAATGGAGGCAGCATTACGTCTGTTGTATACGTTGTATAGGCTGAATATCCATTCTCCCTGTACTTTTCTATTCGCATTCTTTCTAGGGGTAAGGCTGGCCGATAGGTCGAGGCGGTGATAACTCGGTAGCCTTTCTTGGTTTCTTAATCCATAGTAGGGGACCGTCAATCCTTGGTATTCATATTGCCCTATGGGGTAATTGGTGGGTTGCCCTGTTTGAAAAACAAAATTTGTATTGAAACTCCATTTACTATTAAGGTCATAATTTCCATAGATGGAAAAATCATGGGTCTTATCATAGGGTGTATTGTACCACTGACCATCATTGATACCGGGTTCGGTCGTAGTTCTACCGGGTGTCCTTTGTTCGGATTTGGAAAGGGTGTAAGCCAACCAACCTTGAAGCTTTCCGGTATTCTTACGAAATAGGAATTCGAGTCCATAGGCCCTGGCCTCACCATTAAGGATAACCTGTTCAATGGCATCATTGGCGATAAGATTGGCGCCGTCGATGTAATCAATACGGTTTTGGATGTCCTTATAGAATACCTCGGTTTCGACGGAATAATCCCCATCCTTAAGATTCCGGAAATATCCTAAGGCATATTGATCCAGAAGCTGTGGTTCAATAAAAGAGCCACTTGGGGTCCAAACATCCAGAGGGGTTGGTGAACTTGTATTCGATATTAGGTGGAGGTATTGTGCCAATCGAGTGTAACTGCCCTTTACCGAACTGTTGTCGTTAATAATGTACGATACGCTGATCCGAGGTTCAAAATTGTTGAATTTGGCCAGACTTTCGCTACGCTTGGGATTCAAAACGGATATGGGGTCCGCTTCCTGATAGATTTGAAGGGAAGGATTGTAGACAACCGGATTGTCATTCTCATATACGTTTACTTCCTCTTGCCCCAATCGATTGAAGTTGCTAAAGCGCAATCCGTAGCCCAAACTTAAATTTGGGGTAATATCATGTTCAATATCAATATATGCGGCAAACTCATTGGCGTATTTTTGAATAAGTTGATCTTCGACAATTCCCGAAGTAGCATTGCTTGGTTCTATTTTTCCAGGGTTAAAGCGGTAATAGATATTGTTAAGGCCGTAGTTTATTTGCAGGTTATCATTCAGGTAATGCTTTAAGTCATACTTCACATTGAAGTTTTGAATCCCTGAATTCCAGTTGAATCCGACAAAATCCAATTTGAGTCCATAATAGTAATCGGAATAAATCAAGGAAAGATTGGAGAACAACTTGTTGGAGAACAAGTGGTTCCAACGAAAATTACCGACCGCATTGCCATAGGTGTTCACAAAACTGTCACTGATGCTAAATACATCCCTCCCAAAATAACCGGACAAAAAGATGTTGTTGTTCCCGTTTATCTTGAAATTGATTTTGGTGTTCAGGTCATAGAAATAGGCGGTATTGTCTATATCGAACAAGGGTAGGAATAGATGGGCATAGGACGATCTACCACCTATGAGAAAAGCCGCCTTGTCTTTTTTCAAGGGTCCCTCTACAAGCAAACGGCTTGCTACCAGACCAATACCCCCGTTGATTTTCAGTTCCTTGCTATTGCCTTCCTTTTGAAAGATATCCAGAACAGAGGAAAGTCTTCCGCCATACCGGGCAGGGATTCCTCCTTTGTATAGTTTTATATCCTTAATGGCATCAGGGTTAAAAACCGAGAAAAAACCAAAAAGGTGGGAGGAATTGAAAATGGTGGCTTCATCCAGAAGTATGAGATTTTGGTCTACGGCACCTCCCCGAACATTGAAACCGGAAGATCCCTCACCGGCATTGGTGACCCCGGGCAGTAGTAAAATGGATTTAATGACATCGGCTTCCCCCAAGATCACGGGTATTTTTTTAATGGTTGCCACAGACATGGTGTTTACGCTCATTTGTGGTTTTCGAATATCCAATTTGTCACTTGAATCCGTAACAACCACTTCTTCCAATTGTTGGGCTTCCTCAACCATTAGAAAATTCAATTTGCTATTTTCGGTTAGGCTGATGGTTTGGGTCTGCGCTTGAAACCCTAAATAACTGATTTGTATGTTGTATTCCCCTTCGGGCAGTGTAATGGAGTAGAAACCATATTCATTGGTGGTCACACCGGTAGCCAACTCAGGAATGGCAATAGTAACGCCGATCATGGTTTCGTTACTGGAAGCTTCCGATACGGTACCGCTTAAAGTATATTTTTGTTGGGAAAATAGAATAAAAGAAAAAAGGAAGAATAAAATTATAAATGATAATGGCCTCTTATTCATTGATGCGATTTTTAGTAAATGTATGAAGAATAATAGGGTATAAGGGGGTGTTAACATTTATTTAAAAGAAAAACCCCCGGCGTAAGCCAAGGGTTTTTCTCTGGATAACAATGTGTTATATTTTTTCCAAAATAGCATTCAAAGACTTGCTTGGTCGCATAGCTTCGGCAACAAGTTGGGCATCGGGCAAGTAATATCCTCCAATATCCTGAGGCTTGCCTTGGGCATCTTTCAATTCGTTGACTATTTGGGTTTCTAGGGCCTTCATTTCCTCGGCAACCTTGGAAAAGGTGCTTTTCAAAGCTGTATTCTTTTCTTGGTTCGCCAAAGCCTCTGCCCAATACATGGCCAAATAAAAATGACTGCCACGGGTATCCAATTCCATTACCTTACGTGAGGGTGATTTGTCGTTCAATAGGAATTTTTCGGTTGCTGCGTCCAAAGCATCCCCTAAAATACGGGCTTCTGGATTGTTGTTCTTATCACCAAAGAATTCCAATGAAACGCCTAGGGCCAAAAACTCACCCAAAGAATCCCATCGTAAATGGCCTTCTTCCAAAAATTGTTCAACGTGTTTGGGGGCCGAACCTCCAGCTCCAGTTTCAAAAAGGCCACCACCATTCATTAGCGGTACTATAGAAAGCATTTTTGCACTTGTACCTACTTCAAGGATCGGGAAAAGATCGGTTAGGAAGTCACGTAAGACATTACCTGAAACGGAAATGGTGTCTTTGCCTTCTTTCATTCGTTTTAAGGTGACTTTTGTGGCTTCAAGCGGGGATAGGATCTTAATGTCCAATCCTGTGGTATCATGATCTGGTAGATAGGTTTTAACCTTTTTCATTATTTCCCTATCATGGGCCCTTTCCTCATCCAACCAAAAAATAGTAGGGATTTGGGAGGCACGGGCTCTCGAAACCGCCAATTTGATCCAATCTTGGATAGGAGCGTCCTTTACCTGGCACATTCTCCATATATCACCTTTTTCCACGGTGTGTTCCAAGAGGGTTTCTCCTGAATTTATGTCAATAACGTCTACTTTACCGTCTGTTCCAATTTCGAACGTCTTATCATGGGAACCATATTCCTCGGCTTTTTGGGCCATAAGTCCAACATTAGGTACAGTACCCATGGTAGTTGGGTCAAAGGCGCCATGCTCTTTGCAGAAATCGATGGTAGCCGAATAGATATCTGCATAACTGCTGTCGGGTATGACCGCTTTTGTATCCTGAGCCTCTCCTTTCGCATTCCACATCTTACCTGAATTTCGAATCATGGCAGGCATGGAGGCATCGATAATAACATCACTTGGTACATGAAGGTTGGTAATGCCTTTGTCAGAATTTACCATAGCCAGGTCAGGACCTTGTTTTATCGCGTTTTTTATATCGTTTTCAATTTCATTTCTTTTGTCAGCAGGAAGTTCATTGAGTTTATCCAATAAATTTTCCAATCCATCATTGGCATTTACACCTATTGATTCGAATGTAGGGCCATGTTTGGCAAACACATCCTTAAAGAAGACCTCGATGGCATGACCAAAGATAATAGGGTCGGAGACCTTCATCATGGTGGCCTTCATATGAATGGAGAATAAAACACCCTTTTTCTTGGCATCTTCGATTTGTTCGGTCAAAAAAGCCACCAAGGCTTTTTTACTCATAATCGTAGCATCAATGATCTCTCCTTTTAAGAGGGGAAGATTCTCTTTTAAAACCGTGGTTGTTCCATCATTCCCCTTAAGTACCACTTTAATATTGGTAGCTTCAGGCAGGGTCAATGATTTTTCATTTGATTTGAAATCACCATGGTCCATGGTGGCCACATGGGTTGCGGAGTCCTTACTCCATGCACCCATTGAATGTGGATTTTGTTTGGCGTAGTTCTTAACGGCCCTTGGAGCCCTACGGTCAGAGTTGCCTTCACGTAGTACAGGGTTAACCGCACTCCCCTTTATTTTGTCGTAACGTACTTTTAATTTCCGTTCTTCATCATCCTGAGGATCGTCGGGGTAGTCGGGTAGGGCATAGCCTTTACTTTGGAGTTCCGCTATGGCCTCGTTCAATTGGGGAATCGAAGCACTGATATTCGGTAATTTAATAATGTTTGCTTCTGGCTTCTTGGCCAGGTTTCCCAAAGTTTCCAGATCATCTTGCATTCGCTGTTCCTCGGACAAAAATTCTGGAAAGGCAGCAAGTATTCTTGCAGCCAATGAAATGTCCTTGGTCTCTACGGTAATGCCCGAAGTCTTGGTAAAAGCTTGGACAATAGGTAGGAATGATTGTGTTGCTAGGGCAGGAGCCTCATCGGTCTTGGTATAGAAAATCTTTGGCATGTATTGTGTAATTTGATTTTAGTGGAACAAATATACAATTTTATGCCCTGCCGATTGTTTGTGTTTTGCGGATTATTTATAATGGAAAAGTTTCTTTTTGTGAAGTGGAAAACAGGGCAGTACCAAAAATTGTGTACTTCATGGATGGGAAAATAGAACCACGGAACTTTCCGTATTCGTATTTTTATATATAGTTAGGAATACAAAAAATCTTTACGGATTGTTTTTAAAAACCTTTTGGTGTCTTAGTGAAGGATATTTCAATCAATTGGAATTCGACGATTTTCGATTTTGTTGGGTCAATCCCAAAAGTTGGGTGTGAATTAGAAAAAGAAAGTATAAACTATCCCGTAGTTCGTGTTCCGTTCTTTTTTGCATTGCCCAAAAAAGAAACAAAAAACGCTAGGCTGATTTTAAATTTCTTTAAATCCACGCACTTTCCGCGGCCACACCGTCCAGGCCGCTTTCACTAAAGTGAAATGCTCTATGTACGGCTTCCTCAGCCCAATGCGGAAACCACTTGATTTAAAACGAAATCGAAAATAGGCCGTTCCTTCTTTAGGATTCCGTTCAGAGGCGTTAGAAATAAAGAATTCTTCCTATTTAGGTTAACTCAACTATATGCATAAATATCCAAATACCCAGAAATTGTACTTGACCCATTTTGTTCATCGCCTAAAGATGGAGTTGTACCAAAACAAAAGCCATATCACTTGTACAAGTACATTTGATATGGCTTTTTAGAAATAGCACGAAAATATATGTTCTGAATTTTCATCAAAACCGCAACCATTGATTGCCACTCCCAATACTATTTCAACGTTTGCAATACAAAGCGGTTTTTGACTTTTCAATCAAGCAACCACATTTATGTTTTGCTTCTTGTTGTCTTAATGTTCTTAACTTAAATACAAGACCTACGTTTTGCGTTTAAAATAAGGACATCTACATAACACCGGAGACATAAGCCTCTTTTGTTTATGCTCGTCTATTTAATCATTATCCCGTAAAACGAATTCTACTGGATTTTCATAAAAGACTAAACAACAATATAAAGAACGTAAACTTTATAATGGCTTTTTTTAAAACTCCTAGACGGACTCCCTCAAAACCATGTAATAAATATAGGCTTAAATTTTGGATTTTCAAAGAATTAAGAATCAACAGCTTATGAACTTAGGTTATTAACAATTGTTCATAAAAAAAAGCATCCCTTGAAGAAGGGATGCTTTTTTGATTTTGTGTAATTCGTGTTTTAAGAACGAATTTCTTTGATTCTTGCCTTTTTACCGGTAAGACCTCTAAAGTAGTAAATTCTTGCTCTACGAACTTTACCTTTTTTATTGACCTCAATTTTCTGCAATGCAGGTAAATTGATAGGGAAAATACGTTCAACACCTATAGTCCCTGACATTTTACGAATGGTAAAAGTTTCTGTTGCTCCGCTGCCTCTTCGTTGGATCACGACCCCTTTAAAGAACTGGGTACGTGTTTTCTCACCTTCCTTAATCTCATAGTATACGGTGATTGTATCTCCAGCTGAGAATTCTGGGAATTCTTTTTTTGGAATGAATTCGTTTTCTACGAAGTTGATTAATGCTTCCATTGTTATTTTTTACAATTATATTCTACCAACATTCACGATTTTCGTCAGAGGTTGGTTTAACAGGGTGCAAAAATACGTTATAAATTAAAAACTGCAAGAAATTTATATTTATTTTTTTAAATCCACCAACTTAGTTAGTGGTCTTCAGCATCTTTAGTATGGCCAAAACAAAACCAATGGTGAACACACAGGCGAAAAGCGCCCCGACAATAGTCAAATACCCTTGAATGTTCACCAGCTCCATAGCGCCCATGTTACGGGCTATCAAGGTTGTCAATATAGGTCTGATAATAAATAGTAAGGCGCTAAGGCAGCTGCCAACGCCCATTAAGAGTCCGGCTATGGATTTGGACTTCAAATAATACAACAAGGAGAAAATAAAAATAACGACCTGAACTATAAAGCCAATTATAGAACCAAATAAAAAGTAAATTTCGTAATTGTCCATTAAGATTATTCGTTTAAAAGATCAGGGCGTAAAGTTTTGGTTCTTTCGTAGGCCTTGTTTTCGCGCCATTCCTCTATTTTTGGAAAATTACCACTTAGTAGTACATCGGGGACCTTGAGTCCCTTGTATTCCGATGGTCTAGTGTATACGGGTGGAGCCAGCAAATTGTCTTGAAAGGTATCAGTCAATGCAGAGGTTTCATTGCTTAAAACCCCAGGGATCAATCGTATGATCGAATCACAGAGTATGGCTGCGGCCAACTCCCCTCCGGACAGTACATAATCGCCTACTGAGATTTCCTTGGTGATGTAGGCATCCCTAACCCTTTGGTCAACACCTTTGTAATGACCACAAAGAATGATGATGTTTCCGACCAATGAAAGGCTGTTCGCAATCTTTTGGTTTAACGTTACACCGTCTGGGGTCATATAAATGATTTCATCATAATCACGTTCCGCTTTTAAGGATGAAATACATTTATCAATGGGTTCGATCATCAACACCATTCCCGCTCCACCACCAAATTGATAGTCATCAACTTGGTTATAGCTTAAATCCGTATAGTCACGTAGATTGTGCATATGCACTTCAACAAGCCCTTTTTCAATGGCGCGCTTCAAGATGGAAGCCTCAAACGGACTTTTGAGTAATTCGGGTAGTACGGTTATAATGTCAATACGCATGGTGCTTGTGTGTCTAAATTATTTTGCGGTCCAAAAGTAATGAAAACAATCAACGTCTTTTACCCAGTTCAATTTTTCGTATAATTTTTGGGCTGGGTTGTCCACGTCTGTTTCTAGGGCAAGCCCTTTAGCCCTGTTCGCTAAACAAAATTCCTTGGCTTTGCCCAAAAGAGCCCCGCCGATTTGTTTATTCCTGAATACTTCCTCGACGAATAAGTCATTCAAAACATAGGAATGTTGCATAGAGACCGACGAGAACATGGGATAGAGTTGTACGAATCCCGCTGGCTTGTTTTGGTAATAGGCCAAAAAAATAATTGATTCGTTTTTATTCAAACGTTCTGTCAAGAACATCCTTGCACCTTCAATATCGCTTTCTTGCTTATAAAACACCCTGTATTGGTCGAATAGGGGGGCAACCTCAAAAAGGTTTTTTATAGTGGCTTTAACGATTTTGATCATGGTACTAGCAAAAAAAAGCTCCGTTAAGGAGCTTTTTGTTATTTTGATTTTTTGTACTTGTTTATCTCATCCTGTAGTTGCCTACTTATTTTTTGCTCTCTTTCCAAGGCCCTTCTACGGTGGTCCTCATATTCGGCCTCAACTTCGGCAAGAGCCGTTTTGGCCTCTTGGGTCAAGGTATTACTTCTTCTGAATTTGTAAACAAAAAGCAAGAACAACAATAACAAGGAACCGATAATGGACCAAAGAATGAAGTTATAGGTGGTTTTGGAAACCAACATACCTAAAAACGACATGCTGTCCTTTTCTTCTGATACCGAAGTTAAATTATTGGTTGTTTCCTCCAATTTTTGGTTCAAGGATGAAATGGTAGCTTCATGGCCGGAAATCGTAGCCTTCAACTCCGCTTCTTTCTTGTACGTCATATTGAGGGTGTCCATTACATTCTTCCGTAATTTATCCAAGGAAATGATGCGTACCACCTCATAACGCTTGCCGTCGGCCCTGTAATTCCCCGACTTTTTATAGATGTAATCAAATTGACTGTCGATAGTTCCTTTGTCCAAGGATAATTCTTCAGTGGTGTCTGTTTCTTCTTGTGCATTGTGTAGGTTGAATGACAATAAGGTCAATAAAAGAAGTAGTGTTTTTAAACCTTTCATTTTTAAATGGTTCTATGTTTAGTAAATGATTTAGAGGGGACTAAAGTAGTCCAATAATATCAATTAAGAAAAAAAATTGATCAGAAGCTACTTATAGTTATTCAACGTGATCGATCGATTTTAATTGTATCAATATTTTCTTTATGGTTTAATAGTACGTAAAACGTCTAACTTTAGCAATATACTTGGCTAACCGGATTACTTGATGGGAATACCCATATTCATTGTCGTACCATATATATAGAATGATGTTTTTGCCGTTATCGGACACGATTGTGGCCTTGCTGTCATAGATCGAAGGGGCCGATGTGCCGACAATATCTGATGACACCATCTCTTTGCTTAGCGAATATTTTATCTGCTCTACAAGGTCTCCTTCCAAGGCATATTTTTTGACAATGGTGTTTATGCCATCTAAAGAGGTTTCGTTTTTTACGACCAGGTTCAATATGGCCAATGACCCATTGGGAACGGGAACACGAATGGCATTTGAGGTCAATTTTCCATGAAGGGAAGGTATGGCTTTGGCAACAGCCTCACCAGCCCCTGTTTCAGTGATGACCATGTTCAATGCCGCGGCCCTTCCTCGCCTGTATTTGCTATGCATATTGTCTACAAGGTTCTGGTCGTTCGTATAGGCATGTATGGTTTCCAGGTGTCCTTTAATTATTCCAAGGGAGTCATCAATGACTTTAAGGATGGGGGTTATGGCATTTGTGGTGCATGATGCAGCTGAAAAAATATGTGTTTTGTCAGGGTCGTATTCCAAATGGTTGACACCATGGACAATATTCGGTACTTCCTTTCCTGGTGCCGTTAATAATACTTTTTTTATTCCTTTGGATAGCAAGTGACGGGATAATTCCTCTTGATGTCTATAAGCGCCTGAATTGTCAATCAATAGGGCGTTCTTTATGCCGTATTCGGTATAATCGATATCTTCGGGTTGACTGGCGCTGATCATATGTACCGTGGTGCCATTGATGATCAAGGCCTTGTTCTTTATATCGGTGTCCACAGTTCCTAAAAATCTTCCATGTACCGAATCGGTTCGCAATAAACTAGCTCTTTTTTCAAGGATATCCTCATCGATGGTTCCGCGGGTAACGATTGCCCTTAAGCGAAGCTGGTTGCCCTTACCGGTTTTGGCCATTAATTCCCGGGCCAGTAATCGACCAATACGACCAAAACCGTATAGGACCACATCCTTGGGTTGTATCTCTTCAGCGCTATAGGCGCTTTTCAATTTTCCAATGACGAACGCTTTTACGTTGTTGTAATTGCCTTCGTCAGCGTGGTATTCGTAGGTTAGCTTGCCAATATCCAGTTTGGCAGGGGGTAGTTTAATATCCTTTATAGCCCTGAGGATTTCTATTGAATCGAATATCGATATCGGTTTTTGTACAAACTCACCGGCATATTCATGTAGGTGTATAATGTCCCCCACGCTGCGGTCGATAATTTGGTTTTTGAACAAAACAACTTCAATGGCTTTGTCGTACCACAGGTCACTGGTAATCTTTATGAATTCCGTTGTAGCCTTTCTACGGTCGGCCTGAAAAGCCAATTCTTTTTCGTATGATTTAATATGTTCCATAGTTTGTTGCGTTGTAGTTTTACCCAAAAATAAATATTTCAAACGTTTTAGGAATGTTTCTTAGTATCAAAAAAAAACACCTTGACGATTGTCAAGGTGTTTTAATCCATTGTGTTTTTCAAGTATTATTGAAAGATAAGTCGCTCTCTTTCCCCTTTTTTGTTGATCATGGTAATACTCGTTTTTCCATATCTTGAAATTCGGCCAAAGAGTGTTTTGGCTTCTTGGATGTTGTTGATTTCTTCATTGTCTACAGAAAGAAGAACTTTACCATCCAAACCATATCCACGGTAGGTTTCTGGAACCCCAACAATTTTCACACCTTTTTTGGTCTTGAAGGCTTTCCTATCCTTATCGGTCAAGTTTTTTACTTCAAGGCCCATGACCGGTACGAATAAAGTCTGTCGCTCTTTGATGGTCACGGGAAGAATGAGTTCTTCACCCTCCCTGTCAATGGTTACCTCGATTTCATCACCTGGTCTTTTGGTGGACAGATATCCGGTTAGGTCGGCAAATTTATGCACTTCTATTTGGTCTACGGCCTTAATGATGTCCCCTGCCTTTAGATCGGCCTCGTCGGCTCCCGATTCTTCCTCGACACCTTCAATATACACTCCGTCAATTTCATTGATTCCTTTTTCAATGGCATAGGGAGTGTTGATGGAAACGGTTTTGATTCCCAAAACCCCTTTCTGGACACTTCCGAATTCCATTATATCATCGATAACTTTTTTTGCGATATTACTGGGTACGGCAAAGGAATACCCAACATAAGAACCTGTTTGGGATGAAATTGCGGTGTTGATCCCAATGAGATCCCCATTGGTGTTCACCAATGCCCCACCACTGTTGCCTGGGTTCACTGCGGCATCGGTTTGGATAAAGGATTGGTCGTTGCTCATTAATGCCCGTGCCTTGGCACTGACAATACCGGCGGTTACTGTTGAAGTCAAATTAAAGGGATTGCCCACAGCCAATACCCACTCCCCAACTTTTACATGGTCAGAATCCCCAAAGGCCAAGTAAGGCAAGGGTCTTTTTGCATCTATCTTCAATAGGGCGATATCGGAATTCGGGTCTGTACCCACCAATTCGGCCTCGTACGTTTTATTGTTGTTCAGGGTGACTTGTAATTGACTGGCACCTTTAATAACGTGATTGTTCGTTACGATATGTCCGTCAGGGGAGATGATAACCCCTGACCCTGTACCGATCTGGGCTTTCTGGTTGCCTTCATAACCGTAAAAGAACTCCATTAAACTAGAAGGTCCCCTGCTTATGGTTACGTTTTTAACGTGTACAACGGCATTTACTGTGGTCTCGGCAGCCGATGTGAAATCGACTTCATTGATCCCAGCCCCTTTTGCTGATGTAGGTGAAAAGCTTGAATTGATTATCGATGAAGGATTATCGTCCGATACTACGGCATAATTTGTTCTTTCAAAAAATAATTTATAAGCGCCTAATGTAATGGCCCCAGCAAAAAGTGCTATAAGTAATGAGCCTCCGATTTTTTTCATACGTAAATGTAATTTTTATTTATTATTGTCCTTAGGTCTTAAATTCAAGGTAAAATTAAGAGAATTAAAGATCTTGCCTTTAGGGTTTAACTACTTTTTAACTGCTAAAAAACCCTTAAAATTACATTATATTTGGGCCATGGAAATGAATAGGGTACTTACATTTTATAAATACCAAGGCACGGGAAATGATTTTGTGATGATCGATAATAGGGACAATAGCTTCCCTAAAGATGATATAAAATTGGTGGCTTGGCTGTGTGATAGAAGATTTGGGATAGGGGCTGATGGACTTATCCTCTTAGAGGAAGATGCGACCATGGACTTTAACATGGTGTATTATAATGCCGATGGTAAAGAAGGGTCAATGTGTGGAAATGGCGGTCGCTGCTTGGTTGCTTTCGCAAAATTTCTGGGCGTTATTTCCACAGAGGCGAAATTCAATGCTGTTGATGGAGTGCATTCCGCAACCATAAAAGGGGATATCGTGGAACTCCAAATGGGGGACGTTACCGATATTAGTGAAAAACCCAATGCTTATTTCCTGAATACGGGATCACCACATCATGTTCAGTTGGTAAAGGGGCTTCAGGATTTTGATGTCTTTAAGGAAGGTTCCAAATTGCGATATGGGGTCTATGGACAAAAAGGGAGTAACATCAATTTTGTGGAACCTTTGGGAGAAGGTACTTTTGCAGTGAGAACGTATGAACGTGGAGTCGAGGACGAGACCCTTTCCTGTGGTACAGGTGTTACCGCTGTGGCTATTGCAATGCACAAGTCAGGCAAGGTATCTTCCGATGTCGTAAATATCGAGGCCCAAGGTGGTAAATTGCAAGTAAGGTTCTCGGTCGATGCCAAAGGGTATTCAAACGTACATCTAAAAGGTCCCGCAACTCAAGTTTTTAAAGGGGAGGTCAAATGTTGAATCTTCAAGGAAAAAATATCCATCTAAGGGCCCTAGAGCCTTCTGATCTGGATTTTCTCTATGAACTGGAGAACAATACGGATATTTGGGAGATCAGTGGCACTACCACACCTTATTCCAAACATGTCTTAAAACAGTATTTGGATAATGCCCATAGGGATATCTATGATGTAAAGCAATTGCGATTATGTATTGCTACAACGGATAAGGTTGTAGGGTTTATCGATTTATTCGATTTTGACCCTCAAAACAAGAGGGCAGGAGTGGGGATCGTGGTTTTGGAGCACAAACACAGGAATAAGGGAATTGGAGCGGAAGCCCTCTCTCTTTTGTGTGATTATGTTTTTAAGGTTTTGGGACTTAGGCAATTGTATGCAAATGTCATGGAAGAAAACTTGGCCAGTCTTCACCTGTTCAAAAAAATGGGATTTATAGCGGTTGGCTTGAAAAAAGATTGGATTTTTTCCAATGGCACGTTTAAAAATGAAATGTTACTACAAAAGATCACTGTATAATGTATATAAGAAAGATTTTATTGCTACTGGTTGTTTTGGGGCTTATTATAGGGGGTGTTTTTGCTTATAAGGTCTACGACGCGGTGTTTTCTTCCAATACCAAGTTCAACAATGAGGAGGCTTTTCTCTACGTACCCACTGGGGCTACCATTAATGATGTAAGCCAGTTGTTGGACCCCTTGCTAAAAGATACCAATACATTTGTTCAGGTTGCCGAGCGAAAAGGTTACGCTTCAAATGTAAAAGGAGGTAAATATGCCATTACGAAGGGAATGAGCAACAATGATATCATAAATTCATTGAGAAGTAACAATATTCCTGTTAAGGTGTCATTCAATAATCAAGAGACCTTGGCCAGCTTGGCCGGTAGGATTGCTTCCCAAATTGAGCCGGACAGCCTTAGTCTCCTGAAGGTTCTGAACGACCCCGATTTTTATAAGGGCAATGGTTTCAATGAGGCCACGAAAATTGCGATGTTCATCCCGAACAGCTATGAGTTTTTCTGGAATACTTCGGCGGAAAAATTCAGGGCCCGGATGTTGAAGGAGTATAATCGTTTTTGGAACGAAGAAAGAAGGGCCAAGGCCAAAGCTTTGCGGTTATCTCCGACTGAGGTTGTATCCTTGGCATCGATCGTGCATAAAGAGACGGCTAAGGTTGAGGAGCGGCCTAGAGTGGCAGGTGTGTATTTGAACAGGATAAGAAAGAACATCAAATTGCAGGCCGACCCAACCGTTATTTATGCGCTGAAAAAACATACAGGAAATTTTGATACGGTTATCAAACGGGTATTGTATAAAGATCTGGAGCTGGATTCACCCTACAACACCTATAAATATGCCGGAATACCCCCTGGACCAATCACCATGCCCGATATATCGGCAATCGATGCTGTTTTGAATCCAGAAAAGCACGATTATTATTATTTTGTGGCCAATGTTGAAAATTTTGGATATCACAAATTCGCAAAAACCCTTGCGCAACATAACCGAAATAAAGCGCAGTACGTCCGATGGATCAATAGCCAAAACATTAATAGATAGGTAAATAAACGAAAATTAAGGACTTGTTAACTAATAAAAGGGATTTTTAACAAAGCCTTCTGACCTTCTCGTTATAAGCGCCATATCTTTGCAAAGTGAAATTTAAGCATACCCTTTTTGGTAGTAAGTCTTAAGAAAACAGAGATATGAGAAGATGTATATTCTTTTTTAGTTCTCTTATCATGCTGTTGATTTTTGTAAGTTTTAGTGGTTTGTCGTCAGATACGACTGTCCCAAGAACTTTAAAAGTCAATGAACCTACTGAAGTTTTGTTTCCCAAAAACGAAACTGTTTTGGCTCCAACCTTGGAAACCCCGCCTTTTTTAGGCAGTACATTCCATGGTTTTAAAGAAGCCTTGGCGTTTAAAGAATCGTCAGGGAATTATTTTGCAACGAATACCCTTGGGTATTTAGGTAAGTACCAGTTTGGTATTAACACCTTAGAATTAATGGGTGTTTTCAACTCCTCAGTATTCCTTAATGATCCTATATTGCAGGAAAAGGCATTTGAGACCAATATTGCCCGTAATAAATGGATTATGCGGAGGGATATTAAGAAGTTTGTAGGCAAACGGATTAAAGGTGTTGAGATCACCGAATCTGGAATGTTGGCCGCGGCCCATTTGGCTGGACCAGGAAATGTAATGAAATACTTGCGTTCTTATGGAAAAATCAATTTTAAGGATGCTTATGGTTCAACCATTGTAAATTATTTAAAGAAATTCTCGGGATACGATATTTCATTGGTATTGCCAAAACGTAACCCAAAAGTGTAAGGTTTTATATGTATATGAAAATGGTAGGCCCCGACGGAAACGTCGGGGTTTATTTGTTTAAGCCTGAATAATGAAAATAGCAGGTCTTTTGTTTAAGTCCACATTTGATTTTTTCCAGTCCGAGATACTTTTGGTTTGAATGAATTCCGTATTGAGTGTAATGTCACAAGCAATACACAATCGAGTGCTGTTCGAAAGGGAGGCCAAAAGTTCTTTGAACAATTTATCATTCCGATACGGGGTTTCAATGAAAATTTGGGACTGTTTTATATCCCTCGATTTTTTTTCAAGCGATTTGATGGTTTTTTTTCGATCTACCGAATCAATTGGGAGGTAGCCGTTAAATGCGAAATTCTGTCCGTTCATTCCGCTGGACATTAAAGCCAATACAATGGATGAGGGTCCTACTAGGGGAACCACCTGTATGTTCTTTTGATGGGCAATACGCACCACATCGGCACCGGGGTCGGCAATACCGGGGCAACCGGCTTCGGAGATAATCCCAACATTAAGGCCTTCAAGGCATGGTTGTAAAAAAGTAGGAAGGCTTTCCGCTTCGGTATATTTGTTGAGCACTTCGATATGCAATCCGGGTTGCGATTTTCTAGGGGATATTTTTTTGATGAACCGTCTGGCCGATTTTTCGTTTTCCACAATATAGTGGTCAACGGCTTCAATCACCCTTTTTATGGAAATGGGCAATACTTCCAATGGCTCGTTGTCCCCTAAAGTGGTGGGGATCAAATAAAGTTTTCCTTTTGTACTGTTGTTGCTATCCATTCAGGTGTGCTTACTTATTGTCCAGCTTTTTTGCAATGACTGTGCAGGCTTCGTCTATAAGGTGAAAAACATGTTCAAAACCATCGTCATCGTAATAGGGGTCCGGCACTTCCATGGTACTGGTATCCAATGCTTCCAACAATAACTTGACTTTGTTTTTGTGGTGTTCATTTTGGGCAAGGGCAATGATGTTTCTGTAATTGCTCCTATCCATCGCATAAATGACATCAAACGCATCAAAATCGGCTGTCGTGAATTGTCGGCAGCGTTGATGGCTGATATCGATACTGTGTCTTTTACCAACCTCGATACTTCGAGGGTCAGGTTTGCTGCCAATATGATAGCCTCCTGTTCCGGCGGAATCTACATGGATTTCATCACTATCGACCTTGTTTTGGAGAATTCCTTCGGCCAATGGTGACCTGCAGATATTTCCAAGGCAGACCATTAAAACCTTTATAGCCATTAAAATAAGTTAAGAAAGTTTCTTGGTTAGATCCTCAATGTATTTCCGGAATTGCTTGTCGGTTTCAGCAAGGTTGTCAACCGTTTTACAGGCATGGAGAACAGTGGCATGGTCCCTTTTTCCAATTTGTGAGCCAATACTTGCCAAGGAAGCCTTGGTGAATTTTTTGGCGAAGAACATAGCCAGTTGCCTAGCTTGGACGATATGTCTTTTTCTTGTTTTGGATTGAAGGGTGGCCACATCCATTTCAAAGTAATCGGAAACTACTTTTTGGATATAATCTATAGAGACTTCGCGTTTGGTATTCTTGACGAATTTTTCGACTACTTGTTGTGCCAATTCCAAGGTAACCTCTTTCTTGTTGAATGAGGATTGCGCTATCAAGGATATAATGGCGCCTTCCAACTCTCGAATATTGGTTTTGATATGTTTGGCAACATAATCGATGATATCTTCAGGCATTTCAACACCATCGCGATACAATTTGTTCTTTAAGATGGAAATCCTTGTTTCGTAATCAGGATTTTGCAATTCGGCCGATAATCCCCATTTGAATCTCGAAAGCAATCGCTGTTCAATATCCTGCATGTCAACAGGTGCCTTGTCCGATGTTAGGATCACTTGTTTCCCGTTTTGGTGCAAATGATTGAATATGTGGAAGAATACATCCTGGGTGCCCGATTTTCCGGATAGGAATTGAACATCATCGATAATGAGCACATCTATCAATTGATAAAAATGTATAAAATCGTTTCGTGTATTTTTCTTTACGGATTCAATATACTGCTGGGTGAATTTTTCCGCGGATATGTACAAAACCGTACGGTCTGGGTATTTATCCTTTATCTCAACACCTATGGCATGTGCCAAGTGGGTCTTGCCCAAACCAACCCCACCAAAAACCAATAACGGATTAAACGAGGTTCCCCCAGGTTTGTTCGCTACTGCCATCCCGGCCGAACGGGCCAAACGGTTAGAGTCGCCTTCAAGGAAATTATCGAAATTGTAATTCGGATTCAATTGGGATTCGATTTTTATATTTCGAATTCCGGGAATGACAAAAGGATTCCTAAGTTCCGGATTTTTTGATTTAATAGGGACATCCATTTCCTGTGGTCCCATATTGCCCCGGTTTGAACTGGGTATTTTTTCTGTAAACGGTTCACGGTTGCCATAGGTGTTCTCCATCCTTATGATGTATACAAGTTTGGCGGTTTCACCCAATTCCTTGGTAAGGGCAACTTTTAAGAGCTTCACATAGTGCTCCTCCAGCCACTCATAGAAAAATTTGCTGGGCACCTGGATACTTAAAGCATTATCTGATAATTTTACAGGTTTTATGGGTTCAAACCAAGTTTTGAATGCCTGCGGTTGGATGTTATCTTTGATAAAAGCCAAACAGTTGTTCCAGACGGAATTAGCAGTAACACTCATTGTAAAAATTCTCTTGTTTATGGTTAGTTTTTAAGCACTTATAGCTCTAGGTCTTATAGCTGGTGTAATGTAATTTAGGTCTCGCAAATATGTGAACAAAAATCCTAAAAAAAAAATGATTTGGGGTTGATTTTACCCTTTTTTTTTCGCATGTTACGCTGCCCGTAAGGGTAGCTTTTAAAGATATAATTTTTAGATGAATAATTATGGATTTTCATGAAATTTCTTTTCGTGTCCGATATGCGGAAACGGATCAAATGGGTGTTGTACATCATGGCAATTACCCGCAGTATTTGGAGATGGGGAGGACGGAATGGTTGCGTTCCTACGGTATTTCCTACAAAGCCATGGAGGATAATGGGATTATTCTTCCTGTTGTCTCTATTTCCCTGAACTTTAAGAAATCCGCCTACTATGACGACATTATAGTCCTGCGTACTTACCTGCGTAAAAAACCTATGGTCAGGATTGAATTTGATTATGAAATCTATAATGGGGAAGGGGATTTATTGGCTGAGGCAGATACGGTACTGGCCTTTATGGATGCCAAGAAAAACAAGCCGATCAGGTGTCCAGCGGATATACTCGAAAAGATTGGTTTTTAAGCCGGTCTTTCCGTAATGGATATGGTATGGTTTTCTTGGAATAATTGCTGTGTCATTTGGGCATGGCTTTTAGGTACACAAATATGAATGGTGCATTCCATTTCGAGTTTTTGGGAAACGATTTCGAGGTTGTGTTGTTTGATTATGCGCATTACCTTGTTCATCGTTTCATAGCCGAATTTGATCTCGAAATGGGCTTTTTCGGTCCTTTCAACAATAGGTGATGCCTCAAGGGCCATTTGTGCTGCGGTCCTATAGGCGCCAATCAACCCTCCGACCCCTAATTTGGTGCCACCAAATATACGGGCCACGGCCACAAGGACATTGGTTACCTCAAAAGATTGTATTTGTCCGTAAATGGGCATTCCGGCCGAGTTGTTGGGTTCGCCATCGTCATTTGCACGATACCGAACGTTATTTATACCCAATTGCCACGCGTAACAGACATGATTGGCGGTATGGTGTTGTTTTTTTAATTTTTCAATCAAAGGTTTCACCTCGTCCTCGGATTCCAACGGGTAGGCGTAACCATAAAATTTGCTCTTTTTCTCTTTAAAAAGAACTTCTTTTGAAGGTTTGGATAAAGTTTTGTAACAATCGGTATTTTCCATTAGAATACAGCAACGAGAATGATACTTATAATAGCCAAGACTATACCTCCCCAGTTTTTTGGACTTATCTGTTCTTTAAATAGGACAATGCCTAAAAGGGTCGATAACATTACAATGGCAACATTATTGATCGTAAAGACCGATGCGCTATTCAAAGTTGGGTTTTGTAATGCCCGTAACAAATAGTATATGGAGAAATAGTTGGGTACCCCTAAGGCAATTCCACCTAGAATATTCTTAACGTTTATTTTTAAAGGGGT
The DNA here is from genome assembly GCF_003148665.1 of Maribacter polysiphoniae. Taxonomy (GTDB): domain Bacteria; phylum Bacteroidota; class Bacteroidia; order Flavobacteriales; family Flavobacteriaceae; genus Maribacter_A; species Maribacter_A polysiphoniae. The sequence continues at coordinate 159,427 of NZ_QGGQ01000004.1, read as the reverse complement.
TTTAAAGGCTTTGAAGATTATAAAGAATAGTCCCACGAAAGCGGCAGCCGCAAAAACGGTGGCTGAAAACAGGGGGAATTCATTTTCCTTGATTTTGGTTTCCTGAACGTATTTGATACTGGTATCTATAATTCCAGATCCCAGGAAAACCAAAATGGGCAAAAGCAAGGACGATCTTTCGAATTTGATTTCCTTCTTCTTGATGGAAGCAAAATATACGGCAGCCAATGCTAAAAGTATTCCTACGACTTTCAAAAATCCTAGGGTTTCCTTATAAACCAGTATCCCGAAAATTACGGGAATCACCAATGACATTTTGGTGGCCACGGATGCAACTGAAACCCCTACCGTCTGTGAGGTCTTAGCCATTAAATTAAACACGACGATGAATAACACACCTAAGAGAAGGGTTCCGAGAAACCAAGGTTGTTCAGCAATTTCCAAGGGTTTCACTTCGCCCGAATAAAAAAACAACCCTACGGAACAGGCTACCACATAATTGGTGATGATGGCATATGGGGTTTCAATCCTATAGATTTCATAGAGTTTGAAAATCACAAAGATCAAACTGGAACAAAGGACACTTAATGCTAGGTCTAACATCTATATTCTTGAATTTAATTGTATTACGTCCTCTTTTCCAACGATAATATTCCAGGTCTTTATCCCTAACTGTTCGGCAGCCAGGGTATTTTCCGGGGTATCATCGATAAAAAGGGTTTCCGGGGCATTTAAACCGTTCTCTTTAAGTACAAACCCGTAAATGTCCTTATTGGGTTTTCGCATTTCAATTTCGTGCGAAAGATAGAATTGCTCAAAACAGTTTTTAAAGCGATGGTACTTATGCTCTCCCATTGTTTCGATTACCTTGGAAATGTGGAGGGCATTGGTGTTGCTTAGGAGAAAGAGACGATGTGTCTTTTCTTGGGCCAACTTTTCGATGAATTCAAGTCTGTATTCCGGAAAATCCAATATCATTCCATTCCAAATCGCAACTATTTCTTGCGATGATGCACTTGGAAAAGCGATTTGTAGTTTCTTTACAAAATCACCGGAAGTAATAGCCCCAACTTCGAAATCATTACTTAGGTCTAGAAGATCAGGTGTAAGGTTTGCGTTATCGTATTTTTGGATTTCACGAAAAATAATCTCCTTGTCCAGGTTTATGAAGACATCGCCAAAATCAAAAATGATGTTTTTAATCATTCCTATATATGTTTAAAATGTCAGTGTCAATATTTAGAAAGCATGGGTTTTTGCCCATGATTTTTGGGGCTTTAAGACCTTTTTCAAAGGTATTGGGACCATTGAATATTCGCGTCTCATCCCATAGGTCAGCAGAAATGAAGGAAGTTAGTGTTTGGCTTCCCCCTTCGATCAGAACACTGGTAATGTTGTGTTTGTAAAGTACTTGGCAAATTTGTTCTGGCAAATTTACTGAAAAGTCGACGACCTCATAATCCACGCCTTTTTTCCATTGGGCAGTGTCTTCAATCTGTGTGAAAATGATGGTTTTTACTTTTTGGTCGAAGATGTGGTATTCACCTTGTATCCTTAGATTCCTATCGAGGATTACACGAATTGGGGATTTGCCGAACCATTCCCTCACATTTAGTTTGGGATTGTCTTCCGTAACCGTATTGGTGCCTACCAAAATAGCCTGTTCTTCACTACGCCATTTATGCACCAATTGCCTTGAATAATGGTTCGAAATCCAATAGGGTTCGGTTTTGCCATTTCTTTTTGATGCCAAAGGGGCCATAAAACCATCTTTTGTCTCCGCCCATTTCAAAATAATATAAGGGCGTTGCTTTTGATGGAATGTCATGAACCGTTTATGATGCTCCCGGCAAGCATCTTCAAGTATGCCCACGGTTACGTTGCAACCGGATTCTTTAAGCCGGGCGACACCTTTGCCCTTGACCTTGTCATGGGGGTCCACGGTACCGATAACAACATTGGGTATCTTATGTTTTACGATTAAATCCGCACAAGGAGGGGTTTTCCCATAATGGGAACAGGGCTCCAAGGTCACGTATAGGGTTGATTTTGACAAAAGGGATTTATCGGTAACGGAATTGATGGCATTGACCTCGGCATGGGGCCCTCCATAGGCACTGGTATATCCTTCACCGATGATTCTGTTTCCCTGCACGATTACCGCCCCTACCATTGGATTTGGTGCCGTGACCCCAAGGCCGTTTTTCGCCAATTGCAGGGCGCGTTCCATAAATATTGGGTCAATCGACATTTATTGTATCGTTATTTCTTGACTATGGTCAACAGCGTAATCATAGGAAAAACCGGCAAGTCTGTAGGTTATGTTCCCTTTAAATTCAACCTTCATTTTCTTGTTCAACACCTGATTTAAGATGGCACCGAATAAATTACCCTTATCCTCTTTAAACAATTCAGACAATGGTAAATTAACCACCAAAGGTACAATAAAATTGTCCTTGGCCGGCACGTCAAAGGCCTCTGAAGATACGGTAGCCAAGTAAATGCCGTCAACATAAACCTTGATTTCATCGGTAAGTAGGGTACCTCCCAAATCGTTTTTGTTGTTAAAGCGTGCTTCAGCCAGCAGGGTGATCGCATTTGTACTGGCCTCTTTCACCGAAACGCTATCGATTCCAACAAATTCCGGTTTTTGGTTGAAGGTGCAACTTTGGCCAAGTACGGTCAAAACCAATATGAAAAATACTTTTTTCATTCCCTATAAATTTATATTTCATGTATCTTCACTCCGCTAAAATAGAACATTAAAAAAGATTGAATCAATAAATCATGGAAACAGCCGTAATACGTGAAATTGAACCCAAGGATAATAGGGAAGTGGCTTCATTGATTCGGAAGGTTTTGTTGGAAATGGGTGTGCCCAAGGTGGGTACGGCTTATGCTGATAAGGCCTTGGACCATATGTTCGAGAATTACGATATGCCCAAGGCCACGTATTTTGTGGTCGAGGACCAAGGTCGGCTTATCGGCGCTGCGGGGGTGGCGCAATTAGCGAATTACGACGGGAATGTCTGTGAGTTGCAAAAGATGTACTTTTTAGAAGAGGCCAGAGGACGGGGTTTGGGTACGGCAATGATGGATATTTGCTTAGACCGCGCCAAAAAATTCGGTTTTGAAAAATGTTATTTGGAGACTATGCCATACATGAAGGATGCCCAAAAACTCTATGTAAAATCCGGATTTGAATATATTGAGGCCCCCATGGGTGATACAGGCCATTTTTCTTGTCCCGTATGGATGTTGAAACAACTATAGATTATGCTATTACGGGAGATTAGGAATATTTATCATAAAGAGCTCGACCCCATTTACCCCAAAGAGGAAGTGGATAGCTTTTTTTACCTGGCCATTTCACATTTCTTGGATTTGGAACGTTTTGTTTTGGCGATGCAACCTAATTTGACGCTGACCAAGGAAAAAGAGCAACCCCTGTTTGAAGTGTTGAGCCAATTGCGTTTGGAAAAACCCATTCAGTATATTTTGGGGTCTACCGGTTTTATGGATATGGAGTTCATCGTGAATAAGGATGTACTGATTCCAAGACCCGAAACCGAGGAGTTGGTTCGTTGGGTCATCGCTGAGCATACGAATCACGATATGCCATTGAATGTTTTGGATATTGGTACAGGCAGTGGATGTATCGCGATTTCATTGGCGAAAGCCTTAAAAAACGCAAAGGTATTCGCTCTTGATGTTTCGGAAAAAGCGTTAAGGACGGCTGAATTGAATGCAATAAAAAATAAGGTTGAAATAGAATGTATTCAATCGGATATCCTGAAAACGGAATCCCTTAAAGAAAAATTCGATATTATAGTCTCCAATCCGCCTTATGTCAGGGTGTTGGAGAAAGAACTTATGAGCTCCAACGTAATTGAAAACGAACCTGAAATCGCATTGTTCGTTTCTGATGATGATCCATTGGTTTTTTATCGAAGAATAACGGAATTTGCAAAAGCAAACTTAAAGAAGGGTGGCTCTTTATATTTTGAAATAAACCAATATCTGGGAGAGGAAACAAAAGCTCTTTTGGAAAACGGATTTTCCAATATTGAACTTAGAAAGGATATATTTGGAAAGGAACGGATGTTGAGGGCAAAAATCAACAAATAGTGGTATTATGCGATTAAATAGCATCGTGGTATTTTGCGGGAGTAGTGAAGGGAACGACTTAAGGATATTGAAAGTTGCCGAGGATTTAGGAAGTACGTTGGCTGAGCGTGGGATCACGTTGGTCTATGGAGCGGCTAAAATTGGGGTTATGGGTAAGGTTGCGGAAGGAGCCTTGAAGTTCCGTGGAGAGGTCATAGGGGTGATCCCTGATTTTCTAAAAATAAAGGAAGTGTTCCATACCGGCCTTTCCAAGTTGATTGTCACAGAGGACATGCATGAACGCAAACTTAAAATGCATGGATTATCCGATGGTATTATTGCCCTTCCAGGGGGATATGGAACCTTGGAGGAATTGTTTGAGATGATTACCTGGGCCCAAATCGGCCTGCATCAAAAACCAATTGGTATCTTAAACATTAATGGATTTTATGATGATTTATTAGCGATGTTACTGAAAATGGTGGGTCAAGGCTTTCTGAAAAAGGAAAATTATGATATGTTGTTGGTTGATGATTCTGTTGACGGACTATTGCAACAAATGGAAAACTATAAGGCAGTGGTGTTGCCAAAATGGATTGATAAAGATCGATTATAAATGAATATTAAAGAGAAAATACAGGCACTACGCCAAGAATTGAGGGAGCATAACCATAATTACTATGTTCTGGATAATCCTACGATTTCGGATTTTGAATTCGATATGAAGCTGAAGGAACTTCAGGAATTGGAAGCCAAGTATCCGGAGTTTTATGATCCGACATCACCAACATTGCGTGTTGGCGGAGGTATCACAAAGAATTTCAATACCGTGGTCCATGAACAACGCATGTATTCCTTGGACAACTCCTATTCCAAAGAGGATTTGGAAGATTGGGAGAAACGTATACAGCGTATTTTAGGCGATGCCGAGGTCGAGTTTACCTGTGAGTTAAAATATGATGGGGCATCGATTAGTCTTACCTACGAAGAAGGTAAACTCGTTAAAGCAGTTACCCGGGGTGATGGATTTCAGGGGGATGATGTAACCACCAATATAAAGACCATTCGTTCGGTACCCCTACAACTCAAGGGGGATTATCCTCCCAAATTCGATATTCGCGGAGAGATTATTTTGCCTTTGGATGGTTTTGCAAAAATGAACGAGGAACGTATTGCAGCAGGGGAAGACCCCTATATGAATCCAAGGAATACGGCCTCGGGAAGCCTGAAATTGCAAGACAGCGCTATGGTGGCCCAACGTCCTTTGGATTGCCTACTCTATGGAATCGTAGGGGAAAATACGGGCATAACGTCCCAGTATGGAATGTTGCAAAAAGCAAGGGAGTGGGGTTTTAAGGTGCCTACGATTGCCCAATTGTGCAAAAGTACCGACGAGGTAATGGCCTTTATCGATGCCTGGGATGTTAAACGGCACAGTCTGCCTTATGAGACCGATGGTGTTGTCGTAAAAGTGAACAGTATTCAACACCAAGAGGAATTGGGATATACGGCCAAATCACCACGATGGGCTATGGCCTATAAGTTTAAGGCCGAACAGGTTTCCACTATTTTAAGGGAAATTACGTATCAGGTGGGCCGTACTGGGGCGATTACCCCAGTGGCCAATCTTGAACCGGTATTATTGGCCGGAACGACCGTGAAAAGGGCCTCCTTGCATAATGCCGACCAAATTGAAAAATTGGATATACGGGAAGGGGATACCGTTTTTGTGGAAAAAGGGGGAGAGATCATTCCGAAGATCGTTGGGGTCGACCTTGCCTTAAGACCCGCCAATTCAAAACCAACAAAATATATCACCCATTGCCCTGAATGTGGTACCGAATTGGTGCGTACAGAAGGGGATGCCAAGCATTATTGTACCAATTTTTATGGTTGTCCTACCCAAATCACAGGGCGTATACAGCATTTTATATCCCGTAAGGCCATGGATATTGAAGGTCTTGGTGGAGAAACCGTTGAACTTCTTTTTAAGGAAGGCCTAATTCGAAATTATGCCGACCTCTATGTTTTAACCAAAGAGCAGGTAATGCCTTTGGAACGTATGGCCGATAAATCTGCAGAGAACTTAGTGAAAGGGGTGGCGGAATCGGTCAATATTCCTTTTGAACGTGTTTTGTTTGCCTTGGGAATTCGATTTGTGGGTGAAACGGTCGCTAAAAAGCTGGCGAAAGCCTTTAAAAATATTGATGCTTTAATGGCGGCTTCGGTTGAAAGTTTGATGGCTGTTGATGAAATCGGGGAGCGTATCGCACAAAGTGTGGTCGATTTTTTCCAAAACGAGAGAAATTTGGAAATCATTTCACGGTTAAGGAGTTATGGACTACAATTTGAATTGTCCGCCGATAAGTTGTTGAACCAGACCGAATTACTGAAGGGAAAGACCTTTGTCGTTTCAGGGGTTTTTGAGGCCATTAGTAGGAATGATCTCAAAAAAATGATTGAGGATAATGGGGGCAAGGTAGGGTCCTCCATATCATCTAAAACCTCCTTTCTGGTGGCCGGTGATAAAATGGGGCCGAGTAAAAGAACCAAAGCCGAGAGTTTGGGGGTTCCGATAATATCCGAACAGGATTTTCTGGGGATGATACATTGATTTTTTTTAATTATACTGTTTTTGTAAGTTGTGTTGTTCATAACTTCAAGACAGTAAAACTTTTTCTATGCATAAACGAACAAGAACTTTTTTAGCATTAGTGTTGATTTTCAACGCAAGTGTATTGCTGGCACAAACCTTGGATTTTGATTATCTCAAAAACCTGAATATCCGAAATGTTGGTCCTGCCAACATGAGCGGACGTATTACGGCCATCGACGTGGTCAATGATAATCCGAAGACGGTATATGTTGGGGCTGCCTCGGGAGGGGTTTGGAAATCTGAAAATGGTGGTAGTGCTTGGAAACCGGTATTTGACGACCAACCCACCCAAAATATTGGCGCTTTGGCCATTCAGCAGGATAATCCTGATGTTATATGGGTAGGAACAGGGGAGGGTAATCCCCGAAATTCCATGAATTTAGGTCTCGGGGTGTTCAAAAGCACCGATGGCGGTAAAACATGGGAGCACATGGGATTATCCGATACGAAGACCATACATCGTATTGTAGTGGATCCTAGGGATGGCAATACGGTTTTTGTTGGGGCGATGGGCGATCCCTTTAGTCCAAACGAACATAGGGGGTTATACAAGACCATAGATGGGGGAAAGACATGGCGAAAAATATTATATACGAATACCGAGTCTGGGATAGCCGATTTGGTAATGGACCCCATTAACCCCGACAAAATGTTCGCTGCGGTATACGAGCATCGAAGAACCCCATACTATTTTACTTCGGGGGGATCGGGGTCTGGCTTGTACTTGACCCTTGACGGGGGTGGTAGTTGGAAAAAAATAGGGGAAAAACAAGGGCTTCCTTCTGGGGATTTAGGCCGTATAGGTATGGCTATTGCACTTAGTGATCCTAATCGGGTATATGCAAAGGTTGAAGCCGCTAAAAATGCATTGTACCGTAGTGATGATGGGGGGAGTTCATGGTATGTGATCAATGAGGACCCGAAGTTTACGAACAACCGTCCGTTTTATTTTCAGGAATTGGCGGTAGACACGAAAGATCCCGATCGATTATATAATATCTATCAGCCTTTAACGGTCAGTTATGACGGCGGTAAGACCTTTGATCCGACACCCATGATCCCCGCTGACGAGACCAAAGGTATCCATGCCGATTTTCACGCTTTTTGGGTGAACCCAAAAGACCCAGAACATTTTATCATTGGTGGTGATGGTGGACTAGGGATAACCTATGACCACGGTAAAAGCTGGTATTTTCCGGAGTCTATTCCCGTGGCACAATTTTATCATATAGCGGTTGATCATGACCGTCCTTTCAATGTTTACGGTGGTATGCAGGATAATGGTAATTGGTCAGGACCGGGCTATACATGGAAAAGAGGGGGCATTCGAACCTTGTATTGGCAATATTTGGTAGGGGGTGATGGCTTTGATATTTCACCAGATCTTGAAAACTCCCGTTTTGGCTATGGGTCTTCCCAAAACGGAAATCTCTATAGGTACGACAAGTTAACAGGGTATTATGTAAGTATCCAACCACCGGCACCCGATACGGAAACCAGTTTGCGTTTTAATTGGAATGCCGCATTTGCACGGGACCCTTGGGATAGCAATAAAGCCTATTATGGCTCACAGTTCGTGCACGTAACCAAGGATAAGGGGGCTTCATGGGAAATCATATCCCCAGATTTGTCGACCAATAACCCAGAACATCAAAAGGGGGATTATGGTGGACTGACTTTGGATGTTTCGGGAGCCGAACAATACAATAGTATTCTTGATATTGCCCCAAGCCCGTTGGATAAGGACGTTATTTGGGTAGGAACCGATGACGGACAAGTACAACTGACCAAAAATGGAGGTGCCAGCTGGAAGAATTTGACCAAAAACGTAAAGGGATTGCCTAAGGAAGCATGGATTGCCCAAATAAAGGCATCACGTTATCATGCGGGTACCGCTTGGCTGGTTGCCAATAATTACAGAAAAGGGGATTATTCCCCTTACCTTTTCAAAACCAATGATTTTGGAAAGACATGGGAGCGCCTAGCGAATGGGGGGACCGTAAAAGGATATGCACTTAGTGTGGTTCAGGACCCCGTTGAGTCCGAATTGGTTTTTTTAGGTACGGAAAATGGTTTGTGGGTCAGTATTGATGAAGGAAGGAATTGGACGCAATTTAAAAATGGATTCCCTTCGGTATCTACCATGGACTTGACCATACAAGAACCTGAATCGGCCTTGGTAGTTGGTACTTTCGGTCGTGCCATTTGGGTTTTGGATGATTTGTTGAGCCTACGGGAAATAGCAGCCAATAGAATCAAAAATACCATTACCGCTTTGCCCGTAAACGATGCAGTACAGGTAAAGGGACTCTTTATTAATCCGCCAGGAAATATATGGAGCGGTTTTCATACGACCTTCGAAGGGGAGAATAAGGTTTTTCAAAAGACAAAAATACCATACTATCTCAAGGCCCTGAAAGATTCATCGGTCATGGTAACAGCAACGATATATAATGATAATAATGAAAGGATAAGGACTGTCGAAGGGGATTCCCTTGTAAAGGGATTGAATTATTTGATCTGGGATTTGGATGAAGAATCTGCGGACCTACCAGGTTCTTCCCGTAATGCGCAAAAGATTTCGGTCTTACCAGGGACCTATAAAGTTCTTGTCGATTATGGAGGTATAAAGGATTCAACGCAGGTGAGGGTCATTGCCGACCCACGATTTGACCTGGATCCGAAGATCGATGAAGAACGTTATTCGTTTAAAAAGGCATTGGATACCCAAGTAAGGGAATTGGGGCGTGGTTTGGAAGCCATAGACAAAACAATGAACATTGTAGGGAAATTGAAAAAACAACTTCAAGACAGCACATCGATCCATACCCCGGACCTAGCTAAAAAAATACAGGAAATGGAAAATGCCTTGGAAGGACTTCGTGCCAAAGGGCAAACACCACGGCCCAAACGACAGGTAGGAGCATGGCAAACTTTGGAGATAACCCCTTATTCAAGGCTTGGGAATCTATTAAGGGTTGCCAGTGCAAGGACCGCTCCCTTATCGTCCCAGCACAGGAAACTGCTTGGGGATTTGAAAGTAATGATAGCCCATTATACGAATGAGGTGGATGATTTTATGGGGGATCAATGGATGTCGTTCACCAAGGAAATCAAGCAAAGTGATTTAAAATGGTCGGATGAATGGGATTGACCCATAATCACCAAAGACGATTGACAACCCTAGGATACTGGTTATTCGTTTAGGCTGGAGTTACGGCTTCAGCCTCAATTTCGACCAAATAACCTTCGCCGACCAATCGGGCCTCAACCAAGGTATTAGCGGGATTGATTCCCGCAAATCGTTCTCCATGGGCACGGGCAACCACTTCCCAGTCCTTTAAATCGTTTACGAAAATTCGGGTTCGGACAACATCGGCCAGGCTACCGCCCAAACTCTCAATGGCAGCTTCGATCTTGTCAATGACAAAGTGGGTCTGGGCTGCGGCATCCGTTCCACCGATCATTTCCTCACCATGGGTGGCTGTTGTGCCGGAAACATGTATGCGATTGCCATCCTTTACGGCACGGCAATATCCAGCAAATTCCTCCCAAACGGTTCCACTAAAGACTTGCTCCCTATTCGTTCTTGATTTTATGGGGGTAAACGTTTGTGGGATAGTCTTAAGGTGATGGCTTAAATCCCCAGAGGCAGTTAAGAAAGGAGGTTTACGGTATTCATCCCCACAATCGCCATGAATCGGTTTAAGCATGTTTTGCGCTCCCTTGATGGCCTCAATATCAATCGTGTCCAGGTCAATGGATAAAATCTTCTTATTGTCGGTAATATGCTCACTGGCCCCTAGGCGGGCACCAATGATAACGCCGGCTACAGCATCGTTCTCAAGAATACACCGACTTGCAATGTTCGCTATGGATACGCCGTGTTTGTCGGCAACCTTCCTTAGGACGCTTAAAAGGTTTTGATAGGGTTCCCAACCGCCAGAGGCATCAATGAAACGTTTATATTTCATTTGCGACCAGGTTTTCAATTCATCCTGTGTGGGTTCTTTGGCACCTAACCATCTATCCGTCAAGAAACCACCTGCCAATGTTCCAAAGGCCAGGATTTTAACACCATATTTTTTACATACATCAAGCATTTTACCATTGGCCCGTTGATCGATTACCGAATGGCATACCTGATTGCTCACAATGGGGATTCCACTGGCCAATGCGATGCGCAAATGGGCTGAATCAAAATTAGTGACACCCAAATGTTTGATCAGTCCTTCCTCTTGTAATTCCTTGAGGTAAAACAGGCCATCCAACCAACTGGGGTCTGGATAATGCCAGGCATGGAATTGCATTAGGTCCACAGAATCCTGTTGCATGCGTGTAAGCGCCAGTTCTATAGCCTTTCTTACTTCGGATCTGTTTATTTTTCCCGGTTCTGGTACCCATTTGGTAAATAAGCGTATCTGATTTCCATGTTCGTAATTGTTTTTAAATGTACCGGCGATGATCTCACTTGAGCCATAGTGATCGGCCATATCGAAAGAGGTAAATCCTTCTAACGCATAGGCCTCCATGAATTTTGAGGTTGTTTTTGGGTCTAATGTACTGCCATCCCTTTCCATATCGGCGATTTGCCATAGGCCTGTAACAATACGGGAAATTTCAAGTCCGGGGGCTAAAGTGGTAGTCATCTTCATTCGTTATTCTTTTGGAAGTTTTTTAAACCGTTTTGATATATCCACACCTTTGTTCTTATGCTGTTGCCATTTATAGGCAAATAATATACTTGCCAATCCCATTACAATAAGCCAAATGGGTGTAGAGTGAAAATACCAGTCACTTACGTCTGATGTGAGATCCTTATACGTGTGTATACCTAAAAAAGCCAATAGCAGGATAGTGCCAAACCCACCAATAAAGAGTTGTGTCTTTCTATTCTTGATGATTTTGATTTCCTGGGTCAATTCAGGATTTCTACTGCCAATTGTTAGTAAGGTAATGCACATCAATAAAAAATTGACCATCATGGAGGTGACCATAATGTCGATGCCAAGGAAGAAATCACCCGCAAAATGGGAACCTAGGACACCTACACTGGCCATTAATCCGGCTACGATAAGTGCATAATGGGGGGTATGTCGTTTTGGATGTACTTTTGATATCATCTCAGGGAAAATCCCGTCTTTGGCCCAAGCGAACATCAATCGGGAAACGGATAATAACATGGCAGGAAGGTCATTGATCAAGGCTAGCGCTGCTCCAACGAGAATAATCACCCCCAAACCAGCAGGAAGTACATAACTCAATAATCCTGGCGCGGTGATATCCTTAACGAGGGCTTCTTGGGCAACAAAACTCCATGGAACGGTATGATAGACCGCTGCGGCAAACAGGAAATAAAAAGTACCCACCCCAAGGATGGCAATTAGAATAGCCTTTGGTAAGGATTTGGTAGGATTTTTTGCCTCCCCACCAGCCTGTGCGATGGAATCGAAACCGATAAAACTGGAGAATAGCAAAGCGGCGGCAGATAGAAAAACCCTCCAGTCAAAATCTATACGCGTAGTTGGGGAAAAATCCCTTCCTTCCTTCGTTTTTAAGGCCATCAAAAAATCGTTTGAATCAAAACTGAAGCCTGCGACAATAACTATGGCTCCCAAGGCAAACATGAGGAACATCATGGGTAGTAAGGCCCTTTCGTAAGATTTAGCCCCTTTTATATTTATCCATACAAACGTCCAGATAAGGGATAGGGCAAGGCAGACACGTATCCAACCCACTTCGAGTGCAGTTGAAAGCCCATCCCAGCCTAGACCTAATGTAACATCCCTAATGAAGGGTATGGTGACATAGGCAATAACCCCTATGACTATGGAAAGACCGAACCATTGGGAAAAACTCGCCACGAAACCCAAGTAGGGATTCAATCCTCGGCTGGCATAGATATAACTACCCCCGGCACGAGGCATCGCGGATGCCAAAATAGCATAAGCAAAGGCAGCAAATAAGGCGGGAATGGCAGCAAAGGCAAAGGCAGGAAGCACATATGGGCCAATCCCGGGAACATTTCGTTGAATCATAAAAGGCACCACATTGATCGAGGCACCCAACATAGAACATACTCCAGTTGCCGTAAGGGCCAATAACCCCATTTGGCGTGTTAGTTTGGTCGGTTTTTTATCCATTCGTTCGCCAATGTACAAAATAGCGGGATAAAGAAAATACCCAACAATCAAAAAAAGATGTTTTTCCGAAGTAGTATGGTGTTGTGTTAAACAATAAATGCGCTTACATTTGGGGAAAATGTCCAAACAAATTCAATAGATGAACTTTTTTTTAATTACCACTATATTGGTTTTTCTTTCCGCGGCCTTTGGTTTTATCAATGTGCGCTTTTTAAAATTGCCCAACACCATTGGTTTAATGGTGATTACCATATTTTTCACGTTGGGTGTATTTGCCTTGAGTTACTTTGATGATACCTTGTTGAATGCGGAAAAGTACATTATTACCCAGGTCGACTTTAAGACGTTACTGCTGGATGTTATGTTGAGTTTTTTGCTTTTTGCAGGTGCTTTGCACACGAATTTTCAGCAATTGCATGTACAACGTTGGCCAATTTTTGTGTTTTCGACACTCGGTGTGCTTGTTTCTACATTTCTAGTGGGCACGGGAACCTATTATTTACTCCTGTTGTTCAATTTGAATATTGATTATGTGTACTGTCTCTTGTTCGGGGCATTGATTTCCCCTACAGATCCGATTGCGGTATTGGGGATTTTAAAACAGGCAGGGGCTCCCAAAAAATTGGAAACGAAAATCGTAGGCGAGTCCTTGTTCAATGACGGGGTTGGGGTAGTGGTCTTTTTGACCATATTCCAGTTTGCTTCTTCTGGTAGCGCTACCGTATCCGCGTTGGATGTTTTGGAACTTTTTGGGGTTGAGGTAATAGGAGGGATTGTCTTTGGATTGCTTTTAGGATGGGTAACCTACCGATTGATGAAATCAATAGATGATTACGATATTGAAGTCATCATTACCTTGGCTACCGTTATGGTGGGAACGGTAATTGCACAAAAATTGCATCTTTCCGCTCCTTTGGCGATGGTAACCGCGGGTTTGATGGTTGGTAACGATACCATACGCGATAGTGCCATGTCCGAGATTACCGAGACGTATGTAGATAAGTTTTGGGAGTTGATAGATATCCTTTTAAACACCGTACTGTTTGTGTTGATTGGAATGGAAATGTTGGTCTTGGCTTTTCAACTCGATTATGTGATAGCAGGATTATTGGCAATACCCATCATTCTTATTTGTAGGTATTTATCGCTTTTACTCCCGATTACCTTTTTTAAGAAAAAGCTCGATTTTGTACCCAATACCAATTTGATAATGACCTGGGGAGGATTAAGGGGCGGTATTTCAATAGCGTTGGCTTTGGGGCTCACTCAGGATATGCACCGAGATCTTTTCTTGGTAATTACCTATGTGGTCGTGGTATTCTCCATCATTGTTCAGGGATTGACAGTTGGTAAATTGATTAAAAGACTATCATAATGGAACCTCTTGATTACAATGGGTTTTTGAAGACCTTGGCGGAGGAAAATCCTTCGGAAAAATGGCCTGCATCCATACAGTCGCTTTGGTTCGATGCCCAGGGGAATTGGGAGGCGTCCCACAATATTGCCCAGGATATCCATGATAATACGGGTAGTTGGATACATGCCTATTTGCATCGAAAAGAGGGTGATGATTGGAATGCAGGCTACTGGTATGGCAAGGCGGGTAGGCCATTCCCCAAAATATCCTTGGGTGAGGAATTCAAGCAACTGGTCCTGTTTGTTCTGGAAACGGATTTCCCTAAACAATGATACTTACGCCGTCAGCTTTTGCATTGTTGGCATTGTCAAGGTAAAAGTCGATCCTTCCTAAGTTAATTCCAAAACAACCCACTTGATTCACGAGGATATTGTTGCCTTGGGCATTTTTCGCCACCGTGGGTTTATCGAGAAACGTATGGGTATGGCCTCCTATGATGAGGTCGGTATATTTCGTTTTTGCCGCAAGTTTTAAATCGTCTGGTTTTTGGTCACTTTTATAATGGTACCCCAGGTGTGAAAGGCAAATGATCAAATCGCATTTCTCATCAATCTTCAATCGGGTCTCCATATCGGTCGCGATTTCAAAAGGATTTAAATATTGGGTCTCTTTATAAAGTTTCTTGGTCACCAAGCCGTCAAGTTCAATACCCAGTCCGTATATTCCGATTTTAACGCCGTTGACCATATAGGTGTTGTAGGGCTTCACATAACCATTCATCACGGTATTGCTAAAATCATAATTGGCCGATAGCAATTCAAAGGTCGCATTGGGCAATTGGGCAAATAGTCCGTCTATACCATTGTCGTAATCATGGTTGCCAATGGTTGCAGCATCGTATTTGAGCTTGCTCATTAATTTGAACTCCAGTTCACCACCATAAAAGTTGAAATAGGGGGTGCCTTGGAAAATATCGCCGGCATCAAGCAACAATGTGTTCGGATTTTCCTTTCGGATCGACTCCACTAAAGTGGCCCTACGGGCAACTCCACCTAAATTGGGGTAGGTGGTATGGCTTTTGGGGAATGTATCGATATGGCTATGCACATCATTTGTGTGCAGTATGGTGATATGTTTTTTTGTCTCCCCCAGACAGGAGTTTAAGGAAAGTCCTCCCAATCCAACAAAAGCGGTACTAGCAGAAGTCTTGGTTATAAATTTTCTTCTATCCATATTATTTTTCCATATAAAATCGGTCATCAATAACAGGGGCAAGGGTGTCGACTTTTTTGAAATAGTCGATCATGGCATTTCGGATCAAATAGTCCGTATCTGTAATCGATGTGTTGTTTTTAAAGAAGTCCATGTGATCACCACCGGTAATTAAATAATCGGAGGTAGCGACGTAATACGTTTGTTCGGGATCTATGGGCTTCCCTTGTATTAAGGCTTTTTTTAGTTTTCTGTTTTTATCAAGAACAACCTGCATGCCGGAAATGGGATGTGCCCTGCCGGATTGAATTAAATAAGTGACCATATCATTTATATATTCGCCCTTGATAGCGGCAACTTTGATGGTATTTTCAAAAGGCATTACCTCAAAAGCGTTCCTTGCAGTAACTTTCCCTTTGGAGATTATGGATCGAATTCCTCCGTGGTTGAGCAAAACAATGTCTATATCCTTTCCGGTACGCGATTTGAATATGGGGTTGGCCTGTATCCATACAATGTCCGCCATTAAATTGCCCGCTGTTGTATTGAATTCCCCATCTTCCTTGGATATGGATTTAGGGGCGTAGGCCAAGGTGCTATCCAATACTTCATTGATGCGGTTTCGATAAGGTGTGATAAATTCCTCAATACCTTCTGTTTTTGTGAAGGTACTGTCTATGGCTATTTGTTTTCCTTCGATTTTGACAAGCCTTGAACTTTCCTGTTTACAGGAAACAAACCCTAGTAAAGTTATAAATATAACAAAATGTTTTATTTTTAAAATCATTATTGTTTTTATCTTAGCCCCATTAATATGAGTGTTTATTATTTACATTTGTGTAAATGTAAATGTACATGTTTTTAAAAGGAATAAGGGAAAAATTCAAGCACAAATCCGGCATAAAATTTTTAAAGGAGAGGCTATCCAAAACTCCACAATCATTAGACAGGTCCCATGGAATAACATCTATTGGTTGTATAGTGGATTTGGATCACTTTGAAAAACCAGAGCTTTTTTTTGAGTTTGTTGATGAGTTTGATTTAAGGCCCAATGCAGTTAAGATTATTGGTTATAAGAGTTATTATGATAATAATTCGCCCTATTCTACGCCTGTTTTTTCAGACAAGGATTTAGGATGGAAAGGGGAGATTGAAAATAGTTATGCTTTGGAGTTCTTAAGTAGGGATTATGATTTATTGGTCAATTATTATAATGAGGAAAAATTATTGTTACAATTGATGACCGTAAAGACAAATGCCAGGATTAAGGTTGGTTTTCAGGAAGTAGATCGGGATTTGAATGATCTGATATTGGGGACCCCTTTTAAGGATTTTAAAATGTTTAAACTAGAACTCAAGAAATATCTTAGGGTTCTGAATGAAATTGAATGATGGATAAATTGATGGGAACGGGAGTTGCTTTAGTCACCCCATTTAAGAATGACTTTTCGGTAGATACGGAGGCATTGGCCAATATCGTGGAGCATTGTATTGAAGGTGGTATAGATTATTTGGTGGCCTTAGGGACGACGGCTGAAACAGCAACCCTTACCCCAGCGGAAAAACAGTTGGTGGTAAATACCATTGTTCACGCCAATGCCGGTCGGTTGCCTTTGGTTATTGGTATAGGGGGCAATAACACCAGCGCCGTTATCGAATCCATCAAACAACAGGATTTGGGTGGTTTTGATGCTATACTATCGGTATCCCCGTATTACAATAAACCCACACAGGAAGGTATATACCAACATTTTAAGGCGATAGCGGAAAATTCACCATTGCCATTGATTGTTTATAACGTACCAGGTAGGACAGGTAGTAACATACTTCCTGCAACGGTACTTCGGCTTGCCAATGATTTTGATAATATTATTGCGATAAAGGAAGCTTCCGGGGACATGGCCCAGGTAATGGAAATTATTAAGGATAAACCCAAGGACTTCATGGTTATCTCGGGTGATGATATGACTGCCCTTTCTACGGTTTTGGCAGGTGGTTCTGGGGTAATTTCAGTTTTGGCACAAGGAGTTCCCAACGATTTTTCCAAGATGATATCCTTGGGTCTTCAGGCCAAGGTGAAGCAGGCATTTGATTTGCAATATGCCGTACAGGATGGGATAGGACTTATTTTTGAGGAGGGGAATCCAGCGGGAATCAAGGCTGTTTTTGAAACATTGGGGTTGGCGACGGGAATAGTGAGACTTCCGCTCGTGTCAGCAACAGAGGGACTTAAGCGAAAAATAAGTCAATTCATGAAGCCTTTTGTGCGTCTGCACGCATAAAGTTCATTTATTGAACGTTAAATCTAAGCCAATTAAGACCGATTAGTGCTTTTTGCAAACTATTTTAGTGGCATAAAATTTGTTTTTTAATTCCATTGAGAATCCCTAATTTTGCAAAATGTTTTTTAAAATGAGGAAATACTTACCTTTTCTTGGTTTGATATTGGTCATGTCATCATGTAATGAGTATCAAAAGGTACTTAAGAATGAAGATGTCAAGGCCAAATATGAACTTGCCCAAAAGTTTTATGAGGAAGGGGATTTTAAACGGGCCAACCGTCTGTTCGAACAGATAGCGCCAAAATATATAGGGAAACCCCAAGGGGAAAGGGTAATGTTCTTTTTTGCGAACACCTATTTTGAGCGAAAGGATTACAATATGGCCGGTTACCAGTTTGAGCGGTTCATCAAGTCCTATCCAAAGAGTGAAAAAGTGGCCCAGGCTTCATTTTTAGGGGCTAAAAGTTATTATAAGCTGTCTCCAGTCTATTCCTTGGATCAAACGGATACCGATAAGGCCTTGGTCAAATTACAGACCTTTATTAATATGTATCCTGATTCGGAATATTTTGATGAGGCGAATAAAATGGCAAAGGAGCTGACTACCAAGAAGGAGAAGAAAGCCTTTGAAATAGCGAAGCAATTCAATAAGTTAGGACATTTTGATTATTCGTTCCTGACACCTGCCATGGCTGCCTTTGATAATTTCATATCGGATTACCCCGGGTCTATCTTCAGGGAAGAGGCCTTGTATCTAAAATTCGAATCTGCCACGCAGTATGCGTTGAATAGTTTTGCAAGATGGAAGCCGGAACGATTGGCAAATGCAAAAACGGCCTATAATGTACTGAAAAAGCAATATCCGGAGACCAAGTTCGAGGAGGATGCCAATAAATTGATAAATAAAATTCAAGAGGAAATGGGAGCGCCCGTTTCCAATGAGGATAAAGAAACAAAATAAACAGCTGTAATTATGAACATGAACGATTTAAAGAACTCTAAAGCGCCCGTTTCAACGGTCACTATCAATAAAAATGAGTTCGATGAAAAAACGAACAACATATATGAGGCAATATCAATAACCGCTAAAAGAGCTGTTCAGATCAATTCTGAAATCAAAAAGGAGCTTTTGGAAAAATTGGAAGAGTTTGCCACATACAGCGATAGTTTGGAAGAGGTTTTTGAGAATAAGGAACAAATCGAAGTCTCTAAATTTTATGAAAAACTACCTAAACCACATGCCATGGCTGTTGAGGAATGGTTGATGGATAAAATATACTATAGAAATACAGACAAAGATACAGAGTAGTATGTTGGGTGGCAAGAATATCCTTTTAGGCATTACTGGAGGAATTGCTGCTTACAAGACTACCTTTCTTGTACGTTTATTGATTAAGGCTGGTGCAAATGTCAAAGTTGTTTTGACAGAAAGTGCCAGCCATTTTGTTTCCCCATTGACTTTGGCGACCCTTTCAAAGAATCCGGCGGTAACGTCCTTTGTAAAGGAAGAAGGGGCCGTGACCGATTGGAACAATCACGTGGATCTCGGACTTTGGGCCGATATCATGATTGTGGCCCCAGCGACAGCCAATACCATGTCCAAGATGGCCAATGCGGCTACGGACAATCTTCTGTTGGCCGTTTATCTGTCTGCCAAATGTCCAATCTTTTTTGCACCTGCCATGGACTTGGATATGTACAAGCATCCTGCAACAAAAGTGGCTATTGATACCTTGGTGTCCTATGGGAATATCATGATTCCGGCTACTTCGGGTGAGCTTGCAAGTGGTTTGCATGGGGAAGGACGAATGGCAGAACCAGAGGATATCATCGACTTTATCAAGGGGTATTTGCTTAAAGGGCTTCCTTTGAAAGGCAAGAAAGTAATGATTACGGCAGGTCCTACCTATGAGGCTATAGATCCCGTTCGGTTTATCGGTAACCATTCGACCGGACAAATGGGCTACGAGTTGGCTAAGGCTGCCGCCGATCTAGGGGCCAAGGTAATTTTGGTTTCCGGACCTACAAACCTATCCCTTACCCATGATTTGATTACAGTGGTTAATGTGGTTTCGGCAGATGAAATGTATAATGCCGCCCATAATCATTTTGAAGATTGTGATATAGCGATTTCCGCTGCTGCCGTGGCTGATTATAAACCGAAAACCGTGGCGGACCAAAAAATCAAAAAGAAGGAAGCGAACCTCACCTTGGAATTGGTGAAAAATAAGGATATCCTGTTGTCGTTGGGAGAAAGGAAGGCCCATCAATTTTTGGTAGGTTTTGCCCTAGAGACCGAAAATGAACTCGAAAATGCCAAGGGTAAATTAAAAAGAAAGCACTTGGATGCCATTGTTTTGAATTCATTGAATGATAAAGGTGCTGGTTTTGCCAGTAATACCAATAAAATAACCTTTTTGGATAAGAATTCACAGATTAAAGCGTTTCAATTAAAAACCAAGGCCGAAGTTGCCAAGGATATTTTAAATGAAATCATAATTCGATTGAATGCGTAATTTCCTAGTTGTCTTAATTTTTATCTTTTCCCTTGTTACGGTTTCTGCCCAGGAATTGAACTGTGTGGTGACCGTGAATTCGGACCAGGTGTCGCAAACCAACCAGCAGATCTTCGAGACCTTGGAGCGTTCATTGAATGATTTTGTCAATAAGACCAAATGGACAAATCGTATATATAAGGAAAACGAACGTGTTAACGCTCAGATGTTTATCACCATCACCGAATACGAATCCAATAGATTCAAAGGAAATATACAGATCCAATCCTCAAGACCTGTCTTCAATACCTCGTACGAAACACCAATATTCAATTATAAGGATAACCAATTCAGTTTTGAGTATATAGAATTTCAACCTTTGGTTTATAATGAAAACGTTTTTGAATCCAACTTGGTAAGTGTCACGGCCTATTATGCCTATCTTATTCTAGGGTTGGATGCGGATACTTTTTCCCTTGAAGGAGGCACGGAGTATTTTAGGAAAGCCCAGAATATTGTAACCCAAGCCCAGAGTAGTAGTTCCTTGGGTTGGAGTCAATCCACAGATCGTAGCCGTTTTGAATTGGTCGATAACCTAATGTCGAATACTTATCGGGAATACCGCGTTGCCATGTATAACTACCATCGCAAGGGAATCGATATTCTTGCCGATAATAACAGTACGGGCAAACAGGTAATAGCCGGGACTTTAAACTTGTTTGAGACGATGATCAAAAGGAGGCCAAATGCCTTTTTGATATCTACATTCTTCGACGCCAAATCAGATGAGATCCGTAATATTTTCTCTGACGGTCCCAAAGTCGATATAATTAAGCTAAAGGAAACCCTAAATAGAATTGCACCACTTTATTCCAGTACTTGGAACGAGATAAAATATTGATCTCCGTTTTTTTCAACTGAAATAAAAATTATCTTTACGCCATTCTAAATTCAAGGTTTTGCTAAGCAATCTCTCTATTAAAAATTATGCGTTGATCGATAGGCTAAATGTTTCATTTGGCCATGGATTTACTTGTATAACAGGTGAAACTGGTGCAGGTAAGTCAATCCTGTTGGGCGGACTTTCGTTGGTTTTGGGCAAACGGGCCGACCTTTCCACCTTGCGTAACAAGGAAGAAAAGTGCATTGTTGAAAGTGAGTTTGAAATTGGGAACTATGGACTTTCCTCTTTTTTTGAGGAAAATGATCTGGATTATGAGGAGAAAACCCTAATAAGAAGGGAAATTTTACCTAGCGGAAAATCAAGGGCCTTTATCAATGATACCCCGGTGACCTTGGATGTGCTTTCGAAATTGGGGAATCGCTTGATCGATGTGCACTCCCAGCATCAAACCTTGCAATTGGCCGAAAACGAATTTCAATTTAAGGTAATTGATTCCCTTGCGGATACTAAGGAATTGCGTAAAGCGTATTCCTCTCAATTGAAGGTCTATCATGATATTTCCAAGGAGTTGACCGAGTTGATTGAATTCCAGGGTAATGCCATAAAGGAGCATGAATACAACAGTTTTTTATTGAAGGAACTTCAGGAAGCCCAGCTGAAAGAAGGAATGTTGGAGGAATTGGAGGAGCAATACCAACAATTGAGCAATGTGGAAACCATTGTTGAGCAATTGGCGCAAGGCCATCATTTATTGAATGATGAACAAGTAGGTGTTTTAAACCTATTGGCAGAATTAAAACAGGTGTCAAGTAAACTTTCCGGTTTCGGGTCCGCATATGAGACCCTGGACGGCAGGATACAATCCGTTTTTATCGAAATGGATGATATTGCTTCTGAATTGGAGAACCTTTCAGAGCAAGCAGATCTAGATCCCAAATTATTGGACGAAGTCAATACGAAATTACAATTGATCTATAATTTGCAGAAAAAGCATAGCGTACAGGAAATTTCCGCATTGATTGGAATCAGGGAGGAACTTTCCGAAAAAGTGGATGCAACAGAGAATATAGAATCGACTATTGCCGACAAACAAAAGCAATTGGCTGTACAGATAGGGAAACTTGAGGGATTGGCCTCTAAAATATCGAAAAGGCGCCAAAAAATAATTCCTGAATTAAAGCAGCAACTGGAAAAGCAATTGGCTTTATTGGGAATGCCTAGTGCCCGTTTTAAAATAGAATTGGATCGGGCCAAGGATTTTAAACCCAATGGTAAGGATGAATTGTCGTTTTTGTTCGCGGCCAATAAGGGAACTGATTTTGGGGACATCAAGAAAGTTGCATCCGGAGGTGAACTTTCACGTATCATGTTGACCATAAAATCAATTATGGCGAAATATGAAAACCTTCCCACCATGATGTTCGATGAGATCGATACGGGTGTTTCCGGGGAAATCTCTAACCGAATGGGGGAGATCATGTTCGAGATGAGCAAGAGTATGCAGATTTTTTCCATTACACACCTACCACAAGTGGCTTCAAAGGGAGACCACCATTTTAAGGTGTATAAAGAAGATAAGGGTGGCGGTACATTAACGAATATGAAAGAGTTATCCCAAGAAGAAAGGGTGGTGGAGTTGGCCGAAATGTTGGGAGGAAAGGAACTTTCCGATTCCGCCTTGGCCCATGCCCGACAATTATTGAATTAACGTCTTTTTACTATCGGAAAAAGCAAACTATTTATATAACATTTTTTAAATATCTTTGGCGATATTATCAACTAAGAAAAATTGAACATGGCTTATAACTTATTAAAGGGGAAAAAAGGGATTATTTTTGGAGCGCTTGATGCAAATTCAATTGCTTGGAAAACCGCAGAAAGGGTACATGAGGAAGGTGGCACATTTGTATTGACCAATGCCCCGATTGCCATGCGTATGGGCCAAATCAATGAATTGGCGGAAAAAACAGGATCCCAAATCATACCAGCCGATGCGACCAGCACGGAAGATTTGGACAAATTGGTGAGCCAGTCCATGGAAATATTGGGCGGTAAGATCGATTTTGTGTTACACTCCATCGGCATGTCCATCAATGTTCGAAAAGGACGGCACTATACCGATGAGAATTACGAGTTCACCCATAAGGGATGGGATGTTTCCGCATTATCTTTCCATAGGGTGATGCAAAGTTTGTTCAAGGCTGATGCCATGAACGAATGGGGTAGTATCGTGGCCTTGACCTATATGGCGGCACAACGATCTTTCCCAGACTATAATGATATGGCTGATAATAAGGCCTATTTGGAGTCTGTGGCACGAAGCTTTGGCTATTTCTTTGGAAAAGAAAAGAAAGTTAGGGTCAATACCATTTCACAATCCCCCACACCAACAACGGCAGGTCAGGGCGTAAAAGGCTTTGATGGATTTATCAGTTATGCTGAGCAAATGTCTCCATTGGGCAATGCTACTGCATTGGAATGTGCGGATTATACCTTGACATTGTTCTCCGATTTAACCAAGAAGGTGACCATGCAAAATCTTTTCCATGATGGCGGATTCTCGAATACCGGGGTAAGTCAGGAAGTTATGGAGAAATTTGTATAGTACTTTTTATTGTTCCTGTCATTGGTTTTTGTGATGGGTATTGGGCCATGATTTTTGTGCAAACAGGAGGTGCCTATAAATCTTAGAATGCTTTCTATGGATATTTTCTTTTCATTTATCATTCCTGTATACAATAGACCCAATGAAATAAGGGAGTTGTTGGCAAGTCTGACCCAACAATCCTACAAAAAACCTTTTGAGGTGGTCATTGTTGAGGATGGATCAAGTATTGATTCGGAAAGTGAAGTGGAAGTCTTTCGTTCCCAATTGGACATTTCCTATTTGAAAAAGGATAATTCGGGACCGGGGGATTCCAGGAATTACGGAATGAGACGGGCAAAAGGCAATTATTTTATTGTGTTGGATTCCGATTGTATTCTGCCCCCACAGTATTTGGAAGAGGCCAGAAAATCACTCGATAATGATTATGTGCATTGCTATGGAGGTCCCGATGCGGCACATGAATCTTTTTCAAACGTACAAAAAGCCATTAATTATGCGATGACCTCTTTGTTTACCACAGGGGGAATCCGAGGAGGGAAATCCACTGTAGATAAATTCCAGCCACGGAGTTTTAATATGGGAATATCCAAGGAGGCTTTTGAAAAAGTAGGGGGGTATGGAAAGATACATCCAGGAGAGGATCCGGATTTGACCATCCGCATTTGGAATAATGGTTATGATACAAAATTGATTCCCGATGCCTTTGTATACCATAAGCGCCGAATTGATTGGAACAAATTTTTCATACAAGTGAACAAGTTCGGGATGGTTAGGCCCATTTTAAACAAATGGCATCCGGGAACGGCCAAGATTACCTATTGGTTTCCGACTCTTTTTTGTTTGGGATTTATGGTTTCATTAATCTTATTGTTGTTTAAGATCGTCATACCTTTGGGTATTTATATTTTGTATTTTACAGTGTTGTTTATCGATTCACTGATAAAGAACAGGAATGTTCAAGTAGCGTTTCTTTCACTGATAGCGGTATGCATCCAATTCGCAGGTTATGGCCTGGGTTTTCTTAAATCGACCTTTTGGATTAACTTTAGCAAAAAGAAGCCCCAAGAGTTATTCCCAAAATTATTTTTCAATTAGAATGATCAAAAAGTGATACCAAAAATCAAGAACATACTTAAAAAAAGGAAGGCAAAAATGTTTTTGATGTTTTTGTTGTGTTCTAGTTTGATTTGGTTTTTAAACAAGTTGTCCGAGACGTACACCAACAATGCCACTTTCAATCTGGTTTTTCAGAACATTCCCGATAGTCTATTGCTTAATAAAGTCTCAAAAAAGCAGATCGATGTCCGGATAGAGGCCAATGGGTTTCAATTTTTAAGTTTTAATGTGAAGAATAAAGAGGTAGGGGTCGATGTATCCACCGTAAGCCTATTAAAGGGAAAGTATTATATACCGCCAAACGTGTATAGGAAACAAATAGACAAGCAGTTACGGTCTATGACGGTTCTTGAAGTTGATAGTGATACCTTGTTTTTTGAATTTACACGATTGGGGACAAAAGTCGTACCAGTGTCTTCAAAGCTTAATATCTCTTTGTTGCAAAACCATATTTTGGATGGTCAACTAGCCATTGAGCCGAAAGAGATAACGATAAAAGGGCCTATGGACATTATTGATACCATAAATAGGGTCAATACAGTTTCGATGGACTTACCCGATGTGTCGTCGGACTTTACCAAAGAGGTGAACCTTTATAAAAATCCAGGCTTGGCCAACGTTACCTATTCCAATAATCAGGTTGTGGTACGGGGTAAGGTGTCACGGTTTTCGGAAAAGGTTATTGAAGTGCCCATAAAAGTGATCAATCTACCCCAAAAGTATGAGATCAGGATATTTCCTGATAAGGTGGGGGTACTCTGTAGGGGTACGTTGGACGAGTTGAAGCTTTTAAACAGTAATGGTTTTGAGGTAATTGCCGATTATAATTCGATAACGAACGATGAATCAAAAACAATGAACCTTAAATTGCTAAAAAAGACCGATAACCTCCAGAGTGCGGAATTGAATGAAAAAGAGGTTGAATTTATATTGAGAAAACAATGACTATTGTAGCATTGACAGGGGGAATTGGCAGTGGCAAGTCTACCGTCGCCAACATGTTCAAGAAACTAGGGGTTCCTGTTTATAATTCGGATAAGAAGGCCAAAAAGCTTATGGCCTCCTCAAAGAAAATACGGAAGGCCATAAAAGCCCTTTTGGGCGATGGGGCTTATACGGACAAAACGTTAAACCGGGATTTTATCGCCCAAAGGGTTTTTGGCGATAAAGAACTGCTTAGTCAATTGAATGGTATCGTACATCCAGCGGTTCGAAAGGATTTTTTAAAATGGGCCGGGAAACAAAAAGCGCCCTATGTAATCCAAGAATCCGCGATTGTGTTTGAAAATGGGCAGCAAGACTTCTACGACAAGGTCATTTTGGTAACTGCCCCGGAAGAAGTCCGTATCCAAAGGGTGGTTGAAAGGGATGGCTCCGAAAAATCCAAAGTAAAGGCCCGTATGGGCAACCAATGGGACGATTCCCGCAAAGTTTCATTGTCTGACTATGTCATCGATAATATTTCGTTGTCTGACACCGAATCAAAAGTAATGGAGGTTCATAAGTTTCTACTTAACCATTGCGGCCTGTGAGCAATTTTAACAATTTTGTTAAGGTTAGGTTAAACGTTAAAATACTAGTTGTTAAATCTTTAATTTTACATTTAGATGAATAAGAGGTTATTTGTGCTTTTGGTCATTCTAATGAGCCTCTCGTTGATAGGGATCATCTTTGTACAAGGGTATTGGATAAAGAAATCTGTCGAAGATAAGGAGGAACAATTTTCGAACAGTGTGTCGGATGTACTGGATAAGGTTGCCGATAAGATCACTCGAAGGGAGCGGAATGACTATTTTGATAGGTATGTGAATATAAAGGACAGCGTAGGGGACCTGAAAAGTTCACATTTCAAGAACTTCTTTTTTATTGACCAGGATATTAGTTCCGATGAGATACATTATTATTCCCACGGTATTTTAGAGGAGGAATATAATATCGCATCAACGTTCTTTGACAATGGTACGGGTGAGGATACCACGACCATAAAAAACTATACCAGTAGGCGTTTAAAAGCGACCTTTAAGGAAGATTTAGGCCTTGATGGTCACCAGAGTAGATTTACCCCAATTGAAAAGATCGAAAAGATCGGGGGGTTGACGTCCATGGAAATTTCGGCTTTTGAGGATATGTTCGGCGAATTTGCCAAACGGGTTCCTATCCATAACCGGGTATCGAAACAAGAGATTGAATTGTTGTTGGAGCGGGAGTTGACCAATCGCAACATCAACACGGATTATGAATACGGTATCGCTAGTAAGGGATTGCCAACCTCGGTAAAATCGAGAAAATTCAGCTTTCGAAATCCGACACCTTACAAATCCTTGATATTTAAGGATTCCGAAGGCAATTCCAACTATTCTTTGTTGATAACATTCCCAAAGAAAAAGCGGTTTTTAATTCGGTCGATCTTAGGAATGGCTGCCTTGTCCCTTTTGTTTACCCTGGTTATTATAGTGGCTTATTCAAGTGCCATATACCAACTGATTAGGCAAAAGCAGATATCGGAAATAAAGTCCGATTTCATCAATAATATGACCCATGAGTTCAAAACACCGATCGCAACCATCAATTTGGCGGTTGAAGCGATAAAAAACCCACAGGTGATTGATGATAAGGAAAAAGTTATGAGGTATCTTCAAATGATACGCGATGAGAATAAAAGAATGCATGCACAAGTGGAAAATGTGCTTCGTATATCAAAACTGGAGAAGAACCAATTGGATATCAGTAAAGATCGGGTCGATGTACATGATATAATACAAGATGCCATAGCCCATGTAGAATTGATTGTAGACGATAGGGGAGGTTATATTGAAACCCATTTGAATGCTGGTAGGTCAGAGATTTTAGCTAATGAGATGCATTTTACCAATGTTATCGTCAATATATTGGATAATGCCATCAAGTATTCCCCGAATGCCCCTAAAATTGACATTTATACCGAAGTGGTCAAGAATAATATCGTAATTGAAGTGAAAGATCAAGGCGCAGGAATGAGTAAGGCCGTAGTGAAAAAGGTTTTCGAGAAGTTCTATAGGGAACATACCGGAGACATACATAATGTAAAAGGGCATGGCTTGGGCCTAGCCTATGTAAAAAGAATAATAGAAGATCACCAAGGTGAGGTTTACGCAGAAAGTGAAAAAGATAAAGGAAG
Source organism: Maribacter polysiphoniae (assembly GCF_003148665.1). GTDB lineage: Bacteria > Bacteroidota > Bacteroidia > Flavobacteriales > Flavobacteriaceae > Maribacter_A > Maribacter_A polysiphoniae. The sequence continues at coordinate 131,390 of NZ_QGGQ01000004.1, read as the reverse complement.
TTCTTTCTATATTAAACTACCCTTAATTTAATGAATTATGGAAACAATTAACAAAAAAATACTTTTAGTAGAGGATGATCCCAATTTTGGGATTGTATTGAAGGATTATCTGTCAATGAACAATTTTGATGTTACATTGGCTAAGAACGGTATGGAGGGGTTTGAGAAGTTTAAAAAGGATAATTATGATGTTTGTATTCTAGATGTTATGATGCCTTATAAGGATGGTTTCACCCTTGCTCGTGAGATTAGGGAAAAAAATGAGAATGTGCCTATTATATTCCTAACTGCCAAAACAATGAAAGAAGATGTCCTTAAAGGATATAAGGCTGGTGCGGATGACTATTTGAACAAACCCTTCGATTCAGAGGTATTGTTGATGAAACTTAAGGCAATAATTCAAAGAAAGGCTTCCAGTACCTTGGCGGACAGTAAGAAATTTGAATTCCAAATTGGTGGTTTCCATTTGAATTCCAAATTACGGTTCTTGAAATACAAAGATGAGGAGGCCATTAAACTTTCTCCTAAGGAAAATGAATTATTGCGACTATTGGCGTTGCACGAAAATGATTTGATGCCTAGGGAATTGGCCTTGACCAAAATATGGAGGGATGATAATTATTTCACGTCCAGAAGTATGGATGTCTATATCGCTAAATTGCGTAAATATCTTAAACGTGATGATACCGTTGAAATATTGAACATTCACGGTGAAGGATTTAGGTTGGTCGTTAAGACGGAATCCGAATAAGATTTAAAGTATAAAAATCAAGTAGGGCCCCGACGTATACGTTGGGGCTTTTTTATGCCCTTTTATCAAGGATTTTGGCTATGATTTCTTTTGGATTATGGTTGATTGAAATTTCTATGGCATCCTTTGGCGGCTCCAAGGTTTCAAACTGCGATTTTAAAAGTGCTATAGGCATATAATGTCCTTTTCGGTTTTTTAATCGCTCATGTATTTCGGTAAAACTTCCCTGTAGGTAAACAAAAACCATTTCCTCCTCCAATTGATTTCTCAATAAGGCCCGGTAGCTCTCCTTTAACGCTGAACAGGCTATTACGGCTCCTGGTGCTTTATGTTCGATGGCAAGCTTGTTCAACGACTGCAACCATCCCTTCCGATCTTCATCATTGAGCGCTTTGCCACTGGCCATTTTTTCCACATTCGCCTTAGGATGGTAATCATCCCCATCAAAAAAAGGAATATCCAGTTCATTGGCCAATAAGGTGCCGATGGTCGACTTTCCACAACCGGAAACACCCATTACGATATAGATATACTTATTATCCATTTGTTGATTCAGTTAATTTGTCATCAATGCCTTCTAGGATATGACTAGGGTCATCATCACTATTAAACCAGCAAATTCCCTCATTTTTTCTATACCAGGTCATTTGCCTTTTTGCGAATCGTCTTGTATTCTTTTTGATTTCTGAAATAGCGAAGTCCAGGGTCCAAGTACCATCAAAATAATTGAATAACTCTTTATAGCCGACTGTTTGTAAGGCGTTTAGCGTTCTATGTGGATATACTTGCCGGGCTTCCTCTAAAAGTCCGTTCCCGATCATTATATCGACGCGTTGGTTGATTCTGTTGTAAATGATCTCGCGTTCGGCCTTAATACCAATGGTTAGGGTACGGAATGGCCTTTTTACATCCTTTTTCCTTAAAAAGGAGGAATAAGGTTTGCCTGTGGCCATACAGATTTCCAAAGCCCGGATCAAGCGATGTGGATTTTCCAAATCGACCTTGTTGTAATAGGCTTCGTCCAAAATCCTTAATTGGTGTTGAAGTTCCCCAATTCCCGATTGTTCCAAGGTTTTGTTCAAAGCTTCCCGATAGCTTGAAGGAACCGTAGGAAAATCATCCAATCCATTTGTCACCGCATCGACATACAGTCCACTACCTCCTACAAGGATGGCAATGTCATTGGTTTGGAACAAATTGTCCAGGATGGCAATGGCTTCCTTTTCAAAATCACCTACAGAGTAGTGGTCAAAGATACTTATATGCTGTATGCAATGATGTTTGGCGGCAAGCAATTCCTCTTCACTGGGCACGGCGGTCCCAATTTTCAATTCTTTGTAGAACTGGCGTGAATCGGCAGATATAATCTCTGTACTATAATGTTTGGCCAATGATATGGCTAAACTGGTTTTACCGATTGCGGTCGGCCCTACTACCGAAATAAGGGTTTTGGCTTTCACTATTCCTCGATTAGTTTATACCCACATTTTCTACAGTACTCAGCATCCGAGCGATGGATCTCGGCTCCGCAATTCGGACATGAACGTCCTTGGTCACTGTCTTTTTGGTTTTTCGAATAGGCTGCATATTCGGCGGATACGATTCCGGTCGGTACAGCAATAACACCGTAACCTATAATCATAATAAGGGTAGCGATAAACTGCCCTAAGGGGGTTTGTGGTGATATATCACCATACCCTACAGTGGTCAATGTTACAATCGTCCAATAAATACTATGGGGAATACTGGTGAACCCGTGGGTAGGACCTTCTACCAAATACATAATGGTACCCAGCAAAACGGAAACAATAAGCACGAAAAACACGAATACAAAAATTTTGGTCTTACTCGCCTTTAGGGCACTTGCCAGTTTATTGGACTCCCCAACAAAGCGGACCAATTTTAATATCCTAAAGACCCGTAGCAAACGAAGGGCCCTAAATGCCGTTAGGAACTGGGATTGTAAAATGAAAAATGTAAGATATTTTGGAACCGTCGAGAGCAAGTCGATAATACCGAAAAAACTGAAGATATATTTGCGGGGTTGTTTTATACTAATAAGTCTCAAGATATATTCTATGGTAAAAAGAATGGTGACCACCCATTCCGAAATATTGAAAAACCTATGGTACTGATTGTCGAAACTTGGGATACTTTCGAGCATTACGATTATGATACTGTATAGGATAACGATCAGCAATACAATATCGAATAATTTACCTGCCGGGGTGTGGGTCCCATATATAACCTCATGTATGGTTGCCCGCCAATCCCGGTTCTTTTTTTTGGTGCTCAAAACTTAGTTCTTAAGGTCGATTATTTTTTTAACTCGTTTTTTTCTTAGATAGGAATCAATAATATGGCTCGTTGTCGCATCACCTTTCATTGGGGTGATAATTGATTCCAAGATATGAATATTATTGATTTGATGGTTAAGGTCATAATACCCAAATCCCTGAAATATACCGTTTTTAATCAATATGGCGCTATATTCCCCTATTTCACGTCCTTTATCGATTATGATTATCGACTTACCCAAGAGGCTGTATTTCTCCAATACCTGTTGTACCCTTTGATTATAGTCCAATGGCGTTTCTTGACCTTTACAGGCCCCAAGACATTGGTTGTTTTGTTTATTCTCACATACCGCTTCTTCCAAACCATTGAGTTTCGGGCAAAGCTGGAATTCCACTGTGATTTTTTGAAGAAAGTTTTTTGCCGAAAGAGCACCATTGAAGGTTGTCACACAATCTTTACCTTTATTATATGGCCCAATTTCAAATTTTTGATAGCCATTGATATCGGGAATCACATAAAGGGCCTGTAATCGTTTTTTACGTGTGTTGGGATTGTATTTTGGGTTGTTTTTCAAGAGTTCCTCATTCTCTTTCAATAAGGCCACAAGCTCACTTCCTGTTTCCTCGAAAGTAATGGTCTTCGTCTCTTTTTGAAGTTGTCTTGCCTTATCCCCACTTTTTGTAAAGTGTTGGTTTACGCGTTTTTTTATATTGGTGCTTTTGCCAAGGAAAAGTATATCCCCTTTTTTGTCATGCATATAATATACACCGGTTTCCGAAGGCATTTGTTCAACAATGTCCAATTGCCGTTGTGAAAGTTCACCATGGGTTTCTTCGCGAACGACTTCTTTGATGATGGTTTTTTCAGTGTCTTTTGTAAGCAGTAATTTAAAAAGCTTAAGGGTCGCGATAGCATCACCATTTGCCCTATGCCGGTCACTCATGGGAATTCCGAGGGCCCTTACCAATTTACCCAAACTATACGATTCGGCATCAGGTAGGAGTTTTTTGGAAAGGTCAACGGTACATAAGGTCTTTCGCTCAAAATTATAGCCCAAGCGCCTAAATTCAGTCCTTAATATTCTATAATCGAATTGGGCATTGTGGGCAACGAGGACCGAATCCTCTGTTATTTCAACGATTCGTTTGGCCACCTCATAAAACTTGGGGGCCGTACGGAGCATTTTAGTGTTGATTCCTGTTAAATTGACCACAAAGGGTTGAATTTCCCTTTCTGGGTTTATCAAGCTTATAAACTTGTCCACGACCTTATGGCCATCAAATTTGTGGATGGCTATTTCCGTAATACCCTCTTCATTGTATTTTCCGCCCGTAGTTTCTATGTCAAGTATCGTATACATCAATCGCCTTCGGTCATTTTTGGTTAATGCGCATAATTTCGTGATCCAAAGATACTACTTCCTATGCGCACCATGGTACTACCTTCTTCAATTGCTATTTTATAGTCACCACTCATGCCCATTGATAATACGGAAACATGGGGTAAGGAACCCTTTAATTGGTCGAATATGGATTTTAATTGTTTAAATTCATTTCTTATCTGGACGTGATCCGGGGTGTTGGTCGCCATACCCATCAATCCGACGATTTCGATATGGTCAAGAGCCTTGAAAGCCTCCGATTGTATTAGGTCGTTTAGCTCGGTTTGATCAAGTCCGAATTTTGTCGCTTCCTGGGCAATATGCATTTGTAATAAACAGGGTATGGTACGGTTGTGCTTTTTTGCCTGTTTGTCGATTTCCTTCAAGAGTTTGAAACTGTCCACCCCATGAATCAAAGAAACGAATTCGGCCATATATTTGACCTTGTTACGCTGTACGTGGCCTATCATATGCCATTCGATATCCTTGGGCAGGACCGCCCATTTTTCGGCCATTTCCTGTATTTTGTTTTCGCCGAATATACGTTGGCCGCCATCATAGGCTTCTAGGATGCTTTCTTGGGGCTTTGTCTTTGAAACGGCAACCAAGGTAACATGCTCGGGCAATGTTTGTTTTATAGCCTCAAGGTTTGATTTTACAGACATATTATCTTCTATTTTAAAACTCATAAATGGCCATGCCACTTCTCAGTTTAGGTTCAATATAAGTGCTTTTTGGGGGCATGACCAAGCCGGCATCGGCAATGGCCTTTAGCTCATTTATTTTCAAAGGTACAAGACCAAAGCCAACCTGGAATTTTCCGTTGTCGATGTCATCCTTCATTTGAATGACATTATGCTTGCCACAGCCATAATGTATACGTTCATCATTTCGAAGGTCCTTAATGCCTAGAATAGGTTCCAATATGGTCTTGTAAAGGATTTGGGTATCGAGTTGGCTTAAGGTATCCGTAAATCCATATACTTTTTTTCTAAGGAAAAGCGAATAAAAATCCCCATCCAAATACATACTGAAATGGTGTTTTTTGGAAGGCTTATAGAGCACACTTCCTTTGTTTTCCATCCTAAAGAAAGCATCCAATCGTATCAGGAATTCTTCTTTGGTCAAACCATTCAGGTCCCTTACCATACGGTTGAATTCATAGATACGTATCTCCGATTCGGGAATCAGGTAGCTCATAAAATAGTTATAAGGCTCCTTTCCCGTATGGTTGGGGTTCCTATCCTTGGACATACGGGCCAATACATTGGAAGATGCACTTCGATGATGGCCATCCGCAATATACAACGAATCTATTTTTTTAAACTCACATATCAATTTTTGGATGGAATCAGTATTGGAAACCACCCAAAGGGAATGTTTGATTTTATCAGGGGTGGTAAAAAAGTACTCGGGTTTTTTTTGTTTCTCTAGGTCGATAAGTACTTGGATCGAGTCATTATCGGAATAGGTGATCAAAACAGGTTCTGCATTGAAACCGACGGTATTTAGATATTTGGCGAACAATTGTTCCCGTTGACTTAGTGTGTCTTCGTGTTTTTTTATAATATCATCGCGATAGTCCTGAACACTTGTCGCACAAAAAAAGCCACAAGTCTTGAAGTTGTTCTTCTCTATCTGGTAAATATAAAAGCTATCCTTACTGTCTTTTAAAAAAATATTGTCCTCTAAAAATTCGAGATAGCGATTGTGGACCAATTTGAAACGTTCTTCGCCCGACACTTCCTTGGAAAACTTGTATCCAGGATTGATAATGTGTAAGAAAGAGAACGGGTTGAAACGCAATGTGGCCTCCAACTCTTCCTCGGAATACTCTTGATATGATCGGGAAGTAACATGGGCCACTTTGTCCTTTGTGGGTCGAACCGCCTTAAAAGGTTTTATAACAGCCATAGGTCCTATTTAAATTGGGAGGAGACTATCTCTGCTTTCCTTGAAACGTTATAGTCGTAAAAACCCTCACCGGATTTTATCCCTAGTTTGTTGGCCATGACCATATTGACGAGTAGGGGACAGGGCGCATATTTTGGGTTTTTGAATCCGTCGTACATCACATTAAGAATGGAGAGGCACACATCCAATCCTATAAAATCTGCCAATTGCAATGGGCCCATAGGGTGGGCCATACCCAATTTCATAACGGTATCGATCTCCTCGACCCCTGCAACACCATGATACAAGGTCTCAATGGCTTCATTGATCATCGGCATTAAGATCCTATTGGCCACAAATCCCGGATAATCATTAACCTCGGTAGGGGTTTTGCCCAATTTCAGGGAAAGGTCCATAATAACCTTTGTGGTTGCATCCGAGGTGTTGTAGCCCCGAATGATTTCCACCAATTTCATGATAGGTACGGGATTCATGAAATGCATGCCAATGACCTTTTCGGGTCTTGCGGTGGCAGCAGCGATTTTCGTAATCGATATGGAGGAGGTATTCGTGGCCAAAATAGTGTTCGGTGCCGCTATGGCATCCATTTCCTTGAACAGGCCTAGTTTAATCTCCAATCGCTCCGTAGCCGCCTCAACGACCAGGTCGGTGTTCGGTATACCTGAGGAAAGCTGTGTATGGGTGGTTATGTTTTTTAGGGTTTGTATTTTGTCTTCCCCAGTGATTTTTTCTTTGGATAGCATCCGATCTAAATTCCTGGTAATCGTGGCAATACCACGATCAAGGGATTCTTCGGAAATATCAATCAAATTCACTTTATATCCATTTTGCGCAAAAACGTGGGCAATACCATTACCCATCGTACCCGCACCGATAACAGCTATGTTTTTCATAAGGGAATCTTTAAAATGAGGCTATGATTTGCAAGGCTACCTGTAAAGCCTGCGTTCCTTGACGCAATGAAACAACAGGTGTTGCGTTTTTGGAAATGGCATCCGCGAATGTTTCCAATTCATCAAGAATGGCATTGTTGGTCTCTATATCCGGATTTTCAAAATAAATCTGTTTTTTGATCCCTTCGGCATTTTGTAGGATCATGTCAAAATCCCCGGGTGACTCGGGGGCATCTTTCATTTTAACCACCTCAACCTTTTTTTCCAAAAAGTCGACCGAGATATAGGCATCCCGTTGAAAGAATCGTGATTTTCGCATGTTTTTGAGTGATATCCTACTTGCCGTAAGATTGGCCACACATCCATTCTCAAATTCGATTCGGGCATTGGCAATATCCGGGGAGTTGCTTATGACCGAAACCCCACTGGCATTAATTTGCCTTACCTTGGAGTTTACCACACTTAGAATGGCATCGATATCATGGATCATTAAATCCAAAACAACGGGGACATCGGTGCCCCGAGGATTGAACTCGGCCAATCGGTGGGCCTCAATAAACATTGGATTGTGTATTTTGTCCTTTACGGCCAAGAATGCGGGATTGAATCTTTCGACATGTCCCACTTGACCTTTAACACCGTGTTTTGCTTCCAAAAGCAATAAATCCTCTGCCTCTTCAAAGGTATTTGTAATCGGCTTTTCAATAAAGACATGTTTCCCTTTTTCCATGGACTTTTTGGCACAATCATAATGTGAAAGTGTGGGGGTTACGATATCAACCACATCCACTGCATCAATAAGTTCATTGATGTTATCGAAATAGGTGTACCCGAATTCGGTGGCTACTTTATGGCCATTGATGACATCCGGGTCATAAAAGCCAATAAGATCATATTTTTGGGATTCGTTGAGCAGACGAAGGTGTATTTTTCCTAAATGTCCGGCTCCTAAGACTCCGACTTTAAGCATAGGTAGTATTTTTTTCAAAAATAACGATAGTTTGCTAGTTTCTTTACATTGCACTTCAAAAGTTTTGCGTGGGAAAGCATAAGATCTTTAATTCTTAAGGCAAACTTTGTTAACTTCGCTTTTCAAACCAAACCATAGTAATTACCCTTGAGAGATACGCTTAAACATCGCGGAATGCGGAATAAATTGGCCGATGTGTTGATTGCCAAAGGAATAGTGGATACCAAAGTGTTGGACGCTATTCGAACGGTGCCTAGACACTTGTTTATGGATAGTAGTTTTGAAGGGCATGCCTATCAGGATAAGGCATTCCCGATTGCAGCCGATCAAACCATATCGCAACCATACACGGTCGCTTTTCAAACCGGTTTATTGGAAGTTGAACCCGGGCACAAAGTTCTGGAAATCGGTACAGGTAGTGGCTATCAGACAGCAATTTTAATGCAACTGAAGGCAAAAGTATATACTATTGAGCGACAGTTGGAATTGTTTAAGAAAACCAATCTTTTTTTCAAAAAAATGGGATATCGACCCAAGAAGGTCATTTTTGGTGATGGGTATAAAGGACTTCCTGAGGTGGCTCCCTTTGACAGTATCATCGTTACCGCAGGTGCTCCTGAAGTTCCCAAGGCCCTTATGTCACAATTGAAAATAGGGGGGAGGCTCGTTATTCCCGTAGGGATTGACGACCAGATCATGACCTTGTTCATTCGAAAATCGGAAAAGGAGTTCGAGAAGAAGGAATTGGGTTCCTTTAGGTTTGTTCCCTTATTGGAGGATAAGAATTAGCTTGTTGATGAGGTTATGGGTCAATTACCGATTGTAACTTTTTTTGATCCGATCAAGGTCGCGTTTGTTATCCCGGTCTTTCATCGTTTCCCGTTTATCGTACAATTTTTTACCCTTGGCAAGGGCAATGTTCATTTTTGCCAACCCCCTGTCGTTTAAGAACAGGTTCAAGGGTACGATGGTCAGACCGCTTGAAGCGACTTCCTTTTGTAGCTTTTTAAGTTCACGCTTGCCCAAAAGCAACTTACGTTCGGCCTTTGGCTTATGGTTAAAATGTGATGCATGCGAATATTCATCAATCTGCATATTGATAATGTACAGTTCACCACGGTCATTGAATTCACAGAAACTTTCGGATATTGACGCTTTACTTTGACGGATGGATTTTATTTCCGTTCCGGCCAAAACAATACCAGCCGTGTATTTATCCAATATTTCATATTCGAACCTGGCCTTCTTATTCTTTATATTGATTTTGTTCTGCATAACGGTGCAAAAATAGGAACAATAATTCTATCCGCAATTTCCTGAAATTGGAATTATTCCTTAATCTTTGTAATGTTCCATGTCATTTTACGAACCCATAAAAATGAAAAAAACAAGAAGTGCCCTATTAACCGCATTGGTGGTCTTTTTTATATCCTGCAAGGAGAAACAAACCCACGGTATAACTGCCCAACAGATCGTGGATAAAAGTATTGATGCCTGTGGGGGTGACTTATATCGGACAAGTGATATATCCTTTGATTTTCGAGGAATGATCTATGTTAAGGAAAACGCCAATGGCCAAAAGATCCTAAAGCGGATACAGAAAAATGATTCACTGGATATAGTGGACCTAAAGACTTCAAAGGGCTTTGAGCGCTATATTGATGGCGAATTGATCGCTACACCGGATTCTTTAGCGAATCTGTACGGCAACTCCATTAATTCAGTGCATTATTTTGCGTATTTGCCGTATGGTTTAAACGATCCTGCCGTAAACAAGGAATATTTGGGAGACATTAAAATCCATGAAAACAATTACCATAAAATAAGAGTAACCTTTAGCCAAGAAAATGGTGGGGATGACTTTGATGATGTATATCTGTATTGGTTCAATACCAAAACGTTTAAACCCGACTATCTAGCCTATGAGTTCCATGTCAATGGAGGGGGTATGCGATTTAGGGAAGCCTATAATGAAAGAGTGGTCAGTGGTATTCGATTTGTTGATTACAGGAATTATAAGCCCAAGGCGTCCTCTTCGTCCATAAACGAAATAGACCATCTTTTTATGAATGGGGAATTGGAGTTACTGTCCGAAATAGCATTAAAGGATGTAGTCGTTAGTCCGGGCAATTACAATTGAAATTCAAACGCATATCCGTTGTAATACCATTGATGATCTCCACCACGAATAAGCTCCCATTTTGATAGTCATCAATTTGCTGGTACTTTTCCTGACCAATAAGTTTATTCACAAAATCCGGGGTAGAATCGCTATGGCCCACTACCAAGACTTTTTTATTTAGGTTATCAGCTTTGAATTGTTCCAGATCGATAAGGGCCGGGTCGTAGATTTGAACGGTTAAGTTTTTTTTGACGGCTGTGGGGGCTGCTGTCATTTGGGTTCTTTCATAGTCCGTTGTGTAAATGGCGTCGATGTCTACCTCATCCAAAATCTCTGCCCAATGCATAGCCCTACCTAGGCCTTTTTGTGACAGTTCAGAATCCATGTTTTCGGGGTCAGACCTGTCTTTTTCGGCATGTCTGATAAAATAAAAGGTAGATATGGTATCATCAACCACGGCAGGTTCTTCCTTACAACCCGCGAAACCTAATACGAAAACAAAAATGAGCAACGCTTTTAAAACCTTCATAATCAGTAATTCGTTAGTTTGTGACTTTATCAATTATTCTAACTAAAAATACCCTAAAATAGTATGTAATACCCTTTGTTTTTTGTTTTTTTGCATATGGTTAAAATCAAACTGTCTCTTTTGTTTATAGCATTTGTAAGTGTCTTACACGCTCAAAATGAAGGTCTTCCTGTGGATTTAAGACAGCATAACCTTACTGATTCCAATTCAAGTATTTTAAATCCGGCCTTTTCCAGTAATTATGGCAACACCCATTCCGTTGGGTTATGGAGCCGTTGGCAGTGGCAGACTGTCGATGGTGACCCTACTACCTTCTTTTTGAATTATACGGGGAAGATAAATAACTCATCATCAATAGGGGCAGGGTTTTATCAGCATAATACCGATGTTTACCTGAATACCGGAGGGGTTTTGAACTATGCGTATCGTTATGATTTCAACGATCGGGCAAGTTTGACCTTCGGTTTGAACTTTTTCGCTTACCAACAGGAATTCTCAGGAAATCCTTTTCAAGGTGATCCGCAGATACTATTGCCATTTTTTACCCCTTCAGAAGATTTTATACTTCAGTTTGCCCCAGGGGTGCAATTTGCTTATGATGGCCTGCGTATTGGGTTTTCCTCAGAGAACATGTTCGATTATAATATGGCTGAGAAAGAAGGGAATACGGCTTCTGACGAGAAAATATTTTTGGGAACGGTCTCTTACGATATCCCGGTTTCCTTAGGGGCTTCCGATAGTACTTCCGTTATTAGGCCAATGCTTTATATAAAGTCGATTCCGACTTATGATACGCAAGTAGGGCTGAGTGCGGTTTTGTCAACAAATAAATTTTGGGCACAGGCAGGTTATAATAGTTTCTATGGAATAGCCATTGGGGGAGGGGGAAGGATCATGAAACGTTTTTCTATTGGTGCCTTGGTCGAATTTGGGACCGATTCCGATTTAAAAGGGAATGACCCGACTGTCGAATTTACCACGGCCTATGATTTTGGACGGGCTGTAACAAGAAAGAAAGCAGACAGAATAGACCGGGAGGAAGAGCCGAAAGAGGAGGAACTGGAACAGATTGCCGACGTTGATGAGCTTTCAAAGGAATTGACCAAGGCAGAAGCATTGGCCCTTAAACGGGAGGCTAGGCAGAAGGATATAAGCGAACGCAAAAGGAAAAGGGATTCCGTTATTCGGGAAAAGAAAGCGAATGACGACTTAGCCGTACAAATGCGTAAAGACCAAAAGCAAAGATTGGATTCCATCGCTAAGGCAGAAAAGAACAAGGCATTGGTTGACACCCAAAAATTAAGGATGCAACAGCAAATGGATTCCATCAATACCGCCAAAATCGCTGCCGAAAATGCGGCCAAAGAAGAACAATTGCAGGCCGAATTGATTAAACAGGCTGAATTGGTTAAACAGACCGAGGAGGAAAAGCCTAAGGCCGGTGAGAAATATGAAGAGGTTGTAGGGGAAGATGGACTAAAACCGGGTTATTATTTAATAGCCAATGTTTTTGGAACCAAAAGGTATTTAGATGCATTTAAGGCCGATCTTACCAAGAAAGGGTTACAGCCCAAATCATTTTTGAGAAGCAAGAATAAATTGAACTATGTGTATTTAGGACGCTTTGATTCCATGAGTGAGGCCCGTAAGGCGCGTGATAGTAAGTTCGATGGTCGTTATACCGAAAAGACCTGGATTTATAGGGTAGTGCCCAAATAAATAGGAAACGGTTATTTCTTGATTTCCTTTTTGACCAATACTTCTAAATAGGCCACGGTATTCGTAAGGTATTTGCGGTCAAGGGTCATAGTACTCATCGCTACGGCACCTTGTAGCATGGTAAAGAACTGTTTTGCAAATTGAAGTGGGGTTACCGGTAATCGCAGTTCGTTGTTGTTTACGCCATTTTCAAGTACCAAAGCAATTTTACCTTCTATGGTCCTAATTGTTTCGCGCGAAGCTGCTGCCAACGATTTATTGTTGTTTTGTGCATCTACCCCAATATTCAATACGGGACAACCGCCCAATTCTGAGGTAAAAACATCATAATGGCTGTAAAATTCGGTCAAGGAGAATAATTTATCCAAAGAATCACCTTCAATGTCCAATCGTTCATCAATGGCTTTGAAGAGTTTATTGACACTGTATTCATAAGCGGCAAGCGCAAGGGCTTCCTTGTTTTCGAAATTGCCGTAAAGAGCTCCTTTGGTTAGCCCTGTAGCATCTGTGAGGTCACTCATACTAGTGCCCACGTAACCGTGTTTGATAAAAACTGGGGCAACGGTCTCAATTATAAAAGCAGTTGTTCGTTCAGCTTTGGTTGTCATGTTACAGCTATTTTCTACGAATATAAAAAAACTATATACTGTATGGTATATGTTATCGATAAAAAAAAGCCATGACGCTATCGACATGGCCTTTTTTTATAAAAAGCATTCTTTTAATTTACCAATTCATTTTGGTTTCTGAAGACCAATTGATCATCAAAGGAGTCGATCAAGACAATGCTATCCGCTTTAATGGTTCCGCCAAGAAGCTCTTTGGACAAATTGTTCAAGACTTCTTTTTGTATGATCCTTTTGATAGGTCTCGCACCATATTGGGGGTCATACCCTCTATTGGCAAGATGGATAATGGCTTCATTGGTAAAGTCAATTGTGATATTCTGTTTGTCCAACATTTTTCTCAATTGTTCCAACTGCAGTCTCACGATCTGTGTGATATCTTCCTTGTTCAATGGTGTGAACATGATAATATCATCGATCCTGTTTAAAAACTCAGGACGAATTGTTTTTCGCAATAGCCCAAGGACTTCTACCCGTGCAGCTTCTGAGGCACTGTAGATATCTTTATTGTTCTCGAACTTCTCTTGGATAATGTGACTACCCATATTACTTGTCATAATAATTATGGTATTCTTAAAGTCCGCAATACGCCCTTTGTTATCGGTTAGTCGACCTTCGTCCAATACTTGTAAGAGCACATTGAATGTATCTGGATGCGCTTTTTCAATTTCATCCAACAACACCACGGAATAAGGTCTTCTTCTTACGGCCTCGGTAAGCTGACCACCTTCATCATAACCCACATATCCTGGAGGCGCTCCTACCAATCTACTAACGGAATGACGTTCTTGGTATTCACTCATATCTATACGGGTCATGGCGTTCTCGTCATCGAATAAATAAGAAGCCAAGGTTTTCGCAAGTTCGGTTTTACCGACCCCTGTAGTACCGAGGAACAAAAATGAACCTATTGGTTTCTTGGCATCCTGAAGTCCGGCCCTACTTCTACGTATGGCATCGGATACGGCCTGTATCGCCTCATCCTGCCCAACTACACGTTTATGAAGGACTTCCTCAAGTTTCAATAATTTTTCACGCTCACTTTGCAACATTTTGGTTACAGGAATACCGGTCCATTTGGCAACGACCTCTGCGATGTCTTCATAAGTGACCTCCTCTTTGATCAAGGTGTCCCCTTTTTGCTGTTCTGACATTTCTTGTTGAAGGACATCCAATTTTTCTTGGGCTTCCTTGATCTTGCCATAACGCAATTCAGCTACTTTGCCATAATCCCCACTGCGTTCGGCCCGTTCGGCTTCCACTTTAAAGTTCTCTATGTCATTTTTAATTTTTTGTATAGAGTCTATCACCGTTTTTTCACTTTCCCACTTGGCATAGATTTCATTTCGTTTTTCCTTGATATTGGCTAAATCGATATACAGAAGTTTAAGCTTGGCCTGATCATCTTCACGCTTAATGGCTTCTATCTCAATTTCGAGTTGCATGATCTTTCTATCCAATATATCCAATTCCTCTGGTTTTGAATTGATTTCCATACGGAGTTTGGCAGCGGCTTCGTCCATAAGGTCGATGGCCTTGTCAGGCAAGAACCTATTGGTTATATACCGTTGGGATAGTTCTACGGCCCCGATAACAGCTTCATCCTTGATCTGGACCTTGTGGTGTGCCTCATATTTTTCCTTGATACCCCTAAGGATGGAAATAGCACTTTCAGTGTCCGGTTCGTTGACTACGACCTTTTGGAATCTACGTTCCAAGGCTTTGTCCTTTTCAAAATATTTTTGATATTCATCCAATGTAGTTGCACCTATCGCCCTAAGTTCACCCCTGGCCAAAGCAGGTTTAAGAATGTTGGCGGCATCCATGGCCCCTTGGCCACCACCGGCACCTACGAGTGTATGGATCTCATCAATAAAGAGTACGATGTTACCGTCTGAGGCGGTAACTTCCTTAATCACCGATTTCAATCGTTCCTCAAATTCACCTTTGTACTTGGCACCTGCAATCAATGCGCCCATGTCCAAAGAATATATGACTTTGTCTTTTAGGTTTTCGGGAATGTCACCTTGAATGATCCTATGGGCCAGTCCTTCCGCGATAGCGGTTTTACCAACACCAGGTTCACCAACCAGCATAGGGTTGTTCTTGGTTCTTCTTGAGAGGATCTGTAAAATACGCCTGATTTCCTCGTCCCGACCAATAACAGGGTCCAATTTTCCGCTGTCGGCCAATTGGTTAAGGTTACGGGCATATTTTTCAAGGGAGTTATAGGTCTCTTCCGCACTTTGGGAGGTTACTTTACCTCCTTTTCGAAGTTCCTCTATGGCTTTTTTAAGGTCTTTTTCAGTGACTCCCTGGTCTTTAAGGATTTGTGAAATTTTACTTTTGGACTTGAGTATCGCCAATAGGATATGTTCTATGGAAACATATTCATCTTCCATTTTCTTGGCTATGATACCCGCTTCGTTCAAGCTTTTTCCAGCTTCCCTTGAGACCATGATCTCACCGCCACTTACCTTTGGGAAACTCTCCAACTCCTTATCAAGGATTTGGTTCAATAAATTGGTGTTGACGTTTAATTTCTTTAGAATGAACGGAAGTACATTTTCATCGACTTGCGAAATAGCCTTGAAAAGATGTTCGTTCTCTATCTGTTGGTGGCCCATCTCTTGCGCAATTTGTTGGGCAAGCTGAACGGCTTCCTGTGATTTTATGGTAAAATTATTAAAGTTCATCAGCGTTGTTTTTTCTTGTTATAGATTACTTTTGATATATGAATGTCAATAATCCTACCAAGTAGAACAAGCAGACAAAATGTCTGTAAAAGCCTAAAAACACAAGACATTACGGCAGAGTAAGGATTTGGATTATAAGCGACTTAGAGATAAAAACACACTATGGGATTATTTAAGGACCTTTTTGGTAAAAGTGGTGAAAAACCTAAGAAAGAACAACCCAATGTACCATGGAAACCCCTGGTTTCGGTACATCAATTGGATGAAATTGCAGAAAAATCAAAAGACAAGACCCAGGTAATATTTAAACATTCAACGACCTGTGGTATCAGTAGAATGGTGTTGAATACGTTTAATGCCAATTATGATTATCCCAAAGATCAATTCGATCTCTATTATTTGGATTTACATAGTTTTAGGGAGGTTTCCAATGAAACAGGCATCAAATTCCAGGTAGTGCACCAATCGCCACAGCTTTTGGTCATACGCAATGGGGTAGTGGTAGCCCATGATTCCCATGGGGGAATCAATTCCATTGAACTTAATTCTTATATATAATAAAAAAGCCCTGAAAGTAAATTCAGGGCCTTTTTTTTAGTTGAATCGGTGTGAGGTTATAATTCCTTTTATACGATTTTTAAGGTCTTCACCAGCGTCATATACCATTTGTTCGTTTGAAGGAAACGGAACCGCGGCAAGGTTTAACAAGGAAACCAATTCATTTTCCAAAGCCCTTTTATCACCGTCGTAATTGGCATACACATGTTCAAATACAAATTCACTGGCAAGGGGATAGGAATTTAGTTGTTGTTTCGTTTCCAGGTCAAAATAGCTTATAAAGCCCGCAACTTGTGCAGTTTTGAATTGTGTGAACTGATAAAAATTACATTTGACCGTTTTGAACTTGTCCACTTTTATTTTGTTGCCTAGACTGTCCTTAACAACATTGCCTTCATTGTCCAAAAGGTATTTTTGACCGTCTTTTATCTGTTTTTCCTTTATGATCTGCTTTTCGTTCACTTGTTCAGGGGAAATATTGATTTCCCTTAACTCTATTTGCATATCATAATCATAGTCGATGTTTGAAAGGGGGTTGGTGTGGTATTTTGTCCATTTGTCTTCCAATCCAAAGGCATTGAAATTCAATAGTTCCTCCTCAAGCTTAACAGGAATGATCTTTTCTGTATTATTTACCATTGCTACCTTTACATAATCTTGGCCCTTTTGATAGGCTTCTTCCATTTTTAACCTAGTATCGCCATAGCCAGGATTAATTTCGTTCAAATAATCAAAATCATCATAGGCTTTTCTATAATCGTATTTGTTGGTGGCATTGGTCAAAAGATTTAAAGCATTATCATACAAATACGATGAAAGTTTGTCCTTTGTGGCAATAATCTCACTATCATAGTTGGTTAGGGAAAACTCAGCATATCTATTTTGATCATTAATGCGCAAGGGCAATAATGGTTTTATCATTTCTTGAATGCGATTTAGGTTTTCGTATCCTTTATAGATAGTTTCAAGATTTGCGGGATTACCGTCTTTTCGTAGAAAAGCAATATGTTCCAACTCCCTCTCAGTGTTTTTTTGAAAGGCTTCCTCCAATAAAAGCACATAAGATTGGTTGCTTTTTTTGTCTTTGTTTTCCGCTAACTTTTGAACGGCACTGTTTATGGCGTTCATATAATTGCCTGTATTTAGGGCTTGTTGGGTCTTTTTTACCCCGCCGCAAGACAACATAAAAAGTAAAATTCCGCTTACTAGTAAAAGTTTCTTCATGATATTTAATTTACCGTTGTATACTACATTTTCAACACTCGTGCCAAAACTGTGTTTGTTGATAACGTAAAACGATAAATTATCGTATTGTTTCGACGAAAAACCTTTTTACATGTTCTTTTTATCTTTTTTGGAATTAAAAACAGGCAATAGTTTTGTGGAAACCTCACCAAAACCAAGACGATGTCCGTTTCTTTCACAAAAGCCCTTAATGACTACGGTATCATTGTCCTGAATGAATTTACGTTCACTCCCGTCCTTTAAGGTAATGGGTTTTGTGCCTTGCCATGCAAGTTCCAGCATTGACCCATATGAATCGGGGGTTGGACCGGAAATCGTTCCACTGCCCATCATATCACCACTATTGACTTTACAACCGTTTGTGGTGTGATGGGCCAATTGTTGTGCCATGGACCAATACAGGTATTTGAAGTTCGATTTTGAAATTGTCGTGGGGATGCCTTCCGGTGTAATCAAATCCACTTCCAATTGAATATCAAAACTGTGTTCCCCTTGAAGGGCTAAATAAGGAAAAGGCTTTGGTTCTTGTTTTGGACCTTTACATCTGTAGGGTGCCAACGCATCCAAGGTTACGATCCATGGGGAAATCGAGGAAGCAAAACTTTTGGCCAAGAAGGGTCCAAGGGGAACATATTCCCATTTTTGTATATCCCGGGCACTCCAGTCGTTGAACAAGACCATTCCAAAAATATGGTCTTCCGCGTTCTCTACGGCAATAGGCTCTCCCAAAGAATTGGCATCCGTAGTGATAAAGGCCATTTCCAATTCAAAATCAACCAATCGAGAAGGGCCGAAGATGGGTTTTTCCGCACCTTTGGGCATGGTTTGTCCCATGGGCCTGTGAATCGGTATGCCACTGGGAATGATCGTAGAACTTCTACCATGGTACCCTACAGGAATATGTAACCAATTCGGAAGCAGTGCATTTTCGGGGTCACGGAACATCGTACCCACATTGGTGGCATGTTCTTTACTGGAGTAAAAATCGGTATAGTCACCAATTTGCACTGGTAGTTGCATTTCTATTTCATTGAGGGCAAATAGAATAATGTTCTTATGGTTCTCATTATTTTTCAACGTCTCATTCCCGATTTCGAAGACCTCACTAATACGGTTACGCACCAAACGCCATGTTTTTTGTCCGTCAGAGATAAAATCATTTAGGGTGTCTTGCAGAAAAATATCATCGGTCAAAGGAATTCCATCAAAATACCCCAATTGGTGCATTGCCCCTAAATCTATGGCAGTATCACCGATCCGGGTGCCTATGGTGATAATATCATCCCGGGTTAAAAAAACACCGAAGGGTATGTTCTGTATTGGAAAGTCGGTATTTTCCGGGGTGGGTATCCAAGTTTTTCTATTAGGATTGTTCGCAAGTATCTCCATATCTCAAATTGTTAATTTGTATTTGATAAATTCCAAATCAAATATATTATTTTCCATCAATAACCAATTGGCAATTTGTATTTTTACGGCTCATTTAACATAAAAGAAAATATGCAACGTGACCATCTCATTTTTGATTTAATAGAAGCTGAGAAACAAAGACAATTGAACGGTATTGAACTTATAGCTTCAGAGAACTTCACCAGTCCCCAGGTAATGGAGGCCGCTGGCTCGGTATTGACCAACAAATATGCCGAAGGATATCCTGGGAAACGATACTACGGAGGATGTGAAGTAGTAGATCAAGTTGAGCAAATCGCCATTGATAGGGCAAAGGAATTATTCGGGGCAACCTATGCCAATGTCCAGCCTCATTCGGGGTCGCAAGCAAATGCCGCGGTTTTCCACGCATTTTTAAAACCTGGTGACAAGATTCTAGGATTTGACCTTTCACATGGAGGACATTTAACCCATGGTTCACCCGTTAATTTTTCGGGAAGATTGTACAATCCCGTATTTTATGGTGTGGATGCCGAGACAGGCGTACTTAACTATGATGCTATTCAGGAAATCGCGTTAAAGGAAAAACCAAATTTGATCATAGCCGGAGCTTCTGCCTATTCCCGTGATATGGATTTTAAACGTTTTCGTGAAATCGCGGATAGTGTTGATGCCATCCTTATGGCAGATATAGCACACCCAGCTGGTTTAATTGCAAAAGGCATACTTAATGATCCGATTCCACATTGTCATGTTGTAACCACTACGACCCATAAAACCTTGCGTGGCCCAAGGGGTGGATTGATTTTAATGGGGCAGGATTTTGACAATCCTTTTGGAATTCGTTTGAAGAATGGAAATTTGAGAAAGATGTCCGCATTGTTGGATTTGGCTGTCTTTCCTGGTAACCAAGGTGGACCGTTAGAACATATTATTGCGGCAAAGGCCATTGCTTTTGGAGAAGCATTGACCGATGAATACTTGAATTATATGCTACAGGTCAAGAAAAATGCGGCAGCCATGGCTTCAGCATTTGTTGCAAAAGGATATAATATTATTTCAGGGGGAACCGACAACCATATGATGTTGATCGATTTGCGTAATAAGGACATTACAGGAAAAGATGCGGAAAAAGTGTTGGTAAAGGCGGATATTACGGCTAACAAGAATATGGTTCCGTTCGATGATAAATCACCATTTGTAACTTCTGGAATACGATTTGGTACAGCAGCGATTACTACACGTGGGTTAAAGGAAGACGAAATGTCGACTATAGTTGATTTCATCGATCGCGTTCTTGCCAATGCCGAAAATGAGGATGTAATAGCTCAGGTTAAGATTGAGGTAAACGCTTTAATGCAAGATAGGGCTTTGTACAATGCCTGATAGACAGACTATTCGTTTATCATATGTAAATCCTCATAGATAAACCTGTTGTTCTTAAGGTCGTAAATAACGGCATCTTGCTCGGATTCAAAATATAAGGCCCAATAGCTTGTATAGTTATGGGTCTTTTTTGTTTGGCTACTGGCAAAATCGGGTGTTAAAATGTCATCCTCAAAAACAGCCATGAAAATTTCATAAGGAACTTCAACATTTCCTTTGGTTAATTGAACGTAGTGTTTTTCCAGATTACTTATAACCGCATCCAAATGGGCGGAAATACTTTGTTCGTATATTTTGTTTATGATTATACTTGTGTCCTTTAGGTTGATGGAAAACTCTTCAACGTCGAAAGGAATGTCATTGTACTGCTCTAATAATGCCAATTCATTCGCTAGGGAGTATTTGCATTGGTTGAATGTTCCCCATGTACCCTTATAGGAGTTTATGACCAAATCGAGTAAATTCAAATCACAATTCAAATCGATAATCAAACTGATCTTATTGTCGTTTGTCGCGCTATTCCGTATTGAGATTTCTGAAAAAAAGAATTTTTCAAGATTATTGGTAAATGCGGAAAGTCCCCTAAAGGAAGCACTTTGTGCTCGCCTTTTGGGAAAGTTGTTTCTAGAATTTTCGGGGGCTGTAGACATTGATTAGGGCTATTTGAATTACAATTGACCTCAAATTTAACGGTATGTCTATAAAACAGGACTTAGGATAACCTTATGAAATATAAGGTTGTCCTTTATAAAATGCAGTTTGTTTTTTAAATAGCTGATTATTAGTTATTTAAAAAATGAAATAAAATGTTAAAAAACTGGGATTATATGAATCCGCGTTTTCTGGCCTCCTCAATAAGTTCGATATCATTACCGTGTTCAATACCGAAAAGTTGTTTTAATTGCCTTTTTCTTGATTCCACTGTTGTGGGGGCGACCGATATAATAGGGCCTATATCCTTCGTACGGGTTCCGGTAGAGATATAGTGTAGGATTTTTTTATCGGTTTCATCTACCAGGTCAAAGTCATTGGCCATTTTCTTTCGAATCGCAGATAGGGCACTTGCGGTGTAATAGGGCGGTCTTTCCAAAACGGTTCGTACCATTGCGCAAAGTGATTTTTCATCTATTTCCGATTTTACCATATACCCATCAGGGTCAACGGTTTTGAATAAACTGTTGATACGGTAACTATCACTAAATGATGACATGAAGACGATTTTCGAAGCTGGGACTTTTTCCCTTGCATATATCCCAAGGTCTTCACCACTTCTAGTGTCGTTGGAATGTGTAGGAAAAAGGGATATGTCCAATAAAAGAATATCATAAGGCAAAGATCGTTGCGAAAAGTCAATCTTCTCAATAGCCCCTTCAAAAGTATTCACTGTATCTACCTTAACTTGAAAGCCATCGAATTCCGCACCTTCCAGGATGTATTTATAACCCATGGCCGTCATGGCGTGGTCATCTACCGATAAAAGTCGTACAATCTTCATTTTCCGTCTATTAGTACAATTCTATTGTGTGTCAATTTTGTTTTCCAAGGGGCATCTTGGGTTGGATTTTTAATTTTTAAGCGGTATATTCAAAGTAATCGTCGTTCCTTTGTTTATAACACTATCAATTTCCCAAGTACCGCCGAGTTTTTCTACTCTTGATCTGATGTTTCGCATACCTATACCCGTTTTGGTTTTGCCCGATTTTGATACAAACCCTATTCCGTCATCGGTAATGGTCACGATAATCTCCTCATTTGTTCGTACAAAACTAACCAAAATATTCTTACAAGATGCGTGTTTGACTGCATTTTGTAAAATCTCTTGGATCATACGATATAGATTGATTTTGATGTCACCTTTCATTGTGTCCCAATCTTGGGATTCATCATATTGGAAAGAATATTCAAGATGATTCAGCGTACATACATTCTTGAGTAATTCTTGAATGGAAGTGATGAAGTTGTTTATGTTATGATAGGCAGCGTGACTTAATTCATGGGAAATGGCACGTACTTCACCTTCAACGTCCTTTAGTGCGGCTATTGCCTTAGCCCTTTCCAATAGTGCTTCCTCCGTGCTGACTTTGTTCAATCCGGTAAGCACCATTCTAGCCCCCAGCATTTTCCCTAGGACCCCATCGTGCAATTCTTCGGAAATTCGTTTTTGCTCGGCTTTCTTTATTTCGGCGATTCTTTGCTTTTGGGACAACATTAAATCGAATATCTCTTGGTTACTGGTCTGTTGTTGCTGTTGAAAACGTAAGGCTTGGTTTTTTGCTCGCTGATGGAAAATCACATAAACGGATACCCCAAGCAGGAAAATACCTAATGCCAAGCCTGTCCATATTTGTTTTTTTCGGGTTAGGGATTCATTCTCTGCGATAAACTCATCGGTTTCGAAACGTATTCGTGTGAATTTATTGCGTTCCTGTCGTTCCAGTTGAACAAGACTATCGTATAAGGCAATATACCTTTCCGTATGTTTCAATGAATTTTCGGGATCGATGCGCGCCAACAATCCCAATGAGGCCAACAACCTTTTGTTGTTGGATCCCTGCTCCGCGTGTTGCATTGCATGTCGGGCACTTACCATGGCATTTACCGTGTCTTTCAACGATAAATAGTATTCTGCATACGTATATTCGACTAACGAAAGCCCTTCAATATCGTTTTGTTCTTCCCGAATCTGTTTAACGGTTTCCAAATCCTTGAAAACATTTAAGGTATCTCCCAGTTTAAAGCGGCTGAGGACTAAATTGTTAAATTGTAAGGCGTAGATGGAAGGTTGATTGAACTGTAAACTATCTTGGTTCAATGTAGCTTTTTGGTAGTATCGCTTAGCGGCTTTGTAATTCCCTTGATCTTTATAGACGTTACCAATGTTGTTCTGTAATCTGGAATAGAAATTTTTTTTGGTTTTTTCATCGTCTATTTCAGAAAGGTATTCCTCGGCTAGGTTAAAATATTCGAGGGATCGTTCATATTCCTTGAGTTCCTTTGTGATTGAACCCAATAAACTATAGCAGCGGTGGAGTCTTAGATATTCATCCAAGGGCTTTAACCTTTCTATGGCCTTAAAGGCATTTATTTCCGCACCTGTATAATCCTTGACATTGGTTTGGAGTACTGCCATATTGAAAAACATTCTTCCCGATAGATATTTGTCCCCAATGGATTCATATTTTTTTTGCGCCTCGGAATAATGGTAAAAGGAACTGTCCTTTACCATTTTTGTATCAAAAAAGTCAGCCAAATCCCAGTGGGCATTGGCTTCAGCAACCGTATCATTCAACTTTTTGGATATTGAAATTGCTTTATGGTTGACCGAACGAAACAAAGAGGAATCATTTAGTTCCAAATAGGCCAATGAAAGTCTGGAATAATATTTTATTCGTGCACTATCAATGGTGCTTTTGTCTGCCGCTATATATGCTTTTTTTAGTAATTCGTTTTTTTGCTTCAGGGGCATTTCGGAATTACTCCCAAGGGATATCCAGCTTAAAATACTATCATTTGCAATGGTTTGGGGAGCTTCGGTTTTGGTGTTGGGCAGAGTGCAAGAGCCTAAGGCAGCGCATAATAGGATATGCAAAAGCCATTTGGTCAATGGGGGTGATTGTGGTAGATTGGTTTTAAGCATGGTGACACTAATGTAAACAAAAAGGTCTTAATCTTTGTAAGACTAAGACCTTTTTTGTTTTGAAGGAACTTTATTTTATACCTTCTTTGTTCAATAGCTCTTGAGTTGCTAATATACCACTAGACTATACTTTTTACTTTCCTTATGTCTTTTGTGTGGATACAATCGTTACAAGCTGCCTATGCCACTTTTTCCTTTCTTCTGTCTTTTGTGTGGATACAATCGTTACAAGCTGCCTATGCCACTTTTTCCTTTCTTCTGTCTTTTGTATGGGCGCAGTCGTCACAAGTTGCGGAAGCCAATTGTTCTTTCCTTCTGTCCTTGGTATGGGCGCAGTCGTCACAAGTTGCCGAAGCCAATTGTTCTTTCCTTCTGTCCTTGGTATGGGCGCAGTCGTCACAAGTTGCCGAAGCCACTTTTTCCTTTCTTCTGTCCTTGGTATGGGCACAGTCGTCACAAGTTGCCGAAGCCAATTGTTCTTTCCTTCTGTCCTTGGTATGGGCGCAGTCGTCACAAGTTGCCGAAGCCACTTTTTCCTTTCTTCTGTCCTTGGTATGGGCACAGTCGTCACAAGTTGCCGATGCCACTTTTTCCTTTCTTCTGTCTTTGGTATGGGCACAGTCGTCACAAGTTATTGTGTCTTGATCTTGGGTGTCATTTACATTGATCATTGCCATTGATCCAATCATTAAGGCCAATACTGCTAAAATACTAAGTGCTCTTCTCATAATCTTAAATAATTTTTGTTAGGGGTTTCTTTTTTATTACGTTGTAAAACTAATAAGACCCCAAGAGTAAGATAGAGTATTTTAAAAAGTATGAGTATTTGGCATTGTTTGAGGAGTATTCGAACCAGTTTTGAGAGAATTCACCTAATTATTGGAAAGAATCGCGGTTTTTGATAAAAGATTCTTTACCTCATCGATATTCGCTTTATACGACTTCGAAAAGGGTAGTTGTAGGTTTCTAAGTTTTAAGGTGCACACTGATTTTCCATAACTGATACCTGAAATGAAGATGGTATTGATAATATAACTCTGATGGATTCGTATGAAATTCGGAGGTAATTGGTTTTCAAATGTTTTCAAGGTTTTGAAAGCATTGACAACGCTTCCATCCTTCATCACAAATTCCGTGGTGTTGTTATCGGCTTGCAGGTAAAGAATATCATTCGTGTTCAAGTATTGGAAATCCCGGTATGATTTTAAACAAATCGTTGCGGCTTGGGAATGGACGGGAGTAGTTTCGGGCATTTGCTTTTTAAGGCGCAGCAAGGATTTTCGTATGTCGAATTCATTGTAGGGTTTCAACCAATAATCGAAAAAACCATTTTTAATGGCCTCATAGGCATGATTCTTTGTTTTGGATATACCAATGATGACCGGTAATTTCTTGACATACTGGTGAAGTTCAATGACCATTTGAAAATATTCGGAGGCATTTTCATTCAGGTTCACAAAAACGACGTCGGGGGAATATTTTAAAATTGCATTTAGACCGTCGTTACTATTTTTAGCCAAGGAAGAGCACGAAAAATCACCGTATTCCTCCAAAAAATGCTGCAGTTGCAGATTGGAGGTGGCGTCAGAATCGATAATGGAGTAATTGAATTCCAATGTATTAGCTATTTGTCAATAGCAAAGTTATGATAGTCGGGGAACCATGGACATAGGAAAACCTTATAATAAATAAGGTTTGTGTTTGTAATGTATAAAAATATTTTAATTTGAAGGAAAACACCTATTTATAGGGAAGAATATGCAACAAACAATCATTTGGGAGTGTATTCATATGCCCCAATATCCGGATTTTGGGTTCTTTCCGTACCAATGATATCATAAGGAATAGGTAAGGAATATGCCAAATCAGCCTTGTCAATGGCTGATGAAGCCTCACCTAATTGATATACATCACGATTAAATCCTTCAAAATCAGTGTTTTGGTTAAAAAGGACTTCAGTGTACTTGGTGTTGTCGTTAAAATCGTACAAAGTATTGTTTTTGTATTGCCCAGAAGTATCCTCAAATTTTATAAGGGAATGGTCGAAAGTAAAATTAAAAGCATTGGCCTCGTTAGGATGTAATGATATTTCGATTGGGGCACTACCATCAATGATACAATTATTGAACTGGGCCAAAACCAAATCCCCTGAAGTGGTGGAATCATAGTTATCTATTTTTAAAGCCGTTCCCAATCTTGAACCATGTGACCAATAATTCGCAATGGTGCAATGGGTGAATTCGTAGCGACCACCACGGGAACAGTGTAGGGAATTGCCACCCGCACCCCCTAATACGGTGTTTTCCCCCGTAACATAGGTGTTTATTGCCTGTAGATTGGTGAAGGAGGAGTTATAAATCTGGGTGTTATTTATAGTTAGGCTTGAGGTTTGTCGTTGTCCATCACCCTTAACAATGGTGCCGATTGTAGCATTTTTGATCGTTACATGTTCCATGGTGTTGTTTAGGCTTCCTTCTGCAATCCAAATCGTACCCCATTGCCCAGGAACATTCGAATATTCGGGTTCTAGTCGATCTCCTTCAAAAATAACCTCGTTTTCCAAGATGTCCTGGGAAGAACTTAACGTACCATTGATATGTAGGGAAGCTCCCTTAGAAACATATATCCCCGAACCTTCATGAAAATGGATCCTGACTCCCGCATTGACCTGTAAGGTCTGGTTTTCCGGAACTATCGCATACCCGTAGATTACATAGGGCTTATCATTGGTGAATATCAATTCATCATCCTTTAAAAAAAATCCTTCTACATTATTTTGGTTCCCATCGATATCCATATTCAAAGGGTGGGTTTCCTTGATACCATTCTCCAATATTTTGGGATATCGTAAAATCGCATCCTTTACCAAAGTGACTAATTGCACTTCTTGGGTGCTCGATAGTCCCTTAAACGCAATAGCATCGGTATATAAAAATTGCTTCCCATCATTGGTGGGGCTGTAGGTGGTTTCAACAAATATGTAAAGGCTGTCTTTGGCCAGGATGGGTATATTCGTGAATTCCTTTCCTGCCATGCCGTCTACATTAAGTCGATAAGCACTGTTTTGCCCCTGTTTTAGTCGGATGGAAGGAATTTCTATGTCGTCATGGTTGGGGTTGTATACCTTTAAGGTGTAGGTGCTGCTCGATATGTTGGAAAAAACGGTATCAAGAAAAACGGTATCCTTTGAAAACTCCAAATTACCAGGGTTGTATGCATACTCGAAATCATTTCTGCACGAACTCCATACCATTATAAGTATCAAGGCAGAAATTGGGAATACGATCCGCTGCATAGTTTTGGTTTTTCCGTTTAATCGCTCAGGAAGACCTTTTGGATTTTCTCTGAAATGCGGATCGGTCTTAGGGTCATCGCATTGAGCAGGCACCATTCTGTAACGGAACGGACTATAAGCTCATTCGTTTTATCATTGTACATTTCCACACAACGCACCGAAATGGCTCCTTTTGTGCTTGCTATAAAGGTTTTGGCTAAAATTACGTCACCTAAGACGGCAGAACTGAGATAATCGATATTATGGTTTTTGACGACCCAGAGTATACCTGCCTGCATTTCTTTAGGAGCGGTAGATTGCCAATGTTCTTTAGAGATATCTTGGATCCATTGAACATAACGCACGTTGTTCACATGGTTTAGGTCGTCTAGATCTGCTTGGGAGACAATTATTTTCTTTTCGTAGGACTCCATTATTTTTTGATGATTTTTACCTCGAACATTTTATCCCAGTTTTTGCCTGTTACAAAGAAGGTTTTTCGTTCTGGATGATAAGCTACCCCGTTAAGCACATCCAGTTCTTGGTGTTTGGTGACCCTTTCCTTTAAACCACCGAAATTGATGACGCCCTCAATGGCTCCACTTTGTGCATCAATAATCATCATGCTTGGTTTTTGGTAAACATTGGCATAGATCTTCCCATCCAAATACTCCAGTTCATTGGCCATGTTGAATACCGATTTATTGGTCACTGTTTCAATATGGCCCTCTTCGGCTAAGGTATCGGGATTTAAAAACCAAATCTTTTCGGTACCATCACTTTTGAATATTTTGTTTCCATTATGGCATAGTCCCCAGCCTTCCTTGCTTTCCCCATATTGGAAAGTGTCTATCTTCTCGAATTTCTCCAAGTCATACACGAATCCAATTCCATTTTGCCAAGTAAGCTGGTATATCTTACCGTTCATAATCGTGATTCCTTCGCCAAACTGGGAATCCTCAAGGCGTATTTGTTTTAGGATTTCCCCGGTTTTAAAATCGACCTTCCTTAAAGAAGACCTTCCTTTTTTTCCGGTACTCTCATAGAGTATGCCATCATGGAATTCCAAACCTTGGGTATATGCCTTGATGTCGTGAGGGAATTCGTTTATGATTTCATAGGTGTATAGGGCAGGAGGGGTAGGCGCCAATACTTTTATTTTCTTTGAAACATCGATACGGGTATCATCATAATCGACAGTGGCCTTAAGGGTCTTGGCCCCCAAAGTCGTAAGGTCAAATGTAATTTTGTTTTCCTTAACCTCGAGTTCCTTGCCATCAATGGTATAGGTTACCGAATTGATTGATTTCTCCTTCTTGTTTTTAATGCCGACACTTACGGTTTGATGTTGTTTGAAATCCGTTTTATTGCCTTCCAATTGAATTTCGAATAAAGAAGTTGCCTTGGTATTGCCACTGCCACAGGACATGAATAGCAGTAGGAGAAAACTAAAAGAGGTAAGCTTAATAAGATTCATGAATATATTTATTTGTTGATTTAGGTATTCCCGACTGTATTATTCTCTATTAGAAACACTTAGGAATATCAATAAAAAAGGCAAGTTAATTCATTAAAATTAGAATATAAAACGATTGAAAAAGTTTTAAAAGATTGTATATTTGCATTCGGCAAGTCCTACACGACCAGCTCCTGTAGAATCCCCCAGGGTGGGAACGCAGCAAGGGTATATGGTTGTAGCGGTGCGATGTAGGTAGCTTGCCGTTTTTTTATACCTTCATTTTTCATAAAAAGCGTGTATTTGATTTTCGGACCATATTGTCATTGTACTTTAGGCTTCTATGTAAATCGCTTTTTACCAGACCTTTTTTTAAAACTTAATCTATAACTTATATGGAACAAAAAGTAGTTCTTATAACGGGAGGCTCTTCTGGAATAGGGAAATCCATCGGAAATTTATTGAAATCCAAAGGATTTAAAGTTTACGGAACAACAAGGAATCTGGCTAAATACCCTGATTTCAGTGATTTTGACCTCCTGGAGTTGGATGTTAGGAATACAAGTACGATTGCAAAGGCTGTTTCCCAACTTATAGAAAAGGAAGGTCGGTTGGATGTGTTGGTCAATAATGCAGGTGTGGGAATAACAGGCCCGATAGAAGAAACCCCACACGAAGAGATTCTTAAAACCTTTGAGACCAATTTCCATGGCCCATTGCATATGATAAAGGCTGTTTTGCCCCAAATGCGGAAGCAGGGGGACGGACTCATTATCAATATAACCTCCATTGCCGGCTATATGGGGTTACCTTATCGCGGCATTTATTCAGCTACCAAAGGTGCTTTGGAAGTTACGACGGAGGCGCTTCGAATGGAAACCAGGAATTTCGGCATACGAATGACCAATTTGGCTCCTGGTGATTTTGCGACGAACATAGCCAGCGGAAGATATCATGCACCGGTTTTAAAAGGCTCCCCATATGAGGATGCATACGGGAAAACCTTGCAATCGATCAATGATGATGTTTCTTCGGGCAATAATCCCATTCAGGTGGCCGAAAAAGTATACCGTATTATAAATACCAAAAATCCCAAAGTGCATTATAAGGTGGGTTCATTTATGCAAAAGTTCTCTATTTTCCTTAAACGGACTTTACCCGATAAAGCCTATGAGAAGCTGTTATTGAATCATTATAAGTTGTAATTTTGGTATATTCATTTTTAAAACATTACCTAGAAAATTAATTAAAAACAAATTCATGAAATTTTTTATCGATACAGCCAATTTAGATCAAATCAGGGAAGCCCAGGAATTGGGGGTTTTGGATGGTGTTACCACCAATCCGTCATTAATGGCCAAGGAAGGCATTACCGGACGTAACAATATTTTAAAGCATTATGTTGATATCTGTAATATTGTAGATGGTGATGTATCCGCTGAAGTTATCGCTACCGAGTTTGATGCTATGGTCAAAGAAGGTGAGGAGTTGGCCGAACTGCACGAACAGATTGTAGTAAAAGTGCCTATGATCAAAGATGGTATAAAAGCGTTGAAGTATTTTTCGGATAATGGTATCCGTACCAACTGTACATTGGTGTTTTCTGTTGGACAGGCCTTATTGGCCGCAAAAGCAGGAGCTACCTATGTGTCACCATTTATAGGTAGATTGGATGATATTTCAACTGACGGACTTAACCTGATTGCTGAAATTCGTCATATATATGATAATTATGCTTTTGAAACACAGATATTGGCTGCGTCGATCAGACACACCATGCATGTCATTGATTGTGCTAAAATCGGTGCAGACGTAATGACCGGACCTCTTTCTTCAATTGAAGGCCTTCTGAAACATCCTTTGACGGATAGTGGATTGGAGAAATTCTTGGCAGATTATAAAAAAGGAAACTAAAGGATATAGCTTAATCTTTTAAACAAGCTATGAATAGATAGACCCAAAAGCCGATGGTTTTTGGGTTTTTTATTTAAAAGAATGATATATGTCCCCAAAGGCATCAACGATAATTTCGTTATCGGTAATGATGCATTTGTTCATCGGATAAATAATCAGGGTTTTTGTGAGTTTCTCAAAATTGTCCGAACGATATTGATTATTGGGGTCGAAGCCTTTTACCTTGACCAAGGATTTCCATTCGTCCAAATTGGTCTGAACATTTATACCTACAAAGTTGTACTTGGGTTCATGTTGACTTAAATAGTGGATGCGTTTAGCAATGTCGTTCAAGTGTTTTTTGTTCGATGCGGACCAAAAATAGAATACGGTTTTTCTGTCTTTGGCTATAGTGGTTAAAGACACCTGATCGCCACTATAATCGGTCAAATCTATACTTGGTATTCTTTTATGGGGTTGTATGTTCCTAATTCCGGAATATAGGTCATTAACTTCATCCATATGCCTGTTATCCCCGGATAGTGCCCGAAAGACCTCCATGAATATTTTGTTGTTTTCTTCGGTATCATGTACTTTCAACAGATAATCAACGGCTACATTCCTAAAAAGGTTGTCCTTTAATTGTTTCTCAACGACCAGACTATCGATAAGTTTTAATTTATGCTTGTTGAAATGTAGGTGGTTTTTGGCCATCTTATCCTTAATGTCACAACCATGGGTACAGGACATATAGGACAAATTGCCAAAATGGTTCACCATAAACTCGTAGTAGGGTCTTAGATAGGTAAAATCCTCATTGTTGTAGGTTAGATTTTTGCGATACGCATAGTAATCCTCATCTAATTTCGGCACTTTTTTAGCCTTCGCCAATCTTTTATGCTTAAAAGGATAACGTTCCTTAAACATGGCATAATTATATATGATGTCGGCTTTGGCGATTTCAAGCTCCTTATCGGTCAATGAAAAGTCAATATTAAGATCGCTTAGAAGATCTAATTTCTGTTGTTGCAGGGAATCGATTTTCCTACTGAATTCGGCCGGGTTTAACCAGTAATAATCATCGACGATTCTTTTTTCGTGTTCCTTGGTCAGGTAAACCTCCATCATAAAGTTGTTGACTTCCTCACCTTTTCCCGAAAACACAAGGGATTCATCAAAATCAACCGTGTTCAATCGTATTAAAAGACTATCCCCTTTTTTTAAATAGACGTTTTGATATTCGGGGGCATGTTTAAAGTAGTAGAGACCATCCTGTATGGAATCCAATTGCAAGGAAAACATGTTATTGGTATCCAAGGCTGAGGAGTCGATAACAACATCCCCTTTATAAAGAACAACATATTTGCTGGTAGGGTTTACAATTTCACCACCAAAAAAAACTCTAGGGGAAATTTTTTCGCTATCGCTGCAGCCTGCTAAAAAGATAAGAAATAAATAAAGTAAACTTTTATTCATATAAGAATATCTACGATATGTCAACAAATTTAAGCAACAGGAACATGTTACCTTGTTAATTGCGAGTTAAATATCCATCGGATAGAGTTAATATATCCATAGGGCCTAAGGAAAAAGTTTATTGGTATAGAGCTATTAAATTGTCTATTTTTGCACGGATTTTAAAATAAGGGAGAATGTTATCAGTTTCAAATTTATCTGTTCAATTTGGTAAACGCGTTTTGTTTGATGAAGTAAATGTTTCGTTTACCCAAGGGAACTGTTATGGGGTTATCGGAGCCAACGGGGCGGGTAAAAGTACCTTTCTCAAAATTCTATCGGGACAGATAGATCCGACCTCGGGACACGTACATCTGGAACCGGGTAAACGTATGTCGATATTGGAGCAAAACCATAATGCCTACGATGAGAACACGGTACTCGAGACGGTGGTCATAGGTAATAAACCGCTCTTTGCGATCAAAAATGAAATTGATGCTCTTTATGCCGATTATTCCGATGAGAAGGCAGATAAAATTGGGGAACTTCAGGTGCAATTTGAAGAAATGAACGGATGGAACGCCGATAGTGACGCAGCGGCCTTGTTGTCCAATTTGGGTATTCATGAGGAGTTGCATTACACATTGATGTCCGATGTGGATTCCAAACTTAAGGTAAGGGTGCTTTTGGCACAGGCCCTTTTTGGAAACCCTGATGTTTTGATCATGGATGAGCCTACCAATGATTTGGATTATGAGACAATCGGTTGGTTGGAGAACTTTTTGGCGGATTATGAAAACACCGTAATCGTTGTATCCCACGACCGTCACTTCCTAGATGCGGTATGTACCCATATTGCGGATATCGATTTTGGCAAGATGAACCTGTTTTCAGGTAACTATACGTTCTGGTATGAGAGTAGTCAATTGGCTGCGCGCCAACGTGCCCAACAGAATAAGAAGTCAGAGGAGAAAGCCAAGGAACTTCAAGAGTTCATTATGCGTTTTAGTGCCAACGTTGCCAAGAGTAAACAGGCTACTTCACGTAAAAAAATGCTTTCTAAATTAAAGGTTGAGGATATAAAACCCTCAAGCAGAAGGTACCCTGCATTGATTTTTGAACGTGAACGTGAAGCAGGCGACCAAATATTGAACATTGAAAGATTAAAGGCATCTTCGGAAGATGGTGATTTATTGTTCGATAAGGTCAATATCAATTTAGCCAAGGGCGATAAGGTTGCGATCATTTCAAGGGACTCCAGGGCCACCACGGCTTTTTATGAAATTCTGAATGGGAATAGGAAACAGGAAGAAGGGGAATTTCAGTGGGGGGTTACTACAACCCAATCCTATTTACCTGCCGATAACTCCGGCTTTTTTACGGAAAATATCAATCTAGTGGATTGGTTGCGCCAATGGGCCAAGACCGAGGAAGAGCGCGAGGAAGTTTATATTCGTGGATTTTTAGGAAAGATGCTTTTTAGTGGGGAAGAGGCCTTGAAAAAATGTACGGTTTTATCCGGTGGGGAGAAAGTACGTTGTATGTTGAGTAGAATGATGATGCTCAGGGCCAATGTGTTAATGTTGGATGAACCCACCAACCATTTGGATTTGGAAAGTATTACCGCATTCAATAATTCCCTTAAGAATTTTAAAGGAACAGTGCTCTTTACCACCCATGATCATGAATTCGCACAGACCGTTGCCGATCGTATCATAGAATTGACGCCACAGGGCAACATTGACAGATATTTGACGTTTGATGAATATATGTCTGATAAGACCATTAAGGAGCAACGCAATAAAATGTATGATGTGACGGTATAGTTTTATCAGTCCCTAAATCTTACATTATGAAAACCTACAGCATTATTTATGCATTATTGGCATTTGTGGTCATAGGTTGTAGCACATCAGATGATTCCACACTACCTGAAGAAAAAGAAGAAGAGCAAATAGTCTATGAGGCGGATTATGTCTTATTGCAGCAAAGCAATGGGCAATTATCCGTTCAAATGCTTGAAGCGGATGAGTCCGAATTGGATGTAAGCAGTGCGGAAAGTACTTTTGCAAATGTTCCGTTACCGGACATAACATTCCAGAACGGATCAATGTTCGCTTTTTATACCAAAGTCAGCGATTGTGATGGACAAGTGACCATACACGATTTTGATGAGGATATATCAACCACTGTTGATGTCTTTGGCGATTTATTGGCATGTGACCTAACGGTAACTTCCATTGCCCTTGACGGGGATATTTTATATGTAGCCTATTGCAAAGAGGAAACCTCAAAAATAAACAAATACTACGTAAGGACTCTTGATCTTGCCAGTGAGGCAAATAATAGGGAGGATATCGAATTGGATAAAAAACCATCACAAATGGTTGTGACTAATGGCCGTTTGTTCGTATTGACCTTGGATTGGGATATTACCGATGAATATGAGCTTTCGGTAATAGATACCACGACCCTAACGGTTGTACATGGGATTGGTTTGGGATATAATGTTAAACGGATTTTTGAAGATAACCAGAAAAACATTATTATTTCATACCAAGAACTACATACGGTATTGAATAGTAGCACCCTGGCGGTGAAATACGTGAACTACGAAGAAGCGACCGCACCGAAATTCTCTGGATCCAAAATGTATTGTTTTGATGCTGCCGGGCGGCTTTTCTATATTAGACCGGATGACTCTGAAACATCGGGTGTGCCTGCGATATACGATTTTGCCAATAATAAGGCACTGTTGTATTACTACGGGAATTTTTTAACGGAAACCCAATTGACTTTTGAATTTAAAATAGGGCAAACCACTATGGTAAGTTATGACGATGGAAACAATGTTATGCTTGTAGGGTACCAGAAGAGCGATAATGGGCTTAAAGGTGGTTTGTTGAGAATCCAATTGGAACCGGAACCTAAATTTTTGGACAACCTTGATTTAGATGGGGTTCCCTATCAAATTTACTATAAGGACGAGTAGGGGCGAAGTCTACTCACGAGTTGCAATATCTACTATTCCAAATGGCATGGTTGAAATTCTTTCCCTTGGCGAAACCGTAGAACAATACGACGGCTATTGCCCATTTGAACATAAAAAAGAACAACAACCAAAACTCATAACCCGAACTGGTTTTGGTAAAAAGACCAATAGGTGTGATCAGGGTCGTCAAATAGCTTAAAATGATGATGGTAACCAAGAGGTTTACGATGTTCCTGAACGGCCACATCAACACTTTTCGCAAAGGATGTAGGTCATTGCCCCATTTGTGGATGAAATAATAATAGCCATTACCCAGCGGAACGAATAGCAGGGGGTCATCTTTATCCTTGAGTTTGAAAAGTTTCGAAGGAGCGATGATCTTGAAACCGGAAAGTTCGGTTTGGTGCGCTTTTTCAATGTGTTTGATTCTTGAAATCGCTTCAGGGGGAATAGTTCCCTTGAAATACTTCGAATCCAGAAATCGAAGGCGATAATCAATACAGATTTTCTTGATATGGTTTATATGATAGATATGTTCTGATTCCAACAGGTCAAAATTGAGTTGATGGGTGACTTTGGAACCATTCTTTAGAAGGTTTTCCCCAATTCTATTATCATGGTCATCACTGGCCTTGAATATTTTATCGAGCTCTTCATGAATATCGATAACGTGGCTATCCTTATGCCTGGCATGGTTCAGCGCTCTTTTTAAATCCGTATTTTCCAGAAACATAGCATATCGTTTTTCGTCAAGATGCTTCAAAGTAACATAATTTGCCTTGGTTTCAAATTTTGAAATGTTAAACCACAAATGTTAATATTGTGTTAAATACTAAAAACATGTAATTTATCAGTTTTGTACATGGGTATAAATTGTATATTGTCGGTAATTTGATACCGTTCGTCGAAGATTTATTATCACGCCCTAAATTAAACCTAAATGAAATGTTATGCCTCCCCCGTGGCCTTATTGACTCTTTTTTTGACCTTTTTTGCCTCAGCACAAGATAGTTACACAGATTTAAGTAATAAGTATTTGACGTTGGATATTGAAGAATCCATTATTTCATCTACTACCAACTCTGGGAACCACACAACCTTAATAGCCGCCTTAAAGGCAGCAGGTATGCACAATGCACTCGCTTTTGATGGTCCGTTCACCGTTTTTGCACCCTCAGATAAGGCTTTGAATGCGCTATTTTCGAATACAGGAACGGATTTGTTCAAAGCTGAGAACAAAAGTGATTTACAGGCACTTTTAAGGTACCATATCATAGCAGGGAAGTTCTCGGCCTCTAAGATTCTCAGGGAATTATGTAGGGGGCAAGGTAAGGCGACCTTTATGACCGTACAAGGTGAAGTGCTGACGGCTACCATAGATGGGATAGACATTGTCTTGACCGACAGTTATGGGAACTCGGCAAAAATCATCACCGCGGATTCAGACCAATGTAATGGTATTATCCACGAAATAGATAGTGTGATCTTGCCTAAGACCGTAAACTTTTTACCTTAGTTCCGCACCGAGTTCCGTAGTATACTTCTGTTGCAGTTTAGACATTATTTTGTCTATCTGCTTATCGGTTAACGTGCTTTTTTCATCGAGCAGGGTAAAACTAACCGCGTAGGACTTTTTACCTTGGGGAAGTTTGTCACCTGTATAAACATCAAACAAATTCACCTTTTTCAAGAGGTTTCGCTCCGTTTGAAAAGCAATGTCGTGTATTTCCTTGAATCCTACACGTTCATCTATCAGTAAGGCTAAATCCCTTTTTACTTCTGGATATTTAGGGATTGGATTGAATTTAATTTCTGATTTGGGCACCAGTTCAATAATATTGTCCCAATTAAAATCAGCATATAAAACCTCTTGTTTAATATCAAATTGCTTTATCAATGATTTATTGACAACCCCAAAATGTACTACCTTCTTTTTCTTACAGGTAAATGTCAAGCCCTCTGAAAAAATGGTACTTTCAATAGGTTTGGTATTGATGTCCAGTATTCCCAATCGATTTAGAATGTTCTCGACCACGGATTTAAAAAAGAAGAAATCGGTAGGTTTGGCAGGGGAGGCCCAACCGGTACTGTTCCTATTACCGGTAACGAAAAGACTTAAATGTTTGTCCTCTACATGTCCATCGCTGTATTGATGATAGGTCTTTCCAAACTCAAAGAACCTTAGGTTGCGGCTTTTCCGGTTTATATTGTACGATATGGTTTCCAGCCCATTCAGTAACATACTTTGGCGCATCGTTGATAAATCTGTACTCAAAGGGTTTAAAATGGTTACTGATTGCTCGTGTTTCAGTTCTTCTATTAAATCAACATAATCGGGTGAGGTAAGACTGTTGGTCATTATCTCATGAAATCCCCTGGCAGCAAGTAAATCGCCAATGACATATTGCAGGTTGTAATCCTCGAATTTTGAAATGGGGGCAATGGATGCATTCAATTTATCGCCAAAGGCAATATTATTGTATCCATAGACCCTAAGTATTTCCTCAATAACATCCACTTCGCGTTGAACATCAACCCTATAGGAAGGTATCACCAAGCCCATTCCCGATTCGGTAACATTCTTGACCTTTATTTCAAGCGAAGCCAAGATCGATTTTATGGTGTCCCGTGGTATATTTTGGCCTATTAGCTTATCAATCTTATCAAAGGATAAAAATACTTGATAGTTGTCTTTCTTATTAGGGTATAGGTCAACGATATCGGAGGTAATGTCCCCTCCGGCGATTTCCTTGATCAACATCGCAGCCCTTTTGAGGCTGTATTCTACATTTTCGATATCGATACCTCTTTCAAATCGGAAAGAAGCATCGGTGTTCAGTCCGTGTCTTTTTGCCGTTTTTCTTATGGATACGGGATCAAAATAGGCACTTTCCAAAAAGATGGATTTGGTATTTTCGGTAACCCCTGTGTTTATTCCACCAAAGACACCGGCAATACACATAGGCTTTTCTCCATCGCAAATCATCAGGTCTTCTTCGTGAAGTTCCCTTTCAATACCATCCAAGGTCATGAATTTTGTTCCCTTGGGTAATGTTTTTACAACGATTTTCTTACCAAAAATACGATCGGCATCAAAGGCATGAAGGGGTTGCCCCATCTCATGCAACACATAATTGGTGGCATCGACAATATTGTTGACCGGGTTTAAACCAATCGCTTTTAAACGGTTCTTCAACCAATTTGGAGAGGGTTGCACGATTAAATTGCTTAAGGTTACCCCACAATAACGCGGAGCCAAGCTGTTGTCTTCAACCAATACATCCATTTTCAAGGAACGGTCGGTAATATTAAAATTACTTGTTGAAGGGGTAATAAGTTCTTTTTCGACTTCTTTTTGCTTGAGTCCGGCCTTCAAATCCCTTGCAACACCATAATGACTCATGGCGTCCGCCCTGTTGGGGGTGAGCCCGATCTCAAAAACCTCATCACTTTCTATCTCGACAACTTCGGCCATTGGGGTTCCCGGTGTTAGGGAGTCATCTAAGACCATAATTCCATCATGACTCTCCCCAATACCCAATTCATCTTCGGCACAGATCATTCCGTGACTTTCTTCACCACGGATTTTTCCTTTCTTTATTTTCCATGATTCCCCTTCTTTTGTATAAAGGACAGTACCTATAGTGGCTACCGGCACGTTTTGGCCTTTGGCTACATTGGGGGCACCACACACTATTTGCACAGGCTTTTCAAGGCCAATATCAACAGTGGTCAATTTTAGGCGATCTGCATTTGGGTGTTGCTCACAAGTAAGTACATGACCTACTACAATACCTTTAAGACCTCCCTTAACGGTTTCATAATGTGATATACCTTCGACTTCTAGGCCTAGATCGGTTAAAAGTTCAGCAGTATCCTTTGCTTCCCAATCTATTTTGAGAAACTGTTTTAACCAGTTATAAGAAATGTTCATTGGTTGTATTTAAAGCTGGTAAAGATAAAACAATGAAATAAGACATTCAATACTGTTTCAATTGAATTGTTTTAATTTTTTTTGTAAGTAATTATTTGTTTTTTCGATACAATTTTTGAAAACTTCACTTATGCGAAATTTTATTTTGATTCTTTTGGTCTTGATTGTCGGCTATTCTTGCGAAAACTTAAATCGCACTTCACTCGCTGAAGGTACATGGCGAGCTGAATTATCAGTTCAAGATAATGAAATTCTACCTTTTTCATTCGATTTAAAGCAATTGAATGGGCGCCCTGTTATCGAAATCCATAATGCGGAAGAGATAATTCATGTTGATGAAATAGAAATCATGAAGGATTCCTTGGTCATACGGATGCCGGTTTTCGAAGGGTACATTGCAGGAAAATTCACAGACACCACAATTACGGGTGAATTTATAAAAGAAAGTCTGAATCGCGTTGTGCCTTTTAGGGCCACCCAAGGGGAGTTGGCACGTTTCAATGCAAAACAGGGGGCATCGATGAATGTATCCGGAATATGGGAGACCGAATTCAGTCCGGATACGATAGGCAGTTATTTGGGTAAAGGAATTTTCACCCAAGAAGGAAACAAAGTAAAGGGTACATTCAGGACAACAACAGGGGACTACCGTTATTTAGAAGGTATTATGGATGGGGATATCATGAAATTATCCGCTTTTGACGGTGCCCATGCGTTTTTATTCATTGCAAAAGTCACGGATAGTACGATGAATGGAACTTTCTATTCGGGCAATCATTTCCAGGAACCTTTTGAAGGACGAAGAAATGTGAATTTCGAATTACCCGATGCAGATTCCTTGACATTCTTAAAAACCGGACAAGGGAAATTCAATTTTTCTTTTCCAAACACGAAAGGGAAACAAGTTTCCCTAGAGGATGTTGCATTCAAGAACAAAGCCATTATCGTTCAGATCATGGGTACTTGGTGTCCCAATTGCCTGGATGAATCAAAATTCCTCGTTAACTATTTAGAAGAGAATCCACAACTGAATGTAGCTGTGGTCGCATTGGCCTTTGAATATGCCAAGACCGAGGAAGAAGCTTTTGGGCGCATCAATAGGTTAAAGAACGCCATAGGTATAGAATATCCCATATTGTTGGCCCAATATGGGTCGTCAAGCAAAATAAAGGCACAAGAGAAATTGCCCATGTTAAACCATGTACTTTCGTACCCCACAACCATTTTTATAGATAAGAATGGCGTAGTGAAAAAGATACACACGGGATTCAATGGCCCTGCCACTGGTGAAAAGTATGATTCCTTTAAGAAAGAATTCGATGCATTTGTCAAACAATTGGCATCCGAATAAATAAACTTTTTTAGATAATGGTTGATTTGCCCAGACCAATGTTCTCATCATTGATGTTCAGGTTGTCATCGGCATCAACAATGTTCCTTGCGATAAAGTCACCAACACTGGATGTACCGTATTTTGTACTCCCCATAATATCGATGGTCACTATTTTCTTCATGAACGATTTGTGAACGGCAGAAACAATAGCATTAAACTCTTCTTGAAGTCCAAAGTGTTCAAGGAGTAGTGCAGCGCTAAAAATAGCAGCCACTGGGTTGGCAATATTCTTGTCCTTCGCTTGTGGATAAGAACCGTGTATGGGTTCGAACATGGCATTTTCAGCACCGATCGACGCTGAGGGAAGCAATCCCGCAGATCCGATGAGCACATTGCATTGGGCGGAGAGAATGTCTCCGATCATATTGCTGGCCAAAATCACATCAAAGGAACTCGGTTCCAATAATATGGACATTGAGGCGTGATCCAAATACATACAAGTGAATTCCACTTCAGGATAGCTTTCTGCAATGTTAGTGACTACTTTTCGCCATAATCTTGAGGTTTCAAGCGCATGGGCCTTGTCAACCAAGGTAAGTTTGCCTTTCCTCTTTTTTGCTGCCTTAAAGGCCATATGGGCCACACGGCTTATTTCGTTTTCGGTGTACCTACAAAGATCGGTGGCTATGGTTCCGTCCTCGCTCAAACTTTTTTCACCGAAGTACATACCGCTTACAAGTTCCCTATAAATGACCAAATCGGTCCCAGTGATAATATTGCGTTTTAAAGGGGAATTTTTGATCAAGGCAGGAAATGCTTTTATGGGCCTTATATTGGTAAAAAGGTCCAGCTCTTTCCGTAAATATAAAAGTCCATCTTCCGGCCGCACTTTGGCCATAGGGTCATTATCGTACTCCGGTGTACCAATGGCTCCAAACAAAGTGGCATCGGAATTTTTACAGAGTGCTACGGTTTCCTCAGGGATTGGGCTACCCGTTTTTTCAATGGCAGCGGCACCGATCAATCCATTTGTGAATGTGAAATCGTGTCCAAAATTTTCTTCAACGGCTTGTAGGCATTTCACGGCTTGCGCGATAACTTCGGGTCCTATACCATCCCCACCTAAAACGGCAATGTTCAATTTCATTTATGAAATGCTTTCAATTTTTATTTTGCTACTCTCTATGATCTCATGAATGTCTTCATCCACGATTTCTTTTTGCTGATCGGCATATTTCAAAAACTCTTGGTAGACAATGTCCAATTGTACCTTGGTAAGTTCGTACCCCACTTTTTTAGCCCTATAGGCCAAAGCCGCCCTGCCACTTCTTGCGGTAAGGACAATCGAGGATTCGTTTACCCCTACTTCGGCAGGGTCCATGATTTCGTAGGTCTCCCTGTTTTTTATCACCCCATCTTGATGGATACCCGAGCTATGTGCAAAGGCATTGGCTCCCACGATGGCTTTATTGGGTTGCACCAACATTCCCATTTTATCGGAAACCATTTGGCTGGTGTCATAAAGTAATTTACTATTGATATTGGTATCGATGCCTAGATAAGGATGTTGTCTTAATATCATTACCACTTCCTCTAAGGAAGTATTTCCGGCACGTTCCCCAATACCATTTATCGTACATTCAATCTGACGGGCTCCATTGATTACCCCTGCGATGGAATTGGCGGTAGCCAAACCTAGATCGTTGTGGCAATGGCACGAAAGTACGGCTTTATGTATACCTGTCACATTTTCTTTTAGATATTTCATTTTGGCCCCATATTCCTCAGGAAGGCAATACCCAGTGGTATCAGGAATGTTCAACACCGTTGCACCTGCCTTTATGACTGCCTCACAAACCCTTGCCAAGAACTCATTATCCGTTCTACCGGCATCCTCTGCATAAAACTCTACATCCTCAACAAAAGTTTTCGCGTAACTGACGGCACTGACCGCCCGTTCTATAATAGCCTCTTTGTTCGAGTTGAACTTGTGTCGTATGTGGGAGTCTGATGTTCCTATACCTGTATGTATTCTTGGGGTTTTGGCAGGTTTTAAAGCTTCGGCAGCTACTTCAATATCTTTTTTCACCGCACGGGTCAATCCGCATACAGTAGCATGTTTTACAATTTTAGCAATCTCATAGACAGCATTAAAATCGCCCGGACTCGAAATAGGAAACCCTGCTTCGATGATATCGACGCCAAGATCATCGAGACGCCTGGCAATGACCAATTTCTGTTCTTTGTCCAATTTGCATCCCGGGACTTGCTCCCCATCACGTAGTGTGGTATCAAAAATCTGTACTATATCTTTACTCATTATATTTACGTAGTTTTACTAGCCTTTTACGAATATATGGCCAATAGGTTTGTTGATTTGGGGTTTAGAATCACATTTACAACGTTAAGTAACTTTTTGGTCAGTATAAGTTATTGATAAACAATTATTTAAACTATATAGATTACGATGACAAATACGCATAAAGATGCATTGTTTGTTCTGGTGAAATCACTCTCCAAGTCAGAAAAACGTCAGTTTAAACTTTATGTTGGACGTTTGGGGGT
Source organism: Maribacter polysiphoniae (assembly GCF_003148665.1). GTDB lineage: Bacteria > Bacteroidota > Bacteroidia > Flavobacteriales > Flavobacteriaceae > Maribacter_A > Maribacter_A polysiphoniae. The sequence continues at coordinate 88,374 of NZ_QGGQ01000004.1, read as the reverse complement.
GAATACGGATGCTAAATTTTTAGCATTATTCAATTTATTGGATAAAACAAAGCGCTATGACGAAAAGGTAATTTTGGACAGTGGTATTGTTAAGAAATCGCAACTTTCTAACCTTAAGGCCCATTTGTACAAACAGATTCTTGTAAGTCTTCGTTTAAATCCTGTAAATCAGAATATTAGGGTGCAATTACGGGAGCAATTGGATTTTGCCACCATATTATACCAGAAAGGACTTTATAAGCAGAGTCTGAAAATACTAGATAAATCGAAATATATCGCCATAGACAATGAAGAGAAGAATATTGCTTATGAGATCGTGGAACTTGAAAAATTAATTGAGACCCAATATATTACCCGAAGTATTCCCGATAGGGCAGATGAGTTGGTAGTACAGGCCAAGCAGTTGTCCGAGCAAAATGTAATGGCAAGCAAGCTTTCCAATTTATCATTGCAGCTATATGGACTCATGCTAAAGGTCGGATATGTTCGAAGTGATGAGGATTTAATTAAGGTAAAGACCTATTTCAAGAATAAATTACCCAAGTACAATATCGATAAACTTGGTTTTAGGGAGAAATTATGGCTGTACAAGGCACATTTATGGTATAGTTTTTTAATCCAGGATTTTCTTTCCTGTTATAAGTATTCGAATAAATGGGTCGATCTTTTTTATGAAAATGAAAAAATGATCCAATTGAATCCTGTGTTTTTCATAAAGGGAAACCATTATTTATTGGAGTCTTTGTTCTACGTGAAATACAGTTCACAATTTAGGGAAACACTGTATCGATTGGAAGCCATGGTCGAGGCAAAAAGTTTTCCGAAAAATGATAACATCAGCTCATTGGCCTTTTTGTATATCAATGCGAATAAATTGAATCTCCATTTTATGGAGGGCACTTTTGAAAAGGGATTGTATCTGGTGAAAATCATAGAATATGGTATTGCCAAACACAAGGATCGGTTGGATGCACACCATATTATGCTCTTATACTATAAGATAGCAAGTTTGTACTTTGGTGTAGGGGACAATAAGAATTGTATTTTATATTTAAAAAGGATCATCGACAATAAGAACCTGAAAATGCGCGAAGACCTCATGTGTTTTGCCAGGGTATTGAGTTTGGTGGCCCATTATGAGGCGGGTATGGATTACCATATGGAACTCCAATTGAAAAGCACATATAAGTTTTTGATGAAAATGAACGATCTTCATGCGGTTCAGAAAGAGATGATCAAGTTTTTACGGAATTTAGGCAGTATTTACCCAAGTGACCTACGCAATGAATTCCAAAAACTGTATAACGAACTTAAAAAGTACGAGAACCATCCGTATGAGAAACGCGCCTTTCTTTATTTGGATATTCTCTCTTGGTTGGAAAGTCATTTGGAAAATAAACCTGTAGCCCAGATTATCAGGGAGAAAGCCATGCAGCAAACCCGATAACTACAGTTTGAAGAATAGTAAGCATCTGTCCCACCTCTTGGAAATAAATTTGGCAATGCTCTTTGTCAGTACATCAGGGGCACTTGGTAGGTATGTCGATTTACCAGTACCCGTAACGATTGCGACCAGGGGTATTTTGGCCTTTTTTGTCTTGTTTGTCTACTGCAGGTATAAAGGAATCCCATTGCATATCAATGCTAGCGATCGGCTAATGGTTATTTTGGGTGGAGTTCTAATGTGTCTCCATTGGCTTACCTATTTTTATGCCTTACAAATGTCCAATGTGGCCATAGGAATGTTGTCCCTCTTTACGTATCCTGTGATTACCGCTTTTTTGGAGCCTATGATCCTCAAGACTAAGTTTCAAAGGATTCATGTGTTATTGGGATTATTGGTTTTATGTGGAATTTATTTTTTAGCACCCGATTTTAATATTGGTAATTCGACAACTGTGGCCATAGGCATGGGTATTTTATCGGCCTTGTTTTATGCTTTAAGGAATATTATACTTAAATCAAAATCAGCAAGTTACCATGGTTCGACTTTGATGGTCTATCAAACGGGTATCATAGGATTGCTATTGTTTCCGGCCTTGTTTTTTGTAGCTCCCCCAACGCTCTTGTCACAGTGGGAAGGAATAGTTGCCTTGGCCGTTTTGACAACAGCTATTGGTCACACCCTCTTTCTAATGACTTTCAAGCATTTTTCAATAACCACCATCAGTATTATCAGTAGTATTCAACCCGTTTATGGTATAGTGATCGGGGCCGTTTTTTTATCGGAGATCCCGGCCTTAACGACAATAATCGGAGGGGTATTTATTTTGGGGTCGGTGGTCATTGAAAGTGTAAGGTCTTCCCGATAGGACCTTTCGTTCCAGTAAACACTTATTGATTTATTCCTGGGGTTTGTGCACTGAATTGTTGTATAAGTCCGTCACCCATTTTACCAAACTCATTGTTCTTTGCCATTTCACGTACTTTTACAGGGTCGAAATCCCCATTAAAATACAGGAATGATCCATTTAGATTGTCATTGTTGTAGATCAATATTTCCTTAACACTGTTCCGCTTTTCACGTATCGAAACTACATTTCTTTTCAACTCGTCGTTTTTGCGAAATACTTCAATAAAGGAATTCCCTGTAATACCATTCATTTGCTTGTTCAGAAATTGGGTTCTTGCCGGGGTGGCACTAGGAAATCGCATATAGCGTAAATCCTTGGTGTTGCCTACCAAGGACTGCATTTCGGGTGAAATACCGCTAACCAATGTCAACATAAATCGGGGAACGCGAATGGCCGTTACCTGATTATCGTCCTTATGGGCATTATAGAATGTGTCTATTGAACTATAGCTTCCACACGAAGTTATCAGAACAAGGCAGATAAGTAATAATCCTTTTTTAATCATGGTATAGTGTTTTGTGTCCGTACTAAAAGTAACAAAAAACATCAACAAGCGTTCCAAACGGGATCATTGGGTGTAGAAGCGATAATTTCCAAGGGTTCTTTTTGTACAGGATGAATGAACAATAACCTTCTCGCATGTAGATGGATACTACCATCTTTGTTACTGCGGTCAAAGCCATATTTCAAATCACCCTTTATAGGGCAGCCAATTGCCGATAACTGCGCCCTAATTTGATGATGGCGCCCCGTTTGTAAATCAATTTCCAACAAAAAGAAGTTGTCCAATTCTTTGATCAACCTGTAGGTTAGAATGGCCTTTTTACTATTCGATACTTCCTTGTTATTGGCATAGGACTTATTCTGTTTGGTATTGCGCCGCAACCATTGGGTAAGGGTGTCGAAATCTTTTGGAGGTCTATTTTTTACGATTGCCCAATAAGTTTTTTTAGCTTCCTTTTCGGCAAAAAGTTTATTCAGTCTTGGTAAGGCTTTTGAGGTTTTGGCAAAAACCACAATACCCGAGGTGGGGCGATCTAACCGATGTGGGACCCCCAAATAAACATTACCGGGCTTGTTGTATTTTTCCTTGATAAATTGCTTTACGACTTCGCTCAGTGGGGTGTCCCCGGTTTTATCCCCTTGAACAATATCGCCAGGGCGTTTGTTGATGACAATCAGATGGTTGTCTTCATGAAGAACCTGAAGGTTTTTCGGATTTGAGATTATCTTTGCCATCCTTAAATTGATAAATTTCTATATCTTATCGTTACAAATAGCAGCAAGAAAACCCCTATGGTTACAGAAACATCGGCCATATTAAAGATGCCGGTTTTAATGAACCCCAACTTTACCAGAAAAAAGTCGGTCACAGAGCCGTAGGCAATACGATCGATCAAATTACCGATACCACCCCCAATTACAAAGGCAAAAGCCAGTGCCAACCAACGATTCAGATTTGATTTTTGAATGGTCCTGGTCAGTAAAATCAATAATACGATTAAGGGAATCCCTTGTAGGAATATCATTTTTAGGGTAGGGGGCAAGCTTTGTCCAAATCCTAACATAGCCCCGGTATTCTCCACATTGGTCAAAATAAAATTGTCGTTCACCACCTGGATATAATCCATCGGTTCAACGTGTTTTCGAACAAGTTCTTTAGACAATTGATCGCACCCGACGTTCAAAAGCACAAAAATAACAATGCTTATTCGTTTTAACATGTACCTTGAATTGGTGAAAGAATTAAAAATCAATACTGTTCTTCATCATTTGGAAAATCCTTGCTTTTTACATCATCGACATATTGCGAAATGGCGTTACCCATTTCTTCATATAGATTCATATATCTTCGAAGGAATCTCGGGTTGAACTCATGGGTCATTCCTAAAAGGTCATGTATGACAAGTACTTGTCCGTCGGCATGTTTGCCAGCACCTATGCCTATGGTAGGGATGGAAATACTTTCTGAAACCCTTTTGGTCAGTTCTGCAGGTATTTTCTCAAGAACGATCGCAAAGCAACCCAAACGTTCCAATAATTTGGCATCGGCAATCAATTTTTTGGCCTCTTCCTCTTCCTTGGCCCTAACGGTATACGTTCCGAACTTATATATGGCTTGTGGGGTTAAGCCCAAATGTCCCATTACGGGAACACCGGCATTCAGTATTCTTTTTACCGATTCCTTGATTTCTTCACCCCCTTCGACTTTTACGGCATGGGCCCTGCTTTCTTTCATAATTCGAATCGCGGAACGCAAGGCTTCCTTGGGGTCACTTTGATAACTCCCGAAAGGGATGTCGACGACGACCAATGCCCTTTTTACCGCTCTCAAAACCGATGAGGCGTGATAGATCATTTGGTCCAGGGTAATGGGTAATGTGGTTTCGTAACCCGCCATGACATTACTGGCCGAATCCCCTACAAGGATTACATCGACCTTGGCTGCATCAACTATTTTGGCCATTGAGTAATCATATGCGGTAAGCATTGAAATCTTTTCACCGTGTTTTTTCATATCAACGAGGGACTTTACGGTAACCCTTTTGTATTCTTTTTTTGCTGTAGACATTGCATTTAATTTACAATCGATAAAAGTAATGATTTTGTAGTTGTTTAGGGGTTGATGGATTATGATTTTTATATTGACCATTATCCTGGTTGTCCTTTGTCTATTTTAACTTATTTTTGAAAGAAATAAGGGGATATGAAAAAATTGATACCACTGGTATTGCTTCTTGTTTTTATGGATATGGCAGCCCAAGTCAATGAAGAGGCCCAAATAAGGCACACCATTGAAGCTTTTTTTGAAGGCTTTCATTCCAAGGATTCCGTTTTGATGAAGCAATCGGTTATGGATGGGGTAATAGCCCAAACCATTGGTGCCTCAAAAGACGGTAAGGATGCCTTAAGGGCAGAGGATTTCAACACGTTTTTAAAATCAATAGTGCAAATTCCCGATTCGGTCGATTTTCAAGAACGAATAGTATCGTTCAACATACAGATCGATGGTGCTATGGCGAATGCATGGACACCCTATGAATTCTGGTATAATGGCAATTTTAGCCACTGCGGGGTAAATTCATTCCAATTGTTCAAGGATAACGGAAATTGGAAAATCATTTACCTTATCGATACTAGGAGAAGGGAAGGTTGTGAACAATAGAATATTTTTAACATTAAGGAAACCTAATAAATACATAGTACAATGAATATTAAAAAGCTAAGAATAGTAGCGGTTGTTATGCTCGTTACACTTTCATTCCAATTAAGTGCACAAGAAGGGAAATCGATTGAGGGAAAATGGAATTTAACCATCTCACAAGACGGGAAGCAACTTCCTTCCTGGTTAGAGATCAGCCATTCGGGCTTTAATACATTGGTGGGGCGTTTTGTTTATGCTTTTGGAAGTGCAAGACCTATAGCAGAGGTGAAATTGAACAAAGGTAAATTCAGTTTTGCCATACCACCGCAATGGGAACCGGGTAAACGGTATATGGAGTTCGAGGGGATAATGGAAGGAGATCTACTAAAGGGTAAAATGGTCTATACCGATGGTAAGACATATGAATGGACAGGGACCAGGGCACCTAAGTTGGCCTATAATCCCCAACCCGTATGGGGAGCGCCGAAAGCACTGTTCAATGGTAAAAATCTAGAAGGATGGCATGCCGAGGGTGAAAACCAATGGAAGGTGAAAAACGGTGTTCTTACCAGTGAAAAATCAGGGGTCAATTTAATTTCCGATGAAAAATTCGACGATTTTAAATTACATATTGAATTCCGTTATCCTGAGGAAAGTAATAGCGGTATCTATCTTCGGGGAAGATACGAGGTGCAAATTGCCGATAACAAAGGATTGGAACCTTCAAGTATTTATTTTGGAGGTATATACGGTTTTCTTACCCCTAATGAAATGGCGGCGAAAGCAGCAGGGGAGTGGCAAGCGTATGACATTACCTTGATCGGAAGACGGGTGACCATCGTAGCCAACGGAAAAGAAATAATCACCAATCAAAATATACCGGGAATGACTGGTGGTGCTTTGGATAATAACGAGGCTGAACCAGGGTCATTCTTAATTCAAGGTGATCACGGACCCGTGGAATTCAGAAGTATTGTGGTTACCCCAGCTCTCGATTAGGGCCTTCTTAGGGTACGAAAAAGGCGTCGAGATAATTTCTCTTGGCGCCTTTTTTGTATATACACGCAAAGTACCGCATCTGGGAACGGAAAGTTAAACGACTGGGCAAGAAAGCCATATTTAAGAATCTTTATAAAGATGCTCACATGTGGGACAAATGCTTAAGTTGGAATTGATCGGTAATTTTTCTACCCAATTCGGTACCCAGTCCCATAAATCAGGTTTATCGGCACGCTGTGTATGTCTACAATTGCTACATTGATTAATACGGTTGTTCGGTTGGGTGTATCTTTCGATAATGACTTCAAAGGTTTTGATGTTCATTTGGTCCATGGGTAATTTGAATACTTCCGTATTTACAATCAACACCCCTGATTTATCCAGTAAGGGATAAACGGTTTGATGATAAAAACGATAGAACTCATTGCTAGAGCATTGGTACTCATGATGCCAGGTTTCCCCGGTTCGTATTACCTTCTTATAATTCTTTTGAAAGAAGAGTTTAAGCCAAACACCTTTGATCGATTTTAAATAGGGACTGCCAAGGGAAAGATTTTTTAATGCTCTTCCTTCAAATTGGTTGTCTTTCGCAAAATGGGACCAAGCAGGATTGAAATATATGAATTTTAGCTCTTTGGATAAGGCGTAAATAGGGTACTTACTGTTTTCAAGGACTTGTAAATTAAAACCCTTAATCTTGTCTAAAAAGTCCTCGTTATATCTTTTCATGCGATTTTACATTTTGTGAAACCGCTTTAAAGATGGTTCATTTGAAAAAATCTTCATTTGGAGTTGGTTGGTTGTTAAAAAAGATATTTAATAGTACAACAAAAAAACTGATTCACACCTTTGGATTCCATCAAAATTTCACGTTGGATATTATTTGGTTGCCCATAAGAACCAATGGTACAATAATTCAGGTTCTATAGCTTGAAGGACAATTGAAAATCAGGTTTCTTCGAATTAAGGCCTAGATTATTCTTCTATCAAAATCCCCATTTTTCCCATTTGATAATCGCGCATAGCTTCTAAAATCTCTGTTTCGGAATTCATGACGAAAGGTCCTTGTTGTACCATTTTCTCGTTTAGGGGTGCACCGCAAAGGATTAGGAATTCGGTTGCATCCATAGTTTCGACGGTAATCTGATCCCCTTCATTCTCAAAGACCACCAAACATTCTTTTTCAACCTTACCATAATTTTTAAGCTTTATTTCACCATTTATGGTGTAGAGCATGGCATTAAAACCTTTAGGAAGATCGAAAGTCCCTTTCCCTGGGCCATGGGCTGTGGACCAAAGAATGAGTAATTCGCTCTCAGCAATGATTTTACCTTTAAGGTCACCATAAGTGCCAGTAATTAATTTGGTGCAAACCTGATTGTCCCCCGAATGGAATTTCGGGATTTCATCTTCAGGAATATATTGGTATTTGGGTGGTTGCATTTTCTTTGCAGCCGGACTGTTTATCCAAAGCTGGACAAACTCATTGTATTCATTTTGGTCGACTAGTTTTTGGGAGGGGCGTTCACTGTGTATGATACCCGAACCGGCATGCATCCATTGGACTTCTCCTTTCTTTGCGATTTGATTATTGCCACGGCTGTCCCGATGATGAATTTCACCATTGACAATAAAGGTCACTGGTGAAAAACCCCGATGCGGGTGCGGCCCGATGCCTTGGTGAATCGCTTTCCCATGTTTTCTATACTTCAATTTCCCATGATGTAATAATAGAAATGGATCAACTTGGTTCACTTTCGTGGTAGGTAGGGCTTGTTTAATGGGGATACCTCCCATATCTATGGTAAATACAGGGATTAAAGTCCTTACTTTTTTATTTGTACTCATGATTGTTCTGATAATTTAAAAAAACAATATTCTTAGGACGGTCTTATCCATACGGATATTTGATCCTGTTAAACAATATTACGATACAACATCTAATTGGTTAGCCGAATTGATTTTTGGAAGTTATCTGTTAAGAAACTACCCAAAAGGCTAATTCCGATTTTCATAATTGGGTCTGGACGGTGTTTTAAAGTTGGTGGGACTATCAAGTAATCGAAGAACCTCCTTAATGGCGGCCTCTAATTGTACATCTATCCCATTCGCCAATTTTTGAAAATCCTCAACTACTTCGATATCGGGGTCAACACCATGGCCTTCTTTAAACCATTCACCGTTTGGATCGTACATTCTAAAAGTAGGAACGGTTATTCTTCCATTATCGATCAAACCGGGTGCACCTGAAATTCCGATAAGTCCGCCCCAAGTTCGGGTACCGATCAATGGACCAATACCTCTCTTTTTGAAATAATCGGGAAAAGCGTCACCTCCAGATCCACTAAAGCCATTAATAAGCATGACTTTTGGACCAAAATTTCCCGAGGGTGGCCAAGCCCAGTCTTTTCCATCCCTAACAGCCCAGAAGGCCAAGGGCTCGCGATCTAAAAGCTCTACGAATCGATCAGGAATTTGTCCCCCACTATTGAATCTCTCATCAATAATCAAACCTTCCTTGTTCATTTGAGCGTAGAATTGCCGTACCAATTCATTCTGACCATCAAGTCCGGTACTGCGAACATAGACATAGCCTATTTTCCCATTGGTGGCTTTTTCAACTTGTTTGCGATTGTTCTCGATCCAGGCCAAATGACGCAACCTGGTTTCAGATGCCATCAATTTTATAATATGTTTTTTGGCGTTGGTCAGCGAGGGCGTGCTATTGGTAGTTATTTGGACGGTGGCATCGGCCAACCCCTGAAAGGCCTCGAAGATTGGTTTGGCAATGTCAATAGGACGCCCATTCACTGCTAGAATATAATCATTTTCGCTGATGTTTATTCCAGGTTTAGCAAGGGGTGATCGCACTTCAACGTCCCAGGGGGCACTTGAGATTATTTTTTTGATTCTATATTTTCCGTTCTCTAGGGCTATGTCAGCCCCTAAATACCCCACATTCATCATATCGGCGTTTTTTGTATCACCTCCGCCGGTATAGGTATGGGAGGCATTGAGTTCCGCTATCAAATCCCCAATGATAATATTAACGTCATTCCGTGTGTTCGATTGGTCAATCAACTGCCCGTATTTTGTTCTCATCGCATTCCAATCCACACCATGCATACCGGGATCATAAAAATAATCTCGCTCAAACCTCCAGACATCATTGAATATCTGTTTCCATTCATCCTGGGGTGTTATATACATGACCATATCTTGTGTTGGTACTGTTTTGTCTATTTTTTGATCGGCCTTAATTTCCAATACTGCAAGTTTTTTTTCTTGGTTGACCAGAATTTTTGTGCCATCTGCAGAAACCTCAAAATCGTTAACTTTTGAAATAATGTTTTTTACTTCCCTTTCTTCGAAATCATAGTAATCCAAGGATGGGAAGGTATCTTCCGGCGCCCCTGAATTAGGAAAACGTGTAAACAGCAGTTTACCTTCAATTGCGGCTAGGTTCCCTAAATTACCAGAGGGAATGTCCAACATCTCTACGCGATTCTCGAATCCTACAATGTCAATTGTGGTCTTAGGTACTTCTTTTTTAGCATCCCCATCGGTGTCTTCATCTTTTTTCTTCTTTGATTTTCCTTCCTTTTCGTCTTTATTCCCGTCTTCTTTCAATAGTTCGATCGAATCATTTTTCAACGCCAACAAAGAACTTACTGTTTTGTTTAAGGTTGCCACGGCAATACTTGTTGTATTGGGGTAGATGAATGTGTTGTCGAGGTCTGAATAAACGGGCTCGAATGTTCTATTGGTCGTAAAAAAAAGATACTTTCCATCGGCACTGAAGGTCGGTGAATTATCGGAATAGTATCCCGAAGTAAGTTGGGACAGTTTGTTGTTGGCCGTATTGAATGCGAAAATCGCAGTGGTCGATGGATTCTCTGTACCACGGGCATAAGCAAACCATTTACTATCAGGGGTCCATGTTACCCGGAAATTTTCCAAACCTCCTTCAAACATATATTTACCCTTGTCGGCTTGTATGACCTTACCGGTAGCTACATCCAAATAATTAATTCCCATGGCTTGATCTACATATGCGATCTTTTTGCTGTCAGGGGACCAATGAATGGAATAATTGAATCCGTTTTTGAAATCAGTGACCATTCTTGGCGATTGTTCCCCGGTCATATCATGTAGATATAATTGATACTCGCCACTAGAATCACTCCAATAGGCAACATGTTTACCATCTGGTGACCAAGCTGGTTTCCGTTCGGCACTTCCAGATGTTCTTGTGATGTTTTCTGTGAAACCTTCGTTCGCGGGTAAATTGAACAATTCCCCCCTCGCCTGGACAATGACCCTATTGCCGTCGGGGGATAGGGTAGTGTTTTGGATGAATGAAGCTACTCTCTTTTGTTGTGGAATCCGTCCTTTTTGATCCGAAACCACTTGAATTTCAACTTCTGAAATGGTATTTGATGATAGTTTATACAGGTATAATTTCCCACCTGCCTCGAATACGATATCATCAGGCCCACTCTCCGGGAAGGTTATGTCAAAGTCCGTAAATTTGGTCAGCTGGGTATTTGATTTTGTTGCTAGGTCATACTTCCACAAATTATTTCTTTTGTTGGGACCATTATCGGACATATAGTAAATGACATCCCCATTCCACATGGGTAATTCATCATTTGCGTCAGTATTGGTTATGTTTTCGGTACTAAAGGTGTTCAGGTCAAAAACAGAAATATCGGGTGCCGTGCCACCGCGGTATCTTTTCCAATTTCTGTTTACCCTAGATCTATCCGTATAAGCTACTTTTTGACCATTGGGGGAAAAGGAGGCAAATTCTCCATAGGGTATGGGGAGTTTTTTGGGTGAACCCCCATGTCTTGAAACGGTATAAAATTGATTATAGCGTTGACGACCACTCTCTCTGGATGATGCGAATAGAATGGAATCACCATCCGGGGTCCAACCTAAAACCCGATCAAACTGTCCGTGAAAAGTCAATCGTTGGGGGATACCTCCATGTATATCAATTAGGTATACATCGCTATTTCCATGGTAGTTAGCGGTAAAGGCCACTAGGCTTCCATCGGGGGAAAAGCGTGGATAACTTTCAACTCCTTCAGGGGAACTTAGTTGATGGGCAAGGCCACCGGATTTGGGAACGATCCATACGTCATCACCATAAATAAAAGTAATATGTGTTTTGGAAACATCGGGATGTTGTAGTAATTGGGCACTAATTTGCGCATTTGTTGATTCAATTAGGCAAAAAAGCAGTAAAAGCAATGGGATATTTTTCATGTCGTATTCGAATTAACTAAGTAGATGAAAAGGTAATAAATAAAATCCGATTGCCACTCATTATATGGTTTTCGGACCAAATTGAAAGGGTGTATTATACCGGTATTTCTTTATGATAGCATTAATTGGGGGTTATTAGATGGCACGGCAAGGAAATGTACCTATTGATCATGATCCGTAAGACGTTTGCCAAAACAAATAAACGAGTAATCAATAGTTGAGCTATACATGCTGATCTATAAGAATGGTGTTTCCATCAGGGTCCGTTAACATGATGCTTGCCGGACCAGAACCGTTTTGGTCGGTCTCTTGAAGTAAGGCTATACCTTTTTGTTTTAAGTTACTTTGGATTTCCCTTACATCAGCAAAAGACTCCAGTTTGTTGGCGTTAGCGTCCCAACCCGGATTAAAGGTTAGTATATTGTTTTCGAACATACCCTGAAAAAGCCCCACAAGGGTGTCGGCATTTTTCATGATAAGGTAATTATGTTCCATATCCCCCCCAAAAACCGTGAAACCCAAATTCCCATAAAAGTGTTTTGAAGCCTCAAGATCCTTAACATTGAGACTTACCGAAAAAGCTCCTAATTCCATATCCTTTTTAATTTATTGATTAATATTCTTGATTGTTAAATTCCAGCTCGGCATATTCAAATGGTTGGGAGATTTCTTTTACGTTGCCTAGATATTCCTTTCCTCTTAATCGCCTTACCGTGTAGGCTTCGAGTTCATCATCCGTATATGATTCGATAAGTTTTTCAATAGTGTTTTGTGCTATAGGGCTTACCCATTGGTCAATACGCCCATGGGTAAGGATCAAAGGCATTCGAGCCTCTTTTAGTTTGGGGTTATTATGGATTTTAGCCATAAGGGAATTGCCTTTGGTGGTCACTATAGTGAAGGTTATCGAGGTGCCCCCTTCATTATTTTCACATTCGCTCCATAATCCGGCCAATGCCATAGGTTCATTGTTTTTTCGATGGACAAAAAAAGGATAGGTCTTGCCCTTAAAATGATGGTGTTCGTAAAATCCATCGATATAGATGATACAGCGATTGTTATGGGCAGCTGTTTTAAAAGCCGGTTTTTCAAAGATGGTTTCCCCGCGGGCATTTAGGGTGCTATTCCATATTTTTTTGCGTTGTTCCTCATCATGAACCCAAAAGGGAACAAGTCCCCATGTTGCCACCTCAGGAAAATTGGGGGAACGGTCGGTATAGATAAGTAAATCAGGATGGCTAAAACCCGAGGCATGGTGTATGGGCAGGTCAGTGAAGGGAATTAATTTTTCCAAAATCTCTTCCACAGCCACATAATCCTGATCTTTTTTGGCTTTCGCCAATTGGCCTTCCAGACTAGCTTTTATATCATAGCACATGGGTAAATGGTAAAAAGGGTTTTTGTTTTCACTTCACACTATGTTTTTTTGGGGTTTTCATACTCTTAGGACAAAAGATCAATGGCAGTAATGAATATGGAAAAACCATGTAATCCATTATCGTCCCAAACTTTTCAACGTAGTGATGCTTAGGGAAAGTTAAGAATTTATCCGCTACTTATGATGATCGCTGCTTAAATCCATGGAAATTAAAGGTTTGGGTGATTGGATAATGGTGGAACACCCCTATTTTGATTAACAGCCAAAGGCTCGTAGGTAACGAAGTGAATATATTATAGTTTATAAAAGACGATAACACTTGGGATATGCCAAACCGATTTATATCCAAGGAATTGATTCAACTAATATAATTCCAGATATTCTTTTGTTTGACTATTTGGGCATAGGTATGTCGAAGTATTAAATTTTCAGGTTTTTCAAGTCCCGGGTCTTCTTTTAGGATTTTTATGGCGTAGTGTCGGGCGGTCTTGAGAATATCATTGTCCTTTACGATGTCGGCAATTCTTAAGTTTAGGATGCCACTTTGTTGGGTGCCCATTAAATCCCCGGGTCCCCGTAGTTTTAGATCGACCTCGGCAATTTCGAATCCGTCGTTGGTGCGTACCATGGTTTCCAGTCGGGTCTTGGCTTCGGAGGACAGTTTGTGGCTGGTCATTAAAATACAATAACTCTGGTCGGCACCACGACCTACACGGCCCCGTAACTGATGTAATTGGGACAATCCGAAACGTTCAGCACTTTCGATGATCATAACTGAGGCATTGGGAACATTCACGCCGACCTCAATGACCGTAGTGGCTACCATTATCTGGGTTTCTCCCTTAACAAAACGTTCCATTTCATAATCTTTGTCCGCAGGTTTCATTTTACCGTGAACAATCGAAATTTGATATTCAGGAAGCGGAAAATCCCTTGCGATACTTTCATAACCATCCATCAAATCCTTGTAATCCAAGGCCTCTGATTCTTGGATCAGCGGGTAGACCACATAAATCTGACGTCCTTTTTTAATTTCATCCTTGATAAATCCAAATACCTTAAGGCGATTTGAATCGTAGCGATGTACGGTCTTAATGGCCTTACGTCCGGGTGGGAGCTCATCAATGACCGAAATGTCCAAATCCCCGTACAGGCTCATCGCCAAGGTTCTGGGAATCGGGGTAGCCGTCATAACCAAAATATGTGGGGGAAACTCATTTTTATGCCATAATTTGGAACGTTGCGCTACACCAAATCGATGTTGTTCATCAACGATGGCTAGACCCAGATTTTTGTATTTTACTTTGTCTTCCAATAGGGCATGGGTACCGATAAGAATGTGCAATTCCCCACTTTCAAGCTGCTGATGGATGATGTTGCGTTCCGATTTTTTCGTAGAACCCGTCAATAGTGCAATTCGCACCCCCATATCTTCCAAAAGTTCCTTGATACCATTAAAATGTTGATTTGCCAGGATTTCAGTGGGAGCCATTAAACAGGCCTGATAATCATTGTCTATCGCCAATAGCATGGTCATTAATGCCACAATGGTTTTTCCTGATCCCACGTCACCTTGCAATAATCGGTTCATCTGGGCATTACTCCCCAAATCGGCCCTTATTTCCTTAATCACCCTTTTTTGCGCATTGGTCAACTCAAAAGGCAGATGGTTCTTGTAAAAATCATTGAAACGTTCACCTACTTGGTCAAAATTAAACCCTTTTATTTTTTGCTTTCGCAACATTTTTTTTGAAATCAACTGAAACTGTAGATAGAACAATTCCTCAAATTTCAAACGAAATTGGGCCTTGGCCAAAAGGGCTTGGTCTTTGGGAAAATGGATATTGAACAAGGCTTCACTCTTAGTGATTAGTTTTAAGTCGTGCAATAAACTGTCGGAAAGGGTTTCCCTGAACCTCGCTTTGGTTTCAATAAACAGTTGTTGTTGTAATTTATTGATGACACGATTGGTGATGCCGCTATTCCCCAATTTTTCCGTAGAGGGATAAATGGGCTGCATCGTAATTTTAAGACCTTTTTCATGCTCTGTCAACAATTCCATTTCAGGATGGGGCATTGAGAACTTTCCGTTATACCAATTACATCGCCCAAAAATGACATAAGGTATATTTAGCTTTAGATTTTCCCGTATCCATTTTTGACCCCGGAACCATACCAATTCCATTTCACCCGTATCATCGACAAAGGTGGCCACCAGACGTTTCCCTTTCTTTTGTTCCACGGTTTTTAAGTGAATGATTTTCCCAACAATCTGAACATCGGCATTACTGCGTTGTAATTGCCCGATCGTATAGTATTGGGTTTTGTCGATATATCGGTTGGGAAAAAGGTTCAGTAGGTCTTGATAAGTGCCAATACCTAACTCCGACTGCAATATTTGGGCCCGATGCGGGCCTACACCTTTAAGGTAGGTAATGGGAGTCTGAAGAAAATTGGCATTCATCCGATAAAAATAAGCGTATTGGGATTTAGATGCAATTTTAGTGATTGGTGATTTCGGTCTATGGTAGAATTCGCATATGGAAAAGCAAAGCGGATAAGTTGTTTTGTTGCCCGATATTGGGGTTTCTTGGTGATTCCGAGCGAGTGGTAGCGACGAGGGATCACATCCTGCTTAGGTAAAAGATAATGGTATGGAGTTGCTTGTGCGATTTCCCAGTCGTTCCTCCTTCGAAATGTCTTTGGGGTCTCTAACGACATTTGATAAAAACATTGTAATTTTATGGTATGTTTGGACGATTTTTCTTCCTGTGTCTATGTAGTATTTCCACAACTTGTTTGTTTGCCCAACATCAGGATAAAGTGGACTTTATCCATGCAGCGGTGAGCATCAAGCCATTGGTAGAACAAAAAGTCATTCAAGGGTCTGTGGTTTATCACTTCAAAGTAAAACAGGATGTAGATTCCGTTTTCTTGGATGCCCAGGATATGACATTTAATTCAGTCTTGTTGAACCATAAAAAAACAACCTTCAAGACCTCCAAAACTAAAATATCAATTTATAAGAATTTTAAAAGGAACAGGAGCTATTCCTTAACCTTGCACTATGTTGCCAAACCCCAACAGACGGTTTACTTTATTGATATGGATGACCATTTAAAAGGTAATGGGCAGGTCTGGACCCAAGGACAGGGGAAATACACCAGCCATTGGTTGCCCAGTTTTGACGATATGGAAGAGAAGGTGGAATTTGACCTGAATATTTCATTTGATCCGGAATATGAGGTAATTGCCAACGGTGTTCTTAAAAAAGTCAGGGCGAAAGATGGACTTAAAACCTGGTCATATGATATGCGTGAACCCATGAGTAGTTATTTGTTGTCCTTTGCAATCGGAAAATACAGCAAGCAACAATTAACGGCCACGAGTGGTATTCCTATTGAGAATTATTATTACCCCAAAGACAGTCTAAAAGTAGAACCTACCTACCGGTATACCAAGTCAATTTTTGACTTTTTGGAGCAGGAGATAGGTGTACCCTATCCTTGGCAGAATTATAAACAGATTCCTGTGAAGGATTTTTTATACGCAGGAATGGAAAATACAGGAACAACCATTTTTTCCGATGGGTATGTTATTGATTCCATCGCATTTGTTGATAAGAATTACGTGAATGTCAACGCGCATGAACTGGCCCATCAATGGTTTGGGAATTTGGTTACGGAAAAAAACGGGAGCCATCATTGGCTGCACGAAGGGTTTGCCACCTATTATGCTTATTTGGCTGAAAAGGAAATTTTTGGGAATGATTATTTCTATTGGAAGCTTTATGATTCGGCCCAACAATTGAATGAACAGGCCAAAGAAGGGAAAGGGGAGGCTTTGACCAATCCCAAGGCAAGTAGCCTTACCTTTTATGAAAAAGGGGCCTGGGCCTTAGTCATGTTGCGTAATCAGGTAGGGGATGATGCTTTTAAAAATGGGGTTAAGAATTATTTGGGGAAATACCGATTTCAGAATGTTACCATTGATGATTTTATAAGGGAAATGGAATTGGCAGCGGATATGGATCTTAGTCCATTTAAGAAACTATGGTTAGGTTCAACCACTTTTCCGATGGAAAAGGTAAAGGACTTTTTGACAACGGAATCATCCGCTGTGGCCGGTTTTATAAAACTAAAATGGGCGTTGACCACAAGTTTGAAAGACAAGAAGAACATTATTGAAAAATATTGGGATGAATTTGATAATGAGGAATTTAGGGCTCGGTTGGTTTTGAGGAACCATAAGCAATTCCCCCCAGAACTCATCCAATCTGCGTTTGACAGCAAATCCATCAAAATAAGACAGGCCTTGACTTTGGCCTATTCCAAGATTCCCTTGGCACTCAAAAAGGAGTATGAATCCTTATTGGAGGATGAAAGCTATATCACCCAAGAAAATGCATTATATCGATTATGGATTTCATTTCCCCAAGATAGGGGTCGGTATTTGGACAAGACCAAGGGTGTGATGGGTTTGCCCAATAAAAATGTGCGCTTACTATGGTTGTTATTGGCGTCACTGACCAAGGATTATGATGATGATTCAAAGGAAGCATATCTTTCAGAACTGTATGGGTATACTTCTCCAAAGTATTCTATGGAAACCCGTCAGACGGCTTTTGGAATCATTGGGG
Organism: Maribacter polysiphoniae; assembly: GCF_003148665.1. Lineage (GTDB taxonomy): Bacteria > Bacteroidota > Bacteroidia > Flavobacteriales > Flavobacteriaceae > Maribacter_A > Maribacter_A polysiphoniae. The sequence continues at coordinate 70,585 of NZ_QGGQ01000004.1, read as the reverse complement.
ACGTTCTTGAATATACGGATCAGAACATATTGGATCTGGTCAATGCCTGCGTGCATCATTCTTGGCAGTTTCGTAAATATGCCAGAGGTTTACTTGATACCCTTCTAAAGGTTGATGGTCAAAGAAATCGTATCATAGGCCTAACAAAAGGGATGAATGATGACGAACTTCGCTATATTAGGACCAAATTGAGTCTGCAATGAGAGCAATGGTCATATCGGGAGGAGGAAGCAAAGGTGCTTTCGCAGGGGGTGTCGCCGAATATTTAATGAAAGGGTTAAACCATTCCTATGATCTTTTTTTAGGAACTTCCACGGGTAGTTTGTTAATCTCCCATTTGGCCCTTCAAAAAATCGAAAAGATAAAAGAAGTCTATACCTCGGTGAACCAAAATAGTATTTTCAGTAACTGTCCTTTTGTTATTCAAAAAAAACATGGGGTTGAAACCATCGGAATTGACCATTGGAATGTTCTTAAGAATTTCTATAGGGGTAGTAAAACTTTTGGGGAGAGTAAAAACCTACTAAAATTAATCAAGAATACGCTTACGGAGGAAGAATTCCACATGCTCAAGAACGGACCAAAGGATATTGTCGCTACGGTTTCCAACCTATCGATGAATCAAGTGGAATATAAATCGATCAACGATTTTAACTACGAAGAATTCTGTGAATGGATTTGGATTTCCTGTAACTATACCCCCTTTATGAGTTTGGTCAGAAAAAACGGGTGTGAATATGCCGATGGTGGACTCGGGTCCATGGTCCCTATCGAAGAGGCCATAAAACGTGGGGCAACGGAAATAGATGCGATTATTTTACAGACCGAGACCACGATGTTCAATCGTTTGCCTTCAAAGAATGCCTTTGCTTTGCTGACGTCTATGTTTGCCTTTATGTTGGACCGTATTGAAGGTCAGAACATTCGTATAGGTAAGTATGTGGCGAACCACCAGGGAGCGGTTATCAATTTTTATTATACTCCGGCAGTGCTCACAACCAATTCATTGATTTTCAACAAGGAAAAAATGACTACATGGTGGGCGAGTGGCTATAATTTCGCCAAATATAAGAATTTGGAGACCTCCCAGTTGGAACTTGATGCGGATTGATTTCCCATCGTCGTTCGATTGAACTCCATCAACACGAATGCAATGGAGCCACAATTTTACAGTACGTAGTTCTTGAAGGCTTCTACCACAGTTCCCCTATTTCCTTTTTTACATACGAAAGGGCAGTGGCTGAAGGGGATTGCTTGTCCATTGTTTGGTTAAGAACGTCTTCTCGAAGTTTGTCCGCCGAATCGGTTTCGCTCAAGGCAGCCTTACGAATCATTTGAATGGTTGCGCTTTTGGCAGCCTTAATGATGTTCCAACATTCATCCGACAAATAAATCTGTTGTGATAGGTTGTGTTCAAACTCATTTTCGATAGTACGTATCAAAAGGTTTTCGTAATCGTTCTTATCAGCTGTTTTCGGTGCTACGCGAACGACAAGACTCGGTATGGCGATTCGCTCTAGAAACAAAGCCATCCGTTCATAGGCCTGCAATCGTATGGGAAGCGTATTTAGCTGAGAATCCTTATGTAAAAGATACCGCCGACGGCCTTCCTCATTATTGGTGTGCATTCTAAAAAAATAAAAAGAAATTGCCCCTACGACTACTGAGGGTAATAGATAAGCAAATAATTGAAAGATTTGATCTCCTGTCATTTTAATTGGTATTTAGCTCGGTTTACGCAATTTAAAACGCAGGTTTTTTTGAAAAAGTATATACGATTTCAATAAGCCTCCAAATTAGTTCGATGCTTTCATATGCTCTTTAACCATATCATAAAACCGTGCATAATCTGGATGTATGACTAGGTTGATACCTTCCTTGAAATTACCATCCTTACCCAAGGTTTGAATCCTATTGGAGGCAATCGAGAACTGTTTTTGAAGAAGGGAACCAATAGCGGATGCCTGATCGGCTGCCAAATCCAACTCTCCGGTCATACTTAATCCTTCAATAGTCAAAGACACCTTTGGATTTGTTTTTAGGATGTTCCCTATCTTCTCTAACCATGCTGTACCTTCAGCCGTTATGGTCGTGCCTGTGGTATTTCCAAATATGGATTCCAACTTTGATGCAATGATCACAGAACCATTGGCAATACCTATTTTTGCATTTTCCCCAAGTGATTGTTTGGCATTGGTCAATACCACAACCGATGTTGAATCGTTTGAGGCGATGCTATTGTTGATGGCCTTTAACTGATTTTCCTTCTGCTCCAGTTTAGCCATCACTTTATTGATGTTTTCAGAATTTTTATTCGAAACTTCAGCAAAACTGTTTAGATTTTTAAGTAGGGTGGCATTGGCATCCTGTAATTCCTTAACCTGGGACTCGAAGGATTCTGCCCGGGCTAAGCCTACTTTTTCATTTTTTTTGGCTTTTATAACAATAGCTTTTGTAGAGTCCAATTCCGTTTTAAGTGATGCAATCTCGGCAATCAGGTCACTTTTTCGCTGTGCGAAAATAGAAGTAGTGGAAATCAGGATTAGGGTTAGGCTAAGTAAAATTTGTTTCATAAGGCTTAATGGGTAATTTTAATAATTAAACGCAAAAGTATACTATTTGGGAATGTCATGAAAATCTTGTCCACCTAAGAATTCACAAGCATATAGTTCATGCATGCTTTTGAAAGGTACTTTCGATTTTTCATATCCGTATGTTGATTTTAGGTCACTATGTAAGAAATCATCATCAACATTGACTTGTATATCATCCATGGTAAATTGGCAAGGGTGTTCATAACCCGCTGCATGGGTAATTTCAATCAGTTCTTTTCTGAAAGTCTTGAAATATTGTGCCAATCGGTCCGATTTAAGGGGTACATGAATACCGCCTTGAAGCCATTTATTTTGTGTGGCCACTCCAGACGGACACCGGTTGGTATGGCAAACCTGTGCTTGGATGCATCCAATGCTCATCATGGCCTCTCGGGCAACATTGATGCAGTCTACGCCCATAGCGAAGGCCATAGCGGCTTTGGCGGGGAATCCCAGTCTTCCGCTCCCGATAAAAACAATCCTATCGGTTAATTTCTTGTCCAAGAACATTTTGTACAGGCTTGAAAATCCGTATACCCAGGGAAGTGATACATGATCGGCAAAACTCGGTGGGGCAGCACCTGTGCCACCTTCACCTCCATCTACCGTAATGAAATCAGGTCCTTTGCCTGTTTTGATCATAAGATCGGCCAATGCTTCCCACTGGTCCAATTTTCCTATCGCTCCCTTTACCCCAACAGGTAATCCAGTTTGTTCTGCAATATCCTCAATGAGTTGTAGCAGCTCAGGAATGGTGTCAAAAGCTTTGTGGGTGGCAGGGGAGAGGACATCCTTGCCCACTTCAACCCCTCTGATCTTAGCAATTTCCGGAGTTATCTTGGCACCTGGTAGAACACCGCCCTTACCAGGCTTGGCACCCTGTGAAAGTTTAATTTCAATGGCTTTGATACATGGGTTTTCATTGACCAATACCTTTAATTTTTCCATGGAGAAATTACCGTCATCACTACGAACACCAAAATAACCCGTCCCGAAATGAAAAATGATATCCCCTCCTTTTTTATGATAAGGTGATAGGCCTCCTTCCCCTGTATTATGGTAGGCTCCGGCTTTGGCAACACCTAGGTTCAGGGATTCAACCGCCGCTGCGGAAAGCGAACCGAAACTCATTGCGGATACATTTATGGCCGATCCCGGTCTAAATGGTTTTCTGCGTTTGTTGTAACTACCGATGACCTTGGCACAGGGCAAAAAGCATTTGTCCTTGGCGTTGGGATGGTCAGGCCCGATCTTATAGGCCATCATTTGGTTTTTTACGAAGATATGTTGGTGGGCGTAAATATCCCTGTCCGTTCCAAAGCCCTCATAATTGTTCTCCCTTTTGGCGGAGGCATATATCCAACTTCGCTCTATACGGTTAAAGGGTAGTTCTTCCCGATTGTTCGCCACAAAATATTGTCGCATTTCCGGGCCAATACTTTCCAACCAATAACGTAAATGCCCCACAATCGGAAAGTTATGCGAAATGGTATGGGCACTTTGAAAAAAAATATCCCGGATGGCTACGATCAATATGATGATAAGCATCCACATCCACCAAGAAATATTACCTAAAACACTAAGAAAAGAATCCATGAGTAATTAATTATGACTTAATAATCTTAAAATTCAGGTCTAGATTGTCTCTGACCTTTTGTTTTATTCTGCAATGTAGATACTATTGGTTCAAATAATCCAAACTCATTTCGGTTAGCGTTTTGACCCCAAGCAACAAGCCGCTATCATCAATAAGGAAATCTGGGGTATGGTGTGGAAAGGATTCGGTTGTACCGGGAGCCATTCCTCCTAAGAAAAAGAAAAAACCAGGGACTTCACGTTGAAAATAGGAGAAATCCTCGGCTCCGGTCGCGGCTTTCCGTGTTTGTACGTTGCTTTCACCAGCGACCCGTTTCATGGTAGGTAACATTTGCTCTACAAGGGCAGGGTCGTTGTAGGTGATGTCGGTAGCGTCCTTGATTTCAATGGTGGCATCACCACCATAGGCTTTTGCAATGGCAGGCACCATTTCCATCATTCTTTTGTTGATATGGTCTTTCATGTCATAATTCAAGGTCCTAATGGTCCCGATCATTTCGGCACTCTCGGGGATGATATTGAAACGCACCCCACTTTTGATCTTGCCCACGGTTATGACCGCGGCTTCATTGGTTAAATCGACTTCACGGCTGATGATCGTTTGCAAACCGTCGATGATTTTGGCACTGATCAAAATAGGATCAACACCCGACCAAGGTTGTGACCCGTGGCTTTGTTTTCCTTTAACGTTTATGGTGAAGCTTTGGGCAGCGGCCATGGTTCCTCCTGATTTATAGCGAATAATACCAACTGGAGTCTCCGAATTGATATGCAAACCAAAAATGGCATCCACATCGGGGTTCTTTAACACTCCTTCCTTAACCATGAGCAGGGCACCCCCTTCTTCCCCGGGTGGTGGACCTTCCTCAGCAGGTTGAAATATAAATTTTACGGTTCCTTTGATCTTATCCTTGTTTTTGGATAGGACCTCGGCCACTCCCATTAAAATAGCGGTGTGGGTGTCATGGCCACAAGCGTGCATTACCCCGACCTTTTCCCCTAAGAATTCAGAGGTTACATTGGATTTGTAAGGTAAATCATTACGTTCGTAAACAGGTAAGGCATCGATATCGGCCCTTAAGGCAATAACTTTCCCATCTTGTCCACCCTTTAAAATGCCAACAACACCTGTATGGGCAACTCCGGTTTGGACTTCAATTCCCAAAGACTTTAAATGTTTGGCAATTTTTTCAGCGGTTTTAAATTCGCGGTTCGACAATTCAGGGTTTTGATGAATCTCCCTTCGCCATTCAATCACCTTATTTTCAATCGCTTGGTAGTCTTTGTCAAGACTTGGGTTTTGGCCGAACGCCAAACTTCCGATAAGGAGTAGTACTAAACTGAAGTATTTATTCATAAGTATCTGGTTTAGAATTTAATGGTTTTGTAATCGTTATTTTGAAATTGGATCAAAGCGGTCATAGCCGAGAGCGATAATTGAACACCATCTATGAGTTCTTTTTGGGCTATGCCCCTCGACATAGCGGATTGTCCGCAGAAGACAACTTGTGCGCCTGCATCTATAAGAGCCTTGACCAAATCAATATTGGGGTTGTTTGTACCGTATCGTTTTTGGTAGGCTTCATTGTTCATAATGTCTTTTGAAGCTTTACTGTGTACGACCAATGCTATTTTCAATTGTTCTATTGGCACACCGTTTTGAGCATGCATATTCAAGAAGCGGGCAGCGGTTTCAATGGAGGAATTCAATGTACGATGTTCATCAGGGGAATTCATGATATCGAAGACCGCTTTGAAATCCATCGAGGTATCGGTTTTGAAATCAGGGGCATTTATGGTCCATACTTCCCCGAAATCTAAAATTATCGGTCCGGCTTTTTTGGTTTGTGCACCCATTGAAAGGCTAAGGATGAAACCAAGAAATAAAGGAATCGAGTTAAATTGGGGCATATTCGGACTTTTTATGCCTAAATATATTCAAATTGAAAGAATATTCAATTTTCATTGTTCATAATTATTGGGTGTAGCTTTTTAGGGTCCGGTGAATTAGTGCTAAATTCACCGCACTAAATTCCTGATTGTATTGAAAAATTTTATAGATGAATTAAATGAGGCCCAAAAGGCTCCCGTACTGCATAAAGACGGTCCGCTAATGGTTATTGCCGGTGCTGGTTCTGGAAAGACACGGGTTCTAACGTACCGCATTGCGCACCTAATGGCGCAGGGTGTGGACTCATTTAATATTTTGGCACTGACCTTTACCAATAAAGCGGCAAGGGAAATGAAAAAACGTATCGCTGATATTGTTGGTGATTCGGAAGCTAAAAATCTTTGGATGGGTACTTTTCACTCCGTTTTTGCGAAATTATTACGTTATGACGGGGATAAACTGGGTTACCCAAGTAATTTCACCATTTATGATACCCAGGATTCCCAACGTTTGATAGCCTCCATTATCAAGGAAATGGGATTGGATAAGGATATTTATAAGTATAAACAGATACAGAATAAGATATCATCGTACAAGAACAGTTTGATTACGGTAAAGGCTTATATGCAGAATCCCGAATTGATCGAGGCGGATGCCATGGCCAAACGTCCTAGAACAGGTGAGATTTATGAGGAATACGTCAATCGCTGTTTTAAGGCCGGTGCGATGGATTTTGATGATCTATTACTGCGCACCAATGAGCTTTTGACGCGGTTCCCAGAGGTTTTAATGAAATATCAAGATCGGTTCCGATATATTTTGGTGGATGAGTACCAAGATACCAACCATTCCCAGTATTTGATCGTTAAGGCACTTTCCGATCGGTACCAGAATATTTGCGTGGTAGGGGATGATGCACAAAGTATCTATTCGTTCAGGGGGGCCAATATCAGTAATATCCTGAACTTTCAGCGTGATTATGATAACGTTGGGATGTACCGGTTGGAACAGAATTACCGTTCTACCAAGAATATCGTTAACGCAGCGAACTCCATTATCGCGAACAATAAGAACCAACTTGAAAAGGAGGTATGGACGGACAATGATGATGGTCCGCCCATAAAAATACACCGTAGTATTACAGATGCCGAGGAAGGCCGTTTTGTGGCAGGTTCCATTTTTGAGAACAAAATGCAACAACAACTTCCCAATGGTGATTTCGCAGTCCTTTATCGAACCAATTCGCAGTCTAGGTCCATAGAGGATGCCTTGCGAAAGAGGGATATTCCGTACCGTATTTATGGTGGACTTTCCTTTTATCAACGTAAGGAGATTAAGGATGTACTGTCCTATTTACGACTGGTGATTAACCCGAAGGATGAGGAAGCCTTAAAACGGGTTATCAATTTCCCTGCCCGGGGTATTGGTCAGACAACGTTGGATAAGTTGGTTGTGGCCGCCAATCATTACGGTCGGTCTATTTTTGAGGTGATAGAGAATCTGGATCGTATTAATCTTAAAATAAATTCAGGAACCAAGCGAAAACTACAGGATTTTGTCACCATGATCAAGAGTTTTCAAATTATGAACGAAGGTGCCGATGCCTTTGCACTTGCGGAACATGTAGCCAAGAAAACAGGGATCCTTCTTGAATTTAAAAAGGATGGTACCCCCGAAGGGATTGCCCGAATGGAAAATATTGAGGGATTGCTTAATGGTATAAAGGATTTTGTTGAGGGACAAAAGGAAATTGCCGATGCTACTGGGAATATTGGGGAGTTTATGGAGGATGTGGCCCTGGCGACGGATTTGGACAATGATACCGGTGATGATGATAGGGTGGCCTTGATGACCATCCACTTGGCAAAAGGGCTCGAATTTCCCTATGTATATATTGTAGGGATGGAGGAGGATTTATTCCCATCGGCCATGAGTATGAATACGCGTAGCGAATTGGAAGAGGAACGGAGGTTGTTTTATGTGGCATTGACAAGAGCCGAAGAACAGGCCTATCTAACTTATACACAGAATCGATATCGCTGGGGTAAGCTTATCGATGCGGAACCTAGTCGGTTCCTCGAGGAAATTGACGAAAAATACGTGGAGAACCTAACACCTATAGATAAAGGTTATCGATATAAAACATTGATTGATGCCGATATTTTCGGGGAAGTGGATAAAAGCAGGTTACGACAAGTAAAACCTAAAACGGGCACACCGCCACCAATAGGCAAGCCCAACGAAAATCAATTGCGTAAGCTAAGAAAGTTGAAACCCGAATTGGCAAAACCTATAGGTAATACAAATGCAATAGATAGTAACCTTAAAGTAGGGGCCATTGTTAACCACACCCGATTTGGGAGAGGGGAGGTCATCAACATGGAAGGTGTAGGAAATGACAGAAAAGCAGAAATAAAATTCGATCAGGGTGATGTGAAGAAGTTGTTGCTGCGTTTTGCTAAACTGGAAGTGATTTCCTCTAAAGGGGATTAAATAATAATAGTCAATAATATACGGTTCAATGAAAAATCATCATCTAGGATATTCTGTTTTGGTTTTTTTGGTATTGATGGCTCAAGCCTGTAATGAATCCCCAAGCAGTAAGGAAAAGGAACAGGGGGGTGGGGTTCAGCAAGAAGACTATGATGTAAATGCCCCGGGTTATTGGGGTCGGGCAACATTGGTATGGAGCGATGAATTTGATGGTAATTCCCTTTCCAAAGCCAATTGGAAGTTTGAAACCGGCCAAAACGGTTGGGGCAATAATGAATTGCAGAATTATGTTGCCAATGATAATGTAGAGGTAAGTGATGGCACTTTAAAGATCAAAGCCATGAAAGTCGGGGATGGCCAAAGCGTGGGGGATTATACCTCAACACGATTGAACAGTAAGAAATCATTTGTTTATGGCCGAATGGAAATAAGGGCAAAATTACCTGAAGCAAGAGGGAACGGTCTTTGGCCGGCTTTGTGGATGCTTGGGGACAATATTTCCACTGTGGGATGGCCTGCTTGTGGTGAAATAGACATCATGGAATACGTAAGTTATGACCCGAACAACGTTCATTTTACCATACACAGTACGGCCAATAACCATGTTGATGGTACGGAGGCCTCTTCCGGACCTGTTGAACTGGAATCGGCTGAAGAGGATTTTCATAATTATGGGATGCTATGGTCCGAGGAGTATATGAAATTCTATATTGATGATATCGAAAATATTATATTTACCTTTAGGAGGCCAAAGGATTATAATGAAAGTAATTGGCCTTTCTCAAAACCCTTTTACTTTCTTATGAATATTGCTGTAGGAGGCAATTGGGGCGGAAAAGAAGGCGTGGATGATACTATTTTTCCGTCAACAATGGAAATTGATTATGTAAGGGTTTACCAGGTAACCCAATAAAGAATAGTATTATGGCGGAGTTGATCAGAATATACGAAGAGAATCCCAATCCGAAGGAGATAGCAAAGGTAATCAAGGTCCTTCGAAAAGGAGGACTTATCATTTATCCTACGGATACGGTATACGGTCTTGGTTGTGATATTACGAACACCCGGGCCTTGGAGAAAATAGCACGTATCAAGGGTGTTAAATTGGCAAAGGCCAATTGGTCCTTTATTTGCGCCGATTTAAGTAACCTATCCGATTATGTACGTCAAATAGACACTTCGACCTTTAAGATCTTAAAAAGGGCACTTCCTGGCCCTTATACGTTTATTTTACCCGGCAGTTCCAATTTACCAAAGGATTTCAAGAAAAAGAAAACTGTAGGTATTCGGATTCCGGATAATGCCATTGCCCAGACTTTGGTCAGGGAATTGGGGAATCCAATCGTATCCACATCGATTTATGATGAGGATGAGTTGTTGGAGTATACTACGGATCCCGAACTTATCTATGAAAAGTGGAACAACCTTGTCGATATAGTTATTGATGGGGGGTATGGGGACAATGTCGCGTCGACCGTAATTGACCTATCCGAGGAAGAACCCGAAATTCTTAGGGAAGGAAAAGGAAGTATAGATATTTTTTAAGAAATAAAAAGGCATAAAAAAACCGCCCAAACAATATGCTTGGGCGGTTTTTAGAATTTGTTGTGCAATCTATTTATTGATAGCAGGATCTTTCATTCCTTCTTCAATCATACTATAGAATTGATCGATTTTTGGAAGTACCACAATACGTGTTCTTCTGTTTTTGGATTTTTCTGTTTGTGAAACAGGTACATATTCAGCTCTACCGGCAGCAGTCATACGCTTAGGATCAACATTGTAATCCTTCTGTAGGATTCGAACAACAGCAGTAGCTCTCTTAACACTCAAGTCCCAGTTATCCAATAACACACCTTTTCTGTAAGGAACGTCATCAGTATGGCCCTCTACCATGAATTCGAAATCAGGTTTGTTGTTAACTACCTGTGCAACCTTACCAAGAACTTGTTTGGCCCTGTTGGTTACATTATAACTTCCGCTACTAAATAATAGCTTGTCGGAAATAGAGACAAATACAACGCCTTTTTCAACGCTGATTTCAATATCCTCATCATCCAAATTACCCAAAACACCTTTCAAGCTCTGTACCAAAGCAAGGTTTACAGAATCCCTTCTTGTAATGGCATTTTGTAATTTTCTGATGGTAAGGTCTTTTTCCTGTAAACTCTCAAGTGATTTTTCAAGGTTTTCCGCACCTTTTGTCGTTAAGGTGGTCAAATTACCCATGTTATTGATCAACTCTTGATTATTCGCCTTTAAGAATGCATTTTGATCCTCTAAGGTCTGCAATCTTGAAGATGCCGTGGCCTTATCTTCCAAACAACTGTTCAATTTAACCGTTGCTGAATTCAATAAATCCTGGGCTTCTTTGTGCTTGGCCTCTAAATCTGCATATTTCTTTTGTGAAACACATGACGATAACAACATAGTTATGCCTAAACAACCTAAAATAATTTTCTTCATAATCTCCGTTATAACTTGTTTTAATTATTGATAAACTTCTCTAAGAATAAAAGAACTAAATTCTATATCAAAATTATACAATTCGCTTTCCTTGTATGAGCTAAATTAGTTAATCTTTTATTAAAATGTTAAATTTCTTTACACCATCTACGAAATGGGACCATACTATGGATTTTGTGATGTAGTAATTTTTCAAAAAACTTGATTTCTCCCGTTTTCTGTACATCTTCCTAAATTTAGTGTAAAAGCTTAAATGGGCTTTGAGTATGGCCAAACAGTGACTGAATTTAGCTTGAAATACGAATCGTAGGGCAGCAACACCATCTAGGAGTAATCGAAATAAAATAATCAATAAGGCTTTACGTCTGGGTAGGTTCTTCGTGATGGAAAAAAGGGAGTTCCTAAAATTGAGATAGGTTTTTTTAGGGTTCATGTTACTCAGTGTCGAGCCACCTAAATGATATACTTTTGAAGTGCCTACATAATATACCCCATAGCCAACATTCTTGGCGCGCCAACACAGATCGACTTCCTCTTGGTGTGCAAAATATTCCTCATCAAATCCACCCAAGACATGGAAGACCCCACTTTTAATGAACATACATGCACCAGTGGCCCAAAATATCTCACGAATATCATCGTATTGTCCCTCATCCTTTTCCAGTTCCTGAAAAATACGTCCCCGGCAAAAAGGGTATCCCAATTGGTCTATGAATCCTCCCGCCGCACCAGCATACTCAAAATGATCCTTACGCATGAGGTCAAGGATTTTTGGTTGTACGATATCGACATTGGGCCTATTTTCCATAACCTCTTTAATGGGGACCAACCAATTCGGGGTGACTTCAACATCATTGTTCAATAAGCAAAACACATCGGCCTCTACTTTTTTCAAAGCGTCGTTATAGCCCTTGGCAAACCCCCCATTGGAGGCATTCCTTATGATGTTGATCTGAGGGAAATTGTTGTTTAGAAAATCGATTGAACTATCGGTAGAAGCATTATCGGCCACATAAATATCGGCGCCTTGCGAATATTGTATTACTGAAGGCAGGTATCTTTCCAAAAGAACCTCTCCATTCCAATTTAATATGACTATCGCTATTTTCAAAACGCTTGCAAATTAACGGCTAAAATCAGGAATTTGCTCTAAAAACATATATTTTTCTCTGTCATAGTCCATTTTGCAATAAAAATGCTGCAGGCCATTGGTAACCATTAGGTAGGTAGCCCTTAATTGCATGTTGTATCTAGCAATTTGATCAAAGGTATGTTGTGTAATGGCAATTTGTGGGGCTTTACACTCAACTAAGAGGATAATGTTGCCCAAGCTGTCAAAAACAACGACATCGTACCTTTTCTTTATTTTGTTTACAGTAACTTGTTTCTCAACATTGATCAGGCTTATTGGATATTTTTTTTCGTGGATCAAGAATTGCACCACATTTTGGCGAACCCATTCCTCGGGTTGCAATACCACAAATTTTTTGCGTATGGCATCAAAAATATGGATGTTATTTTCGCTATTTTTGAATCGAAAATCATAGACAGGGAAGTTTAGCCGTTGCATGTGACAAATTTGATGATTTTTTTTGAATGGAAGAAGTAAAACAAATAGTTGCCAATATTCGAAAGGGAAATATTAGTCCGTTATATTTTCTATTTGGGGAAGAGCCTTATTATATTGATAGGATTTCCCAATTCATTGAGAAAAATGTACTGTCGGAAGAGGAGAAGGGTTTTAACCAAATGGTCCTATATGGCAAAGACGTCAATATAGATGAAATCGTGGGGCAAGCCAAGCGCTACCCAATGATGTCCGAACGTCAAGTGGTTATCGTTAAGGAGGCCCAGGACCTTTCAAGGACCATTGAGCAACTGATCCATTATGCGGAAAATCCACAACCAACAACAGTACTGGTTATTTGTTACAAGTATAAAAAATTGGATAAACGCAAGAAGTTATACAAGGTAGTACAAAAAAATGGCGTCTTATTCGAGAGTAAGAAATTATATGAGAACCAAGTTTCCGACTGGATACGGAAGGTACTGCAGGGTAAAGGTTACAGCATCTCCCATAAGGCCTCCATCTTACTTGTTGAAAATTTGGGAACCGATTTAAGTAGGATCAGTAAGGAATTGGTGAAGCTTACCATGATCCTTCCCAAAGAAAGTCAGATAACCTCTGAAAATATTGAGGAACATATTGGTATAAGTAAAGACTACAATAATTTTGAATTGAAAAAGGCCATTGGGGAGAGAGACGTGCTTAAGGCCTATAAGATAATCAACTATTTTTCCCAAAACCCGAAAGACAATCCGTTTGTGTTGACGGTAACCCTATTGCACAGCTTTTTTTCACAATTACTGCAGTATCATGGGCTGAATGACCGTTCACCAAAGAATGTGGCCAGTGCCTTACGGATAAATCCATATTTTGTGGAAGAGTACCAAGTCGCTGCAAGGAATTATCCCATGAAAAAGGTAAGCGCCATTGTTTCCCATTTGCGGGAGATGGATCTTAAAGGAAAAGGGGTAGGGGCCAATGCCTTGCCCTCATCGGATTTATTGAAGGAGTTATTGGTGAATATTTTATAAATCACCTCTTGTCAACACTGAATTTTCCGGGTCCTAATAAGATAATCGCTACAAAGAAAACCAAATAGACCAAAGCCATTTCCTTTTTGCCAAAAGGGTCGGCCGCATGAACGATGAATGCAGCGACCAGCATGGTTATCGCCGGTGGTATGGCCATTAAACGCGTTTTAATCCCTATGATAATCAAAATAGGGCAAAAGAACTCAGCAATTACGGTAAGAAACAAGGAAGGGGTTGCTCCGATTCCGATAGGGTCTCCGAATTCAAAATTACCACTTATCAATTTCTGGAACTTGGGAAGACCATGGGTAATCATCATTAATGAGGGAGCTATTCTTAAGAAAGCCAAGCCGATTTGGGAGGTAAGGTTGTTTTTCATAAAGTGTAAAATTTGAAAGCCATTAAAAGTACCAATTTTTTAATTAATCTAAAAGGCGATGTTGGGTTCGGTAAAGGCTTGTGAATAAAAGATTTATGCTAAAACAGAGGATTTTTGGCGTTACCGGAATCCATTTTTACGCCATTAATTATATTTCTTGCCAAAAAAGTTTTAGAAGAAATGGAACATAAAAAAATCCACCGATCGGTGGATTTTAAAAAAAGGTAGTATAGGGTTATCTTAATTTAGGATAATCGGAAGGATTGGCTTCATGCATGATGGCATAAACCGTTTCGAAAATATCCTCGGCATTTGGTTTTGAAAAGTAATCGCCATCCGTACCATATGCTGGTCGGTGAGCTTTACTGGTCAGTGTTTGGGGTTGACTATCCAGATACTTGTATCCGCCTTGTTTCTCTACTATTTCGCGTATTAGATATGCTGAACATCCACCTGGTACATCTTCGTCTATAACCAATAGTCTATTGGTTTTTTGAACACTTTTAACCGTATCGTGATTGATGTCGAATGGCAATAGGGTCTGGGCGTCGATGACCTCCGCATCTATACCCACTTCGGCAAGTTCCTTGGCCACCCTTAACACAATGCGCACTGTAGATCCATAGGAAACCAAAGTAATGTCATTACCGGTTTTTAAGGTCTCGACCACCCCGATGGGGGTACAGAACTCCCCAAGGTTTTCAGGTTTTCTCTCTTTTAAGCGATACCCGTTCAAACTTTCTATGACCAAGGCCGGTTCGTCGCTTTTCATTAAGGTGTTGTAAAAACCAGCTGCCTGGGTCATATTCCTAGGCGTCAGAATGTACATGCCCCTCAAAAGGTTAATAAGTCCTCCCATTGGGGATCCGGAATGCCAAATACCTTCCAATCGATGTCCTCTGGTACGAACAATCAATGGCGCTTTTTGTTTTCCCGAACTTCGGTAAAGCATCGTGGCCAAATCATCGGTTAGCGGAGAAGTGGCATAAAAAATATAATCCAGGTATTGGATTTCAGCTATGGGGCGTAACCCTCTAAGCGCTAACCCTATACCTTGTCCTATAATCGTGGATTCCCGTATTCCCGTATCGGCAACCCGTATTTTCCCATATTTTTTTTGAAGCCCTTCCAAGCCTTGGTTGACGTCTCCTATCGTACCACTGTCCTCACCGAAAACCATGGCTTCTGGATATTTATCGAACAATCTGTCAAAATTGTCCCTTAATATAACCCTACCATCAACCTCTTCTAGAATGTCGGTGTTGTAAATGGGCTTGACAGCCGGGATATTCGTGGCCCTATTAGGTTTGTCACTATATAGGTTAACACTGAATTTATGTTGCGTCTTTTCGAGAAAATCATTTATCCAATTAACCAAGGCATCCTTTTCTTGGGATTCTTCCCCTATCAGATAGCGTAGGGTTTTTCGGGAAATAACCCCTAAATCCTTCTTAAGGGGTTCTTCTATGGCGATAAGGTCATTTCTTAATTTCGCTATGAAATTGCGATTGGCACTTTTGCTGGCGACATTGTTCATTAGGTCTAACAGCACTTTCTTCATTTTTTTGT
The DNA here is from genome assembly GCF_003148665.1 of Maribacter polysiphoniae. Classification (GTDB taxonomy): domain Bacteria; phylum Bacteroidota; class Bacteroidia; order Flavobacteriales; family Flavobacteriaceae; genus Maribacter_A; species Maribacter_A polysiphoniae. The sequence continues at coordinate 54,999 of NZ_QGGQ01000004.1, read as the reverse complement.
GCTGATCCAAAAATTCGGCCCAAGCATCATTTTTTGAAGCCCTTACCTTTTGTCGTATTTCCCGTTCCATTTTGGAAAGCTCTTCGGGTGTTGCAATTCCCGATTCCAAAATCCATTCCTTAAAACGTTTATTACAGTCATTGTCTTTTTCCCATTGGAGGCGTTCAGCACTTTTATATCTTTCATGCGATCCGGAGGAGGAGTGGCCTTGAGGCTGTGTCAGCTCCGTTACATGTATGATTACGGGTACATGTTGTTCCCTGGCGATATCCGAAGCGTTTTCATATACATGCATCAATGCCGTATAGTCCCAACCCTTGACCTTTAACAATTCATATCCTGCGTGATCCTCATCCCTTTGAAATCCGGATAACAGTTTCGAAATATCCTCTTTGGTCGTGTGGTATTTGGCCGGTACGGAAATACCATATTCATCATCCCAAACACTCACGATCATAGGGACTTGAAGTACACCACCTGCATTGATCGTTTCAAAAAACAATCCTTCACTTGTACTGGCGTTTCCTATCGTACCCCAAGCGACCTCATTGCCCTTGTCAGAGAATTTGGTGGCATCTACGCCAGTCAAATGACGATATACCTTGGAAGCTTGTGCCAGTCCTAGTAATCGCGGCATTTGGCCTGCGGTACAAGAAATGTCGGCACTACTGTTTTTTTGTTGTGTCAGGTCTTTCCAAGAGCCATCTTCGTTTAAACTAAAGGTCATAAAATGCCCTCCCATTTGCCTTCCGGCACTCATGGGTTCCTTGTTGATGTCCGTAGTGGCATAAAGGCCATGAAAGAATTCCTTGGGGCTAAGTAGTCCCAACGCCATCATAAAAGTCTGGTCGCGATAATATCCACTTCTAAAATCCCCATTGCGAAAAGCTCGGGCCATGGCTAATTGGGGCAATTCCTTACCGTCTCCGAATATACCGAATTTAGCCTTCCCCGTAAGTACTTCTTTTCGCCCTAAAAGGCTACACACCCTACTCATGAAAGCTATTTGGTAATCTTGTAGGATCTGGGTTCTAAAATCATCAAAAGAAATATCTGTACTTGTTTTTGGAGAGATGTCCATATACTGTGGTTTGACTTTTTACAAAAGTACCAAACGACTTGCGATTTTGCAATTGATAAATAGGTTAAAATATTTAACAATTATTAATAAATTTCGCAAATAAGTAGGTAATATTTATGATTTGAAAAAATATTGGCTTAATAATTGGGGATATGGCAAGGATTTAGAACCATTTTCTCGTAAACAACCCTGTTAATGTCTTAGGGCTAAGGGTAACTATGAATCGTATTTTCTCCTCATAACTGGGTTGGGATACTTCCCATCCATTATTGGAGTACAATGGAAAATAGAGTTCAAAATAATCAGTGACCAAATTTAAGCGAATACCCGAATCATAGACCAACCGTTCTTTAGTCTCTTTTCTTTTTATAAACCCGAAATCACTGTAGAATTCAATCCAGCGCCAAACATTGATGCTGGTATTTACGGTAGCCATCCAGTTATTCGAGAATGGGTTGTCCAATTTTGACTTAAACCCGCCTTCTGCGATAATGATTTGTTGGCTGTAAATGCCCGTCTCTTCAGATCGCCCCAAGTAGCTATAATCGAAGAGGTAATCATTGGGCCTATCAAGGGCAAAGTCGAAAAACCTAATATCGGGGCGAATGGAATTATTCAAGAACTTACCTGCGAAAAACCTAAAATTGAATTGTCTATTGTTCTCGAACAATTTACGATACTCGAGTTCAAAGGAAAGTTTGCTAAAGTCCTTGCCATATTGGGCATCCGCAAACCAGGAAAAATAATCGACTATACCATTGTCCCTATGGGTAAAACGTGCGTTTAAAACGCTGTAATCGGGATCTGTTTCGACATTTTCAAGGTTTTCATCCAGACTTCGGAATACATTGACGTGGCGTATACTCAGAAAATCCCTTTTGTTCGAGCGTAGGTCGTCAGGGCGCCATCCAAAACCTATCGAAGGGGTAATGGTCGTATATCTCGAGTTCTTCTGATAATGGGATGTTGATGCCCTAAAACCATAATTGGCAACGTATAGGCCACTTTTGCTTAAATATTTTCGGTAGTTGAATTTACCGAACCCGACCAAAGCCTTTTCCTTAATGGCATACGAGGGTGCAAAGTCGTATACGAAGGGTTTTTCCAAAAAGGTCTTGTTGTAGATCCGCATACCGGGAGACCAACCGTCATAAATATTGAAATTAAGGACGGGTACATAGAAGACTTGATTGTAATAGGGGTCTTCGGTATCCTTAAAAAAACGAAATTGTAATTTTTTGTTGCTCGAAAAAAATCCTTTCAACGATTTCCAGTTATCCCTTTCATTGAATTCGGGTATTTTGTGGTCGTAGTTCAAGACCATTCGTTCCTCCTCGCCTCGTGGAATGGTAAAGGTTTTCTCGGATGTAATATCGGTAAACCAGTATTTGGAAATAACAGTATCGTTCTTGATACCAAAAAGGGAAATGGGAACATTCGTCCCTTCCTTATTCTTGAGTGTGATTCTTAAGGAATCATCCAATTTGGTGATTTTCTTTATTTTGAAATCTATCTTTTTGGCAGTTGAGAGGTAATCCCTGAAAAACCAATCAATATCAGTATCGGTCGATCGTTTTAAAATGGATTCGAAATCGATTACTTTGGCGGAATTCAAGGAATAATGCTTGAAATAGGTTTTGATACTTTTATCGATCTTGTCCTTTCCAATATAGTCGGCCAAATAGGATAAACCCATACCGGCCTTGTATTTGTTGGCAATCTTTTGATTGAATTTTATAAGGGAGTCATTCGGTGTCCTAAGGGGTTGGTCCAGGTTTTTCCGGGCTGTGAGCATATACAGAAATGGATATTGTTCGTTAAAGTCCATTTTTGCCAAATTAAATCCACGGATACCCCACATTTTCGATAGTTTTCCCAAGAGTTTTTGGTTGGGATAATACTCTTCCACATAATCTATCATTAGATAATTGGCAATGGCATCCTTCAACCATTGTTCTTTTCTGGGGTCGAGGTATAGGGTTTCTTCCAAAAATTTGTTCAATGCCGTTTTTAGGAATTTCATTTCAAACTGAAATTGCTCTTCATAAGGCCTTATAAAATTCGGTAGTTGGCTTATGCCATATAAAGGGCTCTTATTGTAATTCTTTTGGCTTACCAATAGTTGTGAATGGGGGTATTTGCCAAGATTGTCATAAATGAATTTGGAGACCTTATCTATTGAGATACCTTGGGATATTACATCATATTTGGGTGAATGCAAATCGGTGACCACGGTCATATAGGGCGTTACATGTGTCTTGAATTTTTGGAACGGACTCAGGATGATCTCACAGTTCTTTTGCTTTAAGGCTTCGAGCTGGGTTTGTTTGCCGTTGGAAAAATTGGAAGTGCCAAGGTTTCTGTAATTGGTGGTTAGGTAAAGGTTCTTGGGGTATTGGAAACTAACCCTGGTCGTGGTAATATCGGTATATAAATCCTCGAGGTCCTTGTTGGAATACAAATGCCATTTGCCATTATTGAAAACGGCAGGGGACAAATACCAATCTTTTAAATAGTACTCATTTCTGTTGTTGTAACCATATGATGTATACTTGTCTGGAGGTAATTTAACGGTATAGGTCATATAGAGCTGAACTTGGTCACCCGGCTTTAGGGGTTTGTTCAGGATAACCTTTATAATGTCCTTTTCAGCTGTCCGCTCCCAGTTCAACCCCCTGTACTCGTCATCCACGGCACTTAGAATGGTGGTTTTTCCACGTTCTTGGTCTTTTGCCAAGTGGAGGCTTTTTTTGAATTCCTGGGCAAATCTTTTGGCAAGGCCTGTGTTTTTGTCTGAGTAGGCGTGTGCCCAATCATTGAAATAGAGTACATCCAATGTATACTTTGAAGAATTCTTATAAATGAATTCTTGCTGTATGTTCAATTCCTTGGTATCCCCGTTCAACCTAACGGATAGGGTGTTCATATGCTGGCAATGCGCATATTGAAACCCTAGTAGAAAGGTTGTTATACCAAAAAGGAAATTATAATATACTCTCTTTTTCAATGATTACATTTAGAAATTTGGGCTTAAAGAACGGCCTTTGTAGAAAGAATCAAGGATATCAACAACCTCATCCGCTGTATCGACCATTTTTATAAGGTCTAAATCCTTCTCACTAATATTTCCGGCTTTTAGCATCGTGTCTTTGACCCAATTGATTAATCCTCCCCAAAACTTGGTACCCACTAAGATAATAGGAAATTTTTCAATTTTGTTGGTTTGTATCAAGGTTATGGCTTCAAATAACTCGTCCAAAGTACCAAAACCCCCTGGCATAACCACAAAACCTTGGGAATACTTTACGAACATTACCTTTCGAACGAAGAAATAATCAAAATCAAGACTTTTATCACTGTCTATATATGGATTGTCATGTTGCTCAAAAGGAAGGTCTATATTCAGTCCAACGGAAGTACCTCCCGCCAAATGGGCTCCTTTGTTACCTGCTTCCATTATTCCAGGTCCACCACCGGTAATAACCCCATAGCCGGCCTCAGCGATTCTTTTCGAAATATCCACGGCAAGTTGGTAAAATTCCATATTCTCTTTGGTCCGAGCAGAACCGAAAACAGAGACACAAGGCCCAATTTTACTCATTTTTTCAAAACCACTGACAAATTCACCCATGATTTTGAATATGGCCCATGAATCGTTGGTCTTAATTTCATTCCAACCTTTAAAATGTTGCTCTTTTCTCATTGTATAACTTATGTTTTATGATGTATTTCATTCGATTAAATAATGCTTTACCATTACTAATCGTATTGATCACAATTATAAACCCAATTCAGGTCTTAAAAATTGTGCGGTGTAACTTTTTTCGTTTTTACAGATTTCTTCGGGCGTACCTTCGGCGACGACCATTCCTCCGCCACGACCACCTTCGTATCCTATGTCGATGATATGGTCGGCCATTTTAATGACATCCAGATTATGCTCGATCACCAAGACGGTATTCCCCTTGTCCACGAGTTTGTTCAGTACTTCCATTAAGACCCTGATGTCTTCAAAATGTAGCCCCGTGGTTGGCTCGTCCAAGATATAAAAAGTATTGCCAGTATCCCGTTTTGAAAGTTCAGTTGCCAATTTTATCCGTTGGGCCTCTCCGCCGGAAAGCGTGGTGGATTGCTGCCCTAGGGAAATATAACCTAATCCCACATCTTGAATGGTCTTTAGTTTTCTATGGATTTTGGGAATCAATTCAAAAAAATTGACGGCATCGTTTATGGTCATTTCCAAAACATCGGAGATTGATTTTCCCTTATATCGTATTTCTAAGGTCTCCCTATTAAAACGCTTACCGTTACATGTTTCGCATTCGACATATACATCCGGTAAAAAGTTCATTTCAATTACCCGGAGTCCACCACCTTGACAAGTTTCACACCTACCCCCTTTGACATTAAAACTAAATCGTCCTGGCTTATAACCTCTTATGGCTGCCTCTGGGGTTTTTGAGAAAAGGGAACGTATTTCACTGAATACCCCTGTATACGTGGCTGGGTTGGACCGGGGGGTACGTCCAATCGGACTTTGGTTGATGTCTATGACTTTATCGATGTGCTCTAATCCCTTTATTGATTCATAGGGCATGGGCTTACGGACACCATTGAAATAATGTGCGTTCATAATAGGGTAGAGGGTCTCATTGATCAATGTGGATTTGCCACTGCCCGAAACCCCGGTTACCCCGATCATTTTGCCCAAGGGAATACGAATGCTTACGTTCTTTAAATTATTTCCTGTACAACCCGACAGGACGATATTCTTACCATTCCCTTTTCTGCGTTTTTTGGGAACGGCTATTGTTCGCACCCCCGTAATGTAATCGGCCGTTAGGGTATTGTGGTGTTTCAGTTCCGCAGGCGTACCCTGTGAAATGATTTCGCCCCCATGGTGACCGGCTTTTGGTCCGATATCTATAACGTGATCGGCCCTTTCGATCATATCGCGGTCATGTTCTACAACAATGATTGAATTTCCAATATCCCGAAGGGCTTCCAAGGAGCTGATCAATCGGTTGTTATCCCGTTGGTGAAGGCCAATACTCGGTTCATCCAATATATAAAGTACACCGACCAATTGAGTGCCTATTTGGGTAGCCAAACGAATACGTTGCGCCTCGCCCCCAGAAAGTGATTTGGAACTGCGGTCCAAGGAGAGGTAATCCAAACCGACATCCAATAAAAACTGGATCCTGGTTTTAATCTCCTTGATGATTTCCTCGGCGATCTTAAGTTGGTTGCCTTTTAACCTCTTTTCCAATCCGTTGAAGAAATCAGCCACTTCGGCAATATCCATATGGGATATTTCGGCAATGGTTTTCTCTTCGATCTTAAAATTCAACGATTCTTTGCGTAACCGCGTACCGTTGCAGGTGGGACAGGTAATCTTGTCCATATACTCTTTGGCCCATCGTTTAATGGAAGTGCTGTCAGATTCTTCGAACTGGTTTTTGATGAAGTTCGATATGCCTTCGTAATCGATCTTATAATTTCGCTTTACGCCCAAGGTCTTCGATTCGATATCAAAACTATCCTTTCCTCCGTGCAATAAAACATCAATGGCTTCATTGGGTATTTTAGTAATGGGGTCTGATAGTTCAAAATCATAACGTTTGGCTATGGTTTCGATTTGTTTGAATGCCCAGGACTTTTTATACGGCCCTAATGGCGCAATACCACCGGCATGGATAGAAAGTTTTTTGTTCGGGAAAATCTTCAACTCATTTACCTCGTATACGTGACCCAGACCGTTGCATCGATTACACATGCCCTTGGGTGAATTGAAGGAAAAGGTATTGGGCTCGGGGGTTGGATAGGAAATACCTGTTGATGGACACATAAGGTCACGACTGAAATACCGGGGTTCCTTGGTACCTTCCTCCAAAACCATCAATACGTTATCACCGCTATACATGGCGGTATTCAAGGATTCGGTTATTCGTTTGTCCAATTCCGTGTCCTCGGCGATCTTTAGGCGATCTATGACAATTTCAATATCATGGGTTTTGTAACGGTCGACCTTCATTCCCTTTACAATATCCTTGATTTCACCGTCTACACGGACCTTTACGAAGCCTTGCTTTGCGATTTGCTCAAACAACTCCCGGTAATGTCCTTTTCTCGATTTAATGATTGGGGCGAGAATATTGATTCTTTTGCCATCGTAATCCGTTTTAATGAGTTCTTTGATCTGCTCATCGCTATAACTGACCATTTTCTCTCCAGTATTATAGCTGTATGCATCTCCCGCACGGGCAAAAAGCAACCTTAGGAAGTCATAGATTTCCGTAATGGTCCCCACTGTGGATCTCGGTGATTTTGAGGTGGTCTTCTGTTCAATGGCGATTACAGGGGAGAGTCCGTCGATTTTATCAACATCGGGCCGCTCAAGTCCACCCAAAAATTGTCGGGCATAGGCCGAAAAGGTTTCGATATACCTACGCTGACCTTCGGCATAAATGGTGTCGAAGGCAAGTGATGACTTACCACTTCCGGAAAGACCGGTGATGACCACCAATTTCTCCCTGGGTATCGTTACATCTATATTTTTGAGGTTGTGCACGCGTGCTCCTTTGACCTCGATATTTTCCTCGTAGTTTGTCATCCTTTTATGGCAAAGTTGCAAAGGTACGGTTTTGCCCCATTAAAAGGAAGCTGCCGAAGTTTTGATTTATCAATCCTGAAAGTTAATTTTGGTTTAAAATTTATCATTTTTCTTATGAAATTATTAGGCATAGGTTCTAGGATAGAGCATCCTGAATTGGGTAAAGGGGTTGTGACCAACCTTACTTCACAACAGTATTGGGTAACTTTTATCGATGGCGGATTGGAAACTATTGATATCGATACGCAATTTGATGTTATAGAAGCTGTTACCGATGAAGTGGACACGGTTAGCTTTTCTGATGTTGAGTTAAGCTTGATATCGATTTTGAGAAAGTGGAGCGATATCAATAATGCGACAGCTTTGGCCAGTAAATGGAAAGGTGGCTCGTTGATCCTCAAACCTGGTGAGGCCAGTCTATCTGATAAGGAAATATCCATAGATACCTTCTTTCATAAAATTGTTATGGTACGGGACAGGATTCGGGTGATGGAACAAAAGATAAACGCCAGCAAGAATTTGGATGATCAGGAAAAGGTTGATTTACAGCAATATATAACCCGTATTTATGGTAGTTTAACCTCTTTTAATGTGCTTTTCCAAAATAAGAGCGACCATTTTGTTGGGGAAAGGACCAAGTAATTTTGTCGGTTATTACATGGCCATCCTGTAGCTTGTCTCTAAATAAGGATTGGCATGTATTTTACCCATTAAGTAGCTCTCCTTGGTTTCCTTTGAAATGATTTCAAGGGAAAGGCCATTGTAATATACACCATATTGGCGCTTGTTATCATAGATGATCCAATGTTGTTTCGGGTATTTATACCTAAAATGTCGGGAGATGAGGGGTAGTATATTGAAACTGGGTTCCAAATCAGCATAATATATGCAAACATCGTCCTTTAGAAAATCCACAGAACTTTCGATATACGATTTCTCCCTGTTCACTTGCAATGCCAATTTGGAAATTTTGGTTTCAATCAATGCTGATTGTTCCACATCGTGGGCATTCAGCATGCCGTATAATTTCCTGACATATTCGTAGAGCATAAAATCAACCCCATCAGCCTCACTTAAAAAGGCAAAATAAATCGTTCTTATGGCTGTGTGACTTTTCTTTTCGAGGCTTTTCCAAATGGATTCCGCCTTAGCCTTATGGGTAGTAATGACTAGCTGGTCCATAAAAAGCCCTTCTTGCTTGGTTTTGCTTTTTTGGAACCCCATTACCTCGATATTGTTTTCAAGTGCAATATGTAAGGAAGTAAGAAAACCATTGAAACTCCCATCATAGATTAATACCCTAGAATTCTCCATAATTTTTAAAATAAACTTAATTGAACGCTGTTTCTGGCAAATCGATCTTTATCGACACCCTTTTTGGCCAAAACGGGCCGGGTGTTCGTTCGGGCCAAAATAATATTGACCATCTTGTTTCCACTAGGGACATCCCTTGTGCCTGCTTGGGCGAAAAAACCAAGTTTGTCCTGAATTGTAGTATTTGTCATATTGTTATTGGTATATAATCCAAAAATATGGAATAATTCCTAATTATGGAAATATTCCAATAATATTTTGGATATATTCCTAAATATGTATCTTTGGGAAGTGAAAACCAATATGGCCCCTCGAGCGCAGTCGAGAGGTAGTACTATTCATTGATTTAGGTCTCGACTGCGCTCGACCGGACAGGGATTATGGAAAATGAACTTATATTAAAACGGTTTACCGAGGTGCGTAGGACGCTAGGGTATACGCAGGCCGAATTTGCAAAGGTTTTGGGTATTAGTAATACAACGGCGGATATTGAAAGAGGGAGGACAAAATTATCGGGTAGGGTAGTTGCCGAGCTTTTGAAACAATTCAAGATAAACCCCTTATGGTTGTTTGGGGAAAGTGGGATGCAGTATTTGGAAACTTCCAACACAAGTGTGATTCCTAAGGTCGTTACCGTAGATTCTTCCGACAATGAAAATATGGTATTGGTAAATGCAAAGGCGGCCGCAGGGTATCCGCAAAATATACAGGATACTAGTTGGTATAAACAATTGCCGGCATTTGATTTGCCGTTGCCGGAATTCAGGAATGCCACGTATAGGGGGTTTCAGGTTGAGGGGGATAGTATGTTGCCTAACTTGAAACCGGGGGAATGGGTTTTGGCCAAAGCGGTTGAGGATATTTCACATGTTAGTCCCAATAAAATTTATGTCGTGGTTTTGCAGGATGCTGTTTTGGTAAAGAAAATCGAAAAGGCCCCTACTTCCAACAATATTACTTTAATATCCTTGAATGAAACCTATCCACCTTACGAAATTGAACCGCAACAGGTGCAGGAAATATGGCAGGTAAACAGTAAGATAACCTTTGGGGTAGATGCCACCACGGAAAAGGGGCTGTTGCGACAATTACAAGAGTCCATGGAGGAATTGAAAAATCAGTTCAACCAAGGCAGAAACTAACTTATAGCTTCAGGGTGTACATGCCGCTGTTCTTTAAATTGAAACCCAAACTGGTGTAAAGCGCAATGGCTGGTTTTCGATGATGTCCACTGAAAAGCAATATTTCGGACAGATGAAGGTTTTGTCCTTCCCGAATAAGGAGCTCCATTAATTTTCTACCAAGCCCTTTGCCGCGATATTCCTCTAATAGTACCACATCCTCGACCATTCCTTTATAGCCCGATATGACCTTGTAAGTTGCCAAGGTAGCCATTCCTACCAATTTTCCGTTCTCCCAACAGCCTGCAAAGACGAATTCGTTGCCTTGTGCCATTACTTGGGCTATATCCCATTGTACTATGTCAGCACTCAATACCTGAAACAGGTCATGGACCTGCTTGCTTAAATCCGGGGTTATATCATCCTTTTGTAAAATACGTAATGTCATAGGAGTCCTTTTTTATAGGATTAAAAATAGCGAATTTTCACGGATTCTTTTATTATGGATTATTGTGATGTAGTTAAACCCGGCTAAAATGTAGTGTGTGGTTATTTTATTTGACTTAATACGATTTCCCAGTCGTTCCTCCTTCGAAATGACGGTTTGGTCATAGCATAAGGTGCCCTGGTATTTTTTTCTAACCGTGTTTGCTTTTATTATACAAGGCGATCGTAATGGCAATTTGTGCAAGATAATAGGTGGGCAAAATCAAGACGTTCAATGCATCATAATGCACGAATTCCTTAAAGGAGATAATAGTATCAGAAAATAAAACCAATGCGATTCCAAAAACGTAGGGCAGTTTTATTTTAGGTAAAGCTTTAATACCCAATGCAGCACCCAAAGAAACACAGGATACAATCAAGTAAAACAATACCGTAACCATAAGTGTTTTATTCGGGATGTTCGGATATAGTGAAAAGTAAAAGAAAATCAAAAACGCAGTTGTGATTAAAAGGGTATACCTCCATCGTATGGTACCGTTGAGTAAGGAAAAAATCAAATACCCAATGTGCGCCAATAAATACAATGAAATACCAATAACGAACATTGAGTTGTTTCCGTTCATATGCGATAGGTAGAAATCCCCGATCATAGAACAGACAAAAGCAAGAATAACGACCCATACATCGAATGCGTTCCTTAATTTTTTGGAAAATGCAATCAATAGGATTATCGCACCGAGGGCGGCAACACTTATCTTAAAAATGAACACGTCCGTCGCAGTGGCTATTATCGCCGAAATTACCTGGGCCAATACCAATAGGGTAAACCACTGTTTTGTTGGATTCATACCCATTGTTTTTCGGTTGTTTTGTTCTTTGTCAAGTCGAGATCCAATTCATTGAAATTATGGGAGGCCTTTACAAGTAGGGTAGAACCTATGGTTTTGAATAAATGGTTGGTCTTCATTACAAATTCAGCCTGTTTTTCTATTTTGTAATCGGGAATGCCCACTAAAGTTAGGTCGGTTGAGGAGGACTCCTCCGCGATTATATCATAAAACGGTTTTTGTTCCACGGCGTTATTAATGATTTTGATCTGCACCTTCACGCGAAGGTCTTCCACTAATTTTGCGATCTTATCATGGATCAAGTCAACGGCAACATTATTGTTGTTTACGAAAAGAACCCTGATGTCAGGATTGTCCCATCGCGGTGAGGCGATAATGAATCGGGCGATATTAAGCATCATTTCCGCATTTTTGCTATCGGTTTCACGCCACCAAAAATCCACAGAACCGTAATTTCCGAATTTCGCTTTCCGGTCAAAATCCAAATACAACAGGTTATAGTCCAAATGCAGGAGTGTTTCTGTCATTTTGGAATATTCTATTGAATTTTCCAACCCTTTGGGCCATCCCATCATGATGGTGTTGGGTTCGACCCCAGAGAAACCAAAGGTGGAAGCTATGTTAGTAATACCCGAATAAATATTGTCAACCTTTATTTGTCTGCCGAAGATGCCCAGTTCTTGAAAGTTTTCATCCCGTATCGTTTGTTCGGTCTTGCGTAGGGGAATGTTGTTTTTGGTATCAAGAATAAGTTTGAAATTAGTGACTATTCCAGTCCTGCCTGAAACCGTTTTTCCCAATTCGAGTAAATACTTTTGATGGTCGCTCTTACCGCTAAACAGAATTATATTGGGGTTCCAATTTGTGTTTTGGTATTCTTTGGCATCGATTTTCTTTAGTCCTTTGTTGACGACATTTTCCCAGACACTGCCCCAAACGTCGTTGGACTGTATTTTTACTTCTTTCCGTTGCAAGGCGTAATATAATACCGTTATCACGACAAGGGCCGCAATCATCGCGATCATGTCCAATTTAAACATGACTGAAAAACAGGCGATAAATCCAAGCAGTCCGATCCACCGTTTGATCTTGAAGCTGGGTTGAAAATCCGGATTGGCCCAACTTTCGAGGAAATATGAAATATTGATAAAGCCATATGCGGTTAAATAGAACATGGATACCACGCGGGCAATAACGTCCAATTCCCCAATTAGGATACCTGCCTCGGCGATCACAAAAACCAAGAAAAGGGCATTGATAGGTTCGTTGTTGCTGCCTCTTCCTTTTCCGAAGACCCTAGGGGTGACCTTGTCGATGGACATGGCTTGCAATATTCTAGGGCCTCCTAGAATGCCGCCTAATGCAGAGGACAATGTTGCTCCCCAGATGCCTGCGACCACGGCAGGGGCGAATAGGGCTATTTTCATTAGGATGTTATAATCCGACCTTAAAACATCAGGTCGAACGGTAAAGGATATAAAGACGGCTAAAACGATATAGACGATGAGTCCTGTTGCGATTGCGGCAAGGGTACCTATTGGTATTGATTTTTTTGGGTCCTTCAGGTCGCCACTCATGGCTATACCGGCAGTGAATCCTGTGACGGCAGGAAAAAAAACAGCGAATACAACTTCCAGGGAAACAGAATTGTCATTGGAAAACATGGCCACCGTATGTGGGGCGAATTCCGTGGTTCCTAAAAAAATGGAAATTAACGATATTGCTATGGCCGCCAAGATAAAAAATTGGGCTTTAAGGGCCAAGGAGGTACTGATCATTGCCAATACGGTCAAAGCCAATAGGGCTATCGTGCCCGTAATCCGTAAATCGTCCACCGTCGTTCCAAAACCGAAATACGAATTGAAGCTTTCGGAAAAACCGATAAGATATAAGGCAATGGAAAAAGCGGTACCTACATATAGGGCAATACCGATAGACCCACCAATGGGAATGCCCATACTTCTTGAAAGCACATAATAGATGCCCCCGGCTCCGATTTTTTTATCTGTGGCAATAGATGAAACGCTTAGGCCGGTGCTCACGGCAATCAGATGGGCGATGAGTATGATCCCCAAGGTACCCATGAGTCCGGCATTGCCAACTACCCAGCCCAGACGCATGTACATGATGACCCCTAGGATGGTGAGGATAGATGGGGTGAAAACACCTGCAAAGGTTCCGAATTTCTTTTTTTCCGGCATTCGATTGTATTGTTTGCTTCTGGGATATAAAAATAACGTCTAGGATAGTGTTAAACTAAATATCTGATGGATATTCACCTTAATTATAACCTTTTACATCACCCATGTCAATAGTCATGGGGCCTAATTGGTGTGCTTTGGGTAGAAAGGCACCACTTTCTGTCAATTGCCAATCATCCCAGGTTGCCTTTATGCCACCCAAGGGAATAATGCTGACCCACATTTTAAAACTTTTAGGGAAACCGTTGGGCTGTAATTCCCACAAATAAGAATCCCCAGGTGTGCTGCCCCCTGAAGTGTAAGAAACCAAAAGGGCTTCAGTGCCATCATCCATATTTACCATGCTACGGACAACCCCTTTATCGAAAACCTTGAAAGGGGCCACAAGCCAAAATGAATCATTATTGAACATTGAAATTGATTTTTCAATGGCCGATTTACGTTTTTTCGTGTCGGAAATCACTTCCCCGACTTTTGTTACTTGGCTCTTTTGGGGATTGTTAAGATTCAGGTTTACGGTAGTGTCGTCCCAAGTGACGCTGACTTTACCCAACTCCTTGTCCCACTTGTACCTGTGTTTTCCATCTCGGAACGACCATTCAATATAACGGGTATGGCTGTAAGCTTTTCCGTTCACGGCATTTACCATTTTATGGGCCAAGGCATCCGCTTGTGGACCGGGTTGTCCTACGGGTACGGGTTCATTATAAATTAAATAGATGACAAACGCTCCAACCAAAAGGATAATGGATAGTACAAGGCCAATTTTTAAAAGTTTTTTGATCATTGGGTTATGTGGTCTTTTGCATTGCTTTTTTAATAATGTTCTTTTTCGTGATGGCCGATGCGGTCAATACCCCTGCGAATAGGGCACCTGCCACTCCTGCCGTAACAATATCCTGTCCGGTTAAAAAGAAATTCTTGATTGGGGTACCCGGTTTCAGGAATCTCTGTCTAAAGCGTTTGGGCGTATGGTCTATACCGTAAATTTCCCCTTGGTCATAATTTACAAAGTGTTTTGTGGTTAGGGGGGAGGAAAGCTCATAATAATCCACATGACCCCTTAAGTGGGGTAGTTGTTTGTATAGGGCTTCCAATAGTCTTTGTGCGGTTTTTTCTTTGCGTTCTTCGTAATCCGTGCCCCGTTTCATCCATCGTGAGCCTTCCCATTTGGCATAATTTTCATAAGGCTCTATGGTTATGATGTCAATAGTGCTTTTTCCAGGGTAGCGATTGGACCAATCCGGGTCTTTTGCCGACGGAAAGGAAATGTATATAACCGGTAAGGGGGCTTCGTTGTCCTTTAGGAAATTATCCACGATGGTGTCATGGTCCTCAGTCCCTTCAGGATAAATCCATAAGTTGGTTTTGGGTAATTTCAATTCATCAGGTGAGCCCTCCAATCCAATATAAAGGCAGGCATGGGATACGGAACGTTGTATATGTCTTAATTGTTCGTCTAAGTTGTGTTTTTTCCGAATGGCGACGGGCAATAGTTTTTGGTAGGTGGTCATAATTCCGGCCCCGCTAATAATGCGCTTGGCATGTAGGGTTTTCCCGTCCACCATTAATACACCGGTCGCCGTATTGTTTTCAACCAGTATTTTATCAACTTCGGCATTGATCAGAATGGTACCACCGGATTTTTCGATGACAGGAGCGATGGTTTCGACAATTTGTGATGAACCACCAATCGGAAAACTTCCGCCGCTGAAATAATGTCTAACCAGGGCGGCATGCATTGAAAAGCTGCTCTTTTTTGGGGGTAATCCATAATCCCCATATTGTCCGGTCAGTACTTTGATGAGTTCTTTGTTGTTGGTCAACCGATCCAATACATCATAAGTGGTCTGGTCCGAGAATTTAAGATATGGTTTGCGCATCCTCTTGCCTATAAACTTGGAAATTAGGGAAGGCAAGGCCTTTTCGGCAAAAAAATTTCGCGCTGTCTTGGTACTGGCAAAAACCATATCGATATAGTCGTCAATGGCCTTTTGCTCTTCTGGAAAGTATTCGTATAGTTGTTGTTTGAATTTTTTGACGCCCTTTACAAAATCGAAGGATTTGTCCCCAATGATGATACGATCATAGACTTCTCCCATATCGGCCCATTTAAGGTTGCCGTCACTGATATAGTCAAATAATAGTTTTGTGACGCTATGGGCGCGTTGCACTTCCCCAATGTAATGTATGCCTACATCCCACTCATAGCCTTTACGCTTAAAGACATGGGTAAAGCCACCTGCGGTATAATGACGCTCTAAGATCAATACTTTTTGACCCTCTTTCGCTAGAATCGCAGCGGTTGCAAGACTTCCCATTCCTGAGCCTATGAGTATGGCGTCATAATGGGTGGCCAATTCGGGTTTTCTTTTATAGGACTGGATCATTTTTTGTGGTTGTTTTCTTAAAAGCCTACGGCAGTATCATCACCCCGTTTGTCCGCCCCACCTTCCAAACTACCATCGGGTAACCTTCGGATGGCATCTACCTTGCCGAGGATTGGTGTACGGTCTTCATTGATGATATATCCCTTCGATTTTAATTCCTTCTTAATATCCGTTGAAAAACCATCGGGTTCAAATACGATAAAGTCTGGTAGCCACTGATGGTGGAATCTCGGTGCGTTGACGGCTTCTTGCATGCTCATGTCGAATTCGTATGTGTTCAAGATGGTTTGTGCCACTGCCGTTATGATGGTCGATCCCCCTGGACTTCCTACAACGAGCCAAAGTTTACCTTCTTTCTCAACAATGGTTGGGGTCATTGAACTTAGCATTCTTTTTTCTGGTGCGATACTATTTGCATCGGCACCAATAAGTCCAAACATATTCGGTACCCCGGGTTTGGCACTGAAATCATCCATTTCATTGTTGAGGAAAAACCCTAATTCATCACAATACAACTTGGAACCGTATGCCCCATTTAAGGTGGTGGTAACCGATACGGCATTGCCTTCTTGGTCGACAATGGAGTAGTGTGTGGTTTCGGAACTTTCTGAAATATGGATCTTACCACGTTCCATTTCAGAGGATAAGGTAGCTTTATTGAAAGTAAAGTCTTCCATGCGACCTGCTAAGTATTTATTGCTCAATAATACATCAAGGGGAATATCGACAAAATCAGGGTCACCCAAATAGAAGTTACGGTCGGCATAAGCACGCCGGCAGGCTTCAGTGAACAATTGAATGGTTTCGGTGGAATTATGTCCAAAATCGGATATTTCATAGGGTTCGATCATTTTGAATATCTGGTTCATGGTAACGCCTCCACTACTAGGAGGGCTCATTGATATTATTCTAAGGTCCTTATAGTTGAAGGTGATGGGCTGACGCCATTTTGCCTCGTACTTGGCTAGGTCTGCCATAGTGACATACCCTCCTTGGTCTTGGATGAATGTTGATAATATCTTTGCGGTTTCTCCCTTGTAAAACCCATCACGTCCGTTTTTGACGATACGCCTCAAAGTGTTTGCCAAAGCGGGATATTTTAAGGTGTCACCCGCAGAACAAGTATTGAAAAACAGCGTATTATCACCATTTACCTCAAGTATTTGTTCTCTATAATGTTCGAGTCGGGCAGCTTGCCTTTCTGTAACAACAACACCTTGTTCAACCAACCTGATTACCGGGTCGATGATATCTTTTATGGGTAAGCTTCCAAATGCTTCGTGTACTTTGAAAATGCCGGCGATAGTGCCGGGAACACCAACGGCAGTAGCTCCAATGGTGCTTTTTCCGGGAATGACATTCCCAAGTGAATCCAAATACATGTCTTTATGGGCGGATAATGGGGCTTTTTCACGATAGTCCAAGGCACCTACATCCCCATTACCCTTTCGGTAGACCATAAAACCGCCACCTCCCAGGTTCCCTGCAAAAGGATAGGCCGCAGCCAAGGCCAGTTCCGTACCGACCATGGCATCGAAGGCATTTCCGCCTTTTTTGAGTATTTCAACCCCAATGGCCGAAGCTTCTTTACGGGCGGAAACAACCATGGCTTTTTCCGCAACCAATCCCGTGGGTTTAGCTGGTTGTTTCCTGCATTGCGTTATGGTAACAGCAATGGAAATCAGAAAAATATATCTAAAGTAGTACTTTATTTTATTTGTTATTATCATTTGATATACAGCCTAAAGTGATTTATATTTTTGTTTTGAAAAAGTAATCAGTTCATTAAAAAAGGAAGTGAATTCCCTTTCGAAATCCGAATAGTGTTCTTCCAGGTCTAAAATAGCAAAATTCATTTTTGACCTGTTTTTTGTCCTTCGGTCCATGCCCTGCAAAACCCTGTCGATACCCTCCATTTTAGAATAATTGTACAACCAGTCATCACTGATCATATAAGGCATCATTCGTTGGACACCTGTTGGTAGTATCGTGTAATTATCTTCCAATAGGTCATAAAAATTATCCACGAATATCTTTAATGGCGTATCGGAATAGTGTTTCCAATTCTTGGCTAAAAAATGGTCGTAATAGATATCAACAATTACCCGACTATAATGACTGTAGTTTTTGTGTAAGCGTTTACTGCTTATTTTGGGGATGGGGTGCGAATCGGTATAGGTGTCTATTTCCCGATGCAATATGACGCCTTTTTGAATACGGCTTGGTAAGTGGTCGATTTTGTTTCCACGGATGCTATCGGCAATAAAGTTGCCTAGGGCAATTTCCTCATCATCGAAAGAAAGATAAATATGGGCCAGAAAATTCATAGGGCTATTAAATGGTTCATAAGGTCGAATTTACCAAATTGAAGGTTAGGATTGGCATTAGTCTTTTATATTTGCATAAAAACTTTATAAAAATCATGACGCTTATTAAATCAATTTCAGGGATAAGAGGTACTATAGGAGGTCAACCAGGTGAAAACTTAACACCTATTGATGCAGTTAAATTTGCAGCCGCTTATGGTATATGGCTAAAAGGCTATTCAAAAAAGGAAAATTTAAAAGTGGTCATAGGTAGGGATGCAAGGTTATCCGGTGAGATGATTCAAAACCTTGTGGTTTCCACTTTGGTGGGACTGGGGATCGATGTCATTGATTTGGATTTGTCAACAACACCTACCGTTGAAATTGCCGTTCCTTTGGAAAAAGCGGATGGTGGAATTATATTGACTGCCAGTCATAACCCCAAACAATGGAACGCATTGAAACTTCTGAATGAAAAAGGGGAGTTCTTGGATGCTTCACAGGGAGCCAAAATCCTTGGGATTGCGGAAAGTGAGGATTTCACATTCGCAGCGGTCGATGACCTGGGCAGTATAACCAAGAATGATGCGTATATCGATATTCATATTGATGAGGTTTTAGACCTTGATTTGGTTGATGCCGATACCATAAGAAAGGCCAATTTCAAAGTGGTGGTCGATGGGGTCAATTCAACAGGGGGTATCGTTATTCCAAAATTACTGGAGACCTTAGGGGTTGAAGTGGTGAAATTGTATTGTGATCCAACCGGTGAATTTCCCCATAATCCAGAACCATTAAAAGAGCATTTGGGTGATATCTGTGAACGGGTTGTCAAGGAAAAGGCTGATTTTGGTATTGTGGTGGACCCGGATGTGGATCGATTGGCCTTTATCAGTAATGATGGTGAAATGTTTGGTGAGGAATATACCTTGGTGGCTTGTGCCGACTATGTGTTGGGAAAAACCAAAGGAAATACGGTTTCCAATCTTTCGTCCTCAAGGGCGTTACGTGATATTACCGAAAAGCATGGTGGTACTTATGAGGCTGCAGCGGTGGGTGAAGTGAATGTGGTGACCAAGATGAAGGCGAATAAGGCTATTATTGGAGGTGAAGGAAACGGCGGTATCATCTATCCCGAAAGTCATTATGGTCGTGACGCTTTGGTCGGTACAGCGTTGTTTTTGATGTTGATGGCAGAAAAAGGTGGAACGGTTAAAGAACTGCGCGATAGCTATCCGAGCTATTATATGAGCAAAAAGAAAATTCAATTGACTCCCGAATTGGATGTTGATGGTATCTTAAAATCCATGGCAGATAAATATGCAGGGGAGGAAGTTTCCACCATTGATGGTGTAAAGGTCGATTTTGCCGAAAATTGGGTGCACTTACGTAAGTCGAATACCGAACCTATTATCCGAATTTATACGGAAGCCAAAAGTCAAAGTGAAGCTGATGGATTGGCGGATCGCATTATCGGTGAGATCAAGGAGATTTCAGGCATCTAAAATTCAAGCCATGGCAAATAAAATAAGGTTGTTACTTTGTGTTGTATTCTGTATTTACTTCAATGGGTATTCCCAAACCGATACTTTAAAGGTGATGGGTTTTAATATACTGCATGGGGCAACCACTAAAAATGATTTCAATCTGGACACCATTGCCGGAGTGATAAACAAGTACAAGCCTGATTTGGTTGCCATGCAGGAAGTCGATTTTAAAACCAATAGGGCAAAGAAATTTGATTTGCCTACTGAAATTGGCATACGTACCCATATGGCGTCGTTATTCGCAAGAGCGATGTACTTTGATGGAGGGGAATACGGAGAGGCGGTTCTTTCCAGGCTTAGTTTTGTTGCTTCCGAGAATATTCCGTTGCCACACCAGATTGATTCTGAACCGAGAGCTGCGCTATTGACTAGGGTAAAGACAAAAAACGGAAATGTCATTCAATTTGTGGGTACGCATTTGGATCATTTGAGCGATAATACGGATCGACTAATGCAGGCAAAAGCCATTAATGAGGCCTTGGGAGCATCCGAATACCCAACGTTGTTGGTTGGCGATTTAAATGATGGCCCTGACAGTGAAACCTTGAAAATACTAAGGAGTACATTCTATAAACCCCAAATTCCCGAGGCCATACAAAAAACTTGGCCTGCAAATCAACCGAAAGTTTGTTTGGATCATATCTTATATAACATGCCAGAACGGTGGAAGGTCATCGATTATGAAATAGTTTGTGAAAATTATGCCAGCGATCATTGCATTGTAATAGCCACCTTGGTTTATCAATCGAACTAGAAGTTTGTGTAACCTATTTTGGGGCCTTGTCTCTGTGTTTCCAACGGCGATGGGTCCAAAAATATAGTTCCGGACGTTCCTTGATCTGTTGTTCGGTGAGGGTGAGGAACTTATCCGTGATTTCATTTTTTGCAGTGTTGCTTCCGGCTGTGGTAATGGGTATGAACTCTGCATTGTAGTAACCGCGTTTCACTTTACTGACTTTTAAGAATACAACGGCAAGATCAAGTTTCCGTGCCAAAGTTTCCGCACCGTTAAATACAGGGACCTTAACCCCCATGAATTCTTTCCAATAATGGGCTCGTTGGGCCTGGGGCGATTGGTCGCTGACCATTCCGTAAATGGCCCGAACCTTGTCCTGATGATTCTGGATTACGGTTTTGACGGTTTCTTTTTGGGTGATAAGGCTGGTGTGGTGTTTGGCCCTGATTTTTTTGACCAGTTTGTCAAAATAAGGATTACTTATTTTTTGGTAAACCGCATAGCCTTTGGAAGCCGTGTAATTGCTAAGGCTTACGTTCCATTCCCAGTTGGCATAATGTGCACAAACCAGTAATATGCTTTTCTCTTTCTCGATCTCGTGAAGTACCTCGATATTGGTAACGTTATATTTCCTTTTAAAGGCTTCTTTTGAAAGATTCATGCCTTTGACCATTTCCAGGAACATGTCGCACATATGGTGGTAAAAATCCTTTTCTATTGCTTTTAATTCCTCTTTGGATTTGTCGGGAAAAACCAATTCCAGGTTACCACGAACTACTTTTTTTCGATACCCGACAACACGGTACACCAAAAAGAACATAAAATCGGAGAACCCATAAAACAAACGATGGGGCAGAATTGAAATAACCCACAATAATGGGTAGGTTAAAATAAAGGCAAGTAGCTGCATGAATTATGTAGTAAACCGCAAATATAGCTATATTTGACACGAAATGTAACGCTTCATAACATGTATAATTTACACATCGCTACCATTGCCATTATAGCGGCCAATGTACTCGCATCCTTAAAAGGGTTTAATGACACTAATTTTTTCGAACGGTATAAGTTTGGAATTGGTGCGATCAAGGCGGGACAAAAAGATAGAATGCTGACATCAGGTTTTCTGCATGTGGATATGTCCCACCTCTTTATGAACATGTTCACGCTATATTTTTTTGCCGATGTGGTCATTTCGTGGTTCGGTCCTGCGAAATTCGTGGGAATTTATTTTATAAGTCTAATCGCCGGAAGTCTATTGGCATTGTTTTTCCATAAGGATGAACCTTACTATAGTGCTGTTGGGGCAAGTGGCGCGGTTACGGGAATATTGTATGCGGCCATTTTGTTACAGCCTGATATGCGATTGGGAATCATGTTCATACCTATACCTTTACCGGCCTATGTATTGGGTATTGGGTATCTGTTATATTCTATTTATGGTATGAAAAAGCGTTTGGGCAATATTGGGCATACAGCCCATTTTGGAGGTGCGATTGGAGGTTATGTCGCGACGTTGTTGTTCAAGCCCGAGCTTTTGGTTACCGACACCTTAATGGTAATTCTTTTGGCCATTCCAATTGTTATTCTATTCGTGATGGAAAAATTGGGTAAAATTTAAAAGCCATTTGTTTTTATGGAGCTTCGAAATAGCTCTTGGTGATTTTAATTGCAATACGCCTGTTTTTGTGTTAAGGTTGTAAAACATAAAAAGCCCTTCAAGTATAATGCACTTGAAGGGCTTTTTGTTATTGCGGGTTGCCCGATCAATCAAGCAATTCCGAAATACGGGCCTCCAAAGCAGGGCCTCTAAGGTTTTTGGCAACAATGACTCCGTTTTCATCCAGTAAGAAAGTAGCCGGTATGGCGTCAACATTGTACAATTTTGCGATGGCATCGTCAAAATAGGCAATATTGGAAACATGGTGCCATTCCAATCCGTCATCACTGATGGCTTTTTTCCAGGCTTCCGCTGTTTTGTCCAAGGAAACACCGATGATACTCAGTCCTTTTCCTTTGTATTTGTTGTACACCTTTACCACATTGGGATTTTCGGCACGACAAGGTCTGCACCAAGCGGCCCAAAAATCAATAAGGGTAACCTTACCCTTGACATCGCTAAGGGCTAAAAATTCCCCTGAGGGTGATGGGGCTGAAAAATCGGGGGCAACGGCACCTACACTGGTGTTTTTGGAACTTGCTTCCTTCTTATTTAAGGCATCCAGGGTCTTCAAGACTTTTTTGGCGGCTTCAGTTTCCTTGATTTCAGGGGTGAGGCCGTCATACAATTCCCGAAGCTCCTCCTCAGTCGATGTTCTGGTGTTGATGGCTCTATCGATCAATAATGCGGAAATCAAAGCATTGGGGTGTGATTTTATATAGTCAAGTTCAAAAGATTCGTACTCGCCCCTTAACTCGTTCAGTTCTTCTTGCAAAGAGTTTATTAAAACCGTATCCCTTGCCCCGGTAGCGGTTCTAAGGTCTTTTTGTATGTTCATAGCCTGATTTGATACCTCCCTTGAGTTTTTTTGAAAATCGTATAGAAATTCATTTTGTGGGGTGCCGATGGCTTTGGCAAAACCAAGACTGTCTTTGTGGGCCGTAAATTCAATTTCACCATTCTCCACTATGGCAGCTGCATAACCACCAAGTTGGTCTACAAAGATAAAATGCATTTCAGGACTGTTTTTTTGACCTGTGAACACAAAGTTTCCGTTAACAACCATGGTTGTATCAACATCGACAAGGCCATTTTGCTTGCCTGCTTTCTTTAAATATACTGCAGTACTATCGGCGACATCACCGATTAATGTTCCGTTGATTGTGTAACCTTCTGGTTTTGAGTTGCAAGAAGCTAAAATTCCCAAGGCAATCAGGGGTAATAAAATGTTTTTCATTCGTTATGTTTTTTATAGAAGTGTAAATGTAGTTATAACTACCCATAAATAAAAAGCCCCCGGCAATTGTTGGGGGCTTTGTTCTTGTTTGGTTGTCAGTTGATTAGAATTGGTACCGTATTCCCAAGGCGATATCAAAGTCGAAATTGTCCGAGAAACCATCGTATCCTACCAAACCTATTTCAGGTCTGAAATCCAGTGAAATCAGAAGGGGTATGTCAAAATTATATTCTACACCTATATCACCCGCACCAAAAATAAATAGCCCGTCATCATCATTGGTAAGATAGTCAAAGTCTACATTTCCCAATCCACCACCAACACCGTAGTACCAATTGAAATTACCGTCTAGGGGCAATACCCATTGGTAAATACCTGAAAGTTTAAAGGCGCTGAAATTACGATTGTCCCTCCATCCTAAATCAACCTCAAGTCGATTGTATCGTGAAAGTGACTTTTGATAAGAGATTTCCGCTCCAAAACCATCGCTGTCCCCCATACGTAAACCTATGGCGTGTTCTGAGATTTCCTGACCGAACACAGTCGAAAATGAAGCAATACAAGCAATTAACGTAAGTGTTTTTAAAAATTTCATAAGATTTGATTTTTGAGTTGTAAAAATAAGGATTCTTTACATTGCTGAAAATAATATCTTAATTTTACGCGATAAATTGTACCGGATTGATCATGGAGAATATGAATGCGTTGAGGCAGGAACTTGCTGGAGACTTACTGACAGATAATTTAAGTACAACCTTGTATGCCACAGACGCCTCGGTTTACCGTAAAATACCTAAGGCTGTTGCTTTTCCTAGGAATGTTGGGGATATTAAGAAAATAGTGGAATTCGCATCCAAGAACAACATGGGGCTTATTCCAAGGACGGCAGGTACTTCCTTGGCCGGACAGTGTGTGGGTGATGGAATCGTTGTTGATGTCTCAAAACATTTTACCCAGATCATTGATTTGGATGTTGCGAATAAACGGGTAACCATACAGCCGGGTGTCATTCGTGATGAGCTTAATCAATACCTGGAACCACACGGCTTGTTTTTTGGACCGAATACATCTACATCGAACCGTTGTATGTTGGGAGGAATGGTCGGAAACAATTCCTCTGGGACCACATCCATCCAATATGGGGTAACCAGGGATAAGGTTATTTCCTTAAAAACAATATTGTCCGATGGTTCAGAAGTGGAATTCAAACCTCTTTCAAAAAAGGAATTCCAAGAAAAAATTGCTTTGGATAGCCTTGAAGGAAAGATTTATAAAGACGTATTCAATGAGTTGTCCAATAAAGAAATACAAGAGGAGATAAAGAATGAATTTCCAAAACCGGAAATTCATAGGCGGAATACCGGATATGCGATAGATGAATTGTTGAAAAGCAGCATTTTCGATGGACCGGAAGAAACCTTCAACTACTGTAACCTGCTTACGGGAAGTGAGGGAACCTTGGCTTTTACCACTGAAATTACGGTGCATTTGGATGAAATACCACCAAAGTATTCCGCTATGGTGGTTACCCATTATACCACCTTGGAAGATTGTTTGAGTGATGTGGTCCCTGTTATGGATCATGGTTTGCACTTATGCGAAATGATGGATAAGGTTATTTTGGATTGCACCAAAAACAATAAGACCCAACTCAAAAACCGTTTTTTTGTGGAAGGGGATCCAGCGGCGTTATTGATGCTGGAACTAAAGGCGGATAGCGAGGAAGAGCTTCAAAACGAGATCCAAAAGCTTATCGCGACTATAAAAGCTTCCGGGTTGAGTTATGCCAATCCTATTCTTTATGGGGGGGATATAGCGAAAGCCGTGGAACTTCGTAAAGCAGGACTTGGGCTCTTGGGTAATATCGTTGGGGATATGAAAGCCGTGGCCTGTATAGAGGATACCGCGGTTGCCCTTGAGGACCTGAAGGATTTTATTGCGGAGTTTAGTGAAATCATGAAAGGGTATAAGCAAAATGCGGTTTATTATGCCCATGCCGGTGCGGGTGAACTGCATTTGAGGCCGATACTGAACCTTAAGAAATCCAAGGATGTAGCTTTGTTTCGGTCTATTACCACGGATGTCGCTAAACTGACCAAAAAATATCGAGGTTCGTTTAGTGGGGAACATGGTGATGGTATTGTCCGTGCAGAGTTTATCCCATTGATGATCGGGGAAAAGAATTACGAACTTCTTAAGCGCATCAAGGCTTCCTTTGATCCCAAGGGCATTTTCAACCCAGGAAAGATTGTCGATGCCTTCCCAATGGATGAATCCCTACGTTATGAAATTGATAGGGATGAGCCTGAGATTACAACCTTAATGGACTTTTCGGATAGTGAGGGGATTTTAAAGGCTGCTGAAAAATGTAACGGGAGTGGCGATTGTCGAAAAACCCACCATGCAAAAGGGGGTATGTGTCCCAGTTATCATGCCACCAAGAATGAAAAGGATACCACTAGGGGTAGGGCGAATGCATTTCGCGAATTTTTAACCACTGGGGGTGCTTCGGATAGATTCAATAAAAGTGAGTTAAAGGAGGTTTTCGACCTTTGTTTAAGTTGTAAGGCTTGTGCCAGTGAATGTCCCAGTAATGTGGATATTGCCAGTCTTAAGGCGGAATTTCTATATCAATACCAAGAACGAAATGGGTATTCATTGCGAAGCAAACTCTTTGCGTACAATACCAAACTCAATAAAATCGGTAGTAAGGTGGCCTGGCTTACCAATGCTGTTTATGGCTCCGAATGGCTTAGTGGACTTTTGAAGCAATCAGTTGGTGTAGCCAAGGAACGGTCTATGCCAAAGGTTTCAAGTTTTAATTTCAATAAACATCTTCAAAAGATTAAATTACAGGATAATAAAATAAACAAGAAGGTGGTTCTGTATATTGATGAGTTCACCCATTATATGGATACCGACCTCGGTAAGGACGCTATAGAACTGCTTACCCGATTGGGTTATGATGTACAATTGTTTTATGCGGAAAGTGGACGGACCTATTTGTCAAAAGGGTTTTTGAAACAGGCTAAAAAATTGGCCTTGGACAACGTCAGGGAATTGAAAGTGTTTTTGGCACAAGATACCCCGGTGCTTGGAATAGAACCATCAGCCATATTATCCTTTAGGGATGAATACAAAAGATTGGTCCCGGATCAAGAAGGGGTGAAGGCGATTGCGGATAACGTATTTTTAATTGAGGAATTTTTGGCCAAAGAGATTGAGAAGGGTCTTTTGACTTCCGATAGATTTACCAAAGAGGCCAAAACCATTAAAATACATAACCATTGTCACCAGAAGGCATTGTCGAATCAAAAAGTGACTTTTGATATCCTCAACTTGCCCGAGAATTATTCGGTGACCATCATTAGTTCCGGTTGCTGTGGTATGGCCGGTTCCTTTGGGTATGAAAAAGAGCATTACGATGTAAGTATGCAAATTGGGGAGCTTAAATTGTTTCCTGCCATCCGTATGAGTGGGGAAACGACCATTATCTCAGCCAACGGAACCAGCTGTAGACATCAAATAAAGGACGGCACCGACAGGGATGCAATGCACCCTATTACAATCTTAAAAAATGCTTTGGTAAATTGATTTTTGAATCCGTTCATTAACATTTATCTTTGGCACTCACTTAATATATAAGTATGGCAGGGAATACTTTTGGTAACCTTTTTAAATTATCAACCTTCGGGGAATCGCACGGTGCTGCAATTGGCGGGGTTTTAGATGGATGTCCTCCAGGGATTTCAATTGACCTCAAGGCCATCCAAAAGGAACTTGACCGGCGAAAACCAGGTCAATCGGCCATAGTGACCCAGCGTAAGGAGCCTGATACTGTGGAATTCTATTCCGGAATATTCGAAGGCAAAACCACGGGAACACCCATTGGTTTCGCCATTCACAATACCAATCAAAAATCTGGGGACTATACCCATATCAAAGATTCTTACAGGCCCTCCCATGCCGATTATGTCTATGATCAAAAGTATGGTTTCCGTGATTATCGCGGAGGAGGCAGGAGTTCTGCACGGGAAACCGCCAGTAGGGTAGTAGCTGGGGCTATTGCCAAACAATTCCTGTCAGGTATAAAAATCAATGCATATGTTTCCCAGGTGGGTGACTTGAAACTCGCCAAGGATTATCAGGAGCTCGATTTTTCATTGATCGAATCAAACCCTGTGCGATGTCCGGACCCGGTAATGGCTTCAAAAATGGAGGAGTACATCAAGGAGGTTCGTAAAGAAGGCGATACCATAGGTGGCGTTATTTCTTGTGTGATCCAGAATGTACCCATTGGTTTGGGAGAACCCGTTTTTGACAAGTTGCACGCCGAATTGGGTAAGGCCATGTTGTCTATCAACGCTGTAAAGGGTTTTGAATACGGAAGTGGTTTTGAAGGAATCAAAATGAAAGGCAGTGAACACAATGACCAATACAACCCGGATGGAAGTACAAAAACCAATTACAGCGGAGGAATCCAAGGGGGAATCAGCAATGGAATGGATATTTATTTCAATGTAGCCTTTAAACCTGTGGCCACCGTTATACAGCCTTATGAAACCATTGATAAGGAGGGTAATACGGTTATGACAAAAGGAAAGGGGCGTCATGATCCCTGTGTTGTTCCAAGGGCGGTGCCTATTGTTGAGGCTATGGCTGCATTGGTACTTGCCGATTATTCCTTGCTGGCACGTTCGATAAATTTGTAGCCACTTCTTCGACCTTTCCAAACAAATTGGTATATTTCCGTCTCATTTAAAGAAAGGTCTATGAAGAAAATGGAATTGCACTGGCAGATTTTAATAGGAATGTTCCTTGGAATCCTATTTGGTTTTGCCATGACACAGATTAGTTGGGGCAGGGATTTTGTTTCTGACTGGGTACAACCCTTGGGCACTATTTTTGTCAAACTCTTGAAGTTGATTGCCATTCCATTGATACTTGCTTCCCTTATCAAGGGTATTTCCGATCTTAAGGATATTTCAAAATTCAGGAATATAGGCATACGAACCATAGTGATTTATGTATGTACCACGATTGTGGCCATTACCATCGGGTTGATCTTGGTCAACATCATGCGTCCTGGTGACGGCATCTCACAAGACACCATTGATAGATTGACTACGGCCTATGCCAATGATAGTGGGGTCACTTCCAAAATAGCCGAAGCTACAAAACAAAAGGAAGCAGGTCCGTTAAGTTTCCTGGAGAATATGGTACCGGATAATGCCTTTAAGTCGATGAGCGATAATAAGCTGATGCTTCAAGTCATATTCTTTACCATCTTTATGGGTATTTCCATGTTATTGATTGGTGAGAAAAAGGCAAAACCCCTTAAAAAATTCTTTGATGCCCTGAACGATGTGGTTTTGAAAATGGTCGATTTGATCATGTTGACTGCGCCAGTAGCTGTTTTCGCCCTGTTGGCAAGTGTAGTGGTATCTTCTAGCGACCCCGATTTATTATTGGCACTACTTAAGTATGCTGGGGTTGTGGTTCTGGGGTTGTTCTTAATGATTGTTTTCTACATTATTGTCGTATCAACCTATGCGAAAATAAATCCATTTTGGTTTTTAAAAGAGATTAGTCCAGCCCAATTATTGGCGTTTTCAACGAGTTCCAGTGCGGCAACCTTACCCGTTACCATGGAAAGGGTAGAAGAACATATTGGTGTTGATAAGGAGGTTTCCAGCTTTGTGTTGCCGGTAGGTGCCACTATTAACATGGACGGTACAAGCCTTTATCAAGGTGTTGCTGCTGTCTTTATCGCCCAAGCGTTGGACTTTGATCTGGGTCTGGGAGCACAATTGATTATTGTGCTAACGGCTTTATTGGCGTCAATTGGCTCTGCGGCGGTGCCAGGGGCGGGAATGGTTATGTTGGTCATCGTATTGGAATCCGTAGGTTTTCCTGCGGACAAACTGGCTATAGGCTTGGCGTTGATATTCGCTGTTGACCGACCATTGGATATGTGCCGCACCATAATCAATGTGACCGGTGATGCTACGGTTGCTACCATAGTGGCGAAATCGGTAGGTAAATTAGGGAAACCCCATGTAGAGAATTGGGATGACCACTTGGATGAAGTCAAGTAGGGGATAGGATTTTTATAAAGACCGTGAAGGAATCACATCCTGATTTCCATACCCATTGAATTATTGTTTATGGCCTGGCCTAATGCGTTTTCCCAGTCGTTCCTCCTTCGAAATGACGTGTGGGTCATTCCGACAAAGCGATAGTGCCGAGGAATCATATCCTAGTTTTCGTAAACCTTTGTTGAATGTTGTTTAAGACGCAGCTCGGCATACTGTGATTTTCCAGTCGTTCCTCCTTAGAAATGACGGTGGGTCATTCCGACAAAGCGATAGCGCCGAGGAATCGCATCCTGATTTTCGTAAACCTTTGTTGAATGTTGTTTAAGGCGCAGCTCGGCATACTGTGATTTTTCAGTCGTTGCTCCTTCGAAATGACTTCCTATTTCTTAAAATTAGTGCTACTGGGCAATTCAAAACCTTCCAATTCAAAGTAGGGAATGGCAGCTAATAGATGATCGAAAATATCAGCCATGATGTATTCGTAATTGGCCCAACGTTTATCACTACTAAAGGCATAGATTTCTATGGGTAACCCTTGTGGGGAGGGTTTCAAATGACGCACCATAATGGTCATCTCCTTGTTTATCCCAGAATGACGATTGATATACGTGTCGATGTATTTTCTGAAAACCCCCACGTTCGTAAGGTTTTTTCCATTGATCAAAAGTGATTTGTCTATTCCATTTTCACTATTGAAGGTGTTAATGGCTTTACCCCGGGTTTCAAGATAATTACGAATCAATTCAATCTTTTTAAGCGCCTCAATATTTTCCTTGGTCAAAAATTTGATGCTTTCCTGTTTGATGATCAGGGCCCTTTTGATACGTCTTCCGCCGGAATCATCCATGCCCCTCCAGTTCTTGAAGGAGTCGGATATTAAGGCGTAGGTGGGTATTGTGGTAATGGTCTTATCGAAATTCTGCACTTTTACCGTGGCCAGGTTTATTTCGATTACATCCCCATCGGCCCCATATTTCTCAAACGTAATCCAATCCCCAATACGTACCATATCGTTGATGGAGACTTGTATACTGGCGACAAAACCTAAAATGGTATCCTTGAAGATAAGGATGATCACGGCTGATGCAGTACCCAAGGCGGTAAGGAATTTCCATAACTCAATGCCTGAAACAATCGAAAAAGCATAGAACAATCCAATGGCCCATGCAAATATCATAAATACCTGAATGTAGCTGTCTATGGGCTTGTCCCTTAAACTTGCAAGGGTCTTTAAAAAGTCCTTTACTGTGTGCAGTACACTACGAACAATCCATAGGAAAAGTATAATGCCACAAACCTCTATGGCCTTGACGAAAAACAGCTCTGCATTCGGGAAGTCCCTAAAGATTGCTGGAATCGCCTTATAGGCAAGTGCCAAGGGAATGATGTGGGCAATGTTCCTAGGGACTTTGTTGTGTACCAATAAATCATCGAAATGTGTTTTAGAGGAACTGGATAGGCGATTGAAGACCCCTACTATTATCTTTCGCAAAAAGAAGTCCACTACAAAAAGAACAATGAATACCAACAATAATAAAGCGAGCATGTTAATGGTTCCTGCCCATGAATCGGAAAGTCCATGATCCACCAAAAAATCAAAAATCCAATGTGATATCCTTTTCATAAATTTTGATTTTTGGGGTTCGTACAAGTGTTTTTACGAACCCCGGATGAGCGGTGCAAAATTAGTAGATCACTTCCGATTAACATGGCTTTTTACACTTCTTTATGAAAACTGGTATTAAATCGAAATGGACTTGTATTTTGGGTATTTTACCTTGAAGGAAAAAGTTTCCGTTGTGCTTTGTTTTGGAGCTAATTGAAGCTCCCAAGTCAATAAGCCTTTTTTAGCATTTAAGGAAGCATTGTTCGATTGTATGTCATCAACCTTTATTTCCTTGTTCTGGGATAAGGGCACACGATCCATCAGTTTTATTTGTACGGGAGTGGATTTGTTGTTTTTCACCACTAATTCGTAAGTTCTGTCAAGGATTCGATTGCTCCCTGTGAAAGATCTACTTTTAAAATTCCGATCCTGCGAACGGGTCACGGTGATGTCGGGATCAATGCCCAAGGATAAGGTGATTTCCTTGTCCGTCGTATACGGATCAATCGTTGTTTTTCCGGCAAGCCTCCCCTCGAAATAAACGTTGGCCTCTCCCGGCAACATGTTATGTTGTTCCCAGTCCGTAACGGTTGCGGTCATGAAAACATTTTCATTGAGGACGGGAGCGGCAAAATACCCGTATTCGGCCTTTAATTCAAAAGTATTCAGTTCAATGGCCGTTATGTCCCCATTTGAGGGAAGGGAATAAGGTTTCTTGATGACGAACTTCGTATTTATGGCCCCTATATCCACAGTGCTTTTCTTTGTGGTGATGACAATAACACCATGATTTCCGCGATGACCATATAAGCTGATGGCATTGTCTCCTTTCAGGATGTCGATGGATTGAATTTCGTTGTCATCCAAATCCCCCTCAATAAAGCCATCAACAGGCACTCCGTCGATAATATATAGTGGGGTGACGGGTACAGGGGTTTTCGTATGGCTTGAATTGCTCGATAGGCCCCTAATCCTTACCCCGGATGAAGACCCCGATAAACCATAACCTGTTACCACCACTTCATCAAGGGCTTGTACATCTTCCTCTAAACGGCAATTAATGATCGAACTATAGATAGGTATTTCGAAACTGGTGAACCCTAGGTATGTAATTTCCAATTCCTTTCCGTTGGGGACTTCCAACGAATAATTGCCATCAAAATCGGTCAGGGTACCCAAGGAGGTTCCTTTGATCATTACATTCGCTCCGGGTAGGGGCATTCCCGATGCGTCTGTGACCTGCCCCATGACTTCTTTGATCGTGGGGTTATAAAAATACTTTTGTTTTTTAATAGGTCCCCGATGTCGCGCTGCATTAAGGTTTACAAAGTTGAGGTACTTTGGGGCCATATTCGGTTTGACGATATTCAAAGATGGATTTCCAGTGGAGAGACTGATTTTGACGTCATTCCAGTCCACCCCCGTTTTCTGGTACACATGGGCTTTATAGGTTAGTCGCAATGGAGCGTCCAATTGACTTGATTTTATGTCATAATTCGGTATCCATCCGGCATCCTTAATCGTATACGATATTTGAAGTGGTAATGTTGTTGTGGCTGGAGCGTCTATTTTTAGGCGTATTACGCCTTGTTCCTTGATAGGGGTGTTATTGATTTCGACCAATTGTTTGTGATATTTCTCAAGTTCGAGGTTCAACAGCTCTATGGCTTGATTGGCTTGCAGTATTTCATTCTTAATGGCTATTATCCGCTCACGGTAATACGAGCTTATCTGTTTGATCCGGTCCAAATCCAATGCGGTGTTGTTTCCACCGATCAATCTATTGGCATTGATGACCTTCTGTTCTTCCTCGAACCCGGAGATATTGTTTTTTAGTAACGCAATTTGATGTTCGTGCCCATCGATTACTTTTTGAAGTTTTGTTATTTGCGGATTGTCTTCTGATGGGGATAAATAATCAATGTCAAATTGCATGGATAGGATAGAGGTCGACTTTAACCCTGAAATCTGTATGCTGCTTTCATCGACTTTGGGGGAGAGTCCGATTAGCGTAAATTCACTCGTTCCAGGGGTAAGCTGTACCTGTGCCACTCGTGTTATTTGGGCACCGTTCAGGAATACGGTGACTTCTTTGATCTTAGTCGGTATTTTTTTATCGTTCCCGTAGAATAGGATGGGTAGTAGAAACAGGAGAAGTACTAATTTTTTCATTGTGTTGGATTTTAAAGTTTTTCTAAGGTCCTTCTTGAAAGACAATTAGGAAACCACCGATGCGTGAGCGGGGGCAAGGGATGAGGAAAAGTGTATTTTGGGTTAGGGAAGATGTATATGGTCATGGTAAATCAATGGTATTTCATTTAACTGGACCAATAATCATATACGATTTGTTGTTGGGGAAGTAAAGGTTTCTCTCGGGTATTAAGATTTCCCAGTCGGTCCACCTTTAAAATGACGGTGGGTCATTCCGAATGTATGAGGGGAATCACATCCTGATTTTCATAAACCTTTGTGGATTGATGATTTAGACGTGGCTCGGGGTATTGGGATTTCCCAATCGTTCCTCCTTCGAAATGACGGAGGGATCCTATTATTCCAAAAACTTGGCCTTTAGCTCTGGAGTAGGTATCATACAGGCATCCATTTTGCCGTACCATTGGTATCGGTTACGGGCAACAAAATCGTATACGATATCACTTAAGCTGCTGGGAATCAATTCCAGTACGGTTAGCAGTTTCCATGCGCCACCAAAGGAAGTCCCTATTTTCAAGGCTGCGGTGGACTTGGTATAATAAGCCACACCAGGCTCAATAAGAATAATGGAATCTACGGTATCCGTATCGATATGACGCTCTTTCACCAGTTGTTTTCCCAGGTCACCTTGAAGGGTTGCAAAACGGAATTCATCCTTTTTGTCATGTCTTATGATAAATTGGATGGATCGATTGCAGAGATTACAAACGCCATCAAAAAGCACTATTTTCTTAGGATCCTCCATATTTTATTTCACTGTCGTTTGTGTTTCAATTCCTTGGAAAGACAAGGATAACCTTTTCAATGGAAATGGTTTTCAATTCCGTAATCCAAGGGGTGTGTTTTTTAGTTCAAAAATCATATACGATTTGATGCAATCCGCTGATAATCAATTTTGATACAATTTCAAATAGGGGAGAAGGGATCTTACTTCCTAGCCTCCACCAATTCCAACTGATCCACGCTTACATTGGTGGTGAACAGGCCATAGTTTACAAATGCTTTGTTCTTTTCCAGGTTATCGATACTGCCAACGGCCTTTCCGTCTATCATTCTGACCCGGTCACCGATCTTGAAAACCGGGCGCGGCTTGTTCTTTTCGGCAATGACCGCTTTCTTTTTCGCTACTTTCTTTTTTTCGCGTATAACCTTGACTTCTTTTTCTACTTCCTGGGCCACTTGGACTTTCTTGGCCCGTGCTGCTTTGACTTCCTTGACGGGCTTCTTCTTGCGTTTACTGTTCTCGGTCTCCACAATGCGCAACAATTCAGAAACCAACACCCGTTTTTTCTTATCGTGGAAATAGTGCTCTGCAGCGGTATTCACCTTATTTCCCAAATAGATCATTCGTTGGTTGTGGTCGTACAATTCCTGATAATTCTCCAGTTTTGATTTGATCTTGGAGTTCAGGGTTTCAAGTCGACGGGCTTCTTCCCTTGCCTTTAACTCCTCCTCATGCAGTTTTGAGCCTGTTTCAGCCATTTTGCTGCGTTCTTTCTGTAATTTGGCTATGGTGGCATCAAAGCGTACTTTTCCGCGCTCTATCTTCTTCTTTGCCTTGTTGATGAGCGAGTAGGGGATGCCGTTCTTTTGTGCCACCTCAAAAGTGAACGAACTACCCGCTTGTCCCAAGACCAATTGGAAGGTGGGTTCCAAGGTTTTCGAATTAAAGAGCATGTTCGCATTCGTACAATGCGGCAATTCATTGGCCAGGGCCTTTAAATTGGCGTAGTGGGTGGTAATCACACCATAGGCTCCCCGCTCATAGAACACCTCCAAGAAGGCCTCGGCCAAGGCCCCTCCCAACTCAGGATCACTCCCGGTCCCGAATTCATCGATTAGGAATAAGGTCTTGCTATTGCATTTCCGTAAGAAGTTGTTCATGTTCTTTAGCCGATAGCTATAGGTACTCAAATGGTTTTCGATGGATTGGTTGTCCCCGATATCCGTAAGGACCTTTTTGAACAGGCACATGGACGAGCGTTCGTGCACAGGGACCAAAAAACCGCTTTGCAACATGACCTGTAGCAAGCCAATGGTCTTTAGGGTGATACTCTTACCCCCGGCATTGGGACCCGAAATAACGATGATCCGGTTGTCTGGTTGTAATTCTATGGTTTGCGGATACGTTTTCGCCCGCTTCAATTTATTGCTCAGGAAAAGTAGGGGATGGTAGGCATCCCTTAAGAACATCTTACGCTCTTCACTGATTTTAGGCAGTATGGCGTTCATTTCCGAGGCGTACTTTGCTTTGCCCGCGGTAATATCCATATGGGCCAAGTATTCTTGATAATCGCTTAAGAAAGGGGCAAAGGGCCGAATGCGCCCCGTTAGTTCATTAAGGATCCGCTGTACTTCCTCACGTTCATCGAATTCGAGATTGTTCAGTTGCCTACTGTATCGCAAGGAGGCCTCTGGTTCTATATAGACGATACTACCGGTTTTGGAGGACCCCATAACCGTACCTTTCACTTTCTTGCGATACATCGCCTTTACCGCCAAAACCCGACGGTTCTCAACGACCGACTCCCGAATGTCATCCAAATAATCGGAAGTTTTATAGGTGTTCAATGCCGAAGCGAAACTTTGGTTGATCTTTCCTTTTACCTCATTGATTTCTTGGCGTATGCCCAATAATTTATCGGAGGCATTGTCCTTGATCTCCCCAAAACGGTCGATAACGGAATCAATATGTGCCGGTATTTCGGTATTTAGTTGGATTTCTTCCGTAGCCTCGAATAACAAAGGGAAATACTCCTTGAATTTCTTAAAGAACTTTTTATGGTCGGCAACGGTCTTGCAAATGTTTCCAATACGTCGAAAACCGCTGATTTCCAAGGTGGTGTTTTCGATTTTGAGCAATTTCAGGTCTCCGTCTATACTGTCAAACCCATGGTTGGGAATGCGATTGTCACTGATCAGGGAAGATAAATACTCAGAGGTCTGTCCCAGTTGGCGATGTATGTCTTCCGCATCGGGTAATGGGGCAATGTCCAAAGCCCTCTGTTTACCCAACTCGGTAGTGCAGCGTACGGAAAGCTGTTTCAATACCGTATCGAATTCTAAATCTTGAAGTGTTTTTGTATGAATCGTACCCATTTGCCTTTATAAATCGATTGCAAAGGTATGATTTAGGGATGATATGGCGAACTTTTGAAATCCATAACCCACAACCGTGATTTTCTTTCCGTTTTGTTGCTTCCTGGAGAATTAATAATGCCGCTTTTACATACGATAAACGATCCTTTTCACGTTGTAAACAAAATCTATCCCAATGACAAGTCGTAACCCCATTGCTGCAATTGCGTTACTCGCCTTACTTTTTGTAGGCTGCAGTGCAACGAACAATTTGACCATGAGTGCCGTTGAACCGGCCCCCGTAACCCTTTCAAAGGATGTAACCCGAATCGGTATTATCAACCGCAGTCTGCCTGCTGAGGGAAATAAGATCGCCGATCAGGTCGATAAACTATTATCCGCTGAAGGACTACATCTCGATGAGGAAGGTTCTAAAGCGGCTGTTCTGTCCTTAAAGGAAAACCTAGAACAAAACCGGAACCTTCAGGAGGTCGTGATCATTGAAAATGAATCCCGGTTACAGAAAGGTCTGAGTGTATTTCCAGCGCCTTTGGACTGGGCGGAAATAGAATCGCTGTGCGAGCAATATAAGGTAGACGCCATATTTTCACTGGCATTTTACGATACCGATACCAAAGTGACCTATAAGATGACGACCATGCAATTGCCCAATGATCTGGGGATAAAGGCATCGGTACCTGCCCATGAATTGACCTTGAATACCTTGGTTAAGAACGGATGGCGTATCTATGATCCCTATAGCCGTCGCATTGCCGATGAGTTGGTTTATAACGATCCCGTGGTTTCTGTGGGAAAAGGGATCAATCCCGTTAAGGCCTATGAAGCTATTATGGGCAGAAAGGAAGCGGTTTTGGGCACAAGTACATATATGGGTAAGGACTACGCCCAGCGTATACTGCCCTATAAACATCGCGTTAACCGGGACTATTTCGTTAGGGGAACCGATAATTTTAAAATGGCACAACGAAGGGCCCAAGCTGGGGATTGGGAGGGTGCCGCTGAACTTTGGCAGTTGGAAACCTCCAATAAAGACAGGAAGGTGGCCGGACGTGCCTGTTATAATATGGCCATAAGCAATGAAATCAACGGGGATTTGGAATCCGCCATACAATGGGCCTCAAAATCCTATACCGATTACGAAATAAACGATGCGCTCAGTTATTTGAACACCCTAAAATATCGTGTAAGGCAGCAAGAAAACCTAAACCGGCAATTGTCGAAATAACCTGTTGTCCAAGCGCAGGTGTAGGGCCTATTTTAGGTGTGTGATTACGTAAGACTTCACGTGTAGTGGGTGTAATCTGCGCACGTAAACGGAAGATTCACTATAAATGCAAGGATTAAAGTCCGGGATGATTATTTTTGTGGTCGAAATCATGAAAAAACATCCATTTTGACCGTCGATATCCACGATAGCTGGAAACAGCCACTTGCAAACGAATTTGACCAACCTTATTTTAAGGGGTTGGTTGATTTTGTCAAAAAAGAGTATCAAGAGCATACCTGTTACCCACCGGGCAAACAGATCTTCGCCGCCTTTGACCATAGTCCGTTTGAAAAGACCAAAGTGGTCATTATTGGGCAGGACCCTTATCATGGTCCAAACCAGGCCAATGGACTCTGTTTTTCCGTAACGGATGGCATACCGCATCCCCCATCATTGATCAATATCTTTAAGGAAATCGAAACCGATTTGGGGAAGCCTTATCCCAAAAGTGGTAACCTGGAACGCTGGGCCGACCATGGTGTATTGCTTTTAAATGCTACTTTGACCGTAAGGGCACATGAAGCAGGAAGCCATCAAAGAAAAGGCTGGGAGACCTTTACGGATAGCGTCATAAAGACAATTTCCAAGGAGCGGGAAGGAATTGTTTTTTTACTTTGGGGCGGATATGCCAAAAAAAAAATCAAATTGATTGATGCAAACAAGCATCATATATTAACTTCGGGACACCCATCCCCATTGAGTGCCAATCGCGGATACTGGTTTGGCAATAAGCATTTTAGTGCGACCAATGCACTCTTGCAGCAAATGGGTAAAACCCCAATTGATTGGTAAATGTATGGTTAGGGTACTGTCAGTGAATGACAATGGCATCCTCCAGCGCTATGGCCTTCTCGGGTTTAGGTATGGGTTGGATCTCACTTTTGATACGCATATACTCTTGCCAACGATAGGACTCAAGCACATCGGCCATTGCTGAGGTTTCACGACTCGATAGTTGTTTCAATAATTCATATTTGGCCATTGGGGAAAGGGTTTGATCCTCTTCCACGGCTTTTTTCTTTACCAGGAAACGGGCGACCGTAGATTGAAAATCCAAAGCCTGTTCAGGACCCATAACCAATCTGGGTTGATATTTAGCTGTTATATCCGCAGCCTTAAATCGAATCTTCCGATCTATTTTCAACGCATAAAATGACTGGGCACAAAGGGCAGGGGTAAGAAATAGAAAAATCAGTAATGTCAAAAATCTTGTTATAGAAAAGGTTCTGGTTTTCATAATAACAAAAGGTTTAAATCAATGAACAGTTAAATTTCCACCACAAAATTAGAATGGGATAAACACAATGTCAAGACCTAAAATATTAAAAATAGTATAAAATTCCCAACAATAAAATATAAACCAATACATTAAGTAATGAATTTAAAATACTTATTTACAGTTAATTAAAAAATAATATAATGTTTTTATGTTGTTTGGGGTGATGTAGGTCACCATGTGTTTTCGTCAAGGGATTGATCTGAATGATAGCGCGTATTAGCGCACCGGTCGCTGGGTGGCCGTAATGAAGAAAACACAATATTCCCCAAAATTCCCATGTGGAATTTTAGTGTATCCACGGATAATGGGCTACCCTTTGGAGAAGGCGATGTCGGTATAAGGCTTTTGTTTTACTATTAATTTTAAATCCATCAAAGTGTCCTGTACCTTTTCAACCGTTTGGGGTTTTAATTGGGATTGACTCCAACGTGTCATTGACATCCATTCCTGTATATCTTCCAACTGTTGTCCATAGCGATTGGCCAAGGTGCGGTCAATACTGGGAATCTGTTTGAAATCCGCGGTATACATGTTTATGATTTCCAGGATATGTTCAAGTGTGGAAGCATTATCCTGTATAAAACTATCGGTAGCGGCAATGACGAAGCAAGGCCAAGGCGTGGGGCAATCCCCCAATCTTCTGAATACTTGCTGGTCTACCAAGGGTTTGGTGGTAAAGTGTTCCCACATAAAATAATCAGCGGTACCCTTTGTTAAGGCTTCCACGGCACCATCGAGGTTGTTGATGACCTCGAATTGAAGGTTTTGGGTGTCCCAGCCTTCATTTTGGGCATTGACATAGGCCATAAGGTGACTCCCGCTACCAAATCGACTTATCGCAACTTTACGGCCCATTAGGTCGTCAATGGAATTATAGGTGCTTTTGGCACCTACATGTATGCCCCAGTGTAGGGGCGAGGCAATATATTCCTGAACGATCTTTGCGGGATTTCCCTCGGTAATGCTTTTTATCAGTCCTTCGGTAAGGATAATGGCCAAATCGGTTTCCTGGTTTTCGAGCATTTGGCACATTTTGCCAGTACCTTCAGGTATATCGGTCCATTCAAGTTCGATTCCCCGTTCCTCAAAGGCCCCTTCTTCGATAGCTAAGTGCCAGGGCATGTTAAAATGTTCGGGGACGCCGATGATCTTTACTTTTTTCATTTTAAATGGCTATGAAATGCAATAATTATAGCGAAAGATATTCTTTCTTCTCAAAGATATTATCTTTTTGGAATTTCAGTTGTAGCTTCCTGATAAAATGACCCGGTGGTTACTTGGTCAACTTGTCCAGGGTATACTTGATCAAACCATTTATGGTTTTTCGGGGATTCTCGGAAAATTCACCCGAAACCCTATTGGCAATGATGCAATTTAGGGAGACCGCTTGGTGTCCCAGTAACTTACTCAGTCCATAAATAGCCGAAGATTCCATTTCGAGGTTGGTGATCTTCAGGTCCTTATACTTGAATGAGGTTATTTTATCATTTAGGGTATCATCTTGCAGGCTTAAACGTAATTTACGGCCTTGGGGTCCGTAAAAACCTGAATTTGTACCGGTTACACCATATCGTATACGATTTGAAATCAGTCTTTCCCGCAAGGTTTCATCACATTTGACGAGATAGGGCCAAGGTTTTTTGTCTGACCAGTTGGTGTGTTTTACAAAGGCTTCCGAAAACTCGTCATCGCATAGGCCTTCATTTTCGTAGAAGTGCAAAACCCCATCGAAACCCAGGGCGTAATCGCTCAATACATAGGAATCCACCGGAATGTCTTTTTGAACGGCTCCCGATGTTCCGATACGTACGATCTTCAGTTGCTTGAATTCCTTTTTGATTTTCCTTGAATCAAAGTCGATATTGGCCAAGGCATCCAGTTCGTTCAGGACAATATCGATATTGTCGGTTCCTATTCCCGTGGATAGTACGGTAAGTCGTTTACCGTTCATCCTTCCGGTATGGGTGATGAACTCCCGTTTTTCTTTTTTGACCTCAATAATGTCGAAATGCTTGGATACCTGTGCCACACGATTTTGATCGCCCACGATTATAATGGTATCCGATATGTCTTCTGGTAATAAATTAAGGTGGTAAATGCTGTTATCAGCATTTAGGATGAGCTCGGAAGCTTCTAACATGTTATAATTTTAGAATTCTGTTAGATTCAGTGTTGTAAAGGTAATTGTATTTCAGGGCGCCTCCCAAATACGCATCATTATCTTGAATGCAAGCGTAATAACTGGTTTGTGCCTCTAGTATTTCTTTTCCTTTTTTTGTTAAGCGGACGGGGTTGAAGGAGTGGTATAAGGGTTTTAAGGTGGTGATGATACGATCGATCTGGGTGTCTCCAAAACCGTATAATCCTTGGTCTGAGATGACTGTAGTTAAGAGTTCTTTCTTCGATTTGGGCTTTTTGTCGACCGACAATTCCAAAATATGGTTTTCCAATTCGTTCAGGCCGTTTTTAATGGTCGGGAACCTTTTTAAGTGGGCCGTGATGGCTCCGGAAAGGTAGTCGAACCTGTAATTGTCAAAATCGGAAAGGTTTTCCAAGCGTATCGGGTTGTCGCTACAGTATAGTTGCCAAACATAATCGGCATATTCGATATCATCCTGTTTTAATTCGACCCTTTTCTCAAAAAGATCCATGATGTAATCATTCTTCAACTCATCGAAACCGTACATTTTATCGGTCTTGTCCTCCTTGCCACAACTCACCAATGAGATTTTGGCATATTTACGGTGGGTCTTTAACCAACTAATAACCGCCAACATGTTTATTTGACAGAACAGGTCGTATTCAAACCAGAGAACAATCTCATCCTGTTGCTTATGGTTACAAAGGGAACGGTATTCCTTTAAGGTCTTTTCAATAAACCAGGATTTTGAAACCTTATAATTCTTGTTCAGGAATTCGAATCTGGTTTTCCAAAAAGATTCGCTTCCCACAGTGGTCAGCGTCTTACCTTCACATAGCATTTCGCGCCATGTGATTATATCTCCTTTTAAATTCAGGGACCTCAACCTATCGGTCAAGCTATCACCATTGGTTATATGTAATAGGGAACTCATCTTTAGGTTTCTTTTTGGTTTTGGCGAATAAAAGTAATATATAATTGAAAATTACAAAAAAAATTAACAGTAAACTACGCAACCCTCAAAATTCAAGTTGCTTTTTGGGAGGGGTCACCCGCCCACGCGTTTCACTTTAAATCCTTTATCTTGAAGTATTTGCATGATTTTATCACGGTAATCCCCCTGAATGATAATTCGTTCATCTTTAAAGGTCCCCCCAACACTTAATTTCGTTTTCAGCTCCTTGGTCAACTTCTTAAAATCGGTATCCGCACCGGTATAACCTTCCAGAATGGTTATGGGTTTGCCCTTGCGCTTCTCATATTTGCATATAATGGGGGCATCTTGCATCCAAATATCCGATTGGGGTACATCGGACTCGTTTTCGGAGGGTACGTGTTCGGGGAAAAGGTTTTTGAGCTGGTCACTTAAATCCATAAACTATTTTTTTATCAATCCCAATTCTATCAACCTTTCGTGAAGGAATTCACCGGCGGTAATATCCTCGAATTGTTTCGGGTGTTCCGCATCGATGCAATGCTCCAAACAATTTAAGGGCATTTCGCTGATGGGATGCATAAAGAACGGAATGGAATATCGTGAGGTACCCCATAACTCCTTGGGAGGGTTTACCACTTGGTGTATGGTCGATTTCAATTTATTATTGGTATGGCGTGATAGCATATCGCCTACATTGATCATCAACTGGTCCGGTTTGGCGATGGCATCGATCCATTCCCCTTCGTGGTTCTTGACCTGTAGGCCACGACCATGGGCACCCATTAATAAGGTAATCAGGTTAATATCGCCATGGGCGGCGGCCCTGACCGCATTTTTGGGCTCTGAGGTAATGGGCGGATAATGGATAGGCCTTAGGATGGAGTTACCATTCAATATGAACTTATCAAAGTAATATTCGTCCAGCCCTAAATGCAGGGCTAGGGCACGTAGGACATATTTTGCGGTCTTCTCGAGCATCTTATAGGTTTCCTTGCCTACGCTATTGAATTTCCCAAGCTCCGTGACCATGATATTGGCCGGATATTCGGCCTCCAATTTTGGATTGTCCACCACATACTGTCCAAAATGCCAGAATTCCTTTAAGTCCCCTTCCTTTTTTCCCTTGGCATGCTCCTTTCCGAACGACGTGTACCCACGTTGTCCGCCAATACCTTCGATTTCATATTTATCCTTGATTTCCTGTGGTAGGTCAAAAAAGTTCTTTACCTCTTTGTATAGGTCCTTGACCAACGTATCCGAAAGAAAATGTCCGCTCAAGGCCACAAAGCCAATTTGTTCAAAGGCATTTCCTATTTCGGTAATGAATTTCTGTTTTCTTTGGGGATCACCGGAAACAAAATCCTTCAAGTCCACACTGGGTATCATATCCATAGTTGTATTTTTAACTGAAATCAAAATTACAAATTAATGTTCAATTGAAACGGAGGCTCTTTTTAATGCCTCTCCTATCTTTTTTGTTACATTTATGGTGATTATACTATAACGCATGGATTACGGTAAATACGATCTTGATAATGATTTGAAGCTGAGGCTTTATACCTCGATGTTGAAACCTCGTATGATCGAGGAGAAAATGCTTATTTTATTACGGCAAGGCAAGATATCCAAGTGGTTCAGTGGTATAGGGCAGGAAGCTATCGCAGTAGGGGTGGCCACAGCTATGGCCACGGAGGAATATATACTTCCCATGCATCGGAATTTAGGGGTGTTTACGACCCGTGACATTCCTTTGTACCGACTTTTTTCACAATGGCAGGGCAAGGCCAATGGCTTTACCAACGGACGTGATCGTAGTTTCCATTTTGGTACCCAAGCGTATAAGATAGTGGGTATGATCTCGCATCTAGGGCCTCAATTGGGGGTGGCGGATGGCATTGCCTTGGCCGGACTTCTACAAGAAAAAAAAGAGGTAACCGCAGTGTTTACCGGGGAGGGAGCCACAAGTGAAGGCGATTTCCATGAAGCCCTGAACGTGGCCGCGGTATGGGGGTTACCCGTATTGTTCTGCGTGGAAAACAATGGGTATGGACTATCAACACCTACTTCTGAGCAATTCAAGTGCGAGCATTTGGCTGATAAGGGCAAAGGGTATGGCATGGAATCGCATATCATTGATGGGAACAACATCTTGGAGGTGTATACCAAAATCGATGCCCTTTGTAAAAGTATGCGGGAAAATCCTCGCCCTGTGTTGGTGGAGTTCAAGACCTTTCGTATGCGGGGTCATGAAGAGGCCAGTGGTACCAAATATGTTCCGCAGGAATTAATGGACCGCTGGGCGGCAAAGGATCCCCTGGAAAACTACTCAGCGTATTTACGGGATGAGAACATTCTTACCGAAGCCCAGGACGTAGTATATAAAAAACAGCTAATTGCTGAAATAGATGAACACTTGAAAAAGGCTTTTGCGGAACAGGAAGTTGTTCCAGATACCTTTACGGAAATACGGAATGTCTATAAGGATTTTGAATATGAGGAAGTGGGGCCGGGGCCGGTCACTAAGAACATTCGATTGGTCGATGCAATTTCAGCGGGATTAAGGCAATCGATGCAACTCCATGATAACCTCGTGATAATGGGGCAGGATGTGGCCGAATATGGTGGTGTCTTTAAAATAACCGATGGTTTTGTCGAAGCTTTCGGAAAAGAGCGGGTTCGAAATACCCCCATTTGTGAATCGGCCATTGTTTCAGCGGCCATGGGACTCTCGATCCACGGAATGAAAGCCGTCATGGAAATGCAATTTGCC
This sequence comes from Maribacter polysiphoniae, assembly GCF_003148665.1. GTDB lineage: Bacteria > Bacteroidota > Bacteroidia > Flavobacteriales > Flavobacteriaceae > Maribacter_A > Maribacter_A polysiphoniae. The sequence goes on along the minus strand of NZ_QGGQ01000004.1, from coordinate 10,091 downwards.
GATTTTGTGAGTTCAGGGTTTAATCCTATTGTGAATTATTTGGCCAAGTCGCATTACCGCTGGTCAGCGAACGCCGATGTGGTCATTCGTATGCCTTGTGGCGGTGGGGTGGCTGCGGGACCCTTCCATTCCCAGACCAATGAGGCTTGGTTTACCAAAACGCCAGGGTTGAAAGTGGTGTATCCGGCGTTTCCTTATGATGCCAAGGGTTTATTGGCTACCGCCATAAACGATCCCAATCCCGTGCTGTTTTTTGAACATAAGGGGTTATACAGAAGCGTGTATCAGGATGTTCCTGAGGACTATTACACCTTGCCCTTGGGTAAGGCCAGTCTTTTGAAGGAAGGGGATGATATCAGTATCGTCAGTTATGGGGCGGGCGTACATTGGGTCTTGGAAACCTTGGAAAAGAATAAGGATGTCCAAGCAGATGTCATTGATTTGCGTTCGCTGCAACCTTTGGATATAGATGCGGTGTATGACTCCGTAAAAAAGACGGGAAAACTCATCATTCTTCAAGAAGATAGTCTTTTTGGTGGAATCGCCAGTGATATTTCGGCCTTGGTGATGGAAAATTGTTTCGAGTATCTCGATGCTCCCGTAAAACGGGTGGCCAGTTTGGAAACCCCGATTCCTTTTGCCAAGACATTGGAAGACAATTACTTGTCCAAAGGAAGGTTTGAGAGTGCCTTATTACAGTTGTTGGCGTATTGAAACCTATGTTCGATACAGACCATATAAATTATCGATTGCGTTAAAAATTCCTTTATAAATTACATCCAAGATCTTTTTGGAAACGTATATATATGCTGTAACCCAAAAATATAAACATGAAAAAAATAGTAGTATTGTTTGGGATAGTGGGATTGTTGATGACATCCTGTTCTGTCTCAAAGGTAGCGCGTGAAAAAAGAAATCTATTAAGTGGTACTTGGATCCTGGAAGATGTTTCCTATGAGAACAACACGGGTAATTTCTCTTCAATCCTTTTTAATGATGCCAAGGATATCTGTTTTGAGGGTAGTAATTGGTTTTTTAGGGACAATAACAGTACGGGTCGGTATACAATCGCCCCTTCGACCCTTTGCAATGGCGGGGATCGCTACATTCGTTGGTCGGTGGTCGATCGTGACGAAAATTATACCAGCCAACTACAGTTTAAATTCATAGATGCCAAAAACAAGGATATTGATGGTGGTTTGGGTTATCGGTTGAATATAGACACCTTGACCCCAACGGAAATGATCTTGAAATCGAACAATCAAGTCGATGGGGAACAAGTAACCATCGTTTATCAATTCACCAAGAAATAAAAAAAAGGACCAAATCATAGGTCAAAGGGAATGACCAAATTCATCCAACAGTAAAAATAAATATATACAAATGAAAAGCATAGCGAGAAAAAGTGTTTACGTACTATTATGTATGGTGTTGATTACCGGGTGTAGTGTTACCCGTAATGCGAATAATAAACAAAAAGGGGCCGTCATCGGTGCCAGTGGTGGAGCGGTAATCGGAGGTGTATTGGGTAACAACATCGGTAAAGGGAAAAATACGGCCTTGGGTGCCATTATCGGAGCCGTGGTCGGTGGTGTTGCCGGTGGCTATATCGGAGACCGTATGGATCGCCAAGCGGAACGTATTGAGGAAGAAATACCAGGTGCAGAGGTGACCCGTGTGGGAGAGGGTATCAATGTTACCTTCACCGAGGATGCAGGTGTTTATTTTGACACCAATAAATCCTATGTAAAGGGAACTTCAGCAACCACATTGGATAAATTGGCCGGTATTTTCAAGGAATATCCTAAAAGTAATATCCTTGTTGAAGGGCATACCGATAGTGCCGGACCTGAGGATTACAATATGAAATTGTCACAACAACGGGCTGAATCGGTGACCAATTACTTGATTTCACAGGGAATCAGTCCAGAACGTTTCACTGTAAAATGGTATGGTGAAAACCAACCTAAGGCCGATAATGCCACTGCAGAGGGCAAAGCTAAAAACCGTAGGGTAGAATTGGCCATTGTTGCCAGTGAGGAGCTTAAGGAAGAGGCCAAACAGCAAACCGGAAATTAAATAGGGTCAAAATATAAGCCTTAAAAAAAAATCCCGACATTTTGGTGTCGGGATTTTTTTATTTCTTTTTTTCCGGTATGGCCAAAGAGGCAATGATACCGGCAACCAAGGAAACGGATATCACCGTTAAGGAAACCCATTCGGGCAATTCAATGTTGTGAGAGAACAGCATCTTGAGTCCGACAAAAGCCAAAATCACCACAAGGCTATAGTTGATATACCTGAATTTCTCCAGCATCCTCGAGATCAGGAAGTACATGGATCGCAATCCCAGTATGGCCAATATATTGGAACTGAATACGATAAAGGGATCCGCCGTGATCGCCAAAATCGCGGGAATACTGTCCAGCGCAAATAGCACGTCGGTCAATTCAATAATGATCAAGGCCACAAATAGGGGAGTGGCCGCATTGATTCCCATTCGTTTAACGAAGAAATCATGGTTGTTGATGGTGGATGTTATCGGATATATTTTTTTTATCTGTCGGAAGACCCAGGATTTTTTGGGATCGAAATGGGATTCATCGGATTTCAACATTTTAAAGGCCGTGTACAGGAGGAAAACCCCAAAAACATAAATGATCCAATCGAATTTGGTTATCAGGGCCACCCCAAAGAGGATCATAAGTCCACGAAAGACGATTGCCCCAAGAATACCCCAGAACAGCACCCGGTGTTGATAAAGGGCCGGAATCTTGAAAGCTTGGAAGATAACGGCAATGACAAAAACATTATCAATACTAAGGGACAATTCAATAAGATATCCCGTTATGTATTTCAATACCGCATTGTTGGGGGTTAGACCGGTAGGGTTTTCAACCATTCCAGAAGAAAACAACCAATAGATGACCCCGCTGAAACTTAGTGCCACGGTAACCCATACGGCTGTCCATAAACCAGCTTCCTTACTTTTAATAACATGCTCTGTCTTATGGAAAACACCAAGGTCGAGGGCTAAAAAAACGATTACCAAAGCAATAAACAGGATCCAAACCAGCATATTTTCTCAAATTTAAAGCCCCGAAGTTAAGCAGTATTTTTGAAATCAGGCAACAAACCTTTTGACAGTTATCCACTTTTGGCCTGAAAATTGTAATTGATTCATAAATTGGTGGATTTGCCGCCACGGTCATCCGTTTTTTTTATACCTTTTCACGATATATAAAGACATTTAGGATAAACGATATCAAATAAAAATCATAAACCATGAGAAAATTTATTTTACTTTTTAGTGCATTGTTATTGGCACAAATAGGTAGCGCCAATACCATATTACAGGATGGGGATGCCGTGGTCAAGGCCAAGGCCAAGGAATTGACAAAGAAATACACGGCGGAATTGGGTTTGGAGGCCGATCAATTGGCGGACTTTGAACAAACCCTTACCGGTTATATGGTAAAAAAAGCGAAAGTAGGGAAACTGAATATTTCCGAATCGGATAAGGCCGTTATGCTCAAACAATTGACCACCCAGGAGAATGAGGATATGGCAGCCATGCTTTCCAAAGGGCAACTCAAAAAATACCTTAAGGCCAAGGCGAAGTTACAGCCCTAAGGACCTTATCATTTACGTAAGGAAGTATACCGATATAATCATATTCGAAAGGGTAGGGGTTATATCGGTTTTTTTATGCCCTACAATAGACAGTACAACCCGTTGTCCGTGTCGTATGATACTTACAAGCCCTAGATTCAGGGGATTATATCGACCTATGGACGTATTTATTCGATTAAAGTAGTTTTTGGCGAAAGGGAGGTAAATCATATTTTCACTATCTTGTTCGGTAGACGCTATTACTTACAAAATGAAAAAAAACACATCAACTGTGGTGGGTTTCCTGTTTTTTGTATTGGGGACCAACCATATTATGGCACAGGAGTATAAGCCATCGGCCCAAGAAGTGAAAAAGCATACGGTTATGGAAATGTATGAACCTGATTTGGTGCTTAGTGTTGCAGAACGGAAGCAACTAAAGGAAAAACGCGAAAATTCCATTGCGCTCAGAAAGCGGATTTTGGATACATTGGATATTTCCGAACGACGTAGGGAAAGACTTCTGAAAGTACTCAATAAAAATCCGTTCTCCAATGAGATGAACAAGGCCATGGCCGATATTGATTTTATTGAAGAGGAACAATAAACCTTTTAACCAAACTACATTGCAAAAAACCTCCGAAACACGGAGGTTTTTTTATGCCTTATGGTAAGGTTATTTTAAGGGAATACTAAATTACCGTTAAATATTGATAATAAGGAAATTGGAATTCAAAAGGGTGGGTATAATTTCGTAATTTAAGGGTATTGGAGTAGTTTTTGTTTAACCCCATAAATCAAATCCTATGAGAACATTATTAAATACCAGGGGTTCAACAGGTCTTGAGCCCGGCGCAAATGCATTGATCCATCGATTGGAACGTAATTTACAGGACGTAGGTCAATTACGTAATTATTTGAATTCCTACAGTTGCGAACCGCAAACCTATACAGATTTTAAACGGATAGAGTCACTGCGAAACAGATTGGATACCCTTGCGAAGGTCAATAGGGCTATTATTCTATCCATTAAGGAGGATAAGAATCCGACAAAAAGATATTATGAAAAGGTACAGGAACAATATTCGGAATTCAATGCCTTGAAACGGGGCGTGGAAGCGTATATGGAGGAGGCCAGGACAAAATACGTTCATCATTGAGCAATGATGATGTTCAGATATAAAAAAAGCCCTGACGGTTACGTCAGGGCTTTTTTTGGTTTATTGGATAAATGTGATTAGTTTGAATTAGCCCCTATATCAGCAACGGCTACAATGTTGTTGTTGGCATCGTGTATGGTAATATGTCCGTTTAACGCAATCAGTCCTTCATAGGTTATGGAATTGCCATTGTTCAATTGGGTAATGGTGGTATTACTGATAGCACATTCGCAAACAGCAAGGGTAATGGCGATATCACCACCTTCAGCGGCACTGTTAAAGCGTATATAAGCTGGATTGGTAGAGGTATTGGCACCATCCAATTCAATCAATACGTGTGTTGTACCATTATCTTCCTGGGTAAAGGTCGCTGTACCGGAAATACCAGAACCGGAAACATCATAAATTTGGTATTCTACGCTTTGTAGAATAACAGCTTTTTCGACGTCATCTTTTTTACATCCAGTAAAAACCATTACACAAAGCAAAGCCAAGACTGCGAGGGAACTTTTAATTTTCATATTTCTTAAGTGTTGTTTATTCCCTCCAAAATTAGAAATTGGTTGATATGATATTGTATTTGGAAATGCCTTTTCTACCAAAAGGGTGAAAATTCCGACGTATAGCAGTTTTCGGTAGGATAAATCGCTTTTTATCGAAACGATTTTGGAATTATTCAGGGATAAATGTCCAAAAGAAGTCTCGAAAACGGAAAATCAGGGGTCCATTTGGAGGAAATCCACCAAAGGAATAACAGGAATCGTTAGAATGAAAGCCTTGACTATTTGCAACACCTGCTAAAGGGACGTTGAACTTGATTTCGCATTGGAACCAATGTCGGCCACGGCAACGATGGGGGCGTTGTACCCCACACCGCCATGAATGGTAATATGTCCGTTTAGGGCAACCAATCCTTCATAGGAAATGGCATTGCCATTATCCAGGTGGGTGACAGTGGTATTACTGATGGCGCATTCGCAGTTTTTTAGGGTTATGGCCACCGTACCGCCTTCAGCAGCGCTGTTAAACCTAATGTAGGCTGGATTTTCGGAGGTATAGGCGCCTTCGAGCTCGATCAAAACGTGGGTAGAACCATTGTCTTCCTGGGTAAAGGTCGCTGTGCCTGAGATGTTGGAATTTGAAATATCATAAATGGGATATGCAACACTTTGAAGTATTACGGCTTCCTTGACGTCATCATTGTTACAACCTAGGAAAAAGAACATCATTGCCCAAATGAGCATAAAAGGGGGACTTTTATATTTCATTATCTCATGTTTTAAGGGACTAATTTATTTTGGAAATAATTGTAATCAACTGATTTATATCAGTCAGGGGAGTGGAAAACGGTTATCTTGGATAAGATGCAGGGATATTCGATAAAGGGTGGTCATACGTCCTTTCAAATATCCTATTTTACATAATATAAATTATAGTACAAATGTATTGTGTGCAGTTTCCGTATAGCTATGCTATTTGATATAATATCAGATATCGGCCGTTAGGACTATATCGGCAGATATTATGTCAAAGGAAACCAACACGCTATACTTTAATAATTGTTCCCCATCGGTTAGCTATAATTGCATTATGTAAAATATCCCGGAACATTTTATTATTTAAGCGAATTATAAGCAGGGTCATGAAACTATTAAGCGGTGTCTGCGACTTTGCCAACGCATCAACTCGCCGCTAAAATGACTACAGTATGTTTCCAGCTGCTTTAGCTTGAGCATCCATGCGACGACCTATATATGCACCAATAAACAGCCCTATACAAATGCCAAAGGAAATCCCTAATGACCTTTCAAAACGTTCACCAATAAGTACACCCAAAACAACGCCAAATAATATTCCTAAACTTACACTCAAGTTCGTATAGTATCCTTTGGAAATCAAGGAAAATGTATCCTTTAAATAGGTCTCAAATTTACCCAGTGCTTTTTTAAAGAATTTTTTTCTGTTACCAGGATTTGAATTTAAATTTAAACGATCTAATTCCATTTCTAAAGCTTGAATTTCATCATTTGAAAATCCCCTATGCTGCAATGCGGTCAGATTATATATAAATTTCCCGTAAACCTTAATCTCCGATTTATTAGTTGTTTCAGATTTTAAACTTTCAAAAAAGTTCAATGCATTATTTAGTGTCATAATTTCTAATGTTTTCTTGGTTGGTGGTCCAAATCAAAAATTATTACACCTAAAACCCATTTTATTCGAAAAATTTCTAAAAAAACTACACGACCACACCTCTTTGCTAGGTGTTTAGCTCCTTAAGCTTTCGATATCGGCCATCAATTCATCCAATTTTTTGAAAACCCTTCCGTAAACAATGTTTACATCCCATTTATAAATCCGACCTCCAAAATGGAATAGTAAGGCTATTATTAATAGTACCATAAAGATTCCTATTAATGGAATACCAAAGATGAGATAAGTGTCTGGGAAACCAACAAGAATTTCATTTACCAGTCGTTCTCCCAAAGGCATACCTTCGGCATCTTTAAACCAAAAGCCTAAAATCAGGGATATAAATATTATTGGGTACAACAATTTTGAAATTTTCTCATTGATGGATACCTGTTTGTTCTTCCATTGGTTAAATGCTTTTAAGTATTGGTAACTGCTTATGCCAAAATCTATTTTTCCTAAATCGTTTAACAATTTCCTATTGATAAAAACAAGAACTGAAAGGGTTACAAAAAATAGGATGCCTGTTATTGGAATGCCTATTAGGAAAGAGACGATTAAAAAAGCAAATGAGAATGCAACAATGGCAATCAAATTTATTTTGAACATTCTTTTGAATTTATCAATGATATGAATTGATTTTTGGTTGTAAAGATTGTTGATTTTTGGTGCTACCAATGCGTCGCTCTTAAGAAAACCTTCCTTCCAAATATTTTCAATTGATTTCTCCATCCAATATTTTTTTTAATCTAATTTTAATCCTTTTAACACGAACCCCGATATTATTAGGATTTGTTCCTATAATTTCAGCGATTTCCTTTTGTGATTTTTCCTCTAAATAAAGCATAATAACCGCTCTATCTATTTCTGAGAGTTTTCTGATAGCATCGTATAATACATTTAGGGATTCATCCAAAAACGCAAAATTATCCTCAGTCTCTTCAGAAGTTATAGCATCGGATACAAAATGTTGAACATTGTTTTTCTTTTTCTTAAGTAAGGTCAAACAAACGTTTAAAGAAATTCGATACACCCAAGTGCTCCATTGGGATTCCTCACGAAAGTTGTCTTTACTCCTCCAGATTTGCAAACACACTTCTTGATAATAATCTTCAAAATCTTCTTGCGAATTGGTATAGGCTCGACATAATTTAATGATTATTCCTGCAAATGGTAAAATGGATGTTTTATAAAAATCGCTACTCAATAGTGTCGTTTTTATTGGTTAGTGGCTTAAATTAGGAATTATTACAGGCCAATGTCAAAATTGTAAAAAGAATCTCTTTTGGGAGAAACCGTCCCATCCTGAAATACGGCTACAGGTTACAATTGATTGGTTGCGTGATTGAGCAAATAATTTACCAAATAAAAACCGAATAGAAAATCCGCAAGCCCTCCCCTCCTATCGTTGGGTCGCATAAAAGTGACTAGGCACGAAGAGAATGTAGAGCCCAATACGCCTGCGCTACATCTCGCTCAAAAATATAAAGGTCTCCCAGACCTATATATTTTATGCCGTTTACCAAAGCAAAGTGTCATAATGCAATGTGTTCAAAGAAGACGAAATTATCAGGTTTTACAAGGGTTTTAGAATTAATGAAGAATAACAAAGGCTCTTTATCTGGTATAAAACCTATCAACGCTACCCAAAGATTTTCTCTAGGTTCGCCCAGCTTTTCTTTTGGCACTTTTGTTCTTAGGTACTTTTTTAGAGAAGAAACTAAAAAGGGAATTATACGAACTACTAAAAATAGAGTAGTTATTATTTCTATTTTCGTTTATGGAATTATTTTTATGCTACTCATTGCAACACGCTCATTTTTACTTATGGTGTAATGCTATATTTTTTGAACTATTTTGTATCTAAATTTACTATAAATAAGAACTAATGTATAAAAAAACGTATTCAATATTTGAATTTCTTATTATAATGATGATGGCATCTATATTGACCCAATGTAAAGCTCAAGTACAATCTATTTCTAAACCATGGGAGTATAATAACAATCGCTTAGCAGTTAGCTTTGACGGTAATAGTGAGCCAGATAATGCCTATAAATGGCCAACAGGAGATCCTGATGATTGGGGAGCTGCGGCAGCCTCTTTAGCAATTATTGCAAAGTTGGGCTTGCAAGATAAGCTTGTACATTGCTCATACAATAATTTTATTGATGCTCCTGCTGGTCCTGATAATGAAAATGAGCTTAAAATAAGTTGCGATGGGGCTATAGAAAGGTGGGATTTTGATGGAAGTAAATTTTTTGATGTGACAACACAGCTTGAAGCATCTAAACTTAATTTGGCTTCAGAAATGGGAAAATCAACTGCTGCCAACCCTTTATATTTTATGCACGCAGGTCTTTCAGAATTTTTATATCAAGTTGTAGAAGAAGTTATAAAGCAAGGTAATATTGAAGCACTTAATTATGTATATCTTTTATCTCATAGTGAGTTTAATGAAGGAGAAAAAAGACGCAATTATCATAGAACTTGGAATGATGTTCAGGAATTATGTGGGAATCGTATAAAATATAAGAAAATTAAAGATCAAAATAATAAAACTGTTCCAAACGATTTATGGAATTCACAAAAAGACTTTTCTGTTTGGTATTGGATGCGCGATCATAAAGACCCTGATGTAAAATGGATGTATTCTAGACTAGAAGCTCATAGTGGCGGCGACGCAGATATTTCTGATTGTGGTTTATTCTATTACCTTTTAACGGGGGATGATAATGGCAGTCCTTCTAAATTCGAAAAATTCATTGGAGATGGTATGGGTCTGTAAATTAAACTCTGTCCGTTGTTCCAATTCCTTTGGGGCTAGCCCCAAAGGAATTGGCGTTTAAGACCAGTGGTATCCTCTCCCCAAATTTAATATAAAGTTGTTGAACGGTAAGACTCCAATTATGTAATGGGCTTGTCCACTTTTTTTCGATGTTCTTTGTGGCCAGGTATACCAGTTTCAACAAGGCCATGTCGTTGGTAAATGCCCCCTTGGTCTTGGTTACCTTACGAACTTGGCGATGAAAACCTTCCACGGCGTTGGTCGTATAGATGATCTTCCTGATGGGTTCGGTGTACTGGAAGTACTGCGATAACTGCTCCCAGTTACGCTGCCAGCTC
>NZ_QGGQ01000003.1 GCF_003148665.1 Maribacter polysiphoniae | reverse complement strand
TAAGTATTATACAATTCCTTCCTTATGGGATACCTATCGAAATAAATTGGTGCTGTTGGCCTTATTACAACCAGAGGTGACCAACGACGTTATAAAATCCCTGATGGATATTGGTGAATTAACAGGATATGTACCTACTTTTTTCCATGGGGATCATGGCGCCTCCTTTATCGCTGGCTCTTATTTTAGGGGGGTGGACAATTTTGATATAAACAAAGCCTATCAATTATTATTGAACAATGCCTATGAGGAGAACAAAGGCCATAATGGGGGGCGACCATATTTAAAATCATATATCGAAAAAGGATATATTCCAGAGCTTCGAATAAACGATCCGGTGGTTGAAACTGTTGGTTCGGCAGGGGTTTCAAAAACCTTGGAATATGCCTATGATGATTATGCACTATCACTTTTGGCAAAAGAACTGAATGATTCCATTCATTTCAATGATTTATCGAAAAGGGCGAAAAATTATAAAAATGTTTTTGATATGGCCACCCATTTCATGCGGGGAAGGTTGGCAAACGGGGACTGGGTAAGTCCATTCAATCCGCAATATCCATATTATGAATACATGTATCGCGAAGCAAATGCATGGCAGGTCTCTTTTTACGTACCTCACGATATGCCAGGTTTGGTAGGGCTATATGGAGGCAAGGATGCCTTTGAGCAAAAATTGGACTCCCTATTTACTTTACCTTGGAACCCGAATCATATTGCCAGAAACGTTTCTAGTTTCATTGGTCAATATTGTCACGGAAACCAACCCGATCATGAGGCCCCTTTTTCTTATTACTTTGTGGATAAACCCGAAAAATCCCAAGTGATTATTGACACGATACTCAACGATTTTTATGGGGTAGGCAAAGATGGATTGGCCCTTTCAGGAATGGATGATGCAGGTGAAATGTCTTCCTGGTATGTTTGTGCCGCAATGGGGCTATACCCACTGTCCCCTGCAGATAGCGAATATTTGGTAAGTGTTCCTCTTTTTGAAGAAGTGAAGTGGAACCTTAAGAATGGAAATACTCTGATAATTGAGAATCCAACAGGAGGAAGAAAATTAAAAGGATTTATGTTAAACGGTACTAAGCACAGTGGCTATTTTGTTTCCAATGATATCTTCAATAAAGGAGGCAAAATACTGTTGGAGACCGAATAAGGGTAAATATGTATAATTGTAATAAAACACTTTGAGGTTCTTGATGTAATTCAATCAATATTGAAACTGTTCATGCTTCCAATGTTATATTTTCCAAATCACAAGGTGGTGTAGGGTAAAAAATAATATTTTTTATACGATTGTACGTTCACTTATGGGTAATGAGCTCTGCCTATATTTAATCTCACAATTCAAAAGATGCAATCTGAACTCATCCTCCTTATCTTGATCGGAAGATTCAATTTTAGCAAGAATAATATCCATTAACAGTTTTCCATACTCATTTAACGGCTGTGAAATAGCCGAAATAGAAGGACTAAACAATTCAAACAGAATATTATCATCAAAGGTGAAAAATCCTTTAGAATTTAAATAAGACGGAAACTCCTCTTTAATAATCCTCAAAGTAGATACCGCTAAATAGTTGACAGCAAAAAATATAGCATCAAAACTATCTGTTTTCTCCAATTGTTGTCTAAGTAACTTTCTTTTTTCTATTGTGTCTTTGAGTCTATATGGAATTTCTAAGACATTAGCATCCAATCCATATTCTTCCAATGCCTTTAGATATCCATTCTTACGTTCCATCATTTGTGTTTGCTTGGAGTCTATGGTCACAAAAAGTATTTTCGAATACCCATTTTTAATAAGCTGATGTACAGCAGTGTAAGTAGCCTTGTTGTTGGCCGCCATAACACAGCTTACTTCCAGTGAGGGAAAATACCTATCAAAAAGCACGACAGGTACACCTTCTTCATTCAACATCCTTATCTCTTTTTCGATGCCTGGTGAAGGGACTATAATGTAACCATCTACCTGTCTTTCATTAAAAAGCCTTAAAAGTGTTCTCGATTTTTCATCATCATTGTCGTTACTACAAAACAATACCCGGTACCCCTTGTTATAAGCAATATCTTCTAAAACCCTTGCCAGCTGAGAATAGATATCTTCCACGATAACAACCAAAACCCTACTTTTCCCTGTCCTTAAACTTCTTGCGATGGAATTGGGTTGATAACCTACTTTTTCAACATATTCCAAAACCTTTTTAGTTACCACTTCACTAATTCGTTTTTCCTTTGCCTTCCCGTTAAGGATAAAGGATACCGTGGTAATCGACACCTTCAATTCCTTTGCGATATCTGTGATGGAATAGCGTTTTTTCTTCATATTAAAATAATCTTACTTCGCTTATAAGTGGTTATTTCTTTAGCTAAAAAAAACAATCATAGTTCTATTCAGCAATCCTTTCAATAATTTCAACAATTGTCCTGTCACAAATACCCAAGGTCATTAAAAAACGAAAAGCACCACATAATAATATAACAATATTGTCTATAACCTTCTGGTTTATTCCTTACAATTTAACAAACAATTTGAGGTTTTTCAGTTTTAAAAAAATTTATCATGAAAAATCATTTATCCCTTTAGCTGAAAACCACCGCTATTTCATTCTTAAAACTTTATATTGTATTTTAATTTAAGAGTAAGTTAAACGATTTAGCATAATAATTAACAATTTCCTTGAGGTTTTTTTAATATAAACTTTAGATAACCACATGAAGGCGTTTCATAAGAGGCTTTGTTGGCAATAGTTATAAATCTATTATTACTTTTTTCATAATCTTATCATCAGTTATATTCCCAAAGCGATTTTCTTCGATTAGGCCAAATAATAAATCAAAACTTAGATTATTCATTGTTGGTTTGTGTAATAAGTTTTGTTCCTTTTATAATCCTCAAAATTGGACCGATTAATGCAATCATTGAGATTAAAATCCAATCGATGTTATTCCCTTACATTCTCTTACCAAAATCAGAAATATAGCTCTAAGGGTTATTATTACCGACGAAAAATTAATATTATTAATGATCGTATTAATATTTGTTTCATTCAATTTGTTCGGTTTTTGCTTAATCATTGTCAACGTAAGACTAAACGTAGTTACGTTGAGTGCTTAGTATGTTTAAATTTAAAAGATACCAGGTACCGGTGAAAGTGGTCAAGTGACCCGCCCATTGATGCCCAACGTTTTCTTTCCAAACGTACCATATCCAAAACTGTATTGATTAGGTCTTTTTGCGCAATTAAAGTGATTTGGTTTATCGGCGATGAAATAGATTTCCAGTGGGCGGGGCTTTGCTCTGCATTACAAAGTATAGCGACACGGGTCAGTTTAAACTTTAAAATACAACTATGTACGCCTTTATTAGAATAAAATCGATAAAACGACTTATCCTTTTTAGGACGCTTACATTCCCAATTCAAAAAAAGAGTGATGAAATATTTTAGATAACCGTTCATTAAATGTACGCAACTATTTAAACTGATTGGGTTTTACATCCATCTACTTTTTCTTCATTTTATTGATCCAAATTAAGGTTCCAGTAATAGGCAGGGAAGTGGCAATCAAACAGCAAATAAAATAGATGATTTTGGTTGTCAAACCTGCAAAATCCCCTACATGAATCCCTCGGATCAGACCCGCTATTTTTGAACCGATTGACTCATCCTTAAAGTATATGGCAGAAACAAGATTGTTGGTATGGGGGTTGAATTGAAGCTTATCAGCGGCATTAAAGGCCAAAAATTCATTGCTGATCTTTCGAATCATTATACTTTGGTCAAGGGATAATGGCAGTGTAACCCTAGTTGCAGCATTCGAATAAGGTAATATACTATCTGTTTTCTTAAGGAGTGTATTAAAATCCAGGATAGCTTTGTCTTGATATTCACTGGAATCATCAATAGTTATAGTTTTATCAAATCTAGATTTCCCTAATTTATCCCCCAAAACCCTTTCCAAACCATCATAATACCATGTAAATGACCACAAGAGTCCGGTAAGCCCCATAAGTAACATGGGCAGCAATGCATAAAAACCGAAGGTATTGTGAAAATCATAATTTATACGTTTCCAACTTCCCTTGGTCTTAATGGTAAAACCCTGTTTCCAAACTTTCCAATTCCTGAATTTTTTAAGTTTTTTTGGAAACCATAATATCAATCCAGAAAGACACATAAACACGAATATAATGGTACTGACACCTACAATGGGCCTTCCCCATTTACTATCCAACAGAAGATAGCGATGTAATTCTTCCATGGTATGCATAAATGTCTTTGTCTTACCTACCGCAATCACTTGTTTCCCTGAATAAGGATTTATGCTAACCGTTGTACCCCTTACAGGCTATCCCTTACTTTTTTCAATCTGCTTTTTTGTAAGCAAGGTAAACTGGTGATTTCTATTTTCTTCACCATAAAAAATAAAATCCTTTACTATGGTATCATTTCCCTCCAAGGAATCAATGAGCCTATCAAAAGGAACTCTATTCCCAATCTTTTCTGAATAATAATCTTCTTTATCAAATAAGAACACAATCTCTTTCTCAAAAGCCAAAATACAACCCGTAAAACACACAATAAATAATATTATACCACTACCAACACCTAACCATAGGTGTAAGTCATTCATCAATTTCCTAAATGTGTATTTTCTCATAGTGTTCAAGGCTTAATCAAACTTTTCTTGCAGATATTTATTGGTGGGATATAAATCCATATTCAAATGATTTAGAATTTCGGCTTTTTCCAATTGATGTCTTTCTATTAGCAAATCAACTATGCCATCTATATACGCACATTGGGGTTTGAAATCAAATCCCAACTTATCGGACACTTCTTGATAATGTGTTCGAAGTAAAGCTGGATTTTTCATAACTTCCTTTGCATTGGCCCTATACCCTTTGAATATAAATCGAAATGCATCTATTATAGAGGGTAAAACAACGCTTCCGTGGTCTTCTTCGGGATATGTTTTAATATTTAGGTTTAAATTTTTCGGAATATTAGCGTTCATTTTCTTTATTGCCATTTCTTTTGCCTTAAAATGGGCATTATCTTGTTTTCCCGCTTTTTTGGGATAACCCAATGAATTTGCATTTGCCAGGAACAAGGTTCTTTTATCAAAATCCAACCAGTGCAATTTATCTCCCAGCCCTTTAACAAATAGCGCATCATCCCACCATAAACTTGGGTCAATGGCCACATAGGCATTAAAACTGTTTGCCTTTTTGAATAAAGCGTTCATGGTAAATAGTCCCCCAAAAGAATGCCCCATAAGAATTTTATAGTCCATTGTCCTATATGTCCCATTGATTTTGGCCATCAATTCCTTTGTGATAAAATATTCAAACTTACTTGACCCTCCACTTTCGTAACCCATATCAGCCATAGTGGTTGGCGTTAAATCCCTTGCCCTATTGGTGTTTTTGATGGCGACCACAATACACTCTGGCATTATGGGATAATAACCACTTGAAAAATTGTTTACAATACCTGAAACGACATGAAAATACTTTTCACCGTCCAAAAGATATATGATGGGATACTCTTGTTCTTTGTATTTTTCATCTGAATAGTGCTCTGGCAAATATATCCAGTATTCCCTTTCTTCCTGAAGAATCTCGGAATATATGATTTCGATAGCTCCTATTTCTATCTTCTGGGCATAAGAGGTTAAGGATGCTAAAAACAATATACATGCGATGAAAATCTTCATTCTCTTAAATTAATAGCTTTATTATATATTAAAAAAGAGAACATTCCCGAGCAATGTCCTCTTTTCATTTTCTTAGTTAATAGTTAAAAACATTATAGGTAAGACCTACCCTAAAATTAAATGGTTTTTGTGGTATTCCATAACCATTGTAGTATTCCTTGTCAAAGAGATTATCAACCTTAAAACTGATTTTATAATTGTCTTTTTTATAAAAAACCGTACTATCAAAAGTAGTGTAGGCATCAGAGCCGAAATTATTGGAGGTACTATTATATATTTCGCTTATATGATTCGCCCCAAACCCAAAGCCCAGACCACTGGCCTTGCCTTTGAATACATGGTAACTCAACCAAAAGTTCCAAACAGTTTCTGGGGTATACGTTAAACTATTTCCAACTATATTTTCACTACCAGAGCTAACCTTTTCCAATGTTGCATTGTTCTTGGTATAGCCTGCAACGACATTGAACCCAGGAAAAGGATTCGCTATTAAATCTACCTCAAATCCTTTACTCAATGTTTCCCCTTCCTGTACACTGACACCATTCTCATTTGATATGATATCATTATCTATGCTTATATTATAATAGCTAATGGTACTTTTTAGTTTTCCACTGAAAAAGTTCAATTTTGTGCCAACCTCAAATTGTTTTGCCCTTTCTGCATCCCAAGTAATGATTTCTCCGGTACCATCATCCGATGGTGCATTATTGGTCAATCCATCCATATAGTTTACAAAAAGGGATGCCTTATCTTTGAACGGATTATAGGCCAGTCCCAATTTTGTACTCAGCGCATTTTGGTTATATCCATTACTTAATTCAGAACCGTTGGATACGGTGTTCTTACCCATATATCGATCAAATCGCAATCCCGCAGCAAGGGTAATCTCGTCATTTAAGGTAAGTGCATCAAAAGCATAAAACCCTAATGTTTCGAATTTTGTTATGGTCTTGTTTTTTGTTTGATCCGCAAGGGTAGCTTCAAACTGTTCGTTTGTCCTACCTGTTATTACAGGATTGTTTACATCTATAGGATCAACCGCATTCCAAACACCCGTACGTTGGGTATCATCATAATTGTTGAGATAACTGACTCCAGTAACGAATTTGTTGTCCAGTTTCCCACCTTCAAGAACATTTAAAAAATCTTGCTGAATATGTGTGTTCCCGGATTCCCTTGGGTCTAATTGAAGGTAATATCTACTTACTGTATATTCGTCTGACATTACGCGACGTAAATAATTGGCATCCGTATAAAGATCTGCGTTGGTAAATGTTGTTTTAGAAGTCCATGAGTCGGATAATTTATAATCCAATAGTACCTGCAATACGGTAGAAGCAAAATAACCTGCCATTTCATTTGACCCATAACTTGTATTATAATCCCATTTCAAGTCATCCCAACTATCCACGCTATCAGAAATAAGCGAAGGACTAACACCACTTGCAAAATATAAATTTCGTTTACTCTGATTATACTCCATATTTACTTTAGCGGTAAGCCGATCCGATACATTGAACGTCAATGATGGAGCCAACATAAATTCCCTTACAATCCCTTGATCTTGAAAACTGTTTTCTGAATTATAGGCCGCGTTCAATCTAAAAAAAACGTTCTCATCCTTATCCAATACGGTATTAAAATCAACGGTAGCCCTATTCTGTTCCCATCTTCCTGTGGTATAGCCCAGCTCTAATTTTTTACCATCATAAGCTTGTTTGGTTACTTTATTTACAACACCTCCATAATTGGCGATATTATTGACATTGGCGCCATAAAACAATGAACCAGGTCCTTTAACCAGTTCTATGCGTTCTATATTTTGAGGATCCAATGGAGCCTTTACCCAAGCAATTCCTCCATTTCTTAAGTGTACATCTGACCTGAATCCCCTTAAGTAAACGCTTACGTTGCCATCATTGGACTCTACGTACCCACCACCTGTAATACTCTTGAATGCAGATGGCAAATCGGTGGTAACCTGCTCATTTAAGAGTGCACCCGTAACTATGGAATACGATTGTGGATTATTTATGTTCTTCAATGGAACCTTGGCGACGTACTCTGATTCTTTCTGTGCAAATTGATTTAGCCGTTCCGCTATGATAATAACTTCGTCCAATTCTTCTTGATTCTCATTTAGAACAACATCCTCAACCTGAATTTCCGAGGCATTTACCTGGACTTCCACTGATTTACTCTGCATACCAATCAATGAAAACTCCAAAGTATAATTTCCGTATGGAATATTATTAAGTCGATAAAACCCTTCCATATTCGTAGTTGTCCCTTTGTTGGTAGATTTTAAGATTATATTGATATACTCTGCGGGCACATTATCCGATGTCAACACCTTCCCTTTAATGCTCCCTTTAGGCTGCTGGGCATATCCAATTCCCATCGAAACTAAAATAAATAGTCCCAATAAAATCCTGATCATTTTTGATGAATTCATAATATATTTAATTTGTTTTTATTTAGATTGAATTTAAATAATGCTTGCAAAAGTATTTAATAATTGATAATTTCACCTACGCGAATAGTATTAAAAAAGCCGTAAAAAGTATCTTATGAAATCTACTTTAAAAAGTTCCTCATTTACGGAAAAAACAATAGTCAGAAACTATCCAAAAGGATTTAAATCCGAAGAATTAAGGGAAGAAACAGTGGTTAGCAGCAGTTCCTTGGTAAAAGGTGAAACCAAGGAGATTTTTTTGGATGGCATAAAAATAAGCATCAGAAAAGGAAAAATAAACCCACCTTTAATTATTGATGTTGAACATAATTTCCCTTTTTTTAAAATGCATTTTGAAATTGAAGGGAACAGCCATTACACACCGAAAAACGATAGAAGTGTAGCTGTGAAGATTCCCAATGGCCATTATAATTTCTTTTTTCTACCTATGGTAAAGGGAAAATTACGGTATGATTGTTACAAACGAAATACCTTGGAAATTCTTTTTACAAAAGATTATTTAAAACGGGTATTTGGCCATTCCTATAGAGCGGTAAGTTCCAGTTTTGGTGATGCCCTTGAAAGAGACATCCCATTTTTAATGTGGAAACATAGCAAACCCATTACTTCACAATTGCAGTTCATTATAGATGAAATAATCAATTGCACCTACGAAGGCGCCATAAAAAAGGCCTATTTAGAATCAAAGATCACCGAAATATTAACGCTATTTTTTGATAGTTTAAAAAACAAGAAAACTTATCAGGAGAAAAATATAACCGAAGACGATTATTTAAATATCCTTAAAGCGGAAACCATAATTAAAAAGAATCTTAAGAATCCGCCCACAATATTAGAGCTTTCCCAAATTACGGGTATCAATCAATTCAAACTCAAGCAGAATTTTAAACTGGTTTTCGGTATGCCCATTTTCTCCTATCTGACGGAATTGCGAATGGTAAAGGCTAAAAAATTGATTCTTGAAAAGGGGTATACCGTAACCGAGGCGTCCTATGAAATAGGATATAAAAACCCGCAACATTTCACAACCGCTTTCAAAAGAAAATACAACTATCTACCCAGTAAGTTGAAAAAGCATTAATTACTGAATTCAAGTTTTAAACTTTTCTCCATTAGATAAAGTTTAGGGACCAATATCTCATCTTCAATATAGGCATGAATCCTTAAGTCATGCTCCAAATTTTCCAACTTCCCTACCAACATCCTAAAAGAACTTTTATTGGTTACGGGAGGATTATATTGTAACAAAATATGCTTTACGTTTTCTAGGCCTTCCAGGGTATCCGAATGGCTATCAATAAAATCGTTGATTGAATATTTTTGCAGGAAATCAACAAAAAAGAAAATTTCATTCTTAAAATATTTTGCCTTGTACAGGCTTTCCGCATATGAAAATAGTATTTCCTCCTCTTCTGAAAAATGTTCCTTTAAATCAACCTTATAGTTAAAATAGAATTTATACAGGATTTCCAATAAAGGATGGGATTTAGGATAATTACTAAGTAGAATCGATATACTTTGACCAATTTCCGGTAATATTTTTTCCATATAGTAAGCATGCGAACGCTTTAAATAATCCAAAATAACAGGAACTGGGTACATCTCAAAGCAACAGGAATCCAATTCTTTATATTTACAAAAAACATTAAGAATATCTACCAAAAAATCAGGATTCACTTCGGTCAATACCGTATTGTCCAAAACCTTATTCTTATTATACGGATTAATATCAAAGCGATTGAATACATGTTCTGTACATCTAACTTGTTGGGTTATTTCAGAAGGTGAGGAGTTCGATGTTATCATGCTTTTTTAACCTATTTTAGTTGTTATTGAATGTATAATCGAAAAGCCCTGTTGGGTCCTGCTGCTTTTTGATTGCACCAGAAAACAAATCCTTTAGCTCCAAAAGCTCATTGTTATTTAGAAGTACATTGAAATTACTTTGGCCGATCGGGATGGCTATTTTTCGTTTGAAATAATTATTCGCATTTTTTATTTCCCAATAATCACCTTCCAACCTTTGAATGTACTTAGCAAAATGTTCAAATTCCTTTTGGTTGAAATTAAACCCCAGATTCTTAAATTCAAAATGGATTAATTTGCATTTAGAACATATAAAAATGCTTCCGTTTTCCGTATATCCGATAATCTTTGTCATAATATTTGGTTCTTATCTTGAATTACAACACCACTTGTGGATTATTTAATGATTGCACATCTTCAATTAAAAACATATGTCCATTTTCCTTTTAGTACCTAAATCAATATTTAAAAAATAGCATGTATTATTGTTTAATCTATTTTGGGACCTACCGGGTCATTCCAGAAAAAAAACCTGTAAAATAAGGAATCAACCAAATAGTCCATACAATCAAGCTAAACCTATGAAATGTCATAAGCTGTTTTGGGTATCCCCTGATTATGGCATAAGAAGCCCAGATTGTATGAATCCCCATTAAAAACAATCCAAAAATTCCCGTAATGGTATGAAAATTAAAAATCAACTCCTCCCCTACTTGGGCTTTCACATAAATTGTCCCTAATGTATCAGCGACTAGTCCGAGCCAAAAAAAAATTAAATGCCAAGGCCTTAAAGTTCTTATTATTCGTTCTGCCCATACCCCAATCGAATAAAACAACAGGGCTAAAGTGAAGTATAGTAATGCAAATTTTACAATCGTTGGCATAATTTCTATAGTTTATTCTATATACTAACCGTAAACCTAAAGGCTGTACTGAGCTGATCCGCCCATTTTTTAATTCGACCATCGGTTTTTTGATATTCATTGTCATCATCAAGGGCCAATCCAACGAAATTACCTTCCCTTTCAGCAACCGACTCCTCAAAATCATAATCATCAATTGGCCAATGTCCCACGACTTTGGCACCTCTTTCAATAATCTTATCATAAATAATCCCAACACCATCAATGAAATATTCCCCATAAGTGAGTTGATCTCCCAATCCGAAAAGTGCGACTGTTTTCCCTGAAAAGTCTATTTCATCAAGATTTGGCAAAAAATCTTCCCATTCGCTTTGTAGTTCTCCATCATACCAAGTGGATGTTCCAAAGATTAAATGATCATACATTTCCAAATCGGCATTTGACACTTTGCCGATGCTATGGACATCTACATATTCCTCCCCAATAATTTTCGCTATTTTGTTTGCTACTTCCTCTGTATTACCTGTATCAGAGCCATAAAAAAGACCTATTTTCATAATTTTAATTTTTATATTTTATTGAACCTCCAAGTAAAGGCACGTATACTTTTCTAGACCAAGGATCCGGCTATGCTTAAATCCAGGATTGCTTTGTATATTTTTATCATGAACCTGCATGGTATCCCGAATTAAGGTTTATGTTTATGTTTGCGTTTGTATTTCATGATATCGGAAATGCCATCTAAGATCGATCCCGTAGGACATAACAACCTACACCAAATCATTGGATATATAAGGGTTGTTAAAATCGTTATCACAGCAATAATGGTCCAAACCCCAAGCGTACTAAATCCAAATAAATCCGGAAACAATTCAAAATTGCTCCAGTTTCGTAGCCCCAATAAAACCCCTGTAAGTAGTATAACCGTAACTGCCGCCCTGATTCTTTTTAACCATTTATTAGAAATAAAGAACCTTCGTGTTGTTTTTAAAGGATTGACTTGAATTATCAAACGTTGAATATTTCCGAAAGGACAAACATATTTACAGTATGTATTTTTACCCCATATGGCCCCAATTAGAACAAATAATGCATATAGTCCTATTAATGATGATACCGAGGTACCCACAAAAGGATGGATAAATGAAATATAGGTGAATGAATTATTTAGAAAAAAGCCAATATAAATAACAGATAAAAGGCTTAATGCCAATACTGATTTTTTTGTCTTTTTAATCCATTTCTGCATGGTGAACGCAAACATTAAGAAAATAACACCTATATGAAAAATCCACACTTTATTTAAACTTGCCTCAATACTAAATGTATTTATCCCATCAACATCATTATAATTTGAAATGGGATAAGGAATTCCTTTTTCGACCAATGCGGAAACAGTTTGGGCAATGGCCTTAGAGGTAATGGTGGCACCAGAAACGGCATCAATTTCCTGACTGCCCCTGGTCAATGAAATCGTTTGGAATTGTTCATAAAAACCGGATTTTTTAATATCGGACAAATAGCTATTCGTTTCTTTTGACGAAATATGTTCTACCTGCGTAATGAACCCTTCTTTATTAATGAAAATACCCACATGTATCTCACCGGCAAATCCCCTGATATTTTTAATAAGATCTGTGCTTTCTAAATAAATATCCGAATCCCCCTTAACGGAAACCAAGGCATAATACATATCCATTGAAGTCAGTATGCTTATATTTTCATATCCATGGGCAAAGGTCTTGGCATGTTCAAAAACTGCATCTTTATGTTCTAAGGATAGATTGGGGTTATTTTTGACATCGGCCACTAATCCCCAATTTTTAGCTGGTTCTTTTTTATCGATAACCAGTCCATAGCCAAAAGTGTGTTCCTCATTCAATGTCATTGTATTAAATGAGGAAATGTTCTTATTGTCCACACCTTCCTCCCCGACTAATATCGGTTTTGAATATTTGGTTTCAATAGATTCTAAATTTAATAACCCCACAGACTGCATCAATGGACCATTGATCCAGAAAAACAGAAAAACCGCTGCAACGATCAAAGTCGCAATAATTTTCTTCTTTTCCTTTTTAACCAACCGACCAACTGAATCCATACTATAAACTTTCCACTGTTTTATTCGTAATATCGATAACCCATTTATTTAGATTACTATCTGGTAATATGGCATCCTGTTTATAAGCGACCTCTCCTTCTACAGCATCAACGGCTTTTTGAATTATATCATTCTGAAAATAAGGGTCATTGGCTACTAAAATTGGCACTACGATAACGCGATCTTCCAATTGCATTAGTTTCTCTATCCCCTTAATCGTAGGCTCGGTAGAATAACTTACCAAATGCCCGCACCACGCATAAGCAATACTATCGTGTCCACTTTTTATTTTTAGGTATTTCCCAATACTATCTACCATTTCCTCCCACTGCTGATTGTATTGTGCATCACCATAAGCAACCAATAAAACACCCTCGTTTTCAGGATTCTCACTTAAAGCCTTTACACGTCTTTCAACATTCTTCTTTAATAAAGTTGAATAATCCAAAGGTGGCGTCACACTTACTCTTGCCTTAGCTTTATATACCTCTATTTTTTCTTTTCCGTTTAGGTATTCTTTTGCCTTTGGGTCAGAACTAATTCCAAGAATAACAGGGATATCGTGACTATAATGCGAACTAACCGTTAAGAAGATCGGCACCACGATAACCTCATCAAAACCTTCTTTATCAAATTCCTTCATTTGTGTAGCGATTGATGGCTCCGTATACTCCATAAAGGCGGTTGTTACCTTACTGATTTTTGGATTGGACAAAATGGTTTCCTTTACATCCTCTTCTACATCCAACAACATCTGCCGCCACGATTTTGCTACCGAACCGTGATTGACCAGTAACACCCCTATTTTTTTATCTGGGGATTGGTTTTTGGCTTCTTCTTTATTATTTCCCTGGCCGCAAGAGGTCAAAATTATAATGGCACAAAGCAATAGAAAGGATGATGATTTTTTCATAATTGTATGGTTTTGCTGATTTTTAATTTTCTTTATTTTTATTTAGATTAATTCTATATAACGATTATATTTGTGTCAAATCTATTAAGAATGATTCTAAATAAAAATGTTTTCTTCATTTATTTTTCAATCTTATTAAGTGTTTCCTCGTTTGGACAAGAAATAGTAAGATCCTCTATAGACTCCACATACACGGAGGAACTGGATGAAGTAATCGTTACTGCAACGCGTACAACAAGACAACTTTCATCCCTGCCATTACAAGCACATATAGTAACAAATAAAGAAATCAAGAATATAAATTCGTTACGCCTGAGTGATATTATCAATGAACAAACCGGTTTGACCATAGTACAGGACCATGGCGATGGTGTGCAAATGCAAGGATTGGATTCCGATTATACCTTAGTACTGATCGATGGCGCCCCTTTGATCGGGCGTACTGCGGGAACATTGGATTTAAGCAGGGTTACCGTAGGTAATATTCAACAAATTGAAATAGTGAAGGGGGCAACTTCAAGTCTTTATGGCAGTGAAGCCCTCGCAGGGGTCATAAATATTATCACAAAAAATCCACAACAAGGTTTTGGAGGTAATTTAGGATATAGATATGGCACCCTTAATTCCCATGACATCAGTACCACCCTGAACTATAAGAAAAACAAGCTAGGCATTAGTGGTTTTGCCAATGGAAATAGTACAGATGGTTATGATTTGAATGAATCCGATGATTTACAAACCGTGGACCCTTATCATAACTATACATTTAACTTAAAGGTCGGTTACGATTTTTCGGAAAATACTTCCCTATCCCTCTCTGGTCGCTATTTCACAGAAAACCAAGATTATATACCTACAGAGGATCTGGCAGGGAAGAATCGCATAAATGAATGGAACGCCCACTTAAAATTCAATGAAAAATTCAATGAAAAATGGAATGGTTATCTAGACTTCTATACTACACGCTATAAAACCGACAGTTATTTGAATTATACGGAGGACGATTCCTATTATAGTGATAGTTTTTTTGACCAAATAATGCTACGACCAGAAGTACGTATTGCTTTTGAACCTTCAAAAAATCATTCTTTTATTGCTGGTGTCGGCTGGACACATGAATCACTGGATAGAACCGATTTTTCGAACAAACCTATTTTTGATGCCCCATATGTTTATTTACAATATGACAGCAAACCCATTGAAAACCTAAATGTAATATTAGGAGCTCGTTTTGATGCCCATAATAAATATGAATCCCAGTTTAGCCCAAAGGCAGCCCTTAGGTACGAAATAACAGATGAAATTGCCATAAAAGGATCCGTGGGATATGGGTATAAAGCACCCGATTTTAGACAATTGTACTTGGATTTCACAAATTCAACCGTTGGCTATACGGTAATTGGGTACAATAGGGTGCCCAATGTAATCGAAGAGTTGGAAGAAGCCGGGCAAATAACAACAATAGTTGCCCCCGTAACGGAGTTCAATGGAAATCTAAAGGCGGAAAATTCCTTGGGCTTCAATTTAGGAATTCAGTATAAACCATCTACAAGTTTATCATTTGAGATCAATGCTTTTCGGAATAATATTCATGACTTAATAGATACACAGGTCATTGCCACGAAAACCAACGGCCAAAACGTATATAGTTATATCAATATCAATGAGGTCTATACGCAAGGTGTTGAAATCAATACTACTTATCGACCATCCCGGAACTTAACCTTATCCGCAGGATATCAGCTATTGTATGCCAAAGATAAATCGGCCGTAAACGCTTTCGAAAATGGGGAAATATTTGCGAGATTGAATACCGGCTCCCCTTCTTTTCATTTGCAGAAAGAAGATTACTTCGGACTCTACAACCGATCTCGCCATATGGCCAACGGAAAAGTTTTCTATAACCATCCGAAATCAAAAATTGACGCCAACCTTAGAATAACATACAGAAGTAAATATGGTATTTATGATACTAACAACAATAACTATCTAGATGATTACGACTCATTCGTAGATGGTTTTGCTATTTGTGACCTTGCCATGAACAAGACTTTCTCCGAACACCTTCGCTTAGGGTTTGGAGTAGACAACTTGTTCGATTTTACAGATTCAGATTATATAACCAGTATACCTGGCCGACTTATTTATGTAAAACTCAATATTAATTTTTAATCCAATTTAACCATGAAAACATTTAAAATCTCAATCCTTTTAGCCATCTCCATTTTAGGACTATCCTCTTGCAGTGATGATGATGACCCTGTACTATTGGATGTTGAATCTAGTCAGGTCACAAATTTACATGCCGAGCAAACTTCAGACTACACTACTTCACCCCCTACCGTAGCTGGGGAATTTATTAAGTTCGATTTCTCTTCCGGAAACACTACTGAAAGTAGTACGGATTGGGATATTGCCTTCAGGGGAACCTCGATCTTAGTTAACGGTGGTGAAGCAATGGGCCTTGTCTCTGAACCCGAAAGAACAGGGGAAGCAGCAGCCTATATCGTGGACGATACTTTTGCCAGCGTTCTTTCAATATCGGAAGGCTCCTTTGTACAAGATAGTGCTGAAGAATTTGCAATTACATCTGGCTCTGGAAATGGATGGTATACTTATGATAGTACTACGCACATTATTACTGCTACGGCTGGTAAAATCTTGGTTTTTAGAACTGCTGATGGTCATTTTGCAAAAGTTGAAATACTAAGTTATTATTATGACGGTGATACTTCGAATGACAGCCAATATTACACCTTTAACTATGTTTACCAGCCTAATGAAGGGGTAACCACATTTTAGTTTAGGGATACAAGCCAAGGAAATAATTGTTTGAGCTAGTTTATTTAGGTTTGAGGGCGTAGGTCTACTTATACACTACGCCCTTTTTAAAGTTCAATATTTTTAAAAATAAAGGGTCTTATGAAATTGATTTATAAAAATAATTATGGAGCATGCTACAGAATAAATAATACATCGAACCCAACATGCAAACTTCAAATTGTCATTGATACGGTGCGTATTTTTATATCGGAAAAAGAAATGGACTATCTATTGGAGATAATACGTAATTCCCAAGAGCCATGTAATTGTCAGGATTGTAATGGTAATAGATGCAATAAGATATGGACAACAAGTCCATGGATAGATGTATGTATTAAAGTCAATGATGACATATTAGAGCACATGGAAGATTTGATACTTGGCACCCAATTTATACTCAACATGGACGCTACTTTGGAAAAGTGTAAAATAAAATAGTCCTTCCTTTACATAAAACTAAACCTTAAAGAGGAAACATTTTCTTTTGAATAACCAAAATCACTTAGACTTGATTTCCATCATAAATGTTCACTAATCCTCAAAACAAGAAGTAAAAACCAGTAAACGCCCAATTCTGACAGGTTTAATCAAAGATAGTTCATACCACTGCCACATTCAAAGATGAACTTCTAACTAAGTTAAAATTAATAAATAAGTAATCTATTTAATCCTTTATTTGAACTTTTAATTCTATTTTGGTTTGCCGATAAAGTACCCTAACTCATCTTAATCAATTGCCTACCTAGACTTAAAGTTAACCAATTCTACTTTTAAATAGTTCCGTTTTAAGAGGAGGAGGTCAACAAGTTTATCTACGTAAATCATAATTTTTGCCATAGGAGGTGATTTAAACAGCATAGTTTTTCTTTATGTCTTCCGTATTTTGGTGATTTCTGCTTTTACATGAGACAGCTCGATTCGTATGCTTATTTATCAAACCATGAACTTATCAGGTTTGTCGCAAACTTTCCAAGGTTCATCGCATTCTCCCATTAGGCCCTGTATTGTGCCGTAAATTTGCCTTGTAAATCATTAACAACATAAAACAAAATATCATGAAAAATATTTTAAAAAACACCGCAATATTGACCTTATTGTTCGCCATAACGACGGGTATGGCGACCGAGCCTAAAATCGATTTGAAAACTGATAGCGAAGCAAAAATTCTTGTTTTGGAAATGGATGCCACTTCCAGCAAATCAGAAGTACGGTTAACGGATTCAAACGATAACATCGTCCATTACGAAAACGTATCAGAAAGTTCCTATACCAAAAAGTTCAACCTTAAGAACTTGGAAGACGGTATCTATTATTTTACCGTGGAGAATCCTCTTAAAAAATTGGTCTATACAATAAACTTGAATAATAGAGAAATCAAAATCGCCAACAAAAAGGAAAGTTCGCAAATCCCCGTTTTAAGAAAATCGGGTTATAGAATCTTCTTGAATCTTTTGAACAAAGACTTGAACACCGTAAAGGTCAAGGTAGTCAATGGCAACAACGAACAATTGGATAGCAGGGTCTTTATGGGTGATTTGAACATCGGCAATGTCTACAATTTCGAAAATGCGATACGGGACAATTACATTGTAGTCGTACATGATGGTAAGAACACGTATCGCCAAAGTATTTCAATCGAATAAAAAAGAACTTATAATTTGTTTGTTAGTGGAAAACGGTCTTTGGAAATTAGTTAAGGCCGTTTTCTCATTAATCCGTATTACGCAAGATGATGCTGTATAAAGCATATCTTAGTTTTGGTTATCTTGCCAATCAAGAAGGATATTTATGCAATTACAACTGAATTCATTAAAAAAATACCAAGCGATAATCATTCATCTGCTGGTTTGGGGGTTCATCTTCGCGCTTCCCTATATCTTTTCATTACAGTGGGATGGGGATAGAGTACCAACGGAATTTGCCCGTAAAATTCTTGTCCTGAATATCGTTATGAACATCATTTGGGTCGCGACCTTCTATTTGAATATGCTTTTTTTCATTCCCCGATTGTTGTATCGCAAAAACATTTTAATATATCTGGCAGTGAACTTGGGATTGTTGATCGGGATACTCTTGATCAACCGATTGGTCTATGATGCACTAGGGTTCGACTTTCCTTATTCGCTCAATACGGCCCTTTGGCACAACGCCCTTCCTTTTCTGTTCTTTGTTTTAATAGCTATTGCCTATAAAACGGTAAGCGACCGTTTGAAGATGGATCGCAAATCAAAGGAGCGGGAAAGTGAAAACCTCAAAACGGAACTCGCTTTTTTGCGGTCCCAGATCAGTCCGCATTTTCTCTTCAACGTGCTTAACAATATGGTCGCCTTAGTGCGGATGAAAAGCGACAAATTGGAACCCACCATCTTAAAATTATCCTCCCTGATGCAGTACATGCTTTATGATACCGATGATGAAAAAGTACTTCTAAAGAGTGAGGTCGATTATTTAAGGAGCTATATCGACCTGCAACAGCTTCGTTTCGGGGACCGGCTTCGTTTAAATGTTGATTTGAATTTGAAGGAAGACTGGCATGCCATCGAACCGATGCTGTTGATTCCCTTTGTGGAAAATGCCTTTAAACACGGTACAGGTATGGTCGAAGCCCCGACAATTACCATTTCACTGCAGGCGATCAACGGTATGCTCATTTTTTCGGTGCGAAACAAATATATTGATAATGACCAAGCTAAGGACAAGGTCTCCGGTATCGGTCTGGCCAATATAAAAAGAAGGCTGGAACTATTGTACGCTGGGAATCATGATCTCGACATCGAGAAGTCCGACGAATGGTATTCCATTACCCTGAAACTAAAACTCGTATCCTAATGAACTGTATTGCCATAGATGACGAACCCTTAGCGTTAGGGTTATTAGAGGATAACATAAGTAATGTACCTTTCCTAAATTTGGTGGCGACCTGCAACAATGCGTTTGAGGCGATGGAAATTATGGAAAAGAGCCCCATAGACCTCATATTTATCGATATTCAAATGCCCGGACTGACCGGACTCCAATTTATAGCCAGTCTAGAAAGGAAACCGTTGGTCATCTTCATTACTGCCTATAAACAATATGCCGTTGAGAGTTACGATCTTGATGTTGTTGACTATTTAGTAAAACCCGTGGCTTTAGAGCGCTTTATCAAGGCCTGTAACCGCGCCAAGGAGCTTTATGAACTCAAGTCCGTACGGGGTACAAATTCCACCGCTCAGGGTAAAGACCATTTTTTCGTGAATGCCGATTACAGTCAAGTAAAAATAACCTTCGAAGATATCATATGGATGAAAGGCTATGGCGATTATATCAAATTTCATTTAAAGAGTGCCGAACATCCGTTAGTGGTTCGCACCAGTTTCAAGGAACTGGGAAGGGAACTGCCTCCGAACAAATTTATCAGGGTACATAAATCGTATTCGGTGGCCATCAATGCGATTACCGCAATACGTAAGAACAGCATTTTTCTGGGAGACAAAGAGCTTTCCGTCGGGGAGACTTTTCGCGACGAAGTGCAAAAATTGGTTGGTAACGGATAAGGTCAAGGAAAGTCTTCATCCGGCAAGTCAAAAGCCATAATGTAAGCGGGCAGATTATGTATGGCCGCTACCCCAACCCTTATATATAGGATTGTCGAGAAAAGGTTGCTGATAATGTCCTCATCCGGTAGCCTTGTACAAGGCATTGGACAACACACCGAAAATTGGTGGAAAAGTAAGAGCGCCAAGACCAGTTGGACTTGTTATATTTTGTTAAAGACGCCCGATTTCTATGAGCACTTCACTATGTTGAAATTACCATAATTGTTAGCTTCCTTAAAATTTATTGATTTATACAAAAAGCAAGATAATTGTCAATGTCATACCACCAATGGTAAAATACATTCCTTTTTTAAATACGGATATCGTTGGCATGAACATGCAAGGTTTTCTCTATATGGATCTCTTTTTTTTATGTGATATTCCTAAAAGTAAGTACATTGCCACTGATGGTATATACAATCATGATTCCGGCTAAAAAGGATCCTAAATAACGATTCTTTATTTGAACTTTTGATTCTATTTTGGTTTGCCGATAAAGTACCCTAACTCATCTTGTAAGCTTCCTGATCTCCTACCGTTAAACCGAACTGTTTAAAAGTAGAATAATTCATTCAATTTGGATTATGAATCAACGTAACCTAGATCTTTCAATAGGCTAATTGATATCATTAAAATTTCAAGTAATCGAGCAAATCCTTTTAAGCCGAATACAGTAGTTTTCCATAGTAAAAAAAATGTCCTTAACGGGGTTAGTTCAAAACAAGACTATTTACTACCAATAGATAGAATCTTGAATATTCCCCAACTAGAACATGAGGCTTTCGTTTTTTCAAAAGCATTTAAAAACTTTGGGGAAAACATGTTCATTTATCTATCAATACTTAAAAATTTTTGATACATGAAAAATCAAAAAACCACCACCGTTTTCAAAATTAAGCACTTGCCAGATCTTATTTCAAAAACGTATAAAGCGTGGATGCAAGACGACCCTTTTCGATTAAGTGCGATTGTTGCCTATTACGCGGTTATATCCTTACCCGCATTATTGGTGATCATTATAAATTTGGTCGGTTCTATTTGGGGTTATGAAATCGTACAAGGTGAATTAACGGGTGAATTTTCATCGGCCTTGGGAAAGGATGCTGCAACATCCATTGAAAATATCATCAAAGAAACCCGTAACTCTGATAAAAACACCCTTTCTACCATCATTGGAATCGGGACCTTACTTTTCGGTGCTACGGGGGTATTCTACCAATTAAAAATATCATTGAATGAAATCTGGAAAATAGCTCCAAAGCCCAATGCAAAAATTTGGAAGGTCATCACCGACCGAATATTGAGTTTTGCCTTCGTTTTGGTAATCGGCTTTTTATTGCTCATAAGTTTTATGGTGACTGCGGCGATAAGTGCCATGACTAATTATATTCGTACCGTTTTACCCGACTTTTTGGTGTATTTAAGCTATGCTCTGGACTTTTCCTTATCGGTCGGGATCATAACCGTTCTTTTCGCCTTAATGTTCAAATACCTGCCCGATGTAAAAATAAAATGGAAAACCGTTTGGACAGGGGCCTTACTGACAGCCCTGCTCTTTGTTATCGGTAAGTTTTTGTTAGGCCTTTATTTTGGACATGCAGAACCAGGTTCTACCTATGGCGCAGCCGGAACCATTGTACTGATCCTGCTATGGGTATCATACTCATCTCTAATATTATTTTTCGGTGCCGAATTCACCTATGTTTATGCCAATAGATATGGCGCAGGTATCGAACCTTCGGATATTGCCGTTAAAAAATGACTTATTTTTCACTTCTTTCCTGAGTCAATTTTTAAACGGATTACACTAACAATCTTCGTATTGTTTCCCCAATTTTAGAAAATAAAATGTAGAGCTATTCAAAAGTACCCTTGCCGAATCCCATTAAGGCTTTATGAATAACAAGTTCATCAATCATAAAACATAACTATGAAATATATAAGCCCACAAATAATACGGCAGATTTTCGTTTTGCTCCTTTTACTACTAATGGGAGGTCTCATTTTTCAGGAGATGCTTCCGTATTTAAGTGGTGTGCTAGGGGCTATAACCATATACGTTATTCTTCGAAAGCCTATGGAAAAATTAACGGCAAAAGGTTGGTATCCTAATCTAGCCGCTATTTTCTTAATGGCCCTATCTTTCTTATGTATTATGGTCCCTATAGTTGGCTTGGGACTCATGATGGGCAGTAAAGTGCAGTTTGCGGTCGATAATTCACAGAAAGTAATCAATGCCGCCAAATCACAAGTGGAGCGACTGGAATCCTATTTATATTTTAATATGACCTCGGAAATCGATACAAGTGCCATTACCACATGGCTGTCTGATAACTTGCAAAATTTCGCCGGAGGGACTTTCAATACCCTGATAGCGGTGACATTGATGTATTTTCTATTGTTTTTTATGCTTACCAATAGGAAAGAACTTAAAGCTTCCCTTTTTGAATACATTCCCATTAAAGACAAAAACCTTAAGACCATAGGAATAGAAACCACGAAAAAAGTACGTGCTAATTCCTTGGGAATACCATTGGTCGCCCTTGGGCAGGGTATTGTTGGATTAATTGGCTTTTTGATATTTGGTGTGTCCGATCCTTTTTTTTGGGCAGCAATAGTAACCATTGGCTCCATGATTCCATTTGTTGGAAGCGCATTGGGTACCATTCCTATTTTTTTATTGGCTTTATCCAACGGGAATACCTTCCAGGCATGGGGAGTTTTAATTTATGGTCTTGTAGCCATCGGTGCTACTGATAACCTTTTACGATTGTATGTGCTAAAAAGGCTGGAGGACGTTCATCCCCTGATCACTTTAACCGGAGTGTTGGTAGGTGTGCCACTTTTTGGTTTTATCGGATTGATTTTCGGGCCGTTATTGATCAGCTTATTTCTTATTGTGGTAAGTATTTACAAAAATGAATATGGACAAGAGAATCAGAAGTTATAAATACATCTTTCTTTAGAGCCTATGGCCCGTTCAAGATTGGTTTTGTCATACATCCCATTTCTAATCAGGTTCTAGGGCTTGGATAAATCGAAAACATTAAAATCCAATGTATTTGGGTTAAAGCCTTAAACCACCTTCCCTTACTTTTATTTAAAGATTTTAAAGACCAGTAGGTCTATTCAAGAAACCCTAAAAAACAATACTATGCAGATAATTTACGAATACCACGATGTAACTGCCAGCGATAGACTGGAAAATATTTCCAAAGAAAAACTGGATCGTTTACAAGAAAAATTTGATTTTGTACATAGGGCGGATGTGTTCTTTAAGACGCAAAACCGAACGGATGATAATGAACAAATCTGTGAAATCCGATTAAGTATGCCGGGACCAAGGCTTTTCGCTTCAACCAACGCGAAAACCTTTGAGGCGGCAATTTCGGAAACAATTAGAGATCTAGAGGATCAATTACGTAAACAAAAGAATAAAATGGGAGCTAGATAATTTTCATAAATCGAAAAATCATTCCCATGATCCGGTCCTCATCCATCACAATGGACGAATAAAAAACAAAGGGACTTTACCCTTAATAGAATACGTATAAAAACATCGATAATGCAAACAAAGAACAATAACGAAAGTACAACGAAACCAAAATCATCCTATAACGCTGAAGTGACAAAAGAAGATCTTTATGCTTTAGGCAAAAAAGGGCTCAGTATGGATCCTGATGATGATCTACTTTTACAACAGCGCAAAGACCGTATAGATTTCTTTGGCAAGGATTTGGATATCCCGGGTAGAAATGAACACAATTTAACCTCTAGTCAAGGTAGTATTTCCAATGAAGAAAATAATTTATTTGGACCTGGTGGGGATAGAAACGAAAATTTAGAAACTACAGAAAGGTATAGGGTAGATAACAATTGAATAGAACAATTCGCAAAAAATCAAAATCACTCATGATCTTATGGGTTAAGACCAAAGAAAAAAAATACCGGGATTATCCCGGTATTTTTTTTACCTAATGTTTTTATAAATGGTTACACTCTCGAAATTACTTATGTTTATTCCGCTCCCATCGAGCACTCTAAACTTCTCAAAACGTTTTCAGGGCCACAATGCTGAAAACATTCTCCAAAAGCGATAACCGATAGAATGATTCCAATCATGAATACAGTACAGGTCGACCATAATATTTGAGTTTCATTTTGAGAAAATACCCAAAGAACAGCAAGTCCCCCTTTTTTGCACCACGTCATCTTTGGTGAAGGTACCACTTGTAACATTGGGCCTGGTGGCACTAATGGACAGGATCATCACATGATACTGAAAAGATAAAGATTGGAATGACAAGATATTTTTTCACTGGACAATCGAGTTTGGGAATCAGGTTTGACAATGGACCTTTTTCATATTGAAGACTATGCGTTGCACAAGCACTACTCAAAAGGGTAATCAGTACAATTATAACTTTTAAAAATATGTTTGGGTACGAGGACAATTTCTATTCAAAATGCCCAAATAAATGTTTTACGATATTACGGTACAAAAAAGGGGATTGGGTACGAACCCATCCCCTTGAATATTCTGTTAATTAATCTGTTCAATTATTTCCTTAGGATAATAGAACCACCTAAAGTCTTATCTTCTTTTACTGTTTCAGGATTGCCATAGATTTCAATTGTTCCGCCGGCGGTCACATTGGCTTCAACATATTCCTCAGTGGTCACGGTGGCATTTCCTCCGGCAAAAATGGTCACATCCGATTGATTGGATATCAAATTTTTGGCATCATATTGCCCTCCACTACGCACATTCACCTCTTGATTTTCGGTACTCCCTGAAATTCTCAGAATGCCACCGGTAACTGCCTTACTATCCAGATTACGGGTATTCACTTTGGTATGTATTTCACCTCCTTCTTGTGTTCGCAGTGTTAGGTAGTTAGCATCCAATTCATTGTTTGAGGTTATTTTGGCCCCTTCATTGGCATCAACCAATGACAAGTTTTGGGTATGGTAGAGTGTAACCATGGTTTCATTCCCATCCATGAAATTATCGGTTTCCATACGTATCTTTAATCTCCCATCGTTATTCACAATTTTCACCTCATCAGTATCGTCCCCGGTAATACTCGCCCAGTTTTTATTGCTCTTGACCAAATTCACATTGATTTGATCAAAGACCTTCAACTCTTCAAAGTGTTCAAGGTTTACCGTTATTTCATTGTCTTGTGCCATTAGAGGCATCGTCGTTAAAATTGTGGCAAATAATGCCATTACCATTTTCTTCATAAAATTTTAGTTTTGTTGACTCCATTGACATCCGTAGAAATCGGATTATCTATTGGAATCTGATTATCTCTTATATAATTATTTCTAGATTCAAAAGTACCCTGTCAAGGCTATTTGGATTATCGCAATTCGGTTTTTTACTAACGCAATTGCTGTTTAAGTAACTTATAAGGCCTCAGAAGTGAAATAGGTCACGGAAGTAATGACCCCAATAATCAGGAATAGTAAAATGGTGATAAAAACAAATACCCCTACTTTGGTTTTTTTGTTTTTTTGAAAAATATAATTTTGGGTTTCCTCTTCGGGTTCTTTTACAAATTTGACTTCTTCGTTTCCTTGTTTCATAGTTCTATATTTTATAGTTGAATATTCTATTTTTTAATGTAAACCGTTTTTGTATTGACGAATTCCAGGATACCTTCCTTGGATAATTCACGACCATAACCTGAAGCTTTGGTACCACCAAAAGGAAGTCTCGGATCCGATTTTACCATTTCATTTATAAAAAATGCACCATCGGGGATATCCCCTATAATTCTTCTGGCCGCTTCTGTATCTTGGGTAAATAGCATGGTGCCGAGTCCAAATTTGGAATGGGAAGCTATCTTTATGGAATCATCCCTATCCTTTGCCCTTATAATTGCAGCGACCGGACCAAATAATTCTTCATCAAAAGCGGACATTCCCGGAGTAACATTTTCAAGAACGGTAGGTTCAAAATAATTTCCTTTCTTACGGTTTCCGTGGGTCACCGTAGCCCCTTTATTAACGGATTTCCGTATTTGAGCTTCCAAGGTATCCGCTAAATCCCCGCGGGCCATGACCCCGATGTCCGTCTGTTCGTTCATGGGGTCTCCAGATTTTAATAATTGTATATGCTCTTTGAATGTCTTAATAAACTTGTCATAAACTGCATCTACCACAATAAATCGCTTGGCCGCAATACAACTTTGTCCGGTATTCTGCATACGGGCTTTTACCATGTCACCTATAAATCGTTCTAAATCAGCATCCTCCCAAACGATACAAGCATTGTTACCCCCCAATTCCATGACCGATTTCTTCAGGAACTTACCGCCCAAGGCAGCAATGGCCCTACCAGCTTTTTCACTTCCTGTCAAAGAGACCCCTTGAACCGTATCAGAACCAATAATCTTTTCTATGGCCTCATGATCTGCCAAGATGGTCTGAAAACAACCATTAGGATAACCGGCATCTTTAAATAATTGCTCAATGGCCAGGGCACACCCAGTTGTGTTGGAGGCATGTTTTAACAAGGCCGTATTACCGGCAGTTAAAGTTGGGGCGGCAAAACGTATGACCTGCCAAAATGGAAAGTTCCAAGGCATAATTGCCAAAATGGTCCCTAATGGGTCATAACTGATAAAACTTTCATCGGCATCGGTTTTTATTAGTTCATCCGATAAAAACCGTTCTGCATTTTTCACATAGAAATCACAGGCCCATGCACACTTTTCCAATTCAGAAATACTTTGTCTAATGGGTTTTCCCATTTCTTGCGTCATCAGTTCCGCATATTTCTGTTTACGCTCCAATAAAAGTTTGGAAACCTTTTGTAGTAGGGAAATACGAAAGGCCAAAGATTCTTCCTTCCAACCCTTAAAAGCTAAATCCGATTTTTTTAAGATTGTTTCTATTTCAGTATCGGAATGCGATTTATACTCCTTTAATATATTATTGTTATAGGGGTTCACTGTTCTGATCATATCTTTCTTTAATTTTTGTTAGAACCAAAATACCTTGATCGGTTCTAAAGGAATGCCCCAATCCATTTAGATATTGATGCTACCGATAATTGAAGCAATCTATGCTTCAAAAAGAAAGTGGTGTATTTACTACGGGTAAATGTATTACGTCAATGAAAATTTCATTAGAGCACTCTTTTCCAAGCAAGTACACATAGTTTTGCATTGAAACGATTTAAGAACCAAAAAATATTAAAAATGAAAAAATTACTATTATTAGGATTATCCATAACGGTACTCAGTGCATGCAATATCAAAAAGGAGGAAAAAGGGGAATTACCGGATGTTGATATAGATGTTACCGCAGATGCCGGGGAACTCCCCGAATACGACATCAATTGGGCAGATATAAATGTTGGGACAAAGACAAAAACGTTGGATATCCCAAAAGTTGTGGTGGTCATGGAAGAAGAAACAGTTGAAGTTCCATATATAGATGTAAAAATGCCGGATAACGACGAAAAGTCGGAAAAAACAATTATGGTAGAAGCCGAGGTCACCGACAAGGAACACCAACTTGAAATAGAGGAAATTTGGGCCGCAGGCGATAAACTATATGTTATCTCAAAATTGGAAGCCACAGAGCAGTCCATCGGTGATAAAAAAATGAGGGTCTCTGACCAAGTTACGCTGAATGCGCCTGATTTGAACATAAAACATTATATAATAGGTGAAAAACCAGACCGCGTATACAATTTGCAGTATGATTATCTCGACGCTATAGACAGTCTCAAAGATTCATTAAATGATTATACAGTGATTTATTCCAAATAATATTTTGTTTGGTTGATGAGGGAAATGGTCCTGACAGCTTCTTTGTCAGGGCCATTTATATTTAGCGATTCTTACTTATGTAGCATACATTCTATCCTGGGTGTTCATCAATTGAGCTAAGAATTGAACCAAATGGAACAATCCAAGATTAAGTTCATAATTAAATTGCAAATGGATGTTGAAAGGGATGCATCTTAAAAAAATACTCCCGATAATCATAAAATAATATTACAATGAGTACTTACACAGAAACTATAAGTGAAAAATTAAACGATATTTTAAATAAGACCTATGATGCGGAAAAAGGATACAAGAAGGCAGCGGAAAATACCGAGCATACGGCCCTTAAGATGTTTTTCAATAGAAAAAGCCGGGAACGCCATGATTTTGGGCATTCCATTAAAATGGAAATAAGACAATTTGGCGAAGCCCCTGAAAAAGGAGGAAGTATTACCGGAGCCATGCATAGGGCCTGGATGGATACCAAAGCATTCTTTTCCGCGGATAACGATGAGGCAATGCTTGAAGAATCCATTAGAGGGGAAAAAGCTGCAGTAGAGGAATATAAAGATATCTTGAAGGATACTGACCTCCCCCCAAGTACGGTTACTATGTTAACCTTTCAAATGAATCACATCAAAAATGATTTGAACAAAATAAAGAATTTGGAAGACCTTAGTTAAAAAGACAATTACTACAATAAAAAACGGCGGCCTCATGGCTGCCTTTTTTTTAAATAAACTTATATCACGATAGTTCTATGACCGTTTGAACGTAAAGCGTTAATAACCAAATGGATTACGGCAGCCCAAACGCTGACAATATCCCATCTTTGTATTGAAGAAGTTGATAAGGTATCAACTCAAAACTAAAATATCATTACTATGTTACGTTGGACAATTACTTTTATCATATTGGCTGTAATAGCCGCAATTTTTGGATTTGGAGGCATAGCCGCAGGTGCTGCCAGTATAGCCAAAGTCCTATTCTTTATATTCGTTGTTCTCTTTATTATCTCTTTGTTGACGGGCAGAAAAAAAGTCTAACTCCAAGACTCCTGAAACCAATTCCATTATCTGAACCATTGAATAAATCCTTTATAATATAAATCTTATCTATTGCCTTTTTATCCATAATCTAGACCATAACAGCATAAATAGGGAATCAGAAAGATGGGGGTAATCCGGTTTAGGCAATGTTACCATACAAATAATTAAAATCCATTAAGCACAAGCGGGCAACTTCCACTTAGAAGTAAGCCCGTTTATCATTTAAAAAGTAAAACCATGAAAGACAAGCACTTGAAAAGCGAAAAAGATTACATTCAACACTATGTAGAAAAAGGATACATAAACTCATATAGGGCCGCTGATAATATGCTCATAAGTCCTGAAACTACGATGGATTATAACCCTATGGACGTTCATATCGTGGCGGAACACCGTTTTGAAGGATTCAGTAACCCTTCCGATATGTCCATACTCTATGTCATTGAAACCAAAGATGGCGGTAAAGGAACGGTATTGGCCAATTATAGTCCGTCTAGTAATACAGACATAGCAGAATTCTTTAAACGTATCCCAAAAGAAAATGTTTCGCAAAAGGCCAACATCCATGATACGGAAATCTGATTTTAAACCTATCCTAATCCTTAGGTTCGTCTTCATTAACTTTGGTAAGCGGATGGTCCTTGATTCCCAACCCTACGATTTTAATGATGTCCACTACCGTGTTGTACAACATTAAGACAACGACGATCAAGATGGCACTCAGAACACTGGATATGACCATTGAAGCATAGTAAATAATGGTAAACCAATTAGCCGGGACATTTTCCGATTCGGTTATGGGTAAATTGAACAATAAGAAAGATATTACCGATGCAACAAAGACGAATGTATCTAGTTTGGCAATATGCAGCACATGTATATAATGCTCTTTTTTTAGATTGGAATCTGAAGAAGAACTGATGCCCAAAAGGGTAAGTAACAATGCCAGAATCGTGGCAGATGCCAATGCAATGGTATTGCATAACGTATGTAATCCGTTGATTGAATTTTGGATAAGAACCTTCGCTTCATGACCGCTTAGTTCTCCTAAGAGTATGGTCCCCATTAATATGACCATCATGGAAATGGCCCCTCCCACAATCGCTCTTCTGGTATATCTATTTAATTTCATTGTAAATATTTATTTAATAGCTATAAATGTAGTTCGCTTGTTCAAAACCCTTATGTCATGGAACATAGATATTACCACATTCATATAGGATTTTTTTGTAATTTGCTTTAATTGAATCATTTCGTATTCTTAGCGCCTTTTTCCGCATCTTCAAAATTCACGTCATTATCGATGACCCCTTTAAAAGCCTTTACCCACCCATTTTTAAAAACATTCCAAATGGTCGGCCACACCTTGGTTTCAACATGATTTAAATCCCCCTGTAAAGGCACTTTTGTCGCCAAGGTGTTATTCCCCTTGTTCTTAAGGATGAACTTAAAAAAGCCGACAAAGCCTTCCCATAGTATATTTAAGAATTTATCCTGTTCGGGATCTACAAGTTTCAAATCTTTCAACAAAGGTTTAACGTAACCTGTTAGATATCCATTA
Source organism: Maribacter polysiphoniae (assembly GCF_003148665.1). Lineage (GTDB taxonomy): Bacteria > Bacteroidota > Bacteroidia > Flavobacteriales > Flavobacteriaceae > Maribacter_A > Maribacter_A polysiphoniae. Next base: position 455,022 of record NZ_QGGQ01000003.1, on the reverse strand, counting down.
GCAATGGCCATTTCACTGAATACATTAAGGTTACCGTCGACAAAATCAATTCCTGCATAATGGTTGGTAAAATCATTTAGTGCTTTTGCCGACGCCTCTTGTAAAGAAAATGAAATATCCATATCAGGTATTTGCTTTACCAAATCCATCTTACCCTCAAGTTTAAACGTTCCTTGCCCTATAGAAACAGCAGTGGCGTTTATTTGTGAAGGAAGTTCGTTTTCCGTGCGAACAACATTTCGCAGATTCGTAGCATTCAGTTCGATTTCATTTAGATACAAATCGATATTCGGTTCAGCATTCAATTGGACAAAGGCGGCCTTGCCACGTACGATTTTCAGATTATTGATATCTATAGGCACCAAATCGGTCAAGGCTTTTGTCCAATCTTCTAAATCCGGGTCAACTGCCTTCTCATTTTGATGGTCTTCAAAAACATAGATAAATTGCGGTCTGCTCATTACAATCTCACTGACCACTTTACCTTTGAACAAGGCACTCCATTCAATGGAAATATCGGTTTTCTCCAAATCTATAAAAGGCACTTGGGAACCGGCATCGATTTTATTCAAAAATAAATCGTGAATAACATAGGCCCCTCTATAAATGGAAATATCAATATCCGAAACTTGGCCGTAATAACCAGGTAGGTCTGCCAAAACATTATTGACATAGTTTTTTACCACAAATGGCAACAATAATCTTAAAGTTATCAAGAGACAGATAACCAGTATTGGAAGTAAATATCTTTTTTTCCTTATCCCTCTATTTTCTTTCTTTTTCATTAGTTTTTGTTTTTATTTTTTACCATTTCCAACTACCGTATTTTTGAGTCCGTCCCTTAGGTTCAACCATAGATAATTGAAAAAGGATTTTGACCGGTCACGTTCAACCTCGACTTTTCCATACCTGTAGCCCATTTCATCGGTTTTTGAACCATCATTCGTAATCAGGTTAACTATAAGTGTAAGGGTTTTGTCAATACCCAACCTATCCTCATCCAACATGGAAAATTTGAAGTCATTGTATTTCATCTTCATATTTCCGTGAGATTTAAAACCATTACCATGTATGGTCAAATACATCTCGTTTATATGCCCCTCTGCCCTGACCTTAGCTTGGGATTCCAAAAACGGATTGATTTCTTCAGCGTTTAAATTCTTGAGGATTGCCGATGCATTGAAATAGTCATCATGGCCAGAACTATTGAAGTCCCATAAAAGTTGAATGGGAGCTTCATTCATTAGAAGGGCTTTTGCCTCGACTTTCGTTTGTAAATCAGTTGTATTGGATAGCTTATTGATGTTGGCAACCAATCGATTGAATGTGATGGATACCGGCTCTACATCCTCATTTACCTGCTCCGAATAAGACACTGACCCATCTTTTATAGCTATGTCTTGAATATCAAGTTTCATGGGAAGTCTTTGAAGTTGAGCTCCAAAGAGCGGTTTTACGACTTTATCATCCTTCAACAATTTATCCCGATACATGGTCAATTCCGGTTTCAACACATCAACCTTCCTTACCGAAAAGTACAAGCTATCATTTAGTGTTTTTAAACAAAGGTCATTTACCAAACCTTTTGGGATCGACAAAACCATATGATCACGTTCTTTATTCAATTTTCGCGATAATTCATCCCTGCTATATTTTGAGAAAATCTCCAAATCTACGATTTCCAGGTTATGGTCCTTATGGTTTATAGATTCAGCAGTGAGACTTTCAAAAGGGCTTAGGTTCAGGAACAATCCATTTATTCCAAACCTTATCCTTTGATAAGTAAATGGAATTTTCCGATGAAAAAGTGTAGCATCGGTTTTGAATCCTGACATTTCCATATTCCCATTATCTATAGAAAACCCTACCTCCCCAGATGTCTTGTTCAACTTGGATATCCCAACGTTTTGGACTCTTACCCTATCGCATTTAAATTTGGCGTCTTTCCAAAGCGGCCAATAAGCCAATCCATTTATGTCGAGTGCCCCTATGGTTACTTCGACCTCCAACTCGTTACTTTCCTTATTAAAATATTTGTAATTGATTGATTGAAAACGGATAGTGCCAAGAAGGATATTTAAATCCATTTCCTCAAAATCCACTTCCATGTTCTTTGGTATTCTTTCATTTATCAACTCTGGAATCTTATATGATGCGTAGATTTGCAACCCCCATATAAGAATGATGCAAAGTCCCGTAAACATGATCAGAACATGAAATGACCTGGCCTTTGTACTTTTGATTTTACTTATTTTAAGATACTTCTTCATTGGCAAACGAACTTCTTCCTATTACTTTTCCAAACCCTTACTATCAGGCTTTATATATTTTTTGAACTCCGCGGCACTATGAATCTGTAAATAATCTTTCCCATCAATGATTATGGGATACTTTAGGAATTCCGGGGCATTCTCCAAAATTTTCAGCCAATCATGCTGGCTCATTTCCAAAACTTCCTTTCCGTATTTCTTAATGAAATCGGGATGGCCATTTTGAACCAAGTCTGAAACTTGCTTATTCAACCCTTCTGCCAATTCTACCCATTGGGTACCGGTGACTTTGGTTTTTGAGATATCTACCGCATGTAAGCTTTTATTGGATGACTTTGTATAGGCATAAGTTTGCTTACCCAAAGAGGTGCCCGAATGATAGTAAATCGTTAGTTTTCTGTTGTTTTTTGAAATTACACTCATAATTATTTATTTTTTTTTGAAATATAATTTGAATGTTACCGTAGAATTAACGGAATCACATTCTTTTGTAACCCAATCCACCTTCTCCCTTGGCTTGGCCGTAATGAATCTTTATATTGTGAACCATCAGTAGCATTTGGATATGGGCGAATGGACTTTCATTCTTTTAAGAGGCATAAGTCCACCATCTGAATTTTACAATGAAAGATAAAAGGCATCGTAAGTTCCCTAGGCCACTTTTATAAAATCAAATGATGTAAAACAAACAAAATTGAGGTTTATAAAATTCATAGTATTATTTATGGCGTTATCATACACAAATGCACAACATACCATACCGAAATCCATTGAGAAAGAAGCGCGTGCCGCTCTTGATTTTTATCCTGAGTTAGAAGCAACGGCAATAGAATTCCGATTCAAAAAGAAAACGGGCAAATCCACCATGCAGGCGCAACCTATTTTCTGGAGCCTATTAAAATCAAAACGAAAAAGAAAGTATGTAATACGTATAAGTGAAAAAACAAAGATTACAGGAAAAACCTATAAAACCACTGAAATGGATAGCGATGTTTTAATTGGTTGGTTTGGGCATGAACTAGGTCACATCATGGATTATGAAAAGCGCAGTGGTATAAATCTCTTATGGTTCGGACTTAAATATTCCTTTTCAGGTAAGTTCATTAAAAAAGCAGAGCGCGCTGCAGACACATATGCGGTAACAGCAGGTATGGCCGAATATATCTTAAAGACAAAACGATTCATTTTGAATAATGCCGATATAGATTTTTCGTACAAAGAACGAATTCAAAAGTACTACCTATCTCCCGATGAGATTATGATTTTGGTCAAGGAAAGCCAATAGTTTACCCTCATTTTTTTTATTGCCCGTCAACAAAAGTTTCCCATTCTTTAAAACGTTCTTCTCCCATGACCCGTTCCATTTTTACCTGACCGCCTTTCTTTTTATTGCTACCACTCCAGTTATGAAAAATGGAAGGTGATACTATTTTTACTTTCACTCCCTCTAATGCTTTGGAACGAGCCACCTTATAATTTTTATTGGAGTCTTTTAGAAATTCATCCAATGACTCCGACAGTTGCAAGGGGTCTACCGAGGCATCGGTACCTAAATACCAACAGTGATAGAATTCACCCTCAATGCGATTCGCACATAAGGTATATTCCGATATTTGAATATCGAACTTCTTTTCCAAAAACTGGACCGCATCATCTAGCTTATTCACCGAAAGTTGGGAACCAACAGTGTTCAAAAAGAATTTTGTACGTCCTGTAATTTTAATTTCTGCCCGCTCAATATCCGTAAATTCAATCGTATCACCTATCAGATACCGCCATGCCCCGGCAACCGTACTAATAACCAACACATAATCTTGTCCTTTCTCCACCTCTGAAATCGTGAGCGAAGGTGCATGGGGCACCAACGAACCGTCGGGTTGGATGTATTCCGGTTTAAAAGGGATAAATTCAAAATAGATTCCATTATCGGTCACCAATTTCATGGCATTGGTTTCAGGGCGCTGTTGAAAAGCCAAAAAGCCTTCAGAGGCCAAATAAGTATCGATGACCGTTATCGGTTTTCCCAAGAGTGCATTAAAGCTTTTCTCATATGGACCAAAAGCGACTCCCCCTGATGTATACACTTGAAGGTTAGGCCAAATTTCATGAATATGATTCAATTTATGATATTCGATTACCTTTTGCAACATCAACTCCATCCATGAAGGAATACCACTAAGGGCCCCGATATCCCATTCAGGTGCTTTTTCTGCAATATGTTGAACACGTTGATCCCAGTCATCTATTTGAGCGATTTCCTTACCCGGTTTGTAATACCCTTGAAACCAAAAAGGAATATTACTGGCACTAATTCCACTGATTTCCCCTTCCAGAGCATTATTGTGCTCCTCAAGATCTGTTGAACTGCCCAACATCATAATCTCCTTTTCAAAGAAATCCGCAGGTAAGTCAAAATTTCTTAGCGCAAGTACTTGCTGAATTCCGGCTTTTCGAATACTCTTTATCATAGCGTCGGTAACAGGGATACGCTTACTGCTTTTACCGGTCGTTCCTGAACTTAACGCAAAATAATCGGGTCGCCCTGGCCAACTTATATCATTCTCCCCTTTTTGGATGTGTTGCCACCATTTATCTGTCATTTTCTTATAATCATGATATGGTACAACGTTTCTGAAATCCTTGGCAATAGTCTTCGATTCCAACATTCGTTCAAAACCGTAAGTTTTACCAAACTTTGTGTTTAGGGCAGTGCTTAGTAAATCCTTTAAAACGTTCTCTTGCTCTTTTGCGGCATTAAATTCCGGTTGAATGATTTCAGATGCCTTTATTACCCCTTTTATGATGTTTCCTAAAATTGCCATGTTCTAGTGATTTTGTAAGTCTACGTGTCCTTTCTCCCCCATCTCGGTTCTATCACCGGTAGTTACAGCCTTTGCTAAATGATATAGGGAGACCAATTTGTTTTCAAAACTATCCCAATAGTAGGCACTTTCCATATTTACATTCAAAAGGGCGATATTAGGGTCATCCATACCATTGAACCATGCCCGTAACATTGGGTTCCACAATTGATTTAATTTTTGTTTGTCGATAATATGTGTGGCATTCCCATAAATGGATATATATTGCTGCTCATTCTCATTGGAAATAATCAATTGCACCCGATTATCTTTTTCTATTTCCTTGAAATGGTCACTGTTCCTAGGTGCAAAAAACCACAGATCACCTTGCTCATCCATTTCCTGAAGGGTCATTGGGCAAATGGAAAAAGGAACTTTCCCCAAATTAGTTGCCATCATGAACACCTTGGTGTTTTCCAACAATTCCCTCATTTTTCGAAGTCCGTCATTATCTTTTGAATAATCCTTGTTTTTCATTTTTTCAATATTTATGTGTTAGATTTAGATTAGGTCGGTTAATACTACCGAGTTGAAAGATTCTATACATATGCACATACCATCACTACACTTGATCGCAATAAGTCCATCATATTTTTTATAAATACATAGACGTTAGCTCAAGCGATGACCTGTTGTGTGCCCTTCCATCCAAATACTTGGATAATTTAATATGGAATCATCGTAAAAATCGAGAGAAACCTTTGAAGTGGTTGATGTAAATGAGCAAAAGATTGATTCAATTGATTATTGCCTGAAACGGTTGGAAATTCTCTCTACAAGAAAGAATGGATTATAACACTTTTAAGGCATTGTGCTTATCGTTATATTCATTAGTTGAATGTTGCTATACACCCTGAAAAAGCCAGTGCTTCAGTAAAGCGTTACGAATACCGAATGGATTTGTTAAAATAGCTTCCCAGCAAGGTGAAAACCTCTTTTTTGATCTTTCCCCTTAAAACATTGTTTTATTCAACCAATTAGTATGATTGCCAGCTGCTTGTTGGGCCCATTTTTGAGGGCGTTCTCCAAAACACTCAAGAATAGCATCTACCCCGATTATGGTTCCTTTAGCCAATCTACCAAGTAAAGCAATCGGGATTTTCGAATCCTTATTTTTTGGGATCAAATAGCCATTGCCGCCTGTCGTTACACCAAGATCATCATGTACGGTTTCAATCAACTGATCAGAGAGCATACTTTTTACCAGTGGAGAATTTACGGCTTTAATTTTGGGGGAATCCAAAACCGAATCGATCATAATATTTACCGTAATCGATTTATTTGCAGATTTAAAACACCATCCATCTTCTGTCAAATCAATAGCAGGGGAATTTACCCAATCTAAATTAAGGAACCCGGCTTCTACCATAGCCAATAATTGCTGGATACTTTCTACCGGAGGGCCATAAGAATATCTTTTCGTGGATTCATCCAAAGCAATTATTTCGGCAACAACTGAATCTGAACAATCATTAAAGGATAATTGTTTATAAATTGATGGCTGGCAGTGTCGCCATACCTGACCAATACAGAAATCCAAACTTATCGCTTTTTCACCAATGGCCATCCCCACAAAATCTTGCATATTCTTTTTCGTAGAATCATTAATGGATGTGATCAAAGGATGTTCATAGGTATGGTTTTCTAACCATTTGATCATTACTTTTTCAATTTCTTCTTCGGATGGGTTATTTAAATTGGAAGCAATGGGCAGATTTATAAAAACATTTGCCGCTATAGGGGCAAAGGCCGTAATTAAAAATTGTGGACTCGTTGCATTTTTTTGGGTTGAAGGGTTTCCAATTCTTTTTTCAAAGTCAAGAATCTGTTCTTTTGAAGGCTCAAACCATTTATCTATTCGTGCATTTAAAGGCTTGGGTACTGGGGGTAACCCGTCCAAGGAAAATGGGACAAACATATCTTTGATTTTATGATCAGAACAATACGTACAAGATTTAGTTTTTTCATCGGTAATAATGAAGGTACCGAATTTTTCAGCTATTCCTCGCACTACATCGATCATAGCCAATCCAAATCCACGAATACCAATGGTGCTCTCTTCATTGAGGTTTTTACAGTTTAAAAAATCAGAAATCGGATAAGGTGATTTAAAAAGTTGTATATGGTGTTGATTGAAAGCAAAATCGTCCCACTCCATAATCTGTTTTGAAAGTTTCGTGGGCTGATGACCAATGGTCAACAATATTTCATCAAAATTGCCATAAGTAGTTGTATTTGTTTTGACTTCGATTTTGTTATTATCCAATAATTTTACATCGATTATTTCCTCTTCATATAAAAAAGCAATTTTTGAATCGACAAGGGGTTCAACAAGTGATTGAAATCGTTTAGAAAGATATTTACCTATATCTCCTCGTGGTGGGTAGGTATCCGTAATATCCTCGGGTATGCTTTTAAAATATTTGCCAGCCCATTCATGGTATGAAGGGAAAGATGGAATTTTAACCATAATACCCTCTATAGCTTCCCTCTTTTTTAATGCTAAGATTCTTTCTGTGATATTTATCCAATTGGTCGATGCTTGAGATAGATCATAAACTGGACCATTACCGAACTTACCAGTTGCTTCAAATAACGACACCTGTATATTGGTTAAACTATTGGTATTCGCCAATTCCATTATTAGGTTTTCCAAAGCATAACCACCTCTGGGACCAATGCCGATAATTCCGATTTTCCTGCTATTTGTCATGATTGGTTTTTCTTTAAAGTCTTGACCTGGATTTGGGCTATGGATTCAAAACAGATTTACATTATAATTTTATATTTCCTTTTTGTTGTTCTATAGTCTAAAGATAAATGTAATCTGATTTCATTGTATGGATTGATTTCATTTTTTGTTGCCCTCTTGACATTGGTCCTATGTGTAAATGTTCGATCAGGATAAAATGCAACCTTTAGCATCCGACTACGCACATAGTCACCCTATTTTCGCAACACTAGTTTCTTTCGGTAATCGAGATGCCTGATTTGTTTGTTTTAAATCTTACCATATTGCACTTTATCGTTCCGTAATTTATGCTATACATTGTATGACCTCCTCCCATCTTTAGATGCCGATCATAACCAGAGAATCAAGGATGGCTCCATTAACCATCCTTCTTCCTGTCATTCCAATTTAAAAGGGGTTTTCGATATATTCCATTTAAAACCTTACCAGAACAAACAGTATAAAACAGCGATAATAATACACAAAACAAAAGACCCTATATTGAACAATGGGGAAGTTTTAAATAATTTCTTCGACAAGGTGATTCCTTTCCCATCATCTTTTCCGTTAGTTTCAAGTTGGCTTATAACCATAATGATGAACATGGTGAAAATCGCCGTCAATCCCATTTGGTGCATCCAAGGTTCCAAAGCATCAATTGGAATATATTTTAACAACAAGGCCATCGGTATCGACAAAAGTGCCCCCCAAATTGCTCCACTATTTGTGGTTTTTTTCCAGAAAAGACCCAAAATAAATACCGCTAAAATACCTGGACTTACAACTCCTGTCCATTCTTGGATAAATTGAAAGGCCTGATCGATACCGCCTAATAAAGGAGCCATGACCGCAGCTATAATCAAAGCAACCGCTGCTGAAATCCGACCTACATTTACCGTAGTTTTGTCATCTGCATCTTTATTGATGTATTGCTTATAGATATCCATGGTAAAAATGGTGGACGTTGAGTTTAACATCGATGCCAACGAGGATACGATAGCCGCCGCCAAAGCTGCAAAGGCTACCCCTTTTAATCCTACAGGTAAGAATTGTAACAACCAGGGATATGCCTTATCGGCCTGTTCCATGGATGGTATGTTGAGTTGCCCGGCTTCCCCCAATCTAGCCATGATAGAGGGGTCGTTGACCATTACATAGGCTGCAATACCCGGTATTACAACAATCAAAGGGATCACTATTTTTAAAGCAGCGGCCAATAAAATACCTTTTTGCGATTCCCTTAAAGATTTTGCGGCTAATGTTCGTTGTATTATATATTGATTGAAGCCCCAATAGTAAATATTTGCCACCCACAAACCTCCTACCAAAACCCAAACACCAGGTAAATCCAAATAATTGGGATTTTTAACCCCATCAGCATTGAATTCCTCCAAAATCATATGGAATTTTTCCGGGGCAACTTCCATTACCGTATAAAAACCGGAGAGAAGCCCTTCGCCACCGGAAACCGTATTCAAGGCCAGATACGTGGTCGCCAATCCACCTAAAACCAAAAACACCACCTGAATTACATCAGTCCATGCAACAGCCGATAACCCACCATATAAAGAATAGGCGGCGGCAAACAATGCCAAACCAATAACGGCATATATCATATCAACACCCATAATGGTTTCTATGGCCAACGCCCCCAAATACAAAACCGAAGCCAGATTTACGAACACATATAATGCGATCCAAAAAACGGCCAGTATGGTCTTTAGGTTGGTGGAAAATCTTTTTTCAACAAACTCGGGAATGGTATAAAGTCCTTTCTGGATAAATATGGGCAAAAAGTATTTCCCTACAATGATCAACGTAATCGCCCCCATCCATTCATAAGAAGCAATGGCAAGCCCCAGGGCAAACCCCGACCCCGACATTCCAATAAATTGCTCTGCGGAAATATTAGCAGCTATCAACGAAGTTCCTATCGCCCACCATGGCAATGATTTACTCGCCAAAAAATAGTCCTCTGCATTTTTTTCATGTCCCTTTTTATCCCGGGATACCCATAATCCCACTCCCAAAATCAATACGGCATATGCTATAAAAACGGCATAATCCCAAAATCCAAATCCACTTGTCATAGTTGTTTATTTAGTTTCTTTAAGTCGGCGTTATCACGAACAACGGTTATTCGATTCCTTAGCATAAAGGCCCATAAGATGTTCGACAACGTTACGAATTTAAGAATTATTTTAAATAATACCTACTAGTACCTACTAGTATTAATAAAAATAATTCAATACCTTTGCAGTATGGGTATAATCAGTATTAAACAAAAAAAAGGAACTCCGAAATACAAGCAAATCATCGCTTCGATCGAGGAGGCCATTATTGATGGTAAATTGAAAAAAGGCGATCAATTACCTTCAATAAACTATATCAGGGATACCTATAAAATTTCACGGGATACCGTTCTAATGGCCTTTAATGAATTAAAGGCCAGAGGCATCATACAATCGGTCGTCGGAAAGGGCTATTATGTCCTGAACGAGGATATAAGAGTTTCCAAAAAAATATTCTTGCTCTTTGATGAACTCAATTCATTTAAAGAGGACCTGTACAATTCTTTTCTTGAAAATCTTGAAGAAAATATCAAAGTTGAAATTTTCTTCCACCATTTCAACGCTGAAATGTTCAACAACCTGATCTATGAAAGCAACGGCAATTACAATTATTATGTGATAATGCCCGCCAACCTAAAGCAGGCAAATTCAGCCATTGAAATTCTACCGAGAGACAAGGTTTATATCTTAGATCAGATTCAAGATAATTTGGTCCAATACGCTGCCATTTATCAAAATTTTGAAAAAGACATCATCAATAACCTTAGCTCCGTACTACATCTGATCGAGAATTACAGGGAATTGATTTTGCTTTTCAACCCGGACAGACAACCCCAAGGCATGCTTGATGGATTCAACAAGTTTTGCACATCAAATGGTATTGAAAATTCGGTAATTCAACTACTACAAGGGCGCATCCCTAAAAAAGGCGAGGTATATATAATCCCCGACGATAAAGATCTATTACGGATCATCAAGAGAATCAAAGAAGCCGGATTGGTCCTTTCCAAAGACATTGGTATCATCTCCTACAATGATACTTTGCTCAAAGAAATCGTGGAAGGTGGGATTACCTCCATTTCTACGGATTTTTATGAAATGGGGAATCAATTGGCAAAAATGATCCTTTCCAAGGAAAAACGTCAGATAGAAAACACATCCAACCTTATTCTTAGAAATTCATTGTGATTCCAATACATGCCTATGTCAAGTTCGAACCATAAACAAGATACTGAAAACCATATAGCCCCTGGACCACGAACTACAGCCTTAAAAGGTACCCCCCATATTGGGATTGAAGCTTTAGGCTTTCCCTGATGGTTCCGTTCCAATACCCGGAAATGGACATAACATCGTTTAGAGCTTATAATAAATACACGACAAAAAAATGAATACCTCTTTGTTAACAAATGTGAAGAACGAATTCGTCTCTAAATTCCAAAGAGCTCCCGTAATGGTTTTCTCCCCCGGCAGAATCAACATCATTGGGGAACATACCGATTACAACGATGGGTTCGTATTCCCTGCTGCAGTGGATAAAGGTATCATAGCCGCCATAAACAAAAGTGATTCCGATAGCTGTACAGCTTACGCCACCGATAAAGAAGAAACCTTCATGTTTTCATTGAAAAACATTGGTCCTTTATCCCAGGGGAGCTGGCAAAACTACCTATTGGGGGTTGTTGCCGAAATCCAAAAGATCGGTAAAAGCGTTGGAAACTTCAATATTGTTTTTGGTGGCAATATTCCTGTGGGTTCCGGTATGTCTTCCTCTGCCGCCCTGGAAAACAGTGTGGTCCTTGGCTTGAACGAGGTTTTCAAATTAGGATTATCCAAACATGAGATGATATTGATCTCACAACAGGCAGAACATAACCACGTAGGGGTCAAATGTGGTATCATGGATCAATACGCCAGCATGTTCGGTATTGAAAACAAAGCCCTGTTACTCGACTGCAGGACCATAACATCCGATTCTTTTGAAATTGATTTTCAACACCACGAATTCGCACTAATAAACACCAATGTAAAACACAGTTTATCGGACAGTGCATACAATGATAGGCGTTCGGTATGTGAATCGGTTGCCAAAATGCTCAATATTCCCGCTTTACGGGACGCCACCGAACTTGAATTAGCATCGATAAAGGATAAAATAAGCCCTGAAAACTATCAAAAAGTACGCTACGTCATTCAGGAAAACGAACGTGCGATCTCTGCCTCAAAAGCCATGCAACAAGGTGATTTGGAAGCCCTTGGAAAACTACTTTATGCTTCGCATGAGGGATTGCAAAACCAATACAAGGTAAGTTGCGATGAATTGGATTTCCTGGTAGGGCAAGCCAAACTGAACGAACATGTTTTAGGGGCTAGGATGATGGGTGGCGGCTTTGGCGGTTGCACCATAAATCTGGTTGCAAAAGACGGGGCGGAAAACTTTAAAGCACAAGCTTCAAAAGCTTACAAAGCCCAATTCAATAGAGCGTGTTCAATTTATGACGTAAAACTTTCACAAGGAACACATTTAATAAACTAATTAAACTTTATTCCAATCAAAATGAATTCGGATTTACAAGATTATTCGCATAAACGCCTTAATATTTTAACCGGGGAATGGGTTTTGGTTTCACCGCATCGCGCCAAACGACCTTGGCAAGGTCAAAATGAAGCGGTGTCCAACGAAGTACGCCCCGCACATGACCCGAATTGCTATTTATGTGCAGGAAACAAAAGGATCAATGGGGAGACAAACCCAAATTACGAAGATGTATTCGTGTTTACCAATGATTTTGCGGCCCTGCAGACCGGTTCCAAAGATTTTACTATTGAGGATGGCTTGCTTACAGCCCAAAGTGAGCATGGAATTTGCAAAGTAATCTGCTTTAGTCCCGACCACTCAAAAAGTCTGGCCGAAATGGATCCTTCGGAAATTGAAAAAGTGGTCATTGCCTGGCAACGGGAATACAACGCGCTTGCAAAAAATGATTTTATCGAATACGTTCAAATATTCGAAAATAAGGGTGCTGTTATGGGCTGTAGTAATCCCCATCCCCATGGACAAATATGGAGTCAATCGAGCCTTCCCAATGAAATCATCAAAAAGGATGAAAACCAATCAGAATATTTCAACAAAAAAAACCGCAGTCTTTTAGGGGATTATCTCGACCAAGAGCTATCAAAACAAGAACGCATTATTTTTGAGAATGACGCCTTTGTGGTACTCGTCCCTTTTTGGGCCGTATGGCCTTATGAAACCATGATCGTCCCAAAAAGGCATCAGCCCAATATTCTTGGATTAAAAGGCCATGAAACGTTGCTTTTTTCGGAAGCCATCTCTGTTTTAACCAAAGTGTACGACAAACTATTCAACACTTCCTTCCCGTACTCGAGCGGTATACATCAAGCCCCTACCAATGACAAGGACAACAGCCACTGGCATTGGCACATGAGCTTTTATCCGCCGTTATTGCGAAGTGCCACCGTAAAGAAATTCATGGTAGGTTATGAGATGTTCGGCTCGCCCCAACGTGATATTACCGCCGAAATTGCTTGCGAAAAATTAAAACAACTAATCTGACCTTAAAAAAGACCCATTTTTCATAAACTAGGGATATAATTCCTGAAAATCATATAGATTATTTAAATTCTAGTTTTTAGGTCTTATTAAAACCGATTCCTCTATTTTTAATAAAAACCTGCAGCATTTCTTTTGCTACTTTTGTTATTCGACTTAAGACCTACATGGACCAACACATAGACCACAATTGGTTTCCTGTGTTGCAGACTCCGCCATTCCCTAAAGACAACAGCGGACATAATGTAGTGTGTTCCAGTCAGTCAATACTCTTGACCGAACTGTTCGATGAATAATTTGCCTTTTCCGATTCTACAAAAGAAGAATACCGCGTACCGACCCATAATATTTCAGCTCGTTCCAAGCAACATCTAAAGAAGCGGCTATTCGCTATTTTTATGGTGATATTCATTATATGCCCGCCATTATAAATGGGCAAGATGAAGGGTATGCCATTGGTGAATTTTTTGCTAAAAATCCGCAAATAAGATTAAAATAGCTTCCCCCCATCCATTATCCCACAAACAACAGGTGTCACTGCCTATTTATTCCACTTATCATCCAACAATTTAATGAAATAACCACCTACTACACTTCTTGCCTTAAAACCACGCATATCACCAGTGGTTGTAAAATGCCAATCACTCATAGGCACACGATCTTTGGTTTCCTTGGCAAATAAATAAATGGGGTCCGCGAATATTTGAAAATCAGATTTTGAATCAGTCAAAGTTGCTGTCCATAATATCCAGTCAGACTTACTGTAGTCCGCCCTATTATCAAGGGGAAGCCCATATTTATTGTTTTTGGTCAAATAATAAGCCAGTTCTTTTTTATACACCTCTTTTGGGAATAGGTCAAGACCTATTAATTTATCCCATACCAAGTTATACTTTTGACTCCACGTATTCTTATTATCAAATGTAAGCGCATAATGATTCCCTGAATCTGCCAATATCATCCACTGTTTCGCCATAGATTTTGCCCTTTCGGTATAATCAGCTGCAATTTCATTTTTACCCAAGAGCTTTGCCATATACCCATATCCTCCTACACCTACAATTGCTTTTATAGAAAGATTGGCGTTCCTAGCCAAATGCCCTGAGAAATCATCTGTGCAAAGTTGATTGGCAGGATCAAGGCCTTCCTTTTTAAGATAGTTGGACCAAGTGGTTAGGGATTCCCAATGCTTTTTGGCATATTCCGCATTTCCATCGGCTTTTGTTATGGCGGCCACAAGAGCTACCATATTTCCCGCCTCTTCGATGGGCATATCCTCCCCATAAGTTTGCCCGGTAGCAATAGGGTATGTACCAATATCATGGGCGGGATATGGCTTTTTCCATTTACCGCTTTCACTATAATAAAAAATACCATTGAGCATTCCTTTTAATAAATCGGGATTGTAAACAAGATATAAAGGAGCCGATGGGTAGGTAACATCAACCGTATTTATTGAACCATTACTATTGTTTTCTTTCGATAAAAATAAAATTTCACCTTCAGGGCTTTCCAATAATTTATGGGCGGCAATACTCTGGCGGTATCCTATTTCCAGTATTTTTGCATATTTCTCGCCACCGGCAGCTACACCGTCTATATAAAGCGCTTTATCAAAATCCGCACATCTTTCGATGATAGCCCCATACCCCATTAAGGCCTTATCCAATTCATTTGGCAAGGAGTTTTTTCCTTCCTTGTTCCACCATGGACGGAGTTGTTCTCCAAAATAATTAATTGAATAAACATCATCATAGCCCAAAAGCACCAGGTATTCTTTCTCTGTATTTATTCTTTCTTTTGGAAATACTGTATTCAACATCAATTGTTTACCAGATTTTTGAAATGGACTTTGTTTCCCTTTTAACAAATCCTTTTTAGCATTGGCAGCTGACGTGACATTTTGGATTGCTCCGGAATTTTTCTCGGTTGCCACATAAAGATACCCCCAGTCTATACATAAAATGTCTCCTTTTTTTTCTAATACCGGTTGCTCATCTGTCCCAACTTTAAGAAAATCAAGGCTTTCTGTACTTGACTTCTCGGCGGTCATTAACTGACTTGAATCATTCGAGGCAATAGAGGAAGATGCCCCAAAATAAACTTGTACATCATGAGGTTTATTATCGTTTGGCTCGGTTTTTATTGAAATGTATGAAACGGGCCTTGCCAACAAATCAAGGTCATCCATTAATAAGGGTGAAGTAAAGGTAAGCTTCACATCAACAGCTCCACAAACAAGACTATATGTAGTTTGGGTAGCACTTATATCCAATTTTGTTTGCTTGGCCATTAATGCCTCTCCCTTTACTTTTCTTTTCTCTACGATACCAGCGTTTAACCATTGCCCTCCCCGATTGTTTTTTACATGCACGGCCAGAACATTATTCTTCTTTTTTAACTTTTGCTGAACTGTTTTTGGAATTTCATAGTATCGAAACTCATTTTCGCTGGTCCAACATTCTTGGCATTCATAAATTTTTTCACCGTTCAGGTAAACATCCACATCATCATCATGGGAAATTTTCAAGAAGATATCTTCCAATTTTAATTCCTTGATTTTGAATTTTTTCCGCCACCATAAATCATTCGTTTTCCATGTGGTCGTAGCCTGACCCTCATTCCCATAAGGAGCTTGGGCTTCTTGCCATGTAGTATCGTCAAAATTAGTGGTCACCCAATCATCACTAGGTGCTGTTTCCGTAATCCTTCCTTTTATTGAGGTGGGTAACACATCATGATAATTCACTGCCTCTTTCCCTAAAAAGCGATAGTTTGTGCCATCTACATTGATGATTCCCACCATTGAATGGTCTTTCCCGGTCCAATGCTCTGTTGAAGATCCATTGATATAATCGCCCATAGACCAAATACTAAAGTAGGGGTCATGTGTTATCAACGGATAAGCAGGTGCTTGACGTTCTTGAGCTTTTGAAATGCCCATAAAACATAGTACGACCATTATAAAACTAGCTTTCTTCATTTTTTTATTATATTAAATTTATATTCAGAAACGGTATGAAAAGTTTGATATTCCATGCATTAATGCGCTAATTGTAAAAATCGAAATGATTTTTTGTTCATCTCTAATATATCGGGGGTTCCTTCATTTTGTTTAAAAGAAACTTTCACTATAGCTGTTTTTCTTGGTTGCACCTCAGAGTCGCTGAAATGGGTATGCAACACATATTGCATACCACCTTCGTTGTCAACTAAAACATCACCATGACCTGTACCGTTTACACCCAGTATATCCCTATGAATGAAGGAACCTTTTTCTGATTTTTCCCAAGGTCCCATAGGACTTTCACTGGTTGCAATTCCTACCGCATAATCAGGGTTTCTAAAATCGTTGGCTGAATATATCAGATAGTAGAGATTATTGTGTTTTAAAACCGTAGGCCCCTCGGTTACGGGCCATTCACTATTCCTGGTATTTTCCCATTGCAGTTCGCCAGACAGGCATTCCGTCAAGGTTTGCGATTTTATACTTAGAAGGTCATTGTTGAGTTCTGCAACGAAAATGCGATTTCCTTGATCTAGGCGAACATGATATAGGTATTTTTTTCCATCGTCATCAAAAAAAACAAAAGGGTCTATTTGTTTTACGGGTGCTTTCAAGTCCTCCTTGTCTGTATTAATAAATGGTCCCAAAGGACTATCGGCCATCGCCATTGCGATATGTTCGTTGGCAGTATAAGCCATATAGAATTTATTCTGATATTCAAAAACCTGAGGTGCCCAGAATCCTTTATCACCAAAAGCATCACCTTTTTTAAGGGCAAGACCATCATTGACCCCCCTAGGGCCCTGCCAAGTTCTTAAATCATTTGAGGTATAGACCAAAAAGCCTTGTTTTTTAGAAAGTTTTGGATTCCCATTAGTTCCATATAAATAATACACACCGTCAAAATGATAAATTGTAGGGTCGGCAAGGTAAATGTTGGATGTTCCTAAACTTGTGTCATTTTGGGAAAAAAGCGCGCCCACATGGAGTATTAAAAGATAAACTAAGAACCTTAATCTTTGCATAATCCTATATTATTCTATTGAAAATCTGTATTCCGATACTGTATGGTAGTACTCCCCGGGCCTCAAAATAATTGATGGGAAATTGGGGTGATTTGGAGCATCAGGAAAATGTTGTGTTTCTAGGCAAAAAGCCGTCCTATAATCATCTCTACTCCCAGATTTTAGTTCATTCTCCGAGGCCATAAAATTGCCGCTATAGAATTGAACACCTGGTTCCTTTGTATAAACATCCATCACAATCCCTGATTTATCCCCTTTGACAGTCGCAACATGATTCATATCATTTTCCCTCTTGCCGCTCAATACATAATTATGGTCGTATCCACCGCCGAATACAAGTTGCTCGCTGTCGTCATCAATTCTTTCTCCAATGGCATGTGGTTCTATAAAGTCGAAAGGTGTATCAGCGACATTCACCATTTCACCCGTAGGTATTAAACCCTTGTCAACAGGAGTGAACTTATCAGCATAGATTTGTAGTTTATGATCCAGAATAGTTCCGCTTCCCTCTCCATTCAAATTAAAGTATGCATGATTGGTCAAATTGACCAGGGTTGGCTTATTTGTAGTCGCCCCATATTCCATTTTCACTGCATTGTCCTCTGTGAGTGAATAGGTGACTTTTACATTTAGATTTCCAGGAAAACCTTCTTCCGAATCAGGGGATACATAGTTTAGTACGAGCGTATATTCATTGGGTTGATTGGCATCCCAAACTTTATCCTGAAAACCTTTTTCACCACCATGAAGTGCGTTCCCGTTATTATTGGGAACAATTGAATACTCCTTGCCTTCCAATGTGAATTTGCCTTTTGCTATTCGATTACCCACCCTACCAATAGTTGCCCCAAAATAGGATTCAGGACCTTTCACATAGCTATCGACACTACCACGACCAATGACGACATCTGTCATTTTTTCGTTATTGTCAGGCACGTAAAGCCCAACAATCCGACCACCATAATTTGTAATGGCCATACTTAAATTTTTATTATGTAACCAGAAAAGTTTTACAGGATTTCCTTCGATTACCGTATCAAAGGAAGCTTTCTGTAAAGGTGTTTCAAATATTCTTTCAATTATTGGCTCATTATCATTGATCGATTTATTTTCCCTTTTATCATCCTTACAGGATGTATAGCCCAAAACCATTATAACTACCCCTAACAAACAAACATTTCTAATTTTCATGAGTTTATTTTATTTGATTTTTAATGTCACTGCTAACCTTCATACCTTTCAACACTCAGGTAGTATCAGGTTTGATTCTATCAAGCTTTCATGCAATATTCCAGCAGTTACTTTTCTGAGTTCAACTTCTTGATCAAATCCACCTCATCTTGTCGGTAAGGTGTTCCGTCTTTCCTAAAAACATCATGAAACCATTCTACCGGCTCCGCGCCATCCTTTATTGGCGTACTCCAAGCATATTTGGTATTTGACTTACCATCAACCAATCCCCAATTGATGGCGCCTATATTCTCTTTTTTCAACACGGGTAGAATATTGGCAAAACGACTATTATTTGTCCTAGCCATATATTCAGTACAAATCATTGGTCTGCCATGGGATTTTAATAAATTAATTATATGTTGATGGTGTTTTTCATCCGCATAGTCGTGATAGGTCAAAATATCAGAATTCAAGGCCTGAAAAGCATTCAACTCTTGTAAATCCCAGGCCCATAGTCCCGCAGTGATAGGTTGACTGGGGTTTACTTCCCTGGCCCATGTAAAAACACTCTTTAGCAACGGCAAAGTGGTATTCCTTTTTCCTTCATTACCGGGTTCGTTGTAGAGATCCCACATTAAAACACGATCATCGTTGGCAAAAGTCTTGAGTATGTCTTTTACATAAACCTCAAGAGCGGCGAAATTCTTTTTCTCTTTATGGGCAGGGTCCCCTGGATCTTGCACCCAACCTGAGTTATGTGTACCTGGTACAGGTTCTTGCTGCTTTCCTACTTTTGGTTTTTTTTGCCAAACGTCGTCAAAAATCACAAATAGTGTTTTTATACCATGTTTATTGGCAATTCCCAAATAAGTGTCCATTCGTTTTTTAAATCCTTTTGGGTCTGCTTTATATGCCAAACTGTGAAGGTAGACCCGCATAGTATTAAAACCAATGCTTTCGGCAAAACCCAATTCACGGTCCATGGTCTTTGGATCAAATGTCTCTTCCTGCCACATTTCCAGTTGGTTAATAGCGGTACTCGGCACAAAATTCGCCCCAGTAATCCAACCTTGTTGTGCATACCATTTGTGAGCTTCCTCTCTTGACCATTTATTTTCTTCCAATAGGTTTTCTTGTGCCAACCCGAATACTACGACAAATAACAACAGGCTTGTTAATAAGGATTTTTTCATTTGTTCTATGTTTAAATTGTACTGATTCTTAAGTTGATCTGTTATTTCACCAAGGGATATGGCTTAGGTGCTGTGGTTGGCCCATTCACAACCAGGGTACCGTCTTCCAAAATTTCCATTTCATCTATAAATACGACACGTTTTTCCCCACTTTGCTTTGTCCTTCCATGATAAACCGCGTACATTGTTGAACCTCCGTCTAGAAAAAGAACACTGTTGTGACCTGTTCCCGTGACATCTCCCCCAGTTGCACTATTCTTCTGTAAAACCGGATTGTTTCCTGCCTTCGAATAAGGTCCCAAAGGATGGGCAGCCGTTGCATAACCAACCGCATAATTCGGGCCAGCATAATAATTGGCCGAATACATCATATAATAGGTCGCACCATGTTTAAACGTATAAGAACCTTCTGTCCATCTGCGATTTATTTCTTTTGAGATTACCGAACGACTTTCCCATTCAGCATTTTGATCATTTATAGAACTTGGAGGGCTAAGAAGTAAAACTGGCTCCCCTATTATGCTTTTAAAATCAGGTGCAAGTTCTACACCATAGACCCAACTTTCCTCTAATTCGTCATATAAACCTTCATTTTTTGCCCATTCAGAAATCTCGCTCTTAACTGAATGTTTATAACAGGCACGGGAATAATATAAATAATACTTTCCGTTATCGTCTTGAAAAACATTAGCATCAATTATCGGATAGCCCGGATCAAAAAGGGGTTCATTTTTTAAATCTGCAAAAGGGCCTTTAGGACTATCTGAAAAAGCAACGCCAATGCTATAGGTTTCTAACTCGTTAGTAGGATTATCTTTTTTGTCGGCACTATAAAACAAATAATAAGCATTATCAATCTTATAAACTTCAGGTGCCCAAAAACTTTTTAAATTCCAAGATTCGGCTGTGTTTCCTTGGTAAACCTGACCCTCATATTCCCAGTCAGTTAGATTAGTGGAAGAATAGGTTGAAAAACCGTCCTTGGCACCACCACCAGTACCATACATAAAGTACGTTCCGTCTCCATTATCCAAAATAAATGGGTCACCGAAGTTTACATTCAATGGATTCGAATATATGTTGGCTTCTTCATTGGATATAGAAGCTTGTTTTTTATCCGTTTTGCAAGCAAGACAAAAAAACAATAGGATAAATACAAACTTATAAGGAATTGTTTTTATTTTTTTAACCATAAACATTTATACTGTATACCAGTCTTGGAACAATGTCAAAGAATTTAGGGCTAACAGAGTCTTTTTTGCTGAAAAAATTACCGGATTTTCATAGAAAATCCGGTAAAACTTAACTCACTCACTAACTCAAAAAAACTAACTTCTTCTTACCATGGGTTCCATGATATTATCTTTGGATATTATACGTGCTTTTTAACTTCGGTCATCTTTAAATAATCAGAGCGCTATTTTTTCGACTTGGGAATAAATCATATCCTCAACACCTATCATTTTCACTCCAATGCGGGCAAACATATAATCTTGATCAGGTTTTTTGGGATCAATGGGTATTTCCACAGACATTTCCAAACTACTTAAATTAGAAATATCCGTCGCATCTACCTGTGCTATACTTCCTTCACTACCACTATTGGCATCAACAAACTGGGTCCTATTGATTACTAGTACAACCCTTTCAACATCTTTCGCATCCGCACCAGTCAGAATTTGGTCTACAGAACAAGTTGCACTTATAGTACCTGAAGAATGAGAAAATTGAAGGTTTCTTATCAAATGATAAGGTGTAACCTCTATATCCATTTGCTTACCACCACTCAATTCAATATTGATAGCGTTCGTAGGAGCCTTAAAAGGTCCTTCTCCTTGTAAAAATCGAAGTTCGTATTTCCCTGAAAACAAACGACTGCTAAAACTTCCATCTTGCGCGATGGCAACATCTATGGGGGCTGGTGTTTCATACTCTGGTTGCCAAAGTTCAAACCTAACTTGATTTCTAGCAACGGGAATGGCCTCTCCGTTGTACATGATACGCCCTGTGAAAATTGCATCTGGTTCATCAAAATTATCAAGTTCACATGACGTCACCACTAATAACGTACTGAGTATCAATAAATAAAATTTAGTTTTCATAATATCTGTATTAAAATCGATTATTGATTTGGGTTCCTAACCAATTTGGGATTATTATTGATTAGATCTTGTCCTATCTCTGAGTAATAGTTCCCAAGTTGGAAACGGTCTGCTCCAGTAATTCTGGACAATCTCAAAGTTTTGTACAGCCACTTACCATCGTTCGGATCTCCAGGATTATGGTATCTATAAGGCCATATACTGTATGGTTGGGTTTCCCTCTTGCTGGCAACACCAATGTTCTGTGTGACTTCGGTTTCACTAATTGGGTTTCCGTCCAATACAACATGTGCCAATCGCCATCTTTTTAAATCAAAGAAATGCAGTCCTTCAAATGCTAACTCAACATAACGTTCATGGGCGATTTTATCAAAACTCACGTCTGCACCTGTCAATGGGACAGTAATACCAGCCCTCGCCCTAAGTTCGTTTAGATAGCCTGCCGCAACATCCGGTTGTGCCAACTCGAATGCCGCCTCGGCAGCATTCAACAACACTTCCCCGTATCTGTATCGTATAAACCAAACATCACTTTGGGTACCACGACGACCTGACCCCGTGTTCGGATCTTGATACTTACGGATATAAAAACCACTCTGAGCTGTAAATTCAAGCCCATCGATAGGACCATCAAATCCTACTACCTGTACTTGTTCCGTAGCTCCTGGTAATGTTTTTTCCTGGCCACGTGAATCGCCACTTACAATAGAACCATCGGCCAATACTACTCCCGCCCAAATATCAACAGGTTTCGACTTGAACGTGGAACCGGGCAATATGACAGTGCCAGCCAAACGGGCATCCCTATTTTGAAAAATATCATCTATATTGTCATAATAAACAGGATTGCCTCCTACTTCATTTTCCAACGGTGCATAAGTACCATCCAACATTTCAAAAGATTGTACTAATTGTAAACTGGGGTTTATACGCCCTCCCTCTTCTTCTTCAGCACCATAACGTGGTTGATTCCAACCTGTGAAGTAGTGGATCTTTCCTGCACCGACTTTGTAATCCTCCACAAAGATTGCTTCTGGATTATTGGCCTTATCATAAAAAAGTGCTTCAAAATTTTCCGAAAGATTCGGTTTTTTAGTATACAAACCATAGGCCCCTGCATCTCCATTGATGATAGCCTCTGCAGCTGATAATGCTTGTGTATAATAACCATCGGCCATTGAAGCAGGAATCCCAACTTCATTTCCTGGCAACGAAACCTGTGGTGTTGTTGTCCCATATTTGGCAATTGACCCGGCATATAGTGCCGCTCTAGCTTTCATCGCTAGGACAGCCCCTTTTGTAGCCCGAGACTTTGAATTTACATCAGTAGGCAAAATGTCCTTTAAGGCATCCGCTTCTCCTATAACAAAATCATAAATGGCTGCTTCGGTTTCTCTTGGGTGCTGTAAATAAGATGCATCACCACTAAAATCATAGGTTTCTGATTCTAAAATCAAAGGAACCCCACCCATGCGTTTTACCATCTCAAAATAATAAGATGCCCTTAAAAAACGTCCTTCAGCCAAGAAACGGGCTTTTAGTGATTCTTCCAACTCAGTTGCTTCTTCACATCGTTCCAAGAATAGGTTAATTTCCCTAATGTATCCATAATCCCATATCCCCCATGAGCCATAACCCCAACCATCATTCTGAAACTCTTGATAGCGCCCCACCTCTGACCAATATGCCACATTGAATTGCGCAACGGATGCCCAATCATCAAGTCTTCCAAAATCTTCATATCTATTATATAAATCCCCCAATACGGATAGAACAGCACTCGGATCTTTAAATATCTGATCTTGCGTCAATAATGAAGATGGTGGTCGGTCTAAGAATTCCTCGTCGTTCTTGGTACAACTCCAAGCCAACATCGTAATAATCCCTGCTAAAAATATATACTTTTTCATCTTTAAATCAATTTTATATGGATAGGTTCACCCCTACATTAACAAATTTATTTTGTGGATACTGTAATCCATTGGTGTCATTAACTTCTGGGTCTATACCGAATTTAGATAGATTGTCAAAAGAGAATAGGTTATATGCGTTCACATAGAACCGTGCCTTTTGCAAACCAGCTTTGTCCAATAAGGATTTTGGTAATGAATAACCCAATTCGATGGTACGGGCCCTTAAATAAGTTACATTGTGCATCCAGTAAGTTGAAGCTTGCCCCCATCTATAGTTACTGTGATATCCACTATTATAACGTAATGCAGGATATTTTCCGGGTATCCAAGTACTATTTGGATCAGCAGGATCCTGACGTCTCCATGAGTCCAAGAATATTGTGTTTAAAGCTCCTTGGTTCTGAAAAGCCCATCGGGTCTCCCACTCCTGGGCCCAAGAATAACCTGATCCTCCAGAGAAATCGGCTGAAAAATCAACTCCTTTATAGTCCATTCGGATATTTAAACCAAAATTAATAGAAGGTTGTCTCCCCCAACTATAACCAATTGGCTTTTCATCTAAACCGTTGATGGTTCCATCACCGTTTAAATCCTCATAAATAAGATCGCCCGGCAACAAAGTCCTGTTGCCCTGACCATCGATATCCACAGTATAATTGTTTATTTCCTCTTGTGATTGGAATTGTCCTATTGTATTGAACCCCCATCTTATATCGTTATACCTTCCTTCATTTGAACTTCTATACTCTTGCCAAGAATTTTCAAATCTCGGCTTATAGGATTCGATGAATTTACCTCTGGAATAAGAACCGTTTCCTGATACAGTCAAATTAAAATCTCCAAAACTATTGGTATAAGTAATTGCTCCTTCAAATCCGGATTGTGCATCACTGTTCACATTTTCATCGGGAAGTCCGTACCCTAATTCATTAGGTATTAAAATATCGTATTTCCTACCTCTAAGACCGGTTCGTAATCTGTAGAAATAATCATACGACCCCGAAATCTTACCATTGAAAAGACTAAAATCAAAACCAATATCCGTTATCTTACTCTTGAACCAAGATATATTATCAACAATCTGCCCTTTGTCCCTAGCCCCAACAATAGGTTGGTCATCTAATATAACCGTCCCCGTATTATAGTTATATCCTGGTAAATAGTCATAAGCCCCAATACCGATATCATCATCTCCCAGGATACCATAAGATGCCCTAAGTTTAAATTCTGACACCCAAGGATCTTCTCCTGCAATGGTATCATACCAATCCTCTTCGGTTAGCCTCCAACCAATAGAACCCGATGGAAAAAAACCTTTTCTTTTGCTGGGTGCAAACTTCCATGAAGCATCTTGCCTGCCTGATAACTCTACATAGTATTTCTCTTTAAAATTATAATTGAGTTTTCCAATGTATCCTATTCTCGCCAATTCTGCGTCATAATCTTGAAAATCAGCCAGATTAGCAAAATAAATCAAAGGAAGAATATTGGTTTCCGGTACAGAACGAAACCATTGGTTCTGATCTCGTTCCTCTTGGCGCTCCACCATGAACAAACCTTCAACATTATGGTTTTCTGCAAAGGATTTCTTGTATAGGAGCTGACCTTGGTAAACCTTTTTAATTTGCTTACGGTTTCTACGCTCCCTCCATGGATTAGAACTACCTCCTGTAGCATTATATTCATCATTTGTAGCATCATATGTATAAGCGTCGTACGTATATTCATGCCCATTCAGAACTTGGTCTTCAATGAAGTAAGAATACATACCCTTTACAATTAGCCCCTCTGCAATACCTCCAAATTTATATTCACCACTAAAATTTGTTTGAAGGACACGTCTAATATCTGTTGAGTAGCCGCCAATTTCTTTGTTGTGCAGTGCCCAGTTGGTCTCGTTATGACCTATATCATTCAAATATTCAGGATTGTCATTGGCATAAGGTCGCTCATAAGGTCTATTACGTAAAATAGCAAACCGCGGTAACCAATAATCATCAGCTCCAGGTATTCCCGGATTGTCAGTAGTCTCTATTCTACCATTAATCTGAACGCCTACTTTTAAGCGATCTGTAATATTGGCATCCAGGTTGCTCTGAATATTACTTCGTTCAAAACTAAACTCTGGACCCAAAACCGCTTCCTGTTTTAAATGGGTACCGGAAATATAGTAGTTTATCTTTTCTGACCCCCCAGATGTACTAACATTGATATTGTACAACGGAGCGTTCTTTTTAATAATAAAATCTTTCCAATTAAAGGATTGGTAACCAGCTTCTGTACCCAAACTATATTTATCCAATTCTTCTTGGGTAATTTGTGTTTCCCCAAATTCATTCAGTTCCGCTTCAGCTTTTCTGCTCATATATTCATAGGAGTCATTCACTGTATTTGGAAATCTAGACCAGTTTTGTCCACCATAATAAGCATTGATATCAACCACATTCTTAGAATTCTTTCTTCCGCGCTTTGTTGTTACCACAACAACCCCATTGGCAGCCCTAACTCCATAAATTGCAGCAGATGCATCTTTAAGAACAGAAATACTTGCTATATCACCTGGTGAAATGTTATTGAATTGTCTTACATCTTGTTGAATGCCATCAATAATATATAGGGGATTACCCATATTACGAATTTGAATGGCTGCCGAAGCACCTGGACGACCATCCGCCATTTTAAAGGTAACCCCTGAAATTTTACCTGCAAGTCCAGAGCTTACAGAAGCCCCCGCATGCACATTTTCCAAATCCTTGCTAGTAACTGTTGAGATAGCTGCCGTAATGGATTTTTTCTCCTGTGTTGTATACCCAGTTATAACCACTTCATCAAGAGCAGCAACATCATCTTCAAGTTGAACGTCAATCGTAGTTTGACCATTCACAGGAATTTCTATGGTTTTAAATCCAAGATAACTTAAAACCAATACAGCATCCGAAGTAGTTTCTATGCTATAATTCCCATTAAAATCAGTGCTTACCCCATTCGTTGTATTTTTAACAATTATCGATACACCAGGCAAAAAATCACCTCCGTTCATAGCAGTAACCGTCCCTGTTACCGATATTTGATCCTGCCCGTATCCCAAATTCACGGAAATAAATAGCAAGCATACATATACCAGCAGCTGTTGAATAAATTTAGTTGGTCGTTTTTTCATTGTTTTTCATTTTTATGATCATTAAGTTTAGAGTTGGTTTATTTATAATCCTCAAATCAAATTTTTAATTCGAAGGTGGTTTTTTGTTTAATACGCAATAATTAGTTCTTCTTTTTTTGTTATTATTATTTTTTGGTTAAAATTTTATCACATTGACACATGTCAAATAAACCCATTTCACTGCTGGATGATCATTTAATTTGTTTCATTGTTTCGTACAAATCGTTCAAATATTAAGATTACATTAAGAAATAGCATGGGTTGACACATATTGTTGAACCATGCAACACGTTGTGGATTTCTTCATCAGGATTCAACTAAGCTTGAGAACTAGCATTACCCAATTTCTTCTAGAATAGTATATTACAAATGGCTTTCGTCAGTATGAATTCCTCGGTACCATAAAACTAAATGGGAATCTGAATTATTATTTAAGATACTCGCCAGTATTTGTCTTTATATTCGGTTTATAGACTTGAAAACCTATTTCCTTAAATAAACAATGAACTTATTAGAAAAAAAAAGAGCCGAACGATCTATAGTCCGACTCAGTATTTCTTGTGTCAAATAAAAAATTATACCTTTTTACGCACATTGTAATTTTTGAAGATGAAATTCTTATTCTATTTGTTTGTCCCAGAAGGTTTTGCCAACTGTTTTGAAGTGGGCAAGGGAATTCCTAAAATTGGCATGTCATCATCTGACCAGCTGATTTTTTGTGCCCTTGGTGAACGTTTTTCCGCACATCCATCGGTTGGGTTATCATTGGCATGGTACAAAACCCAATCTTCAGTGCCATCGGGACTTTTAAAGAAAGAGTTATGCCCCGTACCGTAAACTCGGTTTTCCAATGATTGTTGAAATATCGGCTCTTTTGATTTTTTCCAGGAAGATAAATCCATTGGGTCACTTTCAGCATCCATAGATAAAATACCCAACGCATAATAAGGTGTCCAGCATCCACTTGCTGAATAAATAATATGTAATTTACTTCCATGTGCCAAGGCTTGTGGCCCTTCATTTACGTAAACCGGGGCATCAGGATGCCAAACATCGGGATATTCCCAATTCCGTTCCCAATCAAATTCAGGTGTACTTAGTAAAACCCTTTCCGAAGTAATTGTCCAAGGATCTGACATACGGGCAATATAAATATTCTGTGTTTCAATCTTTGCTTTCGGCTTTTCCCATCCGGACCATATAAAATAGAATTTATCTTTATGCCTGAAAATACTACCATCTATGGCCCAATTGTCATTAGGATCAGTTCTAAGCTTCGATTTCACAATAAATTCTCCTTCAAACGGATCTGCTGATCTGTTTTCCAATACGAACATTCTATGATTTCTATTGTCCCCATCATCCGCAGCAACATAAACATACCAAAACCCATCAATATTGTGAACCTCAGGAGCCCAAATATTCTTGGAATGGTCACCAGTATTTGGAGCAGTCCAAATTATTTTCTTTTCGGCATTTTTCAAATCGGTAATATCAGGGGTTCTCATAAGTGTGATAGCATTGGCTCCAGACTTTATATAATAGTAATTGCCTTTATGATAAATGGCCCATGGATCCGCACCACTCGGCAACAACGGATTGGTAAAAGTATTGATGTCATGACTATCACCAATTACTTCAACAGAAGTGACAATTTCCTTTCTCGAACCGGCTACCTTGCAGCCAAATGCAAAAATAACCAAAACTACTATGACAAATTTTGAAATAGTGATTGCTTTCATATCATATGTTTTATAAGGTTTTTAGTAATTCACTAACTGGAGAAAGTCCCCCCTCTTATTTAATTATTGTCATTCATCATTTATTCTAAATCCGGTAGCCATAAAATCAAAAGGTCTTTCCTTATCGCTTTATAAAGTTTCACTTTCAAAAGTCAATGCAGCTACTTGAATAGAAGTTCTATGATTATCGTAAAATGAAATGTCAGAAAGTGTTTCTAATTGTGCTTTTCTTCCTAGAGGCGTAAAATTGAAGGTTTATGCCTTGTCACCGACAACTATTGCCAATCTTTTCCATTTTCACCAATTACAGGAAATGAACTTATGCGTAGTCTAGCCGCACCCATTGGAATAAGTTCAATCTCCTCCTCATGCTCTTTTGATTTCACAGGACTATCCTGCAATTCTTCTGCCAATCCGTATTTGTCAATTTCCCACTGTGGAATTCGTTTGCCTTTAGCCCTCAAAACAATGGGGGCCTTATCCGGTGTGAAAGGATAATTATCTTTGGGCCATGGTCTGGTCTCAATTGTAAAAGAACCTTGCGGGTCTGATTCGCTCAAAACCAATCCATAATTCCATGCAGTTGTGGGGTGGATTTCATACGAAGGCCATTTATCGACATCAACTCCTTTTTGCCATTTTGAATCCCAAAGAGCAGTCTTATCACTCTCTTTTTTTATGTATTTTTCTCCGATTTTCAATGAAAATGTCAAAGGTCCGTAATCTACACTTACACTATTGTGGTTCTTCACCCATGTTCTTACTTTCAAGGTTTTTGGAAGAGAAAGTTTGATAATATCCCCATTTTTCCATGTTCTTACCAATCGTACATACTTACCCCCCTTTGCTGAAACATTCATTTTTTCATTGTTCAGTACTAAACTGGCAGATGTACACCAAGCAGGGATTCGAAAATATAACGGGAATGTTGCTTCCTTATCACTACAAATGGTAAATGTCAAATCATCTTCAAAGGGATAATTGGTTTTTAAGGCAATGCCCACTTCTTGCCCCTTGCCTACTTTTGCCTTTACAGTATTTGCCGCATAGATAACTGCCGCCAATCCATTATCAGGAGTAGCCATCCAAAGGTTTTCAACAAGATAGGGTAAACCTTGTCCATGGTTATGTTGACAACAACGTGAACTGAACGGATTCATCATCAAAAAAGGCCCGTCATTCATGATTCCCGGTCGATGGTTTTGATCATCGTTCAGCACCATGTTGGGACTGGTTATATAACGGAGTGACCTAAAATCAGGCATCAATGCTGCCGGAAATGAATTAAATGTAACCTCTTCGACATGATCTGCCCAAAAAATATCACCGGTAATTCGTAATAAATGCTCATCGGAGTTCATTTGTTCTACCATCCCACAAGTCTCTACACCCTGTCTTGGGTCGTCATATCCTGGTCTTGCATTTTCATCTGATCCGAACATTCCACCAGGGACCTGTCCAAAATGTTCTCTTATAATATCAAAATTATCATAGGTTGCCTGTAAATCATTATCATTATGGCTTAACTCATAATATTGGGCTGGTTCCCGAAATGCCTGCGCAACGTTTACATTGTGCCAATCTACAAGGTAACCATACCATTCGGGCCATTCAGTACCCTCACGCTTTTCTTTCCAATTTCCGATTTCGTCAAGGGTATTGTCCCTTTTTGACCATGGTGCGGTTACGCGGTGTATTTTTTCCGCTAGTTCCAAGAGCCATTTTTCACCGGTACGGTTGTACAACCAAGTAACACTGTATAGGTTATCGCCCCCTCGAATACGTTGCCAATATTGTGTTTTTGAAAGTAGTTGTTCATCGGGCAAACCCAATTGAAACTCAAAATATTTGGTCATCAAATCTATGACTCTTTCATCCTGGGTATATTCATAATATGATTGTAGACAATACAACATGATCATATTGCTCCAAAAATCTTGGGTGCCATCTTCATCCGAGACCATGATAGGGCCAAAATTACCATCGGTACGTTGGCTGGCAATAGCTGCTTCAATCCATATCTGGGCTTCCTTGATCATCGTTTCATCTTCCAAAATATAGGCCGTATTCAAATACCCCTTTAGCCAATAGGGAACCTCTTCCCAACCCCAAGATCCTTTACCGTCTTTGGCGAGCCACGCATTGTCTTCTTTTTGCAGCCAAGCACTTATTTCTCCAAGATTGCCCATGAGTCCGTCTGCCTGTCTTTGCAGGGACTCCTTTAACCAATTATCAGGTTTTATGGCTCCCAAGGGTAGTTTTATCAAGGCACTTTCTACCAAAGGCGCTCGATTGCCTATATAGTTGATGTTCGTTGATTTAGTAGGGGGAACATCGAAAGTCTCAACAACCACCGTTTCAGAATTGTTTTGTTCTTCCGCACAGGAAAATAGGAACAGTAAAAAAACAATTGCGATTAAATTAACTTTCTTGTTCATCATTTTAATTATTTATGATTTGTTTGGAGTTCTAGTGATCCACCATTCGTAAACTGGCCATCGGAAACATAATAACTTCCTTTGGTTTTTATTTCTTGGAAGTACCTGTTACCCCTTCAAAAGTCATTTTAATGGGCTTTATGGTTCCATCCCCATTAAATTCCATTTTATCCATACAAGTTACACGGTGGTCACGATCTTTGTTGGGAATGGGTCTTCTGTGGTAAACCATTATCCAGTCGTCAGTGTTTGGCTTTCTGATTACCGAATGATGACCCGCCCCTGTAGCGATGTCTCCTTCTTTGGATTCTAATATGGTACCTATTCTTTTATAAGGGCCCATTGCGTTATCAGACATAGCATAGGCTACTTTGTAACTACCATTCGTCCACCCCCCTTCTGACCACATAAAATAATAAATGCCTTTTCTTACGAACATAAAGGGGCCTTCTACATAACCTTCAGGTGTAATTTCTTTAAATAGATTGCCATCATCCCAAGGAATAAATCCTGTAAAATTTTCATTCAACCTCCCCAAATTACAATGGCTCCAACCCCCATAGAAAAAATAATAAGTACCTTCAATATCCTTGAAAACAAACTGGTCGATAGGTTGGGCATCATTATAAAAATCGGAAATCAAGGGTTTACCCAAATAGTCTTCAAAAGGTCCTTCAGGGTTATCGGCAACAGCCACCCCTATACCACCATAATGGTTAATATCATTTTTAGGGTCAAAAGAATCCCGACCCGGTCGTTGGATATCATTAGCTCCGAAAAAGAGAAAATATTTATCCTCTTTTTCTATGATCGAAGGTGCCCACAATGCCTGTCTCAACCATTTAATGTTAGTAGTATCTAGAATACGCTCGTGTTTATGCCAATTGACCAAATCTTTGGAAGAGAAAGCATCAAAATGCAACTGTTTGTCATAATCATCGGAGAAAGTAGGGTATACCCAGTAGGTGTCATCGAATATGACACCTTCAGGATCAGCATACCAGCCTTCAAAAATAGGGTTGTTGTTTTCTGTAGTATCCGCGCTTTTGATTTGCGATTGCACATTAACGACAAGCAGAAAACATAGGTAAGGAAAAATGGGTTTTATAGGTTTCATTTCTTAGGCGTTTAAAATGGGTAAGACGTCCTTTTTACTATTTGTAAAAAAAGGACGTCTATTAAAATATTTAAAAATTAATTTTGTAACGCACTGATTACTTCTTGGTTAACTTTTTTCACCTTGGAAATATTCATTTTATCCACCTTTCGATCATAGGTCATAAACCCATTTACTTCACCTTCAACATCAGTGGTCTGTGTGTAAACAGCTGCCGAAAAACCAGCCTTGACCATTTTTTTGAGCATCATGGCGTACTTTACATATTCTTCTGTAACTTCTTTTGAATTTTTGAATTTCACATAGCCCCAATTATTGTCCGTTTTCCACAAATGCCCTTCTAAAGGCAACCCAATACCACCATATTCTCCAAGCACTGTTACCCTATTTGCGTCATACAAGTACAAATCGGGCTGGGGGTAATTGTGAAGATCCAAAATATCGCCAGTTTGAAAATGATTCCCCCCACTTGCAGAGTTAACCAACCTGTTTGGGTCATAGTTTTTGGTCCATTCAGTAATCTCAACGGTCTTGAACTGCCCCCAAGCTTCATTAAATGGCACCCACACCACAATGCTCGGGTAAGAATATAAATAATCCATAATCTCTTTCCATTCCTTTCTGTATATTCTTTCTGATTCTCCCGAACGTTTTAACTCCGAGCCATCAAAATATTTTTTATTCTGCCACCCATTGGACCGATCACCACTCGGCATATCTTGCCAAACTAGCATCCCTAAGCGATCACAATGCATATACCATCGGGCAGGCTCAACTTTTACATGCTTACGAATCATATTAAACCCGAATTCCTTGGTCTTAATTATATCATATTTGAGCGCTTCGTCAGTTGGGGCGGTATAAAGACCATCAGGCCACCACCCTTGATCCAAGGGGCCAAACTGGAAATAATCCTTATTGTTCAATTGCATGCGCATAACACCAAGATCATCTCTTTTCATGCTGATTTTTCGCATGGCAAAATAACTTTTTACCTGATCTGTCGTTTTTCCTGCACTTATAAGTTTAACCTGAATATCATATAAAAAAGGGGATTCTGGAGACCAAAGTTTTGGATTCTTCAATGAAATATCAATAGGCTCACCGACCGAAGCCTTGGCGTTAGCTACAATACTAGTGCCTTCCAAAACATTTACTTCGATAATATCACCATGGACAGCTTCATCTATAGTAGCAAGAATCCTAACTGCACTATGATCGAGATCTGGCGTAGTGCGTATTTTTGCAATACGCTTGGTATGTACAGGCTCCAACCAAACGGTCTGCCAAATACCCGTCACCGGTGTGTACCATATTCCCTCAGGATTATTTACTTGCTTACCCCTAGGCTGTGGGCCATCGTCAGTGGGGTCCCAAACCCTGATAATCAAATTTTGGGGGCCTTTATTAAGAAAAGGCGTTATATCAAAAGAAAAAGGAGTATACCCCCCAGAATGCGAGCCCACCTTAACATCATTGACCCAGATATCCGTTCTCCAGTCAACCGCCCCAAAATGCAATAAAGTGTTTTTTCCACTCCAGTCTTCTGGCACGGTAAAACTAGTCCGATACCAAAGTTCATTCTCATCGCCAACCTCTTTCATTACACCAGACAAACTGGATTCAACAGCAAATGGCACAAGAATCTTACCATCATATTTCGTCGGATGCATATCGCCGTAAGGACGTATGGCGTAGTCCCATAGACCATTTAGATTTTTCCATTGCGCCCTTTCCATAATAGGACGTGGGTATTCGCCAAGTACTTCATTGGGGTTTATATTTTCTGCCCATGCCGTCTTTATATTCTTTCCAGCCGGTTTCCATTGTGACATTAAAGGGATACAAAAAAGAAGGAATGTTATGCGAATTAAAATTCTTTTCATTTGAACAGTTGTTTTGATGGTTTATAAAGTTTTTGAAACTAAGTTACTTTTCTATCAAAGAGATACATATAATAGCAATTACATCAACTTTTCCGTCTCTTTTTTTCATACAAACAGTTCAAAATACAGTTCTTCACGATTAGAAAAGCATAATTGAAACAAATGGTTATGATATTGGAACGATTTGTTGGGTAACCTACTCTAAGATTCTCCGATCAACCACTATTTTTGTATTTGACAGTCACTCTTTAAATGTAATGATCAACTTTTACTGAAAAAAGTGAAGAAGCAACTTAAATTATATGCAAGGCATAAAACCCTCTTTCTTGCTGAAAGTTTCCATAGTGAATTTTAGAACTATGTCTTTTTTAATAATTATTGATTTATAAGCTACATTTCATCCAAATAGAATTTTTCATCAAAACCTATGAATACAGGAAAAATAGTTATCTGCATCGTACTACTTAATTTACAATTTCAACTTCTATGGGGGCAGGATTACTATTTTAAACATTACAAAGTGGAAGACGGGTTATCACACAATACCGTTCTAAGTTCTTTGCAAGACAAAAAAGGTTTCATGTGGTTTGGAACGAAAAATGGGTTAAACAGATTTGATGGATTTACCTTTAAGCTCTATCAAAACAACCCAGATAACCCTAAGAGCCTAAAAGGTAATTATGTCGAATGTGTACATGAATTTGACAATAGTATTTGGGTCGGCACCGATAATGGATTGTTTAAATACAACGAAAGATTCGAAAATTTTGATTTATTGGAGGGCACCACGAAAGCCAATATTCTAGATATTGAAAATGATGACTTTGGAAACCTTTGGTTTGTCGCAGATAACACATTGAATAAACATAATGTTGTAACAAACAAAACAACAAGATTTTCTCCTGATCGATTTTTTCATGCAATTTCAGTGATAAAGACCCTTGATAATGAAATTTGGGCAGTTTCACCAGAAGAGCTGTTCCATTATTCTAAAGAAACCAATTCTTTTCAGAAATATATAC
Organism: Maribacter polysiphoniae; assembly: GCF_003148665.1. Classification (GTDB taxonomy): domain Bacteria; phylum Bacteroidota; class Bacteroidia; order Flavobacteriales; family Flavobacteriaceae; genus Maribacter_A; species Maribacter_A polysiphoniae. Next base: position 419,736 of record NZ_QGGQ01000003.1, on the reverse strand, counting down.
TAAACATTACCGCTGACAGCAAAAAACTCTTTAGAATAAATAAATTATTCAATCTCGACAATAGAACCATCCTAATTGGCACCCAGAATCACGGTGTAGTAGCTTTTGATATTATAGAAAAGCGCATTATGGACATCGCACCAATTACAACGAATTCATTCTATGTGAGGGATTTTGCCCTTCGTGGAAAAAATGAATTGTGGGTTGCAACTGAGTCGGGCATTCATATCTATGATTTGGGGAGCAACGGTTATACCAATCTTAGGAAAGATTACAATAACCCTTACGCCATTTCGGATAATGCGGTATATTCCTTAACGGTAGACAAGGAAGGAGGCATTTGGGCAGGGACCTTCTTTGGAGGTATTGATTATCATCCTAAGCAATACACCCCCTTTGAAAAGTATTTCCCAAAACCTTCCCAAAACTCAATTAACGGCAATGCCGTGAGGGAAATAAAACCCGATAAGTATGGCAATTTATGGATAGGTACCGAAGATGCAGGTCTCAATAAATACAACCCAAAAACAGGTTTATTCACAAATTTTACTTCAAAAGAAAATGGCGGCATATTATCCTACCATAATATACATGCCTTATTACCAACTGACAATTACTTATGGATAGGTATGTTTGACCACGGTCTTGATATCTTGGATATTAAGACAAATAAGGTGGTGAAACATTACAATATGGAAAAAGAAGGTGCTTTGAGAAGCAATTTTGTTTTTGCCCTATATGAGTCTACAGCCAAGGAAATATACGCTATTACCACTGAGGGCGTATTGACCTATAATGAAAAAAGGGATCATTTCGATCTTGTCGAAGCTTTCCCAGAAAATCATCATTACACTTGTTTTCTTGAAGACAACAGTGGTGTTCTTTGGGCAGGAACCTATTGGGATGGGCTTTATTATTACAATCCCAAAACCAAAGAAAAAGGATGTTTTAAATATGACGAACTAATAACAACTGGTATTTCACACAATCATATCAACAGTATTTTTCAAGATTCCGATAATAATATTTGGGTTACCACAGAAAACGGATTAAACCTTCTAGATTTAAATAAAAAAACATTTAGGAAATACTCCACCAAAGATGGCTTCCCTAGCAATGTTTTCTATTCTATTTTAGAAGATGATATGAAAAATCTTTGGGTTTCAACCTCAAATGGATTAGTGGAATTTAATGTGGAAAATGATACCAAAAAAACGTATACTAAGGCAAATGGACTTTTGGGAGATCAGTTCAACTATAATTCGGCATATAAGGACCCAACTGGAAAAATGTATTTTGGCTGTGTCAACGGGTTGATTAGTTTCAATCCTAATGATTTTTTAAAAAACTCGTTCAGTCCCCCAATACATATTACTGGATTACAAATAGATAATCAAGAAGTACGGGTGAACCAAAACGATTCCCCTATAAAAGAATCGATTACCTTACTTGACCACCTAACTCTTCACCCTTCAGAATCTTCCTTTAGTTTAAATTTTTCCGCACTCAGCTACACAGCTCCAGAAAATACTGAATATTGGTATAAAATGGAAGGTCTTAATAAGGATTGGACTTATCTACACAAGGACCATAAAGTTGATTTCACCAAATTGGCAGCCGGCAATTACAGTTTTAAAGTGAAATCGATTAATAATAGCGGGGTTTGGGGCAAAGAGACGTCTGCATTGAAAATAAAAGTATTACCTGTATTTTGGAAAAGTAATTTGGCTTATGTCCTATACACTTTTTTAGTGTCTACTTTGATTTTTTTAAGTTTTAAGTGGTTCGACCAAAAACTCAAGAAAGAAAACACTCAAAGAATAAAACAACTTAACAATAGAAAGGAAAAAGAGATCTATCAAGCAAAAATTGAGTTTTTCACAAATATTTCCCATGAAATACGCACTCCACTAACACTCATTAAAAGTCCTTTGGAAAAATTGCTCAAAATAGCCACCAACCAACCTGAACTAAAGGAAAACCTATCCATAATGGATAAAAACACCTCTCGGTTATTGAATCTAGCAAACCAATTACTTGATTTTAGGAAAACAGAACTTGAAGGGATGAATCTTACCTTTGTTGAAACCAACATTACGAGCCTTGTTAAAAAAACCCATGCTAGGTTTAGTCAGGCAATAAAGGACAAGAATATTGATTTTGAACTTACATTAAGCAACGAAGAAATTTATGCTTTTGTTGATTCTGAGGCATTAAAGAAAATTTTAAGCAATCTTTTCAACAATGCCATAAAATACGCAGCAGGAAAGGTTATTATCTCCTTGGACAGCAATGAAGGTTTTTTTGAATTAACAGTAAAAAATGACGGAAATCTTATACCCACCTATTTAAGGGACAGAATATTTGAACCTTTTTTTAGGATACCTGGTGTAGATAATGAAAATAGGCCTGGAACGGGTATTGGCCTTTCATTGGCTCAATCACTTACCGAACTCCACAAAGGAAACTTGAAACTGGACACTAGTGATGGCCTACTAAACATCTTTGTACTCAGTTTGCCGATACATCAAGAAAAAGAGTTTAAATTATTTAACACTAAAAAACTAAAAATTAGCGAACAACGGAATGCGGAGCAGGAAAATGAAATAATAAATGGTAATAAATCTGCTATCCTATTGGTTGAGGACAATGAAGATCTACTGGATTTTATAGCCAAAGACCTTGCGAATAACTATATTGTTCGCAAGGCAGTAAACGCCGAAATTGCATTAGAAATATTAAAGGAAGAAAACATACAATTGGTGATAACTGATGTTATGATGCCAGGTATGGATGGTTTTACATTTTGCGAAAAAATAAAGACTAGTCTTGAAACAAGCCATATACCTGTAGTGCTCTTAACGGCAAAAAGTACTTTGAATTCTAAAATAGAAGGTCTGGAATCAGGAGCTGATGCCTATATAGCCAAACCCTTTTCAATGGAACATTTAAAAGTGCAGGCTGCCAACCTAATTCATAACAGAAAGCATATAATGGAGCATTATGCCAGCTCCCCATTAGCTCATATTCGAAGTATCGCCAGTACCAAAACAGACGAAACCTTCATTAAAAAATTAGATGAGATTATTTATAACCATATGGCCGACCCGGATTTAAATGTAGAAACCTTAGCCGAGATTATGCACATGAGTCGATCTACCTTATACCGTAAAATCAAGGATATTTCAAACCTAAGTCCTAATGAGCTCATCAACATCACTAGGCTCAAAAAGTCGGCGGAATTGCTGAAAACAGGCAACTATAAAATTTTTGAAGTAGCCGATATTGTAGGCTATAATTCACCCACCAGTTTTGGAAGAAATTTCCAAAAACAATTCAACATGACCCCATCGGATTATATAAACGGAAATGTTACCAATTAATACCTGGAACAATAACATATATATATTCTCAAATCTTCATTTCAAGGAACAACGCCCTGAAATAGGTAAACCAATAATTCAAACAATAGAAGTAATAAATATCTCAATTACCAAAGATTTCGAATTAATTGAAATGAAAAGTATTTGCGAAATGTAGAGGCATTTGTACTAGTTACTACAGGGATTTTCTTAATTTCCCTAAGTTAGGACTATCCCATAAGGTGTGTAAATAGAAAATAGCTGGGGCATACCCAATTTGGAAATCAAATGCCCATCCGATAAATGCACCAAAATTTCGTCCGATGCAAAATCTTTCCGATAAGGATCTCCTTCAATTGTATTTCTTTATCTCATAGCTGGTTTTCCCCGTATCCACCTTGATATCCAAAGGGCCATCGGTCCCGTCAACCAATGTGATGACGGCGAATATCTCGTCTGGCAAAATATCTTGGAGATCCCCCAAGTTTCCTCGCCCCTTGATGACAGCTTCCCCTTGCGATTGTTCCCTAATCGTGTATTCGTACCTGCTCCTCATTCCAATCAACTTTAAAGCTGGTTGAACAGATCCAAAAGGAACCCAATTAACGGTCCTTTCCTTCCATGCTGATCAATCCCTTGTTTGTATACCCAATCCATGAACTGGGTTATCGATACCCCCACCCTACCTTAATATGTCTCATACCGAATCACATCGTCACCAATGAACTCCTTGATAATAATGACCCGAACCTTGATCAGGACTTCAACCGATTATAATTATCGATCAATGCTTCCTGAACGATCTTGGCCTTTTCATCACTGATAGCGGCCAAAATGACCCTTTGGGCAGTAACATAATCTTTTAACAGTTTCTCCACGTCTTCGTGGCTCAGATACCCCCTATCCCTGAGATTGCCAAGTATTGCGCTATATCTGACCGAACAAAAACCATCTTCCAACATAACTCTTTTCCACACTTTATTATTGACCCCCCATTTTGGACCTTCTCCTGGTCCTTTCAAGCATTAATCATATGACAAAAAAATCAACATATTGGCTCTTAATAAACCACTATTTCCATATCCCCCATCTGCACCTTTAATGGAGGCTCCATATCCAATTGCTGCTTCCTTATTAAAAATCCTTTTTGGTACCAAATAATGCACATTGCTGCAAAATACCCTATAGTAAACCTATTGTAACCCCGTTTATCAGAATACCACTGATATCCTTCCTTATATTTTCCGCTACCACCGACCTGATTAGATATATCAAAGTGAATCCTATAAATAATTAATTGGATTCAATCCTTTTTTTAATCTTTACAAAGACTTTTTGGCTTTAAAATGGTTAAATCTTGATCCCTTTGGTATTCACCGTTTCAATTAACATTTAGTTTCTCAGCTACCTTATCATAATATTCTTGGCTTAATACTTCAGTCCAAATAGTCGGCTGTTCCCCTCCATATAATGCTAAATAGGTAACCAAACTTTCTTTCGTAGAGGAGTGCCAATGCTCTGTCTCTTTTTTACATTTGATAATATCACCAACTTTAAGAATAACCGGTTCTTTGCCTCTTTCCTGATAATATGCTTCACCTTCCACAATTATCAATATCTGGTCGGATGTATGTTTATGCCAATCCAATGTTGAGTTTGCCCTAAAGGTAGCTTTGGTCATATTATAACCTATGTCCTTATCATCGCGAATCAAAGGATTGAGCCAAGCTTCTCCGATATAATGGGTATTCGGTGCCTTGGTACCTTCTTCCAAATACGACACTATGGAATATTCCGATTTCTGGGAATAAAAATAAAAGGGGGAAAGTATAAATAGGGTGAAAATGAAATTTTTCATGGACTTCCTGTTTTTATAAAGATACTTAAGTTTTGTATTACTGGTTGAGATATAGCAGAAGAATCCTTTATTTGAACTTTAAAGGTTATGGGCGCAATCAATACAACTTGTCTGAAACGATTTAGAGATAAAACATTCCCTGGGTAGTTTTCTAAATCGGCAGTATGACCTGATTTTTTCGTCTCTAATTTTTCTTTTTCGATTTACTCTTTGCATCCTTTTATTGAATTTATTGAATTACTTATATCTATCACTTTACTGGAAGAAAATGAAACACTTTCTAGCCATTCCATCATCAGGGACATACAAATTAAGATATTATATGGATTTGGGATGTTCAGGATTACACTACACCATATTTCATAAGCTACTATAATTTTCAATTCTTTTCCCTAGGAGACAGACTAACCCTTTCTAATCATCCACATAATCGGCCTTTATTACGAGTAATATAATTTGCATCAATGCATGTGCAAACCTATCTGCATACCTATCAATGTCAGTTGCAGACTCGCTTCGTTTAAGCCTTTCCAATTGATGGTAGAATTTTTTTTCAGTTAAATCATCATTAAAAATCAAACAATTCGAATTTGCTTTCAAAATTTTATAGACTTCCAAAGCTTGTCCACGCGTATAGTAATCAGATTGAAAGTATCTCAACCTGACAAGAAGTTCATCATACCCCAAAACCTTCGAATCCATCGCTAATCGATATTAAAAACCATTACTTTAAAGTAAGACTTTTCGCTAAAACAATAAACTATTGTGTAAGAAAATATTGATTATAATGGAGCGAGATAAAATGTGCCATAAATAATGAGCTAAAAGAACTTTATAATCGCAAAGGGGAACAGAATACCAACCTTCCTTCTTTTGGTCAAGATTTCTACATAAAGGACATACCCAATTTAAAAATTGATAATTCGATCAAAAAATTAAAGCTGCTTATAGGGAGTTTTCACCGAGTTTCTGAATAATCCACTACCTGAAAAAACCACCTCATAAAGCCTAGGCTTTGCCTTAAATATCAAAATTTAACCTAAAAAACCACAAGTTTTATAAATATTGGTTGTTGGACACTCTCATTTAGAAAGGTCGGCAAGTGAGTGGACATGTCCGATGAGTCCTTTTAAAACCATGAGTCCTTTTTCAATTACCATGGCCAAATCATAGGGCAAAACCTTATTTTCAAGGACGGCTTCCATATCGGAAACGGCCTTGCTATGACCCTCAAGAACGACCTCAAGAATTTCATGATCTGTTAAAGTTTGTCGTAACGATATATTGTCAATCCAAGGGCGCTCCGATTGCCCGCCGTGAACGGTCCGAAAATCCATTTTTATGCCTTCCACGGCCAAGGCCAAATATAGGTGGTCTCCAAGTTCCCTGAAGAAAATAGAACATTCCTGTAAATAATCTTTAAAATATGAAGAGCTGGCCTTGTCCTTGTATTCGGATAGAATATGCTCCGATGCATAGTTGTTATCCAATAATTGTATTAGTTCTTCCTGTAATTCTATTACGTTCATAATATGTTATATGAATGTTCAAAGATATAGCTCCCTTCAATAGATTTGTAGCTCAATAAAATATTTTATTGACTGGAGCGCATCCATCTTCATCATGTACTTGACCCTGATCCTAGATATAAACCATCAATTTGTTTTGGTCTGTCGAGACATTATCCTATCCCATTCTAGACCTACCGCTTGCCATAATTTAAAGGCTGTTTATTCAGATTATAACTTCCGGATTTAATAAGAGGAAGCAATAATGGACAAGGCTTTATAGCCCCCTGGCCATAGAATAGTTTCTTTTACCAAGAACTATGAGGAATCCATTAGTCAAACAACAAATATGTAATACATTTGAACTCCATTGAGCGTACCCGGTATTTTTATGATGAATGGTTTGACTCAACTTATGCCAACAGCAATTTTAAAAGATATAAAGATAACTTATGGCGACTGATATTTTAGTTAATGGTTAGTGTGTAAAATCCACCATAAGTAAAGGGCTCCTTATTAAGGAGCCCTTTTTCTTTAAAACATCCTTCCAAATTTATTGTTCAACATGTATCAATCCTAAGACGATGGTTTCGCGGGTAAATCGCACCTGGATTAATAATGGTTTCAGCTCCTATTTTAAAACCATCCCCTATCAGAGATAGTCCCCTCTCTAAATGGATAGATAAGAACTTTAGGGTTCTGGGCAAATATATGTTTGGTTTAAATAGGAAAAGGCAATTGTTTCATAATGAACGCCAAATTTTTGTTCAATTGGGGAATGATTGAAAAAATGATTTGTTACGCGATTAAAACAACCCTCCAAAATGGCCATTTAAATGAGTTACTATGCTATACCCGGCACTTACCTAACCGCCATTTACCCATAAAACAAATTCTGCCAGCCTTGAACCAACCTAATGATTACCCAAGGAAATCACCTACCCCTGACAATCCCACTGACTACGCCACAATTACAAAAATACTTACCCTTCATACCCAAAAACACCATGATATATATGAAAATAATATCTGTATCATAGACAAAAAAAGGAGAGAAAATTACTTCCCTCCCTTTTCTCAAAACTAACTCAAACTAACAAAATCCTTAAAAAATGGATTTCTCAAATATCATTTACTACCAAAGAATAAATCAGAAACCAATTTTGAATCCATATCAAATCTTTTTGCGCTAATACCGGACTTATCGATTAATAGGTCCACTCGTGATTCGTGGTCCACTACCATAATAGGAAAATTGTTGCGGCCCTGGCTCCGAGGAATCACTGAATAGGAATGTTTATGTCCACATACCATCAAATCAATATCCACTTTATTTAAAATAGGTATGAATTTATTTCTCACTTCCAACTCTCCATGCCATTCATTTCCTTCTTTTTTACTAAAGGGAGGAATATGCATAAAAACTATCTTTCGTTCCGCATTCTTGAATGCTTCCGATGCTACCACCTTTGATAACCATTGGGCTTGTTGGTTACGGTACAAATCAAAATCCGCCATGCCGCTATACTCCATATCCGAATCGGGTTTATCCTCTCCGGAATCCAATACGATAAAGAAAGTCGATCCTGATGAAAATGTATAATAGTATTCCTTTTGTGGGAAATGAAAGTACGTATCCAATTCACGTGCTGCGGCTCCCCTTGTTTCATGATTTCCGCGTACAATATATAGCGGTTTTTCCTTTGCGAATATAGCCACACAAGTATCCAACACACTGTATATAACCTCTTCGCCCGTAGCATTGTTCACAAAATCACCATTCAGCAATACAAAATCCGTTTTGTTCCATTCCACATTATTCAAGAGTAGCCCCACTTTAGGTCCGTTTTCGTGCATATCGCTTAAAACAACACATGATGTTTGCTCCTTTTCCCGATCTAGTGTCGTAAAATAAAGGGGTTGTTTCTTATATACCCGTGTCGCCGCTATTTTACCTAAATCACCCTCTTCTGTCACTGCCTGCGAATAAATGCGATAGGCATATTTTGTTCGTGGTTTAAGGCCATTTATGGTAACCGAATGCCGTTTACCTATATTTTTTAATCCGCCGGTTGCACTAAACACTTTTAACCTTTCTTTTTGGTAAAAATTGGAGCCATCTTCCTCATAATATTCTACCCAGGAAACGCAATCAACGGAAGCGCTCCAATTGACCACCACACTATTGTCCGTTAAATATTGAATAAACGGGCCGTGTGTAATGGCGATATCTTGACCATATGTGAATTTCACAGCGCATACCAATACAACTATTATGTGAAGAAGACTCGATTTCCTGTTTTGCTTTTTTATCATTCTTTGTTTTTTAAGACATTTGTTTTTACTATTTATAACCAGACCTGACCATAAAAAAAGTGCCGCCCATCTCATCATTCAGGGCGGCACTTAAAAAATATTATTGGAAACGTACATCTACCAAAATGGGGAAATGGTCGGAGATATATTTATTTCCCCTTTGACCATCAACGGTATGGTGTTTCAAAATAGTCACATCCCCACTACTGAAGATGTAATCTATTCGCTCCCTTTCCTCATCGGGTTCCAACGCAAACCCGTTAAAGGTGTACGAAGGACCATAAACCTTTTTTGCCCGTGCCTTGCTATCCAAGATCTTTACGTTGGCTTCTTTCTCATCAACAAGTTCGGAATAAGGTGCTGCCGAAGGCGGAAAGTTAAAATCCCCACTGATCAAGAACGGTTCCGCTTTAGCTATCTTTTGAACCATTTTCTTTAAAAGCTTTGCACTTTCCAAGCGAGCGGTCTCCCCTTTATGATCAAAATGGACATTAAAAAAGTAAAACTCCTTTCCTTTACCCAAATGTTTCAACTTTACCCATGTTACAATACGGGGCAAAGCGGCGTCCCAGCCTTTTGAATTCACCTTTGTTGGTGTTTCCGACAACCAAAACGTACCATTATCCAATAGGTCGAAGGTTGTTTTCTTATAAAAAACAGGGCAAAATTCGCCTTCATCTCCCCCATTCCTGCCTATGCCCACATGATCATATTCAGGTAACCTTGTTACCATATCGTCCAATTGACTTTTTATAACTTCCTGTGCACCAAAAACATCCACATCGAAATAATCGATGCTGCTGCAAAGCCAGTCGCGCCTATTCTCCCATATGTTGATACCGTCATTCGGACTGGCATATCGAATATTAAAGGTCATTGCTTTTATATCTAAAGGACCCTGTGCAAATGTGTTCAGTGAACCCACTATAAAAAACAAGATAAAAAGTCTATAAATCATCTTTTTTTCCATTTTATTATTCGAATTATTCCCAACCTGGGTTTTGGGTTAAATTTGGATTCAATTGTAATTCTACCCTAGGAATGGGATAGAGATAATCCCGCTCTTCATTAAAAGATCTGACATTAAAATCCGGTTGGGGATTGATCAGGTTGTTTTCGTCGAAATACATATCAGAACCTATTTTGATATATTGAACACCTGTCATTTGTCCGGAAGGCTCATCCCCTTCAAATAAAACCACATCAACGTTTCCATCTGAATCCATATCATATTCACCAGTTCCCGGAAAATACAATCCTCGCAAAGGTTGGGTCAATGTTTGTCCGGATTTCCATCGAACAATATCGTTCCACCTATGGTTTTCCATATAAAGTTCGATCCTACGCTCTCTTCTAATCTCAAGAATTACACCTTTATTTGTGCCTTCGACCGTAGGATATTGATCTTCCAAAAATGGATCTGGATCACTATTGGCATCGTTTAGGCTCAAGGCAGGCATACCTACCCTTGCCCGTAACAATTGTATGGAGGCGTCCAAATCGGATTGTTCCAATGTTCCCAATTCCGCCTTGGCTTCCGCATAGTTCAACAAAACTTCGCCGAACCTTAATAGAGGTAAATCACCTATAGACTCATCATAGGTATCATAAACCGGTTCGGTCACATATTTTGTTAATTGATAACCCGTCATCGTTGCACCTAGATTAGGAACCAACTCCATACTTTCTCCTTTTCTTGTGTAACCGGGAGTTCTTATGGTCTGTGCTAACCGGGGATCCCTCCCCTGAACCTCTTCAGTAAAAAACAGCTCATCATATCCGGCATTATCGGTAAACCTCGACCCATCGTCCATCAAATAACTGTTCACCAAATCCTTGGGCATTCCCGGTCTCCCATAGGAAGACGTGGTGGTGTAGTAATTTACATTGTGGTCCACGGCCACTGTTTGTGTAAACTGCCTACTTAAAATAACTTCAGCGATCTGTGCATCGTGTGAATTGAACAGGTTCATGTAATCCGCTTCGATACTTCCCGTACTATAAACGGAATAAGGAGAGTCCTCCATCAAATCCAAGGAAGCTTCCATAGCGGCATTGAGGTATACTTCATAACCGGTAATATCCCGATACTTCTCATAGGTTCCCTCATAAAGGCCCACCCTGGACTTTAGTGCAAGAGCACTGTACTTCGTAATGCGATACGCCTGAACCTCTTCGTTCAAATTACTTATCGCCTTGTCCAAATCTTCCAAGATCTTGTTTGTGATGAACTGCCTACTTTCTCTCGGAGCTTGAAGACTTTCTAAATCATCAGCCTCAATAGTACCTTCATAGTAAGGAACTTCGCCAAACCTTTTCAATTTTTCGAAATAAAAATAAGCCCTGAAAAAATAGGCTACCCCACTGTAGTGTAATTTAGCGGCTTCATCTTCACATTTCTCATAATTTTCAAGAAAGTAATTAATATCCCTAAGGTATTCCCAATCCCATCCACCTCCAGTGGTCGGTATGGTTCTGGCACCACGCATTTCCTCACTTAACGTAGTTGCAACTATATTATCAGCCGTTTCGTCACCGTCATATATAGAGGTACTGGGAAACATTCTATAGAATCCGTTGGTATAGAGTAGTAAATCACTGGATTTTAAGAAGAAATTCTCAGGAGTCACATCTGAAAGTGGTTCCTTGTCTAAAAACTCATCACTACATCCCGACATTAATAGGATACAGATCAATAATAAATAATTAAATTTCATAATGCGTGTTTTTAAAATTGTATTGAAATACCCATTGAATAAATCTTTGAAAAAGGCACTGTTTGTGCCGTACTCCTATTCGCGGAAGTAGAAGGTGAATTAAGGTTCACTGAGTTACCAGCGGCTTCCGGATCAATATAATCAGTCAGCTTGGTAAATGTCAACAGATTCTCACCACTGAAATAAACCCTCAGCTTGTTGAAAGGTAAGCGGTCTATTATCTTGGAAGGAAGTGTATACCCCAAGGTTATGTTCTTCATTCTGAGGTAAGATATATCCTGTAAATATCTATTGTTAACGGCACCAAGGGCATCACTTTCGGAAAGAGCTATATACCCGAACATCCTAGGGAAGTATGCATCCGTGTTTTCAGGAGTCCAAATATCATTGGCCAAATCTTTTCGTATGAACGAATCATAAGGTCGGTTGTACATGGCCCAAAACAATCTTGAGTCACGATCCGGATACCAATCCTGTTTTCCAACCCCTTGAAAAAAGGCGGATATATCAAAACCTTTATAATCCGCATTTATCTTAAAGCTATACAGGTATTGTGGTGCTGTATTCCCTATAATCCTGCGGTCACCCGAATTATCCAATGTATTTTCCCCTTCATCGATTACTCCGTCATTATTCAAGTCCATATACTTGACATCCCCAGGTTGGAGTCCTCCTGCAGCAACAATTCTATTGGAGACCCTTGTCTGGTCCGCATGTGCCGCAACTTCGTCCGCTGTTTGAAAAAGGCCATCAATGTGATATCCCCATAACTCACCAATGGTCATACCTTCATAATAATCCAATAAACTATTGGTAGGGTTATCAAACTTCGTAATCTTGGTTTTTGAGTTGGATAAGGAACCAACAATTGAAAAATTGAACGTATCGTTACCCAATTCAAAAGAATCATTATACCCTAAAGACCATTCGAAACCTCTAGTCTGTAGATCTGCTGCGTTTTCCTGGGGAGAAGCTGCCCCCAATACACTTGGCAAAGTGGCTCCTTGAGTAAGCATGCCTTCCGTATCCCTTTGAAACCAATCAAAATTAGTCGTCAATCTATTTTGAAAAAAAGAAAGGTCCATTCCTAGGTTTAAGGTTTTTACCTCTTCCCAAGTAATTTCATTTGGATTCAAGCTTGGTGACTCAATATAATCCAAGGTGCCCCCGTCGATAGCGTAACCGGTATCAATATCCTTGTTTAAGGTAGGTATATAGGCATAATCATCAATGTTCTGATTTCCTAAAGACCCGTAAGAAGCCCTCAATTTAAATTGATTTATTGTATTGCTTTCTTTTAAGAATTCTTCGTTGGAAACAATCCATCCAGCAGAAACAGATGGGAAAAAGCCCCATCGATAATCAGATGGAAACCTTGAGGAACCATCGTATCGCCCATTAAGCTCCAATAGATATTTCTTCTTATAATCATAAGAAAGTCTATAGAAAAGACCTTGTAATCCCCAAGCTGAAGCACTACCATTGGCTTCTGCATTGGAAGTAGCCAAGCCTAATGAATTTAGGTCGTCCGATATACTGTTCAGTTTACTCGCCTCAATATTCTTAACATCATAAGACTCCTGATTGAAACCTACCATAGCACTTATAAAATGATCTGATAACTGTTTTCGATACTCCCCATACACGTTAAAAGCATTGTAACTTGATTGGCTGTTGTATTCGGTCAACCTATCGCTTCCCATAATACCGACTTCATCAGTAAATATCGAATACGGTATTCTCGTAGATCTTTGATATCTATTGTACGTCATTTTTCGCAGGGCATAACTTGTTGTTATTTCCATACCCTCAAAAGGCGTAATGATGGCTGTTGCGATATTCGAAAACTCTTGATTATCAGTTTCCTGTTTTGATTTACCATGCAGAAGTGCGGCATAAATCCCATCCCCTACCGTATAGTTATTCAATTCGGTCCTCCAAAGGGCATTACCATCCGGATTGACCGGTACATAAGCCGGTAAGGCATGTACCCATATCAAGCTGCTCCAAGGATTCGAATAATTACCGTATTGACTACCCCCATGTTGTATATCATTAGAGCGATTGTACTGCATATTATTACTAAAGGTCAACCAATCTTTTGCATCAACCTCCAATTTCCCCCTAAGGTTATATTGCTTGAAAATATCATCCTGTACTTTTAGTATTCCAGTAGATTGATAGTTTCTGTATGAGAAAAAGGTCCTCACTTTTTCCGATCCTCCAGAGAGTGAAACATTCGTAATATTGGATGGTGAATTTTTCCTGAAGAACGTATTCCACCAATCGGTTGCCCCATAATGTACGTATTGCTCCCTACCGTTGCGTATATCGGTTATAACCCTTGCCTTTGATGGATCTTGGGAAACCTCAAGAAGTGCAGCGTAATCTTGTTCGGTATACCCCGTATACGATCTTCCTACGGCCGTCCTAAAGGCTTCGTCGACCAACATTGTGGACTTATAGGGGTCCGTTAAGAAATCCGTATTCATCGTGGGCGAACTAAAGGCCGTCGTATGATTCACATTAATCGTAAAGTCTCCTTTCTTGGCTTTTTTAGTAGTTACCAATACCACCCCAAACGCTCCTCTGGCTCCATAAACCGCAGATGCCCCTGCATCCTTTAAAACACTTATGGCCTCAATATCATCTGGATTCAAGTTGTTGATATCCCCTTCAACCCCATCTACCATGACCAATGGCGAACCACCGTTTATTGTGGTAAATCCACGAATGTTAATCCTTGGTGCGTCTCCCGGTTTTCCACTGGTCTGAACAATATTAAGCCCAGGACTCGCTCCTTGCAACGCATTTGCGGCATTGGATAATGGTCGATTTTCAATAGTTGCGATATCTACCTTGTTGACGGCGTCGATTAGTTTCTCCTTACTTTTCTTTCCATAACCAACTACAACAACCTCATCCAAAGTATTGGAACCCGATTTTAATTCAATGACGATATTTGAACCTACTGTTTCCGTAATCTCCTGCATTTCAAAACCTATGTAGGTTATCTGGATTGTTGCCGAAGCACCAGAGATTTTAAGGGAAAAATTGCCGTCAAAATCAGTAGTGGTACCATTATTGGTTCCTTTTTCCATAATAGTGGCTCCTGGCAATGGATTCCCATCACTATCAACTACCAACCCTTCAATAGTGCCTTGCTGTTCTGCACTTCCTGTTTTAGGGCTTTCTGCAACCAATACATGGTTTTTATCGATTCTATAAATGAAATTGGCCTTTTTTGATAAACTTTCCAGTACTTTTTCCAATGGACTATTTTCTTGGACAACTGAATATTTTATTTCATTCTTCAGTACAAATTGACCATAACTAAATTCATAATCGGTTTTTTGTTCCAACTCGGAAAAAATCTGAACAAGCCTAGCATCTTTAAGTTTAATACTTATATTTGGCTCATTTGAACTGCCGGAAGCATAGACCCCTATAAAGCATAGGAATGCCAATATTGACAGTTTAGGTTTAAAATAATTAAAATCTATTTTCATATTAAGTGTTGTTTATATTTTGACATTCGACGCTTATAATTGAGGGGTCTGTAGCAGCAGACCCTTCTCCGTTTCTATTGGTTTTTAAAATTGGCTTCTATTTCATTGGTTTGGATTTTGGTTAGTTTTAATTCACTGATATAATTGATCGTATTCAATATGTCCTCCAAAGATTCTTCTTGGGCAATGGTCAAGGTCATTTGAACATTTTTTGTCCTTTCCTTTATAAACGTGATATTCACACTAAATCTAGATTCTAAATATTTGGCTAAATCAACCATTCTAACTTCATTAAACTCAGCCTTATTCTTATACCAGGATGTGTACAGATTGTGATCTATTTCGGTAGTTTTAAAAGATTTTGACATTGAGCTGTATTCAACCCTCTGGTTAGGTTTTAATTTTACGGCATTGACACCATTGGAAACTTGAACGAGACCTGTAGCTACCGTAACATCAATAACAGAATCGGTTTCCTTTATATTAAAACTAGTTCCCAAAACCTTTGTACTTATTGATCCTGTCGTAATGATGAAAGGCTTTTGTTCATCCCTTGCTATTTCAAAAAAGGCTTCACCATCCAACTCTGCAAGTCGTACTCCCTTATGATTATTGTCAAAACGTAATGAACTGTTTGCGTTGAGCGTAATTAGGCTTCCGTCTTCAAGTTTGGTGGTTTTAAAGGTTTCGGAATTGTTCGTAATCACTATGGCATTCGAAATATCCATATTGTAAAAAAATGTTCCTATACCTATTAGGATTACTATCGAGGCCGCTATCCTCATCCATGTTCCTGTAGAAACTTTTTTGTTTATATGACCTTCAATGTTACCAAAGACTTCTTCTTCGATCCTTTTCTTATTGTCATCGTTTTTAAAAACACTTGCTGTTGAATGTGAAATTGCGAAGTCTTGGAAATCATTTAGTATTTTTTCCTCTTTCGGCGAAGTTTTTCCTTGCAGATATTTATCTAGAAGCTCTTTGAATTGTTTTTCGGTCATGTCTAATGTTCTAATACTATATACCAGAACATCACCGTCACACGTAAAAAAAATTGATTATTTTAAAAAAAGGGAAACATAGGGTTTGGCTCCTATATGGTAAGTTCCCGCTTTATACGGACTATAGCATTGGAAATATGGGTTTCCACGGTCCTTTGGGAGATATTCAACATCTTCGAAATTTCAGCGTTTGCCAAACCTTCTTTTCTACTTAGGAGAAATACCTGATTGCATTTTTTCGGAAGCTTTTCCACGGCTTTATGGATCTTGGACTCTGTTTCCTTAACATATATTTTTTCCAAAGTCCCATCAGCATCAGAAGTACTCAATCCTTCCAAAAATTCCTCTGGTACGATATTCATCTTTGTATCCCTCAAAACTTTGAAAACCTTAAATCTTGTTGCCTTAATGATGTAAGCTTCTATGTTCTGATTAAGAATCTTATTTCTTCTTTCCCAGAGATCTATCCAAATCTCTTGGACAATATCCTTAGAAACAGCTTCGTCATGTAGCATACTAAAAGCCAACACATACATACGTTCCCAAAGCCTACCATATAGGATTCGGAGAGCCAATTGATCGGAATTCTTAATTCTCTCCATCAAATCGAAGGAAGAAATACGGTTAATCTTATGTTCCTGCATGGACACAAATAAATCAAATATTTAAGTCAGGAACATTAACTAAAAGTAAAGCTTAGATTAAAGAACTGTCTCATGATGAAGGGGTATTATAATGAAAAATCCTTTTATCATAATGAATGCCCGACACCATAAATAAGGTCTTACATAAACAGTTCCAAATAAAAAATGGGTAACCGAAATTGGCTCAAAACAAGGTTTATTTTATTATGTTGGCTGTGTGAAATTTTGAACTATTCTAAGATGGAATCCTAAGATTCGGATTCCTGATAAAGTCCTAAAAAACATTAATCCTTTAAATAATTCTGTTAGTTATACAAAACATATAAATTTAAAAATGTTCTAATAATCAGCGTATACGATTTTATGTAAAAAAGCTTGAAAAGGACCTGAAATAAGAGTTTGACTTATCAATAATCATGCGGTCTTTCCAAGAACCTCCCATTCTTGTTCTCCTTTTGTAGTTTGGTTGATTGACGTTTTATGGAATCGAAAAAAAAGAGTCTCCTTAAATCCAAACCTACATTATAATAGTTTAGTTCGCTTTAAAACCCGTCAGAAAGAATATTCAGTTTTTATGATCCGTTCAGCACGTTGCCTTTCATCATATTCCAGGCAAAGAGCTTCACTAAATAAGTCTTGGACCTAATCCCCTTTTTGGCTTTCCACTTCACTACCCCTCCCCCCTTTGCCGGGAAGTAATACTTCGCCCCCTAGCCAAAACGTGGAATCAAGTCCATTTGTAATCGGGAAGTCTAAGGAAGTTTTAATGGAGAAAGCAAACACCCATTAAAATTCATTTGTGTTTAAATAAAAATGATGATCATTACGTAGCTAATACCATATTTACCATATAACAATAATTCCTTAAGCCCTTTCATTACCGAAAAGACATTTGATAACCATTACGAAAAACACCATGAAGCCGATGTAAACAATCTGACAGGTTCAGTAATGTGTACGCCAATAGAATAGAGCCGTATCGAAATCATTATTTAGAAAGGGCTTATTGACAATAATTATGCGTTATACAACAATACTGCCCAAAATTCCAATCACAGTTTCTTTTTGCATTGTCTTTCGCCTGAGGTAGAAAGAAATTGGAGAATTGACAACGCGTGATTTTGGCTGATATCATCAATTCAAAGAACAGTTTCCTTTTCAGTCGTTAAGTTGTTCGGCTATGGATGGGTTTGATTGCCCCTGGATGAATACAAAAATCTTGAAATTATTCCAATCGAAGATTCCCATACCCCGCACTTACGGAAATCAAAAAACCAATTCTCACTCCTGATTTGAGGGAACACTACTATATTATTGACTATCGAAAAGCCCGACCAAAAATCGAAGAAGGTTTCTGCGAAATTATACTGTGAATTTGCAAACAAAAATATGAAATAAAAATAAGTGATATCTATATAAACCCCATCGTAAGATATTGGCCAAGGATAACGGTCCCCATATAATAATCTTAGCCAAATATTAAAACCATTATTATTTCCATCTACACAACATTTAATCCCCTATTCACATCTTTTATTGCGGTGAAAAATGATGTTCATATACCTTGCTGATGATTTAACCCCAAAGATTACCACGAATGAAATTGAGAAGTATAATTGTAGACGATTCATACATACAGCGGATGGCCGTGGCCAAATTAGTTGACAACCACCCAAACCTGGAAATGGTAGCGGAGTACAGCAATGCCATTGAGGCAAAGAACGGGATAAACAACAATGATATCGACCTTATTTTCTTGGATGTGGAAATGCCGATCATCAATGGTTTTGATCTTTTAGAATCCTTGGTGAACCCGCCACAGGTAATCTTGATTACCGGCAAACCGGATTATGCACTTCGGGCCTTTGATTATGACGTAACGGATTACCTGCACAAACCGATTACCCTGACCCGTTTCAATAATGCCGTAAAAAGGGCAATGGCCAATTATGGGAAGATGCACAAGGTTGACGGGGATGCTGAATATATCTTCGTGAAAAGTAATTTGAAAAAGCGTAAGGTTGTCCTGAACAATATAAAATGGGTCGAGGCGCTAGGGGATTATGTCAAACTGGTAACGGATGAGGCCAATATCGTAATACTCTCTACCATGAAATCCTTTGAACAACAGTTGCCAGAGGATAAATTCCTGAGAATCCACAAATCCTATATTGTAAATCTGGAAAAGGTCGAAAAGTTCAATAGTAAAAAAGTTGAAGTTGCTGGAAGACTGATACCATTGAGCCGAAACAAAAAAACGGAATTGATGGAGGCACTTAATGGCGTTTAGGTATTTCTCGAGAGTTTACAATGAAGTGACCATGCCAATACAATTTGTCGTTTTAGCCATGGCATGATTTGATGGGGTCTTCTGTAGGATATTCTATAAGTGCTGATTTATGGAATAAAAAACAGACGGGAATCCATCCAATAAAAACGTTGGCTTTATACCAAAAATAGGATGGAGTTTCCGGATGGGCATGAAAAGAAATGATAAGCAAAGGTTTAATCAACATTGCAGCCTTACCCTTTTGGGAAAACCCAATTTCAACGATTTTTTGTTACTATTGTTCGTTTTAGGGAAGAATTCTTCCCCGAAAAGGTTTCTGTATTCCCTAGGAAGTATTCGCTTGGTGCTTCCCATCGGAAGGTTCTTGAACTTTTTTGACATTTCGTTATTTAACATAGGTTCATCCAGACTTAAATCGGCATTCATCCGATCATGCTTGCTGTTTTCCTCCTCGAATTCCTTCTACCGTTTCATGTAGGCCACTATACCACCTTATTTCTTGTGCCATTGGTAAATAGAACCCTCGTCGATTCCCTGTTCACATGCAATTTCGGACACTCCATGTCCCTATTCAATTTCTTTGAGGATATTAATGCTCTGGCACTCGCTAAACGTACTTTTATTTGGGAGTTAAAATCTAAAATAAATTCGAATTCCATACTGTCCGATGTATCGGAAGAGGGACAGGATATCCTAGAAAATTACTTTTGGACCTATAAGATCAAATTACATCTCCCTGATTATTGTAGGGCTTCACGTACTTTCCTTAACCCATATGTTGTTCGGTCCCAATTTCCCCCCCTTTTGACGAAAAAATCATTCAATATTTCAATAACCACACAACCTTTGTAACAAAACAAACCCCTGTTATATGAAAACAATTTTACTTTTTAAAGTTATCTATTTAGAGACATTCAAGAACATTCAAAATTACGTCGTAAGGCACTATCTCAAAGCTTTTACCTGGTTTACCTTGGCCATGTTCGCCATGGTGCTCTATGTCTTTTTATACAGACTATTTACAGACTTCCAATTCTCTAACCTTTAAACATGTATAGAAAAGGACGGGATGGGAAAGTGTTGATTATTTCCGGCGCCTTATTTCTTGGCGCTATACTCCTATTGGTCATTATCATGACCTTTGGAATATAAAGGAATTCCTTTATTAATCAGTCAGTGCTACACTTAAATGCAAAAACACCAATTGTACATATAGTCGTCGATGGTTACCCATTACCCCTTTAAAAATGATAGGATCTTATTAAAGGATTTAATTGGTCACCCCAGTAATATGTGATAAATTTGACGAGATATCAAGCATCAATATTACTACAGAAATATTTCCCATAAAGAATTTTAATAATTTGATTTTAATACCTGATTATATTTTACAAGTATCAACTAAAGGTATGACTTGATTCATTCATTAGATGAGCAATTACTAAATTTCTATAATAAACTTATGGTAGCTGATTTTTAGTTAATGGTTAGTGTTTAAATGCTCCATAATTTAAGGGCTCCATTTTATGGAGCCCTTTTTTCAATAATTACAATTCAACTTGTTCCATATGTGTCAATCTAGGGACAATGGTTATCCTTGGTAAAATCGAATCTGGATTAAAATTGTATTCAACTCCTATTTTAGGACCATCCCCAATCAGGGATGGTCTCCTCCTAGATTATAATAATTTGGTTTGCTTTAAATGCCGCCAGGAAGAACAATCCGTTTTCATGATCCGTTCAGCACGTTCCCTTTCATCATATTCCAGGCAAAGAGCTTCACTAAAAAAGTCTTGGACACAATCCCCAATTTCAGCTGTCCATTTCGTTGACCCTTCCCGATACTCTGGGAAGGAACACTTCATTACCGAGCCAAAATTGTGAATTAAGTCCGCTTTTCATCGGAATGTCATCACTTCGATTTTCCTAACCGAATTTTCGGCGAAGTCTTCTTGAGCCATCACTCGAAAATTCTTAAAAACCGAACCGCTGCCTTACACATTTTAAGGGGTTTATAATGGATAAAGCCACTATTGTTTTTCGGGGCGTCGAAAAACAGGCACGACATAACCGATTCTAATTTAATCACAGCTGCTTATTTCGCTTAACTGTCGGTACGCTCAAACGCAACTGCGTTTAAAAGAATTGCTAATGCCCTTATGGAACTTGTCAAGACTGTACAAGTTTTAGTGAAAAATAAGGTATCTACTTCCTTGAAAATGCGAGCATTTTACTACGTCGCAAACACACCTGATTTATTCCATAAAAGTCTTGACAAAACCCACTCTATCCATTGTGCGATGCACAAAGGAAAAGAACAAACACCCCTTAAAATTCAATCTGGATTGAAAAGGGAATTATTAATCTTTTAAATTTTTTAGTTATGAGTACTATTAGAAACCACGTACAGTTAATTGGAAATGTTGGACAAGAGCCAACCATTACGAACCTTGAAAGCGGTAAGAAAGTAGCCCGATTGTCATTGGCTACCAATGAAAACTACAAAGACAATAAAGGCGAAAAGCAAACGGACACCAATTGGCACACCGTTGTCGCTTGGGGTAAGAATGCCGAAATTATCGAAAAGTATGCCGATAAAGGCAAGGAAATCGGTGTGGTGGGAAAATTAAAGACACGCACCTTCACCGCAAATGACGGCAACCAACGCTATGTTACCGAAGTGGTAGCCGATGAAATCCTGTTGATGGGCAGTAAGTAAAAAGATAAAGAGGGTGTGCCTTGGACAGGAACACCCTCTTTCATCATTAATTAATCCTAAAAAGACGTAATAATGAAAGCACAGGTTAACGAAATACTAGAGGGATTGCAACATTTTCACGGTTCTGAAATGTTCTATCAAATCCCATTGATACAAACCCGGTTTACAAACGGATTGAATTATTTGGCCCAGGTGGCGGAATGCTTTTGGTTGATTACGGATACTTCCGTAATCGCCAAAAGTTTAATGAACAAAAGCCATTTCATCACGATAGATTTTAAAAGGCTATCGAAAGAAAAACAGGATTCAACAGGTTATGAAGCCGAAATGATTTACAGCGATGGAAACGGTAATATATTGGAAACGCATCGATACCACCTTACCGATTTCCCTTTGGATGAACTGCGTTTATTTTTTGTAAATGATACGCTCATGCTACCCAGTGAATATTAAAATGGAAGACTTATGAAATCCATACAATTATAACTATGTTTTCCTTATCCAAATAACAAAACACACCAAACGGGCCCTTTTATTATGAAGGGCTTTTTTGATGCCCAATCCCCTAATTTCCATATCTTTATAGCCTTAGAAAAGCATTGATTTTCTAGTGGCCATCACCTTGATTATAATTTGACTTTCCTTGATGGCCAAACTCGAGAAATATGATATGGGCAACCCACGATAGTGAGGTTGTTCGGAAATTTTTGGTCCCCTTGGGACGAAAAATGGAGAAGCAAGAGGGTAACACGCTGCGCGCTGTTACATGGGTTTATACATATATAATATTCTGATATACAACACTTTAAATATATTTACAAAAGCGATGGCCTGGGGCTTTTACAGCAAATGATGCCAGAACGCCCGTAAACAGTTGAAATTTTACAGTAAAAATGAAGGATCCGTATCAAAAATATCGTTTTTCGGCCATTAATATCAAAAAGGATGTTGCCATGCGCTTTCGGAACTTTTCCCGATTGGTATCGGATTCGCATACCCATACCTTGGAGAGGGTCATGGATTTTTTTGAATGGAACGACCTCTCTCCAAACGATGACCTGGGTATCAACAACAACAGGACCAACAAGCGGATCAATGCCGTTATCGCCATCCTTAAAAATATTGAAAAGCACCAGACCCTACCGACAAAGGCGATGTTGGATACCCTCTTCCAAGTAATTTCCAACATGGAAGATACGGAGGAAAAGGAGGAAGATTTTGATTTTGGATCGCCCGAACCGCTTTCCCGGGACAACGAACTGGACCACTACCGAAACCGCTATGAAGAAATGCAACAACAACTTGGCAATTATAAAAAACGGATGCTGCATCTCCTAGAGCAAATGACCTTCGTGAAGGGAACCTTTGGCAAAGGACATTATAAACTGGATATGGACAAAAACGAATTTGAAGAATTAAAAAAAGGACTTTAACATGTACATCACCATTACCGCACAAAAGGTCAAAGGTAATTATGCCCAAAGCGCCAGTGCCTTTGTGGACTATCTCGAAAAGGAAAACGAGGGGAAACCCATAAACGAACTGGAGCATTTCTTTGACCAAGACAGGGAAGAAATATCAGCGATGGAGGTCATCAATAAAATAGATGGGAACACGGCCAAACTCAAAAAGGTGGAGCCCAAGTTCTATTCCATCACCCTGAACCCAAGTAGGCGCGAACTTCAGGCCATAGGGAATTCCCCTAAAACCCTTAAATGCTATACCCGCGAAGTAATGAAAGCGTATGCGAAGGCATTTAACAGGGAAATCAATGGTAGACCCGTGACCGTAGACGATATTCAATACTATGCCAAAGTGGAACACCAACGCACCTATAAAGGAAGCGATGCACAGATTATCGAAAACCAACCCTATGCCACAAAAATCCTAATCCTGAAACAAGAAATCCGTCGTATCGAAAATGGGGAACTTATAGGGAATATCAAAAAACTGCAAAGGGATATGGTGCGCCTGGAAAGGGAAGCCCCCCACCAACTGAACGGCAAGCGCATCGTCAGGGGAATGCCCAAGCCGGGTCCACAGAGCCATATCCATATCATTGTCAGCCGCAAGGATGTCTCTAACCGGTACAGCCTCTCTCCCGGAAGCAAGTACAAGGCCTCCGATGTTGAGATGAACGGTAAGACCGTGAAACGGGGCTTTGACAGGGACACCTTTTATAAAAATGCGGAGAAGACCTTTGATGGGCTATTCGGTTATAACCGAAACTACGTAGAGACCTATACGGCAAGGAAGACCTTTCTAAAGAATCCGAAGCTTTATTTTTCCATAATCACGAAACTGCCGACCAATGAAAAGGCCTTGGCGTTTAAACTCCTGGAAAAAGCTGGGGTCAGTACCGCCTTGTTGCACATTCCGACCAGTAAACTCCAGTTGACCCTCAAAGCGATCAATCTATTGAAAAAAGGGATTGGCAAGGCCATCGAATCAGGCTCCATTGGTATATGAGCTGGCAGGCCGAACATATCATCCTTTATATCGTTCTACCACTGTTATTCGTGGGTACGGTACTCTATGCCCTTCTGTTCGGGGAAGTGCATGAACGGACGGATAAAAAATATAAGGTACGATTCAAGTTAAGGTTCGGCAGCTTCACCACGGATAATATCCGCAGGGGAACTTCGGTCATCGGTTCAGCGGGAAGTGGCAAGACGGAAAGCGTCGTCTATAATTTTTTGCAACATTTCAGTGCAAACGGCTTCTGTGGGGTAATCCATGATTATAAGGACTTTGATCTGACCGAGATCGCCTATCCCTTGTTCAGGGACAACAACATACCTTTTTATACCGTTGCCTTTGACGATATCCATTACCGGGTCAATCCCATCGCCCCTAAATATCTGCCCAATGAGGAAAGTATCAATGAGCTCTCCAGGGTACTGATGGAAAACTTGTTGGAACAGGACCTTACCCAGAACCACGGGAGCAATAAATTTTTCTCCGATGCCGTAGAGGGACTTTTAAGCGGGATGGTATGGAAAATGAAAACCGCCTATCCGGAGTATTGCACCCTCCCCCATATCATCGCCCTCTTCCATTCGGCAAGTACCAAAAAACTGGTGGCCTTACTTAAATCGGACCTGACCTCCCGAAGTATGGCCAGTGCCTTTATCCATGGTATCGAATCCGAAAAGCAGACCGCAGGGATAAAAAGTACCCTCTCCAACGCCTTTAAAAAAATAAGTTCCAAAAAAGTGTTCTACGTGCTTTCCAGGGATGAGTTATCCTTGGACATCAACAACCCGGACCATCCGGCCGTGGTATCGCTGGTCAACAATCCTAAATACGATGCGGCCTACTCCCCTATCATTGCCATGGTCATGCATACCCTAGTCAAACAGATGAGTGTCCGTGGTATGAAACCCTCCTTTCTCTTGATGGAAGAGGCTCCGACCATCAAACTACCCAATATGCACCGGATTCCCGCTACCTTGAGGAGTTTCGATATTTGTACCGTTTATGTCATGCAGGATAAGGTGCAGAACGATCTGCTATATGGGGACATGGCAAGCAAGGCCATTTTAAGCAACCTGTCCTATCAGTTCTTTGGAAAGGTCAATGACCCCGATACCGCCAAATATTACGAACGTTTTTTTGAAATCATTAAAAAGCCCACACGAAGTATCAGCAAGAACAGTGGACTTAGCTTTGAAAGCCGTATTACCAAAGGGGAAAAGGAGGTTTCCAAACGTAGGGCGGATATTTTTTTTCGATTGAAACAGGGCGAGTTCATCGCCTTTGCAGATGGGAAGGATAAAAAAGTACAATTCAAATTACAACCTATTCGAAGAGAAATGCCTGATAAAAGAAAGCAGTGCTCCAACATGGATATCCAATTGAACTTTGAACGGATTCACAGGGAGGCCAAAACCATTTAAAAGGAGAAGTATAGCACGTATGTGCCTAATTTTATTTACTCAAAATCCCCAGGCTTCCATTCAAACTCAAAATCGAACAGTTCTTTTGGGTGGACCCCGAGACCTTTCGAAAGTTCCAATACTGTAGACATTTGAATATTTCTATTACCTTTCTCGATTTTACCAATATCACTGTAATCAATATTACAACGTGTAGCCATTTGTCGTAAACTTAGATTTTGAGAATTTCTTAACCTTTTCATGTTGCGACCAAAAAGTAATAAAAACTTTGTACCATCCATATCAATCTCCATATAATCACTTGGATGTACAATGTCTTCAGTTTTCAATAAAAAAACGTGGGTATTATTACCCACTATTGATTTTTTTATTATATTTACTTATAGTTACATAAATTTGCGATTCTTCGTATAGAACATATTTGAAGCTTTCGCTTAGAGTCTCTGTTAGAAAACTGGTAATTTTTGCACCTGAGATGATAAGTAGATAGGCTCACGACCCGGGCGTGGGCTCTCTTATCGGTGCAAGGTATACCAGTACCACTAACAGATAAGTTGAGTTTCACGCCCAACTATTCTTAGCGCTTTTTGAAGATTTGTTTTTATTGGTTTCGCTAAACCATCAAGGTTGAAATGGAAAATAAATTGATTGTGCTGTTTTTTAGATTAGGGGCTATACTACTGTTCCCGTCCAGATATGGGAATGAAGAAACCGTATTTGATCTCCTCTTCAAGAAAAAGCCCAAAAATCCAATTTAATCCTTGCTAATAGTTATGGGTTTTCTACCACACTGAATTCCGGTTGACGACATTACTTTTGCCCATAGCTGACGATAACGAATACTTCATGGTAGCCGGCCATAAAACGCATTAAAATTCATTTTAACATGTTCCCTTTCCAAGTCTTAACAATACTTGGACCGGACAACCTGTGCTTGTTATCAAAAGGAAATGCCTTGTCATGACCTTAAGCCCAGGGTTCCGAAAGGGAAATCAGTTCCGTCAATTCCCTTTTACGGGACATTGCTGGACTCCAATACCAATGTCTAACGAAACAACTTGAATGATGAATAAAAAACAACGATTAACGAACGGCCTGAGTTTACTTCTTACCGTGTATGCTTTGCTCTCCCCCCTATTTAGCCTTAAACTCGAGGCCAAGTATACCACCTCCATAAAAAGTATTACGAATCAAAACCACCTACAGACCACTATTACGGGATTAATTACCGATACCCATGGACAACCCATCGGGGGGGTGACCATACTCGTGGAACAATCGGACAAAGGGACCATATCAAAAATGGACGGTACATACAACATTCGTGCAGCAGGCAATGGCCAACTTATCTTTTCCGCAATAGGTTTTAAGACCCTAACGATTCCAATCAATGGTAGAAAAAAAATCGACGTAACCCTTCAGGAGGACATCACCCAGTTGGACGAGGTTGTCCTTAATGCGGGGTATTACACCGTCACAGAGAAAGAACGCACTGGTAGTATCTCTACGATCAAGGCGATAACCATGGAACAACAGCCAGTGGGCAATCCTCTGGCCGCCATGCAAGGGCATTTGTCGGGTGTGAACATCATCCAATCGTCAGGGGTACCAGGGGGTGGTTTTAATGTAGAAATACGCGGTCGGAATTTTATCGATGGAGCTTCCGACCCCTTTTACCTTGTTGATGGTGTACCGTACAACGCCCAGTCCCTCGGTTCATCGAATGTTTCCGGTCAAATCCTTGGGGGAAACATCAGTCCCTTAAATGCCCTCAACCTAAATGATATTGAAAGCATCGAGGTATTAAAGGATGCCGATGCCACCGCAATTTACGGTTCCAGGGCGGCCAATGGTGTGGTGCTCATTACCACTAAAAAGGGAAAAACGGGAAAAACACGGTTCAATGCCCATTTAAGTAC
Organism: Maribacter polysiphoniae; assembly: GCF_003148665.1. GTDB lineage: Bacteria > Bacteroidota > Bacteroidia > Flavobacteriales > Flavobacteriaceae > Maribacter_A > Maribacter_A polysiphoniae. Next base: position 391,994 of record NZ_QGGQ01000003.1, on the reverse strand, counting down.
TTCCCTGGGGAGGGTATCCAATTTCTTGGAGCTTATGAACACGGAACAGTATCTGGAAGTACGAAGGGAAGGAATCACGAACGATGGTTTTGGTCCGTTTTTGGAAGATCCAGCATTCGATTTTATTTGGCCGGATATTAAATCTTGGGACAACGACCGTTATACGGATTGGCAAAAAAAGCTTATCGGAGGCACCGCCTATAGAAACAGTGCCCAACTCTCCGTCTCCGGAGGATCATCGGATACGCAGTTTCTGGTCAGTGGGGCCTACAACAAGGAGACCACCGTATTCCTTGGGGATGCCAATTATAAAAAAGCGACCCTTCACAGCAACCTGAACCACAAATCCAGTAATCATCGGTTCAAGTTCAATCTTTCTACCAGCTACACCAATGGGAAAAATAGGATGCCTAGGACCGACTTTACCAGTAAGGCCTACACATTGGAGCCCAATGCCCCGGAACTTTATGATGCTGAAGGTAATATCAATTGGGAAAACAATACCTGGGACAATCCTTTGGCCTCCTTAGAAGAAACATTCGAGGTGACCACAAATACCCTCATCGCCAATGCATTGGTGTCTTATGAAATCATACCCAACTTGGAGTTCAAATCCAGTCTGGGTTTTAACAGCTATCGACTGGATTCCTATAGGACCTTGCCAAGTTCGGCAAGAAATCCCAATCTGGGTTTAACATCCCAAAATTATGCCTCGTTGACCACCAATGGATCCAAAAGGAACTCATGGATCGTAGAACCACAGTTGCATTGGAGGAAACAATGGCAAGAGCTCAAGTTGGATTTCCTGGTCGGAACGACATTCCAAGAGGAAAACACCGAACAATTCATTCAAAAGGGAACAGGTTTTCCCAATGACGAACTCCTGCGGAACCTGACGGCCGCCAACACCTTGGAAGTGCTTCAGGATGCTGATAGCGAATACAAGTACAATGCCCTATTCGGTCGCCTGAACCTGAAATTTCGGGATAGATATATCGTGAATTTCACAGGCCGCAGGGACGGGTCCTCCCGATTCGGACCCGGAAAACAGTTCGGGAATTTTGGTGCGGTAGGCATGGCATGGCTGTTTTCGGAAGAAAATAGCCTTCAAGGAAACCCCCTATTAAGCTATGGAAAGCTACGGGGTAGTTTTGGTACCACCGGTAGTGATAACATTGGGGACTATAAGTTTCTGGACACCTATAACGTCAGTGGATTCAACTATAATGGGATCGTCCTTTTGGAGCCAACGGGCATATTCAATCCCCTATTTGGCTGGGAGGCGAACAAAAAACTGGAGGCGGCCCTGGAACTCGGTTTTTTTAAAGACCGGATCTTGATCAACAGCTCCTGGTACCGAAACCGTTCATCGAACCAACTTATCGGAATTCCATTGGCCGCAACGACCGGCTTTTCCGAACTGACCGGAAATTTTGATGCCACCGTGGAAAACTCAGGATTCGAGGTGGATATCCGAACTGTAAATTTTAAAAAAAAGAATTTTACTTGGTCGACCACATTCAATTTGACGATACCCAAAAATAAACTGGTGGCCTTTGAAGGCTTGGAAACGTCCACGTTCGCCAACCACCTGATCATAGGGGAACCCTTGACCATCGTAAAATTGTACAATGCCTTGGGCGTGGATCCGGAAACAGGTAGCTATCAATTCGAGGATTATAACGGGGATGGGACTATCGGCAGTTTGGAGGACAAGCAATGGGTGGAAGACTTCGGACCCAAGTTTTATGGGGGTCTGGGTAATACCATCACCTTTAACCATGTGACCTTAGACTTTTTCCTTCAGTTTAAAAATCAAAAGGCATTCAATGAAATTGCTTTTGGAGCCACCCCGGGATATAGGGGTAATTCAAGCACGGCCCTATTGGATAGATGGCAACAGCCCGGGAACATGAATCCCATCCAAAGGGCTTCCGGTGGTCTGGCATTCGGAGAGGATACCGGTGCCCTTCAGAAAAGCAGCAATGCGGCCGTCTCCGATGCCTCCTTTATTCGATTGCGGAATATTTCGATCAATTATAAAGTACCCGATTTAGGGAATGGGCTGGACCTGAACGTATACGTGCAAGGGCAAAACCTCTTGACCCTAACCAACTACAAGGGGCCAGATCCCGAACAACCTTCCAATACCCGATTACCACAGTTGAGACAGATTACCCTCGGACTTCAATTAGGCTTTTAACCATAATCATGATACTATGCAATACAGAAAAAAAATAACAATCAGTAGAAACCTCGATACGAAACACTTATTCAAGCAGACAGTTAGGATGCCTCGAATTACCCTGCTCCTGCTAGCACTGGGACTTTTCAGTTGCTCGGACTTTGTTGAAGTGGGACCCCCAGAAAATATTTTGGTTTCCGAAACGGTCTTCAATGATGCGGCGACAGTGGAGTCCGCCTTGGCTAATATCTATTATAAGATGCGGGAACAGGGCATGGTTTCCGGTAATTTCGGTCTGACCACGGGGTTGGGCATCTACAGCGACGAATTGGATTATTATGGGTTCGATACCGGATATTCACAATTGAACCTTCATAACGTTTTGCCTGGCAATGACGTTATCACGGGTTGGTGGAGCCAAGGCTATTACCTCATATACAGCGCCAATGATGTAATCAAGGGTGTCGAGAATTCAAATAAGCTGACCGCAATGGAACAAGATCAATACAAGGGACAGGCGTTATTTGTTAGATGCTATATGCACAGCCTCCTGGTGGCCCTATACGGCGATATCCCTTACATCACCACTACGGACTATTTGGACAACAACATTGTGGTCCGCAACACCGAGACAACGGTAATGGATAACATCCTATCCGACCTCACTTTGGCCGTGGACCTCTTGGAGGGTGTCGATGTTTCTTCGAATGAACGGGTGCTACCGGATCAATGGGCCGCCAAGGCCTTGTTGGCGCGGATGAACCTATATGCAGAAAACTGGGAACGGGCAGCATCGATCGCAACGGAACTCATCGACAATTTTATGTTGGAAACGGACCTGGAGAACGTTTTCCTAAAGGAATCCCCCGAAACGATATGGCAGCTCAAAGACGGCGAGAACCCAAAGAATACGCAAGTGGCCAACCAACTCGTCATCCGATTCATTCCCGGTCAGACCTACAGTTTGACCGATGACTTATTTTCGGCCTTTGAAACCGGTGATCTGCGAAAGACGCATTGGACCGATAGCCTATCCGATACAGACAACACCATTACCCTACGGTTTGCCCATAAATACAAGGCCACCTTGATCGAAACGGAATCCTTGGAATATTCCATTGTGTTCCGATTGGCGGAACAATACCTGATCCGCGCGGAAGCAAGGGCACGATCGGGGGATAATCCGGGAGCACTAGAGGACCTCAATTCCATCAGAAATAGGGCGGGGTTACCCGATACCATTGTAGGTACGACAGGTGACCTGTTGGACGCCATTTTACAAGAACGGCGTGTCGAACTTTTTACCGAGCAAGGATTACGTTGGTTCGACCTTAAAAGGACGGGGACAGCTGAAGAAGCCCTAGGGGACTTGAAGACGAACTGGAAACCAACGGATGTACTGCTTCCCATTCCTGAAACGGAACTGGAAATCAATCCGAATCTTTTACCGCAAAACCCCGGGTATTAAAAATACCCGATATCATGCATCATATACTATACGCTATGGCCTAAAAAAGGTCAACACCCTTTAAATATGCAACACCATGAAAAAAAATATAATCATTCAATTTTTGTTCCTATTGATCTTTTGGTATCCATCCCATTCCAGAACAAGGACTATAGACAACTTAGCCGATGCAAAGCCCATTAAAAGCCTTTTTTTAAGCTCTTTTATAGAGGGAGACCAACTCTATTTGAATATTCCTGAACCTATATTGGACAAGCCAATGCTGTTCGTTCGATACGAAGGAAATTACAGACGCAAATACATGCAGGTGGTCTGGTCAAGACATCAGGATAAAATAGTACTCAAGCCCCAAAGCATAAAATCCACGGCAGGAATCATCATTCCCTTTAAACGAAAAGTTCCTCTAATGGAAAATATCCTCGCCATATTCCCAGTAGTAAACAAAAAAGGTGACCCGGATAGCTATTGTATCAACATCACTGATCTTGTATTGCATCTTGATATAGAATGGCCTCAATTCCCTGGAGGATTTTCTGGAAATACCATTCCCCAGATTTCCATGCTACTTGGAGCCAAGGATCTTGACGATCAGGTATTGATCAAAACCAGTCATGGTATCCTAAAAGATGGATCAAAGGTCTCCTTCCCTATTTTCTTAAGTTTCTGCGCATTGGGGGAACCGATGAAAGCCAGACGCCATGATTACCGAATGGGGTATTATAACGAGGAAGTTTTCGGTATTGGTTACGGAATCGACACCGAAGGTACCCAAAACGATATTGCCAATATTAGTCGATGGCGCCTTGAAAAGAAATATAAGAACCAAAAAATAAGTGTCCCGGTCAAACCCATCACTTTTTTGTTAGCTCCCGAAATTCCAAAAGTATGGAGAGCTTATGTCATAGCTGGAATCAGGGAGTGGCTCCCGGCTTTCGAGGCCGCAGGATTTAAAGATGCCATTGTGGTCAAGGAAACCGATCGTTTAAGTGAATGGGACAGGCATAACATCCATAACAACATTGTATACTGGTCACCCAAAAAATATTTTAGGGGTAACGAAAAAGAGGATGATGCAGGTAAGGCTTCCTTTATCAAGGATTACAGAACCGGGGAAATCCTGAGGAGCGATATTGTCTTAGGTGCCGCCCGTCATACCTTCGAGAACTTCTACTTTACCAGAGCCGCACCATTGGATAAAAGAGCACAAAAACTGCCGTTTCCCGACAGCCTATTAGGAGAGCTGTTCCAACAACTGACCGCACACGAAACGGGACATGCCCTAGGGATAATGGACAATAACTATGGGGAGGCCCAGTATCCCGTAAAGAAGATGAACGATATCGACTGGCTGAAAACTATGGGATTTACCCCAAGTGTCATGAACTCTACCAGAGCCAACAACATTCCCCAACCCGAGGATAGTATACCTCCTGACTTCCTAATATCAAAAGTGGGACCAACGGATGTTTACACGATTCAATGGGGCTACTCGGAATTTGCCGAAGGAATGGACGAGAAAGCCGCTTTGGAGCGCATCGTCAGACTTCAGGATTCCATTCCATGGTATCGCTACAATACCAGTCCTCTCGAAGTGGTCGGTCCTGCTAACACCAATGAAGTTGTGGAAACCAATGACCCGGTTAGAAGTACCCAATTGGCAATGAAAAATTTAAAAAGGACCATTGCACTATTACCCCAAGCATGCTCCAACACAAAGGACAATGTGAGACTGGAAGTCCTCTACAAAAAATGTATGGAATTATGGTATTTACAAATGCGCCAAGTAGTTTCCTTGATTGGTGGTTATGACATCCAGTACAAATCCTTGGATCAACCTGGTAAAATATACACCCCATTGGCTCTAAAATCTCAGGAAGAGGCCCTTGCCTATATCCTGACCAATGCTTTCGACCCTCCAGAATGGTTAACGAATCCCGCTTTCAGCACCAGAATCAACTATAGTAGCCATCCAGATTATATAGTATCGTACCAGCAAAAATTACTGTACGAACTCTTAAGGCCCCAAAGGCTGAAGCGTTTCGAATATTTAGAAACCGTAGCTGGTTATCAGAAAACCCTGAGCAACTATCTGACAGCATTGCAATCAGGGATATTTATTGAAATACAGAAAGATCTGGTGCCTATTGGACGTAGAAAGCAGGAAATTCAAATGACCTATTTGGATAAGATGAAGGCTATACTGGAACAAGAACGAATAAACGTTGATCCTGACAGGAAAGCCATGGACTATACCGATTATTCCAAGGGACTACTGCTACAACAATTGGTTTCCTTAAGGAAGGATATCGAAAATCACATAAAAAAAAGTGATAATGCCCTTTCCTCCGGTCATTGGAAATTAAGCTTGAAAAAAATAAAGGACATGTTGTAACTAAAATGCCAGGCCTTCCCCTGACTATGAAAAGTATCCATGGATTCAGAAACAAAATATTTTCTGACATGGTAGTTTGTTATTTTGAATTAGTTAAAAAAGGTGCCTTATACAAGGCACCTTTTCTTTTGACATCTGTGTCAAACCAAGGCTCAGTCTTTACGTAATTCATTGGTCAACGCGGGTTCCGCATACAATTGATGACCGTTGAACTTACAGGCAATTGCATTACCTGTTCCACATTCATTCTCAACCATAGTGGACTGCACCCCAAGGATGGGATGGTCGTAATAGGCAATTCGACTTTCTGTTTCGGCTTCCGATGCAAAGGCAAGGCCAAGGGCCATAACGATGGCCAATGCAGGTAATACGAACTTAAAAAATTTAGTTTTCATACGATTATATTTAAAAATTAATGCCTACTCTTTTTTACAGGTTTTCGGCTTATCCTGTCCCTACGTAGTATTTTTTTTATTCTGATGCCATGTTTTTGGAATAAAAGATTCCAAGTGCTGCAAGTGCCAGTAAGGCAATATTGAATAGGATGTGATCCGTCCATCCCAAAGCGGGAATGACTCCGACACAGGAACAGGGTACAACATCGCTAAAATTCAAGATCAATAGGATATAGGTGGTAAAGAGGACTATCAAACCGAAACTGGCAAAAAGGGCCTGAAGCCTGAATGTTTTAAAAAAAAGTAAGACCGAGACCACAAGTTCGGCTACCGGTACCATCCAAGCCACGATATCCGTGTAACCTCTTAATATAGAAGGTTGGGCCAATTGTAAACTGAATTCCCGATAATTCAAAAGCTTGGTCGTGGCTGCAAATAAAAACAGGGTAGCCAATACCATGCTGATACTACATGCAATGGTTTGCTTGATCTTCTCTATGTGAATCATATCGTTTATATTGATATGATAAAAATAGCGGGTCCTATTTACTCGTAAAGGAGCGTTTAATATCCGTTAGGTAGTAATTGAAGTATTTTATCAATCAAGGGTCTTTTCTAGATATTTTCCGCAATTCACTTGGGGCATAACCATACGTTTTCTTGTAGACCCTTGAAAAATGGGGAATGCTCTTGAACCCGGTTTTATAGGCAATCGTCTTTATGGTGAAGTCAGTATACTGAATCAACATTTTGGCTTTTCGCAGTCGCTCCTGTAACAAAAACCGATAGACACTGGTTCCAAAAAGCTCCTTAAAACCATACTTGAGCTTGAATTCATTGGTCCCTAATTGAAGTGCAAAATCGCGTAGCGAGGGCAAATCTTTCTCTAGATTGTTGAGGATAAGATTTCTTCCCTCCCTGATTTTTCGAATATCCTCAAAACTCAATTTGGGACGGTTCTTTGTGGTCTTCAGTTCATTGCCTGAACCTGTGGTCTTCTTCTCTTTGTAGGATATGATATCTTGCCTTTGAAGCTCGTCCCTTTCTTTCCGGTCCTTGGAAAAAAGTATAACAGTGACCCAAATCCCATTGTCCTGGGTGTGTTGGCCTTCACAGGAACCAATGTGACAGGTATGCGGCAGCAATAGGCCTTCCTTCGAAACAAACGTAAGTTCCATTGAAGTTTCATAAAAACCTTTCTTACCTATTTTTTTGAGATATTTGGTCCATCTTTTTTTGGACTTTGTATTGAGCAATGCATCAAAACGTTTCTTGAGCAAATCTTCATGCAGGTAGGACAAGGTCAAACACGTGCTTTTATTCACCCCTTTAATGACGCCTTGCATATCCAACAGAAAATTCAATTGAATCAAATGCTTAACGATACCATTCAAATTTGCATATCCTTGGTGTATCAGGATTTCTTGGATTTCTTCGGCCAACATATTCAAAACAAGGATAATGGACTCCAAGTTGTCATGGTTGCCAGTACGCTCCAATCTATAGAAAAAATTGCCGCTGGCCATTTCCATCAACATCTTGTTGATCTTGTTCAGGTCCATTTTTCGCAATTTATCCATGATCGGTTTTCTGTTTTCAATGAAATGTTCACCTTCCTAAACCCCTTAGTTTACCTTGTCATTTTGTAAGAAGAAATAGCTTGGCAGCTTCAATATCAGAAAAGACCCTTGAAGGTATGGGTGGACTACTGATTCGTAAATAAAACGCTGATAGCGCTTTTGAAATCGTAGGTTCAATAACATACGCTACAACGGTTACCAGGATAGACCCTTCAATGGCCAAATAATCCCTAGCTGGTTTATCCATTTCATAGATACCCCTTACATCACATAGGACTTTATAGGCCAAGCCTTCCTGTAACCTAAGGCGATCTTCAACAATACGAATTGCGGCTTGTAAATCGATAGAAACCTCCGACTTATATACGATATACAAGATACTATCTTGAATATGGTATGTTGCATATTCATTTTCTTTAAAAAAAGACATTGTAATAGAAAACTGGTTAATACCATAAAGTTAGTAAATCGACAACTCTTAAATTGACCATAGTTTTAATATTCGTTGACTAATAAAGAAAGAAATCTTATTTGTCAAGGATAAACACTTATCCATAAAGGATTTTAAAATATCAAAAAAGGATATTTTCCTACAAATACTATTACATTTTACTCCACTTTAAAACGCAACAGTATGGCAAAGATCAAACATCATAATTTCTTGAATACGGTTCACGAGGTATTTACGGATGCCAAACAAGAAGGCGTCCTGCATTTGTATGCGGAAGGCAATTCCTTTTCTGGAAGGAAGATAAAGGTCAAGAATCGAAATCTTTTCCATTTTGGGACTACGGGATATCTAGGTCTTGAACAGGATCAACGGCTCAAAAAAGCCGCTATTCGGGCCATCGAAAATTATGGCACACAGTTTCCATTATCAAAATCCTACATCTCAAATCCCTTATATAAAGAACTTGAAGAGCTTATAACGCAAATGTATCAAGCACCGATCATCATCACCAAAAACAGCACCCTTGGTCACATCGGGGTAATACCAAGTGCCGTCGATGATGATGATGTCATCATTTTGGACCATCAAGTACATTGGAGCGTACAGAATGCTGCCAAGATGTTAAAGACACGTAGTGTTCCTATCGAAATGATTCGGCATAACAACCTGGAAATGCTTGAGGATAAACTGAAAAAATACACCCACTCCAAAAAGCACATATGGTACATGGCCGATGGGATTTATTCCATGTACGGGGACTTCGCCCCGGTAAACGATTTAATGGAACTGGGCAAACAATATCCACAATTACGATTCTACTTCGATGATGTCCATGGCATGAGTTGGGTCGGAAAAAATGGAACGGGCTATGTGTTGAGCCAACTAGGCGCGTTGCCGTCCAATGTACTTCTTTTTGGAACCTTGAGCAAAACGTTTGGGGCTAGCGGTGCCCTATTGGCATGTTCCGATATAGAACTATACAAAAAGATCAAGACCTTTGGTGGGCCCTTGACGTTTTCGGCCCAATTGGAACCGGCATCTGTGGCTGCTGCAATCGCATCGGCCAAAATCCATTTGTCCAAGGATATATACGGCCTGCAAGATGAGCTGAAAGAGCGAATCGATTGTTTCAACGAATTTCTGGCAAAGACCGATCTACCACTGATAGACCATAATGAATCCCCTGTATTCTACATTGGAACAGGAATGCCAAAAACGGGATACAATTTTGTCAACCGTTTGATGAAGGAAGGATTCTATGTGAACCTAGGGATTTTCCCAGCTGTGCCTGTAAAGAATACGGGTGTCCGAATAACCATATCCAGACATAATCAAAAGGAAGAAATCAAAGCATTGGTAGCTGCAATGGAGTATCATTATCCTAAAGCACTAGCTGAAACCAGAACGACTCCGGAACGTGTTTTCCACGCTTTTAATCTTCAACCAAAAGTCCTAAGTGAAAAGGTTTTGAACGTTGACCTTCAAATTGAAATAAAGGAAACTATTGGGGCAGTCGATAAAAAGCTATGGAATAACCTAATGAAAGGTCAAGGGGTCTACGACTGGGATGGATTAAATTTTCTTGAAAATGTATTCCAAGATAATAATAGAAAGGAATACAATTGGGCCTTTCGCTATGTGTTCATCAAAGATGAAAATGAAAAAATCATCTTGGCAACCTTCTTGACCCATGCCCTGTGGAAAGATGATATGTTGGCCAAAGAAAAGGTTTCACAGGCGATAGAAGTGGAACGGAATGAAGACCCGTATCATTTGACTTCCATGGTAGTCTCGATGGGTTCCTTATTTACAGAAGGAGACCACCTGTATTGGGATGGGAAACATCCCAAGGCCAAAGACGCTATGAATACATTGATCCGCCTACTGGAAGACCTACAGTTCGATCTTGACGCAAAGATGATAGTGCTCCGTGATTTTGAAAGGGAAACTCCTTGGCATCGAAATCTTCAGGGGAATGGTTTCATACGGGTTCAAATGCCCGATACCTGTATGGTGGACTTGAAGGGTGTCGTAGATCTCCAAGACTTCCTTTCCAAATTATCCAGTCGAAACCGAAAGCATTATCGCAAGGACATTAGACCCTTTCTGGAAAAGGTTAATATAAAGTTAGTAAAGAAGGCTACATCCTCAGAAATAGTACAAATCAAAAAATTATACGGCAACGTACACGATAATAACCAAGGACTCAATACATTTTCTTTTCCTGAAAAACTCTTTGATCATATGAACGAACATCCTCTTTGGGAGTTCATTATGGTACGTCCTTCTGATCAACTTGAAACCTTAATTGGAGTAATGCTTTGTTATAAGAATTCAGGACAGGTCTACGTCCCTGCATTTATTGGAATGGACTACGCCTATCGAAATGATTTCAGTACCTACAGACTATTGTTATTAATGACCATTGAACGGGCCATTGCGTTAGGGTTCTCGAAAATAGACATGGGGATGACCGCTTCTTTCGAGAAAAAGAAATTGGGGGCCCAGGTGATCAAAAAATATGCTTACCTGCAGACCGCTGACAATTATACCCTGGAACTACTTGGAATAATGGAAGGTCAGTGAGAAATCCAACATCACATGAAATACCAAAAATTGCTAACCGAATTCGAGGCCCAACTGGATAAGTTGGAAAATGGCCAAGGGGATATTCTATTTAAGGCTGAAAAAGGCATTGTATTGGTAGAAAAATACATTAGGAAACTACATATTGAGGTTGAGAAAAAATCCTTCACCACACAAGGGGATGAGATCCATTTCTTCAAACATGTAAAGCCCCAAATTTTTAGCAAACTTATTTATTACGGAAAGCTTTTTACCATTGAAAGCAAAAGACCAAGAGGCAATAACACCTCCCAAATCAAGTATTTGAGGTATCAAATAGATAAGCTACAGACATTTTTTAATGATAACCTGGAATTCTATAATTACTATAGACGCGGTGCCATGTCAATGGACGAGCATTATTTTGTTCGAGGCAACCGCGACCTAAGACTTCCTTCGGATTCCTTTCATTTTTTTATCGATGACCATTTCTCAACATGTCAAGATGGTACGGTCGCGACCATTATGGCTTACGATATGCTTATCGTATACCTACAGCGGGAAGTGGATCATTTGGACAAAATCATTGAAATACCTGTAAATACGCCGATGCAAAAACCTTCAAAACTTTTTTGGACCGGAAGCAAGACCGATTTAATTGAATTGCTTTATGCGCTCCATGCCAGTAATTCCATCAATAGCGGAACTGCGGACATCAAGGAACTGGCCTCCCATTTCGAACATTTTTACAATGTTGACCTGGGAAATTATTACCACACATTTATTGAAATAAGGTCAAGAAAAATGAGTAGGACAAAGTTCATGGACAAACTAACTGAAATGTTGAACCAACGCATGGAATCTTTGGATGAATAAGCATACCATCCATACCCAACTATGACCCAAGATGGGTTATTCTGAATTGACCCCTCCCCGATCAGAAAATAATGGAATGGTCAAAATTGACCATATGAATTACGGGCAAACATCCTTAAATTAAATGACGAAAAAAACTACCCACCTCTGTCATAGCTATGGAAGAAGTTCTTAAAAACCGAAGCAGTTTTGTAGAACGAAAGTCAAATCATTGCAAAGCCGTCATCAAAAAGCGATAACCCTGACGGCTTTGTTTTTAAACTTATTTCATATGGCGACAAATATTATCACTACGGACGATCTACGCGATTTCAAAATGGAATTGCTCGACGACATTAAAAACCTTCTTGCCACACAGGCTTCGGGAAGAATTAAAAAATACATGAAATCATCAGAGGTCATGGATTTACTACAAGTAAGCCCAGGCACCCTTCAAAACCTCCGTATCAATGGAACACTACCTTATACTAAAGTGGGCGGCATCATCTACTACGATACCGATGAAATCCAAAAAGTGATGGATGCCAACCACGTTCACCATGGCTTAAATTCCTAAGCTATGAACTATATAAAGCTACTGAATACAGCTTTTGAAAAATTTTATTTTGATGATCGTTTAAACCCTACCCACATCAGCTTATATATGGCACTGTTCCAAGAATGGAACAGCTGCCGTTTTCTAGATGAATTCTACGTAAACCGTAGGGAACTGATGCGTGTGGCCAAAATTGGTTCAAAATCTACCTACCATAGATGTATTGTCGAATTGGATAATTGGCAATACTTATCTTATTTTCCATCAAACAATCCCTACAAAGGCAGCAAAATTAAGATGGCCATTATTGAGCCCGGTGACGAACCTGTTACGGGACAGTACAATCCCAAATTGGAACTACTTGCGGAACAGTACTATCCCATGGGTGTACCGCTGAAGGGATACAACCATTCCAATATCGGACAAGCAATGTACCGGCACCGTCCCACCAATGGACAAGCCTTGGTATCCAATACAAACAATATCAAACAAGAAAACCAAATAAACCAGCCGAAGGACTGTCAGGCGGTTATTCATTTTTTTGAAGAAAATGGTTTTGATGCTGATGAGGGAAAAAAGTTCTTTGAGCACTATGAAACCCGGAACTGGCAAACAAGCGATGGGCAAGCAATTCGTGATTGGCGGGCTTTAGCCACAAACTGGATGGATAGAACGGAATTATTCGAATCTAAAAACAAAGAACAGCCATCCCTAAACCCAGACAACTTGCGAACCACTAAATCGAAAGACTATGGACAACCCCTCTAAAATTACAGAAGGCAGTGTGGTATACTCACTTGGTAAGTTCGATGGACAAAATGTGGTATATGATTTCCCGAAAATTCTTGTCTATCTGAATGCCAAAGGCAAAATGCTATTTGGCAAAAAGTTCAAGATCTATGAAGAAGATCGGGAGATTCTTTTAAAGCTCTGCTCCTATTTTATTAGAGATAAGCAGCATTGCCGTAAAAAAGGAATCGACATAGATAAAGGTATTCTACTCTCTGGTCCGGTCGGATGTGGAAAGACCAGTCTAATGAAATTGTTACGGCACATTGTTCCCCACCAGAGACCCTATGAGGTCATCCCCTCCAGGAACATTGCCTTTGCTTTCAATAATATCGGTTACAAAATCATTGAAAATTACGGGGATAAAAAATTTTATTGTTTCGACGATTTGGGTGTAGAACCCACCGGAAGACACTTTGGCAAAGATTGTAACGTCTTGGGAGAAATCCTGCTTTCCCGTTATGATTTATTTGCAAACCACCATATTCTTACCCATGCCACCACCAATCTCAATGCCAAGGAACTGGAGGACCGCTATGGAAACCGTGTACGTTCCCGTATGCGGCAATTGTTTAACCTGATTGCGTTTGACTCCAAAACAAAGGATAAAAGAAAATAAAATGGACCGAGATGGATTAGTGAATATCTACGAGTAGTATAATCTAGCAAATTTAAAGTATGATTTTTATTTAATGGAAAGTACATGGAAATCAATTGGACAGGTCATGTTCTTCAGGGGTGTTCAGGAAGGGGAGCCTATGAAGGGCAACCCTCCCTTTTTTAACAATCCAATAGTCTATGTAAGGCCCTTTTATGGGGTCTGTAATTGATAGGCAAACCAAACAGATTTTTTTGAATATTCAGATTCGTTCTTGCCAACATAAACTTCAATACCTCTTGCATTTGGATTATCCGAATGATTACAATGTAAGGACACAAACAAATCAGCTTTAAGAGCTTTGGCCAGCTTTGTTCTATCCGATAAAGAAATAAGTGTATCGCTATAACTGGTTAAATAAATATCCAAGGGCTTATCTAATTCATTATTTAACCTTAACATCTCCATGGCAATATGCAGTACTACCTCATTTTCCTTAATTCCATTTAACCCTATGGCACCAGAATCCTTTCCTCCATGTCCTGGATCTATTACCACTACTTTTTGTTGACCAAAAATTGTATGGCATTCGAACAGTAAAATCGCAAAAGAAAGTATTGGAAAAAGTCGAAATCTGACGTTTTTGGGCATTACCCCTTTTCGAAATTTTAGAGTTATCAACATAGGCCCTACCATTTCCCATATGATTTGATGCCAATTCCCATTAAACAAAAACAATCCATATCAATTAATATTTTATTCACAATTATTTGATTATCAATGTATTGAATTACAATATACAGTAATTTTCAAATAAAGAAATCAGTTTAATTTTAAATCCATTTCAATATGAAAAAATCACTGTATCCAACCCTTCTGTTTTTGCTTATGACCAATTCCATTTTTGCCCAAATCGGGGGTATCGAAGATTCGGTCAATGATGTTTCCGATACGATAAGAACCATTTTCCCAATAATTCTAGGTGTCATCTTTTTAATTGGCTTCCTGTTTAATGCAGGTCATTTCTTTGGCGAAAATGCAGACCTTAAAAAAGGAATAACCCGTGTATTGGTCTTTGTACTTATTGCCGGAGCGGTCGTTGGCATCTTTACCTATCTCATAGGCATTGTAGTATAATCCTTATGAAAAAATTCGAAGTTTATAAGAACATTAGAAAGCGGGCAATGATTTTTGGGTTACCGATATCATTGTTCGCCCTCATGATGGTATTCATAGTAGCCTCGCTGCTGGTCATTATCTTTTCATTTGGCCTGGGCATCATACTAGGTGCCTTTATATTGAACTGCTGCCTGTATATCGTACTTATCCGATTGGCCAAAAATCCACAACCGATCCAGCTTACACATCCCTTTCCCAAAATTATCACCAACAAAAAAGCAACGCTATTCGACTATGAGAAAGATTAATCTGGCATCGAACCATCCTATTGCAGACATTCGAAAAAACATATTCTTTGCCAACAATGGCAATGTGGTGCTTTGCTACAAAGTGAACTTGCCCGAAATCTATTCCCTTTCAGAAAAGGATTTTGAGGATCTTCATGGTGTCTGGTTTCAGGCCATTAAATCACTACCTGTCGGTACCGTCGTTCACAAACAGGACATCTATCTAAAAAAATCATATACCTCTAAACAACTTCCCTCCTGTACTTTCTTGGCAAAAGCAACCTCCGAATATTTCAAAGGGAGGGCATATGTCGAACATCAATGTCACCTGTTCTTTATCCTGACCAAGAATAAAGCACTAAACAATCCTAAATATGTCAATCCGTTTAAGAAAGTTCCTAATTCCTTTCCGAAGGGACTGGATGACAACCTAAACCGATTCCTTGGTGCTATAAACGATTCTGTTTCTTTTATAAACAATAGCCGAAAAATTCAACTTACCCCTCTCCTATCCAATGAAATACTTAGGCTTACGCATGTATATTTCAATGGTTTCAATGATGGTTTTGATACCGACATTCTGCTAGATAAAGGTCAAATCAATATTGGTGAAAACCATTTTGATGTTCTGGCCGTCAATAGTGAATCATGTTTTGGCAAAAATGTACTCAGCAGTAAAACGAATGAAAGTTTTACTTCCGACGATTTTGTTTTCCATCAGGGATTTATCGACGGACTCGGTCTGAGCTTGAACGAAAACCATATCGTCAACCAAATTCTATATCTGGATGACAAACAGAAATGGCGTAAACTGTTAGACAAAAAAATTGAGGAACTTAAAAAGAGCTCCAACTTCGGTTCCCAAAACAAAGTAATACTAGGGAAAATCCAGCACGTTCTTGATAATATCAATGCTGATGATAACTCGCGGGTCATACGCGGTCAGCTCAATATCATCTATTGGCATAAAGAACCTAAAAAATTAGAGGGCATTACTTCCCAAATCAAGGCGGAGTTCAAAGATCTGGATATCATTCCTTACTACCCTAGGGGGCAAGAACGGTTAAATTATTTTTTAAACAGCTTTTGTGCCTTCTCCTCTCATTTTTCCAACGAGGATTTATATGTCACAGACTTGAAACATGCCCTATGCCTGCTTATCAATAATACCAACTATAAATCAGACGAAACAGGTATTATCTTCAATGATAGACTATACAATATACCGGTTTTAAAAGATGTTTGGGATGAGCAAAAGAAACGTATCAAGGCTAGGAACTTCGCTATTTTTGCACCTACGGGCGAAGGAAAGTCCTTTTTGGCCAACAACGTCCTACGTCAATATTTCGAGAGTGGTGTACGTCTGGTCATTATCGACCTTGGGGGGTCCTACACCAAGTTCGCCAAACTTTATCCTGAAAAATACACCGTACTCCGATATGAAAGCGGCCAGAATTTAGGTATCAATCCGTTCTTCATCAGTGATAAAAATGACCTAACGCCAGAACGGTTCGAAGACTTATCGGTTTTCCTTTTAGAGCTCTTCGGTTCGGATCTGGACGTAACCAAGGCACAATCGGTCTCCATCAAGAAAATCCTACGCTACTATTACAAACAATCCGCAATTGGTCATTCGCTCAGTAGCTTTTACTATTTCATAGAAGAACATAAGGAAACACTTCTCAAAACCCTTAAAATCCATCCCGATTACTTCAACATCACCAACTTCCTGCACATCATGTCCGAGTATGTTGGCGATGGTCTATATAGCTTTCTTTTTGACGTTAGCGAAGACCAGACCTATAAAATCGAGGACAAGCGACTTATCATCTTTGAACTCGATGAAGTAAAGGATAACAAGGAAATCCTTTCCGTGATGTTGAAGCTTATAAAAACGGCCATTCAACGGACTATTTGGAAGAATAGGGCCGAGAAGGGCATTATCCTCTTCGACGAGTTTGCCAAGCAACTGAAGTTCGACAATGTACTGGAGAGTGTGGAATTTTATTATCAGGCCATCCGGAAACAAAACGGTGCCATCGGCATCATTCTGCAATCCATCAATCAGTTACCAAACAATTCGACTTCGGCAAGCATTCTTGAAAACACACAGGTCATATACAGCCTAAACAACGAAAAGGGATATGACGAAATCGTGAAACGCTTGAATCTTTCCAGCCACGATCTGAATCAATTAAAATCCATTAAGAACAATCTGACCGGAACACGGAAATACACCGAAATGTTCATTAAGATAGGTAAAGAAAGTAACATTTTTCGATTGGAGGTACCGCCCGAAGTATATGCGGCCTACCTGACGGACGGAAAAGAAAACGACGCCATAATGACGCTTTATAAAAAGACGGGCTCCATGGAAGCGGCCATCAAGGAATTTATCAAGTAGTCCTAGACGGCATTTAATATTAACAACCAAACATCAAAAAAATGAAACACATCATTAAAAAAACAATGTTATCCGTATTATTTGCCATTGTAATGAATGGCCACGCTATGGCCCAAGGGATGCCTGTATATGATAATACCAATTTTATTAGTTTGACCAAATCCCTTGTTGAAACTGCAAAACAGACCTCTCAACTTTTAAAGACTGTAGATTTTCTAAAACAACAAAAAGAGAACATTGACAAGGTAAACAATGTCATCAAACAATTGAAAGCGATAAGGGAACTCACCAAGAACAACCAACGGCTGTACGAAGTTGTTCAAAATGATTTAAGACAAATCCTGAATTCCCCTTTTATAAAACCTGATGAAGTTACCCGTATATCGGATTCTTTCGATGCCATCCTTCAAAACTCTATAGAGGGTATGGAATATATCGACCAAATATTGTCCAGTGATAATTTGAAGATGACCGATGCGGAGCGTACCGAAGTCCTTAAAAAACAGGAATTGCAATCCAAGGAAATGGTAGCGGAAATTGAGGCAAAGACCAGACGCTATCGAGAGATAATTGCATTTCGAGAGATGCAGCACACAATCAACAATAGAGAAACCAATTACTAATAGACATGATTCTTTTGGGTATAGGACTGGAATATGTGGACACCGTTTTTCAAACGATAAAAAACAGTGATTTCTCGCAGTACACCATTGCCGGCATGAAAACGCTGGCAGTATTGTTCTTTTTGATCAATATCCTAAAAAAATATAATGAGGGTGTTGCCAATAACGAGGGCTATACTTGGGGGCTTACACCATCGGAGCTTGCCAAGAACTTTGCAATCGTACTATTGGTTATTTTCTCCACACAGGTTTTGGGTGTTTTCGATGCCTTGCTCGTGGCCATCGAGGGTCAATACCGAGACACGGCACCCGCACTCCTCCCCTTGCAGATGATGGATATCGACATCGAACAGGATGTAGGTGCCCTAGAAGCAACAAAAAAAGCGATGGCGATGCTCTATGAGGCCCTCGTTACCCCTTTGTATGGCCTGAAGATACTCTCCTTTATCATTGGGGTCATCCTGTGGTTATTGGATTTGTTTATCTACCCCTTGTTTCTAGCGGAACGCTTTTTCCTTTTGGGCGTTATGCAGGCCTTTTTTCCGTTGGTCATCAGCTTGGCCGTCTTTGAAAAATTCAGATCATTGGCCTATACATTTTTCAAACTCTATGCAGGGGTCTATATGTTGGTACCTGCTTTTTTTCTGGTCAATGTATTCGTGAACAATCTCTATACCGAAATCAACACCAATTTTTGGAGCGATCTTTTTGGTACGGATTGGGGGGGCGATTTATTCGCTCCACTTTTACAATTGGGATCCATCGGATTTATCGTGCTGTTGAAATTCAAACTGTACAAACGGGCAATTTCATTCACTTTTAAACTCTTTATTGGCTGAATGCCCAAGGCTCATTAAGTAACAATATCCCTACATGAATATGAAAACACCCTATAAAAATATTTACATCATCTTAAAACAAAATCGCTTTATCGTATTGACGGTAGTTATCGGAGCTGTCCTTACATGTATCGTTTCCGTACTAATGGTCATAATACTATATAAAGAAACAGCCAACAATGCCTTTGTAGTCAATTCAGACGGTAGTGTAATTCCCTTGAAATTAGTGTCCCAACAAGAAAATTTAAAAGTTGAGGTATTAGCCAATCTAGAACTTTTCCACACGTATTTCTATAACATTGATGCCAGCAATTATGAAAAGAATTTGGAAAAGGCCCTATGGTTGGGTAATAGTTCCGTAGATGCTTTGTACCGCCAGAAAAAAGCTGATGGTGTTTATAACCGCTTACTGCAATATTCCCTGGTCCAGAAAGTACTGCTTATAGAATCAAAAGTAGATATACAAAATGAACCCTACGGATTTGAAACGAAAACCATTTTTGAAATCAACCGGGGTACAGTTACCGACACTTATGAATTAACTACTACGGGAAAGTTGATTCACGTCGATAGAAACTTTCCAAAGAATACCCATGGATTGTTGATTACCGATTTTTTTGAAAACACCTTAAAGAAATTAAATGATGAAAGCCCATAATGGGCAATTAAAAAAACAACAGTATGAAAATAGAAAAGAACAAATTAGTTTTTTCCATGGTACTGGCCTGTATTCTACTTTTTCTAGTAGGCTATGCAATGCTGGTATGGGGAGAGGATAAGAAACCTACTACAGACAATAACCAGATTCCCGTACCGGAACTGGAGGATAACCTAAAGGAATACGACTCTAAATTAGATGCCCTTAATGACCTTAAAGAGGTTAAGCATACCAATGCCCCAAGTATCTATGATGAACGACTGTTGGACTCCACAGGGGTTTATGATGCCCAATTAATGGACAAGGAAAAGATGAGGGTGGTCGACAGCATCTACCAGCATGGTCAAATTCGATATTCAAGTAAATCGTATGAAAATATCAACCCAAAAGACAATACTACCCAATCCATAAAGGGAATGGCAAAAGACACCGTAAAAATTGATGATAAGGAATCGGAAATCACTTCCAAGGAACTGTCCTTGGAGCATCAACTCTTTTTTGCTTCCCATCCCATAGCAAATGAAGCTTTGAATACAAAAAACACTGATGAATCCATCTATGTGCGCGTAGATGGAACGCAGACCGTGAAAGCTAATTATCGCTTACAGATGCGATTAACAAACGATGCTACCATATATGGAAAACGAATACCCAAAAACACACTTATCTATGGCTTTATCAGCTTTAAGCCCAATCGCACAATCATAGACATTGAGCATATAAATCATCAAGCAGTAAAACTGAAGGCTTACGATTACCAAGACGGTAAGGAAGGAATTTATGTCGAGAATAGTTTCCAGGCAGAAGCCACGAGAGAAGTGCTGGATGATGTCATCAGCGATTTCAATATTCCTAGTGTCCCACAAGTGGGTGGACTTACACAAGTACTTCGGCGTTCTAACCGAAGAGTAAAAGTAACCGTACTGAACAATTATGAACTTATTCTAAAACCAAAATTATGAGAACAATAATCCTAATATTGATTGTGTCTATTTCTACCTTTACTAAAGCGCAAACAAACATAGTCCTTGATACCATTTATGCCAATGACACCAAGAACGTAGCGCTATTTTTTCCAGAACCTATTCGACAGGGCATCACAGGAGCCTCTAATTTTGTATTCACATACAACCGTGAAAAAGAACAATATTTTGGGTTATTACAGGCAAAGCCAGGAAAGGAAAGTAATTTACTGGTCATCAATAAAGATGGTTCGGTTTTCTCCTATATTTTAAAATATAAGGAGCGGATATCAAAACTGAATTATTTTATCCCGATTTATAGTAATATTGGGAATGAAAAACCAATTGAAACTGATTCGGTTCTGGTTAAAACTTCTGAAAAGGATATTGGTATCAGCACCTTTTACTATCAAAAATACTGCGCATATCTTCTTGACGGAAAGCAACGTATTGGTAGAATTATGAAGCAAAACGAAGACATTGTCCTGAGTGTGGAGAATATTGTTTTTGATAGAGAAGAACTCTACTTCGTTATCCAGCTTGAGAATAATTCTACGTTGGATTATGATTTGAGTTTCTTGAATCTTTCAATCGAGACTCGACAAAAAGGAAAAAAGAAGTCTTTACAAACTTTGTATCAAAAACCCATATACATACACAAGCTACCGTCCAAAATCGCAAAGGGAAAGATGATGCGATTCGTTTATGTGATGCCCAAATTTTCATTGTCTAAGGACCATAGGGTAATTTTGGAATTAAACGAGAAGGATGGCGAACGAAATTTAAAACTAAATATATCACGTAGGTATATCAATAACCCAAATTAATAATATTATGAAAAAATTCACTTCTTATTTCCATTGTTTTTTCACCTGAACGGAACCGAAAGAACCTTCCTTTATTGAAACTGCACAAATAGTTGCCAAAACTTGTTGTACAAAAAATTACAACATCTTAAAAATACCATAAAACACCCCAAGGTTTTGACAGAATGATGAACACACAGAATTTTGTGTCGGATGGAAATTCAAAGGAATCCGATTTCAAGGTTTTAAATAAAAAACCGGATAGCGAGATTGCCTAGGTAAAATTCATTGCTTCTTATGACACCAAACCCGTAACGCTTAAGATTAACCTCTTCTTTTATAAAATTGCTGAATACCCCTCCAAAATGGAAACATTTCAATACTACCAGATTTAACTTTTTTTTAAATCCTTTAGAGGAAAAATCACTTTTAGGATTCAAGGCGTCATTTTTCGAAAATTCATCAAATTACCTTATTATATTACTCTAAAGGCCCCAGCCATCAATTCTATTTCCGTATTTTTTATTCCTATTTCCTTGGCTATGGTTTTCCAGTCCTGAACTGCGAAAAGAACTTCATCCAGAATAGCCTGCATTTCATCTTCGCTCAATCGAAAGTATTCGCCCACGCTTTTTGCCAGATCATAGTCCAGGGAATTATCATCCATATCGATATTCAGGGAAAGTCCATCCTTTTCGATGGATGGGTTTAAATCATAGGCAGGCGATAAAATCCATCCTTTTTCAGTTAATATAAATCCGTGGTTTCGTAAGTGGTCATCTGTATTGGAAATTGCTATATTAAATACGATACGCCGCCAAAGTTGATGCAAATTAGCTTCAACCTCCGCACCATAATTTTCTATGAATTCGACAATTTCAAGGTAGCTTGGCGAGATATCTCTAATTGAATCTTCAGTATTACCGGTCATTGTCATTGCCGAGGCAAAGTGTATCCGTTTATTATTTTCCCTATCGAATCGCTTGGTAAGAAAGGTATGGTATTGCCCACTAATTTTTTTAACCTCGGATTCTGCCATTTCTATTCCCGAAGCTATAGCCAATCGATAAGCCAAAAACTCCCAAAGGGCTTTGTCAATGGTATCGGTTTTCGATGGAAACTTGGCAATCCACAAATTCTTTTGTGTGTCGAAAACATTGGCTTTGGGCCTGGCACCACCCAAAGATGAACCAGGTGCAATTAAAACGGCGATCCATTTCCTGATAGTTTCACTTTGGTCATCACTTTCCAGTTGTTCAGCTGCTTCCTGCAAATCCCCTAACGATGACCAAGGTGGTGTAGGGGTTTGGGCATCGTTGTCTAAAAAAGGCCCATCCAAATCCGTTTTAAAACGCAAGGCTCCCATACGGCTCTCGTCGAACACGCCTAGTAGATAATCAATCTCATAAAGGATCTTCGGTTTTTCTTTATTTGCCCTTGCATCTTGTACTGCCCTACGCTTCATCAAGGTTTTGCCCCAAGTGTCCGGCATACTGTCAAGGAAAATTCCGAAATTCTCTTTGTTGGCAGGATATTGTGGTCCGGAATAAAATTCGATATCTGGATCCAAAAGCCGTTGTGCATCATTTTTTAACCAATTTTTGTCATATTCAAAACTGAAGGCCTTCTTACCCTTGGCAAAATGAGCGGATAGCGTACCTATGAGGGTCGGATTTTCCAAGCCTGCCCAGTCTGCGAAAACATATATGTCAAATTTCCCCTCTGCCATCATTTACAATAAATCTAAGTCTTGTAATTTTCTTCCGAATGCATCGTCATTAGCCAACTTCAAAAAATCATCCTGAAGATTCATTACCCTGAGCACATTAAAATATAACCCAATGGCCACCCCCGGGTCGCCTTTTTCTATACGGTAAAGGGTAGCTCTGTGAATGCCCGCACGTTCTGATACCTGCTCAGTCGTTAGCTTTCTTCTCTTTCGTGCCAGTTTGATATTTTCACCTATTTGATCAAAAAACTTTTGATATTTCGGAAGTAGTATAGCTTTCTTAGAGTTCATAATGTTGCTCTTTTACGACAAATATACAATTTTTGTTGCAAATTAGCGACATTGTGGTTTTTGCAGTTAGGTATAACATACTTAATCAGGACCATGAATCGACCATAAAAATGGGAATTCCCAATGAGAACACCTTGAGTGGGCTCAAAAAAAATATATTTGGTTTTCACATAGGGATTCCCTGATTGATAAATTGGATTCTTATCCAGAATTTGTAAAACTTACAGACAATCCCACCGGGCTGAAATTACTTTATGACACCATATTGAAAAGCCTCCTAGACCCAAAGGTGAAAAACTATTCCAATGGGATTATTACCCTAAAAGGCCTCCCCAAAATTGTCCCTACTAAAATAAGACCTTTCATTTCAAGCTTTGGTATTGCTTGCTTAACTCCGACATCATTTTTCCCTCTGAAAATTATGGGTTTTGGTTTTTATTATAGATAGTTCCATTGTTTGCCCTTTAAAATAGGTTATACATTGTGATGGGTTTTGGAGGTTGGCTCACTTTCCAATTGATTGAAGTGGGTTCTCAACCTTTGCATATCGTCACTTACCTTTCGTTCAATGACCTTGGCATAAATCTGGGTGGTCGATATTTTAGAATGGCCCAACAATTTTGAAACCGTTTCAATTGGCATTCCATTGCTCAAAGTAACGGTAGTAGCAAATGTGTGCCTAGCTATATGGAACGTTAAGTTCTTTTTAATGCCGCAGACATCGGCAATTTCCTTCAAATAGGAATTGAGCCTTTGGTTGGATATTTTAGGGAACAACCTACCCTGGGAAACGGCTTTCTGATTACCCTTGTAACTTTCGATAATAGCCAAAGCCTTTGGCAATAACGGTATGCGTATGGGTTTGGTCGTTTTTTCACGTCTGTAATAAATCCATAGTTCACCATCAATACCGGTACGGATATTATCCTCGCTCAAATGGATAACATCGATATAACTTAAACTTGTATAACAACTAAAAACGAACAAATCCCTTACCTGTCGTAGTCTCGCAATGTTCAGTTGCTTGTTTTCGATTTCCAGAAGTTCATCCAAACTTAAAAAGCCACGTTCCTTTTTTATGAATTTTGATCTGAAATTGATAAATGGGTCACGCTCTATCCACCCCAACTTATGTGATAAGTTAATCAGTTTCCTAAATCGTTCAATGTGCTTCATCACGGTATTGTTGCCCATCGGTTTTTGATGGTCCTCCGGAATATAGTTCCGTAAATACTTCTCGAACTTTATAATGAAGTCATAATCGAGTTCCTGTAAATACTTATCGCTAGTCCTATATGTTTTTTGAAGAAATTTGGAAATATAACGTTGTGTGGTAAAGTAGTTCTTCTGGGTACCCCATTTCAGCTTGCCTTCCATATCCTCATTGTGGTAGTTGACAATATCCATAATGGAACGGTTATCATCATCTTCACCAAAGTACCTCGCTTTGACAGCTTGTGCCGTAATCAATTTTCGTTCTGCTTTTAATTCCCGATAGCACTCGAATAGAAAAGTATAGGATTCATCCAAATAGCTGTTGAGTACCCTGGATTTTTGACTGTTCCCACGAGCTCTATTTCGATGGGCATCCCAATCAGAGATTAAAACCTTTCGTTTTAGACTGATGGTAGATCGTTTTCCGTTTACGGTTATTCTAGCATAGAGTGATGCTTGATTGTCATTTGCCCTAGCGAAGTCCGCCCAGAACAAAATACTGAAGGTTGAGGATGTTTTCATTTGTTTCGTCTTTTAGTTAACAACTGTTTTGTTATCAGACGAAAGCCAAATCACTTATAAAGATACATTTTATTACCGAACCGAAAAGGCGATTTTAACAATTAGGTCAACACAAATGTTAAATCCGTTTTGTTATCCGATTTGTTGACTTTTGTTGACGGATTAAATCATTTCATTTGATTCCTTAAAAAACGAAAAAACCTGATAATCATACGATTAACAGGTTTTTAGTAACAATTGATATGTTAAATTGTCGGGGTGGCAGGATTCGAACCTGCGACCTCCGCGTCCCAAACGCGGCGCGATAACCGGGCTACGCTACACCCCGATATGGTTATCTTTTCAAAAAAATTGCGGAGAGAATGGGACTCGAACCCATGCGACACTTGCGCGTCGACAGATTAGCAATCTGCTCCGTTACCACTCCGGCACCTCTCCTGAATATATTTTAATGAACTTTGCTGTAAAGCGGTTGCAAATGTACATTTTTCCAATACTAAAAAGCAACTATTTTGGTACTTTTTTTTTATGAATTTCATAAATGCCTTATTCTGGGTATTCTACCCTTAAATGATAGATATTGGTCAACCTATGTTTAAAGATTTTTTTAATCGTTTCGATCTCCCTAAATGTGATGTCCGCATTCAAGAATTGATTCGCCGCCATTTGGCCTCCGATAATCTTATCTACAAATTCATCCAAAACTTTAAACGTAGGGTTCTTTAGACTTTTGGATGCCGCTTCCACAGAGTCTGCCATCATCAGGATTGCCGTTTCCTTTGAAAAAGGTATTGGCCCAGGATACCTGAAATCCCCTTCCTTCACCTCATCGCTAAATTCCTTTTGTTTGGAATAAAAATAATACACCAAGGTGGTACCGTGGTGCGAACGTATGAAATCTATGACCCTATCGGGTAAATTGTTCTTTCTGGCTATTTCAATTCCTTCGATCACATGGTTAATGATAATCCGGGCACTATCCCTTGGCTCTAAATCATCATGTGGATTTGCGTTGGTAATTTGGTTCTCCGTAAAATAGGTAGGGTTACCCAATTTACCTATGTCATGATATAAGGCCCCCACACGCACCAACATGGCATTCGCACCTATCTCATTGGCTGCCGCTTCGGCCAAATTCGCTACTTGCAAGGAATGGTTAAAGGTCCCGGGCGCCTTGTTGGAGAGCTCTTTCAACAGTTTAGAATTAGTATCGGACAGTTCCAACAAGGATACATCCGAAACCAATCCAAATATCTTCTCATAAATATAAATCAATGGCTGTACGAACAACGTAATCATTCCGTTCAAGAGAAACAAGCCCAAGGTCAACCAGATGATATTATCAAAATTACCCTCGTGGATAATATGGAACGCCAAATACCCTGCAATATAAATCAAGGTGATCTGCCCTACCGAAATAAAGAGATTCGCCCTCTTATAAAGCTCAGACACTGTAAGAATGGTTACTATGCCCACAATAATCTGAATAAAGATGTACTCAAAACTATTGGGCACCACAAAACCCAAAATAAGCACGGTGAGTACATGGACAAACAATCCTAGCCTTGCATCAAAAAACGTTTTAAGAATTAAGGGAAGAATACATAAGGGCACCACAAAAACATAAGCTTCGTTGTATTTTACCACCAGTGTGGTCACAAATACCATAAGCAGTATATTGATGAATATAAAGGTGACCTTTGTCCCATTTTCATAAATATCCCGTCTGTATTTTTTTAGAAATAGGAAAAGCATCATCAACACCAATGCCACAAGCACGGTGTATCCACCTAGGATAAAATAGTAGTTGTTGGAAGCCCAAAGTTCGGACTCAAACTCACCTTTCAAGGACTCCAGAATGATATAATTATCGGATTCAACAACTTCCCCCTTGGCGATAATCAGTTTGCCCTCATCAATGGCCCCCCTGGTCAAGGATATTTTTGAAAGTTCATCGTCCAATGCCTTTTGCGACAACTCTTCATCATAGGTCACATTGGGCTTTATCAAATTAAAGAAAAGCGACTGATACGCATTGGAAAAACGCCTTAATTGTCTTGCCCTCAAAACACTGTCCATGACCTCCTCAACATCACTGATCCGATATAAACCATCGAATTTGATTTGATTGGCCTCATTCTTTTTAATAAGATAAACCTGTTTCCCTTTTTCTTGGGAATTTGTTTTTTGAAGAATTCCGTTTTCATAGACAACGTCTAGAATGCTCTCCCCTACTTTTCTCAACAGTGATAATTCCGCAAGATTATGTTCCTCGGACCTAAAGGTCTTTTTAAAGGCAGTATCGTATTCTTCATATACCGATTTGGCAGTTGCCTCATCGTAACGATAATAATGCACCTGTCCATCTATGACCTTTTGCTTTTCCGAGTCAATCTCCTCTTGGGTTTTCTTTACCGAAAAATCGAAAGGGGCATATAAATTCTCATATTGCCAAGGTTTACCTTTTTGAAACTCATATTTGAATTTACCTCCCTTGGGGAAAAAGAAGACAATACAAAAAATAGATACAACGTAAAGGAAGTATTTATAAATGACGGATTGGTTTTTGTATAGTCTGTCCAACAATCGGGTATATAGTTCGTATCTAACCTCAAAAATAGAAAATATAATAGAGCTTTTGCCACAACATGGATATTGATTGCACTTTAATTTATTAAATTCGCAACAATAAAAACTTATGTTTATGCATGATGTTGTCATAGTTTCCGCAGTTAGAACACCTATCGGAAGTTTTATGGGTGGCCTATCCACAATACCCGCACCCAGATTAGGTGCCATTGCTATTAAGGGCGCCTTGGAAAGAATCACGTTAGACCCCAAACAAGTCGATGAGGTTTTTATGGGCAATGTTGTACAGGCCGGTACAGGCCAGGCACCTGCCCGGCAGGCAGCAATATTCGCAGGTATCCCCAATACGGTACCATGCACAACCGTAAACAAAGTCTGTGCCTCAGGAATGAAATCGGTAATGCTGGCTGCCCAAGCCATCGCCATAGGCGATATATCGATTGCCGTAGCGGGAGGTATGGAAAACATGAGTCTTATTCCGCACTACGCACACCTTAGAACAGGTGTAAAATTTGGTCCGACCACGTTTATCGATGGCATGCAAAAAGATGGTCTTGTCGATGCCTATGACCAAAATGCCATGGGTGTATGTGCCGATGCCTGCGCCACGGAATACAAATTCACAAGGGAAGACCAGGACAACTTCGCCATTAAGTCGTACCAACGTTCTGCGGAGGCATGGAAATCGGGTAAATTCGCCAAGGAAGTCATACCTGTGGAAGTACCCCAAAGAAGAGGGGAACCGATTATTGTTTCCGAAGATGAGGAATTCAAGAACGTAAAAATCGAAAAAATACCTGCGCTTCGTCCTGCATTTACAAAAGATGGGACGGTAACCGCAGCCAATGCCTCAACCATCAATGATGGTGCGGCAGCTATAGTGGTCATGAGTTTGGAAAAGGCCAAGGAATTGAATCTGACTCCCTTAGCGACCATTAAAAGTTATGCCGATGCTGCACAAGCACCGGAATGGTTTACCACTTCCCCGGCAAAAGCCTTACCAAAAGCTTTGGACAAAGCGGGAATCGGTTTGGATGACGTTGATTATTTTGAATTCAATGAAGCCTTCTCGGTAGTAGGTTTAGCCAATATGAAGCTATTGGGATTAGACGATTCAAATGTAAACATCAATGGTGGTGCTGTCTCTTTGGGCCATCCGTTAGGATGTTCCGGAGCACGGATATTGATAACCCTATTAAACATATTGGAACAAAACAATGCCAAAATCGGTGCTGCCGCTATTTGCAATGGAGGTGGCGGGGCTTCGGCCATGATTCTAGAGCGAAACTAACTTATTACCGCAATTAAATCCTATGCAGTACGGTATTTGTCATTTGAGCATTGTTCCTATTCGATCCAGTGCAGAAGAAACAGCGGAGATGGTATCCCAATTGTTGTATGGGGAACATTACAAGGTTCTTGAACAACGGAAACATTGGAGTAGGATACGTACTGCTTTTGACAAATGTGAAGGATGGATTCAAAACCTGCAACTTACCTTCATTGAAGAAACCCTATACGACGAATTAACCAGGGACAAATCCCCACATTTTACGATTGACCTGGTTTCTTATATCGAAATGGACAAGAACAATCTATTGCCGATTGTCCTTGGTTCTGTATTTCAACAAAAGTGGAACCACATTCACGAAGGTGCCTTAATTACATCCAAACAGGAAAAACCGAACCTAATCAATACGGCCCTTCAATATTTGAACACCCCTTATTTATGGGGCGGAAAAACGCCATTCGGAATAGATGCCGCTGGTTTTACCCAAATGGTCTATAAAATCAATGGCTATCATTTGCTTAGGAATGCTACAGCGCAGGCTACCCAAGGCTCTGCCTTAAGTTTTATCGAAGAGAGTGAGGCTGGGGATTTGGCCTTTTTCGACAATAATGAAGGTGTCATTGACCATGTAGGCATCATTATGGAAAACAATTACATCATTCATGTGCATGGAAAGGTTCGTATAGATCGATTGGACCATACGGGGATTTTCAATTATGACACCAAAACCTACACCCATCAACTGAGGGTTATCAAAAAGATCATATAAAAAAAGTCCTGACAATTTTGCCAGGACTTTTTCCTATTATCAAGGATTTTGTTATTCTCCCAAAAGTTTTTTCAATCTCATGAAATTTTCATTGTCTCCCATAGCTCCGTAGATATTCTTCAATTGTGTTAGGATACCTTGGTTGTCTGGGTTTGTTTTTAAGGCCTCTTCCAGAACATTGGCGCCTTCCTGGAACAAATCATCCTTCTGTTGTTTCAACTCGTCGTAACGGGCTAT
Source organism: Maribacter polysiphoniae (assembly GCF_003148665.1). Classification (GTDB taxonomy): domain Bacteria; phylum Bacteroidota; class Bacteroidia; order Flavobacteriales; family Flavobacteriaceae; genus Maribacter_A; species Maribacter_A polysiphoniae. The sequence continues at coordinate 361,819 of NZ_QGGQ01000003.1, read as the reverse complement.
ATCGGCCCTAGAGTTACCCAAGGCATTCATCTCATCGATCAAACCATTTCCCTCATTCACATAAGTGGTTGATAAATTCAATTGCGCATTGGTATATCCAGGATTGATTTCAAGGGCCCTTCTATAGGCTTCCCTTGCTTCTTCAAGATTTCCCTGCTCCATATTGATTACACCGATGTTATAATGCAAATCTGGATTATCAGGAGCAACGGTCGCTGCTTCCGCCATTAGGGCTTTGAATTTTTCTTTATCACCCAATTTATAATGTAAATTGGCTTCATTCAAAATAAGGTTAACATCCTTTGGATTGCTGGCACGGGCTTCTTTATAGGCATTCAATGCCTTATCATCTTGACCTAATTGGGTATAGATCAAAGCCATGTTTTTTACGATTTCCGCTTTTTTGGAAGGGGCTTTTTCATCTACAGGATCTTTATAGGTACCTGACTTTACCATCAAGTCTCTCTGAACCTTATCCATAACCTCTTGTTCACCTGTAGCAACGTTGGTAGCTTTATACTCAATGCCACCACCATCGTAACCAACTTCCTTAAGTTCGTTATAATAGGTTAAGGCTTGCTCATAATTACCTCCATTTACAGCACTACTCGCCGCATAATAAAGGTAAATGGTATCCCTAGGGCTAAGTTTGTAGCTCATGTACAGCTTTTCCCCTGCTTCCTTAAACTTTTTATCCTTATTATCCTCAACGGCAGAATTCACCATTTCACCCGCAAGGGCAGATAATTCCTGGGTAATCAATTTACCATATTTGACTTTGCCACTGCTCTTTTCTACCTCATCGGCTTTTTGAAAGGAGGAAATCGCTGTTTCAAAAGCTGTATCATCACCTTTTTTTGCTAGGTCGGTATAGACTTTACCGCGTAAATAATAGTATTGGGCCTGCAATTTTGCGTCTGCTCCGGAAATCGAGCCGGCTGCAGCCTCAAGAGATGATTTGGCACTGGCCGCATCTCCCCCTTTGAGGGCTTTTTCTGCGGCTTTGATTTCTGTTTTTTGCGCAAATCCCACCATTGAAAAGGACATGGCCGCAAGTATAAAAATTTTGGTCTTCATTTCGATTTAATTAAAATATTAGTGTTTATTGATTACTCTTTTGTTTCATCAGGACTATCATTTGTCGCTTCAGGACCATCATTTGCCCCTTCTGGACTATCATTATCAATAGCCGTGCCATCTTCGGATTTGACCTCTATATCCATTATATCGACTTCTTCCACGGCCTCATCATCCTTCATCACTTTTGCCACCGCGGCAATACTGTCGTTGCCTTTGATATTGATCAACCTAACACCCTGGGTAGCCCTACCCATAACACGTAAATCCTCAACGCTCATACGTATGGCGATACCTGATTTATTGATGATCATCAAATCATCGGAATCGGAAACATTCTTAATGGCTACAAGTCCACCGGTCTTTTCGGTAATGGATATCGTCTTAACACCCTTACCTCCCCGATTCGTGATCCTATAATCCTCAATACTGGAACGCTTACCATATCCATTCTCGGAAACCACAAGAATCTCCTCATCCAAATCATGGACCGAAACCATTCCTATGACCTCATCTTTTTCATCGGCTAAGCGAATACCCCTAACCCCAGAAGCATTACGTCCCATAGGTCTTGTCTTTCCTTCCTCAAACCTTATGGCTTTCCCTGATTTCAATCCAAGGAATATCTGACTGGTACCTGTTGTCAATTTAGCTTCCAATAACTCGTCATCCTCTTTAATACTAATGGCATTGATACCATTCTGCCGTGGTCTAGAGTATTGTTCCAAGGAAGTCTTTTTCACGGTACCTTTCTTGGTGGCCATGATTACATAGTGACTATTCACATATTCCTCATCCTTGAGGTCTTGTGTACAGATAAAGGCCTTGACCTTATCATCTTGCTCTATATTGATCAAGTTTTGTATTGCCCTTCCTTTGGATGTTCTACTACCTTCAGGTATTTCGTAAACACGCATCCAGAAACATTTTCCTTTTTGGGTAAAGAACAGCATATATTGGTGGTTGGTCCCCACAAATAGATGTTCCAGAAAATCCTCATTTCGCGTCGATGATGCTTTTTGGCCAACACCTCCCCTATTCTGGGTCTTATATTCTGATAATGGTGTCCTTTTGATATAACCAGCATGTGAAATGGTAATGACCACTTGCTCATCGGGAATCATATCCTCGATACTCAAATCGCCACCTGCAAAGTTTATTACAGAACGTCTTTCGTCACCGTATTTTCCTTTGACCTCGATCAACTCATCCTTAATAATCTGCATTCTGCGCTCCTTACGCTCCAGGATATCCTTAAGATCCTCAATGGTCTTGATGACCTCATCATATTCTGACCGTAACTTATCCTGTTCCAGACCGGTAAGCTGACGAAGCCTCATTTCCACAATCGCCTTGGCCTGAACCTCGGACAACTTAAATCGTTCCATCAAGTTCTCCCTGGCCTCATCGGCGTTGGAAGATGCCCTAATAATCGAGATTACTTCATCGATATTATCAGAAGCTATGATCAATCCTTCAAGGATGTGTGCCCTATCTTCCGCTTTTTTAAGCTCAAATTTGGTCCTTCTGACCACAACTTCATGTCTGTGTTCCACGAAATAGTGGATCATTTCCTTAACATTAAGCATTTGTGGCCTACCGTTCACCAAAGCAATGTTGTTCACACTGAATGAGGATTGAAGCGGTGTATACTTATATAAGGTATTCAATACGATATTGGGTATTGCATCCCTTTTAAGTATGTATACAATACGCATACCGTTCCTATCCGATTCATCACGAATGGTAGAAATACCCTCTATTTTCTTATCGTTAACCAAATCAGCGGTCTTCTTGATCATATCCGCCTTATTGACTTGGTAAGGTATTTCAGTGACGATAATACACTCACGTCCTTGAACTTCCTCTATTCTGGCCTTGGCCCGGATTTTCACCCTTCCCCGTCCGGTATGGAAAGCTTCCTTAACCCCATCATATCCATAAATAACACCTCCCGTAGGGAAATCCGGTGCTTTAATATGGGTAATGAGCTCATCAATTTCAATATCATTGTTATCGATATAGGCTATTGTTCCATCAATAACCTCGGAAAGGTTATGGGGAGCCATGTTCGTGGCCATACCCACCGCAATACCGGAAGCACCGTTCACCAATAAATTGGGAATACGGGTAGGCAACACTTTAGGTTCCTGCAAGGAATCATCAAAATTCAACTGATGGTCAACGGTATCCTTGTCGATATCTATCAACATATCATCCGCGATCTTCCTCATTCTGGCCTCAGTATAACGCATGGCCGCTGGGCTATCCCCATCGATAGAACCAAAGTTACCTTGGCCATCGACCAACATATAACGCAAACTCCACTCTTGAGCCATACGCACCATAGTGTCGTAGACAGAGGTATCGCCGTGTGGGTGATATTTACCTAAAACCTCACCGACTATACGAGCTGATTTTTTATGCGCACTGTTTGACCTAACGCCCAATTCATGCATACCATACAGTACCCTTCTGTGAACAGGTTTCAATCCGTCCCTGACATCTGGCAAGGCACGTGACACAATGACCGACATTGAATAATCAATGTAGGCAGACTTCATTTCGTCTTCAATGTTAATAGGAATCAATTTTTCTCCTTCTGCCATTCTAATATTTTATCTATTTATCTTCTTTAAAAAAGCAAGGCAATATACGTATTTTGACAGCCATAAAGACACTTATCAAACACTTTATCCAAGAATTTATTAACACTTGCCCCCACGGCTTTAGTTGATAATTTACACGTTAATTATTTTGTAAATAGGGGCTTTTTTCGTCATTTAGGTCATGTTTAACGATTATTGGGTATGGTATTTGGTCTAGATTAGTATAGTTTTACTAATTTTATTGTTGAAAGGATAATATATGGATGATAATTTTTCACCTCGGGTAAAGGATGTAATTGCTTATAGCAAAGAAGAGGCATTAAGATTGGGACATGATTTTATTGGTACCGAGCATTTGATGCTGGGTCTACTACGCGATGGAAATGGTAAGGCAATTAGCATTTTGGATGCTTTGGATGTTGACTTGGACCACCTGCGTAGAAAAGTAGAAATACTCAGCCCTTCCAACCCAAACCCAAGCGGGGTACAAAAGGACAAAAAAAACCTACATTTAACAAGACAGGCAGAGCGCGCTTTAAAAACGACTTTTCTTGAAGCAAAGCTTTTCCAAAGTTCTTCGATAAATACAGCCCATCTTTTGTTGTGCATTCTCAGAAATGAAAATGACCCAACTACCAAATTACTTCACAAAATGAAGGTGGATTATGATGGCGTTAAAGAACAATTCAAATTTATGATAACTAGCGATGACGATATTGTAGATTCCCCAACTTCGGAATCTTTCCCAAGCGACTCCGACGAACCAAGTAGTGGCAAGGAAAGTTCTTTTGGGGCTACGGCAGGCCAAAAAGGCAACAAAAAATCCAAGACCCCGGTTTTGGATAATTTCGGCAGGGACTTGACCCAAATGGCCGAAGAGAACAAATTGGACCCTGTTGTAGGGCGTGAAAAAGAAATTGAAAGGGTTTCACAAATACTAAGTAGACGAAAAAAGAACAACCCACTGCTTATCGGTGAACCCGGCGTAGGTAAGAGTGCCATTGCCGAAGGTTTGGCGTTGCGCATCATCAACAAAAAGGTATCGAGGATCCTTTACAACAAAAGGGTCGTTACCTTGGATTTGGCTTCCCTTGTTGCGGGAACAAAATATCGAGGCCAATTCGAAGAACGGATGAAAGCCGTCATGAACGAGTTGGAAAAAAATGACGATGTAATTCTTTTTATTGATGAAATACATACGATAGTAGGTGCCGGCGGAGCTACCGGAAGCTTGGATGCCTCGAACATGTTCAAACCCGCTTTGGCGCGAGGGGAGATCCAATGTATCGGAGCCACAACCTTGGACGAGTACAGACAATATATCGAAAAGGACGGTGCTTTGGAACGTAGGTTCCAGAAAGTCATTGTAGAGCCAACGACGGTTGATGAGACCATAGAGATCCTTCAAAACATCAAAGGTAAATATGAGGACCACCACAATGTATCCTATACCGATGAGGCTATTGTAGCCTGTGTCAAGTTGACCAATCGTTATATGACCGATAGGTTTTTACCGGACAAGGCCATTGATGCCTTGGATGAAGCCGGTTCCAGGGTGCATATCGTGAATATGGATGTACCCAAACAAATCCTGGAGTTAGAGAAACAGCTTGAGGATGTAAGGGAACTTAAAAACAGCGTGGTCAAAAAGCAGAAATACGAAGAGGCTGCCAAATTGCGCGATGATGAGAAAAGGTTGGAAAAAGAACTCGCCGCTGCCCAAGAAAAATGGGAAGAGGACAGTAAACTGCACAAAGAGGTTGTTTCAGAGGACAATGTTGCCGATGTTGTTTCCATGATGAGTGGCATTCCCGTAAATAGGATAGCACAAACCGAAAGCAATAAACTGGCCGAATTGCCAGAACTTATAAAAGCGAATGTCATAGGTCAGGACGAAGCCGTTTCAAAAGTAGCCAAGGCTATACAGAGAAACCGTGCCGGACTAAAAGACCCGAACAAGCCGATTGGCTCATTTATATTCCTAGGACAAACAGGTGTCGGAAAAACCCAATTGGCCAAAGTTTTGGCCAAGGAGCTTTTTGACTCCGAAGATGCCTTGATACGGATTGACATGAGTGAATACATGGAGAAATTCGCTATATCAAGACTGGTAGGGGCTCCTCCGGGATATGTAGGTTATGAAGAAGGCGGACAGTTGACCGAAAAAGTCAGACGCAAGCCCTATTCGGTGATTTTGTTGGATGAGGTTGAAAAAGCGCATCCAGATGTATTCAATATGATGCTACAAGTGTTGGATGATGGTTTCCTAACAGATAGCCTTGGAAGGAAAATCGATTTCAGGAACACCATTATCATAATGACCTCCAATATCGGGGCCAGACAATTGAAGGATTTCGGACAAGGTGTCGGTTTTGGTACTGCCGCTAAAAAATCACAGGCAGATACACATCAAAAAAGCGTCATTGAAAATGCTTTGAAAAAAGCCTTTGCCCCTGAATTTCTTAACAGAATTGACGATGTGATTGTCTTTAATGCTTTGGAACGGGAAGATATTCACAAGATCATAGATATCGAATTAGCGAAACTTTATGCGCGAATCAAGGATATTGGCTATAATTTGAACCTTACCGAAAAAGCCAAGGATTACATTGCTGAAAAAGGTTTTGACAAACAATACGGTGCCCGACCTTTGAAAAGAGCCATCCAAAAATATATTGAGGATGCCCTAGCTGAGGAAATCGTGAATTCAAAACTAGATGAAGGCGATAGCATCTTCATGGACCTGGATAAGAAAAATGAAAGCCTAACCATAAAAATCAAGAAGGCCGAGGAATCTTCCAAAACCTAGTTTTTCGTTATAAATTCAAGATTAAGGGGAGTCACATTTGTTGACTCCCTTTTCTTTACCCAAAGGTTTTAAAAGTAGGAAATAAAACACAAGCCCCCCTCTGACATGACAGTATACACGATATTTAAGCCTTTAGTCTAATATTTTATTTAATCAATATACTTAAATCTATTTTCGTCACAGACACTATAATTTAGATGAAATGAGCGTGGGATCAACTAAGAAAACCATCATTGTAAAAGAATACAATTTAGAAATTGGGGTAATACAGGTTTACGATAACTATATGGTAGCAAAATTTGAGGAAGGTGCAACCTTAACCCTCGAAAGGGCATACCAGATCATAGGTATTTCTGAAATACACTTTAGGGACAAACCCTTCGGCTACATTAGCCTTCGTAAAAATTCTTATGCGATCGACCCAACGATATACACCTATCTGAGGGAATTAGAGAATATGAAAGGCTTTGCAATTGTTTCCGTTAAGGAAATAGACATGCACAATTTTAAAATCGAAAAACTATTTTACAAAAAACCAATGAAGTTTTTCATTGAATTTGACAACGCCTTGTCATGGATCAGGAAACGGGTGAAATCAGCAAAATAAACTTGGACACACCCATTTTCCCTAGGATTCTTCTTGCCCTTCTTGTTCGGGGACTTCCGGCATCTTAAATAAATCGATGAATGCCATACCAATGGCATCGATTATTTTTGAGGCCGTCAATGCTTGGTAACCCGTTTGTTCCAAGGCGATATCACCTGCCCTACCGTGAAGGTATACGCCGAAGATCGTTGCATCCAAGGGGGCATACCCCTGAGCCACCAAACCGGTAATAATCCCTGTCAAAGTATCACCACTACCGGCAGTTGCCATACCGGGATTACCCGTTGTGTTCACATAGCCATGACCTCCATAAACCGTTATACTATGGGCTCCTTTAATGACAATGATCACGTCGTGTTTCTTTGAAAACGCTTTGGTCTTTTTCAACTTTTCAAAATCGTCCTTCCAACTACCCACCAATCGTTCAAGTTCTTTAGGATGGGGTGTCAATATAGTTTTTGGCGGTAATTTCTTAAGCAATTCCTTATGTTTTGACAGTAAATTCAATCCATCGGCATCAATAACCAAAGGGGACTCGATCCCATCAAGAAAACCAGAAAGCGCCTCCGCAGTTTCCGGCGAGGTACCAAGACCTACCCCGAGACCTACCACCGTTGGTCGAATATCGAATTCTATGGACTTTATACAATCTTCATCCTTATCGGTAATCACCATCACCTCCGGAAGTAAGGTCTGAATGGGAACATAACCACAACGGGGTACATAAGCCGTTACCAATCCACTACCTACGGTCAAAGCTGCCCTAGCAGCCAATGCAACGGCCCCAATCTTACCATAACTCCCCCCGATAATCATTGAATGTCCATAAGTCCCCTTATGCGAGAATTTTTCCCGTGGCACGTACATAGGCAATACCTCATTCTTGCCCATCAAATCGTATTCAGTTTCAGTTGCCGCCAAATATTCCGGATCAAGACCGATATCCAAAACTTCCCATTGATTACTGAAAACCCCGGTTTCCGGCAGGAAGAAAATCAATTTGGGTGCCTGAAAACTCAATACATGGTTTGCTCTGATTACCGCGTTGGTATCCTCTATGGCTTTATCCATAAACACACCCGAAGGCACATCCACAGCCAATATAAACGCCCCTGAATGATTCAAATGTTGGATGAGTTTGGCAACCCATGGATCTGGGTTTCTGTTGAGACCAATGCCGAAAATCGCATCGACAATGATATCATCCCTTCCAATTTCAGCAAACCCACAATCCCTTTCCAAAAAGTTAGGCCAGATCTTAAGGTCTTTTAAACGATCAAGATTGATTAAAAAATCCTTGGACCGTTTGTCACTGTAGTTCACCACATTAACCTCAATATTGTAACCGTGTTCTTTCAAATGCCTTGCCAAGGCCATACCGTCTCCCCCATTGTTGCCAATTCCACAAAAAAGATGGATCTTTACTTGGGCTCCCTGCATTCGCAAATGAAGCCAATTGAATATTTGCACGGCAGCACGCTCCATAAGTTCATTGCTGGATATTCCCTGTTTTTCAATTGTGGATTTGTCAGCAGCGTAGATCTGCCCTGCATTAAAAAATTTCATTCAGTAAGAATTTTTGGTAATTTTTATCAATTCCGCAAAAATTGATCGAAACGTTTGATTAGCAGCCCAAAAATACTACTTTTGAAGCTTACAACGAACTATGCCTTTGAACATTTCGAACATAGCAACCTTATTTTCTCCATTGACCAATGGATGCAATACCACCATTTTGCGTACGACCCCTTTGGGGTAACATGCTACATATCATCTATCCGTTTTTGCGATTTATCGCCCAAAATACTTCAGTACCAGTTAATCAATATACATCATGAAAGTTTTAAAATTCGGAGGCACTTCGGTCGCCAATGCCCAAAATATAACCTTAGTCAAAAATATTGTCTCAAACTCGGAAAGTGACAAGAATATCGTGGTGGTTTCTGCTTTAGGTGGAATAACAGACCTATTGTTGAATGCAGCCAACCTTGCCGCCATACAGGATGACACCTATCAGTCATTTTTAAAGGAAATTGAGCAAAGACACCTGGGTACCATCAAAAAGCTTATCCCAATAACATCACAGAGCAAGGTGTTAAGCAAGGTAAAAAGTGAACTCAACACCTTGGAAACCCTTTTAGAGGGTGCTTTTTTAATTGGTGAGACAACCCCAAAACTTTCAGACAAGATCGTCAGTTATGGGGAATTATTATCCTCTTACATTATCGCTGAGTTTTTCACAGAGGAAGGACTGGATGTAATCCATAAGGATAGCCGTGAAATCATTAAAACCAATACGGTAAACAATAAGACTGTCGTGAATTTCAGCTTGACCAATACCCTTTGTCAAGATTTCTTTTCGACAGACAAACATAGGACAGTGGTCATGGCCGGCTTTATTGCTTCTTCGGAAAACGGGGACTCCACTACCTTGGGTCGCGGTGGATCGGATTATACGGCTGCCATAGTCGCAGCTGCCGTGAATGCCGAATTATTGCAGATATGGACTGATGTTAGTGGTATGTATACGGCAAACCCGAAATTGGTGAAGCAAGCTAAGGCAATTCCACATATCTCCTATCAGGAAGCGATGGAACTTTCACATTTCGGGGCTAAGGTATTGTACCCCCCAACGATTCAACCGGTACTGGCCAAAGGAATTTCAATTCAAATAAAAAACACCTTTGACCCTGGGAATGAGGGTACCATCATTACCAAGAATAAAAACGAAAAAGGAAAAACCGTCCGCGGAATCACCCATGTGGAGAACATTGCCCTATTATCCCTTGAAGGACCTGGAATGGTGGGTATTCCTGGAATATCAAAACGTTTCTTTGAGGTACTCTACCAATCGAATATCAGTGTTGTCCTTATTACCCAAGCCTCTTCCGAGCATTCAATTTGCGTAGGTATTTCTGCCGAGGACGTCATCCAAGCCGAACAAGCAGTGAATGATGCCTTTGAATATGAGATGGGCAGCGGCAAGATAAATCCCGTAGTGGTTGAAAAGAACCTTGCGATTATCGCCTTGGTAGGAGACAATATGAAAAGCCACCAGGGATTGAGCGGGAAAATGTTCAGCACCTTAGGAAAAAACAACGTGAACATCAGGGCCATTGCCCAAGGTGCCTCTGAACGAAATATTTCGGCCGTTATCAATAAGGATGATGTAAAAAAAGCCTTGAACTCACTCCATGAGGAATTCTTTGAAGAGAACATAAAACAATTGAACCTCTTTGTTATGGGCGTTGGGAATGTCGGCGGAAAATTCCTAAACCAAATAAAACAGCAAAAAAAATACCTAAAGGAAAACCTTAAACTGAATGTAAGGGTCATTGGTATATCCAATTCGAGAACCATGGTTTTCGATGAAGACGGGATTTCCTTGAAAAATTGGGAAACCTTATTGACCGGGGGAGAAAAAGCCGACAAGGCCAAATTCTTCGAAAAAGTGAACAAACTGAATTATCGCAATAGTATTTTTGTTGACAATACGGCCAGCGAGGAAGTTTCCAATACTTATAGCTCCTATCTAAGCAATAGTATCTCGGTGGTAACCTGCAATAAGATCGCTTGTTCATCAAACTACTCAAACTACTTAAACCTTAAGCAATTAGCACGGACCTACAATGCCCCATTCCTGTTCGAAACCAATGTGGGTGCCGGACTACCGATCATTGACACCCTTAAGCACCTCATCGCTTCAGGGGATAAGGTCCAAAAAATACAGGCCGTACTTTCCGGGAGTCTAAATTTTGTTTTCAATAATTTCAACGACAAGACCACGTTTCATGATGTGGTAAAGCAGGCCCAAGAAGAAGGGTATACCGAACCGGACCCAAAAATAGACCTAAGCGGTATCGATGTAATGCGAAAAATACTCATACTTGCGAGGGAGAGTGGAAACCAATTGGAAATCGATGACATTCAAAATAATCCATTCTTACCCCAAGAAAGCTTGGACACCACCAACAACGAGGATTTCTTCGCCACCTTGACCAAAAACGAATCCTCTTTCCAGGAATTGTACCAACAAGCTGTGGAAAAGGACAGCAAATTAAAATATGTTGCCCAATTCGAAGATGGCAAGGCAAGCGTAGGATTACAACAAATACCCAAAGGGCACGATTTTTACAATCTTGAGGGCAGTGATAATATTGTATTGTTCTTTACCGAACGCTACCCCAACCAACCTATGATCATTAAAGGGGCAGGTGCCGGTGCGGATGTAACAGCCTCTGGTATTTTTGCGGATATAATACGAATCGGTAACTTTTAGAAATGGAAGAAATTAAAATATTCTGTCCCGCTACCATTGCCAACATATCCTGTGGATTTGATGTCCTGGGCGTTGCTTTGGATTCGGTCGGTGATGAAATGGTCATTCGCAAAACTTCAAAAAAAGGCATCTTCATCACTAAATTGGAAGGTCAAGATCTTCCGATGGAGACCGATAGGAATGTGGCCGGCGTTGCAGGTTTGGCCTTTTTGGCAGAAAGTGACTATGAAGGCGGCTTTGAAATAGAGATCTATAAAAAAATAAAGGCGGGCAGCGGCATAGGAAGTAGTGCTGCCAGTTCTACGGGGGCGGTCTGGGCCATGAACGAGTTATTGGGAAGACCTTTCTCCACTTCCAAATTAGTGGAATTTTCAATGGAAGGCGAACGATTGGCGAGCGGTGTGGCACATGCCGACAATGTAGCCCCTGCCCTATTTGGTGGGTTTACACTGGTTCGCAGTTACGCCCCCTTGGATATTGTCCCCATTAACTGTCCGGCTGAATTGTTTGCCACAGTGATTCATCCACAGATAGAGATCAAAACCTCTGATTCGAGAAAAATATTAAAAACAAATATCACCTTAAAAGAGGGCATTAAACAATGGGGGAATCTAGGAGGGTTGATCGCAGGCCTGTTTACCGAGGATTATGATTTGATAGGTCGATCATTGGTGGATCACATAGTAGAGCCCATTCGCTCCATTCTAATTCCAGGATTCAATGACGTCAAAACCAGTTCTTTGGCCGCTGGGGCATTAGGATGTGGTATTTCGGGATCCGGACCGTCGATTTTCGCTTTTAGTCGAGGCGAGGCTACCGCTGAAAAAGTAGCCCAGGCCATGAAGGATGTATACCAAAAAATCGGGATTGACCATGATGTGCATATTTCAAAGATCAACACCGAAGGAATAAGAGAAATTAAATAGAACAACATATAAATTCGTTCCCTTAGTTAGCATAAGGAAGCGACTCCACTGAAACCATGAATTTTTACAGCCTAAACAAAAAAGCCCCGAATGTTTCATTCAAAGATGCCGTTATCAAGGGAATAGCTCCCGATAAGGGATTGTACTTTCCTGAAAGCATTACACCTTTACCCCAAAGTTTTTTTGAGGATATTGAAACATTATCCAATGAGGAAATAGCCTTTACGGCCATACATCAATTCGTAAGAACTGATATTCCCGATGATGAACTCCGGAAGATCATTAAAAACGTCCTTGACTTTGATTTTCCCGTTGTTGAAATTGAGGATAATGTAGCAACACTGGAACTTTTTCATGGCCCTACCATGGCCTTTAAGGATGTGGGTGCCCGTTTTATGGCACAATGCCTAGGATATTTTTCCGAGAGCACGAGCAATGAGGTAACCGTATTGGTGGCCACTTCGGGAGATACGGGAGGGGCCGTTGCCAACGGTTTTCTTGGAGTCGACGGTGTAAAAGTGGTAATCCTTTACCCTAGTGGTAAAGTCAGTGACATCCAAGAAAGACAGCTGACTACCTTAGGCCGGAATATTACCGCCTTAGAGGTAGATGGAACCTTTGATGATTGTCAAAAAATGGTAAAAACAGCCTTTTTGGACGATGTTCTTTTGCAGAAAATGCAACTGACCTCGGCAAACTCCATCAACGTAGCCCGTTGGTTACCCCAGCTCTTTTACTTTCTTTTTGCCTATAAGCAACTCAAAGCGAAAGGACAGGAATTGGTATTCTCGGTACCTAGTGGTAATTTTGGGAATATTTGTGCGGGTATGGTCGCCCAGCGATTGGGCATGCCCGTCAAACATTTTGTGGCAGCCACCAATGTAAACGATACGGTTCCCGAGTTTATGCAAACTGGGGAATACAATCCTAAACCCTCATCCGCTACCATTTCCAATGCCATGGATGTAGGTGACCCTAGTAATTTCATTCGTATTCGACATTTGCATAACGACGATTTCGAGGTATTGAAAGCAAATCTAAGTTCTTACCCGTTCACCGACGAAGAAACCAAAAAAGCGATGCTGCATATCTATAAAACTTCCCAATACATTGCGGACCCTCATGGTGCCGTAGGTTATTTAGGGGTTCAGGAATATCGAAAACACCATCCTGAAACCTATGGGGTTTTTCTGGAAACGGCACATCCCGTAAAATTCTTGGATGTTGTTGAGGAAACCATTGGCCACACCCTGGAACTTCCCCCACAGATTGAGAAAGTAATGGACCGGGAGAAGAAGTCCATCAAAATAAAGCAATATGAGGAACTAAAGAACTATCTCATAGCGCGTCAATAAATTCAGGAATACACAATAAAAAAAGCCTCTTAAATCAATAAGAGGCTTTTTTATACCAATCCTGATATTTAGTTATGTGTGACCTTCAATTTGCTGATTCCTACCAAGCCAAATGAAGACGCCTCATAGGTAGCTTCTTTAACCGATTGCAGATAATTACCGACCTTAAAATAACTGGTATCCCCTGAAGTGTTCAACTTTCTCTCAAAAACCACCTCCCCATCTACAAAAACCGTTATGTTTCCTTCTTCCATAACGAGTTTAAAATCATAAACCGTATTCAGCCTATACCCGGGTAAACTAATAGAACCCCCTTGATTTTCTGTAATATAACCGCTTATCTTTAAATCAACATCCCCGGTTTTCTGGTTAGGTTCCCCTCGAAATTGAAGTCGTATGGTATCATCTACATCCACACCGTCATCATTGAACCCCTGATCTTCGCTAGGGCCATGAATTTGTCCAAAACAAAGCACCCCGTCAGTGCCACTGGTACTTTTGGGCAACTGATCTACCCGCACCGTCCATTCCATACTGTGCGTACCAGTATCCCCATCCCAATAATAGTTTTCCCCATCTTTCAATTCCCGAAGTTCAACCCTGGGATTATTTGAATTTTTTGACCCCCCTAGACCTCTATAACACTTAAAATAGGCAAAACCATCTTGCACATAAAAATAATCAACATCCTCATAATCATCGAATGTCTTCCCTAAGGCCTCCAGGATGTCATCTTCATAAACCGCCTCAGCCCCGATACCATTGAAACTATTCAATTTCCAATCGGCAGCGGTAAGTCCCAATACCTTGCCTGGGATTTCGGGAGTGGACTCCTCTTCTGTTTCGGTTTCGGTTTCGGTTTCAGTTTCAGTTTCAGTTTCAGGCTCTTTAACGATATCCTCAGCGACAACGTCGTCATCAGTACCATTATCCGAACAACCGGAAACAAGCACTACAGCGAATAGCATTATCAAAAATGTTTGTAATCTCCCTAAAATAAATCCTTTATCCATAAAATAAACAACTCTTAAACACATGTACCTTAAATTGGTTAACCAATTTAGTCAAGACGATTATATTTCCGACTATAAACTATGTTAAAGTCGATAAAAAACAAGAAACATCAACGTTAAACGCCTTTTCAAGGCTGTATACACAAAATAAAACATTGGCGATTGGGCAAATCGAAAGCAACTCCTTTTCTATCCCTAAATTATTCAATAGCTTTGCCGCACTAAATAGTCGATTATGAAAGATACCGCCCTTACCCAAACCCACGAAGCCTTAGGTGCCAAAATGGTGCCTTTTGCAGGATATAACATGCCTGTTTCCTACGAAGGAGTAACTGCCGAACATGAAACCGTTAGAAAAGGAGTCGGTGTTTTTGATGTTTCCCATATGGGTGAATTTTTGATTGAAGGTCCGAATGCCTTGGATTTAATTCAGAAAGTCACCTCCAACGATGCATCGAAACTTAGTATCGGAAAAGCCCAATACAGCTGTCTTCCCAATGAGAAAGGTGGTATTGTTGATGATTTGATTGTTTACAGAATCAAGGAAGAGACCTATCTTTTGGTGGTCAATGCATCCAATATAGAAAAGGATTGGAACCATATCTCCAAATACAATGAACCATACAATGCTGCGATGAAAGATCTTTCAGCAGATTATTCCCTTTTGGCCATTCAGGGACCAAAGGCCGTGGAAGCAATGCAGAGCCTAACTTCCGTGGACTTAAGTAGCATTAAATTCTACAATTTTGTCGTAGGTGATTTTGCCGGAATTGAACACGTAATCATATCGGCCACGGGATATACCGGTTCTGGCGGATTTGAAATATACTGTAAGAACAGCGAGGTGCAACAAGTATGGGACAAGGTTTTTGAGGCCGGTGCCGATTATGGCATAAAACCCGTAGGGCTGGCAGCTAGGGATACACTTCGTTTGGAAATGGGTTATTGTCTTTATGGAAATGACATAACCGATGAAACCTCCCCTTTTGAGGCAGGTTTGGGTTGGATCACAAAATTCTCAAAGGATTTTGTCCATAGTGAAGCCCTGGCAAAAGAGAAAGCACATGGCCCCGAAAGAAAACTAGTTGGTTTTGAATTGGATGAACGTGGTATTCCACGTCACGGTTATGACATTGTTGACAATCATGGAAAAACCATAGGTGAAGTGACATCAGGAACCATGTCACCATCCTTGGGAAAAGGGATTGGACTGGGTTACGTGCCTGTCATATTCTCCGAAGTAGGTAGCAAGATCAATATTCAAATACGAAAAAAAGCGGTACCGGCCACTGTAGTTAAATTACCTTTTTATAAAAATTAATGCTAAACTATCAGGAGATAATAGAAACAATCGCTTCCGATTTAAAAGGCGTAAAGGACAAGGGAACTGTTGCTTCTTATATTCCTGAACTATCAAAAATCGACCCTAACAAATTTGGGATCCATTTGGTTGACGCCCATATGAACCGTTTTTCTGCAGGCGATGCCGAGGAACTGTTTTCCATTCAAAGTATTTCCAAAGTACTAAGTCTGGCAAAATGTTTTGCATTGGTCGGTGATTCGATATGGCAACGCATAAATGTAGAGCCATCGGGGGATCCATTTAACCACTTGGCCCTTTTGGAATTCGAAAATGGCATTCCTAGAAATCCTTTGATCAACGCAGGTGCAATTGTCGTTGCGGATATCCTGGTTTCCAACCTTGAAAATCCCAAAGCACAATTCCTGGATTTTATTCGACAAATAACAAATGACGATTCCATCGCATTCAATGAAAAAGTAGCTGATTCCGAAAAGAAAACCGGATACCACAATATTGCTGCAGCCAATCTCCTGAAATCCTACGGAAATCTTAAAAATGACGTGGACGAGGTCCTTGATTTTTATTTTCACCAATGTGCCATCGAAATGAACTGTAGGCAATTGGCAAATGCATTTTATCTGTTCATGAACCACGGTAAGTGCCAGAGTGGAAAAACGCACCTGAACATTAATCAAGTTAAACGCATTAATGCCTTGATGCTTACTTGTGGATTTTACGACGAGGCGGGTGACTTTGCCTTCGAAGTGGGGCTTCCTGGCAAGAGTGGTGTCGGGGGAGGTATAGCAGCAGTACTCCCGGACAAATTCGCTGTGGTCACCTGGTCGCCAGGGTTAAACCGCAAAGGGAATTCAAAGCTTGGTATGCAGGCGCTTGAAAAGCTTACAACAAAAACCTCTCAATCAATTTTTTAAAATTGGATTCAAAAAAGATTCTAATACTGGGTGCAAGTGGCTTTATCGGCCATGCCATTTACCGTGAGCTGCGTTCCTATTTTGACACTTACGGAACCTATAATTCCGCCAGAAGATCATTTGAGGGCAACCAGCAGTTTATAAAATACGACCTGGAAGCCGATGATATCTTCCCGGTTTTAGAAAAGATACGTCCACAAATCGTCATTTCCGCCGTACGTGGGAATTTTGCCTCCCAAATACAGGCGCACCAACATTTGGTGGAATACGTAGCTGAAAACAATTGTAGATTGATCTTTCTATCATCGGCCAATGTATTTGATGCTTACAGCAAATATCCCTCATACGAAAATGACAAAACACTTTCGGAAAGTATTTATGGTAGGCTTAAGATAAAAATCGAGAACATGATGATGCGCTTGCCAAGCGACAAAATGGCAATCTTAAGGGTCCCCATGGTTTTTGGCAACTCTTCACCCCGTATAAAGGAAATAAAGAACCTCATTTGGAGCAATGAACCCATTGAAGTCTTTCCCAATTTAATCATGAATGTCACCCATGATGATAAATTGACCCAGCAAATCCATTATTTGATCAACCAAAACAAAAGTGGAATTTATCATTTAGGGAGTAAGGACTTGGTACATCATGAAGACTTCATCAAGGAAGTTGTTGAACGTATCGGTAAATTCAACTCCATCTTTAAAAGGGTTTACACCACCAACGACGATCGTTATCTGGCTGTTCTTGCCAAAACCAATAAACTCCCCAAAAACCTTCAAACCACGTATCAAGAAATCATAGATCATCATATTTCGATATAAGGTCGCACTTTAAGCGTATGGTTTTATAACTTTGGTCAAAACCAGAACCATGATAAAGCTAAGTGAAACAGAGATTCAACAAAAACTACAGGAACTAAAGGGCTGGGAATATATCGATGGCGCCATCGAAACCACTTTTGAGTTCAAGAACTTTAAGGAAACCTTTTCCATCATGACCCGTATTGCCTTTGAATGTGAGGCCCAAAACCACCATCCTGACTGGAGTAATGTATACAACACCCTAAACATTCGGTTGAACACCCATGATGCCAACGGTGTAACCCAGAAAGATTTTCAATTGGCACAAAGTATTGAGGGGATTATTGATAGTGAATAACGCCAGTTGGGCAATAAGGGATTCCTCCTGTACGAAACAGGCTGATGCACAAGGACTTTCACCTCTCGTTGAAATCACTGAAACCATAATTCAGAAGACTCCTTTAAAAATATGGAAAAGAACATGTACTTCCCGTCATTCTTGGAATGCATTATGGGCCATTACTTTGTAAATTTTCTTAAATTTACAGCCGTTTAACAATATACATCACAAATTATGGGAAGAGCTTTTGAATTCAGGAAGGCACGTAAAATGAAAAGATGGTCCGCGATGTCCAAGGCGTTTACACGTATCGGGAAAGACATTGTAATGGCCGTAAAGGAAGGCGGCCCTGATCCTGACTCCAATTCAAGGCTTAGAGCGGTTATACAGAATGCCAAATCCGTGAATATGCCCAAGGACAATATCGAGAGGGCCATCAAAAGGGCCACCGATAAAAGTCTAGGTGATTATAAAGAGGTACTTTTCGAGGGGTATGCCCCCCATGGTATCGCCATATTGATTGAAACGGCAACGGACAACAATACAAGGACCGTTGCTAACATCCGTAGTTATTTCAATAAATGCAACGGTAGTCTAGGTACATCGGGTTCTGTTGAATTCATGTTCGACCATACCTGCAATTTTAGAATAGATGCTGAAGGAATCGACCCTGAGGAACTTGAACTTGAAATGATCGATTTTGGTGCGGAAGAGGTTTTCGTCGACGATGATGGTATTTTGATCTACGCGCCTTTTGAAAGTTTCGGGGCCATTCAAAAAGAACTGGAACACAAAGAAATAGAGATTTTATCCTCAGGATTTGAGCGTATTCCTCAAGTGACTAAAAAACTTAGTGAAGAGGAAGTCGCCGACGTTGAAAAATTACTGGAAAAAATTGAAGAGGACGATGATGTACAAAACGTATATCATACCATGCAGGAATAAGTAGCATTAAACCTTACACCTACTACTATAACACTGTTTTTCAACAACTCATAAAAAGTTTATATTCCTTTATTTTTGTTTATATTTGATTGGTTTTCGAACTAATATCGAACTAATTAAAATGAACCTTAATTTCTATCTTTCTTCTTACGTCAAGAAAAATGGCACGCAATTGATAAGGCTCAAGATGGAGACCTCTAATAGGGATGTACAATATTTAGATTCAGGAATCTCCGTTAGAAGAACTCAATGGGACGATAAAAGAAAAAAAATCAAGCGTCATCCTATAGAGGAAAAATTAAACACCAGTTTAAACACCCTTTTACTTTCACTTCAGAAACTGTATTATGAAAATGAGGGCATTTCAGCGAAAAGACTTCTTTTCCTTTACAAAAATGCCCAAAAGTACGACTCCAGTTCCTTCTTGGATTTCTATCAACAGATAGTGGATGAGGCCAGACTAAAAGGAAAAATACGTACGGCCAATACCCAGCAGAAGTATATAAAAAAGTTGAAGGAGTTTGCAAATCACGTTTCATTTTCAGATTTATCAGTTCAGTTTGCTAAAGATTATGAACAATGGATGCTTGAGAAAGGAAACAAAGTAAATACAGTTGCCTCCAACTTTAAATCGCTATATGCGGTTCTGAATAAGGCAGTTGCCATTGGCATCATCAAAATAAACCCAATAAAAGGTTATCAAATTGTTACCGAGAATACGGAGAAAGAATCCCTTACATTCGATGAAATCAAAAAGCTTTCAGATTTAGAAATTCCAGCGCATCACAAAGGGATGTCTAAGGCTAGGGATATGTTTTTATTTTCTTTTTTTACCGCCGGCATGCGCTTCTCCGACGTATGCCGACTCAAATGGGAAAATATCATCGGGAATGAGATTGTCTACACCATGGGAAAATCTAAAACTCGTGCCGGTGCGAAAAGAACTTTGCCAGTTACCCCTAAGGCAATCGATATAATAGAGAAATACAAAGGTAAGGATGAAACGTTCGTCTTCCCTCCACTCTATGGTATGGAAGACAAATCGGCCGAAGAAATTGAACATCGACTATATATTTCAAACAACGCTGCCAACCGATCATTGAGAATTGCGTGTAAAAAAGCAGGCATTAAAAAAGGGGTGAGTATGCATATGGCCAAACATTCTTTTGCAGATTTCGCGGTAAAATCCAATACTGGAATATTGATGATTTCTAAACTATTGGGTCATACCAAATTATCAACAACCCAGCATTATTTAAAAGATTTCTATCACAAAGAGGAAGCGGAAGAAATGAATCGATTGTTTGGTTAGCCGGCGATTCATCGTAGTCAATTTACGCTGCTCATTCATAAAAATCATCAATTAACACAACCATTTATTCTAAAATTAGAAGCTTCTACCTCTTTGAAAACCTTTAAGGACATTTATATTCAAAACACTTTTCCAAAAGGTGCACTCTATAAAGAATTTAATATTTATTCAAGCAGGCTGATAACCGATGAAAGAATTGTACCCTAGTTAATGCTCTAACGTGTGCCATAATTGTGCTAAGTCGCGTAGATATTATAAGTCCATTTGACCGAAATGGGTGGCACCATTACTCCGAAATAACCACCAGTTCCCAAATATTAAATGTGCTAAGGCAACAAATCTTTAAATTCGTCAATTTTATCCTGAACAAAAATCATATATAATTTTTCTATTTCTGGAACCTTGGAAAGCACGTCTGATAGGCTAAATTGAGCCATATCTACATTGGTTAATTTATTTATGTCTTTACAAATTGACTTTAATTCTTCAAAATCAAATTTGGATTCGTTATCGGCGTTGTTAATTAAATGATCGCTCAATTTATCAATCCTTAGCTCTATTTCACGCCCAACATCGGTTAAGACTCCCTTTTGAATGTTGCTAAAATAATTTTGAACTATGCCGTTACCAATTTCATCAACATTCTCAAAACTTAATTTAATCTGTTCTAGGTGTGTATCTAAATATTGCAGAGTAGCTATCGTTTGATAACATTCCTCATATAGTTTGATTTCCGGTATTATATCGTTCCAAAAGAAAATATCCTTTTCTCTTAGAAATTCTTTGTTTGTGTCCTTTGGGATATTAAATATTTCAAATAAGCTTGTAAACTCATAGCCCTCATTAACTTTGGTTTGAATATAACTTAGTTTTGAAGTAGAAACTTCAAAAAACTTGTCATGGATCGGTTTACCGTCGACTAGCTGAACAAGAGTTACAGTCTCAAATTTCAGGGATAAAATTAGGTTTTTCAAAGATGAATGATGGGTTGAACCGAAGATTGTTAAAATCAAATCGACGAAGGACCAAACCGCATCCATTGAATTTTCAATAGTTACGTTCAACAAAAAGATTAAATTTTTGTTATCAGTGTCTGTAATCAGTTCGCCGTAAAGATTCGAACCTGAAAAGTGATTCCTAGTCTCTTTCAATATTCGTTTTCTTAAATCCAAAATAGTTTTTTCAAATCTCAATCGAGCTGATTTCAAAATACTTGGTTGGTATCTATGGGGAGAATAAAGAAATGCTTTCCAAATGGTTATATGAGTTAATAACAAATTCTTCTCCTTTTCTGCAAGAGTTAGCAATTCTTTTGAGTCATAGTACTTTTCAAACTTGTCGGCAAGTTCTTCTTGAAAAGCTACTTGGTTTTTGAAAGAATCACTCAAAATAACTTCGGTTAAGTTTCGCAGGTTTTCGTTTTCTATTTCTGCACCTTTGCCATTAAGTCTTTTTAACGAATTTGAAATTTCCTCATAAGAACGATTAATATAGTTGCTTATACTAGTAAAAAAGTCCCTTTTTATTGAGGTGAAATTTCTATATTTAAAAGCACTGTACGCAACCTTGACGTTTTTGTAGTCTTCTTTCTTTTTTATGTCGTCACCTAAATAACACCACTTATCCGCAACACTTTTTGGCAGTTTTTGATTTTCCACTTCTGATAATGGCTGCTTTATTAAAGATTCATTTTCTATTAAGAACTTAAGACCATTATTTTCGTTTTTAAAGTACATAACAATGCCCTTTCTGAACTCTAATAAAGCATTGTAATGTATTCTTCTGTCATCAAGTATTTTCTCTATGTATTCTTCCCAATTCTCCGTTCTGTATTGATAATCAACAAAATTGATAATCAAACGATTTAACCCGGTAAGAAAATGAAGGGGTAAATTTTCGATGGAAATGTTTTTTGAGGTAGGATCATGGTCTGAAACCATACCCGTAGGGTTGTAACCAATTCCATTAATTTGAAACTTATTTCTATCTGGAAAAGCTTGTCTCAACATATTTAATATCCTAGTTGTACTTTCATGAAATATGTTTGAAGAATCAATTAGGTTTTCAAAATCAACATCAATTATCCCGCCGTCTGAAAATTGTTTGTTTTCCAGCTTATTATCATGATAAGCTGTTGTTAAGTCAAAAAAGAATTTAGACGATATTTCTTTCCCATTATCAGTAAAAAATGGAATGTTAAAGAGTTTTCGGAAATTGGCTATGAAGATTTCCTCTATTTTAATCTTTAATTCCACTTTATCAATGAAATAGTTATATGATTTTAAACCTAAAAGGAATAAAGATTTAATCTCTATATCTACTGTCCCACGTTCAAAAAATTCTAGTAAGTCATTTTCCTTAAGTGGTATGGTAGTTTGTAGTTTTAGATGCCCGAGCCAAAACAATAACTCACCGAGATTTTTATAATCATCCACTTCCGTCGGCGTTATGTCAATTTGACTGTAATTTTGCAGCCAAGAGTTACAATACTTAAAAACCTCATCTTTTGGTGTTAGTCGCGCGGTTAACCTCTCTATTTGTGCCTTCCTTTTATTAGGGCCTTCATGATTCTTGTGGAGAATATCAAGCAAATCAAGTTGGGATTTTGATGTCAGCATCTCAGTGAAATCCACAAAAACAAATATCCACCAAGCACCTTTCAAAAGTGTATATGCATCTTCGAATACCTCTTGGTTTGTAATCAAAGTATAATCATGAGCTCCTTTCCATAATAAAGAGTTAAAAGAATTAAGGAATCCCGCCCAGGATTTGAAATCAATTATACTTAGCCATTGTATGGAATCTTCAACCGCATAGCCATTCATGTAACTATTCAATAAGAACTTATGCAAATCATCTTCGTCAATTATATTCAATAAATTACTGATATACTGGTTTTTATCATCGAAATCATTATTTTCAATTAAAATATCGTACAAAAGCTTAGATCGGATTGGGTGCAGACCGGTTAGAAATTTCTTGTTTCTTGAGTATTTTAATAGATATTCCTTTTCCAACAATTGCACGTATGAATTGGAAAGGGTTCTATCTATTTTTAGAAATTTCAGAAGCTCTAGATAGTCAAGTTTAGCGCCATACGTATCAGCAATGCACACATATTTTAAAATCTTTAGTTCATCAACCTTTTTCTCTTTCTCCAGCCGACGTACTTGATTGTCTAACCTAATTCTTAGTGTATCTCCTTCATTAATTAGATAAACGTATTCCAACAACATTTCGCCCATCCCAAATTCTAGCCAGGAGTCTTCAAAATCGGTAAACTTCAAATCAGTCCGATACGAGGAAAGAGAATCATATATCACCTTGGCTTCGTTTCTGTTAAAAACCAGTTCAATGTCCTGGAATTCATAGTCCTCGCCTAAGACCACCCTATTCCAATCTTCTTGGCGGATTGTGATTAAAAAGTTGACGTTTTCTTTATTTGAAAGCTCTCTTAAAATGCTGTTCCAATTGTTGTTTTGAGGTTCTACATCAATATAGACAGTAATGGGGAAGTTTAACCCTTTACTCATTGCCTCAAGAGTATTCAAAGTCTGATAAACCTCGTTTTCGTTCTTGGAAAGTCTAAGCTCGTATACAGCATTTGATTCTAAATAATCATGTATGTATCTATAGGCTAATGTACTTTTTCCTTGACCTGAAGCTCCGTGTATAAAAACAATATTACTCCTATGAAATGCAATTTTTATCAAGTCCAATTGTTCTTCCCGAACTACATCCAAATCAGCAAGAATATGCTCATATTTAGCAGAAATCCCATAGTAAAATGTCTTCTTCAGAGTTTGGACATCTTCATCTAAAAGATTTTTTAGGGTAATTGGATGTATGGATTTACCAAATTGATTTTGAAAAGATTTTTGTTCACTTATAAATTGGCCAATTCTATTTAGATTACTTACAAAATCCTTACCCAGGATATCCCTTTGATTTTCGCCAGAACGGTAAATCCAAAATAATAAAAGTTCTAAAGCAATACTAGGGTCGGTAAAAACATTGAACTCTTTTAAACGTTGTAAAACCTGAGAGGTTAAATGCTCTTCATTTACTAATTCTGGTAGTTGATAGGTATCAAGTATTCTCTTGATAGTTTCATCCTTAAATCTCTTCTTCTTTAATTTTTTTGCAAGAATTTTATCATTCTTCAATTCTTCACTTACGCTTCCGAAGGAGACAATCTTAATTTTTACGCCATTACTCTTAGCCGATAACTTAGATGCTCGTTTGAAAAACGAATCACTCGCTGTAAACAAATCAGAAAAACTTAAGTTTCCGCTTTTATTTTTTATTTGGACAGACTCCACATATTCTCTTTGGTTGTCTAGTATGTCAATATCTTCATACCCCCCTTCGATTCGAAAAACGTAGCCCTTATCATAGTCGACAAGTATTCTGTATAGTGAGTATAGAAATTGTGTCCTGTATCCTTTTAATGCCGAAGTAGCTCCCATATTTTATTAATATACGCTTTGGATAAAAGTATAAGAAAGAGCTCTAATTTTACAAGACTGCTCTTAAAATACAAAAAACAGGTACAAGTACATTTATAGTCATTCCCAAGTGAACTTATAATCACGACAATGCTTCAGGCCTTTGAGTATAGAGGTTCATTACCCAATTGGGTTGATTTTAACTTTCCAAAACTTTCGAGTTCCAAAAACTTTGACTTAAAAAGTTTAGAAGGAATTTTCATTTTTAAAAGATTGTGAAAATTCTCATCGTGTGTAGAGAGAATGATTTGCTTTTTATTATTTACAACAATACTTCTCAATAAGTCTATGGTAGAAAGTACATTTATGCTATCCATAGATTGAATTGGGTCATCGATAAATATACAGTCATAAGTTTTTGAATTAAGTGCAGAAGCCAGAAAGATGCTAAGACTCAAAATATTTATCTGGGCTGAACTGAAATATAAATTCGGGATAAGACTATTTTCATCATTCTCTTCTGTCCCACCTTTCACGTAAACATCGAGACTTGGGCTATCACCACTAAAAGTTGCGATAAACTTAACATTTTTGAACGTTGGGTGAGGGTCAATCTTCCCGTAAATTTCATTGATTAAATCTTCGTAAAAGAAGTCCTTAATTCTTTGGTCCAAATGATTTTTGGTTTTCTCAATTTCAGCATTTAGAGATTTGCGCACATTATCGTGCAAAAATTTCAGTTCCTTTTGTGTATTGGCCAAATCTAATTTTGCCTGCTCGGATTGTAAATATGGCAGAATGTTTTCAGAGTAGCCTTTAAGTTTATTTACCTCGATTACGTATTGCTCGTGCTGGCTTATCTTTTCTTTTGTTTCAGTTTCCTGGGTTTTTAGGGAACTATTGAGCGTTTCATTCGTTAGGCTACTTGTTTTTATTAGAAGATTATCTTCAAGATGGTTTTGATAAGCCCCAACACGGGATTCCAAATCCTGAAGTTTTTTCTCTACTTCATTTAAATTTTCCTTGAGTTGTTCTTCGTTAAGTTTTTTGAGTTTTTCATCGAGCGTTTTTATCTCTTTTTTTAGAGTTGAAAGAGCTTCATCTAACTCTTTGGATTCATCCTTGGTTTTTTGGATCTTGGCACTAACAAAATCAATTATTTGTTCTTCACCCTGGTCGTTGATATCCAACCACTGGGCAACTTCATTATAATCTTTATCATTTGCTAAATCATTGATTTCGGAATTCAATAGTTCTATCTTCTCTGAAAGTTCAATCTTCTCAGATTCTAATTTTTGATGTGCTTCTTTGGTTTTTTTGATTTGTTCTTCACCAGATGCTTTGGAAGTCTGTACAACCTCTATTTCTGCTTTAAGCTTTTTCTGGTAGGCATCTATGGATTCATCTTGAAAATTTGATTTTAAGTCGAGAAGCCTCTCATTTTCTGCATTTAGATGCTTTGTTAGCTCATCGAGAACACGTTCTTCACTTTCCTTTGTTTCTTCAGCACGTTTTAGTCGATTTTGTAAATCGGCCAACTTATTTACGTAAAACTGCTTGATGTTTTCGTATAGCTTATCTGCTGTACCTACATTTTCATTTATTTCCGATTGTTTTTTTGAGCGCTCATCCAGTAAGGTTTTTATAGAGGTAGAAAGCGCATTGTTGTTTAATATTCTATCTGCCAGAGCTTGATAATTATCATAGGTTTGTTCGCAGAGCGGGCAAGTGTCGGTTTCCTGCTGGTTCACAATGGCAAGACCAGAAGCAATAAACTCATTAAGGGATTTATTGAGTGATTCTTGCGAATCGATGTTCTCTTGTATTGACTCTAACTCTTTCTTAAACCCCAACCTTAGTGCTTCCAAAGTTTCAAGCTGTTTCAGGTTCTTTATCTGTTCTTGATTCTTACCAAGGCTTGTTTCCGAATATTGACCCAAATCAAATTCTTGGATAACCTTTTCAAGTTCATCAATCTCTTCCTCAAGCTTAGAATATGCAGTTTGCGATTTAGAAACTTTTTTGTGCTGAGGCTCAATTTTTTCTTTTAAAGACTTAATTGAAGTTACAAGCGACTCAAGGTTGTTTTTAAGTTCAGGGATTTTGGCTAATTGCTCATTGATTTTCAAACGCTGCCTTTCAAACCTCTTGTTGGCACTTTCAGCCTCTATGACCTTCCTATTGCTCTCTTCAATATAGGTTTGAAGTTTCTTTAATTTTTCCTGATGTTGGTTTTTGACCTCATTTTTCGACGTGATTTTTGAAAGTGTATCGTTATAAGCGGGAATCAAATTCTGGATAACTTCAAGTGCTTTTAACCGTGTCAAAATTTCAGCCTTTGATTTTTCCTTTTGCTTTATTTCATTAGCGGTAGCTTCGAGTTTTTTGAAATCCAGCAGATTTTCATTTATTACAATTTGTTGCTTAACCGTATTTGCCAAGTTCTCTATAGCTTCAAAGTACTGCTTACGAGAAAGGAAATCGGTATCGCCATTCTGTGCCAATCGAATGTGCGACAGTAATTTTTTTAATTTTTTAAACTCGGTATCGTCTGTAATTCTATCCGTTAGAGCATCCCGAAAATCTGTTACTTGCTTTTTGGTAGTCGTAATCTCAATTACATCAAGTCTTTCATTGAACTCAAAATTGTTGATAACAGCTATTTGGTTATTAACGGTAGCCAACAAGTCTTTATCAGAGGTTTCCGTAATCCTGCCCTTAAATTCTTTTATGTCTTTTTCAAGAACATCAATCTTTTTATTATTAGCACCCGAAAGTGCAATGACATTTTGGTAGTACAAATCGACCTCGCTGAGGCCTGGATTACTTTCCATAAATTTTTTATAGCGAATCTGTCCGTCAGCCTCTTTTAAAAATCTTGCAATCCATTCTTGCGAAAGAATTACTCTTGCAAAATTCTTATCATCCTTACTATTAGAGCTGGCATCGTTTGCACGTTGTTTAGCGACTTTAAGGCGGTTTTCTTTGTAAACATTATTCTCTGAGTCAAGGATTTTTACCCAAGTCTCATTCGTGGAATTCCGGTTTTTAAAAAGTGATATTTGCCCAGACGTAAGACGTCGCATTGTCCTAAGCGATTTCTCGGTATTTTTTGTGACCCAGAATCGCCCCACATAATCTGTCACAGCCCACTCAACGGCATCATAAAACGATGTTTTGCCAAAACCATTGGGTGCAAAAAGCGAAACAAAATCCGCAGTTTCACCATCTTCGGTCACAAAATTAAAGTTGGCATCTTCTGGACGGTCATAAATCCTAAAACCTGATATTTCTACTGAATTGAATTTCATTCTTCTTCCTCTCTAAATTTAGTGATTAACTCATCATACGCAAGATTTAATTGTTCTGGCAAAATGTTCTTTTTCTTAATTCTTTTATCTTTCAAGACATCGTAAATTATGGGGTCGTATAAGAAATCAACGGACTCACTTCTAATTACATCAGCTTCTAAGGTCAGCTCATTGTTGACGTGTTTCTTAATTAGAGCTTCTTGTGACAGAGAGGCATCTTCAACAATTTTTCGGCTGGAAAAGGTGTTGTTCTCTATGGTATATTTTAAATCAATATCTTCAATAGCTTGCGACGTTAAAAAGAACAGATAGATATTCCATTTTTCAAAACTTGTTTCAAGATGATTTTGATAATTCAATGCTATATTATTTGTTATAGCTTTCCAGTTTTCTAACAAGAATTTTTCATCGGGTATTTTAAGAAAAATACAATGGGTTATACCCTTCTCTAATTCCACAGTAGTAACTTCAACTGTGGTCTCAGAAAAATCATTTTTGAATATTTCCCTTATATCACGGTAAGAGTCTTTCATATAATTCTTTTAATAAAGGATAACACTCTACTGGTTTCATATCAACAAATTTTTCATCAAGGTCCAGTGCTGCATCTTCCTTAAATGTTGCTATATTGGTATATTTAAAACGGTCAAATGGAAAATCAAGTGTTTCAGCAATATTTATAGCGTCAGAAGCAAAAGCTTCGTTTTGTACTTTCGCAAATTCTCTGCGTGCTGATGATATGTTTGGCACTATATCACACAAATCGAGTACACCCTTGGTAACCGCACTCTGCCTTTTTTGATTTGAAGCAAAAATCACAAGTCCACCATCAGCTAAATCAGTATAATCAACTTTCCATAGGTCTTGTAAATGCTCATCCAAAAAATCCTTATCGGTATTGGAATAAAAAAACCTGATGTTTTGGGTAAGTGCATCTAAGTCTTCGGCATTATGTAGTTTATCTTTAGCGATATTCAAAATCACCAACAGCTCTAACCAAAAAGTCCATACTTTTTTGCGACGAAGCTCAACATTGTCTTTACAATTAACCAAAAGACGTTCGTCACCCATAAAGCTCTTAAGACCCAAAGGTGTTAAATCACTTTGTCGAATTAGTTCAGCTTTTGCCGTGAGAAGGTCTGAAAGTGCAGCTTCTTCCTTGTGTATTGGTGCTGAGCCCATTTGAAAAGTGTCGCCAATAAGTGAAACAAATGATTTGAGAAAAACCGGCAGCAACTCTACCAGTTTTCCAGCAGCATTATAAATTTCAACTATATCTTCATAGTATCTTATAGGAACAAATCCGATTTCACCTAAAGATAAATCAACATTAGTGGCCATCCTACTTTGTATTCCTGTTATAAAAACATTTGATTTGCCATCAACAGCCATAATACCACCACCTGAACAGCCTTGGATTTCATCTCTTGTTAAATTATGGTTACTTAACTCAGCAACATCAAAAAAATCACCAGATTGTTTAAATCTTGTAACTGCAAATGTTGCAACGGTATTACCTAATGTATCTTGGTGACTTAGTCTTCCTGGAAATCCGCTTAGGTAGAATTCGTTTTGTGGGCACTTTTTTCTGATATGAATATTATCAAAACCTGCACGATATGTTATTTTCAAAATTGCCGCATCAGAATTCTGATGAGGAAAGAAATTTTCTTCAAAGCAAATAGTGAATGTTTCCGAATGAACATTCCACTTATTGCCATCAAAATCCAAAAAAGTTAACGGTATTTCTGCACCATCACTTAAATATTCTAATTCATCAGTCTCTTCGTTTTTATTTTGAAAAAGGTGCTTTGCGGTTAATATATAAGTGTATTCGTCATCCATAGGCTGAAACACGCACCCACTTCCAGAACCTACCTTTACAGTATGTTTTTTTAAATCATTGATGCTCATTTTAAATTTGAAACTTTGAAATTAGTTTGACTTGTAATTGTGGGAAGTCCGCTTTATCCTGTTCAGTGAGAAGATTATTGGCCACTGTCTCATAATTGGAATAGATGGTTGCCTTTGGGTTCTTAGATACAATTCTTGCGATGACACTTTTATGTGGGTGGCCGTGCCCTGAGCTATTAGTACTGATAATGTAATTTTGGGTATCTACCAGCTCAAACAACTCTTTATTGTTGTTAGCTTTACTGCCGTGGTGAGATACTTGCATAAACTCAACCTTTACGGCATTTTCTTTTGAATGGCCAAAATCTTTTAAAGCAGCACATACTTCGCTCGGATGTGAATCTGCAAGCAGTAAAACCTTCTTATTTCTGTAAGAAATTAATAGAGTAATACTACTGCCGTTTTTCTCACTTCGGTCTTGCCTAAATCGGAAAGATGGATTTTTTTCTTCAGAAATTATGTCACTTAGATTTTTGTGCCAATCATTTCCTGCTGCGGTATATTTTATATCACCTGTTTTTTCCTGATAATGTTCAAGTAAATTCTCTAACTGTTTATGCGTAGGTGTAAGAATATTGACTTTTAAACCGAAACCTTCCCATTCTAATCCAGCTTTAATGATGCCATCACGGTCAAGATTATGCTTTTCAAGATACTTTTGAAATTCTATTCCTTCATCTACACCAGTAAGGACATTAGACCCATCAGCAAGGAATAAATCTAAATCATCGTTTTTTGGTTTTTTCAAATACCTTGCAATTGCTTCACCAGAATTGAACCATACTTCTTTAATAAAATCAGGTGCTTTTTTATCCTGCTCAAACCATTTCAGAAATCCTTCAATATGGTCGTTATCTATATGGGACAGAATGAGCAAATCAATATTTTCTTTCCTATACTTAATGTCATCTATTACTCTTTTTAAAGGGCCATTTCTTCGTACCCTGTCAAAGTAAGTAGCTTCACGACCGCCATCTACAAGAATATTTCTTGGTTGGTCATTCTTATCTAAAAGATTGATATAGATAGCATCCCCATTACTTGCCTTTAAAAATTTAATTTTCATCAATAGAAATCATTTGTATTATACATAGGCATAGGGTTCACAAAACTGTGGACTTAAGATTATCAAAAAAATAAGTGGGGGAAAACTTAAATTTGATTTTTTAAAAGTAATAAATTTCAATCAAAATTTTAACAAATTTTCACACTTTCAAAAAACGCAAATGAATTTTGGGATTATCTATTTCTAAATATTTGCTAAAAGATTTAAGCAAAGCTGTAAAACTTAAAAATGCTCGCATTTGAAATCAATTAAGACTAAATCGTGTTATAAGATGAGGAATGCAGAAATGTTGTACCTATGTTATACCCATGCCTATTTTCTGTGAGCTTTTGAAATAAAAAAGCCGAAGAGAAATCTTCGGCTTTAAGTGCGGGCGGGGAGACTCGAACTCCCACGCCGTGAAGCACTAGATCCTAAGTCTGGCGTGTCTACCAATTCCACCACGCCCGCTTTTTCAATATTTTAAGAACTTTTATTTGGATAAATCCTAAGTCTACCATGTCTACCAATTCCGCACCCGCATATTAATATTTTTATGAACTTTTTCTTGCTTAGCCCCTAAGTCTAATCTGCTCATATAAGCTTCAATATTAATTATACTGATAAAAAAAATCCGAATAATTTGAAGGGTTAGTGATAATTTTAAGAATCTAGTAATGCACTTTAAATAGGGGGACTTGTAATTGAAGAAAAATGCTATGTAAATCTAGATTTTCAAACTTACATACCTAATAAAAGGCAGGAAATATGACCTATAATAATTGATAAGATTGCAAACTCTTTACATTAAGCCTTTTCATCATGATTCTTGAATTGTCCTTAAAGTCAATTAAGTAACATTAAAAAAATTTGACTCTTTACAAAATCCACTTATTGTAAAGAGACTGATTATATTATCGAATCATTTTTAGATATAGCCCAAAATCTTAGCTAGGTAAATTTTTTTAAAATGTTATCTTGTGAAGCCATTTTCTACCTTTCCTTCTATTCGTTCAAAGTAATATAATAACCATTGTCAACCTTAATCGAAATCTCCCCTCTGCGAAGTTTTTGATTGACCGAATCAATGTCCTCATAAGCATACAGATATTTTTTACCAACCTTAAAAAAGCTAACTAGACCCAGTTCCCGTAAAGCTTGCATTATTTGGCCATTATAGGATACACCAAGCTTTTCGCAAAATGCCTTTCCGGTCAAATTAAGTGGCTGTATGTTTACCTGGTTGCCCATTAAATTCCAATAATACCCTACCCTATTTTATTTCCCTGTTCTCCTTCTTTTCTTCTTTCGCTTCCTGCGGTCGAAATCTTCCAGTTCCATTTTGAACGGAGTGAAAGGTTCGTCATCTAGGCCATCCTTTTGAGTGCCTCCCAAATCGTATTTTGGTTTTCCACCAATTTGGACTGTCCCTCCCTCAGCATCTTTTGCCTTTCCGATAGTGTTACTTGATTGGCCTGTATCCGGAGCAACAACTCCTTTATTTCCTTGTTCTGGATGATTATTTTCGAGAATAACTGCACGGTCTCTGATTTGTTCATAATCGATCTTTTTTATGATGTTGTTCCATGAATATTTTCGGCCTAGGCTGCTGCCCTTATAAATCACTTCTTCATATTTGAAGGAGATACCGGAAACCCTTCCCGTGGTCTTGCTGATATTGAATTTTGGCCGGATATTTCTTGACAGCAATTCATAGAGGAATTCCTCTGTAGTAGCTGAACGTTTTAACGCTTCCCTCAAATGATGTTGAAGCAGGCTTTTAATCGGTGCTTTGCCTGTCCGGAGCGATTTTTCTATCTCTTTTTGAGTTAGTGCCGCCTCTCTTTCCAAGCTTGCGTCCGGTAGCTCTGAAAGACCAAATTTCTTTTCCAGCTTGCGTACCAAGCGTTCGCTGCGCTCGTAGTCCCTACTATCGCTGACCAGCGCTCCAGATAGTTTTACCCTATTGGCAACGATATGGATGTGTTGATGGCTTTGGTCGTCATGGCGGTACATGATATATTGGTTGTCATCGAACCCCATTCCCTTGAGATAATCCAATCCTATCGAAACGAATTCACTATCACGCATCTTATCGCCCGGCGGCAGGTTCAGGGACACATGATAGACCGCTTTGCCAAGTCTCGGGCGTAACTGCCGAATTAAATTGAACTCCTTGGTCATATCGACCGGGCTGCCCAATTCTATATTCGCATCCAGCACAGTGGCCTGGCCCAGTTCCACCTTTTGTTGGTTGTAGGCCAACAGTCCATAAAAATCCTTGCCCTTTATCTGTTTTGCAATCATTTGTTGGTGATATTCGACTTTAATTCATGCAAGAGGTGCCGCAACTCTCCCAAGCGACGATACAAGTCTTTAGGGGAATGCATACGCAAATGTGCGTTTTTGGTCAGTTGGTTGATGTTGTTGCCGATCCGGCTCAACTCGACGAACAATCGTCTGTCCTCCGGTGTCACCTTGGTTCTTGGTAGCGGTCTGCCCGTTACCTTTTTACGGATGTAGTCCGGTATGCCCATGCCCAACGTGGCCGCATTTCTAGAAACTATAAGGTATTCATTGACCGTCATGCGTACATTGACCCGTATCGCTTTCAATGATTCAATATCCTTTTTTGGCCGTGCCATAATCCAGGGGTTTGGGGAGGATCCCCGACAAGCCTCGCGAACGAAGTGAGCGGTTTTTGCTTGCAAAAACATGGCTTGCTACGTGACCTCCGATTAACTTAGGCCAAACCTAAAACATATCGCAATTCAGTAAGGACTTTGTCGTACACCGAGTGTTGTACGGTAAATGGATTCAACAAAGTTTTACGTCCTCGAAAAGGGTTTTGAGAGAAGCCTCGGCTTCAGGAACCTCAAAATATCTATGGGATTCCAATACGAGATGCTTTAATGCAGATCTATAGCGAGCTTTGCCATGGGCGTTGTCCTCATAAAAAGTACAGGGGTCTTTGGGATGCACCTCCATGGGTGTGGTAAAGGATTTTATGTCCCTGTTCATATACTCGAACCGTTGGGAAGCCCTTCGGTGGATACCCTGAAGGGTAAGCTCTTCGGGGTATTTGGGTACATTGTAATAAAGCTCTTCCAAGATGACGATAAAGGCCCGTCTACGCGAAAGTTTCGGTTTTTGAGAAGCGATGCCGATTGCATTTTGTACATCACGTACCAAACGCTCGGCCAATAAAACCTGTGACCGGGAATATTCCTTGCCGTTGACCTCGGGATGTTCCTTCTTGGCCAAATCTTCCAGATAGCTGAGCAGTTTTTCCGACGGAATCATAATTTAGGTCCGCCCCTGCGTTTGTTTATGTTTGGAGTTCGCTCTATAGCATTTACCAAGACCTTGGCAAGTTTTTCGGACCGAAGGGAGAGGCCGAGCAGGTGTTGTTGCACTATAGAACCCGCCAACAAATAATCGGCCATTGTAGTCTTCCCAGGCCAGAGCTTTGCCTTTACGACAAGATGTAGCAGTACTTGTTCGTGGGCATCGAGACTATAGCGTGCATTTTCCAGTTCCTTATCAAAATTTTTGAGATAAGCTTCGGGGCGTGGTTTCTTTTCTTTCACGGTTTTCTCCACTTTTTTCCATTGGGCCTGCGTCGAAAAACGCGCTGTTAAATAAGCTATGGAGAATCGGCCATATTCCCATTTTCGGTATGACGTAGCTTGGTCCAATAGTTCCATTTCTACAAAATCCGCTAGCGGTTCATTGGACAATGGCCGTTTCAAATCACATTCGATATTTTGGAGTGCTTCCAACTGTAACATCGCAGGACTATCCAGATTGTTCATCAGATGTCTTACAAAGGTTTGGGATAGGTCGAACAGTGGTTGTTTGCCTTCCAGAATTGCCTTTAACAGCAGTTCCCGTTGCCCTTCGGATACCTCGTCATAATGAAGCCCATACGTAAAGATGGCCGTGATGAGGGTTTTCAGTTGCTCGTCCGAAAGCGTGGTCTTTTTGTGGGAAGGGGAAAGACCATCCAGTTCACTGATGACCTCAACGAAAGACTGTCGGTCTATCGGCCGACTGAAATCCAGTACTTTATATAGGGTTTCCGACATGGTATAAATTTAATCAATATAGATTGTTCTCAACTTTTAGGCAAGGGAAATTCCACTCCCATTCTCCAATTCAAAGCGTTCATCTTTTCTAAAAATCCTTGGATTCCTTTGACCAAATTTTCATAGGCTGGGGAATCCCCATAAATCATTTGCTCTTGCATGGTTTTATAATCTGCCTTCCAATCGTCCTCATACTCAGGGGGTGGGATGGGCCGTATATCCTGAGGTCGATGCAGATTATAATCGACCCCACCAAGTTTTGTGAATACATATCTATGATTTACAATGGTTTCATATAAACCTTTGTCGTGGATGGCATTGACCGCAAATTCCGTTTTCGATAATTGGAAAATATCGTACAAATGACGGCTTAACCTATCTACCCTTATCTTTTCCTTGGGACGTTGGAATTCCTCATGCAATAGGAAAAGTTTTTCCAAAAAAGTCCTTTCAGGGGTTACGGATGGGACATTTACTGGAGACTCGACAAATTCGGCATCGGGATATTCTTCGTCAACAAAGGAGTTTATCGGTTTTAATCGAAAAGGTTCCCTTAAGGAGCGACAGCCAATCTCGACCTGTACTCTTGGTTGGATGTATCCGGGGGATTTGGTAAGATAGGGATAGTAGATTTCTATGATACGGGGGTCTTGGTCACTTGATTCGGCCTGAATGATATTGAAACCCACATCCTTAAATCCATTGCTCTTGAATCGCTGCTGCAACTCTGGATAAAATTTCCCTGAAATATAGGAGCTGGTTTCTTTTCGGAGCTTGGTCAATTCTTTTTTTGATAGTTCCCCAGAATATCCAAAAAATCCACGGTCAGCGGCAAGGTCGATATCTTCGCTAAATCGATCTATCAGTTTCCAAGCCTTGCTTAGCGACGTCCCGCCTTTAAATACCAAATGTTCCGCTATCCCCATTTCAAATATTATTCCCAATGTACGGACGACCCACCAGTCCTTTTCAGCAGCAAAATCGGGGATACCCGTTTTGTTTTCTACATTTTTAAAGATGGCAAGCCGATCTTCTTTGGGTATATCGTAGAATGTCATTTTATCCATTGTCCAAGCTCTTTTCCATAATTTTCCGTATCCATGCCGGAGCCAATGCTATATCGTGAAGCAGGTCTTTTTGGTCTTCTTTTTTCAATAGGGCAATAATCTTTGCTTCTTCCTCGTCCGTTAATTGTTCCTTTCCGATCTCGCGAAGGGCCTGTATGACCAGTCTGCTTATCTCGCCCTTGGCCGATAAATTCTTGGGGGTGGTCTTCTTTAGTTTTATGCTTCGCTTCCCCAATTTTATTTCCCGGGGAGCTCCATCGGTAAGAAAGACAAGTTTCATGGGTACCTGTGTGCTAAGCCCCAATGCACTTAAGGCATACACTCCGGTAGGCACCAACCTGATCTTGTCCCTTTTGGCTATTGCCCTAGCAATTTCCTCTGCCGTTGGCAATACCTCTCCCGCATATTTACTTGTCTTGGGGCGTATATAGATTCCTTGGGCCACTCTTTTTATATAACCTTCTTTTTCAATCCTGTGGAGAGCTAGCCGTATGGCTTCAGGGGAACCCAATCCCCGAAAATCATCGGGGAACACTAATTCTCCCCGCTCCTTTTTGGAAATGGATTTTTTTATTTTGGACTCAACACTCTGCATAACACATTCATCTTATCTGTAACAAATTTAGTAAATTTTTGTTACAGAATACCTTTGGCTATTAATCTATTCCTACAATAGTTGCCTTCAAATTTGTTTGCGTAAAAAACGGTAAAATATCTTAAATACGGGAATCAACGGTACACACACCGAACAAAGTTCTCGTACACTATGGAACTACAAAACACGTTCCGCAAAGGTATGGGACCCCGATAGGGGCTTCCATACGTTTGCGTCCCGTTTCGAGGGGTTTGAAAATCAGTAGCCGGAAAGACGACCGAATGCGAGCCAGCGCAGCGTGCTCGCTTGGTCAGGCTTGAAGGTGGAGGGTTTTCAACTCCCGCAGAAACCATGGGGAGGGAGAGAAAAAGACGGACAAATAAGATCGATCAGTCCAATGATATGGTCAGGAGTACGACCTCGGCCATCTTTTAGCGATATAATATCCCCAGACCGATAGTTCCATTGCCCCGAAAAGCCATATCAAGTCCTTGATAAATGGAATGCCGACCATGATGAAAAGAAATAGCAGTAACGGTATTCCCAAAAAACGTTTGAGCCTGAGCATTCCCTGTAGAATGATCCACATAAAAATGATGAATCCCAAAAAGGGAAGCTTTTCGTATAGAATTTCAAGCGATAGCATGCACATTGGATTTTATGGGGAGCGGATTCGTCCTGCCTGTTTCAAGGTTTACGAATGCCCCGTGATATTTGATTTTTTTGTTCACTAAAAGTTCGTAGAGGCAATGGACGGCCATTGACGACAGGGCATCATTGATGAACAGCGATTGTTCCTGCAACTTGTCCGCATAGCTACACCCTTTACCCTGTTCCACCTCATCCTCCATTTTTGATAGGTCGGGGAACAAATCAACTATATGATCTAACTTTTGGTTTTGCACCTCCCTATTCGAAGGCCGATCATTGTGTTGCAGATTTCCGAGGACATACTGACCAAAGTATTTCCCGTTGCCCAAATCCAACCAATAATGTTGGTTCTCATAGGGATAGGAACTTGAGTGTGGGTGTTCCAACACCTTTGCCAGTTCCAACCTAAAATCGGCACCGTCCACACAGCTAATGATCAAATTGGCGTGCAATCTTTTATCGTCCGCACCTATCCGTTCGGGAACGGCATCCCATTGCAGTCCGAAGGTATGGTTGACCTTGGTTACGGCACAAATGGCCTTGTTGCCCCCAACATCCTGTGGGGCGTACAATTGTCGGCCCACGTTCGAAGGCTGTACCATATCCCCGTCGAAAACGGTCACATAGATGCCTGGATGCCCCAACTGCACCAAG
Source organism: Maribacter polysiphoniae (assembly GCF_003148665.1). Taxonomy (GTDB): domain Bacteria; phylum Bacteroidota; class Bacteroidia; order Flavobacteriales; family Flavobacteriaceae; genus Maribacter_A; species Maribacter_A polysiphoniae. The sequence goes on along the minus strand of NZ_QGGQ01000003.1, from coordinate 323,736 downwards.
GCATGGTCGAGCCTTGCCAAACGTGCCAACACGAGGGAACCATTGCCCCCTGCCCCGACCAACGCAATGGTTATGGGATGGGTGGGAGCGAAAAAATAATTCGGGGCGTAGTGGTAATCAGTTTTCATAGACATGCTGTAAAAGTTGGTGGTTCGGGAGTAAAAGGGCTTCCTCGAAATGCATTGTCTCGTGCATCTGGAGCATCAACTCAGTGTAGTTTCCGTTCAGCAGATGGTCGTGGTTCGTATGGGTAAACACGGACAGGAAAAATTGCTTTTCCACAAAGGCCATGATGTCCTCATAAAAGTCCAAATGGCGATAGTGCAATGTCGCATCGCCCATGCACACCTTTCCAGAGGCGTATACATTCATAAAAGGGGCATGGTAGAGTTCCGTATCGTCATGGATCGGCTTTTTTCGTGTTATCGCGAAAACGGACAGCGATTCCCCCGAAAGGGAAAATACCAATTTGGGTATGGGGTATGTTCCCGTAGGTATGTCCAATTGCTCTTTAAAAAGTAGCCTTTCCACGGGTCGGTCACAATACCAGACCAATTGCAATGTCCCCTTGTCCCTAAAATAGAGCAATTGTTTGGGCAACCGACCCTTAAAGGAAAACTCACTTTGGTCCACATCGACCAATTTGAGCATGTCCCTTACCATATCCATGGTAAGCGGAGACCCTGCCCCCAATTTCCCGTTTCGAACGGTATGCCTTGAAAAGTAACATTCGTCTCGTCCGTAATACCCGTTTATGGCCTCATAGCCTATGATGGCTATTTTGGGTTCAAAATGAAATTTCGGGTCGTGTAGGGTGTTTTCTTCCATCAGAGTTTTTTTAAGAGTTCGTTCAAACGGTCCATAAAATTGAAAACGGCATTTACCTGCCCTTCCTCCCGCATAAAAAAGGCCTTGGTCTCTTTACCAATGGTAAGGGAGGTATCGTAGATGGCATGGGAGTAGCCATACTGCGCAATCTCGTTTACAAAGTTGATATAGCCGTTTTCCAGTTGGGAATCCTCACTATCCAAAAAGACGATCAGGTCGTCAACTTCCATATCCATATCGTCTTCCAAGAAACAAAGGTTGGCAAAGGCATTGAATTCAATGGCAGGGGCTTCCAACAGCAAATCCCGCATCATTTTGAACAAGGTGTTCTTTGGACGGTAGCCACGCATACAGGCCAGCCAATCGAAATCCTCGTACTCTGCATAATCGGAAGCATGTGCCTCGATAAAGCACAGAACGCATGGCTCCTCGGCACAGCAGTCTGTCTTGGGGTCGGATTCGGATTCCGAGACCTCGAATGACCATTCGAGCAAACATTCCAAGAGGTAGCCCATCCGTTTGAATACATTGTCAAAGGGCAATGAATGCACAAAGGACAGCAGGCTAGCGAACAATTTTGGACTGCGGATTCGCAGCGAAAATATCGGGGCCATTGGAATCGCCCAAATATGGTGCGCCTCAAAAACGGGTTTCATGACAAGGATGCCATTATTTCCCTCTTGTGTACATACCTCCTTTACCATAGCATCCGGAATTTCCCTGTGCAATCGTTGCAATTGTTCGAAGAACCGCATTTCAGGGCTACCGTTCATCAATGCGATTTCTTTGCCCGAAAGCGTGTCCAACGCATTTTTCGTTAGTGTGCCTAGCGTGTCCCATCGATTTTCGTCCCCATCGGCGAATACCTCGAATCGGGGCAAGATCGGTATGGTCAGGTCAGAAAAAAACAATCCCCTTGTTGGATGTGTTTGGGTCTTCGTGTTCCCGATGACGGCTTCGTCCGCGAATCCAGAATGCCGAACAAGGCCTTGTGGAAGTGTGACAGTTCCTCTTTTGATGGTATGTGCTTCTTTTTCATTCATCGCTATCCTTTGGTTCCCGCTATGGTCTTGAACATAATTTCATGACGACCCTCGACAATGCCATTGTCCACGATCTTGGCGTTGGTCAGTTCGGGATACACCGAGGCATAGTGGTCTTTGATTTGATCCGGTGTCCAGTTCGGGTCGATGTCGTCCAAGACGGATTCACCCGAAACGTTCTTTAGCATAAATTTTCGTTCCAATCCTAATACTTCCATAATGCTTGTGGGTTAAAAAAAGGTGGGTTGTTGATAGGCTTTCATATCCTCGATGGTTTTTTTTGCCAAAGCGTCGTTTTCATCGAGTTCCAGTACTTTGTTGGCCAGATCCACGGCCTTCTCGTGTTCGACCATAGGGTTAAATTTCTTGCCCTTGACCAGTTCCTTTAGGTCGGACAGGGCCTTTTTCTTTTTCTCCTTGCGGTCGTTCGCCATTTTGGTCTTTTCTTCGGCCTTTTTCAGGTTGCTGAGATAGCCGTTGGCATTGTCGAACAGGACTTTTGTTTCCTGCATGGGTTTCCCCAACCGATCCAAAAAGACGGTATCGATTTCCTCGATACTGCCCTTGAGCGTGAAGGGCCTTATCGCTTTCAGGGCGTTGTCGCCCTCCGATGCCTTTGGGAGCAGGGAGACCGCACAGTTCGTACCGTGAAAGGAGACCGATATGGAGAATTGCCCGATGCCCGTCCTGCCCAAAGATTTAAAGAATGTTTCCATAGGTATTGCTTTTAATTGTTGTTACAAGATACCCCCAAGAACCTTTAAAACATTGAATATTAAGGGTTTAAACCACAATCAGCTTCTCCTTCCCCTAACCACAGAATACGCCCCGAAGGGGCGTTGAAACCGGTGTCTGCCTATTGGAGTTGGGCGGTGTAGTTGTACTTATCTGGATGAGCTTTGAGCGCCTATTAAATTTTTATGGAAATAATTGGCGATAGCTTTCTGGAGATCGAGGAAGTGATAATGTATTTATCTATTAAAATGTCCTATAAAAGGTCAATTAACGAGAATACTAAAAAAGACCAGGGTTGGGACACCTTGACAGAAGCAATAGCATTACGTTTAAACAGTCCCGTAAAATTCGCCGTTTTCTGGAACACTTACTGTTATCTTCTTCAACTCAATTAATTGGTTTTTATGTCTGGGAGAATTATCGCATTAATTCAATACTTTTATTGTAGGTATACTGCGTTTATATTCAATGATTGATGATATATTCTTGTTGTGCCTCATACAAAAGAAACTAAATGCAAGAATTAGAATCATTACAGAACATATTTAAAAACAGGATTTTCAAAATCCCGGACTACCAACGTGGATACGCTTGGACTACAAGACAATTAAAAGACTTTTGGGAAGATGTGGTAAACCTGCCACATGACAGATTTCACTATACAGGACTTCTATCTTTGAAAAAATTGAATAGACAAACTTGGTCTTCTTGGAATGACGAAAAATGGCTGATTGAAGATAGAGGCTATAAACCATTTCACATCGTTGATGGACAACAAAGGCTGACAACCTTTGTGATTTTTATTCAAGTTATTTCTGAATTGCTGAAAGAACTACCTTCAAATTCAGAGAATAAGGAAGATGATATTTATTTAGGTTCTTTCAGCTTGAAAGCTATCAAAGAATCATACCTTGTAATTGAGAAACCACCACAATTTATTATCAAGACATACAAATTTGGATACGAAACAGACAATCCAAGTTTCAAATTCCTAAAGCATAGGATTTTTCTTGAACGTAACAGCGGAAGTATTCAGGAAACCTTTTACACACTAAACCTTGAAAATTCTAAGAAGTTTTTCAAAGAGAATCTGGCCGAATTCTATAATGAGTATGGTCTGTCCGAAATTGAATCACTCTTTAAAAAGCTGACGCAAAACCTAATGTTTAACGTCTATGAAATTAGTGATGACTTTGATGTTTTTGTCGCTTTTGAAACAATGAACAATCGAGGGAAAAAGCTTTCCAACCTAGAACTACTAAAAAACAGACTAATATACCTCACAACACTATATGAAGAGGATGAACTGAAACCAGACGAACGAACTTCACTTAGAGAAAAAATCAATGACGCTTGGAAAGAGGTATATTATCAGTTAGGCAGAAATAAGAAATATCCCTTAAATGATGACGATTTTCTTGTAGCTCATTGGATCATGTATTTCCAATACTCAAGGGAAAAAGGAGACGATTACATTCGTTTTCTTCTTGAACAAAAATTTACTCCTCAAAATATCTACGCAAAAACAGAAGTAAAAGTAAGTTCCATACAAGAATTTGAGGAAATCAAAGAGAATGAAGAAACTGACCAAGAAGAAGTTGAAACAAACGGAAATGGAGAAGAAAAAACCGTTCTTCGCTCTAAACTTACACCGAAAGAAATTGAGGACTATGTAAATAGTCTTAAATCCGCAGCAGTTCATTGGTACAACACAAATCATCCAGTAAATAATCCTGACCTACCAGAGATAGAACGACTTTGGATTGACCGTTTGAATCGTATTGGAATCATTTATTTTCGTCCATTAGTCACAGTTTCTTACTTGTCAAAGATGGAAACTGTTGATAGAGTTGGACTTTTTCAAGCAATTGAACGTTTCATATTCGTAACCTTCCGACTCAGTAGAGCTTTTTCAACTTATAGAAATAGTGAATTCTATCGAGCAGCAAGACAATTAAGGAATAATGAACTCTCGATTGATACGATAATTGAAAGATTGAATGAACGAATGAACTACTGTTTCTACACGCCCCAAGAATCAGAAGAAACCTATTTTGACTATACATACTTTCAAAAATTCATTGAGAAGAAGTTTAAAAGTGGCGGTGGTTTCTACAATTGGAACGGCTTAAGATATTTCCTCTATGAGTATGAAATGGAAAAAGTACGACAAAGAGGTAGCCAAAAGATAGATTGGAAACTGTTTGTAAAAGGAGAAAAGGATAAAATATCAATCGAGCACATTTACCCTCAAACTCCTGACAAGAAGTGTTGGAAAGAAAGTTTTAGAGAATACAAAAAACAAGAACGACATTATTTTCAAGGCACATTAGGAAATCTTCTCCCCTTGTCTCAAAGCATCAATTCTAGCTTGCAAAATGACTGTTTTGTTAACAAGAAAAACCCAAAATACAATGATAGAAAAGACAAAATCAGACAAGGTTATTCAGACGGTTCACATTCAGAGATAGAAGTTTCAAATTATCCTGATTGGAACGCAGACACAATTTTGGAAAGAAGCATAAAGCTATTAGAATTTATGGAAAAGAGATGGGACTTAAAATTTGAGGACGAAAGGTCAATGGCGGAACTGCTTTTCTTGGATTTTATGTACGAGGAAGAAATTGAAGAAACGAAATAAAAGTACGAGGGACATCGATGGCCATGCGTAATGCTGGCGGAACTGCTAACATGAAACCGAGAACATTTAATAAACTAAGTGCTGAACGGAAAGGAAAGAGTCTTGAGATTCCGCACTGCGCATAGCCGAAACTTTTCTACATATTGTGTAAATCGTGCTTCTAGATTCAATGACTTAAAGCATAGGCAGCACATTCGTTTTTTTGCCGACAGACACAATCCAACGCTAAAAAACAAAAGAACTGCTTCTTTCCTTACTTATGGTATTTTCAAACAATCAAGAAAGGTTTTTTAACTAATCAATATACTTCACTAATTTTGTCATCAACTGACAAGTCAAAATATTCAAGTCAAATGAAGAAACATTTTGGAGAATACATCAGACAACTAAGAACCGATAAGGGATTTACGTTAACTCAGTTAGGTGCAAAACTCGAATTAGATTCAGCAAATTTGAGTAAAATAGAGAATGGAAAAAGGGATTTTGATGAAAAACGATTAAACCTTTTAGCCTCTGTATTTAATTTAAACTTAGATGAATTAAGGATTGAATTTCTTAGTCAAGTGATTGCAAAAAAAATTTACGAAAGTAGTTGCTCACTTGATGTTCTTCAAGTAGCAGAAAAAAAAGTTAATTATTTACGTCAAGCTAACTTAAAACAAAAAAGTTTAAAGTTTTAACTAATAGTAAACCAAGAAGTTACTGCAAACGACAATTTAGCGAATGAGAAATAAAATATTTATAAGTCACGCAACACCCGATGACAATGATTTTACTAGATGGTTAGCGTTAAAACTAATTGGATTAGGATACGAAGTTTGGTGTGACATTCTTTTTTTAGATAAAGGGGTTGATTTCTGGAGCAATATCGAAAAAGTTATAAGAGAAGATACCTGTAAATTTTTACTTGTTTCATCATCTTATTCAAATCAACGCGAAGGTGTTCTTAAAGAATTAGCAGTTGCAGCAAAAGTAAAAAAGCAACTGAAAGATGATAAGTTCATTATTCCATTAGCAATTGATGAACAACTATCTTACGATGATATTAATATTGATATTGTTAGGCTTAACGCTATCGATTTTAAAATGTCTTGGGCAAGAGGTTTGAAAGATATATTAGAAGCGTTCGAAAAACAAAAAGTTCCAAAAGAAGTTGCTGACGCTTCAAAAAGTAATTTACTTTATCAACAAATTTTTCTGCACGATAAAAGTGTAATTGAAAAAGAAGAAATTTATGACTCAAATTGGCTTTCGATATTGTCCTTTCCTGAAGAGTTAAGATTTCACGAATACAATTGGATGCTTCCTAAAAGATTTGACGTAAGAGAACTGACGTTTCCTGCTGTTCGTTACAAAAATTATCTCTGTACGTTCGCTTGGGCCTACGACTTTACATATCATTTACCTAAAACAGAAACATATCATAAGAGCAAAACAATTAGGATACCAACAGAGGAAATTTTATCAGGAAGTTATGATTCTAATTTTATTAGAAATGCAGAATGTAAAAGGCTAATAGTACAACTTCTTAATAAAGCATTTGAATTAAGGATGAAAGATAAAGAAGTTCAAGAATATGAAATGTCTAATAAAACCGCATATTGGCTCGAAAAAGGTAAGTTAGAAAAAGACAAATTTGAGAAAACCATGTTAGTCGGAAAGCAAAAAGATAAAAATTGGCATTTCGCAATTTCTGGAGCTTCAAAACTTTATCCCTTTCCTGTATTAATGATTTCATCACACATATTTTTTACGGCAGACGGAAAAAAATTGATTGACTCTTCAAGCGTTCAACATTCATCAAGAAGAAGACAAGGTAAAAACTGGTGGAATAATACTTGGAGAACCAAACTATTGGCATTTATTAAATATTTATCCGACGATGACACTTCCTTTTATTTAGAAATGGGTAGTGAAGAGAAAGTTTTTGTATCCAATGAACCAGTAAAATTTAAAGGTAACGTAAGCTATAATATTCCTGAAAAAAATACTCTTGAAGAAGAAGCTGAATTATCGGGCTTTAACCAAGGCGAAGATATCGAGGAGCTGGAAGAGTTGATTGAAAATTTAGAAGCTGAATGAAAGAACTTATATACATCGAAGAACCAAAAATACTATTTGCACACGGTCAAAAATGTACTGACGCCAGAGATGGACTTGCCTTATTTGGTCCATTAAATAATCTTTATGGCATTAAGAGTGGCGTTATTGGTACTAAACAAGGACTGAAAATATTTAGAGATTATTTAGACCACATACAAAAACCAATCTATAATAGTAACAGTATTACTAGACCGATGTTTCCCGGTTTTGAAGCTGTTTTCGATTGTAAATGGGAATCCACAGGAATCACATTTAAAGAAGTTACAAATGAAGATATTGGTAAATTTCTTTACAATAGCAGTACGCATAAGCGAACTTACGACTTAGTTTCCCTTTTTATAGACAAGATCATTTCTGCTAATAAAAATGAAGATGAAAATGTCGATGTATGGTTCGTCATTGTTCCAGATGAAATTTATAAATATTGCAGACCAAATTCAGTACTTCCCAAAGAAATGGTTCAGACTAAGGCACTAATGTCTAAATCAAAAGCAAAATCTTTCAGGTATGAACCATCACTATTCCCAGATATCAACATAGAATTAAAAGAACAAGAAAAAGAGGCTGAAACTTATAATTATGACGCACAGTTTCACGACCAATTTAAGGCAAGATTATTAAAACACACCATACCAACACAAATTTTTAGAGAAAGTACGTTGGCTTGGCGCGATTTCAAAAATGCATTTGGTCTGCCAATTAGAGATTTTTCTAAAATTGAAGGGCATTTGGCTTGGACAATTTCAACAGCTGCGTTTTACAAAGCTGGAGGTAAACCTTGGAAATTATCTGATGTCCGAAATGGAGTATGCTATCTTGGTTTAGTTTATAAAAAAGTTGAAAAAAGTAAAAACCCAAGAAATGCTTGTTGTGCAGCTCAAATGTTTTTAGATAATGGAGATGGTACGGTTTTTAAAGGAGAAGTTGGACCTTGGTACAATCCTAAAAATGGACAGTATCATTTAGAACCTAAAGAAGCGAAGGCTCTGTTAAGTCAATCCTTACAATCCTATAAAGAACAGATTGGAGAATATCCTAAAGAGGTATTCATTCACGCAAAAACAAGGTTTAATCATCAAGAATGGGATGCATTTTTAGAAGTGACACCAAAAGAAACTAATCTTGTCGGAGTAACCATTTCAAAAACAAAACCACTCAAATTATACAAAACTGAGGGAGATTATACAATTTTAAGAGGAAATGCATATGTAGTTAACGAGAGAAGTGCCTTTCTATGGACTGTGGGCTATGTTCCTAAAATACAAACTGCATTATCAATGGAGGTTCCTAATCCTTTATTTATAGAAATAAATAAAGGAGAAGCAGATATAAAACAAGTTTTAAAGGATATTTTATCTTTAACTAAATTGAATTATAATGCCTGCATTTTTGCAGATGGTGAACCTGTAACGTTAAGATTTGCGGACAAGATTGGAGAAATACTTACTGCGAGTACTGACATAAAAACACCGCCTTTAGCATTTAAATATTATATCTAATGCCAACGGACGAAACGAAACTGAATTGATATGCTGAAAAAAATTACACTGAAAGGAAAATAGAAAAAAGTGTTGGTCTTACCACCAACCAACCCAATTCAGATTAATTTCGGTTCAACTTCAACCTCAGTACTCTAATATAGTCGCTAGTTGCAACTTCTAAAATAGCCGCTCATTTATTGTCGGCGAGATATTGGATTTGCAATATTAGGTTTTGCGCAGGATCAGACCTTCACCGCCCTTTTTCGTTTGAGGTCTTTGATATCCTGTCTTAATACCTGCATTTTGGCCGTCTTTTCCCGAGGGAAGCCAATGGCCGTTTTCTTTCTATGGGTTTCCATCGAACGTAGGTTATAGTCCAGATCGAATTTTTTGGATCTGATTTCCCGCTGTATCTTTTGACATAGTTTGAAAAGTTGAAGGGCGACTTTTTCCGGGTCGAACCGCTGCTGTTTTCTGCCAACGATATGGAAATTCCTGAACTCCAGCCGATAGCAATAGAGATAATTGTTGTTTGAGGGAACATATTCCGCTTGAAAGACCAAATTGGCGTTCAGGGTTTGCAAGCGGGCAACTTGCTTGTGCTTTTGTATGTTCAGGTTCAAATTCGACCGTTCGACCATCGCCAGGCCCAATCCTTTGAAAAATGTTTTGGGTTCCCTTATGTTATGGACACTCGATTCGAGTTCGGAACCCGAAACGAGACCTAGCAAACTTCTTTGCAACTGGCCCATGTCCTCGGGTTCGATTTCATCCATGGGCAGGTTCAGCTGGCTGATCGTATTTTGCGCCCTCTCCAAATCGGCCACTTGGGAAACAATATGTTTGTTTTCCTTTTCGATGCGCTCGATGGCTTTGAAGGAATTGGCCTTGTTGAGCTCGTGCAACCGCTTTTGCGATTGTAGAAACTTTAGGTCATCCGAAAGCTTGACGAGTTGAAACTGGTCCATATCCCCAATCAACGCGGCCTGCATCTGTTCATAGGACAGGCTCTTGTCATCGGGAACGAGGTCGTCATAAATGCGCTTGTTCGGATCGGCCTCCCTGATCTGTTCCCGAAATCTTTCTTTATGGGTATTCAACGAATAGGAAAAGATGTCCGTGGAATCCTTGATGCCGTAAAATCGCTCCACCACCGTATTGCCATAGATTTGGGCCACTTCATTTCCCTTGCGCAGGCCCCGTCCGGCACGTTGGTCGAAGGCATCTGGGGAATAGGGAATGTCCATATGGAAGATGCCTACGACCCGTTTTTGGATATTCGTGCCCGTACCCAATACCTGTGTACTACCGAGTGCCACCCTAATCTCTCCATTTCGTATCTTTTCTTGCATGAAATCCGTTTTGTTCTTCGCCTTTTCCTCTTGGGCCAAGGCAATTTCATGGGCTGGAATGCCATAGTCTTCCCGAAGGATTTCGCGGACCGTTTCATAGGAGTTGTATTGTCCAGGTTTCCAAACGTTCAGGTCGGAGAACACCAAGCACACCCCTTTGTGCTCCGCTGTTTTTTTATAAAGCCCGGCGACATCCCGGCATAGACGCTGGAGTTTGAACTGGTCGAGTTCCGAAAAATCGATGGCGAGATTGTCCTTTGCCAAAGGGTCGATCAAAAGGGACCGGTTGATATTAAGTGCCGTTATGTGTGCGGACTTCATTTGGTCTGCGTTGTAAATGGGAACCTTGAACAGGGCATTTTGGTTGCGATCCTTTGTAAACCTGAGCGAGGCCTGTTTGAGTTCTTCATAGGCCGGTGTCGACTCTAAAATGATAAATTCCCTGTCCACTTCAAGGTCATGGGTCTTGAAATGTTTGTCCCTACAGATATGGGTAAAGGAGTTGTACATCTTGCTCAATTCGGGCAGATTGGTATAGTATCGAAATCGCGCATGCATCCTCGGATCCCCGAAAATGTTCGGTTCGATGCTTACGCTCTGCTTCAGGAAAATCGAGGCCCAGGCATCGAAATTGAAGATGTTCTTGCGCTTCAGTGCCGCAGGGGTAAGATAGCGCTGGTAGGCATACAGTTCGGTAACCGAGTTTTTTAGAGGGGTGCCGCTATAAAAAAAGATGTTTTTGTCGGGACCCATCCTGTGGTGGATGGATTTTATGCTGATTTCGAGGTCCAGGTTCCTTTGACTGTCCGAATGGTTGTTGAGGCCGGATACGTTCTGGTGCCGGGTCGTGAAGCCGATGTTCTTGAAATAATGGGCCTCGTCGATCATCAGGGCCTCGATGCCCAGATCGGTCAGTGTTGTCTCCGATTCCCCGGACCGTTCCTCCAATTTTTTTAAGGTCGCCTGCAACTTATCCTCCAAATGTTCCTTTCTTTTGATAAGGCCCTTAATCAGTTTCTTGGATTCCTTGATATTTCCGTATTCCCTTGCCGTTTGTAAGTCCTGTTCGATCATATCGATTTTTTCCCCGAGGATATGCAGGACGAAATGTCTTGATTTGGGAATCTGCTTTAAATGGCCGTGCTCGGCGATGATCAGGTCAATGGCCCTGTGGTTTTTAATCGTTTTCAAGGTCTTGGCCCTTTTGCCCTTGGCCATGTTCTTCGAACTTAATCGGAGGATGTTCAGTTGGGGAAAATTGGCCCTGATCTCGGCCTCGATCTGGGGGGCTACGCTTTTTAAGGTCAATAGCAAAGTTCTTTTGCTCTTCCCATGTTGTTTCAGTTTATGGGCCAGCATCGCCATGGAGAGGGTCTTGCCCTTGCCGACCTGATGATCGTTCAGGGCACTCCCTTTGGTAAGCCCGAAGAGGGTGGAATCGATCTGGTGTTGATAGGGCGGGTAGACCAAGGTATCGGGAAAGGTGAGCCATCCCTTGGGCACGGTGATATTGACATCGGCCAAAAAGGCCTGATAATAGTTGTTCTCAATGGTGGCCTTCAACTCTTGCCGCCCCTCGATAAAGGATTTGAAATGGAGCTGCAGTTCCTCGTAAAGGTTTTGGGCCATCAAGGTGGCATCCTTGTCCAGTTTCCTGATGGTCTTTCCCGATCGGTCCTTGTACGAAGTGAAAATGACCGGATACCTATTTTCCGCAAAATGTTGCAATATCCGTTTATAGTTCGCCTTGACCTCATGGCGGAGCACCACACTGAATCGTTCGTGGGCCTCTTGGTTAAAGTCCCTTGGGAACATCAAGGTCAAGGTGGAGTTGAACTGCGCCATATTGATCTGTACCTTCTCGCCTATGAGTTCCTCCAAAAAGGACTCCTTTGCGGAAATAGGAATAAAATGGCTTTCGAAATTGAACTCGATATCGTTCAGGTCCAACTTTGCGGGAAGCAGTTCCGTCAATGCCCGTTCCATTTTTTCCGTTTCGATTTCAAATGGTGGAGGATGGTTCCCGACATACTCGATCTTATCCTGGATATAGCCACTCGAAAATAGGAAATAGGGCACCACTGCATAGCCCGTTTCGGATTCCCTATCGGGCTCTAGAAAAAGGGAGCGGGTTTCCAGCCCGTTCAGCAACAGTTCCTTTTCGTTGGTCTTAAAGGCTCTTGTGATGGCTGCTATATCGATCTGTCCGTTATGGTCAAATTGGTAGCGCGCCATTTGTTCGGGATTCTCGAATCTGGGTTCCTTTGAGTCGGATGTATCTGTGCCAATTTCAGCAGAAGCGGTTTCATCGGGTTTGGTTTTGGCGCGGGGAGCCTTTAGAAATCGTTCCAGGGTGAACGACGGATTTTTGCCATAACCCTTTCCATCCTCCTTTTTCTCAAACTGTTGGCGGACCTGCTCGAAATAATGGTCGTCCTTCAGAAATATGAGATGCCCCTTTAGGAATCCCCACTTAAAATGGAAGGTGTCCAATTGGTAGTCCAAGTCCTGGAAGCGTCTGGCAACTTCTTGCTCTGGAAGTTCCCTTTTTTCGATATTGAGGTTGAGCAGTACGAGCTCGTTCCGCATACGGGCATAGTCCGCCACCAATTCTCTGATTTTATGGGGTACCTTTCTTGTGCTCTGTGGGTCGGTGTAAAACAAAACTTCGCCCTTCTTGTTAAAATTGTAGGTACCAAAAAACAACCGGGAGTATTGTTTGGCTTCTTTATCGTGCAAGGCAATCGGAGGTAAAACCGTATCGACGATAGGAGGCGTTGGTGGTGCTGCCGTTTGTTCCTCGGCTATGGCCTCCTTTGGCAAGGGTTCCGGTTTTTTCGGTATATCTAAAGGTGCCGGACCGACCTCGAACTTGAAACCATCGGATTGTCCTTCCAGAAAATTCGACAGGGATATTTCGTTAGGTTCAACAATAATGCTTGGCCTGTTGTGGAAAAAGCCGAGCTTGGGCGTACCGTGAACATTTCCCGGATTGTTCTTGAAAAAACGATTGGTCAGAAAGGATTGACCTTCCAGTTCAACGGCTTCGGTTTCCGCAAAATCCATTTCGTCGGTGGATAGCGTTTTTTTGTTGGAAGTCCTACGGTACACCAATAGATCGGATACGACCTTGGTGCCCTCGTTGGTGAACAAGTCCGTGTTGAAACGGTTGGCCAGGAGCAAGTCGTTCTCCAATAATATAGACTCCCTAAAACCATTGTAGGCACTTCGCTCGGCAAAGGCGGAAGAGGTAACCAAAGCCATGATCCCACCATAGCGTACCATCTTAGGGGCATAAAAATTAAAATAATTGCCCACGTTTTTGAGCGGGCCTTCCGTCAGGTAATCGTGTCGATACGCCTTGGTGATGGGAATGTCGCCAAATGGGATATTGGTCATGACCAAATCGAAACGGGCCTTTTCCACCTGATCCAGAAAAAAATCCTCAAAAGTGGTGTTCAGTACGGTTACACGGTCGTCTTTTTGGTTATTGGCCTTAAGGATCTCAAAGGATAGGATATCAGGTTCCAAAGCTGTGATATGGGCTTCGGGGAACACCTTTTTTAATTCCTGTACATAGGCCCCATTGCCAGCCGAGGGTTCCAGTATGGTCTTGGGTTCAAACCCATTTTTCTTTAGAAGACCGATCTTAAATTCGATGATGGTCTTGGGCGTGTAGTAACTGGTCAGATGGTACCGCCGCAACGAATCCAGAATTTCCTTAAAGGTTTCTGGAAAAGCCTGTTCAATCGTCCGCAATAACTGTTTCCCTTGCTCTTCATTTCCGGAGGCGGGATAGAACAACAGCTCCCCCAACTTGGCAAGTCCGGAATTGTTGATATAATAGTTCTTGGGATTCGATGCCTTTATCAAGGCAACGATCTGGGCCAAATGTTCCTGTTTCATCCCGGACTATTGAAGCGATTTCAGGATGGCCGCCCTGCCCTCGGCGTGTTTTTCGTTCAAGGCCCGATAGATATCCGACAGGGCTTCATTGGCATGCTCCAGCGCAAGGGGCCCAATGTGGCCGTCCTCAAGAAACTGTCCCTGTAATTTGGCGTGCAGGATATAGGCATTGATGGCAAAATCAAAACGGTATTCCGCAGCATCCAAACGGGCGGTCAGGTTCGGATAAGCCTCCAACGCGTAAAAACAAAAATGAAGGTCGGGACCACATTCCCCATTGGCAAGCTGACGCTCCCAGTCCTTGATCGTTTCCGGATGTTCGGCCCGGAATTTTTGGGTTTCCGAGGTAAGCAATAGTTCTGCCTGTGTCATAGATTGTATTTTTTAAGGTTTGTTTGACAGTGTAAAATCTTTCGCGTTTTCAATATTTGGACGCAGAGTTTCGTTCAATTCGATAAGGTGTTCGTACAAGGCGTTCTTGAACAGCATCACGCCTTCAAGTGAATCGAAGTGATAGAAAACGTGTCGCCCCTTTTCGGAGTGGATGAATAGTTCATAGGCCTGCTGCTCAGCACTTTCGCTCCATGGTTGTAATATTTCTGATGTAAAATCCAACAACGTGGTAATACTGTCCATAAGGAAAGCATCCCGTAGTAAGGGGCGTCCAGTTGTGTCCAAAATCGTTATCTCAAAAAGCATGGTGTCAAATGGAAAATTTAATTCTTCTTTTTTCTTTAGTCCCCAATGGTTCCAAGGGATTGGTACGGTTCATATATTCCCTGTAGCCACGGTAGTATTCGGGATGTTTGCTTTTTAGATTGGCAATGGGCCTATATTCCTTGAGTTCTGGTTTCTTGCCGTTTTTAGTCAACGCAAAATAGGTTTTGCCCGAACCGTAATGCTTTTTTAGCAGTAGGGTATCGTTGGTCTGCCGCAAGGGAATCTTGTCCACATCTATGAGATAGTCCTTCTTCTCAATAAGGTTTTTGACGACCTCGTACTTTAACCGTTTCGGGACGTTTTTGGATTCCAAAAAATCATCCAGCAATGTCCATTGCTTTAAAACATCGATACCTTCCACACTGTCCGTAGCCTTTAGGAATAATCTGTTCCCATGAATGCCTAGGGAAACGCCGTATTTGGTCTCGGCCAAAAAGGTTATTGATTTTTGTCCAAGTAATGTGCGGAATTCGCCTACCGAGAGATATAGGCGATTTTTTTCATTGGCGACTTTTAGATAGGGCACCAGTACGACAACGTTTTTTCCTAGGGTTGCTGGAACGAAAAGTCCCTCCAAACCTTGTTCGACCTGAATAGGCAACGTTTTGGAAAATTTGGGTAGTTTATCGCCAGGCGGCCCTAGAGTTTGGATGCCATTTTGTAGATGCCGATTGTATGAGTAAATATTACTTAAAGTATCGTTGAAAAGGTGGAGCAGCCTGTTTTTGGTCTGCATATCCAAATGGTCGACATCCCTTTGGAAATACCTGTGCTTCATAAACAAATGATCGGATCTGGAAGGATACAGGTGTTGAACCCTTTCCTTTAATAGCGAAATGGAATAGTTGCGCCAGACCGGACAATTGTTCACATGGGTAAAGGATATATAAGTCCTATTCTCTACCCTATGATACCCCAATAACAGTTTCATCAACTTATTTTCGTTTTCATGGATGGATATGCGACCTATAGGGGTAATATTCCGGTCTTTTTGGAACAGCTGGTCTTTACTTTTTAAAAGGGCCAACTGCTCTTTCAATGCCGTATTGATAAAACCCGATTCGGCCAATTTGAGATCACGGACATATCGCAACTTTCTGAGGTCGTTCAATTGATCGGTCGGAACGGCCTTAAATTCAAATTTTTTAAATGCACTGAAGTCGGGGTCCAAAAATTGGGACACAAAATTTTTGATCCTGTGGAAGAGTTTAATGGAATTGCGAATAGTGAGATACGATTTCATGGCTATCGGTTCAATCGATTTTTAAATTGGAATACGCCTCATACTTTATATTGAAGGAAGATGCGGGATTTACCCTCTTTCCGTCCTTGATGACCTCGTAGTGCAAATGGGGTCCAGTGGAAATCCCCGTATTCCCAACGGTTCCAATAAAATCATGGGCATCGAGTACTTCCCCGAGTTCGACCGCCACGGATTCCATATGCCCGTACAGGCTACTGAAACCATAGGCATGTGAAATGATGATGTGAAGACCATGACCATTGGGATCATTTTCGATATGGGCCACCCTGCCGGCAGCGGTACAATAGATCGGTGTACCCTTCTCGGCCGCCAGATCGATGCCGAAGTGTTTTTTTGTAACCTGATGGATGGGATGGTGACGGTTACCATAGGAACTTGACAGCACATAGTGTTCCCGGAACAGGGGAACCGCCGAAGGTAGGCTGTCCAAGATTTCCGGGCGCAAGGGCAAAAATGGTTTCAATCGGTCCATTTGTTCGAAATTTTCCAAATCGCGCAATAGGTCATTGAGCCGTTGATAGATCAGGTCTTCCCTTGATGCCTCGGTCACGGGTCGGCTTATTTGCCTTGTTAGGATTCCAAGGTCTTCCGGCTTTTGAGGGTTATCGTAAAAAAATCGATTGGCGGTGATGCAAAGAAAGAACACCCCGACAAAAATCCAGTAACTACTGTTCTGTGGGGTAAAATGACCGTTGTCCCTCGAATTGGTCACGTCGCCCACCTTTCGGGCACATCCCCTTATCCAACCGACTACTGATTTTTTAATGTTCCTCCCAACGCTCATGGATCATAGTTTATTTGTAAAGGTTGTTGCACAAAATTTTGTCAATTGCAAATTTTACTTATATTTGTAGTGATTATTACAAATATATGCAATTTTTACAAATATGAACAACACCTGGAGAAAATTTGATGCAACGCTGGATTTACCGGTCTTACTAGATTATTTTGGATTTGTCCTCCAGCGTAAGACGAATACGTTTATAGGCTACAACATGGGAAAGGAGCATTATATCGTTATCAAGACCGACCTTGGATATCGCTATTACAGGCCAAGCGAACCCCAAACAAAAGGTACCTCCTTTGACTTTATATTGGAACGGCTTTCCCGAACGGATGCGGAAGCAAGAACGGGTCTATGGACCAAAATCGAGGATTTCTATGTGCAACTTGAAAAAAAACCGGAATTCCTTCTAAATAACGCTTCCAAAAATTCTCTTGAACTGGTTGACATCGGTTTCAACCATTTTGAATTGTTTGCCGAGGAGCTTACTTTAAGGCCGAAAAGCATAGCGGGCATAGGTTCCGACATTTTCCAAGATCGCATCTACGAAAATCCGGAAGGCCGATTGTATTTCCCCTATCGAAACCTGGCCAATACCGTCACGGGATATGCCATGGACAAGGATGGGAAGCTTTCCCTGATAGCGGAAAGCGATATTTCCAAATCCGTTTGGTTCAGTAAGGTGCCCGATACCATCAAGCATTTGGTGGTACTCCGCAACCCCATGGAAGCCATGGCCTTTCATCGAAGGTTCCAATTGGAGGATGTGGTCTATCTCACGCTCTCCGACATCAATTACGAGACCTCAAAATTACTGGTGCAGATTTTAAAGCGTACCAAACTGAAAAAAATGGTACTCAGTTTTACCGGTTCCTCCAAAATCGAGGGCTATATCCATGATCTGATGCTTATTTCCTATATCAACGATTCGCGCTTTTTATTCCGGGTGGCCCAAGACCACTTGGCAATCCGGTTCGACCCCGAAGGGCAGAAGCCATTGGCAAAGCTGCACAATGAGGTAATAAAATACAACGGTAGCCTGACAAAGGAATATATCAAATACAATAAGGTTCCTGACCAATCCCTTCTGAACCGGAAGAGTATCGTGCTCACCAGGGAAAAGCAATGGGTATCGTGCCGTATTCCCTTTGAGGTCAACGCACTTCGCTATTTTCTCTGGAGTTATTACCGAAACTATATGGACAGGACCATAGAGATCGTTAAACCCGTACATGCCAATTGGACGTTGGAGTTCGCAGCGAACGGGGTCTACAGTGGAACTGGAATGTTAAAGGCCTTTAAGATGGCCGTATAAATAAAGGGGGCGCTCCCGCCCCCTTCAATCCTTAATTCCGGACATGAAAAATGGAAATGTCATATCCAGAATTACAAAGTTAACAATTGTTTATTAATCCTTAATTTAAAACTTGAAAAATGGAAAAACAAGCAGAGCAGGTTTTCGTAAAAGTGAACCAACGATGGCAACGGGCGACCGTGGTCGGAGAAAAAGACGGAAAGGTATCCGTAATGACCAATGACGGACAGTCGTTCAAACTTCCGAAAAACGAGAAGTACTTTGAACCCATTAAATCCAAAGAGCAGAAATTCGCCTATGGGGATGTAAGGGAACAATTGGAGGGACAGTACATCAGTTATGAAAAACTTTCCCAAAGCGTACGCAACAATCTGACCGAGGGGAAGGAACACTTCCACGAGTCCACCTATATCTCGGAGGGAGAGCTTAAGGAAAGTGCCAAGATGGTGCAGATGGTCTATGACAGGAACCTAGGTTCCAGATTGGATGTCCAGTACCGGAGAAATGAAATGGTAACGCTGGACAAGGCATGGGCCTATAACCATAGTTTCAGTGCCGATGAATACGATCGGATGGCGCACAAAAAGGAATTCGTCCTCTTTCAGGGAAGCACCAACGATGGGGAAGTGTTCCAAAAGCTGGCCTATTACGAACCCAAGGTACGGGACATCCGTACCAAAGCGGCTCTTTCCCCGAACACCTATTTTTATGGGGCAAAGTTGACTGTAAAACAGGCCGACGCGCTCAACAGGGGCCAAGAACTCGAAATGGAGATCAAGAGCAAGGTCCACGGAACCAAACCCTATTTGGTGTCCTATTCCCCGCGTAGGGAAACTTTTATCACCAAAAATATCGATTTGGAAAAAGCCAAAAAGCTTGAGGTAAATCCCGATGAAAAAAAAAAGTCGCGGAGCCGGGGTATAAAGGTTTGACCGGTTGACCCCTCTATGGGCCGTCCGTAATGGACGGCCTACTTTTCATCAAACCATACACAAAAACAAGGCCTCCCGCATTCGCATATCCATATGGAATGCGGCCAACAAATCCCATGTTCATAGGAAAGCCCATAACCCGTCCGTAGGTGGCCAGGCGGGTAGACACTTAATCAAATTATGGCAATACCAACTACCATAAATTAATACATATCAATTGCTTAGTGAATTCTATAGAGATGAAGAACTATTCCGAAAATCCCGGGCACTACAAACGGCTGATCGCCCAGATCGATAGCGAAGTAGATTTTTCCGGATATCTGATCGCACAGGGCTACCAACTGCTCAAGAAAAGTTCGGGCTCACAGGAATACCGAAAGGAGGCGGAACGCATCGTCCTACAGACAAGAAGGAACCCCGTGACCTATTTCAACCGCAACGACTCTTTGGACAAGGGACGATTTTTCAAATATCTGCATAATCGCTCCCCCAATTTTTACGAGGCCATAAAACAGGGACTGGACATTATCCAACGGGATTACCCGGAACCGCCCTCGGTCAAGCTGCAGCAAAAGAATAAAAGGTACGTTGGACTGGAAGAGCGTTATCGTATCGGCCCCCTGACCCGACCGAACTATTTAGCGGAAGTTCGCGGGCTCTCCATAAACACGCTCAAATCCGAAGCCTTCAAGGGCAGGATTTTTAATGCCTTCCATATCAGTGACAGCAACGGCCGTATCGCCAATATCGCCCTTCCCAAGTTCGATGTGGACGGCAAGATCAAGAACTATACCCTTTACAATAGGCCCTATCGGGACAGCAAGGACGGAAAGGTGAAAAAGTTCCGCTTGTTCCTCAACGGGCGTTATCAATACCTTTTCGTTTCAAATCCAAACATCAACGCGGAAAAAATAGTCTGTGTGGAGAGCGGTTTCGATGCCATGGCCTACCATGAACTACACGGTCGCCCAAAAACATTCTATATCTCCATGTCGGGCCATATCGACGGGCGGAAACTGGAACAGTTTCTCCAATGGAATCATAAGGTAGATCCATCCAATACGCTCCCCCTTCATTTGGCCTTCGACCAAGATATCGAAGGGATGCGCTACGACCTCATTGTCCTGGGCCATTGGATCAATCGAAAGTCAAAGGGGGTGTTTATCGAAACGGATTGGAAACGCCCCGTGATGCGCTTGAAATTGAACTATCTCTCCAAATCCGTCGTTGCCATGGAACGGGATACCGACTACATCAATGCACAGATTTCCAGCCCCCCCTACGGAATGCCCTACGGCCTACAAAAGCCCATCTGCTATCGCGACAAGGTGCTCTGGGAACTGGATCTGGAAAAAATTGTTCTTCTTCCCCAACATTCCAGAACCTATTGGAGTCTGGCGGTCGGGGCACTTTCACAATGCTTCGCGCAGGGCATGCTAAAAATGGACAAATCCCCCACCACGAAGGATTGGAACGAGGAACTGATCTCAATAAAAAAAAAGTCCGGTTGTCCGCCAGTGAACCTATGCTGAATACCGCCGTGAAAAGACCAGGGAAACCGCCAAAAAGAAAAGGATATGCACGATAAGAACAAGGGCTATATGGGCATGTACCTTTCCGCCTTCCACTTTGCCATTATTCTATTCGGGGAACAATATGCCCTTTATGTTTACCACTACGGGCATCACGGATTCTTGGACAGTATGTACTCGTTTCTGATTCGTTCCGGACTGCCATCCCAAGGCTTGGTCGCCCGACTGCTCCTGTTGGGCCTTCTGATGGGCGGAATTATGATATACCGTCCGGTTAAAAAGGAGGAGTTGGATCGTCAAAAAAATGTTGCAGGCTTTCTCGTGTCCTTGGCCCTGTTGTTCGTTTCTTGGTGGTGCCATGGTATTTTCGTATTGGGGATGTGGGCCGCTATGGTACTTCTTTCCTTGGCCTACTTGGGATTGATGACCTACGGGATGCGGTTATTCCAGTTCTTGGACTTTATGAACCCGGCTAAAAATGACCCTTTTAACGATACGAAGGAAACCTTCGAGCAGACAGGCAACCGAATCGATACGCCCTATTCCGCCAATATCCCATACACCTATTCCCATCATGGAAAACAACGAAAAGGATGGATCAATTTTGTCAATCTTTTCAGGGCATTGCTGGTCATCGGCACTCCAGGGAGCGGCAAGTCCTTTTCCGTTATCGAGGAAATCATGGCCCAGTTCATCGACAAGAAATTCGCCATGGTCATCTACGATTTTAAGTTCGATACGCTGACCCGTAAAGCTTATGGCTATTTACAGGAAGCCTTAAAAAGGCAAGGTAGCGATTCCAAAATGCCCTTTCCTAAACTGTACCGGATCTGTTTTGACGACCTCCGGATGACCCACCGGAACAACCCCATGGATCCCTATGGCCTGGTCAACCAATCCGATGCCATCGATACGGCCACGACCCTTATGAAAAACCTGAATCCCGAATGGATAAAACGGCAGGACTATTTTTCGCGCAGTGCCATCAGTTATACAGGGGGCTGTATCTGGTACCTCAAGAAAAAATCGGAAGAAACGGGCAAGTATCTCTGTACCCCCGGGCATTTGGCCATTTTGACCACGGTAAAAATCGACATTTTGATGGAGATCATGACCGAGGACGTGGAAGTACGCCAGATATTGGTCCCCTTTCGGGACGCTTTGGAAAAGGAGGCCATGGAACAACTGTCGGGCCAGACCAGTACGGTCCAGATAAGCCTTTCCAGCATTGCGACCAAGGAAATCTTCTATGTGATGTCCGGCAATGACTTCAGTCTGGAGGTGAACGATCCCCGATATCCCAAAATCGTGTCGCTACAGAACAATCCCGAACGGAAGGAAGTCTATTCCGCACCCTTGGGCCTGTACATGAACACCATCCTCAAACGGGTGAACAA
Organism: Maribacter polysiphoniae; assembly: GCF_003148665.1. Classification (GTDB taxonomy): domain Bacteria; phylum Bacteroidota; class Bacteroidia; order Flavobacteriales; family Flavobacteriaceae; genus Maribacter_A; species Maribacter_A polysiphoniae. The sequence continues at coordinate 301,703 of NZ_QGGQ01000003.1, read as the reverse complement.
ACCGGGCAAGCGGCACATGGCATTGCTTATCGACGAGGTACCCACCCTGTTCATCATGTTGTTGCGGACCATAATCGATACCGGGAGGGAAAACAAGATCGCTACCATTTTGGGGCTTCAGAGCGTCGGACAGCTTATCCTGGATTACGGCCGGGAACTGGCCGATGTCATCTATGACAACTGTGCGAACCTTATCTGTGGCGCGGCCAAAGGCGAGACGGCCAAACGGTTGAGCGAGCTTTTCGGAAAGATCCATCAAGAAAAGGTCTCAAAGAACACGAGCAGCTCCGATGTCAGTACCAACCTGAGCACACAGATGATGGAACTCTTGCCCAGAAGCAAGATCGCGTCCATGTCCACTGGGCATTTCGCAGGATTGGTGGCCGACACCTTCGAACATCAGATCAAGGAAAAGAAATGTTATGGCCAGTTGCTCCCCGACATCGAAGGCAAGCGAAGGGCCATGAAGCACAAGTTGCCCGTTGTCAACGATTTCAAGCCGGAGAATTTCGGGGAACTGTTCCAAGCGCAGATGAAGCTCATAGAGGAGCTGGATTTACCGAAGAACGTCTCGGGCCTGTTTACCAAGGAAATCGGGTACATCGAATTTTATGGTACGCGTCTGGAAGAAACGGCCAAAAATGCATTTACCAATGGTACCAAACGCCGAATTTTTAAGGATGTGGTCAAGGAGCTTCGCCTGTTCGATTTTAGGGAGGATATTCTGGAACTGCTGAATACGGGTGCAAGGGGTGCCGATTGGCAAAGGTTATTGGCCCATATTGTGGAGGAATTTTTGGTGCGTACGGAAATGGACCGTGTGGCCCAAGCCGAATTTGACAAGATTATCAATGAAGTGGACAGCCTGGTGAAAGAGGAATATAAGGCAGTTACGGGAAAAGAGCTTGAGAGCGCCATATTTGACGAAAAGAAAATAAATGGTGAAATTGCAAGATCAATCGACAACTCCGAGGCGGCCGTAGAAAAGTTCATGGACGATTTCGGGAAGGAACTTGATGAGTCCCTGTCCCAAAGTTTGGCAGCTTTGCAGGAAGAGACGGAGTATAATTTTGATGAGGAATTTTCCTCGTATCCCATAGAAAATTTTGAATAATGGACATTGAATCGATCATCAATCTGGACTCCAAGGATCTGGGGTATATCGGGGAACGCTTAAAGGAAATACGTCTTGAACTGGTGGAATTGGACGATGTCGAGGACAAAAGGTTCAGTCAGTTTTCGATGACCAACCTAAGCGATTACCTGAACATGGACCGTACAACTTTGGCCAATGTGGAGCGCGGTTCCTCAATGGTCAATTCCATCAAGATCATCCTCTATTTTTACAGTTTGGGCTATAATCCCATTTGGATTTTGTTACCCGATAACGAGTTCGTGCAAAAGCGTAATCTCGGGGAAAATATGGTCTACCAAGAAGGACTTCGCGAGAAATACCTTGAGCTGGAGGAACGGGTTTCAGAGGCCATGAAGGATTTCAAATCGTCCTTGTAAATTTTGCATTCGAAGTAATTTCTTGCCGTTAAAAAGATTTAGGTTCAATATCCCCATTATTGTCCGCAACAATCTACCTGTGCTTTGTTCAATTGCTGTATAGCAATGTCCATGGCATTATACAATCATTGCTATATAGCAACCTATAATGCAATGGATATTCAATGCTATATAGGGATATAGTTTCAAATGTTCATAGTATCATATGGCCATATGATACTATGGTTTTAAAAAGTATATTTATGGAAACAAAAATAATTTCATGTACAGGGGAAAAGGGCGGTTGTGGCAAGACGACCCTGAATATCATCTTGGCCACCAACCTTTTCCACCTGTACGGGAAGAAAGTAGTATTGATCGACATGGACAATCCCCAGTACTCTGTGTACAAAAAGAGGAACCGAGATCTTGGACAGGTAGGTTCGACCGAAATGCCGATATTTCCCGTGGAGCGGGCAACGGTCCAGACCTTGGAACCGTTGATTAAAAAATATTATGGTACCGTGGATTTTATCATCGTCGATTTCCCCGGAAACCTTAACGAGGAAATGGTAAGGGGGCTGCTGTATGTCGAACATATCTTCATTCCCTTTTTCCTTGACGAACTGGAAATCGACAGTACGGCGGTGTTCTACAAAACACTGCAGAAGAACTATCTATGGAACGAAAATCGGGTACTGCGTTCCGTCAACCTGTTCTTCAACCGCTACGAGCTGGTCAAGGTCAATAAGTTCGATGCGGTAAGAAAAACCCTGGCAAAAGCGGGAATGCCGATGATGGAACAGGTCGTCATGGAACGGACCGTATACAGGGAGCGATACCGGAATACCCTAATTCCTATTCCCGCAACAAAAGAGAACGGGGAACTGGGGCTAAAACGATTTATGGAAGAGGTTATGAAAATTTCAAAAAATTAAAAATGGGCAAAAAAGTAAACGTTAAGGACTTGCTGGAATCGGCCATTCTAGAGAATACGGATACCAAGTCAGCCGTCGAGGGACTCAGGGAACAACGGCACGGCACGGTCGGAAAAGTTGGAAAAAGTACGGTCCGGAAAAACGAAAGAAACGATGATTACGTTAAAGATGGTAACACCCATGGGGCCACGGGACGTACATTTCCCTTGGCAAAGTTAAGCCGTAGGGAACAAAAGAAGGTAATGGATTTCGAGACGTTGCTGGAGCAAGACAATTATACCGACAAAAAGGAGCAATTTATCTTTAGATTGAGCAAGACCTGTTTCGAGGACTATGAGCGACTGGCCAGCGCATGCAGCTACAAGTTGGAAAAAAAGGTCTCGCGCAACGATATCATGCGAAAGGCCTTGGAGCTTTACCACCAAGAAAACATTCGGGAACTTCAACGAATTATCGACAAGATTTGAATTGGCAGTGGGAACATATCGTCTATGCCGTCATCGGTATCCTGTGCCTGTTGTGGTACCTATGGGTCTTTGTCATACTTAAAAAATCCAAAAACAAAAAAAATGTTCAGGAAAATGATTCATATATGCAAAAATCACATATATTTGTAAAAAATACATCTTCAAAGGATAAAGATATGGACCAGTTACTCAACCGTGTCGATGAGAATGAAACCAGCTCCGAGCTGTTGGATATTTTCAATGCGTCCGATAAAGATGTTCAGAATGAATCCTTAATTCCAGAACATGAAAAATTCAAGATTATCAAAAATTCCGAGTCCCCTCCGGAACCGGAGGTGGACGACTCCGATTAACGTCTTCCTGACCCTACTCCTTATTGTTGCTTTCCATTCGGCCGGCTTTGCCCAGATCGATGAACTGGTCGATCAGGTCAACGAAGCGGAACAGGGTACGGCACAGATAGGGAACAGTATTTTCCGCATCATCAAGATTGCCGCAGGCGTACTTCTGGCCATCGCGGCACTGGCCTTTCTCATCATCAGGGAACAGAACCAGGACATGGCCCGTAAAGTGGGCAACGCCATTGTTGGGCTGGTCATTTTCTACGGCCTTATCGAGATCGGGGAAAACTTGGCCAACTGATCATGGAAAACAAGATGGTCAAAATTCCAAAGGCCCTGCAAAAGGACGTTTCCTTCCTTGGGCTTCGCGCCAAATATGTGGATCAAGCCTTTAAGGGCTCGTTCCTGTCCCTGATGGTTGGACTGTTCCTCAGTACGGTCATCCCGACCTTTCTTAGCCTTTTGCTTTCCTTCTGTACCGCGGCCCTCTATATCGCACTCATGCTTTTCTATTCAAAGGCGTACGGGGAAAATGGCTTTATCAAGTCCCAAGCGGACAGAAAGGGGCCGGATACCATTAAGGGCCATGTCAACAAAAAAATGTTGGTGCTATGGAAAAAAGATTGAATCTTATGGATGCCTTTCCCATTTATGGTTATGAGGCACCGATCTTGGTATCAAAGGAACGAGGTTGCCTGAGCATTCCGCTGCAATTGGAACTTCCCGAGATCTACACTTTGGATAGTAAGGACTATCTGAACCTGAACCGGATGGTCTCGGGTATCATGGAAATCCTGGGCGAGAACTGTCTTTTGCACAAACAGGACCTCTTCTTCGGGGAAACCTATTCAATGGACCGACAACGGTTGGAACGGGATTTTTTCGAGACCGAGGACGAGCTCTATTTCAAGGACAGGCCTTTTTTGGAGCACCGGTGCTATCTGGCCATCCATAAAGTGCCGAAAAACTATATCGGGCGCACGCCTATCGGGGCCAATTCCTTCTTAAAAAAGGAGCGACGGTTCTATGGCCAAAGCTATGTTCCCGAAGAATACCTCGATGGGGACACAATGGCGGATTTCGAGGCCAGGGTCGGTGCCGTCAACGATCTTATCAACGATTCGGGTCTGATGACCTCGAAAATCCTTGATTCCGAGGGACTTTTCGGTCGAGCGGGCTATTACGATTGTTATCTGGAAGCGGGCTACGGGGAAGGTACGGGCAGGGATATCGACTTTTCCGAACACGGGCTGCGGGTCGGCGACAAACAAGGGCAATACTTCACTTTGGAAAATCTGGACCAGTTCTCCAAGGAGGATATGGCCTTTCATGAGTATTTTGGAAAATATAGTGCCGGGGACAACCTGTTCCCTATAGGGAACCTGTTTTCCTTGGGTTTTCGGATTCCGCAGGAGCATATTATCAACCAATATATCTATATCCCCGAAAAGGAGAAGGCCATGGCCAAACTTAGGTCGAAGGCGAAACGTCTGGACAAATATGCCCGAAACCGCAAGGGGGACAAGAACAGCACCTACCGGGACCAAATCTATGATTTCCAGCAGCATATCCTGAACGAGCATAAGGAACTGGTCTATTATCACTTGAACGTATTGGGCCTTTCCAATTCCAAAAAGTCCTTTAGGTCGATGTGCAATTCCGTCCGGTCGGCTTTTCGGAAGTTGGGCATCCATGCCACGGAAAATAACGTGGACCGAAAAAACCTCTTTTTCGGGGGTATCCTTGGCAACGGCATCGGACTGAGCATGGAACTCTTCAGTCCCTTTTCCTCGGAGATGGCGGCCAGCCTTTGGTATTTTGAAGGGGGCTATCGAAACAGGATGCACGGCCCCCACGGCCTACGCATGGTCGATAGGGCCACGGGTAAACCTTTATTGGTAAGTCTCTACCGTGATCCCGAGGCAAAGGACTGGATCTTTAACCGGGGCATGCTCATCGCCTCGGGATCCGGTGGCGGAAAGACCTTTTATGCCAATGCCTATCTGTTCTCCGAATATCGCGAGGGAGCGGAAATCCTCATTCTTGAGAACGGGAATTCCTATGACAAGTTGCTGGACCATCTGGACGGCGTCGTCATAGAGAACGACGACCAAAAGCCCTTTACGTTCAACCCCTTTATGCTGGATTCAGGGGATATGGTAGAAAAGGACGGCCAAAAGATGCTTACCGAGCACAAGCTGACCCAGCTTATCGCATTGGTTTATCTTCTATTGGGGCGAAAGGATACTACAACGGACGACGGTCATGACAGTGCCGTAATCCAGACCATTATCGAATTGTTGGTACAGGGATATTATAGGGACCAGTTCCTTAAGGATAATCCCGATAACTCCTTCAATTCTTTTTATGGGTATTCGGAAAGGCATTTGGAGCGGCTTATGGATTCCAAGGGCATACGAAAGGAAGTCTTCGACCCCAATCTGTTTTTACTGCTCTTGGGCAAATATGCCCAAGATGGCCCCAGGGCATACCTGTTGAACAGCAGGGACAAAAGGATAGCCCAATTGGGTCGTGAAAGGTTGGTATACTTCAAACTTGAAAACCTGATCGAAAACGAGCAGCTCTTTCCGATCCTGGCGTTCCTGATGATCGATGTGTTCGACAAAAAACTGAAGGATCCCAAAAAACTTTCCCTAAACAAAATATTGGTCGTTGACGAGGCGTGGAACCTGTTCGACAATCCGATTATGGCCAATTATTTTGACGCCAAGTCCAGAATGGCCCGGAAATATGGGGGCCAACCCATTTTTATCTCACAGAAGGTAAGCGACTTTGTCAAATCCAAGTACATCGGCAATACCATCGTGGTCAACAGCCATATCAAAGTGTTGCTGGACCTCGGCGAATTCGGCAATTCCTTTGGGGAGATCCAACGGTTATTGGGCCTGAACGAGAAACAGAAGCAACTGATCCTTTCCATCAACAAAGATTTGCCCATGGGCCGAAAGCTAAGGGAAATGGCCATTTGTTGGAAGGACCGCGTCAAGGTGTTCGGATTGGAGACCTCGTTGCCGACCAAATGCCTGTTCGAGACCAACCCCAACGAAAAAGCAAAGATCAACCGTCTCCACGAAAAACACGGTCGTGTTTGGCAAAGAACGGCCAACGCCTACAAACAGCTGCAGAACGAACTGGCGGAATCCGGTTTTGGGAATTTGAGCGGCAGCGACATTAACCCTAAAAATAGAAAACGATGAAGTACTTAAAACCAAAACTTGTATGCCTAAGAATTTTAATCGGGCTACTCCCTTATTTCGGGGCCGCCCAGATTCCGGTGACCGATGTAGCGGCCAACGCCCAACTGGTCATCCTCAATCAAAATGTGGCCACGCTGAATTCGCAACTGGTCACCTTGAACTCGACCATGGGCAAGCTTTTGGCACAAATGGAACGGAACGTTACCGCCAATTCCAGTGCCTCCAAAATCCTTAGCCAAGACCTTACGGCAAAAAGGACTCCTGCCAGCTATGTCATGGGAAGTCCCGAAATGACCGAACTCTATGACCTGAAGGACAAAATTGTGGAAGCCTATAAGGGCACGCAGAAAAACCTGCGTTCGTTCGCCAATCTGGAAAAGGTGGAAAAGGAAAGGGCGACCGAAGCGTTGGCCGATGCCCTCGTGCAGGTTACGTCTTTGGTCTCACAAGGATCGCATATCGCCTCCACGGGCGAGATCATCGAATCGGCCGATAGACTTTCTGCCTTACGGTCGATCTTGGACAGAATGGACAGCGTGCTGGAAACCATCATAAAGGTCAACACCTCCCTTTTACAGAAAAACGAACACCGAAAAGCGGTCTATTCCTTGATCAAGACCAATTGATGTACGTTATGCAATCGGATACAGGTTTTAGGGTAACGGTCAACACGATATTCGACCAATATATCGATGATGCCTTTGCGAATTTGGGGCCCACCTTGGGCATTGGTTTTCAAATGGCAAAGATCGGGTTGGGCATTTTCGCCATCATGCATTTTGTGGGCAATGATCGCGCCGATGTGTTCAAGGCCCTAAAGTGGTTTCCGTTGATGTTCATCCTTTTCAACTACTCGGAGTTTGCACACGCCATCTTTGAATTTTACAACAACCTTGGTTCCTCGTTTGTCAGCACCCAAAAGAACTGGGATACCATCGGGCAAAAGGTGGCCTTGGCGCAAATCGACGTGGCGGCCAATAATGCAGTGGAATGGAACATGTTCAGTTTGGATATCGATGCGTTGCAATCCTTTGCACTTACCGGTTTGGCAGGTTCCATAACGGCCTTTGCCCATATCATCTCCACGTTGATTTTCGTGGGCATCAAGGCATTGGCCACCATCTACCTGTTCATCCTTATCATTTTCGGGCCGATCAATATCGGGCTTTCGTTCATTCCCGCCATTTCCGGCCTTTGGAAAGCCTGGTTGCAAAAGTTCATGAGCCTCTGCCTATGGCTTCCCATGTTATATGTAGTGGATATGTTCATGGTCAACCTTGTCGACGCACTCGTGGACCATTTGTTGCGTAACAGCGCCTACGACCTCGGGTTGATACTGAGTTCCTCACTCCTGATTCTAATGACTTCCTTCTTCTATATCAAGGCCCCTACACTGGCCAACTTTGTAGTGCAAGGACTCAACATATCGGGCGGCGGGATCGTCTCCAAGCCCAAGCATTACGGCAAAAAAGCAATACAAACGGTCATCGATGCAAAGAGCGGCGGGGCCACAAAAGCGGTTAGGACACTTACACAATAACAAGGTTATGAAGGGAAAATACGAGATATTCAATGATATCGCCCAAAGTAGAAGGCACAACAACAGGCTCGTCTATAGCTGCTTGGTCTTGATGATAGCGGTCTTCGCGATCGCTATCTATTTCGTAGTATCGGCCCATGAGCGTGCCAACAATAACGCCTATGTGCTGCATGGTGGGCAACGCCTCCCCATGGTACCGATCAGGGATGCCAAGGAAAACCTCGAAATCCTTTGCGAAGGTCATGTCCAAAACTTTCATGAGCTGTTTTTTTCCTTGGAACCCGATCTGAACCTGATCAAAAGAAACATAGAGGAAAAAGCCTTGTTCATGGTCGATTGGTCAGGCAACCGTTTATATGCCCGTTTGGTCGAAAAAAAATACTTCCATGATGTGGTAATGCGTGACTATCACTACTTTGTGGAACTTGATTCGATTCAAATCGACTATGCAACCTATCCGTTTCCGTTTACTTTTTACGGCAAACAGGCCATAGAAAAAGGCAAATCCACAACGTATAGGAACTTGGTCACTAAGGGGCACCTGAAAAAAGCGGGCATTACCCCGAACAACCTGAACGGAATCAAGATTATCGACTTTGAGGTCGTGGACAATTCCGATCTCGAGCGTAGGTAACATGAAATTCAGTGGCAACATAAAGCGTTTGAAGCGATGGGTCGTAAGGCACAGAAATTTTGCTATGGCCCTACCTTTTATTCTGGTACTGACCAGTTTTTTTGTCATTGAGAACGTCAAGGATTTCCAAATGGGGTTCGGCAACACTACCGATCCCACGAATGGCTTCAATCCAGAACTTCCCGGCAAGGTTCCGACCTTGGAATCCGAAGCTATCGCCGAGCCTTGGAAATTAAAGGACTCAACAGAAAAGAAAAAGGCAGGGAAATCTTCGTCCTTACCGGACATGACCCAAATGAATGATTCGCAAAACGATTCGCTCCAAAGAATCTTGAAGCGATTGGAAGGGCTATCCTTGGATACTAAACCACAGAAAGTGGTGCAGGCCAACCTTCCAGATAGGAAGAAAACCGCAGAAAGGGAAAAGAAGAGCGCGATGACCGCTGAAGAGCAGAAGCAAAAATTCGTGGAGAACCGCTTGGCCTACCGTGAAATGCTGCTGGAGGGAAAAAGGAAAATAGTCGGGGAATCCTTGAGCGGAAACCGCAAGCCTCAACGGGAACGGATGCCCGTTACCAAAAAGCCGATTTTCTTTAGGGCAACGGTATATGGCGACCAGTTCATCTTGCCCAATGAGAACGTAAGGCTTCTACTCATGGAAGATATGGTCCTTAGCGAAAAACGATTTCCGAAGAATACCTTCATCTACGCTATGGCTTCGATACAGGGAAACAGGGTGTATTTGGATATAGACAATATCGAGCACCATCCGGTCGATATCTCCGTCAGGGACTTCAACGATGGCAGGGAAGGAATCTACAACAAAAGGGCCGGGGAACTCTGGAGGGAGTACAAGGCCGAAATGGGAGGCGATGCACTGCGAGGGGCCACCGACGAAATCACCAGCGGCGCACCGAATGTTTTAAAAGGCATCGCCCAAGGGTTGGGGACTTTCCTTCGAAAAAAAAGGTTACGGGAAAAAGAAAAAATCCTATTGATGGATGATTATGAACTCTTATTGGCAACACAATGAAAATAAAAGCTGTACTTACAATAATTGGGCTATCGGGTTCCCTATCGGTTATGGCGAAAATGGACACCATTCCGGTTTCAAGGAACTATAAGACCATTCTGGTACTGCCCGCCCCTTATGATTTTTCCATCAATGGGAAGGAGCTGAATTTTTTGGAGTCCTTCCCGACGAAAAGTGCTTCCGCAACCTCAGAGCGTATCGTTTTGCTTATCTATAACGATGTGGCGCCCGACACCTCCGATTTTACGAACTATACCATTTATACCCGTGACGGTCGTGCCTATGATTTTATCCTGCAACTTGTGGACATCCCCGCCAAGAAGCGATGGACCATAACCACCGACATGGTCGATAACCTCGTAGAGCTATCCCATAAAAAAAGTGCTACTGAATTGGATGAATCCGACTTTGCCTCACATCCTGACATAAAGGACACTTTAGCAACTACCAAAACAGTTGGGGAAAAATTGGAGATTAAGCTCGAAAAGGAAATCGATGGGGAACCCTTGCCGCTTACCCAGGAATTGTATGTCTTGGATAGAATGGAATATATACGGCGGAGATGTTATTACAACCAGTTCAACAAGGGCAAGATCATCCGATATTTTTCCAAATACGATGATGTATTTCTCTGGCTGGAGAACGTGTACTATGAGAATAACGAAATATACCTACAGTTTCGCTTGGAGAACAAGGAACATATAGACTATGACGTCAATTTTATAAAGTTCAGCATCGCCACCAACTACAAGAATAGTTCGAGCAATGTCAAGACGGAACACAAACCCTTGTTCAGGTACAAAGTTCCCAAAAAAGTCGAGGGGAATTCCGAGAACTATTTCATGGTGGTCTTCGATAAGTTTACCCTTGACCGGAGAAAGTCCCTCATGGTGAATCTAGATGAGGAAAAGGGCAATCGAAACCTATCCTTGGATATAGACCAACTTGTCATCAATAACCCATCAAGATTTAAATTATGAAAGGCCATAATGCGCATTTATAAGATAATGACCAACTCCAATAGATATAATAAAAAAACTGTCATCACTGGTTGGCTAAATTTTAAATAGATGAGAACAAAGTTATTTTTCATTACGGTACTGTTTTGTCTTGCGGGTTCAGCCGTTTCAGGCCAAATGCGGGGCAACCTTGCTTCTTCGGTCGGCGTGAGCGGTGGCTATGTCGAGGATGGTTATGGTATTATGGGAACGTTCAATTTTCATCCCAATCGGTTCCAATATTTTCAGATAAGTGTTTTGGCCGCAATTGCCGAGGACAAGGGTGCCCAAAATATTCCGTACAATATTTTCACTATCCAGCCGGGGCTGTATTATCGTGTATTTATGGCCCCTCGAAGAAAAAATTTTAGTCTCTTCCTCGGTGGAGGTGGGCTGTTCGGATACGAGGTCATCAACAACGGGAGCAATGAACTGCCCACCGGTGCGCTTATCAATGGCAAAAGCCAATTTATTTACGGCCTATATCTCGGTGCTGAAATGGAAATAGGCTTGAGCAATGATTTTTCGCTATTGGTCAAGGCCAACGAATACTACCATGTCAATTCGGACGTGGGAAATTTTTATCCGTATGTCGGCGTCGGCCTACGGTATTTTTTGTTTTAAAAAGCGACGTTATGAAATTCAATACCCCACAACGCATAGTCGCCATAGGTTCGCTATGCATGATATTTATAATTGCCTGTAGCAAGGACTTTGAAGGAATAGTCCAGGATTCCTTTGATTTTACCTTTGATGGTAACAACGAGGAAAACGGTTTTGTATTTGAAACTGCAAGAACGGATTTCAGCTTGGAACCAGAGCGGATGGTCTCCACCGTTTCCTATTTCATGAAATATAATATCCTTGACGGAAAAGGCTATTATTTAGGTACGGAAAACGATACCATCCGCGAAAATGACACCATTTTGGTCAAGGACTTTGACCTATCCTACCGGTATATGCCCATCGATACGGGTATTCACAAAGTCAAGGTATTGGCCTGGGATTCAAACCAATTGCAAAAGGAGTTGGAGTTGGCCTACAATGTCAAGTACGCCAGTTTCAGCTTTCTCTTGGGAAAGGGTACCGAGGATTTCATTATCAATAGTCGGAATCCCGTAAATGTAACCTTGCTACGGGACAAGAACACGGTAGCTCCGAATGGGGAATCGACCGAGGAATTTGAGATCACCTACCAACTGGAAGATGGTTCGGGCAAGCTTCATTTGGACGATGTTACCTACGATGCTGGAAACCCCTTTAAGTTGCCCAAGGGCGTTACCGAATTTGGCTACTTACCAGAAACCTTGGGCGAGCACAAATTGACCATGGTTGCCAAGGCTCCCGATGGGGCATCCCTGACGAACGAGTTGCTGCTGACGGTCGGAAATGTTAATTTCACGTTCAGGGCAACCGCGGCATCCTCACAGGTGGAGCTGGACACCAACCTGGCAATCAATATCGATTTGCAGACACAGGACGAGGAAAGCGAAGTTACCTATGATATTAGCCATTCCTTTTCTTCCGATAGCCAAGGCGCGGGAACCGTACGGGACCAGAATGGCGGGGTCATGGACCCCGGGACTTTTCGCGGCATTGATCCCGGGAATTATAACTATACTTTTGAGGACGATGAATTGGGGCAGCGCAAAATCTATTTTGATATACGAGACAGCAATGGCCAGAGGAAAAGGGACAGTGTCGAGATCGAGATTGCCAACATTCCCTTCACGTTTAGTGGAAATTCGGAAAGCAACCAGGTATTCGTAAACCAACGGACACAGCTTAATTTCAACATTAAATCGAACGGTAACACATCCAATATCGATTATTTCCTGACCTATGACCTAGAAGAAGGAAACGGAAGGGTTACTGGGGTCAATGGAAATACGATCCGGAACAATACTGACTATCCGGTCGACTTGGGTAATTTCCCATTGTTTTATACGCCGGAAACCTTGGGCCCGCATCGCATCAATTTTCTCGTTACGGACAATTACGGGCAAGCGGTCGGACCTGTGGAGATCGATCTGGATGCCAATCCCCTTGAACTGGAATTCAATGCCTCGGCCAATAGTAACGAGGTATTGGTAGGCCAGCGTGGTACGATTTCATTGAGCCTTATCGAACAAGGGGATTACGATGGGGTTTCCTATGAACTGAATTACTTTATTTCAGGTGGCGGCGCACAATTGTACAATGGAAATTCGCCAATAATCCCTAGCCAATATTTTTCGGTAAGTCCGGGAAGCTTTGCGTATGATTTCGTTGGGGACCAGGCAGGAACCTACGAAATAACCTTTTTGCTTCGTGACAGCAACGGTCAGATTCTTGAAGATAAGGTTACCGTTGTCGTTGGCAACAACGACTTTACGGTCAATATGACCCCGTCCAAGGCTACTGAGTTTTCCAACATTCCGGTGGGTATGATTGTGGATATCGACGAAGTTCCCGACGGAGCGAACGACAGTTACACGGCTTTCTTTTCCTCTAGTCAAAACGGGTCGATGTCCATTAATGGTATAACTTACGGTCCGGGGGAACAATTTCCTTTGGGTGCCGGGGTCAACAATATTTCCTATACCGGATCGGAACCCGGACAGCATACTATCGTTCTCAGTGTCGAATCGGGATCGGACGTTACGCGAACGGCCAACACTACCATCACTTTTGACCAGGTCGATTTTACCTTTACCGGGGGCACCCAAAAATCGGACATAACCGTAGGGGAAACCACTGGCCTCAATTTTAATATTTCGGAAAGTGTCGGATCTTCGGATTACACCATGCGTTTCAGTATGAACGGCAATGCGCTTATCAGGGACAACAACGGTATAGAGGTAAGCCCCGGGAACAGTTACAATGTCAATACGGGCAACTTTAACTGGACGCTCGAAGGTACCAATGAAAGTACCGTTCGAATGGCTTTCACGGTCCGAAACGATACCGGATTGGAGAAAACCGTGGATATTACGGTAAACGTGGCGGCCAAGGATTACACCTTTACCGCATCGGGCACCTTGCAGCAGGCCTATACGGGGGAACAGGTGGATGTTAACTTCAATATTTCCGAAATTGGAATCGGGGGAGATACCTACGAGATGTATTTTTCGGCAAACGGCAACAATGGTTCTTTTGAATATGAGGGCACTAGCTACTCCGCTGGGGAAAGCTTTGATGTACCTGTGGGGGCATTCGCGGGAAAGTATGCCGGAACGACCGAGGGCAGCCATAACATCACTTTCACGGTGCGGTCATCATCGGATGTGGAGAAAACGGCCAGTGTCAATATCAACTACGAAGTATATGAAGAACCGTTCGAGTTGACCATTAGTCAGGCCCCTGGGGAACGCTTGGAAGAAGAACCTTTTAACATCACAGTCATTACCAATGCCATTGGCACTCATGATCCGGCCGTGACCTATCAAATGACATTTTCTTTCAATGGAAACCGTGTCGGTTATTTCTTTTATGGTGGAAATAGATATGATGAGGGGGAAACAATTCCATTGAACTATGGGAGTACCAACCTTACTTTCTATCCTGAAACCTCAAATACGTTTACCATTGATTTTGAGGTGGAGAACTCAACGGGGCATTCCAAAAGCGGAAGCACATTTGTTGACACCTTAGGAAGGCCCATGGCATTGGTCAAAGGGGAAAAGCACAATGTCAGTTGTGGTGGATTGAACGGCTGCGATTATCAAGTCAGGATCTATACCTGTTTTGATATCGGGTGTTCGGAGGCCTATGGCGGAGCTACCTTGGACCAGGTAGAAATCAGGATATTCAACCGGAGTACCAACCGATGGGATACCCGATTGTTCAATTACAACGAAGCCACGGGCAGTGGAGTGGATAGGTATTTCATGTTGGAAGAGGAACCCCGAGAAAGCCGTTTGAAATATCTTGATCAGGACTTTGAGGTCAGGGTAAGGGATACCAATGGCCAATGGAGTGATAAAGTGACGGGGAGAGTGGTCAGAGTTTGAGGCTCAAGAGCACTTTTAATGCAGTAAGCTAAACATAACTAAAACTAGCTTCTCTTGAAAGAATAGGTAATCACTACATCCTGATCATCCAGAAAATCCTCTTGGTCGACTACCAATCGGTTTTGGCTAAACTCCACGATAATCCAATCGTTACGATTATCAAATCGTATGATCCGGTTGTCAATTAGTTCGTAACTATCGTCCTCGACATTTTGAAATGCGGGTACTTCCCCACAGGACAGTCCGTTCTCATTAATGGAAAAAGCACCTTTTTCTTCAGCTCCCCGAGAGCTGAAGAAAGTGAGATTATCCTTTAAGCATTGGCGTATTTCGTTTGTGTTGAACAGGTCTACATTGACCGTGCCGTCGCCATTGATGTCCACGGCTGTATTGGAATCAATCGACTCATATTCCCATTGTCCCAACAAAGCTTGGCTCCTATCCGATTCCGTAACACTGTCGTCGTCGCTATTGCACGAAAAAAATAGCATCATCGGGAATGCAAGAATGATGAAAATATTTGGTTTCATGGGAATTGGCCTTGGGTTATTACAAATATATCAATAAGGATTACACATTTTAAACAAGAATTTTCAAAATTAATTGTGCGTAGGCAAGATAAATGCATGGAGCGCTTTTTCTGCGCCTCCATGCTTTTATGCGCGGTGCCGAGGATGTTTAAAAACCGTAGCCGGAAAGACGACCGAATGCGGGCCAGCGAAGCGTGCCCGCTCGGTCAGGATTGGAGGTGGAGGGTTTTCAACTTCCGCAGGCACGGGGGAGAGCAGTATGAAAATGCTCGCCAAATTTCAAAAACTAAATAGCACCCCAAAAGTTGTGTATCCTTCTAGTTGAACCGTAGTAAATTCAGTTTTTACCCTTTCGGTTTTTTTCCAGCCCAAACCATCGTTCGTATCGATTTTTTTGATTCGTCGGTTGGCCGCCGCCTTGCCCACTACATAACCGATAAAAAGACCCAAGGGATAGTCCGAGGCCCAATGCACCTTACTGCTCATCATTTCGAAGGCCATGATACCCATTAAAGTATAGCACACGGGCTTGATCCATTTGATTTCTGGATAGTTACTGGCAATGACGGTAATCGTGGCCATAAAAGTGGCTACATGCCCAGAGGGCATGGCATCGTAGTTCGACGTTCTTGTTTGATATTCCTTGATGCTTGGGAAGAGTGTCCAATGCCCGCCGGGATTGCCACTATCGATGGCGGGGCCTGGACTCTGCCTTCCGGTTATCCTCTTGATGGTCTGTGTGATGACGCACATCATACGTGCCATTTACAGCATCCATACCTTATTTTTTAGTGGACCTTAACTATACTATTTTTTGTAGTTACTTTTTTAAAAGTGCTGGTTCCTGCCTAAAGCATTCCACCAGCATTTTGTAGAGTTCTGGATGTTTTCTCTTAAATAAATCGGGACGTTCAAAAAAGTACTCGGCAGCTACGGCAAAAAACTCCGCTTCATTGGTTCCACCATAATTTCTGATATCTGATTTATTGGCATTGATAACTTCCATTTCCGTATGGATCAACTTTAACCACGGGATGGTATATTGATGCTCCAACAACCTTTCTGGGATTCCATCCGTGAAATCATCCAATTTATCAATAAGATGTACAAATTCGTGTATGCCCGTATTGTTTTTATCGCTTTGGTTCTTGAAGCCATGGTAGAGGGCTTTCTTCGATAATATCATTTGCTTTTCAAAACGTCCATTCCCCACAATTCCGCCGATATTACGCGACTTATCTTTGCTGCTAAATTGCATATCCTCATTGAAGTTATCAGGATACAATAGGATTCCGCTTAAATTGGTATAGTGCCATTCCTCAAAACCAAAAACAGGAATTACAGCACTCGCCGCAATTAAAATCTTGTCGAGCTCATGCAATTCCAATTGTACCCCATCAATATAGACTTCACTTAAAAATTGCATCATTCGTTGCTGAAATGCTGCTTGCCTTTCCTTTGAAAGGTTACGATAGTAGAGTACATTATCCAACAACAATCCATGCCAATGCTCTGGGAAAGGCTGCACCTTTTGTCGTTTTGCTTTTTTATAAAAATGAACAACCAAAAGAAGAATGACACCTAAGAGGATAACGTAACCCATAATAATTTAAAGGTATTACTCTACGGACTCGGCCTTAAATCCTACTTTTTGCAAAGTAGCTTTTACATCTTCTTCGGAAGCACCATCGCTTTCTATGGTCAATATTTTATCAGGATTAGCGGTATCCACTTCCCAATTTTCAACGCCTTCTTGTTTGTTCAAAAAGGGGGTTACTTTAGAGACGCAACCACCACAATTGATATTTGTTTTAAATTTCAAAATTTCCATCGTATTTAAATTTATAATTAAAGTTTTGCTCGTTTAAGTCTTAAGCTATTTGCAACTACAGATACGCTACTGAATGCCATTGCTGCTCCTGCAATCATCGGGTCCAATAAGAACCCATTTACGGGATACAGAACTCCTGCCGCGATAGGTATTCCAATGATATTATATATGAATGCCCAAAAAAGGTTCTGACGGATGCCCAAGACCGTTTTTTTTGATAGTTCCAACGCTTTTGGGATGGATTGCAAATCTGAGGTAATCAAGGTCATCTTTGCCACGTCCATAGCGATGTCAGAACCTTTACCCATTGCAATGCTCACATTGGCTTGCGCCAAGGCGTGTGAATCGTTGATGCCATCGCCAACCATAGCTACGATCTTTCCATCAGCTTGCAGTTTTTCTACAAAAGCTGCTTTGTCCGAGGGCATTACTTCTCCTTGATAGTTGGTTATCCCTATTTCTAGTGCCACCGCAGATGCGGTCTTGTTATTATCGCCCGTGAGCATATAGACCTCGATGCCTCTTTCTTGAAGCGTTGCTATGGCTTTCTTTGAAGTTTCCTTAATTTTATCTGCAATGGCGAGTATCGCGAGCATTTGTTTTTCATTACCAAAAAATATGACCGTCTTTGCTTGCTCTTCGAGACTTTCTGCTGTTTGCATTAAGGAAGCATCGATTTGAATATTATTCTCAAGCATTAATTTATGGTTTCCAACATAGTATTGTGAACCGTCCTTTATTTCAGCTTGAACGCCTTTTCCTGTAATACTTTCAAAAGAAGCAATTTCAGCTTTTTCAATATTTTCATCTTTTAAGTGGTTGACCACCGCTTCCGCTAAAGGGTGTTCTGATTGTGCTTCAATTGCTAAAAGAATTTGCTTGTATTTCTTCGTGTCTTTATTATTCTCAGACCAATGAATATCCGTCACTAATGGTTTTCCTTCGGTAATGGTACCCGTTTTATCAAGAATGACCGCATTCACTTTATGTCCTAGTTCTAAACTTTCGGCATCTTTTATTAGGATATTGTTCTCGGCACCTTTGCCAATCCCCACCATTATAGCCGTAGGTGTAGCCAATCCCAATGCACAGGGACAAGCGATAACCAATACTGCTACAGAGGTCAATAAGGCCTGCGAAAATGCATTATCGTCTCCTACCGACATCCAAACAATGAACGTAATGATAGATATACCCAAAACGATAGGAACAAATATTCCAGCAATTTTATCGACCAGTTTTTGAACGGGTGCCTTGCTTCCCTGGGCTTCCTGAACCATTTTTATGATTTGGGATAGCAAAGTTTCACCACCAACTTTTTCTGCGGTAAATTGAAAGCTCCCTTTTTGATTTACCGTTCCGGCAAATACTTTTTCATCCTTTGTTTTTTCTACGGGAACAGGCTCTCCCGTAATCATACTTTCATCTACATACGAGCTTCCCTTGGAAACTTCGCCATCTACAGGTATCTTTTCTCCTGGGCGCACCAAAATGGTTTGACCCACTTGCACAGCCGAAATAGGAATTTCTTTTTCTTCCCCATTCTCAATAATCTTCAGGGTTTTGGGTTGTAATCCCATCAATTTTTTGATGGCCGAAGAAGTGTTGGATTTTGCCTTCTCTTCCAATAATTTCCCCAAGGAAATAAAGCTTATAATTACGGTAGCCGCTTCATAATAAACGTGAGGCTCGATACCGCGACTCAACCAAAATTCAGGAAAAAAAGTATTGAATACACTAAAGAGAAAAGCGATTCCGGTACTCAAGGCGACCAAGGTATCCATATTCGCCTTCCCGTGTTTAGCTTGCTTGAAAGCATTGATGAAAAAGCTACGACCGAACCAAAATAAAACAGGAAAAGTCAATACTAACGAAATCCATTTTCCGGGTTCCCAATGCATAAAAAACATTCCCAAAATAAATATGGGAAGGGTCAGAATCGCTGACCAGATAGTACGGTTTTTTATATCTTGATAATGCTTTTGCTGGAGTTCTTGTTGTACTTCTGAAGGGTCTTCCGCATCGATGATAATGTCATAACCTACTTCTCGCAAAGCGTTTTGCAATTTTTCCTCCGTAACGGTCTCATCATAATCAACGAGTACTGAACTACTGGCAAAATTAACACTGGCACCGTTGACACCTTCGGTATGCGACAGGATGGATTCAACACTTGATGCGCAGGCCGCACAAGTCATTCCCGTGACCGGAAAGGATTTTTTGATATCTGATTTCTTGGTTTTAGTTTTATCCTTTTGCTCCAAAACAGTTGTGGTTTCCATAGCTTTATCTGAATTGCTTTATGCAAAGTTCAGAATTGTTACCACCAACCGTGTTACGAAATTTGCTGAAAGAGTTGTAATATTCTCGCAAAATGTGGAAAACAACTAGTCAAAGTTGCTTTTCTAGCTCAGCGACTGTTTTCTTAAACTGTTCTAAATCCTTGAAGATATGTGCCCCTATCTCTATGGCTTTGCGATAATAGGGAAGAATGATTTTAGGAAAGCTCCTTTTCTTGTACTCATTTTCCTCTGCATCCATTTTATCTTTACGGACATCGCCAAATTTCAACAGCAATAGTGTTGCTCGTCGTATTTCCTGTGGGTTATTGCGTTCTTTGACTTTATCCACCAAGTTGAAAAACTCTATATCATTCTTGGTAATGTTAGCTTTTGATTCGTATCGTCTTAATTGCTCGTCTATCTCTATATCTTCAATTCTGGCTAAGTTCATATTGATATTATGGCCCGCCCAAAAACCATTCTCTTCATCGAACCAAATGCCCGAATCGTGCCATTTACCAAAAAAATTGACGGCATTTTTGATGCGGAAACCTTTGAGTCCTTCCTCAGAACCCAGAATGGTAACTTCACAGGGATTGGGAAACATTCCCATTACAACTACATCCTTTTTGTAAGAATTAAAATACTGAAAATACAATTTCTTGAAAATGTCGAATAAGTCAATAACATTATTCAACTTGGGGTAGAAGAATTCATCTAAATCAAAGGAATGGTTTAAGACACCGTTTAAATCGATAGGGTCCGAATCGTGCATTACATACCGATCTTCGTCAATAGAATAGGCGGAATGGAAGAAACTGTTGCGTATTTCTTTAAAATGGTTCTGCTCATAAAAATCGATTAGGTGCTGCTTTTCCGAATCGGCCAAGAGCTCCATCAAGAAATCTTGTTTTTCGCCGATTCCCAAAAGGCGCTCATATTTTTTTGTTTTCCAAAAAAGATATGATGAACCTTTGTATCCCAATTTAATACGGCACAGATTACCTATTATGTTGTAGAAGTCGCTGTTCTCAAAAAAAGTGGAGTAAATCTGTAAACCCATACGGGTTTTCTCTTTTCCTTCCAATTCATTGTACAACCTTTTGTAAAACTCGATTGCATCGAACCATTCATGAAGGTTCGAGTTTAAATTGGATGAACTGATTCCCCTATAATTAATCAGGTTAAGTACAAAATCGAATTCGCTTCTAGCCTTGGCTTCTTCAAAAAGATTTCTCAAATCCTTTACTGGAGGTTGTGCATCTTCCATAAATAAAAATACTTATTTAACGGCAAACCCCCATTGAGAATCGCTCACATACCATTTTTACCTTCCCAGCTGATTCTCCAGATCGTATTGGTCACATCATCGGTTATCAACATCGACCCATCGAGTAGTACGGCGGCACCCACGGGTCGGCCATAGACCTCATCTTTTTTGCCGTCAACAATAAAACCCGTTAAAAAGTCTTCAGGTTTTCCAGTTTGTTCTCCGTTCTCGAAAGGCACGAAAACCACTTTATAGCCTGATAAAACCTGTCTGTTCCAAGAACCATGCTGCACGACAAAGGCTCCGTTCCGATATTTGTCAGGAAATGAATCGCCCGTGTAGAACGTCAATCCCAAAGATGCGGTATGGGGGCCAACGTTCACATCGGGCACCAGTGTATTCTCCACTTGGGCCGAAGGAACCCATTTTACCCTTGGATCTTCATTTTGCCCATAGTACACATAGGGCCAACCATAAAATCCGTTTTCCTGGACACTGGTCAAATAATCAGGTACGAGGTTGTTGCCCAATCCGTCGCGTTCGTTGACCGCCGTCCATAAGTCTCCGGTAACGGGATTCCAATCCATACCCACAGGGTTTCTTAGTCCTGACGCGAAAATTCTTAGTCCTGAGCCATCAGGATCAATCTCAAGAATGGCCGCCTTCATGAATTCGGCCTCTGCCCCTTTCTCCCCAACATTCGAGCCACTACCGACCGCTATATATATTTTCGAGCCGTCCTTGTTGGCAGTAATATTGCGTGTCCAATGTCGATTGGCCTTTCCTGCGGGCAAGGTCGTAATTTTTTCTGCTTTTCCCGATAGTTGAGATTGGCCGGGCTTGTAAGGAAAACGTAGCAATCCGTTGGTATTGGCCACATAGAACCAATCATCCAACACAAGCATTCCGAAGGGTTGATCGAGTTCCTTTTCGAGAAATACGGCGCGTTCATCGGGAGACCCATCCTTGTCTACATCGCGGAGCAAGGTTATCAAGTCGGAACTGTTCTTAAAGCTTTTCGACTTTGATGCCCCGATGAACCATGCCCCGATTTTTTTCCAAAGCGGATAATTAGAATTGCTTTGCGCCACAAGTACATCGCCATTCGGTGTAACGTACATCCACCTTGGATTCTTGAAACCGTCAGCATATTTTGTAACGGTAAAACCTGGCGGGGCTTTTGGTGTCCTTCCATTTTTCCAGCCAATGACATTGCTATAGTTGGAATAGGATTTGGAGGCCGATATCGGCGGTAGCGAATCGACGGTCTGCGCATTTGTAGTTGCCAATACTAAGAGTGAAATGATTAAACCTGTAAAAAAACGTGTTCCCATGGCCATTTAAAATTTTGTCTTACATCTTCTGCCCATTAAAACTTAGCATCTTGGTTATTTGAATTTCTCAATAACATCCCCTAGGTCATATACTTTTACGTCTTGCAATTCATTTGAAAGTATGCTGCTTCCGATCGCGCTTCTATATCCACTGCCGCAATGGACAACAATGGGTTTGTCAGTGGGAATTTCCTGAATTGAATTCCTAAGTTCGTGAAGGGGTTTGTTCAGGGCATCTTCAAAAATTTTCTTTTTTCTTACTTCATCCGTATTTCTGACATCGACAATAGTGTAATTATCCAGATTTTGTAAAAAATGCTTGAATTTTAATCGTTCGTTTTCGATCAAGTTTTTTTTCGGAAGGTTAATTATGGCCTTAAGCTGATTTTCATATCCGATCTTCGCCACCCGCCGGGCGATGGTCTTTACATTTTTTGGAGAATCAGCGACCAAATAAAATTCCTCATCTGGTTGGATTATAGTACCTAACCATGTTTCAAAAGAGGATGCTTCGCCACCCTGCATAATATTGATACTCTGTGGCCAATGACCTTGATTAAACTCGTTTTCATCACGACTATCGACAATTAGGATATTATCTTTTGGTTTTTCGGCATTAAGATGAATAGGGATTTTAGCGGTTGCCATATCAATCGATTCAACTTTCTTTTTGTTCATAGCTACATCATGTTTGAAATAGGCCGGTATGAACGGTTGGTCTTCAAGGAGTTCTTTGACAAACTCATCTTCATTTTGATGGCCAAATGCCCAGTTATCCTTTCGCTCCCTACCTAATGTGCTACTGCTATCTGCCGACATGCTTTTGCCGCACAGGGATCCCGCCCCGTGGGCGGGGTAAATAATGGCCTCATTCGGTATTTTTTTGAATTTAGTTCGAATTGTGTTGAACATTTCACGGGCCAGTGCTTGCTTTTTTTGCTCTTTGTCATCTTCATTTCCGCGCAGGTCCGGGCGTCCGACATCCCCGATCAATAAGGTGTCCCCCGTAAAAAGTGCAACCTCATTTGCATCTGTGGCAAGAATGGAAATACTATCGTATGAATGCCCAGGAGTATTTATGGCTTCTAGTTTGGTATTGCCCACGAATATGGCACTGTTCCCATCAAAACTTTCGAAAGGGTATTCAGCTTCCAATCTGCTGCTGTTATAGATCGTGGCACCTGTTTCTTTGCTAATTTGCCAATGTGAGCTTACAAAGTCTGCATGGGAGTGGGTCAATAGCACAACTTTGATCTTAGCATTTACTTTATGCGCAAGATTATAATAGTGCATCGGGTCGCGATCGGGATCGATTATCGCCATCTCCCCTTCGCTCAGCAGTACGTATGAATAGTGGGAAAGTGGTTTATATTCAAATTGCTGTATTTTCATAAAAATTTTATGCGTTTATAATTTAACGTCCGAAATGCCTTCGTTTATTCTCCTGTATTTTCGTTTTTTCCTTTCGAAAGTAAAAACTGTTATTACCTCCTGACATTCACTTTTCCGTATCAGTCAAGGTTTGTTGTTTCTTCGGTAAGCGATCCTTCAAATTTGGGAAGCGGACGCTTTTCCTTTTCTTCTTCTGTTTCTACTATCCCATTTTTCTTGATATCGTCGATCAACCATTGCATTTCCATGATTTCCCTACGCTGCGCCTTGATGATTTCATCGGCAAGCTCCCGAACCCTGACGTCCTTTATTTGAGAACGCTCACTGGTCAAAATAGCGATGGAGTGATGGGGAATCATACCTTCCATATAGTCAACACCGGAAACCGTAACCTGGCTCCTGACCAGCCATATTCCACCCGCGATCAGCAAAACACCCAAAGCCAAGATGGCAATATTCTTATTGCGGTCTTTGTACATCTGTAGCATATACAGGAGCATGATAATAACCATGGACCCACCCATGATCAACGTCATAAAGAACCTGGTTTCACTATACCAGAAGTGATCGATAATCTGATAGGAATGTGTGTACATTAAAAAGAACATCGCGACCATTGAGGTGCCGATCATTGCGAAGAACTTTAAGTAATTGTTGACTTTCTTTTCTTTATTTTCCATTGTATATACTTTTAATCGGTTATTATGATTTCATTCTTTTTGGCCATCATCAAGATTACTGGACAACTATAAAGGGATTATTTTAGCCATGTTCCACTCAATTTACAGGTTGTATTTTATATTGATTACCAGCATTTTTTAAGGCCTCTTGCAAATTTTCCAAAGGCACTTCAAATTGCGATTCTACCGTTGCTTCGGCATTTTTCAAATCGACCGATACATCGGCTACCCCTGCGACGTTTAATAGTGCTTCTTCTACATGGTTTCTACAGCCGTTACAGGTCATTCCTTCTATTTCGTATCTTCTTTTCATATTATGATCAATTTTTATTCTAACAATTTCACCTTTTGAATCAGAAGTGTTGATTCAAATACGTTATCGAAAAATAACATTTTCTAAATCTGGGCGTTGTTTGAAAAAAAACAAACCTTGACCCATTCGATTATTTAGGGCTATTTACATCAAAAAAGTATGCGATTACCTAAAAAGTTTTATTGTAATCGAGCTTTTGCCATTAATGACTAAAAATTCAGTGCAATAGGTTTAAGTTCGCCCATCACTATGCACCAAAAAATCTCTAAACATCTTTATTGAAACCTGAACATAAAGATGATAATGAAATTCAATGCATGGGAATCGACTTCTTATAACAAGCCACGAAGAGAAGGTTAAGCTTATAAATTATATGTTATCCAGCGATTTTCTATTTTGAAGGGCACTTTTCTTAAATTGTGTAGGTGCTATACCATTGATTTTTTTGAACTGGTTGCTTAAATACGCGACACTGCTGTAGTCTAACTGATGGGCTATTTCCTTTAAGCTTAGCTCGTCATAGATGAGCAATTCCTTAACCCTTTCAATTTTTTGGCTAATGACATACTGTTCAAAAGTGATACTCTCCACGGAAGAGAAAAGGGAACTTAAGTACTTGTAATCCAGACCTATTTCTGAACCAACATAATCGGTCAATTTGACGTTTAATTCTTGTCTTGAATGAAAAATTTTTTCTATTACAAGATTTTTCATACGCTCGATCAATTGAGACTTGCGATTACCAATCAAAGAAAAACCCAGCTTATTCAATTCGGTTTGTAATTGATTTTCTTGTTTTGCGGTCAGTTCTTCATTCAATGTGACTTGGCCCAGTTGCACATTGGAATAATCAATACCAATCTTTTTCAGAACATTGTATACCGCCGTAACACATCTTGGGCAGACCATGTTTTTTATGTGCAGCATATGGCTCATGATAAAGTTTTAAAATACATTGCGCTCACATTATCCATTATCACAGATGGGACCGATGTTCCCAAATCGCTCTCAACAAAACCAAGACTACCGTGACTATAAACAAGATGATAATCGCCAATGCAGCATAGAATCTTGTTTTTCGGTTAGATTCTATTTTTGTTTTCTTGCTCTCCTTTCTTTGTTGGCTTCTTCTCTCCCTACGTTTTTGACTCATGATGCCAAAATCTTTTCATTTTTCTTTTACTCACACCATTCAATTTTCTCTATTATAATTTTATCGGCCTTATAATTAATTATTGTATCATTCCCCTAATTTCCCCACAAGTCATCATTGCTTCTCCGTAGTATGGGTTTCGAATCTCCTTTTCCAGGCTTAGCCAATTGGCTCCCTTATTGCTATCTGCCATCGGGCAATAGCTGTTGTACACTTTTTGATTGACTCCAAAAAGCTGAACACCGCTGATCATGTGGGCCGATAGATGTTTAAAGTGGTCCCTTTGCTCCTTGATCTCAGAAGTGCTGGCCACTGCATTTGACGATGCTTTGAGCTCTTTTTGAATGGTCATCCAATGATCATGGGCCTCTTTGTCTTTTAGCAACTTCATATCGACTTTGGCCAAACTTTCTTCCATTTGTTTTGCTTCTTTTTGTGCGGCCGCGCCATCATCATTTACCAAAGCATCCTTAACATCTATATAGGCTTCGAAAACCTGCTTCAACTGACCTTGAAACTCACTTGATACTTCAATCCTTTTTTTCATATTAGAATGGTCGGTGCCCGTACTTGTTGAGGGTTCCATTTTATCTCCTTCCTGCATACCGAAATGACCCTCATGCCCGGTCATGGTTTTGCCTCCCTCTGCGTTCATCATCGATTTTTTACCCTGTAACTGTGCGGCCGCATCTACGGTAAATGTTCCGTTGGTCACAATTTGATCCCCCTTTTCAAGCCCGCTAATTATTGTATAGGTATCGCCATTGGTACTTCCAAGGGCAACTTCGCGCATTTCAAAGACAGGCTCATTGGGATTGGTCTTTACATAAACCACCGATCGTTCCCCCGTCCACATTACGGCACTGGCCGGTACGATAACGGTATTCTCCATCTGCATTTCGGCAGCTTTGATCGTACCTTCCACGAACATACCCGGCTTCAAGAGATTATCCTTATTGTTAAGTATTGCCCTTACCATGACCGTTCTTGTAGAAGAATTAAGTAACGGGTCTACAAAGGATATTTTTGCCGTAAATTCTTTATTGGGATAAGCATTGGTCGTTACTTTGACTTCCTGACCTTCCTCCAGCGACGCTATTTGATTTTCATAAGCATCAAAAACCGCCCAAACGGTATTCAGGTTGGCAATTTTGTACAAAGGCTGCCCTTGTTTGACATAATCTCCTTCTTCAACCATGATATCGGTAATCGTTCCTGAAACTGTGGCGTATACCGGGAAGTTTTCCTGCACTTTGCCCACTTCTTCTATCTTATCGATTTGATTTTCAGAAAGTTTCCATAATTTTAATTTATTGCGAACGGCGTTGTATAAGGCTGGTTGCGATTCCTTCATGGATGCTGCCGTCAACAGCTCTTGCTGTGCACTTACTAATTCAGGGGAATAGATGGTTGCAAGAAGCTTTCCTTTGGCTACGTTCTCTCCGGTATAATTTACGTTCAACTGTTCAATACGCCCTGCGAAATAAGTAGCTTGCGTAGCATTGGCTTCTTCGTTTTCGCGAATCTTTCCTGAAAGTTTAAGTGAACTCCCATCCGAACCACCTATACCAACGGTAGTTGTACGAATATTGGCCAAGGCCATTGCGTTTTCCGTCATTCTTATTTCATTGGCACTAAGCCCCGTCGCTCCGGTTTCAGCAGGAATGAGATCCATACCACAAATTGGGCAGTCTCCCGGTTCGGGTTGCATAATCTGCGGATGCATGGAGCAGGTCCACATCTGATTTTCCGATTCATCGGAATGGTCATGACTATCGGACATATTCGATAGATCCTTAACTGCTGCTTCATCGGTGGAAGAATTTCCAAAGATAAGGTAGCCCGCCAATAGCCCTACTATGACAGCGATTGCGAGGTAGACGATGTTTTTGTTCATGATATTTAGTCTTTATAAAATTTATTTTTATTCAAAATGTTCGAAACTTGTAAAACTCGGTATTGCTTGATGTCAATATAAGCTGCTTATTAATGCTACGAGGAGCGTTTGAAATACAAACAAAATCACAATGGAAATGATAATGTTAGCACTATCGCTTTCCATAAGAATATACTTTGGTGCATTTTCATTACTTTTTTTATTTATTGCATGTTCGCTCATCTCTTTTTTTAATTTTTCTTACTGTTGGCGATGAAATAAACCAGAGGGTAAAACCGCTTAGTACGGTAATCAATCCCAGCAGGGAGAACGCCCTAAGTACAAAGGTGTTAAAATCGTCCCTTCCCTGATAATCCATGGTATGTGTCATCCAAAGAAAATCGAACCATCTCCATTGGCGGTGCCTGACTGTTTGAAATGTCCCATTTTCAAGGGCTACATAGGCCTTAAGATTTTGAGGGGTTTCATAGGAAATCTCATAAGCTGGCAAAGGCCCACTGCGGTATTGATGATGATTACCCACTTCGTCGATGCGTTTAATGCCTACTACTTTTAATTCAGGCAGCATAAAACGGTTGGCTACTTGTTGGGCTTCCTGTTCTGAAACTTCATTTTTTTTACTTCCCGTACGGGCATTGTAAAGGGCTGTTCCGTTAATCCAGTAATAGGGATTGTCCGCAATCTCCAGTAATTCCAATGATTGAATGGGTTGTTCAATCTTCAATTGAGCCGTTCCCAACAAATCGGAAAAAGCCGTCTGTTCTGGTATTTCCTTTTTGAAATGGTCGCCGTGTATCTCATCGATATCCGTCCAGCTGAAATACATGCCGCTAATCGTCCATATAAGGAACTGTATACCTAAAAAAAGTCCTAAATAGCGGTGTGCTTTCCTAATTTTAATTGCTGTTTGTCTTTTGACCATTACATTACTATTAAATTACCTAAAAAGGCATTTTAGACTGGTTTTTTCTTTTGCACTTCCGATTGCGTCAATGGCAAGCTATGGAGGACGATTATTTCAATTTTTATCATAATGTCATTTTAGAGTTATCGACTTTTTACTTTTGTACGTGCATGTTATTGACATTTGCAATTCCGAAGAATAGCACTATGAAACTTAAAATTACTTCGAGCACAACCAAACTCTTCGCAGCATATGTGGTAGGTACAATATCTCCAAAACCTACCGAGGAAAAGGATATAAAACTGAAATAGAGAAATTCGAAAAAAACGATACCTCCAGGCGATCCATTCGTCAGGTTGGTTTTGAAACTTTGTGCATCGATGAGAAACATTGCGGTATAGTCCGTTGCGAACGATAGAACAATTAGGCCAATCAGAAGACCGAAAAGCGCCAGTACGTGAGCCAGTAAATGGCTTTGTGCTATTATTTTGCTCAATTGGATAAAGGTCAATCTGAGTATAAAATACATTTTAAACAAGGTTAAAAATAAAACGCCCCATACCCACGAAATCACTCTATCCACAAACCAAATATCCAATACGGCAATGAACAGCACTATAAAGATAAGTGGCATTGCTTTTGAAAATAGCTGCCTGTAAAAGGCCGGGCTATGTTCTATGTTTTCTGTATCGTCCATTTTCAATTTCTTTGTTATCGATAAAATTCATCTACTGTTTAACTACGATCCTCCAACTTCCGGCCTTAAACAAAAAACTTGACAATCAGTCCACCTGCCAACCAAGCATAGCAGATAAACGCCGTATATTTTAAAACACTTTCCAACAACGGACTTTTGGGTGCCATCTCGCTCATATTGTGTTTGACGTCTTTCTTTTTAAAAAAGCCCAGATAGACCAAATATCCAGAAATGGCCAGGAAAGCGATGTTCAAAAAGAAGGTGTAATCTATCTTGAAGAACTCACTGTCCTCAATTTTTACCTGCGATGGGTCGGGCAACATACCGAGTAGGTCAAAACTGTAGTGCAGGGACAGGGCCGTGCCTATCAATGCGGTAAACAATAGGAAGAGGATGAACAAGGACATCTTCCAACCATAGTACTTTGCATTGATCCGTAGCACGGGAAATACGACCAGATCACTAAAAATAAATGCCATTACGCCCGCAAAACTTACACCTTTTCCGAATAGCAAGGCCGCCAGGGGAATGTTTCCCATAGATCCTATAAACGTGAGAAATGCAGCGACTGGTCCTACGATGATATGCTCTAAAATTTCAAGAAAAGTAAAATCGGTATTGCCCTGACCGCTATTGATAAAAAGGGTCTGAAAAAAGGAATCGGGCACAAAGGCCGCGACGATACCGGCAATGGTAAAGCCTACGGTAACATCCTTCCAGACCATTTGCCACTCCATCTTGTATTTTTTGGCGACCCTTGCCCAACTATCCTCTTTCTGAATCTGTTTCTTCCAGTTCTTGGAATCGTCCATAGCATCATTATCTTCGTTTTCTAAGTTTTTTCGGGCATTTTCAATCAGTTTTTTAGGGTTGATGATGCGTATGAGCAACCAACAAATCAGAATCAAAAGAATACCACCTACGTATTCGCCGACCACAAATTGCCATCCCAGAAAAATGGAAATGATAATGCCCAATTCGATGACAAGGTTAGTCGAGGCGAGTAGAAAGGCAATGGAGGAAACAAAACTTGCCCCTTTTTTAAAGATGGACTTTGTGCCCGCCAAAGCCGAAAAACTGCACGAACTGCTTATAAATCCAAAAAAGGTACCCAAGAGCATGCTTTTATCCTCATTCTCGCCCATGGCTTTCTGCATCCGTTTTTCGGTCACAAAAATCTGTATCATACTACTGATGATATAGCCCAGGATAAACGCCCATAGGGCCATCCAGAAAAATCCCGTGGTGGTATAGGCCGCTTCGCCCCATTGTTTTAAAAAATTGTCCATAATTTATATGATTTGGTGTCCCTGCTCTTTTAAACTTCGTTCAATGAATACCATATGGGATAATTTCCTCTTCTTTGTCATTCCTCTTTGAGCAATGCGTTTACGTCCAACTCGTGTTTGTCGTTTACTTTTATAAACATCAGGCTCGGGCGCTCCAAACCGTAATCGGTAATCAAAAGCGACCACGATGCGTTCAATTGAATGCCTTTTGACACGGGATCCAGATTTAAGGGGACCGTTATTTGTCGGGTCGTTCCTGCAAGGGTAAAATCGCCCTTTACCTTGACCGTTTGTTCAGATTTTTTATCCAGATCAAATTCGTCGGCAAGTTTTCCCTCAAAGACGACATTGGGATATTTTTGCACTTCAAGCAGCTCGTACATGTGTTCGTCACGTTTATCCTTGCCTGTTTTTATGGATTTTACGGGTACGGTAAAAACTACCTTTCCAGTTTCAAAATCAATGGTTCCCTGTAACTTGTCGGACTCGCCCGTATAGGAATTAAGGGGCATTTTAGCTTTGAAGGTCGCATTTCCAGCTTGGGTGGCATATACCTGTGCAAACGAGGTATGGCTACCCATGAGCATTAGCAAAAGCGATAGGAAAAAAATCAGGTTTTTGGATATGGATAAATTGCTATTAATTTTCATAAATTTCTTCATATGATCTGGTTTGCGTTTCGCCGGTCCTTTTGATGATATATTTTTTGTCAATGCCCATTGTATCCTTTAAACCTATGGAAGCCAGCAATTCCCTTAGCCCTTCCATGGTATTTCTGTGATAATTGGCAACTTTGTTTTTTTTGTCCTCCACGACCAGTGATACCACACGAGCTGGGTTCATTGTTGTGATTCCAGTGGGACAGGTATCCAGATTACACTTCAGGGATTGTACACACCCCAGGGCGAACATCATACCCCTGGCACTGTAACAAGCATCCGCACCCAGTGCCAAGGCCTTATAAATATCGAAGGCGGAAATTATCTTTCCCGCCGCGAATATTTTTAGGCTTTCGCGATGGCCCGATTTTCTCAAGGTCTTATCCATAAAATGGAGCCCTTCATAAAGCGGGGTCCCCGCCCAATGCAATGACTCCATGTGTGCGGCACCGGAACCCCCTTCCGCACCATCGATACAGATAAAATCAGGGAAGTTATTGTGCTTTGCAAAGGTGTTCACCATTTCTTCGAACTCCTCCTTTTGGCCCAGACACATCTTTATGCCTACGGGTTTTCCCCCGGATAATTGCCGTAACCTATCAATAAATCGAATCATTTCATCCGTATTGCCAAAGGCACTATGGTGAGCCGGGGAGTGAATTTCGGTGTGCGCCTCCACGTCCCTGTATCGGGCAATTTCTTCCGTATTCTTTTTTGCGGGAAGGATAGCCCCAAAACCGGGTTTCGCCCCTTGTGAAATTTTTATTTCAACCATTTTAACGATTTCCAGTGTGGCAATTTCCTTAAACTTTTCAGCATCGAAATCCCCATTTTCGTTCCGGCATCCGAAATAGCCCGTACCGAACTGGAAGATTATATCCGCACCAAATTCCTTGTGATAGGGTGTCAATCCGCCTTCGCCAGTATTTTGTGCGAAACCGGCAATTTTTGCTCCTCCATTAAAGGCCAAGGTTGCATTTTTACTGATGGAACCGAAACTCATCCCCGCCAGATTCAAAATACTTGCTCTGTAAGGCTTTTTGCAATTTGGGCCTCCAACCGTTATCCTAAAATCATCATTGACTTCTTTTGCAGGAAACGTCGAATGCAAAAACCACTCACGGCCTAAATCCTCATAGGACAATTGCGTGCCAAAGGGTTGGCTTTTATTTTCATCCGAAGCACGTTTGTAAACGATTTCCTTTTGTATCCAATTAAAAGGCATTCCCTCAGTACGGTTGAGCAATACCGTTTCTTGTAAAACGTGACGTTGTTTTTCCAACAGATTGGTAATCCTGCCTAACATCGGATAGGTTCTCTTAATATTATCTGTTTTTTGAAAATAGTCCCTAAAGCCGAGAAGCATAAAAGGTGCGATCAACAGCGCAAGCCACCATAAATGGGGCTTCCACATTATGAGTCCTGCAAGTACCACTAACAGCGTTATCGACGATATTAAAAATATTCTTCTCATACTTTGTTTCTCAATGTGAATGGCTTTCTTCCTCTGCCTTTTCAGTTTCCAAATACTGGCCCTGTGGGCCAACGCCCTGAATATAAACGAGCTGAGCGCCATAATGCCCTGCTTGTGAAACGGAGAACGCTGAGAAAGCCATAACAAGGAGAACGGCTATTTCGAATCCGCGTTTCAGTTTTATCCAAAAAAGGCTGATACATTTTAAAACTGCGGCCAAAGCACTGGACCAAATGGTCCAATCTGCATATTTATCATGGTTATCCAATATTTTTTGAGCTACATCCGTAAGCCCGTGGGTATGTGGGTGTACATAAGTTCCCGCCACGTAGGCCCCAATGAAACCAGTACCAATAAGAAACAGGATAACCCAGTCCAAATTCCTTTTTAGGACGAAGAGCTGAATACATTGGAGCAGTGCCGCAAACAACAAGAGTACGATAGGAAAATGCACCACCAATGGATGTAAATTGTCGAATTCATGCAAACCCACCTCCTCTTTGTTTATGGGCTTTTCGGCGTGGCTTTCGGTATGTTGTTCTGGTTTTTCGGACAATTTAACAGCATAAAAAGTTCCTGAGCTATTCGTCAAATACCCTGAATTGTTCCCAATGGACTCAGGTGCACTTGCATGTAGCGACATCAAGCTCAAAAGCAGTACTAAAAATGAGACTGTTTTTTTCATAATCAATCGTTTTTATGATGCATTATTCGTTAACTGTACAATGAGGGCACCTATTACAATAGCGCCAATTATGATGTAAATGGTATAGTTAAACCATTTCTTCCAACCTTGTTTCTCCGACTTTTCCGGTTCCCTTTTACAGCAATCTTTCATTTCAACCTTAATTCTGTTTATGGTGCCTGTCAAAGGAAGGGCGTTAAACACTACATCAACGAAATTTCCCTTCCCGTAACAGGACTTTTTCTGTATTAAAACAATCTGCGCGGTCATGAAATACACTAAATAACTAACCAATCAAAAAACACATTCTTGACCTGCCCAGATTTTACATTTTTAAATTTTTTCGTTTATAAACTTTTTGCCGATTAAAAAAATAATCGTGGGCAAAAGTGCAAATTGTAATAGCGGCGACAATCCCAAATTTACCCATGGCAGTATAGGCATAGCTTCTGCATAGTTCCAATCGCCTCGTGAGGTATGCCAAATTTCTCCCAAAATTGCGCCAGCACTTCCGATAAAAATCAACGGGAGTATTTTATTAATATCCATTGACCTTATCCAAAAGACATTTTTATATACCAAACCAAATCCGAAAAGCAGGATAAGCACCATCAACATATCGGCTAAGGATGCCAAGGCGCAAAACGATATATGCTCCCAATCGTATTCAAAACCTTCATAGAGCGGACCTTGTGCCAGCTCCCAAATAAAATTCAACGAAAATGACACCAAACCGACACCAATAATATAGTTTCGATAAATTTCATTGTCCTGTACCTGTTTGGTAAAATAGATATACAGCAGAACGATCACGGTCAACGCAATGGTTGGTACTACAAAAATGTCAAGGGTTAATGCTTCCATCTAGATTTTGCAAATTTTATAATCTTTTTCTACACTTTATTTTTTAAAACTCTTAGAACTGTGCCTAGACAATCAATTTTTACTACCTGAAAAGGGGAAGTATCTTAAACACTAACCATTAACTATATTCAACCTCCCCTATTAGGCTTTACTTTTCGATGATGGCTGTCACTTTTCCACAGCTGAGCATTTTTGCTCCATAATACGGGTTGCGGATGTCCTTGATGGCGGATAACCAATAAGCACCTCCGTTCAAGGCCATGGGGCAGAAATCCTTATAGATTTTTCCAGATGTAACCCTTCCTTTCAACAAGGTTTCCATTTCATTGCTTAAGTCGGAAAAAGCCTTTCGTTGTCTCTCTAGATCATCGGTAGCAGCGATTTTTTGCGAGGCCGATAATGCCGCTTCGGAACCCTCGACTTTTTCGAGTGCTTCGTTCAACATTACCGCTCCCTTTTGGGCATCGCCCGGATTTGAACCGACCAAGTCATTTTTAATGTGCTCGTAATGTTCGTAGACATTGGCGATGTTCTCGTCGTTAAATTCCAACTCGACCACTTTCATTTCCATTTTGCTATGATCATGGTTCAACTCTATTTTGTGCTGTGCGTAGCCCATTGTAGTCCCCAACATGAGCAGGGTTGCTACAGCATTTTTTAAATTTTTCATTTGTTGAATTTTTAATTATAAACTGTCTTTTAATTTCGAAATCCACTCAAGAACGATTTTCTTTTCGTCCTTCGAAAGTTCTGCTTCCCTATGAATTAGCGTGTAGGACCAAAGGGGCATTTCTCCATCTTCTATCTGGCTAATGATCGATTTTAACTTACTGTTCTTTCTTCTGCTTGAATAATCGGCCCATTCGTTAAAATTCAGTTCTTCTTTGCCATGGGCAACATGATCCTCCAAGAACCAGGCAACGGGTTGCACTTTGTTGTACCAAGGATAATCCGTGTTGTTGCTATGGCAATCATAGCAAGAGGTCGTGATGATGTTCTCCACTTGTTTCGGTACATCGTTTACCAGCATAAAATCCGTTTTTACTATGGTGTCGCTTTGGTTTCGGGAAGTGGGAAAGAATTGAATTCCCACTAACCCGACCAAAAACACTAGTGCAATGATTTTTACACTTTTCTTCACTTAGTTGATTTCCTTTTGTACACTCCCGCAGCTCATCATTTTAGCCCCGTAATATGGATTCTTTATTTCCTTGGTAGCGCTCAGCCATTGCGCCCCCTTGTTGTTATTGTACATGGGGCAAAAATCCTGATATAACTTTTCTTCCGTCCCTGTAATGGCGATAAGGTCTATCATATCTTTGCTCAACACATCAAAATGTTCCCTTTGGTGGTCGATTGGGCTTTTTTCTATGTGCTCGGCGTGCTCTTTGGCATCCTCTATGATATCCTTCAATTCTTGCTGTTCTTCTGAACCGAATGAAGAAGTTTCAAAATCGTCAAAAGCTGAAACCATCATACCGCCCGCCTTTGCCGCAGCATCTTTGTCATCGGCAACAAGTGCATTTTTTAGTTCTAGATAATTGGCGACCAGTGCAGTTGATTTTGACGCATGCTGGTCGTTGCCCATCATATCATTTGATGAATCCATAGTTGAATCATCATGACTTCCGTCGCTGTGATGTTCGTTATCGATATGTTGTTCCTTTTTAACCTCTTTACATGAAGTTACCGTTAGGGCTACCAATGTGATTGCTAAAATCCCTTTTGTTAGGTTTATTTTTTTCATTGCTCTTAATTTTAGATTTATAATTATTTGGATTATTCTTTTTTTCGTAAAACCGAAAGAGTTGATGTTTAAAGTTTCTCGATGACATTTTCCAACTTGGCCGTAATCTCGCTTGCGATTTCTGCAAGTATTTCATTATCGACCGCTTGCATTGACGCCATCGGATTTACCGCTGCAACTTCTACGACCCCTTTTGATACTTCCTGCACGATTACATTGCAAGGCAACATGGTACCTATCTTGTCTTCAGCCTCCAATGCTTGATGCGCATAGGGGGGATTGCAGGCACCAAGAATTCGATATTTTTTGAAGTCTACATCCAATTTCTTTTTCAAGGTTTCCTTGACATCGATTTCAGTTAAAATGCCAAAACCTTCTTTTTTAAGTTCTTCCGTAACCCTCTCGATAACTTTATCGAAATCTTCGTTAAGGGTCTTATTGAAATAATATCTCATCATTTTAATTTTTAGAATTAATAATTCGTTTTTGTTCTTCATATTCTTCTTTGGATACTTCGCCTTTCGCGAAACGTTCGTCCAGAATATCCATAGGTTTTTGTTTTCTTCTTAACACATTCCCGTTCTTCCCAGCATACATCGATATGCCCAGAACTAGAACTACCAAAACAATTACCCACCAGTACATCATCATAATCTAAATTTTTAAGTGTTATTCGTTCTTTTTAAAAACCATTTTTCCCCAGCAAAAACGAGTATCGTAAGTACCACCGCTACAATCACGACCAGCACGTCACTCGATATTTTAATCCATAGAAATGCGCCAAGAACGATAAGGTCCAATATAATGGCGGTACCGATTATGGCCGCATTTGCCTTTATTTCTTTCCGTAGATTTTTTAAAATGCCCCAGTGGATTCCAATATCCATGACCAAATAGAGTATGGCCCCTAAAGATGCAATTCTTGTCAAATCGAATAGAACGGTCAATGCGATTGCCGAGACTACGGTATATACCAGCATATGCTTCTGTATGCCCCCTGGCATTCCAAAATGGTTATGGGGTATCAAATCCATGTCAGTGAGCATGGCCGTCATTCTTGAAACGGCAAAAACACTAGCAATAACTCCTGAAATCGTAGCGACAATGGCAATACCAACCGTAAACCAAAGACCATATTTGCCAAAGGCAGGCTTGGATGCTTCCGCTAGGGAATAGTCCTTGGACTGTATGATTTCTTCTATCGAAAGATTAGAGGAAACCGCAAAAGCGACCAATAGATATATGAGAGTGCAAATGGCCAGTGAAATAATTATTGCCCTTCCAACATTTTTATTAGGGTTGATAATTTCCCCACCGCTATTGGTTATGGTCGTGAAGCCTTTGTAGGCCAAGATGGATAATGCCAAGGCCCCTAAATAGCTGGAGACTGGATACTCGGACAAACTGCTAGAGGGGACTACTTCTGAAAAAGAGAATCCCGCGGCCCACAGTCCGCCTATCGCAAAAATGGAAATGCCTCCTATTTTCAGGATGGCCATCACTAACGATGATTTGCCGATAACGTTGTTTCCCGAAATATTGATCAAGAACGCCGTAATCAACAGTACGACCCCCAAAATAGGAACCCATACACTATTGTCGCCAACATCGAACAATTGCAAGGTGTACGAACCGAAGGTACGTGCAACCAAACTCTCGTTGATAACCATGGAAAAAGCCATTAGCAAAGCCCCGGATGCCGTAAACGCCCCTTTACCATAAATCTTTTTCAGATAGGTGGCAATCCCTCCTGCAGATGGA
Source organism: Maribacter polysiphoniae (assembly GCF_003148665.1). GTDB lineage: Bacteria > Bacteroidota > Bacteroidia > Flavobacteriales > Flavobacteriaceae > Maribacter_A > Maribacter_A polysiphoniae. The sequence continues at coordinate 264,289 of NZ_QGGQ01000003.1, read as the reverse complement.
TAAGCATTCGACAATTTAATATAAGAGTAGGCACTAAAGCCCGAGATAATGGCCCCTACCAAAAACGCAATAGGAAACCATTGACCCGATAGTTCTGCTACCTGACCCAACAGGGCAAAAATACCGGCACCGATCATTACCCCCGTACCCAGGGATACGGCACCGGTCAAACTCAAGCTATTTTTTTTATATCCTTCCATTAATTAAAATCTTACCAAAAGTCCGCCACCCCAACCGTATCGGTTGTTATAATTGCCTTGGATTGAAAAATTACGGGAAAGAATGTACGCAACCCCTACCAACCATTGTGTTTCACTTTCAAAGGATTTGTTGTTCTCCAAATCATTTACCCATCCAAAGTCAGCTCTGTATTCGTATTCGCCTTCCAGAAAAACTCTAGGAAAAATCAATAATTCTCTGTCCAGACGTATTCTTGGGCGTAGCTGATGGTCCATACTCACATCTACATTAAATCTATATGGTGTAAAATATTTTACACCGACCAATCCTACAGTATTAAATGTATCATAAGAATCCGGTGTTGAAGTTTCGGTATTTACTCCTGCATACACACGTACCCAATCATTCAGGTATCTATTATAATTCACTTCTATTTCGGCATTTTGGTCGTAGTCAAATTCGGCACGTAGGCCAAATTCATTGCGGATATTACTCGATATAAGATTAAGCTCATTGAAATTTGAACCTAAACGCGCTCTTCCCCAAGAATAATAATGGTCTGTTTCATCAATAAGTTTCTGAACAGGATAATCCTTCATTCTTTCGTCTCTTGGCGTATCGTAACTGAAAACCCTTGCCATACCGCCCATCATATGATACAGTATGTGGCAGTGAAAGAACCAATCGCCATACTCTTCATTATAGAACTCTATGACCACTTTCTGCATAGGTGGTACATTTACCGTATGCTTTAATGGGGAACGTTCGCCATTTTCATTGATGACCCTAAAATAATGCCCGTGCAGGTGCATTGGGTGGTGCATCATCGTAAGGTTGTTGAGCGTAATCCGAGTTACTTCGCCCCCCTTGATTTTTATTTTATCGGTTTCTGAAAGGGGTACGCCGTTCATACTCCATACATAGCGCTGCATATTTCCCGTTAGGTTCAACAGTATGTCATTTACCGGCAAATCAGCTTTGTAGGTGGTATTCTCCTTTGCCCTTAAAAAGTCGTAGTTGAAATATGTTTTACGAGTGTCGTAATCAAATGAAGAAGTATCCTTCTGCATCTTGGGCATATTGTGATTCATATGGCCTTTCATTTTATTAGATTCTCCGTTATGGTCCATTGACATCGAGTCCATTCCTGCCCGTCCGGCAGGCGGGTTCATTCCCTTCATACCGTCCATCTTTTTGTGCATCTCCATTTGCATATGATTGTCATTCATATCCATAGGTTTTTGGTCATCCGTTTTCATCTTATCGCCCATTTTGCCTTTATTCATTGACATCTTATCGTTCATCCCCATATTCATCTGACCGTCTTTCATATCCATCTTCATTCCATACTTCTGCATTAAAAATTCAGGCGTGTTTTTCTTTTTATTACCAGCCATTGCAGGTGCTCCCATTTTCATATCCATTTTTGCCATTTGCTTCATCATTTCCACTTTGTCCGGTCTATCAATCGTTTTTGCAGGATAAAGTGTTCCCTGTCCTAAACGCAATGATGTATGCCCAGAGCCATCTTGTGCCGTTGCCGTAACTTCCAAAGTACCGTCAGGTATGGTTACGATTACATCGTAGGTTTCAGCTATACCAAATAGAAATCGGCTTTTGGATACGGGTTGCACATCAATACCATCGCCGGAAACCACCATTGGGTTACCACCACCAAAATCCATCCAATAATAGGTAGAGGCCGAAGCGTTGATAAAGCGAAGCCGCACCTTTTCTCCTGGCTTGAATTCGGGATATTCTGCCAATGTTTTCCCGTTGGTCAGAAATGCCGGATAATAGATATCGGCAATATCAGCCCCTTCCATACGGTCTCTCCAGAATTTAAGCTGCGCGCCAAAAGCCCCCTCTTTGATGACCCTGCCCAAAGGGACCGCTGTACCTTTTTTAACTTGATACCATTCGTTTCCCCTTTTTAGGTTACGCAGTACGTTCATCGGTTTTTCGTTGGTCCAGTCAGAGAGTACTACAACTAAATCTTTATCATAGTCCAAGGTTTTTTCCTTGGGCTGAATCATAATGGAACCATACACCCCTTTCTGTTCTTGTAGCATCGTATGGGAATGGTACCAATATGTACCCGATTGATTGATCGGGATTCTGTATTGGAAAGTCGTTCCTGGTTCGATGGGTGGGGTAGTCAAATAGGGAACGCCATCATAAAAATTAGGAAGTATCAATCCGTGCCAATGCACTGAGGTTTCTTCGTCCATTTTATTGGTTACGTTGATTATAGCAAGGTCGCCTTCGGTAAATTCCAAGACTGGTCCGGGAATACTACCATTGATGGTCATTGCATTGGCAGCAACACCACCAAGCGTCATTTTGTTTTCTTCAATGGTAAGGTTATACTCCTTAACAGGTCGCCCATCTTCTTTTCTATCTTGTCCGTTGGTCCCTACTTGAGCAATGCCTACGCATGAAATGAGAAGTACCAACAACACTGTAATTTTTTTTATCATGATTCTCTTTTTTAATATTTATAATATCCTACTGTATCATATTCAATCGATACATAATGCTCTTATCAATATGGATATTAGCTCCTTAGATAATTAATAATGGCCGATTGCACAAAGTAGCCCTTGATGGATTCGATTCGATTGATTTGAAACTTAAGCTGTAACTCTTGAATATCGAGCACATCGTTAAAATCAATGGTTCCGGTCTCGTAACTTTTGATAAGGATTTCCTCCCCATCCTTGGCCTGCCTGATATTTTTGGATTGTGTTCTAAACCGGATCCTGAAGGCTATTCTATTATTCATGGCCTCGCTCAAAAGTGTTTCGAGTTTGTTTCTTCGTTCTTGCTTTTGGGCGGTTATTTCCTCTTGCCTTAGCTTGTTCTGTTCGGATATGGATTTGTATTTATTGTTGAAAATCGGGATGGATACCGATACCATCGGCATTATAATATCCTTCCCGTTATCATCAAAAGACATATCGGGCCTTTCGGCGACGGGTATGTAATCCAATCCGAAACCAAGGTCCGGTAATGCTTCTTTTTGGTTCAAGATTTCGGATTGTTCGACCGACTCGTACAATTTATCATACTTTAAAAGTTCGGGGTGCAGGTCAAGGCTTCCTTCTTCCGTTATCGGGTCTTGTTCCGGTACCGTAAGCCCGTCGTAAACTTCGACTTGGGTCTGCTCGTCCCGATTCAAAAGATTATTGAACAAGGTCAGCTCGGCCAGAAACTCCTGTTCCAAAACTTCTTTTTGCTGTAGCAGTTCGTTCTGCCGAATCTGCAAGCGTAGCACATCAACCGCAGAGGCATTACCAACTTCTACCGAGGTCAGGGCCAATCGTTCATAGGTTTCCAGCAATTCGATATTCTCGTCCAATACACCTTGTTTTGCCCTAATTGAAAATAGTCGGTAATAGGATTGCGAGACCGATAGGGCCAGTTTTCGTTTTACGATCACTAGTTCTTCGTATTGGGCATCGGCCAATGAACTTGCATAATTTTCACGGGCGGTAATGGTACCGAACCACGGGATCATCTGTTTTGCCGCGAACCGTGCTTTCTGTGCTCCGGTCCGTGTTTCGGGCTCGCTTACGAAAAGTCCGGCACTTACCTCCGTATTGGGTAAAGTGTTGACCTCGTTCACTTTTTCGGAGGCAATATTATACCGCAGCCCAAAAGCCTGAATTTCCGGATTGTTCAGTTCGGCTTGTTGGATAAGGCTTTCCAACTCTTGTCCGTTCATGGAAGCGACGGATACTATTCCAATCAATATGTATAGGTATTTCTTCATTTGGATACTCTTTTTAATTGAAATTCGGCCTTCCAACTGTACAAGACTGGAACAACAAATAGGGTAATCAAAGCGATAAGCATTCCCCCGAAAGAAGGAATCGCCATCGGTATCATAATATCGCTACCCCGCCCTGTGGATGTCAATACGGGGAGCAGCGCCAAAATAGTGGTAGCGGTGGTCATCAAACACGGACGGATACGTTTCTCACCTGCTTCGACCACTGAGTCCCTGACCGCAACAAGTGAATCGGGTTTGTTCCTATCAAAAGTCTGGGTAAGATAGGTGGCCATTACCACGCCGTCATCCGTGGCTATACCGAATAGCGCAATAAACCCGACCCATACGGCAACACTCAGGTTAATGGTGTGCATTTGAAAGAGGTCTCTGAGATTTTCCCCGAAAAAGTTGAAGTTCAAGAACCAATCCTGTCCATAGAACCAGATCATCAGAAAACCTCCCGCAAAGGCAACGGCAATCCCGGTGAATACCATTAAAGATGTGCCGACCGAACGGAATTGAAAATAAAGAATCAAGAATATGATGGCCAATGCCAACGGTACTACGACCGATAAGGTTTTTTCGGCACGCAGCTGGTTTTCATAAGTACCGGTAAACAAATAGTTGATACCCTTGGGTACTACGAGTTCCCCTCTATCTATTTTTTCCTGTATCAGCGCTTGAGCGTTCTCGACCACCTCGACTTCGGCAAAATCGTCCAACTTATCGAACAACACATAACCGACCAAAAAAGTGTCCTCACTCTTGATGACCTGTGGCCCTTTTTCGTATCTGATCGTAACCAATTCGCTTAAAGGAACCGGACTTCCTTTTGCAACAGGAATATAAATATTCTCCAAGTCCGCTGGATTCTCTCGCAATTCCCGTGGATACCTCACGCGTACGCCATAACGCTCACGGCCTTCAACAGTTTGGGTAAGCACCATGCCACCAACGGCCACCTGCAAAACGCTCTGCACGTCTTCAATGGTAATGCCGTATCGTGCCAAGCGCTCCCTATCGATATCTATCAGCAAATAGGGTTTTCCGACAATACGATCGGCAAATACGGCTTCATCCTTGACCCCCTCGGCTTCCTTTAAAATGTCTTCAAGCTTGAGGCCAAAGGCTTCTATTTCCTTTAAATCTTGCCCTTTTACCTTGATGCCCATAGGTGCCCGCATTCCCGTTTGCAACATGACCAAGCGGGTTTCAATAGGCTGCAGCTTGGGCGCGGATGTAACGCCTGGAAGTTTCGTTACACGTACAATCTCGTTCCAAATATCATCGGGGGATTCAATTTCAGGCCGCCAGTTTCTAAAATATTCCCCATCATTGTCGGGAATCAAATCCTTTTGTTTAACAGAGAATGCAGAAACTATGGCAGACTCATCGTAATTTCCTTCATCATCTAGAACCATGTTCGGATTGGTCACAAAGGTGCCGTCCCTGAGTTCGAAGAGGCCATCTTCATTAACCTTGAACCGTTGGCGCTCCCTGTTCTCGTTCAACACGTATTCTGGCTTGTACTGGATGACGTTCTCATACATCGACAAGGGTGCCGGATCCAATGCGGATTCGGTTCTACCGGATTTGCCGACTATCGTTGCTATTTCAGGAATACTGGCTACAGCCATATCCAGTTGCTGCAATACCCGTTTGTTCTCTTCGACACCGGCGTGCGGAAGGGAGGTAGGCATCAATAAAAACGAACCTTCGTTCAATGAAGGCATAAACTCCTTGCCCGTATTGCGCATAATCATTACCCCGAATATCACAATGGCGGTGGGTATGGAAAGAAATATCAGTTTATTCCGTAATGCCCAGCGAAGTATCCTTGTATAATAGTTCCGGAATATGGTAAAGAAGCCCAGTAGTCCGAAACATATAAGCGAAACAAAAATCAGGTTCCAAAAAATACTCTTATCGAGACCGAGCGGTCTCCAGTATTCCGCCAAAACAAAAACAATGGCAAAGGCCGAAATAATGATATTGATAAGATTGGCTCGTTCTTCGGAAAGCGAAAATCCAGTGGAAATACGTGATGCCAATTCCGGATTTTTTAGCAAGCCTACGATACCGAAGGCAATCAATATAAATCCTAATAAAAAGCCATAAACAAGGGCTATAATCCCTAGAAGTATCAATATTCCATTAACGGCGTATCCAGTGGTTTTCTTTATGCTTTTTTTTCTAAATAGAAAGGCCGCAAAGGGTGGTATCAAAAATAAGGCTACGATAATGGATGCGGTAAGCGCAAAGGTTTTTGTAAAGGCCAAGGGTCTGAAGAGTTTTCCTTCGGCCCCGATCATCGTGAATACCGGAATAAAACTGATGATGGTGGTCATTACGGCGGTCAATATGGCCCCCGACACCTCTGCGGTGGCATTGTAGACAACGGTATTAATGGGTAGGCCCTCTTCATTTTCGTCCAAATGCCGTATGACGTTTTCCGAGAGTATGACCCCTACATCCACCATGGTTCCAATGGCAATGGCTATACCCGAAAGTGCCACGATGTTTGCATCCACATTGAATAGCTTCATCGCAATAAACACCATAAGCACCGCAACCGGCAACAGCCCCGATATCAGGATGGATGCCCTTAAATTGAAGACCATGATAATGATGACCAAAATGGTAATGAAAATTTCCAAGGTCAGGGCTTCATTGAGCGTACCCAGCGTTTCTTGAATGAGTTCGGTCCTATCATAAAAAGGAACAATGGTAAGTTGAGATGTTCTGCCGTCTTCAAGTACTTTTGAGGGCAGTCCGGCACTTAAATCATTGATTTGGTCTTTAACATTATTGATGACTTCCATTGGATTGGCACCATACCGTGCGACCACTACGCCACCGACAACTTCTGCGCCTTCCTTATCCAAAATACCGCGCCGGGTGGCCGGTCCGTAGGAAACATTTGCAATGTCCTTTAAGCGAATGGACGTGTAATCCTCAGAGGTAACGACTGCATTCTGTAGATCCTCGATGGACTTCACATACCCAAGCCCGCGAATAAGATATTCGGCCTGATTAATTTCCAAGGTCTGTGCCCCAATATCACGATTACTTTGTTTTACCGCTTTTACCACCTGCTGTAGCCCAATACCGTATTGCTTCATCAGTTCGGGGTTCACATCTACCTGATATTCTAGTACATAACCCCCTATAGAGGCCACCTCTGAAACACCGCTTGCTGACGATAGGGCATATTTAACATAAAAATCCTGAATACTTCTAAGCTCCTGTAAATCCCAGCCGCCTGTGACATTTCCTTTCTCATCGCGTCCCTCCAAAGTGTACCAGTAGATTTGTCCAAGTCCTGTGGCATCCGGCCCCAATGCAGGGTTGACCCCATCGGGCAGTAAACCGCTCGGTAAGGAGTTCAATTTTTCAAGGATTCGACTGCGGCTCCAATAGAACTCGATATCCTCTTCAAATATGATATAGATACTTGAAAATCCGAACATGGAGGAGCTACGGATGGTCCTAACCCCTGGTATTCCCAAGAGTGAGGTTGTCAATGGGTAGGTAATTTGATCCTCGATATCTTGTGGGGAACGACCGTCCCATTTGGTAAAAACAATCTGCTGGTTTTCCCCGATGTCAGGTATGGCATCTACGGCAACAGGGTTTCTTGGTAATGAGCCAGTGCTCCACTCGAAAGGGGCGTTTACGGTTCCCCAGCCTACAAAAAGGACTAGGAGCAAAACGGCTACCAATTTATTTTCGATAAGGAATTTGATGCTTTTATTCAGCATGACATTGATGATTAAGTAATTAGAAGTGCTGGCCGGAAACCAACGAAAACAGGATAAGCCCTAAACTGCTATCAGTCGGGCTGTAAAATGCTATTACTTAAAAATCAAATGAGGAAAATCTGATCTAGGATCTGTATATCCTTGACCAAAAGTGGAGGGGGGTAATCACTAAACGGGACTATGTTTTCAGGTAGTCCTTCGTAAAGATTAAGATAGGTGTAGATGAAGAGGGCAACAAACTGTTGTTGTTCAAAACTTAATTTTTCGAAAGATACTTTTAAGTCGTTCTGGCCATCAACGGTAAGGACTTCATCGCTACAGCAGTCGGCTTTGACCAAATTGCACTCTGGTAACTCTGCTGTCTCCTGAACTTCCATGCCGCAAGATTCTGCATGGCCCAAGAAAGAGTAATCAACCAGAACATCACCACAATAGTGTTGCGCAACCGAAAAAGAGAAGGTTGATAACAGCACTAATAGTGCCATTGTAAACGATGTTATTTTATGGAAAACACTTTTCATCCGTTCTGCAAAACTACAAAAATTTTAACACTCTTTTTTTGTTTAACAAAATTTTGGAAATCTAATACCTTGATTTTCTTTCAAGTCCCATGCCAACAAAGTCAATTATCGGCGATATGATAAATATCATTTATTTGTTTAAGCCTCTAGTTTACATTTGTTATTAAGGTTATATGGATCACCAAATATATATTTGATTTTCAGATAATTAAGTAAGATTGTCAAAAAATAGATTATTTTTGGGGGTAAACAAAATTTTGTAATTTTAGATTGTGAAGCAGTTTTTTAGCAAAACATTATCCATGTTTTTGACGTTGGCGGTACTCTTTTCGACTACCTCGTTTACGGCGGATATGCATTTTTGCTGTGAAAAACTGGTAGATATTGCCGTGTTCGGTAAAGCAACGCCCTGTGATCAAAAAATCCAAAAGCCGGAAAACACTTCAAAAAAGTGTTCAATTGGAGCTAGAGACTGTTGTAGTGATGATTCATTTATACAGCAAGGTAATGATAATCTCCAAAAGGTTTCCTTTGAGATTGATTCTCAAAATTTTGTCTTCTTAAAGGCCTTTGTCCACACTTATATAAACCTTTTTGAAGGACTTGAGGAAAATGTAGTTCCCTTCAAAAACTATAAACCTCCGTTGATTCAGAAGGATTTACTAGTTCTTCACGAGACTTTCTTAATTTGATTTTTATTTAAGCGGATTGTTTATGCAATAGTCCGCTCTTCGCATTGGCCATACCTCTTAAGTGGCCCCTTTTTGTCGTACCCCATTCCCACGACAGAATATTCAGATTGATTGCCAAACAGGATTTTACCTGAGATTTAATGTAAACCATAATACATGCACCATGGATTCCATAAGGGAATATTGGATAAAGAATATGGTTTGTAGGCGTTGCCTAAAGGTCATAAAGCAAGAATTGCATGATTTGGGCATTACCATACTATCCCTAGAACTAGGGAAACTTACGGTAAAGGCTCCAGAAATAGCTATTGCTGAAGCAGACCAAAAAGTGGTGGACGTCCTCCATTCCAACGGTTTTGAAATAGCCAAAAGCGAAGAAGAGATGATAGTCGAGAAAATCAAGATCGCCTTGATCTCATTGGTCGCTGATATCCCTATCAACAATCGGGGAAAAACCTCGGACTATCTGGCTAACATAGTACATCGAGAGTACAAGGTACTGAGCAAGATTTTTTCAAAAAATGAAAATATCACTATTGAAAAATACTTCATAAAGCTGAAGATAGAAAAGGTAAAAGAGCTCATTCAGTTGCGGCAACATACCTTTTCGGATATCGCTTATTTGCTCGATTACAGCAGTGTCAACCACTTATCCAGGCAGTTTAAGGAAATCATGGGCATGAGCATGACCGATTATAAAAATGATCAAGCCTGGGAGCGAAATTTCTTTGACGAAATTATATAAATAATAAAGAGAATTATGCAGACAAAGGCTTTTGGCAATACCTAGATTTAACCTTGGAGATTACCAGAAAAACAAGCTAATGTTTAGAATCAAAAAAGAATTGAAAACGCAACTAAAACAAGACAATTGTAGATAAATACAAAACGAATAACTGAAATAATATTAATTAAAAATCAAATATGATGAGAACAGCAGCAATTATTTTACTGGCAATTGGCTTAGTAAGTCTATCCGGTTGCAACCAGAAAACAGGTCCTAATGCAATGCTCGAAAATTCGCAAACGAGAACGGAACTCTTTGATGCAATTGCCAGCAACCACAGTTACATGACTGAATTCATGGACAACATGCAAGGCAACGACCATGCCATGCAGATGATGCAGGGCAATCAAAAGATGATGGGTACCATGATGCAGGGCCAGGGAATGCAGATGATGATGAAAGATAGTATAATGATGAAAAACATGATGCAATCCATGATGAAAGATGGAAAAATGATGGGCAATATGATGCAAATGATGCACGAAAAGGGCATGATGAGCGAAGATTGTATGGAGTCTTGCAAGAAGATGATGGGCGACAAGGGAATGGATATGAAAGGAATGGGCATGAAGGATGGTTCAAATAAAATAGAACCATCTGAGCAAGACCATTCTGAACACAATTAAGGATTAACTTTTAAATTTTCGATTATGAAGAATCATTGGATATGGATGATACTCGGTTGCGGACTTCCGCTTCTTTTCATCTTTTTTGCACCAGCATTCGGCATTAAAGGCAACCTCACACTGTTTACGTTCATAGTAATCATGTTCGCGGTGCATCTCTTGATGCCCATGAGACATGGTGGCCATACCCATGGGCTAACGGAGGATAACCTTAAAAGAAAAAAGGAAGAAAAGGAAAAGCACGACCAAAAACAGCATCAACACTGAAATCCCCGAAAAAATGAAAAGAAAATATCAAATAGACGGAATCAATTGTGGCGGTTGCATAACAAAGGTCAAAAAAGTATTGGAGTCTCATGAAGACATTGAGGAGGCAAAGATTTTTTTAAGTCCGAAAGGAGTCGCCAAGATCAGTATGAAATCGAACCTTTCGGTCGATGATCTGCAGAAACAGTTGAATCGACTTGAGGGCTATACAATTTCAGAATTGAATTAATTAAGTACTAACATTTAAAACTTTTAACTATGCACTATTTCGAAGGACATTGGGGCGGCATGCACATTATATGGTGGATTATCTGGCTCGTACTACTGGTGTGGATTTTCTTTATCCCGTATGACGTACCCTACCAAAAATCGAGCAATGAAGATCCTATGCAAATTCTAAAAAAACGATTTGCAAAAGGAGAAATTACCAAGGAAGAATATGAAGATTCAAAAAAAACCTTGGGAACGGACAAATAACTAAAAACAGAAATCATGAACCGTATAAACATTAAAAAATTCGGATTTGCATTCGGTCTCACTGCCGCCATCCTCTACATTGGCTGTATGGTCGTCATGTTTACGGCCGGCAGGGAAGGTACCATAGATTTTTTCAACAGCCTGCTCCATGGGCTTGACACAACCAGTATTATTCGCATGGATGTTCCTTTTTGGGAAGCTATAATTGGGATGATCCAAACATTCATTATCGGATGGCTGACAGGAGCGCTGATCGCAGCTTTTTACAATGCACAGCTAAAACGATAAATGCAGTACGTCTGGTTCATATGGTCCCTTATTATTTTAGCCCTCTGGGGCGTGGTCTATCTAATGAAGAAAGATTCTCGAAGAGAAATGCTGAAGATGAGTTGGATAACTATGCCCTTTGGGCTTACCGAACCCCTTTTTGTTCCCGAATATTGGCATCCGCCATCGCTTTTCGATTTGGCGATAAAGACAGGGTTCGATATTGAAAGCCTAATCTTCTCTTTTGCCATAGGGGGCATAGGCACGGTAATCTACAATCTTATTTTTAAGCGAAAGTATGTTGAAATACCGCATACCGAACGGAAACATGAAAGGCACCGGTTGCACCTATATATCCTTTTCGTACCGGCAGTAGTGTTTTTGATGTTGGCCCTGTTCACGCCTTTGAATCATATCTACTGTGGAATATTGGCCATGTTTTTGGGTGGAATGGCCACCCTGTACTGTCGTCCGGACCTAAAGACCAAAATCTGGACAAGTGGATTTCTGTTCACGGCATTGTACTTTGTTTATTTCGGAAGTATTCTCCCCTTCTATCCCGATTATGTAGAACTTTTCTGGAATCTGGAAAACCTTAGTGATATTCTGGTGGCCGGCATTCCAATAGAAGAGCTTTTGTTCGCTTTCACTTTCGGAATGTACTGGTCGGGGCTATACGAGCATTTGTATTGGAAAAAATTGATGAAACCCCTGGTCATAAGTTGATTTGGCAATATGGGAATTAAGCATAATTAATTATGAACAAATAAATTTAGAAAGATGAAAATAGTATTGGCAATAGATGGTTCTGACTTTAGTAAAGTCGCTATAGATGAACTTGCGGCCCTACCGTTGCCTGCGGGTACCGAAGTATGTATTTTGAATGTATTCGAAAATCCCATGTTGGCCGCTCCTGGTGCTCTTCCTTTGGGCGGCACGCTTGGTAATTATTATGAAGAAACCGTTTCCAATGCGAAAAAATCGGCAGAAGACCTTGTTAATGAAGCTTCAAAATCATTAAGGAACAAGAATGACGTATTGTCGATAACAACAGCCGTGGTAGAGGGGCTTCCCAAAAGTGCAATTTTAGAAAAGGCGGAAGCCTTTGATGCCGATTTGATCATAGTCGGGTCGCAGGGCCATGGCGCATTCTCTAGATTTTTGCTCGGCTCGGTTTCCCAGTCCTTGGCAACACATGCCGACTGTTCCGTCGTGATAGTCCGGAAACGCGACTCGAAAGAAAAAAATAAACAGTAAAAAGTTAATGAAACAGAATCAAATGTTAAACGGTATCGACGATCATACGTGCAAAGTGACGGAAGCAATCTGCTTGCCAAATTCCAGGTTGCCACGGGTAGTTATAGTTGGAGGGGGCTTTGCGGGTCTAGCATTGGTGGAAGGGCTGAAAAACAAAGATGTTCAGGTTGTACTGATAGACCGCAACAACTTTCATCAATTCCAACCCTTATTTTATCAGGTAGCCACTAGCGGCCTCGAACCCGATAGTATTGTGTTCCCTTTTAGAAAACAAATTAAGGGGTATAAGAATGTGAGCTTCAGGCTGGCCGAGGTAAAGGAAATTCAAGCCTCTACCAATACTGTCATAACGGACAAAGGAAAACTTACCTACGACTATCTGGTCTTAGCAACGGGAACAAAGACCAACTTCTTTGGTATGGAAGAAGTGGAAAGAAATAGTTTGGGCATGAAGGATATCCGAGATTCCCTAAATATCCGCCACATGATGCTGCAAAACTTGGAGCAGGCCGCGATTACATGCGATGATGAGGAACGCGATGCCCTCACGAATTTTGTGATTGTGGGCGGCGGCCCCGCCGGAGTAGAAATGGCAGGTGCCTTGGCGGAGTTTTGCAAATACATCCTTCCAAAGGACTATCCCGAGTACCCTTCCTCCATAATGAACATTTATTTGGTAGAAGCTATGGACGAACTACTCATGGCGATGTCCGACAAAGCTTCTTCAAAAACCCTAACCTATTTGGAAAATCTAAACGTGAAAGTATTGCTGAAAGAGTCCGTTAGCAATTATGATGGCAGGGTGGTCAATACCAAAAGCGGCAAGACCATTTTAGCCAAGAACTTGATTTGGACAGCAGGTGTAAAAGGGGACTTCCCAAAGGGTATCGATGAGAGGCATGTAGTCAAGGGAAATCGCTTAAAAACCGATGCACATTTGAAAGTGGATGGTCAAGAAAACATTTATGCCATTGGGGATATTGCCGCATTAATTTCTGAAGAAACCCCAAAAGGCCACCCACAGGTCGCACAAGCAGCCATGCAGCAGGGAAAACATCTGGCCAAGATGTTGCTGAACAACATACGATCTAAATCCTCCGAACCTTTCATCTACAAAGACAAGGGCTCTTTGGCCACTGTTGGAAAACGGAGAGCAGTTGCCGATTTGGGGAAATTGAAGTTTGCCGGATATTTTGCCTGGTTGCTATGGTCAATTGTGCATCTAATGTCTATCAGCGGATTTCGTAACAAATTATTGGTCGGATTCAACTGGGCCGTAAGCTATTTTTCCTATGAGAAGAGTAATCGAGTAATTATTAGAAATTTTAAGGTGGATAAGGATAAAAAGAAAGTCCATAAGAAAGCCTCACAGCCCGTTGAACAAATAAAATCTAATTAAATACGAATAGTTTAAACAAGAATAACATGAAAAATATAGCAGTAGTAGGATACGGAGTCATCGGAAAAAGAGTGGCCGATGCAATTAATATACAGGATGATATGAACCTTGTTGGGGTTTGCGATGTTATCAACGATTGGCGTATACAAAACGCCGTAAGAAAGAATTATGACATCTATGCAGCAACTACCGAAGCCGAAAAAGAAATGAAGGCCTCCGGCATTTCGGTGAAGGGCAACTTGCAGGGCCTATTAAAAAAGACGGACTTAGTGGTGGATTGTACCCCTAAAAAGATTGCGGCAAAAAATGTGGAGACCTATAAAAAAAATAACATCAAATTCATTCTGCACGGCGGGGAAAAGCACGAAACTACTGGGCATTCCTTTAGTGCCGAAAATAATTACCAATCTGCTTTAAATTTAAATGCTACAAGGGTAGTTTCCTGTAATACCACTTCCATTCTTCGAACCTTGACTGCTTTAAAAAGAGCGGATTTATTGGATTATGCACGGGGAACATTATTAAGAAGAGCGACAGATCCTTGGGAAAGCCATTTAGGAGGCATTATGAATACCATGATGCCAGAAAAGGAAATCCCAAGTCATCAAGGGCCCGATGCGCAAAGTGTCGATCCGGATTTGGATGTCATTACTTCAGCGGTCAAAGTTCCCCAAACCTTGAGCCATATGCATTACTGGAACGTGAAACTAAAGAAAGAAACATCAAAGGAAGAGGTGTTGAACGCCCTCAAAACCTCAAGTAGAATCAAGTTTATTCACTATGATCAAGGCTTGGTCTCCAACAACACCATCAAGGAAATGTTTTTGGATATGGGCAGGCCTTGGGGCGACATGTACGAGGTAGCCCTATGGGAAGATATGCTAAAAGTGGTGGGCGATGAACTCTTTTATGCCTACGTGGTGGACAATCAAGCGATTGTAATTCCTGAGACGATCGACGCCATTCGGGCACTTACCGGAATCGAGATGGATGGTAATAAATCCATCGCTAAGACCAATAAAAGTCTAGGTATTAATCAATAGTAACAAGAATGAACACTCACGAAAAATTAATAGAGCAGTTGGGGGACAAAGCGTCCTTCTATTTAGATCATGTTAGCGAAAAGATTACCAAGGATGAACTGCAATTGCCCGATAAAAATTTTGTCTCCAAAGTTTTTGTCAACAGCAATCGTAATCCACAAACGCTTCGAAGTCTTGCCCAAATGTACGGGCATGGCAACCTGAAGGATACAGGGTATTTAAGCATACTTCCCGTAGATCAGGGAATCGAGCATAGTGCCGCTTTTTCCTTCTATAAAAACCCCGATTATTTTGACCCTGAGAATATTATAAAACTGGCCATTGGCGCAGGTTGTAACGGGGTGGCCTCGACTTTTGGTGTATTAGGTCTGTACGCTCGGAAATACGCGCATAAAATACCGTTCATCGTGAAGATAAACCACAATGAACTACTGTCATACCCCAATGCCTACGACCAAACCTTGTTCGGAAAGGTCAAGGACGCTTGGGATATGGGCGCAGTTGCTATTGGGGCGACCATATATTTTGGATCTAAGGAAAGTAATCGACAGATAGTGGAGATTGCGGAAGCTTTCGCCGAAGCCCATAGACTTGGCATGGCCACGATTTTGTGGTGTTACACCCGTAATAATGCTTTCAAAACGGATAAAGAGGACTTTCACACCGCTGCAGATTTAACGGGACAAGCCAACCACCTTGGGGTAACGATACAGGCGGATATCATCAAACAAAAACTGCCCACTACAAATTACGGTTTTAAAGACCTTCAATTTGGGAAATATGACGATGCCATGTATGAAACCCTGACCACCGAACACCCCATCGATTTGTGTCGTTTACAGGTTGCCAATTGCTATATGGGCAAAATAGGACTGATCAGTTCCGGTGGGGGTTCCAAAGGAGCCTCTGATATGACCGAGGCCATCACAACCGCAATTGTGAACAAACGGGCAGGAGGCTCGGGTCTCATACTTGGAAGAAAAGCTTTTCAACGACCCATTAAAGAAGGGGTAGAATTATTGCATGCGGTCCAAAGTGTTTATTTGGAGGAAAAAATAACGATAGCCTAAGTGATAAAATACCATGTTCGAAACCGAAATAAAATCTTTAAAATCATTAAATCATTACTTGCAGAGACTGGTAGAGAGCAGGTTATGGCTAAAAGTGATTATCGCTTTGTTTTTGGGTGTAGGTTTCGGGTTATTATTAAGTCCTCAAAACGGTTGGGTCAGTAAGGCGACTGCCGATATGTTGGGAAATTGGTTGGCCCTACCGGGAATGCTCTTCCTCAAATTGGTGCAAATGATCATGATTCCCTTGATCGTGGCTTCCATCATTACGGGCATAGCCAGTAACGACAAGGAAAATCTAAAAAGGTTGGGGGGTGGTGTACTCTTATATTTTATATCAACAACAATTATATCGGTAACCATAGGAACGGTGCTAGCCACACTGTTCAGACCTGGAAAGTATCTGCACCAACAGGCGGAAATGGATCATGCAAATGCATTGGCCGATACTGCCGAAAGTTCGGAACTATCCTTTGGAATAAATGATATTCCGAATGCCATAACGGATCTACTGCCCGAAAACCCATTGGCCTCCATGGTAAGTGGCGAAATGTTGAGCATTGTCATTTTTACCATTATCATAGGGGTAGCCGTTCTGTCGTTACCCAATGATTTGCTCAAACCGGTAAAATTACTTTTGAGTGCCGTACAGGAAATCTGTATGACCGTAGTAAAATGGGCCATGTTGTTGGTGCCGGTGGCAGTATTCGGATTGATGGCCCAGCTTACATCCAGTGTCGGGTTAAGCTCCCTTTCAGGATTGGGTTTTTATGTGCTCGTTGTACTGTTGGGCCTATTTATGTTGATTGTTATCTACCTCTTATTGGTAAGCACACTTGGCCGGACTAATCCTCTTAAATTTTTACGGAAAATTACGGATGTCCAGCTTTTAGCATTCTCGACTACAAGTTCTGCGGCGGTCATGCCCTTATCGCTGAAAACAGCAGAGGAAGAACTGAAAGTAGATAGCTCTATCAGTAATTTCATAATTCCCATCGGGGCTACCGTAAACATGGATGGTACGGCCCTCTACCAGACCATAACGACTTTGTTCATAGCACAGGCCTATGGCCTTGAAATGGGCCTTTTGAATATAATTGTCGTCGTCGTTACGATCGTTGCGGCCTCGATCGGAACCCCGGCCATACCCGGAGGTGGCGTTGTCATACTGGCTTCGGTATTATCGGGGGCCGGAATACCTTCTGAGGGGATTATCATAATAATCGGGGTGGAGCGCTTGCTCGGCATGTTCCGAACTGCAGTCAATGTTACCGGCGACTTAACGGCTTGTATGGTTTTCAATCGGTTTTACGGAAAAATACCCGATCTGATTACCGCTAATCTTAAAACCACTAAATCATGAACACGAATATGAAACATATTGGGGTATTTACCTCGGGAGGGGATTCCCCAGGCATGAACGCAGCTTTATTTGCCATTGCAAAAACTGCCGAAGTGAACAGCATAAAATTAAGTGGTTTTCGTAAAGGTTATGAAGGCCTAATCGATGGGGATTTAGTCGAATTGGATACCCAGGAACTTCAAAAATTAGTGCATCGGGGCGGTACTTTTCTTAAGACCGCACGAAGCGCAAGATTCCTAACTAAAGAGGGAAGACAGCAGGCCCTGGAGAACCTTCGGAAAAATAACATCGATGCACTTATCGCCGTGGGAGGGGATGGTACTTTTAAAGGGCTGCTCGCCTTTTCGGAGATTTGCGAACTACCATTTATCGGTATTCCGGGTACCATTGACAATGACATGGCCGGAACCGACTTCACCTTGGGCTTTGATTCCGCAGTGAATACGGCAATCGAAAACATTGATAAGATTAGGGACACAGCAGAATCACATAACCGAATATTTCTAATTGAGGTAATGGGAAGGGACTGCGGATATATAGCAATGCATTCTGGGTTGGGCGTAGGTGCCGATGCCATTTTAGTGCCGGAAAGCGGACAAGATTTTGTCCGTTTGCTCGAAAAGGCAAGTGTTTATGATAGCGAAGAAGCCTTCATTGCCGTAGTTGCCGAAGGCGATGAACTTGGTGCCGAAATAGCGGCATCAAAGATCAAGGAATTAAATCCGAAGGTAGACCTCCGCATCACAAAACTGGGGCATGTGCAACGCGGTGGAAACCCTTCCGCTGCCGATCGTATGTTGGGGATAAGACTTGGGACAGCTTCGGTAAAGGCCCTTTTACAAGAAAAAAAGAGCGTTATGGTCGGTATTCTCAACAACGAACTTAGCCTCACGCCTTTTGACCAAGTGGTAAAACAACACCAGGTACAAGACGAATTGTACGAACTCGTAAAGATTTTTGGTAAATAAAATTAAAACGCAAATGAAAACAACGGTATTCAGCACCCATAAGTTTGAAGAATCCTATTTAACATCCGCCAATGACGGCAAACATGAATTGAGGCTACTAGAGGAACGATTATCCGAGCATACCGTTCCCTTGGCAAAAGGCTCGGAGGCCATCAGTCTATTTACAGGGGATGATGCATCCGCCAACGTACTAGAAAAATTAGGTGCGTTCGGAGTCAAATACATAGCTCTTCGTTCGGCAGGCTACAATCATGTGGATATGGACAAGGCGGATGAAATGAACATCAAGGTGGCTCGTGTTCCCGCATATTCGCCTTACGCCATCGCAGAACACACGGTCGCACTCATATTGGCTTTGAACAGAAAACTAATTAGGGCCAATAATAGAGTGCGTGAACAAAACTTTTCCTTAAACGGACTCACTGGTTTTGACTTGAACGGCAAAACGGTTGGGGTATTGGGCACCGGAAAGATTGGCGCAGTCTTGGTCAAAATCCTTCATGGGTTTGGCTGTAAAATTCTAGCCTATGATGTCAACAAGGATGAAGACCTAGTAGAAAAATTTGGTGCCCGCTATACCGATTGTAGAACATTATGTGCCGAATCGGATATTATCAGTCTTCACGTGCCTTTGACTACCGACACGAAACATTTAATAGATGCCGAGCAAATTGGGGTCATGAAAAAAGGTGTTATGCTCATCAATACGAGCAGGGGCGGTCTGGTAGATACCAAAGCGGTCATCGATGGACTAAAAACCGGAAAGGTCGGGTACTTTGGTATGGATGTCTATGAAGAAGAGGAAGGACTGTTTTTCGAAGACCATTCTGACGAGATTTTACAGGACGATGTAATCGCTCGTTTGATGACCTTCAATAATGTTCTGATAACGAGCCATCAGGCCTTCTTGACCGATACGGCACTGACGAATATTGCCGAAACCACCATACATAATCTGGATTGTTTTGAAAAACAAATCGACTCGGGAAACGAAGTAGCCAGCAAATAAAACGACAAGCTTCCTAAGGAAGTACTTAAATCTAAATAAACCTTAAAACAATAACACTATGAAAAATATACTCGTACCCACGGATTTCTCAGAAAACTGCAACAAAGCCGCCGATTTGGGCATTGAAATGGCCAAACTTTATAATGCCGAAATCCATTTTTTCCATTTGTTAAAAACCCCTGTCGATTGGGTCAAATTGGACAAGCAAAAGGAAAAACGGTATCCAGAAACCCTCAAAAAAATTGGAAAAGCGAAAGCCTCGTTACGTGAACTGGAAAAAAAGGCCGAAAAAGAACATCTAAAATGCCAAACCTTTTTACAATTTCATGTAGATCAAGACAACATTCTGAAACATTCGGGTCATTATGACCATGATTTCATCGTTACAGGAAGCAGTGGCACCAAGGGCATAGTTCGTGAACTTGTCGGAAGTAACGTAGAACGTTTGGTAAGAAAATCCGATGTGCCGGTCGTTGTGGTAAAAGAAGATGATGTAAGTTTTCCTTTCAAGGATATCGTCTTCGTTTCAGATTTTATGGAAGATGTGGGCAGTGCTTTTAGGGAAGTACTATCCATCGCAGAAAAATGTAATGCGAAAATTCATCTATTACGCATCAACACGGCTTCAGACCATAATAGTATCGCCCTTGGCCTAGATCCCATACGAAAGTTTTTGGAGGGTTTTCCAGAACTCAAGAATTTCTCCATGAACGTGTATAACGAGAACCAAGTTGAAACGGGCATCAATACATATTTGAAACACAACAAAGCGGACCTGATTGCCATGTGTACACACGGCAATACAGGTTTTTTGAGTTTGTTCTCAAAAAGCATTACAGAAGGGGTCGCCAACCATTCTTCGCTACCAGTGATGAGCATTAAAATATAGAGAATGCCCCAGCAGGTACAGATAAGAAAATATTCCGGTGAACTTGAGGAATTCGATATCAACAAGCTTATCAAATCATTGCGCCGTTCAAAGGCTGACGAAACGCTTGTTCAAGAAATTGCCAATGAAATTAGGGACAGGGTATCCCATGGCATGACCACCAAAGAAATATACCGAAGTGCCTTTAGGATGCTAAAGAGCAAGGCCCGTATGAGCGCTTCGCGGTATAAACTAAAAAAAGCCCTTATGGAACTCGGGCCTTCGGGTTATCCCTTTGAAAAATTTGTTGGGGCCATATTGAGTCAAGAAGGTTTTGATACAAAAGTCGGGGTAATCGTTCAAGGCAATTGTGTACAGCATGAAGTGGATGTGATAGCTGAAAAAGACAACAAGCATTATATGATTGAATGTAAATACCATAGTGATCAGGGCCGGTTTTGCAACGTGAAAATCCCGCTCTATATCCAATCAAGATTTTTGGATGTGGAAAAACAATGGGAAAAACAGCAAGGCCATAAAACCAAGTTTCATCAAGGGGGTGTTTATACCAATACCCGCTTTACCACCGATGCCATACAATATGGTACCTGTGTTGGGCTGATGCTTACAAGTTGGGATTATCCGAAAGGGAACGGTCTGAAAGAACGCATAGACAGATCCGGTCTACATCCCTTAACCTCTTTAACAACATTGACAAAGGCCGAGAAATCCAAATTATTGGATAAAGGCATTGTGCTCTGCAAGGATATTAACGAAAACCCATCACTATTGGAGCAAATAGGTATCGCCAAGCAACGACAAAAAAAAATTCTCGAAGATTCGGAAGAATTATGCACAGCGCATTAAACCAACAAACATTAATTAATCCTAAAAAGAAAACATATGAAAACAGAAGAATTGAAAAAACAGAAGAGTACAGACCTAGAGCCATTTTACCAAGCAATGGAGGATGATTCCAAATTACTTGAAGAAGCTTTTGAAATACTATTGGAGATGGTAAACTCCGAACCCAAATCCACCAAGAAACTAGCCCTTCTCATCAAAGAGGATTTTCATGATCTCCACAAAGAAATAGCGGAGTTATGCCAACCGGACCAAGATAAAGGGAACACACCTTCCTGCTGTGGGGGACACTAAACGGGTACTATAAATGAAAAACAACAAAATAAACATTCACTTTTTAGGAGCTGCAGGAACCGTTACCGGTTCAAAATATCTCCTGGATACTGGCGAACGCAAAATCTTGATTGATTGTGGTCTTTTTCAAGGACTAAAAGAACTACGTCTAAAAAACTGGGAGTATCCACCCGTTGAAGTCTCGGAAATTGACGCGGTCTTGCTTACGCATGGGCACATGGACCATACAGGCTATCTGCCCAGATTGGTCAAACAGGGTTTTAAGGGACCCATTTATGGAACGTACCCCACCCTGGACATTGCCAAAATCATATTGAACGATAGTGCCAAGATTCAAGAACAGGAAGCCGAACGTGCCAATAAGGAAGGTTATTCCAAACACAGCCCCGCCGAACCGCTTTACGATTTAAAGGATGTTGAAAAAACCGTTCCCTATTTCAAGGGAGTACCCCCCGGCCAATGGCTGCCCTTGATGAAAAACATAAAAGCTAGATTTCAGTACAACGGCCATATCCTTGGCGCTACCTACATAGAATTGGATGTTCTCGGAAAACGTTTTGTTTTTTCAGGGGATATCGGCAGAACCAACGATTTATTGCTATATCCACCGCTAAAACCAAAAAAGGCGGATGTTCTTTTTATAGAATCGACCTATGGCGGCAGGTTTCATCCCGAAGAAGCAGAGGCACTTCCCGAAATTGAAAAATTGGTCAACAAAACCATTGAAAGGGGCGGAAGCCTTTTCATACCAAGTTTTTCCGTAGAGCGTGCCCAATTGATGATGCTGATATTTTGGAGGTTGTTAAAACAAAATAAAATCCCCAAAGTGCAGATGATTATGGACAGTCCGATGGGGGCCAATGTATTGGAACTGTTCCATCGTACAAGGGATTGGCACAGGTTGGAGGATGATGAGTGCGACGAAATGTGTTCCTATTTTACTGTGGTTAGCAGTTATCGTGAAACTATGGAATTGAGAAGCGACGATACACCTAAAATCATCATCGCCGGAAGTGGAATGCTCACAGGAGGTAGAATGCTCAATTATCTCGAAACACAAGCACAAAACCCCAATAACACCTTGCTTTTTGTGGGCTATCAAGCGGAAGGTACTCGGGGAAGAAAATTGTTGGAAGGCGACAGGGAATTAAAAGTGTACGGAAAAACAGTATCCTTTCAAATGGAGGTGGCAGAAATAGAAGGTCTTTCGGCACATGCCGACCATTCCGAACTATTGGATTGGCTAAGCAAGGTCGCAGAGAAACCGGAAAGGATATTTATTGTTCACGGAGAGAAAGAAGGTGCGGAAGCATTGCAAAAAGGCATTAAGGAAACTTATGATTGGGGTTCTGAAATTCCCAAATTATATAGCATTGAATCCGTAGAAACTTTTCAAAACAGCTAATGGACTTGATTATAGGAATACCATTGGTGGCATCACCAGAACTATTTAAACTAAAATAACGCAAAGAGTTATGGAAGAAAAATCGAGTACTTTAAAATATAAACACTTGGGCATTTATACACAGAACGAACATGTAGTCTATATGCGGGAAGATTGCCATGTCTGTGTTTCCGAAGGTTTTGAAGCATTGACCAGAATCCGTGTATCCAATTTCAGTACGTCCATCGTTGCCAGTCTTAATGTAATAACATCGGATGTACTGCTAGCCGGAGAGATAGGTTTATCCGAAGCGGCGGCGAAAAAATTAAAAGTGTCCGGAAATGAAACACTAATGGTGTCCCATTTAGAACCTATAGATTCCTTAAGCCACGTACGGGCAAAAATCTACAATCAGAAACTGGATTATACGGCCTTCGATGAAATCATTACCGACATCGTTGAAGGAGATTACTCGAACATTCATCTTTCGGCCTTTATTACGGCTTGTGCCGGAAATAGATTGGATGTCAATGAAATCTCGGAACTCACAAAAGCCATGATCGCTTCTGGAAAACAATTGGACTGGAACAAGGAGATTGTGGTCGATAAACACTGTATCGGAGGTTTACCGGGTAATAGAACCACTCCCATTGTTGTGTCCATTGTTGCAGCACATGGGCTTACCATGCCCAAAACCTCCTCCCGGGCCATTACATCTCCGGCGGGAACAGCCGATACCATGGAGGTATTGACCAATGTTACCCTCTCTTTGGAAGAAATCAAAGCTGTTGTTGAAAAAGAAGGCGGATGTTTTGTTTGGGGGGGTACCGCACAATTAAGTCCGGCAGATGATATGCTCATCAAAATTGAAAAAGCCTTGGATATTGATAGCGAAGGGCAGTTGATTGCATCCGTGCTTTCTAAAAAAGCGGCCGCAGGTTCTACCCATGTGGTCATTGATATTCCCGTCGGTGAAACGGCCAAGGTTCGTACCAATGACGCTGCCATGAAGCTTAAGGAACATCTCGAAGTCGTGGGCAAAGCTGTTGGCCTTAATACAAGAGTAGTTATTACAGATGGTACACAGCCTGTCGGCAGAGGTATTGGCCCCGCGCTTGAAGCAATGGACCTCCTTAGTGTACTCAAGAATGAAGTTGATGCACCGAAAGACCTAAGAGAAAGGGCAGTTCTATTGGCGGGCGAGCTGTTAGAGCTTTCTGGCGAAATCGAATTAGGAAAAGGGAAGCAAACCGCCAGAGGGCTATTGGAATCAGGTAAGGCATACAACAAATTTCTCGCTATCTGTAAAGCCCAAGGTAATTTTAAACAACCCCTTCTAAAACCTTATAAATTCGAAATAAAAGCCAAAAAAACAGGTGTTTTACGACGTATCGACAATAGAAAGATTGCAAAACTCGCCAAACTTTCCGGTGCGCCCCAATCCAAATCTGCCGGTATTTTATTGAACGTTCATTTAAACGATGAAATAGAAAAAGGCCAGTTACTCTATACGCTCTTTGCAGAATCGCAAGGGGAGTTGAACTATGCCTTGGAATATTATGAGAGCCATGACGATATTATAACAATAGAATAAAAAAAAGGACAAATGAAAACTATATTATTCAGTCTTCCGGGAAACCAAGAACTCACGGAATTGTTAGCGGAGAAAATGAAAGCGGAAATCGGGGAATGCACCATACGCAAGTTTCCAGACGGGAATCCTACACGCGTATCCTTTCCGATGTAAAAGGCAAGTGTGTGGTCATGGTCTGTACCCTGCACGAGCCTGACGAAAAGTTATTACCGTTGTATTTTTTGAGTCATACTGCCAAGTCATTGGGTGCGATGTGTACGTGCTTGGTGGCCCCCTATTTAGCTTATATGAGGCAAGACAAGGTGTTCAATGAAGGTGAAGGGGTTACCTCTGGGTTTTTCGGGAAATTGATTTCAGGTTTTGCCGATAGCATCACGACCATTGACCCGCATTTACATAGGATAAGCTCATTAGGGGAGGTATATGACATTCCGAACAGGGTCATCCATGCTGCTGACGAAATATCGAAATATATTAAGGCAAACATACATAATCCGGTACTTATCGGGCCCGATTCCGAAAGCGAGCAATGGGTTTCCGATGTGGCAAAAAAAGCAGGAGTACCCTTCACGGTGTTACAAAAGGTTCGTCATGGCGACCGTGATGTTGAGGTTTCCGTGCCCGATGTAGATAAATATAAGGAAGCGACGCCAGTTTTAGTAGACGACATCATTTCTACGGCCCGAACCATGATAGAAACTACGGAGCATTTGAAAAGTGCGGGAATGAAACCTGCAATATGCATCGGCATTCATGCCGTATTTTCAGGAAATGCCTATCAAGATTTGTGGGACGCTTATGTGGAGGACATCATTTCCTGCAACACGATTCCACACCAGTCGAATAAAATTGATTTGAGCGATGTGATTGCCAAGGAGGTTAAAGAATTGATGCACCACATATGAAAACAGGATTGTATTTAATAACATTCATTTTTATGATTTTTTCCGCATACCCACAAGATGAAATGCTAATCGGACAATTGTCCGATAGAAGGGTGGTACGGGAAAATTTTGATAAAAATGGAGACTTTCTGAACAAGCAGACCTTTAAAGCAGGTAAGTTGAAAGAAGTCGATGGATATTATGAAATTGTTGTCACAACCGAGCTTTTTGATAAAAAAAGCACTCCGACCGATAAATATACCACCACTTACCGATGTAAACCGGATGAATCCAGTATTATAGTAATGGCCTTTCCTTTTTCAAAGCCAAAATCCAAGGAAACCGAAATCAATACGGTGTCCAAAAATTTCAAGGAACTCTATGACCTTGGGAACTTAGAGAATGTTGAACTCGAAATGAGCTTTGATTCGGGATTGTTGAACTTCTTTGGTTCCAACAGTAAGATTAAAATTTATGACCGCGTGTTGGAATCCAATGGAAATGGAAAAACAATTAAATCCAAAATCAATATTAAGGCCTACGCCATAGGAATACGAATTAAACAATTGGACTATGTTGCAAGTGAAAAACTTACAAATGAGAACTTGTTATCATTCCAGAAATTTACCGAGAAAGACGGCAGCTATTTTACGATGACATACAAATAATAAATTATGAGAAACTATGACACCCTATCAGAAGCAATTAATGATTTACAGATCAGGGGATATACCTATGATTTTAATTTGGCCCCCGACTGTATAAAATGTGCTTCATTGGAATTGGAAATCCATCCCGAAGATTTTGATGTGGATGAAACCCATCGTTTTGAAGGTATGAGCAGTACGGACGATAACAGTGTTCTTTATGCCATTTCATCAAAAGATGGTATAAAGGGGCTTTTGGTAGATGCCTATGGGGTCTATGCTGAAAATATCTCGGAAGCAATGCGAAAAAAATTACGATAACCCTTAAATAGAATACTATGGACAATCACGAAGAGCAAAAGAACAAAAAAATAGATCATTCCAAAATGGACCATTCTAAAATGAATGACGATAAAGAAGACCATTCAAAAATGGATCACTCGAAAATGGAAGATCCAAAATCCGACGACCATAGCAAGATGGATCATAGTAAAATGGATCACGGTTCTGGCGACCATTCAGGTCATAATCCAGGTCACGGTCAAATGGGTCACGACCATCACAAAATGATGATTGCCGATTTTCGAAAACGGTTTTGGGTAACGCTCGTGCTAACCATTCCCATATTGTTCTTCTCGCCAATGATACAGGAGTTTTTCGGATATGAATTTCTCTTACCAGGAAACCCATATATCCTATTTGCACTATCTACCATCGTCTATTTCTTTGGAGGCTGGCCTTTCTTAAAAGGTTTTTGGTCAGAGGTCAAAAAGGGCGCACCTGGAATGATGACCCTAATTTCCATGGCCATAAGCGTTGCCTACTTTTATAGTACTGCCACAGTATTCGGACTAAGGGGGGAAGATTTTTTCTGGGAACTTTCAACACTGATCGCAATTATGCTTTTAGGCCATTGGATAGAAATGAAAAGTGTATTAGGTGCATCAAAAGCCTTACAGCTTTTAGTAAGTATGATGCCAGCCGAAGCCCACAGGGTAAAGGGTGATACTATAGAAGATATTCCCTTGGAAGATTTGTTAAAAGACGATGTGATTTTAGTAAAACCAGGTGAAAAAGTTCCTGCCGATGGGATTATAGTAGATGGTTCGAGTTACTTAAATGAATCAATGCTTACAGGGGAATCCAAGCCCGTAAAAAAAGATGAGAACGACAAAGTAATCGGTGGGTCGGTAAATGGTAATAGTACCCTAAAAGTCAAGGTAGAGCATACCGGAAAGGACAGTTATCTCAATAAGGTGATCAAAATGGTCGAGGAAGCGCAAAAGACCAAATCTAAAATGCAGAACCTTTCTGATAGGGCCGCAAAATGGTTAACCTACATTGCGTTAGCGATTGGCTTTGGAACATTGGCTGTTTGGCTCATTTTAGGCTTCCCTTTTGTATATGCCTTAGAGAGAATGGTGACGGTTATGGTTATTGCTTGCCCACACGCATTAGGACTTGCCATTCCGTTAGTTGTCGCTATATCTACCGCAGTATCTGCCCAAAATGGCTTATTGATAAGGAATCGAACAGCTTTTGAAGAATCCCGAAAAATATCAGCTTTATTGTTTGATAAAACCGGAACATTGACCAAAGGTGATTTTGGCGTCACAAGAGTTGAATCGGTTAAGCAAGAATATTCTACAGAAGAAATCTTAAGGCTTTCAAGTGCCCTGGAACAGAGCTCGGAACATCCTATTGCAGTTGGAATCATAAAAAAGGTCAAAGAAGATAATATTACAATTCCTAAGCCTGAAAACTTTAATGCGATTACTGGTAAAGGTGTAGAGGCCAATGTGGAAGGTAAGCAAGTTAAAGTAGTTAGTCCGGGTTATTTAAGGGATGAAAAAATTGCAATTCCTGAAGATGCCTATAGCGATGCCGCTGAAACGGTGGTTTTTGTTCTAATCGATGGAAAATTGGCCGGTTATATTGCCTTAGCGGATGAGATCAGACCAGAATCTGCGGAAGCTATCAAAATATTCAAAAAGAATAATATCAAAGTTTTGATGGCCACAGGTGACAATGAAAAAACAGCCAAGGCTGTTAGCGATAAGTTAGGTTTGGATGGCTATTATGCCGAAGTGCTACCCCATCAAAAAGTGGAAATCGTAAAAGAGTTGGAAAGCAAAGGAGAGTTTGTGGCCATGACGGGCGATGGGGTCAATGACGCACCTGCGTTGGCACAAGCCAATGTTGGAATAGCCGTGGGCTCCGGCACTGATGTCGCTGCGGAGACTGCGGACATTATTCTAGTAAACAGTAACCCTCAGGATATTGCCAATTTGATTTTGTTCGGCAAGGCCACCTACAACAAGATGATCCAGAACTTGATATGGGCCACCGGCTATAACGTCGTCGCCATCCCATTGGCAGCAGGTGTTTTGTACTCATCAGGCTTTGTACTGGGTCCCGCAGTTGGTGCCGTGTTTATGAGTTTAAGCACCATTATTGTAGCCATTAACGCTCAATTGTTGAAAAGAAAAATTGGGAAAAAGTAATGAATAGAAAGGACAAACTTAACAGGATATTTTTAGTGCTGTTAAGTTTATTTGTGGTAATGCTCGGGTACGGTATTTTATTGCCTACCCTCCCCTATTACACGGAAAGACTGGCGTTAAAGGACAATCTGGATACGGACCTTATCAACTTCCATATCGGAATGTTGACCAGTATTTATCCGTTGTTCCAGCTCTTGTTCGTTATCGTCTGGGGCAAGCTTTCCGATAAATATGGCCGTAAACCTATAATACTATTGGGGCTTGTAGGTTTTGTCGTGATGAACTTGCTAACGGGTCTTGCCACTTCCCTGCCGATGCTATATATAGCCCGTATAATAGGGGGCATCTTTACATCAGCGGTCATTCCGGTCAGTAATGCCTATTTAAGTGATATTACCTCAGAAAAGCGAAGGACCAAAATAATGGCCTGGTCTGGGGTCGCTATCAGTTCCGGTGTCATATTTGGCCCTGTTCTGGGGGGATTTCTGTCGCGAACGAACCTTCACTATACATACTCTTTTGGAGTGTTCCACCTAGACCGTTTTTCGGTTCCCTTTATTTTGGCCGCTCTTTTGGGCTTTGTGGTATTGCTGATAATCATAAAATGGCTAAAGAATACGGAAGTAAAAAGTCGTATTGCTTCTGAGGTAGTCAAATTCAGTTTTTCCCTTAGTAACTATTTTATCATTTTGTTGCTCTTATCCTTTGTGATGCAGTTCGTGGTTACCCTGTTTGAGACCGTGTTTTCAATTTATGGGAAGGATGAGTTGGCCTTTACAACCAATCAGGTGGGTATTGGTTTTATGCTTTGTGGTTCCGTGATGGCCGTTTTGCAACCGGTATTCGCAACCTATGGCGAAAAAATATTGACCTCTAAACAGCAAATAACATTGGGGTTATTGATATCGGGTGTTTCGTTAATCGTCTTCCCTTTTGTGAGTGGTGAACTATACATTTATGTTACTATAATAATTTTCGCAGCCGGGGGAGCCATGGTGACACCAAACCTGCTTTCGGCAGTTTCTTTGATATCCAAGGAAAACACGGGAAGGAATATATCCATTCAAAGTTCCACGAACAGTATCGGTCAAATTTTGGGTCCGGTATTGGGGACTTGGCTGATTGCCGGAGGGTTTTATTACCCTTTCATTATTGCTGGGACAACCGTTTTGGCATCTTTGGGATTGGTTTATTTTTTGAGGAAACAAGATAATGAGGTTGATCAAATCTTATTGGCCGACCAGCATAAAAAAGGGTAGCGATGGACCATAAATATGCAGTTGGAAAACACAGTAAAACAGCATTTCAAAATGCCACAGACAATTCAAAATATGTTGAGTTGGTCCATTCGGGAGAAGACTATTTTTTGCGGCTTGAAAAATTAATAGATAAGGCAGAAAAGGAAATCCATTTACAGACCTATATATTTGAGAACGATGAAACAGGAAACCGAATAGCTGCCTGTTTGAAGAAAGCCGCGCAACGAAAGGTAAAAGTATACGTCTTACTGGATGCCTATGGTAGTGCTGCATTACCCGATAGTTTTGCAGATGATATGGTGCAACATGGTATTTTACTTCGGTTTTTTTCGCCTTTATTCTCCTTGAACAATTTTTATATCGGCAGGCGGATGCATCATAAAATTGCGGTCGTTGATAAAAAAATAGCATTGATAGGCGGAATCAATATTGCCGATAAATACTATGGAACCGGAGCTGCGGAACCTTGGTTGGACTATGCCGTTCAGTTGAATTGCCCGGCAGCTAAGGATCTACAAATATTGTGTAGTGATTATTTTTTCAAAAAAGGAAGTTCAAAAAAAATACCACCCGTGTTACATTCGGCAGGTAGCGCACTCGTAGGAGTTTTACAAAACGACTGGCTACAGCGAAAAACGGAAGTCTGTGATGCATACACCAACGCCTTCATTCACGCCAAAAAGGAAATAGTTATCGTAGGCTCGTATTTTTTACCTGGAAGTAGAATAGCAAAGGCATTGAAAAAGGCCTGTAAAAGAGGAATAAAAACAACGGTGATCTTAGCGGGCATTAGCGATGTGCCTTTGGTACGTAGGGCTACCGAACATTTGTGCTTTTCTTTTCTGAATCATCATATGAGAATATTTGAATGGAACAAATCCGTAGTACACGGTAAAGCTGCGGTAGTAGATAATAAATGGTCTACCATAGGCTCATTTAACTTGAACAGTCTTAGTTGTTATGGCAGTATTGAAATGAACGTAGAAGTTCACTCGGTCAATTTTGCCAAAATTCTTCGGGCCGACTTTGAAATGGTTATAAGCCAGTGTAGCGAAATTACAAAGGGGAGTCTAAGACAAAGAGCAGGTATCTTCAATAAGTTGGGCAATTGGGTTTCGTATCAAATGGTACGCACAGCCATGCTTTTTCTAACCTTTCTTCCGCATTTAAGGTTTTTGAAAAATTATAGGTTATAATATGTTGGCAAGTGGTTAAATGGTTTCGCCTCTTTATCTGTCTATACGGCCAAGGCGATAAATCATGAGGCACAACAACTTAATAATCGATGATGGAATACAAGCAGAAACCACACTTTGAAAAACACATATAAGCGATCAGTAATATTCAAAAACAATAGCAATGACAGATTTAACAACTAGTGCGATTGAGCGTGTCCTCAGAAACAATTACCTCGGCCACTTGGCCTATCTATGGCAAGGGAAGCCTTATTTGATTCCCATCACCTATTATTTTGATCCTGCCGACAATACGATCGTTAGCTATACCTCGGATGGCCATAAAATCAATGCGATGCGAAATAACAACTCTGTTACCGTACAGGTAGAAGAAATACAATCGATGTTCAATTGGGAATCGGCCATGGTGCACGGTACATTCGAAGAACTTGAGGGCAACATTGCCAAACAAAAGTTACACCTTTTTACCGAAGGCGTGAAGAGCATTATCCGTAGAAAAGAACGGAGAGAGGTTGAGTTTATCAATGAATTTTCGAGCAAATTATACGAAAGGGGAAATCCGATTGTCTATCAGGTCAAAATACTTGAGATTTCAGGAAAACGACGGGAAACGTAAAAGCAACATCGCTAATCGGATAGACCTTTTTGGCCTTAACAACCCAACAGGTCTAAATTCCAATGCAAGAATCTTATTTGTATTTTGAAATTATTTAGCGGATGGCCATTTAAAACAACTTGGAACCTATCTAACTATAGTTCTTTAAAATAGATGTACTTAATGTTAGGATAAGATGTAACTTTATGTCAATCAAGTAATGCCAAAACAAACAATTTACATATTATCACTTTCCTTGTTGGTTATGTGGTCTTGCAAAAAAGACGACCAAAGTTCACAATAAGTCAACCTTTTGTTTACCGAAAATAATTTAGCAGGAGATTGGAAAAGGATTGCAGAAATTAGAGGACAACCCAATGATTCATTGGGCATATTGGAGCCCTTGGAAGATTTGTTTGCCCAATTCGAAAATTGCCGAAAAGATGACATTATCAGATATGTTAAGGGCGACGAGCAAGAAGATAACCGCTATTTCTGGGGAATCGGGGCAATTGCCTGTCATAGCCAGATATCATAAACTTTCACTGAAATTGGCACTTGGTCTCTCGAAGAATCAGGAAAACTGAGCCATGTTAATTCTAATACAAGTGAATACCATATTGTCATTCAATTAAATGCCCAACAATTAGTTGTCAGAAGTGAATCGGATGAAAACGAGACTGGTGGGACTACGTTCGAATTTACGGAGTATGAACGCATAAGATAGCTTTTATAAAAATATCCAATTGATATTACCTGCCATAAAGGGATATAGAATTGTCCTTGAAATTGGCGATGAAAAGCCTTCCCTTGTCAAAGTGAATATCTGTTGGATAGAAAATGCCTTCCTTTAATATTTGCAGCAACTTTCCTTGATAATCAAAAATTAATATCCGGCTATTTTCTTGGTCGGTGATGGCTAATTCATTAGTGCTCAAAGCAATGCCGGAGGCCACATTCATTTTTTTATTTAATCCGATAGTCTTGATGTGGTTTCCATCAAAATCAAAGACCTGAACCCTATTATTATACGCATCGGCTACGAATACCTTATCATCCTTTAGTTTTACATCTATTGGATAATACAATTGGCCCTCATTATGGCCTTGCTTTCCAATAGTATAGCTATAATTTGGTGTCTGAACGATGATACGATGGTTATAGAAATCGGCTACCAGAATGGTATCCCCATATACAGAAACACCCGCCGGGGCCTGTGGCCGTTTGTTGATTTTCAACGGACTGGTTTTACCTTTTTTATATTGCCAGATGGTGTCGGTCAAGAATTCGGGTATGTAAAGTGTTTGCTTATCCATATGGATGTTCATCGGCCGTTGTATCCCCGTGATGGAATCCAACACCTTTCCATTCAGGTCGATTTTATACAAGCGGAAATAATCCGGATCTGAAAACCAAATGGCCTCCTCGTCCTTGGCCAAAGCCAAGGGGCGGGCTTCTTTGGGAAGTATAATTTTCCGTTCGAACTGCCATTGTTCTTTCGTTCTTTCACAACCAGATGTGAGAAGAACCAAAGCAAAAACCGGAAAAATGAATAGCTTTCTAAAGTTCATGCCAGTAGTTTAAAATCATAAGAGCAAGAATCAGCAATGTAAAGGTCCAGAGAAACCAAGTGTTGATAATGCGTTTCCTTTTGTCGTTTTGGCAGGTTTCCTCTCCACTGCATTTTCTTGAATTTTGAAAATTCCTTAAATGGGCAAACCCAAGGGCACCGGCCGAAAAGGTGGTCAGAAAGGGTTGGGCAGGATGTACCCATTCAAAAGTTGAACCCAAGAAACCAAATCCCGCACCGACCGATAGCAGAGCAGGCAAAAAACAGCACATCAAGGGAAGAAGGGCGGCAACCAAGCTGCTTCCCAATACCATTTTGGAAATAGTCTTCATAAAATCTATTCGATTTTGGTTAGTACAATGGACCAATGGCCAGAGAGGTTATCATCTTCCTCATCCTGCACCGTTCCGCTTATGGTTGCTGTTCCAACGGTTAATTTTTGTAACAACGCCGTAGGCGTATCCTGCGATACGGAAAATCGTTCATTAGCGGTCTCAAAGTACCATTGGCCATCTTCTTTCTTCGCGTTACCCATTAGGGTCACTTCAGCTTTTTTTGCCGAAAACCCATTCTTTTTTACCTCTTCCTGAATGCTACGTAATTTAAGTCCGTTCTCGGCAGCCAATCCCATATATGCCTTTCCGTCATTGAGGCTGACACGCACTTCCTGAAGCCCATCCATCTTTTTCAGTCCCCGCTCTAGGCCATAGGCGCAAGGGGCGCAATCCATTCCATACACTTCTTGGTCAACTTTGGTAATTTGCCCCGATGCTGTGCCAATTCCGAATAGACCTATTATCATAATTCTAAATATATTTCTCATTTTATACATTTTTAAAATTCTTGCTTTATAACCAATAGCTTAAGTTTATGGCCAATCGATACCTTTCTTTCGCTGCTCCAGGTGTCAAGTCCTGTACGACCGGAAACATCGCGCCAAAAGATATGCCCCAGGCACCATACAGACCAAGGAATGATGGGCCGACCAAAACTTTTGTACTGCGCGAATCGCTAAGATCCAGTTGTCCGTTAAATTTATTGTTACCTGGGAATTCGGCCAACGATTCTATAAAGATGCGCCAATCGGGCTTTGGGTAATCGCCCATAAATATATTGGGGCGATACCCCACTACCGCACTGGCGTAGGGCAGGTCGCCCAATTGTTCGCCATCTTTCTCAAAATAATATTGATAACCGCCCCCAATCCATCCATACCAAGTACGCGAGGCATAGCCCGTTGAAATGGCAGCGTGTACCGAGTTGCCCACGTTGACCTGTCCCCTGACATCATCGGTCGGTGCAGAAACGCCCACGATGGCGGTGGACTCAAAACGCTTCCCCACACCAAAAGCATTCGAGAAAAACCGGTACCAAAGGGAAGCCTCTATATCTCCGTTGGCGGGCATATTGCTATTGCCCCTTGTCCTTGGTGCATCACGCAACCGCTCTATCATCGTGGGGGTGGTCAGGTTGATCTGCAGGTCTTCCGTAATGCCATAGGAAAACAGATAGCGGAGCATATAAGACGTTTCATCTTCCGTGCTCAAACTCATACTTGCCACGTTCAAATCTACACCACCTTTGGCCAAAGTCGGTGTCTGCAAACCATATAAAGGGCCGTGACCCTGGGCCATCGCCGTTCCTGTTACGGCCAATAGCAATAGCAAAATCAATAGTAGATAGCTAATGTTCAGCGATATTTTCGGGAATATTTTGCAAATCATACTTAACCGTTTTTTAATTATGATTGTCCAATTCCTGCTTCCATCAATCTTTCCTTGGTAATGGCCGAGTCCTTACAGCAGTCCAGCAATTTGCCGTTCACTATCACAGCGGGAACTTTCTTTATGCCGTATTCATCCAACTTATCAAGACAAATCTTGTCTTCACATTGCTTGACCAGATCATAGGTCGTTACCTCACATCTGTCACAGGCCAGTTCCCTGATCATTTTAACCACAGGGTCACAGACTGGACAATTGGCCGTAAAAACTTCTACTTGACGTTTCATTCTTTCAATTTTAATTATTCATAAATCGTTTCATTGTTAGTAAATCATAACAACAGTTTAAAGGTAGAATGGTGGGTGGGGTGGTCTCCAAATAAAATCTCAAAAAAAATGACCCACGTTTCGTGGGCCATAAATGCTATGCTAATTGGAAAGATTCAACCATTTTTGTATGCTTCGAGCTTGGCCTTGAGCACATCGATTTCCTTCATCTTTTCAGTTAGGTTGTCCAATTCCAAATCTGGAAACTGTTTTCTTATAAATTCGATACGGTCTTCATTGCCACAATTTCCGGGGCAGGCCTCGACAGTTTCAGATATTTTTATGGCCAAAGCTTTTCGATAAACTTCGTCCAGTAACAGAAAATGGGCTTTATCCAATCCTTTCTGTGCTGCCTTGAACTGTATTAAAATCTTCTCTGGGTCTGTATCTTCATCGAGCATTTTAATGAGGCCACCAATTTGCCCATTGATACTTTGCAACCTCGTTTTTATGTCCTTGCTTAAATCTCGTGGTATCATCGATTTTAAAATTTTGGCAATATATAATTGTACTGGGGTGCTCTACAAATTTATCCTGAAATTATTCAACAACAACCAGAGCCTTCTTGTATTGGTGGGCAGGCAACCGTCCCATAAGAGCAAAAGACACAGCAATCGCCTTCCTTTGGTCTTAATATTTGATTGCAGTTTTCGCATTCATAGAAAAACTGACAGGCCTTTGTGGGCATTTCCTCTTCTTTCGTATGTCCACATTCGGGACAGGTAATGGTTGAATTTAAAAGGATTCTCTCGTAGTTCATATTATTTTTTCTGAAACAGGTTATAAATAAAATTTTGCTCTGTTTTAAAAGGGGTTTTATGAATTTTTTCAAAGGATTCCAATAGGGTGAAATCTACTTTAAACAATTCCTTTAGTTTTTCAGGAGAATATTGGGTAATCTCCAATCCACTACATCTTTTTGGCCCGGTGGTCGAAAAAGTTGCCAGTATAAAATACGCTCCCGTCTTAAGGGAACGACCCAGTATGTCAATATACTTTAAGATATCTTCTTCCCGTGTGAAGAAATGAAAAGTAGCCCGGTCGTGCCATAACTCAAAGTCTTGGGTCGGTTCAAAATTCAATATGTCCGAATTTATCCACTGCACCTTTGCGGCTGACTTGCCTAATTTTGATTTGGTACGCTGAAGTGCATTTTCTGAAATATCAAGAATGGACAGGTTGTTATAGCCATTTTTCAACAAATGACTTATAAGATTTGAGTTCCCCCCGCCAATATCAATAATTGAACTATCTTTAGGTAAGTCAAGGGAAGCTATAATATCCAATGAAGTCGAGGGTTTCCCTTCAAACCAACTTACTTCTTCATCACTTTTTCCGGTATAAACCTCTTCCCAGTGCTTTTTAGTGTATTCATCACTTTTCATAAATTTTGATATTTTGTTAAAGCATATAGGGAATATCCGAGGATAATGTTGGATAAGAAAAAATCATCGTCCTTAAATCGTTTACGGTCATTTTGGTCTTTATTGCCATCGCGAACAGGTTGACGGTCTCCTCACAGTGTGGCCCGATAAGATGTGCCCCCAGAACCGTACCGTTATTTTTATCAATGATTGTCTTGTAAGCATATTCTTCGACATTCAGGCGCCTTGCGTTGAACCAATCATCAACCTTATCATAGTTTACCCTAAATTCAAGACCACTGTTTTTGGCCTTGGTTTCTGTCATTCCGACGGATGCCATTGTAGGCAAGGTAAATACCACCGTGGGCATCGGGGGATAATCCACTTCTTTGGAATTTCCCATTAGGATATTGGAAGATACTACGTGTCCCTCCATTACGGCCACGGGTGTCAAAGCCAATCCCCCCGTTTCCGCTGC
Organism: Maribacter polysiphoniae; assembly: GCF_003148665.1. Classification (GTDB taxonomy): domain Bacteria; phylum Bacteroidota; class Bacteroidia; order Flavobacteriales; family Flavobacteriaceae; genus Maribacter_A; species Maribacter_A polysiphoniae. Next base: position 227,276 of record NZ_QGGQ01000003.1, on the reverse strand, counting down.
ATCCCCTGCGGCGTACACTTTGGGATTTGAAGTGCTCTGGAGGTATTTGTTGACCGAAATCCCTTTATTGGAATAGGCGACATTTGCTCTTTCCAATTCCAAATCGAAAATAGCGGGAGGCCTTCCGGCCGAATTGAATACGGCTTCCACTTCAAATTGATTCAAGTTCCCGTTGGTAGTGCCACTTATTAAGTAGCCTTTTTCGATTTTTTCAATTTTGGTCACTTCAGTTTCCAGAACCAGGTTTACTCCCAAATCCTCGGTTGCCGCAACAAGATGTGAAACTATATCGGGATCAAAATTTTCCAGGGGCCTTTCGCCCCGGTGCACTATCGTAACATTGGCACCGGAACGAGCAGCGATATGGGCAAATTCAAAGGCTATGTAACCGCCTCCGATAAACAATACAGATTCGGGCAATTTCTTTAAGTTCAGAAAATCTGTACTGGTCAGGGCAAGTTCCCCGCCTTCGAAATCCAAAACTTTAGGTTTTGCGCCCGTTGCAATCACAATCTTGTCGGCTTCGATAGTATCTGTTCCCAACTGTAGGGTATTTTTGGACAGAAATTTTGCCGAAGAATGATAGGTGTCTATATCATTATGCCTGTTTCCTTTTTCTATTTTGGGCGGCATTTCGTCAACAAAGGTCTGCTTGAAAGCCATTATATCCCGCCAATTGACAACGGGAACCGTATCGATACCCTTTCCTTTTAGGCGCATAGCAGAATCCCTTACTTCGGTCGCACCGATGATTACCTTTTTGGGGTCGCAACCTCTTAGCGCACAGGTTCCACCATATGGCAATTCATCCGTAATGCCTACCTTAAGGCCTTTGGAAGCACATTTATTTGCAACGGTCATCCCTGCCATCCCAGAACCGATAACAAAGACATCGTACTTTTTCATCTACTCGTTTTCTTTATTTTCACCATCGATTACTTTATAACCTGTGCTGTTAATGGCCTTTCGGATTGCGACAAAATCGGTTTTGGTTTTATCATATTCCACTACGGTATTCGCACCTTCGTAACTTGCCTTGACCGATAATATGCCACCCAGTTTGTTGACCTCGCTCTCTACGTGGGCTTCACACCCTGCGCAGGTCATTCCCTCAACATTAAAAGTGTGCTTTACAATATTGGATTGCGAGACATAGACAATGTCCTTACTGGGCTGTGCATAAAACATATTGGAGTAATATGGAAATGCCAGCATCAATCCCGCGAAAACTGTAACTATTAAAAGAAAGCTTTGGGATTGCCAAAAGGAGGGTTTTGCATCATCCTCACAGGCACAGTCAATTTCCTCCTGTGTTTTTGGTCGTAGTTTCTGGTACCAGGCAAAGACCAAAACGAGTATAGTGATGCCGATAAGATAAGGCCGAAATGGTTCCACCCAAGAAAACGTGGATGCGATTCCACTGGTTCCTGCAATCAATGCCATAACCGGGGTTATACAACATATTGATGCCGCTATGGCCGTCAATATTCCTGCGTAGGCGACCTTGTTCGAGGTTTTTCCTGTTTCCATTTTATGCTACCTTTTTATTTTTCTGAATTTCGGTAAATACATTGTCCATTACTTCGTTATGATTCGGGACCAGTGAATAATACAGGGTCTGCCCTTCACGTCTCGAAGCAATCAATCCCACATCCTTCATTTTACGTATGTGCTGTGAAACTGCGGGTACGCTCATTTCCAGTATATCAGCAAAATCACAGGGACAAAGCTCACCTTCCTCGTTCAACAAGAAAAGTATCTTTAAACGTGTTTCGTTCCCGGCCAAGGCGAGAACCTTACTTATTTCCGTAATTGTTTTTGAGTTTGTTCCCAAGGTTTCGCGACAGCGCATCAACTGTTTTTGGTCGGCCTCGGCGCGTGTACAACTTAATTCAAGTGCCATAGTACTGTTTTTGACAAAGATATATTAATATAATTATTTAAGCAAATACTTAAATAATATTATCCATCGATGCTCTTTTAAAATCACACCTAACTTAAGTACACTCTACCCGATATGAAATCAAAGCAGCTATGTAGAATATTTTATTAAAAATAGGTGCTGAATCCAAAATACCATGTGGCCGTTCTTGAGGCTGGATTGTTGAGAATGTCCTGTTGCCACTGGTATCTGTAGTTGATCCTTAGAACGGTCTGTGCTGCAGGCCTAAAGCTTATTGCAGGTGTAATTGCGAATAAATCATCCCTAATATTCGTATTGGTTTGGGCAAACCTGCCAATGTTGTAATCCACATAATCCGTTCTGAGCGATAGATTGAGTACGGCATCTTCCCAGTAGAATACTTCGGTCCTTAGTACCGGTTGAACAATATCCATAAAAAAACCAACCTGCCGATCGCCAAATTGCTGGGTAAAAGTGTCCGGAACATCGACCCATATGTAGGCCATCTCACCGATAAACCTTGTCCCCGTTTTTTTAATGGCAGTATTTAAATCCAGGGCAAGAACTTCTACCCTCCTTGATTTTGTATCAACCTGAAGCCCGTCAACTTCTTTCCTATTGTAGGCCCCGCCCATATAGGAAATGCCCAATTCCCCTAATTTTCTATGCTTAATGGCCAACTTTCCATTGAGGAGGGCATTGCCGCTAAAATTCTCCTCGAATCGCGAGGAATTTTCCTTGACTGCGGCCAAAAATGTTCTTTCTTCCTCGTTATCTATAATGCTTGTATCAAAGCCATTGGTGAGATATGCTTCATAGCCCAAGGTCCAAGCTCCCTTATATGCCTTTCCATATATACCAAATCCGGCATTGGAGAAAGTGGCGGGCAACAAATTGGTGCTGACATCTGGCCGCTCGACGAACTCCCATTTTGGTCCGTCATGGTTTTGGTTAAAGGATCCTATTGGGTTCAGTACGATGCCTCCCCTAAGGTTCAACAAGGGGTGCAAAGCAATGTCCATGGAGGCGAATTCAATGGCAATTTCCTCTGTCCCATTTTCAAATTCCAGTTCGGTCAAGAACTTAATACGCTTTGAAATGGACGCCGAAACGAAAAGGGTCAATCTTCGGGCCTGAAAAGAAAGCCCCTCCGACAATCCGTCCTCAATACTGTAGATTGAATTCGCCTCAAGATAACCACCAAGATTGACTGGAAATTTATCGAAAGTCAAAAACGGACGGTCATAAACCGCATCCATATTCATCGATTCCTGAATACTGTCCCTGTCGCTAGTTTGCGAGCTTAGGGTTAAAACGCAAATGTTCATTAAAGCAAGGGCTGCATATATTTTACGGGACATGCACATAGATATTTTCATTATCGGCGGTTGTTTCAAATGATTTTAGGTTTTCTTCGGCCGGCCCTTCTAAAACCCTGCCCGAACGGTCGAACTCACTGCCATGACATGGACAATTGAATATGCCGCCGCCAATGTTGAGTTCACAACCCCTATGGGTACATTGCATCAAACTGGCCAGATAACCATTGTTTTGTGTTTTGAAAATTCCGATGGGGTATCGCATGGAATCGCCCTGGATGACCACGAAATCTCGTTCAATCTGCTTTCCCCCTTTCACCTGCTGAAACTCACCCTTTGAAACTCGTAGCACTCCCCCTTCTTCAACAAAGGATGCATAATACAGGCCTGCGCAACTGCTGAGCAAAGCGGAAGAAGCTGGCAGGACTGCAATCAGATATCCAAATTGTTTAATAAAATCTTTTCTATGCACCTATAGGGAATTAATGAATTTTATCAGTTGTGATTTTTCTTTTTGGGTCAGGGACAAATACCGGGCTTTTGAATTATCGGCTTCGCCACCGTGCAATTCAATGGCCTCCTCAATGCTTGAAGCCCTTCCATCATGTAACAGGAACATTTGCCCGCCTTGGGAATTGGCCGATAAACCGATTCCCCACAGCGGTGGGGTTCTCCATTCGGAAGTCTCGACATTGCCTTCAGTGAATCCATCATCCAATTCAGGCCCCATGTCATGTAACAACAAATCCGTGTAGGGATGAAATTCCTTAAAGGATAACGATTCAATTGGGGAAAATCCTGTGGTCAACGTGGGTGTGTGACAGACAGCACATTGTACCGATTCAAAGAGTTCTTTTCCAGCAATGACATCGGGGTCTGTTTGATTTCTGGGAATTGGTGCTTTTAAGGTCTTAAGGTAGAAAACGACATCGTTCAAGGTCTGGGTGCTTATTTCAGGATCCTCTTCAAGTCCACTGAACGGGTCTATAGGGTCATAAAGGGATGTAATTCCTATGTCCTGGTTATATGCGCTGACGCTTTGGTGCAACAAATCATAACTACCCGCTTTCTTTCCAAACCTGAAGATATAATTGTTTCCCTGGGGAACACTATTATTCCGAATCTTGGTGAATTCAGGAGGAATATTGTAGTGAGGTCTTCCACTAATACCGTCTTGATTTGCATCCGAAGGGTCTGAGAGAGCCAAAATATCTGCGTCAGGGACAGCATCCAACAAACCCAATCCCGTCACCGCCGGAGCGACCAAAATGGAAAATGGGAAGCCTTCCGGCACGGTTTCCGGTTCAAAACCGGGTATGGCTTTATTTTGAATTTGGTTCCTGCCATCACCAAAGGATAACATCGAGGGTAAGTTCAAGTCATTGTTACCAAACCTGGTAAGTTGATTGAAAGGATGGCCCTTGCCATCCCCTGAATGGCAACTTGCACAGCTGGTGCCAACAAACAAGGGGCCAAGGCCTTTTTCAACGGTAAAAACATCATCGTTAAAAGCAATATCCCCGGCTAAAAAACGCTGTTGTTCACTTATGGACAATCCGTCCAACGGCCCATCCAACAACTCAAACTCCATAGGTTCTTCAGGGCCCAAATTTTCACAGCCAAGTAGAGCGATTAGGGATAGGCCAATAAGAAAATGAATTATTTTAGGCATTGCTATATTTATATTTTTGTAAATATAAATATATTTTTAGTTTAGTCTAAATTTATTTACAGTAATTTGCAATAAAAAAGTGTTTACATCTTAAAAGGGTTGTTGATTGAATTATGCAACTCCCCTACTGTGGGATATTGCCGGTTGGCTAGAATGAAAATTTATATTTCGATATTTACTATGGGCTTATGCCCACTTCATCCGTTGCAACCGCACCGCATTAAAAATCGCCAATAACGCCACGCCCACATCCGCAAAAACCGCTTCCCACATGGTAGCCAATCCACCTGCACCAAGAATGAGCACGATAATTTCGCATAGTAAGCGAAAACTAATATTTACTAGAGCACATAAGTAGAAGGGCTACTTAACTATCAGCAATGGGGCCTTGGAGGCATACAGCATTTTTTTTCTTAGCCCCTTTTTAAAAAGTGCCTCAAAAAATCCGTGTTCCCTGTAAAGCAAAACCAATAGGTCTATTGGGGTTTCAGTCAAAAATTCATCGATACCCTCTTCGGGTTTGTCTTCCTCGATAACTGTAAAAGACCATTGCTTAAGTACAAGAAGTTTGCCAAATCTTTCACGAATAAATGCTTTCTCCAGCACCCTTTCCTGTTTGTCCGCTATATGTACAAAGTGCAACTGTGCATTATAGTTTTCCAATAATCTGGACAACATTCCAAAATCTATTCTATTATCCATACTATCCGTATCCACTGCGACCCCGATACGCCTATACGCAGTATAGCTGGCATCTTCAGGTACGGCCAGTACTGGACAAGGTGCCTTTTGTGTCACCTTTTCGGTAACGGTTCCAATAAAAATTTCATCAAATCCCGAAGCCGTACCCTTGGTACCCATAACGACAAGACTGGTATTCATTTCCTTAGCCAGGCCAGAAATCACATCGACCGTTGCCCCGAAACCGACCATTGCTTGAAATTCCAGCTTGTCCAGTTCAGGAAAGTCCCTTAGAAACTTATCCAATTTTTCTTTATTGATCTTCTCTTGTGATGCTGTGGTATCTGTTACATTGTGTGCCATAGTTGCCATGCCGATGGGCGTACCTGATGGATATACCACTGAATAGGCGTGGACAAAAACCAGTTTTGATTTCAATTCTTGTGCTAGCCCAATTGCGTAGCTCACCGCATTTTTTGAAACCTGTGTGTAATCTACAGGTATTAAAATTCCGTTATCTTTCATATCATTTTGTTTTTATTGATTTGACTCCATTAATCTTTCTTTTTAGGTTTAATTATTCAATTGAAAAGCAGGTAAAAACCATATAGAATTGCATCTAGAAAGGCAATTGTCAGCACCGCAAGGAACATTGCCACAAAAACCAACAGGCAATACCCTTTCTCCTTTCTGGTTCTTACTTTCCTGTTTATTGAATTCCCCTTTTTTTCCTCTAGTCTCCGCTTTCTCCTTTCCCGTGACATAATATACTGTGCTTTATTTAAATCAACGCACCAATGCTATCCCCTAAGGTCATAAAACCATTCTTCTGCACGTTTGATTCCCTCCGTAATGGCCTTCTCACGAGAATACCCATTCTCCTTTACCAATTCTTGTGCAATTTTGAGGGCCTACTTCCGAACTGACGGCTGTAGGCCATCAAGTTTTGTTTTGAAATCTTCAAATGTCCAGTCCATATTGTATACTTTTTTTAGAGCTTTCGCCCTTCCATCTCTGCTTTTACAATGCCGCGTTCAAGGGCTTCCTCCTTGGAGCATTGGTTTGTCGTATAGTATTCTTCAGCATACTTTACGGCCAATTTGCGGATGTTTTCATCCAGCATATTGAGCCTCATCGAGCAATCTTTAAAAAGTTTATTTTTCATCTATCAAAAAAGTTTCAACACGTAAAAAACCATGACCAGTAAATAGGCGATATACGCAGCGTCAAATACAAAAATCTGCCAACGAGAGAAACCGTGCAGTTCCTTGCTTTGATGCACAAATAGTGTGTAAAGCAGCGGCATAAGCCCGACAAAGGCCAGGTTGACCCAGAACAGTTCAAAGTCCTCAATGGGGGTGGTTACCAGCGCCAGCGGAAAAAATGCCACCGTCATCGTTACGGCATTGTCTGCAATAACACTGGTGGTACCCGCTGTCACCTCGCCCCCTTTTACCACGCTCCAGGTCTTGAATATTTCCGGTGCGGTGGTCATTAAGCCCGTGATAAAAAGGCCGCCCACGATTTCAGAAATATTTAGGGCAGAAACAATATTTTCGGTCGCCTTCACTATAAAAAAAGCACCAACTGCTATGGCCAAGGCCCCGGCAATCGATAACCAGACCTGTTTTTTGTTCCATTCTACTTTTTTGCCCTTTTCCTTGCCTTTTACTATGGCGTGGGCCAGGAATGCAATATATGCACCCAGCATAATCCACCCGTCTATTGGTTGTAGCCCGCGCCAGGGCTTTGGCAGAGTTAAAATGGCCACAAGGGCGATAATGCCCAGATAAGGAAGTGACAGTACGGAAACCGAACGTTTGTTCAACGCCAGAATGTTTTTATCAAGATGTTCTTGATGTTCCTTGTTGTTCTTGAATTGTTTCCTGGAAGCAAAATAAGCTATGGTCACCATCAAGGGAATGGAAATAATATTGGAACCCAATAAGTTGCCCAGGCCAATATCAGAAACGTCCCGTGCCGCACTGGTTATATTGATGGCAACTTCAGGACTGGCCGTTACAAGGGCAAGAAAAGCGGCTCCAGCGGATGCGGTAAGCCCCCATTGCTTGCGGAGCAACTTTAAAGGAGTCAACAATCGATCCGCACCCCAGTGTGCTGCCCAGGCCGCTAGGCCCAAAACGAGTACCCATAGCCAACTGTTCATAATTCTGTCATTTTAACATTTCTCTCTTTGCTAGGTTCGATATGGATGTGCACGTCAAGTATCTCGGAATATGACCTGAACAATCTCTCCTTTACTTTGTGTGCAATATCATGGCCCTCGGTCACAGTTAATTCCCCATCGATCCAAATATGCATATCGATATGAAAGGCCGTTCCCATCTTTCGGGAATGGCAGCGCTCTACCCTTACCACTTCAGGAACGGCTTCGGCCAGTCGGATAACCTCATTTCGAAATTCGGGCTCAACAGCTTCGTCCAGCAACTCCCTTACCGATGACCTAGCTATTTTATAGGCATTGAACAGAATAATGCCCGCTGCAATGAGTGCCGCGAAATCATCCGCTATCTCAAACCCTTCGCCACCGATCAATGCAATGGAAATTCCTATAAAAGCCGCTATCGACGTAATGGCATCGCTCCTATGATGAAAGGCATCTGCCTTGACGGCCGAACTATTTATTTCATCTCCTGTTTTAAGAACATATCTATATAAGAGTTCCTTAGTAGCAACCACCACTACCAAAATAATCAATGTATAGGGCGCAGGACTTTTATGTGGTTCAAAAATGTGTATGATGCTGTCTCTAACTATAATCCCGCCTGCAATTATCAAAGCTATTGCAATACCTATCGCTACCAGTGCCTCAATCTTTCCGTGACCGTAAGGATGGTTCTCGTCTGGTGGTTTGGATGACCATTTTAAACCTGCCCAAAGCATTGCAGAAGTTAAAACATCTGAAGCAGATTCAATAGCATCGGCAATCAATGCATAAGAATGGCCAAAAATACCTCCAAGCCCTTTTATTATAGCCAAAAATGCGCTAATTATTATACCTACAAGCGTGGTTTTCAATCCTTTTTTCGATATGGCATTTGGATTCCTTTCCAAAATCTTTCTTTTGCTATTTCTTTTCTTCCCAATACGTTATTTGGACAATTTTAAAATTCTAATGGCCCCACGCATCACAAAGGCAAATACAATACCGCCTATGACCAAATCGGGCCATTTACTGTCTAAAAAATAAACCAGCACCCCTGCCAGTATTACCCCGCCGTTCACAATAATGTCGTTTGAGGTAAAGATGGCACTTGCCTGCATATGCGCTTCCTTGCTTTTGGCCTTGTTTATCAACCATAGGGAAACGAGGTTGCCGATAAGGGCGAAAATGGAAACGATGATCATCCATTGGAACAAAGGGGTTTCGCTACTACTCAAAAACCTTCTCACGACTTCCGAAAATCCCAGCAGGGCCAACGCCATCTGAAAATAGCCACTGAATTTCGCCACTTTCTTTTTTCTGGAAATAGCGCCGCCTACGGCAAAAAGGCTCAATGCATATACAATGGAATCGGCCAGCATATCCAGTGAATCGGCAATTAGACCCATCGAGGAAGAAATCCAACCCGTGGTCATTTCGATAACAAAAAAACCAAAATTGATGTACAAGACCCACCAGAGTATCTTCTTTTGTTTTGTCTCGTCTTCGGCAATAGGTGTTTCCGCCTTTTCTGTTCCCAAGAGTTTTTCTCCCAACTTTAATGCCCCCAATGCCACATTTATTTCTTGGGCATTCCCTTGATGGTACACATCCAACTTTCTATTTGGAATGTCAAAGTCCAGATATTTGATCTGAGGATTTGACTCCAGTTTCATCCTTATCATCTGCTCTTCGGAAGGGCAATCCATTTGACTTACCTTAAAAGTGGTTTTGTTTATGGTGGACATTTGATTTATCTGTATTAAATTCTACGTTTGGTCTTTTAAATCTTTACTTTTTATGGGATTCCATATATTTTTCCAAAATCGATTTTAAGCTCTCCAAATAATCAGTGAACAATTTAATGGTCGGTTTTGCTTCATCATCTACGGGAATAGTTATGGGGTTCTCATCCAAATACCGATAGAGTTCGGGATATTCTTGTTCTATCCTTACTGTTAATTCGTTGATTTCTTGGGTTAGCTTTTGAATTTTCTTCATCTTCGTTTCTTTATAATTTTATATATGCAACGCCCTGTCTTCGGTAGCGGCCAAGCAGGCTTCCTTAAAGGTTTCTGAAAATGTGGGGTGTCCGTGGGACATCCGTGCAATATCTTCTGCCGCTGCCCTGAATTCCATTATCGCCAAAACACGAACCAATAATTGTTATATCATATTATTCTATAGTTGTATTTTTTTGGTTCAATAAGGTGGAAGAACCTTGGACTTGACTCTTGGGCACAAGGGTTCAAAGATTTGGAACTCCCACCTGTTATTTTTTCTTACATTTCACACATATCCCTTTTAATACCAGGTTGACATCGTTTATCTTATAATCATCTGGCATACTTTCTTCCGGTATTTTATTTGGCAAACAGATTGTTTTCTTACATTCGGTACAATGAAAGTGCAGATGTAAATCTGAACCGTAATCACCTTTTGCATTTTCATCAGAAATTGCAAATTTTGCCACTCCGGTTCCATCATTTATCTGATGAATAAGTCCTTTATCCTCAAAAATCTTGAGATTGCGATAAAAGGTCGTTCTGTTTGCGGTCTTATTGGTTTCGCTCTTTTCGGCAAAGACCTTTTTTAAATCGGAAAAGGACACGGCACTTTGCTTCCTTCTCAGATACCTGTATATCTTGGACCTCATTTGAGTAGGGCGAATACCGTGATTTGACAATATTTTTTCCGTTTTGGTCATTTTAAGCTTGATTCAAAAGCAATCTCCTTTATTGGATTTATTTTTTATAGGCGAGCAAACGCAATGCATTGACCACCACTACCAACGTAGAGCCCTCGTGAATGGCCACGGCTATCCCTATACTTGCCCAGCTCATAATTGTCGCAGGAATTAAAAGGGCAACAACCCCCAAGCTAACCCATAAGTTTTGCTTGATTATCGCCTTCGCTTTTCTGCTCAAACCGATGGCAAAAGGCAAGGTTTCCAGTTTGTCTGCCATTAGTGCTATATCTGCGGTTTCTAAAGCCACGTCGCTTCCCGCCGCACCCATTGCAATACCAACGGTACTGTTTGCCATTGCAGGCGCATCATTAACACCATCCCCCACCATTGCCAGTTTATTTTCCTGTTCCGCAAGTTTTTTGATGGCCTCCACTTTTTCTTCGGGAAGCAGACTTCCGCGTGCTTCGGTCAAACCGATTTCCTCGGCTACAGCGTCGGCCACTTTCTGGTTGTCGCCGGTAAGCATTATCATTTTCTTGATGCCTATTTCCTTAAGTTGGGCCAGGGTTTCCTTGGCTTTTTCCCGTGGCGTGTCCATCAGCCCCAGCATCCCTATAAATTCATTGCCCCTTTTGATAAGCATCGTGGTCTTTCCTTCCCCTTCAAGTGCTCTTACCTTTTCTGATACGTCGTTGGGAACGCCCTTATCAATATCCTCGAAAAGCTCAAGATTGCCTATGTAAATGGAATTCCCTTGATAGTTTGCCTTTATGCCCTTGCCTTGTACGGCTTCCAAATCATCGGCATCGGGAATTTTGGTGTCCTTCCCAAGCCGTTCCATTCCGTCCCGTACAACTGCCTTTGCCAGGGGGTGGTCGCTCAGTTCCTCAACCGCAATAGCAATTTCCAACAGTTCCTTTTTATCTATGCTGCCAAAGCTTTCGACGTCGGTAAGCTTTGGTTTTCCTTCGGTAAGCGTTCCTGTCTTGTCAAAGGCCAATGCGGTAAGCACCCCTAAATCTTCCAATGGGCGACCGCCTTTTATCAAGACCCCGCCACGCGCAGCCCTTGCCACACCACTCAATACAGCAGATGGCGTAGAAATGGCGAGCGCGCACGGACTTGCAGCTACCAATACCGCCAAGGAACGGTATAGGCTTTCGCTCCATGGTTCATCGATGACCAAAAAAGCAAAATTCAGTGCAACGACCAGTATAATGACCGCTGGCACATAGTACCGCTCAAACTTGTCGGTCAACAACTGGGTGGGCGATTTCTGGTCTTGAGCCTCCTGAACCATTGTAACCAAGCGGTTGAGGGTAGAATCTTTTGCCTCTTTGATTACCTTTATTTCAAGGGTATTGTTACCATTGATGGTTCCTGAAAATACACGGTTCTCATTGGGAATATTGCTTTTTGAGGTATACTCTTTGTCCGGATTTTCTATTGGTGTTTTGTCCACCGGAACGCTTTCCCCGGTAATGGGTGCCTGGTCAACACTACTGTTACCTTTTACAATTACACCATCGGCGGATATCTTGCTGTTGGGGCGCACCACGATGATGTCGCCCACCTGTAGTTCTTCAATACCCACTTCAACGGTATCGTCATCTTTCTTGAGAAGGGCTGTTTTTGGGGCGAGGTCGGTCAGTGCCGCAATGGACTTTTTTGCCTTGCCCATTGCATAGTTTTCCAATGCGTGACCCAGACTAAAAAGGAAAAGCAACAAGGCACCTTCTGCCCATTCGCCCAGATAGGCCGCCCCCGCAGCCGCGACCAGCATCAGGAAATCGATTTCAAATTCGCCCTTGGCCACTTTGCTAATAGCTTCCTTCAGGGTAAAATAACCTCCAAAAAAGAAGGCCGCAATATAGAGTCCAAAAGGAATGTTTTCTGAAACCCCTGTAAATTTCTCCAATAGGAAACCTGTTATTAGTGTGACCCCACTTAATATAGCAAAATAGAGTTCGGTGTTTTTGCCGAAGATGCCACCGTGGTCGTGATTGTGGCCATCGTCATTACTATGTTTTTCCTTGTCATTCATATTATTAATCGTTTTGTTATCGTTAATTAAGATTTAATCCACTTTTGGGCTTGTGATTTCTCGGATATATCAAAATACTTAACTTCCGAGCTAGTGAAAAAATCAGTTGCCTTAGCCACCCACTCCTGCCATTTTTTGTTGCCCACAAAGGCTATCTTGCCGTAATCTCCCAAGTGTGCCGAATCAATTTTTAGGTCTTCCCAAAAGCCTTTAAGGGTATAGCCTTCAAAATCTTCCATTTCAAAATAGAAATCCACTTTATGGCCTTTTTCTATGATGTTGTGGATGAGCGGATGCATCTTTTCCATATCCTTTTCCGTAAGTCTCCCGCTGATTTTAGCGGCAATAAGATGTTCCTGTTCTAAGTTTACTATCTGTACCATTTTTGTATATTTTTTAATCAATCTAATTAAAACAAACGTGCAACGGAAGTGCAAATAACCCTTCCTGCATGGCCCAATAACCTCCTGTTTCTAGTTGTACTGTGCCTTTTCCTTACCTATATACACCAGGGCTTCGGGCAAATCTAGTTCGCGCGTGGCATTGCCCGTGCGTATATAAAACCGTGACCGTCCCTCAAGGGTTACATATACCGGCATTCGGGCTGGTAAAATCTCGATACAGCAAACTTGCTTTTGACCAAACCCGAAAAATGCTACGTTCACTAGCGTACAAAGATGGGTTCCCAGTTTTAGAGCGATCAATTGCATCAAATACTGCTCAAAGCCATCGCTGTCCGGCTTTTTAAGCGTATCGAAATCCTGTTGCAGGCCCAGAATGGTTCCCCCGTCATCGACACCCATGAGCAACTTGCCCCCCCTCGGTGTTCATAAACCCGGCAATGGTCTTTGCAATGATAAGCTCAAGTTGTTTGTTTACCCTGCCCTGCCGTACATCCCATCGCAAGCTTGACTTGAATTCCACCCGGCTGCTCTCTCCCTTGTTTATGAGTTCGAGAACGGTTTGCCTGTCCATCCGTTGCCTGTTCAGTTGAAAAATCTTTTTTCTGAAAAAGACCATCAGGGCAAGGCTGCTTCCCATTGTCCCGAACAACAGGTTTCTAAGAATTTGGTCAACATCGACAACGTTCCATACGGTTTTGAAGGCTTCAAGAAAATAGCTTGACCAGTGACCGGAATCGCCCAACCGGTCAAAGAGAAAAAGGGATAGGCCCAAGGGTTGCAGTATAAAGACCCCAAAGGCAAAACCTGCCAAAAGCCCTATCCCTATTTTTCTTCTTTGCATCGATAAAGTGTTATTTACGTTCGAGCCAGTTTTTGGCAGTGCCCTTGTCTTCAGGTCCGAAATATTTTATGTGGGCTTCGCTAAACGGCAATAGCGATTCGGTAAACCGTTCTTGCCAAGTTTTTTCGCCCACCAAGGCTATTTTCCTAAGCCGTGTTTCTTCGGGAAAGGAAAAATCCAACCTCTCGCCGCTGCTTTTCTTCACTCCTTTTTTGCGAGGCTCCATTTCCATATACCAAGCGGCTTGTTCATTGCTTTTCAAATGTTCATTCAGGGCTTTGACCAAGGTCGCCCCATCATCGGCATACATTTCTTGATCTGCGATGGTATATATGATTTGGTCTTTTTTATAGATTGCTATCATCGTCGTATTCTTTTGATGTTATTGGCCCTTAAGGCTACTCCAAATTGCCACTGCATTTATTGCATACTCCCGTTACGACCAGATTGATATCGTCTGCCATATATCCTTGAGGCAGGTTTACCTGTGGGATTTTACGATCGGTCAAACAAACGGTCTCGTTACACTGGGTGCAGTGAAAATGTAGGTGCAGGTCGCTGCCCACCTCACATCCACAGTTTTCCTCACAGAGTGCATATTTCATAATCCCTGTACCGTCCGCTATCTGATGTACAATATTTTTTTCCTCAAATGTTTTCATCGTCCGGAAAAGGGTGCTCCTTTCCGATTTCTCGAAAAAATTCTCCAGCTCTCCCAAACTGATGGCTACCTCGCTTTCCAGCAGCTTTTTATAGGTTAACAGTCGCATCGGCGTGGGCCGTATGCCCTTGCTCTCCAGTTTTTTGACAATTCTTTCCATTTTAAAAGGGGTTAAAGGTCTTAGCGTTTTAAGGATTCGCCTGTTTTGATCTGGAAGGCATCCTCTATATCCGATAAATAGATGATACCGTCCCCTGGGTCGGGCGTTTTACCGTTTTCCGTAATAATATCGATTGCCGCTTGTGCTTCCTCATTTTGACATACCAGCTCCACTTTTACCACTGGACTATCGGTTATATTAAAATCAAGGGAGGGTCTTGCTCCCTTTGCCTTGAACGCCCCGGTGCCCTCCGCTTGTGAAAGCGTCATACTTTTAAAACCATTGTCGCTTAGGGCTTCGATGACCTTTTGGATGCGGTTTGGTTTTACAAATGCTTTTATTTCTTTCATATTTATACTATTTAGATTTTTAATCGATTTTGAACCGGGCCTACTTTCTGATTTTCAACTAACTAATTAAGACGATAAACAAACCCGGAATCAAAACCTTTATCTATATTGTTGTTTAATGTCCGTGCTCCAGTTCGCCCTTGACCATTTCCGAAGAAAGGGTGTAGGCTCCGTTTGTTACTATTTTGACATTTTCGGGTATTCCTGCAGGCAGGTTTACTTCTACAAAACCCAAGTCGTTGACTCCTGTACTCACGGGAATGCGTTTATATTTCATTTTATTTTCTTCTGGTGCTCCATCCTCATCCACGATAAAAACATAGGACTGTTCGCCTTCTTTGACAATGGCTTCCTCGGGTACTGCAAAGCCCGATTTCTCTCCCTGCACGATTCTTCCTTCTGCATACATTCCTGGTAAGAGGTCGCCATTTTTGTTATCGATATCCGCGTGGACGTGCAAGGCTTTTGGATCTTCCTCAAAGGTCTTGCCTATGGAATGCACTTCTGCCGTTAACAGTTCATCCGGTTTTGAGGCAACGGTAAAATGGATTTTTTGACCTACCTGAACCTTGGGGATATCTTTTTCATACACTTTGAGATCCAAATGGAGTTCTGAATTATCGCTCACCGTAAACATTTTTGATTGGGGGGCCACATAATCCCCCAGGCTTACCATTACTTCATCCACAAAGCCGGATATAGGTGTCGATATGGGTATGGCCGAGTAGATTTGTCCTTCTTCCACCTTGGAAGGATCGATACCGAGCAAGCGCAATTTTGATTTTAGGCCATTGACACTTGAGGTTGTGGAACGGAACTTTGACTGTGCCATCTGAAATTCCTTCCCGGAGGAAACGCCTTTGTCGTACAAGGTCTGCTTTCGCTCAAAATCCTGTTTAAGGAAAACCAGTTCATCGTTTTTTTCCTGGTACTCCTGCTGCATACTGATAATATCGGGATGTTCCAAATAGGCCAACACCTCTCCTTTTCGCACTTCATCTCCTTCGATTACTTTGATGGAACGTACATTGCCGCCTACGAAAGGACTAATATTGGCCCTGTCCTGAGGATATAGCTCAAGCCTTCCGGTTACCTTGATATTGTTACCGAGGTTTCTTTTTTCCAAGGTTCTGGTCTCCAGGTCAATGGTCTCCATTTGTAGTGTAGAAAGTACTACAACACCTTCTTCTCCTTCTTCCCCGTGGCCGCCTTCCTCTTCGCCGTGGGCATCTTCCCCACCTGCTTCGGTTTTTGATACACCTTCAGCTTCATTATTCCCAAGTTCAGATTTTGGGGCATCGTTACAACTCATGAACATAAGTGTAAATAATACGGTGCTTATTAAGATTATATTCTTCATTTTTCCTTTTTTAAGATTATAGATTGCCCAATTGATATTGCAGCTCAATGGCCTGCTGGTTATACTGATTTATAAATTGTAGATGGTTTTGTTTGATTCTTATGGCACTGTTCAGGATCGTGATATAGTTCACATAATCGATTTCCCCTTCCCTTGAGGCCAGTTCCGCCGTTGCTATCTGTTCTTCCGCCAAGAGCAAAGCCCCTTCTTGATAATAATCAAGCGTCTTTTGGGTCTTCTCCAAAGATTTTAAAAGTTGGGAAACCCTACTTTCGGTTATGGCCTTCTGTTCCAGATACTGATTTTCGGCTACCATTGCGTCTGCTTTGGCGGCTTTGACCCTGGATTTTTGAGGGAAGAACCAGAGCGGAATGCTGATACCCGCCTGATAGGTGTTGAACCCTGATACATCGTCTACTATCTGTCTTCCGTACGTGAGGTTGAACTGGGGCAGGAACTGTGATCTTTCCACGCCCACGTTTGCTTTGCTCACTTTGGCATTTTGCATTGAATATTGCAATATTGGGTTGTCGCCCACTGATGTGGAATCCAAAACTGCCCGATAATTTAGCGGTGTATAGGCTCGGCCTACCGTTTCGATGTCTTGGTTTATACCCAGATATTGCTTTAGTGCACGCTTGGCGATTTCGATATCGTCATAAGCTTGTTGCCTGAGCACCTGTATCTGCTGATATTCCGAGGACGCCGCAATAAACTCCAGTTTTCCGGTTTCCCCAGTATCGTAACGGAGTTCCGCGGCCGTCCTGAAATTTGCATAGACGCTGTCCAATTGTTCCGCGAAGCGCAATTGTGCCTTGTTATAATTGATACGGTCATAGGCCAGCATCACGTTACGTATCAACTGTTGCTCGTTTAGGGCATAGAACTTTTCGCCCAATTGAACACGCTCCTTATAAAACTTGGATTTTGAAAACCCAGAGAGCAAATCAACATTTTGCTGCTGCACCCCGATCGTGGTCTGTACCCCGGGCAGGTCATTGCCATATTCTTCCTTGCCCGTAAAGATTTGGGTATTACCCAGATCGAAACTTGTTGCCTTCATCGCCTGCTCGCGCTCAATAAAAGCCTGGCTTTCCTTAAGCGATGGATAATTCTGTTTTGCTAGGGAAATAGCCTCCTCCAATGTTATGGTCTGGGCGATTCCACTTTCCTGTGCATTTACGGTATTGGAAGTGAAAAATCCTCCCAAGCCTAATAACACCACCAGAACTGTTGTGCTTTTGTTGATATAGCTTGGATCATCTCCTTTACCCTTACGTTCTTTGCGGGCTTCCAGCCAATAATATAATATCGGAAGGACAACAAGCGTTAAAAACGTTGCCGTAAGCAATCCGCCAATAACGACGGTTGCCAATGGTCGCTGCACTTCTGCACCTCCCGAGGTAGAAATCGCCATTGGTATAAAGCCCATAATAGCTGCCGTTGCCGTCAACAAAATTGGGCGCAAGCGCTCATGTGTTGCCTCGTATATGCGTTTTTTTAAGTCTGTCATTCCACTTTCCTTTAATTCATTGAATTTGTTTATCAGTACCAATCCGTTCAATACCGCCACTCCAAAGAGCACGATAAAACCGACACCTGCAGAAATACTAAAAGGCATTCCCCTTATCCAAAGGGCAAACACACCACCAATAGCTGCCAGCGGTACTGCCATATAAATCATAAGTGATTGCGAGAACGAACTCAGCGCAAAGTAGAGCAATATGAATATTAGAAAGAGTGCAATGGGCACTACGATCATCAATCGGTCGGTCGCACGTTGCAGGTTTTCGAACGAACCGCCATAGGTCACAAAATAACCAGGTGGCAATTTTACTTGTGCTTCCAGTTTTTGCTGTATTTCCTCGACCATTGATTTTACATCGCGCCCACGAACATTTACCCCTACCGAAATACGACGCGAGGTATTGTCCCTTGAAATTTGCATTGGCCCTGGTTTGTAACTGATTTCCGCCACTTCCTTTAAGGGTACTTGGTTGCCGCTGGGCAGGTCGATATACAGATTTTTAAGGTTGTTGATATCCTGTCTAAAGTCCTTCGCCAAACGAATGACCACATCGAACCGTTTTTCGCCTTCAAAGATCACACTTGCCTGCTCTCCAGCAAATGAAGCACTCACATAATCATTCAACTTATTAACCGTTACACCGTATTGTGCCATTTTCGCGCGATTGTATTCCACCGTCATTTGCGGCAAACCGCTCGTGGCCTCCACATTGAGGTCGGCTGCGCCGGGAACGGTTCTGATGACGGCCGCGATTTCTTGCACCTTGTCAGCCAACACACCCAAATCTTCTCCGTACAATTTTATGGCCACGTCCTCCCGAACACCTGTAAGCAGTTCATTGAAACGAAGTTCTACAGGTTGCGTAAACACGAAGTTTACACCGGGCACTACTGAAATTTTTTCCTGAATTTTTTCTATGAGTTCTTCCTTGCTATCTGCTGAAGTCCATTTACTCTTATCTTTTTCAAGAATAATGTAACTATCGGCTATGTCCATTGGCATTGGGTCGGTAGGGATTTCGGCCACGCCAATCCTTGAAACCACTGTTTTTACTTCTGGAAATTCATTGATTAAATTTTGAAGTTTTTTTGAGGCCTCTATGGATTCTGTAAGACTACTCCCCGGTTTTATCAAAGCCTGAAACGCAATATCGCCCTCATCAAATTTGGGAATAAATTCGCCACCCATATTACTGAAAATAAATCCTGCAATCAACAACAACCCGACCGCACCAATAACAACACCAGCCCTAAACCGAAGTGCGAAATTGAGCAACGGTACATACGCCGTGTTCAAACCGGACATTATTTTATCACTGAACCTATCAATCTTGTTTTCAAATTTGGCAAACCAACTGTTCTGATTTTTAGCAGGTTTAAGGAACATTGACGAAATCATTGGCACGTAAGTAAGACAAAGGATAATCGCTCCTAAAACCGCGAATCCGAAAGTAAATGCCATTGGTCGGAACATTTTTCCTTCCACACCGGTCAAAAAGAGAATCGGTGTAAATACGATAAGAATAATAAGCTGACCGAAAAATGCCGAATTCATCATCGTACTAGCCGATTCATAGGCGATTTCATCCATTTCAGATTGGCCAATGGCGGTTGTAGTTTTTTTCATCCGTTGATGAATGTGGAATACCATTCCTTCCACAATGATTACCGCGCCATCCACAATGATCCCAAAATCAATTGCACCCAAGGACATTAAGTTGGCCCACACCCCGAATTGCTTCATCAAGATAAATGCAAAGAGTAATGACAATGGGATTACCGACGCGGTAATCAAACCGCCACGGAAACTTCCCAAAAGCAGGACAAGCACAAAAATCACAATCAATGAACCTTCAATAAGGTTTTTTTCAACGGTGCTTGTGGTCCTTCCAATAAGTTCACTTCGGCTTAAAAATGGTTCAATGTAAACGCCTTCTGGAAGTGATTTTTGAATTTCATCGATACGCTTTTGCACATTATCTATAACAGTGCCAGGACTTTCGCCTTTCAGCATTAAAATTTGTCCGCCAACAGTTTCGTGTCCATCTTGGGTAAACGCACCATAGCGCACTTGATTCCCGTAGCCCACTTTTTCGGCTACATCCCTAACTAAAACAGGGCTACCGTTCTGTGAGGTAACAACCGTATTTTCTAAATCGGCTATACTACGAGCCAAACCTTCGCCGCGGATAAAATTTGCTTGGTGGTTTTTCTCGATATAAGCACCACCTGTATTGGCATTGTTCACTTTCAGGGCTTCAAAAACCTGATTCATTGTAATGCCAAAACTTTTTAGTTTATCAGGATTTATGGCCACTTCGTACTGCTTAACATAGCCACCAAAAGCATTGACCTCGACAACTCCAGGCACTAATGCCATTTGGCGTTTAACAATCCAATCCTGAATGGTACGAAGTTCCATTGCATCGTATTTATCTTCGTATCCTTCTTTTACCTTTAAGGTGTATTGGAATATTTCGCCCAGACCCGTAGTAATGGGAGCCATAAATGGCGTACCAAAACCTTCGGGAATTTCCCCGGCGACTTCGGTTAATTTCTCTTGTACCAATTGCCGAGGAAGATAGGTGCCTGCTTCGTCCTCAAAGACGATGGTAACCACGGACAGTCCAAAACGGGATACTGAACGCAGCTCGATAACGTCAGGAAGGTTGGCCATTGCCAACTCAACAGGGTACGTTACAAATTGTTCAATGTCTTCAGTTCCTAAATTTGGTGCAACTGTGATAACCTGTACTTGGTTATTAGTAATATCGGGTACGGAACCCAAATTTATAGTGGCCATAGACCAAATGCCCGTGCCCACAAGAGCCACTATAAAAAGCCCAATAATGAACTTGTTATTAATGGAATATGAAATGATTTTGTTAATCATAGAAAGAGATTTAATTCAGTTTAAACTTCGCAATACAAGAGATGCAATGCATTTATGATGCGATGCTTGCTTTGAAAAGCATCACGTTAGGACATAGCTATCCTTAAAAAAACTGAATTAAGCTCTAGGTGGTTGTAATACTGAAGATACTACTCCATCGGAAACGCTCTCGAAGTGCGAGAAGTTTTCCTGTGAAATAGGATTTGGTAAGGGTGTGAAAGCGATTACACCAAAATCAATCGTATGCACGTGACAGCAATGACATTGGCAGAATGGCGAACACAGCTCACAATCTTGATCGTGGTCGCCATCATAGTCCATTACCGAAACGACCTGGGCATCGTCTTTAGCCGTTCCCGAATCGGCACAGGGCACTACATTGAGTGCCAAAAAGTAAAAGGACAATATGATTGTTAAAAATTTCACGGTACAAAAATATAAAAAAATTGATGCAACACCTATGCAAAAACTTGAAAGACTGAAGAATTGGTAATCTATGATTACGCATCAAAACACAAGAAATAATCCTTTGGTGCTAATTCAACTACCCTACGGATTCATCATTTCTCAATTCAGGATATAGGGTATTTAGTAAGGGCAGGCAATCAACTTTCTGTTTTGGATTCGTAGCATGGAACTCTGCCAGCTTTTTTTGAAAGGTATTTTTTTTGTTAAAAAGCATCAATTTTTCCCAAATACCATAGTTCTTAAAGGCTTTTTCGATATAACTCCAATAGTCGGCGTAACTATGTATAGCATTGTTTGCAAAAGCTATCCATTGAGTTTTTTGATATCGATAACCAATAATCTTATCCCTTTTTGCGCTTTCAATTATGCATACAAGGGGTTTATGTTCGAAAAGTTCATCGATTAAATAACAACCATTTAGCTCATTTGCCAAATGAAAAACTATTAATGTCGATTCGTATTCAATAGGGTCTGTTTCGATTTGGGCCAATATTGCTTCGTCCTCTTTCTTTAAGTTATATCCTTTTCGGATAAGTCTTTTTAAAAGCCACATCTTATGTTCAATAGCTATGTTTTCAAACATAGTTGCAAGAAGCGTTTTGTCGTCTTTGGATTTTTCGTTTAAGTCGATTTCCAAATATGAACTATCAATCATGTGTTCCAAGAAACCGATATGACCCTTTTTTGCTATTGAAAACCAATGGTGAATTCTTGGTTGACCATCTTTAGGTTTAAAAGCATCGGATTTATTTAATATCGATAGTTCGAATTCGTCCAAATTTTCCATTTGTTCTTCGATGGAAGAAAAATTATACCCTTTATTTTTCCATAAAAATCGGAGGTCATCGATTATAGAGTTTGTTTTTTCTTCAGCCACTACCTTCCTTCGACGCTCTTGATTTTTGACTTCCTCTTCTCTTTCCTTTTGAAGACGTTTGGCATGTTCGTTCTCTCTAACCTTGAGCTTTTTCCCATAGTCAAAATAATAAATCTGATAGGATTCAACATTGAACTTGAGTTGTCCAAGACTGACGGATTTTTCTATCCATTTGCAGAGCAACTTATTATCCTCCGTTAGAAATGGATATTTGTACGTACACAACAATCTAAAAGGTTCTGAAGATTCATCCAGTTTGAAAAAGTTTTGAAAATCCGTAAGATATTTGATATCGCGTTCCATTTGTCACTGGCCATGAACGTCAAAATCATCCAATATCCAAATCAGAAAAACTCCTTTCCGTTTGTAAAAATCATGTCGGTCATAAATGTAGCGCAAGGATAAATCGGATAGCTGTATTTCGAAAACGAGTTCTTTGTCCAAGTATTTACAATACACATCGGGCCTACGTTTTTCATTTCCATCGTAAATAAAGGTATCATCTACGCAGATAGAATGAACACCATCTAAATTGTAAAGTTTCTTGGCTATTTTGTTTTTAAGTGCTTTATGCCTTGCACTTTCTTTTCCACGATAAAGCTGTGCCAATTGTTCCGTTTCCTCCTGCGTCAGGTCGGTCTCCTTTAAGTAACAGAACGCCGCATTTGGTTGATGCTTAAAATGTAGTCTATCATACTTACTACCTGAAACGTTCAATTTTTGTTCACACTCGCAACAGTAGAGTTCTACTTCATCTCTATGATACTGCCTGCGAAGCTCAAATGAATTTTTAGCCGTGTCAAAGACATCATCGGCTTCAAGAATCTCTCCAGAAGTTTTGTCAAAAGCTACTTTTATACTTCTTTGAAACGACATCTCTATTATTGGGTAATTGTAGGGTTCGAAAACAGGTTTTGTAGCACTTGTTTATTACTATTCATTTTCTCCAATCGCAGAATCGCCTCCTTTAAAAATTTTATAAAATCCAATTGTTTCTGTACAATTGGTAGTTCCTTAGTATAAATATCCTCAGGATTGACCCCGTTTTTGAGATATCTTGTCTGTGAACTATGTTGAATGGTCAGTAAAGCGCAAAAGTAAAATGTATGGTCTATAAATATAGAATCAAATTGAATTGGTATCAAGTGATGCATTAAATTTTGAAAATACATTTGCGACTTTTTTTTATCCGCAAGCATCTTCAAAATTTCCCTTTTTGTTTCCAAAGCTTCCTTCGTACCTAATTCCCCAAAGTATCTTGCCATGGCTTGCATTTGTGACCTAAGTATTGAATTGCTATTTTCCGGAAATGCATATTCAATGGTTTCTAAGCCCGTTAGGATTTCTAAAAAGCCATCGAGATCTTCCAATGTAAAATTAACCAAGTCGCAATTTTTCAATCTGTCTATACTGCAAATGGCCGCTGAAATTGATTTATGGTGTTTGGCAAAGCTCTTATGGGAAAGCGGCTCCAGATCTTTCGGCATTGGATAGCTTTCAAGAAGCTCTATTGCGGCCTTCATTTTTTCTTCTTTTTGCACCATAATCTTTCTTGGGATTTTAAATTGATCGTGGGATGTCTCCTCGATTTCCTTTTCGGTAAAATCGCTAGAGAAAAGAACCGCGGCTTTATTGGCTTTCTCGCTTGCCTGTTGGAACAGAAAATATGAGTTTCTATACTTTCCGTTTCGGTGTAGCAAGATGGCAGATTCCAAATCATTAAGAGCGATATTTAGCCATGTATTGATTATTGTTTGCATAAGAGGTGTAAGTGTAACCTAAATGATATCTATAAATATATTGATATTTCTTTCAGTTAATAATCTATAAGCCAATATGTCAATTTACTTTCTTAAATTTACTTCATCATAGATGAATTTGTTTAAGGAAGCTTACTATATTTATTCATGAAAAATCTATATGAATCCTTTGAAACAAGACTTTTTTTAAAATACTTTTACGGCATATAAAACCGCGTGCAACGTATGCATTTTATAAAATCAAACGATTATTAACTTGCAGTTAATTAAAGAGTTATAAGACCGAGGGATAGAGCAGTAGGTAGCTCGTCGGGCTCATAACCCGAAGATTCATTTTCAGTCTTCGTTTTTCTTCTAATTACTAGGTTCTTTATTTTGGATATATCTGTTTAAATCGAACTAATAACGAACTAATTAAATTTTATAATTCATAAAGTACTGTAAATAATACATATGATAATGATAGGACGACGTGCAGAACGTATATCATACCATGGAGGAATAAGAATCCTTATGACAGTTCAGGTTTCTTACCCACAACACCTTTGAAGAACTCCCGATAAAGCTTAAAATCAGCTTCACTATTTTCCGTGGGCGTATAAGGCTGTGAAAATTTTATTTGCTTTCGACCATAATCAAAGGCAACCAAAACAATCGGCACGTTGGCGGCTTTGGCAATATAATAGAACCCTGTTTTCCATTGATCGACTTTCTTACGGGTACCTTCCGGTGAGAGCGCCAATCTAAAAACTTCCTTTTCTTCAAATATCTGGGCAATAGCCGATACGGTATCACTGCTTTTTGAGCGATCTATGGGCGCTCCACCCATCCACCTGAAATACCATCCAAAAGGTGGTTTAAACAAACTTTTTTTAGCAATAAAGCTCATGTCCTTATTAATGACCCTTCGAATAAGGAGTCCTAAAAAAAAGTCGACCCAACTGGTATGGGGCACAACGACCAACATACATTTCTTTAAATCGGGAAATTCCCCGACGATTTTCCAACCGAGTAACTTGAAGTAAATAAATTTTGCGAGTGTATGCATTTTTTAGGCTTAGATCTTTTCGTAGATCGATTTCAATTTGGCGGGAGTAATGGTCTTTCTCCACTCTTTTCCCAATGCATTTTCCCATAAAGGCTCCATGCCCATAGCGACAGTGATCATGGTATCGAATTCATCATCACTTAAATTGGCACATACTCCCTTAGGCAAATGAATGCCATGTTTTTCCTGCATGATCCTGAACAAGATCACATCTTCTGGATAGAACTCTTCCAAATGTTGGAAAACAAGACAATTACCAATTCCGTGTTTTACCCCCAAAAGGTATGAAAGTCCGTAACTCATGGCATGTGCCACCCCGACTTGGGAATAGGCGATACTCATACCCCCATGCCAAGAGGCCATCATTAATTTATCCCTAGCATCATCTTCGGACAACCCGTCAAGGAACACTTCCTTACAAAGCTGAAAAGCCTTCTCCCCATAACTTTGGCTGAAGGCGTTCAAATAAGTGCCATTCAAGGATTCCACACAGTGGATAAAACAATCCATACCGGTATAAAACCATTGATCTTTTGAAACCCCTTTGGTCAAATCAGGATCCAAAACCACTTGATCAAAGGTTGTGAAATCGGAATTAATCCCCAGTTTCTTTTCTGGACCCAAGAGAACGGTGGTTCGTGACACCTCAGCCCCTGTTCCACTAATGGTGGGGATACCTACATGATATACCGATGGTTTGTTCACCAAATCCCACCCCTGGTATTTCGCGGCACTCCCCTCATTATTCATCATTATGGCAACGGCCTTGGACAGGTCCATTACCGTTCCCCCTCCAATACCGACGATACCGGACGGAGCCTCCTGGAAATCAGTCTTTATTTTTTCCACAAGGGCATCTACCTGATTGGTCTTAGGCTCCTCGTCAGCAGAAATAAAAATAATTTGATCATTGCATATGGCCGGTATGCGCTCTACCAATGCCTGACCTTCAAAAACATCGTCGACCAAAAAAATGAATGGAGCTTCTGAATTTATGCGTTTGACCATTAATATAGACCCCAATTGATCAAAACAACCTTTGCCAAATACCACGCGAGGTACCATAGGAAAGTTCCTATACCTCTCTTTTTGCATTGGTAAAGTATCATCTGCTACAACACTATTGTTCTTTAACTCCATAACACTAATTCAAATAGTCTAGAATATCCCTTAAACTATTTATTTTCAAATATTTATAATCATCCTTTTCAATCGACACCTGTTCATGTTGCCAGGTGGTATGAAAAGGGACATGTACTGCTTTTGCCCCAATATTCAGTATGGGTAATACATCTGATTTGAGGGAATTCCCGATCATTAAAAATTCATCAACCTCTATTTCAAGATGTTCCAAAAGATTTTTATAATTGGCTTCTTTCTTATCACTCAATACCTCAACATGGTGAAAATATTCGGAAAGCCCCGACCTTTCCAGCTTTCGCTCTTGGTCCAACAAATCCCCTTTGGTCAAAACGATCAATCGATATTTACTGCTCAATACCTTTAGAACATCCTTAACACCATCCAATAATTCTACCGGATGGGCTATCATATCCTTTCCAAGATTCAGAATTTTATGAATCGTTGCTTGTGAAACCCTATTATTTGACAATTCCAAGGCCGATTCGATCATAGAAAGCATAAACCCTTTAATTCCATAGCCATAGAGTTCCAAGTTGTCCATCTCCTTTTTAAAAAGTTCCTGGTCAATTTTATTCTTGGTCTCAAAACCCTCTAGCAAATCAGCAAAAAGTTCTTCGGTATCGCGAAAGTATGTTTCGTTCACCCATAGCGTATCATCGGCATCAAAACCGACCACTTTTATGTTCTTGAAATCTACTTCCATGCAGCCTGGGCCTTTTTCAAATCTTCAGGGGTATCGATTTCGATACCTGTAACCTTGGTTTCTACCATTTTTATTTTTCTGCCATACTCCAAATACCTTATGGCCTCTATTTTTTCCTTGGCTTCCAAGGGCATCATCGGCAATCGGTGAAAATCCATTATGGCTCTCTTCCGAAATGCATAAATCCCTTTGTGTTTAAAATAGATATCCGCAATACTGGTATCTCGAGGATAAGGTATGGGGGACCTCGAAAAATAGATAGCAAAATTACGATTATCAACAATAACCTTTACCGTGTTCGGATTCTTAATTTCATCCCAATCATTGATTTTCACCATAAGTGAGGCCAAATCGATTTCGGCATCGGTATCATCCTCAAACACCTGCAAAACACTTGCCAAACTTTCACGATCCGTAAAAGGTTCATCCCCTTGTACATTGACAATGATATCCACATCCATATTCGCGACGGCCTCCGCAATACGGTCACTACCACAATCGTGCTCCTCTATACTCATAATTGCATTTCCTCCGGCATTCGTTATCGTGTCGTAAATGACATCACTATCGGTAACGACATAAACTTCATCAAACAATTGCGTATTAATGGCCGCCTCATACGTTCGAAGTATGACCGGTTTTCCTGATAGATCCTGCATTAACTTAGCAGGGAATCTCGAAGCCGCATAACGTGCGGGAATCATGGCGATAATTTTCACTCTTTCCTATTTAGTTGATTGTTTATGATTTTTTCCTTGGCCTTAGTTTGCGGTATATCGTAAAGACGAATACCAAAATTGCCACGACCAAAAAAGCCGCCAATATAGGGGCAAAAATCGAAGCTGCCGTAACCACTGCCGCAGTTCCTGTTTCGACAGTTGACACCAATGGATTTGCTATTCCACCAGTTGTGGCTGTCGATGCCAGGCGGGTAGAAGCTCCTGCTCCCTTAATTGCCGTGGCGGTACCACCCCCGGCGATTATTGCCAAGGACCAAGTAACCACGGGATCCAAATTGGCCACCGTCGATACCATCACCGCTGTTCCTGCGATGGCCGCCAAAGGTATGGCAATACTGTCTAATAAATTATCTACCCAAGGAATAAAATAGCCGAATATTTCAGCCAAAGTGGCTACCCCTAAGGTTATTAACGCTGCGATGCTTCCTATCCATTGCCAATTGTCATTTAATTCCCAGACCCCAAAATAGGAGGCCAAGCTCAATGCGAACAATGGCAGAAAAATGCGAAAACCCACAGAAGCGGCCAGCCCTATGCCTAAGAAAATACTGATGATCGTTTCAGAGTTCATTTTTATACTTTGTACTAAAATAGGTTATTCCGTATCAACAAAAAAATCGGACTTAAAGCCTATGAGATACAATTTTTTCTTGGCCCTGGTGACTGCCGTATACAGCCAGCGCAGATATTCCTTATCAACACCATTCGGCAAATAGGGTTGCTCTACAAAAACAGTGTTCCATTGCCCCCCTTGGGACTTATGACACGTTATCGCATAGGAAAACTTCACCTGTAAGGCATTGAAATATTTATTGTTCTTTACACCAAGGAACTTCTTATACTTTGATTTTTCATGGGTATAGTCCTGCATTACTTCTTGATACAACCGATTCCCGTCTTCATAAGATAGCGATGGGGTTTCCGCTTTTATGGTATCGAGCAACAATACAGTCTCAAAAGGCTGTTGTTTTGGATAATCGACCATTTTTACCGTAACCTCTGCAAACTTGAAGCCATACAGCTCCTTGATCGCAAAGATCTCGAGTACCTCTATAATATCACCATTGGCGATAAAACCAGCTTCCGAAGTAGGTTTCAACCAAAAGTAATTATTCTTAACCACCATCATATAATCCCCAACGGCCAGGTCATTTTCCAAATAAAGAATTCGATTACGGATGTTCTCATTATATAGGTTGGCCCGCTTGTTGGATCGTACGATAATAGCTGTTTCTTCCTTTCCATTTTCCGAATATGAAGTATCAATGGCTTCCTGTATCTCATAGCCATCGACCAAACGGACAATATCGGTATAGTCATTGACATCAAACTTGAATCCATCAAAAAAACTACCTTCCAATTCCTCCCTCAAAAGGGTGGCATTGACCAAAATTCCCGAATCCTCGGATTGACGTACCACTTCATCCAACTCGATCTTGGTTACTTCCTTATTATAATTCAGTTCCAATTTCCCTTCATCCAAGGCTGGACTTAGATCAAGGTGAACCGGTGGTAACTGTGCGGTATCCCCAATCAAAATCAATTTACAATTATGGCCCGAATAAACGAACATCATTAAATCATCCAAGAGGGATCCATTCTCAAAGAGCTTGGAGTCTGCCGGGGTATCAGGGATCATTGAGGCTTCGTCGACAATAAAAATGGTATCCCTGTGCTTATTGGGGGCCAATACAAATTGCACCCCTCCCCCCGATTGCTTTTTGGGGAAATATATTTTACGGTGAATCGTATAGGACTGTGTGTTGGCATAATTGGACATTACCTTGGCCGCCCTTCCCGTCGGGGCCATAAGGACAGACTTCATGGTGGTACGCCAAAGGTTACTTACCAAAGTCCCAACTATCGTGGTCTTGCCCGTACCCGCAAATCCCTTTAACAAGAACAATTGCTCTTTCTCCTTGGAGAGAACATAACTTGACAATTGCTGTAGGGCAATTGACTGTTTTAAAGTAGGCTCATGCGGAAATTTTTCCTTAAGGGTCGTAAAAAAAGAAGAAGCTGTAAGGACTTTCATAGAAAACAAAGATAAACATGATTATTGGTCATATACATCTTTACCCTATTATTCTAATTGGAAATTGAAAAACGAACACCCAAAACACCTCCTTGGTAGCACTATTTCAAAAGCGATACCAAGTACCCGATTTATTTAGGCCGAACCTATCTACCTGTCCGTCACATTTAAATTAAAATTCGTGTATAATTACAGCAATAAAATATTAGGCGGTTTCTAAAAAAATTGTAGATTTGTGTTAACCACTAAATAAAAAATAACACGTAAGAAATGAAGACCATAATACAAATTGTACTTTGGATTGCCTGTATCGGATTTGCATACCTTATTTATAACTCTGTAACAGGACCTATCGAATTCAAAAAGGTGAAGCAAGAACGTTTTGCGAAAGTTGTCGCCAAGTTAAAAGACATTCGTAATGCGCAGGAAGCCTACAAAACGGCGAATGGAACGTATGCAAATGATTTCAAGAGTCTTATTAGCTTTGTGGACACAGGAAAATATACCATTACCCAACAAAGGGATTCATCTTATATGGAGATGGACAAAACCTATGGTATTGAACTTTTAAAAGAAATCAAGATTATCGATACTTTAGGATTTGTTTCTGTAAAGGATTCTTTATTCAAAAATGATGATCGTTACAAAAGCTTGATGGATGTACCTTATGCTCCGAATGCGGAGAAATTTGAGATGAAGTCGGCAATTATTGACAAAGGCGGTTATAAAGCACCGGTTTTTGAAGCTAAAGTCAAAAAAAGTATCATACTACATGATCAACCTAAAGATTTATTGACTCGTGAAAACGCCCAAGTAAGTGTTGAGGAAGTAAATGGTGATGTGATAAAAGTAGGATCATTGGAACAAGTGAGTACGAGTGGTAACTGGCCTCCAATCTATGACAAAAAAGAAGATCTTTAATACTGGCGATATCGCATTGGAAAAATTTAACAAACTGTCCATTCAAGTTAGCTTGAATGGACTTTCTTTTTGTGTTCTGGACACTATTTCCAATACGATCACCAAATCCGACAGGCGAATTTTTGAACGTACGCAAACCCCTTACGAGCTGCAGGACAATCTAAAAAACCTTTTGGAAACGCACGAAATCGACCGTGCAACTTTTTCTGAAGTAATCGTTGTACACAGCAATGGTCTTTTCAGTTTTGTACCCAAACCCCTCTTCGATGAAAAGGAACTGGCCAACTATTTGAAGTTGAACGCTAAAATCCTAGCTAACGACCATATGGCCTACGATATATTGGAGAACTACGACATGGTAAATGTATATGTCCCTTTTATGAACATCAACAATTATGTTTTTGAATTGTTCGGGGAATTTGAATACAAGCACAATGGTACTGTTTTGGTCGAGGCTTTATTGAATAATTCGGGAAACAGCAAAGAACCTGTTTGTTACACGCATGTCGACGGTCAACAAATGAGTATTACCATTATTTCCCAAAAAAAATTATTGCTCCACAATAGCTTTACCTTTACCTCAAAAGAGGATTTCATCTACTATCTACTATTCACAATGGAACAATTGGGACTGGAAACGGAAACAACGAAGCTCAAGCTCTTCGGCTCTATTGAGGAAGATGATGAAATTTTCAAACTTTGTTATCACTATGTAAAGGACATCACTATTTTTATACCCTCGGTAAGCGCATATCCTATGGCAGACACAACCCAAGACAGTATAGATTTCACCGTAATCAGCGCTTTATAATGCGGATTATCTCTGGAACACATAAAGGAAAAAGATTGATAGCTCCCAAAAAGTTGCCGGTTCGCCCTACGACCGATATGGCCAAGGAAGCCCTTTTCAATATTTTGAACAATAACTACTATTTTGAAGATACTACCTTTTTGGACCTGTTTGCGGGCACCGGTAATATCAGTTTCGAATTTGCCTCAAGGGGTTCTACCGATATTGTTGCGGTGGACGCCGATTATGGTTGCATAAAATACATTGAGAAAATCTCAAAGGAACTCGATTTTGGAATCTCAACAGTTAAAAGTGACGTTTTCCAATTTTTGGGCAAAACATTCTTTAAGGCCGATATCATTTTCGCCGACCCACCCTATGATTTCACTGTTGAGGAATTTGCCAAAATACCCGAATTGGTATTCAAAAATGAACTCCTAAATAAAAATGGGGTACTGATCATTGAACATTCGAAACATACCGATCTTTCGCAATTGGATCGATTCACCAACGAACGGAGGTATGGCGGAAGTACTTTTAGCTTTTTTGAACAGTAGGCCGCACTAACATTCATTGTAGTACTTTGCAACTCCCACTGTAAACATCAGGGTTAATTCGACTGCGCATTTTCCACAGGAAAATACTGTCTCATTAAAAAAAAGCAGGTCATAAGCCGGATTCTGTTCATACTGAACTTACATCAAAATCACTCCCGACAAAGTCCAATATGCCCTTATCATTTATCTGGACCTTTGGTTACCCAAAGGCTCTAACCGCCTACCCTTCAGCTCGGGCGTGCAGCCCTCGAACACTGATTTACATGACGTTTCACCGTATAGAGTTTACCTGATTTCACTACAGCATTACCTGTACATACTTTCTGTTGCACTTGTCCGTCCCGCTTTCGCGGGAGACGGGTGTTACCCGCTATACTGCACTATGGTGTCCGGACTTTCCTATCTGACGGTAACCGCCAGATCGATAAGGTGACCTGCTAACTGCAAATTTACTTCAATTGTTGATAAAAAAGTGTTTAATCCATCTTAAATAAACTGCTATAATCCTCGCTATTTCTATATTTGTAAATAAGCAGGGGCAAACACCTAATACCTTTAAAGATAAACGAATTGGAGCCATTTATTGTATCAGCACGTAAATATAGACCACAGACATTCAAGGATGTCGTTGGGCAACAGGCGATAACCAATACCTTGCTCAATGCCATTGAGAACAACCATTTGGCCCAGGCCTTATTGTTCTGTGGACCTCGAGGGGTAGGTAAGACAACCTGTGCCCGTATATTGGCCAAACAGATCAACCAAGATGGCACGGAACGTGAGGATGAGGACTTTGCTTTCAATATCTTTGAATTGGATGCCGCGTCGAACAACTCCGTAGACGATATCAGGAACCTTATCGATCAAGTCCGTATTCCTCCCCAAGTGGGTAAATACAAAGTGTATATTATTGATGAGGTACACATGCTTTCCCAATCGGCCTTCAATGCGTTCTTAAAAACCTTGGAGGAGCCCCCTAAACATGCCATTTTTATTTTGGCAACGACGGAAAAGCATAAGATCATCCCTACAATCCTTTCCCGATGCCAAATATTCGACTTTAAACGTATTACGGTTAAGGATGCCGCATCGTACTTAAAATATATTGCAGAGAACCAAGGAATCGAAGCTGATGATGATGCACTGCACATCATTGCCCAAAAGGCCGACGGGGCCATGCGTGATGCACTTTCCATTTTTGATAGGGTGGTAAGTTTCGCAGGGAAAAACCTGACCAGAAAAGCGGTGACCGAAAATTTGAATGTCCTTGATTACGACACCTATTTCACTGCTACCGATTGTATTTTAAAACACGATATACCGAGTTTACTGCTCCTATTCAATAAGACATTGGCTTTAGGTTTTGATGGGCACCATTTTATTTCGGGCCTTGCTTCCCATTTCAGGGACCTTATGGTTTGCAGGCACGAGGAAACCATTGATTTACTGGAAGTCGGGGATACTGCCAAAAAGAATTATCTGGAACAATCCAAGCTAACTTCAACCACCTTTTTATTACAGGCGTTGAACATTGCCAATGACTGTGACCTAAAGTACAAAACCAGTAAAAACCAAAGACTTTTGGTTGAGCTTTCTCTTATGAAATTAGCGTCCATTAACTTTGGAGCTGAAAAAAAAAACCCTGAATCCGTCGCTTTAGCCGATAGTACCGTTGAATTTATAGCCCCTTCAGCGTTTTACAGGAACAATTTTCCCGTATCACCTGCAAAGACCAATCAGCCAGGGATCGAAAAAAGTACCGAACCACCCGTCGACAAGCAGATAGACACTCCTGTGAAGGATGTGGAGGTCCCTAAAAAGGAGATTGACACCGAAACTACCGTCCCTGCTCCCAAATTGAATACGAGTGCCCCAGCACCAGCAGCAGTGGAGACGACCAAGGAGAACAAATCTGTGAACATTACTATCGGAGCGCATAAAAAGCGTGTTTCCGGACTCTCGATATCCAGCTTAAAAGCTAAAAAAGAGCATCAATTAAACAAAAAAGAGGATGTTATTGATGAAAGCAAACTACCGCGGGATGCCTTTAGTGAAGAGGAGATGCAAAAGCATTGGATGGATTTTGTGGATAAGATGGAAAGTGATGGTCGAAAAATATTGGCATCCAATCTTCATACCGATGTTCCCAAACTCTTGAATGACCACACCATTTGGATAGAACTACCCAATGGTACCATGAAAAAAGAGATAGAAAGGGAGCAGTTTGATCTTATGGAATATTTACGAACAAACCTGAACAATTACTTTATCAACCTAAAGATAACGGTCAATGAAGAGGTTGCAAAAAAATTCGCATTTACCCCTGAAGAGAAATATGAAAAGCTCAGGGAGAAAAATCCAGCCATAGACATCCTTCGAAGAACCTTCGATTTAGACCTCTGATCTATTCTCAAACCTGATCCGTATCGCCAGGATGAACATTACAACTGCAATGATCAATAGGCCAAAAGCTTCCCGAGCTTCCTCAATGTTTTTTATATCACCTCCACCAATCACAAAACCTTCAAACTTTTCGGGCAACACATAAAAAAAACCAAAAAGGCCCAATATACCCAAAACAAAAGGCAACAGTGACGGCACCTTCTTAAACAGAAAACCAAGGGTAACCAACATCGCCAAACCATAAATGACCATCCAAAGAAAAGGATCCGGGTCGTTGTATTGTAAAATGGCCGAGATTGAAAATAAAGCAACAAATAGCCACCCCAGAACATTAAAGCACATTTTCATAGGATAAATATAGCGACCATATTTTGAAACGGATGGCATTCCTATTATTTTTGAAAAATAAACAAAAAATATGCTTGGACTTAAACTACCCACAGACCCAAGATGGGTCAATATTGTTGAAAAGAACATTGATGAAATCCTTACCGACCATGCCTATTGTGAACAGAAGGCTGCCAGTACGGCCATCTCCCTGATAGTTTCTTTTCCGGAGTACACTGAGCTTATACAAGAAATGGTTGCCCTTTCGCGGGAAGAAATGGGACATTTCAAAATGGTTCACGATCGCATTATCGCAAGGGGACAAACCTTGGGACGTGACAGAAAGGACCTCTATGTGGTCGAATTGATGAAATTCTTTCCAAAGGGAGGAAGCCGCACCAACCAATTGATACATCGATTATTATATGCTGCCCTAATTGAAGCAAGAAGCTGTGAGCGCTTTCGATTATTATCCGAGGAACTTCAGGATAAGGACTTGGCGGCATTCTACCATAAACTTATGGTCAGCGAAGCTGGCCATTATACCATGTTCCTCAAATTTGCACGTCAATATGGCAACCTGGATGAAGTGAACCAAAAATGGCAAGACCTTTTGGAATACGAAGCCACGATCATGAAAGATTTAGGCAAGAACGAAACCGTGCATGGATAGGAATTTTTAATCTCCCGTATAATTTATGGTGTGGCGGTATAGTAAAGACTTTTTATGATACCATCTGAAAGTCCGATTTTCGGTACATGGATTTTTTTGGCCCCACTCCATTTGGCCGCCATCAAAAAGATACGTGTTGCCGGTATGATCACATCGGCCCTATCGGTATTGAGTCCCAATTCCGAAATCCTATCCTCATAACTCAGGCTGTTCAAAAAATTATATTGAGCGTTCAGCCAGACGTAGGATAAATGCTCCCCTTCCTTTCTTCCTGACATTTTATGAAGCTTATTGATGTTGCCCCCAGAACCAATAATCGTAATTTTTTCGGTATCGGAAGTATTCAACTTAATCCAATCCTGTAATTTTTTCCAAGTGGCCTCACCTACCATATTGTTCAGCAAACGCACCGTACCCAGTTTAAAGGATTTTGATGTTTTTATCATGCCTTCGTTAAAAACCGTAAATTCCGTGCTTCCGCCACCAACATCGATATAGAGGTACGCTTGGTCTTTCTGTATGAGCTGCCTCAAATCCGTGGACGCAATAATTTCAGCCTCACGCTTACCATCTATCAATTCGATCTTAATACCCGCCTCCTTATGGATTTTCTGGATGATCTCCATGCCATTATTGGCCTCTCGCATGGCAGAAGTTGCACAGGCCATATATTTTTCAACCCGATTAACCTCCATCAACAATTGAAACGCCTTCATTGATTTTATGATGCGCTCAGCATTGTCTTCCGATATTTCCCCAACGGTAAACGAATCTTCCCCGAGACGCACAGGCACCCGTACCAACTCACTTTTGGTGAACACGGTCTTTTTACCTTTTTCCTCTATTACATTATTAATGAGCAACCTTATTGCATTCGACCCTATGTCGATGGCTGCGAATTTTCGAACTTTCAATAGTTTGTAAATTAAGAATTCAACTTTTCTGCATAATAATCGTACAGGGCAAATTGGGAACGCACCTTGGGTTTGTTGTTCTTTCGATAGGCATTGTCCTGTTTTTCACTAAAGATACGGGCCTTCACATTATCGCTCCAACAAATCTCAAAGGCATCGATCAATTCCTGTTTGATATCCTCGTCATAAATAGGACAACCTACTTCTACCCTATTCATTAAATTACGGGTCATCCAATCTGCCGAGGAGATAAAAACCTTGGGACCATCTTCATGGGCAAAAATGAAAACCCTGGGATGCTCCAGAAATTTATCCACCACACTAATGGCCTCAATATTCTCGCTCATGCCCTTGACTCCGGGAATCAAACAGCAGATTCCCCTTATAATCAATTGTATTTTCACCCCTGCATTACTCGCCTCATACAGTTTATCAACCATTTTATAGGATGTTAGACTGTTCATCTTTATTTTAATATACGCTTCTTTTCCCGCCTTGGCATTGGCAATTTCATTATCGATCAATTTAACAAAATAGGACTTGGTATAATGCGGAGATACCACCAGATGCTTGTACTTGTTTATCTTGTAAGGTGTATCAAAGAAATCGAACACCTTGTTCAACTCCCTTAAAATAGGGGCATGGGCTGTAAAAAGGGTGTAATCGGTATATATTCGGGCTGTTGCTTCGTTAAAATTACCTGTACTGATAAAACCATATCGCTTTATCCCTTTTTCTTCTTCCCTTTCAATCACGCATATTTTACTGTGTACCTTTAACCCTGGAACCCCAAAAATGAGTTTCACTCCTTCTGCCTGTAATTGTTCGGCATATTCTATGTTGGCCTGTTCATCAAAACGAGCCCTCAATTCGATCTGCATGGTTACTTGCTTGCCATTTTTAACAGCATTGATCAATGATGCCGCCACTTGGGATTCGGCCGCAAGGCGATACACCGTAATTTTTATACTTCGGACCTTGGGATCCAAAGCTGCTTCCCGCAAAAATTTGATGACATATGAAAAAGTATGGTAGGGTGTATATTGCAAATAGTCCTTTTTGGCTATCCTTTCAAAAAGACTACCTTCCATACTAAGGCCTTTTACTGGAAGAGGCGTTATTTTCCCATACATTAAATCCTCCCTGCCCAGACTGGGGAATCCCATATAATCACGACGGTTATGATACCGCCCGCCTGGAATTACACTGTCAATGTCCTCAATATCCATTTTTTCCTTAAGGAACTGCAACGTGTCCTTGCCAATCCTATTGTCATACACAAAACGAACGGGATCGCTGATTTTTCGACCTTCGACACTGGATGAAATTTTCTCAATAAAACTCTTACTTAGATCACTATCGATATCCAACTCGGCGTCCCGGGTAATCTTAATCATATGTGCCGTAATCGATTCAAAAGAAAACATGGTAAAGATATTCCGTAGAGAATACCGGATCAAATCATCAAGAATAATAATATAATCCTTATTGTCGATTTTTGGCAAAACCACGAAGCGATCTATTCCTTTCGGAATTTCAATAAGGGCATATTTGACATTCTTAGTGCCTTTTGTCTCCCCCTCTTCCGGAATCAATACCATTTTCACCGCAAGGTATGCTGCCGTGTCCTTCAAAGTAGGGAATTCGGTAAGGTCATTCAAAATAATCGTCATGAGTACCGGACTCACCTTTTGGGTGAAATATGATTTTATAAATTCCTCATGCGCCTCACTCACATGGGTCTCATCTATCTGAAAAATATTTTGGGCCTCAAGTTCCTTTCGTATCTGTTTTAATATATTGAGACTCTTTTCCTGTTGCTTGATAACAACATTGGTTATTTCGGCCAATAGATCCTTTGCGGTTTCCCCCCCTAATTCACTTTTTCCGGTTTTGCCCGCTTGGACAATACGTTTTACTGTGGCGTAACGCACCTTAAAGAACTCATCCAAATTATTGGAAAAAATACCTACAAATCGAAGACGCTCAATCAGTGGTACATTTTTATCCGCACTTTCCTGTAGCACCCTTTCATTAAAACTCAACCAGCTAATTTCCCGGTTTATATATTGATTCTTAACCTTTATCATTATTTTAAGTGTTTAGGGAAAACAATATTCGATGTAATTCCCGATGCAACGTCATTCCAATTATCGATTTCAAAGGTCATATGAACCAAACCGCTAGTGGGAACGTTGTCTATGTATTGACTACCCAAGCTATTTGCAAGATGGGTAAAAGCGTGATTATGTCCAAATAACATGACCGTATTAAGGGAGTTATCCATTTTCTTAATAAACCGCAAGACCTCATCCCCCGAAAAATCGTAGAGCTCGTTGGAAATTTCGAATTGACCCAAAGGATACCCAAGTTTTCTTAAAAA
The DNA here is from genome assembly GCF_003148665.1 of Maribacter polysiphoniae. Taxonomy (GTDB): domain Bacteria; phylum Bacteroidota; class Bacteroidia; order Flavobacteriales; family Flavobacteriaceae; genus Maribacter_A; species Maribacter_A polysiphoniae. Next base: position 188,866 of record NZ_QGGQ01000003.1, on the reverse strand, counting down.
AATAAGACAGGTGTGCATGGCCCTTATGGCCGGACTCGAAAAAATCGCATCAGGCAAAATCCCCTTCCTATCAAAAGCCTCAACCACCATATGACCATCGGCTATACCCCTTGCCAATAATGGGCGGTCCTTGTCATTTACGGAATATTCCCAAGAGGATTTACCATGCCTCACCAAAACAAGTTGTTTCATTTACCTATTCGATTTAATTGAATCCAATAAAGTTAAACAATCAACAAAAGTATACCGTAAAAAGTCAAGGTAATATTTGGATTATGGAGCCAAGCGTTCGATTTTCCAATCAAAATCCTCCTGCAACACAAATCGGATCCTATCGTGCAATCGGTTGGGACGACCTTGCCAAAACTCCATGGAAACCGGTCGCACCAAATACCCACCCCAATATTTGGGACGTGGAATATCCTTTCCTGTATATTGTTCTTCCAACTCTTTTAAACCATCCTCCAAAATCTCCCTCGAAGCTATAACCTCACTTTGATGGGAAACGATAGCCCCTAACTTACTCCCATCGGGTCGTGATTCAAAATAACCATCGGACAGGTTTTCCGAGATTTTTTCAGCAGTCCCCTTGATAATCACCTGACGCTCCATGGAATGCCAAAAAAACGAAAGGCACACATGTGGGTTTGCCGCAATGGCCTTGCCCTTTTCACTCTCATAGTTGGTGTAAAAAATGAAACCCTCGTAAGTGTATCGTTTTAAAAGCACAACACGGCTTTTGGGATACCCATCAAGTCCGATTGTTGAAACGGTCATCGAATTGGCCTCATCGACCGTATTGGATGCCTCTACCTCATAAAACCACTTTTGAAACAACTCCATGGGGTTATCCGAGATTGCATCTTCCAAAAGGGCACTTTTTTCGTAGGATTTCCTATAATTACTTAAATCTTTTTCCATTGTATCGTAATCTAAAACCAAGATATACAAAGTTCCTTAAAAGATCGGTAAATGGGAAGGCTTCCGATGTATTTATTACGAATTATCAAGTGAAAAAAATATCCACCCTAAAAAACCACGCATCAACGTCAGTTTCATTTAAGGAACCACCCTTTCAAAGGTCATTTGTGTAGGTACGGGAGCATCCGCTGGGTAAGAAATATAATACAGTGTCAGTTCATCATCCACGATCCCGAATTTATAACCATAAGCTTTCCCGCCCAACCTAGTGGTTTCCGGGTCTGGTTTAAACCCTTTTTCCCAAGAGGTATGGGCCACTGCTTTTATAAAAAGGCTGTCACCCCTTACCTCATATGTACCGACATTCTCGGATGAACCAATAATCGCTTCAGGATTTTCATCCTCAAACCCATAAAAATCAACACGATATGAATACGCTTTGTCCGAATCGAACGTATAGGTCGTTTTTATATCAAAATATCGTAAATCGGTATAGGTTACACCACTTGGAACAACATCAGTCCTACTCCAGGCACCTATGATTGCTGACCCAAGTCCATTCACGGATACGGCATTCTCCTTTTCACAGGAGCCTAAAAGAAAAAACAAAGTGAGAACAATCGAAAAGGGCTTAATCCGCATTACAGGTTTTCTAGATAGATACCTTTTTTTATTATGGTTGCGCAATTCTTCCCAATTACATCTCGAACACCTTTCCGTCATCGGCCAAAGCCACGTTAGGAAATATTTCCATTGCTTCCTCCTTAAAAAGGTCAATGGTCTTATACCGTGTGGAATAGTGTCCTAAAATCAACATACCCACATTGGCTTTTAGGGCAATCGTTGCAGCTTCCTTGGCTGTTGCATGCTTGGTTCTTTCAGACAAATGTCCCTCAGAATCCAAAAAAGTGGATTCGTGATACAAAACGTCAACTTCCTGTATTTGCCCGATAATTTCAGGAAAGAAACTTGTATCACTGCAAAACGCATAGCTTTTGGGTTTTGGGGGATCGAATGTCAGTAAAGTATTGGATAACCGTGTACCATCATTCAAGGTGATATCCTTTCCGTTTTTGATATTCTGAAAATAGCACTTGTCTATTTTGTATTGTGCAACCGCGTTAACATTGAGCTTTCGTTCCCCCAGTTTTTCCTTAAAAAGAAAACCGTTGGTATAGACCCTGTGGTTCAAAGGAATGGTTTCAACCGTTATTTTATCATCTTCAAAAAGGAGTTCGGGCTCCTTTGATGTCAATTCATGGAAAAGCAAAGGATAATTTGTCCATGAATCACCTAATTTCAATAATAAAGTAATCGCTTCTTTGATCCCTTTGGGGCCATAGACATGCAATTCCCTGTCACGTCCCAAAAGTCGAAAAGTGGAAATCAATCCTGGCAACCCAAAAAAATGATCGCCATGGAGGTGTGAAATAAAAATATGGTTGATCCTTGAAAATTTGATCTTATGCTTACGTAGCTGTACTTGTGTCCCCTCCCCACAATCGATCAAAAACATATGGTTCTTGATTTCCAATACCTGTGAAGTTGGGTTTGTTAACGTACGCGGGGTCGCAGCATAACAACCCAAGATCTGTAGTTTCATGAAAATGGAAATTAATAAGTTAAAGATTGTAATTGATACAACCCTATGAAGGAATCATTTTTCATTATGGGTTTTTAGAGATCAAGATCCCTTTCTATTTCTTCCATTTCGATAATATCCTTGGCTTCCTGTATGGTGGGCACTACAGATAATTCTTCGGGAACTTCGTCAAAAGAAACTTTATCGGTCACCAATACAAATGATTTTTTTGTATCCCTATGCTTGTTTGAAATAGGCAAAAATTCCAAAATATCACCTGAAGAAAGCTTTGAGAATGAAAACAGGTTAATAATGATATTATCGTTTTTTATCTTGTTGTAACCCGATTCAAGATTCTTTAAAAATTCCTGAATCGAAATATTCTCTTGAAATACGATTGTCGTGGTACCCTCTTTATCAAATATCATAGGAGTTATTTTATTTTTGAGGCCAATAAATAAATCACGGCCATACGTATGGCCACCCCATTTTCAACTTGGTTCAATATAATCGATTGTTTTGAATCCGCAACATCACTGGTGATTTCCACCCCACGGTTAATAGGACCAGGGTGCATGATTACGATTTCTTTGTCCAATGAATCGAGTAAGGCTTTATTTACCCCGAATTGCTGTGTATATTCCCTTGTCGTTGGAAAGTAACTAATATCCAAACGCTCATTCTGTATACGAAGCATATTGGCTACGTCGCACCAATTCAATGCTTTCCGCAAATCGGTCTCTACCTCAACCCCCAATGACCCAATATGTTTGGGCATCAATGTTTTTGGTCCACAAACCTTTACTTGGGCACCTTGCAATTTCAGGGCAAAGATATTGGAAAGAGCCACCCTGGAGTGCAGTATATCACCGACGATAACGACTTTCTTCCCTGCAACATCCCCGAATCGTTCCCGTATTGAAAAGGAATCCAACAAAGCCTGTGTAGGATGCTCATGTGCACCGTCTCCGGCATTGACTATGGCAGCCTTGACATGTTTTGACAGGAAGATACCGGCTCCAGGATTGGGGTGCCGCATAACGACCATATCCACTTTCATGGATAGGATATTATTCACGGTATCGATCAAGGTCTCCCCCTTCTTTACGGAAGACTGGCCTGCAGAGAAATTAATAACATCGGCAGAAAGTCGTTTTTCAGCCAACTCGAACGACAGTCTTGTCCTTGTACTATTTTCGAAAAATATATTGGCTATGGTAATATCACGTAACGAAGGTACTTTCTTAATGGATCGATTGATCACCTCCTTAAATTGATCGGCGGTTTCAAAAATGAGCTGAATATCTTTTTCGTTGATATATTTTATACCCAGTAAGTGATTTACACTCAGTTCGCTCATTGCTTATTTATTTATCAGATAGATTTGGTCTTTACCATCATTCTCTTCCCAAAGTACAACAACCTTTTCATTGTTTATGGCGTCGACCTGTCGTCCCCTATAGGTCGGTTGTATGGGTAAGTGCCTACTGAATCGCCTATCTATCAAGGTCAATAATTCGATTTCGGAAGGTCGTCCAAAAGATTGGATGGCCGTTAAAGCCGCCCGGATACTTCTTCCGGTATACAGCACATCGTCAATCAAGACCACTTTCTTATCCTCGACCAAAAAGTCGATATTGGTCTGATTGGCTTCAAGAGGCTTATCGCCCCTTCTAAAGTCGTCCCTGTAGAAGGTGATATCCAAGAATCCGACTTCAATATGTTTTACTTTATATTCCTCTTTAAGGATTTTGGTAAGTCTTTCGGCTACGAACTTGCCCCTGGGTTGCATCCCAATCAATACCGTATCGGCAAAATCAAGATGATTTTCAAGTAATTGGCAAGCCAACCTATGTAAGATGATATTAATTTCTTTTGAGGAGAGTAGTACTTTTTGACTCATAGTAGGCCAGCAACACTTTTGTTTGACAAAAATAGGGAATTATTACAAATATTCATTTATAAGAATGGAAACAAAAAAGCCCTGACGATACCGTCAGGGCTTTCGAATCCCTATTTACATAGGAAAATCAATTAAATAAAAGCTTATTTATTTTTGGAATTAGCTTCCATTTTATCCTTCAATGCCTGTAATGCCTCGTTAGCATCCCCTAAAGTAGGTTTAGCCTCATCAGCACTGGCTGCAGCTCTTTTAACTGCGGCTTTTACATTGCGTTGCTCTTCTTCCCTAAAGATAGCGGTATGACTGGCTACAACACGTTTGAAGTCTTTATTGAACTCAATGATCTTGAATTCGGCTTCTTCGCCCTTACCTACTTTCTTACCATCTTCTTTTTCCAAGTGACGTTGTGGAACGAATGCAGTGATATCCTCGTTAAAGTCAATCGTTGCACCTTTATCTACGATATCGGTAATGGCCGCTTTATGAACGGTACCAACAGCAAATTCAGTTTCGTATTTGTCCCAAGGGTTCTCGGTAGTCTGTTTGTGACCTAAACTTAATTTACGTCCTTCAACATCCAACTCCAATACTTCCACTTCCAAGGTATCACCAACAGCTACAAATTCTGATGGGTGCTTGATTTTCTTGGTCCAAGAAAGATCTGAGATATAAATCAAACCGTCGATTCCTTCTTCCAATTCCAAGAATACACCGAAATTGGTAAAGTTTCTAACGATTCCTTTATGTTTAGATCCTACAGGGTATTTGGTAGTAATATCGGTCCATGGATCTGGAGTCAATTGCTTAATGCCCAAGGACATTTTACGATCTTCCCTATCCAATGTCAATACTACAGCCTCTACTTCATCACCGACTTTTACAAAGTCCTGTGCAGAACGCAAATGGGTTGACCATGACATTTCAGAAACGTGGATCAATCCTTCAACACCTTCTACAACTTCGATGAATGCACCGTAATCGGCTATAACAACAACCTTTCCTTTGACTTTGTCACCAATTTTGATGTCCTCGCTCAAGGCATCCCAAGGATGTTTCTCCAATTGCTTAAGACCCAATTGGATTCTTGATTTGTTCTCATCAAAGTCCAAGATAACAACATTCAATTTCTGATCCAATTCAACAACCTCATTCGGGTGGTTGATCCTGCTCCATGAAAGATCGGTAATGTGTACCAAACCATCAACACCACCAAGATCGATAAAGACTCCGTAAGAAGTAATGTTTTTAACAACACCTTCAAGTACCTGTCCTTTTTCCAACTGGCTGATGATCTCTTTTTTCTGTTCTTCAATATCAGCCTCGATAAGTGCTTTATGCGAAACTACTACGTTTTTGAATTCGTGGTTGATCTTAACCACTTTGAATTCCATAGTCTTATTGACATATTGATCGTAATCCCTAATAGGTTTAACATCGATCTGTGAACCTGGCAAGAAGGCTTCAATACCGAATACATCGACGATCATACCTCCTTTAGTCCTACATTTCACGAAACCACTAACAATTTCTTCCTTATCATGTGCGGCATTCACCCTATCCCAAGCCATAATGGTTCGGGCCTTTCTGTGTGAAAGTACCAATTGACCACTTTTATCCTCACGGATATCGATCAACACCTCTACCTTATCACCTACTTTTAGGTCTGGGTTATAACGAAATTCGTTCAACGAAATAACGCCTTCTGATTTTGCATTGATATCGATAATAGCTTCCCGATCGGTCAAGTACACTACGGTACCTTGTACAACCTCTTCATCCGCTGTATCGACAAAGTTTTCGGCAACCAATGTTTCAAACTCTTGAAGTTTAGAGTCATCAACACGTTCAATGCCTTGTTCGTACTTTTCCCAATCAAAATTTTCTAAAAATTCCTTTGGGTCCTGTACAGGTGTTTCCACCTTTGTTTCCGGAGTAGCTTCGATAGCTTCCTCTACTGCTTTTGTTTCTTTTTCTTCAGCCATTTGCTGATTTAAATTTGTATTCCATAGTGCCACAAGAGTTAAACAATTACTACAGAAGATGTTATATGAATTTTTGTTTTCTTCCCCTTTCCTCTTGATTCTCTGTAAAAAAGGAGTGCAAAACTACGATTTTATTATGTATTTACAAACAACTAGGCCACCACAATTGACAGTTAAAGGAGTATTTTTTCGTTTTTCCTGAAAATAACGCATAAATCCTTATCTTCACACCAATAAATATTAACCATAAGTAAATTACAACTATGAGCGTAAAAGCAAAATATCAGCCAGTTTTAGACCTTGGCGAAGAATTATCAATCAAGGACGGTAATGTTACCGAAGAGAATGGCGTATTAAAAATAAAAGGTACTGCCAACACCCAATACGAGAAGAATCTTTTGTGGGATAAAATCAAGGAAATAGGAGGGGAACAACCCTCTGACCTCAAAGCCAATATTACGGTGGCCGACGAATCCATTTTCCATAAACACACTGTAAAAAGTGGGGAATCATTGAGCAAGATTGCCAAGAAGTACTATGGTGACCCTATGAAGTACAAACAAATTTTCGAGGCTAACACCAATATCCTTAAGAACCCGGATGTGATTCATCCCGATCAGGTTTTGGTTATCCCTAACCTATAAGGAATAATATTATTCAAATTGAAAAAGACGTTCTAATGAACGTCTTTTTTTTGTTTGTTGATGACCCGATTCGCAAAATCCAGAATCCTTGAGAACTGGTCTTCAAGTCCCATATCACTATTATCGAAAACAATGGCGTCCCCTGCTTTCCGCAGCGGTGATATTTCACGGTGCGAATCTACATAATCGCGATGTTCCACATTCTTCAACACCTCACTGTATTTCACTTCCTCCCCTTTGTCCAACAACTCCTTGTACCGCCTTGTGGCCCTTTTTTCGGGGGACGCTGTCATAAAAATCTTTAGTTCCGCATTGGGAAACACCACGGTGCCAATGTCCCTTCCGTCCATGACAATCCCTTTTTCCAAGCCCATTTTTTGCTGAATGGCCACTAATTTCTGTCGCACATTCTCAATGGTGGCCACCTTACTCACCAATTTAGAGACTTCCATCGTCCTGATTTCACGCTCTACGTTCTCATCATTCAGGTACATCTCGGCAAAACCGGCGGCATCATTATACACAAATCGTAGTTCAATATCTTGCAGCGAGGCTATCAATGCCTCAACATCACAGGCATTCTCGCTTACAAAACCATTCCGCATGGCGTAAAGCGTCACAGCCCTATACATAGCACCTGTGTCTACATAAATATAGTTAAGTGCCTTTGCCAATTGTTTGGCAATGGTACTTTTTCCGGTTGATGAATACCCATCAATGGCAATGGTGATTTTTTCCATAGGTCAAAAATAGACAGAAAAAAGGACGTCTTAAAATACTAAAGCTTTTTTGCGTTCTTTACTTTCTGGTTTGTAATCGCCAAGTCGATAACCTCACTCATGTCGGTAACATAATGGAAAGTTAGTCCTTTAAGGTATTCCTCCTTAATTTCCATGATATCCTTTCTATTATCCTCACATAATATGATCTCTTTGATCCGGGCTCTTTTCGCCGCCAGGATCTTTTCCTTGATTCCTCCTACGGGAAGAACTTTCCCCCTTAAGGTAATCTCCCCTGTCATCGCCAAACTTTTCTTCACTTTTTTCTGGGTGAACAAGGAGACCAGGGACGTTAGCATGGTTACACCGGCACTTGGCCCATCTTTGGGTGTTGCTCCTTCAGGAACATGGATATGTACATTGTATTTGGCAAAAACCGATGGATCGATACCAAAACTTTCGGCATTCGATTTTATATATTCCATGGCTATGGTAGCCGACTCTTTCATGACTTTGCCCAAGTTCCCGGTAATGTTCAACATTCCCTTCCCTTTTGAAAGGATCGATTCGATAAAAAGAATATCACCACCTACGCTGGTCCATGCCAGTCCTGTTACCACACCGGCCACATCATTATTCTCATACTTATCCCTTTCCAATCGGGCCGGACCAAGAATTTTTTCAACATCATCATTATTTATTTTAATGTGGTATTCTTCCCCAATGGCAATCGATTTTGCAGCATAACGCACCATTTTGGCAATTTGTTTTTCCAGAGCACGCACCCCTGATTCCCTCGTATAGCCCTCAACGATTTTTTCCATCTGGGGTTTTCCTATTTTAAGGTCTTTCGTGGTAAGTCCGTGTTCTTTCAATTGTTTGGGCAACAAATGTCTTTTCGCTATCTCTACCTTCTCCTCAATGGTATATCCGGTAACATTGATGATTTCCATACGGTCCCTTAACGCAGGTTGAATGGTCGATAACGTATTGGCTGTGGCAATGAACATGACCTTCGAAAGGTCATACCCCATTTCAAGGAAGTTGTCATGGAACGCACTATTCTGTTCCGGATCCAATACTTCGAGCATCGCTGAGGAAGGATCCCCTTGATGGCTACTGGCCAATTTATCGATTTCATCAAGGATAAAAACAGGATTTGAAGTCCCTGCTTTTTTGATACTCTGGATTATTCTACCGGGCATGGCCCCGATATAGGTCTTACGATGGCCCCTAATCTCGGCCTCATCGCGTAAACCACCCAAGGACATCCTCACATATTCCCTACCCAAAGCCTCGGCTACCGATTTACCCAACGAGGTCTTACCAACCCCTGGAGGGCCATATAGGCAAAGTATGGGCGACTTCATATCATTACGTAATTTCAAAACCGCCAAGTATTCGATAATACGTTTCTTTACATCTTCCAAACCATAATGGTCCCGATCCAAGATTTTTTGGGCACGTTTTAAATCGAACTTGTCCTCTGAGAATTCGTTCCAAGGCAACTCCAAAAACAGATCCAAATAATTTCGTTGGATGGAATATTCCGCAACCTGTGGGTTCATACGTTGTAATTTCGCCAATTCCTTCTCAAAATGCTCCGCCACCTTGGCATCCCATTTCTTATCCACGGATTTTAGACGCATTTCCTCAATTTCCTCATCATAGGAAACCCCACCCAATTCCTCTTGAATGGTTTTCATTTGTTGATGAAGGAAATATTCACGTTGCTGCTGATCCATATCGCTCCTGACCTTGGATTGGATTACATTCTTCAATTCCAATTTTTGAAGCTCCACATTCATATATTTCAATGTGGACAAGGCCCTGTCCTGTAAGTTCCCTATTTCCAACAATTCCTGTTTCTCTTTCACATCAAGATTAAGGTTGGAGGAAACAAAATTTATCAGAAATGAATTACTTTGAATATTCTTTATGGCGAAGGATGCCTCACTCGGAATGTTCGGGTTATCCTTAATGATTTTCAAGGCTAAATCCTTAATAGACTCTATAATCGCCAGGAATTCCTGTCCGTCCTTATCTGGGCGTTCCTCAGCCGTTTCCCTAACGGTTGCCGTCATATAAGGCTTTTCGGTAAGCACCTCGGCCAATTCAAACCGTTTTTTTCCCTGTATGATCACTGTGGTATTCCCATCGGGCATTTGAAGCACCCTTAAGATACGGGCCGCCGTACCCAAAGTATGTATATCATTGATCCCTGGATTCTCGGTCTTTTCATCTTTCTGGGCAACGACACCGATGACCTTTGAACCGTTATTGGCATCTTTGATCAATTTTATCGATGCATCCCTACCTGCAGTTATCGGAATAACCACCCCAGGAAACAGTACGGTATTGCGCAAAGGCAATATAGGTAAAGTTTCGGGCAGCCCCTCATTGTTCATTTCCTCTTCGTCCTCGGGGGTCAATAGCGGTATCAGTTCCGCGTCTTGGTCAATACCTTGTAAGGACATATTGTCAAAATTTGAAAATTTAGAATCTCCCATAGTATATTTTCAGCCATTCTGTCATATTTCTAACAGCAATAGGCAATTTTTAGTATTAAAAAAAAGTTTTATTTAGGCCTGTAGCCTTTGTTTCTGGGCACCAGGACACTTCATAACAACCTATATTTGGCAATTCCTGTGCCAACAGCCCTAATTATTTTTTATAAACTGTAACATTGGGTAATTTAGGACATCTATTAAACAAATCAATCACTTTTTGAGCCACATAAAAGAACATACTGATGAATTGATACCATTGTGTCTTGCCGGAAACCAAAGTGCGCAAATGGAAATTTACAATCGTTATTACAAAGCCATGTACAACACATCGGTACGCATTGTAAAGGACAGCGCCGAAGCCGAAGATATTATGCAGGAATCGTTTCTAAACGCGTTTACGAAACTGCATACTTTTAAAGGAGAAGTGACCTTTGGATCCTGGTTGAAACGCATTGTCATAAACAACAGTATCTATCATTACCGAAAGCAACAAAAGAAAAATGAGGTTGCGTTGGATGATATAATGTACAAGGTCGAAGATAATGACGGAATTGTTTCGGATCATGTGTTTACCGAACTGAAGGCTCAAAAAGTGATGGAAACCATGAAACAACTAAAAGATAATTACAGAATTTCTTTGACCTTATACTTAATAGAGGGGTATGATTATGAAGAAATAAGTAAAATAATGAATATAAGCTATGCCAATTGCCGCACAATGATATCTAGGGCAAAGGAAAGTCTACGTAAAAAAATGATAAACACCTACTAATGGAAAAAGATAAATTAAAAGAGTTGTTCAATGGCCTGGAAGGCACTTTTGACACCGGGGAACCCAAAGCCGGGCATCAAGAGCGGTTTCTTGAAAAACTGAACCAAGCCAACAAAACAATAACCTTACACAAAAAGAAGGGAAATTGGTGGAGACCCCTTTCTATCGCTGCCTCCGTGGCCGTTATTAGTCTATTGGCCATTGGGATATATACATCCTGGCCTTCCTTAGACGAGCAAGTCGCACAGATTTCCCCTGAGGTAAGCAATACACAGGTCTATTTTGCCAGCCTTATCGAAGATCAGGTAAAACAGCTTGAAAAAGAAAGTTCCCCCGAAACACAAAAGATCATCAGTGACACCATGGATCAATTGAAAAAACTGGAAACCAATTACAAGCAATTGGAAACCGACCTGATCAATGGAGGAAACAACAAACTGATCTTAAGTGCCATGATAACGAACTTTCAAACACGGATAGACCTCTTACAGGATGTCATCAATCAAATTGAAACAATCAAAAATTTAAAAAATCAAAACGATGCGAACTTTATTATATAAATATGTTACCGTGCTATTCTTTATAGCCCCAATGATCCTTGCTGCCAGCGATGGCAAAATCAAGGGACGATATTCCAAGGAAAAATCCATAAAGAAAGAATACAGTGTAAATCCAACAGCCCTACTCAAAGTGAATAACAGCTATGGCAATCTCAATATCACCTCTTGGGACGAAGACCGTATCTTGATCGAGGTACATATCAAGACCAGCGGCAACAATGAAGAAAAGGTGCAAAAGAAATTAGATGATATTACCGTTGATTTTGAAGCCTCAATGGATATGGTCTCTGCCAAGACCATCTTCAACAAGAACAAAAGTAGTTGGGGCTGGAACTGGGGCAACAACAACGTGAATATGCAAATCAACTATACCGTAAAATTGCCCGTAAAAAACAGTGTCCACCTGGATAACGATTATGGCAATATCATTCTGGACAGGATCGATGGCCATGCCAAAATCAACTGCGACTACGGACGATTGGAGATCGGTGAACTCCATGGCAGAAACAACTATTTAAATTTTGATTACACCTCCAAATCCAGTATTGGCTATATCAACAGTGGTGAAATAAAGGCCGATTATTCCGGATTTACCATTGAAAAAGCAGGAAATTTGATTTTAAATGCCGATTACACGAACTCTACCATACACCATATGGAAAACCTTCAATACTCCTGTGACTATGGGAATATAGAAGTTGGGGAAGCCAATAACGTAGATGGCAACGGGGATTACATCAATGTTAAATTAGGGACCATTCACGGCAATGTGGATATAAATTCCGACTATGGCTCCTTACGGATAAACGAAATGGCCGAAGATGCGGGCAACCTCCACATCAGCTCGGACTACACCGGAATCAAGATAGGGTACTCCCCTCAATATTACTTTGATTTTGAAATCCGGGCCGAATATGCCGGGGTAAGTGGTAAGGATGATTTTGAAATAAACGTCAGTACCGAAAAATCGAACAACCGTTATTACAAAGGCTACTATGGCGCCGCCAACAGTGGTAACTACATCACTATAAACAGTGAATACGGAGGTATCTCCTTCACAAAAAATTAAATATAAAACCAGGATTAAATTATAAAAGATGAAAAAAATAGCAACATTAAGTTTGGTGGCATTATTCACCCTGTCCTGTTCGGCACAATGGGGCAAAAGAGTCAAAGGAAACGGCAACGTGGTGACCATAGAACGATCAACAAGGGATTATGATGCGATATCGGTTTCAGGATGGTTTGATGTAGACCTTGTTGCGGGCAATGAAGGGGATATTTCTTTAAAAGGGGAAGAAAACCTGTTGGAGCACATCATCACCGAAGTCAAGGACGGCAAATTGGTCATCAAGGTTGAGAAAGGGATGAACTTGAAACCCTCGACATGGAAAAACGGAATCCTCATCACCGTACCGGTAGAAAGTATCGATGCGATTTCACTTTCCGGTTCTGGTGACATTGTGGGCAAGACTACAATTACGGCCGATGATTTTAAAACTTCAATGTCTGGTTCCGGCGATATTACGCTTGACCTTAAAACCCGGTCCATAGACGCTTCCATGTCAGGTTCCGGGGACATAGAGTTAAGTGGGACGACCACCGATTTTGATGCTACCATTTCGGGAAGCGGTGATATCAAAGCCTATGGATTGGAAGCTGAAAATGTCAATGCCAATGTTTCGGGATCAGCGGACATTAGGGTAACCGCAAACAAAAGCCTAAAAGCAAGGGTTTCCGGTTCTGGGGATATCCACTACAGGGGCAATCCCGAAAAAGTAAATACCAAAACCTCGGGGTCTGGCGATATCACAAAAGCATAACCTGTTTGTATACAGGCACATCAAAAAGCGAATAGCAATCATGGGAAAAGCCTCTTTAACAAAGGGGCTTTTTCTTTTGGCACCCGAAACAATAAAATAATACCGACCAAGAAGAAAACAAACAGGAACAATATGGCATACCGCATCGTACTGATCTGATCTACCAATGCAAAAATTGCCATACCTATTACAATCCCTATTTTTTCAGCCACATCATAAAAACTAAAATACGATGTGGTGTCCTCTGTTTCAGGAAGGAATTTCGAATAGGTAGACCGGGCCAAGGCCTGTATGCCCCCCATTACCAAACCGACCAAACCCGCTGCGATATAGAACTGCATGGGCGTTATCATAAAATAGGCATAGAAGCATAGACACAACCAAATCATGTTCACCACGATCAAGGTTTTGATATTCCCATATTTATCCGAAGCCCTAGACGTAACAATAGCCCCGATCACCGCCACCAATTGTATTACGAGGATACTGATGATGAGTCCTGTTGTTTTTTCGGAATCCGTAGTCCAAGCAATCTCTTTCTCTCCAAAATAAACCGCCATGAGCATAATGGTCTGAACGGCCATACTGAAAACAAAAAAGGCCCCTAAATATCGTTTTAACCTGACATTCTGTTTCAACTGCCACCAGACCGATCTCAATTCGCGGAATCCATTGAGAAATACCCGACTAGTAACCTTATGTCCATTGGAAATACCTTTAGGAAGCACATAAAACGTATATTGACTGAATAAAACCCACCATAGACCGACAGTAATAAAAGAGACTTTCATTGCCTTGATCTTGGACAACCCCAGTTCTTGCTCCGTAGTCCCAATATCAAAGCCAAACCATTCGGGCTTCATAACCATGGCCAAATTAAACAACAGAAGCAGCACACTACCGATATACCCCAACGAAAAACCTTTGGCACTAATACGATCTTGTTGGTCTTCATAGGCAATATCGGGCAGGTAAGAATTATAGAATACCAAACTGCCCCAATATCCGATAAGCCCCATAAAATAAAACAATAGGCTTATATGAATGTTTTCGAGACTAAACCAATAGAGTCCGATACACCCCACTCCCCCAACATAGCAGAAAAACTTCATAAAACTCTTCTTGTTCCCAACATAATCGGCTATACCCGACAAAATCGGCGATAAGATAGCGACCATTAGAAAAGTAAAGGCGGTAATGATCGAGATCAATACCGTTTGCTTCATTTCGAAACCAAAAGCGGACACCAATTGCCCTTTGGATGAAAATAATGCAGAATAATAAATCGGAAATATCGAAGAGGCTATTGTTAAGGTGTATACTGAATTTGCCCAATCATAAAAGGCCCACGCATTCAATAGTTTTTTACTGCCCTTTTGGGCCAAAGTTCTTGTCATATGTAAAAATAAAAGCTGCTCTATTACAGAACAGCTTTCAATATACAATTATTACCCAAAACCTTGAACGGATTACTCAAAAGAAGTAACGCCGAACTTCCTGGCCTCTTGTTTCGCTGCAGGGGCCCATTCTGTTAAATTGGCGATTCTGGTATCATTCGAAGGGTGTGTACTTAGAAACTCCGGTGGGGCCTGACCATCACTATTGGCTTTCATTCTTTTCCATAATTCAGCAGCTTCCGCTGGATCATAGCCCGCAATGGCCATGATCTGAAGACCAATTCTATCTGCTTCGGTCTCATGACTTCTACTGAAAGGAAGCATTAATCCGACTGAAGAACCCAACCCGTAGGCCTGATTGAACATATTTCTTTTCTGTTCATCCTGAATGGCCACATTTCCGGCAACGGCACCTAATTGTTGTAAGGTACCTGCACTCATTCGTTGTGCACCGTGATCAGCCAAGGCATGGGCGACCTCATGTCCCATAATCACTGCGATTCCCCTTTCTGATTGGGCAATGGGCAATATACCCGTATAAAAAACAATCTTACCACCGGGCATACACCAAGCATTTACCGTCTTGTCGTCAACCAGGTTATATTCCCACTTATAATCGTTCAAATATCCCGGATAACCATTGGCAGACAACCATCTTTCCGCTGCAGAGGAAATCCGCTGGCCGACTTTGGTGATCATTCGCGCATCGGGTGTATCCTCGATAACCTTATTCTCAGTCAAAAACTGATCATACTGGGCAAAAGCCGTTGGAAATATTTGACTGTTGGGATAGAAATTAAGCACCTTTTTACCTGTAAAGGGATTAACCTTACAAGCCGCCACCCCCATAAATATGGCAATGACCAATAGAAATTTTTTCATTTTATTATAGTGTTTAGTATAGTTAAAATACAAAAAAATTATTTCCCTTTGATGATTACTTGTGTGAAATCCTTACCAATTCGAATGACGTCATCCCCATTGGGTTTTACATCCTTCAACAAAACCTCCTCATTATCCACCTCTACCGATTCGATTGCAAAGGGCAATCCATGCAAGTTGATTCGGAAAGTATCATAAGAGGTAGTGAATGCCCCATCCTTAAACTGTTGTATGGCAAGGCTATTTGCCTTTCCATTCAATTTGAAGTTCCTTAGGCTGAAATTTCCTTTATTGTAATCATAACCATCCTGATCATCCTCATATACTGTTGAACTCTCTGTTCCCAGTTTATAGTACACATCCAAATCCAATTCCTCAATGACCAACTCCCCAACATACTGCTGTACCGGGAACTTAGGAATTATGGAACCTTCCTTGACGAATAGGGGCATAATATCGATATCAGCATCTACCCATTGCTCTTTCCCTCCTTTCACGATTGTATTATCCCAATAATTGTACCATTTTCCCCTTGGGATATACATACGCCTTCCTTGGGCGTTTGGTTCCTGTACCGGGCAAACCAATATATGATCGCCAAAAATGAATTCATCGGTCCTGAAATGCGTTTGTGGGTCTTCTTGGTCGAAATAGACCAAAGGCTTCAACATGGGCTCCCCAAATTTTGAATATTTCCAGAACATGGTATAGATATAGGGAAGATGTTGATACCGTAGTTCTATGAACTTACGTACAATATCGGTTACATCGGTATCAAAGGACCAAGGCTCTTGATCGCCGTGGTCACCACTTGAATGTACCCGGCAGAAAGGATGGAAAACCCCTAATTGGATCCATCGGGCAAAAAGCTCCCCATTGGGTTGTTCTGCAAATCCGCCGATATCGGAACCAACGAACGACATTCCGCTCATACACATCCGTTGTACCTGAACATTGGCCAACCATAAATGTTCCCAAGTCGCCACATTATCCCCTGTCCATGTAGATGAATAGCGTTGTGTGCCGGCATAGGCTGCCCTTGTAATCACAAAAGGTCTTTTGGGATACACGTATTTCTTGATTCCCTCATAGGTGGCCCGAACCATTTGCATTCCGTATATATTGTGCGCCTTACGATGGGTACACGGGTGCCCGTCGTAATTATGCCTAGTATCCAAAGGTGCCGTTTTTGTAGGCACTTCCATGACAGCAGGTTCATTCATATCGTTCCAAACCGCATGAACGCCCAATTCCGACATAAACTCTTTATAGAGTTCTGCCCACCATTCGCGAACTTCTGGATTGGTGAAATCGGGAAAGTGGCATTCGCCAGGCCAAACCTTACCTTTCATATAAGGACCATCACCCCGTTTGCAGAAGTAATCCTTCTCCATGGCCTCCTGGAATATCCAATAGTCCTTATCTATTTTAATACCTGGATCAATCATGACGACAGTCTTAAAACCGTCCTCATTCAATTCAGAAATCATTCGTTTGGGATCGGGGAATTTCTTCTTGTCCCAAGTGAAACAGCGAAATCCGTCCATGTAATCAATATCAAGGTACAATGCATCACAGGGTATTCTCAATTCCCGGAACTTACTGGCCAATTCCTTTACATTACTTTCCGGGAAATAACTCCATTTCGATTGATGGTATCCCATAGCCCACATCGGTGGCAATTCCGGTGTACCGGTTAAGTTCGTATACGCTTTTACTACTTTGGACATTTCCGGCCCATAGAAAAAGTAGTAGTTCATTTCGCCACCATCAGCCCAAAAGCTGGTAACATTTCTTCGTTCATGGGCAAAATCAAAATAGGTCCTAAAGGTATTGTCAAAGAAAATACCATAGGCCTGATTCTTATGTAGCCCCATATAGAATGGTATGGCCTTATATAATGGATCTTGATCCTTACCGTAGGCATATTGATCCATACACCAATTATTGACCCTTTTTCCTTTGAGGTTGGAATGCGTTGCCTTGTCACCCATACCGAAATAACTTTCCGCATTTTGGGTGATCTTACTCATTTTCACCGTATTGCCACCATATTCATAGTTTTCTTCCCAATGAAAACCAAGTTCATCCTCATTGATGATATTTCCTTCGGTATCTGAAATCTGGATACGCAATGTCGATTTATCGACCAACACCCGAAGTTTTGAAGTCAAAATCAGATAATAGTCCTCTTTTTCCTCTACATCCAAACTACCATACCCTCTATTCGCATCTTCACTTATGGCATAGGAAAAATCAGGTTCAAATACATTCTCTGTGGCATATCTAAAACGTAAAGCACTATTACGTAAAACAGTAATCTGTAAGATAACCCCATTTTCGGTAGTGAAATAGAACTTATCTACATCCTGTTTAAAATCCACTATTTGATTGGGATAAAGGTTTCCCTTATACTCCAGTTCTGTATTAGTTATCATATATGATTAATTTAAAAGCATGGCAAAATACGCACATTACCCTGGAATTAAGAAATGTAAAGCGTCCAATTGCCAACAAATGCGATATAATTAATAGGTTTATTGAAAAATAACGATTCCCAATGGGGGAATTGTAATTTCGATGGAATCATCAAAACCATGCCATGATTTTTTTTCTGTTTTCACTGAAGATTTCCTAGAGCCAGACCCTCCATACTTTTTGGCATCACTATTGAAGACTTGTTTCAGCGTGCCACTTTTAGGAACACCTATACGATACTTTTCCCTTGGAACCGGGGTGAAGTTTGCCGCAACAATCAAATCGTCTTCCTGTTTATGACCTTTTCTAATATAGGTCAAAACCGAATTTGCCGCGTCACCATAATCGATCCATTGGAACCCTTCCTGACTAAATTGCTTTTCATATAAGGCAGGGTATGATTTGTATATTTTATTGAGGTCCTTGATCAATTCCTGAATACCGGCATGAAATTCGTACTGGGTCAAATGCCAGTCCAAACTTTGGTTATAGTTCCATTCCGAGGATTGGGCGAATTCCCCTCCCTGGAAAATCAGATTCGTACCCGGATGGGTAAACATATAGCTATACAACAACCGTAGATTGGCAAATTTCTGCCATTCATCACCAGGCATTTTATACAAAAGTGATTGCTTACCATAGACAACCTCATCATGCGAAAACGGTAGCATAAAGTTTTCCGTAAAGGCATAGGTCATACTGAAGGTTAAGTCATTCTGGTGGTGCTTTCTGTAAATAGGTTCTTTCTTAAAATACTCCAAGGTATCGTGCATCCAACCCATCATCCATTTCATTCCAAAGCCCAATCCACCAATATTCACAGGTTTGGAAACCATGGCGAATGAAGTGGATTCCTCTGCAATGGTCTGTACATCGGGGAAATTCCCATAAACAGTCTCGTTCAATTCGCGAATAAAGGAAATCGCCTCGAGGTTCTCGTTATTACCATAGATATTAGGTTCCCACTCCCCTTCTTCCCTAGAATAGTCCAAATAGAGCATCGAAGCCACAGCATCTACCCGCAAGCCATCAACATGGTATTGATCTAACCAAAACAATGCATTACTGATTAAGAACGCCCGTACCTCATTTCTCCCATAATTAAAAATAAGGCTCTTCCAATCGGGGTGATATCCTCTTCTTCGATCGGGGTGTTCATATAAATGGGATCCATCGAAAAATCCAAGTCCGTGGGCATCTTCCGGAAAGTGGGAAGGTACCCAATCGAGGATTACCCCGACACCGGCCTGATGCAATTTATCGACTAAAAATTTAAATTCCTCTGGATTCCCAAAACGTGATGTAGGGGCAAAATAGCCCGTTAATTGGTAGCCCCAGGAAGGGTCGAATGGAAACTCCATGATTGGCATGAACTCCACATGGGTAAAGCCCATCTCCTTAACGTATTTGACCAAATCCTCAGCCAGTTCGCTATACGTCAGAAAATCATTGTTTTCTTTGCGTTTCCAAGAACCTAAATGCACTTCATAGACCGAATAAGGTTTGTCCAATGAATTTTTATCCCCTCGGACATCCATCCATTTTTCATCTTTCCATGTATAATCCCCATCCCAGACCACGGAGGCCGTTTTTGGAGGATGCTCACAATACTTAGCGAAAGGATCCGCCTTTTCGGTGACTATTCCAAAATTATTGGAATGTATATTATACTTATAGAGGGTCCCAGATCCGATTCCGGGAATGAATCCTTCCCAGATACCACTTCCATCCCAGCGCACGTTAAGCGGATGTTCCAAATCCCTCCAATTATTGAAATCCCCTACCACGGAAACAGAATTGGCCGTTGGTGCCCAAACAGCAAAATAGGTACCTTGTACCCCGTCCAATTCCATTGGGTGCGACCCCAATTTCTCATACAGTTTAAAATGCTTACCCGATTTGAAAAGATCAATATCAAAATCAGAAAAAAGAGAATGTACAATAACTTTAGACATAACCAGGTTATATTTTAATACAAAGCTAATCAACTTTGTATAAAGTGCGTGGGATTAAAGTATTTACTTTGAACCACCATTGATTCGTAAATATAAAAATAAGAAGAAATAGAAAAATGGAACACTTTTTGAAGAAATAACAATAAGACTATTGAAACAAACAATTAAAACCAGAATTTATGAAAAAATTTAGCTTAGTACTTGGAGCCCTTTTAACACTATTTATTGTTGCTTGCGAAGGTCCCCAAGGCCCTCCTGGGTATGATGGACTTGATGGATATGACGGATTGGACGGCGAGGATGGAATCCAGGGCCAGGTTTTACAGATTGATGGGGTGGATTTTGAATATGACCCAGATGCGAACTTATATTCAAGCCTTTTAACTTTTTCGGATTATACTGATTTCGAAATATTTGAATCAGATGCTGTTTTGGTCTACAGGTTCGATGGCATTGTCGATTTTCAAGATGGAAGCGATGCCGATGCATGGAGTTTGATACCCCAAAACTTCTTTTTGCCAGAAGGAATAATTCAATACACTGCGGCACACACTTTTGTTGATATGGAACTATTTATCGATGGTGATTTTAATTTAGCTACTTTAAACCAGGATTTTACCGATAATCAGTTTTTTAGAATCGTTATCGTTCCGAGTGTATTTTTGGATGGTTCCGATGTGGATAAGTCAAACTTTGGAGCTGTAATGAACTCCCTTCAGATTTCAGATAAGGAGATAAAAGAGATTAGCATTAATTAACGGAAAATAGTATCTCGACAAAAACCTGCTCCAATAAAGCAGGTTTTTTTATTCCTGAATCCTAAAGCCCCATTAACAAAGCCTTAATGCTTTTATACCTTCCATTTCCTTATATTTGAAAGGATGGTCGCCTTTCATCGACCTAAAACAAAAAAGAATAGATGATCAAGAAAATGTTTTTTGCATTATGCCTCGTCCTTATGGGGTGCAAAGGGAATTCCCAGGATAATCCGAGTACCCAGGAACCCAATACTCCAGGGGAACCCACTTACCAAGTGACCAAAAGTGATGCGGAATGGCGGAAGCAACTTTCGGACCTACAGTATTATGTATTGCGAAAGGCAGGTACCGAACCCGCAGGTACCAGTGCCTTTTTAGAGAACAAAAAGAAGGGCGTTTATGTCTGTGCCGCATGCAATACCCAACTTTTTAAAAGTGAGCACAAATATGATTCCGGTTCGGGTTGGCCCAGTTTTGACCGCGAAATCAAAGGTAATGTCGCCTTCGATGTCGATTACAAAATTGGCCATAAACGCACAGAGGAACATTGTGCCGTCTGTGGAGGGCACTTAGGCCACGTTTTTAATGATGGGCCACAACAGACCACAGGGCTAAGACATTGTGTCAATGGGGCGGCACTCAAGTTCATCCCTTCAAGCGATCGGTAGTTAAAGTATAATTATGTTTGGTATGGAGTTTATTGATCATTATCTAAAGAGCGTACGTTTTGAATTTCACAAGTACAAACAAATGGGTGATAAGACCTTTTTCCAACTGACCAACGATGAAATTCTATGGAAATACAATGACGACGATAACAGTGTTTCGCAAATCGTTAAACATATTTCCGGAAACCTATTGAGTAGGTGGACCAACATTTTTACTGAGGATGGTGAAAAACCATGGCGGGATAGGGATCAAGAATTCGAAGATCCCTTTACCTCAAAGGAAGCAATGATCGCTTCATGGGAAAATGCCTGGCAATGCCTGTTCAACACTTTGGGCACCATTAATGCCACAAATTTTCATGAACAAATAAAAATCAGGAATGAGGAACATTCATTGATAGAGGCCATAAATCGTCAAATGACCCATTACGCCGCACATGTTGGACAAATCGTGTATCTGGGTAAGATGATCAAGGGTCAGGAATGGATATCCCTATCGATTCCCAAAGGCCAATCCGAAACCTATAACAAGGAGAAATTCAACCGTTAGTCGCTTTGACCCAAATCTTTACTTATTTACCGATTTACCAATCCCATTTCAATTTGTTATTTTAAAATGCAATTTTTAAATACCTCGATTTGGTTTTGTATTTTTGCACCTGCTTGTCGGCAGGCAAGCCTCTAATTAAAAAAATCAAAGACTATAAATATGAGCAATTTTGATGTTATTGTTTTGGGGAGTGGCCCAGGAGGATATGTTACTGCGATACGTGCCTCACAACTTGGATTGAAAACCGCAATTATCGAAAAGGAAAAATTAGGTGGTATTTGTTTAAATTGGGGTTGTATACCTACAAAAGCATTATTGAAATCGGCCCAGGTTTTTGAATACTTGCAGCATGCCGGTGATTACGGACTTTCCGCTGAAGGTGTTGACAAGGATTTCAATGCCGTAGTCAAAAGAAGTCGCAATGTTGCCGAGGGCATGAGCAAAGGGGTTCAGTTTTTGATGAAAAAAAACAAGATTGAGGTTATCAATGGATACGGTACCCTTAAACCCGGTAAGAAAGTTTCCGTAAAGGATGCCGAAGGCAAGGAAACCGAATATAGCGCCGATCATATTGTGATTGCGACCGGAGCCCGTAGTAGGGAATTGCCAAGTTTGCCCCAGGATGGTAAAAAAATCATTGGGTATAGAGAGGCTATGACCTTAGAGAAACAACCCAAGAAAATGATTGTTGTGGGTAGTGGTGCCATTGGTATCGAATTCGCATATTTCTATAATGCTATGGGTACAGAGGTAACCGTAGTCGAATATCTACCTAAAATTGTTCCTGTTGAGGATATCGATGTTTCAAAACAATTGGAACGTAGCTTTAAGAAAATCGGTGTCAAAATAAAAACCTCCGCAGAGGTTACTGGAGTGGACACTTCCGGTGAGGGAGTAAAAGCGACAGTTAAGACCGCCAAAGGGGAAGAAGTATTAGAAGCCGATATCGTACTTTCCGCAGTAGGTATCAAAACAAATATCGAAAATATCGGTCTTGAGGATGTTGGTATTGCTACCGATCGCGATAAGATCTTGGTGAACGATTACTACCAAACCAATATACCGGGTTATTACGCCATTGGGGATGTAACCCCAGGACAAGCCTTGGCGCATGTTGCCTCGGCAGAAGGTATACTTTGTGTTGAAAAAATTGCCGGAATGCATGTTGAACCATTGGATTATGGCAATATACCAGGTTGTACCTATTGTACACCGGAGATAGCCTCCGTTGGTCTTACCGAACAACAGGCCATAGATGCCGGTCACGAAATAAAAGTTGGTAAATTTCCTTTTTCCGCAAGTGGAAAAGCAAAAGCATCCGGTAATTCAGATGGATTCGTTAAGGTAATCTTCGATGCCAAATATGGGGAATGGTTGGGTTGCCATATGATTGGTGCCGGCGTAACCGATATGATCGCAGAGGCTGTTGTGGCCCGTAAACTGGAAACCACAGGTCACGAAATCCTTAAAGCCGTACACCCTCACCCCACTATGAGTGAGGCGGTTATGGAAGCTGTTGCCGATGCCTATGATGAAGTTATCCATCTATAAGACCAACCACTAACGTAAGCCCCAAATGATTTGGGTAGTGATTCCGTATTTTTTCAGAGAAGGTACCGATAACTTCAAATCATTTGGGAAACGTTGGTTTTAAGATTTCAAAACCAGCAAAAAATCCAATTGGATATCAACTAAGCTATGCTAAAAACCTTCAGATATACTGCCATTTTAGAGGGCATTTCATACTTGTCCCTATTCGCTATAAGCATGCCTTTGAAATACTTGGCAGGACTTGGGGAACCCAACAAATACATAGGATATGCCCATGGCTTCTTATTCATTGCCTATATTATTCTGGCTGTGGTATTGACACAGTCGCAAAAATGGGGTTTAAAAAGATTGATTGTTCTTTTCGCGGCTTCACTCCTACCCTTTGCCACATTTTATATTGACAAAAAATACCTGAGGGAGTAAGGAAATAGTTCCCTTTCCCATAGTGCGTTTACGTAAGACTTGCCTTTAAAGCAATTACAGTTGCCATTTTACTAAAGAAAAAGTGGATGGCCAAGAGTTATAAACCCGTAAACCATCCACTCCTTAACAAACAACCACTATTATTTTTCCTTATCAAAAGGCCAAGCCGTAATTCCGCCTTCCAACACTTTTACCTTCGTATATCCATGGGCCTTTAATAGAACAGCTGCCTCATACCCCCTCAAGGATATTTTACAATACGTGATGATCTCCATATTTTTATCTTGGGGCATTTCATCGAGTCGCATTCTCAATGTCCCCAAAGGTATAAGGGTCTCCCCCAAACCTAGGCGTGTTTGTTCATATTCATCCGGACCACGTACATCCAATAAGAATATATCCTCATTATTATTTAATTTCTCCATTAAATCGACCCCGGAAATTCCCTCAAAAACACCATTCATCTTATTCTGTAAAATATGGGCAGAGGCTATACTATGGTCAATGGCCAAAGAAAATGGCGGTGCATAAGGAAGATCGGCATTTACCATATCCTCAACGTTTAAATTCCCTTTTATGGCTGTCGCCCAAATGGCCAATTGCTTACTTACATCACCGGGGCCAATGCATTGTGCCCCTAAGATCTTCCCTGATTCCTTTTCCGCAATAAGTTTGGTAATAAGCATTTTACCATCCATAAATCCCGGTTTATCCGGACTCGCATTGATTACTTTCACAAAATCGAAACCAGCTTCCTTTGCCTTGGTTTCCGATAAACCCGTAATACCGATTCCGTAATCGAACAATTTGCATATACCGGTTTGAATCGTACCTGGAAAGGAGGCTACATTCCCCTTGATCACATTTTCCCCTGCGACACGTCCTTCAAGGTTGGCCAAGTCACCATACGGCGCAAGGACATTCTTACCCGTAATGATATTCTTTATTTCACAACAATCCCCCACCGCATATATATCGGGATCCGAGGTTTGCATGTATTCGTTCACGGTAATACCCCCAAGGCTGCCAATATCGAGGAGCGCTTCTTTGGCAAGTCCAATATTTGGGCGAACCCCAATGGCGACCACTGCCAATTCACAGGGAATTTCAGTTCCATTTTGAAGTTTTACACCCGTAATTTTTCCGTTTTCCCCTTTGAATTCGGCTACTCCATTTTTGGTGATAACATTGGCTTTGGTTTTTAGGTAATTCTGGACAAGTTTGGCCATTTTCCAATCCAGGAAAGTCAATAATTGTGGTAAAAGCTCAACCATGGTCAACTCAATTCCCGCCAAATGAAGCGCTTCAAGGGTTTCAATGCCGATGAGGCCACCCCCAATAACAACCGCTTTTTTAATTTTGCCTTCATCCCTTATTTTTCTCAAATAGTCAGCATCTTGCATGGATTGCAGGTTGGTGATACCGTCCAAATCCGAGCCGGGTATTGGAGGCATATTGGCAGTTGCCCCCGTGGAAATAATCAACTTGTCATAGGATTGACTCCCTTTTTTGCCCGTCATCAAATCCGTGAATTCAACTTTTTTATGTTGCCTATCTATTCGGGTGACCTCCGTGTTCACTTTGGCTACAATACCTTTGGCATTCCAATAGAATTTAGGATCACGAACCGCTCCTGCCGGTGTGCAAAGGAGTTTATTTCGGTCATCAAAAAAACCTCCTATGAAATATGGGAAACCACATGAGGCCATAGAGAGGTCCGGGCCTTTTTGAAACATGGTTATTTCGGCAAATTCATCCATGCGGCGAGCCTTTGCTGCCGCTTTTGGCCCCGCGGCGGAACCACCTATCACAATTATTTTTTTACTCATTAGATCAACCTATTATGTTCACATTCTGTTTAAATACGCTCCTTTCAATTTATTTTTCCTCAATGGATCACCTTCCTTGTCCTATAGTGTCAAAACCATACCTGTCTTAAGCTGGGAAATTGGGAAACCCTTGGAAAATGCCACTAAGGCTGGTAGTTCTGTACAGTGGGAGGGAAAAACACTTTGGATATGCAACTCCTTAAAACACCGAATGGCCTCTTCTGTCTGCTTGTTGTCTTTCTTTAAATGAAAACCACCAATTACGGTTTTTACATTATGGACCCCTGTTACTTGGATTGCATAATTGACTATGTTGCATATGCCCGCATGGGAACAACCCGTCACTACATGCAACACATCATCCTCTACTATGGCCAAAGCTGAATCATCAGGAACAAAATCAAGTGCTCCTTCCTCATTGATATGTTCGGACGTTTTAGCCTCAAAATCGGTCAGTCGCGGTATTTCCCCTAGAAATATGATATGTTCATTTATCTTATATGGTTTTTTGGAAGTGATGACCTTGAACTTTTCTGACAGTTCTTCCTTGGATAATTGTAACCCTATCGCGGAATGGTCTTTTTTTCGATATCGTTTCATAAAGGAATCGGGATGGGTTATCAATGTCTTATTACCGATAAACCGAAGTCCGTTACCATGGTCCCAATGCCCATGACTAAGGACAATCGTATTGACCACCTTATCGACATCAATACCTAGTCGTTTCCCGTTTTTTAAAAAAACATCGCTACTCCCGGTATCGAATAAAATGGTTTCCCCTTTAACCTCAATTAAATAAGACAGTCCGTGTTCAGCCAAAAAACCGGGTCCGGCAACATTCTCTGTCAAGACGGTGAGTTTCATATTCCCTATTATTTTGTTATGCCCTAACCAATTTCACAAACGTGGCAACTTAACTATGTTTCAAATGGTTTAAAAGATGGTTCATTCTCCCCTGCTTGGTCGTTAAGTAATCCACATTAAATTTATTTTGCTTTATTTCCAGTGGAATACGTTCTTCCACCGTAATTCCGGCCAATTCCATTCCGGATATCTTATCGGGATTATTGGTCATTAGCCGCACGTTACAAACCCCAAGTGCTTTCAGAATCTCAGCCCCTATGGTATAGTTCCGCTCATCGGGCTTAAAGCCCAAATGTATATTGGCATCTACGGTGTCATACCCCTCTTGTTGTAGCTTGTAAGCCTTGATTTTATTCATTAGCCCGATGCCCCTACCTTCTTGTTGCAGATAAACCAAAAGCCCTTTTCCTTCCGCTTCAATGCGTTGAAGGGACATTTCCAACTGTTCTCCACAATCACATCGCAACGAACCGAACAAATCCCCTGTGGCACAGGCGGAATGTATGCGGGTCAGTATCGCTTCATTGGGGGTGAAATCACCTTTCACCAATGCGATATGCTCCTCATTACTATCTATTTCCAAAAAAGGGATGATTTCAAAATAACCATATTTCGTAGGGAGTCCCACTCTTTCACCTTGTTCGATCTTTATATTATCAGCGCTCATCCATTCCCTTTTTGTTCCATTTCTTTTTGTTTAACCCCAACAATCGTACTTATTGAGGCACAACCTCTTGACTTACTTTAACCTTATTCCAAATCTCCTGTATCTGTCCCGATATTATTGAAGCCGGATTGTACTCAATAATGGTTTTTCCCAAGGTCATTGATTTTACCATCTCAACATCGAAAGGAATCTTGGCCAACAGGTCAATATTTTCAAGAATCAGATATTCCTCTATGTTCTTGGTCATGGTCAGGTTAATATCATATTTGTTGATAACGGCATAGGTGGGGATATTGAAAAGCCGAATCAATGCCACCAACCGTTGGGCATCATTAAATCCCGATATCGTGGGTTCTATAATAACAAGTACGGCATTGCTCCCCGAAATTGAGGAAATGGTGGCACAGCCAATCCCCGGAGGGCCATCATTGATAATGTATTCCGATTGGGTACTTTTAGCTATTTCCATAGCTTTTTTTCGTATCTGGCTTACCAGTTTTCCTGAATTCTCTTCCCCTGGGCCCATCTCGGCATGCACAAAATCGCCAAAGCGGGAAGTGGACACAAACCACTGATTGTTAGTATTTTCCAATGCACTTATGGCTTGCTCTGGACATACCCGTTCGCAAAGTCTACACCCTTCACATTGATAAGGATCGATGACCAATGTACCCTCATTGTTATAATCAATGGCATCAAAACGACAATGATCCATACAAATACCACAATTTGTACATTCCATGGAATTGATCGAGGCCTTAGTACCACTACTAAAAGGAAATACTTCCTGTATATCTGGCTGAAAAATCAAATGTAGGTCCGCCGCATCCACATCATTATCGCAAAAAACGGCCTTTCCTGCCACGGAGGCTAGAGCCGCGGTAATTGAAGTTTTACCGGTACCCCCTTTACCACTTAATACGGTTATTTCCTTCATGATGCGTTATTTTCTGATTCAGTACGTCGAGTATTTCCGTATAGCTTTGGTGTATAGCATCCGGAATAACCCCTGTTATTTCCCCTACCGCATAGAGACTTGCATATGCCTTATCAAAGGGTATTTCCCCCAATACTTCAATGCATTCCTTATCCAAATAATCATAAATAGCATTGTCTCCCAACCCTACTTTATTAATTACAACACCGAATTCCAAGCCCAATTCCCTAACCAAGGCAACCATTAGTTTTAAGTCGTGCAGACCGAACAAAGTGGGCTCGGCAACCAATATCAAATAATTGACATCATGAATGGTCTCTACCACTGGACAACTGGTACCTGGAGGGGCGTCATAGATTATGATATCGTTTATTCCGGGAATGGCTTTCTTGAGTTCGCGGATGAGCATGGTCTGCATCGTAGAACCTATCTCCAATCTACCTTCTACCAACCCATTATTTTCATCGGTTTTGTAAAAATTCAACGTACCGATGGGTTTAGGGTGCTCTGTAATGGCCCCATCTTCACAAGCTACTGAACAGGCTCCGCATGAATGACACAAACTAGGGTTTATCTCAGCAAAAGGAACTGGAGGTAAGACCACGATTGCATTAAACTCACAGTACTCCACACACTTTCTGCAAAAAGTACATTTTTCACTATCAATAACAGGAACCATTTGCGATACTTCCTGTACATCAACAACTTCTGCATCACAGAAGAATATGGCATCATTGGGCTCCTCAACATCACAATCCACCAGTTGCACCTTTTTTCCACGAAGCTCATTGAAGCCCTTAAAAAGATTTACGGAGACCGTTGTTTTACCGGTACCACCTTTACCACTTGCTATGGCAATTTTATAGGACATACTTTAAATGCTTATGGAAGTTCATCTCTTTTAAAAACCAGGGAATTCATAAGAAAATCCCTGGTGGTTACGCTCTGGGGTTGTAGTATTTACGATCAGTGACCACTACAGCCTTCCTCGTGTTCATGGTTACAATAATTGGCTGTAAGGCTCAATGTATTGCCCATAAAACCCTGTACCAAATCGAAGGATGATTTTTGTGGTGCCCCGACAAATGTATTTACCCCTCTTTGATTGAATAAATCCAAGGCCATTTTCCCCATACCTCCGGTAATAATATCGGTAACACCCTTTTCCGAAAGCCATTTAGGCAATACCCCAGGTTCGTGGGGTGGAGGTATTATTCTGTCTTGGGCAATAATCTGCCCATTTTCCTCGGTAAAAACCATAAAGAACTTGCAATGCCCAAAATGAGCATCAAGCATTCCTTCCCCATCAACTGGTATTGCGATTTTTTTCATTGTTTACATTTTAATCCCCAAATTGTATTCGGGGTTTGGTTTATCGATTTATTTTATTGTGATTGATATCACCGTATTCACTTTTTAAGGGATAAAAGGAAACTACCCTTCATTGTCGACCGAACTACTTTTATGCTGTCCGCATCCGCAGCCCTGACCTTTTCCTCTTCCGTGTCCTTGTCCTTGTCCCCTACCGTGTCCATGCCCCCTGCCTGAAGCACCAAGGCCATCCTCGGCTACATTGTCGCCATCATTGTTCCTGTTTTTGGAATTGCATTTCCCTAATCCCTTGCCCGTACGTGGACCTTGTCCCTGTGGGCCTTTTCTATTTAATCCTGGCATCGTTTTTACGTTGTTAATTTTTCAATAATCCCTTGGACGGTTACATCATTATCTTGGATAATGACCATTTGCACATTAAACTTATCCAAAAGGTCTTTGGCCTTAGGACCAAAATCGCCGGAAATGACTTTTTGGACATTCATGGACACAATTTGTTCCGCAGCCTTTGTTCCCGCTCCATTGCTAGAATTGGTATTTGTGTTTTTTATAAAAATGGTCTCTTTTGTTTCTTCATCAAAAACACAAAACCAAGCAGCCCTTCCAAATCTTTTGTCGAATTGGGCCAAATTATTCTCTCCGGAAGATGTTATTACAGTTTTCATAATCTAATACTAGGTGTTTAAAAGTTCTATCTGTTCGGATTTACACAAAGGGCATTGATGTTCCTCTATGGTCTTTGGTATGGTAAACCGCGTTTGACAATCATCACAGACATACCAATGTTTATCCAAGAGCGCATCCCCGTAAACCGTTTTGATTTCTATTGCCTCAACAAAAGCCTTGGCAATCTTTCTTCTTGCCGTTTCATAAATCCGTGCAAAAGTCGGCCTTGATATCCCCATGAGCTTAGAGGCTTCCAAGTGATTCATCAAATCATAATCAGCCAGTTTAATAGCTTCATACTCCTCATATAACAATTCCACGGAATCCCTGGTCCCCGCATGGGTTCCATAAGGCTTATATCCTTTAAAATTGGGCGGTGCGACTACTTTGCGCAATGTTTTTGGTCTAGACATACAGTCAATTGGATTATTGATTCGAACTATTGACACAACAAAAGTAATGAGAATATTCTCATAATACTAAAAAATTAAAATATTATTGCATTCCTATTTTCCCCCATGGGTGTATGGCATTTTAAAAAACCATGGAACCGGTGGCATGGTCAGTATTGATTTTGGAAACAGGGGTTGGTTCCACCAACAGCACCAAAACATTACCCTATTGATAAACAGGGGTCACCCTTGATATGTGGGAGCTTGTCTCTTTAGGAATGCAAGAACCCTTTAGAGCTTTGTCCACAATCCTAGCTATCTTGACTATGGTAAAAACATGAAGTATTGTATGGATGAACTTTCTGTTTATCGCTTATAAGGTTTTAATTCCTCAAAAAAGAAATCATCATTCGGTACGTCAAAATCAAAACCGAGTACCTTTAAGTTATTGTCGGTCCTCAATTTGATGGTACCAAAACCAAACCATGCCTGTGGGTGGTCCCAATGTATTTCCCAGACATCATAATGCCAATGGGTGAGTTTTGCGGACAATAAGGGATGATTATCAAACACCAATCTCAATTCCCCATTGTTTTCCCCAATACTGATCTTGCCACATAAATCAGAAGTGTAATCCCCTACCATTTTATCTAACGCTACGGAAGGTTTGGTACCAAGGACCCTTTTTGACTTTCGGTCGGCAATACGGGTATCGGAGGCTGCATGCTTATTGGTTCTTTCCAGCAAATCGGCAGACCAATCTTTGCCATTTTCGATACCTAAAAAGGTATCCAAGGCATAATAGGATGCCGCCATGATCGGACTTTTCACTCCGTTCGTCAATACAACCACGCCCAAATTTTCATCAGGAATCAAATTAATGGCAGTGATAAATCCATCATATCCCCCGGTATGACCTACCCGCATTCTCCCATGATAATCACTAAGGCCCCATCCCAGTCCGTAACCACTAAAATGCCTATCGAAGTCGTTATCGGCAGTATGGTCCACCTTAAAATTGTTGTGGGGTGTCCACACCATATTCCGGGTAGCCTTGGTCAAAAGGGTATCGCCGTTGTGAACACCATTGTTCAAATTAAAGATCATCCATTTTGAAATATCCCCAACGCTGGAAATGAGTCCACCCGTAGCCCCCACATTTTCCCAATCTACCCAAGGAATCACATAATTCTCATCATTCTTTCTGGCATGTGGTTGGGCATAGTTGCCCTTACTATCCAGATCTTTCAAGGAATAGATGCTACGATCCATCCCTAGGGGTTCTAAAATGCGTTCTTTCACATTTTCCCCCCAACTTTTACCCGTTATGGTCTTAATGATTTCGCCAGCCGTAATATACATTAGGTTGGAATACCCATAACCAGACCTAAATTCGTAGGCCTGTGGCACATATTGGATCCGTTCTATGATTTCCTTGGCCGTAAAATTCGACTTATACCAAATATTATCGCCACTGAAAGTACCCAAACCCACACGATGGCTTAGAATATCCCGAATGGTAATATGTTCGCTCACCCATGGATCGTACATGGCAAAATAAGGCAAGTACTTCTTTACCTTATCATTCCAATCCAATTTACCTTCCTGTACCAACATCCCTATAATGGCCGAGGTAAATGCCTTGGAGTTGGAAGCAATGGCATATAGGGTCTGGGCATTGGGCTTTCCTTTCTTCCCTTTTTCCAAAACACCATAGTTTCCCGTAAAAACAAGTTTCCCATCCTTTACAATACCTATTGACGCTCCTGGCACATCCCAATCCTTAACCATTTTGGCAAAATAGTTATCAAGGGCCTTAAGATCTACTTGCTTTTTTTCCTGTCCTTGAATACCTATCGAAATAAAGAAAGAGAAAATAAAGAGATAAAGAAACTTTTTCATGGTATAAAAATTTAGGTATTGTTATTATGATGACCGACCTATTCCAATCCTTTAAAGTTAACTTATTAGAATGAAATTGGGAACATAACAGAAAAGAGGATGAATAGAAATAGATTATACTATTTCTTATTCACATAGATTTTACAAATACACAAATAACCAATAATGATGACCTAGGTAACCAAGGTTACACTTAAGCATGAGGCCTGGAAGTACCTTTACACCCATAAAACATAAACATATGGAAACCTTGGAAGTAACAACAGTAAAAACACAGGATTATAAAACTACAATAACCAAAGACCTCAATGCACTCTTATCCGATGCACAAATCTACAATATGAATCTGAGGGGATTGCATTGGAACATAAAAGGAAGAAACTTCTTCTTATTACATGAAAAATATGAGGAATTGTACAATGAGGCTGACGAGATGATCGATGAAATCGCAGAACGTATTTTGGCCATTGGCTCAAGTCCCTTACATACCTATGAAGATTATTTGTCCAACAAAACCCTTGAAGTTGCAAAGCATGTATCCAAGGGCGAAGAAGGTGTAGCCTTAGTTTTGGGGAATTTGAAATTCCTATTACGAAAAGAGCGGGAAATTTTGGAAAAAGCCGGTGAAAGTTCCGATGAGGCCACTGCCAATTTGGTGAGCGATTTCATTTCGAATCAAGAGAAACACATTTGGATGCTCGAGTCATTCTTAAGTTAATACATCGAAAATCATCCATAAAAAAAAGCAAGAACAGATTGTTCTTGCTTTTTTTGTTATTTACCTAAGTGCTTCTTAAAAAAAATGGGGGCTAACTCCTAGATCTTCTTCATATGCCTCTTACAAGACTGCCCATTTACACCCCCATATCAATCACCGTTCTTCCCTTTAATTTTCCAGCAAGCATTAGGTCGATCTTTTCATCCAATTCTTTCAATGTTATTACAGTGCAGGTATCCCCCAATGTTTCGGGTTTCCAATCCTTGGAAAGTTTTTTCCACACTTGTTCCCGGTAAGCCATTGGATAATCCTGAGAATCTATCCCAATTAAAGTCACCCCTCTTAAAATAAAAGGGAATACCGTCAATTCAAGCTTTGGCGAAGCAACATTACCACAGGCAGTAACCACGCCCATCGGCTGGGTCGCTTTGATTATGTTCTCTAAAATTACGCCCCCCACCGTATCTACACCCCCGGCAAACAAAGGTCTCAACAATGGTTTTTTATCAAAATTCTCAATTTCGCCACGCAATAGTATTTCTTTGGCCCCTAATTTATGGAGGTAATCACGTTCCGATTCCTTTCCGGTAATCGCTACAACCGTATATCCCAATTTGCTTAAAATTGATACACTTAAAGCTCCAACCCCACCCGTCGCTCCTGAAACAACGATTTTACCATCTTCCGGTTTGGTCAATTGTGAAAGTCTTAAAACTGACATTCCCGCAGTCAAACCCGCCGTACCAATAATCATCGCCTCTTTCATGTCCAAATTTTCCGGTAGTTTAACCACCCAATCTTTCGGCACTCTAATATATTCCCCAAAACCGCCATCGGTATTCATTCCCAAATCATAACTGGTTACGATTACCTTATCGTCTGGCCTAAATGTTTCGGAATTCGAGGCTACCACGGTACCTACCGCATCTACGCCAGGTGTATGCGGATAGTTTCTCGTCACCCCTTTGTTACCACTAGCCGACAAGGCATCTTTATAATTAAGGGCAGAATAATGTACTTTTATCAACACATCCCCTTCTGGCAAATCATTTACTGTCCTCATTTTTATTTCCCTTACATAGGCTCCATCTTTCTCTTCAACTACAAACGCTTTGAACGCAATGGTGTTTAGCTTCATCTTTAGTATATTTAAAAACCCTTATATTTGGCAAATATCAACATAAAAGCATTAATTATCAACAACTTACAAATTATACACTTACGAACATTTAGTTCCGAATTGAACATTTTCAACGCTTTGAAGACAGAAAAAAAATGAAAAAAAGTTATTGCCCGATCGATACGTTTGTAAATGTGGTTAAAGGAAAAAGAAAAGCTACCATTATTCTTCACCTTTTTCAAGGCAACAAAAGGTATAATGAATTGGCCAAATTGTTGACCGATATTAGTGAACGAATGCTTACCAAACAACTTAAGGAATTGGAAGAGGATGGTTTAATAGACCGAAAAGCTTATCCCGAGGTTCCTCCACGTGTTGAATATAGTCTAACGGCCCTGGGCAGGGAAATCCACCCTGTTCTAAAAGGAATGTACAAAGGCGGAATCCTTTTCGAAAAAAGTATTGAGAATTCCTGAATCGTTACATTCACATTACGCGAAGAGACAAGCAACTTCTTTTTTTCGCCGTACTTACCAAGCTATATGTCCTTCAATAAATTGAATCAGGCTTTGGGATAATTCTTTCTGTTCGGCTATATTCGGATGCCCTGGCGTGTTTTTGTACGGTACAAAATGGGTATATATCTTCGGATCATTTATCGCCCCAACAGCCCGTTCAACATACCCTGGCCATTTAGAGCCTTTATCGGTA
This sequence comes from Maribacter polysiphoniae, assembly GCF_003148665.1. Taxonomy (GTDB): domain Bacteria; phylum Bacteroidota; class Bacteroidia; order Flavobacteriales; family Flavobacteriaceae; genus Maribacter_A; species Maribacter_A polysiphoniae. The sequence continues at coordinate 153,650 of NZ_QGGQ01000003.1, read as the reverse complement.
ACATCCATATTACCCAGCATACAAACAATATGTGCCTTGGGGTACTCTTTTCGGATGTTACGTACAAATTGTGCATACGCATCCACTATAAACTCCTCGGTGGGCGGTTGGGTACCAAATTTAGCCTTGAATTCCGCATGATCAGGCATCCCTACCAACCAGGAATCGTTCTGCATCAAATTGATTACTACAATATCGGGAGTGTATTTTGAAAAATCCCATGTACTCGTCGGGTCTTCGGGATCCAGTCTATCGTAAAGTTCTGGCATTGTCAATGGAAACCAACTGATGGTAATCCCAATACCACTTCTGCATATGCAGCGATATTCCGCATCAAAATGTTTAGCCGTTAATCGTGCATAGCTACGATAATTATTGGTATACGTACTATCTGATAAATCAGCACCCGAGGTATCCTCAACGGCATTGCCCGCGGTGATCGAATTCCCATAAAACTCGATTTTCCTTTTCTTAGGCAAGGGTTTGGGCAGTACGGTTGCACTTCCTGCTATATTAAAACCATAAAATAGGGTCTTTCCCCGATCCCATTCGGTTCTTTTAAAAACCTCTATGGTATGTTTCCCTTTTGATAATCCGGATGCCAAAGGATAGGACTTTTTAATCGTATCGGGACGTAAAATAAAAGGTTCCTCATTATCAACGATCACGTTGAAATAATTATCCCCTTCTTCATCTTGCATGATCGCAGCGATTGACTCCCCCTCAAAATTCATTTTTATCGAAGTTCCTGACCAATACAATACCGCAGCCCCACTTTTTGTCGTATCGATCCTCCCTTCGTACTGTATTTTTGAATGGGAGTACTCCACAACCTGGACTTTCTCTGTACTCGAACAAGCCGCAATGACCCATAGTCCCATTAATACGAAAATGCTTCTTTTTCTTGCCAACATCCTTTTTGTATGCGTATATAATTCAATAATCCATTCTTGGAAATCCCTTGTACTCCCTTAAAAAAGCAAGTTACTCCAAAGAAACCATTTGGTCAATCGATTTTTGGAATATGGTTTTTAAATTAGTCGGACTAACGGTGTGAAGCTGTATGGTTTCACAATCATTGAATTGCATAAATGCCGCCAATTCCTTAATAAATGCCGCTACAAAACCCTCTATATCAATAAGTTCTGGCTCTAGGAAAATCGAATGGATATGTAGTACGGAATTTTTCCTGTCCGCCTTACAATCCATACGGGCCATTAACCTACCCTTCCACAGTATCGGAAGAACGAAATATCCGAATTTTCGTTTTGGGCCGGGCACATAACATTCGAGTAAATAGTCGAAACCAAACAGCTGCTTTGTTCGTTTACGCTGAATAAGAAGATTATCGAAAGGTGATAATATTTTGAGTTTACTTCGCCCCAAGGGTCTGTTCAAGAGCTCTAGTGATGTTGCTAAGGCATAGTAAACGGTATTGTTGACCATAATTTGGAGTACTTCCCCATTCAAGGTCATTTCTTCCAAGGTATGACGCACCTGTTGCTTGGTGTTCTTTAACAAATAGGCTATTTCAGAAGCTAGTCCCAAACCGTTTGCCCCAAGAAATCGGGTAATCAAAAAACGTGCATATTCTACTTCTCCCGGCATGGTAGTATCCACATGTTCGGGCAATACCCGTTCGGTCAGGTCATAGATTTTATGAAAATTATTTCTGGATGAAACCATAAGCTCACCTTGCATATACAGGTTCTCTAAGGCCTGTTTGGCCGATTTAGTCTCCCAAGCCCCTAATTTATTACCTTTATGATTAAAATCCCTGGCCATCAAAGGTCCTTCGTCAGTTATTCTACGAAGTACCGACTGCATTAACCGTTCGTTACGCTTATACCAATGGTTCTCTTTACCTGTTGCAATAGCCTGTTTTCTTGGCAAGCTAAAACGGAAATCCTTCATGGGTAAATAGGCCGCCGCATGGGACCAATATTCGAAAATCCGTTTTTGACCCATCAACGTTTCAAGGTGGGTCGTTTTATATCGAGGGTTCCGACTATACAGGGTATGGTGGTGTGCCCGTTGAACGGCCGATATTGTGTCGATCTGTATATACCCAAGATGCTCAATGGCATTTAAGGTTGCTTCCAAGGCATTCCCTTGGTGTTTTATCGGCGGGACCCTTTGGGACAGTAACACCAATTTTCTCGCTTGTTGAATCGTAAGTGCTTCCAAACTCTTGCTCATTGAATACTTCTTGCAGTGGCAATATAAGGATTGTTACTGCTTCCCGCTACGACTCCTGGCACTTAAACTTGCCTTTAATCCAAATCAACAAAAGAATGCTCCCCAGGTACAAGCTCAACGGTAGTCATATTTTTATTCCTTTTCTTTCCTTTTTTAAAGGTTAGGGTTGTTTTTGAATCCCCCAGCAACCACGCTTCCAGTTTATTCCCTTGCAATGAAATATAGAGGTCCGTTTCTTGGGAAGCCTGAATGGTAAGCTGCTCTAGTTTTACTTGCCTTATTCCGAAGAGGAAGGCTTCATCCCCTTTATGGATGACATTTGCTCTTGATCCTTCCAATTGCCATGTACCATCATTCACCACCCAATCATTGAGCAAGACCTGCTGCTTGGTTTCATCAATGCGATTACTATAACCTTTGTAGGGGAAAATTATGGTCAGGAAGTTGAAATCCCCCTCCTTTGCTTTGGAGACCACTGTCCAATTCTTACCACGGCTTCCTGAGGTTTTTGCCGTATCCACCTCATTCAATTGAAGTATATCACAACATGCCGCATCCGGAAAAGAGGCCCTTAAGATTTTTGGGGCCAATTCGGTAGTATAATGTCCCTGCCAAACTTGTTTGTAATCGTGGGTGCCATTCGATTGGAAATTGTCCTTGACAATCCAGAATCCATCCTTACAATAAAGAACCTGCCTTGTATAGGCTACATCCTTTGTCTCGAACCCATCATGACTCCCCACAAAGAGATCGAACCTATCATTACTTTCCCATGCAATTACTTTCGGATGGGGCAATTCCTTAAACTTACCAAATCCACTCCCACCTTTATTGGAGGTCCATTGCTTACCCTGTAATTCATCGTCAATAAGGGCCACATTCTTCACCATTGAATTTTTGAACAGTTCAAAATCATCAAGGGAGTAGCGTACCTGGTAGTTGGGCAATACCACTTGACCGTTGGCAATCGCCTGTATTCCCAACATATCGCCATGTTGGTGGTCCGGTTTATCAGCATCCAATCCGGCACTGACCACCATCATTTTATCATTGGGCTCCCACCCTTGCCTCATGATATAATAGTGGGTATCCTCTAAAGCAAGTGATCCGTAGGAGGGTCGCTTCTTCCCAATATCCCTTAATTGTTCTACTTGCCGATTACTTAAAAACCAATACATGCCTTCATCGACCTTATCTGTCGCAAAGTATCCAAATTCAGGATCGTTGAACAAAACATACCCGAGTGTCATTGCCCCTGAGATATCATTTTTTTCTGCCCATGGAATTTCAGTATCATCCTGGAGTACAGGAGCACTTTTGTCCGGATACGCAATTTTCACAAGGGTACTGAACAGGGACTTGAGTTTTTGCTCCCAAGTTTCAGCAACGGTTATCTTATTGATTTGAGCCAATTGATACACATAGAAATAATTGTTGATATCGCTCATATGGTAATGTACTGACCTTTCGAACTGGAATCCATCCGGATTGATCTCTTTATCCAAATGCTCACTTAACCTCAACATTGCCCTATCGTACCATTTATCGGTACCTTCAAAATCACGAAACAGGATCGACAAAACGGCTAGACCCGACATTCCCTTGGTTTGATGATTACCTGGCACAAACCCTTCATTACGTTCGTATAAATGTTGGCCATGTTGCAATAAGGTCGCAACCGTCTGTAACTGATCTGCATCGGTATACGCCGGTTCGCTTAAGAACATATTATGGATCCAAAGCCAATTCGAAATCCGATAACCAGAACGAAAGGTTTCATAAATGCCATTTCCATCTTCGATTTTCTCATAATCGCCCAACTCCAACGCCGTATTCATGGACTTCATCTGATTCACAAAATACTTTATGTATTTCGGATCCCTACCTTCATTAAAATATAGCAAGGCTAGGTCTACCATTTTATGCTGCCTTGCCAAATGACGTAGCGCATACGCATTTACCGGCTCCCCATTCAAATAATCAAAAGGCAATACCCACTGGGTGGCGGCAGGGTATTTATTAAAGTGATCCATGGCCCTGGCTTTATGCGCAGCTTCATTCCCATAAAGCGAATTGTAGGTCTCAAGACGACCATCAAACCCTTTGTAATCATAAAAGAAACGTTCCGAAAACCGTTCCCGAAAATATGCAGCCAGCGATTCCGTTGTTATTTCCCCGTTTGCCTGTAATTGTCCACGCGTCTCGGGTTTCAAATAATCGGCAAGCTCTTCGATGTCCAATACCCGTTGATCAGGTAGTACCTGTGCCTTGACTTCTGAATGAACAAGAGTCAAAAAAAGAAGTAAAAGACCTAGTCGTTGATAGCACTTCATATTAATAGAGTAAATTGAGTTTCAGGTTTTCTTCTACCGCTATTTTTCCTGAGTTATTGATTTTATTGTTGGAATGTGTATTGTTCTTCGCTCCCCAAAGTTGGGCTATCAGTTTAACATTATTGTCGACAAAAGTATTCCCTGAAATATCCACATTGACGATACCATAGGTATTCAATAAAATGCCATTTTTCTCCTCTGCCCCACAGTTTGAAAACGTACTGTTGTTGACCAACAACGTTCCTCCAACGGTAGACTCGTCATAACCTCCCCGGTAATAGTCTATTACATTTTCTTTTACCCCGTCGAAATAACAATTCTTAATCGTGATATTTTCCGCATTGTATTCTCCCTTATCCTCCTTTTCCTCGGATAATTCCATTCCGTTTTGGCAATTCTTAAAGATGGTGTTGTTAAAGGTAATATTTTCCGCAAAGGAATATTTATAGGCTTTTAGGATATAATCAAACGTTTCGATGTTGCAATTTTCAACCGTTAAATCGTACTTGCTGGACATGTTCTCCTTCAGGCTCGCAAAAGCATATTGCTCCATATCCCCGCTAAGGCTCACTCCTTTTATTGTAAGGTTTCCTTTAGGGTTCATTTGGAACAAGGGTGTTCTCATAGCTCCTTTATAAAAAAGGGTGGCACTTCCGTCGGATATACCTGATTGTATGATCAAGGTTTTATCAATATTCAACGAAGAAGCGATTTCATAATCACCAGTTTCAAGTGTTATAATATCTCCATCTTGGGCTTTTGAAATAACATCCGCCAAGTTCATTGAAGGATTTACCACATGTGTTTTTGGCTCCGCTTTAGACGGATTTGCATCATACCACGTTGGACCATAATGGCCATTATCAAGGATAGATGGGGCTTCATTGGGTTTTCCTACGATTGCTCCCACAGCATTATTGTCCTTCCTAGAGACCCCGAACAGGTCTTTTTCAAATTCATCAAATCCAAAACCATTATAGACGGGTACGTCCGGAAAATCGGTACTGGGTACCCAAATATTTTCACTTAACTCAGTCAAAGTAAAGGATTTTGACTCTAGTGCATCACTAGGCTCAAAAGCCACACCCTGATTGTTGATGATATTATTTTTAAATTCGATACCATCCAGAAGGTCATGGGCGACAATCGGGGCTTTGTCCCCTTTCGCATTATAGATAAGATTATTGGCCATTAGAGTCCTGATTGGTCGGGCAGAACGGATCTCGGAAGCAGGCAACACATCTTTCTGGCTCACATTGGTTCCCACGCCAAATTGCCATGGCGAAGTACAATCGACCCATGAATTATAAGCGACAACAACATCGGTCACTTGTATATACCTATTTAATGGGGACTTGGGAATGCCGTTCATTACAGCCAATGGACTTCTGAAATTCTGCCCTCTTAGATTATAGAAATAGTTATTGGTTGCTATATGCCCTGTACCTATTAGCCTAATTCCACCATAATTCGGGGACACCCCGTCACCAATGAAGTAATTACCATCGATGGTACAGTAATTTCCATGTCTGGTGACCAAAGAGCCTTCACTTTTATAAAATACGTTGTTCCTAAATTCATTGAAGTTTGTTTTACTGGATATGATCTCAACCTCACCGTCACACTTTTCAAACAAATTATTGGCCACCAACGTATAACTGGGACACATAGAGGTAAAACTATTACCCAATTGAATACTCTCAGCGCTGGGTCCTCCTTTCGGTGGCCGTGGACCAAAATGGTTGTTAATGATCTTGTGATGGTTGTTTATATTCTGGTTACCGGCCAAGTCTACACGTACTGTTGGCCCTCCATTGGACTTACCTGCCAAATAACTATGATCCAATTGGTTGTTTCTTCCCTTGAACAAGACCCATAGATCCTTCAGGTTTCGTTGTGGTTTATTAAAGTCTTTGATCACACAATTGGTGACTTTGCTATGATTAGCCACGCTGTCTTTGCTCACTGCGTATTCTATTACCGCATTGGAGGGGGAATGACCGTTGACAAAGTACAATCCGTCAACGATAAGATAATCGCCCCCCAATTTGAGGTCAGACTCTCCTTGAATCAAGACTTGTCCCGATGTTTCGGCCCTTAAGGTAATTGGTTTATCTTTTGTACCACTGGACGTCATGCGGATTTCAACGTCTTCCCAAACCCCATTGGCGAGTACTATTTCATCACCGGGCTTGGCGTTCGTCAGCGCATTATGCAGCTCGTCTTTGGTAGTGACCATCGAGGAAGATTGGGTTCCTGAATCTTTACAACTGCTGATTAGAAGAAAAACAAGAGAGAGGATTACAGAATATTTCATGAATTTATATAATTGATTTGTTATGTTTCTATTTGATGATCGGTGACCGCCATTTAAAGTTTGACGAAGAACATTAAAGTCGGAACACATTCCCTTTAAACCAATAGCTGGTATTCGACTGCTCGGCAACCGAAAGGGAATGGACTTTAAAACCGGTTTATTTACTACGGATATTCTAGAATAAAACATAGGTTTATACGATACATAAAAATTGGTTAACCAATTTCATTTTATAAATGTACAAACATTATTCAGTTAGCCCAATCATTGGCTAATTATCTTGTCAATTATATTTGAATGTTCATAGTTAGGCACCACACACCAGTGTCCTCTGTGTCCGGCGTTGGCAAAAAATGAAGTCCAAGTTTTTATAATAGCGCTGTATAGCATATCAAAACCTACTCGTTTCCAAATATTCCCTTATTGATTATTGAATTACTTAGCGGTTACGATACAGATGTATGGCAGGTATAAAAAATCATTGAAAACAGAATAAAACCTGTTTCAAAAACCCTATAACAGGTTTTTACATATGGTTGTGTCCGAATTGAATTCTTGCTTATTAAATGATCCGAAAAGATTTTTTTACGATGACAGCGCCATTATCTTTTTCCAAATATTGCTGTTGACAGGGATTCCCTCCTTCAGGTTCCTTGTTCGGGTCATTGCACTCCGCTCTCCTGGATAATAGGTTTTATCCCCGGGATTCATGGGCGCTACATCATGGGTATATGTTATGATTTCGTCGATGAGCTTTTGTTGTAGGTTTTTATCGCCAAAAACCGCGGGGTAAATACAGAGATACACCTGGGAAATGCCTGTTTCAAATTCCCTTGTCCCGATTTTACTTGTAGAGTCACCTGCCGATAATAAAGTGGCCAGCATATCCAAAACTATGGAAAGGGCGGAACCTTTCCAGTAGCCAATGGGCAATCCACGTTCTTTTGTCAGAATCTTTTCCGGATCATTGGAAAGTTCATCATTGGCATCCCAACCTCCAGGGAAAGGCAGCTTTTCACCCTTCAACCTATAGTCGTTGATCTTACCGAATGCAAATTGTGAAATCGACATATCCAACACCACATGCCCCTGCTCCCTAGGTATTGATACGACAAGGGGATTATTGCCTATACGGCTGTCCTTCCCTCCCCAAGGCGGCATGTTCGGTTGCGTATTTGTAAAAAGGATTGAAATACAATCGGCATCTGCTGCCTGCCTGCCGTAGGTTCCTCCCCTCATCCAGTGATTGGTATTGCGTAATGCCACCAATCCCATTCCGTGTGATTTTGCCAATGCTATGGCTCTATTAGTACACTTTGTTGCATTGATAATGCCTGGGCCAAGGTTACCATCCCAGCGTTCCAAACTACCAAAAGTCGCCACCTTTTCCGCTTCGGCATCAATTTTAACCAGCCCTTTTTCGACATAATCAATAAATAGGGGCAGCCTATTGATTCCATGGGAATTTACGCCAACCAAAGTACTCTCCGTGAAGACCTTGGCCAGTAATTTGGCTTTCCCTTCCGCGAATTCATATTTTACAAACAGTTTGTAAAACACATCCTGCATTTGTTCGGACGTAATTCGTATGGCTTCCTCGGTCATCCTTAAATGGTTTTCAACGTATCTGTATAAAAATAGTTCGTCAATTCATCAAATGAATCAAACCGTAAATTATAATCCTCCGTGTCCCCAAATCCATAGCTTACAAATCCAAAGGGGATATCCAACAGGTCACATTGCTTTCTGTCCGAATCGGTATCACCTATGTATATCGGTGCTTGTAAATGATATTTATCGATGAGGAATTTAATATTTTCATGCTTTGGTCTGTAATTCATACCATGGGCCATGGTATCCGTAATATATGCTCCAATATGGGCCCAATCCATAAAGTATTGGATTGTAAATTCCGGGCAATTACTAACGATAAATAGTTTGTGTTTTTCTGCCAGTTTTGATAATCCTGCCTTTACACCCTCATACAATTCACCCCCATCAGTTTCAATACGTTTATATTGTAATTCGATTATTTCTTGGTAGATAGTTTTTCTTTCAATAGCGGTGAATTCCGGAAGGATCATCGCCAAAAAGGGTTCTTCTTCCATCCCCATATATTTGAACAAATCCTTTTTTGTGACTGTTCGATTAATTTTATGGGCCTTAAAGAAATCATTGAATCCTTGTGCATAAGCATTTACCCCATCCCATAATGTCCCATCCATATCGAATAGTAAGGCATCAGGTTTCAACATTGTACTCCGTTCTTCCATTCCTTTTGTTTGTTACGAATACCCAACTTAGATTACGTACTGCGTATAAGATCGGTACGGCTTTGTAAATAAGGATTCCCCATTTCAAAAAATAGCCACAATACAAAGTAAGCACAGCGCTGCGAATAAACAAGATCCCAACAATAATTTTATTCCCTATTGTGGCCAGTGCTATTTTTTCAGGTCATAGGTTAGGATCTCAAATCCATAATCAAACGATTCCCTTTCGATCAGATGTCCGACCAATGAGGATTTCGAGTTTCCAAAAAGGGGAATTCCATCCCCGAGTATGATCGGATTCAATTTTAGCTTCAAGATATCGATCAATCCATGGTCTAAAAGCCATCCCGCAAATTGACCACCACCACATAGATAGATGTCTGTTTTGGATTCTTCCTTGATTTCCTTGATCCGTTCGATCGATTTCCTTTCAATTCGAACATTACTGGCAAGTGTGTCGATCTTAAGCGTCTCGGAAAAAATATGATGCTCCATATGGGGATACGCCGGCTGCCCCGGTACGAGTCCATATTGATACCCAAATTCATAAGTCCTACGCCCCATTATAACGGTTTGGAAGTTTTGTAGATCGGATAAATACTTTTCCACCCCCTTACCTTTGGGAACAAATTTGCTTATATCATCATTAACACCGGCAATAAACCCATCCAGGGAACTCGCTACATAATAAATTACCTTTTGCATTATTTTCCACGTTTTGATATGAACATTCCCGATTTTATTACAAAGACACCGGGCTAAGGCATCTTATTCTGTGCGTTTTTATTTTCAGTATAACTTGACTTCACATGTAAATCTACTTGAGGGAAAGGTATATCGATATGGTGATCCGCGAATTTCCTGCTAATACTTCTTCGTATATCACTTTTCACCTTACCTATTCGGAAAATACTTTGGCTAAAAAACAAAACCTGAAAATCCAACGATGAATTTCCGAAATTCACTAATCGTGCCTCCGTTGATTCCCTATCATAAACATCAGGATGTTCAAACGCACTTTCCTCCAGAACCTTTATGACCAGATCAATATCACTACCGTAGGCCACACCTACGTCAATTCTAAAACGTGCCTTCATGGTCTGATGGCTCCAGTTGATAACCTTATTGGTCGTAATCAATGAATTTGGAATAATTATGGAAACATCATCGGTATTTAAAGCCTTGGAGGTTCGCAGTCCAATACTTTGGATCTTTACGATATCACCATCTATTTCCAGGACATCCTCTATTTTAATGGATTTTTCCGAAAGCAGGATTATCCCCGACAGGATATCGTTAAAGGTTTGCTGCAACCCCAAACCTATGCCCACAAGTAAGGCTGCGGACCCTGCTATCAACACCGTTAATTTTATTCCAAGGGTTTCTAAAACAAAGCCAATGGCAATCACCCATAACACATATTTAACAATCTGAAATAACGCATAACTGGACCCCTTGTCAAGTTTCCCATACCTACCGCTGTAAAGTGTTTTCTTAATTAGGGACAATATCAATTTGGTCATTAGAAAAATCATCAAGATGGTTACGAGTGTATACACCCGCAGGTTGAATTCCCCTATATGAATCAACTCTATTTCTAAAAAATTCTTTATTGTTTCCATATTGTATTTTGCTCAAGCCCTTTTACCGTCTGACGGAAGACAAGTTTATTTCATTTTACCCCTTGGGAGGATTTTATTAGGAGTTACCAATGTACTTCAATCATCCCTAAAATCATCTTTTAATTAGAAAAATCCCTCTTCTGAATCAATACCATGATCAGGGACAAATACCCATGCCCTAATTATCAACGCTTCCCATTTCAACAACCAAAAAGCATTGCTTCCAGTTTTAAAACAATTCTTGTGCAAGATTAAAATCTGCTGAAAAATTGCCATATCAATTCATTAGCGTTTAATCCCGAATTATCCAATGTGGGTAAATCATGGCCAAAACCTTCCAACTTATAATACCACACTTCGTTATCGTTCAAACCCTTGGTGTAACGATAAGCGTGTATGTTGGGTGCAATCGATAAGGTATCCACTTGGTTACACCCATTGAATTCTCCCCAATAATCCATTATGGTATCCATATGTGGTGCCCCGCCCCAACCAAATTCCGTTGACATGCTTCCATCTATAGGGACGACAGTATCGGTCATTCCGGATATTTGCAGAACGGGTATGGGGTGAGGTGTGGAATTTCGGTTTTCCCAAATATGACCGGTCATTGTTCCCGTAACGGAAGCGAGTGCCTTAAATACATCCGGGGATTCACAGGCCAAGGTATAGCCCATAAAACCACCATTGGAAATACCACAGACGAAAGTCCTGTTGGGGTCGAGGTTATACTTGGTTTGCAAATGCTTTGCCAGACCTGTCAAGAATCCCACATCATCAATTTTGGAAGAAGGCAACCCTCCGGTCCAATATGGTTTTCCCGTATTGACATCAATAGTCCCTTGCGGATAACACACCGCAAATTTGTTTGCCTCAGCGATGCTATCAAGCTGTAAACTTTGCACATGGTCCTTTGCATAACGCCCATAACTATGAAGAACGAAAACCAAAGGTGCATTCTCCGGCAAATTGACCGGTTTATACAGAACGTATGTTCTGTCCAGATCATCATGATTGTAAATAGCATGATACATGCGCTTATTGCAAGAATAAAAAAATATCATTACAAAAGCGATACCATAAATAAACTTCGATGTCAATTGACCCTTTAACATTATGAATGACAATTTGTTCACAAAACACTGATTATAAGGCATGTTGTATTATAGAACCAAACAACCGATCAGATTAGCGACCTTCTTTAAGGTATGGAATCTAACTATCTGACCACACTGCCAATTCATTACCCGAGGGATCCATAAAATGAAATCTACGACCGCCAGGAAAAGAAAAAATATCCTTTGTGATCCTACCCCCAACCTCTATGATCTTATTCTTTATCGATTCAATATTGTGATGATATAAAACAATCAATGCCCCGTTTACTATCTCATTTTCAGTTTTTTCAAATCCACCTTCAAGACCACTATCCGAAAAAGCAATATAGGTTTCCCCGTAATCAACAAAAGTCCAATCAAACGAGGCTTTGTAAAATCCCTTTATTTCCTGAAGGTCTTTCGCTTTGAATTCAATATAATTTATATGATTGTCCTGGGCTTCCATGCTAATTATTTTTATGTGATATTTTTTTAAATTGACTCAAAAAAAACCATCTTACCGTGCAGCTGCTTATAAAATTATTTATAAATAGCCTTAGTTCAATGAATTTTGTGATTATTTATATTTCCATACCAAACCCAACAAGACTTTTCCCTAAAAATACCCCTCCCCATAAGTTATTTTTGTAATTTTAAAAATTGGTTAACCAATTTAGTTGACCAGGTTAAAGATAAGAAGGGTTGTGCATGTTCTTATTTTAACAAGCAGTGTAATGCACAATTCAAATCTTAAAAAATGAGTAAAGAAGGCAATTCGAATCCTGAACAGCGCAAACAGAGTAGAAAAGATACCATACAATATATTAACCTACAATTATCGACACTTGGGCAACCCATTTACCAAGACGATGATAATTCAGAAGAAAAGTTCTGTAATCCGAAATTCCAGGAGTTGACGAACGGATTGATCCAGAATTTTCGCGAAAAATCAAGATTGTTATCAACCCATCTTTCCCCTGCCGATTCCAGGATCCAACAATTCTTGAATGATTATTTGGCCGACGTATTGATGGGAGACACCATACGTTTACCCAATGACACCTTGGTTTTAAACCAAAAAGGGCATGCCAGGGAAGTAAGTCTACCTCCTAATGGCACCACGTTTATCAGTGACGATATTTCATCGTATCGTATAAAACAGGGTATTTTAAATAACCCGGTCAATGACAAAAGGACTACCAAAGGAACGTTCCATATCGTTGAAGGAACACTACCTGTTCCATTAGACAAAAAGGAAGTACCCAAAATTGCCTTCATGCATTTTTTGAAGGCGGCCTTCAACCCTTCGGATAAACTAAAAATATTGCCTTTTACCGCTAATCAGGAAGATCGGGCCAAATTAATGGTTTCACTTCTAATGCGCCCCATGGTATGTCCCGAAGTCAAGGGTGTTATTTCTAAAAAGAGTTTAGAGGTTCGTTTTTTTGCCCCAGGAAGCCTGGTCAGTAATTTGGATTTTGTGGAATCCATTTTCGGAAATGCCGGCGACCCCTATTTGGCAGAAAATGATGCGGCATTGGATACTGAACATTGGACCGGACACACCGGCTGCATCGTCCTTGCCCCCCAATTAAAGACCCTGACCAAGAAAGAAGTAGGCTTACCCCATTTTAATGATGCGACGGAGCGTCAAAAAAATGACGGAATGTGCTGGAAGGATGAAAAAGAGTTGTACAACGATGGCAGTGCCTTTAAAATAACATGTAGGGATGACCGAGGTGTGGTCGTTACGCTCATTGCCGACAATTATTTTGGGTATTCCAAAAAGGAAATCAAAACCCAAATCAGCTATTCGGCAAACTTATTCGGTTTGGTCGAAGAAGAACACTCCGGTGGGGCAATAGCCTATCCAAGGGGGGTTATGGGAGACATTGTCGATGGCAGTGCCTTTTCGGAAAAATTCGGGAACAAGTTCAGTTTTGAGGATGTTAAAACATTATTGGGCGACAGGATCGAGGTTAAAACTTCAAATTATGCGATTGACAGGAATTATCCAAACCTGATCTATATACCCGAGGATGCCTATATCAACACAAATACCAATAGCATTACCTGGACGTACAACAACAAGACCCAAAAACTGATCTTATCACCGCTTAAAACGTATATACACCCCACAGGAAATAAATTCAGATTAGAGAAACACAAGGCAATTTCATTATGGCGAATTGTCAATACCTCTCCCGAGGGAGTCTTTTGCCACAAGCCCTGTACGGTTTCCGGCGGGGGGAAATCCGAGATTTCCAAATCGATGTTGAATGCCATAACCTATAATTCGTTCAATGTCATAAATATTGAAGAGGACTTTAAAAAGGCCGATGAGATCATTGAATATGATTATTCAAAACGCTGGAAAGATTACGACCCTACACTACCCCCATCAAGATCTTTTTTAGATAAAGGAAGAACCTTGGGGTCCGCCGTTAAATTATTGACACCATCGGATAAGAACAATGATGAGTACAATGCATTCATATCCAATATTCCAGTGCATATCAGATCCTTGGTCTTATTTGTAAAAAGGTTATATCGACAGGATCACGATGAGTTGAACTGGAAGGACTGCATGTCCGTTCAAATCATCAACGGACAAAAAGGAACCGAACTATGGTATTACAACAATCCGGTTGTCGGTAGCTATGTGCGTATAGGATTCAACCAAGAAGGAAGTTGGATGCTGAACAAACTACGGTCCGACTTCTCCGCTTCAACGAAAATCCAAATGGAGGACGATATCTCGGCATCGATTACCCTACCTAGGACTCAGCTTAAAAATTTAAATCCATCCTATCCGAACAAAAGTCTTAAAGTCGTTGCCAACTGTGAATCCTATTTGTTTCAACGGCCGGATGAGGCTATTGTAAGGGGCTATGATGAGGGTGCGGAACGCGATTTGGTTTCAGACAATGTCTTTTTGACCAACTACGAGTTGTTGACTAAAAAAGATGCGATTGAAATATACGAGGACACAATCAATTTTGACAAATACACCCAACCTGTTAAAGACTTGATTGTAAGTGTCGTAAATAGTCCGAATGAAGAGGAGTACTTCGCATTGCCTTCCCATACTAGGATCGTTAATGGCGAACCTACCAAAAACCCCCGATATTTAGAACCCAATATATTTATTGATGAAACCGAAGACAGTTATTTAGGCGAAATAGGCGTGCGTCTATACCGAAAGGTAAAATCGGAAGACCCCGTGACCCATGTAGTAAATGCGGTTTTGCCAGGAAGAAGGAACAATCCCGTGGATAAAAAAGCGGGCATACGACCTTTAGCCGTCTATAACCCTATCCATTATCAGGAAACACCGGAGTTGTTCATGGACTTCATTTGCAGTCTAACCGGTAAATCCCCCTCAACCACAGGCGCGGGCTCCGAAGGAGCCTTGACCAAAGGGCCGTTTAATATGCTCACCCCTACAAGTGATCTGAATAATGCCCTATTATCCCATATTCTAACCGAGTCCAATGCATTTAGTACGGCCGCCGGTTATGTGGGTGGTCAAAATAAGGTAGATCATGACATCAGTCTTTTAATCCCTGAAATCTGGGCGCGTCTAGAAGCTAAGGATCGTGACCCCAAGGCTTTGATTGCGAATGGTTCACTGGAAAAATTGGAGGACTTTGAGTATAACGGTAAAAAAGTATTGGCCAGTAGATTAGGGTACCGCATTACAAGTACCTTCTCTTTACGCTGTTTAAATCGATTGTTCGATGAACCCAATGCCGTATTCAACGAAAAGATGCTAAAACCGGAATTACAGGGCATGGAAGACTTTGTTGACGGTATTGCCAATATTGTAGAAGCGCAACAGAAAGTTGCACTGCGGTATTTTGAGGATGGTAGTATCGAGGCGGCGATACCTCCCTTGAAAATATTATTGCATATCATGGCTTATGGCCATTATGAAGGTAAGAACATGAGCGACCCTGAATTACGGGGGTATTTTGAAAGGGAGTATATTATCCATAGCGATTGGTATGCCGAACGGTTAAAGCTAAAACAGCAGAAGGACATCCAATTCTACACCAAACAAATCAATTATCTAAAAGGTTTTATTTCCGACCCCAACAATGCGGTATTGGTTGCGAAGATGGATTTGAACACCCGTTTACAGCATGTAGAAAAATCGCTTAAGGAAGTCAGTTCCCCTACCTACCTGAAAAGCTTGGAAGGTACTATTGGCGCCGACCCTTTATACAGGAAATAGGTTTTATTAGTAATGTAAAGACCCTTTTCCAAGCATTGTACACATTAAGCCTAAACGGGGGTTTGAGCCTAATAAGGTCAAACCCCCGTTTCATTTATAAAAAACAAATGAAGTGGATCTTCCTTTAGTTATATTCCGGTATGGAACATTTGGGTCCCCTACCCAATACTACCCCTACGTTTAAGGCCATAGACCTAAATACCCGGGGAGTGTTTTTGTATTGGTATTTCGTTTAGACAATCGTTAACTCAACACCCAATTCAACCAATCTGTTCTTTGTTTTCTCATCAATACCATCATCGGTAATGATCTGATCAACCTCATCCAACCCACAAATCCTTCCAAACCCCTTTTTGTTGAATTTTGAAGAATCGGCCAAGACAATGATCTTATGTGCCGCTTTGATCATTTCCTTATTTAAGGAAGCCTCCATAGAACTTGTGGTCGTGAGGCCATATTCGAGATCAATCCCATCAACCCCTAAAAACAATTTGGTAAACGTAAATTCGGCCAACATTTTTTCACCAATAGGCCCCACAACGGAGGAGGAACTCGATCGAACAATGCCTCCCAATTGCATAACATCAATCTCTTTGTGTTCGGCCAAGATAATGGCCGTGTTCAAAGAAGCGGTTAATACGGTCAATCCCTCAATAGGTCTAATATGCCTGGCAAATTCGATGACCGAGGTTCCTGAAGCAATTATAATACTGTCATGCGGCTCTAGGGTTAGGGCAGCAGCTATCGCTATCTTGTTTTTTTCCTTGGTATGTATTTTTTCCTTGATATTTACGGGGTGTTCCGTAATGTACGGATTCACCGGAATAGCTTTCCCGTGCGACCTGAACAACAGCTTCCGCTCTTCAAGTAACTTTAAGTCCTTTCGAATTGTAACCAAAGAAACATTAAACTCCTTACTCAATTCGTTAACGTTTACAAAGCCATCCTCTTCAAGCTTCTCCAGGATAAGCCTGTGGCGATCGATAATATTCAATGACATTTTGTTTCGTTTTACACAAAGGTACAACATCAAGTAATCAAAATAAAGCTTGGATATCACTTTTGACAGAACTATCCGTAATCAAAACGAAACCATCACACATCACATTATCCTAAAAAAGAAACAATAAATAATACGAAAATTGAAATATTTCGATGAAATACCAATTATTTGGAACATTTGGCTTCGATTTTATGACAAAAATCATAGTTTACAAAAAATAACATTTCACAACCAAAAAAAGGTTTTGTTTTGTTTCGTTTTGTTGTATATTTATATCGAATTAGAAATCAATATCAAAAAATAAAAGAGGAATCATGAACAGAAAAGCAATGATCGATAGGTTAAAAGAGGAATCTAAAACGTACGATTTCATAGTTATAGGAGGCGGGGCAACAGGCATCGGCATTGCTCTTGAGGCATCTGCCAGGGGATACTCCGTTGTATTATTGGAAAAATCGGATTTTACAAAATCCACCTCAAGTAAGGCAACCAAATTGGTACACGGTGGTGTGCGATACTTGGCACAAGGCGATATAGGTTTGGTAAGGGAGGCCGTCGTAGAAAGGGGCTTAATGTTGAAGAATGCCCCCCATATAACCAAAAGTCAATCATTTATAATTCCGACACATGGTTTATATGATGAAATATTGTATACCGTTGGATTAACTTTTTATGATCTATTGGCCGGAAAATTGAGCCTTGGACGATCTAGACGTATTTCAAAATCAAAAACCTTAAAACGTATTTCGCTTATCAACCCGGATAAAATCTCAGCGGGTGTGGTTTATTATGATGGTCAATTCGATGATTCACGAATGGCCATTAATACCTTGCAGAGCGCTGTTGAGATGGGAGCGATAGTACTGAATTATTGTGCTGTTGATGGTTTGGTCAAAGATAACGATGGCAACCTAACGGGTGTTAAGGTACATGATGAGGAAGAAGATGTATCATTCGAAATCAAAGGAAAGCAGGTAGTGAATGCTACCGGTGTTTTTGCCGATGACGTTTTGCAAATGGATTCCCCTGGAGCTGAAAAAACCATTGCCCCAAGTCAAGGGGTACATTTAATATTGGACAAATCCTTTTTACCTGGGGATGATGCTATTACGATTCCCAAAACAGATGATGGTAGGGTCTTGTTTTTAGTACCATGGCATAATAAGGTAATCGTTGGCACCACAGATACCCCAATCGAAAAAGAATCATTGGAGCCCGTGGCACTGGAAGAAGAGATTGGTTTCATCCTTAGCACGGCAAGTAGGTATCTAACCAAGGCACCGAAAAGAAGCGATGTATTAAGTGTATTTGCCGGTTTGCGACCTTTGGCCGCTACGAATGGCAAAGGAAACAAAACGAAAGAGATTTCCCGAAGCCATAAGATCTATACGTCCAAATCCGGACTTTTGACTATCGTGGGTGGTAAATGGACAACCTTTAGGAGAATGGGTCAAGATTTGGTCGATAAGGCTGAGAAGAACCATGAATGGAAACACATTCCCACAAAAACAAGACACCTTAAGATCCATGGCTATAAAGAAAATGTCAACTTTGATAACCCCTTATATTTCTATGGCAGTGACGAAGATGCCATAGTCGATCTGGCCAAAGTGAACGGATGGAACAAATCCTTAAGTACCTCCTTGGGGGTTATAGAGGCCCAAGTGGTTTGGGCCGTAAGAAATGAAATGGCGCGCACTGTGGAAGATTTTCTTGCACGTAGAACCCGTTGTCAACTTTTAGATGCCAAAGAGAGTATTAAAATGGCTCCTGAGGTAGCCAAAATTATGGCAAAGGAACTTGGAAAGGATGCCGATTGGCAAACCAAGCAAGTTGCTGACTATATCGAAGTAACCTCTAACTATATTTTATAAACCACGGTTTTAATTGTCCCCTAGAAACAATTAAAACTACTTAATCAATTAAACATGAAGAACAAACTGATTTTAGCACTTGATCAAGGGACGACCTCCTCCCGTGCGATTTTATTCAATCACGACGGTGAGATCGTTCGAGTTTCCCAAAAACCGTTTGAACAGATTTTTCCAAAACCAGGATGGGTAGAGCATAACCCCAATGATATTTGGTCTTCCCAAATTTCCGTTGCGGCCGAGGTAGTAGCCCAACAAGGTATTTCAGGCGATGGCATTGCAGCCATAGGTATTACCAACCAAAGGGAAACCGTGGTTGTCTGGGACCGTGAAACCAGCGAACCCATATACAATGCGATCGTATGGCAAGACAGAAGGACCTCGCGATATTGCGATGAGTTAAAGGATGCCGGTCATATCGATATGATCAAAAAGAAAACAGGATTGGTAATCGATGCCTATTTTTCAGCAACCAAACTTAAATGGATCTTGGACAATGTAGAAGGTGCCAGGGAAAAAGCGGAAGCAGGAAAACTTTGTTTTGGAACCATTGATACGTGGCTTATCTGGAAACTTTCAAGGGGAAAAATGTTCATTACCGATGTATCCAACGCAAGTAGGACCATGTTGTTCAATATTCATACCATGGCGTGGGACAATGAATTGATGGAATTGTTCAACATACCAAAAGCCATGTTACCCGAGGTTAAGGAAAGTAGTGAAATTTATGGTACTACGGCTACCACCCTATTCTCATCCAAAATTCCGATTGCGGGTATTGCAGGGGATCAACAAGCAGCCTTGTTCGGTCAAATGTGTACCAAACCGGGAATGGTTAAAAATACATACGGTACAGGATGTTTCCTATTAATGAATACCGGTGATAAAGCGGTGTACTCAGAAAACAATCTTTTGACCACTGTTGCTTGGAAAATCAACGGTAAAACCACCTATGCCCTTGAAGGAAGTGTTTTTGTTGGTGGAGCCGCTATCCAATGGTTACGCGACGGCGCGAAAATGGTAAAAACAGCCCCAGGTATCAACCATTTGGCAGAAACCGTGGAAGATAACGGAGGCGTTTATTTTGTACCTGCCCTAACGGGATTGGGAGCCCCTTATTGGGACCAATATGCCCGGGGTGCCATGTTGGGTATCACCCGTGGTACCACAGATGCCCATATTGCTAGGGCAACGATAGAGGGTATTGCATTTCAAGTATACGACATCGTAAGGGCAATGGAAGCCGATGCTGGTGAAAAAAGTATTGAACTACGCGTAGATGGTGGTGCAAGTGCCAGTAATTTATTAATGCAGATCCAAGCCGATTTGTTCGGATTTAAGATCATACGACCTAAAACCTTGGAAACAACAGTTATGGGCGCCGCCTATTTGGCAGGTTTGGCTGTTGGTTACTGGGATAGTATCGATGATATCCAATCCCAATGGGTTGTTGATAAGGAGTTCTATCCAGAAGCCCCTAAGGAGAAAGTCGACAATATGTTGCATTACTGGCATAAAGCCGTTAAGTGTGCACAGCATTGGATTGAAGAATAATCACTGACCAACAACCATTAAATAGATAATCATGTCAATATTAGTAGCAGAAATATTAGGTACCATGCTCCTTATTTTATTAGGGAACGGTGTGGTTGCCAATGTCGTCTTAAACGATACGAAGGGAAACAATTCAGGATGGATTGTAATAACTACAGGTTGGGCCTTGGGCGTATTTGTAGGTGTGATCGTAGCAGGCCCCTATAGTGGCGCGCATTTGAACCCAGCGGTAACCATAGGTTTGGCCACTGCAGGAAAGATTGCCTGGGATGTAGTCCCGGAATATTTAGCAGGTGAAATGATCGGTGCCATGTTAGGCGCCTTCTTAGTCTGGTTATTTTATAAGGACCATTTTAAGATTACAGATGATGAAGGCGGTAAATTAGCTTGTTTCAGTACAGGTCCGGCAATTAAGAACACCTTTTCCAACTTAATCAGTGAGATTATAGGAACCTTCGTTTTGGTCTTTGTCATATTCTATTTGGCTGGTCCGGAATTAGATATCACAGGAGATGTAGAAGCTCGGGCCATCATTGGTTTAGGCTCTATTGGGGCAGTACCCGTAGCCTTTCTTGTATGGGTCATTGGTTTGTCCTTGGGAGGAACAACAGGCTATGCCATTAACCCTGCCCGGGATCTAGGACCAAGGATCATGCACACCATTTTACCGGTCAAAGGCAAAAGTGACTGGGGTTATGCTTGGATTCCCGTGGTAGGCCCCATTATCGGATGTGTTATCGCTGCCTTGTTATATATGGCCTTAATGTAGAAAATTCCCCTTAAGTAAATTACAATGAAAAAAATACTTATAGTATTCGTAGCGCTGATCACAGTGCAAATGGGCCGTGCCCAAGAAACAGAGTTGAAAGACAGTCCGATCGACTTTAATGTTGATGTAAAAACGAACCATTTATGGAGGGGTTTGGTCATTACCGATAAACCCATGGTCGCTGTTTTCTCTCAATTGAGATTGAATGAATCGGGTAGTTTCACCACTGGTTTTTGGGGTGGAATGTCATTCTCGAATGATGCCGACGGTACTTATTACAAAGAAATAAACTACTATGTCCAATATGCCGAAAATGGCTTTTCCATTGGTCTGTGGGATTTATTCAATACCCGTAACGTAGCTACCCCCGATGTGTGGAATTACGACAAGAACACCACCACGCATTTATTGGATCTTAGAACCTCTTATACCTTCAACGAAAGTTTCCCTTTACGATTGGAAGCCGATGTATTGTTGTACGGTAGTGGCGATGCCCAATTGAATGACGATGGAGATCTAGAGCAGCGTTATTCTACCTATGTGGAAGTGTCTTATCCGTTGATCAGTGAATCAAAAGTGAATTTAAGGGGCTTTGTAGGTGGTGCATTCTCTTTTAACGGGGATACGCATTTATACGGCGATGGCGAGCAGAATTTCGATTTTGTGAATGTAGGTTTAACAGCCACAAAAACCCTAAGATTTTCAGATTTAAGCTTCCCGGTTTCAGCAACAACACTTTGGAACCCTTCCCAAAAAATAGCAAGGGTACAATTAGCGGTTAGCTTATTTTAATATTAGGTAGTTTCCCCAAACTTAGCATAAAACCCGTGGTATGAATCTATATTCAGACCACGGGTTTTTATATTCACAACTAAAAAGACAAGACCTAGTCCAACGCTATTCTTTAGGGACAATACAAACAACCGGCTTTATCAATACCTCTTAACCCAGCGCTTTAATTTCCTTTTTCCTTATCTGTTTTTAAATAATTCGATCATTTCCATAGGGAACTTATGTGGTCTTCCAGCGGCTGTTTCGAAATCAGATGGTACATCGTTGGATCCATTCTTGATTCCTTCGTAAATTCCGGTGATGATGGTTCCCATGAATTCCCCCAACTCCTCTTTTCTGTCTTCCGCATAAGCTTCAACTGAAACAGGATTATAAGACAGGCTTGTCCCATATGCCTGATTGATCAATTTGGCCAGGTTCTCTTGGGTGATAGGCTCACCTACCAAATTGTACACCTGCCCATTATGCTTTTCATGCAACAGCATTTGTGCATAGGCGTAACCCAATTCTTCCCTACTGGTATAGGCACATTTCCCTATCCCTGCACAATTCCTGATTTCACCCGCTTTGACATACTGGTCTATGTATTCCAAATCGGGTTCGATATAAATTCCATTTCTACCAATTACCCACGCAAGGCCGGATTCCTGTATATCCCTTTCTGTTTGGCGGTTACTTTGCACTACAGGACTAAAGGCCGTTTTGTTTTCGTCTCCAATAATGCTGGTATAAACAATCTTATGAACCCCGTTCAGTTTTGCCGCTTCAATGACATTTCTATGCTGCTGTATCCTTTTCTGTGGGTCATCCATACCTGAAACCAAAAGAACCGCATCAATACCTTGTAATGCTTTATTAAAATGCTCTCGGTTATTGTAGTCCCCCTCTCGGATTTCGATTCCCAGACGATGTGCTTTTTCGGGGGTCCGTGCAATACCTATAACATTCTCTTTCCCGATTTCCTTTATTAGTTGTCGTACGATGGCCGACCCCAAATGCCCGCTAGCTGATGTTACTGCAATCTTCATAACCGTTAATTTTGCTTTGACTTAATGGCCTCCAACTCCTTTTCAAGTTGCTCTGCCTTTGCTTTGAACTTTTCCATGGCCTTTTTAAGTTGACCTATTTTCTTAATAGCTTCTTCATCTTGAATTGCCTGATAAGAAACGACCCCATCCTCTTCCTTGATCTTTGATTTACCACCACATTTGGGGCACAGTACTACTTGACTCATAATTTTATTTTTTATTGGACAAAGTTCCGTTGTGTTTATCCAATTCAAAAGGTAAATTCTTGCCTAAGAATGGTAAATATGGGAATGGTCTTCAAAAATTGGGGTTTTGTTCTTCAGTATTGTTCCGCACAACCCTGTTTACATACGATGGCCTATACATGCTATACCAACATTATTCCTGTAATCCTTCTTTAAAATCTGGAAGCAATGGACCAAAGCTTTTATTGGGCACCTCCCAATAGCTTCCTTTTGACTATTTTATTATGTTTTATCGCTAATCTTAAAAACACCAAACACACTATAAACAGTAAAGATATAGACAAAATAGAATCCTCAATCCCATAGATACTTCCCGTGATCAATTCCGGACCATTGAATTCAGCCTTAAATACAGACCCAACATCCTCTAGTCCGGACAAATTTGAATCATAAAACGGTTGGGCGAAATTCCATCCCAAATGAAATGCAAACGGCAACCAAACCCTTTTGGTATAAGTATACATTATGCCATGGGCAAAACCAAAAAGAAGACCTAAAACCACCGATAAGAGGGTTACATTATCATTAAAGACATGGGGCAGTTCAAACATAATGGATACAATAACCAAAACAATATAAGTCCCTAGCCAGTTTTCCAAAATCCTATACAAAATAGCCCTAAACAAAATTTCTTCAATTAAGGCCGCAATAACCAAAAAGGAGAAAGGGGCCAAAAAGTAAGAGAATCCCGAAAATTGTATGATTTTATAATAGCCCAAGAGGTATAAAACCAAAATAACAAAGGATAAAATCGAAAAGCCCAATAAGAAACCACCAGATAGCATCTTTACTATTCCCTTTCTGGACAACTCATTAATCTGTCTTTTCTCATACAATCCAAAGAGATAATAATACGTAAGCAATAATACCGCGACAGACGTATAATTGATGAATGTATCCGCTATAGGTTTGGAATCAATTAAAAAGTAAAAAAACGGTTTCGATATAAAATTCTGGAAACCAATAAGAATCAATAAGCAAATCCCGATTCCCAATATGATTTTCATAAGGGGAAAATCGATGACCCGTTTTAGCGTTTTATTCATAAATGGTGATTCTTATTTATATCCCCGATGTTTATCAAATATCAGGTCCAACAGTCCTATGTACACACGATGGCCATAAATCCAAATTAGTAAGACCCCTAAAATAGTTGATTTTTAATCACTTATTGAACTTTATGTAAAATATCAAGGTAAAACACGGCAGTTTGCTTTGTCAACTTTTCCGGAAAGCACCTTTAAATACCTGTAAATATTCTAACAAGGCATCGAAAGTCAGCTTTTCCTTTGGTTGTGTGAAAAATAGGCGCGGAAGCGACTTGAATCAATGATACATTAAATACCATAGGCTTGCCCAAGGTTTTCCGTTTTGTGCCTGCCTGTTTCCTTTTTCTTCCAAATCGTCTTTGCCGTTGCGCATACCTTATCCGTTCCTTTAATTTTTATAGTGTGTAAAAATGATGTGTTCCCGGTATCATCCTTTGTCAAGGAAACAATCGTTTGACCATAATTCGCTTCCACCATAAATCGGCCATCTATGGCATACAGATAATAATCAGTGATAATCCCTATGGGAACTGACTCAACTACCCATTGTAAATACCTGATATTATTGACATGCCTCACCATATCGGTATCATATCTATTTACCTTGAATTCCAGTTGGTAATCCGGATTGTCAAATTCCTCGATTTTTGTAGATATATCGTAATCGATACTTTCTTCTTTACAGCACGACCATTTTTTGATTATATCATCGAATATTCGAACTGGTTTTCTTCTTTTAATATCAAAGAAGACCCAAAGGCCCTTGGCCCTTCCAATAATATTATTCTGTTCGTCGTATATAATATTATCCCTGAAACCTTTGATCAATGTATATTTTGACATCCAAGTCCTAATCGTGATCTTTTCCTTATATCTTGGATACCGCTCCATTTGCATCATCCCAGAAACCAAAACCCATCCAATATTTTGTCCTCCCAACTGATACAGGCTATGATTAATGGAATAACAATGTTCTGCTGCCGTTTCCTCCAAAAGGGTTAAGATGGTCGTCGGCGATGCAAAACCAAATTCATTCATTTCAAAATATCGTAATTCAAATTCCTTTTCAAAATAGTTATTGATCATCTTTCCTTCCCCTATTGAATATTTCACTTACATGATGCAAAAACAACTGTATATCAGCACGATTAGAATGTAATCCATTGATCTTACCTACAGTACTAATTTAATCGATCTTTAAATTATTTTATGAATTTTAAAGCTGTGATCCCATTTTTTTCATTGGCCCCATTAGGTACTGCCTCGAAACCAAAAGGAATTTACGGAATCATTGATCGGTTTTTAAAACGCTTTGTATTTCGTTTAAATCCCCATCGATTTCCTTTGGGATTTCAAGACCTAAAATCTGACATACCAAAGGATAGATATGGATGTTTTTTATTGAAGGGATAACATATCCTTCCTTAAATGCGGGACCATTGGCGTAAAAAATACCATGCATGTCCTTATACTTGGGATCGTACCCATGTACTCCCACCGCTGTAATCGATTTTTTCCTCAGGGTTTCAATACGTTCCTTACCTGAAAAATAATATCCAAAATCGGGAATAACCTGAATGCTTCCCCAGTCCTTGTTTCTTGGCTTGTATTCAAAACCGGGGGTGTTTTCGGTCGTATACACTTTAAAGTGATTTTCCTTGGGTTTCAGGTATTCAAAAACAGCATCGATGGTCGTATTTTTTTTGGGGTGGATGTTCAGGATTGCCCCATTGGCGATTACGGTATATAAATCGTTATTCTCGATATCCTCAACAGCTAGCATGTTCGCCGTTGGCAAGGTAGCCATTCCATGATCTGAAACTATGACGATGTTAATCGGGAGGCCAATGGCTTCAACACCCTTGAACAACTCCCCTAAATCCCTATCCAAAGCGAAAAGAGCTTTTTTCAATTCTCTCTCATTATCCAGACTAAAGCGATGTCCGACATCATCCATATCGGAAAAATACAACGTTATCATATGTGGTCTCTCCTTTTTGGGCAACCCAAACCATTTTAAGGTCTCGGCTACACGAACCTCATTTTTGGTTGATGCATCGTATATCTGATAATAGGTGGGTCTTATTCCCTGGATATCAGCTTCCGAACCCACAAAAAAGTAACTCGCAGATACCATATTCGCCTTATCCGCTTGCACCCAAAGAGGCGTACCGCCATAAAAGGTGCCATCCTCTACCATTTCCCTATTGCCCAACTTATAGGTGACATCCTTTTTATAACTATAAAAATAATTCCCGATTATACCATGCTTATCAGGGTACATCCCTGTTGCAATGGTATAATGGTTCGGAAATGTTTTGGAAGGAAACGATGGGATCAACGACTCGGACCGCACCCCTTTCGCTATAAATTCGGTAAGATGGGGAGGTTTGTATTTATCGACATAATCCCAACGGAAACCATCAAGGGAAACCAAGATCACATATGGTTTTTGTAATGAAGCTTTTGAATTCCTGGTCAATGTTGGTTCCGTTAGATTGGAACTGGATTTACAGGATGAAAAACTTAAGGTAATCAAGATTACGATAAGGAGGTATATGACATTTCTTTGTACCATTCAATTTGGTCTTTATGGTTTCTATTGTGTGGAAAGGTTTATTGATGTAATATATGGTTCGAAATAAATCCTGATTTCGACACCGCAAATGTAGTTGATTTTCAAAAAAACCAAGGCAATTTAATTCGGGTCCAAGCCCTTCCTTATATTAGTCCGGAGTACGTTCAAAAAAGGGACTAGAACGGTTCAATTCCCATACCGATCGAAAAATTCCCCAACATCCTTGATATCCGCAATACCTAAAATTGCACAAACTTCGGACAAGTCGGAGAAGTCCAATCCTCCAGAAGAAACAGCCTTATTGTTATATCTCCCCTCCTTCCCGTTGTATTTGTTTGATAAATCTATGGCATACTTCCATATTTCCTGCAATTTTGGATCCTTAACATCGTCCTGCCAATTGGTGTATTCAGGATCTCGAAACCCTGGGGATCCGTTTCCGACGGCATTACCATCAGGAATTTTCCTATAATCCGTGTTTTGCTTGACGAAATCAAGGTCCCCCGGGGAAGTTGATTTCTCATTCCAATCACTATGCTGCACGACATGTATACGATCAGTTGTGTTTAATTCAGGCAAATCATGCTGAAGGACTTTTACCAGTTCAGCCGTAAAATCGGACTGACCCGCCTCTGCAATCCATATATCGCCCTGACCATTGAGGGTCTCTTTGGCAATTGTCTTGACTTTTTCAACCGCTGCGACACTACTATTATGTGCATCTGTCCAATTACTTCCAAAGGAAAGCTGGAGCAATCCATTCGGTGGAACATATAAACCTTCTTGTACTCCATAGGTACCGGCTACCGCATGGTACTTCAAACGTGAAAAATCGGACCCAGCCACTAAAGTTGCCAATGCAGCAGCCGTGTGAAGGTCGTCTACATCCGTCTTACAATCCAATTGCACCAACAATAGGTCCTTTTCAATAGTAAAGCCCTTTGGTCTTGGGTTCTGGGTATTGGAACAATCCGTTGTAAAAGAGACTAAAGTAACTGCTATTGCTAGGACTAGGAGGGTTTTTGATTTTATGTTCTTTCTCATTGGGATTTTGAATTATGGTTCGAGCGTATATACAATAAACCTTATAAAATTAAGTAATTGTAGGGAAATTGGCGTACCCCATGGCCTATAATTCAAGGAAGCCCTACATCCATTTCATCAACGTCACTAATTTCGTCGACGATACCTTGCCCTTGGGATCGTAAAGCACTGGGCAACCCTTTTTTATGAATCAATATCCTTTATTTTAAGGAGATGTTACCCGATGTCGTTTCAATCAAAGATATGTTCCCTATAGTCTTTCCACCATGTATCGATATCGACTTTAGGGTTTCTGCAAATGTAAAGCGGTATACCGTTCTCTTCCCCAATGGCATATTTATGGGTAATTATTTTCACCAATTCAACATCCCCAAAAACATGCTCCACCACTGGTTTCCCGTTGCCTAGACTGATCCAAACCTTGGCATCCTTATCGCCATAGCCCCATGTCCAGAAAGAACCATGCCGGCTTATGGGATCTGGAAGACCGTATTTCTTCCCCAATATCTTAAGTGCCCCGGCCTCACCATAGTTCCCCGCCCACAATACGCAATGGGCCCGTTCATCATCACTCAAAATGCGGTACACACTATCTACCGATTTTACTTGTTCTTCCCACCCGAACATATCGGCATAGTCACTCGTCAATGCTATCCGACCATTTTCATCTTCCTTAAGACCCTTATAGGCCACAAATTCCCCAATGGGCAATACAGGGGTTAGTTGTGGTATAAAATAAAGGGAAGGCGCTAAAACTACCGTCGCAATCACATACATCCAGACTGGTTTTTTCACCAGTAAGGCCTCCAATTTAACCGCCCCGGCCGCAAAAAGGACCGGATATATACCAAACACATAATACGCCTTGGAATGTAACGCCCATAGGGTGCAAAAAACAACCAAGACGGCTACCCCTACCCCCCTGTATTTGCTTAGGTTTTTACCGAATATCATGGCCCCTAAACCAAAAAGACCAACAATTAGGGTGAAGGGTAATTCCAATTGTTCACGACCAAACTCCATGGGGTCTATTTCGTCCAATTGACTGTCTTTAAGCGCCCTTAAATGGGCTAAAAGCGGAAAGTCGTGCTGCACTTGCCAAATAAAGTTGGGCAAGAAAACCAGCAGTGCCAGTAATGCTGGGATATAGAGCCATTTGTTTTTAAAGAGGGTTCCCTTTTGGTAGAAAAACAATCCTATGAATACCCCAAAGGCCCAAACGAACATGGTGTATTTGTTCAATAGCCCCAACCCTATCGTAAACCCCAAAAGAATCAGGAACTTTTTGTTTTGGGAATTGATAAACCTGATGATAAAATAAAATCCCATGGTCCAGAATAATTGATTGAAGGCCACGGGTTGAAACAAGGTGTGGTTGCGGTAAAAAGGCAAAAATGCAAGAATACAGATACCTGCAAGTAAAACGGCCCTAAAACCACCTCCGAGTTCCTTGGCCATAAGACAACAAAGAATGAGGATGGCAACCCCTGCAAGTGTAGGGAATAGGCGTACACCCAACAGGGCATAATCAAAAAACCAATACGATAATTTACCGAGGAAGGCGATAAAGGGCGGAAACTCCATAAATCCCCAATCGAGGTGTTCACTCACCGATAAATGCAATAATTCATCGCGATGGAAGCCGTAATTCCCATTCCCCATCCATTGAACAATGAATTTAAGCAATGCAAGTATCAGTATGATCGGCATGTATTTTTTCATGGATAGGTTTTGCCGTACAATGCAGGACCATGGATTCGGTCTTTATTATACCGTTATAAATATAGGCGATTCATTGGTAAAGGGAAAGGGGAACAAAAGTCTTACTGAAAAATTCTATCAAGATAAAATGTAGGATGGTGTTAAGAGGCTGGGCAAAGGTTTTTTATACGCCAGGCTGTTGGTACTGCTTATTACCAAGCTCCGACTTTAAAACCTTTAGTACTTTTTTCCAACAAAAGACTTATATCCCTTATGTTACAAGTGAATAGATAATAATCTGATATTCCGTTCATTGGGTTTTAATAACCTATCTTTGGAACAGTATTGTTTATCTGTTGATATTAATTGTCTCTTCGCACCACTTCGGCGAATTGCTGAGGCTTTCCGTTTAAGCCCTTATTTTGGATTAATGAAACCCTAGTAGCTACTTAATGGCTGATTACTAGCATGTAACTATCTGATGAATTTTTAATATTGCGATTTGCAAACGTCATTACCCTGCAACTCGTTTCAATTCCAAGAAGATATGGCTTTATTAAAAATGGGTGTTATAGGAACTTCCAAAAAAGAAGATGAAAGGCGGGTACCTATCCATCCAGAGCATTTAAAAAGAATTCCGGAAACCATCCGAAGACAACTGATTTTTGAGAAAGGTTATGGCGCACCTTTCAATTTAGAAGACGAAGAAATCAGTGCCTTAACCGGTGGCATAGCCACACGGAGTGAGATATTATCAGACATTGGTTCCGCCATAATCGCCAAACCTATCCTATCCGATCTGGAAGCGCTGAAAGATGGCGGCACTATTTGGGGATATCCGCATTGTGCACAGCAAATGCAAATTACACAAACGGCCATAGACAAAAAATTAACCTTGATTGCCTTTGAGGATATGTATGTGTGGTATCCCAGTGGACAAATGGGAAGACATACCTTTTACAAAAACAATGAACTGGCCGGATATAGTGCCGTGAATCACGCATTGCAGTTAAGAGGAATAAATGGTCATTATGGAAACCAAAGAAAAGTGATCATCTTTAGTTTTGGCGCAGTTAGCAGGGGAGCCATTTATGCCTTGAAATCACAAGGCTTTAGGGATATTACCATCTGTATACAAAGACCGGATCATGAGGTTAGGGAGGAAGTCCTTAATGTACACTATGTCCGAATTAGAAAAGGAAACGAAAATGAACCTCGATTGATTGTTGTTGAGCACGATGGTTCAGAGCGACCTTTACTGGATTTAATAAACGAATCTGGCATAATAATCAATGGCACATATCAGGATACCGATGACCCCATTGATTATGTCATGGAACATGAAAAATCCATGCTTAAACCCGGGACACTGATCATAGATGTTAGTTGTGATGAAGGGATGGGATTTTATTTTGCAAAACCTACAACGTTTAAAAACCCGATCATAGCAATCGATAAAATTGATTACTATGCCGTGGATCACACACCAAGTTATTTTTGGGAAAGTGCTTCCCGATCTATTTCAGCCGCATTAATGGTACATGTACCAGCTGTGGTATCCGGTCGCGAAAGTTGGTATGAAAATAAGACCATTAAGAATGCCATTAATATTGATAAGGGTGTCATCGTGAAAGACACTATTCTAAGGTTTCAAAATCGTGATTCCAATTACCCGCATTCAATAAACGACCCTTTGAATTAACATAGGCGTTTCAACACTAATGATAGAGTCCCTTACGTACCCTGGCCCTCAAGGCCAATTTAATATTCAATCCCCATTCTGGCCTCAATACCTTTCGTATCGTAATGCTTGATTTCTTCAACACCGAATAATTTACAGTACATGGCAATATTGGCTTCATGTAAAACCACAACATCATATTTTCCGGACAAAATGATTTCAGAAACTTCAATAAAACCACTACGGGCCGCATCTATATCCGCTTTGTGGGTTCGTTGTACATCAAACAATCCAATCCGTATTGTTTGACAATGATATCGGATGTCAGTTTTTCACTTGCCTATCCTACCGAATAAACCATCCCTTTAACAAATTGGGCAATGAAAACTTTCTTGCCCGCACCTAAGGCTCGTAAGGCAAGACCCAAGGCAGCCGTTGTTTTTCTTTTCCCATTTGTGGTACATGGCACCATATTGACTCATTGTACTTTCTGGACCACCATGTAGGAATAGAATTACGGGTTTTGATATCATCCCCTTTTATGGTCATCCATTACAGTATACCCCCAATGGAAACATACTTGTTCCCATTGATGGATTTGCTTTGAGCGATTGAAAAACCTGTAATCAATAACGTGGGAAAAAGTAAGCTGATTATTTTCGGAAAACGTACTATCAAGATTCCTAAGTAAGGCGTAAAATAAGGGAAATCGTTACGTGGAGTCCAAATTGGCCACATCGGTTTGTACAGGCATAGTAGCGTGATTTAAGCAACTTATTCAGCAAACAAATCGATAAAATCCCACAGCTTCAGGGCTCACAAGAAGGCTAGCACCAGCATTTGGTTTTAGCTGGTGTTGTGCTTTCATTGGTTTTCATTTAAATAGATTCAAGGTTGACATTATTGAAAAACAGAAGTTTAGTTCGTTTTAGAAGGTGTGTCTTTTGATATCTTTTCACTTAATTGTTTTTGAATTTCACTCATTAATTTCTTAGCATTTTTATGCATTTTATCAATAGTCTTAATGACCCATTGTTTTCTTATTTACTCTTTTTTCATTCCAGGTATTAATACTCAAAGCCATCAAAATCCCAATGATGACCAAAACAATTTCCCCAAAGGCGTAAGTCAGATATTTCCCGAATTTGTTTTCTATTAAAAGCTGTTGTCTTATTTTTCTAAAATATTTTATCATTGGTTATAGGCTCTTGGTTGGCTGCCCAACTATGATTGGTTATGCCTCTGGAGGATTACTTATGGCTATTGTTAAAGGTTTCTAGTTTAAGTTTCGTTCCAAGAATTCAGCGACTCTCACATAGGCCGTTATCCTATTGTTCATTTTGCGAATTCCATGGCCTTCGTCCGGGAACCTTAAATACGCAACTTCTCCACCATTTTTCCTAATACCTTCTACAAATCTATCTGACTCTGTTACGGGATCTCTTGGGTCATTTGCCCCATGGAGTACCATTACCGGTGCTTGTACCTGATCAATATACTTTATCGGGGAAATCGATTCAAAGAACACTCTATCCTCTGGGTTGTCAATGTCTCCGTATTCCAACCTATCACCGGCCTTTAATTCAGGAGATGCTCCTTCCAATGCAGTTACCCAGTTTGAAACCCCTACAAACGCTACGCCACAGGCAAAAACCTCTGGTAATCTTGTTATGGCAGCCATGGTAAGATAACCCCCATACGATCCTCCCATAATGGCGATTTTTTTCGGATTCCCTATGTTGCTTTCAGTCAAATACTTTACGGCATCTTCAAGGTCATATAGTTCATTTTCCCGCTTACGAAGGTTGTTTTCCCTGGCATATGTCTTTCCATATCCGGTTGATCCACGAAAATTAAGGTCGAACACCGCAAACCCTTTTGCGACCAGGTATTGTGAGAGCGCATCAAACCTTGGTCTTGCCTGACTCGTCGGACCTCCGTGTACTTTAATAATTATCGGTGTGCTAGGACTTATATTTTGGGGAGAATAAAGCAAACCATGAATGGTTAAGCCATCCCTGGCTGAAAAACTGTGGGCCTTGGGAAGGACCATACTGTTCAAATTCAATCCTGCATGGTTTGACATCGTTACCTGTACGACTTCTTTTGAGGAAGGTACCCAACTCCATAAATCCCCAGGAATATTCGGACTATTGATATAGGCCATTATTTTTTCACCACCTGTGGATGCGGTTAAGTACAATGTCCCTTTGGGCCATGCAGGTGATGTTACTTCGTTACCATTGGTTACATCTATTATACCATGTTTTGAATAGCCTTCCTCATTCGAAACCCAGTGAAGCATGGAGTCATTATCTGTAAGTAGTACCTGTTCAATATCATGGTCCTTTTTGAGTTGATATTCCAAAGTTTTGTTTTCTAAGGTGTAAAGCGCTATTCCCGTGAAATCCTCGTCAAGGTTAGTGCACATAAAAAATGCACTACCATCGGTTTTCCATTGTATATCACCAAAATATGAGTAGTCGTTAGGTTTATTTATTTGCGATAGTGAAGAGTCGGATAAATTCAATAGATACAAATTGTTTGCGTCTTCACCCATCTGCTCGGAAATTATAATATGTTGTCCGTCAGGGGAAAATGATATAGGGTAATATCCTAATTTTCCCACATATACCTTCTTGTCCGTCCCATTCTTGAGGTCATACACATGTATATCGAAATCAACACCATTTCTTTCGGTCGTAGCATAGGCAAATAGGGAACCATCCTTATTGAAATCCCCGAAAAAACGGTATGCATCCGATGCGGGTAAAAGTACTTTTTCCTTTAAACCATCACTCGAAATAAAGTAGAACCCTTCCTTCTCATTACCCTCTTTGTCTGTTCCATATAGGATGCCACTATTACCTGGGGACCATTTATGAAAAGTCACTGAGTTTCCAAAAGTAATTTGTTTTGGAGCACTTAATCGATCCGTGCTGGTTACCCAGATTTGGTATTCACCCGTTAACCTTGTTCTGTAGGCAACCATGGTACCATCCGGGGAAAGAGAGGGTGAAATGGCTTCTTGTACTTTGAGGCACCTAATAATATCTGGTTCTAACGAGCCAGCAAGGGAAATTTTATTGGAGACAGGTATCGGTATATCATTCTCGAACGGGGATGAAGATTCGGAATTTGGGTGCTTTTCATTACATCCAAAAATCAGAAGTAAGATGATTAGACATTGCATTGATTTTCCCATAACATTATTTTTGTTTTGTTCTTTATTAACACCAGCGTGTCGCAGCTGTTTTTTAATGGTCCATTCCAGCTTCAAGCTGCCGCTTGTATTCTTGGTCATCATGAAGCATAACGGCTAGCCCCTATGTTCGGTTATTGATTTAAAGATAAGCTATTCGCTTGATAGGGGAAATCGAAGAGAGTAATGGCAAGGTTTCCTCCATCGCCTATAACCTCAAATCCGCCCAAAAACGTATGGAAAGCAGGATTAATGAACTTGCTTTGACCACATTTGCAAATTCTGGTATGGATAGCCGTATGTAATACACCAATAAAACAAGCTTACTGAATAGTTACATCAAATTTAGAGTATGATCGTAATTCTGTGGGTGGATTACGCTAAATCGTATTTGCCTTTTAGCTCAGTTCGTTGTTGGCACACATTTTTATTTCCGACTTGCCATGAATTCGTCCGCAATAATATAGGGTTGACCCAAGCTAAAATCATTAGGACAGACGTCTTCATTTCCAAAAATCAACAGCTTCGCATTAGGTCGATTTGTATAACCTTTATCATATCCGTCAGTCTCTTTTTTCACTTTAAATTCCACGCCGTGTTTCCCGCAAACTCTTTCAACAGATTCCTTTAAAGGTTTTAGTATCGATAAATTGCGCTTTCCGTTTTGTTTATAATGTCCATTGATAGCCCAAAAATTCTTGTGTAGTGGAATCCAATTTCCGGTAATCTTTTCATACTCAAAGAATAAATCCCCCATAAATTCGCTTGGGTTTTCCGGGAACCTTATTAATTCACATTGTAATTGGGCTTTATTATAACTCCATAGCAGTGGGTGGTCTGTTAAGATTTTCAATTTTATGTAGGGAAGATATTGATCTGCAAAGATTCCTTTAAAATCTATTATTTTGTGGGCAATTAATCTCCAACATTCCACATTATGCTTTTTTCCGAAATTGTCTTCCTCTTCTACCACAAAATCAAATTCCATCGTTTTAAATATATCCAATTGACCTTTTGCCCCAGTCAAATGTAAATATCCATTTTGATAGAATTCTGTAGTATTTGTTCTTTCGATGAGTTGTTCAATCATTGGTTTTCTCAAATGTGTGGTAACGGGCTAGCCCCTATGTTTGGTTATTGATTTAAAGATAAGATATAAAGTGACTTTAGAGAACCGGGCTAAAACTTTTCATAGGAAGTGGCGTTTTAGCTCGTTTATTCCCTGAATTTTAAATACATATTAAAAAATGGCAACATACTGTTCAAAGCCCTGCCATCTTCGGTCCAAAGTTTATTGGTATGATTACCAATATAAGTTTCCGCATAATGATTAATTCCAAAAGCTTCTAGCTTTTTGCTGAATTCCAAACAGGTATTAGGAATTAGCTTATTATCTTCATTTCTTCCCCAATCGAGCTTTAATGCTTTTAATTTTTTAAGATCATTAATGTGATCGTCAATCATGCCAACAGGAGTGTTATTTTTCCATTTCTCTATAACATCGTAGTTAGTAATTATACTATCACCAACATATTCAAATGGAAAATCCATATAATAAGGTGGGTTATCAAGGTTTGGTGAATATGCCCTACCCATAGAAACCAAGACATTAGGTAAAAATTCAGCATATCCTGTGGTCAATTGCTCGTGAGATGAAATTTCTGTTATTCGTTTATGGGCATATCCATCAATTCCAAACTCTTCGGTAAGTGTTCCCATATGTGCAGGGGACAAAGCGTAAACAGAGGAAAAAACATCAGGAAACATCATTCCCATTTTTATGGCTCCTTGCCCGCCCATTGAATGGCCCGCGATACCCCTACTCCCACTTTCCGGGATTGTCCTAAAGTTCTTATCAATAAATGTAACAAGGTCCTTACCCGTAAAGTCAGCCCATTTACCGGTTAGTGTTGAGTTGGTGTACCAACTACCTCGATATACCGTATATTGATCGGGCATAACGACAATTACGGGTTCTATTTTATTGGTCGCAATAGCCTTATCCAATAACTTATCAAATTTATCTACTGCAATTGCCAGACTATCATTCCATGTAAAACCATGTAGATAATAGATTACTGGGTATCTTTTTTCACCTGTATCATATCCCGGAGGGAGATAAACAGTCACTCTTCGTGTCGGATTTTCGCCACCGGGGTTCTCCAATAACTTTGAATATAATTTTTCGTAAACTACCTTTCCATTTGGATATTGGGCTAAGGATACCTGCAGCGTGAGGAAAAAGGCAATGAATAAGAAGATAGTCCTTTCCATTTTATTTGGATTTAATGGGCTACAACAATATCGTATAACCTTCATTTACCGTAAGTTAGCGATTATTTTTGATTAAGGCCGACAGTTGACAATTTCAATTGGATTCGAATAGCCTGTCCTTAACTAGTTTTGGGCTAGTCATCCCGAAGCGTTATGACTCCCTAATTGTGGTAATAGATTGTTCTAAAGCATCATTCCCATTTTGCAATTAAACCCCAACCATTTGCCTTATCCATAACAACACAGTGAATTTTGTTTGTTCCTTTTTTAAGTGGCAGGTATAATTTATTGGTATTAATGTCAATATGCCCCATGTATTGAATTCCTTTGGCCCTAAAGGCATTATTGCCCTTAAAAACCGCTTTGCCATTTAAATAGACCATTATTCTGTCACTGTAATCAAATGACAAAAGTTTCGTCTCGTCATTGCTGGCATAGACTGTTGTAGCTGCGACGATATAGTCCTCTTCATTCTGTTCGAAGTTACCCGAAGAAGACTTCTTTATGTACTTGGAAATGGGTAAGAGTCCAGACGCTTCCGTTTTAACCGTCATGTATTCTTCCTTTTCAAAGTTTTCAAAACGTATCTCCTCCGCTTTGTAGGGTTTTGCCTTCGTGATTTCCCATGTCGTGATAATGGAAGAATCAGCGGAAAGATCGTTATCCTTTTTGGTTCGTGCTACGGCATCGGTACGGTCTACGGCATCCTTGGGTGTAATCCTGAAGTTTGAAAACCTATTGGGGAACAAAGCAAAGAGTCCGATCTCCCCATCATTTTGGTCTGTTCTTAGTTCATCTATGGTCATGACTTTTTCGTCGTTTACAAAAACCTCGGCACTTTGGTTGTTCACCTCGATTCGCAAGTTGTTCCAACCTGTATTTTTAAATGAGACCTTTGCCTGGTTTTCGCGATATAATTGCCAATTCGACTCATTATTATAAATGGGGGTATATTGAACGGCATCGACTTGGTTCGATTTATGGAGTCTCATATAAACCTCCTCCATCGTGTTGTTTTGCTTTCTAAACGTAATGCCTGCAAAACTCCGGTTGGCGTTGGCATACACATCCACTTCAATGGTACCGTTTGTAAATCTGTGGTTTTTTACGGTGACCCTTCCACCATTTAGAAGTAGGGTTTCCCTATTGTCGAATCTTTCAAAAGTA
The DNA here is from genome assembly GCF_003148665.1 of Maribacter polysiphoniae. GTDB lineage: Bacteria > Bacteroidota > Bacteroidia > Flavobacteriales > Flavobacteriaceae > Maribacter_A > Maribacter_A polysiphoniae. The sequence goes on along the minus strand of NZ_QGGQ01000003.1, from coordinate 115,614 downwards.
GTTTCTTGCGAAACATTCCAATTCGAAGCGACCATGTCAATTTTTATTTCGGGACTTTGGGAGATAGCCAGTTGAAGACCAAAAAAAGCAATGAATGAATAACTGATTTTTGCCATGATTTTTTATTTCCAAATTACCCATTTACCGCCTCTAGTAGCGTATCACTTTATCATTAATTACTATCATTTTGGTAATTTTCCCGATACTTGGTAGGATTGACCCCTTCCATTTTCAAAAAGAACCGTGTCAAATTATTAGGTTCACTGAAATTTAAGGCATCCGCTATTTCGGATATTGTTTTGTTGGAATAGCGGAGTTCCGTTTTTATCTCAAGCAGCAGTCTATTGTTGATGATTTCCTTTGTCGTATGCCGAGTATGCTCCTTTACCATGGCATTGAGCTGATGGCGGGTTACCCTTAATGCATCACAATAATCCTTTACCGAATGCAAACTGCGGATATTCAGTTCGAGTAGTTCCTTGAATTTATAAATGATTGAATTCGATTGGGTGTTGGGTGATATATCATAGCACTTTGAATACAATCGATTGAGCTTCGACAATGAGAAATATAGCAGTGAACGCAATATATGTGGACTATCATTTCGATAATTATTTATCTCAGCGATAATTTCATTCAAAGCCAATCGTACCATATTATAATCTTCATTTTGCAATCGTAGATATTGGGGGTGTTGCGAATTATAAAAGTATTGCAGTCGGTACGTAAACAATTTATCATCAAAAAAATCCGATAGAAAGTCATTTTGAAAAACAAGATGAAAACCTTTAATTCCAGACAGGTCGACCATACACCTTTTTTTCTGGAAAGGGGAAATGAAAAAAAAGCTATGCTCCTTAATGTCCAATAATTGTCCATTCAATTCAATCCTTCCCTTCGCTTTTTCAAAAATTAAGATCTCAAAAAAATCGGTTGTCTGTGGCTCAGGATCAAAAAAGACATTCGGATTACCCTCGAACTTATGTAAATCCATAAGCAATTCGAATCCGTACTTTGTTTTTTCAAAAATGAATTTTCGCAAAATGTTAGTTTCTGTTACTGGTTCTTTAGATGGTTTACAACGGTTGGGGCCCTATGTTAGGTTATTGATTTAAAGATAAGCTATTCGTTTGATAGGGGAAATCGCAAGAAGGGATGGTGGTGGGTTCACCGCAAGAAAAAGTACCTGAAGTTCACCAAAAAACGTTCAGAAGGTGGAGGAAACGAATTTGCTTTTGGTCGAATACATAAAACGGTACTTATATCCATACACATAAAAAGCCCCTTGAAGAGGCTTATATGAATCCGCTTTATGGAGGATTAAAGGTTTGTGCAAGGGTTACCGGTGTTAGCCACTAGCTTTATTTTTATCATTTATTACTGACTCTGAAACTATTCTATTATATGGTTCTTTAAATTCTTTGTACCATTCAGTTAATTCATTCCGTTTTTCAGGAATTCTTTTCGTCAAGTATTCTTTGTAACACTCAAGTAAATAGGATATGGTCGAAGTAAATACATCTATATACCCCCACAATGGGTGCATAAAATGGTCTATTAACTACCTCCTATACCTCTTACAAAAAACTCTGTATGGCCAGATCGTAACTCTGTAGGCCGAACCCTAAAATAACACCCTTGGCCGCTGGTGATATATGCGATACATGACGAAAGGCTTCCCGCCCGAACGTGTTGGAAATATGTACTTCGATCACTGGGGTGGTAATACCCCGGATGGCATCGCCAATACCGATCGAGGTGTGGGTATAGGCCCCGGCATTCAAAATAATACCATCATACGAAAAACCGACTTCCTGGATCTTGTCAATAAGCTCCCCCTCGATATTCGATTGGTAATAGGCCAACTCTACCGTTTTGAACTTGGTCTGTAATTCAGCGAAATATGCCTCAAAAGTAGTACTTCCGTATACTTCAGGTTCCCGTTTGCCCAAGAGGTTCAAATTGGGTCCGTTGATGATCATTATCTTCATTATCCTTGTTTTTATGGGCCTTATGACCCTCGATACTACTACAGCACGTGTAACAGCACCCTCAGCATACCACTAGGAGCCTGTGTGTGGCTTTCATTGCATAAATGTATCGATTTATGCGAAATAAAAAAAGGGAAGCATGATCGCTTCCCCTCCCCTATGGTTATTTTAATGGTATCATCGGTTTTGATCATCGACTGCGTTTCGATTTAAAGGTGTACAGGACACCGAGATTCAGAGTGTTCCAGGTAGCCCCATCGAGCTCTACCGTCGAATATGAAAAATTGACCTCGGTACTGGGGCCCATAAGATACCCGATAACGGGTCGGTAATAGAGTCCACCATCATTACCGTCATTGATACCTACGGCATACCCCCCATCTACTCCGAAGGAGAACGAATTGGAGGTCCATATACGAACCGAGGCGGCCACGGGCATAAATTCCACATTGGGAAAATCGGCTTCTATGGCCTCTGAACTGAAGCTTTCGCCAAAGCCGTGTATAAATCCCGTGGCGATCCCGATATCGATTGTTTCGTTCGCAGCATACATATAACCCGCATCCAAAGCAAGGGTCAAGGTTACGGCATCATTAAAGTCGTTGATGGGCAAGCCCCCGTGAAACCCGAGTTTAAAGCCTTCTTGGGCAAAAATTCCGGTTCCCATAAAAAGAAAGATCAGGGCGAATAGGTTTTTGTGCATTGTGGTTTGGTTTTATTAAAGTGATTGGTTTAAACTACATACGAAAACGCAATGCATAGGTTTTTGTTGCAAACCAACCTACATTAATTCGGGTAAAAGGGGTGGATTTCCACAGGAATCCAAAAGAAAACGACCCGTTTCGGGGTCGTTTATACCTATTGATATCGTCTTGGCAGTCCTTCCTTCGGAAAGCAAAACCGGTTATATCCTTATATTAGAACATAAAGGCTACCCCGACCTGCAATGCAGACCCCTTAATATCGAGTACGCCACCAGCGGGACCAGAATACCTATCGGACAGTTCAAAGGAATAACGTGCCTGGATCGTAAAATTATCGGTAACATCAAAACCGGCACCCACACCTAAATCCACCCCGACGGTTCGGAGTACATCATCAACATCGCCATTGGTGCCCAAAAGTTCCTCGGCATCGCGAATGGTATTTTTAATATCGTCGAGATTAGAGGAAAAATTCAATTGGGGTCCGGCCTGTATGTGAAATTTAGGAGCTACATAATATTTGGCCATGATGGGCAAATAGACAAAAGAAAGGTCTTCGGACTTCCCATAGGTCAGTTCTGGCTGTACATGGAATTTTTCGGTGGCGGCAATATCTACCAAGGCCCCTATATAAAAACCGGTATTGTTGATGTTCCCGTATTTTTCGACCCCGACAAGGTTCAAAAGGGAATTACCGGTCTTAAAATCAACATTGGTGTTCAGGAGTCCGCCCGTAAGTCCAAAACGCACCGGTTCCTGGGCATGGGTCGTCGTAAGGGCAAAAAAGGCAATCAACGGAAGAAGTAATAATTTTTTCATAATAGTATAGTGTTTAGTTCATAAAACATGAATCGTGTACACTACCTAATACAAATACGATGCCTAATCTAAAAAAAGGGCATAAAAAAAGCGAAAACTGGATTCGTTTTCGCTTTTCAAAATTGATTTTATGTTTTAGAATCTATAACCAACCCCTATTTGTAATGAGTTTAAGCTAAAACCTTCAATATCCCTTGAAACCTCTATACCATATCTGGCATCTGCAAAGAATTGTTCAGAAAAGCTATACCCTACACCAAAGGCTAGATCCAATCCGAATTCACCTTGTGGCACATCTTCCAATAGGTAATTTATTTGAGGTCCTGCCTGAATAGTGAATGATTCGGCAACCTCGTACTTCGCCATTATTGGAATGTACAATGAATTTAAATCACTAACAAGGCTATAAAGAACAGACGGTTCAACTTCGAAGGTATCGCTAACCTCAAAATTGTAGCCTACTCCGACAAAGAAACCCATTTCAGAATCGGATACAGTTTCGTCAAATATGTCTACTTTGGCTGTTACGTTAGACAAGCCGGCCTTAGCAAAAAAACCTTCCTGTGCATTAACACTGAAACCAAATAAAGCCAATGCTGCTACTAATACTACTTTTTTCATAATTGATTGTTTTAAATTGATGGGGCAAACTTAGAATGACTTACATCATTCGACTAATTTTCGTTGTGTAATATTCCAAATATGTTGTGTAATATTGTTTTATCAGCTTTTAAAATCATTTGAGCCATATAAATTGAATATTTGTAGCATGAAATGGAAACAAGCCTTGGAGGATTACGAAGACTATCTTAAGCTAGAACGTGGCCTGTCTGACAACTCCATTAAAAACTACCTTTTGGATGTGGCCAAATTAATCGGCTTTCTTGAGGATAACACCCTCACCGTAAGTCCTTTGCTTATAGACAAGGAAACCGTACAGCGTTTTATCTATGAAATCGCGCAAGACGTAAATCCCCGGTCACAGGCCCGTATTATATCGGGCTTAAAGAGTTTCTTCAACTACTTGACCTTTGAGGATTACCGCACCGACAACCCTATGGATTTGCTTGAATCGCCCAAAATCGGCAGAAAGTTGCCCGATACCCTTTCCGAGGATGAAATCGATAAGATCATTGGGGCCGTGGACCTTTCCAAACCCGAAGGGGAACGCAACCGGGCCATGCTAGAAACCTTATATGGGTGTGGACTCCGGGTTTCCGAACTGATAAACCTACGCATATCGGACCTTTTTTTTGAGGAGGATTTTATAAAGGTAACGGGAAAGGGCGACAAACAACGCTTTGTACCGATCAGTGATTTCAATAAAAAATATATCAATATCTACCGAAATGAGGTTCGGGTGCACCAAAACATACAGAAGGGGTTTGATGATATCCTGTTTTTGAACCGCCGGGGCAAACAACTTACCCGTGCCATGATCTTTACGATCATAAAACAACTCGCTACCAAGATCGAATTGGGAAAAAGTATAAGTCCACATACCTTTCGGCACTCCTTTGCCACCCATCTTTTAAAAAATGGGGCCGACCTTAGGGCCATTCAACAAATGCTGGGCCATGAGAGCATTACCACCACCGAAGTATATGTGCATGTCGATCGCTCCCATTTAACCGAGGTCATGGACAAGTACCATCCAAGGAAATAGTAGGTTGTTGCTGTTCGCCAATGGCTAATGGCTGTCATAAATAAAAACAATCTTTTAACTTACCCCTTATAACTTTAAACTTGGCTTTTCGCTGTTCATTGTCCATTGTTCATTGCTCATTGTTAATTATTAATTGCTCACTGCCCACTGTTTACTGCCCACTGTTCACTGTTCACTGCCCACTGTTCACTGTTCACGTTCACAAAAACTTTTAACTTTAAACTTATAACTTCCAACTTGGCTGTTAGCTGTTTGCCATTCGCTATTCGCCAATTGTTCATTGTTTATTGTTTATTGTTCATTGCCCATTGCCCACTGCCCACTGTTCACTGCCCACTGCTTACTGCCCACTGCTTACTGCCCACTGCTTACTGCCCACTGTTCACTGTTCACTGTCCACGTTCACAAAAACTTTTAACTTAACACTTATAACTTTAAACTTGGCTGTTAGCTGTTCATTGTCCATTGCTCATTGCTCATTGTTAATTATTAATTGCTTATTGCCCATTGTTAATTGCTAACTGTTAATTGTTCATTGTTAACTGCCAACTGTCCACTGCCCACTGTTCACTGTCCACTGTTCACGTTCACAAAAACTTTTAACTTAACACTTATAACTTTAAACTTGGCTGTTAGCTGTTCATTGTCCATTGCTCATTGCTCATTGTTAATTATTAATTGCTTATTGCCCATTGTTAATTGCTAACTGTTAATTGTTCATTGTTAACTGCCAACTGTCCACTGCCCACTGTTCACTGTCCACTGTTCACGTTCACAAAAACTTTTAACTTAACACTTATAACTTTAAACTTGGCTGTTAGCTGTCCATTGCTCATTGCTTATTGTTCATTGTTAATTGCCCACTGTTTACTGCCCACTGCCCACTGCCCACTGCCCACTGCCCACTGTCCCCCGTTCACCCATCCTTTTGGTCTAAATCCTTTTTTTTCTGACCAAAGTGTAACATTTTTGTAAAACGTACTACTTATAACGTAACAACCACCAAACAAAATCGTGAATAAAAAACTGGAGCATCAATTTGTGACGGAACTTGAGAACAATCAGAATATTGTTCATAAGGTCTGCACCCTGTACACCAACGACAGGCATTCACACAATGATCTGTTCCAAGAAATAACCATACAGCTATGGAAGGCGTACCCGAAATTTCGGGGAGAATCAAAATTCAGTACTTGGATGTACCGGGTTGCGCTGAATACAGCGATCACACTATACCGAAAATCCAAAAGAAGTATACGGACACAGGATTATGACTCGGTCATTTACAAAATAACGGCCAATGAGTACGATCCCCAGGAAGAGGAACAACTGAAACTCATGTATGCCGCTGTAAAGCAGTTGGGAGATATAGAAAAAGCGTTGGTCTTCCTGTACCTGGAAGACAAGGATTATAGGGAGATTGCGGAAACCCTGGGTATTACCGAGGTGAATGCGAGAGTGAAGATGAACAGGATAAAAAAGAAATTAAGAACCATATTGAATCCATGACGATATATGATTGACGAACTCGATTTATTAAAAAAAGATTGGCAGAAAAGGGAAGAGCATCTTCCTAAATTGTCCTTTGACCAAATTCATAATATGATATGGAAGAGATCTTCCTCTATCGTGCGATGGATTTTGATTATCAGTATTCTAGAGATTTCATTGCCCAATTTAATCTACCTATCCCCCTCATTTAGGAAAAATCCCTTATTACACGATGCAGGCGGGTTCAATACGATTTATATTGTATTTAATGTATTCTATTATGCGGTTGTTCTTTATTTTATCTTTCAATTCTACCGAAGGTATAAGGAAATTTCAATCTTGGATAGTGCTAAAAATTTAATGCGACAAATAATCAAAACAAGAAAAACAGTTAAACACTATATCATTTTCTGTCTTACAATGAGTCTTGTTTTTTTCGCATTGTTCATCGTCGGCATCTATTTAAGTGATGAAGTTTTACTGGCTTTCGATGGTGTCGCTGAAAAAAGCAAGGAAATTCCTTTGGAAAAAATCAGGACTACGACAATATGGATCCTATCTATTGGAGCGGTTGTCTTTACTGCTTTTATTGCCGGAATCTACTTCCTGCTCTACGGATTATTGTTACGAAAGCTCAAAAGGAATTACAAGGAACTGAAACAATTGGAGGTTTAGATTTTCTTACTATTGCGAAATCTACGTAGTTCATTCTCTTCTTCCAAGGCCAGCAGATCTTTTTGGGAGATTACCTTTAAGAAAGAAGGGTGTTGCTCTATGGCATATTCCAATTTTTCAATGATCGCATCAAACGATTCATTTTCATAATCGATATCCAAAGGCTCCTTAATCACCATATTCTGTAGGATACCCTTTTTCTTGACCCGAAGGCCTTTCTTGTCGAAAGAGCGTCTAAAGCCATCGATAACAACAGGTACCACAACCGGTTTGTATTTTTTTATGATATGGGCCGTACCTTTTCGAAGTGGTTTCCAAGGTGTGGTGGTCCCTTGTGGAAAGGTAATGACCCAACCGTCGCTTAGTGCCCTACCGATATTCGAGATATCGCTCATCTTTACTTGGCGCTTCACATCCTTGCCTTCGGAGCGCCAGGTACGTTCTACACTGATCGATCCGGCATAAGCGAAAATCTTGGTCAACAGACTTTTCTTCATGGTCTCCGCTGCCGCCACATAATACACGTTCAATTTGGGATTCCATAGGTAACCTACATTCTTTAGGGAATCATCCCTACCGCTTAAACTGGCATTGAATACATGGAACATGGCAACGACATCGGCGAAATACGTTTGGTGGTTACTGACAAAAAGTACATTTTTATCCGGTAGATTCCTGATAATTTCAGAACCCTCGATCTCCAAAGTATTGAAGCCTTTATAACGTTGGTGGGTGAATACACCCAAAATACGGATTAGCCATCTTTTTATAAAAAGAATATGGCCAAAAGGATTTTTTTTGAATATACCCATAACTACAAAACTACAAAATAAGCATTATAAAACCTGCCTCAAAAGCTCCTTGATTTCGTTCAGCATCATTGCTGTTGCCCCCCAAACGGTGTAACCATTTAATTTAAAGGCGGGTACATCCATGTTTTTTGCATAAGATGTCGATAATTTTTGGGTGAATACCTTGGAATCATCCATAAAATCGATCAAAGGCACCTCTACCAATGCTTCTACCTCGGACTCCTGCAGGATAAAGGGACAGGGATTCGACATGAGTCCCATAAACGGTTTTACCTCAAAATTACTGGGCGGAATATAGATTTCACTCAATGATTTAATGATCGATACCTTTTCGGGAGGCACGCCTACTTCCTCATATGTTTCCCGCAATGCGGTATGCAAAATATCAGTATCCTCTTTTTCGGTCTTCCCCCCGGGGAATCCTATTTGGTTTGAATGTACACCCTCATAGGTCTTACGAAGGATCAACAGTAAATGGGTAAGACTTCGCTGATCCGGGTAGAACAAGGCCAATACAGCGGCTTTTCTTGCATTTTGTTTTTTAATTTCACCGGCTTCCAACTCCTTTAATCGAATTGAAGGGGCCATTTTATAGTGGGAAGCGCTACCCGGTAAGGGCAGATTTTTTATTTTTGAACTACGTAAGGCAAAATCATCAAAATTCATGATATCCAAAAAATTCTATTCCACTACAATATTACTACTTATATTTTTGGTTGCCTGTAAGGAAGAACCTAAACCTACCACTGAAAAAGTAACAATTGTAACACAGGATTCCGTAGCACCAAAAGAAGAAATACAAAAAGAGGAAGAACCTTTTAAACTGACCGATGAAAACGCCATAGACTTCTTCTTTAATTACAATAAGACCCTTAAAGATGACAAGGTAAGGATCACGACCACCCTCGGAAGTTTCACGGTTCAGTTGTACGATGATGTCCCTTACCACAAAGCGAACTTCATCTACTTGACCAAAAAAGGCTATTTCGATAATACCCAGTTTCACCGTGTGGTGAAGAATTTCATTATTCAGGGTGGTAATTCCGATGATAAGGCCACAGCCCAAAAGCGTAGTGCTATTGGCAGGTATCTACTACCACCTGATGCCAAGAAAGGATACAAACATCATCGAGGTACCATTTCCATGCCCAGCAGTGAAGTGGATAATCCACATATGTTGGCCTCTCCCTATGAATTCTTCATTGTGGTCACCAAACCGGGATCTTACCATTTGGATGGGGAATACACACCATTCGGAAAAGTAATCGAAGGTATGGATGTCGTTGACAAAATCAATGCGCAACGTGTCGGAAAGGGCGATTGGCCGTTTCAGAACATTTACATTACCAAGGCGGAAGTGGTGAAGTGAACATTGGACAATTGGCAATTGGCAATAAACAATGTACAATGTACAATTGGCTCTTCGCTAATGGCTATTCGCTATTCGCTATTCATTGTTCACTGCTTACTGTCCACTGCTTACTGTCCACTGTTCAAAAAAACTTTTAACTTATAACTTCCAACTTGACTTTTGGCTGATCGCTAATCGCTATTCGCTATTCATTGTTCACTGCTTACTGCTTACTGCTTACTGCTTACTGCTATGAACAAAAAACTTTTAACTAATAACTCCCCACTTATAACTTCCAACTTATAACTTCCAACTTGGCTTTTGGCTGATCGCTAATCGCTATTCGCTATTCATTGTTCACTGCTTACTGTCTACTGCCTACTGCCTAATGCCTACTGCTTACTGCTTACTGCTTACTGCTTACTGCTATGAACAAAAAACTTTTAACTAATAACTCCCCACTTGGCTTTTAGCTACTTGCTACTGGCTACTGGCTACTGGCTACTGGCTACTGGCTACTGGCTATTGGCTGATCGCTAATCGCTATTCGCTATTCGCTATTCATTGTTCACTGCTTACTGTCCACTGCTTACTGTCCACTGCTTACTGCTTACTGCTTACTGCTATGAACAAAAAACTTTTAACTAATAACTCCCCACTTGGCTTTTAGCTACTTGCTACTGGCTACTGGCTACTGGCTACTGGCTACTGGCTACTGGCTATTGGCTGATCGCTAATCGCTATTCGCTATTCGCTATTCATTGTTCACTGCTTACTGTCCACTGCTTACTGTCCACTGCTTACTGCTTACTGCTTACTGCTATGAACAAAAAACTTTTAACTTATAACTCCCCACTAATAACTTCCCACTTATAACTTATCCCTCATAACTTATCCCTCATAACTCCCCACTTGACCTTCGGAATTTGAGATTTGCTAATTGTTAATTGTTAATTGTTAATTGTTAATTGTTAATTGAAATTTAGAATTCACCTTTCCCTTGCTACTTCTTCACCTTATAAATATTCGGTAAGGCAATATGAAACTTTACGGCCAATAAACGGAATACAATAACTATCATAATAGCAACGATATAGGAATACGCGGAATCGATTGGGGTCATAGCCAATAAAAAATACGACACCCCGCCCAAAATACAGGCTGTAGCATAGATTTCCTTTTGGAATATTACTGGAATCTCATTACAGAGGATATCCCGAATCACCCCTCCAAATGAGGCAGTTATGGTTCCAAGGATAATACATATAGGTGGTGCCAATTCGGCTTCAAGTCCCTTTTCTATACCTACCATGGTAAACAATCCTATACCGATGGTATCGAACAAAAAAAGCGTTTTCCTTAAATATTTCAATTGGTTTACGAACAATATCGCCAATATGACCGCCCCCAATATCGTAAAGAGATAGATGGGATTCAGCATCCAGAACACAGGCTTATTCCCAATAAGCACATCACGAAGGGTACCACCACCAGTAGCCGTCACAAAGGCAATGATAAGCACCCCGAACAAATCGAGCTTCTTTTCCATGGCCACCAAAACCCCAGAAATGGCGAAAGCTGCCGCACCTAAAATATCAATAATCAAATAAAGCATCAAAAAATAATTTGGAGCGCAAAAGTATGTAATTGCACTGAACTATTTTTAAATATTTTTAGGTAAAAAAATTACCTAAGTATTTAAAGGACAAAGGAATACTGGAAAGCTCTTTTGGAGGCTAAAGTTGCTGGGTATAATAACTGTAATCCTTAATTACGGTGTCCACAAAATCGAGAGGTTTTTCCGCTGTTGTAATCTGGGTCACTTTCTTGATCTGATTGCTTAAGGATAGAATGACTTGGTGATTTCCATTCCTTCTTGCCTGGTCGTACAATTCCTTGATTGTCTGCATTTCCCTATCCTCAAAAATCGTAACCTGGGGATATTTGGGTGCATAATCCTCGGGGAATTCCCGTAACAGGGTGTCTTGCAATCCTACCCGTTTCTTTTCACTGATGACCGTTGTCCCTGCCGCAATATCCCCGACACGTTGACCATTGCCACGAATCAAAATCGTTAAGACCGCCAACCCCCCAGAGGTTATGGTAACATCAATGACACGAAGGATCCACCGAATGAAATAACTGGAAAATCCCGGTTTGGAGCCGTCCAATTTCACTACCCGTATTTTCATCAACCCCTTACCAATGGTTTTGCCATCCATAAAGGTTTCCAATAAAAGATAGTATAAAAACGCCGGTAAACCCATGAGCATGTATAGGGCCCACATATCCTCCATATCAATGTCCATGCTAATGAGCATTATAATCATCAATATCGTATAGGCCATGATCACAAAACTATCGATCAGATAGGCCAACATGCGGTCTCCCAAGTTGGCCGTATTTTGACTTATACTTATATTTTGGGCAGTTTCTATTTGAAATTGTTCCATATTTTAGTTCCTTTGGATAAAATCCGGTATTAAATGCGAGAGGCCGCCTTTGTTAAGCAAAATAAAGACAAATGGATAACTTTTGAAAACGCCCTGTCGAACAAAACGAAGATAGCACCTGATGTATTGTCCAATCTCTACATTGAAATAACGGATCATTTAAGTTATGCCAAAACATTTTATGCTGGCAGCAATACGGAATTCTACCTCAACACACTCGCATCCCAGGCCCACCAAAAGATCTACAAAACCAAAAAAGAACCCAAGAACCGTATAATTTCATTTTGGAAAACGGAATTCCCTACCCTATTCTATCACCACCAAAGAGAGCTTTTGATCGCCTTTCTGGTTTTCACCTTCTTTACATTGGTCGGGGCTTTCTCGGCTGCCAATGAGGGGGATTTTGTGCGCTCCATTCTTGGTGATGGATACGTGAATATGACTATGGATAACATTGGGAAAGGGGATCCCATGGCCGTTTATAAGGAAATGGGGGAATTCAATATGTTCATGGGAATCACCATCAACAACATTCGAGTAGCCATGATGGCCTTTGCCTACGGGATCATGCTGGGCATAGGAACCTTATGGATCATGATGCAAAATGGGATTATGTTGGGTAGTTTTCAATATTTCTTTTACGAAAAAGGATTGCTATGGGAATCCGCACGCACCATTTGGATCCATGGGACCATCGAAATCTCGGTCATTATTATCGCGGGCTGTGCAGGATTGGTTCTTGCCAACGGCATGCTGTTCCCAGGGACTTACACCCGGTTGGAATCTTTTAAGAGAGGGGTTAAGAACGGACTTAAAATCATGTTGAGTACCTTTCCCTTTTTTATCATCGCGGGGTTCTTGGAGGGTTTTGTGACCCGACATACCGAAATGCCCGATTGGTTGGCCATATTGATCATTTTAACTTCTTTGGCACTAATTCTATTTTATTACGTTATATACCCATATCAATTACATTCAAAACCCAACCAAAATGAATAATTATATCCATTTTAAGAAACAGCGTGAATTAGGTGAGATCCTTTCAGACACCTTTGCTTTTCTTAGATCACAGTTCAAACCTTTTATCGCCACCTACTTTAAGATCGTTGCCCCCTATCTTTTGATCATGTTGATCGCCGTAGGGTTTTATCTTTATTCCTTCAGTTCGGTCTTGAACATAGGATCCAGTTCGGGTTCGCTTGTTAGTGGTGTCACCATGTTGATCAGTGGCCTCGTTTTCTTGGTAGCCATGATTTTGGTTTATGCCGTTTCACAATCTACCGTATTGCACTATATAAAATCCTATACAGAACTTCAAGGACAGACCGACTTTGACAAAATAAGAAGGGAAGTCTATGATTCATTATGGAGTTTTATAGGTTTGGGAATCATCGTGGTATTATCCATCGTGGTGGGATTTATCTGTTGTTTCCTTCCCGGTATCTACTTGGCCGTACCCCTTTCACTATCCTTTAGCATAATGATCTTTATGAACAAAAGTGTTGGGGAATCTTTCAGTTATGGCTTCAACCTGGTAAAGGACGAATGGTGGATGACCTTCGCCACACTTTTGGTTGTAGGTATCATCGTAGGGGTTGCAGGGTATGCCTTTAGTTTGCCTGCCCAAATATACCAGATTGCAAGTATGGGTATTTTTTCCGGTGAAATGGATGCCTTGGACGTAAACTCCGGTTTTGTGGATCCGGTGTATATCATCCTATATATGATTAGTACCTTGGCCCAAATGCTTTTGAATACCATCTCTATTATTGCCGGTGCCTTTATCTTCTTTAACCTCAACGAAAAAAAGAACTTTACCGGCACCTTTGAACGCATTCAGAACTTAGGGAAAACCAACGAGGAATAATCAAATGTAAATTAAAAAACACCTGTGGATAGCCCCTTTTTGAATTTACACCCAAGAACAACACCCGACCATGCTTAAAAGGCTGTTCTTCATTATCTGTATGGTACTAGCGGCCGCTCCTGTTTTGGGGCAGCAAGACACTACCTTGCTTCGATATGACAATAGGGAGTTAGAGGTGCAAAGGATTACCGAGGAAGACCTTGGGCCCTTCCGGAACAATCCCGATTTCGATTATGAGGTCGTTGAGCCTGACATAACTTGGTGGGACAATTTCACAACTTGGCTCGGCAACCTCTTCCGTCGTTTTTTTGAATGGTTGTTCGGGGCCGAAAAAGCCATTGGCTTTTTTGCTGTTTTCCTGCGTATACTGCCATATATTCTAATAGGCATCCTTCTTTTTCTATTGATCAAGTTCTTCCTGAATGTAAATTCAAATGCGCTATTGTATTCCAAGTCCAATGAGGCCGTGGTATCCCTATCCGAAGAGGAACATATTATCAAAAATGAAGATATAGACCAACTAATACAAAAAGCGCTGAACGAAAGGAATTACCGCTTGGCCATTCGCTACCATTACCTGTTGATCCTTAAGCAGATGAGCAAAAAAGAACTGATTACTTGGGAAATCCAGAAAACCAACGACGATTATATCAATGAATTGAAAAAAGATGAACTAAAAACACCTTTCAGTGTCATCACATGGTTATACGACTATGTATGGTATGGGGATTTCCCCATAGATGAAGCCAAATATTCAAAGGCCGAAAATAAATTTACGTCCCTTCGTAAAACCTTGGAAAACTATGCGTAAAAAAGGCTCCATATACTTGATCATTGGCGTGGTTACCCTAGTCATCCTTATGCTCTTTCAATATAGCAAACCCAAGGAAATCAATTGGTTCCCGTCTTTTGTGGCCCAACATAAAATTCCATACGGCACCTATGTCCTTAATGATCTAATGGAAAATAAATACAAGGACAACCTCAAACAGATCACCCAGCCCCCTTTTGAAGCACTTCAATCAGCGGATAGCCTTCGCGGCACTTATGTCTTTGTAAACAACGATGTCTTATTCGGAAAGGCCGAACTCAATAGCTTATTGGATTGGACGTCTAAGGGAAATACACTTTTTATCGCTTCAGGCAGTTTTGATGAGCAGTTACAGGACACCTTGAATTTTAAGACCTCGGCGTTATATGCAGATTTTGGCGAAACCCCAAAACAAGTGCATCAATTATTGAATCCGAACTTAAAGAGCAATGCAACCTACACCTTTAGTAAAGATGATTATGCCATTTATTTCAGTAATATAGACACCCTGAATACCACGTTAATCGGACAAGTAGACTACCCCGTTGAAGATGGTTCCGATATGCAAAAACATTTTAATGTCATTCAACAAAATTTTGGCAAGGGTACAATTCTCCTCAGTGCCTTTCCGAATGCCTTTACAAACTATTTTATCCTAAAGGACGACAACCGGGATTACACGGCCGGACTCCTTTCCTATATCGATGGGGATCGACCCATTTATATGGACAACCATCATAAATCGGGCAAATCATTTTATACCTCACCCATGTATATCTTCCTCAACAACAAGGAATTGAAATGGGCCTATTACATTGTATTGATCGGGGCAATGGTCTATGTTATTTTTGAAGGAAAACGCAAACAAAGGGCAATTCCCGTTATTGTACCCTTAAAGAACCAAACCCTTGCCTTTACACGCACCATTGCCGATATGTATTTTGAAAAAGGCGAGCAAAAATCGATCACCGAGCATAAAATAGCCTATTTTTTGGAGTATATACGTTCCCATTTCTACATGGATACCATTAAGCAAGACGATGCGTTCTATCGCAATTTGGCTGCCCGGAGCAATCATTCCTATGAAGAAGTGAAAGACTTGCTCCAGTATATGGAAAAACTAAAGAAAAGTTCGGTTATCACCAATGCCGATTTAATACAATTGAATACAGAAATTGAAAAATTCAAAGTGAAAGCCCATGGAAAATAACGAGCAAACCAACAACGACCTCAACTTCGACAATAGAATTCCACTTGAAGAACTAAAAAATGCGGTTTCCAACATTAAAGCCGAACTGGCAAAGGTCATTATCGGGCAAGAAAATTTCATCGAACTAATGATCGTTTCCCTTTTGGTGGATGGGCATGTCCTTATCGAAGGGGTACCCGGTATTGCCAAGACGATTACCGCCAAGCTTTTTGCCAAAACCCTTAAGACCGATTTTAGCCGTATACAATTTACCCCGGACCTCATGCCCAGTGATATCTTGGGCACCTCGATTTTCAATGTAAAAACATCGGAATTCGAATTTAAGAAAGGTCCTATTTTCTCCAATATCATTTTAATCGATGAGATCAATCGCGCTCCCGCAAAAACCCAAGCGGCCATGTTCGAAACAATGGAGGAACGACAGGTGACCATGGATGGTACCACCTACAGCATGGATACCCCTTTCATGGTACTTGCCACCCAAAACCCAATTGAACAGGAAGGCACCTATGCCCTACCCGAAGCACAGTTGGACCGTTTTATTTTTAAGATCAAAGTGGATTACCCTTCGGTTGAGGAAGAAATAAAGATCATACAGACGCACCACGAACGGAAAGGGAAAAACCCACAGGAAAAAATTAGTGGCGTGCTGACCCCGGAACAACTGGCCGACTATAAAGCGAAGATACAGGATGTCGTGGTCGAGGAAAAACTAATTAAATACATTGCCGATATCATAACCAAAACCAGGAATCATCCCCATTTGTTTTTAGGGGGATCCCCAAGGGCCTCCATCGCGACCCTTAACGCCGCGAAAGCCTTTGCCGCGATCAAAGGAAGGGATTTCGTGATACCGGAAGATGTGAAAAAAGCACTAGTGCCCATTTTAAACCATAGGATAATCCTAACCCCTGAACGTGAAATGGAAGGAATGACCACCGAAAGCGTGATAAACATGATCGTAGAGTCCGTAGAAATTCCCAGGTAGCGTTATGCAGTTTCTAAAATCACTCTACATACACAACACCTTTTTTAGGTATATCGCAGTCCTTGCCGGCTGTTTTATGCTTTCCTTCTGGATTCCCATCCTCTATCCCATTGCTTGGATATTGACCCTCGTACTGTTGGGATTGTTCCTCTTCGATATCTACCTGCTATATACCCATTCCAAAGGTCTTGTGGCCAATCGGGTATTACCCAAAAAACTATCGAATAGTGACCTTAATCCTATTACCATAGTCTTTGAATCCTTCTATCCGTTTAAAACATACATTTCGCTAATCGATGAATTGCCCCAACAGTTTCAAAAGCGTGATTTTGAACATAGAACGAGTTTGTTCAGGAACGAAAAAAAAGAGTTTGAATATACCGTTCGCCCTGTGGAACGTGGGGAATATGTTTTTGGAAACCTGAATGTTTATGCATCCTCGGCCTTGAGAATCATTAAAAGACGCTTTGTGTTCCAAAAAGACCAAATGGTGCCCGTTTACCCAAGCATCATCCAAATGCAGCAGTACGACTTTTTGGCCATTAGCAACAACCTAACCCAGGTTGGACTCAAGAAAATAAGACGTATTGGTCATACCCAAGAGTTTGAACAAATAAAGGAGTATGTCGCAGGAGACGATATTCGCACCGTAAACTGGAAAGCCACCGCAAAACAAAACCAGTTGATGGTAAACCAATACCAAGACGAAAAGTCACAACCTATCTATTCCATCATCGATACGGGAAGGGTAATGAAAATGCCCTTTAACGGACTCAAATTGTTGGATTATGCGATAAATGCAACCCTCGCTTTTTCGAACGTCGCCCTAAAAAAGAATGATAAAACGGGAATGGTTTCCTTTTCAAAAAAAATAGAAACCTTTGTCCCTGCCGTTCAAAAACTGACCCATCTCAATACGATACTGGAAAAACTTTACAACATCACCACGGAATACACAGACTCCGATTTTGGATTGCTCTACGCCCATGTAAAACGAAAGGTAACACACCGGAGCCTATTGCTTTTATACACTAATTTTGAACATATTTCGGCATTGAAAAGACAATTGCCCTACCTCATGGGTATGGCCAAAAAACATGTCTTGGTGGTTATCTTCTTTGAGAATACCGAGTTGGAAGAACTCATTAGTGCAGATGCCGAGGACCTGCAGACCATTTATCATAAGACCATTGCCGAAAAATTCTCCTTGGAAAAAAGATTGATGCAAAAAGAATTGCAACGCTATGGTATTCAGACAATCCTCACCAAACCCGAAGAACTGACGATCAATACCATAAACAAGTACCTCGAAATCAAATCCCGTGGTCTTCTTTGATCATTCCGTACCGGGTAATTGAAGAATTCGTTGTGTTTGCAATGTCGCTGTGATATCCCTGGATCTGGAACTAGTAATATCCACATATTCAAAATTTCGGGCCTTCGGTACCCTCAACGCATCCACATAACAGTTACAGGACCTATATTTACGCCTTTTTTTGCTCTTTTTCAAAAACAGATCCAGAACGACCGCTGAAGCGATTCCACCAAGTACGGTGAATACAATATCATTATTGTCCCAAACCCCATAATCCGCCTTATCAATGGCCTCCTTGGTAACACCTGCGGCCAAACTACTTCCTACAGCTCCCGCCCAGGTCCAATACGGATTGCCATCAAAAACATGATGGGCGGCATAACCCCCTACGGACCCAATGACAAATCCGGCACCGAAATGCTTAGGCTTATCCTCGGTTATGGTTATTTGTGATTTTGCCATGCTGGTGACAAAACACATTACTAAAAGTAAAATTCCTTTTTTCATAAAAAGCATTACCCTATATGTCCCTGCTTGTGATGCCCATATAGTGATTCATTTGCAAAATACCGGTTTTAGGCAGTATGTAACCATAATCAACCGTATTTTCGACATAACGGTTAATTATCCTGTTTTTCGATGTATCCCGAATGAAGAGCCTTTATTTTTTTCTACGGAACACCAATTCTGAACCTATTGAATAGCTGTGGGGTATGTCCCATTATATTTACGGAACACAGGATGCTATCACGCCATATCCTTACCCAGTTTTCAGCCTTTGTCAACAACCGACCTACTACCAAAAAAAGTTATACGCCGTAGCCATTAATTCCCTTAACGGATACAACGCATAACATATATGTCGGAATTCCTTGGTTTCAGAA
Source organism: Maribacter polysiphoniae (assembly GCF_003148665.1). Taxonomy (GTDB): domain Bacteria; phylum Bacteroidota; class Bacteroidia; order Flavobacteriales; family Flavobacteriaceae; genus Maribacter_A; species Maribacter_A polysiphoniae. The sequence continues at coordinate 96,577 of NZ_QGGQ01000003.1, read as the reverse complement.
ACAACGGAAATCCGTAAGGATTTTATTTTTCAGTGTCCCAGAATCCAATGGGAAACACTATTCATTCCATCTTGGTAAAGGTTGGCCCCAAGTTTCGTTAATCTGTAATCTCGGTAATCACATGTCCGATACTTCCACTGGGTTGTTGTATGTTCAAGATTGCCGCAAGCGTAGAGGCAATGTCGGTCATCCCAACCAACCTATGCGTTTTTCCTGGGCGTATACCTGTCCCCATCCACACAAGTGGGATATGAGCATCATAAGGGTTCCAATCGCCATGGGTGGCTCCTGTCCGTGATCCACTTTTCCATCCTGAGGATTTAACAATTACAATATCCCCACTACGCTTTGGATTAAATCCGTTGATCAACATGGTCTTTATAGGTTCGGGATAAGTAGCCGATGCAAGAGCCTCATTTAAGAATGCCGTCTCTATGCCGGGAACCTGCTTCAATTGTTCTATAATATAATCCGCAACGGTAATCTTATCAATTCCCGCTTTAGAAATCACATCGTAGTCCAAGTAAATCTGATAGCCATTTCTGGTTAGAATAAGACCGGGGATTCCGAACTTTTTCTCTAATTCCGTATCTAACTCCTTAAAAACATCATTGGTCAAAACACCAGTGGGAAGCTTGTTTTCTTCCAAGTATCCCGGTGAGTGATTGGCGCCATGGTCTGCTGTTATAAAAAACAGATAACCATCCTTGCCATATCTTTTATCCAAATAGCCAAAAAGATCTTCCAGATCCTTATCCAACCTAAGGTAGTTGTCTTCCACCTCAATTGAATTGGGTCCATAGGCATGGCCGATTTTATCGGGACTGGAAAGGCTGATGGCAAGCAAATCGGTAAAGTTACCTTGACCCAACTTGTATCCCTCCATGGCTACTTTTGCAAATTCCAAGGTCCAGGTATTTCCAAACGGAGATCTACTTATCGAAGGTTTATGGGGAAACACCGGTTTCTTTTCGCCCTTATAAATCGTTTCGTAATCCTTGTCATCCTTATCGCTTAACACATAGGTATCAACAGGGTATAGTGTTTTCCAACCCTTTGGCATCAATAGTTTATCCCAATCTTTTTCGTTGAATTTCTTTGCCCAATCCGGCAAGGCTTCCATATAGTAAGTACTGGTGGTGAATTTTCCTGATTCTTCCCAAAAAGCTCCATTCGCAGTATGTCCGCCAGGAAGAATGGCTCCCCGATCTTTAATGGATATCCCTACTACTTTACTCTGATAATTGGTTGCGATTCTCAATTCATCACCAATAGTGGTGGTAAGCAGATTACGGGGGGATTTATTCTGTTTGGCATTTCCCCCTATCCCGGTTACTGTGGAATCCTCGACGTTGGAGATTTCACGCCCCCAAGCACGATCATACCAGGAGTTACCTGCGATACCGTTAATTGCTGGGACCGAGCCTGTATAAACCGACGAATGGCCACAAGCCGTAACCGTTGGAGCATGTTGTATCATCGTATTCTCGCAACTGAAACCTTGATCAAGAAGCCGCTTAAATCCACCATCCCCATATCTATCCTGGTATTTGTATAAATAATCCCATCGCATCTGATCCACCATAAGGCCTACTACTATTTTAGGCTTTTTTACAGGTGCAGTTTGGGCCACACATGGATTGGAAAATACATGGAATGTCATTACACAAAGAAGAAGAAACACTGTTTTTTTCATGATTTGCATTTTGAAAATATGATTACTGAATATTACCAAGTTGGTTTAAATTTAATTACTATGATCAAATGGTTTGATCCTTCATCAAAACTATCCTCTTTTACAATCAAAATCACATAGTATCTTATTGAAAACCTATATATTTTTGATGATTCATGAAGATATTACCCAAAATTCGGGATTTCAGGTTAATATGCCATTAGCAGAATCATAACTTTCGCCAATTCGATATTCATTTTAAATCACAGGAATTGATCAATGAAATAAATAGCATTGCCAAACCTTACCCTTGGTCTTGCCCATAATTTTGAAATATTGTCGGAAACTTTCTTGATGAAATGGAGGCATATCCCCTAGGCTGGAACAACTGGACCATAACTACTAGGTAGACTTCCTCAGATTGGATACAAAACACCTTTAACTTTATTAAAAGGAGGAACACGGACTTCACTTATGGAATAAATATGGGATATGGGAAATTCACTCTTGGGCGATAGTATTTACCAGACCCTTTTAGCCGGCAAATTTTATAGGAATAAGTCTTTGATCAATCGTTGAAAAGTCCCCTCCCCATTGAAACCCAAAATTTAAAACGGATTATATCTCAGGAAGTCCCCATAAACAGGTTATAACAGAGATTTTTCCCTTATCCGCACTGAAAACTGAACACTGAATGTAATCTTCTTTTGGCTATCATACATAAATACACTCAGTATTCAGCATTCGTCAACAACCTATCAACTACTAAAAATCTTATACGCCGTATCTTTATATTCCCCTAACGAATACAACGCATAACAAATAACAAATATGTTAGAATTCCAAAGCGCAAGAACATTGGAAATGCGTAAGAACTTTATTCTGATTTTGACCTTGTATGCAATGATTTAATATCTTTTACCATGGTGACACCCAATAATAGGAGGGAGAATCCAAATACAGATTGTCCAATCGTACAAAACGCACATTCAAAATAATTCAATGAACATCCCAAATAATTACTGACACAACCCACGATAATCATAATGAGGTAATCAACCATCACCAAAACCGATAATAAAAACAACGATTTTATTGCTATATCTTTCATGACCGTATTATTTAATATCCTAGATTATTGTTTTATCTAAAGGTAGATAGGAAATAATGCCTTACAAAGGACTATGGATAACCATATCTTTCTCCCACTAATGGTATTTTTAACATCCTATGATGTAATTTTGCATTATATGTCCTGAAACACAAAAAGATAGAACATAAATTTAGAGCCAATGCCCGATTTTTTAACCCAAAAAAGTAATCTCAACAACGAATTTTTAAACGCCCAGGCATGTCTGAATGTTTTATCCGACGAAGAAAAACAGGAACTGATCAATAGCAAGACGGATATCGTGTTTGAGGCTGGCGAACATATTGTCAAAAGAGGTGTTTTGGCCAATAATGTTCTTTATTTGACCAAAGGTCTTGTGAAATTGGAACTGACCAATGATTCAACACCCTCAACCATCGCTATTCTTGAACCCCATTCTTTCATAGGTATCGTTTGTTGTTTCGCCTTTAAAAAAATAGATTTTACGGCAACCGCTTTAACGAAAACCACAGTCAGTTTTATCGGGATGGATGTTTTTGAGCGATTTATAAAAAACAACGGCGACTTTGCCTTAAGCCTGATCAAACATATGTCCGGAATCAGTAATCAATTGTTACATCGCCTTACCGGACTGTCAAAAAAACACATTGATGGTGCTTTAGCATTCATTTTACTCGATTTTATGGACATTTACAAGGCTGATGAATTCGAGTTGCCCATGTCAAGGGTTGAACTGGCCAATATGTTGGACTACTCCAAGGAAAGTGTCATCAATACCCTCTCAAAATTCAATAGGGAAAAGATCATTAAGGTCAATGGCAAAAAGATCAAGATATTGGATCGTGAAAATCTAAAACAAATCTGTAAACTAGGGTAAACCGCACTATTTCGGTAAAACTGTTTGTGAGGTAGTTGGATGCGTTTTGATTATCTCGGGAACTTGTGGCCAAAAAGCTAAGACCGAAAACGAAGCCATTCACCATAAGCGACAATGAATCCATTGTTACATTATCCCAACGAATTACCGGTTACCTTCTATCGGGTTTTGTTTCCTAGGCCTGTTTATATCATATGGTATCCATTATTATATTCCATGACAATTTACTTAGGTAACGAAAACTCTAAGTACTATGATATTCGTCATTAGATCTATGAATTTTTGAACTTAAATTATGGCCCTTAATCGAATTAAGCAACAACCTTACAGTATTGAAACATTCATAACATGTAATTAGTTTAATTTAAAAATAGGGAAAATGAAGAATCTCGGTTTGTTATTTATTTCAGGATTAATGATGTTCAGCTGTAATGAAATTCCAAAAACGGCTAGCAACATGAACCAAGAAAAAGAAAGTGTTGTGCTGGCCGAACCGGTCAAAGATGGAATGTTGATTCACATCACAAAAGGTTATGACGACCCCCATAGGGTATTAATGGCCTTAAAAATGGCGACAATGATGGCTGTGGACAAGGATGTGCTTGTTTATATGGACATTGATGCGGTTGGTTTATTGGTTAAAGAAGCGAAAGACTTAAACCATCCTGGTTTTGAATCTGCCCACACTTACATAAAACAACTCGTTGAAAAAAATGTGGGGGTATATGCCTGCCCAACCTGCATTAAAGTTGCAGGATTCACCCCTGGAGACCTAATGGAAGGTGTTCAGGCAGCCCAAAAAGACAAATTTTTTGATTTTACAAAGGGACGGATTATCACCTTGGATTATTAATACGATTTTACTACGAACTCAATTTTCACAATAGCTATCCATTCGGGTAGCTATTGTTTCTTAAAGGCACCAAAATGCAGCCCTAAGATGAAATACCCAAGAGAAACCGCATTCGTACGTATTCTGGGGACATGGTGACTTTTGTAACAGTATAATTATGATTTTGCCATTACTTTTGAGCACTCCCCTCTAAATTAAATCGAACCTAAATGGAATTATCACCATCTACTTCAAAACGCAATTTTAATTCATTGTTGTGGCATGCGGCGTTCTTATCCCTTGCCCAGGTTTTTATGGATGTGGACACCATAATCCCGGCCATGCTCGTCGATGCCGGTGGAAGTGCCATACAAATCGGCATTCTAACAGCAATTATGCTTGGCGGGTCCAGTTTTTCTCAATTGCTTTACGCTCCTTTTGTAAGTAATAATCACTTCAAGAAAAAATTCTTGCTCATTGGAATCAATTCAAGAATCTTTGCCTTGCTTGGCTTGGCACTAATGCTTTATTTCTCCTCTATGGTCGATGAATCGATGATCATCTGGATGATTTTTATCTTGATTTCCATATTTTCTTTTGGTGGGGCTTTTGCCAATTTAAGTTATACAGACATATTGGGTAAATCGATTATACAAGACACCCGTAAATCGTTCTTCTCATCGCGACAAGTTATTAAAGCGATTATCTTGTTCTTTGCTGCCCTGCTCGCTAAAAAAATCTTCAATTTAGCTGACTATCCGGTCAATTACGGATATATGTTTTTTATCGCCTTTGCCGCTCTATTAATCTCTTCCTTAGGTTTTTGGAACATTAAAGAGGTAACCCCTTCCCGCTTATCCGTAAAAAGTCCGAAACACTTTTTTCAATTGATCACAACTGAACTACAACAAAATAAAAAACTGAAATATTTTCTAGGTTATATCAATACAATGGGGATCAGTATTGCCCTACTCCCATTTGTAATCCTTTATGCCAAGGAGTTCTACCTAACTGATAGTTCCGATACAGGCTCGTTTCTGCTCTATAAAATTATCGGTAGCATAATTGCAGGTTCGATCTTATTCATTTTGGCAAAAAGATATAAATACCAATATCTGCTGTATGGAAGTGCGGTATTGGCTTTTGCCCTTCCGTTATTGATTTTGTTAGCTACTGAAATGCCTTCCTTCGTTCTCATTTTTTTTATCGGGGGCATCATATATACCACCTATACAATTTCAATGAACGGGGTTCTCTTGGAAGTTTCAGGTACTGAAAACCGTACACTATATACGGGAATAACCGGAATTGGCAATATTCTACCTGCCCTATTCCCAATGGCAGGCGGATGGATCATTCATCAATTTGGGTTCCAGGTGTTCTTTATACTTTTTATGTTCTTTATTTTATGTTCTTTATTTTTTATCTATAAACTGGACTGCAAGAAATAAATACTACCCATCCAGTACCAAAGACCCAAAATCCTGAACTCCGATCCTTAAACTTTAAAACAATCACACAGCTATAAACATGTGCGTGACCTATGTTACAAATAAAAACGCTTTTTGACCTTACCTTGCGGTATCATATTGTGTCCTTATTCGTGTAATTGGGCCCTTAAAACAAACCCTATGGAACCGCATTATTTTAACGTTGATGTAAATTGGAAAAAAAATCGTTTGGGAGAAATGTGCTCCCCAGAATTAAACCTTGAAACCAACAATTGTATAGAAATTGCCACTCCACCTGAATTCCCCAAAGGCATGCCTGGAAAATGGTCTCCGGAACATTTATTTACCGCAGCAGTGAATAGCTGTTTAATGACCACTTTTTTGGCGATAGCCGAAAATTCAAAATTGGAATTTTCAAGTTTCAGTTGTAAATCAAAAGGGAAAATGGAACGTGTCGAAGGTAAATACCTAATGACCGAAATTGTTTTGGAACCATCGGTTACCATCAGTGATGCAAAATACAAGGAAAAAGCAGAACGTGTTTTACAAAAATCGGAAGCCGCCTGTTTAATATCCAATTCGATAAAATCGAAAATAACCATGGTACCGACCATTCATATCGCCTAAACCAACCCCTAAAATCGGGTAAAAACAAACTGTCGTACAAAATGGAATCATGGGTTTAATATACCTACATCCATTAGCCATTCGTATAACTTTTATCCATTTATCGCATATCACTTGGCGCTGATGGCTGCTCGCTTATCGCCAATTGCTAATTGCTCATTGCTAATTGCTCATTGCTAATTGTTCATTGTTCATTGCTAACTGTACATTCCTAATTGCTAACTGCCTACTGCCTACTGCCCACTGCCTACTGACTATCGCTTATCGCTTATCACCAATTGCTCATTGTTCATTGCTAATTGTACATTGCTAATTGCTAACTGTCCACTGCCCACTGACTACTGCATACCGCTAATCCCCAATTGTTCATTGTTCATTGTTCATTGTTCATTGTTAACTGCCTACTGCTTATCGCTAATCCCCAATTGCTCATTGTTCATTGCTAACTGTACATTGCTAATTGCTAACTGCCCACTGCTCCCCCCCTATCCATTACCCATCGTCTTTCCCCCAAAAATTAGTTAGGTATTCCGTTGTCATATGGTCGCTAAATTCGTAACTTACTCCTTGAATTTTTTTCTAGTAAACCAATCAAATTTAATACCTTATAATTACATGAAAAACAAGATGAATACCTTGGCCTTCGCATGTTGTGCGATTTTCCTTTTCTCAACAACTATCGGATGCAAGAATAAGGAATCGAAACCCTCAGAAGCCGAAGCCACAGAAGTTCAGGCGGAAGCCGAACCAGACTTTAAAATTTCCTTGGCCCAATGGTCCCTGCACAAAACCTTTTTTGGAGGTCAAATTGACTGGGAAAACTTCGGAAAAACACTAAAGGAATCACCCGATGATCTATTGAAAGGCCCGGATCCCATGGAATTTCCCGCGATGGCTGCGGCTTACGGTATAAACACCATAGAATTGGTCAATACCTTTTATTTCAGCAAAGGTGATGACAAGGCGTATTGGACAGCGTTTAAAAAGAAATGTGATGAAGCCGGGGTAACCGTCGGTTTGATCATGTGCGATGCTTTAGGCAATCTTGGGGATGCCGATCCCGAAAAGCGTAAGGCTACGGTTGAAAACCATTACAAATGGGTCGATATCGCCGAATTCCTAGGGGCACATTCCATTCGTGTGAATGCAGCCGGTGAAGGTACCGCCGAAGAGGTGGCTGAACACGCAGTCGCCGGACTTAAAAGTTTGGCGGAATACGGTGCAGCTAAAGGCATCAACATCATCGTAGAAAACCATGGTGGGTATTCTTCCGATGGTACATGGCTCAGTGGGGTCATGGACAAAGTAGGTATGGACAATGTAGGTACACTCCCCGATTTCGGGAATTTCTGCATCGAACGAGGTCCCGATGGTTGCATCAAGGAATATGACCGCTATAAGGGAATCGCAGAATTAATGCCCTATGCCAAAGGCGTAAGTGCCAAATCACATAATTTTGATGAAAATGGCAATGAAGTGGATTCCGATTTTCTACGTATCATGAAAATTGTAAAAGAATCCGGTTTTAAAGGGTATGTGGGTATCGAATACGAAGGCACTGAACTTTCCGAGGATGAAGGCATCAAGGCAACAAAAGCCTTGTTGGAAAAAGTATTTGCCCAATTGCAATAGGTACTTATCAAGAAATCCATTTATACAGTACCCCCATCCTGAACAAGGTGGGTGAACAAAGGATGGCAAAAAGGGGAGGACATAAAATGTCCTCCCCTTTTTTTGCACCCCTGACAACATCTGACATCCTCCATTCTAACTTTGTTTCATTGTTAAACCTTAAAATCAGCAAACAATGAAAAATGCAGTCAATTGGTTCGAAATACCAGCAACAAATTACGAAAGGGCGAAAAAATTTTATGGAACCATGTTGGGAATAGCCATAACGGATATGCACATGCCCAATGTCAAATATGGTATGTTCCCATATGACAATGATAACAATGGTGTTGGGGGTGGTATCGTAGAAATGGAAGGAGCAAAACCTTCTGCAAACGGTATAACCCTTTACCTCAACGCGGGGAACGATCTTAATGACCCCTTGGGTCGGGTAGAATCCGCCGGCGGCAAAATACTTATGCCTAAGACCGATATTGGCGAAAACGGCTATATGGCCCAATTAATGGATACCGAAGGTAATAGAATAGCCTTACATTCCTGGAATTAAACTTGGGTTATCACTGTTTGGGCATGGTGAAAATTTAATCCCGATTTTTTAACTGTGCCCAACCCTTGGTAGTGGCTATATCCTTAAATAGCACAAAATGACATATTTTTATAGGAATCAATAATTGAACTATGTCCCAATTACCTAGGCTTATCAGTATGCTGACCCTTTTAAAGTCCCGACGGATATTAAACGCCACCGAACTATCGGACAAGTTCGACATTAGCGTACGTACCGTTTACCGTGACATCGCTAAACTCAATGAGGCTGGTATACCCGTTATCACGCTCGAAGGTCGCGGGTATACTTTAATGGATGGTTACACCATGGCTCCCGTGCAATTCACCGAAAAAGAAGCCAATGCCTTGATTACCGCCCAGCATCTAGTGAATAAAAGTAAGGATTCATCCTTTGTTTCCGATTTCGGGGAAGCGATGATTAAAATCAAATCTGTTTTTAGATCCTCTATTCTTGAGAAAAGCGAGTTATTGAACAATAAAATACATGTTTTTGACCACAGCTTTGAAAACATTTCAAGTAATGCATTATCGGAAATCCAATTATCGATCACGAATTTCAATTATATAGAAATCAATTACCAAAAGGCTGAAGACCCCAATATCACCTTTCGTAAAATAGAACCCTGTGCCATTATTTCGACCGACCAAAAATGGATCCTTATTGCTTGGTGCCATTTGCGTAAGGACTATAGAGCCTTCCGCATAGACCGTATTCAACACTTTAAAATATTGCAGGAAAAATTTGAAAATCGTAAGTTCAATATACAGCAGTATTTTAACAATTGTTAATATGAAATGTAAATCAAAGTCAAATGTTGCATTGTATCTTTGTGGAAAATTTGATTACCCATGAATGAAGCTCTGGCTTATTTTAAGGAACAATTAGGAAAGGATGCCTCTAAATCACCGTCTCCACTAATGCAATGGTTGAATCCGACATTGATCAGTGCCCAAGCCGGTGAACTCGAGTTTTCGTACTTGGTACGGGAAGAAATGACCAATCCCATGGGGATAATTCACGGGGGAACCACGGCAGCCATCATCGATGATGCCATTGGAGCTGCTGTTTTCTCTTTAGGGGTTACCCACGTTTACACTACGGTAAGCCTTTCGGTAGACTATTTTAGTAGGGCCAAAGCCGGTGATACCATCATCGCAAAAACCAAAGTGGTCAAAAAAGGAAAACAGATCATCAATGCCGAATGCGAAGTATGGAATGCCGATAAAACCCGTATGATTGCCAAAGGGCATTCGAACCTGATCCAGACCAAATTAGAAATCTAAAACAGATTTTTATTTATCCTTGGAATAAGGAATATTTTTAGATTCCCCCCTATGCTTAAAATGTAAGCAATAAGTCCTCGGATACCCCTTAATGCTTTGCGTGAAATTTAAACTGCAGGTTCTTCAATCCACATATTTCCTTAAAAAGGGCCACATTGTTATATATATGCTGTTTTTTGTTCATTTTAATACTATTTCCCAAATACTATAAACCCTATAAATACGTTTACCCAAAAGTAATCCTATTCTTACTTAATGTATTGGCATTTAACCACTAACCATTCTTAAACAGTTTCCAATGTTACGACCTGTAGACCACATCCATGAAAAAGAGCGATTAGCCTCCTTAGCGTCCTATTCCATCTTAGATTCACTACCTGAAGAGGATTACGATAACTTAACGGCAATTGCTGCAGAAATTTGCGGAACCCCCATTAGTTTGGTCAGTTTATTGGATCATGAAAGGCAATGGTTTAAATCCCATTATGGTATCGATGCTTCTGAGACCCCAAAAGAATACGCTTTCTGTGCACATGCGATCAACACGGACGAAGATATATTCGTCGTCCAGGATGCAAGAAAAGATGAGCGCTTTTATGATAATCCTTTAGTTACGGGGGACACAAGTGTTGTTTTTTATGCTGGTATTCCATTAATCTCTGATAACGGTTTGCCTCTGGGGACATTATGTGTCATTGACCATAAACCAAAATTACTGAGTCAAAGTCAAGTCAATTCCCTTAAAATCCTAGCCAAACAAGTACGAAACCTTTTACAACTACGAAAGAGCAACATTCTTCTGGAAAAGAAGGTTGATGAGTTGGAAGAAAAAAATATCGAATTGGACCGTTTTGCCTATATCGCCGCACATGATCTAAAATCACCCTTGAATACGATAAACTCCACCGCCCAATTATTCTCTGATTGTTATGCCTCGAATTTTGATGAGGATGGGGAAAAAATGCTGGGATTCATTCAGTCCTCAACGAACCAATTAAAAAGACTCATAGACGGACTTCTTGATTATAGCAAAAGTGAATCCCTGTTAAAGGAAGATGGTTCACCGATTGAAATACAAGTACTTAAAGATGAAATCAATGGACTCTTTTCATATGACAATGCATTGAACCTAGAGTTCAATTCCCCACTAAAGACAATTAACACCAATAGAACGGCCCTAAACCAAATACTGATCAATCTTGTTTCCAACGCCATCAAATATAGCGACAAAGAGGAGATTGAAATACAGATTGCCATTGATAAAAAAGAAAACCATTATGAATTTTCAGTAAAGGATAATGGACCCGGAATCGCCAAAGAACATCAAGAAAAAATCTTTCAGATATTCAAGATCTTAACCCCTACCGATAAATTTGGGGAAAGGGGAAATGGTATTGGACTTGCCACTGTTAAAAAAATCACCGAAAAAATGGGTGGCAATGTTTTTCTTGAATCGGACTTGGGAGAAGGTTGTAAATTCAATTTCACCCTTTTAAGTGCCGATTGCGAAACAGGTAAATTAAAAATGGCATAACCCTACAGTAAAAACACCCACCTTTATAAAACCATAATATCAAATAATGCCTTGATACATGGGAATTGTTGCGTATCTTTAATAGTATAAATTATGTACTCATGACATCAAACTATAAAAAGATTTACACAGGAGAATCATTGGTCGCACAACAGATAGTAACCCAATTGCGCGGTATGGGTATAGAGGCCATCATCAAGGATGAAGCTGAATCAGCACGTTTGGCAGGTTTTGCCTCATCGATGTTGGGACAAGTGGATCTCTTCGTAAACAAGGATGAAGTAGAGAAGGCAACCACAGTGGTTGAAGCGGTTTTAAAAGAATCTTAAACCTAGCAGTCAATCAACCACGTAGTACTACCGATCGGATACCATTTACACAAGGAATTCGACGAATTAAACTCATTTTGTTCCAAAGTATACAGTTTATCACGTTAAAGGGAGTTGCTGTATTAAATTCGTTACCAATGCAGTAAACAAGCATTCATTTTACAATCTGGATGTAATTTGTGTTTTCATGCAATTTCAATTGGACCAATGTCCCTGAAAAACCAAGTGAAAATGGAGGTCATCCTTATATTAAATCCGATTCTGCGCTTCTTTTGGCATCGCCTATGGATTCCCCTGACGGTTGTTGCCCTAATGACTTTCCATACCACACAATCCCAAAACGTTTCAGAGACCGGTCTCCCCTATATTCAGAATTATAGTCCAGATGAATATGGAGCTTTTATCCAAAATTGGGGTGCCGTTCAAGATAGTTTGGGTATTATTTATTTTGCGAATGGAGATGGCATACTATCCTTTAATGGGGCGAGTTGGAAATTATTGGAATTACCTGGATTAGTAAGCCCAAATGCAATAGTATCTACAAAAAAAGGGACAGTTTTTTTGGGAGGAATTGATGAAATAGGCTATTTGGATTCAGATGAAATAGGCCAACTTTCCTACGTTTCTTTACTATCTATTCTACCGGAAAAATTTCATGATTTCAATAGAATAAGATCAATATATAGTGTAGCGGATGATGTATTTTTTAGTTCGGAAAAATACATTTTCAAATGGGATGGAATAAAATTTAAAATCTGGGAAAATTCTGGGGATCCTTTACTGTTTTTAGCTCGCAACACCATATTTAAAAGAATACATGGGGAAGGGTTAACAGCTTATAATAAAGGAGGTTTTGAATTGGTTTCACAAGGAGCAATGTTTGCCAATATAAAAATAAGAGCCGTTCTTCCCTATAAAAAGAACTCATATGTAATAGCAACCAATAATCAGCTATATATTTATGATGGCACCCGTTTTGAGAGATTTGAAACCAATGTTCCCGAATTCTTCAATGATAATGTCATTAGTTGTGGAATAGCTTTAAACCCCAATACTTTCGCTTTTGGATCCTTTAAAAAAGGAGTATTGATCCTAGATGACAAAGGACTGAAAAAAGTTATGCTCTCTAAAAAAGGAATATTTCAATCGAATATGGTAATTAATCTTTTCCAAGACCGATCTGGCTTACTTTGGGCCTCATTAAATTCTGGAATAGCAAAAATTGAATATCCGTCTCCATTTTCCTTTTATAATGAGCTCAATAATACTCCTGGCTTAGTAATGGGTTTTCAAAGATATAATGACAAACTTTATGTGGGTACTGGGGAAGGATTATATGTGCTAAAAAATGATAATAAATCACAAGTTAATCTATTGGAACCTTTAGGTGACATGGGAATGGTTTTTGAAACCTTACTTCATAGAAACAAAATGTTAGTAGGCTCCAGAGGAGGGCTTTTTGAAATTGACAAAAAAGGAAACTCAAAAGAATTGTTAGATCTACCTAACGTTTCATCTTTGTGCGCCTCTAAAATAGATTCGAACAGGGTTTTTATTGGAACGAGTTCGGGATTGACCTCCTTATACCTCAAAAATGGCAGTTGGGCAATAGAACATATGTTTGAAGGAATAAATATTCAGGTCAGCAAAATTATTGAAGACATCAAAGGCAATTTATGGCTAACTATAAATAAAAACGAAGCAATACGAATTTCATTTGATGATATTCTGGAAACTAGGAATATAACAAATCCCATAGTAAGAACCTTCAAAGTGAAAGATGGTGTTCCTGATAATATTGGAAGGCAGTATTATATTGAAGATCAGCTTTATATTGAATCTGCTAATGAATTGTATTTGTTTGACCCACTTTCTCAGAAATTCGTCAATGATAAAAAATTACTTCAAAAACTAGGCCTTGATAACATAATAGCGAAAGTCCATTCGACCGATGATAATGGAAATATATGGTTAATAGAATATGACGGTGAAAATAGACTAGAACAATTGGCGGCCTTTGCCAAAAAAAATGGCACCTATATAGTGAAAGCGCTTGATGAAGAGAGAATAATGGACTTAAGAAAAAATGACATGTTTCCTGAACTGGAAGATAGTGTTATATGGTATCGGGGCAAAAAAGGGGTCGTCATTCGTCACGATTTAAAGCAAAAATTAGACAAAAGCATCCTGAATTCAAGGGCAATAATAACAGATATTTTTTGGCAAAACGACTCTCTGCTTTTTGGTGGTTATACGACTACTATTACAGCACAACTTCCCTATAAAAGCAATCAATTGCGATTTCAATACGCCAACCCGAGTTTCTACGACGAATCAAAAAATAAATTCCAGTATATCTTGGAGGGTTTTGATGAAGATTGGTCTGCATGGACCGATGAAACCAAAAAAGATTATACCAATATCCCGGCTGGGGATTATAGTTTTAAAGTCCGTTCAAAAAATATCTTTAATCAGGTTAGTACAGAAGATAGTTATTCATTTTCCATTCTACCGCCTTGGTATGGTACCTGGTGGGCTTACTTTATGTATGCTATAGGAACGATTGGCATTGTGGCCTTATACTCCAAATGGAGGTCTAATGAGTTGCAGAAAAAAAATATGGCGCTCGAGCGTACCATTAACAAACGCACCCTTGAAATACGCCAAAAAAATGAGCTCTTGAACCATCAAACGGAACAGCTGGTAGAGCTCAATGAGGCCAAGACCCGCCTATATTCGAACATCACCCATGAATTTCGGACACCTTTGACGGTTATCCTGGGAATGGCAGATACCTTAAAATCCAATTTCAGTCATCAGAATTTTGAAAATACGGATAAACCGTTGGAAATGATTCGCCGCAATGGCAAGAACCTTTTACACCTTGTCAATGAAATGTTAGACCTGGCCAAGGTAGAAAGCGGTTCCATGGCATTGAATTTGGTACAGACCGATGCCATACCCTTTGTAAAATATTTAAGTGAAAGCTTTCATTCCTTGGCAGAATCCAAGAAAATAAATCTTACCGTTTATTCTGAAATCAATGCCCTGGAAATGGATATCGATGTGAATAAGATGGCATCCATTATTTCCAATTTACTTTCCAATGCCATTAAATTCACCGCAGCCAACGGTAAAATAATCGTGCACCTCAATAAAATCAAAACGAAAGATGGAGAATTTTTTTCCTTAAAAGTGCAAGACAATGGTTTAGGGTTGGCAGAAGATGACATGGCCCATTTATTCGACCGCTTTTATCAGGTTGAAAATGAATCCACTGAATACCAGAAAGGCACAGGAATCGGGCTTTCCCTGGCCAAGGAGTTTGTGGAATTAATGAACGGGACCATTGATGTAGAAAGTACCCTTGGAAAAGGGAGCACCTTTACCGTTCTACTACCCATAACCCATTCTGCGGCTAAAACAACCGATGCCAAAATAACGATTGAACCACCCATCAAGGCTCCTTTATCATATCAAAAAGAACAAATCGATTTTTCCAAAAAGTCGTCCGAACTTCCTCTTGTACTTATTATTGAAGACAATGACGATGTCGCCCATTATCTCGAAACCTGCCTAAAAAAGAACTATCAGACGATTCATGCAAGAAATGGTGATGCTGGAATTAAAATGGCCATGGAGCACATTCCCGATATCATTGTTTCCGACGTAATGATGCCCGGCAAGGACGGATATCAAGTTTGTGCGACCTTAAAGGCTGATGAGCGCACCGATCATATCCCCATAATTCTCCTCACCGCAAAGGTCACAACCGAAGATCGACTTACCGGACTTACCCATGGTGCCGATGCCTATTTGGCAAAGCCGTTTATAAAAGAGGAACTCTTCACACGTTTGGACCAATTGATCCTAGTGCGGAAAAAGTTGATTGGTAAATTAGAGAAAAACGGATTGGCTTCCATGCTGAAGGATAAAGTAGAAAATCCACAAACCAAATTTTTGAAACACGTCATAAAAGCGATTCACAAGAATTTGGACAATCCTGATTTTGGTCCTTCCCAATTGGCCAAGGACATGCATTTAAGTGAATCCCAGATCTACAGAAAACTAAAGGCCATCACCGATAAATCGACAGCCATATTTATCCGTTCCGTGCGCCTACAAAAAGCAAAGGAACTGATTCAAACCACCCAAAAAACAATCTCAGAAATCGCCTATGAGACTGGTTTCAACGATCCATCCTGGTTTAGCAGGGCTTTTAAGGACGAATTTGGCTTCCCTCCCAGCGATTTATCCAAATAACTGATTACAAGTTAATTACACATCAACATTGCATTTTTATGCAATAATAGTACATGGTTTTACTTCCCAATTCATAATTACTACATGGGATTGGAATAATGGTAAACCCCATTACGTAGTTAGTACGATATCATTGTATCATAATTTATTTAAATCATAAGATTATGAAAACAACAATGAAACTTCTCTCCTACGGCTTAACGATATTCACCATACTATGTTCCTCATGCTCCAAGGATGGGGATACTGGACCAATAGGTCCTGCAGGTACAGCTGGTATTGACGGCATCGATGGAGAAGATGGCAATGCCAATGTCAGAACATTTGTTTTTAATGATGTTGGATTTAGTGGGGCTGAGACCATTGCTTTGGACATGACCGGCATATTAACCCCAGAGGTAATTAAAAGGGATGTCATCCTGGTGTATCTGAGGGTAGGGGACGAATCATTGGCTTCACGGGGAAGAGTGTTCAATCTACCTAGTAGGGTTCTAGGTAGTTTTTCAGACGATATTCCTACCCAGTATATTAATTTTTGGTTGGATGATTCAGAGAATGGCATTCCAGAAAAAATAATCGTTAATACACGAAGTATTGAAAATACCACACTCTTTCCCGATGAAAGAACACCCGTTGAATGGATCAAGGTCGTAATTATAGAATCATCCTTTTCGGAACTTTCATCAAAATCGCAGTCTTCGACAATAAGCGTAATGGCCGAACTGAAATCGGCTGGCGTTGATGTCAACGATTACCAATCAGTTTGTGCATATTATGGTATTTGCGGAGATTAAAATGGGTTACCCGGCAATCCCATTTCAGATCCCAAGCATATTGCCTTCAACCTTATTTCTATGCCTATTGAAAATCCATTAAAAACAGTACCCATGAAAACGATTAGAACATTTCGGAAAAACACGCCCAAAATCAACTTTATCCTGTATTTATTATTGGCAGTCGTGGTTACCGGTTGCAGCAAAGATGACGACTCAGGATCTAAGGAAATTGCAAAAAGTAGCGAAAAGCAAATCACCAGTTTTGTTTTTCGATCTGCCAATACCATTTTCCAAACCGATCTGGTGGCAACCATAGATGAAGAGAATAAAACGATCGATGTCACCGTACCACCAGATGCGGACGTTTTAAGCCTGCTTCCCGAAATTATGATATCAGAGGCAGCCACTATCGACAAAACCACGGCCCAAAACTTTACCCAGCCTGTTATTTACATGGTTACCGCCGAAGATGGGTCTACGGCCACGTATACGATAACCGTTCATTTCCCATTAACACAACGTCAGGTTTTACAGGCCATTTTAGATGTCAACCCGGGCAATACCATAACTTGGGATTTACAAAATACCAATGATTTAAATGATCTTGATGGCGTAGTTACAAATACAGAAGGCAAAATCACTCGTTTAAGCCTTGGAGAATTAAGCATAACAACATTACCCAAAGAAATTGGTTTATTATCCGAATTAACCTACTTATACCTTGGTGAATCTCAACTCAGGGAATTATCAAGTGAAATAGGGCAATTAACCAACTTGGAAGAATTGCATCTAAATGATAACTTTCTTACCTCCTTACCCAAGGAAATTGGCAATTTAGGTTCTTTATTGTTTTTAGGTCTTGATGGAAACTCGCTGACAACATTACCTGATGAAATCAACAAGTTAAAAAACCTGGAAAAACTTTATTTAGGGGCCAACCAACTCACCGCTATACCAGCAAATATTAGTGAAATGGTAAATCTTACACAACTTATCCTATCCGGCAACCTATTAACCGAATTACCTATTGAACTATGTTCATTGGTAAATTTGAACATATTGGATTTGAGTATCAACGATATCATATCGGTGCCCCAAGAAATAGGGCAGCTGGTTCATTTAGAAAGGTTATTGATGGCCGGTAATGAGCTTACTACTATCCCCAAGGAATTGGGCAAATTGGTAAATCTTGAAATTCTGTCATTAAACAATAATCAACTTACTTCCGTTCCTCCTGAAATAGGGTTTCTCATAAACTTAACGACATTGCGTTTATCCGAGAACCACATAACTTCCTTGCCGTTATCAGTTTATTATATAAAGAATTTCCATAATCCTACAATGACCATCACCCATGATCTGGTCCAATTGGGAAATGACACACCCGTAGAGGCTCTCATAGGAATCTATACCGCAAACCCCGACAATACACTGGGGTGGGGTGTAGACCACTATCCTGAGGTTACATTTCATGACAATGGCACCCCTAAAACCATTACCATGAACAATAAAAACCTGACAAGAATACCTGAAAACATCAACCGTATAAATTCCTTAGAGACTTTAAATGCAAACAACAATAATCTAGAAAACCTACCCTCGTCCCTTGGAAGTATAGAAACTTTAGCCGTTTTGACTTTGGCCAGTAACCAACTAAATTCAGTTCCACCAGAGTTAGGACAGCTAAACAATTTAGCCTTACTAAGTATAACCAATAACCCTTTAACAAGTTTGCCACAAGAAGTATGTGATCAGCAAATATCGAACGGAGGTATACTGACCCTACTTACAGATCCCGGGGAGGGTTGCAATTAATAAAATAAGCCACAGTAAATAAGCTTTTGAAACATCGATGATTTTTAAAACAGCATCTCATGAAAACTACACACACCCTTTTAAAAATAAACTTAAAGCCAAGCTTTATGATTTTTCTTCTTTTACTGACCTGTTTAAATAGTTGTAAAAAAGATGATGACCCAGTAACCCAACCCATAGTTACTATAACACCAGAGGAAGAAGAAATAATCTTAAGTGATGAAAAACAGATTACCAGTTTTGTATTTCTGCTGACCAATAACCCTATTGAAGTAAACGTAGTAGCTACTATTGATGAAGAAAACAAAACTATTACAGCTGCCATGCCGCCAGGTACAGATATCACAGGGTTGTTGCCTGAAGTTAAAACTTCTGAGTTGGCAACCGTTGATCGTGATACGGCTCAAGACTTCACTGAGCCACTAGAATATAAAGTTACTGCCGAGGATGGTACTACCTCGGTATATACTGTAACCATAACGGCCCTTTTAACGCAACGCCAAATTTTACAGGCTATTTTAGATGCCAACCCACAAAACACCCTTACCTGGAATCTTAATGCAATTGAAAATTTAGGAGATTTAGATGGCGTAACACTGAATACGGAAGATGAAATTATTGAATTAGATATAGAATACGGGGCTATTTCTACACTTCCTAGAGAAATAGGGCAATTAACAAACTTGGAATCTCTAAATCTAGCGCGCAACCAACTTTCTACAATTCCTGTAGAGATAGGGCAATTGGTTCAATTGGAATTTTTAAACGCAAGTAATAACGATCATATGGTAATTCCTTCAGAAATAGGGCAATTAAACAGTTTAATAGAACTGAATTTATATGGATGTCATATTTCTCAATTACTACCAGAAATTGGACAATTGAAAAAATTGAAAAAATTGCATTTACATTGGAATAATATTACTTCACTTCCCCCAGAGATAGGACAATTAACCAATTTGGAACTATTAAGGTTAGATGTTAATGAACTTACTGAAATACCACCAGAAATAGGGCTCTTAACAAAATTAAAAATGTTACTTATAGGTAGTAACGATTATACTGAATTACCTCCGGAAATAGGACAATTAAGAAATTTAACCGTTTTATCTTCAACCAATGGCCCGCTTACTTACCTTCCTCCAGAAATAGGACAATTAAGAAATTTAACAGAATTGGCGGTTTATAATACCCAACTTACTTCATTACCTCCGGAAATAGGCTTTCTTGGCAAATTGGAAAAGATACTATTGGGTCAAATAAATAGTATATCTGCATTGCCTGAGTCCATCTTTTATTTAGTCGAATTGCGTGGCCTGAGTATTATATCAGATAATATGATTCCTTACGAAACTACCTCACAAAAAGACGCCCTTATCAGTATATATAGCGCCAACCCTGGTAATACTTTAGGTTGGGGGGTAGATAATTTTCCTGAAGTCTCGTTCCATTCTAATGGCGATATAAAGGGTATTACCATGAATAATAAAAAACTTACTAGAATACCAGAAAATATTTCGGCTTTATCAAGATTAGAAAACTTTAATGTAAATAGTAACAATTTAGACAATCTACCTGCTGAACTAGGCGCTATAAGTTCCTTAGTAGTTATAACTGCTGCCAGTAACCAACTTAATACAGTTCCGCCAGAGTTAGGACAGCTAAACAATTTAGCCTTACTAAGTATAACCAATAACCCTTTAACAAGTTTGCCACTAGCTGTTTGTAATCAGCAAATATCGAACGGAGGTATACTGACCCTACTTACAGATCCCGGGGAGGGTTGTAATTAAAAAACCAATTCACAAATACTCCTAGAGATTGCATAAATAGTGATAACCATTCTAGGTTAGTATGGTTAACCTTGTAGTACTTCCCCCTTTAACATTGCAGCAAAAAAAACAAAACGCTTTGTCATGAATGATGAAACGAAATATCTCATTAAAAAACTGAGACTTCAGGTTACCCTATGCTGTACCATGATGGTATTGATCGGTATTACGACCCTACTCCTTTATTTTGATGTGTTTGCCAATGACCCCATACCCTCAGGAGAAATTACGCTTGGACCTATAGCCTCTGAATATGATATTTCATTATTAAACGATTCCGAAGAAAATATAGAACTGAAATTTGGACACGAACTTTTCATCAAAACCCCCAAATACATAGGCCCAGACAATGGTAATCCAGATAAGGCATATTCGGGCAATCGATTGGCTTGTAACAACTGTCATTTACAAGCCGGTACAAAACCTTTTTCCGGATCATTGATTGGAATTACAAATAGGTTTCCCCAATTCAGGGGACGGGAAAACAAAATTGGCACCATTGAGGAACGGATCAATGGTTGTATGGAGCGTAGTATGAACGGAAAGACAATGCCTCCTAATGGAAAGGAAATGAAGGCATTTGTCCAATACTTGACCTGGCTAAGCAGATTGGCCCCTGAAGATGGAAAAACATTTGGCCAAGGATTTGTCAAAATCGAAATTCCTGAAAGAGCGGTTAATCTTGAACATGGCAAACAGGTGTTTACTGCAACGTGCATTGTATGTCATGGTATTGATGGAAAAGGGAAAATAGCCATGGATGGTTTCACCTATGTCTATCCTCCATTATGGGGTGATGATTCGTTCAATAATGGTGCTGGAATGACCCGGGTTATTACAGCCGCCCGATTTATCAAGGGCAATATGCCCTTTGGAACTACTTATGATGCGCCGCTACTTTCAGATGAGGAAGCTTACGATGTTGCCGGTTATATCAATCAGCAAAAAAGGCCTATAAAAGTCAATCCCGAAAAGGATTTTCCCGATCTAACAAGAAAACCGGTATCTACCCCTTATCCACCCTATGCCGATTCCTTTCCTATAGAACAACACCAATTAGGACCATTTCAACCTATAATGGATTATTACAAACAAGAGTATAACATGGTTAAAATCAAATAGGCCCAAGCATAAAGAAAATGCCTTGTGGACATTTTCAGCAAAGGAGCCAGCCGGCGCATTGGCCTTATAAACTAGAATGTAGGATGTGAATAATTACTTCTTGCTGAATATTAATCAAATACATATATACAGATGAAAACAAAGACAAATTCACGAAGAAACTTTATGGGGGCCGTGATGTTAGGTGCCACGGCCAGTACACTTTCAGTGCTTGGCAACCCGGTATTTGCGGGTATGACCGATTTTAACGAAACCCAAATGGATGAAGCCGATGATTGGTTCAAAAAAATCAAAGGGAAGCACCGTATCGTCTATGATGGGTCTTATCCGCACAAGGGATTCCCCATTATTTGGAATTGGGCCTTCTACCTTTCGAACAATGAAACAGGATCACCAGACGATGATATTACGGCTATGACCGTTTTGCGGCATCACGGCATACCTTTTGCCTTTGATTCTTCCCTATGGAAAAAATACCCGTTGGGAGAGGTTTTCAACGTTAAAAAAGCAGACGGAACCAACTATGATCGAAATCCTTTTTATGAACCCCAAGAAGGTGACTTTCCCATGCCGGTGATTCAAGGCATAAAAGATATGCAGGCCCGAGGTGCCATGTTCTGTGTGTGCAATTTGGCGATTTCAGTATACAGTGGTGCCGTGGCCCAGCAAATGGGAGTAGATCCAAAGGAAACATATGATGAATGGATAGGAGCTATTAAACCGGGAATTCAAGTCGTCCCATCCGGAGTTTGGGCACTCGGTCGTGCACAGGAGAATGGGTGTGGGTACATCTTTGCAGGTGAATAAGTAAAATTAAAAATCTATAAAAATACACGTATGAAAACGATAGTAAATTTAATAATGGTGTGCGTATTCAGCACAATGGTTTTTGCACAGGAAAAACCCGTCAAAATCGTATTTGATGTTACAAGTAGTAATACCAGTGTGCATGAATCCGCAATGCGGCATGTAAAAATGATGTCCAAGGCATACCCTGATTCAAAATTCGAGATGGTCATGTATAGCGGTGCCTACAGAATGGTCGTAAAGGGTGAATCAACAGTTTCCGATGAAATGGAAGCACTAGCCAAGAATAAAAATGTAGACTTTGTGGTTTGCCAGGCCTCCTTGAATCGTCATAAAATCGATGCTTCCCAACTCGTTGCCGGAGTTAGGGCGGTTCCCGATGGCATTTTAGAGATCATCCAAAAACAGGGACAAGGCTGGGGCTATATAAAGGAAGGACAATAATCAACCATTTTACCCGTCTATATAGGGTTTGGGTCAGATTCACCAAAGTTAGAACCAGGGAATATTGAATAGTATAAAATGGAAACCATAGAGATTTTTGGTTATTTAGGGGCCTTGTTGGTCGGGCTTGTTTTGGGTCTTATGGGTAGTGGGGGTTCACTGATCGCAATCCCCATTTTTACCTACCTATTCCATATCAGTCCAATTACAACAACGGCCTATTCGCTCTTCGTAGTGGGTACTTCCTCTACAATAGGGGCTCTAAGAAATTGGGAGAAGGGATTGGTTGATTTCAAAATAGCCATTGTCTTTGCTATCCCAGCATTTATCGCTGTTTACGTTGTCCGTAAATATATACTTCCAATAATCCCGATGGAGATAGTCACAATATACGATGTCGCGGTTACGAAGGATATGGCGATTATGGTGTTTTTGGCACTAATCATGCTGCTTTGTTCTCTTTCAATGATACGGACAAAGAAGTCGCTGCTTGATCACAAACGATTAAATCGGTACAATTACCCTTTAATAGTGTCACAAGGTATCCTTATCGGCTTATTTACCGGTGTTGTTGGTATTGGTGGTGGTTTTTTGATCATTCCCACATTGGTCTTATTGGTAAAACTACCCATGAAGAAAGCAGTGGCAACTTCGTTGTTCATTATCGCTTTAAAATCATTGATCGGCTTTTTGGGTGATTTGGGGAATTTGGAAATAAACTGGGACTTTCTCTTAAGGTTTACAGCAATCTCAACCTTAGGTATTTTCCTGGGTATTTACTTTTCTTCCTTTATTAAGGGCGAAAAGCTTAAAACCTATTTTGGGTGGTTGTTATTGATTTTATCCATCGGTATTTTTTACAAGGAAGTTTTTACTTAAAGACCTATTGTACAAAAGTTGAATGTCAAAATTAAAACAGTAAAAAAATGATTCGGCCAGAAGATTTAACAGAAGAACAAAATTCATATGTAATTGAAAAAGAGATTCCGAGAGCAGGTAATCTGACTTAGGAACAATTAAAAGGCATTCACTAACATCATGTGGGATATTAAGAACTGTGGAACCACAGATTCAGTGGGTACATAGCTATATCACCGCGGACAAGGTTTATTATGTTTATAATGCACCTAACAAGGAAATGGTTCGTAAGCATGCCAAACAAGGAGGGTTTCCTGTAAATTCAGTTAGCCAAGTGACCAACATTATTGACCCAACAACGGCTGAATGGGCTATATCCAAAATTTAGCAGTGGTGGTATTCCAACTACTGTGATTAATTGTTTAACTTAAAAAAATAATCATGAAAATCAAAAAAGAAGATTTACCGATTACCATGCAAGCGCCAAATATGATCATGCGCGCGCAAGCAGATTGTGGAGGGCTAACCCTTGGCTACAATGAATTACCGGCAGGTACTGATTTTAGGCCTTTATTGAAAGGATTGGCAAACGACAGTTGCCATTGCCCGCATTGGGGTTATGTTATCGAAGGGAAAATGCTGATCTTTTATGACGACGGAAAAGAAGAATTGGTCAGCGCTGGGGACGTCTATTATTGGCCTGCGGGCCATACGGGCATCGTAAAGGAAGATCTTAAATTCCTTGAGTTCAGTCCGACAAAGGAAATGAACGATGTGCTCGCCCATGTAGGTAAAAGAATGGCCGAATTATCGGAATAACAACCATTATAAATCATTAATGCCAGTTTTATGAGAAAAAAGGGGGAAACACCAATTGCCATCGACAAAGAGGAATTTAAACAGATTGGATATCGACTGATTGATACCATTGCCCAATTTTATGACGATATTGAGAATTACCCGGTAACAAAAGGTGAATCCCCTATTCAATTACAGGATATTTTGGGCACGTCAACTTTACCGGAGCATGCTACCCCTACCGAGGAGATAGTAACAAGAGCCTCCGATTTGTTGCTCAATCATTCCTTATTCAATGGCCATCCTAAATTCATGGGATATATTACCTCATCCCCTGCCCCGATCGGTGTCCTGGCCGATATGTTGGCATCGGCTGTCAATCAAAATGTCGGTGCACAGATACTGAGCCCCATGGCCACCGAAATCGAAAAGCAAACCATAAAATGGCTGGCAGAATTTATCGGGGTATCACCAAGCTACGGCGGAATTTTGGTTAGTGGTGGAAATATGGCCAATTTCACCGCGTTTTTGGCCGCAAGAACTGCCAAAGGCCCCAGTAATTTAAAAGAGAATGGATTGTTGAACTCCAATGCAAAATTGATAGCCTATTGTTCCAAAACAACGCATACATGGGTCGAAAAAGCAGCCATACTCTTTGGTCATGGGTCCAAATCAATACGATGGATTCCTACCGATACAAACAATAAAATGAACAATGAAATACTGTCCCAGACCATAAGGCAAGATCTAAAAGATGGCAACCAACCCTTTATGGTAATAGGAACAGCAGGGGATGTAAGTACCGGCGTCGTGGATAATCTAACGGAAATTGCTTCCCTTTGCAAAGCCCATGATCTTTGGTTTCATATTGATGGCGCTTATGGCGCACCTGCAGCCATTATCCCTGGATTAAAAAGTCTTTTCGAGGGGATTGAGGAAGCAGATTCCATTGCACTTGACCCCCACAAATGGTTGTATGCACCGTTAGAAGCCGGTTGTACATTGGTTAAAAACCCCAAGCACCTGACAGACACCTATAGTTCGCATCCGGAGTACTACAATTTCAGTAAGGATGAGGAAGGTAAATCGATGAATTTTTATGAGTATGGACTCCAAAACTCAAGGGGATTTAGGGCTTTGAAGGTTTGGATGGCACTACAACAAGTGGGCAGACAGGGCTATCAAAAAATGATAAGTGAAGATATCGCATTATCGGAATCGTTATTTGAACACGCCAAGAATCATCCTGATTTGGAAGCCATAACCCAGAATTTAAGTATTGCAACCTTCAGATTTGTCCCTAAAAAGGGACTTCCAAATAACCAAAAGGAACGAATAACCTATCTCAACACCTTGAATGAAAAATTATTGGATACGCTCCAAAAAGGGGGTGAAGTCTTTCTATCCAATGCCATCATTAACGAACTCTATTGTTTAAGGGCCTGTATTGTAAATTTTAGAACTTCACAAAAAGATATCAAAGCGATCATTGAAATTGTGGTCCATGAAGGAAACAGAATCCATCAAGAACCCCACACAATTTAAATAAAACAAAACCCATGAAAACCAAAACTGAGAATTTCATTACCAAAATATCACTGGTATTTATTGGATATTAAACAATTTTAGAAGTATGCCATTCGACCTAAAGGAAATACTGCTACAGCATGGAAACCATCTTTTTGCCCGCCTCGAATTCCCTGACCAATTCAGCGACGATTTCATCAGCGGGTTTTATTCCTTGGATCAAGGCCGATACCTGACCAATTTCCAATTCACCTTCCTCCATATCCCCTTCAAACATCCCTTTCTTGGCCCTTGCCCTACCTAACAGTGCTTTCAATTGCTCTTTGGTTGCCCCATTTTCGTATGCCTTCTGTACATCATGGTAGAATTTATTCTTGATCAGTCGTACCGGTGTCAATTCCTTAAGGGTGAGCTGGGTATCACCTTCCCCGGCCTCAACCACGCGTTGCTTGAACAATTCATGGGATGACGCCTCTTCACTAGCGACGAAACGGCTTCCGATCTGTACCCCATCGGCCCCCAATACCATAGCCGCCAACATGGCCTTACCCGTAGCAATACCGCCAGCGGCAATAAGTGGAATGTTTATTTTTTCCCGTACGGCAGGAATTAGCACAAGCGTGGTGGTCTCATCCCTCCCATTATGTCCGCCAGCTTCAAAACCTTCGGCAACAATAGCATCTACCCCAGCCTCTTGCGCCTTAAGAGCAAATTTGACACTACTGACCACATGTACCACGGTGATGCCATTTTCCTTTAAATGCCCCGTCCATGTCTTCGGATTTCCTGCGGCCGTAAAAACGATCTTGACCCCCATCTCTATGATGAGTGCCATAAGCTTATCAACATCAGGATACAACATGGGAATATTCACCCCAAAAGGTTGATCCGTTGCTTTCTGGCATTTTTGAATATGTTCCCGTAAAACTTCAGGATACATGCTTCCTGCCCCAATAAGCCCTAAACCGCCCGCATTGGAAACGGCAGAAGCCAAACGCCAACCACTGGCCCAAACCATTCCGGCCTGAATAATGGGATATTTAATTCCGAAAAGCTGTGTAATCCTATTTTCCATAATAATACTGTATGTTCAAGACTCCTGACTTCGACCGAGTCACAAGATAAATTAAGAAATAACCCCTGAGCCCAACAATTCATCCCCAACATACCAGGCCACAAACTGTCCTTCGGTAATGGCGGATTGCTTATCCTCAAAATCAACATAAAGTCCATTCCCGACCTTATACAAGGTTGCCTTTTGCAAAGGTTGTCGATAACGTATTCTGGCCATAACCTCCATGGTCTCCCCGATGTTCAAGGCTAAATCAGTGCGTATCCAATGCAACTCATCATTGGACACAAATAGGGTCCTACGATACAATCCCGGATGGGATTTTCCTTGACCGGTATAAATGACATTTTCATTGACATCGGTCTCAATGACATATAATGGTTCTTTGGTTCCGCCTACATCCAATCCTTTTCGCTGTCCTTTGGTAAAATAATGAGCGCCCTGATGTTCCCCTACCACTTTTCCATCTTCAACGGCATAGCTTGGTTTTTTAGAAAAATAGGCAAGCTCCTCCTCCTTACTGCCAAATTCAGGTATCTGCCCCTGATATTGGCCAAAATTTTCGGCTACCTCAACGATAACCCCCTTTTTAGGTTTCAGTTTCTGCTGAAGAAAATCAGGCAATCGAACCTTACCGATAAAGCAAAGTCCTTGGGAATCTTTCTTATCCGCTGTGATCAATCCATTATCCGCAGCGATTTTACGTACTTCAGGTTTGGTCAGTTCCCCTATCGGGAACAATGTTTTTGATAATTGTTCTTGGGAAAGTTGGCATAAAAAATAGGACTGGTCCTTATTACCATCCAATCCCGATAAGAGTTGAAAGGTATCTTCCCCGTTTTCATTTGTGAACGACCCCTTTCGACAATAATGCCCGGTAGCGACATAATCGGCCCCCAATTGCATCGCGATCTTCATAAAAACGTCGAATTTGATTTCACGGTTACAAAGAACATCGGGATTTGGAGTCCTCCCTTTCTCGTATTCGTCGAACATATAATCCACAATACGTTCCTTGTATTCCTCACTCAAATCAACCGTTTGAAAAGGAATACCCAATTTTTCAGCAACGATCAAGGCATCATTACTATCCTCCAACCATGGACATTCTTCAGAAATGGTAACGGAATCATCGTGCCAATTCTTCATAAATAGGCCAATAACGTCATACCCTTGCTCCTTTAAAAGATAAGCCGCCACACTTGAATCCACTCCACCAGAAAGTCCTATTACTACTTTTTCCATAGTTATTAAAAAAGACTACAAAAATACGAATTTAGGGCTTGCACTCCCAAAATCAAGGTTCATCCTTCTTCGATATAAAAAATATTTTGTTAAACTTTTTACAATATTCATTAAACAAAACAGAATCTTTTGTATTATTGTTCAACTTTTAAATAAATATATTAAACAATATTAATCGTAACCTTTAAAACTTCTAGAGATGAAAACAAAAATCCTTAATCGATTCTTCTTGTTGCTGATGGCAACATTCGTACTATCCTGTTCTGATGATGATGACAATGGTCCTGACCAAATGGAAGCTGACCCAATGATGGTTGAATTGAACATTGTTGAAACTGCCCAAGACACAGAAAGTGTCAGTAGTCTTGTAGCTGCATTGGCAAAAGCTGATGAAAGTGCTTCCAACAACCTGATTTCCACCCTTAGTGATGAAACAACAAATTTCACTGTTTTGGCTCCCACAAATGATGCTTTCACTGATTTACTAGCACGTTTGGATGGTTTTGACTCCCTCGATGACTTCAATACGGAACAATTACAAAACCTCTTGGCAACTGTTCTCACATATCACGTAGTGGGTGGTGCAGCAGTCACTTCCAGTGCCTTGACCGAAGGGCAGGTTATAACCACGGTACAGGGGGAAGACCTTACCGTTAGTATAAGTGGAGGGGTTTATTTTACCGATGCTGCCGGTGAAGCGGCCCAAGTCACTTTGGCTGACGTGGAAACCACCAATGGAATCATCCATCTTATAGATAAGATTCTCTTACCCCAGGCTGCTATTGATGCCTTGAGTGACATATTACTATCATCGATCACCGATTTGGCAATTGCGACGCCTACCTTAAGTAATCTGGTAGCCGCCTTACAGGCAGCGGACGGGGATTTACCCGCTGTACTGGCCGGTGAAGGACCTTTTACGGTTTTCGCCCCAACGGATGATGCCTTTGCAACCTTCCTGTCGGACAATGGTTTTGCTAGTTTAAGTGATGTACCTGTTGATGTATTGACCCAAGTATTATTGAACCATGTGGTCAGTGGCGCAAATTTCTCAACGGACTTAACCGCTGGGTATATTTCTACCTTATCCACCGCAGGTGTAGGTGGTAATAATTTGAGTATGCTAGTAGATCTATCAAATAGCGTTACCTTGAATGGCGTTTCCAATGTTACGGCACCAGACAACAAAGCGATTAACGGCGTTGTACATATTGTGGATGCAGTTATTGGTTTACCCAATATCGTGGATCACGCTGTGGCCAACCCCAATTTGAGCGAACTTGTTGGCGCATTGACTATGGATGGCAATACAACCTTCACAACCTTGCTTTCCGATTCTGAAACTGATTTTACGGTTTTTGCTCCTGTAAATGCCGCTTTCACCGCTTTTATGAATCCTAATTCCAATGATTTGAACGCTATATTGGCCAATCATGTTATTGCAGGTGCAGCCGCTTTCTCTAGCGGATTAACGAATTCCTATGTTACTACTGCAGCAACAAATGCCGATGGAGACAACCTAAGCATGTATATCAATACAGATGATGGGGTTACCATCAATGGGGCAAGTACTGTTGCTGCAGCCGATATTGTTGCAACCAACGGAGTTATACATGCTGTTGATGCGGTAATAGACCTACCCACTGTCGTTACTTTTGCTGTTGCAGATCCAAATTTTTCAACGTTGGTCACTGCGTTGACTGAATTGACTCCAGCAACTGATTTCGCTGGAATCCTTTCAAGATCTGAAGGAGGAAACACTGACGGAATAAATCCGGACTTCACAGTGTTCGCACCTACAAACGCAGCATTTGAAGCCTTGGCTGAAATTCCTGGGGAAGACGTATTGACGCAAGTATTATTACATC
The DNA here is from genome assembly GCF_003148665.1 of Maribacter polysiphoniae. Classification (GTDB taxonomy): domain Bacteria; phylum Bacteroidota; class Bacteroidia; order Flavobacteriales; family Flavobacteriaceae; genus Maribacter_A; species Maribacter_A polysiphoniae. The sequence continues at coordinate 66,231 of NZ_QGGQ01000003.1, read as the reverse complement.
ATGTGGTAGCCGGCGCCAATGTACGATCTACAGACCTCACTGCAGATGGAGATACTATGGCCACAACATTGGAAGGGGATAGTATGACCATAACGCTTCCAGGTACGGGAGACCATATAGCAGATGTAACCGATGGTGCTGGAAATTCCGATATCGGAATCATCGCTGTCGATGTACAAGCCAATAACGGTGTAATCCATGTCTTGAACAAAGTCATGTTGCCAGATACAATGAACTAAACAAGCTATTGTGTAATTAGGAAAAGCCGTGATGAACGGCTTTTCCTTCTTTATAGGCTTTTAAAAACAAACATTCAAGTTCAAGATTCATGGTCTCCAAAAAATTGAATGTTTTGATAACGGTTATATCTAATTGAAAGAAAAGGATAATACAATGACCGTCAGGACTAAAATCCAACTTTAACATTAGCTTTAATCGCTTTAAGTCCATTAGTCAGGTATTTTTTGTTTGTGATTGATTATTGGTTATTTCAGAACTTCCTCGTTTTAAATTTGAACATACTTCAAGTTTGGACTTGGAAGTTTTTTTATGGTGTACAGCGCTTCAAAGGAACCAAGCAAATCAACAAACAACACCACAAGATCCTTTAACATACAAAACTTGACGCTTTACAACTTTTTATTCTGTAAACTAACAATATGCTCCATATTTGTAATCCCAAATCTTACCAAACTAAATCAATTGAATGCTAAAAGCCCCGACGTAATGTCAGGGCTTTTTGTTTTTGGTCTATTCTCCATCCCTATATTGAAAGGGAAGTTGCGGTGCCGCGAATATTTTGAATCAACAGTTATTTTTTACCTGTTTTTTTCTGCTCTTCCGCCTGCTCCATCATTTCACGCATCTTACGCTGAAATTTATTCTCCTTTTTGGGCTTCTGCTTATTCTCTTGGATCTGGGCATGTATCTTATTGTCGTCCAGAATAAATTTCTTAATGACGAGCATAATACCGATGGTGATCAAATTCGATACAAAATAGTACAAACTCAAACCACTCGCATAGTTGTTAAAGAAGAACAACATCATAAACGGCATTAAGTACATGATAAATTTCATGTTGGGCATTCCTGGTTGTTGCGGCATATTCTGCCCTGTGGTCATCATCATATAAAAGAAGATGGCAATAGAGGCTAAAATAGGGAACAAACTTATATGGTCTCCATAAAATGGGATTGAAAAACCTTCCGGGAATTGATAAATAGTATCAAATGAAGAAAGGTCATCTGCCCATAGGAACGATTTTTGACGCAATGCAAATGACGTTGGGAAGAACATGAACAACGCATAGAATATCGGCATTTGCAAGAATGCAGGCACACAACCACTCATAGGACTTACCCCTGCCTTGTTATAAAGCTTCATAGTCTCTTGCTGCTTTTTCATGGCATTATCCTTGTACTTTTCACCCAGTTCGGTAATCTCAGGTTTCAACACCTTCATTTTAGCCTGGGACAAATACGACTTGTACGTTACCGGTGACATGGCCAAACGAACCAAAATGGTCATTATCACAATGGCAATACCATAAGGAAAGTAGGTGCTTAGGAACGAATAGAAAGGCGTAAACACATACCTATTGATCCATCCGAATATACCCCAACCAAAAGGAATGGAATCCTCAAGACCCAATTCCTCATAATGTTTTAAGACATCAACATCGGTAGGACCGTAGTACCAATGCATATTTTGGGAAAGTTCTCCCCCATTCACCTCCATTGGCATCTTAGCACCAAAGACCTTGGTAAAACCGAATGTTCTACTTTCTTCCTCGACCAAGTTCTGGGAAGACAATTCGGCTTTTTTAAAGTGCTCTTCAGTGGCAAGGATAGAACTGAAGAAATGCTGACGGTACGATAACCATTTTACATCCGTTTCAGTCTCTTCATCATCCTTCCCTTCGGAGAGTTTACTGATTTTTCCGTCTTCATGGCTATATGTCAGTCGTGTATATCGGTTTTCATATTGGATACTTTTCGAATGGCGTATCCCTTTTAATTTCCATTCCAACTGAACAGGCTTACTGCTATTGATAACCCCATTCAATCCCTGGGAACGAATCGTAAAATCGACCAAATAATCATTCGGTTTCATTTCATAGCGATACTCCAAATATTTGTCGGGCCCAACCTTGGCCTTCATGGATAGCACTTGGTTTTCCCCATTATTATCCATCGATGGTTCAAAGTAAAGATCCCTCGTGTTGAGTACGCGATTATCAGATGTTGTAAAATTCAATCCGAAAGAAGCATTACCATCCTTAACCAAATATACCGGAACGGAATCAAAGGTTACAAAATTCCGCATTTTGGCCTCTACAATCCCACCCCCTTTATTGTCTATCTTAAGGGTAACCAATTCATTCTCCAAAGTAGTAATACCTTCAGTAGGAGTGGTATAACCAAAGGCACCAATGGCGCCTTTATAATTGGCAATGGCCGTGGAATCCTGAAGATTTATGGCTAGGGGAGCCTCTTCCTCCGTCATTAATGGTGTTTCGTCTTCCTTTTCTTGGGCTGCCACCTGTTCCTGCTTTGCTTTTTGGGCAGCTAGTTCTTCGGGAGTCGGCCTGTTTTGGTAAAACATAAAAATAAGTATCCCAAAAATGAGCACAAAGCCTATAATAGAATTAATATCTAACTTCTTTTCTTCCATTTAATTATTTATCAATATTATAATATGTAAATAGTATCCCATATGCCACTATAACCCTAAAAGCTTGCGCCATACAGAATTAGTCAGTCAGCAAATATATGCCCAAATGTGCAGTTTATGCCATACTGGCATTACTTTGTTCTTTTTTGTGGTTTAATGCCGCTTTGACCAATCCTACAAATAAAGGATGTGGATTTGCCACCGTACTTTTATATTCTGGGTGGTATTGTACTCCAATAAACCAAGGATGGTCGGCCAATTCAACAATCTCTACCAAACCTGTCTCCTTGTTGACCCCTGAAGTTATCAACCCTGCATTTTCCAATTGTTCCTTATACTTGTTGTTAAACTCATATCGGTGGCGATGGCGTTCGGAAATATCGGTAGCCCCTTGATAAACCTTTTGTACCAAGGTCCCATCCATCAAATGACAATCCCAAGCCCCCAATCGCATTGTACCACCTTTATTGGTAATGGTCTTCTGTTCTTCCATAAGACTAATAACCGGGTGTGGTGTACTCCCATCCATTTCGGTAGAATTGGCATTCTCCAATCCCAATACATTTCGGGCAAATTCTATCACTGCCATTTGCATACCCAAACAGATTCCCAAAAATGGAATATTATTTTCACGGGCATAACGAACAGCTTCTATCTTACCTTCGATACCCCGTTCCCCAAATCCCGGGGCAACCAAAATACCATCAAGTCCCTGTAATATTTTCCCATTGGTTTTCTTCGAAATATGTTCCGAATGGATAAAACGCACATTAACGCGCACCTCGTTACTTGCCCCCGCATGTATAAACGATTCCAATATGGATTTATACGAATCCTGAAGCTCTACATATTTACCGACCAAACCTATGGTCACCTCATGTTTAGGATTCTTATGGCGACGTAAAAACTGATCCCATTGTTTTAAATCCGGTGGGGTGGTATCGGACAGCGCCAATTTTTTCAATGTCACGGTATCCAAGCCTTCCTGTTGCATCAGGATTGGCACATCATAAATGGTTGATGCATCAATGGATTGAATTACCGCCTCACGCCTTACATTGCAAAACAGCGCCAATTTGTTCTTTATTTCATCAGATATCTCGTGCTCTGTCCTGCAGACCAGAATATCCGCTTTAATCCCACTCTCCATCAAGGTCTTTACTGAATGTTGGGTCGGCTTCGTTTTAAGTTCCCCAGCCGCAGAAAGATAGGGCACTAAGGTAAGATGGATTACAATTGCATTATTGTCTCCCAATTCCCATAACAATTGACGAACAGCTTCGATATAAGGCAAAGATTCAATATCACCTACGGTACCCCCGATTTCGGTGATTACAATATCATATTCCCCACTTTTACCCAATATCTGAACCCTTTCCTTGATTTCATTGGTAATATGGGGTACCACTTGGACCGTTTTTCCCAAGAACTCCCCACGTCGCTCCTTCTCTATGACACTTTGATAAATCCTACCGGTAGTTACGTTATTGGCCTGAGAGGTCTTGACATTCAGAAAACGTTCGTAATGCCCAAGATCCAAATCGGTCTCGGCCCCATCATCCGTTACGTAACACTCCCCATGTTCATAGGGGTTCAACGTTCCCGGATCAACATTGATATAAGGATCTAATTTCTGGATGGTTGTTTTGTAACCCCTTGCCTGAAGTAATTTAGCCAAGGATGCGGCAATGATCCCTTTTCCAAGGGAGGAAGTAACCCCACCGGTTACAAAAATATATTTGGTTTGTGACATGAAGCGTTCGATTGTGTTCGTAACGCAGGCAAAAATACAAATTGCAATAAGAAATCGCAGGGATTACTTGGGAAATTCTTTCTGAATTTTACGAACTAGAGGTTCCAATCCGTTGATTTTGATCTCTAACATGGATCTCATCAAATCCCCAAGCTTCCCGTCAGGAAACCCTTTTTGATGAAACCACACCAAATAAGGCTCTGGCAAATCCAACAAATAGCGATTCTTAAACTTCCCAATAGGCATCCTATAATGGGCAAGCTCGATAAGTTTTTTATAATCCGGTTTCACCTCCATGGTATAAAACTAAATGAATTAAATTTAAGCACCTCCAAAAAAACATATGAAAACCAGCTATAAGAGCAACCCAAGACCATGGTCTCAGTTTCTTAATGCCTCCTTTATTTTGACAGCCCAAACGGATTGCTGTATACTATCCCTGGAAAAATTCGTCTGGGTATCATAAAGATCCTGATAGGCTTCCAACTCCTCAAGAATTTCACGATATATCAATTTTACCTCAGCCCTTACATTTTGGGTGAAATTGGCTGCTTCCAATCGTTCCCTCATCTTCTGGGCATATAATTCAGAGATATCAAAATGAAGTTGTTCATGCCCCAAAATAAAAGAATCACATAAATGTGGTTGGTACCATGATTTGTTGGGATAAAAAAAAGTGGTCACCTTAAAATCGATTTCCATGGCGTCTTTCGTTCCCTGGGTCGAAAATTGATAGGTTATTCCGCTGGCAGTGACTGCTGCTGCACGATCATTTTCGGGCACCTCCCCTTTAAAATCCTTCCAAGTAAGTTTATGTACAGGACTCCATGCTATGGTTTCATACTCTTGGGCACGACCAAGACCAATGGTCGTCAAAAAAACCAAAAAATATTTTACAGCACCCAATTGAAGGAAATGACTTTTTCGATTTCAGGGTGCAGACTGTACAAGACCGGACAGGTTCTGGCTGTATTTTCCAATATTTTACGGTGTTTATCGGAAAACGCGGAAGGCAAACTTAAAACCACCTCGACCTTACTAATCCTTCTTGGATCTGCTGCCATATGCTTGGTTACCTCCGCTGTGGCATCGACCAAATCCATATCCATATCCCTCGCTTTGATGCCCATCATGGTAAGCATACAACTCGCCAAGCCTGTCGCCACTGTATCGGTAGGGGAAAATGCCTGTCCCAACCCATTATTGTCCACTGGGGCATCCGTGATAAAAGAATCCCCCGAACGCAAATGAACGCAAGTGGTTCGCAAATTTCCCGTATAGGTTACCTTTGAGGTCATATCTAATCTGTTATTTGGACCACCCTCAGATTATCTATCGTCATAATATAGGAGGCCTGGTTATAATACCCGGAAGTCGGATTCCTTTCATAGGAGAACTTATTCCCGGTATATTCTGTTTCCCCGATAATTTTGGAAACATCCATTAAATTATTTTTGTACGCCAATTTCAAAAGCAAGTCATAGGTCAAATCAAAACCCCGGACAGCATACCGGTCCGGCACATCCCCAAAACGCTTGCTATACGCCTCTACAAATGCACTATTCGCCACTTCACGATAAACCGATGGATAGGTAAAATGCAGGTTTGACAAATGGGTACTTGATATAATATCATTATCAAAGGCCTTGTTTTTATTGGTAGTGAACATACGGACTTCCATCTTTTTCTTACTGACCTCCGGATTTAACAATGTGTCCTCAAAAGAATTCAAGATGGAAACCACACTTGCGATCAGCTTAAAATTATCGGTTTCAACAAAAACCCAATTTTCAACTTCCTCTGACATTAGCGAACCTAATTTATCCCTATTGATCCCTATATTCTTTTTCTCTTCTTTGACCTCGAGAACTTTTGCCGTGGGAAATCGTTTCAAAATCATGGCTTTTGCCGATTGGTTCTTTTCATCGGCAATGACGATGATATTTTCATCGGTCAATTTTCCCTCAACGTATGATAATATCTTGTCGCGCAATACTCGATCCGACGTATAGGAAAAAAACACGTTGCCTAAACTTAAATCACTTTCAGCGGGTATGGGCGCTATTACGGGTACTTTGTATTGTGCTGCCCTTACGGCGACCTCCTTTAAGGAAGAAAGGTCCAACGGCCCTATAACCGCGCTGGCATCGGCTAAATTTTCCCTTGAAAGTATTTCCTTCGTTTTGGAAAGGTCCAATTGATTGTCATAAGTCTCAACATCAACGGAAATACCAAGTTTGGCCACCGAATCAATAGCCATCAAAGCCCCTGAATAAAGTCCTAAACTATATTTTAAACTATTTCTATTCTCAATAATTTCCCGGACCTCTTCCTTGTTCTTTAGATTTAATCGATCTAGACGAAAAGGCAACATAAAGACCAATTTTGGACGATTCATTGGATTGATACTATCCAAAAGGTCGATTTTATCAAGAACCAAGGAATTCCGTACTTCAAAATCACCCGCTTGGTCCTTAGGCAATTTCAACACCATTCCCGCTTTTAACCCATCCTTTAAATCAGGATTCAACTTTAAAAGCTCTTTATAGGTAACACCCAATTTCCGGGTCAATGAAAATTCGGTTTGCTTCGGCTTAACCTCATAAAAAATAAAATTATCCGTATTGACTTCCCCTGGATCTGACTTTTGCTCAGGAATTCGAATAACCATTCCTTCCTTTAACCCACCGCGTTCCGCTATCTCTGGATTCAACCGAACAATCTCATCCGATTTCACATTGAACTGTTTCTCCAAACGGTAAAAATTCATTTTCGGGGGTACCGTATAGGAAAGGTACAATTGGGTCTCTTGCCCCTTGATGGTACTTCCCAAAAGTTTAGGCATCTTAAGCTCCTGACCTTCAGACAAATGATCGGTCATCTTCGATAGTCCTGGGTTCAACACCAACATACTATCGATGGTAATACCATATTTATGGGCTATACTCCAACGGGTCTCTTTGGGTGCAACGGTGTACACTTCATAATCATCCTCATTGATTGCGTTATCCTCTGGCTTTACCCTCCTGTATTTCGGGATTTTTATCTTCATTCCCTTTTTAAGTTGGGAAGAGTATAGTTCAGAATTGTATCTTTTTATATCATCTTCGGTAATATGATACCGTTGCGATATACCGTATAGCGTTTCCCGCTTTCTAACCTTATGGGTCGTAAAACCTATAGGTTCTTCTTGCACCGGTTCTTCCTTTTTGAATAGGCTTACCGATTCTTTTTCACCGGTCGCCTTAGCATCCTGGGCAGTCTTAGCCCCTACGGGAATCACCAAAATGGTATTCGGTTTTATAGCCGTACCCTGTTGGATTTCCTTATTGTAGGATAAAATTGTGGCCGGGGCAACCTTATACTGTTTGGAGATACTTTCCAATGTCTCCCCCTTTTTTACCGCATGGGTAGTGAACTTTTGGGCCATTGCATTGCCACCTATAAAAATAAGGAGAAGCAATACAATACTATTCTTGAAAAATTGACTCATAACTATTCCCATTCTATAGTAGCGGGCGGTTTAGAACTAATATCATACACCACTCTATTTACACCCGGTACTTTATTAATTATCTCATTAGATGTTTTCTGTAAAAACTCGTAAGGCAAATCTACCCAATCGGCAGTCATACCATCGGTACTTTCAACAGCTCGTAAAGCTACACATTTTTCATATGTTCTTTCATCGCCCATTACCCCTACACTATTTACGGGTAAAAGCATGGCTCCGGCCTGCCAAACCTTATCATAAAGTCCCCATTCCCTTAATCCATCGATAAAAATCGCATCAACTTCTTGTAATATGGCCACTTTTTCACGGGTAATATCCCCTAATATACGAATGGCCAAACCAGGACCTGGAAACGGGTGACGGCCCAATCGATCACCGGAGATCTTCATACTCGCCCCCACTCTTCGAACCTCATCCTTAAATAACATTTTTAAGGGCTCAACGACTTTCAATTTCATGAAATCGGGTAATCCGCCAACATTATGGTGACTCTTTATCGTTGCTGAAGGACCCCCTGTCACCGATACGGATTCAATGACATCAGGATATATCGTACCTTGTGCCAACCATTTTGCATCTTTGACCAAATGGGCCTCATCATCAAAAACATCGATAAAAACCTTACCTATGATCTTCCGTTTTCCCTCGGGGTCACTTTCCCCAGCCAATGCATCCAAAAAGCGTGCCGAAGCATCAACGCCCTTTACATTAAGTCCCATATCCTCGTATTGATCTAGAACCTCCTGGAATTCATTTTTACGCAACAAACCATTGTTCACAAAAATACAGTGCAAATTTTTCCCTATCGCCTTATGCAACAACACGGCAGCCACGGTTGAATCCACTCCCCCCGATAATCCTAGGATCACCTTGTCACTACCCACTTTTTTCCGTAATTCCGAAACGGTTGTCTCAACAAATGCATCCGGGGTCCAAGTTTGCTCCAACCCGGCAATATGCACTAGAAAGTTTTGCAATATTATCTTGCCTTGGCTTGTGTGATATACTTCTGGGTGAAATTGAATCGCATAGGTGTCCTCCCCCTCAATTCTATATGCAGCATTTTTAACGTCCACGGTATTGGCCAACACCACGGCATTCTCTGGCAATTCCTGAATGGTATCACTATGGCTCATCCAAACCTGGGAACCGCCTATGATACCGTAAAAGAAAGGTTCATCGCTTTTAATATTTGTCAATCGGGCACGACCATACTCCCGTGTATTGGAAGGTTCGACCTTACCCCCATTGAAATGGGCCAAATATTGGGCCCCGTAACAAACCCCAAGCAACGGTATCTTCCCTTTGATCTTTGAGAGATCCGGATGCGGAGCATCCTCGGAACGCACAGAAAAAGGCGAACCCGAAAGAATTACAGCCTTATAGGAAGACATATCCTCAGGCACTTTATTGTATGGTTTTATTTCACAGAAAATATTCAGTTCCCTAACCCTTCTAGCGATGAGTTGTGTATACTGGGAACCAAAATCGAGTATTAGGACGTTATTTTGCATGGGCAAAAATAGTAAAATGCAAATTTTGTGAAAGGGTCTTAACAGGATATTTATTCAAGAATTACAAAACTTATAAACAGATACGACTAATTAGTCCATTAAATAAGTCCACTTCATCGTCCGCAGCACGAAAAAGTGACAACAATTTATTTAGAAGTCCTATGAAAAACGCTTGGTTTTTAATGGTTAATCGAAAGGGATTCTGAGCAAAATTCCTTATATTTATAATACATATGAGCCCTTTGGCAATACGGCCTTACATGAGTATAATGGTTTTGAATTGAAGCTGCTGAACACCTCAAAAAGGCCCTTAAGGCAAAAACGAGGATAAACTAAATATAAATGTAAAACCAAATAGTATGCAGACAGAAGCCGTATATTCAAGCGACCTTACCTTTAATTTGGAAATCTGGAAAAGGGAATTGAAGTTCCATTTGTCCGAATTGGATATGTTTCAAAAGAAATTGGAGGAAATTGCCGGTAGGGAAGACAATGGACAGTCCTCATTAGATCTGGAGAACTTTCAGAATAGAATCTTGATCGAACGTGATGCCATCGGCAAGCTTTTACACCGTTGTCGTGCCAAATTGGGCAATCTACATAGCGCCGATCATTACAAAAACATTGACGGACAGGTACAGTACGAAAAACGCCCGTTATATGATGACTTAAAACATTACATCAAATTACATTATGATTTTAAGGAAGATATCATGGAATTCTTTCTGAAGTGGTTGTGATATTGAATTCCACTGCAACCATCGCTATAAAAACAAAAAAAGCCTCGACCCTACATCGAGGCTTTCTAAATCAAAAAACCAACCTAGCACATGAACGAATTGATTATTTAACTAAATTTTCCAATTCATAGCAATTTGTATCTATAACACCCCACTTCGTAAATACCCTACCTTTTTGTGAAAAAAATATTTTTTGGCCCGAAAACACATAGAAACCATACCTGTATAAAAGCGATTATAAAACCTAAGTATTCTGTTTTTGGTGATTGATTTACAGCGGCTTTTTTTATCTTTATAACTGTAATCACAATACCATGAAGAGCACGTTTGACGAAATAAAATCGGATTTACAAATTGGCGCCAAGGACAAAAAGCATCCCTTTCATTATTTCACCATTGCCACCTTGGGCGTGGACAAGTTCGCTCGATTAAGGCTTGTGGCCCTGAGAAATGTTTCCAACGACCTGAAATTAACCTTTTTCACGGATAAACGTTCCAAAAAAGTCTTGCACATCAAAGAAAATCCAAGGGTCAGCCTGTTATTCTATCATCCCCAGAAACTCCTTCAATTGCGTATAGAAGCCATGGCCAGCATAAATTCGGATCAATTCCAAATTCGGGAAACCTGGGAAACCATAGGTGCCGAGGCCCGCAAAGACTATATTACCACGGAAGCGCCAGGGACTACGATTAGCCACCCTAGTTCTTTGGAATATTTGAAGGAAGGCGATTATTTTTCCATTGTGGACATTGAACCTTTTCGGATAGAATGCCTTAAACTCAATACTAAGGGGCACACAAAAATCAAGTTTTCCAAAAATGACCAAGGTTGGTATAACGAATATCTCGTACCCTAGGGTATTCTTCACTCCATGGATTGCAAAATCGCAACGATATCCTCGATGGTCGTATCCGGATTGATAAAGCAAAACCGAGCTACGGTTTCCGGCACACCTTTGGTCGTCCATTTAGTAGGGGTCACCAAGGCAAAACCATCTTCATGGTTCTTGTACGTCCATTTTCTATAATCATCGGGTGACCATCCTTTTCGTCTAAAAAGCACACAGGACAGACTAGGTTCACGAACCAGTTCCAAATCATTATGGTCTTCGATGAGCTCACCGGCCAAGTTTGCCAGTTTAATCCCCTCTTCAACAGCCCATTTGTATTTATCAGTGCCATGCATGGCCAAGGAAAACCACAAAGGCAATCCCCGCACCCTTCGGGTCAATTGAATCTGATAATCGGCGGGGTTGAACCCTCGGGCACCTTCATCCTTGAAAATCTCTAAATAAGAACCTTCTTGGGCATGGGCCTCTTTAGCCAATTCCGGATTTTTATAAATGACCGCACCGCAATCATATGGCGAAAAGAGCCATTTATGGGGATCAATGGTTATACTATCCGCTTTTTCGATACCACGGAACAAATGACTTACAGAATCGGCAACCAAGGCTCCTCCGCCATAGGCGGCATCTACATGAAACCAAAGATTTTCCTGGGCACACACTTGGGCAACACCCTCCAAATCATCAATAATACCTGCATTGGTAGTCCCTCCGGTCGCCACTACGGCAAACAGTCGTTTACGTTGACTTGCATCCAATCCGGCGATTTTCCCCTTCAACATTTCAGCAGTCATAAAATCCTCGGTCTCCACCAAAAGTACATCGGCATCAATGACCTTTGCCATGGCCTTTATTGATGAATGGGCCCCCTCTGAGGTGATGACCAAAGCCTTCACGTTACGGTTCCCTGGATCCTTTCGCCAATTCTCCCTTGCCGTAACCATGGCTGACAGGTTTGCTGCCGTACCCCCACTGGTAAAGACCCCAAAAGCACCTTTTGGCAATCCTGTAAGGGATACCAGCCATTTCATGGCCTCGTTCTCACAAAAAATACCCCCTGCACCTTCCATCCAATAGGCACCATGGATACTCGAAGCCGAGGTCACCAAATCGAACATGATCGCCGCCCTTGTGGGGGCTGCCGGAACAAAGGCCAAATGTCTGGGGTGATCTATAGGTACGGTGGCCTTGACCAATACATCCCTGAATAGACTAAAGGCATATTCACCCCCAATACCCTTGGGTGTTATGGTCTCACCGACCAATTCGCGAAGTTCTTCCTCTTTTTTGGGCTTGCCTAATTCGGGTGTGGTTTTTGTGATTCGATTAATGGCGTATTTCATGACATCCAATGTCATTTCAACCACTTCAATATCAATATTATGCATCCAATACGATTTTAAATCTATTTTATTGAGGGAGAATCCTTATCCCCTTCAAACGCTACTATAAATATGGTATTCCGTTCTTTTCCAAAATCAGGAATACTATCCAGCACTCTTTTGTCTTTTACCAATTCCTTTTCCAAAACGACCTCAACACCATCAAAATTCACCAGTTTTGATTTGGGCAAGGAAAAATCATCCTTGGCGAATACCTCCCTTTGGGGGTCGAGCAATCTTATATTTCCCGCGTAGGTAACATTTGGGAGCATCCACTTCTTCTCCCCATAATCTTTCTGCAACACATCGTATAACGGCTCAAAACCAAAATGTACCGAAGACCGAATACCCAACACCTTTTCAGCCGGAGTCCGCAGTATTTGCAAACCGATAACGGTAAGAAAAAGGACAAATCCGTAAGTTGACCATTTTCTGATCGATTTGAACCCAACAGAACGAACAAGCAACACCATAAACGGCAATACCAACGGCAACAACCAACGTTCCTCTATTTTTTGAACGTCCATAACAACAAAAAACAGCACCAACACCATAATCTGGGCTATGGCTAGTTTTGCAAACCAATCGGGTTTCAGTCTTTCGAATCGGACTTTCCTTTGGACGAACGCCCATGAAATCACCACTACTAAAGGAGCGATCATTCCAATCAAATTCAAAAGTAAGGAAAACAACGGACCTATAACGAATATGCCATTTCCAGATTGATTCTCCGTTTTCAGACGGATACTTTCACGAAGCTCCGTTAGAAATCCCTCAGGACCAAAAAGCCAATACCAATGGGGCATTAACAATACGGCTACCACCAACAAGGTCACAACCATCTTCTTATTGAAAATAATCCGTCGTATGGAGGCATCAAAAAACAATGTCAAGCCCAAAGCGGCCATAAAGAACACATAATTGTATTTGGACATGGCCCCAAAACCCACGACAAGACCAAAAAGCACATAATTCCCCCATGTTTTTTGATATATCAATCGTTGCACAATTAAATAGGAAGCGATAATAGACGCACACAACAATGACGTGTGGGATAATCTTCGAAATGTAAAATCGATGAAAACAGGAACCAAGACCAACCCCATTATGGCCAATTCCGCCTTTTTGCCGTCCTTAATCATTTTACGTGCAAATTGCCACAACAAGAATAATATACTTGCAAAAATAAGCCCCCGAAACATGGAAAATGAAACCTTATGACTACCAAACACCTGGTTTACCCCATATTGCAACCAAGTATAAAGTGGCGGTTGATCGTCATAGCCCCAACGCAACCATTGGGAATAATAGGCCTGTTCCGCATCCTCCAGTTCCAACGCAGCCTTAAAAAAAGTAATACCTGTTATAGCAAAAAAGGAAAGTAAGGAAAGAAGGTTGACCCTATGTAATGACATCTTTCCCAACATCATAGCTAATCAGCGGTTCGTATGGTAAACTCGAGCTTTAAGGGGTCCAATGTTTCGAACAGCATGGGTATCAACACTTCCCCATATTCAAGATACAATTCTGAGAAATTGAGATTTCTTTCCTGTAGCGATTGTCCCGGGAACAGTTCGTTCTGTATATGGGTCATTCGTTCAACATGGTCCTTCAATTTACGCTTTTGGGCTTTAAGCAAACGGGCCTCCAAGGCATCCAATCCCTTTAATTGCTTAACTTCCTGGGCCTTTACCGCTCCCAAGAAAGAAGCATCGGTCTGTGAGGCAATATCATATAGGGCCTTGAACTGTTCTTTCAATAATTTCCTCTGAGGGGATAAATCAATATTGATATTTGAGATTTCCCGGATTTTCTTATTGATGAGCTGGTTTCGTCTTAAAAAGAGGTCTTTCACGGACAGATTCATATTATCCAATTTCCGTTGTTGTTTCCCCGTAAGGACAAGCGCTGAATTCCTGGGCAATAGAATGGGAAAAGTAACCTCCATTGCCTCAAAATTGGCTTTCAATTCGAGCCAATAGGCCAGTTCTCCCCCACCTCCGATATAGCACAGGTTGGGAAGAATGATTTCTTGATATAACGGCCGGGCAATCACATTGGGTGAAAATCGTTCAGGATGGGTATTGAGTTCTTCCAATAATGCTTCCTTGCTAAACCGGATATCGGTATTATTCACATGAAATCCATCCTTTGCCTCAACGATACGTTCCCGAATGGCATCCTTTATGTAAAAATAATTGATTTCCCTGGGGTTGACCTGAATACCATAAGAATCGGTAAGCTGTCTTAATTGGGAAATGGTCTCGGTAACCCTGTCAAACGAAACCCTATCGAAAATATCCTTTTTGGCATAGGGAACCAATAATTTTTTTAAGCTTTTATCATCCCCATCGACAATTACAAGTCCGTATGAACCGAAAAGTTCATTGGCGAGATACCGGGTTGCCGCTGCCAAGGTAGCATGTTCCAGATACGCCTTTTTAAAAAGTTCTTTTAAGGCTTCCGCATTCACACCTCCCCCCAATTCATTGGCAAAGGTTTCGTACATCCCTTCCAAACCGTCTGTATTGAGTCGGCCTACCGCTCCGGAAGCATCCCTGTTCCACTGTATTTTTTTATTCTTGAAATTAAAGTAATTGATTTCCTCAAAATCATGGTCCTCGGTAGCCATCCAATAAATCGGCACAAAATTAAACCTAGGATATTTCTTCTTTAAGGCTTTGGTCAGATTAATGGTCGATATTATCTTGTATAGGAAGTAAAGGGGACCGGTAAACAAATTCAATTGATGGCCTGTAACAATGGTAAACGTTATGGGTTCCTTGAGTTGTATTAAATTATCCTTGGTTTCCCTGGAAATAGCAACCCCCTTATATTGTTCTTGGAGCGCATCAAAGAGTATCGCCCGATTATCCTCTGGGTAATTGGCCAACTTTTCTTCAAGTTGCCCTTTGAAATTTTCGATATTCGGATATCGATTATAGAAAGGCCTCAGATCTTCCTTATCATCAATATAATCGCATATTAAATCTGAAAAATATCCGGTATCCTTAAAGGGTAAACAGTCAATATCCATATAAATATCAAAAATTGGGGTAAAGATAAAACACTTGGATTTTCTTGTTCCTAAAAATACGTTAATTACTGCAACCCTTAATCCATAAAAGCGGGTCGATTGCAGAAAGTTCAAGCTATCTATTGTTTTAATTGTTAAATTGAACCATCGCAAACCCAGATCCCAATATGAAGCAACTTTCACTTCTTCTCTTTATTATCCTTACCTGCAGCCTATCGGCCCAGCATTTAAAATCACCTTCCGAATTTCTGGGATATGAACTAGGTACGCAATTTACAAGGCACCATGAAGTTGTCGATTATTATCAATATCTGGCGGCTAATACCCCTGACCGCTTACAGCTACTGGAATATGGCAAAACCAATGAACGAAGACCGTTGCTTTTGGCCATTGTTACTTCAGTAGAAAACATGAATAATCTGGATAATATTCGTGAAGCACATTTAAAAAGTACCACGGGTGAAGGTACCACTAGTGACAACGCCATTGTATGGTTAAGTTATAATGTTCATGGCAATGAAAGCGCAAGTACCGAAGCTTCGATGCAAACCATCTTTGATTTATTAACCCATAAAAGTGCCTATTTAGAGCATACCATAGTACTAATAGACCCTTGTATCAATCCTGATGGACGTGATCGCTATGTAAACTGGTACAACCAACACAAGAACACCCCTAACAACATGGACCCCAATAGCAAGGAACACCATGAGGGCTGGTGGAATGGACGAAGCAACCACTATATGTTCGATTTGAATAGGGATTGGGCCTGGCTTACCCAGATTGAAAGTCAAAATCGATTAAAGGTCTACAACAAATGGTTGCCCCATGTTCATGTTGATTTTCACGAACAGGGGATTGATAGTCCCTATTATTTTGCCCCAGCCGCAGAACCTTACCACGAAGTCATCACTCCCTTTCAAAAGGAATTTCAGACTACAATCGGAAAAAACCATGCCAAGTATTTTGATGCCAATGGCTGGTTCTATTTTACAAAGGAAGTGTTTGATTTGCTTTACCCCAGCTATGGGGATACCTACCCTATCTACAATGGTGGTATAGGCATGACCTATGAACAAGGAGGAAGCGGTAGGGCCGGTTTGGGCATCATAACCCAGATCGGGGATACACTTACCTTGAAGGACAGGATCGCCCACCATATAACCACAGGGTTATCCACAGTGGAGGTTGCCGGTAAAAATGCCGAAAAATTGAATGAGGAATTCAAAAAGTTCTATACCCACAAGGATTATACCTACAAAAGTTATGTATTGAACGGAAATGCTGATAATATTGAAGCACTGACTGAGTTATTGGATAAGCACGAAATTGAATATGGACAAGGCAAGGCAGCTACCATAAAAGGCTTTAGGTACGGTACCGGAAAAACAGGTAGCATGAAAACAGACCCCAATAGTTTGATTGTTTCCACTGACCAGCCGAAAAGTACTTTGGTAAAAGTACTATTTGAGCCGACCACAAAACTAAGTGATTCGGTCACCTATGATATCACGGCTTGGTCCCTCCCGTATGCCTATGGCCTAAAGGCGTTGGCTTCCCAAAGTTTAGTCCCCAAAACGCCTTACACAAGAAAAAAGACACATCAGCAAACCTTGGACAAAAATGCCTATGCCTATCTAACGGAATGGCATAGTTTTAAAGATGCCCGGTTCTTGGCTGAATTGCTGGAAAACAAGATAAAGGTCCGACATTCCTACAAACCCTTTTCCCTGGAAGGAAAGTCTTATGACAGAGGGAGTTTGATCATTGCCAAGGGGGACAACAAAAACAATCCTTTGTTTTTGGAGTCATTGGGTAGAATCGCCGACAAACACAATATATCATTGACTGCCGTCTCCACCGGTTTTGTGGAATCTGGAAAAGATTTTGGATCGCATTATGTACAAATGACGAAAAAACCAAAAATCGCCATACTCTCAGGGAAACCCATCTCAACCCTTCAGTTTGGTGAGATCTGGCACTATTTTGAACAGCAACTCCACTATCCGATTACCGTTATTGATTCGGATTATTTGGGTCGCGTTGACCTTCCCGAATACGATATTCTTATACTGCCCAATGGCCGTGGGTATAAAAGTTACCTGGACGAGTACAAAATGGCCGACATAGAAAATTGGATATCCAACGGTGGTAAACTGATTGCCATGGGCGGAGCAATCAAAGGGCTTATTGGGGAGAATGGTTTCAATATCAAAGCTAAGGAAATCCCGCAGGATTCATCCTTAAACCCGCAGGTCTTTGACGAAACCGAACGGGAATCCATCAAAAAAAATATAACCGGGGCCATCTTCAAAACAAAGGTAGACAACACCCATCCTTTGGCCTATGGGTATATCGACACCTACTTCACCTTAAAAAACGGGGCAGACGCCTATGCCTATTTAACAAACGGTTCGGTAGTCTATCTTGAAGAAAACCAGAATACCCCTGTTGCAGGTTTTGCAGGAAGCCTGGCACAACAAAAAATAGCAAACACCTTGGTGTTCGGCGTTGAACCCCATGGATCCGGACAGGTCATTTATATGGTAGACAACCCGTTATTCAGAGGGTTCTGGGAAAACGGAAAGCTCTTTTTCGCAAACGCCCTTTTTATGGTAAATTGAATTTTTGGCTTTGGTATTTTTACAACCCGATCAATATAGCATAAACGAAACCATGATAATTCCAAAAATAGCAATTGGAACAATAAACATCATGTAGAGGAAAGAGATAATATTTGCCTTAAAAAAAGCGCCAATCCAACTGCTTTTATAAAAATTATGAAGTGCCAGCAATAAATAGACAATAAAAGACAAAAAGAAAAGAACCTCTAGCCAAACGGGGATATCAATAAGCATGTCGGCCAATATCAGTAAACAAAAAGAAGTAAAAATAAATGTAAAAAAATAAAAACTAAAGACCATGTGATGGGCGAACGTTCCTCGTCTCCAATAAAACAGCTTTAATAAAACAGCAAATAAAGGCAGCATAAAAAACATGGCAATAGGAATAGTATCATACAAGGTGTTTAGAATCCCAACTCCTTTTTGCTCATAGAATTTGAGCATTTGCCCATAGATTTTTCGGGTTAGGGCACCGGCATTTTCCTCTAGACCCATAGCCTTTAACTTATTGGCTTTTGGCGCATCAACGGTTATCAACGAATCCAATAGTTTCCTTTTTATACGGAATGATGAAACAGATACATTCTGTTCTGCATCCATGACCGAATCCAATACAACCAAATCTTTATCCGAGATGCCTGTGAGCACAGGGTTTTCCTTAATTGTTTTTTTCGCCAACCCCACCTTTAAGGAATCTTCTTTTAGCTGCAGTGAATCTATAGTCAATTCCCGATTAAAACCCTTTTTCAATGCCTGGGTTACCTCATTGTCAGCTTTACGCACACTGAATGAAAAAATAAAGAAGAAAACTACCGAAATAAACAAATAGAACTGTGCAGGGTGTAAATATGATAAGCGTTTACCATCTACAAATCTTCTGGCTAAGACCCCAGGTTTCAACATTAACGGAATAAAACTCCTAAAAAATCGTGCATCGATGGAAAAGTAGTTCTCAATGGTATTACTGAACAATACCCCAAAGGTGAGATTATCTGTTGCTTCTTGACCACAGTAAGGACAATACTTATACGAGTCATCAAAATAATTCTCACAGTTTTTACATTGGTTGGTTGAAGGCATAACAAACACTTTGTTTAAAAATACAAAAAGAACAACAACCGCCCTTAGCCAATAACCACAGTAATTGCAAATATCACCAAGATAGCGGAAACCCCCAGAACCAATGTACCCAAGGTCAAGGTTTTATTGCCTTGTTTCACATCCATGCCTGTCAATTGGGTAAATACCCAAAAGAAACTATCATTGGCATGTGACACCACCAAAGAACCTGCCCCAATGGCCAATACCGTCATGGTAGCCATAAAAGAGCTATCCAAGCCCAAAGCGGGCATTATCGGCGCTATGATCGATGCAGTTGTTATCAACGCCACCGTTGAGGAGCCCTGGGTAGTCTTTAGGCAAGCAGCCAATAAGAAAGGTAAAAACAGGCCAATACTCAAATCGGAGAAATTCTCGGTTATCAATTCGGCAATACCCGAGCTTTGCAGCATTTTACCAAAAACACCCCCTGCTCCCGTTATCAATATTATTGGGGCCGCAGACTTCAAAGCCTCCCCAAACCATCCTGTCGCCGAGTAGACCCTCTCATCGAGTTTTCTTGGCAACATCAAGGAAAGTGCCACCCCCAACAACAAAGCTATAACAGGGGTGCCTAAAAAGGATATGGGCGGATACAGGACGCTCGACGTCAAATGGGCATCAGGATAATCGAAAACCGATTTTAAAACAATCAAGAATATAGGAACCAGGATTGACAACAATGAAATCCACAGTTTTGGTCGGTATCCTTTTTCCTTGACATTTTCCAAAAAAATAGGAATCTTCGTTTTGGAGGCTATCTTAGTCGCAAAGAAATAGCTCGGTACCAAGGCAATTGAACTAACGATGATACCCCATAGGATAACATTGCCCAAATCGGCCTTCAATATTCCTGCAGCTGCAATAGGTCCAGGAGTCGGCGGCACCATTACATGGGTAGCAAAAAGACCCAAACCCAAAGCGACGGATGTACCTGCATATGACTTTTTTGCCCTTTGGGATAAGGCTTTGTTCAATGAATTCATCATAATAAAGGCACTATCCGCAAAAACGGGAATCGACATTAAATACCCGGTAAGCAACATCGCCAAATGAATCGATTTCTCGCCAATGACATGGATCATTTTCTCTGCAATCACCATTGCACCACCGGATTTTTCCAATACCGTTCCTATGACAACCCCAAAAAATATAATGAGTCCAATTTTACCCATTAGTCCACCAAAACCTTCATTAATGGCATTCAAAATATCGGGGACACCCATTCCTGTAATGAATCCATAACCAATGGCTGCAATAAACAACACAAAAAAGGGATGGATTTTCCAGCGTACGATTCCCAAAACAATGAACGCCAAAGAAAGGATTAAAGCGAAAACATACAACATACTACGGTTGGGTGTTGATTATTAGCTCCCTAAAATAAGGATTAAATCACGCACACCCTAAGCCGCTGATAATTTAAAAGTAAAGGAAGACAAACTTATTTTTTGGGCCCTACCAACTCAACAGGTTCCCCGTAAAGGTCAAAATCGGCAGCATCGGTAATTTTTATCAATGCAAATTCCCCTTGCTTCAAATAGAATTTAGCGGCATCAATCAGTACCTCATTATCCACATCCGGCGAATCGAACTCGGTTCTACCCACAAAATAATTACCCCCTTTGCGATCGATGATACATCGAAACGTTTTTCCTATTTTTTCCTGATTCAACTCCCAAGAGATTTGGGATTGGATTTCCATGATTTCATTGGCTCGCTCCTGCTTTACCTCTTCAGGAACATCATCAACTAAATTATAGGCATGGGTATTTTCCTCATGGCTATAGGTAAAACAACCCAAACGTTCAAAACGCATTGCTGTGACCCACGATTTCAATGTTTGGAAATCTTCCTCAGTTTCCCCAGGATAGCCTACGATCAAGGTTGTTCTAATCGCCATATTTGGGACATACTTCCTGAAATCCGCTATAAGTTTCGTGGTTTTCTCTTGGGTCGTACCACGCCGCATGCTCTTTAAAAGTCGATCAGAAATATGCTGTAAGGGTATATCCAGGTAATTACAAATCTTAGGCTCATTGTTCATGACATCCAACACATCCATCGGAAAACCAGTTGGAAAAGCATAATGAAGTCGGATCCATTCAATCCCCTCCACTTTTACCAATTCTTGTAGAAGTTCTGCGAGATTTCGTTTTTTATAGAGGTCCAACCCATAATAGGTAAGGTCCTGGGCAATCAATATCAATTCCTTCACCCCTTTGGCCGCCAATTTTTGGGATTCGGTAACCAATGCTTCAATGGGTGTACTCTTGTGCTTTCCACGCATTAAAGGAATGGCACAAAAGGAACAAGGCCTATCGCACCCTTCGGCAATTTTCAAATACGCATAATTCTTTGGGGTGGTGGTCATTCTTTCCCCTATCAATTCATGCTTATAATCCGCCTCTAAAGCCTTTAACAGACTTGGCAACTCACTAGTTCCAAAATAGGCATCCACATCAGGAATCTCCTTTTGAAGGTCGGGCTTATAGCGCTCACTTAAACACCCTGTCACAAATACCTTATCAACCTCACCCGCCTCTTTCTTTTCAACATATTCCAAAATGGTGTTTACACTTTCCTCCTTGGCATTGTCAATAAATCCACAGGTATTGATAACGACGATATTCCCCTCTTCCTCATGAACCACGTCCTTATCGTTGGCCTGTAATTGTCCCATGAGTACTTCTGAATCGTACACATTCTTAGAGCAACCTAAGGTTACTACGTTGATTTTGTTTTTCTTAAGTGATTTTGTTCGCATAATTTTCCAATGGGGTGCAAAAGTACAACTTGACATAGGAATTATTGCGATTAAACACGAATTCTTAACTTTTTTCGTTAAACCTTATATCCATTTAATTATCAAAACAAAAATTGGACGTAACATGAAACCCAAAGTATTCACCTTTCTTTCCTTCCTTTTTCTCCTTTTTATTGGTTGCAGCAGCGATTCGGACAATGATATGAATGAACCCCCCGCACCCACTGGAATGTATTTTCCATCCTTACAAGGGGATGCTTGGGAAACGGTAACTACAGCCCAGTTAAATTGGAATACCGAAAATGAACAGGAATTGACCAATTACCTCGAGGCAACCAACACCAAAGGATTTATCATTCTCAAAAACGGAAGGATTGTTATGGAAAAATACTTCAATGGCCATAACCAAGATGCGGAATGGACCTGGTATTCAGCAGCTAAAAGCCTAACAGCAACCTTTGTGGGTATCGCACAAGATGAGGGACTATTGGATATCAACAACAAAACATCGGATTATCTAGGCGAGGAATGGAGTAAATTAAGTATTGAAAAACAGGATTTGATAACCGTGAGGCATCACTTAACCATGACAACAGGACTCACTCCACATTTAGGCGATTATGTACCATGGGTTTGTAATTTGCCAATCTGTCTTGATTATACTGCTGATGCCGGCACAAGCTGGGCGTACCACCAAGGGGCTTTTATGCTGCTACAGGACATGATTACCGAAAGTACTGGTGTTCCATTCCAAGAATATTGCAAGACCAGGGTTACGGATAAAATTGGCATGGAAGGCCAATGGACAAGTGATTTAGGACTGAATATCTACAATAGTAATACCCGAAGTATGGCCAGATTTGGACTCCTTATGCTTAATGAAGGGGTTTGGGACGGCTCCACTATTGTCAGTAAATCCTATTTTGAGGAGATGACGAACACCTCACAGGACATTAATAAATCTTACGGTTATCTATGGTGGTTAAATGGCAAGGAAACCGTTGTGGGAACCACCTCTACAACTGTACTTGAAGGCCCGCTTGTACCCAATGCACCAAATGATATGTTCGCCGCCTTGGGTGCCAATGACCAGAAAATATATGTTGTTCCTAGCCAAGACCTTGTTATTGTACGATGTGGGGATAGTGCTGGGGAAATGCAGTTGGGCCCCTCTAGCTTTGACAATGAATTATGGGGTAAGATCAATGCGGTGATAAACTAGATCTAAATCGCATTTAAAAGTTTTCTATAGGGTAAAAAAAGGATAGTCTACCTAGCTTCCAAATGAATACGTTACACGCCAGGTTAAATCACAGAAACCACATCCCGAAGATTCGAAATCCTGAACGCCTTGCCTGTACCCTGCATTTTATTCGGGCCTACCAACATCACACAATCGAGGGCAACCCCTAAATCATTGGATATTGAAAAAAGAATCTACAAACTCGTATTTATTGAATACCTGAAGGTCTTCAATACCTTCACCCACCCCTATGTATTTGACAGGAATCTGGAATTGATCGGAAATACCGATTACCACTCCCCCTTTGGCCGTTCCGTCCAATTTGGTAACCGCCAAGGAAGTAACCTCTGTCGCCTTTGTAAATTGTTTCGCCTGTTCAAAGGCATTCTGACCGGTTGAACCATCCAACACCAACAAAACATCGTGTGGAGTATCCTTAACCACCTTTTGCATGACACGTTTTACCTTGGTAAGTTCATTCATTAGGTTTACTTTATTGTGCAATCGACCAGCAGTATCAATAATCACAACATCGGCATCCTGTGTCACAGCTGAACTCAAGGTATCGAAAGCCACGGAAGCGGGGTCACTACCCATCTTTTGTTTCACAATAGGCACATCTACCCGATCCGCCCAAACCTGCAATTGATCTATGGCTGCAGCCCTAAAGGTATCGGCAGCACCCAAAACCACTTTGAGTCCTTGTTTTTTAAATTGATAGGCCAATTTACCGATGGTGGTGGTCTTACCCACACCATTAACACCTACCACCATAATCACATACGGTCTTTTATCCTTGGGTATACTATATTCGGTTTCCTCACCCACATGGGTCTCTGAAAGCAAGCCGGCGATTTCTTCCCGTAAAATTTTATTCAGCTCATCAGTACCCATATACTTATCCTTGGCAACGCGTGCCTCGATACGATCAATGATTTTCAATGTGGTATCAACACCAACATCCGAAGAAACCAGTACCTCCTCAAGATTGTCCAACACATCATCGTCGACCTTGGACTTTCCGGCAACGGCTTTGCTTAATTTTGAAAAAAAAGTAGTTTTGGTTTTCTCCAATCCTTTATCCAAGGACTCTTTTTTCTGTGGGGAAAATATCTTTTTAAATAAACTCATAATACCTGAACAATTTTCACCAAAGATATAAAATAAAAAAGCTCCTTTCTTTCAAAAGGAGCTTTTACAAATTGATTGAATCAATTATCTATTTTTTTGCAAACCATTCGTTGACAACTTCTGGCGCCATAACGGACTCTTGAAATGTATAAGCCCCACTTTTTGGAGACCTAACCATTTTTATTGCCTTGGTTAATCTTTTTGAACTTGTTTGTAAACTTGCTACCGTCTTCTTTGCCATGACCTTATGCGTTAATTGACATTTTCACTATAGTGAGGATGTCTTATTACTTAATTTCTTTATGAACAGTCATTCTCTTAAGGATTGGATTAAATTTCTTTATTTCCATCCTTTCAGGAGTGTTCTTTTTGTTTTTCGTGGTAATATACCTAGAAGTCCCTGGTTGTCCAGAATCTTTATGCTCTGTACATTCCAATATAACTTGAACCCTATTTCCTTTTTTTGCCATTGTAATCTATCTTTTTAGGATTATTTTACGAACCCTTGTGCTTTAGCTTCTTTTAAAACAGCAGAAATTCCTTTCTTGTTAATGCTTTTCAACGCCTTGGCAGATACCTTTAGCGTAACCCAACGATCTTCCTCAGGAATATAAAAGCGCTTTTTAGAAAGATTCACATTAAATCTTCTTCTTGTCTTATTGATAGAAAACGACACGTTGTTTCCAAACATCGCCCTCTTTCCCGTAATTTCACAAACTTTTGACATTGAGCCTAATTTTTCATTTTAAACAGGCTGCAAATTTATATCATTTTTATGTGATGGACAAAATTCTTGTTCAGATTTTTACAATTTCTTTTTGAAGCAACTCAAAAGCCTTGTTTACAGCCTTTTGAACAATCCTCGCCCGCTGTTTCCCAAACACGAATTTATCAACAACCACCCCGTTTGGGGTTGCGATCGCAATATATACCGTTCCGATCTCTGCATCCGAATCACCTTTTGTCGGTCCTGCATTTCCCGTGGTGGCCACAGAAAAATCGGTTTTCAATAAGGATTTTACATTCAAGGCCATTGCTTTTGCCACCTCCGCACTAACCACCGAATATTCTTCGATCAATGCCTTTGGCACCTGAAGCACATTGATTTTAGCTTCGGTCGCATAACTTACGATCGTTCCTTTATAGTATGCCGAAGCACCGGATAAAGCCGTAATACGTTCCGCTATTTTTCCTCCGGTACAGCTCTCGGCCGTAGCCAAGGTCATTTTTTTTGCCGTAAATAATTTTGCCACCAATTCCTCCAAGGTTTCCTCATCTTCGGTGCCAAAGATTATATCACCGATCAACAGTTGCAACTTTTTGATTTGATCTTCTACGGCATTTACCAAGGTTTGCCTGTCTTCCCCTGTTGCGCTTAAACGCAATCTGACTTTCCCTAAATTGGGCAAATAGGCCAACTTGATAAAAGAAGGAAGGTTGTCTTCCCAATCCTCGATTTTCTCAGCCAAGGCACTTTCACCCATACCATAAGTAACCAGTGTCCTATGAAGGATATAAGGCCTATTGAAATCCTTGATTATCTTCGGTATCACCTTTTCGATCATGAGTCGCTTCATCTCAAAGGGCACACCAGGAAGTGACACAAATGCGACTCCGTCAGATTGCATCCACATACCGGGGGCAGTACCATTGGCATTATGCAAAACGGTCGCTTTCGAAGGCACCAAGGCCTGTTGTCGATTGATTTCCGTGATGGGCTTTGACGTGAAGCTGGCGAACAATTCCTTTACCTGCTGAAGAACAGCGTCGTTTTGAACTAGTGTGTCATTGAAAAACTCACAAAAAGTATTTTTGGTAATATCATCCTTGGTGGGTCCCAACCCACCTGTAAGGATTACGATTCGCGCCCTTGCCTTTGCTTCGGCCAGCGCATTAAGAATATGTTCACGATTATCCTGTACAGAGGTGATCTGATAAACCGATACACCTATTTTATTGAGCTCCTTGGCAATAAACGCAGAATTTGTATCAACAATCTGACCGATAAGGATCTCATCTCCGATGGTGATGATTTCAGCAAACATTATAGACCAAAATCGTTTTTCAACTCGGAAACCACTTGATGGATATCCTTTTTCAACAAAGGAAACACCTCCCGTATTTCAATGATGTTCGCAGCGTTTTTTCCCAAGGTCTCTATTTGAAGTGCAATAGCCCTGGTTTGCTCCATTCCCAAAAGATCTACATTGGGCTTTATTTTATGGGCCAATTGATACACCTGTTGATGGTCTTGCTCCTCTAGGGCTGTCTCTAACCCCTCAAGGTCTTGGGGTACTTCTTCCAGAAAGACTGATATCACAGAATTGATGAAATCTTCATCTCCATCAGCCATTTCATTTAATTTATCAAGATTGTAAATCATTATTTTATTTTTAAAGAAAAAAGTTCTTGTCCTTCCAACTTGCCCGAAAGGTAATCATTTGCCGCTATTTGACCAACACCGGCAGGTGTACCCGTAAATAAAACATCACCTTTTTTTAAAGTAAAGTAGGAAGACACATAGGCAATAAGCTCATCGATCTTCCAAAGCATCAAATTCGTATTACCGTTTTGCACAACCTGTCCGTTCTGCTCCAACGTAAAATCCAAGTCGTTCAAATCCTTAAAATCACCTTTCGGCAACCATGTGCCAATGACTGCTGAACCGTCGAAACCTTTGGCCTTTTCCCATGGCAACCCTTTTTCTTTCAATTGGGATTGAAGGTCCCTTGCGGTAAAATCGATACCCAATCCGACCTCATCATAATATTTATGGGCAAATTTCGCATCGATATGCTTACCAACCTTACATATCTTGACCAAGACCTCCACCTCGTAATGCACATTATCGGTAAAATCAGGAATATAGAAATCCTGCTCTTTGGGCAAAACAGCCGAATCCGGTTTTATAAAAATCACTGGATCCTTTGGACGCTCATTCGCCAATTCCTCGATATGGGCAGCATAATTCCTTCCTATGCAAACAATCTTCATTTCAATCTTATTCTTTAATTAATTTTACACTTATAGCCGGAATCAGGTTTTGCGTATTATCCTTTGACTTCACCTTAAAATCGGTCCATTCCCCCATACCATATACCATGGCCTTGAAATTCTGGTTCTTATTGTATACAGCACCAAAGGTAGGGGCAAATCGATCTTCCTCTATTTTCTTTTTTGTAATGGGATGCTCAACGGTGTTCCTATACCAATTGTAGGGTACGAACAACCATTCCACACCGACATATATTCCTGATTTCGGAATTTTCAAATTGAGGGACCTTAGGTCTATGGAAACAAAATCCTCTTCAACATCGGACTCCAACACCATACTTTTTCTCAAAATATCCCTTTGGGGCTTTTTAGTCTCCTGATCGACATCATAGATCCGCAAACGAAATTTAGCCGTAGGTCTCTTGAACCTATTATTCTTCTGAAAGAAAACCGTCACCTTCTCCAAATATTTTTGTTGCGCGCCAATATTCGGAAAATAAAGCGCCAAAACCCAGGGAGTGGAAGATGATGAAAAACCACTGGTAAGACTGTAACTACTGATTGGATTGAGAACATCGGAATTACCCATTGAATGGGACACCACAACCTCATCCAACTCATAGGATTCCGCTACCATCCCAAAGCGCTTGACCTTGAAAATGTTCTTGGCCATTACAATGGTATCTTTGTAACCTAATGAAGAAATATGCACTTGTTTCTCTAAAAAGGACGTGGGCAAATCTATAAAAAAATGCCCTTTTTCATCTGTAGAGGTCCCCTTCAATGTGTTTAAGAAACTTAGGTTCACAAAAGGAATGGGCTCTTTGGTTTTGTTATCAAAAACATGACCTTCAAAAAGAACTTCCTGACCACTTGAACTTAAGGCAAACAGAAGAAAAATCAGAAAAACAGTGAATTTCATTTAATTCAACTTATTGTTCAATCTACTCAATTTGATTTGCATCAAAACTTTTTTGGTGTATAACGGAAAATCGGCATTCAATATCCATCCAAAATAACCAGGTTCCTTATCCAGGACCTCCAAAACCTTTTTCCCTTTATGCTTGCCAAAGGCGAACACTTCCTCATCTTCCTCATCCAATGCGATGAACCCTGCAAAATCCACCGTTTTTTTATGGGTTGAGAATTCGGCCAATTTTTTGACATTATTCTCTAGTTCGGGATATCGTTCCAACTGGGACAATAGCACTTCATAAGTAGCCAAAGTATCGGCCTCTGCACTATGCGCATCGGTCAAATCCTTTTCACAATAAAATTTATAGGCGGCTTCCAAGGTTCTCTTTTCCATTTTATGGAAGATGGTCTGTACATCTACAGAGACCATGTTCTTCATATCAAAATCGACCTCAGCCCTAAGCATTTCCTCTGCCAGCAAGGGTATATCGAAACGATTGGAATTAAAACCACCCAAGTCACAATCCTTGATCATATTGTAAACCTCCTTGGACAATTCCTTAAAAGTAGGTTCGTTAGCCACTTTTTCATTTGAAATTCCGTGGATTGCAACGACCTCTTCAGGGATTTCCATTTCAGGATTCACCAACCAGGTCTTGCTTTCCTTATTACCATTGGGATATACTTTTAAAATGGATATCTCTACGATTCTATCATGGGCTACATTGGTCCCTGTGGTCTCCAGATCAAAAAAGCAAATCGGTCTTGTCAATTTTAACTCCATACTTCATAAAATTTAAACAAAGATAAGTCTTAGAAAACTTTAACCGAATGAATACACCACTTAATTACACCCTGTTTTGGAAGTGGAATCGGTACTCCCGAAAAAGAATACAACCGACGACCATGTATTGACTATGGGGAGTGTCTATACAAATCCATAAGAATGGGCACACTGACTTTGTTCATTGGGGATATTTTTGAAAAGAAAAATCCAAATTAGAGGGAACAACTCCATATGATTAATATCATTTAGCCCATAGCATCTTTGCTATAATTTTATCTATCAGATAAACAAATATGTTTCATGCCAAATTCCCCCAAACCATTTCGTACAGAATATTACAATGAAAATGAGCTACGCTCATTTGGCATTGGATCAGTTGGAAACAATGTAAGAATAGCTAAAAATTGCACCATTGTCGGCCTTGAAAGAATATCAATCGGGAACAATGTCATTATCGACTCCCGATGCTCTATTATTGTAACAGGCGAAGGGTTTCTTTCTTTGGGCTCTTATATCCATATTGGCTCATATTCCTATTTATTAGCCTCTGAAGGCATCACTATCAATGATTTCAGTGGACTATCACAAGGTGTAAAAATATATAGTAAGACAGATGACTACTCAGGTAATTCGTTAACCAATCCAACAGTGCCTAATAAATATAAAAAAATCAAAAAAGGAAGAGTAACAATAAAACCCCATGTAATCATCGGGGCTGGAAGTGTAATTCTACCCAACGTGATTATTGAGAAAGGCGTTGCAATTGGAGCTCTTTCTTTAGTAACCACTAATTTAAATAGCTGGACTATCTACACGGGAAACCCTCTTAAAAAAGTCTTCGCCCGATCTAAAAAACTATTAGAACTAAAAGATGAATTTCTTGAAAATGCGGATAAGAAACTCATGAAAATGGCAAAATAACTTCAACTCATAACGCTACTTGAAAGCCATTTGGAAATAGGATGTTTCGACTTTAATAAGTCAACGAACCAAGTGCCAAAAACCTAAATAATTGAATAATAAAAATCCTTTAGATATGATTACCAGTATTGATATTAAAAACAAAATCAAAGACTATATCATTAAAACAACTTTAGCCAATGTTGAAGATATCGCCGATGATACCTTAATTTTCGAAGAAGGACTATTGGACTCAATGGGCCTTCTTTTTTTAATCGAATTCCTAAAGGAAGAATTCGATATCACAACCAATGACGATGAATTGATTGTTGAAAATTTCGAATCGATCAATAATATCGTTGACTTTACAAAAAGTAAACTTTAAATTATAAATACTTTTTTTATGTGCGGTATAGCTGGATTTCATCATTATAAGGATGCAAATGAGGACAATGTCAATATCCTGAAGAAAATGCTGACCCGCATTAAGTATCGGGGCCCCGACGAGAGTGGCATCTACTTATCTAAAGAAATTGCCTTAGGGAGTGTGCGACTAAGTATTATTGACATCTCAACCGGTTCCATGCCCCTTACCAATGAAGACTCCTCCTTATGGATCGTTTTCAATGGGGAAATATTCAATTACATTGAATTACGTCAAGAACTATTAAAAAGGGGACATACCTTCAAAACCCAAAGCGACACTGAGGTCATAGTTCATTTATATCAGGAATTTGGATCCGCATTTTTAAATAAATTAAATGGGCAATTCGCGATTGCCATATGGGATAAAAACAAAAAAGAATTGTTTTTAGCTAGGGACCGGGTAGGCATAAGGCCTCTATTCCATACTACAATAGACAATACCTTCATTTTTGCCTCAGAAATCAAATCCTTATTGGAATACCCCAAAGTTGAGGCGACAATAAGCCCAAAAGCACTTTCTGAATATTTCACCTTTTGGACCTCTTTATCACCTAATACAGCTTTTGAAAACATCTATGAATTGCCTCCAGGGACATATATGATAGTCAACTCCAAAGGAAAAACAACCGCAAAATATTGGGAATTACCAACATGCAAACCTCAAGATTATAAGTTTACCAACCTGCAAGAAGCTTCTAACGAGTTCAATGATTTATTTTCAGACGCAATAAAATTAAGACTTAGAGCCGATGTTCAAGTGGCTGCCTATCTCAGTGGGGGTATCGACTCTAGCGTTACAACATCATTTATCAAAAATGCTTCCCCCGACAAACTTAGGACTTTTTCTATTGGTTTTACCGAAAAGGATTATGACGAGTCTTCGTATCAGGATATCGCAGCAAAATATTTCGACACAGCACATTCGAGCATATCCTGCAGTCCTGAAGATATTGCCAATAATTTCAGTGATATTGTTTGGCATACAGAAGCTCCAATTTTAAGGACAGCCCCTGCCCCAATGGGTATGTTGGCAAAAAGTGTTAGGGACCAAAACATAAAAGTAGTTATCACGGGGGAGGGTGCCGATGAACTCTTGGGAGGATATAATATTTTCAAAGAAACCAAAATAAGGCATTTTTGGTCAAAAGACCCACAATCCAGATTTCGCCCCTTACTTCTGAAAAAACTATATCCTTATTTACCACAAATGAAGAATGCCAATAGCAACATGCTAAAAATGTTCTTCGGATACAAGCTAAATAAGACATGCTCCCCAATCTATTCACATTTACTGCGATGGAACAACACAGGTCGAATAAACAATTATCTATCAAAAGAATATAAGGAAAGAATTATCGGATACAATCCCGTAAATGAACTTGAGAAAAAATTGGCAGACAAATTAGACGGGTATGACTACCTAACCAAGGCCCAATGGATAGAAATAACCCTATTCATGTCAGGATATCTGTTATCCTCACAGGGAGATCGAATGGGAATGTCACATTCTGTTGAAGGAAGATACCCATTCCTTGACCACAGGGTAATTGAATTTTGCATGAAATTACACCCTGATCTTAAATTAAAAATTCTTAATGAGAAATACCTCTTGAAAAAAATAATGAAGGACAGATTACCTGATGTAATTCTGAATAGGTCAAAACAAGCTTATAGAGCACCAATCAAAAGTTCATTTATTTCCGAAGAACTACCACAATACCTCCAAAATATGTTAAGTGATGAAAAAATCGAGGAAGCCGGAATCTTCAATAAGCAATATGTAAACCTCTTACTTTCGAAAATGAAAATCCAAAAATTGGTTTCAGAAATAGACAACATGGCCTTGACAGGCATACTTTCGTCCCAGATATTATATGACAAGTTTACAAAAAGGTCCTTTCCGCCTTTATCTGACCAAGATTTGATAATACTCGACAAGACTATAATTGACAAATAAATTTTAAACCATATTAATTATGAACCCCAAACATCGTAAGCCATTTTCCAAGGATATATTACACATTGAAAATATCGAAGAAGTATGTAATAATATCACGGAAAAACTCAGAAATGATGTCGTCTTTAAACTTCAACGTAGAGGTGCCGTAATTGGTATTAGTGGAGGAATTGACTCTTCTGTTTGTATGGCCCTTTCCGCTAAGGCCTTTGGCCCATCAAAAGTAACGGCTATTATGCTGCCTGAACAAGATTCAAGCGAAGACAGTAAAAACCTAGCCTTAAAATTGGCGGATACATTCAACGTTAAAATCTTAGAAGAGAATATAACCCATGCCTTGGATGGTTTTGGGTGCTACCAAAGACGGGATGAAGCCATAAGACGTGTGATTACAGATTTTGACCCAAATATAGACAAGGCCAAAATCGAAATAAGGCAGAATATAGACCAGAACATTCCTGCCATTTTTTCAATTACGGTTATTAAACCCGATGGGAAAACAATTAGCAAACTACTCCCTGCCAAGGAATATTTGCAAATTGTGGCCGCTACTAACTTTAAACAAAGAAGTAGAATGTCAATGCTTTATTACCATGCGGAAAGATTACATTATGCAGTTATCGGAACACCCAACAAGCACGAGGTTGAACAAGGTTTTTTTGTTAAATACGGGGATGGTGGCGCCGATGTAATGCCGATTGGACATTTGTACAAAACCCAAGTATATCAATTGGCCAGCCATCTAGGTGTTCCACAGGAAATTATTGACAGAACCCCTACTACCGACACTTATACCGCTGAACAGACCCAAGAAGATTTTTTCTATCAAATGCCCTTTGAATCAATGGATTTAATATGGTATGGTTGGGAAAATGGATATTCGGCAAATGAAGTCGGAAAAGTTATGGACAAAACAGAACAGAAAATCCATAATATTTACAAAAGCTTCGAAAGAAAAAAGAAAACTACGGAATATTTAAGAATGAGGCCTATTTTTTGATTTTTTAAACCAAGGTTTACGATTGATCAACCTAATCTAAAGGATTATGAATATTTTCGACTACTTTTTTGAAGATAAACAACATCTTGAAAAAGACTTTGTACTAGGACCAAAGGAAACTATCTCATTTAAGGAACTATATACCAATAGCATACAATTTGCGGCTTACCTTAGGGAACATATAGGCACGGATAAAAACATAATCCTTATCTGCCCCAATTCTGTTTTTTTCATCACTGCCTATTTGGGCATATTAAAATCCGAGAATATCTGTATCCCGTTGAATTATGCAATAGAACAGGGAAATCTGGATTATATTGTTAAAACTACTGACAGCCCTATCGTAATCGCAGCGAAGAGTCTATCTTCAAAACTTACTTTTAAAAAGTCAGTCCGTATTATCAAAGAAGATGTATTAACAAAAACCGCCGATTTTAAGATCGGCACAATTTTCAATTTTAATTTTGACCCCAATAAAATTGGGGAAATCATTTTCACTTCAGGTTCTACAGGAAAACCAAAAGGAGTGATGATAAGCCATAAGAACATTATGGCCAATACAGATTCCATTATTCAATATTTAAAATTGACCTCAGATGATATTGTGGGTGTAGTGTTACCTTTTTTCTACTGTTACGGTCTTTCCCTTATGCATACCCATTTGAAAGTCGGGGGATCAATAGTCCTTAACAACACTTTTATTTTCTTAGGTTCTGTCATTGACGATTTGAAAAAATACAAATGTACCGGATTTGCAGGTGTGCCCAGCCATTTTCAAATTTTATTGAAAAAATCACTGAGTTTTAAAACTTCAGAATTTCCCGATTTAAGATATGTGACACAGGCTGGTGGTAAATTACATAGCATATTCATAAAAGAATTCATCGATGCCTTTCCTCGAATTGATTTTTTTGTGATGTATGGACAAACAGAGGCCACTGCGCGATTGTCTTACTTACCTCCCAAATTACTTAAAGACAAAATACAGTCTATCGGAAAAGCTATTCCCGGAGTTTCATTGAAAGTTATGAACAATGAAGGAAAAATAGCCAAAACAAACGAAGAGGGGGAGTTGTTAGCGAAAGGTGACAACATCATGTTGGGCTATTATAAGGATGAAGAAAGTACGTTAAAAACAATCAAGAACGGCTGGCTTCATACAGGTGATATTGCAAAGGTCGATGCGGATGGTTTTATTTACATAGTTGCAAGAAAAAAGGAAATAATAAAGGTCGGAGGCAAAAGAGTTAGTCCTAAAGAGATTGAAGAGGTTATCCTATCTCTTCCGGAAGTAGTCGATTGTACGGTATCCGGCATTCCTGATGAAATTTTAGGTGAGGCAATCAAAGTGGTTATTACCAC
Organism: Maribacter polysiphoniae; assembly: GCF_003148665.1. Taxonomy (GTDB): domain Bacteria; phylum Bacteroidota; class Bacteroidia; order Flavobacteriales; family Flavobacteriaceae; genus Maribacter_A; species Maribacter_A polysiphoniae. Next base: position 31,565 of record NZ_QGGQ01000003.1, on the reverse strand, counting down.
CCAAAACAAAGTTGACCAGAAACTTATGAAAGATAAGGTTTTAAACACCTGTGCAAAAAAACTCTCTATGTTCAAAATACCGCAAAAGTTTGTTTTCGACACCTCTATAAAATTGAATGCAACAGGAAAAAAAATAGTAAATCCTTGAATAAACCCCGAACCCTAAATCTCCCGATTTACGTCCCAAGCCTCCAAATAGTCGGCTACCGCCTTAGCGAACATACTGCCCAAAGCCCCATTCACTACCCTGTGATCATAACTGTGTGACAAATACATTTTACTACGGACCCCGATAAAATCACCTTCACTGGTTTCGATGACCGCAGGAATTTTTCGAATAGCGCCCAACGCGAGTATGCCTACTTGGGGTTGATTAATAATTGGCGTGCCAAAGACACTGCCAAAAGTACCCACATTGGTAACGGTATATGTACCTCCCTGCACTTCGTCGGGTTTTAATTGATTCTTCCTTGAGCGATCTGCAAGGTCATTGACCACTTTGGTCATACCCACGAGGTTCAACTGGTCGGCATTCTTAATAACCGGAACAATTAGATTGCCATCGGGCAAGGCTGCGGCCATACCAATATTGATGTTTTTCTTCTTGATTACCGATTCCCCTTCCACAGAGATATTCATCATTGGATATTTCTTTAGGGCCTTGGCTACCGCCTCCATAAAAATTGGGGTAAACGTCAATTTTTCCCCTTCCGATGCATAAAAGGCATCTTTGATTTTATTTCTCCAATTAACGATATTGGTAACATCGACCTCAATAAAACTCTGTACATGGGCAGAAGTAGAAACACTCTCTATCATATGCTTGGCAATGAGTTTGCCCATACGGGACATTTCCATTACCTCTTCCCCACTTGCAGCAGCAACCTGCACCGGTGCCTGTTTTTCAACCTTAGGCTCGGGAATACTTTGGACGACCTGTGGCTGTGGTTTTTCCACCTTAGGCGCCAAAGGCTCCGTTACAGGGGAATTTCTGGAATCCACAAATGCCAAAATATCACTTTTGGTAACCCTTCCTTCCATACCAGTACCTTCTATGGTATCCAATTCGGATAAAGAAATACCTTCCTGTTTTGCTATATTTTTAACCAAAGGGGAATAAAACCGGTCTGTAGAACCCTGCCCCAGTTTAGTACTGGCCGCAGTCACCTTGGCGCTCTCAACAGTTTGCGCGATGTCCTCAACAACTTCTGAAGGGACCTCAACTGTCTCTTCCTCTACACTACCGGAGTCACTGGAGTCATCCATATCCCCCTCAACCTCTATGATCGCAACAGTTTCCCCAACTTTTACGACATCGTCCTCATTGAACAGTTTTTCAACCAATACGCCATCAACTTCACTTGGCACTTCAGAATCTACCTTGTCTGTGGCTATTTCAAAAACGGCTTCATCCATTTCTATAGTATCACCTACTTCTTTCAACCAAGATGTCAATGTTGCCTCGGCAACACTCTCTCCCATACGTGGTAATTTCAACTCAAATTTTGACATATTGTTAATTTACACTCTTTTTTAGATAGATTGTTTGCAAAATAAACAAAAAATAAAGCAAATTGCTACATTAATTGTATTGCTAATTTGTTTTCAACGAATTCTCAAAAGGAATTCTATTTAAAATACTACGTCCTAAGGTTACCTCATCGGCATACTCCAACTCATCACCTACAGAAATACCGCGGGCAATGGTCGATGTTTTAATCTGCAACCCTTCTAACTGTTTATAAATATAGAAATTGGTCGTATCCCCCTCCATTGTTGAACTCAAGGCAAATATCAACTCCTTTATCCTTCCCTCCTTTGCCTTATTGACCAATGATGTAATGGTCAGCTCTTGGGGACCAACACCTTCCATAGGGGAAATCTTCCCTCCCAATACATGATAACGACCGTTGAATTGCCCCGTATTTTCAATCGCCATAACATCCCTTATATCCTCTACAACGCAGACCAAACTTTCATCACGTTTCGGATTGGCGCATATTTCACAAATCTCAACATCGGAAATATTATGACATTGCGAACAAAACTTGACCGAATTCCTAAGATCTTCCAATGCTGAAGCCAAACGCATGGTTTGGCCATTGGGTTGTTTCAAAAGATGAAGAACCAATCGCAATGCGGTCCGCTTCCCAATACCTGGTAATTGTGACATTTCATGTACAGCGTTCTCCAAAAGTTTTGACGAAAAATCCATAACAACAAAATTACATACTATTTTTGCTTTTTGTAATTTTCGCTAGAAATTAATTTATATGACCGCTACCCATATTTTACTTCTGATCGGAGCCTATTTCATTGTACTTTTATTGATTTCCCATTTTACGGGAAAAAATGATTCCAATGTAGATTTCTTTAAGGCAGGCAAACAATCGCCTTGGTATTTGGTGGCCTTCGGCATGGTCGGGGCATCACTTTCGGGCGTCACCTTTATTTCGGTACCGGGTTGGGTAGAAGCCTCCGAATTCAGTTATATGCAAGTCGTCTTTGGGTATTCATTGGGGTATTTGGTCGTGGCCTATGTCCTTTTACCCATCTATTACAAACAAAATGTCACCTCAATTTATGAATACCTTGATAATCGTTTTGGCTTTGTAAGTTATAAAGTAGGCGCCATTTCATTTTTTATTTCACGTGTTTTAGGGGCGGCCTTTAGGTTATTTTTAGTGGCCATTGTTTTACAGCAATTCGTTTTCGATACATGGAACGTTCCTTTTGAACTTACCGTTACACTTTCCGTATTACTCATCTGGATATACACCTTCCGGGGAGGCATAAAAACGATTGTTTGGACCGATACCTTACAAACCTTGTTTATGCTGGTATCCGTTGGCTTGTCCATCTATTTTATCCTGCAACAATTGAATTGGGATTTTATGGATTTCCTGGCCTCCTCAGAACTCGAAAAGTATAGTAAAACCTTATTCCTTAATGATTTAATGGACAAGAACCATTTAGTGAAATCATTTTTAGGAGGCATGTTCATAACGATTTGCATGACAGGGTTAGATCAGGATATGATGCAGAAAAACCTGACCTGTAAAACTTTGAAGGACTCACAAAAGAACATGGTTAGCTTTAGTTTGGTATTGGTGGTGGTTACTTTTATTTTTATGCTATTAGGGGCTTTATTGTTCATTTATGCCGACAAATTCCAAATTGCCATTCCCATGATGGACGGCAAGGCCAAACCCGACCTTTTATTCCCTGAAATCGCCCTAAACAGTGGTCTTGGAATGATTGTGGGCATTACTTTCATACTTGGTCTTATTGCCGCTGCCTATAGTAGCGCCGATAGTGCATTGACCTCTTTGACCACCTCTTTTTGTGTTGACTTTCTGGGTATCGGCAAAAAACCGGAAAACCATCAGAAGAGAATACGGAAAATGACACATATCGGGATGAGCATATTATTGATTCTTGTGGTTATCGCCTTTAAGCACATCCTGGATACCAATGTCATAGACGGATTATTACAAGTCGCCTCGTATACCTATGGCCCCTTACTGGGATTATTCTCATTTGGTATTTTCACCAATTATCAAATAAAGGATAAGTACGTTTGGATCGTAGCTTTGGTATCCGTATCGATTTGCTACATTTTAGGCAAACTACCCCCTGAAAATTTAAGCGGTTATGTTTTTGGATATGAACTACTACCCTTAAACGGACTCATTACTTTTATCGGTTTGTTGTTGATTCGGAAGAAATAAAAAAACCACCCGATTTCCCTCGAAAAAGGTAAAAACTATCGTTCTACTGTGGTATAATTTTATTTCACCCGAATTATTTTCCCCTTTTTTTGAAAAAAAAGATTCATTTTCAATGATTCCTACAATTAAAAGGAAGGTAACAACCAGGCCCCTTTAAGCCATCAATACTGATCGGTTGCCAAAAGAACCAAAGTACAAGCCTCGACAACCTCAATCTTGTTTTTCCTAAGTAATACATAGAACTCAGGGTTTTCCGTTCCTGGGTTAAAAATTACCCTTGATGGTTGTAGGGCAATGATTTCATTATAATAGGCTTTTTGCCTTTTTGGGTTTAAATATAAAGTAATCGTGTGTATATTTTGGATATCATTTAAATTGGTATTAATTTGCACCTCGTGAATTACCCCTACTTGTAATCCGAATGCCTTGGTGGCAATATCCTTGTCTACCAGACGCCTTACCGCAATGTTGCTGTAACGATCTGGTTTTAAAGAAGCCCCAATAACAAGTGTGTCTTTCATATGTTAAAAGTGTTTAGTTCTGTAACTTTTTGAACAAAAGTACGTCTAATCAACAATACAATTCCATACTGCAAGAAATATAAGGTCGTTGATGAAGCTATATGTTTATAGTTAATGGTTAGTGTTTAGTATAGCATATCAGCGAAAGAAACCCTGGCGGAAACGTCAGGGTTTTGTATTTATACCCCACAACGGATCCACCAAAAAAGCAAACTTAAAGTACTCGGTGAATTTCAATATTCTTTTATTCGATATGTTTTAATAAAAGAAAGTTAAAGTTGTAATTAACCGTAACAATCGCAATTCTTTTACGTCTAATACATACAGGACACCTTATGCAGGGGCTCTTGAAAGATTTCGATTTTCGAAAGCACTTGTTTTAGAAAAAATTGGTCAATACTTATTGGGATGATGGTTGGTTGGTTCCAAGAAAGATTGGCCAAGAAAAAACCCTGACGAAATTCGTCAGGGTTTTATATTTCAACAGAAGATTGAAATTTCTACCATCTTATAATAACACTACCCCAAGTAAAACCACTACCAAAGGCTGCAAGCACTACTAAATCACCTTCTTTAACCTTCCCTTGCTCCCATGCTTCAGTTAAGGCAATCGGTATCGAAGCCGCAGTGGTATTTCCATACTTCATGATGTTATTGAAAATTTGATCATCACTCAATTTGAATTTCCTTTGAACAAATTGGGAAATCCTTAAATTGGCTTGGTGTGGTATCAATAAATCAATATCCTCCTGTGTAAGTCCATTAGCCTTCAATCCTTCCATAATAACCTCACTGAAACGCACCACGGCATTTTTAAATACAAATTGCCCATTCATATAAGGGTAATATGAGATATCTTCTGGATCGTTTTCCTTAATAATATCGGTAATCCATCTTTTACCCATTCCCGGTGCAACCAAGGAAAGTTCATCGGCATGCTCCCCTTCGGAATGTAAATGGGTTGAAAGTATTCCTTTTGTATTGTCCTCTTCCCTTGAAAGAACCGCAGCTCCAGCACCATCACCAAAAATAACGGTCACTCCCCTACCACGTGTGCTAAAATCAAGACCGGTCGAATGGACTTCCGAACCAATGACCAAGACATTTTTGTACATCCCTGTTTTAATAAACTGGTCTGCTACGGAAAGTGCATATACAAAACCCGAACATTGGTTTCTCACATCCAAAGCCCCCACAGTCTTTATTCCCAGTTCCCGTTGAACCATAACTCCCGGTCCAGGGAAATAATAATCGGGACTAAGGGTTGCAAAAACAATAAAATCAATTTCATCTTTATCAATACCCGCTCTTTCAATGGCAATTTTTGCCGCTTTGACCCCCAATGTTAATGTGGTATCCTCTCCTTTAATGACATGTCTACGTTCCTTTATCCCGGTTCGCTCCTGGATCCATTCATCATTGGTATCCATCACTTTAGCCAAATCATCGTTGGTTACAACATTTTCAGGCACGAAATACCCAAGGCCCGTAATTTTAGAATTATACATTTTAAAATCTGTTTTAGTTTGCACAATAGACCTAGACCATCTATTGGCCTGCAAGGTAGTGATTGCTCGTCTTTAAATCAAAACATTAAAGTACACCTAAGTAACAAAAAAAAGTATTACCTACCCTAAATACGCCCTGAAATTATTTACCTGTACCGTTGCTTTTAAATCGTGAAGTAGGTTATAAAGACCAAAAAATGTACGGTTCATGTAAAGAAAATGTTTGGAACCACGGTTCCCGTTCATCTTACGAATTTGCGGATCTGTGGAGTACCGCTGACTTAAGTCCGCTATCCTTGACCAAAATGCATCTGCCCCAAAATCAAATTCCTTTTCATTGAAAGGCGACGTGAACAATGATAGCATTTCCTTAAAAAGCTCTTTGAAAAAATCGAATTCTTCGGGAGTATCGGTCGATGTCAATATTTCCAAATCATAAAGCTTCTGGGTAAAAACGGCGTCGTTGGAAATACTCTCTTTTTTAGACAACTCAAAATAAGGAACATAAAACTCATCCGGGATAGCCTTGATACAACCAAAATCGATAGCAATCAGGGTCTCCCTATCACTAATCAGAAAATTACCTGGATGGGGATCCGCATGTACTTTACGTAACCCATGAATTTGAAACATATAAAAATCCCATAAGGTCTGTCCAAGTTTATCGCCTTGTTCCCGAGTAAAATCAGTCTTGGCAAACTCGCTCAAATGCTGCCCATGCATCCAATCCATGGTGATAATACGATCACTGGAAAGGTCTTTATAATATTTTGGAAATTCCAGATTGGGTATAACGGCACAAGATTCGGTTATCCCTATACTTTGTTGCAATTCGAGTATGTAATCAGTTTCCTCAACCAATTTATCCTCGACTTCCTTAAAATATTTATCAGAATCCTTTCCCTGCATATTGAACATACGGATGGCGATGGGTTTCACCAAGGCCAAATCACTGCTAATACTCTCCGCAACACCCGGATATTGGATTTTCACAGCCAATTCCTTCCCGTCTTTGGTTGCTTTGTGTACCTGTCCTATACTGGCCGCATTGATAGAGTCCCGATCAAATGTATCAAAAATCTCCTCGGGATATTTACCCAAATACTGTTTAAAGGTTTTACGCACTAATGGGGCCGACAAAGGAGGGACAGAAAATTGGGAAAGTGAAAACTTTTCCACATAGGCTCGTGGTAGCAGGTTTTTCTCCATGCTCAACATTTGGGCAACTTTTAAGGCACTACCCTTTAGACTTTTTAGTCCGTCGTAAATATCCCCGGCATTATCCTCATTAAGCTCATCCTTACTATGGTCAGGGTTAACCAACTTTTTACCGTAATATTTGGCATAATTACCACCTATCCTTACTCCGGTCTTCACCAGTTTACCAGCTCGCTCTATCTTTCCTGTGGGAATCTTATCAAGTGTTTTCAATATGCTATCGGCTTATTATTAGTGATTAAACAAAGGTTTCCTTATATAGGAATTTCCCGAAATCAATGATATTTTCCAGTGGTGTATTATCAAAAACATCGAAAATGGTATTTACAGACTTTTCTATGGCCATATCCGTTTTCTCGAACCCTTTGGATTCATCGTCCTTCCAGAATTTAAGTAAAAACAAAAATTGAAACCACGCCCCTTCGGAGAACAATTTGGGGTTGAACTTTGTTGCTTTCAATGTTTTATTGGAATTGTCATCCTCTATCAAAACGGTTGCAAAATTCTTAATATGCTTTCGCAGCCCCTTCAACTGTTCTAAGTTCTTTAATGGATTATTTTCTTGGTGCAAGGCAAGGAGCACATAACTGCGATTCAAGGTCAACAGTTCGAAAAAAGAATAAAAAAAGGTCAACATCTTATCCTTATTTGAAAAACCTTCGAATTCCTTGTTCTTCAGCAATAAATCTTCGGTATTCTCAAAGAAAACGTTCCAAATTCGTTTCGGAATGGATTCAAGTGAACCGAATATCGCATAAAAATCCGCTTCTGAAATTGAATTTAATTTACAGAATTTATATACGGATTTAGGTCTGGACTCGTGCTCCAACACATGATCCATATACATTGTTATCAAATCATTCTCGGTTAATTTCTTAGTTTTTGCTTTAGCCCCCATGGATCGATTTTTTTATTTGTGGAAATGAATTAGGTCTTAAGGTTAAAACCTTTTGGAAAAACGTGCTTTCCAAAGAAAGCACGTCTCCAACCACCTAACCATTTAAATATAATGCAATTGGATTAAATTGACTTTTTCATAGCAAGTCCTTTCCCAATCAATACAAAGATAACACTTGTTTAATCATTAATTGTTTTTGTTAAACAAAAAGAATTGTTAAAGTTTATCCCGCCCCGATTACTTGTCAAACTATGTCAGTTTGTCACTGTTGGGCATTGTGGTATTTTATTTGACAGTACACTACTGTAATTTTAAATTAAAAAAAATGGCAACAGGCAAAATCAATGTTTCAGTAGATAACATATTTCCTTTAATAAAGAAGTTTTTATACAGTGATCATGAGATATTCCTTCGTGAATTAATTTCAAATGCCACGGATGCGACCCTTAAATTAAAACACCTTTCTTCCATTGGGGAAGCTAAGGTCGAATACGGGAATCCCATCATTGAGATCAAGGTTGACAAGGAAGGTAAAAAGCTCCATATTATTGACCAAGGACTCGGGATGACCGAAGAGGAAATAAAGAAATACATTAATGAGGTTGCCTTTTCCGGTGCAGAGGAGTTTTTGGACAAATATAAGGATGCCGGTAAGGATGCCGGTATCATAGGACACTTTGGACTTGGTTTTTACTCGGCGTTTATGGTGGCCGACAAGGTAGAGATCATCACCAAGAGTTTTAAGGACGAACCTGCTGTTCATTGGTCATGTGACGGCTCTCCTGAATTTACAATAGAGAAAAGTGAAAAAGAGGATCGGGGTACCGAAATCGTACTTCACATTGCCGATGACTCCACTGAGTTTTTAGAGGATGGAAGAATTACCGAGCTATTGACCAAGTACAATAAATTCATGCCTATTCCGATTAAATTCGGAACAAAGACAGAAACACTCCCTAAACCAGAAGGAGCCAAGGAAGAAGATCCCGCCCCTACCCAGGAGGTTGACAACATCATCAACAACCCAAATCCGGCATGGACCAAACAACCCGCCGATTTAAAGGATGAGGATTATAAGAGTTTCTACAGGGAACTTTATCCCATGCAATTCGAGGAGCCCTTGTTCCATATCCATTTAAATGTGGATTATCCGTTCAATCTTACGGGAATCCTATATTTTCCAAAATTGACAAATGATTTAAGTGTACAAAGGGACAAGATTCAGCTGTATCAAAACCAAGTCTTCGTTACCGATAACGTCGAGGGTATTGTGCCTGAGTTCCTAACCATGTTGCGTGGTGTCATTGATTCTCCGGATATTCCTTTGAACGTATCACGTTCCTATTTACAGGCTGATGGTGCGGTTAAGAAAATATCGTCGTATATCACCCGTAAGGTAGCCGATAAATTAAGTTCACTCTTCAAAAACAATCGGGAAGAATTCGAGTCGAAATGGAATGATATCAAAATCGTTATTGAATACGGGATGCTTTCCGAAGAGAAATTTTTCGAAAAAGCTGACAAATTTGCCCTTTTTCCTACGGTTGATGGTAAGTTCTACACTTTTGACGAAATGAAGGAGGCCCTAAAGGACAAACAAACGGATAAGGATGATAAATTGGTTGTTCTATACGCCTCGGACAAAGAAGCGCAACACAGTTATATTGAAGCGGCAAAAAACAAAGGTTATGAAGTGCTGTTGATGGACTCCCCAATAATTTCGCACTTAATGCAAAAATTGGAAACCTCAAAAGAGAACATTTCTTTTGCCCGTGTTGATGCCGACCATTTGGACAATTTGATCAAAAAAGACGATACCCAGATTTCCAAACTATCCGACGAGGAAAAAGAAAGTCTGAAAACTAAATTGGAAGAGGTTATTACCGATAAAGGATATACCATTCAATTGGAAGCCATGGACAGTGATTCCGCCCCCTTTATAATTACGGAACCAGAGTTTATGCGAAGAATGAAAGAAATGCAGCAAACCGGTGGTGGTGGCATGTTCGGAATGGGTAACATGCCCGAGATGTACAATCTGATCGTAAATACCAATAACGAACTTGTCGGTGAGATATTGAATACCAAAACCGCGAAAAAACGTGAACGTTTGATCAACCAATCACTGGACTTGGCAAGACTATCCAAAGGCTTGCTTAAAGGTGAGGAATTGACCAATTTTATAAAGAGGAGTTACGAAATGGTCAAATAGTTTGGCTACATTTGGCCAAACCCACATCAATAGATGAAGCAAATAATTGTAGGGATAGCACTCCTTTTGGGGTGCTTCTCATTTGGCCAAGAGGCCCATCTCAACATCACGATAGCTGGTATACAGTCTGGCAAAGGCAAAATAATGTACACGGTATTTTCCGATAAATCAGGTTTTCCAAGTGATGTGGACAAAGCCATTGAGAAAGGTTTGGCTACAATTAAAAACGGCGAAGCCGAGATTGGGTTGGACTTACCCCATGGGGAATATGCCGTAATGGTTTTTCATGATGAAGATGACGATAACGAACTTAGAACCAATTGGTTTGGGTTACCCAAGGAAGGGGTAGGAAATTCCAACAATCACAAGGGAATACCCAGTTTTAAAAAATCGGTTTTCAAGTTATCCGAAGACAAAACCATAAAGATCAACCTGTTTTATATGTAGGTTGAAGCCTTAAATACAAAAAACGCCCTGCCAAAATGGTCAGGGCGTTTTTTTGTTTACAACGTAGCACGAAATACCATGCACCTATAAAAGTCTTTTGGCAAAATGGTTTTTTAAGACAACAATCTGTAGGCATACAAAAAAAGCCATCCCCACAAAGGCATAATTATAAATGTTCGACACTGTGAACTCCGGAATTTTTTCGATCAATTTCAACTCTCCAAATTTCACTAGGGCCTTTTCGGGCCACCAATTGTATTTTTCATCGACATTCCCATAAATCAGAATACCAATAACCCCGACTAGTATGGCCCCTAACGCTACCCAAACCTTTTTACTTATCAAAGGGGTATAGGTCAATACTTCACGTATCTCCTTTTCTTCCTCAATTTTTGACAGGATCGCGTTGGTGAAATTCAAGGATGGTTGTTCCAATCCATCTTCCTTTATGTTCTTCCGAACAAACCCATCAAACTTTATTTTGTCCATGCTTTTTTTACTTTGCATAATCCTGTATTGTTTCTGGTTCCAATCTTACAATCAGAAGTTGCATTAAACGTTTTCTTGCCCGGTGCAATCTTACTTTTACATTATTCGCACTAATGCCCATTACCCCAGAAATCTCCTCCAGGGTAAGTTCTTCGTAATAACGCAATGTTATTAAAATACCATCATCCCCGGGCAACAAGCGTAATGCATCCTTTATTGCTTCCTTCTTTTCGATCCGTTCCAAATGATCGACCACATTACTTTCATCGATTAATCTATTGCCAAAAACGGTATCAATCGATGTGGTTTCAATGCTTCTACCCGACTTTTTAATATAGTCCAAACATCGATAATAGGCTATCTTATATAACCATGTTGAAAATTTGGAGTCCCCTTTAAATCCTTTTAACCCCTTATAGGCCTTCAAGAAAGTATCCTGGGCAATTTCCTCCGCCTCTTCCCTGTTTTTGACCATTCGCATGGCCAAGGTAAAGACCATGGCCTTATAACGGTCTATCAAAATCGTAAAAGCCCCCATATCTCCGTTACGGGTTTTCATTATCAAAGGTTGGTCTCGTTCAAGGCTCATCTACTGCATATGACGCTCATTTTCCTATATCGGTTACATAAAGTATAAAAAAAAACGCCAGCTTGTGTAACCTCCATTAAAAATCCCACGTCTTACCCTATGAACGAGTTTATATATCAAATAAAAAAGCAATCAAATCATGGTAGGACCAGTATTCATTTTCATCAGTTTATTCATTGTTATCTTCGGCATCGCTTATCTTCACTTCTCCACACGGAACAAAGAACGATTGGCCCTTATAGAGAAAGGGGCCGACGCAAGTATATTTGTTAAAGGACAAAAGGAAAAGGCCGCTCCTGTATGGAAAATCCTAATCTTGAATCTGGCGCTTTTATTGATGGGTATCGGCGGGGGTATCGTACTTGGTGGTATCTTACAGAACAACCTCGCAGGAAATACACATTATGCCATGCCCGGCACGATTTTCCTATTTGCAGGTACCGGACTTTTGATCGGATTCTTTATCACCAAAAGATTGGATCAAGAAGATTGATAGATCATCAACCAAAAATATCTTATATAAACCACGGCCCAACCATCGTGGTTTTTTTATATTTATACAATGAAGGTAATCGCCACCAATATTGGAAAACCCACGACCATTTTGTGGAATGGAAAAGAAGAGCTGACCGGAATTTACAAGTATCCGACGGAAGAAGCCATAGTATTGGGCGGAACAGATGTTGAAAACGATACGGTAATTGACCGAAAACATCATGGAGGTTCCAACAAAGCCTGTTATTTGTTTTCAGCCGACCAATATCCGTATTGGAAAGGCAAATACCCCCAATTGGATTGGAATTGGGGTATGTTCGGTGAAAACCTAACCATTGAAGGGTTAGATGAGGCCAAAATCCGTATTGGGGATATCTATCGTATTGGCTCCACATTGGTTCAGGTTTCGCAGCCCAGGGAACCTTGTTACAAGCTTGGGATTCGCTTTGGTACCCAGGAAGTACTGAAACAGTATATTGACCATGGCCATCCCGGCACCTATGTACGGATACTAGAATCAGGAAAAGTAATTGAAAATGACTCTTTAACACTAGTTGAAAAATCTGAAAGCCCACTTACCGTACAGCAGTATTATCAGCTTATTTACGCAAAACATAAAGACCCTGATCTTGTTAGACTGGCAGTAGAAAATAATGCGCTACCCGAATATAAACGCGAACGTTTAAAAAAGCACCTTTAGATTATGGGTCAGTAATCAAAAAAATATGGAGGCTCCTTGGCATCTTTTTATCATGGCTTCAATGTACATCATTGCAGGCATCATGCATTTTATTCGTCCAAAAGTTTACCTTCGTATTATGCCAAGATATCTTCCTTGGCCCAAATTATTGGTCGGTCTAAGCGGTTTGGCCGAGATACTTCTTGGTTTAGGACTTTGTTTCACTTTCTCTAAGGAATATTGCCTTTACGGGATTCTTACCATGTTGGTCGTTTTTCTTTGGGTCCATTTCTACATGCTTAGCAGCCAAAAAGCCTCAGCTGGTATACCCAAATGGATTCTAATCCTAAGAATACCTCTCCAATTTGTTCTTATGTATTGGGCCTATGGTTATTTGGTCTAGTAAAAGTCCATAAATGAAAAAAGAGGGCTAATGCCCTCTTCTTTCTCCTAGATAAAACTAAACTAACTTAATCAACATTAATTCCTTCGTAATATATTTCATCGTTCTTTTGTACCTTGATGATGTAATTTCCCTTAAAGGCTTTCTCAAAATTGAAGGCCTTCTCGATAATATCATTGTCATTGAATACTTCGCTAAAGACTACTCTTTCACTATCATCATAAACCTTGATTTCAACCTTGTCCTTTTTCAAGTTCAACAAGTTAATATAGACCATATCGTCAACTTTCTTGAAAATCGGTTTGTTCTTTACTGACTTGTTCTCGATGGATATATTGATATCCTCAATGGCAATGGTATACTCTGTTTCCTTTATGGCATCTTCCACGGTAAGGAAATATGTGCCTGTAGATAAACTGTTAAGATTAAACCTTTTTACATATGCTGATTTATCTTCTAACTTTTCAGTAAAAATGACATTACCTTCTCCGTCAATGAATCTTAATGATGCATCGGTGGCTAGGTTTTCATAACGAAAAACCAAGGATTTGTCCGCATTGTCAGCGACGATTTTCAAATCCATCTCATTGGCCATACCTAGGGCCGTAATCAATAAAAAGGCCGCGCTTAGGGTAATTTTCTTAATTGCTTTCATAACATTTTAATTTTTAGGGTTAATGGTCAATTTTCTTTTTCGCTTTGTAACTAAATACAGGGCAAACTTACGACGGCTTAACACCCCCTACTACATCAAGATTCTCCAATTTATATGCTATTTTACCATACACTAAGGTTAATAAATTGTTAAGTGGTAATTTAGCACATATTTAAGGCAATTTTACAAAGATTGATTCTTAAATCGTTGATTACCTTGTTCTTAAAATTGAACTATGACGGCCAATCCACAGGCTAAGTTCGATGTTGTTCTACCCCATTTTTGGAAATTCCCCTACACATCAAATTCACATTGCAAATTCCCTTAGTCGATCAATAACCCAAACACCTAGGTATTATACTAGAATAGGTTCATAGGGGTATAGGTGAAAAACCCCATAAAACCGATTATACTTCGCCTATCATCTACCGGATCATTTTAGGCCCCATTTTCCTACCCACCTAAATCCACCGCGAACGGAAATAGGATTTCAATCTAGATTAAAACATTCCTAGGATCGACATATCAAACCCTGGGACCTGGTAAAACTGAATCCTCCTTGATATAAGTTGAGAATCGCAATATGAAGTACTACATTTTGATTTATCGTAAACTACAGGTACTTATGCAACCTATAAAAATGAAAAAAGAGGGCTAATGCCCTCTTCTTTCTCCTAGATAGATTAAACTAACTTAATCAACGTCAAATGCTTCGTAATAAGTTTCATCATTCTTTTTTACCTTGATGATGTAATGTCCCTTATAGGCTTTCTCAAAATTGAAGGCTTTCTCGATAATATCCTTGTCATTGAATACTTCGTTGAAGACTACTCTGTCACTATCATCATAAACCTTGATCTCAACCTCGTCCTTTTTCAAGTTCAACAGATTAACATAGACCATATTTTCAGTTGTCCTGAAAACCGGTTTGTTCTTCTCTGACTTGTTCTCAATGGAAATATTGGCATCCTCAATGGCAATAGTATACTCCGTCTCCTTTATGGCATCTTCCACAGTAAGGAAATATGTACCTGTGGATAGGCTGTTAAGGTTAAACCTTTTCAAGTATGCTGATTTATCTTTTAAGTTTTCAGTGAAAATAACATTTCCTTGTCCATCAATGAATCTTAATGATGCATCAGTAGTTAGGTTTTCATAGCGGAAAACCAAGGATTTATCCTCATTGTTCGCGATGATTCTCAAATCCATCTCGTTGGCCATGCCTAGGGCTGTAATAAATAAAAAGGCCGCGCTTAGGGTAATTTTCTTAATTGCTTTCATAACATTTTAATTTTAGGGTTAATGGTCAATCTTCTTTTTCTTTTTCGCTTAGTAACTAATTACAGGGCAAACTTACGACCGCTTTACCCCGCCTACTACATCAAGATTTTCCAATTTATATGTTATTTTAACACATAGCTAGGTTAATTAATTGTTAAGTGGTAATTTTGCACAGAATTGAGGCAATTTTACAAAGTTCGGTCATTTAAAGCCTTAGTAACTTTGCACGAGGAAATAAATAGATATGCTAAATCAGAAACCTACTTTTGAAGTCATTGAACCCAATTTTGGACATTCTTTTATGTACCAGAAATTCGATGCCGAAACAAACAACAAAAACAATAAGTGGCACTACCACCCCGAAATAGAATTGGTATACGTAAATGGAGGGGCAGGTAAAAGACAGATTGGGAGCAACCTTTCTTATTATACCAACGGCACGCTTTTAATGGTACCTAGTAATTTACCCCATTGTGGGTTTACCGATAAGTTAACGGGGAACAGAAGGGAAACCGTAATTCAGATGAAAGAGGATTTTTTGGGGGAGGATTTTTTTAAGATCCCGGAAATGAAGAAAGTCCAAAACCTTTTTGAAATCGCAAGAGGAGGTGTTGTTTTCTTTGGGGAGACAAAACAATATTTGGGCAAAAAAATGGAAGCCCTGGAATACAAATCCAATTTCGAACGATTAATTTCAATACTGGATATTCTTCATGGACTTGGCAGCACCGAGGAATTCAGGATATTGAATGCTCACGGTTTTTCACTTGAAGCCGATATCAAGGACAATGACCGTATCAATATTGTATTCAATTATGTCAAGAATAATTTCAAGGAAGAAATTACCCTTAAGGAAATATCGGATATGGTCAACATGACCATACCTTCTTTCTGTAGGTACTTTAAAAAGATAACCAATAAGACCTTTGTTCAATTTGTCAATGAATATCGTCTGGTACATGCCTCCAAACTCTTGGCCGAACAACCGATGAGTATCACCGAGGTATGCTTTGAATGTGGATTCAACAATTTTTCACATTTCAATAAATCATTCAAAACCTTTACAGGACAAAATCCTTCTGCCTATCGCAACCAATTAAAGGCGGTCTTTCAATAATGTCGACATCGCCCCTACTTTTGAACCTGATCGATGCGGATATCTCGTATTATCCTGATTTTATCGATTCAGAAAAAGCAGCGGTCCTTTTTGATTATTTTAAAGATTCCGTACCATGGCAACACGATGACATTAAGGTTTTTGGGAAAGTATATCCCCAACCAAGATTGACCGCGTTATATGGTAGTGGGGATAAGGAATACTCCTATTCAAACATTGTAATGCGACCTAAACCGTTTACGGAAAATTTAGGGGAAATCAACAGTCTATTGGAAGACCTGACTCGCACGGCGTTCAATACCTGTCTGTTGAACTTTTATAGAAATGGGCGCGATAGCAATGGTTGGCATTCCGATGATGAAAAGGAACTCGGACAAAATCCGGTTATTGCCTCAATCAGTTTAGGTCAAGAACGTGTTTTTCATTTACGACACAAAAAGGATAAATCCTTAAAACATAAATTACTTTTGGGGCATGGGAGTTTATTATTGATGAAAGGAAAGACCCAACACTATTGGCAACATCAAGTACCGAAGACCACTAAACCCATTGGCGGACGAATCAATCTAACCTTTAGGGTATTGAAATAAAAAAAACCGGTTAAACACCGGTTTTTTTTATACCCTTTTTCGAAGTCAAGCACTGCCTTTAGCAATCGGGTAACTGTACTAATCTCCTCATGCACAACTACATAAAGATAACTTCAAACCGTATGCCAAAGTATTGTTTTTCGACTAAATTCCCGTTTTTCAGGTTAAGAAGGTTAAAAGCAGTGCTTTAAACCATGTTGGAACACCCTTAAAATCAATGTTCTACTTAAAAAGGTCATTCAATACTTTTGCCAAACGTAAGCCTCCCTTATTGAGTTGGGATTCGACCGTACCCCACCAAACATAACTATAACGATAGGCTAGTTTCTCGCCATTTTCAACAGAATCATACAACTTATCCGCAATTTCCTGTGATTCTTTTACCCAATCAAGTACCTCCCCTTCTTGAATCTTCTTTCTTGCATTCTTATCCAATTCAGGAAGTGAATTTGCCAGTTCAGAAAAACTTAACCCATAGTCATCGATCATATTCGAATCCCATACCCTATGTAAATTACTGCCTCTACCGAACCATTGCACCTGTATGTCATTTCCTCCCTTATCCTCTACACGACCAACATGCATGGGTTGATGAAGGTCCCCTACCAAATGCACCAACATCTTCAAATAAAATACACGATCTTCCTTTGGGTTCTTCCCATCCTTGACAATTTCGATACATTTACGAATACCCGTTACCAAATCACCATATGTATTGTGTTCAATATCCTTATAATCCTTTCCCGGAGGTATATTCACATAATGCCAGGCACTGAATTCCCTATAACGGCTATCGGCTTTAATTTCATCGGCGAAATTTGAGATTGAGGATAGGCTTTTACCATCCAGCAGTTTAGCAATCGCTCGTTTTGCCTTTCCCGACAACTCATTTTGGGCTATTTCCCCTATGACCCTATGACCTGTTTTCGACCAAAATGGTGCATTTCCGAATGACATCTGGCTTGCCAAAAGAATCAGAAGTACTATATTTTTCATGATTTTTATTTATTCCAAAATTAGAAAAAGCATTTTAATCTATTGTTAACTCTTAGTCCGTTTTCATTTTTTAGTTTGATATTGCATCCTTAAAAAAACCCACTGATTTGGTTAAAAGGAAAAGAAAATACGGTTTTGCCCGATTTGCCCTAAAATTACTTCTGGCAATTGTTTTACTATTGTTCGTTTTTATATTGAGTGTTCGTATTGGTATATGGGGCAAATTGCCCAATAACAATGAGCTTTCCACTTTTCATTACAATAGGGCTTCAGAGGTCTATACTGCCGATGGCGTGCTGATTGGCAAATATTATCTAAACGATCAGCAACCCATTCCATTTAAAAATATCCCAGAACATGTACGTAATGCATTGACCGCTATTGAGGATGAGCGTTTTTATGAACATTCCGGTATTGACTATCAAAGCCTGCTTCGCGTAGCCATAAAAACGATATTGATGCAGGATCGATCTTCGGGAGGAGGTAGTACCTTAACACAACAATTGGCCAAGAACCTATATCCCCGCAAAGACCGTAAACAAACACATCTTGTGGTAGACAAGGTAAAGGAAATGATTATCGCACAACGGTTGGAGGACCTCTTTACCAAGGATGAAATACTGACACATTATTTAAACACCGTGTCTTTTGGTGGCAATACCTTTGGTATTGAAAGTGCAGCACTCAAGTTTTTCAATACGACTACCAGCGAACTGACCATAGAGCAAGCGGCAACCTTGATCGGTACACTTAAAGCCACCCATAGCTATAATCCAAGATTATTCCCCAAAAAAAGTATTGAAAGGAGAAATCTCGTATTACAATCTATGGTAAACAACGGTTTTCTCGATGCCAAAGAAAAGGATAGTCTTTCCGCCATTCCCCTAAAACTGAATTATCGCGAATTTGAACACGATGTAGGCTTAGCGCCTTACTTTAGGGAAGAGGTAAGAAAAAAACTTCGTGAATGGTGTGCTATCCAAAACAAAAATGGCAAGAACTACAATCCATATACCTCGGGTTTAAAGGTGTATACTACGTTGGACTCAAAAATGCAACAACTGGCAGAAGAATCCATGGCCCACCATATGGCTTCCCTTCAAGAAAAATTCGAAAAGAGTTATGGGAAAAATGCCCCTTGGTTAAAGAACAAAGGACTGATAAGCAAATTGGTGAAGAGAACAGAACCTTACCAAAAATTAAAGAAACTGGGATGGGATGACACAAGAATCATGGATTCCCTTCGTAAGAAACGATCCATGACATTAGGCGACTGGTCTGGCGAAAAAACAGTAAAAGCCAGTACCATAGATAGCGTACAGCACTATATGAAATTCCTTAATACCGGTTCACTATCCATGGACCCGAGAACAGGGGCTGTAAAAACATGGATCGGGGGCATCAATTACAAACATTTCAAATATGACCATATAGCACAAAGCAAAAGACAGGTAGGGTCTACTTTTAAGCCTATTGTGTATACGACCGCACTTGAAGCCGGTATACCTCCATGCACTTATTTTCCGGCCCAAGAGGTGGCGTATGAGAATTTAAAAGGGTGGTCTCCCAGCAACTCCAATAATAAGGATGAGGCCTACCTCAACTATTCAATGGAAATGGCCTTGAGCCATTCAGTGAACACGGTGGCTGTGAAGGTTTTGGAAAAAACCGGTATCGATAAAGTTATAGAACAGGCCCAAAAAATGGGTGTATACTCAGAACTTCCCAAACAACCCTCGCTAGCCTTGGGTACAGGGGAACTTTATGTCAGTGAACTAGCTACGGTTTACACCAGTTTTGTGAATAACGGAAAAGGGGCAGAACCCTTCTACATAGAAAGCATAAGGAATCAAAACGACTCAATTTTGGCCCGTTTTGCACCTAAAGAGGTAAAAACGGATGCTTTTTCAAGAAAAACAGGTGAAATAATGCTGGAAATGATGAAATCTACCATTGACCAAGGAACAGCATCCCGCATTCGTACAACCTACAATTTGAAAAACGATATTGCCGGTAAAACCGGCACCACCCAAAACAATAAGGATGCCTGGTTCGTGGCCATTACACCAAAATTGGTACACGTGAGTTGGGTAGGCCTAGACAATCATGAAATAGGTTTTAAAAACACGAGCCTTGGCCAAGGGGCCAACGCCGCATTACCCCTATTCGCGTTATGGTACCAGAAATTGAATCGCGATGCTGCATTCAATGGGATCACAAAAGCCCGTTTTCCCAAAACCGATCCATCCGTTTTACGGATATTGGATTGTGAACCCATTAAACGGGATGGTTTTTTTAAACGCCTATTTAAAAACCCAAAGAAAAAGAAAGTCAAAAAATTCCGCACGAAACCCTAACCTCCCATAGATACATATACAGATTGCTTTGGTAAATAATGCAAAAAAAACACAGGAAAAAATTAAGGGTCAACCAAAAGTAAACGCTTTATAACAATATGTTGCCTTACGTATTTTAGTAAGCCCTGAAAACGTATAAATAAGTACGTAATTTTGGAAGTATTGCCCTTAATTAATTTTTAATACCCTAAATTTGAGCAGACTAGCCAAACCAACCATTAATGGGGAGATATGTAATCGTTCTATTATTTATATTTTCTACGTTCTTCATTTATGCCCAAAATCATCATAAGGGTTTTACGGTAAACCACATTTCAAATATCGAAACCATTTATCCTGATGGCATCCTTGATGAGGCTATCTGGTTTAAGGCCGAAATAGCAAAAGATTTCTGGCAATACTTTCCTTCTGACTCCATCCTAGCCACTAAACAGACCCATATCAAAATGCTTTTTGATGATGAAAACCTGTATATTGGAATCACTGTTTTCACCTCTGGGAAAGATTACAAGGTACAGTCCTTAAAAAGGGACTTTAGGGCAGGAAACAGCGATAATATAACCTTGTTGTTCGACACCTTCAATGATGGTTCAAATGCATTCTTATTCGGTATCAATCCTTATGGAGTACGTCGGGAAGGTTTGGTTTCTGGTGGTGGTAATGACTTAAGGGGCTTTACCATATCCTGGGATACGAAATGGAAAGGAAGTTCCAAAATATATGAAGATCGTTACACATCCGAATTGATCATTCCACTAACTGCCTTTAAGTTTAAGGAAGGCGAGACAAAGTGGCGTTTCAACAGTTATCGTTTCGATACCCAATCGAACGAAAATAGCACATGGATGAACATTCCCCAGAATCAAAATGTTTATGGCCTTACCTTCATGGGGGATATGGTTTTTGAAAAACCTTTGGGAAAATCCAGAAGTCCATTGGCTATCATTCCATATATCAATGCTATTTCCCAAAACGATTTTGAGAACAATGAAGCGCTCAACCGTATAAAAATTGGTGGGGATGCCAAATTTGCGATTGGCAATAGCATGAATTTGGATATCACCGTAAATCCTGATTTTTCACAGGTTGAAGTTGATGACCAAGTGACCAACCTTACCCGTTTTGAAATTTCACTGCCGGAAAAAAGACAGTTCTTCATTGACAATAGCGACCTTTTTGCAAGTTTTGGTGATTCCCATGATGAAAATCCATTTTTTTCAAGAAGAATCGGTATCGCCACGGATACAGCAGACAATTCCATAGAAAACAAGATTATTGGCGGAATGCGACTCAGTGGTAAGCTGAATAAAGGTTTACGCCTTGGTTTCCTAGATATACAGACTGAAGCTGATCGGCAAAACAATATTACTTCAAACAACAATATGATGCTTGCGCTTCAGCAACGTGTATTCGGGCGATCAAATATCAGTATGTTCCTTATCAACAGACAAACCCTTAAAAATTACGACTTTCAGGAAGATGAGGATAGGTATAACCGCGTACTCGGTATTGATTATGATCTTATATCAAAAGGCAATAGGTGGAATGGCAAGTTCTTCATCCATAAATCCTTTGCCCATAACAGTGGGGATAAGGATGTATCCACCGGGGCTAAACTAGATTATAACTCTAGATATTATAACACTTTTTCAAAACTAGTGTATGTAGGTGAAGATTATAGATCTGATCTAGGCTATATCCGTAGAACGGATATATTGAAAGGTTATGCAGGGATAGAAAAGGTTTTTTGGCCAAAAAAGGGCATAATCAATACCCATAGTTTTAAATTCTTCCCCATTTTCATCTGGAGTCCGAGTATGGATCTACAAAATACCGATTATACCTTTCGAGGTGAATGGGAGGCCAAATTCGTTGATTTTTCCAACATCAATATCAGAGTGGACAACAAGTACACCTTTTTAACCGATGAGTTCGAACCTACCGGAAAGGATGATGCCATTGCACTACCAGAGAATGTGGGCTATCATTACAGTAATCTGAAACTCGAATATACATCCGATAGGAGAAAGTTGTTTTCTTATCGAATGGAGACCACATTAGGAAGTTTTTTCAACGGAAATCGGTATTCCTTTTTAGGTACGATGACCTATCGATTTCAGCCTAAAGTATTCATATCCATGCTGGTCGATTATAATCGGATAGAATTGCCCCAACCCTATGTTAGTGCCGATTTATGGCTGTTAAGTCCAAAAATCGAAGTCACCTTCAATAAATCCCTTTTTTGGTCCACTTTGGTACAGTACAGTACACAACAGGACAATTTTGGACTCAATTCCAGGTTGCAATGGAGGTTCGCCCCCCTATCTGATTTGTACTTGGTGTATAATGATAACTATTTTGTCAATACTTTTGCACCCAGAATGCGATCAATAAACCTAAAGTTTACCTACTGGCTAAATATATAGAATGAACCATAAGATTTTATGTTCCGACTTGGATGGCACCCTGCTATCCACGAAAAGTGACGTTTCCGATTTTACCATTTCAGAAATCAAACGAATAAAACCAACGACCAAAATCATCCTGGTCTCGGCCAGAATGCCCAAATCAATGCGATACATACAAAAAGACCTGGGTATTGAGCATGAGCCCATTATTTGCTACAATGGTGCTCTGGTACTCGATGGCCAAGAGGAAATACACTCCTCCATTATCGATATTGAGCCTTTGGAATCGTTATATGAACTCTGTAATGGGCATGACATAAAATTAGGACTGTATTTTAAGGATGAATGGTATGTTGAAGAAAACTCGGAACGGGTGACCAAAGAAATCAATAATACCAAGACCGTACCCATATACCAGAAAAATTCAGAGACACTCAAGGCTTGGAAGAAACGAAAAATCGGTGCGCATAAAATAATGCTTATGGGTACCTTCGAAACCATTGAGCGCATAGCACCTACACTCAAGGCAGATTATTCCCATATCATGAATATATATCGTTCCAACGATACTTTGATCGAGGTTAGTCCTAAAACCGTTTCAAAACTCTCGGCCATAGCGTTATTGATCAAAAACTCCCATACACTTAAAGATATTATTGCTTTTGGGGATAATTACAATGATGCGGAAATGTTAGAGCTAGTCGATTGTGGTGTAGCCATGGGCAACGCCCGTAAGGAGGTAAAAACCATTGCCGACCACACAACCCTGACAAACACCCAAAACGGGGTAGCCCATTTTCTGAACCAAAATTTCAAGATTTAACTATATTTGAACCCAATACTATATTCAACCAACAATGCACCAACTCCCACTTTCTGAAGACACCATAATTTTTGGACTATTAAGTCTTTGCTTAGGTTTCGTTTTCTATACATCATCCATAAAAAAAGGATTCTGGAAAAAATTCTATACGGTCATCCCGACACTTTTGATGTGTTATATGCTACCCGCGATACTCACCAGCACAGGTATTATCTCTGAAGAGCACTCAAACCTATATTATATTGCCAGTCGCTATTTACTTCCTGCGGCACTGGTCTTAATGACGTTGAGCATTGACCTAAAGGCCATTTTGAACCTCGGTTCAAAAGCGTTGATCATGTTTTTAACGGGTACCGTAGGTATTATCATTGGAGGTCCGATCGCTATTTTAATCGTATCCATTTTTTCCCCTGAAACGGTAGGCGGTGTAGGCTTTGATGCTGTTTGGCGTGGTTTGACCACGATTGCCGGTAGTTGGATCGGTGGAGGCGCCAACCAAGCCGCCATGTTGGAAGTATTTCAATTTAACCCGAAAAAATTCGGAGACATGGTTCTTATAGATATTGTTGTTGCCAATATCTGGATGGCCATTATATTATTGGGCATAGGCAAATCCGATAAGATCGATAAATGGTTGAAAGCCGATAACTCCTCAATCGAAACCTTAAAGGCAAAGGTATCGGCACATACCGAAAAGATCACCAGGGTTACGACCTTACACGATTATATAATGATGCTTTGCCTAGCCTTTTTCGCTGTCGGATTATCCCATTTTTTAGCAGAGCATTTCGCCGTGTTTTTGGAAAACACATTTGAAGTCATAAGAAACAAGGACAAGGCGCTTTCTTCCTTGGGTTCTAAATTTTTATGGATGGTTGTTTTTGCCACCGCCGCAGGTATTTTATTGTCCTTCACCAAAGCCAAGAATTACGAAGGAGCCGGAGCCAGTAAAATCGGTAGCGTATTCATTTATATTCTTGTGGCTACCATAGGTATGAAAATGGATTTGGGAAGGTTCTTGGAGAATCCAGGACTGATCGCCGTTGGTATCATATGGATATCCATTCATGCAGGATTACTTATTTTGGTAGCCAAGATGATCAAAGCCCCATTTTTCTTTCTCGCAGTGGGTAGTCAGGCCAATGTGGGAGGTGCTGCCTCTGCCCCTATCGTGGCTGCGGAATTCCATCCCTCATTAACGTCTGTAGGTATATTATTGGCGGTATTGGGGTATGTAGTCGGTACAGCTGGAGCCTATATTTGTGGACTTCTTATGGAAATCGCCGCCAACGTATAATCCAAAACCCGTATTAAAAGTATAAAATGTCATGTCTTTGAACAAATGTGGGTAAAAGGGAATGTTCAAACTCAAAAATTTTATTGATATTTGCGCCATAATCAAAGTACCAAAATTAGGCGGAAATAATCGCCTTTGAAATTCCTTACAAATGAAGCATTTATTCTTTTTGGGTTGTATGACCCTATTATTGATTTCCTGTAGCGAAGACACCTCCAATACCATGTTCGTGACCGGAAATGTAAAAGGCCTAAAAAAAGGTACCATATACTTACAACATGTCCCTGATTCTACCTTGGTAACCATTGATTCATTGGAAGTGGACGGTGATGGTAGTTTTACGTTCAAAACAAAACTTGAAAGTCCAGAGATTTTCTATTTGTACCTGAACAAGGAGGATTACAATGACATTAATGATAGGATCAGCTTTTTTGGCGAACCAGGCAATATTACCATAAATACCAAATGGGACACCTTTGATACCAATGCCAAAATCGAAGGTTCGGCAACACAAAAAAAATTGGAGGAATATCGTAAAATAATGACGAAGTTCAATAAACGCAGCCTTGAAATATTGCAAACAACCGCAAACAGGGAAGTGGCCTTGACCCCCGAACAAATCGATTCCATTGAAGAAGTTTCACATAAGAACATCCAAAGGGGTTATGCTTTTGCCTTGAACTTTGCCTTGAACAATAGGGATTCCTATATCGCACCCTATATTGCCTTGACCGAAGTATCCGATGCCAATATCAAGTATCTGGATTCCATCAACAATTCATTGACACCGGAAGTGGCCGGATCCAAATATGGGAAAGCACTCCAGAATTTCTTAGAAATTAGAAAAAAGAAGGAATAAAAAAAAACATCCCGCCTTGGCGGGATGTTTTTTTATTACAATATCGTTATTACCTATTGTAGCTTGTTCAATTGGTCTACCAAGGCAGTGGCCTTTTTCTCCAATTCCTGACGAACCGCATTTAAATGGGCTTTTCTATTGTCAACACTCTTGTTATTGACTTTTGCAATCAA
Organism: Maribacter polysiphoniae; assembly: GCF_003148665.1. GTDB lineage: Bacteria > Bacteroidota > Bacteroidia > Flavobacteriales > Flavobacteriaceae > Maribacter_A > Maribacter_A polysiphoniae. The sequence continues at coordinate 5,819 of NZ_QGGQ01000003.1, read as the reverse complement.
TTCATCAAAGGTTTCGATGGCATTGTCAATAATCTTAGCGCCTTCCTTGGAGTCTGATTTATTATTGGCCGCCTCAACAATGTACACTGCTTCAATAATATCCCCCAAAACAAAATTTATATCTTTTTTTAAATCTCTAATACTTGCCATTATCTAATTATTTTTTTGCAAAAATACATTTTTTACACGCCACTCGTTTACCGAAACAAATTTATTTAGCTTAAACGGTAACTTCCAACAATTTAACACTGTCTGTTTGTATTGAAATATTCGTCGAATTTGCAGGAACCAAAACGGTTTCCCCTTTCTGGATCTTTACTGACCCTGCCTCGGTAATTACTTCTGCCGAACCTCCAACACACATCAAGATGGTAAATGAGGACCTATTCGCAACATCAAGACTTAAATCCTTGTCAAGGTTCATAAAGTTAGTCTTAAAATAAGGACAATCCACCATGGTATTAACGGCGTCCTTCTGTGTGTCATAACCGACCTTAAAATCATCTTTCTTGGCATAATCCATGGCATCCAAGGCCAAATCGGTATGCAATTCCCTCAAATTCCCGTTTTTATCCCTTCGGTTAAAATCAAAAACACGATAGGTAATATCCGAAGTTTGTTGGATTTCAGCCAAAAGTACTCCCGCACCTATAGCATGTATTTTACCTGTATTGATAAAAAAGGTATCACCCTCCTTGACTTGTTCGTAGTTCAGTAAATCCAACAGGGTATCGTTTTCCAAACTTTTTGAGTACTCCTCCTTGGTTACATCCTTGTTGAAACCAACAATAAGATTAGCTCCTGGATCGGCATCCATTACATACCACATCTCTGTCTTACCAAAGGAATTATGTCGTTTTTTTGCCAATTCATCGTTTGGATGCAATTGTATGGAAAGATCTTGTTTGGCATCGATAAACTTAATCAAAATGGGAAAATCCTTTCCAAAGCGCTCAAAAACATCCTTACCCAACAACCCTTCTGGATCTTGATCGATAATTTGCTGTAGTGACGTCCCTGCCAATGGCCCATTGGCCACCGTGGAAATATCACCTTCCACCGCGGAAAGCTCCCAACTTTCACCAGTTATTTCACTTTCAATGGGTTTTCCCAATACTTCTTTTAACTTCGTGCCACCCCAAAGACGTTCCTTTAATATGGGTTGAAACTTAAATGGATATAAATTCATAATAATTATTTATATTTCAAATTGATTTGATCCTCGATCATTCCCCTGAATAGGTTACAAAATTCCTCGGTGTTTCATATAGTACAACCTCCAATTCCTTGGAAGCATCAATATGTGGCCTTAGTTTATTCCAAATAAATACCGCTATATTCTCAGCGGTCGGATTCAAATTCTTGAATTCCGGTACTTCGACATTTAGGTTCTTATGGTCTAAGACATCCTCAATTTTATCCTTGATCAATGCCTTTAAGCGTTTCATATCCATTACAAAACCGGTTTCCTTATCAATCTCTCCATAAACACTGACCACCAAATCATAATTATGGCCGTGATAATTGGGATTATTGCATTTTCCAAAAACCGCACTATTTTTGGCATCGTCCCAACCTGGTCGATATAAGCGGTGCGCCGCATTGAAATGAGCTTTTCTGCTTACCTTAACTTTCATGGGTCATGTTGTGTATTAAATGATCAAAGAATTTTTCGAAAATAATCTTAAACCAAACCGTATATTGTTCTGGGTTTTCGACGATATCCTTTTGGATATCCTCTGGCTTCATCCACTTGAAATCCGCAACCTCCTCCGGATTAATTTTAGGGCTTCCATTATATGAACCCATCATCACATGATCCAGTTCGTGTTCGGTAAGGCCATTATCGAATGGTGCCTTATAAATAAAGGAAAACAGTTCTTTCAAATCGGCGGTGAATCCCATTTCTTCCTGTAACCTTCTTTGACCAGCCTCGATATTGGTTTCACCCACTCTTTGATGGCTACAACAGGTATTTGTCCAAAGCAAGGGGGAGTGATATTTGTGCGCTGCCCTTTGTTGAAGCATAGTTTCCCCATTATCATTCATGATAAATACAGAAAACGCCCTGTGCAATTGTGCTTTTTCATGCGCTTCCATTTTGGGCATGGTGCCAATTTGCTCGTCTTGGGTATTTACAAGAATGACTTCTTCTTCCTTCATTCTGTAAAAATAAGACCTTTACCCAAATTTTGGGTTAAGCCTGATATAAAAAATATGGATGCGTATGGATAATAGGGAATAATGGGTTAGAAGAACCTAGGCGATTTTACATAACCTTTGGTCTTTATGAAATCGTATCTCAAAATTATTTCAAAGGACCCATCATTAAAGGCTGCATTACCTAATTCGGTAACCTCACGGTCATAGGCCATTCCTATCAGGAATGATTCATTCAAGTAAAAACCGAACATACCACTGAAAGCGGCATCCCAGCGATACGCACCACCAAGAATAAACTTATCATTAAGCATAAAGTTGGCAGAAAGGTCAACCTGCAAGGGTGCCCCTTGGACCATTTTGGTAAGTATGGTAGGTTTAAATTTTAAATTCGGGTTCATATCGAAGACATAGCCTGTAATCAGATAAAAATTCATCTGTTCTTTGGCGGTGGACAAAGAAGATTCCTCAAAATGCGATGTCTGTAAAAATCTTGGCACCGATAAACCTGCATAAAACTTATCTGTATGATAGTATACACCTGCCCCAAAGTTTGGGGAAAACTTATTGTCTATATCCTGTTCCAAGGTTTGATCTGGTGCAAATTGATTAAGCTCTGAAAAACGGATGTCCAACAAATGACCACTGGCCTTTATCCCAAAACTCAACTTTCCTTCGTTCGAGGTCTTTACCGTATATGAAAAATCCAAATCCAAATAGGTTTCTGAAGTTGGCCCTATTTCATCATTAACAATAGAAATCCCCATCCCTACCCCATTATAACCTACGGGGGAATGTATGTTCAAGGTCTGTGTCTTTGGTGCCCCGTCAAGTCCCACCCACTGCGATCTGTGCAATGCCGCCAAACTCAAATGCCCCCTAGAACCGGCATATCCTGGATTCACACTTACTGTATTGTACATGTATTGTGTATATTGGGCGTCTTGCTGCGCCTGTACCTCTGTTGATAAGAACAAAAGGACAAACCCTAGAATACCTAGGAACCCTATCTTTTTTACAACACCTGTTATGTTATTCATCATAATCATTATCTGTTAATATAAATGTACCCTGAAAGTGTAATGGTCTTGCCGGTTACATCTACATAGTCAAGGATATAGAAATAGGTTCCTACTGGCAATTTGTTGTCTTTTTCAACAGTAACCCTTCCTTCGGACGTGCCGTCAAAAACATTACCATTCGTATTATAGGCCCTTGTGGTATAGACCAGAACGCCCCATCTATTGTAGATCTTAAGGGAATTATCAGGGTAATTCTGCAATCCGCCTATAACCAATACATCATGAACACCATCGCCATTAGGAGTTAGAACATTGAATACCTCCACTTCCTCTTCGGGAACATTCGGCTCAAGATAATCGGGTATTCCATTGCCGTCGTTATCATCATTGGAATAATCGCCATCACCATTCAAATCCTCATCGATGGTCATTAATGCATCATTGTCATCATTGGTATCCCGATAATCCGATTCATTATCGCCATCTGTATTGGGCAAATCACTATATGGATCATTGATCTTATCATTAACATCGATATCAATAGCAGCTCCCCCTTCATAACTATCATCCAATCCGTCATTATCCTTATCGGAGCCGATCAATACCACATCGGCAATACCATCATGATTGAAGTCATGACCTTCTATAGCATCGGGAATATTATCATTATCACTATCATCATCCAAATAATCCGGTAGGTTATCCCCATCGGTATCCACAGGGAACAAACCTAACGAGCCTACTTCATATGCATCGTCCAATCCATTGGCATTGGCATCAATCAAGCTTGGAGGAATATAACCTTCTGTGGTCTGTGCCTCGACATTATCGGGAATACCGTCATTATCACTATCGATATCCAAATAATCCGCAAAACCATCCCCATCACTGTCAGTTGGATTTGTTGATGGATCACCATCGCCATCCAAATCCAAATCCTCAAAACTATCAACGATTCCATCATTATCCGAATCCAAATCCAATGCATTTGAAACAACGATGGTCACCGTGGCCGTACTACAATTTGAACTTACATCGCATAAGGTATAGGTAAAGGTGTCACTACCTACGAAACCAGTGTTAGGCGTGTAGGTCACCGTATCGTCCGATAGATCGTCCGGGGTACCGTTATCAATATGGAGCATAACCCCATTGGAAGGAGCTGTACTGGTGAATGTACCTATCGTCGGAATGTCATTGTCGTTGGCCAGAATATCGATATCGATTGGTGTATCCTCTTCCGTAGCGACCGCATCATCAATGGCATCCACAATAGGCAATATATCAATTGTAACTGTTGCCGTACTACAATCCCCTGAAGAATTACAAACCGTGTAATCAAAAGAATCCGGACCATTAAAATCGGGATTCGGGGTATAGGTTACACTATCATCCAACGGATTGTTTGGCGTTCCATTATCATCAATAACCACAACCCCATTCGCAGGATTGGTCGTCGTTAATGTACCCGTAGTAGGTAAATCGGAATCATTTGAATAGATATCAACCACTAAAGGAACATCCTCATCGGTTGTTACCACATCATCAACTAAAATTGCGGCTTGGTCAAGACATACTACGGTAAAGTTGGGAAGGTCAAAACTATTCCCTGCCTTTGTTACCGTCGCTGTATATCGGGTAACGCTTTGTGTTGCCAAGACTGTCGGACGCGTTTGATCTCCTGTCACGGTTGGACTCCAACCCAGGGTTGCTCCAGAAGATAAATCCACATTGGCAGAAATATCCAAGGTAACCTCATTATCAGGAGAATTACAGTTGGTTACAATAAAGTAGCCTGAAGCATTGGAACCACAAAGGGTACCATCATAAGTTGCGAAATAAATACCAGGTGTCGTTACCTCATAAAAGAAATCCGTTCCCAATACATTAGAAGTGTCAGAGGCCTCGTACCATCGGTAATTATGTTCATCCGTACTATTGGGAGCCTGTAATAAAAACTGTGCATTCGACACAACGACCCCCAGTAGTGTAAAAACAATACTGAGGAATATCTTTTTATATGTAGGTGTGGGCTTCAAACTGATAAGGGCCATTGTTTATTGATTATTTAACTACAAATACCACATTGATCAATGAATTATAATCAGCTGGAGGAGCATCTACATTATAGGTCATTACCCCTGTATCACTAATAGTTACATTACTAAACACCGTTGGATCGTAATACGTAACATAATAATAGAGCTCAGCCCTAGTATACGTGGGTATTTTAGCAGGTGCACTTGTACTTTTTGCAGAGGAAGGTAAGGTCATACCATATTGATCAACGTATTGTTTATATAAATCAATAGTTGCCCCTACTACAACCGATGAAGCATCTACCGCTATTGAAGGAGGGTAAAATATTCTAGCTGCTTTAGAAGTGATTGGCGTAATAGCCTCGATAACATCCTGTACTGTGGAATCAACAACACCATCGCCATCAACATCAATGATATCAGCCGCATCTACTGTTAAATCCCCATTTAAATCAATTGAGGATGCTACATTGTTAACCTCGTCAGAATTCTGGTCATCAGTACCTAAATCAGCCAATGGTATGGTCACTGAATTCGTATCGCTGTCCGTAAGGACAAGGTTCGTACCGTCCTGGGTCAAGCTCGTATTCGTCGTGTT
>NZ_QGGQ01000002.1 GCF_003148665.1 Maribacter polysiphoniae | reverse complement strand
AATGACACGGCTACACTTTCCATTACGGCAACCACCCAGGCGGCCGAGGACAATACCGATGGCTTGTTTACCATTACGACATCAAATCAATTTCCTACCGCGACCTTAGTTAGCTTCGATGTAGGTGGAAGTGCGACAGCAGGAACTGATTACACGGCCCTAGGTACTTCGGTGAATTTCCCTGCAAACACCAATTCGGTTGCGATACCTGTCGAGGTGCTATTCGATTTCGACTTAGAGGGTAACGAAACGGTGGTGGTTACCTTGACGGGAACGGACAATACGAATGTTACCATTGGGGCAACCAATGATGCTACGATTACTATCACAGATAATGATAGAGCAAATGTAAGTATCAATGACCCAGCAGCGGTCAACGAGGGTGATTCTGGGACTGCTACATTGAATTTTACAGTAAGTATTGATGCTTCCGATCCTGGGGCAGCAATTACAGTGGATTATACCATAAGCGGAGGTAATGAAGATAGTGATACAGGTACATTGACTTTTCCTGCAGGTACGCCCATTCTTTCCCAGACGATTCCCGTAACGACCAATGGGGATACGGTGGTGGAGAACGACGAGGAGATCAGCGTAACCTTGAATAATGAGAGTGCGAACGCCGATATTGCTGGGGATGGTGTAGGGGAAAGTAGCTTTACCGATGATGATTCCGCAGGTTTGATTATTGATGATATATTTGTGAATGAGGAGGATGGTACGGCAACATTTACTATTACCTTAAATGGCAATGTGTTTTTTGGTACAACGGTTACTTATCAAACCTCTGATGATACAGCAGTTTCTGGGGATGATTATACAACGACCTCGGGAGCGGTAACTTTTGGATCGGGAAATAACCAAACGAGGACGATAAATATTCCATTAATTGATGATGGTGTTTTGGAGTCTACGGAAACCTTTTTTGTAGACTTGACCAATTCAACCAGTTTATTTGTTCCTATAATCGATAATAGGGGGATTGCAACCATTGAAGATGACGATAATTGTGCCCCTGCACCCATTTTGAATACCGATGTGCAAACAACGTTCTGTGGTACGTTTACCTATGACAATGGTACGGCAGTAAGCTTGAATGATTATACCGATTCAACGGCACCGGCAGGAATGGTATTGACATGGAGTAGACTTTCCAATCCTTTGAATGCAAGTGCCCATTTGCTTCCCTCAGAAGTCGACAACTTGGCCAATGATGGTTCGTATTATGGTTTTTTCTATGATGGGGATAATAATTGTGCCAGTGGTACCATTGAAGTGGAATTGACTTTAAACCCAATTCCCAGTATTGGGGGGACCCTTGGCGATGAACGATGTGGCCCAGGGGAAGTAACCCTTTCGGCCAATGCTGCTGTCGATGCGGATACCCCGCCAACATTTAATTGGTATGATAGTGCTACAGGAGGTAACCTCCTTGGTACCGGACCTACGTTCACCGATAATATCTCAACCACAACCAGTTATTTTGTGGAGGCTACGGCCAATGGCTGTGTGTCTGAACGACAGGAAGTGATAGCGACGATCTATCCTGCACCCTCAGCAGGCACTACAACCAATACTTCGGCCTGTAGTATTGCCGCCAATGGGACTTCCATTAGGGATTTGGATGATTTGATAACGGGGCAAAGCAATGGTAGTTGGAGTGTTACTACCGACCCCTCGAACTCCATAGTGTTAGGGAGTGATAATATTGTTGATTTCGAAGGATTGACCGATGGTAGTTATGTGTTTACCTATACCACCGATGATGCAACTCCACCATTTTGTGATAACGTAAGTTCACAAGTGACCATAACGGTCAATGATTGTGATATGGATACAGATTTGGATGGGCTTTTTGATGGTATTGAGGCTATTTTGGGTACAGATCCAAACAATGTGGATTCCGATGGCGATGGTATCGAGGATGGCGTCGAAGTCGGGGACGATTCCGCCAATCCTTTGGATGAAGATGGGGATGGCATCATCGATGCCTTGGATTCCAATATCGACGATACCGATATGGATGGTGTCGTGGACCAATTGGATCCTGCGAATACCAATCCATGTTTGCCAAACCCCGATAGTGAATTCTGTGTGGCCACCGTGGATCTCGAAATCACAAAAACGGCCGATGTCGATTACCTGAGGATAAATGAGCAAATGACCTTTACCATAACGGTGAATAATATCTCAGTGGAAAATGCGGCCTCCATTCAGGTGAGCGAAGTACTCGATGCAACAGGATTTAACTATATCTCTCATTTTACCGGTGCCGGTAGTGGGGTTTATGATGAAGTGGCAGGTACTTGGGATATTCCTTTATTGAATGCAGGGGACAGTGTTAGCCTCGTTATCTTGGTCGAAGCCATAGCTTCCGGTTTCTATGATAATACGGCTACGATCGTTGAGGTCTCCCCATTTGATATTGACCCGGATAATAATGAGGCTACGGTTACCATTGAGGTCGGGGAACGCAGTAACAATGAATGCGGATTCCTGTTCAATCAGTTTTCACCCAACGGTGATGGCACCAATGATTTCCTATATATCAATTGTATCACCAACCCTGAATATGCGGGTAACTCGTTGGAAATCTACGACCGCTATGGGAATCAGGTTTTTGCGACCAGGGACTATGATAATACTTGGGATGGAACACGGAATAATAAGGAATTGCCAAAAGGTACTTACTTCTACATTTTGGATTTAGCTGATGGGTCTGAAGTTAAAAAAGGCTGGATCCAAATCATAAGATAATACGATAATGAACTACAGAACAACACATACTTTTGCTGCTAAAACAATCTGTTTTGTCTCCTTAATGGTATTCTTCGTATCCTTTATGGCGCATGGACAGAAAGAACCGCAATACACCCAGTACATGTATAATATCGGGAGCTTTAACCCTGCCTATGTCGGTACGGTCGAAACACCTGAGATCATCGGGTTGTACCGGGCACAATGGCTCGATATCCCAGGAGCCCCAAGAACGATGAGGTTCGGGGTTAATGTTCCTTTTTCCAACGAAAAGAACGGATTGGGCTTTAACGTGGTCAGCGATCAGTTGGGACCGTTTACCCAAACCTATGTTGATGTCGCCTATTCGTACCAGGTAAATGTCTCGGACGATACCAAACTTTCCTTCGGTTTGGATGTTGGTGGGTCTTTCTTGAACGTTGATTTCAATAAAGGGGATTTCGAAATAGAGAATGAACCGCTGCTCAATGAGCAAACCGTGAATAAATTCTACCCTACGATTGGGGCCGGGGCATTTTTGTATTCCGATAATTGGTATGCTGGACTGTCCATTCCAAATTTCCTGACCAATGGTATATATGGGGATGAGGTGGCTGTTTTGGTTGAGGATAAGGTACAGTTCAATTTTATTGGGGGCTATGTGTTCGATCTTTCAAAGACCTTGAAATTGAAACCCGCGTTTATGGTCAATTACCTTCAGGGGGCACCAGTGAACATTAATATATCGTCGAACTTCCTGATCAATGACAAGGTGACATTGGGAGCGTCCTATAGGGTGGATAATGCCGTGAGTGCTCTGGCGGGTTTTCAGGTTTCGAGCAGTATGTTTGTAGGGTATTCCTATGATTACAATACGAATGGCTTGGGGGAATATAACAATGGCTCGCACGAGGTCATTCTTAAATTTTATCTAGGAAAAGGAAATAACCGAAGTAGGGAACCTAAAACCAATAATGCTAAGGGTAAACCAAAGCAAATAGATAGTCCAAGGTTCTTTTAGGAATTATTGAGGTCAATACCATAGGATTCATTGATGCATATAGACCATTGACAAAAACAGAAATGGTACTTTAATGATCAAGGATATGCTGTGACGAGAAAAATATTGAAAATATACACATGAGAACAAAGGCTTTACTACTATGCTGTTTTATGATCTTGGCAAATTCATTTGCCCAAGAGGAAAAGTCAAAGGCAGACATTTTATTTTATGGCTACGATTACAAAAGTGCGATTGTAGAGTATAAAAAGGAAATGTCAAAGGCACCCTTGAAAAACAGTCAGTTATTGAACATGGCGGATGCTTATTACAAATTGGGGGATTACAATGGTGCCGCTAAGATATATTTGGATATCCATAAGAAAGATACCATAATGTCCGGTCTTCGTTTTAATATGATGCTGCAGAGTTTGGCAAAAACCTCCGATGTGGCAAGGGTACGGACCTTTCTCGGTTCAAAAAGCAATGATTTCGCCAATGAATTGGTAGAAAATGCGGATTTCAATTATAATTTATTGGATTCAAGCGAAAGTGAAAATGCGGGACTACAAACGATTAATATCAATGCAAATAGTCCACAAGCCGATTTTGCCCCAAGTTTTTATAATGATAAATTATTGTTCAGTAGTGGACGGGGAAAGAAATCCAAAGAGGTGTATAAACCCTCTGGGGAGGCGTATTTGGATATTTATGTAGGGAGGATGCGGTCCGATGGCAATGTGTTGAACGCCAATCCTTTTATCGGTCTTCCGGAAAATGGGTATCACGAGGCTACACCATACTATTCCCAAGAGCTGGACAAACTGTTCTATGTGACTTCCAATACCCATGATGGGGAACTGCGTTTTGATGATAATGGGAAAAACGCTTTGGCTATTGCCATGTCCGGAGCCCAAGGGGACCAACGTTTTTTACTGAAAGACCTGAGTGTGTCATTCTACTATCCTTTTTACGAAGCCAAGACGTCAAGACTCTATTTTGCGGCCAATTTTGAGGGCGGCTATGGGGGAACCGATATTTATTATGTGGTGACCAACAATGGGCAGATTATGTCCGAACCTCGAAATTTGGGGCCTAGGATCAATTCCCCAGGTAACGAGATAGCCCCATATATTTTTCAAAAAAGCCTGTATTTTTCTTCCGATGTTTTTTACGGTATGGGAGGTATGGATATGTACAAGGCTAAAATGTATGCGGATGGTTCCTTCGGTATACCGATTAATCTGGGGAAGGGAATCAACTCAACGGATGATGACTTTGGTCTTATTCTAAGACAAGATGGATCTGAAGGTCTTTTGGGTTACTTTTCATCCAACCGAAAAGGGGGTAAAGGCAATGATGATATATACAGTTTTAAAAGTAAGGAAGAACTCGGTTTAAAAACCCTTTCCCTAAAAGGACGGGTTGTTAACCTTAAGACCAATTCGGGGGTTATAAAGGCCCAAGTACAGCTGATTAATAAAGCGGGAGATGTTATCACCGAGGTTTACGCCAATGAAGAGGGGGAATTTAGATTTGAGATTCCTTGGGAAGACCAAGTTACGGTCAAGGCTTCAAAGGAACGTTATTCCAATTTTTTGGTGACTTACAATGAAAATGATTATACCGGTTTAGAGGATAAAGGTTTTCAGATGGGACTATCGATGATCGATGATATCTTGACGGAAAAGGAAGGGAAGGAAGTCTTGAAATTACAGAAGTTTTATTTCGCTAGGGGTAAGGCCGATATATCTGCCGCAATTGCGACCGAACTTGATAAAGTGGTAGAGGCGGTACAACGTTTCCCTCTTTTGCAGTTGGGTATTGAAACATATACCAATAGTAAGGGGGCTAAGGCAACGAACTTGAAGCTTTCCCAAAAGCGTGCCGATGCCATCCGATCTTATTTGGTGGGCAAAGGTGTTGCTGATTCCAATATCGTTTCAGCCATGGGCTTCGGAGAGGAAAATTTGGTCAATAAATGTGCAGATGGCGTGTATTGTTTGGACTTTCTGCACAAACAGAATGATCGTACCCTTATTGTGGTGAAGAATGCCCAGGAACTGTAGGCGGTGATTTTTTTGTGGGATTTTCAGAAAATCACGATCCAAAAATAATACACTGAGAATAAGGCTAAAAAGACAATGCCCGCATAGGTCAATACCTGCAATCCTTTTTTGGGTCTCAAGTGTGGTGGAATTTCATTACTCATTACATTCTTAAGGTTCATGTACCCTATAATCGGTGCGACTACAAAAGAGACAAATGTAGCCAAGGCGACCAGTTTGCCCATATTTGAACTAAAACCAAAGACCACAATCAGGTTGATGGTTGAGAGTAGGACAACCAGTACCGCAAAAGGCCATTTTTTCGTTTGTAGCCGGACTTTTGGTGATAGTAGATCGATTGTATCCAAACTTACCCGTGCTATGGCATCATGGGCCGACATACAGGTGCTGAACATGGTGGCAAATGCTGCCGTGGCAATGAAAACATAGGCCCAATCCCCAATATGTGTAGTGAATAATTGAACGACCTGGTCTGCGAAATCCACGGCATTCCCACTTAATACGGTGTTTGTTCCGTATAGGGTGAACCATCCGATTACAAGGAAAAAAATAGCAAAAGTCCCGGTTAGGGTATATCCGATATTAAATTCGAGTAGTGATTCTTTCAGGGTGGGTTTGGGTTTTCCGTTTTTCCATTTTTCTATACTCCACAGACTGACCCAACTCGAGGCTTCCACGGTAGTCGGCATCCAGCCCATTAATCCAATCAAAAACAAAATCCCTGCCTCATTGAAAATCGGGAGCGGTTTAAAATCGGGGACGGCATCGACCTTGCCCTTAAAAATAACCATGACCGTTGTGATCATTAAGGCTGCAAATAAAATGGTGACAATGAATTTCAAGGAAGTCTCCAAAAGCGTATACCGTCCGATAATCAATACTGACGAAATAAAAACAAATAATCCTAAGGCTATCGTACTTATCGGGATATCCGTGATCTGGAATAGATTGATAAAAAGTCCTGCCGTAACCGTATATAAGGCCGCGAGGATGGTAAAGGTCGATACCAAGGTTATCAAGGCATAGAACCAAAGAAAGGCTTTGCCACGGTTTAAATACCCTTCAATCAGTGAGGTATTGGTAATATTGGTATAGCGCACACCAAATTCAAAGAAAGGATACTTAAAGATGTTGGCGAGTAAAATGGGGATGACCATGATCCAGCCATATTGGGCACCCGCTTTTGTGGATAACACCAAATGGGAAGTTCCAATGGCCATGCCAGCGAACAATAGGCCGGGGCCTAGGTTTCTACATAGTGTTTTGAGTTTTGACATTGGGTGTTCGCGAATAATCATCCTAAAATAATCTTTTTGGACGAAAACAATAAGGGTTATTTTATTTCAATAGTGTTGCCGTAAAATTTGGGTTCTGTTTTTAAAAGAAGATCGATAAAGACCTTTACCCGGGCAAAGTATTCCCTGATTTGCACTTTTAACCCTCCCTTTCCTGGCACATCCAGTGCATTGTATCCTATCGCATCCAATCCTTTTTGGCCGGCAATGTAAATGGCACGTTCGTTATGGAACTTTTGTGAGATCACCGTAACACTTTCTAAGCCAAAAACAACATTGGCCCGAACCATGGAATCCAAGGTCCTGAAACCGGCATAGTCCAGATAGATGCGCTCTTGGGGTATACCTTGGTCAATCAGGTCTTTTTTGATGGTTGTAGGCTCGTTATAATAAACGGTCTCATTGTCACCACTGACCAATACAAAGTCGATCTTATTCGAGTTGTAAAGTTCAACAGTGGCCTTTATGCGGTTTGAATAATAAGGATTGGGTTGGCCTCCCATAAGCTTTTTGGCAGTGCCAAGAACCAAGCCCACACGATTTTTGGGGATGGTGTTTAGTGAAGAGTATGTTTTGCCCTTGGCACCCGATTCAATGATCATATCACAGATAAAAATGAGTAATAGTCCACCAGCAAATAGGAAACCTATCTTTTTAAAAAACCCTTTTATGAACACTTTACCCATGTTGTAAAGGTAGCCAAATAAGAAAAGCATTGGAGGCAAATGAAACAAAAACACCCAGTATTTTGAAATGCTATTTTGCTAAAGGGAAGAAATACTTGGAATGGATTTTACTGTGTTTGATCCCTACTGAATCTGTAGTTATTGGAAAAGTCCTTTTGTTATTAAGTTCTTTTGTGTAGTCAACCGGTGATGTTTAAAACAAAAAAGTCCTGACTATGGTCAGGACTCTTGCAAGTATCTGTACTCGAGACGGGACTTGAACCCGTACGGACTAATGTCCATTGGATTTTAAGTCCAACGTGTCTACCAATTCCACCACTCGAGCCTTTGGTCGGCCTTTTAAGTTGTGTTTGTCTCCCGAAAGCCTTCGGAAGCACTACTTGTTGAGGTGAACTCAAAAAAAAACGCTGACAAGCAGCGTTTTGAGCGAAAAACGGGATTCGAACCCGCGACCTCCACCTTGGCAAGGTGATGCTCTACCAACTGAGCTATTTTCGCATTTAAAAGAACTACACATCGTTTGTGATGCGGATGCAAATTTAATACAATTCTATAAAAAGCAAAGAAATTTCCTTTTAAAATATCCAAACTTTGAAAATCTATGGAACTTTTGTGAGTAACACCGTTAAAACACCAAAACTGGCAAGGTTTTTAAAACCTTGCAGGTTTGGAAACCTAGAACTTTGTTGGTTTGGTAATCCTCTAAATACCAAAGGCTTACGAGGTGGCCTTCTTGTTCTTGGTCAACAATCGTTTTATCTCATTGAGCTTCATCAAAGCTTCCACCGGGGTGAGGGTGTTGATGTCTAAGTGAATGATTTCCTCTTTGATCTGCTCCAACAAAGGGTCATCCAAATTAAAGAAACTCAGTTGCATTTCATCTTGTACGGCATGTAGCTTATCTGTTAATTCCTCACTGGAATGTGATTTCTCCAATTTCTTTAAGATCTTATTGGCTTTATAGATGACCTGTTGTGGCATTCCCGCCATTTTTGCCACATGGATACCAAAACTATGTTCGCTGCCACCAGGGGTTAGCTTCCGTAAGAATAGCACCTTATCTTTCAATTCTTTTACCGATACATTGTAATTTTTGATGCGTCCAAAAGTCGAGGCCATTTCATTGAGTTCATGATAATGGGTGGCGAAAAGCGTTTTTGCCCTCGCAGGATGCTCGTGCAGATATTCTGAAATGGCCCAAGCAATCGATATACCGTCATACGTACTGGTACCACGCCCGATCTCATCCAAAAGAATGAGACTTCTCTCCGAGAGGTTGTTCAATATGGATGCCGTTTCGTTCATTTCAACCATAAAGGTAGATTCACCCATGGAAATATTGTCGCTAGCTCCCACACGGGTGAAAATCTTATCCACATATCCGATTTGGGCCGATTCGGCTGGTACGAAACTACCCATCTGGGCCAATAATACAATCAATGCGGTTTGTCGTAATATGGCCGATTTACCACTCATATTGGGGCCCGTGATCATTATGATCTGTTGGTTTTCCCGATTGAGGATAACATCGTTCGTGATATAGGCTTCCCCAAGGGGCAGTTGTTTCTCTATGACGGGATGGCGCCCCCCTATGATTTCCAGTTCGGTGGAATCATTGAGCATTGGCTCGTTGTAATCATTACTTTTGGCCAATTGGGTGAAACCGCAAAGACAGTCCAATGTGGCGATTTGGTAGGCGTTGTTTTGGACAGGTACAATATATTCCTGCATCCAGACGACCAATTGGGCGAATAACTGCTGTTCCAGGGTCAGTATGCGTTCTTCGGCACCCAGTATTTTTGCCTCGTATTCTTTTAGTTCCTCGGTAATATAACGTTCGGCATTGACTAAGGTCTGTTTCCGTATCCATGTTTCGGGAACCTTGTCCTTATGGGTGTTCCGAACCTCAATATAATAGCCAAAAACATTATTGGATGCGATTTTCAATGAGGAGATACCGGTTTTTTCGGTCTCTCTTTCCAGCATTTTATCCAAATATTCCTTTCCTGAAAAAGCCAAGCCTCGAAGTTCATCCAATTCCTCGGAATATCCCTTGGCAATGACATTGCCTTTATTAACGTTTACGGGAGCCTCTTCATTGATCATTTCCTTGATCTTGCTTCGCAACATATCACAGGAATGCAATTGGTCACCAATAAGTCTAAGGGCCTCATTAGGGCAATTTTTGGTCAATTGTTTAATGGGGAGTATGGCCTCCAAGGAGTTCTTAAGCAGTACGACTTCCTTCGGGTTTATTTTCCCTGTTGCGACCTTGGAGATCAACCGTTCAAAATCACCCATCAGTTTCATATGTTGGCGTAATTTTCCAAAGTCGGTTTCTTCCTTGATCAAATAGGAAATTACCTGGTGTCGTCTACGGATTTTTTCAATGTTCTTTAAAGGAAGAGCCAGCCACCGTTTCAACATTCTGCCGCCCATGGGGGAAATTGTATGGTCAATGACTTCCAAAAGGGTTACGGCATTGTTGTTGGGCGAATGGTAGAGTTCAAGGTTTTTGATGGTAAAGCGGTCCATCCAAATATACTCTTCCTCTGCAATGCGTTTTATGGTGTTGATATGTTGCAGTTGCCGGTGTTGGGTCTCGGACAAATAGTGGAGGACCACCCCAGCGGCAATAATCCCGTTTCTTAATTGATCGACCCCGAATCCTTTGAGGGAGTTGGTCTTAAAATGATTGGTAAGGGTTTCCAGGGCGTAATCTTCCTGGAATAACCAGTCTTCGGTAAAAAAGGTATGGTATTGGTTTCCGAAAACAGATAGGAACTCCGTCTTATGGGACTTCGACACCAAAATCTCATTGGGCCCCAGGTTTTGCAGCAATTTGTCTATCTGTTCCTCATTGCCTTCGGCCACTAGAAATTCACCGGTGGAAATGTCCAAAAAAGAAACCCCCAACAGTTTTCTTCCAAAATGGACGGCACATAGGAAATTGTTCGTTTTGGCATTTAGGATATCGTCATTCAAGGCGACCCCAGGGGTCACCAACTCGGTAACACCGCGTTTTACGATGCTCTTGGTGAGTTTAGGGTCTTCCAATTGGTCACAAATGGCAACACGCTGTCCTGCCTTTACCAATTTTGGGAGATACGTGTTTAAGGAATGATGGGGAAAACCAGCCAATTCGGTACGGTCACCACCATTATTACGATGGGTAAGGATGATGCCCAGGATCTTGGAGGCCTTAACGGCATCTTCGCCAAAGGTTTCGTAAAAATCGCCGACCCGGAACAAAAGCAATGCATCAGGATATTTGGTCTTGATGGTGTTGTATTGCTTCATTAAAGGGGTGACCTTCTTTGTTTTTTTCTTGTCTGCCAAAAGCGGATTTATTAGTTTATTTTTGTGCCCAATCTATCAAAAACGAATGTACAGTTTTTGATAGGCAATAGAAATGATTGTTGATATTTTCGGAAAAGTTTTACAGCTTTATCACATCCGGAGGCTCCAAAGAAGTAACCATGCGCAAATTAAAGAATGAAGAATTAAACCGATTGGATGTCAAGGCTTTTAAGGAAGCTAAAAAAACACCGTTGGTCATAGTACTCGATAATATCCGAAGTTTGAATAACATAGGTTCGGTCTTTAGGACGGCAGATGCCTTTTTGGTCGAGAAAATATATCTCTGTGGAATTACCGCCACCCCACCCCATAAGGATATACGCAAAACGGCTTTGGGGGCTACCGAAAGTGTTTCATGGGAGTATCGAAAGGACACTTTGGAACTGGTTGCACAGTTGAAATTGGATGGCTATCAGGTGATATCGGTAGAGCAGGCCGAAAATGCCGAACTACTGAATCGATTTTCGGTCGATCCGTCAATGAAATATGCCTTGGTTTTAGGGAACGAGGTGAAAGGGGTTGATCAGGAAGTGGTGAGTGCCAGTGATGGGGTGTTGGAGATTCCCCAGTATGGTACCAAGCATTCCTTGAACATCTCTGTAAGTGCGGGAATCGTTATTTGGGACCTATGGTCCAAGATGAACCCATAAAAAACCCTGATGTTTCCATCAGGGTCTTCCGATATATAGTTTGAGTTAGTTAGTTGCTTAATAGCGAGTGCTAATTAATGAAAACCTATGGTTTTAAACAAGAAATATGTGAAATATTTCTTAAAATTTTAAGTCGATGGCAAAATCCTGGATTTTTCCAAGAATCGCATCGTAGTCTTGTTGGTGGGCAACGAAATCCAAATCCCCAACATCTATAATAAGGGTATTCTGCTCAGGATAACTCTTGAAAAAATCGAAATAACCTTTGTTTATCTTATCCAAATAGGTCGATTCAATGCTCTGTTCATAGGTTCTGCCACGTTTTTTGATGTTTTCGAGCAACCTTTCGGTAGATTGGTACAGGTAAACATAAATCCTTGGTTTCTGTACCTCTTTGTACATTAGGTTGAAGAGCTTTCTATAGAGGTTGAACTCATCGCTCTGTAACGTTACCTGGGCAAATATCAATGATTTATAGATATCGTAATCACTGACCATAAAATTCTTGAAAAGGTCAAACTGTGATGTATCATCGGTAAATTGTTGGTATCGATCGGCAAGGAAGGACATTTCCAACGGAAAGGCATAACGCCCTTGGTCTTCATAGAATTTAGGTAGGAAAGGGTTGTCGGCAAAACGCTCCAAGACCAACTTGCCATTGAAGTCTTCCGCTATTTTATGGGCCAAGGTGGTTTTTCCGGCCCCAATATTACCTTCGATGGCCATAAAGTTCAAGGAGGCAAACAGCTCTTTTTTGGTCTTATATAGTTTGAGTTTGGTTTTTTCCACCCGCGTTTGGTCTTTGCATTCCTGTATCAAGTTGCGTGTATCCTTGTTGTAGATCGGGTGGTAAAATTGGGGGGCGATATCCGCCAGCGGCAAAAGAACGAATTTGCGCTTCCTTAAATTCGGATGAGGAATGGTCAATTCATCGGTTTGGAGTATTTCCTTTTCAAAATAGATGATATCAATATCAATGGTCCTTGATGCATATCCGTTTTTTAAGCCGCGTTCCCTTCCTAGTTTTTTTTCAATGGAAAATATTTTCCCCAGAACCTCTTGGGGTGTCAAATAGGTTTCGATTACTATGCAGGCGTTAAGAAAATCGTCGGCATCAAACCCCCAGGATTCACTTTCATAGACTTTGGAAACCAAAGGGATGCGACCTACTTCGGCGTCCAATAGGAATATGGCATTTTGTAGGTTCTGTAGGCGATTCCCCAGATTACTGCCAATTGAAATATAGGCTTTTTTGAGTTCGTTCATAATAATGGGACAAAGTAAATAAAACAAATTCACTTTGGTTATCTTTGGCTGCGAATAATAATACGTTTACAATGAATTTTTTGAGAAATCTTTTAGCGGCCATAATTGGTTGTTTGATCGCTTTTGGGATTATGTTTTTTATGGGTATGGTTTTTTTAAGCTTGATGGCCGAGGCAGGGGATGGAATCGTAATCAAGGAGAAATCGATTTTGGAATTACAACTACAACAACCCGTGAATGATTATGTGGGGGATAATGAGGCTGATCCATTTGCCGGTTTATTTGGGCAGGCCCTGGGATTGGATGAGGTATTGCATGCGATCGAAGTCGCAAAAACGGATTCGGATATCAAAGGGATAAGTATCAACAATAATTTTTTGATGGCCGGTCTTGCACAGACCCAGGAGTTGCGTAAGGCATTGCACGATTTTAAGGAAAGCGGTAAGTTCATCTACAGCTTTGCAGACTATTATTTACAGAAGGATTATTATCTGGCCAGTGTGGCAGACTCTGTTTTTTTGAATCCCGTTGGTGGAATGGATTTTAAGGGGCTCTCCTCTGAAGTGTTGTTTTATAAGGATCTGCAAGAGAAGACCGGGGTAAGAATGGAGGTCATTCGTCACGGCAAGTATAAAAGCGCCGTAGAGCCTTTTTTGGCCAACGAAATGAGTGATGCCAATAGGACACAGATCAAGGAATTGTTGGGTTCGTTATGGGGTAATATGGTTGTCGATATTTCCGATGGAAGGAATATAAGTGAGGCGAATGTGAATATCATCGCGGATACCTTGGGGGGTAGGTCCCCAAAATATGCAAAAGCTTCAGGGTTGATAGATGATACTTTGTTTTACGATCAATATGAGACGAAACTCCGTTCAGCCTTGTCCTTGAATGAAGGGGATGAAATGAATATGGTGGCCTTGGGCGACTATTTGAAACGATCCAATAAAAAGGTCATTCAAAAAGGGGATGACAAGATTGCCGTGGTTTTTGCCCAAGGGGAAATATTGTATGGTGAGGGAGGTCCCGATGTTATTGGTCAAGGTCTTATGACCAAGGCCTTGAAGAAGGCCGTTGACGATGATAAGGTAAAAGCGATCGTGTTACGTGTTGATTCCCCCGGTGGAAGCGCCTTGACTTCGGATATTATCTGGCGCGAAATTGAATTGGCCAAGGAAAAGAAACCCGTAGTGGTTTCAATGGGTAACGTTGCCGCTTCAGGAGGATATTATATCGCGGCAGGGGCCGATAAGATCTTTGCCGAACCAACTACGATCACAGGTTCAATCGGGGTATTTGGCACAATCCCGAATATCAATGGATTGGCTAAGGAAATAGGTATTAATGCAGAACAGGTCGGTACGAACAAAAATTCGGTCGATTATTCCGTTTTTGAACCCATGACCGATAATTTCAGAAAAGTGGTGCAAGACGGTATTGAGGAGATTTACGGAACATTCCTGGATCGTGTGGCACAAGGGCGTAATATTACCGTAGCACAAGCCGATAGCCTGGCCCAAGGCCGTGTATGGAGTGGGGCGGAAGCCAAGAAATTAGGTTTGGTCGATGAACTGGGTAATTTGAATGACGCTATAGCTGCTGCAGCCGAACTGGCCGAGATCGGCACCTATGGCATAAAAAAATACCCAAAATATAAGTCTGGTTTTGAACGTTTTATGGAAGATGTGAACAGTGCCAAAACGAAAATAGGACAAAATTTGGTCAAGGAGGAAATCGGAGTGAGAACATACGATATACTAAAACAAATGAAATCGGCAATGGAGCAAGAAGGAATCCAGGCAAGAATGCCTTTTGTATTGGATATAAAATAGCCTATGGACCCAAAGGATAAAAGGTTTGCATTTACTGTTTATCTCTATTTGGGCGCTATGTTCATTACTTCCTTGGTGGTTTCGAACCTGATTTTCCAAAAATTCTTTTATTGGAAACCTTTCGGGGACTTCACGGTCTTCGGGGCAAATCTCTTTGAAATCTCTGTGGGTATTTTACCCTATCCCATTACGTTCCTGATTACCGATCTTATTTCAGAGGTCTATGGGAAGAAGAAGGCCAACCAGATTGTGACAGCGGGTATTTTTGCGTCATTTTTTTCAATGGGCATCGTGCTTTTGGCAGCGTATGTTCCGGCGATAACCAATTCCCCCGTGGATAACGAAACCTTCAACAAGGTTTTTGCCCTATCCCCAATTGCGGTTTTGGCTTCGATGTTGGCTTATTTGTTCGCCCAATATGTCGATATTGCCATATATCATTTTTGGAAAAGATTGACCCACGGCAAACACTTATGGTTACGGAATAATTTCTCTACCTTCTTGTCGCAATTCATAGACACCTTTACGGTTGTCAGCCTTTTGTGCCTGTTCAAGGTGTTGCCTTGGCACATGTTCTTTGGTTTGGTGGTCAGTGGTTTCCTGTTCAAAGTTTTAATTGCCTTTCTCGACACCCCTTTTCTATATTTGTTCGTATATCTAATGCGAAAGCGCTTTGGGTTGAAATTGGGGGAAGAAATAAATTTGGAAGTATAAAATAATCCTTGGTTCCTAGAGTTATATTCCTAAACAATAAGCTATTGTAATATGAAAAAGAAAATCCTGAGAATAGTTGGAGTGGTTGTATTGGTTTTTATGGGGATTCTCATAGCAGCTCCCTTCATACTTGAGTCGAAAATCGGGGACATCCTAAAAAATAATGTGAACAACAATGTGAATGCCACCTTGGACTTTTCAGAGGCCAAATTGAGCCTGATCAAAAGTTTTCCAAGTGCCGAAGTTGCCTTGGAAGGGGTTTCCTTGATCAATAAGGCCCCTTTTGAGGGTGATACCCTTTTTGCGGCAAAACAGGTTGAACTGAAAATGGGGATTGGGGAGCTTTTTAAAAGTGCAGGTGAGGCCATCGCCATAAAATCCTTGACCGTTGACGGTGCCCTTTTGAACATAAAGGTCAATCCCGAGGGAAAGGCATCCTACGACGTTGGTAAATCCGATGGAAATGACACTTCTGAGGAAACCTCCTCCGATGGTTTTACGTTGGAGCTACAATCTTATGAAATCACGGATTCAAAAATCGTCTATGACGATATGGAGGGTGGAATGACTTTGGTTTTAAATAAACTTCAGCATAAGGGTTCTGGTGATTTGTCATTGGCTAAATCCGAATTCGATACGACCACGGAGGCATTGGTGTCGTTCTCGATGGATAGTACGGAATACCTTAGTGACAATACAATTAAACTAGATGCCTTGATAGGGGTCGATCTTGAAGAAAACAGATATACCTTCTTGAAAAATGAGGCTATGGTGAATCAATTGCCATTGGTCTTTGATGGCTTTGTGAAGTTAAATGATGAAAACCAGGAAGTGGATATTAATTTCAAGACCCCTTCTTCGGATTTCAAGAACTTTCTTGCGTTGATTCCTGAAGCCTATACGAAAAGCATCGAAAATGTGACCACTACGGGAGCGTGTACCGTTGAAGGGGAGTTTAAGGGGATTGTTGACGAAGGGCATATACCAACGTTCAGGATTGCTATTGCATCCGATAATGCATCCTTTAAATATCCGGATTTACCCAAAACCGTGAAGAACATACAATTGGATGTAACATTATTCAATACTACGGGTGTTACCGAGGATACTTATGTTGAAATCAAGAAGGCTTCCTTTATGATCGATGGGGATAAATTCAATCTTTCCTCAAAAATCAAGGATCTCATGGGCAACACCAAGGTAAATGCCCATTTGGATGGTAAAATGGATCTTGCCAATATATCCAAGGCATATCCCATTGGTGATGACATGAAACTTTCGGGTATCCTGGATGCCGATGTGACCACGGCCTTTGATATGGCCTCAATAGAGAAAAAACAGTATGAAAACACCAAGACATCAGGTAAGATGCAACTCAGTGGTTTTGAATATAGCTCCCCGGAGTTTAAGAATCCCGTAAGTATAAAAAATGCGGCAATGACCTTTAACCCCTCAACGGTTACCCTGAATAGTTTGGAAGGTAAAACGGGACAGACCGATTTTAGTGCGAAGGGGAGTATTGACAACCTTTTGGGTTTTATGTTCAATGATGAAAAGGTTGAGGGTGTTTTCAATTTGAATTCAAACACTTTTGCGGTCAATGATTTTATGTCCAGCGAGGAAGCCTCCGCTGCAGCGGGTACTACCGATGTGGGGGAGCAGTTAAGGATTCCTTCATTTTTGGATTGTACGATACAGGCCACCGCAGGTACTGTGATTTATGATGATCTTACGTTGAAGGATGTAAAGGGCAATCTTAGGATTGTAGATGAAAAAGCGGTGCTCAGTAATATGACATCATCGCTTTTCAATGGTAAAGTGGCATTTGATGGGGAGGTCTCCACAAAAAATGAGACACCGACCTTTGCCATGAAATTGGGGATGGATCAATTGGGTATTGGGGAAAGTTTCAAGGGATTGGAGTTGTTCAAAGTGTTGGCGCCGATCGCAAGTGCCATACAAGGTCGCTTGAATTCCGATATTGAATTGTCGGGTAATCTGAACAGCGATTTCACCCCTGACTTGAAAACTATTTCCGGTAAAATGCTGGCAGAGCTATTGTCACCAGAGATCAATGCCAATCAGGCTAAAGTGCTTTCCGCCATGGGAAGTAAGTTCAATTTCATCAATATGGATAAGTTGGACTTGAAAGGTTTGAAGACAGCGCTATCCTTTGAGGACGGTGTAGTAAAGGTCAAGCCATTTACCATTGCCTATCAGGATATCGCCATTAACGTGGATGGTAGCCACACCTTTGATCAAAAACTCAGCTATACCGCTACCTTGGATGTTCCTGCAAAATATTTGGGAAGTGAAGTAAATTCGCTTATCGCCAAAATTGATGATAAGGAACTTGGGAACTTGACCATTCCGGTCAAGGCTTCGATAGGGGGTAATTACACCAGTCCAGAGGTTACTACCGATTTGACATCCGGGGTAAAGGCATTGACCTCGAAATTGGTTGAAATACAAAAGCAGAAATTGGTCAATCAAGGAAAGGATAAGGCCAATGAACTCATTGGTGATATCCTGGGGGGAAACTCTAAGGATAAGGATTCCACCTCTACTTCACAGGATAATACCAAGGAGGCTGTAAAAGGTGTTTTAGGGAATATTTTAGGAGGGAGTAAAACAACCCAGAAAGATACCGTTGCCCAAAAGAGTGACACCACTGCTACCCCAGCCAAAAATACGGTTAAGGAAGCAACCAAGAATATCTTAGGTGGACTCTTAAGTGGTAAAAAGAAAAAGGATACTGAAGCGGAAAAGGATTCGATTAACTAATGCTTATCGAAACATAATAGCCTTCGCTGCCCCTAACGTTGAAAACGGTATTGTCCTTGAACAGGAGGTATTGGCCTTTTATGCCCGTTAGTATGCCTTTATAGCTAGGGGTCTTTGTTAGGTTTAGACTCTTTACTTTTTCAGGATATTCCAGAACGGGAAAGGCCATATGGGTCTCATGGTTGTTTTCAATGAAATATTGCGCAGCCTCTTCGGGGATGTAGGGTCTGAGTTTGTTGCGCCACGTAATTAAATCTTCATCGTCAACATTATTGGTCAACATTTTACGCCAATTGGTTTTATCGCCAATATGGTCTTTTAGGGCAACCTCTGTGATTCCTGCCAAATACCTATTGGGTACTTCCACGATTTCTATGGCCTCATGGGCACCCTGGTCGATCCAACGTGTCGGTACCTGGGACTTACGGGTAACCCCCACCTTAATGTTGCTCGAATTGGCCAAATAAACGATATGCGGTTGCAATTGCGCCTTTTTTTCATAGGCAAGGTCCCGGTCCTCTTTGTTCAAATGGGCAGTACTTAATTCGGGTCGCATGATCCAATCTCCTGCGGAAGGTGTTTCGAAAAAACAGGATTTACAAAACCCTTGTCTGAAAATAGGTAGGTCCCTGCCGCAATTAAGGCATTCATATTTAATGAAATCAATCTGTATTTCCCGATTCAGGACTTGGTTCACGTTTAGAAAATTGTCTTTAAAAAGCATGTAATACTGTATGGGTTGTCCCATTTCAGTCTGCATTTTTCGTAGTACTCCCTCGTATTGCATAAAAGAAATTCTTATTCGATATTCTATTTGAAATGATAACTATAAACCTTAATTTTAGGTTGCTAAAGATACCCAAAAAATGCCGATACCCCTGTTTAATTCCATCGCAAGCTGGTTGCTCAAAAAACGTTATCACCAAATCGAACTTTTTTTAAAATATCCGGCCGAAGTGCAGGAAGAGGTGTTGCATCAATTGTTGGAAATTGCTGAGGATACCGAAATTGGCCGGACCTATGATTTTGAGACGATTGTCAATTATGAAACCTTTCGTGAGCGGGTTCCCATTACCTCCTATGAGGAAATCGAGCCCATGATCGAACGTACCCGGAAAGGGGAGCAAAATGTATTTTGGCCGACCTCGATCAAGTGGTTTGCGAAAAGCAGTGGTACAACAAACGCCAAGAGTAAGTTTATTCCGGTAAGTTCGGAAGCCTTGGAGGATTGCCATTATAAATCCGGCAAGGATCTTTTGTGCCTGTATCTGAACAATAATGAAGATTCCCAGTTGTTTACGGGGAAAAGTCTCCGCTTGGGGGGAAGTAAGGAATTGTATAAGGACAACGATTCGTTCTTTGGGGACTTATCGGCGATTTTGATAGATAATATGCCGCTTTGGGCGGAATTCAGCAGTACACCTAGTAACAAGGTGTCGCTCATGAGTGAATGGGAAAGCAAGCTTAAGGCTATTATCCATGAAAGTACCCAGGAAAATGTAACAAGTTTGGCCGGTGTGCCTTCTTGGATGTTGGTATTATTGAACAATGTACTCCAGGATGCAGGAAAGGATAACCTGTTTCAGGTTTGGGAAAACCTGGAAGTATATTTTCACGGAGGGGTGAGTTTCGTCCCCTATAAAGAGCAATATCAAAATTTGCTTCCGCGGAAAAATTTCAAGTATTATGAGATATACAATGCCTCGGAAGGTTTCTTTGCCATTCAGGACAGGAACAATGCGAATGATCTTTTATTGATGCTTGATTATGGTATTTTTTATGAATTTATTCCCATGGATACCTATAATACGCCGGAACAAAAGGCCATACCACTTTGGGAAGTTGAACTGAAAACGAATTATGCCATCATTATTACGACCAATTCAGGGCTTTGGCGTTATAAAATAGGGGATACGGTACGCTTTACCTCAATCAACCCCTACCGGATTCGTATTACCGGCAGAACAAAGCATTTTATCAATGTTTTTGGGGAGGAATTGATCATTGAGAATGCCGAGGAGGCCCTTAAAAGGATTTGTAACAAGACTGGGGCGGAAATAAAGGATTATACGGCGGCCCCGATTTTTATGTCAGGAAGGGACAAGGGGGCCCATGAATGGATCATTGAATTCAGGAAAGCGCCAGAAGATCTGAATTATTTTACCGAGGTTTTGGACAATGCCCTGAAATCACTCAATTCTGATTATGAGGCAAAACGCTACAATAACATTACCTTGAAAATGCCCGTGGTACATGCTGCAAGGGAGAATCTGTTCTATGATTGGTTGAAGTCAAAGAATAAATTGGGGGGACAGCATAAAATACCAAGATTATCCAACAAAAGGGACTATATCGAGGAATTACTTCAGATAAACCAATAAATAGTGATTTTTGAAATGAAAGGAAGAATTTAGTAGTCAAGCTAACTATTAACTAAATGATTTTTCCTATCATGGCAGAAAAACTTGTTGTTATATCGGATATGTGGGGTGCAAAAAAAGGAGTTTGGGCTACTGCTTATTTAGTATATCTTCAGCAGTATTTTAATATCACCTATTATGATAGCCAGAAATTGGCAAAGATTGACGTTGACATTGATTGTTCCGACAAACATCTAAAGGATGCATTTGTACACGGGGGGCTTCAAACCGCAATTGGTCAATTGCAGCAAAAGGAGAAGGAACCCTGTCATTATTTGGCATTTGGGATAGGAGGGGAGATAGCATGGAAAGCCGGTTTGCAAGGGCTTCCCATGAAATCATTATATGCTGTATCCGCCTCTAGTCTGTATGGTGATAATCATGAGTGGGCTATACCCACAACCTTGGTTTATGGTGGTATGGATGCCAATGTGCCATCCGAAGACCAATTGGGTGAATTGGAAATGGATACCGAAATCATCCATGAATTCGGACATGATCTTTATAAGGAAGATGAAATCATCAAGAAAATAGCTAAAGATCTCTTATCACTTGCCACCCATAAAACCGCTTCGAAAACCAAAGTTGTTCAACTTAAGAAACCGCTTTTAGTTTCTTGATGGTCTCAAAGGATAATTTATTCTCGGCATAAGGTTTGGATACCTTGAATTCGGTTTCACCATTACTGGGCATTTCGAACATGGCATCGGTGAATATGGCTTCGCACAATGATCGGAGACCCCTTGCACCTAATTTATATTCAATTGCCTTATTGACAATGTAATCCAAGGCCTGTTCCGTTATTGTGAACGTGATACCATCCATTGCGAACAACTTTTCATATTGTTTTATGATGGCATTTTTTGGCTCGGTTAAGATTGACCTTAATGTTTTCTTGTCCAAAGGATTCATGTATGTCAATACGGGTAACCTTCCTATAATTTCAGGAATAAGTCCAAATTCCTTCAAATCCCTAGGAATGATGTATTGTAGGATATTGTCCTCATCGATATGGTCATCGGCCTTTGAGGCACTATAACCCACGGCTTGCATGTTCAATCGTTTTGTGATTGCACGTTCAATACCATCAAAAGCACCACCGGCGATAAAGAGGATGTTCTCCGTATTTACCTCGATGAATTTTTGGTCGGGATGTTTTCGTCCACCTTTTGGCGGTACATTGACCATGGTGCCTTCCAAGAGTTTAAGGAGTCCTTGTTGGACACCTTCACCGGATACGTCCCTGGTTATGGAAGGATTATCGCTCTTTCGCGCAATTTTATCTATTTCATCTATGAAGACAATACCGCGTTCAGCTTTCTCAAGGTTATAATCGGCTGCTTGAAGTAAACGGGTCAATATGCTTTCCACGTCCTCACCCACATAACCAGCTTCGGTAAGTACGGTGGCATCAACAATGGCCAAAGGAACGTTTAACATCTTGGCAATGGTTTTGGCCATCAGGGTTTTACCTGTTCCTGTTTGGCCTACCATTATGATATTACTTTTTTGGATTTCTATGTCTTCATCCTTTCCAAGTGGTTGTAACAATCTTTTATAGTGATTGTAAACCGCTACTGACATTACTTTTTTGGTCCGATTTTGACCTATGATGAATGTGTCTAGGAATTCTTTTATTTCCAAGGGTTTTTTCAAAACCAATTCAGAAGACAGGTCACTGTTTTTCGATTGGTTCGACTCCTCGGCAACGATACCATGGGCCTGTTCTATACATCGGTCACATATGTGTGCATCCAAACCAGCAATCAATAGATTGGTCTCTGGTTTTTTCCTTCCACAAAAAGAACATTCTAAATTTTCTTTTGCCATAACATTTATTTTCTATCAAGAATAACGATAGAATTTTGATTTTGGTTTATCGCCCATGGGAACAAGGGCGATATTTCTAAACTTTTTAGTCGTTTTTAGTCTTTGTCCCTTACTAAAATCTCATCGATCATACCATATTTCATGGCTTCCTCTGCTTTCATCCAGTAATCCCTGTCGCTGTCCTCTTGTACTTTTTCCAAAGTTTGTCCGGAATGCTTGGAGATGATCTCATAAAGCTCATCTTTTAATTTTAGGATTTCCCTTGCGGTAATTTCAATATCACTCGCCTGCCCTTGTGCGCCACCCATGGGTTGGTGGATCATAACACGGGAGTGGGTTAAACCACTGCGCTTGCCTTTTTGTCCGGCGCATAATAAAACCGCACCCATTGAAGCGGCCATACCCGTACAGATGGTGGCAACATCGGGTTTAATGAATTGCATGGTATCATAAATACCTAGTCCTGCATAAACACTACCACCTGGTGAATTGATATAAATCTGAATATCTTTGGAGGCATCGGCACTTTCCAAGAACAACAATTGCGCTTGTACAATGTTGGCAACTTGGTCGTTGATTCCAGTTCCAAGGAAAATAATCCTGTCCATCATTAGTCGGGAGAAGACATCCATGGCGATGGCATTCAATTGTCTTTCCTCAATGATATTTGGTGTCATGTTCATCGGGTACATGCTGCTCATGATCTTATCATAATACATGCTGTTGATTCCCTGATGGTTTATCGCGTAATTTTTGAATTCTTTTCCGTAATCCATGTGGTTTGTCTTCAATATTTTAGATAAAAAAGGTGCCGAAACCAAAGCTTCGGCACCGTAAAGATACTTATTTTAATGAGACATATAAAGCAAAGGATTTTGCTTTTTGGCCCAAAATTTATCCGTAAACTTCTTTTACGAAGTTTTCATAAGTGACCTCTTTGGTCTTTAAATTCACTTTTTCCTTATATAAGGTAAGTAGTTTTTGGCTCATTAGCTGTTCAGAAAGTCTTTTAACCTCATCCTGATTGCCTAATACACGGGCGGCAATATTATCCAATTCCTCTTCTTGTGGATTCAATTGTCCAAATTGGGCCATTTGTGTCTTAATGAATCCTTTGGCAAAATCCTTAAGCTCGTCAAATTGGATTTGAATATCGTGATCCTTGATGATCTTACCTTCGATCAATTGGTAACGCAATCCTTTTTCCGATTTTTCAAACTCTTCATTCGCCTGGTCATCGGAAAGCGGTTCCTCACCGGTCATTTTGATCCATTTGGTCAAGAATTCCGCAGGTAGGTCGAATTTGGTATTTTCAATGAAATACTCGGTAATGTCATTCAATAATTTTTGATCTGACTGTTGTTCAAATTGCTTCTCGGAATCTTCCTTGATTTTGTCTTTCAACTCCTCAGTGGATTTAACAACATCCTTGCCGAAAAGTTTGTCGAACAATTCTTGATCAAGTTTCGCTGGTTCCCTTTCGTTGATTTCCTCAATAGTAAAGGCAACTTCGATATCCAGGTCCTTGGCTTTTTCTTGGGATACGCCCAATACACTTGATAGTAGGTAATCTTCCTTAAAAAGGCCTTTGGTGGCAAGAGTGACGTCATCGCCCACTTTTTTGCCCAATAAGCTGTTTAAGGCTTTTTTGCTTTTGACCTTATCAAGTTCTATCGTTGTTTTATTTTCGATTTCCTCGGCTTCGTTTTTAAAAGTACCGATAACCTCAAAATCCTTGGCGACCTCTTTTTGATTGACCAATTTGCCATATTGTTTTTGAATACGCTCAACTTGATCATCGATCATTTTCTTGTCAGCGACGATCTTGTAATATGTCAAGGCTTTTTTGGTCTTTAAAGGAACCTCAAAAGTAGGTGCTAGGCCCAATTCGAATTCAAAGTCCAATTGATCGTTTTCCCAATCAAAATTGTCCTGTTGTTTTGGTAATGGGTTTCCAAGGACATCTAATTTTTCCTCAGTCAAATATTTGTTTAGGTTGTCTTGGATCAATTTATTGACCTCGTCAACCAAAACAGCTTTACCGTATTGTTTTTTGATAAGTCCCATAGGAACATGGCCTTTTCTAAAACCGGGGATATTGGCCTGCTTTCTATAATCATTTAGGATGCTCTCAACCTTGTCTTGATAGTCTTCCTTGGTAATGGCAACCTTTACAACTGCATTTAAATCGTCAATCTGCTCTTTCGTGATATTCATTTGCGTATCTTAATTTAGCATAAATCCTTCTTCTCGATAGCTCTGTCTACCAGAAGCAAGGGGTTATTTTTTTAATGGTACCCATCATAACAATATGGCGGGGACCAGCCTTGCATTTTAATCGGTTAATTAAAATGGGATGCAAAAGTAGTATATTTTATATACTCGAGCAACTTTTTAAGTAGCTGTATTCCAATCTGTAAATCAATCTGGTCAGTCTTCTTTGAGTAAAGAAAAAAGGATCGATTGTAAAAAGGAAAGAAGTAGACTGAATAATAACGCCCACCAAATATTGTCCACTGAAAACCCGGTGATTAGGTTATCGGCCAATAAAATGATAATGGCATTGATGATCAAAAGGAAAAGTCCCAATGTCAAAATCGTCACAGGTAAGGTCAATATCACTAAAATAGGCTTGACAATAAAATTCAAAAGACTCAATACTATGGCCACGATTATAGCAGTGGTGTAGGTGTCAACCCCAACGCCGGGGAGCACTTTTGCGAGAATTACCACCGCCAAGGCGCTTAAGAGAATGCGTAAGATTAGTTTCATATAAGACGTGTTTATAAATTGAAAAAGGTATCGGGATTTCCCGATACCTTTAAAAGTATAAATTTTTTTCTATTAATTAATGTAAAGACCTTTATAATTCAATGGGTTCACACCAGGTAGATCAGATCCGTATTTTTCGTTAATGGATTCGACAAAAAGAAGGGTCAATAAGGCATAGCCCCTAGGTGATGGGTGTACACCATCAAGAGAGAATCCACCACCTGTCGCGTAAGTGGCTGTGACCGTACTACCGTCGCCCAATTGTACTCCCTCATTGGCAATCGTTGTCAAGAAAGCATTGACATCGACAAATGCCAGGTCATATTGGGTTGCTAAATTTTCTATGGTTTGGTTGTATGCCGCATGGGCGGTTGCAACCGACATTTGTTCTGCTGGGGTGAGTACCCATTTGTCATCCATGGGATACGTGATTCCATTAATGGCCAATTGCCCGGCATTGGCAGCGGGTAAACCTAGGTTTTGCAAGGTAGCAAAGGCATCCTCATTCAATTTGGCAATCACGGTCTGGCTAGGGAACACTATTAAATCATCTTCGTTTGCCATACGGGCTTGTCCGTATAGATAACCGTAAACCCCTGCTGTACCGGCATCAAGTCCACCTCCCATAAGAACTTGGGTGATTTGGGCGGACAAATCGGTTAGCGAATCATCGCGGATAACCAAGGAGCTAGCACTCGTCGTTGAGAATTCAATGGCCCTTTCCGGTACGCCTAAATATTCGAAAACCCCATTTAATTGTGCGAATGTCGCATTCAAAGTGGGTATTTGGGGTCCGAAATCGGGATTGGTCGGGTCTAAGGGATTGTGTGGTACCGTAGTAAAATAAGGTATGGTGGTAATATCGGGGATGTTTGCCACTACACCATCGGCACCTTGTGCGGTCAATGCCTGTAAAAGTCCGTCATAGACATTGGCAAAAACATTGGGATCGGTAATGTCCGAACTTCCATAGGTTGAGGGATCCAAGTTCCCTGTTTGGTCAACGCCCACGCCACCACCGGTAGCATAGCTTAATATATCATTATTGCCTATCCAAAGCGAAAAGAATGTTGGATTTTGTGCAACGGCATCTCCAATGATCGTGGCCGTCGCGCTAGAGGCAAATCGCGCAAAATAAGGATTGGCCAATCCGGCCTGGACTCCGGCAGCATTTCCGTAACCGGGAGCTCCTAAGTGGAAGCTTTTGGCGCCAGGGACCCCCATATTGTTGAAGGTGCCCGACAGGGTGTTTGTTATTTCCGTGGAGCCTGTACCTGATACTGGGGTAGGGGTTGGGGAACCTGATGCAAAAGACAAAATCAGTCTATTGCCTAGGAGCGGTGTGCCCCCTAAAGTGGCGCCACCCAAGTTGTCGGCCATAAATGGAATGTTGAAGTCACCCCCACCTGCCAAAGCAAAATTGGAAGCTAGCATGGCAGGGAACGAATTGGTTTGGCCGTCTATAAAAAGAGCGGCATCGGAATAGCCTGCTGTCAAAGAGTTGCCTACGGCTACATAGTTAGAGAAATCAGCTGATCCACTGGTGTATGTTACTTCAACAGGGTCAGTTGGTGTAGGGTCCACCACGGGGTCGTCATCACTACAAGAGGCAAATAATAAGGCACAGATTGTCAGTGTTGAAAGGAACTTTTTCATTGCGTTGTTTGAGTTAATTAGTTAAATTGGATAAATCCAAATTTAAATAAAATTATGAGATTCGCAATCTTTATGGTAAAAAAATTATGCACGCATAATAAAAAGAGGGATTTGTTACGACTTTATGAAATTAAAGGTCTTGTTGAAAAACTGGGTGGGATTTTCCGCGTGAAGCCAATGCCCGGCATGATCGATTGACTCAATGACGGCGTTCGGAAAATGTCTGCGGATGATCTCGCTATCTGAAGGGATAATGTATTCTGATTTATCGCCACGAAGGAATAAGGTGGGACCATTGTATTGGTCAATGGCGCTGAGGCCTTCCCCAATTTCTTCCATTTTATGCGATAGGACCTCTAAGTTGAACCGGAAGGCAAGTTTTCCTTTTTCGACCCAATAGAGGTTTTTCAGTAAAAACTGGCGTATGCCTTTTTCCTGTATGTATTTACTTAATTCGGAATCGGCTTCCCCTCTGGATTTGATTACCCCGAAATCAAGATGGTTCAGTCCGTTGATGATGTATTCATGGTGTGGCGGATAGTATTTAGGGGCGATATCCGCAACGATCAATTTTTGGATTAGATCGGGATAGCGTACCGCAAACTGCATGGCGGTCTTTCCTCCCATTGAATGCCCTAGGATGATGACATCCCTTAATTCGTGTTGTTCAATATAATTCCTAAGGTCCTCCGCTAGAATATCATAGTTGAATTCTTCGGCATGAAAACTTCGACCATGGTTGCGTTGATCGATCAAATGAACTTGCATTCCATGTTCACTGTATTTTGACCCTAAGGTTTTCCAATTGTCGGACATTCCCAAAAAACCGTGTAATATCAATAGGGGTTTGCCGCTTCCTAGAATATTCGAATGTAATACGGGATTCATTTTAGTTTGTTCAAATACATGTTTATAACGTTCTCCAATCCCAAATAAAGCGATTCGCAAATTAATGCGTGGCCAATGGAAACTTCCAACAAGTTCGGAATGTTGTCCTTAAAGTATTTGATATTGTCCAAACTCAAATCATGGCCAGCGTTTATGCCCAATCCCAATTGATCTGCTGTTTGGGCGGCCTCAATAAAAGGGTCAATGCCTTTCATGTCCCCTTTGTCAAAAGCCTCTGCAAAACTTTCCGTGTAGAGTTCAATACGATCTGTCCCGGTTTCAGCAGCCCCCGCTACCATTTTTGGGTCGGCGTCAACAAATATGGATGTCCTTATGTTGTTTTGTTTAAAGGTAGCGATCACTTCTTTTAAAAAACTTCTATTGGTAATGGTGTCCCAACCCGCATTGGAGGTAATGGCATTCAGGGCATCGGGAACCAAGGTGACTTGTGTAGGTCTTACTTCCAAAACCAAATCCATGAATTTTTGGATAGGGTTGCCTTCAATGTTGAACTCCGTGGTCACCAATTTTTTCAAATCCCTTGCATCTTGGTATCTGATATGCCTTTCATCCGGTCTGGGATGTATGGTGATTCCTTGGGCGCCAAAAGATTCGATATCCTTGGTTACCCTTAATAGGTTCGGTACGTTGCCTCCCCTTGAATTCCTCAAGGTTGCAATTTTGTTGACATTTACACTGAGCTTGGTCATTGGGATGTATCTAGTGTTTTCATGGCAAAAATACGAAATAGGCATGCCTTTTGATATATTTAATTAGTATTTTGCGTTTAATTTTAAGCTATGCAGATTCAAACACACATAATTACCACAATACCTGTCTTTGAGGTCGATGAGCCTTTAGGTAATTTGGTTAAGTTCTTCATGGAGAATACCTACTCGCATATAGCCATTGTAGATGGGAAAAAGTTTTTGGGGGTGTTCAATGAAAATGATTTGGAGCATTTTGACGTGGACAAGAAAATCGAGGATTTCAAATACAATCTGGAATCGTTTTTTGTTCGTGAAGAAACCAGTTGGTTCGATGTCTTGGAGACCTTTGCGAGAAATGAGGCTAATTTGGTACCGGTTATAAGTGAGGGTAATGACGTTCTCGGGTATTATGACATTACCGATATTGTCAGTGTTTTTATCGATATGCCTTTTTTTACGGAGCCAGGAGGTATTTTGGTGGTGGCCAAGGAACAGCGGGATTATTCCTTTAGTGAGGTTGTGCAGATTGTTGAAAGTAACAATAGTAAGTTCATAGGAGGGTTTATTTCCCAGATACGGGATGGGGTAGTGCAGATTACGATTAAAATAAGTGGTACGAGTATGAATGAGGTCCTGCATACTTTCAGGCGCTATAATTACACGATCCTTTTTGGGAATGTGGAAGATCAGTTTATTGATGACCTTAAACAAAGGTCTGACTACTTGGATAAATACCTAAACGTTTAATTAGAGTAAAAATCGTGATTGTCCTTGATGTTGATCGGGACTTTCATCGGTGTGGTCGAGTGTTTATAAATACCCATTATGTGGATAGGTCG
This sequence comes from Maribacter polysiphoniae, assembly GCF_003148665.1. Taxonomy (GTDB): domain Bacteria; phylum Bacteroidota; class Bacteroidia; order Flavobacteriales; family Flavobacteriaceae; genus Maribacter_A; species Maribacter_A polysiphoniae. Next base: position 689,563 of record NZ_QGGQ01000002.1, on the reverse strand, counting down.
GTACGTGGTTGCATACGTCTGGTCGATGAAAGAAATAAGAAAAACAATAGATGAAAGTTGCTATATACGGACAAGTATACCAGGATTCAACGATGGATTATGTGGGTGAGCTGCTCGATGAACTCAAAAAGGCATCGGCGATAGTAGCTATTGAAGAACAATTTAAATACCATTTGTCCAAGAAGTCGAATGTTGATGATTGCAGGTCGTTTAATGAAACCACTGGGTTGGATGGTTCTTATGACATGTTCGTTAGTTTCGGGGGCGATGGTACCATATTAAGGGCAACAACATTTGTGCGCGATTTGGGTATTCCCATTGTAGGGGTCAATACCGGGCGTTTGGGTTTTCTTTCGACAATCAAGAAAGAGGATGTCCGTAAAGTTGTTCGGGAGTTCATGCAAGGGGCCTATACCATAGTGGAAAGAAGTTTGGTTGAGGTCGATGCCGGAACCCAGTCCGATGAAATAGGCCCGCTTAATTTTGCATTGAATGAGATTGCCGTAAGTAGAAAGGATACCACCTCTATGATTACGGTGGAAACCCATCTCAATGGGGAGTATCTGACTTCGTATTGGGCGGACGGACTCATTGTTTCCACGCCGACTGGTTCTACAGGGTATTCCCTGAGTTGTGGCGGGCCTGTGATAGTTCCTACGGCAAAATCCTTGGTACTTACCCCTATTGCCCCGCATAACCTGAATGCTAGACCTTTGGTGATTTCCGATGATACGGTCATTCGATTAAAGGTTTTAGGACGGGAAGACCATCATCTTATTTCCTTGGACTCTCGGATTGCTACATTGGAGAACGGTACTGTTATAGAGATTAAAAAGGCACATTTTGCCATAAATATGATAGAATATACTTCCGATAGTTTTTTAAATACACTGCGTAATAAATTGTTATGGGGGGAAGATAAGCGCAATTGAGCCATAGAAAACAATATTTGTGCCCAAAAGCTGTTTATCATGTGGGTACATATATGTATTGCTAATATGGGTATGTCCCTGTTAGGGTTTAATTTGCAAACTATGTTGGATATATGAAGAATTATTTTTTTTCAATTCTTTTTTTGCTTTGTGTTTCGTTGAATGCACAGACTTATGAGATAGGGGCTTTTGTTGGTGGTGCCAATAACATTGGTGATGTTGGTAGGACAAATTTCATAGCACCTTCGGATATTGCCATTGGCGGATTGTTCAAATGGAATAAAAGTAAACGATATGCTTGGCGTGCTAGCTTAATTTATGGTAAATTTACAGCCGACGATTCAAAATCGAGTATGACCGCTAGGCAACAAAGGGGTTATGTGGTTAATAATTCCGTCTTTGAAGCTTCGGCGGGTCTGGAGTTTAATTTTGTTGATTATAATTTACATAGGTTGGGTTCTGCTTTTACGCCATATTTATACACGGGGTTTACCTATTTTAGATATGACTACGACTATATAGATGCTGGTCAGCAATTGAGTATCGATCAAAAGGATGGTTCTTTTGCCATTCCTATGGTTGTGGGAGTTAAAAAGAGGTTGAATCAGTTCTTGATTATTGGTGCGGAAGTTGGGGCAAGGTATACCTTTACAGACAATTTGGATGCCAGTAATCCTGAAAAATCGAATGTGAATCAACAATTGGATGTTGATTTTGGAAATATTTTTAGTGACGATTGGTATGTTTTCTCAGGGGTTACATTAACGTATACCTTTGGCAGAAAACCTTGTTCCGATTGTTTTGAGTGATACTTACATGAATACTATCGAAGAAATCGACGACCAAAAATTACCAAAGCATATCGCTATTATTATGGACGGTAACGGTCGTTGGGCCAAACAGAAAGGTAAACTTCGGGTTTTTGGCCATGAAAATGGCGTTACTACCGTCAGAAGAACCGTTGAGAGCTGTGTTAAAATCGGCTTGGATTACCTTACCCTCTACACTTTTTCCACCGAAAACTGGAACCGACCGAAATTCGAAATCGATACTTTGATGCGGCTTTTGGTGTCTTCCCTTAAGAAAGAGCTTAAGACATTCAACAAGAACAATGTGAAGTTGAATACGATCGGTGATATTAAGGCATTGCCAAAAACAGCCTATGAGGAACTTATCGAGGTAATGGAAAAAACCAAGGGAAATACGGGAATGACCTTGACCCTGGCACTGAGTTATGGGGCCCGGGACGAAATGTTGAACGCTGTGAAACAGATTGCTATCAAAGTTAAAAATAATATAATTTCTCCTGAAAATATTGATGAAACCATTATAAATAACCATCTTTACACGCACAATTTACCTGATGTGGACTTGCTCATCCGAACCAGTGGAGAACACCGGATAAGCAATTTTTTATTATGGCAAATTGCGTATGCTGAATTATATTTCATAGATGTATTTTGGCCCGATTTTAAAGAACATCATTTAATAGGTGCCATAATAGATTATCAGAACAGAGAACGAAGATTTGGAAAAACTAGCGAACAACTCAACTAGCGATATGAAAAGGTTCATGTCCCTTGAACCCATTATTACTTTCTTATTATTTTTTATTGTCACCATTGCCTCTGCACAAGAAACTTCTTATGAAGATGGCAAAAAGTATATACTTGGTGGTCTCGAAGTAACGGGGCTACAAAGTTATAATGAACAGACAGTAAAGACCTATACCGGTTTGAGGGTAGGGCAGCCGATTACCCTTCCCGGGGAACAGATCAGTGCCATCATCAACAAACTGTGGGGCTTGGAACTTTTTACCGATATCGCATTCTATGTTACCGATATCCAAGGGGAGAATGTTTTCCTAGAATTGAACATCATTGAGCGTCCCACCTTGTCCAAGGTGAAGATGAATGGTGTGAAAGATGGTAAGGTCGATGAGATTTTAAAGGATACGGATCTTAAGAAAGGGAAAAAGATAACCGAAAGTCTTATTGCGAACAGTAAGAACTATATCACGAATAAATTCAAGAAAAAGGGCTACCTTAATACTAAGGTCAATATTATTACGGTCAAGGACACCTCGCAAACTAATGCTAGGAGTATGGTCGTAAATGTTGATAAGGGTGATAAGGTTAAAATAAAGGATATTGTTTTTGAAGGCAATGAAAAATTACCTGCAAAGAAATTGCGAAAAGCCTTTAAGAAGACCAAGAAGAAGAAATTGGGACGCTTTTGGAAAAAGTCCAAGTTCATCGAGGATGATTATGAAAATGACCTGACGCTATTGATGGATAAATATGCGGAGAACGGTTACCGGGATGCTAGGATACTTTCAGATACCATCATTAATGTTGATGAGAACAATATCAAGATCAAGATCAATGTTGAAGAAGGAAACAAGTATTATTTCGGTGATATTGATTTCGTGGGTAACAGTGTCTATTCGGATCAGGTATTAAGCCGTGTTTTGGGTATTAAAAAAGGGTCTACCTATAATGGGGTGTTGTTGCGCGAGCGTATTGCCGATGATACCAAGCCCGATGCCAATGATGTCACAAGCTTGTACCAAAATAACGGTTATTTGTTTTCAAGTATAAACCCAGTAGAGGTTTCCGCTGAGAATGACACGATTAATTTTGAGATCCGTATTGTTGAGGGCAAGGAGACCTTCTTGGACCATGTTACGATCAACGGGAACGACAAAACGAATGACCACGTTATTTTCAGGGAATTAAGAACCCGTCCCGGTCAAAAATATAACAAGTCCGATATTATAAGGAGTATTCGTGAATTGGGGCAACTTGGTTTCTTCGATGCGGAACAGATCAAACCGGATATTATCAATCCAAAACCCAATGAAGGTACTGTGGATTTGGACTATGGTCTTGTTGAATCGGGATCGAGCCAGATTGAACTCCAAGGTGGATATGGTGGCGGTGGTTTCATCGGTACCTTAGGGCTTTCTTTCAGTAATTTTTCTTTGCGGAATATTTTTAATGGGGAAGCCTATAAGCCTGTACCTATGGGTGATGGTCAGAGTTTTGCGGTACGTTTGCAAGCCAGTAAGACCTATCGGGTATACAGTTTAAACTTCTCGGAACCTTGGTTGGGTGGTAAAAAACCGGTACGTTTTAACCTATCATTATCCCAGACCAAACAATTCCGTGCCAGTTATACCAGTTCAGGTAGGATAAAGGTAGATAAGGACGAAGGGTTCTCCATTACCGGGATTTCAGCAGGGTTGGCGAAAAAAGTACAATGGCCCGATGATTTCTTCGTGATTTCACATTCTTTGGGATATCAACTCTATGAATTCAACAATTATAGTTTGGGCTTGTTCAACTTCGGTAATGGTAAATCCAATGCGTTTACCTATACCTTGGGTATTTCAAGAAATGCCACCGCTGGGGGTAGGATATTCCCAAGGGGAGGTTCCAATTTTGAGATTACGGGTAAATTCACTCCCCCATACTCCCTGTTCAGCAATAAGGATTATAGTGGCTTGAAAGAAGAGAGTACGGATCTTACGATACAAAGGGCCCAGCAAGGTGGTACATTGGATGCTGAGGATTCTGCACGATTGGAAGAAGTGGATCAAGAACGTTTTAGATGGTTGGAATACTATAAGGTAAAATTCAAAGGGGATTGGTATACGACGCTTGTTGGTGATTTGGTGCTGCGAACCAATGCCGAGTTAGGATTCTTGGGTAGTTACAACAGTGCCGTGGGCGATGTGCCTTTTGAGCGTTTCTATGTTGGTGGTGACGGTATGGGTAATTTTACCTTGGATGGTAGGGATGTAGTGCAGTTACGAGGGTATGATAACCAGGCGTTGACCCCATTTAATCCGGATACCGGCCAGCTAGATGGTGCCTTGGTGTACAATAAATTCTCTATGGAGCTACGATATCCATTGACCTTAAAGCCATCAGCATCGATTTATGGCTTGGCTTTTATGGAAGGTGGTAATGGTTTCAACAATTTTCAGGACTTTAATCCGTTTGAAATAAAACGTTCGGCTGGAGTGGGGCTTCGTATATTTATGCCGGCATTCGGTTTACTGGGAATTGACTTTGGTTATGGTTTCGATCAGGACTACAGTTCAAGTTCTACAGGACCCAGTGGATGGCAAACACACTTCATTATCGGTCAACAGTTTTAATTTAAGAATCGTGGCATAAGCTAAACCATTCATTTTAAAAGTTTTAGTATTTTTGGCACGATATTTTCTATGTATTAAAGCGGAATCAAAAATGAAACCAAAAACAAAAGTTCTTATAGTCGTATTCTTGATGTTTTGCACATTGCATTCGTTTGCCCAACGGGGTGTTCGAATGGCTTATGTGGATATGGAGTACATACTGGAAAATGTTGAGGAATATCGTGATGCTACTGCCCAATTGGAAAATAAGGTCCAAAAATGGAAAGTTGAGATTGAGCAAAAACAAAGCGTTGTTGAGCAAATGAAGAAGGATCTAATGGCTGAAAAAGTGCTGTTGACCAATGAGTTGATTGCTGAGCGGGAAGAGGAGATACAGATTCTTGAAAAGGAGATGATCGAATACCAACAAGATCGTTTTGGTCCGCAGGGTGATTTGGTCATGCAAAAGCGACAATTGATCCAGCCGATTCAAGATCAGGTTTTTAATGAGGTACAAAAAATCGGGGCCAATAAAAAGTATGATTTTATTTTTGATAAATCTGCGGATGTTGTAATGTTGTATTCCGAAAAAAGACATGATATCAGTGATCTGGTATTGCGGGGTATCGCTAGGACCAGAAAAATAAGTAAACCGAAGAAAGCAAATGCCAAGAATAGGTTGTCCGACTTTGAAGGTGGGGACGTGCAGGAAGAGGAGATGAGTGATGCCTTGCTAGAGCGAAAAGCGATGGCCAAACAGGCAGAAGAGGCCCGAACAAAGACCGCTGAGGAAAAAAGGGCGGAACAATTGAAGATTCGGGAAGAGCGTAAAAAGGCATATGACGAAAGAAGGAAGAAACTCCTAGAGGAAAGGGAAGCCAAAAAGAAGGCCAAGATTGAAGAACGGGAAAATGAAATTGAAAAAGAAGATACAAATAACAAATAAGAATCATTAACTTAAATTAATACTCAAATATTTTAATTGGAAATCATGAAAGAAGTAAAGAAAATAGTAGTTGCCTTGGTTTTGTTCGTTGCGGCAACAAGTTTTGTACAAGCACAAAGTAAAGTTGCCCATATTGATGTAACCCAGCTTTTGTCCCAAATGCCTGAAATGAAATCAGCCGAAGCCGAATTAAAAAAGCTTCAAGAAACCTATAGGGCCGATATCGAGAGCTCTATGACAGAGTTGAAAAACAAATACACTCAGTATTCAAATGAGTCTGCCTCTAAATCTGAAGAGGAAAACCAAAAAAGGGCACAAGAATTGCAAGTGTTCGAGAAAAACATTGGTGAGGCACAACAAAATGCCCAACAAGAACTTCAAAAGAAGCAAGCCGAATTGTTTGCTCCAATCTCCGAAAAAGCAAAAGCAGCTATTGAAAAGGTAGCGGCAGCACAAGGTTTCGATTACGTTATCGATGCCCAAGCCGGTGGTGGATTGATAGTAGCGAAAGGTAAAGACCTTCTTCCTGAGGTTAAAAAGGAATTGGGCTTCTAGTTCTCGAAAAAAGAATATTAAAAAAACATCCTAGCATTATTGTTAGGATGTTTTTTTTTAGGCAATGATTTTACCCTTAATGCCTTTCCATCGGAGCTTGCGAATGAACTTTCCTTCTTCCGGGGAGACCATTTTTTGAAGATTGCTTGCCTTGGCTTTGAAAAAGCCCTTCATGTTATGGTAAAAGGTTTTTGTGTTTTTCTGTTTTAAAGCCATTTTTAAGGAGGCTATGGATGTCAGTAAGAATCCATAATCCATGGCGTACATGGCTTCGCCCTGCATCAACTTCGCTTTTGCATTATAGGCTTTCCCTGTGGGTCGTAAATGTTTTACCCTTAATTCATCCAAGGTCTTGATCTCAAAACCGTGGTATTGTGCCAATAATTCATCCACAGTATCCCAACCCATAGCATTTCTGAGTCCGTCGATACTTTTGAAACACTCCTTTGTATAGGCTTTAAAAGCGCCTCTTACGTGCTTTTTGTTCATGGGGTGGTTCAGTGTCCATTCGTTGTTTGAATCGAGCTCATAAACGAACCCACCGGCTAAACCGATATTTTTGTTTTCGTTGAAAACCGAGGCTATGGATTCAAAGTAGTTTTTAGGAAGGATCAGATCGGCATCGAGCTTAACGATAAAATCATATTCATCGTCTAAGAGCGCCAATCCTTTGCGAAAAGCATTGATTACCTTACTGCCTGGAAGATGTTCCTTAGACGAGCTCGTATTTAGTTTTAGGTAGGTGTTGTGCTTGTTGCAGAAAGCGTCAATGATCTTTTCAGTGCCATCGGAGGAATTGTCATTGACGATGATAACCTTTTTGGGTGGTAGGGTTTGTGCGGACAAAGACCTTAGGGTTTCCTCTAAAAAGGCCTCTTCGTTATGCGCCGGTATAACAATGTAATACTTCAATTTAGTGTTTTTTATGCTCTGCCTATCTTATCCTTTCGGCATAAACGATATAATATCTTGGGGTAAAGCTTCGTAAGAGGGGTCTAAAACCGATTTTTTTAACGGGATTCGTCCATTTGTCCCTGTCAATGATTTTCCATCCGGCCTTTTCCAATAGCCAATCGAATTGCCAATCCTCGAATTCGTGATAATGCCTGTCCCAGGGATCGGTTTTGCTTTGGTAAGCGGGGGAGAACCATAATCGCAATGGAATACTGGCAACAAGTTTGTCGGCCTTTATTTCACGCAGTACGTTGAATGGGGCGATAAGATGTTCAAAAATCTCAAAGGCCGTGACGACATCGGTCTTACTTTGGGTTATTGTCTCGAAATCCAGGTCTAAATCCTCTCCTTTGGTATTACTGACCGTATATCCATGTTCTTTCATGATCTTGGAAAAAGGATTTTCAACCCCTAAGTCTAAAATCGTTTCTTGGGTAGTAATGTGCTTTTCTAAAAAAGAAAGGGTTTTTTCGAATCGTTTATTGGGAAATGTTTTTTCGTACATCTAAACTAAGCGTTATTTTGATGCCCCTAATAAAAGGTTGGTCATTCTATAGTAAGTACGAAGTTAAAAAAATATGCAGAGGCATAACCATATACCTCTGCAATTCTTTATTTGGGATGTGTGCGAATTTTAAACTTCGTATACCATGGCATTGATGTTCATGCCGGCACCCACACTGGCAAAGAGTACCACATCACCTTTTTTGATACTGTGGCCTTCAATGTTCCCTTTTCTTACTTTGTCATACAGGGTGGGTATCGTGGCAACGGAACTGTTTCCCAATCTACCAATGGTCATTGGCATAATATCTGTTGGGGGTTTAAGTTTATATTGTCTATAGAACCTTTTTACAATGGCCTCATCCATTTTTTCGTTGGCCTGGTGTATGAATATTTTTTTGACTTCGGAAATATCCCTTCCAGTTTTATCCAAGCATTCTTTCATCGCTTGGGGTACATGGGATATGGCAAACTCATAAATTTTTCGACCGTACATTTTTATGTAACGTCTATCTTCCTTAAGGTCCTTGTTATACGATTTGCCAAAAAACAAATAGAAGGCCTCGTCATTGGCATAAGTAGCCGTTTCAAAGTTCAGGAATTGTCCCTTGCCTTCAGTCTCCTCTATAATTGCGGCACCCGCGCCATCTGAATATAGCATGGTGTCACGGTCATAATCATCGACCACCCTTGAAAGGGTGTCGGCACCAATGACCAAACATTTTTTTGCCATTCCCGCTTTAATGAATGCGTTGGCCTGTATAACACCTTCGATCCATCCGGGACAACCAAAAAGCATATCATAAGCCACACATTTTGGATTTTTGATATCCAATTTATGCTTTACACGTGTGGCGAGACTTGGAAGGGTGTCGCCTTGGATCTGGCCTACGGACAGATCGCCGAAGTTATGGGCAAATATGATGTAGTCCAATGTTTCTTTATCAATACCGGCATTTTCAATAGCTTTTGCTGCCGCTAAATGACCTAAGTCAGAGGTTTTCAACTCTTTTTTTGCGTAGCGTCTTTGTTCAATACCTGTAATTGATTTGAATTTTTCTATGATGACTTCGTTCGGGCCTTCGATGACCGTCCCATCGCTATTCAAGAAAGTGTTTTTTTCGAAATATGAGTTTTCAATGATGATGGATGGTCTAAAAGACCCTGTTCCGGTAATGGCTATGCTCATTATTGATAAAATTTTACGCAAATTACCCAATCCCTAAATTTCGAGGGGAATAAAATGGGGTAACAATACGATGTTCAAGATTATTTGATATAAATAAATTAATAAACAAATGTATTAAAGATTAACAAAAAGGCATCTGTTTACGGGGGTTTATAATGTTATTCTGATTCAATATAGGCTTCAATGGGTGTACAACTGCAAATAAGATTACGATCTCCATAGGCATCATCAACCCTTCTTACCGTTGGCCAAAACTTATTGTCCGAAACATAGGGTAACGGAAAAGCCGCTTCTTGTCGGCTATATGGAAATGCCCAATCATCACTTGTTAGCATCGACATGGTATGGGGGGCATTTTTTAAGGGGTTGTTTTCGGGGTTTTCCACGGCCAAATCTATTTCATTGCGAATGGCCAGTAAGGCATCACAAAAACGATCCAATTCGGTTTTACTTTCACTCTCGGTAGGTTCGATCATCAACGTACCTGCAACCGGGAAGGAAACGGTGGGAGCATGAAATCCATAGTCCATAAGACGCTTGGCGATATCGGTCACTTCAATGCCGTTTTGCTTGAACGGACGACAGTCAATGATCATTTCATGGGCTGCACGACCATTTTCCCCAGTATAAAGAACATCAAACCTGCCGCTTAGTCGTTCCTTAATGTAGTTGGCGTTAAGTATGGCTATTTTAGTGCTGTTTGTCAACCCCTGTTCCCCTAGCATTTTTATGTATCCATAGGAAATCAAGCAAACTAACGAGCTACCCCAAGGGGCTCCTGAGATGGCGGTAATCGCATGGCTTCCACCGGTCTTAACCAATGGGTTGCCGGGTAGGAAAGGCACCAGTTGTTCGGCCACACATATAGGGCCCACACCGGGACCACCACCTCCATGGGGAATGGCAAAGGTTTTGTGAAGGTTCAAGTGGCATACATCCGCACCGATAGTGGCTGGATTGGTGAGTCCTACTTGGGCGTTCATATTGGCGCCATCCATATATACCTGCCCTCCATGGTCATGAATGATCTTGGTGATGTGTTTTATCGATGATTCGAAAACCCCATGTGTAGATGGATAGGTAACCATCAATGCGGCTAGGTTTTCAGAATGCAATTTGGCTTTCTCCTCTAGATCCACAATATCGATATTCCCTTTTTCATCGGTTTTGGTTACAATCACTTTCATGCCTGCCATGACCGCCGATGCTGGATTCGTACCGTGGGCCGATGCAGGGATTAGGCAAATATTACGGTGGTCTTCTTTTTGGGACTTGTGGTAGGCCCGAATGACCATTAATCCGGTATATTCACCTTGGGCACCGGAATTAGGTTGTATCGAGGTGGCTGCGAAACCTGTGATTGTCGATAGGTCTTTTTCCAATTCGTGAAGAACTTCTTGGTAGCCTTGGGCTTGGTCCAAAGGAACAAAGGGATGTATGTTGCCCCATTCTGCCCAGCTTAGGGGCAGCATTTCACTGGCGGCATTCAATTTCATGGTACAGGAACCCAACGAGATCATAGAATGGTTTAACGATAGGTCTTTGCGCTCCAATTTCTTGATGTAGCGCATCAGTTCTGTCTCAGAATGATACTTGTTGAAGACCTCATTATCCAAGAAAGTGCTTTTTCGCGAAAGTGCGATGGGAATCACTTCGTCAAATGGTTCGGAAAAAGAAAGGCTTTCCTTCTGGTCTTTTAGTTGTGCAAAACAAGTGAAAATGGAATTCAGATCTTGTTCATCCGTTGCTTCATGTATTGAGATGGATACAGTGCCCTTGTCGATATAATTGAAATTGATGCCTTTGTCTTCAGCTATTGCCCGAAGCTTATCGGAATCGGTAACATTGATTTTAAGCGTATCGAAAAACGCTGTGTTCAATGATTCAAAACCTAATTGCAAAAGACCTTGGTGTAGGGTTTTTGCATGGTTGTGCACTTTGGTTGCGATATATTTTAATCCCTTTGGACCGTGATATACAGCGTACATTCCGGCCATGACCGCCAAAAGTACCTGAGCGGTACAGATGTTGGAGGTTGCCTTATCGCGTTTTATGTGTTGTTCCCTTGTTTGTAGCGCCATTCGCAAGGCAGGCTGTCCATCGGCGTCTTTGGTCAGGCCAATGATCCTTCCGGGTATATTTCTTTTATACGCCTCCTTAGTGGCAAAGAAGGCTGCATGTGGACCGCCATAGCCCAAAGGGATCCCAAAACGTTGGGTGGTGCCTACGACCACGTCAGCCCCGAATTCCCCGGGAGGGGTCAAAAGGACCAAGCTTAGGATATCGGCGGCAACCGCTACTTTTATTTCGTTTTCCTTGGCCTTTGCCACAAAAGTGGAATAATCATAAACCTGTCCGTATTTACCGGGGTATTGCAATAATGCCCCGAAAAAGTCCGATCCAAATTCAAATTGCCCATGATTGCCAATGACCAACTCGATGCCCAACGGATTAGATCGTGTTTGTAACAAGGATATGGTCTGTGGTAAGACTTCCTCGGATACAAAGAATTTAACGACATTGTCTTTCTTTTGGGCTCTGGTACGAACGTCGAATAACATGGACATGGCTTCGGCTGCAGCGGTGCTTTCATCCAAAAGTGATGCATTTGCCAGTTCCATTCCGGTGAGATCGGCAATGACGGTCTGAAAGTTTAAAAGAGCTTCCAACCTGCCTTGTGCGATTTCGGCCTGGTATGGGGTATAAGCCGTGTACCACCCTGGGTTTTCCAAGATATTCCTCAGAATGACTGAAGGTGTGATGGACTCGTGATAACCAAGACCTATATACGATTTGAATAGTTTGTTTTTTGAGGATAATGCTTTGATGTGCGATAGGAATCCATGCTCGCTCATCGCCTTGGATAACTGAAGGGGTTGGGCCAATCGAATGTCCGAAGGAATGGTTTCGTCGATTATTTGATCTAAACTTTCGGCCTTAACGGTTTTAAGCATTTCTTGAAGGTCTCCTTCATTGATTCCAATGTGGCGTGAAGCAAACAAATCTGTTCTCATAATCAGCAGTATTTTGAAGGGCAAACTTAGGAATTTAATCCTTTTAAATTAAGCGTATTGTTGGTCTAATGGACTAAAGTTTTTAACGAAATCAAAGGGTTATAAACAGTTTGGTTATTTTTACCCGATGAACTTCATGAAGCGACTGTTCGATTTTTATCTGGATGCTAGTATACATGTAGCTTTGGCTGTAGTATCATTGGTAAAGGTCACGACCTTTTTTTTTAATGTCGAATTGGATGGTCACCTCATGTATTTTGTTTTTTTTGGTACCATTGTCAATTATAATTTCATTAAATACGGGGTTGAGGCCAAAAAGTATTTGTTGGTAGGAAACAGATACCATAAAAACATCCAATTTTTCAGTTTTGTTTGTTTTGCGCTTACCTGTTACCACGGTTGGTTTTTAAGTATGGATACCTGGTTGATTCTGTCCATATTGGCTGCCTTGACCGGTTTTTACGCTTTGCCGGTATTGCCAAGGGCCCGTAATTTAAGAAGTCTTGGTGGACTTAAGATATTGGTAGTTGCCTTGGTATGGTCTGGAATTACGGTTGTTTTGCCCATGGTCGGGACACATAAGGTTTTGGTTTGGGACGTTTGGGTCGAGGTCGTGCAACGTATACTTTTGGTATTGGTGTTGTTGATTCCGTTTGAGATTAGGGATTTGGCCTATGACGAACCTGAATTGAAGACGATTCCTCAGCGCATCGGGGTAATGCGAACGAAGGTGTTCGGAGCCTTTTTGGTACTTATGTTTTTTATCCTGACGTATTTCAAGGATGTGATCTCAGAAAGCGAACTGATTGCAAAGGGGGTGCTTTTTTTGGTCTTGGGTGGACTCATGTTCGTGACCAAACGGAATCAGTCCAAATATTTTTCTTCTTTTTGGGTGGAGGCCATTCCTCTATTTTGGTGCGGACTTATTTGGGTATTGGTGTACTTGTTCTAAATCTTTTCGTTGATTTCCTTTTTCATTTTCACCTTGTCCTTTTCAGGTAATGCGTGTAAATGGGCCTTGTCGCAGAGTGATGTGAGTTCGGAGTTTTTTTTAGAGAATTTGGAGCAGGTTTTACAAAAGAAAAGATGTATGATCAACTTAAACTTTTCGGTAAAAGTTGCCTCCTTATATTGTTCCTTGTTGCAGATAATAGCTGCTTCTTCGCACGATATCATAGTTAAAACCAATTTTTGTTAAGACAGTCCATCAAAGCGGTTCTGGCCCTATGGATCATCACCCAAAGATTAGACGGGTTTATGTCCAGTTCTTTACAAATATCTTCCGTATCCATACCTTGAATCGTTTTCAGGGTGAACACCAAGGATTGTTTTTTGGGCAATTTTGAAATACACTCCTGGATCGCCAAGCCTAATTCCTCGTTTTCGATATCATCGTTTTCAAGAATGCTTAAAGGGTCGGCAACCTGTTCTTCGAGCCAATCACCATCCGCGTCCATTTGACTGCTATAGCCCATGCGCACTTCAGCTTTGCCTTTATTTGAATTGATTTTTCGATAATAATCGATTACCTTTCTTTTAAGAATGGCAATAAGCCAGGTACGTTCGGCAGCGGTACCTTTGTAATTGGTAGCTGATTTTAAACCGGCAAAAAAGGTTTCCTGTACCAGGTCTTTTGCAATTTCCGCATCACTGACCCGGGTCACGGCATAGTTGAAAAGATAGTCAGCGTATCTGTCTACCCAAGTTTCGGGATGTAATTGGTGGTCTGTCATGAATTTGTTGCTGCCATCAAAAATAAATTAAATTTAATGATTATACCTATTTTTGAAAAAAGAGATCCCAGTATGAGAATAGTTTTATTGATGAGTATTGTGTTATTTGTGGGCGTAAGCTGTTCACAAATCAAGGAAAAGCATATAACGGAAGTTCCCCAGGCGGAATTGGATACCATTTTATTGGTAGATGTTAGAACACCTAAGGAGTATAACGATGGGCATTTGGTAAATGCCATGAATATTGATTGGAAGAGCGATGATTTTAAGCTAGGGTTCGAAACAATCGATAAGGATAAAACTATTTACCTGTATTGCCGTAGTGGTAAACGCAGTGCTGATGCCACAAGATATTTGGATTCATTAGGGTACAAACGGGTATATAGCCTTAAAGGAGGGTACGTGGCGTATAAGGAAGCGCAGCAATAGCCTTTTGTCGCACGATATCGGAAAAGGAAGAAAGCCACAATCAAGGATTTTCCCAATTGTGGCTTTCTTCCATACTACAGACAGTTTTTTAGGCCATCCTGTTACTAATGGGCTACTCGTTTTCCATGTCCCGGGGAACGGTATTTCAATTTCGGTTTATAATAATCCAGCTCTCTTTAATAGGGCTTCAACCTTTGGTTCGGCACCCCTAAAACGTTTGTATAAAACCATGGGTTTTTCAGTGCCCCCTTTGGATAGGACATGTTCCTTGAATTTTGTGGCAACCTCTTTATTGAAGATTCCTTTTTCCTTAAAATAGGCAAAGGCATCGGCATCTAAGACCTCGGCCCACTTATAGCTGTAATACCCGGAGGAATAACCGCCTTGGAAAATATGTGAGAAGGCTGTACTCATACAGGTTTCAATAGTATCGGGGTAGAGTTGGGTACCATCGAAGGCTTTGGTTTCGTGGGCTTTTACATCTTTGATGTTCGAAGGGTCGGCACCGTGCCAAGACATATCCAAAAATCCAAAACTCAATTGGCGCAAAGTGGCCATGCCTTCGTGGAAAGTAGCGGATTCCTTTATTTTACTTATCAATTCCATAGGTATGGTTTCACCGGTTTCGTAATGGGTGGCGAAAAGCTCCAAGGCTTCTTTCTCATAACACCAATTTTCCATAATCTGACTAGGAAGTTCTACAAAATCCCAATATACCGAAGTCCCCGAAAGGCTTGGATATGTCGTGTTGGCGAGCATGCCGTGTAGACCATGGCCAAATTCGTGGAATAAGGTGGTAACTTCATTAAAGGTCAATAAGGAGGGCTTGCTCGGTGTTGAACGGGTGAAATTGCACACGTTGGAGATATGTGGACGAATATTTTCACCGTCTTTTACATATTGGGGCTTAAAGGAGGTCATCCATGCGCCACCACGCTTGCCGGCCCTGGGGTGAAAATCGGCATAAAACAGGGAAACAAGGTTGTTCTTATCATCGGTTACGCGGTATGTTTTTACCTCGTCGTGGTACGTGTCAATGTCAAACACTTCGGTAAAATGCAATCCGAACAATTTTTCGGCAACCTTGAAAACCCCGGCTATGACATTTTCCAACTTGAAATAGGGCTTTAATTTTTCGTCATCAAGGTCAAAAAGCTTCTGTTTCAATTTTTCGGCATAGTATGAACCATCCCATTTCTGCAACTGGTCTATACCGTCCAATTCCTTGGCGAAATCTTCCAATTGCTTATACTCCCTTTCCGCTGCGGGTTTTGCCTTGACCAAAAGTTCATTTAAAAAAACATAAACCTTATCAGGTGTTTCGGCCATACGTTCTTCCAAAACAAAATGGGCATGTGATGGGTAACCTAAAAGGACTGCCCTTTCATGACGCAGATTGGCGATCATGAGTACGTTTTCCTGATTGTCAAATTCGTTATTGTGAAAAGCCTTACTGCCAAATGCCAAGAAAAGTTTTTTGCGGAGTTCCCTGTTCTTGGCATATTTCATAAATGGAATATAGCTCGGATAGTCCAGGGTTACCAACCAACCTTCTTTGTTTTTTGACTTGGCCATCTGTGCAGCGGCCTCCTTTTCGCCTTCCGGTAATCCGTCCAGATCATTTTCATCGGTGAGATGCATTTCGAAGGAGTTGGTCTCGGCCAAAACGTTTTCTCCAAATTTTAATTTGAGTTTGGAGAGTTCAGTGTCTATCTCGCGTAAGCGTTGCTTTTTATCTTCAGGTAAATTGGCCCCATTACGACTAAAGCTTTTGTACTTTTTGTCGAGTAACGTATCTTGTTCAACCGTGAGGTCAAGTTGGTCTTTTTGTTCGTAAACGGACTTTATTCTCTTGAAAAGTGCTTCGTTTAACGTGATGTCATTGCTGAATTCGGATAGTAAAGGGGATACTTCCTGAGCTATTTTTTGGATTTCCTCATTCGTCTCTGCCGAATTTAAATTGAAGAACACACTTGAGACCCTATCCAATTGCTGTCCTGAAAACTCCAATGCCTCAATGGTATTTTCAAAAGTTGGCGCAGCGGTATTCACTGTTATCGCATCAATTTCTGCCCGGGCATCTTCGATTGCTTGTAAAAAGGCAGGCTTAAAATGTTCGTTTTTTATTTTGGAAAAGGGTGCGGTATCAAAGGGGGTAAGTAATGGGTTCATTATATTTTATGTGATAATGGATTTGTGTAATTATTTTTTCGGTCTAAGGCCTAGGGTAAAAGGGAAATGGATTGGATACTAATGTGGAAATTGGATTTTTATCTATTCCTGATTTCCTTTGTGTGTTTTTACTTAATCTTCTTTACTTCTTTAGCACCTTCGATTACCTTTTGTTTCAGGCCTTCTTTGTAAAGAATAATCTTATCGAGTACGCATTTGTCCGAACTACCAATGATTTGAGCCGCGAGGATACCTGCATTCTTGGCTCCGTTCAAGGCTACGGTGGCTACGGGGACACCTCCTGGCATCTGAAGGATCGAAAGAACGGAATCCCACCCATCTATCGAATTGCTGCTTTTAACGGGTACCCCAATTACGGGCAGGGGAGACATGGAGGCCACCATTCCCGGTAGGTGGGCTGCGCCGCCGGCACCGGCGATAATCACAGATATCCCGTTTTTGTGGGCGTTTTTACTAAAATCAAAAAGCTTTTCCGGGGTACGATGGGCCGAAACTATATCGACATCAACCTCAATATCGAATCCTTTTAGGATATCAATGGCATCCTGCATTACCGGCAGGTCGCTCGTGCTTCCCATAACTATGGCTACTTTGCTCATAAAATTCAAAATTTTTAAATCCAAATTCCCATTCTGCAAGGGGTTGGTATTTGATTATGGCACTTAACGCGCTATTACTTTGATTGTTTCTTTTACTTGTTGGGCTATTTTTCGGGCTTCCAGAAGGTCCTCATTTACAATGGTCACATGTCCCATTTTTCGGAAGGGCCTTGTTTGTCTTTTTCCATATATGTGGGGGGTAACCCCATCCAACTTCAAAATCTCTTCAATGTTTTGGTAAACCACGTCACCGGTATATCCTTCCGCACCTACCAGATTGACCATTATCCCTGCTACCTTACTTTCGGTACTGCCCAAGGGAAGGTCCAAAATGGCACGAATATGCTGTTCAAATTGATTGGTGTAACTGGCTTCAATGCTGTAATGGCCACTATTATGCGGTCTTGGGGCAACCTCGTTGACCAAGATCTCGTCTTCCGCGGTCTGAAACATTTCGACAGCCAATAGGCCAACATGTTGTATGCTATTGGAAACCTTTAACGCGATTTCCTTGGCTTTTTGGGCAACCTTGTCATCGATCCGTGCTGGACAGATAACGTATTCCACTTGGTTTGCTTCAGGATGGAACTCCATTTCAACAACCGGATAGGTGGTCACATCGCCTTTTACATTCCGGGCGACGATCACAGCGAGTTCGTTCTTAAAGGGGATCATGTCCTCGGTAATGCATTCCCCAGGGGGTAATCCTTCTAAATCACCAATGTTACGTATGATTTTCACCCCTTGTCCGTCATACCCGAACTGGGCACTTTTCCAAACAAAGGGAAAAGAAAGGCTTTCGTGTTCAACGCTATCCTTCATTTCACTGGCATAGGCAAAACGCGAAAAAGGCGCTGTTGGGATATCGTTATCGATATAGAACAACTTTTGCTTGGCCTTGTTTTGTATAATGCGTAATGCCGATGTTGGGGGATATACCTTTACCCCTTCATGCTCTAACTTTTCGAGCGCCTCGGTATTTACATTCTCAATCTCGATGGTAAGTACGTCGACCTTCTTTCCAAAATTGTAGACAGCATCAAAATCCAATAGGTCCCCGATGAAAAACTCGTCACAGCCTATTTTGGACGGGGCATCTTTCGACGCATCCATGACTTTGGTGTGAATATCGAATTTCCGGGTTTCGTACAACATCATTTTACCCAATTGGCCACCTCCTAATATCCCCAGTTTAAAGTCAGATGAGAAAAAATCCATGTGTATCGATTCGTGTGGTTAGGGTTAATGTTCGTTGTATATTGGTAACAAAAATACATCGAATTCTTAAAACTGAATGGTTGTGATTCAAAAAGAGAAATCAAAATGGTATCTTTGCAATCCTAAAAAGCCTAAACCATTGATAAAACTACACGATAAATATTTTAAGCCATTCTTAAGTGAAGCGCAGATTCTTGCGGCTGTAAAATCGGTTGCCCAAAAGGTGGCTGCGGATTATAAGGATGAGACGCCTGTTTTTGTAGGGGTATTGAACGGTTCCTTTATGTTCGTAGCGGATTTTTTAAAGGAATATCAGCATCCCTGTGAAGTGTCGTTCATAAAATTAAGTTCATACCAAGGTCTGACCTCAACAGGAATTGTTGAGACACTGTTGGATCCACCGGATAATTTAGAGGGAAAGAGCGTGATTATCTTGGAAGATATCATCGACTCGGGGCGAACACTCAAGGAATTGATACATCTCTTTAACAACACCAATGTAAAGGAGTATAAAATCGCTAGTTTGTTCTACAAGTCCGAAGTGTATAATGGGGAGTATGCCATAGATTATATCGGTATTGATATTCCAGATAAGTTTATTGTGGGATACGGGCTCGATTATGACGAGTTGGGACGTAACCTCAGAGAAGTTTACCAATTAAATGAAAAACATATGATCAATCTAGTTCTTTTCGGCAAACCAGGTGCCGGAAAAGGTACGCAAGCTGAATTTCTTAAAGACCAATATAATTTAAAACATATTTCAACCGGTGATGTATTCCGTTACAACATAAAGAACGGGACAGAATTGGGGAATTTGGCCAAATCGTATATGGACAAGGGCGATTTGGTACCCGATGAGGTGACCATTAAAATGTTGCAGGATGAGGTTGAAAAACATACCGATGCCAGTGGTTTTATCTTTGATGGTTTTCCAAGGACCGTAGCCCAAGCTAAAGCCTTGGATGAATTTTTAAAGACCAAGGAAATGAGAATTGATGCTACCCTTGCCCTCGATGCGGACGACGAAGTATTGATACAACGACTTTTGGAGCGTGGTAAGGTCAGTGGTAGGACAGATGATCAGGACGAGTCCAAGATCAGGAATCGTTTTGAGGAGTACAACCAAAAGACGGCACCGTTGCAGGCGTATTATGAAACCCAGGGCAAATACCATAGTGTTAATGGTATTGGTGCTATCGAGGATATTACCCGTCGTTTGGGTAAGGTAATCGAGGAGCTGTAGGGCAACCTAACCTTGTTTTAAGTTCTTCTATCATCGTCAAAAACTTTGATCTTCATGAAGATAGATTGCTGACGTGCTGAAATAGTTTCAACACATGTCGCGCTAATGACAAATACATTTAAAAATGACCGAAGGCAATTTTGTTGATTATGTGAAGATCCATGCCAGCTCTGGTAATGGAGGTAAGGGGTCTGTGCATTTGCATCGGGAAAAATATATTACCAAGGGTGGTCCTGATGGTGGTGATGGTGGTCGTGGTGGCCATGTCATTGTTCGGGGCAATAAAAATCTGTGGACCTTGGTCCATTTCAAGTTCAAACATCATTTTAAGGCCGGTCATGGTGAACATGGCAGTAAAAACCGTAGTTCCGGGGCTGATGGGGAAGATGTGTACATGGATGTTCCCCTAGGTACGGTTTTCAAAAATAGTGAAACCGACGAGGTCCTATTCGAAATTACTGAGGAAGGGGAAGAAAGAATACTTGTCGAAGGAGGTATGGGAGGTCGTGGCAATTGGCATTTTAAAACATCCACAAACCAAACACCACGGTATGCTCAACCGGGGGTAAAAGGACAGGAGGTCGATGTTACCATGGAATTGAAGTTATTGGCCGATGTGGGCTTGGTAGGATTCCCCAATGCAGGAAAATCCACTTTGTTGGCGGCCATTACATCAGCAAAGCCCAAAATAGCAAATTATGAGTTTACCACGTTAAAACCCAATCTTGGTATTGTTGAGTATCGCGATTTTCAAAGTTTTGTGATGGCCGATATTCCAGGTATTATTGAGGGTGCTGCGGAAGGGAAGGGTCTTGGGCATTATTTTTTAAGGCATATTGAACGAAATGCAACGCTTCTATTCCTTATTCCCGCGGATAGTAATGATATTAGTAAGGAATATGAGATCCTTTTGGATGAGTTAAGGCGATACAACCCTGAACTTTTGGACAAGGAACGATTGGTGGCCATCTCTAAATGCGATATGCTCGATACGGAATTGATGGATGAAATGAAGATTGAGTTAGACAAGGATTTTGCCAATGTACCGTATATGTTCATTTCCTCCGTTGCCCAATTTGGTATCCAAGAGTTGAAGGATAAACTTTGGAAAATGCTCAACAGTTAATCGAAATAAAGGCTGTTTCTTAAAATAAAGGTTGTTTTTTCTTTACATTTAGGTAATTAAAAGGCGATGAAAAGTATATACTATCTCTTAATAGTCCTTTTGTTTGCGTCGTGCCAAGCGGTACGTGTGCAGACCGATTATGAAAAGGATACCGATTTCTCCAATTATGCCACATACAATTATTACGGCGACCTAGAAACAGGTTTGGGCGCATTGGAGGAAAAACGATTGATCAAGGTTCTGGATGCGGCCATGCAAGGTAAAGGGTTACTGCTTTCTGAAGAGCCTGACTTTTTTATCAATATCCAAAGTGAGATCTATCAAGCCCCAAACAACAATACTGTTGGATTAGGGGTAGGTGGAGCCGGAAGAAATGTGGGTGGGGGTGTTTCTGTTGGTATTCCTATCGGACAGGCAAAAGTACAGCGCGAAATCATTTTCGATTTTATCGATAGCCAAAAAGAGCAATTGTTTTGGCAAGCTGTAAGTAGTAGCAGTTTCAATGAAAACAGCACACCGATCCAGCGGGAACTTAAACTTCAGGAAATTGTGGACAAGGTATTGTCCAAGTACCCGCCAAAATCCAAAAAGTAAACAAGGTGTTTTGTTGAAGGAATTAATAAGTCCCCTGCTTTAGAAGGAATTGTAATTTATCCGTTAAGCAAATCCCTGTACTTATTCTTGTACCCTATGAGCATGGTAATGTTCAGGACAATAAGAATAAGGGATCCCATTATAGTACTTGGTTCCAAGGTGGCATGAAAAAGAACAGCGTTTATTGAAACACTCATCAATATAAGGGCCATTAAAGCACCGTATTTGTTGAAGAGGAATGACAAACCAGCCAAAATCTCCACAACGCCTACCAAGTATACAGTTTTTGTACTGGCCAAACCACCCATATATCCCATGGCAGCTTCACTCATGGCACTGTTGTCCATAGGTATGAAATTGAAAAACTTATTGAGGCCAAAGACTAGTACAAATAGTCCAAGAAGAATCCTTAAGACCAGAAAAACTTTTGGGTTCATAATGTATGGGTTTAAGTTGTTACTGTTTAAAGATAATGAAAATCAGTGATTTGAATCAACTATATTTTAAATCCTAGGATGTTTGGCCCAAATCGCGAACAACCCTAAAAAAAGAATAATCATTTTTTCACCGTCACTTCCTACTACTGCCCATTGCCTACTGCTAATTGTTCACTGTTAATTGTTCACTGCCCACTGATTACTGTCCACCGCCCTCTGTTCACTGCTAATTGTAAACTGTTCATTGTTCATTGTTCACTGATTACTGCCCACTGATTACTGCTAATTGTTCACTGTTAATTGTTCACTGCCCACTGATTACTGTCCACTGCCCTCTGTTCACTGCTAATTGTAAACTGTTCATTGTTCACTGTTCATTGTTCACTGTTCACTGATTATTGCCCTCTGCCTACTGATCATTGTCCACTGCCAACCGTTACCCGAACTCCCTCGGAATGACTTGAAAACTCAGGTGCATACATGCTTTGGATCGTTGTGATTCCGTTACTGAATTCCCCAGCGTTGTTTAACCTGAGGTCGTATTCGAAAACATATACCCCTTTGGGTAAATAATCGAAAAAGAAGTTGGTACTGGCATCTTTTGTGCTTTCATAATACCCTAAACCATCCTGCCATTTGTAAGCTGAAATTACATTCACAGGCTCGAAACCGGCGGCACGCATATCCTTCATATGAACGAATTCCATATCTCGGTCAGAACGAAGTTCGATTCGTGCGCGGACCAGGTCACCCACTTTCAAAGGAGTGCTTTTGGTGATTTCCGAAATTTCCTCTCCCGTGTCGGTATTCCTTTTTAAGAACAACTTTTTCTTGAGTTGTAAGGGTGTTTCAACGGAAGTTATTTTGTCCAAGTCCTCGAAATATTGCCAGTAAAGGGCGCCCCAAGCAATACCATCGCCTTTTTTGGTAAGCTGTACTTCGCCCATTTCGGATTGGATTTCATTGGTGTTCCATGATGTTTTAAAATACCCCGTACCGGCTTCTACTGAAACGTCTTCAATTATGGAAGGATCGATCTTTTTGCCGCCTACCAGAACATCTACGGTTTCGGTAACCGAAAGCCAATCGCCGCCTTGCAGCAATAGTGCATACACGGCATCACTTGTGGCTTTGGTCGTTTTCCATTGATTGGTCTGTTTGTTCTTTAATAACCAAACCTTAAGATTGTCGACCACAGTGGTGTCATTTTCGATCTCCGAAAAGGCCTCGATCAAGAGGGACTGTGTTTCGATAGGTGCTTGGTACCAGTACCATGAAGCCGTATTTTCCTTCCAATACATACCGAGTTCCTCCGAAACGATGCTGTTCTCTTTTAAAGACCTTAGGATTTTTTTGGAAGTGGAGGGGTCGCCGGCTCTATTTAGGGTCAGGGCCAACATTCCTTTCGCATAGAGACCTTTCTTTGTCCAATACTTTTTGGCTTGGCCTAGGTAATAATCGATAATCCCATCTACCTTTTTGGAAGTCTTAATGTGGCTAAAGAAACTTCGCATATACAAATAATGGATTTGCGTCTGGCTTAAATGGTCATCCTTGAGGTTGGTTGCATATTTTTTCATGTGTTCGTACTCTGTTACAAACGCATCATCCAAATAGTGGACTGCCTTGGCGATCATTTCATCTTGTTTGGCTTCTTCTTGGGGTGCGACGGAAAGTTTTTTCAAGTGACCCAGTCCGGTAATTATATGTTGGGTGATAAAGCGGTTTTCACGCCCACCATTGAACCATGGCCAGGCCCCATTGGACATTTGGTTTTGTTGGAGTTTGTTCAGGGCATTGGCCTGTTCGTTCTTCATTTTGTTGAGATCGAACAATAGGGCAATGCGTTTTTTCTGTTCCGTTTCCGATTGGGCATCCCTTAGCCATGGGGTTTCTTGAATCAACAGCGATTTTAGCTCTTGGTTCTTTTCAAGGTTGCTGATCAGGGCATCGGAATTGGCCCATTGGTCGAACACTTCCCTAATTCTTTTGTTGGAATTTGCAATGTGGCTTGCCAAACTGTTCGCGTAGTATCGGGCAAAGGTCTGCTCGTTACAGTCGTACGGGTACTCCATAAGATAGGGGAGCGCCTGTACGGCATACCATGCTGGGTTGGAAGTCACCTCAAGGGTGAGTTTGTGGTTTTTTAGGGTGGTTGAGGTATGGTCCCTTAACTTTTCCAATACAAAGGTTTTGGTCTGGTTGCTGCGCACCCATAGCGGTAGGGTCTCGGTTACTAGCATGCGGTTGGTCAATACAGGAAGTAGGCCTTGTTCGCCATCGCTAAAATCCCCTGCTTTGGCTATTACGGTATATTGGACCGCCTGTAGGTTTTCAGGTATTTTCAATTGCCATGACACCTGGGTGTTTCCTAAGGAATCCACCGTAAACGCATATTCGTTCTTTGCATTTAAAAGTCGATCGGAAATATCCTTCCCCGAAATACCATCGACAAGAACCAATTTGGCTTGTCCCGATAATTTCTTGTCGGTTAGGTTCGCAATTTTACTGCTTATGGTAATCTTATCGCCTTCCCTCAGAAAGCGAGGTGCGTTGGGCATGACCATCAACTCTTTTTGGGTAACGGTCTGAAGGGTCCTTACTGAACTCTGCAAAGATTTGGTATGAGCCAATAATTGCAATTTCCATTTGGTAAGGGCTTCGGGCGTGGTGAAGTTAAAAGAAACATTACCTTCTTTATCGGTGCGTAGTTCAGGAAAGAAAAAGGCTGTTTCCTGAAGGTTTTTTCGGATTTGTACGGCTTCCGGGTCGTTTTTTGAATTGGGTTGTGCCTGTGCGGGACTTGGGGTCACCTTATCCATTTCATCCGCTTGGGGAGCTTGGGCCGATAATTCGGCAACTCCTT
Organism: Maribacter polysiphoniae; assembly: GCF_003148665.1. Classification (GTDB taxonomy): domain Bacteria; phylum Bacteroidota; class Bacteroidia; order Flavobacteriales; family Flavobacteriaceae; genus Maribacter_A; species Maribacter_A polysiphoniae. Next base: position 664,884 of record NZ_QGGQ01000002.1, on the reverse strand, counting down.
CGAATTCGGAATCCTCTGCCATTATACCTAAGGGAGCTTCCTGGCTCTTCGTCATTTTTCTTGATAAGAAGTTACGGGCGTAATTGTTGTATCCAAATTGTAACCCAAACCAGTTAAAAGAGTCGTATCCTTGGTGAGGATAGCTATGGTGGGGGGTGTCAAGATAGGTGCGGAATGAGTTTGTTCCATAACTTGTACGGGCGTTGGCATAGAGGGAAGCGTAATACGAACGGCGAGCAAGCGGATTAAAATTCCATGAATGATATCGAAAAACATCCAAGGAGGCGTCGTACATGCTGGCCAAAAGTTCTGCCGATGTTTTTTCGCCTTGAGGCCCTTTTATTTTAAATGACCAGGTTTCATCGGTTCCCGGTTGCAATTTGTCCCTAAAAGTGGTGGTTTCAATTTGAAGTTGGTTTTCAGGGTAAGGTACGATTACCGAAATATTGCCCGATTGAAATGAATTATAGGCAGAATACATATAGTTGATGGCGAAGCCGCCCAAATCATCTTTGGTCACGGGTATGGTAATTGACTTTGAGTTTTTGCCCAAATGTACTTTGTGGGTGTCGACAACCTTTCTCCCTTTTTCAACGAATACCGTTACGGTCAGGTCTTCTGAATTGGAGTAAAGCGTCACTTTTACGTTGTCTCCAATGCTATAGCGTTCTTTGTCCGTTTTGATATTGAACAAGCGGTTGTCCGCCAGTTGTTTGTCGTTTTCGCCAATAAGCGTTGTTATTGTCTTTTCTTGAACAGGCTGGCCGAATTTATCCTTGGTTTCGAGTTCTATGATATATTTTCCCGATGTATAGTTTTTAAGGTTTTTGATACTGAACTGTGTGGATTTCTCAGTATCAAAATCGGTTTGCCAGACCAGCTTGCCTTTGTTCCAGTTTACGGCTTTGTCCTCTTTGTCGTAAGCCTCATGCGGAAACAAGGTACGGTATTCTTCCTTGCTCCAGTTTTTATAGTCTGGCGCTGGCCATGGCCTGTCTCGCAAAACTTGCTTGGGAGCCTGTAGTTTGTACATTTTCAATGTTCCTTTTGAAGGAACGGGCTGTCCGTTTAGATTTGTGGTCGAAATGTGTATTCGATCTTCGTTTTTGATCTTGTCCCATTGCTCCGGTGCGTTGATATGGGCAACAACCGAATGGTAACCTACAGATACAAAGGTGGTGGTGCTATGGGTCTCTCCGTTGATGTCGGTAACGTCGGCCGTAATTTCATAATTGAAGGTGGGCAGGTTTTCTTTGGATACACTATTGTCCGGAATGGCTTTAAAGGTGATGTCGTAGTTGCCCGAAGCATCCGTAACTGTTTCGCCATGGGCTATTTCCTGGGGAGTATTGTTGTACGAGGGCATGTGCCAATAGAACCAACGAGGAAAATATACGGCTCGTTTTACGCGGTAGCTCACTTTGGCATTGGTAATTTTGCTTCCGGCATACGCCGTAGCGACACCGGTTACGGTAATACTATCGTTTACCTTGTAGCTTTCAGCGACCGGATTGAACGAGGTTTCGAATTTAGGGCGCTTGTATTCCTCTACGGAGAAATATTGGGTGTACCGGGCCGTTTTTGAGAAGGTATTGGCTTCGATATGGAATTCCCCGGTAAGGCCTGAGCTCGGTAATATGAATTCCCCATTAAAAGAACCGAATTCGTTCGTGGTGAACTCAAGGTCCGATATTTTTTGGCCATTCACGTCAAGGAGACCTACAATTACGGTTTCGTTGGCTACAACCTCTGATTTTTCCTCAAAAGTTTCCATAAGGATCCCTTTAAAGTAGACCGGTTGCCCCGGTCTGTAGATGCTTCGGTCGGTAAACAGAAAGATGCGGTTCTGAACATTGTTGATTCTGTGTTCTACTTGTTTATGGTTTACATAATATTCCCCAAAGAAGGCGGTTTCCCCATTATAGTTCACTTTTATATTTACATCGTTCCAGTTTTCATCGGTTAGGGGTATGGTTACAAATCCCGTTTCATCGGTGTGCTCTGTCCTGGTGCGATAGGGTTTGTTGTAATTTCTAAGATAGGTAAACGTCAATTTTGCGTTTGAAATCGGTTTACCCGTAGTTCTGTCAATTACTTGGTAGCGCTGTTCCGAGTTGCTTCTGATTTCTGTCAAGGCCATATTGGTCACTTGAACTTGACTGAAGGCAAAATTTTTGTCGCTTTTCTTTTCTGGGGAAGCTAAGATGATGTATTGTCCGTTTTCCAACGGAGGAAGCAACACCTCTATGCTGTGCTGTTGGTAGTCTTTTTCATTTTTCAACGGAGCCGACCAGGTTTTTGCCGGTTTCAGTTTTTGAATAAAGTCGAATTGCTTTTTTTGCGGATAAAGATTGTTTAGTTCCTTGATCTGGTCGTTGTTGACCACATAGGCGGTCAGTTGTAATTCCGTTAGGTTTTTATAGTTTACCAATAGTTTTGAAGGCAGGTTCACCGGAATATGGCTTTCCGTTATAATGGAAAGGCTTGGGGCTAGAATCTGTAACCGTAGTGCCTTACATTTTTCGGCTCCCATACTTTTGGGAAACTCGGCTATAACCTTATCACATAAGCTCAGTGCTTCTTTCTGTTTCCAACGGTTTTCCTTGTTGGTGTTAGACTGATAAGCTTGCCCCTGAATGTTGTACAGTTTGGCCAGTTCATAGTTGTAAAGCGCGGAAAGCTTATGGTGCTTTAGGTGTTCGGCAGAATTTTGCAAGGTTTCCTCGTAATACGTTTCCTTATTAGGGAAAGTGGCGTTCTGGTACACGAAATCCATGCGATCGATATCGGCCATGACCAAAGCTTCTAACCGTGGTTTGTCAAAATGGAACCGTGTCAACTCCTGATATACATTGAGTGCCTTGACCTGTAAAGAGGTTTCGTCGGTCGTGATCAGGTGGTGATTAATGAATTGATAGGCCTCACATAGGGTTTCCGGATCGTTGATTTCGAATTTGTCGGCGGGGCGCGTTATATGGTTTTCATCACTTTTGTAAAACTGAAGCGCCGTATGGGCGAGCAAATCGTAAAGGGTAGGGCGGAAGGTCTCCGAACCTTCTTGTTTGTTCAGGATTTCCGTAAAGGAACCGACCTTGATTTGTTGCAGTGTTTTAGGATCTGCCAATGCGTTTTCAAAATGGATATTGATTTCCTCAAAGAGGGTTGTCAGGTCCCAAGTCCTGAAGTCGACCGAATCAATCTTTGTCTCGGTTTTGGTTCTGTTGTAAAATTGGTGGCGGTTTTGTTGAAAGTATTTCCAATATAGATTGGCCAAATAACCCTCCAATATATTTTTGGTTGGCGATTTCGCTTGGGCGATTTCTGCCTTAAAGTCATTGATGACCTGTAGTTGTGCATCCTCTTCCACGGTCATGGCATATTTAGAGCGATAAAGAAGCGACTTGACGATTTGAGTGGAATTATGTTCTTTTTTTGCCTTCTTCGATATCTTTTGTACCACTCCTAGGGCAGACTTGGTCAAGGCTTCCTTTTCAAATTGGGCTACATTCTTCCATAGCACCTCATACGATTCATCGTTTTTTTGGGAATGTGACATTTGGGAAAACAGGATTACGGTTAGTATTACAATGAGATGCTTCATAGTCATAAAATTAGTAAACAAAGATGTGCAAAACCTATGCCAACGACAATAATGAATGAGTGATTGGGTTTTTTGAATGAGTCAAAGGTTGCCATAACAAAGTAATGTATATTCCTTAAGCTGTTTTTCAACACAGCAACCCACTGGTTACAAAAACATACAGGTCAAAGTGACTTTAGTAATCCACCGTCTATTGGGATTTGGGTGCCGGTAATATAGGCGGCGTTGTCAGAGGCTAGAAAGGTGACCAGATATCCGTATTCCTTGGGGTCCCCGATTCTCCTCACCGGTACTTTGGCTTCCATATCGGCGAGAATGTCATCCTCCGAAATACCTAGCTGTTCCGCTTTTTTTGCGTTTAGTTGTTCAATTCGTTCCGTATTGAAATATCCGGTAAGAATACTGTTCACCGTAATTTGGAACGGACCTACATCGTTGGCCAATGACTTGCCCCAGGTAACTACAGCGGCCCTTATGGTATTTGAAAGAGCCAAATAGGACAATGGTTCCTTTACGGATACCGAAGCTACGTTTATAATCCGGCCCCATGTATTGGCCTTCATGTGTTTTAAGGCAAGTTCGGTGGTGTAGACTACTGTTTTAAATAGTAGATCGAAGGCCTCTTGATAATCGGAAATATCCTTTTCTAGGGCACCTCCGGCCTCAGGACCTTGGGTGTTGTTGATCAGGATATCCACATGATTGTTTTCGAAAAAGGAATAAATCGTTTTGCTATAGCTTTGAAAGTCTGTAAAATCAACCACGAGATACCCATGGTTTTGACCTTGGTCGGTAGGCAGGTCGGCTATTATTTTTTGAAGTTTTTCCTCACTGCGAGACATTAGGGTAACACTGGCCCCACTTTCGGCCAGTTGTTCGGCAATAGCCTTTCCAATGCCTCGACTGCTACCACCAATCAATGCGTTTTTACCTTTGAGTGAAATGTTCATATCGCTTTATTTGTATTCTTCTCTTGTTGGACTAAATACATCCATTAGTTTACAGGGTGTAAGGGCTTTGCCACTATGTGGAACATTCGAGGCAATTAGGACCACATCCCCTGGGCCATATACCTTGGTGTTACCGTTCAAGGTAAATTCAAATTCACCTTCCATTACATGCATGATCTGCTCGTTCATATGGGAATGTTCGGGAACTTCAGCATCTTTTTCAACTTCCCAAAAGGCCATGGTCATATTTTTGGAATGTATCAGTTTACCGTGGTAGCCCGGCATAATTTCTTTGGAAGGAATATCGGATAGGTTCATAGTGTATGTATTGGCTAACGAAGATATAAAGAATAGCGGCAGAAAAGAAAAAACCCCAAACCATAAGTTTGGTTTGGGGCAAAGTCCGGGGTAGATATAATTCTTTATTGATTGTTCAATTCTTGGTTAGGGTCACTCCCATTTTACAACGATGAGCTCACATCTTCTGTTCCACTCATGGTCTTCCTCGGTACAACTCTCTACGGTCTCACATTCGACAATGGGTTGTGATTCGCCATAACCTTTGGCAATGACCCGTTCTGGGGAAATACCGTTTTTGACCATAAATTCCTTGGCCGAATCGGCACGTTTTTGGGAGAGGTTACGGTTGTATTCCGCATTGCCACGAATATCGGTATGGGTGCCGATTTCGATGACCATACCGGGGTTTTGTTTCATGATGTCAATGACCTTGGCCAACCGTTCACGGGCTTCCCGTCTTAAATACCATAGACTATAATCAAAATGGATTTCCTCGGTTTTAATGATGATGAGATCTTTTTCTTTGACAATGGCATCTTCCTTTGCAATGATCGCATCGATTTTTGTGAGGCGCTCCCGTTTTTCTTTTTCTTGTTCGGCCTTTTGTTGGTGGGCTATTTCCTGCTCTTTTTGAAGGCGTTCCAATGCTGCGATTTTTGCCTGTTCTTTTTGTCTTTTAATCTCGGCCAAGGCTGCTTTTTCCGCAGCTTCTTTCTTGGCTAATAGCGCTTTTGTTTTTTGGGCTTCCCGTTCCTCAATGGAGTATAGCGTAAGGGAACCGTCTTTTACGTCATTTCTTTCGATGTCTGCAACGATGTTTCTTGAATTGTCTTCATACCCATCTTTGTGAGCCTTTATACGATATTCGCTGGAGCAGGAGATCTGAAACTTAAATGAAGCATCCTTTGAGGTTGTGATCTTTTCGATACGGTTTCCGTTCGCATCAACAAGCTCAATATTGGCATCGGGTAAAGGTAGTTTGGTGGTTTTGTCCGTTAGGACTCCGGCAATAAACTGTTTACAATCTTCTATGACCAGTGGTTTTGTTTCTGCGAAGGAATAGATGTCGTCGCTCCCTTTTCCTCCGGGTCGGTTTGAAGAAAAGTAGCCTGTGATCGAATCGGGATCCAAAGACAGGGAGAAATCGTCATAACCACTATTCACGGGGAGTCCGAGATTGTCTGGTTTTGTAAAATTTCCATTTTCCTTTTTCGAAACAAAAACATCCAATAGTCCGAAACCGGGATGCCCATTAGAGGCAAAATAGAGGTTGCCTTCTTTGTCCACAAACGGAAACTGCTCTTTCTTATCGGTATTGATTTCCTTTCCTAAATTGATCGGATTGCCAAAGAAACCATCCTTTTGGATGTTTACCACATAGAGGTCGAACGATCCGAAACCACCTTCACGGTCCGATGAAAAATAGAGTTTGGTTTCATCCGGGCTCAAAGCAGGGTGTTCCGTAGAAAAATCATCGCTGTTGAAGGGGAGGGCTATGATATTTTTCCAAGCACCATCAATATATTCGGCACGGTAGATCTTTAGGTTGCTGATTTTGTCGTCCTCGGTCTTTTTTTTGCTGTTTCTGGTGAAATAAATTGTTTTTCTATCCTTGGTGATGGCAAAGGTGCCTTCGTGCATTTTAGAATTGATGTTGTTGCTTAACGAAGTGCTCAAACTATCTCCCAGGTTGATTTTGTCGATGGGATGGGAATAGATATCGAGGTAGTTTTCGTTGTTCCATCGGTATAGCTTAGGTAAGGCAAGGGCATGTTTCCGCGAAGCACTATATACCAAATTGGAATCTATCCGCGCCGCACCGAATTCAGAGGTAGCCGTGTTGATGTTCAGGTTTTCAATTTTAAAGCGATCTCCAATGGCACGTACATTTTCAATGTAGGTGAAATCTTTTGTAAGCTGTGATACCTTATCGTCCTGGTCTTGTTCGGAATAGAAATCGATAAGTGCTTTTTGGGCATTTTCGTATTCGCCTATGGCTTTTAAGGATTGGTTGAGTTTAAAACGATAGTCCTCGTCAACGCTTTCACCATAATTGGAAACCAGATACCCGTACCAACGGGCGGCGGCCTTCATATTGAAGGTATGATAATAACAATCGGCCAGGTTCTTTATAAGTTTTGAGCTCTTATTGCGGGGTAGCAGTTGCTCATAAAGGGGGATGGCATCACTATAGTAAGCGCGTTCAAAATAGGTGTCTGCCCGTTTGAGTTCTTGTTGGCCAAAGGTTTGAACCATAAGACCCAGCGTAAACAGTATGAATAGTATTTTTTTCATGTTTAGTAGAATCTTGGTGATTTGTCGTATCCTTTGCCTAGGCCCAGTACATCGAGATTAAAAAGAATGAATATTTCGTGGGAGCCGGAGCTATAGGTACTTAGGTTTGATAAGGTATAATCATATGCATAGCCAATGCGCAGGGCCGGTGTGGCCGCAATATTGAACATGGCACTTACCGAATCCTCCAAACGATACGATAATCCACCCTCAAAGCGATTTAGAAAGAGGGCGTTAAGTGATACATCGAAAGTCAATGGGGCGCCCTGAACCATTTTTGCCAGTACCGAAGGTTTTAATTTAAGGTCTGGGTTCAATTCGTAAACATAACCGGAGGTCATAAAAAGATGTATTTTTTCAGAACCGATGCGATTGATGCCGTCTTTGTTTTCCAGATGTTTTGATGTCAATAAGTTGGGAGCGGAAATCCCGGCATAAAAATGCTGCCGATGGTAAAAGGCACCTACACCTACATTCGGAAAAGTGTTGTTCAGGTTTTCGTTAAAAGCAGGGTCGTCCTGAAATTCGGGAAGCATAAAGCCGTTAAAATTGGTCTCGAAAGTGGTAATGCCTCCTTTTAGTCCTAAGGACAGGTTACTCTTTTCATCCAACTTCAGGATATAGGCAAAATCAGCATAGATGTTGTTTTCCTTGAGCGCACCATCGCCAATATCGTCGGTTATGAATGAGAGTCCCATCTCCACTTTATCGCTCATGGGGGCATGTGCGAAAAAGGTAAACGTTTTTGGACTGCCCACAGCATTTTTCCATTGTGAGCGATAGAGTGCCCCAAAATTAAGCATACCCGGTTCATTGGTGGTGTAGGCGGGGTTTACAACGCTCATGTTATACATGTACTGTGTATATTGAGGGTCTTGTTGCCCATGGGCCGCAGCACACACCAGCATCAGGAAAATAAAATATTGTTTTATTTCTTTCATGGTTTAGCGGTTGAGGTATAATCTGCCCTGTACGGGGTTATGACCTTCTTTGTTATAATCAATAATGTAGAAGTACACGCCGTTTGGGGCTGTGCTGTTTCCGTTTTTACCATTCCAGGCAGGATTATTCCGGTCTCCCTTGAATAAGGTCGCGCCATAGCGATTTATGATCTCAAGGGTAAATTCAGGAAATATGACTTCGATGTTTGGTATAAAAAAAGTATCGTTTCTGCCATCGCCGTTCGGGGAGAATCCGTCAGGGATGAAAAATCCATAATCTTCCGGGTTACAGTTGGTAAGGTCAACAGTTATGGCTATACGATCTGGGTTCATACAGCCCGTATCGGGGTTGTAGCTTTCCGCATAATAGACGGTTCCGGTAATCAATAATTCACTTTCATCCAAGGGAGTGCCGTTTTCGGCCGTGTCGTACCAAAGCACATCATAGGCATTATTGCTTTCGGCATCCCGTAAGTTTTCTATGGTAGGATTATCCAATCCACAAAGGGCCAGTGTAGAGAATTCCAATGAAGCCGGTTCCAATGCATATACCGTAGGGATAATTTCGATACGCCCGGAACTTTGGCATTGTCCGTTGATTTCCGTTGCGGCATAATAACTCTTCCCGTCTATTAGGGATGTATTGTCTTCTAGGGCGGTTCCGTCAGAAGCTGATTCATACCACACTATTTCACCATTACTGGTTAGGCTGGTGTTCAAATCGGTTACCGTTGGATTCTCCGAACCACAAAAGGTAGGGTTCGCATTGAGTAGTGTGGGCTTTTCAGGGTCAGAAAGGGTAATTGTAACCTGGATTCTATCGGAACCTTCGCAATTGTTGTTGGGGTCTATGTTCGATATAAAATAGTCCTCACCATCTACGAGTTCGGTATCCAATGGCAGTATATCCATGTCCGTTGCGGTTTCATAGAATAAGATTTCACCGTTGGCGCTTACTACGATATCCTGCAAGGTGGGTGATTCGGGTGTGAAGGCTGCTAGGCAAAACGTTTGTTGGGCTTCGGCTTCGGGCATTGCAGGAATACCTTCGACAGCAAAATTCTCGCTTACCTCAAAATCAAATTCGGTTCTACAGGGAGTGGTGTCGTTTTGGGAGCTTTTTACCGTGACTGTGTAATTGCCCTGTTCCAGGGTAGCAACATCTATTTCGTAGTCAGCGGTACCCCCGTTAAAGTTGATCGAGTTGTTTATAAGTACGGCATTGGTTTCCTGTGAAACTACCTCATATGTGACCATATATGTGCCATCAGCTAATGTTGGGGCGCTGACCACTACATCTATACTGGTGGCGTCGCAAGAGTTGTCGACCAAGAGATTCAAATCAATGGCTTCGGGTATGGGGGTGATCATTGCCGTATCCGTTAGTTCACAATCCAAGGGAAAACCGTTATCTACTTCAAAACTAAAAGTATGCTCTCCTGTTTCTGAAATTTGGGAAGCAGGTATGGTGAAATTTGCATTTCCTGAATTGAATGATACGGCACTGGCTTGATATGTGGTTTTGGTACCACTTGGTGGGGTTATCGAATAAGCTACATCGTAAGTGCCATTGGCAGGATTTAAAGAGGGGTCAAAAATAGTACTTAAGGATACGGAAAGATCTTCATTTTCACAGGTATCGGTTACAGTTGCTTTAGGGTCACTCACCAAAAGTGAAATGGGGGTGACTTCAATATCCGCACATACCTCATCGCCCAATGTGGTAATGCTCAAAGTGGTGTTTTCATTCACTGTGATGAGGTTCGCATCTATTTCAAAAAAGCCCGTTTTATCATTTAAAAGCACAAGTTCGCTATCTCCGGTTGCGGTGTTACTGGCCGAGGTAAGGGCATATGAGATATTGTACGTGCCATCGGAAATCAAGGTGTCGTCATAATCGCTGATATCGATTTGATATTTGGTAGCCCCCGAACAATAGTTCGATGCGTTCATCGTACCGCGAAATGTGGGTAGGATGATTATTTCTACTTGGCTCCTATGAATATCACAAACGGCGTGTGATGGGTATACGGTATACGTAAACGTATAGGATCCAAAGGTGTGGCGGTCCCTAATAGCTTGTATATCTATAAGGTGGTCGGTAAGGTCCGATAATTGGTCAGTATTGGGTCCTTCTGACCAAGTACCGTTGATGTCCTCATCAGCCAATAGATCATTTAAATCGTAATCGGTGTAGCCCGATAGGTCGTCTGTTGTACAGACAGTAAGATTGGAACCTATACCCGAATGGGCAGGTCTTTGCACTTCAAGAAGCAGTCGGGCCTCTCTACTGGGACAAGAACCCACAGCAGGTACGGTATGTGTAAATTCGTATATACCCGGTCCTGCCGATTCGGCATCGAAAAAATTCAGGGACAAGTAAGGGGCCGCTTCCGGTGTGACAGCGGCCCAGGAGCCATTGAAGTCTTGGAATTTACCTTCCGTTTCATCACCTATGTAGCTATGTAGGTTTACTCTGGGATCGTCACCGCAGGCATCAGCGGAACCATCAATGTTATCTTCCCCAGGGTAGCCACCCAGGTTGATGGTCACAGTGGCCGATTCATTCACGCCACCACAAGTATTGGTGTAGGTAAACTCATGCAGTCCTGAATTTTTAACTTCCCAAAGGTTTACAATGCCATTAACGCGGTCAAGGGCATAAAAATTGGCTGGGTCGTTGGTTGACCAGGTACCACCAGGGGTAGGCGCACCACCGAGTTGGGTGAAAAGGTCAAAGGTTTTATTGGCATCATCGGCGTCTTTTGCGCAAATGATAACGGTCTTATCGGTACCTGCACATTGTGCCATTGTGTTTACGGAGAAAAGAACAAGGCAAAAAGACAGGGCCAATTGCATAATGGTTCTTATATAATTTCGGTCGGTCATTTTATTATATTACTGGAAAGATGCATATTGTCATTGAACAAATGTAAGTTGGAGGATTAGGGTACAATAATAAATGTTGTCAAAGCATATATTTGAAGGGTGAATCTTACGAATTGAGTAGCCGAGATCATAATTATTTTGTTTTTCGTCGATTATTTTGGTATTTTATCGATGATGCATATAGGTAATCTGCAGCTGTTTTTGATGTTTTTTTCTGAGAGATCTATGCCTATCTTTGTGGCATAAATCAATCTTCATGCAAATACATTTTATCGCTATTGGGGGTAGTGCCATGCACAATCTTGCTCTAGCGCTTCACCATAAAGGCTATATCATTTCTGGGAGTGATGATGTCATTTTTGAACCTTCAAAAACGCGATTGGCCGATAAAGGCCTACTACCTCCTGAATTCGGTTGGTATCCAGAGAAAATACATACCGGTTTAGATGCCGTCATACTCGGGATGCACGCAAAACCGGATAATCCTGAGCTATTGAAAGCGCAAGAGTTGGGTGTTACCATTTATTCCTATCCGGAGTTTCTGTATGAGCAATCGAAAAACAAGACCCGAGTGGTCATTGGGGGCAGTCATGGGAAAACGACCATAACTTCCATGATCTTGCACGTGCTCAACTACCATAACATAGCGGTCGATTATATGGTAGGGGCCCAATTGGATGGATTTGACCGAATGGTCCATCTGACCGAGGAGAATGATTTTATTGTGCTCGAAGGGGACGAATATCTTTCATCCCCTGTAGACCGGCGGCCAAAATTCCATCTCTATAAACCCAATATCGCCTTGTTGAGCGGTATAGCCTGGGATCATATCAATGTTTTTCCAACTTTTGAAAACTATGTAGGGCAATTCCGGATTTTCGTCGATAGCATCGTTAAAGGAGGGAGTATTACCTATAATGAAGAGGATTTGGAGGTAAAAAAGGTTGTAGAGGCTTCTGAAAATGCAATTCGAAAGCTGCCTTATAGAACCCCTGAATATACTGTTGAAGACGGACAAACCCTTTTGGAAACCCCGGAAGGACCTATGCCTATTGAGGTTTTTGGGAAGCATAACCTCAGTAATTTGGCCGGTGCCAAATGGATTTGCCAAAACATGGGTGTTGATGAAGATGACTTTTATGAAGCTATAGCAACATTCTCAGGTGCTTCAAAACGCTTGGAAAAAATTGCGGAAAGTAAATCCTGCGTAGTGTACAAGGATTTTGCCCATTCGCCTAGTAAGGTGATGGCAACTACGAACGCCGTTAAGGAGCAATACCCGGATAGAAAAGTGATTGCCTGTTTGGAATTGCATACCTACAGTAGTTTTAACGCTGATTTTCTAAAAGAATATAAAGGAGCGTTGGATGCAGCCGATGAGGCTGTTGTTTTCTTTTTGCCGGAATCTGTGAAAATTAAAAAATTAAAGGAAGTGACCCCTGCCCAGATCTCGGAAGCCTTTGAACGCAATGATCTAAAGATTTTTACGGAATCCGAGGCTTTCAAAGAATTCGTTTTTGGTCAAAATTATGATGATTCCGTTTTACTTCTTATGAGTTCGGGAAATTATGGGGGACTTGACCTTAAGGCGGTGAAGCAATTGGTTGAAGGGTAAAATATAGGCCCTTTTAGGTTTTTGGGAGGTATTCAAACCAGTGTTTTTGTTGTCTTAACGGGCATATGATAGCAACGGGTGAATAACTTTGAACATGAAAATCAAGGAGTTGTTCGCATCGAAAATATTTGTTCATTATCTTTAACGGATGCAAGAAAAATCAAGCTCTTTTTCTATAAAGCATTGGGCCGATGATGATAAGCCCAGGGAGAAGTTGGTGCATAAGGGGAAATCCATTTTGTCCGATGCCGAATTGATTGCCATTTTGATTGGGTCTGGGAGTCGAAATGAAAGTGCCGTGGAATTGTCGAAGCGCATTTTGTCCTCGGTAAACAATAATCTGAACGAGCTGGGGAAACTCTCCATTAAACAATTGATGCAGTTTAAGGGTATTGGGGAGGCTAAGGCAGTCACAATTGCGGCGGCCTTGGAAATTGGTCGAAGGCGAAGGGGGGAAGAAGCCCAAAAAATAACGAAAATCACAAGTAGTAAGGATGCTTTTGAGTTATTGCAACCGAATATGGGCGAATTGCCCCATGAGGAATTCTGGATTGTATACCTCAATAATTCCAACAAGGTGATCCATACCGCCCAATTGAGCAAAGGGGGCATTACAGGGACCTTGGTAGATGTTCGCCTGGTCATGAAACAGGCATTGGAGCTAGGGGCTGTAGCCCTTATTTTAGCACATAACCATCCTTCGGGAGGTTTAAAACCAAGTCAAGCCGATAAACAATTGACCCAAAAACTTAAGAATGCGGGTATTTCCTTGGATATAAAAATTTTGGATCATTTGATCATTACCCAAAAGGATTACTTTAGTTTTGCTGATCAATCTATTTTATAAACCTTTATAGAGCACAGATGTTACTGATCTACACCCATAGAATAACACCACGGTTTAGTTACATCATGCGTCAGGTGTTTACCCGGATCTTGGGGATAAAAGTGTCGTACACGACCAAGGTCGAGGATTTCATAAAGCATACCGGGGCTAAAATAACCTATACGAAACAACCTTTGCAGAACGAGTTTTTCGTAAGAAGCAATGATTTGCTCTTTGAACAGGGGATCAATGATATCCAAATCAATGTGGCGGATTGGGAAGGTGTGCCTTGTTTTTTTACTACAAGTGAAAACAGTGCCTTGCCCTTCGATATTTTTTCCGCTAGTTTTTATTTGCTTTCCCGTTATGAGGAATATCTTCCACATGTAAAGGATATGCACGGTAGATTTTCCCCAAAAGATAGTGTTGCCTACCAGAATGGTTTTTTGACATTACCGGTAGTCGATATCTGGGCCAATAAATTGTTGGACAGGTTGCTGGAACGATTTCCCGATATGGAGGTCAAGAAACCTATTTACAAGTACACTTCGATCATTGATGTGAACACATCACATTGTTTTGCACACCGGGGATTTACACGAAGCCTTGCAGGTTTTCTTCTCGATTTGGCGAACCTCAAGTTTAAACGTTTGTTCGAAAGGGTTGTGGTGTGGTTTAACCCACAAAAGGATCCCTATGATAATTTTGGGTTTTTAATAGAAAAAAAGAAGGAATACAATATCAATTGCATGTTCTTTTTTCAGTTTGCCATGTATTCCACCTATGATAAGAATGTCTCCCCGAACAATAACAATTTTCGTTTTTTGATTAAGTCCATAGCGGATTATTGCAAGGTTTCCTTGGCGGCATCATATAGCTCCTTCAATGATGTGGAAGTGTTGCGAAGGGAGAAGAAAAACCTTGCCGAAGTAATCAATAGGCAAGTGGAATATTCAAGAATGCGGTATAATCGTGTGGATGTGCCCCAAACCTATCGAAATTTGGTCGATGCCGAGTTTGCTGATGATTTTACAATGGGGTATACCCATGAAATAGGATTTAGGGCAGGCACTTCATTTCCATTTTATTTGTACGATATTAATATGGAGTTGCAACAGCCCATTAGGGTGCATTCCTTTGCCTTTCATGATTATGCACTTCATGGGGAACACTCCATTGAAGATATTTTGGATAAGGTAAAATCGTTGTACCAGGAAGTGAAGAAAGTAAATGGAAACCTGATATCGATTTTTTCGAACGAACTTTTAGGAACCGAGCACCATGTAGATTGGAAAGCGACCTATGAGGCAATAATCAAGAATTACCATGTATAGTAAAAAGATATCCGATGTGTTTTTTGATTTGGATCATACCCTTTGGGATTTTGAGAAAAACTCTGCACTTACTTTTGAAAAAATCCTGAAAGAGCATCATGTTGAGGTCGATTTACATGATTTTCTCGAAGTCTATATTCCCATAAACCTGGCTTATTGGAAGCTGTATCGGGAAGAAAAAATATCGAAATCGGAATTGCGTTACCAGCGTTTGAAAACCGTGTTTGATGACCTGGATTATAAGCTTCCGGATACACTTATAGATCAATTGGCCATTGATTACATCGAGTATCTATCTTCGTTTAACCATCTTTTTCCCAATGCATTGGAGGTGTTGGACTATTTGAAGCCGAAATACAAACTTCATATCATTACCAATGGTTTTGAGGAGGTACAGGAAAAAAAGTTGATCAATGCCAATATTCGGGATTATTTTGATCAGGTGGTCAATTCTGAAATGGCCGGGGTAAAAAAACCGAATCCGCAGATTTTTGAATTGGCATTGGATAGGGCGCATACCACCTCCGAAAGTTCCATCATGATTGGGGATAGTTTGGAGGCTGATATCCTTGGCGCCAAGGCAGTTGGCTTTCATGCGTTGCACTTTAACGCACATAATGAACCAGAGCACGAAATTTGTCAAATGATTCATGATTTAAGTGAAATAAAAAGGTATTTGTAGAGTTATACATAGTATAACATTATATGCTTTTTATCGATAAAAGGTTGTTGGAATGAAAAGGATCGGAACTTATTTGTGGGTTGTCTTTGCAACCTTATTGATTGTGTCATGTGTTGAGGAACAGGATTTTAATCAATATGATGACCTTAGTGTTACCCCAACCTATGAGGCCAGTGTTCTTTATTTAGAGGTTCCTGAAAGATCGATCAATCAATTGACGGGAACGAATGTCTATTCGCGGGATTTTAATTTTGATGCCTTTTCAGAGGATGTTTTTTCAAAAAGGGTTATCGAGGGTGTGCTTACGTATGAAGTCGAGAATACGACAAGCAAACCTTTAGAGGTTGAAATCCGGTTTTTGGATGAGGCAGGAACCGTCTTGGATACCGAACAATTTGTTTTGGGCCCGGAGCCTACTGCAGTTTTGATCAATGAAACTTACTATGGTCCATATGGTGAGGATATCAATATCATTAAAAATACCTCTAGTATATTCGTGACTGCCACGAACCTTGGGGATACTTCAAGTACATCTTCCCAAGAAAATCCTATGGTTACTCTTAAGAGTAGCGCTAAATTCAAGGTTCGAATAAAAGAATGATAGCTAGGAAATATTTTATCATAACCGCGTTATGGGCTGGGCTTTTTGTGCATGCCCAGAACAAACAATTATTATATGATTTCACGGAAGTTCCCCAGGCTTTGATGATCAATCCTGGTATGGAAACCGATTTTTCATGGTATGCCGGTATACCTGCTTTATCTGGTATTTCTTTTCAAGCCGGTTCCAGTGGTATCTCGGTCAATGATATTTTTGCGGATGACGGTCTTGATATCAATGATAAAGTCCGTGATAGGGCTATCTACGGAATGTCGATTCAGGATGAGTTGAGTGGCACCTATCAAGTGGAGATCTTCAACGGGGGATTCAGGGGTAAGGATCCTAGTGTTTTTTATTCTTTTGGATTGTACAATGAGGGTGATGCCATAGGGTATTGGTTTCGGGATTATGCCATTTTAGGTTACGAAGGAAATGCAGATCGACTTAATCAACGATTTGACCTGAGCCATTTGAAGACACGGGGTGAAATGCTCAATGTTTTCCATTTTGGGGTCAACAAGAAAGTAAGCAGTGATTTGATCCTAGGGGCTAGGGGAAAGATCTACTCCAGTATCTTTGATTTCAATTCGGTCAATAATGATGGCTATTTTGTTACGACCGAAGGTGAAAACAATGTTTATGCCAGTACCTTGAACGCCGATCTTGAATTAAGGACTTCTGGGGTAAATGCCATCGATCATGCTTTGGATGATGACAATGTTCCCGCTACGATTATTAAAAGAGGGTTGTTCGGGGGAAACCTCGGCCTGGGTGTCGATTTGGGCTTTACGTATTATTTAAATCCCCAAACGGTTGTTACCGGTAGTTTGTTGGATCTTGGATTTATTTATCATGCCAATGATGTTGAGAATTTTTCTTTGCAAGGTGAGGCAACGATTGAAGGCATGGAGATCATACTGCCCGATGCCCTGTCAGATCCCAATCAGGATTTTTGGCAAAACCTAGTGGATGATGTAGAGGGGTTTATTCCATTTGAAAAGGAAACGACGGGTTATCTCACTTTTAGGCCTACCAAGCTATACGGTTCCATTCGTTATAATTTTGGGGAACCCATGCAGGGTTCGGCACAATGTGATTGTGATTATCGTACGAGTGGAAAAGGTCCCAATGCGGTCAAATATCGCAATAGTATAGGTGGCCAACTTTATGTTATCAATAGGCCTAGAGGTCCCCAAAGTGCCATTACGGCATTTTATCAGCGAAGGTTTGGGAATTTTATGGCCATGAAAGCTACCTATACTGCCGATAAATTCACATTTACCAATATAGGTTTAGGGGCAAGTATTCAAGTGGGCCCTGTTAATTTCTATCTAATGGCAGATAATTTACTCGCTTATAGGAATATAGCAGATAGTAATTATACATCTTTTCAATTCGGATTAAATATCATATCTTGGGGTAAGAAATGATAGAACGGATTTCATGAAAAAACTTATCGTATTACTTGTTGTTTTTGGTATATCCTACGGGTATTCCCAAGAAAATTTAAATGCCTATAAATATGTTATCGTGCCTAAAAAATTCGATGCCTTCAAAAAGGAAAACCAATATAAAACCAGTACGTTGATCAAATATTTATTCATCCAGAATGGTTTCGATGCTGTTTATGATGATGCCCTGCCACCTGATCTGGAACGGAATCGCTGTTTGGGATTACAGGTTTTGCTCAATGATGAGTCCTCAATGTTCACCACTAAAACATCGCTGACCTTGAAGGACTGTGCTTCGAAAGAGGTGTTTACGACCCTAATGGGAACCAGCAAGAAGAAACAATATGAGAGTTCATATAGGGAAGCATTGACAGAGGCCTTTACAACGATCAAAGCCTCCAATTATGCCTATTCACCTTCAGAAACGGAGGAAGTTTCCGTGCCAGTTGTTGTAACAGAGGTTATGGAGAAACAAGTTGAACCTAAGAACAAGCCTAACGTTGCGGTTGTTCAGCAGGTTGCCACCCCTGAAAACCAAGCGTACAAAAGTAAGGAGCCAGTGGTGTCAAATATTAAAAAAACGGAGCCTGTAGAAGCGGTGGTAATGGCCGAAAAGGAAGATTATTCCGGTATACTTTACGCCCAGGAAATAGAAAACGGTTATCAGCTTGTAGATAGTACCCCTAAAATACGTTTAAAAATATATCGGACTTCCATGCCCGATGTTTTTTCAGTGGCCAACGAAAACGGAGGCAATGGTATGGTATTTAAGAAAGACGGTAAATGGTATTTGGAGTATAATACCAACGGTACCATGACAACTAAAGAATTGAATATAAAATTCTAAAGATCATATTTGCCTTTCCAACGTTTTTTTAAAAAATCATCAATGGCATTTTCACGTGGGTTTTTACCCGGTTTGTAGAAGCTCGTTCCTTTTAGCTCTTCTGGCAAAAACTCTTCATCCACGAAATTGTTTTCATATTCATGGGCGTACTTGTAATCCTTGCCATAACCCAAATCTTTCATCAATTTGGTCGGTGCATTGCGCAAGGGTAGGGGCACCGATAGGTTGCCTGTCTGTTTAACGGTCTGCTGGGCCGTATTGATGGCCATATAACTGGCATTGCTTTTTGCTGAAGTAGCCAGATAAATGGCACATTGGCTTAGGATTATCCGTGCTTCTGGGTAGCCAATGGTCGTTACGGCCTGAAAGGTGTTATTGGCGATAACCAAAGCCGTAGGGTTGGCAAGACCTATGTCTTCGGATGCGGAAATCAACATTCTTCGGGCAATGAACTTTATGTCTTCCCCACCTTCTATCATTCGCGCCAACCAATACACGGCACCATTGGGGTCGCTTCCCCGTATCGATTTGATAAAGGCCGAGATAATATCATAATGCTGTTCCCCCGTTTTGTCGTAAAGGACGGTATTACTTTGTACTTTACTTAAAACGGACTTGTCTGTGATGGTAATGGTGTCCGACTGTTCCGAATTGACCACCAATTCAAAGATGTTCAATAGTTTTCGGCCATCGCCACCCGATAATCGCAATAAAGCCTCGGTTTCCTTAAGCTTTATTTTTTTTGATTTCAGGAAAGTATCCTGTTCCATGGCTCTTGCCAGAAGGGCTTCTAGGTCTTCTTTGCCAAAGGCGTTCAGAACATACACTTGGCAACGGGACAATAAGGCGGGAATTACTTCAAAACTTGGATTTTCCGTAGTGGCCCCAATGAGGGTTACCCAGCCTTTTTCCACCGCACCCAATAGGGAATCCTGTTGCGACTTACTGAACCTATGGATCTCGTCAATAAATAAGATTGGATTCTTAGACGTGAAGAGTCCACCACTTTGTTTGGCCTTATCAATTACCTCTCGAATATCCTTAACACCACTATTGATGGCGCTTAGGGTATAGAACGGTCTTTTGCTCTCATGGGCTATGATATTGGCCAAAGTGGTCTTTCCGGTTCCTGGAGGCCCCCATAGTATTAAGGATGGAATTATTCCTTTTTTAATTTGGTGGGTCAAAGAACCCTGCTCACCGACCAAATGGTTTTGGCTGATATAGTCCTCTAAGGTTTTTGGGCGTACCCTTTCTGCCAATGGTTCATTCATAAGGTAAATTTAAAACAAAGTTGTGATTGAGCCGTTTCTAAGTATATGGTATTGTAAACAAATTGAGTATTGCATAGTGAATAAATGACAATTTAACATGTTTGTGGATTGTGGTAGGTTTTTTGAATGCCAAGAGGTTATTTAGAAGGAATGTCTGAAAGTAAATATTTTAAGTTCACCAACTCGGTAGTAGTTGCTCCTTTGGTAGGGGTCATTTTGATATGGGCCGTTTTTTGGTTAGAGCTACAGTTGCATACCAATTTCAATGAATTTGGGGTGTATCCCAGAACCTTGAAAGGGTTGAGGGGGATATTCCTAAGTCCGTTTATCCATGGTTCGGTCGAACATTTATATAATAACACCATACCGTTGGCCATATTAACGGCATCCTTGTTTTATTTCTATAAGGATATTGCCATTAGGGTGTTGGTATATGGTTTGTTGTTTTCGGGATTGTTTACCTGGTTTGTTGGGCGGTCTTCGTACCATATTGGGGCTAGTGGTATGATTTACGTATTGGCCAGTTTTATATTTTTCAAAGGTATTTTTTCAAAGTACTACAGATTGGTGGCACTTTCACTGGTTGTTGTATTCATCTATGGTAGTCTTTTATGGTATGTTTTCCCCATTGAGGACGGTATATCGTGGGAAGGACATTTGGGCGGATTCATAGCCGGACTTTTACTTGCCTTTTTTATGAAGGCCAAAACACCCTCACCCAAAAAGTTCGATTGGGAACACGAGGATTATAATGAGGAGGCCGACGAGTTTTTAAAACACTTTGATGAAGACGGTAATTTTATCGAAACAAAGCCCGAAATGATGGACCAAGGAGATGAATCCATTCGAATTACCTATCATTACAAGCCGGAAGAAGGAAGGGATGTGACAAAAGATTGATCAATCCATTCTTTGTCGAACCACTTCGTAAAGGAATACACCACAGGCAACGGAGACATTCAATGATCCTATCTCACCCAGTAATGGAAGCTTGGCGGTTTGGTCGGCTGCTTTGATCACAGAAGGGGAAACACCTTTGTCTTCGGAACCCATTACGATGGCAGTGGGCTCCTTAAAAGAAACATCATAAATGGTTTTGGTGGTTTTTTCAGTGGCAACCGTTACGGAGACTCCGGAAGCTTGAAGATAATAAACGGCATCCTTAATATGGTCCACTTTCGCAATAGGAACTTTAAAGGCCGCCCCGGCAGAGGTTTTGATGGTATCCGCAGTCACGGGTGCAGCACCTTTCTTCTGGATAATGATGCCGTCAACACCTGTACATTCCGCAGTTCTTATAATGGCCCCGAAATTACGAACATCGGAAAGTTGGTCGAGCAATAGGAATAAAGGGGCTTCTTTGTTTTCTATTACCTTTTCGACTAGGGTCTCAAGTTCGTAGAAGGTAATCGGTGAAATGTTTGCGATAACCCCCTGGTGGTTGTTTTTGGTAAGTCTGTATAATTTCTCAGGCGGAACATATGAAACGTTTATTCCGTTTTTACGGATGAGGCCTTCCAATTCCTTGGATAAATCACCTTTAAGTCCTTTTTGAATAAAGATCTTATCAATGGTCTCACCGGCATTGATCGCTTCGATGATGGCTCTGATACCGTAAATTTGGGTGGGTTTTTCCATAGTAAATTAAATTGCCTAAATCGCTTTTATGATACTTGCAAAGTTAGGGCAAAAATGACTACAAAGTCTTTATAAAGTAAAAAGAGGCAAGCTTTAAAGGCTTACCTCTTTTGTTGTAGGTATGAAAATACTAATTTATAGTTTTTCCAGTATCATTTCACGGTTATCAAGATAACCATCAGCAGTGTAATAAATAGTGATGGTGCCAGTATCCGGATCTACACTTCCTGTTCCAGAGACTCCAATTCCAAAGTTATCATCAAGGAACCCTCCAGTAACGGTCAGGGAATTACATATATCTGAAATATTAAAGGAGTATTCAGAGGTAAAGGCGTTATCAGCACTTACGGTATATGTACCTGTACCAGTACTTGTGATGGTTACTTCCCTATCAACACCATTGAGGTATCTGTAGGTTCCCTCTAAATTGGATGGGCAAATAGCTTGAAGGGTTATTGCAATTTTATTTTTATTGCTAGATACCGTTTCAGAAGAACTCACTATTTGAATTACGGCTTCTTTAGGGTCGTTAGAATCTAAATTAGCAGAGTTAACCATTATAACCGCACTGGCCGTATTAGATCCTGCCGGAATTGTGAATTCAGTTTGATCCAAACTGAATTCAGTTCCTTCAACGGCAGTAGAACTCGTCGCATCAACCGCAATAGAGAAAGTTACGTCTTTGTCTAAAGGGAGGCCATCTTCACCGAAATACTCAATAGGTACTTCATACGCATATACAGCACCGCTACCATCTTGAAGGAAGTTACTGGAAATAGCTGCATCAGGAAATTGAACCACTATGGGTCCTTTTCCGAAGTCGGTTTCATCTTGATCCAATAATGCATCACAAGAGGAGTTAAAGGCTGCTACGACAACCGATGCAAGGATAAATGTTATTTTTCTAATTATGTTTTTCATTTTTCTTAAGTTTATTTCCAGAATGGATAGTTAGTAAAAGCGTCTTCTCGCGATGTTGGAGGTACATTTTCGCTATTTCTAGAATATTCTGAAGTAGGATATAGTAGACTTACTGGGCGAATGCCATCAGAGTCACCTGAAACAGGAAGGTCTACAGGGAAACCGGTTCTTGTGTTCTCAATCCATGATTCTATAGAACTGGTACCGTTAAGAATAACCCATTTTTGCGTAATAATAGCTTCGATTTTATCGCTGGAAGTATCCCATCCTACATTCTTAACACCTTGAGAGTAGTAAGTTTCCGCTTCTGTTGCAGCATCTTCAACTTCAAGATATTCAAAAGAAGCCGTAATGGCATCATTGTACAATTGTTTTGCCTCAGCATCACTTCCATCAATATACCCTCTGACAATAGCTTCAGACTGTATTAAAAGGGCTTCGGCCAATAGCATAATGGGTTGGTCTTGTGTAGGGCTTTTGATTAGGCCTGTTCCTATTTTTGATAAGTCGTCAGAGGTATATCCTTCACCAGGAAGATTGATGGCTTGCCATACACCCTTGAATTCATCGGCGTCTTCGGATGGGCTATATAAATAGCCAATTCGAGGGTCATTGGTAGAGGATAGGTAATCTATGGTGTAATCAGTGGCAACAGTGTAATCATGACGGTTAGTCTCAGCGTCTCCTTCGTCATATCCTGCATAGTCGTAAAAAGGACTTTGTTTATCAGCATTTTTCGAGTATCCTGGATTAGCCATAACGTCAGCTGTTATATAACCAACACCATTGGCATCGATCAAAGCTATTTGCTCTTTAATGTAAGCTTCTTGTCCTGTGTTGCTTAATCTTACCAACATTCGCAATTTTATGGTGTTTGCAAATTGAGCCCATTTTTCCATGTCCCCTCCGAAAATGATATCGCTGTCACCAGGATTTTCTGCATTTTCAGGTAGGTTCAAGGCTAGATTGGCCGCACTGGTCAACGAATCGATAATGCTTTTGTATACCGTTTCTGCATCATCATAAACGGGTGTAGTGTTTTCTGCCCGTTGGTTCGCTTCCGTAAAAGGAACATCGCCATAAAGGTCTACCAAATATTGATACTGAAAACCTTTGATCGTTTGGGCAATAACATCATAAGAAGAATAATCAACCGCTCCTGTGGGATCTTCATAATTTTCAATGTAAGTTAGGTTTTTGAAAATTGAAGCATAGGACGTTTCAAATATGTTGGTATAAAAACTACTGGAAACATTATATCTGAAAAAATCAGAGTTAGCAGACCAGTTAGATGGTGTTGCCCAGTTATACACGAACATATTGCCAACATAGGTCATAGAAGTCCCGTTCAATTCAGCAAAAGTCACCTGTGCCGCTGGAAGCGTTTGTATCGGTGTTGATATTGAGGGGTCGTTCGGATTCTCATTGACGTCATAGAAGTCGTCACTACAGCTTGATGCGATAATGCCGAAGGCGATTACCAGCAAGCTCTTGTCTAAAATGTTATATATTTTTTTCATCACTTTTTTTTAGAATTTAGCTGTTAAAGTCAAACCATACTGTCTAGTTGGTGGAGTTTGTGAATCTGTACCGAAACCAACAGCATTACCGGATGAATAATTGAATTCAGGATCGGTGTACACGTTGTCAGCTGGTCTCCACATGAATAGATTGCGACCATAAAGTCCAAGGCTTAAGGCTTGCATGCCTAATTTTTCCACAATTACATCATCGAAAGAATATGAAAGGGATATCTCTCTCAGTTTTAATACAGAGGCATCTGCTACATAATTTGACTTGGTTTCACCATAAACATCCCAGAAAGCATTACCACCACCGCTTGTTAAGCGGTCATTGTTTTCCACATAACCACCGGTTCCATCGGCATATACCGAATTTGGAAAGACGAAAGGTTGTCTTCCTGCAGTAACACTGTGTTGGGTTAAACCAGTGAATTCCAAGGCGTCAACAACGTTGTTGTAGAACACATGGCCAGTTCTATAATCAGCTACCGCATACAATGATAATCCTTTGTACTTCACAGTGGTGTTTAATCCAACGATGTAGTCAGGGGTGGTTTTACCTTGAATTTGTAAATCGGATGCTTCAAGAGGGTCTCCATCATCACCAACGATTACCCTGCCCAATTCATCTCTTTCATAATCCGTAGTTTTAAGTAGTGGGTACGATTCACCAACTTTTGCAACCACAACTGCACCATAACCAGGGCCGTCTACATAAGGTGAACCAATTTCTATTTCGTCAACCCCTTCGGTAAGCGAGATAACTTCAGAACTATTTAATGCATAATTCATAGCTAATTCCCATGAAAAATCCTTGTTCTTTAGAATGGTACCCTTTAAATCAACCTCTAAACCTCGGTTTTCAACTTCCCCTAGGTTTGTTAGAATGCTCGTAGCTCCTGAAGTAACAGAGGTGTTTATTGGAACAATTTGATCTGTGGTGTTTGTTTGGTAACCTGTAATACTACCTGATAATCTATCATCCCTAAAGAAAGCAAATTCGATACCAGCTTCTAAAGATGTAGTAAATTCTGGGTTTAAGTCTGGATCGGGATCTCTACCGGATAGTGATAAACCAGTGGTAGAGCCATAAGGAAAACCAGTTGGGGCACTAAAAACATTGTTTATAACATAGGGGTCGGCATCGTTACCGGTTTTGGTCCAGTTGAAATTAGCTTTCAAATATCTCAAGGTTCCTTTAAGTCCTTCAAAAGCATCGGTAGGTACAAATGAGATACCAGCTCCTGGATAGAAATATGAACGGTTGTCTGCAGGTAGAGCAGAGGACCAATCGTTTCTGGCGGTAGCACTTAAGAAAAGGTAATCATTGAAACCAAAAGTTACGTCACTATATACACCTACTTTTCTATAATCACTTCTAGCTTCGTCACCGTCTAATTCCCCTGTTCTGGTCGATATATTATAGAAGTCTGGAATTATCAAGTTTAAGCCTTCAACGTTTATGCTTTTCGAATCAGTTATTCGAATATTATGACCTACGTTCGCATTGATTGAAAAACTATCGGATATTTCTTTATCAAAATTGATAATGAAATCACTGTTAAAGCGAGAACTATTGTACATAGAATCGTAAGTGCTAGGATTGAACTCGTCAATTCTGGCATAGGTATTGGGTAGTTCAAATGCATAAGAGAGTCCTGCATGCTCTTCTTTATATTCGGAGGTGTATTTGGTATATCCTAGTCTTAAAGAAGCTGAAATCCAATCAGTGAAATCATATTTCAAGTTGCCGATAAAAGTCATCTCGGTACGATCTGTTTTAGCTCTTTGGGTATCAAGTATAAACCAAGGGTTTTCATAGAAAGCGTAATAAGAAGCTTCGTTTCTTGTGAATTCACCGGTTTTCCAATCTTTGACTTCATTAATTGGAATATGTAATGGTGTATTCAGAATGTACCAGTAAAGTGGTCTTTCTTGGTGGCCACCGGAAGTCACTGTGTTTGCATGTGAACGGAAAAAGGATAAGTTACCGCCAACTTCAAGCTTTCCAAAGTCGTAACTTCCTTTTAATCGAACATTGGTACGGTTGTATTGGTCTTTAGGAATTGCCCCATCGGTAAGGGTGTGGTCTAAAGAAAATAGAAAATCACTTTTTTCATCCCCACCACTAAAGGAAACGCCATTACGAATGGTACTGCCTGTTTGGAAGAAGGATTCATGGTTTCCAGGAATGGGACTGTAAGGCACTTGCCAAACACTTCCGTCTTCATAGGTTTCACTAGCATCTACCATGCGCCCGTCAAAACGTGGTCCCCATGCAACATTTTCCAAAGGCCATAAAGTTCCGTCAGGGAAACCACCAACACCAAATTCATCTTGTAGCTCAGGTAAGAATGCTACTGTTTCTTGTTGTACGCTGGAGTTGAAAGTAATACTAACCTTTCCTTCACCGGATTTGGTTTTGATGATAACAACCCCATTGGCAGCATCGGAACCGTAAAGTGCAGATGCGTTAGCACCTTTCAATACAGAGATTTCAGCAATGTCATCTGGGTTTATACGGTCAAAGGCGTCCCTGCTTGAAGGATATCCATCCACAACAATCAAGGCCTGGTTATTGCCCAATAGTGACCGGTTACCCCTTAGAACTACCCTTGTGCTAGGGTTTACCCCGTTGCTAATTGTATTGATTTGCATACCTGAAACTTTACCCACCATAGCGGTAGCTGTGTTTACGGCTCTAGTTTGGGTAAGTTGTTCATTGTCTACTTTTCCAACGGAATAAGAAAGTTCACGAGGTTTTCTTTCGATACCAAGGGCCGTCACGATAACTTCTTCCAAAGCCTGGGCATCCTCCTCCATTTGAAGATTGATGGTATTGGAGGTGCCTACAGTTCTTGTCGCATCTTTGAACCCCATATAGGTAAAAACCAATGTTTGTCCTACACTTGCTTTAAGTTCATAATTACCATCAAAGTCGGTTTGGGTACCATGAGTGGTGTTTTGAATTAAAATGTTGACTCCTGGCAACGGCAGACCATCTGGGTCTGTTACATTACCGGAAATCGATTTTTCTTGTGCAAACGAAATGTGCACAACGAACGCTAATAATAGCGTGAAGATTCCACTTAAATTTGTTTTCATTTCTCTATAATTATTTGATTTAGCAAAGGCAAAATTCACAATTTCATGTTAATAATCCAATAAATGTTAGCTAAACTTTAAGGAATTGTTGTAAAAATTATAACAACTGCAGTATAATGTGTTATGTATTACAGTATTGTTATTAAAAAATGATATCAGTGAATTTAATAAAAAAAATAGTGGAATAAATTACGGATATGGACAGTATGTTAAATTATATCAATAAAAAGGTAGGAATATGATAATGTTAAAAATAGCAAAAAAGCCGATAATTAACATAAAAAGTTTAAAAAATACAACAAAACATGTTTTGGAATTCATAAAAAGTAGGATATCGGCATAGTTGTTGATTTTAATTAAATTCGGGTGGATAAAAGTGATGGAATTTTCAATATCTAATTGTTTTTGTTGCACTATTTTTTTTTTGTTTTACGCTTTTAAATCTAAACATGATTTTAAGTTGATTGTAAGTTGTTGATTTTCAAAAATTAAGAGACTGGTGACTTATTTGTGACCTATAATTGCCATTTGGCGATTGTTTTGCTTTTAAATGTTTTTTTTTTGTTTATCGGCACCGATTTAAGAGGTATTACATAAAAAGATAAGAAAAAGCCTACATTGATTGTAAATCACCCTTTTTGAAAATTCGGGTTTGCTTTAGTGCGAATATTCTTCTCAATTTTAAAATGACCTAATAAAACCATTTTTATGATGGGTTTTAGTCATAAGATAATGAGGTATTGGAGTGTTGGGTTTAGGTTAAGGGAAAATTAGAGGGGCCGCTTGAATGCCTTTTTGGATGATGTCATGGTGTACTTAAATAGGCATTCATTCTTTCATTTCATTTTTGTGGCCTTGAAATATGCTTGGTTTTGCTTAATTAGGGAACTTGGCTTTTGCTCTTGTAGATGCTGTTTCGCCGTCGCAGGGTTCTTTATAACGGTTTATTCGGGTTGCTTAGGCCTTAAGTAAAAAGCAATAAAAAAACCACCTCGTTAAAGGTGGTTTTTGCAAATACGTTAAGGGTGTTTAGGTTATTCGGCGCATAAAATTACCGTTAAGGGGCCTGATGCGGCTTCACCCGGTCCGGATGCCAATAGCAGCTCATCATTAGGGCCATAAATTTCAAAACTGATTTCACCATATTGGTCTCCAGGGAATTGCCATAAGGCTATGGCTGTTCCTTCCGGAATGGTTACCGTGTCAATGCCATCGGTATAATCCCCGACACAATTATAGGGGCTATCTACATACGGATTGCACAGCCCTACTTCTGCTGTAAGTTCACCGTCCAAAATCAATTGGATTCCGTTTCCACCGTTGTCATCATTAGTCTGCCACCCATCATCATACGCATCATGCATTTCAATTCTATAGATCCCAGGTTGTGGGGCACAAGTTACAGGATAGGCAAGGAAATAATTATTGTCTCCAATTTGATTGAAATCGGAGGCGTAATAATTTGGTTCGCCTTTGGTGTTTAAAGTTTCCAGTACCCTGCCATCTTTCATGGTGAATGAGGCGTAGAATAATATGTTATCCCCTGCATTCATATCGGATACGGAATTGATCTCGGTAAACGCACTGATGACTTCAGATCCCGTTAGCACATAGTCTTTTGGGAAACTGCTTACATTCTCATCGATGGTTACCGGCCCGTAGAACTCCCCGCCAAAAGTTTTATAGAGTGCTTTTAAATCAAAGGATTCTGGGTCGCCGAAACTTAAATCCACGCTGAACTTAAGTTCCGTATTGGCAAAAGTGCTATTAATAATGAATTCAGGACTCCCACTTGCCAAGGTGAGATTGGTTAATGCCCCTTGGCTTAAATTTTTCGATGATGTTCCCCCATCGTCATCACATGATATGTTTAGCGCAAAAAGGGCTAAAAGGAGACTTGAAATATATAGATTTCTCATTATAATGTTTTTATGGATTAATTGTCCCAAAATATTTTATAGGCAGTTGCATCTTTTTGGGCAGGTGCATTTTCATTGACGTTCAATTCGGATTGTGGCCAGAATAAGGAGACCTGAAAGGGTCTTGTCAATGTGGTTTCACTATCGATCAAGGGCCAGTCGTCCCCATTGTCCAATTGGTATTCCGGGGAGTCTCCAAGTGGGTCTGCCAATATGGGGAATCCTGTTCTTCTGTAATCATTGTACTGGTCAAATGGATCGCCAAAAGTAGATACCCATTTTTGGGTCATGATAATCTCCATTTTCTTGGTTGCGGAAGCAGCATCGAACTCAGTCAGAATTCCGGTAATAAAATCATCTACAGCAGTGGATCCTATAAGTTTGGGTACTGTTTGAGTGGTTTCGGAATTTGCGACTACATCATCCACTTTTTTGAATGCCGCGGTCATAGCCTCCTCCAAAATAGCTCTAGCATCACCTGGGATTACCTCGGCTTGTATTAATTCAGCCATGATAAACAAAGATTCGTGATAGGTCAGAAGCCTATGGGGTGCAGCGCCTGTCCCGGCATCAACATCGGCATCACCACCTAAACCGTCGTCATATCTTCCCCCGCAAGGGTATATTCCTGGGTAGGTGGAGGATTTTCTACTTGAAAAATCCCTGTTTGGACCCACACTTCCAAATCTAATGGAATGAAACCCTGTGCTTCTGTCCCAGTAATCAGCTTTTGGGTCGCCCGTTTCAGGGTCTCCGGCATCGGGGGGTAATTGACCAGGGGTTAATTGGTTGAAGAAATAATAAGCAAGCCTTGGGTCTTCAATGCCATTGTGTATCCTGGGGTTCCATCCTTTTAGGATTTCATAGAACCATGGACTGGCATAGTGGGCGGTTTGTCCTGTTAAGTAAGACGCCCTAAAAAGTGGATTTCTTTCCTCTGCAGGTGATTGTGTGGTGGAATAAGGAAATTCAAAATCATCACTGCTGCTCTCCATGAAATTGTTAGCCGCTAGTAAGGCATTTAATTTACTTGCATCGAACATTGGGGATAACCGAATCTCATTATACAATTTTAATTTTAGGGTGTTAACGAATTTGTTCCATTGGGGGATGCTTCCATTATAAAACAAATCCTGTGTGTCAGGATTCGATCCTTGTCCACTATTGATATTGGCGAGACCTTCATCAATTAGTGAAAGGGCATTCGCATAAATGGAATTTTGATCATCGAATACCGGACTAACTGTTCCTGTGGCAAGTTTGGAAGCTTCAGAATAGGGGGCATCGCCCCAAATATCGGCGATGATGGTTGCGGTGTATCCTTTAAGGATCTTGGCCATACCGACAATGATCATTTCATTTTCAGCGGTACCTTGCTCAATAATGATATCGGCCTCGGTTATTACCGAATAAGCATCGTCCCATGAATTATGGATATTGGCATTGTCTGGCTTAGTGCCGTATTGATCCTGTTCCTCCCTGGATGTAAGTTGATGTACATAGGTGGAAAGCACCTCGGCCATATACAATCTAAATTCGGTAATGCTGTTGAAGTTTCTCTGCGTGTCCGTCAAAAGTTGGTCCAGGGGGGCAACCGTCGGATTGTTCGGGTCTGTATTTACGTCCAAATAGTCACTACAATTGCAGAGCAGTAAAGACACCAATACTACGATGGCCAAGGTGTGGTTCTTCAGATTGATTTTAAATATATTTTTCATGCTTTTTTTATTAGAATTTTATATTTAGTTTAAATCCGTATCTTTTTGAACTTGGTGCGGATTGGACTTCAATACCCTGTAGGTTACCAGACCCATATGCATTTACATCAGGGTCAAAATTCGTGTACTTGGGTATGTTGGGGGCATAAAACCATAGGTTGTTCCCTACCAATGAAAAAGTCATGGACCCGATAAAGGTGTTTTCTAAAAACTCTTTTGGAATGTCATAGGTCAATGAAATTTCCCTTAACCTAAATACGGTACCATCATAAATAGAGGCTTCATCAACGGAGTTGATTGCGAAAGTGTTGCTATTGGTTGTGGGGGAGAAATACAGGTTGTTCATTGTTAATTGGGTCGTATTCGGGATTTTATTTCCGGACCCGTCAAGAATGGCTTCCCCTGTAGTGGGGTTTCCGTAAACTCCTGGAATGATAAAGGTGCGTTCCCGGTCCTCGGTGTCCTTAGTGACACCTCTTCCTAAAAGGGAGGCGATTGTTGTAGAGGAAATGTCCCCTCCTTCTTTCCAGTCAAATTGAGCCTGTAGGCTTAATGTTTTATACTTGAATGTGTTGGTGAAACCTACTTTGAAATCAGGATTAGGGTCACCTATTACTTGATTTTCCAAGGCCTGTAAGATGCCACCGGCACCCTCTTCGATCAAATAATTCCCTTCATCATCCCTTGCGAAAGCGGAACCGTAAAATACACCGAAGGGTTGGCCTTCGTCAACAAAGGCAATCTCGTTTACGTTGATTGGAAATCTATCAAGACCTTCAATCAATTTGTTTACCATGTTCTTGTTTTTGGTAAATGAAGTGAAAGTCGACCATTTAAAGTTCTCGGTTCGAATGGGAATCAGTTTTAGACCTACTTCAATACCCGTATTTTCCATTTCACCGATATTCGTCAAAAGGGAGGAGTAACCTGAAGAGGTTGGAACATTGACTTCGGAAATAAGGTCTGTTGTGGTTTTCTTGTACCACGTAAAATCGACAATAGCTCTTTTCTTAAACAGTTCCAGGTCAAGACCTACTTCAAATTCTTCGGTGTTCTCCGGTTTTAAGTCAGGGTTGCCCAGTGTATACGGTACGTATACAGAGGGTTGTTCGGCATACACTGTTCCTACACTAAAGATTTTGTTTATTTGGTAAGGGTCCGCATCCCTGCTCACATTGGCCCAACCACCCCTTATCTTACCGTAACTAAGAATGTCATTCTCTATTCCAAAAGCCTCTGTAAATATAAAGGAGGAAGAAACAGAAGGGTATAGGAAGCTGTTGTTGGATTTAGGGAGTGTAGAAGACCAGTCGTTTCTTGCGGTAGTATTTAGGAAAAGATATTTTTTGTAGGACAATCCCAAATCACCAAACACACCAACGATTCTTTTTCTCTCGGTCAAATCGTAATCGGATACGACATTGGCTGTGTTATTGATGGTAAAGATATCATCGGCAATTAGGTTGGTTCCTGTGTAACCTACGCGATGGCTTGAGATTTGGTTTACATTATTTCCTACCAAAAAGTTCATGTTCAGGTCATCGGTCAAATCATAATTGAAGGTGACTACGAAGGTCGATTCAATTTCTTCACTACCATAGTCGTCGGTTACCACCCTGCCTGTACCTGAAGCGGCTCTAGAGCCCTTATCGGTTATTTCTACACGGGCTAAATCGTATTTGTTGATACCGAGTTGGTATCGGGCATTAATATGTTCGTTAAAGTCGTATGCGAAATTTATATTGGCAACGGTCCTGTTTACACCGGTCCTAATTTGGTTGTGTTCCCAAGACCATAGGGGGTGGTCCCAACCATCATTGGGGGCAACCGGTGCTCCATTGGCATCTTCGTAAGGAAGGCTTAGGTCCCATGTTCTACCTAGTACCAGTGTTCTGGCGAAAGAGGAAGCGGCACCGGAGTATTGGTTTTCCCCAAGAAAGGGGCCTACTTGATAGCTGTCGGAATAACTGATGTTGGCTCCGACCTGTAAGCCGTTCTCCAGTTTGAAATTACCCCCAGTGGAAATATTGGTCCTTTTATAGGAGTTATACGGAATATATCCCTGTTGGTCCAAATTGGAAAAAGTAAGGTTGAAATTGGAATTTTCGTTGGCAGAACCAATGTTTATTGAATTATCTGCTACAAACCCGGTTTTAAATAGATTCCTAACGTTATTTGGTTGTGCGACATAGGGTACGGTGGGTCCAAATTGATCTGGAAATGCTTTAAGTAAATTTGGCCAAGTCGGTATGGTTTCCATGGAGTCGAATCTTGCGCCCCAAGAACCGTTCGCATTGCTATAGTTGAAATTGGAACCGTTTCCATAGGTGTTTTGGTAATCTGGAAGATTGGCAATTTGTTCGAAATATACACCCGTGTTCAGTGATACTTCCATTTTTTTGTTTGACGATCCACCTGATTTTCCAGATTTGGTGGTAACGACAATAACACCGTTTACGGCCCTGGAACCATAGAGTGCTGCGGCCACCGCTCCTTTTAGGACCTCTATATT
Organism: Maribacter polysiphoniae; assembly: GCF_003148665.1. GTDB lineage: Bacteria > Bacteroidota > Bacteroidia > Flavobacteriales > Flavobacteriaceae > Maribacter_A > Maribacter_A polysiphoniae. Next base: position 631,942 of record NZ_QGGQ01000002.1, on the reverse strand, counting down.
GGCGATATCGTTGGGGTCTAAGGATGAAATACCGGTTTCATAACCGCCACCGCCAGTGACCTGACTGGAAGTGGTTATTTGGTCGTTGCTGTAGGGGGTTCCGTCAACAACAAAGAGAGGTTGGTTGCCTCCTTGGAACGAAGTAGTTCCCCTTATGCTTATTTTGTTGGAAGCCCCGGCAACACCAGTGGATACATTGACGTTTACCCCGGGCACTTTGCCGTTAAGTGATTTTATCAAATCGGGTTCGGAGTTTTTTGTAATGGCTTCAGCTTCGACGGACTTTACCGAATACCCTAGTGATCTGGGGTTTCTTTTAATACCTAAAGCTGTTACGACAACTTCATCCAATGCTTGTGCATCTTCCTCCATTTGTATATTGATCGTACTTGAGGTTCCGACTACGATGGAAGTGTTTTTAAAACCAAGGTAGGAGAATAAGACAGTTTGCCCTACATCAGCCTGTAGGGTATAGTTACCGTCAAAGTCGGTTTGGGTACCTTGTGTGGTATTTTGGATTAGAATGTTGACGCCTGGTAACGGAATGCCGGATTGATCTGTTACAATACCGGAAATCGTTTTTTCTTGTGCAAATGAAATGTGCACAATAAACGTTAATAATAGCGTAAGGATTCCACTAAGATTTGTTTTCATTGCTCGGGTGATTATTTGATTTAGCAGGTGCAAAATTCACTATTTCATGTTGGCAATCCAATTAATGTTAACTATATTTTAAGAATTTGAGATTAAAAACATAACAAAAACCAATAAAAATGTTGTAAAAAAACATAGAAAGCATAGAAATTTCAAAAAATATAGAAAACATAATAAAAATGTTAAAAAAGTAAGAATAAAATAATATGATTATTTAAAAAAGACAGGTAATTGTGAATATGAAAATTGTAGAAGAAGAATAGCTTAAGGAATTAAGAAAAATGACGCATAAATCTTAACTAAAAGGCCTTACTTGTGAATATAATGTCCAAATAAGGCATGGTTATTGATTAATTTTCGAATTTTTTTGATAAATCGTAAGGTGTCAATAATCGATTTCTTCTGTTAAGGTTCTTTTGGGTGATTTCCAACCAAGAAAGGTTATGATTTTGGTGGTCTCATATATTAAGGAAACGGACTCTTTTTGGAATTTGTTAGGGTTGTTCTTTTGGACTTTCGTCATTGGTGTCCTTGGTTGTTTACAAAGAATATTTTGTTGATAGGTAGTATATTAACTGTTGGATTTTACTTGTAAGTTTAATGGGTATCTAAGTTGTAGTATATTGTAGGAATTGTCGGGATGACTATACTGTGTCGTTTGAATATTTTGGGATGGAATAGGATTCTTGGATTCTGGTTCGAGCCAATAAAGCAACATGGCTTCTTTTCCTTTAGAAGTACTTTTACATTTATTATGGGACTGGTGATTTTAAGAAGTATGTCTAACTTTTTAGGGATTAAGCTTTGTTTGCCACACTGGAAACTCTTTAGGGGCTTTTGTGTGTGACTGATGGAATATACCGTCTTGTGTATTGATTGGCTCTCTTAGGGCTTTATAGGGGTCTTTTTTTAGTTGTTGTTTTGTAATTGAATGGGACTTGGGATTATTCTGTTTGTTGATAACGGATAAAGAAAGGTTGTCCAATTGAATAAAGGGTGTGTAAACCCCCTGTGATAATGGATTTTAGTCTGGTTCTATTGTGTTGTGAATAGTTTTTTAGGGAAAGTAAAGAGGGGCGTAGTGTTTTTTTATGGTGTGTGAGTTTAGATATGACAGGTTCTATGTTCCTTGAATTTGGTTTTATAGTATAGAAAAAGGGGCATTAAATTTAATTAATGCCCCTTGGTCTTTATTGGTAATGTAAATAATCTTAGTTCATGGTAAAAGTACCTCCTAAGGTCTCTGATGCTAAATAGGTAGGATAATATTGTTTTCCAAGACCATCAGTATCACCAACATAATAAATATCGTAATCAATTATTAATGTTGGTTTGGCATCACAATTCGTCCACTTTCCAGTGCCGGCAATTTCGTAGTCATACGGTGCGCCTTCATAGGTTGTGGTGTAGATGTATTGTCTCGGAATTGTTATTCCACCGTTTCCAGCAACTTCAGCAGAGATTGCTTCACTGGCAATAACGGGTTCACCCCAGAAGCCTTCGATGAATGAAACTCCCAGTCCGGAAATCATAAGGGTCTCCCCATCTGCAACAGCGGAAATGGCATCGCCATAACCGTTAAGATCACTGGTGGCGGTGTAGGTGCCTTCTAAATCAACAGCCCCATTTTCTAAAGGGCAAAATGCTATTCGTAACAAGTTATAAGTCAATTGAAGGCCAGCCGTTGCCGAGTTGGCACCTGCATCCATATTCAAAATTAAATCCAATTCTTCACCCACTGGCATCAATTCTGTATTAGTGGTTAGTGTAACCAATCCACCTGCAGAACCCGCAGGAATGGTAATCGATGAAGCCGATAGTTCATACATACTTTCGTCGATAGTAGACGCAGGGTCAAGGGTGAGATTAACTGTAATGTCCTGTGCCTGTGGCAATCCTAGTATGTTTACAATGATTGTGGTTTCTATGTCTACCAAATCCCCTGATTCAGAAACGCCTGATTCTAAACTTTTGGAAGCATCCTTAAATTGAACATAATAGGTTGCATTGGGATCTGGACTATTTGATAGCGCTGCGAAATTATCTTCGTCCCAATCACATGATACGAGGAGAACCGCTGAAACTGCTACAAAAGCAAAACGTTTTATTATTTTTTTCATCATTTTTTTAGTTTTTAAAGATTATTGATCCCACCAAACTTTGGTTAATAGTGTAACAGAAGGTACATTTTGGGTATTGTAATCCAATTCGGATTGCGGGTAAGGAAATCTTACAGGGATTTCGCTAAGAACTGCATCCGATGCCAAAGTAAGGCTAGGAAGCCCAGTTCTTCTATAATCAGCATAGGGTTGGTTGGTGGCAGCGCCATCAATATACTTCTGTATCATTAATTTCTCCAAGGTAACAGGATCACCATTGATATTGGCATCCAACCAAGCGGTGTTGGCATCACCGGTCACTCGCAATACGGAAGCGGCTACTGCTTCTTCATACGCTTCTTGGGCACCTGCTTGTCCAAGACCCAATCTAGCCTCGGCCTCAATGAACTTCAATTCGGAGTAGGTCATCAACTTTGTTGGGGCGTCAGAACCTGCAAGATTAGAACCCAGTTTGGAAGCTTTTGCATTCTGGGCTCTAAGGGCGCTTCCTGTATAATTGCCGTCATCGTCTTTTTCTGCATAAAAAGGTAATCTAGGATCGTCAGTGGCCAATAACAAGTCGATTAAAAAGGCACCCATCCTGATATCCCCCCTTTCATCCATAAATTGGTAGAGAGGATTTTTGTTTGCATCTTCCCAAGGAACCAACATATCATCGTCATTGGAAGTAAAACCATTGGAGACAGCTGCTAAGGCCGCTGTATAGGCTGCATTTCCATTTTTAGCGGATAATTGGATTGCGTGTCTTGCTTTAATCGAATAGGCAGCCTTCTTCCATAGATCGATATCACCGTCGTAAATAACATCTCCTTCAACATCGATGACGTTAGTGGCGCTGTTTAAATTACCGATTGCTTGATCTAGAAGCGTATTGACAGTTCCGTAAAGGGATTCCTGTGTGTCGTATACAGGACTATAAACAAGATCTCCTCCTTTAAAAGCTTCTGTATAGGGCATGTCACCGAATAAATCGGTGCCAATACCTAAAGTAGTTGCTGTTAGAACCTGGGCCACACCCGCAAAATGGGGGGACTCCACGCCTTCGTCATCCGCTTTGTCAATAATGATACCTAAATTCATCATCATTTCAGTATACATGGGTTCGAAACCGTTACCAGTATCGGCAGCTGTTATTTGATATCTTCCTTCGGTAAAGGACTGACGATCAACCCCTTCAAAAATTTGCATCCAAATATTATTGGTTCTCACTGTGTTGTTCCCAACAAGATTGAATCCCATGGATTGCTGAACTCCAGGAAGGATTAAGGCCATCGATACATCTGATGGTTTGTCCGGATCAATATTGATGTCGGAATCATTCCACTTCTCGCAAGATATGGTTAGGACAAATACTGACAGAATAAGTACCAGCCCTTTATAAGTTATATTTCTATTTTTTTTCATGATCTATTTTTTTTTAGAATGTCAATTTAAGGCCTAAGGTATAGCTCCTGGTACCAGGGCTATTGAAGTAATCCATACCCTGGGCGTTGGTAGCTCCACCTAGATTGGTTTCTGGGTCGATACCGGAATAAGGGGTGTCTATCCAAAGGTTTCTACCTGAGAAATATATTTGTCCACCTTTGATGACGTCACCGATTTCTGGTAGGTTGTAAGCAAAGGTTAAATCCCTAAGTCGTACCCAATCTGCTGGCTCCATAGCCGCAATAGATGGTCCACCACCAAAGTTACTTCCTTGTCCTTGGAACCATTCTTGGTCTTGGACAACGGGCGTTACGTTGGTAACACCACTGCTAACCACATCACCATTGGCATCAATATGTCCGTAAACCCCGTCCATTACAACTAAGTTCTCTTCTGGTGTAGTGTCAAAATTGATACTTCCATCGGTGTTATAATAAACTTCCCTTTTTTCAGTTCGCTTACTTACCCCGAATTTATTCATGGCAAAAGCGGTACCGTTGTACATTACCCCTCCTTTTTTAATGTCTATCAAGAAAGACAAGGATAGGTTCTTGTAGGAAATGGAGTTGGTGATGTTTGCTGTCCAATCCGGGTTAAAGTTTCCGATAGGTACCAAACCTTGGGCGGTATTGTTCATTGGGTACCCGTCCCTATAGCTATCCGTGGGGTCATCATTGATCAAAACGTTTCCGTTTGAGTCTCTATACCAGTCTTCCCCAAAGATACTTCGGTATTCCTCGCCAACAACGGCACGTACTTGAGGTACGGTAAATCCTCCTAGGAAGACGTTGTCAACACCATCCGCTAAAGCGGTTACGGGATTCTTGAATTGAGTATAATTGGCAACAAAATCCCAAGTAAAATTCTCTGTTTTTATGGGAGTGGCGTTCACACTGATTTCAATACCTTTAGATTCCATGGAGGCAGCATTCAAATAAACCGTATTAAACCCAGATGTAGCTGCGATAGGTACCGGCATTAACAAGTCGGTGTTGGTGTTTTTGAAATACGTAAAATCAAGTCCTAACCTACTTTTGAAAAAGCGAAGGTCTGCACCAACTTCCCAAGTATCCTGGGTCTCGTGTTTCAAATCGGCATTACCTAAATCGTCATCAATAAAAAAGGAAGTTTTATCTTGATATGGGAATCTGTAAGAAATACCCTCATCATCACCTGTCCAACCGTCACCACCATTAGCTGCCTCGTAATAGTTACTCGTACTGTACGCTGGTGCGATGTTTGCGGTACGTGCGGCTGATGCCCTTAATTTACCAAAACTAAAGAAATCACTCTTTAGGTCTCCTATTTCACTAAAGACGAAACCTAAACTGGCGGAAGGATAGAACGCTGATTTGTTCTGCTGTGGCATGGTCGTTGACCAATCATTTCTACCTGTAAACCCTAAAAAGATCATATCGTCGTACGAGAATTGTAAATCCGCAAAAACGGCTGAGGTCCTATAATTCGCCGTAAAAGTTGATGTGGTATTGGAACTGGAGTTGTTCAACTGATAAAAATCAGGAATTTCCAAACCTGTAGCATCACCGCGTAAATACTTGTAGTAATCGGAGAAGAAGTTGTTACCAATGGTGGCGCTCATATTGAATTTATCCGAAATATCCTTTCTATAGGTTAACAATAGATCTGAGTTAAAGACACTATTGAAATCCATAAACTCCTTATAGTATCCTGAGGTTTGAGCCCTAGAACCGATTTTGAACGTATCTGTATATTTGGTATTGTACCAATCGATACCGGTATTATAAACCAAACTTAATTCATCGGTAAATTGAACGTTTAGGTTGATGTTACCGGTAAAACGGTTTACATCTTCCTCATAGGCGATGTTGTTCGCAGTCCAGTATGGGTTGTCATACCCGCCACCGTTTCTATAATTACGTTGTGTGCCATCAGCAAATTCATAGCCTGCGCTATTGTCAAAACTAGCGGCTGTTCTTAAAAGTCCAAGCATAATACCGGATACGTTCGATCCTTTTTGGATTTGTACGGCTCTTGAATTGGTATAGGCCATATTTGCCCCAAACGTGATCTTGTCAGAAATTTTGGTGGAACCGTTTAAACGTAGGGTGGTTCTACCATAGGTGTTATTCGGTATGATCCCTTCCTGTTCCAAATTGGACATTGAAAAGTAATAATCGCCTTGTTCCGTACCATTACTGATACTGAAACGATTGTTTAGTTGATATCCATTTTGGAAAAAATCATAGGGATCATAATACTGGGCAGGGGTTCCGTTTCCTGTACCTTTAGGCACTAAACTGCCTTTGGGGTCCCATCGGTATGAAGTGTCACCATCATATTCCAAACTGGAGATTTCAGGTCCCCAAGAATCTGCATTACCACTTATCCAAACACCTGCTTGGCCTTGGGCATATTTCTTTTGCCTTGCAGGCAGATGGGATACTACATCAACACCGATTGAGGTATGGAATTCAATTCTTCTTTCAGTAAGGTTCTTACCTGATTTTGTGGTGATGATAATCGCCCCGTTTGCAGCACGTACCCCATAAAGGGCTGTTGCAGCACCACCTTTCAATACGGAAAGGCTAGCGATATCATCAGGGTTGATGTCAATGGTACGGTTTGAAGTATTCACTCCACCGGTTCCACTGTCTCCACCACCTGTATCAATGGGCTGGCCATTGACGATAAATAAAGGTTGGTTGTTTCCTGTAATTGAAGACGACCCCCTAATTGTAATAAAGGTAGAAGCACCGGCTTCACCTGAAGCACTTACAATTTGGACACCTGATGTGGCACCGGAAAGGGAGTTTACAAGGTCAGCATTAGGTTTTACACTAATGGCCTCGGCCTCTACACTCTGTACGTTGTAACCTAGGCCTTTTTGACTCCTTGTTATACCTACAGCGGTAACCACTACTTCGTCAAGGGCTTGTGCGTCATCTTCCATTTGAACGTTGATGCTGTTCCCTGCACCAACTTTTTTGCGCATTTCCTTTTGACCAATATAGGTAAACAATAGTGTTTGACCTTCTGATGCCTTAATAGTGTAGTTACCATCAAAATCGGTCTGGGTACCATTAGTTGTACCTACCACAACGATATTTACTCCAGGTAGTGGTAGCCCACTTTGGTCTGAGACCATACCGGAAATCGTTTTCTCCTGTGCAAACGATATGTGCACAACAAACGCCAATAGCAGCGTTAAGATTCCACTCAAATTTGTTTTCATTTTTATAATATTTGAATTAGTTGGGGGCTAAAATCTTAATATTAAGTTAATAAAGCAAGTTTATTTTAATAATATTTTAAGATCTGTTGCAAATAATGCAACTTTCCTAAATGTTTTTGTTATAAAATATGGATAGTTCAAGGAAACTCAATCATAATGAAAATATGATAATATTATTAATTTTTTGGAAATGAAAATTTAATAAAATGGGTTTTGGAGTGCATTTTTATTAAGTGTTAATTACGATATACAAGGTGGGGATTTTGAAGATTTGGAGCAGGGGTTTGTTGGGGAAGAATATTCCAGTTTTTTTGCATGCATTCAAAAAAACTTTAAAATTAATCTATATGTATTTGAATTATAATGAAATATTGCTACATTTGCCAGCCCTTAAACGAAGGGTAAAATATTTATACATTAATATATAGTATGCCAACAATTTCACAATTAGTACGAAAAGGAAGGGCCACGATTACCAAGAAGAGTAAATCGGCTGCTTTGGATTCGTGTCCTCAAAGGAGAGGTGTATGTACTAGGGTATATACAACAACTCCTAAGAAACCAAACTCTGCCATGAGAAAAGTGGCTAGGGTAAGGTTAACCAATGGAAAGGAAGTTAACGCTTATATTCCAGGTGAAGGACACAACTTGCAAGAGCACTCGATAGTATTGGTAAGGGGCGGAAGAGTAAAAGATTTGCCAGGTGTTAGGTATCATATTGTCAGAGGTGCTCTGGATACTGCCGGTGTTGCTGGTAGGACCCAACGTAGGTCTAAGTATGGAGCAAAAAGACCTAAGAAGTAATCAAAACTTTTTTTAAAAGACAGCAATGAGAAAAAGACAGGCAAAGAAAAGACCAATTTTACCCGATCCAAGGTTTAACGACCAGTTGGTAACACGTTTTGTGAATATGATGATGTGGGATGGTAAGAAGTCAGTGGCGTTTAACGTGTTTTATGATGCTATAGATATAGTTGAGGAAAAGAATACTGATGAAGAAAAGACAGCGTTGGAGTTGTGGAAAGATGCACTTTCCAATGTTATGCCCCATGTTGAAGTAAGAAGTAGGAGAGTTGGTGGTGCTACCTTCCAGATACCTATGCAGATCAGACCCGACAGAAAAATATCCACAGCTATGAAATGGCTGATCAGTTTTGCGCGTAAGCGTAATGAAAAGGGTATGGCTCAAAAGTTGGCGGCTGAGATTTTGGCAGCTTCAAAAGAAGAAGGTGCAGCGGTTAAGAAAAGGGTTGATACCCATAAAATGGCCGAAGCGAACAAAGCATTCTCTCACTTTAGATTTTAATCAGGAATGGCAAGAGATTTAAGATATACAAGAAATATAGGTATTGCGGCGCATATTGATGCGGGTAAGACCACGACTACAGAGCGTATATTGTTTTATACGGGTGTTAGTCATAAAATAGGTGAGGTGCACGATGGTGCGGCTACCATGGATTGGATGGAGCAGGAGCAAGAGCGTGGTATTACCATTACCTCTGCGGCTACAACCTGTGAATGGAACTTTCCGATGAAAAACGGAAAGGTTACCGATGAGACCAAGCCTTTTCACTTTAACATTATAGATACTCCCGGACACGTTGATTTTACCGTTGAGGTAAACCGTTCGCTAAGGGTTTTGGATGGTCTGGTTTTTCTTTTTAGTGCTGTGGATGGTGTTGAGCCACAATCAGAGACTAACTGGAGACTGGCTGATAATTATAAAGTGCCTCGTATCGGTTTTGTGAACAAAATGGATCGCCAAGGCTCTAACTTCCTTATGGTTTGTAAGCAAGTAAAGGAGATGTTGGGTTCCAATGCGGTTCCTATCGTATTGCCAATTGGTGATGAAGCTGATTTTAGAGGTGTTGTTGACTTGGCCAAGAATAGGGCTATCGTTTGGCATGAGGATAATTTCGGTTCCACTTTTGATGTCGTGGACATTCCTGAGGAAATGAAGGAAGAGGTTCATGAGTATCGGGCGGCCCTTATTGAGGCTGTTGCGGAATACGATGAAAATTTGATGGAGAAATTTTTCGAGGATGAGGATTCGATTACAGAGGACGAGGTGCATGCTGCGCTAAGGGCCGCTGTAATGGATAGGGCCATCATTCCTATGATCTGTGGTTCTTCATTCAAGAATAAAGGTGTTCAGTTTTTATTGGATGCCGTATGTAGGTATTTGCCATCCCCTATGGATAAGGAGGCTATTGTAGGCGTAAATCCTGATACAGGTAAAGAGGAAACTCGTAAGCCGGATGTTAAGGAGCCGTTTGCTGCATTGGCATTTAAGATTGCTACTGATCCTTTTGTGGGTCGTTTGGCTTTCTTTAGAACGTATTCAGGTCGTTTGGATGCCGGTTCTTATATCTTGAACAATCGTTCAGGTAAGAAAGAACGTATTTCGCGTATTTATCAAATGCATTCCAATAAACAGAATGCCATCGATTATATTGAAGCGGGTGATATAGGTGCCGCAGTTGGTTTTAAGGATATTAAGACCGGTGATACCATGTCAGCTGAAAAGCATCCAATAGTCTTGGAGAGTATGGACTTTCCTGATCCGGTTATTGGTATTGCAGTTGAGCCTAAGACTAAGGTTGATGTTGATAAATTGGGTATGGCTTTGGCTAAATTGGCTGAGGAAGATCCAACATTCCAAGTTAAAACTGATGAGTCTTCAGGTCAAACAATCATATCCGGTATGGGTGAGCTTCACTTGGATATTATTGTAGATCGATTAAGACGTGAATTCAAAGTGGAGGTAAACCAAGGTGAGCCTCAGGTTGAATATAAAGAAGCTTTAACGAAAACCGCTGCACATAGGGAGACTTATAAGAAGCAATCCGGTGGTCGTGGTAAGTTTGGTGATATTGTTTTCGAAATGGGTCCTGCGGATGATGATTTCGAAGGTACAGGTTTACAGTTTGTTGATCAAATCAAAGGGGGTCGAATTCCAAAGGAATTTATTCCTTCTGTAGAAAAAGGTTTCCAGGCTGCCATGAAAAATGGACCACTTGCCGGTTATGAAATGGATACAATGAAGGTTGTTCTTAAGGATGGATCTTTCCACCCTGTGGATTCTGATGCATTGTCCTTTGAATTAGCTGCCAAAATGGGTTACAAAGCTGCAGGAAAAGCTGCAGGTGCTGTAATCATGGAGCCTATCATGAAATTGGAGGTATTGACTCCAGAAGAAAACATGGGTGATATTGTTGGGGATCTTAACCGAAGAAGGGGTACGATTTCCGATATGGGAGACAGGGCAGGTTCTAAAGTTGTAAAAGGAACGGTTCCTCTTTCGGAAATGTTTGGATATGTTACTTCATTAAGAACACTTTCGTCAGGTAGGGCAACCTCTACTATGGAATTCTCGCATTACGCTGAGACACCATCGAATATCGCAGAAGAAGTAATTAAAGCAGCAAGGGGGATAACCGCTTAATTTTTAGAAGATGAGTCAAAAAATTAGAATAAAACTAAAATCTTACGATCATAACTTGGTGGATAAGTCTGCTGAGAAAATCGTTAAAACGGTAAAGACTACAGGTGCGGTGGTTACAGGACCTATTCCTTTGCCAACACATAAAAAGATATTTACTGTGCTACGTTCTCCACACGTAAATAAGAAATCAAGGGAGCAATTTCAATTGAGTTCTTATAAACGGTTGTTGGATATATACAGTTCTTCATCAAAAACCATCGATGCCCTTATGAAGTTAGAGCTTCCTAGTGGTGTAGAGGTCGAGATCAAGGTCTAAGTAAATGTTCCGCTTCAGATAGAAGTGGGGCTAACATGTCCCAAGCTGCGTGCGAGGGAAAAACGGAAACAAAGATAAATTCAGGGCTGAATTATTTTTGGCCCTGTTTTTTTGAAAATAATCAATAGTAATTAATAAATAGTAATAATATGTCTGGGTTAATAGGAAGAAAAGTAGGTATGACCAGCATCTTTGACGAGAATGGGAAGAATGTTCCCTGTACTGTCATTGAAGCAGGACCATGCGTAGTTACCCAAGTCAGAACCGAAGAGGTTGATGGGTATAACGCCCTTCAGCTTGGTTTCGATGACAAGGCAGAAAAACGTGCTAATAAGGCCGAAGTCGGTCACTTTAAAAAAGCAGGTGCTTCTCCCAAGAAAAAAGTCGTTGAGTTCCAAGGTTTTGCAGATGGGTACAAATTGGGAGACACAGTAGGAGTTGATGTGTTTTTGGAAGGTGAATTTGTTGACGTAATTGGAACGTCAAAAGGTAAAGGTTTTCAAGGTGTTGTGAAAAGACACGGTTTTGCTGGTGTAGGCCAAGCGACCCACGGTCAGCACAACAGACTTAGAGCTCCAGGTTCCATTGGTGCCGCTTCATATCCTGCGAGAGTGTTCAAGGGAATGAAAATGGCCGGTAGAATGGGTGGTGATAAGGTGACAGTTCAAAACCTTAAAGTTTTAAAAGTAGTTCCAGAGAAAAATCTTTTAGTGGTAAAAGGTTGTGTTCCTGGTCATAAGAACGCTTATGTAACCATTAAAAGGTGGCAGTAATGAAAGTAGCAGTTTTAGATATTAAAGGAAAAGAAACAGGAAGAAAGGTAGACCTTTCGGATAATGTTTTCGCTATAGAACCGAACAATCACGCAATTTACCTTGATGTAAAGCAGTATTTGGCTCATCAGAGACAAGGAACGCACAAGGCTAAGGAACGTGGTGAGATTTCCGGTAGTACACGTAAGATCAAAAAGCAAAAGGGTACGGGTACCGCTAGGGCAGGTAGTATTAAATCGCCAATTTTTAGGGGTGGTGGTCGTATTTTTGGCCCAAGACCTAAGGATTATACCCAAAAACTGAACAAGAACGTTAAGCGTTTGGCCAGAAAATCCGCTTTAAGTCTTAAGACAAAAGAGCAGTCTATCATGGTTGTTGAGGATTTTGATTTTGACGCTCCCAAAACCAAGGATTTTGTACAGATTCTGAAGTCTTTAGGACTTCAAGACAAAAAATCTTTATTTGTGTTGGGTGATTCAAATAATGGTGTATATTTGTCTTCGCGTAATTTGGCAGATTCTGAAGTTATAACTAACACAGAATTAAGCACTTACAAGATATTAAACGCAAATAATATAGTATTGTTGGAAGGTTCTTTGGAAGGAATTGAAACGAACTTAAATAAATAGGAAACCATGAGTGTGTTGATAAAGCCAATTATAACGGAAAAAATGACTGCGGATAGCGAGTTGCATAATCGTTATGGTTTCGTTGTGGATCCTAAGGCGAACAAAATTCAAATCAAGGATGCTGTAGAGGCAACTTACGGTGTTTCTGTGAAAAAGGTAAGAACCATGAACTATGGTCCTAGCAGAAAGACAAGATATACCAAAACCGGTATTCAGCATGGTAAGACGAATGCTATTAAAAAAGCGATCGTTGATGTTGTAGAAGGTGATATAATTGATTTTTACAGTAATCTATAAAGACAAAAAATGTCAGTTAGAAAATTAAAACCAATCACTCCAGGACAGCGTTTTAGAGTAGTAAATGGGTTTGACTCCATTACTACTGATAAGCCGGAGAAGAGCTTACTCGCTCCGTTAAAAAAGTCAGGAGGTAGAAACAGTCAAGGAAAGATGACCATACGCCACAGAGGTGGGGGTCACAAGAGAAGGTATCGTGTCATTGATTTCAAGAGAGACAAACAAGGTGTTGTTTCTACTGTAAAATCAATTCAATATGATCCGAACAGAACCGCTTTTATAGCGTTGTTGGAATATGTTGATGGAGAAAAACGTTATGTGATCGCACAAAACGGTTTGGAAGTTGGTCAGACAGTATCGTCTGGTGAGACTGCTGCTCCAGAGATCGGAAATGCTTTGCCTTTGAAAAGTATTCCATTGGGTACGATTATCTCTTGTATAGAGTTAAGGCCAGGTCAAGGGGCTGTTATGGCACGTAGTGCCGGTACATTTGCCCAATTGATGGCGAAGGAAGGTAAGTTTGTTACCGTGAAATTACCATCAGGGGAGACAAGACTTATTTTGTCTGAATGCTTAGCAACTATTGGGGCTGTGTCCAATTCGGATCACCAATTGTTGGTTTCCGGTAAGGCTGGTAGAAGTAGATGGTTGGGAAGAAGGCCAAGAACACGGCCTGTAGCGATGAACCCTGTGGATCACCCAATGGGTGGTGGTGAAGGTAGGGCTTCCGGTGGTCATCCAAGATCTAAAAACGGAATTCCTGCAAAAGGATTTAGAACTCGTTCTAAAACCAAGAGCACGAATAGATATATATTAGAACGTAGAAAGAAATAAAAAGAAAAACAAATGGCACGTTCATTAAAAAAAGGACCTTACGTTCATTATAGCTTGGAAAAGAAAATCCAACAAACTGTAACCTCCGGTAAGAAAAGCGTCATAAAGACGTGGTCAAGGGCTTCAATGATTACTCCTGATTTTGTAGGGTTGACAGTTGCAGTTCATAATGGTAGACAATTTGTTCCGGTATATGTTACTGAGAATATGGTAGGTCACAAATTAGGCGAATTTTCTCCAACACGATCTTTTAGGGGTCATGCAGGGGCTAAGAATAAAGGTAAAAAGTAAGCTATGGGAGTTCGAAAAAGACAAATGGCCGAAAGAATCAAGGCTGAAAAGAAACAATTGGCTTTTGCTAAATTGAATAACTGCCCAACATCGCCAAGAAAGATGCGGTTGGTAGCTGATTTGATCAGGGGTGTGGAGGTTGAGAAAGCTTTGGCTATCTTAAAATTCAATTCGAAGGAAGCTTCTCGAAAATTGGAGAAATTGCTTTTATCAGCTTTGGCAAACTGGCAAGCTAAGAATGAAGATGCCAATATGGAGGAAGCTGAGCTTATCGTAAAAGAGATAAGGGTAGATAGTGGAACCATGTTGAAAAGATTGCGTCCGGCCCCGCAAGGTAGAGCGCATAGAATAAGAAAACGTTCAAACCATGTAACATTGGTATTGGGATCTAATAATAATACAGCAAGCTAGAATGGGACAGAAAACAAATCCGATAGGAAATCGTCTTGGAATAATCAGAGGATGGGAATCTAACTGGTACGGTGGAAATGATTATGGTGATAAGCTGGCTGAAGACGATAAGATAAGAAAGTATATTCACGCACGTCTTTCTAAGGCAAGTGTCTCTAGGGTGATTATCGAACGTACGTTGAAGTTGATAACCGTTACGGTTACAACGGCTAGACCAGGTATCATTATTGGTAAAGGAGGTCAAGAGGTTGACAAGCTGAAAGAAGAGCTTAAGAAGATTACCAATAAAGAAGTTCAGATCAATATATTTGAGATCAAGAGGCCAGAGGTTGATGCGAATTTGGTTGCTGCGAGTATAGCGAGACAGATTGAAAGTAGAATTTCCTTTAGAAGGGCTATTAAAATGTCTATCGCTGCTGCAATGCGAATGAATGCAGAAGGAATAAAGGTTCAGATTTCAGGACGTTTGAATGGTGCTGAAATGGCTAGATCCGAATCCTATAAAGATGGTCGTATCCCATTGTCCACTTTCAGGGCTGACATAGATTATGCTTTGCATGAAGCGCACACCACCTATGGAAGATTAGGTATTAAAGTGTGGATCATGAAAGGTGAGGTTTATGGTAAGAGAGAACTTTCCCCATTGGTTGGAATGCAAAAAGGCCAAGGTGGAAAAGGTGGGAAGCAAGACGGTCAGAGAAAGCAACGTCGTAGAAAGTAATTTTTTAAAGAAGTAAAGAAATGTTACAACCGAAAAGAACCAAGTTTCGTAAAATGCAGAAGGGCCGTATGAAGGGTAACTCTGGAAGGGGTCATCAGCTTTCAAATGGTATGTTTGGCATTAAATCCTTGGATTCATCATTTTTGACTTCCCGTCAAATTGAGGCAGCCCGTATTGCGGCAACAAGATTTATGAAGAGGGAAGGACAATTGTGGATTAAAATATTCCCAGATAAGCCAATTACCAAAAAACCATTGGAAGTACGTATGGGTAAAGGTAAGGGTGCCCCTGAATATTTTGTTGCCGTGGTAAAACCAGGTAGGATTATGTTCGAAGTTGGTGGGGTTAGCCAGGAAATTGCGAAGGAAGCCTTGCGTTTGGCAGCACAAAAGTTGCCTGTAAAGACAAAGTTTGTTATTGCAAGGGATTATACAGATGAGAATTAATCGTAAGGAATCATGAAAAATTTAGAAATTAAAAAGTTATCTGTCGAGGAACTTACGGGAAAGCTTGCTGAGTATAAGAAGCAATACGCTGATTTGAAAATGGCACATTTTGTTACTCCGTTGGAGAATCCGCTTCAGATAAAGAAAGTAAGAAGAACGGTTGCAAGATTGGCTACTGAAATAACTAATAGGGAAAACCAATAATTGGTTCTGCTTTATGGAAAAAAGAAACTTAAGAAAAGAGAGAGTAGGGGTTGTTACTAGTGACAAAATGGAGAAATCCATTGTTGTGGCAGAAGTAAAAAGAGTAAAACACCCGATGTACGGTAAGTTCGTTTTGAAAACAAAGAAATATGTTGCTCACGACGAAAAGAACGATTGTAATATCGGTGATACCGTGAAAATTATGGAGACCCGTCCCATGAGTAAGACCAAATGTTGGAGGTTAGTAGAAATCCTAGAAAGAGCTAAATAATATGTTACAGCAAGAATCAAGACTAAAAGTAGCAGACAATACTGGAGCAAAAGAGGTTTTGACCATTAGAGTTCTCGGTGGTACAAAAAGGCGATATGCTTCTATTGGAGACAAAATCGTTGTTACCGTTAAAGAGGCTACACCAAATGGGGGTATCAAAAAAGGAGCAGTTTCTACCGCAGTTGTGGTACGAACCAAAAAAGAAGTTAGAAGACCGGATGGTTCATATATTCGTTTTGATGACAATGCTTGCGTATTATTGAATCCTACCGGTGAAATGAGAGGTACCCGTGTTTTTGGACCAGTGGCCAGGGAGTTGCGCGACAAGCAATTCATGAAGATTGTATCATTGGCCCCAGAGGTGCTTTAATATTTAATACTACAATGAAAAAGTTAAAGATAAGAACAGGAGATACCGTTAGGATCATTGCCGGAGACCATAAAGGTACGGAAGGTAAAGTGACAAAGGTGTTGATCGAAAAGAACAAGGCTATCGTAGAAGGAGCCAATATGGTTTCCAAACATGAGAAACCAAGTGCTAACAATCCTCAAGGTGGTATTGTTAAGAAAGAAGCTCCTATCCATGTTTCCAATTTGTCGTTGATTGATCCAAAATCAAGCGAAGCTACTAGGGTAGGTTTGGAAGTAAGGGATGGTAAGAAGATCAGGTTTGCTAAGAAATCCAATGAAGTAATTTAGTTATGGCTTACGTTGCAAGATTAAAGAAAGAATATAAAGAGCGTATCGTTGATGCGCTTAAAGAGGAATTTGGTTACAAAAATGTAATGCAAGTACCTAAATTAGAGAAAATCGTGGTTAGTAGAGGTGTTGGTGCTGCCGTGGCCGATAAGAAGTTGATTGATCACGCAGTTGATGAATTGACTATGATAACCGGTCAAAAAGCAGTCTCAACCATGTCTAAAAAGGATGTCGCTGCATTCAAATTACGTAAAGGGATGCCAATTGGTGCCAAAGTAACTTTACGTGGTGAGAGAATGTACGAATTTTTAGATCGCCTAGTGACTTCTGCTTTGCCTAGGGTTCGGGATTTTCAAGGAATTCGAGCAACGGGCTTTGATGGTCGTGGTAATTATAGTTTGGGTGTAACCGAACAAATAATTTTCCCTGAGATTAATATTGACAAGATCAATAGAATCAATGGGATGGATATTACCTTTGTAACTTCTGCGCCAACAGACAAAGAAGCAAAATCATTATTAACAGAATTAGGATTACCTTTTAAAAAGAATTAGTATGGCTAAAGAATCAATGAAGGCCCGTGAAAGAAAAAGGGCGAGAACAGTTGCTAAATATGCTGAAAAGCGTAAAGCCTTAAAAGAGGCAGGTGACTATGAAGCACTTCAAAAATTGCCAAAAAACGCTTCTCCTGTTCGTATGCACAATCGTTGTAAACTTACTGGAAGACCTAAAGGGTACATGAGGACTTTTGGTATTTCAAGGGTAACATTCAGGGAAATGGCCAATCAAGGTTTGATTCCCGGAGTCAAAAAAGCCAGCTGGTAATTAAAAATAAATAAACTGGTTTCAGGTTTAGCGATATTGCTAAAAACCGTCACCGAATTTAATAAAAATGGTAACAGATACTATAGCAGATTATTTAACACGAGTTAGAAATGCCAGTTCAGCCGGACATCGGGTGGTTGAAATTCCTGCTTCCAATGTTAAGAAAGAGATAACTAAGATATTATTCGATCAAGGATATATCCTGAGTTACAAATTTGAAGAGGACAAAGTTCAGGGGTCGATTAAGATTGCTTTGAAATATGACAAGGAAACGAAAGAACCTGTAATTAAGAAAATACAACGTATAAGTAAGCCAGGTCTACGTAAATATGCCAATTCCGGTGATATGCCCAGGGTGTTGAACGGTTTGGGAATAGCCATTGTCTCTACCTCCCATGGGGTAATGACCAGTAAGCAGGCCAAGAAGGAAAACGTAGGTGGCGAGGTTTTATGCTATGTGTATTAATACTATATAAAGAGTAAAAAAATGTCAAGAATAGGTAATAATCCGATAGCAATTCCAGAAGGAGTGACTATAGATGTAAAAGAGAATGTGGTTACTGTAAAAGGTAAACTGGGTGAGTTGACTCAAGAGTTTTCTGGTGTGGCTATAAAGATTGAAGACGGACAAGCTTGGGTTACAAGACCATCGGATTCGATAGATTCCAAATCAAAACACGGTCTTTACAGGTCACTTGTTTTAAATATGGTCGAAGGAGTTTCCAAAGGTTGGACCAAGGAGCTTGAATTGGTAGGTGTTGGTTATAGGGCCAGCCATCAAGGACAGAAATTGGATTTGGCTTTAGGTTTTTCACACAATATAGTTTTGGACATCGCTCCGGAAGTGAAAATAGAGACTAGTTCAGAAAAAGGAAAGAACCCAATCATAAAGCTTACCTCTTTTGACAAACAATTGGTAGGGCAGGTAGCGGCAAAGATTCGTTCTTTCCGTAAACCAGAACCTTACAAAGGAAAAGGAATCAAGTTCGTAGGAGAACAATTAAGAAGAAAAGCAGGTAAATCAGCTTAATAATAAGTATCATGGGATTATCAAAGACTCAGAGAAAATTTAGAATTAGAAGGAGAATTAGAAAGGTCTCTTTCGGAACCGCTGAAAGGCCAAGATTGGCTGTGTTTAGAAGTAATACAGGAATCTATGTCCAAGTAATCGATGATAATAGTGGAAACACCTTGCTTGCTGCTTCTTCTAGGGATAAGGATTTGGCATCGGCTAAAGGGAGTAAATCTGAAATTGCAAAACTAGTGGGTAAGACCATAGCTGAAAAATGTCAGAAAGCCGGTATAGAAAGGGTAGCCTTCGATAGAGGTGGAAATTTATATCACGGAAGGGTTAAAGCACTTGCAGAGGCGGCAAGGGAAGCAGGACTAAAATTTTAATATAGAGTATGTACCAGAAATACAAAAACGTAGAAACTGTTAAACCAGGAGGTTTAGAGCTTAAAGATAGGTTGGTTGGTGTGCAAAGGGTGACCAAAGTAACCAAGGGTGGTAGGGCATTTGGCTTTTCTGCTATCGTAGTGGTAGGTGATGAGGCAGGAGTCGTAGGTCATGGTTTGGGTAAATCCAAGGAAGTAGCCACTGCCATTGCCAAAGCTATCGAAGATGCGAAAAAGAACCTTATTAGAATTCCTTTGGACAAGCATACCTTGCCACATGAACAAAAAGGAAAATTTGGTGGGGCCAGAGTTTATATCCAGCCTGCATCCCATGGTACAGGAGTTATTGCAGGTGGTGCTGTGAGAGCGGTATTGGAAGCAGTAGGTGTACATGATGTATTATCTAAATCCCAAGGTTCATCTAACCCACATAATGTTGTTAAGGCTACATTTGATGCACTATTGCAATTGCGAGGTGCCAGTACGGTAGCCAAACAAAGAGGGGTTTCATTGGATAAGGTTTTTAAAGGATAAAAAGAAGTTTGGGGTATAGGTAAAACGATTTGGGTTTCCCATTCGTGTCTACTGAATATCTACTTCGAAATACTAAGAGAAATGGCAAAGATTAAAGTAAAACAGTTAAAAAGTAGTATTAAGCGTCCACAGAACCAAAAGAGGACTTTGGAGGCTTTAGGACTACGTAAGATTGGTCAAGTAGTAGAACACGATGCCACGCCAAATATTATTGGCATGATAGATAAAGTTAAACACTTAGTTTCCACAGAGGAAGCTTAATATACATATAGTGTAATGAATTTAAGTAATCTAAAACCAGCTGAAGGTGCCGTCAATAGGGATGGCAAAAGGGTAGGAAGAGGTCAAGGCTCCGGTAAGGGAGGAACTGCAACTCGAGGACATAAAGGAGCTAAGTCTAGATCTGGATATTCCAAGAAAATCGGTTTTGAAGGAGGGCAGATGCCATTGCAAAGGCGTGTACCCAAGTTCGGCTTCACCAACATCAACAGAAAGGAATATAAAGGCATCAATCTTGATAAACTTCAAGAATTGGTTGACAACAAAGCAATCAAGGATGTTGTTACTTTTGATAACCTTGTCGAGTTAGGCTTGGTAAGAAAGAACGATTTGGTGAAAATTTTAGGAGGAGGGGAATTGAAGGCTTCCTTAAAAGTATCAGTGCATAAGTTTACAGCTACTGCAAAAGCAGCTATTGAGGCAGCTGGCGGTGAAGCAATAAATTTATAAGGCAGACAATACATTACTATGAAGAAATTTTTCGAGACACTATCCAATATTTGGAAGATTGAGGAGCTAAGGAATAGAATAACCATTACCTTGGGTCTTCTTTTGGTATACCGCTTTGGTTGTCAAATTGTTCTTCCTGGTATCGATACGGCACAATTGGCCGAATTGACCTCTAGTACCGACAGTGGTATATTGGGTATTCTAAATGCCTTTACGGGTGGTGCTTTTGCGAATGCCTCCGTTTTTGCATTGGGGATTATGCCATATATCTCAGCATCGATTGTTGTACAGTTGATGGGTATTGCCATTCCGTATCTACAGAAGTTACAGAAAGAAGGTGAGAGTGGTAGAAAAACAATCAATCAAATTACCAGATGGTTGACCATCGGTATCTGTATTGTTCAGGCACCGGCTTATTTATATAGCCTTGGTGCATTGGGTGTACCGGATAGTGCTTTTGTATTGGGTAAAGGATTGGATTTTATCATCCCTTCGGTTATCATATTGGTAACCGGTTGTGTCTTTGCGATGTGGTTGGGAGAGAAAATTACCGATAAAGGTATTGGTAATGGTATCTCTTTATTGATTATGGTGGGTATCATTGCAAGACTTCCACAATCCTTCGCACAGGAATTTATTTCTAGGACTGCCAATAATAATGGTGGACTGATGTTCATTCTTATTGAAGTGATTCTTTGGTTCCTTGTAATTTTGGCTAGTATATTATTGGTAATGGCAACAAGACAGATACCAGTACAGTATGCAAGAAGAACCGCTTCCGGTGGTTATGAGAAGAATGTAATGGGATCTAGACAATACATTCCATTGAAATTGAATGCATCAGGGGTAATGCCTATCATTTTTGCACAGGCAATAATGTTCGCACCCGGATTAATAGGAAGAACGTTCAATAATACGGCAATAGGACAATGGATGGAGGTGCAATTCCAAGATATATTTGGATTGGCATACAACATATTGTTTGCATTGTTGATAATCATATTTACCTATTTCTATACGGCTATTACCGTGCCTACGAATAAAATGGCGGATGACTTGAAACGAAGTGGCGGATTTATACCTGGGATTAGACCCGGTAAGGAAACCGGTGATTTTCTTGATAAGATCATGTCGTTGATTACATTACCAGGGTCGGTCTTTTTGGCCTTGTTGGCAGTGTTGCCAGCTATTGTTGTTAAGCTTATGGATGTACAATCCGGATGGGCCATGTTCTATGGAGGTACTTCCTTGTTGATTATGGTAGGTGTGGCTATTGACACGGTACAGCAGGTAAACGCTTATTTGTTGAACAGACATTATGATGGTTTAATGAAATCTGGTAAAAACAGAAAAGTAGCATAGGTTATGGCTAAACAAGCAGCAATAGAACAAGATGGGTCTATTATAGAGGCACTATCAAATGCAATGTTTCGGGTAGAATTGGAGAATGGCCATGTGGTCACTGCGCATATCTCAGGTAAAATGAGAATGCATTATATAAAATTGCTCCCTGGGGATAAGGTTAAGTTGGAAATGAGTCCATACGACCTTACCAAAGCAAGAATTACATATAGATATTAAGACAGTAAAATGAAAGTTAGAGCTTCAGTAAAGAAAAGAAGTGCCGATTGCAAAATAGTACGCAGAAAAGGCAGGTTGTACGTAATCAACAAAAAGAATCCTAGATTTAAACAAAGACAAGGATAATTATGGCAAGAATTGCAGGTATAGATATACCAAAACAGAAAAGAGGGGTCATAGCCCTTACCTATATTTTTGGTATCGGTAGAAGTAGAGCTAAAGAGATTTTAGAAAAGGCCCAGGTTAGTGAAGATACGAAGGTGTCTGACTGGAACGATGATGAGATTGGTCGTATTCGTGAGGCGGTAGCCTCGTTCACCATTGAAGGTGAATTACGATCAGAAACCCAATTGAACATTAAGCGATTAATGGATATTGGTTGTTATAGGGGTATTCGTCATAGAGCCGGTCTACCATTGAGAGGGCAAAGGACTAAGAACAACTCCAGAACCCGAAAAGGAAAAAGAAAAACAGTCGCCAACAAGAAAAAGGCAACTAAATAATAAGTAGCATATTATGGCAAAGACAAATGCAAAATCGGCTAAAAAACGTAAAGTTATAGTAGATGCTGTTGGAGAAGCTCACGTTACGGCATCTTTCAATAATATCATTATATCGTTGACCAATAAAAAAGGAGATGTTATTTCTTGGTCATCAGCCGGAAAACAAGGATTCAGAGGGTCTAAAAAGAACACTCCCTATGCTGCTCAGGTAGCTGCCGAGGATTGTGCTAAAGTGGCCCATGAAGCAGGTCTTAGAAAAGTTAAGGTTTACGTTAAGGGACCGGGAAATGGTAGGGAATCCGCAATTCGTTCTATACATAATTCCGGAATAGAGGTGACAGAGATCATCGATGTTACCCCAATGCCACATAACGGCTGTAGACCACCAAAAAGAAGAAGAGTTTAATTAAGATTAATTCATAGGAAGTGTAGTTACGATTATCGAAGGATTAAGCCTTAATTCATAATCACATTTCCAAATTAAAAGAAGATGGCAAGATACACAGGACCAAAAAGTAAAATCGCCCGTAAATTCGGTGAAGCGATTTTTGGAGACGATAAGTCTTTTGAAAAGAAAAATTACCCTCCAGGACAACACGGACAAAATCGTCGTAGAGGTAAAAAATCAGAATATGCTATCCAGTTGATGGAAAAGCAAAAAGCCAAATATACTTACGGTATATTAGAGCGCCAATTCAGAAACTTGTTCTCCAGTGCCAATAGAAGTAAAGGGGTTACCGGTGAGGTACTTTTACAATTGTGTGAATCAAGATTGGACAATGTTGTTTATAGAATGGGTATCTCTACATCAAGAAGAGGGGCTAGACAATTGGTTTCACATAGACATATTACCGTAAATGGGGAGTTGGTTAACATACCATCGTATTCCTTGAAGCCCGGTGATGTTGTTGGGGTTAGGGAGAAATCCAAGTCTTTGCAGACTATCCAAGATGCTTTGGCAGCCAGCAATCATGTGTATGAATGGATTACCTGGAATACAGAAAAGAAAGAAGGTACTTTCGTTTCGATTCCAGAAAGAATGCAGATTCCTGAAAATATCAAGGAACAATTAATAGTCGAGTTATACTCAAAATAAAACAACACTGATCCAATTATGGCATTATTTAATTTTCAGAAACCCGATAAAGTAATAATGATCGATTCTTCAGATTTCGAAGGGAAATTTGAATTTCGACCATTGGAACCTGGCTACGGATTAACCATTGGGAATGCATTAAGAAGAGTATTGCTTTCATCTTTGGAAGGCCATGCCATTACTTCGGTAAGAATTGATAAAGTTGAACATGAGTTTTCGGTAATTCCTGGTGTTGTAGAAGATGTTACTGAGATGATCCTGAACTTGAAACAAGTTCGGTTCAAAAAGCAGATCGAGGATTCTGAAGCAGAGGTTGTTTCAATCTCAGTGAGTGGAAAAGATCAATTGACTGCCGGTGATTTTCAAAAATTCATTTCAGGGTACCAAGTATTGAATCCTGATTTGGTTATTTGTAACATGGATTCCAAAGTCGCTATCAATATGGAAATAGTTATTGATAAAGGTAGAGGATATGTTCCAGCCGAGGAGAATAAAAAATCAAATGCTGCTTTAGGTACCATAGCCATCGATTCTATTTTTACACCTATAAAAAATGTAAAATATAGTATTGAGAACTTTAGGGTGGAGCAAAAGACCGATTATGAAAAATTGGTTTTTGAAATCGTTACCGATGGTTCCATCCATCCAAAGGATGCTTTGACAGAAGGGGCAAAAGTTTTGATACATCACTTTATGTTGTTCTCTGATGAGCGTATTACCTTGGAAGCTGATGAAATCGCCCAGACTGAAACATATGATGAGGAATCATTGCATATGCGCCAACTTTTGAAAACAAAATTGGTAGATATGGATCTTTCGGTTCGTGCCTTGAATTGCTTAAAAGCAGCGGAAGTTGATACATTGGGTGACTTGGTTTCATTCAATAAAAACGATTTAATGAAGTTTAGGAATTTTGGTAAAAAATCCTTAACGGAATTGGAGGAGTTGGTTATCAACAAAGGTCTTAGCTTCGGTATGGATCTTTCAAAATATAAATTAGATAAAGATTAAGTAATCATATTTTGCTCTTCTGACGTCCCTGTCAGGATTTGTAGCAAGATGATAAAATTAGAAAATGAGACACGGTAAGAAAGTTAATCACCTAGGAAGAAAAGCAGCCCATAGAAAGGCAATGTTAGCCAATATGGCTTGTTCTTTGATCGAACATAAAAGAATCAACACGACGGTAGCAAAGGCCAAAGCCTTAAAACAGTTTGTTGAACCTTTGATCACTAAGTCAAAAGCAGAGAACAACCTAACTGCTGATAAAGGAACCCATAATAGACGTATTGTTTTTAGGTATCTAAGAAGCAAGGATGCGGTTACCCAATTGTTCAGTGAGGTTTCTGAGAAAGTTGGTGATAGACCAGGTGGTTATACAAGAGTCATAAAGTTAGGAAATCGTTTAGGTGATAATGCTGATATGGCAATGATTGAGCTTGTGGATTTCAATGAAATCTACAATGCGGATAAGCCTAAGAAGAAAACTACAAGACGTAGTAGAAGAGGTAGTGGTGCGAAAACCGAAGTTCCGCCGGTTCCTGTAGCTGATAATAAAACTGACGATTCTGAAGAATAGGATGTTATTGACCATAATAATTAAAAAAGGATAAACTTAATAGTTTATCCTTTTTTTTATGTTGAATCCTAAGATAAGGTATGGTATTTGTGGTTTAAAAAAGTTATATTAAGGTTGTTCCTGGGTACTAATTTTTTAATCTTAAATGCTATGAAAACATTTATTTATTCCGGTTTTTTATTATTTAGTTCATTCTTGTCTTCGCAAGTCCAGGTGTATTCATATGGTTTTGTTGATTCTAGTCAGTCTATGTCTATGGGGGATTATGTGGTTGGAGAGAATAAAAAAACCACAGAGGGCTCACCCTACCTGTACGAGACATGGGACAACGAATCAAAAGTCTATTTCGAAGAAAAGGCCTATATTTTCAAAGCCTGTAATTACAACGCACATGTAGGGCAATTTGAGGCTAAGCTTTCCAAAGACTCAGTATTCGTCATCAATCCATCCGGTGTTGACAAAGTGGTTTTGGGAAATAGGGTGTTTAAACAATATTTAGATCCAGATAATAATAAGAAGGCCTATTTTGAGGAAATTCTTAAATCAAAGGATTTTCTTTTATTGCGTAAGTATTATACTAGAATTAAGAAAGCGAAAGTAAATCCATTAACTAAGACCCCAGAGGGTCTGCCGATTTTGGAACTGGAGGAGCAATGCTATGTTCTTAAAGGAGAAAGCACCCAATTGGAGAAGATTAGTTTAAAAAAATCTACGATACTTGAATTAATAGATGAGAAGGTTGTCAAAGAGGTGCAATCCTATGTAAAGAAGAATAAGTTGAAATATGGCAATATCGAGGATGTTACCCGTATATTGGAGTATTACAATACGATTGCATCCTAAGATTTGAGAAACAATAAAAATGCCAAATGGGGTAAAATCGTTGGTTCTAAAATAATGAACCCACCTGTTGTGGAAAAAATGGATGATTCAGAGGGTCAATAACGTATGAAATGAACATAAAATAGGCTAGGCCATCTGGTTTTATTCTTTTTTTTTATGTTTATTTGTGAGAAAGTCAATGGGGTCTGGGATAATCAATATCAAGGGATTGGGAGATTCTTTAAAAAGGGAAAATACGATGGGGTTTGGGAATCCGCGAAACCACGTTGGTGCCATGGATTATTTTAAAATACCTAAAAGTGTACGACCCCTGGGGGGAGTAATTTGTAATTGTTGATTTTGTGTCGAATATTTTTGAAAAACTTTAGTGGGAATTTAAACGAGTTGTTATGAAAAAAGGTATCTGTTTGTTAATGTTGGTGTGTAGTTTGAAGATGTTTTCCCAAGATGGATTTTCAATGGCATATGGTCAAAATGATTATATACAGCTTGTAGGTATGAGTTCCCAGGATTATAATAAGGCTGTTCGCAATAATTTTGATAATAAGGTAAAAGGGTCAGCGTATTTATACCCCTCTTGGTCTAATAATGCCAAGGTGTATTTTGAGCAAAAGGAGTATGCTTTTCCCAATTTGAATTATAATGTATATGCCGAAAGGTTTGAGGCAAAAATGGATAAGGATTCCGTTTTCATCATTAATCCTAAGGGAGTTGATAAGGTAGTCTTGGGAAATAAAGTGTTTAAACGGCACCTTGATCCCGAATATCAGAGGAACTCCTATTTTGAGGAACTCTCTAGACTAAATGATGTGGTTTTATTGAGAAAATACTATGCCGAGATCCAGGAGGCCGGCTTAAACCCGTTGACCAAAGTCCCTATGGGTGCTTCAAAACTGCTTCAAAAAGAGAAATTCTACACCTTAAAGGGGAAAGAGGACTTGAAGGTGGTAAAATTGAAAAAGTCGTTGATTTTGAATTTAGTCGATGATGATAATGTCAAAATCCTGAAAACCTATGCCAAGGAGCATGGACTGAGTTTTAGGAATCCCGAGGACGTAATACAAATAGTAACATATTATAATTCCTTAGGCGCCTAGCTCCTAGGTAGATCAGGGCACTACAATGGGTAAGATGGTCTACCTTTGTAAAAGTAAATTTGAACGGTTGGAATAAATGAACAAAAACAGATAAATGAAATATCAATCCAAGAAAAAAGCACTGTTATTATTGGCCGATGGAACCATTTTCCATGGAAAGTCCGTAGGGGGAAAAGAAGGAACATCATTTGGTGAAGTTTGTTTTAACACGGGGATGACCGGTTATCAGGAAATATTCACGGATCCTTCCTATTATGGGCAGCTTATGGTTACTACCAACGCCCATATCGGTAACTATGGAACCAATAAAGAAGAAGTAGAGTCGGATTCTGTGAAGATAGCCGGGTTGATCTGTAAAAATTTCAGTTACGATTACTCCCGTCCTGCTGCTGATGGCGGACTATTGGAATTTTTGGAGGAAAACAACACCTTGGCCATATCCGATGTGGATACCAGGGCATTGGTTGGCTATATACGTGATAATGGGGCAATGAATGCCGTAATATCCACAGATGTCGATCAAGTAGACCAACTTAAGGCTGAACTTGCGAAAATGCCGAGTATGGAAGGGCTGGAGCTTGCTTCGAAGGTTTCTACCAAAGAGGCATATTTCGTAGGTGATGAAAATGCCACGTATAAAGTGTCTGCCTTGGATATTGGTATCAAAAAGAATATTCTAAGGAACCTAGCGAAAAGGGACTGTTATATTAAGGTGTTTCCATACGATGCAACCTTTGGGGAGATGGGTGAATGGAACCCTGACGGTTACTTTATCTCAAATGGCCCCGGTGACCCCGAGCCATTGGAAGAAGCCATTAAAACGGCTAAGGATATCATTGCATGCGGCAAACCACTTTTCGGTATCTGCCTAGGACATCAAGTAATTGCATTGGCCAATGGGGTGTCTACCTATAAGATGCATAATGGACATCGTGGAATAAACCATCCTGTAATGAATTTACTGACCGGTAAGGGGGAAATCACGAGTCAAAACCATGGTTTTGCCATCAATCGGGAAGAGACGGAATCCCATCCCGGGCTAGAGATAACCCATGTGCATTTAAATGATGATACAGTGGCTGGCTTACGAATGAAGGATAAGGATGTTTTTTCTGTACAATACCATCCTGAAGCAAGTCCTGGTCCCCATGATGCCGAGTATCTTTTTGATCAATTTTTCGATTTGATCGAAAAATCTGCAAAGAAAAAAATAGAAGTTTAAACTATCGTTATTTTCATGTAAAAATAGGGTTCAAATGCCTCTAAAAAGTAGCTTGTTTTGTATCTTTGTACCTTCAAAAAATCAATACTAAAACAAATTCATATGAGTATTATTCTTAGTGTCCATGCGAGACAGATATTTGATTCTCGGGGCAATCCAACAGTAGAGGTAGATGTAATTACAGAAAATGGTATTATGGGCCGTGCCGCGGTTCCTTCGGGAGCTTCAACCGGTGAGCATGAGGCAGTTGAGCTACGAGATGGCGGTAATGCTTTTATGGGTAAAGGTGTTGGTAAGGCTGTTGAGAATGTCAATACAGTGATTGCAGAGGAAATTTTGGGAATGTCTGTTTTTGAGCAGAACCTTATCGACCAGACAATGATCGAATTGGATGGAACTCCCAATAAATCAAAACTTGGTGCAAACGCCATTTTAGGTGTGTCATTGGCTGTAGCCAAAGCGGCAGCAAATGAACTTGGGATTTCTTTATACAGATATGTAGGTGGTGTTAGTGCCAATACACTTCCTGTTCCTATGATGAACATCATTAATGGAGGTTCACATTCAGATGCCCCTATTGCATTCCAGGAATTTATGATTATGCCTGTTAAGGCAAAAAGTTTTTCCCACGCCTTGCAAATGGGTACGGAAATTTTCCACAACCTGAAAAAAGTATTACACGATAGAGGATTAAGTACCGCTGTTGGTGATGAAGGTGGTTTTGCCCCTACATTGGATGGTACTGAGGATGCTATTGAAACAATAGGTAAAGCTGTTGAAAATGCCGGTTATAAATTTGGTGAGGATGTTAAGATTGCATTGGATTGCGCGTCTGCCGAATTCTATGAAAACGGAAAATACGATTACACAAAATTCGAAGGTGATAAAGGAGCTGTTCGTACTTCAGAGGAACAAGCTAAATATTTGGCTGAACTTTGCGCTAAATATCCTATTATCTCTGTTGAGGATGGTATGGATGAAAACGACTGGGATGGTTGGAAAGTCTTGACGGAAATGATCGGGGATAAAGTACAGTTGGTTGGGGATGACCTTTATGTTACAAACGTAGAGCGTTTGGCAAAAGGTATTGAAAATGGCATTGCCAATTCAATCTTGATCAAGGTAAATCAGATCGGTTCCTTAACCGAAACCATTGCTGCCGTAAATATGGCTAAGGATGCTGGGTACACTTCAGTAATGTCACACCGTTCTGGTGAGACTGAGGATAATACTATTGCCGATTTGGCTGTAGCCTTGAACACTGGCCAAATAAAAACCGGTTCTGCTTCCCGTTCAGATAGGATGGCAAAATATAATCAATTGCTTCGTATTGAGGAAGAATTAGGTAGTACGGCCTATTTCCCGCAAGAGAAAGCTTTCAAAGTAAATCAGTAAATAGATTAATTTTTAAAAAAGCCTTTCTTTAGAAAGGCTTTTTTTTGGCTTAATGCCAAACTTTACTTAATTTAATGTAAAATAGAGTACTAATTAATGATTGCTTCAATACATGACAAATTTTCTTTTTGTTGCCGCAGAAAACGACGGATTAAATAAGTGTAAAGCTGGTGGTATGGGCGATGTCGTCCGTGATGTACCCAGACAGATAGCGCAAAGGGGAGATAAAGTACATGTGGTGGTGCCTGCGTATTCGCGATTGCATATAGGAGGGACTTTCAAAACCAATCTTCATTTTCAATTAAGGGGAACGACCTATATTGCGGAATTATATGAGGTTGTTCCAAAGAAAGAGTTTCCGAATATTAGCCATTATGTAATTCATCATCCGGAAATCGAAGCTGGGGATATTGCCCAAATCTATCACAATAACCCTGTCGAACCTTTTTATTCTGATTTTATCAAGTACGTTATTTTTTGTACAGCAGTCGCTGAGGCTATAAAACAAGGTGCTTTCGGGGAGTTGGATATTGTGCATATGCACGATTGGCATTCAAGTCTGGTATTATTCTTAAAGACCTTTCACCCTGCATACAGGGATTTAAAGAAAATTAGATATGTATATAGTATACATAACTTAGCCATACAAGGAATTCGTCCTTTCGAGAATAATTACGCATCCTTGCGAAATTGGTTCCGCGATATTGATTATGATACTGAACAATTAAAGGATTATAGGTATCAGGATTGTATTAACCTTATGGCGGTAGGTATTCGTTTTGCCGATGCCGTTCATACCGTTTCGCCATCTTATAAGGAAGATGTGTTGCTACCTAGTGCCCCGCCCGAATTTATTGGAGGGGAAGGTCTCGAGGTGGATTTGCAGAGGGCAGATAATGAAGGGAGGTTGTTCGGTATTTTGAATGGAAGTAATTACGCCAATATTCGAGAGGCCGAAAAGAATGCCATCTATAAGAATATCATAAAGGCCATCTTTCAATGGTTACAGGAGGAATCTAAAAAATATAAGGCGGACTTTCTGGCCCATACAGGGGAGAAGGTCGTTAAGTTCTTGACTGAACCACCTAGTTTCGTCGTCTCCAGTGTGGCACGATTGACAGAACAGAAATTTTATTTTTTTAAACGCTCACCGGAAGCGTTGATCGAAATATTGAAAAAGTTGGAGAGCCAAAACGGAGTCCTAATGATTTTGGGAACCGGTGCTCCCGAATATGAAGAGTTGCTGCGGTCTATTAGCTATGAATATTCCAATCTTATTTTTATAAATGCCCAATCAGAGGATGTTATTGATTCTTTGTATTTGGAAACAGATCTCTATTTTATGCCAAGTCTGTTTGAACCCTGTGGTATTAGCCAAATGTTGGCCATGAGAAATGGCCACCCATGTTTGGTGCATCATACAGGAGGATTGAAAGATACCGTTGAGCATATGAAAACAGGATTTAGTTTTGACGGGGACACCTATGATGAAAAGATAAAAAATATGGTGGCCTCCTTTGATTTGGTCTTGGATGTCTATAATAATGACAAGGCCCAATGGAAAAGGATCCAAGAAAATGCCAAAAAAATGAGGTTTACTTGGGAGAAATCCGTGGACGCATACTACAAGTTGTTATATTTATGTGGTTCATAGTCGATTTTTGACATATTTTTACTTAAATATCTTATAGTAATCTTTAGGGAGATTATTAACAATTGCGGAATTGTTAAAATGATGCGTTTTGTTTAAATTTACCGCTCACATTAATTCATTAAAATATAAAAATGTCAGATAAAGCAATTCTTGAATACGATGGCAAGAGATATGAATTTCCAGTAATTAAAGATACTGAGAATGAATTGGCCATCGATATCAAAACATTAAGGTCATCCACAGGGATGATAACCATCGATCCAGGGTTTAAGAATACAGGTTCTTGTGAAAGTGCAATAACGTTTTTGGATGGTGAAAAGGGAATGCTTAGATATAGAGGATATGCGATCGAGGAACTGGCTGAAAAGGCCGATTTTCTTGAGGTTGCCTATTTGTTGATATTTGGTGAATTACCGAACAAAGAGCAATTGAATACTTTCCATGAGGATATAAAAGCGGAGTCCCAAGTGGATGAGGAAATGAAGAAGATTTTGGATGGTTTTCCAAAATCGGCGCATCCAATGGGGGTTTTGTCATCCTTGACAAGTGCTTTGATCGCTTTTAATCCAACATCGGTAAATATCTCGTCTGAAAAGGATATGTACCATTCCATTGTTAAGATTTTGGGTAAATTCCCCGTTTTGGTCGCGTGGACCATGCGTAAAAAGAAAGGATTACCCCTTGATTATGGTGATGATAATTTGGGCTATGTTGAAAATCTTCATAAGATGATGTTCAAAAAGCCTAGTAAAGAATATAAATGCAACAAAATAATAATTGATGCCCTAGATAAATTGTTGATTCTTCATGCGGATCACGAACAAAACTGTTCAACTTCAGCGGTTCGGATTACCGGTTCTTCGCATGCAGGGTTGTTTGTGTCGTTATCAGCAGGTATTTCCGCACTTTGGGGACCTTTGCATGGAGGTGCGAACCAAGCGGTTATAGAAATGTTGGAAGCCATTAAGAACGATGGTGGCGATACCCATAAATATATGGATAAAGCAAAAGACAAGAACGATGAATTTAGATTGATGGGCTTTGGTCACCGTGTTTATAAAAACTTTGATCCAAGGGCAAGGATCATTAAAAAGGCGGCCGATGAGGTCCTTGAGGATTTAGGCATTGTCGATCCTATTTTGGATATAGCCAAGAGTTTGGAGAAAGTAGCCTTGGAAGATCCTTATTTTGTGGAGCGGAATCTATACCCCAATGTTGATTTCTACTCAGGAATCATCTATAGGGCCTTGGGTATCCCAAGGGAAATGTTCACCGTGATGTTCGCCATGGGCCGACTTCCTGGTTGGATTGCACAATGGAGGGAAATGCGATTAAATCATGAACCTATCGGTAGACCAAGACAGGTTTATATTGGAAAAACGTACAGACCTTTTGTTCCTGTCGAACAACGGTAACCGTACCTTTTGAATATATTTTATGACACCCTTTTTCTGGTTGGATAAGGGTGTTTTTTTATGGTCCACAATTCCGATTTCTTATATTTGCCCAAAATAAAACCATGTTGAATCTTCATATAAAAAACGAAACCTCAAAACTTAAGACAGTCGTCTTGGGTACAGCTCTGGAATGTGGGCCAATACCCTTACCAGAAGAGGCGTATGACCCTAAATCCTTAGAACATATCCTTGCTGGGACTTATCCCAAAGAAGCGGATATGGTATTGGAAATGGAAACTTTTGCAAAGGTTTTTGAAAAGTATGGAGTGCAGGTTTTTCGCCCAAAAGTCCTGCATGATTGTAATCAGATATTTTCAAGGGATATTGCCTTTGTTATTGAGGATAAATTGATCAAGGCCAATATTCTTCCTGATCGTGAAGAGGAATTCGAGGCCATACTCCATGTGGTTGATAAAATTGACCCCAAGAATATTTTGTATCCTCCTGAGGAGGTACATATTGAAGGAGGTGATGTGATGCCGTGGAACGACTATATCTTTATCGGCACCTATACCGGAAAGGATTATCCGGATTATATAACCGCTCGGACCAACAAGGCCGGCGTGGAGTATATCAGGAAAATGTTTCCCGATAAGAAGGTAAAATCCTTTGAGTTGAGAAAATCGATCACGAATCCTAAAGAGAATGCCCTGCATTTGGACTGTTGTTTTCAACCTGTAGGGAATGATAAGGCAATCATACATAAGAACGGTTTTTTGGTCGAAGAAGAGTATGAATGGCTAGTGGAATATTTTGGCAAGGAGAATATCTTTGAGATTTCTCCCGAAGAAATGTACCACATGTACTGCAATGTGTTTTCAATCGCTCCCGATGTTGTGGTTTCTGAACGCAACTTCAAACGATTGAATACATGGCTCAGGGCTCAGGGGTTTACTGTCGAGGAAATTCCGTATGCCGAAATCTCAAAACAAGGGGGGTTGCTCCGATGTAGTACCTTGCCATTGGTTCGGGAGTAGTTTGTTTATTAACAATTGCATACGATTTTGTGTTTTTAAGTAGCCAATACTAGGTCAAAAAGTTATTTTTGCCCAAATACTCCATTTAAATGATGCAGATTACCAATACCATATTGATGATTCGCCCTGTCAACTTCAGGATGAATGAACAAACGGCCGTGAACAACTATTTCATGGAAGAAATGGATTTGAAAAACCAGGCGATTAATGCGAAGGCACAATCGGAATTTGATGTTTTTGTAAACGCCCTGCGAAACAAAGGTGTAGAGGTAATTGTAATCGATGATACCAAGGAGTTCGATACTCCGGATTCTATTTTCCCTAATAACTGGATATCGTTCCATGAAAATGGAACCGTTGTTATCTATCCGATGTTCGCCGAAAACCGAAGGAATGAACGTAGGGAGGATATTTTGGATATCCTAGAGGATAAAGGATTCAAGATTAAGGATGTTGTGGATTATACGTCCGCAGAGGAGCAAGGTGTCTTTCTGGAAGGTACTGGTAGCATACTGATGGATAGGATAAACCAAAAGGTGTATTGTGCCTTGTCCGACAGGGCCCATGAGGATTTGATTATTGAATTCTGTGAGGACTTTGATTGTTTTCCGGTTATCTTTACGGCCAATCAAACCGTTGATGGCCAACGCTTACCGATTTACCACACCAATGTAATGATGGCCATGGGGGAAGATTTTGCGGTCATTTGTTTGGATACGATCGATGATAAGAAAGAGCGTAAAAATGTTGTATCGCATTTAAAAAAGGATGGAAAGGAACTGATTAGGATTACTGAAGCACAAATGCATCAATTTGCGGGTAATATGCTTGAGGTGCGGGGAGATGATGATAAACGTTTCCTAGTGATGAGTTCCGCGGCCTATAACAGTCTTGATCCTAAACAACTGGCACAAATAGAAAAGCGTTGTGAAATAATCCATAGTCCTTTGGATACCATTGAGACGTGCGGAGGTGGCAGTGCCCGTTGTATGATGGCCGAGGTATTCCTGCCAAAGGAATGATACCAGCACAGGCCCGATCAATGCTTTCTTAAAACGTTCCTTAGGAAAATTCCCGTCATTACTACCATGAATAAGGCAAAGGGCAACGATGTTATTATCAGTACTTTTTGCACTACGATAAGAATATCGATTTCAGGTTTTGCACTACTGAGCCATAATAAGGCCATGATTGTAAAGAGAATAAAAACCGACCATAGTAACCTATGGCTTTTCGCAGGTGTTTTCCTTCCTTGATCGGTGAACATACTAAGTACAAAAACAGCGGAATCCAAGGAAGTTACCAAAAAACCTATCAATAGAAAAAGTGTAATGATATTGAGTGCGCTGGCCAGGGGATAATTTCCGAAAAAGACAAACAGGGAAGAAAAAACACTGTCGAATTCACTGTGGTATCCGCCCCAACCCTCAATCAATTGGAAGGCCGAAGTGCCAAATACCGAAAACCAGAAAAAAGTACCTATACTGGGAACGAGTAGTACACCCAATACCATTTGGCGTAACGTTCTGCCTTTTGAGATACGTGCAATAAAAATACCCGTAAAAGGGGCCCAGGCCAACCAAAACGCCCAATAGTAAAAGGTCCAATCCGTAAGGAAGGCAATGCCGGGATCGTATGGCCCATAGGCGAGGCTCATAGGTAAAAAGTCAATAAGGTACTGTATGGTGGCCTTTGTGAATACACTCAAAATCGCGGTGATATCACTGGTGGAGAAGATGTACAGTAAAAGGGAAAGGGCAACAAGAATGTTGATCTGGGATATGACTTTGATTCCTTTGTTCACCCCTTGCCATGCAGAGTAAAAAGCCAATAAGGAAATGAATACGGCCAGTAGCAGCATGGTTCCCAGACCAAAATCATTTCCGGTTAAATGGTTGATGCCTCCTTTTATTTGGGCGGTTCCCAAGGCTATTGCCGCAATAAGGCCGAAAACCGTTGTGAGAATGGTTATAATGTCAATCCCATTTCGGGCCAATGGGTTGGTGATTGAATCCTCAATGGAGGCACTGACCCTGACTTTCTTTTTTTTGACGAACAATGCATACCCGATGACCATGGCAAAGAGGCCATAAAATGCCCAGGCGGTAAATCCCCATTGGTAAAATGTGAATTCCAAGGCCAGGATATCCGGTGATAGGGTAGAGGAATAGGGTGGATGTTGCTGCATGAATACAGGTTCTTGAACGGCACGCAAAAGAATACCTGCACCCATTCCCGCACTATATAGCATGGCTATCCATGACCAGGAAGAGTATTCCGGTCTTGAGTCCTTTGAGCCTAGCCTTATCCTCCCAATAGGGGAAAGTGCTATTGCAAATAGAAATAAGACACATCCCAATCCCAAATACAAATAAAAATATCCGAAGTAGTTGCGAACCCATAGCGAAGCCGATTCGATAGCATTATAGCTGAATTCCGTCGCGAACAGCACAATCCCGGAAAACAGGAGTAGTAGGGCCAAAGAAACGGAAAGTAATGGATTTGTCTTAAGTAGTTTGAATATTTCGATAGTATTGGATATTTTATGTTTTGGTGATATTTCGAATCATTCCGCCAAAGATAAAGTAATGAAAGGGTATAATACTATACCAATACAAACGGCCCTTTAATCCTCGAGGTCTAAAGGTGGCCGTTTGGTGTAGTATATCGTTTTCATCGATTTTAAATTCGAGCCAAGCCTCGCCGGGTAATTTCATTTCGGCAAAAAGCAATAACCGTTTGGCCTCCTTATCGGCTAGAAGAACCCTCCAAAAATCCAAGGCATCACCAGGAAAAATCTTATCAGGATGGGTTCGCCCCCTTCTTAGTCCGACCCCACCATTCAACTTGTCAAGAAATCCCCTGATCTTCCACAGCCAATTGCCGTAGTACCATCCGTTTTCGCCCCCTATTTTCCATATGTTGTCCAAAACGGCCTCTACATCGGTGACCTTCCTTTTTTGTTCGTCTTTTAGGATACCATACTTAGGTACCTGTATGTATTTTTCCAGATTTTTTTGAAAGCGTCCGCTCACCATACTGTCCTTCCAGCTGCTGATGACCAGATTCTGTTCTATCTTTTTAAAGGCCATCGCAATCGCTTCTTTATAGCTATGGGTTTTGATTCCCAAAATATCCTGCAATCTTTGGTCCTTGGCAATGACTTCCATCTTCATGCTATCAACAAGGTTAATGGCCAATTTGTAAGAGGTCGATGTAACAAAATACAACCAATAAGAGGATAATTTCGGGGTCATAATGGGTACGGTAACAATCCAGTTTTTAAAACCGCGGGACTTTGCATACTGATGCAACATCTCTTTGTAGGTGAATACATCGGGTCCGCCAATATCGAAGGAATCGTTATAGGTCTTCTTATTGCCGATAACCCCGGTTAAAAAACGTATAACATCCCTAATGGCAATGGGTTGGGTTTTGGTCAATACCCATTTTGGGGTGATCATAAAAGGTAATTTCTCGCATAGGTCCCGTATGATCTCAAAGGATGAACTGCCCGATCCCACAATAATGCCGGCTCTAAGAACGGTTAGGTTGAAATGACCCCGATAAAGGATGTCCTCGACGTTTTTCCGTGAACTCAAATGCTTCGACAGCTTCTCTTCATTGACAATCCCGCTCAAATAAATAACCTGTTTTACATTGGTCCCGACCATATATTGGTTAAAGGTTAGGGCTGATTGGGCTTCCTTTTCGTCAAAATCCGATGTGGATGAACTCATGGAATGAATAAGATAATAGGCGATATCTATATCTTTGGGAAGAATGTCGGGTGAAAATTCACTTAAGAAATCCAATTCGATGACTTGTACTTGGGATTTGGTCCAGTCATCGATAGACAAACGATTTTTATCCCTGACCGCACAGATGACCTCATGATCCAACGCCAGTAGTTGGGGCAGTAATCGCATTCCTATATATCCATTGGCACCAGTGAGCAGTATTTTCATAAGTCCTCTATTGAAGTGGGTTTGTTATCGGTTTTGTAATCCAGAATCTTTTTAAAGAACTTTTGAATGGCCTTGGTATCCGAACGTACTTTTATAAAGTAATTGTCCCTATAAATGGTGTAAATAGCTACATCCCCCTTATAGATGGCCAATTTGTAAAAGGGAATAACCAAGGCATAGGACTCCAGTAAAGACCGGAACCGTACAATGATTCCTTTGGGTCGTAGTTCGATGTTGCAACAGTTGATGTTATTGTCCAGGATGAGTAAATTCCTGATTTGCGTACTGGCGCCCGTAATGAACAATTTTGGGGATCCAATACCATCCAAGGCCCAACGTTCTTTTAAGGTAAAGGGCTTTCCGACTTCCGCATCGACCTTTCTCGTAATCTCAATACGATTGTAGGAAACATTCAATAACATATTGTCTCTTTTTTATTAGCTGTACTAAAGTTAGCCAAATCCAGATGATTTAGGGAATGGCTATATCATTAAAGCCTAAAAAATGTTTAGTTTTGCAGCTTAAAATCAATAAGTAATGAATATCCAAGAAGTCCTGTCAGCTAAGGTCAAAGAAGCCATTTTCACAATCTTTAACGTGGAACTGCCTACTGTTGAATTTCAGCCAACCCGAAAAGATTTTGAAGGGGATGTCACCGTTGTCGTATTTCCCATGCTTCGTTTTGTTAAGGGGAATCCCGAACTCATCGGGAAGCAAGTGGGGGAATTTCTGCAGGAAAATGTTGAAGAGGTATCTGGTTTTAATGTAGTCAAGGGTTTTTTGAACATCGTGATCAGCGATACCTATTATCTTGGGTTTTTCAATAAAATAAAAGGGGAACGTGATTTTGGGTATGAGCCCGAAACCGGTAACGAGGCGGTAATGGTGGAATATTCTTCCCCCAATACCAATAAACCATTGCATTTGGGCCATATCAGGAACAATTTATTAGGATATTCGGTTGCTGAAATCCTGAAGGCCTCTGGAAAAAAGGTGTACAAGACCCAAATCATCAATGACAGGGGTATTCATATCTGTAAAAGTATGTTGGCCTGGCAACGATTTGGTAATGGGGAAACACCGGCAAGTTCAGGATTAAAGGGGGATAAGCTGGTCGGTAATTACTACGTGGCATTCGATAAAGCCTACAAAGCTGAGGTTGCCGAAATGATTGCTGGGGGTGTTGAAAAGGAAGTTGCTGAAAAAGAAGCTCCGCTTTTAAAAGAGGCCCAGGAAATGCTTCGAAAGTGGGAGGCCGGGGATGATGAGGTGGTTACCCTATGGAAAAGGATGAACGGTTGGGTGTACAAAGGTTTTGAGGAAACCTATAAAAATCTTGGGGTCGATTTTGACCAATTGTATTTTGAAAGTGATACCTATCTCTTAGGGAAGGATGTGGTTGCCGACGGATTGGAAAAAGGGGTTTTCTATAAAAAAGAGGATGGTAGCGTCTGGATCGATCTTACCGAGGAAGGGTTGGATGAAAAAATAGTATTGCGTTCCGATGGAACAGCGGTTTACATGACCCAGGATATCGGTACCGCCATTCAACGGGTCAAGGATTATCCTGATGTTACGGGAATGGTCTATACGGTCGGGAATGAGCAGGATTATCATTTTAAAGTATTGTTCCTGATCCTGAAAAAATTAGGTTTTTCATGGGCTGAGCGATTGCATCACCTTAGTTATGGAATGGTCGATTTGCCCAGTGGTAAAATGAAGAGTAGGGAAGGTACGGTAGTCGATGCCGATGATCTTATGGATGATATGTCCCAGACAGCCGCAACGATATCTGAGGAATTGGGTAAGTTGGAGGAATATACCGATGCCGAAAAACAGGAATTATACCAAATGATCGGCTTGGGGGCCTTGAAATATTATATTTTAAAGGTAGACCCCAAGAAACGTATTTTGTTCAATCCTGAGGAGTCTGTCGATTTCCAGGGAAATACGGGTCCGTTTATCCAATACACATATGCAAGGATACAGTCGATCTTACGAAAGGCCAATGAAATCGATAATGTTTGGTCTAGTACCGTGGATATTTCCATTCCATTGCATTTAAAAGAAAAGGAACTTTTGAAGCAAATACAATTGTTTCCAGAGACCATTCAATTGGCGGCTGAGAACTATAGTCCAGCCTTGATTGCCAATTATACGTATGATTTGGTGAAGGAATTCAATTCGTTCTATCAACAGGTTTCGATATTGGGGGAATCCGATGACCAGAAAAAAATACTTAGGGTACAGTTGTCCAAAAAAGTAGGGGAGGTCATTCAATCCGCATTTTTGTTATTGGGGATACAGGTTCCTGAACGCATGTAAATGGCAGGGATCATTGATTTGATGATTTCAGTAGACGATATCTTTCCACTGGTGTGCTTGGCTTTGTTGTTGGGCTACTTTTTGTACATCGTTTATTATACATTGGATCTGTTTTTCCTAAATCCATTTCAGAGAATCCCAGCCTTAACACCGCAGGAAGAATTATTGATTGCCTCGCACTTGCCTTTTTTCAATCACCTATCGGTATCCAAAAAGGAAAGATTCAAAAAAAGGGTCGTACGATTTAGGCAACGCAAAAGAATGGATTTTCATGAGGATGTCCAAGAAAGGGAAAAAATCACCTTATTGTTAAGTGCTACCGCTGTGATGCTGACTTTGGGCATGGCCGATTTTCTCATTCTATCCATAAAAAGAATCATCGTTTACCCCACGCAATATTATTCCCGAATAACAAAGCAAGACCATTATGGGGAGTATAATCCGGGATTAAAGACGATTGTTTTTTCCGCGGATCACTTATTGGAAGGATTTCGTATTCCAAACGATAATAGGAATTTGGCCGTACATGAGTTTTCCCATGCAATCAGTTTTAATGTTGCCAACAAACTATACATTCGGTCTTATGTCTTTCTTATCGGAATGAAAAAAATCAAATGGTTGTTCAAAAATCCTGAATTCAATCGAAGAATGGGACAATCTGATTATTTTAGGGCATATGGCAAAACAAATGTCCATGAATTTTTCGCGGTAGCGGTGGAGAATTTTGTGGAAACACCCGCTGCATTCGAAGCCCAATTCCCAAAATTATATCGTATCATTAAACGGATGCTTAATTTCGGGTTTTACCGGATGCCCCATTAGCATTGGGTTTTTAAATCATTGCCATGGGCGTGTTTTTAAAACTTAACCCTAAAACTGATATTGGGGGTTAGTCCTAAAGAAACACTTTCCACCGTTTCAATTTCATCATTGTCATTAATGCGATAATACCGATTGAGAATGTTTCTTCTGTTGGTGAAATTCAAGACAGAGGCACCAGCGGTTGCTTTTATCCTAGGGGATAAGCTAAAATCATAAATAGCCGAGGCATCGGCCCTTAGGTATTGGGCCAAACGACTACTGTTCGGTTCTTCGAAGTTGATCCTACTGGGAACAAAAGTCGCGTCGATCGGATTGTTGGCGTCTGGTTTCGTATAGGGTTTCCCCGTTCTGTAATTTAACCCAATCCCGAATTTGAAACGGTTGTAGGTGTAGTTGCCCGCAAAGGTAACGGTGTGTCGAATATCCGAATTGTTCGGGAAGGTTTTTGGGACTATCTCCTGGAACGTATAATCATTCACGTTAAAACCGTAACTCAGCCATGCGCTATAATCCTTAGTTTTTTTGTTGATTAGGAATTCCAAACCTTTGACCGTGTAATTGCCGATTTCCCCATTGAACTCCCCTTCACTCTGAAACCCTTGGGTACGGGCACTAATACCATCTACTTGCTTGTAAAATCCTTCAATCCCTATATAAAGGCTATGGTGGTCGTAATTCAAACCAAAAGAACCTTGTTTGCTTTTGGTAATGGGTAGGGGTAATAAGGGGTTGCCGGGATCCGCGATATACCAACGACGTTTTTCAATCCCCAAAAAATTCTGTTCCAGATCAACCACCTGATGGGTGGTTTGGTTTTTAAATTCGCCTTGCAGTTCCATTTTCAGGTGGTCAATAAACTCATAATTGACATTCAGTCTCGGTTCAATTCGAAACTCACTGAAGGTATTTAGGTTTTCAATATAACTAAAGCGGGGTCCTCCGCGTGCGTAGAGCCTTCCATTGGGCGATTTGTACTCCAGTTCTGAGAAAAGGGCATGCGTTCTCATAACACCTTTGATTTTGTTGCTGTATGGCGGTTGGGTCACATCGGAAAAGTTCAATACACCCGTTTCCGTTATTTGGTAGCCATTAAGCCAATTTAGGGCATCCCTTAGTTTGTAGGTGGTTTTGAGTTTCAAGGCGGTCTCGATTACTTCGTTTTCTTGGGATAGTAATTGGGGTGAATTTACCGTTGTATTCTCCGAATCCAAATTGTAACGTGTGTAATAGGCATTTATTTTTGTGGAGAAAACATCGTTCCATTCACTTTCCAAGCTCCCTCCAAAAGAAATATTGGTTTGGTTTAAACGGCTTTGGGTCTCACTTGACGTGGTTAGGTTCTGTTCGTTATAATACAGGTGGTTGTTGATGTTTATAAAGCTTACCCTGATTTTATGATGGGGGTTCAGGTCGTATAAAAGTTTGGCGGTGAAATCGTAGAAGTAAAAATCCTCGTTTCTTTTGATTTCGTCATTTTGGCCTGATCCACTTTTAATTTGACTGTCTTGGAAGGCCCGGTCAAAAAAACTCGTGTAGGTCGGCGTATCAAAAAAGTCGGTCAATGATCGCCTGGCCGAAAACTGGAATGCGGTGTTTGGGGATAAGGGGATTTCACCATACACATCGCCATTGATCAGATTAAAACCGGCCCCTCCATAAAAATCATCGGTAATGTCATTTTTGGTCTCTATATCCAAGACCCCACTTACGCCATCTCCATATTGGGCACTAGTGCCATTTTTAATTACCGTAACCTTGTCGGTAAGGTATGGGTTGAATGCGGAAATAAGTCCGAAAAAGTGGCCCGACTGGTACATTTTTATTCCATCCCAAAGAATGAGGTTTTGGTCATTCGTGCCCCCTCGGATATTGATGTTCGACACGGTTTCGTCAATACTTTTTATTCCCGGTAGGGCTTGTATGGTCTGTAATACATCAGGTTCTATCAGTCCGGGAAGAATCCCAAAATCCGCTGTGGTCAACCGAATGCTGGCATCGATTTCCTTGCTTAGGCCCGTGGTCAAAAATTGGTATACGATAACCTCATCGAGCTCCTCGTAGTTTAGGTCCAGCAATAGGGTCTTGCACGGATTGTGCCTTGCTAATTCCCGGGCAGGGATAAACTTGGGTTTAAAACCCATATGTTTTATCTGTAAAATGGAATTCCGGGGTATGTTTTCCAAGAAAAATTGCCCTTGGCTATTGGTGATGATGGCAATGTCAGTACCTAGGACCTCAACAGAGGTGCCCGTGACGGTATTCTCTTTGTAATTGTCCATGACCGTTGCGCAAACATCGACCGTAGTACTTCTTGAAAGGGCATAATACCGTTCATTGAGTTTTTGGATTTTTAAGTGGGTCTGTTCCTGAATATTGTCAAGAATGCTTTGGAGGTCTTTGGAAGAATTGATTGCTACCGATAAATTCTGGATATCCCCATCGATATAAGAGAATTTAATATCGAATTTTTTTTCGAGATCTTGTAATAAGACGGTAAGGTTTGTGGTATCGGCAATCTTGTCCTGGGCCATTATCTTCGGGAAGGAAAAAAACAATAGCAGACATGTGAAAAATGTAAAAAGTGGTTTATGGTGCGCTTTCAGCATAGAATAACACTTTTTTCCCATCTAATTTAAACTGTAGTTGGGAAGGTACACTTATACTTTGTAACGCCAAATCTGTATTTGTGTTGCTAAAAGTGCCGGTGAATAGTTTGCCCAAATCAATATTCTGGGTTTCCACCTGTATATCGTGCTGTCTTTGAAATTCGGCCAAGACATATTTTAGGGGAATACTTTTAAAAGTGCTCTCCTTGTTCAGCCAGGAAGGGGTTGATGATTTGGGGGTTTCCGAAGCAACTATGTTGCCATCGACAACCATAAAAGAGGTCCCAGCCGGTAATTTGGTTTCCTTACCATTATAAGTTACACCCACCAATCCTTCGA
Organism: Maribacter polysiphoniae; assembly: GCF_003148665.1. GTDB lineage: Bacteria > Bacteroidota > Bacteroidia > Flavobacteriales > Flavobacteriaceae > Maribacter_A > Maribacter_A polysiphoniae. The sequence goes on along the minus strand of NZ_QGGQ01000002.1, from coordinate 588,243 downwards.
AACAGGTTACCTCGAAAAAACCTTTGCGGTTTTCAACATTGAATTGGGTGCCCAAAACGGCTACTGTCCCGTGGTCCGTGGCAACCGTGAATCGTTTGCCCTTGGCCACTTTGAAAAATGCTTCCCCCTTTAAGGTTACATTTCGTTTTTTGTCCCATTTTTTTGGGTTGAATGAAATTTCGGAATCGGCATTCAAAATGATTTTGGAGGAATCGGGTAGTATGACCTCCTCATTTTGGGCATATTGGGTAGAGAAACTTTCGTCCAGGGTGTTTAAATAGAAATAAGAGCCGATCATGATGATCATTACCGCGGCGGCAACCTGCAAGAACCTTCTGAACGGTTTCAATTGAACCACTTTGGATTCATGCAAGGTTCTCTTGTTCTTAACAGCCTCTAGGGCGTTCTCCATATCGAAATCCGGACCATTCAAAGAGTCCGAAGCCTTAATAATACGCTGGTAGGAGGTGTACTCGTCAGATTCTTTGAATGCTGCGAGCTCCTCCTCTGTCAGTTCGTTATTGAGCCATTTCGCCAAGTAATTCTCTTGCATGATTTCTTCCTTTACTTTAGTATAACAATCAAGGGTATAAAAACCCTACTTTGTGTGGGGACCATAAACCGTCGATTGGTAATCGAAATTCCCACATCACCTATTTCTTAAGGGTGTATTTCAATTTTTGCCATTTAGCGTTAACACCTAATCCCCTTAAATCCCATCGATTTGTTCCCTTAAGGATTTTAATGCCAAATGCATCCGTTTTTCGATGGCCTTTAAACTGACCCCCTCCATTTCGGCTATTTCCGCATACTTTTTTCCGTCAATCCTATTCAATAAAAAGGTGGTTCGTTGATTTTCAGGCAAACCATTCAATGCGGCGTCCAACTTTTTCCTGAACTCATTTTCCTCCATGACATATTCAGGGGTCTCATGATCTGTCGTATTCACCCGATCTGCATACTTTAAACGTACCTTTTCTGCCTTTAGGACATTGAGGTAAAGGTTGTTCGCAATCGTATACACATAGGCTCTTGCCTTAGTGGGGGAAACCTTGGAACAGTTCTCCCAGAGTCGTGCAAAAGCCTCCTGTACAGCGTCATAGGCTTTTTCCTCGTTACCGAATTTATAATATATGTAATTAAAAACCGTTTTGGAATTAGCCCTGAAGAGGTTACTGTAAACCTCCTCCTCACATACGTTATCCTTGATTTCTTTTTTCAAAACATGGGTTTGTATCAAAGATATTTGAAAAAAATGAATAAATGGGGTAGGGTATTTTTTAAGTGGGTTGTTTCAAAGAGGTACGAACAAAAAATACCAAATCGTTATGAAAAAGTTTTTTAGTTACGCATTATACCTGGGCCTACTGGTAGTGGCGTTGAGTCTTACTTCGTGTCAGGAGGAATTCGAGCCCCTACCTGAAGAAGGTGCCCAAACAGAATCGATTGCGGCAAGTTCCTCAACTGCCAAATTAATTGAGGATACCTGTTCCAATGATGGGTCTTTTGATAATATAGTGGATGAGTCCAGTTGTTTCAATATCAATTTTCCCTATACGGTAAAAATAGATGGCGTTGAGTTGGTTGTTAACGGGAAACAAGATCTTGAGGTTATTGAAGAGGTCTTTGATGCCTTGGATGATGATGAGGATGTACTTGATATCATTTTCCCAGTGACCATTACCATGGCAGACTATGCCGAAATCACCATAAACGGTATCGATGACCTACGGGAAATGGCACAGCAGTGTAAGGAAGGTGGTGAGGATGATGATATTGAATGTATTGATTTTGTTTACCCGATAACCCTTTACACTTTTGATCTTAGCAATGAGGCAACAGGGAATATCTCTGTAGAGGATGATAGGGAGCTTCGTCGTTTTTTCGCAGGATTGGATAAGGATAATTTGATAGGGATTGATTTTCCCATTACCCTAAAACTCTATGATGGGACGGATATTAAGGTGAACTCCAATGCAGAGTTGGCCAATGCCATTGAAAATGCCAAGGAATTATGTGATGAGGATGATGACAATGACCATAATGATGATGATTTTACCCAAGAAGGTTTAGAGGATTATTTAATCGAATGTCCTTTATTGGTCAAAGAGGTAAAGCGGAACGATCAATCGCAAACCGAACAATACTTTGACTATGTAATGGACTTTAAAGACGATGGTTCTGTAACGGTTAAGGACAGGGAAGGGAACGACATGACAGGTGCTTGGAGCACTAGGGAAACCGAATTTGGATTGCTTCTTAAATTGGATTTTGATACGCTGGTCGATTTTAATATGGAATGGTTCTTATATGATCAGGGAGAAGGAATGGTTAAGCTACATGTAAGTGATGGAAATAGGATAGTCCTGAAAAGTGGATGCGATATAATAAACGAAGACCCGAATACACTGGGTGGAGCACTAAGGGAGTGTAGCTGGATCATTAAGAAGGTTTATAATGATGGACAGGAAATCAAGCGACTGTTGGGGTTTGAATTCAATTTTGAGGCTGAAGGGGTTGTGACGCTTAGTAATAACGATGTTGTTTCTGAAGGAACATGGGAAATCACTACCAATGCACAAGGTCGTTTGGTAATGGCCGTGACCATGGGTGATGAAGAAGCTGTAAGTTTTGAATGGCCGTTATCCCATCTAGGAAATGACAGGTTGAAGTTTGAGATAGCGGAAACCGATTATGAACTGATTCTCGAAAGAAACTGTGATAACGATGATAATGATGAAGATGTAACTTGGATCAGGGGATTGTTCAATGATTCTCAGTGGGAAATCGCATTGTACTCCCAAAATGAAGATCCACTTACTGAAGCTTTTGATGGATTTACCTATGAATTCAATGTGGATGGAACTATATCGGTCCTTGATCAAGATTTGGTTGCGATCAGTGTAGGTAACTGGTATGTGTACCGAAACAGTGATGGTAAATTGGAAATGATCGTTCGTTTTGGCTCTGAAAGTAATTTCTATCCCCTAGGGAATGATTATCTCATCGTTGAGGTGGAGGAAAACAGATTGGAGCTAAAGCATGGGAATGATGATGGGGACTATGATCATTTGGTTTTCGAGAAAAAATAATTTTAAAAAAACCCCGATGTCTTTGTGCATCGGGGTTTCTATCCAAGAAGTGTCACGAACAAAGTTCGGCTTCAGAAATCGAAGGTCATGATTATTATTGTGGGGATAGTGGTTCCGATTAATTGACCTTTGAAAAAATATACTATTTTTTGCCCCACAATTTTGTGAAAAGCATCCATTTTAAATGGGTGCTTTTTTATGTTTAATATTCACGGGGTGGGATGGCCAACGTTTTATAAATTACTGAACAATCGACTATTGTTATTAACACTCCCTTGCCTAGGGGCGCTATATTTCTTTACTTTGCAATCCTCCGCTAATAAGGAAAGCATATGTTTGATAATTTAAGCGAAAAGTTAGATAAGGCCCTCCACGTTCTTAAGGGACATGGGCAGATTACAGAAATAAACGTGGCAGAGACCACCAAGGAAGTCCGTCGGGCTTTATTGGATGCGGATGTCAACTTTAAGATAGCCAAGGAATTCACCAATAGGGTAAAGGAGAAAGCCTTGGGGCAAGATGTGTTGACCACCTTACAGCCGGGCCAGTTAATGGTCAAGATCGTAAAGGATGAGCTTACCCAGCTAATGGGAGGTGAAACGGAAGGTATTAATCTTTCGGGGACACCATCGATAATTTTAATGTCAGGACTTCAAGGTTCGGGTAAAACTACCTTCTCCGGTAAGTTGGCAAATTACCTTAATACCAAAAAAGGCAAAAAACCATTGTTGGTGGCCTGTGATGTATATCGTCCCGCAGCGATTGATCAGTTGCATGTGGTGGGTGACCAAATTGGAATCGAGGTATATTCGGATCGTGAAAATAACGATCCTGTGGCCATTGCCCAAGCAGGTGTAGCCCATGCGAAAGCAAATGGTCATAACGTGGTTATTATTGATACCGCAGGTCGTTTGGCTGTTGATGAGAAGATGATGACCGAGATATCGAACATCCGTGATGCCATAAAACCGCAAGAAACGTTGTTCGTGGTGGATGCCATGACAGGTCAGGATGCCGTGAATACCGCAAAGGCATTTAATGATGTCTTGAATTTCGATGGGGTGATCCTTACCAAATTGGATGGTGATACCCGAGGTGGTGCGGCGATATCCATTAAATCGGTGGTTGATAAACCCATTAAGTTTATTGGTACCGGAGAGAAGATGGAGGCAATCGATGTATTCCATCCTTCGAGAATGGCCGATCGTATTTTGGGCATGGGGGATGTGATTTCCCTAGTGGAAAGGGCGCAGGAACAGTTTGATGAAGAGGAAGCCCGGAAAATACAGAAGAAAATCGCCAAGAATAAATTCGGTTTTGATGACTTCCTCAACCAGATCCAACAGATCAAAAAAATGGGGAACATCAAAGACCTTATGGGTATGATTCCCGGAGCGGGAAAGGCCTTGAAGGGATTGGATATCGATGATGATGCCTTTAAACATATTGAAGCTATCATCCATTCGATGACCCCGGACGAACGTTCTACCCCTTCAAAATTGAATGCGAGTAGAAAGAAACGTATCGCCAAGGGGAGTGGTAGAACCATTCAGGAAGTCAACCAACTTTTAAAGCAGTTCGATCAGATGAGCAAAATGATGAAAATGATGCAAGGTGGTGGCGGCAAAAAAATGATGCAGATGATGGGCGGTATGAAAGGGATGAAGCCTTAACAGTGAAGAATGAAGAGTGAACAGTGAGCGGTGAAAGTTTATAAAGAGTGAGTTTTAAAAAAAAGAAAGCCATGAAATTGGCAAACTAATAGGGTATATGATTAACAATACTGGCAAGTTTGCAGTATAAATACAGCAAACTGCCTCTGCCAACTTAAATACTATGGAAATTCTAGACGGAAAGAAGATTTCAAATCAAATCAAGGATGAAATTGCGGCCGAGGTCGCCAAAATGAAGGAGAATGGGGAGAAAGTTCCACATTTGGCAGCTATAATCGTTGGTAATGATGGGGCAAGCCTAACCTATGTAGGTAGTAAAGTACGGTCGTGCAAACGGGTCGGTTTTGAGTCAACCTTGGTTCAAATGCCAAGTACGACCTCGGAAGTCGAGTTGTTGAAAAAGATAAAGGAGCTGAATGAGAACTCGGATATCGATGGTTTTATAGTACAATTACCATTACCCGACCAAATTGATACCCAAAAGGTGATCATGGCCATCGACCCGGATAAGGACGTAGATGGTTTCCATCCTACCAACTTTGGTAAAATGGCATTGGATATGAGCACCTTTATTCCGGCCACACCATTCGGTATTTTGGAATTGCTCGAACGTTATGGCGTTGAGACCCAAGGAAAGCATACCGTGGTAATCGGTAGAAGCCATATCGTTGGGCGTCCCATGAGTATTTTAATGGGACGTAAAGGGTTTCCAGGGAACTCCACGGTAACCCTTACCCATAGTAGGACTAAGAATATAACCCAGATTACTTCCCAGGCTGATATTATTATCTCGGCCTTGGGAGTGCCCAAATTCCTTAAGGCCGAAATGGTAAAGGATGATGTGGTCATTATCGATGTGGGGATTACACGTGTACCCGATGACACCAAGGAAAAGGGGTATTACATTACAGGGGATGTCGATTTTGAGCATGTGAGTAAAAAGGCTTCCTACATAACACCGGTACCTGGTGGGGTGGGTCCCATGACCATAGCCATGCTGATGAAAAACACCTTATTGGCCCGTGAAAGGCATAGAAGTAGAAAGTAAAAAACTGGGCCTCATTTATTTGAGGCTTTTTTTTTGCTTTTTTTTTGTAGTTATATCTGTAACAAATTATTACTTTAAACCACTTATTGTAAAACTAAATCAAATAAGAACAATATGAGAAAAATGGGTTTGCTTAAATTTTCATCTGCCTTGGCCATAATTTTTGCTGTAGGATGTAAAGGTGAAGCAGAAAAAATGACGGATAAGAAAGAACTTGTCTCCGGTGTTTATAAAGAGTTTATGGATACCTCGGTAAATCCCGGTGATAATTTTACCGCCTATGTAAATGGCACTTGGGTTAAGAATACCGAAATTCCAGCGGATAAGGCATCCTATGGAATCGGTTATATCCTTCACGAAGAGTCTGAGGATAATGTCAAGAAAATTATCGAGGAATCGGCATCAGGTGATTTCGAACAGGGCTCTGATGAGCAGAAAGTTGGTGGACTGTACCAGTCATACATGGATGTGGAGACCCGAAATAAATTAGGGGTTACCCCCCTCGCCGATGAGTTTTCCAGAATAGAGGGTATTAAAGATTACGATGATTTGGCCACCTATTTTGCCTATGCCAATAAGTACGGAATTAACGTACCTATGGCCCTTCTTGTGTACCAAGACTTTAAAGATCCCACCATATATACGGTTTATACATGGCAATCCGGTTTGGGTTTGCCTGATCGGGATTATTATTTAAAGGACGATGAACGATCCAAAGAACTAAAGGCCAAATATGTTGCGCATATTGAAAAGATGTTCGGATTGGCCAATTTACCAAACGGTGAGGCAGCCGCAAAAAAAGTGATGGCCTTGGAAACTAAAATTGCTTCCGAGCACATGGAAAAGGAGAAGACCCGGGATTTAGTCTCACTTTATAACATGTTCCCAGTTGATACCCTGTCGAATATCATGCCCAATTTTAATTGGTCTAATTACCTAGAGGAAGCTGGACTTGGGAATCAGGATAAATTAGGGGTTTTGATGTTGGACTATACCAAGGCACTGGACGGAATTATCCAGAATACAGATTTGGATACTTGGAAAACCTATTTGAAGTGGAGTGTTTTGGATGCTAGTTCTACGCGATTGACCGAGGCCCTGGATAAACAAAATTGGGAGTTTTTCAGTAAAGAACTTAGGGGAACAAAAGAACAACGTCCGCTTTGGAGAAGGGGTGTTTCTACCGTCAATGCAACTTTAGGTGAAGTAGTCGGTAAGGTCTATGTGAAAAAACATTTTCCACCGGAAGCCAAGGCCCGTATGGAAACATTGGTCGATAATTTGTTGAAGGCGTATGAGGTCAGTATCAAGGATTTGGACTGGATGAGCGAGGAAACAAAAAAAGAGGCTTTGGATAAGTTGAGTAAGTTTACCCCTAAAATCGGGTATCCCGATACATGGAAAACTTACGATTTGGAAATTAAGGCAGATGATCTTTACGGAAACCTAAGACGTTCTACACTTCTGGAATACGAAAGGGAATTGGCAAAATTAGGGCAACCTATTGATAAGTCCGAATGGGGTATGACACCACAAACGGTAAACGCCTATTACAATCCCACAATGAATGAGATTGTTTTTCCGGCAGCGATCCTGCAACCACCGTTCTTTGATATGAATGCGGAGGATGCCGTTAATTACGGGTCTATCGGAGCGGTTATCGGACATGAGATCGGACATGGTTTTGATGATGCTGGAAGTACATTTGATGGGGACGGAGCCATGCGTAATTGGTGGACCGAAAGCGATCGGGAGGAATTTAAGAAACGTACCAGTGCATTGGTAGAGCAGTACAACAGCTTTGAGGTTTTGCCTGATTTGAATGTCAATGGGGAATTTACCCTAGGGGAGAACATTGGTGATCTTGGTGGTTTAAGCATTGCATTGAAAGCCTATAAAATGGCATTGAACGGTGAAGAGTCGCCTGTAATGGATGGCTTTACAGGAGACCAACGCGTTTTTATCGGGTACGCCCAATCGTGGAGGAGTAAATCCAGGGATGAAGCGTTGAGGGTACAAGTGAATACAGATCCTCATTCCCCTGCGGATTATAGGGTTAACGGGGTTGTCAGGAATGTACCTGAATTTTACACCACCTTCAATGTAACGGAAAGCGATTCATTATATCTAGCACCTGAGGAGCGGGTTAAAATCTGGTAAGTTATCGAAACTGAATTTTTGAACCCTAGCCATTATGGCTAGGGTTTTCTTTTTTATATACTATGCCGAAATAATCAAAGGGTATTTCCCTGTTTTTATTGCGATAATAGTTTTTAACAGGGAAAAGATTACAAAGAAATTATTATATTTACATGTATATTTGTTAAGGTATTCTTTTTTTTAGTCTTAAAAATTATTAAATTCATAAAATGCGGATTCACTAAGTCCTATATTAATAATTTGAACCTATTTGTAGATTGCTGTATAAAAATCTCTCATCGGATAGAAATGAATATGAAGAGTGCTTTAATGAACTCTTCACCCCCCTCTGCTTGTTTGCCTATTCCTATGTCAGGGATGGACAGCTTTCCAAGGATATAGTACAGGATGTGTTTATGGTAATTTGGAAAAAGAAGATATTTCTGAAACCGGAGGTTGTCTTAAAATCTTACTTATATACTTCGGTAAAAAACAAATCGTTGGATTATCTGAAATCCAAATATCATAAAACCAATTGTAAATTGGTAAATGGAAATTTGGAAGCTCTAGGGACTAACGATTTTTTCCTAAGGGAAATGGTTGTTTCTGAAGTTAGTGAGATTGTCCGAAGTGCAGTAAAAACACTTCCGCCCAAATGTAAAAAAGTCATTGAACTCAGTTTGGGTGAATTGTCCAATAAGGCTATAGCGGAAGAGCTCTCAATTTCATTGAACACGGTTAAGACTCAAAAGAGATTGGCCTATAAAAAATTGCGTCCCTTGTTAAAGGAGCATTTCATTTTTATATTACCCTTTCTTTAATCGATTTCAGGAATGTTCGGCATCAGTTACCCTTCTTCCTATGGCTTCCGGGGTACCTATCCCATTCTCAGGGGGTGTCCATGAAAATCCCACAACGAATTTAATTATTCCTCTATTTCTTTAACCCCTATAACACTTTTTGTCGTTTTGGGTAGTAGAAGTAGTAATTGATTGAATTTGTTTATGGCCGATTTTAAAAAAATAATGCGATTGTCCAAAAGGATTGCTGATGCGATTCTGAAAGAAAAGAGGATAGAGGAGGATGATTGGGGAGGTCATTTTGATCAAAAGAATCGTGATTATATTTATAATCGCCTGACCGATTCAGAGGCATTGGAGCAAAGAGAAGATCTCAGGAATGAATTTGAAAATTCAAAGGAAAGGGCTTGGGCAGAACTTCGTGAACGTTCCAGGCCAACCCGAAGGATCCACTTGCCAATATTCATAGCTAAAATTGCTGCGATTTTTATCTTTCTATTGGGGCTTGGCTTTTTGTATACCTCTTATATGAAAGACCAAACCAAGGAACTTCCCGTGGATGGTAATGTAATAACCCTGATTATGGATGATGGTACCGTAAAGATCATAAATACCGAAAAAGAAGAAGAATTATTGAATGCTAAAGGGCAAATAGTAGGAGAGCAAGAGAAAGGAACCTTAAACTATATGAGAGCAGCTTTGCCCGAGGAATTGGTTTACAATGAAATAAAGGTGCCCTATGGGAAAACAATCAAACTCTTACTATCCGATGGAACCCATGTACAATTGAATGCTGGTACTTCGATGAGATATCCGATCAAGTTTATCAAGGGAAATGAAAGGCATGTTTTTTTAGAGGGTGAGGCCTTTTTCGTTGTAGCCAAGGACTCATTGCATCCCTTTAGGGTCCAGATGGGTGATTTGGAGGTAAAGGTATTGGGAACCCGATTTAACGTAGCATCATATGCAGGGGAACCTGAAATAAAGACAGTGTTGGTAGAGGGTTCGGTAGCCTTGTATGATGCCGAAAGCCCACAGGAGACGTTGTTGACGCCAGGCCATTTGGCCACTTGGGATAAAGAGGATAAAAAGATATTGATAACTGAGGCCGATGTTGAAAGATGTACGGCATGGACTAAAGGAGGATTGATTTTTCGTGGTATGGCTTTCGGTGATATGATCAAAAAGCTAGAGCGTGCCTATAACGTATCTATAACATGTACAAACCAAGAATTGAATAATGAAATTTTCAGTGCCAACTTTCATGTTGAGATTGAAAGCATTGAACAGGTATTGGATTATATCAAACTACAATATCCTTTTGACTATACAATTGAAAATCAACGGATAAATATAAACTAACGAATAAATATGATGCTAATGAAATAAAAACCTTTTTGGATTTCCATCATTTTAGAAAAGAATCGGGAAATGTGCGACCATTCCCCGAATAAAGCTAAAATGACTCAACGAACTAATGTTAAATCTTAATTAACGCTTTAAAATTATGGAAAAAAAGTATTCTTCCAGGATATCATCGTTATATCCTATTAAAATCAGTTTAAAAGTAATACTCACTACATTATTTTTACTAGGCTCACTTTTTGGGATTCGGGCCAATAATTATGTCGAGATTACCAAGATTTCTTTGAACTTATCGAATGTAAAGGTTAATGAGGTACTGGATGTGATAGAATCAAAGACCGAGTTTAGGTTTTTATACAAAGACCGGGATTTGGATTTAGACAGGAAGGTAACCATAAATGTCAATCAAGAGCGCGTAGTTAATGTTCTCGACAAGCTGTTCGAGAATACAGCTGTCATTTATAAAATCTATAATGATCGACAAATACTTTTGAAAACGGTTTCTGAATCCAAAAGGCCAAAGAGCTCCTTGGGTGCCGAAATCGTTACACCACAGCAACAAACGTTAACGGGTTCTGTTATCGATGAGGAAGGCTTACCGATTCCAGGAGCAAGTATTGTGATTAAGGGAACAAATGTTGGGGTAGCCACTGATTTTGATGGTCATTATAGTATTAATGCCGAACCTGGGGATATATTAGTGGTTTCCTTCATTGGTTTTGCTACTCAGGAAATCGTATTAGGCAATCAGGATACCTTGAATATAACAATGAAGACGGAAACTTCATCTTTGGACGAAGTGGTAGTCGTAGGTTATGGTACCCAAAGAAAATCTGATTTGACAGGGTCTGTGGGGGTTATAGGAAGTGAAAAACTTTTAAAAGCTCCGGTAACCAATTCACTACAAGGACTACAAGGTAAAGTTGCCGGGGTAAATGTATTTTTGAATTCGGGTTCCCCAACAGGGGCACCAAGGATTGTTATTAGGGGGGTAGGTACCATTAATTCATCTTCAGATCCCTTATATGTGGTTGATGGTGTTGTAATGGATGAAATACAATTCTTGAACCCGAATGATATTGAGCGTATGGAAGTGTTGAAAGATGCATCTTCTGCTGCAATATACGGGGCTCGTGGAGCAAATGGTGTTGTACTAATCACTACGAAGAGAGGTGGAGAGTCGGGCCGTACCATTATCGGTTACGATGGTTTTGTTAGTGTAGGGAAGATGCGTAACAAAATGGATATTCTAAATGCGGAGGAATGGTTGGATGTTGTGAGAATCGGAATGGAAAACACGCCTAAGTATAGGCCTGGGACTACACCGGTTTTTACCACCAATGATCCAGATTTGTTCGATGCCCAGGGTAATCCCCTTTATGATACCGATTGGCAGGAAGAGGCCACGAGAACTGCAATTTCAAATAACCATCAATTATCCATTCGAAGTGGTTCGGAAAAATCCTCTGTGGGCGCTTTCTTGAATTATTCAAATGTACAGGGAATCATGTTGAACAATGATTTGGAAAGAATTAGCGGAAAAATCGCCTATGATGTAACTCCCAAAGATTGGTTGTCGTTGGGAATAAACCTTTTAGTGAATGATGTAAAGGACACCGAATTTGAAGAAGGCGGTGGAGGTCAGGTGCCAAGACGTACTATGATTGAGATGCCACCCATCTTTCCTGTCAAATTTCCTGATGGGACCTATAGTAATAGTTTTATGATAGACGACGCCTATAACCTTGAGGCGATGGCAAACCCGGTCCATGTATTGGAAACCCAAGAAAGATTTTGGCATCGAAACCAGTTATTTGGTAATGTTTATGCCGAATTCACCATTTTACCTGATTTAAAATTCAGGACACAATTTGGTTTTGATAAACACATCAGGGAGAAAAAGGAATATTCTCCAAGGGATTTGATAAATATATCCGCACCCAATGGTTATGCCAGAATATACAATCAGAAATCAACGTATTGGCAACAAGAGAATTATTTGACCTATACGAAGGAAATGGATGATCATAGGATAAATGCCATGTTGGGGTTAAGCTGGCAAGAACAAGTGAGTGAGGATTCCAATATTTTTTCCCGTGGTTTTAGCGATGATTTCTTTAAATACAATAATATAGGTGCAGGTAGTGATCCAGACTCCCCATCTTCGGGATATAGCAAATGGTCTTTGAATTCCTACTTTTTAAGGGCAGGTTATACCTTTAAGAATAAATATATGGTAACCCTCACAGGTAGGTTGGATGGTTCATCAAGGTTTGGTGAAAACAATAAATATGGTTTTTTCCCATCTGTGGGTGGTGGTTGGATTCTTTCAGAAGAATCATTCCTTTCCGATGTTGAAGACCTTGATAATTTAAAACTAAGGGCAAGTTATGGTGTCACAGGGAATACTGAAATACCTGCATATAGTTCACTGGCCACAGTTTCTTCAGGTACCATATTGTTGAATGGTACTCGGGTGAGTTCAAGTCAAGTAAACCGATTGGCCAATCCTAATCTCGAATGGGAAAAAACAAGCCAGTTCGATATAGGTTTGGATTTAGCCGCTTTTAATCAAGGACTTCGGTTCGAATTTGACTATTACTATAAGAAAACAACAGATCTTTTATTGGACAGACCTGTTCCTTATAGTACAGGATTTGCCGCAGTAAGGGATAATATTGGGGCTGTGTCCAATAAAGGTATAGAGGCCATGGTTACTGCCAATATCTTTAGAAAACCTGACTTTAACTGGGAGACCTCATTCAATATAAACTTCAACAAGAACAAGATTGAAAGTTTGGGTGAAAATGATGAGGATATAGAGCCAGGTCCGTTTTGGGTTTCAGGAAGCCAAACTATTTTAAGGGTTGGTGAATCGTTGAGTTCGTATTGGGGTTATGAACGTCTAGGGACTTGGGGTACTGATGAAGCGGCAGAGGCTGCTTTGGTCGGCGCTGTGCCAGGTGAGGCAAAACGATCTGCCGAAAAGAAAATCCTTGGTAATGGGCTTCCAGATTTTACGGGAAGTTGGATCAATACCTTCCGTTACAAGAATTTTGATTTTACCGCAGACATACAGTTTGTCGGTGGTGTCGATATTCTTCAACAATTCTATCACTCAACGGAAGACCGTTCAGGAATTGCCAATGGCCTTGCCACGATATTGTATGATGGATGGACAGAGCAAAACCAGAATACCATGGTACAGGAAATCAGAAATCAGTCATATGCAGGTCAAAATAGTCAAATCGATAGTCATTGGGTAGTTGACGGTTCCTATATTCGAGGTAACCTCTTTACCTTGGGATATACATTCAACCAAAATGTTTTGGATGATTTAGGGCTCAATAAGCTCCGGGTTTACGCAAGTCTTGAAAACGCTTTTGTTATCGATTCCAAGGATTTTCAGGGTTATGATCCACAAGCCACTTCATGGGAAGGTAATCAATGGGGACAGAATATTTTCTTCTTCCAGTACCCTAAACCAACTACGTTCACCCTAGGTTGCAGCTTTACATTTTAAACTAACTTAAAGAAAATGATCATGAAAATAAAAATTAGCATTTTAGTTGTAATAACTGTCGCTTTTTTGGGCAGTTCCTGTTCGGACTTTTTAGATGAGGAGCCACGATCTGAGCTGAGTTCCAGTCAATTCTTCAAGGAGGCCGACCAGGCACGTAGTGCCGTAAATTCCCTGTATAGGACAGGTGCTCCAAGTATGACCGATGGAGGGGTTTATAGTGGGGTACCTACGATGTTGGGCGCTTATATGTCCGGATTCTTTTCCAATGAGTATGCAGGGCAAGAGCTTCATGTCAGCAATACACAACAATTGACCCTTAATGGGGATAATATTGGAGGGTATTTACAAGACCGATGGGGCGATTTATATCGAGGGATTTCCCGAGCAAACAATGCTATCAAATATATTCCGGAGACACCGGGGTTGACTGATTCCGAAAGGAACCAGTTAATGGCAGAGGCAAAGTTTTTTAGGGCCTATGCCTACTATTATTTGGTGCGTTTGTTTGGTCCCGTTCCATTAACTACAGAGCCCTATGATTCTTTAGAGGATCTATACCTGGAAAGGAGTTCCGTCGCTGAGGTATATGCGCAGATTGAAGCGGATTTAAGCGATGCCCTGTATAATGGGGAATTGCCCAATGTTGGTATGGTAGACAATGGAAAAAGGATTTCTTCAGGTACGGTAGCGACATTATTGGCAGAAGTTTACCTTACCATGAGTGGTAATCCGTTGAATGTGGACAGATATGGTGATGCCGCAAGTTTGGCCCAAAAAATTGTAAACGGTGACTATGGTAGTTTTAGTTTGGTACAACATGATATGATTGATGGTGAAGTGGATTTGGAAAATTCGGCCTACAATAAGATTCGTAGAAGTGATGCATCTGCCCAAGAGCATATTTATATCAAGGAATATGATCCTGCCATTTCTACTTCAGGCTTTCCTAGATATTCATATCCTACCGGACTTTCCCAAGACGTTTTGTATGATATCGTTAATGGTGCTTATCAACCTTCATCAACCTTTATGGATCTATATGACCCTGTGAATGATCTAAGGGCACAGGAAAAACAATATTTCCATACAGCACTTGAAGGTTCTGATAAAACATTTGAACCTACTCCATATATGTGGCATGATGATGAGGCTATTTTTGAAACAGCCAATTCTGGTAAGGACCAAGCCATGTTAACCTTTGCCGACGTGCTTTTGATCGGGGCAGAGGCAATAGCCCAATCCTCAGGTGTTACCGCGGAAGCCGTTGATTATTTGGCTCAAGTAAGGGCAAGGGCTTATTGGCAGAGCGATATTTCAACCATTGAGACGTCACTTTCAGGTCTTGGTGTAAATGAATTTGTGGAAGAAGTTTGGAAAGAAAGACATAGGGAACTTGTTTTCGAGTTTCAGAATTGGAATGATATTGTTCGTACAAGAAAATTTCCAGTAGCCAACACACCGGGTGAAATAACCTTTGTAGACGCAGTAGGTTTTGTTACCAGTCAAGACAAACAAATTGAACAAAAACATATGTTGTTGCCTTTGCCAGGTCCAGAACTTCAAAGGAATCCAAGTTTAGGAACCGATAATAACGGATATTGAAATCTGTCATTATATTCGATTATGTCCTAGTCTGCGATTGGGATTGACGTTAGTTTGAGTTAGTTTAGTTTTAGTTGTGAAAAGCGCTTTGGGTACCGACCGAAGCGCTTTTTTTTATGGTTTTTGGGGAATGGCCAAGTTGTGCCTGTATGCTATCATTTGGCGTAAGTACATCAAGGTCATTACTGTCATCATAGTCGCAACTGTTCATTGCAATGATGCCTGAAAGGATGAGTCCCACAAGTAAAATCTTTTTCATAAGGAGTAATTTTAGTAGGTATAATTACAAAGTTTGTGTTATTGCATAACGTAAGAATTGGCGAATTGTTACCCGTCTACGGTATGTAGGTTTGATTGATTGACGGTAAATCAGTACCTTTTGTTGAAAATCAACCTGAAACATGAAAAACCCGATTCCTTTATCCTTTCTTCTCCTCTTTTGCGTAATGGGATGTGAAAACGATCCTAAGAACAACTATCAAATTGCCGTTTCCTTTGATGAAGCCTTAAATGACCAAAAATTGGATGGTCGTTTGTTATTGATGCTTTCCAATAACGATGAAAAAGAGCCCCGTTTCCAAATCAATGACGGACTCGATACCCAATTGATTTTTGGAATGAACGTGGAAGGAATGTCAGCAGGGGAGAACATGGTTTTTGACGATGCTGTTTTTGGGTATCCTTATCCGAGTTTGGCTGAGGTGCCCCCTGGGGAGTACAATGTTCAGGCCCTGTTGCATGTGTATGAAACCTTTGATCTTTCGACGGGGCATACCGTTAAATTACCTATGGATAATGGTGAAGGCCAACAATGGAATAAGTCTCCCGGTAATCTGTATAGCAAGCCTTTTAAGATTACGGTGACGGAAAAAGGCATTCAGGATGTACGTGTAGTCATGGATGAGGTTATTCAGCCTATTGAGGAACCCGCTGATACCGAATGGGTCAAGCATATCAAGGTGAAATCGGAAAAACTATCTGAATTTTGGGGCAGGGATGTGTATTTGGGCGCCCATGTGTTGTTGCCCAAAGGTTTTGACGAACATTCAGAGGCCAAATATCCCTTAATGGTTTTCCATGGGCATTTCCCCTCCGATTTTGGTGGATTCAGTACCACACCACCCGATCCCAATATGAAGCCTGAATATTCAGCACGCTTTGATATGGAAGGTTATAATATAGTACAGGCCCAGGAATCCTATGATTTTTATAAACGATGGAACGAACCGGATTTTCCACGCTTTTTGATTGTTGAGATACAGCATCCGACACCCTATTATGATGATTCCTATGCCGTTAATTCGGCAAGTCAGGGTCCTTATGGTGATGCGATTACCTATGAGTTGATTCCGGAGATCGAAAGGCAATTCCGTGGAATGGGGGAAGGTTGGTCCCGTTTTTTATATGGAGGCTCTACGGGAGGTTGGGAAGCCTTGGCGGTACAGGTCAAATATCCGGACGAATATAATGGTTGTTTTGCGGCATGTCCCGACCCAATCGATTTTAGGGCCTATTGCCTAACCAATATCTATGAGGATGAAAACGCATACTATTACGACAGTGAGCACAAACAATTGGAAGTGCCATCACATCGCAACTACCTCGGACAAATTCAATCAACCTTGCGCCAAGGAAATCACTTGGAATTGGTCTTGGGGGATAAATCCAGATCGGGACAACAGTGGGATATATGGGAAGCTACCTATTCACCCCAAGGGGAAGACGGCTATCCGGTTCGCCTGTGGGATAAAATGTCTGGGACCATTGATCATAAGGTAGCGGAATATTGGAAAGAGAATTATGACCTGCGGCATATTTTGGAACGGGATTGGGATAAATTGGGCGAGCACCTCAAGGGGAAGATCCATATTTATTGTGGTGACATGGATAATTATTACCTCAATAATGCAGTGTATCTGATGGAGGATTTTTTGGAAAGTACTACGGAACCTTATTATGGGGGTGAAGTGGCCTATGGGGACAAGGCCGAACATTGCTGGAATGGTGACCCTGAACAGCCCAACGCCATAAGTCGCATGCGGTATAACACCATGTATGTCCCGAAAATAATGAAACGCATCGCTGAAAGCGCTCCCAAAGGTGCTGATTTGACTAGTTGGCGTTATAAATAGAAGATGAAAAATAAAACAAATATAGTCGCATGGGGAGTTTTCGTGGTTTTGGCCGTGAGTATTGGGTTGTATCCCATACTCTATTTTGTGGAAGGTAGGGAGTTTGGACTTTTGCCTTCCAAAGGTGATCGATTATTGAACAATGTTTTTTGGAATATCGGATTCTATGGGCATATAGTTTTCGGAGGGGTGGCACTGCTTATCGGATGGATGCAGTTTAGTGAAAAGATTAGGACAACCTATATAAGGTTGCACAGGAGTGTTGGAAAGCTCTATGTTATCTCCGTTTTGGTCAGTGGGGTATGTGGTGGTTACATTGCACTCCATGCAACGGGAGGCTGGATAAGTACCTTGGGTTTTATGGGGTTGGCAATTATTTGGTTGCTTACGACCTTAAATGCATATCGTGCCGTTCGAAATAAGGATATGGACCTGCACAAAGGGCTTATGATCTATAGTTATGCAGCGACCTTTGCTGCTGTTACCCTTCGCATTTGGTTGCCTCTTTTACATATTATTTTTGATGATTTTGTAGTAGCCTATCGGTTGGTGGCCTGGTTGTGTTGGGTGCCCAATATGGTATTCGCTTATTTTTGGATAAGAAGGCGCGGCTTGATTATCGGTTGAATGGCTTGATCAATTGGTTGTTTTGCGAATTGTTGGTCGTGTTTTTGACCTGCAATTTGACGACATTTCCTTACCTTGTATGCTCTTATTTTAAACATCAATACCATGTTAGGAATCAAAAAAATGCTAATGGCACCCTTTTTTATTTTGGTGGGTATCCTCTGTAGTAACGCGCAATCGGGGAAGGTATACGACAACCTTACCATGAACAGTAAAATCTTAAAAAGTGAACGTAAATATGCCGTTTATTTACCTCCAGACTATCAAACCTCGGAACGCAGTTATCCGGTGTTGTACTTATTGCATGGAGCTGGTGACGATCAAACGGGCTGGGTGCAGTTCGGGGAGGTATTGCGTATTGCCGATAAGGCCATAAAAGACGGTACGGCCACCCCTATGATTATTGTTATGCCCGATGCCAATACCGGTAAAAGGGGGTATTTTAACCAAGGTGCGGATTGGCGTTATGAGGATTTCTTTTTTGAGGAACTCATGCCTTACGTTGAAGGGAAATTTAGGATAAAGGGGGAGAAAAAATATCGTGCCGTGGCCGGACTTTCAATGGGCGGCGGTGGTTCTTTTATGTATGCCCTACATCATCCAGAACTGTTTTCCTCGGCTTGCCCATTGAGTGCTTATGTTGGTCCTTTGACCTTGGAAGATCAAAAAATGCGGTATGCCGCCATCTCAAAAGAATATACCGAAGAGGAAGTAGTGGATTATTACAACAAACATAATGCCTTGAACCTAATAGAACGTGTTTCTGTAGAGGATATGAAGTCAATTCGATGGTATATCGATTGTGGTGATGATGACTTCCTCTACGAAGGAAACAGTTTAATGCATATCGCGATGCGAAAGAAGGGGGTGCCACATGAGTATCGGGTAAGGGAAGGTCAGCATAATTGGACGTATTGGCGGGAATCCTTACCTGCGGTATTGGAGTTTGTGTCACAAGCATTCCATCAATATTAATTCAGCACTATGAACAAGAAAAGATTATTGGCACAAGTATTTGCGGCAATCTTGCTTTATGTGGTTATTTCATTGATTCTGGAAAAGGAATATTCCAACGAAATAATCTTTAGGGAAGTTTTGGAAGGTCTGGTCTTTGGCCTTTTATATGGAGTATTTATTTGGTTTAGGGAGAAATCCAAAAATAAGAAACAATGATTTCTTTGGGTATTTTATCCTAGGATAAATAAGGGGTAAGCGACTCAATTGTAATTGGTAAGACCCGGTTATTTGGCAAATAATTGTCCCATATCCTTAAAGGCCTTGAATTCCAATGCATTTCCGGCTGGATCTAAAAAGAACATGGTGGCCTGTTCCCCGGGAAGTCCCTTAAACCGTATATAGGGCTCAATAACAAATTCCACCCCTTTGGATTTTAATTCCTGGGCAAAGGTTTCAAAAGTATCCCACGGTAAAACCACACCATAATGGGGTACGGGTACATTTTTCCCGTCTACGGCATTCGTGTGTAATACCGCGTCGGATTTAGGTTTATAGTGAATGACCAATTGGTGGCCAAAAAGATTGAAATCGACCCAATGGTCACTACTGCGCCCTTCCTCGCAATTAAGGACCTCGCCATAAAATTTGCGGCATTCGGCTAAATTATGGACGGGGATGGCTATGTGGAAAGGTGTTATTTGTTGCATAAAGAAAAGCTTTGGTTTTAATGGGATTTCCTTTTAAGGATCATCCTAAGATTAAAACTACCTTTTTTCTAGGACTTTAAAAAATCCATGATCCTTAGGTTCACCTTATCCTGATGCATACTATGTCCTAAACCTTGGGTTACATACAGATCACTATTCTTCCATTGGGCATGCACTTTTTCCGAAGCGATGAAAGGTGCGATCGGGTCTTCCTTATCATGGATAACCAGTCCCTTTTTTGATAAATGGCCTTTAAATTTTGAAGTGGAAAAGTCACGGATTCCAAATCCGTAATTATCCTGAAGGTACTCATCCAAACCTTCAAATACCTTATCATTGAACCGCAGAAGTCTTTGATAATGGTTCATTATGTCTTCCAAATCGGAAGGGGCCCCAATGGTAATTAGCTTTTCTGTGATTGTATTTGGGTATTTCTCTTCGTGGTATAAGGTCGTCATGCCCCCCATGGAATGGCCTATGACGAACTTTGGTTTGTATTGGTCGATTACGGCTTGGGTACATTCGGTATACAAGGGTACATTCAATACTTTACCTGTGGAATATCCCTGGGCAGGTGCATCAAATGCAATGATATTATAATCCTCTTTTTTTAAATACGAAATCAGGTTTCTCCAACGAAAGACATTGCTTTCCCATCCATGAATAAGAAGTACGGTATCTTTACTGCCTTTCCATTGGTAGGTTTGCAGTTCAAGATCGTTTGTTTTGATCCTTTTGCCTTTTGCCTCTTCCAAAAAATCCACTTGCTCAGCACGCACCCTGCCTTTTCTGGGACTGCAGAATAAGATGAATGCTTTTTCTGCAGCTTTTCTTTTCGAGAAGTGGGACAGAAGGTTAAAATAGGCTCCAAAATAAATCGGGAGGTATTTATTCAGGGTTTTGCGCATGGGATATCTTGGGTGTTAGAAAAGGTAATCAACAGGGAATGACTGGATGGGAATCTATTCCCATGCAATCATCATATATTTGATTTTGGCTCCATCGGGTACTTGCACCGGGTCTATATTTGGACTCGACACATAACGTAGGCTTTCAGGCAATTGACTCTTGTCTATGGTGAAATAGACATCACTGTCTTTTACGAAAATGATGATATTGTTTAAAGAGGTCACGATTTTTTGAATCGTATATTTTTCCTTGATGTCCTTAAACGTACTGTTCAGGCCTATGCCTTTCTCCGTCTCGAATCGCGGGTCGTTGATCCGTACATTCTGGATTTTGGGAATACTGTCTAAACTTGGGGTTAGTGTCAATAAATGATTACCTCCCTTTTCATAGATTTTGATGCTCCTGGCCCCTAAGCCCGAAGCCAACTTCATGGTGTCCTTGACGATGGAATCCTGGTAGTAGATAAGATCCAAATCACGGATTAAACTAATTCTTTCAAGTTTGCCAACACTGTGGTTGGTAATCAGGAAGCTTGTGTCTTTTTCTTTTTGGCATTGCACAACTACGGCAAGGACACAGATGCCAATTACTATAGATAACTTTTTCATTTATTAACGCATAACCTTTTTCAACACCCCTAAGACTCCACGGATAAAAGTGGCACTGGTCAAAACCTTTATGACAGGGTTCTGTCGTGTGCTCCTTCTTGTGGATGTTCTTCTGCTTGTTGGTTTTTCTCGTTCCTTTTCTGCCTCTTTTTCGGCTTTCTCTATTTTTTCATTCAGTATTTCATAGGCGCTTTCCCGATCGATTTCCTCGTTGTATTTGCCAACCAAGTCCGAATTTTTAATGACCGAATCCAACTCGCTATCGGTAAGTATATCCATTCTACTCATTGGGGCCCGAAGCAATGTGGCGGCCAATGGGGTGGGACGTCCTTTTTCATCCAGGGCAGAAATCAATGCCTCTCCGATTCCGAGTGAGGTTAAGACTTCCTTCGTGTCATAGTAATCGGAAATCGGATAGTTCTCCGCGGTCAGTTTTATGGCCTTTCGGTCTCTGGCCGTAAAAGCACGTAAGGCGTGTTGCACCTTAAGTCCCAATTGTGCCAATACCTCATTGGGGACATCCGTTGGGTTCTGGGTCACAAAGTAAAGACCGATCCCTTTGGAGCGAATTAGTTTTACAATACTTTCAATCTGATCCAATAAGGCTTTTGAGGCTTCTTTAAAAATCAAATGGGCCTCATCGATGAACAGGATAAGTTCAGGTCTATCACTATCGCCCTGTTCAGGAAAGGTGGCATATATCTCCGCCAAGAGGCTCAACATAAAGGTTGAGAACAATTTGGGCCGATCCTGTATATCCGTTAAGCGTAGGATGTTTATATATCCCCTTCCATTTTCATCGATGCGTGTCAGATCATCGACCTCAAAGGATTTTTCCCCAAAGAACAAATCGGCACCTTGTTGTTCCAATTCAATGATCTTACGTAAAATCGTGCCTGTTGAACTTGTTGAAATACGCCCGTAATCCTTGGTAAATTCTTTTTTGCCGGTTCCTGTTGCATATTGAAGCACTTTTTTAAAATCCTTCAAATCCAAAAGGGGCAATTTGTTGTCATCGCAATATTTGAATACTACGGCAACAATACCTTCCTGGGTCTCTGTTAAATCCAATATCCTCGACAGGAGTGTTGGCCCAAATTCAGAAACCGTGGCGCGTAATTTTACCCCATCCTGTTCCGATAACGACAATATTTCCACAGGAAAGCTCTTGGGCTCAAAGGGGATGCCTATTTTGGCATGTCGTTCATCAATCTTAGGATGCCCTGGACTGGGCTGCGCGAGTCCACTAAGGTCACCCTTCAAATCCATAAGTAAAACGGGGATTCCCTTATCCGATAAATTTTCTGCAAGTACCTGGAGCGTTTTTGTCTTTCCTGTTCCTGTTGCCCCTGCAATCAAACCATGACGGTTCAAGGTTTTTAGTGGGATTTTAACGAGGGCGTTGGTGACAGCTTCACCATTGAGCATTGCAGCACCCATGGTAATTGAATCGCCTTTGGTCGTATATCCTTTTTCGATATGTGCAAAGAAATCGTCTTTGGTGCTCATAAGGTCAAATTTTTGATAAAAATAGGGCATTTTTAGGCAACAATAAAACGATTGGTAAGTAGTATCTTTGCCCAATGATGAAAGATGAGGTTTTAGAATTGGTCAACAAGGGTTTGATGCTTCCATTGATGGAGGAATTTTATACCATACAAGGAGAAGGATTCCACAAAGGAACGGCTGCTTATTTTATTCGTGTAGGTGGTTGTGATGTGGGTTGTCATTGGTGTGATGTGAAAGAAAGTTGGAATGCCGAAACGCATCCGCCAACAGATATAACAAGCATTGTTGAAAAAGCGGTAGCGCATTCCGATACGATAGTTGTGACAGGCGGGGAGCCTTTGACATGGGATATGGGACCATTGACCAAAGCGCTAAAGGCAAAACATGTAAAGACCCATATCGAGACTTCCGGGGCCCATCCGCTTAGTGGAACTTGGGATTGGATCTGTCTGTCCCCAAAAAAGAATAAATTACCTACTGGGATTATTTACGAAAAGGCGCATGAGTTGAAGGTCATCGTTTTTAATAAGCACGATTTCATTTTTGCCGAGGAACAGGCAGCGAAGGTCAATAAGGATTGCATATTGTACCTACAACCGGAATGGAGTGTACGGGACAGGATGATGCCTATGATCGTCGATTTTGTCATGAAAAACCCAAAATGGAAGGTGTCCTTGCAGACCCATAAATATTTGAATATTCCGTAAGTCGGTTTTCGGTTTTCGGTTGGCAGTTGGCAGTTAGCAGTGAACAGTTGGCAGTTGGCAGTTGGCAGTGAACAGTTTTTCAGTGGGCAATTAGCAATGAACAATTAGCAATAGGTAGTTAAGCCATCAGCGATAGGCGATAAGCGCTCTGCGGAAAGCTATGTGCAATTAACAATGAACAATTAGCAATGAACAATTGACAGTAAGCAATGATCAGTGAGCAGTGGGTAATTAGCAATTAGTAGTGAACATTAGCAATAGGAGTTAAGCCATTAGCGATAGGCGATAGGCGAAAAGCGCTCTGCGAAAAGCAGTTGTCAATAATCGGAACAAATTCCTGGTTTCTATCTGCCGCCATTGGTCTGAAGGTCCAAAAGACATTCTGTTCCCAAATCGGGAATAGCGACCAGCCCTTTAGCGGTTCTTTTTTCCAACATTTTTTTCATACTGGGGCCAAACTGTAGTTCTGCCCGCATAAGACATCCTTCTTCCGTACAGTGATTATCACCTATTTCGTTGTCGTCGTCATCCGTAGTTGTTCCTTCATGGTCATTGACCGGTTCGGTGCCTAAATTTACAAGCCCCATGAGGTGGCCAAATTCATGGTTTAAGGTTGCCGTTTCCACATCATCGATATCCACTGCAAAGTTTTTATTGGCCAAGGTCCTTATGGTTTCTTCGTAGATGACCATAGAGGTGTTCCAATATACGGCACCTAAGGTGACCAGATCTTCTTCCTCTACATCATCTTCAGAGGGGGCATCGGCAAAATAGATGTAAATGCCAAGGGTCTTGCCATCGTTAAAGGTGGTTCTGTTTTCCTTTTCCAAGTCGTCGATTTCCTCCAAGGTCAATTTTTCCTCATCGGGCGAGGCTAGTTCGGTATACACCAATTCAATATCGTCTTTGTACGTATATTTCTTAAGGAAAGCAACAAAGTCGGTCATGGCATTTGCCGTGGGCCTGTAACCGGAAACATAGGCGATTTCTATACGAAGTTTGTCAAAGGTATTGTTCGATAGGATGTCATTGGCAGAGGATCCAGAGGTTTTGTAGTTGGCCGAATTATCAATTTTATTTTGATCGGTAGAATCATTGGCGTCTTTTGAGCAACCACCCATCAAACCCATAACAAGAACCAGTACTATCCAAAATCGATTGCTCATAACTTATTTTTAATTGATAACGTAAAAAATCACGCATTTGGTATTACATGAAGGTCAAGCGGGCCAAATAGTCGTAATGCTCCCCTTCCTTTATCAATTCACAATGTAATTGACATTCCGATGCGGCATGCTCCAAAGTGGTGTAATCCAAATATAACCATGGAAACGAGTTGCTTGAGGCCCCTTTATAGGTCATGGTGAAATCAACTTCCCCATAATATTCGTTTTCATCAGTGGTCATATCCCCAGAATTGTGGGTTTCGTCCCAATCCTCCTCGGTTTCCTCCTCCTCGAACATATAAATGATATCTGAGGAATCCAACAATATTTGTGCATTTTTCCCCATCAACGTTTTAAAATGTTCTAAATAGGTCTTTAATAGTTCCAATCTGCCCACAATCCCGATACCGTTCATAAGTAGGAGTAGGGTGTCGTATTTTTGGCCTTTATAGTCTAATATGGCACTTCGGACCGTGTTCTTGATTCCTCTTAATCCACAGGCTTCAATGGCGTTAACGGAATGGTCCAAAGCCGTAACTTCCAACCCTTTTTCCTGAAGATATAGGCTATGACTTCCTGCCCCACAACCAATATCCAAGACCTTTCCACGACACAAGTCCAGGGCTTTTTGTTCTATTTTGGGCATTTTAATATAGCCTCTAAAAAGATAGGGAATGGGAATGGTGTCTTCTTCATCCAAGGAAGAGTAGGTGGTGATATCCTCACTATAATCGCCATTGAGATAATCCAATAAGGCCTTGCCGAAAACATCAGTTTCCATATAATTCGTACTTTGCAAGCAAAAGTGGGACTTTTACTCCATTATAAAAAACCGAATATGCAGCAATTTAAAATATTACTTTTTTGTTTTCTTATGGTTCCTATGGGAATCATGGCGCAAGAGACCGAATTTTCCAAGGATGTGAAGGATTACCTGGAGAGCAACGGCACCATGAAACAATATGAATACGCATACGGACAGTTGATGCAAATGATGGAAAGTCGTTATCCCAAGAGTGATGTTAATTTAAAGAGCTGGACATATTTGGAGGAGCATGAGGTTAAGGCCCTGGAGGATATAAAAAGCAGATTGGTGCCTATTTACAAAGCGCATTTTTCCCATGAGGATATCAAACAAATGGCAGCTTTTTATAAAACGGAGGCAGGGGTTTTGTTGAATACGGATCGTTCTAAGATGACCCAAGTGCACAAAGACGAATTGAATTCGTTTTACAATACCATCGTGGGTCAGAAAATCATCAATAATCGAGAGGCGCTTACTAAGGAAATATCCATGGCCTCGGAAGATTGGAGTCGCGAACTGTACGGAATTTCAATGGGTCTTTTGAGTAATGGATGAGATTTTAAGACAGCTGCCCAAAAAGGCCGCTGAAAAACATAAGGAAAACAAAAAGTTTTTTACCAAGTTAAAACGGAAGCCCCCTAAGAATTTGGATTATGTGATGCAGGAATTGCATGAAACCGAATTTGAACGAACGGATTGTTTAACCTGTGCCAATTGTTGTAAGACCACGGGCCCTCTTTTTACCAATATCGATATTGAGCGGATTTCAAAGTTTTTTAGAATGAAACCGCAGAAGTTCATCGCCCAGTTTTTACGGGTTGATGAGGATAATGATTATGTGCTTCAAGAAGTTCCCTGTACTTTTTTGGGTGATGATAATCGCTGTTCCATTTACGATGTTCGGCCCAAGGCTTGCCGTGAGTTTCCACATACCGACCGAAAAAAATTCCAACAAATCAGTAATCTTACCCTTAAGAATGTGGCTATTTGTCCCGCAGCCTTCAATATTGTCGAGGAAATGAAAAAAAGATTGCCTTAGTTTTTATCCTATTCGTTGATGTAATGGGGTGTCCCAAGGTTTTGAATGATTCCAGATCGGGCTGTCAGGCTACCTTGATTTCGGCTTCCGACATACCGGTGTTTATCGGGTGTTGGAATTTTCCGTTCCCTGGTTTTTAAATTAAGAACACAAGGTCACTCAATAATTGAATTCGTAACGGCTATCGGAGTGTCACCATGCATGGAAATGCTGGGGTATACGGGATACCAAGACCCCCCTATATTGTTGGTGATGGTTGAATTGTCGATTTTGATATTGCCCGAATGGTCATTGCTGACAAAAAATATGGATGAACCATAGGCATTTACTTCGTTCTGTTCAATCGTAGTGCCTAAAACCGTTAATGTCATGGTATTCCCATCATTATAAATAGCGCCACCGCTACCCCCACCAGGTGATCCTGATTGGGCAGGGTTGCCCCCATTTCCAATGGCTTTGTTATGGGAAAATAAACTATTGATAATCGTCCATGAGACACCGATACTACTAATGGCCCCGCCATTGGAGCCCGAATTGCCGTAACCTTCCTGTCCGCCAAAGGTGCTGTTTACAATATACACGGGTAAATTGTCGTACTGACTGAAAACGCGGATGGCCCCACCACCAACATCCGGACCAGTGCTTGCGCAAACATTATTGAAAAATCGACAATTCACAGCCTTAAACCGACCCCCTCGTACCCAAATGGCACCCCCGCCATCGTATTCGGTATCGTTTATGGAGTTGCCGTCCGCAAAGGTGATATTTTGAACGGTAAGTCTGGGGTGGTCTTGATTTTGGCAATGATCGGTTGTCCACACCTGATTAGGGTCACAGGTGTTCATATACAATATCCTTGTTGTTCCGTTCCCACTTAAGGTTACCAATCCGCCACCATCTATAATTACATCCCTATTGGCGTTGTTAAATACTTTAGCTGGTTTGTCCATGATGATCGTGACAGGGTCCGGACCACAATCAAAAGTGATTTTACCACCTTTGGCCACAGCATCAACAAAAGCATCGCATGTACAACTTTCAGGTGTGCCATCGCCAATTGATGTGTCTGGATTGGCCACATCCTCAGGCCCTGCTTCAGGTGGGATAGGGGAATCTCCATTGGGATTTCCCGCCGCAGGCCCGTTTTCAGGGTTTTCCAACGGGTTTTGAACAATTATGTTGGGTTCAAAATTACTGTCGTTAGAGCAATTGATAAAAATGAACGTCAAAGTACAGCAAATGGCTAGACTAAGAAGCTTGCTGATTTGGGGATTAGGTACAGGCATTTTTTACAATATTGGTCTATACCATAACGCTTGGGGTTTTGGATAATTGTCCTAAATAATTAGGGATTGTATGTCTTGAATGAAAAGTTCGGTTATCCTTTGTTAGACGTTAAAAATGCTTTTGCCATTCAGGAAGGCAGTCTTACTCATACAAAAGATATTTCTTTCTGATATTTTTGAAATTCCCCAAATCGGACTGCCAGGTAGCTTTGATTTCCGCTTCAGACATACCTCCCTCGATTTGTTGTTGTAATTTTTCTGTTCCGGCATGTTTTGTAAATCCACTGGTATTGAAAAATTTGGACTTGTCCGTCGAATTGGTATAGGCATCGATGATCCATCGTAAGGAAACCTCTTTCATTCTAGGGATTTCGGAAAGATCCGCCCCATAGCATACCTTGTCATTCTCTTTGGGGCTTTTGGATCCAAAATTGGGTTTGGGCCGGTATTTAAAATGGTATTGGGTGCTGTCTAAAAACGAAGCCCCATACCGTTGAAATTGAAATTCGGTGCCCCTGCCGGCATTGATGTTGGTACCTTCGAACAAACCAAGACTGGGGTAAAGGTTGATGGCCGTATCGTTGGGCAGGTTGGGGGAAGGTCGGATAGGAAGGCTGTATTCCAAATCGTGACTGTAGTTTTTTAAAGGAATGATGGTCAGGTCTGCCTTGGCGTTATCTGCTAACCAACCTTCTTCATTGATCATTTTGGCATATTCCCCTATGGTCATTCCATAGACCAATGGAATGGTGGTCATGCCTAAAAAACCGGTATGTTCTTTTTCCATGGTTGGGCCGTCAACATAATGGGCGTTCGGATTGGGTCGGTCTAAGACCAGAACAGGAATGTTGTTCTCTGCGCAGGCTTCCATGACCAATTGTAACGTAGCGATGTAGGTATAAAAGCGAACACCGACATCCTGGATATCGAAGAGGACAACATCGACATCCTTAAGCAATGCTGAAGAAGGTTTGCGATTTTTTCCATAGAGTGAAATTAGGGGTAATCCCGTTTTCGTGTCCAATCCATCCTTTACCTTTTCCCCTGCATCGGCCTGTCCGCGAAATCCGTGTTCAGGAGCAAATACTTTCTTGATATCGATGTCCAAGGCCAATAAGGAATCGACGATATGGGTGTGTCCATTTTTTTTGAAAATCACACTGGTTAGGTTTGCGACCACCCCTACTTTCTTCCCTTGTAACATGCCTATGTATTCATCAATGCTGTTGGCACCAACAATAATCGGCTTATTTTGGGGCGTTTCGATAGGATTGTTTTGCGATACCGTATTGTTTTTAGGTTGTTTTTCAGTGTTTCCACAGGATGACACAATTAAAAACCACAAGAAAACTGTACTTTTGAAACTGGATAAAAATGCCATAATTTGAATTTAGAATATTTTATAGCCAAACGACTCATTAAGGGAAAGGAGCATAAAATTAGCATATCTGCACCAATAATAAAAATAGCGATCGCTGCTATTGCCATTAGTGTATTTATGATGCTGATCGCTATTGCCACGGGGGTCGGACTTAAACACAAAATACGTGAAAAAGTCGCTGCCTTCAACGGGCATATCCAGATATATAATTATGATAACAATACATCGGATGTATCCGTGGTCCCCGTTTCGAAAGAGCAGGATTTTTACCCCAAGTTTACTACGGTAGACGGTATTGAACACATACAGGCCGTTGCGACCAAAGGGGGGATAATCCGTACCGAGGATACTTTTGAAGGCTTTATCGCCAAAGGGGTGGGGGCGGATTACGACTGGGAGGTTCTTAGGGAATACTTGGTCGAGGGTACATTGCCCGATTATTCAGGGGAATTGAATACGGAGGTTTTATTATCACGATTAATGGCCAATCGGCTAAAATTGAAGGTTGGTGATACCTTTTCGGCTTTTTTTCCCAAAGAGGAAGATCCGTTAAAGCCGAACCAAAGACGTTTTCAGGTAGTGGGTATTTACGATAGTGGTTTTGAGGAAATTGATGGTATGTATGTATTTGTCGATATTCGCCATATTCAACGAATGAACAAATGGGATGCCAACCAAGTAGGCAACTTCGAGGTGTTTTTGAATGGTTTTGATGATTTGGAGCAAAAGAATCGAGAGATTTATGGGCAGATATTATCCACCTTGGATACACAGACGATAACCGATAAGTACTACAAGATCTTCGAATGGATCGGGTTGTTCGACTTCAACATTGCCTTGATTATTGGGATAATGATTATCGTTGGGGGCATAAATATGATTACGGCCCTTTTGGTATTGATTTTGGAACGCACCCAAATGATCGGGATTTTAAAGGCTTTGGGTACCGTGAATTGGAGTATACGTAAGATCTTCCTTTACAATGCGGCCTATTTGATTGCCATTGGACTGTTTTGGGGCAATGTGTTGGGATTGGGTTTTATATGGATACAAGGGAAATACCGGTTGCTGAAATTCCCTAATCCCCAAGAATATTATATGGAGTATATACCCGTACATATTGATGTGTTCACTGTGGTATTGCTCAATATCGGTGTGTTGCTTTTATGTTTGTTGATGCTGTTGGTGCCTTCATATATCATAACAAGAATAAGTCCTGTCAAGGCCATTAAATTTGAATGATCATGTTTGCAAATGACCATGGCACGATTAAATCGGATACTTATGTGTACCGGATTGTTGAAGACCATTGATTTAAAAATCATATGGGCGGAATATCCGCTTGCGAAACTAGAAGGAAACGATGAGTGCTGGGGAAAAACACCAAAGGAAACCGTGAGTGCCCTTACGGTCCGGAACGTCAATCAGGCCAACGCACATTTATGTATAGACTATTAATCAGTAGAAGATGGTGGACTTAAAATTAGAGAATCAAACAGTAAAAATCGAAAAAGGCGAACTGGTAAGTTACAATGTTGGTGGTTATGAGTATATCCATCAAAAGGGGAGTCCCGGTTGGAGAAATGCAGACACCGAAATGTTTCCGATAATAGGTCCAACGGCCGATGCCGGTTTTTTAGTCAAAACACCAAAAGGGAATGCCGTTCAAGATCAACATGGATTGCTTCGGGAACTCGACTATAAAGTTATGGATAAGTCCGGGGACACGGTAGTCTTGGTGAAGGAATATAAGGCCAATACCAAGGTGAAGAACGCTAAATTCCCTGATAAATCCACAGCGGCTGAATTATTCTGGCCCTATGATTTTAAATTTCAAAAATCCTTCCAACTTAAAAAAGACGGATTGCATATTGCTTTTGAAATTGAGGGGGAGAATGGAATGCCTTTTATGTTGGGATACCATCCTGCATTTAAGTTACATAGCGAAAATGCACGAATTGAAGCCCATGGAAGTACTATAGGGATACCCGCCATAATCGAGGTGGGTAATAGGGCGATGCCAATTCGCGATTGTAAATCCATCACCTTGAAAGACCAAAAGGATTTAAGGATTACCACGGAAGGGTTTGGCAATTTTATGCTTTGGACCGAAGTCATGAACATGGTTTGTATTGAGCCTGTCACCTTTTATCCATATGCCGTGGAACAGGTAAAGTTACATCATGGTTTTCTTGGGTTGAATGATAAAAATACGATCTTCAAAGTCCATTTGCATCCACTACATTAAAATCAAGCTTATGAAAAGGTATATTGGTCTTCTTGTTTTACTTTTGGTAACTACTTTAAATGCACAAGAAACCATGAAAGAAGAAGTACCCTACGCTTCCATACCCAATACTCCCAAAGCCTATACGGCAGGTACGGTTACGGCTAGAATGGTAGATGGCTTGGGTTTTCGTTATTATTGGGCGACGGAAGGGTTGACCCAGGAAAACCTGGATTTTAGACCCAATTCGGAGGGTAGGAGCATAAGTGAGACCATGGAGCATGTGTACGGACTGTCGGTTCTCATCCTAAACTCCGCCAAGAAAGTCCCCAATGATAAAACAAAGGAGGAAATAAAGCCATCATCCCATGAATTACGGGCAATGACCCTGATAAATCTGAAAACAGCTAGTGATCTATTCAGGATTTCGGAGGATTTATCGGACCATAAAATCATATATAAAAAGGAAAATGGTACGACCGAGTTTCCGTTTTGGTTCCAAATAAACGGCCCTATCGAAGATGCGGTATGGCATGCCGGTCAAATTGCCTTAATGCGTCGTTCTGCAGGTAATCCCTTCAATGCAAAGGCGAGTTTGTTCACAGGAAAATTAAGGGAATAGGTATGCTATGGTACGACTGGTAAGGACAAATTCGGAGAATGTCGATTTCAAGAACCTCGTAAAGCTTCTCGATGCCGATTTGGCCGTTCGTGATGGGGAAGACCATGATTTTTATCACCAATTCAATAAAATAGATGCCCTAAAACACGTTGTAGTGTTGTATGAGGATGAAAGACCATGTGGTTGTGGTGCCATCAAGGAGATGACTCCCGAAGTTATGGAGGTTAAGCGTATGTATACCTTGCCAGCCTGCCGTGGCAAAGGTTTCGCAACCAAGATATTGACAGAACTTGAAAGATGGGCGGCCGGGATGTCTTATGGAAAATGTGTATTGGAAACCGGGAAAAAGCAACCGGAAGCTATCCAATTATACAAAAGAAACGACTATAAGATCATTCCCAACTATGGGCCATATATCGATATTGAGAATAGTGTGTGTTTTGAAAAAGTTTTGCACAAGCCCTGATTGCATGATATTTATCATGTTTTTTTTCATTTTCACTAATTAGATTTGTTTCCTTTTTGGCAATTTTTATGGATGCCATAGACGGGTTTTGATTCCCGTTCAATCTAACAATCAATGAATTTATGAAAAAAGCACATTCTTTCCATATTCCTGTAATGGGCATAGGATTTACAGTGGATACTCCTTTGAAAGTAGCCCAATATGGTATCGATTCGGTTATTTCCATTGTCGATGATGTACTTCTTGAGAAATTGAGGAAAATGTACTGTGAACTACATGAAATACCCTATAAGGAAATTACGGATAAAATAGAGGATTTTAGGGCCAAGCGCATAACCTCTTATCTCAATCTGATCAATAACCTGACAGAGCAGAAATTCGAGGAATTAAAAAATACGACCATTAACAAAGGCAATGAACTGAAACAATACATCAGTATGTTGCCCGATGGGAATTCTTTGAAAAAGGAATTTAAGAACCTTACCGAAAAAATGCATATCAGTGAGGCAGGGAATTGGATCAAGGATCATTTGTCCCTAGGTAGCATCGATGTGAATATCATGACCAAAGTGGATAAGGTGAATTATTGGAATGGCGAAAAATTGCCTTCCGAGTACAATGATGCCCATGCCGCACTAAGGGGGTTTGCGGAAAGTGACCTACAGTCTTCCGTAATTCTTTCCGCGGGTATGAACCCTAGGTTATATGGGTACATGGAGCGTTTTGAGGATTTTTACCCCAATGAAAATGGGGAAATGAAAAAGAAGATCATTTTAAAGGTAAGTGATTTCCGTTCAGCCATGATCCAAGGAAAGTTCTTGGCTAAGAAAGGGCTTTGGGTATCTGAATACCGTATTGAGTCTGGATTGAATTGTGGCGGTCACGCCTTTGCCAGTGATGGGTATTTGCTAGGTCCCATATTACAGGAATTCAAGGAAAAAAGGGATGAACTTATTGCATCGACCCATGAAGTCCTGGTTCAGGCCTTAAAAAATAAGGATCGTATTTTTCCCGAGACGGCCTTACCGCTTAAGGTTACGGCCCAAGGTGGTGTAGGTACGGCAGAGGAGCATCAATTCCTACTTGATACTTATGAGTTGGACTCCGTAGGTTGGGGTACTCCTTTTCTTTTGGTACCCGAGGTCACAACGGTCGACAAGGTTACCTTGGACAAATTGGTACAAGCCAAGGAAGAGGATTTGTATTTGAGTAATATTTCACCTTTAGGGGTTCCTTTCAATAGCCTTAGGGGAAATACCAAGGATTTGGAAAAAGATGCATTGATAGCCAAGGGAAGACCGGGAAGTTCGTGCCCACGCCAATATTTATCCCTAAACCACGAGTTTACCGAAAAGGATATCTGTGTAGCTTCGAGACAGTATCAACGTCTGAAATTGAAGGAATTGGAAGCGCAGGACTTGCCCAAAGAAGCATATCAGGAACAGTTTGATAAGATCGTTGAAAAATCCTGTATCTGTGTAGGTTTGAGTGCATCGGCCTTAATGGTCAACCATATCGATCACAAGGTTGAGGGCGAAGGGGTTTCGGTCTGTCCCGGACCCAATATGGCCTATTTTTCAAAATTGATGAGCCTCAAGGAGATTACGGACCATATTTATGGAAGGGTCAATGTGATTGCCGATGGCGTACGTCCGAATATGTTCGTTAAGGAACTATCGATCTATCTCGATTACCTGAAAGGAAAGATTGATGAGGTCAAAGCGATTGCCAATAAAAAGCAGGAGAATTATTTTACCACTTTTGTCAAGAACCTAAATCAGGGTATAGCGTACTACGAATCAATGTTCAATGCCTCAACAGAAGCCTTTAAGGATTCCAAGGACAAGATTTTGGCTGAATTGGATAATTGTCAAGAGCGCTTACAACTGTTATCACTTGAAATAGGGAAATTGGTGGAAATGAAGGAAATGGCCTAGCGGGTTTAAATACTGCATTTCGGGTTGCATTTGTTTGATTGTTGAATAATTCGAGGTTTCCATAGGGCAATATCGTGATGTACGGCCTAAAGGAACCGGTTTGCCTTTTGGTCATATAGCGGTCTAACGATAGGAGTATTAAGGCGATATTCCCCGATGTGGTTTTTACTGATGGAATAATTTTTCAGTAATGCTGGGCGATTTGTTTAATTTTGGACAATGCAAAAGTTTTTCCCAATTGTAGATTGGATTTTCAACTACAAAAAAAGCTATCTGTTAAAGGATCTGATTGCCGGACTTACGGTGGGTATCATTCTCGTGCCTCAGGGTATGGCCTATGCCATGGTGGCCGGACTCCCTCCTGTATACGGGCTGTATGCATCTGTATTTCCAGTTTTGGTGTACATGTTTTTGGGAACCTCCCGGCAATTGGCCATAGGTCCCGTCGCCATGGATTCCCTCTTGGTGGCTGCCGGTTTGGGTACTTTGGCGATTACCGGGGTTGAGAATTATATCGCCATGGCCATCTTTCTGGCCTTTATGGTAGGGTCAATCCAATTGTTACTGGGTTTTTTGAGAATGGGATTTTTGGTCAATTTTTTGTCCAAGCCCGTAATCAGTGGTTTTACCTCTGGGGCCGCATGTATTATAATCCTTAGTCAATTAAAGCATCTGCTGGGTGTCGATATTGAAAAAAGCAGTAAAATGCATGAGTTGGTCGTATACGCCTTGGAAAAAGTTGGGGATACCAATCCCTATGATTTCGCCATTGGGATCCTCGGGATTTTTATCATTGTACTACTGAAAAAATGGAACAGGAAAATACCGTCCATATTGGTGGTGGTCGTATTGGGTGTCTTGGCCGTTTATGTATTGGGCCTCGAACAATACGGTGTTCGGATTGTGGGGGATATTCCGCAAGGACTGCCTAGTTTCCAATTCCCCGATTTTGATTTAAAAAAGGGTATGGATCTATGGCCCATAGCCTTGACCTTGGCCTTGATCGGGTATCTCGAGACGATATCAATAGGGAAATCCATGGAAGAAAAAATCAAGGAAGACAAGATAGATGCCAATCAGGAACTTGTTGCTTTGGGTACATCCAATATTGTCGGTTCGTTTTTTCAGGCCTATCCCATTACCGCTAGTTTTTCCCGCTCCGCAATCAGTAATGATGCTGGAGGTAAAACCAAGGGTTTTGCCTTGTTCAGTGTTATTATGGTCGTAGTGACCCTCTTGTTTTTGACGCCTTTGTTCTATTATTTGCCCAACGCGGTACTGGCAAGTATCATCATGGTTTCGGTATTTGGCCTGATAGATTTTGAGTATCCCAAAACACTCCTTAAATATCGCAAGGATGAATATATTATTTTGATGCTTACTTTTCTGATCACCCTTTTTGTGGGGATAAAGGAAGGGGTGCTTATCGGGGTGCTCATTTCTTTGCTGTTGATGGTGTACCGTACTTCAAAACCCCATTATGCTGTTTTGGGAAAGGTTCGGGGGTCGGAATATTACAAGAACATAAACCGATTCGGGGAGGATATAGAACAGCGGGACGATCTGCTTATCATACGTTTCGATTCACAACTATATTTCGGGAACAAGAATTTTTTCAAGAAACATCTGTTGGAGGAAGTCAATGCAAAGGGAAAGTCACTAAAAGGTGTTATCTTAAATGCAGAACCAATAAATTACATCGATTCCACTGCTGCGAATATGTTGATCTCGGTAATTGAGGACTTGCACAATAGGGATATACAGTTCTATATTGCAGGTGCCATTGGTCCTACCCGGGATATCATTTTCAATAGTGGCATTGCCGATGTATTGGGTAAGGATTTCCTTTTTGTAAGGACTAAAGAGGCGGTGGCCTGTTTTGATGACCCAGAAAGTATACAGGATACTGATCGTAAAATAGCGCATCAAAGGAAACCCCGATAGTAACCTATGTTACAAAATAGAGAAGGATAAAACCTTATTTTTGAACGTATTTTGAAAGAAAAAATGAAAATAGAACAGATATATACGGGTTGTTTGGCCCAAGGGGCATATTATATAGAAAGTAATGGGGAAGCTGCGATTTTTGATCCATTGCGGGAGGTAGAGCCCTATATACAGCGGGCAAAGGCTGATAATGCGAAAATCAAGTACATTTTCGAGACCCATTTTCATGCCGATTTTGTCAGTGGCCATGTAACCTTGGCCAAGAATACCGGGGCGTCCATTGTTTACGGACCCTTGGCAAACCCTTCCTTTGATGCGATTATAGCCGAGGATAACCAGGAATTCAAAATTGGGGACCTTACTATTAAAGTGCTTCACACCCCTGGGCATACCATGGAGAGTACCACCTATCTTTTAAGGGATAAGGATGGAAAAGATCATGCCATCTTTTCAGGGGATACCCTTTTCTTAGGTGATGTTGGCCGCCCAGATCTAGCACAGAAGGCAGCTGATATGACCCAAGAGGATTTGGCGGGTATTTTGTTCGATAGTCTTAGGACCAAAATAATGACATTGGCAGATGATATTATCGTTTATCCGGCCCACGGTGCGGGTTCGGCCTGTGGTAAGAATATGATGAAGGAAACCGTGGATACCTTGGGCAACCAGAAAAAGATGAACTACGCACTGCGTGCCGATATGACCAAGGCGGAGTTCGTAGAGGAGGTGACAGCAGGACTGATGCCCCCACCAAAGTACTTTCCTTTGAATGTAAAGATGAATAAGGAAGGCTATGAGGATATTGGGGATGTGCTCGAACGTGGAAATACCGCTTTGACCCCTGATGCTTTTGAGTTGGCCGCCAACGGAACCGGTGCACTGGTCTTGGATGTTCGGCATCAAGATGATTTTGTAAAAGGACATATTCCGCGTTCCATTTTCATTGGTTTGAATGGTGATTTTGCACCTTGGGTAGGCGCTTTGATCGCCGATGTGAAACAGCCTATATTGTTGGTTGCCCCTTTAGGTAAGGAAAAGGAGGCCGTAATTCGTTTATCACGGGTAGGTTTTGATGGTACCCTTGGATATTTGAAAGGGGGATTCGAGGCTTGGAAGGATGAAGGCAAGGATTATGATAAGATTACCGCGGTTACGGCACATGAGGTAAGTGAAATGATCAATGCAAATGAAGTACCCGTATTTGATGTACGCAAAGAGAGTGAATACCGATCGGAACATGTGGTAAATGCCATTAATGCCCCGCTGGAGTTATTGAATCAACATTTGGCGGATTTCCCAAAAGACCGTACCTTTTTACTGCATTGTGCAGGGGGTTATCGCTCTGTAATTGCGGGATCGATACTGAAAAGTAGGGGTATCCATAATATAATTGATATAGCTGAAGGTTTTTCGGCTATAAAGGAATCCGGTATTAAAGTCACAAATTATGTGTGTCCAACCACATTGTAAATGAAGGTACCCAAGGGAATCAGGATTTTAATGGCATGTATGTTATGTGTCGCATTGGTATCTGTGGTCGTGTTGGCCATAGAATATGCAGTAACTTTTAATTGAGTAGTATGAAAAAGAATATGGGAGGTATCGACAAGATGGTTCGGGTAATTTTGGCCCTAATAGCAGGACTTTTGGTTTATTTTGGGGTGGTTGATGGTACCATATCCTATATTTTGTTGGCGCTTGCCTCGGTTTTTGTGCTGACAAGCTTGGTGGGCTTCTGTCCATTGTACGGTATTTTCGGCGTAGATACGTGCCATAGAAAAAAGTAATCTTCGGTTTTTTCGGAAGTGTTCCATTTGTATATAGCTGATTTTTGTCATATTTTGTATCGCTATTGACTGTTATATTTACAACATCTTGATTTAAAACAGAAGAGTATGGCATTAATACTACCCTTGGTAAACTGGAGTAACGGAATCATCATGATCGGCGTTTTTGGCGCCGTGGTAATAGGTTTGGTCGTTACACTCTTGATATTCATGAATAGTGGAAAAAAGGACGAAAACTAAGATTTTGTCTGTATTTGTGAATCCTGGATAGCTTTTTCCCCTAAGTGTTTTTTGATGGATGTATAGTGCATCCTGCATCCTTATTTTCTTTGGTTTTAGGTAATTTATATTGCGCTAATATATTTTTATTGGCTATATTGATTGCTGTAATACACTTGTAATGATAAAAAATTTTATTGAGCGCATCGGTGTTATGAACTTCGTAATGCTGCTCGTCGTTCTATCAATAATCATAGTTTCGGAGATAATCTTTCTTACTGGGGATAAGTTGGATGCTATTTTCATTGCTTTTTGGGCTCCAACTATTTTGGGCTTCATGAACTATCTTAAATATAAAAAGTAATGGAGTTCATCCTTATTTACTCTATTATCGTTACTATCTTTTTTGTGATATGGATTCTATTTATCATCCGTATGTACAACAAATTGGACGATTAGATGCTGCAGTACTACTAAGTAGTCGGCAATACCTGTAGTTTTTGTGGATTTCTGGTAAGGTATGATTTAACGATACGTTCGCTTTCCAAGGTGCTTTTTTGGGGAATTAAAAAAGCTTCCAAATCCTCGGTAGTGGCGATTTGGATGTCCTTGTCCACAAATCCATACCCCGCATAAATCCCATTTTTGATCATCACGAAGGCATTTTCATCAAAATTCCGGCCTTTCTCCAAAATAAATAGGCTTTCCTCTGTATTGCGTGCATAGGTTATGGCTTCTTCCACCTTACTATTGTAGTCCTTTACGCTTTCCTCCCCACTACAAATTCCATCGCATTTTTTGATGCGATAGTGGGAACACGTATCCACGTTTTCCTGCAAATGACAGAATTTGGCGCATAGTGAAAAGGTTTTGCATAACTCCTCCAGGTACAAGCGACAGTCCGTTGTGTTGTAAAAAATGGCAATAGGGTTAGGGGCCAGTTTAATTTTGTTGAAAGCCAAATGAAGAATGCCATTGCGATCCTCGTAGGTAAATATGCCATACCGTTGTATATTTCTTTTTTGTGAACGGTTGTAGTCTGGGTAATGGTGTTTTATAGCGGCCGATTCCATCAAAAGGGCAACAAGGTCACTTCCTGCGAGTTCATGGTCAATATCGGCCGTTTCGGTACACATTTGTATTTCTTTGGTTGCCTTATCGTAGAAATGGCTTAAAACCCGTTTTTTAATGTTTATGGCCTTACCGATATAAATGATCTTTCCTTTGGCATTTTTAAAATAATAAATACCCGGTGCATTGGGTAAATCATCATAAATGCTTTTAGGCAGTGCCGGAGGAAGGGTGGTCTCCTGTGATCGGGCATTCAGAAATGTTTTGAAAACGGCTTCCGCCCCATCGGTCCGCAATAATTTTTGAAACAGAAGGGTAGTGGCATGGGCATCACCCCTGGCCCTATGCCTGTCGGTCAAGGGAATATGTAATGCGGAACAAAGTTTGCCAAGACTGTACGAATTGTATCCTGGAATAAGTTTTCGTGATAATCGTACCGTGCATAGCTTTTTGCGCACAAAATCCAGTCCAAGGGAATTGAATTCATTTTTTATCACATTGTAGTCGAATCCCACACTGTGGGCCACGAATATGGTCTCTTCCGTTATTTCTAATATCTTATCGGCAATCTCGACCAATTTAGGTGCATTGCGGACCATATCATTGTCAATGCCCGTTAACCCCGTAATGAAATACGGAATTTCACATTCGGGATTGACCAATGAGGTAAATTCATCCACTATTTTATATCCATCATATTTAAAAATGGAGATTTCCGTGATTTTATTTCCTTTTATACCGTTTCCGGTGGTCTCTATATCGACTATGGTGTACAAGTATTGCTCAAATTATAATGGGACTTTAAAGTTATGGCAAAGTTTTTAATCGGGTAGTGTTCCTTATCGTTTTTGGGATTTCTTTATACACTTAAAGGACACTGGAATTGGATTATGGACTTTTATAAGTGTAAAATTCACATTAATTTATTACATTGAAATCATAATGGTTCCTTCCCTAGGTTTTTGAAAGGTGGATTTGCGTGGGAGAAATACGTAGGGGTGGATTATACATGATATTTAGGGGGATATGGTAAAATTTAGAATATTGGTTTTGTTGCTTATGGTCTGTGTTCAGGCCTGTAATGAAATAGAATCACCTGAACCCATAAGACCTACACCTTCGGAACGGCAATTGGCATGGCATGGCTTGGAATATTATGCCTTTGTTCATTTCAACATGAATACCTTCACGAATATGGAGTGGGGTACTGGGGGGGAATCCCCACAGCAGTTCAATCCAACGGAATTGGATACCCGACAATGGGCCAAAGTGGTAAAGGATGCGGGCATGAAGGGCATCATCCTTACGGCCAAACACCATGATGGTTTTTGTCTTTGGCCAACCAAGACTACCGAGCACTCCGTTAAGAATTCACCTTGGAAAGAAGGTAAGGGCGATGTGCTCAAGGATCTTTCGGAAGCCTGTAAGGAATACGGACTTAAATTTGGGGTATATCTTTCCCCTTGGGATAGAAACCATGCCGCATACGGCCAGTTGGAATATATTGATGTATTCCATGAACAACTTCGGGAACTGTTGACCAATTACGGAGAGGTCTTTGAAGTTTGGTTCGATGGGGCCAATGGGGGGTCAGGATATTATGGCGGCGCCAATGAGACCCGTAAGGTCGACAATAAAACCTATTACGCATGGGATAAGACTGTTGCCATTGTACGTGAATTGCAACCCAATGCGGTAATTTTCAGTGATGGAGGTCCAGATGTGCGCTGGGTGGGCAATGAACAAGGTTGGGCCGAGGAAACCAATTGGAGCATCATGCGCAGGGATGGGATGTACCCGGGTTGGCCCCGCTATATGGAATTGCGTTCTGGCCATGAGGATGGTACACATTGGTTGCCTGCTGAAGCCGATGTTTCCATGCGTCCAGGGTGGTACTATCATCCTGCCGAGGATCATCAGGTAAAGACCTTACCCCAGTTATTGGATATCTATTATAATTCCGTGGGAAGAAACACCTCCCTGCTATTGAACCTACCGGTTGATAAACGTGGATTGGTTCATGAAAGGGAAGTTGAGGTCTTAATGGATTTTCGAAGGCGATTGGACTTGGAATTTGGTACCGAACTTGCCCAAGGGATCAAGGTGACGGCCACCGATGAACGGGGTGATAAAGCCGAGTATAAAGCTGCCAATGTAAATGATGGTGATCCAGAGACCTATTGGGCGACTAATGATGGGGTTACAAGAGCTTCGGTTATTTTGGAATTCGATGCCCCCACCAAAGTGAACCGCATCCTATTGCAAGAGTATATTCCCTTGGGCCAGCGCGTAAAGAATTTTATCGTATCGGCCGAAATCGATGGCAAATGGCACGAAATCGATGGGCAGACGACCATAGGTAACAAACGCATTCTCAGGTTCAAAACCGTTGAGGCGGATAAGATCAAGGTACAGATTATGGATGCAAAAGGGCCAATAGCCCTTTCGAACATTGCATTGTACAGGGCTCCCAATTTATTGACCACCCCGGTTATTAAAAGATCTCGGGAAGGTATGGTGAGTCTTACGGTTCCTGATGAGGAGGTTGAGATTTATTATACCTTGGATGGGAGGGAACCTACAACCTCCTCAAAGAAATACAAAAAACCATTTCGGGTAAGCCAACCCACCCTGGTCAAGTATTTTGCCTATGATGCCAAAACAAATGCCAGGACCGAAGTGTCTATGAAGGAGTACGATATTGCAAAATCGAATTGGAATATCGTATATACGACCACGGGGAATATGTTCGAGGCGGATAAAGCCTTCGATGATGACCCGATTACCTATTGGGCAACGGATGAAGGGGTATCGACCATACAGGAAGTGATTATTGACCTAGGCAGGATTTATGATCTAAAAGGGTTTACCTATTGGCCCATGCAAGAACGTTATCCTTTTGGTATCATTACCAACTTTGAGTTTTATGTGAGTCCCGACAATAGAAGTTGGAAAAGGGTTGTTCGCGGTAAATTCCCGAATATTGTCAACCATCGCGTAGAACAAAAAGTGAAGTTCAAACCTTCCCGGGCAAGATATATCAAATTAAGGGGGATTAAAGTCGCTGGGGAAGACTACCAGACGTCTTTTGCCGAGGTTGGGGTGCTTACAAAGTAGTCTATTCCTTTATTTGGGTTCCGTTCTTTTTCTTCATTTTATGTTCTTTTCGTGGGGTTGATTTTTGTTTGACAAGACAATCCAAATCATTGCGATCATTTCATAGGATTAGCCAGGAACTACATCTCCTACCCAATGGATGTATCCCATTTCGGAATGCAATAATAATACGGTGCATGTAGCTGCCAACCATTGAAATACAGTTTGGGACAGGAAATCATAAGATTCGTGAAATTCCGTGGTGGTTGGAAGAATGATTTTTTTAATTTAGAAGCATAAACAATGGTCGGTCGGGCTAAATTGTCCCAGCCGGCAAACATATACTAAAATTGGGTTCGTTTTGGCCCATGGGATTAATTAAAAGGAAATAATGGGAACAAGAGGTATTTTTAGTTTTATGGGTATAATCACCAGCGTATTTTGTTTGGCACAGGGCAACGATGCTGAATTTTTAGTGCAGCCTTATCTGCAGGATGCTGGCCCCGACAAAATGACGATCATGTGGGAAACCTCCAAAGGAGAGGAAAGTCTGGTGGAATGGGGAGCATCACCCAAGTTGGGTAAAAAGCAAACCGGTATTTCATTCGATGTGAATTTTACCGATGCACGCATCCATGAAGTCAAAATTACCGGCTTAAAACGATTTACCGAATACTATTATAGGGTGCGTACGGGGAAGTTGGTCTCTGATGTTTTCCAGTTTAAGACCCCGCCCTTTGCCAGTGACCATCAATCCTTTAATATGTTGGCCATGAGTGATATGCAAAAAGATCGCCAGAATCCCGATAAATTCAGTGAGATCGTCAATGAGGGTATTATTCCATACTTGAATAAGGAATACGGCAATTCGGTACCTGATAATCTGGCATTGGTAATGATACCAGGTGATTTGGTTGACCGAGGCTCTACCTATGAACAATGGCAGGATGATTTTTTCGGTCCGGCCCAAAAACTGTTAGCGGAAGTACCGGTTTATCCGGTCTTGGG
The DNA here is from genome assembly GCF_003148665.1 of Maribacter polysiphoniae. Lineage (GTDB taxonomy): Bacteria > Bacteroidota > Bacteroidia > Flavobacteriales > Flavobacteriaceae > Maribacter_A > Maribacter_A polysiphoniae. The sequence continues at coordinate 544,788 of NZ_QGGQ01000002.1, read as the reverse complement.
GAATCATGAACGCAATTCCACCTTTTATTTTAAGTATTTCAGCCTTCCAAAGAATGGAACACCGGCCTATGCGGAACATTGGTGGTATAAGGATTATGGCAATACACGTATCATCGGATTGAATTCGAATGATGGTTATCGCGATATAGGGTTGCAATATGAATGGCTTGAAAAAGTGTTGGCGGAAACAGCCCAGAATGAAGATATCGATTTTGTGTTTGCACAGTTGCACCATCCACATAAATCCGAATTATGGATTCCCGGGGAAGAGGAATCCACGGGTAAGGTGGTTAAGATGTTGGAGGATTTCACCACAGCGACAGGAAAGCCCAGTATTCACTTTTTTGGGCATACCCATGGTTACTCCCGTGGTCAATCCAAAGACCATAAACATTTATGGGTCAATGTGGCTTCGGCTGGTGGGGCCATTGATAATTGGGGTGAATTTGAAGGTAGGGACTATGATGAATTTTCTGTGACCCAGGATGAATATGGTTTTGTGATGGTAGAGGTTGATGGCAGCAAGGAACATCCGAAATTTACCCTTAAAAGAATAAGTAGGGGTAACGAAAATGTATTTCGGGAAAATGAACAGACCGATGAGATTACCATCTACGCAAAAGACCATCTGCCGGAAACGCCTACATTGGTCGCTCCCATTGATTTGGAAGTCCCCATCACAGGGGCCTTATTAAAGGCAGGTCCCTTCAAGAGTACGTTTATGGGGGCCTATCATGCCGCTTCGCATTGGCAAGTATCCACTACCGCTGATTTTACGGCCTTGGTTTTCGATAGTTGGAAACAATCTGAAAATTGGTATTATTTGGAAGATCGACAAAAAGGGGATGACCTAACCGATGAGCCTACCAATAGACTGAAACCAAATACGATCTATTTTTGGCGGGTGAGATACCGTGACCAGCATTTGAATTGGAGCAAATGGTCGAAATCGGCAACTTTTAAAACAAATATGAAATGAAGAATAAATTAGTTTTCGCTTATCTATTCCTGCAATTGGGTTTACTGGGGTTACATGCCCAAAAGGATAATACCAAAGTAGTGCTGATCACCTTGGATGGTTTTCGTTGGCAGGAACTGTTTACCGGGGCCGATGCATCATTGATCTCCAATAAAACCTATGTACATGATACCACGGGCTTAAAGACAAAATTCTGGAGGGAAACAGCCGAACAACGCAGGGAGGCATTGCTACCATTTGTATGGACCCAAATCGTTGACCAAGGTCAAATTCATGGGAATAGGGCCTTGGGTAGTAAGGTGGATCTGACCAATACAATGTGGTTTTCCTTTCCGGGGTATAATGAAATATTGACGGGTAAGGCCGATGATATCCGAATAACAAGTAATAAAAAGATCAATAACCCGAATACCACCTTTTTGGAAATCGCCAATAACGATGGGCGATATAAAGGAAAGGTAGCTGCTTTTGGTAGTTGGGATGTGTTTCCGTTCATTATTAATGAAGAGCGGTCGGGTGTACCGGTAAATGCAGGTTTTGAATTGGCCAAAGGGGACGATCTTACCGAAAGGGAACAATTCCTGAATGAATTGCAACCTAGTGTTCCGAGTCCATGGAGTTCTGTTCGCTTAGATGCCTTTACCCATCATTATGCGATGGAGGAAATGAAGAAAAATCATCCTGAACTCTTATACATAGCCTATGGGGAGACCGATGATTTTGCCCACGATGGGGACTATGAAGCCTATTTGAATTCAGCCCATACCACGGATGCCTTTATAAAAAAGGTTTGGGAATTCACACAGCAAGATCCTTTTTATAAGGATAACACATTGTTTATTGTCACGACGGATCATGGGCGTGGCACCATGCCTTTGAAAACCTGGAAAAGCCATGGGGATGAGATTAATGGCTCAGGTAGTGTTTGGATGATTCTTTTTGGGAAGGGTGTTTCCGATAAAGGGGAGGTTGCCCATGAAGAACAATTGTTTAGCAATCAGATAGCCCCTACCATTTTAAAAACATTGGATTTGAAGGTGCCTACAGGGGACATGCCCGGAAAGGTATTGAAATTGAACTAACCTTGACTCTGGTCAATAAAGTATTATGGTATTTGAGGAAACGGAAAAGGAAATAACGTTTGCATGCTCCAAACGTCAAAGGGATAAATCCATTACGAAATAAGCCCTTAAATCGACCTTAGCTAGTATTCTCCGATACTTTAACCAATAAAGACATATCAAAAACGCCACCTTTTGGGGGCGTTTTGTGTTTTTATAGAGGTGTGTAGGGTACGTGGTGGTTGTATTTAGTCAAAAAGCAGGCTTTGTTGTTGGAATTAAAGGGGTTAGCGTAAAAAAATCAGCACTGGTATTTAATTTTATGTTACATTTGCCAAAAAGCGAAATAAATAAGAAAAATACTACAATTTAAAATTATAGACTTACCACAATAGGAACTTCCAAATCTTTTGTAATGCTTAAAAGGATGTTGAAGGTTGAATATTAGCGACCTTCCCCCATCGCCATAATTAGTTCACAATTGATTTGTACGGACCTTTTACACTTTTTAAGGTTATGAAAATTGATACAATATGCATTATAGATGATGATCCCATTTTTGTTTACGGAACAAAGGTTTTATTAAACTACAACTGTAGTTTTTGTACCTCGGTTATTGTACATGAGGATGGGCAAGAGGCCATGGAGAACCTTACATCAATGATCAACAGGGGAGAGAAATTACCCGATGTTATTTTCTTGGATTTGAATATGCCCATTATGGATGGATGGGAATTCTTGGATGAATTTGTGAAATTACCCCTCGAAAATATTCCAAGGATCTATATAGTGAGTTCATCAATAGATAGTCGGGACATTGAAAAGGCACATACCTATGATATTGTAAAGGACTTTATTGTGAAACCCTTGTCAGACGCCGTTCTTAGTGATCTGTTCAAGACCATAGAACAGGAGGACGTTGCCTAACCGCACGACAAATTATTCACTTCCTTTTTCCGAGTTCCAAAGGAAAGCCTATTGGTGCCTTGGAAACTTAAAAGAGGGTTCACGGCATTTATGATGGGATAAAGGCGGGTATGTGATGATCTACCCTGGAGGACAGCCGTCTTTGGTACTTTTTGAAGCCTAAGTTTCTATATGCATTGCTTAGGAAACCCTTATAAAAAATCGAATTTCAAAACAATTTGTATTTTCATGGAAAAATAGTAGTGAATAAACTCTTTAAAATATTAATGCTATTTGCTTTTGTTCTTTTTAGCATTTGTAACGTATGCTCACAAGGGACTGAAATCGATAGTCTAAAGAACTTGTTGAAAAAACAAGGGAAAGATAGTACTAGGGTAAACCTTAACTATCAATTAAGTACGGCATATAGGAATGAGCCGGATTCTTCTTTAGAGTATATTCATAAAGGTATAGATTTAAGTACATATTTAAAATTAGATAAAAAAGAACACCAAGGGCTTAATTTATTAGCCATGTATTGGTTTGATAGAGGGAACACTAAAAAATCCATGGAAGTAATAACAATTGCATTAGACTTTATAGATAAGGCAAGTGATTTAGAAAAAACAAAAACCTTGGACAATTATGGATTGATACTGCATAGTTTATCTCGACATGATGAAGCAGCTGAAGCACATTTAAAAGCATTGGCTGTATCAGAAAAAAACGGAAATAGTTATCGTGCTGTAGTTTCTCTCAGCAACTTAGGGAATATATATAGATACTTGGACGAAAAAAATAAAGCTTTGGAATTTTATAACAAAGCTTTAGCGATTAGCTTAAAGAACAACTATAAAAATTATATAGCTAATAGTTACGGCAATTTGGGTATTGTTTATCGAGCTAATAATGAACCCGAAAAAGCCCTTGAAGTCTATAAAAAATCTATAGAAATGCACCGAGAAATGGGTGAAAAATTTCATGTAGCTATAGGTTTAATGAATCTGGGAATACTTTATGAATCTTTAGAAAAATATGAAGATGCTAAAAAGTGTCAATTGGAATCCAAAAAAATCAGTAGTCAAATAAAAGATGACATTGGAGTTGTACTTACGTTAAATAATTTGGCGGTTCTTGAGGCGAAAACAAACCAATATAAAAAAGCAATATCCCTGTTAGATTCGGCAAAGGCCAGAGCAGAAAAAATTGATTATAAAGATGCTTATAAACATATTTATTTGGCTTATGCCGAAACCTATTCTAGAATGGGAAATTATAAAGCTGCATATGAGAACAGGACATATTTCGAAAAATGGAAGGATAGTATTTCAAATGAAAACTATCTTAAAAATATAAGCGAGTTGGAAGCAAAATACGAAACCGAAAAAAAGGAGAAGGAAATAGCGACCCTTTCAGAGCAAAAATTAAAAAACGAAACCCTTATAAAAGAACAAAGGCAACAGGTGAAATGGCTTGGCGCTACTGCCATGGGGGTCGTTGCTATGTCAGTGCTCGTTTTCTTATTGTTTAAACAGCGTACGAAAAACAAAAGACAAAATGAGCTGATCGATGCGATTTCAGAAACACAGAACATGGAAAGAAAACGTATTGCCCAAGATCTTCACGATAGTATTGGAGGTTCTTTGGCGTTGATAAAAAATAAATTGGAAGTCGCTTCGGACAAAGAGAATATTTCCAAACAGGACCTTTTGGGAACCATTGAAACAGTTTCGAAAACCAGTGATAAGGTAAGGCGTATTTCACATAACCTAATGCCGAGCGAACTTATTAAGTTCGGATTGGTCTCTGGTATTCAATCGATCTTGGACCAAATAGATAAAGATCACATCAACGCCCAATTATACGCCCATAATATGGAGCAAAGAATTGATCCTACCAAAGAAATACAATTATATAGGATTACCCAAGAAGTGATACAGAATGTACTGAAACATGCCCAAGCCAAAAACCTGACCATTTATTTGAACAAGTATGCCAAACATGTAAGCTTAATGTTGGAAGATGATGGTAAGGGTTATGATCATGCCAGTAATGGAGGTATGGGAATCAGTAATATCAAGAATCGTATAGAACAGTTAAAGGGTACGCTTGATATTGATTCCTCACAAGGAAGGGGAACAACGTTTAATATACAAATACCGGTATAACAATGATCAACCTACTTATTGCCGACGACCACAGGATGTTCAGGGAAGGCCTTATTTCCTTGTTGAAGGAAGAAAAGGACATCCACATCATGGGAGAAGCTTCTACGGGTAAGGAAATTTTGGAACTTCTGGATGATCGACTTCCGGATATTCTTTTGTTGGATATAGAAATGCCCGATATGGATGGTTTTGAGGTATTGAGAACCTTGAAAAAACGGGGATTTAATATTAAGGTGTTGGCACTCACCATGCACAAAACGGCTGAATTCATTAAAAATATAATTAAGGCCGGGGCAGATGGTTACTTGCAAAAAGATACGGGCAAGGAAACGCTGATCCAAGCAATTGCCCAGTTGCATGAAAAGGGAAGTTATTATACCCCCGAAGTGGCTACCTTAATGTTGGATGATTTAAGGGGGCTGAACCAGAACTCCAATATATCTCCTCGTGAAAAGGAAGTCGTTCAGCTTATTGTAGCAGGGAACACTACCAAAGAGATTGCCGAAAAACTGTTTTTAAGTAAACATACCATCGAATCGCATCGACAGAATATATTATCAAAATTACATCTTAAAAATAGTGCGGAATTGGTGCGATATGCCATTCAAAAAGGATGGGCTTAGGCGCAAACCTGTAATATTAGTATCCGCTTTTTTCGTTTTAGTAGTTTTCAGCCATTTTTAGGATTGGCTGGTTGTAAGTACAAATAGCCAAGGTTTTTTTTTGAAATTTGTTTCATAACTGTTCCCAAATCAATCTGTTATGAAGAAACAAAAAATCACTATCCTGATAGGTGTATTCATTTTAGCATGGTCATGTTCACATGATGATAGCCCCAATGCACCAAAAAAGAACGATCCAAAGGTCGATCCAATTAATAACGAATGCGAATGCAATGATGGTATAGACAATGACGGTGACGGACTTGTGGATTGGTCCAACGATCTAGGTTGTACCGGAATCGATGATTGTACCGAGGGCGGACTTGCCACAGGAAGTCTCGAAAATGGTTGGACCGTTATAGAACCGGCTTCTGATACCCGTATCTATTATGTTAGCTCCTCGGAAGGGAATGATCAAAATGATGGTGAAAGTCCCGTCACCCCAAAAAAAACAATTGCCTCGGCTATGGCCTTGGCCAGGGACCATTCATCCGATTGGGTCTTGTTGAAAAGAGGGGATGTTTTTAACGAAAGTTTGGTCATAAAATCGGGTGCTTTGATCAATGAACCTTTTGTTGTAGCCAGTTATGGTGATAGTAAAGAAAGGCCGTTGCTTAAAACCGGAGGAAACCCGGGCATACCTCAAGTGCTTAGCTTCCAAAACATCATTGTTTCAGGGATAGCTTTTTATGCCCATACGCGCAATCCGCAAACAAATGAATTTGTTTCTTATTCAGGTAGTCCGGGTTTTTACTTTTTTAGGAAGGCGGATAACCCCGGGAATAATTTGACTATTGAGGATTGCGCTTTTGATTTTTATGAGAACAATATTGTTCAAGGGGAACAACCTCCGCAGAACATTAGCATCCGTAGAAATATAATTACTAATAACTATTCGGATAATGCCCATAGTCAGGGAATTTATATGGCTTTTTGCGAGTCGGTACTGATAGAGGGAAATGTCTTTGATCACAATGGTTGGTTGGTACAGGCCATTCCCCCTTTTAATAATGCAGAAGCAGGGGGGCAGGCCACCTTTTTTAATCATAATTTTTATGGTACTAGTTTGCACAATGCCACTTTTAAGGGGAATTTTTTCTCAAGGGGATCAAGTATTGGAACCAAGTTCACTGCCGATAACGGACCAGGAAGTGCTTCTGCAATCACTTTGGAAGACAATCTGTATGTCGATGGTGAAATAGGGATTAGCATGGGAGGAAATGATCCAATTGCCTCATACCGTTTCAAGGATATTGGTATCGTGAATAATGTCATGCTCAATATAGGAAGATCTAAACCTACCACAAGGGGTTTGGCTTGGTATCTCGACATCGATGATTGGGATACCGGAAATGTACAAAACAACCTGTTCTTGAATCAGCCCGATGCACAGATCGGCAATACCTTCGCTATCCGTGTTTCGGGGGTGTCTAAGGATGTTACTATTCAGGATAATACCATATACAACCTAAGGTCTGGACTACCTTTATTGGGGTCCATTGATAGCAATAGCGATAAATCCAATATTCTTTTCAAAAAGAACACCGTTGTCGCCTCTAACTTCAATGCGGTTTTAATGGGGTTTCCCACAAACGTAAGCAATTATACGTTTTCGCAGAATAGCTATTATAGTTTTTTAACAACGGATAAATGGTTTCAAATAGGTACAACTTATGCAAGTTTAGCCACTTGGGAAAATCTTACCAATGATGGTGCTTCCAGTACACTTCCCGCATTTAATTCCCCAGATAGGACACTTGAGGTATATCAAACTTCGGTGGGGGGATCGGCAAGTATCGACGGGTTTATGACGGCCATAATGAAACAATCAAAATTCAATTGGAATACCGATTATGATGTGCCTACCATAAACACTTGGTTTAGGGAAGGATTCAAAGTAAACTGATTTTAAAATAACACCAAATAAAAACGAAAACAAATGAATACGATTACATTGACCTATTATTGTAAAAGCCCGGGAACCCGAAAAAAAAGAAAGCATTACCCATTCTTTTTGGTAATGGCTTTTGTAACCGGATTTTTCGCTATAGTACTGTTTCTTATGTTGTTGATGTCGGCTACCTCACCAGTACAGGATAACGTATATGTAAACGATGTTCGGGTTCCTCAGAAAACATTGAATCAACTTTCGTCATATTACAATATTAAGGTGGTCAGCGGTAGTTATTGGTACGATAAATATACAGGGGCTTGGGGCCTAAAAGGAGGTCCGGGATTAGGTTTCGTCTTGCCTAATATGCCATTTAATGGCACACTTAAAGCCAATGCCTCAAACGGCAATACAAATGTATTTGTAAACAATAGGGAGCTCCATTGGAAAGACGTTGCCTATTTACAACAATTCTTTAAGGTTATACCAGGGAGATACTGGGTAGATGCACAAGGCAATGGTGGTTACGAAGGGCAATACGCTTCTTTTAATCTTTATCAATTAGCAAAACAATCGGGCACTTCTTTTTATCGGAACAGCTACACAGGCATAGGTAGTGGTAGCAGTGGCGGTACCTCTTATGTTATAGGAAAAGACTTTAGTGTAATTGTTGATTAACCAACATCTAGTTAAACAAAAAGAAAGATGAAAAAACAAAAGGTAAAAGTTTTAGGGATTTCTGGTAGTACAAAATCAATATCTTCAAGTCTATCAATCTTAGAATTTATTAAAGAAAAATATCATGATAGCATCGAATTATGTATTTATGATAAAATAAGCGATTTACCACACTTTAACCCTGAATTAGAAGAACAGCTTCCAAGTTCTGTATGTGAATTGAGGGAACTAATCAAAAAATCAGAGGGTATCCTTTTTTGTACACCCGAATATGTTTTTAGTCTTCCAGGATGTCTAAAAAATGTAATTGAATGGAATGTTTCAACCACACTATTTTCCAGTAAACCTGTAGCAATGATTGTTGCTGCATCATCTGGAGAAAAGGCATTTGAATCTCTAGACCTTGTTTTAACAACAGTAGAAACAATTCTTCCTGAAAATTCGAAATTACTAATTCAAGGAGTGAAAGGAAAAATCAATAAAAATGGAAAACTAACTGACAATGAAATTGTATTAAAATTAGATAAAGTAATAACATCTTTAATAAATACAATAGACGATGAAAACAGAAATCCAACAAAATACAAATAAGTTAAAAAGTCAATCATAAACAAGGCTAGTTCTCACATTGATATTACTGAGTAAATACAAGGACAATCACTAAAAAAAATATTAAAAAAACATAAATGAATACTATAAAAACATTGGGCATGCTACTTTTATTCTCATGTAGCACTTTGCTCCACGCACAATCTATAGAGGTTGCACTCAACCTACAACCAGGTTTATCTCGTGGAGCTATTGATAATGCTGTTTATGATAACACAACAATCCCTGTTTCTTTTGCATTTCGTGGTGGATTGGAAGCGACTTATTTCTTTGACGCTACTTGGGGAGCAAGATTAGGAGTAAATTGGCTAACTACACGTTATCACGAAGTTGGAGTTTTTTCTAATTCGCCAGAAGAAGAAACTGTTGAAACAACCACAGTAAAATACGCTATTCCAATTTATTATTTGTCTGTGCCTGTGCAAGCGGTTTATAAACTGTCTTCAAAAAATATAGGCATTAATCTTATGGCAGGTATGCAATACCATTTCTATTTAGGTAGTAAAGACAATGATTTGTACAAAGCACAGCAATATCCTTGGTATAATAAAGGATATATATCTAGTAACCTAGGTGTGGAATTCAGTAAACCATTTACTGATAAATTAATTGTTTCTGTAGGGTTAACAGCAGATATTCCATTGTCTAACTTCTTGAAAACTAATGATGGTGTCGTACAGCTAAACAATAAAAACCGCTTATGGCAAGTATTTATGCCTTTAAAATTGACCTACCAGTTTAAAAAATAATAATATGAAAAATTTAAAAATATTACTGCTATTTTTTGTGGTCATTTCGTTATTCTCAGCGTGTATACCAACAAACCCTGAATTATTAGAAGTTGAAAACAATTTTGCAGAAAGAAATCGTCAATGGCTAATCAATAACAGCCCCTTTTTTTTAGTGCAGTTTCTTACAGAAGAACCTGATGGAATATTTTCGAAGTACCATGTTGGTCGTGGATACATTACTGGGTCAAATTATACAACACCTGCTTTTCAATGGTTTCCTAATGAAACTAATTTTGCTGATTCTTACACGTTATCCATTTCTTTTTTAGAGGATAATACTTTAGAGTTAAAGGAGTGTAGAGATGATATATTATACACAGAAACTATCCCTTGGAATATGGGTGAAGGCATCGTAAGTCATACTGTATCTAACAATAAAAGATACGATGGCTATTGCATTCCTACAATAGAATTAAACGAAAGTTCTAATTTGTATTTTATACAAAAGGTAATGGAGTATGAAGAAGCAAATATTTTAGAATTAAATGGATTATATGGCTTTATGGTAAGACATCCAGAAGGGGGAACAACACTTAGCAAAAGTAGAGGAAGCAAATATCTTTCTCAACTAGAAGTGAAATATCATTTCGGAGAGCCATTTGCTGTTCCAGTACCTAACAGCTATGAGAATTCAGATATCGAACTTGGTGATTTTCAACGTAAACGTTATAGATTCGGTGTTATTTCTGCAAACAATCCTGTTTTTTTAGATTTACCTCTCGATACCAGAGCAAAATTTACGTATTGTGCAAACATAGACCCTTGCGACACCTTAAACTGCGCAAACGGCACCCAACAAACAGCCGATAATGGAGATTGTTTCTGTAATTGCGAACCTGGTTTTACAGGCTCTAATTGCGACCAACCGGTTTCAAACCTACCCGTAAATATGCAGTTACTCGCTGGTGATGGCACACAAGGCAATGCCAATGGTACCTTTGGGCAGCTTAACTATCCGCAAGCCGTAGCCACTTCAACAGATGGTACCGTAGTATATATTGCCGATAGTGGTTCAAAATCCATACGCATGGTAAATCCAGTAAATAAAGAAGTTACCACGCTTTTAGGAGGCAATGCCGAAGGCTATCAAGATGGTGCGTATGCTACTGCTCGCTTTAGTAGTTTTGGAGATATTGCTTTAGATGATGCAGGAAATATTTACATTTCAGATTCAGGCAACCACATCATACGTAAAATTGCCGACGGACAAGTAACTACCTATGCAGGTATAGGCGGTTCAGGAGGATTTATTGATGGTGATGCAAGTGTTGCGCAATTTAGGTATCCTACAGGTTTGCTTATCCGTAATAATATAATGTATGTTGCAGATACGGAAAATGGTAGTATTCGTGCCATTGCTATGAATGATGACCCTAGTTTACGAACCGTGAGTACCTATGCAGGTAACGGAACTATCAACTTTGTGGATGGAGCTAATGCTAGTGCTTCTTTTTTAGGACCAAGAGACATAGCTTACGACCCAACTAACGACCGATTATTAATAACAGATACTAATCCCGCTGGTACTGGTTTTGTTCGTGCTGTAACAAGCACACAAACAACTACATTAACGGTTGATTTACCCGGTTCTCAAGTTTTAAATTACTCAGCAGGAATAGCTGTAGATGACCTAGCAAACGATGGTAGCTTTTACCTAACCGACAGAAGTAACCATGTTTTATATCATCTTTCAGATGTTGGAGGCGTTTTTGCAGGTTCACTGGTAACGGCAGGTCAATATCAGACTACTGGGAATATTGGTGGCGCACCAGGAGAGTCCCGTTTAAATTTCCCTAATCTTTTACATATTGGTAAATCTTTAAATAGTAATAATCAGATAGAAACACGCCTGTATATTACCAATGTATTAGGGCAAAGTGTTTGGTATATTACTATTCGCGTAGAATAATAAATAATCACTGATTTATAATAGCCCTGCCAAGTTATTTAAGTAAGCTTTTGATTGTGTCAACACCTTGCAGGTTTTTGTATAATCGAGAATAATAAAAATGAGAAATATATACTTGACAAATTATATTACACCTAAACATGTCTTCAGATTACTGTGCTTAATAGTGGTTTTAGTTAGCTTTGGTTGCAGTAAAGGGGATGACCCAATACCCGAAAAAAGTTCTGAAAAGAAAATTACCAGCTTTGTGTTTCTATTGACCAATAACCCAATCGATGTCAATGTGGTTGCAACTATAGATGAAGTAAGTAAAACCATTTCAGCAACCATGCCACGAGGGACTAATATTAAAGGTCTGTTGCCAGAAATAAAAATATCTAAACAAGCGACCATTGATTTTGATACGGCACGGGATTTTACAGATCCGGTAGATTATACGATTACAGCCGAAGATGGTAGTAAGGCCGTATATACGGTGAATATATCTGCACCTTTAAGTCAAAAACAGGTTTTGCAGGCTATTTTAGATGCCAACCCCGGGAATACCTTAGGTTGGGATATGGATAATGCTGTTGATTTAGGTAACCTGGATGGGGTTAGTACAGATAATGGGAGTGTGGTAGAGCTTTATATCCATTCAAAAAATATCAGTGTTTTGCCCAAGGAAATCGGGGAGTTGGTAAGTCTCGATCTTTTGGTAATTAAAGGAAACCAACTTTCTACTTTACCGCCAGAAATAGGAAAGTTGGTTAATTTGAGCAATTTGAACCTTTCTTCCAATCAAATAGCTTCGCTCCCAACAGAAATAGGGCAGTTGGAGAATCTTGAATACTTGAACTTGTTTGGTAACGAACTTACCAATCTTCCTACTGCAATAGGTCGGTTAAAACGTTTGAGTCAATTGGATTTGAGAGAAAATGAACTGGATACAATATTATCTGTACTTGGGCAATTGAATAATCTTGAATTATTATTTGCCGATGGAAATCGACTTATTACACTACCGCCGGAAATAGGACAAATGAGCAACATGGTATCAATGAGCTTCGACAGTAATAATATTGTTTCCGTGCCACCCGAAATCGGGCAATTAACAAACCTTGAGTCCTTATCTTTAGAGGATAATGCCATACTTGAAATCCCCAAGGAAATGGGGTTGATGACTAATTTACTTTATTTGAACCTATGGAATAATCCATTGTGGAATGTACCACAGAGTGTTTGTGATCTACAATCGGGAAATGGGGGTGTTCTATTCTTAAGGACAAATATTGGTGTTGGGTGCAATTAATACCCTACTTCGTTTAACGAAATACTGGAATAAAGACTATTCGAAGCCAAGGCGCGGGCTGGTGCGCTGGCTTTCGACGACCGCAGGCGTAATGAAACCGACGTTAGGAGGTTCACGAATACCGATAAATAATCAATACAAAGAATAATGAGTAAAAAAAGCTACCCATAAGGTAGCTTTTTAGAGTGGAGCCGGAGACGGCCGAGTGTAAAGAAAAGGTCTAGTAGACCTTTTTAACGAAGGAGCGAGCTGGTGTGCAGGCGTTCGACGACCGTAGGCGTAATGAAACCGACGTTAGGAGGTTCACGAATACCGATAAGAAATCAATACAAAGAATAATGAGTAAAAAAAACCACCCATAAGGTAGCTTTTTAGAGTGGAGCCGGAGACGGCCGAGTGTAAAGAAAAGGTCTAGTAGACCTTTTTAACGAAGGCGCGAGCTGGCGCATTGGCCTTCGACTCCCGTAGGCGTAACGCAAAAAACCACCCATAAGGTGGTTTTTGGAGTGGAGCCGGAGGGAGTCGAACCCTCGTCCAAACAAGCAATTACAAAGCTTTCTACATGTTTAGTTTCCAATTGGTTTTCGATATGTACCTGACCGGAAACAGCCTAATACATACTTAGCTTCTTAAGATTTTGGTGATGGTACCAAAGCGAATACCACCCTTATATCGACATTTATGGTGCTCCGGATTGAATCGCCGTCGACAGAGGCTATTCAGGAACATCTCGCTTCCCTACCTAGTAGGGACGAGGCTAATCCTACTATAATTCAGATTAAGCGGCAAGAGCGTAATTATTTTCGCCAATTAAAAGTGTGGAAAATGAGATTAACGAGCTGTATCCCAGCGCTCGACATGCTTACATTGCCATTGGTCTCGCTGTCAAAACCAGTCGGCCCCTTCAATGAGATAGGCTCGCTTTGCGGGCCGTTATCGAATTGAATCCTGACTGAGCCTTTAGGCGAACGTCAGGATCAAATACATTCCTGAAATAACGTCAGGATTGGATTTTCTCATCTTTTTTTTCAATGAACTTATTTCTGTTCCCTTTTCAAGGAACTTTTCTGTTTCCTTTTCAAGAAACCTTTTTCGGTTCCCTTTTCAAGGAATCTTTTTCTGTCCCCTTTCAAGGAACCTTTTTCGGTTCCCCCTTCAAGGAACTTAAACAGCTTTGAGTACCTCGTTTTCAAATGGTGAATCGAGATTATCTGGGCGTTCCCTTCAATACCTACAAGGTTTTGAAAACCTTGCAGGTATTCAGGTCGGGCTTTCGGGAGTACACGGTACTCACCTCAATCCCTAACGCGGCCTGCAAAGATAACATTTATCTGGCAATGCCCGAAAAATTTGCGTACCCATACTATTCCGCTTAATTTAGAACAAAATTTATACCAATTACGATATATGAGAATAGGAATCATTCGAGAACGTAAAAATCCACCAGATAGGCGCGTAGTACTGTCGCCAGAGGCCTGTCAAAAAGTCCTTTCCCGCTATCGGGAGGCGCAAATCGTGGTAGAACCTTCCCCTATTCGGGTCTTTACCGATGCCGAATATCTGGATGCCGGTATTCAAGTAGCTTCCAAAATGGAAGATTGTGACGTTCTTTTGGGGGTAAAGGAAGTGCCTATTAAAAATCTTATCGCAAATAAGAAGTATTTTTTCTTTTCCCATACCATTAAAAAGCAGCCATACAACAGAAACTTGTTACGGGCCATACTTGACAAGAATATTGAAATGTACGACCATGAGGTCATTACCAATAATAAGGGAGTACGCTTGGTTGCCTTTGGAAGGTATGCAGGAATTGTAGGGGCCTATAATGGTTTTCGTGCCTATGGTTTAAGAAACAACTTGTATAAGATGCCGAAAGCCGATCAGCTGAAAGACCAGAAGGCCTTGATCGATGAACTGGGCAAATTGTCCTTACCCAATATAAAGGTGTTGCTCACCGGTAGGGGTAGGGTTGGTAACGGGGCCCGGGAAATGCTCGATGGTATGGGCTTGCGAAAAGTCAATGTCCATGAATATTTGGAGGAGGATTTTAAGGAACCGGTATATTGTCAAATTGATGCATCGGAATACAATAAGCGCAAAGATGGTGTACGGGGTAATAAAGCCGATTTTTTTACAAATCCCGGAGAGTATAGATCGAATTTCTTTCGCTTCGCTAAAGTAACCGATTTTTATATTGCCGGTCATTTTCACGGACAGGGGGCTCCTTATCTTTTTACAAGGGATGATGCCAAACAACCGGAGTTCAAGATAAACACGGTGGCTGATATCAGTTGTGATATTGATGGACCGGTAGCTAGTACCCTGCGGGCTTCCACGATTGAAGACCCTATTTATGGTTATGACCCCCAATCGGAATCGGAAACCGATTTCAGGAATGGAAATGCCATAGCGGTTATGGCAGTGGACAACCTGCCTGCTGAACTCCCGAGGGACGCTAGTGGTGGTTTTGGGGAGGCCTTTGTAAGACACGTGATTCCCGCCCTTTTCAATAAGGATAAGGATGGGGTTCTCGAACGTGCCCGAATGACTCAAAACGGAAAATTGACCGAACGATATGCCTATTTACAGGACTATGTTGATGGGAAGGAGTGATTTGTTGTTATACAATAAAAAAAACCGCTAATACGTATGGATTAGCGGTTTTTTTATGGGATGGGATCATTGATTGGACCAATCAATTTTCTTAGAGGAGAACATGACGATTCCCAAGATGATGAACAGGCCTATGCTTCCTACCAAGAGGGCGTAATTTATTCAAATACAACAAACAACAATTTATCTATCGCTGATTACCGTGAACGTTTTATACTCCCGCCCATGGATGGCACCTGTTGTATATTGAAGTTTCGTATAGGGGCATATTACAGAATGAAGGGGGTACATGTAGGGTTGTGAAATACGGAAATCAAGAACATCCATACTTTTAGATGGGGTTTTACGTTAATTACAAAATGTTAAATCCTTGATCATGAAAAAAATAGTATTGCTTTTACTGTTAACTGCGGTTACCCTAGGTTGTTCCAAAGACAATGATAATGACTCGGAGGGCATTAAGGATGAAGTATTGACGGGTACTGTACAGGGAAAGCCATTTACCTTCAAAGGAGGGAAAGCCTTTAATACGACTACTTTTGATGATGAACCTGGCATTAGTCTCAATATTACGAATGTCATAGCCGATTGTGATGATTCGATTTTTGATTTTGAATTAAGAATAAGCGCAGTTGTCCCCAATAGGGTAGGTGTTTTCAAGGATATAAATATCGTTGACCAAGATGGGGATGACATACCTTTCAATAATATCGATAATACTGTGGAAATTATTGCATTGAGTGCCACGGAAGTCAAAGGAAAAATGAAATTGAACCGGGCAGCAAGCTCCATTGCGGAAGAAAGTGTTTTTGAGGGCTCTTTTACACTGCCCATCTGTGAATAGGGGCTATGGAAAGCGAAAATTCAGATAAATCGTCTTTTACCGTTTATTTCCATTTAATGTGAACAGGGTACAGTGGCTATTTTTTTCAGTGGCCGGCAACTAATTTATCCAACCTTCATCCTTCTACAATTGGAGGAAACCATGGTCCAGTGAGTCAGAATCCTTGTATTTTTTTCGGAAGGAATCCAAACAATACCAAGCACTATATTTTTTTAAATATCAATAGTGAATTGTTCTGGACATCGGTAACATATTTGAAGACCTCTTTTAAACCGTCATAATTCTCTGCAGGGATATGTGTGTCGTTTAATGCTAGTTCAAAGGTTATGAGTACATTCTTCTCCGTGCCTTTACTTTGGAATTTCATCTCTACGATTTCATCGCCCATTTGTATAACTTGTGGTTTGGGTAGTTCATGCACGACATAGCCTTCGGGCACATCAACAATCATGAAAAATTTATATTTCCTAGGATATCCAAAATCTACAGGGTAGGTGCGCTTTTCCAGTGTGAAAGGATTTTCTTTGAAAAAACGGATCAGAAACGGATTGAGGTAAACCATATCCCCGTTCAAGGCATTTTGTATCTCAAATTCAAAACGTTCGATTGTTTTTGTGTCTTCTTGAAGTTCTTTTTTTCTTTGGTACGATAATATTGAAAAATCACCTTCTATGTTTTCCTCAAAATGGGCAAGATAATCTTCATCACTTTGGGAGTTTATTTCTTCCCTGACATTAATTGCGTTATATCCTAAATTGGTAATGTCCAACATACCGGATGCATTGTTGTTTTCAAGGTTGAATTGCAGATGCATGCGCACTTGGTGCAAATTGTTTTTTTCGGGCTCAATATCATACCAGTAACTCTCGTTCTTGAAATCCATTACCCTTCCGTAATAATTTAGTGCCCTATAGGGTAACATGCCAAAAGCGACATATTTATCGGTGGCATCCAATAGGTAAGTCTTTCCGTTTACATCTAGTTTCCCAATACAGTAGTTAAAATCACTCATTACGGGGTGCGTTTTTTTGGGAAGTCCGATTTCACGGGTAGATAGCAACATTAAATTGGTCTTTAGGCCAGCCGCATTCAAAAGATTGATGAGGGACATGTTTATTTCTGATACGTTTCCCTTACCTTCCTCAAAGGCCTCTTTGACACGGGATTTTCCGTAAATCCCGAACTTTTCGTTCCAAGTGAAATGGTCTTGAACAAAGGCAAAAATGTTCTTTGCACGAACCAATTCATTTTCTTCGGTCAATAAAGATTCGGGTACATGGTTCTCGAAAAAGCCTTTTTTAGTCAGTTGCCTGCCTATATTTTTGTCTGACCTAAATTCTTTGTCAACATCTTCCCAGCTTTTAGTGTATTTATCGGTGGTGCCATCCAAACCTCTATATTCGGAGAGTTCAAAATCAATACGTGAAATATAGTTCGATGAAGCCAACATATATTCCTCCGCAATCTTAAAGGCGGGAATATCTTTCATCGCATATTTTACGATTTCACAATCGGCACTACTGTATCCATCAATATGGAAACAGTTTTTTTTGACCTTGGAATCGTTGGTGTCCAGTTTTAAGTTTCCCGTCAAGGCTCGATTATAGAGGTAATTGCCAGGTATTTTAGCATTGAATTCGCTGTATATTTTCGGTATGTCCGATTGAAAATCCCAACCCTTGAAATTATAGATAAAGGGAGATATTAATTTGTATCGATATTCTAAAATGCTCCCTTTTTTCAGTTTAGGGAAAGTAAAGCTGCATTCGCTCTTGAACTCATGCACATCCTTGGTGTAAATATGACTGGATTGTAATCTTGTTTGACTGAGTCCATTGTGGGTAATCGCCTTCAGTTCTTCGAGTTTTTCTGAAGATTTTTCCGTTCTTCTTAACGGAATGGAAATATCTGCTTGGTCATAACCTTTTTCATTGAGGATTTTGATTTTCACATGGTACTCCTTTACCACTTTTATTGAACGGTTAATGACTTCAAAATAATTGTCACCCCGCTCATAAAGGACTACAGCATTGGCCGTAGGGTCTTTTGGGTAGGTGGTCATCGCGATTTCTTCCGGAGTGACTTTTCCGAAAGTATCGGGCTGTTGGGATTGGAGAAGGGCTATTGAAAATAAAAATAGTAGTAAGGTGTACCGAATTTGCATATCGATGGTTTTGCTATAATCGATAACTATATTTGGCCTCGATTATTGTAAATTTTGGTCAATTATCGAAAACTTTGCCATCAGTTTACGCAGTATGTTACCCTATGGTTCTAGGATGAGGTATCCCCGTAGTGGTGCTTTTCCATATTGAAAGGGTTTGGAGGTATTGGTTTTACTAAAACCATCCACACAATCTAAGGTTCAATCCAACCTTCATCCTTGTACAATTGTAGGTAGCCATTGCTAAGTGAATCAGAATCCTTGTATTTTTCTCGGATGGCATCCAATTTCAATTTCATGTCCGTTTGGATCTTTGAATACCCAGGTTGGTCATAGACATTATGGGTTTCATTGGGGTCTTTTTCGCGATCGTACAATTCCCATTCATCCACATCATAATAAAAATGAATCAACTTGTACTTTTTTGTGGCAATACCGTAATGTCTTTTTACGGCATGTTCGGCCGGGTATTCATAGTAATGGTAGTACACGGCATCACGGTCCCATTTTTCCTTTTGGCCCATTAGTAAAGGAACGAGGCTTTCACCTTGCATATCGCTGGGGGGTATTACGCCCGCAATCTCCAGAAAGGTCTGGGCAAAATCCAAATTTTGTACCATTTCATCCGAGGTGGTCCCTGGGGTGATTTCATTGGGCCACCGGATCAACAAAGGCGTTTTGAATGATTCGTCGTACATAAAACGTTTGTCGAACCATCCGTGCTCCCCCAAATAAAAACCTTGGTCCGAAGTATAAACGACAATGGTATTGTCAGAAAGTTTTTCTTCATCAAGGTAATCCAATAAACGACCGACATTTTCATCAACGGCTGCAATGGTTCCTAGATAATCCTGCATGTAGCGTTGGTATTTCCAAACCATAAGGGTCGAATCGTTCATGGTCGGATAAGTATTTTTGAATTCCTCGTTTATCGGGTTGTATATGGCATCCCAGGCGGCTTTCTGGGTGGGGTTCATTCTTTCCAAGGGGTCGTGCAATTTGCGGTCTTCAATCTGTAATTCCTCTATAACCTCGGGGAGTACTTTGTTGTCGTAATTCAAGACCATATGGTTCAGGATATTCATCTCGGCCGTTTTGGCTGCCTCACCACGTGTTTTATAATCATCGAACAAGGTTTCGGGCAAAGGAAAGGTCTTTTGGGTGAATTCCTTGTAATGTCGCTCAGCCGGCAACCATGATCTATGGGGGGCTTTGTGCAAGTACATCAATAGAAAAGGTTGGTCAGGGTTTCTTCGTTTCTTTAGCCAGTCCAAGGTCAAGTCGGTAATGATATCGGTAACATACCCCGTAATCGTCGTGTCGCCTTTTGAAGTGATGAATTTTGGGTTGTAGTAATCTCCCTGCCCGGGAAGTATCTTGAATTCATCAAATCCTTTTGGGTTATTGCCAAAATGAAGTTTCCCGAACATGGCGGTCTGGTAGCCCGATTTTTGGAGAATTTGTGGAAAGGTGACATTGGTGGTGTCAAAAGGGGAGCGATTGTCGATTTTCCCATTCATATGCGAATGTTTTCCTGTCAGGATTACGGCACGTGATGGAGCGCAAATGGAGTTGGTGACGCAGGCATTGCCGAATAGCATTCCCTCATCGGCAATCCGATCGATGTTCGGTGTTTGTATAAGTTGGTCGTTATAGGCGCTTATTGCCTGGTAGGCATGATCATCGGACATGATAAACACAATATTGGGTCTGTCTGTCTTGGGTAGATCCGTTTTTGGTTGTGCGCAGGCATTGGCCAGAAAAAGGAAAAGAATAAAAATTGAATAGGCACAAAAGCGTTTCATGGGCTGGTTTATTAGATGCCTCAATGTACGCAATTTGTATTATTTTAGAGCATTAACGGTCTTCCGAAGTGCCATTAAATTGGTCAATAATTTTTCCAAATGGTCTAAATGTAGCATATTGGCCCCATCGCTTTTGGCATTGGCAGGATCAAAATGCGTTTCTAGAAAGAGTCCGTCTACCCCCGTGGCAATACCTGCCCGGGCAATGGTCTCTATCATATTGGGTCTGCCTCCTGTAACCCCGGAAGATTGGTTGGGTTGTTGCAAGGAGTGTGTTACATCCAAGACTACGGGGGCGTATTGTTTCATGGTGGGGATTCCCCGAAAATCAACGATCATATCCTGATAACCAAACATGGTTCCCCGATCGGTAAGCATAACCTGTTCATTCCCCGAATCCGTAACTTTCTTAACAGCGTGTTGCATGCTTTCCGGACTCATGAACTGTCCCTTTTTCAAGTTCACCACCTTACCTGTTTGGGCTGCTGCCACTACCAAATCGGTCTGGCGAACCAAAAAAGCGGGAATCTGTAAGACATCAACATATTCGGCCGCCATTTGGGCGTCTGATATTTCGTGGATGTCGGTTACCGTAGGCACTTTGAAAGTCTCTGATACCTTTCGCAAAATCTTTAGCGCTTTTTCATCGCCTATTCCGGTAAAGGAATCCACTCGACTGCGGTTTGCCTTTTTGAAACTTCCTTTGAAAACATAAGGGATTTCCAGTTTATCGGTTATCGTAACGACCTTTTCGGCTATGCGCAAGGCCATATCCTCACCCTCAATTGCACAGGGACCGGCAAGTAGAAAGAAATTGTTGTTTGTGGTATATTTTAATTGTGGAATTGCGTCAAGTTTCATGGCATACAAATTATCGGTCCAAAGATACGGGTTTTTGGTACTAAATATTCTTGATTGAACTCACTCAGAATCAATTAAATAAGAATTAAGGTTCTTTTGTGATGAACTATAAAAAATAGCAGTATCTTTGCGCGCTGAAAATAGCCAAGCTATTAAATAAAAGTTATGTCAACAAAGAATATCGCGATAATCGCACACGTAGACCACGGTAAGACCACCTTGGTGGATAAAATTATGCATCATTGTCACCTGTTTAGGGACAATCAGGACACAGGAGACCTGATTTTGGACAATAATGATTTGGAACGTGAACGTGGAATAACCATTGTTTCAAAAAATGTTTCTGTAGTCTATAAAGGTTCCAAGATCAATATTATCGATACCCCTGGTCACGCCGATTTTGGTGGTGAGGTAGAGCGTGTATTGAACATGGCCGACGGTGTGTTGTTATTGGTTGATGCTTTTGAAGGGCCTATGCCACAAACGCGATTTGTATTGCAAAAGGCTATCGACCTTGGTTTGAAACCTTGTGTGGTGATCAACAAGGTAGATAAGGAAAACTGTACCCCTGAGGAAGTGCATGAAAAGGTATTTGATTTGATGTACGAATTGGGTGCCGAGGAATGGCAATTGGATTTTCCAACAGTGTATGGTTCAGCCAAGAATAACTGGATGAGCGATGATTGGAGAAATGAAACAGATTCCATTGAGCCGTTATTGGATATGGTGGTAGAACATATACCCACATTTGAACCAAAAGAAGGGAATACCCAGTTGTTGATTACCTCATTGGACTTTTCTTCCTTTACGGGTAGGATCGCGATCGGTAGGTTACAACGGGGAAGCCTAAAGGAAGGGCAACAGATTTCTTTGGTAAAACGTGATGGTAGTATCGTAAAATCAAGAATAAAGGAATTATTCACTTTTGAAGGCCTTGGAAGATTAAAGGTTAAGGAAGTAATAACCGGTGATATCTGTGCGATTGTTGGTCTTGAAGGTTTTGAAATTGGGGATACCATTGCCGATTTTGAAAATCCTGAAGCTTTAAAAACAATTGCTATTGATGAGCCTACCATGAGTATGCTTTTCACTATAAACGATAGTCCGTTTTTCGGGAAGGATGGTAAATTTGTGACTTCAAGACATATCAAGGAGCGTCTGGAAAGGGAATTGGAAAAGAATTTGGCGCTTCGTGTTGAAGAAACCGATAGTGCTGATAAGTTCATGGTATTCGGCCGTGGGGTATTGCACCTTTCGGTATTGATTGAAACCATGAGAAGGGAAGGTTATGAATTACAGATTGGACAACCCCAAGTGATCATAAAGGAAATCGATGGTGTTAAATGTGAGCCCGTTGAGCGTTTGACCATTGATCTACCAGACGAAGTTTCGGGTAGGGCTGTTGAAATGGTATCCATCCGTAAAGGGGAAATGACCAGTATGGAAGCTAGAGGCAACCGTATGCATTGTGAGTTCATTATTCCATCAAGGGGTATCATCGGACTGCGTAACCAGTTATTGACCGCCACAGCAGGTGAGGCGATCATGGCGCACAGGTTTTTCGAATACCAACCGATGAAAGGTGATGTGCCTCAGCGACAAAATGGTTCTTTGGTCTCTATGGAGACCGGAAAGGCCATTCCTTACTCTATTGATAAATTACAGGATAGGGGTAAGTTTTTTGTGGATCCGGGAGAAGATATCTATGAAGGACAGGTTATTGGTGAAAATTCACGTGGTGATGATATGACCATCAATATCACCAAGACCAAAAAATTATCCAACGTACGTTCCTCAGGAGCTGATGATAAGGCCAAAATTGTGCCTGCCATTAAATTCTCTTTGGAAGAGGCCTTGGAATATATTCAGAAGGATGAATATGTTGAGGTGACCCCAAAATTCTTGAGATTACGTAAAATATATTTGACAGAAGTGGATCGTAAGCGGAATAAGACCGCTTAGAGCTACTTGGTGTTATACCATAAAAAAGGCCCTGATGATACCGTCAGGGCCTTTTTATTGCCATAATTTGAAAGCTAATAGGATTGGATACGACTGAATCCTTTAAATAATAAATGATTTTTATGAAAGTAATGATAATGGGCGTGTTGGCCATGGTAGTTTTACTGTCTTCATGTAAGGAACAATCCAAAGAAGAAAAGCGGGCGGTACAGGAAACAAATCAAGTAATGGTCCAAGATTATACGATTCCTGAATCGTGGGTTAAGAACCGTGTTTCAAAAGCGAAAGTAAAACTGGGAAAATCCGAGGCGGGAAAAATCGTTTGGGCAGCGATGGAAGCACATGGCGGATTGGATAATTGGTATGGTAATGGGGCGTTATCCTTTCGTTTCAATTATCAGCCTTTAGGGGGTAATACGCCCCGAGATAGTTATCAGGTCCTGGATGTATGGCGTAATAAGGCTGTTCATACGAGTGTTACCGACAGTACGGCCAAATATGGTTGGGATGGCAAAACCGCTTGGGTAGTGGCGAAAGATTCCACGGCCTTTGCATACGATACCAAGTTTTGGGCATTGACACCACTTTATTTAATGGGCCACCCTTTTGTTTTGGATGGGGAAGGTGTGAATTTGGAATTGTTGCCCGAAGTGACCTATAAGAACAAGACCAATGATGTCGTAAAGGTAACTTTCGAAGCAGGTACGGGAGATGCCCCGGATGATTATTATATTTTGCAATTTGATAAGGAAACACATTTATTGACAGCAAACAGGTATATTGTTTCCTATCCTGAATATTTTAAAAATGGTGGTCACAATCCTGAAAAATTCATGGAAGTAGGGGAATTGGCGGATGTAAGTGGAGTACTATTGCCAAAAGAATTGAAAACCCATTGGACGACAAAAGATGGTATGCCAGGTGAGTACGTTACTCAAATTGATATAACCGATATCCATTTTGTGAAAGATATAGACGATGCTTTCTTTGCGGTTCCTGAAAACGCAATTATAAAGAAAGGCCTTTAAAAAAAGCCTTTCTTTTATGGATTGATTTGTTTTTTATTCCTTGATGAAGTGTTTCGGGGCATGGTGCATGGCAGCTGCTGCTGCACCTATAATGCCCGCTTCATTGCGCAGTTCAGCAGGAATTACAGGAGTGCCGATAGTGATGCACTGTTTAAATTGATTGAATTTCTTTGAAGTGCCACCACCTAAAATGATCAGGTCAGGGGAGACAAGTAATTCTACAAGTCCCAAGAAGGTATTAAAGCGTTTCCCCCATTTTTCATAGCTGAGTTCTTCACGTTCCTTAGCGGCAGCGCTTGCCCATGACTCGATTTTTTTAAACTTTTTATAGGGTATTTGGCCGAGTTCAAAATTGGGGATAAGTTCTCCGTCCAAGAAGGCCCCACTGCCCAATCCGGTACCAATGGTAATCATGATTACCAGGCCTAATTTTCCTTTGCCAATACCATAGTTCATGGTGGCATATCCCGCGGCATCGGCATCATTGATGACCGTTACGGGTAGGCCGGTAGCCTCGGCAAACAATTCCTGAACATTTATGTCCAGCCATTTCTTATGGAGATTCCCGGGTGATTTACAGTAGCCATTTTTTATCACTGTAGGGAAGCCTACGCCTATCGGCCCTTTGTGATTGAAATGTTGAACAAGTTCATTGACCACGATGGCCATTTCCTTGGGTTTTCTAGAAGGTGGGGTCGGTATACGATACCTTTCTGTCAGCATTTCACCCGTAAGTGAATCAACCAATGCACCTTTCATTCCAGAACCTCCAATATCAATACCAAGAACTACCATTTTTATTTTTTACGTTTCATTCGCAAAGTAATAAAAAGAATCGGGGATAGGAAAAGAGGTTTGTTGGAAATTGATTTGAATGGGGATTTTAGAAAAATATGGATAAAAAATAAGGGGCTCAAGGCCCCTTATGATTATTGTTTCAATTTTAATCCAGTAATGGTGTTCACACTGATTTCCTCATCAAGGTCATCAGTTTCAGTCTCGGATATATAGGTAATGATAAAGGTTTGCCCTTTGTATTTGGCATCAGAGAGGTCAAAACTGTTAAGGGCATCTTCACTAATATGCTGAAATTCATTTGAAAATCCGTCAGCATCGGTGAAATAGTAGATTCCGTCTTCAATGCCATCAAAAGTGGCGGTCATTTTTTCTGTTTCTTGAAGGGTTGCACCACCAAGGTTGGAGACGATTAAAAACAAGGTTATAAAAAGTGTTTTCATAATAATGGGTATTACATAATGAATGATTAATAAAAAGAGAATAGGATCCTATTGAAAGTTAAACCTCATTCCGGAAGTCCAACCCAACTAAGGAAATTTACCTCACTTGGGAATTAGAAAGGAAGGGAATGTGATATATCAAATCCGTTAAAACGGAAGTGGCCGGCATCCTGTTTTCTTGAATAAAACCGGACGACAGTGAAGTGCGAATCGAACTACCTAATGATAGGTGTGGCCCAATGGTTTTCATACTGTGACGAAAGCAAAATTAGTGTTGCTTTTGTACCACAAATGAAATACAATTTTTTGAATTATTACTTTTTTTTATGATTTTTTTGTGTGCAAAGATTAGTCTTTAAATTATTGTTTTTCAATAAGATATATCACTATTTTTGGGTGTTGTGTCTTTTGGTTGGTTTTTGCCCTTAAATAGACATTACTTTTAGGCTGAATTAAAAGGAAACCTTATGGCATCAAAATATTTTTGTCTTTTTATCTATACTTTTTTTGGTGTCTTTTCCCTCTTTTCCCAAGAGTCGGGCACCAGGAATAAACTTGCCGGGCAGGTAGCATTATACAAGTCTGATTTGAGAGGACCTTATAAGGACATTCGTTGGTTTTGTACCGATGGCAGTATACGTGCCCCAAAGGATCCCTGCCCAGACAATATAGGTCCTGGAGTACAACATGCCCGATATAAGGACGAGGTGATTGCTCTGGGTAAGGAACACCACATTTATTTGGGTCAAATTTTGGCGTATACCGATGTTGATGTGTTTTGGGACACCGATGTTAACCACTCTCGATTAAAACAGTACCAGCTTGATAAATATCTCAGGTCTGTCGATGATGGTTGGATACTCCGAAAGGGACAATTTTACCGCGGTGCCATACAAGTAGAGGATGAGGAAGCTTGGGGTATAGCCTTTTATGAATGGTTGTTGGCAAAAGACGATGTCTTGAAATCGGAATATTTTTTAATACGGCAATCCTTGAAGGATATTCCCCATAGTGGGGACAATGATCTTGCCCAAAAAATGCGTAGCCAGTCCAAAGTCATCTCGGACGAGTTGAATGGGTTTATGGATTTACGGGTGAAGATCCATGGGCAACCTGAAGTAACCGATATTGATAAGGTAAAAACGTTTCGACAAAAGAATAGCGCAAAAATCACCCCAGCTTTGAATGCAAAGTTTGATGGACTCTTGGCCACGATGACCACCTTCTTCAAACCCGTTGATTTTGCGAAGCTTCAACAAAAGGTACCGCTGCTTAAAGGTACGCTATTGGGAAATTCCTTGGATGAATTTGTGGCCAACACTTTAACAGAAACAACCCCCTCAATTATGGTATCGGAAGCTTCCCAGTTAATCCTTGATATCCGTGAGGGAATTCTGAACGAGAAACGGCCATTGGCCCGACTACAGTTGTTGGATGTTTCCTTGAAGTTGGAAGAACTGATCTTTAAAAACGCCCAACAATGGCAGCCTAAGGATGTAAAGGAGCAACTGGAAAAAATATGTTACCTCGGAACGGCATCAACTGGAGCGGGTTATTTGGAACTTTGGGAATGGACGCAGATACAGGGGGCACTAAGCCAGTCGGAAAAGGCATCAATGTCGCTTGCCGAATTGACCACTGTTTTGGAAACTGCCCGTGGTGCGGTTGAATGGAGTGCGGCCATGGTAAAGGCAAATTATCAGCAAGTAGTGGATACCTATGCGTCCTTTGAACCTTTGACATATGGTTTTATTGATGATCGTATCCGCGGGTCCATTGCATTGCATTTGGGAAAAAGTGTTGGTGAATTGGGCGATTTTATTGCAAATGCGTCTGCCCTGGCCAATAAGGTTATGGATATCCCCAATCAAAGTGCCATAAGGGGGCTTAATCCAGGTTATGCTTTCGGGGAGTTGGTCGTGGTGACCGGATCGCCCGAAGAGGTCGAGGTATCCTCGGATAAAATTTACATTTTTCAAAGGTCTCCCTCCGATTTGAAACCGGTGGCGGGGATTGCCACCGTGGCAGAAGGGAATATGGTCTCCCATGTACAATTACTGGCACGAAACTTAGGGATACCCAATGCGGCCTTGTCCGGTGAAAATTTACAAAGCCTGAAGCAGTACAATGGACAGATGGTTTTTTACGCCGTTTCCAATAAGGGAAATGTAATCGTGAAGCCAGAATCACAAATGACACAGGAAGAACATGGACTTTTTACAAAAAAAGAGCGAAGCAGTGAAAAGATTGAGGTTCCCATTGGTCAAATCCGTTTGGATCAAACCGAAATTTTGAACCTTAGGAGTGTTGATGCCCATGATTCGGGTAAACTGTGTGGGCCGAAAGCGGCTAATTTAGGGCAGTTGAAAAAAATGTTTCCAGATAAGGTCGTAGAAGGTCTGGTTATTCCATTTGGGATTTTTAGGGAACACATGGATCAGGAAATGCCAGGACAATCTGTTTCCTATTGGAAGTTCTTAAATCAGATGTTTGCCGATGCGGAAAGATTGCTTGGGAACCACATGTCCGAGGTCGAGGTCGAAAAATATCAATTGGAACAATTGGAAATCTTGAGGGAGGCCATTAAAAAGATGACTCTAAAGCCTGGATTTTTGACTCAATTGGATACGGATTTCCATGCGGTTTTCGGACAGTCCTTGGGTGAAATCCCCGTGTTTCTTAGAAGTGACACCAATATGGAGGATTTAAAGGATTTTACTGGGGCAGGGTTGAATCTGACATTGTTCAATGTCCTGGATCGGGATAGGATTTTAAATGGCATCAAGGAAGTATGGGCTTCCCCCTATACAGAACGCAGTTTCAAATGGCGTCAAAAATATTTGTTGAACCCGGAGAATGTTTTTCCGTCAATTCTGGTGATACCTTCTGTGGATGTTGATTATTCAGGCGTATTGATTACCAAAGGAATTAATTCGGGGGACGAACAGGACCTTACCATCGCTTTTAGCCGAGGGGCCGGCGGGGCGGTAGATGGACAGTCTGCCGAAACTTATACCATTTTCCATGATGGGGGCTACCGACTTTTGGCACCGGCGCGGGAAACCTATTTCAACAGGTTGCCGAAAACCGGGGGCACAGGAAAGAAAACCGCAACCTTTGACAAGGCCGTCGTCAATGAACAGAATATCGATGACATTCGAAAATTGTCCCAGATTATCCGTAAAACCCTTCCAGAGGAAACAAAATCGGATTACAATGGGGCCTATGACGTAGAATTGGGTTTTCAGAACAACAAATTATGGCTGTTCCAGATTCGGCCATTTGTTGAGAATAAAAAAGCATTGGGTTCTGGGTATTTGGAGTCCATTACCCCAAAAATCGATGCGACCAAAGAAATTTCACTCTCAAAAAACCTCAAATGACCAAACCCTTTATTTACATCGTTCTTTTTGTTGTCTGTTCCGCATTCACAACCTTGCATTATTACCCCATTGATGGTTACGGGCAGACCGGGATAAAACGTTTAAAACGTTTGGAACTCATCAAAAGTGGTGAGATAAAGAATGCCACCCCATTGCCCGCGGGGGCTATGAAGGCATACAGTGAGATTGAATTGAACCTCCTTTCGAGAAATCAGGATAGTGCTACGGCCTTAATGACCATAGACGCTGATTTCCAAAAGGAAATAAACAACTTATTCCGGGGGTTGGATAAAAGCTATTCCTTGACCGTAGTCGATATCTCTGATGTGGAGCACCTTAGGTATGCCCAACGAAATGAAACTTCGGGCTATCAACCTGGGAGCGTTGGTAAATTGGCCGTATTGAACGGACTCTTTGTACAACTGGCCAAAATATATCCGGATTCCTGGGATAAACGCACCGAGCTGTTACGGAACAAATCGGTACAAGCTGGGGTTTGGGGACTTACCGACGAACATACCATTCCAATTTACAATATAGAAAAGAATACACTGGTAAAAAGACAGGTGATAGCCAGTGATGTTTTTTCCCTCTATGAATGGACAGACCATATGCTATCGGTCAGTAATAACGCTGCGGCAAGCATTGTGTGGCGCGAAGTATTGCTAATGGCCGCTTTTGGGGAGAAGTATCCCGACCTGACCCAGGAGGAAAGCGATGCCTATTTTAAGGACACCCCCAGAAAGGAATTGACCGATCTAGGTAATGATGTCGTAAACCTCCCATTACGTGATTTAGGGATTACCGCCGATGAATGGCGATTGGGAAGTTTTTTTACCCGTGGGGCCAACACCTATGTGGGTGATAAGGGGGGAAGTATAGGAACCCCTTTCGGATTGATGAAATTCTTGATCCAATTGGAACAGGGTAAGGTAGTGGATGAACAAAGTAGTTTGGAAATGAAACGATTGCTGTATATGACCGATCGTCGAATACGATACGCACAGGCACCCGCCTTAAAAGAGGCTGCCGTATATTTCAAATCGGGTAGTCTTTATAAATGCGATCGAAGCAAGGGGGAGGCCTGCGGTAAATATATGGGGAATGTCACGAACTTCATGAACTCGGTGGCCATAGTGGAACAACCTGACAATTGCAATTATATGGTGGTACTGATGACCAACGTACTACGGAAAAATTCCGCTTCTGACCATATGTATTTGGCAGGGAACATCGATAAGTTGATACGAATGAACTAGGACGGGTATTGAAGCGCCTCAATGGCATCCTGGGCAAACGTCCGTAATTTGAAATCATCACTTTTAACTTCCTTTTCGACCATGGGAAGGTATTTTTTGTCTTTTTGATGCTTGATCAAAAAGAGAACGGCCAGTTTTATTTTTTGATCGTTTCCCTGTAGAAGAAATTGAAAACACTCCATTTCCGTGGGAATTTTATGTTTTATTTTTTGTAGTTCCTCCTCGGAAGATATTTCCAATGCTGAATCCTCGATGATGGGCAATAATTTTCGTTTCAAATCCCCGGTTAGTAGATTGTCCAAGAATTCAATGGCATTGGTTTGGGCCTCCTGTTTATCACTGCGTAATCCCTCGTACGCAATTTCAACATCCTTTTGTTGGTAGCGCAACCCTAAAAGTTTAAAGATACGTTCGAGTCCGGCATCCAACCGACGTTCCAGGAGTTCCAATAGACTGGTACGGGCATCGCGCTCCTTGTCACTGATCTCTTTTCGGGATTTTTTACGGTTCCTATACGAGATGATGATTTGGGTATGCATGGCAGCTAGGGTCTGGTGATATAGTTTGCATTCCTCGAAAATTTGGGTAACCACCTGGTGTCGGTTGAATTGAAGTTCTGGATTGGTTTTTCGAATATCACTTAAGGCCCGAATCGTTTCCAACCGTATGCCCAAATCGGTATCGTTCAAAAGTAGCAATAAGGTGCGTACGGATTCCTGTGTTTTGAACGATTTGATCACAAGGGGGATAAACCGGCAGGTATTCAAAGGTGTTGTTCGTTCTTTCAATATGTCGAGAAGTACCCCGATGACATTTGAACCATAATTATGTAGGGAAACAATTGCTGGGGTGCGTAATGATTTATTGGGTAAGAAATCGATTAGGACGGGGATAAATGAAGGGTGCATGGTCTTTCCCAAAGCTTCAATCGCCGTTTGGACAATGGTAATGTCATGATGCTTCAAATAGGATAGGATAAAAGGGTAAAAACCCGGAATATTTGCAATTCCAATGGTTTGCAAGAGCATGCCCAGGGAAGCGGTTTGGTCCGAGGCCGTTTCAAGACGTTCTATTCTTCGTTGGATACGCTCTTCTAGTTTGTACGATATTCTCAAGGGATGGTTGTCACGTGCCTCACGTGCAAGGCAATAGAGTGCGGCAGCGGCAATCTTTTCATTGGGGTGATCCAAATACCGGTCGTAGACCAATCGGCTATCTTTTTCGGCATGTAACAAAAGGTATTCCAAACTTGCCAATGTCAATGCCTCATCATCGGTATTTAGAAGGTCCGAAATATTGGTGGCCATTGTGGAATTATTTAAAAAATAAAGGTTTTGTATGGCCGCTGTGCGTACTTTGGTTGAAGGGTGTGCAAGAAGCTCGAGGACATCATTTTCAAATCTCCTGTCATTGATTTCCATTAATTTTTCGAGCATGAATAGGATTTGCCCTTCGGTACCATTCTTAAAAACCGTGCGCATGCCGGTTATAACTGAAGTTCTTTTGATACGCTTATTGGTTTTGCCTGTCCGTTCAGTAATCAGTTCCAAATTGTCGCGAAAGGTTTTGTAGTATTCCTTTCGTACCTGAAGAATAAAGAAAAGCCATAGTCCCACCAGTAAAATAATGAGTACCGCAATATAGAAGGAAGGCAGATCAAGACCACGGACTACAAAAATCAGGAGAAAACCGGCAATTCCCGTTGCAATACTATCAACCACAACGTCTATAAACGATTTGGTCTTGTTCTTCAATTCAAAGGGCAACGGCAGGGCCAAAAGTTCGGTGGCACTTTTGTTGACGGATTGTTTTAAGATACCATCCATTGCCTTTATCACCACTACGGCGGAAAGCTCTGGAAGAATCAGGAAAAGCAGTGATCCACCAAAAATACCCAGGGGTAATAAAAGAAGGGAGAAACCAACCCCCCAAACCCCAACAATCCTATGGGTGAAAAATAACTGTATCGCCAATGAGAGTAAATTGAATGTGGAAAACCAAAACGCAAAGAACGATGTCAATTCATCCGCATCTATAATCGCTGCGGCCGCAAAATCGCTAAAGAGGTAATCCACCAGTTTGGCCACCAGCACGCTAATAGCGACAATCAGTGCTATGTAGGTAAGATGTCTTGATTGCCGAATACGTCTTAAAGGCCTTTCAGGGCTAGTCGCCGTTCGCTTCTTTTCCTTGAATTTCCCCAGTTTTTTCACCCGTGATTTCCAGATACGGCCCAGAAGGGGAATGCAGGATAAAAGTAGAAAGGCAGCCAAGAAAATCAGATTTTCATTACCGATAATTGGGGCAAGGATAGAAGTAAGGTATCCTCCGAAAATCCCCCCTAAAATGGCTCCAGAGCCTATAAAACCGAATAATCGTTTGGCTTCCCTGACATTGTAAACCAAATTGGCCAGAACCCAGAATTGGGAGGCGGATAAAACCGCATAAATAGCTACCCAGACATAAAAGAAATACAAGAGCCATCCGCTCACGATCCCTAATTTCAAAAGAACACCCAAGCCAATTAAAACCACTACCGAGGTGATCAGGGTGATCTTCACTATTTTATGAAGGGAAAATCGGGCCAAGGCCTTTGAATAGAAAAAAGAGCTAATTACCGCGGCAATCGAGACCCATAAAAAGGCATAAGGCAATTGTTCTACCCCAAGCTCAGAAAGAAACAGTGCATTAACGGTTGGCTTAATGATCAGTAAAACGGCTATAATCAAGAAAATATAGGACAACATCAGAAGTGAAACCTTGAATTCCCCTTCCCGTACATCAAATACTTTCTTGATTATATTTTGGAGCATGCTTCTTTTGGCCCTTGAGCTAGTTTTTGGCTAAAGATATGCGCTTTATAAGAACTTTTTCGACCGGTTTTACCAAATCACGGATTATCTGTTCCCCATTGGGGTCATCGATAAGCGCTACCAATATATACCGCCTGTTTGGGTTTTCTCCCCAGACCAATATCGAATCGGAATGAAAGGTTTTCCAGGAACCCGATTTGCGGAACAATCGTGCATTGGGTGCGATTTTATCCAACGTATTTACGAATTTATGGTGTAATTCGGGGTTCTCCATGATCGCCAACATCTGCTTAGAACGGTTTTCATTGACTAACTTTCCATTGGCCAAAAGGTAATAGTAGCGACAGACTTGGGTTACGGTTGCGGCATGACTGAGATTTTTCAAAGGCTCCCTGTGGGTGTCACCACCCCCACCATATCGTTTGCCGACCCAGAGTCCACCACCTTTGTTTCCATCATAGAATTCATATTTCGGGTCGGTCATTACCGCTTCTATTTTTTCATAACCTACACGGTCTATCATTCGCGTCGATGCGGCGTTGTTCGATTTACTTATCATAAGGCGCATGTCTTTCCGAATTTCGGGGGTTTCTTTCAATTCCCCCTTTTCAATAGCATCCATCGCGGATAAAAGAATCGCGATTTTAGGCAAACTGGCAGCATACATCATATGGTTTCCATTCACTCGGGCAAACCTTACATTCTCAGGGTCACGAAGGTCTACAATACCAACCGCCATTTTCTTTTGTGAGATCAATTGGCTCCATTGGGTGTTTGTCATTAATTCCCGTTCCAAATCGGCTTGCAAGGAGCTTTCCAACAAACTAGGTAAAGGTTTTATTTTGGCATCATCTATTTGAATGGGTAATTTACTCTGGGCATTAAGGGCCATTGAGACTACCATTAAAAAAGTAAAAAATGATACGGTATTTTTCATTGTTGCTTTATGTATTTAAAATGTAGCCAAAAGTATACAAACGACTGATCCGTAATGTGTTAAAATTTCATTGGTGCAAAATAACGACAATCATAATAAAATGGCTTCATTGCCCTGTATTTAAAAAAAGGTGTGTTAAAATTTAAATGGGAATGTATAAATATACTACCTATGTACCCTATTTGGTCTTATATTTTAGATTTAAATATACAAGGCCCCGCTTGAAAATTTTACATACCTTAAAGAGGTAAACCAATAATGCCAAATGAATCTTAAAGACGGAGTGAAAACCTCGGAAAATAATGTGTCCGAGGAAGCAAGAGAGTTGAGTGCTTTTGTCAAGGATAAGAGCAAATCGATGGTCGATCGCCTCGAGTCGTTCGAAGACATCATCAATTTGGAAGTCGGTGACACGGGACTGAACCGTGCCAAGACCATGGAGCGCGAATTCGGTATACGGCAATTGTACATTAAGTATGAAGGGGATAACCCTACTGGTACCCAAAAAGACCGTATTGCCTTTGCCCAGATTTATGATGCCTTGCGTAGGGATTATCGGGTTGTTTCTTTGGCAACCTGTGGCAATTATGGGGTGGCAGTGGCTTTGGCGGCCAATTTAGCGGGAATAAGATGTAAGATTTATATACCGGAAAGTTATCATACGGATCGTATTGCTGAAATGGAGGCACTTGGATCCGAGATTATAAGGCTTCCGGGCAATTATGAAGACGTAGTTATGCAGAGTAGCGAATTAGCGCTTGAAAATGATTGGTACGATGCCAACCCGGGAGGGTCCAATACCCCCCTACAGATTTCAGCCTATTCGCAAATTGCAAATGAAATATATGAGGATTTGGGGGATGCCCCCAATTATTGTGCGGTTCCGGTTTCAAACGGAACGTTGTTCGCTGGAATCTACAGGGGGTTTGTTAGTCTTTATAAGCGAGGTAAAACCTCAAGGATTCCCAAAATGATAGCAGCTTCCTCGAGTCGCAAAAATCCGATCGTACAGTCCTTTATTTTGGGACTGGATTACTGTAGGGATTTAAAACCGGATGCCATTAAAGAGACCAAATACAACGAACCATTGATCAACTGGCATAGTTTTGATGGGGAGGAGGCTTTGTATGCCTTGAAAGAATCACAAGGGGAAGCATTTAACATCAGTGATCGGAAAATGAGGGAAATGACTTCCTTGTTGGCAAAAAAAGAAGGATTTACAATTTTACCGGCAGCGACAGCCGGACTTATTGCCCTTTTGGAAATGGACGAAAAATTGAATTTTGAACCTGGTAGGTTTGTGGCGGTATTGACCGCTAAAAAATAAACGGATATGAAAAAAACAATAGACGGTAAGGCATTGGTATACTGTGAAGGGGCATTCAATACCCCAAATGGTAAGACAGCCCATGGATTGGTACGTTTTACCGAGCGTTATGAGGTGGTTGGTGTGTTGGATACAAAATATGCAGGAAATGATGCCGGTCTTGTATTGGATGGGAAAGCGAACGATATTCCCATTTTCGGGAATATGGATGAGGCTGTTGCCGGACTACCCAAGGCAAATACCCCGAAAACCCTAGTTATCGGTTTGGCCCCCGATGGGGGACGTTTGCCTTTTGAGGCAAAGGGCACCATTATAAAGGCACTGCAAAAGGGATGGAACATAGATAGTGGATTGCACGATTTTTTGACCAATGACCCCGAAATGGTAGCATTGGCCAAGGAGAAAAACTGTAGGATCCGTGATGTACGAAAAACCCCGGATAGGGATAAGCTTCATTTTTTTACAGGGGATATTGAAAAGGTCGATTGCCTAAAACTGGCCATCTTGGGTACCGATTCCGCATTGGGCAAGCGTACCACGGCCTGGATCATTGTCCATGCTTTCCGCAATGCAGGCCTCAAGGCTGAAATGGTCGGTACGGGGCAAACGGCATGGATGCAAGGCGCTAAGTACAGTATGGTCATGGACAGTTGTATCAACGATTTTGTTTCTGGGGAAATAGAACACGCTGTTGTAAGTGCCTATGAAAACGAAAATCCGGATGTGATTGTGATCGAAGGGCAGGGGAGTCTTATGAATCCCGCATATCCTGGCGGATTCGAGATATTGGCTGCCGGGCGTCCCGACTTTGTGATTATGCAACACGCCCCTAAAAGAGTGGAGTATGATGGTTTTCCGGGCTACAAATTGCATTCCCTTAAAGAACAGATCAATGCCGTGGAAGTCATTTCCGGTAAAAAGGTAATTGCTGTAACGGTGAACCACGAGTTGATGGAAAGTGATGAAGAAATTCTGGAAGCCTGCAAGAACATTACCTTGGAGACCAAGTTGCCGGCCTTTGATGTATTACGATTCAGCGCGGAACCCCTTATTGCAATTTTAAAGGAACATTTGAAATGACATCGATAAGATCTCTTGTTGTTTTTCCCAAGCTTACGGTTCACCAGATTACTGTTGAACCCAAAAGGGTGAAAGCGGTTTATACTGTTGGTAAAGAGGATGGTTCCCATGTTTCGAATGAGTTGATTTATTCCTATGACCAAGTGTATTTTGATAGGAAGAATGCCGAGGATGTTAACTTGGCCTCCATGATGTTGGCACAGGTCGCGTTGAATTATGGACTCTTTTTTGAAACCATCCAATTTGATGGTTTGTTCGACGAGATTGATAAAAGCTTTCTGAGGGATATGATGGAGAATACCTCTCGGGAAATTGTGGTCAATAAATTCTTCCATAAAAATGAATTTTTAAAGCCGCCCTTTGATAGTTTGAAAGTCGAGAAATTAAAGCAGTATACCGCTGCTAAAATCGAATTTATAAATACCGAATATGCCCATTTGAAGGTTGAAGGGAAAATCAATGAAACGGATAAAAACAAATATGCGATTCTAAGTAGTGGGGGCAAGGACAGCCTTTTGACCTATGGAATCATAAAGGAAATCGGTGAGGCCCATCCGGTATTTATCAACGAATCAGGTAGGCATTGGTTTACGGCGATCAATTCGCATAAATACTATAAGGAAATTGAACCGAATACGGCAAAACCCTGGTGCAATAGCGACCGTATCTTTAATTGGATGGTGAAACAGATGCCCTTCATCAAAGAGAACTTTCAGAACATCAGGGCCGATATCTATCCCATTCGTTTATGGACCGTGGCGGTTTTTCTTTTTGGAACACTCCCGATCGTGCGAAAGCGAAATATTGGTAATGTACTCATCGGGAACGAGTATGATACTACGGTAAAGGGAAACCATGAGGGGATATCCCACTATAATTCCTTGTACGATCAGAGTAAATATTTTGACAACGCACTTACGAGATATTATAAAAGGAAGGGTTGGGACCTGTATCAATACTCAATATTAAGAAGTACTTCTGAACTATTGATATTGAAAATCTTGGTAAAACGTTATCCCGAATTGCAGACCCATCAAGTGTCTTGCCATGCTGCCCATGAGGAAAATGGTAGAATGATGCCCTGTGGCAATTGTGAAAAGTGTAGACGTATCGTGGGTATGTTGAAAGCATTGGATGAGGATCCCAAACGATGTGGGTACACCGAGGAGCAGATTGAAAAAGGGTTGAAGGCATTGTCGGCCCGTAGTATAAAACAAATCGGTAGCGATGCATCCCACTTGTATTACCTATTGATGGAAAAAGGGTTGATCGATAAAACCGACCACACCTTGAAATTGGCCAAGGAACATCCAGAGATCGTAAAGTTACGCTTTGATAATGAGCGAAGTATGATGCGTGATCTACCCATGCATGTTCGAAAACCGCTTTTTGGAATTTTAGCAAAATATTCCGATGGGTCAGTAAAGTTACGTGACCGAAAATGGCATACCTTCACCTTGCAAAATGAGGATTACGAAACCCCTTATTTTCTAACAAAATAACAATGAACACAAATAATAAAAAGGCTGGTTTTCTTTGGGAAGAATTTACCTGGCCAGAAATTGAGGCTTATTTAAAAACCGTTGATACGGTTATCCTACCCTGTGGGGCCATAGAACAACATGGGCCACATTTACCATTGGATGTGGATTACTTTGATGCCAAATATATGGCCTATAAGGTAGCTGAGGCCTGTGAAGATCCCAAACCCTTGGTATTACCGCCCATACCCTTTGGAGTATCTTACCATCATGATGGTTTTAAGGGGACGTTGAGTGTAACCAATGATGCCTTGTCCAAATTTGTTTATGATTTGGGAATGAGCTTGGCAAAGAACGGTGTAAAGAAGATAATTATTCTTAACGGCCATGGGGATAATGCCCCAACATTGAGTTATGCGGCCCAAATGATCAACCGCGATGCAAAGATCTTTGTGGGTGTGGATACCGGTGAGACCAGTGATGTGGATTTGGCGGGTATGGTCGAGACCCCTAACGATGCCCATGCAGGTGAAATAGAGACGAGTACCACCTTGGCGATTCGCCCGGATATGGTACAAATGGATAAGGCCCAGGAATCGACCCTTAAATTTGGTAGTGATTACCTTGATTTTGATGATGACCGTAGTATTAGCTGGTATGTACGTACCGATAAGATCTCTGAAAGTGGAATTATGGGGGATGCCACAAAAGGGACTAAGGAGAAAGGAGAGAAAATGTGGGAGGTTATGATCAAGAATATGGTACGTTTCGTTGAGTCGATCAAGAATACACCTTTGGACGAATTGTATCAAAAAAGATATTGATGAGAATCACGGCAGTTACATACGAACGTTTGGATATTGATTTATCCGTGCCTTATACCATCGCTTACGAGACCATTAGCAAGACGACCAATTTTATCCTGAAATTGGAGACCGATGGCAAATGGCTGGGCTATGGTTGTGCTGCACCCGATTTGGTGGTGACAGGTGAGAATCCTAAGGATGTTGAGCATGCCATTACCACCATAATAGCTCCATATTTAGTTGGTAAGGATCCTTTTTCCTATGCCTTTGTGTTGATGGAGTTGAAGCAATTGCTGGGAAAGCGATCCTCTGCATTGGCCATGGTCGATATGGCGTTGTACGATTTGATTTCCAAAAAGGCCGAAGTGCCTCTGTATAAATTTTTGGGAGGATATCGAAATAGTATCGCCACCAGCATTACCATTGGTATTTTGCCTGTGGAAGAGACCTTAAGGCATACACAGGAATATGTACGGCAAGGTTTTTCCATTTTAAAGATAAAGGGAGGGGATAACCTTCAGGATGATATTGATAAAATGACCAAAATCCATGAGAAATTTCCGCAGATAACCCTGCGTTTTGATGGGAATCAAGGGTATTCGGTCAAGGATTCGGTCGCTTTTGTAAAGGCTACAAAGGATATTGGGATAGAGATCTTTGAACAACCTACCAAGCAGGAAGTGGAAGAGCGTTTGGGACAGGTTACAGATCAGGTGCATATTCCTGTGATGGCTGACGAAAGCTTAAAGACTTTGACCGACGCTTTTCGTTTGGCACAGAATGAACGGGTGGATATGGTGAACATAAAACTGCAGAAAGTAGGTGGTATTATGGTCGGTACCCACATTGATTCCGTTGCCAAGGCGGCACGGTTGGAGGCCATGGTCGGTTGTATCGATGAATGTGGACTCGGGATAGCGGCAGGCTTACATTTTGCTTTGTCGAGACAAAATGTGAAGTATGCGGATCTTGACGGACATTTAGAGTTGGTTTCTGATCCTTACAAGGATATATTTCGCCTTGAGAAAGGGGTGTTGTACCCCTCTGAGCGGCCAGGTTTAGGTGTGCTGGATTTTTGATGCCATCGTCTTAATGGTTGGGTTCTACGTAATAATCTATGGAATTCAAGGAATGATTGGGGTCGATGATATCCAGGATTTTATCGATGGCCTTTCCAAAACCGGTCAATGTGGCATTCTGTTTGTTCTTGCCGAGTACACTGGAAATGGTTTCATCCCGATTGCCAAATCGATAACCTTCTTTTTTGATCCAGAGTTGGTTCAGTAAATGCTGCATCATTACATTGCCCAATTGATCTATGGATATGGCGATTTTCAATAAAAACTCCCCAATACCGGAAAATCCCTTTGTGAACAAAGAATGGAGAATACCATAGATAAAGCCCAAAGGACCTGTAATCACTAATAGGAGGATTGATATACAGAATAGTAAAAGTCCTATAAACGGACTGGTTTTTTGATCGGGTCGGTTGTCTTTTTCTTTTTTTATCATACTATTTAAGGAACGTATTTGAAACGTCCTATATTGTTTTTTTCCAATTTATAAATATCCCAAACCTTGCTTCCACCACCTTTTTCCAATTTTTGGGCAATGATACACCGTTCCCCATCGGTACGTAGGTTTATTGAGCCATAGACCGTGACATTCCGTTCCTTAAGCTTTTCGTTCTTTTCTTGGATTTGATTGATGAGTTGTAGGCGTCGGGTATTGGTTGTCGCCTTTGCCAATTTAATTTCAAGTTCATTGATCTCAGCCAAGGTCTTTCTTTCATCTTCCCGATGCGAGCGGGCCAATTCCGTACTGAAGATCAAAGGTCTATCCCCTCGTCCGTTTACGCCTATTGCGCCTAAAGTGTCGGGTCTGGGGTGGGAATGTTGTTCTTCGTCCCCACTGGATATGACCGTAGCCACCGAGTTTAGGCATCTCAGGAATAAGCTGGTGAAATCCGCACTACCATGATGGCACGCTTTGGCAATGTCGGATTCAAAGAACTGTCGGGCATTTTCAATGAATTCGTTTTCCTCGGTAGCAGAGTTGAAATCCAATTTCATGTCCGTATGTTTTGCCATGAGGAATTCCTCGGCCTTGATGTTCAGGTCACCACCCAGGAAGATATTGATGTCCTTATAATTCAGTTTAAAGACAATGGAATGCCCGTTTTTGGTTTTGCCTTTGTTGCCTAAGGAACGCAATGCTTTTTTTCCGTTGACCGTTTCAGTGACCGGCCCAAGGATTTGTATGTTAAGCGGTTTGTTCTGTTCAAACCCATCGAGATATTTATCGACTTCACTGAGCATGCGTATCTCCCCATTGATTTTATTGTTGTCGAGCATACGTTTTAATAGCTTGGCATAATTCTTATCCCATTGTTCATTGCCCGAAGGGTGCTTCCAATTGGGTTCGTGGGCCAAATAATCAATGATTTTTTGTTTGCTGTCGAATAGGTCGGTATAGTACGTGCGGTCTGTTTTTACCGTTTCCCCGAAATAGGACGGTTTTATGTTTTTTTGGTATTCCAGCAATCCATTATGTAAGAATTCATTGAAAAACACATTGGGTTCTCCCGCCAAATAATGATAGCCCCCGTAATGGTCCTGGTCAGGGTGACTAGCTATGGCGTATTTGAAGACCCATTCGGTTTTAAATTCATTATACCTCCATTTTAGGTAACGCCACATATTGTCC
Source organism: Maribacter polysiphoniae (assembly GCF_003148665.1). Classification (GTDB taxonomy): domain Bacteria; phylum Bacteroidota; class Bacteroidia; order Flavobacteriales; family Flavobacteriaceae; genus Maribacter_A; species Maribacter_A polysiphoniae. Next base: position 503,536 of record NZ_QGGQ01000002.1, on the reverse strand, counting down.
CCCAATCCGGCATCGATTATGATATGCTCATCATCTGGGGTTACGACCAAGGCCCCATCGCCTTGTCCAACATCCAGGAAAACAACTTCAAGAACACGTTCGTCCCGAAGGGCATCCTTGTGCATCCAACCATTTTCCCCACGTACCCGAACGAACAAATAGTCCCCGTCTGTCTTTTTGGGCTTCAAAACCCCTACCCAATCCCCAAAGATGATTTGATGTATTTTTTTATCCCCTTTTTGGCCGTTTTCATCCTTGTATAAATATGCAAAGGGGTATTCGGCATATTTGAAACCAATATATTCGAATCGTGGCATAACCTGTATTGTTTACTAACAAGTTAGTATATGTTGGAAAGGAATTGGACTTAAAATGTAGGAAGTTCCCTAAATCCTGTAAGCTTGGTTTGATTTTGCCTATCCTTGGTGTTTTTTGTTCGAAGAATTATGGGGAAATTGGGGTCAACCGTTTCACACTCATGGGATTAAAGTGAAAACCATTCCAATAGATGAATTGTTCTTGCCATAAACGGTTGTATTAATTGTAATTTTATAGGGGAAATTTGGATGTTGTTCGCAGTCCATAGCGTCTTGGATACCCCTGTAGGGCCATAGTGGGTGAAGCACATGCTATTGACCGAAATTTGGGGGCTAACGGGGGCAAGACTTTTTTAATTATTGTAATTATGATGAAGACCGCTACAGGTTTGGATGTTTTGGTGAGCGATCCGAACCTTCAAAAAGAGTTCAAGGGCAATGTTGCCTTACTTTGTAATAACGCATCCATCGATGGGGAATATGAACATGCGGCCTTAAAATTCAAATCCCTTTTTGGTCCTAGGTTCGTAAAACTTTTTGGTCCCCAACACGGATTTTCAACCGATGCCCAGGACAATATGATCGAAACGGCCCATTGTGAACATCCTTTCTTTAAAATCCCAGTGTATTCCCTGTATTCTGAAACGCGTGTGCCCACGGATGAGATGCTACAGGGAATAGATCATTTTTTCGTGGATCTTCAAGATGTGGGGTGTCGTATGTATACCTACATCTATTCGCTGACACTTTTGTTGGAAAAATGTATGGATAAGGATATTGAGGTGATTGTGCTGGATCGTCCTAATCCCCTGAACGGAATAACGTTGGAAGGCAATGTTTTGGAACCTGGATTCGCTTCCTTCATCGGCCGCCATCCTATTCCTGTTAGACATGGTATGACCATTGGGGAAGTTGGTCTGATGCACCAAAGATATTGGGCTGCCAAGCAAATACCATATAGGGTGATAAAAATGCGGAACTGGGAACGGGGCATGTTTTTTGAAGAGACCCGATTGCCGTGGTTGTTGCCTTCGCCAAATTTGGCCAGACATGAAAGTGCCTTAACCTTTCCCGGAACGGTCTTGTTTGAAGGGACCCGGTTTAGCGAAGGTCGGGGAACTACCCAACCCTTGGAGATTGTGGGGCACCCAAAAATTGAACCCTTTGGTTTGTATGAGGGACACCTAAAACAAGCCTTGAAAACAACAAAATTGAAGGGGGTGGCCATTCGACCCATAGTTTTTATGCCTACTTTCCAAAAACACGCCGATACGGCATGTGGGGGATTTCAAATTCATGTGACCGATCATACGGTTTTTCAACCCTGGCGGGTTGGGCAATGGCTTATGAGGGAGTTGTACCACCTGATGGGGGAGGATTTCCAATGGTTGGATCCCCCTTATGAATATGATTATACGAACGTGCCTTTGGATATCATCAACGGATCGGATAAATTAAGGCATTGGGTAGCACAGCGGGAAAGCATGGAAATACTTGAAACTTTTGAAGATTATAAGGATTACAGGCCTAGGTTTGAATCTATTCAAATCTATTAGGTGTAAAGAATATGATAAGGGATGTTTATATCGTAGGTTGCTTAAACGGCATTTTGTACGACCTCAAACACCTTGCTGCCATCACATTTCAGGGTTTTTGAAGGGTATTTTAAAATCAGGGCGTAGTCATGGGTAGCCATCAGTATAGTCCTTCCTGATTTGTTGATATCCTGAAGTACTTTCATCACCTCTACACTGGTTTGGGGGTCAAGGTTCCCTGTGGGTTCATCGGCCAAGATGAGTTCCGGGTCGTTCAGAAGTGCTCGGGCAATGGCAATACGTTGTTGTTCCCCACCTGAAAGTTCGTGTGGAAACTTGAATCCCTTGGTTTTCATGCCAACCTTATCCAGAACATCTTCGATTTGCCCATTCATCTTGGCTTGGTCTTTCCATCCGGTGGCCTTAAGGACAAATTGTAGGTTGTTGTTGATGTTGCGGTCGGGCAATAATTTAAAATCTTGGAACACAATGCCCAATTTTCGACGTAGATACGGAATATCTTTCTCCTTTAGCGTCTTTAAGTCGAACCCCACGATGCTGCCTTCGCCTTGGCGTAAGGGTAAGTCACCATAAAGGGTTTTCATAAAACTACTCTTACCGCTTCCGGTCTTTCCTATCAGGTAAACGAATTCCCCTTTCTTAATGTCTAAACTTACTTCGTTCAACACCATATTCTCCTTTTGGAAAACACCGACATCCTTCAATGCTAAAATAGATTCTGACATATTTATATTGTTGATATAAAAGTAATAAGTTCTACATGAAATCAAAGGCCGCCCGGTTAAAAATATTTTACTTTGTTCTTGTTACAATTATGTTAAGGTTATACTTAGGTATAATATTTGTCGTTATTGTTTTTAACCGTTAAGGTATCACTGAAAAGTTATTTCCGCCAAGGCGGAATTTTGTTTAAGGAGTTTTTAAATTCCACTACGGAATTTTTATAATAGTTAGAACACTATGCTAAAAAGAATCACCGTTTTTATTCCCATTTTTATGGGAATGTTTTGTCTAGGCACTGCCCAGGAGACCAAAATCTACACCCACGAACAGAAGGATTACCAAGATGCACTGGCATTGTACAACAATGAACAATACCAGGCTGCACAAACTATTTTCGAGAAGGTAAGGCTGTCGACCAAAGATTATGAGACCGAGGCAAATAGTGCCTATTATGCGGCCAATGCCGCCGTACGCCTGAACCAATTGGGAGCGGATCGCCTCATGGAGGATTTCGTGGAAAAATACCCGACGTCAACCAAACGCAACTCGGCGTATTCCGATGTGGCCGATTACTATTTTGAAACGGGAAAATATCCCTATGCCTTAAAATGGTACAATAAGGTAGATCAAAGTGCGATGTCCCGTAAGGAGATGGACAAGTTCAATTTCAATTATGGATATTCATTGTTTTCCTCAGGAAAGGGGAAACAGGCCGAAAGATATCTGAACAAGGTGGTCAGTTCACCGGTTTATGGTTCACAGGCTAAATATTACCTTGGGTATATCGCTTATCAACAAGATGATTATGAGGCGGCCAATGAGCGTTTCGACCAAATTACGGACCCGGAATTGTTGGATGAAAAACTGTCGTATTATCAGGCCGACATGAATTTTAAGTTGGGGAAATTCGAAGAGGCCATTGCCGTGGCCAAGAAACAATTGCCCAAATCGGACAGGAATGAGGTTTCCGAACTCAATAAAATCATCGGGGAGAGCTATTTCAACCTCGGACAATACGCAAATGCCATTCCCTACTTGGAGGCGTATAAAGGAAAAAGGGGAAAATGGAACAATACCGATTATTACTTGTTGGGATATTGTTTTTATAAACAGGGTGATTTCGCGAATGCCATACAGCAATTCAATAAAATCATTGGGGGAACGAACAGTGTTTCCCAAAATGCCTATTACCATTTGGCGGAGTGTTATTTGAAATTGGACAAAAAACAGGAAGCTTTGAATGCGTTCCGTAATGCATCCCAAATGGATTTCTCCCAAGAGATTCAAAAAGATGCTTATTTGAACTATGCGCGCTTAAGCTATGAGATCGGGAATGCGTATGAGCCCGTTCCCCAGGTAATTTCAAGCTATCTGGAAAAATATCCCAATGATGGCCATGCACAGGAAATGCAAGGGTTGTTGGTAGATTCCTATATTACCTCAAAGAATTTTGAGGGGGCCATGGAGCTACTCGAAAAAAACCGCAATTATGCAAGTAAGTCCACCTATCAGAAAGTGGCCTTTTACCGTGGGGTGGAACTGTTTATCGATGGGGATTATGCCCGTGCCCATGAGAATTTCACAAAGTCCTTATCCAGTGCCGAGGATGCGCTTTTTAAGGCAAGGGCAAATTATTGGAATGCAGAGGCCTTATATACCTTGAACCGTTTTGAGGAGGCTTTGGCCAATTATATCGATTTTAAACAAAACCCAAGTGCCCAGCGTACGGAAGAGGCTAAGGAGGTGGATTATAATATGGGGTATACCTATTTTAAACTGAAGGACTATGCCAATGCCATCAGTTATTTTGATAGCTTTTCCAAATCAGGGGTCACTGATCAAGCAAAATTGAATGATGCTTATCTGCGATTGGGTGATAGCTATTTTGTGACCAGTAAATATTGGCCAGCCATTGAAACGTATAACAAGTCCTTGGCGTTGACAGGACCCGAAAAGGATTACGCCGCATTTCAAAAGGCCTTGAGCTATGGTTTTGTGGGTAAAAGTGATTCGAAAATCGAGGAGTTGGACAAGTTTGTTTCCAGATATCCAAAATCGACCCTAAAGGATGATGCCCTTTTTGAGTTGGGTAATTCGTACATCTCCGCGGGTCAGGAAAATAAAGGATTGGTCACCTATGACCATCTTATCGAAGGCTATAAGGGAAGTTCATTGGTGCCCCAAGCTATTATGCGACAGGGTTTGGTCCATTATAATGCCAATAGGAATGAAAAAGCCTTGGAGGAATTCAAGCAGGTAGTTCGTGATTTTCCCAATACACAGGAAGCCATTCAAGCCGTGGCCACTGCCAAATTGGTATATGTGGATCTGGGACGTGTAGATGAGTATGCGGCATGGGTACGCGATTTGGATTTCGTTGAGGTCACCGATACCGAATTGGATAATGCCAGTTTCGAATCCGCTGATAAACAACATATGGAGGGCAATACGAATGCCGCCATTAGAGGGTACGAGAGTTATCTGAAGCAATTCCCGAATGGGATGCATGCAGTTAGCGCGAATTTTAAATTGGCGCAATTGTATTTTGCAAAAGACCAAAAGGAAAAGGCCTTGCCCTACTTTAGGAAAGTAGCCGACTTGGGAGGAAGCGAGTATACCGAACAAGCATTGACAAGGGTTTGCGAAATCTATCTTGGAAATAAAGATTACAATACCGCATTACCGTACTTGGAACGTTTGGAGGATCAGGCCGATATTCAACAGAACAGGACCTTTGCCCAATCGAATTTAATGAAGGGGTATTACGAACAAGGTAACTACGGACAAACCTTGGCGTATGCCGAAAAAGTTTTGGGAACCTCCAGTATTGATGACCGTATTAAAAGTGATGCCCATATCATGATTGCCCGATCGGCCATTCAGACCAACGATATGGGAAGGGCAGAGGCAGCGTACGCAGAAGTGTTGAAAATTGCCAGTGGGGAAACCGCGGCAGAGGCACTGTATTACGATGCTTATTTTAAAAACCAATCAGGGCAATACGAGGCATCAAATACGTCGGTACAAAAATTGGCCAAGGACTATTCGAGTTATAAGGAATGGGGTGGTAAAGGCTTGGTGCTTATGGCAAAGAACTTTTACGCCCTGGATGATGCCTATCAAGCGACGTATATATTGGAAAGTATCAGTACCAATTTCAGTCAATATCCTGAAATCGTGGCTGAGGCGAAGGGTGAATTGGCCATCATCAAGTCCAAGGAGGCCCAGCGTAACTCATCGGTTGATCCCAACGGAAATTAATATCCCTATAAAGAACACATTATGTTGAAGCATCTATATCTTCTTATTGCAATTTTAGGAATTTCCCAACTGGTACAGGCCCAGGAAGAGGAAGATTCCATTGGTACGGAAACGGTAACGGTTACCAAGGCCTATTCGCCTACGATTTCCGATGCCTTCAAGCTTAAATCGATTCCCAACCTGAACGATTCGATTGTTTTGCAGAAAAAACAGATTGAATACAATATTTTTTCAGTCCCTGTGGCTTCCACCTTTACACCGGCTAAGGGCAAGGCTTCTGCAGTGAAGAAATTACCGCCACCGGAGTTGTATAATTCCTATGCTTCTGCCGGATTGGGAAACCCGGGTAATCTAATGGCGAAGTTTTATACCAGCAGGGTGATCAACAGGGATGAACGCTTGGATCTTGGTTTTGATCATTATTCATCATTGGCCAATATCGATGGCGTTGCCTTGGATAGCAAGTATGCCAATACCGAAATTGACGCCTCTTACTCCAAAAGGGACCGCGATATAAACTGGGGGGCTGATGTTGGTTTACAACATCAATTGTACAATTGGTACGGACTGCCCGAGGATACTTATGATGCGGAAACCATTAACGGTATCGATGCAAAACAAAATTACTTTATGGGTGAGGTGGGTGCCTATGTCAATGTTGAGGATGCTTATTTTAAGAATGCCAATATTCAATACCGACGGTTTTGGGATGCTGTTGAGTCTGGGGAGAATAGGGTCGTTTTGGGTGCCGGATTGGAATTGCCCGTTGGGGATGAGTCTTTAGGTGTCAATGTAAAGCTCGATTATGTTGGGGGTAGTTTTGCCAATGCCGATGTAAATAGTCCGACCAATGACCAGGGTATCGACTATAGTAATTTTCAGGTAGGGATAAACCCGAATTTGCGCATGTTGAGGGATGATCTTACGGTAGACCTAGGCCTGAACCTTGTCTACGGTATGGATATGGAAGAAAGTGAAAGTAATTTTTATATTTATCCGGCTATTGCGGCTTCTTATCGTTTGTTGGACGAGAACGTAATTGCCTATGGCGGGGTAAAGGGGGAGTTGAGACAGAATTCGTATTACGGTTTTGTGGAGGAAAATCCCTATGTGTCACCTACCTTGGCCATTCAGCCTACAGATGCACAGTATGATGCCTATATCGGATTTAAAGGCCAGTTGCTGCCGAATTTAAGTTACAATATTAAAGGATCGTATACTGCCGAAAACCGTAGACCATTGTTCCACCTAAATCCAGAAAACAGTTTTAGGGACGATGATAAGGGATATTATTATGGGAACTCCTTTCAGGTGTTCTATGATGATATAAAAACATTGGGATTGTTCGCAGAGTTGAATGTGGATGTAAATCGCAATTTTACCTTGGGCATTAATGCCGAAGTGTATGACTATGATACCGAAACCGACAACCCGGCTTGGAATCTACCCGATATTAAAGGGTCTTTGTTTATGGATTATCAGATTGATGAACAATGGTACATGGGGGTAAATCTATTTTTTGTGGGTGAGCGGGAGGATTTTTCAGCGACTGTTGTTGAAACCCCGACACCTGGCATAGCCAATGCAACCTTGTTGACCCTCGATAGCTATTTTGATGCCAATGCCCATGTGGGCTATCGTGTAAACGATCAGCTGTCCTTTTTTGTTAAAGGGGCGAATTTATCCAATAACGATTATCAGAAATGGGCGAACTTCCCGGTTCAAGGCTTTCAGATATTGGGTGGGGCCACTTATAAATTTGATTTTTAAGGATAGGGAAAAGCAATTTGGGACTTGGCCTTCAAAGGTTTCTGTCGGATTCCGGGGTGGTGACACCTTTTTTTATAAACCGTACAGTATACTTGCTCGCTCGGGTTTAATCGGAAATACCCGATAAAGCCGTTGGTCAAAGGGTGATAATAAATAGGAAATGATTACTTTAGGGTAGTCGTAAGTAGCCTTGGTTCTATTGAATTCCCTTCAAAAACATATCAGTTTGGTTGTGCTCATCTTTAGCATGGCCCTAGGTGTGTCACAAAACCTCATTGTAAATCCGAGTTTCGAGATATACAATGCTTGCCCGAATACCTTGGGCAGTTTTAATGAAGATGTTGAAAGCTGGTCTACACCAACAATTGGTTCTACGGATTATTTCAATGGTTGTAGTACGGCCATGGGAACCCCGGAAAATTTCAACGGGTCCCAGCCTGCGGATTTTGGTGTGGGGTATGCCGGATTATATCTCTATGCCCCCGGGGATTATCGGGAATATATTCAAGCTGAATTATTGGAACCCCTGAAGAAAGGGAAGAAGTATAAGATCTCGTTTTATGTTAGCCTTGCTGAGCGATCGGATTTTGCCATTAAGGAATTTGGGCTGCTGTTTTCAAAGAATAAGTTGGATTTTTCCATCCGGAAAGAGCTTTCCAAAATGCATTTGTACAAAGACACTGAAAATGAATACCACCATATGGAAATCGGGTATTCCAATTTTTTTGATGACACCAAGGATTGGATTTTAGTGCATACACAATTTGAGGCAAAGGGTACGGAACGGTTCCTAACCTTCGGTAACTTTAAGAATAATAAAAGGACTCGGCTGTTCAAGACCAAACGAAATGCGAAACAAGGGGCGTATTATTATTTGGATATGATGTTGTTGGAGTCGGCTGAACCCAATGATTTTGTGGAAGAACCCAAGGTTGTTTCCAGTGATTTGGCAGGTGGTGATATTGCTTTGGATAAAAAACATATTTTTAAAAATGTGTTTTTTGATTTTGACCAATCCGAGGTGTTGCAGGAATCCCAGGAGGAGATACAAAGTATTTTTAAGGTGTTGAAAAAAGACACTGCCTTGAAAATCGAGATTCACGGCCATACCGATTCCATAGGGTCCGAGGCCTATAATCGACAGTTGTCAGAATCGCGGGCAAAGGCGGTTGCGGAATATTTTATGGCTCTGGGCCTATCTAAGGAGCGGATTTTTTGGCAGGGCCATGGAGGAGCCAAACCTATTGTCAGTAATGCCTCTGAAGACGGTAGAAAACAGAATAGAAGGGTAGAGTTCATAATTACCGAAAGTAAGTGAAAAGGCAGTGTTTGGAAATCGGTTTTATTTCTGTGAAATCGTTAAAGAAATCTTAAAGAAACAACGGTTAATTCATTAGCTTTGGTAAAGCATAAAATGTAGTTTCCCTTTGTTGTTGATTCGTTTTAAATATCGGCTTTCTTTTTTAGTGTTCTTGGTTTTGCTTTTAGGTAAATCATACAGCCAGAATAGCAAATCCCTTGTTGATATTTCTAGCGAATTCAGTAATTTGAAAAGTCAGGTCAATGACACCTTGAAGGTCGAGAAATTAATCGATCTATATAGAACTTCCATCTATCAAGGCCCTATCCGAAAAGATATATTGGACGAAGCCCTACTCATATCCGAATCCATTTTTTACATAAATGGAATAGGTAAATGTTACAATAGAATGGGGATCACCGCACGGTATGAGCACGATTACATTCAGTCGGTAACGTATCACAAACGGGCATTGAGCTATTTTGAGAAGAGCACGGATACCTTGTCAAAAATAAAATGTCTGAACAGTATTGGGGTGTCTTATCGAAAGTTGAATCTGGAGAGTGAGGCATACAACAATTATATAAACGCTTTACGGCTTTCCGAGGCAACAAATGATAATAAAAGTATTGCAATAGCACTTAGTGGCATAGGCAATGTTTTTTTGGATACCGAAGAATACGACCAAGCGCTACCTATTTTTAGAAGGGCCTTGGTCATTGAAAGGGAAAACAAGAATCTTAGGGGGCAGGAGTATGCGTATGCCAATATAGGGGAGGTGTATCTTAATACCAAGAAATTCGATTCTGCCCAGGTTTATTTCAATAGGGCCATGAAGCTTGCTGTTGACCACCCGAGGAAGGAAGGAGTGGCATTGATTTACAATTTTCTGGGTCTGTTATCCCAAAGGGAAGGAAACTTTAAGGAATCCACTAGAACTTATGAGAAGGCGATTCCGTTATTGATGGAATTCAATAACACACGATATTTAAGTAACACCCAGATCAATATCGGTATAAATAAAACGTACACAGGGGAATATCCGGAAGCATTGGCTTCTATTAATGCCGGATTACAAAATGCCTTAAAAATACAATCGCGGCAGAATATTGAGTTGGGTTATGACGCGTTGGCGACTTACCATACGAAAACCAATAATTACAAAGAGGCTTTGCAGGCTTATAAAAAAGCCACCAAATACCATGATAGCATTGTCAATGTTATATCAAAAAAGAATATGATCGCTGCGCAAATACAATATGAAAGCGCAAAGAAGGATGCTCAAATCAAAAATTTGGCAGAAGCGAATATATTGAGTTTAGAAAAGACCAGGAAAAGATCACTTTCATTATGGATAGGTGCTATCGTCAGTGTCTTGATTATATCACTCTTATTGGTGTTCATTAATTTATTGCATAAAAATCGTGCTTTGGATTTAGAAAGGAAGAATATTGAGCTCAAGAAATATATGGGGCAAATAAACGATCTACGTGCGGAAATGCAATCTAAAAGTGCCGAGGATGAAAATGAATGGATATCCAACTTGGACCAATTCGATCTTTCCAAAAGAGAGATAGACGTACTTCAATTGATTTCAGATGGTTTTAATAATGATGAAATAGCGGAGCAATTATTTGTATCCAAAAATACGGTTAAAACACATATTCAACATATCTATTCCAAGTTGGATGTAAAAAACAGGGTTCAGGCCATGAAAAAGGTCGCTATTGTGTAATTATTTTCTGTAGGCCCTTATTTTCTTGATGTTTACATCCTTAAATCACCCCTTCGGGTGATATGAATCACACTTTTTGATGACAATCCATAGTATAGGGTAAGGTAGTTTTGACCTTGAACAAATAGAAAACCTAAACTATGAAATTACTCTTGAGATTATCTGTCCTATTGACCCTTTTCTTGTTTGCACCGCAAGTTACCCATGGTCAATTTTTAAAAAAACTAACGAACAAGGCCAAGGCAAAAATAGAGCGTGAGGCTGAAAACCGTTCAGAAAGACGGGTCAATAAAAAAATCGATGAGGAATTCGATAAGGCCGAGGATGCCATCGATGGAAAAGAAGAAGAAAACACGACGGGGACTACTAAACAAAATGGGACGCAGTCAGGTTCCTCGGAAAATGATGCAGAAGATGTAGGTCTTCAAGAATCTAAAGGTCCTAACGTGGTTTGGAATAAGTTCGATTATGTACCAGGAGATACGGTACTTTTTGAAGACGGTCCAAGTACCGACGAAGAAAATGGTGAGTTTCCAAGCCGTTGGGATTTATATAAAGGTAATGCTGAAATTGGGAATGTTGATGGCGAAAATGTGATTATGTTTCTTAGTCACCAATCTTACATTATACCCTACCTTAAAAATTCTAATGAAGATTATTTACCCGATGTTTTTACTGTAGAATTAGATGTATGGTTTGCAAAAGGATATACCACTGCTAATAGATTATGGATTTATTTATCTGACCAAAAAAACAATAGACAAAAGACAGAACGATTGGTTGTAATGCCTCACGCTTTATCGTTTATGGATTCAGAAAAGTCTTATCCAGGAACTGAAAATATAGGATGGTCAAATGAAAAGAGAGGGTCGTGGAAACACATTTCTATTGCTTATACCAAAGGAAAATTCAAAGCCTATTTTAATGATACACGTTTAATAAATGTTCCCCATTTAGAAATTAATCCTTCTGGAATTACTATTGAAGCAGGTAATGACAATATGTATATCAAAAACGTACGCATTGCCAAAGGTGGTGTAAAATATTATGATCGGGTTCTTTCAGATGGAAAAATTGTAGTAAACGGAATCAAGTTCGATACCAATAAAGCAACCCTAAAACCTGAAAGTATGGGACCTATTAATGAAATTTATCAATTATTGGTTGACAATCCTACAATTAATTTTAGTGTTGAAGGCCATACGGATAGTGATGGAGGAGACGATACCAATATGGCATTATCTAAAGCAAGAGGTAAAACGGTGATGAATAAACTAGTCGCCATGGGAATTGCTTCAAACAGATTGAAATCTACTGGTTTTGGCGAGTCTAAACCCATTGATAATAACAGTACACCTGAAGGAAAAGCAAATAATAGACGTGTAGAGTTTGTAAAATTTTCTGGAAACTCAAATAACACCAGTAACAGTAGCAATAATTCAACATTTGATCAGCTAGATAAAAAAACAATTGGAGCAAAGTTGGAATCACTACCGGATAGTTTCAATATTCCTATGTCAAATAATTCCGGAATTGTAAATGGGCCAGGTACTGTTATCATTTATGCAACTACAGATGGCAATATGGGTAAAATGCAGATTTTGGATATTGATAAAAACGACAATAATAAGCTTATCATTAAATATGTTACCTACAACTACAATGGATCCGTTCACAGTCAATCCGATAATTTGGAAATCCGAGGAACTTTTACTTGTGATTTAGACTCGGGAAATGAGGGTGTAGAACGCGACAAAGCGGATTTTAGAAATGGTGGCGAGATTCTTTACCCGTATGAAACCACAATTTTAAAAGTTTTAAAATAATAGCATGAAAAAATATTTGATAATACTAGTGATGGTATGTACCACTGCGGCTTATTCCCAAAAAGGGAAAATCGTTGGAAGTTGGTTAGTGACCAAGGTTGAAGTTAAAGGGGAAGTTGAAAATCCTTATAAGGTGACCGATTATAATGAAGATGGAAGAATGGTGATGATGGGAATCGATGTAGGTGCATGGAATTACAATAAAAAAAGTAAGAGCATTGTAATGAAGTCCGATTTTGATAAGGATTTTAATGGGGAAGGTAAGATTCTAAAATTGACCGATAAGGAATTGGTGGTTCTAAAAGACGGGATAAAGGTTTTTTATAAAAAACTGGATCTTGATAAAATCGCAAAAGCCAATAAGGACTCGGGTCTTTTGGGGTCATGGCAATTCGAAAAAACGGCAAATGCTTCAATCCAAAATAGTATCGATTTTAAAGAACCGGATGGGTTTACCATGATTCAAAAGCAAGAAGGTATGATGGCGAGGATGGGAGGGACATGGGTTTTTGACAAGGACAATATGACCCTTTTAATGATAGGGCTACGTGGGGAAGACACTTTTAAGGGTGAGAATAAAGTGCTCTACCTTAATGAAGAAACATTGGAGTTGGAAAATAATCATGAACTTTTTAAAGCGACTAGAAAAGTAGAAAGCACCGCTGAGGAAGAACGTATCCATGAAGTGGAACACCTCACCTTCTATTTCGAAGATTTTTTTAACGAGGATTGGGAGTATATCTACGGAGCGGACAAAGAGAAATTGCCATGGAATAATTGGGAGGCGATGAAGAAGGATTTATTAAACGTAAAACAATTGGTATATCGTTATGACTTCAAGAATGATGGGGAAGAAGCTTTTAAACATGAAATATTGATAGCCAATGTAACTGCAAATATAGAATATGAAGGCTTCACGATTGAGAATATTTTTACTGGCTACGACACCACGGGAAATGGAGAGCCCAGATCCAACACGGATTATTATATGCCCTTATATCCTTTGGAAGACAATGTTTTTAGACTAGCCGGAAGCGAACAGATCACAACCCCGGCCGGCATTTTTGATTGTACGGTAATTGAACTTTCAAATGGCTATGACATGAAAAAAAAGCTATGGATGATCAATGATAAAGTGGGTATTTACGCAAAAATTATAGATGAGAATACCTCTGAGTATTCTTATTATCACGTATACGAATTACAAGAAATAAAATAATCCAAAAATAGAAACGATGGGAAAATTAACAACACTTTTTTTGTTATGCTTGGTTACGATAAGCTGTAAAGGAAAGGATGAAGCTACTTTAGATAGTACATTGAATGGCATCCAGGATAAACAATTAAAACGATATGAAATAGAATCGGGTAGTATACAGTATAAGTCCGTCATATCGGGAAATGTGATGGGTGCCACAATTTCGGGCACAGGTTCTGAAAGCCTTTTTTTTAAGGATTGGGGGGCAGTGGAATTGAAGGAGGAAGAGACTTCGCAAACAACCACGGCATCTGTCTTTGGTCACAAATCGACAGAGGTTTCCGAATCCCATACGATGTACAAATTGGATAATGGCAAAAGTTATGCGGTCGATTTTAAACGTAAAGAAATTCGCCAAAGGGACGATATGGCCATGGGAATGACCAAAATGTTCCAAAAAGACGCAGATGCCGGCAAAGTGGGTAAAGAGCTTTTTGAAAGTATGGGAGGTAAACTGATCGGGACTGAAGTCGTTTTAGGCTATGAATGCGAAATATGGGATCTTATGGGGATAAAACAATGGTTGTACAAAGGGGTTTTGTTGAAATCCGAAGGAACCTTGATGGGAATCACTACCATGAAAGAAGCTGTAAATGCAAAGTTCAATCAGAGTCTTCCCGACGCTGATTTTGAGTTGCCCGACTTCCCCGTTATCGAAGAGGAAAGTTTTATCGACAATGAATCTTTTGACGTTGATATGGATGAAATGAAAGCGGATATGGATCGCATGAAGAACATGTCTTATGACGATTGGAAAAAAATGGCAACAGCCAATGATCCAGAGATGCAGGAGATGAGCGAGGAAGAGTTGAGACAAACCTATGATATGATGCAAAAGGTGATACGAATGGGGCAATAGTTTGGGAAACCGGTCTTAGGGGTTTAAGTATGATAGGAAACCTGGCGATTTCGCCAGGTTTTTTTTAGTGTTGAACTAAGGTGGGTTGATAAGGACGATCAAAATGATGCATTTGAAAAGAATAACTTTCCGTTCGTTATCAGGTGTCGGTAGCGGTTATTTAAAACAGTTTCAATCCTGTTGTTTAATACAAAACACGTAATTTCGCCCTTTGAAATTTCGCTATGGATAGAGTCAATCGTTTTTCACTTATAAATCCTGCCAAAAGTCCAATTTTTTACGGTTATATTATCCTCATTGTAGGCTCATTGGGAATATACTTCAGTATACCCGGACAGACTATTGGGGTTTCTATTTTTACCGATCCCGTAAAAGATGCCTTGGGGCTCTCGAGAAACCAATTCAGCAATGCCTATATGATCGGTACCGTATTAAGTTCATTGTGTATCGGACGGGCCGGTATATGGTTTGATCGGTATGGGGCACGTTATACGGCCTTTTTTGCCGCACTGACATTGGCTGTTGCCTTATTGTTGTCTTCTTGGTCCCTTACGATGAGTAATCTGGTAAAACATGCATTCGATATCGATTCTTGGATGGTTCCTTTTACCGTAATGACCTTGTTGTTTTTTTTGATCCGTTTTTCAGGTCAAGGGGTTTTGACAATGGCCTCCAGGAATATGATCATGATCTGGTTCGATAAAAACAGGGGTAAGGTAAATGCTTTTAGTGGTATTGCCATTTCCTTTGGTTTTTCGTCCTCACCCCTATGGGTCAATTTTCTGATCGAGGAATATCGTTGGGATGGGGCGTGGCGTATATTGGCCCTGGCACTTTTGGTTTTTAGTATCCTCATTCTGCAGTTTTATAAGAACAGACCGGAAGAACATGGTCTTTTGCCCGATGGGGCGGATGCTCCGGACAATACACAAACCGAGGTTAAGGAAGTAAGGAAACAATATACCTTGCAGCAAGCAAAAGCTACACGTGCTTTTTGGATGTATGGGTTAATGTTGGCCTTCAATAGTTTTTTTATCACCGGACTAACCTTTCATGTGGTCTCGATTTTCGCGAACGAAGGGTATCCTAAATCAGAAGCTATTTCGATTTTCTTACCTGCGTCGGTGGTGGCGGTTACTATTTCGAGCATATTCAATTACCTAAGCGATTACCTTTCGTTAAAACTGTATTTGTATTTAATGCTTTTTGGGGGTATAATGGCTTCCTTGGGATTGTTGTTGTTGTCTTCCCCTGTAGGTATATATTTCTTGATTGCCGGAATTGGGATCTTGGGTGGTTTTTTTGCAGTGTTGAATGCCATCGCTTGGCCCCGGTTTTATGGGCGGGATCATTTAGGGTCCATAACCGGGAAGATCATGGGGTTGATTGTATTCGCCAGTGCTTTGGCTCCCTCTGTCTTTAGTTTGTGCTTTTCAACCTTTGATTCGTATGGGTTATTGGGGTATTTGGCTCTTGCTTTCTTGCTTTTTTTGGTCGTGGGTTCTATAAAAGCAGATAATCCACAATAATTTTCAAAAAAAATCTTTCGCCCTTAGGTCAATAAAATCAGTATAAATTATTTATTTATAGCGCTTTACGGTTAAAAAAGTGCCCAATTACATTTATTGGGGCTATCTTTGTCTTAAGAAAAGTAATTAATTAAAATTTTAACAATGGGTAAAGGAACAGTAAAGTTCTTCAATAATGCCAAAGGATTTGGTTTTATAACTGAAGAAGGCGTTGACAAAGATCATTTTGTACACGTATCTGGATTAGTAGACGAAATTCGTGAAGGCGATGAAGTTGAATTTGATCTACAAGAAGGTAATAAAGGATTAAATGCGGTAAACGTAAAAGTAGTTTAATATATACTATTTAATTTTTTAAGACAGGAGCCTATCAATATTGATAGGCTTTTTTTGTAGGCTTTTTTTAAATAATTCTCTAAATTGCTTTACGTGGGTTTTGTTTTAAAATTGCCATTGCGTCGTATATGAAAGTCAAAGAAATTCTTTTCCCGATATTCCTCATTTTTTTTATTGGGGCCAGGTCCCAAAACAGCACCCATACCAATTACGAATCAGAGCATCTCAAAATCCAAAAATTGACAGGGCATACCTATGTGCATATTTCTTATTTGGAAACCCAGGATTACGGTAAGGTACCTTGTAACGGTATGATCGTAATCGACGGTGGGCAAGCTTTGGTCGTTGATACCCCGACGAATGATGTTGCATCGGCTGAATTGATCAATTGGCTTGGGAATCAGAAAGGAGTTGCCGTCAAAGCGGTTGTCGCTACGCATTTTCATGATGATTGCTTGGGCGGGTTGCATGTATTCCATAAACGCGGCATTCCTTCCTACGCATACCAGAAGACCATCGATTTGGCAAAACAAGCGGATCTTGCAGTGCCCCAAAACGCATTTGATTCGGATGTTGCCCTAACAGTGGGGCAGAAGGAATTGAAATGCGGATTTATTGGGGAGGGGCATACAAAGGATAATATTGTGTGCTATTACCCCAATGAGAAAGTCCTGTTCGGGGGATGTTTGATTAAGTCCGAAGGTGCCGGTAAAGGATATCTTGGTGATGCCAACCTGCATGAGTGGTCAAATACCGTAGAAAGCTTAAAACATAAATATCCCGATGTGGAAGTGGTGATACCCGGTCACGGAAATACAGGGGGAATGGGGTTGTTGGACTATACCATCCAAATGTTCAAAGAATGAGTGAGCCTATGTTGAAACCAAGGATTGAAGCTTTGCAAGAAAAAAGATTGGTAGGTAAACACCTTGGAATGTCGTTGGCCCAAAACAGGACAGGGGAACTATGGGGTTCATTCGCGCCAATGATCAAAGCGATTTCCAACACCATTTCAGATAATAAATTTTCACTACAGGTATATCCAAAAGACTATTTTGATAATTTTGATCCCACCATCGAATTCGAGAAGTGGGCCATGGTTGAGGTGGCTGATTTCATTGACGTTCCCGATCAATGTGGTACTTTTGTCTTACAGGCAGGCTTATATGCTGTTTTTGACTACAAAGGTTCGAGTACCGATAGTCGGATATTTGAGTATATCTTTTCCGCTTGGTTGCCCAGCTCGGACTATATTCTGGATAATCGTCCTCATTTTGAGGTGTTGGGGAAAAAGTACAAGAACAACCACCCGGAATCCGAAGAGCAGATTTGGATTCCGATACAACATAAATAAAAAGATTAAAAACAAGGTATATGATATCTAAATATGGAATTCTTGGGCCATTAAGCATCTTTGCAGTGTTGTGGTGCATGGTCAGTCAAACTATTTACGCCCAAGGTTTCGAAGGGTATTACCAATTTCCCGATGTACATGGGAACACCGTGGTGTTTTCTGCGGAGGGTGATATTTGGACGGTTCCTTTAACCGGAGGGTTGGCCCGTAAGTTGACGACCCATGCCGAGGAGGAACAATATCCTGCAATATCCCCCGACGGAAAGACCATTGCCTTCTCAGCAAGTTACGAAGGCCCTACCGAAATATACACCATGCCAATAACCGGAGGGCTTCCGGTTCGTTGGACGTATGAAAGTGATTTTTCGATAACCAATGGTTGGACTCCAGACGGGAAGATCGTATATGATACCCGTGCCTATGCCACGTTGCCAGATCGTCAATTGGTGACCATAGATTTGGATACCAAAATCAAGGAACGAATTCCCTTGAGTCAAGCCAGTGAGGCTTCCTTTGATGCTTCTGGAAACACTGTTTTTTTTGTGAGACCATCCTATCATGGCAATGTGACCAAACGATACAAAGGGGGTACGGCCAGACAAATCTGGAAATTTACCCAAGGTAGTCCAGAGGCCATTCAGTTGACCAAAGGATATGCAGGTGAAAGCCATCATCCCATGTGGTATAACGGAAGGGTCTATTTCATCACCGATCGCGATGGGATCATGAATATTTGGTCTATGGACCGGGATGGCAATGATTTAAAACAGCACACCGATCATACCGGTTTTGATGTACGATATGCCAACCTTTCTGAAGGGAATATTGTTTACCAAATCGGAGCGGACATCTGGCATTATTCCATAACGGATGGGACCAAGAAAAAAATAGACATTCGCTTGGCATCGGACTTAGATCAATTACGTGAAAAATGGGTGGAGGATCCATCGGAATATATTACAGCAGTCACCCCGGATGCCCAAGGGGAACGGATAGTGATTACGGCCAGGGGTAGGGCTTTTGTAGTGCCCGTGAAGTCTGGTCGATGGGTCGCATTTACCGATAAGAAGAATGTGAGGCTAAGGGATGCTGTTTTCTCCCCGGATGGGAAAAGGATTTATGTGCTTTCCGATGAAAGTGGTGAATTCGAATTTGTAAGTATGCCCAGTGATGGTGTGGGGGCGCAAAAACCAATCACCAAGAATGGGGAAATCCTACGATATGCCGGAAAACCCTCGCCAGATGGTAAATGGCTGGCTTATGATGATTTAGGAGGGCATCTGTACCTACTCGATATTGCCACGGGCGTAAGTAAAAAAATATCGACCAATGAAGAAGGTATTTACGCTTTCTCATGGTCACCGGACAGTAAATGGATTGCCTTTACACAAGCAGCGGATAATACCATGGTACGGGTACATGTATACGGTGTGGTATCTGGCAACTCCTTTCCGATAACCACCGATAGGGCGAATAGTAATTATCCGGCATGGAGTCCCGATGGCAAGTTTATCTATTTTCTTTCCGATAGAAGTTTTACGACCCTAGTGGGAAGTCCGTGGGGACCAAGACAACCGGAACCATATTTTGATGCCAGTGAGAAACTGTATCATATTGCCTTACAAAAAGGAACAAGATCTCCTTTTCGACCTGATGATGAATTGGCACCCAAGTCCAAAAAGGATGATGAAAAGGAGAAAGGGAAGGAGAATGGGAAGGAAAAAGTCAATGTGATTGTTGATCAGGAAGGAATTGTAGCGCGAATTCAGGAAGTGCCGTTGAAGCCCGGTAATTATAGTGGATTGGCCGTGACCAAAGAGGCCATCTACACCTTGGCCAGCGAAACCGGTGTTGATGCGAAGACGCATTTAGGGGTTTTGAAAATCGATAATGAGGAGGTGAAACTGAAAACCATGGTTGAGGATGTCCGTAGTTTTAATTTAACCGCTGATGGCAAGAAATTATTGGTTCGGCAAAAGAACAATTTTTTTATGGTCGATGCGGGTACCGATAAGGTCAGCGGTTTAAGTGATCATAAAATAGATCTTTCCGGATGGAAATTTGCAATAACCCCCCAAGAGGATTGGAAGCAGATATTTACCGATGCTTGGCGTATGGAACGCGATTATTTTTATGATAAGAATATGCATGGGGTAAACTGGAAGGCCATGTATGATAAATATTATCCTTTAACCGATCGTATAACCACAAGAAGTGAATTGTCCGACCTCATAGGGCGGTTTGTGGGTGAGTTATCCGCTTTGCATACAAGTGTAAGGGGAGGTGATATTAGGGATGATGACACGAATATTCCTGTTGCCGACCTAGGGGCAAGATTGGTTAGGGATGAAGACCAAGGTGGTTTCCGTATTGATTATATTTATAAAGCGGACCCGGATTACCCCGATGAAAAATCACCCCTGGATGACCCATACCTGGATGTCAAGCCAGGTGACGTCATAACCAATGTCAATGGTAGGCCGGCCTTATCCGCTTTGGATATGGGTGAATTGATTCGGAACCAGGAAGACAAACAGGTAAGGTTGACGGTAAAACGGGGAGCCATTAAAAAGGATATCATTGTAAAACCCAAGGGGAATATCTACAATTTACGATATCGTGATTGGGAGTATTCCAGACGTTTGGCCGTGGAGGAGGCCACTGAGGGAAAAGTGGGATACCTACACTTACAGGCCATGGGCAGCCGCGATTTAAACCAATGGTATAGGGAGTTTTATCCTATTTTTAATAGACCGGGACTGATCATTGATGTACGGCACAACAGAGGTGGCAATATTGAAAGTTTTATTCTCGAAAAATTGATTCGTAAAGCTTGGATGTATTGGAAATCAAGATCAGGAAAGCCGTATTGGAATATGCAGTACGCCTTTCGGGGGCATATCGTTATCCTTGTCGATGGTAATACGGCCTCCGATGGTGAGGCATTTGCGGATGGTTTTAAAAAATTGGGATTAGGTACGGCCATAGGCACACGTACCTGGGGTGGCGAAATTTGGTTGAGCGGTGAGAATCGGTTGAGCGATGGCGGACTGGCAAGAGCACCGATGATGGGGGTTTATGGCGAAAATGGGGAATGGCTTATCGAAGGTCATGGTTTTGAACCCGATATTGTTGTCGATAACCTGCCGCATGCAACCTTCAAAGGGGAAGATGCACAATTGAAGGCGGCTATTGCACATCTTGAAAAATTAATAAAGGAAGACCCGAGGGAAGTGCCACAACCACCCGCATATCCAGATAAATCGTTCAATAATAAAGAATAAAACAAAATACAAAATGGATTTAAATATAGCAGTACTTATAGATGGGGATAATATTCCCTCAGCTTACGTCAAGGAGATGATGGCGGAAATAGCCAAATACGGAAACCCGACGATCAAACGTATTTATGGGGATTGGACCAATCCGCGTTTGGGTAAATGGAAGAACGTTCTCTTGGAAAATGCCATTACCCCAATACAACAATACGGGTATACCTCGGGTAAGAATGCTACGGATTCAGCAATGATCATCGATGCTATGGATATATTATATTCCGGCAAGGTCAATGGGTTCTGTATCGTAAGTAGTGATAGCGATTTTACGCGTCTGGCCACAAGATTGCGGGAAGCAGGTATGCAAGTGATTGGAATGGGCGAGAAGAAAACCCCCAAACCATTTATTGTGGCATGTGACCGGTTTATCTATATCGAGATTCTTAAAGCCCAATCAGAGGAAGCGTTGGGAACGAACCAAAGTGAGAATGTCCCGGAAAGTAATGTAGATAAGATCACTCCAAAGGATATTCGACTTATAGCTTCGACTATCGATGATGTGGCCGATGATGATGGCTGGGCCTTCTTGGGCGATGTAGGTAGCTTGCTTCAAAAAAGACATCCGAATTTCGACTCCCGTAATTATGGTTTTCAGAAGTTGACGCCTTTAATGTCGGCTATTAAGAATTTTGAATTGGACCGTCGAGAGGATTCCCGTGGTCGTAATAAGTTGGTGTATGTAAAGGTGAAAGAAAAAAAATCATCACACTCCCGAAAAAAATAGAGGTATAGGGCACCCGACCATAAAAAGAAAGGGAGCTTGGATAGCTGTACCTAGAAAACCCAAAAAGGATGTAAAGTCGTCTTTTTTGGGTTTTTCTTTGCCTATTCCTGCAAGGAAAAGATTTATTCAAGATTATGTACATTTGGCAATCACGTAATTCACACGACTTTACAAACCAATCTTTTTGCTTATGAAATATTTTTTGCTGCTCTTTTCGATTTTATTGGTGGCTTGTGGCCAAAAAAAGGAAAATGTTGAATTGATTGTAATCAATTCAAATACCTATACCGTAGATGGGGATTTTTCCAAGGTCGAGGCTTTTGCCGTGAATGATGGTAAGTTTGTAGCCATAGGTACATCGGATGAAATCCAAGCAAAATATATTTCCGATACTATCGTGGACGCCCAAGGTAAAACCATAACTCCCGGACTAATCGATGCCCATTGCCATTTTTACGGATTGGGTCAAAAACAACAAGTAGTCGATTTGATGGGTACCAAGAGTTTTGATGAGGTACTTGAAAAAGTCAAGGCGTTTCAGGAACGTCATCCGAAGGACTTTATTCTAGGGGATGGATGGGATCAAAATGATTGGGAGGTAAAGGAATTTCCCACCAAAGATAAATTGGATGTCTTGTTTCCAGATACACCGGTAGCTTTAAGCCGAATCGATGGGCACGCGCTCTTGGTCAATCAAAAGGCGTTGGATATAGCTGGTATTGATATGGATACCAAGGTCGATGGTGGTGAAATCGTTAAGAAAGAGGGAAAGTTAACCGGTGTTTTGATCGATAATCCCATGGATATGGTCTATGCGGTAATTCCTCCCATGGATAGGGAGGCCCAAATCCAAGCTTTAAAGGATGCCGAAAGCATTTGTTTGGATTATGGACTTACAACGGTCAACGATGCGGGGCTTGGTCGTTCAACCATAGCGTTGATCGATAGCCTTCACCAAACTGGGGATCTATCCATTCGGATATATGCGATGATAAGCGCTTCTCAAAGTAATTTGGATTATTATTTGAAACGCAAACCCTTTAAAACCGAACACCTGAATGTGCGTTCCGTCAAGGTTTATGCCGATGGGGCCTTGGGTTCAAGAGGGGCGGCCATGCGCGAACCTTATTCTGACAAACCGGGACATTATGGGGCCATGGTTACCCCTATAGCCCAAATAGAGCGTTTGGCGGATAGCATTGCAGCAACTGAATACCAGATGAATACACATGCCATAGGCGATTCTGCCAATGCTGTTGTTTTAAGGGCTTATAAAAGAGCTTTGGAAGGTAAAAAAGATAGACGTTGGAAAGTTGAGCACGCACAGATCATTTCTCCAGCGTATTTTGATTATTTCAAGAATGGGATTATCCCTTCCGTACAACCAACCCATGCGACCAGTGATATGTATTGGGCAGGGGATAGGATTGGGAAAGAACGGGAAAAAGGGGCCTATGCCTATAAAGCTTTATTGGAGAAATCGGGTACCATTGCCTTGGGGACTGATTTTCCTGTAGAAAAGGTGAGTCCGTTCCTAACATTCTACGCCGCTGTGGCCAGGAAGGATTTGGATAATTATCCCGAAGGGGGCTATGGTATGAAGGATGCCCTGACAAGTGAGGAAGCGTTGAGGGGGATGACCATATGGGCGGCATATTCCAATTTTGAGGAAGAGGAGAAGGGTAGTATAGAAGTGGGGAAATTTGCCGATTTTACGGTGTATAGCGATGATTTAATGGAAACCCCTATGGAAAATGTACCGAAAATAGAGGCTGAACAGACTTATATTGCTGGGAAACGGGTTCATTAAGTATAAAAAAACCGAAGCA
The DNA here is from genome assembly GCF_003148665.1 of Maribacter polysiphoniae. GTDB lineage: Bacteria > Bacteroidota > Bacteroidia > Flavobacteriales > Flavobacteriaceae > Maribacter_A > Maribacter_A polysiphoniae. The sequence goes on along the minus strand of NZ_QGGQ01000002.1, from coordinate 479,824 downwards.
AATTGCTTCGGTTTGATATTCTTGATCATTTGGATCGACCGTCCTAGAACATGATAGGTAGGTTAACCCTAACGGTTCCCCATCCCATTACCAAATGTGTACCACCTTCTACTTCCTTGAAGACCATTGAGAATGCGTCCAAAGACTCACTGTCCGTACTGGTCGCAGCCTTTACCCTTGCAACATCCGCTTTTTTGTCATAAGAATACGCACCCCATTGGTTGAGGTTGCTGTTTAGGATAACTGTCCATTCCCCTTTACCAGGAATAGTGAATAAGGAATAGGTACCTGCTTTTACATCGGTACCGCCTACATTGGCATCTTTGTAAAAAGTAATTTCAACAGCTTCGTTGGCACCGGTTCTCCACACTTCACCGGCAGGGGCAAGTTCAGAAACAGAACGACCTTTTAATTGGGGTCTGCTATAGGTAACCCGAACAGCTTTGTCGGCTACTTTGTAACTGGAAGGGAATGATGTCATGTCCATGGGACTTTTATCCAATCCACTGAATTTCTGGGCTGATAAATTGTTCGTGCATACCAAGGCAAGCATAATAAGTGATAGTGTTGCTAGTTTTTTCATAATTATATTAGTCTTTGTTTTTTGTCCTGAATTCGTTTCAGGTTTAGTTTTTCCAAAACTAAATAGTTCTCTATTTAATGGAATATAAAAAGTCGTTAAAATTATCCCAACTTACATAATGGGCGGTTATTTTTATTTTTCCGAATAAATGGTATCAATATGTAGTTTTATTTGTGTTTAAGGCAATAAAATGTAATCATTATGTGATGTTAAGTTTTTTAAATGAAAGTTTAAATCGATATTTGCCTATAAATTGATATAAATATTAAAATATGTGTGGAATTGTTTGTGCCTTTGACGTAAAGGAAAGTACAGAAGTTTTAAGGCCTCAATTGTTGGAAATGTCCAAGAAAATCAGGCATAGGGGACCAGATTGGAGCGGTATTTATGCGGATGAGAAAGCTATTTTGGCTCATGAAAGGTTGTCTATTGTCGATCCAGCCTCTGGAAAACAACCGTTGTTCAGTCCTGATAAGAAGTTGGTGCTTGCCGCCAATGGGGAAATATATAACCATAGGGAGCTACGAAAGCAGTTTGAAGGTAAATATGATTTTCAGACAGAATCCGATTGTGAAGTGATTCTGGCTTTGTACCAAGCGAAGGGAGTTGATTTTATCGATGAGATGAACGGGATATTCGGTTTTGCCATTTATGATGCTGAAAAAGACGAATATTTTGTAGCCCGTGACCATATGGGGATTATTCCTTTGTATATGGGGTGGGACCAAAATGGTACTTTTTATGTGGCTTCTGAGCTAAAGGCTTTGGAAGGTACCTGTACCAAAATTGAATTGTTCCCTCCCGGTCATTACTTACATAGTAGTGATGGGGAATTGAAGCAATGGTATACCCGTGATTGGATGGAGTACGATGCCGTTAAAGATAATGAAACCAGTATTCAAGAGATAAAAGAAGCATTGGAAGCAGCGGTTCATAGACAGTTAATGTCTGATGTGCCCTATGGTGTGTTGCTTTCTGGAGGACTTGATTCGTCGGTAACTTCAGCCGTAGCGAAAAAATACGCACAGAAACGTATTGAGTCCGGTGATACTGCCGATGCCTGGTGGCCGCAACTGCATTCCTTTTCAGTAGGTTTGGAGGGTTCGCCGGATTTAGCCGCAGCCCGGAAAGTTGCCGATCATATAGGAACGGTGCACCACGAAATAAAATTTACCATCCAAGAAGGTCTTGATGCCATCAAGGATGTGGTGTACAACCTAGAAACCTATGACATCACCACCATTAGGGCTTCCACCCCAATGTATTTGATGGCACGTGTTATTAAATCAATGGGAATAAAAATGGTGCTTTCAGGAGAAGGAGCCGATGAATTGTTCGGAGGCTATCTGTATTTCCACAAAGCACCGAACGCTCAGGAATTTCATGAAGAAACCGTACGTAAGTTGAGCAAACTACATATGTATGACTGCCTTCGTGCGAACAAAAGTTTGGCTGCTTGGGGAATTGAAGGGCGTGTTCCCTTTTTGGATAAGGAATTCATGGATGTGGCCATGCGCATCAACCCACAGGATAAGATGATCAACGGGGAACGTATGGAAAAATGGGTGGTTCGTAAGGCTTTTGAGGAAATGTTGCCGGAAAGTGTGGCATGGAGACAGAAAGAGCAATTCTCTGACGGTGTTGGCTATAGTTGGATCGATACTTTGAAAGAAGTTGTGGCAACGGAAGTTACCGATGAGCAATTGGCGAATGCTAAATTCCGTTTTCCATTGCAAACACCTACAACGAAAGAGGAGTTCTATTATCGAACTATTTTCGAATCACATTTCCCATCCGATGCCGCTGCATTATGTGTCCCCCAAGAACCTTCCGTGGCTTGTAGTACAAAGATAGCCTTGGAGTGGGATGAAGCATTCAAGAACATGAACGATCCATCAGGAAGGGCGGTTGCCAATGTTCATGATGATGCCTATTAAAAGTAAGCGATTTTAAAGCAAATAGAAAAATCCGATAGCCTTCCTAGGGAGGTGAATAGTTTCGGATTTTAGTTGAATTAGTCAAAAAAGAAGTGTCATTCATTTGATGCTTCTTTTCTTTTTATGGACTATGGACGGAAAACCCTGGTTTTCCGTCGGATGTGGGATTTGTTTTTATATAGATACTTAGAATTTAAGCCACTGTTAACGTCATAAAGGAAGGTTCCTGGGTTTTAATTCAGAACCTCTACCAACCATAGTGATACAGTGCTCTAATTTGTGGTCACTCGTTTTTTTAAGGGGGAACTTCAGGTGTGTAAACCAAGGTTTAATTAGTTTGATTTGAATGTTTGATTTTCATAAAAACCATTGATCGCCCAATCCTTTGTTGTTATCCAAGACAACCTTTCCATTATCAAGTTGTTCAATTTCCTATTCTTGATGCTTTCCAAGAATTTCAACAACAGCAGGTAATCGGTTCTAAGTTTGTGCCCCACTGTTATTTCCTCCTTCATTACCACTATCGGCATCAATTCCTTTACTACCGCTTTTACATTACGTAATATCTTGATGCAAACAAAAAACAGCTGTTCTTGTTATAGTTTTAATATTTGTTTTCATTTTATATTTTTTTATACTATTTAAAAGTGATTTACTACTCTTGCGTTATCTTACGTATTCTATGTTTTAGTTGATCTGTTACATATAAATCCCCCAAAGCATCAATGGTAATACCGTTTGGGAAATTAAAATCTGTGGTGGTTCCATCTCCAGCTATTGTAGTTACATTACCATCGGATGATAATTTACGTATGCTATGATTATTTTTATCAACGATATAGATATCACCTTGTTTATCAACTACAATTCCAGTAGGAAAATTGAATTGTGCGGTTGTACTTTGCCCATCAGTAAAACCTTTTATGCTTCCTGCAATAGTACTCACATCAGCATTGGGTGTTATTTTGCGTATTAAATGAGTTCCACCATCCGTTACATACAAATTATCGGCTGCATCAACTGCAATTCCTTGTGGAAAGTTGAATCTAGCAGCTGTACCATTACCGTTAGTAGTACCAGGCTGGGAGTCTCCCGCATAAAGACTTACCTCTCCGCTGGTACTTATTTTACGTATGGCGTGTGCGTTTCTTTCTACAATATATGCATTGCCTTTGCTGTCTATTGCGATACCCGAAATGCCCTTAAATGTTGCACTTAAGGCAGGGCCGTTGCTAGAACCATTTATACCAGTACCTGCAAAAGTGGTGACAACGCCGCCCGTGGTTACCTTTTTTATTTTATGATTGTTTGCATCGCACACTAGCATATCACCGCTTTTGGTAAAGGCTATGGCGTTAACTGCATTGAATCTCGCCTCTGCACCTGTTCCATCTATATCTCCGAATTGTCTACCCACTCCGGCCAAAGTTGAAACTTCTCCAACTGGAGTAATTTTTCGCAAAACATAATTATCTCTATCTGCTACATAAATATTACTAAGGTCATCTATGGCAATCGCTATGGGTGATCGAAATTGAGCAGCGGTACCTAATCCATCCGAAAATCCGATACTGCCGCTTCCTGCAAAAGTAGAAACTTCAATTTCTGATACGATATAATTAAAAACGGGCCCTACATATTCATCGTCCTTAATAATCACTTTTACATTTCCAGAAAAGGCTTTAGCGGGCACTATTACTTTGATTTCGTCATCAAGTACACTGGTTATTTGAGCTTCTTTATCATTAATAAAAACAGCAATGCGATCCATACCTGCTAACGTTATAAATGAACTTCCGTTTATGGTAACTTCCGTTCCTTTAATACCACTTTCCGGCTCAATACCGGTAATGGCGGCTTCCAGTACAAATTCATTTCCAATAAGCTCGGTACCATCAACGATTATTGATATTATTCCTGAGATTGATTCATTGGGAATATCTACTTTTATTTCGGTGTCACTTATAGATTTTATCTCAAGCTCAAGTTCTTCATCCAAAAACACCTGTACTTTAGTGGTATCGGTTCCAAATAAACTTCCAGTAATAGTTACTTCAGTTCCAACGGGTCCGCTTTCGGGAGTGAAACCTACTAAAGTGGGGGTCAAAAATGTAAATTCAGGGCCTGTTAATTCGGTTCCATCCACAATTAACTTAACAACACCCGATGTTGCATTATCCGGTGCTAACGCAACTACTTGAGTATCTGTAACAGATTCGACTACTGCCTCAATATCATTAAAAAATACCTGCACCTTACTGGCGTCTGTTCCAAAAGTACTTCCTGTGAAGGTCACTTGAGTCGCTTTTGGACCACTTTCAGGATCAACACTACTTAAAGTAGGTTGCAGATACGTGAATATTGGTCCTGAAACAGAAACACCATCAACAGAAACCTTTATTGCACCCGTACTACCATTGATTGGGGTCAGTACTTTGATTTGTGTATTGGTTACTGACTGTATGACGGCTTCCGTAGTATTAAAAAGCACCTTCACCTTTGTTTTATCCGTTCCAAAATTGATTCCACTTATGGTGACCGCTGTTTCCTTGATTCCCTGATTGGGACTAATGGAACTAAGTGTGGTTTTTGGAATGGGCTGCGGTTCCTGTTCATCTTCATCTTTGGAACATGCAAAGAATAAAAAAGCGGTTAAAACAGATAAAAGGATAATTTTGGAAATTGTTTTCATCAGATTTTTTATTTAATAATTAACAGTTGTAAGTTGCTGTTAATACCCGAGAAATACATCAGGTAAAATCTGTGTTTTTAAAAGTCAGGGTAAACCCTAGTATGGTGTTAGTCAATTCGCTGGGGAGCTATTTTATACTAGCCAAGCAATCCTTTTTCAAGAGCTACTCTTATAAGTCCGGCTGTATTCCGAACGCCCAATTTCTGAATGAGGTTGTTACGGTGACTTTCTACGGTTTTGGTACTGATAAAAAGTAAATCTGCAATTTCTAGATTCGTATGCTCTTTTGCAACCAAATGAAGTACTTCGGTTTCCCTTCGCGTAAGTTTGGGTATAAAGGTTATTTGAGAAGGGTTTCCAATGCTTTCATTCAACAAAATATCCTGAATATTTCTTGGAAGGTAGGTTTCTCCTTTATGTACTGTGGTAATGGCCAGTATTAACTCTTGCTTATCCGTGTTTTTGAGTAAATATCCTTTTGCACCATTTCGAAGCATATTTTTAATAAATCCGGTTTCACTATAGTTAGACAATCCAATAATTGCTAATTCGGGATGCTTTTTAGTAAGTTCTTTGCATAATTCAATGCCATTGCCATCGGGCAAATTAATGTCTAATAAGAGCACATTTGGAAGGTTCTTGTCAATTTCCGCAATGAGTTGTTTTCCAAAATTATAGGTTGCACAAATTGTGATTATATCAGAATCTTCCAACATTGTTTCTATGCCTCTTAGCACCATGGTGTGATCATCACAAATCGCTACTTTAATCATAGTTTATTCTTTTTTAGATCAATTTCAATACAAAAAGTTGTGCCCTTGGTATTGGAATTGATATCTAGATTCGCTTTTAGAAAATTAACCCGCGATTTGATATTTTGTAAACCTATTCCATTCTCAGAAGAATTCGTGTCAAATCCTTGGCCATTATCTTCTACGGTAATAATGAGTTTGTTACCATGATTGTTTAATTGCACTAGGGCTTCAGTAGCATTCGCATGTTTGATTATATTATTGATCAGCTCTTGAATGATGCGATAAATAGCGGTTTCATTTTCTTTTTTCAATATCAATCTATTGCCAAAATATTGAAAACTGATATTTAAGGGATTGGAAGCATTCTGTTTTGAACAGAATTGTTGAATGGCCTCTATCAAATCAAAATTATGTAAGGAAGGAGGGGCAAGGTTATGCGAAATTCTTCGTACTTGTTCTACGGCATTGTCTAACATACTTATGGCTTCATCATAAAAAACCTTTTCCTTTTTCGAAAAATTATCGGGTTCGATGGAGCTTATCTTATACTTAATAACTGCGAGATCTCCATTAATACCGTCATGAAGGTCTTGTGCCAGTCTATTGCGTTCTTTTTCTTCGCCATCTATCAATGCTTCTAGTTTTACAACTTCCTGTTGGCTTTCAAGTGCCAATATTTCATTGTTCTTTATTTTTTGTCGTTGTCTATAAAATAACCACAGTCCTAAACTACCCAACAATAAAAAACCACCTCCACCTAAGGCCATGTTGTATTGATTTTTCTTTTTAAGGATGTCATTTTCTTTTTCTTGTAATTGAAGCTTTTGTGAGGCGATCTCGTTGTCTTTTTTTTCGGTTTCGTATTTTGTTTGAAGTTCTTGAATGTTTTTAAAGTTATTTATTTTAAGAATACTGTCCTTGAATTTTATGAATAACCTATAATTTAATAGCGCTTTTTCATACTTGTTTACCAAAGAATAATAATCACTAATTGCTAAATATGTCTGAGAGATCAAATCCATATTTTCAATTTCCATTGCCATTGTTAAGGCTTCATCAAAGTAGTAATTGGATTTGTTGATTTGGTTTGTTTTGCCATAGGTAAAACCCAAGGCTATTTTTGTTTCCACTAGCTCTATTTTATCTCCTAATTCCTCTCGAAATTTAAGGGCCATTTTAAGATATTCCAATGATTTCCTATCTTGATTTATTGAGGAATAAACCGAGCCTAAAGTTGTGTATGTCCTTGCTAATTCTCTTTTATTGTTATTTTCCATATTAACATTCAAAGATTCATGTAAATAATGGATAGCCGTATCATATTCGTTAAGAAATGAATAATTACCGCCTATGTTATTTAATAAAGTCCCCATTGAGGAAAGCATTGATTCATTCTTTGTTGATTGTGCTAATTCCAGTGCTTTTTTCGAGTATACAATACTGTTTTTATAATCTTTTAATTCCATGTAGAGGTTTCCTATGTTAGCTAATTTTATATATCTCCCATAATCATTTCCATTGACTTCATCCTCTTTAAGGCCTTTGAGATATATAGTTAGGGCTTCTTCGTACTTTCCTTGTCTTTTATATAAAATTCCCATAGAGGAATAAACAGATGATTTGTTAGCCCTTATATCAAAATGCAATGCTTTTTTGAAATGTGTATTAGCAGAATCATACATGTTAGAATATAAAAAAGCATCACCCAGACTTTTATTTGCAAGAGATTTGTATTTATCTGAATTCATTCTTATGGCAAGCTTCTCTAAATTTTTTGAAAAGAGAATCATTGTATCAATAGACTGATAAAGATATTCGTAAGATAAATCATATAAAATTTTTGCTTTGAGTGAATCCTTTTCTTCTTTATTCAACTCAATCTTAAGACTGTCAATTATTCTACTTTGAGAATAAGAATTTACCGTATAAAATAAAAGAATAAAGATTCTAAGATAAAGTTTCATATTGGTTTGGTTCAGATACACTACATATCACATATATATTCATTTGTTTCGATCAGTCACATAAAGGGCTGTATTTGCCAGAATCTTTATAGGTTCTAAAATAGCGGTCGCCATTTAAAAAGGTCTTGTCTTCTTCATCTGTGGTTACAATATACTCATAAACCTCCCCATTATAAAAGTTCAGTTGCAATACATCCTGTCCGTGTGCGTTCAGATATGTTTTCCATTGTCCGGTACCCTTGTTATTGCTCCCATACCCGGCACTGGCACCACCCGTGTCCATTCCCATGCTATTATAGGTGGAGTGGTTGAAATACCCTTGGCCACATAAATCTATTTTGATTTTTTTGCCATAGCCACCCCCTGAGGTGTTGTAAGATTCCATATAGGTTAAGCGGCAGTTTTTTAACAATTCGCCCCATGTAGAAGGATTTTCGTGTGCTGTCATAGCAGTGGTTTGCGTTTGTGGTTCATAAAAATTCACGGATGCCGTTACCCAAAGTCCGGCGTTTTGAAGATCATCGGAATAGGCGCTTGAACCAGCAGCGCATAATAGCGTCAATCCGTAGCCATACGGGTTTGTTATGCCTACAATCAAGGCCTTGGAAGGTTTTGTGTCTATGACACCTTCGTATATGCCGGCAATCGTATTATCGGAAATTTTCTCCACACCATTTATAGGCTTAAGAAGCGTGTTTTTGCCGATTTTAAATCCGTTTTTGGCTTCTATTTCCATTTCTTGGATGCTTTGTACATCATGGGTGATGATCAATAGTACCCCTTTGGTTTTTGAGGAGGTGATGGCAAAGCCCGATGCTACTTTATTTCCAACCCAACCTTCGGGTACGTGAAATGAGATGCCTAGCTCTGGGTAGTTTATTTGGCCTGTTTCTTGTGAGCGCAAATTTTGTGCGCAGAATAATGTCAATAGGGTAATAATCAGATGGTGTATGGGTATGATTTTTTTCATTAGGCTCTTATTGGCATGTGGTCTGATTGTCCAATCTAACATCCGTACCCGTATTGACCAAATCACATATTGCTTGAGAAATGGCAAATAATTCTGGATTTATAGTTAGGTCTAGTGTTTTTAGGTTTGTCAGGTTTTTAATTTCGAGAGGGATAGATCCTAAATCATTATTTTTAAAAGTTAATTCTTCTAAATTGGAAAGTAATCCTATACTACTGCTGATTGAAGCTATATCGTTATTCTCAAGATATAGCTTTTTTAATGCGGTCAATTTTGAAATATTGGAGGGTACGAATCTTATGGAATTATCATTTAAACGTAAATCTTTAAGATTAGTTAATAATTCAATTTGGCTTGATATTGCCGTTAGTTGGTTATTGTCTAAGCGTAAATTGGTGAGACTTGGAATTTGAAAAAGAATAGTAGGAAAACTAGTGAAATTATTATAAGATAGGTCTAGTATTTTTAAAACTGAAACTTGTTTTAACTCATCTGGCAAAGCTGTTAATCGGTTATCATTTAAATATAATGTAGTTAACTGGGAAAGGTTTCCGATTTCTGGAGGCAATGATGAAAGGTTTAAACTACTTAGCGCTAAAATCTTTAGGTTTGAAAGTTGACAAACTTCCTCTGGAACTGATGTAAAATCATTGTTGTTTAAATATAGGACCACTATATTTGATAGTTCTTGAAACTCTTGTGGTACATCAGTAAAGTTATTATTGTTTGCAAATAAAGTTTCTAAATGCGCTAGTTTTCCAATTTCTGGGGGGATGGTAATAAGAAGCCTTGAGGAAATTCCTAAAACAGTCACTCTACCTTCATTATTTAAATCAACTCCAACCCAATTCTCAATTTCTGGGTCATTCAAATCCCAACCAAGTGTATTATTCGGATTGGCATTGTAAATAGCGATTAAAGCATCCCTGTCGGTAAATGTAATTTCTAATGTCACTTGATATTCTGTTGTAGTGCCATCTTCAGCTGTAACGGTATAAGCAACAGGGGTGCTAAAATCTTGAGCTACATCTGGACTAACAGATGCATTTGGAGACACTTCAATACTTGGTACTAATAATGCTGCATTGGCACTATAGGAAACTGTAGCGGTGATGGTTTTGTTTGCATCATCAATGATTGTCGTAATGGTCTCATCACCATACAGTTGATTGTCTTCCTTTCTAAACGCAAAACTTAAGATTTCTTTTGTACTATTAAGCGCGATGCCAACTGTTACTGTATAGGTAGCACTCGTCCCATCCTCAGCAGTAACGACATAGTCTACTGGAGATGAAAAATCTTTTGCTCCAGATTCATTAACAGCAGCTTTGTCGGAAATTAGTATCATAGGTGTTAACGCTTTAATATCAGTACCATTGGCAACAGTAGCACTAATTGTTTTATTGGTTTCGTTTATAACTGCAGTAACATCTTCAGTAATTGCAGCATTATCTTCAGCTCTCAAAACAAAACCGGTAATTTGTTTGGCACTGCTTTTTACTGGTTCTTGAATGGTTTCGCTATCCTCTTTACTGCAGGAAGCCATGGTCATTACCAATATGGTAATCAATAAATAAATATGTTGTTTTTGCATGATTTTATATTTTTTAAAATTTAATTTTCACTGGCAGATAACGCCATCATCAACTTGAACATTTGTACCTGTATTTTCTAAATTGCAAACTGCTTGTGGTAATGTTGTTAGATTGTTTCCGCTTAGGATAAGAGATCTAAGATTTACAAGCTGTCCAATTTCAATAGGAATATCATTTAGCTCGTTGAATTGTAAATTCAAAAACGATAGATTAATCATTTGTCCCATTTCAAAAGGGATGTAGCTAATTTGGTTCCCACTTAATGAGAGGGAAGTTAAATTAGAGAGTTGTTTAATTCCTATCGGGATAAAGGTCAAAGCATTATATCTAAAATCTAATGTTTTTAATTGGTTTAAGCTTGATATGGATTGAGGTATGTGCGTAAAATTATTGTCATAAAGCGATAAGTCAGTAAGATTTGTTAGATGACCAAATTCTGTTGGTAAAGAGCTTAAGTTGGTCTTAGCTAAGTTAAGATGTATAAGATTTGTTAGTTGATTAATTTCTGGGGGTATGGTAGTTAAAAAATGATTTGTATTAAAATCTAAATCTAATAATGAAGTCATGTCAAATATAAAATCAGGGATAGAGGAAAAGTTATTATGAGAAAGATCTAAATTTCTGAGATTAGTTAATTGACTTATTTCTCGAGGAAGAGAAAGAGCATGAAAACCATTTTTTTCTAGTATTAATGATCTTAAATTAGTTAAACTGCCAATTTCTTTTGGCAATAAATTTAATTTATTATCGCGTAAATTCAATATCCTAAGATCTTGTAATTCGGATATTGATTCAGGAATTGTCACTATATCATTTGAAACTAATGTCAGATTCTGCAATTTTTTTAGTTGGCTTATTGCAAAGGGTAGTTTATCTATGGATTTGTTTGATAATCTTAATTCTATTATGTTATTATTTGCATCCAGAGTAACTCCTTCCCAATGGCTAATATCTTGATCGTTTAAGTCCCAATCAATTGTATTACGTGGGTTTGCACTAAGAATGGCGAGTAAAATATTTCTTTGTGAAACAACCCTTGTCGCTTTATAGGTTTCTGTAGACCCATCTTCTGCTGTGACTACATATTCAATAGGGTTACTAAAATCTTGTAGCCCTTCTGGAGATACAGTAGCACCATTACTTATAGTTAAATTGGGCAGTAAAGCACTGACAACGGTTCCGTATGGGACATCAAAGGTTATTGTTTTATCTCCTTCATCAATAGTGCCAATAATATTAGTTGAAATGGGGTTTTCTGTAAATGAAAAACCAAAACTCAAAATTTGTTTTTCGCTATTTGGTGTTACATTTACTTTTGCATCATAGGTTACAACAGATGCATCTTGGGCACTTACCTCATATTTAATTACTGAAGTGAAATTCTGTATACCGGTTGGTGTTATAATGGCTGATTCAGATATGGTTATAAAGGGTGTCAATTCGTTGATATTAGTACCGTAAGGTACTGTAGCATTAATGAGCTTTGTATCTTCATTAATAGTAGCTTCAATATCTTCATTTAAAGCAGCATTATCTTCAACTCTAAAAACAAAGCTTAAAATTTGTTTGGCGTCATTAGGAGTAATTGTAACCGATGTGGTATAAGTGGCTTTTGTACCATCCTCTGCTGTTACAGCATAGTCAACGGGTGAAGAAAAATCTTTTGCTCCACTTTGGTCAACAACAGCTTTGTCAGAAACTATAATGGTGGGGGTTAACGATGTGACATCAGTACCATTGGCAACCGTTGCGCTAATGGTTTTGTTGGTTTCGTTTAGTATTGCAGTCACATCTTCGGTAATCGCATCATTATCAACTGCTTTAAACACAAAACCGGTAATTTGTTTGGCACTACTTTTAACAGGTTCTTTCACCACCTCACCATCATCTTTACTACAAGAAGTCATGGTCATTACCAATACGGTAATCAATAAATAAATATGTTGCTTTTTCATGATTATTATTTTAACGTGTGGAGTTCAATTATTGATTTACCCGTACCAATTCAATGTATTTCTCGCCTTCATCGACTAGCTCAATAATGCGCATGGTACTATTGGCATTGGAGAACACTACTTTATCAGGTATTTGTGAATCGCTTTCACCCAGTTGGGTACTCGAATTAAAATAGGTGAAACTAAATTCATAGCGGCCCGTCCCGAGTTTTACCCAAGTACCATCCAGAATAAAACTTTCATCGGGTACGCAACCTCCACCTTCTTCATCTTCAAACTCCGTATAGGTAAAGTTGCCATTTGTTTCAAAGATAAATCTGCTGGTTTGCTCGCAGGGAGTCTTATCAAATACCTCTGGCGTTCCGTCGTCTGCAAAAACTGCTTCTTTAATTGGTTTCCAGGTGCCAATAATGACATCTTGGGTCAAATTATCAGCATCATCATTTGTGCAAGAAACAGCAATGAGCATGACAACCATGAGGCATATACAATCAAATTTTTTCATCGTATTCGGGTGTTAATATTATATATGCAAGTTGCTAACAATAAACCCCGCATACATCAGGTAAACTATGTGGTTTTATAACTCAGGGTTTTCCCTAAGGCTGTAAAAAGGATGCTTATATTTTCCACAATTATTGTTGATAACTTCAAGGTTAAATAAAAGCCAAAGGCCTATATTCCATAGGGTATTGGTTATATTTGTAAGATTGCAAAAATTATAATGATTACAACAACTTAATTTATGAGTGAAGAAGCAAATAAAAAGAATTATTCAGCCGATAGTATCCAGGCCCTAGAGGGTATGGAGCATGTTCGAATGCGTCCTTCAATGTATATCGGGGACGTTGGTGTTCGAGGGTTGCATCATTTGGTGTATGAGGTTGTGGATAACTCCATTGATGAGGCCATGGGTGGCCATTGTGATACCATCAGTGTGATCATAAACGAAGACAATTCTATTACAACACGGGATAATGGTCGAGGTATTCCGGTTGATATGCATAAGAAAGAAGGGGTATCTGCCTTGGAGGTGGTGATGACCAAAATCGGTGCCGGTGGTAAATTCGATAAGGACTCCTATAAGGTTTCAGGTGGTTTGCACGGGGTAGGTGTTTCCGTTGTAAACGCACTTTCCGATCACCTAAAGGCTACGGTATATCGTGACGGGAAAATCTGGGAGCAGGAATATGAGCGTGGTAAATCCATTTATCCTGTAAAAAGTATAGGGGAAACCACAGAAAGGGGTACGGAAGTAACTTTTCATCCTGACACGGACATTTTCAAACAGACCATAGAGTATAGTTATGAAACCTTGTCCAATAGAATGCGGGAGCTTTCATTTTTGAACAAGGGGGTTACCATAAGCATTACCGATAAAAGACAAAAGGATGAAAAAGGGGAGTACGTGTCAGAAGTCTTTTACTCCGATGAGGGGTTAAAGGAATTCGTCAAGTTCCTTGATGGTAATCGGGAATCCTTGATTCAGAATGTGATCTCCATGGAAAGTGAAAAGAATGATATTCCTGTTGAGGTCGCCATGATATACAATACCTCCTATACAGAGAATCTTCATTCCTATGTAAACAATATCAACACCCATGAAGGGGGTACCCATTTATCTGGATTTAGAAGGGGACTGACAAGTACCTTGAAAAAATATGCGGATGCCTCTGGAATGTTGGACAAGTTGAAGTTTGAGATCCAAGGGGATGATTTTAGGGAAGGTTTGACCGCAATCGTATCGGTTAAGGTTGCCGAACCCCAATTTGAAGGACAGACGAAAACCAAATTGGGTAACCGGGAAGTGTCTTCTGCAGTGAGTCAATCGGTATCCGAGATGTTGACCAATTATTTGGAAGAGCACCCAGATGATGCTAAGATCATTGTTCAAAAAGTAATTTTGGCTGCCCAGGCCAGACATGCCGCTTCGAAAGCACGTGAAATGGTGCAGCGTAAGAATGTCATGTCAGGTGGTGGTCTACCGGGTAAATTATCGGATTGCTCCGACCAAGATCCTGAAAATTGCGAATTGTACCTTGTAGAGGGTGATTCCGCGGGGGGTACGGCCAAAATGGGACGTGATCGGAATTTCCAGGCTATCCTACCGTTAAGGGGTAAGATCTTGAATGTCGAGAAAGCCATGCAGCACAAGGTTTTTGAAAATGAGGAAATCAAGAATATATATACGGCACTTGGGGTTACCATAGGTACCGAAGAGGATAGTAAGGCATTGAACCTCGAAAAGCTTCGTTATCATAAGGTAGTCATCATGTGTGATGCCGATGTTGATGGTAGCCATATCGAGACCCTGATTTTGACTTTCTTCTTTAGGTATATGCGCGAGTTGATAGATGGTGGTCATGTTTACATTGCAACCCCACCTTTATATCTTGTAAAAAAAGGTAGCAAGAAACGTTACGCTTGGTCCGAGGAGGAACGCGATGAAATTGCCGCAAGCTTTAACGGTAGTGTAGGTATACAAAGGTATAAAGGTCTAGGTGAGATGAATGCGGAACAATTGTGGGATACCACAATGAACCCGGAATTCAGGACCTTAAGGCAAATCAATATCGATAACGCCACAGAATCGGATAGGGTCTTCTCTATGTTGATGGGTGATGAGGTACCTCCTAGAAGGGAATTTATTGAGAAGAATGCCGTTTATGCGAACATTGACGCATAAAAAACAGTAGTTACACAACAAAAATCCTGACGATACCGTCGGGATTTTTAGTTTTAGGGAAAATTCAGACAAATGAAACGAATAGTATCCCTAGTAGCAGTGGCCTTTGGTTTACAAGCCTCGGCACAATCCAATATCAATGAAATATTGGCGGCAGGACTCAATGATGCCGAAAGATTCACCACCGATTATCTTGCTCCGGCCTCAGAAGGATTTATGTATAGTCTTTCCAGTGGTTGGTACAATACGGCAGATGCCAAACCTTTAGGGGGTTTTGAGGTATCAATAATCGGAAACATGGCCAACTACAAGAACAAGGATGATAAAAAAGCCTTTGAATTGAATACGGCCGATTATGAGAACCTAAAGTTTTCAGATGGTAGTACCTCAAAATTAGTATCCAGTGCTTTGGGTGATATTGAAGGGGTCAATGTGTATATCGAGGATGAGAATGGCTTGTTGAGGCAAGATATTGAATTGCCTACCGGTTTGGCCTCTGAAAGTATCAATTTTGTGCCTTCCGCTTTTATACAAGCGAGTGTTGGATTGATAAAAGGGACCGAGTTGAAGGCAAGGTTCTTGCCTAAAGTCAGTACTGATGAATATAAAATAGGGATGTATGGTGTAGGTATACAACATGAATTTACCAAGCACCTTCCCGCGGATAAGATTTTACCTGTGGCCATATCAGCGGTAATTGGATACACCCATTTGGATGGGTCTTATGATTTTACCAATTCAAGTATCGTAGATGGTGAGGATCAGAAATTGGAGGTTGATGTTAATACCTGGGTTTTTCAGGCGGTGGTCTCTACAAAGCTTCCCATCATTAATTTTTATGGAGGCTTAGGGTATCTATCCGGGTCGTCGACTACCGATGTACTGGGTACCTATCGGGTGCAGTCAGGGCCTTTTCAACAAACATATGTCGATCCCTTCTCCATTAAAAGGAAAGCTAGCGGTATGACCGCCAACCTTGGTGCGAAATTAAAATTGGGATTCTTTAGGTTGCATGCCGATTATGCCATTGCGGAATTCAATACCTTATCAGTAGGTATGAATTTCGGTTTTAGGTAGTGTTAGGTAACAGAACTATGTTTTAAAGCCTTGGTTGTCCTAACAGACGATCGAGGCTTTTTTATTAGCCTCCTGTTATGGTAATCAATATTTTTTCATAGGCTTGCAGATTAAATCTTTACTCAAAAATTCAAAAGTAGCATTGATATTTAATCTTGTTTTATACAGGTTAAAGTACTTGTAAGTGGGGTTTGTATTGGGGATTGTGTAAAAGTTAATTACGGTTTATCTGATATATTTGCTGTTAATCCGAAAACACATTGCCTTTTAAGTGCATTTCAACCGATAAATTGAACCGTTTATCGAATCTTCATACTAATGGTATGAATATCACGTCTTAAGGTTGTTCGGTAAACATTCGGCATGTGCTACAAAACAAGGAGAAGGGGACCTAATGATCTTGGATGCTGAAAATTTGGAAACTAAATTTATTGGGAATTGTGTTACATCGTTCTCTTGATTCTGTTTAGTGTGTTATTTTGAAATACTGTATGTCTTTGTATAAAGAGTTTCTACAAGGTTCTGTATTGGGGTAAGGATTTTGATCGTTGTAAATAAGATAAACCTAAATAGGAGGTATGAAGGGCTTTTGATTAAGTAGGTTTATTTGATTATTGAAATAAAGAAAAGCCTCGATTTTGGGGATCGTGGCTTTTTTAATTGAGTAAGATGGATTGTGTTCAGTCCAAGAGTCCTTAATCGTATTAAGGATGTAATCTATTATTCCCTTACCGCAATGATGTTTCCTTTTTCATCGATAAGTGAAGCTTGTTCCGGTGTATCCTTCATGGTAACCTTATCGTCTGGCTTGTCTTCCAATCCGGGATAACAGATGGTGTATACACCGTCTACTTCTTTCCAACTAAAATCGGTTTTGGCAACAACAACGCCATTCTCCTTGATGTGGTATCGACCAAGATAGGCGTCATTGAATATCCATTCAAAACGCGTTGATACTTTTCCGGTATCACTTGCGGTAAGTGTGGATAAACTTGTCCATATTCCAATTACGGGATCATTGTTCTCTGGTATTCTGGAGCAATTACTGGCTAATATGATGCCGACAATTGCAAGGAATGAAAATAGTTTTTTCATCAGTAGGTTGTTATAGATTCGGGGTCAATAAAAATATAACGACAAAGGCTGTTCGGGTATTGCTAAAATTCGATGTATGACACTAATTTTACCAAATCTTCGTTGAACAGTACTTTTCTTTAACAAAAGCCGTATTTTAAAGGTGCTTGTAATGGTAGGGAAGAATAATATAAACTGATTTTTGTCATATTTTTTTGCGTACGTTTCAGTACTTTTGTACCGTTAAAATTAACAACTAAAAACAAAATCATATGAAAGTTACCGTAGTAGGTGCAGGTGCTGTTGGCGCAAGTTGTGCCGAGTATATTGCTATTAAGGATTTCGCCTCTGAAGTGGTGATATTGGATATTAAGGAAGGGTATGCCGAAGGTAAGGCCATGGACTTGATGCAAACAGCCTCTTTAAATGGGTTCGACACAAAAATTACAGGAAGCACAAGTGATTACGCCAAAACAGCTGGTAGTGATATCGCTGTGATCACATCCGGTATTCCAAGAAAACCGGGAATGACCAGGGAAGAACTGATCGGTATTAATGCCGGTATAGTCAAAACGGTGGCTATGAGTCTTATTGAGCATTCACCAAATGTAATTTTGATCGTCGTAAGTAACCCTATGGATACCATGACCTACTTGGCACATAAAGTAACAGGATTACCAAAAAATAGGATTATTGGTATGGGTGGCGCTTTGGATAGTGCCCGTTTCAAATATCGTTTGGCAGAAGCCTTGGAAGCCCCAATATCCGATATTGATGGTATGGTAATAGGAGGTCATAGTGATACAGGAATGGTACCATTGGCATCACACGCTACGCGTAATAGTATTAAGGTATCCGAATTTATAAAAGAGGATCGTCTACAACAAGTCGTTGAGGATACGAAAGTTGGTGGGGCCACTTTGACCAAACTATTGGGTACCAGCGCATGGTATGCTCCAGGTGCTGCGGTTTCAGCCTTGGTTCAGGCCATTGCTTGCGATCAGAAGAAAATGTTCCCATGTTCTACCTTCTTGGAAGGTGAATACGGTCTTAATGATATATGTATCGGTGTTCCTGTTATATTGGGTAAAAACGGTATAGAGAAAATCGTTGATATTCCATTGTCCGATGCCGAAAAAGCAAAAATGAAAGAGAGTGCCGAAGGTGTTTCGAAAACGAACGGACTTTTGGACGTTTAAGACAAAGTAATACAAAATGTTATCCAAGGCATCCTGATAAAAAAAATCGGGGTGCCTTTGTTTTTTACAATAACTCATAAATATATTGCCAATTCTTAGGGTAAATCATATATTTGCAGGCTGTTGAGAAAAGCTCACTTAAAATATTCATTACCAATGCAAAATAAAGGACTTATAAAGCTTTTTGCCTTCTTATTCGGGCTCGTTAGTATCTATCAATTATCATACACGTTTATTACGGCTAAAATTGAAAACGATGCTGAAGAATATGCAATCAATAAAATATCGAATTCCGAGGAGGATTATCTTTCGAAAAGGGAAGAGGTTGAACTCAGTTATCTCGATTCCATTGGAGGCAATTCAATATTAGGATATACCACGTATAATGAAGCTAAAAAGAAAGAGCTGAATAAAGGTCTTGACCTTAAAGGTGGAATAAACGTGACACTGCAGATATCTGTAAAGGATATCTTGAAAGGTCTCGCTGATAATACAAACAGTCCTATCTTCAATAAAGCCTTGGCCGATGCCGATGCCGCATCCAAGAGTAGTGATGATACGTATGTCGATCTATTTTTTGAGGCATTCGATAATATTAAGGGAGATACCAAATTGGCCTCACCTGATATTTTCGCGAATAAAGGTTTAAGTGATGAGGTGAACTTTCAAATGACCGATGATGAGGTTAAGCCCATCATACGAAGAAAGATCGATGAGTCCATTGTTTCCGCTTTTGAGGTATTACGGGAACGTATCGATGGATTTGGGGTTACACAACCTAATATCCAAAGGGAAGGAAATTCCGGTCGTATTTTGGTCGAATTGCCAGGGGCAAGGGATATTGCAAGGGCCCAAGAGCTTTTATCAAGTACCGCCCAATTGGAATTTTGGGAAACCTATGAGCAGAACAATCCTAGTTTTGGAAACTTTATTGTTGCTGCCAATGAAAAACTAAAGTCACTTGTTAAAACGGAAAAAGTCGAAGAGCCGGTAAAAGAAGAGTCTGAATTGGATTCCTTATTATCCGATGTTACCGATTCCTTGGATCTTGCAAGTCAAGTAAATCCTTTATATGATATCCTATTGCCTGCAAATCCAGGTACCCACGCCATGTTTAGGGCAGCGGTTAAGGATACCGCCAAAGTAGGGGAATACCTTAGGATGCCAGAAATTAGAAGGTTATTGCCTGCGGATATACAGTATACAAAGTTCTTGTGGGAACGACCTTCCACCAGTGATGTGGAAATACTTGATCTATATGCCTTAAAATCAAATAGATCGAATACCCCAAGAATAAGTGGGGACGTCGTTAGTGATGCACGTGATACTTATGACGAATACAACAAGCCTGCGGTATCAATGAGTATGAACTCAAGGGGTGCCAAGGAATGGCAGAAATTAACCAGCGATGCGAATGTCAATAATACAGGTATTGCGGTTGTTCTGGACAATAAAGTATATACGGCTCCCGGTTGTTCCGTTGTAGGTGGTATTTCCGGTGGTGGTACTGAGATCACAGGTTCATTCACCGTTGAGGAAACCAAGGATATTGCCAACGTATTACGCGCCGGTAAACTTCCAGCGAAAGCGGAAATTATACAATCGAATGTTGTAGGGCCTTCTTTGGGCCAAGAGGCTATTGATAGCGGTTTTTCTTCGTTCTTGATTGCCATGGCCATTGTGTTGATCTGGATGGTGTTCTATTACGGTAAGGCCGGACTCTTTGCTGATGTTGCCTTGTTGTTGAACATTCTTTTGATTTTTGGGGTGCTAACCAGCTTAAGTGCGGTACTAACATTACCTGGTATAGCCGGTATTGTTTTGACCATAGGTATGGCGGTTGATGCCAACGTACTTATCTTTGAACGGATCAAGGAAGAGGTCGCTAGGGGAAAAGGAAAGTCCCAAGCGGTTGCCGATGGTTTTGGCAATGCCCTTTCATCGATTCTGGATGCCAACATCACTACTGGTTTAACGGCATTGATCTTGTTCCTTTTTGGTTCAGGACCTATTAAAGGATTTGCGACTACCTTATTGATAGGTATCATTACTTCCTTGTTCACTGCAATATTCATTACAAGGTTATTGGTAGATTGGTATTTGAGCGGTAAGGAAAGAAAGTTGGATTTCTCAACTTCCTTAACGAAGAATCTATTCACAAACTTGAATATCGATTTCTTGGCCAAGCGAAAAATCGCTTATGTGATTTCAACGGTTATGGTTGGGATAGGATTGTTCTCTTTGTTCTTTGGACCTGGTTTGCAACAAGGGGTCGATTTTATAGGAGGACGCTCATACCAAGTTCGTTTTGAACATGAGGTGAGTGCTTCAGAGATTGCTTCTGAGTTGAATACGGTTTTTGGTAGTGGTACCAATGTGAAAACCTATGGTGAGGCTAATCAGATTAAAATAACCACTCCATATAAAGTGGAAGCGGAAGGGGTAGAGGTTGATAATGAGATTCAGGATAAACTATATACATCCCTACAAAAATACCTTCCCGACGGAACTACAAAATCCGATTTCATTGTTGGTAGTGCGGATAAAACTGTAGGTATCATGCAGTCCATTAAAGTAGGGCCTACCATTGCGGATGATATTAAGAAGAATGCCTTTTTGGCCATCTTAGGTTCTTTGGCGGTAGTGTTCCTATACATCCTTTTACGTTTTAGAAAATGGCAATTTTCATTGGGTGCGGTTGTGGCTGTATTCCATGATGTGCTGATCGTATTGGGTATTTTCTCCTTAACGGGTAAGATAATGCCATTTAATATGGAGATTGACCAAGCCTTTATTGCGGCTATATTGACCGTAATCGGATATTCGCTGAATGATACCGTGGTGGTATTTGACCGTATACGTGAAATCATCGGTGAGCGCGGATGGCGCGGTGGGGACAATGTTAACTCTGCTGTGAACAGTACCCTAGGTCGTACGTTGAACACCTCATTAACTACAATGGTCGTATTATTGGCGATATTTGTTTTTGGTGGTGAATCGCTGCGAGGGTTTATGTTCGCTATGATCGTTGGTGTTGTTGTAGGTACTTATTCATCTGTATTCATTGCGACTCCTGTCATGTTCGATACATTGAAAAGGAAGATTGCCTCAGGAGAGGAAATAGAAGAATAATCAAAAATCGTTACAATAAAAAAAAGACCGCTTTTAAGCGGTCTTTTTTTGTTTGATTAAGAATCCAACAACCATTTTTTGGCTTCTTTCTCCGTGGTGAATATTTCACACTGGAAACCGAAATTGCGAATGAAGGTGGCCATGACCTCATATTCCAAGTGAAGCTTTTCATCGTGGATGACCCCTGAGAGTTTGTAATGGGGTTTAAAGCCGATGTCATTCATTTTATCGGTAAGTACAAAAGTATTGTCCAGTTTGAGCCTTCTGTCCAATTTGGATATGGCCAGTATTTTGGTCAGACCATGTTTTTCGCAGACAAGGGGTATTTCAGACCATATTTCGAGGGTTTCACCCAATTCATCAACAGTATCACGACTCCCGTCAAATTCGGCTTCCAGATAATCATCATGTACGGTCAGTTTAAGAGAGATAGGCATAATCGTTTGGTTTTTATTTTAGTAGCCGTTGTAAGGCTTCTGCTTCCAGCGTAAATATTTTTATCGTGAAATTCAATAAGGTCCTGCAATTTTCTCTTAATATTAGATTTCTTCCCCCAAGAAAACTTATCTATGGCCTCAGCTATTTCAAATATGTCGGTTGTAATCGACCTTCTATTTTAGAATGAACCAGTATTCGGTTCAATTTTGATAATTCGCAAAGAACGGTCATTTTTTTTCAAATACCTACACCTTCCTGTGCTTCATTTCCTACGGATCTTTGGCCGGTCAATTCAATTTTTGAATATGATTTTCAATCTGATGGGTAAGCTTTACTGCCATTTTAATTCGGTAAGGTTGCTGTACTGGAAAATCAAATGAATATAGCCCTTTGGGCTGAAATGCCAAATGATATCCATCAGTAGTGAAAATACAACTTTAAGATTTGGTAATTAGCCCTTTGGAACCGTTTTGGGTTTTTTGTAGTACAAATTTGAATTGGGGTTGCAGGTTGGGTTCTGTCCTGTGGGAGACAAAAATGATTGTAGACTGACTCTCTTTTGCGATTTTGTTGACCAACGAAACCAATAATGCTGCGGATTCATCATCAAGTCCGGCCGTAGGCTCATCCAGGATCAGTAGTAAAGGGTGTTTTACCATGGCCCTTGTCGTCATCACCAAACGTTTTTGACCCATGGTCAAATCGTGGAAAAGGGTGTCTTTCAAATGCCACATGTCAATAAGTTGTAACCATTCTTTGGCCAATCGTAATTGGGCTTCCGTTGGTTGCACATATAGTCCGATCGAATCGAGGATGCCTGAAATCAACATGTGCTCCAAAGTGTGGTAGCCGGTAAACTTGTCCGTCATAGATGGGGTAAAATAACCAATGTTCTTTTTTATGTCCCAAATGCTTTCCCCACTTCCTTTTTTGTGGCCAAAAAGGTAGAGTTCCTGTCCATAACCTTTAGGGTTCTCTCCGGTAATCATGGAAAGAATGGTGGTCTTACCGCTTCCATTAGGCCCGCTAAGCTCCCAAAATTCACCCTTTCCTATGTGCCAGGTTATGTTCTTTAATATGGGTCTTTCGCTATAACTGACATTTACATTGTTGAGTTGGATCAACAGGTCGTCTACGAAGTGCATGGGTTTTAAAGGTTGGGGTATGCTACCCATGAATACCTGGTTATTCCCTGCGTTGGTCAAGGATTCCAAAGTTGTTGGTTCAATTAGGGTATTCCCCTCAAGTTTGGCATAGTTGGTAATAAAGGGTAAAAGATCCTGCCTCCGGCTTATGATTTGAATAATGGTTGTATGCTTCGCAATGTCATTAAGCTGTTTTTGTAGCGCTTCTTGAAACTGCTTGTCGAGATTGTCAAAAGGATTGTCAAGAACCAAATAATCAGGTTTTGATTCCAATAGATGGCTTAGGAGTACCCTCTTTTGTTCCCCGCTCGACATGGAGTGCAAACTTTGATGGCTTCCATGCGATATACCACTATCGCCATGTCTGCTTTCCTCATCGATAAATTTAAGTAAGGTCAATTTGGAGAATAAGGATCCTCTTAGATTTGAAAGTGGTTCAAAAGGGTTAGGGGGGGCGCTACTGAAAAGTGCCTCCGTGAAATTGTCAATGTTGGAGGTGTTGTCGATGAAAATAGCCCAATGTTTCTCTTTCTTCATGCCGTGAAACAATTTTTCGTCAAATATACGCGGTAATGGAAGTATATTAAAGTGTTTGATTCATTAGCTTTTACTATTGTTTTCAATAAATCGATTGCATAATGTTATTCCAACATTATTATGTGTTTTATGTGGTAAGGCACCTTTGTTTTTTGAAAATAATAAGGTATTTTCCATGTTCGGTTTAGCCGATAAAAATGACATAGAAATGGAAAAAGGTATGACACTTGATACTGTTGAGAAAGAAATGGGAAAAGCCTATAAAGGGCTTCGGTTTTTGCTTGAGGCCCTATATGAGGTTTTGATTGAAAATGGTGAGGCCGATATAGCAAAGTTTATCCCCTGGATCAATACGGGTCAACTGCATGAACTCCCGATCACTCCCAAAACCATCCAATTGTATTCGCTCGTGTTTCAATTGGTGAATATGGTAGAAATAAATAATGCAGTCCAGAACCGGAGGTCTTTGGAAGAAGCCGACCTTGCAGGGGTAAATGGTCTTTGGGCTTCTAACCTTAAATTTTTGAAGGAAAGGGGAATGGGTGAGAAGGAAATCATACCCTTGCTAAAGGAAATATCCATAGAGCCAGTCCTTACGGCACATCCCACAGAGGCAAAAAGGGCCACGGTTTTGGAACACCATCGTGAACTGTACTTGTTGTTGGTGAAATTGGAGAACACCATGTATTCAAAACATGAAAAGGCCCATATCAGGAATACCATAAAACTTAGCTTGTACCGTCTTTGGAAAACTGGTGAGATCTATTTGGAAAAACCCGATGTGGAATCCGAATTGCGAAACATTGTGCATTATTTGGTGAATGTTTTTCCAGAGGTCATCCCAATCGTAGATCAGCGGTTGGAACAGGCTGTGGATGTATTGGACTTGAATAAGAGTGCTATCCAAGGAAATCATGCCTATCCCAAAATCACGTTTGGAAACTGGGTTGGGGGAGACCGTGACGGTCACCCTTTGGTGACTGCCGATGTTACACAAAATACATTGTTGCATCTTAGGCTTAATGCCTTTGTGGTCATCGGTCGAAAATTGAATGAATTGGTTCGTCGCCTTAGTTTTAGCATTCCCTTGGAGAAATGTTCCAAAGCCTATCAAGAACGCACCAACGAAATGGTTGCCGAATTGGGTGAACGTGGGGATAAGGTATTGCACCGTAATGTAGGGGAGGCCTTTCGGCAAATGATCTCTTTGATGATTGCGAAATTACCGGTGGATACAGAACGCGGGCATGCTACAAAATTGTCGAAAACCCAAGGGGCGTATATACATTCCTCCCAGTTGCGATCGGATCTTCGATTGTTGCAAAAAGAATTATTGGGATATGGGGCAAAGTCCACAGCCTATGAGGAAGTGACTTCGGCCCTACGTATTGTGGAGGTTTTCGGTTTTCATCTTGCAGCGTTGGATATACGACAGAACAGTGATTTTCATGATAAGGCCATTGGGCAGCTTTTAAAGGCGGCACACTGGGATGAAAGTTCCTATATCGACTGGGATGAAGAAAAAAGAATTGCCTTTTTATTGAAGGAATTGGAACATGCCAGGCCATTTGTGCATGTGAAAACGCCATTGGACAAGGAAGCGAAGGCGGTAATGGATTGTTATCGAACAATTGAGGAACATACTGCCACCTATGGTTTTAATTGTATTGGATCGTTCATTGTGAGTATGACCCGTTCGTTCTCAGACCTTATGACCGTTTATCTTTTGGCCAAAGAGGCCGGACTTACATTTATGGTTGAGGAAGGTTTGGTTTCAAAAATCCATGTGGTGCCGCTGTTGGAGACCATTGAGGATTTGGAAAATGGTCCTGCTATCCTGGAAGCTTACTTCTCCAATCCAATTGTGCAACGATCATTAAAATACCATCAGGAGCAGCAAGGTCTAAAACGACCTATGCAACAGATCATGATTGGTTATAGTGATAGTAATAAGGACGGAGGTATCATGTCCAGTAACTGGCATTTGTACAAGGCCCAATACAAATTGGCGCAGTTGGGTGAGGAATATAATATCGACATACGTTTCTTCCACGGTAAGGGTGGCTCTATTAGTAGGGGGTCTGGTCCCACACATTATTTTATTAAGGCACTGCCGTATAATTCCCCCAATGGAAATGTCCGGTTGACCGAACAAGGGGAGACCATTGCCCAGAAATATGCGCACAAAGTGAATGCGGCTTTTAATCTGGAATTATTGGTGGCCAATACCCTAAGCAAAACATTAATGGATAAAAACAATGATCGCAGCTACCATGATAAGGCTGGGATTATTGAATGGTTGGCTGAAGAGAGCAAAAACCAGTATACCAGCCTAATAAAATCCGATGGTTTTATAGCCTACTTCAGGGCGGCAACACCTATAGATGCCATTGAAACCAGTAAGATTGGATCTAGGCCCTCTAAAAGGACCGGGGCGAATACCTTGGCGGATTTACGGGCGATACCTTGGGTCTTTTCTTGGAGTCAGGCCAGCTATCATATGACCAGTTGGTACGGATTGGGTTCTGCCTTGAAAAAATTGAAGACCGAACGACCAAATCAGTATCAAGAGCTTAAACAGGCGATAGAGACAGATGCCTTTTTGAAATATGTATTTACGAATGTGGATAGCAGTCTTGTTGCCACCGACGAGAAGACTATGCGACTGTATTCGGAACTGGTGCCGGATGCGGAATTAAAGCATAGGTTCCTTTCAAAATTTTTGGATGAATTGAAGTTGATGCACCATCATATGGATGACCTAACGGGTAAACCCATAGAGGAAAGACGGAAGGATCTTTACTATTCCAATCACTTAAGGGCGCCCTTGATGGATAGTTTGCATGCGAAGCAAGTGGCGTTGTTGGATAGGTGGAGAACGGAGAAAATCAATAATCCCGAGGCTGCCCAAACAACCCAAATAGAACTTATGTTGACGATCAATGCCATAGCAGGTGCCAATCGTAATACGGGTTGATAAGTGGGCGGAATTAAAAAAATCGAGTATGCCCTATTTGTTGATGACGCGATAAATATGGACCGGGTTGTTTTTATAGGTAGTGGTCTTATCCCATGCCATTCCGTTGTTTAGGGCTACCCGTTGTGAGGGTTTATTATCTACATGGATTAGGGAAATCAGGGAATTGGACAATTTGTGTTCAAAGGCAAAGGATTTACATTTTTTTGCCGCTTCCGAGGCATACCCTTTCTTTCTGTGTTCAGGGAGTAAAGAGTATCCTATTTCGAGCTCGTCAATACCGTCCACGGTTTGTTTCAGTAATCCGCATTGCCCTATAAAAACCCCAGTTTCTTTATGTATAAGGGCATTCATGCCGCCTAAATTGTACCGGTAACGAAAAAAAGCCTTATCAAACCATTTTTGACAGGCTTCTTCGGGGTGTAACGTTTCTTCCGACCAATATTCGGAACTTGTTGGATCGGAGAAAAAAGGGAGCCAATCCTGGAAATCGGATGGTTCTAGCTTTCTATAAATCAATCTTTCAGAGGTCTCTCCGAGTAAAAGACAATCCACTTCCCTAGTCTTTTTTGAATTCCATCCTGTCGCCAACTTCAAGGAGCCATTTTTCCGCAAGGCCTGCATTTACTTCCAAAGCGTATTTTGCCGGTACCTGTGAGGGTAACAACGTTTCATCGAAAGGGAGGGCATTTTCCTGAAAGCTGACGATGTTTTGGTTCTCATCCATAAAGATGATATCCAAACCAAATTCGGTGTTCTTCATATGAAAATAATGCTGCCTTACATCGGGGAAGATGAACAGCATTCCTTGGTTTTCACCCATTCCCTTGCGATACATAAGTCCGGTTTCGGTTTCGTAATCCGACTCCGCTATCTCAATATCCAAGGAGGTCAGGATAGAATCGGTCTGTGATTTATATATGGTCAGGGTGCCTTCTTTGGTAAAGGTCACAGCTTCCGTTTTGATGACTTTCTTGGTATCATCCTTACAGGAAACAAACCCTATAAGCATGATCAAAAAAAGAAGTGATAGCTGGCTTTGTTTTTTCATGATGTCTAGATGAAATGACCAAGTTATATTCAAATTAGGATTTTTGGGTGCTTGGTCTTAGCATAAAATAAAGACCTATGATAATGAAAGGAATACTCAACCATTGTCCTGTTGATAAAAGCCCTAGGGTTTCCTCAAAGCCCCCTTGGCTTTTCTTGACGAATTCAACAAAGAATCGAATGGTCCATAGCACTACTAGGAATAGGCCAAATAGATATCCCAGTTTGTCCTTTTTGTCGGTTTTCCAATACAGGTAATACAAGAGTATAAAAAGGAAGATATAGCACACCCCTTCATATAATTGGGCCGGATGGCGATACGGAATCTGATTGAGGTATTCCGAAAATTGGGCTTTGTGCTCTATGGCATTATAGGCGGCGTTCACTGTTTTTTCCTTGGTAATGGCCAAGGCCTTTGAAGGATGCATGTCATCTGAATCGCGAATGAACTTGGTGGCGAAAATAAAGGATCCATCGGTTATCTTACCGTTGATCTCCGAATTGAAAAAGTTGCCCAAACGAACACAGAAGGCACCGATGGAGACGGGAATAACGATTCGGTCCAAAATCCAAAGGAGTTTAAATTCCGGGAATTTCCTGGTGTATAGGTACATCCCAATGATTACCCCTATAGCCGCACCATGGCTGGCCAGTCCGGTAAATCCGGTAAATTCATATCCGTTGATAAAGCCGAAAAGGGTACTGCCCGCACTTTCGCGTATGGGTAAGAGAATCTCGGCAATATGGTTTTGGTAATAGGGCCAGTCATAAAAGAAAACATGGCCTAGGCGGGCACCAAGCATGGTGGCAAGTACGGTGTAAATGAAGAGGGAGTCCAGTTGCTCAATGGATTTTTTCTCACTCGTAAAAATACGTTTCATGATGAACCAACCAAGGGCGAAAGCAGTGATCCATAATAAGTTGTAATATTTTATCTGAAGGAAACCAATTTTGAACAGTGTTTCATTCGGATTCCAAATAAGGCCTAAAAAGTGCATATGTAAAATTTGAATCGCTAAGATAAGTATTTAGTACAAAGTACTTCCTATGCCGATGTTGGTATTTGTTCATTTGATTGGATTTCCAATTCGGCATTAATTACTTACCAAGGTGTTTTCAAGGAACGGGGTCATAACCTTTTCCTCCCCACGGATGACAACTGAAGATGCGCTTCAATGCCAACCATCCACCTTTAAAGAGTCCGTGCTTCTTCAAAGCTTCCACGGTGTATTGTGAACAGGTTGGACTGTATCTACAAGTTGCAGGTGTATAGGGTGAAATGGCATATTGATAAAACCGCACCAATAGCACAAAGGGTGCGATCAGTATTTTTTTTATCGTGATTTTCGTTGCCATACCCATTAAGGTTTTGTCCGATTCAGGAAACGCTGAACGTAGTGCCTTCCTTGCCGTCCTTCAATTGAATGCCCATGGCCGATAATTGGTCACGGATCTTATCGGAGGTAGCAAAATCCCTATTGCTACGCGCTTCATTGCGCAATTGGATCAGCAGTTCAACAACACCTTGAAGTTTATTGGAATCTTGGTTGCTTTCTGTCTTGTGTTCCAAACCTAAAACATCGAATACGAAATCGTTGATGGTTTGCTGTAGCAGGACTTTATCTGCATCGGTAATTTTTTCTTTCCCTTCCTTGATAAGATTAATATGCTTAACACCTTCAAACAGATGGGCAATAAGAATAGGCGTGTTGAAATCATCGTTCATGGCGTCATAACATTT
The DNA here is from genome assembly GCF_003148665.1 of Maribacter polysiphoniae. Taxonomy (GTDB): domain Bacteria; phylum Bacteroidota; class Bacteroidia; order Flavobacteriales; family Flavobacteriaceae; genus Maribacter_A; species Maribacter_A polysiphoniae. Next base: position 450,317 of record NZ_QGGQ01000002.1, on the reverse strand, counting down.
TTGCCGCCACTCGGGAATATCGAAATTGGAAACTTCCGCGGTTGGCAGATCCTTGAGGTTGTCAATCGCATCCATTAATCGATGATATCCTTTTTCAGAAGCCAAAAGGGCATCATTGCTCAGGTCCAAAATACTGGTGTAATGGGCCTGCATCATAAAAAACCGTACTACGGAAGGCGTAAATGGTTTGCTGAGTATATCGTTCTCGCCAGAAAAAATTTCGCCAGGAAGTATGTTGTTTCCTGTTGATTTTGCCATTTTCTTACCATTCATGGTCAGCATGTTGGCATGCATCCAATAATTAACCGGGGAGTGGCCATTGCTGGCTTCGGCCTGGGCAATCTCACATTCATGGTGTGGGAACTTCAGATCCATTCCGCCACCATGTATATCAAAGGTCTCACCGAGATACTTAGTGCTCATGGCGGTACATTCCAAATGCCATCCAGGGAAACCATCTCCCCAAGGTGATGGCCAACGCATGATGTGTTGGGGTTCGGCTTTTTTCCAAAGGGCAAAATCCTGCGGATTCTTTTTTTCACTCTGTGCTGCCAATTCCCTAGTGTTGGCAATCATATCCTCCAATTTCCTGCCACTCAATTTACCGTATTCATATTTCTCGTTGAATTTCTTCACATCGAAATATACCGATCCATTGACTTCATAGGCATATCCCTTTTCAAGGATTTCCTTGATGATTCCCAATTGTTCAATAATATGTCCCGTAGCTGTTGGCTCTATACTAGGGGGTAAGAAGTTGAATTGATCCAGAATGTAATGAAAGTCCACGGTATACCGTTGTACGACTTCCATGGGTTCGATTTTTTCCAATCGAGCCTTTTTTGCAATCTTATCCTCGCCCTCATCTGCATCATCGACCAAATGTCCCGCATCGGTAATATTACGTACATAACGGACCTTGTAGCCCAAATGGCGCAAATACCTAAAAATCATATCGAAGGACATAAAAGTCCGACAGTTTCCCAAATGAACGTTGCTATAGACCGTAGGTCCGCAAACATACATGCCAACATGGCCTTCATTGATGGGTTTGAAAATTTCCTTTTTACCGGTAAGGGAATTAGAGATCCTGAGGGTTTGTTCCTGGTACAATTGCATTATAAAGGAAGAAGGTTAAAACTTGGTTTCTAGATTCAAATATTCCAAAAATTCACTTCGGAGGGCCTCGTTTTTAAATTTGCCCCCGTATTCTGCGGTAACGGTGCTACTTTCGATATCCCTTATTCCCCTTGAATTTACACAGAGGTGCTTGGCGTCGATGACGCAGGCTACATCCTCAGTGTTCAATACCCTTTGAAGTTCACGAACGACCTGTATGGTCAAACGTTCCTGAACTTGGGGTCTTTTGGCGTAATAATCGACAATGCGATTCATTTTTGAAAGTCCAACAACGGTACCGTTGGAAATGTATGCCACGTGGGCCCTACCAACTATGGGTAGCAAATGGTGCTCACAGGTTGAATAGACTGTGATATTCTTTTCAACCAACATTTCACCGTATTTGTATTTATTGTCGAACGTAGAGGAATTCGGCATTTTCTTAGGGTCCAGGCCGCTAAAAATTTCCTTTACAAACATTTTGGCGACTCTATTTGGAGTACCCATAAGACTATCGTCATCAAGATCAAGGCCCAAAGTGAGCATAATCTCCCGTACGTTCGTCTTAATTCGTTCTATCTTCTCATTATCGCTCAATACGAACGCATCATCACGTAATGGGGTGTCTTCGGCAGATGAGACATGGTCATTCCCGATTTCTTCATATTGCTCTTCCAATGTGCTATCCATTTTCATTTAAAAAAACTTTAGAGAACGGCAAAGATATACATTATATGGCACTTTATAGTGTAATGGCCCTATTACACAACATAAATTAGTGTTAAGGAATTTGGCCGTTTATTTTTATGGACTATAAGTTCAAACAACGAATGAAACATAAGGGTAGTTGGTTTTATTTAGCCTTCTTGTTTGGGGTTTCCTGCGTATTTTCGCAAGTTGCCCCTGACTGTGTCAATGCCGTGCCTATATGTAACAATACCCCAGTGAATGGTGGTACCCTGGATTTTGGGGTCGATGATTTTTATGGGGCGCAAATGACAGGCTGTTTGGAGGCAACGACCACAGGGGCCATAGAATCCAATTCGGCCTGGTATCGATTCAGGACCGGGGCCTCAGGACAATTGGGTTTTAATATCGGTTTTGATACATCGGAGGATTGGGATTTTGCGTTATATAAAACGAGCGATTGCAATGCCTTGGGTGATCCCGTACGTTGTAACTTTTTTGACAATAAGGATGAGGACGCCTTTATTGGGGTGGGAGAGGACCCTACAGGGGATTTGTCCAATGTGCAGTATGAAGAATGGCTCCAGGTTGAACCGGGAGAGGATTACTATTTGTTGATCAATAATTTCAGTAACAGTAATTCAGGATTTTCAATTCAATTTTCAGGGAATATTTTTGTGACCAATCCATATGACGCATTGGATTGTTCCATTATCAGTAATTTATTGGGACCTCCCATAGCAGCTTGTGAAAATGATATTGTTACACTCGATGCTACCTTGGGTACCGCCATTACGTATGACTGGTATCAAGATAACGGACTTGGTTTTCAACCTATTGTAGGGCAGCATAATGCAGTACTTCAAGTTTCTACTAGTGGTACCTACAGGGCGAATGTGGGGATGCCCGATGGCAGTACGGTCATAAGTGATGTACAAGTGTTTTATTCGACCCTACCTGTCGCATTTCCTTTAACTGATGATGCATCATGCTCGGGGGCTACGAGCTATAATCTTTCCCAAAAGGATATCGAGGTATTGGGAACCCAGAATCCTTCAGAATTTATCGTGAGTTACCATGATACCATGGCAGATGCAGCCAATGGTATTGATGTATTGCCTAAAACCCTTGCAATAGGTAGTGGTTCACGAACGATCTATGCACGGGTCACCTCTATAGACAATCCCAAATGTTATGATGATTCACAGTATTTTCAATTGACCAATCTCGAATCTCCCGTAATGGATTTTGAAACGGAGGTTTATCTTTGCGACCAACAATTAAGCGTGGTCATAGGGGAATCCTTGCCGCCAGATCCCAATTACACCTATCTATGGGATTCCGGGGAAACGACATTGAGTCTTGAAGTGTCCCAAGAAGGAACCTATACGGTTACGGCAACAAATTCGATAGGGGGATTAACCTGTAGTGATGTTAGGACCGTAGAGGTTGTCAAGTCGATTACTCCGGTTATTACCGATGTGTTGATCGATGATTTGCAAACGAATAATACGGTGACCGTATTGACCAATGTCACTTCGGATGTGGAATTTCAGTTGGATGACGGGGATTTTCAGGCCTCGAATGTGTTTTTGGATGTACTTCCCGGTTTACATAGGGTGACGGTTACGGATCGGAATGGCTGCGGAACCCTAACGGAACAGATCACGGTCGTAGGTTTTCCAAAATTCTTTACACCCAATGGTGATGGCCGAAACGACTATTGGCAAATTGTGGGTATTTCCGAACTAGAGAATCCCGTTGTAAATATCTATGACCGTTTTGGTAAGTTGGTAAAACAGCTTGATGAAACCCATACGGGGTGGGACGGACGTTATAATGGGCGTCCATTGCCCTCATCGGATTATTGGTTTGAATTGAGTTATATCGATTCCAGCGGACAACGGATGAACGCGAAGTATGTTAACAACCACTTCTCCATAAAAAGATAGCTTGCCGTAAATCGGGAATTAGCGGGTATTTTATCGATTAACTGCATAAAATTCCGTCAAGATATAATAAAATAGGGGTGTTAGAGTTATACTAAATGTTACAAGTATAATGTTAGCCCCATTTTCTATGCGAACACTTATTTTTGTTCTTGGTTGTTTATTGCTGTTTTCCACAGTGTTAAATGCCCAAAACTCTCCAGATTGTAGGAGTGCCATTCCCGTTTGTGCCGATGGTCAACCTATCATGCCCTTTGTGGATGGTAGTGGGGATGTCGATGATTTTGATCCCGATGTAATTCGTCAAAGTGGTTGCTTGGAAAAAGGTAGTGTTAGTTCTGCCAATATCGAGAACAATACTTCTTGGTTCGTTTTTAGGGCCGGTACAGGCGGACAGGTAGGTTTTGATATAGAGGCATTGCCGATAGGTGGTGTTGGAACCCCGACTGCTGAGTGGGATTTCGCTGTTTATGGCCCTTATGATCAGACCAGTGGGCAAAATTTCTGTTCTATTATAAGTAGTGGTGACGATCCCATACGATGTAACTACGAGGTTAACGATACCAATTTTACAGGGATAGGTGTCAATCCTGAGAATGGGGTTGAAGGCGGACCCTTTGTAAAGGGAAGCCAGAACACCTATGATGAATGGTTGGATGTACGCCCAGGTGAGATCTACTATATACTTATTAATAACTTCAATACCAATTTTGACGGTGACCCTGAACAATTTTCATTGACCTTTACCGGTAGTTCGGTTGATGCCGATCAGGATAACGCCTTGGATTGTACGCTACGTGATGAATTTTTAGGATTGGATATCGTAGCTTGTGAAGGGGATCCCGATATTGTGTTAACCGCGCTGAATTCCCCAGCAGGTCCAGATATTGCAAATGTGACCTGGACTGTTGATTATGAGGATGACGGTGTTGTGGATGCTACTTTGGCCGATGGTCCTTCAGAAACCGAGTTGACTGTTTCCAGTCCAAATTCAGGACGATATTTTGTTGAGATACAGACCTCTTTGGCGACCGTGATAACCGATGATATTCTAATAACATTCTATGGTGCGCCCGTATTGGACGAGGTTATTGTTCTTGACGACCTGGCCGATAGTAATAATATTGAGATTGTTGTGAATGGTAATGGGGACTATGAGTATGCTATCAATGGGGGTGATTTTCAAGAAGACCCTATATTCAATGATGTGCCTCCAGGTATCAATTCCGTTATCATCAATGACACCAATGGTTGTGGTACAACAGAGTCTATTGATTTCTTAGTGGTGGGTTATCCGAAATTCTTTACACCGAATACGGATGGTTATAATGATTACTGGAATATATTGGGTATAGAGACCCTTATTGATCCTGTGGTACATATCTTCGACCGGTACGGTAAATTGATAAAACAGTTGGACGCCATGACCATAGGATGGGATGGAACCTATAATGGTCGCCCCATGCCCTCGTCGGATTATTGGTTTAAGATGGAATATTCACGGGATGAGGAAGGCGTGATCGTGGCACGATCATTACGGACCCATTTTACATTGAAGCGATAAAAAGCGATTGCCTTAAATAAAAAAAGCCCCGGACACTAATGTCCGGGGCTTTTTTATAGGATGTCCTTAGGTTAAAAATTCATGGTGTAACTTAGGGTTACATTGGTATTTTTCTTGTTGATCAAAGCAGGTGTACTAAACCCGGCATCGAACAATTGCATATTGTAGTCCTGTTCTATTCTGTTTACGGCGAGATCTAATCGACTTCCTCCGAAATTATAACCAATACCTCCTGAATAGCCGTTTAAATCCCCTATGTTGTTACCATCGGCATACGGACTTTGTTCAAAACGATATCCAGCCCTAAGGCTCACTTGGTCAATGCGATATTCACCACCCAGTCTCATGGAAGAAACCCCATCAAGGCTATTGGCGATATTAGAGTTGACCTGTGAAAAACTGGAGTCACCCTCTGGTCTCAATTCGGCCTGCGACATATCCTGATAGCTATAGTCAAAACTTAGAAGTCCGTCCTTACCGAAAACCAAGGCTACACTTCCTGTCAGTTTGGCGGGTGTCTTAATCGTATAGGCCTCAAAAAGATTCACGATATCATGGTTGATGAAGTTAATGTCCTCAGCAGCCAACGTGGAATTGATCCGTTGCGAAAAATCATCGGTCAATCGATACCATGTTGGGGATTGGTAGCTACCACCGACCCTGATATTTTGGTTTAACTTTGCAATAGCCCCTAGATTAAATGAGAACCCGGAACCTTCTGTGTGTAAAAAGTTTGAAAATTCCGATCTTTGGATGGGTGAATCCGAATCGTAATTGGTTTCGCGCAGTTCATCGATTTGATCGTAAAAAACCGTATGGAAATTCAAGGAAGCCCCTAGGTAAAGGTTGTCTTTATATTGGGTACCAAAATTAACGTTGAATTTTCCGTTATACCCGGATGTAAATCGAGAGTAATCCTGGCTTACCGTATTGTAAAGGGCGTTGCTAATATAAGTGGTTGTGGCGTCATCCATATCTACAGGGTCTATGATACCTCCGTAATATCCTAAGAAGGCTTGCTGGTCCTGAAAGCCTTGGGTGGCACCGATATCCAAATAGCCATCCTCAATGTATTCATTGCTACGCAATAAGATGGATCCAAAGGGAACACCGCCTGCATAGGATAAAAAGTAATTATCAAGGCCTTGGTCACTATTGCCGGAAACCCTGAACTCATCATCGTAGCTCTCTACCAAGTCGTAATTGACGGCAATGGCCATTTTCTTCCAATCAGAGTCACTTCTGCTTCTAAAAACGAATACCCCACCAACTTGGTTTATATTCAGGTCATTGTCAGTGGCACCAAGGCTGCTGCCAAAATAGGTCGAAGTATTGTCCGTACTATAGTTAGAGCCAGATATTGTAAACTGGCTATTACTGAATACGGCAGAACCCGCGGGATTTATATTCAGGGCAGAGAGGTCGCCCCCCAAGGCCCCGAAAGCGCCGCCCATTCCTTGGAACCGGGCCGTTCCTTGTAGATTTTCATGACTGTAACGCAATACGTCATTCATATTTTGGGCACTTGCCATCGCGCAAGCCAATAGCACTATGAAAGTTAAATATCTTTTCATTGTAAATGATTTTTATCTCGGTATTGATTTTTATTTGACTTATTGACCCCTTCCTCCACTTCTTGATGAGCTTGAAGATGATCGTCCCGAAGAAGACGATGATGATCTGGATGATCCAGAACTTCTGTAGCTACTGCTACTTCGGCTACCGGAACTACCAGAGGATTTATAGCTGCTTGATCTTGGAGCAGTACTTCGGTACGATTGTGAACTTCTTGAGCTGCTTCCAGAACTCCGGTATGAACGGGAGGTACCGGTACGGCTTCCAGAACTTTTATATGTTGATGTTCTGGGTGTGGTAGCTCTTGATGAACTTCGGGTACCTGTAGATCCACTTCGGTAAGTGTTGCTTCTTGGTGCAGTACTTCTGTTGTAGTACGAGCTCGACCTGGATGATGAATTGTATCTAGGGGTGGCACGTGTACTTCTACTGGTGCGGTATGCCTTATTTTGGTCAACACCTACTGTTCTTCGTGATGTTGAACCACTTCTGTAAGTGTTCGAACTTCTTGCGGTGCTATTGCTTCGCACCCCACTGGTCCTTGCTGTGGTGCTGTTACTTCGATATCTAGGGGAAGTGCTTCGTGTTGTTGCGTTGGATCTTCCTCTAAGCGCCCTGGACGAACCATTGCTGGCTAGGTTATTGGTGTTGTAATATCCTCGTCTGCTTCTGTTATAGGCGTAACTTCGTGGGTATCCGTATCGGGAATAAGGTCTGTTGTAATATCTATTGCCATAGTAACCATAACGACCGTAAGGGGAATACCAGCTACCCCATCCATATCCGTAACCGTATCCATAATATCCTCCCCAGCCCCAGTTGTTCCAGGTCCATGGGTTGTAATATCCACCCCATCCATAAGAGCCATAGTATCCGCCGTAACCCCAGTTGTTCCATAACCAAGGATCGTTCCAACCCCAACCGTAATAACCTCCATAACCATAGTTGTTATAACCGCCACCATAGATGTTGATGCTTATATCAGTGGTATTGTCACCCCAGGCACCGTAACCTTCGTAGTCATTTTCGGGTTGGTAATAATCGGTCAAATCACCTTTTTGGGGAATACTGTCATATTCGGATTCACTGGAATATGAATCGATATCGGTGAATACTTCACTTTCGAGTATTTCATCGTATTCATTGGCTTTTTGTCCAAAATAATCCTGATAAGGATCATGTTCTTTTTTCTTCTCTACTTGTTGTGGGGCCCTTTCGACAACACGAACGTTGTCGTCAGCGTAAATCCCATCATTGTCGTAGTATGAGGCTTGCTCGTACGAACCGCAGGAAACTGCCAAAATGCCTACAAGAACAAGAAGGGACGCGGTGCGAAATCTTGAGAGGGGTAGAGAATGTATCATGGTTTCAATTTTTATTGTTGAACATATTAAAAATAGTTAGTTTTACCGAACTATTTACATAATAATAACACAAGTTTTGTGCCAAACTACGCATAATGGGTAAAAAATTGACAAAGAGAAGTGAGGATTATTCCAAATGGTATAATGAACTGGTTGTAAAGGCTGATCTAGCCGAAAACTCAGGGGTTAGAGGGTGTATGGTCATCAAACCGTACGGCTACGCCATTTGGGAAAAAATGCAGGCGGCTTTGGATAAGAAGTTCAAGGAAACCGGGCATGAAAATGCATATTTTCCATTGCTTATCCCGAAATCGTACTTAAGTAAGGAAGCAAGTCATGTTGAAGGTTTTGCCAAGGAATGTGCGGTAGTAACCCATTACCGTTTGAAGAATGCCGAGGACGGAAGTGGTATCATCGTGGATGAGGATGCGAAACTGGAAGAGGAATTGATTATTAGGCCAACTTCCGAAACCATTATATGGGATACCTATAGAAAATGGATACAATCCTATCGTGATTTGCCTTTGTTGATCAATCAGTGGGCCAATGTAGTGCGTTGGGAAATGCGTACCCGACTCTTTTTGCGCACGGCTGAATTTTTATGGCAAGAAGGGCATACCGCCCATGCCACGGAAAAAGAAGCTATCGAAGAGGCAGAGCAAATGATGAACGTTTATGCCGATTTTGCCGAAAACCATATGGCCGTACCGGTGATAAAAGGGGTGAAAACGGAAAGTGAGCGTTTTGCAGGGGCTGTAGAGACCTATTGTATAGAGGCCTTAATGCAGGATGGAAAAGCCTTACAGGCCGGAACCTCCCATTTCCTGGGACAAAATTTTGCCAAAGCCTTTGATGTGAAATTCGCATCGAAGGAAGGTAAGCAAGAATACGTCTGGGCGACTTCTTGGGGAGTGTCTACCCGATTGATGGGGGCCTTGGTCATGACCCATAGTGATGACAATGGGTTGGTGTTGCCTCCAAAATTGGCGCCTATACAAGTTGTTATCGTGCCTATTTATAAAGGACTTGATCAATTGGATGCCATTTCTGAAAAAGTCGATCCTTTGGTAAAGGAATTACGGGCCAAGGGTATTTCGGTTAAATATGACGATCGGGATACCTATAAACCAGGGTTTAAATTCAATGAATATGAATTGAAGGGGGTTCCCGTACGTTTGGCCATTGGTCAACGCGATATGGAGAATGGCACCTATGAAGTGGCCCGACGTGATACGCTCGAAAAGGAAACCGTACCCATGGATGGGGTAATTGCCAAAATCGAGTTCCTGATGGAGGATATGCAGAAAAATATATTCAACAAAGCCTTGGACTACCGGAAGGAGCATATTACCGAGGTGGATAGTTATGAGGAGTTTAAAAAGGTATTGGAGGAAAAAGGCGGATTTATTTCTGCCCATTGGGATGGTACCGTGGCCACGGAAGATAGAATTAAGGAAGAAACAAAGGCTACCATCCGTTGTATTCCCATTGAAGGGGATACCACACCTGGGCATTGTATGGTCACCGGTGAGGCTTCGGCCCGTAGGGTGTTGTTTGCCAAGGCTTATTGATAATCGATAAAATCTTTTTACAATGATCGCAGTATCGTTTTTTTTGATGGGAAAAGGCTTTATTTTCTATAATAAAAATGGTTATATTCGCGATTAAGTAAAAAAATAATAAGCAGGTGTTGCGATAGTTAAAAATAATTGTATTTTTGCATCCGCATTTTGTGCAGAGTAATGGTCCGTTCGTCTAGGGGTTAGGACGCCAGGTTTTCATCCTGGTAACAGGGGTTCGATTCCCCTACGGACTACAAGGTAATATTGAATGATTGGGATTGGAACAACAAGTAGGTTTTTGTCCCGAAAATAAGGTCCGTTCGTCTAGGGGTTAGGACGCCAGGTTTTCATCCTGGTAACAGGGGTTCGATTCCCCTACGGACTACCAAGTAAAAAGGCAAATGTCTTAAAAACATAATTTAAAGAAAAGATGGCAAATCACAAGTCAGCATTAAAGAGGATTAGAAGAAACGAAGCTGTACGTTTACGCAACAGGTACCAGCACAAAACAACCCGTAACGCTATTAAGAGGTTGCGCGGTGAAGAAAATAAGGACGATGCTGCGAAATTGTTGCCTGAGGTTGTTAGTATGATCGATAGGTTGGCAAAACGAAACATTATACATGCCAATAAAGCGGCCAACTTAAAGAGTAAATTGGCAAAGCACGTTGCAGCATTGTAAGATTTTCTACGGTTTATAAAAATGCCCAGATGGTTTCCGTCTGGGCATTTTTTTGTTTTAAGATTCTTCCGCCAAGGCCCGCATGGGTTTCATAACAACGAAGCCGATGATGAAAAAGACATACGTTGCGATGATCAGAAGGTAATGGAATTGCCTTAGGTGCAATTTGTCGTAGACGGGGAAATTGTAATAGGAAAGGAGTGAGATTACGGGGAAGAAAATATTGAATAATAAAAGTCCGTAACTTATCCAAGTAAGTAGATTGTGCCTGTTCCCTTTTTGAATCCCACCTTCTAGAAAATAGAGGATAATGGCGATGATCAATACGATGGATCCGATAGTGGAGGCGTAAAACTGGGGGAAGATCATTACGTTATGGATAAACGGATTGATCAACGACGCCAGAATATAAACCAAAGCGCCATACTTGATGATATCCTTGTGTTTTTTGAGCTTTACTACTTTCCAAAATATAAAATAGAAATAGAAAAAGAATACCAGGTCGTATATATTGAAAATAATATAGTTTGCGTACTGGTACTTTTCAATATACACAATCTGGAAATCATCAAAGTCCCTAATAAAGAATCCCAATATTTCCGACACCATGGTGTAAATGATGATGAGGGGAAAGTACTTCAGGATACTACTATAATAACGGTTATAGCGTAGTAGGGAAATTAATAGGGTGATCCCGTAAAGCGGGATGAAATAATTATCTTTTAGAAAGTCGTACATCAATACGGGCTTAATCCTCTTCAGGGAATGGTGGGGGTGCTCCGGTACCCTTATTCATGGTCAAGCTTGTTCCGGCATAAAACGATGTGTTTAAGGTGGTATTTGCCGTGGATGTTGAGAGGCTTGGCATGAAAGAGGCATGTGATTTCGATTCTGCATTACCAAGGTGACCCATTCCTATGATGTCTTTGATGGGTTTGAAGCTGTCGGAAAGCAATATGGCTTCCTGTTGGTCTTTGTCTTCCCCGATATAAAAAAGATAATCCCTTTTTCCTTTTGTTAAGGTTGGGGATAGCAACACGGAATTCTGTCTCGGATGCAAAATAGAATCCTTATTCTGGCCATCAAAAAATGCTTTGTCAGGATAGTTTGAGAAATAGATACGCAGACCTGAGATTTCGACATTGGCCTTTTTGGCCTCTTGTTCAATATAGGCCAAGTATTGTTTTAGGGTTTTGTAGTCATAGGAGACATAACGGGCCACATCAAACTTTTTTTCCGCGTTGGCCTCATCCGAATTAGACTTGGCTTTCTTTTTCTGCTGTATTTTGGTGCCGTACTTCCTGCGGTTTATGGAATCTTCGTAACGTTGGATCAAAGGTACGCGCCTTTTGGTATAGAAATCATACATTTCCTTGGCTTGTTCCACATGTACAATTTGTTCTGGGGCCAAGACTTCGGGGGCTACTTCCTTTTCCTTTTCTTCCTCACAACTCATGGAGCTGAACAGGATAATAAAAAGCATAAGGGAATGGGACAAAAACTTTTTTGCATTGATCATGACATAGGATTTAGGTTATAAAATGTTCAAGCAAAGTAAGTGGGGGAGAGCATTCTTTGCGACATAAAGATATTAAAATTACCGCAGTAACATAAAAACGGATTCGAATTTATAAGGGGTAGTCCTAAATGATAGGGGTAAATCAACGAAAAAATCACTCAATTTTGGGATAGGTTCCTTTTGGTATTGCCTAAAACCTATTGTAAACAACAACGAGGCACCCCTATTCCCTAAGGGGACGGGTATAAAAAAAATCCCTTTGGTTTGTGGCCAAAGGGATGTAAAAAAATATGTTTTGTAATGACTACTGATTCATGGTCATTAAGAACTCCTCATTATTCTTGGTTTGCTTGATACGTTGTTCAATGAATTCCATGGCTTCGATAGGATTCATATCAGCAAGGTATTTACGCAAGATCCACATACGTTGAATGGTGCTTTCATCAAGCAGTAAGTCATCCCTACGTGTACTGGAGGAAGTAAGATCGATTGCAGGGAATATTCTTCGGTTACTGATTTTACGGTCTAACTGAAGTTCCATGTTACCAGTTCCCTTGAATTCCTCAAAGATGACTTCATCCATCTTAGAGCCGGTATCTGTCAACGCCGTGGCGATGATCGATAGTGATCCACCGTCTTCAATATTACGGGCAGCTCCGAAGAATCGTTTTGGTTTATGTAGGGCGTTGGCATCAACACCACCACTCAATACTTTACCTGAGGCCGGTTGTACGGTATTGTAAGCCCGGGCCAATCGGGTAATTGAATCCAATAGGATAACCACATCATGTCCGCATTCAACCAAACGTTTGGCTTTTTCCAAAACAATATTGGCTACACGTACGTGTTCGGTGGCTTCCTTGTCAAAGGTCGAGGCAATGACCTCACCTTGTACATTACGTTGCATATCGGTGACCTCTTCTGGTCGCTCATCGATAAGCAAGACGATTAAATATACCTCTGGGTGGTTTGCCGCAATGGCATTTGCCACGTCTTTCAACAACATGGTCTTACCGGTTTTGGGCTGGGATACGATCATTCCCCTTTGTCCTTTTCCTATGGGAGAGAACAAATCTATAATACGGGTAGAGATACTGCTCTGACGATCGGCAAGATTGAATTTTTCCTCAGGGAACAAAGGTGTCAAGTGTTCAAAAGAAACACGGTCGCGTACCACCTGGGGATCGATGCCATTGATTTTGCTCACTTTGATCAGGGGAAAATACTTTTCACCTTCTTTGGGTGGACGTACATTCCCTAGTACGGTATCCCCGGTTTTAAGTCCGAACAATCGAATCTGTGATTGTGATACATAAATATCATCCGGTGAGGATAGGTAATTATAATCCGAAGAACGTAAGAAACCATAGCCATCCTGCATGATGTCAAGAACACCTTCGCTGGCGATGATACTATCGAATTCGAATTCCGGTTCCTTATAACGGTTCTTTAGGTCTTTGTCGAAATTACTATTGCGTTTATCCTGCCCACTTTTTTGATGGGTAGGTTTTTTTGCATTTTGGTTTTTATGGGGTTGTGGACCTTTCTTTGCATTCTGTCCGTTGTTGGCCCTAGGATTTGGTCTGCTGTTTTCGCCTTGCGGTTTCTTTGCAGGGGCTTCGGGTGTGTTTGGGGCACTGGGAGTGGGAGCGTTAGGAGCTTCCGTTTTTGTATCCTCGGTGGTCGTATTACCCTCGGTTTTCTTATCGTTGGCGACCCGTGTTCGTTTTGGACGCTCTATTGGTTTTTTTGCTGCTGGTTTCTTTTCAGCGACTCTCTTTTCAGTTGGTTTTTTTTCCACAGGTTTTTTTTCAATGGAAACCGAGGCTATTTCTTCGGTGGCTTTGGGATTTGCCGCTTGTACGTCCAAAATTTGGTATACAAGGTCCAACTTTTTCATGGACTTGAATTTAGGTACTTTCAAGCCTTTTGCTATTTCCTGAAGTTCAGGAAGCTTTTTTGATTTTAAATCTGAAATCTCAAACATTAAATGTGATATAAATTATACGTCTTTAGACAAAATTAAGAAGTGTATTATTACTTGGGTTTACTAAGGGAAGAATCCCGTATTGGTAAGTGATATAACTAATAACGCAACAATATTACAAATTATTTTCAATTATTCGGGGATATTTTTTAAAAGACATGTATTTTTGCCATTGAAAATCGTTATTAAAGCAATGATTCAAAGAATTCAGACCATTTATCTTGTTATTGTCGCCTTATTGGGTGGCGTAGCGCCATTTGTGGCCTACCTTTGGTTGGATGCCAAGGGAATGGAGTTTTTTGCCCAAAACGATATTTTGGTTTCCACCGTCTTTTATGGGTCGGGAGCCTTGGCATTGATTGCCGTATTCTTGTATAAAAAACGACAAAATCAATTTGTGTTGAACAGGTTGAACATGATATTGAATCTTTTTTTACTAGGATTTTTCGTTTACCGATCGCTAAACTTATCCGGAGAGACCTTGGTCTCTGAGAAGGGTATTGGGATGTTGATTCCTGTATTTTCTATCGTTTTTTTGGTCCTGGCCAACAGGGCTATTAAGAAGGATGAGGATCTTGTAAAATCTGTTGATCGTTTGCGTTAAGCCTAACATCTTAGTAGTATTAGTGCGTGAACCCTGATGGAAGCATCAGGGTTTTTTTTGTTTTTTAAAAAGTTTCTTATTGTAGATAGGTGCCTATTCGGTAGCTTTCGTAGCATCGTTCCAATCGTCGGTTCTAAATGAAGATGCGGGTAGGAGATTGGTGTCGTAGAGCGTACCCGTGATCCAGTTGCGCCAAGCATACCTTACGGCGGCAGGGTTCAGTACTTTATCGCTCTTTACCAATACATTTTTACGGTCTACGATGGTTGCGTTTGCAGGGTAAAAGACTTTGTCCTTTCCTGCGATCTCAAATCCTTGCAAACCTTCATAGGCAAAAAGGCCTGTATCGGCGTTGTCAAATTTTAAAAGGAGACCACCTTCCTGTGACTCAAAAGAAGCAAAGGTGGGGCCGGCATAGTCCAGGGTATTGAATCCGTACGTCTTATTCAAGGCAATGTAAAGCAAGCGGTCGGCAACTTCTTTCTTTTTTGGAGGATGAATGCAATAGTCGTCACCGATATCCATGGAGACGGCCATACCGGAATTAGGGATTACATCTAAACATTGTAATTGAGTCTCACGAATAAAAGCGGAATTGCCGGCAGTGGAGAAAACCTCATTGCCATCGTATATGAATGGGGCAATTTGCACATAATAAAAAGGGAAATCACCAAGGTCCCATCGTGTTCTCCAGTCTTTTACCATGGCAGGAAAGAGTTTTTTGTAATTTTCCGGTTCTTCGCGGTTCGATTCGCCTTGATACCACAACGCTCCTTTAATGGTGTATGGAATCAACGGATGGATCATCGAATTGTATAGGGCCGTAGGAATATGGTTGGTGCGTTTTGTGATGTCAACGCCATCAAGGTCCACCTTTTGATAGTTCTCCATGGCTTCCTTACTTAGCCATGCCTGTACACTACTTCCTCCCCAAGAGGTATGGATCATACCCACGGGAACGTCTAAAATCTCTTGCAACCGCTGGCCATAAAAATAGGCAATGGCGCTAAAATCCTTAACGGTTTCAGGACTTGCGGCTTGCCATCCGGTATATTTTTCGATATCTTTCAAGGGAGTTTTTGAACCGATTCGGTCTACGGTAAACAATCGTAAATTCGGATTTTTAGAAGAGGAAATTGCTTCCAATGACCCAAAAACGGGTTGCCCGGTATAGCCGTTCAGCGGTTGTTGCATGTTTGATTGCCCTGAACAAAGCCAGACTTCCCCAAAAAGAATATTTTCCAGTAAAATATTCGAACCATCCCCAGTTATGTTTATCGTTTGCGGTTTTTTGTCATTAGTGGTCTGTATCCCCGTTTTCCAATTTCCCGATTTATCGGTTGTTATCTGTAAGGGGGTATTCAGCCATGAGGCCTTGATGGTGATTTTTTTACCGGCATCAGCCCATCCCCACAGTATTACGGTCGTATTGCGCTGTAAAACCATATCGGAAGATACAATGGCGGGCAATTTTACTTCCGCCTGGCCCGGGGTGGTAAGTAAAAGGAATAAAAGCATTAGGGAGTACAAAGGTATTTTTTTCATTCTTTAAGGTTTTAATGGGAGCATTATGCTTCCTTTTTATTTAAGTGTTTTTGGTGTATCTCTTGATTTGTACCATAAAAATAAAGTAATCTTACCGTTTGCCCAATTCAATAATCTCCAGGTCCTTGATGTCCTTTCCGTCGATCACAAAACGCAACATGGTACGCACCTGATGAAAGCCGTGTTTTCCACATGCCCCGGGATTCATATGTAGTAGGTCCAATTTTTTGTCCCACATGACCTTTAAGATGTGGGAATGCCCACTGATGAACAATTTAGGAGGATTCGCCTTTATGTCTTTGTAAACGTTACTGTTGTATTTGGGGGGGTAGCCACCGATATGGGTTATCCAAACATCAACGTCCTCACACTTGAATCGCTGGTGCAAGGGGAATTCCTTCTGGATTACATGGTCGTCTATATTTCCGTGGACACCCCTCAAGGGCTTTAGGGCTTCTATGCGGTCGGTGACCTTTAAACTGCCGATATCCCCGGCATGCCAAACCTCATCGGCTTGCTTCACATATTTTAAAATGGCATCATCAATATGGTTATGGGTGTCCGACAGCAAAAGTATTTTGGTCATAAAACTTAAATTAAGCTTAAAAATATGGGTTTAGCCTCTGTTTTTAGAAGGAACGAAGTATCTTTGAACACCACAAAAATAGGCGTTTCACTTGAGATATTTCATCGTTTTTTCATACTTCGGGAAGTCGTACCACGGTTGGCAAATACAACCCAACGCCATTACGGTACAGGAGGTTTTGGAAGATGGATTGTCCAAATTGTTGCGCCAAGGCCTATCCGTGGTCGGTGCAGGTAGAACGGATGCGGGGGTGCATGCCAAACAAATGTATGCCCATTTCGATTTTGACGGGGAGTTTGATGTGGATGAATTGGTTTACCGGTTGAATGCCTTGCTGCCCGACGATATTGCCATTGCCGAAATACGTGCGGTCAAGGAAGATGCCCACGCCAGGTTTGATGCCATTGAACGTACTTATGAATATTGGATAACACAGGAAAAGAATCCGTTTTATTTGGACAGTGCCCACTATTTAAGGCATCGTCTTGATGTTCCGGCGATGAATGAAGCGGCAAGGTTGCTGATGGAACATCGTGATTTTGAGTGTTTTTCAAAATCGAATACCGATGTACGGACCTTTAATTGCGATGTTAAAAAGGCGGAATGGACCGTGGATGCCGATAAATTGGTGTTTACGATTGTGGCAGATCGCTTTCTTCGCAATATGGTCAGGGCCGTTGTGGGTACCCTTATCGAAGTCGGAATCGGGAAATCGGATTTGGAATATGTGAGAAACGTATTGAAAAGCAAGGACAGGTCGTTAGCTGGGCCTTCTGTCCCTGCAAAAGGATTATATTTGACCAAAATTAGCTACCCAGAGTCATTACAAAAATATGAGTAAAGAAACAGGAAAAGCATTTGATACCGGTTTGTTCAAGCGTCTAATGACGTATACGAAACCCTATAAGCTAACTTTTTATGGTGTAGCTGTCTCTGCTATCCTACTTTCGGCCTTTGCAGTGATGACCCCGTTTTTGTTACGGATGCTTATCGACGATGCCATCATGAAATCCAATCCGGAGAAATTGCTTTTTCTCGTGATAGCGATGTTGGTTGTGCTCTTGGCGCAGGTCACCTTCCAATTGTTTTTTAATTATTACGCGAATTGGTTGGGGGAATCGGTGATAAAGGATGTCCGTATTCGGCTGTTTCAACATATGCTGAATTTTAGGATGACGTATTTTGACAATTCTTCCCTAGGGGTTTTGGTAACCCGGGCGGTGGCCGATATGCAACGTATTGGGGAGATCTTCAGTCAAGGTTTTTTTGTCATTGTTGCTGATTTGTTGAAAATGTTCGCCGCTGCCGCATTGATGATCTATATGAACTGGAAACTCGCCTTGATCGTGTTTTCCCTTCTGCCAGTGATCCTCTATGCAACACGATTGTTTCAAAAGGCCATGAAGGTTGCTTTTATAGAGGTAAGGGCCCAAGTGGCCAATCTAAATTCCTTTGTACAGGAAAGGATCGCGGGAATGAAAATCGTACAATTGTTTACCCGGGAAAAGATTGAAAGTGATAAATTCAGGGAAATCAATGAAAAGCATAAAAAGGCATGGTTGAAAACGGTATGGTACAACTCCATATTCTTTCCCATCGCCGAGATCGTTAGTTCTTTGGCCATTGGTTTGGTGGTTTGGTATGGGGGACTCATGAATGTCGCCAATATCTCCAGCAGTGAGGCGGGTACTATTTTCGCCTATATCCTATGTATCGAGATACTTTTTAGGCCCTTGCGACAAATTGCCGATAAGTTCAATACGTTACAGATGGGTATGGTTGCGGCCAATAGGGTTTTTTCCATTTTGGACACCGAAAGTAAGATGGATGATTCCGGAACCTATGGGGACAATACCAAGGTCAGGGGTGATATAACGTTTAACGATGTACATTTTGGTTATTTAAAAAACGAGGAAGTCCTTCATGGTATTTCGTTCGAGGCGAAGGCGGGTGAAACCATTGCCATTGTTGGGGCGACAGGTGCCGGTAAATCAACGATCATAAATTTACTGAATCGTTTTTATGAGATCAATTCAGGACAGATATTGATTGATGGTGTGGATAGTAAGGACTTTAAATTGGCTGCCTTACGATCGCATATCGCCGTGGTATTGCAGGATGTTTTTCTTTTTGCCGATACCATTGTCAATAATATTTCACTCAAGAACAAAGATGTAGGTCTTAAGGATGTAGAGGCGGCAGCCAAGGAAATCGGGGTCCATGAATTTATTGAAAGCCTTCCCGGCGGGTATGGGTTCAACGTAAAGGAACGTGGCTCCATGTTATCCAGTGGCCAACGTCAGTTAATAGCCTTTCTCAGGGCCTATGTCAGTAATCCCAGTATCCTTATTTTGGACGAGGCCACTTCTTCGGTAGATACCTATTCCGAACAGTTGATACAGCGTGCTACCGATAAAATAACGGAGGGAAGAACGTCTGTGATCATTGCCCACCGCTTGGCCACCATAAAAAAGGCCGATAGGATTTTGGTCATGGAAGCGGGTAAGATCGTTGAGGCCGGTACACACAGTGAGTTGCTTAAAAAGGGTGGGTACTATAATAAGCTTTATGAATCCCAGTTTATGGAAGAGGAAGCGGCCTAAACCAAATCTTCCTTTATCATATTGCCCAATTCCAGAAGATCGTTGAACAATACAAATTCCCCATTTTTGATGTAGGAAATATTTCCTGTTTCCTCACTGACCACAAGCGCCAAAGCATCGGTTCGCTCCGTAATGCCGACCGCGGCCCTATGTCGAAGCCCAAAGCGCAAAGGGATACTACGTTCGTTCGAAACCGGTAAAATCACCCGTGTGGCTACGATATAATTATCCTCGATAACTACAGCGCCATCATGTAAGGGGCTGTTTTTAAAGAAAATACTACTTAATAAGGGTTGGTTGACCTCGGCAAACATCTTATCCCCTGAGGATTTTACAAAATCGAGGGAGTTATTTCGTTTGATAACGATAATGGCACCGGTCTTTGACCGTGCCATGGCCTCACAGGCCTTCAGGATAGGGTCGATATTGGTACTTGCCGTTATGTCATCGGGTTTTAAGAAACGGAACCGGCGAATGAAATTTCGTTTATTCGCAAAATTTGTAGAGCCGATCATCAATAGGAATTTTCGTATTTCCTGTTGAAATACGATAATTAGGGCAATCAGCCCTACCTGCATAAAACCGCCAACCATACTACTTATCATTTTCATGTCCAACAACTCGGTAAGTTTCCAGAACCCCCAAATGATGACGATGCCAATGAATATATTGATGGCAACCGACCCGCGAACAAGTTTGTATATATAATAAAGTAGTAAGGCGACTAAGATAATGTCGATAATGTCGGTAATCTTAAAGTCGAGAAAATTCAAAAAATCCAATCCTAGCCGTTTTTGTAAAATTAACAAAATTTGATGAACAAAATACGCTTCGCTTATTTAGTTAGCAGTTCATTCAATCGTATACATTCCATAGCGGCTTCCACATCGTGGACCCTAAGGATCTGCGCCCCATTCCGTAGTGCCACCATATGCAGTGCCGTAGTGCCGTTCAATGCTTCTTGGGGCGTTTTGTCCAATGCCTTGTATATCATCGATTTCCTGCTTATGCCCACTAAAATAGGGAGGTTCAGGGTTTGCAATAAATCCATTTTTTGCAGAAGGCCGTAATTCTGTTCCAAGGTCTTGCTAAAGCCAAACCCGGGATCGATAATGATATCGTTGATATGGTGTTCCCTTGCCTTGGCAATCCGTTCAGAGAAATAAAATAACATTTCGGTGATCAAATTTTTATAATCGGTTTGCTTTTGCATGTTTTGTGGGGTACCCTTCATATGCATCATAATATAAGGTACCTGATGTTTGGCGACCACGTTGAACATATGGGGGTCCTGTAGGCCTGCGGCAATGTCATTGACGATAGCGGCCCCCTCATCCAAACAGGCATCGGCCACTTGACTGCGAAAGGTATCAACGGACAGCATGATATCGGGGAAGGCTTTAACGATCTTGGAAACAATAGGGGTGATCCTCGAAAGTTCTTCTTCCGTGTTTACCGCCGCCGCTCCCGGTCTGGAACTATAGGCACCTACATCGATAAAGGTGGCGCCCTCCAGAAGCATTTTCTCTACTTGGGTCAGGATTTGCCCTTCTTCACGGTATTTTCCCCCGTCATAAAAAGAATCCGGGGTAAGATTGAGTATGCCCATGACTTTGGGGGTGGACAAATCAATAAGGTTTCCATTGCAATTCAAGGTCATACGACAAAAGTAAGATTCAAAGTTGCCCCTATAAAGTTTGATAAACCAAACATAAAACACGAACTTTGAGGTTTAAAATATTTTAGGCGAAATTTACGCAAATTAGTGATATTACATGCAGCAGACTTCCGAACAATACGACGCCGTAATTAAAATATGTAGGGATTTATTCCAGAAGAAGATGAAAGACTACGGCAGCGCATGGCGTATTCTGAGATTACCTTCCCTGACCGATCAAATTTTCATTAAGGCACAACGGATTCGAGGACTTCAGGAAAATGAGGTTCAAAAGGTGGATGAGGATGAACGTTCCGAATTTATCGGAATCATCAATTATTCGATCATGGCCCTGATACAGCTTGAAAAAGGCGTGGTAGACCAACCCGATCTATCGGAGCAGGAAGCCGTTGCCTTGTTCGACAAGCATGCCAAGGTCACCAAATCATTGATGGAGGATAAAAACCATGACTACGGGGAGGCTTGGCGTGATATGCGCGTTAGTTCCTTGACCGATTTGATCTTGCAGAAGTTGTTACGTGTAAAACAAATAGAGGACAATAAGGGCGCTACCTTGGTCAGTGAGGGTATCGACGCCAATTATCAGGACATGGTAAATTATGCCGTTTTCGCAATGATTCATTTAAAAGAGGATTCCGAATGAAATACTTAGTGGGTTTTAGTAGAATATTCGTTGGCTTTTTATTCATATTCAGTGGTTTTGTAAAACTTAACGACCCGGTTGGTTTTACCTTTAAGCTGGAGGAATATTTTAGTGAGGCGGTTCTTAATCTTACCTTTTTAACGCCATACGCACTAGGGTTTGCACTTTTTGTGGTTGTTTTTGAAATTCTTCTAGGGGTCATGTTATTGTTGGGCTTTAGGCTCAAGTTCACCTTATGGAGTTTATTCCTGATGATCGTATTCTTCGGATTTTTAACCTTCTATTCGGCCTATTTCAATAAAGTAACCGACTGTGGTTGTTTTGGTGATGCCGTTAATTTGACACCCTGGGGCTCCTTTACGAAGGATATGGTATTGTTGGTGTTCATTATCATCCTACTCGTCGGCAAAAAGCATTTAAAGCCTATTTTAGGTTCGGGTACAAGAAGGGTTATAACCGCAATGGCCTTAGTGGCCTGTGCCTTATTCGCCAACC
Source organism: Maribacter polysiphoniae (assembly GCF_003148665.1). Classification (GTDB taxonomy): domain Bacteria; phylum Bacteroidota; class Bacteroidia; order Flavobacteriales; family Flavobacteriaceae; genus Maribacter_A; species Maribacter_A polysiphoniae. Next base: position 428,155 of record NZ_QGGQ01000002.1, on the reverse strand, counting down.
ATGTATTGCGCCACCTTCCGGTAATCGATTTTAGACCCTATAAGATCGGGGATAATATCAAGGAAGGAATGGTCATGCCGGAAGATGCACAAGAAGCCGTATTCGAGTACGCTTGGAAGTTCAATGTGGATGGAACGGAAAAAGTGATTGTCACCCATGGGGATTACCCTTCGGTCGATGGGGAATTCATCGATGTGGAGACCACTGAAATCGTAAAAGGATATGAACCACCGATCCATGACTTTACCATTGAGCAAAATGGGGAGGACTTTGCCCCTGCATTATTGGAGGAACCAAAGTTGATGATGATCGTTTCCTATGACCTTTCAAAAAGTGATGGGGATGCCTTTCCAAAATTGGCAGAGACGATCGTAAAGGCCAAGGAAAAAGGGTATAAAGTAATTGGGATGTCGGCCTCAAGTCCGGAAAAATCGGCCGAATGGGTCAAGAAATACAACCTGGGCACATCCTTTTATTTTACCGATGAAACAGCTTTAAAGACCATAGTACGCTCCAATCCCGGGGTATTGACGTTGGAAAAAGGAACCATAACACAGAAGGTTCACTATAATGATTTGGAAGATTTAAGATTTTGATTTTATGAAGTACCTTAGGAAAACACTTATTTTAATAACCTTTTTAACCGTTCTACTGACACGTGCCCAGGAGCATACCTTTTCCCAGGCCGCTTTGAATGATTCATTGGTGAGTTTAATCGGTGATAAGGTAACCTTCGATTCCTTGATCAAGGCGCATAAGGGCAAGACCATACTTTTGGATATTTGGGCCTCTTGGTGTAAGGATTGTGTCGTGGGTATGCCCACGATAAAGAAATTGAAAGAGGAGTTTCCCGAAATAGCATTTGTATACATCTCCTTGGATAGGGATGCGGCAAGTTGGAAAAAAGGGATCAAACGATTTGGCATATCGAACGGGTCGCATTTTTGGGCCAGCAAGGGTTGGAAGTCAGATCTTTTCAAGGATATCGATTTGGATTGGATCCCTAGGTATATGGTTCTGGATGCACAAGGGAATATTAAATTATATAAGGCCATTAAGGCCAGTGATAAAGAGATTGTAAAACAATTAAGAAAGAGTAAATCATGAGGAAAAAAATAGTAGCAGGTAACTGGAAAATGAATAAGAACATGCAAGAAACCGAGGCATTATTGTCTGAGGTTTCCGCTAAATTGCCAGATACAAGTGCAACGGTTATGGTATCCCCAACCTTTGTAAATTTGGCTAGTGCCGTAAACCAGTTGGAAGATTCTACCATAGAGGTCATCGCCCAAAACATGCATTTTGCAGAAAGTGGAGCCTACACCGGTGAGATTTCAGCCGATATGTTATTGAACATAGGTATCAATACCGTTATTTTAGGTCACTCCGAACGTAGGGCCTATTTTGGTGAAACCGATGAGATTCTTGAGAAAAAAGTAAAGGCAGCCCTAGCCAAGAACATGACCGTTATGTTCTGCTTTGGTGAGGAATTGGCCGATCGTAAATCCGATAACCATTTCAGTGTGGTCGAAAGCCAATTGAAAAATGCACTTTTCGGATTAGATGCCAGCGCTTGGAGCAGTATCATTTTGGCTTACGAACCTGTATGGGCCATTGGAACGGGAGAAACAGCTTCCCCAGAACAAGCCCAGGAGATGCATGCTTTTGTACGTAAGACCATCGCCACTGCCTTTGACCAGACTATTGCCGACAACGTATCCATTCTTTATGGAGGTAGTGTTAAGCCTTCCAATGCAGAGGAGATTTTCTCTAAACCCGATGTAGACGGAGGCCTTATTGGTGGTGCCGCATTGGTTGCGGATGATTTCATTGCTATCGTTAAAGCGATCTAAGTTTTAAGTTATATATTGAAAATGCCCCTTAAATTTGCTTTAAGGGGCATTCTTTTCCTAGAAACCCTTACGCATGTCAAATACCATATATATAGAATACAATTTTAGGATTACCCCCTTGCAACCCACCTCGGACATTTTGATCGCCGAACTGGGCGCTATTGGCTTTGAGAGTTTTGTCGAGAACGAAACCGGTATTCAGGCGTATACACAAAAAGAGGATTGGCAGGCTGATATGTTGAACGAGGTTGGTATTTTATCAAACCCTGATTTTCACATCACCTATGAAGTGAAGGAAATAGAACAGGAAAACTGGAATGCCACATGGGAACAGAACTTTAAACCCATAACGGTAGGGGAGGTCTGTGAGGTACGGGCGCCTTTTCATGAAAAGTCCAACGTTACCTACGATATCGTCATAGAACCCAAGATGAGTTTTGGTACGGGCCATCATGAGACCACGCATATGATGCTGCAATTTATCCTAGACCATGATTTCAAGGGCAAAACGGTCCTTGATATGGGTAGTGGTACCGGGGTTTTGGCCATACTGGCCGAAATGAGGGGGGCAGTGTCGGTTGATGCCATAGATATCGATAATTGGTGTTACCTCAATGCCATGGAGAATGTGGAGCGCAACCATGGTAAGCATATCAAGGTTTACGAAGGGGATGCTTCCTTGTTGAAGGATCAAAAGTACGATGTGATCATCGCCAATATCAACAGGAATATATTGCTTTCCGATATTCCCGAATATGCCAAATGCCTGACTGAGGGCGGGCAGTTGTTCTTAAGTGGTTTTTATAAGGAGGACATTCCTCTTATCACAGAAAAATGCAATGAATTCGGCCTTCGGTTTGAAAAAAATCAGGAAAAAAATAATTGGGTTGCCGTAAAATATGTATTTTAGGGAAGGTTATTCCGATTTTAAAATATTGAATTATGGGTACTAAGGAAAAAATTTCGGAAGAATTACTGCTAGAGGAAGAAACAGTAAAGCAAAACGAAATTGTACTTTTTAATGATGAAGTGAATACGTTCGATCATGTTATCGATACCCTTATCGATGTTTGTGAGCATACGCCCGAACAGGCCGAACAATGTTCCTTGATTGTTCACTACAATGGTAAATGTACTGTGAAAACAGGCGAATACAAAGATTTGGAACCACGATGCAGCCGTTTGTTGCAAGCAGGTTTAAGTGCTGAAATCGTGTGATTTAAACCACGTCTTGTTTTTTTATAGCCTTATTTTTTAGAGGGATAATGCCGTATTCCCAAAGTATAAACACTTAGATTTTAGCGCACTAATAGATTAATTTGCATTAGTGGGCGCTTTACGGATTGATTATTTTTAACATATAATCAATCTGAAAATCCATGTCTACTTTTGAAAAAATTTCCATTAAAGAAAAAATAGGGTATGCCCTAGGGGATGGTGCAGCGAATATTGCTTGGCGGGGAGTAGCCACTTTCTTGTTCATTTTTTATACCGATGTATTCGGATTGAGTCCAGTTACCGTTGGGGTATTGATGCTTGTAGCCCGTTTTAGCGACGGTATCAGCGATGTGCTAATGGGCATCATCGGGGATCGTACAACATCGAAATACGGTAAATTCCGTCCTTGGATCTTATGGACCGCCATACCCTTGGCCGCCATCCTATCCCTCTTGTTCACCAGTCCAGACTTGGGCGAGACCGGAAAGATCGTATACGCCTATGTTACCTATATCTTTTTTACGTTGATCTATACGGCCAACAATGTGCCTTATGGGGCGTTGATGGCAGTCATGACGGGGGACGACAAAGAACGTACCAGTTTGGGGTCTTATCGTATGGTCGGTGCTTTTGGTGGGGGTATGTTGGTACAGGGTGCCTTGTTGTTCCTCGTGGCCTATTACGGTAATGTAGACCCAACCATTGCCATTGATCAATTGGATGACGATACTTATAAAGTGGTTGTTTCCACACATACCGATGTGGAGAACGTGAATATAAAGACCGAAGACGGGATTGCCTTGTTCACTTGGGATGATAGCCAAATGGTCACAGGGGAAAATACGCCTACCCACGGCAAGAGTTTTTCCATGCAGGCCAATCAGGACTATGCGTTTATCGTTAATGGGGAGCCAAACCTATCCAAGGACAAGATTACCATTATCGACCAAAAACAAGGGTATAGCAATGCTATGTACCTGATGTCTGTTTTTCTTGCGATCTTAATGTTCCTGACCTTCTATACCACCAAGGAAAGAATACAACCCCCGAAAGAACAAAAGAACAATCTTAAACAGGATTTCAAGGACCTTATTGCCAACAAACCGTGGTTGGTGTTATTGGTTATCGGACTATTGTTCAACGTCTACAATTCCATCAAACAGGGGATTGTCATTATTTACTTTACGCATTATCTGAACGATCAGCTTTTGGGAGCCTCCTTCTTGATCGGTCTTATGGTCGCCTCGGTATTGGGCGCCATGGCTACGGCACCTTTAGGCAATAGGCTGGGCAAACGCAACCTGTTTATTTATGCGCTATTGTTTTCAGGCGGGGTCAATGCCCTATTGTTCTTTTGCGGTCCTGATGATATTACGGCAATATTCACCATTGGTATTATCTCTGAATTCGCAGCTGCCATTTTCCCAACCTTGTTTTTTGCCATGTTGGGCGATGCTGCCGATTATTCCGAGTTTAAGAATGGCCGTAGGGCTACCGGACTTATCTATTCGGCAGGTTCCTTTGCAACCAAATTCGGCGGAGGTATTGCCGGGGCGATCATCGGAATGATCTTGGGTGCATTTCATTACAGCGGACAGGATGCCGATTCCATACAAGGGGCCATCCCCGGGATTATCATGCTGATGAGTTGGGTACCCGCATTGATCACCGTTCTGGCAGCGGGATTGATGTTCTTATATCCCTTGACCCAAAAGAAATTGGATGAGATCACCTTGGAACTTAAAGAGCGAAGGCTTCAGGAATAAAAATCAAAAGTACAATGACTTGATCCAAGAAAATCCTTTGACGCAACACCATTTAGGTGCAGCCGAGGGTATTCCTTCTAAAGAAATAGACACTCAAACATCACAATAACAAACACTAACATTTACACATGAAATACGGCCATTTTGACGATACGAACAGGGAGTATGTAATTACAAACCCCCAGACCCCTTACCCATGGATCAATTACCTGGGTAATGAGGATTTCTTTTCCCTAACCTCGAATACGGGAGGTGGGTATACCTTTTATAAGGATGCCAAATTTAGACGGTTAACCCGTTACAGATATAATAATGTGCCTATTGACGATGGGGGAAAGTACTTTTATATCAAGGATGGGGATACCACCTGGTCGCCAGGCTGGAAACCCATGAAAACCCCTTTGGATAGTTATGAGTGCCGTCACGGTATGAGCTACACCAAATTCAATAGTTCCAAGAATGGGGTAGCGGCACAGATCCTTCAATTTATTCCCTTGGGCTTTTGGGGCGAGCTTCAAAAAGTATCTTTAAAGAACACTTCTTCGGAAACCAAAAAACTGAAATTGTTCTCTTTTATCGAATGGTGTCTGTGGAATGCCGAGGATGATATGACCAACTTCCAACGTAACTTTTCCACTGGGGAAGTAGAGATCCAGGATTCAACCATTTACCACAAGACCGAATTCAAGGAACGACGTAACCACTATGCCTTTTATAACGTGAATGCCCCAATAGATGGGTATGATACCGATCGCGAATCGTTTTTGGGGTTGTATAACGGATTTGATAATCCCGATGTCGTTAACGACGGAACTCCAAAGAACACCGTGGCCCATGGTTGGTCGCCTATCGCATCGCACTATATTGAGGTGGAATTGCAACCGGGCGAATCCCGCGATTTTATCTTTATGTTGGGCTATGTTGAGGTGGCTCCGGAAGAGAAATGGGAAAGTAAGGGGGTCATCAATAAGAAACCTGCCAAGGATATGATGGCAAAATTCGATACGGTTGAAAAAATCGATGCCGCCTATGGGGAACTACGCGCCTATTGGGACCGACTTCTGGGCAAGATCAATATAGATTCCGGGGATGATCGCTTGGATCGTATGGTGAATATCTGGAACCAATACCAATGTATGGTCACCTTCAATATGTCGCGCTCCGCTTCCTTCTTTGAATCGGGAATCGGTCGTGGTATGGGCTTTAGGGACTCCAACCAGGATTTGATCGGCTTTGTACACCAAATCCCAGAAAGGGCCAGGGAACGTATCTTTGATATCGCATCAACCCAGTTCGAGGACGGTTCGTGCTACCACCAATACCAACCCTTGACCAAAAAAGGGAATTCGGCCATTGGGGGTGATTTTAACGACGATCCCTTATGGTTGATCTTATCCACTACCGAATATATTAAGGAAACAGGGGATTTTTCCCTGTTGGATGAAATGGTGCCCTTTGATAATGATGCATCGCGCGCCAAACCGCATTTCGACCACTTAAAAGCCTCTTTCTACCATGTGGTGAACAACTTGGGGCCTCACGGCTTACCGCTTATTGGGCGTGCCGATTGGAACGATTGTTTAAACCTGAATTGTTTTTCCGAAGATCCCAACGAATCTTTCCAGACCACAGGGAATAAAAAGGGAAGCACGGCGGAATCGCTGATGATTGCCGGACTTTTCGTGGTTTACGGAAAGGAATATGTAAAACTGTGCAAACGCATAGGGAAGGATGCCGAGGCCCAAGAAGCCGAAACCCATGTGGAAGCCATGATCGAAGCCGTTAAGAAAGACGGTTGGGACGGTGATTGGTACCTACGGGCCTATGATTATTACGGTAAGAAAATAGGATCCAACGAGAACGAGGAAGGCAAGATCTTTATCGAATCCCAAGGATGGTGTACCATGGCCGGTATCGGACAGGAAGAAGGGATGGTAGAAAAGTCGTTGAATGCCGTAAAAGAGCATTTGGACTGTGACTACGGTATTGTTTTGAACAGTCCCGCCTTCACCAAATACTATATTGAATATGGGGAGATTTCGACCTACCCTGCCGGTTATAAGGAAAACGGGGGTATCTTTTGCCATAACAACCCATGGATCATGATTGGGGAAACCGTTTTGGGCCGGGGAGACCAAGCCTATGAATACTACACCAAAATAGCCCCTAGTTTCTTAGAGGATATTTCGGAACTGCACCGTGTGGAGCCGTATGTATATTGCCAAATGATCGCCGGTAAGGAAGCATCCAAACCCGGGGAGGCCAAAAACTCCTGGTTATCGGGAACCGCTTCGTGGAACTTTTTTGCGATCACCCAATACATCCTCGGTGTAAAAACCGATTATGACGGATTGGTCATTGATCCCTGTATCCCTTCAAAATGGGACGGATTCAAAATGACGCGGGAATATCGTGGGGCTACGTATAATATCGAAGTACAGAATCCCGACCATATCAGTAAGGGCGTAAAACGCATCTTGGTGAACGGGTCGGAAATCGATTCGAAAATCGTGCCCATATTGGAAGCCGGAAAAGAACATTCGGTACAAGTGATCATGGGGTGACCTAATGCGGTAACTTATCCTTGAGCACTCCATAAACAAAGGTACCAAGGAGGGCCGCAGCGATTACAATGAGCATGCTAAAGACGCCTGCTCCCACCAAAATGTACATGGGTCCTGGACATGCACCAGCCAGGGCCCATCCCAATCCGAAAATACTACCTCCGAGAAGATAACGGGTAAACCCTCTTTCTTTGGGGTTGATGTTTATTTTATGTCCCTCAATGTTTTTGAGTCCACTGCGTTTCATCAATGCTACACCGATGATCCCCAAGATTACGGCCGATCCTATGATGCCGTACATGTGAAAGGATTGGAATTTGAACATTTCATAAATACGATACCAGGAGACTGCTTCGGACTTTACCAATATGATTCCGAAAACCATACCGACGAATAGATATTTCAATAATTTCATGATGTCGTAAATATTAGGGGTAAGATAAAGTGTGTCATGATCAGACCACCGATAAAAAAGCCGATAACGGCCACTAAGGAAGGTTTTTGCAGATTACTCAATCCTGAAATGGCATGGCCTGAGGTACAACCTCCGGCATAGCGTGTACCGAAGCCGACCAAAAAGCCGGCAATAATTAGGACGGACATGCCCTTAACGGTCAAGACCGCATCCCAGTCATATATTTCCGGGGGCAATATGGCCGCACCTGCATTATGGAACCCCATGGTCTCCAAATCGTTGATCGTATCGGGCGAAAGTGCAATGTTAGACCCGTCGGATAGGAAATTCACGGCAATAAATCCCCCTAAGATGGCTCCCAGGACGACCACTAGGTTCCAGCGTTGGGCTTTCCAGTCGAATTTAAAGAAATCGGCATATTTACCGGCCCCGCCGATACTACATAAGGTTCTAAGATTCGATGACATACCGAACGATTTGCCGAAGTAGAACAGCAGTAGCATAACGAAAGTGATCAATGGCCCGGTGACATACCACGGCCAAGGTTTAAGAATTATTTCCATTCCAAAGTTTTTTGCAAATATAGGCGAATGGATTTATTCGGTTTTTTTGGTAGGAACTTACGATTTAGAGTGATATTTATGTTACTCTTAACGGCCTATTTTAATTTTCGTCGCAGATCAAGGTATTCCCACGTTGGTTTTGGTAAGCCATACAAATCACATAAGACCTTGTCATTTCGACAGAGGGAGGAACGAGCGACGAGAAATCCCATACTCCTATTCTAGTGTGATTTCGCTTCGTACCTCATTCGGAATGACAGGCTGACTTTAAAAAGTTTTACGGCCCTGATTTTTTTTGGCAAAGCAAAAAAGAAAAGAAGCTGAAATTAAAGCAATGAGTAAATTAATCCATCTGTCGTTAGTATGAAAAAGCACCTTCCCAGACAAGAACCATAATTCGAATCTATTTTCAATGTTCTTTCATTTTATTCAAGTGGTTGTTATTGTTTTTTATCGGTTTTCGTGAATCTTCAATTTCTTTACTTGTCCAATGAAACTGTCGTAGGAGGTTCATAAATGCTTTTTTTTTCATTTTCTTTACTTGTCTAAAGAAAACGAAACAAAAGAAACGACACTCCTTCGTTAGGTGCTCACAAAATAGAAGGAATTTTGTGACCGCCGTTAGGGCCTAAATTATTTCCAAGGTTTCAATAATTCTTTACGGCCCTATCGCCTGCACTACAGAAGGAGATCGACCCCTAAATATACCATTTCAAGTTTCGGACAGTTCGTTGTAAATCAATGTCTCCATTTGGTTGGGAAGTTTATCGATAAGTTTCCCGGCCTATTTTAATTTTGGTAGCAAATCAAGGAATTTCCGCATAGGCAAATGGAAGGCGTTCATAATAATAGGCTCTTGTCATTTCGACAGAGGGAGGAACGAGCGACGAGAAATCCCATACTCCTATTCTAGTGCGATTTCGCTTAGTACCTCATTCGGAATGACACACCGATTTTAAAAAGAATGTCAACCTTGTAAATCAATGTCTTCATTTGGTTGGGAAGTTTATCTAAAAGTTTTCCTGGCCTATTTTAATTTAGGTAGTGCATATAATAGTCGGTAATGCACCCTTACCCTATTCCAGTTGCCTGTTTTAAATAGTATATTCGTCCTATTAAAAATATAGTAATGAAATTCCTCTTTCCCATTTTCCTATTTGGCAGTATGTTGTGTGCCCAAACCAACCATTACGAAATCTCTTTTGACAATGCCGTACACCACGAAGCCGTAGTACAGGGTACATTCCCCGAGCTGAAAAACGATACGGTGGCCTTTCGGATGAGTCGTTCTTCCCCGGGGCGCTATGCCCTGCATGAGTTTGCCAAGAATGTGTACGATTTTAAGGCGACCGATAGTAAGGGCAAGGGGTTACAAGTGTTACGCCCGGATCCATACCAATGGCAGGTGGTAGGTCACGATGGCACCATCACCATTCATTATACCCTGTTTGCCAATCGAGGTGGGGGAACCTATTCACAGGTGGATGAAACCCATGCCCATTTGAACATCCCCGCGACCTTTATGTACGTCCCAAGCTTGAAAGACCGGAAAATCGAGGTGGATTTTAAGGTGCGGAAGGATCTGAACTGGAAGGTAGCCACACAATTGCCCTTGGTTTCCGGCACCACCTATTCGGCGCCAAACCTCTATTATTTTATGGATAGCCCTACCGAACTAAGTGACTTTTCGGTTCGGGAATTTGAGGTGGAGGACCACGGAAAAAAACAAAAGGTACGCTTTGTACTCCACCACAACGGAACGGAGGAGGAGTTGGATGCCTATTTCGAGAATGTAAAGAAAGTAGTGCTTGCCGAGCGGGAGGTCTATGGCGAACTGCCTGAATTCGATTATGGTACCTACACCTTTTTGGCCTGTTATATCCCCAATGCCTCGGGCGATGGCATGGAGCATCGAAACTCCACCATCCTAACGAGTACACGCCCCTTGGCTAACGGTGGGGCGGAACGGAATATCGGTACGGTATCCCATGAATTTTTCCATGCGTGGAATGTAGAGCGCATCCGTCCGAAAGGGTTGGAGCCTTTTGATTTTGAGAAAGCCAATATGAGTGGAGCCCTTTGGTTTGCCGAAGGTTTTACCAGTTATTATACCCAACTCAATCTGTGTCGGGCGGGCATAATCTCACCGGAAAAATATGTCGAAGGCATTTCGGGAACTTTTAACTATGTTTGGAACTCCCCGGCACGGCGATTCTTCAATCCGGTCGGGATGAGTTATCAAGCCCCCTTCGTGGATGCGGCTACCTCCGTGGATCCCGTAAACCGGGAGAATACGTTTATCTCCTACTATTCCTACGGAAGTGTGTTGGGTCTTGCGTTGGATCTATCGCTACGGGAAGAAAAATTGAACCTCGACGATTTTATGAAACAGGTTTGGAACACCTATGGTATATCGGAGATTCCCTATACCTTGGAAAACCTTCAGCAAGCGTTGGCCGACTATGCAGGTCGCGATTTTGCCGATACATTTTTTGATAGCTATATCTATAAGAGTGGCATGCCCGACTACAAGGCGCTTTTAAATGCTGTGGGCGTTACCTTGGCACAGGATGCGGAGGAACCTTATTTTGGGGCCGCTGTGGCATTGAACGGGGATGGTCATGGGGAAATACGCTCCAACCCCAAAATCGGTACGCCTGCCTATGTGGCCGGATTGGACAAGGGCGTTGAGATTACCGCTATCAATGGACAGGGCTTTCCTGACGGACAGCAATTCAGTGCCTATATCAAAGGACTTCAAGTAGGGGATACCCTAAAGATCGTTTTTAACCGTTACGGAGTGCAAAAGGAAACCAACGTTGTATTGGCGTCCAACCCTAACTACCGTCTTTTCCTGTCGGAAAAGGAAGGGGCCAAGGTTTCTAAAAAGCAGTTACAGCGAAGAAACGAATGGCTGAAAACCGAAGAAAACTAATCATCTGTATACTTCCCATTTTCTTTGCTTGTCCAATGAAACTGACGCTGGAGGTTCATAAATACAGATTATCAATACATGTAGGTTATAGGAACGAAGACCCGGCCTATTTTTATTTTCGTAGCAGGTCAAGGTATCCCCACGTTGGTTTTGGTAAGGTGCCCATATCACATAAGACCTTGTCATTTCGACAGAGGGAGGAACGAGCGACGAGAAATCCCATACTCCTATTCTAGTGTGATTTCGCTTCGTACCTCATTCGGAATGACACACCAACGTTAAAAAGAATGTCAACCTTGTAAATCAATGTTTCCATATGGTTCGATAAGTTATTCGGCCTATTTTTATTTTCGTAGCATTTCAAGGTATCTCCACATGGGTTTTAGGAAGGCGTCCATATCACATAAGACCTTGTCATTTCGACAGAGTGAGGAACGAGCGACGAGAAATCCCATACCTATTTTCTAGTGTGATTTCGCTTCGTACCTCATTCGGAATGACAGGCTGACTTTAAAAAGTTTTACGGCCTATTTTTTATTTTCGTAGTAAATCAGGGGGTTTCCACATGGGAAATAGGAAGGCGTCCATAGAGCATTTCACGTTAGTGAAAGCGGCCTGGACGCTGTGGCAGTGATTTTTATTTGCTTTTCTCAATGTGGATCTTAACAAAGTGGCCATGCTGCGGCTGGCTCCTCTAAACCAAGGTATATTATACCTTAGTTTTTCGGCCCTGTTTCTTTTTTGGGCGATGCAAAAAAGAAAAGAAGCTGAAATTAAAGCAATGATTAAACTGAAACAGGTATGTCCTTAATGCTTTATTTTTTCATTTTCTTTGTTTGCCCAAAGAAAACGAAACAAAAGAAAAGGCACTCCTTCATTAGGTGCCCACAAAATAGAAGGAATTTTGTGACCGCCGCTAGGGCCTAAATTATTTCCAAGGCTTCAATAATTCTTTACGGCCCTATCGCCTGCACTACAGAAGGAGGCCGACCCCGAAATATACCATCTCAAGTTTCAGACAGTTCGTTGTAGATCAAGGTATTTCCGTGTTGGGTTTAGGTAGGCGTTCATATCACATAAGCCCTTGTCATTTCGACGGATGGAGGAACGAGCGACGAGAAATCCCATACTTATATTCTAGTGTGATTCCTCTTCGTACCTCATTCGGAATGACAGGCTGACTTTAAAAAGAATGTCAGCCGTTGCGAATCAATGCCCTATTCGGTTTTAAAAGCTAATCGAAGGGTTTCCCGGCCTATTTTAATTTTCGTAGCAGATCAAGGTATTCCCACGTTGGTTTTAGGAAGGTGTCCATATCACAAAAGACCTTGTCATTTCGACAGAGTGAGGAACGAGCGACGAGAAATCCCATACTCCTATTCTAGTGTGATTCCTCTTCGTGCCTCATTCGGAATGACAGGCTGACTTTAAAAAGTTATTCGTACTATTTTCATAGTAAATCAAGGGATTTCCACAGGAGAAATAGGAAGGCCTCCATATCACAAGAGACCTTGTCATTTCGACGGAGGGAGGAACGAGCGACGAGAAATCCCATACTTATATTCTAGTGCGATTTCGCTTCGTACCTCATTCGGAATGACAGGCTGACTTTAAAAAGTTATTCGGCCTATCCTTTCTTTTTCTAATTTCAAGGCTTTGAACTGCATTCGCAAGGTTGATTCTAGACCTTACTTTCATAAGTAGTGATCACAAAAATAATCAAGGGGGAATCCCCGATATTTTTGATGCCATGAAACCCACTGCCTCTCATACTGGTAATGTTCCCTCGTTCTACGTTGTATGTTTTTTCAGGGCTTTCCCAATTATCCTTTTCCAGGTATTGCCCTTTCCCGGAGATGATCACATACAGCTCTTGCTCTTTTCGGGAACCATGGGTATGGAAACCAACGGAATCCTTGGAAGTCGGTAGGATCATATAGGCCCCGATCCGGTTATGGACCAGCTCTTCTTTTTCCTCGAACATTTGTAGGAGGTATACGGTGCCATCGCCCCCGTACATCTTGGGTCTTTTATCGTAGCGTATGGCCCCTCTGGGCTTTTTGCCAAAGTGGATAGTGTTGAGGTGTATATTTTCTTCGATGAGGGTTTTGAGATACGTTTTTTCACTTTCGGATACGTCTTCTCTTTTTGATGGGGTCATAATTATAAATATGCTATGGGGTTTAAATAAAACATTTTTTTCCAACCTTGTTTTTCCGAATCCATTCTCCAGACATAGGGAACCATGGTTACAATGGAATAGTGTAAATGAGGTGATTTCCCGGCAGCATTACCACTGGTCCCGACGGTTCCTAGGGTTGATTTTTTATTCACGAAAGCCAATGAGGACGTTTTTAGGGTATTCAAATGTGCGTAATAATGGAGTCTCCATTTGGGGCCGAGGACCAAAACGATTTTTCCGCCCATGGGTATTTCCCCAGCATACAAAACCAGACCGATAGTTGAAGCATTGATGTCGGTTCCAGTTGCGGCAAAGATATCCACCCCTTTGTGGGTAACGGATTTCCCCCAAGGGTAAAACCAAAATGATTTTGGATTGTAGTCCGATGTTGTTGCCCCTTGAACAGGCATTTTTAATTGCTGTGGAATCAAAAAACCGATGATCAGGAGGGTCAGTATAACGAGTAGAACCTTTTTTCTTTTTCTCAATAGCGTCTCTGTTTTTGATCAGTGTGAACTATTTAAATAGATGGTGTTTGGCATTGTAGAACATGTGCTTCCCATGCCGTTAGATCATACGATAAAGGTACTCATTTTCGGTTGTAGCACCATATGGCTGGTGAATGGGAATGGTGTGCGTACTATTATTTAGTGATTAAAAAGGGAAGGATAAGTTGTGGTTAAATGGTGTTTATTTAGAAAAACAGTCTGCTTTAATCAGAACCATGATGGTATAAGGGTGGTTCTTGCGCTAGCGATGGTCACCATATTAACTGATTTTGTTTTTCATCAGTTCTGTAAGACTTGTTGTAAACGGAAATGCCGATGCCCTGCCTGTTGAATAGTTTTCTAGTTTTCTGAAATTCCAGCTTACATTCTTAAATTCTGTGTCGGTCACAGGCTCTATTTGAATAACGAGATAATTGTTCTGTGATGGGTTTGGATAATCTTTTTTTATTAAGTCGTCCTTTGAATATACTTTAGGCCCTTTGCTCACAATCTTCCATAAGTCACCGGAGCTAGTATCACCCGAAGTGTGGAGTAATAAATATCTTGAACTTACTGTTTCTTTGTCGAGTATAAGTGATCCGGCACCTGAACCCATTCTGAAATTGTAAAGACCGGTTCGTTGAATCCAATTGTATTGTTCATGTGAGTTGTAATAACCTAATAAAACAAAGGTGTTGTCTGGGATTAAGTCTCTGTTGGTGTTGTATGGTTCCGGTAATGGTTCCTTAATTATATTATCAGATTCAGGCGGATTTTTATAGATGTCAAACGTTCTGTAAGCAATTTTCTCACGTTGTGAAGCTCGATTTATGAAGTGTTCGATTATTTCCAGAATAAACGCTTTCAGCTCTCCGATTCCGCTGTTTGTTTTGGATGGTTTTACAGGAAATGCTCCAAGACCCGGAATAATTTCGTGAAACCCTTTCTGGTTGATGGATCTGTCTCCAGGATATAAAACATAAGCACCGCCTGTTCTTCTGATAGCATCCTTGTAAGCATGCATTTTTAAAAGGTCTGCATTTTTATATATGCCTTTCTTGTTTTCCACCTTTTCTTCGTCCAGATCATTTTTTATGTTTTGTTCAAGAAAATCAGTAAGATTTGCAATTTTATATTTGGCATCAAAGTGAACATGAACAATCAGTTCCTGTTTTTCCGCTTCGGCTTCTGAAATTCCGTAGGGCCAGAGAGAAAGAGTATAGTCCGGTCTTAATGTTGTTGTCCAGCTGCCTGAATTGGGATATGTTTTCTTTCCGCTGAATGTACGGTTGTAGTTGAATCTTATATTTATTTTTCTGTTTCTTGAATAATAAACACCACGAAGAGCCGTGAACTTTCCCTGTTTAATTTGAAGGTTTAAACCATCAGGAGTTTCTTTAATTAAATCTGAAATGTCTTTGGGGTCAATTTCAAAAATGGACTGAAATAAGTCCAACAGTTTGAAGAAAAGCCAGTATTCATACATTGTGGCAATGTCTTTTTTACCACCGCTGTAAATATCATTACCACCTGTCCATATTAATTTTGCAGCAAGGTCAAACATGAGCCAAACACGCAATACTTCCCGATAACCTTCTTTTCGCTGCAATACCGGGCTATTCAGCTTTAAAGTTGTAGGTCTTGAAATATCCTTGAAAAAAGAATGATGTAGTTGATTTTCCAACTCACGAATCATTAGTTCTGATTCGTTTTCCATTTTTTTATGGCCGAATTCTCTTGCCTTATTATTTATATCTGTACTGAATTTCAGAAAATTTTCAAGTGCATGTTTTATGAATCGGTTTTCAGGCGTATCAACTGAATCGGTTTTTCTGATAGTAGAAATTCGTTCAGGCAGTGTTTCAAGGCCGTAGCTTCTCAGATAATGCTTTTCGGGTATTTTGGTTCGATTACCGCGCTTTAGAATTTCTTTGATATTGGAATTTGAAAACCGTCTGGCATTACGTATGTCTTTTTCTTCTTCAGCCTCTGCCCATTTCGTTGTTGGTGCTTTAACAATACGGTGAATCGCTTCGGCAAACTCTTCAGTGCCAATTAAGGATTTTATGAAAGAAAATTTCTGATAAAGTGTTTGGCTGTCTTTGGTGTAATCTATTCCAAAATACTGCGAAACTGGTGAGCTGGCTTGCAATAACAAATCAGTACATTTTTCAGTAATCAGTTCGAGCATATCACGGTAATCCTCACGATAGGCTGATTTTATGGATTGTACCTCTAATTCGACCTTACAGCACTCTCGTAAAGTTTCTTTTTCCAGTAATGGAATAGAGAGTGTGCCTACAAAAATATTAGGCATAATTGTTCCCAGATTTGTAGTCCGTTTGTGTCCCTGAATGATGTTTTGGCCAACATCACCCAAAATAAAACCTGGGTCACTGATCTGAAAATCATACGAACAGCCTTCAACCAATTGAAACCGAGCTTCATTATGTACACTTGCATTTTCTGCTGCATCAAACAACGAATCTGACCTGCGGGCATCTATCCAGAGTCGCAGACCTTTCTGAATGGAATCAAGATTGATTTCTATGTTTGAAACTGTTTTCATCTTCTAGGCTTCTGCAAAACTTGCAAATCCATTATCAATTGCTCCCCGATACATGCGTGAAATTTTTTCAAGTGAAAGCGGATAAAGTACACTTCTGGAATTGAAGTCAAAATCAGGTTTTTCAAAGATATCCTTTATGATTTTGATGTCATCCGAAATGCAAAATGAGCCGAGTGTTTCCAAAACAGGACACAGCTTTCTGCGTGAACCATGAAGCTTGGGTAACAACTTTTGTATAATAGCAATATCAATCTTTTGATGGGTTGTTAGAGTATTATCTATAATTGACAGTTGATGTATCAAGTTCAAAATCTCCGATGCACTTCGATAGCCAAATTCCGCACCGGTTTTTTTCAGTTCGCCAAAGAAATGAATAAGTTCTGTATTAATGGTATCTATGTCTGTGGTTGAAAATTCTTTACTGCCAGCCATATCCATAAAACTTTTTGCCATGCCTGCACCTTTGCTAGTTATGGCATCCATGTTGATTTCTTTGATATTACTCAGGAAGTTTTTCATTTCGTCCTGTGTAACCCGAAACTCAATCGTATTTGCTCTGTCTAACACTTTGGGGCTGAACATGTTGGTGGTTTCGTCTATATTGACAGTGCCAATGATGAAAAAATTGGAAGGAATTTTCAGTTTTGCGGGAACACCATTCTCTACTGTACCTTCAGCATACAAGGGAATTTCTTCTTTCGATTCCATTGCACTCAGAAAATCGGCAAAATATCGTTCCACATGGCTAAGGTTCATTTCATCCAGAATCAGAAAGTGAGGTAGTTCTTGCTGATTGTTGGCTTGAATGATTAAATCCAGCACTCCGCTGTCCGGTTTTACATATTCTTCTGGTTTCAATGCATTTGGGTAACCCAATAGTGCCTCACGATTGGTCCAGTCAGCACCCACAGGAATAATCCGGTACTGGCTTTCATCCTGACAGATCCACTGCACAAATGCTTGTGCCAGTTTTGTTTTTCCTGAACCGGAAAGGCCCGAAAGAATCACAAAGGGTTTGGTGATTAATGAGGCGACAAATCTGGATAGTAATGATCTGGAGAAGAAAAGTCCTGAATTGTTAATTTGTTCAACAAAATTTTCTAAACGGAATGGTTTTATATTTAAGAAGGATTGATGTTCTATGGTTTCTTCCTCTTTGGGTAGATTTAATTCACATATTTTAATGAATAAAGATTTTAAGTCAGATAGGGTTTTTGATATTTCTAAATCAATAGAATCAGGAATCGAGTTAGTATCAAATTGTTTAATTAGGTGAATATTGTTACTCCAGTTTTCATTAATTTGATCTGCTGAATTTAAAGATATTAAATCAGTTTTATTTGCCAAATAATCTGCTCCTTGACTTAGCTTATAGGCAGGAATTGACTGATTTAATTTAATTATCAATTCTTGAATTTCAGAGTTTTTTTTAACACCTTCTACAAGAGGAGAATTATTCTCGATTTGAGCACCATAATCAAGACCAAACTTTAATCCATTTGAATGAACTAGGATATATAGCTGTGGGGAACTTGAAGCATAAAGTGATTTGATGTTTGGGTATTTGTAATAGATGCAGGCCCAAACAAACTCATGTAAATTGTTATTTCCGTAATGTTGGTAATTTTTTAATTCATAACCTTCATTTAGGCCTTCAAATAAGGGAGATAAGTAATTTTTAAGATATTTATTAGGGGTATTATGATATTTTATTTTAAACTCCTCAATACTCGGCTTAACTGTCTCTGAATAATTGCGATACGAAATGGTACCATTGTCATGCCCAATTTTAATTTTTTTATTTATTTTAATTATGTCTTGTAGTGCTTTTATGGCCATGCTAATTATTTAGGTTATTTAAATTCATACACCTAAGGAAGTATTAAGAATTTAGATGCCTTTACTAAATATGATGATTTAGTTTTCTGTGAATAATTGACAATTAAAAATCATCTTACTGGTCAATTCACTCATAGCTTGAACAAATGCTGTCGTCATACTTTCATCCCATCTATTTATATCACTTTCAAAATGGGATAATAGAATATCATTATTGAATGGTAAGGCTAAATAGTATGTTTTGCCAGAAACTTTAGAATTTGCTATTATTAGAATACCTGCCATTTCTTTTAATTCATTGCGTTTTAATATTTGAAAGTTAAAACTATAGTTTCCTTTTATTATAGTTCCTAAATTATCAAAAGAATAACCACTTTTCATGTCAAGACCAGATGAAATTTGAATTTTATAACCTCTGGTCATATAGTTGTATTCTTCAACTGTGGTCTTAGAATGTGCTTTAGAAGCATTTAAATTTTGTGAAAAGGAGAATGAAGTAATTAGGAAGAAAATAATAAATGTAATTTTTTTCATTTTAAAAATATTATTTAACTGGTTGATATAGTATTAATTGATGCCTCATAAAAATAATAGCACTATAAATTTCCTACAATTAAATATTTTAAACAAACCCAAATAGATAAATCCAAAAAATAACCGATAACTGGTAGTCCTGTTTTTTTATGATGTTCTTAAGGAACTCAATATTCATCTGACTTAATTTTCATTTAAATATCGAAACAATATTTTGCATAGCCTTACAGATATCCGTAATGGCAAAACCTTTTTTTAGCAGTTGCCGGTGAATCATCTATTAGTTCAAAAAGTAGCTGATAAAACAAAAAACCGCCCTAATAGGCGGTTTTTAATGGTGTAATCGTATCAAGTAAGGGCTTGGGGAACATAGGTTGCCCTTCCTATAAATAGATGGTTTTAATGGGTCTCTGAACCCGTCTCTATATCGCGAACGCATCTGACGTAATTATACACATAGCGAACATCGCCCTGGGGTCCAAAAAACTCGGGATAGGCATTGCTATCCCCACTTTTGGGATCACTTCGTTGGCATCCTGCCCCGTGAACATCCATCAATGTTCCGTCCATCATCCCTTGTCCCTCACCAAAGGCAATATAAACGGCACTTGAATACGGGTTTGCCCCATCTAAATGTGTTGTACCCGACCAAAAGAATGGATATTGGCCTGGGTTGCCTTCGGGGTCATTGATCTCCGTCGTGTCAAAAATAGGATCTATGGCGGGGGAATTCGTTGTTTGTGGCGATCTTGTATAATCGACGATACTCTGAAGTTCCTTGGCATTGGGCAAACGCCAATCGGAATGTGTACCCAATTCAAGATTTTCGGCATAGGCCAAAGCTTCCTCCCAATCCCGGGCTACACCATCATCGGCCTTTTGCCACATTAATCCGGTAGCATGATCACTTACGGTGCCATCGCCATTATTGACAAAAGAATTATTGCCATAGTCGGTATTTCCCCTTACCATTCTAAAATACATGGTATTGGCACTTCCGGTCGCCTTTTTGTATTTTGGATAGCCCTTAATACGCCCATCCACAAAATTGACACCGAAAATGGTTTCATCGGAATCCATGGTAAGGCCTACATACTCGGTCGATGACCAAGTCTGTGCATCGATCTCACGTTCCCCGATACCAACATCCCCTAGGGGCTGATTAAAATAATCGGTATCGATGAACATTTCAACCGCTTGTTCCCCCATGACCTGACCGGTAAATTGGATCAGGGAATACAGTTCCTTGATCGTTGGTACGCGCCAATCGGTATATCCGCCCAAAGTGGATGCCTCTGCTTTGGCAATGGCTTCCTCGAGGGTGAGTTTTTCCCCCATGTCCTGTTCCCAAAGTAATCCGGTAACGTTATCGGTAATGGTCCCGTCCCCATTATCGGTGTATGATGGGGTGTTTCCGGTGTAATAGGCGTCTTGGCCATAAAAGGCATCGCCATCCGATAGGGCGGAGGTTATCGCCAGATCGGTGTAGAAGGTTTCCACGCCGGTATCGACGATCGCATAGGGATAACTTAAATTCGTTTCTTCTACTTCTTTTTCCTGTGAAAGGGCTTCGTTTTTATCACATGCCAATACGCTTAAAAATCCAGCAACAAACAATACTCTTTTTATCTTCATTTTTAGGGATTGATTCAGATGTATTTTTCTAATCTGACACTCCTTATTCCAAAAGGTTTAAATGGATTATTGCTTTTCGTTTAAGGGACTCCGTTGGATAGGGCTCCGTGTGGAACGTATCGTATTGATTCAAGAATGTCATTGCCTTGACCTCCCTATGGTGCGGAGAATCCTTAACTGGCTGGAAGCATTTGTGTTATGGGGATATCAATTCCTGTAATGGCTATTCCGCTTTCCTGGAGATCTGTGCATTCCGTTGCTGTCATTTACCCAATGTAGTATTCTAATACCAAAACAGACCCGCCCGCAAATACCCGATTACCGATTGGTGTGGGTGTCACGATGGTACGGTAGGGGTCGGACACGAAACGGGGCAACCCATGTAATGATGGACTACATATTGAAGACACCCCCATTAATGTCCAGGGTGGCACCGGTAATAAAGCCATCGTACTCGGAAGCGAGATATACAACCGCTCTGGCCACGTCATCCGCGTTACCTGCTCTTTGGATGGGAATGCCGGCTATTGTTGCAGCTGCTGATTCCTTGGTCGTATGGGTATTGTGGAACGAAGTTCCTAGGATAAGTCCTGGGGCAACGGCATTGACCCTTGTACCTTGGGGACCTAATTCTGAAGCGAGTGCCCGTGTGAACGTTAGGATGGCGCCCTTGCTAGTGGAATAGGCCAGCGACCCTGGGTGTCCGCCTTTACGACCAGCGAGTGATGCCAGATTAACAATGCTACTGTTGTCATTTTTGGCTAGATAAGGCGCTGCCGCCCGTGTTACGAACATCATGGAGGTGAGGTTGATGTCCATGACCTTCTGCCAGAACCCGGCCTCCATTTCATTCAACATTTTACGTGCCACCAGGGAACCTGCGTTGTTGATCAGGATGTCCAATCCACCAAACGCCGCTACGGTTTTTACGACCAATGCATTCGCATCGGCCTCTTTGGTTAAGTCACCACCAATGGCGACTGCTTTTTGTCCTTTGCCAGTTGCGTATTCGGTCAATTGGTTCGCGGTATCGGCACTGGAAAAATAGTGGATGGCCACATTGGCACCGCTATCGATAAAGTGTCTGGTGATTGATTCGCCAATTCCTTGGGCGCCAGCGGTAATGAGAACGTTCTTTCCGGTTAATTTCGTATTGTTTTTCATGTTGTTTTTCATGTTGTTTCTATCGTATAGGCATGGGGCATCGTAATGCTATCACTACGTGTCGTTATCCTCGACAAATTTTTGTCTTTATATTTCTGAACGGGTCATCATGTTGACCAACGTCTTTGTATGTGGGGTGTTGGGTGTTTTAAGCATCAAATTTAGCAAATACTAAGCGAAAAGAAAATCCGTGTCCCCCGAAATTGGGGTTTGTGACTAGGCTAAGGAAAATAGTCGTTTTCATAATAGATGGATTTTGTGATAGCCCTGATGGGGTAGTCTCGGGTGCGTTGTCCTATCTTAGGCTTCCCATTCAGGTTTGTAAGGATCTATATGAAGCCCTACATGGCTTAAGGCCCAAAATGTTTGGTCGGCCTGATCCAGGCGGTATATAAAAAGGATATAGGTATCGGAGGGGTTTCTCACGAACCACAAACCCAAACCAACCTTGTTCAGAGCGTAATTATAATCTTTAAGGACATGGGTATAGCTTACGGTAACATTTTCCGGATAATCGGATACCTTGGGCAATTCTGCCTTGATGCCATTGAAAACCAATCTTTTTTGAATGTGTTGATATAGCTCCTTTATGCCCGCCTTCCAATCCAAATTAAAAAAATGGAAGTATTCCGGTTTTACCTGTTGGTCCATGAGTTTAGTCAAATAATGGAAACCTTGGTCATTTGGTTTTATGTCTTTGGATTTAACTTCCTCAATATTGGAAAACAATTCATCCAATCGCTCGTTAGGGCACCCATGTATTAAAAAATCGGAAAGTTTGCCATAATCGTTTTTTAGGGTATCCAATATTAATTTCGTTGTACGATGTGGCATGAATTTATCTTCTTTTTTGGCCAATTGGATTCCTTTTTGTGGCTGTCCGTTCTCTTTCGGTAAACTCTTGCCGGAAGCGAACAACCCTTTCATCTTATAAAAAAAGAAAGCGACAAGGGCCAATACGACCATACTGAAGATAACAATGCCCATACGGAATATTTATGTGTTTTTGGTTAAGAACCATCTAGATTTAAAAAAAGTTTGTTGTGCGGTGTTCGCTTTATAGGTGGGCATGGACAATAACAACAGGACTTTCAAGAATCCCTGCTATCCGGGTCAAAAAATCCTCGGTGAATGTCGGGGGCCAATTATAAAAACTGATCCCGACATTGCTAAAGGCCCATCTAAATTGTGATTGGGAACTGAACCTATATGCTGAAATAGGGGCGATGTTGCCACAATTTTCGCACTTGAATTGTCCGCTACCCCCTTTTGCCCACCGATCCATGGTTTCGGCCCAATTGGTGCCGATTAGATTTTGATGGCATTTTGGGCAAAGCACTTCGTCCAAACCATTGCCGTACCCGTGAAATACGGTTCGCTCTGAAAAAATGTCGATATGGTTGGTGTTTGTTCCTTCCACTTGGTTGAACTCATCCCCACAGCTTAGGATCTCCCTGTAATTCGGGCCAGGGGCATATCGTTTAAATGGAGCGTTCGGATGGTTCTTCAGTTCGGTGCCGATTACATTGTGGGTACTTAAATACCGGTATAGTTTTGCGGCAACTTCGGCCGGATTTTCATATTCCAGTACTTGGGGAACAAACGAAACGATGGATTCACTCATTGAATATTGATTACAAATGACCACTAAATATAGTCACTATATTCAGTTTTAACCAAACTAATGATCATGCCGAAGTACAGATAGCAGTAAGTGACATACGTTTTTTAAGCTGTGGCATTCGGTATTTTAGTAATCATCCATTTACGATTTTTAGGGTCGGAAAATGATAATGTCTAGCCAATGGATCATTTGATTATTACCGTAAGGTGTATCAACCAAAAATGTGGGGGAGTAATTTCTTGTTTCTTTCCATTTCCTCATTTGTAAAATGGTTTCCGGTCGAGTGCAGGCGCTCTAACTGCGTTAGGTTCTTTATGGATTCAGGCAGGTGTTCCAGGGGATTGAAATCCAGGTCTAGTATTTTCAAATGGGTCAGATTCCCTATCGATTCCGGGAGGGTTAGGAGTCCGTTGGCCTTAAGACCAAGATACTCCAGATGGGTCATGGCACCCAAATCCTCGGGGAGTATGCCCAAATGATTTCCACCGATTTCCAGTACCCTTAATTTTGGTAGGGAAATAATGAATGTAGGGATGGTCCTTAGATTATTGTGGTGTACCCTTAAATACTCCAGATTCACCAATTGGCCTATCTCTTTCGGAAGCTCGTTCAACCCTTGGTCCCTCAACTGTAATCCCTTTACACTTTCAGGGTTTTTTAAGGCCTCTTCCAAGGAAAAGTAGACGGTTATGGTGCCAATTTCGGTGTCCCATTCATCATGGGTTTTCTTTTGGGAATGCACGGTATGGAAAAACAGGAGGAGGCTAATAAAAATAGTCGTTTTCATAATTAATGGATTTTGTGGTAGCCCTACCTTGGATAAGGAAAGAGCACGGTAATCCCACTTTTTTTGGTGTTTTCCGTTGATGGCCCGACTTATGACTTTGGTTTCCTGGCTTTGATTTCCATGGGTAAAATGCAGTTATAGACAAATTTATTTATGGGGGTATCAACGCCATATCTTTCCCCGAATTTCACGACCGTCCCATTTTGATATTCAATTTCAGAGGGGCGGCCTTGCCAAACATCACGGGTTAATGATGAAGTGGTCTCATACGGGAAGGAATCAATGAAAGCCATTG
Source organism: Maribacter polysiphoniae (assembly GCF_003148665.1). Taxonomy (GTDB): domain Bacteria; phylum Bacteroidota; class Bacteroidia; order Flavobacteriales; family Flavobacteriaceae; genus Maribacter_A; species Maribacter_A polysiphoniae. Next base: position 403,724 of record NZ_QGGQ01000002.1, on the reverse strand, counting down.
TTTTGTCCACAATATCCGACTTAAGGTGTACCCCGACTTTTTTGGATAACACATAGATTTCCGTCAGTAAATCGGACATCATCTGTCTTGTCTCCTTAATCTCCATTATTTCGCCATACGTTGTTTTTGTGACGGCTAATAGGCCACTGACACAAATTGCCAAGAATTTTCCCCATAGATCGGATGCAATATCATTGGATATTTCCGAACGTATACCCGCCTTGGCAAAAAGGGCCTTTAATTCCTGTGATCGTTTGGCGTCCGTATCAATAAGCTCTCCAAATACGATAATGGGATCTACTCCAAAATGGTTGATGGTTCCGGGGGATTCTATTTTGGAGATTATTCGGCATAAACCACCAAGGATATGTTTTTCGTCAATCGCTTCTTTTAATTCCTCTGAGGCCAAGATTCCATTTTGTAAGGGTAAAACCATACTATCATCGTGGATTATACGCTTTAGATCCGTACTGATTTCCTTGATCTGCCATGCCTTAACACATAGGATGATCAAATCGGATTTTCCGATTTTAGGGATACTGTCGGTTGCGGTTAAATGATCGGTATGGAAATCCCCAAGAATACTTTTTACGTGTAATCCGTTTTCTTGTATCGCTTTTAAATGTTTCCCCCGTGCCAAAAAGGTTACGTCAAATCCTGCTTGGGCCAATTTAGCACCAAAGTATCCGCCTACTCCTCCTGTTCCGATTATTGCAATTTTCATCCTGTTACTGTTTTCGTGGTATTGAGATTTTTTTCGTATATAAAGCAAGGGGTATCATTGATGCTGATACCCGTCATATGCTTCGAATTGTAAATTTCTGACAATAATCAGAGGCAAACAAGTTAGGGCGGATATATTTCGGGATGAATGGGTAGTGTCCTAAAAGGTGACACGGATTATTGTGATAATAGTTTTAAGGTTGAGGCTCAATCGCAGTATTTTTTTTAATTCCTGATTTCTTGTTTTTGAGATACATAAAAGCGGAAGTAATCAACAGAATAGAACAGCCATAGATCAAATTCTGAAAGACGGAATGGAATAGGCAGACGATTAGGACTATGGCTGAAATGGAGGCTAAAGCGTAGAACGCAATTTTGAATTTCGAAAAGTCAATGCTCACCAATAAACTTGTTGCCAGACCTACCAACCCTAAAATCGGGGTGGAATAAATCAAGATGTAATCTAGGATTCCCAATACGGCTTTTGAGGTTCTTTCACCTGTACTCACATAGTTGAACTGTATGTCTGCCGAATACACTAAAACGGTACCCAATAGCAGAAAAATGTAACCTGCACTGCCTTTCCATACCTTGTTTAAATAAGGGAATATTATCGCTATTTCAGGATTTTTGGTTCTTTTGGGTAATTCAACAAGAAATACCAACATCAAGGATATTAAACTAAAGACAAAGGCGAGGGAAGAATAGTAAGCGGTGATGGTCACGGTGAATATCCCCAAGAGGATAAACAAAAAGACCTTGACGATTTTATGGACGTTAGATCTATTCAGGATAAGATTAATACCCAAAAAAATCATGGATAGGGTAATGGTCGGTTTCAATATTCTTTCATTAAAAAGCATAAAGTCTGCCTGTGAGAAAAAATCAAATCGAAAGTGATTGTTGAAATACGTTGATTTGGTATACAAATTAGCCAAGAGTCCGACTACTATCAACAGGATTCCAATTATGGCATTGATGTTCGTTTTTCCTATTTTGCTTTTATCCAAAGCACTCTTGATTTCCTTGGTCGGATATCCCCTTTTTAAAAGTTCCTGTGCGATTCTGATCTTGTCGTATTTCTTATATGCTAAATCGGAAATGGCGTTTGATATTTCGGTCATACGGGTATAAAGTATTGGTTAGAATATACTAACATAAATACCGTTGTCCTTATTGTATTTTATTGTAAGATTCCTACAAAATATTACGCTAGGTAATTCAGTGTGGATAAACCTAAGCAAAAAACGATAGCTTATTGGGTAGGGTATTTGCCCATAGCTTTCCGATGTGTATCGATTCCTTACTTTTGTAAGCTGAAATACATTTTATTAATCCAATACAAGAATGACCGATACACTTACAATAGCCCTGGGACAAATGGATGTGGTTCCCGGGAGACCCCGATTGAATGTAGACAACATGCTACGCATGATCCAGGAAGCAAAGGAGCAATCCGTTGATTTGATCTGCTTTCCCGAAATGTGTGTGGGCGGTTATTTATTGGGCGATAAATTCCTTGAGGATGCCTATTGCGAAGAGCTTATGAGTTATAACGAGGAGCTTCTGGCGGCCAGCAATGACATCGCCATAGCCTACGGCAATATTTATGTGAATGGGTCCACCGAGGGCCATCACCCCAACAAGGATGGGCGTAGTAGAAAATACAATGCCGTATATGTGATGCAAAACGGCACCTATGCCGAGCGTGTTCAGGAGAACGGTATTCTACCCACAGGGGTACAACCCAAGACCTTGTTGCCCAATTATCGGTTTTTCGATGATGAGCGCTATTTTTTCTCCTTATACGATGTCGCCATTGATTATGGAAAAGACCTGAGTGCATTGTTGTCCCCATTCCTGATTTCGAAAGGTGACCAAAGAATCCCTATTGGAATGGAGTTGTGCGAAGACCTTTGGTGCCATGACTATAGGGCCGACGGAGAACCCATAAACATCACCAAAATACTCATAGCGGCAGGGGCGGAGAGCATTGTAAACCTATCGGCATCGCCATGGACCTTTATGAAGAACAATGCGAGGGACCGGCGTGTAAAGTATTTAAGGGAACAATCGGGATCCTTTGTAAAGTACTATTATGTAAACTGTGTCGGGGTACAGAACAACGGGAAGAACGTGATCACCTTCGACGGGGGTTCCACGGTCTACAACGAAGAGGGGGATCCCTGTATCTTATCCAAAAAGGGTTGGGAAGAGGATTTAATGGTCATTGATGAAAAGGCTTCCTTTTTACCTACAAAAAGGCCTAGGGGTAATACCATTAGGGAAAAATACCTCGCCATTTTCAACGGATTGAAAAATTCGAGTAACATGCTGGGCGATGACCCCCATTTTGTCATTGGATTAAGTGGTGGTATCGATAGTTCCTTGGTAGCGACCCTCTTGGTGTTGGCCTTCGGGAAGGAAAAGGTCGTTGGTGTGAATATGCCCTCCCAATACAATAGTGATAAGACCAAAGGGGCGGCAAAGGCACTGGCCGAAAATTTGGGAATTGAATACTTGGTACTTCCGATTGAGGACATGGTAAAGTCCAACACCCATATTTTGCAGCTGGACGGGAAACCGTTGAGTGAATTCAATCTGGAGAACGTACAGGCGAAAATACGTGGGGCTTCCATACTTTCCAACCTGTCCGCCAAATACAGGTACTTTTTCACGAACAATGGCAATAAGGTGGAGATTGCCCTAGGGTATGCCACCCTGTACGGCGATTGGGGTGGTGCGATTACGCCCATTGGGGACCTGACCAAAACCGAAGTTGCCGATATGTGCCACTATATCAACGATGAGGTATTCGGAAAGGAAATCATACCCGAACTGTTATTGCCCGATGCCTTATGGCGATTCGGGGAAGCGCAGATACAACCGACGGCCGAATTGAAAAGCAACCAGGTAGATCCGATGAAATTCGGTTACCATTGTAAATTATTGGAGGAGATAACCAATTTTAGGAAAAAGAGTATCGAGGATATCATGACCTGGTATGTTGAGGGGAACCTGCATGAAAAACTGGGTATTGGGTTAGACATGATGTTGCGATGGCATATTGACGACCCGAAGGAGTTTTTGAGGGATCTGGAATGGTTTTATGATACCATTCAAAAAAATGTTTTTAAAAGGGTGCAGAGTCCGCCGATCATTCTTACCAGTAAATCGAGCTACGGGTATGATATTCGGGAATCGATCTTACCGGTATTGAAGACCAAAAAGTTCAAGGCATTGAAAGAAAGAATCATGGCGATGGATACCTATATGGCGAAGTAGGGCAATGCCTGGTTTTTAGGGGGTACGATAAGGATGATAAGCGGGACCCTCTGGTATTTTAGTCGAATTTTTTTTAGTGTTACATCACAAATGGAACGTGAATTGGAACACCATAAAATTAAATATGCAATTTGTTACGTTAATCTTTTGAATAGGAGGAATTTCTATGGTACTTTTATAGTACTATTAAACACTATTAAGATGGCATTAACAAAACAAACAAAAGGCTCACAAACTGAGGTAACATTTACGATTGCGGAGCATGAGGCTCCAAGTACGGCCCCCATTCTACTTTTGGGTGACTTTAACGATTGGCAGACCAATGATAGTTCTTGCCAAATGGAGAAAGAAGGGAATACTTATGTAAAGCGTATAAAACTAAAGAACGGTAAACGCTATGAGTATCGTTATTTGAGTGAAGACAAAGGGTGGTTCAATGACCACGCAGCGGATGCGTATGTGCCTTCGCCCTATGAAGGGATAGACAACGGGGTGGTCGATTTAACCACTGTGGGAGAGAAAAAGAAGGTCGTAAAAAAAGCGGTTAAGAAAACCGTGAAAAAACCCGTAAAGAAGGCCAAAAAGGATGACCTGAAAAAAATAGAGGGGATAGGTCCGAAGATAGCTTCCATTTTAACGGAAAAGGGTATCGGTACTTTTAAAAAGTTAAGTGCGACCTCGGCTGCAAAGCTTGAAGGAATCTTAAAGGAAGCCGGACCCCGTTATACCATGCACAAACCAGGTTCGTGGCCAAAACAGGCTAAATTGGCCGATCAAGGAAAATGGGCGGAATTAAAAAAATTACAGGATAAATTGGACGGGGGAAAATAATACCCTGAGTCGAAAACAACGCAAAGCCCCAAGATCATTCTTGGGGCTTTTTGTTTGGTTTTACGCCTTGATTCGCTACTAAAAAGATAGTAGGCCGAAAAATTTTTCGATACGTTTTTCGAACCGTATGGAGGTGTTGATTGCAACGAACTTGCCGAAATTCGGACCGGAATTTATTTTTAAGGTCGGTCCCCTACAGTAATGTAATTGTTAGGGCCGTTAAATACTATTTCAAGATGGGGGGAATATTTTCGATTCCGTACAAAACCATCAATGTCTATGGTGGTTTCTTTTATAAGTGAAAATATGGATAATCAAGGCTATACAGGCCAATAAGAGTAGTGTAATGGCCGCCCAATCGGGAATGGTAAAGATGAATCGATCAATCAAAAGGGTCGCGGAACAGATACCAAGTCCTACGGATAGGAAAAGTAGATTCTTATTTTCCATGGATATATAATATATTTTCAGTTTCAAAAGAATTTGGTAATTCGAACCTCTTCGTAGATTTAAACCGTTTTATGCAATACGCCTAATTTGGGGATATAGGTATTGCACACCATCTCATTACCTCCCATAAATTTCTGATAATATTCGGAGGTAACCAAATTTGTGGGACTTATTATTCAGAATGAATGATAGGGCCTTAATTGAAGTTGTAGACCGTTTTAAGTTAAAACCTGTATCCCAACCTTATGTGCAGATTTGCCGTTGTTTCGCCTTCGTTTTCTAAATATCCGGCCTGTTTGGCAAAAATATACCTATACCCGATTCCGATTCCAACTTCATATGTAAAGTGATCGCCAATGTTTCTTCGTATACCCCAAGTTGGAATTATAGAGATATCACTTATGACACTGATATTATCGGTATTGGAAATGACAAACCAATCCGGATGGTAACTTGTTTTCAGGGAAACGAAATTTCCGCTGTTCCCATCAATGCGTCTGGACTTTCCCATTCTTTTGTTTAGATTGTAATACCACCGTGGTTCTAAGGTGATTACCGGGGTTAATAGAAACCCGGTTTTGTCATAGTAACTACCGCCCCAAATGCCTGTATCGAAACCAAGTTCTGTCCGCAGTGCCACTAGATTGGATAACTTTGTCTCTTGATGTCCCCAAATTCCCAGAAATCCAGTTTGGATTCCGTAAGTAGATTGTTCTACACTTGCGTTTTGGGCTATTGCGGTTAAAGAAAGTCCACAAAGCGTGAGGGTCAGCAAAATTATTTTCATATAGCTCCTTTTTTTATCATTGAAATCTTGTAGGAATTTTATCAATAATTATACCGCTTTCTAAAATTGTATGGATATAAAAAAGGATTTTTTTGGAAGGGCAATTTTAGGCTTTGTTTGTTTGGAATTTAGTTTTGGCAAAGTTCTGTAAAATCGATAAAGCACCTGTAGTTGTATCTGTGGTTGTTGTAGCCAAACCTATGGTGGCTGGTTTTCTCTTGCTAAAGCGGGCCATAAAAGAAAGTTGGTCAATATTTCGACCGAAGCTAAAAAAGCTAAAAGCACTTTTTCTTTTATTGATAAATATTGTAGAATTCAGACTTTATGGATTCAAAATTTTAGGGTAACCCCATTATACACGTTCAATTTTGTTAATTATTGAATTAACATTCCCTTTAACAGTATTTTGGTGAAATATGTTTCGAATAATTCTAATTTTATTGTGAATTATTCAAAGAATCTCATATTTCTGTAGAAAATTGATAATCAACCTTAAGCATATCAAATCAAGATTTTTGGCCCTCATTTTTATAATGGGATTGGCTCAGGAGATAATGGTTAAATATTCGGCTGATACCGCCATAGTCTTTGCATTGGAACTGGATGGTCAGGATGACTCGGAATCCGATGTTGATGGGAATGTTTTGGATTTTGATCTTCCTGTTGATCAAATGCTCCTGACTAAAGATTTTTCAATGGATAAAAGGTTTAAGATAGCCACCTACTTGAATTTAGGCTTTCAAATAATAGGAATCTCCCAACCCACACCACCTCCGGAATATTTAGGATAACAATTTATGCTTACCGTAAAACAACGATGTTTATGGTAATTGACCATCACTAATTATTTAGGGCCGTCCGATTATTGAATATCTTGGAAGGTCCGTATACCCTTATATTCTAAACTTATAATTTCATGAATTTATTTAAACACTGGAAAAAGGACTTGCCAGCAAGTCTTGTTGTTTTCTTTGTCGCATTACCATTATGCTTAGGAGTCGCACTAGCGAGTGGTGCGCCGCCATTTGCCGGACTTATTGCCGGATTAATAGGTGGGGTCCTGGTAGGTTACCTCTCCGGCTCCTCAATTGGGGTGAGCGGTCCCGCTGCCGGATTGGTGGTCATCGTTTTTAACGCAATAGCCGAATTGGGAAGTTATGAACTCTTTCTTACCTCCGTGATTTTAGCAGGAATCATTCAAATTTTATTGGGCGTTTTTAGAGCAGGGGTAATCGGTTATTATTTTCCTTCGGCAGTCATCAAAGGAATGTTGAGCGCCATAGGGATAATGATTTTTGTACAACAGATTCCGTTGGCAATTGGGTTTAGTGGGGAAGTGAACACCGACCGAATAGACCTTAGTGGCCTTCACGATCATATTACCCCTGGAGCCATATTGGTTACGGTGATATCTTTGTTGATATTATTGACTTGGGATGGAATCCTGGCCAAAAAGAATAAGATTTTTAAACTCGTTCCCGCTCCCTTAATTGCTGTAATCGTAGGAATCATTATTTATGCGACCTTAGGGTCGTCCGGTTTTTTTGCTTTGCATGAAAGCCAATTGGTGAATGTACCGGTTCCCAAGGATGTATCTTCTTTTATGGGGCAGTTTACATTACCTGATTTTTCAGCCTTAACCAATGAAACAGTTTACATAACGGCCTTTACTATTGCTATCGTAGCAAGCCTTGAAACATTATTGAGTGTCGAGGCATCTGATAAACTTGATCCTTATAAGCGGCAGACACCCACGAATAGGGAACTTATTGCGCAAGGAGTTGGGAACACCGTTTCCGGTTTGATCGGGGGTATACCCATTACGCAAGTAGTTGTCCGTAGCTCGGCCAACGTAATGAGTGGGGCAATGACCAAGTTGTCTTCCATCTTACATGGACTGCTAATTTTGCTTAGTGTTATTGTGATACCGACGTTGCTCAATTTGATACCCCAAGCTGTTTTGGCGAGTGTTCTTCTGGTAATTGGTTATAAACTGGCCAAACCCAATTCTTTTGTTCAGATGTACAAATTGGGAAAGACCCAATTTGTACCTTTTATCCTGACTGTAGTAGGGATTGTGGCCACCGATCTGTTGAAAGGTATTATGATAGGGTTGACCATAGGGCTGATCACCGTTCTTTTAAAGTCGTATTACAATTCGCACCATTTGCTCCTTAAAGAGTACCAAGGGAAAAAGAATCTTTTTCATATCAACTTTGCCGAGGAGGTTACCTTCATAAATAAAGGACGAATCATTAAGGAGTTGGATGCATTGAAAAAAGGGGCTTATTTGGAATTGGATTTTAGAAAGACCAAGGTGCTGGACTATGATATCCTGGAGTATTTGGATGAATTTTCAATAAAGGCAAAAAACAACAACATCAACATTAAAATGATTGCGGAAAAGGAAACCTTGGACAATCCGGAAAGTTTTAGGAAATATTTTGGGCATCAAGTGTTTCAAATGGAACATTGATAATAAAAAGAAAACATGATGAAATCAGATTTTTATAAAAGTTTAATCGAAAATAATAAGGAATGGGTACTGTCGAAATTGGATAGTGATCCGGAATTCTTTAAAAAATTGGAAAAGGGACAGCAACCGCCATTGTTTTGGATTGGATGTTCAGACAGTCGTGTGCCTGCCAATGAGATTATAGGCGGAAAACCCGGGGAGGTATTTGTACATCGGAACATTGCCAATATGGTCGTACATTCCGATATGAACATGCTTAGTGTTTTGGACTACGCTGTTAATGTGCTTAAGATCAAACATATTATCGTTTGTGGGCATTACGGATGTGGTGGTGTGAAAGCTGCGCTGGGAAATAAATCCTATGGACTTGCAGATAATTGGATCCGTCATATTCGGGATGTTTATAGACATCATCAGGTTTCCTTGGGAACAATAAAGGATAAATCCGAACTTTTTGACCGTTTTGTAGAGTACAATACCATGGAACAGGTGTATAATTTGGCTAAAACCTCGATTGTACAGAATGCATGGGATAGGGGGCAGGACCTTTATCTTCATGGTTGGGTCTATGGTGTTGGGACGGGAATCGTCAAAGATCTGGACGTTAATTTCGAGTGTAACTCCCAATTGGAGGAGTTCTATAAACTGGCCGTGGTTTAAGAATATACCCGTAGGGTGTTTGAATTTTGTTTTGACAAAGTTCCCTAAAAACAATAGGGCTAAAGTGGCCAAACCTATGATTGGAGCATTTTAGGGATATATGATTTGGGCAATTAAGAAGGGGCAGTCGATAATTCGGCTGCCCCTTTTATGCTAATAAAATCGGATTTTAGACCGATGCCAAGTCCAAGGCCATTTTTACGGATTCAACGATTGGTGTGGTCGGTCTCCCCAATATTTTGGATAATTCATGGGAATCATCAAATAGGTCATCCTTTGAGGCGCTAACGTCCCAACTGGCCAAACCTAAGGCCAAACCATCGGGTAGGCCAATGTTTTTAAGGATATTGGCATACTCATCTTCCGGAATGTTGTTGTAGGGAATGGTTTTTCCGCTTTGCTCGGAAATTATCCCTGCCAAATCCGACAAGGTATAATAGGTGTCCCCAGCCAGTTCAAAGGTTTTTCCTTTATTGTCTTCATCGGTAATTACAATGGCTGCGGCCTCTGCATAGTCCGCACGTGGGGCCGATGCTATTTTTCCGTCCCCGGCACTACCTAAAAAGGCACCTCCGCCCATTGCTCCGGGAATTGATGCGGTGTAGTTCTCGGAATACCATCCGTTCCGAAGAAGGGTATAATCGATACCCGATTCCTTCAGTGCTTTTTCCGTAGCTAAATGTTCCCCTGCCAAGTTGAGGCTTGAGGTTTCCAAATGTAAGAGACTGGTATAAACGATCCATGTAACCCCGGCTTCCTTTGCTGCGTTTATGACATTGATATGCTGCACTGCACGTCGCCCCAGTTCACTGCCCGAAATGAGGAGTAGGCGATCGATCCCTTGAAGGGCCCCGGTCAGGATTTCCGGTTTACTGTAGTCAAACTCACGGACTTCAACCCCTAGGGCCGATGCTTTTTCCGTATTACGGGCCAATGCTACTATATGATCCGCAGATACCCTATTTTTAAGTTGTTCTACAACAATGCTTCCTAATTGGCCCGTAGCCCCTGTTATTGCAATTTTCATAACTGTAATTTTTTAATGTTTAAATTTTACAGAACAAAAGTACAGTGGGAGGAAGGGGGCGAAAAGGTAAAAAACTGCCGCCCTATGGTAAATTTATAAAGGATGCTGTTTTTGGTAATCGGTGGGTAGCGTGTTTACCCTTGCCTTGAAGTATTTAGTAAAATTCGTAGGGTCGTCAAAACCAATTTCATAGGCAATTTCTTTTATGGTGAGCGTGGAATAGACCAATAGGCGTTTGATCTCCAATATCACCCGGTCCTCGATATATTGTTTTGCGGTAGTGTTCGTGTATAATTTTAGGGCCTTGTTTATTTGTTTGGGGGTTACGTTCAGCTTTTGGCAAATATCGGCAACCCGTATTTTGTAGTTGATGTTTTCTTCCAGTGTTTTTCGAAACCTCATGTATAGGTTGAGCGAGTCGTTACACACAATTTCAACCCGTTCCCGTTTGTTGCGTTCTATTTGGATCAGAAAATTTTTAAGCAGATTGCGTTGGTATTCACCCGAGTCAAAAAGCAGCCCCTTTTGTTGTTCGGTAATCATTTCCTGCAAGAGCGTCAGTACTTCCTTGTTTGCGATATGGCTTTGGGGGTTAATGGCGTGATTGAAAATAGTATAGTCGTAGAGGTAATGATAGTCCTGCTCTTCCTTGATCAGGAAATCGGGGGTAAAGAGCACCGCATAACCTTTTAACTGGGGGTTGTTTGTAAAACGCTGTACTTGTCCCATGGCTACCGGAATAACCGTGTTCTCGGCATAGGCAATGGTTTCAAAATCCACTTCGTGGATTCCACGGCCCTTTGTGATAACAATAAGTTGATAAAAATTCAGGCGATGCGGATCATATCCATTCTGATTGGAGAAATCAATGACCTTTTTTAAGGGGATTATCTCCAAGCCTAAATTGGACTGTTTGCTTTCAAAGTCGAATTCGGAAATTATTTCTTTGTCCATAAATGTTGCGCAAACGGATTTGTATTCGAATAGCCGATGTCAAAAAACAATTGGCTAAAACCTTCTTTGGTGGCCAAATTTCCTATAAAAAGGGGTAGTAAACAAACTAGGGAACGCAAATTCTTGAAATTGCCCGATGATCGATAGTGCCGGTAACCTATAAAGTGGGAATTGTTCTTTAGGGTGTTTTGGTGGAAGGGGGTTAATGCGATAGATATTCAATGAGTACCATAAGAAGTAGAAGGACCAATACGGCCACAGCGACGGTAAGGTATATTTTCATTGTTTTCTTCCGGTCTTTGTATTCCGTGGTCAATGGCGTTTCCTTACTCGCTACGATTCCGTTTTCAATGATGGTTCGGTCAATTTGATGCATGGCAACTTCAGGTAAAAAATATCTGATTCCCCCATCGATACTAACCTGGTTGTTAAAATCGGAGTACCAGAGGATTCCGTTTTTCCGTAATGCGGATTCAAATACGGTTTTGTCCTTCAACAAGACATAAAGTGTATAATGATCTTTGTGTTTTAGGTCAAGATCAGTGTCCGAAGGGGTTTGTTCCATAGTGTGCCAAAGTTAGTCTTAAAATCCTTTCAATAGTGCTTAAAAACCGAAGTGTTGGCTAATGGCATTCTTCGAATATCCGTTCATCCTGTTGCTTTCTTGACCTTTCCGAAATAGTTCAAAGTAGGCAAATGGGTGGGTTTCCATAGGGAAAATGGAGTATAGTTCCCCCGCTATATGTTACTTCGGAGGGAGACTATCCCCCAGGTTATGATACTTTGGATCAAGATAAAGGTAACTACCGAAAAAAGGCTTCTGAAAAAAAGGCTTGTTTTTTTATACGATGATTTGGAGAAAAATTGATAATAGATCCATATCGAATACACTATGGGTATTAGGGTGAACAATTGAAAGACGATGGTCAGGACCTCTTTGTCATCATAAAATAGCGTGACCAGCATAAAAGGCACTGAAAGAATAACCTGGGCAGCCGAATTATAGGTGTTCAGAATAATGTTTTCCGCAAAATTATAGGTGCTTTTCCTAAACCACAGAAAGGTGGCAAGTGCCATGATGGGGATATTCAAAAAATAGATCAATCTCGGGTAGGCTTTGGTGAATTGCTCAAAGTCATTGGCAAAATCCTTACTGTCTTCAGACATAATATCGGCCATTCTTAAACCGGAATATTCGTCGATGAAATAGGCTAAGGTGATCAATAATAAAAGTAGGCTAAAGGCATTGAAATAAATAATCCGTTTTCCTTCCATATAGGCCCTGACACCATGTCCGGGACGCGTAAATAGTTCTTTGATGGTAAATAAAAGCCCTTTGTTAATGGAGAAAATCCCACTTAATAATCCATAGTCAAAAATATATTGGAGTGAAAATCTATGGGTGGATGTTTTTTGTCCGCATTTCGGGCAGAATTTTTCTTCAATGGTATGATCGCAATTCAGACATTTCATAGTGTATTGTTTGAGGTAATGGGTTTAAGGTCTTCCAAAGGGAATGTGTTACAATGAAAGAGGATCGTAGTACGCTTCATATACCTTTATTTTGATTGTGTTGATAAAAACCCCTTAAGGCTGTTCCTTATAAAATAGTCCCACCCCTGTATACAGCTTTCCCTCGTGAACTCTGGGACGTTTTGGGGGAAGTCTTCAGTAATTCCCATTGAAACCCGCAGGTTGACAAATTCCTTCTTGTCGACCAGTTCAAAAGTAACGGATGAATCCCCAGGGTATTCGGCATATTTCCAATTATAGGTGATGCTTTGGTAAGGTGTTGCTTCGGTGATCTTCCAAAGATGGGTGAATTTTCGATGATCGGACCCTACCACAAACTGGGTCTCAAAGCCAACTTCCGGTTTAAATGCATCGATATTGTCAAAAAACCACTGTTTCATTTGGTCCACCTTGGTCCAGGCCTTCCAGATATCCTTCACCGGGTTATGGAATACCTGTTCAACAACAATGGGGGTATCGGAAGTTTTCATAGATTGGGAATGTAAACAGTGCCTTTGGGCAAAAACCATAAGTCATACTTAACAAAGGCATTGCTTTTCTTTAAATACTATTGTTCAGTATTTTGGCTTTTACGTCATTTAAATAACTTCGTCCTATGGTATAACGGGTATTGTCGATTTCGAGACTGTTGCCTTCCACGACCTGCACCTTATCGATGCTGATGGTAAAGGATCGGTGGATGCGAATGAATTGGTCGGCAGGCAGTTCTTCGGTAAAACTACTCAAGGTTTTATGGACTATATATTTTCCTGTGGTGGTTTTGATGCGGATATAATCCTTTAAACTTTCCACGACCACTATTTCATCCAAATAGATTTTCTGCAATTTCTTTTTATCTACCTTGACAAAAATACTGGGGTGTTCGTTGGCGTTGTTTCGTTCGGTTGGGCCATGGGCCTGTTTTAGTTTTAGGATTCGATTGACCGATTTTAAGAACCTGGGAAATGGAATTGGTTTTACCAGATAATCGATGACCTCCAATTCAAAACTCTCCAAAGCGAACTCCTCATGGGCGGTCGTAATGACGATTAACGGGGCTTCGTGTAAGGTCTTTAAGAATTCGAGGCCATCTAAAATAGGCATATTGATATCCAAGAAAATGATATCGACCTCATGGCTTTGTAGAAAGGTTGATGCATCCACGGCATTGGAGAACGTCTCAACAAGTTCCAGTTCCTTAACTTGTCCGATGTAGTTCTTTATTACATTGATGGCCAATGGTTCATCATCTACAATAATCACTTTTAAATCCATTATACCTTTATCTTTAGTTCAACATGAAATACATTGTCCTTCTCATAAATCTGAAGGTCATATTCGTTCTTCGCATAGGCCAATTCTAGGCGTTTTTTAACGTTCGATAGCCCAATACCACCATTTTTGGAGGATGGTTTACCTTTTTTTCTTTTCTTGGGGATGGTGTTCGATACCTTAAATAAAAGAACATCATCTTCGATCATGATATTGACATCAATATACATTTTCCCAAGACTTTGACTGGCTCCATGTTTAAAACAGTTTTCAATGAATGTTATAAGCAACATGGGGGATATTTTCTTGTTCTCCAGATTGCCGGAGAGATTCATGTTCACCACCAAGGAATCATCAAAACGTATCCGTTCCAAATCTATGTAATTCTGGATGCAATCTATCTCTTTTTTTAGGTCTTGTTTGGGTTTATTGGATGCATATAAAAGATAGCGCATCAATTCGGACAGTTTTAGGACGACCTCAGGTGCCTTGTCCGACTTTTCCAAAGTCAGCGAATAGATATTGTTCAATGTATTGAAAAAGAAATGGGGGGAAATCTGTGATCTTAAAAATTTCAATTCCGTGGTCAATTGCCGTTTTTCAAGATCGTGCAATTTATTGGTCTCCCGAAGCCAGTCGGCGGTGATCTTTATCGCGGTCACAAAGGATACCACGTACAACTCCCCGAGCATGGTGGTAATGGCATAGTTCAAGGTTAAGGTATCCACAACCTCGGTCGCCTCGGGCATTACATTGGTACTGACAAAATAATAGGTAAGGTTGAATTTGACCAAAAGCATGATCGATAATGACCCCAATACGAACAAAGCGTAGGTAAAGTACTTTTTGTTGTAAACGTATTTGGGCATCAGGTAATACACATTAAAATAGGAAAGCGCGATGTGTATCGGAAACCCGATAAGGTTGGTTTTTAGTGAATACAATAAGTCGTCGTGAATATGGCTCCATCGTAAGGTATTGAAAATAAAGTAGATAGACCAAAATATGATATGATGTACATAGGAAATGTCATAGTCTTTGGATGCATTTCTCTTGATAATCCTATAAAGTCCTTCATTCAAAGAAGGCTGTTCTTCCATTGGGTTTAATTCCTTTTTAATGACGTTGGGCATTGGTGTGTCGTTGTTGGTCTAAAAATGTTCGGATTATCGTAAAAAGTACAAACATTTATGATTTGCGATTTGTGGGGTAAGATACTTAATTTTTGGATTACTCCTGTTAAATATGGCTCTAAGGCCAATGAACTTTTAGATTTTTTAAACCAACCAATACAATGAAAAAACACGTTGTTTTAGCTTTAATTTTAATGACAATAGTTTCGTCCTGTGCAAAAAATGAAAAAACTGTACAAACAAAGAACGTTGTTGATTATGTAGATCCATTCATTGGAACAGGCGGGCACGGACATACCTACCCTGGGGCAACTTCCCCTTTTGGCCGTGTGCAACCTAGTCCAGATAATGGCACAACAGGATGGGATTGGTGTTCAGGATACCATATTTCCGATTCCATAATTTCCGGTTTTGCCCAATTGCATTTGAGTGGTACGGGTATTGGGGATTTGGCCGATGTGCTTTTAATGCCCACAAATGAAGAAAAGGACCTTGCCCTTTTTGGAAAGTCAAGGGATTCACTACCGTATACGTCACGTTTTTCGCATAATGAAGAAGAAGCCACACCAGGTTATTACAAGGTGGTCCTCAAAGACCCCAATATTGATGTGGAACTAACAGCCAATGATTATGTGGCCTACCATAAGTATACCTACAATGCGGCGGACAAGCCTTCCTTTGTCATCGATTTGGGTTATGCGGTCAATTGGGACAAGCCCTTGGAAAGTCAATTGAAATTGGAAAGCGGTCAACGTATCGTTGGCCATCGTTTCAGTACCGGATGGGCCAAGAACCAAAAGGTATTCTTTGTCATAGAAACCTCAAGCCCGATCATTGGTCAACAGCTAATGGGCGATGCCCCTATAGGTGATGCGGCTACCGAAGTCAATGGGGTTAAGGCGGGCGGTCAGTTTTTCTTTAACGAAAATACCGACAGTGTTGAGGTAAAAATAGCGGTATCATCGGTTAGTATCGAAAATGCCAAGGAGAACCTGAGACTACAGGGTAGCCCAAGCTTTGGTGAAGTACGGGAAAAAACACGTGCGGATTGGAGCGGCCTCTTGTCGAATATTTCAGTGGAGACCCCAATAGATAGCTTAAAGACGATTTTTTATACCGCACTCTACCATGCCCAAGTGGCCCCCACGATGTTCAATGACTTGAACGGGGAGTTCAGAATGCAGAACGATAGCATTGCCAAAACCGATTTTAAGATGTATTCGTCATTATCGTTATGGGATATCTATAGAGCGGAAACACCGTTACTCAGTATTATAGATCCTAACCGTTTGGACGATATGGTCAAATCGATGTTGGTCTATTATGATGAAAGTGGGGTTTTGCCGATATGGGTATTATCCGGTAATGAAACCGGAACCATGCCAGGATACCATTCCGTTTCCATTATTGCGGAAGCCATTATGAAAGGTCATACGGCTTTTGATGTGCAAAAGGCCTTTACCGCGATGAAAGAGACCATGATGGGTGATGAAAGGGGATTAAAGGCGTATAAGAAATACGGTTATATTCCCTTTGAGGTAATGGATCAATCCGTTTCCATAAGTCTTGAGTATGCCTACAATGATTGGTGTGTGGCCCAGGTTGCGAAGAAATTGGGTAACGAAGAGGATTACGCCTATTTTGATAAGCGTTCTAAGGCCTATCAGAATTTTTTCGATGTCAAATCAGGATTCTTACGGGGTAAATCAAAAGACGGAAAGCATTTCCATGAACCTTTTGATCCAAAGTCATCGAATCATATCGAGGATACGGATTATACCGAGGGCAATGCTTGGCAACATAGTTGGTATGTATTGCATGATGTGGACGGATTGATCGAACTACATGGAAGTAAAGAACCATTTACCCTCATGGTAGAGCAACTTTTTACTGAGGATTCCGACTTGAGCGGTCATAATGTGTCGCCCGATATTTCTGGACTTATAGGTCAATATGCCCATGGGAATGAACCGAGTCACCATATTGCCTATATGCTCAATAAGGCAGGTGCCCCGTGGCGCACCCAATTTTGGGCACGTAAAATATTGGACACACAATATAGCACACAGCCTGACGGGTTGAGTGGAAATGAGGATTGCGGACAAATGTCTGCATGGTATATTATGAGTGCGATGGGAATCTATCCTATGAATCCGGCCTCAGGGGAGTATGAGATTGGTAGTCCGATCTTTGAGAAAACGACATTGAAATTACCCAACGGGAAAACGTTCGTGATTTCGGCTCCGAATACTTCCAAAGAAAATATTTATGTGCAATCGGTAACATTGAATGGTGAGCTATTGGATAAGACCTACATCATGCATGGGGATATCATAGCAGGGGGCACACTAGAAATTGAAATGGGACCCACACCGAATAAAAAATGGGGTGTACAAAACGATACTAAATAATTCCAAATGAACATAATAGATATATCCATAATCCTTATTTATGTCGCCCTTACCCTAGCTGTAGGTATCTGGGTGTCGAAAAGGGCATCTAAGGGTTTAAAATCATATTTCCTCGGTGGTAACGGAATAAAATGGTATTATTTGGGATTGAGTAATGGTTCGGGTATGTTCGATGTTTCGGGCACCGCCTGGATGGTAGGAATCCTTTTTTTATACGGGGTAAAGAGTTTTATGTTCATGTGGCTGTGGCCCGTTTGGAACCAGATATTCATCATGATGTTCCTAGCGGTGTGGATTCGAAGATCCAATATCATGACCGGTTCGGAATGGATGCTGACCCGTTTTGGCGATGACCGTGCAGGTAGGGCCGCCCACAGTATTGTTGCGATTTTTGCCGTGATAGCGGCCGTTGGGTTCATTGCCTATTTTTTTGAAGGGGTAGGGAAGTTCATGACCGTAATTTTACCTTGGGATTTCACATGGCAGGTCGGGGAAACCGTTTTGCTCCTCTCGGAGCAATCGTATGCCTTGATCATTATCGGTTTAACGACCTTGTACACCGTAAAAGGGGGGATGTTCTCGGTAGTGGCTACCGAGGTATTGCAATATGTTATCATGGTCATAGCCGGTATTCTCGTGGCAGGGTATGCCTTTTATGAATTTACCGATCTACAGATCAACGCCATTATTTCAGAGGAATGGAAGAATGTCTTTTTTGATTGGGAACTGGGGAGTCATTGGAGTAGTAAATACAATGCCTTCAACAATTTGATCGATTCCGAAGGCTATAAGATGTTCGGTGCCTTTATCGGTATGTCGCTTTTTAAAGGATTTTTTGCCAGTATTGCTGGGCCTACCCCCGGTTTTGATATGCAACGGATCCTTTCGACAAGGACCGTAAAGGAAGCGGCTTACATGAGTGGTTTTACGGCTTTGGTATTATATATCCCTAGGTATTTGCTAATTGCAGGTATCGTCGTCATTGCTTTAGTGGTTTTGGGTCCTGGGATGGCCGCCGATGCCGGATTGAAGGGGGCAGAGTTGGAAGTATTGCTTCCGAAGGTCATTAATTTCCATGTCCCTGTAGGTATTAAGGGACTCTTGTTGGCTGGATTGTTGGCGGCGTTTATGAGTACCTTTTCGGCCTTTGTCAATGCAGGTCCGGCCTATATCGTAAATGATATCTATAAAAAATATTTTAAACCCGTAGCCTCCGATAAACATTATATCCGGGCAAGTCATATCGCTTCGGTCGTCGTGGTAGCCCTAGGGGTTTTTATGGGCTTCTTTGCGGAATCCATAAATTCACTCACCCTTTGGATAACCAGCGCCCTTTATGGGGGGTATGTGGCCGCGAATTTTTTAAAATGGATTTGGTGGCGGTTTAACGGATGGGGATATTTCTGGGGTATGGCCTCTGGGTTGTTTATAGCGACCTTGCAGTTTATACTGGATCAGAATAAGGCCAATCTGGAAGTGGGTACATGGTTGCATGATTTGGCCCAGATACCTGCTATCTATGTCTTTCCCGTCATTTTTGCAGTATCTTTATTGGGGTCATTCCTAGGTACGTTCCTCACTCCGGCAACAGGCATGGAGACCTTGGGGAAATTCTATATGAACGTGCACCCTTGGGGCTTTTGGAAGCCTGTTGTAAAAGCCTTGAACGAAGAAGGTAGAACGATAAGTAAGAACAATGAATTTTGGAAGGATATGGGTAATTGTGCCGTGGGTATCATTTGGCAATCAAGTATGATTGTTCTGCCCATATACTTTATGGTCAGGGATTATCCAAAAACCTGGGCGGCATTGGGTATTTTTATAGTGACCTCCGTCATCCTGAAATACACTTGGTTGGACAAAATCAGAAAAATCCCAAATTAATTCGTATAACTTAAATTAAAGAAAGAGATAGCATGAAGATTCCTTGGCAAGATAGACCCGATAATAGTAATGACGTTCTTTGGAGATATAGTGAGAATCCCATTATAAACAGGAACGATATTCCCTCATCCAATAGTATTTTCAACAGTGCCGTTGTGCCTTTTGAAGATGGCTTTGCAGGGGTTTTTAGATGTGATAACAAAGCGGTACAAATGAATATTTTTGCTGGTTTCAGTAAAGATGGCATCCATTGGGAAATCAACCATGAACCCATTCGGATGCAGGCCGGTAATACATCCATGATCGAATCGGACTACAAATACGATCCTAGGGTGGTATTTATTGAAGACCGATATTGGATCACATGGTGCAATGGGTATCACGGACCTACGATCGGTATTGCTTATACTTTTGATTTCAAGGAATTCTTCCAATGTGAGAATGCCTTTTTGCCCTTCAATAGAAACGGGGTGTTGTTTCCTGAAAAAATCAATGGTCGGTACGCCATGTTAAGCCGTCCCAGTGATAATGGGCACACACCTTTCGGTGATATTTATGTGAGTTTCAGTCCGGATATGAAATATTGGGGTGAGCATAGATGTGTTATGAAAGTAACACCTTTTCAGGATAGTGCCTGGCAGAGTTGTAAGATAGGTGCGGGCACTGTTCCTATCCTAACCGACGAAGGGTGGCTTATTTTCTACCATGGGGTAATCAATACCTGTAATGGATTCCGTTATTCGGTAGGTTCCGCAATCTTGGATAAAAACGAACCGGATAAGGTAAAATACAGGACACAACCTTACCTCTTGGCACCCACTGAATTGTATGAGCAGGTTGGCGATGTACCTAATGTGGTATTCCCCTGTGCGGCCCTACATTCCATCGAGGAAGATAAAGTAGCCCTCTATTACGGGGCAGCGGATACGGTAACGGCAATGGCCTTTGGTCGTATTTCGGAAATCCTTGAATTCACGAAGAAGAATAGTCTATAAAACATCGTAAGTTATGAATCGGTATCTGGATACGAAGAAAGTCATTAGCCTTATACTTTTTATATTGTATATGGGGTCTGTTTGGTTGGTTGCCCAAGAGGCTCCACGCAAGTATGTGTCCTTTAAGGCCATCGATGGAATCCAGGTTGATGGTATGGACCAGGAGGATTCATGGAAAAAAGCCGATTGGAGCGATACCTTTATTGATATCGAGGGAAAGAAAGAGCCTGCCTACAAGACGCAGATGAAAATGGTATGGGATGAAAAGTACCTGTATTTCTTCGCGAAATTGGAAGAGCCCAACGTTTGGGGGACATTGAAACAAAGGGATACGGTCATTTTCTATAACAACGATTTCGAGATTTTCATCGATCCCGATGGGGATACCCATAATTATATGGAATTTGAGATGAATGCCTTGAATACGGTGTGGGATTTGTTTTTGACAAAACCTTACCGAAACCAAGGAAAGGTACTTGATAGTTGGGATATTCAAGGTATAATGACAGCGGTACATGTAGATGGTACCTTGAACAATCCCAACGATATCGATAAGGGGTGGAGTGTTGAGATTGCCATTCCATGGGAGGTTTTAAAAGAGGCCAATTCCCATAATGATATTCCTGTCAATGAATTTTGGCGTTTCGGTTTTTCGAGGGTCAATTGGGAATTTGATCTAAATGATGGGCGATATGCAAGAAAGAAGGATACAAAGGGGAACTATTTACCAGAATACAATTGGGTATGGTCCCCACAGTGGGTCATAAATATGCATGAGCCTGAAAAATGGGGCTATGTGTATTTTTCCGATAAGGAGGTAGGTGCCACGGATACTTTTACGATACCCGAGGATGAACATATAAAATGGTACCTCTATGAATTGTACAGGGATATGATTGATGTGGACAAACAAGCGGTTGTTGGGAAGAAAGCGAATGGTCAGGTCTTTGCGGCATCTAAAAAAATCTTGGGGAAAAAGATAACCCCGATTGTGGAGTATCAAAAAGATGGATTCGTCCTTTGGACAAAGAGTCCATTCACAAATAAGACCTTGATGATCAAGGATGATGGTAAATTTTTAAGTATTGATTGAGTCTATGCGTAGAAGTAAGGTCCTTTTTTCGGTACATATGAATCGCTATTTTTTCATTGCAATATTCCTTTTGGCTTTTTCTTCCTGTAAAGAGGGGGTGGAAGAACCTACGAACGGTGAAAACCTCACACAATATGTGAATCCGTTTATAGGCACTGACGGACCTGGAAATACGTATCCCGGTGCGACCATGCCCTATGGTATGGTGCAGTTGAGTCCGGATATCGGAACCCCGGGTTGGGACAGGATTGCGGGTTATTACTATCCAGATACCATAATCAGTGGTTTTTCGCATACCCATTTGACAGGAACAGGGGCCGGAGATCTTTATGATATCCTGGTCATGCCCTCAAACAGCAAGTCAAATAAAAGAATCAAGGAGAATAGTTATAGGCCCTATTCAACCTTCAGTCATGATAAGGAAAAGGCATCTCCAGGGTATTATTCGGTCGATTTGTTGGATTTAGATATTAAAGCGGAAATGACCGCAACCAGGCGGGTAGGTATTCATCGTTATACCTTTCCCCAGGATGATAGTACAAAAATCCATATCGACTTGGGTTATGCCTTAAATTGGGATAAGCCGACCGACACCTATTTGGAGGTGGTCAATGATACCTTTATAAGGGGGTATAGAATGTCTACGGGCTGGGCCAAAGACCAACGACTCTATTTTTCAATGCATTTTTCCAGACCGTTTAAAAGCTATGTGGTGTATAATGATGGCCAAGTGGTTGATGCCCCCGTTCGAGGTATCAATACTAAAATAGAGCTGAATTATGCGATGTTGAAAGGAGAGTGCTTGATTATGAAAACGGGACTTTCAACAGCGGGTTTTGAAGGGGCGGATGCGGCGGTAGCCGAAGAAACCCAAGGGTTTGGATTTGAACGATATAAGGAAAAGGCCCGGAAAGTATGGGAAAAGGAATTGTCGAAAATACGGGTAAAAAGCAGCGATACGGACAAAAAGAGGATATTCTATACCATGATGTATCAATCCATGTTGGCACCTACTTTGTTGAGCGACCTGGATGGTAAATATAAAGGGGCCAATGATACAATTGGTGTAGCGAAAGGTTTTGATCGTTACGATACCTTTTCCCTCTGGGATACCTTTAGGGCGGCACATCCATTATTCACCATTATCCAGCAAGAAAAAGTGCCCGATATGGTACAGTCTATGTTGGCGCATTATAAAGAGACCGGAATTTTGCCTGTATGGTCCATGCAAGGCAATGAGACCAATATGATGATCGGTTACCATGCGGTACCTGTTATTGTCGATGCCTATTTTAAAGGATTTGCGTTTGATAAGGAGTTGGCATATAAGGCATGTAAGGAAAGTGCGATGGTCAATGGGAGACAAATCGATGTTTATAGGGAAAAAGGATTTATCCCCGTAGATGATGCCCATGAAAACTGGTCGGTTTCCAAGACGATGGAGTATGCCTATGACGATTGGTGCATTGCCATGTTCGCCAAGGATTTGGGTTATGAAAAGGATTATAAGGAATTTTTGAGCAGGTCTGAAAACTGGAAGAACCTCTACAACGAAAAAACATCATGGCTGCAACCAAAAAGTGGATCGGGTAAATTTATAACCCCGTTTGTCCCTAAGGAATACTCTCCCTATTTCTGTGAGAGCAATGCCTGGCAGTATTACTGGTTCGTACCCCAGGATATTGAAGGACTCATTGCGAAAACAGGAGGTCAGGAACGTTTTAATCAAAAGTTGGATTCCATGTTCACCTATGCGCCACAGCCGGGGGACAAATTACCGATTTTCAGTACAGGGATGATAGGGCAGTATGCCCATGGTAATGAACCAAGCCACCATGTAGCCTATTTATACAACTATTTGGATCAGCCATCGAAGACCCAATCCTTGGTGCGGCAAATCCTGGAAGAACAATACGCCAACGCTCCCAATGGCCATTGTGGTAATGAGGATTGCGGGCAAATGTCATCCTGGTATATTTTCGGGGCACTGGGCTTTTATCCCGTGAATCCCGCACAGGGTGTCTATGATTTGGGGATTCCCCTGTTTAAGGAGGCTGAGGTATCCGTAGGGAAAGGGAAGACCCTAAGGGTCATACAAAAGAATTATTCGAAAGCGAATAAATTCGTGGAATACGTAACTTTAAATGGGGTTACGCTGGATAGGAATTTTATAACACACAAAGAGGTTACTGCCGGTGGGGAATTGGTCTATGTGATGACCGACGATCCAAAAAAAGCAGATGGAAAAAAATTGAATTCTCCGGAAGTAAATAAAATATACAGATAATTATGGAAATCGGAAAACAACTGAAAACAAGTATTGTGGGCATGGCAGCACTTTTTCTTTTTGCTGCATGTGAAGAAAGGGCTTCTAGTGAAGCTGCAAACGAAAAAAGCGGCACGGCGGAGGTATTGGGCTATGTTAATCCGCTCATGGGGACCGATTCGGATTTTAGTCTTTCAAACGGAAATACCTATCCGGCCATTGCCACCCCCTGGGGCATGAATTTTTGGACCCCCATGACCTCAAAGATGGGGGATGGGTGGACCTACAAGTACCATGACAAAAAAATCAGGGGTATAAAACAAACCCACCAGCCCAGTCCATGGATCAATGATTATGCGGCATTTTCCCTAATGGCGGTAACGGGCGATTTAAAATACAAGGAAGACGAGCGTGAATCTTATTTCTCACACAAGGCGGAAACCGTACGACCCGATTATTACAGTGTGTATTTGGCCGATTATGATGTCGTCGCTGAGGTGACGCCAACAGAACGGGCCGCTCATTTTAAGTTTACTTTTCCTGAAAATGAAAAGTCCTTTATAATGTTGGATGCCTTCAATAAGGGTTCTATGGTGAAAATATTGCCGAAGGAAAGAAAGATCATCGGGTATTGTAGAAATAACAGTGGTGGTGTTCCTGAGAATTTCCATAATTATTTTGTGGCTGAATTCGATACCGATTTCGAAGTGGGCCATACTTGGAACGATGATTGGAAATTAAATGAAGATTCGTTGGATGCCGAAGGGGATCACGTAGGTGCCATTATCGGATTCAAGACCAAGAAAGGACAGGCCGTACATGTAAAAGTGGCATCTTCCTTCATTAGTCCTGAACAGGCGCAACTCAACTTAAATCGTGAAATCGGAACGGATACTTTTGAGGCGACCAGGGAAAAGGCCACTGCGGCCTGGGAAAAGGAACTGGGTAGGATCGAGGTCACTTCCTCAAATACCGATGAGTTGAAAACCTTCTATTCCTGTTTGTACAGGGTACTACTGTTCCCCAGAAAATTCTATGAATTCGATGCGAATAATAAAGTGGTACACTATAGTCCGTATAACGGTAAGGTAGAAGATGGTTATATGTTCACCGATAACGGATTTTGGGATACGTTTAGGGCGGTATTTCCATTTTTCAATATGATGTATCCCGATATTAATGCGCAGATTATGGACGGCTTGGCCAATACGTATAAAGAATCAGGATGGTTGCCCGAATGGGCCAGTCCAGGCCATCGCGATTGTATGATCGGATCCAATTCCGCTCCTATTATCGCCGATGCCTATTTGAACGGGGTAAAAGGTATTGATACTGAAACCCTATTGCAGGCCGTACTGAAAAATGCCACCCAAAGTGAGGGTAGGCCGGTCAACAGTGTAGGTCGTGCAGGACTCGATTATTATAATGAACTAGGTTATGTGCCCTATGATGTGGGTATTAATGAAAATGCGGCACGTACCCTAGAATATGCCTATGCCGATTTTACGATTGCCCAAATGGCACAATCGATGGGTAAGGATAGTCTGGCCCAAGTGTATTACGATAAGTCATTGAATTATAAAAACCTATTCGACCCATCGACAAAATTGATGCGGGGCAAGAATAAGGATGGGCAGTTTCAGACCCCTTTCAATCCCTTAAAATGGGGTGATGCTTTTACCGAGGGCAATAGCCTGCACTATACGTGGTCGGTTTTTCATGATGTGCAAGGTCTTATCGATTTAATGGGGGGCGATGATGAATTTGTGGGAATGTTGGACAGTGTTTTCGAAATGCCACCCCATTTTGACGATTCCTATTACGGGTTTACCATTCATGAAATACGGGAAATGCAGATCATGAACATGGGGAACTATGCCCATGGTAACCAACCCATACAACACATGATCTATTTATATGATTATGCCAAACAACCTTGGAAGACCCAGGAAAAAGTTCGGGAGGTATTAACCAAATTATATACCCCTGCCCCTGATGGGTATTGTGGTGATGAGGATAACGGACAGACCTCGGCTTGGTATGTATTCAGTGCTATGGGCTTTTATCCTGTGGCACCGGCAACCAATCAATATGTTATTGGAAGTCCATTGTTCAATGAGGTTAAATTGCATTTACAGAATGGGAACACCTTTACGATCAATGCAGATGCAAACGGAAAGGGAAGACCCTATATCCAAAGTGCCTCGTTGAATGGATCCGAATTCAATACCACTTGGATTGGAACCGAGACCGTTCAAAAGGGAGGTACACTCTCTTTTGAAATGGGAAGTGCCCCCAATAGGAATTGGGCCATTTCAGAGGAAGCATTGCCTTATTCCTTGAGTAATTCAAAATAGAATACGGGTTTTATGGACTTTGGTTATTAAGAAATTGTAAGGTATAACTTTATGAAGAACAGAGTACTACTTATATTGTTTGTATTGATCTTTGGGTTCCTTTGTGCATCGGTCATGGCCCAAAACCCCTCGGTTGATTATGCTAGTCTAAATACCCCTGAACACCTTGATGGTGTAAGGTTTGTTGAAAGACAACATAGTGGTAGGTTAGGGACTGACCCTATAAAGTATAATTCGCCTTTTCAGGAACCTAAAGAATTCAGTGTTGGGGTTTTTAAGAATCAGCCTGTAAATTTTGGGGGTGAAACAGGGGATACCACTACGGTGAAAAGATTGCAAAATGGACGCGTAATTTATAGAAAAATAAAAGTCCCTGTTTATAAGAAGGGAACTGATGTTTCGGTTGAGGTCAAGCTCAGGTCCAATGGGGATAAGTGGGATAAATCCGGCTCCTGTTTTGTAGTTACCAATCCAGAACTCATAGATGTTGTCGATGTATCCTTAGGTAAGGAAAAGTTTCCTGAAAATTCGATTGTGGATAAGGGGTATGGAGGGATTTTGAAAACCGATGATTATGTGCCCGCATTGGAATTAATGCGTTTTATGTCCCCGTTTGGGGTAGGACATTATAGTGATGAAAAAAAGTATCCCAAAATCGAATATAACAGACCGGTCTATATCCCCAAATGGGAAAACGAAGTAGTTTGGGAGAAGGATATCTCCGAACTGGAATCTGTGGTAACCGGGGAGTTCTATATTGGAATATGGATAGATACCTGGACCCCCGAAGGGTATTCCGTGGATGTATCATTAAAATATTCAGGAAGGCCAAGACCTAAATTGAAAGTTATGCCCTTACTGAATACGGTGTACTATGTTGAGGGTCAAAAAATACCGGATTTCTTTGCTGCCACGACCCTTGATTTGGATTTTAGGACAAAACAGGAATTGAGGAATGTGGATTTGTATTATACAACAACAGGGCATGGAGGTCATAGTGGAGGCGATGAATTCATTAAATTAAAAAACGAAGTGTTTTTGGATTCAAAATTGGTGTTAAGCAAGATCCCCTGGCGGGATGATTGTGCTTCATTCAGAAGGTTTAACCCTTCTTCCGGGGTATGGACGAAGAAAGATTCCGCTTATGCCTACAATGAAAATTTTGAACGGGAATTCAAGGAAATTGAAGAACGTTTGGCTTCTTCTGACCTATCAAGGTCAAATTGGTGCCCCGGTTCTAGTGTAATGCCCTATAGGATTCCCTTGGGGGAACTTAAAAAGGGATTGCACGGATTACAGGTTAAAATACCTGGGACCGCCAATAAAAAGGACCAATTCAATCATTGGCTTGTTTCAGCATATATCACATACACAGAGTAACTTAACATATATTCATTTAGGGTTTAAGAGGTTAAAAATCAGGTAACATGCAGTATAAACTAACAGTAGTATTTTTGTTGATTTTTAGTATTTCGTGGGCCCAAAAGTCCCCTGTCGACTATGTGAACCCTTTTATCGGCACCTCCAATTTCGGAACCACCAATCCAGGGCCAATTGCAGTCCGTGGTATGGCAAATGTATCTCCCTTCAATGTGGCAGGGCCTCAAAATCTTCCCTTGGAGAAAGACAGTCGATGGCTATCTACCCCTTATGTACACGAGAACACCTTTTTAACGGGTTTTAGCCATGTGAATCTGAGTGGGGTGGGCTGCCCGGAATTAGGGGTCATTTTGACGATGCCGACTACGGGTAAGATCATTACCGACCACCTGGAGTATGGTAGTACCTATTCCAATGAGATTAGCCAGGTAGGCTATTATTCCAATGTTTTGGACAAATATAATATTAAGGTGGAGGCCACGGCAACCACGAGGGTAGGGGTCAGTAAGTATTCATTTCCTGCTGGGGAGTCGAATATTCTACTCAATTTGGGATTGGGGCTGACCAATGAGGAAGGTGCCAATGTTAAAGTGGTATCTGCCACGGAAATCGAGGGAGTACGTTCCGTAGGTTCCTTTTGCTATTATAAGCCGGAAGAAGCCTACCCTGTATATTTCGTAGCGCGATTCTCCAAAGCTGCGGATGAATTTGGGGTTTGGAAAAAGCCCACAACATATAAGGGAGTCGAATCTGAATGGATGGGATATAATGGTAAAACCCGACTGATGAAAGGTTTTACCAAGGAAGTGGTCGGTGATAGCATTGGCGCCTACATGCGTTACAATTTTGATAGTCCGACACAAGTGGAAATGAAAATCGGCATTTCATACGTTAGTTTGGATAATGCCAGGGAGAATTTGGAAAAGGAAACGTTGGATAGGACTTTTGATGGAATATTGCTTGATGCGCGAAAGGAATGGAACCAATACCTGTCCAAGATCGAGGTTGAAGGAGGGAGCGAAGAGGATAAGACTGTATTTTACACCGCTTTGTACCATACCTTGATACATCCGAATACCTTGAACGATGTCAATGGGGACTACCCCAAAATGAAAACCCGGGAGACCTTAAAAACGAAAGGTACCCGGTATACGGTATTTTCCCTTTGGGATACCTATCGCAATTTACACCAATTGATGAGTTTGGTATATCCCAAACAGCAATCGGATATGGTGAAGAGTATGCTTCAGATCTATGATGAAAGTGGTTGGCTTCCCAAATGGGAATTAAATGCCACCGAAACGACAACCATGGTCGGTGACCCAGCGGGAATTATTATTGCGGATACGTATTTAAAGGGAATCCGTGATTTTGATGTGGAAAAGGCCTATAAGGCCATGCTGAAAAGCGCTGGGCAATTAAAGGACAATCCGTTACGGCCCGGACTTCAAGATTATATTACGAAGGGATATCTCACCACAAAAACCACCAATAGTGGATCGGTGTCCACCACCCAAGAGTATAATATTGCCGATTATGCCATAGCCCAATTGGCAAAGGAAATGGGGGAACAAAGCGATTATAAGCGTTTTGGTAAAAGGGCCATTTCGTATCGGAAATTGTTCGATAAGGAATTCAACCTCCTTAGGCCCCGAAATGATGATGGTAGTTGGTTAACTCCCTATAATCCCGAGTCGGGGGCCAATTTTGAAAAGAACCTTGGTTTTATCGAGGGCAATGCATGGCAGTATACCTTTATGGTTCCCCATGATATTAAAGGGTTGATGAAATTAATGGGAGGACCAAAACCTTTTGCACAACGATTACAGGATGTATTCGACAAGGGCCAGTTTGATATGGCCAATGAACCGGATATTGCCTATCCCTATCTTTTCAATTATGTGAAGGGGAAAGAATATAGGGCCCAAAAATTGGTATCGGATCTATTGGACGAACATTTTAAGAACAGTCCGGATGGTATTCCTGGAAATGACGATACCGGTACCATGTCGGCCTGGGCCGTTTTTTCCATGATGGGAATATATCCTGTGAACCCCGCGGCACCCATGTATGCTTTGGTCAAGCCTAAATTTGATAAAATAACGATTCATTTGGATGATGAATACTATAAGGGGAGAAAGCTTGTGATATTGTCCAATACGGTCGAAAATAAGGAGCCTATCGGTGAAATCCTTATCAATGGGAAACCCCATAAAGAATATTTTATATCCCACAAAAAATTAGTAAATGCTTCAAAAATCCAAATCGATTAAAAGAATAAGAATGAAAAATATAGTATTGAAGGCCCTTGTGGTCCTATCATTTGTTTCATGTAAATCAGAGGTCAACTCATCAAAAGTTGGGACTCCTGGGAAAGAAAAGGATTCGGCAATAACGGCATTACAAGCTGAGATCAAGGCCGAGACCTTGCGTTCGTGGAATGATTATAGAACCTACGCATGGGGTCATGATGTATTGCTGCCACTTTCTAAAAAGTCCTTTGATTGGTATGAACATTCCTTGGGTATTTCGCCAATAGATGCCTATAGTACTTTAAAAGTAATGGGCTTGGATAAAGAGGCCAAGGAAATTGAGGACTATGCCCTGGCCATGGATTTTGATAAAGATCAGTATGTTCAGGTCTTTGAGGTAAATATCAGGATTTTGGGAGGCCTCCTATCGATGTATCATTATACCCGGAATGAGGCGATTCTTGAAAAGGCAAGGGATTTTGGGGATCGGATATTACCGGCTTTTGATTCCCCCACAGGTATTCCTTTTCATTCCGTAAATCTTAGGACGGGTAAAACCGGGGGTAACCACGGCGAGGGTAAGGGCGATGTCGTCAATGTGGCACAGGCTGCGACCTATTTGTTTGAGTTCGGAATTTTAAGTTATTACACCAAAGACCCAAAATATTACCAAGCAGCAAAGGGGGCCACAAAAGCCGTTTTTGAACGAAAGTCGGAAATAGGATTGCCTGGGGAAAATATCAATGTGGTTACCGGGGAATGGGAAGGTACCCAATGGCACCATTTGCAAGCTGGGGTAGATGCCTATTATGAGTATATGTACAAAAGTTATATGATATTCCCAGATCCCGAGATCAAGGAAATTTGGGACTATAGCCTGGATAAGATCAACACCTATCTTTTGGATGAATATAAAGGAAGAACCTTTTACACGATTGTGGATATGCATACCGGTGAAAACCTAAAGAGGTCCGTTTCCCTTTACGATGCCTTCTGGCCGGCAATACAGGCGGTATCCGGTGATGTGGAGGCTGCGGAAAAATCCGAGGCAACGTGGGACTGGCTTTGGGACAAATACGAAATGTTACCGACCAGATATCATTATGGAAAGGATACCGTTGAATATGCCAATTTTGAGATCAATCCGGAAATCATAGAATCTGCCTACTATTTACATGAAATAACAGGAAAGGATGAATACATGGATATGCTTCAAAAATATTGGAGGGATATAAAAAAGCACTGTAAAGGGGAGGTTGCCTTTCACTCGATCAATGATGTTAGGACCAAGGAGCCCAAGGACTATTTGGCCACGTATTTCTTTGCCGAAACCATGAAGTATTTCTATATCGGTTTTTCACAGGGGGATTTTGTTTTTGAGGACCATGTGTTCAATACGGAGGCCCACACTTTCAAAAAATCGGATTTTGATGCCGAACAGGCCCCGGAAAGATTGGGATACCAGGTGAAATAGCTTTCATACGAGTTGTTTAAAAAATAGCTTGAATCTATTTTTTTTTGGAGGGCTGGAGGTTCTTTTTATGGTGTGATGAAAATTTTTGTTCTAATACATCTGTCTTGTTTTGCAAGCAGGTTTCACAAATAAAATACATGATTATGAAAAGATTGAATTATGTATTGGGAATTGGAGTAAGGTATTAAAGAATCGAATAGTCTTTTGAAAACTATCTGTAAGGCGTCAAAGAAAGAATATAGCTTAGGTCTATGTCCCTATAGGTCAAATATACTATTGATATTATTGGCATTGATTCAATGCCTGACTCTTTTCACAATAACATGAATATTTGAGGTAGTTTTAAGAAAAGTGTCGCATATGAAAATCAGTATTGCGAACATTCATAGAACTTTCTAAATGAGAAAAAATAAGATTATTGGAGCCAAAGGTCTTTACTGATAAAGAGAGGTAAATCATACTTTTCTGTAGGATGATTTTCGGAGAGCCTTTCTTAATTATTGGCTGATTCCTACTAATCCCCTAAGTTTTTGGATTTAAACTTTTTTATAGAATTGTTCTTTAGCTTTTCAAGTTTGTTATTGGTCGAAAACATTTCAAAGTCAGGGGTGAAATATCAACTTTAGTACATTAACAATATTTTAGTAAAATTATGATATTGTTAATATTTGAAAGATTCAAAACGATTAATTAACAAAACTAAACTAACATGAATCAAAAATTTAAGTATGTATTGTTGTTTGTTGCTTTGCTCTTAATACAAGGAGTTGTTGCGCAAACTATTTCCGGTACGGTAACTGATAATTATGGCACACCTGTTCCGAGTGTCAATATTATCGAAAAAGGTACTACCAATGGTACCTCAACGGATTTTGATGGTAATTATACCATTACTGTTACAAATAGTTCAGGGATGTTGGTCTTTTCCTCCCTTGGTTTTTTAAGCAAGGAAATAGCGATAGGGGGGCAATCCTCTATCAATATTGTTCTGGAAGAAGATGTTGAACAGCTTGGGGAAGTTGTTGTAACGGCTTTGGGTATTAAAAGAGAGAAAAAGGCTTTAGGTTATTCTGTCCAAGAGGTGTCAAGTGAGGATATAACAACTTCAGGTGATGGAAACGTTACAACGGCCTTGCAGGGAAAAGTCGCTGGGGTGAATATTACTACGACAGGTGGTATCGGTGGTAATTCGAGAATTGAATTAAGGGGAAATAGTTCCTTAGCAGACAACAATGATGTTTTATGGGTTGTTGATGGGGTTCCTTTTTCATCAGGTGATACCAGTGACGGTGATATTTGGGGAGGTGTTTCCAACGGAGGAGGCCTTTTGGATATCAACCCGGAGGATATTCAGTCCATGTCAGTATTAAAAGGTGGTAGTGCTGCAGCTTTATACGGGTCTCGTGGTGCCAATGGTGTTATTGTTATAACCACAAAAAAAGGTAGTGAATCCCAAGGTCTAGGTATTTCCTATACCGGTAGTGTAGTTGCTTCAAGTGCAGCATATTTCTTGGATTTACAAGAAGAATTCGGACAGGGTTCAGAAGGGGTTTATGATAAATTCGGAACTTCAAGCTGGGGTCCTCAATTTGATGGTGGTTTAAGAGAGTCATGGACAGGTGAAATGCTACCTTACTTAGCGGCGAAAGACAGGCTTAAGGATTTTACAAGAACGGGAGTTACCAGTAGGCACTCTGTTTCCCTTTCCAATGGAGGGGAGAAAGGGTCTTATAGGGCCACTATTTCTAAAGATTGGACTGAAGGTATTTATGCTAACCATGAGATAAACAAAACAAATTTCGATTTAAATGCTACATATAGTGTTAACCCATGGCTTAATGTAGATGCTAAGGTTTCATATATAAATACAAAAGGGCAACAACGTCCGGAAATAGGCTTTTATAGTGTTGTTTCTTATTTTAATTCGATGCCTATGAATATAAGGCTGCAAGATTTGCGTCCTGGGTATGAAATTGTTGGTGGTGAACATGTTGAGACCTTATATACCACGGCAAATGCAAGTTATCGAAACCCTTATTTTTTGCGTGAACAAACGGTTAATAATGATGAGCGTAATCGATTCTTCGGAAATTTTACCGCAAATATAGATTTTAACGAGAATCTTAAATTACGATTGAGATATGGGTTGGATAATTACAGGTATGAGACCGAAAACGGTTATCGCTACGGGGATAATGTAAGCGATTTGAGACCTAATTATATTACGGCCGAGAAATTCTTCTCCGAAGAAAATATGGAATTATTGTTGAGTTATAACAAGGATTTAAACGAAGATTTCAATCTCGGTGTCAGTGCAGGGGCAAACAAGATGTACCGTGATACGGATAAATTATCAGCTGAATCAGGAAAGTTGATATCAGAAGAGACATATTTCCTATCCGGGGCTGAAGATTCTGGTACGATCAAAACCACTGAGGAGTTTACAGAAAGGGAAATTCAATCAGTCTATGGTTTTGTGGATTTATCGTATAAAAATTATTTATTCTTGAATGCGACAGCTAGGAATGACTGGTCTTCTACTTTGCCAGAAGACAATAACTCTTATTTTTATCCATCTGTAAACCTAAGTGCTTTGGTTTCGGAAATGGTTGAAATGCCTGATTGGGTTACCTATTTCAAGGTCAGGGGTTCTTGGGCTCAAGTAGGTAAGGATACCGATCCTTATAATACTTCGCAGGTGTACACGCTAGGTTCTGGCAATTTTAACTTAACAACAACCAGTGAGCCTGATTTGTTGGTCAACAGTGATTTAAAACCTGAAATCTCGACTTCTTCAGAAGTTGGGGCAGAACTTAAATTGTTCAAGGGGATTTTAGGAATTGATTTCACATATTATTCTGAAGACACTAAAAACCAGATTGTAATAGTGGATCTTGACCAAAGTACAGGTTATAAGGGTAGATATGATAATCTTGGATTGATAACAAATAGGGGGATAGAACTTATGACTACCATTACCCCTATTAGAAAGGATGACTTTAGGTTAGATATTACATTGAATTATGCCAAGAACAAGGGTATTGTAGAGGAATTGGTTACCTCGGTTGATGATGATGAATTTTATACTTTCATTGAGGATAATGGAGGTGTTCAGGTTAGAGGTACAGAAGGTGAGAAGATGGGTGATATTTTCGGTTATGCCTATGAGCGAAGTGAAGACGGTCAGATTATTATCGATGACGATGGTTTGCCGGTAAGAGCAGGAGAAAGACAGGTTCTGGGTAATATTCAACCTGACTTTACGGGTTCTATTGGACTTAATGTCAGTTATAAGGACTTTTTCTTAAGTGCATTATTTGGAATGCAAGAAGGAGGTGAGATTTATTCCTTGACAGAAGCTGGTGCTACTGGTTCCGGTAATGCTTCAAGGACGGCACAGAACAATAGAATGGCTTTTTTCCCAGAAGGTATAAAAGCAGATGGGACTTCGCCTACACAAATTGTTTCTGCCCAAGATTATTGGAGTAGGGTTTCAGGAATAACAGAAGAATTCATTTATGATGCTTCATATATGAAATTGAATGAGATTTCCATCGGTTATAATATACCATTGTCCCTTTTGGGAAATAAAGGATCTAACTTTATTAGAGAGGCTAGAATATCACTTATTGGTCGCGACTTATTCTATCTGTACAAAGATACACCAGGTACGGTTCCAGATGCTAGTTCTTATAGTACATCATATGGTGCTAGAGCTTTTGATTTTTCTCCTGTTCCCGTAACAAGATCAGTAGGATGTTCGGTAAACCTTAAATTTTAATAGTTAAAGACATGAAAAAAAGAATAATATTTTTAGGAATTGTACTATTGACTTTTGCGGTTGGTTGTACTGAGGATTTTGATGAGATAAATACACCTAGCAATGTAATTACTAAGGTCGATCCATCTTTTGTGTTTAATCAAATGTTGCAAAATCCAACTCGGAATTATCAAAGAAATATTAGTTTGTACCCGGATTTTTATTCCCAGTATTGGGCTAATATAGTGTCAGGTTTTGAATCTCCTAGATACGAATATGTCGATGGGTGGATTGGAAACCAATGGAATGAGTTTTATACTGGGCCTTTGGCTGATTATAATGCCCAATTAGGTTTTTATGGAGAAGATCCCGCATATAAAAATGCCTTGGCTCAAATGGAAATTTGGATGTGCGCTGAATGGCAAAGGATGACCGACACCTATGGTGATATACCCTATTTTGGAGCCGGGACTGGAGAAACTGTTCCTTATAATTCCCAACAGGAAATTTATTATGATCTGATAAGTAGGTTGACAACAGCCGTGAATAGTATCGATTCTGATGATGCTACCCAATATGCATTTCCCTCGAATTATGATATCATTTTCGCAGGTGATTTGGAAAAATGGAAGCGCTTTGGTAATTCTATGCGATTAAGATTGGCAATGAGAATGTCTAATGTTGATTCGGACAAAGCAAAAACGGAGGCCGAGGCGGCAATAGCTGATGGTGTAATGTTGAGTAATGCCGATGGGGCCCATATTCCATTATGGTCTTCAGGATGGTATGATTATCACCATCAAATGGCCTGGGCTTGGGATAATACACGGGCATCAAAAACCTTTACAGATTATCTATATAGCCAATCAAGTGTAGGTGAGGACCCTAGAGCTTGGAAATGGTTTACCTATAAAGAAGACGATGATACACTAGCGGACGAGAGTGTTATTACGGGTATCGAAAATGGTTATAATACATTACCCGCAAATGCAAAAGCTTATGCAACTATTAATTTGGATGGAGGCTATGTTGGTTTTGTTGGTAATGGTGCAGATGTTTTGATGTACATGCCTTATATGTTTTATTCGGAAACCGTGTTTTTAAAAGCAGAAGCAGCCCTAAGGGGTTGGACCTCCGGTGATGCCAATGCGTTGGTTGTCGAAGGTGTTCAGGCATCTATGGATTATGTAGGTGTTGATGCCACGGCCGCCAGTGATTATATTAATGGGTTGCCAAGTTTAACAGGGTCTAAAGAAGGTCAATTAAAACAATTGATTACGCAAAAGTATATTGCCAATTTCCCTAATAGTTCTGAAGCATGGGCAGATTTTAGAAGAACGGATTATCCTGATATTTCATTGCCATTGGACGGTGTCAGTGGTAGTGCAAGTGTTGCCCCTGAAACATGGGTTAAACGAATAAGATATCCAGATAATCAACATAGTTTGAATAGTGCAAGTATGCCTAGTATGCAAAATACCATTGATTCAGACAGGATGGATATTCGACTTTGGTGGGATACCGCGGATACAAAAACTAAGTCTGGCGGTTTAATGAATAGCAACTTTTAACCATTAAAAAATTATTATGAAATTAAATTATAGTATAAGCAAAATAGTATTGGGCTTATTGTCAATGGTCATGGCTCTTTTTTTAGTTGTTTCATGCGATAACGACGATGATGATCCAACAGGAAGTTTCAGCCTTACAGAATTGGAAGGCGTAATTTCCAAGGCAGAAACCCTTATATCCGATAGTACGGAAGGGATTAACGCGGGAGATTACAAACCTGGATCTAAAGCTGAATTGGAAAGTGTTATAACTTGGGTTAATTGGAGAATTAACAACTCTAAATCCCAAGAAAATATTAATGATGCGGCTTATAAATTGAACGCGGCTATTGAGAAATTTTTGGCTAGTACCGTTTCAACTTCTATGCCTTGGATTCAACAAGAAAATGATACCTATATTAAGGTTTCAGATAATATAAAAACAGTATTGGATGGAGCATTCACTATCGAAACACAAGTGTATGTAGTTGACCTAAATCAAAAAGGGTACTCGAATAACTTGTTTTCTGCCGAACAATCTGGGCCTGATAGTGGTTTTGCGGTTCGGTATTTTGCCAATGGAAATATCCAAATTGTTACTGGTGATGGTAGTACTTGGAAAGATTCTGGAGAGCAAGCCGCTGGTAAGATGACAGGAGGTGAATGGATTGATTTAGCGTATACAAATTCAGGGTCTGATCAAAAACTATATATTAATGGGGAATTAGTAGCAGAACAAAGCCACACCCATCTTTTAGCTGCTGATGCATCTTTTGTTATAGGGAACAGCCCAACTTGGACTGATAGGATTGTAAATGCTTTGGTAAAGGAATTTAAAGTTTGGGATTCAGTTTTGGATGAAGCTACCATTCAATCAAACATTGGTTCGTCAGTTAGTGGTACCGAATCCGGTTTGGAATGCTATTTTCCATTGGGATCTGACTTAGGGACTAGTTTTAGCGATGTAACAGGAAACTATACGGCTACCTTAGAGGGTAAAATTGATTGGGTCTCTGAACCGCCGGTTATTGTTGTGGATTACTCTAATTTAAATGCGGCAATACAAGAGATCACTGATTTTAAGACTACTGTTGTTGAAGGTACGCAGGATGGGGACTATCCAGTTGGAACACTTGATTATTTGAATGAATTGATAGCCCAGGCAAATGATGCTTTGGAAAATGAAGGAAGACAAACAGCATTAGACGATATGGCCACATCCTTGTCATCGGCCATAACTTTGGTTAAAGGGATGTTGGTAGGTGACACCGATGGTATTTATATTGATCGGGATGATTCCGATGCTGTAGGGTTGCGAATTACTCCGAATTACACTCCGCAAGGGGATTATACTGTGGAATTCGAAGTTAAGGTTGAGTCATTGTTTGGTTATGGTACAGGTGAGTTCTTTAATAATGGTACGTTTGGAGTTTGGGTAAACGGTTATGAGGAGCTTACTGAAGAAAATGTATTGAAATCCGGTGGATTGTGGAATTTTACAGATGCAGGTGCAGGTTGGCAAGGGCCAGAATCGGATCCTTTAGCGATAAAAGTCGACCAATGGCAACATGTGGCAATCGTACATGATGATGCAGCCCGTACTACCACACTTTATGTTGACGGGGAGCAAGTAGGACAAGATTCCGATATAGGAGTGCCTAACGTGTCAGGATGGGGTGAGATATGGCTTGGCAATGGCTGGGGCAAGATGGATGGATTTATTAAAGATTTCCGACTATGGGACGTAGCTCGTTCACAAGGTGATTTAAATTCTGAGATTTCCGGTTCTGAAGCAGGTTTACATATTTATTTCCCATTGGATAGGGTAAATGGCGTTAAGTTTACTGATGAGACCGGTAATTATAGCGGCGAAATGAGAGGAATAAAATGGAATGATTAAACTTGATTTTTTAAAATGAAATAAGAGGCGGGGTTTATTCCTCGCTTTCTTATTTTGAACGGTTTTCTCGGAAGCGGAACCCATTCTAATAAAAAAAGCACCCACATACTGTGAGTGCTTTTTTTATTCGTGTTTTCTACATGAATAGAATCTTGTAGCCTAAATCTTGTTGTAATAGTAATCTATGAATCGTAATATGTCGGTATAGCCCGGTTATAGACGAATGGTCAACAGTGATGATTACTACGGATTTCCCAATGTTCCGTTATACCGAATTAATAATAAAAACATTCTGAATCAGGTAATGAATGTTGGTTGTTGTTCATTTCCATAACGAAGAGCCTGAATTTTCGTCTATTGGTTTTGGGGTCATAATCCAAGTTTTGCCCAAATGAAGTCCTGAAAATAATATAAATACGTTTGATGGCTTAGTTGTAAAAGGGTTTTAAAGGCAGTGTATGAATGAAAAGTTGGATGTAATGAATTGGGGCTGGACTATGATCAACTTAGTTGTTTCTCGGTATTTTTCAGTGCCAGACAACCAAGGATAAGGATAATTGTGGGAATTATCAAGGAATAGAAGGAAAAGACCCCCATGTGGAACAAAAGCATTTGATTTATGGAAATGAATGCTGTGTACGAGTAGATCG
The DNA here is from genome assembly GCF_003148665.1 of Maribacter polysiphoniae. GTDB lineage: Bacteria > Bacteroidota > Bacteroidia > Flavobacteriales > Flavobacteriaceae > Maribacter_A > Maribacter_A polysiphoniae. The sequence goes on along the minus strand of NZ_QGGQ01000002.1, from coordinate 364,642 downwards.
CCCAATTCTGCATATGCCAAAAAGCGATCATGCATGCCATAAGGATTAATGCGGAAAGAATCAGATAGGGCGGGTACCAGCTATCGATAAGGTGATCTGGCATGGTGTATATAGAGAGAATGACGAGTAGTATTTCAATAAAACCAAGAGTGCAAATAATAATTATGGGTAATGGTCTTCGTATTTCATCCATCATGGGAACGCTACTATTTTTAAAATGACACTAAAGGTATTCAATGAAGGAGTATTCGGTTATTTTGATCTTAATGGTTCTTTAAATGATAAAATTATGACGCTAACCTATATTCTTGTATAATTTAAGTACAAGTTGGGACATTAATTTGCTTTAAGGAAATTAAGGATAAAAAATACCTGAAAACCAGTAGAAGAAACTACTTGAAAATCGGTAGCACTTTAAGGAGGGGTGTCATCCCTGAATATGGCATTCAAATCAAATGTTTTTCTACGGCAACTTTGATTAATGATGCTGCATTTGGAACTTCCAATTTTTGCATAAGATTACGCCTATGGGTCTCTACTGTTAGAGGGCTTATAAATAATTCCTCAGCGATGTTATTGGTGGTTTTGCCTTCAGCGATTAAGGTGAGAATGTGCTTTTCCCTTCGGGTTAGTTTTGGTTGATCGTTACTTTCCTGGGTAACCGAGTCCGCAAGTATTTTTTGGACTTCACTGCCAAAATAGAAATCACCTTGATGCACTTGGGTAATGGCATTGACCAACTCTTCCCCAGTGACATTTTTCAATAGATATCCTTTTACACCTTTTTTGATCATTTGATTAATGATACTGGGTTCGCTATATGTGCTAAGGCCGATGACACCGATATTCGCTCTGATATTTAGGATTTTGGGTACCATTTCCACACCATTGATATCGGGTAAGTTTACATCCAATAGAACAATATCGGCAGAATTATGCTCTAGATAGGTGAGGGTATCGGTTCCGTTCATAAATTGGTTTTTTATGAGAACACGCTTATCGTCACTTAACAAAGTTTTAAGTCCTTCTATCACCATTGGGTGATCATCAACTATGATAATATGTATAGGTTTATGTTGCATCTAAGGTAATTTGAACATTAACGGTGGTACCTTCATTCACTTCGGAGTGGAACTCTAAATTTCCCTTAAGGTAGGCTACTCTTGTTTTTAGGTTGGAAATGCCCATACCATCTTCCTTATCAACAAGTGTTTCTTCTTTAAAGCCTATTCCATTGTCCTCAACGGTAATGTCGATTTTGGTATCGTCTTTTATAAATTGAACCAATATCTCTGAAGCTTTGGCATGTTTTATGGCATTATTGATAAGTTCTTGCATTATTCGGTACATGGTAACTTGTTGGTTTAAGTCTATACCTTGTTCACTACCATAAAATTGTAGGGTAACTTTCGTTTCATTACCCGTTCTACTACTACAATAATCCTTTAATGCGGCCTTAAGACCAAATTTGACCAGGGTTTCAGGCATCATGTTTCGGGCAATGGTGCGTAGTTCGGTCAAAGCATCATCAAGGTCCTTCATGACCTTCTTTAGTTGTGCCTTGGGGTATTCCTTTGGCTCGTCCTTGTCCAGTTTAGAGAGGTTTAGGCTGATGCCGGATAATCTCCCGCCAAGGCCATCGTGTAGATCAATGGCAAGCCTCTTACGCTCGTTTTCCTGACCTTCTATCATCGCCGAGAAAAGCTGGTTTTGTTGCTCCTGTTTTAAGGTTGAAACCTCTGTTTCTTGTTGTTGTTCCTTTTTTCGTGCCTTTCTGAGTTGGCTATTGTAGCCGTAATAGCCAATAAAGAGTATTAAGGAGAGTACACTCGCTATTGCCCAAAGCATGTAGTTTTGCGATTTTTTCTTTTCAAGGGCAAGAGCGGTTTCACTTTTTTCATTTTTCAATGATAGGATCTCCTTCTCTTTAGTAGCGGTTTTATACTGTATCTCGAGCTCCTGCATATCATTTTCTAATTCACTGGCTCTAACACTGTCTAGTGCGGTTACATATTCCTTTAAGTAATTATACGCCTGTTGATAGCGATTAAGTCCGGCTTCATAATTAGCCAATTTATAATAAGAACCTACCTTATCATTGATGGAATGCTCTTCATCAGTGAAGTTGATATACTTTAAGGTGTACGCTTTGGCTTTTTTAAAATCGCCCATTTTATCATAGATATCCGCATATCTTTGATAGAGTAATTTGAAATAATAATTGGATTTATGGTCCTTATAATATTCAGAAGATCGATCAAGGGCTTTTAAGGCTTTGTCAAATTTCCCAGACCTCCCGTAATAGAATCCGAGCTCTCCAAAATAAAGACCTTCATAGAAAGAATTCGGGATTTTGTCCAAATTAGTTTTGGCGATATCAAGTACCGATTTCATTCGATCCAGTGAATCCATTTGCGCTAAGGAAGTTGCAAAAGATAAACTATGGTAAAGAATATCCTCTGGTTCACCTATTTCCTTAAATTGTTCTTGACTTATTTCAAACATTTCATAGGCCTTGTCAAAACGGGCCATGTTATTGTATTTTATGGCTAAATTGGTGTTTCCGTTGGCCACGAACATTTTGTCTCCCATTTGCTGGGCAATCGGTATGGTCTTTGCCACATATTCGATTTCTTTGTCTACGTTGCCCTCATATCCATAGGCTACGCCCAAGTTATAATTACCGCGCAACCAAATTTTCATGTTTCGTGCCGAAGAATCCTTAGCGATCAGTTTATCCGCAAAATTATTTCCTATCCGAAAATATTTTTTTGCATTTTCAACATCAAAATAATCAAGGTAGCCACCAGCCAAATTAATATTGGCATCGGCCATCCCTCTCAGGTAATTTATCTTTTTACTTAAGGCTATGGCCTTAAAACCATTTTCGAAGCATTTTAAGGAATCTATACCGCCATAGTTCCGAGCCAGTTCGCTTAGGATATTGACACGTGTGGTATCGTGTTCTGCTATTTTGAGGGCATTTTCAAGACTGTCAATACGTGTTTCCCGTCCTGTTTGGGACATGCCGGTCAGTGATAGGAATAGAAAGAAAGTTAATACTGTTAAACGCATTCAGACGATTGGATATTTCATTTGATAAGTGGCAATATACCATAACTATACGGTAGAATTAATACCTAATAATCAATATACAGGAAAACCAGTAGGGAAAATAAAGCTATCAGGGTTCTTAAGGAATAGGTGACCTCGACAGGATCGGCTTTGACTTTCCTAACAAAGCTCTGCTTTGAAAATCAAAAATCCTCACTTAAAAATTCAAGTAAACTTGATTTTTACGCAAGGATTATGATTTATTCGTGACCTCGACAGGATTCAAACCTGTAACCTTCTGAGCCGTAATCAGATGCGCTATTCAGTTGCGCCACGAGGCCTTTTATAGGGGTGCAAATATATTTCTTTTTACCTTTACAACAAAATATGCTTAATCTATTTCTATGAATTTAAAAACCTTTATCCGCGATATTCCCGATTTTCCCACTGCTGGAGTCATTTTTCGGGATATCACACCCCTTCTAAAAGACCCTAAGGCCATTAAATTTACCGAAGAAGCACTACTGGACCTAGTAGGGAATCTGAAAGTGGATAAAGTTGTCGGTATGGAAAGTAGGGGCTTCTTTTTTGCCCCCATGTTGGCCGCTCGGTTAAATGCGGGATTTGTACCTGTTCGCAAGCCGGGTAAGCTACCTTTTGCCACCATGCGACAGGATTATGATTTGGAATATGGTAGCGATGCATTGGAGATGCATTCCGATGCGATTATTGCAGGGGATAAGGTATTGGTCCATGATGATGTTCTTGCTACGGGAGGCACTGCCCAAGCCACTTGTAGGTTGATAGAAAAAATGGGTGGTGAAATTGTACAATGTAATTTTCTATTGGAACTCGATTTCCTAAAGGGAAAGGATAAACTTGTCGATTTCGCAGTGAAGTCATTATTGCATTATTAACATAGATATAATCGTACGTCTGTACATCGGATGTGCTTTAAATAACCACAGGAATGAAAGGATCTTCACTGAATAGGCTTGTTTTTATATTGGCATTTGGAATTGTCTCTGTTACGGCATTTGGTCAGTCCAGGGTAACCGTTAGACAGAATGGAGCCAACACGGAACTGTATTTTACGAAGGCGGTTAAGGCGCCTACCTACAATGAGGTAGTGGGGTCACCCTATCTATACGAAGAATTTGTGCCGGCCAAGGTGAATGATATCGACAAGACCTTGTTCGTGCGTTTCAATGTATACGATAACAGTATCGAATTTAAAGGGGATGATGGTAAAATTTATTCCATGCCTAAATCCAATGATTATGTCATTGAATTATTGAATGGGTCGAACAAGGTTTACGAAACCCATGAATATGACGATGATCGTAAAGAAATTGGGAATACGTTTTTTGAAAAGGTGTATTCGGATGATGATTTTGGTCTTTATCTCAGGGAAATCATACTATTCACTCCGGTTAAAATGGCAAAGAATAGCTTTGAGACCAACAAGCCCGCAAAATTCAAGAAAGGAAAGGCGGATTTTTATTTTCAGCAATTGGATACTGATACGCCTACCTTACTGAAATTGCCCAAACGCGAAAAACAATTTCTGAAAATTTTCGATGAACATTCAGCAGCGGTGAAGGACTTTATCAAAAAAGAAGGGTTGGATCTGGAAGAAACGGAGGATTTGATTCGTTTTTTCCAATTTTATTTTGCCCAGTAAATTCAATTATGGTTCTTACCGCTGAGTGCCCTTGTGGTTACAAAATAGCGCCAACCTATAATGGCCAACTGAAACTTTGAGGCTTTAGCCAGATCCAACCCTTGTTTTGTGTACGAAGGCAAAATAACCTTATTGATTTTGGCAAGAAGGTTGAATATAATTGTTCCCATAGTAGTATAATGGTTCTAAAAGTAGGAAAATCCACGGTGGTATTGTTTGGGTATTTGGACTTTTATTCTTTTTTTGTCGTTATTTCCACCACCCCATTTTGACCTTTTTTACCGTATTTCTTTTTTGCGGCATCGTCTTTTAACACATTTACCGTTTTAACGTCGGATGGGTCTAATTGCTTTATTTCTTTTTCATCGACCTCCCTGCCATCGATAAGGAACAAGGGTTTTGTGTTGTTGTCACTTTGTGTGAACTCTATTTTTTTGACTTCTTCTTCCTCTTCCCCTCCTTTTTTGGTTGTTATTTCCACCACCCCGTTTTTACTTTTTTTACCATATTTCTTTTTTGCGGAATCGTCTTTTAACACACTTATCGATTCAATGTCTGTAGGGTCTATTTCCTCGATCGCCTTGTCTTCGGACACCACACCGTCAATGACAATCAATGGTTTTTTGTCACCATCATTCTTGACAATGAATATATTGTCGTTTTTTGCTATGCTCTTGATATCCTCGTCCTCATTTTCTTCCGATATTTCCACGATGTAGACATTTTTACTTTTTTTATCATCGGATTTCTTGATCTTGATGTGTTTTTCGTGAACACCTTCATCCTCCTTCATTTGATTGAACTCCTTTCTACTGACTATTTGGCCATTTACTTTAATGGTCTCTTTTCCATCTTCATCAATGATCTCAATCGTTTTGTGCTCACCATCAGTTTCATTTGTGGTGACCCATACGATTTGGTCTTCATCATCTTCTTTATGGGTTTTTGATTGTTTGTCGACGTTTCCGATTGATATTGAATTTGAAGCCTCATCATATAGTACCAGTATCGGGTCTATCGGGTCATCCCCGTTTTGATGGATGGAAGAACTGCTCATTTTGGTGCCCTTCTCCTTGGTGGTCGCAAAATCAATTGAAATTTCAATGATCTCATTTTTGGAATTATATACAACCGTATAGGAGAAATCAATACCCTTTGTTAAAAGGTCTTTCTTGATTTGGATCAATTCTTTGTCAGAGGTGTTCTTGTCGATTAGGATTTCTATACGTTGGTTGGGTGTCTGTGATATGGTTGAATCTGTTACCGTTTTTAGGGGTACGTAAACATCTTTAGTGTTGAAGCTTACGAGAAATAGGGTTAACACGGGGAAGATAAGCCCGATTTTTAGAATGTTCCTTTTGTTGGATCTTGATTTGTTTAACATGACGATTCGTTTTTTGATTAATGAATTGTAGAAATTATTGACCAGGGGGGAATACAGGTTGTTTCCTGAAACCCTTAATAAGGTATACTGGTAGTCTTTGATGGATTCGACTTTTTTTGTGGCACATGCGTCGGCCATAAACTCTAGATTCTGTTTTACGGTGGTTCGGTACAACCAACTAAAAGGGTTTATCCATAGGAATACCGTAAATATTTCCGTCAATAGAATGTCGAGGGAATGCCATTGCAAACTATGGGCTTCCTCATGTTTTATGATAGCGGATAGTTCCTCTTTGGAATACGGCTGTGGATTATAGAAAATGTGGTTGAAAAAGGAAAAGGGGGTAACAGGATTATTGATTTCGACATGGTGGAATTTTCCTTTTCGAACAACGGTATTTCTTTGTATCAATTTCAAAAGAAAGGCAAACTGCAGAATGAATTTTGTAGCGAAGAACAAAACCCCTAAAAGGTATATGCCAAATAAAACCGTAATCCAATCCAAGGGAGAAACAGCTTCGGGTGTGGCAAGTGCCACACCTTGTGTGCTGTATGATGATGGGGTTACGGCAATTTCGATATAATGGGTAAAGGTTACGAAAGGTAGTAGTAAGGCGCTAAATAAACCTATAATCAGAAAGTGTCGATTTATGGTATAAAAGGTTTCTTGTTTTAAGAAGAATGCATAGGTCAAATAGAATAACGCTAATATTCCTGAAGCCTTAGTGATGTGGATCAATAGTGGTTCCATTATTTTTTCTTTTCAATGAGGTCTATGATTTCCTTCAGCTCTTCTACGGATATCTTCTCTTCCTTGGCGAAAAATGAGACCATGCTTTTATAGGAGTTGTCAAAATATTCGGCAAGTTTGGAATTGACGAATTTTTTACGGTAGTCTTCAAGACTTACCAAAGGGTAATACCTGTGGGTCTTGCCAAAGGCTTCATACCCGACGTATTTCTTTTCCTCAAGATTACGTACAATGGTCGATAAGGTGTTGTAGTGGGGTCTGTTGCCTTCTATCTCGGCCATAATTTCTTTTACGAATGCCTTTTTCAGACGCCATAAAATAATCATGATTTCTTCCTCCTTATTGGTTAACTTCTGCATTTGCCTGTGTATTTTATCCAAACATAGAAGGAATATCCATATCAAACAACTATTTTAATAGTTATTTAACTATAAAAGTAGTTATAGGTGGTTTTACTATTTGGATATATCGGTTTATAGAAACAAAAATCTTAGTCTATATTTGTCAAAAAGCATAAGAATGCAAAATATTCTATTTATTGTTCTCGGACTGACATTTTTGATAGCGGGAGGGAATTGGCTTTTGAAATCGGCAGTTGCCTTATCGTTGCGATTGAATATTCCCAAAATCGTTATAGGAATGACCATTGTTTCCTTTGCTACATCGGCACCTGAGCTTATTGTGAGTATAAAGGCGGCCCTGGATGGTTTTCCTGATTTGGCTTTGGGTAATGTAGTGGGGTCCAATATTGCGAATTTAGGTTTGGTATTGGCTATCATCCTGTTGTTGGGGAGTATAGAGGTGCGAAAAAGTTTTTATACTACCGACTGGCCTATGATGATGTTGGCCTCAGTGCTGTTTTTTGTGTTTATTTTCTTTGATGGTGAATTGGTACGGTATGAGGGCATTATTTTGGTTGCAGGCCTTTTCATTTTCTTGGTTTATCTTTTGAAATACCAAAAAACCGCGGTAGTCGAGGATCCATTGGAAGATGATGTTCCCTTGCCCTTGTATAAAACGGTGTTGTTCTTGGGAATTGGAGGGGTCGCACTTTGGGGAGGTTCGGAGCTGTTGGTGAATGGTGCTGTGGGACTTGCCAATAATTACGGGGTTAGCGAGCGCATAATCGGTATAACCATAGTGTCGATCGGAACGAGTATTCCGGAATTGGCTGCTTCGATAATTGCGATAATCAAAAAGGAAAAGGCGATATCCTTGGGGAATTTAATAGGGTCCAATATTTTTAATATTATGGCCGTATTGGGTATTACCTCGTTGATTACGCCCATAAAAGTGATGGATCAAGGGTTGTTGGGCAATGATATCTTTTGGATGCTCGGTATTTCTTTCTTGATTCTACCTTTGGTGTTCTTCCCAAAAGGACTTCGATTGGGTTGGCGGGACGGATTGATACTGCTTGCTGCTTACTGCTTGTTTATTTATTTTACGATACGGTAAATAAAAAACCCTGACGATAAACGTCAGGGCTTTCAGGATAAAACAATTAACTAATATCTATTGTTTTTTTAAACCTTTGCGGATTTAACGGTTTTAACGATTATTCCTGCAATTTTATATGGATCACCATTAGAAGCTGGTCGTCTGTCTTCCAACCAACCTTTCCATCCTTTTTCTACAGTGATGATAGGGATTCTAATTGAAGCCCCTCTATCGGATATTCCGTAGCTAAAGTCTGATACGTGTGCTGTTTCATGAAGACCTGTAAGACGCTCTTCGTTAAATGCACCATATACTTCCATGTGTTCTTCGGTTACAGGTCTAAAGGCCTCACAGACTTTTTCGTAAACCTCTTTGGAACCACATGTTCTTAATAAAGTGTTTGAGAAATTGGCATGCATACCAGAACCGTTCCAATCACCTTTTACCGGTTTTGGGTGGTACTCAATATAGAAACCATATTTTTCAGTTAAGCGATCTAATAGGTAACGGGCTACCCAGATTTCATCACCTGCTTTTTTGGCACCTTTCGCGAAAATCTGGAATTCCCATTGTCCTGGGGCAACTTCTTGGTTTATACCTTCAAAGTTTAGACCAGCCTTAAGGCATAGATCAGCGTGTTCTTCGACAAAATCCCTACCCCAAGTGTATCTTCCGCCTACTGAGCAATAGTATTTACCTTGTGGCCCAGGGAATCCACCTCGTGGGAAACCTAGAGGTAAATCAGTCTTAGTGTCCATCAAAAAGTATTCTTGTTCAAATCCAAACCAGAAATCATTGTTGTCATCATCGATTTTTGCACGGGCATTTGAAACGTGTGGTGTACCGTCTGCATTTAATACCTCGGACATAATCAAGTATCCGTTCTCCCTGGAAGGATCTGGATAAATAGCAACAGGTTTCAATAAACAGTCTGAAGAGCCACCTTCTGCTTGCTCCGTAGAGGAACCATCAAAAGACCAGATATCGCAATCTTCTAGCTTACCGCTAAAATTTTCTTCGATCTTCGTTTTACTTCTCATGTTCTGAGTGGGCTCATGACCATCCAACCAGATGTATTCTAATTTTGATTTGCTCATAATAATAGGATATAATTGATATAATTTTATAGTCGAACAAAAATAGAGGATTTGAGCTATATATCTAATTTTTAAGGGGGTAATTATGAAAAATTATGATATAATTTTGTTTACCCCTGTTTTTTTTAGGGTATTTTGAGTAAAAGTTATTTTTGTCTTGTTTTAATTATTAAATCGTTAATCATTATTTTTGCCTAAATTATTTATTGTATGTCCAACTTAAGGTTTGAAGCGATTATAGAAAGTCAAAAACGAATCCCTTTGCCTATTGAGGAAAATGGGAGGCGTTCCGAACTTTTTGCGGCCAATGTTTTCAATGAGGAAAAAATGCTGCAATACTTAACCAAGGATGCCCTGGAAAGTGTAAAGGGAGCCATTGTTTCTGGTACTAAGATTCAACGGAAGATAGCAGACCAAGTGGCCGAAGCCATGAAAGGATGGGCCATCGGTAAGGGGGCCACGCATTACACCCATTGGTTTCAGCCCTTAACGGGGTCTACCGCTGAAAAACACGATGCTTTCTTTGATCTATTGCCCGATGGAAAGGCTTTGGAAAAATTCGGTGGGGGACAATTGGTACAACAAGAACCGGATGCTTCGAGCTTTCCCCATGGAGGAATCAGAAATACATTTGAGGCTAGGGGGTATACTGCTTGGGACCCCACTTCCCCAGCTTTTATTTATGGTACCACCCTTTGTATTCCCACTATTTTCGTGGCTTATACCGGTGAGGCTCTCGATAATAAGGCTCCATTGCTTCGTGCATTGCATGCTGTTGACGATGCTGCTACCGCTGTGGCCAAGTATTTTGATAAGAATGTCTCCAAAGTGAATGCGACCTTGGGTTGGGAACAAGAGTATTTTTTGATCGATAAGTCCTTGGCGATGTCACGACCCGATATCGTATTGACAGGACGCACCTTGATAGGCCAAACTGCGGCAAAGGGACAGCAATTGGATGATCATTATTTTGGTGTTATCCCGAGTCGTGTCTTGAGTTTTATGCGTCATCTTGAAGTGGAGTGCACCCAATTGGGCATTCCTGTGAAAACAAGGCATAATGAAGTGGCGCCAAACCAATTTGAATTGGCACCGATTTTTGAGGAAGCCAATTTGGCGGTTGATCACAACCTTCTGTTGATGGATGTGATGGACAAGGTTGCCAAAAAACACAACATGAAAGTGCTTTTTCATGAAAAGCCCTTTGCGGGAATCAATGGTTCCGGCAAACATAATAATTGGTCCTTGGCGACAGATACGGGAGTTAATTTATTGAGTCCAGGGTCTACCCCCATGAAGAACCTGCAATTCTTGACCTTTTTCGTTAACACCATAAAGGCGGTCGATAGCTATGAAGAGCTTTTGCGTTCGTCCATTGCCTCTGCCAGTAATGACCATAGGTTGGGGGCCAATGAAGCGCCACCTGCCATATTCTCGATTTTTATAGGGAAACAATTGGGTAGTGTGCTTGATGAATTGGAAGGGGTTTCCAAAGGTAAATTGTCGCCAGAGGAAAAAACCGAGCTTAAATTGAACGTGGTTGGTAAGATTCCGGAGATAATGCTCGATAATACCGACCGTAACCGAACATCGCCATTCGCCTTTACCGGCAATAAATTCGAAATGCGTGGGGTGGGTTCAAAGACCAATTGCGCCAAACCCATGACGGTTTTAAATACGATAGTGGCCAAACAATTAAGGGATTTTAAGATTGAGGTCGACAGTTTGATCGATAAAAAGAATCTGAAAAAGGATGAGGCCATTTTCAATGTTTTGCGGGAGTATATCAAAACTTCAAAAAGAATCCGTTTCGATGGTGATGGTTATAGCCAGGAATGGGAAAAGGAAGCGAAAAAAAGAAAATTAAGCAATAATAAATCCACACCCGATGCTATTCAGGTGTTGACTTCCAAGGAGAGTTTGGAGCTTTTTGACTCCATGAACGTAATGAGTGGGGTCGAGGTGAAGGCGAGACAGGAAATTGAGTTGGATTCCTATATCATGCATTTGCAAATAGAAGGTAGGGTCTTGAACGAGATGGTATATGGGTATGTTATACCTGCCGCAATTGAATATCAGAACATTTTGATCGCCAATGTAGGTGGTCTAAAGGGGATTTATGGTGCGGGTTATAAAAAAATGTGCGAAAGTCAGTTAGCGATCATAGAGGGAATGACAGAACATATAGCGGCTTTGAAATCAAAGACCGATGCCATGGTGAACGAAAGGAAGAAGGCAAATGTTATTGCCGATAGCAATAAGAAGGCCTATGCGTATTGCGATAAGGTGAGGCCATATTTTGAGAGGATACGATACCATTGCGACAAACTGGAACGTCTGGTCAGTGATAAGCATTGGCCGTTGACCAAGTATAGGGAGTTGCTATTTGTGAAGTAAGTATCCGCAACGGCCAAATAGTTGCGCCATAAAGTTTAAGAATGAAAAGCTCGCGATATGTGGGCTTTTTTTTAACGAATCCATTATTTTTGCCACAAATTAAAACACATGGGGACATCAAACAGTGAAAGGTACAAGCAGCGAGGGGTTTCGGCTTCAAAAGAAGATGTGCATAATGCCATAAAGAATATTGATAAAGGACTTTTTCCTAAAGCCTTCTGTAAAATTGTCCCTGATTACTTAACCAATGATGATGATTATTGCTTGGTGATGCATGCTGATGGGGCGGGTACAAAATCATCCTTGGCCTATATGTATTGGAAGGAAACAGGGGATATATCGGTTTGGAAAGGAATCGCCCAGGATGCCTTGATCATGAATATCGATGACCTCATTTGTGTTGGTGCGACAGACAATATATTGCTATCCTCAACAATAGGTCGAAATAAGAATTTAATTCCCGGGGAAGTTATTTCGGCTATAATCAATGGTACCGAGGAATTGATCGCTGATTTGGCCAAGCACGGCATGGTCATCCATTCCACGGGTGGGGAAACCGCCGATGTGGGTGATTTGGTGCGTACCATTATTGTGGATTCCACAGTGACGGCAAGATTGAAACGGGATGATGTTATTGATAATGCCAACATTAAAGCTGGCGATGTTATTGTCGGGTTGGAATCTTTTGGTCAGGCCGTATACGAGAAGGAGTATAATGGAGGTATGGGTAGCAATGGGCTTACCTCTGCCAGACATGATGTTTTTGCCAAATACTTGGCGGAAAAATATCCGGAAAGTTATGATGCTGCCGTTCCCGATGATTTGGTGTATTCCGGTCATACCGGTTTAACCGATAAAGTGCCGGGTGCTCCCTTGGATGCCGGTAAATTAGTATTGTCACCCACCCGTACCTATGCGCCGATTGTTAAAAGGATATTGTCGAAGTATAACGCATCGGATATTCACGGAATGGTGCATTGTAGTGGAGGGGCGCAAACAAAGATCCTTCATTTTATAGATGGGCTTCATATTATTAAGGACAATCTATTTCCTATACCTCCCTTGTTCAAATTGATACAGGAGCAATCGGGTACCGATTGGCGCGAAATGTATCAGGTTTTCAATTGCGGACATCGCTTGGAAATTTATACGAATGAAACCGTGGCACATGATTTGATAAATATATCAAAAGCGTTTGGTGTTGATGCAAGGATTGTGGGTAGGGTAGCGGATAATCCCTCCAAAAAATTGACCATCGAAAGCGAATTCGGCACTTTTGTTTATGAGTGATTAAAATCGGTCGGAGGCCTTTTACACTGGGGTTCGACGATGGACAAATCTTAAAATTCACCCTTAATTTCAGTGTTTTGGATGGATTTTAAGTAAGTACTTAAGTAGTTGACCGACTTTATGATTTCTCTTATACGATTAGTTTAAATACGACGTTGATAGTAGTAAAACCCATGCTATGGAAAGAAAGGATTTTCTCAGGACATTAGGGGCTGGTGCTGCTTTCGCATTAACGTTCCCTTGTTTGCAAGGATGTTCCAAGGATGATGAAAACGGCGATAAGGTCGAAGCGCCAACGGGTATTGACTTCACTATTGATTTAAACTCCACCGAAGGGAAGAAATTGTCTAACAACGGAAGTTTTATTTTAAAGGATTTGGTTGTTGTGGTCAAGGACCTGGATGGTAATTTTGTCGCTGCAACCCAAGTGTGTAGTCATGAATCCTACGATCAAGTTCGCTTCTTATCGAATGATGGTGGTATTTTTTATTGTGATGTGCATGGTTCGCGTTTTGCATTGGATGGTGCGCCCTTGAACCAAGTGGATGGCAATGCTGCCAAACCCTTGAGGATCTATAACACCGAACTCAATGGGGACATACTTCGCGTTTATGAATAGTTGTTTAATCCTAAAATATTTTAAATTGAAAAGGTTCGTTTGTTTTGTGTTTTTGGTCAGCTCGGTTTTTGTTTCCGCCCAAGAGTGGCAAGCTACCTTTTCAGATGCCGTATCTGTATCGGTAAGGGAGAAAAAACCCATTGTTCTGGTTTTTTCAGGTTCAGATTGGTGCGCTCCATGCATAAAATTGGAAAGGGATATATGGCAATCGAAAGAATTTACGGCTTATTCCAAGGAGAACTATGTTCTTTACAGGGCTGATTTTCCGAGGAAAAAGAGCAATCAATTGGCAGGCGATATCACGGAGCAGAATCGTAAATTGGCCGAAACCTATAATCCAAAAGGTTATTTCCCATTGGTGGTTGTATTGAACCCGAACAAAGAGGTTTTGGGTACGACAGGCTATAAAAAGATTACTCCAGATGCATATATTTCCCTGCTAAACTCATTTGTAAAGTGAGAAAACTCCTCCCCCTGATTTTTGTTTTCTTTTTCGTCCTTGGTTTTGGCCAAGAGCGCAAATACGTTACGGTGCATAGGACCGAAAAGTTAATGGGTTGCCGTTTTGATATCACCGTGGTAGCCGCAAATGAGGAAATCGGATATATCAACATCGATGAGGCCGTTGCCGAGATCAGGCGTATTGAAAAGATGGTTTCTTCGTGGGATCCCGATTCCGAAACGGCTTTGATCAACAAAAATGCAGGCATTAAACCGGTGGAAGTCAGTGTGGAACTGTATAAACTTATAGAGCGCGCTAAACAGATATCGGAGATTACCGATGGGGCTTTTGATATTTCTTATTCCTCAATGGATGAAATTTGGAAATTTGATGGAAGCATGACCTATATGCCATCCAAAGAAATGATTAAAAAATCAATAGCCAATGTGGGCTATGAAAAAATAGTTTTAGACCCGGAAGGGCACACCGTCTTTTTAAAACAAAAAGGGATGAAAATTTCTTTTGGGGCCATTGGTAAGGGCTATGCCGCGGACAAGACCAAGGAACTGCTGGTTTCAAAACAAGTGGTTGCCGGTATCATAAATGCCTCGGGGGATTTAACCACTTGGGGTACCAAAGCCAGTGGGGAAAAATGGTTGATCGGTATTGCGAACCCATTAAGCAAGAATAAGATATTTTCTTGGTTGCCCATAGTCGAATCATCGGTGGCTACCTCTGGTAATTATGAGAAGTTCGTGATATTCGATGGTAAAAAGTATACACATATTATAGACCCTAGGACCGGATATCCGTCGCAAGGCGTAAATAGTGTTACCATTTTCGCCAAAAGTGCTGAGCTCTGTGATGCTTTGGCAACCGCGGTTTTTATCATGGGTAAGGATGCTGGTCTTTCGTTGATCAACCAACTCGGTGGTACTGAGGTTATTTTGGTGGATAGCAATAATAAAATTCACAAAAGCAGTGGTATCCTTCTGGATAATAATCCCTAACTTTAATATATGAAAAAGATTGTGCTTCTATTGGTCTTTGCGGCCCTATCAAGCTCCTGTGTCGTGGTAAGGGAATATGACAAGGTGTACTTGAATGATGAGGAGATGGTTCTGAGCGCTAAAGGTTCTGAGCGATTTGAGACGAACTTCCAGATATATCGTGAGGCAGCTGCCGGTGCGAATGGCGGTAAGTCTGGTGGTGGATGTGGCTGTAATTAAGTCCACGATCAATCGATTTCATTAAAAATTGAATGGGCAAGTGGGGTCAACCTCAATAAATAGGAAAACTTTTTACCCGAATACGTAAATTAATAACTTCATGTTCCTTTGAAAAAACTTAGTGTAATAGTGCTATTATTCACGTTGAATTGGGGTTTTGCCCAAGAAGAAGGGGGAAATACCTACCAAAAACGTGTTTTGGAAACCGCTGAAATAGATTTGCTTTTCAGTTATTACAACCAAGATGGTGAAAATGCTGCGGTGACCGGTGGGGAAGGTACCGAAGAATTGACAGATGCCACATCGAGTATTGTGGTGAAAATGCCATTGAACCCCGATGATGTACTGACGGTTGATGTGGGTATTTCGGCCTATTCCTCGGCTTCCTCGAGTAATATTGACCCTTTTGATAAAAGCAGTAGAACGGCGAGTCCATTCAGTGCTTCTTCCGGTGCTTCCCAAAGTGATGCCTTGGTGCATTTCAACCCTACTTACGAACATAGTTCCGATGACCGCAATTCAGTGTATTCGGCCCAAGCCTATATTTCATCTGAATACGATTATTTTTCACTGGGTTTTGGTGGGGGATATACCCGCTTGTTCAATGAGCGGAATACCCAGTTCGGCGCGAGCTTCCAGGTCTTTTTGGATTCATGGAATCCACAATATCCTGTAGAATTGAGGGATGGTTTTTTTGATTCAAGAATTTCAGGAAGTGGTACCTACAATCCAAGTTTTGTGGCATTTGATGATGAAACAAGAAATTCATACTCCCTTTCATTGAGTATTTCCCAGATTTTGGGTAAACGGCTTCAAGGTTCAATCTTCTTGGATCTTGTATCCCAAAAAGGATTGTTGAGTACCCCGCACCAAAGGGTTTATTTTAGTGACTTCAATGACTTCTTTATCGAGGATTTTCAGTTGGCTGATGGGGTAGAGCAATTGCCCGATAGCCGTTTTAAGATTCCGATAGGAGCCCGTTTGAATTACTATTTGAACGATTTGATCGTATTGCGCAGCTATTACAGGTACTATTCCGATGATTGGGGCATTTCGGCCCACACAGCCAGTTTGGAGGTCCCTGTCAAATTAAGTGATAAGTTTACGCTATATCCCAACTATCGCTATTATGATCAGACCGCTGCGGATTATTTTTACGGGAAGGAAGCAGCTACTTCCTCCCTCGATTTCTATACATCGGACTATGATCTCTCAGCCTTTAGTTCGCATCAATACGGAATGGGTGTCCGTTATAAGGATATCTTTGCGGGAACCAAGGTTTTTACTTTTGGTTTAAAGACCATCGATCTTCGATTCAACAAATATGATCGTAGTGATGGACTATCCTCTTATATTTTTAGTTTAGGGACTACCTTTGTTGGTAATTAGTAAGGGATTTGTCCTGTTTACTACTTCGGCATCTTACTGAAAATTGTTCATAAACTAATGGGTTTTGCAGAATTGGGCAATACCACATATGTTTAAATTTATCGTAAATTCGCAGCGAACACAGGAAAGTATATGATTGATAAATTAAATATCGTAAAACAACGTTTTGATGAGGTTTCAGACCTTATTATCCAACCCGATGTGATTACGGACCAAAAGAGGTATGTACAGCTAACAAAGGAGTATAAGGATCTTAAGAACCTTATGGCCAAGCGTGATGAGTATGTGGAGTTGTCCAATAATATTGCGGAAGCGGAAGAGATCATTGGGGATGGTAGTGATCCGGAAATGGTGGAAATGGCCAAAATGCAATTGGAGGAGGCCAAAGGGGCATTACCTGCGTTGGAGGAAGAGATTAAACTTATGTTGATCCCCAAGGATCCAGAGGATGCCAAGGATGTTGTTGTTGAGATACGGGCAGGGACCGGTGGTGATGAGGCCAGTATATTTGCGGGAGATCTTTTTAGGATGTATACAAAATACTGTGAGAACAGAGGTTGGAAAACAAATGTCATCGACCTTAGTGAAGGTACTAGCGGTGGTTATAAGGAAATACAGTTCGAGGTCAATGGAGAGGACGTTTATGGCACCCTCAAGTTTGAAGCTGGGGTGCACCGGGTTCAACGGGTTCCGCAAACCGAAACCCAAGGTAGGGTGCATACGAGTGCGGCCACGGTAATGGTTTTACCTGAGGCGGAGGATTTTGACGTGCAGATAGACCCAAAGGATGTAAGGATCGACTTTTTCTGTTCTTCAGGACCAGGTGGGCAGTCGGTGAACACTACATACTCTGCAGTACGGCTTACACACGTTCCTACGGGGTTGGTGGCGCAATGCCAAGACCAAAAATCCCAACATAAAAACAAGGAAAAGGCATTCAAGGTGCTTCGTTCCAGATTGTATGATATGGAGTTGGCCAAAAAGCAGGAAGAAGATTCCGCTAAAAGGAATTCCCAGGTAAGTAGTGGTGACCGTTCAGCGAAAATCAGAACCTATAATTATCCTCAGGGTAGGGTTACCGATCACAGGATTGGACTTACCTTGTATGATCTTCAAAATATTATCGATGGGGATATTCAAAGGATCATCGACGAATTGAGTCTCGTTGAAAATACAGAAAAACTAAAAGAGGCATCAGATATTTTTTAATTTTCGTGGAATGGATCTTGAAAAACTCATTGGGCAAATTCATGTAAAACAATCCTTTCTTTGTATTGGATTGGATACCGATTTAGAAAAAGTACCTCCCCATCTTTTACAGGAGGAAGATCCGATATTTGCCTTTAACAAGGCGATAATCGACGCTACCCATCACCTGTGTGTGGCATATAAGCCGAATACGGCTTTTTATGAGGCCTATGGACTCAAAGGGTGGAAGGCCCTAGGGAAAACCATAGATTATTTGAATGCTAATTATCCTGAGGTTTTTACGATAGCGGATGCGAAAAGAGGCGATATAGGAAATACATCAACACGATATGCCAAGGCCTTTTTTGAGGAATTCGGTTTTGACTCCATTACCATTGCCCCCTATATGGGCAGGGATTCGGTAGAACCATTTTTGGCCTTTGAAAACAAGCATACTATTTTACTGGCATTGACCTCCAATGAAGGCGCTTATGATTTCCAGACTCAAAAAGTCGATGGAACGGCCTTATACGAGAAAGTGTTGCAAACCTCCCTGACCTATAAAAATGCGCATAATCTAATGTACGTTGTTGGTGCCACCAAGGCTAGTTTCCTAGGGGATATCCGAAAGATTGTTCCTGATAGTTTTTTATTGGTGCCGGGTGTTGGCGCACAAGGGGGAAGTTTAAAAGAGGTGTGCCATTACGGAATGAACCAGCATATCGGTCTCTTGATAAATTCTTCAAGAGGAATCATCTATGCATCAAAAAATAAGGACTTTGCAGCTATGGCAGCCCTCAAGGCAAAAGAATTGCAACAACAAATGCAAGAGGAGTTAAAATTGTTGGGGCGATAGGCCTAAACAAGTTCTTCCAGTCTCCTTTTGGTTTTTTTGGCTTTCTGCTCAAAAAACTCACCCAATTTGGTATTGCTGTATTTGAGATTTGAGGCTCTTTCCATAAAGCATTGGTATTGGTATTCCAATAGGCTAATGGCCTGACTCCCTGTTGATATGGATGTTACCGATCCGACTTTACAATATTGTTTTTCCATAGTGTTCAAATGTTATATCAAATATACGTGTGATTTGCTATTTTAGATGTTGTGAAGCCTAATTAGCTCCTTATATGTAGGTTATTTATCCATTTATTAACAATTGCTTAATAATGTTCATAAAAAAGCAAGATAATGGCTGTTAAAAAAAACCTTAAATCGATAGCCCTATTAAAAGTTTTAATACATTGCACAATTCCTTAGAACGGGACGTTTAGAGAACACTATTGTTAAGTTACTACACATATATACATAAAGAATCAACCACTTGGGTGACGTTTGTTCACGGGGCAGGGGGTAGTTCCTCCATTTGGTTTAAACAAGTGCGTGAATTTAAAAAGCACTTCAATGTATTGTTGTTGGATTTAAGGGGGCACGGGAATTCCAAACCCAGTATCAAGGATGCCTTTAACGATAGATACACTTTTGATTCGATTACTGACGATATCCTTGAGGTTATCAATCATCTAAAAATTGCCAAATCACATTTTATCGGTATTTCCTTGGGAACCATCCTTATTAGGAATCTTGCCGAAAAACACCCCCATAGGGTGGTGAGTATGGTCATGGGTGGAGCCATAATGCAACTAGACATACGTTCGCAGATCCTAATGCGATTGGGTATTTTATTCAAATCGGTTATTCCGTATTTATGGCTTTACAAGTTCTTTGCCTTTATTATCATGCCCCATAAAAACCATAAGGAGTCGCGGTCGCTTTTTGTTCGTGAGGCAAAAAAGTTATATCAGAAAGAATTTACGCGATGGTTCAGGTTGACTTCGGAGATAAATCCGTTGTTACGCATCTTTAGGGCCGTTGATACCAAAATTCCCACCTTGTATGTCATGGGGGGTGAGGATTATCTGTTTTTACCCGCTGTTAAAAAAATTGTGCAGGAACATACCGCCTGTAGTCTTTTGACCATTGAATATTGTGGACATGTGGTCAATGTTGAACAGCCACAGATTTTCAATCACCTGGTTATTTCATACTTGTCGGATACCGGTAATTGATTCGTCTTTATTCCACATTATAACCGATTGGACTCCCTAAATATTTTTTATCCATTTGTTTAATGTTCTTCTGTGTCAATCCCGTATTGGTCCAAAATGGAAGATGTGCCTGTTGTATTACGATCCACCAAGAATTTGATTTATGGGTAGGTACTTGGAGGGTTGTCAACACTGATGGAACAATTGTAGGTTGATAGTAATGGGTTATGGGATAAGAACCGGATTTCATGGATCTTGAACAAGGATAGTATTGTGCGATAACCAAGGGAAATAGAAATACTGGAATGGAAAAAAGTGGTTCGTACTGCCTTTGATGGATTGTATCAGTGAAAGGAATTACCTGAAGTTTGGGGTGATATCCTTTCTTTCCTATGGGATAAATAGCCATTATGTAAATTGCAGCCCTGAAGAATATTGTTAACTAATTCAAATAATTACTCTAAAAAATGAAACTTTACAATATTTTTAGAAGTAAACCTCAGGACTGCCTTACACTTATTAGATTGAATGTTCAACTAATTTAAAGACAAACCAGGTGTGTATGGGAAAAGCTTATAAACGTTTACGTTTCCGACAAAGTATTACCCTATGCTTACTGTGATTGATTCCATTAACGATATAGGCTGAACCAGTACTTTATTTACAATTGCCAATGTCGAAATTCAATTCCAACGGATTTCCCGGAATAAGGTCTTTTCCGGTAAACCCCTCATAATCCTGACTATACTTTATTGCTTGAAAAACGTTGCTTGCCGCCGTATCCCCTTGCGATAAGGGTTCACCTTGGTTGGTTATGGGATTAACGTATTTCCAAACTATTTCCTGATCCTCATTAATTTCGAAAAACGTACCCTTTGTTCCTTCGCAGATCAATGTATTTCCGTTAGGAAGGCGTTGTGCGCTCGAAAGAATTTTTGAATAGAACATAACAGGGTCATCAGGATGGCTATAAGACCAATCGGGGGCTTCAGGACCATAAGGTTCCCCCGGATTATTCCGGTAGTTAAAAGTGCCTTCCTTGGGTGTATCGATGATATCAACGGAGGAGTAATCCGTTTTTCGTCCCAAGCCGTTATTAAAGAGCATTATCTTGCCCCCATCAGGATGGTCATTTGGTATCCAATGGGCATTGTGCTGTCCAAATAATTTCCTATCGGCCGGGGTCCCATGATGATATGCTTCTGGATTTCCCCATCTATACATAATAGCGCCACCCATACCACTATTCCCCCCATTATCAAATTTGGCTTCTTCGGTGGTGGTTGAATGGTCTATGATATATATTTCACTAAGTTTCTGGGAACTTATTATGATTTGATCAAGGTCTACATGATATTGTATTGAATTAAAGTGCAACCAATCGGTATCCTTGTTTGGGCTTCCCTGATAATTGATATCCAATAGTTGTGGATTTTCTGAAACAACCCCATAATTAAACTTTGTGTTGTCATAATCCTGAACAAGATGATCCCATGTGCTCCATTCCCATACAATATTACCGCCATTGCTACCAGAGGGTTCAATTTCAATAATACGTTCGTCATAGAGGCCATCTTCTGGGAGGTGTTCTGGATTTCTACCGGCTAAAATGGCCTCATCCCGTGTTTTTTTATGTGCTGATAAAAATAAAATATTACCATTGGGCAAAGGGACTAATCCATGGTGTTGGCTATAGCTTGGACTTGAATAAACATAACTCCAGATCAAGTCACCTTGCCAATTGAATTTTTCAATCACCCCACCAATGCCACCGTAGGGTAACCCTGGATTAATGATTTTACCAGCCCTTAACAAGGAGCCATCTTCCAAGAGACAGAATGCACCACCCCTGTCATAAGTACTCAACCATTGATTAATGACCCGCCCACAATTATCGATAAGATAAGTGGCCTTGTAAATGGTGTAAAGGGTGTAGCCGTCATAAGCTTTTGGGTCATTTAACAATGTTCCCAAATTGTTTGATTCTGGAATCGGCATAGAATCCGGTGCTATGGAAACCGGTTTCGTAATTTGGGTGTCACCACTATCAACAGAACAACTTGCAAAAAATGATATCCATAGAATGATTAGGATGTGAAACAACAATTTTTTCATGGGATACGGAATAGAATGAAAACCATACACCTTAGGAATGGATTTAGTCCGAAAAGAAAAGCAGCTTAGGGTTATAAGCTGCTTTTCTGGGTGTTTGAATAAATTTATTGGGTGAACAAATCAGGCCAATCGACTCCTCCTTCCCTGGTTAGTACAACATCTCCTGAATCCCCATAATCGTTGGACCATGATAATGACATTTCCGGGCCATTGACATCGGTAATGACCCATGTATAGGTCAACCCGTATTGGTCCTGTCCGCCGGAAATGATGAGGTTGCAGGCATCGGAAAAGGTCGCACCACCGCTGGTTGCCGGGGAATCGCTCCAACAAGTGGTTCCATATTGGCCGAAACCAAGATCCGATGTTAAATAGATGCCACCCCCTTGATCCGTCCATGTGACGGTTCCGCTCACGTCCCCGCTCGGACAAGTACCGGTTATCGCCTGCAGATTGGAAGACACAAAGGAATGGGTGCCACCCAAATTCGAGGTACAGGATACCGGATAATTGAGTACCGTGGTAAAAAGCACCGTGGTTTGAATATTGGTTCCAGTACCACCTTTTACGCCGTCAGGACTAACAATATCGAGTATGGTGCCGTCGGGCATCGTAAACCGGGTCGTAATGGTCAACATATCTCCAACCTGAAGATCGGCACCGCTATCAATTTCGGAAAATGCAGCGACCACGTCCGCTGTCGTTAGACTAAAATCCTGGGGTAGGGTTACATTGCTAAACAAAACAGCATTGTAAACAGGACCTGCAAATGTGGTATAAACACCGATAATATCAGTTGATGCAGGATTCCCTTGGGCAATAGATACGTTGAATTCCAAGGTTATCGGCTCCCCATTCTGTGCTTTTACTTGATCGATGAAAGCTGGGGCACTTGTCGCTTTTACCAGATTGGGTGCCGCACCTTCCTCTAACGGGATCACCGAAGTTCCACCGTCATCTTCACACGAAACCGTAAAAGTTATGGTCGCTATTATGAGTAGTATAGTTTTGATTTTTTTCATGATTTTTTTATTAATTGTCCCAAAATATTTTAACGGTCGTTGCATCTTTTTGTTCTGGTGCGTTTTGATTGAGGTTCAACTCTGGTTGCGGCCAAAAAAATGAATATTGAAAACCATTGTTAAGCACGGTTAAATTATCCTGTAGGGGCCAGCCATCGCCATTGTCCAATTGGTATTCCGGGGAAGGACCATTGGGGTCTGCCAAAATAGGATACCCTGTTCTTCGATAATCGTTGTATTGGTCCATGGAATCACCGAAGGTGGCCACCCATTTTTGGGTCATGATCAATTCCAGTCTTTTCTCATCGTTGGCGGCAGCGAATTCGTTGTCAATCCCATCCATGAAGGCAATAACCTCCGGGGATCCTTCCAATGTGGGTACCGATTGGGAAGTCCCAGATCCAGCAACCACTTGATCCACTTTGGCGAAACTTGCTTCCATGGCCTCCCGTAGTTTGGCGCCTGCGTCCCCGCTCATTAAGCCTACATGCATAAGCTCTGCCTGAATATATAGGAACTCGTCATAAGTTAGGATCCTCCTAGGGGCTACCCCAGTGCCACTGGCAATCGTTCGGGCAAACCCTTGACCGTCATCATAGCGACCCCCGCAAGGGAAGATACCTGGGAAGGTAGCATCAGTTTGTACGGCATGATCTCGATCCGGACCAATACTTCCAAAACGTATGCTAAAAAAACCAGTTGATGAATCCCAGTAATCGGCATTGGGGTCTCCCGTGGTGGTATCCCCTTGATCTCTGGGGAATTGACCGGGGGTCAATTGGTTCGCCCAATAGTAAGGAATCCTGGGGTCCTTGTTTCCCGTGTGGATGTTCGGGTTCATGCCCATTAAGATTTCATAGAACCAAGGGCTGATATATTTGGCCACTTGAGCACCACCATAGGCATCGATAAAAAGTTGATTGCGTTCATCTGAGGGAGCTTGGGCAATGGTATGGGTAAATTGAAAATCGTCGGCAATCGAAGAAAGAAAATTATTCTCGGAAACCAAAGAATTGAAATCGGCCTGATTGAATAGGGAGGACAATCGAATTTGGTTGTACAATTTCAATTTATACGTATTGGCGAATTTTACCCATTGGGTTGTGGATCCCCCATAATATAAATCATCGGAGGCAGGAAGTGACAGTCCTTGTCCGCTAGCCACTTTTGCCTTTCCAGAATCCAGTAAATCCAAAACCGCCTGATATACCGCTTCCTGATTATCAAAAACCGGACTTACGGTGCCCCCTTCCAATAGGGTTGCCTCTGAGAAAGGCACATCGCCCCAAAGGTCTACAGCTACCGACATGAGGTAGGCCTTTAGGATCTCGGCGATACCGACATACACCATGTCCCCACTTTCCGTTGCTTGGGAAATCAGTGTTTCAATATCGGTAAGGGTCAAATATATAGTGTCCCAATCATTGTTCAGGTTAATATTGTCTGCCTTGGTACCATATTGATCTTGTTCTTCCCTTGCCGTGAATTGGTGGGTATAAACAGATAACATGTCCCCGCTCCACAGGCGAAAATCCACCGTGTTTGCTATCGCTATATCGATGTTGGTCAATAATTGGCCCAAAGGAGCAGTTGTCGGACTGTCGGTATCCGTATCGACATCCAAGTATTTCTCACAGCTGATAAAAGGGATTGACAGAAATAACCAAGCCAAGGTGTATGTTAAAAATCTTGAGTATTTTATAGTTTTCATGCCTTTTTTATTAGAAAGTTATGTTGAATTTAAACCCGTATCGTCTAGAAGTAGGGGCCGCTGCAATTTCGATACCCTGTAATCTGGTGGAACCAAAACTGGTTACATCGGGGTCAAAATTTGTATATTTTGGTACGTTGGGTGCGAAATACCATAAGTTATTCCCCATGACGCTAAAACTAATTTTCCCAAAAGGAGTTTTGTCCAGCCACTTGGATGGAAAGTCATAGGTAAGGCTCATCTCTCGTAGACGATAGACTGTGCCGTCATAAATAGCAGCTTCATCAACTGAATTTTGCGCAAAGGTATTTCCACCAGCAGGAGAGAAATACAGTTCGTTCATGTCAATTTGGGTAGTATTTGGGATTTGATTACCATTACCGTCTAGAATTGGATTTCCATTATTATCCCCGTAAAATCCAGGAATGATAAAAGTGCGTTCCCTATCCTCTGTATCTTTGGTGACCCCTCTTCCAAGTAGGGATGCGATACTTGTTGAACTAATATCCCCTCCTTCCTTCCAATCGAACTGTGCCCTAAACGCTAAATTTTTATAAGTGAAGGTGTTGATTAGTCCAACCCTAAAATCAGGATTTGGATCGCCGATCACACCATTTTCCAGATCTTGTACGATACCGCCTCCGGCCTGGTTAATAAGATAGTTTCCATTGGCATCCCTGGCAAAACGAGATCCAAAAAATACGCCAAAGGGTTCACCTACTATCGCATGTGCGACTTCATTGGCATTGAACTGGATTCGTTCCAAACCTTCTACCAATTCGATAACCTCATTCTTGTTTTTTGTAAACGTGGTGAATGAAGTCCATTTAAAATTTTCGGTTTGTATGGGAACCAATGTGAGTCCAACTTCAACCCCCGTGTTCTGTATTTCCCCAATATTGGTATTAAAGGTGGCGAACCCACTTGATGAAGGAACACTAACGGGGGAAATTAAGTCCGTAGTGGTTTTTTTGTACCAGCTAAAATCGAGTATAATACGTCTTTTGAAAAATTCCAAATCAAGACCAGCCTCGATTTCATCTGTAAATTCAGGGGTTAGTTCCGTGTCGCCCAGGGCCGATCTATTGGCTATGATCGGTGCCCCGGAGAAGGCATTGCCCACAGCGAAAGTCCTGTTTAGGAATTCTGGATCGGCATCCCTACCTACAGATGCATACCCAACCCTGATCTTACCAAAAGTCAAAACATTGCTATCAAGATCAAAGGCGTCCGTGAATATAAAGGATGTGGATATCGATGGATAGAAATAAGAATTGTTGTTTTTGGGAAGTGTAGAACTCCAGTCGTTTCTTCCTGTGGCAGTAAGGAAAAGGAAATCCTTAAATGAAAGACCCAGCTCTGCAAATACCCCGACATTTCTTTTTCTACTGAATCCGATACCATTGGTCGGTGTCGGATTTACCAAGGTTACATTCAGATTGTTTTCGATCGTAAAGATTCCTGGTGATATAAATGTGTTGCCCAAAATGGCATGGCGATCGGAGGTGCTTTGAAGCACGTTGCTACCCAAAATGGATGTAAATCCAATATCCTCGGTAATGTCATAATCAAAATTCACCAAAAAGGTAGATTCTATATCCTCATTCGTAAAGTTATCGGTGGTAACTGCGCCCAGGCCGTTATTTGCCCGGGATCCAATATCCCTGATCTCTTTTCTGTCCAAATTGTATTTGTTGACCCCAACGCGCAAGGATGTGGATATATGGTCGTTAAAATCATAGGATGCATTTACGTTCGCGACCGTTCTACTGGAGTTTGTGATGATCTGATCGTGTTTCCATGACCATAGCGGGTGATCCCAACCATTATTAGGCGTTACGGAAGCACCGGTTACCGGATGCTCAAAGGGTAAGCTCATATCCCAGACCCTTCCAAGCCATAAGGTTCTTGCAAAGGATGATGCAGAACCCGCAAATTGATTTTCGCCAAAGAAGCCACCGACCTGTTTGGTGTCTGAGTAACTGAGCGAAGCTCCGACACTTATGCGGTTTTGAAGTTTGAAGGTACCTCCGGCAGAAACCGAAGTCCTATCAAAAGTATTGTAGGGAATGTACCCTTCCTGGGTAAGGTCAGAGACGGTAACACTAAAGCTTCCATCCTCACCACCATAGGCAAGATTGACCGAATTATCGAGGACCGAACCGATCCTGAACAAACTTTCCACATTGTTCGGTTTTGCCTCATATGGAACTGTAGGACCGAATTGATCGGGAAATGCATTCAACAAGTTGGGCCAAGTGGCTATTGTTTCCAAGGAATCAAACCGTGGTCCCCATGAACCATTGGAATTGACATAACTGAAATTCACTCCGTTACCATAAGTATTTTGATATTCCGGTAAATTGGCGATTTTTTCAAAATAGGTACCGGAATTAAAAGTCACATTGAGTTTTTTGGCCGTATTGCGACCAGATCCCGACTTGGTCGTGATCACGATAACGCCGTCTGCAGCCCTTGATCCGTACAATGCGGCCGCAGCGGTACTTTTTAAAACATTGACCGAGGCAATATCGTTAGGGTCTAAAGAAGACAAACCGGATTCGTAACCGCCGCCGCCAGTGGATTGACTGCCCGAAGGTGCCAAGTCGGCAGTGGTCGTCTGGGAATTATCATAGGCAATACCATCGACTATGATCAAGGGTTGTGAAGCGCTTCCGAAAGAAGTTGCGCCCCTGATATTGATTTGATTGGAAGCCCCGGCGACCCCAGTGGAAAAATTGACGTTTACCCCTGGCACTTTACCCGATAAGGATCGTACCAAATCAGGTTCGGAGTTTTCTATGATATCCTCTGATTCAACTTTGCTAACCGCATAGCCTAATTTTTTCGGATTCCTTTTTATGCCAAACGCAGTGACCACGACCTCTTCCAATGCTTGGGTGTCATCTTCCATTTGAATGTTTAGGACATTCGTGGAATCAACAGTTCTTCGAGTGGTTTTTTGACCTATATAGGAAAATATCAAAACCTTGCCTTCGCTGGTCTTTATGGCAAAGTTGCCATCAAAATCGGTTTGGGTACCGTTTGAGGTACCATCAACTAGGATATTCACTCCTGGTAGTGGAATACCATTCTGATCGGTCACTAAACCTGTAACCGTTTTTTCTTGTGCATATGCCCACGATATACTAATAAGGAAGAGCATGATCACCCAATTACATTCTTTTTTCATCTGTTACTATTTATTTGAGTTAGAAGGTCAGACGCCCATATTCATCTATTGACCATTAGTTTTAAAGGATGTTCATGAAACTTCCATTATTAAATGCATAATGAGGTTGGTTTCGGAAATTTAAGGAGACCCATTGCATCATACTTCATATTTCAATTCAAAACAGGTATCCTGAAATCAGTATGGTTTGATGTTGTACAAGGTTTGTTTCACCTATACTTTTGGTGTAAATGTTTTAGAGTTGTGTTACCTATTCATTAGTCATTCGGTTCAAAGTAACACGCTCTTAACATAACTTTGGGAAAGCCTTATAAACGTTTACTTTACCGATAAAAGCTTACTCTTTTTTTACCTTTTGTAACCGATCAGGGGCTATATGGTATTCGTATTGGGCGAACAACGTGTTAAGTGGGCAAGAGAATTCATGGCATGCTTGAAAATCTATGGGTAACCATCCACGTGTGAGGAAACACATAGAAG
Organism: Maribacter polysiphoniae; assembly: GCF_003148665.1. Classification (GTDB taxonomy): domain Bacteria; phylum Bacteroidota; class Bacteroidia; order Flavobacteriales; family Flavobacteriaceae; genus Maribacter_A; species Maribacter_A polysiphoniae. The sequence continues at coordinate 336,113 of NZ_QGGQ01000002.1, read as the reverse complement.
AGGGAGGCTTGCGATAACCTCGTAGGCTTATGGGAAGAGGAAGAGTGGTGGTCGTCTGCGAATGTAAATTGCAGCCCTGAATAATTTTGATGACTAATTCAAATGATTACCCTAAAAATGAAAAGAAGAATTGTTTTAAGAGCATAATCCCCAGAGCTGCTTTTTACATGATGATTGATGAATATCCAAATAAAGTCACTTTAGGTGGGATGGTAGGTAAGACTTATAAACCTTTCCTTTACCGACAAAGGTTTACGACCCATTTACGCCGCCTAGGCCTTGACGGATATTCTTTGGTATTCGCTAGGGGTAACGAGGGTGTATTCCTTAAAGGCTTTATTGAAGGTCACCTTATTATTATATCCAACTTCGTAAGCAATATCGATAATATTGAGGTTTCTTTGATAGTCTTGATCCAGAATTGACATCGCTTCCTGAATTCTGTATTTATTGATCAATTTGTGGAAATTCATGTTAAAATGCTCATTGATCACCTGTGAAGCGTTATGCCTGGTGGTGTTCAGGCGATCCGCTATGGTTTCTAGGTTTATGTCATTCTCTTTGTAGATCTTTTCTTCATCGAACAGGAATTTCAACCGCTCTTTGAGTTCTGTGGATAAACTCTCGGTTAATCCCGATTTTTCATATTTAAGAAAAAACTGATTTTCATAGGAATAAAGTCCACTGAACACTTGTGGCTGAATATTTGCCGAATATCCCAAATACAAGACCATTAAGGCCATGGCGGATATTTGTGAATGAAAAATAAGATTGTGCCCTAAATTGTTCACGATCATAAAGCCATATAAAGAATAAGCCACGACGTACAGTATGTGTATCCTATAGAGATTCCCATTCCAGATTTTATTCCCCTTACTCAATTTGTCCTGGTTTTTGCTTTTTAAATAGAGTTTTCGAATAAAATAGCCATACACGATTAAGGATGATAGTTTCAGGGCAACCAAGGTTGGTACATGCAGGAGTTTCGCTTCTTCGAAACCCCCATTGTACCTCGTCAATAGAGCATTTAGCTTTTCTTCTGCGGGAAGCAAATAGATGGGTATTACATAGATTATGAGTAATACCGTTGGTACCAAATGAAATAAATCCCTTTTCTTAAATCGATATTGTTGGGTAATCCTTTTGAAATAAAAATATAGTAAGGGGCCATAGAGTAATGAAAAGGGTAACGACATTCTATAGGCATGGGGATATACGAATTCATAGTTCGATATACTAAAGCAAACATGAAAAATAAAAAAGGAATGGATAAAGACAAAGGTGCTGATCAGAATCCGGGCTAAGAAGTCTATTTTACGATTGAAATTGATGATAATGGCAATGTAAAAGCCTATCATGGCCACATAGAGGTAGATAACAATCCAAAAATTCAATTTAGGGGCATATTTTTCGGGAATATTGAATATTGGTGAGGTTTCATATTCCGACTCCCCGTTATCGAAAAAAGAAATATGGGATTCGCTCCAGGAATTAACGGATGTCTCCCTTGAGGTAATCTGGGCAAATGCACTCTTGATCGGATAAACCCCTATTGCGTATAAAGAGGGAATGCCCATAAAAGTACGAATATGAACAAGGTCCATCGGTGGTTTTATAGGTAGGTTTTCGTTTTGGAAACCTATTGGATTTTTGAAACCCGACAATACCCCACAATAAATCGTGCCTTTATGAAGGTTTTGGTTTTCCTTATAAACTTTAGAATGCGCAGGGTAGAGTTTTATAAAGAAGAGCAAGAATGTGATTAAGATTCCTATATTCTTCATTGGATTGATGAATTAGCTTGCTTGAAGTTAAACATTATATGGGCTCTAATTCTTAAAAAAATATTAAAATGGTAAATCCCGATAATATATTACCCTGTATAATAGCGGTTTGAATAAGGAAATTGGGTTTTAGGTTTTATGGAAATAGCGCTAAGGATAGGGAATAAAAAAACCGGTGCTCCCACCGGTTTTTGACTAACTAACTCAAAAAATTACTGACTCAAATAATTCTGTACAAAAGAACTTAATTAACAAGTGAACTAGGTTAACTAAAGTTTAGCAATATGTTAAAAGTGTCCTTATATAATTCAACGTAGTTTAAATCCATTTAGTATAAATGACCCGTAAATATTTTAACATTAATCCTGTAGCGTAAATACTTTACGCAATAAATCGGTAGTACGGGATGACGCCTTGGTGCGAATTTCCTTTTCTTCCACAGCGATCATGGTGTAGACTCCGTTTAGTGCTTCGTTGGTAACGTAATCGGTAAGGTCGGGATTTACCTTATTTGTGAGTGGTATGCTATTGTATTTTGTGATTAGGTTGTTCCAGATCTGATCGGCACCTACTTTTTCGAATGAATTTTTAATAACCGGATTGAACTTACTGTATAATGCGGTCTTAGTGGCGTTTGTCAAATATTGGGTGGCAGCATCATCACTTCCCATTAATATGTTTTTGGCGTCATTGAAGGTGATTCCTTTTACGGCATCGATGAATATGGGGGTGGCTTCGCTTACGGCATCCTCAGCGGCCCTGTTCAATACCTTAAGGCCTTCATCAGCCAAATTGCCCAATCCAATGTCTCGTAGGGTTTTGTCTACCTTTTGGAGCTCCTCCGGCAACATGATCTTTACAAGTTCATTTTTGTAAAAACCATCTGTCTTGGTCAGTTTGGTCACTTGTTTTTCAATGCCCATGTTCAAGGCTTCCCTCAACCCTTGGGCAATTTCCAGATTACCAATACCGGATTCCCCCTGGGGTAATTGGTTTATGACTTGTTGCAGTTCACCACAGGCCAAAAAGTTAAGCGATAAGAACAGTATAAGAATATTTTTTTTCATCGTTGTTTGTTGTTATATGTTATTTGATTCCGTATTAAGAAAATATGACGGTCTTGTTGTTATAAACCATTGTTTTGCGTTTCACATGTAATTTCACCGCCCTTGAAAGCACGATTTTTTCCAAATCCCTGCCTTTGGCAAGAAAATCCTGAATGGTATGGGTATGGGAAACGGCTGTTACATCTTGTTCAATAATAGGTCCGGCATCGAGCTCATCTGTTACATAATGACTTGTCGCCCCAATGATCTTAACACCTCTTTCGAAAGCGGCATGATAGGGTTTGGCCCCAGCAAATGCCGGTAAGAAGGAATGGTGTATGTTAATGATCTTATTAGGGTACGCATCGATCAAACGGCTACCCACAATTTGCATATACCGTGCCAAAACCATAAAATCCACATTGTGTTCCTTTAAAAGTTCCAACTGGCGATCTTCAACTTCATCCTTAGTTGTTTTGGTAACGGGAATATGGTAAAAAGGTATATCGAATTGTTCCGCGATATATGCCAAATCAGTATGATTGCTTAATATAAATGGAATTTCAGCCTTTAATTCACCCGAATGGTACCGGCTTAGCAAATCGTAAAGGCAATGGTTGTATTTAGAGACAAAGATGGCCATTCGCGGTAAAACATCATCCAAATGAAGGCTCCACTGCATTTGGTACGGCGTGGCCAACGAAGTTGTAAATTCATTCTTAAAGCCTTCTAGATTCAGGGTATTATCATCAAAATCACTTTCAAGACGCATAAAAAACACATTGGCCTGTTTGGCGACATGTTGGTCCAGATATATGATATTTCCCCCCTTCGCGTGTATAAAACCTGTTACTGCGCTTATGATCCCCGATTGATCAGGGCAATGGATAAGAATTGTGGTTTTCAAACTGACTGATTTTAAAAGTCCAAAATTAGAACTAAAAAAGCATCAATTTAGTATGAAAATGTGGTTTTTTGTAGAAATGGGACTTCCGTAGGGCTATGGTAATTGCATATTACCACTATTGGGCAATGTCCCTGTCCATTTTTTGAACGATTTCCTAAAGCTTCTTATTTCTTGTTGCAACAGGTTCAAGTATTCCTTTTCGGGTACGCCATCCCGCTCTAACCCGGTACAATAGGAATTAATGTTCTTGATCATGATTTTGATGAATGAAATGTTCCTGTACTTTTCATCATTGGATGCCGAGAATTCGGTTTGGGCGATTTTCTGTGGTATCAATATCGCATCGGTCAAAAGGGCATCAGCAATAATATCCCTCAAGCTGTTCGATTTATATAACTTCAATAAATCTTTGTTGAATGTGACATAGGAGGCAATGGCCCTACTCATTTCACAAAGTTCAAGGGCTTTCCTATACACCGGAATATGGCCTAATTTTTTCTTTGACATGGGTTCAATAGCAATTTTATTACCTTAAAGTTACGCTCGATTTTTCATTTTCAAATTTAGATTTAAAAGCAAATCCATATATTTACTTAGTAAACATAAGTTAATCATGGTGAAATCTTTAAATAGCGCTATAGACCCCATTAATTGGAGCATATTGGGTTGTCTTCAGAAGAATGCAAGGGAATCCTTCGCCAGTATCGGTAGAAAGGTAGGGTTGACCTCACCTGCTGTTGCAGAACGGGTAAAGAAACTTGAGGACCTTGGTGTTATTACCGGATATAAGGCCTTTCTTTCGCATACATTAACGGGGCATCAACTAAAGGCAATTATTACTTTGAGGGCCTTTATGGGAAAATTGAAACCCTTCCTGGAGATAGTGAAAAACTACGATGAGGTCATAAATTGTTATAGGGTAACGGGTAATGAGAATATCGTCATGGAGGTCGTTTTAAAAGATCAGTTCCATTTAGAGCGGTTTATTGATAAATTGATACAATACGGGGAGACTAGGACGCATATCATCCTTTCGGAGGTTGTGTCGAATGCCCCTGTAGTCAAGTGATGCCCCATTATTTTGAGATTATTGGGAAGACCTATGGACCGTGAGTCTGTCCAAGCTTTTGTTTTACAGGGTCTAAATTGGAAATATAGAGGAATAATTACAATTTGTATTCCCTAATTTTTATCTTTGGTAAGTCTTTTTTGGCGAGATTTTTGATGTAACTTCTGTATGAAAAAAATATTTTTCTTATTCGTTCTCTGCTCCTCTTTTTTAACCACCGCCCAGCAATTGATCTTAAAAAAGGGTGTTGTTATGGATTCGGTCATTGTCAATGATTCAATTCCGGAAAGTTTCGCGCTGTATTTGCCGACCAAGTTTGAGGTTTCCAAGCCATCTCCGGTTCTCTTTGTGTACGATACAGAGGGCAGGGGTGAGCGGGTGCTGAAAATGCTTATGATGGCAGCTGAAGAAAATCAATATGTTTTGGCCGCATCGAACAATGTACATGATTCTTTGTCCTTAAGTCAGAATGTCCTTGTTACGAAACGAATGTTTCAAACTGTTTTTGATGCGTTCACTATTCAAAAAGACAGGGTGTATACGGCTGGTTTCGGGGGAGGGGCCAGGATGGCGTCATTGATGCCCACATTTTTCAAACAGGTAAATGGGGTGATTTCATGCGGGGCAGGTCTTGCGAATAGCGAGGTGCTGTCGAGTAAGAATCCTTTCCATTTTATTGGTATTGTTGGGGTAGAGGATTTTAATTACCCCGATATGTTGCGGAGTAAAAATTTATTCAATACACTGAAATTCAAGAATCAGACATTGGTATTTGATGGAGGTCATCAATGGCCATCGATGGATTTGTTGTCCGAGGCTATGAGGTTGTTTGATTTGGAAGCCATGGAGAAAGGGATTATCGCGAAGGATACCAGCTTTATTATTGATAGTTATACCAAAAGCTTGAATTATACCAACAGTTTGATATCTGGGAACAACCCGTTGGAAGCCTATCGGAAGCTTGAGGAGGTTATTGAGGTGTATAAACCCCTGATTACCGTCGATTCACTTAAGAGCAGTCTAAAAGCCCTAAAAAGGAATACAAGGTATAAAAACCAAAAGCGCAGCCAGAATGCTATTTTTTTCAAGGAAGACTTGATCAAAAGTGACTATAACTACTATCTGGAAGAAGATCTGCTTACCTATAACTATAATAATTTGGGGTGGTGGAAATATCAAATGGAAGAACTTCAAAAATTTCAAAAGAGCCCTAACATCCTGGAAAAGCAAATGGGCGTAAGGTTGGAGGCTTATTTGAATGCGCTGGTTGAGGATAATATGGATATCGTAAGGACACAACCTACCATCGATGAGGAAGCCTTGAACTTTCTTTGGATGCTGAAGACCATAATATCCCCTAAGGAATATTCGAATTATCTAAACGTGATTTCCTTGAACGCCAAGGTAGAGGATTTTGGTACGGCCCTGTTTTATCTTGAGGAATTATTAAAGATCGGCTATGACAATGTCGATGAACTATATGCATTGGAGAATACGGCCCTTTTAAGGATTACCCCTGAATTTAACGAGTTGGTGGGTAAATATCTTAAAAGCGCCCGGTACAAAATTATTGAAGAATAAGATTGGGCACCTTCGTGACATCCCAGTCAATGACCAGTCCTTTGGCAATCGAGGCGGCAATTTCCTTACCGTAAAGAAATTCACATACGTAAAGTGCCGCTTCAAAACTCTTGGCGCCCCCTGCGGAGGTAATGTATTTGCCATCGTGTACGAACAGGACATTATCCTCAACCTTTAGGTGGGGAAAAGTCTTTCGATACAATTCGATATCGCTGGGAAATGTGGTCGAAGTTACGCTGTCGAGCAGCCCAGCCTTGGCCAAAACAAAGGCGCCGTCACAATGCGATGTCATGAACAGCGCTTTTTTGTCAACCTTTCGAACGAAATCCAACATTAACGAATCTTTTAAATCGGTATCCAAATGATGCTCCGCGCTGGGTACGACCAATATATCTATCTTCGGAATGGAATCCTTGGTGTAATTAAAATCGGGTAGGATGCGTATTCCTTCAAAAGTTGTTATGGGATTTAGGGTGTTGGCAACCGTAAAGGTATTCATGGCTTTTATGCCCTTTCTGAATTGGGTATGTTGAAAAATATCAAAAGGCGCCGTGAATTCCGTGTTGTACGTGCCATTCATGATAAGAAAGGCAACATTGTAGTTATTGGGGGATACCTTGGGATGATGCGTTTTGCTTTTTTCAATCGCTGTTTTTTCCATTTTCTTGGGATGGCATGCCGTTGTTAAAAGGCCTAGTGCAAGTAAAATATAAATAGTTCTCATTGGATTGCTATGTGTGTTTTATAAGTGTATTCCGCAACAGTAAAAGTAATGATATCCCCAATAGGCATACAACGGTAATGCCGTACCATGTTAACTCGTAACCAAAATGGGCAATACTCTGCATACCTGAATTATGTCCGAAAATATGAGCAATGGAAAAAGACATACTGTAAAGTGCCATATATTCACCTTGGTTTCCTCTTTTTGCGCGGTCCATGGCAAATGCATTTGAGAAAGGGAATGCAATCATTTCACCAATGGTCATCAGAAGCATTCCAATTGTCAATATGCCAATCCATGAAAACAAATTCAATAGTATAAAGCTGAGCGCGGTCAAGCCAAGCCCAAAAATAATATTAGTGATCTTGGACCAAGATCTGCTTTCGATGAACTTTATCAAGGGCATTTCAAAAACAAATATGAAAAAACCATTAAGGGCCAACAATAGGCCAATCTGAAACTCGCTCAATGAATGAATATCGCTATAGTATACGGGCATGGTCGAAAAGTATTGCACAAAGGCAAATGCGAACAATACCATGGCTGCAATGAACAAAAGAAACGGCATATCCCTATATGCTGATTTAGGGGATTTATGGTATACGTTATCCAGTACTTTCGATTTCCGGGGGTTGAGTATGATCAATAAAAGTATGCCTGCTATCATACAAGTAAAACCATCGACCCAAAATAATCCCCCATAGCCCAATGAGGTTATGATGATGCCCCCGAGGGCAGGGCCTGCCGAAAAACCTAGGTTTATGGCCAAACGGATCAGGGTTACGGAACGGGTTTTGTTTTCAGGTTTGCTATAGGCACTTAAAGCTACAAATACGGCCGGTCTAAAGGCATCGGCAATGACCATTAATATGAATATGCCGATACATATGGGCCAAAATCCTTCAAGAAATTGAATTGCTATGAACAGGAAACCTGTAGCGATAAGACTGGTCAACATTACTTTATAGTACCCTATTTTGTCGGTTAGCCTACCGCCGATCCAGGTACCGGCCAATGAGCCCAAGCCAAAACTGGTCATAATGCTTCCGACATTTTCCAGGCTAAACCCTAAACTTTGGGTAAGGTATAATGATAAAAATGGAATAACCATGGTCCCGGCCCTATTGACCAAGGTGATCAAGGCTAGCCACCATACCTCTTTGGATAATCCCCTAAACGAATCTATATATTGGGTGTAAAGTTTCTTCATTGCTTGATTGGCATAAAAAAAGCCCTGATGATGTCATCAGGGCTTTGTAATGTTATAAACGTCTATTCGATTTTAAACACAGCAGCACTGAATCCATATTTTTGGACGCAGGTTCACATATTTATAAATCGATGTTTGTTCCATGATTTTTTCTATTGGATAGTAAAGCTAATTAAAAATTTGATATGTTGTATTTTTGGATATAAATTACTGAATAATGAGGCGTACTCTTTTCTTGGCATTATTGTTAATGGTTTTCTTCAGTTGTAAGAAAGGTAAAAAGTATCATGATGAAAGCAAGGTCGAAATTGAAAATGTTTCGAATGGGACTTTAAAGGATATACTTGAATTTCAGGTGGAATTGAATGAGGAATTCAAAAATCCTGAGACCTCTCCGTTGCCCGATCGATATCGCAAGGATTTTACGAGTCTTGATTTTTTTGACCTGGACACAAATTATGTTGTAAAGGCGAAATTTGTTTTAACGCCGGATGCATTGCCGTTTTTAATGCCCACGACCACTGAAAGGGAGTCAGAGGAAACCGTTTACGGTATCGCTTATTTTGAGCTGAATGGGGAGGAACATCAATTGGAACTTTATCGAAATAAGGAATTGATGCAAGAAGAAGGGTATGAGGATTATCTTTTTCTCCCATTTACCGATAAAACCAATGGGGAGGAAACTTATGCAGGTGGAAGGTATATCGATTTATCGATTCCTGAGGGGGATTCGATTACCATTGATTTCAATAAAGCGTATAATCCGTATTGTGCCTATAACAAAAAGTTTTCCTGTCCACTGGTTCCTAGTGTGAATGCCTTGGATACCAAGGTCCTGGCAGGGGTCAAGGATTTTAAGAAGGGTAAGGGCTGATATAGATTATAAATAGGGTATAAAAAAAAGGAGCGTTTGTAACGCTCCTTTTTGTTGTTTTGTCAATGTTGGTTCATCCTAAAATCAGGATAGGCATCCATCCCGTGTTCATGAATATCGAGGCCATCTATTTCCTCTTCCTTAGAGACCCTTATTCCCATGGTCTTCTTCAGGGTAAAAATAATAATGAACGCTGAAAGGCAGCAGAAAACCCCTACGGTCGCTACCCCTGTAAGTTGGTAAAGGAATTGGTTGATGCCTGCTTTATCGCCCAAGATCCCTACGGCAAGCGTTCCCCAGATACCACAGATCAGGTGGACGGTTATGGCGCCTACAGGGTCATCCAGTTTAAGGCGGTCAATAAGGGAAATACCCAATACGATAATGACACCCGCGATCAAACCGATGATGATGGCTTCTAATGGTGTCATTAGGTCGGCCCCGGCCGTAATGCCTACGAGACCACCTAGAATACCATTGAGAAACATGGTCAAATCAAAGTTCTTGTACATTAGGGTTGAGGTGAAAAACGCGGAAACCCCACCGGCTGCTGCCGCTAAGCTTGTGGTGACCAAAACCAAGGATGTGGTTGCCGGGTCTGCTGAAAGTACCGATCCCCCGTTAAAACCGAACCAACCCAACCATAGGATCAGGACACCGGCGGCGGCCATAGGGATATTATGGCCGGGAATGGCTTGTGCCTTCCCATTTTCATCCAATTTTCCGATTCTTGGGCCCAGTAGAATTACCGCGATCAGGGCGGCCCAACCTCCTACGGAATGTACCAGGGTTGAACCGGCAAAGTCATAAAACCCTGCATCGTCACCTCCCAATGTGGAAAGGAAACCACCACCCCATTGCCAAGATCCGGCGATAGGGTAGACCAAGCCTACGTAAAAGACCACAAATATCATAAAAGCACTTAATTTTATGCGCTCGGCAACAGCCCCCGAAACTATGGTAGCTGCGGTAGCGGCGAACATGCCTTGAAATAGGAATTCGGTCCAATACGTATAGCCTCCTTTGGCATATTCAGGAGTAAGGCCATCGGCCCCTATATGTAAACCAAAGCCCCCAAACCCAAGAAATCCGTTGAAATCCCCAGGATACATTAGATTAAATCCTCCTGTAAAATATAACAAAAGGCCAACGCAAATAATGAAGACGTTTTTGAAAAGTATGTTTATGGTGTTTTTTTCCCGTGTAAGGCCAATCTCTAAAAATGCAAATCCTGTATGCATAAAAAAGACAAGGGCCGTGCAAACCATCATCCATACATTGTTTGCGGTAAATAATCCTGCATCCATTTTAATATAGTTTAGTTGTTTAAGTGTTTAGTTGATTCCGGCTGAGCCGTTTTCCTTCGTTCGAATTCTATAAGCGTCTGTAATTTCTGAAACGAATATTTTACCATCGCCTACATGTCCTGTATAGGCAGATTCGAGAATGGCTTTTACCGTTCTTTCCAGAAATTCATCTGAAATGACAATGGACAGGTACCTTCGTTGGATATCTGCCGTGCTGTAGGAGATCCCTCGATATACATGACCTTGCTTTTCGTTGCCTACCCCTGTGACATCCCAGTAACTGAAGAAGTTGACTTCAACATTGTGTAAAGCTTTTTTGACGTCGTCAAATTTTGATTTCCGAATAATCGTTTCGATTTTTTTCATAATTGTATTGTTTTATGCTAGGTAATATTCATAAATATAATGCGTAAAAGTTTTAATACACACAAACCCTAGCATTTCTGCTAGGGTTTTGTCTCAACTTAAACTATAATAAAATCAATCAACTCATATTTAGAAAGAATAAACCGCTGCTAAAACAAATGAAGAAAGACTTCCAAGAGGTTCTCCATCGGCATCTAGAAATGAATCTTCAGAAGCACTGTCAAGTCTTAATTCAGGTTTGAGGATTAAATCTCCAATGGTTGCACTACCAGTTAATGTTACGGCAAACACGCTTGCATCTCCATCAGCATCGGAAGCTCCAATAGCTCCAAAGAAATCAGTTTCAGTGAAATATTCACCTCTTAGTCCAATAGTAAAATTCTCTGAAGTGGCCAATTGAGGATATATTGCTGCTCCAGCAAAACTACCAATACCTTCGGCGCCATCGAAATAGGCGGCATTGATTCCTAAAAAGAAATCTTCCGAAACATCAAATCCACCAGTGAAATCCACTTCAAAAGATCCGTCATCTGCCAAGAAATTCAAATATTGACCACTATAACCTAATTGTGCTCCATAGGCATATTTTCCATTAGGATTGAACTCTGTCAAATCAGTTGGATTCATTACTGCTAACATGGCTGACCATTCGTTGCCCAAATCAAAATCAGCCTTTAAGCCAGTATGGCTAAATGGACCATAGGAAAATAAATAAGATGTACTATAGTTGAAATTTGCCACAGGTGAAATTACTTCGTAACCAAGGAAAGTATTAAAATTACCAAATGTAAGGGTTACATTGTCGCTTACATTCCAATAGGCATACAACTGATTTATAATATCTCCTGTATTGGAATACATTGGGGAAGCAAAAATGGCATCCGTACCCCTTGGTCCAAAAACCAAATCGGCTACAAACCCAACTTTTTCCCCTTCATACCCTGCAATAACATTGGCCATGCCCAACGCAAAACCAGGAAGATTTGCAAATGAACTACCGGGTACAGAATAATTCTCTCCAGAATTCGCTGAATTTAAATTAGCACGGTAATATGCGTCAATTGAACCGCTAATAGTAAATTTCGGCTTAGCTTCTTCCTCTTCTTGGGCAAAAGTTGCTGTTGCTGAAAAAAGAAGGGTAAGAAGCGCTAGACTTTTCAAAAAATTTGTTGTTCTAATCGTTTTCATATTTTAATGATTTAGATGTCCTTCGTTTGTTTCAAAGGATGTTTGTTGTTGAATTGTTGTTCTTGTTGATTTTATGAAACGGGGTATACCTTGGCGTACCCCGTTTTCATGTTTTAGTGAGAGTTCAATCTGAAATCAGGGTAGGCTTCCGATCCGTGTTCGTGGATATCCAAACCATCCATTTCCATTTCTTTGGAAACTCTTAATCCGATTGTTTTCTTTAGGATGAACATTACTACAAATGTTCCAAAGGCAGCCCATGCGATATATGCTAATGAACCATAAGTCTGTACCCAAAGTAAGTGTGCTCCACCACCGTAAAGCAATCCGCCATCCAAGGCAAAAAGACCTACTAAGACGGTACCGGCAAAACCACATACACCGTGCACGGAAATTGCACCAACTGGATCATCGATATGAAGTTTTTTGTCAATGAATTCTATGGAAAATACTACGAGCATTCCGCAAACCAATCCAATGGCCAAGGCGCCCCAGGCACTTACGGCACCACAACCAGCAGTGATTCCTACCAAGCCGGCCAAAGCACCGTTCAAGGTCATGGATACATCTGGTTTTCCATATTTCAACCATGTAAGAAGTAAGGCGGATACTGCCCCAATAGCAGCGGCAAGGTTGGTGTTGATGATAACACTACCGGCACCAATGGTGTCATCGCCTCCCCAGGCCAATTGTGATCCTCCGTTAAAACCGAACCAGCCTAACCATAATATCATTACACCGATAGCTCCAAATGGGATGTTGTGACCAGGTATCGCTATGGCTTTACCGTCAACATATTTTCCAATTCTTGGTCCGACCATGATAGCGGCAACCAAGGCTGCACCACCACCTACGGCGTGTACTACGGATGAACCTGCGAAATCGACAAAACCAGCCGTATTCAACCAGGCATCATCATCGAAAGGCCAGTACCAACTTCCTGATATTGGGTAAATCAATGTGGTTATTACAGCGGATAAAATCAAATAGGTAGAGAATTTGGTCCTACCGGCTACAGCTCCGGAAACAATGGTCGCTGCGGTAGCACAGAATACGGTTTGAAAGAAAAGATTGTACCAATCAGTGGCGCTAAAAAAGAAATAGCCTTGGTCTGCGGGACTGGATCTGAAAAAACCACCCATGACAAGGTCGCTTCCATACATGATGCCATAGCCAACTGCCCAGAACATGATAGAACCTATACAAAGGTCCATGATGTTCTTCATTATTATATTACCTGCATTCTTGCTTCGGGTAAAACCTATTTCCACCAAAGTGAAACCTGCTTGCATAAAGAAAACCAGCACGGCGGCAATAGTGATCCATAAGGCAGCCATGTCACCATTGATGGTCTCAACAGCTTTATTTAATGCTTCTTGTTGTATTTCAGTCATAATTTTTTATTTAGTTGTCCTACTTTGTTTAGTTGATTCCTGCGTGTCCGTCTTCTTTGGTACGTATTCTGTACGCATCCAAAACTTCGGAAACGAAAATTTTACCATCACCGACATTACCGGTGTATGCTGATTCAAGAATGGTTGCTACCGTTTTTTCCAAAAAATCATCCGAAACCACGATTGACAAATATCTTCTCTGGATATCACTGGTACTGTAGGATATGCCCCTATACACGTGTCCTTGTTTTTCATTGCCAACTCCAGTTACATCCCAGTAACTAAAAAAATTGACCTCAATTTGATGCAAGGCGTTTTTGACTTCATCAAATTTTGATTTTCTAATAATTGCTTCGATTTGCTTCATAATTTGTTGTTTATGGCGTCAAATGTATATTATTTCGATTGACACCCACAAAAAATTAGGGGTATAAGGTGAATAATTATGATTATAATAATTAATACCCCCAAAAAATAAGGGTATTAGTTAAAATAAATACAAATATTTATAATGTGAATTTTAAAATTTGGGTTTTGGGATGAAAAAAAGGGGGGTGTCAGGAAAGTGGATTAAACCTTCTTGATGTAAAACGCGAATATAAAGGGGTGGTAATTAATGGATAAGCTTGGATAGCCAGAAGCCTAGTAAGACCGCCAAAATACCAACGGTAATACTTGAAATGGTATAAAAGGAAAAATGTAATATTTCCTCTGCTTTAATCAACGAGTGGTTTTCAAAGGCAAAGGATGAGAATGTTGTGAAGCCACCACAAAAGCCTGTTGACAATAAAAGCGTTTGGTTTTGGGTTAGGAAGTTGTTCTTTAAGGAGAGCCCGAGGACCAGGCCGATAATAAGGCATCCAATAATATTCACTAAAAAGGTGCCGAGATAAAAGTGCTGGAAATAATCGTTGAACGTTCTAGAGATAATATGTCGTAACATGCTACCGATACCTCCTCCTAAAAAAACAAGCAACAATTGTTTCATTTATTAGCTTACATTCAAAACCATATGATATAATAAGGAGTACCCTATAGACATGTGTCCCATATCATGGTTCGATATTTTCAATAAAGGTAAAAAACTAAACCGCTTTTTTGTAGTCTGATGTGGAAATATCCAAAGGATAAATCTTTGAAACACTTGAATCCCCAAGGCTTTTGTTTGAAGTGCTCTTGCTTTTGTTGGTATTGTAAAGGCTAGTAAGTATCATTGTTATATTAATAAAAATCAATATAAAAACTAAGGTTAGAAATGTCATCATTTGTTGGATTCTTTATAAGAACAACGCAAAATTAGGTTGTTTGGTATTATATACGTGGTGAAATGCACAAATTGTTGTAAAAGCATTGATTTTTGTGGTATACGTAGATTTTTAATTAATTTTTCAACAAATACTTAATACAGAAGAGTGTTAACAGAAATATTATGAAGATTATTCCTACCCACTTAACACCTTTGTAATTCTTGGCATGAAGTTTTTTGTCTTTTTTATAGGTACCGGCTATAATTACGGCAAATACAATAAAGAAAAGAATGGCAAAAATCAATTGTCCCGTGCTGAACATATTATTTAAGGTAAATGGTTATTCATTCGTAATCATATAATAGGTAAGGTCTATTCTTTTCCGGACTATGGGTTCAACTATTTTTTTTCAATTGTGGATAAGTTGATTTAAGAATGATGCCTTTCTTTTATATTTTAGGCAAAGCTAATCTAAATATAGAAATATGAAGCATAAAATAGACGCCGTACGATTATTCCATGATTCTTTTGGTTTAGGGGTGTCCCATACAATGAAGGCAGATCTGGGCAAGGATAAGAATACCTTGCGATTCAATTTAATGGATGAGGAAAACAAGGAGTACTTGGAAGCGGCAAACAATAACGATTTGGTGGAGGTTGCCGATGCCTTGGGTGATATGCTTTATATTTTATGCGGCACCATATTGGAGCATGGCATGCAACATAAAATAGAAGAGGTTTTTGAGGAAATCCAGAAGAGCAATATGAGTAAGTTGGGTGCCGATGGAAAACCTATTTATAGGGAAGATGGAAAAGTCCTTAAGGGGCCAAACTATTTTAAGCCCAACATCCAAAGTGTTTTGGATAAATAGGGGCAAATGGATTTCATATTGCCCCTGTATGACCTTTGGTTTTATTTTTTTGAGGGTTTAAAGAAGTCATTGGGCTCAAGGCCGCAGACGTCGATCATTTCAATGGCATAATCCAATGTGCCGAGATTTTTATCGGTGTTGTTGGTGCCCATGCTGAATTTTACGCCCGCAGCCTTCGCTTTTTTAATGAAGGAAGCCGACGGGATTTTATAGCGGGCATTGATTTCGATGGCGATATCATTCGCGACGGCGGCGTCAATTACCTTTTGCATGCGTTCATCGGTCCATAAAGCATCATATTCGGGTTGAAGGATGTCGGGAAGGTAAGTTGAGTTCACATATAGATCGATGGGTTCATTTTTCATGACCCCTACGATTTTGTCGACCAATTGATCCATGAAATCGTCTTTGTCGTCCACAAAAACTTCCTCGGGTATCCAAAGGCGCATTCTTCTTCCTTTTTTATCGGTCCATGTCATGGCGTCCGTAAAAACATAGTCGAAAGTGGCAATGTTTTCCTTAGAGAACATCGTTACCCATTCCCTGCCTTCAGCTTGCATGGCCATATACACGGGATAATCCTTGTATTGTTCATAG
Source organism: Maribacter polysiphoniae (assembly GCF_003148665.1). Classification (GTDB taxonomy): domain Bacteria; phylum Bacteroidota; class Bacteroidia; order Flavobacteriales; family Flavobacteriaceae; genus Maribacter_A; species Maribacter_A polysiphoniae. The sequence goes on along the minus strand of NZ_QGGQ01000002.1, from coordinate 319,947 downwards.
TTGGCCAAAAGTGTCGAGTCATTGGTGATTGGAAATCCTACCCCTGCATTGAAGGCGACACCATAATCAATACCGGTTTCCTTGGAATGTTCTAAAAGGTCCTCCATGGTGAGTCCGCCTTTTAAATGACCGTGGTAATCAACGATGTCATACCCCGCTTTCTTTAATTCAGCAATTCGTGCAACTACTGGATTTTGCGCTTTTTCTGTTTGTGCCTCGGTCTTGGCTTCTTTCTTTTTTGAATTACAGGCCACCGTACTCAAACCAATAATTATGCTAGCGATAAGAACAATCGTTTTTTTCATGGATTTATAATTTGAAATTAATTCAATCGATATTGACCACAACGGGGGAAATCCCCGCGTGTAAAATAGTCTTATAGCTATATGCTGTTGTTCAAGTACCTCGAATAACCCGAAGGTTAAACCTTAAACCGCCATCCGAAATTATCCTCGGCCCTGTTGTATTGGATATCGGTAATGCGTTTTTTGAACAATGCCGCATAGCTGTTGGGGGTTTCTGGTAAATCGTAATCGACATCCCTGAAACCAAAAGTCGAAATAGGTGAGATTACGGCAGCGGTACCGGCCCCGAACATTTCTTTTAAGGAACCATCCTTGGCAGCCTCGATAAGTTCTGAAACGGCAATTTTTCGCTCTTCTACGGCAATACCTTTGTTCTCGGCAATCTTCAAAATACTCTTACGGGTAATACCGTCCAATATCCTGTCGCTAGTTGGGGCGGTAAGCAAGGTGTCATTTATGCGAACGAAAATGTTCATGGCCCCTGCTTCCTCGATATACTCATGCGTATTGTCATCGGTCCATATAACCTGATTGTACCCTTTGTCAACGGCAAGTTGGGTTGGGTAGAACTGTCCGGCATAATTACCTCCTGCCTTGGCAAAACCAACACCACCATTGGCGGATCTTGAGTATTTTTCCTCAATCAAAACTTTCACCTTACCAGAGAAATAGGCTCCAGAGGGGGCAAAGGCGATTATGAACATATATTCATCGGCTGGTGAGGCATGGAAACCGTTTCCAGAGGCAAAAATAAATGGACGTATATATAAGGAGCTGCCAGGAGTTTGTGGAATCCAATCCTTTTCCAATTTTAAAAGCGCCTTAAGCCCTTCCATGAAATAGTCTTCTGGAATTTCCGGAATGGCCATCCTTTTGGCTGAAATGTTCAATCTCCTACAATTGTCCATAGGGCGGAAAAGCCATATAGCGTCTTTTTCGTCCTTATAAGCTTTCATGCCCTCAAAAATGGACTGTCCATAATGAAAGATTTTGGCAGAAGGGTCCAGGGTAATGGGTTGGTAGGGAACGATTTCTGGGACGCCCCAAGAGCCGTTTTTGTAATTGCTGACCAACATATGATCTGTAAATACATTACCAAATGCCAGATTGTCAAAATCTACTTGTCCTATTTTGGATGTTTTTGCCTTTTCAACTTTAATGTTCATCGTCTTGGTCTCCATTGAATACTATTTATTGAATAAAATTAGAAAATTATCCCAAGTGGTTCTTCTTTTTTCTTTAAAATTGATCAATTTTACCATGCAAATCTAAAAATTGGCAATTATGAAAAGTTTTAACATGTTTGTTGTGTTATCCATATTCCTTGCTGTGGGTCATGCCCAGGATGTCCAACAGGAAATGTTGTCGTTTGGGGCGGATTTTAAGCTATCGGGTACCATTACCGGCCAAGAGATGTCTGACAGGTACGGTTCAATGCATGTTTTGGATACCTTGCAAACGAAATTCAGGGGTGTGGTAAAGGAAGTTTGTCAAGCCAAAGGTTGTTGGATGAAGGTTGCATTGGAAGATGGTAAGGAAGCGATGGTTCGCTTTAAGGACTATGGGTTTTTTATGCCCAAGGATATTGCTGGTAAGGAGGTAATCGTCAATGGTTTGGCATTCATAGAGGAAATGGGTGTCGATGATCAAAGACACTACGCGGAGGATGCAGGTAAGTCACCAGCGGAGATCGCGAAGATCACAAAACCGAAAAGAACTTTGGGTTTTACGGCAGATGGCGTGATATTGCAGGACTGATGCAAAGGGAAATAATTACTACAGCGGATGGTTCAAGGACCATACAAATAAAGGACTGGGATGAGCAGTACCATTCCAAGCATGGGGCTATTCAAGAGGCTTACCATGTTTTTATCAAACACGGACTCGATTTATTTCAAGGGAAAAAAGAGTCGGTACATATTTTGGAAATTGGTTTTGGTACCGGCCTAAATGCCCTGATTACCTTATTGGAGACTTCGAAATCAGGTCTCTATACGGCGTATTATGGTATAGAGGCTTATCCGGTTTCCCCAGAGGAGCTGGCCCAATTGAATTATATTCCAGAGTTGAAAGCCCATGATTTTCAGGAACAATTTACACAAATGCACAGTTCCCCATGGGAAAAGCAAGTGGCGATTACCGATAATTTTTCACTTTGTAAAAAACAGTGCGACTTTAAGGAAATCGATTTTGAAAACTGTATGGACTTGATATATTTCGATGCATTTGGTGCCCGGGTACAACCGGAACTATGGACCGAGGATGTTTTTGAACTCATGTTCAGGGCACTCAAGGTAAATGGGGTCTTGGTTACTTATGCCGCCAAAGGTAGTGTTAGGAGAGCCATGCAAGCCGTGGGTTTTGAAGTTGAAAGATTACCTGGTCCTCCTGGCAAAAGGGAAATGCTAAGGGCGAAAAAGGTTGGGGTGAACGCGAATAATCCTTAAAATATTAAGGGAATTGCCCTAAATACCCATTATGGATTGTTAAGATTGTTAAATCGAAATTAAAATGGGGTACCACCGTATTTAGATCCCATACCTTTATCCTATGAAATTATTGATTACAGGTGCTACAGGATTGGTAGGAAGGGCTATTGTTGAAATCAGCAATAAGCATGGAATTGCCGTGAATTATTTAACCACCAGAAGGGATAAGATAATTTCGAACGAGAATTTTCAAGGGTTTTATTGGAACCCAAGCCGTAATGAGATCGATTTGGCATGTTTTGAAGGTGTTACTGCTATCATCAACCTTGCGGGTGCCAGTATTTCTGAAAGGTGGACGGCGGATTATAAAAACGAGATGCTTTATAGCCGCATCAATTCATTGAAGACACTGAACTATGCCTTGGGTAAAATCGATACCACAGGAATAACATCTTTTGTATCGGCTTCGGCAATAGGTATTTACCCTTCTTCACAGGATCATTTATACACTGAGGAAGATCAAGGGGTCGATGACAGTTTTTTGGGCGAAGTGGTTCAGAAATGGGAAAACGAGATCGATGCTTTGTCGCATTTTGGATTTTCGGTAGCGAAGGTTCGAATAGGATTGGTGTTATCTAAGGATGGCGGCGCATTGCCTAAAATTGCAAAGCCCATTAAATCCTATATGGGTACCGTTTTTGGGAATGGTAAACAATGGCAGTCTTGGGTGCATATCAACGATTTGGCCAAAATTTTCCTATTTATTGTTGAAAATCAATTGGAAGGAGTTTACAATGGTGTGGCTCCCAATCCGATTACCCATAAAAAAATGGTGCATGAGTTGGCGAAGGTCTTCAATGTACCCCTTTTGTTACCTCATATTCCCCAGTTGACAATGAAATTGGTTTTAGGTGAAATGTCATATTTGTTATATGCAAGTCAGCGCGTGAGTAGTAAGAAAATCGCGGAAGAGGGATTTGTTTTCGATTATCCCAATATAGGAAACGCACTTGAATTCTTTTACAATGGGGAATTAAAGCACTCTATGGGCTGATCCGGAATGTCATAATCCGGTCTTAAAATTATACTTCCATCTTATTTTTGTCTTTTTCAGGAACTACCAGAACAAAATTTGGTAAAGATTAATGACATTTTGACATTTTTAAATAAATGGCAGTACTTTTGCCATCCAAAATAAGAATAAAATTAGTATCCGAAAATGAGTGATAAAAACAAAGCTGAAGAGGTTAATGAACCTATCCTTGACGAGCAATCAATAAACGATACCGGGAAAGAACAAGAGGATGTTGCGAATGAAGAGGAGGCTCAGTCTGTGGAAGAACAACTTCAAAACGAACTGGCCAAGGAAAAAGACAAATTCCTTAGATTGTTTGCAGAATTCGAAAATTATAAGAAACGTACTTCCAGGGAGCGCATGGATTTATTTAAAACAGCGGGTCAAGAGGTCATTGTGGCCTTACTTCCCGTTTTAGACGATTTTGAGCGTGCCTTAAAGGAATTGTCCAAATCAGAGGATAAGGAAATGTTCAAGGGTGTTGAATTGATCAATGGTAAATTCAGGGATATCTTGAAATCAAAAGGTATGGAAGAGGTTGGCGTGAAACAAGGTGATGTTTTCGATGCTGAGATCCATGATGCCATTACCCAAATACCGGCCCCGGAGAAAAAGCTTAAAGGAAAGATCATTGATGTTGTAGAACGAGGTTATAAATTGGGGGATAGGATAATACGTCATCCAAAAGTCGTCGTCGGGAACTAAAATTCAAGTATGAAGGAAGATTATTACGATATATTGGGCATTAGTAAAAATGCCACCGCTGCAGAAATAAAAAAGGCCTATCGAAAGAAAGCCTTGGAGTACCATCCGGATAAAAACCCGGGTGATTCAAAAGCAGAGGAACTCTTTAAGAAATCAGCGGAAGCATACGAAGTCCTAAGTAATCCGGATAAAAAGGCACGATACGATCAATACGGACATGCAGCTTTTGAAGGCGCCGGTGGTTTTGGCGGAGGCGGAATGAACATGGATGATATTTTCAGTCAATTTGGGGATATCTTCGGTGGTGCATTCGGCGGAGGCTTTGGCGGTTTTAGTGGTTTTGGTGGTGGCGGAGGCCAACGTAGGGTCAAAGGTAGTAACCTGAGGATAAGGGTGAAATTGACCTTGGAAGAAGTGGCCAATGGTGTTGAGAAAAAAGTGAAGGTCAAGCGTAAAATGCAGGTGCCTGGGGTAACCTATAAAACCTGTAGTACATGTGGAGGCCATGGCCAAGTAACAAAAATAACCAATACCATATTGGGTAGAATGCAAACTGCAGTCCCTTGTTCTACTTGTGGTGGTAGTGGTCAGATCATCGATAAGCGACCAGCCGATGCGGATGCACAAGGTCTAAAGATAAAAGAGGAGACCGTTTCGATAAAAATCCCTGCGGGGGTTGAAGATGGCATGCAGCTAAAAGTCCCAGGAAAGGGGAACGAAGCCCCAGGGAATGGAATACCGGGAGACCTTTTGGTCGCTATAGAGGCCCAAGACCATGAAACCTTAAAAAGGGAAGGGGATAATCTTCATTATGACCTGTATATTAGTTTCTCAGAAGCCGTTTTAGGAACTTCCAAGGAGATTGACGCAGTAGGTGGTAAGGTGCGTATTAAGTTGGAACCTGGAATACAGTCTGGCAAAATCCTAAGGCTGAGGGGGAAAGGTATTTCCAGTTTAAACGGTTATGGTAGTGGGGATCTTTTGGTCCATATTAATGTATGGACACCCAAAGAGCTCAACAAGGAACAGAGGGAGTTTTTCGAACGAATGGATGGCAGTGAGAACTTTATGCCAAAACCGGAAAAATCAGATAAATCCTTTTTTGAAAAAGTCAAAGATATGTTCTCTTAAAAAATATCAATTTGAGTATAAAATAAAAAACGTATATTTGATTTAATATTGGGAAACCAATATTAATTTTCTTTTTCATAGCAATTTTTTTCCCATCCTTGATTTTATTGAGGGTGGGTTTTGTTTTTAGGACAACTTCTTTTAAAATGTTCGGGTAGCATAGATCGTTAGTGGATAGGATGGACTAACCCCGCCCCGGGCGGGGTCTTTACGTTCGTTAGGGGTGGGTTTTGTTTTTAAGGTGACTTTGTTTTTAAATTGTTTGATTATGGATCAAGAATAATTGTTGGGTTTATACAAAGGTCATTGTCAATCTATAAAGGAAGAATGCTACATTTTCCATGCCTCTGGATTGGGCTCTAAGGGTGGCTCATGCTTAATCATTGTATTTTTTTAATTGTTGATTTTTTTTATTGGGAATAATCGAGTAAAACTTGTATTGGGATTATTCTTTCATTTTACCCAAATAACAAACATTGAGCTAAACAAAAGGAAAGACCCTTCTTCGCCAGGTGGTGCCCTAAAATCCTGGGACTTTATGGGCCGATGCCATGGCCTAAATTATTTCCATGGCTTCAATAATTCCCAACGCCCATGAAATCTCCACGAAGGAAGAGGATTGGCTTGACAATGGACTTTGAGGACAATGTTCAATAGTATTCGGTAACAGTCAGTGAATTATGGATAATATAGGTTGACGCAGTAAAGGAACGGCCTATTTTTATTTTCGTAGCAAAGCAAGTGATTTCCACACTGGTTTTAGGAAGGCGTCCATAGAGCATTTCACGTTAGTGAAAGCGGCCTGGGCGCTGTGGCAGTGGAAATTCCGTAGATTTCAAGAAAAGGAAAATCAGCCTAGCGTTTTTAGTTTCTTTTTTGGGCGATGCAAAAAAGAAAAAGACCTTAAAAAGGGAATGGTACGCCATTGTTTTAGTGAGGAATTTGTATCATTGGGTAAATGAGCCAAGGCATGGCTGTTTTAGTAGTAAATCAAGGTATTTCTAAAGGGGATGAATAAGGACGTCCATATCACATAAGACCATGTCATTTCGACGGAGGGAGGAACGAGTGAGGGGAAATCCCTTAACGATATTCCAGTGCGATTCCCCTACGTACCTCATTCGGAATGTTAGGCCAATTTATAAAAGAATTTCAGCCCGTGTTTTTTCGTTCGTTTTTTATTCATGGGCATGTCTATTGTTTTTTATAGGTATTCATGAATGCCGTGCATTTGAGGCAATGCAAAAAATGAACAGAACACGAACTCCGGGATAGTTTATTCTTTCTTTTTCCAATTCACACCCAACTTATGGGGTTGATCCTTGATTATCCCATATAGTTGCTAGTTCGGAAGGACTAACCCCGCCCCGGGCAAGGTCTTTACGTTTGTTTCGGGTGGGATTTTCAAAATCTTATTCCATGGCGTTCTGTTAGGCTTGTGGTCAATAGGAAGTACTCACCATCCCTCCTTGGAAAGTTTAGGGAATGATACTGGTAAGTGGAGCCGTCTTTATCTGGGGTAACGGTGCGATTGATCCCTGATGGTTATAAGGTCATGCCTGGATTTGGTTTTGTTTTCAAGATCAACTGTATCATATGTTTACGTTGTGTTTTTTGATAAGTCAATCTTTTTTTTTCTTTTGATTTTAAAGGTTGTGGTCATCGTTTTTTAATCCTCGTATTATTGTGATTTTGGAAGTTATTTTTAAAGCAATTCTATATCTTTGGCAAAATTGCTTACATGGATAACATTTTGGTCACTAAGGAGGTTACCAAACTATACGGGAAACATTTGGCTTTGAATAAAGTTTCCTTGGAAATACCTAAAAACAGTATCTATGGCCTTTTAGGCCCCAACGGTGCTGGTAAGACTACATTAATTCGTATTATCAACCAAATCACCTATCCCGATAAGGGAGAGGTATATTTTGATGGGGAACCTTTAAAGCCCAAGCATATTTCCATGATTGGCTATTTGCCAGAGGAAAGGGGATTGTATAAAGGTATGAAGGTTGGGGAGCAGGCCTTGTATTTGGCACAATTGAAAGGGTTAAGCAAGGTTGAGGCCAAAAAACGATTGATGTATTGGTTTGAACGTTTGGACATTGGGGATTGGTGGAACAAGAAAGTCCAAGAGCTGTCAAAAGGTATGGCCCAAAAGATACAATTCATCGTTACCATATTGCATGAGCCCAAATTGCTCATATTCGATGAACCCTTTAGCGGTTTCGATCCCATTAATGCCAATATCATTAAGGATGAGATTCTTAATTTAAAAGAGAAAGGGACATCCATAATCTTTTCAACCCATCGTATGGAATCCGTTGAGGAATTATGTGAGTATATCGCCTTGATCCATCAATCGGAGAAAATCCTTGATGGCAAATTGTCCGATATAAAAAAAGCCTATAAGAACAATATTTTTCGGGTGGGGCTACAAGCCGAAAATGTTGATTTGCTTCTGACGGAGATATCGGATAAATTCAATATTAGCAAAGTAGGAATCGATCCATTGGAAAATCAATTGGATTTTACCATTCAGATTCCGGCCAATGATTCCGGTGAAATCCTGGCTTTTTTCGCAAAACGTTCGAATATCAATCAATTCACGGAAATTATTCCCTCTGCGAATGAGATATTCATACAAACCATACAAGATAAAGACGCAAATGAATAAACTGCCTATTATCATAAAAAGGGAATATTTGGCAAAAGTCCGAAACAAGTCCTTTGTGATCATGACTTTTCTCAGCCCTATCTTAATGGTTGGGATGGTGGTGCTGATTGCCTATCTGACCAAGATCAATGACAATCAAAAACGCATTATCGGGGTGTTCAATGAAAGTGATTACTTCTCCAATGATTTCAACACTACCGAAAGCACTTCCTATGTATTGTTCAAGGATGTATCCTTACAGGCTGCCAAGGATTCAACCGCACATATGGGGTATTATGGACTTTTGCACATACCTTATGAGGATGAACTGGAAAAGGTGGCCGAACATTCCTATTTTTATACGAAGGAAACACCAAGTTCGTCTGTCCTTGAGCAATTGGAGCACGTTTTTCAGGCAAGGTTAAGGGAAAGAAGATTACAGGATATGGGCGTTTCCTCTTCGGAATTTGCCCAAATGGACAAAAAATATGAAATCAATACGGAAACCTTTGAGGGGGAACAAAACCTAAAAGGGGTCAATGAAATAAAGGCTATTATCGGGGGTGGATTTGGATATCTGATCATGATGTTCATCATCATATATGGTGGTTTCGTGATGCGTAGTGTCATAGAGGAGAAAACCAGTAGGATCATTGAGGTGATTATTTCCTCGGTGAAACCATTTCAATTAATGATGGGCAAGATTATCGGTACCTCCTTGGCCGGGATTACCCAATTCGCGATCTGGATTGTTTCCGCTACCCTGCTTTTGTTCGTCGCTTTTGCTATATTTGATATTGACCCAACGACATTGAACAATGGGGCGGAAGTTACAGGTGGTATGGCAGGTAATATGATGCCTTCCGTACCAACCCCCAATCAGACCATTCAGGCCTACGCACAGGAACTTTTTAAAATACCATGGGCCATGTTGATCTGTTTTTTCGTGGTTTATTTTATACTTGGGTATTTGATCTATAGTTCTATATATGCAGCCATTGGTGCCGCCGTTGATAATGAAACGGACACCCAACAGTTTATATTTCCAATCATATTGCCATTGATGTTGGCCATATACGTTGGTTTCTTTTCGGTTTTTAGCAACCCCCATGGTCCCATTGCCGTAGGTTTTTCACTGTTTCCATTAACATCCCCTATCGTGATGCTTATGCGCTTGCCGGGAGGTATTGGGGAAGGTGGTGTGCCCGTATGGGAATTAGTGGTGTCTATTCTTCTATTGATTGTGACATTTTTGGGAATTGTTTGGTTTGCTGCCAAGATCTACCGGGTAGGAATTCTGATGTACGGTAAAAAACCCACCTACAAGGAATTGTTTAAGTGGATAAAGTATTGACCATGGTACAGGACGAATCCGATACATTAAAGGAAATTATTGAAGTGGATGTCTGGGGCTCTATCCAGGAAATCCTCAATTGGGGAATTCGGATAGGGACAGGGGATAAATCATTGCATGTAACTGTCGGACTGCTTCTAATAGTCATTCTGACATTTTTAATGACCGGGTTCGTGTTAAAATGGTTACGGCAGATCTTAACCCATAAAATGGACAAAGAGGATCAGCTGAAATTCATCAGTGTTTTCAAGTTTATCAAATACGCGACATATATGGTGGTTGTTTTAATTACCCTGAGTATGGCGGGTATTGACATAACCTTATTGATAACTGCGTCAGCAGCACTTTTTGTCGGTTTGGGGTTGGCCCTGCAAGAACTCTTCCAGGATGTTATAGGAGGTATATTCATCATTGTCGATAAGTCATTGAGTGTTGGGGATATTATAGAAATAGAAGGTCGGGTAGGTAAGGTATTCGAGATTAAACTAAGAACGGTTAGGGCTATTACCAGGGATGATAAGGTTATTATTATTCCGAACCATAAATTCATAAACGAAACCATATTCAATTATACCCAAAATCATAAAACAACTAGGGAGAATGTAAAAATAGGGGTGGCCTATGGGAGTGATGTGGTATTGGTGACCAGGATTCTTGAGAAAATTGCGCAGAGCCAAAGGGGGATCCTGAAAAATCCCAAACCCTTTGTACTGTTTGAGGATTTTGGTGATTCGGCACTTTTGTTTTCATTGAATTACTATACCAATGATAGCTTTACCGATTTAAGGATCAAAAGCGATGTACGCTACACCATTGATGCGGAATTTAGGAAACACAATATTTCCATACCGTTTCCCCAAAGGGATGTACATGTTTTTCAACACAAAAATAGCAATGAAAAGGAGTAGTGTCAGAAGCAATATAATTATGGTGCTCATACTCATATTTGTATTGAGCCAAGATCGTATTATGGCCCAATCCCCTGATATATTCAGGTTGGAGTATATGATTATGCCCAAGAATAATGCCGATGCCCAACTTTCACGGTATAAAATGGTGGTCAATGTGCCATTGAAGGTCAAGGATTCTAACAATGTTATCATCGGTGCTGAGTATAATTATTTGGCCTATAAACTGGCGGATAATGAGTATTTTGATAGTGAGGGGTTAGAGAATCTCCATGTGGTCGATTTAAATCTTGCCTATGTATATAAACACAATCAAAATTGGAGGTTTATAGGGGTGGTAACACCTCGGCTGTCATCGACGCTGACCAATCCGCTGGAAAACGGTGATGTTTCGGTCAATGTAACCGCAGGGGCCTTTAAGGAAAGGCAAGACATCGATAAACCAATGCGTTTGGTAATCGGTTTGGCCTATAACTCAACCGTATCGTTACGAATACCGTTACCCTTTGTGTATTACGAAAAAAGATTCCATCCCAATTGGTCCTATGTTGTTGGGCTTCCCAAAACAGGATTTAAATATCACTTGGATGATACCCATTTGATCCAGACCGAATTTATACTGGATGGTTATTTTGTAAACCTGCAAAACAATATCATCCTACCCAATACAGGCTTTGCCTCATCGGTTTCCTCATCGACGGCATTGTTAACGATAGGGTATCAATATAACATATCAAAAATTATGTCGTTCTACGGTTATGTCGGGCATACGATTTTTCAGGATGGGGTGTTACGTGATAAGGATAGAAATGATATTTTTACGTTGAATGATGAGCCTAGTCTGTATTTCAGGACCGGATTTAGAATAGGAATTTAAAAAATTACAATATGTCAAAAATTTTGGTGGTAGAAGATGAAGCGGCAATCCGTAGGGTATTGGTTAAAATATTATCCGAAGAGAACGATTCGTATCAAGTGGAAGAGGCGGAAGATGGCTTAAAAGGTTTGGAGGCCGTTAAGAACAATGACTACGATTTGGTATTGTGCGATATAAAAATGCCCAAAATGGATGGTGTAGAGGTGTTGGAAGCAGCACGTAAGATCAAACCAGAGGTTCCTTTTATCATGATATCGGGCCATGGCGATTTGGATACGGCTGTAAATACCATGCGCATAGGGGCATTCGACTATATCTCGAAACCACCCGATTTGAATCGTTTGTTGACTACGGTGAGAAATGCATTGGACAGAAAGGAATTGGTCGTTGAGAATAAGATTCTAAAGAAAAAGGTCAGTAAGAATTATGAAATGATCGGTGAAAGCGACGAAATCAATGCGATTAAAGACATCATTGAAAAAGTGGCACCTACCGACGCCCGTGTTTTGGTTACCGGTTCCAACGGTACAGGAAAAGAACTCGTAGCCCATTGGATCCATGAAAAAAGTCCAAGGAGTGCAGCACCTTTCATAGAGGTGAATTGTGCGGCCATACCCTCGGAATTGATAGAGAGTGAACTTTTTGGCCATGTCAAGGGGGCTTTTACGTCGGCAGTCAAGGATAGGGCCGGTAAGTTTGAGGCGGCTAATAAGGGAACCATTTTTTTAGATGAAATAGGGGATATGAGTCTGTCTGCACAAGCCAAGGTGTTGCGTGCCCTGCAAGAGAATAAAATATCAAGGGTAGGTTCCGATAAGGATATCAAGGTAGATGTCAGGGTTATTGCCGCTACGAACAAGAATCTTGCGGAAGAAATAAAGGAGAACAGATTCAGGGAAGACCTTTATCATCGCCTTGCCGTGATTTTGATTAAAGTACCTTCATTGAATGATAGGAGGGATGATATTCCGTTATTGATCAAACATTTTGCAGATAAGATAGCAGGCGAACAAGGTATTTCACCCAAGGAGTTTTCCAAAGGGGCCATAAAGCTTTTGAAAGGATACGATTGGACCGGTAATATACGCGAATTGCGAAACGTTGTGGAACGGTTGATCATCCTAGGGGGTAAGGAAGTAACCGAAGAGGATGTAAGGTTGTTTGCAAGCAAATAGCTTTACTTACAGGCTTCCAATTTTTCCAAGGCTTTAGCCGTGATTTCCTTCGTCTTGTAATTATAGTATTTTTTCCCCTCGGTAAGGTTCGGCAATAGTAATTGCTGTTCGCAATGCAAATAAATATTTTCTGCGAAGGCACGAGCCGATGCACAATCGACCGAGTTTACGATTTTTTCAAGGGATTGGCGATATTTTTCCAATGAGGCATCTATTTTTTGCTCCATTTCCATTTCGGTGGGCTTGCTCATCGATACTTTTTCCAAATCGGATATGGTGGTGTTCATGGCTAGAAGGTCTGTCCCATATTGGCTGTCGTGTAATTCGTGGTCCTCAATCGACTCAATGGCATCGGTCATATGTTCCAATGCCCGATTCAATAAGATTCGCGCCCCGTTCAAGGAGGTGGCCTTTGTGGCCGAGATCAAGTCTGTTTTTCCGTCCTTTATATTGTGTTCGGCATATACACAACCACATTCCTTAATCTGTTCCTTGGATTTTTCAATAGCATTTATGGCCTTGTAAGCATGGTATTTTGCTTGGTTAATGTCTTCTTTCGCAATTGCTTTTTCGGTTTCAGACTTCACATAATTCATGTTGGAGGTAGCGTACTCGCAGGCCTTATCAACCGTGAAGGAAGAAAATATAATCAGTATGGCAATTGCCAAGAAGGAAGGGTTCTTCATAATATAGGCCATTTTATCGTTGTAAAATTTGGGAATAATACATGGTAAATGTACGTAGAGAATGAGGTTTTTCCCATTTTTTTCGATAGAAAGCAGGGAGTTTTGTGTAATTTGGACAAGCTGCAAAAATGCGGGGTTAAATGGTTATATATTTTAACATTTTAGGTAGTTCAACGATAAAATATTTTAAATTCAAGCATGAAAAAGATTGATATTAACGCCTATAAGGCAGATTCCACCACAAAATTGTCGGAATTAGCCACTTATGAGGATTTTGGTGTAACCAATAAGGAACTAAAGAAAGATCTGGGAAAGCTTCGAAAAGAACTTGGTGATTTTCAGGATACCATATATGCCGACGGCAAATATAGCGTTCTGATTTGTTTACAGGGCATGGATACCTCCGGTAAGGATAGCCTTGTAAGGGAGGTGTTCAAAGACTTTAATGTTCGGGGCGTCGTGGTTCATAGTTTTAAGGTGCCGACGGACCTCGAATTGAAACATGATTTTCTGTGGAGGCATTATATAGCGCTTCCTGCAAAAGGGAAGTTTGGGATTTTCAACCGTACACATTATGAGAATGTCTTGGTTACCCGTGTGCATCCTGAATATATCCTAGGGGAGCATATACCGGGAATCAATGAGGTCTCGGACATTGATGGGAAATTTTGGGATTCCCGATTCGAACAGATCAATAATTTCGAAAAGCACTTGGCAGCCAATGGGACCATCATATTTAAGTTCTTTCTCCATCTTTCCAAGGAAGAACAAAGACAACGACTTCTTCGAAGGCTGCGGTTGAGACAAAAGCATTGGAAATTTTCCCCCGATGATTTAAAGGAAAGGAAATTATGGGATCGGTACCAGGAGTGCTATGAAGAGGCCATACAAAGGACATCGAAGCCCAAAGCTCCCTGGTTTGTTGTTCCAGCGGACAATAAAAAGTCGGCAAGGCTTATTGTGGCCCATATACTTTTCGAAGCGTTAAAAAAATACAAAGATATAGCAGCTCCTGAACTTGATGATAAAATAAAGGCTAATTTAGACAGCTATAAACAACAATTAGAGAGCGAATGAGGTTTTTGAAATTCTTTTTACTGGCTGTTTTGGCTACTTGGCAAGGGTATTCCCAATCCGAAGACGAACAACAGATAAAGGCTATTTATAATACGGCTTTGACCAATAGCGAATCGTATGATTGGCTCAATTATTTGTCCAATCAGATCGGGGGAAGGCTTTCAGGCTCCCTTCAAGCACAGCAAGCTGTGGAGTATGCCAAATTACAATTGGATTCAATGGGTCTTGACCGTGTTTGGCTACAACCCGTAATGGTACCGAAATGGGTTAGGGGCACTCCGGAATTCGCTTATGTTGAGACCGCCCCGGGGATTACCACCGATTTGCCAATATGTGCACTGGGTGGGTCCGTGGCTACACCCTTGCAGGGTATTAAGGCTAATATTGTTGAGGTAAACGGGATTGAGGAATTGAAGCTTTTGGGGCCAGGAAAAATATCGGGTAAGATCGTTTTTTTCAATAAACCCATGAATCCCACGGAATTGAACACTTTTAAATCCTATTCAGGATGTGTCGACCAACGTTATGCCGGTGCAAAGGAGGCTGCTAAATTCGGGGCGGTTGGGGTCATCGTACGTTCAATGAATTTGAGGTTGGATGATTATCCCCATACTGGGGCCATGGATTACGGCGATACGGAAATCCCAAATCGTATTCCTGCTGCGGCAATCAGCACCAAAGGAGCTGAGTTTTTGAGTGCCACACTAAAATTAAGTCCCAAGGCCAATTTTTATTTCAAACAAAATTGCAAGGTCTATAAAGATGTTGAATCGTATAATGTCATCGGAGAAATCAAGGGAAGTGAATACCCCGATGAGGTCATGGTGGTTGGCGGTCATTTGGATTCTTGGGATTTAGGGGACGGTTCCCACGATGATGGTGCCGGCTGTGTTCAAAGTATGGATGTATTACGCCTTCTAAAAGAAACGGGGTATCAGCCAAAACGGACCATTAGGGTGGTATTGTTCATGAATGAGGAGAACGGTTTACGCGGTGGTAAAAAATATGCTGAAACGGCAAAAAACAAAAATGAAAAACATGTCTTCGCATTGGAGAGTGATTCCGGAGGTTTTACGCCAAGAGGGTTTTCATTTGATTGTTCAGAGGCTAATTTTGAACAGGTGAATCGCTGGAAATCGCTATTTGAACCCTATCTCGTCCACTTGTTCGTAAAAGGCCATAGTGGGGCCGATATTGGACCGTTAAAGGATGACGGAATCGTATTGGCAGGTTTGCGTCCCGATTCACAGCGTTATTTTGACCATCACCATTCTGAGAACGATACTTTTAAACATGTCAATAAAAGGGAATTGGAACTGGGTACCGCTGCGATGGCCAGTTTGGTTTATCTATTCGATAAATATGGGACAGTCCAAACGCCATAGGCACTAGGCTGATTTTTGTATATGAATGGGGTTGCCTAAACCTGAATACTTTTCCCCAAACTAATTTGTATATCTTTGCAGCTCATTAAAAATAACGAAAAATGCAAGACGGAATCTACGCAAAATTCAATACTTCTAAAGGAGAGATACTGGTCAAATTAACCTATGATAAAACACCCGGAACAGTGGGTAACTTTGTGGCCTTGGCAGAGGGTAAATTGGAAAATTCGGCAAAACCTATTGGAGAGCCCTATTATAATGGTTTAAAATTCCATAGGGTTATTCCCGATTTTATGGTGCAAGGGGGATGTCCCTTAGGTACGGGTACGGGTGACCCAGGATATAAGTTCGATGATGAATTCCACCCAGATTTGGTCCATGATGCCCCAGGGGTACTTTCTATGGCCAATGCAGGTCCCGGAACCAATGGAAGCCAGTTTTTCATTACCCATATAGCGACACCATGGTTGGATAATAAACATACGGTTTTCGGACATGTGGAAGCAGGACAAGAGGTGGTCGATGCCATTGCCCAGTCGGATACGATTGAAAGTTTAGAGATCCTAAGGGTTGGTGACGATGCTGAAAATTGGGATGCCGTAAATGCTTTTAAAACGTTTGAAAGTTCCAAGGAACAGCGGATTGCCGAAGAAAAGGCAAAACAGGCAAAGGAATTGGATAAGGTAGCGGCAGGTTTCGATGAGACCGAAAGTGGACTACGATATAAGATAATCCAAAAAGGAAGTGGAGCAAAGGCTGAATCTGGACAGACGGTTTCCGTGCATTACGAAGGTTCCTTATTGAGCGGTCAGGTTTTCGATTCCTCTTATAAAAGAAATCAACCTATCGATTTTAAACTTGGGGTAGGACAGGTGATCCCAGGATGGGACGAAGGTATTGCCTTATTGCAGATAGGCGATAAAGCCCGTTTTGTAATCCCGTCGAATTTAGCTTATGGAAGTGCAGGGGCCGGAGGGGTAATACCACCGGATGCAACTTTGATATTCGATGTGGAATTGATGGGCGTTAAATAAAGAACATCCCATATAGATAATAGAGGAGCCTCAGTATATACTGGGGCTTTTTTATTTCCAAAATTCACTTCTTTGCCCGCTGATTCCAACTGGCAAATAGCAACATAATATTGATGCAAACAAGAATAAGTAATAAAGTGAAAAAAGTAGGCATAGTCAGTCTAAATTAATTGGATTCACACATCTATATATTGAACAACGGGTACATAAGAAACCCTACCCAATCAAAGAAATTAAACACAATTATTTATTTTTTAGCACTTAAGATACTTAGCAATAGAAGTAGTACATTAATAAAAAGCAAGGACAATAAAATAATTATAAAAGTGGTCATGCAAGAATTTGTTAGTTAAGTTATAGTTATAGTGGAGAGTTTTTTGTTTTACCAATGATGCTAAAAACTAACAAAGGTTGCGTTAAAGATTAAACAAAAATAAGAAAAATGAAATTATATGTAAGAAAATACCGCAAATAAAAACCCCCGATGAATAATCATCAGGGGTATATAAAAAAAGTTAAAATCGTTACCTAGTCAACTACTTTCACATTAACGGCGTTCAATCCTTTTTTACCTTGTTGTAGTTCAAATTCTACAACATCACCTTCACGAACTTCGTCGATTAAGCCAGAAATGTGTACAAAATGATCTTCGTTCGAACCATCTTCAGTGATAAAACCGTAACCTTTGGAATCATTGAAGAATTTAACTGTTCCTTTACTCATAATAAAAATTATTAAATATTAATTAAAGTGCAAAGGTAGTATTAAAATATTTAATTGTATGATATTTTGGAAGTTATCTTTATGTTAACCCCACCTTAAATAAACAACCAGATTTTTTAATGCTATCAAATTGCATCTTATTTGGGTTGTATTTACAAGGTTTAAGCCGTGGGGTCAGGGGTCATTCTCAAATATGGTTTTACTTCCTTAACGCCCTTTTTAAACATTTCCCGTGCTTCTGCGGTGGGTATGGCAGGACTCACAACAACGTCTTGTCCATGTTCCCAATTGGCAGGGGTGGCGACTTTATGGTTGGCTGTCAACTGTAAGGAATCAATAACCCTTAAAAGTTCATAAAAATTACGTCCAGTTGATGCAGGGTAGGTCAATGTCAGCTTAATGGTTTTGTCGGGTGCAATAATAAAAACCGAACGTACCGTTAACGTACTGTCCGCTTTTGGATGTATCATATCATACAAATCAGAGACCTTTCTATCCTCATCGGCAATAATCGGAAAATTCACTGTGGTATTTTGTACTTCATTGATATCCTTGATCCAATCCCTATGTGATGCAGCCCCATCTACACTCAAGGCCAACATTTTTACATTTCGCTTGTCGAACTCCCCTTTAAAATTCGCTGCGGTCCCCAACTCTGTAGTGCATACCGGCGTGAAATCCGCAGGGTGGGAGAAAAGGATTCCCCAACTATCCCCGAGGTAATCATATAAATTAATAGTTCCTATAGAACTGTCTGCTGTAAAATTCGGGGCTGTGTCCCCCAATCGTAATGTTGCCATTTTGGATGTTTTTAAATTAGTAAACTATTTACCCTATAAAAGTAGTAGATATTTAGATTTTTATCAATTTCCATTTGGTTAAAACTGTATTAAATTTTCTATTTTTAAAAGATGGAAAATAAAGAAAAGCAAACATTGAGGTATCCTTTGGGCCATTTTGAATATTCCCCAAATGTATCCCAGGATACCGTTGATGGTTGCAGGTCTTGGAGGAATTACCGGGAATATTGGAGAATTTGGTAACCCCTTTGACCAAGGAACAATTGGAAACCCCATATAGGCCTGGGGGGTGGACCGTAAGGCAATTGGTGCACCATATTGCCGATAGCCATCATCATAGTTATACCCGGTTCAAGTGGGCCTTGACCGAGGATGAACCGATGATCAAGGCCTATGGGGAAAAAAGTTGGAGTAAATTATTTGATGCCAGAACGGCTCCTATAGCACTTTCAATAAGTTATCTAAAGGCATTGCATGCCAAAATGGTTTTCCTTTTAAAAGGACTTTCCAAGGAAGACTATGAAAAATGCTATATACATCCCGATGACCATAGTAAGGTTTCGGTTAAAGAGAATATCGGGAAATACGCTTGGCACAGTCAACACCATTGTGCCCATATTCAAGGGTTGCTAAAAAGAAAAGGATGGTAGCCTTTTTCGTTTCCTATGGTTTGAAGGCTATTCACAATCCCTGTGGGCGACTTATTTGATAGTGTCCGCAATACTTGGTAATCTCCATAGCTATTTTTATATTCGACATTGGCGTTAAAGAAATATACTATGGACGATACTATAAGCTGGAGTGACTTCGCAAAGGTTGATATGCGTGTGGGTACCATCATTGAAGTACGTGATTTCCCAGAGGCCCATAAACCGGCTTATCAATTAAAATTGGATTTTGGGGAGGGGATCGGTGTTAAAAAATCCTCGGCGCAACTTACCGAATTATATACCAAGGAAGAACTCTTGGGGAAGCAGGTAATTGCCGTAATTAATTTTCCGGACAAACAAATTGCCAATTTTATGAGTGAATGTCTTATCTTGGGTGCAGTTGCCGGGAAAGAGGTCGTTTTGCTTAAACCAGATTCTTCTGTCCCCAACGGATTAAAAATAGCTTGATTCCTTGACCGATACCGTACTCGATAATGTTCATATTAATTTCGATAGCCAAACTCTATGGATATTGAATATTGCCTTGGCTTTGGTCATGTTCGGAATTGCCTTGGAAATATCGGTGGGGGATTTCAAAAGACTTCTCAAGAAACCTAAATCCATTTTAACGGGGGTTTGCAGTCAATTTTTAATCTTACCTGCAATGACCTTTGTGTTGGTTTGGCTCATAGAACCCATTCCAAGTATTGCCTTGGGAATGTTTATGGTCGCCGCCTGTCCGGGAGGTAATATCTCCAATTTCATAACCCATTTGGCCAATGGTAATTCCGCATTGTCCGTTAGTCTTACGGCAGTGGCCACGCTTATGGCGGTTTTTATGACGCCGTTTAACCTTGAGCTTTGGGGTTCTTTGTATGGGCCTACCGCAATAATATTGAAGGATGTTGCCATATCGCCGTATGAAATGGTGAAATTGGTTTCCTTGTTATTGGCTATTCCCTTGCTTTTGGGTATGTGGGTGAATTACCTAAAACCTGTGTTGGCCAAGAAAATGGCCAAAGTGTTGAAATGGATTTCCTTGGTCTTTTTTATTGCCCTGATTTTCCTTGCCCTCTATAATAATAGGGAAATATTTGTGGATTATATTTTTTATGTTTTCTGGATTGTACTCATTCATAACCTCTTGGCTTTCTTGACAGGATTTTCCATTGCAAGATTGATGGGGTTGTCCACTAGGGACGTGCGATCGATTACTATTGAAACGGGTATTCAAAATTCAGGTTTGGGACTGCTGTTGATCTTCACTTTTTTTGAAGGTTTGGGGGGTATGGCATTGCTTGCGGCTTTTTGGGGAATATGGCATTTGGTTTCTGGTTTGGTGCTCTCCGCATTTTGGGGGTATAAACCTATTGGGAAAGAGGAATTGGCTTCATGAGGATAGGATACAGGATTTTAAAACTTTATATTAGGACCAGTCTGTTTTTTTATTTCAAAAAAATCAAGGTGGAAGGGCTACGGAATATTCCAAAGGATAAGCCCATTATACTTTTGGCGAACCATCAGAACGCCTTGATGGATGCCTTGATCATCGTTATGAACGTTAAGGAGGCACCCTATTTTTTGGCGCGGTCCGACGTTTTTAAAAAACCATGGGTCAGTCGGTTTTTGCACTACCTACGAATGATTCCAATTTATAGGTTTAGGGATGGAAGGGAAACCCTTAAGAATAATCCGGCAATTTTTGATAAATGCGGTAAACTCTTGTCACAGGGGAAAACATTGATGCTTTTCCCAGAAGGAAATCACGGCCTTCATCGACGGGTTCGATGGCCCATGCGAAAGGGTTTTGTAAAGATGATATTTTCCGCATTGGAAAAAAATCCGGATTTGGATATTAGAATAGTACCGGTAGGGTTGAATTACCTAAAAGCCCAAGGCTTTCCTGATAGTGTGGCCTTGCATATCGGGAAGGATCTTGCTGTGCAGGGGTTTTATGACCCTAAAGATTTGACCCGTACTGAAAGCCAACTCAAAAAAGAGGTGTATGAACGTTTAAAACAGTTGACGACCCATATTCCGGAAGGTGAGGATTACAACAGTGTTATTGAAGCTTTGGATGGCCAGGGAGTGGATTATCTAGACCCCATTACCGTAAATGGGAAAATAAAAGAAATCGGTGCACCAATTCAAAAAGGGACAAAGCAAAAGGAAAACCGGGTGTTCGCAAAGGGTATGAAGTTCATTTTTACGATGGTGAACTTTCCGGTACTCCTCATATGGTACACCTTTGTAAAACCCCTTAAGATGGATGTCGAATTCAGGGCCACTTTGCGTTTTGCATTGGGGATTGTCTTGTTCCCTATATACTATACTCTTTTGTTTGTATTGCTTGCCTACCTGTTTGGTGTAGGATTGGCATTCCTTGTTTTTTTAGGCCATTTGCTTTTTAACCTATTGTATGTAAAACTTGTTTAGGGTTACATCATATCCCCAAAGAAGATGGCATTCATTAATAATTTATTCGTGCCATACCAAAAGGCCCTAAAATTGGTATTATCGGTAAAAATGATCACTCGGCCTTTACCGACCTTTTTTATGGTAAAAGGTACAGAGCCTTTAAGTAGTTCCAGATTCTCCTCTGAAATATATCCGCTTAATAATGGATCGTTGGTATATTGGATAGGATTATTAAAGCTGTTCTTGTCGGGTTCTATATAAATGTTGGTGTTGCGGAATAAAGGAAGCTTGTCATTCTTATACCCAAAATTAATGGGGTGTGATCTGTCTAATTTTGCTTCGAAAATGGCTCCTCCGGTTACTTGGGCCCCCTTAAAATCTTTCTTTTTTGCAAAGGGTATGTCTTTGGCGACCAAAGTGTCTTTCCGGAATTTCAGTGTAACGATTTTGTTTTTATCTAACCATTCGGCGATATTGCGGTACCCAATCAAGGTACCCCCGTTTTTGACCCAGTCCGTTAATTTTTCAGCATCCTTTTTACTGATGCCTTTTTTGCCCCAGGAGCTCGTACTGGGAATGATCAGATCGGTGTATTTGTCCAAATCCAAAGTGCTAAAGTAAGACATGTCCAGTTTTGTCAATGGAATGTTGTAGCGGGTGTCGAACAAATGCCAAATCTCCCCTGCATCATAGGAACGAATACCATCACCCACTAAAATCGCAACTTTCTGTTTTTTGATAGGGTCGAAATCATTACTTCCCAAATCGATTCCTTTGGTATGGCCTGTGCCAACGGCCGTAATCTGTAACTGACTTTCTTGTGCCACCCCTTTTAGGAAAGTGTACAGTTCCTCTATATCCAAATCCTGGTTTTGTACCGGCACCATGATCGTACCATAATCATAGAATTTGCCTTCAATGGTGAACGGGGATTTGGCTACCTTGGCCCTTAAGCCTTTCTCTACGATTCTGTTCAATGCCTTGGGGGTGTAATACCCATTCCATTCAAATAGATAGGCGTAAGTACTCTTACCGGTAACATTTCCCGTCAAGGGTGTAAGGTCTGTTATCTCCGCACCGGCATGCGCCATGCTATTTTGTTCCGTATAGTCGACATTGAATGCCAAGGGGAACGTCCATGCTGAAATATCATAAAAAAGACTATCGGTAAACGAAGTGCGTTTTTCAAACATGGCCTTGATCAATCGATGGTTTTTTTGATCCAAGGGCACCACATAACTATTTCCTTTTGTATAATTTTTTCCATCAATGGTGGCATCATTCGCCAAGGCATGGAATTTTATTTTGTGGCGGTTTAGGATTTCTGCCAAATGCCAGCTTTTTGCCGCATCCTTATTATCGCCAAAAACAATCGATTTTGATTTACTTTTCCCGGCTTCGGTTCGGGCCCCATTAAAAAAGTCACGTTGATAATCCAATAATTTAACCCTCATCTTATAGGCTGCTTCAATCGTGGACAAAGCCGTTGTAAATTGATTTCGAATGGTGAAAGGGAAGGTCAATAGCCCGTTTTCCGATTCTTGTGCATGGCCCCTTGAGCTGGCCTGTTCGAACAAAATACCAATTCCCCCATTTACATCGGGGAAAGTAGAACCTTTGCCGTAGAAATAATCGTCATAATTTTCCTCTGAAAAATACAATGAGCCGATCTTATCCAATGCCTTGGCGTGGTACGTGCCGATTTCGGCAGTCAACTCCTGATTGATTTTAGGGGTCAAAGGATGCACCCTTGTAGGTTCTCCAGGTTGGAAGAAGAAGGTGGAATTAGTGCCCATTTCATGATGGTCTGTTAGGATATTGGGGTTCCACTGATGAAAGCTTCGGATACGGGCCCTACTTTCGGGAAGCTGTACCGGTAACCAATCCCGGTTCATGTCAAACCAATAGTGGTTGGTTCTTCCGCCGGGCCATACCTCATGAAATTCCCTTTCATTATTATCGGTAACGGGATGGATGCTTTTGTTCGTATTGGCCCAATAGGCAAAGCGTTGCAATCCATCAGGATTGAAACAGGGATCCATAAGAATGACAACGTGGTCCAACAGATCCTCAATTTCCGGACCTTCAGCAGCCGCCAGGTAATAGGCATAGGCTAAGCCTGCATTGGAACCACTTGGTTCATTACCATGTATGGAGAACCCTTGGTACACGACTACGGGCATACTGTCCGTGTCAAGGCCATTGCTGTTGTTTTCAGTGAGTGCAATATGATTTTTTTGTATCGTATTGATGTTCCGCTGGTTTTTAGGTGATGTGATGGTTAATAACAATATAGGTCGTCCTTCAAAAGTCACACCCCGGTTTTCCAGGGTTATCCTGTCACTTTTTTCGGCCAACGTCTGCATATAGAGCACCAATTTGTCATGGGTTACATGCCATTCGCCCACTTCATGGCCAATGACTTCCTTGGGAGTAGGTATATTTTTGTTATAAGTGATATTCTGGGGAAGATAATAATCGAGGCCAATGGCATTTTGAGCAAGGGAGCCAAATGTAAACGAAAGGAGGAATACAATCGAAAGTGGATATTTCATATTTGAAGGATTAGCTTTTGTTAAAAATAAAAAAACGACCCTGATTATCAGGGTCGTTTTTTAAAAATATTTGGTTTGGTTCTAAATATCATCAAAACTGACATCGGTAAAACTCTCTGAAGGTTTCATTTCACCATTTTCATGAAATTCTTCTTTTTTAAAATCTTTTTGGTGTCTCTCTGAGATAACTTCTGTCCCTTTTTCCGCAATGATAAAATCCATCATTTCTTCTACATTTTCCTTAAATGCGGCAAAATCTTCTTTGTACAGGTAAATTTTGTGTTTTTTGTAATGAAACGAACCGTCATCATGTGTGAATTTCTTGCTTTCGGTTATTGTTAGATAGTAGTCACCTGCTTTGGTACTTCTTACATCAAAGAAATATGTTCTCCTTCCGGCTCTCAATACCTTGGAGTGTATCTCTTCCTGATCTATTAATTCTTTGTCGCTCATTTTTCAAGTTTCTAGTTAATTAAAATAGTGTCTAATCCTCAAAATTGTAAAAAAAAAGCGTAGTTAGCAACAATAATGTTAGTTTTCTTTCTCGGAAAGTTGGTGAAGATAGAGTTCCTTATAATAGCCATCCACATTGTTCAATTCTTCATGGGTGCCCGACTGTAATAACTTACCTTCACTCAAAACCAGTATTTTGTCGGCATTTATTGCCGAGGATACCCTATGGCTAACGATAATCGTTGTTTTGGCCTTGGATGCTTTCTGTAGATTGTTTAAAATGGTTTCTTCCGTTTCGGTGTCCACAGCCGAAAGGCAATCATCGAAAAGATAGATTTCCGGATCTTTCAAAAGGGCCCTTGCAATGGAAATACGTTGTTTTTGGCCACCGCTTAAAGTAATGCCACGCTCTCCCAAAATGGTATCGTATTGTTTGTTGAATTCTATAATGTTTTTGTGTACCACGGCACTTTTAGCAACCTTGATCACTTCCTCATCCGTGGCACTGGCTTTACCGAATTTTATATTGTTCTTGATGGTGTCGGAAAATAGAAATGCGTCCTGGGGTACGGCCCCAATAGCCTGACGTAGGCTATATAGGTTTAGTTTTTTGATAGGGACATCATCAATCAATATTTCACCGGAGCCAACATCATAAAGTCTGGCGATCAAATCGAGTATCGTTGACTTGCCCGATCCCGTTTTTCCAAGGATAGCAACGGTTTGGCCTTCTTCTATCGTAAAGGAAATATCCTTTAAGGCCATAATATTGGTATCCTCATAGGTGTAGCTTACATTTTTGAATTCTATTTTTCCCTTTATCGGTGTGTCTTCCTTTACTTCGTTTTTGATTTGGGGTTTTTCATTTAAAAACTCATTGATCCTTTTCTGTGAGGCTTCCGCACGTTGAATGATGGAGGTAAGCCATCCCACAATGGCAACAGGCCAGGTCAACATGTTTACATAAAGGACGAATTCGGCAATTACGCCTACAGAGGCAATCTCACCGTCTATATATTGATGGCCTCCAATATAAATAACGAAAATATTACTGATCCCTATTAGCAATATCATTAGGGGGAAAAACCAGGCGTTTACCTTGGCAAGATCCATACTTTTTTCCTTGCCTTCCAAGGCCAGTACCTTTAATTCGGCATTGATCTGTGGTTCTATGGCATAGGCCTTGATCACCGATACACCGGAAAAAACCTCTTGTGTGAATGTGGAAAGGGTAGATAGGTATTCTTGTACGACTGTACTTCGTTTGTGTATTATTTTACTTATTTGGTATATGAGTATCGAAAGGATGGGTAACGGAATCAAGGTATAGGCGGCCAAAGTTGGGGCCGTAAAGAACATTATGGGAATAATGCATGCAAATAGGGTTATGGTGTTGATGCCGTACATTAAGGCAGGACCCGAATACATACGAACCTGACTGACGTCCTCACTGATCCGGTTCATTAAATCACCCGTTCGGTTTTTTTTGTAAAAATTCAAACTTAAGTATTGGTAATGATCGAAAATCTCATTCTTAAGATCGTATTCAATATAGCGGGAGACATAAATAATGGTCTGTCGCATTAGAAAAGTGAAAAAACCGGAGAGCAATGCGGCCCCCACGATTATCAGGATAAATTCCAAAAGGTGGTCTTTGGCGGTTTCCTGGGTGATTTCGCCCTTAATAAAGTCCTCAACCGTGGTAATCGATTTTTGGACATAGGAGGGCATGACCAACTGAAAAATCTTGGCAACGACAGTAATTACCATCCCTACCAGAAGTTTTAACCAATATTTTTTAAAGTATTTATTAAGGTGTTTAAGTTCTTTCATAAAGCTGGTCAGCTGAGTGGTTTTGTTATGGTCAAACCATTCGCCAAAGATAGAAGTTTGACTTAAAACCAGATGTTATAATATTTATAAATAAGAGAATAGTTGCAATAGAACCCATAGATTGAAAAATGATTTCTATTTTTGCGGCTTAGAATGTAAACCAATCTTAAAAAAAGTTCTTCGAAATGCTTACAAGAAGGCACATACGCGTAAAGGTGATGCAATGTATATATGCATTGACCCAGTCAAAGGATGATTCCCTTGAAAAACAGGAAAAATTTTTAAAAGTAAGCATAGAGAACATGTATTCGCTCTATTTACTGATGCTTAGTCTATTGATCGAGGTTCGACAATTGGCAGAGGAAAAAATCAAGCTTTCATCTAAAAAGTACATGGCCACCGATGCCGATGCGTTTCCGGACAATCAAAAATTCGCAAACAACAAATTGTTGTTGCAGTTGGCCCATAATGAAAGGCTAAAGGAAGCATTGGAAAAAAGGAAATTGAAGAATTGGTATTTGAACGAGGAATACGTAAAGCTGATTTATAAGGAGATTATAGGGAGCAAAGCGTATCTCGATTATATGCAAATTCCCTCTAGAACCTATAAGGAGGATAAAGAACTGATAGCGGGTTTGTTCAAGGTTATTATAGCCCCCAATGAAAAGATCTACGACTACCTTGAAGATGATAAGTTGACCTGGGTAGACGATATCCCTATCGTAAATACCTTTATCCTCAAACAATTCAAGAAAGTGAAGGAGGACCAAAACGAATCCTTTTTCTTGCCAAAGCTCCTAAAGGATGATGAGGATATGGTATTCGCAAAGCGACTATTGACCAAAACCTTATTGAACAATGCCAAATGGGAAAAGGAAATTGAGGGTAAAACGCCAAACTGGGATAAGGATCGTATAGCGGACATCGATTCGATATTGTTGAAAATGGCCATATGTGAATTATTGAACTTTCCTTCCATCCCCGAAAAAGTGACCATCAATGAGTTTTTGGAAATTGCGAAGGAATACTCAACCCCAAAGAGTAGTATCTTCATAAACGGCATACTCGATAAATTAGTGAAGGAATACAAAGCCGAAGGAAAACTTAACAAGGTAGGGCGGGGACTATTATAAATTAATTCTTTAATTTTGGGTCGAATCAAAAAAAATTTATCAATGAAAAGAGCTATTTTAGGTTTAAGCCTAGTTGTTTTGTTAGGACTTGTTTCCTGTAAGGAAAATGCTTCAAGCAAAGTAAAGGACGATAATGTGGCTGTTGCCGCTGAACGTGATGAAGCTGCTAAACTTTTACCCGTAATGGTATTTGACAAGGTTGAGCACGATTTTGGGACAATCACCCAAGGAACACCACAAGAAACCGTTTTCAAATTCACCAATACCGGTGATGCCCCTTTGGTGATAACCAAAGCTACCAGTAGCTGTGGGTGTACAGTTCCAAATCCACCAAAAGATCCAATTGCTCCAGGGGAACAAGGAGAATTAAAAGTCAAGTATAATGGAGCCGGACAAAATCAGATAACAAAAACCATTACCGTTGTAGCGAATACAGCAAAAGGTAGTGAGATGTTGAAGATAAAGGCTTTCGTCAATAAAAAAGGAGCAGCACCATTAGGTCCTGTTAAATAAGCAACGTAATAATAGATACAATGGGAAGTGGAAGTATAATGGATTTTTTACCAATGATCCTCATTTTTGTGGTGGCATATTTTTTTATGATCCGACCGCAAATGAAAAGACAAAAAGATGAAAAAAAATTCGCTGCGGAATTGAAACGCGGCGATCGTATTGTTACAAAAAGTGGATTGCACGGTAAAGTGGTTGATTTGAATGATAAGGATTCTTCATGCGTCATTGAAACAATGGCCGGAAAATTGAAATTCGATCGTTCCGCTATTTCCTTGGAAATGAGTAAAAAGGTGAATACACCAGCTACGAAATAAAGGTAATCCTTAATGGAATCTTGAAAAGGCCAATGGTTTGATCCATTGGCTTTTTTTTGTCTTGTCAGGTCTGCGTATCAATCGTGTTTTAAACCCTTGGAAATCCATGGTCGGGTTTTCTTGATCTATTTGGATCGGTACCTATCGTTAAGGCCCCTTCCCGCTTTTATCAAGATCGATATTTTTTCTATTCTGGAAAGTTTCGTTTTCTCTTGTTTCGCATTGGCTATATATTCAGCGTATTCCCGCTGTCGGTAGGGTGATAATCCATAGAATGCCTTTTTGATTTCAGGGCTATCGGTTAGGGCCTTTGCCAATAACCCAGGTAATATAAGGTTGGGGTTTTGACCTTTGTTGGGTAGCAATTGAATGCCCTTTTCCTGGTTGCGCAGCGCTTCGTTCATATATGCCAGTACGGTAATGGAATCAATATCCGAAACGGATTCAAATTTCAGGTGTCGCATGGCTTGGGTCTTACCTTTCTGGGCATTGACCAATATCTTTTCGGGATCCTTTAAGAAGATGCCATTGAAAAAACCGATACTGAAATGGTTTTTGAACCTTGATATCCAAAATACATTTTTCCCGTTAAGCGCATATACGGGGGATTGCCATTTAAAAGTCTCTTCTGCCTTGGTCGTTACCGCTAAGTCCCTCAAAATTTGAACACCTTCCCTAAAGCGATGCTCCTCTTCAAAATATGCTTCTACCTTGGAAGCAACATTCATGGGCTTACATTTTTTTGGCAGTTAATTCACAGATTTTAATGATGACGGCAACCGCTTTAAGCATACTCTCAACAGGGACATATTCGTATTTTCCATGAAAATTATGTCCGCCAGCGAAAATATTCGGACAGGGAAGTCCCATAAAACTCAATTGCGATCCGTCGGTACCCCCTCGGATGGGTTTTATGATGGGGGTAATACCGATTTCCTCCATCGCTTCTTTGGCTATCTCCACGATATGGAAAACGGGTTCAACCTTTTCGCGCATATTGAAATATTGGTCCTTTATTTCGAGTTGAACGCAAGGACCATGAATGGCATTTAATTTATCAGTAATTTTTTGTAGTAGTTCTTTCCTTTCCTCAAACTTATCCTTGTCATGATCTCTGATGATCAATTCAAATTCAGCATGTTCTATTTCCCCCTTGAGATGGTGAATATGGAAGAAACCTTCCCTATCGGTTGTGTTTTGGGGGGTTTCCTCGGGAGGTAAGATCCCTATGAATTCATTGGCAATACTTATGGCATTGATCATTTTGCCTTTCGCATAACCCGGGTGTACACTTTTCCCTGTTACAACCACTTTGGCACCTGCCGCATTGAAATTCTCATACTCCAATTCCCCAATTTGACTTCCATCCATGGTATAAGCCCAATCCGCACCAAACTTTTCCACATCGAATTTGTGTGCTCCCCGACCAATTTCCTCATCAGGGGTAAAGCCCACCCTAATGGTACCGTGTTTAATTTCAGGATGGCGAACCAAATATTCCATGGCCGTAACGATTTCGGCTATACCGGCTTTGTCATCTGCACCAAGTAATGTAGTGCCGTCGGTCGTAATCAGGGTTTGACCTTTGTATTGTAATAGGTCATCAAAATAATCGGGGGAGAGAACAATATTCTTCTCTTTGTTTAGGATAATATCCTTCCCGTCATAGTTCTCGATGATTTGGGGATTGACATCAGTACCGTTAAAATCAGGGGAAGTATCAAAATGCGAAATAAAACCTATGGTCGGAACTTCCTTATCAATATTACTAGGTAGGGTGGCCATGATGTAAGCATTGTCATCGATGGTGACCTCTTTTAGTCCAATACGTTCAAGCTCATAAGCGAGTTCCGTGGCTAAATTCCATTGTTTCTCTGTACTTGGGGTGGTTTTTGAATTAGGGTTGCTCTGTGTGTCAATTTTTACGTAACCCAAAAAACGGTCGATAAGTTGTTGCATGGACTTTTTGTTTATTCAAAAATACGATTTTGTTCATTTGTCACCCTTATAATTTAAGGTCATTTAGTTCCCCGTTTCTTCGTTGGATTGATCGTTTGTAAATAATTACTTACCTTATATTCAGAATAAACTCAAAAACACTCAATTATGATGAAAAATTATGTAATTTTTATGCTCCTGTTGTTAGGGGGCTTAAGTTTTGCCAGCGCGCAAATTTCGGGTACGGTATTGGATGAAAATGGAGTGCCCTTAGGTGGTGCTTCGGTAGTTAAAAAAGGGACATCCGTAGGTACTACAACTGATTTTGACGGCAACTTCAGTATCGTTGCCGATATGGGTGAAACCTTGGTGGTTTCTTTTATTGGTTTCGAGGTAAAGGAAGTTGTTGTTGATTCCACGGTGATAAACATCACATTGACCTCAGGGATCCAGTTGGCCGAGGCCATTGTCATAGGTTCAAGGAACCCGAATAGGACAGCTTTGGAAAGTGCGGTTCCGGTTGATGTTATTGATGTGAAAGAATTGAATAATGTTGCCCCCCAAGTAAATCTTAACCAAATACTGAATTATGTGGCACCTTCATTTACATCAAACACCCAGACCATTTCCGATGGTACCGATCATGTTGATCCAGCTTCCTTACGCGGATTAGGTCCTGATCAGGTACTGGTTTTGATCAATGGGAAAAGAAGACATAATTCATCCTTGGTCAACGTTAACGGAACATTCGGTCGAGGAAGTGTCGGTACCGATTTGAATGCAATACCCGCGGCTTCCATAAAGCGCTTGGAAGTATTACGTGATGGGGCTGCGGCCCAATATGGATCCGATGCCATAGCCGGGGTTATCAATATTGTCTTGAATGACAACATAAACGAATTAAGCCTAAATGTTACAACCGGGGCAAATTTCAGTAAAAATGCAAATGATCAAACCGGCGGAGTAGATGGGGAAACGGTCAATGTCAGCGCAAATTACGGATTGGGTCTAGGGGATAGAGGCGGTTTTATTAATTTCACTGGGGACTTCGACTATAGGGAAGACTATAGTAGAATGAAAGAATGGGAAGGGGATGTTTTTAATCTCTACAATACCGTTGAACGTTTTGCCTTGAATGATGGATACAATTTAGCAAACCTTCTGGATGATGACGTCGATGATGTGATCAATTACGGGAATCAGGCGGGATTAGGTTTAAGTCCGTCTGCCACAAAAGCGGAATTACAGGGAATCTTATCGGCCGATAACACGGAAAGCGAGTTAAGTGCAAGAGGGCTTGAAAGAAGTGATTTTAATATGCGCGTTGGTCAATCGGCATTACGGGGCGGACGGTTCTTTACCAATTTTTCCTTACCGCTGGATGACAATGGAACAGAGTTGTATTCCTTTGCAGGATTGAGTTCAAGGACAGGGAATTCTGCCGGTTTTTATAGACTTCCCAATCAAAGTAGGACCTATACCCCTGCGTATGTTAATGGGTTTTTGCCAGAGATCAACTCCAAAATCACCGATCAATCGATTTCTATGGGAATTAAAGGTGTGATTTCAGATTGGAATGTTGATTTTAGTAATACATACGGAAAAAATGCTTTTTTATACACTATAGGAAATACATTCAATGCCTCATTGCTTAATGCTTCACCGACTATTTTTGATGCCGGGGGGTTCAATTTTATGCAGAATACCGTCAACCTGGATATTTCAAAATTCCATGATGATATTATGTCCGGTTTGAATATTGCTTTTGGGGCGGAATATCGTTTGGAGAATTATGAGATCGTTGCAGGGGAAGAAGCATCATATGCACAATATACAGCCAATGGACAGGCAATAACAATTGCTACACAACAAGCTTCCCAGGACTTTTTTGGGGCTTCAAGGCCTGGGGGTTCGCAAGTATTCCCTGGTTTTAGTCCAGGCAATGAATTGTCTAGGGGAAGGAGTAGTGTCGCTGGATATTTTGATGTGGAAGCGGATATTACGGATTCATTTTTGGCGAGCTTCGCAACACGTTTTGAAAATTATTCAGATTTTGGGTCAACAATCAATTTCAAATTGGCAACCTTGGTCAAGGCTACCGAAAACCTGAATCTGAGGGCGGCATTGAATACCGGGTTCAGGGCACCATCCTTACATCAGCTTAATTTTAATTCAACATCAACTATTTTTGATCAAGCGGGAAATCCGCAAGAGGTTGGCACCTTTGCGAACGATAGTAGGGCGGCACAGTTACTTGGGATTCCTCAATTAAAGGAAGAAACCTCCAAAAGTATCAGTGTTGGTTTAACCACTAAATTTCCAGAGGCCAATGTAACGGTTTCCCTAGATGGTTATTTTGTCAGTATTGATGATCGGGTGGTTTATACAGGTCAGTTTAGTGGTCCGGGAACCGGAACTGAATTGGATAACCTTTTGCGACAGGCAAATGCCACGGCGGCATCCTTCTTTGCCAATGCAATCGATACCGAATCGAAAGGAATTGATGCTGTCGTAACTTGGGACCTTGTAGTGGCCCATAATGCGAAATTGAAAAACACATTATCCGCTACCTTGTCCAAAACGAAACAGGTGGGCGATATTAAAGCCTCGCAGGTTTTGAAGGATGCAGGTTTGGTCGATACCTATTTCCCAGAGGATAGTAGGGTGTATCTTGAGGAAGCCGTTCCTAGGACCAAACTCAATCTTTCCCATATGGTAAATGTCGATAAGTTGAATATCTTTTTAAGGAATGTTTATTTCGGTAAAGTTACTGAGGCGACAACCAATGTGGGCTTACAACAGGAATTCAGTTCCAAAGTAGTAACGGATTTGTCCATTGGTTATAATTTATCTGAAAGTACTACCATAACGATTGGTGCAAACAACTTATTGGATATATTTCCGGACAGGGCCGAAGAATCCATAAGTTATATAGATTCGAACGGAAATCCCCAAACCGGTACCAATAGAAGTAGTGGACGTTTTGATTGGTCACGTAGGGCACAACAGTTCGGAATAGGAGGAAGGTTCTTATTTGCTCGATTGAGTTTCACCCTTAAATAGGCGTAAAATTATTTGATAGGTAAAGGCCGCCATTTTGGTGGCCTTTATTGTTTCATATGGCAAGTACTACAGGTACTAATGTGGTTCCCGTACCTGCAGTTAGGGGGGAGGGTATTTGAATTAAGTTCGGTTTAGTGCCATTTGGGGCGCTCCTTAGTACGGTCGATAAGTTGTTGTATAAACTTTATGTATCTTTAATTTTAAGGATAATTATTAGTATTTTGCTTCCATATTCTTTACGATTGAAAAAGTATGCTGGAAAGAAAATTGTTGTTATTGTTTTTTGTGTTTGCTACTCCGTTCCTAAGGGCTCAGGATGATTGTATCCTAGGTGTCGGTATTACTCCCGATTCTACTTTGGTCGAAATTTTCCAACTCAATGAGGAACAAACGGAAAAGGTCAGGAATTGGAGTGCTGAATTGAAATACAGGAATGAATTGTTGAATAACCAGGCTGATAATCTTTTGAAAAGACACCCGCAAAATTCGCCAGGGGAATTAGGTGTTTTGGCTGAAAAGTATAAGGTGATCAGTGATAGTATGGAAATAGTCCAACGGCTGGTCGATATACGCACCTTAAAAGTATTCAATGAAAAACAATACGAACTTTACCTGAATCTTTGTGAAAAGGCGTATCGGCAGCCCTATAGGGTTGTTCCTACGAATTATAGGGACAGTATTCCCGATAAATGATATTAACTTAAAAGTGTTGACAAATTTAGGTTGGTAAGCCGGATTACTAGTGTTGAGTTTGTACTTTTGCCTAAATTTCAAGTAATTCATGTACAAACTACTAATCCGCCCAATTCTTTTTTTAATAGACCCTGAGAAAGTCCATCATATCACTTTTTCACTCCTTCGTTTTTTAGGTAGATTGGGATTGACAAGTTTGTATAAATCGACCTTTGTCTTAGAAGATAAGGCATTGGAAAAAGAGGTTTTTGGACTTAAATTCAAAAATCCTGTAGGGCTAGCTGCTGGTTTCGACAAGGAGGCCAATTTGTTCAATGAGCTTTCCGATTTCGGTTTCGGTTTTATAGAGATAGGGACACTTACCCCAAAACCCCAAAGCGGCAATCCTAAAAAACGGATTTTTAGACTAAAGGCCGACCAAGCCCTTATTAACCGTATGGGTTTTAATAACAAAGGGGTATTTGATGCTGTTGATCGTTTAAAAAAGAAACATAAGGTTATTATCGGGGGAAATATCGGTAAGAACAAAGTGACGCCAAATTCAGAGGCTATCAAAGACTACTTGATCTGTTTTGATGCACTTTTTCCCCATGTTGATTATTTTGTGGTGAATGTAAGTTCACCCAATACCCCGGGCTTACGGGAATTGCAAGACAAAGAACCTTTGACGGCTTTGCTAAAAGAGCTTAAGCATGAGAATACCAAAATAGCGGCAGCACACCCTGATTTTTCGGAAAAACCAATATTGTTGAAAATCGCGCCTGATTTGTCCGATGCACAATTGTTGGATATCATTAAAATAGTTGAAAATACAAAGATTGATGGTATCATAGCGACAAATACGACCATTGCCAGGGAAGGGCTGAAATCCTCCCTATTCCTAGTAGAGGAAAAAGGGGGATTAAGTGGTAAGCCGGTAAAGGACCGAAGTACGGAAGTAATACGGTTTTTGGCGGAAAAAAGTAATAAAGCTTTTCCTATTATTGGGGTGGGAGGTATCCATTCAGCTGAGGACGCCATAGAAAAATTGGAAGCAGGTGCGGATCTCGTACAATTATATACCGGTTTCATCTATGAAGGGCCGGCCCTGATCAAAAGAATAAACAAAGCCCTTTTGGCTAAAATTAAGTAGGAGGACAGTACAACGAATTTCGGTCTAAGGCTAAACTAAAGGAAACCAAATACGATGTTATTTTTACTGGGAATCTTTTTCTATGGTACAATTTGTATTTTTCAGTCCTAATTCTTCATGCCATTGAATTACGATATCCTTTCAACTTTTATTATAGCTTCCGCCGCATTGGCGATAGCACCTGGTCCCGATGTCATCTATGTTTTGATGCAGAGCATCGTAAATGGTAAAAAATATGGCATGGCCACGGCAGCAGGTTTGGTTTCTGGCTGTTTGGTGCATACATCCCTTTTGGCCTTTGGGGTCTCGGCCGTAATAAAGGAAAGTGACCTTGTTTTCTTTCTTATAAAACTCTTTGGGGCACTATATCTATTTTATTTGGCGTATAGGGTTTTTAAAAGTGATGCACAATTGCAATTGGCCAGTGTCGAACTTCCTAAAAACGGATTCTTTAAGTTGTTTAAACAGGGCTTCCTGATGAACGTTCTGAATCCCAAAGTGGCCATTTTTTATTTGGCCTTTTTTCCTGGTTTTCTTTTTAGTGATACTCTAAGTACCGTTGTCCAGTTTTATGTGTTGGGCTTGATATTTATGTTGGTCGCATTCGTAATCTTTAGCTTTATTGCCGTACTCTCTGGCGCTATTTCAAAATATATAACAGGACATTCCAGCCTTGGTTTTGTGCTTAAATGGCTTCAGGTTGTTGTATTTATCGGGATAGGACTGTTTATATTATTATCAAATAAATAATAGTAATTTTGGGAAGCGCTGAATGCCGATAAAATGACCGATAAGGTAAAAATAATAGAATGTCCGAGGGATGCCATGCAAGGCATTAAGGACTTCATTCCTACCGAACAAAAGGCAAAGTACATCCAGTCCTTACTCGGATGTGGTTTTGATACCCTGGATTTTGGAAGTTTCGTGTCGCCAAAGGCCATACCTCAAATGGCCGATACGGCAGAAGTTTTGGCAATGTTGGATCTATCCCGTACCACTAGTAAATTATTGTCTATCGTTGCCAATGTAAGGGGGGCTCAGGCAGCCGTGGAACACGATGAAATCTCTTATTTGGGATATCCGTTTTCGATATCGGAGAACTTTCAAATGCGTAATACCCATAAGACCATTGCCCAATCGGTAGAGACCTTAAGGGAAATTCTACAAATAGCGGAGGCGAACAACAAACAGGTAGTGACGTATATATCCATGGGCTTCGGAAATCCCTATGGGGATCCATGGAACGTTGATATTGTGGGGGAGTGGACGGAAAGATTGGCGGAAATGGGCGCTCGTATTCTGTCGTTGTCCGATACCGTCGGTACCTCGACCCCTGGGAATATCGAATATCTATTTTCCAATTTGATTCCCAAATATCAAGAGATTGAATTTGGTGCCCATTTACATACAACACCTGCTAGGTGGCACGAAAAGGTAGAAGCGGCGTTTAGGTCTGGCTGTAGAAGATTCGATGGGGCCATACAAGGTTTTGGTGGCTGTCCTATGGCCAAGGATGAACTAACCGGTAATATGCCTACCGAAAAAATGCTTTCCTTTTTTACGGCGGAAAAAGTCGATACCAATGTACATTGGATGACTTTTGAGGCAGCCTATAATAAAGCTTCCGAGCTTTTCTCCCAATACCACTGAAATACTTATTTATGGGTGATTGTTCAAGAACGATGATCTTGTTTTACTTTATTATTTAGAATTGGTTTAAATAAAATTTGCAAAATTTAATTCAGCGATTATCTTTGCGCTTTTAATTCCGATATTATTCTTAATGAGTCTAAATAATAACAACCAAACCATGAGAAAGCCTATTCTATTATTAGCGGTACTTTTTACGGTATTTTTATCTGCGCAGACCAAAACCGATTCGATAACCTTAAATCCCCAAAAGCAATTGAACGCCGCACAGCGTTTATTGTCCGGAAATTATGGCTCTGCTGTTACCATGGGGGCTTATGGCGAAATGTTGTATAACCAACCGGAAGGTGACAACGGGGAATTGGATGTGCAAAGACTGGTTTTGCTTATGGGATATCGATTTAATGACAAAACCCAGTTTGTAACGGAAATAGAATTGGAGCATGTAGAGGAGGTATTTGTTGAGCAGGCCTTTGTAAATTATAATGTGGCCAATAATGTTAACCTAAGGGGTGGACTTATGTTGGTGCCAATGGGTATTGTTAATGAGTTTCATGAGCCTACTACCTTCAATGGAACGGAAAGGCCCGCCATGGATAATGTCATTGTGCCTACGACATGGCGAGAATTAGGGGTTGGTGTCAGTGGTCGTTTCAATAATATTTCATTGGGTTACCAGGCTTATTTGTTCAATGGTTTCAAATCTACCCTTTCCGATGGCGAAGGTGGTATATCTGGGGTGTTGAAGGGGTCCAACGGTTTGCGTGGGGGACGTCAAAAAGGGATAAAATCCACAATCGATAGTCCAACACTTTCAACAAAATTCGATTATTATGGTATACCGGGATTGCGTGTAGGTCTTTCTGCCTATTTTGGAAAAACACAGGCAGAGGATGATATTGAAACGGTCGAAGGGGCGAATATTGGAATTTCGATGTTTGGACTCGATGCACGTTATGCGTACAATCGGTTTACGGCACGTGGTC
The DNA here is from genome assembly GCF_003148665.1 of Maribacter polysiphoniae. Classification (GTDB taxonomy): domain Bacteria; phylum Bacteroidota; class Bacteroidia; order Flavobacteriales; family Flavobacteriaceae; genus Maribacter_A; species Maribacter_A polysiphoniae. The sequence continues at coordinate 282,296 of NZ_QGGQ01000002.1, read as the reverse complement.
AATTTATCCATGCATCCTTATCGGACACTGAGAAATACAATGCTTTGACCGGTTCTGATCTAGGAAGTGCCCTACAGGGTTGGTATGTAGAAGGAGCCTTCAATGTATTGCCTATTCAAAACGAACAAAAATTGTTTGCTTTTGTCCGCTATGAAATGTACGATACCCATGCTTCTACAGCAGGTACTTTGGTAGAGAATGAGACATACGACCGTACGGATGTCACTACGGGATTAACCTATCATATTGCTCCCGGTGTAGTTTTGAAAGGGGATTATCAATTCCGAAGTAATGCTGCCGATAATAGTGATCTTCAAAATACGTTGAATTTTGGAATTGGCGTTTGGTTCTAGTGATATACAAGGTGCAATTCGAAAAATAAAACCATATTACTATTGAGATTCATTCTAAATTGATATTTTTACCGTATGCGGAAGTCAAGTCTATTTTTTGGATTAGCAATTGTAACTTGTTTATTATTGATGGGTTATGGGTTGCCTAAAAATATAGAGAAGAAAGTACATAAGGAACTTGAAAAGGTTTTTACTGAGACCGGTATTCAGTTGAATGCGATAAACGTTCCTGCGGAATTGAATTCAAAATTGCCCAAGGAAATCAATAGGGATAATTTTTTCAAGGTTTCCAAAGGTACTACTGATTTTGGATATGTTTTTATAGATAAGGCTCCTAGCAAGACGGCCCAGTTCGATTATATGGTGGTTTTTAATGGGGATTTATCGATTGTACACGCCAAGGTGTTGGCCTATAGGGAAGAATATGGGGGCGAGATCGGTAGTAAGCGCTGGCTGAAACAATTTATTGGAAAAACGATTGGTGACCGTGTGGATCATGAAAATAATATTGATGGTATAGCAGGAGCAACGATTTCAGTAAGATCCATGACCTCTGCCATAGATGAAATTCTACAGTCGATGACCATTTTGAAAGAAAACAATGTTCTGTAATGGAGTTCAATGGTGCTATATCGACCTTGCCTAAGGAAATCAGGATTTTCGTAGCCTCTTTTGTGGTAGTACTTTCTATTGGCTTTTATACAGGGTTGTTGTTTGTGAATGAAACCAGTTCGGCTTCTTCAAAGGGAATCGAAGAAAATTATTTGGGCAATGAGGATGATGAGGATGCGGAGGTGATGAAATTCAAAAAAAGTGATCGGGAAATGTTGACCATCGTTCATACCCATATTCTTTCAATGTCCATGATATTCTTCCTTTTGGGTATTTTGGTATGGATGACCGACATTTCCAAAAGGTTGAAATTATTTTTAACCGTTGAGCCCTTTTTGTCCGTTATACTTACGTTCGGGGGTATCTATTTTTTGTGGAACGGAGTTGTTTGGATGAAGTATGTTGTTATTTTTTCAGGGATGCTAATGACATTGACCTTTGTGGTTTCCTCGTTTGTTGTTCTCTATAAGCTTACCCAAAAGTCGGCTCCAGTGCATTAAATGGTACTGTTTCCGAAAAATAGGTTAAAAAGTAGTACATTTGCACGCAATTAATCCTTAATTGCATGGAAGCTCACCAAAACAAAATTCTCGGGGAAGGTTTAACGTATGATGACGTTTTACTTGTACCTGCATTTTCAGAAGTACTGCCCAGAGAGGTAAGTATCAAATCAAAATTCACACGGAATATTACAATCAATGTGCCCATAGTTTCCGCTGCTATGGATACCGTTACCGAATCCAGAATGGCCATTGCCATTGCCCAAGAAGGAGGTATTGGCGTTTTGCATAAAAACATGACCATTGAACAGCAGGCAATGAAAGTCCGTAAGGTGAAACGTGCCGAAAGTGGCATGATCCTAGATCCGGTGACCTTACCTTCCACAGCCTTGGTGAAGGATGCCAAAGCCAATATGAAGGAATTCAGTATAGGTGGTATCCCGATCATTGATGACGAAGGTAAACTGATCGGTATTGTTACGAATCGGGACCTTCGGTTTGAAAAGAACAATGAAAGACCGATTGCCGAGGTAATGACTTCGAAAAATCTGGTAACCGTTGGGGAAGGAACTTCATTGGAACAGGCTGAGGATATCCTGCAAGAAAGGAAAATAGAAAAACTTCCTGTCGTAGGTCCGGACAATAAATTGATCGGCCTTATTACTTTTCGTGACATTACGAAACTGACGCAAAAACCCAGTGCCAATAAGGATCAATATGGTCGACTTCGGGTTGCTGCCGCTTTAGGGGTTACCGAAGATGCCGTCGATCGGGCCGAAGCATTGGTCAGTGCGGGTGTTGATGCCGTTGTCATTGATACGGCCCATGGTCATACCAAAGGGGTTGTCACTGTACTTAAGGAAGTGAAAAAGAGGTTTCCACAATTGGAGGTCATCGTAGGTAATATCGCCACAGGTGAAGCTGCCAAGTATTTGGTTGAAGCAGGTGCCGATGCGGTAAAGGTAGGTATAGGACCGGGTTCTATCTGTACCACAAGGGTGGTTGCAGGAGTCGGTTTCCCTCAATTTTCTGCCGTACTTGAAGTTGCTGCGGCCATTAAGGGTAGTGGTGTTCCTGTTATCGCAGATGGTGGTATCCGTTATACTGGGGATATCCCTAAAGCGATTGCTGCAGGGGCCGATACGGTGATGTTAGGGTCTTTGTTGGCCGGTACCAAGGAATCTCCAGGGGAAACCATTATTTATGAAGGAAGAAAGTTTAAATCCTATCGGGGTATGGGTTCTGTGGAAGCTATGAAAAAAGGTTCTAAAGATCGTTACTTCCAGGATGTAGAGGATGATATTAAAAAATTAGTACCAGAAGGCATCGTTGGACGGGTACCTTACAAAGGGGAGCTATATGAAAGTATCCACCAGTTTGTAGGAGGTCTTCGTGCAGGTATGGGGTATTGTGGTGCAAAGGATATTGAAGCCTTAAAGGATAATGGAAGATTTGTCAAGATAACGGCTAGTGGAATTAACGAAAGTCACCCACATGATGTAACCATTACAAAGGAATCCCCCAATTATAGTCGATAGATGATTATAAGGGATTATCGGAACAAAAAAAAAGAGCTGTTTAAAACAGCTCTTTTTTTTGGTGTAAACCAATTACTATTTGCTTTGGCCACTATAGGTTTGCCAATCTTTTTCCAAATAAATATTATCCCCAAAATAACGTGCTATGTTCAAAAAAGGTTCCGGTTTCTGATATCCGGGAACAGGGGAGAGCATATTCATTTTCTCATCAAGGAAAATCGTTGTCGGGTAACTCATACGACCTTGCATCAATGCGGCCGCAAACTCGTGGTACCCCTTTCTTCCTGAAGGGACGAAATTATAGGTCTGTCCTTTAAACTCTATGGGGTCCTTACCTTCGCCATCCATTTTGACCATATAGAAATTATCGGCCATATAAGCCGCTACATCGGGATGTTGAAAGGTGTCCTTGTCCATTTTCTTACACCATCCACACCAATCGGTGTAAACATCGATAAATATTTTCTTCGGATTTTTATCGGTCTGTGCACGTTCCACGGCTTGGTCCCAGCTCATCCATTCAACATCTTGGGCATTCCCAAGCAGGGAGAATAATCCCAGGCAAAGGAAGAGCGTAAATTTATATAAAGGTGTCATTCGTAGTTTCATTACAAGTAGTTTTGCGATTTAGTCGAACTATAGGTACAAAACTAACGATTATTTTCCACCTTTATTTTACGGCTATTTCCTCTTTTGCTGTGGTAAAGAGGTCCTTTACGTCCACTTGGTTCCTGACCAGGTCGTCAAACGATTCGCGTTCACGGATCAAAATGGCCTTTCCGTTGTGCCATAGTACCTCAGGTGGGCGAAATCTTGAGTTATAGTTACTGGCCATTGTAAAACAATAGGCTCCGGCATTTTTAAAGCAAAGGATATCACCTTCCGAGATTTCATTGATCCTGCGGTTGTTTCCGAAAGTATCGGTTTCACAGATGTAACCCACGACGGAATAGTAGCGTTCCCGGCCTTGCGGATTCGAAATGTTTTCAATCGTATGGTTGGCACCGTATAACATAGGTCGAATCAGATGGTTGAATCCAGAATCCACACTGGCAAAAACAGTGGATGTGGTTTGTTTTACGACATTGACTTTGGCCAAAAAGTAGCCGGCTTCACTGACCAAGAACTTGCCAGGTTCGAATGCCAACGTCAATTCTTTACCATATTCCTTGCAGAATGTATTGAACCTATCCGTTAGCTTTTTACCCAATTCCTCAACATTCGTCTCAATATCCCCTTCTTTATAAGGGACTTTAAACCCACTTCCAAAATCGATGAAATCTAGATTCTTGAAGTTTTTCGCTGTCTCAAATAGGATTTCGGATGCGTATAGAAAAACATCGATATCCAAGATATCACTACCGGTATGCATATGTATACCGTTGATATTCATTTGTGTCAATTCAACAATGCGTAGTAAATGTGGAATTTGATGAATACTGATTCCGAATTTTGAATCGATATGCCCTACCGATATATTCGAATTGCCACCCGCCATGACATGCGGATTTATACGGATACACACCGGAATGTCAGGATGCTTACTGCCAAATTGCTCAAGCACCGATAAATTGTCGATATTTATCTGCACCCCTAATTTAGCGGCTTCCTCAATCTCTTCCAAAGAAACCCCGTTAGGGGTGTATATGATCGATTCGGGTTTAAAACCAGCCATCAATCCGAGTTGAACCTCTTGAATGGATACCGTATCCAGGCCACTGCCTAGACTGTTCATTAAGCGTAATATGGATATATTGGATAGGGCCTTGGCGGCATAATTCAATCGCAGTCGCTTAACACCCTTAAAGGCATTCGTCAATCTGTTGAATTGGGAAATGATTTTTTCTGAATCATATACATAGACCGGATTGCCATATGTTTTAGCGATTTTCAATAAATCAGCATTCTTCATTGTATTCCTTATTGATTTTAGACAAAACTAGGATACTATTTCGGTTTAGGCAAGAAAACCAACGTTTGCTTTATAAATAAAACATTATGTTGTAAATATAACAATTATACTGCTGTGTTATATTTGTGGCAATGCAGGTCGAATTGTATTTTTAGCAAAAAGAAAAGCATGCAATTACCTTTATTTCCTTTAAAATCAATTTTTTTTCCGGGCGAGACCGTTCCGCTTCACATTTTCGAGGAGAGGTATAAGCAATTGATAAAGGATTGCCGTAAAGAGGCAATTACCTTTGGTATTCCTGTCTATATCGATCATCAAATGGCCTATGGTACCGAGGTACAGTTGGTAGAAATCATGAACACGTATGATGGGGGCGAGATGGATGTGGTTTGTGTGGGGCGTCAGGTCTTTCGGGTACTGTCCTTTCAAAATACCCTGCCGGGAAAATTATATGCAGGAGGGGAGGTGGAGTTTTTGGAGGATATCCAAGATGCCACCGAAGAGATGAAAATTGGGATCTTGGGTAAGATAAAGGTGCTTTATGATCTTATGGATGTCCCTTTTAAGGCCGTGACCGTTGATAAATTCAATATTTTTAGATTGATACATAAAATAGGGCTTTCCTATGAGCAAGAATATCAAATTTTGCAAATGTCCAGGGAGAGTGAACGGCTAAGGTTTATCAATACCCATTTGTTGACAACCATTGCCGTGTTGAAAGAGGTCGATAGAACAAAAGGGGCCATTAAAATGAACGGGGATTTCAAAAATTTCGACCCTTTGGATTTTGAGGATTTCAAATTACAATAAATCACAGGGGATTCATTAGGGTAAATCCTGTGCGTTTCCTATTTTTGTTTCTGAACTGATAAGTAACTTATATGAACCTTCACGAATATCAAGGAAAAGAGATTTTAGCAAGTTTTGGTGTGCGCATACAACGTGGTATTGTGGCACATAGCCCCAAGGAAGCTGTTGCGGCAGCCAAACAATTGACTGCGGAGACAGGAACTGGATGGCATGTTATTAAGGCACAGGTGCATGCTGGTGGTCGCGGTAAAGGCGGTGGGGTGAAACTGGCGAAGAACCTTAAGGAGGTAGAGGAGATTGCGGATAGTATCATTGGAATGAACCTTGTTACGCCCCAAACTTCGGCCGCAGGAAAGAAAGTCCACCAAGTTTTGGTCGCGGAGGATGTTTATTATCCTGGTGCTAGTGAAACCAGTGAATTCTATATGTCCGTATTGTTAGACCGAAGTAAAGGTCGTAATATGGTAATGTATTCTACGGAAGGTGGGATGGATATTGAGGAAGTGGCGGATAAGACACCACATTTGATTTTTACCGAAGAGGTTGATCCCGCAACGGGACTTCTTCCTTTTCAAGCCCGTAAGATTGCCTTTAATCTAGGTTTGTCCGGTACAGCGTTCAAGGAAATGACCAAATTTGTCACTTCATTATACAAGGCCTACGTCGAAAGTGACTCGAATATGTTCGAGATCAATCCGGTCTTAAAGACTTCGGATGATAAGATCATGGCTGTTGATGCAAAGGTTTCTATAGATGACAATGCTTTATATCGAAGAAAACAATATGCCGAGATGCGCGATTTAAGGGAGGAGAATCCTATCGAAGTTGAGGCAAGGTCTGTAGGTTTGAGTTATGTTGATTTGGATGGTAATGTTGGTTGTATGGTCAACGGTGCAGGTTTGGCCATGGCTACCATGGACCTTATTAAAATGGCCGGGGGTGAGCCTGCGAACTTTTTGGACGTAGGTGGTACCGCAGATGCCAAGAGGGTTGAGGAAGCTTTCCGTATTATCCTGAAAGATCCCGCGGTGAAAGCCATATTGATAAATATCTTCGGTGGAATTGTTCGTTGTGACCGAGTGGCCCAAGGCGTTGTTGACGCATATAAGAATATGGGTGATGCCATTAAAGTACCGATAATTGTCCGTTTACAGGGAACCAATGCGGAATTGGCCAAGGAAATCATCGATAATTCAGGATTGGCTGTACATTCCGCCGTTCAATTTCAAGAGGCAGCCGATAAGGTTAAGGAAGTATTGGGCTAGAAATAAGCTAAAAATTAGAATTATAGAAGAAAGGACGATGTATAATCGTCCTTTTTTTATGGGTATAAATATGTTCTGAAAATCAAATTGGGCATTTTTATTAAAATTGGGGACCTCAGCTTATGCCAAAATCTAACATATCGATAGATTTTACCCCAGTTTTATGATATTAATGTTTTTTAGTGTTAAACTTTGTTGAATTCTAAATATACGAGGCGTAATATGTATTATCTTTAACGTAAATTAATGTACTGAGTAATATATTTCAAATTAAATTTCCATGAAAAAAGCATTTTATACCTTAATTCTAGTGATGCTGTTAGGTGTCAATTATGGTACGGCCAGTACCCCTGAAAATCATGAGCCCAAAGCGGCTAAATTTCTGACTTCGCAAATCCACCATATGCTTGGTGAATTTTCAATTCCAGATGAAATTAGGGGGTCAAAGGCAGAAGTCCGCATGGCGGTCGATAAGGGTAATTATTTAAGGATATTGTCCATTGAGACAGATAATGAAGCCCTTAAAAGTTATATCAAAAGCGCTATAGATTTTGAAAGACTATCAAAAGGTACCTTTGAACAGGGTGTTGTATATAGGATTCCTATTGAAGTAGCGAAAAAGTAATTAAGTATTCCACTTAATGTTGAATGGAACGGCCACCTTTTTAAGAGGTGGCCGTTTCTTGGTTTGGATTGGTTATAATTGGTTAAGGTCTAAATAATAGGCGGGATTTTTTCATGCATAATTTACGAAAAGGATAGGCTATTTTTTTTAATTACGATTAATTTTCTTCGGTTGGTTGGGAGTTCGTATTCAAACCAAGGTATGTATTGTATTGACCGGATATCTCGGGTTTTTTAATGGTTTTTATCTTTTTGATCAGGTAAGGAATAAATGAAACAACGGTCATGCCTACACCGGACAATATCAATATAGTGGGATTTATAAAGTATTCACTAAATGAAAATATACCAATAATCAACACTGTGGAAAACGGTAGCGAGCAGGCTAAGATGTTAACGGCAAAATTAATATCAAACGTCGGGTTCGATTGGTTGTCATTTTCTTCCATGCTACCCACGGCACTCATATGGGCAAAAGGCCAAAAGCTGCAGGCGCTTTGCGGAAAAACCACTAGTAAGAGGATCAAAGGGGTTGATAGTGCCGGGAAAAGTGCGACAAAAAATCCGGTTAACAGAAAAGTGATGCCCGATCGGCGTATCAAAAGGGAGAGAATAAGCCCGAATTCACCTGAATTTATACGTACTGCCATACCTATGAACAATAAAACCAATGGGGTCATTATAGTTTTTACACTTAGTACGGTGTTCTTCATGAAAATAGGTAGGGAATCCAAGTTAAAACCAAAAGTCAATAGTAGTAACCCCACAATCAAAACCATGTTTATCGGTTCTTTAAGTAGGGCGAGCCCTAAGCTTTTGAGTTTATTCGAGGTGGAAGGTTTACTGTCCATTGCCGATCTAAGATGATACCAATTCATGGCCATCATATAGAGCATTATAAGAACAAAGATTTTATTGCCTACATCGGCCAACGCGGCAAGCGCCAAGGAATCGTCATTGATATAGATGGCTAAAAAGGGGAAACAGGAGAGTCCTGGTGCCAGTGAAGGAAGCAACATCATTATCGTGCGTTTTTTAGCGCTGTCCTTTTTTGAAAGGGAGATGGCAAGAATATATTTTGATGCCGCCAACATAATCAGATTGAATGCCAACGCCAAAATTGGAAATATCAGTAAAGAGCTATCCAGCTTAATTTTCAACAATGCGACAAAGATAACTGCAGGAAGGGCGATGCTCAATATGAGTACTTTAACCCCCTTCAGATCTTGTTTGGCGACTTTTTGCTGCAAGAGGAAACCTAATCCTATGACCAACAATAGTTCTAATGTATTCTGCAGGGCGAAATTCATGGATTATTCAATTAAAGGTTCTTGATTTTCAGTTAATATTTTAATTATAAAGGCCCAACGAGAGCAAGAGTATTAGCATCAAAGCAATTGGCGTTAATTCCGCCCTCTGGGCCAATTTATTAAACAAGCACTTTTTGCAAGGCATTGCTAAAGAGTTTCATTTCGTCCATGGTACCCATACTTACCCTACACCAATTTTTACCCATGATGTCAAAGGCGCGGACACCTACCTGGAGTGCTGTCATTTTTTCAAGAAAAGCCTTGCCTTCCATCTCAATAGGGAATAGAATAAAGCTGGTGGAGGAAGGTACATAGCTATACCCCATTTGCTTTAAGGTGGTGTAAACATATTCCCTGCATTCGGCATTTAGTTTTCTTGATTTGTTCTGAAATGCAACATCGTCCATGCTTACTGATGCGGCAAATATTGTGGGGTACGAGATGCCCATTCCACCACGGGTGATTTTCTGGATTTTATCCAATGTTGTTTCTTGGGCAACTATGTATCCCAAGCGTAACCCTGCCATACCGTGGATCTTTGAGAATGTGCGTGCTATAATCACATCTTTTCCTTGGTTTATAAGGGAGACCATGCTTTTCTTTTCTGCATCTTCCAAAAAGCCCAAATATGCTTCATCAATGAAAACCGTAACTTTTTCTGAGACACGCGAGCAGAAATCGATTAGTTCTGCATGATCGGTCATGCTTCCGGTCGGATTGTTGGGATTGCAGATATAGACCAATTTCGTATCGTTATCTATCGCTGCTTCCATAGCTTTTAAATCGTGGGACCAATCTTTTTTAAGGGGAACGGGTTTCCATGAAGCCCCACAAGCTTCAGCTACCTTGATCAATGACATATACGATGGGTCGGCAGATACGACATTGCCACCATTAGCGAAAAGGACCATGGCGGTTTTTTCCAGTAAATCGGAGGAACCTGGTCCCATCATAATATTCTTGGCCGTAACTTTTTCTTGTACAGCTATTTTTTCCATCAAATCAAAAAGCTCCTTCCAAGCATATCTGTTGCCCATATGGGCGGTGTTTTTAAAAGCTTCAATGGCCTTTGGTGATGGACCGTAAGGGTTTTCATTAGCGTTAAGTTTGGCCAATAACTTTACGGTATCCGGGAAAATATCTGCATTATGCTCTTTGAAAAAAGGACTATACAATGATTGGTTCTTTGTGTTCAAGAGGATTGTCTTTCCCTTGGTTTTACCTATGGTATTGCCAAACGTAACGTGTGGAACAACAACAGCCCCAGCTGCGGTTAACATTCCTCGTTTCAACCATGTTCTTCTGTTTAATGTGTTCATAATGTTGTATGTATTTAAGGTGAAAAGTTTAATTTGTTTCTACGGGTTCCGTGTTGATTCCTAAGTTACCTGTAGCGATTATGGTATTGTCGCTCTCGCTCATAAGGATATTTAAGTGCACATCCATTGTAGGTAGGGAGGTGTAAAATTCCGTATCGGCGATGATATGGAATTTATTGGTGTCTAACTCTCCGCTATCCCCGGAAACAACATCCAATTCTAAGGTTGTTGCCGTATCGTCACCCACAGGGCCGTCCATCATCAAAGCAGGATGTTTTATGCCTGGAATGGTGTTGTACAAGGAGATTTGTACAAGGGTTCGGTCTAAATTGTCTTTCCAAAAAACAATTCTTCCATTTACGTTCGATCCACCAGGGTCGGTAGAGGCTATGGTATACGCCATATATTCGGTAAGGGTTCCCCCTCCTTCGGCCGTGGTTAAAACTGGGTCTAACCGCTCTTGTTCACAAGAAATTAGACTGGCAGTCACTATTATTGCTACTATGATATTTTTTATATTATTTCTCATAATTTTATCTTCTTTAATGGTTTCACCGATTTTTATAGTGTGAAGCTTATCCTACCAAAATAATAGGCTCCGGATGATCCTTGCTGATAGTTGGAATATAGATTGAAGGTTCTGAGTTCATATCTAATGATCTCAGGGTATTCATTGAAGATGTTGTTGCCACCAACGGTTAGGCTGATTTTATCGTTAATGTTATAAGTGATCCCAATATCGGTGGTGAATTCTGGTGTAAAATATTGATCCGCGTATCCTGTACTTCCGTCCAATAGTGTTCTTTCACGGCTGTCCCTCGTTTGTACAGACCCATATCTAGTACCTCGTAGCATGGCAGAAAACTTGCCAATGGAATAATTGACCGTGCCGATAAGCTTGCCGCTCGGTGTGCCGGTTTCAAATTGACCGATAAGGCTTCGGTTTACGTAGTTATCGGCGAGTTCTTCGTCGGAAAGGTTCGTGTTAAGATCGGGTAGGTTAACGCCTTCGAATTTATTCTTTCTGAATGTTCCCGATAGGGTAGCGCCCAATTTACCGGCACCAATATGGGTGTTGTAATTAAGAACAGCCTCGATACCTTTGGTACTGATATCCCCGCCATTTATCCTGAAACTGGCAAGACCGCTTCCTATAATCGGTGAAAGTACAGGGGCCTGCCCAGCATCGAATTCACCTGTTTCGAAGATCCTATCGAATATGTCGATTTTATAAGCATCCAAAGTGAAGTTAAGCTTCCCTATTTTGGTCGTGAATCCTAGGCTGAAATTTCGAGACCTCTCTTCTTGTAACTGTCCTACGCCCAAAGTTCTTGCTGCAGAACTGTTATTTTGGTAAAGGGTTCCGTCAAATGGCTCTAAGCCCACGAAAAACGTATAACTGTGTGAATAGTTAAGTTCTTGAAGGGAAGGAGCCCTGAAACCACTACTAAATGATCCACGAAAAGCAAAATTATCTCCGATGGAATACCTTGCGGCCACTTTCCCGGTAACCACATTTCCGAAATCTGAATAGTTTTCCATTCTTAGGGCTCCTGAAACCAAAAAGGCTTCAGTAACATCTAGTTCCATATCCATATAAGCGGCCATCACAGAACGAAAGCTATTACTTTCATTTTCGGGGGCAAACCCACGAAAGCACTGGCAGTTTAAGGCGTAGTTCTTAACCAGTTCCTGGCTTACTCCTGCGTAAGGAAGCACGACGGCAGCGCCAGTACCATCTACAATAGGATTGGCGTTTAAATCCTCCAAGGGAAATCCGTCTGGGCCAACAAGGGCTTGGTTATCCTCTGTAGCGGTTACCACGCCAGCGGATCCGGCAGTCCAGCTTTCTTCCTGACCTGCGACAATAGCGTAATTTTCGACCCTTAACTCACCGCCGAAGGCCAGATTAAGTCCATTTAATATATCCTCATAATAGTTGGTGAAATCAAGGTTAAGCGTATTCTGTAAAAAGCTATGTGTACCCAAATTCATTTCAGTAGGAGAGCCGGTGCCTATACTAGCGTTCCATGTATTGAACATACCGTATTTGGCTGAGTTCATTCCAAAACTATTACTGAGGTCAAAATCAAATTCTCCAAGCTCGCCGGTAATTCCAGTGGATAAGGATAGGTTGTATTGATCGGTATAAATTTGTGGTCTAAAACCATTGGGGTAAAGTTCAAAACTAGTTCGATCTGCTTGGGCAGCCCTTCTGTAAAAGCAACTGTAAGCATCTGAATATTGATAACCGAAATCACCAAAAGCATAAAAATCCGAAGTTTCACTCAACGGATTTTCAAGATTAAAGGCAAAGCCCATGAGTGTCTTGGCCGGCATTCCGGAATAAGTGGCGACATCTACTTGTTCAATATCCCTTGCTGCCATGAGGCCCTCTACCGTTGTGAGGGAACTTATGGACGCGGCATCGCCGCTTGCTTGGGCAGCCACCAACTCTGGGTTTGTTATAACGGGTCTTCCGCTAACATCCGTCGTTTCATTGTTTAGGTAATTGGAACTGTATAAGGGGGCTCTGTCTATCTCGAGAACCGTAGGTCGTATGGTACGTTCTGATTGACTTATTAATGCGGAAACATTGAAGAATCCTCCGTTTTCAAATTCAATGCCGTAGTTGCCATCAAATTGAAAATTAAAACCATCCCAATCGCCTGAGGAACGGTTTAGGGCCTTTTCGCCATCGGTTAGGTCAGAATCACTGAAGTCAGGTGATTTATTAGGGTAGCCACCTACGGTTAATGTTCCTGTAAATTCCCCTGTTCCTTTCTTGGTTACGATATTGATTACACCTGCAATCGCATCGGAACCGTATTGGGCCGAAGCCCCGTCCCTTAGTATTTCAATATGGTCGATGCCTATGGATGGAATGAATTTCATGTCAACTGCATTAGATGCTGTCCCTGTTTGCGATGAGGATAAAATGGCGGAGGTATGTCTTCTTTTTCCATTTACCAAAACCAGCATCTGATTAGGGGCCAATCCTCTAAGACTGGGTGGACTAACAAAGGATGATAGGTCACCTCCGCCACTAGTGTATGCGGTAAAGGAGGGTGCTGATGCGGCTAACATTTGTGATAGGTCTTGCTGGGGCATATTGATGGCTTCCTTCTTAATGTCGATGACATCAACAGGTACTGGGGTGTTCAATTTCGTCCTGGGCTGTCCCCTTGATCCTATAACAATGGTTTCAAGTAGCTGCTCTGCGGCTTGGGCAAGAGTGACATTGATGGTTGCCTTGCCTGAAATGGGTATTTCTGTGGTTTTATATCCTAGGGATGCGAAGATTAGAATCGCATCGGCTGGCGCATCTATAGTGAATTCCCCATCGAAATTCGTAGTAGCTCCCTTTGTGGTACCTTTTATTATAATGTCAGTACCTGGTAATACAATACCTTCTTCGTCTATTACTTTACCGGTAATGGTCTTCTCTTGACCGAATGATATATATATACAGTTCAACAAGAGGAATGATAGTGTTAGAGCTTTCTTCATAAGTGCGTGTTTTGGTTGATACTAAACAGTATTCATTTGTCCAACCACACCTGGTCCTATTAATTGGGGGAACGGTGGTCAAATGCTTATCAAAAGAAAAGTTCCGGATACTTGACTATATCAATCATCAATTATTATGACGAAATGATAGGACAATATTAGGGTGACTTTTTGATAAAAAAAAATGGGGATACATTGTAAAACACTGAAAAATAGATAGATATAGGTCAAAAAATAAACAAATCGACAATAAAACATCTTTTTTATATCAATTAGTCAGCTTTTGCTTTTTTTTCGCTAAAAACCTAACGATGTGTAGAAAATCATTTCAAAATATACTTTTATGGCATTAAAAATTTCAAGCAATGAAAATTTAATTATATTCATAAAAAGAGCCAATATATTAATGAATATAATCAGTTAGTTTAAAAACATTGAACTATTTTTACTTAAAAGAACTAAACAATGAATTAAATGCAAAATATTTTAATCAATTAAAGTTGTTTTAGGGTGTTGTAGCATTTGTAGAAAAAGAACCAACCAAGTAAAAGACTGCCTATGAGGGATAAACTTGATTCAGTGGACCATAAAATATTGACGCTATTATCGGGCGATGCACAAATGCCATATACGGAAGTTGCGAAAAAGGCAGGTATATCTCCGGGTACCGTGCATATGAGAACAAGAAAGATGCGGAATATGGGGGTGATAAAAGGGGCTACGTTAAGTCTGGATTATAGTAAAATGGGTTATAAAATGACCGTTTTCTTAGGGATTTATTTGCGAGAAAGTTTTTTGTACAAAACGGTAATGGAAGAATTGGCTGAAATTCCTGAAGTTGTTAAAATTCATCACAGCACGGGAAAGTATGATGTTTTCATTAAGGTACACGCAAAGGATAGTATTCATTATAGGGTACTTTTTCAGGAATCCATACTTACGATAGAGGGTATTAGGGAAATAGAATCCTTTATTTCCGTAGAAGAGAAAATGAGTCGTCACATAAATTTTGAAAGGTGACATATATGTCCAAATGTGGGGACTACCTAGATAACAATGCCTTGTGTTGGATATGGGGCTATACCCTATTTGGGCTCCTTGGGGTTTTCTATGATATGTCTGCGCTCCGTCGTCCAATTTCAAGAGGCAGCCGATAAGGTTAAGGAAGTATTGGGCTAGAAAAAAGCTAAAAATTAGATTTATAGAAGAAAGGACGATGTATAATCGTTCTTTTTTTATGGATACAAATGTGTCCAAATTGTTATTGGGTTTAAGATTGGGTTAAGCCTTGGAAACCTTCTTTCTATATTGAAAAATCTTGTTTTTCTTTGGTCCGGAATTAAGGAAGTCGCAATGATTAAAATTTTGTTAAATGGAAAGTTCCTTGTAACAAACCGAATTCATAGCCGTCTTTTAAGTATTCATCAATTATTCATCAATCAATAAACAAACAAGTCATGAAAAAATTAAGTTTGGTATTTGTAGCTGCAATGCTACTTTTTACAGGAAACATTTTTGCCAACAATCCGGAAAAAGGCAATTCATTAAAACAACTGTCTGTCCAGATAGGTGAACTTTTGGAAAACACGTCTTTTACCAGTGATTACGTTGATTTAACTGCCCAAGTGAGGTTTACCCTGAATAAACAAGGGGAGATCGTGGTTTTATCCGTGGATACTGATCGTGAAAAAATCGAAATTTTTGTAAAGGCAAGATTGAACTACCAGAAAATTGAAATCGACGATTTCAAGGAAGGTGAAATATACACCATACCCATTAGGATTGCAGGTGCATAACCCTTAACGGTTGTAATTGAATCCTGATTTCGACATCATGTCGGTATCAGGATTTATTTTTTGCCTTTTGTTTGGGAGCCTTTGTTTTTGTATTTCACAGATGAAATATCCGGTTTGTAGCTTTTCCGTTGTCCCGTTTTAAAATCTGTTTTTTTCTTGGGGGCTATGGTTGGTTTTGTTTTTTTCTTAGCGAGTACGTCGCCGGGATTTTTTGGGTTTTCCTTGGTTCCCCTTAAGTGTAGTACAAGTCCGTTAAGGAAATTACGTAGAATTTGGTCTCCACATTCCATATATTTGGGATGGTCCTCATTTCTAAAGAAAGCCCCTAGTTCACTTTTGGTAATATTGAAATCCACTAATTTAAGGATCTCCACGATTTCATCATCCCTTAACATTAAAGCTACCCGGAGTTTTTTGAATATATCGTTGTTTGTCATGATTGCATTTTTTTCAATACGGGTGCAAATTAATGATAGCCAATGGTATTTCAACGGAAAACGGCAAAATATTATACGAAAGAAGGTTAATATTAGTTATACCATTGAATATACAGCAGTTAAGGTGTAAAATTGGAGGTTTTTGGTTAGGAAAAAGCATCCCTGTTTGACGGTTAAGCGCTGTGTACCCCATCTGGGTAGATAAGATGGGTTTATTGTATGGAAGGGAAGATGTTCTGTAATTTAGGTCCGAATGATCGCATATGGGTTGTTTCGGGTCTTGATCATTAAGAAAACTGAATACTAAGGGATTGACTATGAGTTCACTGAAGGAAAAATTGAGTATACTTTCTGAAATGATAGCCTTTGCAAAGGCGGATAATGAGGTAAAGCCCGAAGAATATGGTTTTCTTCAAAGTGTTGCTGAGCAATTGGGTATTAGACAAGAAGCATTTGAAACACTTTTTCATGAAGAGGTCGAGCATGTTATTCCTAAATCGGAAGCGGATCGCATTCTGCAGTTCCATAGGTTGGTATTGTTGATGAACGTAGATAACAAGCAAGAACAATCAGAAATCAATCGAATACATAATATTGGATTGGGAATGGGGTTGCCTCCCTTTGCCATAGAACAGGTGTTATCCATAATGCACCAATATCCCAATAATATTGTTCCTCCCAAAGTGCTGATCGGAATCTTCAAGGCACATCACAATTAGCGTATAATACCACAATGCTATAACGCTTCATTCTTTGATTTTTTAGTGCTAAATAGCAATAATACGTCATTATGACATGGTATTGTGCTAATATAGCGCCATATTGGCATATTGTTTCCATTGGTATGCCTTTTGTCAATTCATAACTGAATTTGAATTTTAACTGGTAAAAAAAATAGAAGTTATGAGTTTAATAAAAAGAAATGATGTTTTGTTCCCTTCAATAATGAATGAAATATTAAAACCTGATTGGTTCGGTGGTATGGTAAATGATAATGCCAGTATTCCTGCAGTCAATATTAAGGAAAACGAAAAGGATTATGAATTGGAATTGGCTGTTCCGGGAAGGAAAAAAGAGGATTTCAAGATAGAGGTCAACGAGAATCTGTTGACAGTTTCATCGGAAACAAGTACTAGTGAAAATGAGGAAAAAGAGAATTATACCCGTAGGGAATTTACTTTCTCATCATTTAAAAGGGCTTTTACCCTTCCGGAAACCATAGACGAGGATGGTATTAAAGCTACGTACGAAAACGGTATCCTAAAATTCAATTTACCTAAAAAGGAAGAGGCATTGCCAAAACCCAAAAGATTGATTGAATTGTCGTAAAAAATTATAATATGTCCTTATTTGCGACATATCATAATGGTTGTTGGTTAGTTGAAAGGCGCCCCTGTTTCAGGGGCGTTTTTTTATTCCATATAAGCAATCCATGAATGATGGGTCAATCCTGTTTTTGCAGCTTTTTGATTTCATCACGTAGCTTGGCGGCTTGCATAAAATCCAATTCCTTGGCGGCCTGCTCCATGGCTTTTCGTTTGTCCCGAATCAATTTTTCAATCTGTTCCTTGGTCAAATAATCCATATCGGGTTCAGCGGCCCGTAATTCCTCTTTTTCAAAATGATAGGTTGAAACGGAATTCTTGGCCAATACACTATCCAGACTTTTATTCAAAGCGGTCGGAACCATGTTGTTCTCCGTATTATAGGCAATCTGTTTCCCGCGTCGGTAATTGGTACCATCAATGGTTTTTTGCATACTATCCGTGATTTTGTCGGCGTACATAATGGCTTTGCCATTGAGGTGTCTTGCAGCCCTTCCAACGGTTTGGGTCAGTGATCGATGACTCCGTAAAAAGCCTTCCTTATCGGCATCCAAAATGGCGACCAGGGAGACTTCGGGCAAATCGAGCCCTTCCCTCAGGAGGTTCACACCAATAAGTACATCGAATATCCCTTTGCGTAGATCCTGCATGATCTCAACACGTTCCAGGGTGTCCACATCGCTATGGATATACCTACAGCGCACATTTATGCGTGTCAAATATTTGGTCAATTCCTCCGCCATTCGTTTGGTCAGGGTAGTGACCAAGGTACGTTCATCCTTTTCTACCCGCTGTTGGATTTCCTCGATCAGGTCATCGATTTGATTCAAACTGGGTCTTACCTCTATGACCGGGTCCAACAATCCGGTAGGTCGAATAACTTGTTCTACATACACCCCTTGACAAAGTTGTAATTCGTAATCTGCGGGAGTGGCGCTAACATATATCACCTCGTTTTGCAATGCCTCAAACTCCTCGAACTTCAAGGGTCTATTATCCATGGCGGCAGGTAATCGAAATCCGTATTCCACTAGGTTTTCCTTTCTTGAACGGTCCCCACCATACATCGCATGTACTTGCGGAATGGTCACATGGCTTTCATCAATGATCATGAGGTAATCCTGCGGAAAATAATCCAGGAGACAGAAAGGACGGGTTCCGGGTTCACGACCATCCAAATATCTGGAATAGTTCTCAATGCCCGAGCAATAGCCCAATTCCCGAATCATCTCCAAGTCAAAATTGGTGCGTTCCTCCAAGCGTTTAGCCTCCAAAGGTTTCCCTATTTCCTTGAAATATCCAATTTGATGCATTAGGTCATCTTGAATAAGATGAATGGCATTTTGAAGAATATCAGGGGAGGTAACGAACATGTTCGCAGGATAGATATTCAGGTTTTCATATACTTCGATAACGGAATTGTTGAAGGGATCGAAGGCTTCTATTTCTTCGATTTCATCCCCAAAAAAGTGGATTCTAAAAGCGTGGTCGGCGTAACTGGGGAAAACATCCACAACATCCCCCTTTACCCTGAAATTCCCGTTCTTAAAATCGGCTGTGGTCCTTGAGTACAGACTTTGAACCAGCATATGTAATAATTTGGTACGGGCGATCACCTGATCTTTGTGTATGCTGATGACGTTCTTTTGAAACTCCACGGGATTACCGATACCATATAAACAGGATACGGAAGCGACGACAATCACATCCCTTCTGCCTGAGAGTAGGGAGGAAGTGGCACTCAACCTCAATTTTTCAATATCCTCGTTGATGGAAAGATCTTTTTCAATGTAGAGTCCCGACGAGGGGATATATGCCTCGGGTTGGTAGTAATCATAATACGACACGAAGTACTCCACGGCATTTTCCGGAAAGAATTGCTTGAATTCCGAATACAATTGTGCTGCCAATGTCTTGTTATGGGCAAGCACCAATGTTGGGCGTTGCACCTCTTCAATGACGTTCGCCACGGTAAACGTTTTACCGGAACCCGTTACCCCTAAAAGTGTCTGGTAAGGTTCTTTGGATTCTATACCTTTGACCAATTGACGAATAGCCTCAGGTTGATCGCCTGTTGGCTTAAAATCGGATACTACCTTGAATTTCATTTTTTAAAAATACAAAAGGCCTGTGATTAAATAGGGACTGGTCGTCTTAAAATAATACTAGCGTTTTGTTAAGTGAACCGAAAACCTCCACTTCCTTGCCGAAAGTAATACGGCAATGCATGGGAAAGATTCCCTCAACTAAAATAAACCTTAAGATCTTTGGGAATGCCCGTTTCTACTGGTTAAAGATCTCGCTTCTTCAACAGGGCATATGAACCATAGATGAAAATGGCCGTCCAACCTAAAACAATCAAGATTTCGTACCATTGTACCCCATAGTCCAATTCGAATTTTTCCCCGATTTGATCGGCCACGGATTGTACGGCTCCCAACCGGGAGAAAGGTTCATCGATGAGTTTCCACATGGCATTGAGGGGAAAGAAGCCCATAACGATATCGGTAGTGTCCCCATCAAAAAATTTCCAACGTATCATACCCCTGACAAAACCTTCGAATACCTGCCATAGAATTAGGAATCCCAAGGCGAAGGCTGAACGTTTTACCAATATGCCTAGAAAAAGACAGAAGGAGAAAAAGCCCATTAGTTTTACGAAAAAGGCCAGTAAAAACTCCAAATCGGAAAAAATAATACCCGGTTCATTGTAATCGGAATATATAAGTCCCAGAATCAAGGAGACCACAAAAACGAATAGTGTCGATAGTATGGAAAAGGATATCACGGTCAAAAATTTGGAAAGAATGAACTCCTTTTTCGACAGTCCGTCTATCAAATTTTGTTTTATGGTCTTGTTGCTATATTCATTGGCCATCATCGAGACAATGACGATCGCCAAGAACAGCTTGAAAAAAGCGGTAATGAATGTGTTGAAATGCCAGATATAGGGAAAATTGAAAATACCCTGATCGGCCAAATGGAATTTTATGGGACCTATATCAAATTTAATCGCCGCCACTAGGGCTATGGAGGTAAGTAAGACAAAATAAGCAATAATCAATATCTTGCTAACCCTGTTGTTCCAAAGTTTTATGAATTCTATCTGTAATAATCGTAACATGGCTTTTTCTGGTTTAGTTGGAGGCGTTATTGGTCAAGGCAAGGAATTGTTCCTCAAGACTTTCCTTTCTTTTCACTAAATGGGAGAGCACTATGCCCTTGTCCATAAGGCTTCTATTCAATACTTCCGAATTCATTTCCTCGCTCAGAAAAGCTGTGATAAGGCCATTTTCCTGGGTTACCTTGCTAAAACTAGGGTTGTTTTCCAAAAAAGTTAAGAGCATATCGGTATTGCTCGATTTTAATTCAAAAAAACCATAACTGGCCATCATATCGTCAACACGTCCGGAATATAATTTTTGTCCCTTTCTAAGGATAACGACATGGGTACACACTTTTTCGACTTCATCCAAAAGGTGCGAAGCCAATAAAATGGTCGTGCCTTTCGACGCTACTTTTTTTATGATCTCCCTGATTTGGTGAATACCTTGGGGGTCTAAACCATTGGTGGGTTCATCAAGAATCAGGATTTCCGGATCGTTCAATAGGGCAGAAGCAATGGCCAATCGTTGCTTCATTCCTAAGGAGTAGGTTCTGAATTTACTGTTTTTACGGTCGAGCAATCCAACCAATTCCAATTTTTCCTCAATCTTGTTTTCGGGGACCTCCTTGATTTTACAGACCAGTTTCAAATTTTGGATTGCGGTCATATAGGGGTAGAAATTAGGGCGTTCAATGATTGCCCCTACCTTTTTAAGGGCTTCATGGGTAGAGGTTTCACCCCCAAACCATGAAAATTCCCCGCTAGTGCGGTTTACAACATTGAGAACAATGCCCAGAGTGGTTGATTTCCCACTGCCATTCGGCCCTAAGATGCCATAAACATTACCCTTTTCTATAGTGAAGCTGAGATTCTTGACAGCTGTCAAGTACCCAAATTTTTTGGTTAGGTTACTAACGGTGAGAATTGTGCTCAAGTCAAGTGATTTTTGATGGGTTATGTACTACTTGACGAGAAACTTAATCGAATGTTACAATTAAATTTTAATTTTTGTTGACCCTATATGTAATTCTTCTGTTGGTTATGACCGTGGTGGTGGCTATCTTATTCACCGTTACCGTTTCTGAAGGGTCGTCCGCGGTAGTGTTTGAATCTATCTGATCTTGATTATTGGTTACCGTATTGGTATAGTCTACGGTTGGGATATGAATATTGTTCAGGCTAGCCTTGGTCACCATGGTCAATGTTTCCAAATCACCAGGGTCCATGCTGCCAACGTTCCAGTCAGGATAGGTAAATGATCCTTTGGAAATCGAGGAGGATATCAATTCGAGTCCTGCAGGTAAAAGATCGGTCAAAACCAAATTGGATACGGGGTCTATGCCCAATGTTTCAACAGTGATGGTAAATGTTACGGTATCCCCATCATTGACCGTATTCTGGTCAGCGTCTTTGTTCAGTACAATATCAGGGTCACAGTAATAGGCCGTTAAAGGTTGGGAGTCATACGTACAACCTCCTTTGGTTACACGGGCATAATAATCCCCTGCACTGGTCGGCGTATAAGTTGCACTGTTGGCACCTGCGATCAATTTACCATTTTCGAACCATTGGTAATCGTCGAAATTAGGGTCTACTACCTCTACTTGTGCGTTAGGTAGACACCCACCTCCTGTAACTTGTAGGTCTACGACGGGTACGGTATCGAATCCTGAAAAGTAGCCTGCAATTCCACGAGCACCATTATACCCAAAGAAGCCGACTGCGATCGGTCCTGTCGATTCGACGCTGACATTACCTGTCAAACCAGGGATGTAATAGGTTTTCCATAAACTTGTTCCTGCTACGGACGATGGACTTGTAAGTGTTACCACCCCAGTGTCATCCGTTACTTGAATATTCGAATCAGGTGTCGAAGTTGAGGCTATTATTGTTACTCCCCCAGAAAGAGTGGAACCGGCAACATCGGTAATATTGGGTATGTTATCCATAGTATCCGGTAAAAGACAGTTAACTGGAGCGACAAAGTTCAATCCTTGTGTATAAATTGCATTTGAACCTGCCAAGCATTGATAAGCGTATGCATCCTTGGATGTTGTGACATACATATTGGCCCCTACTGAATTGGAAGAATAATAACTACTGGGTATCTCAAAATAATCCCCGTTATTGATTGTTGCAATGGCTGTGGTAGACCCATTGACGTAAATTTCGGTATTGTTTTGAGTACCTATGATTATCGGGAATTCGGTAGGGCCGGTAGTCCCTCCATTTCCTCTTACAAATACATATTCCTTTCCCAATCTATTTTCCGGTACGGGTTGATCTATACCAGCATCCCTGTTCGATGAGTTGGCTTGTCTACCGTAGTTCAAGGATCCATTACTTATTACGATATTTTTGTCCGAAACTATGGAGGCACCTATCCAACCTTGACTCTGTGCTGTTGAAAAAGTGTTGCCAAGATAGGCCTCAAAAACAAAGGATTCATTGGCGTCCAATGTAATTTGATATGAGTCGTCCGTCATTCCTGAAGCATCACTACCCAATCGAAATACACAGTCAGGGTCATAACCCGAAAGGGTAACCGTTGTACCATCTTCCGTAGCCATGACCCCTACGGTATTGGATTTGGATACATGGGTACCTAGGTTGGGAACACCACCCCATTTAAAACGCGTGCCCATGGCCGCCCTGCCTTTAGATGTCAATGAAGCTGCTTGTGAACCCGAAATACCTCTATAGTTTACATAAAACTCTTTGCCGCTGGGGGCTTCAAATCTTAACCCCCCCCTTTTTAATACAACACCCGTACTGTCGTTTTCTACCAAGGTGATGTTATTATCTCCCTTGGCAAGGTTATATTTGATCGGAGTTGTTTTTGATAATGAAAAAGTTGTGAACGGAGTAGTGGAAGTGCCTAAATAGGCATTCACGGTAAAAGCAGTTACTTCCGGAGTGGACAGATAGATGGCTTGTTGTTGGATAGCTTGGTTGTTTGCCCCCTGTTTTAAGGGAGGTAAGTAATGTAGGTCACTTAATTGGGCGTATCCAACATGAATGAAAGCAAATAGAAAAAGGGGGACAAGAAACTTAAGTTTCATTTTTATGTGCTTTAAAACATTAATTTTTAGGGTTAAATGGAGTACGAATTAACGAAGCTTTTTTGCCGAAGGCAATATTAAGTTGTGAAATACGATACGGCCGTTGCCAAAGTGCCATTTATGGTGTTTACAATAAATGCCTAAGGCAGCATTTCTTATTGCTGCCTTAGGATCTTATTTGTTATCTACGCTATCGGTATAATGTAAAGTGGCCAACAAATTCCCTTTCATCCGCTTCACCATTTAGTTTTATTATGTACCAATAATCACCTGAGGGTAATTCGGTGTTGTTATAAAGACCGTCCCATCCATCTTGATTGTCTTTGAACCGGTAGATGATACGACCGTATCGGTCATATATCTTTATGAAGATGTCAGGATAAATTTCTATGTTGATAGGGGTCCACATATCCCTAGTGCCATCACCATCCGGAGTAAAGAAATTTGGAATCTCAATATCAATGAATTCGATGTAAATTTCTGAAATTGCTTCACAACCATTTTCATCAACGACACGTACTTCATAAGTATCCGTTCTATTGATCATAAAAGTATTGTCATCACCATTTTCCACGCCATCAAAATAGTAGGTGTAATCCTCTTTTCCGCCAGAAGCATAGGCCGTTATTTCATTAATGCCTTCCTGGGTTGTAACGAGTGTCAAGGCTGTGTAGCCGATTACTTCAAAATCAAAAGTGCGTAGACAGCCATTGGCATGTGCTATTGTTAGGTAGTGGTCCCCAGCAGTCATATCAGTGAAGTTGGGTTCTAGTACAAAGTCTGCGGGATCAGTGGAATCCAATGCATAAAGTACATCACCACTAACACTTTCATCCTCTAAGGCAATACTAAGGCTATTGTTAGGGGTGTCACCGGTACATTCATAGATGACCTCAGTTGTGGCATTGAGGTTGGCACCTACTTCAACGTTGATTAAATCATTGGTTGTACAACCATTGGCATCTTTTATGTATACGGTATAGTAACCTGCCGAAAGGTTTTCATATAAAAGTTTATCTTGGACAAAATCACCGGATTCGTTAGAATTCAAACTTGTAAAGTACGGTGCGGTGCCCCCGGTTATGTCCAAAGTGATTGAACCATCGCTGCTCTCAAAACATATTTCGTTCTGAACGGTGTAATCCATCTCTAGAATCGTTGGTTCTGTTATCGTAAATTCAATTACTTCATAACAACCCAAACCGTCTTGGGCAATTACCGTATAATCACCCGGGCTTAATTCATCAAAAGTATTCTCATCTACAAATTGATTGAGATTTGGGGAAATTGCATATAAGTAATCCCCTGTACCTCCGCTTAAGTTTATAACAATACTACCATTATCTTCCCCATTACAGGTAACATCCGTTATTTCATAATCCAAGGTAAGCGGTATAGGCTCTTCAATTACAATTGCTTCAGACACGATTTCACAATCCCTACTTTGAACCCTTACATAATACGTTCCACTTGGCAGGTCGGCAAAGGTTCCATCATTTTGGTTCGCCCTTATTTCCGTAGTCAATGTAGCATCCCCAAATAAAGCATATTGATAACTACCAAGTCCACCATCCGCATCCGCTATGATCAAAGCGGAACTATCACCGGAACAATTTACGGTCGCTGCTGAGGTATCCAAGGTCATGGTCAAATCTTCAATAGCGTTTACGGTTATTTCGTTGGAAATAACGGATACACAATTGAAGTCATCTTTAACATAATAACTATAATTGCCAACAGCCATATTTTGGAACAGGTTGGTATCTGTACCATTGGTCTCGTTCATGCTGTTGTAAGTAATACCATCCTCACTCCAGGTATAAGGGGCCGTTCCACCGGAAGCAACAAGTAAAAGGTCTGCTCCTGTAAGGCAACTATTGGGAGTTTCCGTAATTAATAGGGCATCGACATCTGTTGGCTCTACAATTT
This sequence comes from Maribacter polysiphoniae, assembly GCF_003148665.1. Lineage (GTDB taxonomy): Bacteria > Bacteroidota > Bacteroidia > Flavobacteriales > Flavobacteriaceae > Maribacter_A > Maribacter_A polysiphoniae. The sequence continues at coordinate 256,888 of NZ_QGGQ01000002.1, read as the reverse complement.
CAACAATTGCGGTTTCGTGTGCACAACCAATATCATCCGTAACACTAATACTGTAGAAGCCGGCACTAAGATTATGGAAATCAGGGCTTGTCTGGGCTGCAGCGTTACGCAAGAGTGTCGTGCCTGCCGCATCGTCATAGGTATTAAGGCTGTAGCTATAATTCGGACTTACATTTCTTGTTGGGTCGATTATAAAAGAAACCGAAGCGTCTGTGTCGCCGGTACACACTAATTCGGTATTTGTAATCGTACCTGTTAGGGCATCCGGTTCTACGAGCTCAAAGGCATCCGTAAAGATCTGGGAACATCCAAGCGCATCCGTGACCTGAACATCATAATGACCGGCTTCCAACCCTTTGAAAAGATTAGCGTTCACTTGAAGGCCATTGTAAACGGAACTGGTGTTGGTATTGGTTAAAACGATGTCATATAAAGCTTTGCCTCCAAGAGGGGTGATTTTGGCCGTGCCTTCACTATTGGAGCATCCTACATTGGAGGTTTCTATGGTATCCAACGTTATTGCCGCTTCTGGTGTTGTAATCGTAAATGTACGTTCCTGGCTACATTCCGGGAATGCCACTTGTACGGCTCTAACGATGTAATTACCTGCGGCCACGGGTATAGCGGCAGATGTTCCGGTGCCAGCGTATACGCCTTCGTCATCGGTTCTACTTGTTGAAGTACCATCAGTATTTAGGACTTCCCACGCAAAATCCCCGGCATAGGTGTCATCCGCGAAGGTTATTTGGATACTGCCGTCATCACCAAAGCAAACAACATTGGACAATACATCAACGGTTATGTCGAACGTATTGGGTTCTTCAACAACATGATCCGTTGTGATTGAACATCCCGTCGTTGTATTGGTTATTTCTATCGTATGGGTCCCGACTTGTAAATCTGGAAAAATATTGGAGGCCTGTGCCGTTCCTGAAGGTAATAACCTATATTCAAAATGTCCGGGATTTGCAGTGTATGTGGTACTGTTAGTCGTAACATCCACCCTAATTGCTTCACCAGTATTCGTAGTGGCGCAACTGATTTGGGTAATTACATCTGCTGAAGCCGAAATGAAGGGGTCATAAGCATTTACAGTAACTGTTTGTGCTGCACTACATCCTTTATCATCAAAAACACGGACAATCACATCACCACCGGCATAATCCGTATACATATATGATGCAGTTGATCCACTTTGCAATATAGTACCTGTTGCCACATCCTCAAACTCGTAACGGGAATACGTTAAACTACCACCTACTATACTTGTTTCGTCTAAAACAATAGTAGCGTTGTCCGTCGTATTGTCTGTGGAACAACCAAATTGATTTACGTCTGGCGTATCGAAAGTAATAACATTAGGCTCTCCTACGACAATAGTTTGGATTGTTGTACAACCATTTGGCCCTGTACCGGTTACTAGGTAACTGTCACCAGGTAAACCAGAGAACGAATTGGTTACGGGGTCATACGTAGCGTTGTTGGGTGTTATCGTATAATTTAACGGATTGTTTCCATTATTTACCTCCGCAATTTTTATGATACCATCGGAAGAACCATTACATGTTACATCTGTTGGGGTAGCGGTAAAGTCAGGTTGAATCGCAATTGGCACATTTACCGTCAATACGCGCTCACATTGCGGTGTTGCGGTATTCGTATCGTAAACAGTAATGGTATATGTGTCAGCTACTGTTACCATAGCGGTAACAGGTGTGGTAAATGCTGTTCTTGGAACAACTTCCGTACTTCCTGAGTCTTCGATTTTGTACTCATAACTACCAGAACCTTCTGAAGCACTGATTAAAATTTCCGCATCATTGGTGCATCCTAGATTTTCTTCTAAAGTTGCCGTAGCTTGCAGTGTTGGGTATACTTCAATGGTGCCGGAGTCCGTACAGCCATTGCCATCTTTTACAAAAATGGTATATGTGTTAACAGCTACATTGGTAAAAATACCTCCGTTGTCTATATATGTAGTTCCTCCATCAATAGAGTATAATAAGCTTGAAGAATCACCTAATGTTGTATTAATGGTTATTGTTGGCGATGTGCTACAATTATCAACCTCAATACTATTGATAGTTGGATTGGCGGATAATGCCATTGTTATGTCTCCTAAAGGATATGAACAACCATATTGGTCACTAATACTTACTGAGTAGTCCCCAGCAGCCGAACCTGCCGGTATTTCTAAAGGATTGTCCGTTGTACCTGTTGCAACAGGGTTTCCTAAATCATCTGTAACGGTGAAAGTGTAAGTTCCTCCTCCACCTTGGATATTATCAACTTTGATAAGACCAGGGTTTTCACAAGAAATATCTTGCAATTTATTTAAATCAGCCGATATAACATTTAGTTCTTCTATCAATAAGTTTTCCGAAGCAGAGATACAAGCATCTAAACCTCCATCTATTTCTGTAATCTTAATAAAGTATTCCCCTTCATCCAATGTGTCAAATTTTACTTCTTGAGGTGATGTAAAAGATACATTTCCTCCACTATCAGTTACTAGCGTCGCGGTTCCAGTGGACATATCATACAATTCCCATCTAAACTCAGTGCCATAAGGAGCTTCGTTATCTGTAATTGTATAGGTTATATTGCCGTTAGATGCTCCATTACATGTAGGTCTAGAAGTAAAATCAATATCCAATGGAAGGGGGTCTATAATATCATTGACGTTTCTATTACTTTGTCGTACGCAACCATTAAAATCTTTAACGTAAAACATATATGTTCTACCCGGAATTAAACTTGACCAAGTATGATTACCGTACCCTGCAGGAACGGTGACCGTAGTGCCTGATGAATCGTCTTCAGTGCCACCGGCAATCCAAATTGCAGTAGCAGGGTCAAAATTAGCTGGATTATCAGAGTACGCATACTCGTAACCGGGAGTACCTTCAGTGCCTTGGACTTTAACTCGCAGTTCATTACAATTAACCACGATTGCAGTTAGTTTAATATCCAAATCATCCAAAGGATAAGGGATTGTGAACCTTGGGAAATCCGTTTGGCAAATAGTATTTCCGGAACCATCTACTGTCCTCATTGACGGGTCAACGTTTTCTCCTGATAAATAACCGGTTATTCTATCCGATGTACCTGGGACAGAATTGTCCGCAACCCATGTGTTTCCACCATCGGCACTAAATTCTATCATACCCAATGTAGTTGGATAGTTAAAAAACTCGAAGCCATAATCATTAGGGTCCACACTGGAACAAGAAGAAGGTAAAACACCTCTATATTCAGATGTTAATTCTATAGGGTTATTAATGGTTATGTTGGGTGTCGTCGTAACTATACAACCGCTAGCATCGGAAATGTTTATCGTATAATCACCCGGAGTTAAATTATAAAACGACTTTATGTTATTTATTACATTGGGTATGGTTTCATTGGAAGCGCCACCATTATCTAAATCTATGATTTCATAAGTGTAAGGCGCAATACCAGAAGTAACTTCTACAGCAATACTTCCCAATCCGTCATGACATTCTGGGTCTGTTGGCGTTGCTGTGAAAGTTAATGGGGTTGCAGGGTTTACAGTGACCGTTTCCATAAATTCACAATGTGGATCCGCTGCACCGTTGTCCCATACATAAACATCATACGCGCCAGTATCTGCCGCTGCAACTGCAAATGTGCTTGTAGCACTAAAATCTACTGCTGTTACAGGGGTTGTTGTCGGAACAAAGGCATACGCCAAGTTTCCGTCACCACCACTGGCTGTAACCGTAATGTTGCCATCTCCACAAGAACTAACATCCATGACATCCACGGTAGCATTTAAATTAGGTTGTATGACGATTGTTTTTTGTACTGGTCCACAACCAAAAGTGTCATCTACATCAATCGTATATGTCCCGTTGGTCAAACCTGTAAATGTATATGTCGTTGGAGTGGCTGATGCAGGAGTAACCCATCCACCATTATTGATTCTAAAGGTGTAGTCACCATTGCCCGAAGTCACATCAACCGTAATGGTGGCATTGTTTCCTCCATCATAACAAGTTGTGAATGTTGGGTCGAAATCTATTGTTTCCGGGGTGGAAACGGTAACCGTTGCTGTTGAAAGTACCTCACAACCGTTGGCGTCCTTTACACGTATTAGGTAGTCACCATCGGTAATATTGTTAAAGGCCGCATTGGTTTGATAAGTTACCACAGGGGTGCCCGAAGTATCTTCCAATTGATATTCATATCCCGGTGTGCCCCCAGTAGCGGAAGCCTCTAAAGTGGCCCCTGTATTGAAGCATGTATATTCGGCTGTTTGTTGCAAATCGGGAACAATAGCCGTCGGAGCGGTCAACGTAACCGATGTGGCCGAAGTTGCCGTACAGGTATTGTCACTTACCTTACGAACCATTATATCATATATGCCGTCTGCCAATGTTGAAGGTGTAGTGACGATGGCTGCAGTTTCTGTAGTCCAAGTAGTTCCGCCATCCGTTGAATATTCATAACCTGTGGCCGTATCGAAATTCTTCACTTCAAACCTGATGCTACCATCGGTGTCACCATTACACGTTGGGTCGGTACTACCTAAAATGCTGACAGTAAACTCTTTGTTGTCTTCAACGATAATGGTAAGGTCCTGGGATGTTTCACAGACTTCTGGAATTTGGGAAGCTTGGATGTCATCCAAAACCAGGAAGTTACCATCGTCGCTATCCAAGTTGGTACGTAATACAACGCCAACAACCGTATTTGCTCCGGGATTAAAGGTGACCTCCCGTAGATGCCAATCATCGGCATCGTTATTTTGAGGAATTGCCGAAGTGGCAGCGCTACTGATTAAAGTTCCGGAAGCATCCACTAGTTCTACAAGTACTTCAGGGTCATTGCCCGAAACACCGTTTCTTAATAAGTTATATGCATAAAAGGAAATTGTAATATCTTGGTTTGACAGTACTTCCAATCCGGTTCTGGACCATAAAACATTGTTATTGCCTGCTGAGGTACTTACCCCAATGGCCATGAACCTACCATCCGTTAAGCCGGTATGGTCGTTAGGTGTTCTCCATGATGTATTAGGGTTGGTAACCGTATGCGTGACCGCGTATTCGCCATTGACCAAAATACCGGCAGGACCTAAATTGCAAGGAGTATCAGTGCCATCTTGCGGTTCGTAACAATATCCTGGGCCTATTTCCCCTATTTTAGTGGTTATTCCTGTTCCAAAATCCTCCAAGAAAAGGGTGCTTTGGCTAGGTGTAATAGCGCTGGAATACCCTACGGTAACCGTATGTGTTCCAGGAGCTACATTATTGAATATGTTATTATCCACAGGGGTGTTGTCCGTGCTATTTAGACTATAGGTGTAGCTAAAGTCCGTAGTATTGCTCGGAGTAATGGTTATTGTGCCCGATCCATCACAGTTATAATCGATATCATTAGTGAAACTTGGATCGGCCATTGGGGCGTCTACGGTGATGTCCATGTCATAAGTACAACCTAGGTTATCCTTTATGGATAGGTTGTAAGTACCTGCTGTCAGTCGTTGTTCATTTGTACCGTTATAATTGGAACCGCCATCAAAACTATAGGTGTATGGAGCTTGACCGCCATTTGGATTTAATATTTTAACCAAGGCTCCCGAAGGATCACAGGAAGCATCTTCTACAATTGCGGCGGAAGCTGTCAATCTAAAAGGTTGGTCTATCTCATACTCTTGCGTTCCAATACATCTTGATGTTGCAGATCCACTAGAATCCCTAACGGTAATCGTGTAGGAACCGCCACCCAAATTGGTAAATGTATTCGTCGTTTGGTAGGTCGTGCCACCATCTAAACTATATTCGTAGGGAGCTGTACCTCCGCTTGCTATTATCGTTAATGTTGAGGTAGCGGAATCGGCGCAAACAATATCGGTGTGAGACGCAGAGATGGTAACGGGACCCAAATCCTGTAAGGTCACACTATTTGATAGTGAACTACATCCATTGTCATCAAAAACGATAAAGACATAGTCATTGGCATCACTACTATCGGTAAATACGAAGTCGTTGGTAGTTTGAAGTTCGGAGGCTGGTACGTCTTCCGGACTTGCGTAAAGTCCAACCCCGCCAATGCTCCAAATGGCCATGTCGTAATTTGGATCAGGATTACCCCCACTAGGTGTTAAGGTTATCATACCTGAATTACAGGTAATGTTTTCGCTTACACTAGCCGTTAAATTAAGGGTAGGATATTCGTCTACTGTAATATTTTGGGAATCCGTACAACCATCTTCTGTAGTGGTAATCACAATATAGTCCCCAGCGGGTACACTATTGAAAGTGTACGTATTGTCTTCGATGGCCACCTTTTCTTGGAAAAATGTTCCCGCACCACTATTGGTGCCGTCATCGAGGCGAAGTTCATAAGTGTAATCCGGCAATACGTTCAGGGCTTGAATTGAAATGGTTCCAAAACCACTACAGTCTGCAGGTGTCGTTTCAATGTTCACCTCATAATCCATTTCCTGGATACCGATATCCTCAGTCTCAAAAATACAGGCGTTGTCTATGGGGTCTCCCGTTATTGGGTCAAGTGTAGTGATCTGCACTTTATAGGTGCCACTGGTGGTAATGTCAAAATTAGGTCCATTGTTATCGGAAAAAGGTGTCACAATAGAATTTGTGGTAGCGTTTACCAACTGAAATCCGTAATCCGTTCCAGGGTTTGTAATTCTAATGTTTCCTAAAGTATTACATAAAATATCAGAGGAAATGTATTTTATGTCCAAGGTGTTTTTAAAAACATTGAAGTAAAAACGACTGAAACAACCGTTTTTATAGTTGATGACCACTCTGTATTTACCGCTATCGGTTACCGTATAATTATCTTGCTCAATAATATTGTTCCAAGTGCATCCAGAATTGGTATTGGCACAATCATCCCCTATATCCGTACAGCTTGTTTCATCCAATTGTTGCCAAACAATACTATCCGCATCCGTTATTCCTAATTGTAATGTGGCATCATCGTTTTCGCCACATAAAAATATTTGCGGTATTTCGCTACCGTCGATTGAACAATTTACAATTTGCCCTTGTAGGTCATTGTCTGGGTTTGCATCTGAATTTACCCGATTGAAATACGATAAAATGGGGTTGGTCTGTGTGGTTCCAAAACGTTCTACGGTAATAAGTTCCACTAAATCGGCACATCCTGTCGCACCACTTTTTTCAACGATGTAATTGCCAATTTCGGTAATCAATAATGTACTAGGGTCACCATCGGGATCTCCATCGTCTATTACCGTCTCAGTTGCATCTATTTTACTGTTTCCATTGGTGTCCAATGCCCATTTATAGGAAGCAAATCCTGTTCCTGCACTTAAAATAACGTCATCACCACATAATTGTACCGTTCTGGCTATATTACAATTCTCTAGATCGTTTAAGAGGCTGTTTGTTGCCACCGATGTGGTTGAACTACAGGTTGGGGTTAAGGTTGACCCTGGTTCATCGCTATATGTGTTGGTGTTTGTAACTCCTTGATAGGTGGAGTAGGCAAAATTTTCAATGGTATCCGAGCATGCATTTACGAATTCAGAACAGTTTGAGGATAAGGTTACCGTGATCCGGATCGTATATTTTGGGTCATTTACCTCGACCAGGTTATCTGGTATTTGGAAAGTAATGATATTGCTGACAGGGTCATGGTTATAAGTTACCGTGTTGGACGCACCTGATAGATCAACATTGTCTACACTTACATTGGATGGCAATACGTCCCTTATGGTAAACCCTGTAACATTATCATTTCCTGTATTTTGGAAACGGAGGACATAATCAAAAGTATCACCAAGGCCAATCTCTTGTCCGTTAATATCGTTTGTGCCCAAATCTTCGGTAGTATTCCCTAAATCGATCTCCGGAGCTAAAACCAAGGTGTATGACGCATCGATTACGGCACCCGAATTGGAATCAACTGCAGGTATACCTGTTCCGTATTCCCCACCATCATCACCATCGGCACTGTTGTCCTTATAGAATTCATCGGCATCGGTACAACCATCATCATCACTATCCAGGTCAATGTTGTTTGGATACCCGTCCCCATCGGAATCTATACAGTTTTCGGGAACAAGAATGTTGATTTTGACATCATCGATAAAGTTACCGATAGAAATACTACTATTGGCCGTGGATATAGCCTCAAAAACAAAAACTGTATTCGTTTGGCCTACGGGTACGGTGTAGGTTCCGGAATATAATACCCAAGCCGTATTATCGGTGGTCATTGTTTCTTGTACGGTAGCACTGGCAAGGTCCCCTCCAATCCTCAACTGCATTTTATCGGTGCCGGCCCTTCCTCTATGTCTTACTGACCAACTCATTTCAGTACCTGGTGTCAAACATAAGTTTTGGTAAAGCGCACCATAATTATTGGCATTCAGTTCCACATGTTGGTTACCATCATATGAATTTACCCCTAAGAAACCTGATTCCCATATTTCAATTTTCTTATCGGTTGCAGTTGTATACCATCCGGGGACACTACTTTCATTGAGAATCGAAAAATTTGAAACGTCTGGGTCTTCAAAACTTTCGTTGATAATCGATTCAAAACAAAATGCCCCTTCGCATTCATCACTGTCATAAATACCGTCATTGTCATCATCTACATCGACTATATCCACCACACCATCATGATCAAAATCATTGTGTACGATAATACTGGCGGAAAGAATATCCTCAGTAATGTTTTCATCTACTTGGTCCTGTGTATGTGAAACGGTATTGGTGACATTGATTAGGGGTTCGATATCAATTTCATCCCCTACTACTTCCAATTCCAAAAACGCCGGTTCACCAGGTTCAAGGGTGCCTATGTTCCAAACACTACCATTCCAGGTTCCGGTTGTAGTGGAGCCTTTGACAAGTGTTAACCCAGCAGGAATATTATCTGTGAGCTGAAAGTTAGTTACGGGTTTAAAGTTTTTATTCTCTACCCTAATGGTAAAAGTTGCCGTTTCCCCTTCTGTGATTTCAGGCTTGTCTACGGTTTTGTTAACTACTATGTCACCTTCGCAGTAGAAAACAGTAATCCCTTGTGAATCATACGTGCAGGGTCCTTTGGTTCCCCGAACATAGTAGTCTCCCGCTACGGTTGCAGCGTATTCGAATGTATTGGCACCTTCAATGAGTTGGCCATCAAAAAACCATTGGTAAGCATCAAAATTATCATCTGAGGCTTCAAAAATGGTAGATCCAGAAAAACAATCCCCTACGGTTCCCCCATTAATTTTAAGGACTACCTCTGGGACGGTATCAAAACCGGAAAAATAGCCAGCGACACCTTGGGCACCGTTATAACCGAAAAAACCAATAGCCATTGGGCCAGTTGATGTTACGCTAATATCACCATCTAGATTGGGTATAAAGAATGTTTTCCAATCATTGGAACCTGCCACTGCATCGGATGCGGGTTTGGTGATTTCTATCCCATCTTGATATACCTTGATGTTTTCATCTGGTGTATTTACCGATGCGGTGATCGTTAAACCTCCGGTAACTGTGGATCCTGCAATGTTTCGGATATCCGGAATGTTATCCATTACATCGGGTAATAAACAGTTTACGGGAGCCACAAAATTCAGTCCCTGTGTGTACAGGGCACTTGATCCCGCCATGGATTGATAGGCATATACATCTTTTGATGTTTGTACAAACATGTTTGCACCCACCGTGTTGGAGGAATAATAGGAGCTAGGTATTTTATAGTACTCACCATCATCTATGGTGGCTATTGGCGTTGTACCGCCATTTACGAATATTTGAGTGTTATCTGCGATGGCAATGACCAGAGGAAATTCCGTAAGTCCATTCGTATTGCCATTACCCCTTACAAAAACATATTCCTTACCTAATTTGTTTTCAGGTACAGGTTGGTCTATACCGGCATCCCTATGGCTTTGGCCAGATTGACTACCAAAGTTGATCATACCGTTACTTATAACGATATCCTTATTCGAATCGATCGAGGCGCCGATCCAACCATCCTCATGGGCTGGGGTGGGCGATGTGCCTATGTAGGTTTCAAAAACAAAAGATTCGTTGGCGTCCAATGTTATGGTATATGAATCGGCAGTAATACCAGCCCTGTCGTTGCCTACCCTAAATTCGCAATTGGAATCATAACCCGATAATGTTACCGTTGTATTGTCCTCAGTAGCCATGATACCCAAGGTGTTGGATTTCGAAACATGACTACCTAGGTTAGGAACACCACCCCATTTAAATTTGGTACCCATGGCTTGTCGACCCTTGGCGGTTAAGGAAGCGGCCTGTGAACTGGATTTTCCTCTATAGTTTACGTAGAATTCCTTACCACTAGGGGATTCAAAACGTAATCCACTATTATCAAGTACAACCCCTGTATTGCTATTGTTTACCAGGGTAATGTTATTGTCTCCGTTGCCCAATGTCCAGACTGCTGGATTGAGATTGTCAATATTGAAAGAGTTTACAGGTGAGGTATTTGTTCCCCGATATACATTTACCGTAAAAGTGGTTGTTTCCGGAGTTGACAAATATATGGCCTGATTTTGTATACCTTGATTATTCGCACCCTGCTTCAAAGGCGGTAAGTAATGCAGGTCACTTAACTGGGCAAACGTATTTAATGAGGTAAATAATACAAATAATAACAGAAGAAGACTCCTACTGTTTTGTTGGTTGGTTTGAAAGGATATGTCCACGTGTGAATTAATTATACTTTCCTACGAAAAAACCACCTTTTATTGGTCTTTACAGATTTTTGTTGCCAACGGGAAAAATATATAGGTAAACGTTAAGGAATACGTAGTAATGACTTTGGTGTAGATACCTGTTTTTTTGATAAAGAGCGGAATCCGTTTTTTGTATCTTTAGACAAAACATTGGAGATGATTGACGAAAAAATGATGTCGAAGAAGAAGCCGACCTATCCAGTCAGTAAAGCGTTGGAAGCTTATCTTGAAAGGTATAGTAGAAAAATTGAAATACCTATTTGTTATGATGATTTGTTACGTTTTATTGGTTCCGTAGTGGTTTATGATTCCAATGACGAGGATACCCTTTGGGTAAGGGTCTATTACAATGAATATGACCGTCAAGAAATAGATACAAGTTTAAAGCGGGTGTACTCACTTTTACTTTCCGATGGTAGCGGACATATTGACCAATATTTGAATGTTGACTCGGTTGACTACTGTACTTTCGGAAATTCCAAACCTTTTCGTATTAAGGTTAGGAATGTCCTTAACGATAATTTCACCTATTTCTATGTAAAGAAAGCTGATGCATCAAGAATCTATGGTTTGGAGTTGGAACATATGCTTTCCCCTTATAACCTCAATTTTATGGTGTATAAGGATACTTTGATCGAAGAACATATTGCAGGAATTCCTGGGGATGTGTTCATCAAGGAGATGTTGCCCAATTGTACCGAATTCGAAAAAGCCCAATTGGCCAAGGAGTTTGTGAAATTCAATGAGCGTTGTATGATTCGATTGTTGGGCGATATGCGTTCATACAATTATGTGATCGTAGCGACCCACGATTTTGATCATGTCGTGTATAGGATCAGGGCCATAGATTTTGATCAACAATCCTTCGAGGGTAAATTGAATGTTTATCGTCCCCAGTTTTTCAAGGAAAATTATAAAATGGTAGAGCTGGTCCGTAGTAAATTATTGAAAGATTCCATAGACCAGTACAAGTTGGAGGAAAGATCCATTGTCGCCAAGCGAATCCTAAGTTCGGGAAACCGGATTAAATTGTTGGACAAAGTCTGTAAAAAAGACCACATATCCTTACCTGAAAATGTAGAAAAGCTTAAAGGGCAGATTTACGATTTAACCAAGGATATCCAATTTAAAAAATGCAAGACCATGGGGGAAATCCTGAATCTTGCCTTGGATTTTGTGAAACGTAACTATCAAGGGGTCAGTATGAAACAGATTCTTGAGCACAAAATCAAAATATAGTCGGGCTTCTTGAAATAGCAAATCACAAGTGCCAAATCACAAGTGCCAAATCATAAAATCAAAACACAAAGTGTTCTCTTGGTGGTATTTGGGATTTTAAATTGGAATAAGGTCTAGCTTTTCTCTTCCTTGTTGAAGTATACTAGGTAGTAGTACATCTGACGCTCTTCGTCCCATCCTTTTTCAACGAATTTTTCTGCAGATTCCGGATTGATGAAATCCATTTTTATCTGGATGTTGGTATCCAGGTTGATGACGTTTTTTATCTTCTTTCTGGCGTCGGACACGGCTTTGTTGGCGATGTCAAAGGTAGAGACATCCTCAATACTGTATTTCGGTCCCTTTTCTACCTTATAGTGTTTAAACTCGGGAATAAGTTCCGGATTTTCCAAAACCTCGTTCAAGAAGTTCGTTTCCTCAAAGGAGTCGTTTTTCGCGAAATGGTTTACGGCCTTGTTCATAAACAACACTTCCTGTTGTTTGTCCTCAGCAGGCAAGACAACATCCTTGGCAAAATTCTGGCAGAATTTCAAGTAGTTTTTGGTGTAGAAGTTTTCATCGGCCAAGGCATCAACATCCAAAAAATTCTCAAGCCAATATTTGGCATCATACCGATTACTGTCAACGGAAAGTACTTTGTATCCCTCTTCCTTGTTCACATTGAAAATCAGGCAGCCTTTATCCAATTTATTGATATTGATACCTTGTTGGATGACAATATCCAAGTTGCTGCCATTTTCCTCGAATTGAAGAAAATCATGCTTTAATTCACTTTTGAAGATACCAATGGCATCCACTTTTTTATTGTCGAGAACAACATCGGTCAGATGGGCTACATAGACTTCCCCACTTTTGATATGCGGATGGTTGGATTGGTCAAAAAGATGTGTTGCTATTCTTTTTGATTGATCATGGGCGCATGCAGGGTCATTGAATATTTCTGTTACGATCTTATGTATTTCATTAAACTCAACATCAACCTCATTGGTCAGTTTAAAATAATTTTCCTCTTTCTCCCTAAAGGGTTTGAAAAAATACTCTTTCAACAACCCTGTGGTCTCATCATTAAGGATAAAGGGTTGTTCCGATAAAAATATACCTTCGTTTTTGTTCTTGTTGCCAACGCGGTGCAAAGAAATACTTTCAATTTGGGTAGGGTATAGGTTTATCATTTCTAATTATGGGTTTCGTGTTACGTGTTATTTGTTCAATGGATTTTTCTGAAGTCAGTTTCAGAAAAGCAATCTTAAGGTCTCAATTCCAATTTTCATCAAAATCCAGGTCATCATAATTGTCAAAGGTGTCGTCAAAATCGATTGACGTATTTTCCGCTTCGAATTTTCGTTCTGGTGGTGATTCGGGCAATTCCCCAAAACTAAAAAGGACATTGGGATAGGAACGACCGGGTTCTTCCTCAACAATATCGGCCAATTCAACAAAGAACGTCCACATATTCAAGAAATCATAAACATAAATAAGTTTAGGGGTTTTCTCGGTAAGAATGTCCTCGAGATACGTTTCGTTCATTAATCGAAGATCGGAACCGTTTTCATTCATATCGAACAATGCGATTTCCTCATCTTGTTTCCAGTTTTCATCACAGGTGTAAAATGAGGCCATTTCATTACCCAAAAATCCAAAGGACTGTGCAATGGTATTATGGAATTCCTCCATTGAATTATGCGCCTCGATTTCAACATCCCGGAAGATATCCTCATGGGCATCCAAGATGATCCGGATTTTATATATCATTGACTCTATTTTTGAGAGAGTGCAAAGTTACGAAGATTTCTGACTTCTATCCGCATTATAGGATTCCAATAGCAAATAGAATTGAACACCAAAGAGTAATGAGGCCAATACCAAATGTAAAGTCTGGCTCATAAAAGGGAAATTCCAATAGAACATGGCCATGCCTGAAATGACTTCAACAAGGAGAATGCTCAATATCCAATTGATTTTTGTGAGACCAAGATTCAAATTGTAAATCCTGTATGCCAAATAAAGATTGACCAGAACCACAATAATTGAAAATGTTCGATGAATGTAAAAAGCGAGGATAGGTTTGTTTAGCCATAGGTTTTTTGCCGTTTCCCCAACCAGGTCGATCTGTTCGTCAACAAACTGTCTAACCTGGGTTCCGAGAATTATCTGAATCAGGGTCAATCCAAAAACCGTGGACAAGATCACCATCGTTTTTGAATCATAGATGTATGTTCTTTTATGCTCATTGGAGCGAAAAATAAGGTAGAGCAATATGGCGACTATCAATAGGGCCATAACCATATGCAGGGTAATCTTAACGGGTTCAAGAACCGAATAAACTACGGTTGCACCCAGCCAGGCTTGAAAACCCATACCGAAAACCACTATCCAGGACAATAGGGTGATGCTTTTCTTTTTTTTCCAATACCCAAAAGATACGAAGGCTAAAACCAATGTGCCTAAACCTGCCAAGGCACCAAAAAGGCGATTCACAAATTCAATCCAAGTATGCCATGGATTGAATTCTGCATAGTCATGTTTTGTATAGGGTTCCCAATGGTTCAACTTCAGTTCGTTACCACTGGTAAAATCTTCCTTTGCCACTTGCAACGATTCATTGAGGATAATGACCTGGCCTTTATGATAGCTTTGTCCAGGTTTCCATTGTAATTGGGACTCTTCTGTTGGTGGTATCAGGTGGCCAAAACATTTAGGCCAATCCGGACATCCCATTCCACTTCCGGTCATTCGAACAACAGCTCCTGCAATAATGACCAAATAAACCAAGACCAATGTAATTTTGGCTATTGAATGGTATTTTTTGAACATGTATGGTATAGTTAACAAATGCAAAATTAGTGTTCTTTTCGAATATTCATATGTTTATCGAAGAATTAACCCATAAAAATAGCAAGGGGATTTATATCCCTTTTCATAGCCAAATACCACAAAGTCTTTTTACGACAATGAACTGGGCCGATCTATTCATTCGGGCAACGACCACGATTATTAATTTTTTTTTGGCCAGTTCTGTATCGCCAGTATCCCTATACGGAAAAACAGATGTATTACGGTTTAGGGGTTAAACCCAATTTTATTCCTTTTTGGACCATGAATTCTTTGGCAGCCTCATATTCATTGGGGATTTCACCCTCCAGAATGGCTTCTTTGATGGCAGCTTTTATAATCCCGATTTCCTTGGAGGGCTTAAGGTCAAAGAAATTCATGATTTCCTCCCCGGAGATGGGGGGTTGAAAATTTCTCACATGGTCCCGTTCCTCGACCTCGATGATCTTAGCCCGAACCATTTTAAAATTATTTTTGTATTTCTTTTGCTTTTTTGGGTTTTTGGTGGTGATATCCGCCTCGCATAAGGTCATTAGGTCATCTACAAAATCACCAGCATCGAACACCAATCTCCTAACAGCGGAATCGGTTACGAATTCTTCGGCCAATACAATGGGCCTGGAGCTCATCAATACCATTTTTTGAACGAACTTCATCTTGTCGTTCAATGGCATGCGCAATCTTTTAAAGAGTTTATAGACCATTTTGGACCCTATGAATTCATGTGCGTGGAATGTCCAGCCAATTTTTTTATGGAATTTTTTGGTAGGGGCCTTGCCAATGTCATGTAGTAAGGCGGCCCAGCGCAACCAAAGGTTTTCTGTGGTCTTGGCTATGTTGTCGACAACTTCAAGGGTATGCCAAAAATTGTCTTTATGGCGTTGGCCTTCAATCTCTTCGATGCCCTCCAAGGCAGTAAGCTCGGGAAGTATGTAATCGAGAAGTCCGGTCTTATGGAGTAAGGACAGACCGATGGAAGGTTTAGGGCAAGCCAGTATTTTATTCAGTTCATCAACAATCCGTTCTTTGGAAACGATTTGGATACGTTCTTTGTTTTCCGTTATGGCCTGTAAGGATTTCAACTCGATCACGAAATCCAATTGGGTGGCAAAACGTATGGCCCGCATCATACGCAATGGGTCATCGGAATATGTGATGCCAGGCTCTAAAGGGGTTCTGATAATTTTGTCTTCCAGGTCAATTACGCCATTGAAGGGGTCCAATAATTCCCCGAAATTTGATTTATTCAACGATATGGCCAAGGCGTTGATGGTGAAATCCCGTCGTTCTTGGTCTTCTTGCAAAGTGCCATCCTCAACAAAGGGCTTTCGGCTATTCCGGTCATAGCTTTCTTTTCGTGCCCCTACAAATTCCAATTCCAAATCGCCATGCTTTATCATGGCTGTTCCGAAGTTCTTGAAAACTGATATTTTGGGATTTCCGGACAGTTTATGAGCTACTTTTTTGGCCAATTCAATACCGCTACCGACAGCTACCACATCAATATCCTTAGGATTGCCTCGTTCTAGCAAATAGTCGCGCACAAACCCACCAATCACATAACTCTCCATATTAAGCTCATCTGCGGCTTCTGAAAGTATATTGAAAATCGGATTCTGTAGTGCTTGTTTATGGTTTTGTTGTGGCATTTTATGAAGGCATCTCCCCCGGAATTTCGAGGCGCTTAATGTGACAGTGAATACTGTTTGTTACTTACTCCCGGATTACTTTAACCGTACCATCATTTCCTAATTTGATAATCGATGAAGGTGGTCCGTTTTTTTTATCGTGGTGCAAATTTACAATATAGTCGACACCTTTTA
Source organism: Maribacter polysiphoniae (assembly GCF_003148665.1). GTDB lineage: Bacteria > Bacteroidota > Bacteroidia > Flavobacteriales > Flavobacteriaceae > Maribacter_A > Maribacter_A polysiphoniae. Next base: position 240,265 of record NZ_QGGQ01000002.1, on the reverse strand, counting down.
AAATATGGTCCTTTATTTCATTAAAACTTCTGGGTGTTGGGTCACCGGTTATATTCGCGGATGTAGAGATTATGGGTCTCTTGAACTTGTTGGTCAAGTATTGGCAGAATTTGTCCGAAGCGACCCTAATGGCCATGGTGTTGTCCAAGGCAATGGCATTTTTGGCCAAGCCTATGGGACTGTCATAAATAATCGTCGTTGGTTTGGTCGCCAGGTCTAAAATATCATAAGCAACCTCTGGTACCTTTTCTACATGCCGTTCAAGCATGGCATCATTGGCCACCAAACAAATCAATGCCTTGGAATCTTCACGTTGTTTTAAGCGATACACCTTTTTTACCGCGGTTTCATTAGTGGCATCACAACCAATACCCCAAACCGTATCGGTAGGGTAAAGGATGAGTCCGCCTTGTGTTAAGACCTCGATACAATTATTTATTTCCTTGGTAAAATCGGTCATTGACTTTATTTTTTGTCTAAACTTCTAAGACGTTTCAATTCTTTATATCTCGAATACACCCCAAGGGCATTCAAATAACAAATGGTTATTCCTTTTCGTCCATCCAGGAACCCCAATCGCAAGACGTAATGGTTTAGAAATTTATAAAGGGGTCTGAAAATGAAATGATAAAAATAGGGTTTCTTGTTTTTTTCGTACTCCTCAATAGCCTTCATCTGACCGTATTTGACCATCTTGCCCTTATAGTCCTCGTAGCTACTGTAGGAATAATGTATCAATCTGTTTTTTAAGACACTTGATTTTCCGTCGATAAGTAGTGTTTCGTGAACAATCCGTTCTTTGTCGAATTTAACTTTGCTTTTTCTGAAAAGGCGATAATTTTTGTCGCTTTGCCATCCACTAAACCGTAAAACCTTGTCCTTGAACATAAAGGTTCTTAAAAACATGAATGCTACGGGCTCTTCCTTATTGGAATTGACCGTTTTTAGGATTTCGTTTTTAAGGGGGTCCGTTAGCCGTTCATCTGCGTCCATGAACAATATCCAGTCGTTGGTAGCCTGGTCCATGGCAAAGGATTTTTGATCGGTATAATTTTTAAAAGGACGTAGTATAAGTTTAACGTGCGGGTATTTTTTTATGATATCAATAGTGCCGTCGGTACTATTGGAATCTACAACGATGATTTCATCGGCAAAGCTTATGTTCTCCAAAACTGCTTCGATATTATTGATTTCATTGTAGGTAATCAATAATGCTGTTAGTTTGTTCCTTTTGTTTCCGTCCCATGGTTGTGCAACCGGTTTACCGAATAAATTGTTGATTTTCAATTTTCGGGCCAATGATAAATCCCTGGTTTCAGGTACTCCGTTTTTTTCAATGTAAGCTTCAACAACATCAACCATACGTTGTGCGGAATTACCGTCCCTATAGGGATGGTATTCTTGATTGACAACATCGCGTTGTGATTTAAACGGGTCATTATGAATATTGTCAAGTACTTTTTTTGTTAGTTCGGTATATTCCCTCGAATCATCCCATTGGATGTTGTCGGCGATATTCCTAAAGGAAATTACAGGTTTGTCCAAGAGTAGGAATTCATAGATTACCGATGAAGTATCGCTGATCAGAATATCGGCCTGTAATAAAAATTTAATGATGTTCTTCTCTTCCTGAAAGATGATGTTCGGAATTCGAAGGCTAAGGTTTTTATAGGCTGTGATCCATTTCGGATCCATTAGGTCATGGAATTTTACAAAGATCACATAGCCTGTGGATTGGGCAAGATCTTCAATTTCATGCAACAAAAAGGGGGCGGCAGTGAGCCTAGGGGAAAATGTAGGGGCGAAAAGTATGATTTTATCCGTATCAAATCCCTTTAAAATATGTTCCTTATCCTTTTGGTAGACATTACGGCTTTTGCCATAAACATCCAATTTGGGCCAACCGGTCTCATGGACTTCGAAATTCTTGTATTTGGCCTTTAATTCATTGAATTTTTTAGTGAAGTAGGGACCTTGGGTCAAATAAAGGTCAAAATAATTCCGAATATGGAAATGACCTTTTTTTTCTCCGGCCAGGCCGTGGAATATCTGTACTTTAAGGCCCCTTAGGTAATAGGGTACCTCGTTGCCAGGTACAAAAATGGCATCCGCTTTGAATAATTGCAAATCCAAAATGCTAGTGGTGAATTTTTCCGTCTTGAACGGAAACCCACCAAAAAGTTTTTCGGGAATATACCAAAGGTATTCATGGGATTCTGATTTCAGTACTTCCTGAATGGGGTCCATGATCCCGAAAGCATAGGCATTTTGGCAAAAAAGAATGACCTTCATTAACGAAAAAGATTATTTACATTGTCTAGATCCTCCTTGAAATCTACTTCCATACAATCAAAAGCGGAGATGTCAACAGCACTTATCTGAAGTTGGTCTTTTTCTATGGCCAGTTCCAAACCGCGCTCAAAATAGTCATTGTCATCACATTCTTCCAATCTTGTAATGAAGTTTTGAATGTCTTTTTTTGCGATAAAGTTTATGCCAACGGCCTCGCCCAATCCATTTTTCACGGTTTTGGAAAGCTCGTTGATATAATCGTTTTTTAAAGTGTATTTTACTTCTTCTTCAGCCACTTTACTGGTGTTTACGGCGACAAAGGATTGTTCTTTTTGAATATAGGACGATAACTCCTTCAATAAACGGGCATCAAAAACTACATCCCCGTTTAACCAGAGAACCGATTGGTCCTTGTTCTTTTTTAGGGCTTTTAGCAAGCTTTTTGATGTATTGGTCCTATCAAAAAAAGGGTTGTAGATGTAAGTGACTTCAGGAAAGCGTTCCATAATCAGGTCTTTTTTAAAACCGACTACAATATTGATGTCATCTACATTGAAGTATTCCGTCAAATTATCCAATTGCATACCCATGATACTCTTTCCGTTATTCAAAGGGGTCAAGGGTTTAGGAAATGGATTGCCCAATCGGGAGCCAATACCAGCTGCTAATATTACGATTTTCATAATTTATTCGGTTTTAAAGTGTTTTGCTTTGTCATAAAATCATCAATGGCAATTGCTCCTTTTTTACTTGCGGAATAGTGCTCGTCAATATAGAAATTATCTGTGAAAATTTGTTTTTGGGTTGCTAAGTATTGGTCTTTTTTTTCTTCAAATTTATGTAAAGCGGTTTCAAATTCATTAATGTCTTCGATGACTTCCCCAGTTTTCCAAAATCTATGGTTAAGGTCGTCCTTCCATTTGTCTTTAGGAATCTTCAAAGCATTGATGAATACTGAAGGTCTTGGTTTTATCCCAAATTCGAAAATTTGACTGGACACATCGCCGAGATAAATATCGGAATTTAGGGTATAGCTCATATTTGAACTCTTTATACTTCCCAAATCAATATGGATGTTCTGAGCATTGAAATATTTTTCGTCAATGATACTTGGTTTTAAAAAGCCTTTTCTATTAAAGAGATAGATATGTGGGGCAAAAACCAGATTGTAATCCTTTGAATTGTAAAAATACTCAAGGACTTTCAAGCCATGGGTGTACCAAGAGGAATTTATTTTGTTGAAATGAGGATTATATAAAACAATGGGTTTGTTGTCTGGGAAAGGACGGGTGTCTTGTTTGTCCTTGGATATAACATCGAATTTTGAATACCCGATAACCGCATGGTTTTCTATTAGAAGATTTTCCTTTTTCAAGCGATCCACATAAAAATTGCCACATAAAAGTGCTAGGTCGAATAGTTTTACTGCGGGTTGAAAGGAGTAGCCTCTGCCAGGAGCCCCATGATTTGCTATAATTAGGAAGGGTTTCTTTTTTTTACCTCTCGCCTTGTGGATAAATGCATGGTTTTTTTCTGTGAACACCAATGCATCATAAGTTAGAAATAGATTTTTGTGTTTTCTGTATAAATAGACAGAGCTAGGCTTTTTTCTGCCTGTTATTCGATCAATAGCCTTTCTGTATAAAGGTTGTTCCAAGGTTTTGACATGGATGTTCTTGGCATTGAGAAGTTTTATTAATCGATATAGATAGGTGTGGTCTGAAGTATAGGTAAGGACATCCACTTCATATTTTCCATTTTTCGAAAGTTCTGATGCTATTCCGATAAAATGGGGTATATGATGGATTTCCTCAAAGTATAAAAATCCAATTCTAATTTTTTTATCAACCATTTTATCCAAAACAAATAATTTTAAAAAATGATAAATCCTTTAGGCCTTATTCACCATAATAAAATTTCAACCAAAAAATCATTTTAGGATATTACCGATCTCTTTGAGTAAGTTCGAGAGTGATCAAGTAATCAAATCCAATAGGTGCTTTCGCAAGTAGCAAGAACAACAATTACGCAATATAACAGCTCTTTGACCTGAAGTAAAAGATCCTTCAAGAGTAAAAAAACACTACATATACGATAGTAATGATTGAATGAGACAAATTTCATGCAAACCTACCAAATTAAAACGTTGAAAAAAACAAGGATTGGATTTCTATTGTTCGAAAAGGGGGTAAAAGATCTAAAAAAGGAATTATGGCATCGTCTTGAAAACCCCAGACCACTGTTCTTCCCTTTCAAGTCTTTGAAGTTCGCGATAGCGCTCCAAGTCGCACAAGGCATCGAGATGACAAATGATAATACCTTTGGCGCCATCCAAGAATCCTAATCTGATAATATAGCTATTGAAGAATTTCCATAAGGGTTTAAGAAGCAGTAAGGCGTAACTGAATTGTTTACCCTTGGAAAATGCTTCCTTGGCTTTCAGTCTTCCATACATCATCATTTTGTTTTTGTAAACCTCGTAGTCTTTATAACAATAATGTGTGAGTCTATTTTTGAATTTACCCGATGTACCGTTGATGTCCAAAGTCTCATGGACAATTCGTTTATCGGAGAAGTTCACTTTACCCTTTCGGAACAAACGATAATTTTTATCGGTTTGCCAACCGCTAAAATGCAACCGTTCATTTTGGAACATGAATTTTCGGTAGAACCAATAGGCTACGTGTTTGGGATTGTTGTTGATGGTTTCCTTTATTTCGTTTTGAAGGTCTTCCGAGACAACTTCATCGGCGTCCAAAAACAAAACCCAATCATTACTCGCCTGTTTTAATGCAAATGATTTTTGGGCGGTAAAGTTTTTGAACGGATTTTGGATAACCTTGACCTTTGGATGGTTCAGAAGGTATTCATAGGTGCCATCGGTACTGTAAGAATCCACTACAATGATTTCATCCGCAAAGGAAACGGATTCAATACATTTTTCAATATATCCTACTTCATTAAAAGTGATCACTAATGCGGTTACTTTTTCTTTGGTTAGAGACATAGGTTTGTTTTCATCGGATGGTTAGACCAATTGGTATTTCTAATTAACAGAAAAAAAAGGAAAAAAGTATGTACAATACATAAAATTCCTACAATTTTTCGAATCAACTAATATTTTTCAATTTAATTAGGGCATTCACAATAGATTGAATTCCTATCGATAATTGTATTGGTTAACAACCGGAAAAACAAAAACCCTACTCAAAGGCAGGGTTTTATAATAATTAATTTTTAAATAGGAAATCAAACCGCTACATCGTACTCACGAAGTGCATCGTTCAATGATGTCTTTTTGTTGGTACTTTCCTTTCTTTTGCCAATAATCAATGCACAGGGTACCTGAAATTCCCCTGCAGGGAATTTTTTAGTATAACTTCCTGGGATAACTACGGACCGGGCAGGAACAACACCTTTTGTTTCTACAGGTTCATCGCCGGTTACGTCTATAATTTTCGTGCTCATGGTTAAAACTACATTTGCACCTAGAACAGCTTCTTTTTCAACCCGAACGCCTTCGACAACAATACAACGGGAACCTATAAAGGCACCGTCTTCGATAATTACCGGAGCGGCTTGTAAGGGTTCGAGTACCCCTCCAATTCCAACGCCACCACTTAAGTGTACGTTCTTTCCGATTTGGGCACAACTACCGACGGTGGCCCATGTATCAACCATAGTGCCTTCGTCAACATAGGCACCGATATTCACGTAACTGGGCATTAAAATCGTGCCGGCCGAAATATAAGCGCCATGCCTTGCGACGGCATGGGGTACGACCCGAATGCCTTTTTCCTTATATCCTTTTTTTAATGGAATCTTATCGTGGTATTCGAAAATGCCCACTTCCAAGGTTTCCATCTTTTGAATGGGAAAATACAGAACAACCCCTTTTTTCACCCATTCATTGATCTGCCAACCATTTTCACTTGGTTCGGCACAGCGTAGTTTGCCGGCATCCAATAAATCGATTACTTCCCTAATGGCTTTTTGGGTAGCAGCTTCTTTCAACAGTGATCTGTCTTCCCATGCTTTTTCTATCGTCTTTCTGAGTTCAGTCATTTTGTTTCTTAAAATTTTGACAAATATAAGGGCAGAAACCTTAATTGATCCTGTGTTTTTATAGTTATAACAATTTATGGTTTATTTTTGCCAAAAACATTGGAATTGGGTCGGATTGTTGCTTTGGACTATGGAAAAAAACGCACTGGGATTGCAGTTACGGATGAATTGCAGATCATTGCTTCAGGTCTTACGACCGTAAATACCCAGGAACTCGTCGCTTTTTTGAAGGAGTACGTAGCAGCGGAAAATGTAGAGCGTTTTGTCGTTGGGGAACCCAAGCAAATGGATTATACACCCTCCCAAGCCGAGGAGTTGATAACTCCTTTCTTGAAGCATTTGGGTAGGACATTTCCCGATATTCCCATTGAAAGGCAAGATGAACGTTTTACCTCAAAAATGGCATTTCAATCCATGATCGATGGTGGAATCAAGAAAAAACAACGCAGAAACAAAGCGTTGATCGATGAAATAAGTGCAACCCTGATTTTACAGGCTTATATAAATAGAAAATAAATGGTATTACCTATTGTCGCTTATGGTGACCCCGTGTTACGTAAAGTAGGAAAGGAAATTGAAAAGGATTTTCCCAAATTGGATGAATTGATCGAGAATATGTGGGAGACGATGTACAATGCAAGTGGAGTAGGATTGGCTGCACCACAAATAGGACTGCCCTTGCGGTTGTTCATCGTCGATGCAACTCCTTTTGCAGAGGATGATGATCTAACCGATGCAGAGCAGAAAACCTTGGAAGGATTCAAAAAAGTATTTATCAATGCTAAAATAAAGGAGGAAACCGGAAAGGACTGGGCCTTTAACGAAGGTTGTCTCAGTATTCCGGATATCAGGGAGGATGTTTCCAGGAAAGATACGATCACAATCACCTATTGTGATGGGAATTTTAAGGAGCATACAGAAACCTATGATGGGGTTTTAGCGCGTGTCATCCAACACGAATATGATCATATAGAAGGTATATTGTTTACCGATAAATTGTCTTCCTTAAAAAAACGCCTTTTAAAAGGCCGATTGGCCAATATATCCAAGGGTAAAATAAAGGTGGAGTATCGTATGCGGTTTCCAAACATGAAAAAAGCCAGATAATTTAACGCAGTTATTTGGGTAATTATAGCATCTTTGCATTTGAAAATTTTTTAAGGAATGAGTTTAGAGAAAATTTTGTCGATAGGAGGAAGACCCGGACTTTATCATTTATTGACCCAAACCCGATCGGGATTTGTGGCCGAATCATTGTTGGACAAGAAACGTATCACCATTAGTGCACATAGTAATGTGAGTGTTTTGTCCGAAATAGCCATTTATACCTTGGAAGAGGAGATACCTTTGGGTGAGGTGTTCCAAAAAATATTGGTAAAGGAGAAAGGTGGTAAAACCTCTGTAGGGCATAAGGAAGATAAATTGAAATTGGAGGAATACTTTTTTGAGGTATTACCGAATTATGATGAGGATCGCGTATATCCTAGTGATATAAAGAAAGTAATCCAGTGGTACAATATTCTTCAAGAGAATGGAATCACTGAGTTTATCAAGGACGCTGAGGAAGCCTCGGAGGAAGAATAAGGAACCTTGTTATATTAAAGTTTAAAGCCCGGACCAAAACAGTCAGGGCTTTTTTATATTCCAACGGTACCGCTACTTGGATGTGGTCTTTATAAATTCGGAAACATCATTCTTAAACTTCACCAAAGAAGGTTCATGGGTATACATCATATGTCCGGCTTCGTAATATTTCATACTTATGTTGTCCTTGATTTCTTTTGTAAGGCCCAAATGGTTTATGCTGTGTTCCACACCATAGAATACCGTGGCAAGGTCATAAACGCCATTTAATATCAGAACTTTCATATTGGGGTCTCTTGAAAGGGCTTCAGCCATGTCTATTCCCGTATTTATGGCCGCTTGGGTGCCCCATCGATGATTCCCTTTATGGGACCAATCCCATTTAAATCCTTCACGGCTGCTCGCAGTAATGGTATAGGTGAGCTTTTTGTTCACTTTGAGTGTTCTGTGTAGGTAATCCAGGAAACCGGTAATATAGGCTGGTGAAATGGCCGTGCTTTGTGGGTCGTGGCTCCCTTCCTGTGCCAAAAGGTCTTGGTTTATACCTGTAAACCTGGAATCCAAACGCCCAACGATTTCCCCTTTGTCCCTCAAAAATTCCGCAAAAAATTCACTGGCGGTGACCCTAAGGTCCGCTTTGATCCAGAAAGCTTCCGAGGTACCCGTATAGGCAGCCAATTTAGAAGCCATTTCTTGTTTTTCGTTACGGGTCAATTGGTCGCCTTTGAATAGGGCGGGAGTGTATTCGTTTTCGGTGAAACTGCGAATCCCATCCAAGAATGTATAAACATCCTCCGGTTTGTCAGCAATCTTATCATGGTACCAAGCGGTAGCCGCATAGGTGGGAAAATGTACAATGTAGGGCAAATCATCATTGGGTGGAAATAATAACGTTCTTAGGTCAAAAACAGCGGAAACCATGATTACCCCGTTCATAGCGATACCTTGGTTCAAAAGTTTGTTCATGACCCCGGCATTCCTAAAGGTCCCATAACTTTCCCCTAAAAGATATTTAGGGCTGTTCATTCTATCATGGGCGATTAAGAATTGGGTTATGAACAAGGATAGGCTTCGTATATCTTGGTCAACGCCCCAAAAATCCTTGAATTTGGCCTTACCAATAGGTCTACTGAGTCCGGTTCCTACGGGGTCTATCATGACCAAATCCGCGACATCTAAAATAGAATGGTTGTTGTTCATGATCTTATAGGGTGCGGCAGGTGTTGCTATAGGATCGTTAACGACAATACGTTTTGGTCCAAGGGCTCCCATGTGCAACCAAAAGGACGACGATCCGGGACCGCCATTGTACGCAAATACAATGGGTCTTCTCCTAGAGCCCGAAGAACGTTTGTCCTCACCCTTTTCGTAATAGGTATGTCCCATTAAGGCAATGGGCTCGTTGTTTTCATCCCTAACTTCAAAAGTGCCCGCTTCCGCAGTCAAATAGATGGTTCTGCCGTTGATGTTGACACTTTGCATCGTTTTTGAAATTTCCGCTTTAGGAATGGTGTCATTTGCTTTTTGGGCAATTGTCGCCATTCCTACAAATAGGAAAACCAATAGTACTGTTCTTTTCATTGTATAGTGGTTTTGTTGGTTTTGGTGATAGGCTAAGGGAGATTAGTCTTTCTTGATTTCTTCATAGGTATATTTGCTTTTTTTCCAATCGATTAAAGGGGATGCATAATACTTTACATTCATCCGGTCCAGATAGGGGGCCTGATTGGCCAAACGTACCTTGTAGTTTTCCCAATCTCGATTTTCCTTGGATGTCCAGCTGAGTTCGGAATAACCAATGATCCTCGGGAATGCCAGATATTCCAATTCACCAATATTGCTGATGGTTTCTGACCATAAAGGAGCCTCAACACCGAGAATGTTCTCCATTGGGATGCCTTCATATTCCTCTGGTGTCCATATATAAGCGGAATCAACGGGGATATATGCCGCCCAATGCAGACCGTGTTTAGATAGCGTATCGTATTGCATGTCCAAATAGGCTCTTTTGGCTGGAGAGAGGATAAGTTTCATTCCCCTCTTAACCGCCTTTTGTGCATTGTCCCCACTTGACCAATATTGGGAAATGGAGTTGGCGTCAACGTTGGCGGATGCGATTTCATCCCATCCTATCATTTGCTTTCCATGCTTTTGAACTATTTTCTCTACTTTTTCCACAAAATAGATATAATCATTTTTTTTGGTGACGTGGCTTTCATCACCCCCAATATGGAAATATGGACCAGGGGTAATTGCTGAAATCTCACGTATGACGTCATCGATAAAAGCATATACCGTGTCTTTTCTTGTGTCAAAAGTGCTAAAACCTACCCGTGTACCTTCATAGAGTTTAGGGGTTTTACCATTACCATTTAAAAAGGGGTAGGCGACTGATGCCGCGTTGGTGTGCCCAGGCATATCCACCTCAGGAATAATGGTCATATGGTGTTTTGCGGCATATGCGACAATTTCCTTATAATCATCCTGTGTGTAAAAACCACCGGCTTCACCACCGACTTCGGTACTGCCACCAATTTCAGTCAATTTTGGCCATGACTTGATCTCAATACGCCAGCCTTGATCATCGGTCAAGTGCAAATGCAAAACATTGATCTTATAGTATGCCAATAGGTCGATGTATTTCTTGACATCCTCTACACTGAAGAAATGACGGGCCACATCGAGCATTGCTCCACGAAACCCAAATGTAGGATTATCGATGATCTTACCTGTAGGTATCGGCCATATGCGTTGCTCGGCCAGCGTGTCATTACTCTGCACGGGAATGATCTGCCGTATTGTTTGTATACCCCTAAAGGCACCTTCGGCGGTATTGGAGTTTAAAATGACCGAATCTTGGGTAATATAGAGTTCATAGGCTTCGGGGGCATTCAATTCAAGACTGTCTGACTGATTGATGTAAATAACGCGTTCAACAGGTACCGATCCCGCTTCGTTGATAGGAACATCCAAATCGATTTTGGATTTGATCTTGTCGGCTAAAAATTGACCTATTTCTGCAAATGCCGCATCATTTTGGTTGGTGTAAATGGCCGTATAACGGTCTAGACCAAAGGCCTTGTTCGTTGGGATTACCTTCAAAGGTTTAGGAATCAGGTTTTCGAGGGCCAGATCGGTTGGTGGAAATTCAATCTGTTTTTTTTGTTCTCCCTGGCAAGCCACAAATATTGCGCTGATGAATAGTACGGTCAGGACTCTTGTTACAATGGATCTAATCATAATAATTTACTATAACGATGGTTAATTAATGCTCAACAAATGGTTTTAATACGGAATACCATACATCGTATCCCTTGGTATTCATATGTAATCCGTCTTCGATAAAATAATCCGGGATCAATTTTCTTTTCTTTAGCATGGGGTCCCAGACATTCGCATATTCGATAAGATTGCTTTTTTTGCTAAGTCTTTGCATTTTTCGATTCAAACGTTGGTATTTGTGTCTGAAATCCCATCGTGCCAAGCTCGGTTTGGTGGAAATCAGGATGATTTCAGTTTCCGGTTTTTCCGTTCGGATCGTATGTACGATTTGCTCAATGGTACGAACGACGTTTCTTGGTTTCTTTCCTGATGCAATATCATTGTCCCCTTCATAAATAAAGACCTTGTTAGGCTGGTACTTGAGGATCAGTTCATCGGATAGGGCCAGAAGGTCGGTCGCATGAGAACCTCCAAATCCCGAATTAATGATTTGATGGTTGGGAAACCGATCTTGCAGATCTTTCCAGATTCTGATGCTTGAGCTTCCTGTGAATAAGATCGTTTCCGTAGTTGGGTTCCAAAGCGTATCATATTTTTTTGTGATATGGTCTATATCACTTTTGAAGCGCCCGGGATCTTGGGAGTTGACATTTAGGAGTATAAAAAATAATAGGGATGTTGTTAAGAACCTCATGGCTAAAATTTGAACTTTCAAGATACTTCTATTATTTTAATTCGTCAATACCTGTGGGTCTTAATTCAAAGGAATATCCAAAACTTAAATGGAGACTCCTACGAATGCCAATACTGCGATTCCCGCATTAAGCAATGTGGGCGTATGGCGAATCGGGTATATCCCCAATTCCTCCGGGAGGGCTAGATACCTATTGCGATCTGGACTTACTTTTTCTCATTTTTTTGGGTCCGTACCAAAGCCAAAATCCCGTAATCGTAAAAATGAGCAAGGCAATGCCCATAATAGAGGAGTAAATGACCTTAATTTGGCCGTTCGAGGTATTGAAATACCAATCCAGAATGGAGCCATCGTGAACGTTTTCAATGAGGTCGCTATATCTTTTGTCAATATGCAATACTTTTCCTGTGGCACCGTCGAGTTGTATGCCCCAAAAGTGATCCTTGAAAATGAATTTTACCGCACCTTTTTCTTTCCTGACATCAATGCGATCAATAATGGGTGATAAATCGGGAGCGACTGAATCGTGCAAAACGGCAATGGCCTTGGTATGTAGACTGTCTAGGGGTAACCATTGTTTTAGGTCCGTTGAGGTGCCAACATAGGTTTCGGGCATTAAAATGCCGTTACTGTGTTTTTTCCAGCCCAATAGGAGTGCGGTGATCGAAACAATAAAGAAAAAGATGAACAGTGCTGCGCCCGTAATTCGGTGTATTTTTCGAAATATCCTTAAAATTCGGGCCTGTTTTATTCTTTGATTCGGTTTCGTCATCCTCGTTTTCAACTATAAATTATATACTGACCAACGTGCTTTGATTATGATATAGTCAAAGCCGCGACAGTTTTTGCCTATGGTTTGGGATAGGGAAAGACACAAAAATATTGTTTTAAGATGAATAAAAAAACAAAGTGGATTTTGGATCGATATTTTTTAAATTCATGCTTCTTTCCTTTTGCCCTAAACCGTTGCTTTTTGGTAATACTTCTTACGGAGCCAAAACGAAACCCGAACCAAAAGGATTAGGGCAGGGACTTCGACCAATGGACCGATGACCCCTGCAAAAGCTTGTCCTGAATTCAGTCCGAAAACAGCAATGGCAACCGCAATCGCCAATTCGAAATTGTTTCCGGCCGCTGTGAATGCCACGGAAGCGGTTTTGTCATATGCAGCTCCTGTTGCCTTAGTGAAGAAGAAGCCAATGATGAACATAAGACTGAAATAAACAAGGAGGGGAACGGCTATGATAAGGACATCCATAGGAATCTGAACAATCAATTCACCCTTTAGTGAAAACATGACCACAATGGTAAATAAAAGCGCGATCAGTGTCATTGGGGAAATGGTGGGAATGAATTTTTTCATGTACCATTCCTCTCCCTTGAGTTTTACCAAAATCAATCTACTGAGAATTCCCAATACGAAAGGGATGCCTAAATAGATGGCAACACTCTCGGCTATGGTGCCAATTGAAATGTCGACGATGGCTCCTTCAAACCCAAAATAAGGGGGGAGAACGGTAATAAAGATCCAAGCGTAAAAACTGTACGCGAATACTTGGAAAATACTGTTCAAAGCCACCAAGCCTGCCCCGTATTCGCTACTGCCTTCGGCAAGGTCGTTCCAAACAAGGACCATGGCAATACAGCGGGCCAAACCGATCAGGATCAGTCCGACCATATATTCGGGATAGTCCCGTAAAAAAGTAATGGCCAAAATGAACATTAGAACAGGACCGATTATCCAATTGAGAATAAGTGAGATCGATAAAATCTTGGTATTCCGGAAAACTTTGGGCAAAAGGGAATAATTCACCTTTGCCAAAGGAGGGTACATCATTAAGATCAAACCGATGGCAATTGGGATATTTGTTGTTCCACTACTGAAGGAATTGATGATATCCGGAAACGAAGGGATAAAGTATCCAATGCCAACGCCTAAGGCCATTGCAATAAAAATCCAAAGGGTTAGATAACTGTCTAGAAAGCTTAATTTTTTAGTCGATGCCATTTTTATGAATTGATTTGAGAGTACACATAAAATAGTTCAGTGGCTATTTGTAGATTTCTTTCATTGTATTTTTCAGCTTGCTGCGGTGTATTGTCAAAAGCCTTTGGGTCTTCAAAGGTTATCGGAATCCGTTTTTCCGCACCCGCGATAAAAGGGCAACCCCCATCGGCCTGTGAACAGGTCATGATTGCTGCAAATCCTGATTTTGGATTGAATTCATCATCCAGCTTTTTTGAAAAACCAATAACGGGATGTTCGTTCGTGGTATATTTAATACTGTACACTGGATTTGGTCCTTCAGAAAGCATTTGGATTTCAAAGCCCGAATTTTGCAACGTTTGGGCGACCATTGGAAAAAGGGCGGTAGCTTCAGTTCCACCCGAATAGCAATGCACATTTGGGATATTGAAGTGATAAGCCAAGGTCTGTGCCCAAATTTGGGATAGGTGACTTCTTCGTGAATTGTGGGTGCAAATAAAGTTTAGGCGTATCGCTTCTTTATCATTGGTCTTTGATTGAATAAAGTCGATCAAGGGTTGAAGGGTTTCTTTGCGTTCGTCGGTGATTGTTTCGATGTTGAGTATTGAAACAATTTCCTCTATTTTTTCAAAAAGGGTGTGTGTGGTTGTCATTCGTATTTGGTTTAACTATTTGCAGCAACCGCTATTTGGGGTGCATGATGATCCTGCTTGAATTTCGGAAAGGTTTAGTTTTGTTTTTTCCTGTGTGGTTCCTTTTTTCTCGGCATAAACGGTAATGCTGAAAATTCCGGTTTCACCGGTATTGAACGTCCTTACCTCTTCTTCGGAAAGATACTTGCCAAGAATGTCATCGGGAATGACAATGGGTTTTTCTTTTTGGATTTTCAGATTTTGAAAACCTTCATCCAACATTAGCTGTAGGTAGTCCTCTTTTTGAATTGCGCCAGCGACACAACCCGCATACATTTCTGCGTCTTCCCGCAGGGCATCCGGTAGTGCACCGACCAAAACAATATCGGAAACACTAAAGTGACCGCCTGGCTTTAAGACCCTATGCATCTCCGCAATAACTTTTTTCTTATTGGGAACAAGGTTTAGAACACAATTACTCACAATAACATCGGCTACATTATCGCTAACTGGCATGTCATCGATATCCCCTGTCCTGAACTCGACATTGTTGTATCCCAATTTTTCTGCATTGATCCGGGCTTTCTGAATCATAATAGGGGTAAAGTCAATACCAATGACCTTGCCTTCTGCACCGGTTTCGTGTCGGGCCACAAAGCAATCGTTTCCGGCACCCGAACCTAGGTCGATAACGGTATCCCCTTTTTTTATTTTGGCAAATTGGGTGGGAAGGCCACAGCCGAGACCAAGATCAGCTTCTTCAGCATACCCTTGGGTTTCCGAATAATCGTCCATCATTATATTGTACACTTTGTTTGATGGTGTTGTGGCTCCGCAACAGGATGAGGCATTTTCAGCCTTGCCCTGTTCTGCTATTTTAGCATAGCGTTCCTTGACGATATTCTTAAGTTCTTGTTCTTTTTTCATATGTATTACAGTATTGCGATAAAACGATTGATTGACTAAAAAAAATATCAGCAACAATTTTTGTTGTCGATATCCTGATCTAAGAATTGTAACATTACTTTTTTCATATTTGTCCAGTTTTCCTTGTCGATGCAATAACAGACACTGGTACCTTCCACATTGCCTTTTATCAACCCCAACAGTTTCAATTCTTTCAAATGCTGGGAAATGGTAGGTTGGGCCAGTCCAATTTCATCGACCAAATCCCCACAGATACAACCTTCTATTTTAAAAAGATGTTGTAAAATGGCTACCCGTGCAGGATGTCCAAGGACCTTGGCAAATAATGCAATTTCATTTTGTAAGTCGGTAAACATTTCCGTTTTCGTGAGTCCCATTCTTTTTATTTATTTAATCATTGCAATATTACAATTAAGTTTTTGAATCCCATAAAAAATGAAACATAATTTTATGTTGCATCAAGACTACAACGGGAAAAGATTGGGGTGTGCCCTCAGCATGTGTATAGAGATTATGGGTACTCCTGTTTGTAGCTTGAATTTCTTCAAATTGATTCTAGTTTTAAAGTGCCAATTTGGTTGTTTAGTGTCTGATATAAGGGGAATTTGCACCTAACAAGCACACAATTAGAAACTTAGGGCAAGACACTATTTTAAGGTGCTGATTTAACCTTAAAAAGACTGATAGTTTCGTATGAAAAAAGGATAAATAATGAGTAGTATAATTTTATTTATTGATATAATTTTAACAGTAAATTAATACAACTAACATGATTTTCTGCTTAAGGAAACCATGTTGTTTTCAATAATAACACAAACTAATTTTTTAAATTCAATTTTATGAAAAAAAAACTTTTTCGTAGTACGTTGTATTTAGGAATCATGTTGTTTTACGGTTTTGTGCAGGCGCAGAGTGTGTCGGGAACTGTTACAGACGGCAATGTTCCTTTACCTGGGGCCAGTGTATTGGTCAAGGGTACAACAAATGGAACTCAAACTGATTTTGACGGAAACTATTCTTTGTCAGATGTCAGTTCAACGGATCAAATTATTTTCTCTTACATCGGAATGGTTTCGCAAACGATTACTGTAGGGGAACAGAGAACAATCAATGTAGTGCTTGAGGAATCCCTTGAGGCACTGGAAGAGGTTGTGGTTGTAGGTTATGGTACGCAAAAGAAAACCTTGGTGACCGGTGCCGGTGTAAATGTTAAAGGGGATGATTTGGCTTCCCTGAACACGGGTACGGCAATGGAAGCGCTGCAAGGTATTGCTGCAGGGGTAAGTGTCACTAGAAATAATGGGCAGCCAGGTGCTGGTACACGGGTTACTATTCGTGGTCTTGGGACTATCGGTAATTCAAACCCTTTATTTATTGTCGATGGGGTAGCCGTTGGGGATATCAATTATTTGAATCCCTCTGATATCGCTTCCGTAGACGTTTTAAAAGATGCTGCTTCTTCGGCTATTTACGGTTCAAGGGCTGCCAATGGTGTCGTTCTTGTAACAACAGTTAAAGGGCGTAAAAACAGTGCTGCAAAAATCACTTACGACAGCTACTACGGTTTTCAAAAGATCTATAAAAACCTTGACCCCCTAAATGCACAGGAGTATATGTACATTATGGATGAAGGTCGTGTAAATGATGGTTTGGCTCCTTTTGATTGGCAATCGATTCTTACCAACAATTCTTGGTTGAATGATAATTATGCGGGACTTGGAACCCAATTGGGGGAAGATGTCTGGTCAAGACTCCAAAATGGATGGGAAGGAACCAATTGGATCAATGAAATGGCCACAAAGAATGCTACCATTGAAAGCCATGCGGTAAATATTACCGGTGGTAGCGAGGATATAACCTATTCTGCAGGTGCTTCTTATTTTAATCAACGCGGTATTTTGGGCGGAGATATTATGGATGCTGGGTATAAAAGATTGACCACTAGATTGAACACAGAAATAATATTGAGGAAGAATAGCGAACATTCCATTATAACAATCGGTGAAAACCTTACCTATACAAATACGGAAAATAGAAGCGCCGCAACGGGTAATATCTATTGGAATGATTTACATAATGCCTTGGTGCAAAACCCATTAATGCCTGCCTATTGGCAACCTGCCATAGATAATAATGTAAATGAGTTTGGGTATACCCCAACATTGGACGGATGGAATACCGGGCAAACCAACCCATTGGCCGTGATGTATTATCGCAATAACTATAATTATAATAAAGGTAATAGTCTTGTGGGCAATGTATTTGTTGAGATTGAACCCTATAAAGATTTAAAGCTGAGGTCAAGTTATGGTATCAATGCATGGTTTGGACACTCCAGATCAATGAACCCAACTTATAATTTAGGGGTTCTGTATCAGGATTATGTAGATGGAGCAACACAAAGTCAGTACATTGGCAATAACCAGACATGGACTACAACCCTGTCTTATAAACGTCAATTGGGAGATCATAAGATAGATGCCTTGATAGGAACGGAACTTTATCAAGATCAATTGAATAATAATATTTCAGCTTCAAAATCGAATTTGTTATTTCCAGGAGATCCTAAATATGCGTATTTGAACAATACCCAAAGCCCTGAATCAATTAGCGATATTAGCGCGTCAGGTGCCGATTGGGCTGCCGGTGGTGGAGCTATACTTTCGTATATGGCCAGGGCCCAGTACAATTACAAGGAAAAGTATCTTTTTACTGCTATTATGAGGGCAGATGGGTCATCTAATTTCGCTGAGGATAATCGATGGGGTTACTTCCCATCAGTATCTGCGGGTTGGGTTTTGACCGAAGAGGATTTTATTGGGTCATCCGATATTTTGAACTTTGCCAAATTAAGGGCGAGTTGGGGTCAGAATGGGAATCAATCCATTCCCAACTTTATTTATTCATCACAGATTACCTATGCATTTCCAGGTTACTTTTTTGGAGACACAAAACCTGTTTCGGGTACAACGGCTTATCCGGAAAGGGTGACCAATCCTGATATTAAATGGGAAACCTCTGAACAGCTCGATTTAGGTTTTGATGCCAGATTTTTTGATTCAAAATTGAATTTGGCCTTTGATTACTATAAAAAGACAACCAAAGACTGGTTGGTAGAAGCCCCTGCCTTAGGAACTTCAGGTGCCTTGCCTCCTTATATCAATGGTGGTGACATAGAAAATAGCGGTGTTGAATTAGTCTTGGGTTGGAATGATAATTCCCATGATTTTAAATATGGTATCACGGTTAGTGGGGCCTATAATAAGAATGAGGTTACGAAGATTGCCAATTCAGATGGTATCATTCATGGTCCAAGTAATGTGTTGGCCCAGGGTACTTCAGAAGTATCAAGGGTGGAAGTTGGTAAACCCATAGGTTATTTCTATGGTTATAAAACAGCCGGTATTTTACAGAATCAAGACGAGGTTGATGCCTATGTAGGTCCAAGTGGGGCGCCATACTTTGATGATCAACGCCCAGGCGATGTGCGTTTTGTCGATCAAAATGCTGATGGGGTTATTGATGAGAATGACAAGATTATGTTGGGTAACCCAAATCCTGATGTAGAACTCGGTCTACAGTTGAATTTCGAATATAAAGGATTCTATGCGAATACCACGTTGACCGGTAAATTCGGTATGCAGATCATGCAATCCTATCGTTCTTTCGCGGATAGTTTTAAACAAAACTATACTTCTGAGATTTTCAATCGTTGGCATGGGGAAGGAACTTCCAATACTTTGCCTAGGTTGACTTATGGCTCCAACAGGAATACCAACTTCATTTCAGATATTTATATGCATGATGCGGATTATTTGCGAATCAATAATTTGACAATCGGTTATGATTTCACAAAAGTACTTGAGAAAATAACTGCTATCTCGAGCCTTAAAATGTATATGTCCGTAAATAACTTACATACGTTTACAGGTTATAACGGTATGGACCCTGATGTCCGCTTTAGTGGCGATGATGAAAATTACAGTTGGGCTTCCGGAATCGATCTTGGCCTTTATCCATTACCTAGAACGGTTATGTTTGGATTAAATATGGGCTTTTAATTTTAAAAAAGAATTATGATGAAAAATATATATTATTTAATTGCTGTTTTACTAGGGATAACAACCCTAGGTTGCAGCGAAAGTTTATTGGATACAGAAAATCTGTACGGTAAGAGTTTGGATACATATTATCAGACCCCTACAGATATGGAAGAAGCAATATCAGGTGTTTACAATGCAATTTATACACCTAATGCACTTAGTTTTGAACCCCTTGCGGCCAATTTGATGTCCGATATGATGTTAGGTGGTGGTGGTCCCGATGATAAGGCCGGTAAGGATGTTGATGCCTTTGAGGATCCAGCGGAAGACACGTATCGCGATATGTGGGTGCAATCCTATAATGGCATTGCACGATGTAATGCAATAATAGAAAAGGCCAGTGAGGCAGACTTTTCAAGTTTTTTCAGTAGTCCTGCGGAAGCTCAGGAATTTAAGGATGTTGCCGTAGGGGAAGCTTTGTTTATGAGGGCTTTCTTCTACTTTAAATTGGCTAAATTTTTTGGAGGTGTACCATTGATAACTTCAGTCGATCAAGCTAAAGATGGTCCTAGGAACACCTATTCCGAGACTTTTGCCCAAATTGCCTCAGACTTGAAATTGGCTATAGAAACATTGCCCAATATTTCTTTCCCTTCCATACCAACGGAAAGTTATGGGCATGCCAACAAGTGGGTGGCCGAAGCGTATTTAGGGCGTGTGTATTTACATTATACGGGCTATATGTCCAATATAGAGAACCAATCTACAAGTGATTTACCTTTGGTAGAGGGTGGTTCGTTAAGTGGTTCGGATGTCGCAGGTTATTTAAATGATTGCATCAACAATAGTGGCTATGACTTGGTTTCGGATTTTAGAAATCTCTGGCCTTATTCCAATTTGAACAAAAGCGCTGGGAGCGTAGTGCTTCCTTGGGCAGATGCCGAAGGATTGGAATGGGTAGGACAGGATGGACTTAATCCTACCTTTGGAACTGGAAATTCAGAGAGTATGTTCGTTCAACGTTTTTCTTTTGGTGATTGGCAATGGTCAAATGGTTCAATTTATACCAATAGACTTTGTCTTTTTAGTGGTATTCGCGATAATTCAATGGTACCATTCGGACAAGGTTGGGGGTTTTGTACTATTCGGCCTGCCTTATGGAACACTTGGGATGATGCCGATCCTCGAAAACAAGGATCTATTCTTCCAATGGGGGATGCAGATCAAGGAACTGATGGCTATCAGGCAGACAAAGGGGACCATGAAACAGGTTTTTTCAATAAAAAATATACTGCCCTACAGCATCCTGATGTAGATGGTAACGTTTCAGGAATGTTCGTTCAAATGTACGATTGGAGTAATACGGATATGCAACTGATGCATGCCCAGGATTTTATCTTTATGCGATTTGCCGATGTTTTGTTAATGCATTCAGAGATTACGCAAACATCTGATGGAATGAATAGGGTAAGGGCAAGAGTAGGTTTGCCAGCCATAGGATATTCCCTTGAGGCATTGAAGGAGGAAAGAAAGCATGAGTTGGCTTTTGAAGGGTTGAGATATTTCGATTTGGTGCGTTGGGGTGATGTAGACACTGCCTTCGATTATACTGAGAATGTACGGAATTCAGGTTCCGATGCTACTTATAGTGGTTCGTATAGGTCTGAAACTAAAGGTTTGGTTTCGATACCTGAAACGGAAATAAGGTTGTCTAACGGGGCTTATGAACAAAACCCTGGGTGGTAGTATGTTTTATAACTTAAAAATAAGAAACATGAAATTAAATAAAATTATAGGTTTTTCCGTAGGTATGTTTGCTTTGTTGTTCATAGCATGCGAGCCTATTGTTACGGATACTGAGGAATTGTATAACGTTACAGACGTTGCAGGGGTCGAATTAATGGCCACCCAAATTGATCCGGGAGGGAATAAAGTTGCGTTGAGTATGGTTTCTCCCGGTATTACTGGATATTGGGATTATAATACCGGTAAGGCTTATACCGACAAAGTTGAATTTGTTTATCCTATTATCGGTACAGCTACTTTTACCTATCACGGTACACTTGGTGCTGAGTTCTTTAGTAAAACCATAGATGTTACCATTGACGAATTCACAACACCCATAGCCCAGGATTATTATGATTTGGCAGGGGAAGATCCATCCATAGGTAAAACATGGGTGTTTGACGGTACCCCTGAAGATGGTTTGTTTTGGTATATGGTTGCCCCAAACAATATAGATGGCTGGGAAGGTGTTTGGTGGAATGCAGGGGAGTGTTGTTGCCCAGATCCATTTGGGAGTATGACCTTTGATCTAAATGGGGCTGCAAACTGTACCTATGTCAAAGAACCAGGGGCAGAAGCTAAAACAGGTGGATTTAGTTTAAATGTTGAAGGTCGCACATTAACCTTTTTAGATCATACAACTGTTTTGGGTAATGACCCGGAAAGAACCAATCCCGATGGACTTTTCCAGATTGTTTCCTTAACCGAGGATGAACTGATTTTATATGTACCTATCAATGCTGGTGGTACAGGTTGGACCTTGAAATATAAGCCACAAGAATAAGTGGTTTATTACCAATCAATCTTAAAGGGCTGTTTTAAAAGACAGCCCTTTTTTTTATGCCCAATTCACATCAATAAGGGTGTGGAATACCACAAAGGAATTTGGGTAAATGGGATTATTAGAGCATCAAATATGATACCGCTCAACAAAGTGTTTTAAAATAATCTTGGGTATCGGCGTATTGGTTTTTTGAACCCGATTGATTAAATCATTAGCTTCTTCTGGTGGAAAATAACCATGGTTCTTGTAGATATTTATACGTAATATAAATTCGTTGGCATCGGCCTCGGGATGGAATTGTGTTGCGTAGATATGCTGTTTTACCCGGAACATTTGAACAGGACAGGTTGCTGAGGTGGCCAAAAGTACTGCGCCTGGAGGTATGCTATCACAAGCTTCCTTGTGGCCTACCAGAGCGGAAAAAGTCTCCGGAAGGTTTTTGAGGAGGGGGTCTTCCTTCCCTTCCTCCGTAATCCTTACCTCGACGCTGCCTATAGGTTCTGAATAAGTGGTTGAAATGGTGGCTCCACAATAATTTCCCAAGAGTCCATTGCCGGAACATGCCCCAAGAAAAGGAAAATCCCTGTCAACAACATCATCGAATAGGGTGTTGAAGAACGCTTCTATGTTTTTTTGGAGGATGCTCTTTTGGTTGTCGGCAGTACTAACGTCAAACGGACTTCCCCCTACGATGATTCCTGTATAATCGTTCAAGTCAATTACCGGAATGCCTTTTTCCAAACGAATGCGCTCTACATCAATGGGACTCAACCCACCAACCTGCAAAATGGCATTAAGCTCACTATCGGCGGTTTCATCCTCGGGACGAAGCTGTAAAATAAGCAACTTTTTCAATAGGCTCCCTTTACATTCATATCCAGGAGATAGACCGAATTCATGGCCGTGATAAAGAGTTTATTGTGTTCTTTGCCTCCGAAGGTGACATTAGCTGTCCATTTTTGGTCAATGGGGATATGCAGGATCTTATCGCCTTTTGCATTGAAAACAGTAACGCCATCGCCTGTGAGATATACATTTCCTTTGTTGTCCAATGTCATTCCATCGGAACCCATGGCGGTAAAAAGTTTTTTGTCCCTTAGACTACCGTTCTCATTAATCGTATAGGAATAGGTCTTATCGTCTCCGATGTCCGCAATATAAAGGGTTTTGCCATCAGGGCTCCCGATAATACCATTAGGGCGAACAAAACCATCGGCAACGATACTAAGGTCCTTTTTGTCCGGGGTCAGATAGTACACCCGACTGGCCGCTTGTTCTGGTTCCTCATGTTTCCACCATGGTCTTTTGTAAAAAGGGTCTGTGAGGTAGATCCCGCCTTTAGTATCGATCCATAGGTCATTGGGACCATTCATTTTTTTATTGTCAAAACCATTGACCAAGACGGTTATATTCTTTTGTTTGTCAATGTGCCATAATTCGTTCTTTTCGTCGGCACAGGCGATAAGATTGTTATCATTGTCAAAATAGAGTCCATTGGAACGTCCTGAAGGTTTTAAGAAAACTTCCAAGGTGTTGTCACTTGCAGACCATTTGATGATTTGGTCATTGGGTTGGTCCGTAAAATAGACATTGCCCTCTTTGTCGGCAGCTGGTCCCTCGGTGAATTCATATGCTGATGCGATCAAAACAGGTTTCGCATCCTTGGCCATAATCGAATTTTCTTGGGAAGTTGCGGAAAAGCATACGCCAACAAGAAAAAGTAATCCGTACACTCGACGGGAACATATAATTTTAGAAGGACTCATGGTTATTCTATTTAACAGGATGATAGCTTACAAAAGCCAATTTTTTACTATCGGGTGACCAAGAAGGTACGTTTATGGTTCCCTGTCCCCCGAACAATTTCGCCAAGATAATTATTTCCTTGGTTTTTAAGTTCATCAATCGAAGCATAACATCCTTATTGGGGGGATGTGCACCTGCCGGTACATCGGTATTGAAAGTGACATAGGCTATCCATTTGCCATCTGGGGAAGGGTGGGCAAACCAATCGTTGTATGCGTCCGTCGTAATTTGTTCCTGATCGGATCCATCGGTTTTCATCCGCCAGATTTGCATGGTACCCGTTCGTGTGGAATTGAAATAGATATATTGGCCTTCAGGGGAATAATCCGGGCCATCATCGAGTCCTTCGGCAACGGTTAGGCGTATTTCTTTTCCTCCTTCAAAAGGAATAGTATAAATATCATAATTGCCATTGCGCTCAGCACAATAGGCTAAGGTTTTCCCATCGGGAGACCATCCATGCCAGTATGAAGGGGCAAGGGGAGTGATTTTTTTGGGTTTTCCTCCTTCAATAGGAAAGGAATAGATCATTGAGTTTCCGGTTTCCGTTTGGTCACTGATGACCATTTGCGTACCGTCCGGGGATATGCCATGGTCATTATTGATCCTATTGGCAAATCCAGTTGGGATCATTTGTGGCATGCCCCCTTCAATATTGATTTTATAAAGAAGTCCAGCACTATTATAAATCAATCTTTTACCATCGGGTGTCCAATTGGGAGCTTCGATATGGCTTTTGGTATGGTATATTTCACTTCGGTTCAAGGAGGCAATGTCGAGGATTTCCAAGCTGCTTTCAACCTTCGTGACCGTATCGATTGCTTTTAGGTTTTCCTTTATCACAACATCCTTGAATTTTATGGTTTCAAGAACCTCATTGTTATGGGAACAAACACCGAGGCCTACGTAAAAAGGGGAGGTAAGTTCCAATCGCAGGGATCCACCCGTAATTTCCAGCTCTTTTTTCGTTGAACCGGTGTACATGGTAAAGTAATTCCCGACTTTTTTTAATTGGATTTTAACAGGGGCCAAATGGTTGCTTTTTATTTCATGGGTCATTCCTCCATTGGTTTCCCTAAACTGCATAGCAGTGAGGCCGTCGCCATGAAGGGCAACATCGACATAAGGGGCATCGGGTTCTAGGTTTTGACGTATCATTAAACAGGCCTTACGGTGGGGGTCAACACCTTCGTCCATCATTTCTATGAGGGCGGAGAGGGATACGTTGCCCGACATTTTTTTCCAAACAAAATGGAATTCATCCGTATTGAACCACATATTGGTTCCGCTCCCAGAGATGGTATAGGTGTTGTCAGTCGCGCTATAACTTGCCCAACCTTTGTGGTGAACATTGCCGATATCACTGTGATTGTCAAATATTCCCAATTGACCTTGGGAGGGAGATTGCCCAGCTACCATTGTCGTAATAATAACCATAAATATAGTATGAATAGGTTGGAATTTCATTGCTTTCTTAAGATGGATTTGCACGTTATAAGTTAGTTAAAAAATGTGTATTAGGGTCCTTAGAAATAAACTAATTGTATTCGTACTTTTGCCAAAAGCAAATCAATGAATTCTAGAGCACTTCAGTTAAAGGCCTTTGACCGACTATTGACCATAATGGATGAACTTCGTGAGCAATGTCCGTGGGATAAAAAGCAGACCATGCAAACGTTGAGGCATCTTACCATTGAAGAAACCTATGAATTAGGGGATGCTATTTTAGAGGACGATTTGGTCGAGGTCAAAAAGGAATTGGGCGATGTTTTGCTTCATATTGTTTTTTATTCAAAAATCGGATCGGAAACCAATGACTTTGATATCGCTGATGTCTGTAATAGTATCTGTGAAAAATTGATCAATAGGCACCCTCATATATATGGCGATGTAACCGTAAAAGATGAGGAGGAGGTAAAACGGAATTGGGAGAACATTAAACTGAAGGAAGGCAAGAAAAGCGTTCTGGAAGGCGTGCCAAAAGGTTTGCCGGCTTTGGTGAAGGCAAATCGTGTACAGGATAAGGTCGCTGGCGTTGGTTTTGATTGGGAGAAACCCGAACAGGTCTTCGAAAAGGTACAAGAGGAGCTTTCCGAATTACAATCGGAAATAAAGTCGGGGAATGCCGATAAGATGGAGGCCGAGTTTGGCGATGTATTGTTCTCCTTGATCAATTATGCCCGTTTTCTCAATATAAATCCAGAGAATGCCTTGGAGCGTACCAATAAGAAATTCATCGGCCGATTCCAATATTTGGAGTCCAAAGCCAAGGAAGCGGGGAAATCCTTGAAGGACATGACCCTTGGCGAAATGGATGTCTTTTGGGAAGAAGCCAAAAGCGCTTTGGAAAGGCCATCTTAGTCGATATTTTTAATGGGAGGTCAAAAAACACCCTTTATGGGGTCAATATCCCAATTATCCTGTTAACGATAGGGTCATACCGGACCAAAGGACGCTTCACGCATTACCAATAATTTATAACCATAGATTACCTTGTTAAAACAATATACCAAAGAATTCAAATACAATATCAGATTGTCTGTTCCTGTCATATTGGGCATGTTAGGGCACACTTTTGTAGCCTTAGCGGATAATATAATGGTCGGCCAATTGGGGACCGCGGAATTGGCAGCAGTCTCCTTGGGAAATAGCTTTGTGTTTATTGCCATGTCGTTCGGTATTGGTTTTTCCACATCGATTACACCCTTGGTCGCCGAAGCTGATGGGGGTGGTAATAAGGCAGATGCAAAAAGCGCTTTAAAACATGGCTTGGTGTTATGTACGGCCTTGGGATTGTCGCTATTCGCAATCATTCTATTGTTAAAACCCCTCATTCATATGATGAGGCAGCCACCTGAGGTGGTTGACTTGGCAATGCCATATCTTGACCTTGTAGCCTTTTCTTTGGTACCCTTGATTATTTTTCAGGCCTTTAAACAATTTTCTGAAGGATTGTCACAGACAAAATATCCAATGTATGCCACGATAATTGCCAACGTGGTGAATATCACCTTGAATTATTTATTGATTTTCGGTTCTTTAGGATTTCCTAAAATGGGTATCGTAGGGGCTGCCATTGGTACTTTGGTTTCTAGATGTATGATGGTATTGTACATCTGGTTCTTACTTCGGGGCAAAAAGAAATTTCATGATTATGTCACTGGATTCAATTTCAGGAAGATTGAAAAAAAGGTGATGCAAAAAATCATAAGTCTAGGGTTTCCATCGGCGCTTCAAATGTTCTTTGAAGTGGCTATTTTCACTGCTGCGGTTTGGTTGAGTGGGGTGCTGGGGAAAAATGCACAGGCCGCCAACCAAATAGCCTTGAATTTAAGTAGTATGACTTTTATGTTCGGAACGGGACTGGGGGTGGCTGCCATGATTCGGGTAGGTAATCAAAAAGGATTGCGCAATTTCAAGGAATTAAGACGTATAGCCCAATCAATATTTTTATTGACCCTGATCGTGGAAGTTGTTTTTGCCGCTTTATTTTTATGGGGCAGACATTGGTTCCCTACGATTTACCTCGATGTTGACGATGCTCAGAATCTGGCGGACAATACCGAGGTGATTTTCCTTGCTGCCCAATTGTTGTTGGTTGCGGCTTTCTTTCAGATTTCTGACGGAATCCAAGTAGTGGTGTTGGGTGCTTTACGTGGTTTACAGGACGTAAAGGTGCCTACTTTGATTACATTTATCGCCTATTGGGTAATCGGTTTCCCCATTTCTTTTTACTGTGGGCTTTATACCGACCTGGGGAGTACCGGAATCTGGATAGGATTGCTTACCGGGTTGAGTGCATCGGCGATTATGTTGTATCTTCGATTTAATTATTTGACGAAAAAATTGATTACAGATTAATATAAATATACATGGAACTACCAAAATTCATATTGGGCGATAACACCGATTTGCCCAATGCCATATTCGTGATTCATACCGAGTAC
Organism: Maribacter polysiphoniae; assembly: GCF_003148665.1. GTDB lineage: Bacteria > Bacteroidota > Bacteroidia > Flavobacteriales > Flavobacteriaceae > Maribacter_A > Maribacter_A polysiphoniae. Next base: position 212,497 of record NZ_QGGQ01000002.1, on the reverse strand, counting down.
CCTAGATTTATTATCAACCTTGAAGATGATGAGGTAGAGTGGTTTGAGGATTTTACCATGGAAGACGAGAAAGAACTCGAATCCGAGGCAGAGGGTCTTATTGAAGCGGCTACAGCTTTCTATGACCGTGAGGTGTCCCGTTACGAAGATTAATTCCTATGCTAGACCAACTCGTACAGCTAGATAAGGAAGTATTTCTCTTTCTCAATGGTTTGGGAAACCCTTCTTGGGACGGTTTTTGGATGTTCGCTACGAATAAATTGAGTTCTATTCCCATCTATCTGGTATTGCTCATTATAGCCTATCGGCAACTAGGACTTCGAAAGATGCTTATGGTACTGGGGACTGTCGCCATTTTGATTTTGGTGACCGATCAATTGGCGAATTTTTTCAAATATGGGGTGCAGCGACTACGTCCCTGTTATGATCCCGAGATAAGTTCAATCATGCGGTTGGTCAAAAGTTCTTGTGGTGGTAAATTTGGTTATTTTTCAGCCCATGCTGCCAATTCATTTGCCATAGCATCCTTTTTTACATTTTTATTGAAGCCTGGTTTTAAGCGTATTGGATTCCTATTGTTCCTTTGGGCACTGATCGTGGCCTATAGCCGTATTTATATTGGGGTACATTTTCCCTTGGATGTGTTGACCGGTATCGTTATTGGTTTGGGTTTAGGCTGGCTCTTTACAAAGTTGTATATATTTGCACTTCATAAATACCAACTATGATTTCAAATACCAGATATTGGTTTTTGTTGTTTCTTGTGGTTCTGGTGTACATCGCCGGAATGTTCGTTACCCTTTTCGAAAACGACTCGGCCCAATTTGCCGTCATGGCCATGCGAATGGTTCAGGAGCATGATTTTTTGAGCCTTTTTAAGGGAACGGAGGAATATTTGGACAAACCCCATATGCACTATTGGCTGGCAGCCTTGTCTTTCAAGATTTTCGGATTGCATGATTGGGCGTATAGGATACCGGGCATATTGGCTACTTTGTTGGGGGCCTATAGTTGTTTTGGTTTGGGTAGGTTGTTGTACAATCCCAATGTGGGTAGGCTTGCCGCCCTGATTTTTATGACGTCCCAAACGATTGTATTGGGGGCCATTGATGTCCGTACCGACGCGGTATTGACCGGATTTTCCGTTTTTGCCATTTGGCATTTGGCCGCCTATATTGAGAAAAATTCACTGAAACATATGGTATTGGGCGCCTTTGGCGCTGGGATTGCCTTCTCTACCAAAGGCCAGATAGCCCTTTTGGTCATTGGTTTACCTATACTCTGTCACCTAGCCTATGCCCGAAAATGGAAGATGTTCCTGAATTGGCGGGTACTTATGGGGATTTTGGTTTTTGCAGTGGTCATTACCCCCATGTTGTACGCCTATTATCATCAATTTGATTTGCATCCGGAGAAAGTGATACGGGGTAAGAGCAATAGAAGTGGTATCTTCTTTATATTTTGGGAGCAGAGTTTTGAACGTTTGAGCGGGGAGGGCGTAGGAAAGAATAGCAGTGATTACTTTTTCTTCTTCCATACTTTTCTGTGGGTATTCCTACCATGGACCGTTGTTGGTTTGTTGGCCTATTGGCAAAAAGCAAGGACATTGATTCAATCGAAGTTCAAGTATGTGCCGAAGCAGGAGTTTTTAACGTTGGGTGGAATTACTTTGATTTTTATCATCATCAGTTTCGCACAATTTAAATTACCGCATTACCTGAATATTACCATGCCCTTGTTTGCTGTCCTATCCGCTGGGTATTTATATGGTTTGCATACCGAAAAGGATAAAAGGGTAAAAAAGATATTATTGGGTTTCCAATATTTTATTCTCGGTGTGGTCTTTATAGCCACAACCTTGATTTCCTTTTTCGTTTTTAAGGGCGAGACCTATTACAATTATATATGGAAGCTTGTATTGGGTGCTTTTATCGTTTATTACTGTCTTAAACGCGAGGAGTATTATTATAGGATCATAACCATAGGGGCGGTAAGCTCTATTTTGTTGAATGGGGTCTTGAACACGCATTTTTATCCCTCTTTGTTGGAGTATCAGGCGGGGTCGACCATGGCCAGGACAATTAAGGAAAACAATATTTCTACCGATAATGTCTATAAAGTCTCGAAGAACCATACTTGGGCATTGGATTTTTACAATCAGAAACCTGTAAAAATCATATCGATAAGGGAATTGAAGGGAAGAAAGGATGTTTGGGTGTATGCCAATGACAAGGAATTGGAAGCCTTAAAGGATTCAGGTTTGGATTGGAACAAACAATTGATTGAAAAACAATTTAGGATCACCCGATTGCAAGGCCGGTTCTTAAATCCGGATACCAGAAAGAAAGTGGTCAATGAAATGCATTTGGTGCATATCTATTGATCCTGCGTTTTAAGTTTTATTTTCTTGAAGTGATAAATGATACCGAACAGGGAAACCAGTGCGGTGATCAGAAAGAAAACCATACTGATGCCAATCGATGTGTTTTCATCCAAGGCCAGAAGGGTGGCACCATAAAAAAAGGTGACTTCACGACTGCCAATACCACCAATAGTCAGTGGTAATACCGATACGATGGAAGAGATCAGAAAGATAAAAAGATAGGGGATATTATTGGTGTCTATTTTTAGGGCAAGCAAAATAAATACCACACATACCAATTGAGCCATTTGCACTAGGGCCGATAGTCCGAAAGACTTCCAGAAAACGGGGAGGACAAAACCAAAGAACCTTTTGTTCAGGAACCAAAATACGACAACGGATAAAACACCTAGGAAGCCCATGGGAATATCGTAGGTGTTGAGCCAATGATTGTCTAAAAGCACACCTAGGATACAAGCATAGATAAATAGCAATAACAATCCGCTAAGCCTGTCGAGAACCAGGACCGAAACCACTTTTTTGGTTTCCACTTGAAACTCCTTTTTAATAAGGTAACCCTTATAGGCATCACCTCCGATACCTCCCGGTAGAAAGAGATTGTAGAACATGCCCAATAGATACAACTTAAGGTTGCTTTTTTGGGTGAGTTTTACTTGCAGTTGATGAAAGTAGAGATTGAGGCGAATGGACGCCAAGGCTTTTGAGACAATAAAGAGCAAGATGGCAGCGGTCAAATAAAACGGATTCGACTTCCTTACGATTTGAAGTACCTCCTTAAAATCGACTTTGGTAAAGATAAAATAGATGAGAATTGCACTTATGGCAATTTTGGCTATTGTTATCAGTTTTTTACGCAACCCCGTCTCCAATCGTCACTTTTTTAATTCGGTAGGGTCTTTTCTTCTGCGATTCGTAATAGGTCCTAATTAGGAGTTCCATTACAATACCGATGGTGAACAACTGAATGCCTGCCAAAATGAACATCAGACCGAAAATCAGTAATGGGCGTGTGCCAATATCCTCTCCAAACCCATATTTTACAATGAGGAGGTAGATGTTGATGAACATTCCCAAAAGAATCATTAAAAAACCAAAAATACCAAAGAGGTGTATGGGACGCTGAAAATATTTGCGGATAAAAAGCAATAGCATCATATCGGCAACAACCTTAAAAACGCGTTCTAGTCCATATTTTGAAACCCCGGCATGGCGGGCATGGTGCTTTACGGGAACTTGTTTTATCTGGGCTCCTTCCAAATGGGCCAAGAGGGTGATAAAGCGATGCATTTCGCCATATAGATTCAGGTCTTTGGCAATTTCCTTGGTAAAGACCTTCAATGCGCATCCATTGTCCTTTATATCCAGTTTGGTTACCCTTCTAACCAAAAAATTCGCAATCTTGGAAGGTATTTTTTTGACGAGGGAATCCTTTCTTTTCTGCCGTATGCCCGTTACTACATCATAGTCGTCATTTACGGCGTAGTTCAACATTTGGGGTATATCGCTGGGGTCATTTTGTAAATCCCCATCCATGGTAATGATATACTCCCCCTCGGCATAATCCAATCCGGCAGCCAAGGCCAAACTCTGACCATAATTTTTCTTGAGCTCAATTAGATGCACCGAGTCGTCATTCATATTTTTGACCACCTTACGGGTATTGTCCTTTGAGAAGTCGTCGATATAGATGATTTGGTATTGGTAACCAACAAGACTTTCGTGAATCTTTTGGGTCAATAAAACCACATTTTCCTCCTCATTATAAAGTGGGACAACAATTGAAAGTAATGAATCTGTTATAGGTTGCATTCCGTTAAATTATGGTGGCGCAAATTTATGCTTTTTATTAGTGAATCCCTATTCTCGATATTTATCTTTGGAACTGTAGCCAAAACAGCTGTGTTCGTTGGTCGGGTTGCATGTAAGGGGTTTTTAAACTACCTCTTTTCCCCGTGCGACTTTTCGAAGTTGGAATGTTGCTTTAGTCCCTTCTAGTAAGGGGTTTATATTATTTGTTGATCGGAACCCTTATCTTGGTTTGGTCCCAGGAAAGCGCAAGGTATAGTTGGTTGTCATACTCAAATATCATCGAGAGTTGTTCCTGGACGGTGGCTAATTGTTCAGAGGGAACCTCGACAACAAGAACATCGGCTTCAAGATTTCTTGTGGTTTCTTTTCCACCACTGAGAATGGTAACCCCCCAATCCGGAATTTCACTGTTGAAGATCACCTTCCAACTATTTTGACCTGGTACTGTCCAAAAGGAATAGGTTCCGGCAGGTAACACCTTGTCAATAATCTTGATAGCCGTGGCCGTTGTGAATTTTGTGGGCTCGTTGGCCCCAGTACGCCAAACGGCATCATAGGGTACCAATCCACCAAAAACCTCCCGGCCTTTTTTGAATGGAGCTGAATAATTGATGGAAAGGTCCATTCCATTCTTTGTATAGGTATTCGTGATTTCCGGACTGATTTTTTTTGTCTGCTCTTTCATATACGGCATACCAACGAGGAAGACCAAGGCCACTAAGGCAACTATAGCCAGAAAGATCCATTTTAATTTTTTCATTTTCAGGTTTTTAGGATGTTCCGTTCTAAGTTACTAAATCAAATTTAAAGACCGATGCATTGCGATAGGTTTCGTTCGGCCTTAGCACACTGCTCGGAAAATGTGGATGATTAGGGGCATCAGGAAAGTTTTGGGTCTCAAAGCATATGGCGGGGAAATTATTAGGGGTGTAAACGACCAATCCCCTTTGATTGGTGTTTACCTCCATTGAAATACCTGATTTTTTGGAGTATACCATGGCTGCAAAACTACTATTGTCATCCGTGGCGAAGGGGGTGTCCAATCGGGTTTGACCGATTTGACGCACTGATTTGAAATCAAATTCGGTTCCTTCGACAGGTAATACTTTACCTGTGGGCAATAAAGTCGTATTCGTTTCCACAACTTTAGGACAATTTAATCTAAGAAAGTAATGATCGATACTGTCTTCCCTGTCCAATTTAAAATAGGAATGGTTGGTCATATTCACCACTGTCGTTAGATCGGTCGTAGCTTCATGGATGATGAAAAGTTCGTTATTCCTTATTTTGTAGGTTACAGTAGCTTTTAAATTACCGGGATAACCCTCTTCCAAATGCTTGCTCATATAGGAAAGCCTTACGAAAGGTTCATCACCGTGGTCAATTTCCTCAATGGTCCAATATTTTTTGGCAAAACCTTCCTTGCCCCCATGTAGGTGAATACCGTTTACGGTAGGTAAAGGATAGTTTTTCCAATCGAGGTTGAAACCTCCATTCGAAATACGTCCGGCATATCGGCCTACACAAGCTCCTAAAGATTTAGTGTCGTTAGGGTATTTACTCGGATAGTCATAGCCTACGACTACATTTGTATATCTTCCTTCATCATCCTTGACCAATAATTTTTGTATGATCGCACCATAATCCAATACAATCAAAGTGATGAAAGGGTTGCTTATTGTAACTTGTTTCAAGAAAATCGGATTTAAATCGACGTAAAATTAAAGGTTTTTGCAACATTGACCTATTAATATCGTCCTTAGGGAAATAGAACAGCTCAAACCAACAGCAAGTTATACAATGTTTCATATTGATGTGGTAGAACAATGTAAGGCCAACGATCGTAAGGCCCAAATGCAACTTTACAAACAGTATTGTGAGGGTATGTTCTGTGTGGCCATGCGTTATGTTCAAAATACCAATGATGCGGAGGATGTTATACAGGAAGCTTTTATAAAGGCGTTCCAGAAGATCCATCAATTTAAGGGAGAGGTTACGTTTGGGGCTTGGTTAAAACGCATTGTCATCAATAAGAGTATTGATTTTTTAAAAACGAAAAAACAGCATTTGGTAGCATTGGATGAGCATTATTTGAAGATTACCGATGATAATGACTGGACGGTGGATAATGGAATCACTATAGATGATGTTAAGTCGGCAATAGGGAAGCTACCCGATAAGTACCGATTTGTGGTCATGATGTTCCTGATTGAGGGTTACGACCATAGGGAAATTGCACAGGTCTTGAAATTGACGGAAACGACAAGTAGAACAAGGTTATTACGGGGTAAAAGCTATTTAAAGGAATTATTAAAGGAAAAAATCTATGGCACAGGATCTTAGGGATTTATTTAGAAAAGAGCAGTGCGAGGAAGGGTTCGCAATGATCGAGGGGCATGAAAAACGGTTTAAACGCCTTTTGGAAAAAGAGCTTCCGCAAAAAAGGAAGCGCCCATTCTTTTTCGTCAAGATTGCGGCAGCTATTCTAGTATTGATCAGTTCGGGGGTGTTCTTTTATATGAATAGGGATAATACCGACATTACGACGACTATCGTGGATAAGAATCCAACTAAGGATACCAAGACAGGGATTTCCTTGGGGGATCTTTCGCCCGATTTAAAAAAAGTTGAAAACTATTATGTGGCAAATATCAACCTTGAACTTTCGAAATTGAATGTTTCCGGGGATACGAAGGATATGGTAGAAAGTTACATGGAGCGATTGTCGGAATTGAATGCGGAATACAAAAATCTAAATTCCGAACTCAATCAAATAGGGCCTAATGACCAAACGATATCGGCACTGATAAAGAATCTACAATTACGACTGCAGTTATTACAGCAATTGAAATCGAAGTTAAATGAAATACAATCATCAAAAAACGAACAGTATGAAACGAATGCGATTTAAATCGATAACCATGGTCCTAGCCCTATTGGCAATTGGGGTTTATGGTCAAGAACAGCGTAAGACCTTTAATGAGGTTTTCAATGTCAATCCAGAAACAGTCCTCGATATCAATACGAGTAATGTCGATATTGAATTTGAGACTTGGAACAAAAACCAGATAGCCGTAGAGGCGACCATCATCCTTGATGGTGCTACGGAAGAAGAGGCAAAGGAGTATTTTGAACAGGCAGACATCGAAATTGTCGGCAATAGTAAAAAAGTATCTATCGTCACAGGTGCTGAAAATGCCTGGGGTTTTAAATTTACGGGAGGAGGGTTGGAGGATTTTGATATCGATATTCCCGATTTCCATTTTGAAATGCCCGAAATGCCCGAGATGGATATACACGACTTACATATCGATTTGTCCGATATGCCCATGCCTCCCGTACCTGCGGTTGAATTCGACTATGAGGCCTATAAAAAGGATGGGGAGGAATACTTGAAGAAATGGCAGAAGAAGTTTGACAAGGGCTTTAATAAGGAATACGAAAAAAAAATGGAGGCATGGGGTGAAAAGATGGCAGCCAAGCAAGAGGCAATGGCCAAACGACAAGAAGCCATGGCCGAAAAACGAGAGGCGATGATCGAGAAAAGGATGGAAGCCCAGGAAAGGCAAATGGAAGCAAGGGCAATGGTTATGGAAAAGCGTGCCAAGGAAATGGAAGAACGTAAGGAGCATGTGCTGGAATTGCATGAAAAGCACGGCAATGAGCCTACTGTTTTTTATTATTCAACAGAAAAGGGCAAGAAAAAATTCAAGGTTCGGAAATCCATTAAGGTTAAGATGCCAAAGGGTACCAAGATCAATATGAATGTACGTCATGGAGCGGTTAAATTGGCTGAAAACACAAAAAACATCAATGCGAAATTATCCTATAGTACCCTATGGGCAACCACCATTGATGGGGATGAAACCACAATTACGACCTCGTACTCACCGGTGCGCGTCAAGCGCTGGAATTATGGCTTGTTGCAAGCCGATTATTCCGATGATGTTGATTTGAATGAGGTACTCAACTTAAGGTTGAGTGCCACATCCTCTGATGTTACCATTCATAAGTTGCTGAAGCATGCGATTATACATACGAAGATGGGACCATTAAAAATAAATGCGATCTCCGATAGTTTCAAAGACATTGATATATCGATTGAGAATGCGGAAATGACTTGCGATTTACCACAATCCGATTTCGTGATTACCATCAATCAAACCATGTCCAAGCTGACCACTCCGCCAAGCCTGGCGTTGGACCGTACCCAAAAAGACAAAAATGTAGTCCTTACAGGGTATAATCAGAACATAAATAGTTCAAGGTCAATTTACATCAATTCAAAATATAGTGAAGTCGTATTAAAGGAATAATCCTCAGTTTCCAAGTACCTAAAACCACCTCGGATCTTATCCAAAGGTCCTCTTTCCCTCTAACTCCATTACCGTTTTTTTTTAAGCCTTATACGTTCGGAAGGTTTTTCCAATGTACGATTTCCTCATTGTACATGGCATCGAGTCCCATCTGTACGCAAATGGCGGCATTTGCCCCTGTAGTGATGTTCGAAATTGGTTTGGTGTTGTTCTGGATACTATCCCTAAAGTCATGCAAGGCCTGTTTGCTCGCATCCTCATGTTCAATGTTCAGGGCATAGCCTTTTCCTTCGTCCCATTTTACCGTTGCACCAGAAACTCCATCAACCTCACCCAATTCCTTGTTTTTCATTCCTTCCGGATAGAACCAGGCTTTTGCATAATCTAGGACAATCGTACCTTTATCACCTATGGCCTTGATCTGGTAGCCGTCCATGGCATTGCTTGTTAAGCAAGTAAACGTGGCTTTTACGCCATTGGGATAGGAGTAGAGGAGATGAATGTTGTCATAGGTTTCACGACCATCTTTCCAATAATCAACACCACCTATTCCCATGACTTTATCCGGGGTTGTTTCGGTCACCCAGTTTACAAAATCAATCTGGTGGGAGCAGAGTTCAGCCGTTAAACCACCGGAAAATTCACGATACATTCGCCAATTTATGGCGCGTTCCAATTCTGGACTTGGAACTTCCCTTCTCCAATTACCATTTCTGTTCCATTGACATTCGAAAGCGGTCAACTTTCCTATCGTTCCTTTTTTGATCATGTCCACTACATGGGTGTACAGGCGGGAACTGTGGTATTGGTGTCCTGTTTGAAATAGGGTTTTCGATGATTTGACCTTTTCGGCCAAATGTTCAATGCCAGTATACCCTTTGGCCATTGTTTTTTCGCAATAGACGTGTTTGCCCGCATCCAAGGCATCCATGGCTATTTTTGAATGTGTGCTAAAAGGGGTCGATACCAATATGGCATCAACATCAGGGTTGTCCAAAAGTTTGCGATAATCTTTATATCCTTGGGCTTTTCCCTCAACTTTACCAAGCCCGTTTTCCAAACGAAAGGGTAGGGTGTCAGAACAAGCGATGACATTGAATTTATCCAATTGATTGATTAGGGGAATAAGGCCTGACCCTCTGTCCCCAGTTCCAATTACCCCAATATTCACGGTATCATTGGCACCTTTAAAGTTGTTGATGTTTCCAAAAATCGATGTTGATGTGGCAACTGCTGCAGTAGCCAAACTTCCTTTTACTACAAATTCCCTGCGTTTCATTTTTACAATTTTGCGTTCTAGCTTTTTTGAAATTCCTTTTTCCTGTTTGTTAATGCTTATTCATTGTTGAAAACCTTAGCTGCTGTTTGTGTTGGGGTTGAGTTCCGTAGTGCCTTTGTTTAGGTCTGTTGCCAATGGGGAGCCACTAAAAAATAGCGGGTTGTTCGCTGAAAGTTGAAGATTCAGAGGATTGCATTTTTGACGTCCCATTGGTGTATCAATGATTAATGGTCTTAAAGATAATCGGATATTTTCGTAAATAAAAAAAAGCGACCCGTAAAAATCGCTTTTATATTTTTTGATGATGGCAGTGGTTGTCAGTGCGCCCCTTTTTTCAATAATTCGGGATATTTGGCTTTAAACCTATTATACCTTGGGATTGAGATGTTTATGATATAGGGGTTGTTCGGATTCAGCTTTTCATAATCCTGATGATATTCCTCGGCATCATAGAATTTGTCGAATGGCTTGACTTGGGTAACTATGGGTGCACTATAGACCTTGTCTTTTGTCAATTGGGAAATATAATCCTCAATGATTTTTTTCTCTTCGTCATTCGAATAAAATGCAATGGAACGATATTGGGCACCATGATCTGGCCCTTGTCTATTCAATGTTGTGGGGTCGTGAGAACCAAAGAACACCTTGACCAAGGTTTTGAAGTCGACCACCTTCGGGTCGTAATATACCTTTACGGCCTCGGCATGGCTTGTTAAGCCTCTTCCTACCTGCTCATAAGTGGGGTTTTTCTCAGTACCTCCTGAATATCCCGAAACAACTTCCTTTACGCCGATGACATCTTCGTAAATGGCCTCGACACACCAAAAACAACCACTTGCAAAATAGGCAACCTTATATTTTTTCAATTCACTGGGAGATAATTTAATCGCGGTTTCAGTATCGATATTGCCCGAATCCTGCTTCTTGTCCTTTACTTTGGATTCACAACTTAAAGAGAACAAGAGTGTAAATGCCAATAGGGTTAATTTATTCATGGTATGTCTTTTTTATTTTAGTTGTAGCCTTTTTACTTTACTTACATGGCTATGGATTAAAATGTGTTGTAAACAGGAATAGCTTCAATCAAAGAGCTCATTAAAGAAATAGATCATTGCATCCCATGAACGTCTATTGGACGTAGGTTCGAAGAACAATCCTTTTTCAGGGAATTGAGCTTTGGGATTGGTGAATGCATGTCCGGTATGCCCGTATATATGGATATTCCAGTCGGCCTTGTGGGTATTCATTTCTTCGGAAAGCTTAACCATGTCATGGGGCAATGCCATAGGGTCTTCCCAGCCATGCAGGACCAGTACCGCACTTTGGATTTCCTTATTGGGATGGGGAACGGGCGGATCCAATAATCCATGAAAACTTACCACGCCCCTAATTTGGATTCCAGAACGTGCCAGGTCTAAAACACATTTTCCCCCAAAGCAAAAACCAATTGCCCCAATTTGGGTGTCATCGACCGCCTTATGTTTCTTTAAGGTGTCAACCGCCAGGAACATACGCGATTGTAATAAGGGTCGGTTGTGGTCGAGCTCATCCATAAGTTTTTGTGCCTCTTCGGGTCCATTGGCCCGGCGTCCTTTTCCATAGTTGTCGATGGCAAACCCCACGTAGCCTAATTGGGCTAATTCCGTTGCTTTTTCCACTTCAAATCCAGACTGTCCACTCCACATATGGGAGACCAGTATTCCAGGTTTGGGCTGAGGGTGGGAGTCATCCCATACGACGACACCCTCAAACTCATTCTTTGAGGCATCCCGGTAGGTTATGTTTTCTTTGATTATCATTTATGGATTTTTTTAAATTTATCAATTGTGAAAATGATGTCTTTTTGACCAATTAAGGGTCTTGAATTATGATTTTCATAGTCGATTATGTTAAACTTTCTTAAAATTAAGATAAATGGGTCTTTTGTTCATGAATACTTAATAACTATTTTGGTAAATGCTATGTTTTACTTACTTTTTGCTGTAGGTTAGGCCTTTAATTAACGACTATTGAGTACAGTGGTGGGGATTAATGATAAAGGACGCACTACATTAACTAAGTTTATAAGCAATATTATGGGTAGACCGGCAACTAAACCAACGGAATTAAGGGATGGTTTTTATATAGAAATACGAAATAGAGGTTCCAAAGCTGGAGTGAAGATCAGAAGGGATACAAAGGAACAAATGCAAATGGCAATTAAAGAATATGAAGCATCCAAGGATGTAGTTGTTATTGGCGAGGTAAGTAAAGGAAAGATATTGGATAGTGTGAAATAGATCACATCTGTAACATCCAAATTGGATCGAAGTATTCATATTCATCATATTTCACCTTTTTTAAAACGATTTTCCTAATAATTTCCGTCGCAATCCCAAAGTGACGGAAGGGGAAGTTATTGTGCTTTTAGGTTCCTTGAACATTTACAGCACCAGGTTCTTAGTACCAAAAATTGACGAAAATCAAAGGATTCTTTTAGCGATTGGGTCTTAGAATCTTTATGGTATACCGTGTTTAGGGGTAGAGGAACACGTGGTGTCAAAAAGCTATCTGCACCATTTTTTGATATTTCCTATCGGAATACGGGGTAAAGCCATACGCCTGCAATAGTCATGTAGGTGGGATTGGACTTTCGATAGGGAATCCGTTACATAAGTGATTTATGAAAGGGCCATTGGTCGTAGGTAATCATGGCTTTGAGGAAGAAAGGTTGTTTCTAAACACAGAAAATATCGATGAAATACATAAAACAACGATAAAGTGTATTATTGTGCATGGGATTTATCCGGTAGAACAGTGTATTTCATCGAAGTATTGACTTTTTATCTATAAAACAATACACTTCATCGAATATTCGGAAGGGAAACAAGGGTCGTCAGGTTCTATTATAACCAAACTTACTAACAACTATGCGAACCCTTTTTTTAGTAACCATCTTTTTATTTACTGGCTTTATATCCTTTGCCCATTGTATAGGTCCGAATAAACAAATGAATTCAATAAAAAAGGGTTCTGCACTAACGTTTTTGGCACTTCCAGCCCAGTCCGTTCAAGAACAGGTAGGTATCTACAATCTAAGACGTCCTAAAGAGTCCAATGCGGTTGGTATTTATAAGTTTAAAAATACGAAGGTGAAAAGGGCTCTTGCTTTTAAGACAAAGTGGAATAAACCCGTACTTGCCTAACTTTAGGTGTTATTGATACAACGTAGTCCAATCGGTCCGTAAAGATCGTTTCCTTCCGGTCTACCTTTGGTTCTTTCTATCCCTTTGATTTTTTAGGTATTTTGTTTTCAAAAGGTGGACAAACAGGTTTATTTTAAAACCATTTTGCTTTCATCGATCTTCAAGGTTGTCCAATAATCCATACAGCAGATAATAAACTTTCAGGTTTATTGCGGATTGCAGGATTTTTCCTATTCCCGCATTTCAATCGTTAAACTATTTTATAGCCACCATTTGGCTTGTTCATTCCGAATTGTAAACCCTTCTAAAATTTCAGGTCAGTCCGTACTTTTCGTATGGAATTTCAAGTATCGGTTGCAGTTGGGTGCACCCATAAACCGATTAAATTATCCTTTGGTCCGGCAAACTGTTTTTTGTATTGAAAACGGTTGTCGGAGATTTTGGGCACTTTATCCAAACTATTTCCGATAACCGAAAAACAAGGGCTTTTCAACGTTTTGTGAACCTATTAAGCCTTCGATTGGAGTTAAATTTATGTAACCCAAATCGTTATTATGAAAGCTTTTTTAACCTTGACTTTTGTTCTTTTTATCACTTTAACCGCGCAAGCCCAAAACTCAAATACCAATGATACAGTGGAGCCTATTCAAATGGATATTGTTCTGGATAGTGGGGTTGACGATTCTGCTAGTGTTAAGGAAATTAAAATCACTACGGAGAAAAGTGTTGCGCGCTTATACAAGTTCAAAAATTCAAGAGTAAAGAAAGCTTTGACTTTTACTACTAAAAAGGACAAACCTAAACTATCCTAAAAAAAAGGGGTTGGTTGTTTTTTTTAATCCTGTTTAATCTTAAACCTTTAACCTATGCTACTATTTATTTTATTGCTTCCGGTTGCTTTATTGATTTTGAATATGATAGTGTTCCCTAAAACGAAGGGCTTTTTACAGCCTTTGAAAGTAAGGGTCAAGGAATAGTCCCAATCCAATTATAATTATCATCCAGAGGGACTATCATGGGACCGTTATAACCCGTTACGGCAATTAATGCTTTATACCAGGTTGTGTAATTTGGTAGTCCATTCTTTTCTTTTCGGCATCGACCATATCCTTTACTTCCTTTAAAAGGGCTTTGGCGTCATAGACAATGCCATCCTTAATGGTGTATTTTACACCCCCAACACGTACTACTTCGTTATTCTCGGTCAATTTTATGGACCCAATGCCATAGAGTACCTTGAGGTTTCGCAATGGGTTTTCATCGACCACCACAAAATCGGCCAATTTACCGACGGTAACACTTCCAATGGCTTTGTCCATTCCCAGTGCTTCAGCCCCATTTAGGGTTGCCGATCTAATGATTTCCAAAGGATGGAAACCTGCTTCCCGTAACAACTCCAGCTCACGTATAAACGCAAATCCGTAAAGTTGGAAAATATAGCCAGAATCGGAACCGGCAGTTACCCGGCCACCGCGGTTTTTATATTCGTTGACAAAGGTCATCCAGAGTTTGTAGTTTTCTTTCCAAACCACTTCCTGTTCTGTTCCCCAATCATGCCAGTATGAACCGTGTGAGATCTTACTGGGCTGGTAAAATTCCCATAACGAGGGTAAGGTATAATCCTCGTGCCATTCGGCACGTCTGGCTCTCTGAAGATCACGACTGGCCTCATAGATGTTGAAGGTAGGGTCAAGGGTGAAATCCAAGGCCAATAGTTCATCCATCACGGCGTTCCAATGTTCGGAATAGGGTTCAGCAGCTTGTTTCCATAATCGACCGGCTTCCTCAAAACGGTGTTGTTCATTGTTATAGTTATAATCCAAAGGGTAATCCTGAACGGTTCTGTCTTTAAATAGCGCTTCGGGCAACCCATACCAATGTTCCATGGTTGTAAGTCCGGCCCTTGCCGAATGAAGCACATTCCAGCGGGCAACATTCAATTGTGCATGATGACAGGCTGATCGCAGTCCCACTATTTTATTCTCACGTAGTGCAGCATCCATAATTTCAGGTTCAGCCCCAAAAAATTTAACGCCATCAGCTCCTTTCTTGGCATTGTTCCTTACCCATTCCTTCGCCATTTCGGGGGTGGATATGGGTTCATCGCTGCCTTGACCAAATGCCGTATAAGCCAAAATGCGGGGAGCCACGATTTCATTTTTGGCACTTTTTCGTTTTAAATCGAGTGTAAAATCAATGCCACGGCCACTAGGTTCACGAACCGTAGTGATCCCATGGGCCATCCACAATCTAAAAACATAGTCCGGGTCGGCGCCTTGTGCCTTACCACCAATATGTCCATGCATATCAATAAAACCTGGCATAAGATACATACCATTGCAATCCAGTTCCTTGCCTCCTGCCTTTAATTTAGGTCGGCTATCCTCGTTTATGGTCACTCCAGGGTAGCCAACAACCTGTATTTTTTTAATAATGTTATCTTCTACCACAATATCGATTGGGCCCTGTGGAGGGGCTCCATTGCCGTTAATAAGCATTACCCCACGAATGATCAATTGGGAATACGGTCCGTCTCCAGAAGCGCTTTGGGCCGTACTGTTTAAGGTCCATAAGAGGACAAAGGACAAAAGGAGTACTCTTTTCAACATGTGAGGTTTGTTAATTCGTCTTTTAAATATAGGGATTAAAAAGAAAAAATAACCTTAGAGCCTTTAAAATCAGTGTATTCCCGATTGTTTTTGTTGATAATCAAGCAACGGCATTAAATTGCTTCCCTACTTCGTAGAATTCTATAATGTAGTTCGTGCCTTTTTTGGAAAGATCCTTACTAATGCTTCCTTTCAATTGACGTGCCAGATTATGGATTAATTTGAGTCCTAATGATTTGGTTGTTTTGTGGTCAATAGTATCGGGGAAACCGATGCCATTATCACCTATCCGTAATTCATAACCATTGGTTTCATTCTGTCGTATGGAAATATTTATTTCCCCATCCTTTTGATCGGTTATGCCATATTTGAGGGCATTGGTAATCGCTTCGTTGATCAAAAGGCCTAACGGTATGGCCGTATCGATACCCAACTTGATATCGGGTATGTCAATATTGAGTTTTATCTTGCTATCGGCACCTTTCAATGAGCGAATTAAGAATTCACTTAATTCCTGAACATAGGATTTGTACTCTATTTTGGAAAGGTCATCGCGCATATACAACATTTCGTGGACCATAGCCATTGAGATAACCCTGTTTTGGCTGCTTTTCATGATGTTTTTCATTTTTTCATCCTGAATATTCCTCGATTGTAGGCTTAAAAGACTTGAAACGGTTTGTAGGTTGTTCTTTACCCGGTGATGTACTTCACGAAGCAAAGTTTCTTTTTCCTTGATCCGTTTTTCGATCTCATTGCGTGATTTGTAGAGGTTGTGGTGCGCCTTCAAGAGGTTTTTCCCCAATACACCCCCTAGTAGATAGACCGAAAAAAGAACACTGAACAAACTGAAAAGATCTCGTGATGCCTCAGGTACCGCATTGTAGGCTAGGCTATATTGTGGAAGACTCTCCAAATACAACAGACAGACAATAGACATGTTGATATACAGATAAACCTTGCCGTATAGCTTGGTAGTGACATATCCCGTGAATACAATAAGAGCCAGTACAAAAATAAACGGACTGTTTATTCCCCCACTAAAGAGGGTAATGAAGGTTCCGCAGATTAGGCCGGTAATCGAGGTGATATTGTATGTGGCTGTTAGATTGTTGTGCCATTTAAAGGCTATGGTATTTATAAGGTTTACAACACCAAAGCCCAAAAAGGCATAGGGTAGTATCTCTGTGATATTAAGAACAAAAAGGCAAAGGAATCCAAGGATGATGGCGAATATTGAGGAAAAATAATTCACCCTCAATGTTAATTTGATCTTATCCTTTAAGCGATATTCATCTTGAACGGATATTTTCATGACTTGAATTTTTGGCTCATTAATAGAGAATTGCATGTTCGAATTGAAAGGTAATTCCTTATAATCTAATGTTATTTATGGTAAATCTAAATATGTTTTACAATTAAATCAACATCATTTCATGAAATATAAATGTTTTGTTCAACTTTTTAGCAAAAAAATTAAATAACGATGCCCGCATTTAGTGGGAAACCTGTGGATAGATTCTTTATTCTTATAGGTTGAATTTTCATTCTGGTCTTTTAATGTAACTGATATAGAGTCTTATAACAAGAAGGCACTATTGAATTGGCTAGTCCATGGAGTATCGCAATACAATTCCATTCATAAATGGGGTTATGTAAATGGGCTTTTATTATGTTTTTGGTTTTTTGCAAAAAAAAAGCGACCGTTAGGTCGCTTTTTATAATTATTTGAATGGAAATCAATCTTCAGTCAAAACCCAATCACCATTATGGATCAGCGGTTCCGCCTGTTTGTATTTCACGGTTTTACTTTCACCCGACATCACATTTTTAATGGTGACCCGGTCATTTCGTCCAATTTTAGGATGGTCACGGATAATGGTTTCCGTTATTTGTGGTCTTTGCCCTTGGGTTTGGCCAGCAGCCCTGTTTTGGGAGGCGAGTTCATCACTATTGGGGATTTCCTCCTTACTGGTCTGTAAATTTTCCTTAGGTCTTCTTACGTTTCCTGCATTTTGGATTTCATTGGGGTTTTCAGTTGGTAATTCCCCTTTGAATAGGAATGAAACCACTTCCTTGTTGACCTTGTCGATCATACTTTTGAAAAGTTCAAAGGCCTCGAACTTGTAGATCAACAAAGGATCTTTTTGTTCATGGACAGCCAATTGTACTGATTGCTTCAGTTCATCCATTTTGCGTAAATGGGTTTTCCAAGCGTCATCTATTATGGCAAGTGTAATGTTCTTTTCAAAATCAGTTACCAATTGTTTACCATCACTTTCGTACGCTTCCTTCAGGTTGGTAACCACATTCAAACTCTTGATCCCATCAGTAAATGGCACCACAATACGTTCGAACTTGTTTGAATTGTCCTCGTAAACCTTCTTAATGACAGGGAATGCGGTTGCTGCATTGCGTTCCATCTTACCTTGATAAAACTCGTAGGCGGATTTATAAATGGAATTTGCCAGTTCGGGCACGGTCATTTTTCCGAAATCGGCCTCACTTATGGGTGAGGTTATCGAGAAGAATTTAATCAATTCGAATTCGAAATGTTTGTAATCCATGGCCACCTTATTGGTCTCGGCAATGACCTCACAGGTATCATAGATCATATTGGCAATATCGACCTTAAGTCGCTCACCCTGTAGGGCATGTCGTCTTCTTTTGTATACAACCTCACGCTGTGCGTTCATGACATCATCATACTCCAACAATCGTTTACGAACCCCAAAGTTGTTTTCCTCTACTTTTTTCTGGGCCCGTTCAATTGATTTTGTCATCATGGAATGTTGTATGACCTCTCCGTCTTCCAAGCCCATCTTGTCCATCATCTTCGCTACCCGGTCAGAACCGAACAAACGCATTAGGTTATCCTCCAAAGAGACATAGAATTGGGAGCTTCCTGGATCACCTTGTCGTCCTGCCCGACCTCTTAACTGTCTGTCTACACGTCTCGAATCGTGGCGTTCTGTACCAATAATGGCCAAACCACCCGCTTTTTTCACTTCTTCGGTCAGCTTAATGTCCGTACCACGACCTGCCATGTTGGTTGCTATGGTAACCACCCCTGGATTACCGGCCTCTGCAACCACATCGGCTTCTTTTTTGTGCAGTTTCGCATTCAAAACATTATGGGGTACTTTTCGAATGTTCAACATTCGGGACAGTAATTCTGAAATTTCAACCGAGGTCGTACCGATCAATACAGGCCTTCCTGATTGTGATAACTTAGTCACCTCTTCAATAATGGCATTGTACTTTTCGCGTTTGGTCTTATAGATCAAGTCGTTTCGGTCATCCCTGGCAATTGGACGGTTTGTTGGGATCTCCATCACATCCAACTTGTAAATTTCCCAAAATTCCCCAGCTTCCGTAACGGCAGTACCTGTCATCCCTGACAGCTTTTTGTACATCCTGAAATAATTCTGGAGGGTAACTGTAGCGAAGGTCTGCGTCAGTGCTTCGATCTTCACATTTTCCTTCGCCTCAATGGCTTGGTGTAAACCATCAGAATAACGACGCCCATCCATAATACGACCGGTTTGCTCATCAACGATCAAAACCTTATTGTCCATGACCACATATTCCACATCTTTTTCAAAAAGGGTATATGCCTTTAACAATTGGCTCATGGTATGTATTCGTTCACTCTTTATCGTAAAGTCCTTAAAGAGCTCTTCTTTTAGCTCGGCTTCTTTTTCAATATCGAGGTTCTGACTTTCGATTTTCGCTATTTCACCACCAATATCAGGCATAACGAAGAAATCCCTATTCTGTTCCCCAGAGATATAATCGACACCCTTATCGGTCAATTCAATTTGATTGTTCTTCTCATCGATAACAAATAGGAGGTCTTCGTCAACCTTTGGCATTTCCCTATTGTTATCCTGCATGTAGTAGTTCTCGGTTTTCTGCAACAATTGCTTGATACCTTCTTCACTCAAGTATTTGATCAAGGCCTTATTTTTAGGTAATCCCCTAAAGACCCTTAGTAAGAGGAACCCACCTTCCTTGGTGTCACCGGCAGCAATTGCTTTTTTTGCCTCAGCCAATACGCCGGTCAAATGTTGCCTTTGCTTTTGGACAATATCATTGACCTTTGGTTTGAGCTCGTTGAATTCATGGCGATCCCCTTCAGGAACAGGTCCTGAGATGATCAGCGGGGTACGTGCATCATCGACCAAGACAGAATCGACCTCATCGACAATCGCATAATTGTGTGGTCTTTGCACCAAGTCTGCAGGTGTATGCGCCATATTGTCCCTTAGGTAATCAAAACCAAATTCGTTATTGGTACCATAGGTAATGTCAGCGTTATAAGCCGCCCTACGTCCTTCGGAGTTGGGTTTGTGATGATCTATACAATCAACGGAAAGTCCGTGGAATTCAAATATAGGGGCCATCCAGGCACTATCCCTTTTTGCCAAGTAATCGTTTACGGTTACCAAATGCGCGCCATGTCCAGAAAGTGCATTTAAATACATAGGTAGGGTAGCGACCAAGGTCTTACCTTCACCTGTTTGCATTTCCGCAATCTTACCTTGGTGAAGGGCGATACCACCAATAAGCTGTACATCGTAATGTACCATATCCCATGTAACTGCTTTTCCAGCAGCATCCCATGAGTTTTTCCAGATAGCCTTGTCACCATCCAAGGATACATAATCCTTACTTCCCGATAATTTTCTATCAAACTCCGTTGCGGTAACCTCAAGGGTTTCATTGGCCACAAATCTCTTGGCTGTTTCCTTGACTACGGCAAATGCCTCTGGCAGAATATCGTTCAAGGTTTTTTCGGAAATTTTATAAGCCTCTTCCTGGAGCTTGTCAATTTCTCCGTAAATATCCTCGTTCTTGTCAATATCGGTAGAGCTGTGAACCTGCTCGGTCAACTCGGCGATCTTATCGTCCAATTCTTTGCGATCGGCCTTGATTCTTGCTTTGAACTCAGCAGTTTTGGCCCTGAGTTCATCAATACTCAAACCTTCCAAGATTGATTCAAATGATTTTATCTGCTTAAGTATGGGTTGTAGTTCTTTAACATCTTTCTTTGATTTGTCCCCTACAAATGCCTTCAGCACTGAATTTATAAAACTCATAATTTCTTACTATTATATTATTGAAAGTTGCGGAAATCGATTTCTTTCAATTTTTTAAACGCTCTATTATATTAAAAACCTTTCTAAAAGAATATTTCAAGGATAAAGCAAAAGGTGTTCCAGTTTTTGATAGATCAAAAGGAATACCTGAGATACTGCCAAATTTACCGAGAAAAAGCCCAAGGTGTTTTATTTAATTGCGAAGGTAACATTTTGAATGCTAATTTCTTTCTTTTTATCTGGACAGTAATTATAATAAAATCATAAAAAAAAAGCCTCCGAAGAGACTTTTTTTACGTGTTTGATTTTATTTAATATTCATCCTCGTTCCAGAGGTAATCTTCCTCTGTGGGATAGTCTGGCCAAATTTCTTCGATGGACTCGTATATTTCACCACCTTCTTCTTCCATAGACTGTAAATTTTCTACAACCTCCAAAGGTGCTCCAGTCCGAATCGAATAATCGATAAGCTCATCTTTGGTCGCCGGCCAAGGTGCATCACTTAAATAGGATGCTAGTTCTAAAGTCCAATACATTTTAGTAGTTTAATTTTAAATTTTTGCAAAAGTAATTTTTATCCTGAAATAGCCAAGTTATTTTGCAATTATTTAGCTATAATAGTTTGATAACGAAGAAAATCGGGATTTATTAGCCTTTTTTTTCGGGAATCCATTTGATTTCATCCGCCTTTAGGTCATTGGACAATTTCCGTGCCAAGACAAAAAGGAAGTCCGAAAGTCGATTTATGTATGACATGACATTTTCATCAAACGGCTCTTTTTCGAACAGTTCCGTGGCCATACGCTCGGCCCTACGACAAACTGTACGGGCAATATGACAGTATGACACGGTTGTGTGTCCCCCAGGGAGTATGAAATGCGTCATTGGCGGTAAGGATTCATTCATGATATCCATCTCGTTTTCCAGCAATTCAATGTCAGAAGCATCTATTTTGGGGATGTTCAATCGTTCTTTGCCGTTTTTAAGGATGGCTTTTTCAGGGTCTGTGGCTAAAATGGCACCGACGGTGAAAAGTTTCTGTTGGATCAGGGTGAGTAAACTCTTGGTGTAGGTGTCCATTTCCTGGTCGCGGATAAGGCCTACCCACGCATTCAATTCATCAATGGTACCATAACTGTCGATTCTGATATGCTTTTTTGAAACTCGGGTGCCGCCAAAAAGGGCAGTCGTGCCTTTGTCTCCGGTTTTAGTATAAATCTTCATGTATTGTTGTTGTTCCTAGGTTCGATTTTCTTTCTCTTTTTTGTCCTCATGGTGATACCCATCCATGAATTTTTTCGATTTTCTTTCTTTGGATTTATTCCTGTTGACAATCAAAAAAAACAGATATATGACGACAAGTACACCTAGAACCGAATAAATGGGATATTCCATAATTTTATACTTTGATTTTCCCTTTTGTGGGAATGCTTATTTTAAAGGAAATAGCGAAGCTTGGTATCGCAGAATTCCTTCTGTATAAAGTTACGGGTTTATATTCTAATTTTAAAATGTTCTTTCGCCTGTTCCCTCCTAAAAAATAAGGCCCCGCAATAAAATAGATCAACCGAAACGGTCACCTTGGCATGGTTCTTCAATGCCTCCCAAAGGCATGTGTTTTCTTTGTTGTAATGTATCTTGTCGATCCAAACCATACTGTCATTATGATAGGTGCCTTCTTTTAGGATATTGGCAAACAATACCTTGTTGGGGGTATGCAAATAAATAATGTCTGCCGGTTGCTGGTTGGTTTCAATATTTGGGAATGCTTCTTTTATCCGATCGATCAAAGCATCCTCGTTAGAGGGGATAAAAATATTCCTAGCCTTAAAATATACGATGCTCTTGAACAAGGATTTTATGTTTTTTCCTCCCTTGAATTTTGATCTTTGGTACAGGCATTTTGTGACATATGCATACATAAAAGGGGAATGTACCCCATGCTGGTTGGTTGAACTTAGGATGAATCTTAGGTAAGCGATAAAGCGGTATAACATGGGACAAAAGGGTGTTTGTTAATTTCCTTCCATCATGGCCGAAAGCTCAAACCATCGCTCGGTTTTTGTTTCAATGGCTTCTGAGATTTCCTTTAATTCTATGGAAAGCGCATCGATCTTCTCGCCGGAAAGATCACTTTCGGTGAATTTGTTTTGTATGTCCTTTTTCTTTTTCTCCAATCGTTGTATGTCCTTTTCCAGTGACTTGTATTCCTTTTGCTCTATATAAGTGAGTTTTGTTACGGTGCTTTCCTCTTTCCAGGAGTTTTTTGTAGAATTGTTTTCATTGGTCTTGTTCTTTTCAGACCGGATTTCTACCAACTGACTGTCCTCATAGGCCCTATAATCGGAATAATTGCCGGGAAAATCCTCAATAACGGCATCTCCCCTAAAAACAAAGAGGTGGTCTACGATCTTGTCCATAAAATAACGGTCATGCGATACGACCATGAGGCATCCCGGGAAATCCAACAGAAAACTCTCCAGAACATTCAAAGTCATGATATCAAGGTCATTGGTAGGTTCATCCAAAATCAGGAAATTCGGATTTTGGATCAGTACGGTACATAGGTATAGACGTTTGCGTTCACCCCCACTTAACTTTTCGACAAAATCGTATTGTTTTTTCCTATCGAATAAAAAGCGCTCAAGCAGCTGTTGTGCGGAAATTTGTTTGCCTTTTTTTAGGGGGATAAAATCCCCGAATTCCCGGATGACGTCGATGACCTTTTGGCCTTGTTTGATCGTAATGCCTTTTTGGGTATAATATCCTATTTTGATGGTCTCACCAATGACTACCTTGCCAGAGTCAGGTTGGTCCAAACCGGATAAAATATTCAGAAAGGTTGATTTTCCCGTGCCGTTTTTTCCAATGATACCAATACGTTCACCTTTGGTAAAGGTATAATCGAATTGGTCGAGGATGGGTTTTCCCGGATAGGCTTTGGATAGTTTATGGAGCTCAAGGATCTTACTCCCTATGCGTTCCATGTTTAATTCGAGTTGCACCTCATGCTCTATACGGCGTTGGTGCGCTTTTTCTTTAATATCCTTAAAGTCATCGATCCTTGATTTTGATTTGGTCGTCCTGGCCTTGGGTTGTCTCCTCATCCATGTCAATTCCTTTTTGAAGAGTAACTTGGATTTATGTTGTTCAACGGCCTCCTGTTCCAAACGCGCTTCCTTTTTTTCCAGATAATAGGAATAATTGCCTTTATAGGGGTATAATTTGCCACCGTCCAATTCAATGATTTCATTACAGACCCGCTCCAGGAAATAACGGTCGTGGGTAACCATGAACAAGGTTATGTTTTCCTTTGAAAAATATTGTTCGAGCCATTCGATCATTTCCAAGTCCAAATGGTTGGTAGGTTCATCCAAGATCAATAAGTCTGGTCTATTGATGAGGGCATTGGCCAAGGCCAATCGCTTTTTCTGTCCACCCGATAGAAGCCCCACTTTGGCGTGGATGTCCTCCAATTTCAGTTTGAAGAGAATCTGCTTGTATTGGGTCTCGAAATCCCAGGCATCATGACGGTCCATCCCTTCAAAGGCTTTTTGGTAAGCTTCTTCGTCTTCAGGGTTTTCCAATGCTTTTTCGTAGGCCAGGATTATCCTGAGTATTTCATTGTCAGAGGCAAAAATAGTCTCCTCAATGGTTAGGTCGGGATTGAGGTCGGGTTCCTGTTCCAGGAATGACACCCGTACACCTTTTCGATAATTGACCAGTCCGGCATCGGGAACGTCCTTTCCTGAAAGAATGTTGAGTATTGAAGTTTTTCCATCGCCATTTTTGGCGATCAAGGCAATCTTCTGATCCTTATTGACCCCAAAGGAAAGATCTTCAAAAAGGACAAGTTCACCATAGGACTTCGCTATGTTTTCAACAGAAAGTAGGTTCATATTTAGGAATGGGTGTTTTGTTTGTGATTATGGGAATATAAAAAGAAATACCGAGAACCCAACGCCAATAAGATGGGGATAAGCACCGGGGAAAATATTTGAACCTTCATTATCCATAGTAGGATAACCACGAATAGCATCAAGATTAAAAATAGCATGTATTTGACGGTCCAGGCCGGAAGTGCTTTTTTACGCCCTACCAAAAAGGCAAGGACCAAATTGAATGGAAACGCCCAAAGGATATTGAAATTATTGGCGGTAGCCGTATGGTCCGTGATAAACCATAGAAAGAAAATAAGTATCCCGGCGAGCCCTGTTGTTAGGAAAAGGGCGAAATCCATTCCCTTGGTCCGTTTGTTGTTCTTGTGGTCCTTATAGGTTATACTAAAAACCAAAACCATCAACATTAAGGACCAAAACAGCGGGGTAAGTAAAAAATTACTTTGGTGTTCCGTGATTTTGGGTTGGTATAGGAAAGCCTCCTTGGGAGCTAAAGGTTGGCTGTCCAATTTAGCGAAGTTCAATTGCTGCATTATATATTCGGGCAGGAACATGTGTTCTTTTGGTGTTGCCAAATCGTCAATGACGGCTCCAAGGGCAAGGTCTATACCGAAGGAAGACCATGAATTAACCGGCATATTTTGCCGTATAAGCTCGCGATGGGTATATTGGTTTTCAAGATAATTTTTATCGAAAACCAATTTATTACCGTAAACCGAATCGAGAACATCCCAAATCTTGGTGGCACAGTTGTTATAAAAGAAATCATAGGGGTAACCTCTGTTTTCGGGAAGGTAATTGTGCTCTAAAAACTGGAACAGCTTGTTTCTCTCGGTTTGGGATAATTGCAAGACCTGTTCCTTTACCCAGCGTCTATCATATTCATATTCGCGGATAAAATTGGGGTATTGCTGTCGGGCCAGCATATAGTCCAGTTTTCCTTGGGCGAATTTCACATAAAAGTTGTCCGAATAAAAATCGAACACTCCATAATTATAGACGACATCTATACCAATGGCAGGGTCTTTTACGCGAAAAGCACTGTGTCCGAAAGTGGAATAGAGTTGGTCGCCAGGCCCACAGGTCAACACACTGATTTTTGACAATGGGGATAATTCCGGAACCTGGGAATATCCCGTAAGTGTAATGAAAAATAAAAGGAATGTGATCAACCTTTTTAATGGCATAATGTTTCGATAGAAATTTTCAATGGCAAATATCTGAATAAATTGTTTAGAAGGTAGTTTTATCTTAAGGCTTCTTGATGATTAGGTTTTGCCAAAGGTAAGGTTTACTTTGATTTTGGCCATCCTCATTTTATGCAATAGGATTTGTATGGGGTTGTTATCGATAATGGATTTAAAGTTTGTTGATGGGGATGGTGGGTAGGGAAGCAAGTTGGTTTTTGGGTAAGGACATACCATTAGGGATGGGAAAATGAAAATAGTATTCCTATAAATGTCTTATTTTTACATAAACAAGTAGTCATGAAACGTCATATTCCCAATCTGATCACCTTAATGAATGTCTTCTGCGGCTCTGTGGCTACAGTATTTGCCGTATTGAACCAGTTGGAGCTTGCTGCATTTTTTGTTTTCCTGGGGATTATTTTTGATTTTTTTGATGGAATGGCAGCCCGGATCTTAAATGTAAAAAGTGAATTGGGACTGCAGTTGGATTCTCTGGCCGATGTGATTACCAGTGGACTTGTACCCGGTATTGTCATGTTCCAGTTATTGGCCATGTCTATGAATGGTGGATGGAATGTGAGCTTGTCTTCCCAGGCGGCACATGATACTTTTTGGGTTGGACTTAAAGTAGCCCCTTTGCCCTTTTTGGGCTTTGTGATCACTTTGGCATCGGCATATCGCTTGGCGAAATTCAATATTGATGAAAACCAAACCAGTTCCTTTATCGGTTTGCCCACACCGGCCAATGCCTTGCTTATCCTGTCCTTGCCCTTGATCCTGTTGTACCAGAACAATGATATATTGAACGGTATTATCCTTAATCAATGGTTTTTGATCGGGATGACGATTTTAAGTGCGTATTTGCTGAATTCGAAAATAGAACTGTTTGCCTTAAAGTTCAAGAATTGGAATTTTAAGGATAATTCGCAACGTTATATTTTCCTTATCGTGAGTTTGGTACTCTTACTGACCATGAAGTATTTGGCCATACCTGCGATTATTGTCTTTTATATTTTGAGCTCTGCTGTCGGGAATGTATCCAAAAAGGCTTAGTTGCCTTAAAAATCGAGCTTCTTTTTACGTAGTTCAAAATTTTGCCCCAAGTATACCTTACGGACCATTTCGTCAGCTGCGAGGTCTTCCGGTACACCGGATTTTAAGATTCCCCCCTCGAACATTAAATAGGAACGTTCGGTAATGGCCAAGGTTTCCTGAACATTATGGTCAGTGATGAGGATACCAATGTTCTTATCCTTTAAATGGGCCACGATACGCTGTATATCCTCCACGGCTACGGGGTCAACCCCCGCAAAGGGTTCATCCAAAAGAATGAATTTTGGGTCGGTGGCCAAGGCCCGAGCGATTTCGGTTCTACGACGTTCTCCCCCTGAAAGTAAATCGCCCCTGTTTTTCCGAATATGGCCAAGGCCGAATTCCTCAATGAGCGATTCCATTTTCATAAGTTGCTCTTTTTTGCTGAGATCGGTCAGCTGTAGCACGCTTAGGATATTCTTTTCAATACTTAATTTTCGAAACACGGAAGCCTCTTGGGCCAAATATCCAATACCATTTTGGGCACGTTTGTACATAGGGAAATTGGTGATTTCCATGTCATCCAGGTAAATCTTGCCCGTATTTGGTTTTATAAGGCCGACAATCATGTAGAAAGACGTGGTTTTTCCCGCGCCATTAGGTCCTAAAAGTCCAACGATTTCCCCTTGGTTGACTTCCAAGGAAATCCCTTTTACCACCTGGCGCCCCCTGTAGGCCTTCATAATATTATCTGCTCTAAGCTTCATAAGCGGATTCGGATAAATTCAAATAAATATCCCCCAAATCTAAATCTAAATACTGGGTGATGGTTTCTTATTCACGGTTTTTTAACCTTTTTTATTTTTCTTGGCAGCCAATTTGGCCTCTTTTTTCGCCTCTGACCTCAATACCATTTTGGAAATATGGATACTGACCTGATACAATATAAGTACGGGTACGGCCACAATAATCTGACTGGTCACATCAGGGGGGGTGATTACCGCAGATATGATTAGAACGATTACCAAGGCAATTTTTCGATACTTTCTCAGGATTTCGGGGGTTACCAAACCTGTTTTGGTCAGAAAGTAAATGATTATGGGTAATTCAAATATAATTCCACATGCGATAACCGATGTCCTCAATGTAGCGATATAGGATCCTATGTCAAATTCGTTCAGTACAATATCACTAACCTGATAGGTTCCTAAAAAGTTAATGGATAAGGGAGCCACAACATAATACCCAAAAAGCACACCCATAAAGAAAAGTAAAGACGCAATGAAAATGAATCCTCTTGAGTTTTTGCGCTCTTTCTCATACAACCCGGGGCTAATGAACTTCCATACTTCATAAAGGACATAAGGGAAGCCTATGATAAAACCGGCCCAAATGGCAGTCCAAATATCGGCGGAGAACTGCCCGCCCATCAGTCTACTCTGTATCGTAAAAGGTAATTTTTCGGCACAAAAGGCAGATTCTATGCCAAAGAATGTCGCTATATCGCAAAAGAAACGATATGTGGGAAAATCCATTCTTGTCGGTGCAAAGATGATGTTGTCAAAAATGAAACGACTCATTACAAATGCCACGACCCCTATAAGGACAATTGCAAGAATACTTCGGATCAAATGCCATCTCAATTCTTCAAGATGGTCAAGAAAAGACATTTCGTCCGGACTTTTTCTCTCGGTTTTCGCCATTATATTATGCCCTCGTTTATTAAGTTATGTAAATGTACTATGCCTTTATAGGCTCCATTCTTTACGGCCAATAATTGCGAGATTTCGTTTTCTTGCATACGTTCAAGCGCTGTAATGGCAAGTTTGTCCGTCTCAATGGTTTTCGGATTGGCACTCATGATATCCTCGGCTTTGAGTCCGTTGATATTTTCATATTTGTTCAACATTCTGCGAATATCCCCATCAGTGACAACACCTACAAGTTTTCCGTCATTTATTACTGCAGTGACCCCCAACATTTTTTCAGATATTTCAACGATGACCTGCCGAACATCGGTAGCCACATCGACCTGGGGCTTCATATTGGTTTGGACAATATCATTGACAGTAAGGTACAATCGTTTGCCCAAGGAGCCCCCTGGATGGTATTTCGCGAAATCCTTGCTACTGAACCCTTTAAGTTCCAACAGGCAAATGGCAAGGGCATCCCCCATGACCAATTGTGCCGTTGTGCTGGTGGTTGGTGCTAGGTTATTGGGGCAGGCTTCTTTTTCAACATAGGTGTTCAGTATGTGATCGGCATGTTGTGCCAAGAAAGATTCTGTATTGCCTGTCATCCCTATCAAAAGATTTTTACCCCGTTTGATCAAGGGTACGAGCATTTTGATTTCTGGGGTGTTACCGCTTTTCGAGATGCAAATGACAATGTCATTATCCTGTACGGTCCCTAAATCACCATGTATGGCATCCGCGGCATGCATAAAAATCGCAGGTGTTCCGGTGGAGTTCAAGGTGGCCACGATTTTGGTGGCAATGATGGCACTTTTGCCTATGCCGGAGATTACCACCCTGCCTTTGGAGTTTAAAATACTGTTGACCGTTAGGGTGAAATCCCCATCTAATAGGTGCGCCAAATTGCCAATGGCCGTGCTTTCGGTTTCAATGGTCTTTTTGGCAATTTTGATTATGGTTTCGGAATTGTTCAAGGTATATTTGAAGTTAAGGATTGTTATCCTAAAAGAATGTCTTATATTTAAGTTTACAAAATTACATAAACTTAATTTTATAAAACAGTTAAGTTTTAAACGATGTTAAGGAAGGATTTGTTTCGTAAAACAAAACGCCTTAACTTCAAATATAAATTTGGTAGATGGCCCTAGGCCATTGAATTAAGAAATTAGATGGTGAAAGAAGCAATGGGGCAGAATGAATATGATATACACGCCTCGTTAAAAAAGTATTTTGGGTTTTCCCAGTTCAAGGGACTGCAGGAACAGGTAATCAATAATATTGTTGAAGGAAATAATACTTTTGTAATTATGCCGACCGGTGGTGGCAAATCTTTATGTTACCAACTGCCGGCCTTAATGCAGGAGGGTACCGCGATTATCGTATCCCCATTGATAGCCTTGATGAAAAATCAGGTAGATGCCATAAGGGGTATTTCCGATGATTATGGTATAGCACATGTGTTGAACTCTTCATTGAACAAGACCGAGGTCAAGCAGGTAAAAAACGATATTTTATCAGGGGTGACGAAGTTGTTGTATGTTGCTCCGGAATCATTGACCAAAGAGGAATACATAGATTTCCTAAGGTCTGTAAAGGTTTCCTTTGTTGCCGTTGACGAGGCACATTGTATTTCGGAATGGGGTCATGATTTTAGACCTGAATACAGGAATTTGAGAACTATCGTAAGTAGGCTTGGTGACAATATTCCAATCATTGGCCTAACGGCTACAGCAACACCCAAAGTCCAGGAAGATATAATAAAGAATTTGGGAATTAACGATGCCAAGGTATTTAAGGCTTCGTTCAATAGACCCAATTTGTTTTATGAGGTACGCCCTAAAACGGCAAATGTCGATGCGGATATAATCCGATATGTAAAACAAAATGCCGGTAAGTCGGGTATTATTTATTGTTTGAGTAGAAAACGGGTTGAGGAATTGGCGCAGGTTTTACAGGTTAATGGTGTTAGTGCCGTTCCCTACCATGCTGGTTTTGATGCCAAGACCCGATCAAAGTACCAGGATATGTTCCTTATGGAGGATGTTGATGTTGTGGTGGCTACCATTGCATTCGGTATGGGTATAGATAAACCGGATGTTCGTTTCGTTATCCACCATGATATTCCGAAAAGTATTGAAAGTTACTATCAGGAAACCGGTCGTGCCGGAAGGGATGGGGGCGAAGGCCATTGTTTGGCGTTCTATTCCTATAAGGATATCGAGAAATTGGAAAAATTCATGTCCGGTAAACCTGTCGCCGAACAGGAGATAGGGAACGCCTTGTTGCAAGAGGTCGTCGCCTATTCGGAAACCTCTATGTCCCGTAGAAAATTCATGCTTCATTATTTCGGGGAAGAATTCGATGAGGTCAATGGGGATGGGGCCGATATGGATGACAATGCCCGTAACCCAAAAGAAAAACAGGAAGCGAAGGATGACGTGCTTAAATTGTTACGCACCGTAGAGGAAACCAGTGAAAAATTCAAGTCAAAGGAAGTTGTAAAAACGATTACAGGGCAAGTAAACGCTTTGGTTTCATCCCATAAGGCCAATGAAAAGTCAGTGTTTGGGATAGGGGCGGATCAAAGTGAGAACCATTGGATGGCATTGATTCGTCAGACGTTGGTGGCCGGACTTCTGAAAAAGGAAATTGAATTATACGGTATCCTCCATTTAACGGATAAAGGAAAGAAATTTTTGGTCAAGCCTACATCGTTTATGATGACCAAAGACCATGAATATAGCAAGGAAAGGGACGAAGCCATCGTAAGTGCCTCAAAAGGAGGGGTGGCCGATGAGAAACTTTTGAAAATCTTAAAATCCCTTAGAAAAAAGCAGGCAGATAAATTGAGTGTGCCTCCATTTGTGGTTTTCCAAGATCCTTCATTACAGGATATGGCACTGAAATACCCGATTTCCATGGAGGAGATGCTGAATATCTATGGAGTAGGGGAAGGTAAGGCCAAAAAATACGGTAAACCTTTTGTCGATGCGATCAAAACGTATGTTGATGAAAATGATATTTTACGACCCGATGATTTGGTCGTGAAAAGTACGGGGGCAAACTCAGGATTGAAACTATACATAATTCAAAATGTGGACCGGAAATTAGGCTTGGAGGATATTGCTTCGGCCAAAGGTCTTGAGATTCCTGAACTGATCAAGGAAATGGAACAGATCGTATATAGCGGTACAAAATTGAATATTGGTTATTATATCGATGATGTCTTGGATGAGGACCAACAGGAAGAGATCCATGATTATTTCTTGGAGGCCGAAACCGATGATCTTGAGGAGGCCATGCAAGAGTTTGATGGTGAGTATGAGGAAGAAGATCTTCGTTTATATCGATTGAAGTTCATCAGTGAAGTGGCCAACTAAGGTTGGTTACACATAATTCTATATAAAAAAACGTCCTGAAAGCCTTCAGGACGTTTTTTCGTTTGCAGTTATATATTTATCTAAGGAGCGGGACTACCATCGCCCGACTTCGATTTTTTAAGTTGTCGTTGTATTTTCTTTATGGCAGACTCGATTGATTTTTCAGGTTCTATTATGTTGTACTCTCCCCAGAAATCGGGATCGGCAAACCCGACAGCCTCATCCCCCAAAATAATCGATGTCTTGATCCTGTCCCTTGCCCTGGGCATTTCGTTGGTTAGGTTCTTTTCCCAATCGGTGACAGCCATTTCACAGGATAGGCTATAGACCGAATTGAAAAGTTTTTTGTCCCAATCGATTTTGAATTCCAAAAGCACATTACTGTAACCGTAATACCATTTGCCATCTTTTTCACGATAGTCTACGCGATAGGCGACCTTGTTGGGCCAGACCTTGGCATTGGCGGGTTTTTTACGGACAAATAATTTAGCGGCCTCATATTTATCGGTAATATTCAAGGAATAAATGGCACTGGTCAAGATTTTGCGTTCCGCATCGATATACAGTTTACCCGAATATAATTGTTCCTCAATATTTGGTTTTTGCTTAAAATCGATCACATAAATCTGCCGATTGTCAACACGGGTTGATTGTTCGAAACTAAAATTATATTTACTCAGGGATTTCTCATGAAAAATATACTCGGGGTACTTCATGATATCCACATAAAGTGCGTTGTACGGTCCGCCCTGTAATTTAAGGGCCACGGTATCAAGTTTACTGTAATCCGTGCTTTTACGGGCTTTATAGAGCTTAACCCCGTCTTTCTTGTTTGAGTTGTATGGGGTTTTATAAATATTTACAACGGCTTCCGAAAGGGAAACGTTTTTCTTTCTTCTTTTTATGGTTTCCCGATAAAAGGCTGTCATTAGGGTGGGGTCATCAAAATAATTCTCCCCTCTTCTTTTTAAGGTTTCCCGTACCAATTCCTCAGCATTCTTGGGGACACTAAGACTGACCTCGCCCAAGGCCTCCACAAAAACATCCATATAAATCTTGTTGTTGTCTTCCTTGAATTGGGAAAGGGGAATCGATTTGTTTTTATAACCTAAAAAAGCAACCGTAACCTTACCTTCTTTCATGGATGTGGGTACTTTTAAGGCAAATTCACCCTCTGTATTTGAAATGGTACTGATATTCGTGCCTTCGACGGTAAGCGTGGCGAATACCAAAGGTTTTTTGGATTCGGCATCCATTATCTTTCCTTTAAATTGCTTGTAGTTCATTTCTTGCTCTGGCACTTCCTGAGCAAATGCCGAAGCTTTGGGCATGCCTAACAAGCCAATAAGAAAGAAACAAAGTAATATGGTGTTGAATGCCTTTCGAGACCTAAATAATCGTTTATTCTTCATGATGGGTTGTTTTAAATTGGACAGCGCTTTTGGGTGTATACAAGTTAGTGATAATTAAGAACATAAGTTGTTAAAAAAATGGTTTAACCCCATAACGTATGGGGGTGTTGATTTTGATGCGTCGTTTGATAGGTTTATAAAGATTGCCATTATTTCGTGTATTGAAAATGATTTCTGTCAGGATGCTTCTATCTATTTGGAATACATCACTGACGATTTTTTTGAATGCCCTGTAAAATGAGCTCCAACAGGTAAAGTAACCATTCCTTTGTATGTTGGGTATATCATGTCAAAGTACCGATTTTGATTAGGGTCCATGGGCAAAGCGTTAAAAATGAATACAGTGCGAAGGCAAAACAAAATTAGGGAGTAATACAGCGAATCCTTTAAACTGAAAGTTCTTGGTCGTATAATTTGATTTATAAAGAGAGGAATGTTTTATTTTGTCCCTTAGTATAGGGAAGTATACCTCCTTGTATTGGGCGGGGTCAGGAAAGATCGTCATGGGTTTTCGAAGAGGATGCGACCAAGCTGTTGATTTCGGATAATTCCTCATTTGTCAGATCCCTCCATGTACCAACAGGGATATCCAACTTTACATTCATGATACGAATGCGTTTTAATTTTTTGACATTGTAGCCCAAATATTCGCACATTCGACGTATTTGTCTATTGAGGCCTTGGGTCAGGATGATCTTAAATTGGTACTTGCCAAGACTTTCCACTTCACATTCCCGTGTAACCGTATCCAAAATGGGAACACCGGTACGCATTTTTTCCAGAAACACAGGGGTTATGGGTTTGTTTACAGTCACCAAATACTCTTTTTCATGATGGTTACGGGCGCGGAGGATCTTATTTACGATATCGCCATCATTGGTCATGAATATGAGTCCCTCACTCGGTTTGTCCAACCGGCCAATCGGAAAGATCCGCGTTGGGTAGTTGATAAAATCCACGATATTGTCTTTTTCAACCCTTGTATCCGTCGTGCAAACAATGCCTATTGGCTTGTTGAATGCAAGGTAGACGGGTTTTTCCTTAGGGTCTGAAATCAGTTTTCCATCAACACGAACTTCATCGCTGGGAATGATTTTTGTGCCCATTTCAGGAACTTTACCGTTGATGGTGACCCTGCCTTGGTCAATGAGTTTGTCTGCGGCTCTTCGCGAGCAATAACCAACTTCACTTAAATATTTATTGATTCGGGTTTGTTTGGGTGCTGACATTTGGCCGTATCTTTTGTGACACGACAAATTTAGGGTTTTCCTTCGCAATAAACGAGGTTACTTTTTTGTCATCATTTTAAGGGTGAAGCCGCCTAATACCAAAATGGTCACACCCATTACGGTCCAAAGCCAAAATTTATTTTCAAACAAAGGAGCGATTTTGTCTTCTTGTTTTTTGGGAATCGGTATGGCCTCCCCTAAACTAACTTGGGTTAGGGAACTGGGGATATTCTTGGAAGTATGCACTATATCGTAATTTGGAAGATGGGCATTTTCGTTTCCATAGACCAAAAAATACTCCGCCTTACCCGTAAATCGGGCTATTATTTGATGAACATAACCTTTTGCAGTCGCATTTTTGATGTTCAACGGTTGGTTGTCATGGTCTTCAATGATTACCCTTAATCTTTTCGCCAATACGGAATTGAATGTGAATTCATTCTTTTCGACGGAGTTTAATGTACCCCGTGTAAGGGTGCGGTAATTGTATTTCCATCCTTTTTCCGTAGCGACACTGTCATGGGCATATTGAAGTTGAAACGACCGATAGTAATCAAAGTCATTGGCAATATCGAGACTAAGGAAACTAATGGGCGCACGTTGGTCCAATACGATTTGGAGTATGGTTTGCTTTTTGTCCTTATCCTGGGAGCTCTCGAGGTTGTCTATATGGATGGTGTTGTATTTGGCTTCAATACGATCATCTAAATAAATGTTCGCCCCTTTAAATCTTGGTGTCAGCCCGCTATGGAATGCTATGCGATAATAGCGATACTTTGCATTGGGGAAATTCAACTGGGTGAAGCGGTAATCGGTCTGCTCATTTTTTATGGCTAGTATTCGGGCATCCTTTAGAATCGTAAACCAGTTGGATTGCTCCTGACTGCCTTCCAGTATCACTTTCCAATCGAAATTTTCATTTTTGAAATTCAATAAAATCCCATTCAAGGTTTCTTTGGTGGGTACCTCAAAAGTATAGTAATGGTCTTGTTGTTTGTTTGTGGTGTTGATCAATTCAAAGTCAATTTCCTTTTGTATGTGCTTCTCCCTTTCGATTCGTAAGAGATAAGGGGCCTCAATGGTGTCTTTTGGGGTGATGCCATAAATGCGGATATCCGCTAGGTTGTCCGATACCTTGGTGAAAACCGAAGGTGGTAATTCGAAGGAATGCCATTGGTCCGTAATACCCATGATTTCCCTTTTGGTATTATAATCCCCGATTTGGGCAAGGGCAACCGCACTAAAAAGAAGACTGACCAATAGACTGGTCTTAGTTCGTTTCATCATCTGATATTCTATTTTTATACTTATTGTAAAGGAATGAAATGATCAACAACAATACCCCTAAAGAAACAAAAACAATCGTTTTTGATATGGTGTTGAGCGATGCGATATCATAGAAGAATAATTTAATCAAGGTAAGCCCGAATAGAATCATGGCTACGAGGCGTAAGAATTTCTTGTTTTGCCAGATTCCCAGAACAACCAGGACCAAGGCATAGATGCCCCACAATATACTCAGGCCGAGTTTGTAACTTTGATGTGATCCAACCATATGCATCCAGTGGATCAATTCGCTACTCGCAACCCAAAGAATGATTATATGAAGGATGATCTCGAAGGGTATGTTGAAATTTATTTTCATGAAAGCTTGCCGTATCAATTTATAGAGGCTAACCAATAAAAGGGCCACAAACGCAAAGGTTATATAGCGAATGACGATATTGAAGATCCCTGTGTTATAATATTCTGAAAGGGTTTTGTCAATGTAACTTTCCCTTAATTCGCTCAGTTCATACAATCCCATGGTAAGAAATACAAATAGGGCGAATAGACCGGCGGTAAGCGAAACAATGCCTAAAACCCGGTTTTGTGGTTTTTTGATATTCACCAAATTCAACGCAGCGATAAACAGAAGGGAATAGTTGAGCAACCATATATTGCCTGTACTACGAATATCGGAATTGTACTTGAAGTATTCGTATTCGTCGGTTATCGCAATTTCAGAACCATAGTATAACGTATCCCAATAATACTGGATTTCCAAGAACAGGCTAAAGAAGAGTGTAATGAGCCAGATACTTGGGATGGCGTATGTCATGATTGCGGGGAACGATGTGTTTTTCCTGTTTTCCTGATGTGCTGCAGTGTTGTTTACCCAATTGATAAAGCCAAAGGCACCTAAGAACAATATGGAGCTCATAAAGGTAACATTGAAAACAGGTCGCATGGTGGAGTCTTGGCCTTGGAAGATGTAGTAGCTTAACTCCCAATCCTGTATTAGGCTGAATACCGCTAAAACCATCAAAGGATAGGAGAGGTACTCGTAGACAACAACATTCTTTTTACGGCCTATCCAGAATAATAAGGCAGCTTCAAACGCCCATAAAAGGGTAACCCAATTGCCGTCCAATTGAACGGGAATGGCAATGGTCAAGAAAACCAGGACCATTCCAGAAACCAAATAGTATAGATTGCGGTCGGCCAATTTCCTTTTGTGGATGATCACGCTTACCACAAAGTGTAGAATGGCATTGAAGAGGGTGAAAACCCCCAAGAGTTGTACTCCGGTATCATTTTGTGAAAGTAACCCATAACCGAATCCGTAAAATATGAACGCATTGAGTAATAAGAGTACGATATCTGAATTTTTGAATTTTTCAGAGGCCTTTAATTTG
The DNA here is from genome assembly GCF_003148665.1 of Maribacter polysiphoniae. Classification (GTDB taxonomy): domain Bacteria; phylum Bacteroidota; class Bacteroidia; order Flavobacteriales; family Flavobacteriaceae; genus Maribacter_A; species Maribacter_A polysiphoniae. Next base: position 175,300 of record NZ_QGGQ01000002.1, on the reverse strand, counting down.
TATACTAGAAAAGTGGCATAGAAAATAAGGAAGAAAACACCTAGGAATATCAGGGCAGTTGTGAAATGTGCTTCATAATCATAAGAGAACCCCATCCAGCTGGCAAATACAAGCCATGTAATCACGAAAGATGAGTAATAGAGGGACTTCCAATATCTTTTATAGGAGATGATCAAAATGCCGATATTTATAATCGCCATATATGAAAAAAGAACTGAGGGACTCCCAGAGTCGTTACTCAGTAAAAAAGGGACGGCGTAGGCACCTACAAGACCGATATGGGCGATAATCTGTTTGTTGTAATGCAATGCGGCCACGACTCCGAAAGCGGTAAAAACAAGCATAAGGGCGAAAGTCATGAGCTGCGGGAACAAATCGTAAAAACTATAGGCCGCAAAGGTTATAAAATAGAGAATGGCCAAGGCCCCACTAACAAGTACGGCACTGTAGTTTTCATATTTTTCCTTGAGTTTTATACCGAAACCCAATAGGCCCAAGCCAGCAAAATAGCCAAGTACAATTCGTGTCAATGGACTTATCAGGTTGTTTTCAATAGAGTATTTGGCGCCAATGGCAACACCGAGGACGGTAATCACGATTCCAATCTTATTGATGAGGTTCTCACCGATGAATTTTTCCCAATTCGATTTGGTCTTTGTTTTTTGCGCCAACTTGGGTTTTACCTTTTCTTGCGGTTGCCCAGCCGTAATGGGTTCGGCTTCGAATTCCTTTGTGACTTCCTCTTTCGGGATGGGTGTGTCTATTGGTTTTTCGACCACAGGCTCTGGTGTAATGGCCTTTTTTGTTTCCGAAAAATCGGGCCCCATTTTTTTCAAGGCTTCGATTTCCTTGTATAGGGTCATGAGTTCTTTCGCAAAACCTTCTTGTTTGCTAAGTAGGGTCTCTAGTTTTTGGTTGAGTTCGTCAATGCGGTTTTGATGGTCTTGCATAGGTCTGGTTTATGGCCCAAAACAGGGTAAAAAGGCTAAATTTGGTTTTTGGCTAACATTAAAACGATAAAATCATGGATTTATTGATGGGGATTTACCGTTCTGTGATAAGTGCCTTTTTGTAACAATACCTTAATCTTTCTTTGATTGTAGTCCGTAATTGTATACCTCCTTGCCCAATGCGGCTAAAAAGGGAATGCCAATGGAATCATATTCGTAGACATTGTCGTTGAAAATACCGTCTTTGTGGACGAGTATTGTGGCAGTCAGTAAAAATTCCACATTGTTTTTAGTGTCGTGAACGTAAGCACAATCGGTTAGGGTACCATAGGCATAGCCCACCTTGTTCTGTATTTTTATATAATCGGGAATAACATCCTTGCTGTCCCCGTACATTAAGAATTTAACATAGCTATCGTAGTATTCCTTTGGGTCATAGCCGGCTTCCCTGGGTAAGGTTTGCATGGCCTTTAGGAGAAAATCACGTTGTGTGGTACTTAGGTCGAATCGTTCACTGGGTTCGAAACATTCCGGGAAAACAATTCTCTTTAGCACATTGTGTTGTGCATTTATGGCGTAATAATTTTTTAGGCTAAAGTCGAAAGGATCGTCTATAAGTCCATCCTCATCATCATAATAGGCCTTGCCTTTGTGTATTTTGTTCAAATCCAAGGGTATGGCGCTGGTATTGATTGTGTTTTTCAGCATGGTTGTAGTAGAGTCGTTTAAATATACTACAAGGGGTTTTGTGGTGATTTCATAAGCATCGTCAGAAGACAATCGGTGCGAGATACGAACGGCATCGATTCCTTTCTGTTTTAATTTCCCATTGATTGCATCCTGTCCCAAAAACTCAAATAAACGATTGTTGGCCGCATTATCACTGATGGTGAAAATTTTCATGATGTCAGAGGCGAATGTGGTTTCCATAGTATCACCTTCCACATAAAACCTGGTGTTTCTATGGAGCGAATCCATATGGTTCAGTTTTTCAAGTGTCAAGGCCGCAATAGGTAGTTTTACGGTACTGGCTGGGTAGAAATAGTTGGTGTCATTGACCTGAAAGTCGTGGTCTTCGAAAAGAACACTGTCACCTGACCTAATTATTTTCGTGAATTTTATCTGTACTTCGTAGGAATCCAAACTGTCGATTACCCTTTTTATTTTAATGTTTTTGGAAGCTAGTGCATAGTCCAGGGCATTGGTGTATTGGGGCGATTTTTTGCAAGCGGTAGAAAAAACCACCAAGATCAGGAAGGGAAGTATTTTTGGGATCATCAGTTGTTCTTGGTGCAAATTATTCTTGGTACACTTCGGCGCGATGGGGTTTTAGGGCATCACGAACGGCGATCATGTTTTTTTCCTCTACGACCATAAAGGCCAAACTATGCATTTCATTGATATGCTGGTGCCCGGTGATTTGCGGTTCAAGGTTCTCAATAAGGATATATTCCTTTAAATGAATTTCATGATGTTCAGCGGTTTTTGCCGCTGCAGGGCCCCGAAAGTCCCAAATAAGCCTGATGTTCCTGTTCATTGCCATATTCCTATTGCTGCGTTATGATTCGCCTAAATTAATTCTTTTTGGAGAGTTGTTCGACTTTTTGGGTTTTTCTCCTTGGAAATTGGTTTATCGGTCATAATTGGGCAGGACTGCATTTTTGGGGCCATTGGGTAGGTCTTGGCATCAGGGGTCTGTTTTTTAACGGAATGCGGTTTTGATTTATGTGTAAATTGTGTTAATGAAAGCCTATATCACTTGTTTAACAGGTTGTAATTGTTATTTTTGCGGGATGTTTTTTAGATTGAAAAATACTTTTCCAGTTCGATATACTTGGGTGGTTTTAGTCCTGCTCGGTATGTCCTGCAATTCGCTATTGAAAGATCATTCCGATCAGGAACCGATTGCCCGTGTGGGGGAATTGTATTTGTACAAGGATGATATAGCGCCACTCTTCACGGAAAATATGAGTAAGGCGGATAGCATATCGTTTGTGACCGACTATATCAATAATTGGGCATCCAAGCAGTTATTGCTTTCAAAGGCCAAGATCAATCTGTCAGAAGAAAAACTCGCAGAATTCGATGCCTTGGTGAAAACCTATAGGACCGATTTGTATACCAGGGCTTATAAAGAGGCATTGGTGCAACAAGGGAGTGATACGGTGATTAGCCAATCCCAATTGGAAAGCTTTTATGAAAAGGAAAAGGAGAATTTCAAACTCAAGGAAAAACTGATCAGCCTAAGATTCATTCATTTACCACCCCAATTCATGGATAAGGAAACGGTGGCTGATAAATTGAAAAGTTTTAAGGAAGCGGATATTGAATATTTGGATTCCATAGGGGTGCAATTCAAAAAGTTGAACTTCAATGATTCCATTTGGGTCAGTGCCTCGAGGGTGCAGGAAGAAATACCTCCCTTGACCCTTGAAAATCAGGATAGATACTTAAAAAAATCACAATTTTTTGAATTGCAGGATTCATTAGGGGTATATTTGGCAAAGATTACGGGAGTGTTGGATGTTAATGACATTGCACCCTTGTCCTATATAGAGCCATCAATTCGACAAGTGCTTCTCAATCGCAGAAAGTTGGACTATATTAGAAAATTGGAAACCGAGATAATAGATGAAGCTATTAAAGAAAAAGAATTCGAAGTCTATGCACAAGACAAATAAAATTACCCTTTTACTATCCTTATTGTTTATTACAGGAAGTGTTTTTTCCCAAGTACCCGACGAAGTTCCAGATACGCAGATTGAGCCACCCTTGCCAGAGCTACAGGCCGACAAAGGTGTAACCAAGGACTCGACCTCTAATTTCAAGAAAGTGAAATTGGATGGTATTGCGGCAGTTGTCGGGGATTATGTGATTTTGGAATCCGATATTGAAAAGACCTTGATCGATCTTAAAAATCAAGGGGCCATGTCAGAGGATATAACCCGTTGTGGTCTGTTGGGAAAATTAATGGAAGATCGTTTGTATGCGCACCAAGCGGTACAGGATAGTTTGTTGGTTTCCGATGATGAGGTGGGTTTAACTACCGAAAGACAAATCCAATCCTTTGTGGCCCAAATGGGTTCTATGGAAAAATTGCTGAAGTTCTACAAAAAAGAGAATGAGGCAAGCTTAAGGGAAGACATTAACAAGATCAATAAACTACGTATGCTTTCTGAAAAAATGCAGAATAGCATCATTTCGGAAATAGAGATAACACCCGAAGAGGTTCGCCAATTCTTCAATAAGATACCGAAGGATGAGCGTCCGGTTTTTGGTGCTGAGTTGGAAATATCCCAAATCATAAAGCAACCTAAGGCTACTGAGGCTGAAAAACAAAAGGTCATTGATAAGTTGAAGGCCATAAAGGCGGATGTTGAGGATAATGATGCCAAATTCAGTGTGAAGGCCATTCTGTATTCACAGGATCCAGGGTCTAAATCAAAAGGTGGTTTTTATAGTATCACCAAGGATACCGGTTTCGACAAAACCTTTAAGGATGTTGCCTTTAGTCTACAGGAAGGCGAAGTCTCCGAACCCTTTGAGACCATGTTCGGTTTTCATTTGATCTATATCGAAAAAATAAGGGGTCAAGAACTCGATTTACGCCATATACTCATAACCCCAGAGATTTCCCAAGAATCATTGGATGAGGCCAAGTCCGAATTGGATACCATACGCAAGCATATCATGGATGGAAAATATTCCTTCGCTGATGCCGCCCGTAATTTCTCGGATGAAAAGGAAACCAAATTTGATGGTGGTTTATTGCGAAACCCGATTACCTACGATTCCAGGTTTGAGTTGACCAAAATGGATCCGACACTTTACAATCAGGTGCGGAACTTAAAGGACAATGAGATTTCATATCCTATCCTAGAGCAGGATCCAAGGGGTGGTGGACCAAAGTATAAGATTCTGAAAGTTACCAATAGGTACGATGAGCATGTGGCTGATTTTGCCAAGGATTATACAAGGATCCAACAACTTGCCCTAACGGAAAAACAGTATAATGCCATAAAGAAATGGATGGCCAAACATATTGATGATACCTATATCAGTGTTAATGAAGCCAATAGGGACTGTGATTTTGCTAATAACTGGGTTAAGGAATAGGTGGGATGTCAGACGTAGCGGCCATTAATAAACTAGTACAGAAACATGCTGACCTAAAAGAGGAAATAGCGAAGGTTATTATTGGGCAAAATGATGTTATCGACCTGATCCTATTGTCTATTTATACAGGAGGGCATTCCTTGCTTATTGGTGTTCCGGGGTTGGCCAAAACGCTAATGGTAAATACCATTGCGAAAACTTTGGGCCTCGACTTCAAAAGAATACAGTTTACTCCTGATTTAATGCCCAGCGATATTTTGGGAAGTGAGATTTTAGATCAAAACCGTCAGTTCAAATTTATTAAAGGACCTGTTTTTTCCAATATCATTTTAGCGGATGAAATAAATAGAACCCCACCAAAAACCCAAGCGGCTTTATTGGAAGCCATGCAGGAAAGGGCGGTGACTATAGCGGGACATCAACATAAGTTGGAGTTGCCCTATTTCGTTTTGGCAACACAGAATCCTATAGAACAGGAAGGTACATATCCCCTTCCAGAGGCACAATTGGACCGTTTTATGTTCGCAATAGAACTGAAGTACCCATCAGTCGAAGAGGAGATTGCGGTGGTGAAAGCCACGACTTCTGATGAGACCATTCAAATAAATGCCCTTTTCAATGCAGCGGAAATATTGGAAGTGCAACATTTGGTGCGTCGTATTCCAGTACCTGACAATGTGGTCAATTATGCGGTTACCCTTGTGAGCAAAACAAGACCTAATCTTGAGACTTCCCCCGATTTTATTAAAGAGTACCTCGATTGGGGTGCTGGACCTAGGGCATCCCAAAATTTGATTTTGGGGGCAAAGGCTCACGCCGCCATCCATGGGAAATTCTCCCCTGATATTGAAGACGTGCAGGCAGTTGCCATGGGTATTCTACGTCATAGGATTATCAAGAATTATAAGGCAGAGGCTGAAGGTATATCGGAAGAGGATATAATTAGAAGACTTTTTTGATTTCGCATTATTCCTGGCTTTGTAACATTGAATACTTTTCAATGTTTTTTCATTAAAGTTGCCATTGTTATTGGCAAATGATAAAAATCATATTAATCCTTGAATAAAAATTTTATTTGCGACATGGATTTTCTTAATTTCGCTTAAATAATTTAATCCTAAATATTCAATAATAATGGCATTTGATATCGAAATGATCAAAAGTGTTTACGCTAATATGGCTAGCCGTGTTGACAAGGCACGTGAAATAGTCGGTAAACCACTTACCCTGTCTGAGAAAATTTTATACTCCCATTTATGGGAAGGCAAGCCTTCCAAGGCTTTTGAACGAGGTAAGGATTATGTAGACTTTGCCCCGGACCGTATAGCTTGTCAGGATGCGACAGCACAGATGGCTTTATTGCAGTTTATGCAGGCTGGGAAGCCAAAAGTGGCGGTTCCGACAACAGTACACTGTGATCACTTGATCCAGGCAAAAAGTGGCGCAACTGCAGATTTAAAAGTTGCTAATACAACAAGTGCAGAGGTATTCGATTTTTTGGAATCGGTTTCGAATAAATATGGAATTGGGTTTTGGAAACCAGGAGCAGGTATTATTCACCAAGTGGTTTTGGAAAACTATGCGTTCCCTGGAGGAATGATGATCGGTACCGATTCGCATACTGTGAATGCAGGCGGATTGGGAATGGTAGCCATCGGTGTTGGTGGTGCTGATGCCGTTGATGTAATGGCCGGTATGGCTTGGGAATTGAAATTCCCTAAACTGATTGGCGTTAAGTTGACAGGGAATATTTCCGGTTGGACATCCGCTAAGGATGTTATTTTGAAAGTAGCCGGAATCCTTACGGTTAAAGGAGGAACAGGAGCCATTATAGAATACTTTGGTGAAGGGGCTAAAAACCTTTCATGTACAGGTAAAGGAACCATTTGTAACATGGGTGCTGAAGTTGGTGCCACTACATCTACCTTTGGTTATGATGATTCCATGGAGCGTTATTTAAGGGCTACCGATAGAAATGATGTAGCTGATGCAGCCAATGCCGTTAAGGAATATTTGACCGCCGATACTGAGGTTTATGCGAATCCAGAACAATATTTCGATGAGATCATAGAAATCAACCTGGATGAATTGAAACCACATTTGAATGGTCCGTTTACTCCGGATTTGGCCACACCAGTTGGTGAATTAGGAAAAAAAGCCAGAGAGAACGATTGGCCACTTCAAGTGGATTGGGGATTGATCGGTTCTTGTACCAACTCTTCCTATGAGGATTTATCCCGTGCAGCATCCATAGCCAAGCAGGCTGTCGACAAAAAAATCAAACCAAAATCCGACTTCGGTATCAATCCGGGATCGGAACAAATTAGATATACCGCCGAACGCGATGGACTTCTTGAGACTTTCGAGAATTTAGGCGCAACGGTTTTTACCAATGCTTGTGGACCATGTATAGGACAGTGGGATCGAAGTGACCTGAAAGGGGATGAAAAGAATACCATAGTCCATTCGTTTAACCGTAACTTCTCAAAAAGGGCAGACGGTAATCCAAATACCCATGCTTTTGTCGGTTCGCCAGAAATGGTAGCTGCCATTGCAATTTCAGGAAGATTGGATTTTGACCCTATGAACGATACGTTGATCAATGAGGATGGTGAAGAGGTTAAATTGGATGAGCCAATGGGTATAGAACTTCCTCCTCAAGGCTTTGCTGTTGAGGATGCGGGTTATTTAGAACCCGATGAAGACGGTTCAGGTGTAGAGGTCAAGGTTAGTCCTACTTCAGAAAGGTTACAATTGTTGGAGCCTTTCGTACCAATCACCCCAGAACAATTACAGGGGGTTAAATTACTGATTAAGGCCTTTGGTAAATGTACCACCGACCATATCTCTATGGCCGGACCTTGGTTGCGTTTCCGTGGACATTTGGATAATATCGCCAACAATACCTTGATTGGGGCGGTCAACGCTTTTAATAAGAAGACGAACTTCGTGAAGAACCAATTGACCGGTGAATATGGAGGGGTGCCCGATACCCAAAGGGCTTATAAGGCAGCGGGTATAAAATCAATTGTTGTGGGAGACCATAACTACGGTGAAGGTTCCTCAAGGGAACATGCGGCCATGCAGCCTAGACATTTGGGTGTTGCTGCTGTTTTGGTTAAATCATTCGCGAGAATCCATGAGACCAATCTTAAGAAACAAGGAATGTTGGGCTTGACGTTCGCCAATGAAAGCGATTATGACCTGATCCAAGAAGATGATACCTTCAACTTTGTCGATGTTGCCGATTTTGCACCAGGCAAACCATTGACCATTGAAGTTGTGCATGCCGATGGTTCTAAGGATACTATTATGGCGAACCATACGTATAACGAATCACAGATTGGTTGGTTCAAGGAAGGTTCGGCATTGAATGTTATCAAACGGGAAAATGCTGCATAATCAATAAGCTGGCTTAGCCAGATTGATTTTGTTTTGAAATACTATTTTTTAATTGATAAAAACTCCCGATTTTCGTCGGGAGTTTTTTAGTTTTGGGTAAACCCCCAGATAATGATAGTAAAAAGAAAAACAGTACTTAATATATTGCTCTTTGCTTTTGTCCTGTCTTTTTTCGTTACTCCTTTAGGACATTTCGGAAAAATATCCTTAAATCGACTTTTTGCTTCTACCCCCGATATCATTGCTGAAACATCAAGAAAGCAGATTCCATCCTATAATTGGAAATTAAAGGATCCCAATTGGGACTTTTTCAACATGGAAAGGTCCAAAGGAAAAGTGGTGTTCATCAATTTTTGGGCCTCATGGATGTTACCTTCGGAGGCCGAATTAAAGGGCATACAGAAATTATATGATGCATACGGTGATCGGGTGGATTTTTATATCATTACCAATGAGGAAAGACCTCCCGTAGAAGAATTTATGCAGCTTAAAAAATTTACATTCCCCATTACGTATATGATAATCGGCGAACCGGCCCCTTTTGATATTCTTGAGCCACCAGGAAGCTACATTATCGATCGGGAGGGTTATATTGTGGTTAGGGAAAATGATATTGCGGATTGGGATACGAACAAGGTTAGGGATTTATTGAACGAATTGCTTAATTGAATCCCAAATGCGGCTTAAGAAGATAAAGTGGTTGAACATTGTCCTTATCATCGGGATTGTCATTGTTTTATTTACCCCTGTGGGACGTTATGCAAGAGCTTTTGCCGGCAAGTGGATTGCTTCGGGCAGTGCTATGGTAAAGGGCGAATTACAAATGGGTGTCGATAATTATAATTGGCAATTGGTAAATATAGAGGGCAAGGATTTCAATTTTGAGGAAGCACGCAATAAGGTTGTTCTTGTTAACTTTTGGGCCACTTGGTGTCCGCCATGTATCGCCGAGATGCCAAGTCTTCAAAGTTTGTACCATGATTATGGCGATAAAATCGTATTCATGTGCGTTGCACAGGACAATCCCGATAAGGTAGCGGCCTTTATATCGAAGAAAGGGTATGATCTACCTGTTTATTTTTCTAAGACCGAGGCCCCAAGTTTGCTATCGGCTAAATTGTTACCTACGACTTATATTATTGATAGACAAGGTAAAATCGTGATTGCCGAGACAGGATCCGCAGATTGGAACAGAGCGGAAGTGCGTACTATTCTTGATGGACTGCTTCAGGAGTAGCTTAATTCTTTTTAAAGTATTTAAAGGGAACAAATAACATCCCAAAACATTCCCCTTTATCTTTCCCTAAATGTTTATGATGCATTTTGTGCGCTCTTCGTACCCCTTTCGAGTACCAGTTATTTGCGTTCCGGAACATTTTGAAACGTTGGTGTATAAAAATGTCGTGCACGATGAAGTAAGCGGCTCCATAGGCCATAATCCCAAAACCAATAGGCCAGCCATACCAGAAATCGGTATTGGCGCCTGCATAGAAGAATGAGATACTTACTATGGCATAGAAAATGAAAAAGGTATCGTTGCGTTCGAACCAGGAATCGTGGTCCTTTTTATGGTGGTCCCTGTGTAGACTCCATAAAAACCCATGCATGATATATTTATGGGTAAACCACGCCATAAACTCCATGAAGCAAAAAACGAGTAAAAAAATAAGTATGCCTATTGCAATGTTCATCTTAAACCAAATTTAATTTAAAATTGACATAAGATTCTGCCAAAAGTCCAAATTTTTGATAATCGGGAACCCTTATTCGGGCTTGGCGAATTAGGGTTGAAGGGGTTTTTTCCAACTTGCCCAATAATCTATAATAATATTTATAGGCGGTATAGACCCCTAATTTGGCCTCCCTTGGCAATTGCTGGATACCGCTATAGCTCCTTTGGAAATCATCCTTTATTTCGTTGATGATCCTTCTTTTTGAATCCTCATCCAACTGGTTAAGATCCGTGTTCGGAAAATAGGAGCGATGTAGCACTTCGAAATCAGCTTTTAAGTCCCTCAGAAAATTCACCTTTTGAAAAGCGGAGCCTAATGACATGGCAGAATCTTTCAGGGATTCGTATTTTTCCCGATCTCCTTTAACAAAAACCATAAGGCACATGAGTCCCACCACATCGGCAGAACCATAAATATAGTCTTTGAATTCCTTTTCGGAATAATAGGTGTTTTTGGTCAAGTCCATACGCATACTTTTCATAAACGATTCGACCAAGTGATATGGAATTTGATATTTGTGGTATGTATGCTGGAATGAATTCAAGATGGGATTCATACTGATTCTATGCTCAAGTGCATATTTAAGGCTCTGTTCAAAATCATTGAAAAGTTCCTCGGTTTTATAATCGTGGAAACTATCTACAATCTCATCCGCAAATCGCACAAAACCATAAATATTATATATGTCCGGACGAATGGAAGCGCCCAGCATTTTTGTGGCAAGTGAAAATGAAGTGCTGTAAGTCTGTGTCACTCGCTTACTGCAATCATAGGATACTTTGTCGAATAATGCCTTCATTTTATTGCTTATTTGTTATTTGAGATTAATTCTGATACAAGTTTTCCTGAAATCAGGGAAGGGGGTACGCCTGGCCCTGGAACAGTCAATTGTCCGGTAAAATATAAGTTTTTAACTTTTTTACTTTTCAATTTAGGTCTTAAAAAAGCGGTTTGGGTCAAGGTATTTGCCATACCATAGGCATTACCTTTATAGGAATTGTATTTCTCGATAAAATCATTGACACAAAACGATTCGTAAAACAATATTCCATCTTTGATTTTTTGATCGGTTCTGGTCTCCAGCCTTTCCATAATAAGGTCGAAGTATTGTTTTCTTAATTCGGGGGTGTCTTCGAGTCCGGGAGCAATGGGAATCAGAAAAAATCCTGTTTCACAATTCTTGGGTGCCATGGTTAAATCCGTTTTCGACGGAAAATTTGCATAGAACAATGGTTTTTTCGGCCATTGCGGTTTGTCATATATGTCATAGGTGTGTTGCTCAAAATCAGTGTCAAAAAAGAGATTATGATGCTCAATATTCTTTAGTTTTTTGTTTAAACCTACATAAAACAGCAAGGAGGAAGGTGCAAAAGTTCTTTGGTCCCAGTATTTTTCACTGTATTGTCGGTATTTTGGGTCAAGTAATGTTTCGGAATGATGGTAATCGGCCCCACTGAGTACAAAATCAGCATCAATGTCCTGATCATTGACGGTAACACCGATTGTTTTACCATTGGCAACACGGATCTTGCCAACAGGACTATCTACATGAAAGTCTACTCCAAGCTCCAAGGCTAACGCATGCATTGCCTTTATAATCCCATACATGCCTCCCTCGGGGTGCCAAGTGCCCAAACCGAAGTCGGCAAAGTTCATAAAACTATAGAATGAGGGCGTATTACTGGGTTTTGCTCCCAAAAAAAGGACAGGGAACTCTAACGTGGAAATCAATTTTGGATTTTTGAATTTTTTCCTGACTTCCCCACTGATGGTTTTAAAAAATTGGTCAACCTTTAGAATGGTGTCAGGGGTAATAAGTTCAAAAGGGGATAATCCAGGTTTAAGAACAACCTTGTTTATGGCAATATCATAGTTTTCTTGGGCGTCGGAAATGAATTTTCTTAAATGCACGGAACTCCCTTTCTCGATTCTTTCAAATTCCGAACAGATCTTATCCATAGTATCACCAATCGTAATCGAATCGTCCGAGAAGAATATTTTATAGGCCGGACTCAATTTGTGCAAAGTGTAATAGTCACTGGTCTGCTTTCCAAAGTCGGCAAAGAACTTGTCGAAAATATCGGGCATCCAATACCAACTTGGGCCTAGGTCAAAAGTGAATCCCTCTTTCACCATTTGACCAGCCCTACCGCCGATTGAACTGTTTTTTTCATATACAGCCACATCAAAACCCCATTTGGCCAAGTAGCAGGACGCTGAAAGCGATGAAAACCCCGAACCGATTATGATAACTTTTTTACCCATTTAATTATTTTAGTCTGAAGGTTTTAATCTTGTACCTGTGCTACCAATTGCTCTATGGAATCAAATATTTTTATGTTTGGGGAAAGGTTGTCGAAATCTAAATATTGGGTTTGCCGACCCAATAACCAAACTTGACAATCTATATCCTTGACAATCGCTTGGGAAAGTCCTTCAATGTACTTTCCTATTTTATCCTTGGCGGGTGCAACTGTGAAGTAAGATATGAAATAAATGTTTTCAACCAACCCCATCAATTCCCCTAAATTATCCAAAGGGATGGATTGGCCAAGGTAGATGGACTTGTAACCCTGCAATGAAATCTCATAATTGAGGTATAGCAATCCTATTTCATGTATTTCACCTTCTGGTAAATACAAAACAAAGGTCTTGTCCTTCTTTGTGGGTTCATTGATCTGTAACTTTTCTATATTGACCTGTATTTTTTGTTTGATCAATCCTGTTATAAAATGTTCATGGGCGGGGGTAATGGTATCGGTTTGCCATAAAAGTCCAAGCTCATGAAGTAAGGGGATGAAATAATCCTTGAAAATATCACGGAAAGAGTAATCGGCCAACAAACCATTGTAGGTAATCGCAAAACGGGTTTGGTCAAAATTTATCATGGCCATTTTAAAGGCATTCAGCACATGGTTTTTACTGTTTTGGACAGTCGCGATTTCCTGGACCTTTACAGGGATATCAGCTTCTTTCAATTCTGCTATTTTTGATATCTTATGCCCATTGTTATATAACAGGGTGATGTTCAGTAGCTTTTGTAGACTTTGAAGACTGTAGGTCCTAATATTGGTCGTGGTTCTCTCAGGGGAAAGTAGATTATACCTTTTTTCCCAAATCCGTATGGTATGTGCCTTTATTCCCGATAGGTTTTCCAAATCCCGGATACTGAAATTCTTTTTAATATTGTTCATCTTTTGAATAAAAAGTTTAAACAAATATAAAATTTATTTGGTACGGATATCAAAAAGGAAAGTTAAAATCCAAAAAAGGGTCTAAACTAAAAACGAAAAAAGCCTCCCTTTTTACGGGGAAGCCTAAGTGCCCACGACTGGAGTCGAATGCTGACGCTTTGGTCAGCATTCTGATTTTAGCAAGCTAAACATCAGAACCAGCACCTTTGCTATATTTTACGATGAATTCCTTAGTGCGTTCTTTCGAGAGGTTTTTAAGTTTTCTTTCAAGGGCCATGGCTTCAGGCCTACTTTTTTTTTCGGTAAACCAAACAAGTTTCCATGGTCGATAGCGTGCCGTGGCTTTTTCCCTTCCGGAATTGTGGCGGTGGAGCCGTTCAAGTACATTATTTGTTTGTCCTTTATAGAAGGTGTCAAAGGCTTCAGAATATAATAGGTATGTGAAGTACTTCATAAACGAAAAAAACTTCCCTTTTTACGGGGAAGCTTAAGTGCCCACGACTGGAGTCGAATGCTGACGCTTTGGTCAGCATTCTGATTTTAGCAAGCTAAACATCAGAACCAGCACCTTTGCTATATTTTACGATGAATTCCTTAGTGCGTTCTTTCGAGAGGTTTTTAAGTTTTCTTTCAAGGGCCATGGCTTCAGCCCTACTTTTCTTTTCGGTAAACCAAACAAGTTTCCATGGTCGATAGCGTACCGTGGCTTTTTCCCTTCCGGAATTGTGGAGGTGGAGCCGTTCAAGTACATTATTTGTTTGTCCTTTATAGAAGGTGTCAAAGGCTTCTGAATATAATAGGTATGTGAAGTACTTCATAAACAAAAAAAGCCTCCCTTTTTACGGGGAAGCCTAAGTGCCCACGACTGGAGTCGAACCAGCACGTCCTTGCGAACACTACCCCCTCAAGGTAGCGTGTCTACCAATTCCACCACGTGGGCATAAAATTGGTCTGCAAATATAGGAAGGCGCATTAGAAGATAAAACTTATTGGCATATTTATTTTATAAGGGGCAAAGACTCATGATGCTTTGTTATATACGTCCTCTAAGATCAATATGGAGTCATGCGTGATAGGAATGTGCAAATCATACCGGATATCCAGAGGGGTTCCGATAGGGCAATGATAGTATATTCGCCAGGCGTCACCTTCCTTTACACCGATACAACCATTGGAATATGCTTTTTCCAAAGTGTTGGGGTTTGTGGTCGGATGTATCAATTGGCCATTCCTTATTCCGTTGATTTCTGTTTCTATCCAAGGTATCTGAGGCATTAAGGTCATGTTCTTATCATCCCTATGTGTATAATAAAACTGTTTACCCGTAACGGGGTTGTAAAAGTCAGGATTTCTCCTAAAGCCTATGACAGATCCTTTTCCTGTTTGTGTCCTTAAATCTGTCATTCTATCCCCCATTTTCAAATACTTTTTTTTGTTCTGTCCAATCCTGATGGGGAAAGAATACATTAAAACGGAATCGGTGATGATCCTTAATTTATATTCGGGCAAATTGATGTCGATCCTTGTTTTCTTGAAAGACCCAAGGATCGACTGTGCTTCCAATGAATCCGGTATCAAAAGAGTATTGTTTGGCCGCAAAACAATCATTTGGCGTTGGTCGTAAACAAAGGAGTCCCTTTGGATCATTTTGTAGTAATCCGTTTGGGCCAATGTATCCACAATCCATGAATTGGCATTGACCAAAAGATGTTCGGATAACGGATAATTGGTCAAGCTGTCATAAGCGGTTACCAATGAATCGATAAAATTGAAATATCCAGCTATGCGAATCGTATCCCCAACGATTATCGGACTTATGGGTTCTTGTGCTTTAAAAATGGCCTTACCCAATATCCTTTGTTCAGGATTGGGCGTTGTTCTGACCTCTACTAATTTGGCTACGGTAATACTGACCAAGAGTAGTAAAAGCAATGATAGGGTATAGGCTAATCTTTTTGACATTGGGTTGGTTGTGTTTGGCTTAAGGTCTTAGGTTTTTGTTTAAATGATGCGAATCATTGATTACATAGTATCCCATTGCAGTCAATTCTTTTCTGACCATTTCCAGTACAGGATGGTCTAAATACTCAAAAGAGACCAAGGCATTTGCTTGGTCGACTTCCACATTCCAGATATGTTTAAGCGATAGAAGCCGCCCTTTAATTTCCTTGGGATTGAGTTCATGGGTAGTATGCTGTATTTCATATGTTGTTTTCATGGTATTGATTTTCTTATATCTAATTTATTCCAAGTTTATATTCCGTGAAATGAGCTAAGTCATAAGAGGTTTGAATGAATGGGACATTGGCTACGGTATGACCGTGGTCATTTAATAAAAACCGTAATCGGACTACATTTGGGGATGTACTTTTGAATATGAAGAGGGATGGCCTATGTATTACAATCATACAAGAAGATAAGACAGTTCTTCATAGAAATAGGGGAGTTGTCTTATTTTGCCATGCGGTATTTTAAGGAAGCGTTGAAGCCTCCTTGGGAATTTAAGGAGCTCTTACGGCAATGTTATCACATGGGGAATAGATCCTTGGTTCTTGTAGGGGTAACCGGGTTCATTATTGGTTTGGTACTGACATTGCAATCGAGACCAACATTGCAGGAATTCGGTGCTGTTTCATGGATGCCCAATATGGTGGGTATATCGATTGTGCGTGAGATTGGTCCCGTAATCACAGCACTAATTTGCGCAGGCCGTATAGCCTCTGGTATAGGGGCGGAATTGGGATCCATGCGGGTGACCGAACAGATTGATGCCATGGAGGTTTCAGGAACCAATCCGTTTAAGTACTTAGTGGTTACCCGAATAACCGCTACAATGCTAATGCTCCCATTATTGGTGATTTTTGGCGATATGATAGCCTTATATGGTTCGGCCTTGGTAGAAAACCTTAAGGGTGATGTCTCTTTTCAATTGTACTTCAATACTGTTTTCGACGCCTTGGAATTCGGGGATTTGATACCGGCCACCATTAAATCGTTTTTCTTTGGATTTACCATTGGCCTGGTTGGTTGTTATAAAGGATACTACAGTAAGAAAGGTACGGCAGGGGTTGGGATTGCGGCAAACACCGCGGTCGTCACAGCATCATTACTCCTTTTTGTGGTGGATTTTATAGCTGTTTTTGTTTCGGATATATTTTTTGAATTGTAAATGGAAAAACAGGACTACATATCGGAACAAATCGACTCGCTGGATCAAAGGGAACCAGTGATCGAGATACGTGACTTGCATAAAAGTTTTGGGGACAACCATGTCTTGAACGGTTTTTCAATGACCCTTTACAAGGGTGAGAATCTTGTGGTCATGGGGAAATCGGGATCGGGGAAATCCGTAATGATCAAATGCTTGGTAGGGTTGATACAACCCGACAGTGGTTTTCTTTCGGTTATGGGGAAGGAAATCAAAACATTGGACCGCAAAACGTTGGATGCCTTAAGGTCCGATATTGGATTTTTGTTTCAGGGTAGTGCACTTTACGATTCCATGACTGTTCGGGAGAACCTGGAATTTCCGATGCGGAGGCATAAGGAAAAGTTGGGCAATATACGGGACACCACGCCTTTGGTCCTCGAAGCCTTGGAAAATGTAGGTCTGGCACATACGGTTGATTTGATGCCCTCAGAGCTTTCAGGAGGGATGAAAAGAAGGGTGGCCTTGGCCAGGACACTGATTTTAAAGCCTAAGATTATTCTATATGATGAGCCTACCAGTGGTTTGGATCCGATTACATCCAAGGAGATTATTCAATTAATGGGGAGGGTCCAGAAAAAGTATGGCACGTCTTCATTGATCATTACCCACGATGTGGATTGTGCCCGCGTCATATCGGAACGAATGGTTCTTTTGGTCGAAGGCAAGAATTATATCGAGGGTTCTTACACGGAGCTGTCAAAATCAACCGACCCAAAGGTCGAGGCGTTCTTTAAAAAATAAGGTTATGGAAAAAACAACTAAAGAGAATTTGAAGCTTGGGATTTTCGTGGTAGTAGGGATGACTTTATTGATCATTGCCACTTATTTGATTGGGAATCGACAAAATATGTTCGGGGAGACCATAACCATTAGTGCGGTGTTCAAAAATGCGAACGGACTGCAAAAAGGGAACAATGTACGTTTTTCGGGCATTCATGTAGGTACGGTGAAAAATTTGGAAATGGCGAATGATACGACCATAGCGGTTTATATGGTCATCGATAAAAAGATCCAGCAGCACATTAAAAAAGATGCGGTTGCGGCCATTGGTTCCGATGGTTTAGTGGGGAGTATGATACTTAATATCTTACCGGGTAGGGGTACGGCAGCCCCTATCGAAGAGGGGGATGAATTACAATCCTATAGTCGAATCGCAACGCAGGATATGTTAAGTACATTGAATACCACAAATGAAAATGCTGCGATCTTAACCTCCGATTTATTAAAGGTGACCCAAGCATTGATCAAAGGCAAAGGTACCATGGGGCGATTATTGAACGATACGATTATGGCAAATGATTTAATGAAGACCATTGACGCGTTAAAAAATGCCAGTGCCAATGGCAATGAAACGATTCAGAAATTGAATAGCATGCTAGATAAGATCGATTTGGACAAAAGCGCAGCCGGAGTTGTTTTGAGCGATTCGTTAAATGGGTCGAAAATGCAAAACGTGATTGCCAATTTGGAACAATCAAGTAATGATATTACCCAAATGACGAATAATCTGAACCTTGTTATTAAGGATGCCAGGGAAGGAAAAGGAGCCGTAAAATATCTGGCGAACGATACGGTTTTTGTGAATAGGTTGGATACGACCATGAAGAATATTGAGGAAGGGTCCATAAAATTCAATGAGAATATGGAGGCGTTGAAACACAATTTCCTTACCCGACGGTATTTTAAGAAATTGGAGAAAAAACAACAGAAGGAATTACAAAAAGAGTGATATGTAAAAAGTGAAATTGAGTATAATCTAAATACGATAAAATGGAATACTATTTTAACAAGATACTGGCGAAATCCTCATTTGAGGATGTCATCACAAAAACAACTGAAGCCCTAAAGAAAGAAGGTTTTGGTGTATTGACAGAAATAGACATCAAAGCTACTTTGCGAAAAAAATTGGATGTTGACTTTCCAAATTACAGGATATTGGGGGCCTGCAATCCTTCTTTTGCCTATAAAGCCCTGCAGGCAGAAAATAAGATCGGCACCATGTTACCCTGTAATGTCATTGTACGGGAAATGGAAAATGGAGATATAGAGGTAGCTGCTGTTGATCCCATGGCATCGATGATGGGTATAGAGAATATCGATTTGGCAACAATCGCGGAAGAGGTAGGGGATAAGTTAAAAAGAGCCGTTGACAGTTTGTAAGGGTCAACGCTACCTGCTGCGTACCGTGTACTGTATTTTGGAATGGTTTAGACCTGATCAAGATCATTACACAATTTCGCAATGTCCTGTATTTTGAAAGATAGCAATACAATTACGATTGAATCGGGTGCCCATTATTACCAATGTATTTTGTGCCAAATGGAATTAGGCGGTACCGAAATATATTAAATAGGGATGCATCTTTTATTAACCTAAAAACAACAATCATGAATCCACTTTATCTGTTCTTCATCGTTATCATTCTTATTTTATTGGCGGGGATCCGTATCGTTTATGAATACAAGAGAGCATTGAAATTCCGTTTTGGGAAGTATGTAAAAACCCTACAACCTGGTTTTCGATGGATTATTCCACTTGTTGAGACCATACAGATTGTCGATATACGGGTCATTACCATTAATATCGTATCCCAGGAAGTAATGACAGAGGACAACGTGCCCTGTAGCATTGACGGGGTGGTGTTTTTTAAAATAAGTGATCCAGAAAAAGCCGTCCTCGAAGTCGAGGATTATCATTTTGCCATTACCCAACTTTCCCAAGCGGCACTTAGGGATGTTTGTGGAAAGGTTGAATTGGATACGATCCTCTCTAAACGGGAAGAAATGGGTAAGAATATCAAATCCATTGTTGAGACAGAGACCCATCATTGGGGTATTGAGATTATTGATGTTAAGATCAAGGATATCCAATTGCCTGAAAATATGCGAAGAATGATGGCCAATCAGGCGGAAGCGGAACGCTCCAGAAGGGCAAGAATCATCTTGGCTGAAGCAGAGGAGCAGGCTGCAGGTAAACTTTTGGAAGCTGGACTTCAAATCGATAAATCACCTTCGGCCATAAAGTTGCGATTGTATCAAACCTTATCGAATATAGCGGCTGAGAAAAATTCCACCATTCTGTTTCCTTTCCCTGAAGAGGTATTGCCTCGGGGAAAGAAATAATACCTTACATAATGTTATAATGGCTATTGATGGACTTCCCATCAATAGCCCCATCATTGGTTTAAATGGATGGTTGCCAATGTTGCATAGGAAACGATAAGGGCTTGGGATTAGCTATACGCTATTGGTTTGCCGGAATCCTTAACGGGGATTCCATTTTGAAGCCCAAATTAATGGGAATAATGATAATTGGTGCGTTTTGGAGTTGAGTTCGAAGTCCCAATAGTCTTATCGGGTAATGTGGGGCTTACATGGTATAAAAACGAAAGGAATTTTGCCTTTATGGAAATAAAGAAGCAGTTATGTTATTATCTGTAACATAACTGCTTCCCGTATTGAAGGACTCATTATTTTAATCATGTTATGGCCTATCGACTAGATACTAAGATCCAATTTCTTGGTTTCCCACTTGTTGTCTTTTGTCTTATAAATAAGAAGGTCATCGCCAATCAATCTAGAGTGCAATTCAGGTGTCTCATACCTTCTTTTTGCCGTTAGGATATGTTCCCGTTCGTGAATGGGCCAAATGATTTCCCCGTTGGTGTTCACCACCACTTCCGTGAAAATATAATCGATAACGCTTATGTTTATTTCATTTTGACCTTGGAACGCTTCCCGTACATAGATGCCAATGGCATTTTTGTGATCGAATTCCGTAATATTCAAATACTCGGGTTGAATGACTATTTCTCCAGAGGTATCAATAAACCCATAGAAGGGAATATTGTTCACCTTTGACTTTTGGATCATGCATCTTCCGTTTTTGAATTGTGGATAACGGATGCCCAGGACACCTGCTTTATTTGTATCGGCATTTTGGTTCCATACCAGGTCATCCCTAAAATCAATGACCAGTTGGGCGTTTTCATTTATAAAGCCCCATTGGTTGCCTATCCGGACTGCGGCTAATCCCTCACTAAAGGGTGCAATCTCATCATAGGAGACATTTTCGGACTGTGCGATTGTTGTCAAGGGTAAGGCCATGAGCAACATTAAGCATATGATTCTTCTTTTCATTACTATATGTTTTTGATTTTTAGAACATGATATTCGAATAGATCATCGTTTTTAAATCTTTTGGTAAACCATCCCTGATATCTTCCATTTCCCCAAGGGAGATATATTTACGCAATAGGATAAAAGTGGTGTCGATATACTGTTCGGCCACATCATCGCTATATTCAAAATCATTGACGGCCGAAACGCCATCATGTTTTCTGACTAAATCAATAAACTCAGCCATTTTTTTTATTTTGGGCCGTTCCTTTTTAATGGTCCATCCGTTTACATAAATCGCTTTTAAGAACATAGGGAATTGGGAAATGAGCTGAAGGGACTCTTCGGTGGGTATAATATCCCGTAAGGCATGAAGGATGGAGGATAGTATCCTACCTGCTTTATCCCGGTCTTCACCAAGGTTCATTTCCTTGGCGTAGTTTTTCAGAAAAGCGTTTCCCTCTGCTGCGTATTGATTGAAATTTAGTGCCATGGTGTTGTCTTTTAAGTTTCCTTAAAGTTGGCAACTAATGGGTAAATGGCAAATGACCTAGGTCATTGTTAGGCAGATATTTAGACTGCGTTTGGAGGTGTGGGACTATTGGGGTGATTATGTTATATTCAGGGCTATCTCGATCATTTCGCTAAAAGAGGATTCCCTTTCACTCGAAGTGGATTGCTCCCCTGTGACCAAAGAGTCCGATATGGTGAGAATGGCCAGGGCCCTAACATTATGCTTGGCGGCAATGGTATAAAGTCCGGCAGCTTCCATTTCTACACATAGAACACCATATTTGGCCCAAAGTTTATAGCCATCCTTGTCATCCTCATAAAACTCATCGGCCGAAAGCACATTACCAGCCTTGATTTGGATGCCTTGTTGTTGGGCATATAAAGAAGCCTTCATAAGAAGGTCAAAATTGGCGGTAGGGGAATAATCGGCATTCACAAATCGCGAATTGTTGATGCCTGAAGTGGTCGAAGCAGCCATCGCCAAAACAATATCACGGATTTTAATATCCTTTTGGTATGAACCTGCCGATCCAACACGAATAATGTTTTTGGCCCCGTGGTCATTGATCAATTCATGGTAATAGATCATTGCAGAAGGTATTCCCATGCCACTGCCTTGTACAGATATTCTCTTGCCTTTGTACATTCCTGTGTAGCCCAGCATACCACGGACTTCATTGTAGCAGAACGCATCCTCTAAAAATGTTTCGGCGATCCATTTGGCACGTAAGGGGTCACCAGGTAATAATACTGTTTCCGCAATGTCACCTTTTTTTGCTTCTATATGTACGCTCATGTTTTTTTTATTTTGTTGATGCAATTTCGATACCTGAGGAAGTACCTATCCTGGAAACCCCCAGCGAAATGTATTTTAAGGCGGTAGCCCTATCCCTAACCCCTCCGGAAGCTTTTATTTTGGCTTTGTCGCCAACCACTTCCTTCATTAACTTGACGTCCTCAAAAGTCGCCCCGCCTGTACCAAACCCCGTGGAGGTCTTGACGAAATCGGCACCGGCATCTACGGCCAATTCACATGCTTTTTTCTTCTCGTCTTGGGTCAAATAACAAGTTTCTATGATGACCTTAAGTACCTTTTGACCTATGGCGTTTTTAATTTTGGCTATTTCTTGTTCCACTAACCCTGTCTTACCCGATTTTAACCAACCAATATTGATTACCATGTCAATTTCATCGGCTCCGTTGGCAACGCTGTCCTTGGCTTCAAAAACCTTGGCTTCCGTACTCATGGCCCCTAATGGAAAGCCTATGACGACAGCAAGGTGTACCCCACTGTTTTTCAATTGTTCTTTTGCGAATTTCGTATAGCAGCCATTCACGCATACCGCTTTGAATTTATGGGCTATTGCCTCTTGGCATAGCTTTTCAATATCAGCGGGCTGGGCTGTTGGTTTTAAAATCGTATGGTCTATGTAATCTTGGATTTGCATAAGGTTGTTTTGTTTAAATAGGTGTCGGTTCCAACGACGGAATATCTTTCAAAGATACAATACGTCCTATAAATTTTTTATGATATTGGTCATTAAAGCAAATTAGGGTAAGGGCTGATCTATATCATGGCCAATTTTTGATTTTGACCCTACTTTTAATAGAACTAAAGACGCTTTTAATGAAAACAATACTCATTCCTACCGATTTTTCAGAAAATGCGTGGAACACCATTTCCTTTGCCATGCAGTTTTTAAAGGAGGAGCGCTGTGCTTTCTATTTTTTACATACATATACACCAGCGTTTTATCGTATGGATTATATTTTGGGCGGACCTGAATTCAGTGCTATTCCCGATAAGGGCGTCGATGCCTCCTTAGCCGGTTTGGAAAAAACATTGGAAGCCGTTAAAACCAAATTCAACAATCCCAAGCACATCTATAAAACCATATCAGCCTTTAATGTACTGACCGATGAGATCAACGAATTGAATGCGAAAAAGGGAATCGATCTGATTATAATGGGTACTCAGGGGGCATCAGGTATTAAAGAGATTTTCTTGGGGACCAATACCGTTCATGTCATTAGAAAATCCTCGGTTCCAATTCTTGTCATTCCTTCAGGTTATACCTATAAGCATATTGAACGTGTACTTTTTACTACGGATTATCTTATTGAATATAATAGGAACCAACTCTATATAGCCATAGAGATTGCCAAGATCTACAATGCCGAAATAACCGTCTTGCATATAAAGGAGGAATACGATATGACGAAAGAACAATTGGAGAACAAGGCGTTTCTAGGGCTTTACCTTGCGCAGATACCCCATTCCTTCGAAGAAGTAAAGGGAACCCAAATGCCAGATGCCATTATGGAATACTTAGAAAAGAACAACTATGAACTTTTGGTTATGATGGGTAAAAAATACTCGTTTTTTGAGCGAATGATGAAAAGACAGCATATCGATCAAGTTGGTTTTCACGTGCAGATACCATTTTTGGTTATTCCCGATACCCATAATACAGTAAAATAAATGTCACAAATGAAAAACATTCTATTGCCTACCGATTTCTCAGACAATGCATGGAATGCCATATTCACGGCACTCAAAATGTTTGAGATCAGTGAATGTAATTTTGTTTTGTTGAATTCCTATGAGCCCAAAATATCGAATCTACTGGGTAATAAAAGTAAAGAGCGATTGGGCGTTATTTACGATTCCTTGTATAAAAACTCAAAATTGCAATTAGAGAAAACCCTTCACTATTTGCAAAAGAACCATGCTAGGGACAATCATGACTTTGAGACTGAATCCGTTTCCAACAACATGGAAAATGCCGTTAAACAAATGGTTGTCGAAAAGAAAATCGACCTTATTATAATGGGCACAAAGGGGGCCACTGGGGCCAAAGAGGTCTTTATGGGGAGTAATACGGTCAGGGTCATAAAGAAGGTCCGTACCTGTCCTATTTTGGCAGTTCCTGGGGAATATGATTTCAAGGCACTTAAAAAAGTGGTCTTTCCCACCGATTTTTCACATAATTATGGCAAAACAGAATTGCGACAGCTTTTGGATTTGGTTGGGCATTGGAAGGCTGAAATATTGATTCTCCAAGTGGCGCAGGAACAAAAGCCGAGCGAAAGTCAAAAGCAACAAATGAAAACATTGTCGAGGTGTCTGAAAAGTGTATATCACAGTTACCATACGATTGAAATGAAGAACAACGTTGCAGAGGCAACTACCAAGTTCGCTGCGGATAATCGTGCAGATTTGATAGCCTTAATCCATTATCCTCACACTTTTATGGAAAAATTGACGCGGGAACCTGTGATCAGAAAAATGGGCTTTCATTCCAAAATACCGCTATTGGTCCTACCCGATATTTAACAATCGGCAGTTTAAGGTATTTTCTTTCATTACATAGTAAAAATGGATATATTTTTTTAATAAAATGAATGGTATTGGGTCAATATTCTTCACTTTACATAATACTTTTTATAAATTTCATTAGCGCCTAAAGAAACCATAAATTTGTAGGAATAAATTTTTCTTATTGCTAATGAGCAAAGCCATTTATATTACCACTACAGAGCCAAATAGTGGTAAATCAATTGTTTCCCTCGGATTAATGCAAATGCTACTAGGGAAAGCGGCAAAAGTGGGTTACTTCAGACCCATAATTGATGATTATCCCGATGGGGGCACAGACAATCATATCACCACAGTAATCTCTTATTTCAATATTGATATGCAGTATGAGGAGGCTTACGCTTTAACGCGAAGCCAGGTAAATCATATGAATAATCAGAACAAGGAAGATGAGGTCTTGGATACGATTATTGAAAAATATAAGGCCATGGAAGGACGCTTTGATTTTGTCCTTGTCGAGGGTACTGATTTTTCAAGCGAGGGGTCCATTATCGAATGGGATATAAACGTTCTGATGGCCAAAAACCTTGGTATTCCGACCATTATCCTAGGTAGTGGTGTAGGCAAGACCCTGGATGAATTGGTCAATAATATTTACATGGCCTATGATTCCTTCAAGGATAAAGGGGTCGAAGTGTTAATGGTAGTCGCCAATAAGGTGAAGCCAGAGAATATTGAAATTGTGCAAAAAGGTCTTGAGGCCCAATTACCCAAGGATATTTTGATAGGGGTGATTCCTTTAAATCCGATTCTGGGCAATCCGACCTTGATGGAAATTGTTGAGGTTTTGGACGGTAAGGTTCTTTTTGGAAAAGAATATTTGAACAACCAGGCCGGTCATTTTGGGGTAGGGGCCATGCAGCTCCGCAATTACCTGACCCATCTGAAAAAAGATGGTCTTGTCATTACCCCTGGAGATCGCGCAGATATAATACTAGGGGCGCTGCAAGCGAACTTATCGGTAAATTACCCGAATGTATCAGGAATCATCTTGACAGGAAACCTATTGCCTGAAGATTCCATAATCAAATTGATAGAGGGACTTTCAGATATCGTACCCATAGTTTCAGTTGATGATGGTACATTCTCCATTACGAACAAAATAGGGGCCATACGGCCGCGTATTTATGCCGAGAACATTCAGAAGATAACGGCATCCATACATGATTTTGCCATGCATGTACCCGAGGATGAACTAACCGAAAGGTTGATTACATTTGAACCTAAAGGGATTACACCCCGAATGTTCCAATACAACCTATTGAATAGGGCAAAATCGGATATAAAACATATTGTTCTGGCTGAGGGGCTCGATGAACGGATTTTGATGGCCACTAAATTGCTAGTGGATTCCAATGCCGTAAAGATTACCCTTCTTGGTGATCCCAAAGCAATAAAGGAAAAGGTCTTTCAAATGGATCTTGATCTGGATTTGGACCAAGTCAATATTGAGAACCCGACAGAATCAGCTTATTTCGATGACTATGCCAATGAATTGTATGAGTTGCGGAAACATAAGAACGTGAATCAGGCTATGGCCCGGGATTTGATGGAGGATGTTTCATATTTTGCAACCATGATGGTTCATATGGGGCATGCCGATGGTATGGTATCGGGAGCGGTACATACGACCAAACAAACCATCCTTCCTTCCTTGCTCTTTATTAAGACACGACCCAATGTATCGGTGGTTTCCTCAGTGTTCTTTATGTGTTTGGAAGATCGTGTTATGGTGTATGGGGATTGTGCCATCAATCCTAATCCGACCGCGGAACAATTGGCAGAGATTGCCATTTCCTCTTCGGAAACCAGTAAATTTTTCGGTATTGAACCTAAAATAGCCATGCTTTCATACTCCTCTGGTGATTCAGGGGTAGGAGAGGATGTCGATCGCGTGCGTATGGCGACCCAATTGGTGAAGGAGAGATGTCCTGATTTAAAAATTGAGGGGCCCATACAATATGATGCTGCGGTTGATGCCAAGGTCGGTAAGGTAAAACTGCCCGACTCACAGGTGGCAGGCGAGGCCACCGTATTCATTTTTCCGGATTTAAATACCGGTAACAACACCTATAAGGCCGTACAAAGGGAAACTGGGGCATTGGCCATCGGGCCTGTTTTACAAGGCCTCAACAAACCCGTAAACGATTTGAGTAGGGGCTGTACGGTAGATGATATCTTCAATACGGTAATTATCACAGCCATACAAGCCCAAGCATCAACTAGTAAATAATTCGAATGAAAGTTTTAATATTGAATTCGGGAAGTTCTTCAATTAAGTTCCAATTGATAGAAATGCCCCAAGAAGAAGTTATCTGTTCTGGACTTGTGGAACGAATCGGTTTTAAGGATGCAATCCTTACCTATAAGACCAACGAAAATGAGTATAAGGAAACCTTGGAAATTGAAAACCACCAAAAGGGTTTGGAAATGGTTTCTGCCAATATAATGGATCCTGAAAAGGGGGTCGTAAAGGATGCCAGCGAGATCGAAGCCGTTGGGCATAGGGTTGTTCATGGTGGGGATGCGTTTTCGGCCACAACCTTGATTACGGAAGAGGTAAAGGATAAACTAAGGGAATTCACGAATTTGGCACCACTGCACAATCCACATAACCTCAAGGGAATTGAAATTGCGGAAAAAATATTCGCAGGAGCAAAACAGATTGCGGTTTTTGATACAGCCTTTTTTCAGACGATGCCGGTCAAGGCCCGTAAGTATGCAATCCCAAATAAGTTTTATACAGAACACGGTATTAAATTATATGGCTTTCATGGAACCAGCCATAAATATGTAAGTGAAAAAGCCCTTGATTATTTACAAAATACATCCCATACGAATATCATTACGGTTCATTTGGGTAACGGATGCAGTATTACTGCTGTAAAGAACGGTAAAAGTATAGACCATAGTCTCGGTTTTGCCCCCAGTAATGGACTGATTATGGGTTCTCGAAGTGGGGATATCGATCATTCCCTGATTTTCTATTTGGTGAATGATCTTGGCTATGAATTAGATCAGGTAAATAAGATGCTGACCAATGAAAGCGGCATGTTGGGTCTTACCGGATATAGTGATCTTAGGGATATTGAAGCCGAGGCTGGGAAAGGAAATAAAGAATGTCAACTGGCACTCGATATGAATGTTTACCGAATCAAAAAATATATTGGTTCATATGTAGCGGCTCTTAACGGTTTGGATGCCATTATATTCACCGCTGGTATCGGTGAGAATTCAGACTACATTAGAGGTCATGTGTGTAAGGATATGGATTATTTCGGCATTGAGTTGGATGAAGCCAAAAATGGGGTAAGGTCAAAGGAAATTAGGGAAATAAACATGCCGACTTCCAAGGTTAAGATATTGGTGATACCTACGAACGAAGAACTTGAGATAGCCAAACAGAGCTATGAACTACTTCATTCTTAAGTAGTTTTCCTATCGTTTAATATAATATCGGGATACCCCCACGAAGTTTCAATTACTTCGTTTGGGGGTATTTTTATTGCTTCTTCCACGACTGGCATTATGTTCCTCATGATATCGTCGAATATTCTCCTCTTGGTAATTTTTAACACGTTCATACCTGTGACGGCTCAAATCTATGTTCCTATACCGGGGAGGAAGTTCCCTACGCCTTACCCAAACCCCACCATCCAAATACAGATAAGTGTGGGCCGAAAGATCATAATAAATACTGAACTCGGGAAAATAAACATAACGTACAACCTCTAAACGGTTTGGATAAAACCAAGAGGGAGGATGATAATTTGGCCTGGACGAAATAACTACAGGCCCACAACCAACCAGTAGAAAAAATCCCAAAACGGCAATAAACCTTCTCATGGCGATATATTTTTATAGTATAAAATAAACGTATGGGGATCAAAGGCGGAATGACCTTTGTCATTTGTGTACCTTAAATAGTTACGAACAGCATACTGATTTTCCGATGTCCATTTCGGAATGATTTAAATCATTCCGAATTGTTGGATAGAGTACTACTTTCGGTATCGTAATTTAATATTCACCTTAAATATTTCAATCATGACAAACGATAGTGGAAATGTTTTGCTGGCCTTATTGACAGGAGCAGCGATAGGAGCGGGGTTCGGAATACTTTATGCACCGGACAAAGGCACCAAGACCCGAAAAAAAATCAAGGAAAAAGCATTGGAGACCAAGCACGAGATTTCTGAACGTGTTTCCCATGCCAAGGAGGAACTAACGAAGACCGCCAATGAAAAAAAGGTGGAGTTCGAGCAAAAGTTGGAGGATACCATTTCCAATATGAGCTATAAGGCCGATGATATCATCGCCTCCCTGGAACGCAAGTTGGAGGAAATGAAAGAGAAAAATGCACAACTTCAGAAATAGGCACAATGGCATTTGATGAACTAAAGAGGGATCTAATGGAGGCAGATAGCGATATTAGATCCTATCTGGAAAACAGTGAAGCGTATTTTAAGCTAAAAATATTCAAGGCATTGATGCGGGCAGTAACCTCTTTTACCCATGTTGTGGTGGTAGGGGCTATTGCCTTTTTGGCTGTTTTCTTCCTGTCGTTGGGTGTATCCTATAGTATAGGCCAAGCTTTGGAAAATACCTTTTATGGTTTTGCCATCGTCGGGGGATTCTATGTTGTCGTAGCCATACTTTGTTATGTGTTTAGACAACGGTTGGATAGTCCATTATTGCGTAGGTTTTCCAAATATTATTTTGAGTAAGTATGCATTGAGCCGTCGTTGTTCTTGACATCCGCGAGGGATGTTTATGGCGACTTACATCTGACGGATAATAAAACATAATTTAAACAGATGAAAACGTATAATTCTTTTACTGAAATTGATAAACATCTGAAAATACTAAACCTTCAAAGAGAGATTGATTTGGAGGGTTTTAAATTGAATGTGAATCGCTTTAAATCCGATTTATATCCCAGTCAGCTGTTGGGCGGGTTAAAAGGTATGGTGCAAAAAACCTTGATTTCCTATGTGCTGCAGCGATTCCTTGCTTTTAGAAAAGCAAGGCAAGTAGAACAATAAGCTAAAATAGGTACTCCAATTATTCCCTGGATTAATTAGCCTTGCCAAATATTGACATTGTATGAATACAGCCGTATATTTAGGGCCTTGGCTAAATAATTATATATGAATATTGGTTTGGCGCTCTCAGGTGGTGGTTTTCGGGGAATAGCCCATATTGGGGTTATAAAGGCACTTGAAGAGCACAACATTTTTCCGGATCATATCGCAGGTACCAGTGCCGGTGCCATTGTTGGGGCCCTGTATGCCAATGGTAACACATGGGAAGAGATACTTGACTTTTTTAAATTAACCGAGGTTTTCAGTATTAATAAATTCGCCCTCCGTAAGCCCGGGTTCATTGATACGGAGAAAATGTATGATAGTTTCAAGAATATTTTGGGCATTGATGATTTTAGTGTCCTAAAGAAGCAATTGTATATAACAGCGACCAATTTGGTCGACGGTACCTTGCAGGTATTTCACGAAGGTGAGTTGATAAAACCCATTTTGGCCTCAGCGGCTTTTCCGGCGATTTTCACGCCAATAAAAATCGGGGAGGCCCATTATATAGATGGGGGAACCCTAAATAACTTTCCGGTTGATTTAATTTCAGGTCAATGTGATAAGATGATAGGTGTATATGTCAATCCGTTTGAGAAAAAGGATATGAAGGATTTAAAACATTCGTTCAGTGTTTTGGAACGCGCCTATAGAATCAGGTCGGCATATGATTCCATATCAAAGTTTAAGGATTGTGATTTGGTTATATGCCCTGAAGAACTGAAGAAGGTCGGGACATTTACAGCTAGGGATATGGATGCCATATTCAATTTGGGTTATGAGGCCGCCAAAGCAAAATTGACGAACGAGAATGTTGCGTCGATACTACTGAATACGGATGCTTCGGAGGGAAGGGAAAAATAAAAAGCCCCCAACCCCAACCGCTACAGAACATGGACGTATATATGGGTCAGGAAAGGGGGCGTAATAGGTATAGTAGAACTATCCTATTTCAACAACCTTAGGTTTCTGCTTTTTTGCTACTTCCTTTTTCTGGAGTTTAAAACGAAGAATACCATCATGGTACCTCGCCTTTATTTCTTCCTCTTTTATGTTTTCAGGTAATTGCAAGGATCTTTCGAAAGCATTGTAACTAAACTCCCTGCGGGCATAGTTTTCTTCTTTTTCTTCTTCTGATGTTGATTTTTTGGCGGAAATATTCAAACATCCATCATCTATTGTAACCTTGAAATCCTTTTTGGCAAATCCAGGGGCAGCCAGTTCTATTTCATAATCGCCTTCATTCTCTTTGATGTTCAAGGCCGGTTCCAATTTTCTGCCATTCCAGAAACTATCGTTCAATATTCCTTGGTTCCAGAACCCATTCCCAAAGAAATCATTGGGTTCAAATAAATCAGAGGTAACTAGGTTGCCAAAAGGTTTATTTTTTTTGAATTTAACTAGTGACATAATCTCATATTATATTAAACATTCATTTTTCGAGACCAAAATTAAAATCCTGTCCAAACTATCGGAATGACACAGATCAGTCGGACAGTACTTTTCAAGACTGATAATTATCATTTCAATCGGAAGTAATTGATTGTAGCTTTAAGTAGTTGAAAGTGAATTGTTAATATCAAAAACAAATAGTATGGTCATTAAACAATTAGCCCGTCATAAAGAAGAGAACGATTTTGAACAGTTCTACAGTAAAATAGCAACATTGGAACCTGACCTAAAGCGATTTATGGCGAGAAGCCTTAAGGCAGCTGAAAATGAAGGTGTCATTGATCGGGGTTTTTATAGTGCGGATGAACTTTTGGACGAGATATATATCGAAGTCTTTAAAGAGTTTTCGGATTATATCGATGTGGATAAGCTAAAGACCATTCTCTTTTCAAAGGCCATTCAAAAGATTGAGGAGAAAAAAGTGATAGAACAAGAAACCCCGGAATATGTCAGCACGGAAGAGATGCTCAAGGATGAGATGAATGCCTTGGATGAAAAGTACACCACGCAGGCAGATGGCGATTTGATATTGAACACTGAACTCGATGATATTTCATATAAACAGGCAGGCAAAAGACCAAATAATGTACTGTTGGACTCCACTATAGAACAACAATTGGTCAAAAGAATGGAGATGAACGATTCGCTTCTTCCTTCCTTGGAACGCAGAACGACCTTTGGGGCATTATACTGCAATATCCCACCTAGAAGCAAATCGGTTTTAGACCTTTATGCCTTTGGAAATCGTAGTGAATATGAAATTTCCAGGATTCTTGAAGTTCCGGAAACCATCATCGTTAGTATTCTGGATAAGTTAAAAGGAAGGTTTTCGTTGTTGGAGTAGAGGGATTACAGCCACAGGAATTATGTTTTCGGATAAGTGCCGGGTATGAAAATACCCTCTATTTTTCGTATTGATATGCATGCCCAATACCTATTTATTGTTTAGGTGTAGGACCTCTTAGCCTTTT
The DNA here is from genome assembly GCF_003148665.1 of Maribacter polysiphoniae. Lineage (GTDB taxonomy): Bacteria > Bacteroidota > Bacteroidia > Flavobacteriales > Flavobacteriaceae > Maribacter_A > Maribacter_A polysiphoniae. Next base: position 143,174 of record NZ_QGGQ01000002.1, on the reverse strand, counting down.
AAACTGTTTATAGGCCTTATCAATCTTTTCTTTTGGGGCTTTTTGATATTCTTTTTCCGTTATTTTATAGACCTTTTGTATCGAATCCAATTTTCTGTGCATGTTCGCTACAACGCTCCCGTATTCCTGATCGGTATAGGCGTTGTGAAGCTCATGGGGGTCTTTTTCCAAGTCATAGAATTCCCAAATGTCTATATCATCATAGAAATGAATTAGTTTATATCTTTTCGTACGAATACCATAATGTTTTTTGACCATGTGAAAGGCGGGATAGTCGTAATAGTGATAATACACAATATCCCGAAAATCCTTTTCATCCAAGCTGCCATCCAATAGTCCCTTGAAGGATTGCCCTTGCATATCCTTCCCAAGATCATTCAAATGGGCAAAATCGAGGAATGTTTGGGCAAAATCGAGATTTTGTACCAGGGCATTTATTTTCATTCCTGGAGCAATGGTTCCGGGTAACTGCATCAACAAAGGGGAGCCAAAGGACTCTTCGTACATAAAACGTTTATCGAACCAACCGTTCTCCCCGAGATAAAAACCTTGATCTGAAGTATAAACCACCAAGGTGTTTTCATCCAAACCACTTTCTTCCAAATAGTCTAAAATACGGCCTACACCTTCGTCAACCGCCGCAATGGTAGCCATGTAATCCTGTACATAACGTTGTCCTTTCCATTCGGCCAGTTCTTTACCGGATAAATTAGCTTTATGAAAAGCATTGTTTTTTGGCAAATAGGCGGCATCCCATTGCTTACGTTGTTCCGAGGTCATTCTATCAAAATCGGTGGTCCAAGGGTTGTGGGCCAATTCGGTACTACCATATGCCTTCGTCATTTTAAGATCATGTCCTTCGTACATGTCTTTATAAATGGTTTGCAATTGTTCTTGGGCGGCCTGTTGGTTCTTGAATGTCGGAAAATAGGACTTGGGTAAAGGAAATTGAACGGAATCATACATGTTGGTATGGCGTAAAGCCGGCATCCAGTTCCTATGTGGGGCTTTATGGTGTACCATTAAAAAGAAAGGAGTTGAATCATTTCTTTTATGTTGCAACCAATCCAACGCATCGTGGGTAATAATATCCGTGGCATATCCTTCAATTCGTGTGGTATCCCCATTTTCAATAAAATCGGGATTATAATAATTGCCTTGGTCAACTATGATCTTCCAATGATCAAAGCCTTGAGGGTAACCATGTAAATGCCATTTACCAACAATAGCGGTTTGGTAACCTGCTTTTTTCAATAGTTTGGGTAGGGTGGGCTGATTCCCGTCAAAATGGTCCCCATTTTGTCGAAAACCATTGATATGACTATGTTTTCCTGTTAGGATTACGGCCCTGCTGGGCCCACAGATTGAATTGGTGACAAAATTATGGTTGAACAAAGCCCCATTTGCCGCCAAACGGTCAATGTTTGGTGTAGGGGCTATTTGACTTATAGGGTGACCATAGGCACTAATGGCCTGGGAGGCATGGTCGTCGGACATTATAAAGATGATATTGGGTCTTTTTTTTGCGGTCACTTCCGGATCTTCCCCTGTTTCTTTACAGGAAAAGACAATACATGCAATGAAAGCCAATAATACTATTCTTTTGTACATGAGAGGATCTTTTATTCAAGGGTAAAGGTGGCTTTTTGGGTTGTATCGGAACTTCCACCCACAAAAACTTCGAATTCCCCGAATTCGGCAACAAAGTCCAAATCGTAATTATAAAATTTAAGGTCTTCTTGGGTAAGGGAAAAAGTCAATGATTTGGTTTCACCCTTTTTCAGTGCTACTTTTTGAAACCCTTTCAGTTCCTTGACCGGTCTGGTTACCGACCCAACAAGATCCCGAACGTACAACTGTACTACTTCCTTACCTTCAAAATCACCGGTATTGGTTACGTCAACGGTTACCTTGATGGTGTCATTTCCAGACATTTTATCCGAGCTTAACTGCAGGTTATCATAATTAAAGGTGGTATAACTCAAGCCATACCCAAAGGGATATACCGGTTCATTGCTTTCATCGATATAACTGGATGTGAATTTCACAAATTTACCATCCTTGTTTTGCAAGGGGCGTCCGGTATTTTTATGATTGTAAAAAATCGGTATCTGTCCAACATTTTGTGGAAATGTAGCGGTCAATTTCCCTGATGGATTAACATCGCCAAAAAGCACATCCGAGACGGCCAAGCCGGCTTCACTTCCAGGGAACCAAACATTTAGGATGGCCGGTACTGTCTTACTTTCTTCCTTTAAAACCAAAGGCCTACCGGTAAACAATACCAATACAACGGGTTTGCCCGTTTTCAAAAGGGCCTTTAACAGGTCTTTTTGAGCATCGGGGATTTCAAGATTGGTCCTACTACTGCTTTCCCCACTGAATTCGGATGACTCACCAAGGGCAGCGACAATCACATCTGCCTTAGATGCTATTTCCAATGCCTCGTTCAATAATTCAGCATCGGACCGTTCATCCCTGTTTAGCCCTTTGCCGAACATTGTCGCCCTTTTTTCCAATTCGGCATCATAGGTTAAGTTACTTCCCTTTGCATAGTGTATTTTCACCTTCTTGCCGGCAACTTCCCTTATTCCCTCCAAAAGGGCGATCGATTTACTTTGTTCGGTAGATACGCTCCATGTGCCCGCCATGTTCTCACTGGTATTGGCCAAAGGCCCGATGAGGGCAATGGTACCGGTTCTTTTTAAGGGCAGCAATTGGTTTTCGTTTTTTAACAATACCATGGATTGGGTAGCGACTTCCCTGGCGAAATATCGATTTTCCTTTGTGAAGATTTCTTTCTTTGCCCTATTTACATCACAATATTTATAAGGATCATCGAATAGGCCCAGATCATATTTGGCCTTTAAGATCCTACGGACGGCATTATCAATCTGTTCGATCTTTATTTTGCCTTCTGCCAAGGACTTGGAAAGGGTAGTTAAAAACCCTTCTCCCACCATGTCCATATCCAAACCGGCATTCAATGCCAATGCGGAAGTGGTCTGCAGATCTCCCATACCGTGTGCTATCATTTCATTGACTCCGGTATAATCACTGACCACAAAACCTTTAAAACCCCATTGTTTTCGTAATAAATCGGTCAGCAACCATTTATTACCGGTTGCGGGAATCCCATCTATCTCGTTAAAGGAAGCCATAACGGTGCCCACTCCGGCGTCGATGGCCGCTTTATATGGGGGGAGATATTCATTATACATCCGTATTCTACTCATATCTACCGTGTTATAGTCCCTTCCTGCCTCGGGAGCTCCGTACAATGCGAAGTGCTTGACACAGGACATAATGGTGTTGTTCTTCGTTAAATCATCCCCTTGGTATCCACGAACCATGGCCTTTGCGATCTCACTTCCCAAATAGGGGTCTTCACCGGAGCCTTCAGAAACCCTACCCCATCGTGGATCCCGAGAAATATCGACCATGGGTGAAAAGGTCCAATTAATACCATCCGCACTAGCTTCTTGGGCTGCCATTCTTGCGGTTTTTTCTATCAAGGGTATATCCCAGGAAGTTGACAACCCTAATGGTATTGGGAATGTGGTTTTATAACCATGGATAACATCCAAACCAAATAATAACGGGATTTTTAAACGACTTTTTTCCACAGCGATTTTTTGAACTTCCCTTATTTTCTCCACTGTGGTAAGGCTAAGTAAACCACCAACCTTACCTGCTGCAATTTTATTCGCGATATCGGAGCTCTTTGCTTGTCCGGTTATCACATCACCGGCCCCTGGTAAATTCAGCTGACCTATTTTTTCATCCAAGGTCATTTTATTTAGGAGTCCTTCGATAAACGGATTGGTCTCTTGCGCTTGGGTTATGGTGAATACAAAACAAAAAAGTAAGAGGGGTAAATAATGTAAGGTCTTCCGATTGTTCATTTGAATTATTCTTTTATTATGATTTTTCAGTTTATCCAAAAGCCAATTTCATGGAAGGTTTCCGCTTCCAATGAAAAGATTTGATCTAAGTTCCGGTGTTTTATTCTTTAAGTTGGTGTGAAAAGAGCCATGGCAACAAATCAGGTTCTGAAAAAGCAGGGTCCCAACTATTGTGGTTTGCGAAATCATATACCGTGAATCTTGGAAAGGCCCCTTGTTTAAGCAATGCCGTTACCATTTCAAAAGAATGCAATGGAGCCACAACATTATCTTTAGCCCCGTGGAAAGCCCATATCGGTGTTTTTACGGCATAGTTTTTTACCTGTTCGGGATCTCCAGCCCCACAAATTGGTATGGCGGCGGCAAAAGTATGGGGTTTTCTGGCCAAAAGTTCATAGGTGCCCATACCGCCCATAGACAAGCCCATCAAATAAACCTGATGCTTGTTAACGTAACGCTTTTGCTGAAAATCTTCCAATAAGGAAATGACCAAGCCCATGGCTTTTGTCGGTCCTTTTTCAAATTGAAAATCAAGTTGGATAGGATAATTGCTTCGATCTACTTTAACCTGGGCCCAATAATCATCTTGTGGACATTGGGGCATGACTACGATGGCAGGAAAAAAGGATCGGTTTTTTTCATTGGTAAATAATGTGCTTCCATGGGTCAGCTGTTTAGAATTATCACTTCCCCTTTCCCCGGCCCCATGTAAAAAAAACACCAAAGGATAAGACGTGTTTTCATCAAAATTTTTGGGGTACAGGACACGATATAAGAGTGTATCCCCGTTTCCGATTAATTTTTCTTCTTTAAAAAGGGAGGTATTTTGGGCATGGACCATAAATCCTATTCCCAAGAAAAGAAAGCAACAAAATAAATTCTTACGTGACATCATCAATAACTAAAATTAAGTGTATCCAAACCTGATTGTACATCCGTATTTTGCATAAACAAATTCCAAAGCAATCCGGTCCTATAGTTTTCAATCATAATAATCTGTGGTCCTTGGTCAATGGCCAAATAGGCTTCTGCCACCCAAAAGTCATATTCTGGGCTAAAGGCATCATAGAATCCTGCTACTCCCAACAGTTTATCCTTGTTCTTATAAAAATAGCGCAAGGCCGCCAAAGATTCATCCGGAGTATAGGGCATTGAGCTAATGGCCGCTGTAGGGGAGACAATCCCAAGGTCATTTTCCGGTTTATGGGCGGCATAGCCCATACTACCATCCGAATTTCTGGAATAGCTGGCCGTTAGTCCCCAACAATCCTCGCCATATCCTTCAAAGTTGTTTGGATTCTCGACGCAATAATCAAAATTGATTTTTGAGTGGTTTACATTGACGTCCCAATAATTCACATAATCATCGGAAAGCCCTTTTGGATCAAGACCAAGGTATGAATAATGGGCCCAGAACAAAGGTCCGCCATAGTTTTCGGCTCCATTATGTTTTACCAAAAGCGGATAGCCGTAAGCCGTATTCGAGGACAAAATACTACCGTTGCCAGCCCAACCTGCAGTATATACCTCTTTGTCTATACCGTAGTCCGGGGAGGCCGCCGCCATGATATAAGCGATCAACACCTCGTTATACCCTGAGAGCTTTAGATTTATGTTAAACCCGTAGTTTGGGCTCCAATGCCAGTAGAGTGCATTCCCTTCTTGCGTATACCAGTCCCATTCTACTCCTTTCCAAAGCGTATCGGCCTTTTCTGCCAATGCTTTTTCGGTATCCGAGCCTTCTTTAAAATACTCCTTAACACAGATAAGTCCCTGGGCCAAAAAAGCGGTTTCGACCAAATCGCCCCCGTCGTCTTCCGTACTGAAAGGAATTACTTCGCCAGAGGAACCATTGATCCAATGGGGCCAAGCCCCATGAAATCGATCTGCCGATTCCAAAAAGGTCAGTATTTTATCAAATCGTTCAACACCATCCTCCCTCGAAATAAATCCTCTTTCGATGCCTACTAGAAGGGACATCAACCCAAAACCGGTTCCTCCTGTGGTCACCACATTGGCACTATTGGAAGTATCGTCGGGGTGGTAACGTTCCCTGGCACAACCAGAATTGGCCTCGGCAAAATCCCAAAAATATTTGAAGGTCTCCCTTTGGGTCAGGTCCAACAATTCCTCATCCGTAATTTCTGGTTCCTCAACCGTTTCCTCCGATTCATCAGGTAATTCCGTAGGAACGTAGGTATAATCATCCCCACCGGTACAAGACCACAATATAAAGCATAGTATAAATATATAAACCTTGGTCTTTATCATATTAATTGAAATATGGGGAGTTGAATCCTAACTTTTGCAATCCTTTTTGAACATCCTTGTTTTTCATGAACAACTTCCATAACATCCCTGTTCTGTAATTTTCTATCATCACAGGAATGGGCCCTTGATCTATGGCTAAATATCGGGGTACATACCATTCCTTTTCAAGGCTAAAGGCATCAAAAGGTCCGTATTTGCCAATCAAGGAATCTTGATCCCTATACATATATTTTAGGAATTGCAAACTTTCCTTGGGAGTATAGGGCATGGATGAAAGTGCTGCGGTGGGGGAAATTACCCCTAAATCCCTGTCGGGTCTATGGCCCGCATAACCGTCTATGGAATAACTGGAGGTCAGTCCCCAACAATTTTCGCCATATCCTTTATAGCCATTAGGATTGTCCACAGCATATTTATACTGTATAAGTGCGTGGTTTGTATTCAATTTTTCGTAATCCGCATATTGATCGGTGAGTCCGTTAGGATCAAGACCAAGGTACGAATAATGGGCCCAGAACATGGGTCCGACGGGCGAGGCATCGTGCTCGTAATGATCGAGGATGGTAGGCAAACCATAAAAGACGGTGTCCTTTTTGATCGCCCCGTTTCTTGCCCATCCTTGTTCGTACACTTCCTTCTTAATGGGATGAGTGGGGGATGCCGCTGCCAATATGTACATGATAAGGGCCTCGTTATACCCCCCGACCGGGAAGTTCATATCCCAACCATGGGTGGGTGACCAATGCCAATACAGGACGTTTTGCCCTCCTTGGGTATACCAATTCCATTCCACTTCTTCCCAAAGCTTTTGAATTTTGTCCGCAAGCTCTTTTTCCCTCTGATTGCCATCTTTAAAATATTCCTTGACGGTCAACATTCCTTGAATCAAAAATGCCGTTTCCACAAGGTCCCCACCATCGTCCTTGGCACTAAAAGGAGCTACTTTTCCAGTAGGCATCAACCAATGGGGCCAGGCCCCATGAAAACGATCGGCCTTTGCCAAAAAGTCAATTGCCTTTTCATAGCGCTCCAAAGCTTGTTCTCGGGTTATAAATCCACGTTCAACACCGACCAGAATGGCCATAAGTCCAAATCCCGAACCCCCAATGGTGATAATATCCTTATCATGGGTAGGGTAAATGTTATCTAAATGAATACGTTCACGGGCAAGGCCGGAAATTGGTTCGGCCCCTTCCCAAAAATATTCAAAGGTCTGTTTTTGTACCGTATCCATCAACTGTTCGTTATTGGACACGTATGGGGTATCGGCCTTCGATTCCGATGCCGCCATTTTCGTTTTAGAAGAATGGCCATTACAACCAACTAACAAACTTGTAACGACCATTGTAATGAAGATAAATCTCATAAAATATTAAACTAACTAACTCAAACAATTCAATTTAAACTCATAAATAGGACTTCTTATTCCATCAGGTCCTGAATTTCATCGGAAGTCAAAACCCTATCGAACAAATAAAGCTCATCGATATAACTGGTATCCGATAGGTGGTTCCAACCTATAAAATTGGGTGCTCCGGAACCTATGGACAGAATGGAACAGTTTTCCCAATTCATGGTCTTACCGGTCATGTCCCCGGAGTTGGCCACAGCGGTACCGTTGAAATAGATTTGGGTCTCGGTGTCGGATACGGTGAACGCAATATGCACCCATTCCCCTGCAGTAACATCAATCACATCGCCATCGTTCCAAACATTATCCTCAACAGCCCCAACATGTAGTTTTATACGCTGTTCATCAGTACTACCTTCCCTGAACAACCTAAAGCCGGCAGAAAGATCGTTGTCCGTACCGATCATCGGGGGAGCGACCGTTAAAATTCCTGCCCTATCGGCATCTGCACTTACCTTATACCAAAATGCGCCACTGAATCCATTGCCGAATAATCCGGTTATCGGTAGCGTCAAATAAGAATCCGTTGCGCCGGCATAGGCATTGGTTCCGACTTTACCCTCACCGGCAAAACCGGGAGCCCCCACAATTGTTGGTACGGTATTATTGACCAAATCGGTATTGGAACCGTCAAAAGGGATATACAACGTTGAACCATGGTATTCCTCTTCTAATTCCCCTCCATAAATGTTCACCACTTCCTCAACGGATAGTTCTTTATTGAAGAACCTAAGTTCATCGATAGCACTATTGTCCGAAAGATGTCCCCAATAATCAAACGTAGGGCCACCGGAACCAATAGTGAACTCTTCGCAACCCGTCCAATCTATAGGAGCTGACATATCGGAAGAATTTACCTCGACACCATTAAAGTATATGGTGTTCTTGGTATTGGAAATGGTAACGGTAATATGGACCCATTCCGTTGAAGATGGATTGATTAGACCACCGTCATTCCAGCTTTCCCCAACACCGGTACCTACATTCATTTTAATTCTTTGGTCATCACCACTAGCTTCCCGGAACACTCTAAATCCTTGAAGGCGATCATCGGCATCGTCACCAACGACCAATATACCTGCCCGATCAGGATCCGCATCGACTTTATACCAAAATGATGCACTAAACGCATTGGACAACAAACCTTCCGCAGGGAATGACAAATAAGAATCCGTTGCCCCTAAATAAGCACCGATTCCTTCATATCCAGGATTCTCGAATCCTGGGGTACCTGTCTCCGTGGCCAATTTGAACCCTATTTGATCTCTATAATCGCCATCAAAGGCCATGTAAAAAGACTCCCCATCGAACAAAGGGGTATAAGGAGGTTCCTTGGAAAAAACAACCGATGACGTTGACGTCTTACCATCGAGGTCACTCGCCGTTACGGTAAGGGTGTGATCTCCATTCTCTAAGTTGTCATAGGTGAATTCCTCAATAGCCCTTCTATAGTCCAAAAAATTGTTGAAAGAAGCAATTTCACTATTATCCAAGGTAACAGAGATGTCCTTGATTTCAATATCATCCGTAACCTCTATACTAACATCCAAGGTGGTTACCTCTTCAAAAACCTTGATGTTCATACCATCGGTAGGGGAATTTATAGTGATTTGAGGAGCTGTAACATCTTCCCCTGGATCTACATACGTTAATGGATCGATACCATCTTCACAGGAGACTACCAAGAGCCCTAAAACAAACAATAAGGATTTTATACTATTTCTCATGATATCGTTTAGTTATTTTGGTTATTATATTCGTCTAGAATTGGACTTATATCCAATTGTTCCAAGGGATAAGGCAAGTAGGCCTTGTCCATGGTAAAGGTCCTGCCATCATAGCTTAATTCCGATGTTTCACCCAATCGTATCATGTCGTAATACCTGATTCCCCATTCCATTGCCAATTCTGCAAATTTCTCGTCCATGACATCGTCACTGGTAACTCCACTTAAGGTTCCCATATTTGCACGGGTCCTGATCATATTCAGGGCATCATCCGCTGAACCGGCCGTTCCGGAAGCTCCGCGTGTCAATGCTTCCGCATACATTAAAAGAACTTCTGCATAACGGATGACCGTATAGTTTTTATTGGTGCCGTAATCCGTTCTACCTTCGGTTAATTGTATCGAGGGTAAATAATGTTTACCACTGGTGAACATGGCCCTTGAGTAGTCGTTTATAATATCCCCATCACGTGTGGTATTGGTCACGAAATCGGGCAAAGTGGCATAATTAGCGTCTGTTTGAATATCCGCTATACCGCGATCGGTAAACAAAACACTGGTTTCCAATCGTATGGTTTCGCCACGATCCAACATAAACTTGATGTATTTGGTGCTGGGTTCAAAAAATCCCCAACCACTAGTGGCTTCCGGCACGGCGGCGGTCCAGTTTTGAGGACCGTAAAAAGCGAACAAGTGGGCTACATTATCACCTGAAGATTGACCAAAGTCAGAGTATTGGATCTCTAGGATGTTCTCATTGCACAGTTTTCCCGGAATCTTGAACAATTGATAATAATCATCATACAGTTCGAATTTTTGGGAACTTATGACTTCACCTGTAGCATCGGCAACGGCCTGATAATTTCCCAGTTCCAGATTGGCCATGGCCTTAATGGTCAATGCCGTATATTTTGTGATACCTCCTGGGATATCCGTTCTTTGATTGGGATGAAGATTTACTAAATTAGGTATTGCCTCATCCATTTGATCGGATATCCATTGCATCAAATCATCTTTGGTTTCTACCGTAATCTCGCTTTGATCGGTACTTTCAATCCTATAAACATCACCAAATACCCTTGACAATTCGAGGGTTATAAATCCCCTTAAGGTCTTGGCCTCGGCAATGTATTGATCTATTAAACTACTGTTTACGCCCCCATCCCTATAAAGTTCCAACTGCTCAATCTGGGATGTTATTTGTGTAATATCCTGGAACCAGTTCTCCCATAGGGAATTGTACATCCAAAAATTATTGTCATAGGTGTAATTATCGGTGTCCGCGAAACCCTGCTGGTCACCAAGTCCACCTGCGTTGACATCGTCTCCCCTTACGGCTATTAATGGGATTTGTTCCCAGCCTACATTTTGGAATGTCTCGTAAGCACCCACAAGAGCCCCATAAGCACCTGCTTCGCTAGCGTAATCAATATCATTTTGATACGACCTAAGTTCTGCGTCCTCGTCTAACTTATTGTCACAGCTGGTTAAGTACAAACCACAAACCAGAAGTAAACATTGTATATAAATCGTTGATTTCATTTGTCTGATATTTTTATATGATTATATTTTTATGCTCATTCCAAAAGAATACGTAGAAGGTATTGGGTAGGTCTGACTGTCTATACCATCGAAGCCGACTTCCGGATTGAATCCATTGTAACCCTTAGTCCATAGGAATGGTCTATCTGCCGTTAGTGAAAAACGGATTTCAGGTAATTTATCGTTTTTGAGGGTATACGCTAATTGTATATTCTGGATCCTAAAGAAATCACCCTCCTGTAAAAAGAAGTTGGAAAGTTTCTGGTTCCAAGATTGTCTATAGCCCTCAGAGGAAGGGAACGCATTGGTAGATCCTTCACCCGTCCAACGATTTTTAGCCAATTCCGCATCGACATTTCTTCCGGTGGTCCATATTACTTCCGCCCTGTTCCTGTTTAAGATTACATTGCCGCCTTGTCCGTAGAACGAAGTGGAGAAATCCCAATTTTTATAATTTAAATTGATGCTCCCCCCATAAAAATAATCAGGGACCGGGGCACCAAGATAAACCCTATCGTCGGCATCCAATTCGCCGCTGCCGTCAACATCCTTATACTTAAAGTAGCCTGGGGAAATATTGGTGCCACCCGCAATGGCCGATTGTGCAACCGGATCGGCATCGATTTCCGCTTGGGTCTGGTAGACCCCTTCAATATCATATCCGTAAAAAACATCTATAGGTTGCCCTTTGATGATCATTTGCCTGAATTCCGCAGAACCTCTTTCTATATAGGGCTGTGTATACAAATCGGTGACTTCATTTTCAAGCTTGCTGAAATTCGCATTGATGGAATAGCCAAAGTCCTTCCCGATCTTCCCATTATAACCGATAGCCAATTCTATACCTTTGTTCCTAACGCTACCCACGTTTTGGTAACTGACCTCGGTCCCGACAAGGGGAGACAAGGGAATGACCATGTCCTTGGTATCCTTGATGAAGTAATCCGCTTCCAAAGACAAACGACTATCCAAAAACTTGGCAGAAATACCAATATTGGTCTCTTCTGTAAATTCCCAACTAATATTATCGGAGATTGTCTCAAACTGTGTTCCTGTGTAGTATTGATCATTGAAAACAGTCTGTACAGTGCTAGATCCGACGCCTCCATCAGAGGCAGGTACGGAACCATTGGCCAAGCGTCCCCAGCCACCCCGTAACTTGAAGTAATCGATAAAACTGACATCCTTCATAAAAGATTCCTCAGAAAGGACCCAACCCAAACCGAAAGCGGGTAGGTATACATAGGTTTCATCATATTTATTGGTTCCCTCAGCCCTATATGTGGCATAGGCCAAATACTTATTTTTATATTTATACGCCGCTCTTCCAAAATACGAGAACCAATACGATTGGCTACCACCATCATAGGATGTTTGGCTATCCGTAGAGGTATTCTCAATATACCAAGTCTGTTCCTTATCCCTAACAAATGCCCCACTAGGGTCAAAATAACCGGTTGTGCCGAAATAACTATTATAGTTGTCCCTATAAGACATACCGCCCATTAAAGTAAGATCATGGTCGTCGAATGTATTTTGATACGTTAAAACATTATCCAACACATAGGACTCATTGGTCACTTGGCTTCTGGTTATGGAAGATTCATCAACACTTCTTTGGTAATCATCGGTGACATAATAAGGTAGTTTTACTGATCGGCCTGTGGTACCCGCATGATTATAGGATAAACTGGTCTTAAAGTTCAATTGCTCGGGGATAAGCTGAAAATCGGCATAGAAATTCGCTACGGTCCTACGAATCTTACTATTAAGATCGGAATTGTCCATAAGAGGGAAAGGGTTTTGACTACCCCTATATCCAATTTCCTTGGCGTCGGAGTAGGGAAGGGGATCAGCCTCGGTATATAAATAATCATAAACCGGTAAAATGGGTACGGCAAAATAGGCGAGCTGCCATGCCGAGGCCTCATCATCATATTTAGTGGCATTGCTATAAACGATACTACCACCAACTTTGAGCCAATCATTGGCCTTAATGTCCAATTTAGTCCTTAGATTAAAACGTTCATAGCTATTGTTCATATCAAGGATACCATCTTGGTAAAAGAAATTACCCCCAACGGAATAAGCAATGTTCTCTGAGCCCCCGTTAATCGAGATATCATGGTTCTGGGTCATTGCCTTTCTTAAAACCTCATCATACCAATCTGTATTGACGTTGGGTACATTAGGGTTGATCCTACTACGTCCGAATCGCTGCATAGCACTGTTTACACTGGCAATCTCGGAGTCGGACCCCGATTCCAATGCAAAATTCACAAACTGTTCCGAGTTCGCCATTTGAAGTACATTCTGCGCGGTTTGAACCCCTGTATAACCTGTATAGGAAATACTTGCGTTTCTATTGAACTTGCCCCCCTTCGTGGTGATCAAGATGACCCCATTTGATGCCTCAACACCATAAATGGCCGCTGCAGAGGCGTCTTTTAAAATGGACAAACTCTCTATCTCACTAGCGTTCAAGAAATCAATACTGTCAAAGAACACCCCATCTACGACAAATAATGGATTGGAATCCCCATAAACGGAGTTTACACCCCTAATAATGATTTCCGGGGATTCCCCTGGGGAACCTTGGCTACTTATCTGAACACCCGCAGCTTTACCTTGGACCGCTTGCATCAATTGTCCAGTTGGAACTTTCTCCATACTCTCTGTGTCAACAGATACTATAGAACTGGTCAGGTCCGATTTTTTCTGGGTTCCATACCCCACTACGACCACTTCATCCAATGCTTGGGCATCCTCTGACAAAGCGATTGAAATTGTACTACTGCCATCAACCCCTATCTCTTGGGTGACAAATCCTAGATAACTGATGGATAGAATGCCATCGGATGGAACGTTGTCCAGGGTGAAATTACCATCAAAATCAGTTTGTGTTCCTGTAGTAGTTCCCTGAACCACAACACTGGCACCAGGCAAGGGTTGCCCCGCGGAATCGGTAACTGTACCCTGTACCATAACACCATCCTGTGCGTAAATTGCTATTTGAAACAAAAAAAGCAGTATTGCTAATAATGTATTTCTCATTTTGAATAATGTTTAATTATTAGTTTAAGTTTTTACCAAATTACTAATTAGGTAGTGGTCAAGGAACTTAACAGGGTACATAAAAAATACATCATTTATTTATTCCCCCAGATGCCCTATAATAAGGATGTTTGCAGTAGTGGATGTGTTAATTCCATATTAATTTTTAACATATTGATGTAGTAATGATGTAGTGGGTAATATGGGCCATTACTGAAAATCCCATAAATAAAGTCAATTAAACTTGATTAAGAAGTTGGAAAGGTTCTGGGAACTGTCGATTCCTAACTTTTTCCTAAGGCGATATCGATGTATTTCAACACCTCTATTCGAAATTGCCATAAGTGGTGCAATCTCTTTTGATGTAAGGTTCATTTTTAAATAAGCACATAGCTTAAGGTCTTTTGGCGTTAGTTTGGGATACATCTTTAAGAGGTTTTCAAAAAAGTCTTCATGGAGTTCCTTGAAGTTGACTTCAAAATGTTTCCAATCGTCATCGTCCTTGATCGAATTGTCCAATTTTTTTATGAATGCACCATAACGCTTTTGATTCGGGAACTGGCTCCTGTTTACCAGTAACATTTCTTTTAATTCAAGAATCACCTTGTTCTTTTCCGCCATGTTCATTGTAATCCGGGCCAGCTCTTTCTGTTTTTTCTTGATTTCTTTTTCTAATTTTTCTTTTTCCATTTTGGCCATTCTCTCCTCTTGGTCCTTAAGAAACTTGGTTTTTAACGCTAAATGCCTTTTTTCCATTTTTGACCTGTTATACCTTCTTCTTAGGAATATGATTCCTATTATAGCCAGAAAATAAAGAGCGATGCTTACTTTGGATAAATACCATGGAGGCGCTATTTCAAATTGTATGGTATTGGCCTCTGAGCGTTCATTATCGATACCTACGCTGAAAAGGTTCAACGCATACGTGCCAAAAGGAAGATTTTGAAAATGGATATCCCCATGATCAATATAAGCGGTTTGTGCCAAAGGTCCTTTTAGGTTATAATAATACTTGGCATCCCGTAAGGCCGGTGAGGCAAAGTTTATTCTTATATCCTGTGAAAGGTTATTTGGTATTTTTAACTTTTCACTATCCAGGGGATATATGCCCCCTTTATCTTCAAAAGAGACAAGTTGGGGTTTTTGTAATTCATAGTTTTCAAACTTATTACGGAATTCGGATATGTTGAGCTTCCCAAAACCATCGTTTAATGTAAAACAGTATATGGAATCATTTAACTTGATTACATTTTCCGCCTCAGGGGTCAATCGTTTCTGCAACAACATATCATCCAATATATAATTGACCTCTTTTAAATCGGAGAAGAGAACCTTTTTGGGGCCTTCATTATCAATAAACCAAAAAGATCCATCGTCGTGATATACCAGATTTTTATGGTTATACCCTTGAAACTCTTCAAACAGTTCGATTTTTTTTAAAATAGGGTCATACCTGTGCCAAACCCCTTCAATATCAAGGGCTATCTGATTTCTAATATTGTAGACCTTGACGTTGTAGTTGGTTGGTATGTCATCAGCAGTGAATTCAACCTTCTCAATGACTTCGTCATACGTATCATTCAGGGTTATCCGGTATAGTCCTTTATAGGGGTGAGCGACCCAGAGCGTATGGGAATCTTCGAAACAAAGATATTTAGCAGGTTTGTTTATTCCGGCAATTGGTGTAACTATCCAATTATCGGGACCATCCTTTTCATATTTGGCCAATCCAATATAGGTACCCTGGATAAAAGAGGAATTGGATTCGGGTACCTTGACAATCTGGTACCCACCGGAAATATTCGAGATTTTCTCAAAACTACTTTCGTTTACCCTAAACGTACCCGTGTTGTGGCCACAGAAAAGGTCCCCATGGGTAACATTCAAATCCCAAACATGTCCCTGCGAACCTTCTACAAATTGTAAAACATCATCCTTAAAATAATAGATACCCGTATTACTGGCCATATAAAGAACATCCTTATAAACTGCCAGATCATAAACGGTGCCAACGGCACCCATATAATCCGTATAGAACGTTAAAGGATAGTTTAGTTGAATCCTATCAATGCCATTATCCAATCCTACCCATAATTGGTCTTTATAGGTTGTCATCGATAGCACCGTATTGTTTTGCAACCCCACTTGACGGTTTACCTTCTGGCTGCTTTTTTTATCCTTATTATAGAGGTAAATACCATTCTTTATAGTGCCAAAAGCGATTATGTTTTCTGTAAGCGGTAAAATTTGGTTGAGTTGAAATTGCTTTAATTGTGAATTAATACCTGTTTCAAAGGGCATTATCTTTTCATCACTTACTATAAAACAACCGTTGCGTTTTGTACCAATAAGAAGGCCTTCTTCAATTTCAGCCATGGCGATAATGATCTTGTTCGAAAAAAGCTCGTGTTCTTCCAAGGGTTCCAGGTCATCATTAATGAGTTCGTAAAGCCTGTTATGCCCTCCGGCGACCAAAACCCTATCTTTATATACGGTAATGAAGGTTACTACGAAAGAAGGGTCAATAACCTCGATTTTATCATCTTTAAAAACATAAATTCCATTGAACGATCTAAATAGAACAGCATCACCATAGGGTAAAATTTGCCAGAATTCCTCACTCGTAAACACATGGTTTTTGATTAAATGGGTTAATGAGGTGTATTCTAAAACACCATATTTGTTCTTAACCCAATAACCAAACTCCTCATACGAACCTGTAAAGATCTTTCCGTTAATCTCGGCCACTGAACGGATCGTTGTATTGTTGGGGAGTTTGTAGAGTTGCCATTTTTCACCATTGAAATGGAGTAGGCCACTATTGTTTGCCACAAATAATTCGCCCGCACTATTGGTCGATAACCCCCAATTCTTACTGTCGGCCTGATATTCAAAGATTTTATAATTGTGAATTGGTGGCAATAGATTTTGTCCACATAACCGTAAGGGTGTTGTTAGTAAAGTAAGAAGAAGGACAAAAATCAATTTCATTTTTTTACTTATTTACCACTTTTAGGTTAAAGATAAGTCAAAGATATTTTATTGAAGTTTCGTCATAAAATCAATTTTTTTACATGTTTTATATTTTCTGTTTTTAGGCTGCTCCTGGTTTTTAAAATAGTATTGAATACAAGACTTCGATTGATTAACGGGGTAAGTAATCCCGAGATCGGGAAGCTTATGTGATTTGACTTTTCCATTGGGATCTTGACAATCATACCAATAACCTCAGGGGGCTGGGGTAGACCTTTTTATTTAGGTTGTTCTATCCCTATGGGGTAGCATTGTAAATGTTGGGTAGAATCAAAAAGGGACGCCCCACGCGTCCCTTTTAACTTGTTTGAACCTCTTCCCCAAGAGGATCATTGTCATATACTTATAGTACAAATGTATTGTGCCCAGTAAATCTTCGGTATCCCAATACATTCGAATTTTAACGCAATCGAACAGCGTGGTTGTGGCCCCTATTCAAATTATGGAATCCCTTATGGTATTCATCGACCGGCCATGGATCCATCTGGGCGGGGATGGGTTTTGTTAGGGGCAATTATTTGATTTTTAGCGTCAAGCGAATCAGGTAGGTGCCCTTATATTTGGGTATAAACTTAAAAAAACAAAATATATGGAAAGTACAGAAACCGCCATTGGCATAAAAAAAGATAATAGGAAAGCCGTCGTTAAGATGCTCAAACAGCTACTTTCAGATGAGTTCATTATGTATACAAAGTACAGAAACGCCCACTGGAATGTTGAGGGATTGGATTTTCACAGTAAACATGTCTTTTTTGAAGAGGAATATGGCAAATTGGAAAAAACGATTGATGAGGTTGCTGAACGTATTCGAATGTTGGGCTTTTATGCCCCTGGGAGTATGCAACAATTTTTGGAACTGTCAGGACTAAAGGAAAATGGGCCTGGAACAAATGATAGTGCTAGTTTTATGGAGGTTTTATTGGAAGACCACAATACGATGATCCAGTTTATAAGGGAGAGTATCGGTGAAAATGCAGAAGCACATAATGATGAGGGTACTGCCGATTTTATTACGGCAATAATGCAAATGCACGAACAAATGGCTTGGATGCTGCGCTCCTCATTAAAAACATTCTCATAGTCTAAGAACATCACTAAGTAGTACAGCAACAGCAAGGGATTTTCCTTGCTGTTGCTGTTTTATGGCATAAGGTATCCGACACGGGACCTCAAAGGATTTCATTTGAACGCGGCATCACCATGGATTGGTCCTTGCATAAGAATGGTGTTTTCATGGACTGTGGTCCATTTTTCAATATCAACTATTTTAGGGGTATACCTTGGTTTGGGGTATAAAAAAATCCGCCTAAAAGGCGGATTTGGTATTGTTGCGTATTGATGGTTTTAAGCCGATAGGGTAATCCCATCCTGATGGTCTTGATAGTATTTAGGGCTGCAATTGTACTTCTCCTTAAAAATCTTTGAGAAATAACTCCTACTGGTCAAACCTATGGTATAAACAATTTCGGAAATGTTCATATCGGTTGTACGGATTAGATTTTCAGCGGTTTCAATACGTACATGCCTGATATAATCAGATACGGTACGGTTATGGAGTAGTTTAAAACCTTCTTGTAATTTAGCTGGGGAGGTACCCGCTTTTTTTGCCAATCCCTTTAAACTGAATTTCCGTTCGGGATAGTTTTGGATAAAGTCCGATAATTCCTTTATGGTTTCCATCTCATTTTGACTTAAAGACCCACGGTTGTTCTTCAAACTTAGAATATCCTCTTTGTGTTGTTGTACTTCCAAGGCCAACATGAGGTGAACTATACCCTTTACCAGAAGTCTTCGTACAATACCCTTTTGTTTAATGGCCTGTAGTTCTTCCATCTTTTCGGCAACCTTTAGGTTATAAGAGCCTATATAAGCAAAGATCTCCTTACCCGCTTTGGGCATAAAGGTTTCCAATAATTGGGTTTGGAGTAGGTTGATGTTGTTCTTGACCATTCCTTTGGCATGGGTGTCCACGGAAATATATGAAAACCGTGTACGTTGTTCTTTTTCGAAGAACATCGCGGTATCCCGACTTGGATCGCAAGCAAAGATTCCAGTTTGAAATTGTTTAAGGGTCCTTTGTATACCTTTCAAACCAAAGCTATGGTTCATTTTTCCCTCGGCACAATAGAGAAAGTAAATAGGATTGGTCACTGGGGTATGGTTTAGTATTACGGTATCATGGTTAAAGATGACATCGTATTCCAGGAATGAAATCGTATCGTTCACCACGATTCCTGTAATTTCACCTTGGGCCAATTCATTATCAAGGACCAAACTATACTCTTTAGGTAAACTTTCAAGTGTGCCCCCTAAATCGGTCTGTAACTGCTTAAAGATATCCTCGATGGTATTTGTGTTGAGTTCAATGATTTTCATGGTGTTGTTTTTTAGAGGGTTCGTAATCGATCTTCCAATATGCTTGATGCAAAGTTCGTTATCAACCCTCCCTGCGCTGTTATAGAATTTTCGTATTCTGTTATATAATTATTGGAATAGTCTAAACAAAAAGTTAAAAATCATGAAAAATGGACTGTTTTGGGGAATTGAAAGATGGTAAGGTTATATGTAATTGGGGACGTATGGCCGAGTTCTACCCTTTATTGCATCGATGTGCAGTGTATGATTGTCAGGATGGGACGATACGTAACGGCTAAAACCCTATAAGGTGTCATTTAAGAATAGGATACTGTCGTGAAGTGAAACAGTATCTTATACAGGTAGGTAAACACAGAAAGTCGATCCTTTGCCTTTTTCACTCTCTGCAATGATATAGCCATCGTGGTTCTCCGCTATTTTTTTACAAATGGCCAAACCGATTCCGGTACCCGAGTATTCATCCCTTTGGTGTAGGCGTTCAAAAAGTCCGAAGATCTTTTGGGCATGGGCATTATCAAAACCGATACCGTTATCGATTACCGATAGGCGGTAGTAATACTCTTTTTTCTTGTCAAAATCCCCAGGTACTTTATTCCGTGGTAATTTTTTACAATCGATGACTATTCTCGCAGGTTCGGTCAAACTACGGTATTTAATGGCATTGGAAACCAAATTGCCCAATAATTGATCTATTTGAAAGGGAATCGCATTTATCTTTGGTAGTTTGTCCACTGTGATTTCTACTCCCATTTCCGCGATACGCTCTTCCAAATCATCCAAGACCTTGGTGACAATTTCATGGAGCGAGACCTTACTGAAATCATCTTTCTTTTTGTTTAAACGCGAATAGGCCAATAAGTATTTAATGAGTGTCTGCATGCGGTTTGCGGCACTACTGACTTTTTCGAAATATACTTTCCCCTTTTCGGATAGACGATCCTGTTCTGCTTCGGAAATCCTTGAGACGAATAATTGTATTTTCCGCATGGGTTCTTGAAGGTCATGGCTCGCAACACGATTGAAAGATCTAAGTTCGGCATTGGAACGTTCCAAGGCTTCATTCTTCACCCTTAACTCTTGATCGGCCAATACACTTTCTGTAATATCCTGAACGACGCCAAGGGAAACCGGTCTACCCATCCTTTCCGTAGTTCTTCCGTTTAAGAAGAGATGCTTAACCTGGCCATCCTTTGCTATAATTCTGTAAGAATGTACATTGGACGACCCTTTGGCGGTAGTCTCTTCACCCAACCGATCATAAAGTTCAAGGTCATCGGGGTGAACGAATTTTCGATACATTTCAAAAGTGATTTCAAATGAATTGGGCTCGTGTCCAAGAATACGGTAAAAATTATCGGATATCGAAGCATCACCCGTGTCGAGATACCATACATAACTTCCAATATCGGCGACCCCTTCAGCATCCTTGAAAATGGAGTTCTGCACCGATAACTGATCATTCAACACCTGTAGGCGTTCAGATTTCAATTTTTCTTCGGTAATATCCCGGGTTGTGACGGTAACCCCATCATTCAATTTTATTGCCGTGGCCTGGAACCATCTCTTGTTTCCATTTTTTTCAAAATGGGTCTCATAATCCACCTGTTGCCTTTCCTCAATACAACTTACCAACTTTTCAAAAACACCGCTGGTAAAAATGCTGGGATATAATTTAGAGGCCCTTTGATGTTTTACCTCTTCCGGAATATCCCCTGTAATGTTGTTTATGGCATCATTGACAAATAGAAGTTCAAAATCAACGATGGTCCCTTCGTCATTTCGAATGGATTTGAGGTGAATGACCACATTGGAGATGCTCTTTAGGATATTGCCCAAAAAGGCACGGTTGTCGAGTAATTCCAGATTTCGTTTTTCGAGGAGCTCCTTGGATTTGGATAGGCTGTCCAAAGCAATGCGTTCCGAAGTCGTGTCGCGGGAGGTAATCAATATACCCTTGTCCAATTTGGTGGTGGTAGTATCGTACCAAAACCGCTTTTCGCCAAAATCGTACTGCTTTTCAAAATTTTGATTTTGATTTTCCTCAATGCACTTCACGAAATGTTCAAAAACACCATTTTCAAAATGCTGGGGAAAGGCTTTCGATAGTAACCTACCTTCCCTGGGCGGCTTCGATTTTTCCAGAACATCGTGAATGTTCTTATGGTGATACGCCATATTGAAGTCTATGATCTTACCGGAAGCATCATGTACCGGTTCAAAGTAGCTAATGACATTTTTAGAGGTCTCCAAGATGCTTTCCAAAAACTTTTGGGTCCTTTTCGTCTCTTTGCGTTCATTGTTTAAGCGCCAAAACGCAATGAGAAAAACACAAAGGGCGAAGATGCCCAACAAAAGCGTCATCAAGGGTGTTAGGAATACGTTTGAATGATGTGCCTCCTTGTACTTTTTTAAAAGCGATGCTACTTCGTTCAGCATGTTGAACTTAATGGTTTGCAAAGCCTTCATTGTTGTGTTAAGCGTTTCAATAGCCGTATTTTCTACGTAAGGATCGTTCTGGGTATCGACAATGCGGGGAAGGATGCCATACAGCTCTTCTTGTAATACCCGTACTTTCTGAAGATTTTGTTGGTGATTGCGATTGTCTGCAGTCAGTTGTACCAAACCGTCAAAGGTGTCCGCTATACTATCTTTTTGGGCCTCAAAATCCCTGTGTATGGTTGCGGTTTTAAGAAGGTTCGTTTCGTAGACCTCAGATTGCAACCAAGTGTATTGTGAGAATAACCTATGTATTTCGGTCTCTACACGGAGGGTATGGGCCACCATTTCCGAAGATTCCCCCAACGCTTTGATTTGACGATAGGAAGTGCTGCCGATAAACATAAGTATGGCTACGGCCGCAATAAGGAGAACGATAAATACCTTCGATGATTTACCCAAAATCTTGATGTGTTTTTAGAGATACAAAGCTAGTATGGCTAAAGTACGGAATGTAAAGTGCTTCTGCCAGATTTCAAATTGTCTTAAAGCAATCGGGTCAAAGAATTAATCTTTAGGGTTAAAAATAGCAGTAAATTTTGTGTTGAGATGTAAAATTATAGTCGAAGTAGAAAATTATCCCTATTCAAAGCAGAGGTATGGTACTGCCAATTTAAGCGCAATGCCTTTTCCACGGCTTTCTTCAATGCTCCAAAACTATTGGGTTTGTTAATATAAATGTTGGCTCCATTTACAAAAGTCTCCTCAATGTCCTGCTCCGAGGACGAGGTGGAGTAAATCGCCACACACAGGTGCAAAAGGGATTCGTTTTGCCTTATTTCCCTTAAACATTGCATCCCATTCTTAATGGGCATGTTCAGGTCCAAAAAAATAATCTCGGGGAGTATTGCTTGGGGTTGGGTAAGGTAATCCATCAACTGTTTTCCATCGGAAAAAAGTGATAGTTTGGTTTTTATTTCAATTTCGCCGATAGCCTCCTCGAAAAGCATCCTGTCATCGGCATCATCGTCAGCTAGCGCTATATTCATAATGCTCAACGCCATATACCCTTGTATTGATTATGGTGTAATTCCTTTTTCTTTTCGTTTTTTGATTATTCGTTGAAAGGATGAAGGTGTTAAACCGGTTGTTTTCTTGAACTGTGCGGACAGATGGGCTACACTACTGTAATTTAACCTGTGCGCAATTTCGGTCAAGGTAAGATTTTTATCCATAATCAAATGCTTAACGGCATCAATTTTTTTAAGGATGATGAAATTCTCTATGGAGGAATGGGTCACTTCCGAAAAAATGGAGGATAAATGGGGGTACGAATAGTTCAATGTGTCTGATAAATAGGTAGATACATTGTATTTTTTGGCTTTGTCACTGTCATTTACAAGCTCGGTAATTGCATCTTTTATACGTTGCACGAGAACATTTTGGGGGTTGTCCAATATTTCAATACCGTACTTACCGAATGCTTGGCACAGTTGGTCCCGTTGGGTATGGGTAAGTTTGTTTTTGAACTTTATTTCCCCTAGGGACTGTAAAGTGTATTCCAAGCCTAAGTTGTCCAATTGTTCCTGTAAAATAGCCTTACAGATGAAATTATAATCAAATTTGATGTTCAGCGTCATAACGTCAAGATACTAAATTATCCAAAAGGCCATTTTTTTGGTCTTCAAATAGTGGATTGTTTTTGATGATAGGACAAATATGGGATTTTTACTTGGATGATGTTGGTAAGGATCACACATTACGGGAGGGTGATCCATTGATGAAAATTCGAAGTCCAAGGGGATATAGGGTTGTTGTATAAAACAAGCGGGTTATTTCCTATAATGGAATAACCCGCTGTACCGTGTCACTACTGATTTTTTAATTATCGTCTGTGGCATCGTCGATCTCATCCTCGACTTCCTCAACACCTTCTTCAATGCCATCTCCAATATCCTCAACGCCTTCCTCTACTTTTTCTTTGGCCGATTTATCTTCCCTACAACTTGTCAGGGTAGCAAATGAAACTGTGAAAAATGCAAATAATAAATATATAGGTAATTTCTTCATAATAAATGGTATTAAGTTCGCTTATTGGTTACATCATTAACCTTGAACCAATATAAAGGTTGTTCTGTTTATACTTTTTTTCTTCCTGTAATCAATGAGATGATAAACAAGATGATAAAAACGAAAAATAAGATCTTGGCAATACTGGCAGCGCCGGCTGCGATTCCACCAAATCCGAATACTGCGGCAATGATAGCCAATATGATAAAAGTAACTGTCCAACGTAACATATTAAGTGATTTAAAGGTTAAAAGGGTGTTGATGCCTTATCAACTTCCTTGGTACAAAGATGATGAGATTCAGGAATAACCGTTGACGCAATCGGTTTGATTATTAACGCTTTATGTTTTTACCCCCTTTTTTTTTGCCCTGATTAGGGACTTCTATGTTGATCGTCATCCTAAAAAAAGGGAATCGTGAAAGGAATGATAAGATGCATCACCCCCATCCGTATGACTTTCCAGGTTTACTGTAACAAAAAAAGATGCCCTAAGGCATCCTTTTTTCTTCTATGGGATTACGACTTACGATAGATTCTCAAGCGTCTTTATCGTACTTAGGTCATAAGCGATACGATTCATTTGATCTTTGAGCATTATAGCAGTGCTCGGGGGTAACTGCGTATCATTCAAAAGTTCCTTATACTCCGCTACGGCGGATTTCTCACCTCGGATCGATTCTTCCAACATGGCCTCTGCCTTGTCGGCAGCGAACAGTGCTTTGGTGTCCATCCAGGTGCGGTGTACTTTTCCCGTAAGGCTTCCTTCCGTTTCGGGGTTTTGGCCAAATTGTTTGATTTCTGTTTTTATGGCCTGCTTAAAGTCGGTACGTTCTTTACTCCTTCTTTCGAAATAAGGTTTAAGCAAAGGATGCTCTGTATTTTCCGCAGCTTTTTTATAGCCTTTTTCGGCATCGTAGGTTTTTTCCAATAGGTCATTTAATTTTTCTCCAATAGTTTCTGTGTATGTACTCATTTTGTTATTGTTTAAATTATCAAGGTATTTTTTAGGATGGTTCCTTTTTAACATCCATAGGGTAATCTTGGCCATGGTTATGTTGCTGTTAAAGCCCCATAGTCATGGCATTGTTGAAATTCAACGGACTAGTTCCGGGCGATCTCGATCGACTTGGGGAAATCCAATGTTCGTATCGGGAAAGGTATATTGATGTCGTTGGCATCAAAGGCTTTTTTTATGGCGATAATGGCATTGGTCTTGGCCTTTAGGACTTCGAGTCCGGATGTGGAATTGAT
Organism: Maribacter polysiphoniae; assembly: GCF_003148665.1. Taxonomy (GTDB): domain Bacteria; phylum Bacteroidota; class Bacteroidia; order Flavobacteriales; family Flavobacteriaceae; genus Maribacter_A; species Maribacter_A polysiphoniae. The sequence goes on along the minus strand of NZ_QGGQ01000002.1, from coordinate 118,098 downwards.
CCAGAACCGGGTTTGAAAGTTGATGGAACTGTCACCGAATGCCGTATAGAGGAAAATGACCTCTTTACTTGTTTCCACCGCTTTGAAATTTTCCACAATGGTTTGTATGACCAATTTCCGGACAAATTCGAGGTCAGAGGAGTAGGCTACCCCACAATCAAGGATTACCCGTGACTGTGCTGTTGATGAAAAGTTCTTAATCGGGTTTTCCAATACCAATTTATTGGGAATATAGACCAGATTGTTGTCAATTTCCTTGATGGTCACCGAACGGAGGTCAATATCCACAATTTCGCCTGAGTAGTTGTTGCTTTGGATCCAATCCCCGAATTTCAAGTGTTTTATATAGGATAAGACGATACCGGAATAGGTGTTTGCCAAAGCACCTTGTAGCGCTAGTCCAACCGCTAACCCGGCAACCCCGGCACCGGTAAGGATGGTGTTCAAGGTCTTGCTCAAATCCAGAATGCCCAAAATTAAAAACAGTCCCATCAAAATGACGAATACCGAAACCAACCTTGAGATTACCTGCCGCATTGACGGTTGCAATTTGCTTTTGCCCAATAATTTAAGGGATAATTTACTGATGTATTTTGATAGGATAATGGCTAGAATGAATACCATGATCGCGATAATGATATTCGGCAGACTAATGATCAATTGGTCTACCCAACCTTCAATACGGTCGATCATTTTATTCCAGGCTTCACCTATTCTTAAATTCATGGGTTGTATATGTTTATTTTAATATGTTGGATTTTAAAAGTAGGATGACGTCATCCTATATTCATGGGTATTCGGGTAAAAGGCAATCGATAATCAGCGCAACATCTTTTTTAGGAGTATTAGGGCACCGTATTTCTTAACCCCTTTAAGGAGCGTCGCAATCCAATTGATCGGTCGCAGGTCTTCTTTGATCTGATGCTTGGTCAACTTTAACTCTTCCATCTGGATCTTTCGCTCAAGATTCAAAGTTTGGAGTTCCAATTTTATTTCCTTTAGGGAGTTGTAGGGTCTTCTGTCCATTAGTCAAAAAAGTTTTCTGATAGTTTATGGATTATCAATTTTTCAATTCGATTCCTAACCAAGTAGATTATACCGATAAGGCCAAAGAACAATACGGAAACGAAAAGGTATCCTATGGATGCATTATCGAAATAATCACCGATCGCTGAAGCGCCTGCAATCGCTAAGAAGATGAGGCCCAAGATGCAAAGACCAAAATAGAGGGCCAATTTGCATCCCGTAACCGAAAGAAGCGCCAGTTGTTGAAATACTTTTAGTTCGTAGTATTTTTTTGTGGTCTTTAAGTAGGCCTCTCCTTTATCCACGGCGGCAGTACTGGTGTTGTCCAATGCTTCGATAATACCCATTACGATGTTTTCTGTAATTTCTTATTCTTTGATTTCAGGTCGGCCAATTTTTTTTCCAAGGTGGTAATGACATCCTCGGTCTTATGGCTTACGTCTGAGACGATGCTTTCCAATTGATGGTCCAAGGTCTCACGTTTGGAGGCCACTGTAGTGGCTGCCTTATCCCTTAAATCCATGGTGGATTCTGCGATGGAATCTCGGGTAGCTTCCGCTTGTTCCGCTATTCTTTTTCGTGTTGCCGAGCCTTTGTCGGGAGCAAAAAGAATTCCTAATGCGGCTCCTATTGCTGTTCCGGCCAAGACGCCCAATAATGTATTTCCATTGTCGTTCATATGATAATTTTTAAAGGTTAATACTCGATTTCTTACTACAAATATCCCCCGATATGCTGGTTTCGATTGACGCAATACAACAAATTGTTGCCGTGGAAAATTGGGGCTTGCCTAAAACTGGAAACGAAACGGGATGTTTTTTATGGGGTTTCCAGTACTGAAAATTTTAAGAATGGATTACGTCTAAAAGAGAATTATAGTAACTTGTAGCTACATATAATTGTAGTTAAACATTTAGAAATTTGAGTTCTGCCGGACATATTTTAGACATGATTAAGCGTTTAGGACAAAACAGGTCTTTACGCGCATCTAAACGGCGAAAATTTAAAGGAGATAATAGAGAGACTATCTATAGCGGAACTGACAAGCAAAATAAAGCGATATTTAATGAGTTTCCAAAAGAACAAGTTGAGCAAGTTGTCAATCAAATAAAACAAGATTCAAAAGTAAAACGTAGAAAGGAATTAACTTTCTTAATTTCCATCATTAGTCTTACAGGTATCTTAATGATTTATTTGATCATATCTTCAACGGATTATTCAAAAAAGCCACAAGTTAAAGATATTGTCTTAAGTCCACCAAAAATATGGAGTGGCAAACAGTCCGATCCACTCAAAGTGCCGTTTTCAAATTATTTTTATTCTCCATTTACAGTGAATATGGAATTTGAAGTTCAGATAGACAAAAGTTATACCATGTATGATAATGACATGGTGGTTGACAATACAATAAATATCCTTTTTTTTGATAACGAGTGTAATTTTATTGGAAAACTTCTTCCAAAAAATGGATATATTTCATGGATGTTCGTCGGGCCAACTAAAGAGGGTTTAGGTCCAAAAAAAATTCTCTATTCTTTATCAGAAATGGACACTAACAATGATGGATTTATCAATGAAAATGATCGTCGTAATTTGTATATCTCAGAACTGAACGGTAAGGATTTAACAAGAATAACGGAACTAGAATTTAGTTCCATTCAATGGGTAGGTGAAGGGAATGAAATTCAAGTGAAATTCAACCACGCAAAAGAAAATAATGATAGTCTGTATGGTATCTTTAACACGGAAACAAAGGAAATAAAATTAACTAATACCCCATTTCAATCGGAATAGAACGTAGCCCTTCAAAACCTCTTATAAAAACCTTAGTCCAGTTCATTATGGTAAATCCATATTTTTTTGTTTACTTGAATCATTTTTTAGGTTAATCGGAATCAAAATCAATCCTCATGAAAAGAAGACCCTTTATCAAAACCATGGCAATGGGAACTACGGCCATTTTTACCACTTCCAATCTGAATGCCAATGCAACAAGTACAGGTAAAAAAGAGAAAACGATCAAACCTAAAGGACTTACTAAAGGTGATACCGTAACCTTAATTGCCCCAGGAGGTCCGGTGAATGATCAGAAAATAGAATTGTCAGTAAAGAATCTTGAGGACTTAGGGCTTAAAGTCAAGCTGTCCAAAAACGTAAGGGCCAAAAGAGGCTATATGGCCGGGACCGATAAACAAAGATTGGAAGATTTACATGCGGCCTTTGCCGATACAACGACAAAGGCCATTTGGTGTGTTCGGGGAGGTGATGGTTGCAATAGATTGTTACCCCTTATCGATTATGATTTGGTTAAGGAAAACCCGAAAATATTGATCGGTTTCAGCGATATTACCGCCCTGATAAACGCCATATACCGTAAAACCGGATTGGTTGGTCTTCATGGTCCTATCGGTGCCTGGGATTTTACCGACTTCAATAAAGAACATGTCAATGCGATTGTATTCGATGGAGGAGCGGGCCATAGCATTGATGGTACCGATAAAACGATAACCCTTGCCGAAGGGAAAGCAACCGGAAAATTAATCGGCGGTAACCTTAGTTTGTTGGCTGCCTTAGCCGGAACAGGGTACGATAACGACTTTAAGGACAAATTGGTTTTTATAGAGGATGTTGGCGAAAAACCGAGGAAGGTCGATAGAATGCTGACCCAACTTCGGCAAGCAAATAACCTTAAAAAGGCGAGTGGGATCATTTTGGGTGAATTTGCCGATTGTAATCCAGGGGAAGGCGATGTTTCACTGAGTTTGATAGAGACCTTAAAAGATCGGTTGTTAGACTTGAACATTCCTATTTTATATGATTTTCCATTTGGGCATGACAAGAATTTATGCACATTTCCTATGGGTGTCGAAGTAGAACTCGATGCCTCCAAGAAACGGGTGACGTTGAAAGAAAACGCTACCCTGTAATACTTCCCATACGATTTCGGGCGTAGTTCCCCAACCTTTGATAACCTTTCGCTGTTTTGTTAAACTCCATCGATTGTAAAGGTGTAAAGGGAATAAATGGTTATATTTAAGTACTTGAGCTTTTTTGCGGCATGCAAAATAAAGTGCATTCTTCCCCCATATGGTTGATAGGTTAGCATTGTCCATAATACACCATACCTTAAATTTAAATAACACATTATGAAAAATTTGATTTTTGTGATTACGTTGGTTTTAATCAGTAATGCGTATGCCCAGAATGGATTGGAAAACACAAATGTCTTTCTACGGGTATATGATTTGGAAGGTAAAAAGATAAGTAAGGGGAAAGTACTTTCGATTTTGGATACCTCACTCCAATTGGTTAGGAATGGGCAACCCATGGAAATTCCGGTTCGTAGTATCGGCTCCGTTAAAACGAAACATTCAGGTGGGAACAATGTGCTTATAGGCGCAGTAGTCGGTGCTGGGACAATGGCGGTTGTCGGCGTGGCCACTGCCGATCCAGATGCTTGGATATTGGCATATAATGCGGGTGAGGGTGCTGCGGCAGGAGCTCTTTTAGGAGGAACGTTAGGGGCGATGGTTGGCGGAATTACTATCCTTTTTAAAAATACCAATTCTTATGAAATAAACGGTGATACCGCAAAATGGAAAGCCTTTACGGAAATGATAGTCAATAATTGATTTTTGAATTACCCGTTGTACAGCACTTCGTATGACATTCTTTACTTCTGATTTTCCTTAGGAAAAACCCTTGTTCCGGAACACTATTTTCAACTTTATGTGTTAACTTGGTCTTTGCGTAAAAACCAACCACGAATACGTTCGGATTCCTATTGAACCTAAGATCATTAGGAAAATTGAACGCAAACAAAAATCGATAAATTGAAAATTCCTTTATTAATTCTTAGTGTGATTCTTGTGTTGTTTTCCTGCAAGGAGCAAAACGGCACAAAACAGGAGAGCGGGTTGGCAAGTAATAAGGATAAGTCCTTAATGGTTATATTCGCCCATTCGGATGACGAGATCGTTATTTCCCCCATTCTTTCAAAATATGCCAACGAAGGTGTAGATATCCACTCGGTTATTGTAACTGACGGTTCTAAGGGAGTAACCCCACATGCCAATATCCCTGCCGGGGATGCATTGGCTAAAGTACGATCGGAAGAGGCATTGTGCGTAACAAAAACCTTGGGCATTGCTCCCCCGATTTTTTTGGATTATATCGATGGGGATTTAGCCTTAAAGGAAAACATCTACACGTTGGATGACAAAATCGATAGCTTGTTTGCAAAATACCAGCCCGATGTTGTAATTACCTTTGGACCCGGAGGGCAATATGGACATCCGGACCATCGTATTGTCAGTAATATCGTTACCGAAGTTTTTCAGCGGGAAGCATCCGAGTCCTTGCAACAACTCCTTTATTATGGCTTTCCCAATGAGGCTGTGGACAAGGGGCTACATTTGAAAAAGGATTTGGTTAAGTGGATGAATGATAATCTGAAAACTACCCAAAAGGGATTTCTTACCTATAGAATTCCTTTTGATGCGCAAAATTTGAAATTGGGAAAGGAAGCATCAAGTTGTCATGAATCCCAATACACCCCAGAAGACATCGATGATTTATTCGCTATCATGGGGCAAACAGACGGATTGATCTATTTTAGGCCTTGGAATGGGTCCAGTGCCATCAAAGACAATATTTTTGATTGATAAAAAGGGGGCATTTGGCGAATCGTTCTAAATTAGGGATTGGTTGGTTAAGTGGTAGCTGTCCCATAGTTCAGGATATTGATTTTTCTGATGATGGAAAATAGATGGTATGTCCAAGTCCCATGTCCTTAAATTTCAGGAATTTGTTAATTTTAATACCGAAAGGGGAGTTGTAACCTTATACCTTTGTGGGCTTTAATCGGACAACAATGAGAACCAACCCAATAAAAAATAGTTTTGGCCTTTTCGTAATGGCCTTTTCTTTGATGGCTTGTAATTCCCCGTCGGATATATCTGGGAAATTGGAGGGCGTGGCAAAAGGGGGTACAAAGCTTTACCTTATTCAACCCAATAACCTGCGGGAGGTCGCTGCTTCCTATTTTGGAAAAGTCATAGATTCCGCTGTGGTAAGTCCAGATGGTGGTTTTGGGTTTGTCAACATACCGAAATTTGAAGAGCCCGTGTTGTTGGAAATAGCAGTGCATCAACCCGGGAAGTTTCCAAATTATTTAAATACCGATGATCCAATCAGGTCAAACTATATGCCTATACTATGGCAATCGGGAGAACCTCTTAAAGTCACGGCCAACATAGATGCATTCCAAAAAAGTTTTACAATCGAAAATCCTTCAGAAATCAATAGGGCTTTGTTAGAGCTAAGGGATGTAAACCTGAAGGCTTATCAAACTTATCTGGAAGGAAAGCAATGGCATGTGGAAGATGGCAAGCAATTGATGGATAAGGAACATGCGGTCTTACAATACCAGACCGAGTTGATAAAGTTTGCGGATAGTATGCGGCATCTTGTTCCTGCTCTCGTGGCGTTACGATGGGTAAGTCCACAGGATGATTATGAACGGGTACCGGAATTTTTGGTTGGCCAATGTGAAAAATGGAAAAAAGAACAACCCGAACACCCATGGGTAGAACAGCTTTGTAAACAGAGTGAACCCTCTAATTTACCGGTTTTGGTAGGGGATGTATTTCCAGATCTACAGTTGCCCATGATCACCAAGGATACTCTTTCGCTTAAAGACCAATTGGGACATAAACTTACGATTATTGACTTGTGGGCATCCTGGTGTGCCCCTTGCCGATTGGAAAACCGGGAGGTTTTAGTCCCTATTTGGGATGAATACCATGACCAAGGGTTGCAGATTGTTGCATACGGATTGGAAAGCAACGAATCCGGATGGAAACTTGCTGTAGCGCGTGATGGGGCAGACCGATGGTTGCAGGCATCCGATTTACAAGGGGATGATACCCCAATCCTAAAAAAAATACGCGTACATACCATTCCCGCGAATTTTATTCTTGATGGCAAGGGAGTGGTTATCGCTAAAAATGTTCATGGGGAAGCTTTACAGGATTGGGTGAAGCATTATATGGATAAGTTTTAGTCCGGTTGTTCAATAGGGTCCGGAATTTTAACATAGGGGTTTGATGGCGATAGCCTTGAAAATGTTTTGGATGATTCTTGCCATATTTCAATGGTATTGCCGCTAAAATGGGAATTTTACGTTTAATTGGTGTAAATGCACCCACGATACGATTTTTCTTGATTACTTTACACAATGGACAATTTCGAAGATTATAAAATCAAAAAGCAATTAAAAAAGGCCTTGGCCGATTTAGGGTTTGAGGTGCCAACTCCCATTCAGGAGGCGTCTTATAGCACTATTTTGGGTGGCTCCGATTTTGTGGGAATCGCACAAACCGGAACCGGGAAAACAATTGCTTACCTACTGCCGATCTTACAGGATTTGAAGTTTTCAGACCAACCACACCCAAGGGTGTTGATTTTGGCACCTACCAGGGAGCTGGTGATTCAAATAGTGGAAGAAATAGAGAAATTATCGACCTATCTGAGTATTCGGGTAGTGGGGGTTTATGGTGGTAGCAATAACATAAACCGTCAAAAAAGGGCTATTGCCGAAGGACAGGATATCGTTGTCGGTACTCCCAGAAGATTGTATGACCTTGCCCTTTCCAATGTCTTGCGACTAAAATCAATTAAAAAACTTGTGATTGATGAAGTTGATATTATGTTGGATTTTGGCTATAAAACACAGTTAAAGAACATCTTTGAATACCTGCCAACAAAACGTCAGAACATCCTTTTCTCCGCTACGATGACGACCTATGTTGATGAATTGATGAATGACTTTCTGGTTAACCCTGTCAAGAAAACCCTCGCTGTCAGTGGTACGCCCTTGGAGACTATTAGTCAGGAAGCCTATGCTGTCCCTAATTTTTATACCAAGGCGAACTTGCTAAACCATTTATTGGAAGATAAGGAGGAATACAGTAAAGTACTGATTTTCGTAGCGAGTAAAGTAACTGCCGACAGGCTATTTGATGTATTGGATTTTGAATCGGAAGTTTCTGTGATCCATGCAAGCAAGGAACAAAACCACCGTACCAAATCCATAGGGAAATTCGAAAACGGAACGAGTAGGATTCTAATTGCGACCGATGTAATTGCCCGTGGGATCGATATAGAAAAAATCAGTACCGTAATCAGTTTTGATACGCCATTTTATCCTGAAAATTATATCCACAGAATTGGAAGGACCGGAAGGGCAGGGGAACAAGGGAGGTCTATCCTCTTTTATAGTGAAAAGGAGGAAGTTTTAAAGGATGCGATTGAAAGTTTGATGAATTATAAAATACCATTCCTTGAATTGCCTAAGGAAGTGGAGGTAAGTACCCGGCTCACTCCTGAGGAAGAAATAAAACCAATAGACCCACAAGAAGAGACCGATACGGATTCCGGTATAAAAAGAGGGGCTTCCTTCCATGCGAAATCGGCCAAGAACAGTAAAGAAAAAGGGGGGGTAAAAAGCTATGAGAGAAAATTAAAAAGGAAGTACAAAAAACCACAGAAACGCGGGGACAAGATCCAAAATAAAAAAAGAAAGAATAAGCGGTAAGGTTTTAAGTAGGAAATCCATTCCGGTAAGGGAAGCATTCTTAAACCTCTTTACGTACCTATGGTGTAAATTGATGGGGTAATTTCAAAAAGGGCAAGTATTTTCTTGAATACGACATTTGATTTGAACCCCTATATATCAAACCTATGGGTACCGTAACTTTTTAGATACCCAAACTAGAAAAGAACTGCACCTTATGGCTATCGCCAATAGGTATGCGGATATCGTCGATTACGATACGGTTCCGCTGTACGGTGCGGATAAAATTCACGTTGACCACAAAACTTTTATGCACGCGTAAGAACTGGTTTGGGGGGAGTTTGTCCAACAACTCCTTAAAACTCAAAAGTGTCAAAATGGTCTTGTTGGAGTCCACAATATGTATTTTCAGATAATCCTTAAGGCCTTGAATGTATTGAATGTCATCTAGGTTGATTTTTACACTCTCGTGTTCTGATTTTACGAAAATGAATTTTTGGTTCTCATTCGTTTCACCATTAGAGGGGAAAACATTGGCCGAGATAGGTTGTTCCTTAAGGGCCATTAGTTCTTTCACCCTGGATATGGCCTTTATAAAACGATGGTACGGAATAGGTTTGACAAGATAGTCGACAGCGTTCAACTCAAACCCTTCAACAGCATACTGGGAATACGCCGTGGTAAAAATGAACAGGGGGCGGTTTTCCAAAGCGCTAATAAATTCCAATCCGCTTATTTGGGGCATTTCAATATCGCAGAAAATCAGATCTACTTTTTTCTCTTTGATCACCGTAATGGCATCCAAGGGATTGGTATAACTGCCTACTTCCTCTATAAAACCTAATTTTTTACAATAGCCCGACAATACTTCTATGGCCAAGGGTTCGTCATCAATGATTATACAGTTCATGGTTTAAAGGTTTATTGTTAGATCGACTTCGTAGGTTTTCCCATCGTCATTTATTCGTAATTCATGTGAATTCGGGTAGAGGTACTTAAGTCTGTTCTTTACATTCTCTAGACCCAGGCCACTGCTTTTCGCTTTGGCCTTAAGGTTACCGATACTGTTCACCACATTAAAATGTATAGACGATTCCTGGATCAAAAAGTTTATTTTCACCATGGTTTTTCCATTGTAATCGGTACCGTATTTAAAGGCATTTTCGATAAAGGAGATAAAGAGGAGCGGCGGTATGTTCTTATTGTTGTCGTCTCCAGAAATTTTTAAGTGCACATTTTCACTATTCGCCAGTCGCAACCGTTGTAGGGCCACATAACTTTTAATGTACTCGATTTCCTTGCAAAGCGGGACATGGTTCTTATCGGCCTCGTAGAGCATATACCGCATCAATTCCGATAGGTTTATGATGGCTTCCGAGGTATCGTTGGATTTTTTTACGGATAAGGAGTATATGGTGTTCAGGCTATTGAAAAGAAAATGGGGGTTTAATTGGGCCTTTAAAAACTGAAGCTCCGATTGTACCTTTTCCTTCTCAATGGATTTTCGAAGATTTTCGTTTTTTTGCCATCCCATATAGACCCGAAGCATGGTCGAGAATAAAAAGGGAACACCAAAACTAATGAGGGGCATCATCGGAAACCGAAAGGCAAGCAAGTCTTTCCGAGGGGGGGTCATATGGCGCATTGGGTTCGTAAAATCCTTTGGTTCAAATGGAGGGAATAAGGCGTGCATGACATAAGTGATAAGTCCCAAGAGTAGTATTGAAACTGCGATATAGAGCATTTTTCTGCTGTTGAGCAAAAGTCGGGGTACCAGCAAAAAGTAATTGAAATAGAACAGCAGTATTGCCGTTGGTATTTTTATTAATGTGGAATTGGGGATGGTGCGCGATAGTGCAAGATAGGGGTATAGAATGAGAGCGAAAAGCGCACACCATATAAAGACATGCACCAATACCTGTGGTATGTTTTTCTTTTGAAGAATCATTCAATATCTTGTTTTGCTTCGGGAATATGAACCTTTAATCGTTCAAGATCCGCGATAGATAACCTAGGGTCTTCACCTTTCAATAATTTATCAATGACCAGGTCTGCTGTTTTTTCCGCATCCTCGGGGGAGGTAAAGGGGTGGCTCCCTTGAATTGCCGGAACACTTCCCTGCTGGATCAACAACTTTTTTTGATGTAAGATACGATATCCAAATCCTTTGCCCACAACAAAAATCTCTGAATGTATAGGCAGTTTTGGTTCTGATTGGTTTCCAAAGTAAAGGGTACCCCCCAGTAGTAACACGCCAAGCCCTACAAAAATCAATATGTTTTTTAATGTGGATTTCATCTTTTCTATATTTAGGAAATGGGGCGGTACTTACTCAAAATACCGCCCCATTACTCAACTAACTCAAACAATCACTCAATCAACTAAATATTTTTATACTAGTCTTCATCGTCGTATTCATCAAAGGGGAAAAACTCATAGAGGTCATCCAAATACAGGCTACTGGTTCGACCAAGGCCAACAACAGCGCGGGAGCCGTTAGAGAAGGCAATGGGGTCTTGTCGTGACGTACCCTCGAAACTGGTCCTATCGTCCCAAGTGTCATCAGTTGGGTCGTATTGCCAAACGGAGGTCAAGGTGCCACCTGAGGTGCCGCATGCAATATAGCCGTAACCGTTCATTGTGAATCCGACAGCATTACTTCGTGCAATACTATAATCATCCTCTTCGTCTAGGTCCAATTTGGCAGACCATGTTTCAGTAGTGGAATCAAAGACCCAAAAATCATCAACATAAATTCCGTTCGATACCCCTGTACCGAGATAAACATCACTGCCTATGGTGAACGTGGTGGCAGACCTTCTCTTGTCCCCTCCAAAACCGACCATTTCCGACCATGTATCGGTACTGGGGTCGTACTTCCAAAAATCCTTACGGTCATTGTCACCATCATAACCAGTACCGAAATAACCATACCCATTAATACCGAAGGCTACAGCACTTCGTCTCGGGGTTGAAGGGAACGTTGCGATTTCCGTCCATGTATTGGAACTTGGGTTATAGGCATAAAAATCGGCAAGTTCGTCAAGTCCGTCATATCCCGAACCAATATATCCCGTTCCATCGATTTGGAACCCTACGGCCGCATTTCTGGCACTACCTGGGAAATCGGCTTTTTGGGACCAATAGTCCCCCTCGATATCATAGGACCAAAAAGAGCTTAGATAATCATCGCCATCATAACCGGTACCCATATAACCGATGTTGCCAATGGTAAATCCGGAAATTCCACTTCGGGCGCTGCCGTCAAATACAGATCTGTCAATCCAGTTGCCCTCGTAATCATCGTCATCGTCATTGGAACAACTGGATAGCGTACAGATCATAACAACCATGAAGGCTATTTGTTTAAAATCGTAATGTAGTTCTTTCATCATTTCTTTTTATTTTGACTTTAGCTTCGGTTAAAATTTTATTCAAAACTAAAGCACGACTCCAAGCCTTGAAACTGAAATAGATGAAGTTGCCTATTTAACATATGAAACCTGCAATTTCATCTACCAACTTAATCTTGTTTTTAATAGTCAAAATACAGGGTTTGGTCTTCTAACTATGGCGGTTTGTCTATTGTGGTTTTTGCCTAGGGGCATAGCTTTTACATTTACGGTCAAATCAAATTTTTATGAAGAGCGTCCTAGGTTTATTATGTTGTCTTGTGCTGTGTGTATCCTGCAGTACCGATAATTTGAACGATTCCGATTTTGAGGCAGGTGTGACATTTACCGATAGTAATATCCGTGTGCTACAATTAGACACCCTGACCATCAAGTTGTCAACCATGAAGTTCGACAGCATTGTTACCTCCCAAGGGTCGCGAATGTTGATCGGGGAATACAGTGATCCCATCTTTGGGCATGTGAAAAGTTCAAGTTTTGTGGAAATGCTCCCATCGAGCTATACGATAGATACCGATGCGGAATACGATAGTATCGTCTTTATTCTTAGATATGATAATTACTACTACAACGATACCCTGGCGCAGAACACCATCCATATAAAGGAATTGAATGAAAAATTAAGTCCCGAGGATGACTCCGATTTTTATAATTCGAGTAGCATAGGTTTCGATGAAGAGGATTTAGGGACCTTAACCTATACGCCAAGACCCTTGGGAACCGATTCCCTCCAAGTAAGGTTAAGTGATGCTTTCGGTTTGGACCTGTTCGAGAACCTTCAGGATAAAAAACTAACCAATTATGATGAGTTTGTCAATCGCTTTAATGGACTAACCTTAAGGCCCGATGAGCATGATAATGGTACGGTACTCGGATTTTCGTTGGCGTCGGATATGCGTCTTTATTACAGTATAGATGGGGAAACCGAATCCGTGCAATATTATACCGATTTCACGATTAACACCAGTACTTCCCCCATCCCTTTTTTCAATCAAATAGCTGCTGATGGGGGAAGTGCTTACCTGCAAGGATTCACGGATAATGAGGTGATCCTTGAAAGTGGGGATGCCGATAACCAAAGTTTTATCCAATCGGGAATAGGAATTACGACTAGGATTGAATTTCCCTATTTAAAATCAGTGAAGGATATACAGGGAGAGGGTACGTTGCTCGATGCGACCCTGCGAATAAGACCCAAAGAAGCTTCATATAACGATAATTTGATCCTGAAGGATACCCTTGCGGTCTATTTGGTGGACCAAAATAATGATCTATCGGAACAGACCTCCATGCAGGCCATCTTAAATAGGGACAATCAGGAATTCAATGACATCTATTATGAGATACCCATAAGTAGTTATTTGGAAGGGCTATTGGAAACGGATATGGATAATACCGATGCCTTGATCTTGCTTCCCTACAACTACAATTCAACGGTTGACCGCTTTGTCCTGGATGTGGATTCTGACAACGAAGGCACCCAATTAGAACTAATATATGCCATTTATGATGAAAATGAATAAAGCCCTTTTTTTTACGATTGTTGTCACGTTTTTGGCATTGGATTCCATTACCGCCCAATCGGAAGGGTTAACGAGCTCTCCGTATTCCATGTATGGTTTGGGTGTTATCAACCAAACCAGTTTGGGCTTTACCAATGGCCTGGGCTATTCGGGGATAGGGATTAAGACCGATACCGAAATCAATAATTTGAACGCTGCAAATTTTGCGTTGATACCCCAGAATTCGTTTTTTTATGATATCGGTTTAAAGGGGGAGTTCAATCAATACAGCAACCAATCCGATAATGAGTCGAAAAGTACCTTGAACTTTTCAAATTTAGCCGTAGCATTCCGTATTACGGAAGGATTGGGAGCTGGCATTACCATGGTGCCATACAGTGATGTGGGCTATACCTTGGTAGGAATAAAAACCAACATCGAAGGTTCAACGGAAACCTTTGAAAGTAATGTCTCTGGGGTAGGTGGTCTAAGCGACCTTAAATTTAACCTGGGCTATGCCGTTACCGATAAGTTGCGCTTTGGGGCCAATGCCTCCTTCTTGTTCGGTAGTATAGAGGAGGAAGAGACCTTTCAGATAAGTACGAGTGCATTGAGTTCCACCGAAAAAACAAATTACTCCGGGCTTCGCTTGGGGCTTGGGATGCAATTCGATGTATCGGACAAAATCACATTGGGTAGTACGGTTCAGTTCCCAACAAGCCTGGAAGGTAACCTAAAGCGTTCGGTAACCAAGTATTTGAATGGTTCCGAGATAACCGTTGAGGATGATGCGAGTGATCCTGTAGACGATTTTGATATGCCGCTGGAACTGGGGATCGGGTTTAGTGCCAAATTTTTGGAATCCCTGACCTTAAGTGGTGATTATAAAAAGAATTATTGGAGTGAAACCGGACAGACCGAAAATCTGGGGTCCTATGTAGATCAGGATATTTATGCCATGGGTTTGGAATACGTAAAGAATCCCACGAGCTATAAATACGGTCAGCGCATACATTACCGTGCAGGGTATAATTACGACAATGGCTACCTCTCCATAAACGGTATGAAAGTAGACGGTTACAATATTACGGCCGGTATAGGTTTGCCTATCGGTCAGGGTCTTAGGTCCATGTTGAACATTTCGTACAGTTATGGCTCCAAAGGACAGATCCAAAATATATTGGTTAAGGAAAACTATCATTTGCTCACCCTTAATTTGAGTCTGGAAGATCTATGGTTCCAAAAACGAAAAATCAATTGATGGTTTCTTTCAAAGGGAATCCATAGCATTAAAAAACTGTTAAAAACCGGAATCTATTTAAACCAATTTCGAAAAGAGGGGTCAAAAAAACAAAACATTGAAATCATTTTAAAATCCATTAGTATGAGAAAAGTAATTATAATGATGTTTGGATTTTTGCTGACAACGGCTTTTGTAAACGAGGTAAATGCCCAGAAAAGAAGCAAAAGGGTGGTGACTACTGTAACCACCAAAAAAATCGTAAGGGTGCCAAAGACGAAAGTGGTCTATAAAAGGCCCAAGACCAAAGTGGTTGCGGTTCGGACAATACCGAATAAAAGGACGATCGTTTCGACAAGGGGGGATAAGTACTATTTTTCCAACAATAGGTATTATAGGGATTACAATGGTAGATATATACCCGTTGCCCCAAGGGTTGGCTTGCGAATAGGAACCCTTCCCCGAGGTTTTAGAACCGTGGTTTTTGCAGGGAGGAGCTATTTTTATTTCGATGGAATCTTTTATTCCCCGGTTAAGAATGAATATGAAGTGGTGTATCCCGAGGTGGGAACCATAATCTATGAACTGCCCGAAAACTATGAAAAGGTAGAGTATGATGGGGATTTACTTTATGAAGCCAATGGTGTATTGTATGAAAAAGTACAAGTAGATGGTACCCGGGCTTATGAAGTTGTAGGAATCGTGGAGGAATAGAAGTACCGAAAGTATTTGGCAAAAAATGAATGGCAGGGCAGGGGTAAGGATGGTCAATTCCTTATGGCTGCCCTGTTTTTTTATGGTTGGGTGTTGAATTGTATATGTTGGTTCATTACTATTTCATTAGCATTGTCATTGTTTATCTTTGACACGGTATAAGCCAAGATTAAAAAAATAAGGAATGTATAAAAGGTGGTTGGTCTTTGTATTCTTGTGTGTCGGTATGGCATCTTCTGCGCAGCAGAATGATGTCCAAAAGATTGATTCCAGGAATTTTAAAAATCTTTATCGTTTAAACGATTCTTTGTACAGGTCGGAACAGCCAAGTAAAAAGGGGTTTGAATATCTTGAATCCTTGGATGTTAAAACCGTACTTAATCTTAGAAGGTCTGATAAAAACGGTAGAAAGGCCGGTGGTACCTCCCTACACCTGGTGAATTTGCCTTTGAAAGCGGGTAAACTTACCGAGGATCAAATTGTTTTGGCTTTAAAGGCCATTCAGGTCGCCGAAAGCCCCGTTTTGGTCCATTGCTGGCATGGTTCGGATAGAACGGGTGCCATAATTGCCGCCTATAGGATAGTATTTGAAAATTGGACAAAGGAAAAGGCCATTGCAGAACTTAGAAATAAGTTTTTTGGGTATCACGAAAAAATGTACCCCAATGTCGTGACATTGTTGCAAAACCTCAATATAGGGCGTATCAAGAAAGATTTAGGGATGTAGTTTGTTCCCTTTTTAGATTTAAGGGCAAAAACAAATTCAATCCAGACTGTTTTTGGCAATGTAGGCCAGAAAATCCGGTTTATAATTCTCAGAGACGGTTATTCGTTGTTCCCCGATAATGATTTGACTGCGTTCAATAACATCAATCGCCTTAAGCGCTACGATAAAGGATCGGTGTATGCGCATGAATTTATCGGAGGGCAGTTCATCTTGTAGGCTTTTAAGGCTCATTAAGGTTAATATAGGCCTTGGTCGGTCCTTAAGCCAAATTTTGATGTAGTCTTTGAGTCCTTCAAAATAAAGAACATCATCCAAGTGTATCTTTAATTGTTTGTAATCGGACTTAACGAATAAAAACTTTTTTTCGCCGATAGTGGGTGTTTGCACTTTGGCCTTGAACAAGGAAAACCATTCTTTGGCTTTGGTGGCTGCCGTTAAAAATTCGGCATAATCAAAAGGTTTCAATAAATAATCCATTGCTTCAACCTTATAACCTTCCAGGGCATATTCTGAAAAGGCGGTGGTAAAGATCACACGTGTGCTTTTCGGAATCATTTTGGAAAGTCCTATTCCTGTGAGGTCCGGCATCTGTATATCAAGGAAAATCAAATCGACAGGTTCATTTTCCATAAAGGTCAAGGCCTCTATGGCACTATCGCATTTTTTCTTAAGATCCAGAAAAGGTGTCTTCAGCACATACCCTTCAATTAGTTGCAATGCCAAGGGTTCATCATCTACAACAATACAGCTAATTTGGATAGGCTTCATTTACATCAGATTTCTAAGGTTAGGATGGCCGTAAAGATACCATCTTCAACCTTATAATCGAAATGATGTTGATTGGGATATAATAGTTGTAAACGTTTTTTCAAATTTTCCAATCCAATTCCCGAACCACTCTTGTCACTATTGTTTTTTGGGGTATTGGGGTTGGTTGCCGTAAAGGTCAAATGGGTTTCCTTGAGTTCCAAATTGAAGGATAAATCTGAGGATGTACTCGCTGTAACCCCATGTTTAAAGGTGTTTTCTATTAAGGTGATAAAAAGTAGCGGCACTATTTTTATGTTGGGTACCACTTCCGGAAAGGAATAGGTAATTTTGATTTTGTCCGAAAACCGGAGTTTCATGAGTTCAATATATTGGGTCATGAAATCTATTTCTTTCTGCAAGGGTACTTTTTCGGTTTCCGTGTCATAGAGTAGGTAGCGCATCAATTTACCCAAGCTATGAATGGTTTTTTTGGCACTTTCAGGATGGTGGTCCACCATCGAGTATATGGTATTCAGGGCATTGAAAAAGAAATGGGGCTGTAATTGATATTTTAAATGTTGGATCTCGGATTGCAGCCTTACGTTCATGGTCTCTTTTTGCATAGCTTCCGTCTTCATCCACTTTTCCGTTGTCTTTAGGGCAATCGAAAATGCCAAGGGTACTATGGATCCTAAAAAATCGAGGTACCAGAAAATTGTTCTCGGTGGTCTCCTTGGAGGATTATCGCCAGGGATGATCAATTGGATAAGATAATCTTTCAGTTCGTGATTGCTCCATACTAAAACGGTGATCAATACGATATTGATAACAAAAAACAGTAGGGTTTTTTTGTTGAAAAAGAACCTATCGATGAAAATGAGGTAGTTGGAATAAAAAATGATGGCATAGGAAAAAAGAGGAACCCAAGTACTGATGAGCACTTTGGGAACCACCGGGGAATCCACGTTTTGACCTTGGGACAATAAATACGGCATACTGATCAGAATCAGCCACACCAGAACATGTAACAAGGGGAATATGATTTTTTTTCTGTTCAATACCATTTACTTATAATTTACTCATATCGCAAGGCTGTAATTGGATCCAATGCTGCTGCCTTTCTTGCAGGGTACCACCCAAAGAATATTCCTGTAATGGCACAAACGGCAAACGATATTATGATTGAATACAAGGCCACACTTGTAGGCCAATGTAAGAATTTCTCAATAAAAATTGTAGATCCAAGTCCTAAGATCACACCGAGTAGTCCACCGGTGATACTAATTAAAATGGCTTCAATTAAAAATTGCATCAATATATCGGAACCTTTTCCGCCGACGGCCATTCGCAGACCGATCTCCTTGGTACGTTCCTTTACTGACACATACATGATATTCATGATGCCAATACCCCCAATTAACAAAGATATTCCAGCTACGGCCACCAAAAGTATGGTTAACATTTCACTGGTGGAACTAAAGGTGGAAATTAATTCCTCCATGGAGCGCACATGAAAATCATCATCTTCGCCATCGGCCAGCTTATGTTGTGCACGTAAAATTTCGGTAACTTCGGTAACCGCATCCGGGGCATCTTCCTCGCTAATTGCCGATGCCAAGATTTGGTTTAAATAGTCTATGGCCAAAATACGTTTTTGAACGGTAGTAAAAGGTGCTATGACCACATCATCCTGGTCTTGGCCAAAGGTGTTTTCCCCTTTTTCTTCCAACACCCCGATAACTTTAAACGGAATACTGTTAAAACGGATCAGTTTACCAATAGGGTCTTCCCCATCCGGGAATATATTGTCAACAACCGTCTGACCTAACAGAACAACCTTTGAGGCTGACTGTACTTCGGCATCGGTAAACATACTTCCACTTTGAAGTCCGACCACTTTAATGTTCAGATATTCGGGGTTTACACCAAAAATGGTAGATGGCCAGTTATTGGAGCCGTTTATGACTTGGCCGCCCCCATTGACCAATGGCGTGCTATAACTCAATAATGTCGATTTGTTTTTTACGGCATTATAATCTTTTAGGGTAAGTGACTGCATTGCACTGGCTTCTTGTCTAACCCCCCCATGGGTGTCTTCCCCGGGCCTAACGGTGATCATGTTCGATCCCATGCTCGAAATAGTACTTCGAATACTTTCCTTGGAGCCTTCGCCAATGGCCAACATGGCAATTACGGCAGCCACACCGATAATGATGCCTAACATGGTCAATAGGGTTCTGACCTTGTTGAGAACAATGGCCTTAAAGGCGATTTTGAATAAGTTTAATAGTCTCATAATTAATGGTCTTCTACGGGTAATAGTGCTAATTCAGTAGCCGCTGATTGAATATCGCTATTCATATAGTCTTTAATGATGTTGCCATCTTTCAATACAACTGTTCTACTGCTGAATGTGGCAATGTCCGGTTCATGGGTCACAAAGGTGATGGTAATGCCTTTTTCATTCAATTCTTGGAATAAGGACATGATTTCGTAAGAGGTACGAGTGTCCAGGTTTCCTGTAGCTTCATCGGCCAGGATCATGACAGGGTTGTTCACCAAAGACCGTGCAATGGCCACCCTTTGTTGTTGGCCACCGGAAAGCTGTGAGGGTGTATGGTCCATACGATCAGCCAAACCAACCATCTCCAAGGCCTTAATAGCACGTTGCTTGCGTTCGTCGGTAGATACCTTACTGTTGTATAAAAGTGGTAATTCGACGTTTTCCAAGGCCGATGTCCGTGCCAGAAGGTTGTAGGATTGAAATATAAATCCGATTTTTTCATTGCGAATCGTTGCCAACTCATTCCTGCTTAGGTCTTTTACTTTGACACTATCGATTTCATAGGTTCCTGAAGTAGGTTGGTCCAAGCATCCCAAAATATTCAGCAAGGTACTTTTGCCTGAACCACTCGAACCCATAATGGTTACGAATTCGCCTTCGTTTATGGTAAACGAAATGCCTCTTAAGGCATGTACGATTTCGTTGCCCATCGTAAACTCGCGCTTTAAATCCTTTATTTTAATGATTTCCTTGTTCATGGCTGTTTATTTCTTTTTGTTGCCTCCTGGTCGTTGTGGCATAAACGGACTCTCTTCCGATCCTTCATTGGATTGCATCGCTATCGGACTTTCTGATTTTAAACTATATACCAGTTTGTCTCCTTCCTCAACACCACTTAAAATCTGTACATTGACACCATCACTGGCACCTAAGGTTACTTTTTTGGGTGATATCGCTCCATTGGATTCAAGGACCCAAACTTTCGTTGTACTTTCTTCATTGGGCTTTGGTCCACCTTTTCGGGGTTCGGTTGACAAATTATGTTGCTCGTTGTAGGCCATTAATACTGGGAGCGTAGGTTTAAAATTGATGGCCTTGGCCTCCGTACTCAATACATCCTTTAACTCTAAAGTATATATGGATATGGTTGCCGTAAGACCGGGTTTAAGTTTAAGGTCGGGATTGTCAGCCTTGATTACGACCGTGTAGGTGATTACATTGGATGTTTCCGTATAATCCAAACGTACTTGTGTAACCGTACCCTCAAAGGTTTCCCCCAAATAGGCATCAACGGTGAAGGTTACTCTTTGACCTTCTTTTACACCTCCTATATCGGCTTCATCAACATCGGCTTCTACCTGCATTTCCTTGAGATCTTGCGCAATAGTAAAAAGGGTGGGGGTACTATAACTTGCGGCCACGGTTTGCCCTTCGTCTATGTCCCTGGATAATACAACACCATCTATTGGGGAGTAAATATTGGCATATCCCAAATTGGTCCGCGCTTGTTGTAGATCGGATAACCGTTGGGTTACCGTGCCTTTTGCCGTTTCAAAATTATATTGGGAGTCGTCAAAATCCGACTTACTGATCACCTGATTGTCATAAAGTGTTTTTTGTCGATCATAGATGGTCTGCATATAATTCCTTTGGCTTACGGCGTTATCATAAGCTGCCTGTGCCTGGGTAAGGGCGGCCCTTAGATTGGTTTTGTCCAATTCCGCGATCAATTGACCTTCCTTGACGATACTGTTGTAATCAACATATATTTTTTCGACCACCCCTGAAACCTGGGTACCTACTTCCACTTGGGTAATGGGCTCTATGGTACCCGTAGCCGTAACCATTGTGGTTACATCCCCTTTTTTGGCGGTTACGGTTTGCGCCTCGATGACAACATTGTCATTGCCCTTTAAAAAGCTGTATGCCGCAAAGGCAAGGATAAGGATAACAATACCGCCTATTATTATGTTTCTTTTATTTTTCATTTGATTAAAGTTTAATGTCGTTTCCTTGATAAAATTGAAGTAGTTGGGTATATAAAAGGCTTAAATATTTTGCCTGATTGTAATTTTGTTCTGCATTGGTGTACGTATTTTGGCTTACCACAAGATCGGTGGTACTCAAAGCTCCCAGTTCATATTGTTTTTGTGCCAATCGATACGATTCCTGTGCTGCTTTTCTGGCAGTATCGGCAGCCAGCATTTGCGCCTGGGCAGCTGAGGCATTTAGCCAAGCCGTCTCTATTTTCCTGTAGAGGTCCTTTTCCTGTTGTACAAGTTCCAATTCAGCGATGTCAATGTTTATTTTGGCTTTTTCAACTTCTGTTTTTGTTTGGTTTCTATTGAAAATGGGCACGTTTAAAGAGAGGCCCACCCTTTGGTTGAAATTGAGGTCGAGCTGATCTGCAAAAACGAAATCCTGTGTTGAGGTATATCCAGAACCAATACTACCCAATAAGGAAAGGGTGGGTAGGTATCCGCCTTTGGCAATATCCAGTTCCTTTTCTGAAACGGATACATTGATCTTACTGGCATTGATTTCAGGAAGCTTCTCCAAGGCCTGTGCGTAGACATCATCTATATTGGGTATAAAACCCAGGTCCGATGCATTTGTATCGGCGATTTGAAACGATTCACCATTTGGCAACTCCAAAAGTTGTTTTAGGGTCAAAAGCTGTTGGGCGTAATCATTTTTTGCGGTAATCAGGTTATAGGCATTGGTAGCTGTTTGTGATTGGGCATCGGTATAATCCTTCAGGGCTATTGATCCGGCATCCAATCTTGCCTTGGCGCGTTCTTCCTCTTTTTGTGATGCCTCTAGATTATTTTCGGAAATGATGATATTCTCTTTACTATAAAGGAGTTGGATATAACTTTCGGTAAGGCTTAGGATGATATTGTTCTGGGCTTCTTCCTCATAAAAGGAATATTGATCGACCAGAAGTTTATTCTGCTTTATTTGATTGTTGATCTGGTTACCTTGAAAAAGGGTGACCTGCGTAGTAAGTCCCAAACTTGTCGAATTGATTTGTTGTGAAACAAAATCGCTGGTGATTGGGTCTATGGAATTCCCGTTGGTAAAGTTCTGGGAAGCCGTACCGGTTAAATTCGGTAACCTCGATGATTTTGCGGCCATATAGCTTTGTACGCTACTGTTTTTTTGCAGCTCGGCCTGTTTAACGGTAATGTTGTTTTCCAGGGCATAGGAAATGCAATCGTCTAGGGTCCAGATTTTAGGCGTTAACTCCGGGGTAACCTGTCCTTGTGCAAATTGCACCAGAAACGTCAAGTATACTATGATATATTTTCTCATGGTTTTGTATCCTATTGGTTGAAATACGATTCAAATATCGTTGTGAACCCTTACCCTACATATTGAAATAGATGAATAAGGGGATTGACTAGACCAATACGCCAATTGTATCGACCGGATTTTTTAGAAAATTGGAGATTGTCGCTTTAGGATAGGTTTGGAATGTCTATGGAAATGCTTGTTGGGAGTATGGACTGATGTCAAAAAAATCCAGTGTAGGAAAAATCGGTACAGCCAATTTGTTGAATATGTAGAATTGGTCGCCAGAAATTGATCAATAGCTAAAAAAATCTTAAAAAAATATTAAATTATATGATTTTTGTCATCTTTCTTACGTATTGGGAAATGTATTTTTGAAGCTGTAACATGAGAGGACCGATTTATAGGTAAAATCAAGTAGTACAGTTCAAAAATCTGGTTATCATGTCATTACATTTTCGGTATTAAGGTAATTTGAATGCTTTTAATGAGAGGGGCTTTCGTTTTTTCCCAACCTTTTAAAAGTAGTTTTCAAAATCAATCTTATAGTAAAAAATAGTATGATTGACAATCAAAAACAATTTCCCCATCGCTTAAATAGTTCGATAGTATTAATTGCACGGTTTTTCTTTAAGGCATTTGCGTTCAAGAGTTTCTTTTATATGCTATTCTTGGTCGGTGCTTTTACGGCTTGTAATACAGAAACCAAGCCTTCGAATCCAAACCAAAAACCTTCCGCTTTAAAACCACCCGCCGTTAATGATGATTTTTTTCAATCGATAGGGCAAGGGATAGGTTTGGATTTCATGCATTCCATTGGTGCTGACCACATGGAGAATATTATTGAATCCGTTGGTGGAGGGGCGGCTTTCCTGGATTATGACCAAGATGGGTTTATGGATATTTATGTCTGTAGCGGGACGTGGGTCGAAGGTTTTAGTAAAAGCGATAAACCCGAGGTTATGCCCACCAACCACCTTTACCACAATAAACAGGACGGTACTTTTGAGGATGTAACCAAGAAAGCGAACGTTGGCGGACCATGGTACAGTATGGGGGTTACCGTGGGGGATTATAATAATGATGGTTTCCCCGATATTTATGTAAGTAACAATGGCCCAAATACATTGTATAAGAACAATGGCAATGGCACTTTTTCAAATGAGACGGAAAAAGCGGCAGTAGGTGGGGGTAAAAATTGTAGCGTTGGAGCGGTTTGGTTCGATTATGACAATGACAGCTTCTTGGATCTTTATGTAGGCAACTATCTGAATTTCAATCCGGATTATAAATATTATTATGCTCCTGACGGATTTCCCGGTCCGTTGGCGTATGACAGTCAACCCGATGTACTATATCATAATAATGGGGATGGAACCTTTAGTGATGTGACCCAAGCCATGGGAATTGTGGATATTGATGGTAGGGCCATGGGTGTTGGGGCTGCGGATTATGATGATGATGGCTTTGTCGATGTTTATGTGGCAAACGACCATACCGTTAATTATCTATGGCATAACGAAGGGGGTAAGGGCTTTGTGGATAAGGGCACCATGTCTGGTACCGGTTTTAGCCAATCGGGGGAAGCCACCGTAAGCATGTCCGTGGATTTTGCCGATTTTAATGGGGATGGACTATTGGATCTTTTTGTTTCGGATGATAATTACTGTTCCCTTTATGAAAATTTGGGTAACGGCGTCTTTGGTGATCAGTCCTATCCCGCGGGCATCTCCGTGGCATCGGGACAGTTTGTGGGTTGGTCATCCTCTTTTTTTGATTATGATAATGATGGGGATGTTGATATTTTTAAATCCAACGGTGAATTAAAACATCTATATGGACAAGAGGACCAACTGTTCGAGAACATCCAAGAGGGTAAATTCAAGGATGTTTCCGTAGAACTGAGCTCATATTTTAAGGAAGAACATGTGGGTAGGGGTGCCTGCTTGGGAGATTATGATAATGATGGGGATATCGATATCTATATCGTTAACCTGGATAGTATTGGGGTATTTCTTAGAAATAATAAAGGGAATACCAATAACTGGCTTTCTTTGAATTTGGTGGGCAAGCAAAGCAATCGTGATGGTGTTGGCTCACGTATTCGATTGGTAGCGGATGGCAAGGTGCAGACCGCACAGAAAAAAAGTACTACGGGCTATCTGTCACAAAATGACCCAAGGGTTCACTTCGGACTTTCCAACGCCGACCTTGTTGATAGTCTTGAAATCAGATGGCCTTCGGGGAAACATCAGGTTTTGGAAAAAATAAAGGCCAACCAAATACTTACGATACACGAACCTCAATAAGTGGATAATGTTCAAAAAAAGCATTTATACCTCCTTTATAGTATTGATGACCATTTTCGTTTTGGTTGTCGCTGTCCAGTCTTGCAAAAAGAAGTCTTTGGAAGGCATGATTGTCATGTCCCAATGTAAGGGGGATATTGAAAATCCCGATTATTTGTCTGGCAGTAGGTGGCGCAATATACCTGAATCAAGAATCGTTGCATTGCATACCGACGCACCGGATCAACCCTTGTATAAATTGACCGAGGGTTTCTATTCTGCCTGTGCGCCTAAGATATCCTATGATGGAAACTCCATGCTTTTTGTCGCACAGCAAAGTGAAAATGATATTTGGCAGATATGGGAGATGGATTTGACCAATCGCAAAACCAGACAGATAACTTCTTCGGAAGGGAATTGTATCGATCCCGATTATTTGCCTGGGGATCGAATGGTGTTCAGTAAGCAGGAGATCATAAATGTAGCCACAAAAGAAAAAGGGTACACCCTTTATACCTGCAACTTGGATGGTTCTAATTTAGCCCGCATCACCTATGACCCCAGCACCTATTTTGCATCAACCGTATTGAATGATGGTCGCGTGGTTGCTATAGGAAGGACCCTTATACCCGAAGTTAAGGATGCCATGCTCATGATAATGAGACCCGATGGAACCAAGCAACAATTGTTCTATCAAAGTGAGGCCAACCATCATTTACAGGGTCGTGTTTGGGAAATGGATGAAAGTAGCATTGTTTTCGTCGAGGGGGATGCTGATAATGAAAAGGATATCACCTCCATATCGTATAATCGCCCGTTGCATTCCAAGGTAAACCTGACGTCACAAATTAAGGGTGATTTTTATGCTATTAGTCCCTATCAGGAAAACATGGTGTTGGCAAGTTATCGTTCCGATAAGGAAGGGCACTTTGCGCTCTATGGGTTCAATACCCAAAGTCATGAATTGGGTACGCCCATTTATAAGGATGGTGAGTATCACGTTTTGGAAGCCGTGCCCGTAGTGAAGCGAGATCGACCTAAGAAATTACCGAGTGAAGTTGATTTAAATGTAAAGACAGCCTTACTCGTCTGTCAGGATATCAATTATTCGTATATGCAAACCAATGATTCCACTACCGCGGTTAATAAGGCAAGTAGGTTGGAGATATTGGGAATGGATGAAACCATGGCCACTTTCAAAACAGAGGAAGATGGTTCCTTCTATATTAAGGTCCAAGCCGATACCCCGTTTAGGATGCAGACCCTTGATGGGAATGATAATGTCGTCAAAGGGCCGAGTAGTTGGTTGTATCTACGCCCCAATGAACGTCGTGGCTGTATCGGATGTCATGAAAACCGGGAATTGGTGCCCCAAAACGCCCAACCATTGGCCGTTAGGAAGGATCCCATTCCGGTGCCATCGCCAAAAGAAATAGATTCCCTAAAAAGAGATTTAAAGATGTAGGCCATGAAGAACGCAAAACGGAAGACACTTTTATGGATGCTAATATTATTTGGGTTCATCATATACTTTCCGGGGCGTATGTTGGCCAGACATCATGTGAACTATAAAACAGCGGTGACCGATCACCCTCTAAAATGTACGTCGTGCCACGTATATACGTCCAAAAACAAGTTCGTCACAAGTTTGATCAATGAGGACTATTATTCCCCCTTCAATATAGCGGTTTCCCACGATGGAAGTCGCTTGTATGTTGTGGCCCAAGACACCGATGAACTTCTTATTGTTGACACTGAAAGCAATTCGGTATTGCATCAAATAAAAGTGGGGGTCCATCCCCATAGTGTAATCTTGAATAAGGCAAATACGCTGGCCTATGTCAGCAATCAGTGGTCCGATAACATTTCGGTCATAGACCTTGCGGTATCCAAGGTAACGGATACCATAAAAACGGGAAATGGACCCTCCGGTCTTACGATAAGCGCCGATGGATCGTATTTACAAGTGGTCAATACCTATGGCTCGGACTTGTCCGTCATCGACCTTTCCACAAAAGAGGAACTGAAAAGACTAAGAACGGGAAGTGATCCTACAGGAACCGCTTTGTCTCCCGATGGGGAAAGGCTATATGTGACCAGCAGACGTTCTAAGATCGTTCCCTACGGGGAACCTTTGGTGAGTGATCTTACCGAGATCAATGGTACTACCTTAAGGGTTAGTGAACATCATAATATTGAAGAGGCCTATATGATGGAGAATATTGCGTTCACGCCTTCTGGAGACCTTGCCATGATGACCTTGATAAGGCCTAAGAACCTCATACCTTCAGTACAGGTGGAAGGAGGTTGGATGATGACCCATGGTATAGGGGTTATAGAACAGGGGGCAAATGGAAGAATCATCCAATTGTTGACGGATGAACCCAATTCCTATTATTCCGATCCATTTGATATTGTGGTTTCCCCCGATGGTAAAAGAGCCTATGTCTCCAATTCAGGGGCCGATCGCGTTACGGTGATCTCGGTTGATTCCATTCGGGCCATTTTAAAGGAAACCCCCAAAGAAAAACTCAAGAACATTGCGAATAATTTAGGGGTAAGCAGTCGGTTTGTGATAAAACGAGTACCTACGGGGGCCAATCCCAAGGGGCTGGCGCTTTCCGAGGATGGTAAAAAACTCTATATCGCCGAACAATTGGAAGATAAAATAGGGGTATTGGATACAGAGAGCCTTCAAATGGAAGCCCCCATCGATCTTGGTGGCCCCAGCAGAATTACGGTTGCAAGACAAGGAAGAAGATTATTCAATAATGCGGGACATACATTTCAAAAACAATATGCCTGCTATACGTGTCATCCGGATCATCATGAAGATGGCCTGGTCTATAACATGGCAGGCAAGGACATGGGACGCAATGTAACCAATACGCAATCCTTAAGGGAAATCGGGGATACCCCCCCATTTAAATGGAACGGTAAGAACCAAACCATATACAAGCAGGATGGTATGCGGTTTTCAACGGTCTTAACGAGAACGGAACAATTCAGTTATGATGATCTGGACGCCATAACGGCCTATATAAAAAGAGGGATAAAGTACCCACCCAACCTTATGTATAATCCCCATGGTAAATTAACCGAGTCCCAACTCCGGGGAAAGGAAATATACAACAGGACCAAAGATAATTTCGGGAATGTCATACCGGAGAACAATCGATGCTATACGTGTCATCCAGCCCCGCTTTATAGCAATTTAAAGGCAGCGGATGTAAGTACGTTGGCGGTCACAGATGATTCCATTTTGTTCGATACACCGCACCTTGGGAATATTTATGCCTCCCCCCCTTATTTACATGATGGGCGAGCGGCGACCCTGGAAGAAATATGGACAGTCTATGGCGAGGATAACAAACATGGATTTGTAAATGACTTGACCAAAATGCAATTGAATGATCTGATCGATTATCTGAAATCCCTTGGAGGCCCGGAGCAGGAGGAAAATAGTACCCAAATACAAGAAACCGCAAGTTTTTAAGAAGAAATAACTGATAAAATGAAAATACATCTCAAATATCCAACCCTACTTGTCCTCTTTGTGATGCTTGTCATAAGTTCATGGGGGTTTGTACAACCTAAAGAGCGAACAGAATCCATAAAGGACACATCCAAGACGTATGGGGATAAGAACCGGACAGCATCGGAAAAACCAATGCCTATTTACGGTAATTGGATAAGTTATGACTCCAAGAACGGGTTACCCGGTGATAAGGCGTATTGTGTGAAGATTGATGGGGACCGCGTTTTGGTAGGCACCCATGAAGGACTTGCCGTATTGGAAAATGGGAATTGGAAAACCTATACTACAGAAGACGGACTTGCCCATAATGGAATTTTGGCGATAGACGTTGATCCGTTAACCGGGGATGTCTGGTTAGGTACCATGGGTGGATTATCACGTTGGTCAACCGGTAAATTCGAGAACTACACCCAAATGAACAGTGGTATGCCCAATGATTTGATCTATGCGGTTACCTGCGATGGCAAGGATGTTTGGGTCGCCACCGGGGGCGGGGCAGGATGTTATAATACCTATACCAGAAAATGGGAAATATTCACGGAGGAAAACGCACCGATGCATGAGCCATGGACGTATGGTGTTTGTGCCAGTAACGATAAAATTTATATCGCTGCCTGGGGTGGTGGCATCATAGAATACACAAAAAAGACAAAAAAATTCAGGGATTATGTCGATCCCGATGGCAATATGGAAATTGACCTCTTTCCCGATGATGGGGTTGTCCATGATATCACAACAGGGGCTTCATGGTCTAACGGAATTCTTTGGGTGGCCACCTATTTTGGTTTAAGTCGCTATGACGGCGTGCATTGGAAAGGGTATTTTGATCACGATAGTGGTTTGGCGAGCAACTTCATTAATTATATAAAAGCCAAGGATGATATTGCCTTTATATGTACCGATCAGGGATTGAGTACTACGGATGGTGAAAATTGGATTACCTATACCACAAATGAAAACTCAAAAAATGGCAAGACCATCCTTTTAAATGGAGCCGATAAAAAAGAATTGGCCACATCACCATCGTTGGCCCATAATTTCACCATAGGGGTGGATGTGGAAGGTGATCGAATCTGGGTGGCGACATCCAAAGGGGTGAGCCGCGGTCAACTGATGAAATAAGGAATTTGAATGAAAACTAGTATAACTAACAACTAATATTTTACAATTATCATGGAGATAAAAGAAAAGGAAAAGATTTTGATAGACTTGTCAAAACTTACAGAAGGAGAGATTTTGGAAATGAAAAAATTGGGAATCTTGACAGATGACCATAAAATCAGTAATACGGAATATCCACCAATACATTTGGAGAGACCCCCTATTGAAAAACATGTTGTGCATGCCCCCCATACCATCAATGAGGCTTATGATTACCAAAAACCATCCTCTTTTTCACGGGCTTTAAGACTCGATTTGGGCGATTATAAAGTATTGGTGATTTCGGGTACCGCAAGTGTAAACGAAGAAGGTCTGCCCGAGCATATTGGGGATTTTAAGGCCCAGTTATGGCGAACCTATGTGAATATCACCAACCTGTTGGAAGCTGAGGATATGTCTTGGCACGATGTGGTACGTACAACCAATTACCTCAGGGATATTGAACGTGATTACGGGGAATTCAATAAAATTAGGACTTCCTTTTACAACTGGTTGGGGTTAGATCCATTACCAGCAGCTACGGGAATCCAGGCCAGATTGTGCTGGGAGACCCTACTTGTTGAGATAGAGGCATATGCCGTATGTAAAGTTCGTTAAATGAATGTGTTATGATAAGAAGAAACGACTGTGTCATCGAAACTATTTTTCTTCTCCTCGTCCTTTTTTGCACTACTTTAAATGGACAGGAAAAGAAGACCATGTATGGTAACACATCTGAAGAGATGTTCCCTTATCATAAATTTCAAAAGGCGTATAAATATCATTTTATAGAACCTGTCCAGTTTTATGGTGCAGGTCGGGAAAAGCAACCTCCCAAAGACCTGACTGAAGTCCGGATAGGATTTCTAGGTCCTTTGGAAGGTTCACCAATTGTTTCCCTGGGACAACAAATGTTGAATGGTTCCAAGTTGGCCATAGAGCAAGCCAATGATCAAGGGGGGTATAACAACCTCCCTTTTAAACTCATGGTACATAATGACGTCGGACTCTGGGGAGCGGCAGCCAACGAAGTTGTTCGTATGGATGAGGAGAAGGTATGGGCCTGGTTGGGTTCCATCGATGATATTGTTTCCCATGTCGCTTTACGGGCAACGTTGAAAATGGAGATTATGATGGTCAATACCGGTGATCCCGATCCTACATTTACAGAGACCAATATACCTTGGGTAATACGGGTTATCGGTGATGACAGACAAAGTGGTTATGCCTTGGCATCGTATATCTTTGATACCATGAAACATGACCGAGTGGCCGTTATCCGGTCGAATGAACGGTACGGCCGGGTGGGTATCATGGAGTATTCGGGTGTGGCAGTTCGTAAAGGACACCCTATGAGGATCGAGGAACGGTTTAACATGGGGGAAACGGATTTTACCATGCAGTTGGAAAATATCAAAAAAATAAACCCTGATGCCATTCTTATTTGGGGAAACGCAAAGGAATCCGCATTGATTTTAAAGCAAATACGGTCTATGGGCATGAAACAGCCCGTCTATGCTTCCGATAGGACCGTGTCCCAGGAATTTCTGGAGATTGCAGGGGATGCCGCTGAAGGTTTAGTAAGTACCTGTCCCTATAACCCGGAAGCGGACAATCCCAAATTAAAAGGGTTTCAGAAAGCGTATACCCAACGGTTCGGTATGCAACCCGATGTATTTGCGGCCCATGCGTTTGATGGGATGAACTTGATTATCAAGGCCATAAAAAAAGAAGGGTTGAACCGGGTACTGATTCGGGATGTACTGACCGATTTAAAAACCTTTCAAGGATATGAAGGGGTTACCGGAAAGATTATCCTCGATGGAAGCTGGAATGATATCGGAAAGATCTTTATGGCCAAAGTGAAAAATGGAAAGTTCGAGTACTCCCCAGTACCCAATCAAGTACCGGAAGGCCAAGGTAACAAAGGACAACACGGAGGGCAATAATATTATGGGGATCAACAAAACCATTTTAAATACCATTCTATTTTATATTTTTTTTGCCCAAATGGTATGCGCACAGCATACTGCGGCAGAAGATGTGGTGACCATAGGTTTGTTGGTGAACGACGATACCTCACAGGCCGCAAGGAATGCGGCTGAACTGGCAATACACATAGCGAACAAGGATCAAGGTTTGAACGGCAAGCAATTCAAGGTGGTCACCCGTTCTATGGAAGGGCCATGGGGTACGGGGTCCAAAGAGGCTGTAAACTTGGTCTTTAAGGAAAAGGTATGGGCACTCTTAGGGTCGCATGATGGTAGAAATGCCCATTTGGCCGAACAGGTCATCGCCAAGACCAGGGTGGTTTTCTTATCTGCCTGGGCAAGTGATCCAACCCTTTCACAAGCATACATCCCATGGTTCTATAATTGTGTTCCGAACGATATCCAACAAGCGGAAGCCATGGTCAACGAAATAGTCCATGTTCAAAAAGCAAATACAATTGCGATAGTCGTACAGGAAGATTATGATGCCAAAACGGCCTTGAAGTACTTGGAAAAGCAGCTCATGGATAAAGGAGGGCCAAAACCTTTGATCCAATCCTTCACTCAGTGTTTAGACCATACTGGAGAATTTATTGGGGTATTACGGAATAAAGCGGTGGAAGCCCTAATAATCTTAGGTGATGGGGAAGAATCTTGGGAGCTAATGGGGGTCTTGCGCAAGAATGGGGTAAAACTTCCCTTTTATGGAACCATTCCCCTGTTGGGGGTACGGGGCCTAAGTCGTCCAGAACGTGGGGGTCCATCAGATTTAACAGTCTTGTATTCAGGAAATTGGTTAAAAACGAATACCTTACAATCACAGCATGGGGCTGTAGGGCGTGACGCTATTTCCAATGCAGTGGCGGCTTATACATTTGATGCCATGAATGTGCTGATAAACGCGATCAAAGCTTCCGGGTTTGATCGGGATAAAATCTATGGAACCATGTCCAAGACAGATTTTGAAGGTGTAACAGGGAATGTCCAATTCGATAAAAACGGCAATCGCCGTAGTGATTTGAAATTGGTGAAAATCGCTAAAGAAGATACTACTTCCCAAAAACAATAAATCCCCGTATATTTACTTTTTATAAAATTATAGTTCGATGAAAAGCTCCTATTTTTTCCTCTTTCTTTCCCTTCTATCAATGACAACGTTTGTGGGTTGTAAGGAGAGTGCCGAAGAAAAAAAACAAAAAGCGATAGAGTTGATATCCACCCAAACCATGGGGCTTGCTTTTTTGGAGGCGTTTAAGTTGGAAGAGGCGGAAACGACCTTTCTAAAATACATTGAACTTGCCCCGGACAAGAAAATGGGGTATGCCAATTTAGGATTGGTGTATTTACGAATGGGTAAATACGATGAAGCCAAAGAACAACTTGCCAAGGCTATTGATATTGATGGGGAGGATGCCGACATTAATTTGATCTTGGCAACGGTGTACCAAATGAATGACGAGAAGGATAAGGCCATAGCCGTGTTGACGAACTCACTTGGGTTTGCCCCAGATCATGCAAAGACCTTGTATATGCTTTCAGAGTTATACGCCACATCACCCGATACGGAAACCCGAAAGACACGTGAGAAATATGTCCTTCAATTGGCAGGGAAAGTACCTGATAACATTGTGCCTGCCTTGGAACTTACGGAATTGTTCATACGGGGGGGCGAAAGCGATAAGGCTATTGCCCAATTAGAGAATATACAAAAGCAATTTCCAGAATTCCCAAAGGAAGCGGTCGATTATTTTAGCGATACTATAGACCTTCTTCGGGTTTCGGATACTGAGAAAGCATTAACATCATTTACGATTTTCCATAACTATCTTAAGGTAACATTTCCTTACCAATCCGGTATCAAGGACTTAAAGGGAACCCGAGGTTCGGTTATTGGTTTTCCCTTGGTCACCTATGACCTTAAGCACTCCCCGTTGTCAGAGGATACGGCATCTACATTGGACTTGATCAAATTTACCGATGTCACAGGTGATGTAGGTTTGGATGCCGTACCGATTTACGATGCCGATGGGAGTATTGAATCAAAGAACCCAACGCATGTTTCCATAGCGGATTATGATTCAGATGGGGATATTGACATGTATGTGGGGAGTTATGACCCTACCGATTCCAGTTATAAACACTTCCTTTTCAATAATGATTTAAATTGGTTTTGGGATCTCTCCAAGGATATTGGAATCAATCATTCGGGTATAGAATCATCCGCTGCATTTGCCGACTATGATAATGATGGTTTCCTGGATCTTTATGTCGTGAGACCGGAAGGTGATAAACTATATCGCAATGCGGGTAATGGAAAATATGAGGATGTTACCGCAGAGGCTGGCGTAGGGGAGCGAACAGGTGGCACCAAGGTTTTGTTTTTCGATATGGACCATGATGGGGATTTGGATTTTTTCGAATTGAGCGGCAGTGCCAATCTGGTATATAGAAACAATGGGGATAGGACCTTTAAGGAACAGGCTGGGCCTATGGGGCTTGCCGGGGCCAATATACAAAGTAATGATGCGGCCTTTGGTGATTTTGACGATGATGGGGATTTAGACCTTTTCGTTGCCAACGAAAAGGCGAATAATAACCTGTACAGTAACCAAAGACAAGGGGTGTTTAAGGATGTTTTGGAAAACAGTGCATTTAAAAACCAAAAGGGAAGTACTTCTGTAGCGGTTGGGGATTGGAATAATGATGGTTTTTTGGACTTGTTCACAGCCGGTGACCATGAAGAAAGCAATGGGTTGTACAAGAATCAACGGGATGCTGTCTTTGAACCGGTGCATGACGCTGAAAAAATGTTCAAAGCACTGAAAGGCATAGCTGTTTTAGACTCCCAGTTCTTCGATTTTGATAATGATGGGTTTTTAGACCTTGTGGTCGCTGGGAAACCCAATCAAAAGAATAATCAAGGCCTTTTCCTATATCATAATGAGGGTGATGGTAAATTTACCGATGTCACCCATCTACTGCCGGAAAGACCAAAATCGGCCAGACAAATATCACTTTTCGATTTTGAGGGTGATGGTGATCTCGATTTGGTCCTTGCGGGTTTACATGGTGGTGTCTTTCTTTTACGAAACGATGGTGGTAACCTGAACCATTACGTTAATGTGAAATTAGTGGGATTAAGGACAGGAAGTGCAAAAAACAATTATTTTGGAATAGGGGCGAAAGTCGAAATGCGTGCCGGTACGCTGTACCAAACCAAGGTGGTCAATGATCCCAATATATACTTTGGGCTCGGTAATAGGACCAAAGCCGATATTATCAGGATTACATGGACCAATGGCGTGCCCCAGAACATACTACTGCCAGAAAGTGATCAGTCCCTTATCGAGACACAAACCTTGAAAGGTTCCTGCCCCTTCCTGTATACATGGAATGGGGATGAATTTGTCTTTGTCAAGGATATTACTTGGCGAAGTGCCTTGGGTATGCCGTTGGGTATTATGGGAGGTACGGCAAGATATTCCTTTGCGGACGCTTCGGATGATTACATTAAGATTCCTGGTGATATGTTACAGGAAAAAGACGGGGCTTATATCGTACAAATGACCTCGGAATTATGGGAGACCATCTACATGGATAAAATGCAATTGGTGGCTATAGACCATCCGGCTTCAGTCGATGTTTATGTCCCAGAGCAGTTTTCACCACCTCCTTTTCCTGGGCTCGATATGATCAAGGTAGTTGAAAAATATTTCCCGATTTCGGCAAAAGATGGTGACGGCAATGACCTTTTGTCTTTGATAAAAGAGAAGGATGATAAGTATATCGCCAATTTTATGCCCGACAAATACCAAGGGGTGACAGCCATGCATGATCTGATTCTTGATCCAGGGGGCAACATCCCTACAGATAACCTATGGGTGGTACTTAATGGTTGGATCTTTCCAACGGACGCCAGTATAAATGTTGCCTTATCGCAATCCGATGAATTGGTCGTAAAATCACCGAGCATTCAGGTAATCAATCAGAAAGGGGAATGGGAGACCGTTATTCCGAATCTTGGTTTTCCAATGGGAAAAGATAAAAATGTAATCGCCGATCTTTCAGGAAAATTCTTGAGCAAGGACCGTAGGATCAGGATCCAAACAAATATGGAGATCTATTGGGACCAAATATTCTTTGCCCAGAATAACCCTCTGTCAGAATCAAATACAACGATCTTGAATCCGACCGAGGCCGATTTACACTATCGGGGTTTTTCCAAAAGTTATAGAAAAGGGGGACGGTATGGACCGCATTGGTTCGACTATGGATCCGTGGACACATCTACAAAATGGCGGGACCTAATTGGTAATTATACCCGGTATGGCGATGTGTTGCCATTGCTGACAGCATCGGACAATGCCTATATAATTTCAAATGCGGGAGATGAAACGACCATAAAATTCAATGCCAATGAACTGCCCAAATTGAAGGACGGATGGACAAGGGATTTCTTTATACACAGTGTCGGTTGGGTGAAAGATGGGGATTTGAATACTGCCCATGGCAATACAGTTCTTCCATTGCCTTATCATGGTATGGGTAGTTATCCGCCTTCAGAAAAGGATACTTACCCCAATACACCCGAATTACAAAAGTACCATGAAACCTATAATACGAGAACGGTAACCAATGAAGGCTATCGAAATAGTTTAAAAACAGATAAGTAAATAATGGGTCATATTTTTAGAACGGTAATTTATTCCATTTTAGTAGGATGTCTTCCTGTAATGCTTTGCGCGCAAGGGAACGATATGAGATTCAAGGAGGTAACGAAAAAGGCTGGCATCGACTTTAAATATACCTTTGGGGACCGACATTATGAGAATATTTTGGAAAGTAGTGGATCTGGAATCACCGTTTTCGATTATAACAATGACGGGTTTATGGATCTTTATATGATGAACGGGACCTATTTGGAGGGGATATCACAAAAAGAGGGTTCGGTTTATAAAAACACGGCCAACAAACTTTATAAGAACAACGGTGACGGTACATTCACAGAGGTAGCAAAAAGCGCTGGGGTCGACGATAGGCATTGGAGTATGGCGGCCGGGGCAATCGATATGGATAATGATGGGTATCAGGATCTCTATTTGTTGAATTACGGTCCAAATGTATTCTATCACAATAATGGGGACGGTACCTTTAGTGAACAGACCAAAAAATTGGGACTAACCGGTCCAGAAAAATTGAATGGCTTTGTAAAATGGAGTATCGGGGTTTCATTTTGGGATTATAACAATGATGGAAGGTTGGATGCCATGGTAGGTAATTTTTTGGCCTTTGATCCCAAATACATTTCAACCCAAACCCCGGGAATGATGCCCCATCCATCAGAGTATAAGGGCCAGGCATCAATGTTGTACCAACAGATGGCCGATGGCACTTTTAAGGATGTGACCGAAAAGGAAAACCTCTACTATCCTGATTCAAAATGTATGGGATTAACGGTTTATGATTATGATGATGACGGTGATCTCGATATTGTTCAGGCCAATGACCATCACGAGAATTTTTTGTTCAAGAATGAGAATGGTACCTTTAAGGAGGTTGGTATCGCCAGTGGTATCGCGGTAAACAGTCAAGCGCAGGTAACGGGTTCAATGCATGCGACCATTGGGGATGTCGATGGTGACGGATTGGTGGATATGCTTGTTGCCGATTTAAAATATGGGGCCCTTTACAGGAATATGGGCAATGGGCTATATCAGGATATCACAGAGTCCAGCGGAGTAGCTAGGTCCTTGGCGGGAAAAGGAAGCTGGGGTACGGCATTGTTTGATTATGATAATGATGGTGATCTCGATATTATTTCGGCAAACGGAACTGCGGAAGAACTGATCTTGCAATATCCCTTGTTGTTGGAAAATGATGGAAAAGGAAATTTTAAGGATGTGGGTAAAAAAGTCAGTCCGTATTTCTCAACGAAACGTTCCGGAAGGGGATTGGCCGTTTGGGATTATGACAATGACGGAAAATTGGATGTGATGATTTCCCATGTCGACTTAATGGCAACACCAACCTTGCTTCATAATGAAGCGGGCAATAATAATAATTGGTTAGGGGTCAAACTCACCGGTAAAAATGGCTTGGCTTCTGGTATCGGTGCTAAATTGACCCTAAAAACAGGGGATAGGAAATTGGTTC
Organism: Maribacter polysiphoniae; assembly: GCF_003148665.1. Taxonomy (GTDB): domain Bacteria; phylum Bacteroidota; class Bacteroidia; order Flavobacteriales; family Flavobacteriaceae; genus Maribacter_A; species Maribacter_A polysiphoniae. Next base: position 80,462 of record NZ_QGGQ01000002.1, on the reverse strand, counting down.
GCATCAATCAATGGACTACCGGGTATTTATCCAATAATGAACCCAGGACCCATTTTGGACTTGGTAAATCAAGTTCAATCAAGGAATTGGAAATAAAATGGCCTGATGGTAAAATAGAAATCATTAAGAATATAGTGCCAAACCAATACCTGACCATAGCACAGGGAAAAGGAATATTAAACTAATAAAGGTAATTTCATAAAACTCAAGAAAATGAACAGTATGTACGTTAGTAAGGTGGTTGATTTGACCAATCATGAAAAAAATATAATTTATAACATGTCCCATGAAGAAGCCGTAGAGGTTGTCAAATCCGGGGACGTAGAGGCTGTACGTAAGATTGACGGACAGTTTTCCTTAATTTCCGTAGAGGATAAGACCATAAGAATGGCACGGTCGATCGGCCGCCCCCTACGTTATTTTATTGCAAAAAAGGCAGTAGGCCCCCAATTGGTCATTGCCGAACGAATAGATACTATCTATGACTATCTTAAAAAAGAAGGAATGGATGATCAATTCCATCCGTCCTACACGCGAATGGTACCAGCCCATTACATTACTAAAATCGAGCTTTTGGGATGTCCGGATCCCAACCCTGTTTATACAAGATTCTTTACCCCCGAACGCAACAAGTATGAAGCGGGTAGTCTCGAGCAAATTGGTAAGGAATATATCACGGCCGTATACAATGAGATCAAGAAATGGCTTCAATACAGGGCGAAAACGGGTCCAATAGGGGTCACTTTCTCTGCAGGTATCGATAGTGGGTCGATATTCGTGCTAACCTATCATGCGTTAAAGGAACTTGGGGAGAGCCCTTCAAGATTAAAGGCCTTTACCTTGTCTGTTGATGGTGATGGGGCGGATTTGATGCAAGCCCGTAAATTTTTGAAAACCTTGGATCTTGAACTTTTCTTGGAACCCATAGAGTTGGATTACAATGCGCTGGATTGGAAAGAGGCCATTCGGGTTGTAGAGGACTATAAACCCTTGGACATTCAATCGGCAACAATGAGCTTGGCCTTGTTAAAAGGGATTAGGGAGCGATATCCCGATTGGAAATACATTATTGATGGGGAAGGAGGGGATGAGAACCTGAAGGATTACCCTATTGAGGAGAATCCAGAATTGACCATTCGTAGTGTATTGAATAATTTAATGTTGTATCATGAAGGTTGGGGAGTGGATTCCATAAAACACTCCTTAACGTATTCTGGTGGACTAAGTAGGGGGTATATGAGGACTTTCTCCCCTGCTGATTTACATGATTTTGAAGGTTTTAGTCCGTACACGTTACCCAATGTAATTGAAATATCAGAAGGCATACCCTATATCGATATGACCGATTGGGATCATAAAAAATTATATGATCTAAAAGGACAGATAGTTTTTGAGGGGGTTAAGGCTGTTACAGGTATGGAAATGCCCATTTTCGAAAAAAGAAGGTTCCAACATGGTGTTGTATCAAAGAATGATTTTGAAAAGCATTTCCCGGAAAAGGAAATAGCCTATAGAAAGCAGTTTTTGTCAAAATATGAATAAGGATTTCGAGGCTGTTTCATCGAATAAATGGATAGCTTCCGAAAGGGGAAACAAAAATACGGTCGATCATAATCGACCGTATGCTTGGTTGGTGGAGAAAGAGCGCAGTATTGATGGTAAAATTGAGGATACCGCCATTATATTCCTGACCAATAAGGAGTGCCCTTTCAAATGTCTTATGTGCGATCTGTGGAAAAATACCACCGACCGAACCGTACCTGTAGGGGCCATACCGGAACAAATTGAATGGGCATTGTCGCAAATGCCATCCGCAAAGCATATTAAGTTATATAATAGCGGGAGTTTTTTTGATGAAAAGGCGATACCGGTAGCCGATTATGGCACGATTGCCACTTTGTTGGAGGATTTTGAAACCGTCATCGTGGAATCCCACCCCAAATTCATTACTGAAAAATGTTTGGGTTTCAGGGATATGCTTAAGCCTCGGCTTGAGGTAGCCATAGGATTGGAGACGGTGCACCCAGAGGTCCTTTTAAAGTTGAACAAAAGTATGACCCTTGGGGATTTTTCCAAATCGGTCGATTTTTTATCGCAAAACAAAATTTCCTCCAGGGCGTTCATACTTTTAAAACCACCCTTCCTATCGGAGGAGGAAGGTATCCATTGGGCCAAAAGATCCATTGATTATGCCTTTGGTCGTGGAGTGGAATGCTGTACGGTCATACCCGTTAGGGGCGGTAATGGGGCCATGGAACATTTGCATAAAATGGGTCATTTTGAAGTTCCTGAGATTCAATCCCTCGAAACGGTTTTGGAATACGGTATTCAACTTCGATTAGGACGGGTATTTGCCGATGTGTGGGATCTGTCCCTTTTTTCAAAATGTGATAATTGTTTGGAGGCCCGAACCAAAAGATTGGCAGCGATGAACCTGACACAGTCCATAGGTAAAGAGGTTGCTTGCGAATGCAGTCCCACGGTTTAGTCCAAAGGGACATGAAATCCATTTTCCCTTAATTTTTAATTTGTTGCTTAAGTGGTCCTTAGCATTGTAAACTACCCTAAAAACCAAGTATAATATGCCATTTAATTGTATATTTAAAAGCAAAAATGACACTATTGCCATGAAGGGAAACCGTGTACTCCAATTTATAATCTGCCTGTTTTTTCTTAACTATTCCTGTACAAAGGAAAACGATGAAAATAAGATTTTCGAAAGTTTGGATGCTTCAAAAACAGGTGTCGCATTTAAAAATACCCTTACAGAAACCGATTCACTCAACTATTTTACCTTTCCCTATATGTATGAGGGTGGTGGTGTGGCAGCCGGTGATATTAATAATGATGGACTGATAGATCTTTATTTTACGGGCAATCAAGTATCGAATAAGCTATACCTAAATAAAGGGAACCTGGAATTTGAGGATATTACCGAGAAAGCGGGTGTCTCTGGAGATAATCGATGGTATACGGGGGTCACCATGGCCGATGTGAATAGCGATGGTTTCTTGGACATCTATTGTTCGGTGGGGGGTAAGTACGAGCCAAGGATAAACCAACTGTTTTTGAACAAAGGGGACGGAACGTTTATTGAAAATGGGGCTGAATTGGGAATAGACGATGGAGGGGATACCGTTCAGGTAACCTTTTTTGATTATGATAAGGATGGGGATTTGGATTTGTATGTGGCCAATTACCCTCCCACGTCCTTTACAACCCCAACCTATATTTATCTTCATTTAATGAAGAATTTCAAAAAACACCAAAGTGACCACCTTTATCGTAATGATGGGGATACCTTCACGGATGTGACCAAAGAGGCCAACCTAGGTAGTTATGGATTGTCCCTCAGTGCGACGGTAGGGGATCTGAACAATGATTCATGGCCCGACTTATATGTGTCCAATGATTTTAATTCGCCGGACTTTATGTACATCAATAATCAAGATGGTACATTTCGGGAAGTTGTAAAAGATGCAATGGGCCAAACGGCATACTATGGTATGGGTGCCGATATAGCCGATATCAATAATGATGGTTATTTGGATATTAGTCAAGCGGACATGGATGGTGAATCCGACCAACGAAGAAAGGCCAATATGGGTAATACCATGCGAAAGCTTTTCCAAGAACTCGTTGATGCCGGTTTCCACCATCAATACGTACAAAACAACCTACAATTGAATTCAGGGGCTATCAATGACGGCATTCCATATTTCTCCAATGTTTCAAGATTTACGGGTACGTCATCGACGGATTGGAGTTGGGGACCCTTGATTGCGGATTTTGATAATGATGGTAAAAAGGATTTATTCATCGCCAATGGTACGCGTAGGGAAGTGAACAATAACGATTACTTTGATAACCTTCGGACAGCAAAAGTGACACAGGGTGATTTGTTGGAAGGAAGTTTGGCCATCCCATCGGTACGATTGGATAATTATATGTTCAAGAATAATGGGGACCTCAATTTTGAACATGTCACTAAGGAATGGGGGGTAAGTTTCGCGGGATTTACCAATGGGGCTACTTATGCCGACTTGGATAACGATGGGGATTTGGAGATCATCACCAATAATATAGATGATCCGGCTTCCATTTTCGAGAATAAAAGTGCCGGCAAGAAAAACTTTATCAAAATCAAGTTTGAGGGAACCCCGAACAATTTGTTTGGATTGGGAAACCGGGTGTATGTAAAAACAGGGGAGCAGACCCAAATGCATGAATTGACATTGACCCGTGGTTTTCAATCCTCCGTGGCCCCGGAGATTATTTTCGGGCTGGATCAAACACAAAAAATAGATGAATTAAAAGTCGTCTGGACCAACGGTACTTCCGAGGTCCTAAAGGATATTGCCGTAAATCAGACCTTGGTTTTGAATTATAGTAACGCATCCCCAATAGCGGAAGTACCTGCACCCGCTGCACCTTTATTTACGGATGTTACCAAGGATTTTCCGGAATTCAGGCATCAAGAAAATTATTTCGATGATTATTCAAGACAAGTATTGCTTCCCCATAAAATGTCTGCTTACGGACCAGCCTTGGCGGTTGGCGATTTGAATAATGATGGGTTGGATGATTACTATATGGGCGGGGCTAGGGATGTACCCGGAACGGTCTTTTTTCAAACTACGGAAGGTTTTACAAAGCAAGATGTGGAGGCGTTTGAGGAAGATAAACCAAGAGAGGATCTAGGGGCTGTTATTTTTGATGCCGACCAGGACGGTGATAATGACCTGTACATTGTTAGTGGAGGGTATGAATTTGAATTCAAACCCGAATTGCTTCAAGACAGATTGTATGTGAATGATGGTAAGGGGCATTTTTCGAAAGCACCGGAATCGGCCCTTCCTAAAATGCTTATCAGTGGTTCTAGGGCCTACCATGCCGATTTTGATAAGGATGGTAAAGAAGACCTTCTGGTTTTGGGCAGACAAGTTCCAGGGAAATACCCTTTCCCGACCAAAAGTTTTCTCTTAAAAAATACCAGTACCCAAGGTACGGTCAAATTTGAGGAGTATTCAACCTTTGTCGGTGATCAGTTCGATACCCTTGGTATGGCCACCAGTGCTGTTATTACCGATTTCAACAATGACGATTGGTTGGATGTCATGATCGTTGGGGAGTGGATGCCGATCAAGGTATATGAAAACACCAAAACCGGCTTTAAGGATGTTTCCGGGGATATGGGACTAACCGATACCACCGGGTGGTGGTGGAGCATAAATGAAGGGGATTTTGACGGGGATGGTGATATGGATTATTTGGTTGGGAATAATGGGTTGAATTATGAATACAAGGCAACGAAAAATGAAACCTTCGATATTTACGCCCATGATTTTGACAATAATGACAAGATGGATATTGTTCTGGGGTATTATGAAAATGGCGTGCAATATCCGCTTCGTGGTAGATTGCCTTCGTCACAGCAAATACCGGCCATTAAATACAAATACAAAACCTCAGAGGAATTTTCCCATGCCACATTGGAGGATGTGTATACCAAAAAAAGTCTGGATGAGGCCTTGCATTATCAGGTCAAGTCTTTTGCCAGCGTTTATTTGGAAAATAAGGGAGGTACTTTTGAAATCCATGAATTACCATATCAAGCCCAACTTTCGAACATCAATCAAATTTTGATCGATGACTACGACCAAGACGGACATTTGGATGCATTGATTGCAGGAAACCTCTACGGCTCGGAGATTGAAACGGCGAGGATTGATGCTGGTTACGGCCTCTTTTTAAAGGGTAATGGCAAAGGTGGTTTTGAGCCGGTTCCGGTCTATGAAAGTGGCTTCTTTACCCCAGGCGATGTTAAGGATATGGGAACCATTGAAGTAAAGGGGGACACCTATATCATTTTGGCCAAGAATGATGATTTCTTACAATTTGTAAAACTTAACAAGAATTTGAAGACTGAATAGATAACGCTTGTACATTGTACTAAATCAGCAGTATAACTTTCTTTCAATGTTTTGTAGGCCTATCCCTTAGGCCTTGTTTTCAGCCATATTCCGTATGGTGTTATTTCAATATAAACGCTCCATGGGGTAAACCTCCTTATTCGTAGATAAGAACTTTCTCTATTTAGGTCCTTGGACCTAGTTTTATAAAAATATATATCCAATGCCAATGGTTTAATAATTATTGTTCGGTTGGGTTACAAGGACGCTGGTTTAATTATAACTAACGTCTTTTTTTATTCCATATACCGAATCAGGTCAATCGCTATTATCCCAAATTGGTAGAGGAAATACCCCTGTTCGTTGATTTTGGTTTTAAAGGAAGGCATACTTCTGTTTCTTTGAACCATAAATAAAACAGGACTTATGAAGTCAATGATGAAAATAGTGTGGAAAGGGGCAGTTATCGTATTGGTGATAACGACTTCGGCTTGTGGACAAGAAGATGGGCCATCCATTACATCAGCAAAGCAGGAAAGGCTAAAAGATTTACCTATGGAAACCGCATTACATCAAGAACAGGAAGGAGAGCTTTTAGGATTGTATGCAACACATTTTGTTGAGGAGGGGAATAAAAGCATATCGCGAAAGCCGGAAAGAAGAAGACGGAATCATTAAGGACTTGTGTAAAGAGACCCAATACGAACAAGTGTTAAGAGGTAATATAAAAAAGGAAGTATAAAATAATAAATATAAAAATTATGAAGACAATGAAGAAAATCACAAACATCACATTGGTATTGTGTGCAATGCTGATATCAGGAACAACCTTTGCCCAAAGAGGAGGACAAGGTGGAGGCCAACAAGGACCACCACCTATACCCTCCTCAAAAGAAATCAAGGCAATGGTCAGTGATCTTGCTGAAGAGATATCTCTGAACGAAGATCAGGAAACGGAAATATTAGCCCTGTATACAGCACATTTTAAGGAGGTCAAGAAAAAAACGTCATCAGGAAGGCCGGATAGGGATGAAATGGAGGCTTTAAAAAATGATTTTGAAGAAGAAGTGAATGCCGTATTGACCGATGAGCAACAGAAATTGTTCAAGGCTTATCAAAAGAAAAATAGCCAAAAAAAAGGTAAAAGGTAACACACGGGTAATACTAAAAAACGATACCTAAAAAAAATGATCATGAACCATAGCGCATTTTACAAACGAATTAGACTTTCAGGGGTTTATGTAATACTCCTGGCTTTTTTATCTGTTCCGATAGGTTGCAGTAGCGATGACGGGGATGAAGTTGTCATTGATGATGACTCATCCGTAGTCGATGATGATACCACATCATCAGGGGATATTGTAATAACGGATACAAACACATCAGGAACGGCTGAAGGGGATACCGATAACACAGGAGCCGATGAAGATGATTTAGTGGAAAACGCAACTTTTGAAAATACGGTGCAAATTGTATTTTCCGATACCTCGGCTACCATTACCAACCCTGTTCCTGATGATGTGGTTATTACACAAGACGGGGCCGATGTCACCATTTATTCGGCTATTTCTAAAGTGGCCTACGAAGTATCGGGCACAACGACAGACGGGATGTTGAAGATTTATAGTGATAAAAAATTCAAATTATCGTTAAATGATTTAAGCATTGTGAATACCGATGGACCTGCGATAAATGTCCAATCTTCGAAAACCATTTTTGTGATATTGGAAGGTACGAACAGCTTGACCGATGCATCGAGTTATAGCGATATCCCTGACGAAGAAGATGCGAAAGCTGCATTTTTTAGCGAAGGGCAATTGGTTTTTAGCGGTTCAGGAGCTCTTAATGTTGCAGGAAACTATAAGCACGGTATCGCAAGTGATGATTATGTTAGGGTAATTAGTGGTACGATCACAGTTACCGAAGCGGCATCTGATGCCATACACACCAACGATTATATCATTGTGGATGGAGGTACGCTTAATTTAACGGCAGATAGCGACGGAATGGATTGCGAAGAAGGCTATATAATTATCAACGACGGAACCTTTAACATAAATGCTGTTGATGATGGCATTGTAGCTTCGTATGACATTGATGACGAGGAAGAACCGGATGATTCCATTACGCCCAATGTAACTATAAATGGTGGCGATTTTGTGATAAACACTTCCGAAGGCGAAGGAATTGAGTCCAAAGGCATAATGACCATTAATGATGGTACCATAATCATTAATGCCTATGATGACGGTCTTAATGCCGGTGGAATTTTATACATCAACGGAGGAAACAATTATGTGTATAGTACGCTCAACGATGCCATTGACAGTAATGCAGGCATTACCGTTACCGGTGGTACGACCATTGCCATATCCGTTAGAACCGATGAGCCGGACGGTAGCTTTGACTGCGATGACGATTCATTCAAAATAACTGGAGGAACAATTTTAGGATTGGGATTGAATACCTCATTTCCGACAGAAACCGAAAGCACGCAAAACTCAGTGATTTTTGATGGGATTAGCGCAAACCAACTATTGAATATTCAATCAGAGGATGGCACGGAAGCCCTTACTTATGAAGTGCCGAATAGCGTAATCACGATTATTTATTCCAATGCAAAATTGGAAACAGGTGAAACGTATAACATCTATACAGGAGGAAGCGTGAGCAATGGTACTGAGGTTAACGGATTATACACCTCTGGAACATATAGCGGTGGAACGGATTCAGGTGATTCGTTTACTATCAACAGTACAGTTACACAAATTGGAGGGGAAATGGGTCCTACAGGTGAGGGTGGTACTGGTGGTGTCCGACCTGGAGGTTTCTAATAATTAAAAAACAAAAACATGGAATATACCGTATTTAACAAAACAGTCAGACTTTTAGGGATTTATGTAATGCTCCTGGCTTTTCTATCGGTTCCGATAGGTTGTAGTGACGATGCTGATGATGTTGTGGTTGAAGATACCGATGAGGTATTGGATGATGATAGCACTACCAATGACAATGAATTGGAAATCAATGATTTTCTACAAATAGCAACTGGGCAGATCACGTTGTATGATAATGATGGTGCGGTTGTAAGCAGTATTGGTGAGGGAGAGGATTTCTATGGTCAGGATGCAACCTATTTAAAAGGGGAAGCCATGTCCTATACAGATAATGGGGATGGCACGGTTACGGATACCAATACCGGTTTAATGTGGCAGCAGGTACCTTCTTCAGAGGACTATTCCTGGGCCGATGCCGTAACCTATTGTGATAATTTGGAGCTTTCCGGTTATGATGACTGGCGGATGCCCACTTTAAAAGAGCTTTTTTCAATCAGTGATTTTAGTTCGGGATGGCCCTATTTGGATACGGGGTATTTTAACCTGGCAAGTGGGGAGGTAACCAAGGATGAGCAATTTTGGGCCAACAACTATTACGTGGGTACAACGGTTGAAGGCGGTAATAATGCGGCCTTTGGTGTAAACCATGTTACCGGTCACATTAAGGCATATGCTGCAGCAGCGGGTGGTCCCGTGGGTGGTAAGTATGTAAGGGCCGTTCGTGGTGGGGATTATGGTACGAATGATTTTGTTGATAATGGAGACGGTACCATTTCGGATAATAATACCGGTCTAATGTGGGCACAGGATGATGACGGGGTTACCTTGGACTGGGAAGATGCTTTGGAATATGCCGAAAACTCTGAATTGGCCGGTTATACCGATTGGCGCCTTCCCAATGTAAAGGAACTCCAAGGTATCGTGGATTATTCCTATTCACCAACGGCGACCGATAGTGATAATGTTGGTCCGGCCATTGACCCCTTATTTTCATGTACACAATTGCCAAGTGATGTTCAAGAAGCAGGTTATGCAGATGATTACGGGTATTACTGGACAGGTACATCGGCTCCGTTTACAAGTGGGGAACCTTATTACTATGCCTGGTATGTTGCCTTTGGTAGGGCGGTAAATGGCGAAGGGGAGGATTTCCATGGTGCAGGTGCCGTACGTTTCGATACAAAGGATGAGGATGGGCCAGCAGGTGAGGATGCCGAGCGCTATTATAATTATGTGAGATTGGTAAGAAATATAAATTGAGTGCCTATGGATGATTAATTGTTTGGTTGAGTTAGTTTAGTAAAGGGCACGCTGGTTTGGTTAGAACTAGCGTGCCTTTTTCAGTTGATTGAAAAAGTTTGAACGACTTTATTATTGAGAATAATTTAAATACAACGAAAAGGAGCAATGTTGAAATTTTTTAGAAAGCAGTTCAGGATAAAATTTTTGGAAGAGGGGAATATAAAAAAGTATTTTCTATATGCCTTTGGGGAAATAGTGCTTATAGTGATCAGTATTTTATTGGCGTGGAAAATCAATGACCTCAATGAGATTCGAAAAAATAAGATCATTGAGCTAAAGATTTATGATAGCCTTTACGAAGAGCTAGACCTAAATATGAAATCCCTCAATAGTGCCATCGATCAATATGGTGATGATATCGTTAAATTGGAGGCTATCGTTAATTATGTGGGGCTGCCCCCAGAACAAATTACACAAGGGGCCAAGGATACGATCGTTCATAGTACGTATAGCGAATTGAATCTACTGGATGGGGCCCTGAATTCCGTAATTAATACTACAAAATTTGAAATGATAGAAAGCAATTCATTAAAAAGGCTAATTACGAACTATCCAACTGAAATAGGGGTTTTGGCCATAGAGGATGAAAAAGTAAAAAAGATTGTCATCGATGATATCCAACCGGTTTTGGAAAAACACCTGTCCCTGGCCGATATGCTTCCTGCGGAAGACACCAAATACAATGCCATTAAAAGCTTTGGGGCAAAGTCTCAATATCATCTATTGCTGCAAGATAAAAAATATCAAAATAGCATTGTTGCCAGGTTGTTGCATACGGAGAATCTTCTGGCATTGGCAAAAAAATTAAGGAGTAGAACCCAAAATATTGCGATAAAACTTAATCGCGAATTGGGGTATGATGGGGATAGTTGACAAAAACCCGGAATGATGTGTTTTTCTTGAATGTCTCTTATTGACCTTTACCGTTTCTTTCATTGATGAAATCAAGTCTTTGGTTGATATGCGGGTTTGGTTTGTCGATTCCTTTTCTGGGTTCATGGGGGCATCCTTAAATTTGTTTCGAATTAGTTTAGGAATCCAGGAAGTTGGATAATCGATATCACAAGCTTCCTAGAGTAGACTATAAATTGAGTGCCTATGATGGAATAATTGTTTGGTTGAGTTAGTTTAGTTAAGGGCACGCTGGTTTGGTTAGAACTAGCGTGCCTTTTTTATATTCTTTTATAACGTCAGTTAGATGTGATTCAATTTCGTTGATAAAATCTTCCAGTTCGTTGATTTTGATTTAACCTTGGCTTAACCTTCACTTAATTTGGTTTATAATAAATCTGCTGATGAGACATATTATAGAAGGTTTTGAGAGTATTACCCTAGAAGGGATGAATAACGTTTCCTTAATGAAAAGGACCGATACGAAATTCATCATCCATGAAAAAGATCTTATTGAGGTTTTAAAGAACATAAGGGAGGATTATAGGGTCCTTGAGATAGATGGTCATAGAATCATGACCTACTCTTCACTTTATTTTGATACCCCTACCAAGAAGTTCTATTATGACCATCATAATGGCAAGATAAATAGGACCAAGGTCAGGATGCGGAAATATGTTGAATCCGATATCTGTTTTCTCGAGGTAAAACAGAAGGATGGTAAGGGAAAGACCAATAAGACCAGGACATCGATAAACGATTTTGAAACGGAATTGTCCGACGAATCTGTTGATTTTATCCAAAACGTAACCAGTAAATCCTATGATTTGGAACCCATTATCTGGAATAAATTCAACCGTATTACACTGGTGAACAAAACCGCTATGGAGCGTTTGACCATAGACCTGAACCTTTCCTTTAAAATAAACAACTCCTTCAAGACCTATAATAATCTTGTGATTATCGAGGTGAAACAAGAACGTTTCAATAGAACATCACCCGTTGTACGGCAGTTGAAAGAGAAACAGATAAATCCGTACGGACTCAGTAAATATTGTATCGGAATGATCAGTGTTTACGATGATATAAAGTACAATCGCTTTAAAGAGAAACTATTAAAAATCAATAAAATAACAGCCTAATTGCTTATGGAATTTCTAGACATCCCCCTTTTCGACGACGATTTTTTTAAAATGATGTTCAGGTTCATCCTAAACTTCACATTCTTGACCATAATCATACGTTTTGTTTATTACCCCTCTTCAAAGCGTAAAGATTATGTCTTTACCTATTATCTCATTAGTCTTATTGTCTTTTTACTCTGCTTCACATTAAAGAAATACAATCTGGATATAGGAATGGCCCTTGGATTGTTCGCGATTTTTGGAATAATACGTTATAGGACCGATCCCATCGATATCAAGGAAATGACCTATTTGTTCGTGGTCATCGGTGTTTCGGTCATCAATTCATTGGCTAACAAGAAAATGAGCTATGCCGAGATTTTGGGTGCAAACGTACTGATCATTTTCATTTTGATCCTTATCGAGAGGTATTGGGCCTTGAAACAGGAAGAATCAAAATTCATTGTTTACGAAAATATCGAGAACATAAAACCTGAAAACCATGAAATACTTAAGAGTGATCTTGAGCATAGGACAGGTTTGACCATTAACAAGGTCAATATCGGGAAAGTGGATTTTTTAAAGGATACCGCTGAAGTGACCATATTCTATTTCAAAAACAACTAATAACCGCTTTATAGAAAAATATGAAATCAATCAACAGGTTGCGATCGGGCTATATGGTATGGATGGCCGCTTTAATGATAGGAACTTCATGTTTCGCCCAAAGCGGGGATACCGATGATCTTGAAAGTTGGACATCCATTGGCCTCAAATACAAATTGAACAAAAAATGGTCGTTTGGGTTGGAGGAACAATTGCGATTGGATGAAAATATTTCGGAAATAAGCGAGTATTTCACAGAACTTGATGCCGAATATTCCATTTCAAAAAGTTTCGATATCGGTGGTGGTCTCCGATATATCAGGGATAATGATAATAAAGGTAACATACAAGGATATGAAAATCACTTCCGATTTCATGTCGATGCAACATACAAGCATAAAATAAATGCCCTTTCACTGAAATATCGGTTACGTTATCAAAATAAGAATGAATTGGGTGTGGACAATTCCGAAGGTGATTATGCGAATCAGAATATTCGTTTTAAAACTTCGGTGGAATATGATTTTAAGAATTGGAAGTTAGATCCGGAGTTTTCCGCGGAAATATTCAACCACTTTGAGGAAGGTGACGACAATGGTTTCAGTAAATATAGACTCACCTTAGGAACCGACTATAAAATAAGGAAGTATGGGAAAATCGGTTTGTTCTATCGAATGGAAAAAGAATTGAATGTCGATTTGCCTGAAACAACACATATAATCGGATTAAAATACACATATACCATAAAAAACAAGTAAAATAAAAACAAGAAACCTATCAACCCAATCTGCAGGAAGCCTATTCCATATTGAAAACAGTTCTGGGGAAACTAATTAGACCTTCGCACCGGAAAAAAATTACAAATCGATCGTATTCTCTTCATCGGATCTTAAAACAGGAACTTGCAATATTTATTTGGGAGGCAGTTCAACCGGTACCGAATCAAACGGAGTATATGAAAATGGCACCTATTCATCAGGAACCCTATATAAAAGCTTTACGGTTGTGGGTAAATCAACAACGGTAGAATGACAGTTATTTTGTAGAAGCAGTTTTATTATTGGTAGATGAAATCCCCTGATTCGTTGAATCTTTTTCCTTCTGTAACAAAGAATGGGTTGATTTGCCGGTACAAAAAAAGTATAAATAAAAAACCATGAAAAAATTTATCTTGAAAAAATCAATATTTACAAGTCTGGCGGTATTGGTATCCTTTTTATTTATTAATTGTTCGGATGATACCGATACCATTGATGATTCTGAAGATACGACAACATCCGGGACAGATGCTACGGTGACTTTGGATGACGCCGATTTTGAACCGGTGGATTGGACCACCGAGACACATAGCAAGGATGCCGATCCTGATTTTGATGAGGTCTTTGATGATTCAGAGGTTAAGCGGCTCGATTTTGTTATTTCAGAAGGGAATTGGGAAGCTATGATGGCCGATATGACGAATCTGTATGGAACCTTTGGAGGTACCAATAGTGGTCCTGGGGGAGGTATGGCCGGTGGCGGAACTAGTTTTTCTGATGAAGACCCTGTCTTTGTACCTGGATCAGTGTTCTACAACGGTAAGGAATGGTATAAGGTAGGATTGCGGTTTAAAGGAAATTCGAGTTTGCAGAGTGCTTGGCAAGCCGGTATCTTGAAACTGGCATTCAAAATGGATTTTGATGAGTTCGAGGACGATTATCCGCAAATAAAGAACCAACGTTTTTATGGTTTTAAAAAGTTGAGCTTAAAGAACAATTATGATGACAGCTCTTTTTTAAGGGAAAAAGTCGCCGCCGAAGTATTTAAGAATTCCGGTTTGGCGGTTTCTAACACCGGTTTTTACACCCTATATGTGGATCACGGTGATGGTCCTGAGTATTTTGGATTGTACACCTTGGTAGAGGAAGTTGACGATACGTTGATCGATACCCTATTCTCCAGTGATGATGGCAATCTTTATAAGCCTGAGGATTACGGCGCTAGTTTTGCCGAAGGAACTTTCAATGAGGAAGGTTTCGAGAAAAAGACCAATGAGGATGAGGCGGATTGGAGTGATATTGAAAGCCTGTTTTCCGCACTGCATTCGGATACTAGGACTACCGAGCCAGAAACGTGGAGAACCAATCTGGAAGCTGTATTCGATGTGGACACGTTCTTGAATTACTTGGCCGTAAATACGGTTATCCAAAATTGGGATACCTACGGAAGAATGGAACATAATTATTATTTGTACAATAACCCGGACAATAATTTGCTCACTTGGATTCCATGGGATAATAATGAGGCCTTACAAGATGGGAAACAAGGAGGTTCCTTAAACCTTGATTTCTCCGATCTGTCCAGTGCTACCTGGCCATTGATCGGTTACTTATATCAAGATGAGGTTTATAAGGCCAAATACGACGCCTATGTACAGGCGGTTATAGACGGCCCTTTTGAGACAAGCTATATACAGGGGGTTTATGATACGTACGCAAGTTTAGTGGAACCCTATGCGACCTCTGAGGTGAGCGGATACTCATTTTTATATAATAGTAGTTCTTTTTATTCGGCCATTTCAACACTTAAATCACATGCTTCAAGTCGGGCATCCGCAGCAAATGGCTATTTGTCCAATTAAAGGTTCCATTACAATATAATATCAGGAAAAAAAAGTATAAAATTCCAACAGACTGCTTTAAACCATTAGGGATTAAGGCAGTCTAAAGAGGGAGTTTTAAACGAAAAATGATGAAGGGTAAAAAATCAATGAACTTTTATATGCGTATTGTCCATCGCTATTTAGGTTTTTTCTTGGCAGGTATTATGGCAGTGTATGCCTTTAGTGGAATTATTCTCATATTCCGGGAGACCAATTTTTTGAAAAGTGAACAAACGATCGAGAAAAAAGTGGGGACCGCAATGTCTTCCGAACAATTGGGGAGAGCGTTGCATTTGAAAAATTTGAGAATTTCCAAAGTAGAAGGGGATATGCAGTATTTTGATCATGGCACCTACAATAGTGCGACGGGTGATGTAAAATACACAGCAAAGGAATTACCTGCGGTATTGCGGAAACTGAATCAATTGCACAAGGCAAGTACGAATCAACCCTTGTTTTGGTTGAACATATTTTTCGGGGTGTCATTGTTCTTCTTTGTCGTGTCTTCGTTTTTTATGTTCAAACCGAAAACCAAGACCTTGAAAGAAGGGGTTTATGTTTCCATTGTAGGTGTCGTACTAACGGTTTTATTGGTGTTTATGTCTTAAATGGAACCTAGGCTAGGTCTAAGGAAATAAAAGTAGGGAGTACGCTTATATGAAGCAAGTTGATTGCAAGGATAGAATCGTGTAGGGGAATGATATGGGAAATGTAAATAGATTTGTTTTAATAATGGCTTTGGTGCTTGGTATGTCCAGTGCCAAGGCCTTTAATCCTTATACATCATCGATTATTTTTGAAAGAATCGGGAATGATTGGTTTATGGATATATCCGCTTCACAGCTTGGGACCTATGAGGTGCTGAAAAAATACTACGGTACCGAGGATATATCGATGCTGTCCATTGCGGTATATAAAGAAAAGTATTTCCAATATTTAAATACCCATATCCACTTGGTAGCGGATGATTTCCCGGTAGAACTTTTACCTGTAGACGCCCGTTTGGGAAGCCGGCAGGCTGAGGTCCGGTTTGTTCTCAAAGGCATTCCTCGCGATTTTGATGAATTATCCGTAAAACTGAACGTTTTTGAGGAAAACGGGTCCCAACAAAATATAACGGGCTTTTTTAGTGAAAAAGGAAATGTGAGCAGCATATTGAATGCTGAAAATGAATTTTCAACGCGCATTGTCCATAGGGATGGAAAATATATACTTTCCGATGGATTTCCCTGGAATATGGGGCATCTCCTGTATGTAAGTGTGTTATTGGTGTTTACACTAGTGCTGTTTTTTGTACTTCGTTATTATACCAATAAAAAATCAACCCCGTATAAAGGCCCTGTTCTGGTCTACAAGCGTCAATAATGACGATTGGGGAATACCCTTAAGTTGGATCCCCTTTTAAATCCCTATCCATATTCATTACATCGTCCAAGATTCCTTTGTTGTTGTGATTTGCCATTTGGTTGAGAAAGTCCCATGGTCTGTCGATTCCTTTTTCAATTGGAACGGAAGTGCTGTTACTTTGATATAGAAATTGTAAAAGCGCTTAATAATGGCCATTGAAAGTATAAACGGATGTATAGGGTGTGAAGAGTGCATTAAGAGTTGCCCTACCGATGTTATTCGGTTAGATCCAAAAACCAAAAAGGCGGTAATTACCTTTCCTGAGGATTGCCAAATATGTCATTTATGTCGGTTGTATTGTCCGGTCGACGCGATTACGCTTACTCCGGAAAAAACCATTCCAGTAATCGTTTCATGGGGTTAGTCATGCAAAAAGAAAGAAAAATATTCAAGTTGTTGTCACTGGGTATAGCGTTTATCGGTATACCGTTGTTGTTATGGTTTTTGGGGGATTTCCCCAAACGATCCTTACTTATGGATTCACTTTCCCTGTTGACCATTTTAGCCTTTAGTCTGCTATTGGCACAATTCTTTTTGGCGAGAACGAACAGGGGATTGGTGAAGAAGGTAAAGATGTCATACGTATTGAAAATACACAAGTTCATAGGGTATGTATTTATAAGTGTTATCATGCTGCATCCGTTTTTTATCATCGTTCCCAAATTCTTGGACGATGCGGTGTCTCCCAAGGATGCCTTTATACGATTGATAACCACTTTCAATACTATTGGACTTGTTTTTGGTTTGGTGGCCTATACGGTAATGTTGGTGATTATGGTCACTTCGTTTTTTAGGTTTAAGCTGCATTTGAAATATAAGACCTGGAGAACCTTTCACGCTTATTTGACTGTGGTTTTCATCGTTGCCGCTACCTGGCATGTCATTACCTTGGGGCGCCATAGCAATAGTGCATTCACGATGTTCTACGTGATTGCAGGGGCATGTGGCATCTTCTATTTGTTACGAACATATTTAGTTAAACCTACACGAAAAACGATCAAAAATGTCTAGTTCAAAAGAGAATAAGAGTATATCACGACGCAACTTCATTGCCTTGGCAGGTGGTGCGGCCGGAGCTGTTGCATTGGCTTCCATGGGGTTACCCCTGGGGTGGTCAGAAAATAGTCCGGAAATTGACGTTGAGGCGTTGGGCTTGGATAAATTCAGTACGGATGTATTGGTAATAGGCAGCGGTATGGCAGGTTTGTTCGCGGCCGTAAAAGCCCATGATACGGGAGCAAAGGTGATGATGGTTTCGAAAGGCAGACTAGGCTCTTCGGGTCAAACCCCTTTTGCAAAAGGAATATTCGCATATGATCCTGAAAAAGAAAAATTGGGCATTGATGAATTCGTTGCCCAAGTTTCCCGTTCGGCCTTGGGCAGTAATAATGAGGTGTATACGAGACAAATGGCCGAACACTCATTGGATCGTGTAAACGAGCTAAGGTCATGGGGATTTTTCGACTCGGCGCTTTATAACAAAAGTTTCAGTAAACCTATGGAAGAACGGAATATACCGGTTCAAGAACGTATCGTAGTAACCCATCTGATCAAAGAGGAGGAAAAGATTGTCGGGGCGGCCGGTTTTAGCATCGATGAGCAAAAAGTGATTGTCTATGAGGCAAAAAGTGTCATACTATGTACTGGGGCTGGCGGATTTAAACCTAATGGCTTCCCCATCGGGGACCTTACCCATGACGGTACCATAATGGCCTATAATATTGGGGCGAAAGTTACCGGCAAGGAATGGAACGATGGTCACCCAGGGAAAGCGGAAAATGCCGCCGCCTGTTATGATGGTTGGGGTAATATGTTTGAACAAAAGCCAAGTACGGTAAGTGTTGAGGTACATCATGATTTGGGAGTCGACCTGAACTATATGGCTTATGTAAGTGGTAATTCGGTAAAAATGGGGCATCCGGGAGCGGTTGATAATAAGGTTATTACCGGTGGACCATACACCCCTGAGGAATTTAAAAGAAACAATACAGAGCGAAAGCCTGGACCCCAATCGGAAGAGGGTAGGCCTCCTAGAGGGGAAGGTAAACCACCAGCTGGGGGTAAACCTCCAAAAGAAGGTGGCGGCCCTCCAGGGATGGGTGGTAGTGTAGTAGGAGGCTCTTCGGCAGGAATGGCAATCCATAAATCGGAAGGGTTGGTGCCTATAAACGATCAATGTGAATCGAACATTCCAGGGCTTTTTGCCGCCGGTGATGCCTTGGGTTCTTATATGTCCGGAGCAATTTATACCCAAATCGGTTCGTCTTTGGCAGGATCGGCAGTCCAAGGTGGGGTTGCAGGGGAAGCTGCTGCAAGATACAGTAAGGGTGTAAAGGATGTTAAAATATCCGATTCTAAAATCGATGGGATCCAAGAAGAAATTCTGACCCCTTTAAAAAGGGAGGCAGGGTATAGTCCGGCATGGGTAACCCAGACCTTACAAGGCATCATGATTCCCAATTTTATCCTTTACATTAAAAAAGAAAACTTAATGAAGGGGGCATTGGCGTATATAGAGGAATTGCGGGATCACCATATGGATAAGATGTGCGCATCCAACTTACATGAATTGCGGTTGGTTCATGAAACTGCCAATATGATCATAAGCGCCGAGATGAAATTGAAGGCATCATTGATGCGTAAAGAGAGTAGGTGTAGCCATTATCGATTGGATTACCCTGAAATGGATGATGAAAACTGGCAGGCTTGGATCAATATCTTTAAAGGGGAAGATGGTACCATGCAGTTTGAAAAACAACCTTTTGGTCAATGGCCGACCTAGTAGTATTCCCTGTCCATGGATTGTGGTTGGGGGTAAACACCTCAAACCGATTGAAATAGGGTGAAGAACCAAGAATAATAAAACGCGATAAGATTTACCGAATGCAATCATATGTTACCAATATGAATTCAGTATCTTCGAAAAACAGTACAGAATACATGAGTGATAATTACAAAAATAAGGGGTTCCTAAAACGAAAAGATCTTTTTGAACCCGTGATAATCCTTGCCTTTTGGGTCGTCCTGTTCGCGTCCCCTTTATTGTTTGGCCAGTTTGAGGAAGAAATCAATTGGGTTCATGTTTTTGATATTTGGAGAAACCATGTGGCGTTACTGGCGCTTTTTTTGGTCCATCGTTTTCTATTGATGCCTTTGTTGTTTTTCAAAGGGAAAAAGGCCGCTTATTTTAGTGCTATTTTTATATTGATTCTGGTGGGGACATTCGTCATTTACTCCATTAACGATAGGGTGAATTCACAAGTATTGCCTCCTCCGCCACCGCATGATAGGATTGAAAGAAAGATGGATCGGTTTACCGAAAATAGGGCAAGGGATACTTTTGAAGGTCAGGTTCCACGTCCCATTCCAAAAGGGCGTAATTCCCAAGGTCCGATTCCGGCCTATGCCAATTTTCTAATGTTGTCGATACTCTTGCTAGGTTTTGATGCTGGGTTGCAGTTGTCCATGCGTTGGGCAAGTCTGGAACAGGAAAAAATCAAGTTGCAAAAGGAAAATGTCGAAAATCAGTTGGCTTTTTTAAGGAACCAGGTGAGTCCGCATTTTTTCATGAATACATTGAATAATATCCATGCCTTGGTGGATATTGATTCAGAAGAGGCCAAGTTGTCGATCATTAAACTTTCCTATTTAATGCGGCATCTGCTGTATGACTCGGAAGAAAAGGTGACACCCATAACCAAGGAGGTCGAATTTATAAAGAGTTATATTGAACTCATGCGTTTGCGATTTACCGATAAGGTGGTCATTAAGGTCGATATTCCCCAATCCATCCCAAAGAAATCAATTCCACCCTTATTGTTTACCTCTTTGTTGGAGAACGCTTTTAAGCATGGGATAAGCTATGATAAGGAATCGTTTATACATATCGCGATGTCCTTTACGGAAGACCAGTTGCAATTTAGGATCGAGAACAGTAACCACTCCAAAAAAGCAGAAGGTTCTTCGGGCATTGGTATCGAGAATATTCGAAAGCGATTGGACCTCCTTTACAAAAAGGACTATGACCTTGCCATTACGGAAACCGATGATAAATACGTTATAAACCTTAATATTCCTTTATGATCCGATGTATCGCAATAGACGATGAACCCTTGGCATTAAAACAAATCGCAAGCTATATAGGTAAAACACCATTTCTTGTTTTGGAAAATCAGTTTGAGAGTGCTTTACAGGCGATTTCATTCTTACAGGATAATGAGGTGGATCTGATGTTCGTTGATATCAATATGCCCGATTTAAGTGGAATGGATTTTGTTAAATCCTTGACCAATCCGCCCAAGGTGATTTTCACGACGGCCTATAGTGAGTATGCGATTGAGGGTTTTCGTGTCGATGCTATTGATTATTTGTTGAAACCCATTGGCTATAACGAATTTTTAAAGGCGGCGGTAAAGGCAAAGGATCGGATACAGCCTAAAGAAGGAGGGAATACCGAAGTGCATAGTAACGATAAGTTTCTCTTTATTAAGTCGGAATATAAAATATTACGCATCAACCTAGCCGATATTAAATATATTGAAGGCATGCGGGAATATTTGCGTATCCATCTGCAAACCGAAAAGCCCATCATGGCCTTAATGAGTATGAAAAAGATGGAAAGCTTTCTATCCACAGACCATTTTATGAGGGTGCATCGATCCTATATCGTAAATCTCGATAAAATCTCTGTAGTCGAGCGTAACCGTATTGTTTTTGACAAGAATATTTATATTCCCATCAGTGAGCAATACAAACCAAAGTTCCAGAAATACCTGGACGACAATTTCCTTGTTTGATGGTTAGGTAACCTTATGGTCGATACGAATAAGGTTTCATTCTTCTTCCCTGTTTAACAAAATCATATTTCGGGTACTTTGTTGGTTTCTCTTTTATACAGCTTAAGGGACAAGCTTTCCTGCATTCATGGGAAAATCATAATCCTTTCTTAAAAAAACATACTACCTAGTATATAATTTATATTTTTGGTCCATGGATCAAAGGTTGAAGTCAGAACTTACCCGGCAATTAATTTTAAACGAATCGTTTAAGCTATTTTATGAAAATGGCTTTAAGACCACGAGCGTGGATAAGATAATGAAGGCGACCAACCTGACCAAAGGTGCTTTTTACCATCATTTTGAAAATAAGAAAGCATTGGGACTTGCCGTCATTGGTTTGAAGTTGCAGAAAAGGGTCTACGAGGCTATGGTGGCACCTTTATATGGTTCCGGGGATGCTTTGGAAATATTGAAAACCATTTTCTCCGTACGGTTAAAGTCCTTCACGGTATATGAAAAACAGCATGGTTGTCCTGCCAATAATTTTATCAATGAGATTGGGGATCAGGAATTTGCCTATCAAAACGCCTTGAAACGGATCATTGAGGAATGGAAGTCCGCCCTGGTGTATGTGCTGGATAGGGGAAAAACCGAGGGTAGTGTTAGGAAGGATATCTGCAGTAAATCGGTTGCGGTTTATTTGATAAGTGCCTTCGAAGGGGTGCGTGGACTGCGTAAATTATACGACAATGATTTGATTCTGGATGAATATATCTCAGGACTTTCATTGTACATCAAACAGATCAGCGCATCGTAAGGATATTAAACATACTTTATAGAATGTTTTATGCAATAGTATTGCTTTCCTAGGATAGGGAATCTGCTGGTCGACATGGAATAAAGGTGGTTCATAAAAGAGGCTTGAACACGTGCAATTGAAAATCAATCTAAAAAATCAAAAAAATAGAATTGGGATGGAGTTGAAAAACAAAGTAATCATAGTAACGGGTTCTTCCCGGGGGATAGGGAAGGAAATCGCCTTGCTCTTGGCGAAAAATGGAGCCAAGGTAGTCGTGAACCATTCCCATAGTGAGGTCGAGGCTAAGGCAACCGTAGCGGAAATTTTGAAAGATGGGGGTACGGCTTTTTGTGTCAAAGCCGATGTAAGCAACCGGCAAGAGGTAACCCAATTGTTTGATGAAGCCATAGCACGCTATGGAAAAGTCGATGTGCTTGTTAACAATGCGGGTATAATGATATCCAAAGCGATCAAGGACAATACCCAGGATGATTTTACCCGGCAGTTTGAGATCAATGTGCGGGGTGTTTTCAATACCTTACAGGAGGCACATGGCAAATTGGTCGACAATGGCAACATTATAAACGTATCGTCAAGCACGGTAAAGTTGATGTTTCCGACGTACGCGCTCTATTCGGCATCCAAGGCGGCCGTTGAGCAGATGACCCGTGTATTCTCCAAGGAAATCGGGAGGGGCATTTCTGTAAATGCCATAGCTCCCGGTCCAACTGAAACAGAACTGTTTTTAAATGGTAAATCGCCCGATTTCATTGAGCGGCTAGGTGCGATGAACGCTTTTAACCGATTGGCGAAACCCTTGGATATCGCCAAAGTAGTACTGTTCATGGCCAGCGATGATTCAAAATGGATTTCCGGCCAGGTCATTGGTGCAAACGGGGCCATGGTTTAATTCACTGGTGATAATAAAAACAACAACCAAACAATCAAAAACAAAGTCTATGAAAATTAAATTCTTAACGGTAATCCTTCTTGCATGTATGATCGTGTCCTGTAATGATGGTAAAAAAACAAAAACGGTTACCGCAACAGAAGCGAAAGAAAGTGTCACTTCACCGGTATTCGAAAATAAAGGGCAACAGCTCGTTTACGATATGGTGCAAAAAGTTGGGGATTACAAAAGTCTTCGCGCTAAAAAGGATGTGGTATACACCTATACCTACCAAACACCGGATGGCAAAACGGATGTCACGACGGAAAAATATCTGTTTAAGGGGGAGTTGTCCTACGGGGCCTATGAACGACATGAAAGAACGTTACCCAATCTTGAAGGATTGATTGAGCAAGGTTTTGATGGGAGTACGTATTGGTTAAAACACAATGGTGTTGCCTTAAATGATGAAAAATATTTAAAAAGGGTCGCGTTCAACAGACCTACCAATTTTTATTGGTTCACTATGATGCAAAAATTATTGGATCCAGGAATCAACTATGAATACCTTAAGGAAGAAACGATAGAAGGAATACGCTACGATGTCGTAAAGATCACTTTCAATTCAAAAGACGATAAACCAACCGATACCTATCAGCTTTATATCAATAAAAAAACAGGGTTGGTAGACCAGTTCCTTTTTACGGTAGCCGATTTTGGGGTTTTGGAAACCCCCAATTTAATGAAGCTTCAATATGAGGAAGTGGATGGGATGTTATTGCCGACAAAGCGTTTGTATAAAAAATCCACTTGGAATGCCGATGTCAGCGATGCTCCTTGGGTCAAGGTTACTTGGTCGAATATTAAGTTAAATAACGGTTTGACAAAAGAAGATTTTAAATAGTATGGGAGATAACCAAGATAGTCCAGCAAGTCTTAAATGGCTTTTGGAGGAGAAGAAGGCGAACTTTGAAATGAATGCCGATAACCACAAAAAAACGGTCTTCAAAGCAGGTATAGTTTCTGTAGGGGAAAGTGGAGTACTCGACAAAGCCAAACAAGTAGGGGAGATCGCTCCCGATTTTAAACTCAACAATGCTTTGGGTAAACCGGTGGCATTAAGCGATTACTTAAAGAAAGGGAAAGTGGTCTTGACCTGGTATCGGGGAGGATGGTGCCCCTATTGCAATTTGACCTTACAACAATTGCAACGTGAAGTGCCCGGTTTTAAGGCCAACGGCGCGAATTTGATAGCCCTGACGCCGGAGTTGCCCGATAAATCGATGGACACTGTGGAAAAGCATAACCTTCAGTTTGAGGTTTTAAGCGATGTGGGGAATGAAATCGCAAGATCTTATGGAATCGTTTTTAAACTCACCGATGATGTTGCGAAAATGTATGAAGCATCGTTTGGAATGAGCAGCTATAATGGCGATGATTCGCATGAATTGCCCTTGGCGGCAACCTATATCATCAATGAAGACGGGAAAATAGGTTATGCGTTTTTGGATGCTGATTATAGAAACAGGGCCGAACCTTCCGATTTGACGGCATTTTTAAAGGAAAACTTATAGGAACGGATAAGAATCTATGGTCAGCATGTTAAATAGTTCATCAGCCATAGATTAAATTTTTTGCCTAAGGGATTTAGTTTTTTTACCAAGTCAATGATTTTAATTTTTTGAATTTATGAATACACAGATCGCATATCTGATTTTAAGAGTGGCCGTTGGGGTAAGTATGTTGGGGCACGGACTGGTTCGTCTTCCCAAATTGCAGGGATTCAGTGCCTGGATGCTCAAAACATTTGAAAATTCCATACTTCCTGATATCCTGGTGTTGCCCTTCAGTTATGCTTTGCCTATAGTGGAGTTTGTATTGGGAATACTTCTTGTTTTGGGCTTGTTTACGCGTATAGCCTCCATCGTGGCGGCCATAATAATGATTTTGCTCATATTCGGCTCAACGTTGATTGAGAATTGGGGGGCATTGGTGCCTCAATTCATCCATGTGGCTTTCTTTGCGTATCTCATACAACATATAGACAGGAATAGCTTTGCCTTGGATACGAAGTTGAGGGGCTAAGTGTTTTTTTATTGGGGGAGCCGTTCTTTACCCCCATTTTATTGCATATAAACATTACCTTCAACGCTTAAAAAGAACAAACCCTGACGGGAAACGTCGGGGTTTTTTCATTCTGGTGATTTGTACGAAATAGGAATCGTTCCTTTTTGATAATGAAATAAGGAACGAGCATTCGCTTATTTCATATGTACAGGATTCCAGCAGTCTACGCTATACCAGTATCCCATACACGGGCACAGGCCCTGTACGGAAGATGCGGTAGTGTTTTGGGATAAACAACACAAGAAGAGGATAGTGCTTTAGTAAAAAGCAGGACAAAGACTATCATTTATATACGCCATTACGCTTTTCTGTAAAGGCATTTCATTAAATTTAATTAATTTGAGGGTGTGAAAATGGGTCCTAAATGTGGGCCAGCCATTTTCCTGACCGTACGGTTGGTAGTACCTAAGAGGGACTAAAAGTATGTAGGGGAGATTTAGATAAACGATGATTCGTTGCATCGGATTTATACCCCTTTGGGTGTATAAGGATGTGTTTTACAGGCATATAAACAAGTTGTAATACATTTAAATATGAACTTCAGAAAAAATAATTCAAACCAAGGCAATTCTACATATGCAGAAAATCCAAACATTTGTCCTCATTGTCATGTAGCAAATGAACCACATCAATTATTCGCTCATTTTGACAACCAAACCGATAAATTAATTTCTGTTTGGAGATGCAATTATAATCAGTGCAGAAAAGTCTTTGCAGTGTCCCATATTGATGGGGGAAACGGTCAATTTAAACTCGAAAGAAATCTAAATGGACTTCCTAAAGGACCAATTTGGCCGGAACCTATTGCAACTTTGAAAGACGGCCAATCAATTGGCACGGAAAAGGAAGAAAAATCAAAGTTTATTAAAACCTACCTTCAAAGTCTTGAAGCTGAATCAAATGGACACGGTGAAATTGCAGGTATGGGATTTCGGAAGTCAATAGAGTACTTAGTAAAAGATTGGGCGATTCATAATAATCCTGACAAAAAGGACAAAATACTTGGACAATGGCTTTCGGCTGTTATAAATGAATTTTTCACGGGCGACTTGAAAGATATTCTTGACAGAGCGACTTGGTTAGGTAATGACCATACTCATTACAATCGGCTGTTTGAAGAATACAATATTGAACACTTAAAAGAATTAATTGACCTTATAATGGTTGAGTTGGATAGAGAACACAAGAAAAGACACTATATCGAGAATATAGAAAAGAGAAAATAAAAACGTGTTACAACAACGCATCCTATGAAAAGCTCTAGTCCAGTTCGCTATAGTTACTTATTATTTTGTTCTTAGCCTTAAACCACCTTTTTTCCCTGCATACCTAAAGTTGCGATTCCTTTCCCGATCGGCAAGATCCAAAACGCACTTTTTTTCTTAATTTAACAGGCACTATATATGGAAATAATAGCTGAAACAGTACTGAATTTGGGGGGTATAGCCCGTTTTAATCGTTATGTGATTTGACGGGAAAGTGCTGCTAAGTCGGCTACTGTTCTTATACTTACCAATGGCTGTAATGTAAAACGATATTCTCGAAAACAAAGAAAATGACCCAATCCGAACTCATAATTTTAAATTTTAAAGAGATAAGGAGAAGAAGCATAAAACTTTGGAATGTACTTCCTGAGAGCTATTATAATTGGAAACCTGACGAAAAAGCAATGACTGCCATAGAAATGATAAGGCACGTTTTGGAGGCTGATTATGGCTGGAATATCATTATTAATCAAGGGGATATGACAAATTATAAAACGCCTTGGAAAAATCGACCATTCATTAGCGTTGCTGACGAACTTGAATTTGCTGAACCCTATAGAAATACATTTTTAGAAAGTGTTCGACGATTTTCGGATACGGAATTAAACGAAACTGAAATCGTTCACCCTGGGAATGGAGATAGGAAAACCCTTGGAAAATATTTACTACGGATCGGATATCATGAATCGGTTCACGCAGGACAGTTCCTTTCCTATTTAAGGGCAATGAAAATTGATAGACCTGAAATATGGGATTAAAGGGTGTAGTTCTTTTCTAAATGGGGTGCTAGGCCCTTAGTTTTTGTATCAGTTCGTCCTTTCTTCTTACGGCAACTTCTATTCTGGTTTTATCCGACAAGGTTATGTGCCCTCCTTTTCCTTTAGTGTAGGCTTCTATATAGTCTAAGTTGACCAAGTGGGATTTATGGACTCTAAAAAACGTATTATCATCAAGAATATCCTCAAAATACTTGATGGTTTTTGATGCGGTTATCTTTTTGTTGGACAAGGTATGGATATGGGTGTAGTTTGCATCCGATTGAAACCTTATGATTTGTTTTGTGTCCAACATTGTAAAACCCGCCACCGTAGGAATAGCGATTCTTTTAGAGGACGGGTTGCTCTCTTTAAAATTATGAAATAGGATATCTATTTTTTGTGATGTTTCTTTCAGGTTTTTTTGTTGCCGTAACTTTTGGAGGGCATTGTCGAGGTCAGTATTGTCTATAGGTTTTAATAGATAATCCAAGGCAGAAAACTTAAAGGCCTTTAGTGCATATTTGTCATAGGATGTGGTGAAAATCACTTCGAAATCTATATGGTCCAATTGTGAAAGAAGGTCAAAACCGGTCCCGTTTCCTAATTGTACATCCAAAAATAGAATATCTGGAGTACGGCTGGCAATTTCCTTTATGGCCTCATCAATTGTTTTACAATAAGCTATAATTTTTATATTGTACGTACTGGATCGTAACAACCTTTCCAGGCGATCAATGCAGTGTTGCTCATCGTCAACTATTAATGCTTTTAACATGCTTTTCTTAAAATTGAAGTTCTAAAGGAAGTGTTATTTCCACGCGAACCCCTTCGGGTTTATCCATCAAATTAACAGATCCTTTTTTGTTTTTTATATGACTCAGAATATCAATTCGACTTTTTGTGATCTTAATGCCAAAAGATCCATTCGATTTTTTCCCACGAACATTCTTTTTAGATTGTCCTACACCATTGTCATCCACAACATATTTAAGCATATCCCCCTCTTTTTCGATTTTAATGTCTATGTGGCCATCTCCATTTTTAGGGGCGATACCGTGCCAAATGCTATTTTCGATAAAGGGCTGTAAAATTAATGGGGGAACCAGGGTGTTATTTGGCTCAATATCTTGATCAATCGTAATTTGATGGTGCAGCTTATTTTGTAGGCGTATGGTCTCTATCTGCATATATAGTTCCATTAGTTCAAGATCCTCGCTTAAAGTGATCGATTTTTTTTCTGAGTTTTCTAAAATGGCTCGTGTGAGCTTGGAGAATTTGACCAAGTAGTCATCTGCTTGCCGAATATCATTTTTAGAAATGAAATCACTTATGGAGTTGAGGGAGTTAAAAATAAAATGAGGGTTCATTTGGGACCGTAAGGCCTTAAGTTCCGTCTCCGATACCTTGGCGTTGAATTCGGCGGTTTTCTTTTTTTCCAGCGCATCCCGTCTACGTTTGTAGATATAATAACCGAACATGGCCATCAACACAAAGAAAATGGCCCCTATCAAATAAATAATTTTCGCCAGTTGCTGCCGTTTAATTTCTTCGTTGGCCACCGCTTGCTGACGCTCCATCTGAAACTGCATTTCCTTACGGGTCAATTCCGATTTCTTTTCTTCATTTAGTACACTGTCCCTTAATTGTATATGTTTTTTGTATGCATTCAGTGCCTCGGGCATTTTACCATTTTGCTCATAAACCTTACTCAATACCTCCCAGGAATCAGCTTCCCACTCCACGGCCCCGATTTCTTTGGAAAGGGAGAGCGCATTGCTGGCATATGTTTCCGCTACCGCATAGTTTTTCAGCAGTAAGTTTATTTTACCTATACTGTTCAGAGCGGATGCCTCAATATATTTATTGCCTATTTTTTGGGCCATGGCCATAGCTTCTTGATAGTGGAAAAGAGCCTTTTGGTGCTCCCCCAAATTTTTATACGCCAAGGCTAAATTGTTGGTAATGGCCGCTATGAACAAATCGTTTCCCTCTTCCTTGGCCAATGTTAGAGCCTTGTTCAAGTAAGATACACCCTCTTCAAAATTTTCAGTGTCATTGTAGATAATGGCGATATTGGAAAGTGCCTTGATTTCTTCCGCTCTGTTGCCCAATGTCCGTGATGTTTCCAAATAGGCACGGTAATTTTGTAGGGCTTGGTCGTATTCCTTTAAATCGGCATGGATATTCCCTAGATTACTTAAAACACTGGCTTCTAGTTGTTTGTCCGGTATTTTTCTGCTAAGCACCAAAGCCTTTTGATAGGCGTCCATGGCATTTAAATTATCCGCTAAAACATAATGTAAATTCCCTTTTTGGCGTTGGGCCAAGGCCTCACCTTTAATCCATGTATTTTTTTTAGAAATTGCAAGGGCCTCTTCGATCAATGAAAATCCCTTATTGGGTTCAGAATAGGTCAATTCACTCGCTAACTCAATGAGCAGGCCCGCTCTTATAGTATCTTTTGAGGTGTTGGCTTTTAACTCGTTCTTTAAGGAGTCAAGTTTGTTTATCTGGGAAGTACCTAAAAAATGTACCAAAAAGATAAGTAAAAAACAATACTTTTTTTGAGTTGGTCGGGACATGCTATAAGGTTGGTTGTTTTCAAATTTAAACTTTTTGTTCTATTAATCGGCTGTTACACCAGTTTTTACGAATATCAGAACAAATGCCACGGTAAAGCGAAAAATCAATACGTAGAATAATTGGTTATGGCACGAACCGGTTGTAATTGATAGTTTAGGTATAATTAAACCACATTATTACGTAACTGAATGAAAAACAATATTAAAAATTTACTGTACTGTTCAACCTTGTTCCTCATTTTTGGTTGTGGGTCTGATGACGGCAGTGAAGAGGGAGCTGCTTCCTACCAGTCACGTGGCAATATTACATTGTCAGGAGATGAAACATCGGAATTGGGAACCTCGTTATCCGTTGGAAATATTGAGGTTGCAAATGCCTCCCTTACAGGAACCGATAAATCTGTGATACTCTTGTCGGAGAATATTTCTGTGGTCGATGACGAACTTGTTTATGACGACGACCAAAATGGATTTGTTATCGTGGCCGCGGATTTTTCTACCGGAGGTTCAGCTGATATCGACAAAAGTATTTCCATGACCATCGTAAAAGATGGTGAAGAGTACAGGCATGCCTGTACTTCGCCCTATCTAAACTTTTTTACTGCCTGTGGCGCTGGATTCGCAATTGATTTTGAGGGCAAGAGCGTCACTTTTGATGGTACTACGGTAATCAACACCGATGATGATACCATTTTAACCATGGATGGGACCATTACTTGGGATTAAAAATATAAAGGGAAAAGTTATGGTAAGGTCATGTTTGTTGATTGTTTTGTGTTTTTTGGGAGTGCTTTCCGGTAATGCACAGTCTACGGGTGGTAAAGAAACGGTCGTTTACCAAGCACCTTCCGATAAGTTTGCTTCCATCACATTACAGGCCCATAAGGGCTTGCCACGTTTTGGGG
The DNA here is from genome assembly GCF_003148665.1 of Maribacter polysiphoniae. Taxonomy (GTDB): domain Bacteria; phylum Bacteroidota; class Bacteroidia; order Flavobacteriales; family Flavobacteriaceae; genus Maribacter_A; species Maribacter_A polysiphoniae. The sequence continues at coordinate 49,639 of NZ_QGGQ01000002.1, read as the reverse complement.
TTCCGAATATGTATCGGGAACAAACTGGTGGGCAAAGACAGGGGATGCGAACGGTTAGACCGGTTCGTGGTGCCAAAACCCCCGAACGTATGGAGAAAAACAAGCTCGTAACTACGGGCAAAAATAATCTTTCGCTATTGGTCAGCTTAAAATATTTACAGCCGTTTATGGAAGATCTTGATCGGGAGCGGTTAACCACATTGACCTCCAATATGTCCGAAAAAGAATCCAATTCCGCCTTCTTACAGCGGTTTTTACGGAGTCAGGTGGCACCTAACCTATGCTTGGCAGATGAATGTAAGAATGCCAACCAAGGCAAGAACGAATTTGAACGGCTTCGTAATTATACATCTTTTGTAGACAACTGTTTAGATCCACTTTTAGATTGGAGCAAAAATGTAATGGAAGACGATGAACTGGTCGGCTACCACGTTTCTATGCTGAATATTGGCAGTAATTATGATTTTGATAAAAAGGGATATACCGCATACCATTCTTTAATACTCAACAACATTTTTTCCTTAAAGCAGGGCATCGGAAAACAAGTGGTCTTTAAACCGGAGAAACCGTTCGAGGAGGCACTTCAAAACTCGGTAGATAGGAGTAAGACCCTGAAATTTTTACTTCACATAGATGAACAAACGGCAGAACGATTTCAAAAAGAAGGCATAAAACGCTTGTATGCGGTAAAAAAAATAAAGTTACAACGGTCTAACAAGCCCATGGAGTCAGTCTCTAAGGCCATAGAATTTAATTACTCCCACGAAAGTGCCGATTTGGAATTGTATACGGACGAGGCACTGACACAACACTTTAAAACTTTGTCTCTGGCAGACCTAACCAATTAAATTATGAAACAGTTCCTAATCATTCTAATACCGCTAGTAGTACATTTTTCGGTTTGGGGACAAGGGGAAGAAAAAGTTTTTGCCGCCCCTTCCTCAAGTTTTATAGACCTGTCGCTACAGACCCACAAGGGCAAACTTCGGTTTGGCCTCCAAGATGGATATTATATCAAATCGGATGGTAGTTACGTAAAGAACAACGAAGCGTCCTATTTTGAAATGGATAAAAGATTCAGTCATAACAATGCCAGTAGGCATGCCTTTACCGAACTTTTAAAGATACGGTTCAAAGAAGATATGTTCGCGGCGATGGATAAAGACTTTTTCACCGTACGTACACCTAACATGTACGACAAGGAGCAGAAATCCTACACCGCACAGCAGCACGTGCTCAACCTGGCGAATGCCCTTTGCACCACCGAACAGGCGATCCAATTTTTCTGCAATACAAAAGAAGAGGATTGTGGCAGGGTATTCCCTAAAGAGGGTTATTACAATGAGCCTAGAAATATAAGGTATTGGGGCGGAAGGGGAGCTTCGGAGTTTCAAAAGTTGAGGGCATACACCTCGTTTGTAAAAGAAAAGTTTCCGTTGGTGCAAGAATGGGCAAAAACCTTGAATCCCGATAATAAAATTAATGGTTATTACGTGGCCAAAACATATTTGGGCACCTACGATTTTAAAGAGGGCGGCTACTGGTTACGTACCGGTGAGTTTAGTAACAACGGCTTTTTGTTGAGGTGGTTCGGCCTTCAGCCCAGTAATTCGTCGGAAAGAAAATTGGTGCATCCCAACGGTTCATCCATCCTGTTGAAAATGTCCCCTGAAAAAGCGGAGACCTTTTCGGAAAGCTATCAGTACCTGTTTTTAGTTTTTGACGTCACGGGGCAGCTGAACGGATTGGAAAACTATAGGGCCGACCAGCTAAAGACCACCTTTACCCTCAACAGTCCGCTTATTGAAATTTATACCGATGATGCACTTACCAATAGAATTGGTGAAATTGACATAAACACCATGGTATCCAAAACCAGATAATAGACAATGATGAAAATTAAAAATATAAAAGCACGTTTTGTACTACTTTTTGCCATAATGGGCTTCATGGGACCAAGCGCCGTACATGCCCAGTTTTTTAAAAAACTAAAAAAGAATGTAGAGGATAGGGTGGTGGAGGTCGCCGGTGAAAAATCGGACCAACTTTTAGGCGGGGAAACGAAAACTACCGTAAACGATAATGTAAAAACAGGGGCCGATACCAAAACAACACCAACGGAAACACAGGTAAAAAAGGTAGACCCAAGTCTTCAAGACCAAGAGGTTTTAAGGTTCAAGGCACCTTCCAAAGATTTTAGGGATATTGTAATACAGGCATATAACGGCTTGCCAAGATATGGTGAACTCAATTTTCAAAGTGGATCAAATGCCTTGATTACCAATAAGGCCTATAAAGCCCTTTTAGAGTTGAAATTTTTAGAGGATACTTTTAAGGATATGGATCGGTCTAAATTGACCAAACATAAAAATACGGCAGGCGACCTTGCCAAAAAGAATTCAGAATTTGCCCAAAATAATTTAAGGATTCTTGCTGGGGAAACCCTATCGGAGGACAAATTGAAAGAATATTTTTGTGATTCCGAAGCACCATCACCCTGTAGTTTTTATAATCGGGCAGGGGAGAGGATGCATGTTTCGTATTGGGGCGGTACGTCTACAAATGAATTTGCCCAGAACCGTAGCTATACCACCTTTGTAAAGGAATACTTCGATACCCTTAAAAATTGGAGCCAATCGTTTTATACCAATGATAGCGAGGTCGCCTATTATGTGGCAAAGGGTTTGGTGGGCGAAAAATATGATTTTAAGGAAAAGGGGTATTGGATAGGGAATCTATTTTCCATTGGAGGGGACTTCATACTACATCAGTCCAATTTTTTGCCCTACACCGAGAACGAAAAAGCAATAAGGCACCAGGGCAAAAAAATATTCCTGCCCATGGATGCCGATAAGGCGAAGACCTACAAGTTAATTCCTCGGTCACCGGTATATGTAGTGTTCAAGGTGCTTGTAAGCCCCAAGCCCAACAATACAACCTCTGTAAAATGGGAATATGAACTAGAGAGTCCGATCCTTGAAATTTATAAGGACGTGGCACTTACCGATAAAATGGGAGAGGTAGATATTAATAGTACAAATCTTAAAAACTAATCGATGGGAAAAAGTCGTACAATTATGGTGGTAATGGGAATGTTGTTCTTTATAATGGCACCCCGGGTCAATGCCCAGTTTTTTAAAAAGCTGAAACAACAAGCTGAAGAAAAACTTACTGAGAAAGCCAATAAAGAGGTAGATGATATTTTTACCGGAAATAAGGATACAACAAAGAAAGAGGAGGGGGCAAAGGAATTGGGAACCGTCAAAACCGATGAAAACAAAGTCGTACCGCCTACTGCCATACCGCAATCGACAACCACTTTTAACGAATCGGATTATTTGGTGTATAAATCGCCAGATCCGGCGTTTCATGATATTTACGTTCAAAAATTTAAGGGGCTCCCAAGATTCGGTTCCTGTAATTTTTATACCATGCCCAACAATCCGAAAATGCCCGTGTCGACTCCCGAGGTCAATGAGAAAAGAGTGAAAATGAAAATGGGTTATAATGCTTTTTTGTTATTGGCACGAATGCATACCCTAAAGGGTCATTTTAAGGTAATGGACAGAACGGCTCTCACCCCCATTAGTAAACCCTTGGTAGAGGAAGAGGTAAAATCCAATATGGCACAGGGATACCTAATGAATTTTGCATTTTTAATGGGCACGGATGCCTTGAAAAAGGAATATTTTATGAATGATCGCAACGGCACCGGTAATGCTCCCATTGTATCTAAATGGGGAGGGCAATATGCCGATGATTTTACCGAGAACGAAAAATATGTGGCATTTGTAGAAAAGTATTTAGATAAAATACTGCAATGGAACCAAACATTTTTCGAGGACGCTACGGAAGATTTTCAATTTGTTGTTCCGCTGGAGTTCAAAGCATCCTATGATTTCGATAAAAATGGATTTTGGGTGCAACTTCCCACCAAAAGGAGGTCTAGTTATAGTATGGATTTTGGAAGTACGAGGGATAATTATTTTTTTGAGTTTCTTCCCAAGACACCTTATGGGCAGCAAATCTTGAATAAAACACAACAGGTGGAACATATAAATGCTGAGGTACTTTTTAAAATGGATCCGGCCGCGGCCGAAGCTTTGATAAACGATAAAACAAAGAACCCGCAGATGGTGGTAAAAGTAAAGGTCGTTTATGAAGGGTTCCGACCCGAGAATCCCACGATTTATGCTCCAAAATACACCTATCATTTACTGGATCCTATTATGGAACTGTATTCCGATGCTGGGCTGACTTCAAAAATTGGGGAAATAAATCTGGAAAACTTAATTTACAAAGGCTCTAATTAATGTTAATGGTGCGCGTATCGTAATCGTTTTATACTTATATTCCCATTGTTACGCGGAGGACGCCACAAGGCAATCTGAATACCATAAGTTAGCCCTTACATGGGTTGAAAGCATGGTAGAACAAAGACCGCTTGCCTACAAATACCCAACAAGGATATTCTTCTGTTAGAAAACAATGTTAAGAAAAATAAGGTGTCTGCCGTTACGCTTTTCAGTACGCTAATTTTTTAAAAATATTTATCTTGGGAAAGCATTACCTAGAGTGGTTTTTATGACGAATAAAAACCTTTAGGGTAAGATGAAAAAGGAAATTAAACAATGGGTTTTCTAACTGTTTAAAGCCAATATAAGTATATAAAGATGTGTTTTACACGTATATAAACAAGTTGTACATAATTAGAATAAACTAAATGGAACTACCAAAATATCACCAAACATTTGTGCCAGTTTTAGAGACATTAAATTCTGTTGAATCATTAAATAGTCGTGAACTAGCTTCTCGAGTCCGCGATAACTACTATTCGGATTTACCAAAAGAACTATTGGAAAAAAAGACAAGGTCTGGGGCAAACGTTTTACTTGATAGAATACTTTGGGGTAAATCTTATCTCAAAATGGCGAAGTTTTTATCTTACCCGAAAAGAGGCTTTGTGCAAATTACAGATAAAGGAAAACAAATTTTAGAAAGAGGTAATTTGACTTTAAGTGAACTTCAAAGTGATCCTGATTTTATCAATCATAGAGCATCTGTTCAAACTAAAAAAGAAAATGAAGTGATTCTAGAAACAGTTGATGTGGAAAATTCTTCTCCTCAAGATTTAATTGATTCTGGATTTACAACTATTGAAGCCGAAGTCAAAACTGAACTTTTAGAAAAGTTAAAAGAAATTGACCCTTATTATTTTGAAAAAGTAATTCTTATTCTTCTGAAAAAGATGGGTTATGGCGATTTTATCGAAACCTCAAAATCAAATGATGGCGGAATTGATGGGATAATAAATGAAGATAAACTCGGATTGGAAAAAATATATACCCAAGCAAAACGATATAATGAAAATAAAGTTCGTGAAAAAGATATACGAAACTTTATTGGAGCAATGAGTGGAGATACCAGTAAGGGAGTTTTTATAACCACATCATCATTTGATGATGCTGCTTTAAGAAAAGCCAGAGAAGCTCACCACTCAATAATTTTAATTGATGGAGCAAAATTAGTTGACTTAATGCATGATTACAATGTTGGTGTACAGGTTAAAACTACCTATGAAGTAAAAGAACTTGATAATGATTTTTTCGAAGGAGAATAACTGTATACTACAAAGAACTGAGGGAAAAGGTAAATAAATCCTTCTTGCTGCCTATACCATCAATTTAAAGGGAATCAAACCTAAGCCGTATATACTTCATTGCAAGTACGCATCAGGTTAAGTACGCAACAACCCAATTACCCATAGCCGAAAGATCAGTCACAATCTAGGCCGAAACTGTAACAAATAATGGGACTTAACGTCTTGTAAAGTAAATCATCAATCAAAATGAAATACTTAAAGACGCTGATTCTTTTTGCAGTTTTCAGCTTTAATGTAACCGCACAACACAATTCAAAATCAGAAAACAAACAACAAGGGAATGCAACCTATGTCATAAAGAATGTGAATGTCATTCCAATGACCAAAAGCAACAAAATCATTGAAAATGCAACCGTTGTAATTCTCGATCAAAAGATACTTTCAATAAATGGGACAATTCCAAATAATGCAAAAATTATAGATGGAACTGGAAAATGGTTGATTCCCGGTCTTGTCGATATGCACGTCCACACCAATGCTGATTTGAATTTCAGGGAAAATTCACCTACCCAAGGTGCTACATTTTTTATGGACACACAGGATGTTATGACAACATATATAGCGAACGGTGTTACAACCATATTTGAACTTGGGGGAAGAGTTGAGCATTTTGGACAAAGAAATGAAATTGCAAAGGGAAAAGTCATAGGTCCTCGAATGGCAATAGCACCTATGATAAATGGGGGAGATCCAAATAACGGTGGAAGAATAGTAAATAATGCTTCAGATGCCCGACAAGCGGTACGAAGTGTAAAGGCGGAAGGTTACAACTTCATTAAAGCATATTCCCAATTAAACATTGAATCTTTTCAGGCTATTGTCGATGAGGCCCAAAAACAGGGATTAAAGGTTGTGGGACATATTCCAGATGCTTTTAAGGGTCAAACGGAAAAGGCCTTTGTTCCAAATTTTGGTTTAGTCGCCCACGCAGAGGAATTTTCCAAACAAATAAGAAATCAGGCCAAGACAAAAAAAGAGGCTCAATATTTCGCTCAATTATCAAAAGATAATGATACCTGGTTGACCCCTAATTTAATTGCTATAGTTAAGATAAGGGACCAGGTACAATCTCTCGATTCGATTCGACTAATGGAGACATTAAAGTACGTACATCCTATTCTACAAGATAAATGGTTGACATCCAACAATTACCATAAGCATGCAAGTCCGGAGTTTATTGATTATTTAGACAGCCTAATTACATTCCATAAAGAAATGGTTGTAGCTTTTAAAGACGCAGGAGTACCAATATTGGCAGGGACCGATGCAGGGGTTTCAGGCATAGTAACAGGTTTTTCATTACACGATGAACTAGCGCTATTGGTTGACGCCGGTTTAACGAATGAAGAAGCTTTAATGGCTGCCACAAGATTACCGGCAACGTGGCTAGAAATTGATGATGCCATTGGAACTGTGGAAGTCGGGAAATTTGCAGACCTTGTTTTGCTCGACGCCAATCCATTAATCGAAATAAATAACACACGAAAAATTTATGGTGTTTTTGTAAATGGTCGATGGATTGACAATGGTAAAATTGAAAATATGTTATCCGATTTGGCAAAGTGGAATTCAGAAATGAAAAATAAGTTCAAATGGAAAAAAAGAAGGGAATATTAGCAGGAAACTTTGCCGAACAAAGAACAGTGGTAAGAAGCAAACAAATTCTTCTTATACCATCAATTTAAAGGGAACCAACCTAAGCAGCATATAATTGATTGCAAGTACACACCAAGTTACGTACCATGCCACGCAACCCATAGCCGTAACATTAGGTGCAATTTAGGCCGAAACTGTAACAAAAAATGGGACTTAACGTCTTGTAAAGTAAATCATCAATCAAAAAATGAGAATCAAAAACCTGATATCGTTGCTTACCATTCTTTTTTCATTTTCAACCAATGCCCAAGATATGGCAGAATATACAAGTGGTTGGGAAGGAGAAATGGAAAATTCCAAATTATTCAATCTTAAGGTGGAAATTAGAAATTTAGGGTTTGAAAATGCTAGCTTCAAAATTTTCAACAACAAAAGTATAATTGATTATCCTTTTGGTTCAAAAAGCACTTCAATATTGGAAATACCTTTTGCCGAAAATCATTCTTTTAAAGGTGCCTTATCTGAAAACGGTAAAGAAATTAACGGGTTTATCAAGTCAGGAATGCTTCTTTATCACATAAAACTCACTCAATCAGGGAACGGCACTTTTATAGGGGTTTGGAACCTTCTTATGGTCGATGGGTTAAAATCACTTAAATTCTATTTAAGTGTTGAAAATGGCTCGGGTAATAATTATGAAGCTTATCCCATTCTTGCCGATAATCGGTTTACTGGAACTTGGTGTGCGAATTTCCAAAAGAAAAATGACAGTATTTCTTTTGTCGATTTCAAAACAGGATTGAAGTTTAAAGGAAAACTATTGTCCCAAAAAATTCAATTAGGAATTTATTTAGGGGATGGTTTGGTGATGCAGACGGACTTAAAAAAATCTATAAGCGATTGGAGAATAGGTGGATTTACAACAACTATAAATAACGGAGATCTTCAACTTACAGAAATGGAATCACTCATTTTAAAAGATTCCCTACCTAATACGCATGCTGTTTTGATTTCAAAAAAAGGCAGTATTATATATGAAAACTATTTTGGTGGCTACAATCCGCAAATTCCCCACGATATGCGTTCAGCATCAAAAAGTATTTCGTCCGCTATAGTTGGTATTGCAAAAGACAAATCATTATTTCAGAATGTTGACCAATCCATTTTTGAGTTTTTACCTAAAGATTACCATATCAACAAAGACAGCTTAAAAAGTAAAATAGACATAAAAAGCCTGTTAACGATGAGTTCGGGCTTGGATGCTGTCGATTTTGGGATTAAACGAAAATCTTTGGCGTCAGAGGATAATTACCAACCAACCCAAGACTGGACAAAAACTATTTTACAGGCACCAATGATCAATGAACCCAACACACATGCCAATTACGGTTCTGCAAACCCATATCTTCTTGGAGTTGCAATGGACTCCATTGTTGCTGAACCTTTGGAGATGTTTATGGACAAAAACTTATTTCAAAAATTGGGAATTTCAAATTACATCGTTCAAACCGATATGACAGGTCGTCCTTATTTCGGAGGCGGAATGTATTTGACACCAAGGGATATGATGAAATTCGGAGAGTTATATCTTAATAAAGGAAAGTTGTTTGGAAATCAAATTTTGTCAGAAAATTGGATACAGGATTCATTTAAAAATTACCGTGTTTTAGAAAATACCAACGATAAAAATGGATACGGATATTTATGGTGGCATTATACATATCAATATAATGGAACTTCAATAAAATCAAAGGAGGCAAGAGGTGCTGGTGGACAATATATTTTTGTGCTTCCCAAATTGGAAATGGTCGTTGTCATAACATCTGGAAATTATAGAAACAGAAAAACACAACAACCTGAATCGATTTTAGAAAAATATATATTGCCCTACATTGAAAACTGAATAAAACCGGTTGCCAACAACGTACCCTATGAAAAGCCTTGGTCCTGCTCCATAAAGTTCAAATAGGAGGTGGGAAAGGACACTTACTCGGCGAACCGAAACAGAATTTAAAGCCAACAAAGGATTATGAAACTGAATATGATTTTAGCCCTGCCGATACGGTTCGCTCTGGTGCCGTCATCATTATTTGCCCAAGAGGATGTTTTCATTGAAGAATGTCGGGAACGTTTGGTAAATTAAAAAAAGTATTTGCTTCTGGTGGCAGAATACATGCCAGAGGACAACTACGGATATAGGGCAACCACAGAATCATGGCTTAACCATTATTTGTAATTATAAAAAAGCATTTATGAAACATTGGACTATTTTATTGGTGTTTATTTCCGTTTCAGCATTTGGACAATTCATCGAGACGGAAAAAATCAATTCGACGGTTTTAGACCAAGAAAGAAATCTATGGGTTTATACGCCTTGGCAATATGGGGAATACCCGGATAAAAAACTGGAAGTAATCTACGTTTTTGACGCTCAATCCAGGGAGTATTTTGATGTAGTCCATTCCACCGTCCAATTCTTGGGAGGGGAGGAGTTCGCATTCATCGTGGTCGGAATTGAATCGCCCTTCATCAGGGAAAAGAACCAAAGCAGGAACACGGATTTCCTGCCTAAAGCGATAGATAAGGAAACTATTGAAAAATATGGCGATTTTTCGGGAGGTGCAGACAGGTTTTTAAGTTTTGTCAAAACCGAGGTCGTTCCTTTTATCGATGATAAATATAGGACTTTGCCCGAAAGGGTCGCTGTTGGACATTCCAACGGAGGGACTTTTATCAGTTACAGTCTAATGAATGAACCCGGGTTATTCGATGCCTATATTGCCATATCACCGAATTACGCATACGATAAAGGGCAATTGGCAAAACGATTGACCGCACTGAACCCTGATACCCTTAAAAAGGAAAAATTCGTTTTTATAAGCAACGCGAACGAAAATACGGGAACGGACGAAAGATGGGCAGGCTGGTCAGAATATCATAGGAAAGTCATCGAAATACTTAAAAACCCGAAATTCAAATCAAAAATACATGTGGAGTCCATGGACTTTTCAGCGACCGAAAATCACGGTACTTCTTTTCCTATCGGAGCCTTTTATGGTCTTAAATCATTCATAGATCATCAATTCAGAACGGGAGAAAATGTAACCTCCTATTATGACCGGTTGGCAAGACAAAACCTTATAGCACTGAACCCGGAAAATGTAAATATGATGGCTTATGAATGTTTTTGGAACGACAAGCCCAAAGATGCCATTGTCGTTATAAATTGGGCTATCGAGAAGTTTCAAGACGAACATAACCTTTACGACAGTCGGGGGGAATTCTATGAAAAAATCGGGGAATTGGACCAGGCAAAAAAATCCTTTCAGAAGGCAATCGAGGTGCTTTCACGGTCCAAAGGGAAAATGGACAAAGAGGCGTATGCCGATAAGATGGAATATTATAAAGGGAATGTGCAACGTGTAAGTAAATAAGCAGACACAACAACGAAAAGGGGTAAAGGGAAGTTCAAATAACGCACAGTCTTTAGGACAAAACACTACTTTTATACCCAAATAATAATCTTAATAGTTAAAATTGATTTCTAACAGATACATGGAAATAAACGAAATTATCGATGCTATTTATCCATTAACCTCGGTGTCAAAAAACTTGATAAAGAAGTCGATAGTTGAAACTAAGTTTCCGAAAGGGCATATTTTATTCAAGGCAGATAAAATTGAAACAAGTATTTATTTCATCAAGAAAGGAATTGCACGGGCATATGCCTATTCAGATGAAAATGAAATCACTTTTTGGTTTGGCAAAGAGGGAGACCCTATTGTATCCATGCAAAGTTATGTCAATAATCAAAAAGGGTATGAAGATGTGGAATTACTGGAAGATTGCGAACTCTACGAATTAAAGACAGAAAAACTCCATAAACTCTTTTTGGAAGACATACACATTGCAAATTGGGGACGTAAATTTTCGGAACTGGAACTTATTAAATCTGAAGAGCGCCTTATTTCATTACAGTTTAATACCGCTACCGAAAGGTATTTAGCGCTTCTTGAAAATTGTCCTAGCATTATACAGCGTGTACAATTATCCCATATTGCATCTTATTTAGGTATTACCCAAGTTAGTTTAAGCAGAATTAGGGCGACCCTAAAATAAATTTCTTATTTATCATTTGTTAAATAGTTTTTCTCAAATGTTTAAGACTTTTGCCCCGTCGCATTATGCTTCATTGGGGGTCGAAAACTGTTTCGATCTTTTGGGAAATGGGAATAATCCAAAAACTAATTATAAAATGAATTTGAAAATGTCGAATACGATAAAATTTAAATCCCTTCTTTTTCTATGCTTGTTTACCGTGCTTCTTATGGGCTGTAACAGTAAAAAAAGCGCGGATAGTTCAACTGTGAAAACTGTAAAAACAGAAACCAAAGCATTGAAAAAGATACTGTTTGTAGTTACAAGCCATAGTGAAAAAGGGGGTACTGGGGAGAAAACGGGTTACTATCTCGGAGAGGTTTCCCATCCTTGGGATGTTTTGCATACTGCTGGTTACGAAATAGATTTCGTTAGTCCAAAAGGAGGAAAAGCACCTGTGGATGCTTTTGATATGAATGATTCCATCAACAAGAAATTTTGGGATAACGACATCTATCGCCACAAAATTGAAAACACCAAAAAACCGAATGAAGTAAACCCGGATGATTATGTGGCCATCCATTATGCAGGTGGTCATGGTGCTATGTGGGATTTTGCGGACAATACGGAAATCGCGGCAATTGCCAGGGAGATCTATGAGAACAATGGTGTGGTAAGTGCCGTATGTCACGGACCTGCGGGACTTGTAAATATTAAATTAAGCGACGGATCGTATCTTGTGGACGGTAAAAAGGTAAATGCGTTTACCAATGAGGAAGAGATTAAGGTCAACCTAGAGGATGTCGTTCCTTTTTTGCTCGAAGATCAATTAACAGCGCGGGGTGCCATTTTTGAAAAGTCCGCCCCTTTTACCAAACACGTGGTTACTGACCAACGATTGGTGACCGGCCAAAATCCACAATCGGCTTCCAGTGTAGGAAAGGCTGCCTTAAAGGAATTACAAAGACGAAGCAAAAACGCAAAATAAATGAGTGGGGAAAAAAATTTAGAGACGCTTTTAAAATCAATGAAGCCGAAGCTTAATGCTGGTGAATTTGTGTTTTGTAAAACGGAACATCCGGAGCAAATCAACTTGAGCCAAATCATAATGACTTTCAAGGAAGAAGAAGGCACTACCATCATTGCAGAAAAGGAAGTCGCGGACAAACTGGATTTAGACTATACTTTTGTCGCTTCCTGGATTACACTTACCGTGCATTCCTCTTTGGAAGCCGTTGGTTTGACAGCCGCATTTTCAAATGCGCTATCGGAGAACGGAATTAGTTGCAATGTTGTTGCAGCCTATTATCACGACCATATTTTTGTCGATAAAAAGGATACGGACAAAGCCATGGATATTTTGAATGGATTTTCGAAATAATGAATTCACTGTTGATATAAAAAAAGGAATTAATAACTAATGAACTGGATCTTATTAATAATTGCTGGACTATTTGAAGTCGGCTTTGCAGCATGCCTTGGAAAAGCTAAGGAGGCAACAGGAATTGAATCAACCTATTGGTACATCGGCTTTTTGGTTTGTTTGGCAACAAGTATGCTTCTTCTTGTAAAAGTGACGCAACAACTACCCATAGGTACAGCATATGCAGTTTGGACAGGTATCGGTGCCGTAGGGACGGTTTTGATGGGGATTTTGGTTTTTAAGGAACCAGCAACATTTTGGCGGCTATTTTTCATCACCACATTAATCATCTCAATTGTCGGACTGAAAGTTGTTTCCCATTAAACGGACTGACATAATTCAAAAAACAGGTCGCCAACTAGGAACGGAGGTAAAAGGCAAACAAATTCTTCCTTGATCAGGATGTTATCATTCTAGGCCCATAGGTCCAGAATTTGATGCTTTGGGCTTTCTTCATTGTATTTGTTTTCTGGTTATCCGGTCAAAATTGGAACGTAAATTACAGCGTATGAAACTTTCCTTTTTCAAATAGTCCAAAATTTGAAATCATTATCTTTATAAAAGTTTAAAAAAACGATTATTCCCTTAGATCCATAAGGAGGATGGCATCAAAGAATGCTATGTGATTGTTGGCAATACTATAACACGCAATAGATGAAATCGAGAAAATTATTAATGATACCGGGGCCAATAGAATTTGAAAGTGAAGTCATGCAATGTATGGCAGTACCAACTCCTAGCCATGTTTCCCCTGATTTTATTGACACCTTTGCAAATAGTTTAAAACTAATGAAAGAGGTTTGGCAATGCCCATCGGGTCAAGCATTCATAGTAGCAGGAACAGGTACACTTGCGATGGATATGGCAGCGGCAAACCTGATAGAATCCGGTGATAAGGCACTTGTAATATCCACAGGCTACTTTGGTTTGCGTTTTGCCGAAATCTTAAAAAGATATGGAGCTGAAGTGGATATACTTGAAGCCGAGGTGGGTGACATTGTATCCTTAGAGCTTATAGAACAGCAACTAAAATCGAAAAGCTATAAACTTTTGACTTTTACACATGTTGACACATCAACGGCTGTTTTAAATGATGCCAAAAGTATCGGTGCCTTAGGTAAAAAATACAAGGTACTGACAGTTCTTGACGGGGTTTGTTCTGTTGCAGGCGAAGAAATTAGGCAAGAAGATTGGGGGCTCGATGTAGTACTTACGGCCTCCCAAAAAGCAGTGGGCGTTCCTCCGGGACTCGCTCTTTTGGTTGCTTCCCAAAACGCAATGCAAGCCTTTGGACAACGAACAAGTCCTGTCGCTAATTACTATGGTGATTGGGCCAATTGGTTACCAATAATGAAAGCTTATGAAAATAGACAAGCCTCTTATTTTGGGACACCTGCGGTTAATCTTGTAATCGCTTTGGAAAAAAGTTTGCAACTTATTGTAAAGGAGGGACTAGACAATCGTTTTGACCGACACAAAAGAGCGGGAAAAGCCATGCGGGCTGCAATCAAAGCTTTAGGCTTGGAATTACTATCAAAAAACGAACAAGTTTCTGCAAACACGTTGTCAGCCCCCTTATATCCAAGTAAAATGGACACTTCCTCTTTTTTAAAGGACGTAAACCAGGAAGGGGTCATATTGGCTGGAGGTCTTTTACCTAAATTAAAAAACAATTACTTTAGAATTGGACACATGGGATCGGTAAACAAAAGTGATTTACTCGCAACGGTAGGAGCCATTGAATCAGCATTGAAAAACAATGGGTATTCCCATGAATTAGGGTCAGGAACAGTTCAAATATTGAAGCACTTCTGATAGGAATCGTGATACCATATTTTTGATGGATACTAAAAACTATTGTTAACACAACCTGAAAACAATACGGGTTTTAGGCCAAATCATAAATATTTTGATGTTGATTTGGCAAAAGGGCCATAAAAATGCAATCAATCCATACAATGAAACCAGATTACATTTATCTTTAGACAAAGAAACACCCAATAGGGTAAATATTAACGGCGTGAATTCTCCCGAAGCGTCGGTATAAACCTGTAGCCATATTTCAGGACAAAACCTATATAACATCATAGAGTACCAACTAATGTACGATAAGCTAATTGATCATATCCATCAAAATACGCCAGGCCCCGGCATTGATAAGCAAATTATAGCGGAATATTTTACGCCAAAGTGTTATGGGAAAAAAGAGCATTTCTTAAAGCAAGGCTACATTTGCAGACTTGCCGGTTTTGTCATTGAAGGCTGCTCTAGAAATTACATGCTTTCCACCGAAGGGAAGGAAGTGAATATCGGGTTTAATTTTGAAAATTGGTGGATCGGGGATGTCTGTAGTTTTGTGAACCAAACGCCTTCGCTGGTTAATACGCAATTTTTGGAAAACACTACGCTGCTGACAATTACGGCGAAGAACCATTTAGATTTATTGAACAAATCCCAATACTTTAGGGAATACACGAATAAGTTACGTTCAAAAGCAACATTGGCTTCCGTTCAAAATCTTTCCGGATTATCTGAATCTGCCAAAACCCGCTATAGGGTATTGCTTGAAAAATATCCAAAAATCCAACAAAGGGTTTCACAAAAACACATTGCTTCATTTCTCCAAATCACCCCTGAGGCACTTTGCCGTTTAAGAAAGTCCGAGATTTCGTAAAAGTCTTGATCTAGGTCAACGGTTTTATGTTTTAAATAAATGTCCTTTGATATTCATTTAAAACTATACAATCATGGAAACAGTAACAAAAGTACAAGTAGATCCTTCCAGAATAATGCAGATTGGCATGGGGTTTTTCGCTTCTAAAACAATGCTGACCGCAGTGAACATGGGATTGTTTACACATCTGGCAAAGGCGGGTTTAACAGGGCAATCCATCAAAGAGAAACTAGGATTGCACCACCGCGGTCTTTATGATTTTCTGGATACGTTGGTGGCTTTGGGCTTTTTGAAAAGAACTGGGGTAAAGGAAACGGCTGTCTATAGTAATGCCGAGGATGCGGATCTATTTCTCGATAAGAACAAACCAAGCTACATTGGTGGAATGCTTGCGATGGCAAATAACCGTTTATATCCTTTTTGGAATAACCTGGAGGAAGGCCTTAAAACAGGAAAACCCCAAAATGAAGCCAAGACAGGTGGTGTTCCCATTTTTGAAGCGATATATGCAGATCAGTCAAGATTAAGGGAATTTTTAAGTGCCATGGGTGGTATCCAAATGGGCAATTTCATACTGTTTTCCAAAGCGTTTGATTTTACCGATTACCATACCCTTTGTGATGCAGGCGGTGCAGGCGGGCATCTTGCCGCACAGGTAGCCATGAACAATCAACACATGCACTGTATTACCTTTGACCTGCCACCGGTGGCACTTGTAGCCAGGGAAAATATGAATACGATGGGATTAAGTGATCGGGTAGCTACACAATCGGGTGATTTTTTAACCGAAGACCTTCCTAAAGCCGATGTCATCACCATGGGAAATGTGCTGCACGATTGGGGAGTGAAAGAAAAGAAGATGCTCATCAAAAAAGCATATGATGCCCTACCACAAGGTGGAGCATTGGTTGTTATTGAAAATATAATTGATGATAATCGCAGTGAAAATGCTTTTGGTCTATTGATGTCATTGAATATGAATATAGAAACCACCGAAGGTTTTGACTTTTCAGCTGCAGACTTTGACGGTTGGGCCAAGGAATGCGGTTTTACACAAACATCCGTAATGCCATTGACCGGGCCGTCAAGTGCCGTAATAGCTATAAAGTAAGGACTTTTGCAGACAAAATGTGTCGTTAAAGCAGGTTTTGTGCTGAAATTCAATAATTTAGTATTTGCCAAACCCCGTGCTAAACCAAAAAATAAGCGTCTTTTTATACGCTACGTTTGGTGCACAAGGCCGTTGTGACATTGAATAATCAGGTGAATTAAATGACTATTGGAAACTTGTTCTTTAATGAGAATCGACAAATCAGGTGCCTTTGGAGAATTTTGATTTTCGTATCACTACTTGGCCTGACGATTCTACCGCTCTTATTGCTAAATAACGTTTATCTCCAATTCATTGGGGTTTTACTCATTCTGATATTTGGATTACGTATCAATTCAAAGTATCTGGATAAAAGAAACTTTTCGGAGTATGGTTTGGTATTCAATAAAGAAACTTTTAGGAACGTATTGGTTGGTTTGACCATCGGGTTTTGCGCAGTGGTTCTAATCTTGATAATTGGAAAATCAACGGGTATTTTATCGGTTTCTGGTGTATTGTCCGTTCCTAAGGGTTCTTTGTTGGTACTTTTCGCTTTTAAGATGTTGCTGGTGGGTATCCTTGAGGAAACATTCTTTAGGGGTTATTTATTTACAAATCTCTATGACGGTTTTAATTCAAAAAGACTGACTAAAAAACAAACACTTGTAATTTCACTTATGCTATCATCTGTTTTATTTGGACTAGCACATTTCAGTAATAATAATGCATCATTTTTGTCAATGACCTTACTAACGGTTAATGGAATGGTTTGGTGTATTCCATTTATAATAAGTAAGAACCTGGGATTATCAATAGGCTTACATACGGCTTGGAATTTCACGCAAACCCAATTGGGATTTACGATGAGTGGTAATAAATCCTTGAATGCATTATATAAAATTGAAAATGTGGGACCTGATTTGTTTACTGGTGGGGAATATGGTCCTGAAGCAGGGGTTTTAGGTTTGATCGGTTTCGGGTTGATGTTGGCAATGTCCTTATTGTATTTAAAATATAGGTATCCAAAACAAGCGTTGTTGAACAAGGAACAGAATTAAAAAACAAACAAATTCTTCCTTTATCCGGGACATTGTCATTCTAGGTCCATACGTTCGAAATGGGATTCCTAAAGCTAACTTCATTATATTTATTCCCTAATGTTCCAGCCAAAATTGGAACGTAAGTTTCAGGGTAGTGTAGGCTGCCCTTTTTCCCAAATCATCAAAATTTGAAATCATTATCCTTAGAAAGGTTCAAATAAACGATTATTGACCTGGATACATTAGTAGGATAGCATCAATGGAGCTATCCGATTGTTGTGTGTCATACGACCAAAACATAAAACCAATCGAAATGAACAATGTAATTGAAAGCCTGATAAGTATCGACACTGATAAAATGTTCGTGATATTACTTGCAATATTCTTTACTATCGAGCAATTATTGGAAAGCGGATCGGCTATTAAGAAAAATAGCGTGCACCTTTTCCATAGTGTTATTTTACAGGCAGGTTATATCCTTTTGAACATTCTGATCGCATCCCTTTTCGTGATTGTATTTGACTGGGTGAGTGGGAACAAAATAGGTTTACTCAACCAAATTGAATTACCATATATATTGAAAATCCTTATAGGAATAATAGCTATTGATTTTGTAGGTTATTGGGCGCATCGCCTTAATCATAAATGGCATTTGTTTTGGCGTTTGCATAGGGTACATCACAGTGATACAAAAATGGACAGTTCGACCTCCTTTAGGGCGCATCCGTTTGATGTCTTCTTGGATAATGCTTCGGTTATTGTAGCGGGAATTTTATTTGGTTTGGATATAAATATCATTATTCTTCGCTGGATTCTTTATATGCCCTTGTTCGTTGCCCACCATAGTAGTTTTAGATTTCCTACTTGGGTGGATTCATTTTTTGGGATTATTTTTGTCACACCCAATTTCCACAAAGTACACCATCATCAAGACCAACAATACACAGATTCCAATTATGGAAATATGTTTATTGTTTGGGACAAAATTTTTGGAACCTTTAAAGTAATACCCGTTGATAAAATAAAATATGGATTGATGGAATTTGAAGGTGCCAAAAAACAAAGTTTTTGGTATTTATTGATAAGTCCATTTATAAATATTAAGCGACTTGATAAATAATACTAAAGTACGAACACGTAATACAGTGTAAAATAATCGCTTTGTTCTTGACGACTTACAATCCCCAAAGCGTCGGGGATCGCGTTCCGGGACTTCGGAATTCCAATTGGTTTGTATTTGCTAATTTAGTTGCTGAAACACGCAATGAAATCAAACACAAAACCGTTGTGTGCAACCTAAAAAAAACGAATGGATAACGACCAAACTGCAATACGAACAACCTATTTCAGCATAATTGGAAACGCTTCTTTAGCCTTGATAAAAGGACTTGCTGGATTTTTTGGGAATTCTTATGCCTTAATTGCAGATGCGATTGAATCGACAACGGATATTTTTGCTTCATTTTTAGTTTTATTGGGTTTTAAATATGCAAAACGGCCAGCAGACGAAAACCATCCCTATGGACACGGAAAAATTGAACCCTTAATTACATTCGGAGTGGTTGCTTTTCTTGTTGTTTCTGCTACGATAATTGCATATGAAAGTATCCAAAACATTCAAACACCCCATAAAACTCCGAAATCATGGACTTTGATTGTTTTGGGACTAATAATAATATGGAAAGAAATATCATTTCAAATCGTAATTGGAAAAAGTAGACAAACGAATAGTTCTTCACTAAAAGCGGATGCTTGGCATCATAGAAGTGATGCAATAACTTCGATAATGGCGTTTATCGGAATTTCAATAGCATTGCTATTTGGTAAAGGATATGAAACTGCTGATGATTGGGCGGCATTATTTGCTTCTGCATTTATCTTATATAATAGTTATTTAATATTACGACCAGCATTAGGGGAAGTTATGGATGAACAACTTTATGACGACCTAATACTTGAAATTAGAGTAAAATCAAAAGAAGTAGAAGGTATATTAGATACGGAGAAATGTTTTATCCGAAAATCGGGCATGAAATTTCACGTTGATTTACATGCAATTGTCGATAGTGAAATTACAGTAAAATCCGGTCACGATATTGCACACAGATTAAAAGACTATTTACGAAAAGAAATACCAAATTTAGGACACGTACTAATTCATGTTGAACCGGGTGAATTAAAAAAGGCAGTACACAACACCTCCTATAAAAAGCCTTAGTCCAGTACTGTAATGTTCAAATTTAGAATCCAAAAAACAATCTTCCCACGTTTTTCATCGAAACTATAAGAACCTTCATAAGTTTTGTGGGTATCCTAAAAGACCACCCAATTCAAAAATTCGGGGATCTTTATTTTTAAGGAAACATTAATGAATAGAAGAGCGTCATCCGTACCCTGTACCCTAACTTTGTGGTATCTAAAATTTCAATTGTATTTCTGATTTAAATAGAAGAAAATGGATACGAATGACAATTCCAAAACAAAAAGTAAGGTGGTAATCATCGGTACCGGAATGGTAGGTATGAGTTACGCCTATTCATTGTTCAACCAAGGAACCGTAAAAGAATTGGTGTTGATTGACATCGATAAGGAACGAGCGGAAGGGGAAGCTATGGACTTAAACCATGGTTTGTCCTATGCCCCAAGAAAAATGAAGATTTATGCTGGTGGATACAGCGATTGTACAGATGCCGATATTGTGGTTATTACCGCTGGGGTTTCACAAAAAGAAGGGGAAACAAGAATAGATCTTTTGAATAGAAATGCCGCAATCATGAAAATTGTTGTCGGTCAAATCATGAAAAATGATTTTGGGGGAATTCTACTGGTGGCATCAAACCCTGTAGATATCCTGACCTATGTAGCCTGGAAGACTTCTGGACTTCCTTCATCAAGGGTAATCGGTAGTGGCACCTCCCTAGATACCGCAAGGCTTCGATTTGAGATTGCGAAAAAAGTCAATATTTCAGTGAAGAACATTCATGCCTACATCATGGGAGAGCATGGCGATTCTGAATTTGTCTGTTGGTCCCAAGCCTATGTCGGGGCAAAACCCCTTGTAGACATGATCGAATCCTTGGAAGGCATCGACTTCAAGGATTTGGAAGAAATACATGATTCGGTCAAGAATGCCGCCTATGAGATAATTAAACGTAAAAAGGCCACGTACTACGGCATAGGTATGACATTGGTAAGCATTACCTCTTCAATTTTGAATGATGAAAATAGAATTCTTCCGATATCCGTCTATAACGATGGTATTTATGATATTGAGAAGGATGTTTACATAGGATTACCGGCTGTTTTAAATGCTGAAGGCGTCAATCATGTCTTGAAATTAAAACTTAATGATAAAGAGCAAGAACAACTGAAACATTCAGCAAACCTTTTAAAGGAGGTTTTAAACCAAATGGAGTATTGAGGTCATTTGTTTTTTGATATTGATGCGCTCTTATGATTTTGTATAGGAATATAATGCCAGGTAATTAATACCTAGCACTATAAGCCCTATAACAACAATGATTCCCGAATGTATTAAATTCAATAGTATAAAATCCTTACTGGCTCCCGATAATATGGCATACCAAAGAAAGGGGCAAAACACGCCAACCAGTGAAATGTTACGCCCTGTTTTTATGCCTGCTTTAAACAATTGTGCTTTGTTTTTTGATTTCTTATGGGTACTTGGTTTGCCCTTGACAACATCAACACATTTTTTTCCAATAAAGGAATACGGACAAGCTTTGATAAGGGATTTAAAAAAATTAGAGAGGGATTGCATACAATTTGTTTTTAAAAGAAAAAGTAAAAGATAAAACCACCGACGATTGCCATAGTCATAACGGAACATACAAAGGCAATTATGGCCTTGGGTTTTAACATGGAGGAAATAATGGCTATCTCTGGTAAACTCGCTCCCGTTCCCCCAATAATCAAAGCCATGGCCGCACCCATACTCATCCCCTTGACAATGAGTGCTTTTAGTATAGGGATAGCCATTTCGATGCGTAAATACAAAGGGACACCAATGGTTGCGGCTATAGGGATGGCAAGTGGACTATCATTTCCAAGGTATTTTTCAACCCATGCATCAGGAACAAATACGGCAGAAATCGCACTGATCACCGCACCAAGGAGAACATAGGGGAATATGCGCTTAAACAAGGCCCAGCCAAAATTAAAAGCTTCTGTAAGTTTTGGATGGGATGCACGCGTTTGTGCACATAAGCCTGTAGAGGGCGATTGTGTATCTGCACACGGGTTTTGGACTGTTGCACAGGATGCTACTGTATTATTTGAAACGGTGCCACAACTGACAGCCGGTTGGGGAGCACAAGTACTCGTAGCTGTTTTGGACTTTAGATCAATTCGTTTTACACTATGTTTAAGGGATGTCGTTCCGGCAATGCTACCAAAAAAAACGGAGCCAATAAAAACAATCAGGAAATAAACCAATGCCACTTTCCATCCGAAAACACCGAAAATAAAACCAACGACAACAAAATTGGCCAATGGGGCAGAAAGCAAAAAGGAGAACACCATAGCGAAAGGCGCTCCCATTTCTATCATCCCCATGGATACGGGAACCATGGAAGCACTGCAGAAAGGGGTGGGGATTCCTAGTAACGCCCCCATTAAACCACTGTATTTCCCCGTTTTTGATAACCGTTTTTGAAGTTTTTCCTGAGGTATAAAAGCCCTTATGAGACCGGTGATTATGGAGACAAGGGCAATTATGAATACCAATACTACGCCTACGTGAATAAATTCGTCTAATGCTAAATTCAATTTTTCGTTCATGATGTTTATTTAAATAGGTATAATATATGCGCCAAAGCACATATGTTTTTATAAAAAAAAGCAGATGCTTGATTTTTTTCTTTATTTAAAGTCTTGTGAAATATGATTTTTACTTATGGCGTTCTGCCAATAATCTTTTACACTTCTGTATCTCATTATTCATCTGTGATTCGGGAATTGTTTTAATGGCTTCCTGAATCAATTGTCGGAATTCGTTTTTAATCGGTGTTAAATAGTAATATACCCACTTTCCTTCTTTTACCTCTTCTACCAACTTAGCGTGTTTTAATATTTTTAAATGGCGCGATACATTATACTGATACTCGTCCAAAACCTCTACAATTTCCGAAACACAGATCTTTTCATCGATGTTGGTTAGCAGCCAAATTATTTTTAATCTAGTTGCATCCGAAAGGGCTTTGAATATATTAATATGTTCATCCATCAATCTTTCTGTTTTAACATATGTGTTTTTATACATATGAAATATGGAGGCAAATATATAAAATATTGGAAACACAAACACCCCTTTCTTTTTTTATTTTAGATGTGGCCTTCCCTTTTTTTCAAACAGTCCATAGTTTGTTATTATCTTTATAAAAGTTCAATGGAACGATTATGGACTTAGGCACATCACGACAAAAAAATGGATATTGTAAAACAGAATAGATCTGCTTGGGACAGTGGCTTTGGAAGTCATTAAATAAAAACAAATATGGGACTATACAACAAGTACATTCTTCCGACGGTAATTGACTTGGCGTGTAAACAAAGTTCCAGTATGCTTCAACGAATGAAAGTAATTCCATTGGCTTCCGGGAACGTTTTGGAAATTGGAATTGGATCAGGATTGAACTTGCCCATATATAATAGCGAAAATGTCAAGCATCTAACAGCCATTGACCCTTCAAAGGAATTATGGGTCAAGAACATCATTGATACGAAAAACCTGCCATTTGAGTTTGCCTTTACACAGGCATTTGCTGAAAACATACCTGAAGAAGACAACAAATTTGATACAGTTGTTATTACCTATGCCCTTTGTACAATTTCTGATACGAATAAAGCCCTTTCAGAAGTGCGAAGAGTTTTGAAACCGAATGGTAAATTGATATTTTGTGAACATGGGAAAGCTCCTGACAAAGTCATTCAGAAATGGCAGAATTTGATTAATCCGCTATGGAGAAATATTGGTGGCGGGTGTAATTTGAATAGGGATATCCCATTCATTATTGAGGATAATGGGTTTAAAATCAATAATTTGGAAAAAATGTATATCTCTGAATGGAAACCTATGAGTTTCAACTATTGGGGTACTGCTGAACCTTATTAATACATCGGCCAAAAATATATAAGAATAATTGATTCTAGCCTTATTTGGATTGAAACCATCTTTGTCCCCTTGTTGGACTATTCGAAAAAAATAAACATATGAATAAGAATCTAAGCTTAACGGAATCAGTAATCCAAAGGGAGGAATTTAAACGAAGGTTCAGTTTACGGGAAATGTATCTTGCTGTTGTTTTTACCCCTAGAGCCATATCAAAGCTAATTGGGAATAAAAAAAGCAAATTGGTTGACAAAAATTTCGTGAAACGTATACAACTGGCGGTTACCGAGGTAAACGGTTGTGCAATTTGCTCATACGGACATGCTAAAATGGCGCTGCGACAAGGCATGGGTAATGATGAAATAAACAGCTTTTTGAGTGGAGGAAGTGATTTTACCAAGCCAGAAGAGGCAAAGGCTATAATGTTTGCCCAGTACTTTGCCGATTCAAGAGGCTTTCCAAAGAAATATGCCTACGATTCCATAGTAAAAGAATATGGAAAAAAGAAAGCACGTATTATTCTGTCAGCAGCCCAAATGATGATTACAGGAAACATGTACGGAATCCCCTTTAGTGCATTTCTTTCAAGACTTCACGGAAAACCATACAAAGACAGCACATTGATTTATGAATTGGGAATGCTTATCGCAGGTATTTTGTGTTTGCCCATTGCCATTATTCATGGATTCCTAAGAGGTTGTATTGGTTTGCCAAATGAAAGATTTGACAAAAGCATGACTGATCAATAGGATAAAAGTTCACAGAATAATAAAGCGCGAAACACTAACAATGTATAAAAATACGATCCGACTCAGTAATGCATTCATGGGATATAGCCCGCTTCATTTATCGTGTAAACCCATAGGAAAGAACCGTGCTGTCGGTTACAAATTTGTATACTAACCATTAGCACGTATTAAAAAAAATGAATATTGAAAAATCTTGACGGTTTAACATGGCTCGAAAGGAATAATCTCAAGAATTTTCTTTTGAGATAATGGACTGGGATTTTAGGACGATATCCTTGATTATGGTATCCAATTCCAAAGCAGAGGAATAAACATGGTCAAGCATCTCTATTTTTTCATTCTCGTCAACTAAATTCCCATAGAATAATTCGATGATTCCCATCATTCGGGCTAAAGGGGCCCTTACGATATGGGATTGCATCCAAGCAATCTCCCTCAATTTTTTATTTTGCTTTTCAATGGCAATCTGGTTTGTACGGTTTTCGGTCACGTCGTTGCAGGTAACTAGGATACATTGACTTCCGTCAATATATATATGCTGTCCCACGATATCCATTTCCACCAATTCCCCGTTTTTCTTTTTATGCACAAATACCCCGGATTTAAAGATTTCCTTTGGGATTCGGTAATTTTCCAGGCTGATCAGGAGTTTGTTGATTTCTTCCTTGGGCCGTAGATCGGTGGCATTCATGTTGAGCAACTCCTCTTTGGTGTATCCATAAAATTGTATCATGGCATTGTTGACATCCAGGATACGTAAACTATCCAATTCAAGAAAATATTTGGGATACGGGGAGGCATTGAAAAGTAAACGGTGCTTTTCCTCCGAAGCTTTTATTTCCTTGTTTTCCATCACTCTTTTGGTAATATCCCTGGCATTGATGACAACACCTTGAATCATGGGATCTTCCATTAAATTGGCACACAGTATTTCAATCCATTTCCATGTCCCATTTTTGTGTTGGTATCGAAATGGCTTGGAGATAAAGGGTTCATTGTTAAGAAATTTGGAAAAATAATTGATAACCCTCTTTCTTTCATCTTCATGGACAAGATTAAAAATACATTGGTCGATCAATTCTTCAGAGGAATAGCCCAAGGCTGATTCCAAGGTCTTATTGACGTAGGTGTAGGTTCCATCTGAGTCGACAATTGCCATCCAATTGTATCCGGCTTGGATTACGGATGTATACTTTGGGTTTATAAGTTCAATTTGTTCCCAAACTTTTTTTTGGGTCGAGACGTCCTGTATTTCCCCTTCCAATAAAATGGGTTTTCCAGCATCGTTGATTTTTGAATTATTGATTTCGATGGTAACAAAAACAATGTCCCCGGAACGGTGGACCATTCTGCATTCCAATTCATTGTTCAATAATTCATTGTTGTTCCATTTTTGCCAGGTATCCTTAAATCTATCTTGATCAAAAAAGTAAACCATATCAATCCAACTGTCAACGGATTCTAATTTAAGTTCTTCAGGGGTATAACCAAGCATTTCAAAAAATAGGGGGTTAAACCATAAATGTCCCTTGGCAGTATCAAACCGCCAATTTGCAGAGTCATTGGCCTCCATGAAATTTCCCAAGGTGATATTTTTATTATCAACCAATGTTTGGGCCATTAGGGGGCGTTTTTCCTCTTGATAAAGTGTGATTAGGGAAACCGTTTGATTGGCCAGTACCTTAAACGCCTGTTTTTGCCGATTGTCAACAGAAATGGTTTTGTTGTCGTGCATGCATAAAATCCCTAGGATTTCGCCTTTGGCATCCTGTAAGGGAGCAACGATCATATATTCCGGGACCTTTGGTTTATGGGCTTTAACTTGTTTGTCCAAATCAAAACCATTTGGAATATCATGTAACTCCAGTACTGTATTTGGCGTATTGCCAAGGTGATCCAAGATTCGTTCCTCTGTTTTGGAACCGGAAAATTCAAAATTCAAAGAGGTCCCTAAAATATTGGGCAACTTTAAAATTTCAATTTTGGCGGAAGGGGAATCAAATATATACGAGGCTAAATGATATATATCTTTATAGGCACTCCGAGGAATTTCGAAAAATTCAAAGGAGGGTAGGAATTCAACACGATTTCTAAACATTACAGTGGGGGATTAAAAGGGGACAATATGATGAAGTATTTATTGGAGTGGGCGATTGGGATAGTTGGTATTTGTCTGGCTATCAATCATACCATGGTATTTCCCACTACAATAAAACTCCTTCAATAGAAATGTCATCCTGCAATTGATATTCAATAAGAAAAAATACTTATTCTGGTAAAAGGCCAACCAACAAGGATAAACCAATACGATTCAATTCATCGATATGCCTCCAAAAATCTTAGGGTTTGAAGGTTTGATATTATAGTACCAAGTGTATCCCATAGAAAGGCCTTGTATTTCGGATTCCGGTGAAGTCGATGATAGGATCGGAACATAAAAAATATTCCGCTTATGGTTTGGAATCCTATTTTACATGAATCAAATCCGGAAGTTCATTATTATCCTGTAGCAGACTTTCAAAAAGTGAAAAAGTTTTGTTGTCCACTCACAACAGATTAACATTACTAAATTCCTTAGTTTGTTGGATTCATTGATTAACACGGCATCAAGCACAACATTTTCCGACCATTGGACATTCTTTGCATTCATCAGGCTTAAATTACTGTTTGGGTTTGATATACTATATTAACTTCTAATTTACCTATTTATTCTATTTTTTCGCAGAAAAAATCAGGGACTGAATCATTTTTTTTAAAAAAGTATTGACACTTTGGTAGTATCATTCAATCCATGCATAATGGAAGGCCTTTAAGGTGCCGTTCGGGGAGTAAATATTAATTCGAAGGGAATCAAATCCACTTGTTTTGCAACATATGACTGGATGGGTCCCAAAAGTTGTGTATGCATTGAAAACAGATAATACTTTGCAAGAAAACGATCGGCATTGATATTATCCGTGTACTCGTTAAAGATCATGCCGCCAGAAGTCGTAACGACCCAATTTAATCTAACCCCAAATAAAATGTAGGAACCTTCCTTTACCGGTTGATGAAGGTTTTTGTATAAACAGGATTATGGATCATGATCTGTTATGTTGACGATTTGTGAACTTTTAAAACCAAATCAAACCAATTCATATGACTACCTAAAAAACATAAAACCCTGCCAATCATAAAATTAGCAGGGTTTTGGTCTCGGATGATATCCGATTCAGTGACCTGGCTGGGGCTCGAACCCAGGACCCTCTCCTTAAAAGGGAGATGCTCTACCAACTGAGCTACCAGGTCAAAATGTCATTTAAATGCTTTAGAAGTTTCTTCCTTAGCGGCTGCAAATATAAGATCATTAATTTATTTAGCAAGCCTATTTTAAATAAATTTTGATTTTCTTTGAAATCAATTGCAATTGGTTCAATTTTAAATAAATTAAAATCGTGAAAATAGTTTTGGTCGGATATATGGGAAGTGGAAAGTCGACGATTGGTAGAATCCTTGCCAATCGGTTGAATATTAAGTTTTTGGATTTGGATGATCATATAGAGGCCAAGGAAGGGATGGGAATTCCCCAGCTATTTGAAAGTAAGGGGGAGATTTATTTTAGGAAAAAAGAAAATGAACACCTGAAACAGATTTTAAATGGCACGGATCACTTCATTCTCTCAACTGGGGGTGGTACGCCTTGCTATGGGAATAATATGGAAGCTATTCTCGAGGCCACTCCCAATGTTTTTTACTTGAAGGTTACCATTCCTGGACTTATTGAAAGATTGGCCCCTGAGAAGGCTCACAGGCCGTTGATCGCCAATATTCCGGATGGGGAATTACCCGAATTTATCGGGAAACACCTTTTTGAACGTAGTTTTTTCTATTCCATGGCAGAACATGCCATCCAAACGGATGGGAAAAGTGTGGAAGCTATCGTAGCCGAAATCGAAGCGCTACTAGTCTAAGTAAACCATATCGTCCTTCGCTTTGAATTGGACATGGACATGTTCTTGCAAGGAGGTTGATAGGGAGATGCCTTTGTAATCTGCCTTTACGGGATATTTTTTATGGTTGCGATTCACCAATACGGCAGTTTTCAATTGCTTTAAGGGGGTTCTCAAGAAATGGTGTACCCCATAGATCAAGGTTGTGCCCGAATTGAGTACATCATCGACCAAAACAACGGACTTGTTTTTATAATCCGCTGCCGGGATTGAGGTTTTTACCTCACTCTCCAAAGGATTTCTTTTGTTCATCGAAACTTTGCAGAGGATAATTTCAGCATCCGTAATACTGCGAAGTACATTTTGTATTTTTTTTGCAAATTTCAATCCGCCACCTTCAATACCAGCAAGTATGATTTCCTTTTCCGTAACGTTCGCCTCAAGTATTTGATAGGCAATCCTACGTACTTTGTGCTGTATCTTTTGGTGGGACAATATTTGGTTCTCCATGGTATTCGATTTACTTTTCAAAGATAAAGAACAGTTCGTTACCTTTTCTTGGTTTGATTGAATTATATGCCCGCTCCAGTACCTTGATTGAGAGATATGGGTTAAAGAGACGCCGATATTCCCCTTCATTCCCTCCAAAGGGTGGACCTCCATCTTTAAAAGTCCGGTCAAACAGCAGACCGACCAATTTTCCCTTTTCATTAAGGAGTCCATGCATTTTCATGGCATAGGCTTTTCGATACGAGGGTTCCAGGGAACAAAAAAAGGTTTGCTCCAGGATCAAGTCGAATCTGTGGTTTTCAAGCTCAAAAAAGTCCTTTTGGATCAACTGCCCATCAGGGAAGGAGGGAATTCTCGCTTTTAGGTTTTCCAAGGGTTGGGAGGCAATATCGATGACATGGATATTCGTGAATCCCTTGTAGAAAAGGTAATCTACCTCATATCCGTTTCCTGCACCTGGAATCAGTATCTTAATTTCCTTATCCGTTAATTGATCGATATAGGCTCGAAGCGGGGGCGAAATATAACCGATGTCCCAAACCGTTTTATTGAGGGCGTACTTCTTGTCCCAATACGCTTTATTCAGATTCATCATCGAGATAGTCATCAATTTCCCTACGGTCTTTTTTGGTAGGTCTGCCTGTCCCTTTTTTGCGGTAGTAGGCTTTCGAATACTTCAAAAGCTCCTCATTTCCATAGGCTTCCTTCGGCGTGGTGTCCTTTCTGTAAATATCCACCAATTTTGCCCCAACCCGGTTTGCGGGAATATCTAAAATCGTGAATTGAAGGTTTATCTGGTTCTTACGGACTATGATTTCATCAGTGGGGTAAACCTCCCTAGAAGGTTTGACTACTTGCCCATTTACTTTAACCTGTCCCTTTTTGCAGGCGGTAGAGGCAATATTCCGTGTTTTGAAATATCGGGTGTGCCATAAGTATTTGTCAATACGCATCGTCTATCAAAATTCTTTGTTAAGGAGCTCCACAAAAATACATAAAATTGTATCTTGCGAGCTTAAATTGCTAATAGTTGAAGATGAAAAATAGTATTATAGTACTTTTAGTGGTATTCCTTGCGTGGTCATGTAAGAAAGATGATGATGGTGATGAGACTGTGGATGTCGTAACCAGGACCTTAAGTGAGGTCCAAGCTGAAAACGATGCCGAAATACGGGAATACTTGGAGACCCATTTCTACAATTACGAGGAATTTATGGCAAAACCTGAAGGGTTTGATTATTCCATAGTGGTAGATACCCTAGCCGGTGACAATGCAGATAAAACCCCATTGATCGATCAGGTCGAATCCATTAAATTCAAGGTGTCTTCTGATGATGTTAGTGCATCCACTGAGGAGGAGGATATTGAACACACCTTATACTATTTAACAGCGAGGGAAGGTGTAGGTGTTTCGCCAACAGTGTCTGATTCCTTGTATCTGAATTATGAGGGCTCACTGCTCGATGGGAGTGTTTTTGACAGTAAAATAGGAGCACCTGTTTGGTTGGAATTGATAAGTACAAAATCCGGTTTCAGGAAAGGGTTATCGTTATTTAAGTCAGGAGGCGATGTTGTGGAAAATGAGGACGGTACTTTTGAGGTACTTGATTCTGGAGTGGGGATGTTGTTCATTCCTTCCGGATTAGCCTATTTTTCAGGTAGTGTAGGGGGTGAGTCCTATGCGCCAATCGTTTTTAAAATCAATGTATTGAGGGTTGAGGATACCGATTATGATCTCGATGGTATTCCATCGAGTGCTGAGGATTTGAATGGGGATAACGATGTAAGCAACGATGATACCGATGGTGATGGATTTCCTAATTATATAGACGCGGATGATGATGGGGACGGTATTGCCACATCAACCGAAATAGAAGATGATGAAGGGAATATTATATATCCATATCCTGATACGGACAAGGATGGTACGCCGGATTATTTGGATCCAGATAATTAGAACGTAGTCATAAAGACAATAAAAAAAGCCCTGACGGAACAAACCGTCAGGGCTTTTTTTTGCTTAAAAGGTTTCTTTTAAAGATTTAACGATAGGCCAAAGATGATTTGGGAAGGTCGTGAATCAACCCTTCCTGAAATATCGGTAACGTTATTTCCGATGAAGTTGGCTTCATTTTCAGAGAAGCCACGTTCGTAGCGTACATCCAATCCGATTTTTCCTAAGTTCACCCCGGCACCAAGATGGAGTCCGACGGTAAAATCATCTTTTACATCCTCAACTTTTAAATCCCCGAGGTCATTGCTCAAGGTATATTGGAAGGCAGGACCTGCGAAGATGTGCAAAGGGCCAATGATTTTATACCCTATGAGTACGGGAAGGTCTAATTTTGCGATGTCGTAGTCATTGGAATTGCCATCCAGTTCATAACTACTTTTTGTTTTGGTGTAGATCAATTCGGGTCTCAAATAGATTTTTGGGAAATCCAACTTTCCAAATACACCAACATGGTAGCCAACCTTACCATCAGAGCCTTCTATGATGTTTTCTCCGGCATCGGTGGCAGAACGTATCAAATCACCGTTCTTGTTGTAGTTAAGTCCGGCCTTTATGCCGAATCCGGAACCGCTTTGGGCAAATGCAGTGATGCTAGCCAAAGCAAAAACTGCCAATAGAATTGTTTTCTTCATAATGTGTTTGTTTTTTACCTGAGCCTTTTCAGGTTCGTTTTTTGATATCAAAAGTGATACCATTCGTTATGTTACCTATTACTCAAAGAACGATGAAGATTTTTCTTTATTGTTACAATACAGCCGATCATTTTAAAAATATTTGTCACAAAAATCAAAGGGCTGATAACCCTTGTCGTTGTTTTTATGGCGCCTTGGACTTTTCCAATCTACCCCAAATGGGAAACTTTATTTTTTCGTTAAGGACTTTATCATGGGTAGATGATTATATTTGCCACTTTAAACAAGAAAGTGCAATTTACATTAGAACATACAGACGCTCAAAGCAAGGCACGTGCCGGTAAAATGGTTACGGATCATGGGGTTATCGAAACCCCTATTTTTATGCCAGTAGGTACGGTGGCCTCGGTTAAAGGGGTACATCAGCGGGAACTAAAGGAAGAGATAAACCCTGATATTATTTTAGGGAATACCTATCATTTGTTCCTACGTCCTAAAACCCAGATTCTTCAACAAGCGGGGGGATTACATAAGTTTATGGGTTGGGACCGGAATATTTTGACCGATAGCGGTGGTTATCAGGTATATTCCCTATCGGCAAATAGAAAGATCAAGGAAGAAGGGGTAAAGTTCAAATCGCATATCGATGGTTCTATGCACATGTTCACCCCAGAGAAGGTGATGGAGATCCAGCGGGTCATCGGAGCCGATATTATTATGGCCTTTGATGAATGTACACCTTATCCTTGTGAATACAATTACGCCAAGCGATCGATGCATATGACGCATCGATGGTTGGATCGGTGTATGGCACATTTGGATAAAACCCCGTTTACCTATGACTTTTCGCAGTCGTTTTTTCCAATTGTTCAAGGGTCCACCTATAAGGACCTCCGAATACAGTCGGCAGAATATATAGCCAATGCGGGGGCCGAAGGGAATGCCATTGGAGGTCTCTCCGTGGGTGAACCGGCAGAGGAAATGTATGCCATGACCGAAGTCGTATGCGATATATTGCCAAAAGATAAACCCAGGTATTTGATGGGTGTAGGCACCCCGATTAATATTTTGGAGAATATTGCACTCGGTATCGATATGTTCGATTGTGTGATGCCTACGCGAAATGCTAGGAACGGGATGCTTTTTACGGCCCATGGTACAATAAACATCAAGAATAAAAAATGGGAGGATGATTTTTCGCCCATAGACGAAATGGGTACTACCTTTGTGGATAAGGAATATTCAAAAGCCTATTTACGACATTTGTTCGCCGCCAATGAATATTTGGGCAAGCAAATTGCAACCATACACAATCTCGGATTTTACCTTTGGTTGGTCCGTGAGGCAAGAAAGCATATTTTAGCCGGTGATTTCACATCATGGAAGAATATCATGGTCAAACAAATGGATAAAAGATTATAGTGTTGAGCATTATAGACAAATACATACTCAAGCGGTATTTGCTCACTTTTGCAGTGATGTTGTTGCTTTTTATCCCTATAGGTATTATGGCGAACCTTGCCGAGCAAATCGGTAAGATGATCGATAATGATGCCCCTACCAATGAAATCATCATCTACTATTTGAATTT
Source organism: Maribacter polysiphoniae (assembly GCF_003148665.1). GTDB lineage: Bacteria > Bacteroidota > Bacteroidia > Flavobacteriales > Flavobacteriaceae > Maribacter_A > Maribacter_A polysiphoniae. The sequence continues at coordinate 16,501 of NZ_QGGQ01000002.1, read as the reverse complement.
CACCATTTATATCGGTAGTCTCCTCTTTCCCATATTCCTGTTTTTGTCGATTATATTTTTTACCTCCAAGCTGGCCAGTAATACGGAAATCGTGGCCATATTGAGTTCAGGGGTGTCCTATGGTCGCTTTTTAAGACCCTATTTGATAGGTGCTTCAATCATAGCGGTGACCATGTTGGTTATGGCCATGTTCATTGTTCCCAATGCCAGTAAAGGGTACAATGAGTTCAAATACAAATATTTGAAAAAAGGGAAGAAGGACCGGATTACCAGTAATATATTCAATCAGCTGAATGAAAATGATTTTCTCTACGTAAGTAGTTTCGATCCTGCAAGACAGAATGCCAACAAATTCACCTTTGAACGTTTTAATGACGATAACACATTGGATTTCAAAATTTCGGCCAATAGTATCCGATGGGTAGAAAAAGACAGTATTTATCGCTTGATCAAATACACAAAGCGCACCATGGTAGGGGATTCGGCCATTATTCAGACCAAGAATAGGTTGGATACCTTGTTCGCCTTTAAGATAGATGACTTGACCCCAGTGTCCTATATCGCGGAAACCAAGAACCTGTTTGAACTTAATAAATTTATAAAGGACCAAAGACGAAAAGGGGCTTCCAACATCAATAATTACGTGCTTGTAAAGTACAGAAGATGGGCCTTGCCTTTGACGGCATTCATACTGACCATCATTGCGGTCGCGGTTTCTTCCGTAAAACGACGTGGGGGTATGGGCGTTAACCTGGCTTTCGGTATAGGCGTTGCCTTTATCTATATCTTTTTTGACAAAGTCTTTGGTACCCTGGCCGAACAGGCTGGTTTCTCACCCTTAATGGCTGTGGTCATCCCGAATATTGTTTTTGGCATATTAGCGTTTTACCTGTTGCAAAATGCCAAGCGTTAAACTAAAAAATTACTTACTTCTTCATTTAATCGTATTTATCTGGGGATTTACAGCGGTTCTTGGCAAGTTGATAACCATTGATGCACTTCCCTTGGTTTGGTATCGAATGGTGCTGGCAACAACGCTCATCTTTTTTTATATTAAGTATAAGAAACTTTCCCTTGACGTTTCGAGGAAAGGGTTGCTATGGATGGTTGTTGGCGGTATAACCATCGCCCTCCATTGGGTTACTTTCTTTATGGCGATCAAAGTGTCCAATGTTTCGGTAACCCTGGCAACCATGTCGACCGCGGCATTTTTTACCGCGATTCTGGAACCCATTTGGTATGGTAGGAAGGTGGTCATATATGAAATCGTGTTCGGTTTGATCGTGATCATGGGGCTGTATATTATTTTTCAGGTAGAAACCGATTACCTGTATGGAATTGTCCTCGCATTGATTTCCGCTTTTCTCTCCGTTGTGTTTACATTGATCAATGGCCGATTGATCACGTATCAGAAACCATCGGTCATTTCGTTTTATGAATTGGGTAGCGGTGTCTTGTTTTTAACCGTTTTTATGATTTTTAGGGGGGATTTTACAATAGGGTTCTTTACATTGTCGCCCGCGGATTGGATATTTATAGGGATACTTGCTTCCATATGTACGGCATATGCCTATATCGCTTCGGTTAAGGTGATGCGGTACATTACACCATATACGGTGGTGTTGACGGTAAACCTAGAACCTGTTTATGGTATCATCCTGGCCTTTTTTATTTTAGGTGATGATGAGAAAATGAAGCCAGAGTTCTATTTCGGGGCATTGATCATTATTCTTACGGTCATTGCCAATGGCGTAATGAAACAAATCGACGTTAAAAAAAATGGCTGAGCCACAGGGTTCCCTTAGATTATTTTATATTTGCCATTCAAACTAACAAAACCTGATCAGCACATGGAATATTTGGATTTTGAACTTCCCATTAAAGAACTTGAGGACCAGTTGGATAAGTGTATGGTCATCGGGGAGGAGAGTGATGTAGACGTTAGTGAAACCTGCAAACAGATCGAGAAAAAGTTGATCACCATGCGTAAGGATATCTATAAAAACCTTACGGCATGGCAAAGGGTACAACTTTCCAGACATCCCAATAGACCTTATACGTTGGATTATATAAATGCCATCTGTGGTGATACCTTTTTGGAACTTCACGGGGATCGTACCGTAAGGGATGATAAGGCGATGATCGGTGGTTTGGGTAAAATCGGAGATCAGAGTTTCATGTTCATTGGGCAACAGAAAGGATATAATACCAAAACCCGACAGTATCGAAATTTTGGTATGGCGAACCCTGAAGGGTATCGAAAGGCATTACGTCTAATGAAATCTGCCGAGAAATTCGGTATTCCCGTGGTTTGTTTTATAGATACTCCAGGAGCTTATCCCGGTATTGAGGCTGAAGAGCGCGGACAGGGAGAGGCTATCGCCAGGAATATCATGGAAATGACCCGATTGAAAGTGCCGATCATCGTAACCATTATCGGTGAAGGTGCATCCGGTGGTGCTTTGGGCATAGGTGTGGGTGATCGTGTACTGATGTTGGAAAATACATGGTACTCTGTAATCTCACCGGAATCATGCTCTTCCATATTATGGAGAAGTTGGGAATACAAGGAACAAGCAGCCGAGGCATTGAAGCTGACGGCACCGGATATGAAAAAGTTGAAATTGATCGATGAGATTGTGCGCGAACCGGTTGGTGGCGCCCATAGTAATCGGGAAAAGACTTTTGAAACCGTCAAAAATAAAATAACCACCCATTACGAGGAATTGCAAAAGTTATCACCAAAAAAATTGGTCGAATTGCGTATGGATAAATATGCGAATATGGGTGTTTTCAATGGCTAATCCTTGTATTTGTTCAAGGTAGTCCGATCACATACTTTCCTATTCCATTTTTTTTTCTGTTATCAACACTTTTTGTAACTTATCAACAGGTAAATTGTTAATGAACCGTTGAAATAGTTAAACCGTAAACCTACGTTAACTTAAGGTTAATTACATATTTTCGCATTCATGGAAAAACCCAAGCCACTTATTGGCCATAAGATAGACAAGTCCACTATTATCAACCTGGAAAGGGGTAAAATACCACCTCAAGCTGTTGATTTAGAGGAGGTTGTGCTTGGTGCTATGATGATTGACAAAAAAGGGGTTGATGAGGTTATTGATATCTTACACCCCGATGTTTTCTATAAGGATGCCCATCGTTTTATCTATGAGGCCATTTTTAAATTGTTTGAAACCTCGGAACCGGTCGATTTATTAACCGTTTCTTCCCAATTGAAGAAGGATGGTAAACTGGAATCCGTTGGAGGGGATTTTTACCTTATAAAATTGACCCAAAAAGTGGCCTCTTCGGCCCATATCGAGTTTCATGCCCGTATCATACTCCAAAAATATATCCAACGTAGTCTGATTAAGATATCGAATGAGATCATTGAGGATGCCTATGATGAGGGTACGGATGTTTTTGACCTATTGGATGAGGCAGAATCCAAACTATACGATGTCACCCAAGGCAATTTGAAACGCTCTGCCGAAACGGCCCAAAATTTAGTGATCCAGGCCAAGAAAAGGATTGAGGAAATTTCCAATAAGGAAGGATTGAGTGGTATTGCTTCGGGCTTTGATAAACTCGATAAGCTTACCTCCGGTTGGCAGCCGAGTGATTTGATTATTGTGGCTGCACGTCCAGGGATGGGTAAAACCGCATTGACGCTTTCCATGGCCCGTAATATCGCGGTGAACTCTGGAGTACCCGTGGCGTTCTTTTCGCTGGAGATGTCCTCCGTACAGTTGATTACGAGGTTGATTTCATCGGAAACCGGACTGTCATCCGAGAAGTTGCGTACCGGAAAGTTGGAAAAACACGAATGGGAACAACTTAATGTTAAGGTGAAGACCCTCGAAAAAGCACCGTTGTTTATCGATGATACCCCTTCATTATCCATTTTTGACCTTCGGGCAAAGGCAAGGCGATTGTCTTCCCAGCACGGTATAAAAATGATCATTATCGATTATTTGCAATTGATGACCGCAGGAGGGAGTCAAAAAGGTGGGAACCGTGAACAGGAGATATCTACGATTTCGAGGAACCTCAAGGCCTTGGCCAAGGAACTCAGTGTGCCCGTCATTGCCTTATCCCAGCTGTCCAGGGCCGTAGAGACAAGGGGGGGCAGTAAACGTCCTATCCTATCGGATCTTCGGGAGTCTGGGGCCATTGAGCAGGATGCGGATATCGTTTCCTTTATTTATCGACCTGAATATTATAAGATTGATGAATGGGATGATGAAGAACGTACACCCACCCAGGGTCAAGCAGAATTCATTGTAGCCAAACACAGAAATGGTGGTTTGGAGAACATTAGGTTGAAGTTTATCGGTAACCTTGGTAAATTCGATAATTTGGATGATTTTGATTCGCCTTTCGAGTTTCAATCGAAAATGAATGCGGAGGATGGGAATCCCTTTATCACCAAAAATCTTCCCGATGCCAATGAGGCTTTCGGTAGTTCTATGAACGAGGATTTTAATCCGAATGATAATGATGTGCCTTTTTAAATAGCAAGGCGGATCCCTACGACGGGTACTAAGCGTGTGTTTGACGGATGGAAATTCCCGTAGTATTCTGGTTGTATTTCACAAAATATCATAAAACAAATAGGGCAACTCTATTTTCCATTATCTTTGGTAAACATCTTTCAAAGAAGATATTCAATGCATAAAAGCGTTTTATTTTTTTTCTTCCTACTTTTTACTTGGAGTATTTCGGCGTCCTCAATTCTTATTCCCATGGATGCGGATACCCAAAAGAATCATCTAAAGGCATATGGAATTACCTATTGGGTACTCACCAAACAACAAAAGGTCCAATGGCTGTTGAATTATAGGGGAGGGTCTTTCCTGCTTCCCGATGGGGAAGCCATTCGTAGGGAATGTCAAATTCGTGGAGTGTCCTTTGAAATACTATCTGATGGGCAGGCCCAAGGAATTTTGGATGGTATTGGAAGTCCTTCCCAAAATCAGGAAGCGGTTATTCTTGAAAAGGCTCCCAAGATTGCGGTATATTCCCCAAAAACGAACCAACCCTGGGATGACGCCGTGACCATGGTGCTTACCTATGCAGAGATACCCTATGTAACGATTTATGATGAAGAAGTGTTGGATGATAAACTGGTCCTGTACGATTGGTTACACTTACACCATGAGGATTTTACCGGTCAATATGGTAAATTTTATGGTGCCTATAGGGCCACGCCTTGGTATATTAATGGGAAAAAAGAGGCTGAGGCCTTAGCGGCCAAATTGGGGTATGATAAGGTCTCTGAGGAAAAAAGGGATGTGGCCTTGAAAATCAGGAACTATGTCATAGGGGGTGGCTTTATGTTCGCCATGTGTTCGGCCACGGATAGTTTTGATATCGCTTTGGCAGCAGATGGTGTCGATATTTGTGAGCCTATGTTCGACAACGACCCCTCCGATGCCAATTACCAAAGTAAATTGGATTTTGGGAAGACGTTTGCCTTCACCGATTTCACTTTGGAACGAAACCCCATGCGTTATGAGTTTTCATCCATTGATATGACCAATAAAAGGGGAGGGGTACCCAAGGAATCGGATTATTTTACCCTGATGGATTTTTCGGCGAAATGGGATCCAGTGCCTACCATGCTTTGCCAAAACCATACGGCTTTGGTAAAAGGGTTTATGGGACAGACTACCGCATTCAATCGAAAGGAAATAAAACCAACCGTATTGGTCCTAGGGGAGAATAAACTCAATGGTGAGGCTCGTTATATCCATGGAATAAAGGGTAAAGGCTTCTTTACTTTTTATGGTGGACACGATCCGGAGGATTATCAACATAGGGTAGGGGACCCGAAGACGGAATTGGAGTTGCATCCAACATCCCCAGGCTATCGCCTTATTTTAAACAATGTGCTTTTTCCTGCAGCTCGAAAAAAGAAGCAAAAGACCTAAAACCTTAAGCCTTTATAAGTTTCTCCAAAATACGTTCCACGCCAAAATGGTCGTTGCTCTCCGTTTCGTAATGGGCAACTTTCTTTACGTTGGGGTGTGCATTGGCCATGGCAAAACTGTATTCTGCCAAGGCAAGCATTTCCAGGTCATTGTTATAATCCCCGAAAACCATGGTTTCACTAGGTTTGATGTTGTAGAGTTCCTGAAGCTTTTGCAAGGCAAATCCTTTGTTTGCATCAGGACTCGATATATCGACCCAATTGGGACCGGATACCTTAACCTTTAAATCACCCTCCAAATGTTGTACGGCAGGATATATATGTTGTTCCGAACTCTCAAAATGGTAAATGGCGATCTTCAGGATTTCAGCATCGACCATGGAAAGGTCCTCTACGATTTCATAGGCCGAATAATACTGTTTCAATAGGTCTGCAAAAGAATCGGAATTCCCTGTTAAATAGGAATTTTGTTTACCACAAAGCACCGGGTGTATGTTATCGACGGTATCCAGGATATCCAAGATGATTTTCTGCTTGTCCTTAGGAAGCAGGGTAGCGAGCAACTCCTCTTCATTCCGCCTAACATAACCGCCATTTTCGGCCACAACGACAATATCGTTTTTAATGGTATCCAACTTATCGACAATACTATTGTATTGACGTCCGCTGGCGGCCACGAAAAGAATACCTTTTTTTTGCAATTGATCGAACAATTCAAAAAAACGGTCACTGACCTCATGGTTGGAATTCAATAGGGTGCCATCCATATCGGAAACCACCATTTTAATTTGGGATAGATTCATTTGTAAAAATATAAGCTGCAAAGGTATTTGTTAAGGTTAAATAACAAGAATATTATCGATAAAGTTTATCTTAACAATAGTAACTTTTAATGGGAAACTATGAAATTTTATCAAAAGGAAATACGACTGAGTCCCTTTTCAAGGGGATTTCATCTTATTACGAATGAAGTAACCCATGCGCTATTGGGGTTAGGGACAATTGAAAAAGGGATTTTACAGGTGTTCATACAACATACATCGGCGAGTTTGACCATAAATGAGAATGTAGACCCTACGGTACGGGAAGATTTTGAGAGCCATATGAATGTTATGGTGCCTGAGGATGCTCCCTATTATATACATACGTACGAAGGCCCTGACGATATGCCCGCACATATTAAGGCATCGTTAATGGGTGCATCGGTTCAGGTTCCGATTACCAACGGAAGATTGAATTTGGGTACATGGCAAGGCATCTATTTATGTGAGCATAGAAACAATGCTTCCGGAAGGAACCTAGTACTCACCGCCTATGGTATTTAAGCACAAAAAAATCCGACTCGTTAAAGTCGGATTTTCCTAAGTGAGATATATTCTTAAATCTATTTTACTTTGTCTACAATGGCCTTGAAGGCATCTGGGTGGTTCATGGCCAAATCGGCTAAAACCTTACGGTTCAACTCAATGTTGTTGGCTTTTACCTTACCCATGAATTGTGAGTAGGACATTCCATGTAATCTTGCCCCTGCATTGATACGGGTAATCCAAAGGGCTCGGAATGTTCTTTTTTTGTTTCTTCGGTCTCTGTAAGCATATAACATTGCTTTTTCAACCGCATTTTTGGCTACTGTCCAGACGTTTTTACGTCTTCCAAAGTAACCTTTGGCCTGCTTCATCACTTTTTTTCTTCGTGCTCTAGAAGCTACTGCATTTACTGATCTTGGCATAATTTTAATTGTTTTTTGTAGTAGGCGGGCGATAATCGCCACTTTTTAATTTACTCGAACGCTAGTTTTGTTCTTGTATTTTGCCCATCTCCAGGGTTAATGATTAATTACCGAAAGGACAATTACTTTAAACGTAATTGTTCTTTAATGCTGTTAACATCATGGTCATGTACTAAAGTAGAATGTGTCAACGCTAGTTTACGCTTTTTCGACTTCTTTGTAAGAATGTGGCTCTTAAAAGCGTGCTTTCTTTTGATTTTACCGGTACCTGTTAGCTTAAATCGCTTCTTGGCACTGGATTTTGTTTTTTGTTTAGGCATTTTTTCCTATTTAGGTTAATCTCACTTATTTATGCTGAACAAGCCCCGTTTAAGGGCTTGGTACAGTATCTTGTAAAGCTGGGTATTATTCCAGCGTGTCTGTCTTATTTCTTGGTCTTTGGCGCTATGAACATGGTCATACGCTTTCCTTCCAATTTGGGCATTTGTTCCACTTTGCCCAACTCTTCAAGTTCAGAGGCTAGTTTTAACAACAATATTTCCCCTTGGTCCTTGTAAACAATGGAACGTCCCTTGAAGAAAACATAGGCCTTTAATTTAGCCCCGTCTTTCAGGAACTTTTCGGCATGTTTCTTCTTGAACTCGTAATCATGGTCATCCGTATTCGGACCAAACCTGATTTCCTTTACCACAACCTTGGAAGCTTTCGCTTTCATGGCTTTCTCCCGTTTCTTTTGCTCATAGAGAAACTTCTTGTAATCTATGATTTTACAAACAGGAGGTTCTGCTTTTGGTGAAATTTCCACCAAATCCAAACCTAATTCCTCTGCTTTTGCCATTGCCTGGGGCAATGTGTAAACACCAACTTCAATATTATCACCCACCAAACGTACATTTGGTGATATGATTCTCTCATTGATTTTGTGAGGGTTTTTATTCTCTCTTCTAGGTTGGGGCCTAAATCTTTTTCGAATTGCTATGACTAACTAATTTTAATTAAACTTTTTTTTTAAAACGACTTTAAGGTACTGTTTATTTCCTTAGTGACCAAGTCAACGAAATCCTGTACCGTAATAGAACCTAAATCATCGCCTCCGTGTTTACGGATCGCTATGGTATTATTTTCTTCCTCGCTCTCACCTACGATTAGCATAAATGGTGTTTTACTCATTTCAGCTTCCCGTATTTTCTTGCCTACAGTCTCGTTTCTATTATCAATGAGGGCGCGAATTTCGTTATTTTCCAAGGATTTTAAAACTTTTTCGGCATATTTTTCGTGTTTCTCGCTAACTGGAAGGATAATTGCCTGTTCTGGAATCAGCCATAACGGGAAATTTCCTCCGGTATGCTCCAGTAACAGGGCGATGAATCGTTCCATGCTGCCAAAAGGTGCTCGGTGGATCATTACCGGTCTATGTAGCTCATTGTCACTTCCTTTATAGGTAAGGTCAAAACGTTCCGGTAAATTGTAATCCACTTGAATGGTGCCCAACTGCCAATTTCTTCCCAAGGCATCCTTAACCATAAAGTCAAGTTTCGGACCATAAAATGCGGCTTCACCGCTTTCAATAACATAATCCAAGCCTTTTTCCTTGGCGGCATTGATGATGGCATTTTCCGCTTTTTCCCAATTTTCGACCGATCCAATATATTTTTCGGGGTTATCCAAATCCCTTACCGAGACTTGCGCCTTGTAGTTGTCAAACCCTAAGGTGTTCAATACATAGAGCGAAAGATCGATTACCTTTTTGAATTCCTCATCCAATTGTTCCGGGGTACAGAAAATATGGGCATCATCCTGTGTAAAACCACGGACCCTGGTCAGCCCATGAAGTTCCCCACTTTGTTCATATCTATATACGGTACCGAATTCGGCATAACGTTTGGGTAATTCGCGGTAACTAAAAGGACGGGCATTGTATATTTCACAATGATGTGGACAGTTCATCGGTTTTAGCAAAAACTCTTCATCCTCCTTCGGGGTGCGTATGGGCTGAAAACTATCCTCACCGTATTTGGCATAATGGCCAGAGGTTACATAAAGTTCTTTTTGGCCGATATGTGGCGTGATAACCATTTCGTATCCCGCTTTTTTCTGGGCCTTTTTAAGAAAAGCCTCCAAGCGTTCACGAAGGGCGGCACCTTTGGGTAACCACAAAGGAAGCCCTTGTCCCACTTTTTGTGAAAACGTGAAGAGTTCCAATTCCTTGCCCAGTTTTCTGTGGTCCCGTTGTTTTGCTTCCTCCAAAAGGTTCAGATATGCTGTAAGATCCTTTTGTTTTGGGAAAGAAATCCCGTAAACCCTGGTAAGTTGCTTGTTGTTCTCATCGCCACGCCAATAAGCACCGGCGACACTCAATATTTTTATAGCCTTGACAATTCCGGTATTCGGTATATGTCCACCACGGCAAAGATCGGTAAAGGTATCATGGTCACAGAAGGTAATGGTGCCATCCTCGAGATTCTCGATAAGTTCAACCTTGAACTCGTTTCCTTGTGATTTGTATTTTTCCAAGGCTTCAGCTTTGGATACCGGGCGCATTTTAAAATCGTGCTTACCACGGGCAATTTCCAAGGCTCTTTTTTCAATGGCCGGAAAATCCTTTTCCGAAACCGAATGTTCCCCAAAATCAACATCGTAATAGAATCCGTTCTCAATGGCTGGTCCAATAGTCAGTTTGGCACCTGGAAACAATTCCTCCAGGGCTTGGGCCACGATATGGGACGAGGAATGCCAAAAGGCTTTTTTGCCTGCATCATCGTTCCATGTATATAAGGTTAGTGAACCATCTTCATTCAAAGGCGTCACCGTTTCTACAATGGTATCGTTGAATTTGGCTGAAATAACATTTCGCGCCAAGCCTTCACTTATGCTTTTTGCGATATCCATAGGAGTGCTGCCTTTGCTGTACTCCTTGACGGTTCCGTCGGGTAAGGTAATTTTGATCATGTTTCTTTATATGACTATAAGGGTACAAAGATAGTATCTTGGAATCATGCGTACAATATATATGGTTATGTTTTTAGGGTGTTACCCTGTATATAGGATACAGGCTTAGGCCATACACTTATATCCCTTGTCGCGTTCGGGGATGCTCCCGACCCTTCGGGATGACCCTAACGCAAATAAAAAGTAGGGGATTCTTGTTTATATTGTTGGAATGTATTAGATTTAATACCCTTTTTTAAAATTTGTTTACTTTCTAAGTTCTTAGGAAGTAAGGGGTTATGGAGCCTGCTAAAATATTTTTTTAAAAACCTTTAAAAAAAGTATTGTTGAAAGGGAAAATGGTTGTAGATTTGCAGCCCGAAACGATTAAGGTCGTTGGGAAAAAAAGGTCTTCGGGCCACGTTCATTGAGATACTTTTAAGGGCTGGAATAAGGAAGGAAAAAGTTTTTTTCATTTTTATTTGGCAGTGTCGAAAAGGGTTGTATATTTGCACCCGCTTTGAGACACAGGGACAGGATTTAGAGACTGTCCGGGAGTATAGTTCGGGAGCGTCGTCCTTGTAAAAGGGGGCGGGACAGGAGTTCATTGAAATATTGTAAAGACAGCGTATTTGGGACGGTTTTAGGACCGTACCATATATAATAAAGAATTTGAATCGAGAGACGGGGCCGGGAAGGTTCTTGGTCGTTGGCGGAATATATTAATAAGACAACGATGAAGAGTTTGATCCTGGCTCAGGATGAACGCTAGCGGCAGGCCTAACACATGCAAGTCGAGGGGTAACAGGGAGTGCTTGCACTCCGCTGACGACCGGCGCACGGGTGCGCACCGCGTATGGAACCTACCTTTTGCAGGGGAATAGCCCAGGGAAACTTGGATTAATGCCCCGTAGTACCATTTTGCAGCATTGCATAATGGTTAAAGCCTTCGGGCGGCGGAAGATGGCCATGCGTCCCATTAGTTAGATGGTAAGGTAACGGCTTACCATGACTACGATGGGTAGGGGCCCTGAGAGGGGGATCCCCCACACTGGTACTGAGACACGGACCAGACTCCTACGGGAGGCAGCAGTGAGGAATATTGGACAATGGAGGAGACTCTGATCCAGCCATGCCGCGTGCAGGAAGACGGCCCTATGGGTTGTAAACTGCTTTTATACGGGAAGAAAAACAGCTACGTGTAGTTGACTGACGGTACCGTAAGAATAAGGACCGGCTAACTCCGTGCCAGCAGCCGCGGTAATACGGAGGGTCCGAGCGTTATCCGGAATTATTGGGTTTAAAGGGTCCGTAGGCGGGCCATTAAGTCAGGGGTGAAAGTCTGCAGCTCAACTGTAGAATTGCCTTTGATACTGGTGGTCTTGAGTTATGGTGAAGTGGCTGGAATATGTAGTGTAGCGGTGAAATGCATAGATATTACATAGAACACCGATTGCGAAGGCAGGTCACTAACCATATACTGACGCTGATGGACGAAAGCGTGGGGAGCGAACAGGATTAGATACCCTGGTAGTCCACGCCGTAAACGATGGATACTAGCTGTCCGGGACCTTGAGTCCTGGGCGGCCAAGCGAAAGTGATAAGTATCCCACCTGGGGAGTACGTTCGCAAGAATGAAACTCAAAGGAATTGACGGGGGCCCGCACAAGCGGTGGAGCATGTGGTTTAATTCGATGATACGCGAGGAACCTTACCAGGGCTTAAATGCATTTTGACAGGTCTAGAGATAGATTTTCCTTCGGGCAATTTGCAAGGTGCTGCATGGTTGTCGTCAGCTCGTGCCGTGAGGTGTCAGGTTAAGTCCTATAACGAGCGCAACCCCTACCGTTAGTTGCCAGCGAGTCATGTCGGGGACTCTAACGGGACTGCCGGTGCAAACCGTGAGGAAGGTGGGGATGACGTCAAATCATCACGGCCCTTACGTCCTGGGCCACACACGTGCTACAATGGCCGGTACAGAGAGCAGCCATGTCGCAAGGCAGAGCGAATCTACAAAACCGGTCACAGTTCGGATCGGGGTCTGCAACTCGACCCCGTGAAGCTGGAATCGCTAGTAATCGGATATCAGCCATGATCCGGTGAATACGTTCCCGGGCCTTGTACACACCGCCCGTCAAGCCATGGAAGCCGGGAGTGCCTGAAGTCCGTCACCGTAAGGAGCGGCCTAGGGCAAGATCGGTAACTAGGGCTAAGTCGTAACAAGGTAGCCGTACCGGAAGGTGCGGCTGGAACACCTCCTTTCTAGAGAGTCGACGACCGAGAACTATAGACCGGTCCCGTCCTTTCGATTTAATAACAAGAAACTGTCTTTATGATAACAATATATAGTAAATGCTATTTTGGGCCCTATGGTCCACAGTGGTAGGGACAGTCCCATAGCTCAGCTGGTTAGAGCGCTACACTGATAATGTAGAGGTCGGCAGTTCGAGTCTGCCTGGGACTACATTTTGCCCCCAAGAAGGGCGATACGTTCATATAATTGAAAGATTGGAAATTTTAGGAGTTGGGTATCCCAAGTTGGCGTTAGGTCATCGATTAACTGATAACTGTTAACTGATAACCGACGACTGAAAACGGGGGATTAGCTCAGCTGGCTAGAGCGCCTGCCTTGCACGCAGGAGGTCATCGGTTCGACTCCGATATTCTCCACCAAAATGGTTATCGGCTATTTGCCTTTATCCATCAGCCGGAGGCCAAGGGCCAAAAGCGGACAAAGTTCATTGACATATTGGGACAGGGTATATATATTTAGGTATATGTACTTTGAAGAGAAAACACGAATTTTTTAAGTAAAGTAGTACGAATAGAATTTAAGAATATAAAAGGTTTAGCGACAAGCTAAATAAGGGCGTATGGGGAATGCCTAGGCTCTCAGAGGCGAAGAAGGACGTGATAAGCTGCGAAAAGCCGCGGGGATCGGCACACACGAATTGATCCGCGGGTATCCGAATGGGGCAACCCGGCATATTGAAGATATGTCATCCCGCAAGGGAAGCAAACCCGGTGAACTGAAACATCTAAGTAGCCGGAGGAGGAGAAAACAAAAGTGATTCCGATAGTAGCGGCGAGCGAAATCGGATTAGCCCAAACCAATGTTGTTTCGGCAATATTGGGGTTGTAGGACCACGTTATTGGACGTGCGATGAATTAGAATACCTTGGAAAGGGTAACCATAGAGGGTGACAGTCCCGTATAGGTAAAGAACATCGTCCATAGTGGTATCCTGAGTAGTGCGGGGCACGTGAAACCCTGTATGAATCCGGCGGGACCATCCGCCAAGGCTAAATACTCCTGAGAGACCGATAGTGAACCAGTACCGTGAGGGAAAGGTGAAAAGAACCGTGAATAACGGAGTGAAAAAGATCCTGAAACCATACGCTTACAAGCGGTCGGAGCCGCGCCTCGGCGCGGTGACGGCGTGCCTTTTGCATAATGAGCCTACGAGTTACTTTTACTGGCAAGGTTAAGTCCTTTAGGGACGGAGCCGTAGCGAAAGCGAGTCTTAATAGGGCGCCATAGTCAGTAGTAGTAGACGCGAAACCGTGCGATCTACCCATGGGCAGGTTGAAGCTGTGGTAACACATAGTGGAGGACCGAACCCGTTGACGTTGAAAAGTCTTGGGATGACCTGTGGGTAGGGGTGAAAGGCCAATCAAGCTCGGAAATAGCTCGTACTCCCCGAAATGCATTTAGGTGCAGCGTGTAGATAGTTTTATAGAGGTAGAGCTACTGATTGGATGCGGGGGCTTCACCGCCTACCAATTCCTGACAAACTCCGAATGCTATAAAATGTTTCTGCGCAGTGAGGGCATGGGTGCTAAGGTCCATGTCCGAGAGGGAAAGAACCCGGACCATCAGCTAAGGTCCCAAAGTGTGTGCTAAGTTGACAAAACGCGGTGGAACTGCATTGACAGCCAGGATGTTGGCTTGGAAGCAGCCATTCATTTAAAGAGTGCGTAACAGCTCACTGGTCGAGCGGTTCCGCATGGATAATGATCGGGCATAAGCACACCACCGAAGCTATGGCTTCTATTTATAGAGGGGTAGGGGAGCATTGTAGTGCCGCTGAAGGTGTACCTGCGAGGGATGCTGGAGGAGCTACAAACGAAAATGTAGGCATAAGTAACGATAATGTGGGCGAGAAACCCACACGCCGAAAGACTAAGGTTTCCCCAGCTATGCTAATCAGCTGGGGGTCAGTCGGGACCTAACGCAGACCCGAAGGGGGAAGTGGATGGACAACAGATTAATATTTCTGTACCTGCTCGCATTAAAAGCGACGGAGGCGAGGAGTTGGTGCGTGCAGACGGAATTGCACGTTGAAGGGACAGGTAACTGCCCGATAGTACACCGAGGCTACGGCCAAGGTGATAATCCAGCATATCGACTTCCAAGAAAAGCAAGCGAAGCAGCCCGTACCCTAAACCGACACAGGTAGTTGGGATGAGAATTCTAAGGCGCTCGAGAGATTCATGGCTAAGGAACTAGGCAAAATAGACCCGTAACTTCGGGAGAAGGGTCGCCCTGACTATAAACGTCAGGGCCGCAGTGAAGAGGTCCAGGCGACTGTTTATCAAAAACACAGGGCTCTGCTAAATCGAGAGATGAAGTATAGGGCCTGACACCTGCCCGGTGCTGGAAGGTTAAGAGGAGATGTCATCTTCGGAGAAGCATTGAATTGAAGCCCCAGTAAACGGCGGCCGTAACTATAACGGTCCTAAGGTAGCGAAATTCCTTGTCGGGTAAGTTCCGACCTGCACGAATGGTGCAACGATCTGGACACTGTCTCGGCCATGAGCTCGGTGAAATTGTAGTATCGGTGAAGATGCCGGTTACCCGCAGTGGGACGAAAAGACCCCGTGCACCTTTACTATAGCTTCGTATTGACCTTGGTCAAGCAATGTGTAGGATAGCTGGGAGACTTTGAAGCTGCATCGCCAGGTGTGGTGGAGTCATTGTTGAAATACCAGCCTTTGCTTGTCCGGGGCCTAACCCTCCAAGAGGGAACAGTGCGTGGTGGGTAGTTTGACTGGGGTGGTCGCCTCCAAAAGAGTAACGGAGGCTTCTAAAGGTGCCCTCAATACGGTTGGCAATCGTGTGTAGAGTGCAATGGCACAAGGGCGCTTGACTGTGAGACATACAGGTCGAACAGGTTGGAAACAAGAGCATAGTGATCCGGTGGTTCCGTATGGAAGGGCCATCGCTCAAAGGATAAAAGGTACGCCGGGGATAACAGGCTGATCTCCCCCAAGAGCTCATATCGACGGGGGGGTTTGGCACCTCGATGTCGGCTCGTCACATCCTGGGGCTGGAGAAGGTCCCAAGGGTTGGGCTGTTCGCCCATTAAAGTGGCACGCGAGCTGGGTTCAGAACGTCGTGAGACAGTTCGGTCTCTATCTACTGCGGGCGTTAGAAATCTGCGTGGATCTGACCCTAGTACGAGAGGACCGGGTCGGACTGACCGCTGGTGCACCAGTTGTTCCGCCAGGAGCATCGCTGGGTAGCTATGTCGGGATTGGATAAGCGCTGAAAGCATATAAGCGCGAAACCAGCCACAAGATGAGATTTCTTTAAAGGGCCGTGGGAGATGACCACGTTGATAGGCCATAGGTGCAGGGGCAGTAATGTCCGTAGCCGAGTGGTACTAATTGCCCGTTGAGCTTGCGCACATAGGTCCCTTCCCCAACCCGTTACAGGGGAAAGGAAGGGACGAATACCTTTACTTAGTTCGAAACGAACCCTTTACTTAAAAAAACCGTACTTTTTTCTTCAACTGTCCCTTTATTATGTCATTATCATACAATTGGCAATGAACAATGGGCAATTATCAATATATATTGGTAACTGTTGATCGTTAATCAAAACATTGACCGAATAATTTAGGT
>NZ_QGGQ01000001.1:860132-1033297 GCF_003148665.1 Maribacter polysiphoniae | reverse complement strand
GCCTGTCCTGGGGCGTATCGATGTCGAAGGTGCCGTAGCCGCTCTTGATCGTCTTCTTGCCCTTGCCGTTGCGTTTGTTGCCCTTGGTCCTTTGAACTTCGTTCAAATGCCCCTCCATCTCGGCCTCAAGGGCCTTTTCGATCACGTTCTTCAGCATTGGGGCGAAAGCACCTCCTTTACCGAAAAGGTTCTTGCCGGACATGAACTGGTCAAGCACCTTCTTTTCGAATTCTGTTTGTTCTTCTTTTCTCATGATTCTGTCTGAATAAAATTAATACTTAAATTTATTTCAGACAGAGTTCAGTTTACACCCTCACTGGTAACACCGCATACACAATACCGTTAATTGCACCTCGCCATATATTGTATATTTATTCGAGTCCACGGGAACTACACACATCAGCGTGTATCGCGAATGCGGCGCAATTATGGCTATCCATGAGGTGCACCCCACTACGCCATACACAATGGACGTTAGGCATAATTAACGAGCTGTTTAAACTGGAATAACTTAAATTAGATTTTTAGACACAAAAAACAATTGTAAAAAAACAATGATTTCACTAAATAGAACGATCGCATACACCAAAAAGTGGAAACATACTTTTTTGATTGCGTTATTGTTAGGCGTATTAATTCCAGTTTTGTTAATTACCTTAGAGCCTTTTGATAATAGTAATACTTTCTCTTTTAAATATTTAATTCTTTCGGGTTATGCACTTTGCATAATAATTCCCCTAGTGCTTATTCACCCTATTGAAAATTACGTTTATAAAATTCAAACAAACCGCTGGTTTGTAATAAATGAGACGCTGTATATCACAGTAACACTCTTTCTAATATGTCTTTTCTCTTTTTTTTACCATTTTTATGCGATAAGCGGACTAACTTCATTTACCGCTGAAGCCATATGGGGTTTTATAAAATCCTTTGTAGTACCATTTATACCCATCGTAGTGCCATTATGGCTTTATTTACGCTCTAAATATGGCTTGATAGAGGTTCCGTTGTACTCTAAAGGAAATATCACAAAAACGGTTACTATTGTTGGGAACAATAAAGCTGAAACATTAACAATTTTTGAATCAGACTTTATTTTCGCAAAAGCTCAACAAAATTATGTAGATGTTTATTTTAAAAGTAAAAATGGAATACAACAACAAACATTTCGTAATACATTATCCAATACTATGAAACAATTACCAGAGGCCTGGCAAGTACATCGTTCTTACTTGGTAAATCTCGATTATCTTAAAACTGTAGAAGGTAATGCAAGGAAGCGTTTTATAAGAATCTCAGAAACTGAAGAAACGATTCCTATTTCTCAACTGTACTATAAGGCCTTAAATAAAAGGCTTTCAATTTCATCCCAAGAGCTTCAGAACTAGCCCAAACACCTCAATTTCAACCCAAACATTTCAAGTTAGTCACACTCTTTTTTTGCTTTTGTTTTTATTTCTTCTTTTTGTTTAGAACTTAAAAACAAACAAATGAAAACGCGTACACTTTTTATCTTAGTAATTTCAATAGTACTTTTATTTAGTTGCTCTTCTAGTAAGTATGTAAACTATTTAAAAGAACATACGGAAGTAGTAAAAATGACAGATTCATTGCAGTTTAATTCACTAGACGAAATATTCTATCAAAACAAACTCTTTTTAGTAGGTGAAGTACACGAAGTGGAAACATCTCCAAGAATTGATTTTGCACTATTTACACAACTTAACGAAAGAATAAAGATTGATGTTTATTTGTCCGAAATGGATATAGCTCAAGCTTATTATTTACAAGAGTACTTAAAAGGGTCTAATGAATTGGAACTCAAAAACATATTAAAGGAATGGCCAGTTTATATAGGAAGTATTTCTGAGCAATACAGAAATAAATGGGTGAAAATGAGAACATTTTATGATCAACTACCTGAAAATTCAAAGTTTAAACTTGTTGGTATTGATAGAATTGCAGACTTTGAACTAATTCGAAAATTATTAAAAGAAAAACTTCCGCAGAAATATCATAATGAGATTCATAGTGAGAATGATTCTTTAATTTCTTGGTCTAAAAATAAACTCAATAACATTCTAGAAAAAGAGAAATCGCAACTGGATAAAAACACGCTGAATTTATTAAGAAATATAGAATACAATATTTCTAATTATGGAAGAACAATAAATAGAGATACATTTATGTATCTAAATTTTAAAAGATTATACAAACAAAATCAATGGGAAAGCAAGAACATTTATGGTGGCTTTGGCTTTTCTCATACACTACAAGCCTATAGCTATACTTTTGCTGGACGAATAAAAAAAGACAGTACTTTACCATACACTAACAAAATGGTTAGTCTAAACACCTTGTATATAGACTCTAAATTAACTGTAGATAGCAGAGCACTACCAAAGTTTATGCAAGACAAAGACAAAGCGTTTACAAGATTTCACTACTCACAAGACAATAGACTTTTTATGTACATAGAAGGTATAGCAGACTATAAAAAGGTAACAGAACCAAACACCATAAGTTTGCTTAAATTAGATGCTAAAGATTCACCTTATTTAAATTCGACTAGAGGAACTAAAGTTAAAAAACTGATAACTATTTGGGATGCTTATGATATTATAGATGGCACATCTACTACTGATTATGCGCAATACATACTACTTGTTCGAAATGCAGACTGGATTCAACCTGATGAAAAATAACGAAAGTACATCAACGAGAATAATCAATTGCTAGTTCTAGCCTACTTACGAACCCCGAAGCGTCCGGGGATTTTCTATTCGATTTTTATTTGCTAAATTAACCACTAAACCAAGCAACTACCCATAGCCGAACCATTGTGCACAATTTAACACACCTAGAAAATGACAGCTAAAAGATTTTTATTTATACTCTTTTTTGTTTCAACTTATCAATTCGGTTTTTCACAAACTAATACGGTTGAGTCTTATTACATCCCTGCTGTCAATGGAACCAAGTTGGCTATGGACGTTTACTTCCCAGAAGATTATAAAAATAAAAAACTTCCTGTGCTCTTCGAATTGACTCGATACTGGAGAGGTAAAGAAGACCCGAAATCAGGGAAGCCAATTGCTTCCCTCAACCAATTAGACAAGTATTTTCTTGATCATGATTACATCCTTGCCAAAGTTGATGTTAGAGGAACGGGTGCTTCATATGGAGTTCGTAAAGCCGAATACACGCCTACGGAGGTGAAAGATGCTTGGTACATTGTTGATTGGGTTGTCAATCAAACATGGTCTGATGGCAACGTGGGAGCCTATGGCACTTCTTACGCTGGGACAACAGCGGAGCTTTTATGTGCAACGCAACACCCAGCCATTAAAGCAGTCATTCCTGGGTGGTCAGATTTTGACGTATATGAAAGCCCTAGTCGTCCCTATGGAATGCTTGCAACAAGTTTTATAGCGCCATGGAGTCAATATGTTGATTGGTTAGACCAAAATTCCGTGGAGAATCTGGGTGCAAGTGTGAGGCGTGTCGGTGAAGATTTTCCAATGGATGCAATCAAAGAACATGAAAACAACACAATCGTATTGGAAGCTCTTACTAAAGCACCATATAAGGATTCCAAATTTGGGGATTTCAAATTCGAAGAACTCGACCCCCTGCACTGGAAAAAGGAAATTTCGGAATCAAATATACCCATGCTTGTGCTTACAAGTTGGCTGGATGCAGGTACGGCAGAAGGTACTTTATTACGGTTGCAACATTTTGATAATCCGCAGAAAGTAGTCATGATGCCAACTTCTCATGGCGGAGGTTCTCATGCCAGCCCTTTTCTTGTTTCTGATAAAATGGTGGCCCCTGTTCCATCGGTTACTGAACAGCTTAAACTGCGATTGGACTTCTTTGACCATTACCTAAAAGAAAAAGACAAAGGAGTTGAGGCTTGGCCAACCATTAAGTACTATAATTTTGGAGAGGAATCGTTTAAACAATCTGATATTTGGCCGCCTAAAGGGCAACAAAGAATCCAATACTTTTTAGATGCCAACGGGGAATTAAATACTTCATCATCTGATGAACATCTAGGTATGGATGAATATCTGGTTGACTTTTCGGTAAGTACTGGTACAAATAATAGATGGACAACCCAAATGGGAAAACATATTCTTAACCTCGATAATCGCAATGCTGCCGATTCTTTAATGTTGACATATACTACCGCACCTCTTGCAGAACCTCTTCAAATCACAGGAACACCTGTAATTTCCCTCAATCTGTCTTCAACACACAAAGAAGGGGGGATTTTTGTCTACTTAGAAGATGTTGATCCAAGCGGAAGAAGCAGATATATAACAGAAGGAGGGCTTTTGCTCGAACATCGAAAATTATCTAAGAATGATATGTTTGATAAGATACCGTATCATTCATTTAGAAAATCAGATGCATCACCTATGTCCATTGATAAAATTGAAGAAGTCAGCTTTAAATTACACCCAACATCCATTCTCATCAAGAAAGGACATTCTATCAGAATTGCGATTTCTGGAGCGGATAAGGACACATTTGACAAAGTCCCGACCGAAGGAACACCAACTTTCAGCATATACAGGAATAAAACAAACAAATCTTTTTTGGAATTACCAATAGTAGAATAAAACATGTGTATAACTATGGCCATAAGTAATAGCTTGTTCCCGCCTACTTCCGAACCTGAAGCGTCCGGGCTCTCGGATTTTCAGTTCGGCGTGTACTTGCTAAATTAACCACTAAACCACGCAACAAACCATATGCAATCACAATGGTATGTAATTGCCTGCAGCACGTAGAATCGCGTTTTGTAAACGCTTCCCTTCTACTAATTACATACCATCGTCCACTGTTAATTGCTCCTCGCCATATTATTGTATATTTATTCGAGTCCACGGGAACTCCACACGAAACTACACACATCAGCGTGTAAAGCGAATAAGGGGCAAGTATGGTTATCCGTGGGCGCGCCCCACTACGCCATACACAGTGGACATTGTACACAAGCTAAAAAAAATGAAACTAACAACGGACATTACGGAATATATAAATAGAAGTGTTCTTTGCTGGCTTGCAACCGTATCAGCTGAAAATATCCCGAACGTTTCACCAAAAGAAATTTTCAACTATTACGGAGCAGACAAGATCATTATTGCGAATATTGCTTCACCCCAAACGATTAAAAACATCAAACAGAACGAAAATGTTTGCATAAGCTTCATCGATATTTTGGTACAGAAAGGATTTCAATTAAAAGGAAAAGCACGAATTATTGAAAAAACCAATTCTGATTTTCTGGAAATGGAAAAAACATTGTCCAAGATGACTCATGGAAAATTTCCCTTTTCATCCATAACAGAAATTACCATAGAACAAACTAAACCAATTATTGCACCTAAATATATTCTCTATCCTGAAACAACGGAAAAAGAACAAATTGAAAGTGCAAAAAAAGCTTATGGATTCTAAATCAAACTATAAATGGAAATAAACAAAGGTAACCTCAAATCAAAACTCAATATGGTTAATGAGAATTGGAATTTATTGTTGCCCTAATCTTTAGCACCGCTATTCGTATTATATTTTCTATTTATCCATTGAATTACAATATCAACGGGTTCAGTAGCATCTGAAAATGCCGTATTATGACCTAGTGTTGGGAATAAACAGTATTCGAAAGGTTTTCCCGTAACTTTAAATGCATTAAGATGCTCGATACCCAACTTTACTGGAATCTGTATATCTTTCTCTCCAAAAAGCCAAAGACCTGGAATTGAAAGCGTACTCAGAGCATCTTTAGGGTCAGTACTTTTAAATTGATAGCGATCAGGATCGTTCTTGATATGTTCGCGCACTTCTGCCTCCGTGTGATTTTCCCAAAAATCAGTTCTCCCATCTGTGTAAAACTGAAATCTAAGTTGTTCCAGAGTTGTAACTGTAGGGCAACTAAATAAAATCATGTATTCCACTAACGGGTTCCTATTTGCTGCAATTGGGATTATCCATCCTGCTTGGCTGAAACCCACAAGACCTATAGGTATTTTTTTGTTCTTGTGATGAAGTATGTCCACAGCAGCACTTGCATCTTTCGCCAATAGATCGAGGTTGACCGAATCAATGTTGTTTGTCCCTACTTCCGGACCGGCATAAACTCCGCCCGATTCCCCAACCCCTCGCTTATCATAGGTTAACACCGAGATGCCATTTTTTGCCAAAAGTTCTGCAAACCCAGTCATTCGAGGCTCCTGACCTGAACCATGTACAATGACTAGTGCGGCATGGGAATGTTCCGGTTTATAGATTGTTCCTTCGAGAATCACTCCTTTACTCTTGAATGTTACTTTCTCGGATTTTATGGAGTCCAATGATTGGGATTTTACTTGATTCTGTGTAGAAAAGAAAAAGAATATTCCCAAAAAAATGGAAAAACCTTTCAATTTTTTAGCTGTTTTAATGTCAATCGAAATACAATTTCCCTGGGCCATAATCTGTTTTTATCAAATTCCTTATTTGAACTTTCAATTCTGTATTGGTTTGCCGAGAATGTGTTCTATCCCTACCCTTATTTGAACTATTTTAAAGATACTGATTTATATTTTGAACTGTGGGCGAAAATGGGAAGGCTACTTAAGCTAATAAAAAAAATTATCCGTAAGAGTAAATTCCAACTACAGACTTGTATCCTTTTAAATCCCTAATATTTCAGAAATCAATGTTTTATATTCTTGAACATTCCTCTGATATTTCTTTTGGACGGTATTCCATAATAAAATGCCCATTGCTATAATTAATGCGCCAAACAAATACGTTGAAACACCACTGATTTTACCTAGAATGAGACCAATCAGAAGGCCCAAAATCAAAAATGCATATGTGAATATTACTGATTTCCATAAAAAGTGCTGACTAAATAAAATTTCTACATCGGTCTCATTTTCAATATCTGTTTTTGATAATTTTCCATCAACAATTACATTGTTAAGATAAATTAGGTACCAAGCATATTGAATCCGTTTACGCATTTTGAATTTTATAGCATTTTTTCTATCTCGTTTTAAATTAAACACTAATCCGTCTACAGATTTAAGTTCGGATTCTAAATTCTGACCTATCTCTTTAGGATTACTTTTTACTTTGAAATTCCATTTTTTCATAATCTCGTTTAAAAAATGTGTGGTAACGGTTCGGCGCGTATATTTTGTGATCCTTTATTTGAACTTTAGAGAACTGGACTAGGGCTTTTCATAGGAGGCTTTGTTGGCATTAGTTTATTTTTCAAATATTAAGTTTTCTAAATACCTAAGAGCAGAAGCCATTAGATTCTTCCGATTCTTTGCCTTTTCATTATAAGATTCTAAAGTCTTTCTATCTAATTTCCGTCCATTTACAAAAACGTTGGTCGGGTTTTCAAGTGACGACAACACTAAAAGAGGATTTTCGTCAACTAATAATAAATTAGCAATTTTACCCGCCTCAATAGTTCCCATAGAATTCATAAAGGAATGCGTTTTGGAAGCATTTACAGTAGCTGTTTTCAATACTTCGTAATTAGAAAGACCTGCTTCTTTGTAAAATTTAAGCTCTTTATGCATTGAAAATCCCGGTATGGTAACACCAATACCAGCATCCGTTCCGCAAACTATACTTACACCAGCTTCATGCAGTTTTTGTACAATTGTAATATGAAAATCATGTTGATTTTTTATTCTACTGACTGCGGTTGGATCTTCTTGTTTGGCATTAAACCAACGGTCAAATTGATTTTTGCTATCTACCCTTTTGATGAGTGGATTCATGTACCCCAATGATTCTGAATCTAAAATCGAATCATCAATCATCATTTGGTAGATATTATTAAATACCACAATTGTTGGACAATAACTTGTGTGTTTTGATTCCGCTATTGAATCAATAATTGGTTGCAGTTTAATGGTGTCTAAATCAAACTGCAAAGGTTGCTGTACGATTTCTTCGGCATGCTCAATAGATTTGATTTGGGGATTTAAATGATATGAAAATGGTACTTTTTGAGAGGGATGAGCAACGATATCGATTTCAGAAATTTTAGCTTGTTCAATCACGGCATCAAAGATTTCTTTTTCCAATCCGTAATAAGTTTTGATGAAGTCGTAACCTCTATTTTTATATGCAATCACCTTTTCTTTGGCCTCACCAGGATTAGTTAGATTCAAATTATCGTCACCTATGAATTCTCGACCAGTTAGTTTTGGTCCTGTAGTAAAAAACGTAGGTGAAATGATACCGCCCTTAATTACATCTTCTTTAATTCTTAAATGCATAGGCATACCCCATAAATTTCTTACCGCAGTAACACCATTTGACAAATAAAGACCAAGCTCATACTTATCCCAAACATGAACATGCATATCAATAAGACCTGGTGTTAGATACTTGTTCTTTGCATCAATAATTTGAATTTCACTTACCTCAATATTATCTGCAATCTTTTCAATAATTCCCTCCTTAATATAAACCATTTTATTTACTAAAACGGTGTCTTGATTCATTGGAATTATATTGACATTAGTAATTAGATAAGAATTATTAGATGTAGGGTCATTTTTGTTAACCTTTAAGTAATTAGTTCTTTTTGAATCAACCCAAAGTGTAATGATTCCAGTTATGACAAGTACTCCAATGAGCGCAAATACAATTTTTAATAGTCGTTTAAGTATTTTCATGTTTTTAGTTATCGCTAACAATTGGATACAGATCATATGGCCTATATCCTTTTATATGCTTGTTTTTTTAATGAATATTCGAATACTATTTATTTTAAATGGTTTTGCCATCCTTTATTTGAACTTTTATAAAAATAATGATTTTGGGTTTTGAACTCTGCAAGAAAATGGGAAGGCTACATTACTCCTTAAATACTTTTTATTTACTTTTAAGGAACACCCAAAAGTGCAAGGAATTATAATCACAAATAACCCTAGAGAGTTATTTTAAATTTCGAGGTTCTGTCGTATCTGGTAAAATCCCTATAATTCAAGCCTATTATCAGTAGGGAATAAGAGTCTGGAAAATCAAGTATTTGACTTCCCTCTTTAAGCAAATCGCATTAATAATCAAGGCACTAAAACTGCATTCGATCTTGCATCCTTTATTCAATTTTGTTCTTTTTTCCTGTTCACTATTTTAACGATACGGTTATATATGATTTCAGCTAAATTCCAGTCATATCCATTAAAGTTGGTTGTATTATTAAATTGAACAACAACCGTATCAATGTCTTTGTGGTATTCGGCAATACTTTGATAGCCAACAAGCAGACCTGTATGTTCATACACGTAAATGGATGAATAAATTTCCTCTTCCCCTTCATCAAATACCGAACCATCGTTTAATGCCCGCAAGAATTTACCCACGTCTTCAGCGGTAGCTAGCATTAACCCGGTATCTTCAGTCTTAAAATCTTCCGCAACGCCAACATAATAGCCACTCATGACATCGTCTATATCTACCTCACTTAGTGAACCGAAGGTATGGTTGAGTCCCAGGGGAATCAAAATTTCCTCTTTGATATATTGTTGATGGCCATAACCTAGTGTTTTATCAATAAGGTCAGAGATCAACATATAATTCGTATTTGAATAGCCATAATCTTCACCAGGTTCAAAATCAGCCGGTAGATCCAACGCATAATCAAGTGTTTCTTGTTTATTTTTCGGTGGATTTGTCCAATAATCAGGGTGGTCCACAAAATTGGGAATGCCGCTTCGATGCTGAACCATCATCCTTAAGGTGATTCTTTCGGCATTTTCAATTCGCCCCACTAGTTCAGGAAAGTAATCAGCGAGTGTTTTATCCAACGACAATCGTCCGTCTTTTACCAATTTCGTCGTAGCAACGGCAACATATAATTTGGTGATACTGGCAATCTTGAATAAGGCTTGCGGATAGGCAGGTATTTTATTTTTTCGGTCATGCCAGCCAGCGGCATACAACTCCGGTGGTTTCCCGCCTTGGTCCACATAAACGATCATGCCATCAAACCCATGATTGATTCCTTCATTTAATTGTTCTTGAACCGTATCCGGTAGTGGCAAAATCCAAGCCTTTACCAGTATCCATGGCACGAAATACAAAGAGCCTATACTCGCAAGAACAAATGCTATCCGGAGTATTCGTTTTGTTTGTTTCTTTTTCTTCATGTCGTATTTTATAAATGGTCTGCTTTTGTATTTCTTAGAATTTTCACAATACGACCATATATGGTTTCCGATATATTCCAAGAGTATCCACCACTTGTATTTACAAACTGGATAACGACCGCATCAATATCCTTATGATACCTGGCGATACTTGAATATCCTGGCAATAATCCTGTATGTTCATAGACATAGATAGATGAATAAATAGCTTGTTCATTATCCTTTAGCAAAGAACCATCGTTCAAGGCCCTCAAGAATATGCCCACATCCTGTGCAGTAGCAACCATTGAGCCGGCAGGACTTATAAAATCATTATTCTTCAGATCGTAATCAGAACCTACATCATACCCGCTCATAACATCGTCTAAATTCACTTCGCTTAGCAAACTGTATGTATTGTTCAGTCCTAATGGCATCAAAATTTCCTGTTTGATATATTCATGGTGGCTATATCCCAATGTTTTATCCAAAATTTCGCCGATCAATAGATAATTCGTATTTGAATACCTATATTTTTTATCCGGTTCAAAGTCAGCGGGGGTATCCAGTATCAGACCGAGCGATTCTTCACTGCCTTTCGAATAATCGTTTTCCCAAAAACCCGGATAGTCGGTGTAGTTGGGAATGCCGCTTCGATGTTGTACCATCATCCTCAAAGTGATTTTATCGGCATTCTCAATTCGTCCCACAAGTTGGGGCATGTAATCGGCGAGCGTTTTATCCAAAGACAACTGATTGCCATTAACCAATTTAGCAACGGCGACAGCAACATATAATTTGGTGATACTTGCAATCCTGAACAAAGCTTTCGGGTTGGCGGGAATTTTACTATTCCGATCCTGCCAGCCTGCGGCATAAAATTGGGGTGACTTCCCAGCTTGGTCCACATAAACAATGATTCCATCCAATTTATATCCAATGGCGTCATTGACTTGTTCTTGCACGGTATCAGGTAATGGTGTCAATAGTACTCTTAGCAAAATCCATGGTACGAAGAATAGTGAGCTTATGCTTGCCATAATAAATATGATTCTGAATATTTGTTTTTTTTTCATGCTGTAGTTCATCTTTTTAATCTGAGCTAATTAGTTGATATCGGGTGCTCTTTGGGATTTTTGGCTTTGGCCACTTTGTTCAATTCCCATTTCAGTCCAAACAAAGGTCTTAAGAAACCTATCCTCCTAATGATGAATTCATAAATAAGGTAGCAGGCCAAACCGGTAAAACCTATAATGCCCATGAACTTTAATACGACGGGTACTTCCAATGGCAATATGAACATGGCAGCGGCATATAGGACAAACATATGTATAATATATACGGGATAGGCCGCTTGACTTAAATAGCCCAATAAGGCACTTGGTTTGTTCAAGTACTTATACCCCAAACCGAAGACTCCAAAAATCCAGCAATTCGATTCAATCGCCATGAGGTACCCAGGTGACTCTGTTCCAAATAGAGCGAATCTAACACCGTAAAGAACAGCTGCTAGTCCAACATACAACCATCTCCATTTCAAAACCGTTTGCCAAAACATTTTACCACTGTACACTAAAAGGAAACCGAAAAAGAAAGCGAGAAGCCCGTTAAAAAAACCATGCCAAGTCTGGGCATACAACGCAAACGGTTGAGGGTTCACCAACAAAACCTCGACGACAAAGAAAAGGGTTACCAACAATGGCCCGCCGGGATGACCCATTAGCGTGGACAACACTCTTTGGACCCTACCCTTTTCATTTTTCTTCAGACAGTAAAACACCGGCATAAGCAGAACCACGTACACCAAGATGTTGCCCAAGAACCATAAATGGCCTTGATGGGGATAATAGCCCAAAGGCATATGATAGTATTTTTGAAAAATATACATATGTAATGGGGTTATGGCAACCATGCCGAAGAGAAACGGCACAAGAATACGCTTGCTCCTTTCCTTAAGCAATTGCTTCCAGTTTCGTGTTCGCATGGCGAAATAGAGCCCCATTCCTGATACGAAGAATAAAAAGGGAATTCTCCATACGTTGAGCATGGTCATGGGTTTCCATAATGCCTCAAACGATTCGTCACTCTTTATGAAACCTACGAACAAGGCCCAAGGCTGAAATAGTATCGCTATATGATAGATGAGCAACAAACCAATGGCTATTACCCTTAACCAATCGATATCATGTCTTCTTTCTGTTTTCATTTGAATAGGGTTTGAGGCCAAATTATTGCAGCATCATGGCAATAACCGGACGGGTTTTTTCGATTTCTGCCAGATCAATCTGTAGACCTAGTGGCCCTAATTGTTGTTGTAGCATTTCATAAATGGGTTTTACTTCCCCAAAAGGACCCATAACGGTCTCCCGGGCCGTTGCACCAAAGTTGTTTTTCGTGGTTTTATCCGCATTGGCGTCAATTAACATCTGCACAATTTCTATATGGCAAAAAAAGGCAGCTACATGTAATGCATCAGACCCATCATTATTTGTAAGGCTTAGATCAGCCCCTGCATCGATAAGTGCTTTACTGATATCGATTTTTCCAAAACTGGCCGCAGTGATCAAAGGTGTGGAACCACTCATAGCGTCTTTTTCATTAAGATCGGTTCCTGCTTCAATATGTTGTTTAACAACCTCTAGGTTACCCGATATAACTGCCATTTGAATATTCATTTCGGGTTTCCCGATAATTGTTTTGGCTTTGACCGTATTATCGGCTTGGGCTTTGGACTTGTTACCCGTCTGGGCGCATGCGGATGTCAGTACCATAAGGGCAATGGAAATGTACATTAGGCTTTTTAAAGAATTGAATTTTGATTTTTTACCCATGGCTTTGTTATTTAATTTTAATAGGTATTCATAAATCTTTGATTTCATGATTATTGATTTTAAAAAATTGAACTTAAATTTCACTTCCACAAAGATGGGACGACCTATACAGCAAGGGTTATAAGCCATGCGCTAGATTATATAAAGTTTCTTTCAAGGCATGAAAAATATGGCGCAACAGTATAAATTATGACGCAAATGAGCATTTTTACAATAAATAGGCCTAACGTCAAGTGGGAAGTATTTATATAATTCAATACATTCGTTCATAGCAAGTAAAAGCATGTCGAACACACCGAACATTGAGCCGGAATTTATTAAGCGGGCGGAAGGAATCGTTTTGGAGAATCTTTCCAACGAGCAATTCGGTGTTTCCGAACTAGCCGAGGCCATGGACATGAGCCGTTCAAACCTGCTCCGAAAAATCAAAAAAAACACCTTACGCTCAGCAAGCCAATTCATTCGACAGGTTCGCTTGCAAAAAGGAATGGAGTTGCTCAGGCAAAATTCATTGACTGTTTCTGAGATCTCCTATCAGGTAGGTTTTGGCAGTACTTCCTATTTCATTAAATGCTTTCGGGAACACTACGGCTATCCGCCAGGTGAGGTGGGAAAGGGTTCGTTTGAAGAAAATATGGAACAGGAAGAAGTCAAACCCCATTTGTTGAAGCGGAATCCATGGTGGTTTATTGGGGCGGCAACCCTAATCATACTTGCTGTATTCTTCCTGTTTTTAAACAAATCAAATGAAAATTCAGAATTTAAACCTGAAAAATCCATAGCGGTTTTACCCTTCAAGAATGAAAGTAGCGATTCGACCAACCTTTATTTTGTTAACGGACTTATGGAATCTGCCTTGGGCAACCTTCAAAAAATAGAGGACCTTCGGGTCATCAGTAGAACCTCGGTTGAGAAATACAGGGATACAAAGAAGGGGGCTGGGGAAATCGCCCAAGAACTGAATGTGAATTACCTAGTGGAGGGTAGCGGACAACGGGTTGGCAACCAGGTTTTGCTGAATATCCAATTGATAGATGCTACAAGTGATAAACGCATTTGGGGCGAACAATATAGCCGTAAGGTCGGTGATATATTCGCTTTACAGAATGAAGTGGCCCAAAAAATCGCAGCGGCCATAGAGGCTGTCGTAACACCAGCCGAATTGGAACAAATCGAAAAAAAACCCACTGAAAACCTTGTGGCGTATGATTACTACCTCAAAGCCCTTTCATTCTACTACTCGAGAACAATAGAAGGTTATAAAAAAGCCATTCCGTTATTTGGGAAGGCCATCGAAAATGACCCAAAATTCGCACTGGCCTATGCCAATATTTCAATATCGTATTACTATTTGGACATTATCCAAAACCAGAAACAATACAAGGAGCAAATAAATAATTTTGCGGACAAAGCGTTACTGTATGATTCCAAATCTGACATTAGCCTAATTGCAAAGGCGCTATATTATATGTATAATGAGGAATATCGATTGGCACTGCCCCATTTGGAAAAAGCATTGGAGTACAATCCGAATTCATCGGCAGTTGTCAAAGTTCTTGCCCTTTTATACGCCAATAATATTCCCAATACAGCCAAACACCTTAAATACGCACTAATGGGTGTACAGCTTGATATCGCCGCCAATGATTCCATTGCCAAAAGTTATACCTATTTGAACCTAAGCAATGCACTTATCCAAACTGGTTTTGTCCAAGAGGCTTTAACCTATATAAATAAGTCGTTAGACTATGATCCAGACAACTATTATGCGCCCTATTTGAAAACAATGATCTTATTTGCCAAGGACGGCGATATTGGGCGCGCCACAAAACGATTGGAGCGAGCGTGGCAAAAGGATACCACCCGATTGGACATTTTACAGGAGGTTGCGAACTTTCATTACTACCAAGAGGATTATGACAATGCCTTTTTTTACTTCAATAAATTCGTCAATGCAAAAGAAAAATTCGAGATAGCTATTTATCCCCAGGAAGATATTAAGATCGGGTTGGTCTATGAAAAAATGGGATTGGAAGAAAAAGCCGAAGACTTTTTCAATGCTTATACCGACTATTGCGAAACGGACCAATCCATATACAAGAGCGCAAGTATGGCCGTAAAGTTGACACATGAGGGTAAATTTGACCAAGCAATTAAACAGCTCAACATTTTCGCATCCCAAGATAATTACCAATATTGGATTTTGATATTTATGCGGTTAGACCCCATAATGAAACCCTTGAAAAACCACCCAGCGTATGACAGAACCATGCAAAAAATCGAAGATAGATTTTGGGATAATCAGAAGGAATTGAGAGAATCACTGGAAGAAAAAGGCTTGATTCAATCATTCAAATAAAAGCCCATCCTAAGCCTTTGAATTTTTTATTATCCAAAACCACACGAATACAAATGATCGAAAAGAAAAATATAATTGGGATTTGTGGTAGTGCCAGTCGAAATTCCGCAAATCTGTCCATTCTGAAATGGATAGCTGCATGGGAAAAATCCAATTTCAATTTGGAAATCATAGCGGATTTGACCGAATTACCACCTTTTAAAACGGAACTGACCGACTGGAATGTACCTCAACAAATCGTTGCCTTTCGAAATAAAATTGCGAATGCAGACGGTATTATCATTTGTACGCCAGAATATGTTTTCAGTATTCCGAGTGGTTTGAAAAATATGATTGAATGGTGTGTATCGACAACTATCTTCTCTGATAAACCAATTGGACTGATAACCGCTTCGGCAAGTGGGGAAAAAGGTCACGAGGAACTGAAATTGATCATGGAAACCCTTCAAACAAAATTTACGGAAGAAACCACCCTTTTAATTCAAGGTGTAAAAGGAAAAGTAAATAAACAAGGTGGGCTTTTGGACAAGAAAACAGCAACTGAATTGAAAATGTTTGTCCAGTCCTTTAACAAATTAACATCATAGTATTGATGGGCAAGAAGATACTTTCAACCTGTTGGAGGATATTGCATTAAAGCCAACCTTACTTAAGACATGCTAAACGCATATAAGATTAAACCTTGATTTCCATGTGATGACCAATACAAAATCAGGATGGGATCAATCCCCGAAAACCAATACCTGACAAGTCCATTAACGCAGCGTTACCGTAAATCCCACCCACTCTTAATAACACGGTCATTGGTGAAACGTTTTTCCCATTTCAAGAATAGTCCGGTTTTAAAACAGCCCCCTTTTGATCATGCCTTTATTTCCTGGGGACAAGTATATTAAAAGTCCTATTCCTTATACATTTTATCGATAAGTTCCTTGTATTTCTTTAAAATCACCTTTCGCTTTAGTTTTAAGGTCGCTGTGATTTCCCCTGCCTCTATACTAAATTCCTTAGGAAGCAAGGTGAATTTCTTGATTTTTTCAAATTTGGAAAACTCTTTTTGAAGTTCCTCAAACCGTTTTTCAAAAAGATCGATAATCTGATTATGCGTGATTAATTCTTCAACGTCCTTAAAGGTGATTTTGTGTTCCAAGGCGTATTTTTTCAAATTCTCAAAGCTTGGGACCGCCAATGCGGTAACATATTTTTGTTGATCCCCAATTACAGCGATTTGCTCGATAAACGAATCATTGATCAGGGCAGTTTCCAATTTTTGGGGTGCAATATATTTCCCCCCCGAAGTTTTCATTAGATCCTTGATCCTATCGGTAATTACCAGGTTGCCTTTTTCATCCAATTTACCGGCATCGCCTGTACAAAACCAGCCATCTTTAAAGACCTGTGCGGTAGCCTCGGGCTTTTTGTAATAGCCTTTCATTACTCCGGGCCCCTTCACCAAAATCTCATTATTATCGCCAATTTTAACTTGAGTCCCTTCAATGGTCTTTCCAGCAGAATTGAATTCAAAATCCGTATCTCCAAATAAAGTAACTGTTGCCGTGGTTTCGGTCAACCCATATCCACATTTGATATTGAGTCCAAATGAATGGAAAAACGAAACCATATCCGCTGCCAAAGGGGCGCCTCCACAGGGCATAAACCTAATGCGGCCCCCAAAAACGTCCCGTAATTTACTAAGCACCAATTTATCAGCTATCTTATATTTTAATTTTAGCCCAAATGGTACTTTTTTAGCAAGTCGTCTGTGCTTGTTGTAATAATCGTTACCAATACCAAGGGCCCAACTCGCCAATTTCATTTTAGTAGGTGAGGCCTCTTTTCGTTTATCCTGGATTGCCGCAAATATTTTCTCGAAAATACGCGGAACCGTACACATTACAGTCGGTTTTACCTCTTTTAAAACCTCTGCTATCTTTTTTGGATCTTGGTTAAAATAAACCTCAATCCCCCGATGCAAACAAAAGAACAACCAACTACGCTCGTAAACATGGCTAAGCGGTAAAAAACTTAAGGAAACATCTTTTTCAGAAACGTTCAATTCAAAATCATGGGCATCCAACGAAGACCCAAAATTCGTATAATCCAACATAACCCCTTTTGGTTCACCCGTCGTACCGGATGTATAGATGATACTTGCCAAATCATTGATGTCGCGCTCGTAATATCTTTTCTGAAGCTCTGTCTCGATTTGCCCAGTGGGTTCAAAGGCTACAAAATCCTCTAAAAACACACTCTGTTTTGAAGGCTGAAGCTTAATTGTTTTTGTTAATGCTACAATTAATTTTAAATAACTGGAAGTTTCCAAAAGTTCGTAAGCCTTATCATACTCATTCTGATTGCCAACAAAAAGCACACTCACTTCGGCATCATTAATAATATATGCTACTTCTTTTTTGGAACTTGTTGCATAAATCGGTATTGTTACTGCCTTAATGCCCATAATTGCCAGATCTGCAATTATCCAATTAGGCATATTCTCGGCGAAAATAGCAACATTCTGTTGCACCGGTACCCCAAAATTCAAGAGGGCTTTTGACAGTCTTTCTATTCGGTTTTCAAATTCGGTCCAAGAAACGCCCTCCCATTTATCCAGCTCATTATTCTTATAATAAATGGCATTTTTTGTTTTAAAACGTTCGGCATTACGTTTTATATCCTCTACTAAGTGTTTATAATCCATACACTATTGTTGGTTCTAAATTAGCATAAAACCTTACGATGATTCAAGCCTATAAAGTTACAAATAATTATACGGTATTGCCCACTTTGAAAGTCTTAGCATTTTCCTAATTAACTTTTTTTTCAAATTAGCGATCCTTCATTTCGGGCTGTATTAAAAAAAGGATATCCTGAATCCTATCGAGGGTGAATATGGCTTGGAAAAAGTGAAAGGGGACTCGTCCTTTTTGATACCTTATTCACCACCTCCCGTCCTGGTTTTGCCAAATATTTATCCGGTTTCCAAACCCAAACGTCCAAAATTGACCTCGCGAACGTATATGGTAAGGAAATAACCATTCAGCATAAGAACTGACCTCTAAATCAATCCATACAAAATTTCCCTAAAAATAATCCAAACAGCACTTACTCGGCATTCCAAAAAAAATCCCGGATTAAGATTTCTAAATATATTCACCCAATCCAACACCATAAAAAAAGGGACTTTGTATTTCACAGAATCCAAAATCCGATAGACCAAAAGACGTTACTAAGATTCATTGCTATCGTGAATACCCCATGTAATCAAGGATATTCAATAACGGAATTGAACAAAAAACAACTATTTCTCAATAAAAAAAGTTATTATTGACCAAACTAAAAGCAAACTTGCTTCACTAACCCGACATTAATGGAATCAATTACAAATCCTGAGATCATAGCTATTATAGCTACGGATAATGACGGTGTTATATGCCGATTTAACCAAGGGGCCGAAACCTTATTAGGGTATTCCGCCGCTGAAATGATCGGTCTAAAAAAAGTTGCTTCTTTTCTTAAGAAAGAAGAGTTTAAAAACTTCAAGAGTGATATTCTATCTCGATATCAAGATAAAAACCCAAATGTTGACCCTTATCGATTGTTAACCTTAAACGACGGTTATGATGCCCGTGAATGGACTATCGTTAAAAAAGATCGTACAACTTTTATTGCCCATTCAACACTAAGCCCCTTAAAAAGTGAAAGTGGGGAAAGTATGGGTTATATCAGAATAATAAGGGACATAACGAATCAAAAAACAATAGAAACCGAACTTTTACGAAAAAACCAGGTTTTACATTATGCTGAAAAAATAACCATGATGGGAAACTGGCAGTGGGACACCATTACCAATGCTGTTACATGGTCTAGTAACCTATACAATATTTTTGAGGTAGACCCTAACCAAGAGTTGTATTTTGATACCTATTTCAGTTTTGTACATCCCGACGATAAGGAAGTCGTTACCTTATCCATTGCGGAATCCATAAAAGACAAGAATTTTTATGACTTGTTACATCGCATTATATCGACCAGTGGTAAAACAAAAACGATACAATTACTTGGTGAAGTAATTACGGACAATGAAGGCAATGTCATTGAGATCATTGGAACCTGCCAAGATGTAACGGAACAAAGAATGGCAGAAAACAAATTTAGAGGACTACTAGAATCTGCCCCAGATGCAATGGTAATTGTAAATGAACATGGTAAAATTCAGTTAACAAATAAGCAAACAGAAATTTTATTTGGTTACCCATCCAAAGAACTACTGGGTAAACCCGTAGAATTTTTAATCCCCAAAAGATATAATACGAAGCACACCACACATCGTGAAAAGTTTTTCAACACGCCCAAAGCAAGGAAAATGGGTGAAGGAAAAGAACTTTACGGTATTAACAAACAAGGGAAGGAAATACCGATACAAATAAGTCTAAGTCCATTTAAAACAGAGGAAGGCCTATTGGTTTCCGCAGCAATTAGAGACATAACCATTCAGAAAAAAGCAGAAAAAAAACTAATAAAGACCAAAGAAAACCTAGAGATATTGGCCAATAGGCTTAAGGCGAAAAACACCCAACTGGCGGATTTTGCCCATATCACTTCCCATAATTTACGTGCTCCGGTAAGCAATTTAAACTCTTTATTGGAATTTTATAAAACTGCGGAAACGGAAGAGGAAAAAACACTTCTTTTTGAAAAATTTGAAATTGTCATCAACCATCTTACAGAAACACTGAACACGTTGATCGAAGCTTTAAAGACTAAAAATGAAGGCTCTAAAGAATTGGAAACCATTCCATTTGATGAAATCCTAAACAAAACAAAAGAGATCCTTTCTGGTCAAATCTTAAAAACCGATACGATTATAACCAGTGATTTCTCAAAAAATCCGAAAATTAATTATAATCGGGTTTATTTGGAAAGTATTTTCCTTAACTTATTAAGCAATGCCATGAAATATAAATCCGAAGATAGGACTCCGGAAATTCTTATTCAATCCGCAATAGAGGATGGGGTCCAAAAGATTTGGTTTAAAGACAATGGCCTAGGTATTAATTTAGAAAGACATGGTCATAAAATATTCGGCTTAAACAAGGTCTTTCACAGGCACCCTGATGCCAAGGGAGTAGGTTTATTTATAACAAAAGTACAAATTGAATCCATGGGAGGGGAAATATCCGTTGAAAGTGAAGTCAATGTAGGTTCTACTTTCAACATTAATTTTAATGCGTGAAAAATGAATAAAAAATATAATTTTTGCATTGTTGATGATGATGACATCTATCAATTTACCATAAAGAAGACCATAAAACATTTTGATCTTGCAGAGAATATAGTTTCTTTCAATGATGGTGAAGAGGCTTTGAATTTTATACTCGAGAACCTCAACGAAGACAAAGAGCTCCCCGATGTTATTTTACTGGATATCAATATGCCCATAATGGATGGCTTTCAGTTTATGGAAGAATACACAAAGATCAAACCTAAATTGGGAAAGAACATAACAATATATATGGTTTCGTCCTCTATCGATGACGCCGATATTGAAAAAACAAAAAGGATCAGTGAAATTTCCGAGTATATCGTCAAACCTATTCAAGAGACCCAATTAAAATCAATTATCGAAAAATTGCATAATGTAGAAAACATGGAATAAGGCAAAAACACCACAACCATTATCTGTGGCACTTTTAACCTTCGCTTTATACCCTAGACAAATACGAGACCATTACCTTCTGATTACCAATATCGCATATCGGATGACAAACCGATATTCCGGGAATAGAAAAATTTGTAAGCCGACAGAACCTATAATCAATTTCCAAACCATTATACTTCCCAACCAAAATTCAACTGTTATTCATTCTATGGAACCATCACATCTAAAAAATATTATCCATGGCATCCCCAAAGCAGAACTTCACTTACACATTGAAGGTAGTTTTGAACCCGAACTTATGTTCGAAATAGCCAGAAGAAACAATATTGCCCTGGATCATGATTCCATAACATCATTAAGGAAAGCATACAATTTCAATAACCTCCAAGAATTTTTGGACCTATACTATATAGGTGCACAGGTACTGATCCATGAGCGGGATTTTTTCGACCTGACATGGGCCTACCTCCGTAAAGTACACAGTCAGAATGTAGTCCACGTAGAGGTATTCTTCGACCCACAAACCCATACGGACCGAGGTGTCGGATTTGATGTTGTTATTAACGGCATCTACAAAGCGCTGGAAAAGGCCAAACAGGAGTTGAACATTTCGTTTAAACTCATCATGTCCTATTTGCGGCATTTAAGCGAAGAAGAAGCATTCAAAACACTGCAATCATCCCTACCATACAAACATTGGATCGATGGCGTGGGGTTGGACTCATCCGAGATGGGTAATCCTCCCAGCAAGTTTGTCAATGTGTTTGAGGCATCAGCGAACCACGGGTACAAATTAGTGGCCCATGCCGGTGAGGAAGGTCCTGAAGATTATATTTGGGAAGCACTCGATCTTCTGAAAGTTGTACGAATAGACCATGGAAATCGTTGTTTGGGCGACGATGCTTTAGTTCAAAGATTACGAGAGGAGAACATCCCCCTAACCTTATGCCCATTGAGTAATGTAGAACTTAAGGTCATTCAGAAAATGGAAGATCATCCCGTTGCAAAAATGCTCGACAAAGGAATCTTAGCAACCATCCACTCCGACGATCCAGCCTATTTTGGTGGGTATATGAATGAGAATTATTATGAAACGGCCAAAGCCTTGAACCTGAATAAGAATCAATTGATGCAATTGGCCATCAATGCTTTCAAGGCGAGTTGGTTAAGTCATGAAACCAAGGAAAAACACATCTCACAGGTAAGACATTATTTCAATACGCTCAATCCATAAACAAAACCCAAATTGAATTTTAGACGTTTGGATACGATTGATTTAACCTAGGGTATTAAAATAAATGTAGCCTAGCCCATCGCAATGGTTACCATAGAACCGATAATAGGGCTACTGTTTTTTTGAAGACAATACATTAAATGTCCATTGTACCGTTATAGAACGCCCAGACACATCATAAGGTTTGCATCTTTGGCCTAATACCCCCTTGGACCGCCACAACACAACGGATTACAAAGGTTATAATTCGGACATATCCATTAATTCTTTGAATTTTTCTTTCCAGTTAGTTTAAAAGATTTAAATTTGCCGAAATATTGACAAAACGGAGTACGCTTTACCGTACATGGTTTTAAATATTTTATTATAGTAAATAATGGTCGCGTAGCTCAGCTGGTCCTGACGAGGATAACCTGTCAGGATTCTGACATTGCTAAAGGCAATCGTCAGAAATAGAGCAATAGCTTTCGAAATTGACCGTCGGAAGCCGTAATTAAAATAATGGTCGCGTAGCTCAGCTGGATAGAGCATCTGCCTTCTAAGCAGACGGTCGAAGGTTCGAATCCTTCCGCGATCACCACTCACTCAAAACCACGCCCATCGGCGTGGTTCTTTGTTTTACGGAATGGCCGAACGAAGTTTGAAGCCTTGAAGAGGAACTGGGCAAATTGTAAAGCTTGTGGCTTAACGAACCGTATAGAACCCGAGAAGCATCAGAATCTTATTTAATCGAAGGGCGCCGAATAAAAGACATCCAAAACAGACCTATAATATCGTATCGAGATCAAACGAATAAATATGGCCTAAATCATCGGAGAAGAATATAAGCTTAGGTTCATCCGGTAAAAAACCAGCCTTACTCGAAGTAACATCACCGTTTTTTCCATTTATCTCGGTTTTTAGTTGGATGAGTTCTTTAAACTCCCAGCCATCTCCCTTTCTTATTATTTCATTGACAGAAATAAAATATCGATTATTTACCCGGTTCCTTACGGTATGAACCTCAAATATCCTTCCTTGTCGAATATGATTGATTATAGGACGGCTAGGACTCCTTGCTGTTCTGAGATTCTCGTACGGAATGTTGGTCCATTGTCCCTTCGTATCCCTAAACCGCAATACAAACTGAGGTTGATTGATGACATCGACACTGTTCTTGGTGGCCATAGCCATTTCGCCATTTTCAAAAACCGTAGCATTCAAGTGATCGTCCGCATTGTTATCCCCTTCTTGAACAACTATAGGTTCTGACCATTGATCGGGATCATCCCCATCAATATGAATTCGTTCATTGATGGATTGTGTGTTTTGATTGGACCAGATAACCGATACTTGGCCTTTTAGTGTTACTATTAGGGATATATCGTCATTATTGATGTCATCTGCAAGCGTAAATGGTTCAGACCAATCCTTGCCATTGGAAGAATGCCAAACCATGATTTTTCCATTCATGTCCGCACAAACCCAAAATTGATTTTTTGAATCTTGGGTAATGGTAGCAGTCTCAATATCGTTACAGTCCTTAGGTATAGGAAGATACCCGCTTCTCCGTTGTTTGTAACCTTTGCGATGTTTGGAATACCTCATTTGAACGACATTCAAGGCACATTCCCCAACAAAGACAATTTGCACCTCATCGCCCTTGCTCCATACATCGGCCCTACTCGGTAAGGTTTGCCAGGCACGATTGACCGCAGATTGACCCGTCCAGCCAAGGGCATCCTTTTTCAATAGCTTAGGTCCGTCTTCATCACCTACCACAAGCCATTGTCCATGCTCGTTTGTCCACGATTTTGATTGGGGTTTATCGGCCGTCGCGTCTCCATAATTCACTTTAAAGATAGGCTCTAAATAAAGTTCGGGTGTATTGGTATCTTGTGAAAACGCTTCATATCCGCCAAGCAATAGACAGAAAAGGGGCGAAAAAAGAAGCAAAGTGCCTTTTAGTTTCTTCATGTTATAAATTTGTAAACGAAAATAATCTTTTAAACTTGGGAGACAATTAAAAGAAAGGTTATCTATAGCCAAATACCCTGAATCACAGTCATCACAACCAAATATATCGAATAATCACATCGAGGTCAATAGTTTCAAATCCTATTCTCAATGTTAGCAGAGTACTTAATCAACCGATGTTCCCCGTCGTATTCTCCCTGGAATAAATAAAAATCCGTCACCTATTTGGAATATTCATTCCAATCAGAAAACCCTTCCTTTAGAATCAGAACTTCGCAATAGGCTGATAACATGTCTAAATTCAAAACCCAGACCGACCCCGATGGCACGAAATTAATCAATCAAGTAAAGGAATATTTTCTGTAGATGACCAACATCAGTTTGCAACAACCGGAACCATATCCCATACGAACGTAATGTTAGGCCTCCATACTTATTTCACAACATTGTATAATTGGTTTTATCCCAAAATAATATAGCGTCCGATTTCAATGGGTTAACCGAATGGGAATACGTATTTTTAAATTCATTTCCGATCATCTTAAATAAATGAACAATGAAATTCTATTTACTCCTATTGTATGTATTCTCCTTGTCCTCATGCTCCAATAACGACAAATCAACCGACACCGATACAAGCAAGGCCATTCCCGTCTATAACCAAGCATACCAAGAAAATTTTGATAAAGACAAAATCAGCGATATCAAAATCAAAGCGAAGAATGCCTATGTATTATTAGACCCCTTCCAAGATAATGTAGTAGAACATGTTAGTGGGATAAAAGCAAACAACAATCAAGTGGGAGCGTATATCAGTATCGGCACCGGAGAAACCTACCGGGATGATTTTGAACAATTACAACCCTACCTTGTCTCTACTTCTTGGGGACAATGGCCAGACGAGTATTTTGTAAACTCGACCACTACCGGTATCCTTGAAATCATGAAAAGCAGGATTGACAAGATCGCCGACTGGGGTTTTGATTGGGTGGAGTTTGATAATATGGACTGGATATACGATGATGAATTAAGGGCTACCTATG
Organism: Maribacter polysiphoniae; assembly: GCF_003148665.1. Classification (GTDB taxonomy): domain Bacteria; phylum Bacteroidota; class Bacteroidia; order Flavobacteriales; family Flavobacteriaceae; genus Maribacter_A; species Maribacter_A polysiphoniae. Next base: position 1,008,058 of record NZ_QGGQ01000001.1, on the reverse strand, counting down.
GATTTCAGGTCACTCTGAGTGAAGGAGTCGACTATTATCAAAAGCTCTGTGACTATGTGCATTCCAAAGGAATGAAATGCATGGCAAAAAATCTCGTAGAGCGTGCCTCCGAATTTGATGGGGTATTGTACGAATCGTATAGTGACGATAAAAACTGGTGGGATCAATCCGGCGCCCAAAGCTTTTTGGATGCCGGAAAATTAGTTATAATCAACCATTATAACGAAACCAATTGTGGGCAGGTCTATTCGGATTATAAAGGGCTATACAACGACGACCTCTCTTTTATCTGCGAGGATGCCAACCGTAAGGAATATGTACATTTTAATGAATAGCGTAGCGTATCCCTAGGGTTCTAAATCGTAGATCCAAATAAAAAAACATCCTTTAGGATTTATTGAACTTCAAAAACCAAAGGATTCTTTAAGCATTGGGAAAATCGGTTTAAATAGGCATCCCAATCAGCCTTGGTATTGAACTGACCACTCTTTTTCCATCCAAAACCTGTGTAATAGACAGCTTTATTGTTTTCTGTTTTTATATGGACAAAAAGGTTACTTTCATCATTCCTTTCGGTCAGGTATTTCTCATAACCCACCATTTTACCTTCCGGAACCACAATCCCCATTCCCAATTCAGAATCTTGAAGGGGTTCCCAATAACTGATCCATCCATTGTTGGTATTCACTTCAGTTTCCCCTGTTTTTTCATGCAAGGTAAGTCCGGCAGAGATGGTATCCGTTCCTTTCAAGGTGACCTCAAACCTGGATAGATTACTGCCATAATCCAATGAAATCCTCTTCTCTTCGGATATTTTATTCCCTGCTGCGTCCCAATCGGCATAGGCTAAAACAAAACTTGTTCTAATGGGCCCGGTACTAAGCGTTTTCCAGGTGGTGAAATTCTTTGAAATATAATATGTGGAATCTACCTTTTTGGCTATTCCCCCTACTCCCCGACTAACACCAACATGAAAATTATCCAAACCTTCACCGGTATCTTTATGATAACTACCACTGCCGGAAAGATCTTTCTCATACCATTTATTGATGATGGGATAATCCACGCGTTTTAGCCAAGCATCTATTCCGCTGGATAAGGTTCCCCCATTGTCTCCTTCCTCTGCCAATTGTTGTGCTGTTGGACCATAAGTTCGAAAAGCGACCCTATTGTTCTCCCAAGCATAATCATCGGTTCTTTCTGGCACAAATCTCGAATAGCAGGCAGGATCAGCATCGGTTTTAACCGTATCCAATTCATCAGAGACAACCACTTCGAAGGTTTTTTCCGCATTGGCTTTGATTTCGGGCTGAAACAATACTTCATCCAGAACACCATCACCATTGGAATCGACCTTCTGGGAAACTAGATTTTTGCCTGTTGAAACGTCCTTTATTACAATATTGTTTTCCGAACTATCCAGTTCGAGTGCTGAAATAGGAATACTGACCGTTTCAAAGGCACGGTCAAAATCCATGGTATTTTTCACTACGATTTTTTTATTGGACTGTGCCCCTTCACCACAGGACAAAAGCAATGTTGCCACACAAAACAGTGCATATAATTTATTCATAACCTTTATTATTTAGTTTTCATTTGATGGTTTTCCGATAGTCGCCAATATTCCCCCATCAACATATAAAATGTGTCCGTTGACAAAATCGCTGGCTTTCGATGACAAAAAGATTGCCGCGCCCGATAAATCATCGGGGTCTCCCCATTTTGCCGCTGGGGTGCGGTTAATGATAAAATCATTGAAAGGATGGCCTTCTACACGAATAGGGGCTGTTTGTGAAGTGGCGAAATAACCAGGTCCAATCCCATTGGTCTGAATGTTGTGCTTGGCCCATTCCGTCGCCATATTCTTTGTCAGCATTTTGAGTCCACCTTTAGCCGCAGCATAAGCACCCACCGAATCCCTACCTAGTTCACTCATCATGGAACAGATATTGATGATCTTACCTTGCTTACGGGCAATCATCGATTTTACCACATGTTTCGATACTATAAACGGACTCACTAAGTCAATATCGATGACCTGCCTGAAATCGGCCACCTCCATTTCCTCCAAAGAAGTTCGCTTTATGATTCCCGCATTATTCACCAAGATGTCTATGGGCCCCACTTCCCGTTGAATCTTGGCAACAGCCTCCATCACTTCTGTTTCATCAGCCACATTGAATCGATAACCAAAGGCTTTCATACCTTCGCTTTTATACGCTTTTACCGCGGCATCAATTTTTTGTTGTGATGAATTGCCATTGACGACCAAAGTCGCCCCTGCTTTTCCCAGTCCTTTGGCTATGGCCATTCCCAATCCGTGCGTGCTCCCGGTAACCAAAGCAACTTTCCCCTTAATATCAAATAAATCCAGAGCCATTCTTTTATTTTAAATCTGTTATTTTAGCCACATCCATGTCGCCATAATCCAAGTTTTCCCCTGCCATTCCCCAAATGAACGTATAATTTGAAGTTCCTGAACCACAATGGATAGACCATGGTGGGGAGATAACGGCCTCATGATTTTGCATCCAAATGTGACGTGTCTCTTGTGGCTGGCCCATAAAATGACAGACTGATTGCCCTTCAGGTATATCCAAATAAAAATATACTTCCATTCTACGATCGTGAACATGTGCAGGCATGGTGTTCCATACACTTCCGGTTTTCAGCTCGGTCATCCCCATTTGTAATTGACACGTGGTCACCACACCTCCGATAATCATTTGGTTGACGGTTCTATGGTTTGCTGTCTCCAAAGAGCCCAATTCCAACTTATTGGCTTCGGCCAGACTAACTTTCTTGGTGGGATAATGCGTATGGGCGGGAGCGGAATTTAAATAATATTGGGCAGGTTTTTTGGCCTCATCACTTTTGAAAATCACTTCCTTGGTCCCCTTTCCTATATAAAGCGCATCCTTATGCTGCAAAACATAGATAGTACCATCAACCTCAACAGATCCTTGAGCTCCCACATTAATAATACCTAGTTCGCGCCGTTCTAAAAAATACTCCGCTTTCAATGGATCGATGGTTTCCAATTTCAATGGCTCTTCAGGAACCGCTGATCCCGCAATATACCGATCATAATGCGAGTAGGTCAGATTGACCTTTCCCTTTTGCATCAAATTGGAAATAAGGAATTCATTACGCAACTCGGTTGTGTCATACTTTTTTACGGCTTCGGGACTTGAAGCATATCTGGTTTCGACTACTGTTGACATTTCAAACTATTTTTTCAGTGTTTTCTTTTACAAATTTTATACAGGAATAAACAATTACCATTATTGGTTGAAAAGAGCTTTTCTTATACCCCATTCAAGACCACGAAGCTCTGCCAATCCCCTTAAACGACCAATACCTGAATACCCTGGATTGGTCTTTTTACGTAAATCGTCCAGCATTTTGTGACCATGATCGGGACGCATTGGCATACGAAGATCTTTTCTTCCTTCCGATTTACGTTTTTCGTGTTCGGTAATCAAGGCTTTCATAACATTGAACATATCTACATCGCCTTCCAAATGGTTTGCTTCATGAAAATTACCATTGCTATCCCTTTGGGTACTGCGAAGGTGGATAAAATGTATGCGACTGCCTAAACGTTCCACCATACCGGGAAGGTCATTATCCTTACGGACACCAAAAGACCCTGTGCAGAATGTGAGTCCGTTATTCGGACTATCAACAGCCTTATATAGCTCTACAATATCCTGTTCGGTACTCACCACACGTGGCAAGCCTAAAATAGGATGAGGAGGGTCATCGGGATGTATACACATTAAAACCCCTGCTTTTTCGGCGGCTGGGATGATATGTTCCAAAAATTCGAATAAATGCTTTTTCAACCTTACCTCATCAATAGCATCATACGTTGCTAAAATGGTGTTGAATTCTTCCAAGGAATATCCTTCTTCGGCACCCGGAAGTCCTGCAATAATATTATTCGTAAGTTGCTGTTTTCCTTCTTCGGTCAAATTTTCAAAATAATCCTTTGCGGCAACTACTTCCTGTTCCGTATAGGTTTCCTTTGCACCAGGCCGTTTCAACAAAAACAATTCAAAAGCCGCAAAAGCGACAGCTTCAAATCGCAAGGCCCTGGAACCATCCTTTACCTCATAGTCAAGATCGGTCCTTGTCCAATCCAACACGGGCATAAAGTTATAGCATACAATGTCTATCCCACATTCCCCTAAATTCAAAAGGGTTTGCTTATAATTATCGACATATTGCATATACCCTTCGGTTTGGGTCTTTATGGCCTCGTGGATGGGCACACTCTCAACGACCGACCATGTGAGTCCAGCAGCTTCTATTTCCTTTTTCCTTTTTGTGATTTCCGAAACCGTCCATACCTGTCCGTTCGGAACATGATGCAAGGCAGTAACCACTCCCGTTGCACCCGCCTGTCTAATATCTGATAGGGATACTGGGTCGTTTGGCCCATACCATCTCCAAGTCTGTTCTAAAGTCATTCGTATTATTATTCTATATTATTAAACACCACTAAAAGCACTAAAACCTCCATCTATGGGCACAACAACACCTGTAACAAAGGAGGCGCCTTTATCACTCAGCCATAAAGCAGTGCTTATCAAATCCTCGGGCTCTCCAAAACGTCCCATGGGTGTTTGGCCTATAATCGTATTCCCCCTTGGGGTCAAAGCCCCGTCTGCCCCTAACAATAAGGCCCTGTTTTGATCCGTTAGGAAAAAACCTGGAGCCAAGGCATTTACACGTATCCCAACTTTGGAAAAATGCACTGCCAACCATTGGGTGAAGTTAGAGACCGCAGCTTTTGCCCCACTATAGGCTGGAATTTTCGTTAAAGGTGTAAAGGCATTCATGGAGGAAATATTCAGGATACTACAATCCTTTCTTCCAACCATGTCCTTGGCAAATACCTGAGTGGGCAATAGCGTTCCTATAAAATTTAAATTGAAAGTGAACTGGATACCGTTAACATCCAAATCAAAAAAAGTTTTAAAGCCTTCCGTTGTTTTGAGTAAATCCTTTTCTTCCAAATAAGGTTCGCTTGTGGTTCCCGAAGGATGGTTGCCCCCGGCACCATTGACTAAAATATCACACGGTCCCAATTGACTATTGACTTCTTTTTTTGCCAATTCGAGGGATTCTTTCTCCAATACATTGGCAACCAAACTTATAGCGGTACCTCCTTGACCATTGATCTCATCAGCTACTTTATCAGCGGCCTCTTTTTTTAGGTCCAAAACCGCAATTTTATGACCTTCTTTAGCAAAGGCCTTGGCCAATGCACTTATTAGAACCCCACCGGCGCCCGTTAACACAATTACTTTTTTCTCCATTTTCAAATTCATTAATTTTATTCTTATAAAGATCAACTATAAAAACGTAAGCTTCCCCCAAATTTCTTGGTTTTAAACCAAACATACTAATCATTTGCCTCGATAATTGTACACAAAAGGGATAATTGAGTCCATTTTTACGCCTATAAAATTACGGAATGCATTTATTCTATCCATCCTGTAATATCTTGTTTATTGTTAGAAAAGAATAGAATGGTCATAATTTATGTAATATGTTTCATTTTGCTAAGAACCATACATTAGCAAATGCAGTATTTGCTGTTTTGTAGACTAAAGCACCCACTCGAGACTACCTTCTAGAATAGCAATGATTTCAATGAACAGGGATTGTCTTCAACGAATTGAAGATATCTTAGGATAAGATAATGATGACAACAGTTAAGTAGCGGGTTTTTCTTAAAAATAAGACAACAATGCCAAGACACCATTATAGGAAATAACACATGAAAAAAAGAAGGCCGCGAACAAACCTAGATTGATCATTATGTTCGTCCGGTATCCCTTCATGATTTTTTTATTATTGATAAGCAATAGTATTCCCAATATCACTATGGGCAGTACAAAGACATTAAAAACCTGCGACAATATCTGCATTTCGATAGGATTCGCCCCAAATACGGGAACAATCAACGCGAAGAGACATGCTATTCCTGTAATGACCCTAAATTGACGGGAATTCGTATCCAATTCCCCTGACTGATAATCCGCCACTAAGATAGGTGCAATCAATAAACATGGGAAGATGGAAGAAAGTCCTGCACTCAATGTACCAAAAAAGAACAAGGTCAATGCAAATTTACCGGCAACGGGCTCCAGTGTATTCACCATATCCAAAACTTCGGTCACGGGTTGCCCTTGATGAAAAAGTGCCCCACTTGCGACCGCCATGACCGACCCGCTAATGATAAACACCAGAATAGCAGCGGTTATGGCATCCCTTTTTTGCTGCTTGAGATTCTTGATTGTCCAACCTTTACCTTTAACGAAAAGTGGTCTTGACAAAAAGGTTGCCGCTGCCATGGTCGTACCCACAAATGCCGCCACCATCATTTTGCCCCCTTCCACCTCTGGCACCGAAGGAACCAATCCTTGTACTACCTCAATTGGGAGCGGATACACCAAGAAAAGGGATACGATGAAGGACAACCCCATTATGGTAACAAAAATCACTAGAATCTTTTCGAAAAACGTGTATTTACCTACCAAAAGAAGGGCATACATGATTGCAATGACAGCAATAGCCACAATCAACACCGTCTCGTATTTAAAACCGGCCAGTTGAGGAAAATAGATCAAGAAAATCTCGTAGATGATATTGGCGGAAATGCCAAGAATCCCCATTAACGAATTCCATTGACCAAAAGAAATGCCGATAATGATCAAAATAGCCAATAGTTTACCCCCTTTAATATGCTTTTTAAAAGCATAGAGCGCCGTCTCACCGGTCAGCAAGGCATAATTCCCATAAACGTACATTAGGAGTCCAGAGAAAACACAACTGATCAGCAACACCCACAATAGTTGCATACCATAGGTACTCCCCGCTACGATCATCGAAGTAACACTACCTGTACCTATGGTATACCCTATGGCAAAAATACCTGGACCGAAAGCCAATACCAAAGCAAGCAATTGTTTAATCCACGAACTACTGGCATTTGACTTCTCCATACTATTATTATTTTCTAACTTCGTTAATGGTTTTCAAGGCTTCCTTTACTGAATTTTCCAAACCTTTATAATCCCGATTGGCCAACACATCCTTACTGATCAATTGGGATCCCATACCAACACAGGTAACACCCGCATCGAACCAACCTTTAAGATTTGCGGTTTCGGTCGAAACACCCCCTGTAGGCATCACACTAGTCCATGGTTGCGGACCTTTAATGGCCTTTACGAACCCTGGTCCATAGGTTGAACCTGGGAACAACTTAACAATCTCACATCCTAATTCCTCTGCCCTGTTGATTTCGGTCAAAGAACCGCAACCAGGTGACCAAAGTACTTTTCTACGGTTACAGGCTATCGCTATATCTTCACGTAGTGATGGTGTAACAATAAAATTCGCACCTAATTGCATGTATAGGGAAGCCGCCCCTGCATCGGTAATGGAACCGACCCCCATAATCATTCCAGGAAGCTCTGCGATGGCATATTTGTTCAGTTCACCAAATATCTCAAAGGCAAAATCGCCCCTACTGGTGAACTCCATCAATCGCGCGCCACCGTCATAACACGCCTTAAGTACTTTTTTACCAAGTTCAATATCCGGATGATAAAACAAAGGGACCATGCCTGTTTCCTTCATCACCGATGCCACTTCAATTCTTGAATATTGTGCCATATTTTTATTTTATTTTTCGTTTAATATTTTTTTAAAATCATAGGCTGAAGGATTCTCTACAAACTTCCTTGCAGCCTCATAATCACTTGGCTTTAAATAATCCAAGTTTTGAAAACACAGATTTGCAAATTCAGATTCGATATCTACCAAACGCGGCGGTATTTTACCATTCGCATCCTGCATATCCGATAAAAAGAGTGGTGTTATTTCCCCCCGGGAGTTCGCGCTTACCATACAGCCACTAAGCCCTTGGTCATATAGTTTCTTTACCCCGATTCCCAGCAGGGTACACAACGTAAGATCAAACCCAATTGGGCGGCAACATCGTAGTTCATACCCCAATTCTACCGGTCTACTTTTAACATTCAACCCAAGTTTTTCCAATTCTTTTTGGAGAAGCACATTGAGAATATGGGATTTACTCACATTCCCTAGTTCGGGATGGCCATGGTCATCATAGGTGAAATTTATACCAATTTTATCCAGCTCTGATTTTGGCATGGAATGAAAAACACCTTCGCTCACCATTGCCACACCATACTTGATACCCTTTACTTTTCTTTTGACTATTGATGAAATAATCAATCGGATTACCTTATCGAGGGTAAGGTCTGTATTATTGAACATTTCCGGGATGACCATCATCGGAAAGTGGCAGCTTGTGGCAATACCAAATGCCAGATGACCTGCCGATCGTCCCATGGCGCACATTACAAACCAATTTTGACTGGTACGGGCATCCTCATAGGTCGTGTTGCCTATTCGCACACCCTCATCCTTTGCGGAATGAAACCCAAAAGTGGGATTCCGATCGGGCAAAGGCAAATCATTATCAATGGTTTTGGGAACATGGATATTGGAAATCAATATATTTTCCCTTTCTAGGTAGGAGGTAATCCTATTGGCAGTAGAGGCAGTGTCATCACCACCAATACTGACCAATAGTTTTACATTGTTCTCCAAAAAAAGGTTAGTGTTTAGCTTTTCATTTCCTGGTTTGAACCTACTCATAACCAAGGTGGAGCCACCTCGGCTAAAGATTCTATCGGCATGATCAAAATCAAACTCCTTAATTTCCGGGTTTTCACTGAAAATACCTTTAAAACCTTCATGTAAACCTAAGACCCTGTAACCATCCTTTAAAAAAACCTTGGCAACCGTACTGATAACTGAATTAATTCCAGGTGCAGGTCCCCCTCCACAAATAATCAATATAGATTTGCCCTTATCCATTTAAAAAATCATTATTTAGACCATAGTTATTCTACTTGGGTTATCTCGCAACCCTACCTGATGCATCACCACCCATAAGTTTTTCAACTTCGGCAACGGTGACCAAATTCGCATCACCTTTTATAGTATGTTTTAAACAGGATGCCGCCACGGCAAAATCCAAGGCATTCTGATCATCCTCAGGATATTTCAACAATCCATAGATCAAACCACCCATGAATGAATCGCCACCACCAACACGGTCTACGATATCGGTAATCTGGTATTGACGGGTCTCATACATCTTTTTACCATCGTACAAGACACCTGCCCATGTATTGTGGGAAGCGGAAATGGATCCACGAAGCGTGGTAATCACTTTTTTGGCACGTGGGAATTTCTCCATCATTTGCTTACATACCGACAAAAAGGCTTCTGCTTTTACATCATGCCCTTGGGTTTGTACCGAAATACCCTCTGGTTTAATCCCAAAATGCATCTCTGCATCCTCCTCATTACCGAGGATGATATCGCAATAGGAGGTTAGTTCGGTCATGATGGCCTCACGATCTCCCCCATAATTCCATAACTTCGCACGATAATTTAAATCGGTGGAAATGGTAATACCTTTTTCACTTGCGGCTTTGACCGCTTCAAGACATACATCCGCAGCCCCTTGTGAAATTGCAGGTGTAATCCCGGTCCAATGAAACCATTCAACCCCATCGAATACGGAATCCCAATCGATCATACCCGATTCTATTTCGCTAATAGCGGAATGGGCACGGTCATAAACGACCTTACTCCCTCTACTTACAGCTCCCGTTTCCAAGAAATAAATCCCCAAACGGTCACCTCCATAAACAATCTTATCGACCCCAACGCCACGCTTACGCATTTCCATAAGGGCGCATTCGCCGATGTCATTCTTTGGAAGTCTTGTAACGAAATCCACGGGAACCCCATAGTTCGCCAGAGAAACGGCAACATTGGATTCACCGCCCCCATAGACAACATCAAAACTATTTGTTTGAGAAAATCTTAAAAATCCAGGAGGTGCCAATCTCAGCATTATCTCTCCGAAAGTAACTACTTTTTTCATTCTATTCTTTTTGAAGTATTCCTAAATTAACTGAAGGCCAAACCTCCATTGATATCAACATTGTTTCCCGTGATGAAAGAAGCCTCATCAGAAGCCAGATAGGCCACTAGGTCAGCAACCTCGCCTGCTTTACCTTCCCTTCTTAATGGGGTTCCGGCAGCCACTTTGACCCGTATTTCATCTTTGGTAAAATCATCATGGAATTTAGTGGCGATCATTCCAGGACAAACCGAATTGATCCTAATTCCTTGTGGACCCAGTTCTTTTGCCCAAGATCTTGTCAAAGTCATAATCGCCCCTTTGGAGGACGCATAAAGGGATGACCCCGCACCACCACCATCACGACCCGCTTGGGAAGCAAAGTTTACGATTGATGACCCTTTACCCATTAATGGTTTAAAGGCCTGTGTCACAAAAACGGTTCCTTTAAAGTTTACGTTCATAACCAAATCGTAGAACTTTTCGTCTATTTCCTCAACAGTCTTTCGAGCAAATAAACCACCGGCAACATTGACCAGAATGTCAACCTTATCCCCAAAAGCTTCCTTGGTCTTGGCCACCATGTTGTCTATGTCTTTTTGTTTGGTCACATCACCATAAACAGTTATAGCTTCTCCTCCAACAGCCTCAATGGCTGCCTTGGTTTTATCCCCATCAGCTTCACTATCAAAATAATTGACTACAACCTTAGCTCCTTCCTTAGCCAATTTTACACATACTGCACGGCCAATATCCCTACCACCGCCAGTTACAACGGCAACTTTTCCTTTTAAATCCATTTGTTTTATCCTTTTTCAAGTTGATTGCTTTTACTGATGCAACCTTTTATAAAAACCACATCAGTAAAAGATCAACCTTAGTAATGATTTTATACAAATCAAACAAAACCAGTTTACTATATTTTAATCCTTTATGGCATGAAAAAATCCCTCACGCCATAAAAAACATGATGAATTTAGATACCTAAACCTTGTCCTCCACCAATTTGGATAGTTTCCGCTGTAATAAAGGAAGCATCATCGCTTACCAAAAATGAAATTACAGACGCTACTTCCTCAGGTTGCCCTAATCTTCCCAACAAAATATTGTTTTTCCATGAAGCGAATACTTCCGGTTTGGTCGATTTAATCTGGGCGTGGAAAGGTGTGTCAATTGTACCCGGAGATACGGCATTTACCCTAATTCCATATTCTGCAAGATCTTTTGCCAAGGCTCTGGTTATTGCATGAACACCCGCTTTGGATGTCCCGTATATACCTGCCCCTGGGCCTCCGGCATTCCACCCCGCAATCGAAGTGTAATTGATTATGGATGCATTCTCCCCTTTCTTAAGGAAAGGAATGGCAGCCCTTGAAGCAAAAAATGTGGAATCAAGGTTTAGAGCCATAACGAATCTGTAAAATTCGGTGGTCATTTCCTCAAACCGGGATCTTCCCCCTAAACCACCGGCATTGTTAACCAATACGTCGATTTTACCATATTTTTCCCCAATTTTATTGATATTGGAAGTTACCTCTTCTTCTTTGGTAACGTCAAACCCGTAATACTCTGCGGTAATTCCCTCGGCCTTAAGCTCTTCAACCCTTTTCGCTCCTTCCTCATCTTCGATACCGTTCAAAACCACGGTATACCCATCTTTTCCCAATCTTTTGGCCACTTGAAAACCAATACCTCCGGTAGCTCCTGTTATTACAGCTACTTTTCCTTTTAAATTGCTCATTTTTTAAAAATTTTATTATTTTATAATTCTGTTATTTTTCTACTGATTTAATATCCCTTGCGAAGTAATAAATGGCGCCGACACCTAGTGGCACAAACACTGCTATAACTATAAATATTGGGGTATATGAAACTTCTGCCACAATGGGCACCAAAAAGTTCATAATAATAACGGAGAAGACACCGATCATACCTCCCAAACCTGCCAAAGACCCAACGGATTTTCCACTGAATAAATCACTCGGTAGTGTTTGTACGTTACCAATGGCAAACTGAAATCCAAATAGGACCACGAATACAATGGAAACAAATCGTTCTGGCGTAGTCCCGAACAATACCGTTGAGACCAATCCGATCAACATTATTACCCCACCGATCAGAATGGTGGTTTTTCTACCTTTATCGATTGAATTTGTTCTTGCAATGATTTTACCAGACACATACCCACCAGCAATACTACCAATGGCCGCCCCTACGTAAGGCACCCATGCGAACATACCGACCTCTTTAACATTAAAACCGTATACATCGAATAGGTAGATTGGCATCCAACCCACAAAAAGCCACCATATGGGTTCAAGGAAAAATCTACTGACAACGATTGCCCATGATTCCTTATGGGAAAGTATTTCCTTTAGACTCAATCCTTTGGTGCCCTCCGTTGCATTTTGATCAGCTTCACTTTGTCCTTCCAAAATAAACTTTTGCTCTTCTTTGGTAATCCAAGGGTGTTTTTTCGGACCCGCCTTATTGACCAACAACCATGGTATGATCCATAAAATACCAAAGGAACCAACGACCATAAACGTAATCCTCCAGCCATAGGCTACAAATAGCATGGCTATAAAGGGAGGTGCGATTACCGACCCAATGGATGCACCGGCATTGAACAAACCTTGGGCGATTGCCCTTTCCTTGATAGGAAACCATTCGGCATTACTTTTAACCGCTCCAGGCCAGTTACCGGCTTCTGACAAACCTAAGGTACTTCTAAAAAACGCTATGGAGAACAATCCCCGAACCGTGGAATGCAAGAAGGAAGAAAGTCCCCAAATACCAATACTGATTACATAACCTATTCGAGTTCCTACCTTATCGAATAATTTTCCAGAAAAAAGCTGACCTAATGCATAGGCTACCATGAAAATATTCAATATTAAACTATAATCATTTTTCGTAAGCCCTAGTGATTGGGCGATAGACCCTTCCACATTTTCATTCCCCCACATTATTGAAAGTGCACTTCTATCGATATAATTTATTACTGTGGCTAAAAATATCAGGCCAATAATCACCCATCTTAATCCCTTAACTTTCATATTCAATTATTTTATTTATTGAGAATTAACTTAACTGAAACCACTTTAATACTACCCACGAAAATTGGCTGTGATGAAACCTCAAATTGTTTCGATTAAACCAAAGAACACCTAACCGTCCTTGAAGACAGCCATTCGATGTCTCGCGAACCAGAATCCGCAACTAATACCTGTACAAGTAAATAATCCTCTCTCGGTTGTTTGTAATTAAAAATGTGCGTAGTTCTATCTTTTCCGTTCTTATATATGATTCTATTCTATATTATAACAATACTCATAAAGCATCTTGAAATGAACTTTCATTTTTTCCTTGGCCAAAGTGGGATCTTGATTTTTTATCGCTTCATAGATGTCATTATGTTCTTGTATACCTAAAGCCGCCCTATTCACATTACATACATGATACTTTTCAAAATTCGTTATGATCTCAGGGGTAATGATCAACATGAATGTATTCATACTACTATTTCCACTGGCTTTCGCTATAGACAAATGAAACAACAAATCTTCCTGAACGGCATCTTCCCCGTTATTAACCTTAGCACTAAAAGCATCCAAGGCCTCTTTCATATGCTCCAAATCCTCTTCGGTTCGTCGTAAAGCCGCCAATCTACATGTTTTTAACTCCAGTAAAATCCGTGTCTCTACGAGGGATTTAAAATCCGGGGACTCCAGCTCCAATATATCCTTAAGCATTCCCTTCATGGCAATAGGACCAATATCGGCAATGAAAGTACCGCTCTGTGGTCTTGATTTCAATAAACCATAGAATTCCAATCTTTGAATGGCTTCCCTTAAACTGCTTCTACTAACCCCGAACTTTTCTGACAACATACGCTCTGACGGCAGTTTATCCCCTGGTTCTAAATTTTTAAAATCGATCAGGTCTCGGATTTTTGAGATAATTTCTTTTTGAACTTCTTTATTCTCAGATTTTGTAAGGACTTCTAACTTCATATTAACATTTTAACAAAATTGGTTAACCAGATTGGTCTGTTAAAATTAAACAATTAATTCAACATAAAATGAGTTCAAAATGTTCAAAAAACAATTATCCACATTGCTCCTTAAAATTTGGAGTACTGGTCCAAATAGGACCAGTACCACCAAAACTCAAACTAACTCAACTTACTAATCAAAACTTATATTTTAAAACAAATACCATTTCTGTTCTTTGTTCTCGATTATCAATGATCAACGGTCAATGCATAGTATTTCACCATTGCATATGATCCCTTGTCCTTGCTCTGAAAATAGTTTCCAGCCTTGAAATAATTTTCAAAAACACCCCATTTTTCCATATGGATATTTTCATACACCACGGAATCCTTTTCATTTAAAATTACCTCCAACCTACCCTCGGATGCTATTACCTCTAGGGTAAACTTTTTTGCCCCAACGGCCTCAGGAAATGTATATCCTTCATCATCGCCCCAAGCACTGGTATGTAAAATCTCCTCTTCAGAGGCTTTAAGTTTTTTTAAGACTTTCGTCTTAACCCTGATCTTGCCATTATGCCAGTAAATCTTAAGAATCGGCGGGGCATTATTATCATCTTGCCCTATCAATTCTTTCTGGGCATTGGACAACCTACCATGAATCTGCATAATAATGGTCCTATGGTATTTGCCATCCTTTGCCCTCGATATAACAGGAACGGATAATGTGCCTTTCATTCTTCCTCCTTGGACAAAAGTCCAATTAACATCATTCCTACCTGGAACCATTTGTTCCCGCAACTCTGTTCTGGAGTAAGAGGAATTGGCTGTCGATGAATTCGGATATGTCATAAACACCAAAGAAGCATCTTTAGGGTCATTATACATGAAATCTTTCAAGACCTCATTATTTGCATAATCCAAAATCTCTGGTGGTTCCACTTCCGTAGGATTACCCACAGGCAATGTCACCTTCCAATGACTCAGGTCTATATTAGGCAGTTTAGCTACCTGACCATCTTCACCTTCCAAAACATCACCATGACCAACAGCTGTTTTCCCATTGCCCTCTTCCCCCACTGAAGGACCGTGTGCCATAGTATTTTGACAATTGGCGTTCAATGAAAGTAGACCAACAAACAAAATGGCCGATATGTATTTGACTGACAATGAAATCATTTTTCTTTTGCTATTCGAAACTTAAATTATTCGGATGGATATACTTTGACGTTATCAATATATAGCTCATCGTTTGTTATCGCATAAATCCAAATTGAAATTTGCCCAGTGGCATTTGATGTGAATTGGCCGGTTAGAATCTTAAAATTACCTTTACCATTGGCAACATCACCAACAACTTGTACCAAAGGACCTGCCTCAGAACTAGCTACGGCATCGACACCATCACTAAACTGTCCATCCAAAATCTCAACAATTACCCGATCACCACCATCTATATCATCTTTATCCGTTTTAATCGCATGGCTGAATTCTACCACATAATTGGTATTGGGTGTAACCGTAATAGCTTGGTATGCATATCTTGTCGCTTCACTTACTAAAGGACCTGCAGATGTAGAACTCGTCCATTTTGCCCCAGGTGTTTTGGTAGCCCCGGATTCAGAGCCATCATAATTCAGGGGATCCCCATCACTACTACTATTGAAAGGACTTGTAGTTCCTCCGGTAAATGCCGCTATTTTCCAATCATCCTGACCCGCGGTGAAATCACCGTTTAGAATTTCAGGATCTATGGCAGCAGGCTCTTCAGGTTCTACGACCTCGATAGTTTGGGAATACGTACTGGTTGCATTCAGTTTATCCGTTGCGGTTAAAGTGACGGTATATGTACCCTCGGCAGGATATGTATTCAAACCGTCAACATCAGTTGAAGTATTACCATCACCAAAATCCCAAAAATAGTCCGTTGCACTGGAAGATGAATTTGCAAAAGTATACGTCAAATAATCATCGGTTACAGTAGCTGAAAAACTAGCACTTGGCGGTGTTTCATCTGTTTTGGAGTTCGCTTCCGCCAAATCATATTCCAAAGAGGAAATAGTAGGGTCGCACGATATCACAGAAAGTGAAACTATGGCTGTGAAGACCATCAATACCGAAGTATTGAATGGTCTTTTTATAAGTTTATTATATTTCATAATCATTGTTTTATGTTAATTGAATGCTTTTAGTATCCAGGATTTTGAGTAAGCATACCATTGCTCAAGTTAATCTCGTTCTGAGGTAATGGCAATAATAAATCAGAAGAAGAATACCCATAATTATTTGCTGTCGAGAAAGCAGACAATACAGATTCAGCTTGTCCAAAGCGCATTAAATCGAAAAGTCTCTGATTTTCAAAAGCAAGTTCAACCCTTCTTTCATCCAACAAATCTTGCTTTGTGATAAGACCCACAACATCGGTTAATCCCGCACGGTTCCTAACTTTCTGGAAGGAAGCCAAAGCATCTGGATCATTAGTTTCCTGTGCACCGGCCATAATCGCTTCTACATGCATTAACAATACGTCTGCAAGACGAAGAACAATCCAGTCGTTACCTGCCAATGTAGGATCTGAAGACACTGGATCAATACCTAAGTCTGCGTCTCCATTGGGTAAATATTTCACCACTTGGTATTGTCCGGCCTGACTGGGATCCGGCCTATAAGAATATGCCGTTCTGTTGCCCCCCAATAAATCCAAGGCAGCTACAGCCTCATCAGTAACATAATTCACACCACTGGTTCTACCCACGGCATTCAACCATTCTGCGGAAAAATTTTGGCTATCGCTATCTAAATCAGACACATAACCAACGGAAAATATGACCTCTGAATTCGTTTCATTATAGAAAACATCCTTAAAGTTATCTTCCAATTCATATCCGCTTCCTATTACATCCTCACAAAGTGAACGTGCTTCAGGATACTTACCCAATGTTAGGTAAACTTTTGCCAACAAACCTTGGGCAGCGGCTCTTGATGCCCGTGTTCTATATGAATTATCCAATGTCTCAATGGCCGTTAACAAGTCGCTAACGATTAATTCGTAGACGGTGGCCGATGCAACCCTTGCAAACTGGATGTCAGTCTCTAAGGGGGAAATCACTCTATCGACCAATGGAATATCCCCATACAACCTAACCAAATTAAAATAAGCATAGGCCCTAACAAATTTAGCCTCCCCTTCATAAGCAGCAGAAACACTAGCCTCATCAATGGCATCCAAATTGTCTAAAACCACATTGGCCCTATAGATGATATTATAAAAACTTGAATAATAATCTTTTACAATACCATTGGTAGCTTCCACATTATAGCTCTCAAATTGGGCTGATTCCCCTTCGCTACTTTTTGTACGTGTGTTATCACTTCGCATTTCAGTAAGATAAAACTCATACATTACACTGTGATTATCATCTGTGTCCGTTGAATTTGTCCCTTGAATACCATCATACATATTAATTACTGCGGTATATACCTCATCCGCATCGGAAAAATAACTATCGGCAGTGGTGCCCGAAGATGGTACTGGCTCTAAATAATCACTTTCACAGGATGAAACAACCACTCCTAACAAAAGCAATACTATAATCTTTATTTGTTTCATAATATTTGTATTATTCATTATTGTTTTAATTAGAAATCAAGGTTTAGACCTATCGAAATAGTTCGGTAAATTGGCGAACCAGCCCTTTGGTAACCATAGGTCGTAGGACTTGTCTTATCAATTGATTCTGGATTAAAACCGGTATAATTATCAGCAGTCTTATACATAAGGTTCTGACCTGCAGCGTATATCCTAAGTTTGGAAATTCCGTACTTCGAAACAAAATCGCTTGGGAAAGTATACCCGACATTAACATTACGAAGTGCGATATATGAAGCATCTTGAATAATGTCATCGGTAAAGATCTTTTGTTTGATAAATTCCTGATCTGGAGTTATATCTGGATTAAAATCTTGTGAGCTATTGAAATGGTTGAAGATATATTGATCTCCCATATTTCGAACTTCCGCTCCGTGAGATCCTTGGAACATAAAGCTCAAATCGAAATCCCCAATTTTAAAATCATTGGTAAAACTCCAAACCAACTCTGGGTAAGGATCACCTAATGCAGCCTTATCCTCATCATCGATAATACCATCACCGTTTAAATCCTTAACGTATACGTCTTGGGCCTCACCACCGATAGGGTGATACGGATCATTGAGATATTCCAAGGGGATATCCCTATCAACTACCCAACCGTAGAAGGTCGAAATAGGTTGGCCTTCCAAATTGATCCATTCAGCAGCCCTTTTACTATCCACATTTGTAATTTGACCATTTGAATCCGCGAAATCAACCAATGTATTCTTATTGGTCGTTGCGATTAAGGTTGACGACCATCTAAAGTTGTCCTGTGAAATATTTCGTGTACGTAATTCAAATTCAACACCTTCATTTCGAACCTCTCCAAGGTTTACCAAAGCACTATCAAAACCTGTTGTTACCGAAACTGGGTTGTCCAACAACAATTGATCACTGGTTCTTCGATAATAATCAAGAGAACCTGAAATTGCATTTTTAAACAAACCGAAATCAACACCAGGGTTAAATTCTACCAAGCGTTCCCATTGCAATTCTGGATTGGCAATGTTCAAAGCATTGAAACCACCTGTTAAATTCCCGTCCACGACAGCTGTCGTAGCACCTAACAAAGCAAGGGAAGGATAATAATCCACAAGTACATTACCTGTACTCAAGTTACTACTACTACTGCTACTGTCTGGATCAACACTACCTGTATTCAACCTATCGTTACCTGTGACACCGTAACTAGCCCTGAATTTAAGTGCACTTACAACATCACTATCCGCAAGAAATTCCTCATTGCCTACGTTCCAACCAATAGATGCAGCTGGGAAATTACCATATTTGAAATCAGATCCGAAGATCGAACTACCATCACGCCTTATACTCAATGACGCTAAATATTTATTGTCATAGGCATAATTGAACCTAGAAACATATCCTATTGTTTTTTTCTCCCATTCAAAAGCATCTGCATCTGAAATAGTCGTCGCATTTACGATTTGCTTTACATCATCAGAAGTGTAGCCCGTTCCCGTAATCGTTGAGAAAGACCATTTTCGGGATTCAGCAGATACCCCTAAGATAGCACTAAAGTCATGCTTACCGAAAGACCTGTTATAGGAAAAGAAATTATCGGAAATCAGATAAATCTCCCTTTGTCCAATTTCATTCATTGAAGCCGCAGAAGCACCATTCCTATTTGACTCCACACCTTGCCATCTTGTTCTTTTGGTATCTTGGTACGAACCTGAAAGTGTAGTCCTGAAGTTCAATCCATCAGCTATTTCAATATCGCCATAAACACTTCCGAAAAGTTTGAATTTCTTATCCCTTCTATCCCGTTCAAGGACTTTAGCCGCAGGGTTTGTGTTTGAAGTGTTACTGATATCGGTTCCACTTACCACAGGTGTACCTGTTTCCAAATCATAATCATCAAAATGACGTTGCAAAGCATAATCCCCAATCTGGACATCCGCATATACGCCCCCATCCCTAACTCTGTTCAAAAATTGAATCGAATTGGCATCATGATACACAGGCAACCAGTTGGTCTGTCTCAAAATATCATGGGTTGAACCATCAAAACGTCTTCTGTTGGTATAGGAAGGCGAGAAATTGGCCCCTATGGAAACCTTATCACTTATTTTGGTATCCACTTTAAGTCGAAGTCCGTACTTTTTAAAATCATCGGTCAACAAAACACCCTCATCGTGGCTATAGTTAAGACCGGTACTGAATTTTGTTTTGTCGTTACCTCCCCTAGCGGTCAATGAATGACTTGTAATGGTACCACCATCGAAAATAACATCTTGCCAAGAACGGTCTATCCCGATCAATTGCTTATACCTAGTCCTATCGGAAAGGGTTCCTGTAGCAGCCAACTCAGCGGCAGCGGTTTCGGCAATTGAGAACGTATAAGGTTCACTATGTCTTGCTTCTTTGTAACCTGTAAAAGTACTATAGTTGATTTTGGTCTTACCTTCCAAACCTGATTTTGTAGAAATCATAATAATACCATTGGCACCTTTAGAACCATATATTGCAGAAGAAGCAGCATCTTTAAGAATCTCAAAAGACTGAACGTCGTTCATATTCAATGAACCTAAGAAATCGGCATCCACAATAACCCCATCGACTACTACCAATGGCGTAGAATCACCGGCCATGGAACCAACACCCCTAATACTGATCGTTGGAGCAGAACCAGCTTCACCGTCTGTAGCCTGGATATTAACACCTGATACCTGACCTACAAGGGCATCATCGACCCTGGCCAAGGCAATCTGATCCAAATCATCGTTAACCACTTTGGATATAGACCCTGTGGTATGACTCTTCTTTTGTGTACCATAACCAATGACAACAACCTCTTCAAGTTGACTGGCATCTTCTTTCATGGTTACGTTCAATTCCTTTTGATTGGAAATAATGAAAGTCTGGGTAACATATCCTAAATATGAAAACTGTAATACATCCCCACTACTTACCTCTAACTGATACAACCCATCAAAGTCTGTGGCCGTACCCCTGGTTGTCTTTAAAATAACAACGTTAACCCCTGGAATGGGAACATTGTCCCCGTCAGTTACCGTACCAGAGAGTACATATCCGTCTTGTGCGAATAATGAAATATTGAATAACAATATTACCATTAATATTAATCTCGATTTTAAATTCATTTGTGATCTTATTATGTTCATAATTTTTACAATTCAATACCATTGAGAAGTATTGATAAATGAGATGTCAAAATCCCAACCCCCTACTTTACCTAAGCACAATGTTTCTGAAGAAGTCAATGAATTTATTGTTACTTTTGCAGAAAGCATGTTTTGTAAAGCATTACATGTTTTAGAGTATTACTTCCGTCTAAGAAGAAGTGATCATTTTGAAAGGGATAGGCTGGCACCTATCCTTTTTTTTGTACTATCCATCTAGTTTCATTGAATATTTATTTTGTTTGAGTTAGCATTCATTTATCTAGTTTTTTTTGGTTACCCAAACTGGTTGACCAATTTGGATAACCAAATATATGTTATATATGTGTTAAAAAAAAATCCAAAACAGAATTAAATGTTAAATTTTAATTTGTTTTGGATTTTAACACCCTTATTTTTATGAAATACGCAAAACACCTCATAGTGAGGGGCTATTCCATAAAATCCTCATGAATAGGACTAGTGGTTTTTATATTAGGCCTCTTTATCCCCAAAATAAGATACCTCACCACCACTCAAGAAATCTTCCCTTACAGGACTGAATGTGTCTATTAGCATCCCTTCTTCCAAACAAACTGCACTGTGCAATAAATTTGGCTCAATATACACTCCATCCCCTCCTTCTATGATTTTCTTTTCCCCATCAATATCAAACTCAAATTTACCTGAGACACAATAGGTAGCTTGTGTGTGAAAATGTTGATGTGGCGCACCCAATGCCCCTTTCTCAAACTTCACTTTTACCATCATGATTTGGTTATCGTAACCCAAGAACTTTCTTGATACCCCTCCTCCAAGTTCTTCCCATTGTATTTCTTTTGAGATAATGTACTTTTCACTAAATCGTTTCATATGTTTATATTTATTGTTTTTTAAAGGTCATATGTTGCTTCCATTAATTAATTCCCGTAGTATCAGGTTCTCCTTACGGAAGGTTCATAATTTTAATTTATTTATTGTTTAAAATAATAAGGACCTGTCCATTGATATTCCTTATCCTTGATTTTTAACCTATGCTGCGCTTTCGAGGATCCGTTTGTATTTGACTGAATAAAAATCAGAGTATTGCCTTCCTTATCCTCGATAGCCACACCTGTATAATTTTCATCATCATATATCAGCCCCAAATGCGCAATACTGCTATTTGAATTTACGGCAAACTCAGATACGGCACTATAATGGCCATGGGGTTCAACCACTGAGACAAACACTGTGTTCCGTGCTTTTCTCCGTACCATAAAAGCGGCATCCCTTCGTAGATTGAATTCGGGGTCACTGGCCCCTAATCTTGTAAAAAGCAGTTCATCGGAACTATCCGCCGTCGTGGTCAAAGTGTAAAAATGCCCTTGGTTCAACCACGATAACTTGGTATTGTCCCCAGAAGGTTTCCCCTTCCCTTCCAACCAAAGGTGTTGATAGCCATTATCGCCACCCATTGCCTGTAAGCTAGTCGGCGTATCGTATTCAAAATTAGTCTTCATCACCTGGCCCATAAAATAAAAGGGAAGGTCATACTGGTTTTCGCTATCGGATGTTATTTTAAAGACATCCAAAACAAAGGGTCGCTCAAAATCAGTATCCTTTATCATCGCCATTGTCCTGTGCATCGACGTACCCGGATAGGCGTTTACTTCCTTGGCGCTGATAACCTGGAAGTCGGGATCACTGATATCCGAAAAGAACAACTCCGAATGATGTTCACTCCCTATTTCATATTTGCCCTTAAAATGGGAAGTCATATTCTGGACCACTGTGTTATGGGCTACGGTCTGTTTTGCCCATGTTTTATTTTCCTTTAAATAATTACCACCACCCTTTTGTTCTATATTGACAAACCGGGCCAAACCATAATCTTGAAGCACCTCATCCCCTTCATCATACAATGAAAACGATAGTTTGTCATAATGGCCATGGCTTAGTCCTTGGGCCGCATATTTAAAAACCAATGAAAGCTCTTCATTGCCATATCGAATAATACCCACACCACCTTCGTTTCCTTCTGGACCATCACTAAGCAAAATTGATTTTTTAGGAAATGGCTTTGCCTTGTTTTCCTTTAGCCCCAAAGCAACAGACAGCCCTGAATCATCCAAAACCACACGGTCCTGTTTTTCAGCTACACTCAATAATTCCGCATTATATCCTCCAAAATGATAAGCAATATCAACCGCCGTTACCAATTCCCTGGAATAATAGGACATTCCTTTTTGACCATCGTTCAATGGAAAAAACTCCCCATCCTTATCGGAAAGATTCAATAAGGCATTGACCGACTTTAAAAGAACGCTATCCTTATGGGCAAAAATATTGAGTTCTGGCCTCACATTCTGCAACCCTTCCGCAAAAATCAAGAATGGGTACATGGCGTACCTCTGATAGTACGGTCCTTCGGTATAATAACCATCCGGGGAGAAAGGCTCGTCCAAATTGGCCAAAAATCCGGCCTTCTTATCTTTTGACTGTATAAATCCACCGTCATTATCCTTGGCATTCACATCCAATTTCACATCCTTTATACCGTATAATGCCCGTTCTATAAGTTCATCATCATTCATGACCAACCCAATCATTCCTACGGCCGCATTGCCCCAGGTACTATGGTTATGAACCCTATTGTAGAACTGTGGATTACCTACCGAAATAAAATCGGCAAAGGGCCTAAACAGGTTTTTCTCCAATTTTTTTCGTTCTTTTTTAGAAAACCAATCATATACGCAATCATAGGCCTGACTCACATACACCAACCAGTTTGAATCATTGAGACATTGCCAAAACAATTTTCCACGGGCATATGATCGTTCTTTGGGGTGCACCGGTAAATCTTTATACATGGCCTCATATTGAAACAGCATATCCCGCACATAAACAGCATATTTTTCATCTTCAAGAATCTGGAACAACACCCCTGCCTTTTGAAGGATAATGAAATTCCTTTTGTGACGCTCGTGGGTATACCCCCCTGAATAATCTTTCGGAATCGGGGTATGGATGCCCATTGCTATTTCGGCATCAACCTCTTCCTTCACTTGTTTTAAGGTTGCGTCAAAAATGGGAATACCCCCTAATTCCGCCCTTATTTTTTCAACCCCGGCTTTGGTAAGAATCAAATTTGGATGTTCTTGGGAAAACCCTTCCGCTCCAACCAAAAAAGTTATCAAACAGCATAAGACAAGAACTCGACGTAATAAATATGCAATGAACCTCATAGTTTTAATTTTTAACAACACCCAGGCTTAAACCATCTGTTGCCTTATTTACCAATGGGGAATTCCCCTTTAGGATATAATCGGATTCGTTGGCAAACTCAATAGGTAAGGTCCAAAGATTCTCCACATTGTATTTTTGGTCCCCGGTAACCTTAAGCAGATCCGATTTATAAAAGTCATTGTTCTTTACATTCACAACAGGTTCCCCTACCACCAAATGCATTTCGATCCCTTTGGTCTTGTTGAAAAGGTTATCCTTGATGTCGATAACCTGAACACCATATAACGACAAGGCTGTTTTGTATTTGTTTTTGGAACCAAAACCTACATTATCCAATGTATTATGTTCCAATTCCAAGAAAGGACCAAAGGTACTTTCATCTTTTCCTCCCCTGTACAATCGTAATGCAGCACCTTGCACATCCTTAAGTACGTTGTTTTTCATTATAAGATATTCAACGTTGTATGCCCCGATATCATCAGTCTCTTTATCCAATGCAGCGATATGGCCCGTAATATTCCTGAATTTTGAATTTTGGATACTAATGGTATCCGCAAATGTTCCCTTAGAGACCCTCAACACATCAAAAGAATGATTCACGGTAAAATTTTCAAAATCACAATTATCTATAAACAACCTATAGTTTTCGATCATGGACTTTTTACTTGTACTAATCACGGCATTTCCAGCATAATCGGGCGAACTGGCACCATCGAATTTCACATTCTCCAATGACAGACTACCACCATTCTGTATCTCAAAGGCCATCATACGCTCAAATAAGATAACCGCCTTTTCTTTTCCAGAAGACTTGAAGGTCAAGGGATGATTAACCTTAACCGCTTTGGTCAATAAATAGGTTTCACCAGAAACCAACTCAATAACATCCCCAGGATTGGAGTTCCTTGTTGCTTCAAACAAGGTATTGATTCCCGGCTCAACTTGAATGGTTTCCCCAGAATTTAACGCTACACCCTTATCTTTTTTCGAATACCATGCTATTCCCGTATTCTCCTTGGTTGCAATATTTGGACTAATCGTAACCTCATTTTTTATCTTATCCGAAGTAGGTATCAGAAATCCCTGTTCGTTTTTTACCAATTGCATATCCGCATGGGTGAATCCACTAGGGATATCAACTTCCAGGTTTTTACCTAGAATATTATCCTTAAATGTTATACCACTGATATCATCATACACCGTGAAGAGATTCTTTTTGTTTTCGTGATAAAAAATGTTTTCTGAAATCTCTGAAGTGCTGGGTGCCTGACTTCTTTCGGCATCACTTCCTGCACATAACTGTATATTGTCACAATTGATAAACGTGTTATTCCTTACTTTGGAATCAATAACCGGCACATAACGGTTAGGTGGTGAATTAGGCACACCATTCATCATTACGAATGCACCCCTAAAACGGTACCCTGTTAATCCGATATGGTAATTATTTATGACCGTTTGCGATTCGTTGATTACCCGAACCCCCCCAGTACTTGGTTTGTTGTTCCCTATAAAGACATTACCATCAACCAATGTCTCATTACCATGTCGCATGGTCAATGTACCTGTACATTCGTAAAATGTATTATACTTAAAGGTGTTATTACAGGATTTGTTCGAAATGATCTCATGCTCGCCATTACATCTATCAAAATAATTGGACTCAACCAAGGTACTTGAATTTTCCATGGCATGATGACTTGTACCGATGCGTAGGGTCTCTCCCCCATTATTCCCAAAGGTAGGTCGGGGACCAAAATAATTATGATCTATTTTATGATTGTTCTGCCAGCTGTCCTCAGTATCCAAACCAACAATCATGGTAACACCCAAATTCTTTTTACCAACAATATGGTTATGGTCAATACGATTGTTTTTCCCATATATGGTAATCCAATAATCCTGGACATGACGCTCTGGATTGTTATAATTATCGATAACACATTCTGTTAAACGACAATTATTTGCGATTTCCTTTTTGTTTTTCCTAAATGAAATAACTGCATTTGTTGGTGTATATCCATTTTTGAAAACGAGTCCGTCGACAATTAAATATTCCCCTGCTATCTGAAGGTTCGAGGCTCCCTCTAGCGTAACCTTCCCTTTTTCCTCCACGGTAAGGGTAATCGGTTCTTTTTCCGTTCCATGGCCTTCAAAAACCAGTTCAGCATCTTTCCAAACCCCATTGGCCAATGTAATGACATCCCCTGGATTTGCATTTTTAACAGCATCATTGAATTCCTGGACACTCTTTACCGTATTTCCCTCGGTTTTGGGGTTACAGGATGCTAAAATCGATAAAAATATTATGGAAGCAAATAGAATAACACGTTTCATACTATAATTGGTTAACCAGTTTGGTTTACCAAATATATGTATATTTGTGGAGCTGACAAATTTTTAACATTAAAATCCTAAACTGATAATCCTATAAGCCACTTAATATGTAAACGGCAAAAAGGTGATTTAGAAACACCTTTAGTTGCCTCCTGTTTTATCCATTATGGACTATAGGTTGGCAAAATGAAACTTTGAGGATTTAGGAGTTTAACGAAAATCATGAAGTCATCCTATTCAGTAGGTAATCCTAAAAATTATACCGAGCTTGTATATTCGATTGTATAAACAAAGAACAACCTTAAAACCGGAACGAATGAAACACACTAGAAGACACTTCCTAAAACAATCAACCCTTGCCGGTTCCGCCATGATCCTTCCTTTATCGGGTATTGCAGGTAATTTATTTAAAGAAAACACTTCCGAATTACCCAAAGTGTTCTTGTTTTCGAAGCATCTTCAATTCTTGGACTATAATGCCATGTCGGAAGCTACTGCTGAAATGGGTTTTAATGGACTTGACTTAACGGTGAGACCCAAAGGCCATGTATCCCCTGAGAAAGTCGTCGATGAATTGCCAAAAGCTGTTGAGGCGATGCAAAAAAACGATTTGCTTCCTCAAATGATGACGACCAACATTCTCGATGCCGAAAAAAAGGAGACCTTATCCGTTTTGAAAACAGCCGGTTCCTTGGGGTTGACCCATTACCGCACAGGATGGCTTACCTATCCAGAAGACCGTACCATTACGGAGAGTCAGGCCATTTTCGGTCAACAATTCAAGGAATTGGAAATCCTTAATAAAAAGTATGGACTAATAGGATGCTATCAAAATCATGCCGGCAACCATGTCGGTGCCCCAATTTGGGATTTACCACCGATTCTCTCACATACCCAAAATGAATATATGGGCTGTCAATACGATATTAGACATGCAGTG
Source organism: Maribacter polysiphoniae (assembly GCF_003148665.1). Lineage (GTDB taxonomy): Bacteria > Bacteroidota > Bacteroidia > Flavobacteriales > Flavobacteriaceae > Maribacter_A > Maribacter_A polysiphoniae. The sequence goes on along the minus strand of NZ_QGGQ01000001.1, from coordinate 980,791 downwards.
GTCGAAGGAGGTTCCTGTTGGGAGTTAGGCTTAAGACACATACGTCCTTATATAAAAACAATCGTGATCAAGGATTTTAAATGGGGCAATGTGAACGGAAAATGGAAACCGATAAACACCCCTTTGGGAGAGGGAATGGTCAATTTTGACCTGTACTTTTCGTTACTTAAGAAATATAAAATCAATGTTCCGATTTCCCTTCATTTAGAATATGACCTTGGTGGCGCCGAAAAGGGAGCTTCGGAAATATCCATTCCCCAGAAGGAGGTTTTCCAACAGATGAAAAAAGACTTGACCTTCCTAAAAGAGGCATGGCAAAAAGCTAAATAAAACAACGATCAAAATATCGATACTATGGGTACAACCTTACCTACCACCAAGGAGAAGTTACGAAAAGTCAGTACAGCGACCATAGCCACCTGTCTTTTTAAAAGAGGCTTGAAGAATCAATTCATTCAAGATGTAAAACCCTTAAAGCCGAACAAACCAAACATGGTTGGCGAAGCTTATACGTTAAGATACATTCCTGCAAGGGAAGACCTCAACCCAATAGAAGTGTTCCGAGACCCAAACCATCTTCAAAGGGTTGCCGTAGAAGAATGTCCTAAGGGTGCGGTTTTGGTTATCGACAGCAGGAAAGATGCCCGGGCAGCATCGGCAGGTTCCATCTTAGCGACACGGTTAATGGTGAGGGGTGTCGCCGGAATCGTCACCGATGGCGGATTCCGTGATTCCGCCGAGATTGCCGAATTGGAATTTCCTTCCTATCATAATCGACCATCCGCTCCTACCAATTTAACCCTTCACCAAGCCATTGCAATCAATGAACCTATAGGTTGTGGCGATGTTGCCGTATTTCCCGGTGATATTTTAGTGGGTGACGATGATGGTGTCATGGTAATACCGGCCCATATAGCCGATGAAGTAGCGGATGAATGTGTTCAGATGACCTTATATGAGGATTATGTCATACAACAAGTTGAAAATGGACATGCGGTCATAGGCCTCTACCCCCTTGTTGATGAAAATATTAAAAAAGCGTTTGAGTCGTGGAAGAAAAACAAAACGACTAATCGATAACATATTACCATCAATAATTTACAATTTAACAAGGGGCGAAATGATGTATTTCGCCCCTTGTTTTTTAAAGAAACACTCTTTAGAATGATTCTAAAGAGCTATAAACCACCTACCCATGCGCCAAATCCTGACATATGTCATGTTCTGACCTAACCAATCAACTTAACTTTATTGCCTCTAAAAAAGAGACAAACACCCATTATAAATGGAATCAAGGTTATCAGAAAAAGATGCATACGTACACTCTGGTGTTATTTCAAAAAAGGACAATGGTTCGCTGATTATTTCCTTAGATGAAAATGTTCATTGTGAATCGTGCCGTGCCAAAAGCACTTGCGGTATTTCCGAATCCGGTTCCAAGGAAGTGGAGATCTCCAGCACAGATGAATCTTTTGCCTTGAATGAACAGGTTAATGTGATTTTAAAGAAAGGACTGGGACTAAAAGCCGTTTTCTGGGCATATATTTTCCCTTTTCTACTTATGGTATTGACATTAATGGTCTCTTCCTTATTCTTAAAAGAATGGATGGCGGGTATTTTATCCCTTTTGATCTTGGTACCTTATTACCTGTTACTCTATGTTTTAAGGAATGTCTTTAAAAAAACATTTAAAATTTCCGTTGTAAAAATTTAGCTAACGATGAATGAATCCATATTAAATAGTGTCCTTTTACTCGTTTCCTTAGGAGCTGTAACGGCCTTGGTGCTGTTTGTGGTCTCTAAAAAGTTCTATGTATATGAGGACCCGTTGATTGCTGAAGTGGAAGATATATTGCCAGGGGCCAATTGTGCCGGCTGTGGTTCTCCCGGATGTAAATCATTCGCTGAAAAATTAGTGGCCACCGAGGATATTTCGGATTTGTTTTGTCCTGTTGGGGGAAATGATGTCATGAAATTGGTTGCCGAAACCTTAGGCAAGGAAGTTGCCGAAAAAGACCCAACGGTTGCCGTGGTCCGATGTCAAGGTTCCTGTGAAGTTCGACCAAAGACCACTGAATACCAAGGACCAAAATCCTGCGCCATATCGGCCATGATCTATAGTGGTGAAACCGATTGCCAATACGGTTGTCTTGGCGATGGGGATTGCGTTACCGCCTGTAAGTTCGATGCCATGTTCATGGATGAAACCACTGGACTACCCATTGTTATAACCGATAAATGTACATCGTGTGGTATGTGTGTTGAAGCATGCCCCCGTGACATTATCGAGATGCGTCCCAAAAACAAGAGGGACTTAAAGGTCTATGTGGGTTGCTTAAACGAGGAAAAAGGTGGTATTGCCAAAAAAGCCTGTTCCGTGGCTTGTATAGGATGTTCCAAATGCGAGGATGTTTGTCCAAAAGACGCTATTACCATGGTGAACAACTTGGCCTATATAGACCCTGAATATTGCACATTATGTAGAAAATGTGTCCCTGTATGTCCTACACACTCCATTATTGAAACAAACTTCCCACCACCAAAAGTAAAAAAGGTAGTGGAAAAAAAGGTAGAAGCTGACCCCTCGGGCGAAGTTAAATCGGTAAACCTTGTAAAAGATGCTTAAAACATTCTCAAAAGGAGGTATACATCCCCCAGAAAATAAACTTACATCAACAAAGAAGATTAAGCGACTGGCACCACCCAAGGTGGTTTACGTGCCTATAGCACAGCATATTGGAATACCTGCTGAAATCATTGTTGATCGAAAGGATAAGGTAGAAATCGGCCAGGTCATCGCCAAATCCGGAGGATTCGTTTCTTCGAACATCCATTCCCCCGTTGCCGGTACCGTTACCAAATTGGATATGGTCATCGACTCCAGCGGATATAAAAAACAATGTATCGTTATTCGTACAGACGTTAAGAACGAGACCAATTTCCAGGAAGTCGATTACCCCCTAAAAAAAGAAATAGATCTTGAGCCCGCGGAAATCGTAAAACGCATTTCCGATTTCGGAATCGTAGGTTTGGGTGGTGCTACTTTCCCTTCCCATGTAAAGCTGAACATCAAGGAAGATAAAAAGATGGATTGCCTTATCATCAATGGTGTCGAATGCGAGCCCTATTTAACGGCAGACCATAGATTGATGCTCGAGAAAGGGGAGGAAATCATTGTGGGTATAAAAATCCTAATGAAAGCACTACACGTGCACAAAGCGGTCATCGGCATAGAGGACAACAAACACGATGCCGTTGAATTATTCAAACGATTGACCGCCGACGAAAAAGAGATACAAGTAGCTGCCTTACAGGTGAAATATCCCCAAGGTGGCGAAAAGCAATTGATAAGTGCCATTTTGGGTCGAGAGGTTCCCAAAAATGGCCTACCTATGGATGTTGGTGTCGTTGTCAATAACGTTGGGACGATTTTTGCCATTTACGAAGCCATCCAGCATAACAAACCATTGATTGAAAGGGTCGTTACCGTAACCGGTAAAAAACTGGACAACCCCTCTAACTTCTGGGTTAAGATAGGAACCCCCATCAAGGACCTGATCGAGGAAGTAGGTGGTATGCCAGAAGGAACCCGAAAAATAATAAACGGCGGCCCCATGATGGGCAAAGCCATAAAAAATACCGATGTGCCTGTTACCAAAGGTACTTCGGGTATCCTGATCGTCGATGAGGATGAGGCCTGTAGGGGCGAGGTCAAAAATTGTATTCGTTGTGGCGAATGTGTCAATGTCTGCCCTATGGGATTGGAACCCCACCTCTTAATGAATCTATCAGAGAAAGGCATGTATGAAAAAGCAGCCCAAGAAGACATAATGACCTGTATCGAATGTGGTTCGTGTAGTTATGTATGTCCTTCGAACCGTCCTTTGTTAGACTATATCAGGTTTGGAAAAAATATCACTAAAAATTTAGCATCTTCTAAAAATTAAATACATAATGGATAGCCCCCCAATTGTTATTTCGGCCTCCCCACACGTTCATTCTGAAAGAACTTCCAAAAAAATAATGTACGATGTAGTCATTGCATTGGTACCCGCATTTTTGGTATCGTTGTACGTATTTGGCTTTAACGCATTAATAACCACCTCCATTGCCATTATTTCATGTTTGTTGTTTGAATATCTCATTCAAAAATACCTCATGAAAACCGAGGTGACCATAACGGATGGTTCAGCCTTATTAACCGGATTACTGTTGGCTTTCAACGTACCTGCCGGGCTACCCATTTGGATGATAATCGTAGGTAGTTTGGTCGCTATCGGTATAGCGAAACTCTCATTCGGTGGACTTGGGTTCAACGTTTTCAATCCAGCTTTGGTCGGTAGGGTTTTCCTTTTGGTATGCTTTCCCGTACAGATGACGCTTTGGCCAATGGCGGTAGTAAATAATACCACCATCGCAGATGCCGTTTCCGGTGCTACAACACTGGGCATTATTAAAGAAGGCTTACAGTTTGGAGGAACCATGACCGAGTTAAGTGCCAAGCTTCCATCGAGCGTTGATATGCTTTTAGGTATCACAGGAGGTTCCCTTGGTGAGATGTCGGCAATCGCCCTTCTACTTGGAGGTTTATATCTTATGATTCGCAAAGTCATCTCATGGCATATTCCAGTAACGGTATTACTGACAATGGCCATTATGACCGGTATTTTCTGGTCTATAGACCCCGAGCATTATGCCAACCCATTAATACATCTATTATCGGGCGGGGCCATTTTAGGGGCGTTCTTTATGGCCACGGATATGGTTACGAGTCCCATGACCAAAAAGGGCATGGTGATTTTCGCCATAGGTATTGGAGCAATAACCGTCATCATTCGATTATACGGCGCCTATCCTGAAGGCATCTCTTTTGCCATATTGATTATGAATGCTTTTGTACCCCTAATCAACAGTTATTTTAAACCACGCAGGTTCGGTTCTAAGATCAAAGCCAAAATAATGTAGTTATGAGCAAGAAGGAATCAACATTTTTGAACATGGCCCTATCACTTATCGTGATCACCCTAGTGGCTGGATTCTCATTAGGTTTTGTCAATAACCTAACCTTGGCCCCTAAAGCCGAAGCCAAATTGGCCAAAAAAGTCAATGCCCTTAAGGCTGTACTACCGGAATTCGATAACGACCTCGTATCCGAAGTAGTTCGGATAAAAACCACTGTAGCAAAGGATAGTGTGGAAGTTTACCCCGCTTTTAAAAGTGGGAAATTCGTAGGTGCCGCCGTTATCGGTGCTTCGGAAAAAGGCTTTAGTGGCTTGGTGAAAATCATGGTCGGTTTTAAACCCGACGGAAGTATTCAAAATATCGTCGTACTGGAGCAGAAAGAAACCCCTGGACTAGGCACCAAGATGAAAGAAGAAAAATTCTTGGGACAATTTCGGGATAAAAATCCGTCCGACTATAACCTAAAAGTCTCCAAAGATGGTGGTGAGGTCGATGCCTTGACCGGAGCTACGATCAGTTCAAGGGCCTTTACGGAAGCTGCCCAAAGTGCCTATGATGAATATATGAAAATCAAGGATTCTTTAACCAAATCGAACAACTAGAAATTATGGCCAATACCATTGATCAAAAGCAAAATTTCTTAAAAGGTATCGTCAAGGAGAACCCCATCTTTGTAATGCTTCTGGGTATGTGCCCTACTTTGGGGGTTACTTCATCGGCCTTTAACGGATTCGGGATGGGAGTTGCCACCTTATTCGTACTCTTAATGTCCAATACGGTCGTTTCCCTAGTCAAATCGCAAATACCGAGTAAGGTCAGGATTCCTGCCTTTATCATCATAATCGCTTCTTTCGTGACCATCGTTGAAATGGTCTTGGAAGCTTTTATCCCCTTTCTTTACGAGCAACTGGGCATCTTTATCCCCTTAATCGTGGTAAACTGCCTCATTCTGGGAAGGGCCGAGGCCTTTGCCTCAAAAAATGATTTAAAATCCTCGGTGTTGGATGCACTTGGCATGGGACTGGGTTTTGTACTTGCGCTTACCGTTTTGGGTATAACCCGTGAAATTCTGGGTAATGGAAGTATTTTCGATTATAAATTCGTGTCAGAGGACGCCAATACGTTCATCCTTTTCATTCTTCCTCCAGGAGCATTTATAGCCCTGGCCTATCTATCAATCTTGTTTAATAAACTAACCGCTAAAACAGCTTAGAATGGACTATATCGTAATACTCATAGCCGCTGTATTCGTCAATAATATTGTACTATCGCAATTTTTGGGCATATGTCCCTTTTTAGGCGTTTCCAACAAAATATCGACCTCGGTGGGTATGGCAGGTGCCGTAATGTTCGTAATGACCATTGCGACTACCGCAACCTATCTGTTACACAACTATATTCTACTTCCTGCAGGATTGGATTATCTACGGACCATAACCTTTATCCTTGTTATTGCCGCTTTGGTGCAAATGGTAGAGATTATCCTTAAAAAAGTGAGTCCACCTTTATACCAGGCTTTGGGGGTTTTTCTTCCACTGATTACCACGAACTGTGCCGTCCTTGGTGTTGCCATCCTGGCTTTGGGCCTCGAAAACAGCAGCCTTTTAAAGGCCGTTTTCTTCGCTTTCTCCAATTCTCTTGGATTTGGTTTGGCTTTGATCGTCTTTGCCAGTATTCGCGAATATCTAGAACTCGCCAATATACCTGAAGGTATGAAAGGGGTTCCTATCAATTTGTTGGTGGCCGGACTATTATCCTTAGCCTTTTTAGGGTTCACCGGATTGGTATAATCGAAAAATGTGACCAAAAACAAGCCACAATAGCTCAACCATTATTAGTTGAAAACCAAAATCCAGCAACCTGGGTCTTGGGTCAGTTTATTTGTCCAATACCGTCCTTAAAAACAAATCAATATACACTATGGTGGGCTGAAACCAAGGGTGATACAAACAAAATGAATGTGGCGCATCCCTAAATTCATGAACCTCTGAATATATCCTGTTCTTATCGAGAACAGCAATATAATCGTCCCTACCAGCATGCATCCGCTCAATTGAACTATTGATAAATAAAGTAGGTGGTGTTTTGTGACCCACATAGCTTAAAGGCGATGCCGTTTCCCATAGAACTGGATTGTCATTCTTAGGGAACCCAAACCAATACGTAGCCGCTGAAATACCATTCGTATCATTACCTTCCCCACTATCAGGATGTACAAAAGACAATATACCATCAATATCAATTACTGCATTGACCGTGGAGGGTTGTTCATTACCCATACAATTCCCTTCAAAAAGGGGCATATTGGCAGTAACCCCCAAAAAGGAAGCCAATTCGCCCCCTGCCGAAAAGCCTAAAACTGCGATTTTATCAGGGTCAATATGATATTCAACAGCATTTGCGCGCACATATCGAACAGCTGCCTTTAAATCAAATACAGCAGCTGGGAACAGTGCTTCCGTTGATAATCTGTACTCTGGGGTAAAGCAGACATAACCCAGATCGGCAAGCTTCTGGGCCATAGGATAGTGTTGTGTTCTATCGCCTGTGCGCCAGCCGCCGCCATGGATAATGACTATGGCGGTTCTTGGAACCTGACTTTTTGTTGTATTTTGAAAAACATCCAAAAGTAACTTCCTATTACCCAATATGGAATAGACTATGTTCCTACTTTCTTTAACGTCATTGAACCTGAACTCCGTAACCACTTTGATTCCTGGATGTTTTTTCACATCCTTGGTATACGCAGCTAAAGTGGTATATGAACTATCTCTGACCCCCGTAATCCCATCTAGATTTTGTGCAAGGCTATAATGGGCAACAAGAAGCACCAGTACAAATAACCAATTTTGAGAAGGTCGTGTTTTTATCATCCCTGATTTTGTTTATGCTATCGAACTGGGCGTCTTAACGTTCTCCCATGTGCCATTTCTCCTATTCGGATTATGCTACTCCCCTCCAGTAAAACAACCCAAAGCCTTATGAGCCGACTTCAAGGTTTTATCATATCCACCAATGGAAGTTCTAAGGATATTAGCTCATCTATGACCAATCCTGAAACCAACAACGCCCCTTTTTTGGACAAATGTGTATTATCCTCTTTTCCGTTTGGATAGTACGGATGCTCCCCAGGTTTAAAGTGAAGGTGTAGTTTTTTGGACCCTTCGGGGCCATAGGAAATTTCCAACTCCTCGGTTAAGTATTGAAGGTCAACAAATGGAACCTTCAATTCCTGGGCCACCAATCGCACTTCCATAGGATATTCGCCGTGTGTATCGACCAAAGTCCCAAATTCATTGAAATTTCTTCTTGCAATGGATGAAAAAAGTATTGGGATTGCCCCCTTTTCCCTTGTTTCCTTGACAAATCGAATCAAATTATAACGATAGGCAGTATGTGGATTGGTATAACGGGTCGAATCCTTTATCTTTTGATCGTTATGTCCAAACTGGATGAACACATAATCATTTGGTTTTAATACTTTGCAAACCGAATCCCATCTTTTCTCATTGATAAAACTTTTTGAACTCCGACCATTAACGGCCCTATTGTCTATCTTCACCTCCTTGGTAAAAAAAAGTGGCAAAACCTGCGCCCAACCGCGCTCTGGATTTTCATTGGGATTATCCTTGTTCGCCATTGTCGAATCCCCAATACAATAAATCGTTGTCTCCTGTGCATTACAGATTGCACCGAGGAACACGAAAACCATCAAAAATACTTTTACCCTCATTTCCTGAAATTCAAATACCATGGTTTCCCCTCCATTTTTTGATTCCCTAGAATATTCCCAACCGTATATTTTTTAGCTTCCACTTTTTTTAACTGATGCGACCACCCCACCCTTTTACCGGGTTGAAATCCTGGTCCGCTGCAATTATATTCCGCGTAGAACGTCCCTCTCAGGGCTTTCTCGTTAGACCAATTATCCCATCCCTCCGGGATGATATGATCTCCCATAACACAATTGATAAAAACGGTTTTTGCATACGTTCGCCATGGTCTGCCTAAGTACACTTTACCCAATCCCGGAGTGCCCGTGAGTTTACAATCCTTGAAAACATAGCCGAATTCCATATGTTTTGGGGTAGAGGCAGCTGTGATATAGGAATCTGATTTACTGTGGATTACACTATTCTGAAAAAGTGCTGTCGCCTGTCCAAAAATAAAGTCGGTCGTTCCTTCGATATAGCAATCCTTATAGTATTGCCTAAAACCTTCCCCTGTGGTATATAAGGTATCTTGATTTCCTTTGATTTTACAATTCTCAATTAAAACGCGGTCCGCATTTACCGCTAAGGCCACGGCTTGTCCTTTTTGTCCGGCAGTATTTTGAATGGTAAGGTTTTCGGCATAAAAGTCATTGCCCTGCACCAAGAATGTAGGGGTATGGAAGGTACTGTTTCTTCCCAGATTCAATCTGTCAAAATAATCATCATAAGTAATGATGGTCTTATCCTTATCCTCCCCAATGATCGACATATGTGTATTCCATTCATAGACCTCAACTTTCTCCTTATAAATTCCATTTTTTACCTTGATGGTTACACGCTTATCAGGAAATCCCTTGGCACTATTGATGGCTTCTTGAATAGAGGTGAAATCTCCCGTGCCATCCTTGGCCACAATCATATTGTAGATATCGATTTCCCTTTTTATTATGGCCTTTCCCGTAATTTTATCCTTCCACTTCGGGTATTTTACCAATACCTCCAGAGGTTCATCGGTATACCATTTATAACCATTTCTACGCTCTTCCCCTATTTCTTCTATGCTTTCTTTTTTAATGCCATCACGATCACAGAAAAAAGGTCTGTTATCCTCTAATTCCATAAACCTGGCCCAAAGGGGTTTGGCCCCAGCGTCAGGCACCATTATTTTTTTTATCAATTTACCGTTGTCATTGTAGACACGCTCTTCCCGTAACCCTTCAATTTTTGTTTCCTTAAACCATTTCACGGCGGATTCAATCGCTGCTACAACCCCGTCTGAAGGGTTTTCAACACTTAAAAGAAGTAAAACGATCTTTGCGGATTCACTCCCACTTAATGAAGGCAACTCATATGATCTTGCTTTAGCAGGAAGTAAGGTGTTTTCATCATGTTGGGCACACCACACGGTCAACTTTCCGCTTTGAACATATTGTGTTTTCAAAATACAATCAATACCCTTCTCAAAAGCCAGTCTAACCTTCTCTACTTTTTCGACGGGTATATCGAGATGTACGAATCGCTTTGAACCGGCAATATCCTTTAGGATGCGAAGCACATTTACCATGGCGTCATCATTATAGGTTATGTGCGTATAATAGCCCTTGCGCAAAGGGTAGAATTGCGGCCACCCCCCATTTTCGTACTGGGCTTCCAAGAGATAATCCAAACCCTTTAAAAAGGCCGTTCGATATTGCCCATTTTTGGTTTGTCGGTACATTTTGGACAGGAATATCATTTCTTGGGTAGTAGCCCCATTGTCTATGGTACATCCCCGAGGTATTGATTTCAGTTCATTCAATTCACGCTTTTTCCCTTCAGAAAGGGGCTTGTGCATTTGAATGTTCTTTGGCCACCCCCCAATATCCCTTTGAAACAACAAAACATTCCCTGCTACCGCCTTAGCCTCATTTGTAGCGAACCAAGAACTGTCTTTCAAGTGGGCAATTTCTTTCCACGAAGCATCCAACACCTGTACTTGTGCATAGGTCAAGTTGGTTATTATAAAAAACAGGCTACATCTTAAAAAATTGGACATAAAGAAAAATTTAGTCAGGGCATAAAACGAATCCAGTCAATATCTAAATACCCCGCATTATTGGTAACCCCTTTCCTTTGGGCAAAATACCCAATCTTGGCTCCGATCCACTTCCCTTCCCGGGCGATGAATCCTTCCCCTACATTTTTAAAAGTCTTCCCATCCTTGCTATAACCAAATTGGCACTTTCCCCCTTTGTCAACGGCTATTCTCAAATACAGTTCGTAAGACTTTACCTTATAGGATTTTCCCACTGTTTCAATACCTTCCAAATCGGCATTATTACAGATTACCTGAGAGACGTACAATTCATCATTCTCCCGTTTAACTTCGAGGTAAGCATAAGATCTTCCCATTATCAAAAAGCCTGCTTTCTCGCCATCTTCATGAGCGCGGAAAGTTACCTTTGTTGTTGCTGTGAATGTTTTCGAAGGCCATTTTTGCAACAACAAATTCGGAACACCCCATAAATTAGTTACCCCTTCAGGAATTGCTTGGCAAAACAGTCTAAAATATCCGTTGGAGGTAGGAAGTCCCCAATACAACTTCGGGTTTGCATGCCATTGCCATTGCAATCCGAGTGAAGTTGCATTAAACCCATCTGAATCCGGAGGGGTTACTTTAGGATACGTTTTACCCACATTGGATTTTTTATACTCCAATACAGGCACACCAACACCATTGCCCTGATCCTTACCGATAATGGGCCAATCGTTTTCCCATTTCATTGGCTGTAAATGCACAACACGGCCATAAGCCCCTTTATCCTGAAAATGGATAAACCAATCCTCACCCGTAATAGTATCGACCCAAGCACCTTGATGTGGCCCATTTATAGGTGTTGCTCCTTGCTCCATCACAATTTTTTCCTCATAGGGCCCAAAGACATTTTTTGAACGCAATACCAATTGCCAACCTGTAGAAACACCTCCTGCTGGTGCAAAAAGATAGTAGTATCCATTTCTTTTATAAAATTTAGGTCCTTCGATGGTGGGTTGTTTTTCATGACCATCAAACACCAAAACATCATTTTCCACAGTTCTGGTAGCATCAGGTGACATGGAACAAACCAAGAGCATGCTCTTTATTCCCGCCCTGCTTCCGGCAAAGGCATAAGCTAAATATGCCTGTCCGTCATCATCCCATAAGGGAGCTGGGTCAATCAACCCTTTACCACTTTTTATCAATTGGGGTTCTGACCAATTGGTATTGGGATCATCTGTCTTGATCATGTAAATACCAAAATCCGGATCTGGATAAAAAATATAATACATGCCTTCATGAAATCGAATACAAGGAGCCCATACCCCATTACCATGCTGCGGCACATCAAAAACATCCAAAGGCACTTGTTTTGGCAAGGCATGGTTTACCAACTGCCAGTTGACAAGATCTTTCGAATGTAGAATAGGTAATCCCGGGATACAATTGAAGGAAGAAGCTGTCATATAGTAATCCTCCCCTACCCGAACTACATCGGGGTCCGAATAATCAGCATGCAAGATTGGATTGGCATACGTACCATCACCTTGATCGGATTGCCATACTTCCGATATGGTCTGTTGGGTTTGTCCTAAAAGCCATAAAGGGGCTAGAAGGAATAAAAAACAATTCTTTTTAACAAAAACCCCGTTTAGTACCAGAGCACTTTTCTTTCTACGTACCATAATTAATCGGTCTCCGTAATCCTTAGGGCTATATAGGGTTTTAAGGGCAACCGTACTTCTTTCATATCCTTATCAAAAACACGATACCCGTCTACTGTCCTGGTCTCAAAAACCTGTGGATAGGCTGTAATCGTCATATCCCAAGCATCTATAATGTCGACTTTGAATTTAGTCCCGGGTTGTAATCGTTTTTTATCCCCATTTTTAACAGGAAGACTGAATATCCAGGACTCGTTCATTTCTTCCCCGAAGTAGACCAAATAGTATCCCTTACCTGCTGATGCCGTTTTTAGGTCCCGACTGATATCGGACATGATCAAGGGGCCTGGAGCATCTTCCAAAATATTTCGTAAAAACGAAATCCGTTTCCAGCTACTTCCTTTTAAAGTACCTCCATCTGCCCAAAAGATAGTATCCTTTTCGCCACCATACATGTAGGTCTCCCCATGGGTTACATACCCCCCGGAGATAATACCGTTCCAAACCATATTTGTCATTTTTTCCGGACTCAACCTACCCCACCGTTGCGTTAAATTACCTTCATAACCCACTTCATCCAATACAATAGGTTTCTTATAGATATTCCTTAAAGTTGCCGTGGAATAGGAGTTGAGGACCGGAGCCTCATCCTGAATACTGACATGGGTCAACCCTGGTTTTGTATAATCATAATATACAGACGTAGGACCATGAATAGAACACAAGTGGCCGTATGGGTCGTTTTTAGCCACCGTTTCTATTAGGGCGTCCCAATCGGCAACAGACTTTGATTTTAGGAACTTCCATTCATTGGCAATCGACCACCATACATTTTTAAAGGAAGCCAAACGGGCCGTAATATATTCTAGATATCGAACATCCATTTTTACAGACATTGAATCAAAACCCCAACGTCCTTTGTCATAGGGATGGAATAGGATCAGATCGGCCTGTATACCCCGTGCGGCCAATTCGTCGATTCTTTTTTCCAAATGCTGGAAGAACTCTGGGTTAAAACGTTCAAAATCCCATAAAAAAACTTTATTACCCTCTTCGTCCTGTGTCATTTCCTTTATCTTAAATGGATAACGAAGTGGTTCTTCATGCACCAGTTTGTAGCTCTTTGGAAATACACACATCCTTACTTTATTAAAGCCTGATTTTTTTAGGGTCTCAAGGGTTACTTCTTGAAGCTCCTCACCCATGTGGATCCAAGCATAGGCCGTGGTGCCGAAAGGATAATACTGCTTACCATCGGCATACTTGAAATGATACGTATCAGCAACCCTTACTATACCGTGGTTTTCACCTGTGGCCCTTACACATTCAATATAGCCTTTCTTATTGTTGAATTCCTTGATATTACTTGTAATCGTATAGTTCCACCTACCTATTTCCTGAGGCATAAAACGAATCTTGAACGTATTATCCCCATCGTAAAAACCATTCACTAAAAAGGTGGTGTCCGTATTATAGAACTTGGCCTTAAGTTCTACATCAGTAAACCCATTACCTTGTATACGATGGTTTAAACTAATCTCAAAACGGTTCCATTGTTCAACTTTTTCCTGTGAAAAAACAGCTGCTTGACTTAGGACAAACAGCAGACCGGCAATCAGTATATTGGAAATTTTCATAAATCAATTGTTTTCTTTTCTATATTGCTTTTCTGGGCAGCCTCAATTACCTTAATTACTTGCATAGCCTCTGTTGCTGTGACGTTTAACGGTTTATTATTTCGAATAGCCTCGTATATTCCTTCGTAATATTCCATATAATCACCGCGCAGTGTCGGGATCCTTTCCTTAACAATCGTCCCGTCAATTTCAGTGTGCAATAATCCTTCCCCGCTCTTAGGTTCAAGACCCCAATCCTTTGTACCCGGTGTTTTACCGGCTTGTAGTTCTTCTTCTTGAATGTCGCCCTTTGGTTTTATAAATGACCCCTTAGTACCGTGAAAGACAATTCCCGGTAATGCCTCTCGCACATAATAACTCGATTTTAAGGAGACCCTATGCGAAGCGTAAAACAGTTTTACATCAAAATAATCAACCACCCTTGAATTGGGGCGTAACGAATCCAAATCAGCAAATACTGCCTTTGGCATCCCAAACAGATGAATGGCTTGATCAATTAAATGGGAACCCAAGTCGTATAAGCTTCCTACCCCCTCGGTAGGTATTTCTTTGTGTTTTTTATAGCTCAGTTCAGGGTTAAAGCGGTCATAACGGATTTCCGCTTCCACAACTTTTCCCAGCAAACCATCCTTTAGTACCTTTTCGACCGTTTTACAATCGCTATCATATCTTCTATTGTGATAAACGGAAAGTTTAACACCCTCCTTTTTGGCCAATTCGATCAATTCCTTCGCTTGGGATGATGTGGCCGTAAAAGGTTTTTCCACGATGAGATGCTTCCCTGATGTTATCACCTTTTTGGCATAATCGAAATGGGTAACACTCGGGGTATTCACAACAACCAATTCTATATTGTCATCCGCCAATAATTCTTCCAAACTTCTAAAAGTCTTAATGTCGGGGTATCTTTTCCGTGCATTGTTTTTGGTCCGCTCCCAAACCCCATACAACTCAAAATTTGGATTTACAGAAATAAATGGCGCATGAAAAACCGAGCCACTAATACCATAGGAGCATATTGCTGTCTTAACAGGTTTCATAAAAATGGTTTTATTTAAAGCTAAACGCGATTCATATTATTTGGTGCTTTTAATTCTCTTAGCCTGAGGGACCAAATCGGTTAAGTCCGCTATTTTGATCGGATTCCCCGTCTCAATACTATTTCGTGCACCAATTCCGATAAGTATGGACATGATACCATCCCTGATCCCTGCGGATCTAGCATAAGGATCTTCTATTTCCGGTGTTTTGAATATTTTATCATGCAAACGTTTATCACCACCTCCATGGCCACCTTTCTCTGTAGGAACCGTCACGGTGTCAAAATCACTCCAAAGCTTATGTACGATTATGTTTTCTGTCATCGCCTCTTCCACCGCATTTTGCTCCATCTCCTTGGCATGCATTTCTGCTTGGTCAACGTTGGTGTTTATGTTATAGGGTATATCCAAGGATGCTTCAATCCTACCTTTTGTTCCGTTAAAGGCTATCCTCCAACCTTCAAAAGGCGAATAGGTGGTCAATGAATAGTTTACGGTAACATCATTGGCGTATTTGATCTGTGCCGACATTTTATCATAAATATCTATTTCATCCCTGAACAAACAATTATCCCTGATATAACCATCGTGGTTTTCGTTGGCCACATATAGATCCATCAATCTTTGATTCTTGGTGATATCAAAATAATACTCACAATTTCCCTTATGTTCACAGGTCCTACAATTCGCACCCTTAAATGGTCCATTTGAACCATAATGTTCCAAATTGCCATATGCAAATACCTCACTGGGGTCGGAATCCAACCACCAGTTCAGAAGATCAAAGTGGTGTGTGGCCTTATGTACCCATAGGGAACCTCCTTTATCCTTTAGACCATGCCATCTCCGAAAATAAGAAGCCCCATGATAGGTGTTCAAGTACCAATGAAAATCAACCGACGTAATATCGCCGATCGTTTTGTCCATTAATAGCTCCTTGATCTTGGTATTATAGGGACTCCATCGGTAATTGAAACCTACGATCAGGTTTTTTCCCGATTTTCTTTCGGCATCCAGGATTCTTTGGGCCTTGTCCCCATCGGTTGTAAGTGGTTTTTCCGTTAGCACATCACAACCGAATTCCAATCCCTTGATAATGAACTCATGGTGGGTGGCATCAACCGTGGTCACGATAACCAAATCCGGTTTGGTCTTCTTTAGCATTTTATCAAAGTTGGTGAACAAGGGGCATGTAACACCAATATATTCCTTGGCATAGTCCAATCTACCCGAATTCACGTCACTTAAACCTACGAACTCCAAAATATCGGAATATTCATCCACCAATCTTTTGCCCCAAAAACTCGTACCACGGATACCTGTCCCAACAAGTACGACCTTAAGTTTCCTTGATTTGCCAAAACCAAAAGATTGAACCGGAAAAGCACTGGCGGCTGCCAACATGCTTATGGATGTTAAAAATTTTCTTCTTGAATTCTTCATGCGCTTATATTTTATTTATCAAGTTCCAATGCTGCGAAAATAAATGGTCCGGTACCCTTGGGGTCGTTCGACCGAATGATCTCATTAATATAGTAGTCAAAGCTACCGTCCCTATACGGGTCACCTCCCAAGCCGGCCACACCACAACATTTATTCAGGTTAATGACCCCATTGTCCTCAATGGTCACAAACTGCTCTATAATACCCTCAAAACCCTTCTTGGCATAATCGAGATATTCTTTGGGAATATACCCATTATTGACCCCTTTTGCTAAGGTATAAGTAAACATTGATGTACCCGTTGCCTCTAGATAATTTCCTTCTTTTTCCGGCAGATTAAGTACTTGATACCAAGCACCTGTCTTATCCTGATACTTTACAATGGCCTCAACATACCCATTTAAATACCCAATAATACGGTCCCGGCCCGAATGGTTCTTAGGAAGATAATCCAAGACATCCACCAGTGCCATACCGTACCAACCCATACCCCGTGACCAAAAATTTTCTGAAAGTCCGGTTTCCTTATCTGCCCATCTCTGCGCTTTACTTTCATCCCATCCGTGGTAATATAGTCCCGTTTTGGGATCTTTATTGTGTTTCTCAATAAGATCGAACTGCAATACTATTTTATCCAAAACTTTTTCGGCTTCCACGCCATCCATAAACTCCATCGCATATTTCGCATGAAACGGTTCTGCCATAAAAACACCATCCAGCCACATTTGATAAGGATAGCGTTTTTTATGCCAATAACCACCCTCCGAAGTCGTTGGCTGACCCTCTAACTGACGATGTAGGGTATCCATAGCCGCTTTAAATCTCGGTTCCTTGGTTTTTTGATACAAGTAGAAAGTGACATCCCCGGACTTGATCATATCCAAATTATAATTACTTGATTTATAAGTTTTTATACTACCATCGCTATTGATCATACGATTCCCGTAATCATAAATGTAGTCATATAATTTCTCGTTCTTTGTCTGTGTATATACCCTTGACATGGCCTGTAGGACCAAACCGTTGGTATAACTCCATCTTGACTTCTCTTGGAAATCGAGCAGGGTTGGATCTGGGAAACGATGGATTTCGGAAAGAGCCATACGTTCTGACCATTTTAGATTGGTCGGGACCGACATTTCCACGGATGTGTTTGCTGCATTCTTTCCTTTTGAAGCTTCCTTGCAGTTGCAAAAGAAGAAGAGAAGGATAACGATTGGAAGATAAATTTTGTTCATTTAGTCTTGTTTTTTTATTATCAAAAATGTTATTGATCCAGTGAGAGTGCCGCTAAAATAAAAGGACCGGTACCATGTAGATTATCGGTCTTTATCTTCTCACCGACGTAATATTCAAAAGAGCCATCACGATATGGAATTCCTCCCAAGCCGGCACTACCGCATATTTGGGTTATATGTATTTCACCATCTTCGTCTATTTTTATCAATGCATTAACAATACCATTAAATGCTTTCTGGGCCAATGAATAATATTTTTCAGGGAGATATCCCTTTGTATGCCCTTTGGCAAATGCATAGACGAACATACATGAGGCCGAAGCCTCCAAATAATTACCTTCCTTATTTGGCAGGTCGGTAACTTGATACCAAAGACCCGTTTCATGCTGATGCTTGGCCAAGGCCTCCGATAACTTATTGAGATAGCCTATAATCTCATCACGTCCTGGATGTCCATCAGGAATATAATCAAGCACATCTACCATGGCCATCATATACCATCCCATTGATCTTGACCAAAATCCAGGGGATTTACCGGTCAGTTTATCCGCCCATTCCATTTGTTTACTTTCGTCCCACGCGTGGTAAAGCAAACCGGTTTCTTCGTCAAAGGTATTTTGGTACACCAACCTGAATTGTTTGATGATGTCATCGATTTTATCGGCTTTCTCAAAACGCACGTTATAAGCTGCGTAAAATGGGGCACCCATATACAGGCCATCCAACCACATTTGATTGGGATATATCTTTTTGTGCCAAAATCCACCAGATTTTGTCCGAGGATGTCCCTTTAATTGTAATCGAAGGGTTCTTAAAGCATTTAAGTAACGCTTGTCATTGGTTTTATCATAAAGGAAAAAAAGTATTTTACCCGAATTGATCATATCAATATTATAAGCGTCCATCCGGTAATTCAGGATTTGACCAGAACTATCTATGACTTTTTTAGAATACGCCTCCACATAATCACTGTATTTTATATTTCTGGTTTTCTTGAAGAGCTCCTCGAATGAGGTACACAGTAATCCTATCTTATAATTCCATTTTACGACCGAATCATTTTCTGTCTGCCATGCCTCTGGATGACGTTTTATTACCGAAAGTGCCATTCGTTCTGACCACGGCAAACTATCCGAAATGACCATGGGATTCAATGGTTCCTGCGCATTGGGCGTCTTAACTGATTGCTTGCAACCAAAAGACAGCAGTAAGAACACAACAAATCCGACGATTTCAAATCCAACCTTCATAAACTTATGGCTAAAAGCATTCATCTTAATTGCTAGGATATTTTTTAATGACCAAATACTTTAATTGCGTATCACCAACATTACGTATCCCATGCATTATATTCGAAGGACAGTATAGGCTCGTATACGGTGGAACGGTAACTGTTTTTCCATCTAGATAAAACTCCGCAGATCCTTCCAGAATGAAAAAAAACTCATCCTCTACGTGTTTGTGTGGCGCATGTGTTGCCTTATTTGGTTCCACAACACTCATCTTCAGCGTTCTACCATCCAAAAAATCCTTATCGGCAAACCAATATTGGTAACCGACCTCAGTCGTATGTTTTTTGTCCAAATCAAAAGTGTTCACACAATTTTCAATAGTGAACACTTTTTCTTGGGCTACTAAGGTTTGTACCAAAAGGAACACAAAAATGAAGCAAGTAAAAGAATGGTTAATTCTAATAAAAAAGTGTTTAGTACGCATAATAAATATTTTATTGGCTTAGTGAAGTCAACGATTCATCTAGATAAGCAAAGAAATCGGCCTTATTTTTCAAACCTTCCTTTTCCTTTTCCCATGCAGCGGCAAAATAATAGGTAATGGGCTTGGTAGTAGGGTTAAAAACCACCAAATGGTCAAATTCGGAATCGGATATTTTTTCAACATCGTCTACCTTATAAAATAGGGCCATGCCCAAGCGATCGGGAACCAAGGTCTGCTCCCCGTATGTAGCTATATAAGCCCATTCCCCATTTTCACTTTCCTTTTTGACAAGGTCGATACCTTCAAATTTTACGAGACCGGTACTAAGACCGGGGATACTTTTTGAGGGCGTTAAGGTAGCCTTCGTCATACGTGAATCAGGCTCGATGAACAGATCCGCCTGTAGATCCATAGTGTTATCCATAACGGTCCATCCGTAATAATTGACAACAACACCCGACCCTTCTTTCGTATTCATTATCCTAGCTGTCGTGGAATCGACCTTTTTGAAATGGGCAACATTCTTATTCCCATCAAAAAGTCCGTACGACCCTATACCTAAGGATTTACCGGCCTTAAGGATATCTTGACCCCATTCACTATCCTCATGATAAGAGTCATAATTATCCAAACCTACTTTGGAGAGCACCATGGTATCGACTTTCTTTCCAAAAATATCAATGGCATTTCTCCAATCCAAGTACAAACGGTACCCAACTTTGTTACTTTCCCAACCAGGACCTTCATAACGAACATAATACGAATGATCTGTAAGACTGTCCGGAGCTTTCAGGTATTCAACATTTTTAAAAGTAAAAGCTTCACCAACATATTTTTTTCCTTCCCAATGACCTCCCTCTTTAATGGATATCTCCGCATAGGTTTTCGGAGCCTTTTGATCTTGGGTAGTTTCCTCTGTATTTATCTTGTTTGTAGTCCCCTCTTTACAAGCAAAAAATGTCGCTAAACATAAAATTAAAAGAAGTACTGTTTTTTTCATGCTATTGATTTTATTTTTTAAACTCGGTCACATCTGTACCATGAATCCGAAATTGACAAATAGAATAAGCCTTTACGGTGTGGTTCTGTCTAAGGTAAAGAAGGGATTTGATAAAATCACTTTCACCAAATCCCTAAATTAAACTAACTCAAACGATAATTCTATTTGTTATCCTCATTAGAAAGTCAAAACAAACAATTCTAGTTGTAAGCGGGATTTTGAGGATAATCTTTATTTAAATTTAAATCCAATGCCTTTTGTGGAATTGGCCTTAAAATCTTAAGTTCCCCTCCTGCACCAACAAAATTGGCTTCCTGTATCAGATAATGGTGGAGCGAAGCTCTTTCAACCAATTTTCCAGTTCGTTTTAAATCAAACCATCTGTGGTATTCCCCTAAAAGTTCGCGAGCCCTTTCATCCAATATATAATCAATATCCAAATCACCGATTTCTGCCGGAGCTACCCCAGCACGTTCCCTGACAACATTGAGCCTGCTCAACGCGGTCGCTGGATCTGCGGCTTGCAAATAAGCCTCAGCAGCAATTAAATAAGTATCCCCAAGTCTTGAGAGGATAATATCACGAGTACTTGTTTCTTCGCCGAATTGTGCTTCTGGATCATCAAATTTCTTTACGGGGATAGTTTCATAATCCAAACTTACCACTTGTGCGGAATGCGTACCATAGGAGTGGTATTCGAAATCTGCAGTTAAAGCTTGGGTGGTAACGTAAGCCAAGCTGTCTGCTGGTGTAAACCATTGTGGTTCATAAAAATCGCTAATGGGCAAACCGCTGTCTGGTCCTTCATCGTAATAGTCGAAATATCTACCAAACACCTCATTCATGAATGTGGCTTCCCAACGGGTATCATCCTGAGTATACAAACTCAATGCAAAATCAGTTGGACAAAGGTTATACGTTCTATAGGGTGCATCACCAGCCACCTCGGACCCTCCTAAATAAGGTCCAAAATAAGAAGCCTGTCGGTTACCCAATACTGTGGGATCTGTACTAATGGATGATCCATCATACTGTACGGAGAATATCACCTCTTCATTTTTGTCATTCTTTGGTGCCCAAAGTTCCTCGAAGGTCAAGTTCAATGCTTGTCCCCCTATAGCGTCATCCGCATAACCGGCAGCCGTTGTGAAATCCGCATCTGAACCAAAAGACTCATAACCTCTTGTCAAGTATACTTTAGCCAATAAATGCTGAACTGCCCTTTGGTTTACCCTTCCCGTAAAACCTCCCGTGGAAACCGTTCCCAAGGCATCGATCAAATCGGTAATAATCAAATCATAAACTTCTTCTGCCGAATTTCTATCAAATTCCAATACAGGACTATCTATAAAATCCGTGACAATACCCACTCCGCCATAAGTCTGTACCAATAAGAAATACGCATTGGCCCTTAAGTATTTAATTTCACCTATACGGGCCTCCAAATTTGCGGTCTGCTCAGTTTCCCCTGAATAATACAAAGCCGTATTGGCCGTTTGAATGGCCTTATATGCCGTATTGTAAATATGGTCGACACCTTCGGATGAAGGGTTCAATTGGGTATATTGACTTAACCCTGGTGGTTCTTCGGTCCTACCTGGCGCATAGAGATCCGTACCGGAACAAAACATATAAGCTTCCTCCCCATAAATTTCCCTTAATTGGGCATAATTGGCATTGACCAAACTCTCAAAGCCCGATTCTGTCAAATAGAATGACTCCGCAGTTGCATTCGCTAGGTTTTCCTCTTCCAGATAATCGCTACAAGAGGTAAGGATCAATCCTAAAAATCCTAAAATGGTTATTATTTTTTTCATCGTTTTTTTTTTAAAGTTTTACACTTAGCCCTAATTGGTACGTAATGGAACTCACCCTACCTACATCATAACCTGCAGACGCCCATTCTGGATCGTAGCCATCATAATCGGTAAATACAAATGGATTTAGAACATTAGCATAAATCCTGAGCGATTTTAAACCCAATCTATCCAAGGTGTTCTTTTCAAAATTATAGCCTAGTGCAATATTCTTGACCTTAACAAAAGAGGCATCCCTATAGTACCCGACTTGATCATTCCTCCAGTACTGGCCTGCGTTCCTCGCTTGCGGATAACTGTTTGAAAACTGTGCTGGAATATTTGCACCATTTGCAGGAATGTACCAATCAGCTATGTCTAATTTTTGACGCCCCCTGTCGCGGACATCGGTAAAATTTTGGTGGAATTGACTATAGACAAAAACACCTTGGTTGGTTATTGCGGAAGCCGAAATATCAAAATTACCTACACGCAATCTAGTAAAGACACTACCTGACCATGTGGGATCAGATGAACCTAAAACCACGCGGTCATTTTCTATGCCTAATTTTCCTTCACCGGGACTAATTACACCGTCCCCATTGAAATCAACGACTTTCGCTTGACCTTCGCCTTGGCCATAAGACTCGGCCTGGGCGACTTCATCGGCCTGCCAAATACCATCGAATTTATAATTATACTGAGCATCCAATGACTCCCCAATGATTCTCCAAACCCTTGATTCGTCCGTTGCGAAAACCAAACCTGATTCATCTTGGCCCTGAAAGGATTCCAATGTATTGGTATTCTTGGTGAACGTAAATGATGTTTCCCAAGAAATTTTCTCAGTATCTATATTGAGTGTCCTAAGGGCGACTTCCACCCCTTTATTACTTACCGACCCTGTATTCGCAGTAATCACAGGATATCCAGATTCCAAAGGCAACGCCAGGTCTTCCAATAAATCTTCAGACAGCCTGTCATAAATATCCACACTACCGGAAATCCTGTTTTTCAAGAAACCAAAATCAACACCAACATTCAATTCCCTTGTTCGCTCCCAACCTAAATAAGGATTGGCTAATGAAGAGGCCAAAAATCCATTTGCAGCAGTCCCTCCAAAATCATAATAAGTGGATTGGTCCAAGATATTCTTTGTTTTGTAGGCATCAATGTTGTTATTACCCGTATAACCAAAACTAGCCCTTAACTTTAAATTGGAAATAGTCCCTTGTTCCTGCATAAATGATTCCTCACTAATCCTCCAGGCTACAGCGGCCGATGGAAAAGAGTCCCATCTCTTACTCTCGGAAAGCAAGGACGATCCATCCCATCTATTGGATAGGGTCACCAAATATCTATTATCAAAGGAATAGTTCAACCTAACAGCATAAGAACTCAACGTTTGTTTCACAAAATTGGAATTGAGGTTGAACGTGCCCTGTTCACCCGAACCAAGATTATAAAAACCGGTTTCAAAGGGTTGGTTTCTAGAACTTGAAAATGAGCTTTCGTAGCGATCGGAATATAAACTCTGAAGTCCCAAAAGCTTAACATTGTGTTTTTCATTGAATGTATAATCAATATTGAATTGATTATCCCAGCTATAATTGAAACTCTCTTCTTTTGTCAATTCGGAAGATGGCAAATTATCATTGCCTATACCTGTATTGGTCATGGCACCCCATGCCCTACCCCTACGTTCTGTATTCAATCCTGCTGAATACGTAGTTTTAAAGCTCAACCATTCCAAAGGACTGTATTGGAAAAACACGTTACCGATACCGTTCCACCTTCTATATTCATCAGTTGAGTTCTTAATTTCCAATAAGGGGTTATAGGTACTTGTTTTATTGACTGCATAATCCCCACTGGTAGGATACACCAATTTACCGGGTTGTGGGAAAAGTTCATCGGTTTCATTACCATTGTCATCAATGGCATAAGGTGTTAAGAATGGATTTAATCTAAATGCTTCACGCATGGCAACATCACTACCATCATTTTGGATGGTATGCGCCATTGTTAAATTGATTCCAGTGGAAAATTTATCACTGATTCGATGATTTACCCCTATTTTAAAGGTATACTTATCCAACTCCTCATTGTCAACGTTTCCTGTTTCATTTTGAAGTCCAAAACCTATATTATAGGAAAGTCCGTTATCAGCCCGTCCTGAAATATTCAAATAGTTGTTTTGCTGAATCCCTGTTTTCAAAACCGCATCGTACCAGTCAAATACCTCACCATTGTCTGCGCGTTGTTTTAAGACCGAATTGGCAGTGCCAACGACCTTTTCCTGCAATAGTTCCGGTGAAATGGTCATGGGATCGGTTGCTGTTGTGGCCAAATAAGCCGATTGATGGTAATACCACCATTTATCACCACCCATCATTTTTGGTAACCGGGCCGTTTCCTTAACCCCCAAATAGGAATCAAAGGAAATATTAATCCCTCCTTTTGCCGAAGTACCACTTTTTGTCGTTACTATAACGACACCATTTGTTCCCCTTGAACCGTAAATAGCCGTAGAGGATGCATCTTTCAAAATATCGATCTGCGCTATATCCTGGGGATTTAAAAAGTCGATACCGTCCGTTGGTACGCCATCAACGACGTATAAGGGTTCTGAATCGCCCGTTGTCGAATTCTTACCTCTGATCACTATATCAAAACCATCACCGATACGACCCGTAGAGGATGATATTTGAACCCCGGCCACATTACCTTGGATCGCTTCCAAAGGACTTGTCATATTTCGCTCGTTCAGCGCTTCGGTACCTACAGAAGTAATCGCACCCGTAAGGTCTGACTTTTTCTGCGTACCGTAACCTACCACCACTACCTCTTCAAGGGCTTGGGTGTCTTCTTGTAAGGTTGCATTCAATTCGGTTCTTCCACCAACACTGATTTCTTGCGTGGAATACCCGAGATAACTCAATACCAAAACAGCATTATCCGTAGTTAAGGTAATTGCGTAGTTACCATCAAAATCTGTTTGGGTACCATTTGTAGTACCCTTTTCCACGATGTTAACCCCAGGAAGTGGGCCTTGTGTCCCATCTTCGGTGATTAAACCGCTAACCGTTTTTCCCTGTTGTGCCTTTACATTCCCTGCGACCAGCAGAAAAAGGAAAAGGACACTTGTTGAAACCCATGTAAAGGATTTCCCTTTTGGTAAGTTAATTTTCATAATTGTTAATTAGTTAAGTTAATGTTCAAGTGAGTTACTCTTAGTTTGCATTATTTTTCCATTGATTCTTGTATTAATAAAGTTTAAGTTCGTTACGTTTTCAAGGGAATAGGCTGCATCTACCTTTTCGATCAAGACATCCTTTAAAGTAATGTCCGTAATAGGTAATTGCGCATATCCTTTAGCCAGAATGCCATATTTCCCACCATTCTTTACCTGGACATTTTCCAAATGGATATTTCTAACCTCGGGAATAAAATCCCCTTTTTGGATTCCGTAGATACCATAAAAAAGATTGATCTTAAGCACAGCTTCCCTAACCTGCCCTACCTTTAAGTTCCGTACATAGACATTTTCAATGACACCCCCTCTTTTGGAGTTTGTTTTTATACGGATAGCCCGTTCCAGATTGGGACTGTCCATGGTACAATTTTCAACAAACACATTCCGTACCCCAGCAGAAACCTCGCTTCCAATTACGACCCCTCCATGCCCATCGATCATTTTGCAATTCTGCACTACGATGTTTTCACTTTTTATACCTACTCGTCGACCATCTTCATTTCTACCCGATTTTATGGCAATACAATCATCACCCGTATTGAATACGGCATTCTTTATCAAAACATTTTTTGAGTATTCCGGATCACAGCCATCGTTGTTTGGACCATGACTCTCAACAACAACACCGTCAACAGTCACGTTGACTGATTTGATAGGATGGATAACCCAAAAAGGTGCGTTTATGATCTTCACCCCTTGTATAAGTACATTCTCGCAGGAAAATGGTTCAATGAATGTTGGTCTCAAAAATTCCCCTTTTCCAAATATCCTCTGATTTACAGGAACGTCAACCTCAGACATTTCCTCCTTAAGTTTTTTAAGGGAAGAATGTTGTTTTGGGGCTCCTTCTTGCCAACCATAACTATCCTTTCCGCACCAAGGCCACCAAAAATCATTACCCGCCCGGCCATTCAACACCCCTTTTCCGGTAACAGCAATATTTTTCTTTTTGTAAGCGTAGATCAAGGGTGAGAAATTCATTAATTCAGTACCTTCATAGGACGTGTGCACAAGTGGGTAATAATCATCCAGATTTTTACTGAACATTATTTCCGACCCTTCTTCCAAGTGGAGATTGACATTATTCTCTAAATGTATGGGTCCGGTCAAAAACCTTCCTTTTGGGACCAATACCGTACCACCACCAGCTTTCGAACAAGTATCCATGACCTTCCTGAAAACATCGGTATTATCAAATACCCCATCCGCAACAGCACCAAAATCAAGAATATTGAGGGTATCCGCCCTAAAAGTCGGTAGTGTTATGGAATCGACTATCTGGGTCATTTGCTTCCATGGGTCAAATGCTTGACTTTCTTTTTGTTTACATGAGGCAAATAACAAAATAGCCCCTAACAAGGCCAAACCCTTAATCCTATGCATCTTATAAAACGTATTAAACAACATACTATTTATGGTCATAATTGCAATACAACGTGCAATCGATTGCACAATACTAAGAAATATTATACCATTTAACAAAATTTTTAGAGAAAAAAATGCGATTTTAATAAAATTGATGCTCTCAAATTCCCTATTTAGCGATTATAAATTGAAAGCAATAAAATACAACCCATTGTTCATTACTATTTATTCCTTAAAAACAGTACTTTTATCTCTCAAATACTTATATTGTAATCGATAACACACTGATGTTATATTTTAACAGGATCATGTCTTTCTTTGACAAAAAATCAAATGAGTAAAAAAACGACGATATATGATATCGCAAAAGCACTGAACATCACTGCTGCAACGGTGTCGAGAGCCCTAAACAACAATCCTAGGATAAGTGCGGACACCAAGAAAATGGTATTGGAGACCGCAGCGGAATTAAACTACAAGCCCAATAGATTGGCTATGGCCTTAAAGAGCGGGAAAAGCAAGAATGTTGGGGTAGTGGTACCCTACATAAATAGGTCTTTTTTCTCCAATGTCATCCACGGTATAGAGGAAGAGCTGAACCCTATGGGGTATAATGTTATAATCTGTCAAACCCATGAGGATGCAAAAAAGGAAGCTGATGTTTTGCAAAACCTGCTGAACGCCCAAGTTGATGGTATCCTTATTTCCGCTTCAAGGCAAACCAAGGGTACGGAACATTACAATCAGATTTTGAGAAAAAACGTACCTCTTATATTCTTTGACCGTAAATTAAATGTAAGGGGGGCTAATTCGGTTACTCTCGATGATTATGAAGGTGCTTATCAGGCCACCCAACATCTTATCGATCAAGGTTGTACAAAAATTGCCCATTTTACCGTTGATCGCTACCTCGAAATATATGAAAATAGATTTCATGGGTATAAACAAGCCTTGAAGGATAATAATATTGCCTTTGATGAAAACTATATAGTTACCCTAGAAAGTGATATCGAGGCAGGAAAGGATGCTGCCAAAAAATTAATGGAACTTCCCACTCCCCCTGATGCCATATTCTCGGCAAGTGATCCCGGGGCTTTGGGAGCCATACAATATCTGAAAGGTATCGGTTTGCAGATTCCAAAAGACTTCTGCGTGGTAGGGTTCAGTAATGAACCATTTACCCAGTTTATGGAGTTAACGATAAGTACGGTAGATCAATCCCCCCTATTAATGGGAAAAACAGCTGCCAAGGTTTTCTTGGAGCAGATGGGTGCCAACAATGTAAAGATCGAAAAACAAATGGTCCTTGCTCCCAGTCTAAAAATACGCAAGTCTTCATCTAGACTCGATCCTAGCTCATAAGGAAACCCCTCGTTTCCAAGGGATAAAATCATCTTGTCCCAATTGGTCGGCTTTGGACATCACCTCTCCACTTGCCACTTTGATGACATACTCCAATATTTCCTCTCCCATTTCGGGAATAGACTTTTCACCACGTATGACTGACCCTGTATCAATATCGATGATATCGGACATTCGTTCTGCCAATACCGTATTGCTTGAAACTTTCAACACTGGGGCTATCGGATTACCGGTAGGCGTGCCCAAACCTGTTGTAAATAGGACAATATTCGCCCCCGAGCCCACTAAACCCGTGGTGCTTTCCACATCATTGCCCGGAGTACACAATAAATTAAGACCGGGTTTGGTAACGTACTCTGCGTAGTCCAATACAGCTTCAATTGGCGAGGTACCCCCTTTTTTGGCTGCCCCTGCAGACTTCATCGCGTCGGTAATGAGACCATCCTTTATATTTCCTGGAGACGGATTCATGTCAAAACCAGAACCTGCTTGCACAACCGATTTTTCATAGTCATGCATCAATTGCATAAATCGAATGCCATCGGCATCATTCACACATCTGTTTACCAATTCCTGTTCAACCCCGCATAATTCCGGAAACTCGGAAAGTATCGGTGAGCCACCCAATGCCGCCAAAATATCGGAGGCATACCCCAAGGCCGGATTGGCGGATATGCCCGAGAAACCATCAGAACCACCACACTCCAATCCCATCTTCAATTTGGAAAGGGGAGCTGGTCTTCGTTTTATTCCATTAGCCTCTTTAATGGCCTCGAAAGACTCCTTGATGATCGTATTCATCATATGGTCCACAGTACCCATTTGTTGCTGTTCATAGATGAGTACGGGTTTCTCCAAATTGGGATCAATATTCGACAATGCTTTTTTGAAGATATCGACCTGCAGGTTTTGACACCCTAAACTCAATACCGTTGCCCCGGCAACATTCGGGTTTTTTACATAACCTGCCAAAAGTTTGGCCAAAGTCTCCGAATCTTGACGGATTCCCCCACACCCTCCTTGATGGGTAATGAACTTAACCTTGATGTTCTCTAAGCTCAGGGGTTGTTGCACCCCTTCTTCTACATGCACATCAGTGGCATTCCCGCTAATGAGGTTTCGCAACAACTGTTGTTGTTTACTGACCTTACCTATCGAAAGTTCTTTTTCAAAAATATCTTTCAGGACCTCTATGTTCCTGTTTTCACAAAACACCAATGGAAAGAACAACCAAACATTCTCGGTACCCACCTGCCCATCGGGCCGATGATAGCCCATAAAAGTCCTATCCTTCCATTTTTCAATGGATGGTGCCGTCCACGAAACGCTGATAGCCTTTCCTTTTACAGGGTTGGTTTGATGTTTGACATTCCCAACCGTCAACAACCCTCCCTTATCTATATGGGTAACTGCCTTACCTACCAGTACGCCATACATGTAGATGTTATCATTAGGTTGTAGTTCGACCAAGGATATTTTGTGCTTGGCTTTGGTATCTTCCAAAATTTCAAGCTCATCACCCTCAAAATGCAATTTCTCCCCTTGCTTTAAATCAACAAGAGCGACAGCTACATTATCTTCATTCTGAACCTTGATCAACTTTTGCATAAATGATTATTTAT
Organism: Maribacter polysiphoniae; assembly: GCF_003148665.1. GTDB lineage: Bacteria > Bacteroidota > Bacteroidia > Flavobacteriales > Flavobacteriaceae > Maribacter_A > Maribacter_A polysiphoniae. Next base: position 950,960 of record NZ_QGGQ01000001.1, on the reverse strand, counting down.
ATGTTCTTAAATGCAATAAACCCTTCACTTATTCCATCTTCATCTATAAGTTGTAAAGCTTTTGCGATACGCTGCCTCAAATCCTTAATCTTTGTAAGGTCTTCTCCCCAGTATTCCGTTTTAGACAATACTTTTTCCGCTATGGCATCATAATTTCCTGACTGCCATATACCAGCCATTTCAGCAACGATTTCCGAATCATCATTGACAGGTAGTTCCCTGCCCTTAAAATCCCCCTTATAAAAACGGATCAGACAGGCGAAGGCAAAAACCATATGCACGGGCAAGCTGTTCTTTCTTTTCACAAACTCCAAAAGACTAGGCAAAACCCTAACCTTAAATTTTGAAATGGAATTTAAGGCAATACTTGCCAACTGATGCTTAATAAACGGATTTCGAAAACGGTCGAATACCGCTTTTGCAAAAGCTTCCAATTCCGCCTTGTCCATATCCAAGGTGGGTATTATTTCGTCAAATACCACTGATTGGATGAATGGCCCCGTGAATTTTTCATCAACACTTTCCTTTACGGTCTGGTTTCCGTACAAGATTGAAATGGGTACCATTGCCGTATGCGCACCGTTTAATATACGCACCTTACGCGTCCTGAAGGGCTGCATGTCCTTTACGATTTTGACATCGAGGCCGGTTTTATGAAAAGGCAGTTTTTGTTTCAGCCTATCATCCCCTTCTATCACCCACAAAAAGAAGGTTTCAGCACTCACGAGTAGCTTATCCCCATAATCCAATTGTGCATTATAGGCTTCTATTTGATCTCGAGGATAACCTGGTACAATACGATCTACCAAAGTATTGTGGAAGGTACAGGCATTCAAAACCCAGTTTTTAAAACCTTCCTCTAACTTCCATAAACCAATATAATCAAGTATGATTTTTTTTAACGTATCCGAATTATAATTGATCAATTCACAGGGGATAATGGTAAGCCCTTTGTCTTGTGCCCCATCAAAATGCCGGTAACGCTCATGCAGCAATACAGTAAGTTTTGCTGGATATGAACTTGGTGGCCTCATATCCCGGGTATCGGTTGCCGCATATGCAATACCTGCTTCCGTAGTATTCGATATGATAAATTGAAGTTGCTCCTCTTTGGCCAAATCCAAAAAATCATGGAAATCAGCATATGGATCTATCCCTTTTACAATATTGGTAATAAGTTCCTTTTCCTCAACTTCCTGGCCCTCCTTGATTCCTTTTGAAAAAAGGGTATATAGGCCGTCCTGATCATTCAGCATGGAAACCATGCCCCTATCAATAGGTTGTACAACAGCAATCCCTGCATTGAAGCCAGCTTCCTTATTCAACCTTTGAATGGCATAATCCACAAAGGCCCTTAAAAAATTACCTTCACCAAATTGAACCACTTTGATAGGAAGGCTTTCGGTTAAACCGATATTTGCCCTATTTAATTGTTGCATGTTCAAAGTCTTTTATGATTTTCTATTAAAGGTCGAATAAACTTGGTAGCCACAAACTCAACTGTGGAAAATAGGTAACCAAGAACAGGGCCACTATCATTGCAATGAACAAAGGTAAAAGCGGTTTAAACACCTTTTCTATGGTTGTCTTCGCCACGCCCACACCAACAAAGAGTACAGAACCGACGGGAGGTGTACAGAGTCCAATACAAAGATTCAACACCATTATGATTCCAAAATGTACGGGATCCAATCCTAATTTTGTGACGACAGGTAAAAATATAGGGGTAAAAATCAATACGGCCGGAGTCATGTCCATAAACACACCCACAAACAAGAGTAGCAAATTGATGATCAAAAGAATAACGATCTTATTGTCGCTCAACCCCAATAAACCAGAACTTATTTCCTGTGGAATGTTCTCATATGAAAGTGCCCATGACATACACATAGACGCCCCGATAAGCAGCATTACTATGGCTGTAGTCGAAGCAGAGTCCAATAAAATCTGTGGTAATTTCGCAGAAGAAATCTCCTTATAGACAAACCCCAGGATAAGACTATACAAAACGGCTATGGCCGATGCTTCCGTCGCGGTAAAGATACCGGTTACAATACCCCCGATAACGACCACGAGCATAAGAAGACTGGGCAAGGCATCGATAAAGGTTTTAAAAACCTCTTTTAAGCTACTCCGTTTTCCTACTTTATATTTTTTCTTTTTGGCCCAAAAAGAAGCTACGATCATTAAGAACAAGCCGGTCAAAATCCCAGGTATATATCCAGCCAAAAACAAGGCGGCAATAGATGCGCCCCCACTAGCCAAGGAATACACGATCAAAACATTACTTGGCGGAATTATCAATCCGGTGGTAGCCGAGGTAATATTCACGGCAGCACCAAACTCACGGGAATAACCTTCTTTCTCCATTTCCGGACCAAGAATACTACCCATTGCCGAAGCTGAAGCCATAGCCGACCCGGCAATAGCGCCCATTAACATGGCAGCGATAACATTGATCAGGGCAAGTCCCCCAGGTAGGGAACCCACTAGGGTCTTTGCAAAGGCAATAAGCCGTTGGGCAATACCGCCCTTATTCATCAGTTCCCCAGAAAGTATAAAGAAGGGTATGGCCAGCAGCGCAAAACTATCGAGTCCCGTGGCCATTCGTTGTGACACTGTGGTAAAAGCCGGTATTCCGGGTATGCTTACCAACATGGTCAATAAGGATGAGATAGCGATGCTCCAAGCAACGGGCGTACCTATGGCCAAAAGACAAATAAAACTAATCACTAATACTAAAACGGGTATATTTTCCATCATGACCTTAGGTTTAAGAGATCCGAGACTTTGTAATAAATGATCAAAAGACCACTAATCGGAATAATTACATACACTACCGCCAAAGGTATTTGCAGTGCTGGGGACTGTTGTCCCAAAATATAGGAGATATAAACCAATCGGGAACCTCCTACTATAAAAGCACAAAACACGAATAGGATTATCAGTATGGTTACTATGACCTTTAACTTTTTCTGTGTTTTGGCAGTAGCCCTTGAGGGCAGGATGTCAATGGCCACATGCAAATTCTTTCCGGCAACATAAGCCGCTCCCAGAATACCTACCCATATCATTAGGTATCGGGCCAATTCATCGGTAAATGAACTGGGGTTGCCCGTGACATATCTTGTAAACACCTGCCAGAGTACATTTATGACCATAATGGCCATAATGACCACTAGGGTTTTCCCAAGAATTTTATCAATTTGTTTTCGTAATGCCATATTAGTTGGTTTCTTTTATTTGCTGGATAAGTGGGTAGATGTCCTTATCATCTTTGTAATCTTCATAGATACTAGAGACCTTTTCTGCAAAAAGTGTTTTATCGGGGTGTGTGATGGTAACCCCTGCTTTCTCAACTTCCCTTAGGGCCTCAGCTTCAGCCTCTGCCCAAAGTTTTCTTTGGTATTTGACCGATTCCTGTACCGATTCGGTAAGCCATTGTTGTTCTTGCTTCGACAGCTTGTTCCATCTATAGGTACCCATGAGTAATACATCGGGTAAGACCGTGTGTTCATCAAGTGAATAATACTTACAGACTTCATAATGCCTCGAAAGATAAAAACTAGGTGGATTGTTTTCCGCACCATCAACGACACCTTGTTGTAAGGATGTGTAGAGTTCACCCCATGAAATGGGTGTTGGTGAACCTCCCAATTCCTGTACCATACGCACTGCCGTAACACTTTCCATGACCCTTATTTTTTGCCCTTTAAGATCATCGGGAGTCTCAATAGGTTTGTTCATGGTATAAAAACTTCGGCTACCCGCATCGTAATAGCCCAAGCCTTTTAACCAATATTTCTCACCTTCGTTCAACAGGGATTGTCCTATAGGACCATCCAGGACATCAAAGGAATGTTTCCTGTCCCTAAATAAAAAGGGCAACCCTAAAACTTTCATTTTAGGGGCGAAATTCTCTAATACACCCACAGAAACCTTGGTCATGTCCAAGCTACCGATTTGTAATAGTTCCAAACATTCACGCTCTGTTCCCAACTGCTGACTTGGATAGATCTCCAATTTCAATTTACCGCCGGAACGTTGAGCTAGATCTTCACCCATTTTCACCATGGCTTTGTGAACGGAGTGGCTAACATCCAAACCATGCCCTAATCGCAAAGTCTTTGTTGCATTTTCCGAGCCACATCCTTGGATGAGAAGAACTATAAATAAAAAGGTAAGGTTTCTAAAGATTTGCATATCCTAATTGTTTCTGATCTTTTTAATCGTTTCGAGAGCTTCCCCGACTTTCTTTTTCAAAAGGTCATAATCCTTATTCATAAGAATTTCCTTGCTGATCAATTGTGAACCCATGCCCACACAGGTTACACCGGCACCGAACCAACCTTTAAGGTTGCTTTCCTCTGTACTCACACCTCCTGTAGGCATAATACTTGTCCAAGGTTGTGGTCCTTTTATCGCTTTTACAAAGCCTGGACCATAGGTTGAACCTGGAAATAGTTTAATGATCTCGCAACCAAGCTCTTCAGCACGGTTTATCTCAGTCAATGATCCACAGCCCGGAGACCAAAGTACTTTTCTCCTATTGCAGACCAACGCAATATCTTCCCGTAAGGAAGGGGTTACTATAAAATTGGCCCCCATTTGCATAAACATACTGGCCGCACCAGCATCGGTAATGGAACCAACCCCCATTATCATTCCTGGTAATTCCTTAAGGGCATATTTATTCAATTCTGAAAACACCTCAAAAGCGAAATCGCCCCTTGCGGTAAATTCCATTAAACGGGCTCCCCCGTCATAACAGGCTTTGAGTACTTTTTTTCCCAATTCGATATCGGAATGGTAAAACAAGGGAATCATCCCTGTTTCTTCCATCACTTTTGCAACATGTAATCTTGAGTATTTTGCCATAATGTTTATATTCTTTATTAACGTGCTACCCTACCTGAGGCATCACCTCCCATTAATTTTTTCACTTCATCCACGGTCACCAAATTCGCATCCCCTTTTATGGTATGCTTCAAACAGGAAGCCGCTACAGCAAAGTCCAATGCATTTTGGTCATCATCGGGATACTGCAATAGTCCATAAATCAACCCACCCATAAAGGAATCGCCACCACCAACACGGTCAACGATATCGGTTATTTGATATTGACGCGTCTCATACATTTTTTTACCATCATAGAGAACACCGGCCCATGTATTATGGGATGCCGATATGGACCCTCTTAAAGTAGTGATTACTTTTTTTGCTTTCGGGAATTTTTTCATCATTTGTTCGCAAACTGAAAGAAAAGCCTCTGCCTTAACATCATGGCCGTCTTTATGTACGTCCAAGCCTTCGGGATGAATTCCAAAATGCTTTTCGGCATCTTCCTCATTGCCCAAAATAATATCACAGTAAGAAGTAAGTTCGGTCATGATGGCCTCCCTATCGCCTCCATAGTTCCATAATTTGGCCCTATAATTCAAATCGGTTGAAATCGTGATTCCCATTTCACTGGCCACTTTCACAGCTTCAAGACAAACATCGGCCGCACCTTGTGAGATTGCTGGCGTTATACCTGTCCAATGAAACCAACCGGCACCATCAAATACTTTTTTCCAATCGATCATTCCTGGTTTGATCTCACAAATGGCCGAATGTGCACGGTCATAAACCACCTTACTGCCACGACTCACCGCACCGGTCTCTAAGAAATAAATCCCTAAACGGTCACCTCCAAAAACAATGTTCTGGGTGTTCACCCCTCTTTTCCTCATTTCCATAAGGGCACATTCCCCAATATCATTCTTAGGCAAACGGGTTACAAAATCGACCGGTACTCCGTAATTCGCCAAGGATACAGCAACGTTTGACTCTCCGCCCCCGTATACAACATCAAAACTATTGGCTTGCGAAAACCTTAAAAATCCAGGAGGGGATAATCTGAGCATGATCTCACCGAATGTAACTACTTTTTTCATTTTTTTTGATTGGTTTATTGTTCTTTAAAAATTAAAATATTCCTTGGCATTGTTATATGAGATATCCTGTACCAGTTTCCCAATCCATTCAACATCATTTGGCAATTCACCACGTTGTATTTCACTCCCGAAAAGGTTGCAAAGTACACGCCTAAAGTATTCATGTCTCGGAAAGGATAGGAAACTTCTCGAATCGGTCAACATTCCGATAAAACAACTTATAAGCCCCATATTTGAAAGCGCATTCATCTGCTTGGTCATTCCGTCTTTTTGATCCAAGAACCACCAACCCGATCCAAACTGCACTTTCCCTTTTACACTACCATCGTTAAAATTACCGATCATACTGGCCATAACCTCATTATCGGCTGGATTCAGGTTGTAAATAATGGTCTTCACCAATTTATCCTTACTATCCAATGTATTCAAGAAGGCGGATAGTTTTTCGGCCTGGGGATAATCCCCTATTGAATCCCATCCCGTATCCGGACCAAGAATTTGATGCATACGGGCATTGTTATTCCTTAAAGCCCCTAAATGGAATTGTTGTACCCAACCATATTCATGATAGGTCTCTGAGAGGAACAATAGAACTGCTCCTTGAAACTTTGAGGCTTCTTCATCAGAGATCACTTCACCGCTTCTTTTTCTTTTAAAAATAACTTCTATTTCTGAATCCGTAAAGTTCTCGAAATGAATCCGATCCAAACCATGGTCACAAAGCTTACATCCATTCTTATCAAAATAGGCTATTCTACTTTTAAGCGCATCACATAAATCGCCAAAAGTATTTATCTCCAGATCAGCGACTTTAGCCAAGGCATCTACGTAGTCATTATAACCTTCCGCATCGACCAGGATGGCCTTATCCGGCCTAAAGGCCGTACTTACCTTAATATCGATATTGCTTTTCGCCAATGTCTGGTGATGCTCCAAATTATCCAATGGATCTTCCGTAGTACAAACGACCTCAACATTCGCCTTTCTAAGCAAGTTCTGGCAACTATATGCCGGTGTGTTCAATTTTTCGGCAGTATCCAAATATATCCTTTCCGCCGAACTTTCATTTAACAAGTCGTAGATATCAAAATATCGGGCCAATTCCAAATGCGTCCAATGATATAAAGGGTTACGCATGGTATAAGGTACTGTTTTGGCCCAGTGCATAAACTTCTCCTTATCGGATCCATCACCGGTAATGAATTTCTCATCGATACCCAAAGTACGCATGGCCCGCCATTTGTAATGGTCACCATTGATCCACACCTTTGTAATATCCCCGAAGATCTTATCCTCGGCTATCTCTTGGGGCGGTAAATGATTGTGGTAATCGATTATGGGCTGATTCTTTGCATAGGTATGATACAATTCCTTTGCGAATTTATTTTCCAACAGAAAATCATCATGTATAAAAGGGTTGCTTGCTGCCATAAATGTTTCTTTACTATTCGTTAGCTGGTTTACCAATGGTAGCCAAGATACCACCATCCACATAAATAATCTGACCATTAACGAAATCACTCGCCTTTGATGCCAAAAATACTGCCGTACCCACCAAATCCTCAGGGTCTCCCCAACGGGCCGCAGGGGTTCTACTGATGATAAAATCATTAAATGGGTGTCCATTAACCCGTATAGGTGCTGTTTGGGCCGTAGCAAAATACCCTGGCCCGATCCCATTGGTTTGAATGTTATATTTGGCCCATTCGGTTGCCATATTCTTGGTCAACATTTTCAATCCGCCTTTGGACGCCGCATAGGCCGAAACAGTGTCCCTTCCCAATTCACTCATCATTGAATTGATGTTGATGATCTTACCTGCTCGTCGGGTGATCATCTTTCTACCCACATATTTTGAGACTATGAAGGGCCCTACCAAATTCACATCAATAACCGCCTCGAAATCCTTAGTTTCCATATCCTGCATGGGAACCCTCTTTATAATACCGGCATTATTGATCAAAATATCAATGGGCCCCACTTCCTTCTCAATCAAATCTATATGTTTTTCCACTTCTTTATCATCCGTAACATCAAACACATAAGTATGGACCTTAAGTCCTTCTTTTTCATATTCCTTCTTCGCAGTTTCAAGCGTTTCCGGGGTATGATTGTTCACAATCAATTCAGCCCCTGCCTTACCCAATCCTTTGGCCATAGCCATTCCCAAGCCATGGACAGCTCCTGTGACCAAGGCTCTTTTTCCGGTTAAATCAAATAAATCTTTCATATTGTTAATTTATCTTAGTTCGTTCGGTGCACAAACATCCATATCACCATAATCAAGGTTTTCGCCGGCCATTCCCCAAATAAAGGAATAGCTACTGGTACCCGATCCAGAGTGGATTGACCATTCGGGCGATAAGACCGCTTGGTTATTCTCCATAAAAATATGTCTGGTATGTTGTGGTTCACCCATAAAGTGACTAATGGTCTGCCCCTCTTCCAAATCAAAATAGAAATAGGCCTCCATTCGTCTACTATGTGTATGTGCCGGCATGGTATTCCATACATTGCCCTGCAAAAGTTCCGTTAGGCCCATTTGCAATTGGCAGGTCTCGACTATGCTATTTACGATCAGCTTGTTAAGCACTCGCTTATTGGCGTATTTTTCATCCCCCAGCTGAACAACCTCAGCCTCATCCGCACCCACTTTCTTGGTAGGAAAACTTTTGTGCGCCGGGGCGGAATTTATATAGAATAAAGGTTGCCCTTCCCCGATATTTGAAAACACCACTTCTTTGGATCCTTGCCCAACATACAACGCTTCCTTTTTGTTGAGTTCATATTCCTTGCCATCAACGGTTACTTTTCCTTTTCCTCCGACATTCACAATCCCTAATTCCCGTCGATCCAAAAAGTTTTCCGATTTCAAATATGGTATCGTTTCCAAGGTTAAATCTTTACTGACCGGCATTACCCCACCTATGATATAACGATCATACATCGAATAGGTCAACCGTATTTCATCCTGGACAAACACCGCTTCGACCAAAAACTCTTTACGTAGTTCCTCTGTCCCGTATTTTCTGGCATCAACAGGATTAGCCGCATACCTAAGTTCGTGTTTTGTCATCTTTTTAACTTTTGCGTAATCGATTACGCGAAGATAATGGATTTCTAATAATTGCCAATAAAAATGGTGCTATTTCTTTTTTTTGGGTGTTTTCTTTAAGGATATCACTTTATTGTCTTCAATTGTGACAATAAGCCCCTTGGCACTTTAAAAACAGTTCCATGCCTAGCCCCTTTGGGAAAATTGATTTGACCGGAAATGTCTTCCCATTTTTTTAAATCGGTTGATTGGACTGCCCCATATTCCTTATCCACGTACTTGTCAAAATACACGATCCACTTTCCATCGACCTTCAGGCTTGTGGGTCCTTCGGCCCAATAATCCCCGGTGATAGGCAAACCAAGTGTGGAATATGGCCCATTGAGGGTTTCACTATACGCCATTTTGATATTTTTTTGCTCCGGAACAACAGTTTCGTCCTTCAAAAACATCAAGTACCCATCATCCACTTTTTTAATGGTCGCATCGATTACATTAAATCCTGGATCAAATAACAATTCCATATCCGTAAAAGTCTTAAAGTCCTTCGTAAGGGTATAATACATTCGATGGTTATACCCATTTTCCTTGACACTTCTTGTTTCCGGAAACTTATCCGTAATGGTACTTGCCCAATAGATCATATATTGTTCGGCAACCCGATCATATGTTATTTCCGGGGCCCAGGTATTCCTTGTTCCCTTTTCATGGTCCATTACCGGCAAATACCTTTGTTCCGACCAATGAATCAAATCTTTCGATGATGCATACCCAATACCTTTGTCCGTCCAACTAACCGTCCAAACCATATGGTACAAACCATCACCCCCCTGTATTATACAGGGATCCCTCATTAAACTATCCTTACCCACCCTTGGGGTCAAAAATGAAGTATCATTCTTTAGCGACTCCCAGGTATAACCATCCTCACTATAGGCTAGATGAAGTCCGTCTTCCCCATTATCCTTGAAATAGGAGAACAAGTACACTGAATCGTTTTTCACATAATTGTTCGCCTGAAACCATTGCTTCAAGTCTTGCGGCCAGTTCGCATTGGTTCCTGAAATTCCGAGACCAAAACCATGTCCACCCCTTTCGTATAAATGCATTTCAACAGGAACGTCCCATTTCTTTAAGGCTAAATAATACTCCAGGCTGTTCATGACAGGTACCGCTGTGTCATCGGTAGCATGCACCAAAAATGCCGGCGGCGTATCGGAGTCTACTTGATTCGCATTGGAAAAGGCTTCAATTAGGGACTTGGATGGATTTTTACCCAATAGGTTTTTTTTGGAACCTTGATGGGTTACCCCGTCTTGCATGGAGACCACAGGGTAGATCAAAATAGAAAAATCAGGCTTCGCACTAACATTGTCTATTGGAGGGTATGTAAGCCAATTATAATGTGTACTCAAAGTAGCCGCCAAGTGGCCTCCTGCCGAAAAGCCCATAATACCGATCTTATCCGGATCCACCTTCCACTTTTTGGCATTTCTACGCACTATACGTATTGCTTCCTGTGCATCCTGCAAGGGACCAATGGCCTTATCCATCATTATCTTATCACTGGGCATGCGGTATTTTAAGACAAAGGCCGATATACCCAAGGTATTCAGCCATTTGGCTACTTTGTAACCTTCTTTGTTGATTGCCAAATGGGAATACCCGCCTCCCGGACATATGACCACCGAAGTACCATTACCGATCGTACTGTCAGCAAGAAATAACGTAAGATCAGGTTGGGATACCTTGCTATAACCCCTAATATTCCCCAATGCATCCCATTGGGTGCCTTGGACATAAGCCTTATTGGTTATCGCACCTGGAACACCCTTACCCCATAGCTGGAGTACTGTATTTTGCGCCCTTACGACGTAGGGTATGGCCAGAATAAAAGACCATACAACCATCTTCATTGCAAATTCCCTATATGTTGTCATTCCTTGTGTTATTGCAATGATTCAATGTACGCTGTGGTCACCCACAAATCGCCCCTAAAAAGCGTCTAGAATCTTGGGAAACCACAATCCGATTTGATTGTACCAATCATTAAATATAACACATTCGGGGAAGCCGGATTTCCCTATTTTCGATAAATCATGAAATACCGGAACCTTCCAAACCGTAAAATACACTTGCCAAGCCATTTACCACGATTTGGAAATCACAACTGGGAAAACCCCGAATAGCACAATACGACTACAACTGCCTTAGTTTAACCAAGGCTTCTGATTTTGAATTCACATTAAGTTTTAAATATATGTTCTGTATGTGAAAGTTTATGGTGCTGGTGGTCACGAATAATTTTTCGGCAATGACCTTATAGGTCGCCCCCTTACACAGATAATCAATAATCTGGTTCTCCCTTTTGGAGAAGGATTGATATGATTTCCCGTTTAAATTCGATATTATCTTTTGCACGATATCATTACTCATGGCAGCCCCTTCATACTTTATTGAGTTCAGGGCATTGTGCAATCGATTTTTTGTCAACGGCTTGGTCAAATAGCCATTAGCACCATTCTTAAATGCTTTTTTTACACGCTCAAAATCAGAACGTTCATTAATCATAATGACTTTTACATTGGGATCCTTTTTGCGAAACTTATGTATAGACTCAATCCCATCCTCTTTCCATAAATTTGTTTCTAAAATCACGATGTCGGGCATTATATTTTCATAGTCCAACAGCGCTTCCTTAATCGAAGGAAACAGTCCTTCAAGTCCGTAATCCCTATAAGTTTCAAAGAAGAATCGGTATCCTTCATAAAGCTCCTGATCATTATCTACAATGATAATTTTTAAAATTGTTGATTTCATACCTCAGCGTATTTATGTTACATATATTTCTATTTTTTTGGAATTATTCCACGAACGGACAGGGCAAGTTTGCCGCCAATCAGACACTTAAAAAATCAAATAATAAGACCTATAGCCTCTTTCCCATTATGATATATAACAGGTAAAAAACTCAACAAATAGAAATTGTTACTAGGGTTTATAAGCAGGGAACTTAGATGGGTTCCCCCATGCAAAATGACCTATTAAATGCCTTGACAGAAGCCTTAACTCAGCCCTGAAAATCCTTTGGATCGAAAAATCCGATACGGATCCCATTCCTTAAGGGTTTCAACATTCAACACATCAATGTGCTTGCTTTTTTTGTAGTACTGTAGGTTTGGGTCTGGTTCCATTTCTTGGGGGGGATTTGGAGGTTAATATTGGTTGATATTATGATACAATGATATATAAAATTGAAATACACTTCAATTTAACATAGGTGTTTTCGTTCAAATGCACGGAATTTTAAGTCCACATTCGAAAAACATCGTTCAACTACATAATACAAACCATTTAAGAAGAGCCCGTGAAGGCCATGGGTAATGTTACAGATCCAACTTTTGGGATAGCTTACTTTAGGTTTTCATCTTATTACAAATGAAAAGGAGGGGGTAAATACTATCCCCCCGGATACCCCTCCTTTTATCAACCCAATCAGAAATTTTTAAATATTATGTTTCATTTTCAACTTTCTTGTGTGGCGTAAATCCGCTGAGGTTTAGATACGTCCCCACAATTTTGACCCATTTTTTCAATTAATCATTGTATAAATTTGCAGCCGTTGCGGAAGAATTTTGAACCTGCATGATCCATTTTTCATCCCTATATTCACCCTCTAGATTGGAAACTATAGCGGTTTCGGCATCTTTCTTAATATCATAATCAGCCAAATAAACATAATACAGTCCGTTTGATTTATTAAAGAAGTGTTTGGCATTCAATCCTTGATGCTTCAGATTATCCACAAAGGCATTTAAATACCTTTTGTTCTTATATACATTGACAATGACATAATAACCGGATTCCACTCCTATCATATCTGACTGGCCCAAAACCTTAATCGGTAACTTAACATAATCCTTATGTTCCAATTCATTCAGATCCTTAGATTCTACGGGCTGCCTATCGTTGGTGACCAATACCGTTCTACTGCCATTGGTGAATTCCTGTAAATTGGACTTTATATTCTTCTTAAGGTCATTACGCAACACTCGGACAATGGACTCAAATCGTTTTTCAAATTCATTGTTCCGTGCCCGTTCCAATGAATCCTGTCTCAAAATAAGCTCATCCAGGATAAGACGGTTTTGATAGGCTAGATCATTTTTATCGGTTAGTATTTCCTCAATAGGCTCGGCTTTAGGCTCAACCTTGCTCTTATTTTTCTTTTCCTCCATTAACGCCAAGATCTGTTCTTCATAATTCCGAACAATACGATCAATCTTTTCATCCTCGGAATTGTCGGTAAAGGCATTTTTAAGATTCTGTGAATCCTTAAAGGTATAAGCCAATGACAACTCATGGTTAAACCCAAGATCGGCATCCTCCTGCTTAATGTTCTTTTCCATTAAATAGCCGATGGACATTTTATTGCTAATATTAAAACCAAGACCCATTGATAAGCCATAGGTATCGTCCAAAGTAGTTTGCAACCAACCGTACTTTGGCATATCCAAGAGCACTGAGCCCATATAGGACAAGGTATTATCATCATTTCTACCAACTTGGAGCAACGGCATTAATCTCGCATTTTTAAACATTCCCATATTGGCCCCAAAAGAATGGGTGTACTGTAGGGAAGCCTTTATACTCTTATCGTCGAGCTGCGTTAAAAACTCGTTCGTGGTTTGATTGAATTTGAACAAATCCTCGGCATACAATCCAAAATCAAAGCTTCCTACCGACAAGGTAACACCGGGCTGTATCGCAATCTTACTTTGTTTGCTTGCTTCTAGAACCTCAGGATCATTCTCATTGGTTATGACCCTGTTTTTATCCAATCCTTCGTTGTAATACGAAACATTGGTTCCGAAAGTCAGTCTACTTTTCTCTCCCAACTGTACAGCCCTTGCATAGTTCGCATTAAAACCGAATTCTTGGACAACCCCCTCCCATTGACTGTATACGCCGATTCCTACGGCTGTATTCTCGTTCAATTTATTGCTGAAACCCAAAAAATAGTTTTGACTATTGTCCTCGAAAGTAGCATACTGGTTTCTGTGCAGGATATTCAGGTACGATTTATTTTCCCTTACCAAGGAGAAAGTCGGATTGATCAAAAACCGATTGAAGAACAATTGATTGTGATACGCGCTACGAGAACTTAGGCCCGAAGCCGTTTCCTGTGCGAATGATGTAAATACACAAAGCATCATGTAAATTACTATCAATAATCTCGATCTATATATAATTGTTATGTTGTAATCCATCACGACGAAATTTTAAATTAGACTAAGGCGCCCCATTAAAGCGATGTTCGATTCATCCCTCTTTGAAAACCAATACAGTATGTTGCTTAAAGAAATCCATTGGAGCGAACTTAAAATGCTTTTAAATTATATGGAGTCCTACGGTTTGAATCGACATTCAACCACTTATTCATCTTCAAATACAGAGGTACTGTAATCCGTTTTTGAGTCACTGTTTATAGCCTCCAAAAGGGTATAGGCTGTTTTTTCTTCTGGAATGTTGGTACTCGGTTGATGGTACGAGAATGCTACTTGATGTAGGTCTCCTTCATCCTTACCCCTACTGGAAACAACGTAGGCCATCCCTTGTTCGGGCAAGAAACGAATCGAGTAATCATCTTCCCGACTGTTCAGGGTATCCCCTAAATTAATGGCCAGGCCGACATTAGAACTATTGACTTCCGCCATATACACATCCAGTCCGCCAAGACCTTTTCGCCCATCAGATGCAAAAAACAGGGTGTTGGCTCCAACAATCTTTGGATACATCTCATTTTTCTTGGTGTTCACCTTTTGTCCAAGGTTCTTGGCGACATCCAATGTTCCATCCTTACGGATGTTCGATACATAAATATCGTATTTACCATAAGTACCAGGCATGTCTGAAGTGAAGAACAATCGTTTACCATCATAGGAAACGGCAGGATGAAGGGCTGAATAGTATTTTGGGCATAAGGCCAATTCCTTTATATTCTGCCATTTGCCATGTACTTTATTGGCCTTATATATTTTATACACCAGCTCTTTTTTAGAAAAAAGACCAACTTCAGGCTTAACATACACCGCCTTACTGAAAAATGCCGTTTTTCCATCCGCTGTAACGGTTATTGGGGCAGTAAAGGTATTTTTACCGTTGGTCATTCCATTATTCGAAGCAGCATTATTAGCCAATAACAACTCTTGCTCCAAAACTTCCTGCTGCGATAATCGGGTATCCAAGGGTCGGTACTTCGCCAATTCACGCTTTGGTGTATCCAATTCGTAATCTTCCTTAATACTCGCTAACCAATCTTCCTTTTTCATTGGAGTCGCTACCTGGCCTGTTGATGTTTTCCCCAAGGCATATTGATATCTCTTTTGGAAACCATTGCTCAACATATCAGTATCACTGACTTCCTTCAACTTATCATACCAGAAAACAGCATTGTCATAATTTCCAGCAAGAAAATTGGCATTCCCTAGATCTTCAAATATCGCCTTTTCCTCGTACCCTAGTTTTCTTAACTCCATGTATTGACTTACACGTTGGTTTGCTTTGTAAACATCGGAAACGGATGTATTGGAACTATTCACGCTTTGTGCGTTTAAAGAAGAACAGAAAAATGTAATAATAAGGCCAAGGGCCACGTTATAGGTTATAGTATTTTTCATGATAAATAAGATATTGGGTTCTTATGGTGTCAAAGTTCACTAATTGTTCCAGACTTTGTACTAGCAAAAATTCATAGGTTTTAATACTTTTTGCTATTAATTTGGTTCGTTGAACGTATTTTTTGACTGTTTTGACAAATATTTTTGCCTGTTAAGAAGTAATGCCAGCGTATTTTACAAATTACACGGCTGGGCAGCTTCGTGATTTTTAAGACACCCTACACGGCTAAAATCCCGAATAATATTACATTCCCAATACCATTTCCCCTACTACTATTGATTCTTGAGGAAGGTAATTTTATCTTTTTTTATCATTCAGGCATTAAAAACTGTTTGAATCCAGAGCTTTCCCATTGCTCGTAACCCGTTGTGGATTGATTCGTCATAAAAACTTCCAAATGCTGATAATCGGCATCCCTAAGGATGCTTGGATCAAGGCCTATGACACTGAAGGCTGATGCGAAAGCATCGGCCTCGGCAGCATATCTTGATATGGTGGTCACCTGAATACCATCCTTCAATGCCAGACCTGATTTCGGATTGATGATATGCGAAAACTTTATACCGTTTATTTCAACAAATTGATACAGGCTGCCAGAGGTAGCCACTGCCCCATCCTTCAATTTTATTTTCTGAAAACACTCCTTTCCTTGTCGGTCAAAATAAGAGAATCCCAAAATCCAATACTCCCTTTCCGGCGGAGGGCCACTTACCCGTATATCACCACCCATATCTATCAAACCGGAAAAAATACCGTTCATTTCCAAAATTCCAATAACCTCATCCGCAGCGAAACCCTTTCCTATCCCACCAAGATCCAATCGCATTCCTTCCACGTTAAGCCGAACCTTGTTGGGTGCCGTTAACTGCAATAAATTATAACCAACCCTTTCCCTTGCTATGGACAGTTCGGTTTGCCCAGGCATCTTTTTGGTCATTCTAGCCTTTCTCCAAAGCCCGATCAATGGCCCTGCAGTAACATCAAAAGCACCTTCGGTGAGCTTAGAAACACTATCTGCCTTTTTTAGGACCCTATACAGATCATCACTTACTTCATAGGTTCCGGGTTTTTTAACACAAAGCAGGTTGAGCTCACTATTTACGAGATAATCACTCAAAATAGTATTCAGTTCATCTATTCTTTGAAAGGCCAATACGGATACTGAATCCGCTTTTTCCTTATCGGAGTCATACAGCACCAATCTAATCTGGGTACCCATCTGTTGATGGGTATATTCAAATCTACTTTGGGACCAAACGGATAGATGTCCGAGGAACAATAAGGAACACCCTAAAAGCCTTGCGAAAGTAAATTCCCGGCAAACGTATGTTCGATGGAATGGGTTACGGTTATTTCGCAAAGACCAAATCGAAATTTACGGTTACGTCATCGCCAACAACTATAGAACCAAACATGGCCGTAGGTGGTTCTATATTAAAATCCTGAAGGGTAATGGTATACGAACCGCTTATTTGAATACCGCCTTCCAGCGTTTGTATCCTCGTTTGAATCACCACTTCTTTCCCAACACCGGCAATATGCAACGTACCTGGAATGGCTTGACCATCCCCTTCGGAAAAAGCGACATCCTTAGCTTCAAACTTGATTTTGGGAAACGCTTCAAATTTTAAGGCATTATGTGTCTTTTTGTCCATGGTCGCCCCCCTTGTACTCAAAATCGAGATAACATCAACCTCTAAGGAAATCGAAGTGAAGACCTTGTCATTTAGTGCTAATGCTCCACTATAGGCATTAGCCGTAACCGTCCAATCGTGTAAGGTCGAGGAACCATCAACCGTTATGCCCCCCTTATCGGTAAGGGTATAGTTCTCCTGGGCCACTGCCACCAGGGATTGCATAAACACCAAGAATAAAAGTATCGTATTTCTCATATAAACAACTTTTTATCATCCCTCATCAAGGACCATTTGCCAGAATTTCTTTTGCTCTTCAGGAGTGGGCGCTTCTTTGGGACTCACTAACCGCATCCCAACAAAATTAGAATCGGTAAACCACCAAAAGCTTTTTGGTATTTGTGGATCACGTTTCTGTAATTTTACACTGGAGGCCCTTCGTGAGGCAGAACGTAAACTTTCGGCATCATCATCCCATGAACCACCCCGGATTACCCTTGGATGAATCACTTTTGGCACCACCCAGGGATTTTTCTCCCCTGTTACGGCATAGGCATCCGACTTGTATTCGTCCAACGTCCATTCAGCAACATTGCCATGCATATCATACAATCCCCATTGGTTTGGTAATTTTGAACCCACCTTGGCATACTTCCCATTCGAATTCCCATAATAAACCGCATACTTGTCCAGATCCTCGATAGCATCCCCAAATCCGTATATGGTTTCCGATCCCGCCCGAGCGGCATATTCCCATTCGGCCTCTGTGGGCAATCTATAGAACCGTCCTGTTATTTCGCTAAGCCATTTACAAAACACCAAAGCGGAGTAGGTCGACATACTGACGGCAGGAAAATCATCCTTGCCCATACCGTAAGAAGGATCTTCATAAGGGGGACTAGGTCTCGTTATGGCATCTATGGCATCGCGTTTATCTGCCCCTAAATTTTCAAAAAGCTGCTGATTCTGTTTAAAGAAAAGTTCAAAAACACTCCATGTCACCTCGTATTTACCCATCCAAAAAGCATCCAAGGAAACATTCTTTTGGGGACCTTCATCATCTTTCCTATGCAGCTCATTAGGCGGACTCCCCATAAGAAATTCCCCTTCCGGAATCAAGACCATATCAAAGGATTTACTGGTAAGTGGAATCGTTTCCGTATATACGTCATTGACCCTTTTGTCATTTGTCTTTTTCACCGCGGCCAATGAAGGCTTACAGGATACAGACAAGATCGCAATAGAGACAAAAGACAATACGAAAGAAAGCGTAGTTATGGATTTGGTGGTTGAAAAGGTCATTACATAAATTTTACTAAAAATATTAAAATTTATGATCAATAAGCTGCAAACATGACACCTATTTACAGCAATTGCCATTTATTCATGACCCAATAACAAATCTCAATTCCCCGGCCCCCAAAATGGAAGGTCAAACACCGGAAGTTTATCGTCAAAAATTTTTACTGTTCCAAACCATTGGCTTCAAAAGCCATCAGGATATTGTTTTGAAATTCAGGCGTGATTTCCATCGGATTACAACATACTTCGCAATCCTCCACATAGGTTTGTTTGGCCACGGAAGCATCGAGTAACATGGATATTTCCTCCCAACAATAAGGACATTGAAAAAAATGCTCGTACATGTATCTAAAGTTCTACATTCAGCAATTGCCCTGTTAGCTGCAACAATTGAAGTTCTGCCAATTTAGCATCATATTTGGCAAGATTCTTATTGGTCTGGGCATTCAATAAATTTATTTGTGCCTGCCTGAATTCTATCGATGTAATCCTTCCCAATTGAAACTGTTCCTTGGACCGTTCAAAATTGTTTTGGTTGGTAATTACATTTTGTTCCTGAATGCCATGTATCACTAATTTATTCTCGTAATTGGCCATCGCATTCCTTATATCCCTATCAACTTCGATCTCTATTTGCTTTTTTAGTAATTCTTGGTTCTCATAGGCTATTTTGGCATTCTTGACCCGTACCGTTGTACCCCCTCCATCGAACAGGTTCCAAGTAAGACTGGCCCCTAAATCAAAACTGTTATTATCGGTATTGGTCCCCGGAAAAAATGCCGACTGGGCACTTTGGCTCAAGTTCCACCCATAAGCCCCACTTAAACCAATGGTAGGAAGATAGCCCGAACGCTGAACTTTAATATCATAAGAATTTATAGCAAGATTCCTTTCGGTCTGCAATACAGAGACGTTATTGATTTTTGCCTGTTCAACAAACGCTTCCAGTTTGATCTTCGGTATAAAAGTAACCAAGGTATCAACAGTATAAAGCATATTAAGATCTTGGCTCAAGAGTACGTTAAGATCCCGTTTAGCATTTGACAATTCTTGACGTGTATTCAATACATTTATACTATCATTGGTAATATCCACTTGTGCATTAAGAACATCCAATTTGGTACTCTGACCATATTCGAAGGCATATTGCGCCCTCTTATATCGATCCTTGGATATATCCAGTGTTTTTCCCAATACATATTCATTTTCGGTAAGCCTCGCGATTTCATAGTAAACACTGAACAATTGTACTATTGTATTTTCAATGGTTTCCCTGGCCTGCAATTCACTCAACTGATATTGCTCTTTCAATTTTTTATAATTGTAGAATCTTCCCATTCCATCGAACAATGTATACCTGGCCGTAAGGGCTGAAGAATATGCTTGGGCCTCTGCCTTCTCCAATTCAACATCTTCCCTAGGACTTGCATCCTCATTGAATTGCCCGGGAAACTCAATAACGGAATCGTCCCGGCTATAACTGGCCCCGGCGGTACCCGTAAGTGTTGGCAAATAACCGGAATTCAATATACCTTTATTATTCCCTGCAACCTCAACCTGGTTTTTGGCTACATTAATACCGTAATTGTTCTCCAAGGCAAGTGCTATGGCCTCTTCCTTGGTCAACGTTTTTTCCTGTGCCTGGGTACATACTCCCAGGAGACCAAGGACCACTATTAAAAAAGCAGTTTTATTCCTCATTGTATTCGACCTCTGTATTGATTGAAGTTTCTTGTACATGCGTTCCGATTCTTTATACATCATAAGGCACTTAATCATTGTCTATATTCGTTGCTTCATGGCCTTTTGAAAGTCCCCCACTTAAATGAGCCTCTTCTTTTTGTTCCTTAATCGCTCTTTCCACTTCTTCCTTTGTCACCTTATTACCGGTCTTCAACCATTTCGTCCCCACCTTGATTTTATTACTGAACGAAAGGAATAAGGGCAACATCAATAAGGTCAGGATTGTCGCAAAGGCAATTCCGTAAGCAATGGAAATCGCCATTGGCTTTAGAAACTGTGCCTGTCTACTTTTCTCCAAAAGTAAGGGAGCCAGACCTGCAATAGTAGTTGCCGAGGTTAGAAAAATAGCCCTAAACCTAGACCTACCCGCTTCAATCAGCGCTTCGTCAAAATGCATACCATCCCTAAGGTTGGCATTGAACTTCCCTATAAGTACCAGTCCGTCATTCACCATGATCCCTACCAAGGCGATAATACCCAACATAGATAGGAAGTTCACTGGAAACCCGTGTATCCAATGCCCCCATCCTACTGCGGTAATACTGAAAGGCACCAACAAAATCAGCATTAAAGGCTGGCTGAAACTTCGAAAGGTAAAGGCAATGGTGATATAAATCAAGAGTAAAACAGCAATACCTACCACTTTCAATGATTTCATCATTTTATTCGCCTCCCTATTCTGCCCTTCATAAGAAGGTGTCACCGTAGGGTATTTAGACTGTATTGCAGGCATAATATCCGACTTTATTTCAGCCATAACATCGGTTGCACTAGTAACCTTCTCGTCTTTCAGATCTGCAGATATTTGAATTTCACGCCTACCTTCCAAACGGTTTATGGCCACATCACCCCTTTCAATGGTATAATCGGCAATTTCCTTTAAAGGCACTCGATTTCCCGATGGGGTCTGTATGCGCATTTCATCCAAATCGGTAATGGAAGAACGATTTTCGCGGTCATAACGCACCCACACCCGAATTTCATCCTGTCCTCGTTGAAAGCGTTGTGCCTGGGCCCCAAAAAAACCAGCTCTTACCTGGCTCATGACAGTTCGCAGGTCCAAGCCCAACAAATAGGCATTTTCTTTAAGTTCCAACCGTATTTCCTTGATCCCCGCAGGGTCGTTATCCTCAATATCCTTTAAGGCGGAATTGTTCAACATGGCCGTTTTCAATTCTTCTTTCGCGGCTTTTAATTCTTGTATATTATTACCGAGTAGGGATACCGAAACCGGACTTCCCCCAAAATTACCTCCAGAGCCATAGATCAAACTTTCCACACCGATTACCGGACCAACCAATTCCCTTAAGCGGTTTGTGACCATATCCGAAATAACTTCATCGGGTCGTTCCTCACCAGGCAAAAGATTCAACGTAAGTGTTGCGGCCGATGATCCCGGACCAATATTCTTTATAACATTTTCATAGAGTTCCTTTCCTGTTCCCTTTAAATATTTTTCGGTCAATTCCTGATTTACGATTTTAGCTTTATCCTCAATCAATGAAATAATGGAATCGGTTACTTTTTCATTGGTACCATTAGGCATCAATAATTCAACTTGCACCCTATCACTGGCAACCCTTGGAAAGAAGGAGGTTCTTATAATACCACCGCCTATAGAACCCAATGTCAGGATCAAAAGCATGGCAAAAATCCCGAAAGAAAACAACTTATGTCGCATCACAAACCTAAGTGTCGGACTGTACATTCTATCGCGCATCCATTTCATAAACCTATCCCCGGCCCGATTTATACCCCTGAGGCGTACAAATGCTTTTGCCAATCCTGTTTTTTCCGAATCATCTACAGGTTGCAGGGCTTTTGAATGGGCCAAATGGGCAGGCAGGATAATCAATGCCTCGATCAATGAAACCAAAAGGGTCAGGATCACGATGACGGAAACCTCACTGAAAAAATCCCCAATCCTACCGTCAAGAAACAAGAAAATAGAGAATGCCAGTACGGTAGTTATAATCGCGGAAACAATAGGTGGAATAACCTCCATTGTACCATCAATGGCCGCTGCCAAAGGCGATTTACCCCTTTCATAATGTTGATAGATGTTCTCCGCTATAACAATTCCATCATCGACCAGGATACCGATTACGATGATCATCCCAAACAATGAAAGCACATTGATGGTCACATCGAAAAAACCGGCAAAGATGAACATTCCCAAAAAGGAAATCGGTAAGCCAAAAGCCACCCAAAAGGCCAATCTGGTATTTAAAAAAAGCGAAAGGAACAACAGCACCAAGATCATCCCCATTATGGCATTTTCAGTAAGCAACTGTGTCCGTTGGTTCAATGTCTTGGATTGGTCACTCACCACATCCAAACGCACATTGTTATGTTCCTCGTTAAAACTCGAAACATACTCCTTGACCTTATCCGCAGAACTGAGTAAATCTTCCGTATTGGTACTGGTAATGGTGGTATTGATGGCCATATTACCATTGAAATAGGTCGCATTCGGGGTTTCAGAGAACCGATCGCGGATAACGGCTACATCTTTCAGACGTATTGTTTGCCCGTTAGGGTCTGCCCGCACAATGATATTGGAAAACTCATTGCCATAATACGATCTATTATTGGCCCGTATCAAATACTCTTCCGCATTCGTTTTTATATTCCCCCCTGTAACAAGGATATTGGCATTGCCCACAGCCAGGGCCACCTCATTGAAAGACAGGTTATACGCCAACAGATTATTCTCATTTACGGCAATTTCAATTTCCTCTTCGGGATATCCCGAAATGGTAATCTGTGAAATTCCGTCGATAGCCCGAATATCATTCTCTATTTGCCTCCCTATCTGCTTTAAGGTCGCCAATGGAATGTTCTCCCCACTAATCGCAAAATTTATGGTTTGCCGAACGGCCTCCAATTTGGAAACGATCAGGGGCTCCATTCCTGTTGGAAAGGTCGGCACCCTATCCACGGCATTCTTGACTTGCAACAACATAAAATCTATATCGCGACCCTTCTCGATCTCGACATTTATGTTTCCACTATTCTCGCGTGAGGTCGATGTTACCCGATCTACCCCTTCCAAGCCCTTTAGATTGTCCTCGATTTTAAGTACAATACCCTCTTCCACTTCTTGGGGTGAGGCACCGGGATACGTAATATTGATAGAAATATTTTTGGAATCGGAAAGTGGGAAAAAAGAGGATTTCAAGGAAAGAGCCCCTAAAACCCCAAAAATGAACACTGCGAAAATAAAGACATGTACGGCAACATGGTACTTTATGAAATAGGAAATAATATTTCTCATTCGTTCGTTGGATTAGATGACTTTCCCTCTTCACTTTCTTGATATTGTTTGACCAACATTCCGGTATAAGCCCCTATGACCGGTTTACTTAAAATGGTCAATCCGTCAGGTACGTTCTTCAACACAACCTTTTTATTCGAAAAATACACGGGTTCCACATCGATCATATCCAAAATGGAATCGCGAACCACAAAGATGCGGTTGTTCTCCAATAACAGGTTCCTATCAATTTCAATCGCATTGGCTTCTTCCTTGGCATCTAGATTGGCTTCCAAATACATACCTTCCCTGAGGCCACTATCACGAACCTCGATATATGCTTTTATGGTTTGGGTCGCTTGATCAACACTACCATTGATCCGTGTAACCTTGCCCTGATAGGTATTTACCTTATCAAGATTCGTAAGCATAACCTGCTCTCCTACCCTAAGTAGGTCACTGAATTTTTTACTGATGGATACCTCCAACTCATAGACATCGGTATTTATAAATTCCCCAAGTTTCTGACCCGAACGAATGAGTGTACCCTCTGTCACCAAGGCATCGGTAAGGATGCCATTGAAAGGAGCCGAAATCCTGTATTTTGAGAGTCGCTGTTCCAAATTCTTCACATTGTAATAAGTAGTCAAAATACCCCTGCCGGAAATAAAGAACTTCTCCTTCTCGCTTGTCATTTCAGGTAGCTTTGGAGTGGTTTCCTCTATATTGAAACCACTAAGATAGGCTTGCCACTTCGGAAATATTTCAGGATAATCCAATCGCAGGTCAGGCATAATCGAAGTAAGCTCATTATACAGGTTACTTTTGGCCGATTGTACATTTGCCTTATATTCCGATGCATCTATTCGTATGATGCTTTCCCCCTTACTGTATTTTTGTCCAGGACGAAACAACTTACTGCCACCGCGAAAAACACCTTGTACCTCGGCATAAAGCTCTAAGCGGTTCTTCGCTTTTAAATTGCCATTGGCAGGCACTATAATGGGTACTTTGCCATTTTTGACTTTTTTAGCAAAGACGGTCTTCACTATTTTTTCAGCTTTGGGGCGAGCATTGCTTTTACTATCAATGATCATTTTCGCGACAAAAACGGATGCCACAATAATCAGAACACCCAAAATGCTTAAAATTGATTTTCTCATACGGTTCGGTTATTGTACTATATTTCCTTCTTATAATTAACTTGTACTTTCTTCAATAGTTTGATCAATTGTTTTTTCTCCTCTTCCGTTATCCCTTCTTCCATGGTTTGAATAAGCTCTTTTATAGCCATCTTCGCTTTTATAAAAACCGCTCTCCCCTCATCGGTCAAAAAAACCCGGTTGATCCGTTTGTCCTCTTTGTGCTGTTTTCTTGTGATAAACCTTTTCTTTTCCATGTTAGAAAGCAAACGCGCCAAAGACGATTTATCCCTATTGGTAAGATACGCTAGTTCATTTTGATTGAGGCCGTCACCATCGTGATCATGCAATCTTTTTAGAACAACAACCTGCTCCTTACTAAGGGTCAAACCATGCTGGACAAGGAGTAAATGCAAATAATGATCAACAAACTTGGAGGTCCTTCCCAACCAAGGAATTATTGAATTTTCGAAATCGATATATACTTCCTTTGATTGCACGGGACGAAGCTAATGAAAATCGCTATTGGTTGCAGGTGCAACCAATGTTAAAATTATCATAATATCATTTTTTTTATCAATGTTTTTTACGAAAAAAACCTATGGAAAAACAAAAAGGGATGCTCTTGCATCCCTTTTAACCAAACTAACTAAAACTATGAATCACTAACTACTCTTCAACATCATCCTCAAACTTTGTGTCTGCCATTCTAGTTTTGCTAAAGTTAATGTCTTTGAAATCCAATTGGGAATCGTCCTTATCGTAATCAAAGACTAGCAAACCTCTTGTATCCATCATTCCTAAATTCTCAAAGGAATTGAAATTATTATTTTGTATCTGGAATATTTCCAAACTGGCCAATTGTCCAAATTCTTCAGGTATTTCACCTCCCAATTGATTATTTGCCAGTACCAGTTCCTTCAATTTTCCCAAGTTTCCTATTTCATTGGGAATCTTACCGTCCAACCCGTTTTCAAAAAGCCCTAGACTTTCCAATTTGGTCAAATCACCTAAGGATTTGGGGATTTCCCCCTTTAAATTATTACTGGATAGGTTAAGAACCTTCAATTTTTTAAGTCCACCAATAGCCTCTGGAATACTTCCTGAAATGAAATTATTGAAAATGGTCAATTCTTCAAGTTCTGACATCATGCCTATCGTATTTGGCAAAGACCCTTTGATACGGTTCATCTCCAGCTTTAAAACCTTAAGATTCTTTAGTAGGCCCAAGCTTGTTGGCAATGTTCCTGAAATTGAATTGAAAGCCAAATTCAATTTTTCAAGACGAGCCAGTTTACCTATACTATTGGGTAAGGAACCTGATAGATTATTATGAAACAAATCAATCGCGACGACATGGTCATTTACAACCTGAACCCCGTGCCATGTATCATAGGAAGCGTTCAAATCCCAAGTAACTTTCCATGTTGACCCATTGGTGCTATTATAGAAATCCACCAAGGCTTGCTTTTCATCTCCAGAAATTTCAGCTTGTACTGCATTACTGCAAACAATAGCGGTCAAAACCAAACATAAAATCCTTTTCATATTGCAAATCAATTAATTAGAAACAATGCTATTTGATGTAACTTAAGAATTACCCTACAAAAATAAAACGAATAACTGTCACAATGCAACTTTTATCGTTAAACGGCCCTATAATGTTGTGAAAGTTGGATTATGTGTGGTGTAAGAAATTATGACAAAGCCATTTTGAAATCACTGACCGTATTTTTCCAAATCCAAGGTGATTTCCGTCCATTGTTCCATGAACTTTTCCAAGTCTTTTTTCTTTCCTTGGTATTCATCGAAGAAATTGGGTTTTGCTATTGTTGAATCATAGTTCATCAAAAGATCATGGTCTATTTTCTTCAGTTCTTTCTCAAGGTCGGAGATTTTGGTTTCCACGGAACTCAACCTATTCTTCAATGACTTTATCTTTTTCTGATCTTGGTAGGAATTGGACGGTTTTTCTGCCTTCGCTTTCTTTACGGGCTCACTCTTCTCCTTTTCAATGGCCCTGAAATCATCAACCTTACGTTGTTCAAGATAAAAATCAATGTCACCCAAATACTCCTTGATCTTCCTATCGCGGAATTCATATACCTTATTGGTAAGTCCCTGTAGAAAATCCCTGTCATGGGATACAAGTATCAAGGTACCCTCAAAACTCTGTAGGGCTTTTTTAAGTACATTCTTGGATTGAATATCCAAGTGGTTGGTCGGTTCATCCATTACCAACACATTAAAGGGTTGTAGGAGCATTTTTGCCAACGCGAGTCTATTGCGTTCCCCTCCCGAAAGTACCCTAACATATTTATCAACCTCTTCCCCCCTGAAAAGGAAAGAGCCAAGAATATCGCGAACCTTACTTCTATTGGTTTCATTCGCGGAATCGATCATCGTATCCAAAACCGTTTTGCGACCATCGAGATATTCGGCCTGGTTCTGGGCAAAGTAGCCAATCTGCACATTATGGCCCAACTTGCATTTACCCTCATATTCCAATTCACCGACCATGATCTTGGCCAAGGTTGACTTCCCTTGTCCGTTTTGGCCTACGAAGGCGGTTTTACTATCACGTTCTATGAGTAGGTCAATATTACTTAGCACAAGATTATCGCCATATCTTTTGGATAGCCCTTCTATTTCAGTAACAACCTTACCCGGTGTAATCGAAATAGGAAAGCGCAAGTTCATAACGGCATTATCATCTTGATCGACCTCGATCCTATCCATCTTATCCAACTTCTTGATCAAGGATTGCGCCATTGAGGCCTTTGTTGACTTGGCCCGAAATTTTTCAATAAGACGTTCTGCTTGCTGTATTTCCTTTTCTTGATTCTTTTGGGCATTGAGTTGTTGCCCTTTCATCTCATCACGCAATTTTAGAAATTCGCTATAGGGCTTGTTATAATCATAAATACGCCCTAAGGATATCTCAATGGTTCTATTGGTCACATTGTCTAAAAACATCTTATCATGCGATACAATGACAACCGCACCTGGATAGTTGGTCAAAAATTGTTCCAACCATATAATGGACTCGATATCCAAGTGGTTGGTAGGCTCATCCAACAATAAAACATCATTACTTTGGAGCAATAATTTGGCCAATTCGATGCGCATACGCCAACCTCCGGAGAAGGTTTCCGTCTTTTTATCAAAATCTTCCCGCTTAAAGCCCAGCCCCAGCAATATTTTTTCGGTATCCCCTTGATAATTGTATCCCCCAAGGATTTCATACAGATGTGTAAAATCATTAAGATCTACCATTAACTGATGATAGCCTTCACTCTCATAATCGGTACGTTCGGCCAATTGTTGATTAACATCCTCGAGTTTCACCTCCAAGGACTTGATTTCCTCAAAAGCATGATAAGCTTCCTCCAAAACCGTTCTACCCTGTTTAAAATCTATGTCCTGTCGAAGAAAACCTATCTTCAAATTCTTCTCGGTAGCAATAGTGCCCGAATCAATAGGCATATCTTTTGACAGTAATTTTAAGAGTGTGGACTTCCCTGCCCCATTTTTTCCAATAAGGCCCACGCGGTCACCAGCATTTAGCCTGAATGAGATTTCCTCAAATAAGTATTCACCACCAAAAGAAACTGACAGGTTATGTATGTTTAGCATAATTTGTGACCTAGGTTACGTTTAAAAAAATACAAAAACTGTATTTTCGCTGAAACTTTTGCAAATGTTAAAAAAAGGAAACAAACTCTACAGCATTTTAACAGGAACTTGCCCCAAATGCCAGAGTGAAAGTATGTATTTGGAAAAAAACCCGTACAAATTGGGTAAATTGTTCAAAATGCATGAGCGTTGTTCACATTGCAACACCAAATACAAGATTGAACCTTCCTTCTTTTATGGTGCCATGTATGTTAGTTATGGTGTAGGTATCGCCTTTGCTGTAGCTGCCTTTGTAATCTCTTATTTGTTCATTGGCACTTCACTGGTCACCTCCTTTATCGCCATTGTAGTTACAATGATCGTCTTTTTACCGGTAATCGTACGATTATCAAGAAATATTTGGATCAACTTTTTCATTCATTATGATCCCAATGCCATTAAGAAACCTTAGGAGTATACTTTTTTATAAACCGCAACACATCTATCTCCCTTGGGAGCGCCTCCCCTTTCTCTATATAATCAAAAAGTTGCGCGGACACTGTTGGCGCAATCAAAACCCCACGTGACCCAAACCCGTTCAACACGTACATTTGGTCGTATTCTGGATGTGACCCCACCAAGGGCCTCCTGTCACTTACGGTAGGCCGAATACCCGCCACTTGATCCACGATTTCATAATCGCATTTTAAGAAAGTGTGCAATTTTGACAATAGTTCGTTCTTGGCCCCATCTGTTGGGTTATTCGATTTATCCAATCTTTCATAGGTTGCCCCGACCCGATATAGGTCGTTACCCATAGGGATGATGAAAACCGAGGATTTTATGATATCCACCGTCTTTATATCCGGTGCCTTTATCGTCAGGAGCTCCCCCTTACTGCCTTGCAATGGAAGGTAATTGAAATAAGGGTTTGATTTTAATCCAAAACCCGTGGCAAAAACAATTTTCCGAGCTTTAATGGATTTATATTCCACATGCCCATTATGGATTTGCAAAGAACTGAAATCGAAAGTTTCCTGTAATAACCTCCCTTTTTCAACAAGATCATTTTGATATGCCCCAATCAAGGTCTTTACATCAATTCTCCCCGTATGCAACACCTTGCCAAAACCAAAAGGCGCATCGATGGATCTGTCTTTATTTTCTATGAGCATTGTATCGAGAAACTTATGGAGTCTTTTTTTATCCGCAGCTTCAAACCAAAGATTTTGTTCCTCTATCGAGGTAAACTTTCTTAAAATGGAAATCTTATAATCCAACCGCGTTCCCAGTTTTCTTTCTAGACCCTTATAAAAAGGTATTGCCTTTTCAAGTTGGGTATCAGCATTCCACGCTAAGGTGAACCGCTTAAGAATAACTGGATTGTACAATCCCCCAGCAACAAGGGATGACGTTTGGGAATTATCGGTAATAACCTTATAATCTTTCTTATGAGCCTCTAACTGTTCACAAAATGAAACACCTGCCAATCCTAGGCCAACAACCAAATAATCTATCATGGTGTAAAATTATACAATCCTTGAAAGTATACGTACTTCCAGCAAACAAAAAACCCTGACGAAATCGCCAGGGTTTTTATTTTATGGATTGAATTGGAATAAACCATGTTTAATAGGCCCACATATCTTGCTCCCTATCCCTAATGGCCTCTTTGATTCGTTTAGCCTCCAAGAGTTGGAACAAGGCATTATCTGCAATGTAGTCGTTGACCTTACGGTCACCGTGAACATTGTCTTCACGATAAATAACCCCATTGAACCTTCTGGCATTCAACAACATATCATATGTTATTGGCTGTGCCGAGTTGCGCTGGTTAAAGACCTTTGCTTCGTGCAGGATATGTCTTGCACTTGGGTACCATACCCAGAAAAGCTCAACCTTTGCGTCTGATGGGTCCATGGTTTCATCATCGATGAAGTTCACATCCGGCGCGACCGGGGCTATACCTAACAATCGGTATTTTAATTCTCCCTGGCGCTTATCGAAATACCACATACCTTTTATACGATACTCTTCTATATCCGCGGCAGTCAAATCCCGCTGGTTGATAAACTCAGGCGATAATTCCTCCCCTGCATTTATCTGTTCGTATCCCATATCGGTGGTATCCACTTTACGTAACGTAGCAGCCAAATCACTGAACTTTCTTTTTTCAGTAAAATAAGAATCTACATATACATCCTCTAAGTTCCCATTTTTGATGTTCTTGATAAGTACATCATATAAGGACCTTCTATCGGAACCTATATCAATGGTGTCGATAGGATAGTATAGAGGAAAGTTGACACGCTCGTCCAAATCAATGGTCTCCCATACGGTTTTGGACCAAAGGATATCCCTGTCATCCACATAACCATACTCCAACGGAGCATCATTGTCTAGAGCTTTCTGTGCTTCAGTCCTTACCCCTATCTGCTCTGGCTTTTTGGCATTCAATATGTTTGCCTGGGCCATGATAGATGCGGGCAGTAAACTAACGGCTCCGATTAATAAAACATTCTTCCAATTCATAAAATATAATTTAAATAATACTACTTATTAGTTTGTTATCTCAACAACAACCGGAGATACCTTTTTAAGTTTGTAGCTCTTATTGTTCGTGATATAAGCGTTTACATCGAATATCTGAACAGCATCACCACGTTTGGCTCTTTTCAAGGCTGATTTGGCCCTAGAGTCTAATTTGTTACCATTAACACTAACGGTTGGTTGACCAGGAACTTTGAATTTAAATCCACTTACCTTAAGGTTCAAGTCAAAATCAAAATCTTCCAACAAAGCACCAACAGTAGCTATTTCCAAGTTCTTTCTTGGCATTTTTGCACTACCGGTCTCACCTCTGATCGCACCAGCTGGTCTTGGAATATCCTTGATCCTGAATTCAGACCTGGACGATACCGTTTGACCATCAGGCAATTTACCTGAAGCCGTGATTGTAACCGTTCTACCGGTACCTGGATTCATCACATACTTACTACCACCTACTGATTTCAAACCTGGGGCAGAAGCATTTACCTTATTATTGGGTATACCTGGAATAGAGATAGACATTGGGTTGGCAACACCACGATAAACAACGTTCATCTTATCCGCCGCGATCAAAGCTGCATTGGGCTTACTGATCGTTGCGAAACTGTTCTTAACCTCAACAGGTATTTCCTCACCATCCTGCATAAAGAACATAGTTCCCTTGATCTCATGATCACCTGCAGAACCTGCACTGATAAGCATTTTGATACCACCTGCTTCCAAAGCGTAATCCTTACCTTCCGATAATTTTCTACCGTCAAGGGTCAATTCCGCCCTTACAGGTGTAGATGATTTATCGGTCTTACTGATGATGATCTTACCATCATACTTTTCACCTGCATAGAAAGCTGATTTACTCGCATCAAGTGCCGTTGCAAAATTCTTCAACGAAACTTGGCTGGTCAACTCACCTTCCAACATTGATTTTAAAGCAGCTTCCTCAGTGGCCTTAACATCAGCTTGAAGCGATGTAAGTTTAGCAAGGGAAGCTACCAAAGGATAACCTTCATAGTGGTAATTGATCCAATCTTGCATGCCATCCTTAGCCTTAACCTTACCTTCTTCGTTTCCTGTCTTAAAACGGGTCATTACAGACTCTTTCAATGAAGCAGGAACCATTGCGGCAACTTGCTCACGATAATCGGTGATCCGTTTCATGAACTCCTTACCATCTGCGGCCAAGTTATCACCTTGGAAAAACTTTTGATCCAAGAAATCGGAATTGTCCATACGGGCATAATCCTTGGGATCTTCCACTTTTTCCATCATGCCTTTCTTAAGACCTTCCAAGTAGTCATAATACTCTTGGGACATGGACTTGATTTTCTGGGCATTCTGATATAATTCGCCATATTTCTTAGCATCCTCGGATGCTTTGGTTTCAAGACTTCCCAAGAAAGCTTCATTACTTTCGGTCGTCTTTGCATTAGAAGCCTCTAGCTTTTCATTCATTATTCCGAATGCGGCTAAAACTTCTTTACTCATATTTAAGGCCAACATCGCGATGAAGATCAAGTACATTAGGTTGATCATCTTCTGACGTGGTGTTTGTTTACCTCCTGCCATTTTTTCTAATTAGGTATTAATGATTAATTGATTTGGATTTGGACTAACGTTCTAATTAGTTTCTATTCATTGCAGTTAACATA
The DNA here is from genome assembly GCF_003148665.1 of Maribacter polysiphoniae. Taxonomy (GTDB): domain Bacteria; phylum Bacteroidota; class Bacteroidia; order Flavobacteriales; family Flavobacteriaceae; genus Maribacter_A; species Maribacter_A polysiphoniae. Next base: position 918,397 of record NZ_QGGQ01000001.1, on the reverse strand, counting down.
CCACCGTATACTCCGTTCAAAGAAGATAGGTTAGTGGCTAAAGATTCCATTTGATCTTTGAGTGCACTTGCATTTTGCACTACTTCCTCGTTGACACTTGCTTGTCTGCTAGCACTCTCTAATTGTACTTTATACAAACTGTTCAAAGATTCCATTTGAGCGGCAGCTTGTACCATTTCATCAGAATATTTTTTGGTAGATTCCATGGCATCCACAGTAGGGGCGATACCTTTTGCTGCACCTTCAAAATTCTTGATACTAGAACCTAAGCTTTCCATAAGACTGGCATCGATACCGGCTTCTTCCAATAAGTTATCCAATTTTTTGGACAGGGAAGTTTCAGTTTCCTTAATCTCTGCAAGTTCATTTTTCTTACCACCACTGGTCATTCCACCAGCTAATTCTGGGTATACCAATGACCAATCGTATTCATCGTCTACTGGTTCGAATGCACTAATAGCAAAGATCAATGCTTCTGTAATAAGACCTACCGCTAATAAAAGTCCACCTGTTAAAGGACCGAACTCCCAGTGAAGGATCTTGAACAATGCACCAATAATCACTACCGATGCTCCAAGCCCGTAAGCCATGTTAAATAATTTTTTTGTTGATTTTGACTGTGCCATAATTTTAAATTTAATTTTAGTTTATGTTAATAATAAGTATTTGGTTAACGTTTGATTTCTTTCTCCTTCCTTAGTAGGAATTGAAATGTATTTATAATGTATTATGATATTTTATTGTGTTGAATCTTCCTCACCCATATAATCCTGTACTGTTCTAAACCCTACATAACTACGGGCAGAATCGGCATATTCATAATCCCTTGTACTGACTTGCAAGAAATAGGCAACATCTTTCCAGGAACCTCCCCTGATTACCTTTCTAGCATTTTGTTCGTCACCTCCATTGGGATTCATGGTAGATACAAATTCATAAGAACTGGGATCATAACTTGAATCCGTCCATTCCGAAACATTACCTGCCATATTGTACAGGTTAAAATCGTTGGGCTCATATGATTTGGCCTCTACAGTGTATAGTGCCTGGTCAGCGGCATAATCGCCACGCTGCGGTTTAAAGTTTGCCATAAAGCAACCCGTATCACTAATAACATAAGGACCACCCCAAGGATATGTACCTCCTTCTATACCACCTCTTGCGGCATATTCCCATTCCGCTTCGGTTGGTAATCTAAATTTATTCACGAATTGTTTGCCTTTACTTTTCTGGTCATCATTTTTGAACTTGGTCCTCCAATTACAGAAAGCCTTGGCTTGCTTCCAAGAAATACCGACAACTGGGTATTCACTATAGGCATCATGCCAAAAATAATCGTTGTGCATTGGCTCGTTGTAGGAGTATTCAAAATCCCTGATCCAAACCGTGGTATCTGGATAGATTTCCAACTCCTCATGTTTTATAAAGTCTTTTCTTTTACCGTTTCTAGACCGGGCAGCAGCCTCTATATCCATCCAACTATACTTGTACTTCAAGGTAGTAACATCAATAGTCCTTTGACCATTGTATGACTCATCTTCAGGAATGTACAGCGAATCCATTACCTCGGTATAATATTCATCAGGATATTCCGAAGTGTCCCATACCAGATCCACATCCTTATTGAGTGCACGACCTTCATAACCTGTTTCACCCATTCCTGAGTAGTTGTCCAACATATATTTGTCATACACCGATGCCTTGGTAGTATCCGCATCCTTGAAGGCATAATCACCAATTCCGCCATCTTCTGGTCCTAGCCCCAACTCATCGGCCAAAATAGCCAACCTTGTTCTTGCAATGGAATCTTTGACCCATTCAACAAATTGACGATACTCACTATTCGTGATCTCAGTGTCATCCATATAGAACGACCGTACAGTAACTGTTTTGGTAGGTGCATTGAGAAGTTTGGCTTGGTCTTCCTCACTTTTACCCATGATGAAAGATCCGCGTGGGATTAATTCCATTCCATAAGGTTTTTCCGGGTACCACTTCTTACCCTGGACGCCGACTAGCTCTCCTTTTGTTTTGGACCCACAACTGGTGAGCAAAAAAACAAATGCTATAGATGATAACAATAGCTTCTTCATACTTTAGGTTAAATTTCGATTAAGGTTATAAATGCAAACACAATTATTATTCTACTCTCTAAAACTACGTTTTGGGTAAATTATTGTATGTTATACAATTATCGTCTACTTTTTTTTAATCAGTTAAAGCCTTTTCTGTAAGCCTTAAACCACCTTTCAGGAATAATCTCGTTGCATGCATCAAAATAGTCCTGTTCGGTGCAAGGTAATAACGCAACCGAATTGGCTTTAGTATGTGAAGTCAAAATTGAAGGTACCTCTACCCACCATCTTTCGGTAAGATGGCTCTTATAATAGACCAACTGCTCAGTATCGGTTGGTACGGTATACTTTGTGAAATCGTCTGTTCTTGAATAAGGGGATTCCTCGATCCTAAAATTCACCCCTTCTATGAAGTACCATATGATCTGTGCCAATAATTGGCATGATTGGTCAATGTTCTCCATTTCATAGATACCAAAGATACTGACCTTATCACTTAACCCTGCATATCTTGCAATGGCACAAATTTCACGACCATCAAAACCATTGGGTGAAAAATTGGGAGACACCCCTATTTCACTCGATTTGATAGACCGCGTATCCAAGCTTACCATGTGTGCATTACGCAAAACAGGTTCTGCCAGGGAAATATCGTTTATTAATTCACCCAACCTATAGGCATCAAAAAAAAGGCGATCCATTAGATCTTTCTCTTCTTGGGCATTAAAATAACTCTGATACCCTAAATTCGAGAAATTAAAGAGATTATTGGGCTTATCCGTAATAATCTTACTCATATAGGAATGGGAAGATATCAGTTCATCTTCCATCCCAAAATCAAAACGGCTATCGATAGCCACTAAATTGACCATATCCTTTATACCGTCAAAAGCACGATATGCGGGATATGTGATATCTTGGGTCGCTCCTAAAATAACGGGGATAATATTCTCTTCAAGCAAGCCGGCCACTATTTCCTTTACGACGAAATACGTATCATCAACGGTTTCACCTTCCTCTATATCACCCATATCAACTATGGTTGAATCCCAATTGCCCAACAATAGCTTGTACAACTGTATCCTAATCGCGGAAACATCTAATTTCTCGGTTTTTTTCTCGAAGGCATTGCGAGACTCCTTAACGCCCAGGATGGCGATGGTGGCATTCGCAAGAACAGGTAGGCCTTCCTTCTTGGTGTGGGGGTAAATATGTCTTCCAAGGGCCTGTGGGGGCAGTAATTCGGTATGGGCCAATACCCTATCTTCTACAGGAACCAAAAAATCGAATGCCATACTTATTTTTTAGCTTTAGGTTTTGTTTTAGGTTTCGCCTTTGTTTTTCGTTTAGGGGATTTCTTTTCAATCAACGCCTTTGCTTCTTCCAAGGACATCTTTGCCGCATCAACGGTTTTTGCGAGCTCAACCTTTACTTTTCCTTTTAATATATTATGTCTTCCCCATCTAGCCTTTTCGATACGGATTCCCTCTTCGGGCCATTCCTGTACGAGCTTATCGATTTCCTTTTGCTTTTTGGCTTCGATCAACTCCTCTATATCAGCTTGGGTAAGATTATCAAAATCATATTTCTTGTTCACGTTAATGAACATGCCATCCCATTTGATAAACGGTCCAAAACGCCCAACCCCTTTAACCACATCCTTATCCTCATAGGATGCAATCGGTGCATCGGCTTTCTGTTTTTCCTTGATCAGCTCTATGGCCCGATCCAAGGAAATATCCATGGCACTTTCACCCTTGGCCAATGAAACGAACTTTTTACCAAATTTCACATAGGGACCAAAACGACCTACATTGGCTTCAATTTCCTCACCTTCGAAATCACCCAACTTCCTAGGGAGTTTAAACAGGTCCATCGCCTCTTCAAATGTTATCGTATTCAAGGATTGGTCCGGGGCCAAACTGGCAAATTGTGGTTTCTCCTCATCATCAACGGTACCTATCTGCACCATTGGCCCGAATCTTCCCAAACGAACCGAGACCTGTTTACCTGTCTTCGGATCCTTGCCTAATACCCTCTCTCCACTGGCCCTATCGGCATTTTCCTCAACATCGAGAACCGTAGGATGGAAATCCTTGTAGAAATCACTCATCACTTTTTGCCAATCCTCTTCACCGTGCGCGATTTCATCAAAATCCTCTTCGACCTTGGCTGTAAAGTTATAATCCAGGATATTCGAAAAATGGCTGACAAGGAAATCATTGACGATCATTCCTATATCGGTTGGCACCATTTTACCTTTATCGGACCCAACGGCCTCAACCAATTCCTTTTCTTTTACCGCACCTGCCTTAAGGACAAACTGGATATATTTTCTTTCGACACCATCAACAGTGCCTTTTTCAACATAACCCCTATTCTGGATGGTTGATATGGTTGGCGCATAGGTAGAAGGTCTTCCTATCCCAAGTTCCTCAAGCTTTTTAACCAAGGTAGCTTCGGTAAACCTATATGGAGGCCTGGTGAAGCGCTCAGTGGCAGTAATAAAATTATTATATAGCGTATCGCCCACTTTCATCGGGGGCAACATTCCCTCTTGCTCTTCGGAGATATCCTCGTCATCGAGCCCTTCCATATATACTTTCAGAAAACCATCGAACTTGATTATCTCACCATTCGCTGTGAATTCCTCGTTATGTGTAGTAGCCTTTATTTTTACATTGGTACGTTCCAATTGGGCATCACTCATTTGCGATGCAATGGTCCTTTTCCAAATCAAATCGTACAACTTGGATTGATCCCGCTCCAACGAAGGGGATTGTCTTGTCATATCCGTAGGTCGAATGGCCTCGTGAGCCTCTTGTGCCCCTTTGGTCTTCCCCTTGAAGTTCCTTACAGTGCTGTATTCCTCCCCGTAATTATCAACAATAGCATCTTTTGCCGCAGTAATCGCCTCACCGGAAAGGTTGACACTGTCTGTTCTCATGTAGGTGATAAGTCCCGCCTCATACAAACGTTGTGCTACCTGCATGGTCCTACCCACTGAGAAATAGAGTTTCCGTGCAGCTTCCTGCTGCAAGGTCGATGTGGTAAATGGCGCGGATGGCGATTTTTTCGCAGGCTTTTTATCCAAGTTTCCTATGGAATAACCTGCTTCGATGTTTTTCTTTAAAAAGGCCTCAGCCTCTTTCTTAGTCGCAAACGTTTTCCCCAATTTAGCGGTAAACACACTACCACTTTCCGTTTTAAACTCAGCAGAGATCTTAAAAGAAGCTGTTGGGGTAAATGCCTCGATCTCACGTTCGCGCTCCACAATCAATCGCACAGCGACCGACTGTACACGACCTGCAGAGAGTCCTGGTTTTATTTTTTTCCAAAGTACCGGGGACAACTGATACCCTACCAAACGATCCAACACCCTTCTGGCCTGTTGGGCGTTCACTAGATTATAATTTATCTCCCGTGGATTCTCAATGGCCTTCTGTATCGCTGATTTGGTGATCGAATTGAAAACGATCCTTTTGGTCTTGCTCTTGTCCAATTCCAAGGTCTCGGAAAGATGCCATGATATGGCTTCCCCTTCCCGGTCCTCATCACTCGCCAACCAGATGGTCTCGGCTTTTTTCGCTAAATCCTTTAGTTTTTTTACAAGGGCCTTCTTTTCCTTATCGACTATATACTTGGGTTTAAAACCATTGTCAACATCAACACCCAATTCCTTTGAAGGTAAATCGGCAATATGTCCAAAACTTGACTCTACCTTAAAATCCTTACCTAAAAATTTCTCTATGGTCTTTGCCTTTGCCGGCGACTCTACAATAACTAAATTCTTTGCCATTCATCGATTTTTCGTGACACAAAAGTAGTTGATTTTTTTAATTACAGCCGCTACCTTATATATATGTACTAAAAAAGCCCAAGAATTACCGGGCTTTTAAATGTATAAACAATTCAATTTTCAATCCAATTCCAAGGTACTTATCAATTTAATATCATCCTCTAGATATTCATATTGATATAGCACATCCTCACCCACCATAAGCAACGAATTTTCCAATGGAATGACATCGAAGGTATTGATATCCTTAAAATGATTCAAGCTTACCAAATCCTCAACATTGGACTTATCGTATACCTTTAATCCGGAATCACCATCACAAACAAACAGCTTATCTCCTTTAACACCAAGACCATAGGGGCCATCCAAAGAATAGCTAATCGTTAATTCAGGGTTGGCAATATCAGAGATATCTACGATGAAAAGTCCACTTTCGGTTGCCCCACACCGATTACCACCCCGCAAGGTCACAAAGGCATAATCCCCATCGACCACCACGGGGTCACAGGCAGTACCATGCTGAAACTCAGAAACGAAAGTCGGTGTGGCCGGGGAGGATATGTCATAGATATACATTCCGCGCATGCTTCCCAAAAACAAATACTGATCCCGATTGAAAATAGTCTCAATATCAAAACCGGCATAAACGTCTTCCATGTCTTGAGGGGCTTCCAAGTCCTGTATATTGAAAACATTGATCGTATGGCTGTCAACGGCATAGAGATAATCCCCCACGATCTTAAAACGGGCCAATGACCCCCCTTGTCCTACCGAGGCATCACTGACGGTTTCGGCATTTGCGAAAAATTCCCCGTCCACGGTGAATCTTTCCTCAAATTCCGTGACCAGCCTTCGTTCGGTCACCGTTTCCCAACCCAACAAAACCTCATTATCATAATCTAAACCATCATATTCATAAAAATCAGCAGCGGGCCATACCACGTTGTCCCGAAGTACATTATCCAAACGTGTGACTATTTTGATATGGGTGATATCCGAAATATCGAGAACCACCAAATCCATAAGACTATCGGCATATAGATACCCATCCTTTATCGAGATATCCACGTTACCCGCAATTTTAATGAACGAGATCTTTTTTGGGGCAGACGGGTCACTGTTATCAATAACATGAACGCCCCGATATTTGTCATTCACAAAAATATAATCCCGATAGGCATAGATTTTCCCGGATTCCTTTATAGGTGCCGGGGCCACGACATCAACACTGTTCTTAAATTCAGACTTGCTTATGGTCAAGGGTTTGGCCACCAAATAATCGGCATATTTTCCGTCATCGGATTTTTCACAAGACACCAAGCCCAATGAGGCTACAAACAGAAGTAGCAACAAATTCTTTTTCATGGGAAAATTTTTAGTATAAAAGATCAGCTATAACGCAAAAACAAAGACCCTACAAGACATCGGGAATCTATTTGGCCATTTCATAATCATTTTATGGTTATATCCATTAGATACAATCTAGGCAGTAGCGTTGCGTAAAAAAACTTACGACTAAAAAAATCAGGGCTCTGAAGAAAACCCAATAGCATCCTTATACATAAAATAAACAGGGATCTTGGCTAACATAGCCGTAAAGAAGACCCCAACAAAACAGAGCAAAATCCCTAATTCAGCCACCAACCCCATGATGATGATCAACCCAAAGATCACCAACCAATTTTTGTTGCCAAGGGAAAAACTTGATTTCACGATCTCCATTGCCGTCAACTCCCCATCAAAGGCCAAGAATGCCGGCATTAATGAGATGGGCACTATCAAGTAAAAAATACCCAAGCCACAGGCCAACATCCCCAATGAGATCAGCCCCAACATAATCAAGGAAAGAAAGAATGCTTTTAAGGCATATGATTTCTTAAAGTAGTAAAAGTAATTGTCGGTATACGTCAGGTTCAAATCTTTATTCCTACAAATGCGTAAGAATGCCGCATTAAGCAAAAGACTTACTGTCATGATACCTAAAAGCATTAAAGGTACCAACACCACCATGGATACTAAAAGTACCGGGGGCACCTGTTCACTTTTCAACATTTCAGGATCTGATATCCCGGCAATCAATAACGGAACATAAACCAAAACATAGAAAGGGATAATGGTCACAAAGGTAAGTATAACCACTATAAATCCCTGTAACCAGACATTTTTGAACAATTCAATGGATTTACTGAATATGGAACCAAAATCCAACGGATTACTTTCCTCAATTGTATTTGACAATGTTGTGAAATTCATGATGACTTCAATTTAAAGCAGTGGTTTAAACGATTGAAAACCTAAAATAGTACTAAAATATACTGTCATATTGTCATTAAATTGGAATAAGCACTATCTTTGCTGCCCCCATTATTAAGCTAGGGGTCAATATATGGAGAAAATCATTGATGAATCAATTCAGGGGGATGCCCTCTCCTTAAAAAAGGATAAAAAAAACACAAGAAATCTATATATAGAGAGTTTCGGGTGCGCTATGAATTTTTCAGATAGTGAAATCGTGGCCTCGATCTTGGCCAATGAAGGATTCAATACCACCCAAGAATTGGAACTTGCCGATTTGGTATTGGTGAACACTTGCTCAATTCGGGAAAAGGCCGAAGCCACTGTACGAAAACGGCTCGAGAAATTCAATGCCATAAAAAAGGACAGGCCCCATTTGAAAGTAGGTGTTTTGGGCTGTATGGCCGAGCGTCTTAAAAGCAAATTGCTCGAAGAGGAAAAGATCGTCGATATGGTCGTAGGCCCTGATGCCTATAAAGACCTACCCAACCTCATCCAAGAAATCGATGAGGGCCGCGATGCTGTCAATGTGGTTCTTTCCAAAGATGAAACCTATGGAGACATTTCCCCGGTAAGACTAAACTCCAATGGGGTAAGTGCTTTTGTATCGATTACCAGGGGCTGTGATAATATGTGTACGTTTTGCGTTGTACCTTTTACAAGGGGGCGTGAACGCAGTAGAGACCCCCAATCGATAATCGACGAGGTAAACGATCTTTGGGATAAGGGCTACAGGGAAATAACCTTACTCGGACAGAACGTCGATAGTTACCTATGGTATGGTGGTGGACTCAAAAAAGATTTTGCAAAGGCTTCCGAGATGCAAATTGCAACAGCGGTTGATTTTTCCGATCTATTGGACATGGTCGCCTTGGCACAACCTGGAATGCGTATCCGGTTTTCAACTTCGAACCCACAGGACATGAATCTGGACGTCATTAAGACCATGGCAAAGCATCGCAATATCTGTAACCACATTCATTTGCCAGTACAAAGCGGAAGTAATCGAATCCTAAAGGAGATGAATCGCTTACATACGATAGAAGAGTATTTTGCGCTGATCGACGATATCAAAAAAATCATTCCCGATATGGCCTTGTCCCATGACATGATTTCCGGTTTCCCTACCGAGACCGAAGAAGACCACCAAGCTACCTTGGCCGTCCTCGATTATGTCAAGTACGATTACGGCTATATGTTCTCATATTCAGAACGCCCAGGCACTATGGCCGCCCGAAAAATGAAGGATGATGTGCCCAATGAAGTAAAACAGCGTAGGCTTTCAGAAATCATTGCCCTACAACGGGAACATTGCATGTTGAGAACAAAGAGGCATGTAGGCAAGATCCAGGAAATCTTGATCGAAGGTACCTCTAAGAAGGATGACACCATGTGGAGGGGTCGTAACTCACAGAACGTAGTTGCTGTTTTTCCTAAAGAAAATTATAAGTTGGGGGATTTTGTAAATGTCAAGATCAATGACTGTACCTCTGCCACACTAATCGGCGAAGCGGTAGGTCTTAGTGAAAATTAATAATATACTTGAGTCACAGGAATACTATGGAAGGTGTACAAGCAATAAAACAACGTTTCGAAATCATTGGGAACGACCCCAAACTCAACCGGGCCTTAGAGAAGGCCATACAGGTTGCCCCTACCGATATTTCCGTCCTGGTCACTGGGGAAAGTGGGGTAGGTAAGGAATCGATTCCTAAGATCATTCACTCCCTGTCTCACCGAAAACACGCAAAATACATCGCGGTAAACTGTGGTGCAATTCCTGAAGGAACTATTGACAGTGAGCTATTTGGCCATGAGAAAGGGTCGTTTACAGGAGCAACCTCCACCCGAAGCGGCTATTTCGAGGTTGCCGATGGGGGCACCATCTTTTTGGATGAAGTCGGGGAGTTACCTTTGACGACACAAGTTCGACTTTTAAGGGTACTCGAAAATGGGGAGTTCCTGAAAGTGGGATCCTCCCAAGTCCAAAAAACCGATGTTCGTATAGTTGCGGCCACCAACATGGATATGATCAAGGCTATTCAAAAGGAAAAATTCAGGGAGGACTTATATTATCGATTAAGTACGGTCGAAATCAACATACCCCCCCTTCGCGAACGCAAGGAAGACATCCATTTATTATTTCGGAAATTCGCCTCCGATTTTGGGCAGAAATACAAAATGCCCACCATTCGCTTAGAGGACGATGCCGTACAATTACTATTCAAATACCGCTGGCCTGGGAATATTCGACAATTGCGGAATATAGCAGAACAGATATCCGTATTGGAAGGGGAAAGAATCATCTCGGCCAACACCTTAAACAGTTACCTACCCAATACGGGGAACTCCAGTTTACCTGCCGTGGTGGGGCAAAGTAAGAGCGGTAGTGATTTTAGTAACGAACGGGAAATCCTGTACAAGGTTTTATTCGATATGAAGGGAGACCTTACCGATTTGAAAAAATTGACCTTGGAATTACTGAAGAACAAAGACACCCAAAAGGTGCAGAAAGAGAATGAAGGCCTGATCCAGAAAATCTACGGTTCAAATAGTGATGAGGATTACGAAGAGCAGGAAAACGAAACCATGGAGGTCTTAAGACTTCCAGAACCCATTGTTGAACAACAGAGTTATGATCCACCCCCTGTGGAAGACAAGTACCATTTCGCAGAGGAAATAGAAGAGGAAGAAACCCTATCTTTACAGGAAAAGGAAGTGGAATTGATCAAGAAATCATTGGAAAGGAACAAGGGCAAGCGAAAAGCCGCAGCTGCAGAACTGGGCATTTCGGAACGTACGCTTTACCGCAAAATAAAACAATACGACCTGTAAGCATGAAGGACTTCAAAAAAATAATATTGTTGGTTGCCATTTGTATCCCAATGATAGGATGTGGCATCTATAATTTTACTGGGGGCGATGTGGGTACGGCCACTACTTTTCAAGTGAACTATTTTCAAAACTATGCGACCCAAAGTCCAGGCTCTACCTTTGAACCGGGTATGGACCGGGAATTTACCTTGGCGTTGCAGGATAGGATTCTTAACCAAACGAGTTTGGATTTGGTAAATAACAACAATGCCGATCTATTGTACGAAGGGGAAATTGTGGAATACCGAATCTCACCTATGAGTGCAACTGCCCAGCAAACCGCTGCCCAAAACAGGTTGTCGATTGCTGTCAATGTGCGATTCTACAATAAAACCAAGGAAGATGCCGATTTTGAAAAACGCTTTTCGTTTTTCTATGACTATGATGCCGATGCACAATTATCATCCGTAAAATCGGAAGCGCATGAGATTATTTTTGAACGGATTACCCAAGATATTTTCAATGAGTCCCTTGCAGATTGGTAATTGCACGGTTTGCGATTAAAGCACCCCGCACCCAATCGGAATACATAAAAGGCTCTGCTATTGACATAAAACAATGAACGTACAGGATTTTACATATCTATTACAAAACCCTGAAAAGGTCGTTACTCCAATACAGACCAAACAGTTAGAAGACGTATTGAAAGAATACCCTTATTTCCAAGCGGCCAGGGCTCTCCATTTAAAAGGGCTTCGGAACCTCAACAGTTTCAAATACAACAACGCCCTTAAGAAGACTGCCGCCTACACCACAGATCGCGACATTCTGTTCGATTTCATCACCTCCAAGGATTTCTTGCAAAACACGATTGCGGATACGATATCCGGCAAAACCCCAGACGTAGGGCAAGAGCATACGGAAGCCGAAACAAAGAATGACCCTACGGAGGAAAAAATACCGCTGATAGTAAACTCCACGGACAAACCCCTACCGCAAGACCTAAAGGATGCCGATCAAATTCTGGATCCAAAACTTTTTAAATCAAAAGACCCGGAAATTGATAAGGTCATCAAGGCGGAAAAGGAAATTGCCGAAAAAGAACTTGAAATCGGAAAACCTTTGCCTTTTACACAGAAAGAGAAACATTCCTTCAGTGAATGGTTGCAATTGGCCACCGTAAAAACCATTGAACGCAAACCCCAGGAACAAGGAAAACCAGCGGAAACCGAACCCCAAGAACCCGACGATGGGGATATTGATTTCCAATTGGAGAAAGATGTTCTAAAAAAGAAAAAGTTCGAACTTATAGACAAGTTCATCGAAAACAATCCCAAGATATCACCGACCCCAAAGACCGCCAAGAAAATCGACATCACCGAATCCTTGAAATTGGATAAAAACGAATTGATGACCGAAACTTTGGCCAAGGTTTACTTGGAACAGAAAAAGTATAAAAAAGCCATTCAAGCTTACAAGATTTTAAGTTTGAAATATCCAGAAAAAAGTGGTTTCTTTGCAGACCGTATTAAAGCGGCAGAAAAAATACAACAAGAAAATACATAGTACTGATGAGCACATTTACAATATTTTTGATTCTTATCATCGCAGTTTGCTTTCTATTGGTGTTAGTGATTATGGTTCAAAACCCAAAAGGCGGCGGATTATCTTCCTCTTTTGGAGGTGGAGGCAGCCAAGTCGTTGGTGGTGTCAAGAAAACAGGGGACTTTTTGGATAAAAGTACATGGATTCTTTCCGCATTACTGATTGTCTTGATCTTGGCTTCCAACATAGCACTTAAAGGAAACTTTAGCGATTCGGAATCCAAACTACTCCAAGGTAGCGATATCGAGGAGACCGTTCCAGAAGCGGTACCTGAGGAAGTACCTGTTGCTCCTACAAGTACCAATAATACTTCAGATAGTCTTTAACCTATCTGTTTCTTAAAACACAAAAAAATGCCAGCTTGAATGACAAGCTGGCATTTTTGTTTTACAATATGTCAGTTTTCAAGAAATGGCATAATTTCTGACTATAACATTCAGTTATAAAAATCAACTTAAAATAATAAATATGGCTAAAGTTAACATTAAACCATTGGCAGACCGAGTTTTAATCGAGCCAATGGCAGCAGAAACCAAAACCGCTTCCGGTATTTATATTCCAGATACCGCTAAAGAAAAACCTCAAAAAGGAAAAGTAGTTGCAGTTGGTCCCGGAACAAAGGACGAGCAAATTACTGTAAAGATTGGGGATACCGTTCTTTATGGTAAATATGCTGGCACTGAGTTGAAATTAGAAGGTACCGATTACCTGATGATGAGGGAAAGTGACATTTTAGCAATTATTTAATTAACGTAAATTCCAACTAAATAAATCGCAAATTCCAAAAAGCAATCTTTATTGCGAACTGGGATTTCGCTATTGGAATTTAAAATTTTAAAATAAAATTTTAATTATGGCAAAAGAAATAAAATTCGATATTGAAGCACGTGATGGTCTTAGAAGAGGTGTTGATGCCTTGGCCAACGCAGTAAAGGTAACATTGGGCCCTAAAGGTAGGAATGTAATCATCAGCAAATCTTTCGGCGCTCCTGTAGTGACCAAGGATGGGGTTTCCGTTGCTAAGGAAATTGAATTGGAAGATGCATTGGAAAACATGGGAGCCCAAATGGTAAAAGAAGTGGCCTCCAAAACCAATGATCTTGCAGGTGATGGTACCACTACCGCCACCGTTCTTGCACAAGCTATCGTAAAAGAAGGCTTGAAGAACGTTGCTGCCGGTGCAAACCCAATGGATCTGAAAAGAGGAATCGACAAAGCCGTAGAAGCTATTGTTGACGATTTGCGCAAACAATCAAAAAAAGTTGGTGATTCTTCGGAAAAAATCAAACAAGTTGCCTCAATTTCATCCAATAACGATGAAACTATTGGTGAGTTGATTGCCGAAGCTTTTGGAAAAGTAGGTAAAGAAGGTGTCATTACTGTTGAAGAAGCCAAAGGTACCGATACCTATGTTGACATTGTTGAAGGTATGCAATTCGACAGAGGATATTTGTCTCCCTATTTCGTGACCGATTCTGAAAAGATGACTACCGAATTGGAAAACCCATACATTCTTTTATTCGACAAGAAAATCTCTTCGATGAAAGATTTACTACCTGTATTGGAGCCAGTGGCACAATCGGGAAAACCACTTTTGATCATCGCAGAGGATGTTGATGGAGAGGCGTTGGCTACCTTGGTAGTGAACAAACTTAGAGGTTCCCTGAAAATTGCCGCTGTAAAAGCTCCAGGATTCGGTGACAGAAGAAAAGCAATGCTCGAAGATATCGCCATCTTAACCAATGGTACCGTTATCGCCGAGGAAAGAGGCTTCTCTTTGGACAATACCACAATTGACATGTTGGGTACTTGTGAAAAAGTGAGCATTGACAAAGACAATACAACAATTGTCAACGGTGGTGGTATTACCGAAAACATCAAGACTAGGGTGAACCAAATTAAATCCCAAATCGAAACTACAACTTCGGACTACGACAAAGAAAAACTTCAAGAACGTTTGGCCAAATTGGCCGGTGGTGTAGCCGTATTATATGTTGGTGCTGCCTCTGAAGTTGAAATGAAAGAGAAGAAAGACCGTGTAGATGATGCATTGCACGCTACAAGAGCTGCAGTGGAAGAAGGTATTGTTGCCGGTGGTGGTGTTGCCTTGGTTCGCGCAAAAAGCGTCCTATCGAAAATAAAAGCCGAAAATGCAGACGAGGAAACTGGTCTACAAATCGTAGCTAGGGCTATTGAATCCCCATTGAGAACCATCGTTGAAAACGCTGGTGGTGAAGGTTCTGTTGTTGTAGCTAAAGTACAGGACGGTAAAGGTGATTATGGTTATGATGCCAAATCAGAAAAATATGTCGAAATGTTCAAAGCAGGTATCATTGATCCAATGAAGGTGACAAGGATTGCTTTGGAAAATGCCGCATCTGTTTCAGGAATGATCTTGACTACAGAATGTGCCTTGATCGACATTAAGGAAGATGCACCTGCCATGCCTCCAATGGGCGGCGGCGGAATGCCAGGTATGATGTAAGCCTAAGGCATACAAAACACTAATACTTTTAAAAAGCTCCATTGGGAATCCCCCAATGGGGCTTTTTTCGTTTCTTGCCCCTATTTTTTACACATAAAAAAACCATCTTTTGCCAAAAAGATGGTTGTATCCCTATATTAAGGTTTCTGCCTAAAAAGTAATTTCCCTACTTCATCTTGGAAATGGGTTCACTACTTTCACTCACCATTACAAATCAGTGTGCATGACTATCATCGGTATCATCATCCCGATACTTACAACACGGGTGCACAGAATTATACGCTTCCTCCGTGGCTTTCAACTCCTTGGTATCATGACCTACAGCCACTATAGCTGATTTTATTTTCATTGGATCTGTCTTACGCTCATCAATAATGAGCGACAATTGATGTGACGGAATGTCCCAAGTAGCATATTTAACCCCTTTTACCCCCAATGCCGCCTTTTCAATGCGCGCTTTACACATTACACATTTGCCATCGACTTCCATGGTCATTTTTTTGTTCTTCTCCTGTGCATAGGACATCGTAGCTATTACCATCATGGTTATTGCCAAAATCGCTCTTTTCATTTTTTATTGATTAATTGTTATAGTTTAAATCTAAATCCGCCATAAAACATCCTCCCCATTATGGGTGCATATACAATACTGGTATCAAAATTTGGGCCAAATGGATCATCGGCCCCTAAAACAGGATTATCTTGAGTGTAATTCGACAAGTTTTCACCACCAATATATACCTCAAAATTACTATTGAATACTTTCGTTATCTGTGCATTCATTAAGCTATAGGGCTTGGAATAATCCCCTAACCGATATTGTTCCGGATTACTTTCGGTACTAGGCAAACGCTGTTCCCCCAAGGTATGCAGGGTATAATCAAAACGCCACTGTGAACCATTCTTCCTTGCTGTCGTTTCGTAGCCCAGATTCGCGAAAAACCGATGCTTGGCCTGTAAAGGCTTCTGCAATCGACCCGTTCTAAAATCGGTTTGTACGTCATAATATTTATATGCCGTCCTAAAATCCAGATTCTTCACCACTTCATAATTCACTTCCAATTGAAAACTATTGGCTTCACTTTTTCCGTCCAAATTATAAAATGCCACTTCATTGGGGTTTTCGTAATCGACAACGATCTGGTTTTTGAAATCGGTTCTGTAATAATCAACGGTGACATTCCCCTTGCGTTCGAACAAAAGAAAACCTTGCAGAAAACTAACCCCGTAATTCCAAGCATCCTCAGGCTCAAAACCATAAATACCTCCTCCATTGGCCCCTATCAAATTTATTTGTCTTGAGGAAGCGAAAATCTGTTGGTTTTCGGCAAAGATATTAGCCGCTCTCCTACCCCTTCCAAAAGACCCCCTTAAACTACCCAATTCCCACGGAGTGTAGCGAATATGGAATCTAGGGGTTACAAAGGTACCTAGACGGTTGTGGTTATCGACCCTTAATCCGGCGGTTAAACTCACTTTGTCCAGATTGTCATAACTATATTCAAAAAAGGCTCCTACCGAATTATCATGGCGGACGTAATTATCCACATTCACCAACTCATTGTATCCGTCATATGCAAAGGTAAATCCTGTCTTGAACTTATTTTGCGTATCACCGATAATCGAGTTGAAGATAAAATTCGAATAGATGCTTTCATGATCAATATTGTATTGATTGAAACCATAGTATGAATCTTGTTTATGCATGCTATAGGAACCCTGGATACCCAGACTCTGATACGGTAATTCAGGAAAAACATAACCTAACTTCACCGAAGAATCGAACCTTCGGGTATCAACCTCACCTCCCCATGCGTTGGTTGTGAACTTATCTGTAAAGGGGTCGAAATCGGTCTGACCCACCTGCTTTTCATCCTTTAAAAAACGGACATTGATAAAACTTACCCATCCTGTCTCTGGATTTTGGTATTGCCAACGGTTCATCACATTGATTTGATTTGCCAAGGGCGCATCCAGGAATCCGTCTCCATTGTTATCTTCTTTTTCATCCCTTCGGTTTGCATGGATGTACAAGCCCGAACTCCATGTATCAGTCAATTTTTTATTAAAATGGGTATTCAATTCATACCGACCATTTTGATTGCCATAACCATTGACAAAAATGCCATTATCGGTTAGCGGTTTTACCAACTCGGTATTGATCTGGCCCGAAATACTTTCATAGCCATTGACGACACTTCCTGCCCCTTTGGTAATTTGTATGCTCTCTACCCAGGTACCCGGGGTAAATGTTAATCCGAAAGCCTGGGAGGCACCCCGAACCATCGGGATGTTCTCTTGGGTAATCAATAAATACGGACTCGTTAAACCCAACATCTGAATCTGTTTGGTCCCTGTCAGGGCATCGGAGAAATTGACATCGATTGCCGGATTGGTCTCAAAACTTTCCGAAAGGTTACAACAAGCCGCCTTTAACAATTCAGCACTATTCACCGTTACCACATTTTGGGCACTGTAGAATGTTTTCTGTATGGCATCCCGTTTCTTATGAACCACGACCTCATCCAACGCATTCAACGCCTTTAAAGTATGATGTATCGTTTTAGGTGAATTTACCGTCAATGTATCCGATTCATACCCTACATAACTTATAATCAATTTATTATATTCCTTTTTATATGGAATGGAGAACAAGCCATCGCCATTGGTCATTGTTCCTATTTGGGAATCCATCCAATACACATTGGCCCCGGACAATCCCAAATGTTCATTCCCTTCACTTACCTCCATGACCATTCCTTCCACCTTCTCTTGAGCGAAAGCCAGCCAAGGCATAAGTGCGGAAACCATTACTATGATATATTTATTCATTTGTTTCTTTATTAACTTTATTAATCAATTTTTACGGTACGTAATCGCAATGCATTCGCAATTACCGACACCGAACTAAAACTCATGGCCAACGCAGCGATCATGGGAGACAGTAGTATTCCAAACAATGGAAATAAGACTCCGGCCGCAACGGGTATACCAATAGTATTATATATCAATGCGAAAAATAGATTCTGTTTAATATTCCGCATTACCGATTTACTCAACCTATATGCCTTTACAATACCATGCAAGTCCCCTTTTACCAAGGTAATCGAAGCGCTTTCAATCGCTACGTCGGTTCCTGTCCCCATCGCAATACCCACATCACTTTTTGCCAATGCAGGGGCATCATTGATGCCATCACCGGCAACGGCGACCTTTTTACCCTGGGCCTGCAATTGCGCCACCACGGCAAGTTTATCCTGTGGCAGCATTTCGGCCTTAAAATCGGTCAACTGCAATTCGTTGGCCACAGCCTTCGCCGTGTCATGGTTATCACCTGTCAACATAATCACCGCAATACCTGAAGATCGCAATTCTTGAATCGCCTTTTTGCTTGTTTCCTTTATTTTATCCCCTACGGCAACAAAACCGACGGCCTTTTTACCGATTGCCAAATACGAAACCGTTTTTCCTTGTTTTTGATAGGATGCAACATCCGATTGCAAAGTATCGGGAATACTGACCTTCGCATCAGCCATAAGCCTACCATTACCCAAGGTTATGGAATCGCCCCCGATTTCACCGGTAACCCCTTTGCCCGCAACAGCGTTGAAATCGGACACCTTTAGGAGCCCGACATTTTGGGACTCCCCGTATTTGACAATCGCATCGGCCAAGGGGTGTTCGCTATATTGGTTCAATGAAACTATATATTGCACCACTTTTTGTGAATCGAAACCAGCAACGGCACCAACTTTTTCAACCGATGGTTTTCCCTCGGTAATGGTACCTGTTTTATCAATTATCAGTGTATCGATTTTGTCCATGCGCTCCAATGCCTCGGCGTTCCTGATCAAGACCCCCGATTGCGCACCTTTGCCCACACCCACCATAACGGACATTGGTGTAGCCAGTCCCAAGGCACATGGGCAAGCGATGATCAAAACCGCAATCGCATTGACCAAGGCATACACATAGGCAGGTTCAGGACCAAAAAAGACCCAAACAATAAAAGTGACCACGGAAACGAAAACCACGGTGGGCACAAAATAACCGGAGATCTTGTCCGCCAATTTTTGGATAGGGGCCTGACTTCGGCTTGCCTTGTTCACCATATCAATAATTTGCGACAACAACGTTTCCGAACCCACCTTCTCAGCCTTCAGCACAAAAGAACCTTTACCGTTTATGGTACCCGAGCTTACGTTATCGCCCTCTACTTTTCGAACGGGAACAGGTTCTCCGGTAATCATGGATTCATCAACCGCACTTTCCCCTTCAGAGATGACACCATCCACAGGAATTTTGTCACCCGGTTTAACTCGCAATAAATCCCCTTTTGAAATTTTATCTATTGCAATGGTTTCTTCCTTTCCATCCGTGATTCGTATCGCCGTGTTGGGTGCCAATTTCAAAAGCTCCTTAACGGCTGAATTGGTCTTACTATGCGCCCGGGCTTCCAACATCTGCCCAAAGAGCACCAACGTCAGTATAACCGTACTAGCCTCAAAATATACATGCACCGTACCTTCATCCGTTTTAAATTGACTCGGGAAAAAGTCCGGCACCAATATGGCGAATACACTGAACAACCATGCTACCCCGGCACCAATGCCAATTAGCGTGAACATATTTAGGTTCCATGTTTTTACCGAACGATAAGCACGCTCAAAGAACATCCATGTTGCATAAAAAACAACGGGTAGTGACAGTACGAATTGAATCCAGTTCCAATACTTCACACGTAGCATATCATGAAGGGGGTTATTGGGCAACATTCCCCACATGGCGATGATAAAAATCGGCAGGGTAAAGGCGACTGCCATCTTAAACTTGCCCAAAAGCCTGTTGTAACTCTTATCCTCAGCCGATACATCCACCTGTTTTGGCACCAGGTCCATACCACAAATGGGGCAATCGCCAGGTTCAGAATGTACAATTTCCGGATGCATGGGGCACGTATACTTTTGGGGTGTAGCACTAGTCGCATTTACTTCCTCTACCAAATCCATTCCGCATACGGGACAATCGCCGGGTTTGTCATAGGTCTTTTCCCCCTCGCAATGCATTGGGCAATAAAAAACACCATTGCCATTGACATGCTTTTCCTCTTTTCTTACTTCATGATGCTGGTGGTCACCTTGCCCATGAATGGAATAATGCCCACCGTCTTTTTCCATTGCCTCTTGCAATGTTTTTAAGGAAACCTCCTTTTCAGATGCTATAACGGCTTCGGCTTTTTCCAAGTCGACCACAACACTGGTCACACCCTTTACCCCTGCCAAGATTTGCTCAACATGAGCCCGACAACCATTACAGCTCATTCCGTGAATATGATAGGTATGTTTCATTGGTATCTACTTTTTGTACTTTGCAAAATTACAATACAACGTCCGTGAATATTTGACAAGTTATGGTTAAGACTTATACAATTTGGTCTAAGGACTTACGCCCCCATTCCTGCAAATTTTTGTATTCAGACATCGACAAACCGGTTACCATCTTAAATTGTCGCGCCAAATGACTGCTACTTTTATAACCCATTGTATAGGCTACCTCAGAAAAACCCAAATTATTCATCTGAATGAATTCCTTGACCTTTTCTATTTTTAGATGGATAACATATTTCTCTATGGAAATACCTTGGGTTTTGCTAAAAAGCTTGCTTAACAGGGAATAATCCCGGTTCAATGCCTTTGATAAAAAGGCAGAGACATTCCTTTCCTTTACATGTTTTTCGGGGTCGACAAAATCGATGAGATTCGTTTTTATCCTTTCTACGATAATTTCATTCTTATCGGCAATAAGCTCAAAACCTTTACTTTCCAATACCTGACGCATTGTTTCATAATCGGGTATTGTATCGGATGCCACAGTTACCGTACCGAGTTCTACATCGACACATGTGGCACCGAGTTCTTCCAACGACTGGGAAACGATCATCTTACAACGGTCACAGACCATATTCTTAATATGAAATACTGTTTTCATTTTATGGTTTAAGCTTATTAAAAATTACAGGAACGTATCGATATAAACACACCGAAACACCTCTAAAAGAGTGATAAGAAAAAAACTAAAAATGAATCAAATCAAGAAGACATCGTCAAGCAAATGGATATCCTTGACAATTTTGGGGGGAATATATTGTTTGTGTGGAATATTTTGAACCGCTATAGGCTCAAACAATCCAAGATACGTATAGGTATAGGCAACCAAGAACGGTTGCTGTTCTACATCAATATCATTAAAAGAAGGTCTAACGTCATTTTGGCCTTCTATGGCAATCACCTCATCGTCACAACAAGATTTTTTATCTATCGTAGCCACCGAATCGGACTCCGAAACCATGTCCATACCACAATCCTGCGCATCAACAAAAAAAGCCATGTCGACCAAATGCCCCATACAAAAGTGCTTCTCCACCTTCCACGAGGTAGTAGTAGCCAAGAGCAAGAGCGCCATTGACACTGCCGTTATTTTATATGCGATAGCTTTCACGCTGCAAAATTACAAATTATTGAAACAGCATGACTTGCCCTTTGGATAATTAACGCTTTTTTGGGTTTAAACGATTAAGACATCCAACCGAATAAACAGTACATTTTAATATCTTAGCCAAAAATTTTGATATGCTGAAAGACCTACAGCCGAAGATAAACACCCTGCTTTCCGATTCAACCGCTAGTACAGAGGAACGCCTGCAAGCAATATGTGACTTTTTAAAAGAAAGTGTCACCCATTACGATTGGGTAGGGTTTTATTTTAAGAATGGGGATAAGGAAGAACTGAAACTTGGGCCCTACGCCGGGGCACCCACCGACCATATTATAATACCTTTTGGAAAGGGTATATGCGGACAAGTAGCCGTCAGCAATCAAAACTTTGTGGTTCCCGATGTCAAGGCGCAGGATAATTACATTGCCTGTAGCATTACCGTAAAGGCCGAAATCGTTGTCCCCCTCTTTGTGAATGGCGAAAACATAGGGCAAATCGATATTGATTCGAACACAGCCGATCCTTTTACCGAGAAAGACGAGGAATTGCTGGAATATATTAATGCGGAAATCGCCAAGATCCTTTAAAGGAAGTTTCATTCCAGGTCCAGTATCACATTGGGGTATTCTGTTTTCGGATGACCTTGTTGATAATCCCGCAAGAAAAGGGCTATTTGCCTTCAAAAAATATCCGTTTACGACGCCCTAATATAATTTTGGTTAAAACTTTCATGGTTTTGTTGATAACCTGCGGCATTTGTTCGCTTCAAAAAAATTACTTTTGTGTGCTTTAGAAACTTAATCCCAGCAACACAAAAATGAGCACCAAAAAAGCGACCTCGGCCTTAATTTCAGTTTTTCATAAAGACGGACTTGAACCTATCGTAAAAAAATTCAATGAACTTGGTATTACCATCTATTCAACTGGTGGTACTGAAAAATTCATCAAGGACCTGGGTATAGATGTTGTCCCGGTTGAAGAGGTAACCAGCTACCCTTCCATTCTTGGGGGCAGGGTAAAAACCCTTCACCCTAAGGTTTTTGGAGGAATCCTGAACAGGCAGGACAACGAGGGCGACCTCGCCCAATTGGAAGAATTTGAAATTCCACAATTGGATATTGTTATCGTTGATCTTTATCCTTTTGAAAAAACTGTAGCGAGTGGTGCCTCAGAACAAGATATCATTGAAAAAATAGATATAGGTGGTATTTCACTGATCCGTGCGGCAGCAAAGAACTTCAAGGATGTACTTTGTGTTTCCTCAATGGAGGATTATGCCGAAGTTTTGGAACTGATCACCAAAGGAAATGGATCAACCACCCTTGAAGACCGAAGACGCTTTGCCACAAAATCCTTCAACGTTTCTTCCCATTACGATTCGGCAATCTTCAATTATTTCAATGCAGACCACGAAATAGCTGCCTTAAAGGTTAGCGAGACCCAAGGAAAAGTTCTTCGCTATGGCGAAAACCCACATCAAAAAGGGTTCTTCTTTGGCGATTTCGATGCCATGTTCGATAAGCTTCACGGTAAAGAGCTTTCATACAACAACCTTCTGGATGTTGATGCGGCCGTAAACCTGATGAACGAATTTAAAAACGACGGTCCCACTTTCGCCATTCTAAAACACAATAATGCATGTGGCCTGGCAATGAGGGACACCCTGCACCAAGCCTATGTGGATGCTTTGGCAGGAGATCCCGTTTCCGCTTTTGGCGGGGTCCTTATCAGTAATAAGGAAATTGATAAAGCAACTGCCGAGGAAATACACAAACTATTCTGTGAGGTGGTCATAGCACCAAGCTATGCCGATAATGCCCTTGAAATATTGAAAGGCAAGAAGAACAGGATCATCTTGATCCAGAATGATGTCGAAATGCCAGACATGTTTGTAAGAACATGTTTGAACGGTATGCTACTTCAGGAAAAAGACCACAAAACAGATACTGTGGCCGATTTGTCCAAAGTAACCAACAATGCACCGACAGATCGTGAGATCGAGGATCTGATTTTCGCTTCAAAATTATGTAAGCATACGAAATCGAACACTATTGTACTTGCGAAGAACAAACAACTGTGCGCGAGTGGAACAGGTCAAACATCACGCGTAGACGCCTTAAACCAGGCAATCCACAAAGCAAAATCGTTCAATTTCGATTTAGACGGTGCGGTTATGGCCAGTGATGCTTTTTTCCCTTTCCCCGATTGTGTTGAAATTGCGCATAAAAGTGGCATTACAAGCGTTATACAGCCAGGAGGTTCTATTAAGGACCAATTGAGTATCGATTATTGTAATGAGAATAATATTGCGATGGTAATGACAGGCACACGTCATTTTAAGCATTAATTTCATTACTTTTGTCGATGAAATACACCTTTTAACCGAAACCAAATAACTTAAAATGGGATTTTTTGATTTCTTAACCGAGGAAATTGCCATTGACCTAGGTACGGCAAATACCCTCATCATTCATGCGGACAAAGTCGTTGTAGACAGTCCGTCAATCGTTGCCAGAGATCGTATTTCTGGGAAGATCATCGCCGTTGGCAAGGAAGCCAACTTGATGCAGGGAAAAACACACGAAAACATTAAGACCATTAGACCATTGAAAGATGGGGTTATTGCGGATTTTGATGCATCTGAAAAGATGCTGATGATGTTTATAAAGAACATCCCTGCCTTAAAGAAAAAATGGTTTCCCCCTGCACTAAGACTGGTTATATGTATTCCTTCCGGTATTACAGAAGTTGAAATGCGAGCGGTAAAGGAATCCGCGGAACGCGTAAATGGCAAAGAGGTGTACTTAATACATGAACCCATGGCTGCGGCCATAGGTATCGGTTTGGACATCATGCAACCCAAAGGAAACATGATTGTTGATATAGGTGGTGGTACCACCGAAATCGCAGTAATCGCCTTAGGGGGTATTGTCTGTGACAAATCGGTGAAAATTGCGGGTGACGTATTTACCAATGACATCATTTATTATATGCGTACGCAGCACAACCTCTATGTTGGGGAAGCCACTGCGGAAGCCATTAAAATAGAAATAGGCTCGGCTACAGAAGATCTACAAACCCCTCCTGATGAAAAATCAGTACAAGGGCGTGATCTTCTTACCGGGAAACCAAAGCAGGTACAGATATCCTATAGGGAAATCGCCAAAGCATTGGACAAGTCCATTCTAAGGGTTGAGGATGCTGTAATGGAAACATTATCGCAAACTCCACCGGAATTGGCCGCGGATATATACAATACCGGTATTTACCTTGCAGGTGGTGGATCTATGTTGAGAGGGTTGGATCGAAGACTCTCGCAAAAAACAGACCTTCCCGTCTACATTGCCGAAGATCCATTGCGTGCCGTTGTTCGGGGGACCGGAATAGCCTTGAAAAATTTGGAGCGATACAAGAGTATCTTAATCAAATAAAATCCAAAGACTAGCAAGTAGACCGTACGGCTCATTATCAAGATTTTCGACCGAGGTACTAAATCAATAAAAGTGAATGCAGCAGATTATCAATTTTATTATTCGATATAAGAATTTACTTCTTTATATCCTATTGATGATTATCTCCTTGGCCTTCACGATTCAATCGCATTCATACCATCAATCACGATTCTTTAATTCCTCTAGCTGGGTCGCTGGGAATATTTACGGCTTCTCCCATAGTTTCAATACCTATTTTGACTTGGATGATGAGAATGAACGTTTGCTTAAGGAAAACGAAAGATTACGCAATAAGCTATTCAATACAACCACATCGCCGAGTGTGGAAGTTGACTCCAGCGTAAGATACACGGTGATTTCCGGACAGGTAATCAAAAATAGTTATGCCGATCCCAGAAACTATATTACCATAAATCGGGGCGAAAACGACAGTGTTTCCCAGGATATGGGCGTCATTACCGATTTGGGGATCCTTGGCATCGTGGAAAATACTTCCAATAAATTCGCTACCGTCCAAAGTATACTCAACACAAAATCGAATATCAATGCCAAAATAAAGAACACCAATCATTTTGGTTCTTTGATTTGGGACACCAAAACCTATAACACGGTGCAATTGATAGATATTCCCCGTTTGGTACCCTTGAACATTGGGGACACCATCGTTACGGGAGCCATGAGTAGCATTTTCCCCGAAAACATCCCTATTGGTACCATTAAAAAATTCGATCTCGACATTTCCAAGAGCTTTTACAGAATAGATGTAAACCTCTTCAATGACATGACCAATATCAAAAATGTATATATCATCAAAAATTTAGACCGAAAGGAAATCCTGGATTTGGAAGAAGCCACAAGCAATGAATAGAGGTATTTTCATAAATATTATACGCTTCATACTACTAGTCCTAGTACAGGTATTGGTGTTCAATAGACTCAACTTTTTTGGGTTTATCAACCCCATGGTCTATATCATGTTCTTATATTGGTACCCTATCAAGGAAAACAGGGCCGTTTTCATTGGATTGAGCTTTCTTTTGGGACTGTCTGTCGATTTCCTTTCAGACACAATGGCCATACATGCGGCCGCAACCACCACCATTGCCTACTTAAGGCCCGCCATTATGCGCTTTGTATTCGGCATAAATTATGAATTTCAAAGTTTTAAATTAAGTAACACTACTAAGGCACAACAATTTACATTTTTGGCGTTATTAATATTGGTACACCATTCGGTTTACTTTTCAATGGAGATTTTCAGCATTGCCAATTTGCTGTTAATTGTGAAAAAAGTATTGTCTAATGGCCTTGCCTCGTTAATTTTGTGTTTATTGTTCAGTACTTTATTCAGTGTGAAAAAGGAATAAGGTTTTTATAACTATTTGTCGAATATAAAAAAGGATTGATTTCCTTAAGCTTAAAAATCATCATCTTCAATGAAGAAGATTCTTCTATCATCTATTATCCTGATTATTGGAATTGTTTTTATCGGTAGGTTGTCTTACTTACAGATATTCAGTTTTTCCCCGGACCAGGTTTTGGAAGATCCTGCCATTAAGGCTATTTACGACTATCCCGAAAGAGGATACATTTATGATCGTAACGGCAAATTATTGGTAGGTAATGACCCAGCCTACGATGTAATGGTCATTCCTAGGGAGGTTAAACCCCTAGACACTTTGATGTTCTGCAATCTTATTGGCTTGGACAAGGATACCTTTATCAAAAAGCTTAAAAAAGCCAGGGTTTACTCCCCTAGGCTTCCATCGGTATTGGTACCCCAACTGTCAAAAGAAGATTACGCGAAACTTCAAGAAAAAATGCGTCATTTTGAGGGCTTTTACATACAAAAAAGATCACTCCGCTATTATGACACAAAAAGTGCCGCCAACGTTTTAGGCTATATTAGCGAGGTCAATGAGCGGGATTTGGCCGAGAACCCCTATTATGTCCAAGGGGAATTGAAAGGGAGGACCGGGGTTGAAAAAACCTATGAAGACACCTTACGAGGAAAAAAAGGCGTGCAATACATTCAAAAAGATCGATTCAATAGGGATATTGGACCTTATAAGGATGGTGCCTTGGACACTCCCCCTGAACAAGGAAAGGAAATTAGCATCACCATAGACAAGGACCTTCAGGAATACGGGGAATTGCTAATGAATGGAAAACGTGGCGGAATCGTTGCCATAGAACCTTCATCGGGAGAAATCCTGTCAATGATCTCCGGACCTACCTATGACCCTTCACTTTTGGTTGGAAGAAAACGATCTAAAAATTACACGAAACTCTATAACGACTCCATAGCAAATCCTACTTGGGACCGTACCCTTTTGGCAGAACCCTCTCCCGGTTCCCCTTTTAAAACCCTAAATGCATTGATTGCGCTACAGGAAGGTGCCATAACACCGGACACTAAAATAATGTGTTATCACGGTTTTTATGTAGGCAAAACAAAACGTGGATGCCACTGTGGTGGTGGGCTTCGCGATTTGCACGTGGGTATATACAAATCCTGCAATGCCTATTTTGCCGGGGCATTCAGAAAAATATATGATAAATTCGATACTACGGACGAAGCCATGGATGTTTGGGAAAAACACATGCGCAGTTTTGGCCTTGGCGGGTACTTGGGGTCTGATTTACATACGGGCAGGCCTGGTCGTATTCCTTCAAAAGAATATTACGACAAATGGTATGGAGACAATCGATGGAGTTCTTCCTATATCATATCCAATTCCATTGGTCAAGGGGAAATCGCGGTAACCCCCATTCAAATGGCCAATATGACGGCTGCCATAGCAAATCGCGGGTATTATTATACGCCCCACATCCTAAAAAAGGTCAACGGAAAGGATATTACGATACCCAGATTTACGGAAATGAAGCATACTACCATTGATCGGAAGCATTTTGAACCTGTAATCGATGGTATGGCCGATGTATACCACAAGGGTACCGCGAGGTGGTTGCAGATACCCGATATAGAAATCGCGGGCAAGACGGGAACCGTTGAGAACTTTACGATTATTGATGGGGTCAAGACCCAATTGACCGACCATTCGCTCTTCGTTGCCTTCGCACCCGTAATCAACCCAAAAATAGCCATAGCCGTGTACATTGAAAATGGATATTTCGGTTCACGTTATGCAGGGCATATCGCATCATTGATGATCGAAAAATACATTAAGGGGGAAATTACCCGAAAAGACCTGGAAAAAAGAATGCTTGATAAAACCTTAGATCACGAATACGCTAAACCGTACAGTGGCGAAGAGTTTAAGATAAACGAATATGTCTGGTAAAAGCATTCTAAAACGTCTCGACTGGCTCTCCATTACCATCTATGTCGCCTTGGTAGGGATAGGCTGGATAAATATCTATTCGAGCACCTTTACCGATACCGACCCTTCCATTTTTAATTTCGCTTCACTTCACGGTAAGCAATTATTCTTTTTTGGGGTCAGCATCGTAACCATAATTATAATTTTGGCGCTTGAGGCGAATTTTTTCGAACGGTTCTCCAGTCTATTTTATGTGATTTCCATGGTATTGCTGCTGGGACTGTTTGTTTTTGGCAAGACAATAGCCGGTGCTACCTCATGGTATAATCTAGGTTTTTTCAATTTACAACCCTCAGAAATTGCCAAAGTAGCGACGGCCTTGGCCTTAGCGAAGTACTTGAGTGACATTCAGACCGATATCAAAAGGAAAAAGGATCAAATATTTGCCGTAGGCATCATCCTATTGCCCGCACTATTGATCATACCCCAACCAGACCCTGGCAGTGCATTGGTATTTTTCGCGTTAATGTTCGTTATTTTCAGGGAGGGCCTACCCCTCTATTATTTGGTCATTGGCCTACTGACCATATTGGTTTTCATCACTACGTTGATGTTTGGTACCATATGGATCGTCATTTTTCTAGGCTTGGTCATTGCGCTATTCTTCCTGTTGAAAAAGAAAACATTCAAAGTCCCGGTTTTCCCATTGACCATAATTATCGCGGCAACCATACTATTCTCACTCTCGGTTAACTTTGTTTTCAACAACGTTTTCGAGCAACGGCACAGAGATCGTTTCGGACTTTGGCTTCGTTTGGAAAAAGACCCTCAAAAGCTCGATCAAATACGAAAAACCATAGGATATAATACTTATCAATCTGAAAAAGCCATTGAATCCGGAGGCTTTTTTGGTAAAGGATTTTTGGAAGGCACCCGTACCAAAGGCGATTTTGTGCCTGAGCAACATACCGACTATATTTTCAGTACGGTAGGTGAGGAATGGGGGTTTATTGGTACCGCTACGGTGATACTTCTATTTACCATCCTATTTTTACGATTGGTGTATTTGGCGGAAAGACAGAAAAACCCATTTGCCCGAATGTACGGCTACGGCGTCATCTCCATTTTATTCATCCACTATTTCATCAATATCGGAATGGTAATCGGCGTTTTACCCACCATCGGCATACCACTGCCATTTTTTAGTTACGGAGGCTCAGGTCTACTCTTTTTCACCATCCTGTTGTTCATCTTCCTAAAGTTGGACTCGAATAGGTTGAAGGAGGGGAATTAAAACTTCCATCCGGATAATGTTGATTTCGCTTCCACAGCAGTCTCCTTACTTTCAGGCAGTTGTTCAAAAAAATCTATACCTGTCAACTTTTCAATTTGATCTACCGAAACAACAAAATGTTGTATTGGTTTGGAACTCTCCTGGTTGGGCATCAAAAAAGCGATAACCTTGAGGTCCTTGGCGTTTCCCCTTGCTATGATCTTATAGTAATAATCAGGCACATCAACATCCTCTTCCCCAATCTGATCAAGACCTTCCCCAAGAACACCCCCCGTGACCACAAAAAGTTCGCCATACCGTTTTGCCCAACGTCTGACCTGCATTTCAAGCTCATTCCAAACCCCGGAATTGAAATCCCGGTCTTGCGGACTTATATTACTCGTGTAAAAGGTTTCATTATAGGCATATTCGGAAAAACGACGATCGCCAGCAGGACACAAATGTCCCCTGTCATATCCTGACCCCTTATAATTACGCCAATCGGCAGATTTCGTTTTCACTTTAGGGTCCTCAATAAAATAAGGCCGCTTTCTATCGTCATAGGTCAGATGACTCTTTTTGAGCATATAGGCCACCCATTCGGCCTGCTCAAAAGGTTCATTATAAGACAACATAAAATGATCATGTGCCACCACATCACCCGTTGACGAACTCGGCAAAAAATAGGTTGGTATTTCCGTTTCCAGTCCGTCATCCGAAGACGTCGAATAGGTATCCGGCGTATAAAAATTATCGAACAGCCAAAAGCCAATGACACATAGTGCAATTAATATCGCATAAAGATTTTTATTATTCAGGGCTCGGCTCACTTGGCAAATTTAAATTAATTTAGCAAAGCCCCAACCTTTAATCCTGTAAGGTTCCATTTAGGAAAAAGACTAACCATGGAACTTCACGAAGTTGTATTCAATCCTTACTATGCAAAAGGAAATAGATACGAACCATTAAAGAAAGGAAAATAAGCTATGCTCACCTGGAAAGATATCATCAATTTTACGGTCAAAGGAAACCCAAAACCAGATCGCAGGATCGAAAAGACCGATACCGAATGGCGTGAAACCCTTACTCCGGACCAATATAGGATTACCCGTAAAAAGGGCACGGAACCCCCCCATTCAGGAGCGCTTTGTGCCATACATGAAGCTGGGAAATATAATTGTGTCTGCTGCGGCACCCCCTTATTTGACTCTACCATAAAATTTGAGTCCGGCACAGGCTGGCCCAGTTTTACACAGCCGTACAAGGAAAACGCAATCCAATACAAAAAAGACAGCTCGTTTGGCATGATCAGGATCGAAGTAATGTGCAACACCTGCGACGCCCATTTGGGCCATGTATTCCCTGACGGACCCGAACCGAGTGGCTTACGCTACTGTGTCAATTCCGAATCACTGGTTCTAAACACCAAGGAAGCCGATATCGATTAGAACGACTCCATAGCGAATGGAAGCTGTATATTCAGTAGGATGACCCTAAACAGGAGCTACATGGGTCTGCCGCCTGACAACAGATGCCCTAACCCAATAAAAACTTGTCAATCCTCCCCAATTTATACAACGGACAGTTCCCGAATACGGTAGTGTACTAAAATCCATCATTTTTGGATTATACCCCCTTAAACGATAATCTACGATATTTCTTGGAACGAAAAAAAATAGCCCTGCCCAAACCACGGAATCCTGCGTTTTAGTTATAAAATTTAGAGGAATACAGGGGTCATTTACAGAACAAAAAACTATATTTGATATACCGATGTTTTATGTGATTTAGGATCCTAAATCAAAACAAGACATTAGGAAAACCAAACCTCGACTGGTGCTTTATGAATTATAATTTGGCAAATATCCCAGACTTCTTTTGGGACATTTGCCTCTAATGTTTTAGGTCGTAGCAGCAGTAAAAGATTAAACTAATTAAAATCAAAACAACCATGGGTAAAACATCTACCGCAAAAATCAACATCTATTTTATCACCATTGTAATAACCCTAGGCGGGTTATTATTTGGTTATGATACAGGGGTCATCAATGGCACCCAGTTCTATTTTTCAAAATATTTCGAACTTACCGGAGCCTTAAAAGGCTTTATTGTTAGTAGCGCCCTTTTAGGGGCTTTGGCCGGCGCAGCTTCGGCAGGACTTATTAGTAAGGCTATTGGCCGTAAGAATTCATTGATTATTTCCGCTGTTCTATTTTTAATTTCAGCGTGGGGATCAGGATTACCCAGTATATTACCGGAATCGACCACCTTATTGGTCATTTTTAGGCTCATCGGGGGTATTGCCATAGGTATGGCCTCAATGAACGCCCCAATGTACATTGCAGAGATTGCCCCGGCAAAAAATAGGGGTATTTTGGTTACCTTCTATCAACTCGCAGTGGTCATCGGTTTCTTTGTGGTCTTCTTGGTCACTTATTTTATTGGTTCAGAATTGAGCGAAAGTGAGAATATAGCCTTTGGATGGCGTAATATGTTCTGGTCAGAATTGGTGCCAGCAGGTTTCTTCTTTGTGCTCTTGTTTTTTGTGCCTAAAAGTCCACGTTGGCTAATGATCAAAGGAAAAGAGGAAGAAGCAGAAAACATATTGACCAGAATACACGGTGAAGAAATCGCTGTAAAGGAAATAAAAGCGATCAAAGATTCCATAAAAGCGGAAAGCACCAAGGTAAAAGCATCCATCTTCAATAAAACCATGCTTCCTATTGTGATTATCGGTACGGTATTATCGGCGTTGCAACAATTTACCGGAATCAATGCAGTACTGTATTATGGGGCCGATATATTTGAGCAAGCCCTTGGTTTTGGACAGGATGATGTTCTTTTACAACAGATATTATTGGCCTCCGTAAATCTTATCTTTACGTTTGTCGCCATGTTCACTGTGGATAAACTAGGTAGAAAACCACTATTGATCATTGGAGGTTTTGGAATGCTAATCGGGTTTTTATTGATGGGCTTTACACTTTATTTCAGTGATTATGCCGGTGTGAATTCTGCTGGCCTACCAACCATATCTTCCAGTGAAGGTATTGTCAGTTTGATTGGAGTCTTGATTTTCATAGGTTCATTCGCCATGTCTATGGGCCCTATTGTTTGGGTATTATTGTCAGAAATGTTCCCCAACAAAATACGTAGTACAGCGATGGCAGTAGCCGTGGCCGTACAGTGGTTGGCCAACTATTTTGTCTCACAGACGTTCCCTATAGTGGTTGAAAGCGAGTCCAATGGCTTGATCATGAACGGAGGTACTTGGAACAATGCCCTACCCTACTTCCTGTTCTCTTTCTTTATCATAATCATTATTGTGTTTGTTTACAAATACATCCCTGAAACCAAAGGCAAGACATTGGAAGAAATGGAAGCCTTATTTGCTAAGAAATAAACACTTGTGCCATGTCTATTTTCATATAGTGCATAAATCATGTTTAAGATGCCTCGCTTTTTAAAAATCGGGGCATCTTATTATTTTAGCCTTTCGTGCAAAAGGTTCTTCCCAACCATGAAGTATAAAAATATGGCGCATAGCAATGACCCGCTGCGAATTTGAATCCGATTTTCCTCAAGGTTTTCTTCGTTGCCTTACTAAATATAGCGTAACACACTATATTATTTCCAACTTCCTTATTTGGGACTTAGGTGCCCGTTCTTTGATTCATGTCCTGAGCGTAGTCGAAGGGTTAAGGATAGTTCACATGGTTATCCCGACATAATAAGCTGGTATCCTAATTTTTAGAGGGTGTTGTAGAAATATAAAGCCCCTATCAAGGTCTCGACTGCGCTCGACCTGACACCTAATTGATTCCTTCTTTACGAATGAGGTCTCGACTGCGCTCGACCTGACAAGCTGGTTCTTATCATCTAGACGAGTTCCCAACTGCACTCGATCTTACATTATCTGTCCTTTTTTCTTTTTAATTAGTTCTCGACTGCGCTCGAACAGACAATTTATTGGTCCCTTCTTTACGAATGAGGTCTCGACTGCGCTCGACCTGACATTTTGAATGCTAAAAAAGTTCTAATTGTTGGGTGGGGGTTTCGGGTTCTGTTTCTTTTTGTCCGTGGAACAATTCAATCATCCCAAATTGTTTGTCGGTAATCTGCATAATACAGACCTTTCCCTTTTTCGGTAAATTCATTTTAGTCCGTTTAATATGCACCTCGGCATTTTCACGACTAGCGCAAAAACGAAGGTATATACTAAATTGTAACATAGTAAAACCATCATCAAACAGATTTTTACGAAACCGTGTCGCTACCTTACAGTCGGTTCGTGTTTCGGTCAGCAAATCAAAGAATACAAGTACCCACATACTTCTATATTGGTTTAAACGGTTAAAATGGTTTACACTCATCTTAAATTATCAGTATAATCGATTAATCGGGTTAACCAGAGTCTAACTTTATCATATCAAACGAAGTCTAAGTTCACCACATTGGCATGGATATGCGTTTGTCAATCCGAACACAATCCATGGTCAACACATTCATACGAGTTTTATCTGTCAGGTCGAGCGCAGTCGAGACCTCCTTCAGGTCTAAATTTGTAATGGCTTGCATTCCTGCATTCGGCCAAAATCCGTATCATTTCTTCATCACCATTCGCCAAGGCCCCTTTCTTTGTACTACTCCATTTCTTTATTTGTATCTCAATGGCAATGGCCTGTCCTATATCATTGAACACTTCATGCCCAATAAGCCCGGTCTTCACTTATAAGTAAAACAGGTCTTGTTCCTTCCCAACTGATGTTCATCGAAACGTCTGGCCAGGTGGTTCGCAACACCTGTGTACAATAAGCCGTCTTTGCATTCCAATATATACACGTAATATGTTTTCATGGTTTTTTAGTTCTCGACTGCGCTCGAACTGACAAATTAATGTTTTACCCTTGTTGCTGAGTTCTCGACTGCGCTCGAACTGACAAATTATTGGTCCCTTCTTTACGAATGAGGTCTCGACTGCGCTCGAACTGACAATTTATTTATAGAAACTCTTGATACAACAACCTTCCACTACTCCCTAAAAAACATCCATACAAGTTATTCGTGGCGCCAAAAACAGATACATCCCATTTATAGGAAAAACGAGGTAGGGCATACCGTATTTCTACGATAATCAAGAGCACAAAAAAACCCTGACGCTAAAGGTCAGGGTTAATGTATAATCGTTTTTTATAGGCTTTCTAACCCTTTACACTTGCTAATTTGGCATGCTTCAGGTTATTCATTTTAAGGTCTTGTAGCACATTCACAGCCTCTTCCACATATACGTCCTTGGCTAAATTCTTGTGCCAACGATCTCTTTTCTCCCTTAAGTCCGCATCCTTGGTAAACAATTCCTCCTCATACTTCAATGATTCAAAAGTCAATTTAGAATCGTATTCGGTCAAAGATTTAAAGTAATCGGATTTTTTCTTGTCCTTTGTCTCTTCTTCTTTATAAACATCATAGTTCAATGAAATAAGATTTTCATCCTGTTGATCTTTGATCCATTTGGCATTTTCCTCGATTAATTTTATTTGAGGGTTTGCTGCCATTCGCTTTTCACTGTTGGCTATGGTTTGCTCATAATCGATATACCCGTTCCAGATATTATATTCCGCTGGGGTGATCTTATCCCATTTCAATGGATTCGATTGATCTCTTTCACCCAAATCGATATAGCTATACTTGTCCGGCACCACAACATCACTCTTCACGCCTTCCAACTGGGTAGAACCACCATTGATCCTATAAAACTTCTGGGTCGTTAACTTTATGGCCCCTAAATCGCCATGCTCATTACTACGTACAATATTTTCCAAAGGAATCACATTCTGGACCGTTCCTTTACCAAAGGTTTGCTTACTACCAATTACTATGGCCCGTTTATAATCCTGCATTGCAGCCGCCAAAATTTCGGAAGCCGAGGCCGATAACTCATTGACCAAGATCACTAAAGGTCCGTCCCATTGAATACGCTCATCCTTATCGTCATAAACATCCTTGCCTTTTCCATTGGACCGCACTTGTACGATCGGACCATCCTTAATGAACAATCCGGCCATTTCAACCACTGTTTTCAATGAACCACCTCCATTATCACGTAAATCAAGAATTAATCCCTCAACACCTTCCTCCTTTAAACGATCAACCTCCTTGGCCACATCGGTCGCTGCATTCCGTTCAGAATAATCATTGAAATCGACATAAAATTTAGGAAGATCGATAAGACCGAATTTCTGGTCCCCTTTAATGATACTGGCCGATTTGGCATAGGATTCCTCCAATTCAACCACATCCCTTGTCAATGAAATGACCTCGATCGAACCATCGACTTTACGCACTGTTAAATCAACTACGGTGCCTTCTGGGCCTTTGATCAATTTAATGGCATCATCCAATCGCATACCTACAATGTCTACGGGATCATTACCATCTTGGCCTACCCTGATGATCTCATCACCAACTTCCATACGCTGGTCTCTCCAAACCGGTCCCCCGGAAATGATTTCCACGATCTTGGCCCCTTCGGGTTTCTTTTGCAATCGTGCTCCGATACCCTCAAATTTACCCGACATGCTCACATCAAACTTTTCCTTAT
The DNA here is from genome assembly GCF_003148665.1 of Maribacter polysiphoniae. GTDB lineage: Bacteria > Bacteroidota > Bacteroidia > Flavobacteriales > Flavobacteriaceae > Maribacter_A > Maribacter_A polysiphoniae. Next base: position 882,219 of record NZ_QGGQ01000001.1, on the reverse strand, counting down.
CCTCAGGAGCAAAATAATAGGTATGGGGATCAAATTCATCAACAATGGTATTGATATATTGTACAAACCAATCCTTACGTTCCAAATCATCGATAAAATCAAAAAACTCATCCAAGGTTTTCTTTGTCGTCTCCCTTGCTTCTTTTTCCGCCTCTTTCGGTGTTAAAGCCTTCCCCAATTCCTCTTCTGAAACCCCAGGATCCTCTATGGTCGTTTCAACCTGTTCGTTTTTTACCTTTTTGGTAATCTTTGGCTGTTTTGCAGATTGGGTCAATTTAGAATCATAGGTACCTAAGGTAGCATACTTCAATTGTTTTCTCCATCGTTCCTTAAGCTCATCCCTGGAAGCGGCAAAAGGTTCTTCCTCATATTTTATACTAATGCTTTCCTCAACGGAATAATCAAAGGGAACATCCAATACTTCCTTATAGATCAATTTGGCATCGTTCATCCGTTCTATGAGCCGGTTGTAGACCACGTTAAAGAAAGTGATGTCGGTATTGTTGATTTGATCATCGATTTGAAATTTATATTTTTCAAACTCCATGATATCACTCTCTAAAAAATATCTTTTTGTGGGGTCAAGGACATCGATAAAATCCTCAAATACATTCACCGAAAAATCATCATCAATCTGTTTGGGTTCGTAATGCCCTTTTTCCAAAACGTAAGTAATCAGGTCCAACAACAATTTATCCTTGTCATCACCCTCAAACTCGTAGGATTTATTGGTGAAACTGCAAGATGCGACTGCAACGAGCATCACGGTTAGGGCATAGGCTAAGTTCCTTCTCATAAAATATTCTTTGTTATTTATTAATAACCTTTTCTTCTTTCTAAATTTTAAGATTCCGCATTAACCTGCGAATGGGTCAATCAGATTCCCTAATATACTGAAAAAACCGTGCCAGCACTTAAGTCCGTGACATTAAATTTTTGTTAAACACCATTTGGGAACTTCTGTTTTTTTAAACGTATTTTTACCTAATAAAGTATGTGATATGGAAAAACCCCTTATCCTTGTGACCAATGACGATGGTATTACCGCCCCTGGACTGCGGGCTTTAATCCGTTTTATGTCTGAAATCGGGGAGGTCGTTGTTGTCGCACCTGATAGTCCACAATCCGGTATGGGACATGCCATTACCGTCGACAATACCTTGTATTCCTCGAAGGCAGATATAGACCAAACCGATGGTGCCCTAGTCGAATACAGCTGCAGTGGCACACCCGCTGATTGTGTAAAACTTGCCCTTCAGGAAATTTTGGACCGTAAACCCGACATTTGCATCAGCGGCATAAACCATGGTTCGAATGCATCGATCAACGTTATTTACTCGGGTACTATGAGTGCTGCCATCGAAGCTGGTATCGAGGGGGTTCCGGCCATTGGATTTTCCTTATGCGACTATTCCTGGTATGCCGATTTTGAATCGGCCAAGGAGGCCATCATAAGCATCGTTAACGAGGCCCTTAAAAACAAAATTCCCAAAGGTGTGGTTCTCAATGTGAACATACCGAAAATAGATCAAAGCCTGCCAAAAGGAATAAAAATATGCAGACAGGCCCGGGCCAACTGGAAGGAAAAATTTGACAAACGAACAAACCCCAGGGGTAAGGAATATTATTGGCTTACCGGTGAATTTGAACTTCTCGACAAAGGGGAAGATACCGACGAATGGGCTTTGGCGAATGATTATATATCCATCGTACCCACCCAATTCGACCTAACGGCGCACCATGCCATACAGGAACTGAACGGTTGGGACCTGTAATTGTTTCCAACAGGATGTCCTTTTTGAGTAAAAGGTATTTTGTATTTTGGCATACTCGTACAATCGAAAAAAACTATTTGGACAAATCTTGAATTTGTACTTGAAATTTGAACCATGAACACTAAAAAAGAAATTATTATCGGCTTTATAATAGGCCTTATCGCCAATACCATAGGCACGATGGCCTATATCGTACTATTTTCGGATTTCAGCATTTCCGAAACCTTTGAAGCCGCCATTAAACAAGGACATGTTGGAAGTCTGTTGGCACTTGGTGCGATTCTGAACCTCGTGGCCTTTTTTGGGTTTTTGAAAATACGAAGGGATCAACGTGCCAAAGGGGTTTTAATCGCCACTTTGCTCACTGCATTGATCATTCTTTATTACAAAGTATTTTAAAATGAAATACTATATCATCGCAGGGGAAGCATCCGGAGATCTTCATGGATCCAATTTGATCAAGGCATTGAAACTAAAAGATCCCGATGCCCAAATCAGATGTTGGGGTGGCGATCTTATGGAAGCCGCCGGTGGCACTTTGGTGAAGCACTATAAGGAAATGGCCTTTATGGGTTTTATTGAGGTCATTATGAACTTGGGCGCTATTTTTGCCAACATCAAATTCTGTAAAAACGACATTGCCGCCTTTAACCCCGACATCATCATTTTTATCGATTATTCCGGATTTAACCTTCGCATTGCCGAATGGGCAAAACAACAGGGTTTCAGTACCAATTATTATATATCACCCCAAATTTGGGCTTCAAGGGAAGGACGGATCCAAAAAATAAAAAAGAACATCGATGCGATGTATGTAATCCTTCCTTTCGAGAAGGATTTCTATGAAAAAAAACATGACTTTCACGTCCATTTTGTGGGCCACCCCTTAATCGATGCCATTGAAAACCGAGGTGAAATAAACGAAAAGTCATTTAGGGAAGCGAATAAGCTTGACAACGGCAAACCCATCATCGCCCTGCTACCGGGTAGCCGTAAACAGGAAGTCAAAAAAATGCTCATGACCATGCTTTCGGTAACCGACGATTTTCCCGATTATTACTTTGTCATCGCTGGGGCCCCAAGTTTGGATAACGAGTTTTATGCCCCATTTTTGAAAAATACGAATGTGGGTTTTGTTTCCAATAAGACCTATGCCCTTTTGAGCGTATCCCATGCCGCATTGGTCACCAGCGGTACGGCAACCTTGGAAACCGCATTGTTTAAAGTACCACAGGTCGTGTGCTATAAGGCCAATTGGATATCTTATCAAATCGCAAAACGCATCATAACCCTAGAGTATATTTCCTTGGTAAACCTGATCATGGATAAGGAAATCGTTAGGGAGCTGATCCAAGATGATTTGACCACCAAAAACCTAAAAAACGAACTTGCCAAAATATTGGAAGGCAGTAGCCGTGAAGACCAATTGAAGGCCTATGACCAATTGGAACAAAAGTTGGGTGGCAGGGGTGCCAGTGGTAAAGTGGCCAAGCTAATCATAGAAAATGCTTAAATTTGGGATTCATAGACCATTTGCCTACCCCGAATGAAAAGATTATCACCCTTTATTGTGCTCCTTCTTTTTTTAAGCAGCTGTGTTGCCAAAAAAAAGACCACCTATTCCAAGGAGCGCAAAATCACCGTTGAAGCCTCTCCCGAAATCACCTCCCCTGAAGCGGATAACAAACTGACCAAAACCACCGAAAACCATTCATCCGAATCCAAGGTCAACCGGATCATCAATACAGCCCTAACTTTTTCGGGGGTACGTTACAAATACGGCGGTACAACCAAAAAAGGCATGGATTGTTCCGGACTTCTTTATGTTGCCTTCAAGAAAAATGATGTAGCCCTTCCCCGGGTTTCCTCAGCCATGGCCAACCAAGGAAAACGAATACGGGTAAACCAAGTTGAAAAAGGAGATCTCCTATTCTTTAAAACCTCCCGCAAGGCAAAAAAAATAAACCATGTAGGCTTGGTGGTCGCTGTTGATAATGACGATATTAAATTTATACATGCCTCAACCTCACGAGGGGTCATTGTTTCCTCGCTGCGTGAAGGATATTGGAATTATGCTTTCGTAAAAGCAACTAGGGTGCTATAAAAATGAAACTGTTGCAATTTATCCCTATAAAGCTGACACTGCTTTTGATTTTAGGGATCACAACTGGCTATTTTTTTGATATGGGGGTTTCACTTCCCCTAACCTTAACCCTATTGTCCCTTACCATCCTTGGTTTTCTGTTTTTCGGGAAAAAGGACCCCAAAAACCCGGTCTTCGGCCTATTTGCGGCTATAACAACCTTATGCCTTGGGGTGTTTATCATTGGTATTGCCCAACCCAAAAACGACGTTCATCATTATTCGAATGTCCATGATACTAAAAAAGAAACATGGAAATTAAAGGTGACCCAAGTACTCGCCCCTTCGTCTTTTTCAGAACGGTTTGTTGCCGACGTACTGGAATTGAATTCAACCAAGGTATCCGGAAAGATACTCTTAACCGTACCGAGAGACTCAACCCTAAAGTCCCTGAACGTGGACGACGAACTAGTTGTCCTGGCAAAAAAGGAGGAAATAACCCCATCCCTGAACCCGCATCAGTTCGATTATAAAAATTACATGGAGCTTCAGGGAATCTACCACCAATTAAAAACAGGCCCCTACAATTCGTTCGTATTAAAGCATCCGAAAAAGACCTTTTTAGGAGGTATAACCACCTTGAGGAATACCATAAGCACCAAACTAAAACAGGCTAATTTTGGAAAGGATGAATATGGAATTATCCAAGCCCTATTTTTAGGTCAAAGAAGTCATATATCGGAAAGTACCTATACCTCTTATAAAAATGCGGGTGCCGTTCATATACTGGCCGTCTCTGGGCTACATATCGGAATACTCCTGTTGTTCTTGGAGTTTCTTCTTCGACCGCTGGAGCTACTTCGAAAGGGAAAGGAAGTAAAACTCTTTGTCATTGTTGTGCTTTTATGGGGTTTTGCTTTTCTCGCCGGCTTATCGGCATCAGTGATCAGGGCGGTAACCATGTTCTCTTTTGTAGCCTATGCCCTCTACTTGAACAGACCAAGTAACACGTTCAACATCCTTGCCTTATCCATGTTTTTCATCCTCTTGGTCATTAACCCCCTACTTTTGTTCCATGTTGGCTTTCAGATGAGTTATGCCGCCGTATTGGCGATTGTATGGGTATATCCCCTTTTACAAAAAATCTGGCGCCCCAAGCACTGGTTGGCGAAGAAAATATGGCAATTGCTTTCTGTCAGTATTGCCGCCCAACTCGGGGTATTACCCATCAGCCTGTATTACTTTCATCAATTTCCAGGACTTTTCTTTCTATCCAACATCCTGATCGTACCCTTCCTAGGATTGATATTGGGCATGGGGATAATCGTAATTGCCTTGGTGATCATGGACCTGGCACCAGACCAATCAATAATCCTGTACAATAATATGATTCGATTAATGAACACGGTCATCGATTGGGTAGCCCAACAGGAGGCTTTTATTTTTCGAAATATTTCATTTGATTTGGTACAACTGGTTTTGACCTATGCCTTTTTAATCGCATTGATTTGGCTCTTACACCAATACACCTACCGAAAACTATGTGCGGTTCTTGTCTGTATTATCCCCTTACAGATTTGGTCTCTGTACAAGCAACACCAAACCCAGCGTAAGGAACAACTTTTGGTGGCCCATCAAACAAAGAATTCGATTGTGATGCATCGTTTTGGGGATTGTCTCACCGTTTATACAACGGACAGTCTTTCGTCGGCAAAAATCGTGACCGATTATAAGATAGGGGAAAATATCGCAGCTATAAACTTTCAACCTACCGTAAATTCCTTCAATCTGAAGAATGGAAAATTCCTCATAATCGATAGTTTGGGTGTATATCCCCAATGGGATAAGCAACCCGATTATGTATTGTTGACCCAATCCCCAAAAATAAATCTTGAGAGGCTCATCGACAGCTTACAACCCAAGGCCGTGATTGCCGATGGAAGTAATTACCGCAGCTATATAAATCGATGGAAAGCCACCTGTGCACAACGAAAACTACCCATCCACTATACTGGGGAACAGGGTTGTTTTGAATTGGATCTAGACTAAGCCTTATAAATCAGCGTACCCCGTGCATCAACCTTTTAAGCACTGGATTCAATAAGATGGATATAAATCCGACCCCGATCGGAACGAGGGTAAATATCAAAAAGAAAATACTCAGGGAGTATTCCTCCGAAATCTTATCGATCATACCTCCCATGGTCCCTGCCGCCTTTTGCCCAATGGCAATGGCCAAATACCATATACCGAACATAAAACCGATCATTCTTGGTGGTACTAATTTACTAAGGTAGGATAACCCAACGGGTGATAGGCACAATTCTCCCATGGTATGCAACAAATAAGCCAATATTAAAAATATCATGCTTACCGAGGCCGTTTTCGCTCCTTGTGGAATTCCCATGGTACCGTAGGCTAAAATCCCAAAACCCAATCCAAGTAAAATCAATCCCATTCCATATTTCATAGCGGCGCTTGGGTTGTACTTACTTTCCCACCAGCGTGAAAACATCGGCGCCAGCGTTATAATGAAAAAGGAGTTTAAAATCCCGAACCAAGAAGCATCTATTTGGTTACCTTCTTGGGAAAATTTATCCATCAATCTATAAATGACCAAAATCCATATGCCAACAAAGGCCAATCCCAAAACAATATTGGAGAGTCCAATTCTTGAATATGTCTTTTTAAACAACAGGAATAATACCCAGGTGATAATCATCAACGGCACCGTCGTCAATAGCCCATCGATTACCTTGAATATCATAGCCGAAGAACCTACCAAATCCCGATTTGTATAATCCCTTGCGAACAAAGTCATTGATCCTAGGGACTGTTCAAAAGCAGCAAAGAAGAATACGGTAAACAGGCCAAAGATGGCCACTGCGATAATCCGATCACGGACAATGGGGATATATCTTGATACCCGAGAAACCAAGAGCACCAAAAACAGGACAAGGGCGGTCAAAATAACAACAGAAGACCCGTCCAATCCTCCCATGGTGAAAGGAATCAAATTTATATCCTCAATCTTAGCCAATGGGTCATTGAACAAATACAATAATCCACCAATAGCGGATACCCCGATTAATATATAGTCAAAGAGGGTGAACGGATTCAATTTTTCATCGACATTTTTTTCCGCTGCCAAAGCTGGACTTTCCTCATTTATATTCTGTGGAAGTTCAACCTCATGTTTTTTTGAAGGTTTGGCACCAACGTTACCGAACAGATCTTTTGCCAATAGAAACTGGAGCATACCGAAAAACATGAATATACCCGCAAGGCCAAAGCCCCAAGACCACCCAATGTTCTCAGCCAAATAACCACAAAGCATCATTCCGAAAAAAGCACCTGCATTAACCCCCATATAGAAAATCGTATAGGCCCCATCTTTCTTGGATTCCTTGCCCTTGTACATTTCAGAGATAATCGACGTAATGTTCGGTTTAAAAAACCCTGTACCAATAATCAATAAGGCCAGACCCAAATAAAACGTTGCGGTTGTTTCCAAGGCCATGGAAGCATGTCCAAGGGTCATAATCGTACAACCGATGACCACGGCAATACGATATCCTGTAAGTTTATCGGCTATATAACCTCCAACAATGGGGGTCAAATATAGCAAGGAAGCATAGGTGCCTATCAGTGCCAAGGCATGCTCACGAGGCCATTCCCATCCCGGATTATCACTAACGATGGGGGCTGTAAGAAACAACACTAACAAAATACGCATTCCATAGAATGAAAAACGCTCCCACATTTCAGTAAAAAAAAGAACAAACAATCCTGCAGGATGCCCAAGAACCTTGTCCTTGAATAAATTTTCAATATCGGTATTCATACATCTTTTTGTTAAAATCCAACTAATTAAAGGCTAACCCTTTTCATTAAAATCAGGATCAGCAAGTTCAAAAGGTTCATTATCCAAAATCTCATGTTCATTATCTTCCGCGCCATGGGTAAGTTTTTTCAATTTTTTCAAGAATAACAATAAGAGAATTCCAAAACTAACAGTGAAAATGGTTAACCACATAAAAGTGCTAAACTCCTGCTCACTCTGTTCCTCTTCAAGAACAAATGAAACCTCATAATTATTACCATCCCCTTTATTTTTTAAATTTTGAGCGGCATCCTTATCTTTTTCAAATATCAGTTTGGCGTGATAGGGATTACTACTAATGGCTTTATTCTCTCTTAAAACCTCCTTTAATCTATTTAAGTATATGTTCTCACTATCATTTAAGCTAAATAGATTATTTAGTGATTCCCCTGAACCCATTTCTTGGAACACAACTGCATCATCATCCAAATAAACCTCACTTTTAATACTAAAATTTTTGTCCTCATTAATGGGGTAATCATATATCTTGACAATTTTTTTATCATGATTTTTTATTTTCATTGTATCTCTAGAGATAAAAGGAAGAATATTCTCCTTACTAACAATCATTTCCCCATGATAAGGATGCAGCTGAGAGGATTCCCCAATACTTCCTGCTAGTTTATTTCCAAATCCTGTAGCCGCAAAATAGACTCCCATCATAATAGAAGCATACTTTATTGGAGCAAGTTTGGTGATAAATGAAAGTGATACGGGTGAGGTACAAAGTTCACCTAAAGTATGGAAAAGATATGCTAAAAAGATCCATACCATGGCTGCCTTACCAAAAACCTCAACACTAGCTTCCTTAGATGCGAACATCATAAAAACATAACCAAGTCCCATGATAATAGTGCCAATAGCCATCTTAAAGAGAGAAGAAGATTCCTTTCCGCTTTTTTTCCACCTAATCCAAAAACCACCTACTATGGTTCCGAAAATGATAATATATCCGGCATTTAGAGATTGGAATACGGCAGCAGGAATTTCTTGTAGCCCACTTAGTCCAATATACCTATCCACTTTGGCATCGGTATACAAGTTCATTAAACCTCCTGCTTGTTCAAATGCTCCCCAAAAAACAATCACGATTAAAAAGGAAATCAACAGTACAAGGACCCTATCCTTTTCAATCTTACTCAATGGTCTTTTAGCTGCAATACGTTCCTTCTCAGAAACATTTTTGCCGCCACTAAATTCCCCAACTCCAGTTAAAAAACGCTGCCCCCAAATAAATACAACCTGACCTAATAACATCCCTATTCCCGCAAGTCCAAAACCATAGTGCCATCCATAATAATATGCGACCAATCCTACAGAAATACTTGCAAGGAAGGCTCCTATATTAATGCCAATATAAAATATGGTAAACCCACTATCTCTTCTAATATCCCCTTCTTGGTAAAGACCACCGACCATGGTCGAGATATTTGGCTTTAGGCCACCAACCCCTAAAATAATTAAAATTAAACCAGTAAAAAAGGCCCATTCCTGTGGTATGGCCAATGTTCCATGACCCACACAAAGTAGCAATCCGCCAATCATTACCGTTTTCTTCTGACCTAAAAACTTATCGGCAATCCAACCTCCAGGTATTGAAGCGACATAGACCAACATGGTGTACCAGCCATAAAGCCAAATTGCATCCTTGTTAGACCAACCTAATCCTGGATCGATTGCAGTCGCCGATGTTGCAATATAGAGCACCAAGATACCACGCATCCCATAATATGAGAATCGCTCCCACATTTCGGTGAAAAACAATATGTAGAGCCCTACTGGGTGGCCAAAAAGTTCTTTCCGATGTCCTGGTTTATCAATTACTGCCATATATCTTTGATTTGGTTATAGATTTTCTTTAATGAAATTGGTCATTTTTGTAAATAGATGAATTCGGGTATACCCACCATATATCCCATGGTTTTTATCGGGGTAAATCGCCCAATCGAACTGTTTGTTCGCCTGAACCAAGGCTTCTACCATTCGCATGGTATTCTGAACGTGCACGTTATCATCCCCTGAGCCATGTACCAAAAGATAGTTGCCTTTTAATAATTCGGGATAGTTGAACGGAGAGTTATCATCATAGCCACTGGAATTCTCTTGTGGAGTCTGCATATAACGTTCTGTATAAATGGTATCATAAAACCGCCATGACGTAACAGGGGCCACGGCAATAGCCGTCTCGAAGACATCATTGCCCTTTAAAATACAATTGGTAGACATGAAACCGCCATAGCTCCATCCCCAAATTCCTGTACGCCCCTCATCGATATAAGGAAGTGCACTAAGTTGTTTGGCAGCGGCGATTTGATCTTCGACCTCATATTTCCCCAATTCCTTTTGGGTGATTTTTTTAAAGTCACGCCCCTTGAATCCTGTTCCCCGACCATCTACACAGGCAATGACATACCCTTCTGAAGCCAACATCTGATGCCAATAATCGTTTGCACTTCCCCAGCGATTGGCCACCGATTGGGAGCCAGGACCACTATATTGGAATAACAATAGGGGGTATTTCTTCGAAGCATCAAAATGGGATGGTTTGATCATATACATGTTCAAGTCATTTCCATTGACTGTCAATGTTGAAAATTCTTTGGGGGAGGCATCATACCCTTTGAGTTTTTCGACCAGCGCTTCATTATCTTTTATATCCTTTAATTTTTCGCCTGTCAGCGCCTTGTGCAAGGTAAATCGGTATGGCGTTGTCGCACTGGAATATGTATTTATGAAGTATGAGAAATCCGCACTGAAGGATGCCGCATTCGTTCCTGTTTCCACTGCCAGTGCCTTTTTCTTTTTCCCATTGCTCTCGATACTATATACCCCCCGGTTGATCGATCCATTCTCCGTGGACTGGTAATAGATCTTATCCTCATTCTGGTCATACCCATAGTAATCGGTCACTTCCCAATCCCCTTTGGTTATTTGATTCATTGGTTTACCGTCCGATGCGTATAGGTATAAATGGTTATACCCATCCCTCTCACTGGTCCAGATAAAACTATCATCGGCCATAAAAGTGAGATTGTCATTGATATCGACATAGGCTTTGTCCTTTTCCTCTAAAAGCACGTCAACGGAATTATCCTTAGCATTCACCGCATATAATTTCAAATGATCTTGATGGCGGTTCAGTGTCATAACACTTAAACGATTTGCATTGTTCATCCATTTGATGCGTGGAATATAGTACGGGTCGTCCAAATTGACCTTAGAGGTATTTCCAGATTTTACATCGAACATATGAAGGGAAACCAATGCATTGTTCTCCCCTGCCTTTGGATATTTAAAGACATACTGTCGCTGATAGAGGTCCTGTCCATATACATCCATTGAAAACTCAGGAACATCAGTTTCATCAAAGCGAAGAAATGCGATTTTAGTACCGTTTGAATTCCAAGCGAAAGCCCTGACAAAAGCAAATTCCTCTTCATAGACCCAGTCGGTAACACCATTGATGACCTTATTTATTACGCCATCCTGAGTGATTTGTTTGGTCGTTCCGCCCGTTATATCAAAAATATAAATATTGTTGGCCATAACATAGGCCACTTTAGTGCCATCAGGTGAAAGCAACGGTTCTTGTATTTTCGAGTTCGACACCTTGACTATAGTCTTCGAACCTATATCATACACATAATATATACCCAAGGTAGAGTGCCTATAGATTGATTCCAGCTCCGTAGCCAATAGGACCTTTTTTTCATCCTTACTAAACGTATAAGAGCTAAAACCGGGTACATGGTCACTTTCGGAAGAACTTACGATCGTTTCAACCTTTTCCAAGGTTTTGTAATCATATTTATCAATACGCGTGGCGCTGTTAGATCGATCATAATCCAGTAAGGTGTACTGCGCTCCGTTTTCCATAGATCGGAGCACTTCCATACTACTGGTCCTAAAAGCCCCCCTATAAATTTCTTCAATGGTGATTTTCTTCTTCCCTTGCCCAAATGTAATGGTCACAAAACCAACCATTAAAAGCAAGAGCATATGGCGTTTGTTCATATTTGTAAAGATATCCATTTAAATTCAGTCAAGTTTAGTGATTATTTTACAATTAATTAAACTTTAAGGCCAAAAAGCTACGGGTTTTCGGGGTTCTTAGGCATCCAGTGAATACCCATGTATTGACTATCTTTACAGCCACAAACCAAATTAACCATGACCGATCCCATTTTAGGCTTCTCTAAATTGTCAAAACAACAAAAAATAGACTGGGTTGCCGAACAATATACACATGACCCGGAAAAAACCAAAAAATTACTGAAGCAATACTGGAATATTGATTCAGAAATGCAAAAATTGCATGACGAGTTCATAGAGAATACGATTACCAACTATTATTTACCCTTGGGTATAGCCCCAAATTTCCTGATCAACGACAAGCTGTACGCCATACCCATGGCCATTGAGGAAAGCTCAGTAGTCGCCGCTGCGAGCAAGGCCGCTAAGTTTTGGCTAGACCGTGGAGGATTCAAAACAGAGATTATCGGGACCGAAAAAGTGGGCCAAGTACATTTTATGTACTCAGGAAATCCTGCCCATTTGGAAGCCTTTTTCAACGAGGTAAAACCAAAACTAATCGAAGACACCAAAACCTTGACTTCCAATATGGAAAAAAGAGGCGGGGGCATCACCAATATCGAACTACGCAACAAAACTTCCGAACTCAAGGATTATTACCAATTGCATTGCACCTTTGATACCATGGATGCCATGGGAGCCAATTTCATCAACACCTGTTTGGAACAATTTGCCGACACCTTCGCGAATCAAGCCAAGGCATCCCCGTTTTTTACGGAATCGGAAAAGCAGATTGAAATTGTCATGAGTATACTTTCGAACTACGTCCCCAATTGCTTGGTACGGGCTGAAGTGACTTGTGCTATTGACGACTTACAACTGAGCAAAACCATATCCCCGGAGGAATTCGCCCAAAAAATGATCAGGGCCGTAAACATTGCCAACGTAGAGCCCCATAGGGCGGTTACCCACAATAAAGGCATTATGAACGGCATCGATGCCGTAGTTTTGGCCACGGGAAACGATTTTAGGGCCGTGGAAGCAGGGGCCCACGCCTTTGCGGCAAAAAACGGCACCTACAAAAGCCTTACCCACGCCAGTTTGGAGAACGGGATTTTTAAGTTCTGGATTGAAATACCATTGGCCTTGGGCACTATCGGTGGGTTGACCAATCTACATCCTTTGGTGGGATTAGCACTTGAAATACTTCAAAAGCCAACAGCCAAGGAACTCATGCAAATCGTCGCGGTTGCCGGATTGGCTCAGAACTTTGCTGCGGTTAGTTCCCTTGTTACCACAGGTATTCAGGAGGGTCATATGAAAATGCACTTATTGAATATTTTAAACCAACTTGGGGCGACCGAACCAGAAAAGAACAAGATCGTCGATCATTTCAAAAACCACACTGTTAGTCATAGCGCTGTAGTTGCCGCTTTCAAAAAGTTAAGGAACAATTCATGAGGCAAGAGTTTTACAGTAATGGCAAATTATTGCTGACCGGGGAATATGCCGTTCTTGACGGGGCAAAAGCTTTGGCCCTACCCACCAAGTATGGACAGGTACTGACGGTTGAGCCGACCCAAACAAAAATCATTTCATGGAAAAGTCTGGATAAGGAGGGTAAAGTTTGGTTTACGGCGGAATTTCATTCGGAAACGATGGAAGAAATAAGTTCCACCGATGCCAAAATATCGAAAACCGCACTTGAAATCCTTGTTGAAACGAAGCATTTGCGCCCCGACTTTTTAACTATCGGTGAAGGCTTTAACCTAAACACCCAACTGACTTTCCCAAAGGACTGGGGCCTAGGGTCTTCTTCAACCCTTATCAACAATATTGCCCAATGGGCGCATATAGACCCTTACCGTTTACTGGAAAACACCTTTGGTGGTAGCGGTTATGACATTGCATGTGCACAACACAACACCCCTATAACGTACCAACTTGACGAAGTCTCCCCCTTAGTGGAAAAAGTAGATTTCAATCCTAGTTTCAAAACGCAGCTGTTCTTCGTTTATCTCAATAAAAAACAGAACAGCAGGGAAGGCATATCGGATTACAGAAGTCGAACGTACAATAAAAATGAATTGGTCCGGGTTATCGGGGACCTAACCTCCAAAATAGTGGGGTGTACCGACATAACTACTTTTGAAACCCTTTTGGACCTTCACGAATCGGTGATTTCCCAAACATTGCAGACGCCAAGTGTAAAACAAGAACTTTTCCCGGATTACCCTAGGAGCATAAAAAGCCTAGGAGCATGGGGAGGAGACTTCATATTAGCCGTTGGGGACCCTAACTTAATGCGCTATTTTAGCAAAAAGGGATATCATACGATTGTACCTTATTCAGAAATGATATTATAAAAAAAGTCCCAACGTATGGTTGGGACTTTTTTTTCTATATAAACCTGTATTTCTTAGTAGAATATAGACCTGTTGTCCTCTATGTCCGAAACATTTTTCAACGCATTGTATACGGCTGTATTTACCCTTGCTGCATTTGAATTTTTAACAGCATTGGCAAACGTACTATAGTTATCCAATTTCGGGGCATCCTGTTTATTGGTCACTGAAATAAGATAAACTCCGGTTTCCCCTTTGATGAAATCTGACGTATCACCCACTTTCATAGCAAACGCCGTACCTACTACAGCTGGCTCACGACCGGCTCCTGGAATGGTCGGCGCCTTAACCGTCAATGCCGAGGCATTGGAAACAGACAGGCTATTATCCTTGGCAACTTCTTCCATGGATTTACCTTTATTGGCGGCTATTATCTGCTCTGCCTTTCTTTCCTTTCTCAAAATCGGCAAAACAGTGACAGAGGCATCCTCAACGGATTTAAGTCCCTCTTCATATTGGGCTGTCATTTGTGCAATTACATAACCATTGTTTACACTGAATCTTTTTATGTCACCTACTTCGGTATCTTCCTTAAAGGCCCATTGTACAATACTCCTTTGTGAACCTAAGCCTGGCAGACTTTCATCCATTACCTTGATTTTATTCACAGGACGAACTTGATAATCGTTTTCCTTGGCTAAATCGGCGTATGATTTATCCCCTGCAATAGCGTCCATTTCAAATTTGGTCGCATCTTGGAACAAATTATTGATCGTTGACTCCGAAGGTTCTATTTCCCTTGCCAAAGTTGCTATTCGGTATACATCTTGCTTATCATCGATTTTTATGACGTGAAAACCAAAATCGGTTTCAACAAGACCAATGGTACCTACTTTGTTACTAAAGACAAAATCGTTGAAAGTGGTTACCATCGCCCCTTCTTGGAAATACCCTAAGTCACCACCTTTAGGCGCGGAAGGTCCATCGGAATTATCCCTTGCCAATTGTACGAACACAGCATCCTTTTTTCTGGCTTCTGCCAAAAGTTCCTTGGCTTTGGCCTCTGCCTCCTCCTTGGTTCTTGTAATATTCTCTCCGGCACTTTGACTTCCTTTCCAAGAAATCAAAATGTGGCTGGCTTTTGCCGATCCATTGATTTTTTTATCGATCATTTTAGACACCTTGAAATAATCCCCATCCCGGTAGGGACCAAAAATCTCCCCAACCTCAAGTGCTACCAATGTATCGGCAACATTTGTTGGTAAATCTTTCTTTGCCCTATAAATGGTATCATATTTTATATCTGATTTCCGATCTAGAAAATCCTCAATATCCTTGGTATTCCTAAATCCTGGAATGGTATCCATTCTGTCGGTATCCTTACGGTACTCAACGGTATCATCCAATAATTTAATCGTTTCCTGTCTTACTGCTTCCACATCCTCGACAGAAGCTTTTTCCTCAAAATAAACATATTGGATATCACGGGCATCCTCTTGTTTGAATTCCTCTTTATGTTCTTTGATATAGGATTGTATCTCGCTTTTGGAAATAGCGATAGTACTATCCGCAATCGATGTGTAAGGAACTCGAACGTATTTGATATCGACCTTATCGTTGGCCAACTTATAATCCAATTCACCTTCTTTAAGTGTTACACCCAGACCGGCCTTCACCAAGTTGAAATAAGTCTGCTGCTTGGCATTTTGAATGATCGATTGCTCGTCTTGCAACCATAGATTGTATTGTGAAGGACTATTTGCCTTAAGTTCTGCAATAAAATCCAAAAATTTATTCTCATCAAAAATCCCATTTTCATCCATAAACTGTGGATTCTGATTATAGGCAGGAATCGTTTTGATATAGTTCATGATCTGATCCTTCTCGATATCGATCCCCAAATCCTCATATTGTTGGCCTAAAATGGCATTCCTTACTTCTTGATCGTACACTTGGTTCACGACCATCATCGATGACCCTGAGGAACCATATCTGTTCGATGCCACTTCCACCTTTCTTCTAAAATCATCAATCGAGATTTCATCCCCATTTACCTCCGCAACAGAAGAACCTATCTTTCCGCCAGACATATTGTTTTTTGTGAATACCCCGGATATGACAAACGCAAAAAGCGCTAAACCTATGATCAATATCAATACGGTGGTCCTCTTTCTTATATTCTCTAAAATTGCCATTATATGGTTTGTTTAAAATCAGTTTGCGAAATTACCATTTTCTTTTGAATTATTAAAAAGTAAAACATGCCTAAAATGAGGTTACTACGGGTTTATTCATCGTCTACCACACCAAGTTTTATCAAATCGATCTTTGTGTTGGAGACTTCCAAAACGGTAAACAGGTATTTCCCGATTTTTATTTCGGAATCTTTTTCGGGTATTTCCCCGGTTTCATTGACCAAAAGCCCCCCCAAGGTCTCATATTCATCATTCTCGGGAAGTTCCAATTTATAATTCTCATTCACATAATCGACTTCCAATCGGGCAGAGAACTTATAATTATTTTCATCGAGTTGTTCCTCGATCAAATCGGTCGTATCATGCTCGTCCTCAATTTCACCAAAGAGTTCCTCAACGATGTCCTCTACGGTCATTATTCCTGAAGTACCCCCATATTCATCCAATACCACAGCAATACTTTTCCGTTTTTTGGTCAATACATTCAAAATATCGTGAATGAGCATGGTTTCGGGAACAAACTCCACCGGCCTCAAAATACTCTTTATGGTCTTGGGTTTACTAAAAAGCTCATACGAATGCACATAGCCAATGATGTTATCGATAGTACCCTTGTAGATCAGTATTTTTGAATAGCCCGTTTCGGTAAACAACCGGGTCAGATTTTTTGTGTTCTCGTGTAATTCCACTGCAGTAATCTCGGTACGTGGCACCATTACCTCCCGCGCTTTGACCAAAGTAAACTCCAAGGCATTTTGAAAAATCTGTATTTCGGAGTCTACCTCATCCTCTTCCTCAACAGTTCCCATTTGCTCGCTGATATAATCCCCAAGTTCTACCTTACTGAACGCAAGTTGGGTCTCATCCCCTTCGGTCTTAAAGAAGGTTTTCAATATAAAATCGGACACCTTGATAATAAACTCGGAAATAATGGAAAACAGCACATAAAAAAAATAGGCAGGCACCGCCAGCACCTTTAAAAGGTTGTTCGCATAGATCTGGAACAGGACCTTCGGCAAGAATTCCGCAGTAACCAATATGATAAGGGTTGATATGATGGTTTGGGTAAGCAGGCTGAAATCAGTCAATATAAGCTGTAAAAAGCTATTGTTGACAGGCAACATGCCCAAAAACCAATTCATAAGCAATTCCCCCATGAACATCCCGTACACCACCAGTGCAATATTGTTACCGATGAGCATGGTTGCAATAAATTTGGAAGGCCTTTTCGTTAGACGTGAGAGCACCTTGGCCAAAAAATTATCTTGCTTCTTTTCTATCTCAATATGGATTTTATTCGCCGAAATAAAGGCGATTTCCATGCCCGAAAAAAAGGCTGAAAACACCAAAGAAAGAAGTATGATTACAATGGATGTCTCCATTTTTAAAGTTGGTTATCTTTTTTCCGTTGCTCGAACTTTTTACGATAATTTCTTCGAAAGAAGAACATTCCGATAGACACAATAGCAAAGAACATAAACAAATAGGTGCCTTCACGGTTCACATTCCAATCCGTAACTATTCTGTAAATCGAGAAAATGGCTACTACCAAATATAAATACTCTGTATATTTTAATATCTTAATCATTGATTTCTTCTTTTATAGTCATTAGACCATAGGTTTTATGTGCATTTAAAAAACTGAAGTCTTTATTGAAATCCATACCCTCACCGTCCATTACCGTGCCTTCCTCAGGGTTTGTATATTTAAATTTATGCTGTGTAAACGCCCACTCGTTGGATTGGTCGTAATACAATTGTGGCGTTTCCAACTTCTTTCCGTCATGGGTCTCCAAAACAACATTACCACGCAAATCTATCAATCCTGTGGAAGAATACCGAATACAATAATCCGCGGTTATTTTATTTTTGTTCTTATCCTCATCATAAATGTCCACTACAATCCCTTTTGGGAACGTGCGATAAGGAAATTCCAGATTTTCATAATTCTCGGTAATAGGCCCCGACAACACCGATATCACCCTAGTGGTGTCAATATCCTCATTGCCCATCACATTATTCGATTCGGAATATCTAAAGGAAAAATTTTCTGCGACACCTTGTGGGAATACCAACGGCAAGGCTTCTTCCCCCACCCTCTTATAGTTATCCGCACAGGAAAAAAAAAGCATTGCCCCGGAAAAACCCAGGGCAATGCTCTTTAAGAAAAATCCAAAAGATTGTTTCATCTTACAAATTAGGAACTTTTACACTACCACCTACCCAACACTTGAAGGTAACCGTTTTACCAGCCATTCCAGAGTTGAAGATATCTGTTTTTGAAGGTGCCTTTGCAGAGTAACTAGCTGCAGACTGGTTAGCCCTTCCACTAAGTGAAGGATCCACTCTTCCTGCTTTTCTTGCCATTTCCGCCGCTCTCCAGTAAATCGCTCTTTTCTCGAATGGCGTTGAACCACAATCATTGGCACTAGTTGCATACAAGTTGGCAATCAACAAATACGCCCTACCGTTTGAAGGATTGGCATCAATTGCCTTTTGGGCATAACTCCTAGCCGTAGACTTACTACTTCTTCTAAAAACCGTGGCCACTTTATAGGCAATGTTCGATTTTTTTCTAGCATTGGTTTCTAAATCCAAGGCTTTGTTGAAATCGGCTACCGCACCGTTACGGTCACCAGCCTTAAGCTTAAGGTTACCTCCGTACACATAGGCATCGGCAGATGGATCAAGTGCCATTTGGGCTTCAAATAACTTTTTGAACATAGGGTCATCAGTACATTCTTTGTTGAACATTCTACCCACAGCCCTTTTTACCCAGTTGATATCGTTTTTCTTCTCTTCGAAACTTTTTTGATATAAAGGAATCAAGTTGCCACAATCGGCCAAATCACCTAATTTGGAATCTATACTACCTTCGATCTTACCAAATGACTCTGAATTGGTAGTAGCTGCCTTTAATTGCTTTTTCTCTTTACTTGTTAAGGTACCGGCCTCCTCTTTGGGAAGTAACGCTGATATCCTATCGGTTAATTTAACGTTCTCATCCTCGATTTTTTCGGTTACATCATCGTAAACATCGAAAACCTCCTGAAGGTCTTTACTACCCGCCTTGTGCAAATCAACCAAACTGGAGAAATAAAGATAAAGCGCCTTTGGGTTTTTAAAGTTAGGCTTGTCCTCATGGAAAGCTTTACTCAATTGGCTATAAATCTCCTCATCACCAATCATTTTATTATCATATTTCAACAAAACCTTATCGATAATAACAGGAGCTAACGAAGCCTTTTTAGGGAAATACTTCATACTGTTGTCATACAGCGTCAATAATTCCTGGATATTGGCGTCTTTATCGGCGCCTGTTGATTTTTTTATACGATCTTTCAAGATTCTTTCCCCGTAGGCGAAATTGGCCCAGTTGATATCCGGACAATTTTCATAAACCATTTTCCATGGTGTATAAGCAGCCTCATAATTCTTGACTTTCGCGTGTTCAACGTAAATAGACAAATTAGTCATGCACTCCTGATTCTGTGCCTGTGCGCTACTTACTCCAACGCATCCTAAAAGCATCATCGCTGTGAAGTAAAGTTTCGTTTTCATATTATTAATTTTAGTGGTTAATGTACAAATTTTTCTTAATTTATTCTTCGCTTACGGAACCAAATATCGTTCAAAGATAGTCCTACATTGACTTTAAAGTAATTTTCTTCTATCAAATTATCATATTTAGTCCCTTTTCTACCCACCTCAAAACCAAGGTTAAGATTAGAAAAACTTCCGCGCATTGGTAACCCAAACCCAAAAGTTATGCCAAAGTTATTTATTTCATGTTCTTTTAAGAGCATTCCTGTTTTATCAAAACGTAAACCCGCCCTATATGTCATTCTTTTAAAATAGCCCGAGAAGGCCGAATAATCAGGGATATAGAACCCTCCGAAAGCAAATGAACTGGCATCCTGATACCTCAAATTAGGGGCATCAACAAAATCATTTGTAAAAGAACCCATTCCTTGAAAACTGTACTCCCCACCAACAAACCATTTCCTATCTTCTCCAAAACCCAGCCCCAAGGTGGTTGTCGTTGGCACCTTTAATTCAGTGTGCCTAAGGTTTAAAGCGTCCAAATTTACATCAACCACTTCGATGTTCGCGCCAGAATTTACAGCAAAGGACCCTATTTCCTTGGTGTTTTTGGAGGTGAGATTCGCTTGTGTATTTACCCTAACCGATGCGAACAACCTGTATTTATCCTTAAAAGACGGGGTATAATTCAGCGCATAATTAAAATCCATTCCGTTAACCTTGGAACTTCGTTTGTCCAAGGTACCGTACTGCACATCCTCAACGGTCTGTACACGATTGTTCTCTAGCGTACCGAAATTGAAATTGGCCGTAACCCCAACGCTCAGGTCATCCATAAATTCATAGCCAATGGAAAAATATACTTTATTCAATCCCCCATCACCATAGTAGCGGTTCAATACCCTATCATCATTACCATTGGTGCTTTCCGATAGCATATCGTATCCCACAGAGGAATAGGGCATGATCCCAAAACCAATACCCAAGCCTTTTTTAAGAGCCATACCTACGGCAATATATTCCAGATTGGTCACGGAATTGCTCTGACTTTCAATGTTGTTTGCAAAACTCAGCCTATTATGGGACAATCCGACGGTGTAGGTTGTATTTCCAAAATCCTCCCCATATTTAATACCCAGACCACTATAGGCGGCAGGATTCTTAAGGTTTAGGTGGATACTGTCGGCAAACATTCCGATTCCTCCCATCATTTGGTTTTCAATAGTTCCTTTGGATTGTATATCGCCGATACCAAAATAAGAGTAAGGAGAAACTGAACCATTTTGAGCATACAGTCCGGTCGACGCAATGCATACTATTGCAATTACAATTTTTTTGATCATTTAGCGCTTATTGTAGTCTAGCAAATTATTTAAACCTTCTAGTAGAAAATTGGAAAGGGCAAATATGGTATTTTTTAATCGTTTAGACAAAAATTGGGCATCCCCTCCTGTTAAAATGACTGTTAAATCTTCAAATTTAAGTTTATATTGATCAATAACCCCATCCAATTCGGCACAAATACCATTCACCACCCCACTATGGATGCTAGATTCGGTGGTGTTCCCTACCAAATCCCCGGGAGCTTTTGGGGTCAATAAGGGCAATTTTGAAGTCTGTTGGTTCAGCGCCTTATACCGCATCCCCAAACCCGGGGAAATGGCACCGCCCAAATATTCCCCTTTATGGTTAAGAATATCGTAGGTAATACAGCTACCGGCATCAATCACCAAAACATTCTTATGTGGCATGTGGTAAAACGCCGCAGTAGCCAAGGCTATACGATCTACCCCTAAAGTGTCCGGAGTACCGTATTGGTTCTTAAATGGCGTTTTGGTTTTATGATCGAGCACATGGACTTTTGAAAAAACGGCTAAAGCCTCAACATCCTTTTTATCCAAAAAAACCACTGAGGACACCATGGTCCATTCTATTTGTGGATATTTATGATAGATAGCCTTTGCACTTTCAACGAAATCAACAAGCTTCACACTTACATCATAAACCAATGAGCCGTTATCAAAAACAGCCAATTTCACAAAGCTATTACCGGCATCAATTATCAGATTCATGACACAAAGATCTGCAATTGAAAAAAAACAATCACCTTTTTTTTCATTTTTGTTTGTATATCCTAAATTTGAAATTATATTTGCACCCTCTTAAAAGAGATGGTGCCTTAGCTCAGTTGGTAGAGCAATGGACTGAAAATCCATGTGTCCCTGGTTCGAT
>NZ_QGGQ01000001.1:141761-859266 GCF_003148665.1 Maribacter polysiphoniae | reverse complement strand
AGAAAGTCATTGAAAACCCCGAAATATTGGATGACCTGATCCTGAAAAAATAATTTGCCCCTGGTTCCCCCGAAGGGTCGGGTACGAAGTCACAGACTTCGCACAGCCGCGGCACCACAAAAAAGCGTTCGATTTCCCGAACGCTTTTTTTATATAATACCAACATTTTTTTAGGGATCACTCCCAAACGCTTTTTATTTCATTCACTTGAAAATCATTACATTGAAGTTTATCCCCCGATAGATTCTTAATGGTTAGATCTGTATAATTTCCATTGGGAAATATCTGGGAAGTCATCACATACTGCCCTCCGTTGATGAATATTTCAATAGACGACCAATCGACCAGCATACGAACCTCATATTCCCCTTCAGGCAAAAGGGGCAAGGGCATTTGCTGAACGCCCTTTCCGAAATCTTCCTGAAAATCGACTTTTCCCGATCTAGACCTATCAAGAATAAAGGTTTTATCCTCTCCCATTATGGTCAATACCAATTCATCCTTGGCGCTATTACTTAACTTCAATTGAAAATCCCTTGAACTGGTCGTGAACCTGATTTCCGACTGGTTGAGGTTTTTAAATGACATGGTTTCCGTTGCATTGGCGGCTATGCCAACATCGATACCTTCCTTTTCGGATATGATTTTATCAACACCATCAATAGGATAATTGAACAGTTGATAATCCCCTTCCGTTTTATTCAACATTAATTTTCTGGGCATCGTCATTGCGCTACGCCATTTTTCAGTTGGCGTATCCCTGGCATAAGTCCAATTACTCATCCACCCAATAAAAATTGGATTGGTTTCCGGAGCATTATTGTAGGTTACCCCTGCATAATTATCCGTACCTAAATCAATCCATTTCGTTTCCGTTTGATCTGTGGTAAACGTGTTCCCATCAAAATCACCCACAAAATATTGGGTACCGCTACCCCCGTTGGGGGCCCCTGGATTTATACTGATCAACAAAACCCACTTTTCCTCATCAGTCCCTTCGACCGTCATTGGTATTAGGTCTGGACACTCCCAAACACCGCCATGCGCACCTTTATCCTTTCCAAATCCACTTAAAAGCGTCCATTCCTTGAGGTTTTCAGAGCTATAAAATCTGGCATGATCACCGGCTACCAACGTGAGTATCCATTTTTCCGATTCCTTGTGCCACATGACCTTAGGATCCCGAAAATCCTTGATTCCCTCATTCCCAATGACCGGATTACCCGCATACTTGGTCCATGTGTCA
Source organism: Maribacter polysiphoniae (assembly GCF_003148665.1). GTDB lineage: Bacteria > Bacteroidota > Bacteroidia > Flavobacteriales > Flavobacteriaceae > Maribacter_A > Maribacter_A polysiphoniae. Next base: position 858,020 of record NZ_QGGQ01000001.1, on the reverse strand, counting down.
CCATTATCAAGGCTATAAGCGATTCCTTGTGTTTGAAAATCTTTCCTACCAGCCTTTTCGCCTTCCATTAGATGATAGGTGTAAATTGCCACGAGCGGAGGGTTCTCCTCAGTACCGAATCCTGAACTATTATTTTCATCAACAACGGCACTCCCAGAAAATATCAATCCGTGTTCATCGGGATATAGTGCTATGGGTTTATGTTCCCAATGCAAAAGATCCTCACTGACAGCATGCCCCCAATGCATCGGACCCCAAACAATATCCTCGGGATAAAATTGATAGAACAGGTGATAAACCCCTTTATAATATACCATACCGTTGGGGTCGTTCATCCATTTTTCTTTTGGGGAAAAATGATATTGGGGCCTGTAAGGCTCTTGGTAATGTTCCGTCTTACCACTAACCATAACATTTGGTGCGTTTTGTTTTTTTTGCTTACACCCAACCAGAACGGTTAAAACAAAAATAATTGCAAGTGATCTATAAACCATAATGGTATTTTTATTGATTAGGTTAAGATAACAAAATCCCATAATATAGTACCTTTACTTTTAACATTTTACATTGTATGAAAACCATATCCTTCATTAGTATATTCTTTTCTTGTGTGGCATCAATGGTCGCCCAAAAAAAAATGGACAGGACCCTGAGGGTTTTCAATAATGGGACAGTGCCTTACATACAGGTGTCCGAAGCCGTTGCCAAGGACAGTCTGGTTTTCCTCGACACCCGAAAATTGGAAGAGTTTAAAATAAGTCATTTGGAACAGGCGCTTTGGGTGGGTTATGACCAATTTGACGCACAACACCTACAAAACGCCATTCCCAACCTTAACACCCCGATTGTCGTTTACTGTTCTATAGGGGTTAGGTCAGAGGATATTGGCGAAAGACTCCAGGAAATGGGCTATACCAATATCCAAAACCTGTATGGTGGTATATTTAAATGGAAGAATTTAGGGTATCCGGTTTTTGATACGGAAGGCAATGAAACGGAAAAAGTACACGCCTATAATAGATTATGGGGCAGGTTATTGGAAAAAGGAGAGAAAATTTATGAATAAGTCAATCCAAAATGCATGGGTTTAATTCAACAAAATACTGAAAAAAAAGACGCTTTGGCCATTCATTTCCATTTGGTCAATTCCAGGGAACTATTACTCATATTCACCAGAAATCCTGTTTTGGGAAAATGCAAAACACGATTGGCGGCAAAGGTCGGGGACCAAGTGGCCTTGGATATATACAAGTATCTACTTAGGCATACCGCGGACATAACCAAAGATCTGCATGTACACAAACACGTGTATTATTCGGAAGGGATTTGGGAGGATGATTCTTGGGATAATCTTATTTTTGATAAACGATTGCAAGTGGGAACCGATTTAGGGGAACGGATGGCGAATGCTTTTCGGGCAGGTTTTGAAAACGGATTTGAAAAAATCATAATTATCGGTAGCGACATGTATGATTTGGAGGGTACCGATATACAAAAAGCCTTCAACGCCCTTAATGAAAATGACTTTGTGATAGGACCTGCCTTGGATGGCGGATATTATCTATTGGGAATGAAATCCTATACCGATGCCGTCTTTAAAAATAAGGCATGGGGAAAAAACAAAGTGCTTGAGGATACCATGAATGACTTAACAGGCAAAAAAGTGTTCCATTTGGAAACCAAGAATGATATTGACCTTTATGAAGACGTTTTACCAATAAAAGCTTTTCAAACTTATTTGAAGAATATATGAGATTATCTGAGCAAGAACTACAAGAATCCACTGAGTATTTAAAAGAAAAGGGTTTTGACAACCCTGAAATCGGCATTGTTTTGGGAACAGGCTTGGGCCAATTGGTCGATGCCATTGAAGACCCCATTATAGCGCATTACAACCACATACCATTTTTTCCCTTGGCAACGGTCGAATTTCATTCAGGCAAACTGATCTATGGCACCATAGAGGGTAAGAAAGCTGTTGTTATGGAAGGTCGTTTCCATTTATATGAAGGTTATGATTTTGTGGATGTCACCTATCCCATCCGGATTATGCACAGGCTTGGAATTAAAAAGTTATTCGTCTCGAACGCCGCAGGAGCCATTAACCTCGATTTCAAAAAAGGCGATATTATGTTGATCGAGGACCATATAAACCTTCAGGGGGGATCACCGTTGGCTTTCAGTAATGTCGATGAATTCGGAGATCGTTTTGTGGATATGAGCGAGCCCTATGACCCTATCATGCGCAACAAACTCAAGGCAATTGCCAAACGAGAGAATATACGCTTACAGAAAGGGGTATACGCAGCAGTCGTAGGTCCACAATTGGAAACTAAGGCAGAATACAGGATGTTGAAAATCCTCGGCGCCGATGCAGTGGGCATGAGCACTGTACCCGAAGTAATCGTCGCCAACCATTTACGATTGCCCATGGTTGCCGTGTCCGTATTGACCGATGAGTGCGACCCTGACAACCTTGAACCCGTCGATATTCAGGAAATCATAAAGATCGCAAACGACACGGAGCCCAAAATGATCAAACTTTTCACAGAACTAATAAAAGAACTATGAGCTATTTAGAAGCCACGAACGACTTGTACAAAGAAGCTGCCCTAACTCCGGATGTAGGACTATGCTGTACCACAAATCCTATTTGGCAGTTCCCTGGGTTGTCTATTCCCAAAATTATGCAGGAAATGAACTATGGATGTGGGAGTACGGTTTCGGCCCAGGATTTAGTAAACAACCCAAAGGTTTTGTATGTAGGTGTTGGTGGCGGTATGGAACTTTTGCAATTCTCCTATTTCTCACGCCAAAAAGGCGGTGTTACGGGTGTGGATGTGGTCGATGAAATGCTCGAGGCTTCCAGAAAGAATTTTAAGATAGCCGAAGAAGAAAACGATTGGTTTAAAAGTGACTATATCAACCTTGTCAAAGGCGATGCCTTAAACCTGCCCATTGCAGATGAAAGTATTGATATTGCGGCCCAAAACTGTCTTTTCAACATCTTTAAGGCCGAAGACCTAAAAAAAGCCATTGGCGAAATGTACCGGGTTCTTAAACCACACGGTCGATTGGTCATGAGCGATCCTATCTGTGAACAGCCCATGAACGAGGCATTGCGCAATGACGATAGACTCCGGGCACTTTGCTTAAGCGGAAGTATTCCCATGAAAGATTATATCAAGGCCTTAACCGATGCAGGTTTTGGGACTATTGAGGTCAGGGCGCGGAAATCATATCGGGTATTATCGCCCAACCACTATCCCACCGACGAACTGATATTTATTGAATCTATTGAAATTGCCGCAATAAAAGACCCCATGCCTAAGGATGGACCTTGTATTTTTACGGGGAAAACCGCTATCTATTATGGTGACGAGGCGTATTTTGATGATAATGCCGGACACGTTTTACTTCAAAACCAACCTTTGGCCATTTGTGACAAAACCGCAGCTGCATTGGCAAAAACCGGCGCGCCCATTCATATCAGCGAAAGCACTTGGCATTACAATGGCGGTGGTTGTTGTTGATTTATGTAAGGTTTGATCATGAAATGAAACTAAAGGATATATATATTCCTAAAATCGGATGATGATCAAACTTAAATACATCTTGGGCATAACACTGCCATTTTTCCTATTACTGAATTGTTTTGGCCAGAAGCCATCCCGTGCCACCTTGGAAGGTAGTGTTGAAACAGTTGACCATACCCCATGGGACATTTTGTTGAAAAAGCATGTGGATGAAAAAGGGAATGTCGACTACAAAGGTTTTGTTGCCGATAGGGACCAATTAAGGAGCTATCTCGAATACCTATCCCAAAACCCCATTGCCAATTCCGCACCCAAAGAAGAGCAATTGGCCTATTACATAAACCTATACAATGCAGGGACGGTTCAGTTGATAGTCGATAATTACCCTTTGGAGAGTATAAAGGATATTTTCAGGCCTTGGGGCAAAGACCGCCTGAAGATTGGGGTAGACAGCTTTTCCCTAGGGGAAATAGAGCACGATATTCTTCGAAAAATGGACGAACCACGGATTCATTTTGCCATTAATTGCGCATCCTATTCCTGTCCCAAACTATTGAACAGCGCCTATTCCGCCAATGAATTGGAAGAGCAGCTTAAAAAGGCAACTTTCGATTTTATAAACGACCCCACAAAGAATAAAATCTCACAAAATACGGTTGCCTTATCAAAAATATTCAAATGGTATGGAGACGACTTTACAACAAAAAGTCCACTGATCGACTACCTGAACAAATATGTGGATATTGAGATTTCACAAAATGCGGAAATTGATTATTTAACGTATGACTGGAGTTTGAATGAAAAGCGATAATACCCCAACCATCAGCATTATTATCCCCGTACTCAATGAGGAAGAACAAATCGGGAAACTCATTGGTTATCTAAAGGAAAACAGTAACGCCAACCATATCGCCGAAATAATCGTTGTTGATGGTGGCAGCCACGACAACACCGTTCAAATTGCAAAAAATGCAGGGGCAACAGTGCTCCAAACCGGAAAAGGGAGAGCCAAACAAATGAATGAAGGGGCCAAACACGCAAAGGGCGTAATCCTCTATTTTTTACACGCCGATACATTTCCCCCAAAGGATTTTGACCAACACATTCTCTCCGCAACTTCAAAAGACCATGAATCCGGGTGTTTTCAAATGCGTTTTGACAGTGGCCATTGGGTGTTGCGTTTCTTTGCCTGGCTCACCAGATACAACCATAAAATCTGTAGGGGGGGTGACCAATCGCTATTTGTCACCAAAGAACTTTTTACTAAAACCAAAGGCTTCAATGAGGATTATATCGTTTTTGAAGACAATGAGTTCATTGGTCGTTTATACCAGAGAACCGGTTTTAGGATAATTCCCCACCACGTTCAAACCTCTGCCAGAAAGTACAGAAAACATGGTGTTATAAGGCTGCAATATCATTTTGGGATAATACACCTTAAGAACTATTTAGGCGCAGGTCCGGAACAGTTATATGATTATTATAAACGAAAGATAGCCCTCTAGCGAATCGGTCCGATTTCCCCGCTCTCAAAATCCAAAATAACACCTTCAGAGATCCATTTGGCCAAGGCTTGACGATTATCGGGCTCCAATATCCTTTTCTGGTCTTTATCGTTTTTGATATTCCCAATCTCGATGAAAGTCATTGCCGGATGGGTTTTCTTTACAAGGTAAAGCGAGGTCCGGTCTTGAAAAGTACCTGTATAAGTACGATTGGGTTGGTATTTTCTATATTTCTCCTTAAATGTATTGTGTATACTTTCGGCCAATTTCTTTCCATTCTTGCTTTTTGCATGATGGTAGAAAAAAACATCGATATTCTGCCCTTTGCTACGACTGTCTACATGGGTCACTATGAGTCGTTGAAATTGCCCCCTATGTTTTTTATGAAGGTCATTCACAATTTCAACCCGCTGTTTTAACCGGGCAGTTTGATTCAATGGTATCGTCTTGTCCGGAAAGGCGACCTCATCCCTATCCATTTCCAATATCCGTTCATCGCGTATACCGTCATCCTTGTCCTGTATGATGACATAGACCAAAGCGCTGTGGGCCATAAGTTCCTTAGCCAACCGCAAGGTTAAATCATAGGCGTATTCATCTTCTGAAATATAAGTGTTCCCATATTTTGTCATTGCCCCCGGATCTGGCCCTCCATGCCCTGATATCAAATAATAAACAGCCCCTTTTAAGCGGGTACTTTTTATGGCGACGTCGGAATACCCCTCCCCGAATAAGGGATAGGAAAGCCTATCTTCCAATTTTGGCGCTACAACTTTATCGGCTTTTGTTGTGGATGTTGAATCGACACTGGGCAAAAAGTAGGTTCTTCCCTCGTATAAATGGATACTATCACGAAGGTTTTCAGAGTTTAAAGCAATAAAATCATCAAAAGTCTCGTATGGGTCGACCCCCTGTTTCCGCAGAAGGGAATATACCCCATCACCCTTTTCCGCCTTTACAGCGATATAGGCATCCTGTCCAGTGGCTATAATAGCCATGAAAAACACTATTGGAAATATGTAATTATTAATTTTCACTTTCACCTTTCTACTAATTTTCCTCAAATTCCGTATTGGAATAATCCGATAAAATTCCATTGGTAATTAGGTTGGCTATATTTTCCCTATTGGCGGTCACCTTCATGGTTTTTTGGTCATCAGCAGGTTCTGAACCCATATTTATAAAGGTAATAGGCGGTAAAATATTCTTTGCGAATGCTATGCTTTTAAAATCTGTAAAGACCTTGGAATAATCTTCCAGTGACCCTTGTTTTACAACATTCCCACCAAAAACCTTCAATATGTTGGCAGCAAATCTTTTACTTTCCTCACTCTCCGCATAATGGTAGACCATTACATCGGTTTTTGTTTTTGGATTCACTTCGTCGACATTCATCACCACTAGCCTTTGATAATCCCCATTATGTTTCAGGTATTTTTTGTTTATCTCCCCAACATAGTCTATCAACCCCAAAGAATCCTTCGCCTCACTGGTTAACAGATACACCCTTGCCCCACTTTGGAGCAACCTCCTTGCCATGTTCACAGCAATACCATCCTTGGGGGCACTTTGTACCCTAGTACCTACCCCATCATGTTCTATCAAATAATATACCGTATTGATCAAGGAACTGTCTTTACGTCTTAAAGTGGCCAGCTCTTCATCAAAAATCGGTCTTTCCCCGCCATTGCCTATTTGTACCAATACCCCCCTGTTCTTAAAAGAATCGGGGGCATGTGGTATTACATACGTTTCACCAATGGCCAAACGGCTACCGTTACTCAATTTAGCTTCGTTCAATTCAAGAAACTGTTCGTAGTACTTAGCGATATCGATGCCCTCGTTTCGTAAAATCGAGAGAATTCCATCTCCATTCTTGGCAACGACGGTTTCTAAGTTTTTTTGGGAAAATACACTTTCAATAGAGGTCAATACCAATAATGATACTGCTAAATTTTTTATAAACGTCACGCGGATCAATGTTTACGCAAAGTTTATCAAAAATACTTGCCAAATGCAAATACAAAACCCAAGTTGACCAATTAATAATATGATCATTCCTGTATTCTGAAAAAAATGATCAAAACAAACCTTATCAGTCAGTCATGTCATGGGCTTAATGCCAATAATCAATACAATTTATAAAAATCGCTTATGACCAATTGGGCAGGCTTATTCTGGGGGGTAAACCGGTTATCCTTACCGCCCCCGGCCTTATCATGATTAATGAACCATTTCCAGACATAACCCCCCGCAAACCATTCCTCGCCCCAGAACTCCTCAAAAATGGCCTTTTTGGCATTCACCTGACCATCGAGGTTTACGTTTTGAACACTTCGGTCTACCAGCCATGGCTTCTTGGCTGTATAATCCATACTTCGGTAACCATATTCGGTAAATAATATGGGCTTGCCTTTTTCCTTGGACAAGTGCATCATCCTTTCCTTATGCTTTTTCCACCCATTTTTCAATTGCGTAACAGTAGGGGTACGTTCTTCAGATAGCGGAAAATATGCGTCAATACCGATAAAATCGACATATTCCCAAAATGGAGTCCCAGGATATTCATCCCAGTTCGCGGCGTACGTCAGCTTACCCTTGTACACTTCCCTGATTTTTCCAATCAAATTTTTCCAAAATACAGGTCTATTTTTTACAAATTGACCCAACTCCGTACCAACACAAAAAATAGCGGTTTGGGTTTCATGGGCCAAATGGGCATAGGCCAGGATGAATTTTTCATAGGATGCTTCCAAGACTTGCCAATCTTCTTCGGTTTGCATCTTCAAAGTCCCTGTAAATTCCCCCCTCCAAATCCAGATTTGTGGCTTTAGCATTACCTGAACACCATTTTTATGCAACATTCGAATATACTGTTTGGCCCCACTTTTGGTTTCTCCGAACCATTGTCGTTCGGTATCGAAAATAATATCAGGTGAATTAATTTCACGTATAAATCCAAAAGGCATAACCGCAGCATGATTGGCATTGATATTCAGGATCTCATCAACATGCTGTTGCCCCACTTTCTCCCGTGAAGCGACAAAACTGACCCCATTTATTTTTTCCTTGACCTGGCTAGTACAGGAAAACTGCAACAAACAAAAAATCAATAACCCCAATTGCCTCATTCCGCTTACATTAAGTTTTTAAATATACTATAATTAATGATACGTGCTTTGATCGTGAAAATACAGGGTTGCTTAAATTGACTGGAAATCAATTAAAAACATAAAATATCGGAATATGGATTAAGTTCCTATATTTAGTTACGACTTAAAACCAAACAACCATCAAAAATCATATGGAACACATCGTTATCATAGGTAATGGCATCTCCGGGGTTACAGCGGCCAGACACATTAGAAAGCTATCCGACAAGCGTATAAGTATCATCTCTGCCGAAACGGATTTCTTCTTTTCTCGAACCGCACTGATGTACGTTTACATGGGCCACATGAAATTCGAACATACTCAGCCTTATGAAGATTGGTTCTGGAAAAAGAATAGGATCGATCTCGTAAATGCCTATGTCGAGGGCATTGACCATAAAGAAAAAACACTACGCTTAAAAGACGGTGCGGACATTCGTTATGACAGATTGATTATTGCCACGGGGTCCAAACCCAATAAATTTGGATGGCCGGGTCAAGATTCAAAAGGGGTACAGGGTTTATACTCCAAACAGGATCTGGACGGTGTTGAAAAATATGCCCCCAATAATAAAACCTGCAAAAGGGCTGTCATCGTTGGTGGTGGATTAATCGGTATTGAACTTGCCGAAATGCTTCGCTCTAGGAATATTCCCGTAACATTTCTGGTTAGGGAAAACAGTTTTTGGAATGGTGTCCTTCCTTCCGGGGAATCACAAATGATCAATGAACATATACTAGAACATCATATCGATCTAAGATTGGCTACCAATTTGACCGAAATCCTTCCAGATGAACACGGCAGGGTCAAAGCTATAAAAACCGATAAAGGCGATGTTATTGAATGTGAATTTGTCGGACTTACCGCCGGTGTATCACCAAATATTGATTTTTTAAAAGACAGTGGAATTGAAATTGGTCGGGGTGTAAAGGTCAATCGCCTGCTTGAAACCAACATCACTGACATCTATGCCATTGGGGACTGCGCCGAACAACACGAAGCTATCGGGAACCGTAGACCTATTGAGGCTGTTTGGTATACAGGACGTATGATGGGTGAGACCGTAGCCCAGACCATCTGTGGCAACAAAACCGAATATAAACCGGGCCACTGGTTCAATTCGGCCAAATTTTTGGATGTGGAATATCAAACCTACGGTTGGGTATTCAGCGAAAGGACAAAGAAGGATTCTGAAAAACACTTTCACTGGCGACATCCGAAAGAAAAGATTTGTATTACCGTCGCCTATCATTCCGACACGAATAAATTCTTAGGGATCAATACCTTCGGAATACGTATGCGGCATGAAATTTTTGACCGATGGCTTACCGAAGAACGAAATGTGGAATATGTGATGGAATATTTAAAGGACGCTAATTTCGACCCTGAATTCTATGCTCAATACGAGACTGATATCGTTGCCAAATTCAATACTGAAATGGGAACCAGCATAACCCCCAAAAAGAAAAGTTGGAAACGAATTTTTAAAATAGCCTAAGACCCGATGAAAATAATAAAAAACATAGGCCTTATCATATTCTTGATGGGTCTGACAATTTTTGCCGCTTTACCTGTTGTTGGCACCTACAGCCTATCCCCAAAACAGTTTGGGGATTTTGTCGGTCAAAAAGGAATCAAAAGTGACTTGTTCATTTCGGATATACAAGAAAACGTAGTCGGTCAAAATTTTGAGGGCATGTTTTCGTTTGCACCAAAAGTCACCCATGCCCTTGATGCGGCCAATGCGCAACATCGTAAAAACAAGGAATACAAAAAGATTATCTATACCAAGCCACATGACATGGCAGCAGAACTCGGCAAGATTTCCGGGAGTGGTTTCATTGTGGAGAACAAAGGTTTGATGTGGTTTTTGACTTTTGGCCTTGGCATTATCGGTGCGCTGATGTTCATTCTCCCCAATGTGGTTCTATTGGGTAAGAAAGGCATAAAGAACAACGGTATTTATCATGAAAATGCCACAAATAGGGGTTGGATAGCCTGGATGGTCTTTATCTTCCTGGTCTCCTTCTACCTTATACTCTATTTCCGTTCGGAATATGCCGTGAATTGGACTTATTTGGTAGACCCTATCAGTCAATCACTCAGTGGAAACCTTGCCGGACAATGGTTTGTTTACGGATTCATGTATTGTGTGGTTATGGTTGTGATGGCCGTGCGTATGTATATAAAATACCGCCATAATATGTACCAAATGGTCAGGACAACGTCGGTATTGTTCTTCCAGATCGTATTTGCCTTTTTAATTCCTGAAATCATGGTACGCCTTCAAATGCCCTATTATGATTTTAAGAACGCCTTTCCGTTGGATTATGATTTCTTTTTCCAATGGAATCTAAAATCATTGCTCAATAGTGGTGGCATTGGCCTATTCATACTTGTTTGGGGAATTGTCTTGACTGTCGTCATTGTTCCGGTAATGGTCTATTTCTTTGGCAAACGTTGGTATTGTTCCTGGGTTTGTGGTTGCGGAGGATTGGCCGAAACCTTAGGGGACCCCTATAGGCAACATTCAAGTAAATCGCTCTTTTCATGGAAAGTTGAACGCTGGTTGATCCATGGGGTCTTACTGTTTGCCTTGGTGATGACAGGTTTTACGCTTTATGGATTTTTTGCCGAAACAGGCACGGTACTAGGCATAAAAGTTCAAAGTATCATGGATACCTATAGCTTTTTGATAGGTGCGGTATTTGCGGGTGTTATCGGTACGGGCTTCTATCCCATATTCGGGAATCGTGTTTGGTGCCGTTTTGGATGCCCTTTAGCAGCCTATTTGGGATTTGTCCAGCGGTTTAAATCAAGATTCAGAATAACCACCAATGGTGGACAATGTATTTCATGTGGCAACTGTTCAACCTATTGCGAACAGGGTATCGATGTAAGGGCCTATGCCCAAAAAGGGGAGAACATCGTTCGCTCCAGTTGTGTGGGTTGTGGTGTTTGTTCCGCTGTTTGCCCTAGAGGGGTATTGAAATTGGAAAATGGCCCTGAACAAGGCCGGATAAATCCAACAGAAATCTTATTGGGCAATGATCCCGATTTGATGGAATTGGTCAATAGGAAGTAGAAATGCCCCATAGCTTACTGATAGCATTATTTTTTGCCTTCATTATTCCGGCAACAAACAATAACCCACCGAAATATTACAAGGATTTCTATAAATCCGGTAAACCAAAATCGGAAGGTTGGCTCGTTGACGGAAAAAAAACAGGATACTGGAAATTCTATCATAAGAATGGCACAATTTCAGAACAGGGTCATTTTAAATACGATAAAAGGGAAAAGTATTGGTATTTTTACCGCCCTGACAGAATTCGAGTCAAGGAAGGAAATTATTTGCATGGCCAAATGGACAATTGGTGGTTGTTTTATGACACAAAAGGAAGAATCTACCACAAATGCCAGCTCTATAAAGGAAAGAAGAACGGATACTGCCTGAAATATAAAAACAAAAAACTGGTCTCGGCTGAAAAATATCAAAATGGAAACAAAATCAAGGAATGGTTCCGTTTTATTGATTTTCGTCGAGATAACAAACTATCCGATCTAAAATAATGACCCACATAAAAGTTATTATCCCCGCCTATAATGAAGCTGATTCCATTGCACAGGTCATACACGAAATACCGGCATCGGTTTCAGAAATCATCGTAGTCAACAATAATTCAACCGATGACACCGCTACAACGGCCGAAAAAGCCGGGGCCACGGTTTTGACCGAAACCAAGATGGGCTACGGTTACGCCTGTCTTCGGGGTATGCAATACGTGGCACAACAATCAATTAAACCGGATATAATCGTATTTATTGATGGTGATTATTCCGATTACCCACAAGAACTGACCAAGGTTGTGCAACCTATCATAGAACAAGATATTGATTTTGTAATCGGCGCCAGGGTAAAGCATTTAAGGGAATCCGGTAGTATGACACCCCAACAGGTTTTCGGCAATTGGCTGGCCACCAGCTTAATGAAATTGTTCTTTAGGGCAACATTTACCGACTTAGGACCGTTTAGAGCAATAAAATATGACAAGTTACTAGCCTTGAAAATGGAAGACAAAACCTATGGATGGACCGTAGAGATGCAGTTAAAGGCATTAAAAAGGAAAATGACATATATCGAAGTGCCAGTGCGTTACAAAAAAAGAATAGGAGTCTCCAAGGTCTCGGGTACCGTAAAAGGTAGTATATTTGCAGGCATAAAAATTCTTGGTTGGATTTTCAAATACAGCATCAAGTAATATGGGTCTTATAATCTCTTATATAATCATTACCATTTACAGCATTGCGCTGTTATTGATATTTTTTTACAGTTTGGCACAATTGAACCTATTGGTCAATTATCTAGGCTATAAGCGGCAAAATCAGACAGCGCCAAAATTCAATCTCTTAGATCCGAAAGAAATTCCATTTGTCACCATTCAACTTCCGGTCTACAATGAGGAATATGTTATGGAGCGACTATTGGAGAATATCGCAAAGATCGAATATCCCAAAAGTAAGTTGGAAATCCAGGTTCTTGATGATTCTACGGACAGCTCCGTCAATATTACCTCGGAACAAATAAAAGAATTACAGGAAAGCGGGCTGGATATTCAACATATTCGAAGGGAAAACCGTAAAGGCTTTAAAGCTGGGGCACTCAAAGAAGGTCTAGAGATCGCAAAAGGTGATTTTATTGCCATTTTCGATGCTGACTTTCTGCCCGATCCCGATTGGCTAAAGAAAACCGTTATTTATTTTAAGGATAAGGAAATTGGGGTTGTACAGACCCGATGGGGCCATATCAACCGCGATTACTCCACTTTGACAAGAATACAGGCCTTTGCCCTGGATGCACATTTTACCTTGGAACAAGTTGGCAGGAATGCAAAAGGGCATTTTATCAATTTCAATGGCACTGCGGGCATATGGCGTAAAGAATGCATTTTGGATGCCGGAAACTGGGAAGGGGACACCTTAACGGAAGACCTCGATTTAAGTTATAGGGCCCAACTGAAAAATTGGAAATTCAAGTATCTGGAGGATGTGGAAACCCCTGCTGAATTACCCGTTGTAATCAGTGCCGCCCGATCACAACAGTTCCGCTGGAACAAAGGTGGTGCCGAAAACTTCAGGAAATCGGTCTGGAAAGTTATTACGGCCAAAAATATTTCCTTTAAAACCAAATTCCATGGGGTCATGCATTTGTTGAACAGTTCTATGTTCCTATGCGTATTCCTGGTATCGTTATTAAGTATCCCCGCCATGTACATTAAGGCATTGTACCCAGAATTGGATTGGGCCTTTGATGTATTGAGTTTCTTTGTAGTAAGTACGATCATCCTTTTCGTTTGTTATTGGTTCACCTACAAAAGCATACAAGGCAGTAGCTTTGACAATTTTGTCGATTACATTAAGTTGTTCTTTACCTTTTTCTCGGTTGCCCTAGGGTTTTCATTGCATAACTCCATTGCCGTATTGGAAGGACATATGGGTAAGAGAAGTGAGTTTGTAAGAACCCCTAAATTCAACTTGAACAGTATTACCGATAGTTGGAAAGGCAATAAATACCTCACCAAAAAACTTTCGCCGAACATGATTCTGGAGTTTGCCCTGATGGTATATTTCCTCTTTGGGATGTACAGTGCCGTTCCGTTAAATGATTTCGGGTTGTTCCCTTTCCATTTTATGTTATTTAGTGGTTTTGGTTTTGTCTTCTACAAATCACTTACTTCAAGAGCATAACATTATAATCCCGATTAAGATTCAACATTGATCGGTTCTTATTTAGTATTACTCTTTTTTTTCAGTTATTTGCATTAAACCAATTTATAACTAAATGCCTACCCAACTTTTCACGTATTGGAAACTTCATAAGATTCCGATATTGTTGGCCCTACTGAGCCTAGGTTTTTATTATACATTCGCATATCACTTAGAACGCACCGACTTTATAAAGTTGATCACTTTGTGTGGTGTGCTGTTCTTCTTATGCTATAAACTCATTCAATTTGAAAAATGGAATTTTAGGTTCCTACTGGGGGTAGGGCTGCTTTTTAGACTTATCTTCCTATTCATTGAACCCAACCTCTCCCAAGATTATTACCGCTTTATTTGGGATGGTGAACTAGTGCGGAATTTCATTAACCCGTACTTGGAGGTCCCCAATACATTGATTGCAAATCAGGATTTACTTATATCCAATGCCGACATACTTTATCAGGGAATGGGTGAATTAAGTGCAAAACACTTCAGCAATTACCCACCTTTGAATCAGTTTATTTTTGCTTTGGCCACTTGGTTGGGCGGACAAAGTATTCTAGGCTCCGTAATAGCAATGCGGTCCCTTATCATTATTTCGGATATTGGAATACTCTACTTTGGACGCAAACTACTCAAGAACCTAAATCTTTCCCCCCATCTGATTTTTTGGTATTTCCTGAACCCCTTGGTCATCATAGAGCTTACGGGAAACCTCCATTTTGAGGGGGTGATGCTTTTCTTTTTTGTGACTTCACTTTATTTGTTGTCCATTAAAAAATGGATACTGGCTGCAGTAATCTATGCGCTTTCCATTGCCATAAAACTGATTCCACTAATGTTTCTACCCCTTTTCCTGAAACATTTCGGGTTTAAAAAAAGCCTCCAATTCTATGCCGTGATAATGGCGACCCTATTAGTCATCCTTATTCCGTTTATCTCTTCGGAATTCATTGTGAATTATTCACAAACTGTAGGGCTCTGGTTCTCAAATTTCGAATTCAATTCCGGCCTATACAACCTGATCAAGGAAATAGCCGTGCGGTTTGATGCCAAGCCCTGGGAATTGATCAAAACGTATGGAAGGATCATACCATTCATCACAATATCCATTGTTGTACTAACCACCTTCCTGAGAAAAAACCAGAATTTATCGGTATTGATTTCCTCAATGCTCTATATCCTTACCACCTACTATCTTTTGGCTACCATTGTTCATCCATGGTATATTGTTTTCATGGTCTTACTTGCTGTTTTTACCGAATACAAGTTTCCCTTAGCATGGTCCATGGTCGTAATTCTAAGTTATTATGCCTATACACAAACCGATTTCAAAGAGCATTTGGGACTCCTAGCCATTGAATATATTGTTGTGTATGGATTTTTAATTTTCGAATTATTCAGGCATCACGGCCAAAAACTACTTTTTCGCAAAAATTAAACCCCAAACCTTGCTGTTTCAAATTAATTTGTACATTTGAATCATCATGAAGAACGAATTACATATTTCTACGATTATTTGGACATCTGCTCCAAATCGTTCTTTCACACCCACACGTCGCCGCCCGTAAGGGTGTATATTATTATGGGAATAGGTGAGTCCATTTCCGCAAAATCTTCAAACAAATCATTTTTCAAATTAATTAATACCATTAGTAACAATGGAAATTGTTATTGCTAACGAATCCCATTTTAAATACGCAGAGATTATTTGTGACACCATTGCTGAATCGGCCAAGGTTCGGGGAACAGGTATTGCCAAAAGAACTCCAGAGTACATTCTGCAAAAATTAGAAAATGGAAATGCTGTTATCGCACTGGATAAGGGCAAATTTGTAGGTTTCTGCTATATCGAAGTCTGGGGCCACGAAAAATATGTGGCCAATTCCGGACTTATCGTCCATCCTGACTATCGAAATCTGGGAATGGCAAAAAAAATCAAAAAGGCCATTTTTGAACTTTCAACCAGTAAATTCCCCGATGCAAAGATATTTGGGATAACCACTGGGTTGGCGGTTATGAAAATAAATTACGAGTTGGGTTACCAACCTGTGACATTTTCAGAACTTACCGATGACCCACAATTCTGGAAAGGCTGCCAAACCTGCAAAAACTTTGACATTCTTACCCGTACCGAACGAAAAATGTGCTTATGTACCGGTATGTTATATGATCCGGCCAAAAAACAAGCTGCTCAGAAAAAAGAAAAAGTGAACAGTAAAGCCTTCCAAAGATTAAAAAGCATCAAGGAACAGCTATTCTTAAAAAAGAAACATAAAAATTAGACCTTTTATAGGGGACAAAAACCAATGACCATGAAAAAATTAGTTTTAGCATACAGTGGAGGCTTGGACACTTCCTACTGTGCAAAGTATTTATCAAAAGATCAAGGATTCGAAGTCCATGCGGTAAGTGTGAATACCGGCGGATTTTCCGACGAGGAGATCGCAACCATCAATTCGAAAGCATTGGAGTTGGGAGCAATAACCTATACCTCTATCAATGCCGTAAAGACTTTTTATGAAAAGGTCGTCAAATATTTGATTTTCGGAAACGTACTCAAAAACAATACCTACCCCTTATCGGTAAGTGCCGAACGGATCGTTCAGGCCATCGAGATCGTGAACTACGCAAAGAAAATTGGCGCCAAGTATATAGCCCATGGCAGTACCGGTGCCGGTAACGACCAGGTACGATTTGACATGATCTTTCAAATCATCGCCCCAGAAATTGAGATCATCACCCCTATTAGGGACAATAAACTTTCCAGGGAATTTGAAATAGAATATTTACAGAAAAACGGGGTCGACTATCCTTGGAACAAAGCCAAATATTCCATTAACAAAGGACTCTGGGGTACTTCCGTTGGCGGTGAAGAAACGCTAACTTCAAATTTACCCCTACCGGACAGTGCTTACCCCAGCCAATTACAGGAAAAGAATCCTTCAGAGGTAACGTTGACTTTCGAAAAAGGGGAATTGGTTGCCATTGATGGTAAAAAGGACCATCCTGTAGCCAATATCGAAAAATTGGAAGCGATGGCTTCAAAATATGCCATCGGACGGGATATTCACGTGGGTGATACCATTATCGGAATAAAAGGAAGGGTTGGTTTCGAGGCATCTGCCGCCCTTATCATTATCAAAGCACACCATCTTTTGGAAAAACACACGCTCAGTAAATGGCAGCAATTCCAAAAAGAACAACAAGGTAATTTCTATGGCATGCTATTGCATGAGGGTAATTATCTTGATGAGGTTATGCGAAATATCGAAGCGTTCCTTACCGACACCCAAAAGAATGTCTCTGGGGATGTATTCGTAAGTCTGTATCCTTTCCAATTTAGATTGAACGGAATTTCATCCAAACACGATTTGATGAATGCCTCCTTTGGCAGCTATGGCGAGATGCACAAGGGATGGACGGCCGATGAAGCCAAGGGCTTTATCAAAATAATATCGAATGCAGGAAAAATATACAATCACGTAAATCACAACAATGATTAAAGCAGGTATTATCGGTGGGTCCGGTTATACGGGTGGCGAATTGATCCGAATTCTATTGAACCACCCGAAGGTGGAAATAGATTTCGTATTCAGTACCACTAGGGCAGATAAGGAGATAACCACTGCCCACCCCGATGTATTGGGGTTGACCGATTTAAAGTTTACGGGTAAGGTGAATTTGGATGTGGATGTTGTTTTTCTATGCCTGGGACATGGCAATTCGACCAAATTCCTAGACGGGAACAAATTCTCGGATAAAACCCGTATTATTGACCTTAGCAACGATTTTAGATTGAACAAGGATTCGGTTTACGAAACAAAGGAATTTGTTTATGGTCTTCCTGAATTAAAGAAGGAAAGCATTACCCATGCGAAATATATAGCAAATCCCGGATGCTTTGCCACCGCTATTGAATTGGCCCTCTTGCCATTGGCCAAAGCCCAATTATTAAAGGCCCAAGTACATGTTAATGCCGTTACCGGGAGTACCGGAGCTGGTGTTAGTCCGTCTGCCACCACCCATTTTAGTTGGCGAAATGGCAATGTTTCTTGGTACAAACCCTTTACCCATCAGCATTTGGGCGAAATCAATGAAAGTATAGCCTCTTTGCAAGAAAAGCCAGGGGAGATCATGTTCTTACCCATGCGGGGCAATTTCACCAGAGGCATAATGGCCACGGCATATACCCCTTTTGAGGGAACACTGGAAGATGCCTTTACATTATATAAGGACTTCTATGCCCATGCGAAATTTACCCAAGTGACCCAGGAACCCATCAACCTAAAACAAGTGGTGAACACGAACCAATGCCATATTCACTTGCATAAACACAATGATGTGCTTTTGATTACCTCTGCCATTGATAACTTATTAAAGGGGGCATCAGGACAAGCCGTACAGAACATGAACCTGATGTTTGGCTTTATGGAAAGTGAAGGATTGCAATTGAAAGCTGGGGTATTTTAGAAATCATCGTCTGGTTGAGCCCAGTCGAGACCTGTTTTAAACAGTTAATTAGGATTAAATAGATTCCCACCTGTGGGAATACAAAAGATAGTATTCATGAAAATAGCCATAATAGGAGCCGGTAACCTGGGATTGTCCATTGCCAAGGGAATCTTGAAAAGTAACGGTGCCACCAAAATGTACCTTACCAAAAGAAATATCACCGATATTGAACATTTTGAAAAATACGGCAATGTAACGGTTACAACCGACAATAAGGAAGCCGTTAAAAATTCGGACATATTGATTTTTGCTGTACAGCCTTTACACATTGCACAATTATTAACGGACCTGAAGGACCTTCTCACAGAGAACCACGTCATCATTTCAACCATTACAGGGTACAGTATTGAAAAGATGGAGAACATTTTGGGCAAAGACCATAATATTATCCGAAGTATGCCCAATACGGCTATCTCCGTCGGTAAATCAATGACCTGTATTTGCGCCAATGGGAAGGGTAAGAAACGCATTGAATTGGCCAAGGCCATTTTTAACCGAATGGGGCATTCGATGGAAATTCCTGAAGTACAAATGCAGGCTGCCACCGTTATCTGTGCCAGTGGAATCGCTTTTTGGATGCGTTTGATACGCGCCACGACCCAAGGGGCCATTCAGTTAGGCTTCGATGCCAAGGAAGCGCAAGAACTGGCCATGCATACCTGTGATGGGGCGGCCGGATTGTTGATCGCATCCGGAAATCATCCTGAGGAGGAAATAGATAAGGTAACCACCCCTATGGGCTGTACCATTCAAGGGCTGAACGAAATGGAACACCATGGGCTAAGTTCTTCACTTATCCAAGGTATCGTGGCTTCCTTTGATAAAATCAGTGAATTTAAAAAAGATAACCAATGAAATTATTTGATGTATACCCCCTCTATGATGTAACCCCTGTTTCTGCAAAAGGTATTGTGGTTACCGATGACAAAGGGCAAGAATATTTGGATTTTTATGGAGGTCATGCCGTAATATCCATTGGGCATTCGCACCCACATTATGTAAAACGAATCAAGGACCAATTGGATAAAATCGGATTTTACAGCAATGCCGTTCAAAATCCATTACAAATAGCGTTGGCTACCAAACTAGGAAAGCTTTCACAATGCGGGGACTATAACCTTTTTCTATGTAATTCTGGGGCCGAAGCAAATGAGAATGCCTTGAAATTGGCTTCTTTCCAAACGGGTAAATCCAGGGTCATCGCCTTTAAGAATAGTTTTCATGGGAGAACATCGGCCGCTGTCGCCGCAACCGATAATGAAAAAATAAATGCCCCAATAAACAAACAGCAAAGAGTAACCTTTTTACCGTTTGATGATAATGATGCATTTGAAAAGGAAATCAACAAAGGTGATGTCTGTGCCGTAATTATTGAAACGATACAGGGTGTTGGTGGTCTGGACGAACCTTCCTTGGAATTCTATCAACAAATAGCGGATCATTGTAAGAAAAACAATGTGATTCTTATCGCGGACGAGGTACAATCCGGCTATGGACGAAGTGGGAAGTTCTTCGCATTCCAACACCATAACATACAACCCGATATTATTACCATCGCCAAAGGTATGGGTAACGGTTTTCCGGTGGGAGGGGTGTTGATCCATGAAAAAATAGAAGCTTCCTACGGTTTATTGGGCACTACCTTCGGAGGTAACCATCTTGCCTGTGCTGCTTCCTTGGCCGTACTCGAGGTCATGGAAAAAGAACACCTCATGGCCAATGCACATCATCTCGGGGAATATTTTTTAAAGGAAGCCAAAAAAATCCCACAGGTAAAAAGAACCAAGGGAAAAGGATTGATGCTCGGTCTCGAATTTGATTTTGAGGTTGCCGAACTCCGCAAAAAATTAATCTATGAACACCACCTATTCACCGGTGGTGCAAAAGACAAACATGTATTGCGCATTTTACCAGCCTTGAATATCACAAAGGCGGATTTGGATGTGTTTTTCGATAAATTGAAAATGGCCCTATCATGAGTTTACTACTGAATATTGAGCAACGGAATGCCGTTCTGAATTCCATGATACAATGGTTGCAAAAGGAAAAGAACACCCTTTTGGAGGCCAATAAAAAAGACATGGAAAGTTATAGTGGCGCGGATATAGCCATGTACGATCGCCTAAAGGTCGATGACGACAAGATCAAGGGTATGATCAAGTCCTTGCAGGAATTGGCCCAATTGGATGACCCCTTGAATATAGAGCGATTCCATTTTGAACATGAAAACGGTATGTCGGTCAGTAACAGAACCGCCCCATTCGGAACGGTATTGATTATTTATGAATCACGCCCAGACGTGACGATTGAAGCTGCGGGAATAGCCTTTAAATCGGGCAACAAGATTCTATTGAAGGGAGGAAAGGAATCCTTGAACAGCAACTTGGTCTTGGTAGACCTCTGGCACAAAGCCTTGCAAGAAAACCAGGTTTCGACGGCATGGGTCGAATATTTGCAATTCAATCGAAGTGAAACCCAAGCATTTTTGGAAAATCCGACCCAGAAATTGGATTTGATCGTGCCCCGAGGTGGCGAAAAATTGATTGCCTTTGTAAAACAACATGCGACCTGCCCCGTAATTGTCAGTGGCCGAGGAAATAATTTTGCCTTTGTCGATGTTGATGCCGACCAAGACATGGCCCTTGACATCTTTATCAATGCAAAGACCACCAAAATATCGGCATGCAACGCTTTGGACAAGGTTTTGATCCATGATCGATTACCAAACAAATCAGCCTTTTTGGACAAGCTGATTGCGAGGTTATTGGAAAGCAATGTTGCCATATGGGTCGATGGGCATCTAGAAGGTCTTGCGAACACTTCCAAGATTATGGATGATGCCATTTGGTTTGAAGAGTTTTTGGATTACAAGATCCTGTTGGGCCAGGTAACCGATTTGGAAGAGGCGATTGCGAAAATCAACCAATATGGGGGTGGACATTCTGCGGCCATCATAACAGAAAATGAAACTACTGCTACCGAATTCATGAACAGTGTCGATACTGCGGCGGTCTACCACAATGCATCAACCCGCTTTACGGATGGTGGTCAATTTGGTCTTGGTGGCGAATTGGCCATAAGTACCGATAAATTACACCAAAGAGGTCCTATCGGATTACAACATTTGGTAACCAATAAGTGGTATGTAAAAGGAAGTGGACAAATTCGGTAACATAGACCTGACGGTTTTTCTTGAATTCTAACAGATCGAAGAAAAAATGCAATGAACAAAAAAAGAATCTTATTAAAAATAGGCAGCAATACCTTGACCAAGGAAACCAATCAGATTTCTAGGGGGAAAATCGAGGATATCGGCAGGCAGATTGAAGCTTTAAAAGATGAATATGAATTCATTATCGTAAGCTCCGGTGCCATAGCCGCAGCCAAACAATTCGTGAAATTGGAGCATCATGGGGAAGAATTGAATGTTAAACAAGCCTTGGCTTCAATTGGCCAACCCCATTTAATGCGGATTTTTCAAGAGAATTTTCGCGAATTGGGACTTTTCACCTCACAATGCCTATTGTCCTATTCAGATTTTGAGAATACCGATGCCAAGGCGAACATCAAGAACACGATCAATGTGTTGGTTGCGAACAATTTTATTCCCATCATCAACGAAAACGATACCGTCGCCACCGATGAGATTCAATTCGGGGATAATGATAAATTAGCCGCCTTGACCGCTGCTTTACTAAAAGTGGATTTATTGATGATCGCTACGAACACCTATGGCATTTACACCAAGGAATCTTTTAAAAATGGAACTCCCGAAACCATTCCAACGGTTTTAGGAACACAGGATTTATCCAATGAAATAAGCGCTTCCAAGTCCTCCCATGGCACAGGAGGAATGCAATCCAAGATTGAGGCGGCTGCCATTGCCCAAAAAGCAGGTATTGAGACCTGGATCGTAAACGGATTGAAAGATAATTTCATCTCAGATGCGATAATGGACATCAGTAAGCACACCAAAATAAAATAATATTTCCATGAAAAACTACCTCTCTATAGCAGATATCGATTCATTACCCAACTGGATTAAAGAGGCTCGGTCATTAAAGAGGAACCCTAATGCCGATAAAGCCTTAGGCACTAACAAAACCATCGGTCTTCTTTTCTTCAATAATAGTCTTAGAACCCGATTGAGTACGCAAAAGGCCGCCATGAACTTGGGGATGGAGGTCATGGTGATGAATTTCGGTAACGAAGGTTGGGCACTGGAATATGGGGATGGTACTATTATGGACCAAGGTACATCGGAACATATAAAGGAAGCCGCACAAGTTATTTCCCAGTATTGTGATATTATCGCCATACGGGCTTTTGCCTCCCTGACGGATAAGGTCAAAGACGAAGCGGAAGAGGTTTTGAACGGATTTAAACAATACGCCAGCGTACCCATTGTGAATATGGAAAGTTCAACCGGGCATCCCTTACAAGCCTTGGCCGATGCAATTACGTTAGCCGAACACAACACCAAAGACAGGCCAAAAGTAGTTCTCTCATGGGCTCCACATCCTAAAGCTTTACCCCATGCCGTGGCCAATTCATTTGTTCAAATGATGCAGTTGCAAGATGCCGATTTTGTGATCACGCATCCTGAAGGGTATGAATTGGACCCAAATATCACCAAAGACGCAACTATTGAGTATGACCAAAAGAAGGCCTTCGAAAATGCCGATTTTGTATATGCCAAGAATTGGAGTAGCTATTCCCATTATGGTATGGTCCTCAATCAAGACACTGATTGGATGATTACCAAGGATAAATTGGGGGATGCGAAATTTATGCATTGTCTGCCCGTACGGAGAAATGTAATCGTTGAGGATAGTGTACTCGACAGCAAGCAATCTTTAGTCATAGAAGAAGCCAATAACAGAACCTATGCGGCACAACTTGTACTTAAAAAAATCCTGGAAAATTTAGAATGAAACAAAAATTATCCATAGTAAAAATAGGTGGGAATGTCATCGAGAACCAAGTTGGGTTGGAACAGTTTTTACTGAACTTCTCGAAATTGGAAGGATTGAAGATATTGGTCCATGGTGGCGGTAAATTGGCCACAAAATTGGCAGCCCAATTGGGAATTGAATCCCAAATGTCGAATGGAAGACGTATTACCGACGCCAAAAGCCTTGAAATCATCACCATGGTCTATGGCGGACTCACCAATAAGAATATTGTTGCCAAACTACAGGCACTGGGCACCAATGCCCTTGGACTTAGCGGAGCTGACGGCAATACCATCAAGGCACATAAAAGACCAATCAAGGAAATTGATTTTGGATTCGTCGGGGATATTGACAGTATAGATTCAAATTTTCTGGACACTCTGATCAACACAGGTATTACCCCTGTTTTTTGCGCTATTTCCCATGATGGAAAAGGTCAACTCTTGAATACCAATGCAGATACCATTGCTTCCGAAATCGCTATTGGGATGAGTGCTCTTTTTGAAACAACACTATACTATTGTTTTGAGAAAAAAGGGGTCTTAAAAGAGGTGGAAGATGAAAATTCGGTAATTCAACATATCAACACAAAAACATATTCCGACTTATTAAAGACCAAGGCCATAGCCGATGGAATGCTTCCTAAAATGGAAAACTGTTTTCATGCACTGAACAACCATGTTGGCAAAGTTTGTATCGGTGATATTTCAATGCTACAACCCCAAACATCCTTATTTACAACAATAACCTTATGAAAATAGAACAGCAAAAGCTCACTGAAAAAGCAATAGAACTATTAAAGGAGCTTATTTCCATCCAATCATTTTCTGGGGAAGAGCATCATACGGCCGAGGCCATTGAAAATTGGTTCAAGGCATTTGATATTCCGTTCCAACGGGAAAACAACAATGTATTTGCGAAAAACAAATATTGGGATGACACCAAGCCTACATTGCTTTTAAACTCCCATCACGATACGGTGGAGCCTAACAAAGCTTATACCCGAGACCCCTATGACCCCCAGATTGTGGATGGCAAACTCTATGGCTTGGGAAGTAATGATGCCGGTGGAGCCTTGGTATCCTTACTAGCGACTTTCACAAACTTCCATGACCAAGAGAACCTAAGCCATAACCTGTTGATTGCGGCCACCGCTGAGGAAGAAAACGCAGGCCCTAAGAGTCTCCGGGGATTATTGCCTAGTTTACCCAAAATCGATGTTGCCATTGTAGGCGAACCGACCCTGATGAATCTGGCGATTGCAGAAAAAGGATTGGTTGTTTTTGATGCCGTTGTAAAAGGTACTCCGTCACACGCCGCCCATCCGAACGACGACAATTCGATCTACAAGACCATAAAAGTCTTGGAATGGTTCAAAAACTATACGTTTGAAAAAGTATCCGAAGCCTTGGGCGAGGTAAAACTCACCGTAACCCAAATCAATGCCGGCACCCAACATAATGTGGTTCCTGCCCATACCGATTTGGTTATCGACGTGAGGGTCAACGATTGCTACAGCAATACGGAAATAGCGGATATATTGAAAGCAGAAGCACCCTGTGAATTACAAGAACGGTCACTTCGATTGAATTCGTCCTCTATAGACAAATACCACCCTTTGGTACAATCCGGCATAAAATTGGGACGGGAAACCTATGGCTCTCCCACCCTATCCGATCAAGCAGCACTTACCTGTCAATCGATGAAGTTAGGTCCCGGTGACAGTACCCGTTCCCATTCCGCAGATGAGTATATTTACGTGAATGAAATCGAAGAGGGCATCGCTATTTACATTAAATTATTACAAGGATTCCTTAATGGTCAATAGTTCCTAAGTTAGAAGTTAATAGAAGTTGGATGTACAATTACAAAGAGCTTATTGTTTGGCAAAAATCAATGGACTTGGTTGAAAAGGTTTATACCGCAACAGCCTCTTTTCCCCTTGAGGAAAAATTCGGTCTAACAAGTCAGATTAGAAGATGTGCGGTTTCCATACCAAGTAATATAGCCGAAGGGGCCGGTAGAAAATCAAAAAAAGTATTTCGTAACTTCTTAGAAATCTCTAACGGGTCTATCAACGAACTGAAAACACAATTGGAAATTTCAAAAAGAATTGGATTTCTCACCAAGGATGAGCTCGAAAGCATCTTTGATTTATGTGATGAAATCCAGAAAATAACCATAACCTTAATCAAAAAGTATAGTGACTTTTAACTATATTCCAAAAACTTATAACTAACAAATGAAACTCTGGGACAAAGGATTTAGTACGGACAAAAAAATAGATCATTTCACCGTAGGCAATGACCGCGAATTGGATTTGCTATTGGCAAAATACGATGTCATCGCGTCTAAAGCACACGCCAAAATGTTGGGGAAAATCGGTTTATTGACGGATTCCGAAACATCAGATTTGGTCAATGAATTGGATGCTATTGCCAAAACCATCGAAGATGGTACATTCACCATCGAGGATTCTTTTGAGGACATGCACTCCAAAATAGAGTATCTACTGACTGAAAAATTGGGGGATACCGGTAAAAAAATACATACCGCAAGATCACGTAACGACCAAGTATTGGTAGCCATGCACCTCTATTTAAAAAGTGAACTGCAAGAAATAAAGACTGAAACAATCACCTTATTCAATTTATTGATGGATTTGGCCGAAAAGCATAAAGACATTATGCTACCAGGTTACACCCACCTACAGATTGCCATGCCTTCTTCTTTTGGACTATGGTTCTCTGCCTATGCAGAAAGTTTGATTGATGATCTTTATTTTATCGATGCGGCCTATAAAGTAGCCGACCAGAACCCATTGGGAAGCGCTGCCGGATATGGAAGCTCCTTCCCTATCGATAGGACTTTCACAACCAAGGAAATGGGGTTTGAAACCATGAAATACAATGTTGTCGCCGCCCAAATGAGCCGTGGCAAGGTAGAAAAAGCTACTGCTTTTGGCATGAGTAGTATTGCCGCGACCCTATCAAAAATGGCCATGGATATCTGTTTGTATATGAGCCAGAATTTTAATTTCATATCATTTCCCGATGAACTGACAACAGGGAGTAGTATAATGCCCCATAAAAAGAACCCCGATGTTTTCGAATTGGTAAGGGCCAAGTGCAATAAACTACAAGCGGTACCCAATCAATTGATATTGATCACCAATAACTTGCCAAGCGGCTATCATAGAGACCTCCAATTGGTCAAAGAAGTGATCGTACCTGCAATACAGGATCTAAAAGCCTGTTTGGAAATTTTAACCTTTAGCCTAAAGGAAATAAGGATCAACAACACCATTCTCGAAGACCCCAAATACGATTACCTCTTTAGTGTGGATACGTTGAACGAATTGGTACAAAACGGAATGCCTTTCCGTGATGCCTATAAAAAAATGGGAATGGAAATCAACGAAGGTACTTTCTCTCCTAAACGAGATATTGAACATACCCATGAAGGTAGTTTAGGTAACTTATGTTTGGATGGGATTCGCGAAAAGATGAAAAAAACATTATAACTTTACTCGCACTATGCCCCTCAAAATATAATCGAATGAAACTGTTTATCGTAAGCCTTAAAAATCACATCTGGATCGCGGCATTTTTGCTATTGGGTATTGTGCAGATCACAGCACAGGACCTCTACCCAAAAAACGAAAAGATAGATGTCCAGGATTATATCTTTAATCTCACCTTGAATGACGATACCGACCAAATCAAAGGAGAGGCTATAATCCATGTTTTGTTTAAAGAGAAGGAAGATTCATTCGAATTGGACCTTGTTGGTAAATCAGGTATATATGGTATGGAGGTTACCGGAGTTTTTGAAAGTGATAAAACCGCCCATTACACTTTCGAGAACAATAGAATAACCATCAACCCATCAACCAACGATAAAGGCTTAAAAACCTTTAAAGTTCTATATGAAGGCATACCACAAAGAGGACTTGTCATCGATAAGACAAAATATGGTCGTCGTTCCTTTTTTGGGGACAATTGGCCCAATTTGGCCCGTCATTGGTTGCCTTCGGTCGACCACCCATACGATAAGGCCAGTATTCAATTTGGAATTACCGCACCTGAGGATTATGATGTGGTTGCCACTGGTGAAAAAATAGAGGAAAGCAATCTAGGAAATGGTTTAAAATTAACCGTGTACAAAGAACCTGCACCGGTTGCCATGAAGGTCGTTACCATCGGCGTAACCAAATTCGCAACGAGATTATTGGACGTAGTCCATAATATTCCCGTAACCGCTTGGGTATATCCTGAAAACCGTTTGGAAGGGTTTTCCGATTATAAGGTGGCTTCAAAAGTCCTTGCCTATTTTATTGATAACATTGGGCCTTATTCCTTTGCCAAATTAGCGAATATGCAGGCAAAAACACAGTGGGGTGGACTTGAAAATGCAGGAACCATAGCTTATTTCGAGGATTCGGTGACCGGAATGAATACGGTTGAGGATTTAATTGCACATGAAATTGCACACCAGTGGTTTGGTAATTCGGCTACCGAGAACAATTGGAACCATGTTTGGTTAAGTGAAGGCTTCGCTACCTACTTTTCCATTTTATATATGGAGCATGTATATGGTGATGAAAAACGAAAGGATGCCTTGGCGTTGGACAGGAAACAGGTCATTGATTACTACCAACAGAATCCATCACCCATTGTTGACCTTACCATTAAAGACCCTATGCGTGTCTTAAGTATAAACAGCTATCAAAAAGGGGGCTGGGTATTGAATATGCTTCGTCATAAGTTGGGGGATAATCTGTTTTGGAAAGGTATACAAGACTATTACAAGACGTATCAAAATGCGAACGTTTTGACAGTGGATTTTCAAAAATCCATGGAAAAAACTTCCGGGGAGAATCTAGAATCCTTTTTTCAACAATGGTTGTTTACCAAAGGCCACCCTGAAATTAAATGGGAATGGGTTTACGGGAATGGTCAGGTGAAAATCAACCTCGAACAAGTACAAGACCATCATACCTTCCATTTTCCCATCGAAATTGGCATTGTACAGGACGATGAAATAAAAATCGTACAAGTAGAAGTGGACGAACAGTCTGAAGTGTTCGAAATCAATGTAGATACCAAACCTGACACCATTGTATTAGATCCAGATTATTGGCTTTTGTTTGAGGAAAAATAAGTCAACCTGTACTAAGACCCCTATTTTTTCCAATTTCCTGTACAATTGAGAAAATCAACTAACGAATCATACCTAGGTTAATGACCTCTTGTTCGGTTAAAAATCGCCAATGACCCCTTGGAAGATCCTTTTTGGTCAAACCGGCATAAGCAACCCGGTCTATTCTAACCACTTCATATTCCAAATGCTCAAAAATACGTTCGACAATTTTATGTTTTGAACTGAATATCTCAATCCCTACTTCGCGTTTTGGAGCGTCATCAATAAAACTAATGTCTTGTACACGTACGGGTTTTTCATCCAAAATCACCCCATCCTGTATTTTCTTCAAATCGGCACTACGAAGTTCCCGGTTTAAAACCACATGGTAGATTTTACGAAGACCATTTTTAGGATTCTTCAATCTTTTGGTCATATCACCATCATTGGTGAACAGTAAAAGTCCAGTCTCCTCTTTACCCATCTTATCAACAGGTAATAATGTTGACTTGGACGCATTTGAGATTAGGCCATTGACATTACGTCTACCTCTTTCATCCCGGATGGTAGTCGAGAAATCCTTGGGTTTGTTCAATAAAACGTATTCTTTCTTTTCGGGGTTAAGTAAACGCCCATCGAATTTAACGGTATCTGTCTTTTTAACCTTATAGCCCATTTCGGTTATAGGTTTACCATTAACGGTAATATTACCCGCAGCGATATAGATATCGGCATCCCTTCGGGAACATACCCCTGAGTTTGCCACATACTTGTTTAAACGGATTAAATTGGGGTCTGACGGTTTTTGAGGCTCGGTTTTCTTTTTAATCGGTGCGTTACCCCTTGCGTAACTCTTCTTTCTAAAAGTACCGCCCTGACGCCCTGATGCCTTACTGTCTTTGTTTGAATCTGACCTTCCCATTATCTTCCAATTTTTTGCAAAGGTAATGAATTCAATAAGGATTGATTAAATAATCTCAATCTTCAAATTCAACCGTAGATTGTCTTTCGCGATTTACAATTAGTTTCGTAACATCGGGTCTGGAATAGTGCCCTACGGGGTCAAAATTCTGACGTTCTTCATAGACCCGATTAAAATCCAACGTATGAAAAAGGAGTCCTTCTTGATTAAGTACCGGCTCCAATAACCATTCCCCATCGGGACCGGCTATACATGACCCCCCATTGGCAAGTACATCAGGGGCATTTTCCAGAATCGCATTGAGATGTGGGGTATCCGTTGGAAAATCTTCCTTTTTCATTAATGAAGATACCGAAATCACATAACTTCTCGATTCCCTAGCGATAAAACGGGTAATATCCTTGGTGTTGTGGTCACTGCCAGGCCAAACGGCTATATGCAGGTTCTCACCCTGACCATACAGTGCCGTTCGAGGTAATGGCATCCAATTCTCCCAACAATTGAGTCCACCCACCGTAAATTGCTTCAGGGCATGTACCTGCAACCCGTTCCCATCGCCTGGGGCCCATGTTAATCGCTCATCATAGGTAGGCTGTAATTTGCGGTGTACCGATTGGATGTTCCCATTTTGGTCAATATAGACCAGGGAACAATAAATACTATGCCCGCCCCGATTCTTTGGTCTTTCAATAATACCCAAATAAATGGCCATTTGGTGTTCCTTTGCCAATTTACAAACACCATCCAATTCGCCGGCTTCAATTTGAATGGCATTTCGCACATAATGGGCGTGTAGCTCTTTGTTTACCTTCAAGTCCCACCCTGCCCCATTGGTCAAAGCCAACCAAAAAGGATAGCCTGGCAGCAATGCCTCCCCAAAAACAACGAGTTCCGCATTCTCCTTGGCTGCCGCAACAATAGTCGCCTCGATTTTTTTAAGGGTCGCCAACTTGTCCAACCAAACGGGCGCAATTTGGGCGAGGGCTACTTTCAATACGTTATCCATTATAAAATTCTATTTAATACCAGATGAATATCAATCAATAAAATACTGAAAACCCCAAGAACAATGATCAGCTTTAATATATTATGCAACCAAACATAATGAAACTTCGTTCTTGCCCTCCATAAAAGAACAAGAAAAACCCCCAAAAAAAAGATACATGCCATAAAGTAAAGGTACATGTAACCCACATCAAAATTATTGATAAGCAAAAGTGATGGAATAAGGGTCAATGAAATTAAAATGGTAATTGTTGTTTTTGAGGTCCTTTCCCCATATAAAATGGGAATGGTCTTATAATTCTGTGCCAGGTCACCGGCAATATTCTCTAAGTCCTTGATCATTTCCCTCGCCAATATCAATAGAAAAAGGAATATGGCGTGTACGAATATAACCGTGTCAAAATTCTTATAGTAAACAAATACCGCAAAAAAGGGTGCAATGGCCAATGTCGCTGAAATAAAATTACCCAAAAAAGGTATTTTTTTTAGTTTATGGGAGTAAAACCAAATGCCGAAAATATAAGCCGAGAAAAACAAAACCGCCCTAAAGGATACATAGCTTGCGAAAAATACAGAGAGAAAATTAAGGGTAAAATAAGCCGAAAGTTTTGTGCGCTGCCCCACTAAGCGGTCTAGCATACTCTTTCTAGGTTTGTTTATCAGGTCTTTCTCCGAATCATAAAAACTATTGATGATATATCCGCCAGCGATAACCAAGGCAGAGGATAGTACAATGCAAAAAAGATTAAGATCAAAGACCACGCTTCGCAATGGAAGTTGGTGTGCCAGAATATAGATTGATGCCAAATACTGGGCCAATGCTATCACCAAAATATTATAACCACGCACAATAGAAAACAGGCTCAATAACTTAAGTAGTAAGAGCTTGTTCTTTCTGCTAAGCATGTGTGTGTGATCTTAGAAGTTATAGACTACTTCCAATTTATAATCCCGAAGTACATCCCTAGCCTTTTCAATATCCTGGGTAAAGCCCAAAATATAGCCACCACCACCAGAGCCACAAAGTTTAAGATAGTAATCGTTGGTTTCTATGCCCTGTTGCCAAAGTTGATGGAACTTTACCGGAATCATAGGTTTGAAGTTGTCAAGGACTACGTGGGACAATTGCTTTAAATTTCCAAAAAGTGATTTAACATTACCACTGATAAAATCCTCCACACAAGCATCGGTATGTTTGATGAATTGATTTTTCAGCATTTGCCGAAAACCTTCCTGTTTCATTTTCTCCATGAATAACTGTACCATAGGCGCTGTTTCCCCAGTGGCACCACTATCCAGTAAAAATACCGCCCCTTTCCCTTCCTTATTTTGGGAAGGTATACTCGTAGATTCGATATTGTCTTTGGAATTGATAAGAATAGGCAAACTTAGGTAACTGTTCAAAGGATCCAATCCTGATGATTTACCATGAAAAAAAGATTCCATTTTACCAAAGATAGCCTTTAGTCGCAGTAGCTTTTCACGGGTCAAATTCTCAAGAACCGTAATTTTATCCAATGCATATTTATCATAGATGGCAGCGACCAAAGCCCCACTACTGCCTACCCCATAACCTTGCGGAATAGAACTATCGAAATACATTCCACTTACCACATCACCTCTTAAGTTTTCGAAATCAAAAGCGACCAATTCCGGTTCTTGATCCACAATACCCTCGAGATAAACGACAAAATCCTTTAAATACCCATTTGACTTTAAGGCTTCCGGGGATGCATTGCCATCCTTTTTCAAGGCTCCCTTAAAAAAATTATAGGGAATGGAAAGTCCCTTGGAATCCTTGATGATGCCATACTCCCCAAATAGAAGGATTTTAGAATAAAATAATGGTCCTTTCATAGTAAAAATTAAGAATCAATAGGTGACATGTACATCATCCTATCGCTAATTCCAAAATTTCAGTTGTTTGTCTCTTTATTTCTAAAAACGGGCAAGAACATTACTTTCAAATCCGTTTTGTTTAATTAATTTACAATAAAGATAAACAATATAATCGATCTTATCAAAAAAACCGCTTAACCAATTCCCGGTAGTTCTTTTAACAAACGCGGTTTATCCTTATAAATTATTACTTGTAAGGTAATAATCTTTTAGCTCCAAAGCCAATTCTGTCGCAAATATACTGTCCGTTTTCGCAATATACAACCAACTCATCCTTAATAAATTGGTGTACTTCCTTCTTCTCTTCTTGTGGATACAATACGTGCACGTTCGCACCCGCATCCAAAGTGAAACAAAGATGGGTCTTCGAAGAAGCCCTAAATGCCCAGATTTTTTCAATGATCTTCAAGGTATTCGGTTTCATTAAAATAAAATAGGGTATACTGGTCATCATCATAGCGTGCAACGTCAGTGCCTCGCTTTCCACAATCCGTATAAAATCATTCAAATTCCCCGTCGCGAAAACCTCCCTTAGTTTGGCTATATTGTCATGGGCTTGGGCAAAGCGCTGTTCCGCAAAGGGATGCCCATGCATTAAATCGTGTCCTACCGTACTACTGACTTGTTTTTGTCCTTTGTCTACCAACAAAATAGTGTCGTGGTATTTATGGAACACCTCATGTACTTGATAAGGATATTTGATGGCGAAAAGATCTGAGCTACCGGTAATACCTTTATGGTGACCCCATTGAATCAAATCCCCTTCTATACTACGACAAGCACTCCCTGACCCCAAGCGGGCCAAAAAAGAGGCCTTTCGGTGAAAATAACCATCATCCATTCCTGGGTCCAATTGCTTCTCGATATACATAAGCCCCAAGGCCAATGCCGACATACCACTGGCCGATGAGGCGATACCACTGCTATGGGGGAATGAATTGGAGGTTTCAATCTTTAAATCATACTCTTTCAAAAAAGGCATATAACTTTCAATACGACTAAAAAACGCCTCTATCTTAGGTCTAAAATCTGGCTTGGGCTTCCCTTCAAACCATAACCCAAAAGAAAAGTCGGCTCCCTTCTCCTTTCGTCTTGAATAGGTCATCGAAGTGGTCGTAGCACAAGCGTCCAATGTAAAACTGATGGAAGGGTTCGCGGGAATTTGATCAGCTTTTTTTCCCCAATATTTCACTAAGGCAATATTGCTGGGGGCTTTATAGGTTACCGTCCCTTCCTCAACCGTTTTGGTATATTTTGAAGGGAGGAATTCTGTATACGTCATTAAAACACAATTTATGCAAAGATAGTTTTTAAGTGAATTAGTTGTATTTCCAATGGATTTAATACTTATTTTAGAGGACAATAATCAACCAAGTGAAAAGAAAGCTAATCTATATCGCCATAATGGTAGGTATCTGCCTAGGGGTCGGTTTTTTATCCAGTTTTGCAACCCAAAGCTCGGTAAATGATTGGTTCGTTACCTTGAACAAGCCCAGTTTTAATCCGCCCAGTTGGCTTTTCGCACCGGTTTGGACCGCACTCTATATAATGATGGGGGTTTCCGCAGGAATTGTTTGGGCCAAGGGTTTTCACCATTTATGGGTAAAGACGGCCTTGTATCATTTTGGTTTTCAATTACTTTTAAATGCCGCATGGAGCATCGTCTTTTTCGGCTTTAAACAACCCTTTTGGGGCCTTGTGGTGATTATAACCTTACTCTGTCTTATTGTCTTGACCATGCGTTGGTTCAGGATCGTAAGCAAATCCGCATCCTGGTTACTGATTCCCTATTTGCTATGGGTTTGCTTTGCCACCGTTCTGAATTACAAGATCTGGGAATTGAATTAATCTGCCGATAATTCCCATAATTTCATTAAGGTCCTATGGTTGCGTGAGGTTGCTGCCACTTGAAGTTTTTGCTCTATCAGATTGTTATTGCATTTGGCCTTACCTGCCCCTAAATTACATTTTAGATAGACACAGTTCGGGGTCACTACAAGTTGCTCGTTATCAAATTGCATTGAAGACAAAGTAGAAAGGCCTTCCTGTGTTGGCCGCTCTTTCAATAAAACAAAATACACCTTATTTGCCTGAATGTCCTCAGGATCGGTAAAAGGATTATGTACCAATATCCGTTCGACTTCTTCCCTTTTTTTTACGATGGCGGGAACATCGAAACCATATCGCCCAAAAATGCCCTTGGATATTCGACCCTCAAGTTCCACAATGTCTTGATCTTCACTTTTAAAAACCACATTCCCACTTTGTATATAGGTAATGATGTCGCGATACCCTAAATTTTCAAAGAGCACACGCAGATCGGCCATTTTTATTTTCTTATGCCCACCAACATTGATTCCCCTTAAAAGCGCTATATAGTTCATTGGGTATTCAAATCGTTTGAGATTGCCATCGCAGCGAGATACCCCCCTGTCCAGGCATTCTGAAAATTGAATCCACCGGTAATGGCATCCACATTGATGATTTCACCTGCAAGATAGAGTCCTTTGCAAATCTTACTTTCGTAGGTCTTGAAATTGATTTCTTTTAAATCTACCCCTCCAGCGGTTACAAATTCATCCTTAAAAACACTCTTACCTTCCACCATAAACCTACAATTGGTCAATTGGCCCGCAAGGTGTTGTAATTTCTCTTTCGTCACCTCGGCCCATTTATCCTCTTTGGCGATGTCAGATGCGTTTACCAAACCCGTCCATAATCGTTTGGGGATTTCAAACACTTTCGTACGCACAACCGTCTTTTTGGCCTCGACCTCTTTGACCTCCATCAACAAGGATAAAACCGAATTCTGGTGATACTCGGGAAGCCAATTGACCTTAATCGGAAAACGGTATTTACAATCGTGCAACTGAAGGGCCCCCCATGCGGACAACCGTAATATGGCCGGGCCACTTAGCCCCCAATGTGTAATAAGGACAGGACCTTCCGCACTAAATAGGGGTTTCTCACTTCGCTTACTTTTAAGCTTTACCTTAATCTCGGGTTTAAACCCATTCCTTGGAAGGACCTCAACATGGGCGGGCGTACTCACACCGGGTATTCCCGAAATGCGGTCATCCTTGATATTAAAAGTGAACAAGGAGGGTACGGGAGGTACAATAGTATGGCCCAAGCCCTCCAACAGTTTCCAAATTTTCGGATTACTGCCGGCAGCCACCAATAACCTTTTACAGAAATACTCTTTTTTAATGGTAGTAACCTTCCAGGTTATATCGTTTTCTGCGCCTGTTTTCGATGCAATGGCAGTGACCGAACTTTGTCTGTAAACGGCAATACCCAAACGATTGGTTTCCCCTAGAAAACAATCAATAATTGATTGGGAGGAATTGGATACGGGGAAAACCCTACCATCATCCTCCGATTTTAAAGGTACCCCCCGACTTTCAAAAAATTGCCTTGTTTCTTGTGGGCCATGGGCATAAAAAGGACCTATAAGTTCTTTGGACCCCCTTGGATAGTTTTTGGACAAGGCCATGGGATCAGATTCACCATTGGTAACATTGCATCGTCCTCCCCCAGAAATACTGACTTTCTTAAGGACTTCCTTTCCTTTTTCGAATATGGCTATTTTAAGGTCGGGATTTGTCTCGGCGATATGGATTGCGGCGTAGAACCCAGATGCGCCCCCGCCTATTATTATTACATCGAACATCAATTGATCCTCTCTGGGTAATTCGTTATAATACCATCTACATCGAACGACTTTACAAGGTCTATGTCTTCAGGTTTATTGACTGTCCATGTATAAATCTTAAATCCCGCCTCCTTGATCTTCTTGGCCGAATCCATATCCAAACCCTTGAAACTTGGGTTAACCGCTTCAGCATTCAATTCCTTGGCGAGCGCAATGGACCCCTCAATATCATCACCGGTTAAAATGGCTATCGGAATATCCTTGTTAACCCTCCTCATAGATTTCAATTCCTCCCAATTAAAACTGGATATTATAAATTTATCCAAGTCCCAATCTTTTTTTTCCAGAAATTCATTGACAATTGAATTCACCTTATCAGCGGTCCCTGCCCCTTTGAGTTCAATGTTCAATCGAACATCGTCGTCCAAGACATCAATAACATCCTTTAGCAATGGAATGGTTTGGTTACCCTCGAGCACCATCTGTTTTATTTGGGAAATATCGAATTCCTCAATTTTCCCTGTTGCATTGGCCAAACGATCCACGGTATCATCATGGAAAACGACGATTTCCCCACTTTTGATCTTGAACACATCTATTTCAATCATATCTACACCAAGTTCCAAGGCCTTCTGTATGGAAGCTACGGTGTTTTCGGTTTCATGACCCATCGCCCCACGATGACCTATGACCAAGGGTTCGTCATTCATTTTGCAACTTTGAGTCAGTAGTAAGGACAATAGTAAAAAATAAACAATTGGTTTTTTCATTTGATCATTTTCAAATTAAATGTTTACGGATTAAATCTTATCACAGAGGTAAGATACATTTTCTGACCAAAAAAAATGTTTTTCAATCCAAATTTAATTTCAAAATAAAAGATTCCAAGGGTGCAATCTTGACCTGTATCTTACCCACACCACCCTCAACAGTAAGTTTAGGTTCATAATTGAGATACAGTTGATCTTTTAAACCATAGACACCATCCTTAAGCAACCACATTGAGATAATTTCCTTGGGGATTTTCAACTCAAAGCCATAGGCCTCATTAGCGTCAAAATTGGCAATTACCACCAACTTTTCGTTGGCAGACCACCTCACAAAGGACAACACCCTGTGGTTATAATTCTCGGTATGGTCCTTATTGTAATAATGAATATCCCCATAATTGCCCATTAAGGCCTCACTGCTGATGGTAAAGTTCAATAAGGATCTATAAAACTGTCTCAAGTCTTTTTCCTCATCGGATAATTGTCCGCCGTCAAATTTCTTGTCGTTTACCCAACGTTGGTGATGGGGCACTCCGATATAGTCAAAAATAGAAGTACGTGTAGGCTGGCCAAATCCGGCATTCTCATTACCAGGCTCACCAACCTCCTGTCCGAAATAGATCATGGTCGGTGATGTACTTATGGTTGCTGAAACGACCATGGCTGGTTTTCCCTTTTTGGCATCGCCAGCGAAATCGGGACTCGCAATACGTTGTTCATCGTGGTTCTCTAAAAAGTGGAGCATGTGATGTTCAATATCCTTCAAATTATTCGCTACGACCGGAATATGGTCTGTCCATCCATGTCCTTGCATAATATGCTTTAAAGAATCGTACATCTCTACCTTATCGTAGAGATAATCCATTTTCCCCTTAAAGATATAATCACGATACAAATCAGGATTATAGACCTCGGCCAAAAGAAAAGCATTGGGGTTGCTCATTTTGATATGCGAATTCATGTAGCTCCAAAACTCCACCGGAACCATCTCGGCCATATCGTAGCGGAACCCATCAACACCCATACCCAACCAATACAAAGCGATATCCTTAAATTTCACCCAGGAACTGGGTACATCCTTATTGGACCAAAATTCATAATGCTTTGGATAATCCTGTAGATCGAAACCTTCCGGAAGCCTGTCAAAATCATATGAACCATCGGGTCGAACACCATAATTGATCTTCACGGTCTCGTACCAATCATTCATATCGGGTTGCGCCATACGTGACCCATTGCCAGTCCATTTTGCCGGGTTTTCATCGAAGTTACCATCGGCCAATGCATGTGCCTCACCGCCCAAGGGCAAATAACCATTTTGCCATTCCGGCACCTTAAAGGCCTCGTTGGGAATGTAATAGAAATTATTGTCCCTTTTATACTCAACCGAAGTATCATCCGAAGCACCGAAGGGTTCGAGACCATCGGGTGTTGATTTTCCTTCGTAATTACGGGCCACATGGTTCGGAACAATATCGATAAGCACCTTAAGTCCGGCCTTATGGCTTCTATCGATCAACGCCTTAAACTCTTCCAATCGGTTTTTGGGGTCATCGGCCAAATCGGGATTTACATTATAATAATCCTTAACGGCATAGGGCGAACCTGCCCTTCCCTTTACAATATCCGGATCATCATTTGAAATTCCGTAGGCACTGTAATCAGTGATCACATCGTGGTGTGGTACACCGGTATACCAAATATAGGTCACCCCAAGATCCTTGATTTCCTTCAAGGCCTTTTCCGAGAAGTCGGAAAACTTGCCAACACCATTCTCTTCTATGGTCCCCCAAGGTTTGTTGTTCGTATTAGTATTGCCAAAAAGCCGCGTAAAAACCTGATACACAACTTCTTTTCTAACTTTTTTTTTGGCTACCATTTGTTTGTTTTCATTTTGTTTGGCGCACCCTTGAATCATGAGGATCACAAGCATGGCGCTAAAGATGCTGGAATTGTTCATTTAAGCCGAAATTTCCTCATTAGGATTCAATTCGAGTCGTTTTCCCTTGTATCGTATGGACATTTGCTCGTTTCCTTCCAATTTAAACTTGGTTTCACCATCCGATACGGTAACCTTAATGACCCTATTTCTAAAGTTTATTTTAAAGGAATAGGATTCCCATTCCTTAGGGATTCTTGGGGTAAAGGATAATTTATCATCAATGACCCGAAGCCCCCCGAAGCCTTCAACAATACTCATCCAAGTACCTGCCATTGATGTAATATGGAGTCCTTCCTCAACTTCCTTATTGTAATCATCGAGATCTAACCTTGAAGTTCTCAGATAAAACCGATAAGCCTGATCCATACGATCCAATTTAGCGGCTTGGATACTGTGAACACAGGGAGAAAGTGACGATTCATGAACGGTAAAGGATTCGTAAAAATCAAAATGTTTCTCCAGTTCCTCCACGGTAAAATGATCTTCAAAGAAATAAAATCCTTGAAGTACATCGGCTTGTTTTATATAAGGGGACCTAAGAATACGATCCCAACTCCATTTCTGATTAATGGGACGTTCCAGTTTATCCAATTCTGCAACGGTAATCAGCTCCTTGTCCAAAAAGCCATCTTGTTGCAAGTATACCCCATACTCCTCGGAATAAGGGAAATACATATTTTCAGCGACTTCCTGCCATTTATCGGTTTCATTCGAAGTTAATTGGGTATGTCCTATGATTCGTTCGTAATCATCGGGATACCCATCTTTTACTTTATGCAACTGTTTCATGGTATACTCAATACACCATTTCGCCAAATAATTCGTGTACCAGTTATTGTTTACGTTGTTCTCATATTCGTTCGGACCTGTTACCCCGAGAATGACATATTTTTCCTTGGCCTCCGAATAATTGGCACGTTGGTACCAAAAACGGGAGATACCGATCAAGACCTCCAATCCCATTTCCGGGATATAGGTATAATCCCCTGTAAAACGATAATAATTGAATATGGCGAAGGCTATAGCCCCATTCCTGTGGATTTCCTCAAAGGTGATTTCCCATTCATTGTGGCACTCTTCCCCATTCATGGTCACCATGGGGTAAAGGGCTGCCCCTTTTTCAAATCCCAACTTCTGGGCATTTTCGATAGCCTTCTCTAAATGATCGTAGCGATATTTCAATAAGTTCCTGGCCACCTCTTGATTCTTGGTCGCCATATAAAAAGGAATACAGTAGGCCTCGGTATCCCAATAGGTACTTCCTCCGTATTTTTCCCCTGTAAATCCTTTGGGACCTATATTCAACCGGGAATCGGTACCTAAATAGGTTTGGTTCAGGTGGAATATATTGAAACGAATACCCTGTTGGGCCTTAACATCACCTTCTATGGTGATGTCACTCAAATGCCAAATGGCTGCCCAGGCTTTTTTCTGACTTTGCAACAACGCCTCAAAACCTAATTCAAAGGCTTTATCCAATACCATATCGGCAGCATCTACCAAAGTATCCGCTTTATGGTTTCGGGATACGGTGTACCCTCCAAACTTAATCAATGTCAGTGTCTCACCTTGCTTTACCCCTTGGGTATAGGCATGCCCGATCCAAGTATCCTTTTGGGAGACTTCGGGATCGATATTTACTTTTTTCCCATCAAGATTCAATTCCGCACCCATGAAGGTACATGTCTTAAAATCGGTCTTCATGGTATGGGCTTGGATATAGGCCCTATTATCTTTGGAATCCACTGAGGTCGTATTCCAGAACTTATCGTCCCAATTACTATCCTCATTGGTGATACCACTATCCAAATATGGAATAAAAGCGATTTCAGCATCTTGATCCAATGGGACTACACTATAGCTAATAGCGCCAATTTCATCTAGTTCAAGGCTTAAAAACCGGGTGATTTCAACTTGAATTCTTATGGTATTGGGGAGGGTCGCCCTAAAGGCACGTTTGTACCAACCTTCCTTCATATTCAATTCCCTGCGGAAGCCTTCAACCGAGGTGCAGGTGGACAAATCCAATGACTCCTTATTGACTAGGACATCGATTCCTATCCAATTCGGGGCATTCAACACTTTGGCGAAGTACTCGGGGTAACCGTTTTTCCACCAACCTACACGGGTTTTATCCGGATAATAGACCCCCGCAATATAGCTGCCTTGAAAAGTAGGTCCGGAATAGCGTTCCTCAAAGTTGGCCCGTTGTCCCATGGCCCCATTTCCTAAACTAAAAAGGCTTTCAGATGACTTTACCGTTTCTTGGTCAAAACCTTCCTCTATGATCGACCAATTGTCTGCTTTAATATATTCTTGATTCATCTACTTTTCAATAATTTTTTAATAAAACCCAAATCGATTTCAGTGAAATCCTTAAAATTATAATCCGCATCCGCCAAAATACCCGCATCACCAATACCAATACTGGTCATGCCCGCACTATTGGCAGCTTGTATGCCTGCAACGGCATCCTCAAAAACGATACAATCCTTGGGGTCGACCCCCAATTTCTGGGCGGCAATAAGAAAAACCTCTGGATCCGGCTTAGCTTTGGTCACACTGTTTCCATCAACGAGATAATCAAAGTAATGCAACAACCCCACCTTTTCCAAAATGGGCTTTGCATTCTTGCTCGCAGACCCGAGTGCAATGGGCACGTTTTGGTCCTTAAGGAATTTAAGTATTTTAGGAACATCGGGTAAGATCTCGGAGGCATCCATTTCATCAATATAGGCAAGATAGTCTTCGTTCTTCTCTACCATCCAAGTATCAAATTGTTCTTGGGTAGCCTTTACCTTACCAATATCCAATAAGATCTCGAGACAACGTTTGCGACTCACCCCTTTGAATAATTCGTTCTGTTCTTCTGTAAAAACAAACCCCAATTCATTGGCCAGCTTTTTCCAAGCCAGGTAATGGTATTTTGCAGTATCGACAATAACACCATCCAAATCGAAAATAAATCCTTTTTTCTTCATTTTTAATTTTTGCATAATGGAAAAGACAAGCGACATTCCATATAAAACCATACGGAATGAAAAAATGTCTTAACGATTGAATAGAATGTCTGAAATATTAAAACTATTGGTTAAAAAGAATTTACCAGTTAAAATTACCAAAAGCCTATTCAAAACTTATTATAGTTGAGAAGTAAAATTAAAGTTTTGATTGGGTCAAAAGTAAAAAGTTTTTTTTGATTTCCAATACTCTATCTAGTTGAATCCCTTTCAATAAGCTCAGTTTTTATAATCTCGGTCACAAATTCTTTCTCTTCATCCTCCAAAGCCAAGCGATTTATCAATATGGAGGCTGCCCTTTCCCCCATTTTAAATCCATGCTGACTAATAGTCGTGAGACTGGGCCATGAATGCTGGGAAAGAATACCATCCGAAAAACTGACCACTGACAAATCCTCTGGCACCCTAAGTCCCCTTTGCCGTGCTACATTCAATGCCTTTATGGCATAAATTTCGTTAACGGCAAAAACCCCGTCAATATCCGGAACCTTCTCAAATATCTGATTGATATCCCTTTCAAGATCACGATTGTCTTGTTTTTTCTCTAAATTACCTAAATCATTTATTTTCAATATGATATCCGAATCAGGCGTTATATTGTTATTGCCCAATGCCTCTAAATATCCTTGGGTCCTTAACTTCCCTATATTGATAAAGTCCCCAGTGGTCAGCAATAGTATTTTTTTACAACCGGTATCAATAAGTTTTTGCGTGGCAATCCTTGAGCCCTCAACATCGTCCACGATTACCTTGTCACACGCTATTTCATGAAGCACACGATCGAACATGACTATGGGAATACCCTGATTAATAGTCTCTTGTAAGTGATGCTTATCTTGCTTAAGCAGGGTTTCCTTGGACAAGGACATAATAAAACCATCAATATTGCTTTGGACCAACAGCTCCATGTTGATCACTTCCTTATCAAATGATTCATTGGTAACGGCTATGATAACATTGTACCCATTAAGGTTGGCCACATGTTCGATACCACTTATTACTTTCGAGAAAAAATTATGTACGATATCGGGAATGATCAAACCTAAGGTCTTTGTCTTCTTGTTCTTTAGACTTAAGGCGATATTATTGGGACGATAGTTATAGAATTTTGCAAAAGCTTGGATTTTATCCCGATTATCCTGACTTATTTCCTTATTGTCATGAAGTGCTTTGGAAACGGTAGAAATGGACACCCCCAATTCTTTGGCAATTCTTTTCAAGGTCATTTTCGGCTTCATAAAAATATGGGTTTGATAAAAGGAAAGGCTTTAAAATAGAATATCAATTTACAACAGTATGATTTTTTATCATTTTAACAAAAATAAATTAAAAGTTATCAACCCGAAAACGTTGTAAGTGCCCGTATTTATTGACCTTATCTTAAATTAACTTAAATTTTACATAATTTCGTTAGTTGAGAAATAAAGTTAAAGTTTCAAACTAAACAAAACTAATTTTAATTAACGTTCTATGAAAAAAATCAAACAGTGCCTCTTACTGGCCGTGTTTATGATTCCCATAGGGATTTTTGCACAGACCACCGTAAATGGTACCGTGACCGACCAGGTAACTGGTGGTCCCTTACCTGGTGTCAGTATAATAGTCGTAGGAACATCCACAGGGACTACGACTGATTTTGACGGAAACTACACGCTTACTGTAAACGATGGTGCAGTATTGCAATTTTCTTACATCGGATACAAAACCGTGGATATTCCAGTTACAGGCCCTAATCTAGACCTTGTAATGGAAGAGGACAGGGCGCAACTGGATGAAGTTGTGGTCATTGGATATGGTACCACAACAGTTAAGGATGCCACGGGATCATTAACCGCGGTAACCTCGGAGGATTTCAACAAAGGTGCCATTGTTAGTACCGACCAACTTTTGACCGGTAAGGCGGCAGGTGTACGAATTACCAGTTCAGGTGGTTCGCCAGATGCCGCTCCAAACATTCGAATAAGGGGTGGAGCTTCACTAAGCGCGAACAATAGTCCACTTATCGTAATTGACGGTGTACCCATTGACAACACCAATCCGGCTGGGGTCAATAACCCATTTTCCCTGATTAACCCAAATGACGTTGACAGCTTTTCCATCCTTAAGGATGCATCAGCAGCTGCCATTTATGGTTCAAGGGCTTCAAACGGGGTTATTATCATTACCACTAAAAAAG
This sequence comes from Maribacter polysiphoniae, assembly GCF_003148665.1. Classification (GTDB taxonomy): domain Bacteria; phylum Bacteroidota; class Bacteroidia; order Flavobacteriales; family Flavobacteriaceae; genus Maribacter_A; species Maribacter_A polysiphoniae. Next base: position 814,062 of record NZ_QGGQ01000001.1, on the reverse strand, counting down.
GAACTTCGGGTGGTCCTAAGTTCAATTTTTCATCAAATACGAGTATTAGTACCGTCAGTAGTAAAATCGATTTAATGGACGGGCCAACATATACCAAGTTCATTAATGAGTACCATCCTACGTATGCCAATCTATTGGGCACTTCGAATACCGACTGGCAAGATGCTATTTACAGGGCCGCAGTATCATCGGACCACAACTTTAGTGCTAGGGCCAACCTTTTTGATAAAGTGCCTACTAGGTTTTCCTTTGGCTATAACAACACTGAAGGATTAGTAAAAACCAATGATTATGAGCGGTATACCGCCTCGGTTAAATTTACACCTACTTTCTTCGATGATCATTTAAAGATTGATATCAACGCGAAAGGTATCAGTTCTGAGAAAAATGCAGTTGATGAAAGTGGTGCCTTGGGAGGTGCTGTCAACATGGATCCCACAAAACCTATTTACGATAATTCCCCAGATAACCGTTTTGGAGGTTTTTATCAAAACACCATTTTGGATGATGTTGATAATCCTACTCGATTATTACTTGATGGTCAATGGAACCCTTTAGCATTACTGTTACAAAGAACACGTCCTGAAAAGGTACAGAAAATCCTTGGTAACGTTGAATTCGACTATAAAATGCACTTTCTCCCAGAACTTCGGGCTGTACTTAACTTAGGCCTTGAAGCTTCAACAGCGGATATTGAGGAGTCTTTCTCCGATAATTCCTTGGCAACTTATAAGTTCGACTCCTCGAACAATGACATCAACACCAATTATGTTTTCAATCCGGGGGTCAATTATAGGGAAAACCAAAGTATCACCAACCAGACTATGGATGCCTATTTGGTCTATGCAAAACGGTATGAAGAAGGGTTCTTGACCAACTTTGATGTTCAGGGAGGATATTCCTATCAAAATTTCAGGAATGATGGTAACAAAGAAGAATACCGATACAATAACGACACGGGTATACGCGAATTGCAGATCGATGCACAAAACCCGAACAACCGTTATTTTAATGAACTTAATCTGCAGTCTTTCTTTGGTAGAACCAATCTGAATCTATTGGATAAATATTTGGTAACCGTTTCCTTTAGGGCCGATGGTTCTTCCTTGTTCAGTAAAGACAATAGATGGGGGTACTTTCCTGCGGCGGCTTTGGCCTGGAAAGTGAATGAAGAGGACTTCTTAAAAGATTCCCAAGTAATCAATGACCTTAAATTGCGTTTAGGTTGGGGTAAAACTGGGCAACAGGATATTACAGGCGCTGTAGGCTTCTATCCTTCGGTTCCATTATTTGAAGCTGGTTCCAGTACCGGACAATACCTCCAAGGGGTTGCACTTTATTCCGCCAAGCCTTTCAATGAAGACTTGACTTGGGAAAAAACCACTACTTATAACGCCGGGATAGATTTTGGACTTTTCGAAAACCGATTGATCAATGGTTCTTTCGATGTTTTCTATAGGGAAACTTCCGACCTACTTGCAAAAGTACCGGTAGCACCGGGCCAAGGGCTAACGGATTCATTTGTTAAAAATGTTGGGGAAACGGAAAGTAAAGGTTTTGAGGTAATCTTAAATGCCACCCTCTTAAGTAATGAAAGTACCAATCTGGAATTCTACTCCAACCTTTCGTATAGTAGGGCCGAGGTCACAAATCTTCAGGATGTTACCCGGATTTCCGCTGACGGTTCAGGAATCCCTACAGGTACAGGGGTTAACATAGGGTACCACACTGTGGGTTACCAACCATATTCCGCTTGGGTATTCAGACAATTGTATGATACTGCGGGTAATCCTATCCACGGTGCTTTTGCCGATTTCAATGGGGATGGCATAACCGATAACGATGACCGCTATTTCAAATCGTTACGACCTAACTGGACCTTTGGTTTCGGGTTTAACTTCAATTATAACAAGTTCGATTTAAGTACCAGTTTTAGAGGCCAAATCGGCGGACAGGTTTATAATTCCAGACGATTGACTTCAGGATGGGTCGACAAGGCTGTTCCAAACAACTCAAACAGCCTAAGCAACGTCTTGGACTTTAATTCAGGCGCAGCCAACTATAATTTTGTCAACATACAGGGCAATGTTCCCTTTTCAGATTATTTTCTGGAAGACGCGACATTCCTAAGGTGTGAGAATATCGTATTGGGCTATCGTTTGGACGACATCTTGAAAAACACTTCAATGCGGGTTTACGGTGCTGTAAACAATCCGTTTATCATTACCAACTACAGTGGTCAAGACCCTGAGAACTTTAATGCAATAGATAACAATTTTTATCCTAGACCACGGTCATTCACCCTTGGTTTAAGCGTAGACTTTTAATATAAATCACTATGAAGAAAATAATATTAATTCTTTTTTGCATACTAGCAAGCGTTCAAGGGTGTACTGATGATTTGAACACAGAACCTTTGGTAGAACAGTCGTTAGACGACTTATTAGCTAATGATCCCGATGCGGTTTCAGGAATTTTATCCCGTTTATATGCATCGTTTGCCCTCTCTGGACCTGATGGTCCCAGTAGTGGTGACATTAGTGGTGACACTGGGGAATCCCCATTTTTAAGAGGAATCATCAATCTACAGGATTTTACTGCAGATGGCATGAAAAACCGTTGGGGGGATGATGGCTTGGATCAATTGACCACTACTTCCGACTGGGATGAAAACAATAAGTTTTTCGGATACATGTATAATAGGGTCTATTATACCATACCACAGGCCAATAACCTATTGTCTGTTTTAAATTCGGTAAGCATAGATGGCCAAGATCAAGTAGTCGGGGAAGTAAAATTTTTACGAGGACTCGCTTATTATTATCTCATCGATACTTTTGGTAAAGGTGTTTTGGTGACTGAAAATGAAATCGGGGTTTCCGCCCCTTTACCTGAAGCTACCAGAGCTGAGCTTTTCACTTTCGTCGAAAATGACCTACTAGAGGCTGAAGCACTGATGTCTAATACTAAATCATATGGCCGGGCCAACAAAGCCGCCGTTCAAATGTTATTGGCAAAACTATATCTTAATGCCGAAGTTTATATAGGTGAAGATAGATACACTGAGGCTTTGACCTTTATTAAGAAGGTAATCGATGAAGGCGGCTATACCTTAGCCCCAGATTTTGTAAGCAATTTTTCAGGGGATAATGACGCTTCTCCTGAAATTATTTTTACTTTAATTGCAGATTCCGAAACCAGTCAGAGTTATGGGAACACGACCTATATCGTAAACGGTAGTATGGGTACAGAAACAATGCCTATTATAAACTTTGGAGCCGCGGAAGGCTGGTCTGGCCATAGGGCCACCAAAGCTTGGTACGGATTATATGATGATAATGATGATAGGGGCGAACTTTTCTGGACCGAAGGGCACAACTATGAAATGGCCGACTATAAAGCATGGACAGACGGTTATCCTTCAGTAAAATTTCGCAATTCAGGATTTTCAACAACACTTCCTGCGACTACTTTTTCAAGTACCGATTTTCCGCTTTACAGATTGGCCGATGCCTACTTGATCTATGCGGAATGTGTGTTACGCGGCGCGGCTGGCGGAGATGCCGCCCAGGCACTGAACTATGTGAATGCAGTTAGAGAACGCTCTAATGCCAATGCCATTGGATCGTCTGAATTGACCCTCGATTTTATTCTGGATGAACGCGCTAGGGAGTTGAATTTGGAAGGACAACGAAGAACAGACCTAATCCGTTTTGGGAAGTTTACAGGCAATTCTTATGTATGGCCATGGAAAGGAAACACTGCACAGGGAACTTCCATCCCGGATTATTACAACCTATTCCCAATTCCATTATCCGCATTGGAAGCAAACCCTAACTTAAATCAAAATCCTGGTTTCTAAAAAATAACTAAACAGTACATACTATGAAAACTATTATAAAAAACTTCTTTAAAATTCTGCCCTTTATATTAGGGGCATGGCTTATTAGCTCCTGTGAAAATGATGATGTAGTTCCTGAATTCACGTTATCACAGGCCTCAGAAAATGTTGCATTTTCTTTTTCAGCCGCCGATGAGTATTTGATATCCACAGGCACCATGGACAACGTAGCAGAAAGATTCGTCTGGAATAATGTTGATTTTGGCGTACAGACTGAAATCAACTACCAATTACAAGGTTCTATAGACAATACTTTTGCAGCATATGACCCAACAACTGAATATGATTCAGGAACCTTAAGTGTGACCAATGCCGAAGTCAAAGTCTCTGATTTAAGCAACCTTGCCACTCTTTTAGGTTTGGAAGCCGGTGACAGTGGACAAGTGTATTTTAGGGCTAGGGCCTTTGCCGGTTCTGGGGAAGGTGCAGATGCCGTTGACTCCTATTCCGATGTCATGACCTTGAACATTTCAATATTGGAAGAAAGTAGTGGTAGCACTGGAGTAGAAATCTCTACTTGGGGTGTTGTAGGTTCCGGTTATAATGATTGGGGAGGTGCAGGACCAGATGCTCCATTCTATACCACAACAACCCCCGGAGTTATTGTTTCCTATGCTACTTTGATAGACGGAGAAATTAAATTCAGGGAAAATAACGATTGGGCAAGTGACTTAGGAGAAGGTGATACCGATGGTACATTGGCAGCTGGTGGCGCGAATATTGCCGTAACAGCGGGGGATTATAAAATCACATTGAACCTTAATGATAGCACGTACACCATTGAAGCGTACTCTTGGGGCGTTGTAGGTTCCGGTTATAATGACTGGGGTGCTACTCCGGATGCCAAATTCTACTATGATTATACCACCGACACTTTTACCGTTGGTGTTAGACTGGTAGAAGGAGAGATTAAATTCAGGATGAACAACGAATGGAATGTTGATTTTGGTGACAATGGCGCCGATGGCACATTGGAAAGTGGTGGTGAAAACATTGCGGTATCAGAAGGGCATTATACGATTCGTATGAACCTTAACGATAATACCTACACCATTGAAGCCGCTGATCTTTGGGGTGTTGTAGGTTCCGGTTACAATGACTGGGGTGCTACTCCTGATTTTACGTTTACCGAAGTAAATCCTGGTATTTGGATTGCTGAAATCGTTCCTCTTTTGGATGGCGAGATCAAGTTCCGAATCAATAATGCCTGGGACACTGATTTTGGTGATGACGGTGCAGATGGCACACTGGATGCCGGTGGGGAAAATATCCCATCAACAGCTGGAAACTATAGAATTCGGTTAGATATCACCAATGGAACCTATTCCATAAACTAACCAATTAATACTATTATAAAAAAAGGGCTGTTCTATACAGCCCTTTTTACCTTATTTTATATGGGTAATACATTAGGCCTTTACCATTATTCGAATCTTTAACTACAAAACATGAAAAAGTTATTCGTTTTAGTTCTGTTTACGCTTTTCCTGAACTTTGGTTTCGCCCAAGTTCAAAATGGTGTTTTTTCCACAACACCGACAACGTTTACCGAAAATGATGAAATAACCATTACGGTTTCTAACGTAGATCTTTCGGAATGGGGTGTATCCGATGTTTATTTATGGGCGTGGTATACAGATAGTAATGGTAGCCAAGCAGATTCCCCAACCAATGGTACATGGACAAGCTCCGATGAAACCCAAAAAATGACCGATAATGGCGACGGCAGCTACAGTTATACCCTGACGCCCTCAACATTTTATGGAGCCACCGACATTTCAGAAATAGGAATGCTCGTAAAGGCCAAAGACGGTACAGGGGATAAAAAAACACAGGATTTCACCAAAGAGGTGGGAGGTTACCAATTGGTATTGACGGCACCAAGCCAAACAACGACCATTGTTACCTCAGGAACGGATTATACCATCGAAGCAACGGCATCAGCCAATTCAAGCTTCGTTCTTTCGGCCAATGGCACCCTAGTGGATAATTCAGTTACTTCGGCCACCACATACTCATTCAGTTACATCGTAAACACTACTACAAATTTTGAATTGGAAGTTTCCAATGGTACCGATACCCTAACGGAAACCTTTACATTGGCAGTGCGTCCGGCTGTTACCGAAGAAGCCCTACCCGATGGACTATTGGATGGTATCAATTTTAATGAAAGTGACCCCACAAAAGCCACCTTGGTGCTCTACGCGCCCGGAAAGGAATTTGTGCACGTGATAGGCGATTTCAACAATTGGGAAATAGATGACAACTACCTAATGAAAAAAGATGCCTCCCAAGATCGTTTTTGGATTGAACTGACTGGGCTCACACCTGATTTCGATCACCTCTATCAATATCTTGTGGAATTTGACATCAATATTGCCGATCCGTACTCCACTTTGATTTTGGATGGGTATGGCAATGATGATTATATTGATGACACCACGTATCCCGACCTTCCCTCCTATCCGACAGGACAATCACATGCGATAACCGTTTTACGTACAGGGGAAACTGACTATACATGGCAAACTACTGACTTTGACCCACCTGCAAAGGAAGATTTGGTGGTTTATGAGATCTTAATCCGTGATTTTGACGCACTTCATTCTTTTGATGCCGTAAAAAACAGATTGGACTATTTGGAAGCATTGGGTATAAATGCCATTGAACTTATGCCGGTAAGCGAATTTGACGGCAATGAGAGTTGGGGCTACAATCCGTCATTCCATATGGCATTGGATAAATATTACGGCACCAAAGATGCCCTAAAATCATTTATAGACGAATGCCATTCCCGCGACATTGCCGTAATATTGGATGTGGTTTACAACCATGCATCTGGCCAAAATCCGTATTACCGTATGTGGAACACGGATAATGGCGGAACAGGCGGGCAAGCAAGCGATGACAATCCGTTCTTTAATGCCACCGCTACCCATTCCTATAGTGTTTTCAATGATTTCAACCATCAACAACAGGCCACAAAAGATTATGTAAACCGAACCGTTACCTACTGGATCAATGAATTCAAAATCGATGGTATGCGATGGGATTTGACAAAAGGGTTTACACAGAACTGTACCTCATCAGACGAAAACTGTACCAATAGCACACAACCTGATAGAATAGAAGTTTTAAAAGGTTATGCGGATAACCAATGGGCTTCGGATGAGGATTTTTATGTGATTTTTGAACATCTGGGACAAATTGAGGAAGAAGAACAATGGGCCAATTATAGGGTTGATGAAGGCAAGGGTATCCTTTTATGGAATAAAATGTCCGACCCCTACAACGAGGCTACCATGGGCTACAATGAAAGTAGTAAATCTGATTTTTCGAATGTTTCCTATGTTTCAAAAGGTTTTGACCAACCTTCCGCCGTATCCTATATGGAAAGCCATGATGAGGAACGACTTATGTATAAAAACCTGCTTTATGGTAATTCCGAGGGTTCCTATGATATCACTGATGAAAGTACTGCCTTGGGTAGAATGCAGACCGCGGGAGCTTTCTTCTTTACCGTTCCAGGGCCAAAAATGATATGGCAATTCGGAGAATTAGGTTATGACATATCTATTGATGAAGGTGGAAGAACAGGGAACAAACCCATCTTATGGGAATATGCCACTGAACCAGACCGCTATGCCATTTATGAAACTTGGCAAGATCTGATTGCATTAAAACTGGAGGAGCCGATTTTTGCGACCACGGACTTTTCATTAGATCTGGATGCCGCAACCGGACTTAAAACGATTCACCTAACAGACAACACCGCTACAGGTGATGAAATCAAATACGTTACCATTGTTGGGAATTTTGGTGTTACGTCACAAGAGATCGTTCCCGATTTTCAAGAAACGGGAACTTGGTATAATCTATTGAATAATAATGACCCCTGGGAAGTAACCAATACTACCAGCACTATTGCGCTTCAACCTGGGGAATTCATCGTTTTTGCGGATAATCCCAGTCTCGCATTAATTGACCCCAACGATTTGGATGCCGATGGTGTCCCCAATACCGATGACCTTTGTGCGGATACGCCATTTGGGGCCACGGTCGATGTAAATGGTTGTGCATTATTCTCGTTGCCAACTTCCAATTTCTCGATTAAATCCGGCAGTGAAACATGTCGCTCTAGCAATAATGGCAGCATTTCAATTACTGCTGTTGAAAACTACAATTATTCGGCAACCCTTTCCGGTACCGCAGATGCCACCAATGTTTTTACATCGGACACGGAATTTTCCGGACTTTCCGCAGGCAATTATACGGTATGCATCACCGTTGAAGGGCAAACCGATTATGAACAATGTTATGACCTCACCATCACAGAACCTGAGGACCTATCGGTAAGTTCTAAAGTAGACACAAGTACAGGTAAGGTTTCGCTGAACTTTAAAGGGGGTAAAATCTATACCATAAACCTGAACGGTAAAGTTTTCACTACGACCCAAAACGAAATTACCTTGGATTTAGAAGCACAGACAAACACCATAAATGTTTCTACCGATAAGGATTGCCAAGGTTTCTATGAGGAAACCATTGTTTTGGCTAGCGAAATCTCGGTATATCCAAACCCTGTAAAAGATAATCTGTTGTACCTGGAACTTGGATCTATAAGCGACCCTTCTGTAAACGTTGAAATCTATACACTTTCGGGTCGACAGATTTCCATATCGGATCATTACGTCAACAATGGTCAGGTACAGATCAATGTATCGAACATTCCTAACGGATTGTTTGTTTTAAAAGTACATACAGCGCAAAAAACCTATCACTACAAAATCGTAAAATGATGAAAACCGTAAAATATACACTTTCAATACTACTCATTGGCATTTTAATTTCCTGCGGAGGTGGTGGGGATGATGACAATCCGGACCCTGTGATGATAACACCCCCCGATGCGGCAACATTGGTTTTTCCTGAAAACAACACCGAATGCCTTGAAGGCACCAATATATCGGACACCGAAAGCAGTGTTACCTTCTTATGGAATGCTTCCGACCATACGGATTCCTATACCGTAAATCTCCGGAATTTAAATACCAATACTTCGCAGACCTTGAGTGCAAGCACCAATGAACTGGAAATTACCCTACTCAGGGGAACGCCTTATTCTTGGACAGTAACTTCCAAAGCCAACGACACAGATGAAACTGCGGAAAGTGCCCTTTGGAAATTCTATAACGCAGGACCGGCCGTAGAGAATTACGCCCCGTTCCCAGCAGATGTGGAGTTCCCTACAATGGGATCCAGTATAAATGCAGGGAATATGACCTTAAGTTGGACCGGTAGTGATGTGGATAACGATATTGTTTCTTATGACATTTTCATTGATGAAAGTAATCCACCATCCACCTTATTTGGGAATACCACCTCGAACGGCATTGCTTTTGAAGCCGTATCCGGAAAGGTGTACTATTGGAAAGTAGTAACGAATGATACGGCCGGGAATACATCAACCTCTGAAATTTTCCAATTTAAGGTGAATTAAAGGTTTTGAATCCATCAATATGCAATAAATCATCAAAGCAGCTAAAATCGGACCAAATGAAAAGGATTCTATTTATACTAACAGTAGTTCTTCTACAAAGTTCAACGAGCTACGGACAGCAACCTATAAATCGCGTTGAGCCACCCAACTGGTGGATTGGAATGCAATACAATGAGGTGGAATTAATGGTCTACGGACAGGATATCGCTTCCTATTCCGTTTCCTTGGATGATTACGAAGGGGTTACCTTAAAACAAATCAAACAGGTACCGAACAGAAATTACCTATTTTTAGATTTGAAGATCGATGGGAATGCACGACCTGGAAACCTTACTCTCCGATTTACCAAAAATGAAGCCGAACCCGTTATTCACTCCTACCCTTTATTGAAAAGGGACCCGGAAAGCAAAAATGTAGCAGGTTTCAATTCCTCAGATGCCATTTACCTGATCACACCCGATAGATTTGTAAATGGTGATACTGGGAATGACACTGTGGACGGACTCAAGGAAAAAGCGGATAGGACCTTTAAGGGAGGGAGACATGGCGGTGATGTACAAGGCATCGTAAATAGTTTGGACTACATCAAAGACCTAGGTTTTACGGCTATTTGGATCAATCCTATTCTGGAAAATGACATGCAAACCTATAGCTACCATGGTTATTCCACCACCGATTTTTACAAGGTAGACCCAAGGTATGGTAGTAATGAATCCTTTAAATCGTTGTGCAAGGAAGCCCGTGACAAAGGCATGAAGGTCATTATGGATATGATTGCCAACCATTGTGGATTGGATCATTGGTGGATGCAAGACCTACCATCAGAGGATTGGATCAATCAATGGCCCGAATATACCGAGACCAACCACAAAAAAACAGTAATCCTAGATCCCTACGCCTCAAAAATAGACTACAAGCAATTCTTCGACGGATGGTTCGTACCCAGTATGCCCGATTTGAACCAACGCAACGAATCCATGGCCAAATACCTGATACAAAACACCCTATGGTGGATTGAGTATTCCGGCATTTCCGGTATTCGAATGGACACTTACCCCTATCCCGATATGTATTTTATGAGTGATTGGACCAAAGCGGTGATGGATGAATACCCCAATTTTAATATCGTTGGGGAAGAATGGGTAACGCGACCTACGATTGTTTCCTATTGGCAAAAAGGAAAGAAAAACCAAAATGGATATACGTCATATTTAAAAAGTCTTATGGATTTTCCTTTGCAAAATGCCTTGGTCACTTCATTGAACAAGGAGAAAACCTGGGCATCCTCTTGGACCGATCTATACGAAACCCTCGGACAGGATTATCTTTACCCCGACCCCAATAATCTGGTAGTTTTCCCTGACAATCATGATATGGGCAGAATCTACACCCAATTGAACGAGGATTTTGACAAATACAAATTGGCACTGACCTATATCGCCACGGTTCGGGGTATACCCCAAATTTATTACGGCACTGAAATCTTGATGAAAAATCCCGGTACCGATGACCACGGAATCATACGATCTGATTTTCCCGGGGGATGGAAAAACGACAAGGTTAATGCCTTCACGGGAAAAGGCCTATCGGCTAAGGAGAAAGAAGCCCAGGGATTTGTAAAAAAACTGATGAACTGGAGAAAAAATTCAACCTTGGTCCATAGTGGTAAATTGATGCATTTCGCACCAAAAAACCAGGACGAGACCTATGTCATGTTCCGTTATGACGACAAAGAAAAAATAATGGTCGTTCTGAATAAGAATACCAAGGACATGGAACTGGACCTTAAACCATACAAAGAAATTCTTGGCGACCAATTGACTGGGAAGGATGTATTATCCGGTACGGAATTCACTAAGGCAAAAAAAATATCGGTCAAAGCTATGGGCGCTATGATCATCGAGGTTGAATAAGTATTGGAATCCATATTCCCCATCCTTCATAGTATAGCATGAAGCGGTAATAAAATGTAACCAAGCTATACCAATTTCGCTGGAATTGTGTTTAAGGTAGATCCCCTTTCGACTAAGGTAGATTTTATAATCTCGGTTCGATAAGGCTCCTCTTCCTCCCCAAGATTGCTTTCCACCCTATCAATTAACATTTTCGCAGCAATCTCCCCCATCTTAAAACCATGCTGCGCCATTGAAGTAAGCCCTGGTTTGGCATACTTGGATAAAATGCCATCCGTAAAACCGATAAATTCCATTTCTTCAGGTACTTTGACCCCTTTTTGTTGAACGAGGTTCATACTATGGGCCGCGAAAATCTCATTGACACATAGTACGGCATCGACATCCCTTGCATCGAAAAATGCATTGATGTCACCTTCATCCAAATCCCTAAAAGACAACCTTAAAATAAGATCCTCATCTATGGCTAACCCGCAGGATTCATGTGCCTGCCTATACCCTGCCTCACGCCCCTGACTTACACTAAAATAATCCTCGGTAGTAATCAAGGCTATCCTTTTTCTACCATTATCTATAAATTTCCTCACTGCAGTAAAAGCAGCTTCCTTATCATTGATCAATACTTTATCACATTCAACTTCGTCGGTGATCCGGTCAAAAAGAACAAGCGGAATCTCCAAATCCTTAATCTGCCTTAAATGATCGAAATCTTTAGTTTTTTGGGTCTCTGCCGATAAGGCCATAATAAAACCGTCAACACTACCGTTCGCCAACATTTCCATATTAACGATCTCCTTTTCCAAGGATTCATCCGAAACACACGCGATAACATTATAACCATGCTTCTTCGAGTACTGTTCTATACCCCTAAAAACCGTTGTAAAAAAATAATGTACAATGTCAGGTATGATCACACCGATATTATTGGTACGTCTACTCTTGAGACTTATGGCAAGATTATTGGGTCTATAATTATATAGCTTCGCAAATGCCTGGACTTTCTGTTTGGTATCATCGCTAATTTCCGCACTATTCTTGAGGGCTTTTGAGACCGTGGAAATTGAAACCTCCAACTCCCGTGCGATGTGCTTTAATGTAATCTTCCTTTTCATAATGCAATACTCCCATTTAATCCAAACAATTGAATTCAAATGTAAAATTCACCTTCTTAAAATTAAGCATTTTCAACAAAAAATAGGGATGAAATTGCATATAAATAAAATTGCATATATTTGATACCATATCAAATATCCTCACTTTAGCTTCTATAGTTTTGTATTATCGTCATATATTGAAGCTGTTAAATATTTTTATCTTAAAAACTGGAAGTTATTAACACGAAAACGTTTTCGTGATGTTTTGAATTTCCTACAACCGTTTTTTAACATTTATTTATATATATTTAGAAACTAGATTATAATTAACTCAACTTAAATCAATTCTTTATGAAGATTACATTACTACGAAGCTTTTTGCTTATCGGGGCATTTATATGCTTTGGATGGGCTCAAGCTCAGGAGGTTTCCGGAACTGTTTCGGATGCCAATGGTCCCTTACCTGGGGCAAGTGTTGTCGAAAAAGGGACAACAAACGGAACCCAAACCGATTTTGATGGTAATTTTACCATCAACGTTGGTGAAAACGCCACTTTGGTCTTTAGCTATGTAGGGTTCAGTACTACGGAAATAGCTGTAAACGGACAAACCAATATCGTTGTTACGCTCGCTGAAGATGCCCAGGCATTGGAAGAGGTCATAATAATCGGCTATGGAACGACTACGGTCAAAGATGCAACCGGCTCTGTTTCCTCAGTTACCTCCAAAGATTTCAACCAAGGGGTTATTTCCTCGCCTGAACAGTTGATTCAAGGTAAAACCTCGGGAGTTCAGATATCACAGTCAAGTGGTGAACCCGGTGCAGGTATCGCTTTAAGAATCAGGGGTACTGGCTCAGTTAGAGGTAACAACAGCCCATTGTTCGTAATCGATGGTGTACCTGTCTCTAACGAAAGCGTATCTGCTTCGGCTGCTGATGTCGGTGTTGGATCTGGTGGTGCCAAAAACCCACTAAACTTCTTGAATCCAAGTGATATTGAAAGCATGAGTATTTTAAAAGATGCCTCTGCTACTGCCATTTATGGTTCTAGAGGTGCTAATGGTGTTGTGGTTATTACCACAAAATCCGGTAAAGGTGGTGGAACAGATGGACAATGGGGCTTTTCTAGTACCTTGAATATTTCTAAGTCGGCAGACCGCTATGACCTTTTGACGACAAATGAATTTATTGAAAGGGGTGGTGCCAACCTAGGTGGCGCAACTGATTGGCAAGACTTTTTATTCAGGACCAGCGCATCAACGGACAATAACTTATCCTATTCCAGGAATTACGGATCCGGAAACATTAGAGCCACCTTTGGCTATTCTAAACAATTTGGTATTATTGAAAATACAGATTTAGAACGTATCACGGGTAGGATCAATTGGAACCAGAGATTTTTAAATGATAAGTTAAAGGTTGGTTTACAAACAACGATTTCAAGAATAAATGATAAAGCGCCTTTTATAAGTAGAACTTCTGGAAGTACCGGTGATTTATTAGCAGCCACCTATTACTCCAATCCTACAAGGAATGCAAATCCAAATTCCAGTGCTGCACCGGATAGGAATCCAGCGAACCTTTTGGCCTATTACGATGACAACACCCATACGGACAGATTTCTTGGGAATTTATCTTTCGATTATTCCTTTACAGACGAGTTTTCCGCTAAACTAAATTTAGGGATTGACACATCAGAATCTACTAGAGGCCAGGTTGCAGGACCACAAATTCTAGCTATAGACAATGGTGCTCAAAATAATGGAAGGGCATCGGTCAGTAATTTGGATACCCAAAACAATTTGATGGAAATCACAGTGAACTACAATAAAAAATATGAAAATTCCCATTTGGATGCACTTGTAGGTTATTCATTTCAAGATTTCAATAGAAAAGGGCAAAATATTCTGGGGCAAGGCTATGGCTCATCTGATTTGAACGGAATCGTAAGAACTACCGAGCAAACCTATGATAACACCCGAAATCTTGCAGACAATTACCAAGGCTATGGTATAGGAACCTTTCAGGACGACCCGGATGCAGGAGATCAATTCAGAACATTAGGGCTTTTTCCCAACATTAATCAAAATACTGGAAATTTACCTAACATTCCAATCGACGCCTTTTCCGTGGACACCTTTGATTATACCGACGAGTTACAGTCATTCTTTGGTAGATTGAATTACACGCTTTATGACAAATACTTGTTTACAGCGACCTTTAGGGCAGATGGCTCTTCAAAATTTGGTGGTAATAACCAATACGGATATTTTCCTTCCGCAGCTTTTGCTTGGAAACTAAATCAGGAAGATTTCGTAAATGAAGATGTTTTCTCCACCTTAAAACTAAGACTAAGTTGGGGTATTACCGGTAACCAGGATGGACTTGGCTATGGTAATTTTGTCAATAGAACAAGATGGGATGCACTTGGAATTGATGCAGCTTCCCAATTATCATCACCCGCTACCTCCGAGATCGCTTTTGCCAATCCTGATCTTAAATGGGAAGAGACCGCACAATACGGTTTCGGTATTGACTTTGGTTTCGGCAATGACCGCTTTACCGGTAATATCGATGTATATAGAAAAGAAACAACGGATATCCTTTTGAATTTACCTGCTGTACAGCCAGCCACTTCCCCCTTCGTTTTCCAAAACGTTGATGGTACCATTCTAAATCAAGGTATTGAATTGGGATTGGATTATGATATTGTACGTAATGAAAATTTCACATGGAACACTAATTTCAACATCTCGTACAACCAAAATGAACTTCAGGATTACAATGGCCCGAACCTACAAGCAGGTAATTTATATGGCCAGGGTCTTTCAGGAAGTACTTCTCAAATCTTGACCGACGGTAAACCACTTTATACGTACAACCTGCGTTTGGTAGATGAAAACTACAACGTAGACGCTGACCCGACCATACTTGACAAATCAGGTCTGCCCAAAGTCATAAGCGGGCTGTCTACCAGTGTAAATTACAAAAACTGGGATGCTTCCTTGTTTTTCTCAGGTCAATTTGGCTTTTATGTCTATAATAACACGGCTAATGCACTTTTTGCATCGCCTCAGATAGGAAGTAGAAATAATCTAAAAAGTGTTGTTGACAATGGAATTATCTTATCCGCAACGAACCCAAGTACCTTCTTCTTGGAAAAAGGAGACTTTGTAAGACTCCAAACGGCGTCGATTTCCTACAATGTTCCTTTAAGCGGAGACGGACTGTTCAAAAGCATGCGTTTTAGCGCCATTGGACAGAATCTATTTTTAATTACTGATTACAGTGGACTAGATCCAGAGGTCAGTACTTCCAACATCCCAGCAAATGGATTACCATCTGCTTCGATAGATTATCTATCCTACCCAAGACCAAGAACATTTAGTTTTGGATTTAACGTTACCTTTTAAAAAACATAAAATATAATTATGAAAAAAATAGTAAATTATTTGTGTCTAACGCTTCCAATTGTCTTGATTTTTTCTTGTACAAATTTGGAAATAGAAGCAACAGACTCGTTGATTAGCGATGGTTTTGCAGGAGTTGCCAATATTGAAGGTGAAGTTGCAAATATTTCCAACATAGTTGCTGGAGGTGACTTGGCAAATTCTGGAGGCCTTTTTGGACTAAACGAGGTTTCTTCAGACGAATACTTAGTAGCCACTCGAGGAACGGATTGGGGAGATAATGGTAGATGGTTGTCTATGCATCAGCATACGTGGAATGCTGAACTTTCCGATATTATCAATGCATGGCAACAGTTAAACAGTATTACCATCAATGCTACCCGCGTTATAAACGATAAAAGTGTAAGTACTGCCAGTGGAGAGGTATCCCAGTTAAAGGCAGAAGCCAGGTTTTACAGGGCTTGGTCCATGACTTGGATTTTGGACATGTGGAGACAAGTACCCTTAAGGGATGTTGATCTACCGAATAGTGCCATTCCTGAAGTGCTAACAGGGCAAGCTGCAATAGATTATATAGTTGACGACCTGAATGCGGCCATTGCCGATCTTCCTGCGGTGACTGCCGGTGATGCTATTGGTTTAAAATCATCTCCCAGTAAGGCTGCTGCCAGACATCTATTGGCAAGGGTTTATTTAAATAAACATGTATACTTGGGTGAAGAACCAGCGACTACCGATATGCAGGCGGTCATAAGTGCCGTAGATGAAATTTCCGCTGATGGCTATTCCTTAGCCGCTTCCGGAGACTTCTTTGATATTTTTAGACCAAGTAATGATGTTGAAACAATTTGGTGGTCTCCTAGTGACGCTGGTGAAAAAATTTGGCCAACCTTACATTATAACCAAAACTCCCCCGGTAACGACGGTGGTGGTTGGAATGGTTTTGCCACGCTTTCAGAATTCTATCAATCATTTGAAGGAGACCCCGATACAAATTATGTAGGTGACGGACAAGAAGAACGAAGAGGATGGGTGCCTGATGCCACTACAGCCAATGCCGACAACCTAGGTATCGGTTATGGCTTCTTGATCGGTCAGCAGTATGAACAAGACGGAACGCCGTTAACCTCTAGAGCGGATGTGGGTAGTGTTCCCTTGGTATTCACCAAAGAAGTTGAAAAAGCAGAATACTCAGCCCCAGCCGATAATGCCGTATTGGAAACCGCTGGGACAAGAATGTTAAAATACCACCCTAATGAAGAAGGTGGCGATAGAAGAAGACACGTTGTCAAGTATAGGTTTGCTGACGCTTATTTAATGAAAGCAGAGGCTATGTTTAGAATGGGTGATGACCCCACAACAATGATTAACACCTTAAGAAATATAAGGGGGGCTGAAGACTTAAGTTCAGTTGGAGAAACAGAGTTGTTGGCAGAAAGAGGAAGGGAGTTATATCAAGAATTGGCAAGAAGACAAGATCTTATTAGATTTGGTCAATTTTTAAGGGCTTGGAACCTCAAAAACGAAGGTGATTCGCATTTACAGATATTTCCAATACCGACTTCGGATGTGCTCGCCAATCCAAACTTAGTTCAAAACCCAGGGTATTAGTATTTATCCATTACAATAATAAAACCCTGACGTATAGCGTCGGGGTTTTTTTGCTTATGGCCACCTTGCATGAACAGATTTCTTTCAATGGCAAACCATCGAGCCTTTCATGTAATCATGGCTTCAATCGATGTTTTATAGCTTAGAATACTTTGATAAGTCGCTATTGGCAAAAGACCGAATTTCAATGACCTGTTATATTGTATGAACATTTGATCGACATTCATTGATAACCTAAGGATTATAGCTTCCAATGTTTTATTTAACAGGGCATGTATCGGGTACCACATCTGTGATACTTGGTTGGAACAACGAGTTGAATATTGGGTTTTTACACGAAATTAGCACCATTTCAAGTAGGATAAAAACCTTAAGCACAGTACATTTACGAAATGTCTTAAATAAGAATCCATTAGATTTTAGTTCATAGTTTTGATGAAATCAGACCGTACATAAAAACTTCAATATTTAGAATATAAATATTATTATTGGTCATCAAAATACTTTTGAACACAAAACATAATTTGTTTAAAAAGCGCAAATAACAAACATGACAAAACAAATAACCCTTAAAGTAGTAAGCTTTTTAATATTACTTTCTTTATATGTTTCTTGTACCACAAAGGAAAAAGTGGATCCAGGTCAGGATCGTAAGGACGATACACTATTCTCATTACTTTCCTCTGATAAGACTGGAATTGATTTTATAAATGAAGTAAAAAATCAGAAAGATTTCAACATCTTCAAATACCGGAATTTTTATAACGGCGGGGGAGTTGCAATTGGCGACATCAATAATGATGGCCTTGTGGATATATACATGACCGCCAATATGGGAGACAACAAACTATATCTGAATAAAGGCAATCTTAAATTCGAGGATATCTCATTGGCAGCAGGTATCGTAGGCAACAAACCATGGTCTACCGGTGTCGCCATGGTCGATATCAATCAAGATGGTCTTTTGGATATTTATGTCAGTAATGCCGGAAACATGAAAGGCAATAACCATGATAATGACCTTTATATCAATAATGGAGACTTGACATTTACTGAAAAAGCAAATGAATACAACTTAGCTAAAACAGGCTTTTCAACACATGCCACTTTTTTTGACTACGACAAGGATGGGGACCTTGATGCCTATATCTTGAACAATAGCAATATCCCAGTGAGTAGCCTAGGCTATGCAGGACAACGAGAGGTTAGGGCCCAGGATTGGGAGGGCGTTCCGGATATTTTTAAGGGTGTTGGCGATATGCTATTGAGAAATGATGATGGAAAATTCGTTGATGTCAGTGAAAAAGCAGGAATCTATGGCAGCCTTATCGGTTTTGGGCTGGGCGTAGTCATAACTGACCTGAACAAAGACCTATACCCTGATATTTATGTGTCCAATGATTTTTATGAAAGGGATTATTTATACATAAACAATCAAGATGGAACTTTCAGGGAAGAAATCAAGAAATGGACTTCCCACTTATCGTTATCCGCAATGGGAGTGGATATGGCCGATATCAATAATGATGGCAATGTTGAGATTTTTATTACGGATATGTTGCCGGAAGCGGACAAACGTGTAAAGGCGGTAATGGAGTTCGAAGGATACAATGTTTATAAATTAAAACAAAGCAAGGATTTTTATCAGCAATACATACAAAACACACTACAACTAAATAACGGTAATGGTTCATTTTCAGAAGTAGCCTATTATAGCGGCGTTGATGCCACTGATTGGAGTTGGGCAGGATTGTTGTTTGACATGAACAATGATGGATTGCGGGATATTTATATTACCAATGGCATTAATCACGATCTCACCGACTTGGATTTTATTGATTTTTTTGCGAATAAAATCATTCAAAGGATGGTATTGACGGGTAAAGAGGAATCAATAGATTCCATTATCAATAAAATGCCCATAAGACCCCAACCCAATTACGCATATAAAAACAATGGCGATATTACCTTTTCCAACGCCAATTCTGATTGGGGTTTTGAAAAACCAAGTATGTCAAACGGAGCTGCCTATGGGGACCTTGACAATGATGGGGACCTCGATATTGTGGTCAATAATGTTAATATGCAAGCTTTTGTCTATGAAAACAAAACAAATGAACAGCTAAAGAACAAGTACTTAAAAATTCATTTTGAAGGGTCAGACAAGAATAAATTTGCGGTAGGCACTTCGGTGCTACTTTATGCCGAAGACAAGGTATTCATTCAAGAGTTGAATCCTTTTAGAGGATTTCAATCCTCAATGGATTATGGAATGACCATAGGTTTAGGAAATATTTCGGTATTGGATTCCATAAGGGTTATTTGGCCAGATGACAGTACACAAAAGCTGCTTTCGGTAAATACGAACCAAACCCTTAATCTAAAAATTTCAGAAGCTACCGGAAAGTATACTCCAATAAAGGAAAACAATATCAAACCGCTGTTAAAGGAACTCTCAAATGCACCCTTGATCACCCATAAGGAAAACAATTACCGTGACTTTGACAATGAAGGCCTAATCAATAAATTACTCTCACAGGAAGGCCCCTCACTGGCGGTAGCCGATGTTGACGGGGATGGAAATGAAGACGTTTTCATTGGAGGTGCCAAAGGCCTTCCAGGTGTTGTATACAAACATTCTGGTAACGGAAAATTAAGTCCCAGTAAACAACCTGCCTTATCATCCGATGCAACATTTGAAGATACTGCTGCCGCATTCTTTGATGTAGATGGAGACAATGATATGGATTTAATGATTGGATCTGGTGGCAATCAAGTTGGTGAAGAACAAACTTATCGTGCCCGATTATATCTGAACAATGGCAACGGTATTTTTGAAAAATCAACACAACAACTTCCCTCTACATTTAAGAACATATCCACAATTAATCCTTTTGATTTTGATGCTGATGGAGATATCGATGTATTTATTGGCTCAAGAAATGTTGTAGGAACCTATGGGGTTGACCCCAATCACCTTTTCTTGGAAAACAATGGCAATGGCACCTTTACGGATGCTTCAGAGAGATTGGCATATGACTTAAAAGATGCCGGTATGATTACAGGTGCGTCATGGTCCGATATCGACGGGGATTCCATAAAAGACCTTATAACCGTTTCAGAATGGGGAACCCCAAGAATCTATAAAAACTCAGGTAGGCGCCTGTCCCTATTAAAGACTTCATTGGATAGCCTTTATGGCATGTGGAATGTTGTTGAAACCGCCGATCTGGATGGTGATGGCGACCAAGATCTGGTTCTAGGGAACCAAGGAAACAACCTACACTACAAACCTTCGGCTCAAAATCCGATGAAAATGTGGATCAACGATTTTGACAACAATGGAACCATTGAGCAGATCGTAACGCAAAACATTGATGGGAAGGATTATCCCATACATCAGAAAAAAGAATTGACCCAGCAAATATCGTTGTTAAAGAAACAGAATTTAAAAGCCTCGGAATATGCGATTAAAACTGTCAACGAATTGTTTTCAAATGAAATAATTGAAAATTCAATTGTAAAATTATCCTCTATTTCCGAATCCGTAATCGCTGTCAATGATGGTGGTGGCAAATTTACGATTATCAAACTACCCTATAGGGTTCAACTCTCCTGCGTTTGTGGCATTACATGTACAGACGTCAATAATGATGGTAATTTAGATTTAATATTGGGAGGTAACAACTTTGAGTTTAAACCACAATATTCTAGATTGGATGCCAACTATGGTAGTATCCTATTAGGTGATGGTAAATTAAGTTTTGAGTGGCAAGATTACGACATGAGCGGATTATTCGTTCGGGAGGAGATAAAACATATACGGCAATTCAAGGATAAAAAAGGTAAGATCTACCTAGTTGCAGCTATAAATGATAGTAAACCAAAAATATTTACCCTTAATGAATAATTCCCTTTTTAAAATAGTTGTTGTCTTGTTACCTTTCGTAGGATGTACCGATAAAGAGGGGACATTATATAAAACTCCAGACAAGCTACAAACTGGTATTACTTTCACGAATGTTCTAACCGAAACAGAAGACCTGAATATTCTGGATTATTTATATTTCTATAATGGTGGGGGTGTAGCTATCGGGGATATCAATGGGGATGAACTTCCCGATATTTTCTTTACCGGTAACCAAGTGAAAAACAAATTATACCTTAATAAGGGAAACCTGCAATTTGAGGATATTACACTTTCTGCTGGAGTAGAAGGCAATAGTACATGGAACACTGGGGCTATAATGGGCGATGTTAATGGTGATGGATTATTGGATATTTATGTTTGTGCGGTTGTAGGCATTAAAGGATTCAATGGTCACAATGAACTTTATATTAATAATGGAAACGCGACTTTCACCGAAAGTGCATCAAAATATGGTCTCGATTATGATACCTACAGTTCATCCGCAGCTTTTCTTGATTATGACCTGGATGGTGATTTGGATATATACCTACTCAACCATGCGATACACACCCAAGAATCTTTCGGAAACTCCAACATACGACTTAAAAGAAATTTTCAAGCCGGTGACAAACTCCTTCGAAATGATAATGGCAAATTCACCGATGTCAGTGAAATAGCTGGGATTTATGGTGGCATAAATGGTTATGGGCTAGGTGTCGCTGTAGCGGACTTCAACCAAGATGGCTTTCCTGATATTTATGTTGGCAACGATTTTCAAGAAGATGATTATTATTATCTGAACAACACTGATGGCACATTTACCGAGAGCTTAAAGAAGTATTTTGGGCATACTACCCGCTCTTCAATGGGTAATGACGTAAGTGATATCAATCATGATGGATGGCCGGATATCATTTCATTGGATATGCTTCCAGATGACGAAAAAGTATTGAAATCTTCAGAAAACAGCACAGGTATACAGGTACAGAAAATGAAGATTGAACGTTTTGGATATCACTATCAATTTGAACGAAACATGCTATTTTTGAACCAACCCCATAGTACGTATACGGAAATTGCCTTAATGTCGGGCGTAGCTGCGACAGATTGGAGTTGGAGTGCCTTGTTTGGGGATTACAACCAAGATGGCGAACAAGACATTTTTATTGCCAACGGCATTCCTAAACGGCCTAACGATCTTGACTATATTAATTTCGTCTCCAATGACCAAATCAGGAGTAAAATCAATAACACCAAATTAGTTGACCCCATAGCATTGGATATGATGCCCTCAGGAGCTGTACATAATTATATATTCAAAGGGAATGAAAATCTACATTTTGAGGATATGTCAGCCAATTGGATGGTCAACGATACAATAATTTCCGGAGCGACCGCCATTGGCGATTTGGACCTGGATGGTGATATCGATATTGTAACCAACAACATTAATCGCCCTGCTACGGTATATATCAACAAGACCAATGAAAATGCAAATTACCTTAAAATAAGGTTCAATTATAAAAACCCCAATAAGTTTGGGATTGGAACAAAAGTATTTTCATACCATCAAGGAAAATTACAGTATAAGGAGCTTTATACAGCTCGAGGATTTCAAGCTTCCTCTGAACCTATAATCCATTTTGGGTATGGCAAAGCAAATAAAGTCGATTCGTTAAGAATAATATGGCCAGACAAGTCATATCAGGTGGTGAAAAATGTAAGCCTAAACAAGACCATTACGATTGCGCCAGAAAACACAGCTCCCTTTGATTACAACTCATTAAACCCGAAGACAAAACCCCTATTCAATAAAATAGAAGACAACCTAGGTATAGATTTTATCCATATCGAGGATAACTATATAGATTTCAACAGACAGAAATTAATCCCGTACCAACTATCCGATCGAGGCCCTGCCACGGCAATTGGTGATTTAAATAATGACAATAAGGCTGACCTCTTTTTCGGAGGATCAAAGTTCCACTCGTCTAAAATTTATTTTCAAACAGATTCAGCTTTTGTAGAAAGTAGGATAATGGAAATCGCAAAGGATTCTGTAAAAGAAGATATTAGTGCCGTTATAGCGGATTTTAATTCGGATCACAAACCAGATCTGTTTATAGGAACCGGTGGAGCTGATTTTTATGGTCAAATGAAACCTTTAAGCGATAGTTATTACACTCAAAAAAACGACGGTTTTGAACCTCAAGCATTACCTGGATATTTTGAGAACGCCTCTACACTCAAGCCTTATGATTATGATAGGGATGGGGATTTAGATCTTTTCTTGGGAAATCAAGTGATCACCAATGATTTTGCAAAAACCCCTAATTCCTATCTATTGCAAAACAACAAAGGAAGCTTTACCATTGTCGACAATCCAGAGCTTCAACATGCTGGTATGATTACCGATGCATTATGGGATGACTTTGATAATGATGGGGTAGAAGACCTTATTGTGATTGGTGAATGGATGTCTCCGAAATTTTTCAAAAACAAGAATGGGGAACTATCCCAAGTGAGCGTCCTAGACAAAAAATTGAACGGTCTTTGGCAGAGTATCGCACCTTTCGATATCGACCAGGATGGGGATATTGATTATCTTTTAGGGAATTGGGGGGCCAATAGCAAATTTAAAGCTTCGGAAAAATCCCCAATGAAAATGTACTATGATGATATAGACGATAATGGAAGTACTGAAACTATTGTCGCCATAGAGAAAAATGGAAAATACTATCCAATTGAAGGGTTGGATGCCTTGGCTGTCCAAATGGAGTATCTTAGAAAAAAGTTTGTCACATATTATAGTTTCGCAGGAAAATCGATTGATGAAATCTGGGACAGCAAAACCTTAAACAAAGCAACTGTTCTCGAAGTCAATGAATTGCGTTCCGGGTATCTCGAAAACAACAACGGCAATTATTCCTTCGTCCCCTTTACAGACAAGTTACAAGTCTCCCCAATAACCGCCATGTTAATATTCGATTTTGATTCCGACGGCAAAAAAGAAGCTCTTTTGGCCGGTAACTATTTTGGCGTTAAACCCTTTCATGGTAGGTTTGATTCATTTTCCGGAGCCATGGTAAAAAGCAAAAATGATATTATATTAGGAGATAATCTCGGCTTGGATTTAACCCTAAAATCCGTACGACATCTGAATATCATAAACTTGGACAATCGAGATTATCTAATGGTAACCATAAATAATGACAGCGTTCAAGTATATGGATTGATAAAGTAATTGATAGAAATATGAAAAACATAAATCCTCAATTAACTACATTAGCCTATAGCAATATTAGCAAGTCCGTGTTTACCCCTAAAGAAAGGACAACAACCTTACTGGATAGCTTTGATGGGCTTTGGAGCAACACCAATTTGGAGCCACTCAATGACCCCAAGGAATATGCCCTAACAGTCAATGTTCTTCGAAAAAATTGGATGAATACTGACCATTCTGACCAAACCCTTAGGATGCCAAAATATACGGGAGTCACAAATGGTTTTTCAAGCTGTCAACCAACACCTCCAGCATTCGTGAACGGCATTGAAACCAATGCAATAAGATATACCTGAATGCAATAGTTTTCGTTAGTCAAATTAAACCACCCTCCCATTTTCAATGAAAAAAGGAACAGATATTTATGAAGATTCCAAGGATGTCCAAGACATGGTGGTGAATATTGCCAAAAGCGGTGGCACCTCCTTCGATAAGAAAATTTATGTACTTAAAAACCCAACAATGGCGATTATCAAATGCTGGGATGAAAAACACAGGGATTTAGGGATATTCGACATGAACAATCTTAAAATGAATTCAAATCAACATTATAAAACATCTTAAAAGAAATGAAGAAAATCATTTTTTATATAGGATTTATCCTTTTTGGTGCCACCATTTGGTATTTATTCATCAAACCTCACGATTATCAAGTTAATTTCAAGGCAAAAACATTTCCTGGCCCGATTAATCAAATGATCAAGACTTGGAGCAATACCAGTGATAATTCAGAATTACTCGAAAGTGGCAACGAAGATTTATTGGAGTTAAAACAGCAATTTCAATTCGGGGATTCCATCCATATTTATACATGGAATATTATCCCTGAAACAGACTCAACTTCAAATGTGAAGGTATATGCGAAAGACCCTGAACACAGCCTGAAAAACAAGCTGACTATCCCTTTTTCAGATACCGATTTTGAAAAACGCACTCGAAAAAACTTAATCGATTTTAATAAATTATTGAACGAACATATTTCCCAGTTTAAAGTAAGGGTAATTGGTGAGGAAGAAATCAATTCAACTTATTGCGCTTGTACCACCCAAACGACGACCCAGTTTGGCAAAGCGAAAGGCATGATGAAAGACTATCCGCTATTGGATGGTTTTCTTGTGAACAATGGCCTGAGATTAAATGGAAGACCCTTTTTGGAAATCACCCATTGGGATAGGGTAAAAGACAGTGTAACATTCAACTTTTGTTATCCAATTGTAAAATCGGAAACATTGCCACAACATCCAGAATTAACCTACAGGAACTTCCCTTCAACAAAGGCAATCAAGGCTGAATACTTTGGGAATTATATCACCTCAGACAGGGCTTGGTACGCCTTATTGGATTATGCCAAGGATAATAATTTAAAGATAGAGGCATTACCTGTTGAAGTTTTCCACAATAACCCCAATATGGGAGGGGATGCATTAAAATGGAAAACGGAGGTGTATTTACCGTTAATCAAATAAAAGTCTGGCTTTTCCTACAGGGTTGTTCTACTTATGCATGATTAAATAGAAAACATAAAAGATTCATATGTTTAATCGATAAAAATCAGTTATTTTGATACTTCTTTTAATTTGATCGATTTCCAATAAAAACAAACCAACCACAACCAACATGACTTCAGCTTTCGGATTTTGGGATTACTTTATATTCATTTCATACGCCCTATTAATACTTGGTGTTGGCCTATGGGTCTCAAGGGACAAAAAGGGCCATCAAAAAAATGCGGAAGACTATTTCCTCGCGAGTAAATCCTTACCCTGGTGGGCCATCGGGGCCTCTTTGATTGCAGCAAACATTTCCGCCGAGCAGTTCATTGGTATGTCGGGTTCGGGATTTGCCTCAGGACTGGCCATTGCCTCCTATGAGTGGATGGGGGCTCTGACCCTAATAATAGTCGGTAAATTTTTTCTTCCCATTTTTATTGAAAAAGGTTTATATACCATCCCTGAGTTTGTCGAAAAAAGATTTTCCACAAATTTAAAGACCATTTTAGCTGTCTTTTGGATAGGTCTTTATGTTTTTGTCAATCTAGCTTCCGTTCTCTATCTCGGGGCCTTGGCACTTGAAACGATTATGGGCATCCCCATGCTGTATGGCGTCATCGGACTTGCCCTATTCGCCGCTGCCTATTCCCTTTATGGAGGTCTTTCGGCCGTGGCCTGGACCGATGTTATACAAGTGGTCTTTTTGATTCTCGGTGGACTGGTCACTACCTACCTGGCCTTAAATACTGTTTCGGGAGGGGAAGGAATCATTGAAGGTTTTAAAATAGTATATGAAACCGCACCGGAACGCTTTGTAATGATTTTGGACGAATCACATCCAGAATACAGGAATCTACCTGGTATTGCCGTTCTTGTCGGAGGATTATGGGTTGCCAATCT
Source organism: Maribacter polysiphoniae (assembly GCF_003148665.1). Taxonomy (GTDB): domain Bacteria; phylum Bacteroidota; class Bacteroidia; order Flavobacteriales; family Flavobacteriaceae; genus Maribacter_A; species Maribacter_A polysiphoniae. The sequence continues at coordinate 787,049 of NZ_QGGQ01000001.1, read as the reverse complement.
CTATTATTGGGGATTCAATCAATATATCATTCAACGTACCCTGGCCGCCAAATCATTGAAGGAAGCCCAAAAGGGGATTTTATTGGCTGCATTTTTAAAATTGATTCTTCCCTTGATTGTGGTCATTCCCGGAATTGCCGCTTACGTTATCATCAATGATCCTGAAATTATGGCCCGTTTGGGTGATGTAGCCCAACATAACCTACCTTCGCTCGAACAAGCTGACAAAGCCTATCCTTGGCTTCTCCAATTTTTGCCTACAGGATTGAAGGGCATTGCATTTGCAGCCTTGGCGGCCGCCATAGTCTCTTCCCTGGCTTCTATGCTTAACTCTACTTCCACGATTTTCACCATGGATATCTACAGGCAATACATCAATAAAAATGCAAGTGATAAGGCTACAGTAACAACTGGAAGGATTTCTGCAGGGGTTGCCTTAGTGATTGCTGGTATTATGGCTCCATTACTAGGGGGTATTGACCAAGCTTTTCAATTTATCCAAGAATATACAGGGGTTGTAAGTCCTGGTATCCTAGCCGTATTCCTATTGGGACTTTTCTGGAAAAAAACCACCAATAAAGGCGCCATTATCGGTGCATTGGCATCCATTCCCATTGCTATGTATTTTAAGGTAGGTCCAAAAGGATGGTCTTCCAACCCACTCTTCGTGGATATCCCATTTATGGATCAAATGGGGTATACCCTGATTTTGACCATGATCGTCATTATAACGGCAAGTCTCATCCAACATAAGGGTAAAAATGACGAAAAAGGAATTCCTTTGACCAAGACATTGTTCAAAACCAGTCCCGTATTCAACATTGGTGCGTTTGCGGTTATGCTCATCCTGGTGGTCTTGTACAGTCTCTTTTGGAAATAAGGGGAAACCCAAGATCGAATATGGTTCTGGAGGTTTCTTGGCCTTACCGTTTTCAAAGGTTTACCTTTATCATGGATTTATTATAGCACTTACCCATAAAGCTTGACTTAAATATTAACATTTTCTATATTTCAAGTCCATTGGGTTTTTTTAAATTGCTAATCTATTTGCATTTACATTGAATATCATTAGAGACTCACATTGAAAATTGAAATACAATGAATAGAATTTTTTCCTTGATGACCGTTATCACTCTTCTTATTTCCTGTAGTGATAAAAAAACGGAGGAACCTTTGGTCATTAGTCCGGAAGAGCTGCATACCGCAGTGGACAAGGTCGTCGAAATCATGATCCACGATATTTTTTCACCTCCGGTGGCAAGCCGGGTTTTTGCCTACCCCAATGTTGCCGCCTATGAAATCATTTCCCTAAACAATGACAAGTACATTTCTTTGGAAGGTCAGGTCAATGAACTTACGGCCATTCCCAAACCAGATGCCAACAAACCCATCAATTATCAACTGGCTGCATTAGTGGCCCATATGGAACTCAGTAAAAGATTGATTTTCTCCGAACAGGATTTAGAAGTCTTTAGGGATAGTCTTTACAGCGTATGGAGTGCCAAAAATGAAACCACTTTTTTGGCATCAAGGGACTATGGTTTACAAGTTGCCGACCATATCGGTGATTGGATGAACAAGGATAATTATAATCAGACCCGGACGATGCCCAAGTTTACGGTAAATACCGATGACGAGACACGATGGCAACCCACCCCACCGGCATACATGGATGGTATTGAACCCCATTGGGACAAAATACGCCCTTTTGTGATAGACTCTGCCCAACAGTTCAAACCCATTCCCCCACCAGCATTTTCTTTGGAAGAGGGCTCCGATTTTTATAAGGAATTGAAGGAAGTTTACGATAAAGGAAATGAAATAACCCAAAAGGGTGATGAATCCGAAGAAATTAAGATTGCCCAATTCTGGGATTGCAACCCTTATGTTTCAGTTACCCGTGGCCATTTGATGTTTGCCACTAAGAAAATCTCTCCCGGGGCACATTGGATCGGGATTGCCAAAATTGCCAGCAGAAAGACCAAAAGTGATTTTGACAAAACGGTTTATGCCTATACCAAAACCTCATTGGCAATAGCGGATGCCTTTATCAGCTGTTGGGCAGAAAAATATCGCAGTAACCTTATTCGGCCAGAAACCCTTATCAACCAACATTTGGATGAGAATTGGAAACCCGTATTACAAACACCTCCCTTTCCCGAATATACAAGTGGCCATAGTGTCGTCTCTGGTGCCGCAGCTTCGGCCTTGACCGACATTTTTGGTGATGATTTTGCTTTTGATGATGATTCTGAAGTACCATACGGACTCCCTATAAGGAGCTTTACCTCCTTTAACCAAGCAGCGAATGAGGCCGCCATCAGTAGAATGTACGGTGGCATACATTATCGTTCGGCTATCGAGGTGGGTATAAAACAAGGTAGGGATCTGAGCCAATTTTTGCTTACGAATTTGAAGATGACCGCAGATAAGGATTTGGCTTCGAAGTAAACGTAATGTGGAAAACAACAATAGCCTTACTTTCAGTTTTCATGCTCAACAGCTGCGCTAATTACGGCCAGCTTTCATATGTTGCAAAACTTCCCAAAAAACTTAAAGAGAATTCAGGCATGATTACCCTGAATGACTCTTTGGTCTGGTTGATTGAGGACCATGGCAACGAGAATGAAATTTATCAAGTAGATTTCAAAGGAAATTTGGTTCGTGAATTAAAGGTGAAAAATGCCCATAATGAAGACTGGGAAGATTTGACAAAGGATTTAAACAAGAATATATTTATTGGGGATTTTGGGAATAACGACAACAAAAGAAAGGACCTAACAATTTACAAGATACCCAATCCCGAAATCACCAAGGACAAAAAAACTGAGGCGGAGAAAATCAAATTCAGTTATCCCAATCAAAAAGAATTTCCTCCTTCTGCAGCCGAAATGAATTTTGATGCGGAAGCTTTCTTTCATCATAATGATGCACTTTACATCATCTCCAAAAACAGGACGAAACCTTTTACCGGAGTAGCCTCTATCTATAAAGTACCGGCAACTCCAGGGGAGTACAAAGCCGAATTCATCGGTGAATTCATTACCTGCAAACAAGAAGGGGAATGCAGGGTCACTGCTGCCGATATTTCGCCCGATGGATCTACCATTGCCTTATTGGGATATGGCAAGTTATGGTTGTTCTCTGCCTTTGAATGGGACGATTTTTCAAAGGGAAAAATGAAAACCATCGACCTTGGAATCTCGACCCAATTGGAATCAGTAAGCTTTTTGGATAATGCAACTTTATTGCTTTCCGATGAAGTTAGGGATGACACCGGAGGAAACCTCTATACCATTAAAATTTCAAAATAAAATTATGGAGGTCAGTAGCTAGTTACTTATTGAATTTTGCAAATTTTGTGCTGAATGTCAGGTTGAGCGCAGTCGAAACCTATTTGTTGTGACCAAAAAGTTCTCGACTGCGCTCGAACGGACAGATAGGCGTTTTCTAAACATTAATTGCCAATATCCTATGATTTTGTTTTGGAAAGTATTTATCTACTGACCGCTATAAAAATATATTAGCACATCGATTCTTAACCCCTAAGACTTAAAATCCAAAACCAAGTCCGAAGGTAAAGCGGGCACCATCATCACTGTCGAACAAGGCAAAGGTCAAGGACATTATATCCGAAGCATTCAAGAAAAACCCTCCTCCATAGGAGGTATGCCAGGTGTTCGAATCGAAATCGGGCATCCATACGCGGCCATAATCAAAACCTCCATAAATTCCCATATTCACAGGCAAAAGCCCTGTTCGCATACGTTTAAAGCTATATCTTAAATCCGTATTTTGATAGAATGATTTTTTACCGGAAAACCTTTGGTTCCTATATCCACGTAATCCATCTACCCCTCCAATACTAGCCGCTTGATAAAATTCGAATGCGTCACCCAAATTAAAATAGGCCTTCCATTTTGTCCCTAAAACCAATTTACCACTAGGGACCAGTTTGTAATCGAAAGACAGACTGGGAACCACATAACCAAAACTTTGATCCGCATCAGCTGTATTGGTTTTATACCCTACCAATAATGAGGTTGACATTCCCATCGTGGGAAAGGCAATATTGTCGGTGTTCGAAAAAGAATAGGCTACATCTGCCCCTATGAAATTCTTATGGTTTTCTTCACCGCTGGCCACATAAAAAGTGTTGATATACCTATCCCTGGTTTCTTCGACCTCCAAGCTTTCGTAATTGACCCCAATGCTGAATTTAGCCCCTAAATCACCCCGCCAAACCAAGGAAGGACTCAATTGTATGGTCTGCAATTTCACTCGGTTATAATCGCGACCCAAGTCATCATCGAAATTTTCGGTTTCGTTGCCCCAGCCAAAGAAATTGATACTGTAATTGGGACTGGTAAACTTTGTATCAATGACAAAGCTAGCTTTACCGAGTACATGGGCGAATTCCCCCTTATATCCAAAATCATATCCTTGGGTCGCAAAATAATAGGCTGCCTTAAAGGTATGTTGATTTGTAAATGGGTGTTGTTGAAACCCGTTAAAGGTATATATATCGGTAAACCCGATTTTGAGTCCGTCATCAGGATTGGAACCTATAGTGGGTATAATCTGATTCGTACTCTTTTTATAGTTTATGGGTTGGTAGGTATTGGTCTCATACTCGTTGGTCAGTCGCAACTTGGCAGCCCCTACTTCCTTAAAGGTGTTCTTTTTCGCTTTCTGATCGTAGATATATACCTTTTTACTGTTGTTCACCAGGTAAACATCATTATTCTGACCACCGACCAATCGTACTTTTATGGCCCCTGTTTTTCCTACCACCTCAAATTGATCATCATCATCCAGACCATAAATCCACACCTCCTTGGTAATCTTTGGATCAAAGTCCTTTTTAAAAAAAACTTCTGATTTTTCCCCTTTCTTAATACGTTGCCCAACCACTTGGACAAGGCCATTCGATCTTTCGGTAATTGTAAAATAATCATCCTTGTCGGTACCTATTACCATGGCATACTTATTAAGTAAGTCGTAATATTCAGTAGCTGTTATGGACAGATTCGCCTTCCGGGCCAATAATACTCTTTTGATTCTTACAAGGTTCGTATCACGTACGGCCTCCGGAAAAGCCTTGAACGCCCTATCAATGACCTCCCCTGTTATTTTATCTTGTATAAAACGCGCCTGTTTTAACCATTGTTCACTAGTAGTCTCCGATAAAAGCACCTTATCCAAGGCATGGGCTTTGGGCGACCCATTAAATCCCTTGACACTTCGTATTTCCTCATTAAAACCCTCCATAAGTGTAAGTCCCGGTACAATACGGGTCAACAGGTTCATCAACGGACCATCACCCATTATCGAAAAGACCTGGTCGCGATCTCTGGGCACAGGCCTATAAATAACCTTTCCCTTTTCTTTATCCTTAAAACGGGCCCATCGCCATTGGTCGGTATGCCTATCCCAATCCCCAATCATCATATCGAACAATCTTGCCTTTATATAGGCTTCCTCATCGACTTGGTATTTTTCATCCTTCCTGAGGTTTTTCAGCATATCGTCAGTACTATCCATTGAATTGGAATAACCAAAGCTTTTTTGGTCTCCATGGCCATCGTCAGTACGTTCCTCGATCATATATAGCTCATCGCCAAATTCATCGGTGTAATCTTTTATCGCTTCCTGCTTTGGAATGTAATAAAGTTTTGGATTGGTATGGTAAATACCAACCGCATCAGACAATTCGCCTACCGTAAATGGCGCATATGGATGTGCCCCCGTATAAAAGTCCTCCAAAATACTTTCGGTAAAGGTGCCTTCAAATTCACCAACCACATATTGCTCTTTAAAAGCCATGGCCTGTAGATATATTTCAGCACTTTTTCTCAAGGCCCTCATTACATATTCCCGGCCCTTTTGATCGACCAATCTCAGGGATCGCGACTGGTGCCCTCCACCTTTTCTCTTAACGGTCAACCCTCCAAATAACGTGTCCAAGTCCACAGTAGGGGCCGTGACTTTCTTCGCATACACATCGCGGTATCGTTCACCCCATATTGTCTTAAACAACTTACTTTTATCAACTTCCTCCTCGGTATAGACCGAAGCTTGTACTTCCGCAGGAAATGTTTTGGGGTAAACATGGCTTACGGTTCTCTTATCCGAAGGCAATACCTCTGTGCTAAAGAGAAACGCTTCTTCCCCATTGGCACCTACCCCGTAATATTTAATTCTTGAAGACCCATCGCTATAGACCTCTAAAATAGCATAACCCATTTGCCCTGTAGAGAACTTGCTACCATTGATCAAACGGGTAGCACCTTCCTTGGCCCCTGCCCCACTCACTATCTGGGGGGTATTATCCTCTACGATGTATTGTAAGGTGTGCTCATGGCCAGAAGCCAAGATCACCTTCTCGGAGTATTGTGCAAGGGTGACAATACGTTTTCTAAGTTCCCTATAATTTTTATTGTTAAGATCTTCTGGGGCTCCCGTTGTCTTACGCAACAGATTGATCAAGCTTCCGATAATCGGCAATGGCAATTTATTTCCTAAGGGAAATAATTGTTTTTTAAGGGAAAACTGTCCGCCATGGTGGCCATAACTGAACATAGGATGGTGTAGGGCGATAAGGGTGGTCTTATCCGCATTTTTTTTAATCAACCCCTCTAACTCCTCAAAGAACTTTTCCCTATCCTTTATTTCACAATTATCATTTATGGTAGGGTTCTTATCCCAATTGGCAAGGTACCATTCCGTATCAATGGCGATGACAACGACATTATCATTTATATCTATCTTTTGAATGGCACAACCATCCTCCGGAAAAAACACGTCCTTACTATCAAGGTTTTTCTCAATAAACTTTTGTTCCCTTTCCAACCCTCTAACACCTTCATTGTACCAATCATGGTTTCCTGGAATAAAAATGGGACTCCCCTTAAAACCCTCCAAGGTGTTCAACTGGGCCATAATGTTGTTTTTGGCCTTAAGGTAAGCTGTTGTGGAATCTTTCTTATGTGGCATTCCTGCCGGGTAAATGTTGTCTCCCAAAAAAATAGCAGTGCTATTGGCACTAGCCTGCCCCAATCTGTCCTTAAAAAGTTTAAGGGCCGGATTCATATCCCCCATAGGCGACTGACCTGCATCGCCAATTAAATAAAAGGTATGGGAAACCTCCTTTGCCACAGGTATAGCTTCCTTGCCAGGTTCGTCGGCATATTTAGGTTTATAAGTAGCACAACTGCTCGCTATCAAAAACAAAGTGATCAGAAAGTAATATTTATGCATATTAAATCAAGTGAAATCTAATTTTTGTAATTTGGCTTACCATTAAATGCTATATATGTCGGATATAATCGAGAAAACTAAATCTTTTGTTACAGGTTTATTGACTAGTAAGTTAGACCCCAACTATTTGTACCATAATCTAACCCATACCCGACGAGTCGTTAAAAGTACTAAAGAAATCCTAGATTCCCTCAACCTTGAAGACAAAGAGGCCGAGCCCCTGATCCTAGCTGCATGGTTGCATGATACCGGCTATACAGAGGGTGGTGAGGACCATGAGGAAAAAAGTGTTGCCATTGCTGGGGAATTCCTTGAAAAACAAGGATATGACAAGGAAGTGACCCAAGAAATCGGCAGCCTCATCCTAGCCACAAAAAGAGACCATATACCAACAAACCTTAAAGAGGAAATAATAAGGGATGCAGATGCCTCCCATTTTGCACAGAACAGTTATATGGAAACCTGTGAATTATTACGGGAAGAGTTGGCTCTATTGGGGATTGCCAAGTATAGCCAAAAAAATTGGATCAAAACCAACATAATGCTTTTGGGAAATGAGCATGGATATTATACCGATTATGCCAAAGAGCATTGGCAGCCCGGTAAGGACAAAAACCTCAAACGACTGAATAAGGAATATAAATCGATTAAGACTATTGCGAAAAAAGAAGCCCTGAAGGCCAAATTTAAAAGTGAAAGTCCAGATCGCGGCATACAAACGTTATTCAGGGTTACGTTAAAAAACCACTTAACTTTGAGTGACATTGCCGATACCAAAGCGAATATCCTTCTCTCGGTAAACGCCATTATTATCTCCATGGCCTTATCGAACTTAATTCCCAAGCTTGATAATCCTTCCAACCATTATTTGATCATCCCTACCGTAATTTTTGTTTTTTTCTCTGTAGCATCGATGATTTTAGCCGTATTGGCCACCAGACCCAATGTAACAAGCGGTGAATTCACAAAGGAAGATGTGGTCAACAAAAAAGTGAACCTCCTGTTCTTTGGTAATTTCCACAAAATGAAATTATCGGAATATGAATGGGCCATCAATGAATTGGTCAAAGACAAGGATTATATCTACTCTAGTTTAACCAAGGACCTGTATTACTTGGGATTGGTCTTGAACCGCAAATACAAGATTTTACGTTGGACGTACACCATCTTTATGATCGGCACCCTAGTTTCGGTCATAGCCTTTGCTGTTTCTTTTCAACTTTACGGAACAAAATAAGGCATGTTGGGGAGCAACCTTGGATTAAGCCCTCAACTCATCCATTAAATCATCGTAGGTATATGTTTTTCCGTCCCCACTATCTTGCTTATAAAGAATTTCGGCACGTATTGCCTTAAGTCCGGTCACACCCTGTAAACCTTCCAGTTCAACGATTTCTATATTATTGGTGAAATATCCTTTCGCCTTTAGGAAGCCTATATATCTCAGATATTCCAATTCCTCCTTTTTCTGTGAATACACGATGGAGAGCTTTCCACTTTGCGTTAAACGTTCACTGGTACCCTTGATATAGGATTTGTCAATACGTTTCTTAATGACCTCATAACGGGCATTGTACGTCCCATCCACATCAAAACGTTTCTCATCCAAACGGAAACGTATCGAAAGTGAGGTACTATATACCAATAAAAGTGACGCCACATCCAAAGGAACCGCTAATTTTGATTTTAGCCTATAGTGGGTATTTTCCATATCGCACATTACCTGTAATTGCCATAATCGCAGGTTGTTTAAATACAGGGTGTTGAACGGTAACTGACCAGCAATGGATTGCCCCACATACATATTGTGCTCAACCCCATCGGTTTTATACCGTTCAAAGTAATGGGGAAACATCGCTTGGGCATCTTCTTGTTTCTTATCGATGACCGAAGCAAGTTTCTTATTGATCATCATTACACTATCATCATATTTTTTACGATGATTGTAATAGGTCTCGGTTTTGGAATCAATCGCATCTTCATAAGCCAAGATCATCTTTTCCAATTGTTCATCCGAACTTTTCAAATAATCGAAAATCGGGATAACTTCTACTTTTATAAAATCAAATATGGCCTGCTCACTATTGGTATTCAGAACTTCCTCGATTTCTTCCAATAGATTGTTGATCCTAAAAATCAACTCTTCATAAATGGGCAACTTTTGCTTTTCCCAAGCTACCGTCATTATCTTATTGATTTTCGAAAGTTGGATGATCAAATCTTTCTGAATGGACAAATTCCTGGCCTTTGAGGAATCCTTGATGTCTATTTGGCCATATAAGGGATGTACATCCTTAAATACGATATCATTAAAAGAAGGCTGTTTTCCATCGAATTCATCCCAAATAAACCGTTTCGCCTGTTCTTTGAACTTCCAATATACCGATGGGTGTACCGTGGTACATTCCTTTTGGATGACGGCATCTATCAAATTCTCCTCCTCAGCCGCTGAGCGCATTACCGCGGTAACGATAAAGGGCATTATATCCCCTAATTTTTGGGCATTAACGCTATTTAGTGCATTGACCTTGGTAGAAACCAATTCTAAAATACCCAAAAGCTTGTCTCCATTCGAAATGGGTGCAAAAATGGCACTTTTAATACCTTGCTCCTTTAGACTTTTTGCGGGGAGTTCCCCGCCGCACATTTCATAATACTTATCTACATTGGCAACCGTAAAGTAATCGTGTTGGTCCAACAGCTTACTGTATGACCTTTGGCACAATGCGGCGGAACAGGTTTCCATCATTTTATCATGCAGCAAATAACTGGTCATTTCCTTACTGTGGAGTTTTTCAAATAAATCCTCATCCGGATTATAACCCACAAACCCCACTTTTAAATCCTTCATATTAAAGAATGACCTAAAAACTTCCTGAAGATTTTCGATGAAATTATCACTGACTCTTTTATCCCTTGAAATAAGACCGGATTTGATCTCGGAAATGGAATATTCAGTGGTGGCATCGAACATATTTGAAATCACAAATCCCCTAGCGATAAAACTGCCTGGAGGAATCTTATCCTTCCACACCGCTACATTATCGAAATTATCCAATAATTCATCAACATCTTCCTGGGTAAGATCTTTAGCCTTCTCGGTAGGAATCAATTCCATAAAATCGGCATTATAAAGAATGCGATAATGTTTCATTACCCCATTTTCATCAGGAATGTCATAAAAAAGCGGCCGTTTAAAATCGAGGTTGAAACCGTAATAGAAACTTAAGATTATGGTACATCCCATAATATAGGTAAGATGTTCAGGAACCCCTCGCGCCTTCAATTCAAAATCATCCCCGGCCGCTTCCAATATTTTCTTAAATCGTTGGGAGCCGCTAAAGATCAAATCGTAATAAGGTAAGGAAGCAACCTTGATCTCGTTTTGGGTCAATACCTCAGAGAAGGAATCCTGCAAAATAATCTCTATGACCTTCTCATATTTCTTAAGCAAGGAAGGGTCCTTAAAACCTTCCCGAAGTTCAGGATATGGCGCCTGTGCCTCTAAAACGTATTTGGCTTTGGAAGCTAAATACTCGTCCTTGCTTTCCGCCATTCGATCATACACTTCCAACAATTTGTTGAAACTGATCAAACGGTCTAAAGGAAATTCATCATCGTAAAATTGTCCCATACACAAGCTTTGTCTCCAATGGACCTACAAAATTACAAAATACTAAACGATTTTTATCTTGCCAACCCTACGTCATTCCCTGTTTTTTAGGATATTTATAGAAATTTCAGGCATGTCATCGAATTTTAGATTATCAAGAGCTTATACGAATGCTAAAGTGGTCCCGTTTGACGACACTTCAAAATTCATTCTTTTTAGTGATTGCCATAGGGGCGACAATAGTTTTGCCGATGAATTTGCCAACAATAGAAACATTTATTTCCATGCTTTAAGGCATTATTACGACAACGGCTTTGAATACTGTGAGATTGGCGATGGGGATGAACTTTGGGAAAACCTTTCCTTCGAACCTATTTTTGAAGCCCATAAGAACGTTTTTCAACTGCTACGCAAATTCCACCTCGAAGACCGTTTACACATGCTATGGGGAAACCACGATATGGTCTATAAGGATGAAGCCTATGTAAAAAAGAATCTTTCGAGTTATTTTGAACCAATTGACAACAAGGACAAGGATCTATTCGAAGGCATTAAATATCATGAAGGGGTCATCTTAAAACACAGAGACACCCAACAGGAACTCTTTTTAACCCACGGACACCAAGCCGATTGGTGGAATTACACGTTTTGGAGATGGGGTCGTTTTTTGGTAAGGGTATTATGGAAACCTCTACAAGTATGGGGCATTGCCGACCCAACGAGCCCAGCAAGAAACTACAAGGAATTGATCAAGGTAGAAAGACGTATTAAGAAATGGATATTGAAGAACCAATTAATGATCACTATCGTCGGACATACCCACAGGCCTCGATTTCCTGAACCCGGTGATATTCCTTTTTTCAATGATGGCAGTTGTGTCCATCCTCGTAGTATTACGGGAATCGAAATAGAAAACGGGACGATATCCCTTATAAAATGGCAAATTGCCACCAAGAATGATGGCACTTTGCAAGTTGTACGTATACTGCTGGAAGGGCCTCAAAAACTAATCGATTATCAAATAGCTTTAGAAGAATAACCCTTCCAACAGTTCCGTATTGTTATTGGGGGAACTTATTTACACTCTATTGGTCAGCCAACTTAAAGTTAACCGGAATACTGTAAGGTACGGTCACCGCCCTACCCCTTTGCATTCCTGGGGTCATTTTTGGCAAGGATGATACGATCCTACTAGCTTCTTTTTCCAATCCTGGATCTGGACCACGGGTTCTGATGGCATCAATATATCCTTTGGAGTTTATGGCGAATTGTACGAATACCCTTCCTTGGATACCCATTTCAGCAGCCACTTGTGGATATCTGAATTCCTTTTTAATATGTTCCTGGATTTTTTGTTGGAAACATGCTTTACGTTCTGCATTTCCTTTGGCGCTTTCACAACCGGGAAATATAGGTACATTCTCAATAATGGCAAAGGGAACTGAAATCTCTTCCTCTTCCTCACCTACTTCAACATCATCAACCTCAACAACTTCCTCAATTACTTGATCCTGGCTAGACTCGGTACTTTCGATGACTGTCTCTTCGATTTCCGCAGCATCTTCCACGATTTCAATAATTTCCGGCGCTGATGGTGGTGGTGGTGGTGGTGGTGTTTTGATCTGTTCTGTAATAGGAACATCTTCCTTCAAATCCTCTACCACATTTAACATTTCAACTATCTTGTCTTGTTTTGGGTATGATTTAAATTCCAGAGCCCTCCAAGTGAGAAATAGGACTAAGGTTAAGCCTATGACAAAGTAGAGGCCACTATTTTTATTTAAATCGGCACTAGGGTTCTTCTTTACTTGCATGACATTTGTTTTATGAATTACCCAAAAGTACGATCATTATTGAGGTCTAAATATGATATTTATCAGTTTCAAGCTAATTTTTTTTTTGAATTCATGATCATTTTGATTTTTTTTAAGGATGTGTGAATTATAAGGGGGAACTACTGACAAATCAATCAATAAAAGACATAAAAAGACACCGGATTTTAAGAATTCCTTATCATAATCCCCATTAAATCAACGATTATTAATTCCTTTCCAGCCTAATCGATAAAAAAGAGAAAATTCCAAAAAAGAATGAATAAGAAATTTCAAACCGTATTCATGGTCGTACAAAAAAAACAAATCCATCGTTCTGCAGCCCTAATTCCATAGACGCTGACAAGGGGCAAAGGGTCATTCTCCATAGCACGTTACGGATAGCAAAATAGAAAATAAAAAAAGCGGACCCCAGGGGCCCGCTTACATCCAATTCAACAAATGTAATGAAAACATTACTCGATCCCTACATGGGAGCAAGTAGCGCTTCATCAAAGTCAATTCCTTCTATATCTTTTAATTTTCCCTGCTCAGGGTCCCATTCAATGCGTCTTCCCAATTTATAGGATAGTCCTGCCATATGTGATGAAATCGCCTCTTCAAAGCCTTCTTTTACGCCACAACTCACCTTTCCACCGTTACGGCTAGTACTCAACCACTCCCTCAAGTGCAAAAAGGTGGAATCTACCCGTGCACCATTGATATAAGTCCACATCAACCCTTTATCGGCAAAGTATTGGGAGGTTGCCGAAGCTACCCCGTCGGGAGTCGAAGCCCCAGGATTATATTGATAAATCGGCACGTCAGGATTCATTTTTCCAGATTCGATCATATCGGCATAACGCGTTGACCGTCCATCGGGCCAAATGGTGAGTTGGTTCCCCAGTTCCAGGGTACCATCATGCCCCATTAAAATGGTTGGCCGGCTAAAACCATTGCCTAAGGTTGCACTGTACACAAAAGTCATTCCTTTTTCCTTCCCTTTAGGCTGGCTACTTCCTGTACTGAAATTGGGATATTCCATGTTCACTTGCAATACATCGGGAACGTTTCTCCCATCCCTATGGGTATAGATTCCCCCAGAGGTCATGACTGAATTGGGTATACCCATATTCAAAACACAGTTCAATCGATCATAATCGTGGGACAAAAGATCACCTGAAAGGCCTGAACCATAGGCCCACCATTTACGCCATCTAAAAAAATGGTTCTTGTTAAAGGGGATTTTCGGCGCAGAACCCAAAAACATGTCCCAATCAATAGTCTGCGGACTGGCATCGGGATGAATTTCATACATCCAAGCGCCATTATCATCATTACGATTCGTATTGGTCTGTATCAATGATACATGTCCGATGGTTCCTTTGTGGATAATATCCTTGGCTGTCTGGAAACTCAAGGTTTGTCTATGTTGGTGACCTACCTGTAACACGGCTTTGGAGTTCATGGCCACATCGCGTAAACGATAGGTTTCCGAAACATTGTGCGTCATGGGTTTTTCAACATATACGTGTATATCGTTCTCCAAGGCATCTATGGCCATTGGTGCATGCCAATGATCTGGGGTGGCAATCACCACAGCATCGACCTTACCTGAACGGATCATCTCTTGATGGGTTCTAAAACGCTCCATCTTATTATCGGGCGTATTAAAGGATTTTAAGGCCTTATTCGCTCGGTAATCGAAAATATCACAGATTCCTGCCAAATGCACATTCAATTTGTCTTGGGACTCAAAATCGGACAGAGCCGTATGTTTGGGGTCTTCCTGTGCTGCCAAGCGCATCTCCTCTTTCCATTCCTCCGTGGCAAAACCCAGGGCCCGGCAAAGCTGTTCCCCCCGAATTCCAAAACCAATTATACCCACACGAATGGGTTCACCCCCAATACCCGGTACGGCTGAAGGTAAGGATGGTTGTATGTTCAATTGTTCCAAAATGGCGGAACGTTCCTTTTTCTTGGCCACGCTACTGGCTGCACCGGCCCACCAAACCGCTCCCATTAGCGGAATACCTCCTAAACCCTTTAATGCGTCTCTTCTTGTAAATTTCATCTGTAGATCTTTAATGCTTTTAAGTGTTACATATATTTCGACACACATCCCATTCAACCTTTCGGCTTCTTAGGATGAAGCGTATTACATTTATATCAATTTGCCTGGGACAGTGTTTCTTTTTTATGGAACAAGCGCTGTAACCCAAAATAGTGGGAAGTTGGTATTTGATAAATCACCAAACAGGCGACAAGCTCAATCAAGTTCTTGTTTACGAACCAATAACTGCCCTCTACATTCACCTGTGCTACCCACGGAAATGAAGGATGCGCCAAATAGTACAAAGCCAATAATAAGGCCGCCACGATAGCACCCCATTTCTCAAAAATGCCCAACAACAAGGTAAGGCCCACAAAAACCAATGCTATCATATTGCCCCAATCGGCCACACCAATAATCGAATCACCCGTCATCCAAATAAAAAAGGAACGGAAAGGACCCTGCGCTGAGGCAAGGTATCCAAATGAAGTCCAATCAGGATTGTATAATTTTATGATGCCTTCATAAAGAAAGTGCCATCCGATGAAAAGCCGTAAGAGCACCATACTATTCGTTAAAAACTTTTCATTTCTAATTTTTACCATACCCAGAAGATGTAAATAGGTTATACGTTTGGTTAGTCCTAAAGAAATTTAGACCCATAAAAATACCGAAATTACCAGATAAACACAGTAATAAACATGATTTTTGTCAGGTTTGATTGCTGGTTTTAAGACCCATGGATAACTTAAAAACACGAAATTGCTTAAAATCATTATTTTAGCGCATATTTGCCTAAACACTATACCATGAAAAAAGTCTCCCTCTTCGCCCTTATGGGCCTATTGTTTATTTCCTGTTGGAAGGACAAAAGTCCTGAAGACCTAATTCGCCTTAAAGAACAGTTCAAATCACAGGTCAAGGATTTTGAAAGAAAAAAGGAAAATGCGAACAAGAATGTAAACAAAGGGCTAGAAACCTTAAATGCCTTAAAAAGTGCCTTGGAGGACACTAAAAATGAAGATAAGGAATTCGCCAAAGTCTATGGTGATTGGGAAAAAGTAAACAAAAGGGTAGAAAACCTTAATAAGGAATATGAGGATTTAAAGGAAAAGGCTTCGAACCTTTTTACCGCTATGGAGACACAGACCAATAGCCTAAGTGATGAGACTGCCAAAAAAACCCTTTTAAAGGCGATAAATAAGGCCCGTACCAAATACAATGGAACCTTGGCCAATACATCAAAGGCTATTGACAAACTGAAACTATTACATGGGGATGCCGTAGAAGTGGTAAAAGCCTTGGAAGTGGCTGCAGCCCTTAACTCCTTTGACAACATCAACGATCAGATGAAAAGTATTGAAGGCCGCGTCGATGGTATTATGCAGGAGCTGAACGTTGCCGTGGTTGAAAGCAAAAAACTATACGAGAAAAAAATTAACGAATTGGGCGTATAAAACCCAACAACATTCACCAACCCGTTCCTTTCTTGATTATTGGAAATCTATTCCCCAATAAGGGTATCCAATGTATTGCGTATTTTTTGGCTGTTCCAATCCGTCGCCCCTTGCTCCTTGACCACCACCTTACCGGTTTTATCAATGACATAATTTGTGGGAATGGTGCGTTCCAATAGTTCTGCCGGGGTCTCCATCCTTGGTAGTACGACTGGAAAATCAAATTCCTTTTTGTTCAAAAAAGTTTGGATAACATCGGGATCCTCATGGGTGATCAACACAAAATCGACCTTATCCCCATAATCGTCATACAATTTTTGGATACTAGGGAGTTCGGCCCTACATGGAGGACACCAGGTGGCCCAATAACTCAAAAATGTTACCTTCCCCTTTCCTATCCCAACATCTGCCGGAGCACCCTCCAGGGTAGCCAATCGATATGTAAAAGGTTCTAACTGGGTTTGTTCGTCCTCATCCATGGCAGTTGGGGAGAACAATGCCACACGGATTTTACTTATGCCTTCCTGTATGGGCATACGGGTTTGGGGAATGATCATTAAGATGATCAAAACCCCGAAAACAATCGTACTGAAACTGGGTTTCTTCTTTTTCATGGGAAACAAATTTAATCAATGTTGAACATAAAATCCACAGCAACATTACCTGCCATCATTTTTATTTGATTTTCGTAGTGCTTTTGAATCGCTTTAGATACATGATTCGGCAAGACCAAAGTATCAATTCATTTGTTCAACGGATCACCATGGCGTAAACCCCTGATAATCCAAAAGATGTAAACCCCTCCATAATGGGTAGTGGCTCAAGGGTTCGAATGCTTTTTGGTCGTGGCATTGTTATATTCAACTGAGATGTCTCAAGAACATCATTAATTATGAGCATATTCTCATAACTAATTGTATTTTTGTCACACACATTTAGTTTTCCATTATGGAAGAGCATATTAGAAACAGTGAAACGCGCCAGTTTAAGGCAATTTTCCCGAATACTTTAAATTCCAACAACACACTTTTTGGTGGACAGGCAATGCAATGGATGGATGAAGTGGCCTATATTACCGCTACACGTTTCACTCGTCAACGAATGTTCACCGTCAATACCGAAAAAATTAGGTTTTTGAAAGCCATAGAACCCAATTCAATAGTCGAGGTTGTTGGTAGGATAGAAAAAGTGCATCCCATAAAACTGAGGGTTAAGGTTGAAATCTATGTTGAGGAAATGTATGGGCAATTACGAAAAAAGGCCATTGAGGGTATTTTTGTATTTGCATCGGTAGATGAAAATAGACGACCCAAAAAGATTGATTATGACTTTATTCCTAATTAGACCGTGGTCTTTCAATTCTTGTCATATTCAAAAATTGTGCAACATTAAACAATAGAGGTATGGTGAATAAATGTCAATGCATTAAAACCCGAGAATTCCCTTTCCCTGTTGGCCTCATTGAAAATTTAGTAAAACAATAAAGGTCCTTCCATTTAAATATTAAAGGTAAGTCCTACCTTGATCGTTGAGGAACGATCATCTTGCAATGCTGAAGAAAAATTAGTGTGAAAATAATTGTATAATGCCGAAAGGCTAATGTGGTCCGTTAAAGGTATCTCTGCCTTAAGCTGACCCAACACCCTATGGTTGCCAATGTCGCTGTAAAGGGGTTGAAAATAAACAGTTGAAACAAGTTCGAGATGAATCTTTTCAAAGGTCCGTGTCAAGGACAGATAACTACTGTTCCTATGATTATAGAACCACTGGTCAATCCCATTTAATTTTTCAATTTCATACATGTATGAATTTCCAAAATAGGCTTTGGTCTTTTCTTTATTGATAAATTTAAAACGCACCCCCGCTCCCACCAGATTTCTGCTTATTATAGTCAATTGGGTATTGTTCTGGTTCTGTAGGAACCCTTCCAACCTAAAAAAATCGGAAAGTTCATGGTTATAGCGAGCGTGTAAAAACCAAGCATTTTGAACATCCTTTTCATCGGTACGGACCAAACTATAATTCAAGACCAAAAAATAGATCTTTTCCAAATCCTTGGATTTAATCTGGGTAGAAATATTTGAATCAAATTGCAGTACATATTCTCCATTATTATCTGTGTAATTAAAAAGCAGATCACTCTTGAGTACAAATCGGGTAGAATCGGTTTGCATACGTTTTGCCTCTATATTTACCAATTGGGCCTCGGTGGAAAGCACAGAGAAGAACAATACTAAAGGAGCAACATGCAATAACTTCATAGGCTTGGTATTATAATAACAAAGATACTTAATCAACGCCTTACCAAATTTTATAATATATTTATACCTACACTACCTTAAACCAACATAATTTATGAAACCGCTACACCTCTGGCTTGCCTTAGCTACTTTTACCGTTAGTTTTAACACCCAGGCACAACATCAATATCCCAACACACCTCCTGAGGTATCCCCAATGCCGATGAAACCTGAAATGACAGAGATTTGGGAACCTGAAGTACCCGTGGTAACACCAGCCAAAAAATTAGGCGATGCCCCTTCAGATGCCATTGTTCTTTTTGATGGCAGTAATTTGGACCAATGGGTAAGTCAAAATGACCCAACCCAACCCGCTCCATGGAAAATCGTGGAAAATGACCATATGGAGGTAGTCCCAGGCTCTGGTTTTATCCAAACCAAAATGAAGTTCGGGGACTGCCAATTACATATAGAGTTCAGTGCCCCGGACAAAGTGGAGAGCGATGGTCAGGGTCGTGGTAATAGTGGGGTGTTTTTTCAGAAACGATACGAATTACAGATTCTCGACTCCTACAATAATCGAACCTACAGTAACGGACAAGCCGCAAGTATTTACAAAGACCACGCCCCCTTGGTCAATGCCATGAGGGGACCTTTGGAATGGAACACCTACGACGTGGTTTATACGGCCCCACGTTTTAAGGCAGATGGCCGTTTGGATTCCCCTGCTAGGATTACTGTTTTCCATAATGGGGTTTTGGTACAGAACAACGTCACCATTAATGGCTTAACCCTCTATATTGGACTTCATCATTACCCAGAGGCCCATGGGGACGATGTTATCACCCTCCAGGACCATGGGAACAAAACACAATTCAGGAATATATGGGTGAGGAAATTATAATAGGCCAAAACCACTAGTTAAGCCTTCATGGATATTCAATATCCCCAATTAAAGATCTGGCCTTCTATCATTGATTTAAATTTCCTCGCACTTAACAGCATACCAAACAACCATCATGAAAATCTCAAATTCCTTTATTCCTTTCCTAATCACCATTTTTATCCTATCTCTAGGTCAACACGGGATGGCCCAAAATAAAACGACAGCTACTTACGACGGTTTGGTACAACTTTTTAAGGAATGGCGGACTTTTGAAAAACCACCATTACGGGAAGGTGCCCCCGATTATACCGCAGCCACTTTTGAAAAACGCTGGCCAGCTTTTAAAGACCTTCAGTCGAGATTATTGGGCATGGGGATTTCGGATTGGCCCATAGCCCAGCAAGTGGATTGGAATCTGGTAAAGGCTGAAATGAATGGTTATGATTTTAACCACCGCATTCTTAAACCCTGGGCAAGGGACCCTGCTTTTTACAAATCATTATGGATGGACCGGAGTGACGTACCTGCACATGAGGGCCCCACCCACCATGCCACAACAGAATTATGGACCTACGACTTCCCCTTGGATAAAGCGGAAAAAGCTCGATTGTTAACCGACCTCAGTGTAATTCCGCCCTTGAACGAACAGGCAAAAATAAATTTAAATGGAAATGCGAAAGACTTGTGGATTGCGGGTATTCGGGAAATCCAATTCCAACGCAATGATTTAGAGGAACTTTTGGAACGGGCAGAAATAAAAAACGATCGCGCTTTATCCAAAGCGGTACAGAACGCCATTCGCTCTACACAAAGTCTTATTGACTGGCTGCAAAAGGAAGCGCCCTCAAAAACAGGTCCTTCAGGCATCGGAAAGGAAAATTATACCTGGTATTTACAAAATGTACATTTAGTACCATTGACCTGGGAAGATGAAGTGATGATTTTGAAACGCGAACTTGCACGGGCATGGTCTTCCTTAAAATTGGAAGAGCACAAAAACAGGGACCTGCCCCAACTCAAGGAGGCGAACTCCCCGGAAATGTATGCGGAAAGGGCTGAAAAATCAACACAGAGCCTACTCAGCTTCCTTGAAAAAGACGAAATCGTAACCGTAAAGGAGTATTTCGAGCCCGCATTACGTCAGCATTTAGGACAATATGTCCCTAAGGAAAAACAGAATTTCTTCTGGATTATAGCCCACCATGACCAAAGACCCTTATATTCCCATTTTTACCATTGGTTTGAACTGGCACGAATGGACAATGAACCACATCAGAGTGAGATTCGACGTGGGGCATTGCTTTACAATATTTTTGATTCGCGAAATGAAGGAACCGCTACCGCAGTGGAGGAAATGTTCATGCAGGCCGGATTGTACGAAGACAACCCTAGGGTGAAGGAATTGGTCTATATTATGATCGCCCAACGGGCAGCAAGGGGTTTGGGGTCGCTTTACGCCCATGCCAATGAAATGTCTATGGAAGAGGCTGGTGGCATACATTCCGAATATACCCCCCGCGGATGGATGAAAACAGAAAAAGAACTATTGTTGTTCGAACAGCATTTATACCTACGCCAACCTGGTTATGGCAGTAGCTATATTACAGGGAAGTACCTTCTTGAAAATGCTATGGCCGAGTTTGCACGGATGAAAGAATCCAAAAACGAACCTTTTGTGTTAAAGGAATTTTTTGATCGGTTGAATACCATGGGCAATATACCTACGTCAATGGGGCAATGGGAGATGACGGGAAATAAGTCGCATTTACTTCCCAAAATGAAGTAATAAAAGGCAAGTCGTATCGCTTTTAATCCTATGTTCCAACGATAAGATCCGTTTCTTTCAGAAATCGTTGGCTATTTTTTGTTCCAATCGTCGTTGATTCGGCATTGGCTTTGAATGCCCAGGCTGCTGCTGAAATAACAGATTGACTCCCTCCTGATATCCTCCTATTTGGCAGGTCTTTTACAAATAAACTTTTGGTCAAACCAAAGTACTCGTCAGCTTCTAAAATTCTCATTTCCAAATTATTAATACCAATCTTAATTTTTATATCTTAGGGAACACTAACATAAATAAATCATTAACTAAAACATTACAAATGAAAAAATTAGTAGCAGAATTTATCGGCACCTTATGGCTGGTACTCGGTGGTTGTGGAAGTGCTGTCCTGGCAGCAGGTTTCCCTGAATTGGGAATTGGGTTTGTCGGCGTGGCACTTGCCTTTGGTTTAACGGTGGTTACCATGGCCTATGCCATAGGACACATTTCCGGTTGTCATCTGAATCCGGCCGTTTCTATTGGCCTATGGATGGGAGGACGTTTCGAAGGCAAAGAATTGGTTCCCTATATTATTGCCCAGGTTCTGGGTGGCATTGCAGGAGCCGGCATTCTATTTACAATTGCCTCTGGCCAACCCGGATTTGAGCTTGGGGGATTCGCGGCCAATGGCTATGGAGAACATTCTCCCGGTGGTTATAGCCTACTCGCTGCCTTGGTAAGCGAAGTGGTTATGACGTTTATATTCCTGTTTGTCATTTTGGGAGCGACACATTCCAAGGCCCCCAAGTATTTGGCCGGTTTGGCCATTGGTCTTTGTCTTACATTGATCCACCTCATCAGTATTCCGGTTACCAATACATCGGTCAACCCAGCCCGAAGCACAAGTCAGGCCCTTTTTGCGGGGGATTGGGCTTTGGACCAACTTTGGTTATTTTGGGTCGCACCCATTATCGGAGCCCTACTCGCAGGAGTAGTATATAAATATTTATCCCCAGAAAAGGATTAAAAAAAAGAGGGGCATTAGCCCCTTTTTTTTATCTAAATGGTATATTTAATGATTATCTCTTAATTAATCCCGTTTTTTATGCCATTACTCATTGTAATCTTAGGAATACTATTGCTCTTTTTACTTATTGCCCAATTTAAGCTCAACGCCTTTATCTCTTTTATCATTGTATCCCTTGTTGTCGGAGTGGCAGAGGGAATGGACTTCCTTAAAGTACTTGATTCTATCCAAGACGGGGTCGGCAAGACCTTGGGGAGCCTGATCATGATCTTGGGGTTTGGTGCCATGCTTGGTAAATTGGTAGCCGATAGTGGTGCCGCCCAACGCATTACAACGAAATTGGTTGATAAATTCGGTAAAAAGAACATTCAATGGGCCGTAGTCTTAACGGGCTTTATCGTCGGTATTCCCATGTTCTACACTGTAGGTTTTGTGATTCTTATACCATTGGTTTTTACAGTGGCCGCTGCCACGGGCCTACCCTTGCTCTATGTAGGCCTTCCGATGTTGGCATCCTTATCGGTCACACACGGCTATTTGCCCCCACATCCGGCCCCGACAGGAATTGCCGTAATGTTCAATGCCGATATTGGCAAAACTCTGTTATACGGATTAATTGTGGCCGTACCCGCTATAATTATCGCCGGCCCTTTATTTTCGAGAACCATTAAGAACATAAAGGCTACTCCCTTGCCAGAATTCGTGAACCCCAAAGTTCTTTCCGAAAAAGAAATGCCCAGCACGGCAACAAGTATAATTACAGCACTATTCCCCGTCATTTTAATAGGAATCGCTGCACTGGCCAACCTAATTTTACCTGAAGGAAGTCTTCTCCTGAAAATCACTTCTACGATTGGTGATCCAATTATCGCCATGCTGCTATCTGTACTCTTGGCAATTTTCACCTTAGGTCTGAATCGTGGGCGTACCATGAAAGAGGTCATGGATTCGGTTGCACACGCTGTAGCCGGTATTACCATGGTTTTATTGATCATTGCGGGCGCAGGAGGATTAAAACAAGTCCTTATCGACAGTGGTGTAAGTGAATACATAGGGGATTTACTCAAAGGCTCCACCATTTCACCCTTGATACTTGCCTGGTTGATAGCGACCGTAATTCGCGTTTGCGTTGGCTCAGCAACCGTTGCTGGCCTAACAGCTGCGGGTATAGCCTTGCCCTTATTGTCATCGTCTGGGGTGAGTCCGGAATTAATGGTTTTGGCCATTGGTTCGGGCAGTCTGATGTTATCACATGTCAACGATGGCGGATTTTGGCTCTATAAGGAATATTTCAACCTTTCGGTCAAAGACACCTTACGCACATGGACGGTTATGGAAACCACCGTTGGCGTAATGGGACTTTTAGGTGTACTTGTTTTGGATATATTTATTTAAAAAAATCATATGGAAAATTTACCTTCAGAAAGAATTAAGGCCTTGGGGTTGCTTCTACCACCCGCACCACCACCCGCTGGCTTATACAAACCTGTTTTGGTGGTCGATAATTTCCTATACGTTTCAGGCCAAGGGCCTATGAAGGCCGATGGTAGTTTAATGGTCGGTCGCGTGGGTGAAGACCTTAATCTAGGACAAGGTAAATTGGCAGCGGAACAGGTTGGACTCACCATGTTATCGACCATAATGACCCATTTTGGTTCCGTGGACAAAATAAAACGGATAATCAAAGTATTGGGTATGGTGAATTCAACACCCGATTTTGGCCAACATCCATTGGTTATCAATGGTTTCAGTGAACTCATGGCCGATGTTTTTGGCAACGACAACGGGGTCGGGGTACGCAGTGCGGTAGGTATGATGCTTCCGGGAAATATCCCTGTTGAGATAGAAGCAGTATTCGAATTACACAAATAATGATTATGCAGCGTTCAAAATGGTATCAATTAAATAACACTTCCGAGGTTATTTCCCCTTCATTATTGGTTTATCCTGAAAGGATTAAAAAGAACATTCAACAAATGGTTGAAATTGCCGGTGGTACCGAGTTCTTACGGCCCCATATAAAAACGCACAAAATGGCCGAAATAGTGCAATTACAGATGGATGCAGGAATCTTCAAGTTCAAATGTGCCACTATTGCCGAAGCTGAATTGCTTGGCCAATGTGGCGCTAAGGATATTCTCTTGGCCATGCAACCGGTCGCAACCAATATGCACCGCTTTTTTACATTGATGGAAACTTATTCAAAATCCAAATTCTCTACCTTGATCGATAATTCCAAAACCCTGGATGCGTTCATTGGCAAGGCGACATCAAAGAACACCACTGTTGACCTTTGGTTGGATATTGACAATGGCATGCATCGCACGGGAATACCTGTTGGATCGACGGCCGAAACACTTTATGAAAGGATGGTCGACAATCCCTACATAAACGCAAGAGGATTGCATGCCTACGACGGCCATATCAATCAATCCGATTTCGATGAACGAAAAAAAGTCTGTGATGCAGCATTTGAACCTGTTTCAAAATTGAGACAAAGATTGGAAAGCAAAGGCTTAGGACCCGTTAATATGGTCATTGGGGGAAGTCCTACCTTTCCCTTCCATAGTAAAAGGGCAAATATCGAAACGTCGCCCGGCACAACATTATTATGGGATGAACGTTATAGTACTATATTAAAGGATATGTATTTTCTTACGTCATCTGTATTAATAACCCGAATAATCAGTAAGCCCGGATCCGATTTACTTTGTTTTGATTTGGGACATAAATCGATTGCTCCCGAAATGCCATTTCCAAGGGTAAAAATTTTCGGATTGGAACATTGTGAACAAATAGGTCAAAGTGAGGAACATTTGGTCGTCCGCTGTAAAAATGCCGATAACCATGAAATTGGTGACACATACTATGCCATTCCCATGCATATTTGTCCCACAGTGGCAAAATACGAAAGTGTTTCCACTGTTGAGGACCACAAAATAACCGGCTCTTGGAAGGTCGCTGCGAGAAACCAAAAAATTACGATCTAATATGTTTGTATTTGATGCACATTTAGACCTGGCCATGAACGCCATGGAGTGGAACCGGGAATTAACATGGCCGGTAACAGCCATTCGCACAAGTGAAATCGGTATGACCGATAAACCGGACCGCAATAAGAATACGGTATCATTACAAGCCATGCGACGCGGGAATATAGGGCTTTGTGTGGCGACGCAAATTGCGAGGTTTACCAAAAAGACCAACCCACTACCCGGATGGAAATCACCCCAACAAGCCTGGGCACAGACCCAAGGCCAATTGGCTTGGTACAAATCCATGGAAGATATTGGCGAAATGGTTCAAATATGCAATCTTGAACAACTGAAGGCCCATATACAGCTTTGGGAAACTCCCAAAGAAAAAAAACCCATAGGTTATATTTTAAGCTTGGAAGGAGCCGATTCCATTATTTCCACAGACTATCTTGAAAAATCCTATGAACAAGGGTTACGGGCGATTGGTCCAGCCCATTATGGTCCCGGTACGTATGCCCAAGGCACCAATGGGGAAGGTGGAATAGGAATTAAAGGCAAAACGCTTTTAAAGGAAATCGAGCGCTTAAACTTGATTTTGGATGTTACCCATTTGAATGACCAGAGCTTTTGGGAAACCCTTAAAATCTATAACGGACCCGTATGGGCAAGTCACAACAATTGTCGGGCCCTCGTAGACCACAATAGGCAATTATCCGATATACAGATCAAGGAACTTATTAAAAGGCAAGCAGTCATTGGAATGGCCTTGGATGCCTGGATGCTGGCCCCAAATTGGATTCGAGGTATATCGACCCCAAAAGGACTTGGTGTAACCCTTCATAACATGATCGACAATATGGATCATATCTGTCAATTGGCAGGGAACACAAATCATGTGGGAATAGGAACCGATTTGGATGGAGGTTTTGGAACAGAACAATGTCCTTCCGACCTCAATACGATTTCCGATATTCAAAAAGTTCCTAATATGCTTCAAAAAAGGGGATATTCCCCAAATGATATTGAAAACATTATGCACAAAAACTTCTTAGGGTTCCTAGAAAGAACCTGGAAATAAATCCTGAATGCTTGTTTGATCTATTGTGCGATTACTTTTTCCCGTCTTAAAAAAGTATCCAGACTATCCGCGATGTCAAAGCATCTGCTGAACCGTGAAGAGTCATTGCAAAATCTTGATTCATCCTTATGGGCGTTACATTTGAACCCGGAAAGATTTACTTCCGAAAAATGTGGGTTAATGATCTTACATTCCTCGTAAAGATTCTCTATCGAATCATTAGGGCTACTTTCTATACCGTTTTCCATAAGAAAACCCCTTAAATAATTTAAAATAGCGCATTGGGCATGATTACAGACCAATTGTGCCACCACATCTTCCTCTGGTCTACACAATTCTTTGTTGGCCTCCTTTAGTTTTTCCACTGCATCTTCGTACAGTTTTTTGGCTTTATCTTCCATCATTGAAATGATTTTATGATTAAACTTTGTTCCATACATCCTGAACTAAAACAATCCAGAATGTATGGTTTCAAAAAACAAAGTCAATTTTTAAAGTAATTACACTTATACTTCGGACTACATTCCTCTATATAGCTCCAATTTTTCCCATCTAGAGTCCACTTCTTCCTGGGCTTGTTTAAGAAGTTCGGCCCCTAATTCGGCGTTATCCTTAACAACTCTGGAGAAACGTGTTTCCATATACATAAACTCCTCTAATGGTGCTGATGGCGCCTTGGAATCCAATCTAAACTTCT
Source organism: Maribacter polysiphoniae (assembly GCF_003148665.1). GTDB lineage: Bacteria > Bacteroidota > Bacteroidia > Flavobacteriales > Flavobacteriaceae > Maribacter_A > Maribacter_A polysiphoniae. The sequence goes on along the minus strand of NZ_QGGQ01000001.1, from coordinate 760,187 downwards.
TACCTTTTGGTTTCGCTGGATCGAATCTAAACAATGGCCAGTAGCCAGTTTCAACCGCTTTTTCCTGATGCATTGCCCCATCCTTAAGATTGTAACCATGATCGTTACAATGTGAATAAGCAATGATCAATGAAGGTCCGTCATATGCTTCTGCTTCCTCAAGCGCTTTCAGGGTTTGTAAATCCTTGGCCCCGATCGCTATTTGGGCAACATAAACGTTTTGATAAGAAACCGCCTGTAAGGCTAAACTTTTCTTTCCGGTACGTTTTCCTGCCACGGCGAATTTCGCACTTGCTCCCAATGGTGTTGCTTTGGACATTTGTCCACCGGTATTGGAATAAATCTCTGTATCCAAGACCATGATATTGATGTTTTCACCAGAGGCCAATACGTGGTCAACCCCACCATAACCTATATCATAAGCCCAACCATCACCACCGAGTATCCAAACCGATTTCTTACGTAAGTAATCAGTCAACTGCGATAACTTTTTGGCTTCAGGTTTATCTATATTAGCCAACTTGGCCCTAAGCTTATCAAGGTTTTCGAAGTTTTCTTGTTTTTCAGCCTCTGTTTTTTCTGAATTGTTTAAAATGGCCTCGATCAATTCGCTGCCTACCTCAGATTCAAGACTTTTCAACAAGCTAACCGCTATTTCCTGTTTTTTGGTCAATGCCAACTTCATACCCAATCCGTATTCGGCATTGTCCTCAAATAAGGAATTGGCCCATGCTGGCCCTCTACCAAATTTATTCTTCTTATAGGGTGTTGTGGGTAAGTTACCGCCATAAATGGAAGAACAACCTGTTGCATTCGCTATTAAAATACTGTCGCCGAACAATTGGGTCAATAGTTTAATATAAGGTGTTTCACCACAACCGGAACACGCTCCTGAGAACTCAAACAAGGGTTCAAGGAACTGAGATCCTTTGACATTGGTAATTTGCAATTCTGTTCTGTTATAATCGGGAAGATCAATAAAGTAATCCCAATTTTGATCCTCGACAGCCTCAACTTCAAGCTTATCATGCATGTTGATGGCCTTGAATTCTGGATTCTCTTTACTTACTGCAGGACAAACAGCTACACAAAGATCACAACCAGTACAATCCTGGGCAGATACCTGCAATACATAGGATTCCTCAGCACCATTGAATGGTCTACCTTTGGCCGGAACCGATTTTAAGGTTGAAGGCGCTCCTGCCAATTCTTCATTGGAAACCACTTTGGCCCGAATGGCGGCATGTGGACAAATGGCCACACACTTATTACATTGTGTACATATATCCTCGCCATCCCAAACCGGCACGTTGATCGCAATACCACGTTTCTCGAATTGGGTAGTTCCTGTTGGGAACGTACCATCTACGGGGAAGGCACTTACAGGAAGCTCATCACCATTACCAGCCAATATTTTTCCAAGGACTTCTTTTACAAAGGGATCGGCATCACCGGTCATCATTGGTTTAAGCTCGGCTTCACTTGTGACTTGTTTAGGATAATCGACTTTTTGAAGGTTCTCCAAGGATTTATCCACTGCATTAAAGTTCATTTGAACAATGGCATCTCCTTTTTTAGAATAGGACTTAACAATAGCCTCTTTAATTTTCTTAATGGCCTCATCTTTAGGAAGCACACCGGAAATCGCAAAGAAACAGGTTTGTAGAACCGTATTCGTACGCTTACCTAAATTAGCCTCTTGGGCTACTTTAGTGGCATCGATTACATAAAATTCCAATTCATTCCCAACAATCTGCTCTTGCATCTTTTTAGGAAGAACATCCCAAATGGCATCTTTATCAAAAGGAGAGTTCAATAAGAAGGTTCCTCCCTTTTTGATACTTTTTAAGATGTCGTATTTTTCAATGAAATTAAATTGATGACAAGCGATAAAGTTTGCCTTATGGATTAAATAGGTAGAATAGATAGGCTCTGGCCCGAAACGTAAATGTGATACGGTTTGTGCACCGGCTTTTTTAGAATCATAAACAAAATAACCCTGTACGTAGTTATCCGTTGTTTCCCCAATAATCTTAATAGAGTTTTTGTTCGCTCCTACCGTACCATCAGCACCAAGACCATAGAACATACAGTTAAAGGTATTCTTGACAGTTTCCAATCTACCTCCTAGTGGAAGACTTTTGAAAGAAACGTCATCATTGATACCCACTGTAAAGTGTTTCAATGGTTGTTCCCTATCCAACTCATCATAAACCGATTTTACCATGGCTGGATCGAATTCTTTGGAAGACAATCCGTAGCGGCCACCAATGATTTGTGGCATAGTCCTATCACTTTCCATAAAGGCAGTGACAACGTCCTGGTAAAGTGGTTCACCCAAACTACCTGGTTCTTTGGTTCGGTCTAAAACAGCTACTTTTTTAACTGTTTCCGGTAAGGCATCAACAAAATGACTAATAGAGAATGGTCTAAACAGACGTACGATGATCGCACCGACTTTTTCCCCATTTTTCACCATGGTGTCAATGGCCTCCATAACAGGACCTTGACCAGAACCCATGATTACGATAACTTTTTCGGCTTCAGGATGTCCTACATAATAGAACAAACTATATTTTCTGCCTGTATGTTTGTAAAATTCATCCATTGTATCTTCAACAATCCCAGGAACCTTATCATAATAAAGGTTAGCAGCCTCCCTTGCTTGGAAGAATACATCGGGGTTTTGTGAAGTACCTCTTAGAACAGGATTATCTGGATCCAAAGACCTTTTTTTATGTGCCATTATTTCGTCTTCCGGCATCATATCGACTATAACATCGTCTGGAATGGAATCAATTTTGGAAATCTCGTGGGAAGTTCTAAATCCATCAAAAATATTCATGAATGGAATTCTTGATTTCAATGTAGCAACTTGGGAAATCAACGCCATATCCTGCGCTTCCTGTACAGAGCCACTAAACAACATGGAAAATCCTGTTTGTCGCGCTGCCATAACATCGGAATGATCTCCGAAAATCGACAATGCGTGGGTGGCAATGGTCCTTGCTGCAACATGGATAACAGAAGGCAACAACTCCCCTGCCATTTTATACATATTAGGAATCATTAGCAGCAACCCTTGGGAAGCTGTGAATGTCGTAGTCAAAGCACCTGCTTGCAACGAACCGTGAACTGCACCTGAAGCTCCTCCTTCACTTTGCATTTCAACAATCCTAGGGACATTGCCCCATATGTTCTCCAGTCCTTTAGAGCTATACACATCAACATGCTCGCCCATGGGCGAAGCTGGTGTGATGGGATAAATGGCACAAACCTCATTGGTCTTGTGTGCCACTCTTGCAACCGCTTCATTCGCGTCACAAATTAACTTTTTGGATTTTTTTTCCATGATGATTTTCGCTTGTTTTTAAGACACCTAAGCAAAATCGGGGAAAGAACCCTATACGATTTGCAGAAACCTATTGCCGAGGTATCGGTTTTAAAATTTCCATAAAATTAGAGACACTTATACGGGCAGACTATGACATTTGTCAGGTTAATCAATAGAAAATAAAAAGAAAAGAATCGGCTAGCGCCCGTAGGGGTTGAAGAGTCGCATTAAAACAAGAACATAAAAATCCTGTTCCATTTCCAGTGCTGGACATATTGCACTACAATATAGAAGAAAGAAATAATCGGGTTTTATACCCAATAAAAAAAATGGGGTATTTCATAAAGTATAAAATACCCCATTCAACAAACCTTAAAGGAGGAATGATTATTAATCTATTCCCCGTGCAACCAAGCTTTTTTCTCTAACAAGGTCTCCTCTGTCTCAACATGGTCCTCATCAGGAACACAACAGTCAACAGGACAAACCGAAGCACATTGTGGTTCATCATGGAATCCTTTACACTCAGTACACTTATCGGTTACGATAAAATAGAACTCATCAGAAATAGGTTCATTCTCGGAATCAGCATCTACTTCCCTACCATCAGGTGTAGTTACCGTACCACTTAAAGCGGTCTCATCGGAATAAGCCCATTCTTGATCTGGTTCGTAAATCGCATTGTTTGGGCATTCAGAAATGCAAGCATCACAATTAATGCATTCATCTGTAATTTTTATAGCCATTTTGCTTAATTTTATTTAAGATAACGAAGTTAGTATATAGGATAATACCTTTTAATGATAAATATCATATTTCGAAACTTAAGGTGAATTAAATTTTAGTCCCTAAATTTACCAAAAATTAATAGAATTCGTTTAAGAAAAATAAAATCATATGATTGCAACCACAGAAAAGAAAAAGCAGAAAGTTATAGATGCAGTAATCATCCGTTTTGTAGGTGATTCGGGAGATGGTATGCAATTAACGGGCACTCAATTCTCCGATACATCGGCAATGTTCGGCAATGATGTTGCGACATTCCCCAATTATCCGGCAGAAATAAGGGCCCCACAAGGTAGTTTATATGGGGTTTCAGGCTTCCAAGTACATATAGGCAGTGTTGAAATCAACACACCGGGCGATGATGTGGATCTATTGGTGGCCATGAACCCTGCAGGCTTAAAAACCAATTTGCACGCGCTTAAACCGGGGCACACGGTTATAGTGGATACCGATTCCTTTACCAAAAAGAACTTGGAAAAGGCCCTTTATGAAAGTAATCCATTGGAAGATGGAAGTCTCGAAAACTATAGGGTCATAGAAGTGGCCATGACTTCATTGACCAAGGAAGCCTTGAAGGATGTGGAAGGATTGGACAATAAAACCATTACCCGTAGTAAGAATATGTTCGCCTTGGGAATGGTTTACTGGATGTATGGCCGCTCCAGGGAATATACCACGGAATTCTTCAACAAGAAATTTAAAAAGAAGCCCGAGGTCATCGAGGCGAATACCAAGGTATTGAACGCAGGTTTCTATTTTGCCGAAACCTTGGAATTGATTCCCAATGCCTATACCATTGCCCCTGCCAAAATGGCTCCGGGCACCTATAGGATAATCATGGGGAACCAAGCCACTGCATGGGGCTTTTTGGCAGCGGCAGAAAAATCAGGGTTGGAATTGTTCTTGGGATCATATCCCATTACCCCAGCCTCCAATATTTTACACGAATTGGTAAAGCACAAACACTTTGGGGTTAAAACCTTACAGGCAGAAGATGAGATTGCAGGTATCAGTTCTGCAATCGGGGCCTCTTTTGCAGGTGATTTGGCCATAACAACAACCTCAGGGCCTGGATTGGCCTTAAAGGCAGAAGCCCTAGGATTGGCTATGATGATAGAATTACCCTTGGTCATCGTGGATGTACAGCGTGGTGGACCTTCAACCGGATTACCGACAAAAACAGAGCAATCAGATTTATTACAGGCCATGTATGGTAGAAACGGTGAAAGCCCGATCATCGTAATCGCGGCAAGTACTCCCTCCAATTGTTTTGAATATGCCTATGAAGCTGCAAAACTGACCATAGAACATATGACACCCGTACTGTTGTTAACCGATGGTTATATCGCCAATGGATCGGCACCATGGAAAATAAAATCCGTGGCCAGTATGCCTGAAATAAAGAACAACATCATCAAGGAAGCTGAAGAAGATTGGCACCCTTACAATCGGGATAAGGACACACTAGCAAGAAATTGGGCCGTTCCAGGCGTCCCAGGCTTGGAGCACAGAGTCGGTGGTTTAGAAAAAGACCGCGTATCGGGCAATGTATCCTATGTGCCTGAAAATCATGAGTACATGACAAAAATTAGGGCTGAAAAAGTAAAAAGGGTCCAAAACTACATACCGGATGTTGTTCCTGAATTTACTGAGGAAGGGGATTTATTGGTCGTAGGATGGGGAGGTACTTATGGTAGCTTACATTCGGCGGTAAAGGAATTGAATGAAGAAGGATATAACAATATCGGATTTGCACATTTCAACTACATTAACCCCCTACCCAAAAATACCAGTGAGGTATTCAGCAAGTATAAGAAAATAATCGTTTGTGAGTTGAACAGCGGACAATTCGTCAAAGTATTGAAAATTAATTGCAGTGAATTCAATTTTCTTCAATTCAACAAAATACAAGGTCTGCCATTCGCGAACAATGAATTGGTGGAAAAGTTTAAATCTCTAGTCTAATAAATATGGAAGCAGCAGTAAAAGAATATACTTACAAGGATTTTGCAAGTGATCAAGAAGTACGATGGTGTCCTGGTTGTGACGACTATGTAATTCTACGTTCCATGCAAAAAGCACTTCCTGAAATGGGGGTAAAAAAAGAAGATGTCGTCTTTATTTCAGGAATTGGGTGTTCTTCACGTTTTCCTTATTATATGGACACCTACGGGATGCACAGTATCCATGGTCGGGCCCCAGCCATTGCAACGGGTCTAAAATTGACGAATCCAGACCTTAGTGTTTGGGTCATCACGGGTGACGGTGACTCAATGGCTATAGGTGGCAATCACTTTATACATGTATTGCGAAGAAATATCGACCTGAATATCGTCTTGTTCAATAATGAGATTTACGGACTCACCAAAGGACAGTTTTCCCCAACCTCATTAGTTGGCCAAAAGACAAAGTCATCACCATATGGCAATACACAACCTCCTTTTTCCGCAGGGGAATTGGCTTTGGGGGCACATGCCCGATTTTTCGGAAGAATATCAGGGAATACACCCAAGGAAATGACCCAGATTTTCATCGATGCCGAAAAATTCAAGGGAACCTCGCTCATCGAAGTTTTACAAAACTGCCCCATTTTCAATGATGGCGCCTATTCCAAATTCAACGATAAGGCCGTCAGGGAAGACCGAATGCTTTTTGTCGAACATGACAAACCCATGATCTTTGGCAAGGAACGCAACAAGGGACTGGTCTTGAATGGCTTAAAATTGGAAGTTGTGACCATAGGTGAGAACGGAGTAACGGAAACCGATATTTTGGTTCATGACGCCAAGGAACAAGACCCTACATTGCACCAGATGTTAGTACGTATGGAATATCCTATGGTTACCGGTATCATTAGAGCCTTTGATGACGTTACCTTGGAAGAAAGGGAAGATGCCCTTACCGCCCAAGTCAAATCGGATTCAAACTTTAAGAAAACCGACGATTTGTTTTTCTCTGGCGACATTTACAATGTATTTTAATCTTTTTCGTAAAGATTGAATTGTCAACGGGAACAAAGATCATATTGGAAAGAACCCTATGTAAGGGATTGGCACTTGGATTTAATGCAAACTAACGTTACAAGTCCGTTCAAACCATTCCTTTACATGGGGTAATATCCTACCTTTTCCACATGATGGCAATCCAAATTCCTTCATGCATTGCACTATGGATTTCAGTCCTTACCAAACAAATATCCACTGTAAGGTAGCAAGACTATCGTCAAAAAATCCACAAGCAGGAGCGATAACCTATATATTCAACAACCTATTCTACACAAGGTCCGTGCACATACTTCAGCGGGCAACAAAACCTCCTTCTTTGGGGGTTAAATAAGCATTGAAAATTTGTATTTTTACCGCTTGGTATACCATCCATATCGTTTTAACCCTGCACCAAGGATTAAACCTTTAGTAAAGATGGCACAGCAAGGGGGTTCCAATTAGTAACAACGATTTAATTATCAATCAATTCAAATGAGTACTAAGCATGCTTTTTTATTGTTTTTAGCGGCAACATTGTCGATTACCTCATGTACTAACGGCATGAAAACCACGAAGGTGGAAACAACAATAAAAACAAAATTCCAGGGAAAGGAAATTAGCCTGGACAACGAAAAAAAAATAGACTCACTTATTGCCTTAATGACCCTAGAGGAAAAAATAGGGATGTTGCATGGCCAAAGTATGTTCGCCAATGGTGGTGTGGAACGCTTGGGCATACCGAAACTACATATGACCGATGGCCCATTAGGAATTCGTGAAGAAATATCACAAGATAGTTGGGCCCCGGCAGGCTGGGACAATGACTTTGCCACGTATTATCCTGCCGCGGGAAGCGTGGCTGCCACATGGAACCCTGAATTATCCTATAAATTCGGTAACAGTGTTGGACAAGAAGCAAGAGCCAGAAACAAGGATATGTTGCTATCACCAGCCATCAACATAATCCGAACCCCACTGGGTGGCCGTACCTATGAATATTTTACCGAAGACCCTTTTTTAAACAAAAAACTGGCGGTTCCTTTTATTGTGGGTATTCAGGATAATGATGTTATGGCCTGTGTCAAACACTTTGCCGTTAACAACCAGGAGACCAACCGCGATTTTGTCGATGTGAATACCGATGAACGCACTTTACGAGAAATATACCTTCCCGCTTTCAAAGCCTCGGTCACCGAAGCCAATGCCTATAGTGTAATGGGCGCCTACAATAAGTTCCGGGGTGATTTTCTTTGCGAGAACGATTATATGCAGAACAAAATCCTAAGGGATGAATGGGGATTTAGGGGCATCGTAGTTTCCGACTGGTCCGCCGTGCATAGTACCGTGAAGACTTTGGAAAACGGACTTGATATTGAAATGGGAACCCGAAAACCATTCAACGAGTATTTCCTGGCCGATAAATTAATAGCCGCAGCAAAGGCTGGGGAGATTTCGAAAGAGGAAATAGATAAACATGTTCGCCGGATTCTAAGGGTGCTATTTCAGGTTAAAGCCATTGACAGTACAGATAGGACAAAAGGAAGTCTGGCCACAGAGGAGCACTACAAAGATGCCTATGATATCGCGGCAGAATCCATTGTTTTATTAAAGAACGATAACAACCTATTGCCCTTGCGGTTAGACGATGTACATTCCATAGCCGTAATCGGCAACAATGCGACCAAAAAGAATGCCTTGGGCGGATTTGGTGCCGGGGTAAAAACAAAAAGGGAAGTAACTCCTTTAGACGGACTCAAGAATAAACTACCTGAAAATATCAAGATAAACTATGCCGAAGGCTATTTGGAAAGATATACGCAGAACGATAACAATCAAAAGGAGGAACTTACGTTGAACACCCCTAGAACCGTAACCGAATTAGATCCGGACAAATTAAACGAAGCATTGGAAGCGGCTAAAAAATCGGATATGGCCATTATTTTTGCGGGATCCAATCGTGATTATGAGACAGAAGCCTCTGACCGCAAAGACCTTTCCCTACCTTTTGGACAAGAGGAGTTGATCGAGAAAGTCCTTGAAGTCAACCCGAATACCCTTGTTGTTATGATAGCCGGCGCTCCATTTGACATCAATATGATCAAAGAGAAATCATCTACCCTTATTTGGAGTTGGTTCAATGGTTCTGAAGGAGGCAATGCCTTGGCCGATGTCATTTTAGGGAATGTAAACCCTTCTGGAAAACTACCATGGACCATGCCTAAAAAAATCGAAGATTCCCCTGCCCATGCTACACATAGTTTTCCCGGGAACGAATCTGTCACTTATGAAGAGGGCATATTGGTAGGTTACCGTTGGTTCGATACTAAAAAAGTAGAACCATTATACCCTTTTGGTTTTGGTCTGTCCTATACCGATTTCGAGTTTTCCGATATTTCAACAAGCAAGGATTCTTATACAGAGGATGAAGAAATCCAAATAAATTTTACAATCAAAAATATTGGGGACCGCGACGGGAAAGAAGTGGCCCAACTCTATGTTTCCCATTCAGAATCGGCTGTGGAAAAGGCAGCAAAGGAATTAAAGGGATTCAAAAAGGTCTTTGTAAAAAGCGGGGAATCACAAAACATCGCAATCAACATTCCCGTTAAGGAATTGGCTTATTACCAAGAAGCATCAAAAAATTGGGTAGTGGAAAAGGGAACCTATATCCTAAAAATCGGAAACTCTTCAAGAAACATCCTTCAAGAAGTTTCAATCAAAATAAATTGAAAAAGGAATTATGTAAATCGTATAAATTTCGATTGAAAGAAAAACACAGGTTTACGAAAATGTCTTTTTATACATAGCATATTCATAATGAACATTTTTTTACGCATCATTACTGTATTCATTTTAATTGTTTTTATCTCCTGCAAGGAAGATAGAAACCAAGAGTACATTGAGATACCTCCCGAAGACTTGGATGCTATTTTCGCATCGACCCATCAAATTCCCGATGCTGATTTCTTAGGGGATGATGCCTGTAAAAAATGTCATCAAAAGGAATATAAGGATTGGGAAGGTTCGCACCACGATAAGGCCATGCAATTGGCCAACAGGGAAACCATATTGGCTGATTTCAAAGGGGAAAAATTTACGAGTCAGGGCGTTACATCCCGGTTTTACAGTAAAGGCGACGATTTTTTCGTGAATACCGAGGGACCCGATGGCAAGTATCATGATTATAAAATCGTCTATACCTTTGGTTTAACCCCCCTACAACAATACATTGTTGAATTCCCTAAAGGCAGATTCCAATGTCTTAGAACAGCCTGGGATTCCGTAAAAAACAAATGGTTTGATCTGTACCCTGATTTTAAGGTCGTTCATTCCGAATGGCTTCACTGGTCAAGGGGTGGATTAAACTGGAACACCATGTGTTCGGATTGCCATTCGACCAATGTCAGAAAAAATTATGACCCAAAAACCAAGGGCTATGATACCAAATACGCCTTGATCAACGTGAATTGTGAGGCTTGTCATGGGCCCGGCAAGGATCATGTTGAAAAAGCCTCCCAATTGGGGGAGAACTATAAAGCATCCGGTGCCATGCATATGACATCAAAAACCAATCCCAAGGAGTTGGTGGATCAATGTGCCAGATGCCACATGCGACGTGAACAAATTTCGGAATTCTTCAATTTTGAAGGCACGATGTTAGACCACTATTACCCGCAATTGATTACCGATCGTTTGTATTACCTCGATGGGCAGATTCTTGATGAGGACTATGTTTACGGCTCCTTTGTCCAAAGTAAGATGTACCAGAACAATGTAAAATGTTCCGATTGTCACAATTCGCATTCGCTTGAGCTTAAATTCAAAGGCAATGATTTATGTGCCCAATGCCATATTCCCGAAAAATACAACACACCGGAACATCATTTTCATGACGTAGATTCAGAGAGTGGGCAATGTATAAATTGCCATATGCCTGGCCGCTACTATATGGGCAATGATTTTCGAAGGGACCATAGCTTTAGAATACCAAGACCCGATCTAAGCCTAAAATATGACACTCCGAATGCCTGTGTAGGTTGTCATAAGGACAAGGATAATGAATGGGCCTGGGAGGCCTTTAAGGACCAACACGGCACCCCGGATTATGAACACTTTTCTGAATTGCTGGCCCCTGGCCTTCACGGCGACCCGAATGGAAAGGAAGCCCTTTTGGAATTGATGCACGACACCCTACAGCCTGAGATTGCAAGGGCATCTGCCGTAAACGGGCTACAATATTATATCAACGCCAATGATCTTAACAATCTAATGACCTTTTTAGAGGACTCTTCCCCTATGGTCCGAGGGGCCACTCTCGACGTTTTGGGCAACATCAACACCACCGATTACGCGACCTACCTCTTACCGCTACTTAAGGATGGTAAAAGGTCCGTAAGGGTCAAAGCCTTTTATGCCTTAGGTGATTTAAAGGAAAACCAAATTCCAGCCCAGTATAAGGAAGTCTATGCAAAAGTTAAAAAAGAGTTTTTTACCTATTTGTACGCTACTGCCGATTTTGTAGGGGGATTGGCCAAAAAAGCCAATTACTACCTTAAGAAAGGGGACCTGCCCAAAGCCATAGATAATTATGAAAAAGCATTGGAAATAGACCCTCTGAATAATATGGTCAGAACCAGTCTAGCCAATTTATACTATAGAAATGGTGCCTTGGACAAGGCCGAAAATGCTTTTAAGACCGTTATTGAACAAGAACCCGATTACGGACCGACCTATTACTCTTTGGCATTGTTATTGGCTGAACAAGGAAGAACCGATGAAGCGGTTACACAACTTGAGGAAGCCATTACATATATGCCGGAAAACATGAGGGTATATTACAATCTCGGTTTGTTGTACGATAAGGCCAATGAGCGGGTAAAGGCCAAAAATACACTGTTGAAAGGATTGAAGGTTTCACCCACCAATGAAGATCTGTTATACACCTTGGCATTTTTCTATTCAAAATACGGCGAAACCCAAAAAGCCAAGGAATTCGGAAACCAACTTGTTCAGTTATATCCGAACAATACAAATTACAAGGCATTCCTGCAGCAATTGGAAGGAATAAACTAAGTTAAATAGAGCTGTAAGAAAAGGGCATGGACTCCTTTTTAGCACTATAAATGCCCCGCCACATCAACAACTGAACGAAATTAACAGGCCTTTAAGTCCCTATGGCAGGGTAATTGCTATCTTTATTCCGAAATTTACGGCTGAGTAATGTACATAAGAACTGTTTTCATTTTTACTTTATTGCTGATGCTGTCCTTCCATGCGACGGCACAAACCGATATTCCCAATAGTACCCCATTGGAAATCGGACCACTTACGACCCCCGATAACAACAATAACACATCCAAGGGTGCTGCCTTGAATATTCCTTCCATAATTGACCCTAAACCGAATATCAACCTAAGGGATTCACTCACCAGAATGCCTGTTAATATGAATCTTGATAATGGAATGCTCCAAGCTGGCCATAATTTAAAACTGGACCCAAAAGTAGGGCGCTCCGAGAAACAGGGAGGTACCAAGGAAAAATTCGGCGATCAATATCTAGGTGATATCAAAAGCAATGGAAAATTCGTGGGCATCGTCTGTCGCGACCATGAATACGTGGATGGCGACCGGGTGAAAATCTCATTGAACGGTGAAATCGTAGACTACAATGTGCTTTTAACAGCCAGCTTTAAAGGAATAAACGTAGACTTGGAAAAAGGCTTTAACCGCTTGGATTTTGAAGCACTGAACGAAGGTTCTTCCAGCCCTAATACCGCACAGGTCGATGTGTACGATGATCTAGGTAATTTAATATATTCCAATAAATGGTTACTGTCCGAGGGCTCTAAAGCAACCTTGATCATTACAAAGGAGTAGCTTTGGGTAGTTCTTTTAGTTTTATCGATTTGTAATTTGGGAACGGAGCTTACCCAATTAAGGAAGAATGCTTTACCTACAAAAAAGCCAATGCCAATTTAATATCCTCATAATCTACCTTTCCGTTGAGTGCAAAATGTAACGGTTTTAAACTTGTGGTATCTTCTTTTATTTTCTTTCTGGCGTTCGCTACTTTTTCAAGCAATACAGCATCAGGTCTGTAAAAATCAAGGTCCTCGTTCGGGAAATCTTTTCGCAATCGGATTAAATGACCTGAAATGGTCCCTTTTGACAATCCACGCTCTTCGGCGATTTTTTCCAAAGGCATTTTTTGTTTTAGGTATCCCAAGGTAATTTCATAAGTCGATCGTTTTTTTACTTTCTTCTCCTTAATTTTTTTTGAGTGCTTTTTGATTTCGTCAATATTTGTAAGTCCACCACATGCTTTGATAAATTGCCTCGTTTCTTCTTCCAAAGTTTTATCATCATACTCGGCATCTGCGATTTGGGAAAGTTCCTGAAAACGTATATCGGCCTTGAGTGCCAGTCCATCGACCCTTAGGGCCATTTCATTAAACCCCGAAAGCTGTAAATTTTCAATGTCCCTCAATCGGGAAAGTGCAACATAACCCTGCCCCCGTTCAAAGGTTTTGGAAAGATCGATCAAGGCGGTATCCAAGGTCATACCCTGACATTTATGAACGGTAATGGCCCATGCCAATCGTAGTGGTATTTGGTCCAAGCTTGCCAACACCTTACCAAAATCATCATGAATGCCCCAGGTTTCTTGTTTTACGGTTATGCGCTTTTTATCAAATGTCTTTACAAGAGGGAATCCCTCTTCGGTAAAATCGATGACCGTACCCAAAGTCCCATTGACATAGCCCTGCTCAGGATTGTTACGGACGAACATAACCTTGGCATCTATTTTTAACTCGAGAAACTCATGGGCCAAAACGGATTTTTTCAAGGTCTCTACCAACTTTTTATTGCCTTTGGTAGAGGCTTTGAACTTTCTTGAACGGCCAGACAGTTTTTCCAACTCTAAGGTGTTTAGCCGATCTACATCCATATTATGCGTAAACAATTGGGTCGGTGTTTCCTTTTTACCCAAAACATTTGTCCCCGCTTTCTTAAGTAGTTCTATGATCCGAGGCGAAATAGCTGCCGACCGGATCTCACTTAAGATTCCGTTCAGGACATTATCTTCTTCTTGACGATATTGCTCGGTCAAATAACATATTTTTAAATCCGCATTTAACCATGCTTGGGACATAAATGAAAATTTGTCCTTACTTTTCTCATCGTACCTTCCTATTGGAGGCAATTGAAAAAAATCGCCACATAATACAACCTGAACACCCCCGAAAGCACGATCGTCCTCCTTAAAAAAACGAAGTACCTCATCGACCATATCCAATTGATTTTTATGCAACATTGAAATCTCATCAATGATAAGGATCATGGCCTCTTCCAAATGTTTTTTAAGATATTTCTTGGTGCGCATTGTCACCAAATTGGCTCTGGTCAACCTTTCCTTAATACCAAATCCCGCCCATGAGTGTATAGTCATTCCATTCATGTGGGTCGCGGCAATCCCCGTAGAAGCAGTAATTGCCACGGGCACCTTACGCTCCTTTAAATAAGAGATATATTTATTGAGTACATAGGTCTTTCCCGTACCAGCGGAACCTGTAAGGAAAACATTTTTGCCCGATTTTAAAATCGCCAGCGCTTTTTCTTGTTGCATTATCCTAAGATTTGAACCACTTAAAAATTAGTAGCTTTTAAAAAGTAAATACTTTTGGAAGATATCCATTAAATCCCTAAAAACAAATCCCTAAATACATTTGCATTGGGTTATGGCTGCTTCCTGCATTTAGGTCAAGTGGTTTTTAAGTAACCCTAATAGTAAACACAGTAATCACCTCCTTTCCCCAGGTTTATAGGTTCTTTTTGCTTTTTTCAGGACATCTTCCTTGTAATAAGCAACGTCTTTAAACTGCATATTGGCATACCGTTCGATTTGATCATCAAAATGAGGGGATTCGGGGTCGCCACTTTGTCCGCCGGCCAATATACTTTTGGCCTTAACGCGGTCACCAAATTCGACAACGGCCACAAAGCTATTGCCACGAGTGCCATAGATTTTTTTCGTGTTGTTGGTATACTGGGCCCCATAAGCCGCCAAAGCCCCCCAACGCCCTGAGGCAAAACCAATCGGAATACTGGGTTTGGCATCATCAAAAGGTTGGCGAATAGCCCCATTGAGACGTTGATAACGGTTCACTTCACCCCAGGGCATTTCCCAAGTACCGAAATCCTTCTCCAATCCGGATACTACCGATTCGAACAAGGACAACATTTCTTCCGCTGAAATGTATTTTTCCACATGGTTGAACAATTCCATTTGGGTTGGCCTTTTTTGCATTTTTAATGAACGGCTCCAGTGTAAGACCTTTGTACCGTAATAATGGGCCAAGGTCATGGCCACCGATTCTTTTGAAGTTTTGAAATCCCATTTACGCATAACATTGATAGCAGCTCCCAATCCAGGATGGGCACCCCGATGCTTGCCATAGGCAGTGACCAATGTAGGAATCAATTTTTCAAAAGCGGGCAAATAGGGGTCATGGGCCAGTTGGATCAAACTGTCCAAGGTATAACCGCTTCTATCCTTTAGAAGACCTATAGCATGCACCCCCCGAAAGTTCTCACGGTCTAAAGACATATAGGCAGGATAGTTTTCCTTTTTCGGACTAAATTCCAAGGCAGCCGTATAGGGCGTGGAATTGCAATTCTGCAACCAACCATTTTCTGGGTTTAGCAGTAAGATATTCTCATCTACCGTATGTAACCCTTGCCAATCGGTTTTAGGGTTACTGCCCTCAACAGGCTGGGAATAATCGAACTGCGTATCCCGTTTAGGCACAAAATTTCCGTGAAAATAAGCAATATTACCCCCTGCATCGGCGTAGACCGTGTTGTTGGAGGAATTGGTGCGAATATCCATCATTCTCCGAAACCCTACATAACCGTCCTGCTTGGTACGTATATAGGATTGCTCAAGGGCTTTTACAGGTTCCCACATCATGGCGGAAGCCGTCCATTGCCCGTCGACCATGTGGGTAATAGGACCGTGATGGGTACGGTAGATAGGAAATACTTTCGCCAATAATGTATCCCCTTTCTTATACCGTAACGTAATTTTCGATTCCTTGACTGGACGTAATTCCTCCCCATACCGATACATGAGACTATCCTCCATTTTTACAATGGTCTCTTTGAATTCATCCATAACATCGGTATAGGTAGATGTATGCATCCACCCTGTTTTTTCATTGAATCCCTGATACACAAAAAACTGTCCCCAAGTAACGGCCCCATAGGCATTGAGCCCTTCCTCGCTGACCACATGCACCTCTCCCCGGAAATAAAATGACGTATGTGGATTGATTAAAAGCATTGTATTGCCCGATTTTGTCAACTTCCCTGAGATCGCAATTCCATTAGACCCCTGGGGTTCGGCGATTTCCTTTTCTTTTTTGATTTGCAGTGCTTCCATTGCTTGTATCTGCATTCCGCTTTCATAAAAAGCCTTCACCTTTTCGGTTGATATACGCTCAATATCCCCTCCGATGGAACCTTCACTGAAATACATAGGCATCCAAGGCTCAAAATGGTTCAATAATCTTGGTTTAACCTCAGGATGGGTGTACAAATAATAGTTTATCCCATCAGCAAAGGCATTGCACAACTTCTTCAACCATTCCGGACTATTTTCATAATTGGCCTTGGCCTCTTCCTCTGTCATGAATAATTTTGCACGCAGATCGCTGTACAGGGCTTCCTCCCCATCTACCTCAGCCAATCGGCCAGTAGCCCAAATATAATTTTGCTCCACACGGTTAAAATCATCCTCGCATTGGGCATATAGCAGTCCGAAAACCGCATCCGCATCCGTTTTTCCATAAATATGGGGTACGCCAAAATCATCCCGGATGATTGTAACATTATCGGCTTGGGCCTCCCAAGCGGCAAGTTCCGTTGCTAGTTCTTCTGTTTCGCAGGAACACAAACCTAAAAAAATCAAAAAATAAAATATCTTCATATCATTGGTTTCTATACTATTAAAAAAAGTAGACATCAATCGACTTGGGTATTGTGAATGTAATGGACTGAACATTGAAATGCTAATTTTTACACAAAAAACCACTCCGTAATAAGCTAGGATTCGAATCCCGAATTTTTTGGAGTAACTTGCAGGCTCCTAAAATTGAAACCCTATAAATGTCGCATAAAAAAGTAAGTATACTAACTGCCTTTAAAACCATTATTTGGCCAAGGAGGAATCTAGTATTTATTGGCTTGTTATTGATTATTATCAGCAGGGCAGCAAGTTTTGTTACCCCAGTCGCTTCCAAATATCTGATTGATGATGTTATTGCCAACAATGATGTTCAAATGCTAAAGGTATTGGTCGCAGTAGTTATTTTGGCGATTTTGGTACAGTCGGTCACCTCTTTCCTTTTGACCAAGATCCTAAGCGTACAAGCCCAATATATGATATCGGAATTAAGGGCACAGGTTCAGAAAAAAGTACTTTCGTTGCCCATTAGTTACTTTGACAACGCCAAATCCGGGGCTTTGGTTTCTCGTATAATGTCCGATGTTGAAGGGGTACGTAACCTTATTGGCACAGGCCTGGTACAGTTGGTCGGTGGCATTATCACGGCAATTGTATCCTTGGTTCTATTACTTCGGATCAGTCCCAGTATGACCTTATTTACGTTTGTACCCTTATCGGTTTTCGGGATAATCGCCCTTAAGGCCTTTAAGATCATTCGTCCTATTTTTCGTAATCGTGGTAAAATCAATGCGGAGGTTAAAGGAAGATTGACAGAGACCCTGGGAGGTATTCGGGTAATCAAAGGATTCAATGCTGAAGAACAGGAACATAAGGTGTTTGAGGCCGGGGTTGATGAATTATTCCAGAATGTAAAGAAAAGCTTGACTACAACAGCCTTTATGACCAGCTCCTCTACCTTCCTGATTGGCATTGCCACCACGGGGGTAATGGGTTTTGGAGGCTATAAGATCATGCAGGGTGAACTGACTATTGGGGATCTATTAATGTTCACCGTGTTGTTGGGAACCATGGTGGCCCCTATCGTACAAATGAGTAATATAGGAAGTCAATTGACCGAAGCCTTGGCCGGATTGGACCGTACTGAAGAATTGATGAATATGACACCGGAGGCTGATGAAACCCAACGTACCATTGTACTGGATGATGTTAAGGGGGATATGGCCTTTGAGCATGTTTCCTTTGCTTACGAGGAAGACAAAGAGGTACTTCACGATATATCGTTTGAGGTAAAATCGGGATCCGTAGTGGCATTGGTCGGGAGTTCAGGTTCTGGCAAAAGTACCATTGCAGGTTTGGCGGCCAGTTTCCTAAATCCGCAATCGGGTAAGATCCGAATTGATGGCAAAGATCTCTCCAAGGTCGACCTTAACAGTTTTCGCCAATACTTGGGGGTCGTTCTGCAAGACGATTTTCTGTTTGAAGGTACCATTCGTGAGAATATATTATTCCCTAGGCCCAGTGCCAGTGAGGAAGAATTGATAAGTGCCGTAAAGGCGGCCTATGTTGATGAATTCACCGATCGCTTTGATGATGGCCTGGATACATTGATCGGAGAGCGTGGTATTAAACTATCCGGTGGACAACGGCAACGAATCGCCATCGCTAGGGCCGTTCTTGCCAATCCCCGAATATTGATATTGGATGAGGCCACCTCCAACTTGGACACCGAGAGCGAAGCCCTCATTCAAAAGAGTTTGGCCAAACTCACCGAAGGGCGTACCACTTTCGTGATTGCCCATAGGCTTAGTACCATTCGAAAGGCCAATCAAATCCTAGTCATAGAAAATGGGATAATCGCAGAACAGGGAACGCATGATGAACTTATTGCCAAAGAAGGTCGTTACTATAACCTATTTACCTATCAGGCCAGGATCTAATAAGATAAAAACAGACTAATCAATAATATTGATTACCTCCTCGATTTGGGGGGCGTATTTCTTAATGGTCATTTCCACCCCGCTCTTTAAGGTCATTTGATTTACAGTACAGCCAACACAGGCCCCTTGTAACCTGACCTTGACGGAACTATCGTTATCTATCGAAATAAGCTCAATATCCCCCCCATCACTTTGTAGAAATGGGCGGATTTCCTCAAGGGCTTTCTCAACATTGATCCTTATATCATTCGATGTCATACGCTTTACTTATTTACTGTAGAGCAACCTGCCATGGTTGTGATCTTTATAGCCTCGGTAGGAGGCAGATTTTCGTTTCTGTTTACCATTTCCTGAACAACCTTCTTGGTAATATCCTCAAAGGCGGCTGCAATAGGACTGGATTCCTGCAATGCGGCAGGACGACCTACGTCACCTGCTTCACGAATACTTTGCACCAAGGGAACCTCCCCTAAAAATGGAACATTTAAATCTTCAGCCAAATTTTTGGCCCCTTCCTTACCAAAGATATAATATTTATTATCAGGCAATTCATCAGGAGTGAAATAAGCCATATTTTCAACAATACCCAAAACCGGAACGTTGATACTTTCCTGTTGGAACATCGCTACCCCTTTGCGCGCATCCGCAAGTGCTACCTCTTGGGGGGTACTTACGACCACGGCACCGGTTACCGGCATCGCCTGCATAATACTCAAATGGATATCCCCAGTGCCTGGAGGTAAATCGATCAATAAAAAATCGAGATTGCCCCAATGGGCATCGAAGATCATTTGATTAAGGGCCTTGGCAGCCATGGGACCTCTCCAGATTACAGCCTGATTGGCATCGGTAAAGAATCCTATGGATAATAATTGAACCCCATAATTCTCAACAGGTTTCATTTTAGACTTGCCATCTATGGTAACAGCCAAAGGTTTTTCTTGGGCAACATCGAACATTATAGGCATTGATGGACCATAAATATCCGCATCCAACAATCCTACACTAAAGCCCATTTTAGACAAGGTAACCGCTAAATTCGCCGTTACTGTGGATTTACCCACACCCCCTTTACCTGAAGCCACCGCTATAATATTCTGGATACCCGGAATTGGTTTTCCCTTGATTTCATTGACCTTGGGATTGGCCGGTGCATCAACGGTAAGGTTTATTTTTATCTTGGCTTTCTCATAGACTTCTTGATGAATGATCTTAAGAATTTCGACTTCCGTCTTTTTACGCGCCTGAAGGCTTGGATTGTTAATGGTAATATCAATTTCAACCTCATCGCCGAATATCTGCACATTCTTTACGGCGCCACTCTCTACCATGTTTTTACCTTCCCCAGGAACCGTAATATGCTCTAAGGCTTTTAAGATATCTTGCTTGTTCAATTTCATAGCGGTAATTGTTCTTAAAATAAATTCAATCTAAAAAAACAAAGATACGCCTTAGGGCTGAGAAGCTAAAGTTATTGTATTGAAAAGTGATGTTCGGATATAGATGATTTCTATTGAATTATCCCAACTCCTTAAAAGGGTCCCAAAAGTGTTTTTCAAAATCGATGATCTGATTGTCCACAACCTTTACACCCTCACTTTCGAGCAGCTGCTGCATAAGGTTTGTCCCGTCAAAATGATGTTTCCCGGTAAGCAACCCTATTTTGTTCACAACCCTATGTGCGGGCACATCGGGCATGTTATGCGATCCGTTCATAGCCCAACCGACCATTCGCGCACTACGGGCAGCACCGAGGTATTTGGCAATGGCCCCATAGGAGGTCACCCTTCCATATGGGATGAGCTTGGCAACCTCATAGACTTTTTGGAAAAAATTGGTATTATCAGGTTTCATCGGTTAAAAATCCTATAAATGGTAATCAATAAAAGGACGACCATCAACGCACTTAATATATAGTTTGAATTCTTTGAAAATCGATCGGTCTTGTTCTCTAATTTATTGAAATACACCGTATACATATAAAGGACCGAAAAGGTTCCCCCACCCGCAGCCAACACAAACACCACGATATCCCAAACTTCGAAATTTATCCATCCTGAGGCATTCCACATAATATTCAATCCACTGTAATAGGGTATGGTCAATAAATTGATGGCCGCCAAAAGCATGCCTTTATAGAAGCTGTTGCGTTTACTGATGTTGACCTGCTTTACGACCTTCTTTTTATTGCTTCTTGCCGCCATAAAGAAGTAAATGGCCAAAAAGGCGAATACCAACACCGCGATTTTAAGCAAAACCTCGACAACGGTAGGGTTTCTGTGTAAATATTTAGAGATATAAACCGCTATCACAGCCTGTATCATAATCATGGTAGAGACACCCAGACTGAAGATAATCCCATTCAATTTCCCTTTTTCAACACTGGTTTTCGCCGCATTCATGTTCAAAAGCCCAGGCGGAACCGTGGCCATGAACGCCGCTGAAAAGGTGACAAAAAAAAGAATAAGCAGATGTGTCATGGGTTAATTTATCCGGAACTTGATATAGGTTATTGGTTTATCTTGTTCAAGATACTGCTTTTCGTAGAAAGTTTGTATTGATAATACTTCTTTGGGGCTCCCTTCATTCTTATACACATCATGATTCGCATAGATCACTTCACGACCTGTGCCATGCAAAAGCCCTAAAGTATAGCCATGCATAAACTCACTATCGGTTTTTAAATGGACCAATCCGCGCTCAACCAATATCTGAGCATATTTTTTAAGAAAAACCTCATTGGTCATTCTATGTTTTGTGCGCTTGTATTTTATTTGTGGGTCTGGAAAGGTAATCCAAATCTCGGCCACTTCATTTTGTTCAAAAATACGATCTACAAGTTCAATTTGTGTCCTAAGGAAGGCCACATTACCCATGCCATCCTCGATGGCTGTTTTGGCGCCCCTCCATAGACGGGCCCCCTTGATATCGATCCCTATAAAATTCTTATCGGGATACATCCGGGCCAACCCCACCGTGTATTCCCCCTTGCCACAACCCAATTCCAAAACTATCGGGTTATCATTGCCAAAATGGGTATTCCAATTCCCCTTTAACGGAAAGGAACCATCCTCTATTTCCTTCCGACTGGGTTGAACCACATTTTTGAATGTCTCGTTTTCCTTAAATCTTTTTAGCTTGTTCTTGCTTCCCAC
Organism: Maribacter polysiphoniae; assembly: GCF_003148665.1. Classification (GTDB taxonomy): domain Bacteria; phylum Bacteroidota; class Bacteroidia; order Flavobacteriales; family Flavobacteriaceae; genus Maribacter_A; species Maribacter_A polysiphoniae. The sequence continues at coordinate 738,024 of NZ_QGGQ01000001.1, read as the reverse complement.
TGCACGTTATATTAAATCCTGCGGCAAATCTAAGGAAATACTTTTTGGCAAAATCAACTTGCCTTTTGTTTTAGGAATGGCTTCTTTCCAGGGTAAAGGAAAATTCTGACCCAACCCCTTCCGCGCTCTCTACATATATTTTTTCACCATGGGCCTCCATAATGTGTTTAACGATGGAAAGTCCCAAGCCTGATCCACCTTCAGCCCTACTACCACTTTTATCAACCCGATAAAACCGTTCGAACAACCTGGGTATATGATTCGCGGCAATTCCTTCGCCATTATCGGTCACCCGAACGATCACCTTATTCTTGATCAAGTTCTCCACGCTTACTTCCGTAGTACCGTTTTCTTGCCCATATTTGATTGAATTCACCAATAGATTGGTCAAAACCTGCTGTATCTTATCGCGATCGGCATACACCATGATAGGGTCCTTATATTCCATATCGAAGGTCAACACAATCTTCTTTTTAGCTGCCTTCATCTCAAACAGATCGAAAACATTCTCAATCAGTTCAATGATATCGAAATCAACCCGTTCCAGATTCAAATCACCAACCTCAAGTTTGGTGATCATATCCAAATCCTTTACAATATAGATAAGGCGCTCAACCCCTTTACTCGCCCTTTGTAAATATTTTTTACGGATGTTCTTGTCTTCCATGGCCCCGTCGAGCAGGGTCAAAATATACCCTTGCACGGTAAAGAGTGGCGTTTTTAATTCATGGGAGACATTGCCGAGAAAATCTTTTCGGTAAGCTTCCCTGATTTTCAGGGTGTCGATTTCAATTCTCTTGTCTTTGGCAAATTTCTCGATCTCCGCCGTAAGTGTCTTCATATCCGTGGTTATAGGACCGGAAGTAAGACTGGTCGACTCCAATAGGGCCACATCATCGTATATTTTCTTTATTCTCCTGTATATGAATTTTTCTATCCGCATCTGTAAGACAATCAATGAACTTACAAATGTGGATACCGCAAATACCCCTAAAAGAATAAGGTTTAAGGTTTCAAAAAACCAGAGTAGACCAAAAAGCACCAAAGAGGAAAATACGGTAATAAAGAATGCCGATCTTAGGGCAAACCTATAGGACTTTTTTACATGGGTAGCCATTATAGCACAAACTTATAGCCCACACCCTTAACGGTCTTAAAATGTTCGTCACCGATTTTTTCACGAAGTTTCCGAATATGAACATCAATCGTACGTCCACCAACAACAACCTCATTGCCCCATACCTTATTCAAAATCACTTCACGTTTAAACACCTTATTGGGTTTAGAGGTGAGCAGGGACAATAATTCGAACTCTTTTCTAGGTAAGATGATCTCGGTACCGTTATTGACAATTTTATATTCTTCCCTGTTGATCACAATATTCCCAACCTTAAAAATCTCCTCTGCCACGGGAGTCTCTTCCTTGAACCTTCTGAGAAGTGCCGTTACCTTACGGACCAAAACCTTGGGCTTGATCGGTTTTGTAATGTAATCATCAGCTCCCGCATCAAAACCCGCCAATTGGGAATAATCTTCACCACGGGCGGTAAGGAAGGTAATAATCGTATTTTCCAACTCAGGGATTTTACGGATAATACCACACGCTTCGATGCCATCCATTTCGGGCATCATTACATCCAAAATAATCAAATGGGGTAATTTTTTCTTTGCCACAGCCACACCCTCAACACCATTTTTGGCTGTAAAAACCTGATAACCTTCTGTAGTGAGGTTGTAGGCCACTATTTCCAAGATGTCGGGCTCATCATCGATCAAAAGTATTTTAAGGTCCTTCTTTTTCATTTATAGTTTGAATTCATTACTAAGCGTAAAAGTAAAGATAATACTATTACACGGAACCCTTTGACAGGCACTCCAATTCGTAACGTTATCATAACATTTAGATTATGAAAAGGTTACACACCCCCGAAGATCAATTTACCTACTTATGCATTTCATCGATTTTTTATTGCAATACCAGTGTTACACCAACCATCAAGTACAAATATTAGTATATTTGTGGTATACCATTTGCTATAAACTCTATATGAAGAAACTATACTTCGTTTTCTTTTTACTTTTTATTTCGATAGGCTATGCACAAGATGCCAAGCCCAATGGGGATATTGATGGTTTTAAATTATATCCCAACCCCGTTAGCAATGGCAAGGTATATATCATTACCACGGAAAAAGCCCCTAAAAAAATCCTTATTTTCGATGTCTTGGGAACACAGGTTATGGAAACCACCCTACTTAGGGAAGAATTGAATGTTTCTGAATTGGATGCCGGGGTCTATGTACTACGCGTATTCGAAAAGAACAAAATCGCCACCAGAAAACTGATTATTAAGTAGTTATTCCCTTTTTAAGGTGTTGAAGCGGGAATCACCCCTTCGATGAAAAGCAAAAAACATCGACAAAAAGCACCTCTGCTCTTATTCACCTACATTTTATCGAATTTCACAACAATTCTAAATTGCAAGGAACCCCTTTCATTACCTTTATGGTGTTGATCCCAAATCAATACTTATGAAAAAAATCTACGCTATCCTACTTATGCTATGCTCCTTTGTGTTTTATGCGCAAGAATCCGTGGATTTCACAACTGACCGAAAAGAGGAAATCCCAGGCTTTAAACTCTATCCAAATCCCGCATACGATGATGTGGTCTACGTGACTACCGAGAAAAATGCGCGTAAGGAAATCATCGTCTATGATGTCTTTGGCGAGGTGGTCTTAACCGAAAGAACCACCAATACTTCCTTGAACATTTCCAGGTTGGTACCTGGGGTATATGTGATACAGCTAACTGAGGACAACAATACCATTACCCGAAAACTGGTAGTGAAATAAGTCCCGTTTTAGCTGAAATCAATTTGTCGTATCATTATCTTTGCGGTTAGAAAACCAATGATCGACACTACCCAAATATTCAACATCAGCACTGAAAAGGAGTTTGAATCCATGGCCATCGATGTATTCAGGTTTCAGCTGAGGAACAATTCCGTTTACAAGGAATTCTGCCATTATTTGGACAAAACGGAATCCAACGTCAAAGAACTTAAGCAAATTCCTTTTTTGCCCATTGATTTTTTCAAATCAAAAAAAGTCGTTGCGACCAAAGACCAGGAACAGATTGTCTTTTCGAGCAGCGGAACAACGGGACAGGTTACCAGCAAGCATTACGTGACCCAATTGAAACTGTATGGGCAAAGCTTTACCAAGGGGTTTGATCATTTCTATGGCGATGTCTCCCAATATTGCATTTTAGCCCTTCTGCCCTCCTATTTGGAACGCAGTGGATCTTCATTGATCTACATGGTCAATGACCTGATTGAAAAAAGCAACCATGCCGACAGTGGGTTTTATTTGAAAGAAATTGACGCATTGGTCGAAACCTTGACCAGACTCGATAACCAAGGCGTAAAAACATTGCTAATCGGTGTTTCTTTCGCCTTATTGGATGTAGTTGAAGAACACACTTTGCAACTTAACAATACACTGGTCATGGAAACGGGAGGCATGAAAGGCCGACGAAAGGAATTGATCCGGGAAGAACTTCATGATATCCTGAAAAAAGGCTTTGGGGTATCAGAAATCCATTCTGAGTACGGTATGACGGAATTGCTTTCCCAAGCCTATTCCAAAGGAAATGGCATCTTCAAGACCCCACCCTGGATGAAGGTATTGATCAGGGATACCGAAGATCCATTGAGTTACCTCCCCGATGGAAAAACTGGCGGAATCAATGTCATTGACCTTGCCAATATCAATTCCTGTTCGTTCATAGCAACACAAGATCTTGGTAAGAAATCCAAAGACCGATCCTTTGAAATATTGGGTCGTTTTGACCATTCCGATATTCGTGGCTGCAACCTAATGGTCATGTAAATTGGTTCACTAACCAACCACCAAAAGAAAATAATTCTTTTTACCGCGTTGTAACAGCACGAACTTATCGCTAATCAAGTCCTTGGCAGTTATCAAATAATCCTCCTTGACTTTCTCTTTATTTACCGAAATCGAATTTTGTTTCAGTTCCCTTCGGGCCTCCCCATTGGAACCTAGAAATCCTGTTTTGGCCGCTAAGGCCCCAATCATATCCAAACCACTATCCAATTCTGACATTGGGATATTAGCTTGGGGCACACCTTCAAAAACATCCAAAAACGTCTTCTCATCCAAACCTTTCAAATCATCCGAAGTTGATTTTCCGAAAAGGATATTACTCGCTTTTTTGGCATTTTCCAAATCTTCCTGGGAATGCACCATAACCGTGATCTCATCGGCCAAACGCTTTTGTAGGAGCCTTAAATGTGGCGCTTCCCCATGTTCGGAAATCAAACCATCAATCTCCTCTTTTGTAAGGAAGGTGAAAATCTTGATATATTTTGCGGCATCTTCATCGGAAGTATTCAGCCAATATTGGTAAAATTTATAAGGTGAGGTCCTATTTGGGTCCAACCAGACATTACCGCCCTCTGTTTTTCCAAATTTCGTACCGTCGGCCTTGGTGATCAAAGGACATGTCAAAGCGTAACCCTTACCGCCTCCGATTCGTCGAATCAACTCGGTACCCGTGGTGATATTCCCCCATTGGTCACTACCCCCCATTTGAAGGGTACAGTTATTATGCTGATACAGATGGAGGAAATCATAGCCTTGAACCAACTGATAGGTAAACTCTGTAAAAGACATACCCTCTTTGGACTCACTCGACAACCGTTTTTTAACGGAGTCCTTAGCCATCATATAATTTACGGTGATATGCTTCCCAACATCCCTGATGAACCCCAAAAACGAAAAGTCCTTCATCCAGTCATAATTATTGACCAAGATCGCCGCGTTTTCAGCGTTACTATCAAAATCCAAAAACTTGCTTAATTGGGCTTTAAGTGCTTCTTGATTTGTACGCAAAGTAGCCTCATCCAGCAAATTCCGTTCTTGTGATTTTCCCGATGGATCACCGATCATACCCGTTGCACCTCCCAATAAAGCATAAGGCTTATGGCCTGCCAATTGAAAGTGTCGTAGCATCATTACCCCTACCAAGTGACCAATATGAAGTGAATCAGCCGTAGGGTCTATCCCCACATAGGCCGATTGCATACCGTTCATTAGATGTTCTTCGGTGCCTGGCATCGCATCATGTAACATTCCTCTCCATCCTAATTCTTCGACGAAATTTGTGCGCATTTCTGTATTTATTTTGATAACAACTGCAAATATAAAAGGAATTACATTGCCATTCCCTATTTGAAATTGGTTTTATTAGCCTTTATTTACCTAAATTTGGACTATGGTTTTGGTAACAGGTGGTACGGGATTGGTTGGGGCACATCTTTTGTTGCATTTGCTTCAAAACAACACCAAAGTCCGTGCAATTTACAGGGAGGACAGTAATCTAAAACAGGTTGAAAAAGTATTTTCTTACTACGTAAAAGAGAAAGCTTCGGAGCTTTTTGACGCTATTGATTGGGTATTGGCCGACATCAATAACATCCCTGCCTTGGAGACTGCATTCAAGAATGTGGATTACGTTTACCATGCTGCCGCACTAATTTCATTTGACCCTAAGGATTATTACAAACTAAAGAAGGTAAATGCCCTGGGCACTGCCAATATTGTAAACCTTTGCCTGTCGAATAAGGTCAAGAAACTGTGTTATGTGAGTACCATCGGGGCGATTGGAAAAAGTGTAGAAGGCCATAAAGCCACCGAGGAAAATGATTGGTCTGGCCAAGAGGCAAATGTATATGCACTAACGAAACACAGGGCCGAGATGGAAGTTTGGCGTGGTTCGCAAGAAGGTCTAAACGTTGTTATCATAAATCCGGGCGTAATTATCGGCCCTGGGTTCTGGCAACAAGGCAGTGGCAATCTTTTCTCGATCGCCAACAATGCCAAAAATTACTACCCGCCGGGAGGTACTGGTTTCATTACCGTGAACGATGTTGTTAAAATGATGACCACCCTCATGCATTCAGAAATTGTCAACCAACGATTCATTGCCGTTGCAGAAAACATAACCTATAAAGAGATATTGTCCATATTGGCCAAAGCATTGGGGAAAAAAGCTCCATCCAAAATATTAAGGGTATGGCAATTGAATTTGGCCCGGTTTTTTGACTATTTACGAAGCCTCATGACCGGTGGTAAGCGAAAAATCACCAAGAAGACCATAAAATCCTTAATGCAACCGGAGGTCTATGATAATCAAAAAATCAAAGACACACTTGGTTTTCAATTTGAGGACATGAAGGAAACCATCAACTTTTGTTGTAAAATATTCAAGGAAGAGAATCCTTAGCCTCTTTTATATTCGGTTTTTTTATGGGACTTTTTTTATTCCTACTGTCCATCAGCAAGCTGTCCTTTATCTTTTTGGCCTCAGTCATGCTATCTTTTATTTTATTGAGAAGCTCCTCGACTTCCAAGTACATCGCCTCATATTCTTTAGGCAAGGATGCGTAGTACGTATCACTGGTGACAAATTGCAGGCTATCTATCTTATATTTTTCAAAAACGAAACGTGTAGGCTCTATATTCTGTTCCTCCAATATCTTCGGGTTGGCATTCCTAGCCGCATTTAAAATGGCCAAATCACTAAGGATATCGACCATTTCGTCCTTTGGGATTAAACCATCCGGTTCTTTGATCAGTTTCTCCCCACAGGAACACAAAATCAGAACAAAAACCACTACTATAAAATTCTTCATTACGACCTGTTGAAAGTTAAGCGTTTTGCATTTCGCTGTTTTGAGAACTCCCCATGTTCATAGGCCAAATGGCCATTTACAAAGGTATGGGTGATTTTTGAGGTAAAGACAGTTTCTTCGAAAGGGGACCAACCACATTCATAGGCGATATTTTCCTTGGTAACCTTCCAAGGATCGTCCAAATCGACCAAAACCAAATCGGCATAATACCCTTCCCGGATAAAACCCCGTTTATCAATATCAAATAACACTGCTGGATTATGGCACATTTTCTCGACCAATTTTTCCAAGGACAGCACTTGCTCATGGTATTTTTGAAGCATTGCGGGCAATGCGTGTTGTACCAATGGACCTCCTGAAGGGGCCTGGGTATACACATTGTTCTTTTCTTCCAAGGTATGGGGCGCATGATCCGTGGCAATGACATCGATACGATCATCAAGTAGTGCTTCCCAAAGTTTACTACGGTCCCCCGCCGATTTTACCGCAGGGTTCCATTTGATCAATGTGCCCTTGGCATCATAGTCCGCATCTGAAAACCAAAGATGGTGTATACATACTTCCGCGGTAATCTTCTTTTGCATTAACGGAATGTCATTGCGAAACAAATCGGTCTCAATACCCGTCGATAGGTGGAAAACATGAAACCTTGCTCCGGTTTTCTTCGCCAAGGCAATCGCTTTTGAGGAAGAAAGATAACAAGCTTCGGCACTTCGAATCAGCGGATGGTATTTAATAGGAATGTCGTCGCCGTATTTTTCCCGGTATTCGGCCAAATTTCGTTTTATGGTCGTTTCATCCTCACAATGTGCGGAGATAACCATTTCGGTATTTCTAAAGATGTTTTCGATAACCACCTCATTATCGACCAGCATATTCCCCGTGGAAGATCCTAAAAAGAGCTTAATACCCGAACAGGCATTCTTGTCCAGTCGTTTTATTTCTTCCAGATTATCATTGGTACCCCCGAATAAGAAAGAATAATTGGCAAAGGAAGTTTCTGCCGCCCTTGCGAATTTTTCTTCGAGTTTTTCAAGGGTCGTAGTTTGGGGGTTGGTATTCGGTTGTTCCATAAAGGAAGTAATTCCCCCTGCAACAGCAGCCCTACTTTCCGAGGCAATATCACCCTTATGGGTTAGCCCGGGCTCCCTAAAATGTACTTGATCATCGATAAGGCCTGGGAGTAGGAACTTACCAAATGCATCGATAACCTTTGCGTTGGCATCGCTAATGGATGGGGCTATCCTAAGAATGATCTCGTCCTCGAGCAGAACATCGGATTCATAAACCCTGTTCTCATTGACGATATTCACATTTTTAATCAGAACCCTACCCATAATCAGAATTGATTTTTTTGGAAAATACTTTTAAGCTTCATTTTCATAACCCCAAAAACAGCCTCACTTATTATCGAAGAACTCATTTTTGATTTCCCTTTTTCCCTATCCTTAAAAATAATCGATACTTCCTCTATTTTGAATTTTTTAAGGTGGGCCCTAAATTTCATTTCAATTTGGAAAGCATAGCCTACAAACCTTACGGAATCCAGATTTATACTTTCGAGCACATGACGTCTATAACATACGAACCCGGCTGTTGGGTCATGAACACGCATTCCCGTGATCAATTTTACATAAAACGACGCCCCATAGGAAAGCAATATGCGGTACAACGGCCAGTCAACAACATTAACCCCTTTTTTATACCGGGAGCCCACAGCGACATCAGCCCCGCTTTCACAAGCCTTATGCAATCGCAAAAGATCGGTTGGGTTGTGTGAGAAATCGGCGTCCATCTCAAAAATATAATCATATTTCTTGGCAATCGCCCATTTAAACCCGTGAATATAGGCCGTACCCAATCCTGATTTTTCGTGACGTACTTCCAAAAACAACCTATCGGGGAATTCCTTTTGCATCCCCACCACATGATCAGCTGTGCCATCGGGTGAATTATCATCAACAATCAGCACATGAAAATCTTTCTTCAACGCAAAAACAGCCCTTATAATCGCATCAATATTCTCAATCTCATTATACGTGGGGATAATGACCAAACTACCTGCCATAAACTTCTTTCAATTTACACAAAAATAGTCTTTTAAACGCTTTTGGGAAATTCGAACTTCCTATTTATCATTTTTTTTAACCTTTTGGTTACCATGTAGAATTTGTAATTTTACGCCCAAACCAACAATCATCAATGTCATTGAAATTACCTAAACTATTTTATTACCTGTTGGGATCCATATTGATCCTTAACCTTTTACAGGCCAACTTCACAGAACTGATTTTTGATGAAGCCTATTATTGGCATTATGCCAAAAACCTGGCTTGGGGGTACTTTGACCATCCTCCCATGGTTGCCCTAATGATTAAAATCGGCAGTTATTTCTTCGATGGTGAGTTAGGGGTGCGTTTTGTTAGTTGCCTCTTATCGGCCGGTACCTTTATTTTATTGTGGCTGGCCATTGACAATCCCAACAAGAAAAAGTACGTGCCTCATTTTTTTGCCCTCGTTTTCTCGATGACCTTGCTCAATGCCTACGGATTTTTCACCTTACCGGATACTCCGTTGCTTTTTTTTACCGCATTATTTCTATTGGTATACAAGAAATTCATTGAAAAACCATCCTTTGTCCTTGGGCTTCTATTGGGAGTGATCATGGCTGCACTCATGTACAGTAAATACCATGCTGTCCTGGTAATTTTCTTTGTGCTGCTCTCAAACCTAAAATTGGTCCTTAACAAATATGCATGGCTAGCCGTAATCACAGCTTTATTATGCTATTTCCCCCATTTTTTATGGCTATATGAACACGATTACATCTCCATAAAATACCATCTTTTCGAACGTCCCAATGCCCCATATAACTTCAACAAATACACTTTGGGTTTTTTGGTGAACCTGGTGGCGATTTTCGGACTTACATTCCCGTTCGTTTACTATGCCCTGGCTAAAAGCCGTGCCAAGGACCTCTTTACAAAGGCCCTACTTTATCTAACTTATGGCGTCTTGATTTTCTTTTTTATATCGAGTTTCAACCGACGGGTGCAGACCCAATGGATCATCGTTGTTTCAATACCTATGGCCATTCTTGTCTTTTCCTATATGTTGGAGCACGAAAATATCCGTAAATGGCTCTTTAGGCTTGCCCTTATAAACATTGCCATTATCCTTATTCTCAGGATCGGATTAATTTACGAACCATTGTTCCCCATCCATTACGAAACACACGGTAATAAAGCCTGGATGGCTCTAATACAATCAAAGGCAGGTGATAACCCCGTGGTCTTTGAAAACTCATACCGCAATGCGCCCATGTATGCTTTTTATACAGGAAAAACCTCCTATTCCCTGAACAACATCAACTATCGGCAGAACCAATATTCAATAGATAATTCGGAAGAAGCGGTACAACACAAGAAGGTACTCTACATTTCAAAATACCTGGACAAAAAGGACATTGCCTTCCCTAAGGACAGTGGCAGCATATATTATGGTATGTTTATGGATGATTTTGAATCCTTCAGAAAATTACGCTGTATTGTCGAAGATGAAAAATTCGAATTGAATGATGAAAGGCATGTGGTAAAGCTGTATAATCCTTATGACCAGGATATTGCCTTGAAAAAATTGAAGTTCGCCATTGCCTATTTGAATGAAGCAAAGCAATTTAAGGAACTTGTTGGCGTGGACCTGGTTCCCGAAAATGCACAATTAATGCATCTTTCTTCCAATGATTCCACACTTTTCACGTTTAAACTACCAAAGCCGAAGAAAACCGACGCCCCAAAATATTTTAAAATTGTAATTTCTGAAAACGGTTTGCGATACGGCTTGAACAGTAAAACGATAAAATTGGACTAATGGAGGCCATTCTTCGAAATACGATTACGAACGATTGGATAACCATCTTGGTGGTGCTAAGCCTTCTATTCTTGGTTTTGGCAAAAAATGTGTTTTATTCCCGATTTTTGAATTTCATCATACTTCCTTTTAACAACAAGTACATTTTCATGTACAACAAAAAGGAGAAACTGATGAATTGGTTTAATTTGTTTTGGGGCTTGTTCCTGATTATCAACTTTTCCCTTTTCATATACCTGGCCCTGAATATCATAATGGAAAACGACCATTCCAGTAAGGCTTTGGCCTTTCCGTGGATTATAGGGGCCGTTATCGTCTATATCTTCCTTAAATTGGGATTGCAGCTGGGTAATGGATACATTTTTGGCATTAAAAAAATGATTACTGAGGTCCTTTTCAAGAAATTGTCCTATTTCAATTACAGTGGTATGATCATGTTTTTGGCCAATATCATTCTAACCTACATCCTATTAGGCTCCAAACCTGTGGTATATGTGGCCATTCTCCTAATTTTATTGGTAAACATAATCGGCTGGATCACAATCCTGAGGAATCATCAAAAATTGATCACAAGCTATTTTTTCTATTTTATTTTGTACCTTTGCGCTCTTGAAATCGCACCGTTAATCCTCATCGGGAGCTATCTAAAAGACTAGGATTTATGAAAATAAAGACAATTTTGGTATCGCAGCCTGAGCCTAAAATGGAAAATTCCCCATATTCCAGACTCATTGACAAGGAAAAAGTTAAAGTAGACTTCAGACCTTTTATTCACGTTGAAGGAGTTGATGCCAAAAGCGTTCGTCAACAAAAGATAGATTTAAAGAATTTCACGGCCATCATTCTTTGTAGCAGAAATGCTGTAGACCATTTCTTTAGGATAGCCGATGAAATGCGTTTCAAAGTACCGGACTCCATGAAATATTTTTGCCAGTCCGAAGCGGTTGCCTATTATTTACAAAAATATGTGGTCTACCGAAAACGTAAGATCTATGTAGGTAAAATGCATTTTATCGACCTTCTTCCTTTGATCAAAAAATACAAGGATGAAAAGTTTCTTCTTCCTTCCTCCGATGTTTTAAAATCACAAGTGCCAGAAGCCTTGGATGAACTTGGTGTTGACTGGAAAAGAGGTATCTTTTACAAAACGGTTATCAGTGATCTTTCTGATTTGAGGGATGTATATTACGATGTTTTGGTCTTCTTTAGTCCATCGGGAATAGAATCATTGCTTAAGAATTTCCCGGATTTTGAACAAAAGGACACACGCATTGCCGTATTTGGAAATTCCACAGTGAAAGCGGCCACAGGGGCTGGTCTGCGCATAGACATTAAAGCGCCGACACCCGACACGCCATCAATGACCATGGCGCTACAGAAGTATATAACCACGGTAAACAAAAAATAAATATCAGGCCTCAATTTTGAGGCCTTTTTTATGACGCAATACCGTCAAGCAATATATCCACACGGCACGCATAAAAAACACCGTGCCATACTATTGATCCACCTTCGGGTTACCCTTGATCACCCGATACGCCAACACCAACCAACCTACAATCAATAAGGTTCCTCCTAACGGGGTCAACAAGGCTATTTTTCTAAAATCGAAAGCGACCAATGCATTGATTGCCAAAAGGTAAATCGAAAACGAAAACAACACAACCCCAATAAGTATAAGGTAAAACACAGTTTTCTTCTTCTCCTCCCCCACAAAACGCGTATTCGCCAAAATCATCAGGAACAAGGCATGGTACATTTGATACCGAATACCCGTTTCATAGGTCTGTATCGCATCCGCATCAACCATTTTTTCCAAACCGTGCGCCCCAAAAGCACCCAAAATAACAGCAAGCACCCCTAAGAGAATACCCGTACTAAAAATTGTTTTGTTCATAACTTAATCTGCCTAATTATTTATATATATCACAATTTGATACCTTAGTTAACCGTTTTAACCGTAAAAGTAATCAAAGTTCATGTTGCGAAAAATACTTGTTTTAGGTGCTGGTAAATCAACTTCATATTTACTGGACTACTTCTTGGAGAAATCCATTTCCGAAAAACTGCACCTTACCATTGGCGACATACATCCAGAAGGGATTCCTTCTTCGGTAATGGACCATCCCAATTGTACGGTAATCCATTTAGACATACTAAAGAATGACGATCGCAAAAAGGCCATTAAAAACAGTGATATTGTGGTCTCTATGCTACCTGCCCGTTTTCATATCCAAGTTGCAGAGGATTGCGTCGAATTGAATAAAAACCTTGTTACCGCCTCCTACATCAGTAATGAAATCCAGGCCCTTGATGAAACCGTACGGAAAAAAGGCCTCATCTTCATGAACGAGATCGGTCTAGACCCAGGAATCGACCACATGAGCGCTATGCAGGTCATTGACCAAATTACGGATCAAGGCGGAAAAATAATCCTTTTCGAATCGTTTACCGGAGGCTTGGTCGCCCCCGAAAGTGACAATAACCTCTGGAACTACAAATTCACTTGGAATCCTAGGAATGTTGTCTTGGCCGGACAGGGTGGTGCAGCAAAATTCATTCAGGAAGGCACCTATAAATACATACCCTACCATAAGCTATTTCGACGAACCGAATTTTTCGAAATTGAGGGATACGGTAAGTTCGAAGGTTATGCGAATCGTGATTCCCTAAAATACCGTGAGGCATACGGATTACAGGATGCCCTTACCCTTTACAGGGGCACGATGCGCAGGGTAGGATTTTCCAAAGCATGGAATATGTTCGTACAGCTGGGCATGACCGATGACAGCTATACCATTGAAAACTCAAAAGGAATGTCATACCGTGAATTCACGAATTTATTCCTGCCCTATTCCCCAACCGATTCGGTTGAATTGAAACTAAGACATTATCTCAAAATAGACCAGGATGACAGCAAATGGGAAATGCTATCCGAACTGAATCTTTTTGATTCAAAAAAGACCATTCCCTTAGACCATGCCACCCCGGCACAAATCCTACAATTGATACTTGAGGATAGCTGGACCTTGGATGAGGACGATAAGGATATGATCGTGATGTACCATAAGTTTGGCTATGAACTCCACGGTAAAAAATTGCAGATCGATTCCAATATGGTCGTCATTGGCGAAAACCGCTTTCATACGGCTATGGCGCGAACCGTGGGACTCCCGGTTGCCATTGCCACCCTATTGATTTTAAACGGAAAGATCAAGACCCCCGGAGTTCAAATACCCATATCCAAGGAGGTCTATGACCCTATTTTAAAGGAATTGAAGAACTATGGAATCAATTTCAAGGAATACGAGGTACCGTATTTAGGTTACAACCCGGATAGTGTAGGCAATTAACATTTCATCTAATTTCCGTATTTTTACTTTCATTTTGAAACGTAACTATGAAATCTGACGATAAAAATGTAAAAATCGATGGAATTGACAAGGAAATCCTAAGATTTTTAATGAATGACGCCCGAAAACCAGTTCTTGAGATTGCCAGGAGTATTGGCATCTCCGGTGCCGCAATCCACCAACGCCTACGAAAACTGGAAGCCTCGGGGTTATTGTCGGGCTCTAAATTCATCATCAACCCAAAGGTGTTAGGCTACACCACAATGGCATATATAGGCATCTATCTGGATAAGGCCATGAGCAATCCTATCGCCGTAAAACAATTGGAAAAAATACCAGAGGTTTTGGAGTGCCATTACACCACCGGAAATTGGTCGATCCTTATCAAAGTACTCTGTAAGGATAATGAGCATTTAATGCATGTATTGAATAAAGAAATACAACAAATCGAAGGTGTCTCAAGGACAGAAACCTTTATTTCCCTGAACCAACAGATCGACAGACAGATCACCATATAAAAAAAGACGCCATAGGCGTCTTTTCCATATTATTGTTGGGAGACAATTAATCCCTACCTCCCAATACTTGCAATCCCCAATACACCAAAGTGGCCAAGGAACCAATGGCTGCCACCAAATAAGTACGGGCAGCCCACTTCAAAGCATCTTCCGAACCTTTGTATTCTTCCTGTGTCACTATATGTTTTGCCTTTAGCCATGCCAATGCCCTATTACTGGCATCATATTCAACTGGCAAGGTTATAAAACTGAATAAAGTGGCCATGCCCATCATTACCAAACCTGCAACGGCTACCCAATATCCGAATCCTACCCCAGCAGCTGCACCGAGCATCAATCCTCCAAAAACAACCCACATAGACATTCCTGAGGTAACACTGACAATAGGCACCAACTTAGACCTTAAGGTCAACCACTCATAGGCTTGGGCATGCTGAACGGCATGGCCGCATTCATGGGCAGCAACGGCCGCTGAGGCGGCGTTTCTTTGATTATAAACCCCTTCACTCAAATTAACGGTTTTATTCTTTGGATTATAGTGATCCGACAGCATTCCCGGGGTAGAGACCACTTTTACATCCCTGATTCCATGATCCGCCAACATTTTCTCCGCAATCTCCGCACCGCTCATTCCATTTTGCAAATGTACTTTGGAGTAGAACTTGAATTTACTTTTCAGTTTACTGCTCACCAGCCAACTCACTAAGGCAATGGCACCAATCAATATATAATATCCCATCATAACTTTTCTGTTTTTACTATTATCAACTAAAATACTAAAGTTTCCCATCTTTAAAGGATGGATACTGTTTAAAACAAAAACCCCGCCAAAATTGACGGGGTTGATTTTACTGACAAAATGTACTTTTTATGCCATTGCAGCATCCCAACCGAAGGCTTCAATGATTTCTTTGAAAATAACTTCCCCTTCAACGATGTTCAACCCCTTTTTCAAAGATTCATCTTCAGCACAGGCCTTTCTCCACCCCTTATTGGCCAAGGCCAAAACATAGGGCAAGGTCACATTGGTAAGGGCCACTGTAGAAGTGTACGGTACCGCACCCGGCATATTGGCCACTGAATAATGAACCACATCATCAATAATATAAATAGGATCTTCATGGGTGGTAGGCCTAGTGGTTTCCACACATCCCCCTTGATCTACGGCAACATCGACGATTACCGTACCAGGATGCATCGTTTTAAGCATGTCACGGGTTATCAAATTAGGAGCTTTAGCCCCTTTGACCAATACCCCACCTACAATCAAATCATGGGTTCTAACATGCTTTCGAATATTATATTCATTCGAAAACTCGGTGACCACATGACTTGGCATTACGTCATTGACATACCGTAGGCGTTTCATGTTGATATCGAGGATTGTGACATGGGCCCCTAAACCAGCAGCCATTTTAGCGGCCTGTATTCCAACGACACCAGCTCCTAAAACCAAGACCCTACCTGGAGGTACACCGGGAACACCCCCTAGTAAAACACCACGCCCTTTTTTGGGCTTCTCTAAATATTTAGCGCCTTGCTGAATCGCCATTCGGCCCGCAACTTCGGACATGGGTGTTAACAGCGGCAATGTACCTTCCTCATCCTCCACGGTCTCATACGCAATACATATGGCTTCCCTTTCGATCATCGCTTTGGTCAGAGGTTCACTGGATGCAAAATGAAAATAAGTAAAAACAACCTGTCCTTTTTGAATGAGGCCATATTCTTCCTCAATAGGCTCCTTGACCTTTACGATCATTTCACTTAGACTATACACCTGACCAATTGTATCCAATATAATGGCACCCACCTGTTTATAATCATCATCGGAAAAGCCACTGCCTTCCCCAGCTCCGGATTGCACATACACCTTATGGTTCTTGTGCACCAATTCAAAAACACCGGCAGGCGTCATGCCCACCCTACTTTCGTTGTTCTTAATCTCTTTTGGAATACCTACTGTCATTGGATATGATTTTTAGAATATGCAGGTAAAATTGTGACAATTGTTTGGAATAAAAAAATTATGTATTGAAAAACAGGGGGTTAATTCGACAAAATACATTGTTATATCATTATATACCCCTATTTTTTAGGGGGTGTAATTATTTTTTTAACTTTTTAAATAGATATACTACATTTTTATAGGGGGTAATTCATTTAATTTATAAAAATTACTTTTCTAAAAAAAAAGAAGCCGCCCTCCAAAAATGGAGGGCGGCTTCAAGTATTTTAAAAGCAGGTTATTACCCCACGATATTCACGATTTTACCTGGCACCACAATGACTTTTTTAGGGGTTCTACCCTCTAATTGCTTCTGTGTTTTTTCATGGGCCATTACTGCCGCTTCGATTCCGTCTTTATCCAAATCCAACGGCAACTCCAACATAAAGCGCATTTTACCATTGAAAGATATGGGATATTGCTTGCTACTCTCCACCAAATGACTTTCATCAAAAACAGGGAAAGGTGCCGTGGCAATTGACTCGCTATGTCCCAACTGCGACCAAAGCTCTTCCGCAATATGGGGCGCATAGGGTGATACCAAAATGGCCAAAGGCTCCAAAATGGCCCTACTGGTACATTTTTGTGTAGAAAGTTCGTTTACGCAGATCATGAAAGTGGACACTGAGGTATTGAAAGAGAAATTCTCAATATCTTCCTCCACCTTTTTAATGGTCTTGTGCAAGGTCTTAAGGTTATCCTTTGTAGGTTCGGCATCATTGAACTTGGCACCGTTTTCATCGAAATACAAACGCCACATTTTTTTCAAGAAACCGTGTGTTCCTGTAATACCTGCCGTGTTCCATGGTTTGGACTGCTCCAAAGGCCCTAGGAACATCTCGTACAATCGCAACGAATCGGCCCCGTATTCCTCACAAATCTCATCCGGACTCACCACATTGTATTTGGATTTGGACATTTTTTCGACTTCGCGTCCAACGATATACCGGTCATTTTCACCATCTATAATACTTCCATTTTCACCAACAAAAATGGCATTTTTAAATTCAGGCTTCCAATTTCTTAATCCCTCAATATTTAACTCATCTGAACTGTTTACTAATGACACATCTGCATGGATTGGTCTAATAGGAATAAAATCTCTGAACCATGCAATGGATATGTAACCTAATCTTTCGGCCGCTTGTAACAATGTTTGATACAATCTCTTAATCAAGTTCAGGTCATCAATTTTCAAACTATACTCTTCACAAATTTCAAAATCAGATTTAGGAGCTTTTTTCCATAGATCGTGCAAAAGATTTATATTCTCTCGTACAAGTTGTAAAACTCCAAAACTCAAAATTAAATTTTTAGTTGAATCCCTTTCCGAATCTGCATCATTGCTTACAAAACCACCGTCATAAACATAAATGAAAGCACTTGTACCGGTAATCATCCCTTGGTTAATGAGTTTTTTGGCAAACTCATCCTTAGGCACAAAACCTTTATCGAACATGAACTTTTGCCAAAAACGGGAATACAACAAATGCCCTGTAGCATGCTCACTACCACCGATGTACAAATCCACATCTTGCCAATAGTTAATCGCTTCCTGTGAAAATATCGCCTCGTCGTTACCGGGATCCATATACCGGTTAAAGTATTGGGAACTCCCCGCCCAACCGGGCATGGTGTTGAGTTCCAAAGGA
Source organism: Maribacter polysiphoniae (assembly GCF_003148665.1). Lineage (GTDB taxonomy): Bacteria > Bacteroidota > Bacteroidia > Flavobacteriales > Flavobacteriaceae > Maribacter_A > Maribacter_A polysiphoniae. Next base: position 719,902 of record NZ_QGGQ01000001.1, on the reverse strand, counting down.
AAAATGGTTTTATGGTCAATCAAATCATTACTGACGACTTTGTTCTCCTTCGTATCCCAAGCCCAAACCGTGGCATTGCCCAAGGGTGGCTCACCGGTTTCGGTAGGTAAATATTTTTCAACTTCGGGCAAGGTTATGGGCAAATGTTCCGTATCGATCATTTGCGGTAAACCATCTACATAGTACACTGGGAAAGGCTCGCCCCAATAGCGTTGACGGCTAAAAACCGCATCCCGTAATCTATAGTTTATCTTTCCTTTTCCCTGGCCCATTTTCTCCAACTCAAAAATGACCCTTTTCACGGCTTTCTTATAAGGCAATCCGTTTAGAAAATCCGAATTGGCGATTACCGCAGAACCCTTATCTGAAAAAGCCTCTTCAGAAATATCGACTCCCTCAAAAATATTGGGAATGGGAATATTGAAGTGCTTCGCGAAATCATAATCCCGCTGGTCCCCACATGGAACGGACATTACCGCTCCCGTACCATAACCTGCCAACACATAATCCCCGATCCAAACAGGAATCGGTTCTTTTGTGAACGGATGCTCTGCATAGGCACCGGTAAATGCACCCGAAATGGTCTTTACATCAGCCATACGATCACGTTCCGAACGTTTGGCCGTAGCCTCTATATACGCCTCTACCTCAGCTTTTTGTTCCGGGGTGGTTATTTGGGGCACCAACTCGTGTTCTGGGGCCAAAGTCATAAAACTAACCCCGAAAATGGTATCGGGCCGGGTCGTGAACACCTCTATAGGATAGGACTTCCCGACAGTATCGGAAACCATTGTTTTAAAAGTGACGGATGCCCCTTCACTTCTCCCGATCCAATTGGTCTGTGAATCTTTTAAGGGTTGTGGCCAATCGATCTTGTCCAAACCATCCAATAAACGCTGGGCATACGCGGTGATCCGCATGCTCCATTGGGTCATTTTTTTACGAACCACAGGATGGCCACCACGTTCCGAAACCCCGTTTACAATCTCATCATTGGCCAAAACCGTACCCAAACCAGGACACCAGTTTACTTCGGTTTCCGCCAAGTACGTTAATCGGTATTGCAATAATATTTCTTGTTGCCGTGTGTTCGAGAACCCTTTCCAATCCGCTGCCGAGAATTCCACGATATCATCATCACATACCGCATTTACCTTTGAATTACCTTCTTTCTCAAATTGGGCAATCAAAGATTCAATATCCTCAGCCTTGTCCGAATCCTTATTGTACCAAGAATTGAACAATTGAATAAAAACCCATTGGGTCCACTTATAATATTTCGGGTTTGAGGTACGTACCTCCCGGCTCCAATCAAAGGAGAAACCGATTTTATCCAGTTGCTCCCGATACCTATTGATGTTGGTCTCGGTGGTAATCGCAGGGTGCTGTCCTGTTTGAATAGCATATTGCTCTGCAGGAAGTCCGAAAGAATCATATCCCATGGGATGTAACACATTGAACCCCTTGTGGCGTTTGTAACGCGCATATATATCACTGGCAATATACCCTAACGGATGCCCAACATGTAATCCCGCCCCTGAAGGGTAAGGAAACATATCCAATACATAAAATTTTTCCTTATCGGAATTGTTCTCTGCCTTAAAAGTTTGGTTTTCGGCCCAAAATTTCTGCCATTTGGCCTCAATTTCATTGAAATTGTACTGCATGTCTTATCTTTCTTAACTATACCGGGCAAAAATAAGTTTAATCCTTGAAAGGGAAAAGATTATATGGACTTACAATCTGAGAATATTGGGTATGGTTTTCCGGATTGTGAAGATTATCTTTGATACCCATCAGTTGCGGATTTCGGCAAAATGCAGCATCATTTGCCCGTTCTTAGAGTAACCATGAAGAAATCAAATTATAATTTAATCGGTATTGCCCTCATTTTTTGGGGATTATCGATTTTTGTGGCGCATGCACAATTGGGATTTTGTGGCGGCAATTCAGGGGATCCTATTTTTACTGAGGATTTTGGGGCTGGCACGACCAACGGACCTCCTTTACCCGCTGGAACCACCTCGTATACGTATATCGATGGGGAACCCATAGATGGCAAATACACCATCTCTAGCCATACCGCATATTACGATTGGTTCAACACCACCGACCATACCCCGAACGACAACAACGGAAAAGCGTTTATCGTGAATGCGAGTTATACCCCGGGGGAGTTTTACCAAAGAACCGTAACCGGATTGTGTGAGAATACCTCCTATGAATTTTCATCATGGCTGATAAATTTACACCCTGTATCCGGCTGCAATCGCAATGGCATTCCCATCAACGTTAGATTTCAGATTTGGGACAATACAGGAACCGATTTATTGGCATCAGGTGATACTGGAACCATTGCTGACAAATCTTCACCCGTTTGGGAACAATACGCCCTTGTGTTCCAAACCCTCCCGGGACAAACCGCGGTTATCCTGAAAATGCTGAACAATGGTGCCGGTGGATGCGGTAACGACCTCGCTATTGATGATATCGTCTTTAAAACTTGTGGCGATTTTATTGATATCACCAATGACCAAAACGAAACGAACATACTGGTCTGCGAAGATTACGGACCTGTAAGCACACATCTTACCGCCCATCCCGATTATTCGATTTACCCCACCCATGTATATCAATGGCAAGAAAGCACCGATGGTGAAAATTGGAATGACATTGTTGGGGAAACCAATCAGGATTACACTCCACCACTACTAACCTCAACCATATTCTATAGGGTAAAGGTAGCTGAGGACATTATAAATTTGAACAACGCTTTATGTAATACCCAATCGGAGGTCTTCGATATCATTATTATCCCCAAACCCGACCCTCCTAGTAGCGATTACACCCTAAAGACCTTATGCCCTGACGAAGGTCAGGTTATTTCGGTAACGGTTCCGTCGAATACCACGGTGAATTGGTATGATGTACCCTCAGGCGGCACCCCCCTGCTTGAAAACAACAATTCTTACAGCCCGCAACTCCCAGGCACCTATTATGCAGAGGCGGTATCAACGATGGTAGAATGCACGTCCAGCGCCCGTACGGCAATCACGGTAGACTTCGATACGCCCCCTATGCCGATTGATGAGGATTTGACCTTTTGCGAAGGAAGCACTATCGTACTTGCTGCAGGAATAGACCATATGGCATACGATTGGAGTACCGGGGAAACCACTCCCGATATCGAGGTAATGGCCCCAGGACAATACACCGTTAAAATAACCAATGCGAATGGTTGTTCAGCCATTAAGACAATACAACTAACCCAGCTGAATGCCCCGATAATCGATTATATCACCTCGGATGATTACACCCTTGAGATCCATATGGGAAATTCAGGAAATTTCGCTTACTCCATAGACGGTTACTCCTATCAGGGGAGTCCTGTCTTTGAGAATACGCCGGGCGGACATTATACCGTTTTTGTAAGCGAAAAAAACGGATGCGGCACCACCCCTATGGACTATGTTCATCTTGTTATCCCAAAATTCTTTACCCCCAACGGAGACAAGGTCAATGATATTTTTATTCCCGAGGGTATTGAAGCCTATGCAAGTTACGAGGTCATGATTTTCAATCGCTACGGCATGCTTATCAAACACACGAAAAACACCTCATTTCAGTGGGATGGCCGTTTTAACAACAAAGCCCTTCCTTCGGATGATTATTGGTACGCCATACATATCGATGGAAAAGTGCTAAAAGGGCATTTTAGTTTAAAAAGATAAAACCCTGCTTATTTTTATAGGCGTGAATATCAATTTACTTTCCTATTTTTACATATTGAAGTATTCCAGGCATGAGCAAATCTTTTGAACGATACCAAAAACGAAAATTAATCTCTTCGTATTTCTCCGTGGTTTTAAGTATTGGGTTGGTACTTTTCCTTTTAGGTATTCTTGGTTTATTGGTACTGAATACCAAAAAAATGGCCGATCACTTCAAGGAACAGATAACCGTCTCGGTTTTTTTAAAGGAAAATGCCAAAGAGGTCGAGGTCGATCAATTACAAAAGAGTTTGGCCATGGCCGAATACACCAAAACGGCTACATACGTATCCAAGGAAGAGGCCGCCGAACAGCATAGTGCTGATATTGGTGAGAATTTTATCGATTTCCTAGGGTACAACCCATTGAAGAATTCCATTGATGTTCAATTGAATGCCGATTTTGTTTCGCCGGAACAAATAGAGGAAATCGCCACCGAGATATCCAAAAAGAATTATGTAGACGAGGTAAGTTATGACAAACCCTTGGTTGGCCTACTAAGCGATAATGTAAAGAAAATCAGTTTTTGGATCCTTGTGGCAAGTGCCATTTTCACGTTTATTGCAGTATTATTGATCAACAGTTCCATTAGGTTATCCATCTACTCCAAACGCTTTATCATAAAAACCATGCAAATGGTAGGGGCTACCAAGATTTTTATCCGAAGACCTTTTATCTGGACAAACATAAAGTTGGGCATGTTGGGAGCGCTGATTGCATTAATAGGTTTAGGTGCCGTCTTGTTTTATCTGGACAGCAATTTTACCGAATTCAATCTGCTACAGGATAGTACCGTGATTATTTTACTGTTTGTCGGTGTTTTCGTTTTAGGGGTATTGATCTCTTTGATAAGCACCTATTTTGCCACACAACGCTTCTTGAACCTCAGGACCGACGAGCTTTATTACTAACATATCACCATCGTTTTTTGTGTGGAATATCAGATGACCAATGCCAAGGCTCTCAAAAAAAGCCATGAAATTGTAATAAAAACATAAATTCCCGGTTAAATAAAAATAATAAGTCTGACTTCATTAAATTTGCCACATGGCCAACAAGCAAAACATTTCAAGTGGACAAGATGTTAAGCATGAATTCATATTCCATAAAAAGAATTATTTGTTCATGTTTCTAGGAATTGCCTTTATCGCCTTGGGTTTTATACTCATGTCCGGGGGTGGTAGCAGCGATCCGAATGTCTTTAATGAGGACATTTTTAATTTTCGTAGAATCCGATTGGCTCCTACCTTGGTATTGATCGGTCTTGGTATTGAAATCTATGCCATTTTGTTGAATCCCCATAAGAAAAGCAAGTAATTGGAAACATTTGACGCAATTATCCTTGGAATCATCCAAGGTCTGACCGAATTTCTTCCGGTATCATCCAGTGGACATTTAGAATTAGGAAAAGCCATATTGGGAGACCACTCGGTTCCCGAAGAAAGTTTGTTGTTTACCGTGGTACTGCATTTTGCAACTGCACTCAGTACTATGGTGGTATTCAGAAAAGACGTTTGGGAGATCATTAAAGGGCTTTTTCAGTTACAATGGAACGAGGAAACCCGTTTTACCTTAAAAATCATAATCTCAATGATACCTGCCGTATTGATTGGCCTCTTTTTTGAAAAACAATTGGAAGCCTTTTTTGGGGGGGATATCCGCTTTGTTGGTTTTATGTTATTGATTACTGCGGTATTGCTGTATTTTGCCGATAAGGCCAAGGACACCGATAAGAAAGTTTCCTATAAAAATGCACTCATCGTGGGTATTTCCCAGGCGATTGCCATGCTACCGGGTATTTCTAGATCAGGAGCTACGATTTCGACGTCTGTTTTATTGGGAGTGGACAAGACCAAAGCGGCCCGTTTTTCATTTTTAATGGTAGTCCCCTTAATATTCGGTAAAATGGCCAAAGACATAATGAGTGGGGAACTAAGCGTCCAAAGTGAGGATACCTTTGCCATGGGAGCAGGGTTCATTGCGGCGTTCATTGCCGGTTTGGCAGCCTGTACTTGGATGATCCAATTGGTAAAGAAAAGCAAATTGAGCTATTTTGCCATTTACTGCTTGATCGTTGGACTCATTGCCATTGCATATAGTTACTGGGTTTAAATTTCTTTATCCACCAACTTTGAAAAAACCTAAAAACGCCTTTTAATGAAATCATTGTCAAAAGAAGATTTTTTAGAAGGGCAATTGCTTTTGATCGACAAGCCTATGGGCTGGTCATCTTTCCAAGCAGTCAACAAACTCAAGTGGGCCATTCGCAAGAAATTCTCACTAAAAAAAATCAAGATAGGACATGCCGGCACATTAGACCCTTTGGCCACAGGCCTCTTACTGATTTGCACAGGTAAATTCACCAAGAAAATAAACGACCTTCAGGGGCAAGTAAAGGAATATACGGGAACAATTACCGTGGGAGCCACAACACCTTCCTTTGACCTGGAAACCGAAGTGAATGAAACCTTTCCGATTGACCATATTTCAGATACTTTGATCCACGAGACCACAACAGGTTTTATTGGGGAGATTGAACAGGTACCGCCCGTATTCTCCGCTTTAAAGAAGGATGGGAAACGATTGTATGAATATGCCCGCGAAGGCAAGGAAGTTGAAATAAAAAAACGTAGGGTAACCATTTCAGAATTTGAAATCACCAAAATAGATTTACCTAAAATCGAATTCAGGGTTGTCTGCAGCAAGGGTACCTATATTCGTTCTTTAGCCCATGATTTTGGCAAGGCATTGCAATCAGGAGGGCATTTATCTACATTGAGAAGAACCAAAATAGGTGATTATAACGTAGATATTGCAACTGACCCCAATGATTTTGCAGAAATACTGCTCGACCAAGGGGGTAGTTTGGATCAGAATTAAAAAGAATCCATTTCAACGAAAAATTAAAATATTTTACCAAAATCTTGGTTATAGCCTTATGCAACTTAACCGTCAACAGTTATCATTACTCATAACCGTATTCTCCATGGCCATTGTGGTCCTGGGGCTTTACAACATTCATCTTGGCGGACAACAAGAGGAGGATGAGTATGTGGTAGAATTGGTCATGAGCGAGGAAATGCTTGAGGAATTGATCAAGGATGAGGAAAAAATGTTGGAGGAACTTCAGAACCAAGACCCCATTAAAAGCCATATGGCCTTCAATGAAACCGCAAAACCAAGTTTTGGGAATCCCGAACCCTTGAAAACCCTTGAAGAGATTTTAGAGGAAAAAGCCATGAATGCATCCGATGATGCATCGGAATATGATGGTATGGATTCCGACTATGTGGCCAAGGTAAAGGAATTGGCCAAACAAAGGGAGGAGAAAAAACAATTGCTGGGGGAAAGGGAAGCCCAAAAAGAAGAGCGGACCAATTTTCTCGCCGCAAGGAGAACTTCAGTATCCTATTCACTTGTGGACAGGAACAATTATAAATTACCCCCACCAATCTATACGTGTATCGAAGGGGGAAAAGTAGTCATCAATATTGAAGTCGATGCACTCGGTAATGTGACCGATGCCAGCTTCAACGAAAAAAGTTCCGGTACATCCAATGGATGTCTGGTAGATAATGCGATTACCTATGCCCTTAAAGCTAAGTTTGACACCTCCTCAAAAGCAATGCAAAAAGGAACGATCACGTACCTATTTCAAGGCAAGTAACTCCAAAAGATCATTAAGCATACTTTGACCTTTGTCCTTATTATACCAAACTTGTAGTTCTTCCTTAAATTCAGGTGTTAACATCCCATGTTGGTTTTTATAATCAACGACCATTTGTTGGGCTATTTTAGGTCTAGAACCCCATTCACCAACAACATTGCCCGAAGCATCATCGACCATGACCAATTTAGGGATACTCATGGCCCCATTGGTCAAAAATCGGTTCATAATCCCAAGGTTTTCATCCCGTAAGATTATTTTCAGGGAGATATCGTCATTTAAGGCAGCTACTTTATTGATCATTGGCAAGGACTGTGCTGCATCCCCACACCAACTTTCGGTCAACACCAACCAAGTTACCTTTTTACCCGCGTAACTTTTTATCCTATCTGCGGATGCTTCATCGATTTTCAAGGTTTTGTCCAAACGCTTCATACGTCGTTGGTTCAGGAGGGTATAATTGACCATATCCTCGGATACTTCGGTTCCTGTGGCCTTACCTTCTGCTGCCAAACCATCCATTAACAATCTATAGTCAAGATATGACATTCCCCTTGCTATTCCTCCTTGTACAATTTCCTCCGTAGTAAGTTCCAAATTCTCCAAAACGTTTGTATCCATAGTATTATATTTAAAAACTGCAAAGTTACTTATGAATCTAAATTCCATTGGTAACTTAGGTCACATTGGTAGGTATTTCAACGAAAAACTTACAATATCGAATCCTGTTCTTTGGTCAACATCAATGAAGGAGTAATCAGCCTGTACCAACCCTTATATTTATTACTTATTTAGATATGGTCATAAATTACTGGGGTTCACGGCAAGACTTTGGAATAGTTTCGCTTTGGCGATATAGTATTTGTTCCGTACCTCTATCTTCTTTAATTCAGCATCGATGAGTTTACCCTCTCGGGAATTGACCAAAAACAATGAGCTTTCCCCAAAACTGAATTTGCGTTCCTCTGCCTTTAAAAGCGTATTATAATTTTGAACTATTTCGTTGATAAGCGGGTTTTGGTCCTCAAAGGATTCCAATTCCCTGTAAATGGACAAAATCTTGTTCTTGATCTGGATTTCTGTATTATCCAACTCATATTGGGCATCCTGTAATTTGAATTTGGCCAACTTCAAATCCCCTCGCTCCTTTCGTAAAAATAGGGGCAATTGAAAACTGAACCCACCTTTGTATTGTGTGGTTTGAAACGAATTGACAAGTTCTGGGGTCTCTGTCAAAAAATTATACTCTAGATTTATCTTCGGCAACAATCGATTCGCTTTTAGCCTTTTTTCCACACGTAAGCCATCTATTTTATATCCCAATGATTTCAATTTAGGATGATCCTCGAGCAAAAAACTATCGAGCGGCTTTCCCAATATTTCCAATGTACGATCAATTTCCCTTTCTATGGAGGTATCAGGAACCACATTCGATTGCAATTCAACAGGTATGCCTTCATTCAACCATAAGAAATTGGAAAGCTCTAGTGTTTGTTTCATTAACCTTACATTGGCCTGCTCACGTCCCAATGCCCTGGATTGCATGACTATTTTTGCCTCTACCGTATCGATGGCCGCTATTTCACCCGCCTTGGCACTACTTTTTATTCCCTCAAATCTTATTCTGGCATTTTCCAAAAAGTTATGATACACCAAAGCCTCATGATATGCTTTCAACCAATCGAAATAGGCCAACGAAGCTTCAAAAAGCACTCGATTGACCAAGAGGTCACGATCGGCCTTGGACTGATTCCTAAAATATTTCGCCTTTTTCAAGGTGGCCATTCGGTCGTTGATCCATAAACCTTGTCCGACAGACATTGAAATACCTGCACTATACAAACCGTCTGGGGGAACGGTATTTTCAGGATTCAAATAGACCCCATCATTCTGTTCGAAATTCCCTTTGAGTTCAACACCATACCATGTTGGAACCTTGAAGGTAGCATTCAAACGATCGTAATATTCGGTCCCCTTGAATTTCTTTTGACCGTAATCAACTTCTATTTTGGGATCAAAACCACCACGGGCCTTCATTAAATTCGCTTGCCCAATACTCAATTGTAATTCGGCCTGTTTTGCTATAGGATGGTACTTTTTCACATACCCCAAATACTCATTGAACCTTAAAACCAATGTATCCTGTGTTTGTGCCTGAAGCGAAACGCACCATACAAGGCATAGGAAAATAATAAAATTGCGCATGCCTATTTCTTTTTGGATCCTGATTTTACGTTGTTTGGCTGATAGTAATTCGGGGGGAAACCGTTCAACTGCCTCCATAACTCATACCATATGGGAACATCCTCCAAAAGGGCTATCGTACTTGCCCCTGAACCCACACGAATTGCCTCTGGCCATGGATGATCATCAGGGTCAGGGGCCAACAATACCCTGTACATACCATTTTCACTGATAAAGGTTTCTATAGCCACTACTTTCCCACCATAGGTACCATAGGAAACATTGGGCCATCCACTGAAGACTATGGCAGGCCAACCGTCAAATTGAACACGTACCTTTTCCCCGATATGCAATAGGGGAAGGTCCAAAGGTTGCACATAGCTCTCCACGGCCATGTCAATATCGGCAGGCATAATACCCACCAATCGATCACCCTCTTTAAAAGTCTCTCCAATACCAGCCTGTATCGCTTTATTGATATATCCGTTTTGGGGAGCACGAATAAAGTACAGGTCATTACGCATCTGATAATTGGTAAATTGATTTTCCAATTTGGTTACCTGTGCCTTAGAGTCGAATTGATTCGACTGTGCCGTAAACATATCACTCTCTGCCTTTGATATTTTGTCGGTGTATTCGGCCATTACCCGACTTATCTCAACTTGGGCATTCAAAATCCCATTTCGGGCGGACAACAACTTGTTTTCCTGGGAAATCAACTTGGCCTGTGTCTCTTGAAGCTTTAGTCGTTTTTGTTCTACATCGGTCATCGCCTTCAAACCTTCCGCTTGCAATTGTACTATACGGTCGTATTGTCGCTGGGCGATCTCGATATTCGTCCTTGCTGCCTCAAGATCAACACTGTCACTCTTTACCTTCAGTTTTGACTGCAACAATTTGTTCTTGGCTTGTTCTAACTTCAACCCTCTTTCCCTGACTAGCCCCCCTATTTGATTGTTCAATGCTTTCACCTTACCTTCATAAGAAGTGACCGAACCTTCCTTCGCCCTGATTTGAAGCCCTGTACGTTCTACCAACCTAGGATCGAAATATTCGTTTTTTATTTCGGAGATGTGTAGGATCGTATCCCCTTTTTTAACGTAATCACCTTCCTGAACGTACCATTCCTCAATTTTACCCGGAATTGGTGATTGAATGGTTTGTGGGCGTTGATCAGGTTTTAGGGTGGTTACGTATCCTTTGCTATTGATGTTTTGTGTCCACGGCAAAAAAAGAATAATGAAACCAGCCAGTGCAAAGGCCAGTAAAAAACGATTGAAATGTTTATAGTGCCTTTGATGGAATACCTTTTGGGCAGAAGAAAACCGTTCCAAAGAAACCTTTTGGTTTAATTTGTTGTGTGAGATATTCAACATATCAGATTACTTTTTCATTGATTATTCTTCCTCTTTCCATGGTTACGATATGCGTACAATGATCGATCCACCGTTTATTTTCACTAACTACGATTAAGGCCCAACCATTATCGGGATCACTTAAAAAGTGAATAAGATCTATTGCCTCCTTTTTATCAAATTGATCTAAGGGATCTTTTAAGAGGAGTAATTTCGGATTTCTCACAATACTGCGCGCAAGGACGATTTTTTTAGACACCGTAAACGGTATTTGCTGCCCTTCAGGATAAAGGACCGTTTGCAACCCTTGGGGTTGTTCTTTGACGAATTGATTTAGGCCAACCTTGTCAATGGCCCAATTGATCCGTTCCTGTGAAATAGAGGTATCACCAAATGTAATATTGTTCCTGATGGTGCCTTCAAAAGGGGATTCCCCTGGTAAGGTCTGTCCTATTTGGGAACGATAACTGTTAAGGTTCAAAGCATCCAAAGAGTTACCATTCACATATACACCTCCGGAATCCGGTTCCAATATGCCGGATATAATCCGCAACAAAGTGGTCTTTAAAGAACCGCTTTTACCCCTAATGAGCATCCTGGAATCGGGTGTGATCTTTAGACTCACATCATCGATAACCATCTTTTTACTTCCTGGCACTTTATACGAAACATGCTCCAACTCCACGGTTAGGGGCACATCTTCCCCAAAGGAAATTTCGCCCTCCTGTGGCTCCAATTCCTTATCAACGACCTGTCCCAACTTTTCCAAGGAGGTCAATAAATCATAAAAAGTCTCCAACCCCAAAATCAGTTTTTCCACAGAACCAATAACCAATAGAATAATGATCTCGGCCGCCACAAACTGCCCGATGTTCATCTCTTGGTTCAAAACCAACAGCCCCCCAATGATGAGCAGACCGGCAGTCACCAAAACCTTGAACCCAATCATCTGGATGTATTGCAGGACCAAAATCCTAAAATGGCCCTCCCTTGATTTTAGATATTCAGAAACCAGTTCATCATTCTTGTCCAGGGCGTGGGAGGTTTTACCTGAAAGTTTAAAACTAACGATAGATCGCGCCACCTCCTGCAGCCAATGGGCTACCTTATATTTACTCTTAGACTCATTTAAACTCGTATCCAAACCTTTCTGTGCCGTAAACTTGAACACCACGTAGATCAACAGCAACAACAAGATGCCATAAAGGATAAAGAAGGGATGGTAAAATGAAAGCAGCAAAAGACCCAGTATGATCTGCAACAAAGCTGCCGGGAAGTCAATCAAGATCTTTGATATTCCTTTTTGGACCGTAAGTGTATCGAAAAACCGATTCGCCAGTTCCGGCGGATAGTAATTACTTAGCTCACTCATCTTTATTTTGGGAAACCTATAGGCAAATTCGAAAGAAGAACGGGTGAATATCTTCTGTTGTACATTTTCAATAATCCGTATTTGCATTAATTGCAATATCCCAACAAATGCCACTCCTATGGTGACCAATACCACAAGTACGATCCATGAAGTACTTATTTGGGCACCCTGTAATAAATTGATGATGGCCTGAATACCCAGCGGTAAGGATAGGTTAACAACACCGGCAAATATCGCATAATAAAAAACTTGAAAAATATCCCTTTTATCCAAGCGCAACAGCCCTATTAACCGTTGCCATGTGGTCATAATTGTTTTGGTCATTTAGTTTTTGGTATTAGAATGCTGAAAACCAAGTTCAAAAAATAGGCTGTTGGGGCATTTTTCGCATGACAGTCGGTCAATGAAGGAAAATGATCTCGTAGAAAATACTGATGCAGCGATCCTTCCAGGATTGTACTGGCAAGACTTGATGCATAGGGATAATCAGCATCGATAGCCTTGATCATATCGCTAATCCTCGTGACCAATCTTTTATAGATTATAAAATAGCCTTCTTTATTCTCGGCATCAATCTCCTTCGTCAAATAGGATTTGGAATACTCATTAATAACGATCTTGTTCAACAACACCTCGTTGATATGTGAAAAAGAGGAATCCTCCTCAGTACCCTTGGTAACGATTTCGATCGTCTTTTCGAGTTTCTCTTTTGGGTTGCTTATACTATTGGTTGCAAAGACCAACTGGTATTCCAGCCATCCCCAATACCAAGAGGCTAAATACAAGAGCAATTTGTGCTTGTTCTCAAAATAGCGGTAAATGGAGCTCTCGTTGGAACCGATCTTAACACCCAACTTTTTGAAGGTGAAACTTTCGAAACCCATATCGTGGATCATAAGGATACTCTCCTCAATGATTCGCCTACCCAAATCAGAGGATTCTGGGTCCTTAACATAAATTTTCTCGTTGATATTGATTTTAACAGACTGCAATAAACGATCCATGATCTTCAATTTTTACATTGATCAAATATAATAGCATTACTATCATTATATGGTTGTTTAACTATTTTTTAACGATTGTTTTACTATCTATTTTATTATTTTTGATTTCAGCTTAATTTATAATCAAATCATTAATTTTTAAACACAATTTTTATGAGAAAGCTAATTTTTTTAACCACTGTTTTATTATGTTTTGGATGGGTTAAAGGACAACAGACTGAATTTCCCATAGAGAAAGGGAGTATTTTTATTTTAGGAACACCTTCTTCCGGGTTGGAATTTAAATACATTCATTTCCCAAAAAGGAATTTTATCATTAAAAGAGGTGGAATCGCCGATTATAAAGAAATCATAGGTAAAAAAGTTGAAGTTTCCCAAGTGGTATCATCCCAAAACGGTGAAACGGAAATAATTCTTAAACCTTTGGATGGTCAACGCTTCTTCAAGGTTTTCCCCAAGGTGAAAGCGGACTACGAGAAGGCTTTGGGACGCGGTGAATTAATACCCATATAACCCAAACCATGGAACATGTTCTTTCCGTGTTTTTCCACCTCGTGGATATAAGGCAAGTGCCGATCCATCGGCAAAGCGGAAAGAACATGTTTTACCCCTACTTAAAACCATAAACCACATCGGTTAGAAAACATAAAACCGGTATATTGAAAATCATATTAATCCATATCTTTATTCTATAGATAAATGACATGGATAAACACAAATGTGGATGGTGCTTGGGTGATGCCCTTTATGAAGCCTACCATGATAATGAATGGGGGTCACCCGTAAAGGATGATGCCTTACTTTTTGAATTTTTGGTATTGGAAACCTTTCAGGCCGGACTAAGTTGGATCACCATTCTTAAAAAACGCGAAAATTTCAGGAAGGCATTTGACAACTTCGACTACAGGAAAATTGCCACTTATGAAGAAGATAAGATTCAAACCCTATTGCAGGATGCCGGAATCATCAGAAACAAATTAAAGGTTCGTGCAACAGTTTCCAATGCTTTAGCGTTTATGAAAGTACAGGATGAATTTGAAAGTTTTAGTACCTATGTCTGGGGATTCGTTAATCACGCACCCTTAAAAAACAATATTGAAAACTATAAAGACGGACCTGCAACCACGGCAATTTCGGATGCACTGAGCAAAGACCTCAAAAAAAGAGGGTTTAAATTTGTCGGCAGCACCGTGGTATATGCCTTTATGCAGGCCATAGGTATGGTCAACGACCATGAAATCGATTGTTTTAGATATAATGAGGTTTAAAGGCTAAGCTCCATTTTCTGAGTATATATTACAAGATAAAATAAATTAAGGTGATGCATACATCAACAATGACTTCCATATTAAAAGTGATGATTCTGGTATTTTGTGGGACACTTATATGTCAAGGTCAGGATAATTACGAGCGGGAATTCCGTATAAAAAAATCCCAGTTTCCCGATATACCATTGGATTCGTCCCTAGCCGGGCATAACATTAAAAGGAAACGCTTCTATAAAGAAGTAGATAGTCTAGGCACCAACTATATTCTAAAATTCAAGAAAGATCGCCTTCACTATGCCCTATCCTTCGATAAGGATGGAACGTTAAAAAAAACAGGTTTTCGGGTAAATGAAGTGGATATTCCCGATGAAACTTTTCTTGCCATGGAAAACCATTTATCGGCATCGTTCAACAAATTTAGCATCAAGCGGATTTACCAACAGTATTCCATCCATGATGGAAACGACCAATCGATATTGACCAGTACGTTTCAAAATCTTTTATTACCAAGTATTATCTATAAACTTGTGGTTATTGGCAAAAAGGACGGTATTAAAAACGAATACGACTTTTGGTTCAACGCGGAAGGTCATCTGATAAATAAAAGAATTGCGTTGCCCATGAACCATGACCATATTCTGTATTGACCATATGGTAACCCTGAAAAAATGACGGATTTTCTTCAAACGTTGGAAAAGGAATTTGAGGCCAATTCAAATGCCCAGATTGCAGAAGGGCAAAAAGCCTATATGCGCCATCAGTTTGAATTTTATGGGCTAACATCCCCAAAACGGAGGGAAATCCAGAGACCTTTTTTAGCGCAATCGTATTTACCCCCGAAAGAAAAGCTGCACGCCATGGTCAAAACCCTATGGCAAAAACCGCAACGGGAATATCAATTCTTTGCCCAAGAATTGGTTTTCAAATACATCAAACAATTCAGCATAAGCGATATTTCAATATTGGAGTATATGGTTACCCACAAATCTTGGTGGGACACGGTGGATTATATTGCCGTTAAATTGATCGGTCCCTATTTTGTGCTTTATCCTGAGCAATTGGACACCTACCTTGAAAAATGGTTGGCTTCGGGGAACATTTGGTTGCAACGTTGTTGTTTGCTGTATCAATTAAAACGAAAGGACGACATCGACACTTTTAGATTAAGCCTCATCATACAACGACTTTTGGGCTCCAAGGAGTTTTTTATCAATAAAGCCATTGGATGGATCTTAAGGGAATACAGCAGAACCAACCCGGAGTGGGTCAAAGACTTCGTCGCGAATAACGAATTGGCCAACTTAAGTCGACGCGAAGCGCTTCGCCTGATGGATCGATGATATGGTAGGGGTTACCTTCCCGGTGAAACAATGGGATGGAAAAGATTGCATAAAGGATGGAAAATACACTGAATAATAAGCATTTACAAAAAATATATATTAGCACTAGTAACTATATTCCTTAAATTTGATAGATATAGTAACTTGTTACGATATCCAATTGGTGTGTATTAAAAGAATGAATTACAATTAATGGAAATAACAAACAATCAAAATAAAGCAGTTAACGACATCGTTGAAATGGTTGTAGCTGTAATCGGCAACGGATCAAGGGAAATAGACACTACCGAGGCAATTTCGAGTACAGCGAGATTAGCAGGAAGCTTTTTATTCAGGTCATTCGGATTTGAAATAAATGATGCAAAACCTGGAACTGTGATGCTATCTGAAGTGGCCAATACGAAAGGTCCTCAATTAGTTAATATTACTCAAGCAGTGTTACAAAACTTTGGAATACAAATTGACAATAGCAAAATGTCCAGTGGAAACCAAAAACAAGCGGAAAGTAATTTTGTAGACATAATCAATAAAGTTCAAAATCCAGCTTTAGAAATTATGAAAAAAAATGACTTAAGCTATGAACAAATGGCACAATCTGGAGCAATTGCAACAGCATTTATTATCCAGCAAAGTGGTAACATTACACCAGAAGAAGGGTTTGGAACTGCAATTTACCATTATATTGAAGGTACAAAAACGTATCCTCCAGAGTTCTCTAGTGCATCTAAAAAAACAACTAATACAAAGATTGCCGAAAAAGCCAATATTCCTAGCAATGGTTCGAAACCTTGGTGGAAATTTTGGTAGTAAATACAACTGCACACAAGCCTGTTGGCTGTAATTTAAATGAACCTAGTAACAGTAATTGAATTTTGGGAAAGTAGAGGATTTGAGTCCTTAAATAAACCTAGATCCATTGTGGAACTTGAATTTCATTTTATGCCAAAAAATGGGTATGATAATAAACCGCCATTTATTTTTATCCAAAAGGACCTTTTTACAACGATTTGGAATATTGGTCATTTCACTGATCATCAACATACCTGGGAAACAGGTCTAGGCCATTTCACCTATACTATCAAAGCGTTAACAAAAGAAATTATAAAATGATTTATTATGTTTCCATAATTGAACTTATACTTGCTCTGGCGTTTTCACTTTATTTCTTTCGATATTATAGATTTAGATACAAATCGATACAAACGGCAGGTATTATAAAAGAATTGACTTATTGCAAACCTTTTAGACGTGCATCTACCGAGTTAGTTTTTGGAGAAGGAAAAGATGTTTTGGTAAAATGTTCTTTCCTGCTAAATAACTCAAGTTATAATTGCATTTCCAAACACAAAGAAATTAAGTATCCTGAAAGTAAAAAATACAAAGTAGGGAATACTATTAACGTTTTTGCTTTAAAAAGCAACCCTTCAATAAACACAAGTATTGGACATAAAAGTCGCTTTCAAACCGTAATTGCATTATTTATAATTTTATTGTTTTGGTCTATGTTAGTCGTGTTAGTATTAGTAAAACACTACAGTTGACAAAACCTCCTATAAAAAGCCTAGTCCAATCCCCTAAAGTTCAAATAAACGATAAGATTGCCCATTTTTGAAGGTCCTGAATTTAATTTCGAGTATCTTTTAAATATAAAACAAACTATTCGATAAGTATAGGGTCTAATAAGCAAAGGATGCCTCATGGCAATGAAACCCATAAAAGGAGAAACCGAGCTCATAAGAAGATTAAAGAATCCAAAGTTAAAAAATAAGGCTTTCAAGGATTTACTTGATGTTCATCAAGAACGGCTCTATTGGTATATCCGGAAAATTGTACTGACCCACGACAATGCCAATGATGTACTCCAAAATACCTTCATTAGGGTTTATAAGGGCATTCAGGATTTTAAGGAAAATAGCGCACTACACACTTGGATGTTCCGGATTGCATATAATGAATGCATCCGATTTTTGGAAAAGAACAAAATAAAATCAGCTTTTAACCAAAACGACGGCAATAGTGATTACCTCAAAAATTTAACCCAGGACTCCTATTTTGATGGGGAAGAAATCCAGTTAAAACTTCACGCTATCATATCCCGTCTATCGGAAAAACAACAACGGGTATTTCAAATGAAATATTTTGATGATTTGAGCTTTCATGAAATATCTGAAATATTGGATGTGAGCGAGAACACCTTAAAATCGTCTTATTATAGCGCAGTAAAAACAATCGAAAAGGAAATTGTTTGCGATACGATACAAACTAATTGAAAATCAAAAGGTCTAATATATACCATGGCAAAGAAGAATAAAAACAGTAAGAACCATATTGGGCAGGACGGAAATGGCTTTTTAAAAGATAATTTCGATAAAAAAGAACTTGCCCAAAAGCATAAAGAGTATCTAGGAATGGATGTTCCGGATAACTATTTCTCTATATCCAATAACAATATTTTAAAAAGTTTACCCATGGAAAAAGAACAAAAACGAACCGTGTTTGGGCTAAAACCAATGATAGCCTATCCGATTGCAGCTTCAATTGTTTTACTGATAGGTTTTACTATTTGGCTGCAAAATGACCCAACAACCATTGAACAACAAAATGCAAATGTTGAGCAAATAAATTCAATGGATGTATATTCCGATGATTTTCTAGTATCCTCATTGCTTGTCGAAGATGCCGATATGGATGAATTCATAGATGAAATTATTTTGAATGAAATTATCGTTGATGCGGAATTATCAGAACAACAACTGGAAAATATATTTATCAATTCCCTTCTTATAGAAGATTCATTAATAAATAGTTACATCGACAAAAGCCTTATTGAAAATGTCGTTTTATAAAATTTAAAACAAACTTTTTCAAACTTTCAGGTTCTAATAATTAAAAGCACTTAACAATATAAAATCATAATCATGAAAACAACAGTAAAAACATTAATCGCACTTTTCGGTTTTGTCATGCTTTTAACTTCAAGTAGTTTTCTTTTTGCACAAGAAACCGATCTTTCCCCGATCATGAACCAGTTGTCAACGGAACAACAAGAAATGCTACAAACACAACGCAAATTGATGTTACAGAATCGGGAACAACTGAGAGCCACGTTGACCGATGAACAGTTGGCCATTTTACAGGACAAAACCCAAACAAGGGAACAAATAAGATTACGATTAAGGGAATCTTTCTCCGATCAACAAAACCAATTATGTGAAAATCAAGAAGGTCAGTTGCGTCAAGTAAGAAACCAATTCAGACAATCCTTGACTCAAGAGCAACGCCAAATGTTACGTGAACGCGTACAACAAAACAGGCAATCTAGCGGTCAAGGTGAAATGAGAAATCAAAATGGTTTTGGAGGTGATGGTGAACGCGGTAGAAACGGACAAGGTTCCGGTAGTGGAAACGGGAACGGAAATGGAGGAGGAAATTAATATCCACTAGAAGATGAAACCCCATCGTGCCATATTGAACAAAAGGTTACTCGCAGTTTGGTTGCTACTGTTTACAGTGGCAACCTCTGTTGATTTATATGCCCAAGAACCGGAAGAGGATGAAATAGATTTACTTTTGGATGAACTTTTCTTTAACGAACAACAATTTATAGATGATATTTTAAACGCATTCAATACCTATAATTTCATTTACGTAAACACATCGTTTTATAATAATACGTTTTTCTCTGGTCGCGATTCCGGCATTGACCAATTCAGTATCGTTCCACAAGTATCCTATTATAATTCTTCGGGATTCAATGTAAGTGTTTCCGGTATTTTGTACGAAACCTTTGAACCAAACTGGGATTATACCAATGTGTCAGTGGGTTATTTCAACACTATGGGAAAGGATAAACGGGTGACCTATAATGCTGAATATACCCGATTTTTTTATGCCGATGGTTGGGACACCTTTACAAACTCGTTAAGTTTAGGTGTCGGTTTACGAACCAAAAAACGAAACCTAGGAACTACACTCGGTATTTCCTATTTGTTCGGTACTGATGGATCTTTTCAAATATCATCCCGAACATATGCCAACATAACCATTGCAAGACAAAAAAAGTCAGTAGTGAAATTTAGACCTAAAATCAATTTTCTTATCGCACAACAAACCATTGCATTGGAGCAATTAAACGCTCAAGTCACTGAACCGTCAACCGAAATTATTTATGATGATATTTTCGATTTGCTGAACACCCAAATTAACTTGCCTTTTTCGATATCTACCAAATCTTGGGATTTTGAGGCTGGGTATAACATTAACCTTCCTTCTCCCGTAAAATCAGAAACTGATTTAAAAACAACCGGTTTTTTTAACCTATCCGTGGGTTATTTACTTGATTTGGACAAGAAAACCCTTTAGTTTGGTTTACATACTATAAAATGGCATCTAAGCGATTGAATCCCCCATTTTCAGATATGGTGGTTTTACCCTACCCTTTGTTGCCTTACCGAATTCGCAAATAATTCATAATATGGAATTCTTATTTTTATATAGGATCAAATTAAGGATGAATTACGAAATTCTGATGTTATAAAGTTTTAGGGTATGCTTCAAAAAGCGTAAGGTTACAAAACGACATTATTCGGTAACAATATATCTAATAATTTAGACCGGAAACTTCTTTGTTTTAATTAACAAGTGAATTCCCCCCCAGTTAATTGTAATACCTTCAGTTTACACCAAGTCGATTCATTTTCAATACCCATGGATTATTGCAAAACCTTTTTAAGCAAATCTTAAGAAAAGTCTAATGTCGCTTTAATTTAAATACGTAACTTTTGTAGTATGAGAATATTAATCGTAGAAGATGAGCCAGGTATATTCAACTTCCTAAAACAAGGATTGGAAGAAGAATCGTATGCAGTGGATATTGCCGATGAGGGCAATAAAGGTCTTCAACTGGCTCTTTCCGGGGAATATGATTTGTTGCTATTGGATTGGATGTTACCTGGTGTCAGTGGTATTGAAATCTGTCGTTTATTCAGAAAGGAGTATAAAGAAACGCCAGTTATTTTTTTAACAGCAAAAGACACCGTTGATGAAACCATTTTCGGTCTTCAATCCGGCGCTAACGATTATATCAAAAAGCCTTTTCATTTTGAAGAACTTTTGGAACGGATAAAGGTCCAACTAAGACCTAAATCCGGGGAACATTCCATTTTTAAACTTGGGAACATTACCTTGAACACTGCAACCCATCAAGTCTTTAAATCTGAAGAAGAAATTAGTCTTACCCAAAAAGAATTTGCCTTGTTGGAATATCTAATGCGGAACAAGGGTATCGTTTGCCGAAGAACCCGAATCATTGAAAGTGTTTGGGATATCCATTTCGAATACAATACTGGAGTGATTGACGTATATATTAATGCACTTCGAAAAAAATTAAAGTTAAGTGAAGATGAAAACTATATTCAAACCGTCCGTGGGGTAGGCTATGTAGCTAAAGAAATATGAGATTAAGTTTTAAAAACAGAATAGCATTACATTATATGATTGCCACCGCCGTGACCATGGCCGTGGCTTTTACAGTTGTTTATTTTGTAGTACAGGGAACGGTATACCAAAATCTTGACAATGACCTATCTTTCGAGGCTGAAAAACATACCGACGAAATAAGGATTGTCGGGGATAGTATTAAGATAAAGAACAAAAAGGAGTGGGAAGAAAGGGAACACCTAGAAGTACAGATAAACCCTGTTTTTATCCAAATATTGGATAAAAACGGGAAATTTATGGATAATTCCCCAAACCTGAAAAATCATGTCCTCGCTTACAATCCTGAGCAAAAATTTGGCGGTCACTTTAACGAAACCCTCAACAATAGGGCTATCCGACAAGTTCAAATCCCTATCGAGCAGAATGGAAAGATCAAAGGCTTTATTCTAGCGGCCATGTCCTTGGAATCCTCAAAAATGGTATTGCTTAATCTAAGAAATGTTTTGATTGTTTCTTATTTATTTCTTTTAGCGGGACTATATTTCATGTCCAGATACTTGGCAGGGCGAGGGATTATACCTGTAAAGGTTATAACCGAAACAACAAAAAGAATTACGCAGAATAGTTTGAATGAAAGGGTTATTCTTCCACATAACAAAGATGAGCTCTACGATTTGTCGTTTAGCATTAACGAGCTATTACAGCGTATTGAAAATACTATCGAAAGAAAGCGGCAATTTACCTCTGACGCTTCCCACGAATTACGAACACCTTTATCAACATTAAAAGGTACGCTTGAGGTATTGATTCGAAAGCCCAGAGAGCGATCGGAATATGAGGATAAAATCAAATGTAGTCTTACGGAAATAGATCGGATGACCGCCACGATTGAACAACTTTTACTGCTTGCCAGGTTAGATGTCAATTCAAGAACAGTTGACCGTTCTTTGGTCCCTTTACCTCACATAATAGACGAAATTCTTTCTAGGCACAAGACTCCTATCTTACAAAAGAAACTTACAATAGCTTTCCAGAAAGGGGTTTTATTGGAAGAAATGGCACCTCAATATTACACCACATTGATCATGGAAAATATTATAGGAAATGCCATAAAATATGCTAAGGAGGCTTCCACAATACATATCGAAATCGCACGTATGGATTCAAAAATAATCTGTAAAATCCAAGATGAAGGTATCGGTATTAAAAAAGAGGATCTAAATAATGTGTTCAAACGCTTTTTTAGATCCGATGCCCTAAACCATAAAAACATCCCGGGAAACGGTTTAGGTCTATCCATAGCCAAAAAGGCCGCCGATGCCATAAACGCCAAAATTTATGTAGATAGTGAATTTGGTGTAGGTACAACGTTCACCATCTCATTTTAAGCCAAACTTAAGTTTCACTTAATTCAGCCTTAAGTTGGTGCCTATACATTTGATGTGTAATTCAAAATCACATTAAAATGTTAACATCACCACACATTCACGCAATGGTTATCCACTTTCCAATTGCCCTGATCCTAGTTGGATTTTTCTCAGAAATCATAGCTCTTATCAGTAAAAAACAGTTTTTAAAAAATACCTCATTTTATCTTTTGCTATTAGGTGCTTTGGGGGCAATAGTAGCTTATATAAGCGGAAGTTATGCTGGGGACGGTATGATGGATGGTATTCTACAAAAACCCATGGAACTACACGAGGAAGCTGCAACCATAACGTTATGGCTTGCTAGTATAACGGCATTATTTCGTGTGTCATTGTACTATTTCAAATATGAAAGAACATGGTCTAAATGGGTAGGGGTCATCCTATTTACGGCCTTAGTTGGTTCAGTGGCACGAACAGGATATTTAGGTGGACAATTGGTTTTTCAACACGGGGCAGGTATAGAATTGGCACTACCCGATTTTGGAGATCAATCAACCAACTAAAATCGAATCTTAAAAAAGACATAGAAAATCCACGAAAATGTGGGCATACACTTAGTCAAATATTTAAAATAAATAAAATGAAAAAATCAGTAGTGGTATTAGCAATTGGAATGGTATTCACAAGTATGCTTTTTCAATCTTGTAAGAATAATACAGTAGACAAAATTGAAATCAAACCGTCAAAAGAAGTGGCTGAAACAGCCATGGCGGTAGTTAAAGAAAAAGAGGACCCTCAAAAATCAACCATTCAAAATATGAAAGATGCATTTAAAGGTGAAACGACCGCACATGCTAAATATGCCGCTTTCAGTAAAAAAGCGGCTGAAGAAGGCTACCCGGAAATAGCGCTGCTTTTCAAGGCGGCATCCGGGGCGGAATTGATACACGCCAATAATCATAAAGTCGTTATTCAAAGAATGGGAGAGGAAATACCAACCGTTACTCCAGAATTTAGTGTAGGAACAACCAAGGAGAATTTAAAGAATGCCATTGAAGGCGAAAGCTATGAGTTTAATACAATGTACCCAAACTTCATCAAGGATGCCAATGCAGCAGGTAATTATATGGCACAAATAAGTTTGACTTATGCATACAAAGTAGAACAAAAGCACAGGGATTTTTATATAAATGCTTTAAAAGTTTTGGAAGAAGGAAATGTAAAATCATTGCCTTCAGTGTATTATCTATGCCCAACTTGCGGAAACACCTATGCGACCACAGCACCATCGCGCTGTGAAATTTCCATGACCGATGCAAAATTATTTATTAAAATAGACGCGCTATAAAGATTTTTGATTGATGGTTAGTGTTTAGTAGCGATTGGCAAAGGCCCTGAATAATTTTCAGGGCTTTTGTTTTTTATCATTTACCAAAGGGAAACCATTCTTAAGCAAATCTTAAGAAACCATTTAGATGGCTCTTAGGTACACCAAATACATTTGGGATATAAATTAATAATCCAGTAAAAATGTTAGAACGTATTATCCAATACAGTATACACCACAAACTCATAGTTCTCTTGTTTACTGCGGGTATTATTGGCTTTGGTTTATATTCCTTATCCAATATTCCTATAGGTGCGGTACCCGATGTAACCAACAATCAGGTACAGGTCATCACAACCTCGAGAAATCTGGCTACTGAAGATGTAGAAAAGTTTTTGACTTACCCTGTAGAGTTAGAAATGGCAAACTTACCGGGGGTAAAAGAAATACGTTCCGTTTCCAAGTTTGGTCTATCGGTTGTTACAGTCGTCTTCAATGATAATTTAGGCACATATTTACCCCGTCAGCTAATCGCAGAGAAAATAAAAAGTGCCGAAGAAAAAATCCCCGCGGGTTTTGGCAAACCATTTATGGGCCCTGTTTCCACAGGTTTGGGTGAAATTTATCAATATGTAATAGATGTTGATGCAAAACATAAGGAACAATATTCATTATCGGATGTGCGTACCATTCAGGATTGGTTGGTAAAACGTCAACTTTCCGGTATTCCAGGTGTAGTAGAAGTAAATACTTGGGGAGGCTATTTAAAGACCTATGAAGTTGCTATTAACCCTGAACGACTTCGCGCCATGAACGTATCCATCTTTGATGTATTCAGTGCTTTGGAAAAAAACAATAGCGTTGCCGGGGGCGGTTATATTGAAAAAGCAAATGAAAGCTACTTCATTAGAGGTGAAGGACTTGTGGGTTCCATACAGGATATTGAAGACATTGTAGTCACAAGTACGGGAAATATACCCGTCTTTGTAAGGGATATTGCTAAAGTAGGCTTTGGTCATGCCAACCGTTTTGGTGCAATTACAGGAAACGGCGAAGGAGAAAAAGTATTGGGACAGGTAATGATGCTGAAGGATGCCAACTCCAATGCCGTTATAGAAGCAGTTAAACAACGTGTGGCCGAAATACAATCATCATTGCCTCCTGGTATTTCTATTAATCCTTTTCTTGAGCGGAGCGAACTTATTGCAAAAACCACAGCTACTATTGCCGAAAACCTGATTTTGGGATGTTTAATCGTAATTTTCGTAGTAGTACTTCTTTTGGGCAACCTACGCTCTGGTTTAGTGGTAGCATCGGTTATTCCAATGAGCTTGCTTTTTGCCCTCTCCTTAATGTACATTTTTGGGGTAGATGCCAACTTGATGAGTTTAGGGGCGATAGACTTTGGAATAATCATCGATGGTGCAGTAATCATTGTTGAGTTTATTGCCTTTAAAATCACCAATCAACGAACTAAATTATTGGCTCTTCCAAAAAACCAGAGGCAAGGTTTAATAGATCAAATCACATATCAAGGGGCGTCTAAAATGATGAACTCTGCAGTTTTTGGGCAGTTGATCATTATCATCGTATTCATTCCTATTCTTTCTTTGGTAAATGTAGAAGGTAAAATGTTCCGCCCAATGGCTTTGGTATTCAGTTTTGCACTCACAGGTGCCATGGTACTGTGTTTCACATACATTCCAGTAATGGCTTCTTTATTTATCAAACCTTCAAATACCGAAAAACCAACGATTTCATCCAAACTAATCGCATTTCTTGAAGAAAAATACCAACCCACTATTTCTTGGGCATTACGTAAAAAGAAACTGGTATTGGGTATGGCCATAGGTTTATTGGCAATTACTGCATTCCTATACACTAGAATGGGAGGCGAATTCGTGCCTACATTGGACGAAGGTGATTTTGTGATTCAACCTGTATTGAAAACGGGAACATCCTTAAGTAAAACCATTGAAGCTACTACTCGAATGGAAAAAATATTGAAGAAATTCCCCGAAGTGGAGCAGGTTGTAAGTCGAATAGGCGCTGCTGAAGTTCCAACAGACCCAATGTCAATGGAAGAAAGTGATGTTATTATAAAACTAAGACCAAAAAAGGAATGGGTTTCTGCAGCAACGAAGGATGAATTAGCCGATAAATTCAAGGAAGCCTTATCGGAGATAGCAGGTGTTGATTTTGAATTTACACAACCCATCGAAATGCGATTCAATGAGTTGATTACAGGAGTACGTGCAGATTTGGCCATTAAGGTTTTCGGTGAGAATCTGGATGTTCTCTATACTAAAGCCTTAGAAATAGAAAAAGCAATCCAAAACGTGGAGGGGGCCGCAGATATTTCCGTAGAGAAAACCGCTGGGTTACCTCAAATGACCGTAAAATATAACAGGCAAAAAATCGCTAAGTACAACTTGAATATCGAAGACTTGAATAAAGTTGTCACCATGGGTTTTGCAGGTATGCCCGCAGGAACTGTTTTCGAAGGTGAAAAGCAATTCGATATGGTGATTCGTTATGATGATGCCCACAGAAGGGATATTGAAAATATTGAAACAGCCTCGGTATCATTACCCAATGGAATGAAATTACCATTAAGTGAATTCGCAAAAATAAGCTATACCAAGGGACCAGCTAAAATTTCGCGCGATAATACCAAACGGCGCATCGTGGTAGGCGTGAATGTTCGTAATCGCGATTTAGAATCTGTGGTTAAGGATGTACAGTCTATAATAGAAAAGGACGTTAAACTACCAACCGGCTATTCTATAAGCTATGGGGGGCAATTTGAAAATCTACGTACCGCAACGGCCCGATTAAAAATCGCCGTACCTATCGCACTGGTTCTGATTTTTGTCCTACTCTATTTTGCTTTCGATTCCGTAAAGGAAGCCTTAATGATTTATAGTGCAATTCCTTTATCGGCCATTGGTGGTGTAATGTTACTTTACATACGCGGTTTGCCTTTTAGTATTTCGGCAGGTGTTGGCTTTATTGCTCTATTCGGTATTGCCGTATTGAACGGTATTGTATTGATTGAAGAATTTAAAGAGTTGAAGGCACACGGTGTCAACAACATCAATAAACGGATTTTAATGGGCACGAACAATAGATTGCGGCCTGTATTGTTAACAGCAGCAGCAGCAGCTTTAGGCTTTCTGCCTATGGCAATTTCGACCTCAGCAGGGGCAGAGGTACAGAGACCATTGGCAACAGTTGTTGTGGGTGGACTGATTACGGCAACAGCTTTGACCCTAATCGTACTACCTATCCTATATGCAATGTTCGATAGGAAGGGGCATCATCCTAAGATCAAGAAAAAAATAAATTTAAAAGTACTTGGCATCATAGCCTTAATATTCCTCCCGGTTGTAGGAAGTGCCCAACAGAGTACTATCAATGCAGAACAAGCAGTTCAGATTGCGATTGAGAACAATTATGGACTTAAAGCTTCTGCCAAAAGAGTGCAGCAATCCGAACAATTGGTTGGAAGTGCCTTTAACTTGGATAAAACCCAGGTTTATTATAGTTCCGACCAAAATAATATTGCGGATAACGGGCTTCCATTGGATGTTTTCGGGATTAGCCAGTCCTTACAGTTCCCAACGATTTACGGTGCTCAACGCAAGGTGGAAAAATATAAGGTTGAGTTATCAAACCAACAGTACCGATTAAATGAAAGAACCTTGACCAAAGAGGTTTATAAAGCCTATTACAATGTGGTATACAATAATAGTCTTGTAGAACAATACAAATTTTTAGATAGTCTCTATGGTCAATTTTCCAAAGCTGCCAATAAGCGATATGCTGTAGGGGCAACCAATTTATTGGAAAAACTTACCGCAGAGGCCAAGCAAAAAGAAATATCCATTTTGCTTGCACAAACCAAAGCAGGCTTGGCAAAAGCATTTACGATGCTATATCAATGGATGCAGACAGATTCGTTGATTATCGTAGAAGAGAACAGCTTACCCAAACTGGAATTACAACAACCGAATTTTGTTAATCATCCTGGAATACTGTATTACGATTCCGCTCAAAAATTGAGTCGATCCTCTCTCTCTTTGGAAAGGCAAAGATTACTTCCAGATTTACATATGTCAGTCTTCCAGGGCACTAATAATGGTGTTAATGCCAAGCGATACAATGGTTTTCAGGCGGGTGTGTCGATTCCGTTATGGTTCGGGGCGAACAAGGCAAAAATCAATGCGGCAAAAACAGAGACTAAGATAATAGCCGATGAGTCTGAAAATTACAAAATACAACTGGAATCAAAGTATCAAGGCTTGCTATCCGATTTAAAGAAATTCCAAGAAGCCGTTGATTATTATGAAACCTCTGACGGCAAACTTGCAGAAGAATTAACGACAAGTGCATCAAAATCATTTCTAAACGGAGAGATAGATTTCTTACAGTATGTACAGCTATTGGAAAGTGCCAAAAATATTCAAATCACCTATTTACAGAACCTTAATGAGTATAACGCCACAGTTTTAGAATTAAATTATCTAATCAATTAATGATGAAAAATATAGTCAACAATTTTACCCATGTTATAAGTTTAACAAGCATTCTTTTACTACTGACACTAACATTGGCTTCCTGTAACCCAAAAGCAAAACCAGAAACGGCCAACACAGATGTAACGACGGGGATTAAAGACCAAGATGCAATAATAATTACCGAAAATCAATTTAAATCGGGTGGAATGGCTTTGGGGAAAATATCGATGCAGGAGTTTAATACTGTTGTGAAAGCGAACGGTATGTTCGCAGTGCCTCCACAGAACCAAGCCGATGTTAGCGCCTATTTTGCCGGCTACGTAAAGGACATCAGTCTATTGCCTGGGAATAAGGTTGAAAAAGGTCAAGTATTGTTCACCATTGAAAACCCGGAATATGTTCAGGTGCAACAAGATTTCTTGGAAGCCAAAGGACGTTTGAGCTATTTAAAATCCGATTATGAACGCCAAAAAGAATTGATGGCCGATAATGTGACTTCAAAAAAGAATTTCTTAAAGGCCGAATCGGAATATACCGTGACCATGGCACAATACCAATCCCTTAAAAAGAAGTTGAGCCTTATGAACATCAATCCGAATACCCTTACGGGCGAAAATATTCAATCAGTCATTAGTGTGGTTTCGCCATTATCAGGTTATTCAACTACAATAAACGCAGGTAAAGGAATGTACCTAAACCCTTCTGATGTTGCTTTAACCGTCACCAATACCGACGACCTTCACATAGAATTGAAGATTTTTGAAAAGGACCTACCTATGGTTAAAAAAGGTCAGCAAATCAATGTAAGGTTGCAAAATGACATGAACAATGTATATAAAGGTGTGGTTCATTTAGTCAACAAGTCGATAAATGCCCAAAGTAGAACCGTGGAGATACATGGGGATCTTGTAAATGATGAGGAAGTACAACTATTTGCCCCTGGAATGTACATTGAGGCTGAAATCCTGACCACTTCAGCAGAACATCCTGCATTACCATCCGAAGCTGTTGCCAACATTGATAATGACTTTTTTGTACTTGTAAAAAAAGATAATACAAACTTCAAAAGGGTATTGGTCAAAATAGGTGCTACAAACAATGGATTTACCCAAATCCTTAATGCAGCTGATTTTAAACCAAATACGGAATTTCTAACCAATGGAGCATTTAACTTGATAACAGAGTAAAACAGGAACCTAAATAATAAAAACAATATGATGAACGACTCACATTTACATTTAGTGGCAAACCATCTACCCATTGTTGGTGTTTTGGTTGGTTTTCTGGTATTGATTTCAGGCTATATCATAAAGAACCACCAAGTAAAAAATACATCACTGGGTATTTTTGTATTCAGTGCTTTGACATCCATTGCTTCCTTTAATACAGGTGAAGGGGCAGCGGAAATTGTTGGGGATTTTTCTGGAGTAAGCGAAACACTTTTACATAACCATGAAGAATATGCAGAATTGTTTTTTACAACTATTGTGATTTTAGGTGGGGTGTCCCTTGCCGCTTTGTTTTTACACTACAAAAAATCGAAATACACTAAATATGGTTTTTCAATTGTTTTGCTATTCGCTATGGCCTCGACAATAATTTCCAAATATGTAGGATTGAGCGGAGGTGTGATTCGCCATACCGAAATTAGACATGATGCTGATATGATTCATTTAGATGCGGACAATGACAGCGATGACAATTAAAAGCATTACGAGGTATTGTTCGGAGATTCTTCAAAATGACAAATGCAAGAATCTCCCCTTCCACAACTTTGCCCATACGCAAGAAGTAATCGACAACGTTTTTCTGATTTCCAATGCCATAGGATTACAACCAAAAGAAGTGGATTTCATAGCTATTGCGGCTTGCTTTCATGATACAGGTTTCTCGGAAACCTATGAAGGACACGAAGAAGTAAGTAAACGATTGGCTGCTCAATATCTTTCAAAAACCAATTGTTCACAAACCGAAATTGAAAGGGTGCTTTCTTGTATCGATGCCACAAAGATGCCCCAAAACCCTTTGAATGTATATGACAAAGTACTTTGCGATGCCGATTTGTTCCATTTGGGAACAACTAATTACATGTACAGGAATATGCTCTTGCGAAAGGAATGGGAACTATTTTGTGACACCGTTATGACCGATAAAGAATGGCATCTCCTCAATATTAAATTTCTGGAGGAGTATCGGTTTAAGACCGCATATGGCAAAGAGGTCTTGGAAAAAGGGAAACAAGAAAATTTAAACAAACTAAAACAATTAATACGAATAAGATGAAAATAGCATTTACAAAACGGTTCGAATTGTTAAAAGGCTTCATCCTTTTGTTCCTAGGAATTTCCTTGTTATTGAGAGTCATTTTTCTTATTTGGAATTTTTCGGAAATCGACCATGGTGTTATTACCGTGTTTACCACATTCCTTATTGGGCTTTTTTACGATATCGGAACCGTTTCATTTTTTGCCCTAATCGCTACTTTATATTTTTTGATAGTACCCAAAGGTCTTATTGGTACTATGGCCGATAGGGTTATTTGTTATTCAGGCTTTATAGTGGGCGTGCTAATAATCTTCTTTTCATTCTTTGCAGAAATCACTTTTTGGGACGAATTTCAGAGAAGATTCAATTTTATTGCAGTTGACTATTTAATATACACTTACGAGGTAGTTAAGAATATAAATGAATCATACCCTATACCTATTTTGGTTGGAAGTATTGGAATACTTGTAATGCTTACGGTTTTACTCTTTATAAGATTACGGATATTCAAAAGAACTTTTGAAAGTACGGATCCATTTAAAATCCGCTTGCTACCAAGTGTAATCATATTGGGTATTGCGTTGATTTTTACTTTGTTTATCAAAAATGAAAATGCCGAGATTTCAGATAATCGCTATAACAATGAGCTTTCAAAAGCAGGTATTTATTCTTTTTTTGCAGCTTTTCGGAATAATGAACTTAGCTATCCTGAGTTTTACAAAACCGAGCCGATCGAAGAAGCGTTCTTAAAGGTAAATGGAAACATAAAGACCTTTCAAGACAGCATCTATACGCCATCTACGGGCATACGGAGGTATATTAGGAATGATGGTAAAGAGAAGAAACCTAACATTATTTTTATATGCATTGAGAGTTTAAGCGCAAAATATTTGGGAGCTTTTGGCAATGATAATATGTTGACCCCAACATTGGATTCCTTATCGCAAGTGGGACTATCGTTCGACAATTTAATGGCAACTGGCACTAGGACAGTTCGCGGAATGGAAGCCATTACACTTTCAATTCCCCCAACGCCTGGGAGAAGTATTGTTAAACGAGAGAAAAACAATAATCTCTTTACCATTGGCGAGATATTCAGGGGTAAAGGATACACAAGGACGTTCTTTTATGGGGGCGACGGATATTTTGACAATATGGACAAATATTTCAGTGGTAATGGATTTGACATTGTGGACAGGGGAAGAGGATTTCTGCCATCTGCGGATATTGTGACCAATCGTAAGAATATCGCGGATGAAGAAGTGACTTTTGAAAATGCCTGGGGGGTTTGTGATGAGGATATTTATAAAAAGGTGCTAAAAGAAGCCGATTCGGCTTTTGCCATAGGACGGCCTTTCCTTGATTTTATAATGACGACTTCGAACCATAAGCCATACACCTATCCTGCCAATAAGATTGGTATTCCATCAGGTACAGGAAGATACGGAGCCATTAAGTATACCGATTTCGCAATTCAAGAATTTTTAAGAAATGCAAAACAAAAACCTTGGTTTAAAAATACCGTTTTCGTATTAATGGCCGACCATTGTGCCAGCAGTGCTGGTCGTTGGGAACTCGATGTAGCCAATTATCATATTCCGGCAATGATATTAAATCTTGATGGTGTAGAAAAACAGCATATTGACAGACTTTGTTCCCAAGTCGATATCTTCCCCACATTATTTGCACAATTGGGTTGGACTTATGAAAGTAACCTTTTTGGACAGGACATTCTAAAAATGGAAGAGACTGATGAACGTGCCTTTATTGGCAACTATAGAAAATTAGGACTATTAAAGGGTCATGAACTTATGGTCTTAGGGGATCAAAAACAGGCTAATTTCTATAATTGGAAAAGAGATGACAATAGTTTGGTTGCAAAGCCTATGAACCAGGATTTTCTTAAAGAAACCATTTCCT
Organism: Maribacter polysiphoniae; assembly: GCF_003148665.1. Classification (GTDB taxonomy): domain Bacteria; phylum Bacteroidota; class Bacteroidia; order Flavobacteriales; family Flavobacteriaceae; genus Maribacter_A; species Maribacter_A polysiphoniae. Next base: position 687,101 of record NZ_QGGQ01000001.1, on the reverse strand, counting down.
ATTTCCAAGTGGCCGACCATCTTTACAATAATAACGGACTATCCTTAAAAGTGAACGAATGAAAATTGTCCACTTCATAGTAAATCCAATTGCCGGTAAAGGGAAATCCCAAATTACAAAGCAATATCTATCGGCATACTTTGAAAAGAACTATTATTCAATTGTTGTAAAACATTCCTCCTATAAAGGACATGCGACACTTTTAGTACAACAGTCCATAAACGAAAAAGCTGAAATCATCGTTGCCTGTGGGGGTGATGGTACGATCAACGAAGTAGCATCCTGTTTGGTCAATTCTAAGATATTACTGGGGATTATCCCTATAGGTTCAGGTAATGGGTTGGCAAGAAACCTTAAAATCCCGAAAAACATAAATAAAGCCATTCAACGCATCAAAGGGCAAAAAGCTACCTCTATTGATGTAGGTAGAATCAATGGGGAATATTTTTTCAGCAACATTGGTTTTGGATTTGCCGCCAATACGATTTCAAATTTTGAAAGTTCTTCGAACAGAAGATTGATCACGTATCTAAGAGCAACTTTACAATCAATCAGGTCATTTAAAAATGATGCGAAATACACAATTGAAATTAATGGGAAAGAAGCGGTCTTACACCCTTTTTTAGTTTTCGTATCGAACACCAATATCATGGGCTATAATTTCTCCATTACAAGAAAGGCAATTTTAAATGACGGTTTTCTGGATGTTGTGATAATCGATCGATTGAATAAATTTAAAATCCTTTATCTCACATTTTTATTTCTACTCAGATCCGAACATAAGATCAAGGAATATTCTTATCATAGGGTTGAAAATGCTACAATGAAAATAGAAAATCAGGACATAGAAATCATTTTTGAGTTGGATGGCGAATTGAGGAGAACAAACCCTGTAGTACTGCATTTAGAGGTTTTAAAAGAAAGTCTAAAGGTGATAGCTTAAGATGTGTATAATCCATTGCTAGTTAGAGCCTACTACGAACCCCGAAGCGTCAGGGCTCGCGGACTTTCAATCTGTGATTTATTTACTAAATTTAGTGCTTACCCACGCAACTACGCTTAGACGAACCATTGTGCCTCATTATGACCAACCAATAACCTATGATAAAATTCTTTAGACGAATAAGGCAACAAGTTTTAACCGAAAACAAGTTTAGCAAATATTTACTTTACGCAATCGGAGAAATTGTTCTTGTTGTTATTGGAATTTTAATTGCATTACAAATAAACAATTGGAATGAAATAAGAAAAGACAACGCTGAAACAAATAAAATCAATTACGAATTAAACGCTGAATTTTTAAATAACAGAATAATATTAAAAAAAAGAATCAAAGATTTAAAGGCTGCCAACAATTATGTTCGCTCTGTATTGAGTTTAATAAATAAAAGTGAAACCGAATTTGAATTAATAAGCGTTGACAGTATAATCAACGAGTCTTTGAAATATGGAAATTACAACCCAGCAAATAGCACAATACAGGAGTTAATAAGTTCAGGAAAACTTGGTCTAATCCCAGACAGTTCCCTGAAAGAAAATCTATTTAATTGGTTGCAATCAATTGAAGACGCTGATGAGGATTTCAAGAATCAAGATTTGCAAACTTCCACTCAGTTAATTCCATATTTGGACAGGAACATATCGATGAAAAACTTGAACATTTATGAGAATGTTGGAATTGATAAAAAAACGGAACTTTTTAATGCTGCTGATTATTATAAAGTGTTCCACGATTTGAAATTCGAGAATTTATATCAAGGAAAATTATTATGGAATATTGTTATGATAAATCATTATAAAGAAATGGACTCTTTGGCTTTAGAAATAATAAATCAAACAGAAAATAAAAAATAAAGGACTACAGGTAACAAAACCTCCCATAAAAACCCTTATTCATTCTTTAAAATTCCCATAAAATCCTCTCTTGGGATTTCCTTGGCCCCGAGACTTTCCAAATGGCTGGTATATAATTGACAATCGATAAGGCGACATCCTTTTTGATCTAGTTCCCTAGCCAAATTGATAAAGGCAAACTTTGACGCATTGCTCACAGTACTGAACATGCTTTCCCCACAGAATACATGGCCTAGGTCAATCCCATAAAGTCCGCCAACCAAACGACCTTCTTCCCAAACCTCATACGATTGTGCAACCCCCATAGCATGCAATTTCAGATATGCCTTCTTCATATCCTGGGTAATCCACGTACCGTCTTGACCCTTGCGTTTTATCGTTGCACATTGATCGATCACTTGTTCAAACGATGTGTTCTTGGTCAATTGAAATTGCCCCCCCTTCAAGACCTTACGCATACTTTTCGAAATCCTCACTTGGTTCGGGTACAATACCATTCTAGGGTCGGGACTCCACCACATTACCATTGAGCCTTCGTTGAACCAAGGAAAAATTCCCCGCTTATAGGCCAGTAACAAACGTTCTGGGGAAAGGTCCCCACCAACAGCCACCAATCCGTCGATATGGGCATCCGCTACCGGAGGAAAGTCTATTTCATCGGTCAGGAATATCAATGGTTTACGATTACCATTCTTTTTCACCTCAGGGTTTTTAAAATTCAAATTGATTCAATACCGAAAGTTATCCAAAAACAAGGATAAAAAAAAGACCCAAAAAGGGTCTTTTCTATTTTGTTGGTCCAATACCCATTAAAAAGGCAGATCGTCATGATCTTCCTCATTGATGTTATCGGCTGGTTCAAAAGCATCCATAGGCGGTACTGGTGGAATATCGGCATTGCTTTCCGCTGCCTGAAGATTCTCGATACGCCAACCTTGAATAGAGTTGAAGTATTTTACCTCACCCTGTGGGTTTGTCCATTCACGTCCCCTGATGTTTATACTGATCTTTACATCCTGCCCTACTTGATAGCTGTTCAATAAATCACATTTATCCTGTACAAACTCGACCAGGATTTGTTGTGGGTATTGCTCCTCGGTGGTTATTACCACTTCCCTTTTTCTAAAACCATTATTTCCAAAGGTTTTGGTCTCTTCTATCTTTTTGATTTTTCCTTGTATTTCCATCTTTTGATAATTATGTAATCGCGATTAGTGTTAATGTATTCATTTCGAAAGTCCCAAGAGACAAATTCATTGATTCTTTCCATTTTTTTGAATTGCTTGTCCCTTATTCATGAATACCTTTCCGACCCCACTCCGTTAAGGAGAAAAACCAAATCATGCACGGTGTACAATCCAGGTCACAAAACCTGTCCATACCACACCTCAGATCGGAAGTATCGGATTAAATCAGGTAAAAACAATTCGCTGCCAAGTTAAGGGTTTTACCATTGGCTTCATAAAAACTGACCAAATAGTTATTTACAATTCGTTTGCCAAAAGTAGTTTCCACGCTGAAAGTACATCGTTCCGGTCAAGATATTCCTTGGCTTTACGATGTATGGATTGAAGGTCTTTGTTAGCTGCCAAAGAAGATATCCCTTCCTGTGAACCGATAAATTCCCCAATTTCGATTCTTGAAGGCAATTTTTCCACATTACCCAATTTTCCAAGGTCATTGCCTGTTAAAACCGTACTGTTCCTGATTCCTTCCGGAATGGCATCAACACCAATTCCCAAACTGGACAGTGGTTTGGGCACTTCGAACATCCCTTTATTGGCCCGTGAGTACCAATTGCCACCCATTCGGGCAACTTGATCGATCTTATATTGGTCTATACTACCATTTTCGTCCAATACGTTAGGGTTCAAATGTATTTTGACCACTTCGGAAAAAATCAGATTCCCGGCGCCACCTTCTTTTCCCAACGGTTCGATCTTGGTCACCTTACATTCAAACTGAACGGGTGATTCGGCTACCCTAAAGGGTTTGACCAAATCGGACGCCAACATGGTAAGACCTGCCTTTATAAACTCATTTTCCCCTTCAGGATATTCGGTACTTGAGAGCGACATTTGTTGAACGATTTCATACGTAACTACATTAATGACGGCCTCACCCACTTTTTCAACATTATCCAGGGTGTGTTTTGTGGTATTGTCGCGAACCCTACGCGCAGGAGAAAAAATCAATATGGGCGGGTTGGCGCTAAATACATTGAAAAAACTAAATGGCGAAAGATTAGGTCTTCCCTTTTCGTCAATGGTACTGACAAAAGCGATAGGTCTGGGCCCAATGGCACCTAAAAGGTATCCATGCAATTCTTGGGTCGTGATATCCTTTGGAATTATCGAGATCATATCATCCATAGTATAACAAATGTAGTCAATTTGACTGCGACTAAAAACAGATAGCCATCTACCCCACACACCATTTATGCTCATTTTACGTTATCTTTAAAGCATTAAACCGGTTGGATGGAATTTAACCCAAAAAAGAAGACCTCGAACTTTATTTTATTGGCCATAGCCTTTGCCATTGTGAGTTTGATTCTGTGGAACACCAATAGTTTCTTTAAAAAGTTCAAAGAGGAAGAACGTTTAAAAATGGAAATATGGGCTACCGCCCAATCTGAATTATTGCAATATTCGGAAGATATGGACATGGGCAACCTCACCATAAAGGTATTGCAAAACAACACCTCAACCCCAATGATATTGGTAAACAAGGATGGCTCGGTCAAGACCAATAACATGCCTGAGGAAAGTGCAAAGGATTCTTTGTACGTGCAACGAAACATCCAGAAATTCGAAAGTGAGAACACCCCCATATTCATTGACCAACAAGGAGAACACCTTGCCACCCTTTACTACGGGAATTCGGAGGTGTTGAATAAATTAAAATATTACCCCATAGCCCTTTTGTTGATCATTTTACTTTTTGCGGCTGTCATCTTCTTTTTCTTCAAAACGAACAAGGCTTCGGAACAAAACAAGTTGTGGGCAGGTATGGCCAAAGAGACCGCACACCAAATCGGCACCCCATTATCCTCCCTTCTAGGGTGGAACGAACTATTGAGGTCCGAAAAAATAAATCCAGAGATCACCAAGGAAATCGCCAAGGATATCGGTCGCTTGGAAACCATTACCGAACGATTCTCCAAAATCGGGTCTTTGCCCGAGTTAAAGGAGGTTGATATCGTCCAAGAAACAAAGGAAGCCTACGAATACCTGAAATTACGGAGTTCCAAATTGATCCATTTTTCGTTTAATTCAAGAGTTGAAAAATTACCCGTACTCCTAAACCATGCCTTGTACAATTGGACCATTGAAAATCTGGTCAAAAACGGTATTGATGCCATGAAAGGCAAAGGAAGTATCGCCATCGATATTATCCCTGCTGGAAAGTATGTGAACATCCTGATCGCCGATACGGGTGGCGGTATCCCGAAAAGTAATTACCAGAATATATTTAACCCAGGGGTTACCTCCAAAAAACGCGGATGGGGTTTAGGACTGTCATTAGTAAAAAGAATCGTGGAAGAATATCATAAGGGAAAGGTAAGGGTGCTTTCTTCCGGTAAGGAAGGTACCATCATGCAAATCTCCTTAAAAGTAAATAAGTAAACCATGTCAAAGGAAAAGTTAGTTGTCATAAAGGAAGCCAATATCACCAATAATTGTCCCGAGTGTTTTAATCAGGACATGAAGATAACCTTTAAACAGAAACATAAATACGGGAAGCTTTACGATAGAACAACCAGTGAGGTCACACACACCATTAGGTGCAATAAATGCGACTCCATTATCTATCCGGTGAATTGGACGGAGGATATAGAACGCATTTTCAATTATTATCAAAAAATGGTCACACCTGAAAAGTCGATAATCCGGTTTACACCCCTATTCTATATTCTTTTGGTTTCCCTATTGGCAGTAATTGGACTGGGCCTTTATCTTTGGCTATCCGGAATTATTCAATTTTAGAGGAAATGCTTTTGGCTATCGCAACAAATTCATCCTGTGTCAATGCCACTTTGTGCTGAAAGGTAGCTTCCTTCATTTGGTTCAAGGGAATCAAATGCACATGCACATGGGGCACTTCGAGCCCAATTACCGTCATACCCACCCGGTTACAATCGATAGCTGCCTCAATGGCTTTACCCACCTTTCTTGAAAAAGCCATTAATCCCATATAGGTCTCCTCATCCAAGTCCATAATCTTATCGACCTCTTTTTTAGGCACACATAACGTATGTCCTTTAGCATTCGGATTAATATCCAAAAAGGCAAAGAAATTCTCGTCCTCGGCTATTTTATAACATGGGATTTCCCCTTTGATGATTTTTGTAAAGATACTTGCCATGGTCAATTCATTTAAAATAAGTACAAAAAAACCTATCGTTAATGATAGGTTTAAAGATAAAGAATTATTGATTTTTATTACCTCGATATCTCTAAAATCTCAAAGGTTATTTTGCCATTTGGCACAGAAATTTCCGCGGTATCCCCCACTTTCTTGCCCAATAGCCCTTTACCTATTGGTGAGCTCACTGAAATTTTTCCCGATTTCAAATCCGCCTCGCTCTCTGCCACCAAGGTATATTTCATTTCCATACCATTGGTTTGGTTTTTCAATTTTACCGTAGACAGCACCAAGACCTTGGACGTATCCAATTGTGATTCGTCAATCAATCGTGCATTGGCCAAAGTGGCTTCCATTTTTGAAATCTTAAGCTCTAAAAGTCCCTGGGCTTCCTTGGCAGCGTCATACTCGGCATTCTCTGACAAATCACCCTTATCCCTAGCTTCGGCAATAGCCTGTGAAGCCTTTGGACGTTCAACGTCTTTAAGATAATTCAATTCGTCCCTTAATTTTTTTAAACCTTCAGCAGTATAATATGATACGTTACTCATAATTTATCCATTTTTAAGTCATACTCGAAGAATTTCCCTCAGTACTCTAAAACAATCCGCCATGTCGCGGGATTAATCCACCCAGCTACGATGAATGCCTTAGAAAGCACTTTTCCCATCACAGGGTTTCATTAATAGGAAAATCCCCTTATTTTAAAGAGGATTTAACGCAAATATACATATTTTTTGTTCAATTTTGTATTTGTTCTATTATATAGAAATTGAAATATGAATCGTATTTATCCCCTATTTTTATTGTTCTTGATTTTGGGTTGCAGCAGTAGCGGTACCAATAGAAATCCATACTTACAAGAAATCTCGTTTAGCTACGAAATGAATTTGAACTTACCTTTATATAGCCCTTTGACAAATACTGGATCCTCGGTATATGTAGGAGCGAAGGGTGTAGGTACTGCAGGCATTTTTGTCATTAACTCAGGGTTCAACCAATTCGTCGCATCAGAAGCCAGCTGCCCTAACCATGCTCCCAACGATTGTTCAACAATGATTCTTAATGGCCAGACGGCCACATGTCCTTGCGATGATTATGAATACAGTTTGTTTACAGGGCAAATGCTCAACAGACCGGATGATGGTGGTCGTTATTACGATATGCTGATTTACAATAACACCTATAACAATAACATAGTTAGGGTTTATAATTAACACTTATGGTTCATCCACATAACTAAAAGTAGCCAAAATGAAATACAGAAGACTTGGAAAAACCGATTTCAGCGTTTCGGAAATATCATTGGGAACTTGGCAGGTAGGAGGTTCATGGGGAAGTGGATTCGACAATTCCTCCGCGGATAAAATCATCAATACCGCCATTGACAACGGAATCAATTTTATCGACACTGCGGATGTTTATGAAGCAGGATTGAGTGAAGCCGCTGTTGGAAGGGTCGTAAGATCCAGAAAGGAAGAAGTCTATGTGGCTACAAAATGCGGGCGGCAAATCAACCCCCATACCAACGAAAACTACCAACCCAAAGTACTTCGTAAATATGTTGAGGACAGCTTGAAGAATATGGGATTGGAATGTTTGGACCTCATACAACTCCATTGTCCGCCTACCGAAGTATTCTACCGACCTGAGATTTTTGAATTATTCGATCGCTTAAAGGATGAAGGGAAAATAAAGCACCTTGGCATAAGTGTTGAAAAAATTGAGGAAGCCTTAAAAGGAATCGAATATGAAAACGTCGCTACCGTACAGATTATCTTCAATATGTTTCGGCAACGCCCCAAAGAACTGTTTTTTGAACAGGTAAAAAAAAGGGATGTCGGGGTGATCGTTCGCGTACCTTTGGCCAGTGGTCTATTAACAGGCAAATTCAGTGCAGCAAGCACCTTTGATGCGGATGACCATCGAAATTTCAATAGGGATGGTGCCTTCTTCGATAAAGGTGAAACATTTTCCGGAATTCCTTATGATTTAGGCCTTAAAGCTGTGGAAGGGCTAAAAGCACTATTTCCGAACCACACGAATTTAGCTCCTATCGCCTTACGATGGATTTTGGATCACCCGGAAGTAGGATGTATTATTCCAGGGGCATCAAAAGAGGCACATTTACTATCGAATATTACCGCAAGTGACCTACCGCCACTAACCGAAGGGCAACACCAGCAAGTAGATGCCATTTACGACCGATTGATTCGTAAACATGTACACCATTCATGGTAAGGGATTTTAAATATTCCCTAAAATCCTGTCCATGACCCAACTGGCATGCAATCCTGATTTCCCCAAGGAAGGATGTTCTTTAACACCCAATAAGTGATTTTTGATGTTCGCCACATGAAACTGTTGAATATGTTTCGGATTTTCGATTTCGAGTTTTTCTTCTCCGTTTGGATTTATCAGGATAATCGGGGCTTCATCAAAAACAGAAAATATGATTTTGCCTTTACTCCCGTATATTTCAACCTTGTCTTCCCGCTCATAACAGCCAAAATTCCAGCTACCGGAACCCAAGACCCCACTTTCATGTTTCCATTGGCCCATAATCGCATCTTTTGCCGTGTACAATCCCATTTGATTGGTGGCAATACCACTGGCCTCCGAAATATCACCTAATAGATGAACAAATAGATCGAGCCCATGACTTGCCAAGTCATCAAAATAACCACCTGGCGCGATTTTGGCATCGGTTCGCCAATTGTACTCCCCACTAAGATCCGAATCATTGGGCTGTTTGGACAATTGCCAACAGATCTGCCTTACCTCCCCGATTTTTCCATCGTTCAACCATTCTTTTACTTTATCAAAACGAGGTAAAGAACGCCTGTAATAGGCAATGAACAACGGCAATTTCTTATCATTGAAGGCCTTGTGGATTTCTAGACTATCGGAATAGTTGGGTGCCATTGGCTTTTCGATACAACACGGCTTACCCGCCGCTGCCACTTTCAATGCATAGGCTTTATGGGAATCCGGTGGTGTGGCGATATAAACGGCATCTATTTCCTCATCGGCTATCAAATCATCTGCGTTGGTATAAAATTTAGCTATACCATGTCTCTTTGCATAATCTGCGGCTTTTTCCTTGTTGCGCCGCATTACGGCACGAACCTCAAACCCCTCTGTATTCTGATAAGCTGGCCCACTCTTCACTTCTGTCACTGCCCCGCAACCGATTATGCCCCATCTTATATTCTTATCCTCTTTCATTACTCTCTGTATTTCAGTATATCGTTATGAAAAAATCAATTATCGTCCTTACTGATTTTCTGATCTTTTCCCATTAAAAAATAAAGCATGGTACCCAATGGATTTAAAAACAAGATTTGCCAAATACCAAAACCTACATCCATAGTATCCATGATTGGATGATAAAACTACAAATAAACGAGCATGGCACAAAACCGAGGTTAAGTGCCATGTTATTATTGTGAATCGCCTTAAACGCGAATGCTATTAAAAATCAAAGGTGACACCGAGTAAAAAATTAGTACCTGCCTGTGGATAATAGCCCGCACCTTCTATGGTTGCCGTTTGTCCTGGGTTTGACCAAGTGTCGTCATAGGTATAGAAATAACCGTTGGAAACATATTTGGCATCAAAGATATTGTTCACCAACAAAGAAAGGGTCAGCCGTTTTACAAAGGAATTGGTCTCAATCGTATATTGGGCATTGAAATCGGTTTGTGAATAGTCATCCAATACAGATCGGTCAGAATCGATATTTCCCATATACTGTTTACCCACATATTTGCTCAAGAGTGAAAGTTGCAAGTTTTCATTGGGCATGTATGAAATGGCATTCCCCACAATAACATCAGGGGAAAAGGCAATATCGGTATTTCCTAAATCCTCAAGAACCCCATCGCGTTGAAAAACAAAATCCTTATTCTTATTGGAGCTCAATGCAACATTCGGATTTAGACTGAATTTATCGCCTAAGGCAAGATGGGCATCAATCTCCAATCCAAATCGATAACTATCACCAACATTGGCCCGTAGCGGTGCCCCCACATCATTCAGCTCACCAGTGAGTACCAATTGGTCCTTGTATTTCATGTAATACACATTGGTACTTACCTGCACATTCGGTGAAACATACCTCCAACCCAATTCCAGGTCATTTAGCTTCTCTGGTTTAGGACTCCCATTCTCATAATCATTTCTATTGGGCTCCCGATTTGCTACGGCGAAAGAAAGATAGAAATTGTTGTTTTGGTTCAGGTCATAGGATGCCCCGAATTTCGGGTTAAAGAAATTGAAGGTATCATCGACCAATCCGGTATCATCGCCATTTGCCGTGTACCCTACTGTTCTATATTGTAGATCTCCGAAGAGACTCCAATGATCACCTAAATTATAATTGGCCTTGGTGAAAACATTAAAATCGGTCTTTTTCGAGGAATCGTCATAATAGCGATCACGTATAAAACTATTTGGGGCGTATTCGGCCCAAATTACTTCCCCATAATGATCGCCCTCATAGGTATTCCAGCCACCCCCTAAGATAAGGTCTAAATTTCCTTTATTGTAATGGGCCGAAAAAACGGTTCCGAAGAAATCGTTATCCAACCATCTTCTTCGCACTAGGTCTGTCGAATTCACCTCTTCCCCATTGACCAATAAAGGTTCAAAACCATAGGTCTCAAAATCATCATCCTCTTTAAACTGCTCAAAAAAGCCCCTACCACGGGTATAATGCAATGCTAAGTTCGTATTCCAATTATCGTTCAATTTTTGATTCCAAAGGAGCTGGGCATGGTTTTGTTTATAATCGTCGACCTCATTATCATAAAATTGGGTATTCCCATTGCCATCTGTGTATATCCCAGCGGGATTAAAGGTTCTATCACTTTTTAACGTGGTGGCATCAATACCATTCCATGCCTGATAGGTAACTTCATGTCCTCCAAAAAGAACAGCCTTTAAAATGGTATTCCCGTTTTTAAACGCCCCCTGCAAAAAGTAGGAATCGAGTTCTGAGGAGGCCCTATCGATATAACCATCCGAAGTGATTCTGGACAATCGCCCGGAAATCTCCATATGATCGTTCAATAGGCCGGTACTGAACTTTAAGTTATTCCGTAAGGTATTATAACTCCCTACTGAGGAAGAAATACGACCAAAGGCCTCTTCGGACACCCCGTCAGTCGCAATGTTAAGACTTGCCCCAAAGGCCCCAGCCCCATTGGTTGATGTACCTACGCCACGCTGTAATTGCAAACTTTCGGTAGAGGAGGCAAAATCGGGCATGTTCACCCAGAATGTTCCATGCGATTCAGAATCGTTATAGGGTATACCGTTTATGGTTACGTTCACCCTAGTGGCATCACTACCACGAACCCTGATTCCCGTATAGCCAACACCGGCCCCGGCATCGGACGTAGTGACCACGGCAGGCATAAAATTCAATAAAATCGGAATATCCTGTCCCAAGTTCCTCGGTTTTAAATCTTCCTTAGTAAGATTGGTAAAGGTGACAGGCGATTCCTTTGTAGCCCTCACGGCAGATACAAAGACCTCATCCAAGGCAATTTTTTTGCCTTCCAAAGAATCGGTTTTGGTTTCTTGGGCTGTAAGCCCCAAGGCCATAAGGCCCAATGAGATGGATAAAAATTTAATGCGATGGCTTTTTTCAATCGTTGCCGATCGCATTGAACCGCACTTCGAATTTGCAGTTCTTGCATTAGAAAAGGAATAGAGCAATTTCATTCGTAATAGGTTTATTACGAATAAAAGGGGCGTTATTCTTGGTTAAAAATGATTTTTGTTTCCAATGGAAACGTTATGATAATCCAAATGGCAACCTTTGCCTCCCTTGGCAGCATTACCTGCCCAGGTTCGTTGGGTATAATCTCAGCTTATCCCGATCTTCTTAAGAAAAGTCCTGTTTAAAGTTCGAGGGTTAAGCACCCCTTTGAGATGGTGCAAATGTAATACAGCCTTTTTAATCTTTCATAAAAAAAAGCAAAAATATTTCACGTCAATCCACAAGAGGGGAAAGGTTACAAATTATTGCTACCATTCGATCCTGTATATCGGATTCGTACGTATCTAAGATAAGAAAAAGACGCTATGGAAAAGTCCAAAAATAAATTCACTATTAAGATCGCCCTCAGTTATCTACTGCTGATCTTGCTAGCGTCCATTGCCTCATTCTACATTTTTTTGGAAATACGGAATTATATCTCCAACGACACTTTCGACAATAATGAGACCAAATTACTAAAGACCAGTGCATTACTTACCGATATCTATGAAGCGGAAAGTTTATCGAAACGAGCCATTCAACATCGTGAAAAGAAAAACATCCTTGCCTACTCAAAAAAAATAGATTCCATATTCACCGATATTGAAAGCCTTAAAAACCTATCACAAAGCAAGAACCAAGCCGCGCTATTGGATAGTTTATGTTACTTATTGGAGAAAAAGGTAACCAACAACAACGCTTTACGAAAATTAAAAACCGAGAACAAAACCGGAGAATCTATAAACAACGCCCTTGACGAGCTCAACAAAATGGAGGCTTCCCTAGGGATCATTACTGCCGAAAACCTGGCCCCAAATTTTAATGAACTACCTCCCAAAGCCCAAGAATCCATTCGTAAAATGGCCAATTATTTGAATGAAAACATCCCCTCGGATGAAACGGAAATCAACAGGTCAAAAAAAACAGACTCCATACTACAGGTTTCAAAGCAGCTTATAAAAGGAATCAAAGCGGACAATACCATCAATGAAAACTCCCAAACCTATCAAGAATCGAAAATCAACCAAACCGACCTAGAGCTTTCCCAACAATTGCGCAATATCATCACTTCATTGGAAAAAGAGGTACTGGTAAGTAGCATCAATGACAACATCAATAGGGAAGCCGCCTTAAAACGAAGCATTCAATTGGCCGTAATTGCCGCTATATTGAGCTTTCTTGTGGTTGGGATATTCACTTTCATCATTAACCGGGATTTCTGGAAGGCCAATGTATACCGACAAAAACTGGAAAAGGAAAAAAGGTTCTCCGAATCCTTGTTAAAAAGCCGGGAGCAGCTTATCAAAACCGTTAGCCATGACCTTAGAACCCCCTTGAATACCATCATGGGGTATTCAGAAATCATAGAGAAATCAAAACTATCCCCAAACCAAAACGAATACCTGACCCATATTAAGTCGGCGGCGGGTTATGTCAATAATCTGGTAAATGACCTCCTCGATTTCACAAGATTGGAAACGGGGAAAATCAACATCAAAAAAGTACCCTTAAACCTTTCGCAGCTCATCAAGGAATCTTCACATGACCTTTCGGTACAATATAAGGACAAGGATATCTTCGTTATATTGGATATTGATGATGAATTGGACCGGGACATCCTGGGCGACCCCATCCGATTACGTCAAATTATAAACAACCTCTTGGGTAACGCCTTTAAATTCACGGAAGAAGGAAGCATTACCATTAAAGCCCATCGATTGAAAAACCGTTTTTCAGATAACCTGATCCAAATTCAAATCTCGGATACGGGTATTGGTATCAATAAAGAAAAACAGCAACTGATCTTTAAGGAATTTACGCAGGCAGAAATCGATACGGAGAAAAAATACGGCGGATACGGCCTAGGACTTACCATTTCCAAAAAACTTGTGGATTTACTAGGAGGTAGAATGACCTTGGAGAGTACTTTGGGGGTTGGCAGTACCTTTACCATAACCCTGCCGTTCGATTTTACAACAGCACCTACCCAGCCCAAAATCCCTAGCCATGAAAAAACCCTACACCATAAATCGACCATACTTATCATTGATGATGATGCATCATTTATACAAATGGTGGGTGAGTTTTTAAAATCGAAGAATATTGAACCCATATTGTGCACCGATTTCAGCACCCTACAAAAAGAAGGTTTGGAATATGGAGTAGTACTGACCGATATTGAAATGCCTTCGATTACCGGATTTGAGGTACTGACCCAATTGAAGTCGGGTAAATACGGCCATTATTCGGACCAGCCCATTATAGCCATGACCGGAAGACGGGATTTAAACGAACATCTTTTTCTGTCCCACGGATTTACAACCGTACTACAAAAACCATTTTCCAACACCCAACTATTCCACACCCTACAACCCTTTCTTTCTTTGGAAATAAACAGCTATAAAATGACCTCGGCCAAACCTTTGCCAACCGAAGAGGAAGGTACGACCTATAGCCTAAGGATCCTTCGTTCATTCTTGGGTGATGACGATAAATCAATTAACGAAGTATTGCAAACATTTATAAAGGACACCTCTAAGAGCATGGAAACATTAAAAGAGGCCGCTACCCAAAATAATTATCAGAAAAGCAAAAATACAGCCCATAGAATGTTACCAATGTTCAGGCAATTGGAAGTTGACCCCTCCTGTATTGATTTACTGTGTAAATTGGAAAGTACGGCATCCGGTTCCATGGATTTACTTCAAACCTATGATAGCCTAATGAACCATATTACCCCGTTGCTAGAAGAACTAAGGAAACGTGTGGCTACACATCCAGATCATAGTGACTGATTCTATTGTACAAGGTCTTTCTTGTAACCTGAAGAAGCTTGGCTGCCTTGGACTTATTATAATTGGTACGTTTAAGCGCCTTTATAATTTGCTCCTTTTCAAATTCGGATTTGGAGATATCCCCATTATCGTTGTTTACAGTAGGTGTTTCGATAATTTCGGTGGGCAAGGCTTCTAATGTTATTTCACCGTCCCCAGTCAACAGTACGGCACGTTGTATAACATTCTGCAGTTCCCGAATATTTCCCGGCCAGCCATAGGATTCAAAAATATCCCAAACTTCCTTCGTGAATCCGGTAATCCCTTTATTCAAGCGCTTATTGGAAACTTCCAGAAAATGTTCCACAAGAACCACCAAATCTCCCTGCCTATCTATCAAGGAAGGTATCTGAAGTGAAAATTCATTCAGCCTGTGGTACAAATCCTCCCGAAACCTTCCCTCCTTTACCGCAACCTTCAAATCCTCGTTGGTTGCCGTAAGTATCCTAACATCCACATCAATTTCCTTAGTGCTTCCGATACGCCTAATCCTACGTTCTTGCAATGCCCGCAAAAGTTGTATCTGGTTGTCATAAGGCAGATTGCCTACTTCATCCAAGAAGAGCGTGCCCCCATTTGCCGCCTCGAATGTCCCTACCTTATCATTTATCGCACCTGTAAAACTTCCCTTTAAATGTCCAAAGAACTCACTAGAGGCCAATTCTTTGGGAATGGCCCCACAATCCACGGCGATAAAGGGTCTACCACTTCTTTCACTACGGTCGTGGATAGACTTTGCCGTAACCTCCTTACCTGTGCCACTCTCCCCTGTAATCAACACTGACATGTCGGTTGGCGCGACGAGGCCAATATATTCTTCCAACTTTTTAGATGCTGGGCTCACTAAATTGAGACTACCGATAATTTTCGAGGAAGGCTGTTGGGGTTCCAAATTTTCCCTAGGGGCAACTTGTCCTTTTTGTGATGTTTCCGTTTTCGGGGTTGTACTTAAGGCAGAACCGATAATTTTTAATACGGCCTCGGGGGTAAAAGGTTTTGATATATAGTCATAAGCCCCTTTTTTCATGGCCGTGACTGCGGAACTTACCTCGGCATAACCTGTCATTATAATCACAGGCACCTTCTGTTGCATGTCCGTGATCAACTCTATTCCTTCGGCATCGGGCAATCTTAAATCGGTCAACACTAGATCAAACGCGTTTTGTTTTAATTTCTGTCTTCCTTCCTTCACCGTAAAACCGATTTCCACCCCATATCCCTTTTTAATCAAAAACTTTTGCAACATCTGGGCAAACGTGGTATCGTCCTCAATAATCAAGATTTTAGGCATAGCGTTATTCATCATAGGTATGTACGTAAAATTACCACAAGTAAGCTATATGGTATCTAAAATTATTCTAAACCTAAAATGTCATTGCCGTAAATATTGAAACGATATACAATCCTGTTAAAATGAAAAAGGGTAGCAAAATGCTACCCTTTTTACGACCAAACCAACGAAACAAAAGTGGGGTGTGGTTGTAAAGCCACCGTAAAAAAATATAGGTAAGATTTAAATGGTGATAAATAGAATTTTAATTGCCGTGCATTTTTTTAAGGTCGTTGATCGGTGCACTTGCTAAAAACCTATTCATCATATAAATCGAATGTCGATCACAAAAAACTGCCCGAAGGCAGCTTTAAGATTCGAAACCCAAATACGTCTTACATCTCGATCCAGTTCCCTTCGGCATCGGCGTACAATTCCGTTGTACTACCATCTTCGGAAGAAACTTCCAATTTAAATTGCTCCTCGCCATTTTTATATGCTTTGACCAACGTTACGCCAGGATATGCTTCTTCCAAAGCGCTGGTTATGGCCTCAGGGACTTCTGAAATTTCTATTTCAGTAAAATCCTGCACAAGAACCTCTTCCATTATTCCATCGTGGAAAATAGGGGAAGCGGCAGTACTAACGGTTAAACCTCCTAAAACCAATGCTGTTGCAAAAACTAATTTTTTCATTTTTATAGATTTTAATTAAACATTCTTGATTAACGTTATGACAAAACAATGCCAAAACCCATCAAGGGTGTTATTCCTTTTTAATCGATTGATTCCTAGTTTTTTACACGAAATCATTAAAAATGGCAAACTGTATAAAAATGTGTTTAAATAAAAAAAAGTGTATAAAAATTATACACTTTTGAAGAATATCGAACTTGGTTCGGCCTTAGGAAACCTGATGTGTGGGTTTCAATAAGTCATTCACTGTTTTCACAGGATTGAATGTTGCCAGTGGCACCTCAACAAAAATCGTGTTCCAATATGCCATGGCCCCATTCCAAAGACCTGGTAATTCCAAAGCTTTTAGAGGACGGCCCTCTTTTGTTTTTTCAGTGATAAAGCCTTGCTTATGATCAATATAATTCAATAGACTATATTTTTCACCTTTATAGTTCTTCACACCACAGACCAAATCCACAGGATTGAAATGTGTGGCATTTTTAAGAATATCAACCTGCTTTGTATTGGACATATCGATCTGGGCAGATTCAATAATCTGTAAGGACACATGATTATGCGAATTCTTGATCCAGAAAGGACCGCCACCGGGCTCCCCTTCATTTTTGACCATACCGCAAATGCGGATCGGTCTATTTATCTTGTCTTTCAATATTTCAATCTGCTCCCCGATACTGAAACTCGAGTATTTATCCACAAAACGCACATTGAGTTCGTTCTCTAGGAATTCCTTGATTTCCGACATGATATTTGCCGTCAAATTATTGTCATCGATTCTTTTGGCATAGGCAAATGCTTTCTCCTGTACTTTCAACAATAGGCCTGCCAACATTTTTTTACTCTTTGTAAGTTCTTCCTGGGCATTGGGCACAACCACATTGTCGATATTTTTAATGAATATGATATCGGCATCCTCCTCATCTAGGTTCTCGATCAAGGCCCCATGACCTCCAGGTCTAAAAAGAAGCGATCCGTCAGCATTGCGGAAAGGTTTATTATCCATATCAACCGCAATGGTATCCGTTGAGCTTTTTTGATAGGAATAAGTGACATGGAAAACCGTATTTGTGGCTTTGCGCAATCGCTCGTTGATTTTGGCATATTCCTTCGTAAACATATCGATATGCTGTTCGGAAATCGTAAAATGCAAATGCGCCTCCCCATCGACCATGGCATAATTCGACGCCTCCTTCAAATGTTTCTCGAAAGGCGTTGCCGTATGTTCCCCGTAGTTGTGAAAAGGTAAAAGTCCTTTAGGATAGAAGCCGTAATTCAAAGCTTCCTCAGACATCATTTCCTTTACAAAAAGATAGAGCTCCTCATCGGGATTGGTTGTCTTTCCTTTTATCCGTTCCATGATGGTTTCATAAAAGGGGAATTTTTTCAATCCATCCCTAAAAACCCGTAAATCAGAATCATGGGTTCGCTCGAAATATTGTTCCAAACTTTCCTTTGCGGGATCATAGGCTTCCAAGAAATTAAACAAAGCCTTGAACATCCTGGACGCAGCCCCCGAAGCAGGTACGAATTTCAGAAGTGACAAGCCTTTTTTGGCCTCTTCGAACTTATTGGCCAACTCTTTCTGTTCACGTACCGTAAATTTAAGAATACCATCACCGACAACGGCCGCCTTAACTAAATTCACAAAGGGAATCCCTTCCTCGAAAATCTGAATTTGATTTCTGACTTTTTCTTTATCAATGCCTTTTTCGGCCAATTGTTTTAAATCGTTTTCGGTAAATTGAATCATTTTTCCAATAGGTTATCTATATGTTCGACTGCGGTTTTTAAACGGGTTTTTTTATCCCCTTTTAAGATAATGAATTTCCTGTTATACTTCTCCAATGTGTCTTTAAAATACAAAAACATCCGTTCACGTTCATTGGGCTTGTCCCTTAAATCGTCTTTCTCCCAAGGGATATCAATGTATGTAAGTAAATAAAGATCATATTGGTTTTCCAAGGCATACTTTTCCAGAAGTGGATCACAGTACCCAAGATAATACGCTTCGGAATACACTTTGGTCTCCAATAAATCGGTATCGCAAATTAGGACTTTCGATGCTTTTTTGGCCAAATCATTCTCAAGAAGCATTTGCCCTTCGGCAATTGGCAATAGATCTTCGGGCTCACAGGTCTTTCGTTCGTTATTCCATTTATCCTGAAGATATTCCCTTGCATATTCTGGTACCCAAACAGAGTGGTAATGTCGTGCCAGTTGTTCCGAAAGGGTGGTTTTCCCCGTAGATTCCGGACCGAATAATACTATTTTGACAATGTCAGCGGGTTGCTGTCTAAATTTCTCTTCCATGCGAGGTATCCGAATATAGCTATTATTGTAAATATAAGATACTGAAAACTTGTAAACGTAAATCCTTTATAAAAATATAGGGGAACCGAAATTATATCCCCCACGATCCAATACAACCAATTTTCAACCTTCCGTTTGGCCATAAGCCACATCCCCACAAAGAAAACCGCTGTTGTTACGGTATCTACATAGGCGGTCCAGCTTGTCCATTTATCGAACATTTGATAGACGACAAAAACAAAGACCAAGGTGGCCATAAAAATCAAGATTGATATTTTATGCTCTTTACTAGTTGTTCTTGTTATTGGTGTAAAATGTGAATCGTCGACTTTTCGTGTCCAAACATACCACCCATAGAGACTCATTATAAAATAATAGCCGTTGATCATCATATCCCCGATCAATCCCCATTTAAAAAGAAGGTAGACGTAAATGGAGGTACTGATCAATCCCGTGGGATAAACCAGAATGTTGTTTTGTTTTGAATACCAGACAGATAGCAGTCCAAAAATAACCGCAACAATCTCTAAAACAATATAATAAGTTTCATAGTCGGCATATTGCCCGAACAAAAACTCAAAAATGGGGCTCATACGCGCTACGGTCAGATTTTACCAATTTCATATAGAGCAGACCGCGATCCATCAATTCAAAAGCCGTTTTGATCTCGGTGTTCAACACCTTCATCACCTCATCATAAGGCCCGTATACTTGGGTGCTTAACGGATTCTCCAAAATCGTTAGTCCGGATGCCCTTAATTTTTTAATAAAGTTGATGATATGCTGTTCAAAATCATCCTGTAGTGGTGAAAAAGTAAGTTCTACTGATATTTCCATGATTGTAATATAAATTTATTTTTTAACGGCATAAACACAGGTGAAGCCTTCAAATTCCAGAAATTTAAGCCTGTAATAGGTTGTATCCCCTTTATAATTGATCTCTCCTTCCAATATTTCGTCCGAAAATTCAAAATCATTGATGTAAATATGGCTTAGGAAACTAAGTCCCACCGTAGCATAGATCTTATACAGCGATTCCTTACAGCCCCAGATTACGGTATATTTACGAACGAGGTCTTTCCTGTCCTTAATGTGGGCATAGGCCTCGGTCGGAGTGAATTTATGTGCTATACGGGTAATCAAATCGCGTTGCATCTCAATATCGATGCCGACCTCCTGATCCGTACTTATAATAATCCCGGTAAATTGATGCGAATGGGTAATACTGATGTGGTTACCATCATATAAATGTGGTTTGCCAACCTTGTCATAGTATAAATCCTTGTCCTCGTAGCCGGCCTCGGCCATTAAATGGCGGATACTTAAAAAGCCCTTGCGGTGCAATTCGGACTTCATGCCATCCATACGGTTTTGACAGTGTTCGGTAAGCTCAACGGCCTTCGATAGTTCCTTTTCGGTTTCTTCTATCTTCCAAATATATACTTTGATCGACGGGGTAACTTCTATTGTCTTGTAAAGAGGCATGTTGTTATTTAGGATATTCGTAACTTTGCAATTCTTAAAAAAAGAGCAATAGTTAACAACGAAAGTAAAAAGAAAAAAGGATATGGCTACCAAAACCGTTTCATATGTGCCCAATAAGGTTAAAGATATTACCCTAGCGGATTGGGGAAGAAAAGAGATTACCTTGGCCGAAGCAGAAATGCCAGGGCTTATGGCACTTCGGGAAGAATACAAGGATGAACAACCCCTTAAAGGGGCCCGAATTGCGGGTTGCTTGCATATGACCATACAAACTGCGGTTTTAATCGAAACCTTGGTTGCGCTTGGTGCCGATGTCACCTGGAGTTCCTGTAATATTTTCTCAACTCAAGACCATGCCGCCGCTGCCATTGCTGCCACTGGTGTTCCTGTGTATGCCTGGAAAGGGATGAACGAAGAGGAATTTGACTGGTGCATAGAGCAAACTTTATTCTTTGGTAAAGACCGCAAACCGTTGAATATGATCTTGGATGATGGTGGGGATCTTACAAATATGGTTTTGGACAAATATCCTGAACTCGCTTCTGCGGTAAAAGGATTATCGGAAGAAACCACAACTGGAGTCCATCGTTTATACGAAAGGGTTAAGAATGGCACCTTGCCAATGCCCGCCATCAATGTAAACGATTCGGTAACCAAATCTAAATTCGATAATAAATACGGTTGTCGTGAAAGTGCCGTAGATGCCATTCGTAGGGCAACCGACACCATGTTGGCCGGTAAACGCGTCGTAGTCGCCGGGTATGGCGACGTAGGTAAGGGCACAGCCGCTTCATTTAAGGGTGCAGGCGCTATTGTAACCGTTACCGAGATCGATCCTATCTGTGCCTTACAAGCCTGTATGGACGGTTTTGAAGTGAAGAAATTAGAGAATGTGGTCGGCAATGCTGATATTGTAATCACAACCACAGGAAATAAAGATATTATTAGGGAAGAGCATTTTAAAGCCATGCGGGACAAAGTAATCGTGTGTAATATCGGACATTTCGACAATGAAATCGATATGGCTTGGTTGAACACCAACTATGGCAATACCAAGGATGAAATAAAACCACAGGTAGACAAATACACCATTGACGGCAAAGACATTATCGTTTTGGCAGAAGGGCGTTTGGTCAACCTTGGATGTGCCACTGGCCACCCAAGTTTTGTAATGAGCAACTCGTTCACCAATCAGACCTTGGCCCAGATAGAGCTTTGGAAAAATAGTGACGCCTATGAAAACAAGGTATATATGCTACCCAAACATCTGGACGAAAAAGTTGCTAAATTGCATTTATCAAGATTGGGTGCCGAGCTTACAGAGCTCCGTGAAGACCAAGCAAAATATATCGGGGTAACCGTAGAAGGTCCTTTTAAACCCGATTATTACAGGTACTAGAATAAGCCACGTGCTTCACAAAGCACAGGTATTGGATACAAAAAAACCTTGTTCTACATAGAACAAGGTTTTTTTTCGTTTTACCCATAAACCCTTAAAAAGGATCATAACCAAATTTCTGGCCACCAACCGATGCATCGGCCATTAAACCAGCCTTTGGTAGGGCAAACACGGCTACACCGTCTTTGTATTTGGCATTAACGGCAATTCCGGACTTCAAGGCAACAGCCGAAGCTTCCGCTGCAAACTGGAACTTCCCTTCCTTAAACCGGGCTAAGTCTGTCGGGGTTTCAAAAAAGATCACTTCGATAATCGCCTGTCCGCCAGCCTGCAATCCAATATTCAGTTTCTTTAGGTCAGCCATTCCCACGACATCCCCCTTCTCATAGACGACTCCCTTTCCGGAAGCACCACCGATAATAAATCCACCTTTACCCACATTAGGGAAAATCACAAACCCTGCAGATGTATCAAAAAACTTTTCTATGCCCGCATCTGTCTTCAACATGGTTTTTTTAGCCTTTGTGGCATCCTGCATTAACTTCTTCTCACTCCGTGTCTGTCCTGTAGCAACACTCATCATCAATATCATAGACATCACGGCCATTAACCTGAACATTTTCATAGTATTAACTTTTAGAATTATTACATCAAAGATAAAACGCAATATGGGGAATCCATATTCCCAGACACATAAGAATATGTTAATAAGCACAGTAGAAAACCTAGCAACCTTTTGGTATTCCAAAAGCCTACCGTTTAAAGAAAAAGCCCAGCTTAACGATTTAGTTTTAAGAATCATTTTCGGGTCAAATCATTTTTTCGGTACTTCGTACAAAATTCAACGATATGACAATTTTTGTGGACATGGATGAGGTGATTGCCGATACGTTTGGCGCACATATTGAAATTTACAATACTGAATTCAATGGAAACCTTACCCCAGAAGCCTGTAAGGGATCCGAAGTTTGGAAAATGGTCCCCAAAGCCCATCAGGAAAGTATACGGAAACACGCAACCCGAAGGGGTTTCTTTAAAAATCTCAACCCTATTGAAGGCAGTAAGGATATTTTAAAGGAACTTGCTGAAAAGTATAATGTATATATCGCTTCGGCAGCCATGCAATTTCCGAATTCGCTAGAGGAAAAAAGCGAGTGGCTGGATGAACATTTCCCTTTTATCCCATGGCAAAACAGGATCTTATGCGGACACAAACACATCTTAAAAGGGGACGTATTAATTGATGACCGAAGCTACAACCTTGAAATGTTCAACGGTAGATCAATCTTGTATTCATCCCCACACAATGCCTACACCAATGGTTTCGAAAGGGCCGATACATGGGAAGAGATCGGGGAAAAGTTACTCTAGATGATATACAAACAGAAAAACCCCTTCCATTTCTGGAAAGGGTTTTCTATTTCTTGAAAATACAAGATATTAGGCCTCAAAAGGCTCTATGGAAACATAGGATTTCCCTCCTGCTTTCTTTTGAAATTTTACGATTCCGTCTACTCTTGCATGTAAGGTATGATCCTTACCTGCATAGACATTCTCTCCTGGATTGTGTCTAGTACCTCGTTGTCTAACGATGATATTACCAGCGATGGCCGCCTGGCCACCAAAAATCTTAACCCCTAAGCGTTTCGATTCTGATTCCCTACCGTTTTTCGAACTACCTACACCTTTCTTGTGAGCCATTTTTTTCGGTTTTTATTGTTATACTTAATGGTTTGGCTATTATGCCTTGCCACCGTCTAATTCGTCTTGCCATTTTTTCAACTCATCCCATTTACCCTCAGCAGCCAATTTAGCTTGTGCCGGCCAAGTGTCTGTTACGTGGTTGCCACGAACATCTGCAATGATTTCAGCGATCTTATCCGCCTTGGTATTTGCCAATTCAGCAAAAGTTGATATTCCTGCAGCGATTAAGGTCTCTGCAATTTTAGGTCCAATACCTTCAACTTTTTTCAAATCATCGGCTTTCTTGGGAGCCGCTTTTTTTGGTGCTGCTTTAGCTTTGGGCGCTTCTGCCTTTACAGCTGCCTTTTTTGGTGCTGCTTTAGCTTTTGGTGCTGCCGCGGCTTTTGCTGGAGCTGCTTTTTTCGCTCCGGAAGCAACAATGCTCTCAACAACGATTTCAGTAAAAGATTGACGATGGCCATTCTTTACAGCATAACCTTTACGTCTTTTCTTTTTAAAGACAATAACTTTGTCACCTCTTAGGTGTTTAACGACTTTAGCCTCAACAGCGGCTCCGTCTATAGCTGGGGCGCCAACAGTAACGTTCTTACCATCATCCAAAAGAAGTACATTGTCAAAAGTTACCTTTTTCCCTTCTTCCGCTTGCAAACGGTGAACATATACTTTCTGGTCTTTCGCAACTTTAAATTGCTGCCCTGCCATCTCTACAATTGCATACATAGCGTATATATTAGTTAAATTTTAAGCCTACCTTTTTGGATAGGCGGGTGCAAATATACTGCTAATTCATTAATGTACAAGCGATTTACAAATAAAAAATGACCTAAAAACCACGGCTGTCCAACGTCTTATAATATTCTTGCTTTCCGGGTTATTTGTTCGACTTGAATAGTTGCATAATGGTCAATGTAATTACCAAGGTGGTGGCAAAACCCATTATACCCACCGTAAAAAATACGATAGCCTCAAAATTCTTGAACTCCCCCGACCAAGCTTTGGACAACTCAATCAGAAATTCGGTATTGAGTTCTGTTGCGTAGAGCGCAAAGAAAAAGGTGAATATTATCGTGGCGACGCTTCCGGTTACCATACCGGCCTTAAATCCTTTACCGTAATTAAACCGTTCGGCCTCTTTGATCTTAAAGAACTTTATGGCCTCATAAATACCAAATCCTGTGATAACTCCATTAAAAATACTATAAAACACATTCGTATGCACACCGAACAAGGACAAAATCAAAAAATAGGCAATCAGGCATCCGCTAGTGGCTATTCCGAATCGAATGGGTAGGGAAAAATGCTTCATTGAACTGGTTATTTTTGGTTAATTCCCTTAAAATAAGCATTATATATTCAATTCGGCTTAAAATCTTGTTAAAGACCAAGGAACAATCGGATGCTTATCCTTAAAAATATATATTAGCATATCCAATAATAAAAGCTCATTGTCCAATATAATAACCCATAATCCTATGAGAATAAAAACATCGCTACTAGGTGTGCTGGCCCTATTCTTTTTGCCAACCATCTCTGCCCAAGAGGTTTCTTTCGAAGAATATGACCTTGACAACGGTCTTCACGTAATTTTACACCAAGACAATAACGCCCCTGTGGTAACCACATCGGTCATGTACCATGTAGGTGCCAAGGATGAAAATCCAGAGAAAACAGGTTTTGCCCATTTTTTCGAACATTTATTGTTCGAAGGCACGAAAAACATAAAACGTGGGGAATGGTTTAAGATCGTGTCCTCGAACGGAGGCCAAAACAATGCAAACACCACCCAGGACCGTACCTATTATTATGAGGTATTCCCTTCAAACAATTTAGAATTGGGTCTTTGGTTGGAATCGGAACGAATGATGCACCCTATAATCAACCAAATCGGGGTAGATACCCAAAGCGAGGTGGTTCAAGAGGAACGAAGGATGCGTTATGACAATTCCCCTTATGGAAGATGGCGCGAACAAATGTTCATACACCTTTTCAAAAAACATCCATATCGCTGGCAGACCATTGGTTCCCTGGAGCATTTGGCCAATGCCTCTTTGGATGATTTTAAAGCGTTCAACAAAACTTATTATGTACCCAACAATGCCGTATTGGTCGTCGCGGGGGACATTTCCTTGGAAAAGACCAAAAAAATGGTGCAGGATTATTTTGGACCCATCCCAAAAGGGAAGGACATTCAGCGCCAAACGTTCGTAGAAGACCCCATTACCACCCCAATAAAGGCCGAATACCGTGACCCGAATATACAGATCCCCGCTATTTTCCTCGGCTACAGAACTCCCGCACAAACCAATAGGGATGCCTATGTGTTAGACATGGTCTCTACGTATTTAAGTGATGGCAAAAGTTCCAAACTTTACAAGAAATTGGTCGATGAAGAGAAAAAGGCCCTTCAGGTGTTTGCTTTCAATGGTTCGCAGGAAGATTATGGAGCCTATGTTGTTGGTGCACTCCCGGTTGGGGAAACCTCATTGGAAGACCTTCAAAAAGATATCGACGAGGAAATCGGGAAGTTACAATCCGAATTGATATCCGAAAAGGATTATCAAAAACTTCAGAATAAATTTGAGAATATGTTCGTAAACTCAAATAGCAGTATTTCGGGCATAGCGAATTCACTGGCGAGATATTATATGCTATACGACAACACGGGCTTGATCAATAATGAAATCGAAATTTACCGATCGATCACAAGGGAGGAAATATTGGAAGTATCCAATAAGTACCTTAAACCGAATCAACGAGTAGCGTTGGAATATTTACCCCTAGAAGCAACAGAAAACTAAAAAACAATGAAAAAGTTATATATAACCTTGATCCTTGGTTTTATCGCCTTTAATTTACAGGCCCAGATTGACAGAAGTAAGATGCCTGAACCTGGCCCTGCCCCAGAAATCAATTTGAGTGAACCACTACATTACGAACTCAAAAACGGACTTAAGGTCTTAGTGGTCGAAAATCACAAATTGCCACGGGTATCCATGCAATTGCTTATAGACAACCCGCCAACACTTGAAGGTGAAAAAGCTGGGGTTTCGGCCCTTACCGCCAGTCTTTTGGGCAATGGATCCAAGTCCATCCCAAAAGATGATTTTAACGAGGAGGTGGATTTTCTAGGAGCACGTATCAATTTTGGTTCCCAAAGTGCCTATGCCAGTTCATTATCAAAATATTTCCCAAGGATCTTCGAACTTATGGCCGATGCTGCCATTAACCCCAATTTTACCGAGGAAGAATTTGAAAAGGAAAAACAGAAATTACTCACTTCCCTAAAATCAATGGAAAAGGATGTTTCCGCGATTTCCAACCGCGTGGCCAATGCCTTGGCCTACGGTACCGGCCACCCTTACGGGGAATATGTTACCGAAGAAACGGTAAAGAATGTAACCTTGCTCGATGTCGTCCAATTTTATGAAGATTATTTTGTGCCCGCCAATGCCTATTTGGTCGTTGTTGGGGATGTTGAATTCAACAAGGTGAAAAGCTTGGTCGATGAATATTTTACCCCTTGGATAAAAGCAACTCCACCTTCCTTATCCTTCTCTAAACCCTCCAATGTCCAATATACCCAAATCAACTTTGTCGATGTTCCCAATGCCGTACAATCCGAAGTCATCGTTGAAAGTTTAGCCGACCTCCAAATGAAGAACGATGACTTTTTAGCTGCTCTTCTGGCCAATAAAATCCTTGGTGGTGGTGCACAAGCCCGCCTATTTTTAAATCTAAGGGAAGACAAGGCGTATACCTATGGTGCCTATTCGCAAATCGGAAATGACAAATATGCACCCTCTCCTTTTACCGCCAGTGCAAAAGTCCGTAACGTGGTTACCGATAGTGCGGTGGTTGAAATTTTAAAGGAGATTGACAACATCGTGAAACAACCTGTCACCGATGAGGAATTAAAAGATGCGAAGGCCAAATACGTAGGGAGTTTTGTACTGGCCTTGGAAAAGCCGGAAACCATTGCCCGATATGCCTTGAATATTGAGACTGAAGGACTGCCAAAAGATTATTACAGAACATATTTGGAACGCCTGAATGCCGTTACCAAGGAAGATGTGCAAAAAGCCGCCCAAAAGTACATGAGCATCAATAATGCCCGTGTAGTGGTCACGGGAAAAGGAAGCGAGGTCATTGAAAACTTGGAAAAGATCACCTTCAATGGTGAAAAGGTCCCGGTAAAATATTATGATAAATTCGCTAAAAACACAGAAAAACCTAAGTTTTGAGACTGACATCGTTTAAGATCCTATGACTTGTTTTTACAATAAAAACCCCAAATCTTGATGGGGGTGAAAAATCGAACAAAGACCGTTATTTTATGACGGTCTTTTTTTTCGGTTTACCAAATACACTCCAAAAAGTATGACCACACCACCCATCAGTTGATATACATTGATAGACTCCCCATCCCAAACACCCCAAAGTACGGCCACGATAGGAATTACATAGGTGACCGAGGCCGCAAAAACCGGACTTGACAAATGAATCAATTTATTAAAATAGATATTGGCCACCGCCGTGCCCAATACGGCCAAAATCAATAAAAACCACATCGATCGCTGCATTTCCCCATCACTACCAATACTACCAAAAAAGCCCGTATAATGGACTATGGCCAAAGCAGGGACAAATGCCACTGCAAAACTTCCCGTGGTTACGGCCAATGGACTCAAATGAGCCAAATGTTTTTTTATGATATTTATATTCAAGGCATAGCCCAAAGCTGATAGTATAATATAAATTGAATACCAATAGTTTTGATCTTGACTAAACTCCATTCCTGTGACAATCAGGACCAAAGTTCCCAAAAGTCCAATAACCACTCCTAAAATCTGTTTTTTGGTGACAAGCACACCAAACAGTACAACCCCAACAATGGTAGTCAATAAAGGAACCACAGAATTAAAGATCGATGTAACCCCACTATCCAGTTGGGTTTGTGCCAGAGCGAACAGAAATGGTGGAAAGAACGAACTCAATAAGCCAGCAAAAAAAATCCACTTCCAATCCCTCAAAGTCAATCCCCATACACTGCGATAACCAAAAACGAATAGGAAAGAAGAAGCAAGAACAATACGCAACCCTCCCAACTGAATGGCACTAAGGCCGATCAACGCCTTTTTAATCAATATGAAGGAAGAGCCCCATACCAATGAAAGAACAATGAGATAGATCCATTTTCTGACTGCTTCGTTCACCGATTCAATTTTTACAAAAGTGAAACTTTAGATCCAATTAAAAGGTGATTAATATGTAATTTTAATCCTATAAAAGATTCCCTTTCAGGTAAATAAAAAAATATACCTGCTTGAAAATGGCATCGCTACCCCGGATGGGGACGCGCAAAGCCTTTGAGACAATAAATTGATGCCTTTCGGTTTTCATTGGTCGCCGTAGACAGTGTATTACCAGGTGTCCCATAAACATACTAATTGCTATGGATACCCAGGTTTTATATGAATTTTGGATTGATAGTCGTTCCACCTGGATTCGGATTATATAAACAAACATCAAAAAAAATGGATTCGATGCAATAACAGATACGATTTGTCATAAAAACAAATAGGTATTATGTATTTTTGAAAAAGGAAGATGATCAGTCCCTATTGGGAAACGGAAGTAGAACCATAACGCTGACCCCTGCCGAAGGGAATACCGATGATATTGCGGAAACAACCCCAAACATCAGAATAAAGAACTATAATTAAATTTGTAAAAATTAAAAAAACAATAGAATGAAAAAGTTTTTAAGCCTTATAGCCGTAGTATTCCTTATTTCGAACATCTCGTGCAAAGATGAAAAAAAGGCTGACGAAAATGCCTCTGAAAACCAGATGGCAAAGGTCATGGCCATTCATGATGAAGTAATGCCCAAAATGAGTGTAATGGGTAAAATGGTCGGAGAATTGAGCAGTAAGGAAGATAGTACTGAATTGGGGTTACAATACAAGAATGCCAGAAAGGGCTTGCAAGATGCCCATAAAGCCATGATGGATTGGATGCAAGGCTTTGGCAACCGATTTGATTCCGATGAGATTTTGAACGGAAAGGCACTTACGCCGCAAAAACAAAGTTGGCTGGATGAAGAGGAAGTAAAGATAAAAGCCCTTCGCGAACAGATCAATACCAGCATCGCCAATGCCGAAAAACTACTCGGCACGGAATAACGGCATACAATTATTGTGGTTAGCTATCCCCTATAAAAAAATAGGGGTAGGTTTCTAGTGCGCTTATTTCCAACGGACACTTTCCATGAACTTCTTTATATCGTTCTGCAAATAAGTAGCAGCGGGATATATGGAATCATAATTGGGCTTCACATAGAAATAAAGGGAACCGGTCACAAAATGATCGGTACTGTCGGTAACATAAAACTGGGCTTGTGAAGCGGCATTCCCTACAACCTCGAAGAACATTCCGTATACCCGATCCTTTTCATTCACGAAGGGATGTGGCACAATACCATCAGCTTTAGCGGAGTGTTCTATGGATAATTTTTGGGCGTCCATCAATAATTTGTCAATATCCCCATTGACATCCTTATAGGTCACAAACAGCGAGCCTTTCAAGGCCGGATAATCCAAGGTCATTGAATTGGCATCCTTTTGACTGAAAATGCTAGTTTGGTTCTTTAGAAACTTAAAATGATCTGTTTCAATGGTTCCGTAATCCGATTTAGGGTATTCCAATCGCAATTTGGCCTTAGGCTTGGGAATCACCTCATCTTGGCAACCCATAACAATACCAATAAAAAACAATAAAAAAAGGATACGCTTAATTCTCATGTGGCAAAATCACTTTAATTTGTTTCAATCTTTTCTTATCCAGACTTTCTACGATGAATTCGTAATTCTTAAATTCTACCTTATCGCCTTTTTTGGGAAAGCTTCCGGCTATCTCCAATACAAAACCGGCAATGGTCTCGGATTCCCCTTTTTGTTCCTCGAAATCGCCATCGTCATCCATCTTCACCACCCTATAAAAATCCTTTAAGGCCGTCTTTCCATCAAAGACATAATTATAATCATCCAATTTGGAATATACCAAATCCTCATCATCAAATTCGTCACTGATATCACCCACAATCTCCTCAATAATATCCTCAAGGGTAACGATACCCGAAGTACCCCCATATTCGTCGACCACCACGGCCAAATGGTTTTTCTTTTCCTGGAACTCCAACAAAAGATCATCCAACTTCTTGTTTTCCGGAACAAAATAGGGTTCCCGGATCAAGGAAATCCAATTAAAGGACTTTCGATCTATAAAGGGCAAAAGGTCTTTTACGTAAAGTACACCCAAGACATTATCCATGTTCTCAGAGAATACGGGAATTCTGGAGTAGCCTTGTTTTTTTATCTCACTGAGCACATCGGGAAATTTCATATCCTCACTTAAAGCGAACAAATCGATGCGCGGGCGCATCACCTGTTTGGTATCGGTATTACCAAAGGAAACAATACCCTCCAATAATTTTTGCTCTTCCTTTGTGGTATCCCCCTCAGATGTCAATTCCAAGGCTTGGGACAAATGATCCACACTAAGACTCGATTTATGTGTGCCCAATCTTTTGTTTAGGTATATCGTACTTGAGCGCATAGGCAAGCTCAAGGGGGAAAAAAGAAAATCGAGCACTTTAAGTGGATACGCCATAAAATGGGAAAAACTCACTCTATTTCTATTAGCATAGACCTTGGGTAAAATCTCGCCAAACATCAGAATCAAAAAAGTTGCCACAACAACCTCCAAAAGAAAACGTACCGAAATAAAATTGAACAGAAAATAATTGATGTTTGAGAACAAGGTGTCCCCAATCAAGTTAAAAATAAGTACCACTCCAATATTGATGGCATTGTTGGCAATTAATATGGTCGCCAATAATTTTTTGGGACGTTCGAGCAATTTCACCACAATATTGCCCTTGGCCGTCTTATCCTGTTCTATGGTGTTAATGTCTGTTGGGGACAAACCGAAGAAGGCCACCTCAGCACCGGAAATAAGGGCTGAACAAAACAATAATATGATTAGCATGGTAACATTGAGTACAAAAGCACCCTCCATAGCTATAGAATTCAGGGAAAAACTAAGGGGTTCTGGGTCCAACAGTCAAATTTTAATTTTTATAGGGTCTAAAATGGCAAATCATCATCATCGGGTTCAACTGATGGTGTTGGTTCAGCAGGCCTTGTCGGTTCGTTATGTTGTACCGGTTGTGCTGGTTTCGATGATTGGGTGGTTTGCGATGGTTGACCGGTTGCCTGTGCATTGGCCATACTTTCCTTTTTGGTGCTTAAGAAAGTGAAATCCTGCACATGCACTTCGGTGGTATAGCGCGTATTGCCATCCTCACCTTGCCATTGCCTATTCTTTAATCGTCCCTCAACGTATATCTTATCCCCTTTACTAAGGTATTTTTCACAAATTTCGGCGGCCTTATTGCGCACAACAATGTTATGCCAATCGGTATTGGTCACACGTTCACCTGTTTGTTTATTGGTATAGGACTCATTGGTTGCAATAGGAAACCTCCCTATACTACCACCACCCTCAAAATAGTGCATTTTCACTTCGTCACCCAAATGCCCGATGAGCATTACTTTATTCAATGTTCCACTCATAATTTTCGTCTAATGTCCAAAAGTACTAAATTTTAAATGTTTTAATAAAATCAGCTATCAAAACCGGTACGGGATATGCCTCCAAAGTTCCGAAATCAATTCCATTCCCCATATAGGAATCTGTTTTTACGATCCAGAATTTAGTGTATAAATGCTGATGTGATAATTTATGCACAATATCATCTTGATTAAATTGATGGATTTCCGGGGCGTCCTCAATGGTAATTACCTCGTTATACCTTTGTTCCATTTCGGCCAAATTGATATTCCCTTTGGTTTCCAACAAGGGGAACTCCCAAAGATTCTGCCAAATCCCCCTCCCTTTACGCTGTTGCAACAAGGTCCTATTTTCCGAATCGATAACGACCAAATAATTAAAATATCTTTTTCTGACCTTCGTCTTATTTTGTTTTACCGGAAGTTCATCAACCCGTTTCTTTTGAAGCGCCACACAACCCTGATTCAGTGGACAACCTTGGCAATCGGGATTTTTTGGAACACACTGTATGGCACCAAACTCCATTATGGCCTGATTGTAGTCCCGTATTTGCCCAACATCCATGACCTCCCTTGCCATTTGCTTAAAATAACGAATACCTTCAGAACTGTTGATCGGCGTTCCGATACCAAAATACCTGGAAAGCACCCTATAAACATTGCCATCGACCACAGGCTCAGGAATATCAAAACAGATAGAGGCAATGGCACTGGCCGTATAATCACCCACTCCTTTTAAACCAAGAAGTCCTTTAAAGGTATCGGGGAACACCCCTCCATATTCATTGACTACCATTTTTGCGGTTGCATGTAAATTCCTTGCCCTGGAATAATACCCCAACCCCTGCCATAATTTCAACACCTGATCCTCTGAGGCACGTGCCAAATCCTCAACGGTCGGGAACCGGTTTATGAACTTCAAATAATAGGGCAAACCCTGTGCCACCCTCGTCTGCTGAAGGATAATCTCTGAAAGCCAGATCTTATAGGGATCCGTACTTTGCCGCCATGGTAATGACCGTTTATTCTGAGCATACCAAAGAAGAATTTTATGTGAAAAAATCATGCACGTCAATACTATATGATAAAAGTAGCTGTTTATAGACTTAAAATTAGTTGATTAGGGCAAAAGAATGAATTTAATTTATATATTTGCAAGCCGAAAAAATACACAGATAATATAATACACAAAATGACGAAAGCGGAAATTGTATCGAAAATCTCAGACAAACTGGGAATTGAAAAAGGAGATGTGCAAGCAACGGTTGAATCCTTTATGGAGGAAGTAAAGACTTCTTTGGAAAGTGGCGATAATGTATACCTAAGAGGATTTGGTAGTTTTATCATAAAGACCAGAGCGGAAAAAACTGGTAGAAACATTTCAAAAAACACTACTATAAAAATACCGGCACATAATATTCCGGCATTTAAACCTGCCAAGGTTTTTGTAGAGGGTGTCAAAAGTAACGTACAAGTAAAATAATATAATAATCTTTAAATAAGAACTTTATGCCGAGTGGTAAGAAAAGAAAGAGACATAAGGTAGCTACCCATAAGCGCAAGAAGCGTAGAAGAGCTAACCGACACAAGAAAAAGTAGTTGTAACCAACTACTTTTTCGTTTAATACGTTCATTGACATAGAAATTCGAAATCGAATTTCGACGGGTTTATACAACCTGTAATTACTATTGTTTAATCTATTTGTTCGTACGCCAAATTGGCTGTAGTGGACAGATATAAATAAAATCAGGTGAATAGAGAATTAATCGTAAGATCTAGTTCCAACGCCGTCGATTTTGCCTTACTAAAAGAAGGAAAACTCACTGAATTACACAAAGAGGAAGACAATAACGATTTTTCTGTTGGCGATATATTTTTGGCCAAAGTAAGAAAACCCGTTACCGGTCTTAATGCTGCTTTTGTAAACGTAGGTTATGAAAAAGATGCCTTTCTGCATTATCATGACCTAGGGCCGCAATTATCCACGATGTTAAAATTCATAAAACAAGTGAGCACCGGAAAGCTCAAGGATTATTCCCTGAAGGACTTTCCGTTGGAAAAAGATATTGATAAGCATGGCACCATCAATGATGTCATAAAATCGAATCAATCCCTATTAGTACAGATTGTTAAGGAACCCATTTCCACCAAAGGGCCAAGAATAAGTTCTGAGCTATCGTTAGCCGGACGTTATTTGGTCATGGTGCCTTTTTCCGAACGCGTATCGGTCTCTCAAAAGATCGCCAGCAAGGAGGAAAAGGATAGGTTAAAAAGGCTTGTAACAAGCATTAAACCTAAAGGATTTGGTGTCATCATCCGAACAGTCGCCGAAGGCAAGAAAGTCGCCGAACTGGACAAAGATTTAGAAAATTTGCTGAACAAATGGTCAGCAATGTGTAAAAAATTGTATAAAGCACCCACCCCATCAAAGGTATTGGTAGAGCTCAATAGGGCCTCCAGTATATTAAGGGATGTCTTCAACGATTCCTTTACTGGAATACATGTTGATGATGAAACGCTTTATAACCAGGTCAGGGATTATGTACAGGAAATTGCCCCAGGCAAGGAATCCATTGTAAAACTCTATAACTCTCCTGTTCCCTTATTTGAAAAATTTGGGATAGAGAGACAGATCAAAACTTCTTTCGGCCGTACGGCCACTATGAGTAAAGGAGCCTATTTGATCATAGAGCACACTGAAGCTTTACATGTTATTGATGTGAACAGCGGAAACCGATCCAATAAAGCAAAAAATCAAGAAGATACTGCTTTAGAGGTAAATATGCTGGCAGCTTCGGAAATAGCAAGACAACTACGCCTGCGCGATATGGGTGGAATTATCGTTATCGATTTTATCGATATGGTAAAAGCCCCTCATAGAAAAAAACTTTTTGACCATCTTCGTGATGAAATGAAAGATGATCGCGCCAAGCACAAGATCTTGCCGCCCAGTAAATTTGGCCTTGTACAGATCACCAGACAACGGGTACGACCCGAAATGAATATTAAAACAACAGAAGTAGATCCTAATCGTGCGGGTCTAGAAGTAGAAGCTCCGATTGTTTTAATAGACAAAATTAATGTAGACCTAGAAAAACTTTTGAAAGGCCCTAAAAAGGACAGTAAGATCACTTTGAACATACATCCCTTTATTGCGGCTTACCTTACCAAAGGTTTTCCATCAATCCGTTCAAAATGGTTTATGGAACATAAGAAATGGATCAAGATCCAACCTAGGGATGCCTACACGTATCTCGAATACCGTTTTAAAGACAAGAACGGCAAAACAATATATTAGTGAAACCCTGTTTTCCAAATGGAAAATAGTAAGTTTAACTAACCCTGAAGCCTAATTTTCAGGGTCTTTCAAATTTCTAAATAGAGAGATATCCAATACAAAGCGACTTCGGAAACGGAGTCGCTTTTTTTGTTGACACCAACTTCAAAGTTTTATCCAATCTTTCTTAACTTAATACCAAATAACCTTATTTTGTCGTTGTCATTTAAATTATCCTATTTGGCCTTGGTATGACCCATTTTCAATCTTATAAAACTTAAATCCGAACCTTGTTCCAAAAATCAAAGTCATACACATTATTAGAAGCGACCAAAAAATTGGAACGCTATTGTGCCTATCAGGAACGTTGCCACAAGGATGTGACTACAAAACTGAAGGAAATGCGTATGATTCCAGAGGCGATAGACCAAATAGTGACCCATTTGATCCAAGAGAATTATTTGAACGAGGAACGCTTTGCCCAAAGTTTTGCACGTGGTAAATTCAATATAAAAAAATGGGGAAGAAATAGGATTGTAAATGAGTTGAAACAACGACATATAACAAGCTATAATATCAAATCCGCCTTAAAGGAAATCGATGATAACCGCTATCTGGAAACCTTGGATGCCCTTGCCCAAAAAAGGTTGGATTCGCTAAAGGACACCGATATTCAAAAACGAAGGCGAAAACTTGCCGATTACCTGCTTTACCGTGGTTGGGAAAGCCATTTGGTATATGCAAAAATACAGGAACTCATTAAATGATGTAAGTTCATTTCACTCTCTATGTCCGGTCGAGCGAATTCGAGACCTTTTCATTTATAATTTCTGACTTAGCGTCTCTGCCTGAAGTAATTGATGACTATTTATCAGATTAGTAACAATTTAGAATATAAAACGCAGCCTGACAAAAGTCAGAATTCCCGATCAGGGAAAGCACTATAGCTTATTGGTTCTTTCAATAGCCTGTTTGTTTTTCCAATCTATCCATTTTTGACCCTGTAATTTTCGCATCAATCCGTCATAATTACGCATTACTATGACATTGTAAAAAGCGGAAAATAGATTTTTTGGGCTCCTGGCAATGGAACGCAAGCTCATGGAAAACCCCGGTGTCACATACCGCATATAGTGCCAATAACCCTCGGGAATATATAAGACCTCCCCGTGATTTAAATGGGTCTTATACCCTTTGGCATTCTTTAAGGCAGGCCATTGGTCAAAATCAGGATTGGCAAAATCGATACTCTCATGGGTAATCAATGAATGAGGTACTTTGTATAAATGATCACTCTCGGATTGCGGAAACAGGATACACTCCTTCTCACCCTCAAAATGGAAATGGAAAATATTGGCCAGGTCAATATCAAAATGCATAAAAGTATAAGAATCACGCCCTCCAAAGAAAAGCATGGGCAAGGTTTTCATTAATCGAAGTCCAAAATCGGGATAGGTAAAATCCTTTTGCAATTCGGGCACCTCCTTTAAGATGTTCCAAAGAAAAATGCGGTATTTGGTAGGCTCTTTTTGAAGCAGGTCGATATAATCGGACATCTTCATCCTGGCGTGGGGTTCATTAAACCCATCCTCGTGATGTACGGGACGGTCATCGTACAAGGGAACCACCTTATCCCCAGCGACTTTACGCATATATTCCAAATCCCATTTGGAATAGGCAGGCCAATCCTCAATGAACCGTTCGATCACAACAGGTTTTTGAGGCTTAAAATATGTGTTTAAAAAAGCCTCTTTGGTAATGGTTTTTACCCTAGGTATTTCGTTTAAGTTCAAGTTCAATTGGGTTGAATTATCCAACAAATGTATGAAATCCCTTAAAATAGGTATTCAAAAGCCCTTGTAGAAATCACATCTTCATAATAATCTATAGAAGTATCTAAATTATGATTGCTATTTAAAACTATAACGCAAACCAAATAACACGTTACTTGGTGGCATTGGTGTAAAACCCGATTCAATATAATCAGCATCAAAAATATTGTTTGCCGATATAGAAAGTTCCATCTGTTTTAATTGAAGCATTATAGAAGCATCCCAAACGTTATACGTTTGCCCTGTGGTGCGTTCAGCATATTTGTAAACGATGCTTTGACTAATGTTTTTAAACAACTGTGTGCTTAATCTGGTTGTATAGTGATGCTTTAAGGTGTTCAAAGCATAACGCGACAGTTCCTCGTTTTGCTCTAAAATATTATCATCCAAAAAAGCATAACCGATTGCTAAAGTTTGATTGAAATTATTCAGCTTAAAATTATAGGCCACATCAATTTCCAGACCTTTGGTATTCACTTCTGCAATATTGGTTGCTGTAAAAATTTCTTCAATAGTATTGGGTCTTACAAAGTCAATAAGATTATTTGCATCTCTATTAAATACAGATAGACTTGCTCTAATGCTTGGTGAATTATATTTAATGCCAATTTCTTGGGCAAAGGCTTCTTCTGGTTCTAAATTTTCATTTCCATTAGTTCTTGGGTCGCTGTAATATAAATCGGTGTAGGTTGGAATTCTATAGGTGAAACCAATGTTTCCATAAGCTTTCAGGTTATTGGTAATATCGAACCCTACATCCAATCCAGGGAATCCATTAAATTTAAAATCTGAAAAATACGTTACGGCAACACCAGGAGTAATGTCCAATCGGTTATCTATAAACTGAAATCTGTGTTCTAAGAATAGCGTCGTCATAAAACGATTACGTTGGCCTAAATTATTACTTCGTAAATACGTTTTAGACATATCGATTCCAAAACCAGTTTCACCTAATTCCGATTTATAAGACGCATTGGCTTCTGCTCCAATTTTATTCGAAATATGGAAGTTTCTGAAAAAATTAGGTTCAAAACGTTTTAACAGAAACATATCTTGGTTGCGTTTCCAATACACACGAGGTTGGATTTTGAATTTTTCAGATTGAAATTTCGTGGTCAATGCCATTAAACTGTTTTGGGTTTCTTCGTATTCATTAAAAGCTGGATTGGTGGTGTAAAAATTTTCGGCACCAAACTTACGTTCAGAAAATGTGGCAATCATTTCAATAGGTTGATCTTTTTTATTGAAAACGCTTTTTAAGAAATAGTTGGAATTGTTATAATCTGAATTGTTTCTATACCCTTCGGACGTCATTTTTCCAGCATGAAAAATATGTGTTGAATTCTCCAATTCAGAACCTACGGTTACGGAACCATTTAGCTGACCAAAAGAACCAGCTTCAAGATTTGCGGAAACAGCATTGTTTAAGTTCGATTTCGTGACAATATTAATAGCACCTGTAAAAGCATTCTGCCCAAAAACTCTAGCTGCAGGACCCTTAATAATTTCTATGCGCGCTATAACTTCTAGCGGCAAAGAAGCATTCATGGTGTGATGACCTGTTTGTGCGTCGTCCATTTTTATACCATCAATCAATAAGAGTGTTTGATCAAAACCACCACCTCTAATAAATAAATCAGCCTGACTTCCGCCAGTGCCACGTCTTCTAATGTCTATACCAGCAACTTGTTGTAATAAATCTGCAATGGTAACGGCAGAACTATTTTTAATATCAGTTGCCGTAATAATATTTATGGTCCTGGAATTCTCCTTGAAGGGTAAATCAATTCGTGTTGAAGTAACCACAACTTCACTTAAAGAATCGATTTTTATGATAGGCTGTTCTTGTTGAGCATGTAATTGAAATGCACAAATCAGTAAAAATGTATAAAGTAAGACTGTATTTTTCATCTATTTGAATTTTGCAATGGTCGTCATTGCATCAATTAATTTAATACTGCAAAAGTCGTAACTTTCCGGACGATTAAACTAGTCCAGTTTTAAAACAATGAATAGTCCGGTTATTGACATATTAAAACAACTTGTCACATTCGACAAAGCGATTGCGCAACCTGTTTATATACAAGTAGCACAACAAGTTATAAATGCGATACAACGTGGCTATTTAGAAAAAGGCAGTAAGTTACCTGGAACACGTGTTTTAAGTCAATTTTTAAACATCCATCGCAATACAGCTGTAGCTATTTACGAAGAATTGGCCTCACAAGGTTGGGTAGATATTATAGCCAATAAAGGGACTTTCGTTTTGGTGCCGGAGGAATCCACTGTAAAAATCAAGGCAACAGCCCAACATATCCATCAGGCTTATACGTATCCGAAAGTGGTTGGTTTTCCGTTTCAACAATCATTTCATTTGGCTTCAACAGTACAAGAAACGACGGCTAAATATTCCATTAACGATGGTAAGCCCGATTTGCGTTTGCATCCAGTACATCAATTTTCCAGATGGTATAGTGCTGCCATGAAACGAAAACCATTAATTAATAAATGGAATAAGACAAGTGCGTTGATTCCTTCGGTTTTTAGTACACAACTTTGTAATTATCTAAACGCAACACGAGGATTTCATATAAAACCAAATAATCTAGTAAATACACGTAGCACGGAAATGAGTCTGTATATAGTCTCACAACTATTAATTAAACAGGATGATTTGGTGCTGGTTGGGCAGTTGAGTAATTATGCAGCCAACATGATTTTTCAACAAGCAGGCGCAACCATTAGAACGATTCCTGTAGATAGTGAAGGTTTAAATATAGAGTATATCAAAAAGCATTTTGTTAAAGGAAGTATACGCTGTGTGTATGTTTGTGCCAATAGGGATTATCCTACAACCGTAACGTTGAGTGCAAAACGACGATTACAATTATTGCAATTCGCAAAGACACATGGATTTGCCATTATAGAAGATGATTACGATTATGATTTTCAGTTTGAAGGTTCTGCAATGTTACCCATGGCCAGTGCAGATGCCAACGGAATGGTTATTTATTTGGGCAAGTTGGGACAGTCGTTATTTCCAAGTTTTCACACGGGCTTTGTCGTGGCACCGGAAAACTTAATTTCCGAAGCTAAAAATTACCTGCAATTACTGGATAAACAAGGCGATTTAATACAAGAACAAATGCTTTCTGAATTGATTTCTGAAGGCGAAATATATAGACTTAAGAAAAAAAATATAGTCACTTACAAACAGCGTCGTGATAGTTTGTGCCATTTTTTAAACTATTATTTTGAAGGTGTCATCACTTGGGAAATACCCTTAGGTGGTTTGGCGATATGGCTGCAATTTGTAGAAACAATATCATTGGTGAAACTTACCGAGGAAGCCGAAAAATTAGATTTATTCCTGCCAAAAACCATTTTATATCAAGATAAAAATACCTGTGCTATCCGTTTCGGTTTTGGGCATTTAAATGAAGAAGAACTGGAAATCGTAATCAAGAAGCTGAAAAGTGCCTATAATAAGGTCATTGATCTTTGATAGGACATTCAGTTTTTGCAATCATCACATTTGTATTGAAGACCTGCGCCAAAAGCGCAATATAAATAATTGGGACTTAGTAGTTTAGAATAAAAAAGAGTTATTCAATTTTTCAAGGTGCCATTTCCCTGGCATTACCCATAGTACTGGTTTTTTTGGCGAATACGTTTATTTTACAAAAAAACCTAGTCGCTTTTCACAGCAACCAGGTTTATTTCTACTTAAAGGACAATCCTTTACCTATTTTTCCGAATCGTCTTTTAACTCTTCTTTTTTATTAGATTCATCTTCTTCTGCCATGGCCGCATCAACAACATCTTTTCCTTTTAGATATTCAGGTAATTGCATTCCTGCCATATTGAACATTTCCTGCAATGGTGGTACAGATTTATACATTCCAGAAATAAAATTGGCAGTAGAACCTTTTCCATCGGCTGTCTTAGCCCCTGAATCCCATACCGTGACTTTATCTATTTTTATGTTCTTGATGGCCTCTGCTTGTGTTCTAACGAGCTCAGGAAGTTTATCAGCCACCAATAACAGTACGGCATCTTTAGGACTATCCCCTGCTGCTTTTACAATCTGCTCTAAACCTGCAGCTTGCTTGGTCAATACTTCATACATACCTTTTGCTTCTGCCTGCGCTTTAAAAAGTATGGCATCTGCCTCCCCTTTTGCTATTCTACGGGTTTTTTCCGCA
Organism: Maribacter polysiphoniae; assembly: GCF_003148665.1. Classification (GTDB taxonomy): domain Bacteria; phylum Bacteroidota; class Bacteroidia; order Flavobacteriales; family Flavobacteriaceae; genus Maribacter_A; species Maribacter_A polysiphoniae. The sequence goes on along the minus strand of NZ_QGGQ01000001.1, from coordinate 645,470 downwards.
TCGGCTTCTGCATCGATCTCCACTTTTTTCTTATCTATTTCCGCTGGGACCACAATATCCGCCATTTGGGAACTACGCTCCCTTTCCGCCCTGGCAATCTCCGCATCCTTTTCAGCAGCATACGATTCTTCCAATGCTTTCGCTGCCTGAACTTTTTCCGCAGCGATTGCGGTACGTTCGGCCTCCGCCTCACGTTGTCTTCTTAGGGAGTCGGAATTCGCCACATTGATCTTGGCAATGTTTTCCCCTTCTACCGCTTTGGCGTTTGCCGCAGCAACTTGTGTCCGTTCATCCTGTACGGCATTGGCCTCACCAATAGAACCATCCCTGGTTTTCTCTGCTACCGATTTTCTTGCTGCGTTAATGGCATGTGCCGCAGCTTCCTTACCCAAAGCCTCTATATAACCAGACTCATCAACAATATCGGTAATATTCACGTTGATGAGCTTTAAACCTACTTTTTTTAATTCGGATTCTACACTCTGGGAAATATTGGTCAGGAATTTATCCCTATCCGAGTTGATTTCCTCAATATCCATAGAAGCGACTACCAAACGTAGCTGACCGAAAATGATTTCCTGGGCTAGGTCCTGTATTTCATTTTGACCAAGACCCAAAAGTCGTTCTGCCGCATTTTGCATAATGCCGGGTTCTGTAGAAACCCCAATGGTAAATCGCGAAGGCACATTCACACGGATATTCTGCTTACTCAAGGCATTGACCAAATTAACTTCTATTGAAATAGGGGTCAAATCCAAAAATTGGTAATCTTGGACCACAGGCCAGATGAATGCAGCACCACCATGGATACATTTTGCAGAATTCCCACCACCAACTTTACCATAGACGACAAGAATACGATCCGATGGACAGCGCTTATACCTACGTATAAATGAAATGATAATGATGAAAAAGAAAAGAATTGCAAAACCAATGGCCAGCAATGAGGCGCCAGCGCCCAGTTGTAATGGTAATAAGAACATTTTGGTTATTTATTTAAGAGTTGAACAATCAATATTCCGTTTTCGGTGACCTCCGTAACCTTTACCACATCTCCTTGGTGCAAGTCTTTATCTTCCTCGGTAAGCGCATCAAGTTCACGTAAAGTCCCTTGCACACTTATACTCACCTTACCTATGGTAGACCTATTGGCCCCTATGGTCAAATATACCTCCCCGATTTGGTTAAGGGCATTTTTAAGTTTTAAGGTTCCACTACTTTGCAATTTACTCAAATAGTAGAACAGCGAAGCCATGGCCAACATCATCAATAAACCGCAAACAACGGAAATCACAATGGTCGTTGCTTTGGAATACCCACTTTCCAAACATGAGACACCTACCCATCCGAAAATGGTGAAAAACCCCATTAAATTCTTAAAGGATAAAAACTGGAAATCAATACCTGTATCCGATTCTATATCGGTATCGACATCTCCGCCCAAATCATCAACATCGCCCCCTATAAAGGTCATGGCCAGCAGGATCAATAAAACAATTGATGATACTATAGCGACAATCCAATAGATTTTTTCAAACGAAGTCAATGCGGCAAACCATTGTTCCATAATCTTGATTTTAGGTTGGTATAAGAAAGATACTGAATTTAATAAGAATAATCCTATTCATTAAACGGAAAGTAAAACCGATATTGCATTTCCTCCAAAACCAACGGCATTCACCATTACTTTCCTAATTTTCCCGGGTCTTTTATCTTCCACACCAAATGGAATATCAATAAATTCATTATGCCGTAACATGAGGAGGGTAAATTCCAAACTCAACATTCCCGAAGCACCAAAAGTACGACCCACTTTCCACTTATCTGTAGTAAGCAACGGTAATTTGTTGTAGAATATTTTATCAATTGCCATTTTTTCCAATCAATCCCCACGAACGGTTCCCGGAGCATGCACAACGACAATATCAACAGCATTGGAATCCATAGTGCCTAATTCCTCATAGCCTCTCTCGAAACGAACAATGCACATAGCACCCAAACCTAGGCAACACTTAGATTTTCAATCCCATCTGAACAAAAAATAAATCAATTTTTTTTCGGTCCTTTTGCAAATCATTTGGTATTATATATATCTTGCAAGGATGGGAAACAATCCCAAGAAAATACATGTCTTACACGCTTATAAATTCGATTTTGAAGAACCATGCCGAACTAAAGGATAGAACGGTTTTCTTGATTATATCCTGCGTTTCACTCTTTATACGCCTCCCCTTTTTCTTTAGGGATTACATTGACCGGGACGAAAGCACATTCATTCTCATGGGACAATCCTGGGTAGAAGGGCATTTGCCCTATACCGAACTTTGGGATTTAAAACCACCCATTACTTTCCTTGTTTTTGCAGGGATCATTTATGTTTTCGGGAAGAGTTTTATCGCCATTCGCTTGCTTGGGGTACTACTGGTAACCAGTACCGCATTTTTCACTTATAAGATCGGCCAAGAGGCCCATTCCAAAAAAACAGGTCTTTGGGCCGCTCTTTCCACCGTGATACTCCTTTCTTTATTTGGAAGCTTACAAGGGGTTATGTCGGAACATATTTGTATGGCCTTTTTTATGCCAGGATTATATCTTTTGATAAAGTACAAAAAATGGAAAACGACACTCCTAGCGGGATTGCTTTTGGGTATAGCCGTTATGACCAAAATGAATATTGCCTACGCCCTTTTATTCCTCGGGATCTTTATATTTTATGACCATAATAAAAAACAGCATTGGACCAAAGCAATAGGGTATTCCTCGTTATTTGGATTGGGTATTCTCCTGATCATTGCCTTGACATTATTACCCTATTATTTACAAGGAATTTCAGAATTATGGGTGTCATCGGTATTCAAGGCTCCAATGGCCTACATAGGTGCACGCAGATATTCCATTCTTAAACTAGCGCCCACTTTTGTGGTATTGGCCGGCTTTTTCTTTTATACATGGAAAAAGCAACTACTCAATTTTAAGATAGTACCTATACAATACGTACTTGTGGCAGTATTGGGTGTACTTTTCGCTTTTTACAAAGGAGGGCGAATCAACGGGCACTACCTGATCCAACTTCATCCCATGCTATTAGTATTGGTGGCTATAGCGCTAAACAAAATGGAAGTTTTCAAAAGGATCAAATGGAAACCTTATTACCTTTTTATACTCTTATTGATTCCGATGGAAACCTATCTGGAGTATATCAATATTGCCAAAAACAAGTATGAGCGGGATACTTTTTTCAATGGTGAGGGGATATCGGTGCCCAAATATATTCAAGACAACAATCTAGACACCAAAAACATCCTGTTTCTGGGATACCATATAGGATATTGGGCGTTGGATGCCAAGCCTCCCACAAAAGCGGCTACCCACCCCAGTAATATTTGTCGTGATGAATTATTTCCTTTCCACAATAACGTAAGAACCACTTCGATGGAAGAACTTCGGTATATCATGGAAACCCTTCAACCCAAAACCATAGTTACGAGAAAAAACAGACGTGTCTTCGATAAAAAGGAAGAAGACGAAAACAGCTATATTGATGCCTATTTAGTAAAACATTATAAAGTAGTTGCTACGGTGGAAAAAGCAGAAATTTTGCAACGCTTAGAGCGATAGCAAAGCCGGACGTAATTGATCGGCATATTTTTTAATGACGGCTTTGTCAAACGTTTCTTCCTCACTGATCCTACCCAAGGATTTTACCCCGGTCTTTTTTAGTATGATGCTTTCCGTAGTGGGGTTTTCATCACCACTGAAAATCAATGACACATCATACCCTTTTAGTTGAAGCCAATTTACCGTCAATAAGGTATGGTTTATACTTCCCAAATAATGGCGGGAAACCACGATTACCTTGTAATTGGGCAATATCATATCGAGCACCGTATCATTATCGTTCATCGGCACTAACAACCCACCTGTCCCTTCAATCACCAAATGGTTTTCGGTCCCAGGTTCATAGATCCCATTGACATCTATGGTGATACCATCGATTTCCGCAGCAGCATGTGGACTCATCGGCGTATTGAGTTCATAATCGGAGGGGTGTATCTTCGATGTACTATTGGAAATCAATCGGGCCACCTTATGACTATCGGTATTATCCAATTCCCCTGCATGTACCGGTTTCCAATAATCGGCTTCCAATGCCTCGGCTATAATGGCCGAAACCATCGTTTTACCCACTTTCGTTGAAATCCCTGTTACAAAAATCCTATACATGCTTATCTGGTTTAGTAATGATGCCACAATTTAAGCATTTGTATTTTTTATCTTCGAAAAAAGGAAAAAGTTTATAAAAAATGGTCTTTCGTTCAAAATAGGCCTCCGATTTTTGGGCCTTGCAATTGGGGCAGACAATGGGGTTACCGTCATCATCGATGGCATAGGCCCGTACCTCGTTATAGATTTCAAGGGCCCTTTCCTTATCCTTGGCATATACCTGCAATTTAACTCCGCCTATAGCATGACTGATCAAAGGGTCCGAATTCAAAGTATTTTCATCCTTCAAAAAAACCGGTATACCCTCTGACTCGAGTTTTCCTTTCAATATTTGCACATCGGCAACGAATTCAAAAGAAGCCAGGATATAAAACTTTTCCTCCATAGGGTTAAAGGTACTTTTTCAAAAATTATAAAACCATTTTTATTTCTTTCTGTGTATTGTAATTATTTGGGCAAAACGTAAACGTTCCTAACCCGCAGGCACGGTAAGGGAAAGTATGGGCTGCACCGACACCACACGGCCTTACCGTAAGTATCGAAATAGCTGCAAAAAACCAACGTTCATTACTAGTCCATTACTCGGTCGGATTCGAACTTAAAAATACCCACACCTCAGATGGCAGGAATGGAAAATGATTAGGCTTGGAACGCTTTGACTTTTACCCAACAACTCCAAATCGTTTTAACCCACTTCGAATGTCACAATTATTCTTTCCAAAAATAATCACACAAAAATTCAAATCCCCCAAGTATCCGGTAATTAACCACTTACCATATATATTAATAAGACTTTAACTACACCATAAATACTATTTAATTTACTCCCTTAACCAATATAAATGTTAAAAAAATATGTGCAACTCATCGAATAAATTATAACGAAATGTTAATTTTAACGTATTTTAACAGTTTTAAGTGAATTTCTTTTGAATAAAATTTTACTCCTGTTCCTCATGTGTGGTACACTAGGTTTCTCCCAAAGTATAAACTTTGACCAATTGGGTAAAGAGAAATGGCTTAGGTATAATGGTGGTGTCGCTGCCAATGCTGTCTTCTATGACGGTACGGCGAACAGGCAAGACTTGACCTATTACCTAACGGGAAACCTGAATTTCAATATTGCCGGGGTTTACAACATACCCTTATCATTCACTTATTCCAATCAAAATTTCGACTTTCCCAGTCCTTTTAAGTTCAATAGGCTAAGCCTACACCCTTCCTATAAATGGGCAACGGCGCATTTGGGTGATGTTAGTATGACCTTTTCCCCATACACCTTAAGTGGACACCAATTTACAGGTGCCGGTTTTGAATTGGCACCGGAAGGAAAATTCAGCATAAGCGGAATGTATGGCCGGTTTTTAAGGGCAACGGAATACAATGGGGAAGAACCCAGGGCCATTACCTCCTATAAAAGAATGGGATATGGTGTTAAGGCCAGTTACGATTTTGATTTTGCTAAATTCGGTGTTATCCTCTTCAAGGCTTCCGACGAAGAAGAATCATTGGAAAACCCTTTTCCCATAGAATTGGGGCTTTCTCCCAAAGACAATGCCGTACTTTCCTTTGAATCCCAATTCAAGTTATTCGAAAAAGCCCAATTGAGGATGGAGTATGCCATTTCCGGGGTAACCGAAGATACAAGGCTTACCGATGCCAGAGCTGATAGCGGGTTGCTTTCTTTCTTATTGGATGAGAACATCAGCACCGATTATTATAATGCCTTGAATGTATCCTTGGACTATCCTGCCGGTAACGGTACCCTTGGTGTAGGCTATGAACGCATTGACCCGGATTACAAGACCTTGGGCGCCTATTATTTCAACAATGACCTTGAGAACATTACGGTTAACGCCAATCAAACCTTATTCAACAATGCGTTGAATATCAGTGTTAATGCCGGACTTCAACAAGATAACCTTAACAATGCCAAAACTTCGGACCAACAACGTATCGTAAGTTCGGTAAACCTTAATTATACGGCTTCGGAACGATTGGGTCTTAATGGTTCCTATTCCAACTTCCAATCCTACACCAATATCCGGGATCAATTTGATTACATTAACCAAGTAGGGGAATTTGACAATGTGGATACCCTGAATTATCGCCAAATATCACAAAATGCCAATTTGGGTATCAACTATATCCTTAAAAAGACAGAAACCAAACAGCACAGCACCAACCTCAACTTGGTATACCAAAACAGTAACAACCAACAAGAGGGTGAAACCATCGAAGGTGGAAAAAACTCGTTTTATAATGGGGTTGCTGCCTACACCTTGGGCTATCCCGAGCAGGCATTGAGCATATCATTGGCTGCAAATGCATCGTACAATACGGTTGCCGAGGACAACAATTTAACCCTGGGCCCTACCTTGGCCATCGGTAAGCAGTTTTTCGACAAACAGCTGCGTACCAATTTATCCAGCTCATATAACACTTCCTACGCCAATGGGGAACAACAGAACAACGTTTATAATTTTAGATTGGGGGGTAATTATCTATGGTTACAGAAACACAATTTCAGTCTAAACTTTTTGGCGTTATTCCGAAATTCCACATTGAATACCGGTAGGGACCTCACGATTACCTTTGGATACAGTTATGCTTTTGACAATTTTAAACTGAACATAAGAAAAGGCAACCGATATCCCAACGAGCGTGACCCTAGGAACCGCATGGGCACCTTGAGTTTCAGATATCGCAATGTATCATATAGCGGAACCATTCCTGAACTGAACGAACAGTTGACGAATGTATTCCAAAGTTCTCAATTCGCTGCCATTCCACCATTTAAGAAAGATGACCTTGCCCTTCTTTTGGCCATCACCAAAGAGCAGAAAAAAGAAGCGGATTATAAGGAAAATGCCATGGTATTTCTAAAGGAACTCTACGCCTATGATGACTTTCTAAGCACCTATAACAACGCACTTTTCAGTGTCATAAAGCGCGTAAAGTACGATATGCGCAGAATAGATATGATACTTGAAAACAGCTTTGTACAAACCAAAGTAAATGTAGACAAGCATATTTTAAAGACCAATCCTGACAAGAAAGATGTTAGTGAGGAAGAATGGACCACCTATAAGGAGCTTATTGCAGAACAGGAAGAACGACTGCAGAAGCTCGTAGGACACCGCTGGATGGAACAACGCTTCAAGAATTTCAACAGTCTTGAAGAAATTGAAAACCCAAGTGGATATTTAAAACAGTTTGTGAAACAAACCAATGCGGAAGCTTTCAAAAAATTTGAGGCGAATGGGGATTTGGATGCGTTGGAGTACTATCTGGAAACGGAAATCATTGACTTCTATTACCAGAAATCCTTGGGAATCGTGAACCCAGATAATTTCCAATTGAAATATATCAATAAGAATTAAAGCAGTAGGCAGTAGGCAGTAGACAGTAGGCAGTAGGCAGTAGGCAGTTAAGAAAATTAAAATGTATAAATGATAAAAAGCTATTATGAAAACACCCCTCGCCAACGCCAGAACTCGCGAGCAGTTATCACTGCACCGTCCTCAAGGGGACAATTATTCCTCTTTTGAAAGGGAGAGGCATAGTCAAGGGAACGTATTAATTCCCCCTTTGAAGGGGGTGCCTGCAAGGCGGGGGATGTATTCCTCCTTTGAAGGGGGTGCCCGCAGAACGGGGAATGTATTCCCCCCTCGAGGGGGGAGTAAGAAGGTGTTAATGTAAAATGGGGGAAATTGAATTACACCCCTATAATCCCCTCAAGGGGATAATTAAAAAATAATGAAAAACAAAATAATTCCATATGACCCAAAATTAAAGCAACTGGCAAGGCAGTTACGTAAAAACAGCACCTTGTCCGAGGTATTGTTATGGCAAAAGATAAAAAATAGAGCTTACGGGGTTCAGTTTCATAGACAAGTACCCCTATTAAATTATATAGTTGATTTTTATTGTCATGAGTTAATGTTGGCCATAGAGGTTGATGGAAATAGCCATGATCATAAATACGAATACGATAGTAAAAGACAAAATAGATTGGAAAAAGAAGGAGTATGTTTTTTACGATTATCGGATAAAGAAGTGAAACAAGAAATGTTCAGTGTATTATTAAAAGTGGAACAAACAATTGATATTTTAAGTGATAAACAAAAACACCCCTAAAGTCCCCTCAAGGGGACAATTATTCCTCTTTTGAAAGGGGGAGGCATAGTCAAGGGGACATATTAATTCCCCCTTTGAAGGGGGTGCCTGAAAGGCGGGGGATGTAAAAGGGTTGATTCAAACTCAACGTTGAGTGTTACAAGTATAAGTTAGAAAATGAATAAGATGTTAAACATATTTAAGTACATATTTTCCTTTTTTGGAAAAACAAGCCTTATGGTATTATGTACATTGTACACTGTTCTAGGTTATTCACAGAACTTCCCCGTACAGGTCATTCCGCAGGCCATACCCCCCGCTCCTATTCATTTTTCCGATTATGCCGATGCCAGTACCGTCAGTAGTCCGTTACGGGTACAGATCATCCTTAATGACCTGGAGATCGCCAATCGCGAGGTACGCCTAAAAGCCCATTTTCAAGGCAATGGCATTACATTCCAAAGTAATGATATCGTCGTCGGTGCCGACCCCTTGTTTTTAGAAGGCGGGGTACCCTTAATATTGACCAATGTGGAGTTGGCCCCATACTTCCAATTCCAGAACATTACGGGAATTTCCCCCAACGTTTATGGGCAAGCCATTCCCGAAGGCGCCTATCAATTCTGTTTTGAGGTTTATGATGTATTATCGGGGAACCGGCTTTCGAACAAAAGTTGTGCCACCACGGTCGTATTCCAAAACGAGCCGCCCTTTTTGGTCATGCCCCGTGATAAGACCAATATTGAAGAGATAAATCCCCAGAGCATTGTTTTTCAATGGACCCCACGAAGTATCAATGTCACCAATGTGGAATATGAATTGAGCCTTGTGGAAATCTGGGATACCCAAATAGACCCCCAAGCCGCTTTTTTAAGTTCTCCCCCCGTATTCCAAACCACCACAACGGCAACCACCTATGTGTATGGCCCGGTAGACCCCTTATTATTGTCCGGCAAGAATTATGCGTGGCGGGTACAGGCAAGGGCCAAACAAGGCATTGAAGAAATAGGGCTTTTTAAAAACGAGGGGTATAGCGAGATTTTCTCTTTTAGCTATGCCGGCAGTTGCGATTTACCCTTAAGTCTAAACCACGAGGTAAAAGGCAGTACCAATGCCAATATTTTCTGGGACGATTTTACCACCGATATTCCAGAATACACGGTTCGTTATCGCAAGAAAGGCAATGACAATGAATGGTTTCTTTCCAAGACAACGACCAACCAGCTTACCCTTTGGGATCTAAAGGCAGGAACGACCTATGAGTACCAAATACAGAAAAAATGTACGGTTACCGGGAGCGACTGGAGCCTAGCCAAGGAGTTTACAACGTCATTGGAGTTTGAAGAAGAAAGTGTGATAGACTGTGGTATCTCACCCGATATTAATTTAACCAATACGGATCCTTTGGCCAGTATTAGTACAGGAACCTCTTTTAAAGCAGGTGATTTTCCAGTAAAAATTACAGAGGTCAGTGGCAGTAATGGTCGTTTTACCGGTAAAGGTTTTGTATCTCTACCCTATTTAAAAAATATTAAAGTAGCTGTTGAGTTCACCAATATCTTGATCAATACCGACCAAGAAATGGCCGAAGGCACCGTAAATACCGTTTATGACCCTACATGGAAGAATATGTTGAGCGTTGATGAGACCATTGAGACTGTAGATAATGCAGTGGATGCTATTACTGACTTGGCCAACTCAATTGGAGAGGCACTTAATTTAGATATAAGTAAAGACACTAAAGAAAAAGTAAATCAAATTGTGGACGCCATGGTAGCTAACATGAATAATGAAGATTTACCAGAGGAACTTCTAAATAAAATTGAAACTGCAGCAGCACAAATGAAAGAAGCAAAAGAGCAATATGATAATGCTATTGCAAATGGTGATACAACAGCAGCAGAAACTGCTCAAAACAATTTTAATACTGCTCAAGGTAATTTGAAAGAAGCTCAAAAAGAAGTGGAAAAATATAAAGATGAGGTGGCTGACTTACTAAAGGAAGCTATTTTGGATTTATATAGAGAGGGTAGAGATATTAAAGATGTTATTGTATCTGAATACAATGCGTTGCTTTTTGATTCCACTCAGAATAATGAAGATTCTATTATTGAATTTGGTTTTTCAGTAATTGACCAAGGTATTGTCGAAAAAGAGAAATTAGATAGTCAAACTGTAGAGGCATTTGATATAGAAAAAACGTATGCAGTTTATCTTTTCTCAAAAGTTTTATCTGAGGAAGTTGAAAGTGATTTATTTTCTGCATTTTTAGAAAACGCAAGAGAAACTGGCAGTGATTTTTCTAATATAATTTCAGAAAATCAAGATACTCCTAAAGAACAAGTTATAGAACTCTTAAAGGAGGAATTACGAATCGTATTTATTAAAATACTATTGAAATGATAAAAAAATATATTTTAACGCTCTTTTTGTTATGTTTTTTCAAGGTTTCATTTGCAACTGAAAGGGATTCTATAATTGAACTATCAGATCAGTTTTACCAAGATTCTGCAGTTCAGTTAGATTTTCTTTACAATCGAAATAAAACTGAGAACCAAAACAAATGGTACATTTTCTTTTTAGGAAGTAATTTGGAAGAATTAGAATACATAATTCAGGAATCGCAGTATAATGATAAATATGATCAAACTAAATTAACGGCATTAAATAACAAATTAAGAGATTTAAATTCAAAAAATCCAACCCATGAGGTTTACGCTGCTCTAACTGATTATGAGAAAACTTTAAAAGTTGTTTCTTTATTTAAAGGAAAAACGATAAATGAGCATGTTGAGGAAATACAATCGCAAAGATCAGTTACTGATGGTACTGGAGATAGCCCAGAAAGAACGGAATTAGTATTAGCAGAATCTGCCATGAAAAATTTCAATGCTGTTAAAACTGATATTCTTGATAAGATTTACGACAGAACAACTGCCTTTAAAACTTCCACAAAATCAAATCACTTTTTGGCTTATGTGATGAACATTACGTATGAGACTATTGCAAATTATGAAGGTGATGCTCTAAAAAAACAGTTTTTCACTTGGGGAATGCATCCAAAGAAAAAAAATGGAGCTATAGATAAAGCACGTTTAACCGAATTATATAAAAGGTTTAAAACAGAACCAGATAAAAGTAACTTATATAGGTTTGCGGAAGTAAGATTGGAAAGTGTCGTCAACGCATTGGAAAATTACATTTTACTGCCTTCTGTAGAAGGGTTAGAAACAGGAATAGGTCAAGAAATATATCAACTTTACGCTGATCAATTTACAACAGGTAGTCAAGAGGATAAAAAATTGATAGAACTTGCTAATTTTCTTACTGAAAATTATAAGGACGAAAAGTTTGTAGTTGATATTGGGTGTATAGAATATAATTGTGAAGTTATTGATGATCTTATAACTGCAATAAGCGAAAAAAATATTAAAACAAAAGAAGAGTTTGATGAAGTATTTCCGTATCGAAATTATGCCCGAAATTATATTGATGGAAAAAATGATTTTACATTTTATTATTCTTCAATTGACCTTTGGGAAAATCTTGATCTCAACACATATAACCTTAACTCTTTTGATTACTTAATTGAAGACAATGGTGTTGAAGATAAATATCACTATTCTTTAAATGACCTTTTCGCCCGACATAAAGCTTTTAATGATCCTGATTATCGTAATATAAAAACAATAATCTTAGATACTGAAGAGCTAGGTCAAGCTTCTTCAGTGAGTCAAACAGAATTTTATGACCAGTATTATCATAAATACGATACCGATTCGGCGTTTTACTTTATAGCCGAATGGAGTGCACGGTTTGCACAAGAACCATTAGCAGCTTTCATGGTTCATCGACTAGTAGTAACTCACGGTGCTTTTTTGGTTCAGCAACTTATAGTTCATTTGGGTGAAGGACTAGCCGCACAAATAATTAGGGAAAAAGGCAAGGATATGATGTTGGGCGCCATAATCGATTATGGCATGCAGGCCACTATGAACTATTATTTTGACCCCCGTTTTGAAAATAATTTTAAGGACGCATCAAATCCTGCAAATATAAACCTAATTTCTGTAGCTGCTTCAGCAGGGGAAAGTGCTTTAGACATCCAGAACAAATATGCTGCATATGGAATCTCCGCACTAAATGGTTGCTTTGTAAATGGTTGGACAGATGCAAATGGTTTTAGAGATGATTTTAATGTTGGCGAATGTGGTAAAGGAGTAGCTGCGGCTTTTATTGCAAATAGAGTTGCGAAGTATCTAAAAATTCTTGCAAAATACTCAAAAACCCAGATAACGAAAGGGCTCAAAAAAATGGGTTTTGATGATGTGGAAATCGAAAAAATAATAGATGATGTTGATCAGTCCGCAGATGAACTCATGACAGGAAGTAACAAGTTAGATGATATATTAAATGGCAAAGAATTCGATGAGTTATTTGAAAAGCTTAAAAACCTTAATTCGACCCCTAATAGAGCTATTAGATATGCTAATAAAGCAGCGTTCAAAGACGCTTTTGAAGATTTGTTTGAAAATGTCGATAAGACAGCAATAAAATCATATGATGATGTTATTGAAGATTTAGATAATCTTTTAAAAAACACACAAAAACTTGAAGGCGAAAATAATCTTAGAGATTTTGTAGATGAAATGATGCAATCTGCTAATAAATTTAAAGCTGCAGCAACTTCTTTAGAGGTTATTACGAATCCCAACAAGTATTTTAACCAAGGTGTTGAGTTAATTGGTTTAGAAGATGCTATCTCTGCGATAAAAAATAGCGGTAGATTCAGGTTTGACATAAAATTTAAAACTAATTCTGGAGAAGTAATAGAAATTCTTGTTGATACTAAAAATTATAAAAATATCTCCGGGGTTTTTAGTGATTCAGGAATGAAACAGTTTAAGGCTTACTTAGCTAAAGTCAAAAGCTTCGATGAACTTAAAATTATACAACAAAATCGTCCTCCAAATGTAACCATCGACAAAATGAAAAATGCATTTATAAATGCAATTAAAAATGATGCAAAAGGAGTATTTGATGCAAACCAAAATTTATTTAAAAGTCTTAAGAATGTGGAGAACAAAACTTTTATAGAAGATTGGGAAGATTTTGCCTCTTTTATTGGAACGGAAAAGTTTAACTCGCAAGTAACCGATTTAATTTTACAAGTTACCAAATGATAAAAATTCAAGAAATATCTCAGATTAAGGATGTAAAATTCGCTTTTGAATCCATTGTTTTCCTCAAAGATTGCAAATTGTATGTGGACAATAGAGAGGTGTTTATGTGTTCTGAAAATGTTGAACGAATTGTTGTTTGGAATGATAAATTACTTCTATTGAATGATTTAAATAAGGTAGAGTATGTTCTTGACAATTCTTATGAACTAATACCCAATCAAAATTTCAAAGAATTACGTATTCGAAAATCCATAGATAAAATTTTATATTTCTATAAGAAGACTACTCCTAGAACCTATGGGTTCTTGGAAAATGAAAAAGATTTTCAAACAGACCTTCCTTATTCAAATATTCATGTCTCGCAAGGATTGGTATTTGACTCAAGTTATTCAACTGTTGAGCGAATAGATTATAATTATAAAGTTGTTTGGAAACATGTCCTCTCACATCTTGGAGAACTTGAAGGAAGAACCGAAAATCAGATGGATGGGTTTCAAAAATTTATTGGAGTTGCACATAATAACCTATGGGTCTTAGCAAAAAGTGGGAGCCTCATTGCCATAAATACGGAAACAGGTGTTTTGACAAAGACATTTGAATGGGAAGACGAATATGTAGATGGTAAAAGGTATCGCCCCAACCCAACTGATGCTTTCATTTATGAAGAGGATAATAATATTTATAGTCTTGGAGCCTATTTTATAAAAATAAATACCAAGACACTTCAAATTGAGTCAAACAATTTACTAGTTGATGAGCTTCATAATGGAGATAAGATTGAAATAAGATCAAGTTCTGTTCAAGGTCAAAATATCTCATTCATTGCAAGTTTTTATGGAACTTCTTGGGTCAAAATCATAGGTCTATTCTCAATAGCAGAGAAAAAAATCATTTGGGTGCACGAGCTTTTCGGAGTAGATGAAAATAAATTTATACCTAGTTTCAACACTCCGCAGCTAACCGAAAACAAACTATATATTTTAGACAACGAAAAAACGTTGCACATTTTTGAAAAAGATGAACACGCATAAGGAAAAGGAAGATAAGTGGCATGAGGCAATATTCTTTGGCATGATAGACATTGCCATTGCGATAACCCTTTTATTCAATGGTTTTACTGCTATGGCAGAAAGTTTTCTCGGAAATGATGAAATAGAAGGGGGACCAAACAAATACAAGGCAATAATTGCTTTTGTTTCAAAGGTAGAAGGTGGTTGGTGGAAATATTTGATTGTAATTATTATCCTTTTTATTGGTTTTAAAAGTATAAGAAATGGAGTTCTAAAATATAAAAAAGGCAGAAAATAAATTGATGCCCCCGCTAGCGCGAGCGTCACGCTTGTATTGGGTAAAAGAATGAGGAAACAATGATTATAAGACGTAAATAAACACCCCTGTAAAGTAGTGCCCCCTCTACTTTACCGTCCCCTCAAAGGGGACAATAAATCCCCCTTCGAAGGGGGTGCCCGAAGGGCGGGGGATGTAGGATCGAACCGATGTAGATAGAAGGAAAAACAGAAAGATGAATAAAAAAGATATAGCCTCCTATAATTTTTTTGGAGGTACTTAAACACGATAAACTTAACGTAGTATGAAAAACAACTACCTATATATCATCCTATTCCTTTGGTGCGGCCTTCTTAGCGCCAATGCAACCAATTCCCCCTATGCCAGTACTGAGCGCAGTCGAAGTGAAGGGGATGGGGATGTTACACACCTATTTGGGACTAAAGACTCGGTAACTATTAAAAAATCAGATTCTTTAAAAACCGCCCCATTGGGTCATACTGAAATGAGCCCCATAATGGCGCGCTGGCAAAAAGAAAAGGCAACGCCTGTACAATTGACCTCAGAAGTTGAAAACCGGAAATTCAAAAGTTTTCCTGAACTGGATAAATATACCGATGGCGTAAAAGACGGTATTATAAAAATACTCTCGGAATTTACCACAGAATATGTAGATCAGCTTAAAGCGAATGCTAGGGCCAAACTGGACAACAACTCAAAGGAAGTACTCGAAGCCGGTGAAAACGTATTCAAAATATTGGAAGAAAACCAAAACTTCATAAATATTATAGGAGGTAATGAAGTAACCCAATTACCTGTAGGCATCAATAAAAGTATTACGGCCAGCTCAGATATTACGCTGGGTATTGTTCGTATGGAGTACCACCCTACTTATACCGTAGTAGATATGTTCGCCAAATTAAACTTAGGTGAATTAGGGGTGGAAAATTTACTTTTTGCTGCCAACAATGTAAAAATTTCCAAAGATGGGGGAATTTACGGCGAAGCCCGTCTAACCCTATTGGAAGATGCCTATGTGGGCCAGAACGGGGGACAATGGTTATTCATCTTTAAAGGAGGAAAAGATGCCAAAACCGGGAAGGGTACAGGATCAACGTATATAGATATCGACTGTGAAGGTAAGGTAAAAAAAATAGGTCTGAACCTTGATGTTCGAATTGCAAAATCCGTTGCCATACCCATAAACGAGGACGGGACCCATAAATTCCCAAACAGTATAGAGCCAGGAACAGGTGAATCACCAAAAGACAACGATACTTATTTGGGCACTTCTTTTTCCTTGGAAACCGATGAACTTGGTGGTTTACTAATAGAGCTGAACCTACCTATGTTCGAACTAAAGGCCCTGCCCAACTGGGGTTTTAAAATGGAAAACACCATTTTGGATTTGAGCGACACCCAAAATGTGGCAGGTATCGATTTTCCAGATATTTATAAGAACCAAGGGCTATTACAAGGTAATGATAATCTATGGCGCGGCTTTCATTCACAAGAAGTAAGGGTTACCCTTCCTCCAGAATTTAAAAAGAAAGGTTCGGAACAACGGATCTCTATCGGTGCCCGTAATCTATTCATAGATAATTATGGGGTATCCGGAGATTTTTTCGCCACCAATGTCCTAGATATTAACGAAGGTGATGCCAGCAAATGGCAGATTTCGGTTGATTCCATTGGAGTGGATTTAAAAGTTAATCGCTTTATAAAAGCCGGATTTAACGGGAAAATCGTCTTACCCATAAGTGATCAAAATTCTTCAGGAGGCACTTTAGCCTATAAAGGTTTAATCTCCGCAGATCAGTTTTATTCGGTTAACGTAGAGGCAGTTGAAGATGTGAGTTTCGACGTTTTCAAAGCAAAAGCCAAAATATTCAATGGCTCGTATATAAAACTAGAGGTAGAAAACAATACATTTTATCCTGAGGCCAACCTCACGGGGTTAATGTCTTTTAATGCAAAACAAGACAAAGAATTTAACGAACTTTCCTCAGAATCCCTCAATGATTCCACAGATGTAGTGGACTTGGAATTTGATGGGCTTTCTTTTCAAAACTTTAAAATACAGACTAGACAAAGACCATATTTAAATATTGAATACGCAGGTTTTAAAGATGAGATCACACTCCCAAAAGTTGCGGGATTTGAGTTGGGCTTTTACGATATAAGTATTGAAACCGATGAACAAGACAATGCTGTTCTAGCTTTAAACTCCTTTGTAAACCTAGATGACTCAGGCATTCACGGTGATGTTCGGCTTAGTGTAATTGGAGAGCTAAAAGAAACTGACTATCTAAAGTGGAGGTATAAAGGTATTGAAGTAAGTTCTGTGGAGATTGATGTAAAGAGAAAATCCTTTGAATTTTATGGGCAGTTGGATTTCTTTAAGGACAACCCTGTCTACGGTAAAGGTTTTGCCGGTGATCTGCAATTATATGCGGAAGATTTAGGTATTGAGGTGGGTGCCAGAGGGCTCTTTGGTGCCACGGACGACTACCGTTATTGGTTCGTAGATGGTCACGGACGACCTACTAAGGACAATAATAAGAACTTCACCATTTTCGATATTGGCGGTGGGGTCTATCATCATATGCGCAAGGCCGGTATGAATGAAGAGACAACATCCTTGTCGGGCATCAATTATCAACCTGATATCAATACCTCCATAGGCTTTAAGGCCTTGGGGGCGTTCGAAGTTAAAAACGGAGCTTCCTTTACCGCATTGGCAGGTATTGAAATAGCATTTAATTCACAGTCGGCTGGTGGCGGTGTAAGTAGGGTCGGTTTTTATGGTGCAGCCATGCTCATACAAGGTAAAAGTGAGGGTAGCAACCCCCAAACCCCTTTCGGCACCGTAGATGAAATGCAACAAACCGTTGCATCAAAGGAAAGTTCCTTATCTAATTTTCATGAACTCTCCATCGATAAAGAAGGCCTAAAGTATTTCGCTGATAACGTTTTCCCTGAACTATTGACAGGCGAAGAACTCTTTGCCGCCCAGGTTGCCATTGATCTAGATTTCAGAAATAGGGCCTATTGGGGCCTTCTTGACGTATACCTCAATGCAGGAACCATTAGGGGGGAAGGTGAAAAGAACCTTTTGGGTCGACTTGAATACTACAATGCGCCAGAGGACTGGTACATTTATGTAGGTACCCCGACCCACCGCTTTGGGCTGGCCGATATTCCCATTGGTCCATTTAAAGCCGGTGTTAACCTGTATTTTATGACGGGTACCATTTTACCCGATCCCGCCGCACCTCCCCAGAATGTTATTAATCTCTTACACCTTTCTGGAGATGAACTTTTGTTCGGAAGAAATTTTGACCAAGAATTGGCGAGAGGTACAGGATATGCCTTTGGTGCAAAATTTGAATTGGGAATGGGCTTTGATTGGGGCATTGTATATGCCGATGTGACCGCAGGTGCCGGATTTGATTTAATGATGCGCGATTTTGGGGATGCTCATTGTAAAGGGAAAGAAGGCCCCCTTGGTATGGATGGATGGTATGCTACCGGCCAAATGTACGCTTATTTACAAGGCCAGATCGGAGCCCAGATCAAACTATTCGGAATCAGGAAAAAAGTACCCATATTATCTGCGGGTATTGCCGTTTTGGCACAAGCGCAATTACCGAACCCATGGTTCATCAAAGGTTACGCCGGTGTAGATATAAAAGTTCTTGGCGTTGTGAAAATCCATACCCGCTTAAAAGTAATTATTGGGGAAGAATGTGAGATAATCGGAAAAACCGGCTTACAGGATATCGTAATGATCTCTGATATTACTCCTAGGGATGGTCTAACCAATGTAGATGTTTTCGATGCGATTCAAGTGGCCTTCAATGCCCCGGTCGATAGTGAAATACCTTTTGAGGATAATGAAGGAAGAAAAACATACCGCATTGGCCTAAAAGAAATATCAGTTAAAACTGAAGGAGCGGAACTCCAAGGGTCTTTTGAATATAACAATGAGAAAGATATCCTTATTTACAATACCGATGAGATCCTTCCTCCAGAACAGGAAATAACTGTTTTGGTCCGGGTTTCGTTTGATGAAAAAATAAGTGGTAATTGGGTGGCTGTAACCAGTGAAGGGATCCCTGTTATCGAAGAAAAGGTAGTTACTTTCACGACCGGGGATGCCCCAAGGAAAATCCCTTACAAAAATATCGAATTCATGTACCCTATAGTGGACCAACAGTATATGCTCCCAAAAGAATCGAATGTTGGCTTTGTACAATTGGACAAGGGACAACAATATCTTTTCGGTAATGGTTTTAGTGATGAATTATATTTCATAGATGAATCCGGTAATAAGACCAAAGCTTCTTTTAGCTATAATGCTCCCGAAAAAAGGCTGAATTTCTCCATACCCAACTTAAACAATGAAACCAACTATACCTATGCCTTGGTTACTTTAAATCCAGGTGATATAGAAGAAGATCAAGTGTTATCCACGGTGGAGTTCACAAAAATATCTGAAGACTTGGAAATATCGAACAATACCCTTACCGGCAGTGTCTCCAATGGAGCGTTTATTAGCCGATTGAATTTTTCGTTTAAAACGAGTAAGCACAATACGTTTAAACAGAAAATGCGCAGCATTAATACTAACTATACGATAACTGATTTAGATGAATACCCTGGTACAACAGAATCAATTGCTTATGTTGGAAAAATAACCTTACATGCAAAGGATTATGAACCCTTTGGTATAAATGACATAAGTGGTACGGTTTATACAGCCAACAAACCATTGATCAATTACAATGCCCTTATGACAGATAAATATTATACGGATGATATCTATCCTCTGCTATATCAAGAGTATCCCCTTGACAGAGATATAAGTGTAAATCGAAACCCCGATATTCTGGGAGTCCCTCCAACAAGGTCTCTGTCTGTAATAGAGACCTATAGAACTTTTGCCACGAATCAACCGAATCATCCCATGCTAAAAACCCTTTTCCCATTCAGATGGCGATTGCCCATAACTTATTATATGGATTACATTCATTTACAATATACTATTTCAAACCGATACAAACCTGGAGTGGATGACAACAAAAGAGAAAAGTACAAATACTTGATGTTCACTGGATTCCCATTTGCAAGAAAAGACACATATAAAGTTGAGTTCAGCTATATTTTACCAAATAACTCGACTGGAAACTCTGAAACTATCGATTATGAAAAAGCGTTCTAAAATGGTTTACTTATCAAAATATATAGTAGTTGTCTTTTTTCTATGGGTAGCTTCAGGTTTAAATGCCCAAATAGATAGCATAAGCTATGAGACTCCAAATACAATGAAATTAGTGATTCAGGCAAGACCTACCAATGATGCCATAATGCTAAGATGGGGGGTCAATGACAAAAATATTTGGAAACTAGGCAACGAATACGGGTATTTAGTAGAAAGAATAACCCTTGAACAAAACGGAAGCCCTGTAACCACCCCTGAAGAGGTGATTCTTTCAGGTGGCCCAATTAAGCCCAGACCCTTGAGCGATTGGCAAGAACTCATAGAAAAGAATGACATGGCCGGGGTAGCAGCACAAGCAATTTATGGTGAAAACTTTGTTTTGGATACCAATACCCAAAATAAGGGCAAGGTAAGTCAAATTATTAATCAGAGTTCTGAGCTACAGCAACGTTTTGCTTTTTCAATGTTCGCGATAGACCAAGACTACACTGCCGCACAATATGCCGGACTCGGTTTTACAGACTTCAGCGTTAAGGAGAATACAAGATATATGTACAATATTAAAATTGCAGCCCCTGAGGGTACTAATCTACCCAAAGAAACAGGTATAATCATCACTACATCAAACCCAGTTAAATTACCTAAACCATATGATTTTGCCGGATATTATTATAATGATGCCTTTGTTCTAATTTGGGAATATGACGCACTAGTCCATTTTTATAACTCCTATGATCTTGAGCGATCTGATGATGGTATTTCGTTCAGGAAATTGAACATCACACCAATAACCAAATTAATGGATTCCCGATCTAGTGGTATAGCATTTACCGATAGTATCCCTGTATATGAAAAGAAGTATTGGTATAGGATAAAAGGAAGAACGATCTTTAATGAAATAAGCGAACCCTCTGATACCATTTCCATAATAGCTTATAAAAAATTGCTCGTTGCTCCAGAATTAAAAGAGAGCGAAATTATTTCAGATAAGGAAGCAATTTTAAAATGGGATTTCGCAAAAGATGAGGCATGGAAACTTACCGGTTTTGATATCTTAAGATCAGATAAACCTATTGGCCCTTATAACCAGATTAAAAAAAACATAGAACCCAATATTAGGACATTCAAGTATAGTGAGCTTCAAGATATTAATTATTTTAAAATTAGGGCCAAAGGCATTGCCGGGGATTATATAGATTCTTCACCTAGCATGATTCAACCAATTGATTCCATACCCCCTACTCAACCAAAAGAGCTGACAGGAAAAATAGATTCAACAGGAGTTGTTACTCTAACATGGGCCAAAAATGAGGAATTGGATTTAAAAGGATATACAATTTTTCGCGCTAACAGACCGAATCAAGAGTTTACACGTTTGAACAAGTACCAAATCCAGAAAACCCTGTACAAAGACACCATCAATTTGAAATCCTTTAACAAAAACGTTTATTATAAAATTGATGCCGTAGATAACAGGTATAACGCATCAGCACCTTCTGAAGTTTTGCCTCTGAAAAGACCTGATAAAATACCTCCAATGAATCCCCTTATCACCAATTATGAATTACAAGAAAAAGGTATTCAATTAACATGGATAAATAGTATTTCGGAAGACGTCGTAAAACATGTCATCTATCGTAAAAAAAATCTATCAGAAAATACTAAGTGGGAAAAGATTTTTGAGATTACGGATTTAAACACCAATGACTACTTGGACGATACAATTGCAGGAAATACAAAGTATCATTATACCGTTATCGCCATCGACCAAACCGGTCTTGAAAGTCAACCATCCCCGCCAATCTCGATTATTAGTTTAGGAGAACAGACCAAGACGGCCATTAGTGGTTTTAACAATACTGTAGACCGTGATAATAGAATAATTCATTTAAATTGGCGATTAAAAGCCAGTAATATAGTAGAAATTCTACTGTACAAAAAACAAAACGAATCAGAGTTCTCCCTATACCAAACCTTTACAGGTAATCGCACCCGATTTATTGATGCCAAACTGACACCTAATACTATATACACCTATGGCCTAAAGGCTATTTTTGAAGATGGTACAGTTAGTGAATGGCAAGAAACGGAGGTTGTTTATTAAGATGATGCCTATGAAAACGAATATAAGATTTATAAGATTATTATTGGCCCTGTTATTCTCAGCTTCAATATTCTCTTTTGTAAATGCTCAAACTACAAGATATAAGGTAGAATTTGATTTAGACGTTGATGTGCCTAGAAATGGCACTAGTTTTGGGTCATATTCTATTAAAACAAATCCAGGCTCCAGGACCTTAGTTAGTGTTGGTTCTACTGATATGGGAACAACCATGGGAAGCAATCAAGTAATTATGGATGAAGTCAAAGAATACCCTTTTTCGGTGACCGATTGGACAATTTCATCCAATTTTTATATAAACATGATGACAGAAACATGTAATGAAAGTCGAAATGTTCCATATTATGGTGCATATATTCCACCTACGGAATTTTTTGGCTGCGTAAATGTTACTGTTAGAGAATCAACCATTTTAAAACTTGAGAATTTAATAGACTTACGAGATAGAATTTACCCAGGCTCAAATCAAATTGATTGTAATGGTGTCAATGTTGCTGTCGTAAATCCCATTTGGAATTTTAAATACAGATTAAAAGCTAGATTGAATAATGGATCGGAAGTTACCGTCTTAGAATACGCAGAGCATTCCTCACATGCATTATTGACTAGAACAGGAGCTCTGGCCAATGTGCCTTATAATGAACCATTCCAGGTTTGGGTAGAATATGTAGAAAACCCTGTGAACGATTATGATACATCGGATGAAATCATATATAGCTTTGTGCCCTGTCCGCCAGAACTGGAACAAGATCCGCCTCTAGTTAACAACCCCAGTTGTTATGGTGCAACCGATGCTAGCATAAACATGACACTAAAAGAAGAGCTGGAACCAACCAAAAATCTCATTGTCGGGCTTTACAAAAAAGATACGGCAACGGATTACTCATCGGTAGGTCCACAAATAACGCTTACTTCCAGCGATTTCAATAATAGAAGTTATACCTTTAGCCCCAATACTCGTTTGGAAGATGGACTTTATAGACTAGAATGGCTGTATGATGACGGGAGTGCTGAAGGGGTTAGTTCTGATTTTTCTATTGATGAGCCCAATGAGATTTTATTTAACGAAATTATAGTCGATCCCCTCTGTAGAAACGGGAACGATGGTTCTGTTACTATTGAACCCCAAGGTATTGGCATGTTTCGCTACAGTTTAAAAAAACCATCAGACAACAACTTTGCCCCAATTCTACAGACTACACCTGCTTTTTCGAATTTGAGTGCCGGAGTTTATATAATCGAGGTGGCAGAACTAGGAAATCTAGATTGTTTTGTGTCTAAAACAATTACTTTAGAAGACCCAGTTAGTGGGCCCGTAATGCTAACAACTGATTATACTCAGCAAATCGTAGATGGGGCTGGTACAATAGAGGTTTCAGCAACTGGTGGCAATCCAACATACACTTTCAATTGGAAAAAAGACAATGTTGCCCTACCCCAAACATCCAACAGACTGGAAAACTTAGGGTATGGGGTATATACTGTTTTTGCAACCGATGCCATAGGTTGTAATACCGATCTCATAACCATAACCCTAGAGCCCTTTCCTCCTCTATTAGTAAGTATTTCCCCTATTGGCGAGATCAACTGTGAGGGTGATACTGCGCAACTTAGGGCAAACCCGACGAATGGGTCTGGTACGGGTTTCTCTTATATGTGGTTCAAAGGGGACATAGATACAGGTACACCACTATCGGGCAATACAAATACAATAAACGCAGGGGCAGGTTCATATTCGGTACAGGTCACGGACGATGCCTTTAATACAGCAACAACAACCTATAACCTTGATTATGTAGACCGCAATACAGGAAATCCTATCACAAATGTTCTTACAGTAACAATTTCCGACAACACGGATATTGAGTGTAAAGGGGAGAATAATGGGCGAATAGCCCTCGATATATCGGGCGGTACCGGAAATTATGAGGTGTTTTGGGACGGGTCCCTTACTCCAGGGCCTCAAGACAACAATACACTTTCATATGGTAATCACACCTATGAAGTATTTGATGGTAATTGTAGTGTTTCGGGTGGCCCTATTTTTATTGATGAACCTGATGATTATTTCTTGGTTTCCGCCTCTTCAACAGATGCTACAACTAATGGTGGTGATGAAGGAACGATAACTTTGAACATAACAGGAGGGTCTGGCAACTATACCTACGCTTGGTATAAAGATGGAAGTGCCTTCTCCCCGATAAACGGTGCTACTGCCAATGAATTCGAAGGGTTCCCAACAGGAAATTATCAAGTTATTGTTTCGGAAACCAATGGCTCGGGGTGCACCGCTACACTGGAAAACACTATTTTCATAGACGAACCAGGTCCCTTAAGTTTAGGTACGCCAGAAGCTACTGTAGATCCAATTTTGTGTTTTGGTGAAAGTACGGGTAGAATAACCGCCAATTACACAGGCACCCCCCCATTTGAGTTTGTTTGGTACAATGTTGATACAGGTATTGAACTCAAACGAGGAGAAGAAGACTTCTTAGAAAATATAAATGTGGGCAACTATTCTTTTACCATAAATGATGCCTCCAACGCCGGCCCAATTTCAAGTGGCTCCTTAGAAATCGCCGGACCTTTGGCAGCCTTAAATGCTACAGCGATTTCAACCCCAATATCATGCTTTGGAAATTCCGATGGAACCATAACGATCAGTGCCAACGGCGGAACGGGAGGCTTACAATATCAAATAACCGGTAGACCATTACAGAATAGCCCTTTGTTTGAAAATCTTGCAAGCGGTACGTATTCCGCAACTATTATAGACCAAAATGGATGTACTTATAACCTTCCTGATACAATAGAGATCATTGAACCCGATTTGATTCAAATCGATGATTTCCTTGTAACCCCAGCAACTTTTTCTGGTGCCACTGATGGCCAAATAAGTATAGATGTATCGGGGGGGGCAACGCCTTATACCTACAGTTGGACAGGGCCTGGAATTACAATCCCAAGGACCACAAAGGATATCGATGCGTTAACATCGGGTAATTATACGGTAGAGATCACCTCCCCAGGCAATCAGGGGGCAATTGATGGTTGTTATCTTACCCAAACTTTTTTTGTTTCAGAACCGGGACCATTGAACCTTCCCGACCTGAATCCGACAAATATCAGTTGTTCTGGGGCTAATGACGGGGCTATTAACTCCGCCGCTCAAGGCACAGGCACCATTGATTATGTATGGGAAAAAGATGGATCTATCATTAATGGTCAAACGGGACCTGACTTAACAAATCTTGGACCAGGTACATATTCCCTTACCGTTAGTGATGAGACCAGTAACCCTTCGGTAACCAAATCGGTAACCCTTACCGAACCCACCCAACTCACCGCCCAGGCGTTCACTACGGATGTCACCTGCTTTGGTGCGGAAGATGGCGGTGTAGTGATAACCCCCGATGGGGGAACACCCGGTTACAACTATTCCATCGATGGGGGAATCAACTATCAGAACGGCAATTCCTTCCCCGGTTTGGAAGCAGGTAACCATACCGTTAGGGTACAAGATGCCAATCTATGTACCGTGGACGTCGATTTCACCATTACCGAACCCCAACCCATTGCCATTACCCTTGACCTACAACAATCCTTGTCCGCGGCAAATGCCACCGATGGGGCCATAAGCATTACCGCCTTTGGGGGCACCGGTGCATTGACCTATACGTGGACGGGGCCTGCCGGATTTACCCCTCCTACGGACAACAGTGATGATATCGCGGACCTTCCAGGGGGTACCTATACCCTTGTGATTACCGATGACAATTTCAATGGCGACCTGACCACAGGTTGTTATTTTACACAGGATTTCACCATTACCGAACCTGGGGAACTTTTAGTGTCCCTGGCACAGACCGTTTTCCTGGAATGTAACGGGAACGATTTTGCCGAGATCACGGCTACCGTTCAAGGCGGGGTATTCCCCTATTCGCTTGAATGGTTCGATACCACCGATGGATCCAATGACCTTCTTCCCGAAACCAGTGAGATCATAGGTGGCCTGACCGCAGGTACCTATTTCGTGAGGGTAACGGATGCCAATGGGATCATCAAGGATTCCGATCCCATTACATTGACAGAACCGGACCTCTTGAAGATAACCTTGGAGAATATTACAAATGTAATGTGCAACGGTGAGGAGACCGGGGCCATCGACATTTCGGTCAGTGGGGGTACGACGCCCTATGAATTCTATTGGAACAATGGGGCCAATACGGAAGACATCACCAATGTAGCCAATGGCGAATATACTATCGAAGTGGTGGATGCCAACAGCTGTTCCACCGATAGGACCATTACCATATCCGCACCGGACAATCCCCTTGAGATCAGCAATGTCACCTTGACCGATGCCTCCGAATATCAAGCCCAGGATGGTCGTATCCTCCTTGAAATAAGTGGCGGACAACCCGCCTACAACATATCCTGGTCAAGGGCCTCCGACGGGGCGAACATTGGGAACACGCCGGAGTTATTAAACCTGACGGCAGATGCCTATACCGTACTGATCACGGATGATAATGGTTGTTCCTTGACCGGGACCTACCAGATCACCGAACCCGATATCGTTGAGGAGACCCTAGTGCAACCGATATGTTCAGGGGAATCCAACGGGAGTATCTCCTTGCTTGTCAATCAAGGCAATGGCAATTACGGCTATTCATGGTCCACAGGGGAAACCACCAATAGTATTGCCAACTTGCCTGCTGGGGAATATTCGGTAACCATTACCGGACTGCCCAACGGTACCATAGAAAGAACGTACATCTTGGAAAATCCATTGCCCCTGAACGTTGACCTAGGGGATGACCGCGTACTCTGTGCCGAACAGGAACTGTTCCTCGATGCAACGGTGGAAGATGCCACCGCAACCTATTCCTGGTATTCCGATAATGGGTTTATAAGTGCGGAACCATATATAACAGTGAATGAAAAAGGTGACTATACGGTTACCGTGCAATCCGCTACAGGGTGTACCGCCACCGGTAGTATCTCCATCGATAAGAGTACCTCCGAGATATCCGCTGAACTTGCAGTGTCCAGTCAGGTTTTTGTTGGGGAAACCGCCGTTCTTGTGGACATCAGCTATCCCCTTCCCGAAACCACCGAATGGGTCCTGCCCGAAGGAGCCCAAGTACTTCTACAGGATAGCGACGAGGCCGAGATCGTATTCGCTGAGGCCGGGGAATATCAAGTGGGCATCATTACCAAGATAGGCCAATGCATGGCGGAACAGACCAAAACCATCATCGTGGTCGCCAATGACCCCACGATCAAAGAGGACGATAACAAAAACGGCCAACGCCTGGTCGAGGATTTCTTGGTCTATCCCAACCCCACCGATGGTAGGTTCACCGCTGACGTAAATCTCACCGAACGTGGCAATATCAGTATAAAAGTGTTTAGCCTGGCCAACAATGCCCTGATGGCATCCGAAAAAGGACAGGGACAGACCGCCTATAGCATCCCCTTCGATATCTCGGGACTGCCTTCGGGCGTATATGCCGTACTGCTCGAAACACCTTACGGGAACTCACTGAGAAAGATCATCATTAGGTAAGGGGGTGGACTATTGTAAAGATCCTACATAAGGTAGGATTGTGCAGGATGGGTGATGGGTTTACCACATCCCCCGCCCTGTGGGCACCCCCTTCACTTCGACTGCACTCAGTGCAGGCAAAGGGGGAATTAATAATGAGGAAATATTATTAGGCCATGATAAAATTATATCGGAAGTAACCGTAAATAAAAACTGGATGGGCACCAGCATCACGCCCGTACAGAAACTAGAAAAAGACTCCAACTAAATGGACTCAAGGTATTATCCTCGTGTCTACTCGAAGATGGCATTCTCTTTAAGACCCAAGGCTTATGACCTTTTCGGGTTTATAATATTTTCCCTGCCAAGTGTTTTTGGCCTTTAATTTTTGGTCGATCCTATCCAATATTTCCTGTTTTCGGATACCTCCCCATTTTGGGGCGACCAACAAATCTTTCGGGGCCTCACTAATAAAGCGTTCAATTATAATATCGGGCCGTAAATACCCTATAAATTCCGTAACAAAATCCAAATAGGCCTCCAAGGTAAATAAGTCGAAATTTTCAGGGTTCCGTTTATACTGCACTGCCATTACGGAGTTCCTTACAATCTGTAAATGATGTATTTTCAAGGTATCAATGGGTAATTTGGACAATTTCACGGCATGCTGCATTAAATCGTTTTTGGATTCCCCGGGCAATCCCATGATGATATGCGCCCCTAGATGAAACCCCTTGTCCTTGCACTTTTCAAACGTTGCTATGGTATCACTAAAGGTATGGCATCGATTGATATCCAAAAGTGTTTTTTCATTGGTGCTTTCCACCCCAAAATCCAACGAAATAAAGTAGTCCTTCGACAATTCTTCCAAATAGGCTATAACTTCATCCGATATACAATCGGGGCGTGTACCGATGACCAAACCAGCCACCTTAGGGACATTTAAGGCCTCCTCGTACATGGCCTTAAGGGATTCTATATCTGAATAGGTGTTCGTGTAGGCCTGAAAATAAGCGAGGAATTTCTTGTTCCTACCACGTTTGGCAAAGAACTCGATTCCTTCCTGCAATTGGGCCGCAATACTTTTTTGGGGTTCGCAATAATCCGGATTAAAGGTATTGTTGTTACAATAGGTACAACCACCATATCCCTTGGAACCATCCCGATTTGGGCATGAGAAACCAACATCCAAGGAGATTTTTTGCACCCGTTCCCCAAAATGCAATTTTACAAAAGAATTATAATCGCTATATCGCTTTCCTATAAAATCCATTTAGAATAGCTTGTGTTACTTCCTATTGAAGATTCATTTTTTTCCATGTTTTTGGCATCTGGACCAATCCACGGGAATATATGCTATAAAAAAAGCCCTGACAGAATGGTCAGGGCTTTATATATTCGTTATTCATGTTCAATCCGCTAAAACAATGACTTTATTATCCTTCATTTCAACAGTACCACTGGAAATGCCCAATACCGTCTTGCCTTTGGCGTTTTGTGTGAATTTATTTTGATACTCCTCCGCTATGGTAATAGTGCCATCTACAACAACATTACCTTGTTGCAATAACGAAACTACAGGGGCGTGATCTTTCAACATTTGAAATTCCCCGTTAATACCCGGGACCGTAACCGAATTTACTTCGCCTGCAAATAAGGTAGCTTCTGGGGATACAATTTCTAAATACATAGTTTTTCAATATTCAGCATTCAGTATTCAGTATTCAGTAGCTTAATGCCAACTGTAAACCGATCACTGCCTACTAATTTATGCTTCAGCCAACATTTTCTCACCAGCTTCAATAGCTTCTTCGATAGTACCTTTAAGGTTAAAGGCAGATTCTGGCAAGTGATCCAATTCACCGTCCATAATCATATTAAATCCTTTAATGGTTTCTTTAATATCCACTAAAACACCTGGGATACCTGTAAACTGCTCCGCTACATGGAAAGGTTGTGAAAGGAAACGTTGTACACGTCTTGCCCTACCAACGGCCAATTTATCTTCCTCTGACAATTCTTCCATACCTAAGATGGCGATAATATCCTGAAGCTCTTTATAGCGTTGCAATAGCTCTTTTACCCTTTGTGCACAGGCATAATGGTCGTTACCCAAAATATCCGCTGTCAAAATCCTTGATGTCGAATCCAATGGATCCACAGCAGGATAAATACCCAACTCAGCAATTTTACGGGAAAGTACCGTAGTTGCATCCAAGTGGGCAAATGTTGTTGCTGGTGCTGGATCCGTTAAATCATCCGCAGGCACGTAAACCGCCTGTACTGAAGTAATGGAACCTCTTTTTGTTGATGTAATACGTTCTTGCATGGCACCCATTTCGGTTGCCAAAGTAGGTTGATACCCTACCGCAGATGGCATACGGCCCAATAGTGCCGACACCTCTGAACCCGCTTGTGTAAAACGGAAGATATTATCAACGAAGAACAAAACGTCTTTTCCTTGACCTTCCCCTGCCCCATCACGGAAATACTCTGCAATGGTCAATCCTGAAAGTGCCACACGCGCACGTGCTCCAGGAGGTTCGTTCATTTGTCCGAAAACGAAGGTCGCTTTGGACTCCTTCATTGCTTTCTTATCTACTTTTGATAAATCCCATCCGCCTTCTTCCATAGAATGCAAAAAGTCATCACCATATTTTATAATACCTGATTCCAACATCTCACGAAGCAAATCGTTCCCTTCACGGGTACGTTCCCCTACCCCAGCGAAAACTGAAAGTCCACCATGTCCTTTTGCGATGTTATTGATCAATTCCTGAATCAATACTGTTTTTCCAACACCTGCACCACCGAACAATCCAATCTTTCCTCCCTTTGCATAAGGCTCAATCAAATCAATTACCTTGATACCTGTAAAAAGTACTTCCGTAGAAGTGGAAAGATCTTCGAATTTTGGTGCTTCACGGTGAATTGGTAAACCGTCTTTACCTGTTTTAGGTAAATTACCGATACCATCAATAGCATCACCGATTACATTGAACAAACGCCCGTAAATGTCACCACCTATCGGCATTTGTATGGCGTTTCCTGTAGCAACAACCTCAACTCCCCGGCTTAAACCATCGGTAGAATCCATAGAAATGGTCCTAACTGTGTTTTCCCCAATGTGGGATTGTACTTCCAAAACCAAGATTGAACCATCTTTGTTGATGATTTCAAGTGAATCATAGATTTTTGGAAGATCTGATTCTGATTGAAATTCAACATCCACAACTGGCCCAATGATCTGGGAAACTTTACCTGTAACTTTCGACATTACTAACGTATTTATGTTTTTGGTTTCTAGACCTTACAGGTCTCTATTTCTTGCACTAAAGGCTGCAAAGATATGTTTTTCAATTTTAAATTGAAATGCTTTTCTTGCCTTTTTTCAAAAAGCGAAAAGACGCCTATTTAAGCGTCTTTATCACTAGTTAACTTGTTTTAATTTAATTGTTTATCGTCCATGACAGATAAAACTGGGATCCAATATAACCTGTACCTACAGCAGTAACATACTCTTCACCCAAGAGGTTCGAAGCCCCCAATTTAAATATCGATTTAATGCTTGGCACGCTGTAATTGACCTGCGCATCCAACACACTGAACGAAGGGATATCCCCTGTGGCAAATGAATTCTCCCAAAGGTATCCATCGGTCCATCTGTAATTGATGTTAAACCCGAAATTCTCAAACAACTCCGAATTGCCAAAAGAGGCCTTTACCTTGTGCTTTGGTGTATTGAACTGTGGTTGAAAGTCTGGATCGGACGTTTCATCAAAATCGAAATCGGAAAACGTATAATTGACCCCGAAATCAAAATTACCGAATACTTGGGCTTCTAGTCCGGCGGTAACTCCATAAGAAGTGATATCGGCCAATGAATTGGTATACACATTAAAAGGTTGATAATCGCCATTCTGAAGTGCCAATAACGATAGACCTCCATCACCTGCCTCACCATATTTAGGGGCTAATACAATTTTTTGGGAAATAAAATCTTGGTAATCATTGTAATAACCACTAATATCGATGACCACTTGTCCCAACTGACCCCTATATCCAAGTTCCAAAGCCGTCACTTTTTCCGGTTTCACCAAGGGTGTATTCACGGCTGCGGGAGCACCCTGTTCTACCGAGGTCGCGGAATATGCATTTTCATAAGCATCCCTACCTGTCATAGTTACCGTGCTTGACCCTACAAGAGCAGCACCATTGGTCGATAACGGAACATCAACCACATAACGATCCAAATTATCCTCTGCAGCGCCGACCAATAATGCACGACCGGCGTTCAATCCAATATAAAGATCTTGTGTTGTTGGATTTCTAAAACCTGTTTGGAAGGACCCCCTGAAATTATGGTTTCTATTTTCCCCAACCGTATAAGTCAATGAAGCCCTAGGGGAAACAAATCCGTCAAAAAGTTCATTTTTGTCATAACGGACCGAACCGGTGAACTTGATACGTTCATCCATGAATTTTTTCTGGAGTTGCGTATACAATCCATATTCCGCATAAGGAATTGCACCATCCATATCTGTAAAAATAGTTCCTTGGGAATTCAATTCGTATTCCCTATAAGAACCACCAACTTGAATATCGGCAAAATCTTCCGTCAAATGGCTGAAATTGTAATTGGCATCTACATGACGGAGTTTGGTGTTGTCTATAAAACGTGCACCTGTTGTTAAATCCCCATCGGAGATTACCGAATTAAAAGTAGCTTCAAATTCAGGAGTTCCAGGGATCAATCTACCCGTATCCGCTGCCGCCCTTGCAGCTGCATGTGCCGAAGCATCATCAAGCTGAACGCCAGTACCCACTCCGAGCTTTGCACCTATAAAAGTTGTCGCATAATCCGTGAACCATTCGGTATCCCCTTTCCATCTTCTGTTTACATTTATACCTGCAAATCTTGTGTCATAAGAATCACCTGCATTCTCAGCCGTAATATATCCTCTAATAAAGAAGTTGTTATTCTTAAATTCCAGTTTATGTTGCTGTAAGGAAAAACCATCAATATAATACCGATTGGCCCCCTGATATATGGTAGAACCACGACCTACCCTACCGTTATAAATGATTTCGAAATCATCAGCAAAGGGACGATAGTGAATGGCACCATCAAACTTAACACTCTGAGCGTCATAACTGTTCAAATCGCGTTCGGAATAACCGGTTCTCGACACCAAAGCCGAGCCAACAGTACCCGGTGGAAGACCTGCCAAGGTATCAAAGTTCAAAACCGTAGACACCTCATCCCCATATATATTCAAACCATCATAAGCCGGATCAGTCCTGGTAAAACCTGGATTAGTCAAATCCTCCTCACTTACGGCATACCAATCGGTGCCTTCCATAAAGGAAAAACTCGCCTTAACCGCCAATTTATCACTAAATGCATGGGCAGCACGAATACCAATATCATAATACTCATTATCACCGGCAGCTTCTTGGGACGTTATCCCCGTTTTCAAATACGAACTGATTCCCTGAAAATCAAAAGGACTTTTACTTCGCATAAAAAGAATACCATTGAATGCATTCGCCCCATAAAGAGCAGAGGAAGCACCAGGCAATATCTCAACACTTTGCACATCCAAATCGTTCATACCAACTAGATTACCAAGTACAAAATTCAATGCCGGCGAAGAATTATCCATGCCGTCAACCAATTGCATAAATCGGGTATTGGCAAAACTTGCAAAACCACGGGTATTAATGGATTGAAAAGTTAAACTGTTGGTATTGACGTCTACTCCCTTTAAATTTTCGAGTCCACCATAAAAGGATGCTGAAGTTGTATTCTGTATTTCCTTTAAGCCAAAACGCTCTACGGAAACAGGTGATTCAAACAACCGCTCCGGTGTTCTGGATGCAGAAATAACGATTTCATCAAGCATGGTATGTGACTCATCGAGTACAATTGTGATTTTCTCATTATTCGAAGTCACATCCACCGTGGTATCGGTGTAACCAATGCTAGAAATTTTTAATTGAAATGGGGGAGTTTCAGAAGTTTTCAAAGTAAAATTACCATCAAAATCCGATACTGCTCCTACTGCCTTACCGACAATAATCACATTAGCCCCTGGTACAGGTTCATTGTTGTGGTCAACAACAGTTCCTGAAGTTGTTGTTTGGGAAAACCCTAGGGCACCCAACATCATTAAGGATAAAAAAAGTATCGCTCTCATTATAGTTATAAGTTAAATTAGTTTGTTGCCAATATACAGATTTTTTCATATTGAAAAATGAAAAACCCATAAAATTATGCGCGCATAGTACTTTTTTCCTAATAAAATGACCCTAATATTGCACAATCTATAACATTTCAACAAAAAAGGCCATGATATCGATCATGGCCTTTTCTTTACTATTATAAGCTATTTCCCTTATTCCACCGTAACAGATTTTGCTAAATTTCGTGGTTGGTCTACATTACAACCCCTCATCACCGCAATATGATACGATAACAATTGTAATGGAATGGTTGTCAATAACGGAGTTAAGCTCTCAAATGTTTCAGGTACTTCGATAACATGATCGGCAAGTTGGGTAACCTGTGTATCACCTTGCGTCACTACTGCAATGATCTTACCTTTTCGTGATTTGATCTCTTGCACATTGCTTACTACTTTTTCATAGTGTCCTTTTTTGGTCGCAATAACAATCACCGGCATTTGTTCATCTATCAAGGCTATCGGGCCATGCTTCATTTCAGCGGCTGGATATCCTTCCGCATGAATGTAACTGATTTCCTTTAATTTCAAGGCTCCCTCAAGGGCTACGGGAAAATTGTACCCTCTCCCTAAATAAAGACAATTCGGGGAATCCTTATAAACGTCGGCGATTATCTCAACCAACGGATTGGCCTCTAGAGCTTTTTCCACTTTCGCCGGAATCGTTTCCAATTCGGTTAAATATTCATGGAATCGGGATGCTGAAAATTCTCCTTTTTCCTTCGCCAATTTTAAGGCCAACAATGTCAATACTGTTATTTGTGTCGTAAAAGCCTTGGTTGAGGCAACCCCAATCTCAGGTCCTGCATGGGTATATGCTCCTGCATGGGTCTCCCTTGAAATAGAGGAACCAACCACATTACAAACCCCAAAAACAAAAGCCCCTTTCTCCTTAGCTAATTTGATAGCCGCCAAAGTATCGGCCGTTTCCCCTGATTGGGATATCGCTATCAGAACATCCTTTTCCGTAATCACGGGATTCCTATATCTGAATTCCGAAGCATATTCAACTTCAACAGGTATCCTGGCCAAGTCCTCAAAAATGTACTCTGCTACCAATCCCGCATGCCAAGAAGTACCACAAGCAACAATGATAATCCTATTGGCATTGAGAAATTTTTCCAAATGTTGATCAATACCCGCCATTTTTATCAAACCTTGGTCTGCCAATAGTCGACCACGATAAGTATCCATAATGGCCCTGGGCTGCTCATAAATCTCTTTGAGCATAAAGTGTTCATACCCTCCTTTTTCAATTTCCTCCAAATTCATTTGAAGTTCCAGAATATTCGGATAGGCAATGGCATCATCCTTTATTTTTCTCAATTTAATCTCCTTGCCAAGACGAATAATGGCCATCTCCTCATCCTCTAGATAAACCGCATTATTCGTGAACTCGATAAAGGGTGAGGCATCGGAAGCAATAAAAAACTCATTCTCACCAATACCTATGGCTAATGGACTACCTAATTTCGCCACAACAATCTCATCGGGTTTTTTCTTATCGAAAACAGCGATGGCATAGGCACCAACTGCTTGGTTCAAAGCTATTTGAACAGCTTTACCCAATAAAACCCCTTCCGATTTTTGTACCTCCTCAATTAAATTCACCAATACTTCCGTATCTGTGTCTGATGTAAATGAATACCCCCTATTTATCAATTCTTTCTTTAAGGACTCATAATTTTCAATGATCCCGTTATGGATAATCACCAAGTCACCTGAATTGGAATAATGTGGATGTGAATTGACATCGTTTGGAACACCATGGGTAGCCCAACGTGTATGGCCAATTCCCAACTTACCTTCCAACGAAATCGAGGATTTGCATTTATTTTTTAAATCCTCAACCTTGCCTTTGGTCTTTGAAAGATTAATGTCGTTACCATCGAACAAAGCAACCCCCGCACTATCATAACCTCGGTATTCCAAGCGTTGAAGTCCTTTAATTATGATGGGATAGGCGTCCCTGTGTCCAATATACCCTACAATTCCACACATATTATTTTTTTTAGTTGAATGGTTTTAACTGAATTTTTACAAATATACCCTTAAGGACGAAAAATCCTTTCAAAGTTAGATGTAAAACGCTAATACTCTGTAAGTGGTATATTACCACTACAAAAATTTTGAAAATTATAACTCGGGGGAAGGTGTATTACTATTGGTTTGTTTCGGTATAGAATATTTCGAGTTTCAATCTTTTCGCCCCATTATCTTCGGTAGCTCCGTGGAGCACAGTACCTAAAGGAGTTAAGGCGGATACTGCAGGCAAATCCTTTTCACCATCTTCAAGGACGGCATTACCAAACACATTCAATACGGTTAGATTTATATCGGGAGTAATTGTCAACCCTAAAGTAGCATTGGCCTCATCCCTAATGATTATATCATTGATATAATCCGTTATCCTTATGGTATATTTCTCTCCAATATCATCGGATGATTTCTCAATAACACCATCATAATTAAGATAACTACCAAACAAAGGCAAAGATCCTGTATCACTCTGTTCCGTACTGATGTTGATCAATGGCTCTTGCTCATCCAGATTATACAAATACAATCTCGGTGGCTCAACCACACCACCCGGTACAGCTATGGCCTCTTGATCTACATAAAACACCAAATTGGCCTCATTGATAATCCAATTGTTACTTTGGATTTGTTCGATCAATTCCTGGGCATCCGCCGCTGCCTCCGCGAATAATTTTAACTCGGCATAGGTTCCAGCCCCACCTTTGACATAGATTCTTTGGGCATTCCCACCAGTATCCAAGGCATTGGCTATTTCAACAGGATAGGGTTCACTATCAAAAGTGTTTACCATATTCCAATTGGCAGTCTGACTCGTCAGATTAAACACAAACTCGGCCTGCTCTAGTATTTCTTCATCATCCGAAGTGTCATCCGTAGTGCTGTTCGTATCGATTTTATTGTAATGATAATACATAGTTACCGAAGCCCCACTTAAATCCAACAACAACATCACATCCTGCGAACCGGATGCAATAGACAAATGCAAGCCCCTGATATAATCATTGAAATTAGACTGACTTAAAAGCTCAGTTTCCCCTTCCTTGTCGAGAATGTATTCCTGGAAAAACGTTTTATCAAGCGGCACCCGGATTCCCGGATCTAACTTATTGAACAATTCCGACTCATCATCATCAGTACTCTCATCATCCTGTCGCTTCAACAAGAACTGCTCATCATCAATCACATATTCCCCATCATAAAGCACATCGGAAACAAAATTTGGTGAAAATTGTTGGGAAGAATAATACTCCTGTGATTCCTGAAAATCAGCATTGGGATCTAAATCCCTTAAAAAATAGGTTGATCGCTCTACCTTTAAATTAAAAGAGGTTTCCACATTGTCATCATAATTACCACCATTGACATAAACACTATCGATATCAACCCTTTGTGCATAATTGTTCGATTGGGTTGAATCATCATCCGCATCGTTGATACCATCCCCGTCAGAATCACGATTCAATGGATCGGTCCCTGCCAACTTCTCCTGGGCATCCGTTAAACCATCCCCATCAGTATCACTAGTCGCATCTTCCGGGTCGACATCGAAAGCATCCGCCACGCCATCATTATCAAGGTCGCCTTTCGGATTCTTTAAATAGGGAATATATAAATAAACGGAATCAACAGTTTCATTTTCAGGTATGGTAATCACACTGGAATCGGTACCGGATTGATCCTCTATCTCTTGGTTAAATAGTCCAAAGGAAGGATTGCTACGAGACAGAAGCAACTGTGTCGTAATCCTTGCTTCGGTCTTCCCATAAATGGGGTCATTGAAAACACCCAATTGGTACACCGGTAATCTATTTGTACGTAACGCCTTTAGCTTTTTGTTATATGCAAACACATCAAAAACAGCCTTATTCGATGTAAAAGCCTTACCTCCAATAACTTCCGACCCTAAGGTTGTAACCTCTTCTTCACAGGAAACAAACAAAAGAACACACAAAACACCCGTCAGCGCAGGAAATTTAAATCGCTTAAAAAAACTCATTTAGATTATTTTAAAACTTCAGTGTTATAGAAATTGGCATATGCTTCTTCAAAACCTTGTAAAGGAACATAAGGCAACACGGGTTTTTCTAGGTTGGATATATAGTTTATTAATTCTTCTGGAATTTCTTCCGCAGCTAAAATAACAGCATCGGAATAATCTACAGCAACTTTTAACAAA
The DNA here is from genome assembly GCF_003148665.1 of Maribacter polysiphoniae. Taxonomy (GTDB): domain Bacteria; phylum Bacteroidota; class Bacteroidia; order Flavobacteriales; family Flavobacteriaceae; genus Maribacter_A; species Maribacter_A polysiphoniae. Next base: position 607,299 of record NZ_QGGQ01000001.1, on the reverse strand, counting down.
TTATTATAGTTAGGAGTTTTCAAGACGCTTATACTATCCTCTGAAACGCCATCAAAGGCAATCTTATGAATCATGTCCTTGTCGAGCTCGCCCTCATAACCCTTTCCATAGACCGAGGTAACGATCTTACTATCCCCGAACAATGGCTCATCGGCATAGTATTTTTTCAAATATAAGGGCAAAAGGGAAGCCAACCACCCATGTACATGAATGATATCTGGGGACCAATTCAATTTTTTGACTGTTTCAACCACACCCTTTGCAAAGAAAATGGCTCGTTGGTCATTGTCCTCGAAAAGGTTACCTTCAGTATCGGTAAAGGTTGCCTTTCTTTTGAAATATTCTTCATTGTCGATAAAGTACACCTGTATACGCTCTTTTGGTATAGAGGCCACTTTTATGATCAAAGGCATATCCATATCATTAATGACAAGATTCATCCCTGATAGACGAATGACTTCGTGCAGTTGATGCCTACGTTCATTGATGTTTCCATACCTTGGCATAAAAATCCGAATTTGGCCGCCATTGCTGTTGACCATTCTTGGGGTTTCGTATGACATTAAGGATACTTCGTTCTCTGGAAGGTAGGGGACTAATTCAGAAGATACAAACAATATCTTTTTACCATTCATAAAAGCAATATTTTATTTATCTTGAAAAGATTGATGCAAAATTACAAAAATTATGCAGATTAGCAGTATTTATAGTAAGTTTGCTCCCTTTTAAATGTAACCTATGTTGCTGATCAATACCAGAAAAGAACTAAAGGACCACCTTTCTTCGTTGAAAAAAAACGATAGTCTAGGTCTCGTGCCGACCATGGGGGCCTTGCATATAGGCCATGCGGCCTTAGTTGAACGGGCAGTGCAAGAAAATTCCGTTGTTGTCGTGAGTATTTTTGTGAACCCCACGCAGTTTAACAATCCTGAAGACCTTGAAAATTATCCACAGACGTTGACAGCCGATTTGGATATTCTAGAAAAAATCGCAAACCATATCATTGTCTTTGCACCGAACATACAGGAAATGTATGCGGAAAATGTGACATCGACGACTTACGATTTCGATGGTCTGGACAAAGTAATGGAAGGAGCTTTTAGAGAAGGGCATTTTGATGGTGTGGGCACCATCGTTGAAGCCCTATTGACCTTGGTCAAACCCACAAGGGCCTATTTTGGGGAAAAGGATTACCAACAACTTCAAATCATTAAAAAACTGACAGAAATCCGGCATATTCCCGTAGAAATAGTCGGTTGCCCAATAGTGCGGGAAGAAAACGGATTGGCCTTCAGTTCCCGAAACGAAAGATTGACCGAAAATATGAGGAAAGAAGCCTCCTTCATTTATAGGACTTTAACAACTGCCAAAAAGAAATTTGGCACGGAAAGTGCTGTATATGTTACGGAGTGGGTGACCAAACAATTTGAAGAACACCCAGAACTAGAATTGGAATATATAGCGATTGCCCAGGCAGACACTTTGAAACCAGTAGTAAAAAAACAAAAAAACAAAAAATATAGGGCATTTATTGCCGTTTATACGGAAGGAGTCCGGCTCATAGACAACATAGCCCTTAATTGATTAACTTTGTCCCATGCAAATAGAAGTTGTAAAATCTAAAATACATCGTGTAAAAGTTACCGGTGCAGACCTTAACTATATTGGTAGTATTACCATAGATGAGGATTTGATGGATGCTGCAAACATTATCCAAGGTGAAAAAGTGCAGATTGTGAACAACAATAATGGCGAAAGATTGGAAACCTATGTCATTCCCGGACCAAGGGGTAGTGGTGAACTTACCCTGAACGGTGCGGCAGCCCGTAAAGTGGCCGTTGGCGATATCCTGATATTGATCACTTATGCCAGAATGGATATCGAAGAGGCCAAAAAATTCAAACCAGCCTTGGTTTTCCCGAATGAAGAGACAAACCTGTTAAACTGATTTTTTGACCGCATCCCTAAAAAAGAGCTTAAAAACCATACTCCCAATCGCATTGGGAGTTTTTTTGGTTTGGTACTGGTACAATTCGACCTCAGAGGCAGATCGGGAGCAAATTATCTACCATATAAAGGAAGCCGATTTGTTTTGGGTGGGCATTTCAATACTCATGGGGGTCATTGCTTATGTTTCAAGAGCCATTCGCTGGAACTACTTACTGAAACCTTTGGGATACCAACCAAAATTGAGCAATAACCTTTTGATCATCTTAATTTCCTATTTTGCGAATCTGGGTATACCCAGGTCTGGTGAAATACTACGGGCAACAGCCTTAACCACTTACGAGGATGTTCCTTTTGAAAAAGGGTTTGGCACCATTGTCACCGAAAGGGTAATAGATTTGATCATGCTTTTGTCGATAATCACGACCACCCTAATATTGCAAACCGAGATTATCGTTGAGTTCTTGGAAAACAAAGGTTTCAATTACACTAAAATCCTTTTGTTACTTTCGGCAGCAATCATCGCTGCCTTAATTTTCTTCCTTTTCATAAAAAAATCATCAAATGGTTTAGCCCTAAAAATCAAAAAATTCGTAAAAGGCCTTCTAGATGGGGTATTAAGCATTTTTAAAATGAAAGACAAATGGGCTTTTGTGTTTCATACCCTACTCATTTGGACTTGCTATATCGGTATGTTCGTAGTAGTCAAGAACACCCTTGCGGAAACCACCCATTTAACCATTAGCCAACTCTTGGTGGCCTTTGTGGCCGGAGCTTTTGCCATAACCACTACCAATGGCGGGGTAGGACTATACCCCATTGCCGTAAGCAAGGCATTGGCCATTTTTGGGATTACCTCCGTATCGGGCGATGCCTTTGGATGGATCATGTGGATTTCACAAACCGTAGTCGTAGTTGTTTTTGGGGCAATATCTTTTCTATTATTGCCGTTATTGAACAGAAACCGGTAACCCCCAAGGTTACCTAAAAGCTGTTTTATGCAACGTTTACTTGTACTTTTCACCTTTCTTATATGCTATGGCGTCAATGCCCAAATAACCAAAGAAATATTCGAATCGTTTAAACTTCAGGAAAGAAGGGATGTCAGTTATTATTTCCCAGAGGAATATAACAAAGACAAAAAACACCCCCTCATCGTCGTTTTGGATGCCGATTACCTTTTTGAACAGGTTGTGGCAACAGCAAAATATTACAGTAAATTCCATGGTATGCCGGAATCCATCATTGTCGGTATTCACCAAAGTAAGGAAAGTATTCGTTTGGATGATTGTGCTTTTGATAGCCAAACTGGCTTACCTGCGGAAAAAGGAAATCAATTCTTTGAGTTTTTGGGAATGGAAATCATACCATATCTTGACTTAAACTACAATACGGCCCCTTTTAAAATGATCGTCGGTTATGATATTACGGGGAATTTTGAAAACTATTGGTTATTCAAGGAACATCCTCTCTTTGATGCCTACATCAACATTTCACCGACGTTGGCACCCGATATGGAAACCAACATCCCCATGCGTTTGGAAGCCTTGAACCAACAGATTTTCTACCAGCTGATCCTCGAAGGCGAAAAAAGCAAAAACACCCCAAGAATCCTGGCAATGGACAAGGCCATCAAAGCGATAGACAAAGAAACCTTGCATTACTATTTTGACGAGTACCCAAGTGCCGATCATTTATCCGTACCCACCTATGGCATCGGGAAGGCGTTTGACAATATTTTTGGGATGTTCAAACCCATTAGCCCCAAAGAATACAAAACACAGATATTGACCTCCGAAGAACCGGTCTTCAATTATTTGGAGAACAAATACAGCAGTATCGAAAATCTGTTTGGGATAAAAAAACCTGTTGACCTCAACGACGTAATGGCCATCTATGCCGGTTCCAGGAAAAAAGAGGATTTCGAGTCCCTAAAACCTTTATCGGATCTTTGCAAGGCTGAGTTTCCAGAAACCATGTTGGGTTTTTATTTTGAAGGGGAATATTATGAACAATTGGGTGAACCCAAAAAAGCACTACGTACTTTTGAAAAGGCATTCGGTATGGAAGAAATCGATTTCCTGACCAAAGAAATGGCCCTTGAGAAGATCGATGCCTTAAAAGCTGATTTTGGATATTGAAAAACCCAACCTAAAAACCTTAAAGTCCATACTTTTTTAAAACTTTGCTTTATCTTTAGCCAGAACCAAAATCAAGGTAATGGCCAAAACCAAAACTGCTTTTTTTTGCCAAAACTGTGGCACCCAATATGCCAAATGGGTAGGGCAATGTACTGCTTGCAAGGAATGGAACACCGTTGTGGAGGAAGTTGTTCAAAAAGAAGATAAAAAGAGCTGGAAAACACCCTCGGGCACTTCAAAAAAAATAGCAAAACCTTTACGGGTCAATGAGATTAGCATTGATAAGGAATTAAGATTGAACACCTTTGACCTGGAATTCAACAGGGTACTTGGTGGCGGACTCGTTCCTGGCTCCTTGGTTTTGTTGGGAGGGGAACCCGGCGTTGGCAAGAGTACTTTACTACTCCAAATCGCCCTAAAACTCCCTTATAGAACCTTATATGTTTCTGGGGAGGAAAGCCAAAAACAAATTAAGATGCGGGCTGATCGCATTCTTCCCAATAGCGAAAATTGCTATATCCTTACGGAAACAAAAACCCAAAATATCTTTCAACAAATCGAAGCCATGGAACCTGATATCGTGGTCATTGATTCGATACAGACATTGCACTCCGATTACATTGAATCAGCAGCCGGAAGCATTTCACAAATAAGGGAATGTACCGCGGAACTCATCAAATTTGCCAAGGAAACCAATACTCCTGTGATACTGATCGGTCACATCACTAAGGACGGATCCATTGCAGGACCCAAGATCCTAGAGCACATGGTCGATACCGTGCTACAGTTTGAAGGTGACCGCAACTACGTGTATCGTATTCTTAGGGCCCTCAAAAACCGTTTTGGATCAACCGCAGAACTCGGTATCTACGAAATGCAGGGCAGTGGCCTCCGTGAAGTGAACAACCCCTCGGAAATCTTGATATCAAAAAATGACGAAGGCCTAAGTGGTACTGCCATAGCCTCCACGGTTGAAGGTATGCGCCCCCTGATGATTGAAATACAAGCTTTGGTAAGTACGGCGGTCTATGGCACGCCCCAACGATCAACTACGGGTTACAATGCCAAAAGATTGAATATGCTATTGGCTGTACTTGAAAAACGGGCAGGATTCAAATTAGGGGCCAAAGATGTTTTTTTGAATATCACGGGAGGTATCTCCGTTGATGATCCGGCCATAGATCTTGCTGTAATCGCAGCGATTCTTTCCAGTAATTCCGATATTCCCATTGAAAAAGGAATCTGTTTTGCCGCAGAAGTCGGTCTGGCAGGGGAAATCAGGCCCGTACAACGGGTAGAACAACGCATACTTGAGGCTGAGAAATTAGGTTTTGATACAATCTATGTTTCCAAAAACAATAAAATCAGTCTCAAAAATCCTAAAATCAATATTAAACTTGTCGCTCGGATAGAGGATGTGGTCAGCGGTCTGTTCGATTAACGCTTATCCCGCATTATTCTCGCAAAAACGAGGATAATGACTATAACTACGATAATCAACAAAAACTGCCCGAAACCTACTTTCAGAAAATGCATATCACTTTATTTATGGTGAAGGATTTGGGATTTTATTATGTATGGCATTAATTCCCGTTAGCAGTTCATCACTTAATTGAACATCGATACTCCCTATATTTTCCTTAAGTTGATCTATGGTCGATGCCCCAATAATAGTACTGGTCACAAAGTGTCTTGAAGTAACGAACGCCAAGGACATCTCTGCCAAGGTCATTCCATGCTCCTTGGCAAGCACATCATACTTTTGAGTGGCCAACAAAGCATTTTCACTGCTATATCTATCAAGTTTGGGAAAAAGGGCCAATCTGGATTTTTCTGGTATATTACCCCCTAAATATTTGCCACTTAAAACGCCAAAACCCATAGGGGAATAAGCCAACAAGCCTATTTGTTCACGCATTGAGATTTCGCCCAAACCCACTTCGAACAATCGGTTTAATAAATTATATGGATTTTGAATGGTAATCATTCTCGGAAGACTTGAATGCACTTTACTTTCCTCCAAATAGCGCATGGTACCCCAAGGGGTCTCATTTGATATGCCCACTTGCCTTATTTTACCTTCGCTAATCAAATCGCGTAATGTTTCCAGGACCTGATGAAAATTATCTTCCCAATAATCCGTGATATCGTGTCGATAGCCCCGTTTCCCAAAATAATTTGCATTGCGCTCCGGCCAATGTAATTGATATAGATCAATATAATCGGTCTGTAGACGCTCTAAACTACCTTCAACGGCACTTATTATGGCTTCCCTTGAAAAACCCGTTGTTCGAATGAATTTGGTGTAATCCCCATTTCCTGCAATCTTAGTGGCTAAAACAATCTGATCGCGATTCTTGTTTTTTTTAAACCAGGTACCGATTATCTTTTCAGTCTCGCCTTGATAATCGGGATGTGCCGGCACCGGATAGAGCTCTGCAGCATCAAAAAAATTAACGCCTTGATCAACGGCATAATCCATTTGCTGATGACCTTCCGATTCACTATTCTGATTGCCCCAGGTCATGGTACCCAGACATAATTTACTTACTTCAATATCGGTATGCGGTAACTTGGTATAAATCATCCAACAAATCCTTTTTTAATTTTCAAACGTTAAAAATACAACTTATACACCCTTTCCCATTGGGTATTTCCCTTTTATTCCAATTCGACCATAATGGGGCAATGGTCACTATGTTTGGCATCGGACAAAATCACGGAACGCTTCAACCTTTCTTCCAAAGGTTCGCTCACCATCCCGTAATCCAGGCGCCAGCCTTTATTGTTATTTCTGGCATTGGCACGGTAGGTCCACCACGTATAATTATCCGGCTCTTCATTAAAATGCCTAAAACTGTCTGTAAATCCACTTTTAATGAAGTTTCCAATCCATTCCCTTTCTACGGGTAAAAATCCGGAAACATTCTTGTTACGCACAGGGTCATGGATATCTATGGCCCGATGGCAGATATTGTAATCCCCAAGGATAATCAAATTGGGATATTCCTTTCGTAAATTATCCACGTATTTTTGAAATTCGGCCATATAATTCAACTTGAAATCCAACCGATTCATATTTGTTCCCGAAGGCAAGTATAGGCTCATAATAGACACCCCATTAAAATCGGCCCTTAGATTTCTACCCTCAAAATCCATTGATTCAATGCCTGTACCGTATTCAACCTGTTCGGGTTTGCTTTTACTTAAGATCGCGACTCCACTATAGCCTTTTTTCTGTGCACTAAACCAATAATTATGCGCGTACCCGGCTTCCTCGAACAACGAAAGATCCAATTGTTCTTTCATGGCCTTGATTTCCTGGAGGCATATTACATCGGGATCAGCGGCCTTTAACCAGTCTAGAAACCCCTTTTTCATAGCGGCACGGATACCGTTTACATTGTAAGATGCTATTTTCACTTCGTTAAATTTTGCCTAAAAATAACGAATGTTTTTTGTTCGATGGCCCGCTATCCCACTTATCTAAAAACCTTGACCAATCAGTATTAATTCGAGAATAGGTTTTATTTTTACCGCTTTGGAACAGGATTTGATTCGTTCTTGGAAGATAAATACATTACCCAATGAAAAATCTATATGTTGTAATCGCATTGTTAAGTGCAGGAGTGTTAAGTGCACAGGCCTATCCCAGGTTTACCAACAACAATGAACTCAAGTTCAATATTGGCCTATTTTTGGCCAATAGCACGGTGGAAGGCTCCTATGAATATTTTTTCAGTGAGGATACGAGTATTGGTGGAACCTTGTATTTTGACAGTGATGCAACGGATTATAATGGGAATTTTGGAATAGGACCCAATTTAAGGGCCTATTTTGGCTATAGGCCAAGAAGCGGTTTCTTTGCCGAGGCTTTTGGACTTTACTATACTGGGGAGGACGAAATACCGGACAACAATCTCGGGGTTCGCAATAACAATTATAGTACCACGGCCCTCGGTTTAGGGGTTGGCAACAAATGGGTAACCCAAAGTGAAAAATTTAGTTTGGAAATAAACGCAGGTGTAGGAAGAAATATCAACCCTGAGGATTTTCAGGATACTTTTATGTTCCGTGCCGGCTTATCGATCGGTATACGGTTTTAGATGAACCTATTCACGAATTGTCCCAACAGTGTACCGATGCGGTAATCAGTTGAATTATACATTTAAGACCCATGAGGTAGGGCTATTGGGTTTAATCCTCATCCTCGAACTTGGTGTCGGCCATTCTGGTATCCGCCTTAAATTCGAACTTAGGAATAGGCTTTTGGTCAAAATGTAAGATTTTTTGCCCCACATCAAAAATGGCATAATTGGCTTCATTTCCCGATTTTTGAAATGCCATATCCATTCCCAAGTTGTTATTCTGCAATTGCAACAACCTCAATTTCGGCAATGAAAGAATATTGTTTGGTACAAATCCGATCAATTGGTTTTCTAAAAGCACCAGGCGATTAAGGTTTAAAAGTTTTCCCATATTCTCTGGAATTTCGCCCTTGATCTTATTATCCCCTAGTTCCAAAGCCTCCAATTGCGTTAAGCTACCGATTGAATCCGGTATCTCCCCTTCCAATTCATTACTGGATAATACAATGGACTTGATATTGACCAATTTGCCTATACTCGAAGGCAATTCACCTGAAAGATCATTATCCAACAATTCAAGAATCTCCAAAGATTGTAGATTCCCTATATTTTCGGGGATGGACCCTGTCAATGAATTTTTACCCATCCTTAGCACCTTTAAATGCTTTAATGAGGTTATCCCTTCGGGGATTTCTCCGTTCAATCGGTTGAAAGCGAGATTCAATTCCCTTAATTTCTCCAATTTGGAAATGGAATTAGGCAATTGCCCTACCAGATTATTATTGAATAGGTCAATGCCCACAACATGGTCATCCTCAACCTGAACCCCATACCACTTGGAAACGGGTTTATTCAATGACCAAGAGGTCGTCCAGTTTTCCCCTTGGGTATTATTGTACAACGCTAGTAGTACCTCCTTCTCAGACTGTGGCACCTTGGCATACATGGATAAAGAGAACAAAATGAATATAAAAGGACAAAATATTTGTTTTGCAATCATGTGTTTTCTGCTATTGGATTTTAATTCTACACGTAGTCTTTTTACTACTATTTCACTTCTACAAGGTTCTAAAATAGGGAAGCTTGTCGGGATTAAACGTATATAAACCGCAAATTGTTGTAAAAACCAACATAAATGTTGTAATAGCACTTATAATTATTGTAGGAATTTTATGTTTTTATCGATTTTGTTTGTTCACAACACCCCTTTAGCCTTTAACATTGACCAATGTACATTAATAAACTGAATGCTTTTTTGTTATTATAACATCCTTTTGTTAGCTATCTTGGGGCCATGAGATCTTTAGTCGTATGTGTGGTTTTTTTTAGTCTCCATATGATGTCCTTTGGCCAGGATATCATGATCAAGGACAGCATCAATCAATTAAAGGAAGTAGTGTTGATCGATTCCTTAAAGGCAAAGCAAGCCACAGGTATAACACCCTCCCAAGTTATCGATATCAAAAATTTTCAAAATTTCAGTCCGGTTGAAATGGTCTCTTCCCTGAACCAGATTCCAGGGGTATATGTGCTTTCTGGAGCACTGAACACCAACCGGATCACAATTCGCGGTGTCGGGGCCAGAACACCTTATGGCACGGATAAATTAAGACTCTATTACAATGACATTCCAATTACCAATGGCACAGGTTTTTCTACGATAGAAGCCTATGACCTTGAAAATATAAATTCCATCGAGGTTATAAAAGGTCCCAAAGGCACAGCTTTTGGAGCCAATTTAGGTGGTGCTATTGTTTTAAACCCCAAGAAAGCACTACAACAAACCACCTTAAGCAATAATTTTACGGTCGGCTCCTATGGGTTATTAAAAAACAGTCTTGGTTTTACCCATTCCGATGATCGGTTGGCCTTGGAACTGCATTATGGCCATATGACCTTGGAGGGTTATCGTGAGAACAATCGTTTTGAGCGCGATGGAATACTTTTGAATACTTCATATACGATCAATACAAAAAACAAAATTGCGTTTTTATTGAATCATGTCGATTATAACGCCCAAATAGCCAGTTCAATCAGCCAGAATGCTTTTGAGGAGGACCCCACCCAAGCTGCATTTACCTGGAAGGCCGCCAAAGGCTATGAAGCCAATAAGTATACCTTGGCCGGAATCTCCCTTACCCATGCTTTCAATCCAAAGCTTTCAAATACAACCAGCCTTTTCTATACCTATCTAGATCATTATGAACCACGGCCTTTCAATATATTGGATGAGTTCACCAATGGGTATGGATTCAGAACGCGTTTTTTGGGCGATTTCAAGATCAGGGATCATCTTACCCAATATTCATTTGGGGCCGAACTATATAAGGACGAATACAATTGGAGCACGTATGAAAACCTTTATGAAACCAATACTGAAGAAGGGAGTATTAAAGGCAATCTATTAAGTGACAACAAGGAATTCAGGACCCAATTCAATGCGTTTGGCACCTTGACCTTTCCTTTGGCCGATTTTTTTTCGGCCCAACTGGGTTTAAATATTAATAAGACTTTTTATGACTTTAGGGATTTATACAAGAGTGGGGCTGAAAACACCAGTGGAAATCGACGTTTTGGCACCCTTTTTTCACCTAGCCTTAATTTAAGGTATTCCTTTTATCCGAAACAGGAAGTTTATATGAACATCAGCCGAGGGCTTTCCAATCCTAGCTTAGAGGAGACTTTAACCCCTGACGGGATCATAAACCCCGATATCAGCCAAGAAACCGGCACCAATTATGAGGTGGGATGCGATTTGTTTTTAGTGAACAACAATCTTAAAATCAATGTGGCACTTTACCGCATGTCAATAAAAAACCTTTTGGTCGCCCAACGTATTGGCGAGGATGAATTTATAGGCAAGAACGCCGGAAGCACCAAACACCAAGGAATAGAGCTTATGCTCGACTATAATCTACAACTTACCTCCCAATTTAAATTAACTCCTTTTATGAGCTATTCCTACAGCAACCATAAGTTTGTTGATTTTATTGATGGTGACAATGACTATTCCGGCAACCCTTTGACCGGGGTACCAAAACATCGATTGAATACGGGGTTGCAACTTCAATGGCGAAATGGTTTTTATTGGAATACAACCCACCAATATGTTGGTTCCATTCCGCTCACAGATGCGAACACCCTTTCTAGCGACAGCTTTAATTTATGGCATACGCGTCTTGGTTATAAAAAACAGCTCTCCGAAAAACTACGCATTGGAATCGATTTTGGCATCAACAATTTCACCGATACCCACTACGCCCAATCGGTATTAATCAACGCCGTTGGTTTTGGAGGTAGTGACCCCCGGTATTTTTATCCAGGCAATGACAGGAATTTTTACGGTTCCTTACTGTTAAAATATAGCCTGTAGGAATTCTTTCCTTAGCAAAGTTTTGGTTAACTTAGTATGATAGATCTGCAATGTTCAAACACCTAAACAATGACCTTGAAAATTGAACACTCCCCTTTTTTGGTTGCTATTTGCCTGCTTCTGTCATTAGCTGCCTGCACCAGTAATAAAACTGTGGTAAGTCCATCACCGAATGTGAACAATGCACTGACCCAAACATTCAAAAAATCGGGTGGATCAAGTGGTATGGAACAAATAGACGATTGCTCATATTTGGCTGTTTATGATTTGAAAAAGAACGCTGAGGATGTTCGATTGGGACTTATAAAGGTCAATGATGAATCCTTGACCGTTTCCCCTATTCCAATCCATGGTTGGGACAAGGATGGTATATCCAATGATTTGGAAAGCATATGTGCCATTCCCGGCAAGGACAATGAATATTTAATTGCTGAATCTGGAAATTGGCAAGGCGAATTAGGGCGCATCTTCCATATTCGGGTTGATACCTCAAAATTGGATGCCCGTGTTTTGGGTACTGTGAAAATCCCGATGCACTATAGAAACGACTTCGATGTTACCGGAGACCAATATGAGGCAATTATGTGCCTGCCCTATGACAAAAACAATAGAATCGTGATTTTGGGAGAACGGGGAGGTTCAAAAAACAATCCCAATGGCCTTGTACGATGGGGTATTTTAAATATCCAGGAACATACGTTCGAAATGAGTAATGAAGGCATAACAGGCATACCTGTCAATGCTCCTGGCCATTGGACCAATAAAGCGACCAAAAGGAGTATTACCGATTTTCATCTCGACCAAGAAGGGGTTATATGGGCCGCAGCATCAGAAGATCCTGGGGATACAGGGCCCTTTTATTCCATTATCTATAAACTGGGAAAAATCAATCCCCTCGACAGGGAAAAGCCGTTTACCATTTTTAAGGAAATCAATATGGCAAAGGAAGTCAATGGGTTTAAGATCGAAGCTTTATCGGGTCCTTGCAAAAACATTTTAGGCACCCATTCTTTTGGCACTGAAGATGAGATTTATGGTGGGGTCTGGCGTCCGATACATATCGAATAGACCCCCTTAATTTCCATACCTATTCACTGACCAATCCTAAATTACAGATAAGCCAACTTTACGAAAAACAACTTCTTACCCCTGCATCAAAACAAAGGACAACTAGCCCATTCGCTGTAACCAAGAACGCATGTCTACCTCTTTGTGGATAATGGACTTAACCTCTGAAATGGCAACCCGGTGTTGTTCCATGGTATCGCGATGACGAATCGTCACGGTTTGATCTTCAAGTGACTGATGGTCCACTGTGATACAAAATGGCGTACCTGCCGCATCTTGTCTTCTATACCTTCGCCCGACGGCATCCTTTTCATCATAAATCACATTGAAATCCCATTTAAGGTCCTCAATAATCTTGTGCGCCACATCTGGGAGTCCGTCTTTCTTTACCAAGGGTAAAACGGCCGCTTTTGTGGGTGCTAAGACAGCAGGTAATTTCAACACGGTTCGCGTAGTGTTGTTTTCAAGTTCCTCTTCTTGTAACGAATTTGAGAAAACGGCGAGGAACATACGATCTAGACCTATGGAGGTTTCTACAACATAAGGCACATAACTCTCCTTAAGTTCGGGATCAAAATACTGTAATTTCTTTCCAGAGAATTTCTCGTGCTGGCTCAAGTCAAAATCGGTTCGCGAATGTATTCCTTCCAATTCCTTGAACCCGAAGGGGAACCTAAATTCGATATCGGCTGCGGCATCGGCATAATGGGCTAATTTTTCGTGGTCGTGAAAACGGTAGTTTTCCTCACCCATACCTAAAGACAAATGCCATTTCAATCGATTTTCCTTCCACTTTTCATACCATTCCTTTTGAGTGCCAGGACGAATGAAGAATTGCATTTCCATTTGTTCAAACTCACGCATTCTAAAGATGAACTGTCTGGCAACGATTTCATTACGAAATGCTTTTCCGGTCTGGGCAATCCCAAAAGGAATTTTCATACGACCGGTTTTCTGTACATTCAAAAAGTTGACAAAAATACCTTGGGCGGTTTCAGGCCGCAAATATAGGTCCATCGCACTTTCCGCAGAGGCACCCAATTTAGTGCCGAACATAAGGTTGAATTGCTTAACATCGGTCCAATTCTTGGAACCTGACATTGGGCATGCGATATCCAATTCCTCAATAAGGCTTTTTACGTCGGCCAAGTCTTCATTTTCCAATGACTTACCCATTCTTTTGAGGATTGCATCAGCCTTTTCTTGATATTCCACCACTCTCTGGTTGGTGGCCAAGAACTGTTTTTTATCGAAAGTATCCCCAAAACGCTTTGAGGCTTTGGCTACTTCCTTCTCAATTTTCGCCTCGATCTTGGCAACATAGTCCTCGATCAAAACATCGGCACGGTATCTTTTCTTGGAATCCTTATTATCTATCAACGGATCATTAAAGGCATCAACGTGACCAGAAGCCTTCCAGGTAGTAGGATGCATAAATATGGCAGCATCGATCCCAACGATATTCTCATTGAGATTTACCATTGCTTTCCACCAGTACTCCCTAATGTTCTTTTTGAGTTCCGCACCGTTTTGAGCATAATCATAAACAGCACTTAATCCGTCATATATTTCACTGGATTGGAATACATAACCATATTCCTTTGCATGTGAAATTACCTTTTTGAAATCGTCTTCTTGTTTTGCCATTTGGCAAAAATAGAATATTCCCCTAAAAGCTAGATATTATTTTAGCTGAAATTCTGTGGAGTCCAACAATCTTTCGTCCTCAAAGATATTCAGGATGTAGTTTCCTTCCTTCAAAGACCCCTCTGGCATGGTAATAAAGTCGCATACTTGGGTCTCTTCCCCCATGAACACAAATTCTACCCGCTTACTATAAATATTGCCATTTACAGTAATGGTATTGGCATTATCCTCAATGACACCCATATTAGGTCCCAAAAATTGAAAATACAATACTTTTTCCTTTTGGATCATCGTAGGGTCTGCCATTATCGTAACACATCCCCGCAATTTCTCTACAGTTGAAGCTTTGTTCGTTCTAAGGGGCTTACCACCACGTAATCGAAAACTAGCCCCCTCTGCACCTTGGATTTTCAAATAACTCTTGGTCTTGAGTTCTTTGTTCAGTTCAAGGATCTTTTGGCGTTGCAAGGCTTCGGCCTTGGCAATTGAACTACTGGCTTTCCTTAAAGCTTCCATCTGCGCTTTTGACTCTTCATACTTATTTGTAAGAAGCATATTGTTGTAGCGCAGAAAATTATTCTTTAATTTCAAACTATCGTTCTTGGCTTCGAGTCTACGAAGTTCTGACTTGAATTCCCTTAATTTATCTATAGTGAACGTAAGTCTTCCTACAGAATCCAAAAGTTGTTGTACCTCATATCGGGCACCTTGGATCTCTATCTCATTAACTTCATTCAATGCGGTTAGTCTGTCAACGTCTGCCTTCATCAGGGTAAGATCCTTAACCATGATCTCTTTTTCCTTTTCCAAGAAACTAATTTCATTTTGGGACTGGGCATAACTGTAATAAAAGGCAATAAGTATACCTATGATTACAGCAACCAAAGCAGCAAGAATAATCTTGTAGTTGAATTTAGTATCTTGTCCGTCCATCAATCTAAAGTCGGCTTTAAGTAGGTTATTTAATGTTAAGAATTGTGCATTCCAAGCTTTCAAAGATACTAAATGATATCAACTCAATCTTGTTACCCAAGGTGTGTTTTGGATGTAATGCACGATTAAATAGAGGAGAGAATCACTTATGTACCGTTTGTCGGAATCATTTACCTCTCACCGAATATACCTTTAACGTTGAAAATGCAGTTGACCGTATCTTTTATGGTAGAATTAACATCAAAAAAGCAAATTCCTTCCTTTTTTTCATCGAAAACGGCATTGTAAAAAACCTAATCCATCACTTAAAATACAAAAACCAAGAACAGATCGGAACCTTTTTAGGGGATTGGCATGGACAGATTATCGCCGAGAACAATTACTTGGACAAAATAGATTTTGTTGTACCCGTTCCCCTACATCGAAAAAAATTAAGAAAAAGGGGGTATAACCAAGTTTCGGCTTTTGGGAAGCGGTTAGCGTATCACCTAAATGCCGAATTTCTGGAAAACGCGCTGGTAAAGACCGCCAATACAAAAACACAAACAAAGAAAAGTAGAATCGCCCGCTGGCAGAATAATCAGGCGCTTTATATCGTAGAGAATCCTAAACTGTTGGAAAGCAAGAAAATCCTTTTGGTCGATGATGTGATTACCACGGGTGCTACCATGGAGGCCTGCGCAAAGGCTTTGACGGAAACCCAAGGTGTCTCTATCTACATTACCAGTATGGCCGTGGTTCCTTTGGTATAATTGCCAATAAGATCTGTAAGGTTTGTTAATTCTTGAATGCAATTTCCAAATTATGTGTTACTTTGCCAAATAGATTATAAAATAGATGTTCAAACGAATTTTCGCATATATTTTTCTCTTCTTTATGGCCACTGCGTTAATGCAATGTGCAAGGCGCGGAAGACCCACAGGAGGCCCGAAGGATATTACCCCACCAGTCTTATTGAAAGCCGAACCCGAGAATATGTCGACGAATTTCAAGGCGACCAAGATACGGCTCTATTTTGACGAATTGGTAAAGTTAAAAGATGTTCAGGAACAACTTATTATCTCACCACCACTGAAATATACCCCGATAATAACACCACAGGGAGGAACCAATAAATTTATTGAAATCATCTTAAAGGATACCCTTCAGGAGAACACCACCTATACAATGAACTTCGGTCAGAGTATCGTGGACAACAATGAAGAAAACCCCTATAGCTTCCTGACATATGTCTTTTCCACTGGAAGTTATATTGATTCTTTGGAGATCAAAGGAGCCATTAAGGATGCATTCAATCGAAAAGCCGATGAATTCGTTAGTGTAATGCTCTATGAGATCGACTCAGCCTATACCGATTCGACCATTTACAAAAAACCCCCCAATTATATGACCAACACACTGGATAGTGCTGTCATATTCACCTTAAAAAACATTAAGGCGGGAAAATATGCCCTGTTCGCTTTGAAAGATGAGAACAAGAACTATATGTTCGACCAGAATTTGGATAAGATAGGATTTATAGAGGACACCCTATCGATACCTACCGATTCGACCTTTCTTTTAACCTTGTTCAAAGAAACCCCTGATTACAAAGTATCTGTCCCCAGTCTTGTTGCCAACAATAGGATTATTTTCGGTTATTATGGCGATGGAAAGGATATTGGGATATCACCCGTATCGGTATTGCCCGATTCGATCAAGACCACGATTACCAAAGAACGTGAAAAGGACACCATTAACTTTTGGTTCACCCCTTTTGAAATGGACTCCTTGATTTTCACAGTGAAAAATGAAACCCTAAAGATCATCGATACCTTCACGGTAAAAAAACGGAAAGTAGGTTTCGATTCGTTACAACTAAAACCGAATATCAGCGGTAGTCTGAGTTTCAATACGCCATTCAATATACAGGCTAACACACCTTTGGTCGCTATAGACACCTCGAAAATGGGGCTTATGGACAAGGATTCCCTAAGTGTTGATTTCACGGTCACCTTGGACAGTTTAAAAAACAAAGTGGACTTTGACTTTGAAAAGAAACCGGAAGAAAACTACGAACTGGAACTATTACCAGGGGCGGTAACCGACTTCTTTGGTATTCAAAACGACAGTATGTACATACGGATGGGCACCAAGAGTTATGCCGATTTTGGCAACCTAAGTATGGACATTAAGTCCGAACCAGGAAATTACCCAATGATCATCCAACTAACCTCGGAAAAGGGGGAGGTAAAACAAGAACTATATGCGGAGGAACCGAAATCGGTCGAATTCATACATATTGAACCGGCAAAATATTTGGTGCGCATTATCTTCGACTCGAATAGGAATGGCAAATGGGATCCCGGAAATTATCTCAAGAGAATACAACCCGAAAAGGTAGTCTATTATCCAGATGTTATCGAAGTACGGGCCAACTGGGAACTGGAACAATCTTTTACAATTTCAGAATAAATTCATCACGGTCTTCAAGGAATCTTAGTTTGTTCCTTGTGGTTTCTATATGGCCTTTTTTCAACGTTGCATAAATAATCGTTTCCTTTTCAGTAAAAACCATTCGCTCCCCGAGACTATCATAAACTGCCGAATGTCCTGAATATTCATAACCCGCTTGGTCTTTACCACAACGGTTTACCCCGATACAATAAGACATGTTCTCAATGGCACGGGCCTTAAGAAGGGCATCCCAAGCAACGATCCGTGGTTTAGGCCAATTGGCAACATAGATCAAAACATCATAATCTTGAGTGTTTCTTGCCCACACTGGGAATCGCAGATCATAACATATCATCGGATTGACCCTAAACCCCTTGTAATCAATGATCAACTGCTCTGTGCCTGCTTGGTAAACCTTATCTTCACCGGCCAAGATAAAGGTATGGCGTTTATCATAGTGGTAAACCTTACCATTGGCTTCAACAAAAAGCAATCGGTTAAAATATTGTCCATTCCCAAAATATGGGATACTGCCCGTTATAGCGGTATTGTGTTTTTGGGCTTCCATTAGCATCCAATCCACCGTTTTTTGGCCTTCTGAACCACTAATATTCCCGGGTGTCATGGTAAACCCGGAAATGAACATTTCGGGCAATATGACCAAATCGACATTTTGCGGAAGCAAGGTGAACTTTTTACTAAGGTTTTCCCGGTTTTGGTCAGGGTCTTCCCAAACCAAACTGGTCTGTACCAGGGCTATATGCAATTCGTTATTTTTCATAGATCAATCAAAATACACATTTACATCCTTGTTGATTACCATGTTGTAAAGTTGTTTTACCTGAGTTTCCAAGATACGATCCTCGGATAATTCCGGTAGTTCCCCCACCTTAAAAAATGCGGCACCATCCATATCGAAACCATGTTTCAGCATCCCACCTTTCAATTGACATAAAAATACCAATTTATAAATATAAAAGGGTTGTGGCGGATGCGGATGCATACGCTTATCGTAGACTGCCAGCAAGCGTTCCGCGGTACATTGAAGGCCGGTTTCCTCTTCGATCTCCTTTATGACCACTTCGGAAGGTGTATAACCGATATCGGCCCAACCTCCGGGAAGGGTCCATTTACTGTCTACCTGTTCCTTCGCCAATAATATTTCACCGGCATCATTCAAAACCAAACCCCTAACATCTACCTTTACAGTAGGATAATCCTTTTCGGGCATGAAAAAATCCTCCAACACACGAAGTGGTTGTTGGGAAACATGACTTAAGAGTTTTAGGCTTATTTCACGGAGTTCTTCATAACGCTCCTTGTTATACCCATCTTGGTTATACACCAGTCCGGTATCTGCCAAAGCTTTTATCCGTTTTATCAATTCAAGATCTCGACCTACTTCCATAGACCAATATTACTCATTTTTGAGCAATTGGATAAGTGTAGGATTACCATTGATTTTTGCGTGATCTAGAGCCGTAAATCCACGGGCATCCTTTTTGGTAACATCCGCCTTATTGCCCAACAATACTTTAACAACTTCTTCCTTATTGGTAGAAACGGCATACATGAGGGATGTTGCACCTGTGGCGTTTTGCGTATTCACATCGGCACCACGGGCTATCAATTCCTTTACCATTTCTACATGCCCTTTAAAACTAACCCCTAATAAAGCGGTATTGCCCGAGCCGTCCTTGTCCTCTAATTTCACTCCACTATCAAGCAAAAACCGGGCAATCCCTGCATGTCCGTAATACGTGGCCAATATCAATGGGGTAGAACCCCTATCATCTTTTGAATTGCGTAACTCTGGATTGACTGAATGTATATCTATAACCTTTTCTAAATTTCCTTTTCTGATTTCGTCAAAAAAGTCCTTTGTCGTGTATGCCATAAAAATATGTGTGTAAAAAGCCATCACACCAACTAAATATTGATGCAATGGCTTTCCATTTTATGTATTCGGATTGAAATGAATCCTTCTATTAAAAAAATGATTTAATCCAGATCAAATCGATCAAGATTCATGACCTTATCCCAAGCGGCAACGAAATCTATCAAGAACTTTTCCTTATTATCATCTTGCGCATATACCTCAGCATAGGAACGAAGTATGGAATTGGAGCCAAAAACCAAATCCATACGGGTAGCGGTCCATTTTAAATCCCCTGTTTTTCTATCCCTGATCTCATACAGTTCTTTGCTTGTGGGTTTCCAAACGTTGCCCATATCTGTCAAATTCACGAAAAAATCATTGGTCAACGCTCCTTCGTTTTCTGTAAACACCCCATGTTTTGTACCACCATAATTGGTGCCCATAACACGCATTCCGCCGACCAAAACAGTCATCTCCGGTGCTGTAAGTCCCATTAATTGCGTGCGGTCCAACATCATTTCCTCTGGACTCACCACATAGTCTTTTTTCATCCAATTGCGGTAGCCATCTGCCAATGGCTCCAACGGTGCAAAGGAATCAGCATCGGTCATTTCATCTGTTGCATCACCACGACCGGTGGCAAAGGGGACAGCGATGTTAAAACCTGCCTCTTTAGCAGCCCGCTCCACGCCTAAATTACCTGCCAACACAATGGTATCTGCCACACTTATGCCAAATTCTGAGGCGATTGGTTCCAGAACGGATAAAACCCGTGCCAAACGTTTTGGCTCATTTCCTTCCCAATCTTTTTGAGGGGCCAATCTTATTCTTGCTCCGTTTGCCCCACCGCGCATATCTGAACCACGGAAGGTTCTTGCACTATCCCAAGCCGTGGCTACCATATCTGAAATAGACAAACCGGTCGCTCCGATTTTTGCCTTTACAGCCTCCACATTATAATCTGTCTTTCCTACAGGAACCGGGTCTTGCCAGATTAAATCCTCTTGAGGTGCATCAGGACCAAAATAGCGCGATTTTGGACCCATATCCCTGTGGGTAAGCTTAAACCAGGCCCTAGCGAAAGTCTCAGAGAAATACGCCTGGTCTTCCTTAAACTTTAGGGAGATTTCCCTGTAGATCGGGTCCATTTTCATTGCCATATCCGCATCTGTCATCATGGGATTATGACGTATAGAGGGATCCTCCACATCTACCGGTCTGTCCTCTTCCTTAATATTTACAGGTTCCCATTGCCAAGCCCCAGCCGGACTCTTACGGAGTTCCCACTCATGTTTAAAAAGCATTTCAAAGAAACCTCCGTCCCATTTTGTTGGATGCGTGGTCCAAGCACCTTCCAAACCAGAAGTCACGGTATATCGGCCTACTCCTGTTTTATGTGGGTTAGCCCACCCCATTCCCTGGGCCTCAACCGGCGCGGATTCTGGATCTGGCCCTAAAATACTTGCATCACCGTTTCCATGGGTTTTACCAACGGTATGGCCTCCTGCAGTAAGTGCAACGGTTTCTTCATCATTCATAGCCATACGCGCAAAAGTTTCACGCACTTGGGCTGCAGTCTTTAATGGGTCCGGTGTACCGTTTACCCCTTCTGGGTTTACGTAAATCAATCCCATTTGTACGGCAGCCAATGGATTTTCCATTGATTCAGGATGATCAACATCATCATAACGCTCATCACTAGGTGCCAACCATTCTTTTTCAGCACCCCAATACACATCCTTCTCTGGGTGCCAAATATCTTCACGACCAAATGCGAAACCAAAAGTTCTAAGTCCCATGCTTTCATAGGCCATGGTACCCGCTAGGATGATCAAATCTGCCCAGCTCACTTTATTTCCGTATTTCTTTTTAATAGGCCACAATAATCTTCTGGCCTTGTCCAAACTTACATTATCCGGCCAGGAATTCAATGGAGCAAAACGCTGGTTCCCCGTTCCTGCACCACCGCGACCATCGGCTATTCTGTATGATCCGGCTGCATGCCAAGCCATTCGGATCATTAGTCCACCATAGTGACCCCAATCTGCCGGCCACCAGTCTTGGCTATCGGTCATCAAATCACGCAAATCTTTCTTTAATTCCTCTATATTCAACTTCTTCAACTCTTCGTGATAATCAAAATCAGCCCCTAAAGGATTTGTTTTGGTATCGTGCTGGTGCAAAATATCCAAATTGAGTGCGTTTGGCCACCAATCCATTACCGATGTACCGGTCACTGTGTTACCCCCATGGTGAAACGGGCATTTTCCCCCACTGTTCACTTCGGAAAGTGTACTGTCCTTACTGTTTTTTGGATCCATATTCTAGTTTATTTTTGATTTTATATCTTTAAAAACTAACCTGTTATAGGTTAAATCAGAGTCATTTAAAGATACGACATAGAATAACATCCAACATAGATTTATTATATTTATAGATTATTGATTGATAGATTTTATCTATTATTTTTGATTTAGCGATCTTATTTACCAATCGATTGTGGTCAATCAATGAATTATTTGCCTTAAAATTGTAGATTAACACTAGCATAAACATAAAAAAATGAAAAAGATCATTTTACCTATCATAGCATTGACTCTTGTTGCTTTTGGAATTGGCACTTCAGGAATTACCGAAGAGGAACGGGATATGGCTCTTACAGAGCTGGAGAGAACCCAAGATTATTTATTAAACACCCTAGAAGGCCTTACCGAAAGTCAACTTAAGTACAAACCCAGTCCTGAATCCTGGTCGATCGCGGAATGCGTGGAACATTTATCAATTTCTGAACAAATGCTAGGAGGGATGTTGACAGAAGCCTTGAAAACACCGGCCGACCCTTCGAAGAGGGACGCTGTTACCTTAAGTGATGAGGATCTTTTGATTATGATTTCAAGTCGGGAAAATAAAGTGAAAACAGGAAAAGCCTTTGAACCGTCCGGAAAATTCGGTTCCCACGATGAGACGGTAAAAGCCTTCTTACAAAAACGGGGCGAACATATTGAATATTTGAAAACCACCAAAGACGACCTTAGAAACCATTATGGCCAATTGCCTTTTGCCACCATTGATGGACTTCAAATACTACTATTCATAAGTGGCCATACAGAGCGGCATATACTACAAATGGAAGAAGTTATGGCCCATGAAAATTATCCAATGCAGTAAAACCCAAGCAACGAAAATCCTAGCTAAAAAGAAAATGGCACCATAGCCATGGAATCGAATTCTTCCTCTAAGTACAGGCTATTTTCGAGATTCCCATAGAATCGGACTGTCAAACCAGTAGATTAAAACTGTCGAATATGGGATTAAGGTCCATGTTTTAAGGTATTTTTAAATAAAAGTGGTTGAATGCCCCATACTTTTAAGGTCTTTTCTTACGTTATACTGTTAATTTTATATCTTTAATGAACTAAACACTAATCTCTTGGGAACCCGTTCGTTTAACTTTCTTTTTAAAGAATCCATCTACCCCATGGCAGTGGTAGACCATCAAATGCGTTTTTTAAACCATTCCAAGCTATGGTTAAAGGATTTGGATATTGCCGATCCTGATATAATTGGAAAATCTTTTTATGATGTGGTCCCCAATGTTACCCAGGAGATCAAAGAGATGCATGAATTTTGTTTGCAACATAGGACAAAGCTGAACAAAGTTCAAAAAATCATTCAACCTGACGGAAGGCCTCAATGGCTGAATTGGCAAATAAAAGGGTGGAACAATAAGGAACACAACCAAAGCGGTTTATTGATTGTAGCCGAAGACATTACCATGGAGAAAAAAAATGAGGAGCTCCTTTTGAATGTACAGAATGTCGCAAATATAGGAGGATGGGAATTCGATTTTATAACCAATAAGGCTTATTTAAGTGATACTACCAAAAAAATACATGAACTGCCTTTGGATTATGAAATGAATCTCGACAAAGGGCTTGATTTTTATAAAGAGGGTGAACATCGTCGTAGAATAACAGAAGTAGTCAATAAGGCAATTACCAATGGTACCCCATGGGATATTGAAACGATAATCATAACAGCAAACGGCCATGAACGTTGGGTCAGAAGTATTGGGAAATGTGAAATTGTGAACAATAAGTGTATTCGAATCTTTGGCACCTTCCAAGATATTGACGAAAAGAAAAAGATTGAAATCCATAACAAGGAAATCTCCGAAAGATTGACCATGGCCACCACCGATGCTGCGAGAATAGGCATATGGGAATATGATATTCCCAACGAGACGGTTTCTTGGGATGATAATTTATACCGCATTTACGGTGTTGGTAAAAATGATTTTGACCAAACAATCGATGCTTGGGAGGCCATAATACATCCAGAGGACAAAACAAGGTGCCATGATGAAATAGTAATGGCCATTGCTGAAGACAGGAAATGTACGATCGAATTCCGTATTAAATGGCCCAACGATGAGTTAAGATATATTCGCTCTGAATTTACCATTAGCCGTTACCAGGATGGCAAGCCCACACGAATGATCGGTGCGACTTGGGATATTACAGAAACTAAGACTACTGAACGCAAACTTAAAAATTTATTGGAAGTCACAAATGGACAGAATGAAAGCCTATTGAATTTTGCCCATATCGTTTCGCATAATTTAAGATCACACTCCAGTAATCTCTCCATGCTCACAAGCTTTTTAAATACCGAGGAAAATGAGCAAGAAAAAAAGAGTCTGATAAAAATGTTGACCGATGCGTCGATAAGTCTAAATGAGACCGTGACACATTTGAGTGAGGTGGTGCACGTAAAGACCAATTCGGTCGAAAAGATGAAGAAAATCAAACTTCGCCAGGCCGTAACGGATGTGGAAAAAAATATTAGCGCCTTGCTAAAGGAAAAAGAAGCGGTTTGTAATATAGACATAGACGATTCCCTATTCATCCAGGCGGTACCCGCCTATTTGGACAGTATTTTCCTGAATTTATTCACAAACAGTTTAAAATACTGTTCCCCTAAAAGAACACCTATTATCAATGTAGCCGCAAAGCAAAACAATAACAAGGTTATTATTACGTTTTCGGACAACGGCCAAGGCATAGATTTGGATAAACACGGTAATAAAATCTTTGGAATGTACAAAACCTTCCATAGGCATAAAGACTCTAAGGGCATAGGGCTTTTTATCACCAAGAACCAAATTGAGGCAATGAAAGGCAGTATCGAAGTCGAGAGTATCGTGGATAAAGGAACAACCTTTAAACTTATGCTCCGTAGAAACATATGAACTAGAACACCCAAATAAATGAAAAAGATTAAGAGCACTTGCATCATTGATGATGACCCCATATTTGTTTATGGAGCCAAAAGGATTATGAAAGAAATGGAATTTTGTGATGAGATTCTAGTATTCAACAACGGTCAGGAAGCCATTGACGGACTTTTGAATATAACCGCCCGTGGTGAAAAATTGCCTTCGATTATTTTTCTGGATCTGAACATGCCCGTAATGGACGGATGGGAATTTTTAGAGGACTTTGTCAAAATCCCCAATCACAATAAAGACAATGTCGTTGTCTACATCATAAGTTCCTCTGTTGATCCACGTGATGTTGAACGTGTTAATGAGTACAAGATAGTCCACAACTACATACTTAAACCTATTACACACCAAGATCTTCGAAACGTGCTCGTAGAAGTAGCCTAATGACCCTGGCTTTATCGAATTCCCGGTGAAAAATCCTCCGGTGCATTTTGAGGTTGATTCGTGGTACCCGAGGCCCCAGTATCATTAAAAATAATCCATTCACTAAACGTATAGGTCGCATTTGCTTGGGTATTATCCAGATTTCTCAAGGCTCGCCCATCTTCAAACTCATGATTGGTGCCCGAGCCATCTTCCCCAATAATTCCAAAAGTATCGATAACAGTCCCGAAAGGATCCACCAATTGTAGGTTATCATCACCATTGGAATCTGCCGGACTGTTGGTACCCACGGCCAAATCGGGCGCAAACCCATAAACAGCTTCAAATTCAGAAGCATTGGGGGAAATCAAGAATGTACTTTCTGCCCCAATTTCATACCCTGATAAATCAATGGTTGAACTTATTTCCGTATTATCATTTGTAAATCGATTTATGGACCACCCTTTTAAGGATAATACTTCTGTCCCTGAATTATAAAGTTCTACAAAGCGGGCCCCGGAATTATTATTGGGATCGGCCAATTCTGAAATGAATATTGAATTTGAAGTGAATTCATCAATGAAGTCCGCACATCGTTCCTTTTGGAAATCGATATCATCCAATTCCCGAATCACCAGCTTAAAATCACTATTATCCTTCAAAAGTACCCCTACAACCGACCCCCTCCCCTCAGGCAATAAAGTCGATTGAAAATTGGAATATCCACTGTTCAACAGGATGATTTCATTATCGTCACAATCAATGAGGGTTCGTTCTGTTTCTTCCTTTGGATCGGCAAAAGGAAGCCCTAATTCATTTTCAATGATCTCTACATCATCCAATTGTACAAGGGTGTTGACCATCTGCTCCTCCAACAGGTCAAGGCTTATTTTGTGGGGGACAATTACCTGTAAATCATCACATGCGATAAATACGTGCTGGAAAACAACATAGGCCGGCAACCTCCCTACAGATAAGTTACCAAATGAAGTAAAAACCCCTCCCAATTTATAAACCCCCTGTTGTTTGCCCAAATAGAGTCCTTTTAATTTTATGACTATTTTACTCCCCACGGGAAAGAACAAATGGGAATCCCTAAGATCAAAATCCAATTGAAATCCCCCTTCCGGATTTTCCAAACCATCCTGAAAATGAAGCGAACTGAAAAAATTACCCTCCCTATCCGATGAAACAACATATCCTTCAATAATCAAATCATCTTGAATTTGAACGGTGCCATCAACATACAGCGCCTTGACCTCCGCATAAGAAGTAGTAGCCGCCAATTCCGTGGTACACGATTCCTTTGGTGCATCAAAACTTCGGTCCTTGACACAACCAAAGTGCATCACCATAACTACTATAGTAATCCATATTTTTGATTTCGATATTTTTAATGCCATACCAACTTATTTATGCTTGGACCTACAAGGAACCTGTTTTGCGAGGATTCCTTGCCGATAAGAACCTAGCTTTGGCAAAAACCCTTTACAGATTTTTAAAAACTATAAGCTATATTCAAAAAATATGTCCGCCCATAGCCATACCAATATTTTGTGGCGAAAGACGGATTACCACTTAAATTATCCTGTTTTAATTGTCCGTAATTGCCATTTCTACTTTGTTCATAACCTCCCGTTTTAAAAACAGTGTCGAACACATTGTTGATACTGGCAAAAACACTGATATACTTCCCTTTCCTCAACCATGATTTACCCCCAACCAAATTCAACAGATAAAAATTATCCATTGGACTTTGTTTTAATAATCGTGCCACATTCTCGTCAGTGGCATCGGGAAATGGAAGCCCGGTTTCAGGATTCAAATAAAAACTACGAGTTCTTGTAATCATTGAGATATTCGCGTGATTATCCGCTAAATAATTTGCTGTGGCCCCCACCCACCAGTATTTCGGATCTCGATACTCTATTCCCAGGGCATAGGCTTTCTGCGGACCTTGGGCCAACTTATAGTCCTTGATCTTTGCAATTCCCAAATCAATGGCTCCTTCAATATTTATCAACTCTTCCTCGGCTCCGGCTGTATCAAAATTGATATTGATATTAGGGTCACTCGCATACAAATATTTACCTACTGCCGCAACCGCAGAAAGTTTTACGGCAGGGGACACTTCATACTCCAACCCCAGTTCCGCACCCATGTGCAATTTATCCAGATCGGTAATCACCTCTTGGACAAAATCGGAACCCACCCCTGCGTCCACAAAGAAATAATTAACATCCGTGGTATTTTGAAATCGGGAATAGAAACCGGTCAACCGCCCTGTTAGCTTCGGTAACCGCAGAAAATAATTAAAATCAATGCTCGAAACCGTTTCACTTTGAAGATTGGAAACAATCCCATTATTCTCCCTTGGGTTGATAAAGGTATTTTGTAAAACCGGCGGTCGCTCAATAACCCCTCCATTCAGCCTAATCCAATGTCTCCCTGTTATTTGATAGGAAACTCCACCTTTGTATCCGAAGTTGGAGAAGTCCACCGCAGGTCCTTCCCCAAAAGAATCATCGACATATCGCTCATTTCTAAAAAGTCCGTTTCTTTGATATTCGGTACCCAGATAGTTCGCCGCAACAAAGCCACTCCATTTTTTTCTTGTAAATCCCAATTGCACAAAAGCGTTCCATTGGTTTGCGGTCAGTTCATAATTATAATTGAATATTTCATTCTCCTGTCGATTCGTGTTTCCATCAAGATTATTGGCGGTATTTGAGAATGGGTCTATATCCTCATGATATTCAGCCCCGAAGAGATCGACGATCTTGGCATAATTATCCGATTGTAATTGCTTGAAATTTAAACCAACATCCAATTTCATATTTTCTGAAATTTGGATATTCCCAACACTGTTAAGGACCAACTGCCGGTCTTCGACAACATCATCATATAGGACATAGGATGCTTTTTCCGCGGCATTGGCCGTATAAATCGCTTCCCAATCCATTTGGGTATTCCCCAAAAATCCTTGTTTAGCCCAATCAGCACTTACAAAGTTGGCACCAATAGGGCTATTGATATAAAAACTGGGTAAATACCGATAATATGTTGGATCGGGATTTGGGGCGTTATAATAGCCTAATCTACTTTTGGAATGGATGCCGGACTGATACGAAATTCCTGTATTCAAATTAAATTTATCGGTTTCATAATAGTGGTTTACCATTAGAATCGGTTCTGCAATTTTACGTTCCCTAGAATTTCGGATTTCACCATTTTGGTATCCCCAATAGGGGTTGTAACGGTTGCCTACCAAATCTTGTACTTCTTCCGTAATTGCAGAGGAACGGCCTCGTCGATTGGAAGCCATAATTGCAGTGGCCATTAAACTATTTTTCGAATCTATTTCAAATTCCAAGGCACCAAATACGGAATAAGCATCATACAGGGTACCGTCGATATAACCCTCCTTGGCCCATCTTCTAGACGTTGATACAGAATATGTAAGTCCGTTCTTTTGTTTGGGGGAAGTATAAGTAGCCATGGCCCGACCCGTATAGGTCCGATTGGAGGCCGATACGGAAAACCGAAATCCAGGACGCAATCCAGAAGGTCTGGTATCCAGATTCGTATTTCCTAAAATACCCCCAAACGTATATTCCGAAGCATGCAGACCATTGGCATAATTTTGGTTTCTGGTTACATCATTCAACCCTCCCCAATTGTTCCATTGTGGGCGGCCGTCGAATAATTTGTTCATGGATATTCCATTGATCATGACCGTACCATTCCTGGAATCGTATCCTCTCACCCGAAAAAAGGCCTGACCAAAATCGAAGGCCGCCCTCTTTAAGAATATATCCCTTGTCGCCTGGAGTAATCCAGCGGCGATCATGGTATCATCCTCATCGGAAAATTCAGCATCGGTAAGGGTCACAAGATTATCGATCTTATCCCTTTCAATATCCTGTTCAAGGAAGATAGTCCCCAACGCGATATCATCACCCTCGAAAAAGACCGGAATCCGTTTGGGCATAAAACCAGGGACGGTAATGTTCAAGATAAAACTACCCCTAGTTATTACGGGAAGTTTAAAAAACCCCTCTTTGTCTGGCTTAAGGGAATTGTTACTCCCTTCCAAGGTAATAACACCCTCAGAAATAGGGCCTTTCGAATAGGCCGAAAGCACTGTGCCAGAAACATAATTCGTTTCCTGACCAATTATCATCTGGCACATAAACAATGCGAAAAATGAAGCTAAAAAAAGTCGCAAAACTTAAAATATTCGATTGATCTTCTTGTTAAATATATTAAGAATACGCAATAATATGTAGCTATTTACTTAATAATTATTATATTTTCGATGAATTACTGCGAATACCAATGAATATTAGACTTCTTTTCCTATTATTTTTATTTCCAATAATCCTATTTCCACAAGAAGGGAACACTTTCAAAATCAGATCAATAGCATTTTACAATGTTGAGAATCTCTTCGATATCCAAAATGATTCATTAACCTTTGATGATGACCGTACCCCTGATGGAAAAGACCATTGGACCCAAGAAAGATATTCCCATAAAATCGAAAATATAGCCAAGGTGATTTCAGATATTGGCAGCATTGAAGCACATACCTCCCCCGATGTCATAGGACTTTGCGAAGTGGAAAACATAAGGGTTTTAGAAGATTTGATAAACCATCCCCGCCTACAAAAAATGGATTATAGGATTGTCCACTTTGATTCCCCGGATGAACGTGGCATAGATGTGGCCCTTTTGTATAAGCACTCAGCCTTTTTACCTACGAGTTTTCAAAGCAGAAGACTATTGCTACAGAATGACGATGGTGAACGGGATTATACCCGTGACCAACTGGTTGTCGGTGGTGTATTGGACGACGAACAAATTTATTTTATCGTTAATCATTGGCCCTCACGAAGTGGCGGTGCAGAAAGAAGCAAACCAAATCGATTGGCCGCCGCAGCTTTGAACAAAAGGATTATCGACTCCATTGTAAAGCAGGATGTCTCGGCAAAAATAATCAGTATGGGTGATTTGAATGATGACCCTGTGGATGATAGCCTTAAGAAAATACTCAAAACCAAGGGTTCCAAAAATAAACTGGGGGAAAACGATCTTTATAACCCTATGGAGAAGCTATACAGAAAAGGGATTGGCTCATTGGCCTACAGGGACCAATGGAACCTTTTTGACCAAATGTATTTCACAAGCAATTTCTTGAATAACAAGGATGGTTACCAATTCTGGAAAGCAAACGTATTTACCGCCCCCTACTTATTTACAAAAAAGGGCAACTACAAGGGTTATCCTTTTCGCACCTATGCAGGGGGCAGTTATACCGGTGGGTTCAGTGACCATTTCCCGGTGTATTTATATATCATTAAACCCGTGCAATAGGCTTTATTGTGGCAAGGCGATCTTAATATTTCTCCACTTGACCTTTATACCACCACCATCATGGATTTGTAAGGCAATAGACCCTTCACCGGCACCTATTTTTTCATCCCGAATGGTGACCATCTCCACTCCATTCAACCAAGAGGTTAGTTTATCACCATAGACGCGGATTTTCATCTCATTCCATTCCCCCATCTTCAAGGCCTTGTCTTTCTCAGGGTCCGGTTTAATCAACCAACCACGCCCATAAGATTCGTAAACACCACCCGTGTTATGTCCTGGGGGAGCGACCTCTACCTGCCAGCCACTAACCTTAGTACCTTCTACTGTAGATCGTATAAAAACACCACTATTGCCATCCGCTTCCTGCTTAAACTCCAGTGTAAGTGTAAAGTCCTTGTAGTGTTCATTAGTGGCCAGGTACCCATATTGTTTATCAGGTCCACTTTCACAAACCAATAAACCATCCTCAGCATACCATTTTTCGGTACCATAGACCGTCCACCCGGTAAGATCTTCACCGTTGAACAATGATTTTTCTTGGGAAAAACCCAGCATGGAAAAAAGTAAGGTTACTACTAGTAAGACATTTTTCATTATTGTTGTTTTTATATTTGAATTCTATTTTATAAGCTAAAAAGTAGCGTCAAATTTTCCTATAACCATTGTGTCCATGGGATTCTACTCAAGATAAGTACCAAGCCAAGTCCGTAAAATATAGCGATACTTTTGAATTTTTTATTGCCTTCCATAAACTTCTTATGCCTAGACCAGCCTATGGTAATCAAAACCAAAGCAATAATGTTGATAAAAGGATGTTCAACGGCCAACAATCGGGAAGCCGAATCCATTCCTCCCATACCCAATTGCTGAATAGCATTCAAACCGTTGGGGGATACAAAGAAAAGTAAAAGACCTACCAAAAGTTGTAAATGACATAGGATAAGAGCGAATAGGCTCAATCTAAAATCTTTTTGCGGTAAAAACATTTTATTGCTTACCAAACCGATGATGGCATTGGCAACGGCCAAAAATAAAACAGCTAGTGCCACATAAGCCAAATACGAGTGTAATTGCAGTACCCATTGATATGCAAGTCCTGGTTCTTCCATAATATTTAAGTTGATTAATATGATTGCTTAAAAATACTACTTTTTACGCATAAAAAATAAGAACTACGCCTTATACCACGAACCTCCAAAAACAGTAATTTTGCTTTTTCTTTTCTCATATGCATAAACATTATGGACAAGCTTAAAAAAACGGCGGATCTACTGTTGGACATATCCTCCCTATTAATGGTATCAGGAGCTAATACAAACAGAATAAATTTAAGTCTTACCCGATTCGCTTCCACCTTAAATTGCCAGGCCTATAGTATGGTCACCCACAAAACCCTGGTTTTAACCGTTACCGATAATGAAACTGAGGCAACTTTCACGAGAGTCAAGAAAATACCTAAGTACCGAATCAATTTTTCTACCATTTCTTCCATTAGCAGAGCGAGTTGGAGTGCTTTAAGGGATGATTGGACCATAGCGCAAATAGAAAAAGAATTACATATCATAAAATCACATACCAGGTATCCCAGATCCATAGTCCTTATAGCCGTAAGTCTCTCTGGTGCGGGGTTTTGCAATATTTTCAAGGGGGATTATCTAAATATGCTCGTGGCCTTCATCAGTACTTTATTAGGCCTGTTTATTCTACAAACCGCCCATAACCACAAAATCAACGGTTATATAGCAACGTTCCTGGCCTCCTTTTGCGCCTCTTTCCTTGCTTCATTGGGTGTGTCGTATAATTTAGGGAGTCACCCCCAAGCTGCCTTGGCAACCTCTGTGTTGTTTTTAGTTCCTGGGGTTCCCCTAATAAATTCCTTTACGGATCTATTGGACAACAACATACTGAATGGCATGGTTAGATTCACAAATGGGGCAATGACCTTTCTATCTATTGCCCTTGGACTTTTTCTTACTATGTTACTATTTCAATTGAATTGATGGAAGAAGCTATAATTAAGGTATCGGAGTTATCGATATGGTCAGGTATTGCGGCTGTTGGATTTGGAATATTATTCAATATTCCCCGTAAAACCATTTTGGTCGTATTTTTTTTGGGGTTCGCCGCAGGTCTTGTAAAATTCCTGCTTATTCATTTTAATGTGAATATCGTATTGTCAAGTTTAGTGGCAGCCAGTTTTGTTGGGATTTTAAGTAGCCCTTTGGCCCACAAGGTCCATCATCCGCCGGTCGTTTTTTCGATTCCTGCCGTTATTCCAATGATTCCAGGGTATTATGCCTATGAAACCGTACTGTCTATTATGTCCTTTACTTTTATGGAAGAAGGAAACCCCCAAAAAGTGGAATTGATCGTTTCCATATTCTATAATGGTTTTACCACCTTATTCATTCTAATAGCGATTACTATTGGAGTATCCTTGCCCCTGCTGCTCTCTAGAAAGGAAACGGTTAAAAAAAACGAGGGTAAATAGCCCCTATAACATCAGTGTTCGAAATTGATACCCATTAGTTAGCCTTTCAAAAACAGTTGCTTTTTGAGCATAAAAAAAACCCTGACGTTACCGTCAGGGTTTTTACATTATATTATTTATACTATCCTTAGAAATTGTATCGTATTGAAAAATTCCAAGTAAGACCATAACCTAAGTCAACCCTATTACTGGTATTCACACCTTTCCAAGTATCATCTCCAGCTTCGGCATAATTACTAGTAGAAGAATTTTCAATATAAAATTCATCGAATAGGTTGTTGATGTTTAAACGAAAAGCAAGAGACTTATCTTTTTCTTTACCTACAAACATTTTATAGGTACCCCCTAAATCTACGTTAGTATAAGAAGGTAAAAGTAAAGAACCTCTATTATCCTGTGTTTCAAACTCGGTAGAAGTCAAGTCAATATTTGCATATAAATTATCGTAATAATTAAATGACGCATCTGCGGAAAAACCTCCTGCAATATTCCAGAATGCGTTTGCCCCAGCAGTTATCTGTGCCGCATTACCTACTTTAGCATCATTCACATACGCAATATCTCCTGAACTCAACAATACATCATTGATATCATACGTTCTAGTTTCTACATTCCCGTCATAATACCAATTACCGATAGATACAAAACCATTAACCTTTAATCCTCTTACTGGTCTTGTAAACACTTCCAATTCAACACCTTGGTGAATTTCCTTGATACCACTAGATTGGGTAAATTCATCGGAAACGCTATCGCCGTCTATATCATCGGCCGAAGAAAGAATTCTGTTATCCCAGATGGTATGGTAAACATTGGCATTAACCGAAATAAACTCACTTTTAAAATTATAACCAAGTTCCAAGCCTGTTATTTTTTGGTTTTCATCCCCAAAAGGATTTAACTCATTTGAACTTCTAATATTTGTAAATAAGTCATCATGAAAAGGTTGACGAGAATAATAACCTGCATTGGCATAAACGATATTGTCTTCATTAAGGTTGTATGAACCACCTAATTTGGCATTAAACCCAGGATTTGTAATTTTTTCCGCTTCTTCCGAGGTTGCATAATTCCAATAATCCGTTTTTACGTGTGATTGGCTAGAAACCGCACCTTGGGCATAAACAGAATAGTTATCGGTAGCATATTCCAATTGGGTAAACATACCTATGTAATTGATAACTTCTTCATAATCGTATGAAAACCTATCTGTATGATCAGTGTCTGTTAATTTGAAGGTATTGGACCAAGGATTATAACCTAAACTCTTAGTTAAATTATATGTGCCACTATATCCACTTGTGTAAGTTGGTGTAGCACCCATCAAATCAGCAGCCGTTCTAAAATGTATTCCGTTATAAGATCTCGCGTCAACCCCAACATTAAAACTCAAGTTTTCATTGAAATCTTTTTCATAGTTAGCAACCAACCCGAACCAGTTATGGGAATTTATTGAGCTTTTTACATAATTATCCGCATCTGGATTAGCTAAATTATTTGCCTCAATAGCATCATAGTCAATTAAATCGTTTGCATCCCTAAAACTGTAAAAGGATCTTCCTTCAGGATAAGCAAATCCACCTCGACCAAAAGAAGCATAAGCTACAGTTGATAAATTAGAATCTTCACTAATTTTCCAATCCCAGCTTAAGTTAAGAATTGGTTTGTGATAATAGTTTCTACCTCCTGCATATTCTTCTCCTTTATAATAACCCCACCAATCATTGTATCTACGGCCTTTATCAAGATAATCAGAAATACTGGCTCCTCCTGCTGATCCATGCCATTGTGGAGCTCCAGTAATTAAAAAGTTGAAAATATGGTTGTCATTTAATTTATACCCAGCAGATAAGAAATAAGTCTGTCCCTGACCTTTAGCTCCTTGCATGTAACCATCACCTTGCCAGTGACCTAACAATGCAGAAAATGCCCAACCATTTTCCATTAAACCAGTTGAGTAATAAGCAGAAGTTTTCAGGTAATCATCGTTACCTACCATTGATTTAACAAAACCTCCTTCTTTTAAGTCAACTGTCTTGGTAACAATGTTTACCGTACCACCCACCGATGATATAGCCAATTTGGAAGACCCCAAACCTCTTTGTACCTGAACAGCATTGGCGATGTCCAATACCCCTGTCCAGTTTGACCAATACATTTTTCCATCCTCGACACCATTGATAGGCTGACCATTGAGTAAGAAAGCAGTATTCGTTTGGTCAAAACCTCTTAAATACATTTGACCATCACCGAAACCGCCACCTTTAACGTTTTGTACAGAAGGTGTAGATTTCAAAACTTCCGGTAAATCAAAATTTCCGGTTTTTTGTTCAATATCAGCAGCGGTAACAGTAGTTACTGCAATTGGGGTTTGTCTGTCTTCAGCCAAATCAATTACACCAGAACCGACAACAACAACTTCTCCCAATTGTTGGGCATCCGGTTCTAAAGTCACAGAACCAATACTTCCAGCACTTTTAAAAGCTACACTTTTGGTTACATAACCCAAGTAAGAAATAACCAGAGTTCCTGAACCATCAGTTACACTTAAAGTAAATTTACCATCAAAATCCGTGGTTGCGCCCTTTGTTGTTCCCTTTACAACAATACTGGCACCCGGTAGTGGATCACTAGTCTCACCGTCCAATATGGTACCGGTGATCGTTTCTTGTGAAAATGCCATAGCAGTCATTAAAAATGCTGCCAAGACCATGTACATTCTTTTCATTTTTTTGAGTGTTTAATTTGGTTTAATACAAAGTGCAAATGTGATCTTTTTTAATGGACCGTATATTAAGCCTATGTTAAATTTAGCGTGTTAAAATTAACATAAAAAAACACTAATTCGGGCTGACAGACAATAAGTTATCAACCTTTATTAAGAAATGAAAATAATCTGCTTTATTTCTTAAAATTTTGCAAAAGATTCAATGTAGAGGTGTCATGATCGGATATTTCCAAACCATCAATATCCTTAAGGATATTCGTTGCCAATTGTTTTCCCAGTTCAACACCCCATTGATCATAACTAAAGATGTTCCAAATCACACCTTGAACAAAGATCTTGTGCTCATAAGCCGCGATCAAAGCCCCAAGACTCTGTGGGGTAAGTTTATTTATCAAAAAGGTATTGGTGGGTTTGTTACCCGCAAAAACCTTAAAGGGAAGCAATTTTGAGATTTCTGCTTCAGACAGATTCTTTCCTTCGAGTTCACTGCGAACCTCATCAACCGTTTTGCCATTCATTAAAGCTTCGGTCTGTGCAAAAAAGTTGGCCATCAACTTATTGTGATGGTCGGTATCGCCATGAAGGGATTCCTTGAAACCAATAAAATCCGCAGGAATCAATTTGGTCCCTTGATGGATCAATTGAAAGAAGGCATGCTGGGCATTCGTACCCGGCTCTCCCCATATAATGGTTCCTGTTTGGTAATCGACGGGGTTACCGTTACGGTCTACACTCTTACCATTACTCTCCATAATACCCTGTTGCAAATACGCAGAGAACCTACTCAAATATTGGGTATAGGGAATTATCGCCTCGGTTTCAGCCTTATGGAAATTATTATACCAAACACTAAGCAACGCCATAATCACCGGAATATTACTATCGAATTCCGTGCTTTCAAAATGTTCATCCATCGCGTTGGCACCCTTTAAGAGTCCATCGAAATTTTCATAGCCTACGGCTAGTGCAATGGTAATCCCAACCGCACTCCATAATGAAAAACGGCCACCGACCCAATCCCACATAGGAAACACATTCTCAGCAGCTATTCCGAATTCGGATATTTTTTCAGTATTCGTGGATACGGCTGCAAAATGCTTGGCTACATCTTCTTGGGTAGCCTGTTTTAAAAACCAATTTTTAATTGTTGTGGCATTGCTCAAGGTTTCCTGGGTGGTAAACGTTTTTGACACCACGACAAACAATGTCGTTTCCGGATCCAATTCCTTTAAAACCTCGTGCACATGGTCCCCATCCACATTACTGACAAAATGGGTCTTTAAATGGTTTTTATAAAATTTTAGAGCCTCTACAACCATGGCAGGGCCCAAATCCGACCCTCCAATGCCAATATTAACGACATCGGTGAATGCTTTTCCAGTATACCCTTTTTTCTCCCCAGAGATAATCGCCTTAGAGAAAGAACGTATGTGTTCCTTTACTTCGTAGACCTCAGGTATCACATCTACACCATCAACCAAAACGGTATCGGACTTCTTGGCCCGTAAGGCCGTATGCAATACCGCCCTGTTTTCTGTTTGATTTATAGCTTCGCCATCAAAGTATTTTGAAATGGCATCCTTCAAATTAACCTCATCGGCCAACTCCAACAATAATGATAACGTTTCTTTGGTTACCCTATTCTTCGAAAAATCAAATAAAAAATCATTCCATTGGATGCTGAAATCCTTCGCCCGACCACTATCCGCAACGAACAAGTCCTTTAATTGCGAGTTTTTGGTAGTTGCGTAATGTTGGGTAAGTTTTTTCCAGGCTTGTGTTTTTGTCGGATCAGTGTTCTGTAGTGCCATGTTACTCGTTAAGTGTTAGCAGTTCTTCTTCTTTTGGTTTTTCTATATATTCAATACAATCCAATTGCTCTTTCAATGGGGCAATGAAAGCAAAATAATCAGGTCTTAACTCCTCCGCCAGAGGCTCTGCCTGAGGTAATTCCTCTCTTAATGGGTCTACTTGCCTTCCATTCTTCCAAAAACGGTAGCATACATGTGGCCCTCCCGTATTACCGGTCATACCTACCCATCCTATGACATCTCCTTGCCGTACGAATTGTCCTTTCTTAACATTCTGCTTTTTCATATGCAGGTACTGGGTAGAATAGGTGCCATTATGACGGATCTTTACGTATTTACCGTTACCACCCCTTCGGGTCGATTCGGATACCGTACCGTCGGCAGTAGCCATTATTGGCGTTCCTATCGGTGCCGCATAGTCGGTTCCTTTATGGGGACGGATTTTATATCCATAATATCGTATTCTTCTTTTAAGATTATATCTTGAAGATATTCTACTGAACTTAACAGGTGCCCTTAAAAATGTTCTTCTCAGATTATTGGCCTCCTCATCAAAATAATCAACCAACCGTTTCAGGGAGTCATTTTCATAGGCAAAGGCATAAATGGGCCTGCCATTATGCTCAAAGTAAGCCGCTTGTATCGGTTCGGCACCGGCATAAATGGAATCGTTGATGTATCTTTCCTTATAAATCACCTTAAACCTATCCCCTTTTTGAAGTCTAAAGAAATCTATAGTCCAAGCATAAACCTCGGATAAATTATTTGTAATATTATAATCGATGCCTTGATCGAGTATGGCCTCGGACAGCGATGTTTCTATAATACCGGAAGCTTCCCGCTCTATATATTTGACTTCCTTTTTATCCTTATACGCCACGACACTATCCCTGAGGTCAACCACGGTATAATTAATAGCATCGTTCTCATAGATAAATACTTGTGCGGTTTCTGTGGTATCCTTTGATTTTAAGATAACATAAGGTTTACCCACACGAATCTTACGCACATCGAAAGTGTCTTTGAAATCCTGTGAGATTTTAGCGATTTTAGGATAGTCTACCTTATTGCTCAACATCAGTTCCCCAAAACTATCGCCATTACGAACCGTGTCTTGCTGTACCGTGAAATCATCAAAGTTGAAACCATATCGTTTTACAATGGCCTGTTCTTGAACAATGGCCATTTCATTTTGATCATTCTTGATGGATTGTTCTGCTTTTTCTTCCTTACAGGAAATAAATAGTAGCAATGCCGCTGTAAAGATGCCCCAATACTTTTGCATTATTGTTTTATGATTTTATTCGGATTGAACAAATGGTCTACCCATTGTTTCCCCCAATCGTTTAACTCTTCTTGTGTATATAATTCTGGGAAAAATACGACTTTTTGAAAACTTGGTGGCAAATATTCCTTCCAATTTGTGCCTCCTGTAGCCTCTATCCCGCCACTTTCTTTTCCTAAGTACCTATGGGCAGAACCCATATGCATCAACGGCCAGTTAATGTTCGCATTTATATCCAATGTCCTTAACGCTTTTATCAGCCCTTTATTATTCCTTTTATCCTCTGTAAGTTCTAAATATTTATGGTATATCGTACTGCCCTTTACTTGTTTGGCTATTCGGATCAGTCTTGGTGTATACCTGTATTCAAATTGCCTTAAGGTCAGTGTCTTTTCTCCTGTATCCAAATCAGTGGCCCCCTTTTTCCAATAGATATGGTCATAAAGATCCTCAATGGAATTATTGGGGGAAAATTGGTCCCGTTCCGTATGGTGTACCAGATGCTCCAAGGGTGTGGCATACACTTCAATCATCCTGTACTGGGCCGATTGAAATCCGCTTGCTGGCAAAAGAGCCATTCTGTATTGCAGAAACTGCTCCCGTTCCATGCCTTTGATCATAATACTGAAGGAGGATATCAGGGCTTCAAAGTAACTATTGATGCGCCTGGCCTTTTCTATATAGAAATCAACATCCTGCGCCTTATGGTCTACAAACTGTTTTTGCTCATGAAGTATAAGCTTAAAATACAACTCTGTAATTTGGTGGTACATTATGAAGATTTCCTCATCGGGAAAATAAGTCCGTGGTACTTGAAGGCTCAATAAGGTATCTAAATGGATATAGTCCCAATACGTAAGATAACGTTGATGAAGAAGTCCGTCTAAATACGAACTTAGATCTTGACCGGAATCCTTATATTTTTCCTCTAGTTTTGATATTTGGGACTCGATCTTCTCTTTATTATCCATCTTATGGTCAATCCATTAGTATTTTAAACTGGTATTTTAGTCCATTGTAGCCATCAAGATCGGCTTTTATCGAACCTACCGCCAAGTCGGCCTTGATTCGGATGGGAATCCTATTTTCATCCTTGGAAACCCAAAGTGTCAGACTCTCTTTTTCCTTGAACACCCTTCCGGATTGCACCAAAGGTCTAAACTTATAACATTCAACCTTACCATATTTGGTCTTAATGGTTTCATTACCCAAATATTTTAATTGAAAATCGAAAATACCGTCATCATCATACAATAATTTCAATTTTATGGCTTCCCCTTTTACTAAATCCTCTGGCTCATAATTGTTCCTGAGGTAATAAAATGCGGAAATAAGATCTTGAATGCTATCTTGAAGTGCAAAATTAATCTTTTTCTTGTTTTTTTTATCATTAAGGATGGCTTTATCCCTTTTATGGTCAAAATTGATTTCAACATCCTTTTTATAACCACCTTCATCTATTTTTCGAATAAACCGGTAGGGCTTACCATCCTTTTTATCAAAATAGCTTTCATACGTATCATCTACCTTAAAGAAAATACTCGCAAAACCCGTGGTCTTACCTTTGCCCACTACATGATAAACCTCCTTGCCTTCAATTTTGGCCGATTTAACCTGTAATGTAGCATAACTAGCATTCAACCAACCGTAATGCATACGGAATTTCAACCATTCCCCTGGTTCAAAAACCGACTCATTACTTTGTGCATTCAAGCCAAATGAAATGGTCAAAAATAATATTGTTAGTAATAATCTCATACTTTAAGATTTAGTAAATCTACTAAAAGAGAATTAATCCGATTGCATATTTATAATTACTTAAACAATATTTGTTCCAAAGTATTGTATAAAAAAAAGCCCAGTCTTACAACTGGGCTTTTCCTAAATAACCAACCAAACTTTAAATTATGAAAAACCAATACTTAAAGTTGTAAGGGAACCACCCCTTACATGAGCAAATTTAATACATCCCCATGGTACCCAAAACCCTTTTAACGTACTTTAACTAAACCCTTAACAGTTATTAAGGGAAGCCTAAGGAAAATTGGGAAATCGTTAAGAAATATACCATCCGTTTATAGTGTCCCCCTTGATTCCTGCTCCCTTTCAATAGCCTCAAAAAGTGCTTTGAAATTTCCTTTTCCGAAAGACTTGGCCCCCTTTCTTTGTATAATTTCTATGAACATGGTAGGCCTATCCAATATCGGCTTGGTAAATATTTGCAACAAATACCCCTCTTCATCCCTATCAATGAGAATACTCAATTCCTTTAGGGGTGCCAGATTTTCATCTATTTCACCTACCCGATCCAAAACATCCTCATAATAACTTGGGGGAACGGTCAAAAACTCTACACCCCTATTCCGTAATGCCGTTACCGTTTCGATAATGTTATCCGTAGCCAAAGCGATGTGCTGTACCCCGGCCCCATTATAAAATTCAATATACTCCTCGATTTGGGATTTCTTTCGACCTTCGGCAGGTTCGTTTATCGGAAATTTTATCCTGCCATTACCATTGCTCATCACTTTGCTCATTAGAGCGGTATATTCCGTTGAAATATCCTTGTCATCGAAGGAAATCAATTGTGCAAACCCCATGACCTCTTCATAAAATTTACACCATTTATCCATTTCATTCCAACCGACATTGCCAACCATATGGTCTATATATTTTAGACCTACTGAAGGAGCTTTATATCTCGGATCCCATTTCACATAGCCAGGCAAAAACACCCCTTGATAATTAGTCCGTTCGACAAACACGTGTACCGTTTCCCCATAGGTATGTATGCCTGAAAAAACAACCTCCCCATTTTCATCCTTTACCCGATTGGGTTTCATATATGCTTTAGCACCTCTTGCCGTTGTCTCATTATAACTATGGGTCGCATCATCGACCCATAGGGCAATAACCTTTACACCATCGCCATGGGCATCGATATGTTTGTTGATGGGGCCGCCCGACTTTAAGGGGGATGTAAGGACCAAACGAATTTTATCTTGCTGTAGAACGTAAGAAACCCTATCCTTTAAACCTGTTTCCAAACCAGCATATGCCAAAGGCTGAAAGCCCCATGCGGAAATATAATAGTGCGCCGCCTGTTTGGCGTTGCCAACATACAGTTCAACATAGTCCGTACCCAATAAGGGTAGGAAATCTTCCGCACCTGGATTTTCTTTTGGTAATTTTAGGGATGTATT
Source organism: Maribacter polysiphoniae (assembly GCF_003148665.1). GTDB lineage: Bacteria > Bacteroidota > Bacteroidia > Flavobacteriales > Flavobacteriaceae > Maribacter_A > Maribacter_A polysiphoniae. The sequence goes on along the minus strand of NZ_QGGQ01000001.1, from coordinate 565,240 downwards.
ATCTAAAGTTGACATGATATCTGAATTTTTATAGTGATATTGAGATGTGTATTTTTAACCTAAGGTTGTTCGGGAAAACTTAACCTTTGGCCTTACCACATCGCCCTAAGATGGGCGGTTATATCAATCCTTCTTTTAACCATGCAATATTTGCTCTTAGACAAATATCGTAAAAACCGGCTTATAAACCTGTTAAGGTATTTAAAACCAATACCCTAAACTAAAAAAGAACCTACTTGTCCCTTCCGGGGACCAAGAATACATTATCTGTAGGGGACCCATAAAAGATTCAAGTCCGTAACCTATACCATAACCTGAATATTTGGGAGCATCAAACCATTCCCCAGTCCTAAAAAGATCATCGTCGACATTGGCGAAATTGGCCATTAACATCAGGTGGTTTTTGGGTGCTAATTCAAAATCCAAGCGGCTATAGGCCTTCACATAACTATTACCGGGAAGGGACAAATAATCGTACCCAATAAAAGGCGTGAAATTGTTGATCAGATTAGTACCATATCCCCCCAAGACAAAATCCATAGAGGCAACCCCCGATGTTCCTAGTTTAAAGCCACCCTCGGTTTCTATATTCAACGATAATTTTTTGGTCAAGGGCAAAGCAGCCCCCATTTTGGCCTTTGCAATCGAAAATTCCTTGAAATTGTCATTGAAATCGGAGGAAAACAGATAGAGGTGAAAATCCCCGTCAAAAAACAATCCCCTAGTCGGAAAATATTTGTCATCATAAGTATCCAACTTCAACTGTCCATAGGCACTGAAATAATTACTTTTTTCAAAATAGGTGCGATCCTCCGTGGAATTCGAGGATAATTCAGCATCCTCATCGGTCATGGACCCCAATGTGGTGGTACTATACTTTAAAAACTTATGTTCAACACCCAAACTAAAGCCGAATTCCTCTTGTAAAACGGTTTGCAAGTAAATTTGGTTGGTCACATCCAGAACATCCATATTCAATGTATTGATATTGATGCTGGCAGGAATCTGAAAGTAGTTTTTGATCAAATCAAAATTAATCTCCTTTCCAAAGTTATTATACCTTGAATTAAAACCCAAACTCCAATAAGTTCCCTTATCGATATAATATTGCATATTGTAACGCACCTGGTCCCCTAAAATCAAATCGAAGGAAGCAACATCATCCCCGAAAAAGAGGTTCTTACGTGTAAGGTTGATCAGTGCCGCACTATGGTACAGATCATCATAATGGGCTCCGATTCTAAGAAAGGTTTTATTGGGGGTTTCATTGAGCTTAAGAATGAGGTCTTCCCCATCCCCATCGGATAAAAGTTCATACCGAATTGTACTGAAATTGCCTGTTGCCGCTAAATTACTCACCCCTTGTTGCAACTTTTCGAATGTAGTCTCTTCCCCTAACTTGAACCTAAGTTTACCCTTTACGTAGCCACGGGTATAATTTTCGATATCCCCTCTCAATATTAATCGGGTAATCAGTAGACTATCTGCAGGCACTATATGTTTTTTTAATTTAAACTCCGAAGTTTGCTTCGAGGCTATTTCTAGTAGTTCATCATATTTTTCAACGGCTGCCACCCTTCCTTTTTCGATGATCTCATCATCCAGATCAAAATCCATCACCGAATAGTTCATCATATCCGGTTTAATATAGACATCTGTCATTTCCGATTTTTCGACCATGTTCTTCACCGTCCTAAAATTGCTGATCTGCAACAATATTTCCGTAGCGGACAAAAGTGAGCCCCTATCCCTCAATCCGTGTTGCACATCAACACCGATGATCAGATCGGCACCCATTTTCTTAACTTCCTCTACCGGATAATTATTGACTACACCCCCATCAATAAGGACTTTGCCATCTATAGTGGTAGGCTCGAACAAAGAAGGCAAGGTGCCAGAGGCCATGATCGCCTCCGGCAAATATCCTTTATCAAGTTTGATCTGCTCCCCTGTTTCCACATTGGTGGCAATGCACACAAAAGGTATGGGTAGTTTACTAAAATCGTGGATATCCTTTACATGGTACAAACGTTTCACCAGTTCGTTATAAATATTCTGACCTCCAGAAAATCCTTGGGGTACGGAAAGCTTAAAATTGTTAAACGGTAAGTTTATGGCATATCTCTCAGAATCCTCCTTTTCATAAAATGTCTTTGCACTCCTGGGAAGATTATCATTGATGAGACTTGTAAAATCAATGCTCCGGAATATTGAATCGAGTTGGGATGCTGAATAACCCGATGCATAAAGCCCCCCGACAATGGCTCCCATACTAGTGCCCGAGATATAATCGATTTTAATACCCGCCTCCTCGATAACCTTCAGCGCCCCGATATGGGCCATCCCCTTGGCACCGCCCCCACTCAGGACCAAACCTATCTTTACATCATTGTCTTGATCTTGCTCTTGGGCATGGACCTGAACTACAAAAAAGAGAAACAATAAGGGAAGTAATACTTTCATGCCTATAATTGGGTCGTGATTTTTAGTGAAATGTCTCATAAATCTTTTTTGCCTTTGCGCTTCCTACTACAGTGGATATATCTTCCAACGACGCTTCCCTGATCCTTTTCACTGATTTGAATTTTTTCAACAAATCCCTCGCTGTTTTTTCACCTACCCCATCAATACCTTCCAAAACCGAATTTATGGCCGCCTTGCTTCTTTTATTCCGATGGAAGGTAATTCCGAATCGGTGGGCCTCATTCCTGAGTTGCTGCAAAATCTTTAGGCTCTCGGATTTTTTATCCAAATACAAGGGTATGGAATCTCCAGGAAAATAAATTTCCTCCAATCTCTTGGCAATACCCACTATGGCTATTTTTCCCCTTAATCCAAGAAGGTCCAAACTCTTTAAGGCAGAGGACAACTGCCCCTTACCCCCATCTATGACGATCAATTGTGGTAAAGGTTGCTCTTCATTCAACAATCTTTTATAACGCCTGAAAACCACCTCCTCCATCGAAGCGAAATCATCAGGGCCTTCGACCGTCTTTATATTGTAATGTCTATACTCTTTCTTCGAAGGCTTCCCGTTCTTGAAAACCACACAGGCAGCTACGGGGTTACTGCCCTGGATATTACTATTGTCAAAGCATTCTATATGCAGTGGTTCTTCGGATAACCGTAGGTCTTTTTTCATTTGTGCCATAATCCTTTTCGTATGGCGTTCCGGATCCATGATCTTGATCTGATTGAATCTTTCCTGCCTAAAATATTTGGCATTCCGAATCGAAAGATCCAAGATCTTGCGCTTATCCCCTAATTTGGGGATAGTTACTTTTATATGGGGCTCAACAACTACCTTAAAAGGGAGGTAGACCTCTTTGGATTCTGAATTGAAACGTTGCCGTAGTTCAAAGATCGCCAATTGCAACAAGTCACCATCCTTTTCTTCCAATTTCTTTTTGATTTCCATCGTATGCGACCTAATGATCGAACCATGGGACAATTGCAAAAAGTTAACGTAGGCAAAAGCGTCATCGGTAATGATGGAAAAGACATCAACATTATTGATCTTCGGATTCACGATGGTCGTTTTCGACTGGTAATTCTCAAGCACTTCGATCTTGTCCTTGAATTGCTGCGCTTCCTCAAAGCGCATTTCATCGGCAAGCAGCCTCATTTTGTTTTTGAAAGAATGTAATGAGGATTTAAAATTACCTTTCAATATATCTCGAACCTCATTGACCTGTTTATCATATTCAACACTACTTTGCAGCCCCTCACATGGACCTAGACAATTCCCTAAATGATATTCAAGGCATACCTTATACTTACCGGCCTTGATCTTCGCTTCAGATAAATCGTAATTGCAGGTTCTAATGGGATAAATATTCTTAATCAAATCCAACAAGGTTTTGATTGTATACATACTTGTATAGGGCCCAAAATATTCTGACCCGTCCTTAATCATCCTACGGGTCGTGAATATTCTCGGGAAACGTTCTTTTTTGATACAGATCCAGGGATATGACTTGTCATCCTTAAGCAGTACATTATATCGCGGCCTATACTTTTTTATTAGATTATTCTCCAACAGTAAGGCATCCGATTCCGTGGAGACCACAATATGACGTATATTCTTGATCTTCTTTACCAGAATACGGGTTTTTCCATATTCATGGTTTTTATTGAAATATGAAGACACCCTTTTCTTCAGGTTTTTGGCCTTGCCAACATACAGTATCTTATCCTCCTCATCAAAGAACTGATATACCCCGGGACTACTCGGCAATGTGCTGATCTGTATATTTAAGGGCAGTTGGGTCATTGATGCTCGAAAGAGGATTAAATTCTTAAGTTATCTGTTAATTTACTACGCTTTTCAATCAAATAAAAGGTGTTTCGATATTATTCGCTGCTGTGTGGCACAACAAAAGCACGAACCACACAAAGTCTACTCCTAAAATCAATACCTCCAGAAAATAAAATGCATTCCCAAAGGACATCACTTTCCTATTTTCGGTATATTTAGTCTCATTTGTAAAGTACCACTTTACAAAAGTACCGCGTTTTTCTTCTTGTTCATAGCCACCCTTATATATATTCCTCGGTGGTCGTTCAACGACTATTCTTTATTAAAATGTTAAATTTTCTTATAATTAGTGCATTTCATCGATAAAAATGAGCACTTAATAGGATTTTAATAATTTTTTTACCTATATTTAAAGTATCAAAATCAAAATTCGCATGGACAATTATATTATAACCCTCGGTACTTATTTGATCTTAATGTTGTTTTTTAAAATTTATATTGCAGTAGCTGCAAAAGAATAAAAAGCACTTATTATCTTTAATCGTAAATATTCGATCTTCTTTTTATGATGAAGTCAGATTTACGATTGCGTTATTCCAAATTAAGAAACCAAATACCTTCTGGGGAAATTTCTGATTTGAGTTTATTGATTGCCAACAAAACTTTAGATCTTCCTATTTGGGATTTTGGGTTTTACCACATTTTCTTGCCGATTCCCGGCAAAAAAGAAATCGAAACCGAATTTTTACTATCCATTTTACAGGGAAGGGACAAACATGTCGTTCTTCCAAAGATGGAAGGTGATACATTAATCCACTTTTTACTTACCGACAATACCAAAATTCAACCGAATAAATGGAATGTTCCTGAACCCATTGATGGCATAGACATACAACCTTCTAAAATCGATGTAGTTTTCATGCCCTTACTTGCCTATGATATAAAAGGGAATAGGGTGGGTTATGGCAAGGGATATTATGATAGGTTCTTACAACAATGCAGACCCGATGTAATTAAAGTCGGTTTATCCTTATTTGAGGCAGAAGAACAGATTGAGGATGTTTTTGAAGATGACATCCCCTTGGACTATTGTATTACTCCATTAAAAACCTATTCATTCCCTGCATCCTGATTCTCTTCAATCGCATCGTCTTCCTTTTTGTGTGCGAATGCCTTTTTATTGAATACCAATAGAATACCAACCCCTGTACTGATCGACATATCCGCTATGTTAAATACCGGATCGAAAAAGCTAAAGCTTTTACCCCCCAAATAAGGCATCCAATTCGGCCACGTGGTGTCGATCATTGGAAAATAGAGCATGTCTACCACCTTTCCAAAAAACCATCCACCGTAAGGTTCATCGGTGAACATCGTCGCAACCTGTCCAATACTCTCATTAAAGAGTACACCATAAAAGACTGAATCGATGATATTTCCCAAAGCGCCCGCAAAAATCAGCGAAACCGCAAAAACCAAGGTTCCGGAAAATTGCTTTTTGATACTATCATAAAGCCAATAACCGATACCCGCAACCGCAAATAGTCGAAATACCGTTAATATCAGTTTTGCGGTATGTTCGGAAATCGGTAAGAAATCATTTAGTTTTGCGCCCCATGCAGCACCCGAATTTTCAATAAAATGGATTTTGAACCAATCAAAAACCACATAAGAATCACCTAGGACGAAGTGCGTTTTGATATAGATCTTACTTACTTGATCAATAAACAGGACCAAGATTATTATCAGTACGGATTTTTTAATATTCATCGGATAAAATATAGGTTGCCAAAAATAGGTATATTATTCCATTTTCATTAAATGTATATCGCCTGTGGTGGTGCTTATATCATAAAAATCCTCCCCCTTAGGAATGGAATCGCTTTCAATTTTCCCGAAACCGGTCTTTGTTTTAAACATTGCGGACTTTGTTCTCACGTTGATGTCCCCACTGCGCGTGATTACTTTGGCCGTACCATAAAACAAATCAAGATTACAAATACCATCATCCAAAACAACCTTTAAATGATCAAAATTCCCTTTTGCAAAGACATTGGTAGCGGTACCCAAGATGCTAACCCTCATATTCCTTGGAACTTGTACTTGGAGTGCTATGGAAATTACCTTGTGGGCGCTTAATTTATCATTGGGTTGAATAAAATCGGGGTAAAAACCAGCACTTAGTTCTACGATAGGGCCATTATGTTCCAGTTTGACCAATAGATCATCACGATACTCGCCATCAATGTGTGCCTCTACGACAATCTCCCTTGATTCCGAGGTTGCCAACTCCACTTTAAAGCAGTTATCCGCATCTATAACCAGAAATGATGTTTCTGGGTCAAGAACGGATTTCCTTACTATTTTTTGGGCGTTCAACGTGGTGATGCCCATCAGTATAAAGATGACAAAAATGTTTCCAGATCTACCTATCATTCGAAAAAAAACGCCCAAAAGGGCGTTCGTATTATTTTTGCATATTTTTAGCCTCGATACTCAGCGTGGCATGGGGAACCAATTTCAATCGATCCTTATTGATCAATTTCCCCGTAACCCTACAGATACCATAGGTTTTGTTTTCTATGCGCAATAAGGCATTCTTTAAATCGCGAATGAACTTCTCCTGACGGATGGCCAACTGCGTATTTGCCTCCTTACTCATGGTTTGGGAACCTTCCTCGAATGCCTTGAATGTAGGCGAGGTGTCATCAGTGCCATTATTACCGTCGTTCATATAGGAACTCCTTAGCAACTCCAAATCGCTTTTGGCTTTGACAATCTTTTCCTCTATCAAAGCTTTGAATTCTGCCAAATCCTTATCGGAATATCTTACTTTTAAATCTTCTGCCATAATTAGTGTTTTTCAATAAACAATCTTGTGTTCACTTGGTCAAAAGCAATAGCCGTGCCATTTTCCAAAGTGTCCTCAAAGACAAGATCTGCTGTTAATGTTTCGGTCTTAATATAATCAAGGTTGCTCTCAACCGCATTTTCTACTAGGCCGTCTCTCAAAATCCTTATGTCAATTCTGTCTGTAACTTCGTAACCGGAATCTTTTCTTATATTTTGAATCCTATTTACCAGTTCACGGGCAATACCTTCCCTTTTAAGATTTTCGTCGATGGTTACGTCCAAAGCCACTGTAAGTGGACCTTGACTGGCAACCAACCAACCTTCTATATCCTGGGAGGTTATCTCTACATCCTGTAACTGTAATTTAATACTTTTATTATTGATTTGTAATGTTATTTCGCCCTCTTGTTCGATTTTTTGGATATCCTCCTGTCCTAAAGCCCCTACTTCCTGCGCAATCAATTTCATATCCTTACCGAATTTTGGTCCCAAAACCTTGAAATTAGGTTTTATTTGCTTCACAAGGATACCGGAGGCATCGTCCAATAATTCAATTTCCTTTACATTGACCTCTGACATGATCAAGTCGGCCACAGCTTCGATTTCATGTCGCTGTTGATCATCCAAAACAGGAATCATGATTTTCTGCAAGGGTTGACGAACCTTTATTTTTTCTTTTTGGCGTATCGAAAGCACCAAGGACGAAATCGTCTGTGCCTTAGCCATCTTGCTCTGCAATTCTTTATCTACAAAAGTATCATCATACTCAGGAAAACGCGACAAATGCACACTTTCAAATGCATCCTTATGGGTCGTATTTGCCATATCCTTATATAAGCGATCCATAAAGAATGGTGCTATCGGGGCCGATAATTTAGCCACTGTGACCAAACAGGTATACAAGGTTTGGTAGGCCGAAATCTTATCCTGCCCATACTCCCCTTTCCAGAAGCGTCTTCTACATAAACGAACATACCAGTTACTTAAATTTTCCTGTACATAATCAGAAATGGCACGAGCTGCCTTGGTAGGCTCATAGTCCGCATAGGCCTCATCGACCTTCTTGATCAGGGTGTGCAATTCCGACAGGATCCAACGGTCTATCTCTGGACGTTCCTTTAATGCAATGTCTTCCTCGGTATATTTAAAATCGTCAAGGTTCGCATACAAGGCAAAAAATGAATACGTATTATAAAGGGTTCCGAAGAACTTTCGTTTTACCTCAACGATACCGTCGATATCAAACTTGAGATTATCCCAAGGATTGGCATTGGAAATCATATACCACCTTGTGGCATCGGGCCCATGAAGATCCATGGTTTCAAAGGGATCAACAGCATTGCCCAATCGCTTCGACATCTTTTTGCCTTCCTTATCGAGCACCAATCCATTCGATACTACATTCTTATAAGCCACCGAGTCAAAAACCATTGTTGCTATGGCATGCAAGGTATAAAACCACCCTCGTGTTTGATCCACACCTTCCGCAATGAAATCCGCAGGAAAGGTCTGGCCCTTATCGATCAAATCCTTTTTTTCAAAAGGATAATGCCATTGGGCATAGGGCATTGATCCACTATCGAACCATACATCTATCAAATCACTTTCCCTTTTCATGGGTTTTCCCGAAGCGGAAACCAAGGTAATTTGATCTACAATATTCTTATGAAGGTCTATCTTTTCATAATTTTCCTCACTCATATCGCCAACGACAAACCCGTCAAAAATATCAGCTTCCAAAACCCCCGCCTTAACGGCTTTAGCCATTTCAGCCTTAAGCTCCCCAACCGAACCTATGATCATTTCCTCTGTACCATCCTCGGTACGCCAAATAGGTAAAGGAATACCCCAATATCGCGATCTGGAAAGGTTCCAGTCATTAGCATTGGCCAACCAGTTCCCAAACCGGCCTTCGCCAGTTGCCTTAGGTTTCCAATTAATGGTTTGGTTAAGCTCGAACATACGATCCTTAACATCGGTTACCTTAACAAACCAGGAATCCAATGGGTAGTACAGTATAGGCTTATCCGTACGCCAACAGTTAGGATAGCTATGGACATATTTTTCAACTTTAAAAGCCTTGTTCTCTTCCTTTAGCCTAATTGCTATTTCAACATCTACCGAACGTTCGGGTGCCGTACCGTCATCATAATACTCATTCTTGACATATTTACCACCCAACTCCTTCATCTCGGGTCTGAACTTACCTTGCAGATCCACCAAGGGCACAGGGTTCTTATTGTCATCCAATACCAACATCGGTGGTACTTCTGGCGTAGCCTGTTTTGCTACCAAGGCATCGTCAGCCCCAAATGTCGGTGCCGTATGAACTATACCGGTACCATCCTCGGTTGTAACAAAATCACCGATAATGACCCTAAAGGCATTCCCTGGATTTTGATAAGGAAGGGTATAGGGCAACAATTGTTCATAACGGGTACCCAACAAATCCTTACCTAGTACTGTTTCTCCAATTATTTTGTAAGGGATTTTTTTATCTGCACTTGTATAGTTTGAAAAATCACTTTCCTCACCTGACTCGAAAAACTTACCACTGAATTGTTTGCCTACAAGATTTTTGGCAAGCACCACTTGAATGGGTTCAAAGGTATATTGATTGAATGTTTTCACTAAAACGTACTCTATCTTGGCCCCTACGGTCAGCGCCGTATTCGAAGGAAGCGTCCATGGGGTGGTCGTCCATGCCAACATGTGGATATCGCCCTCAATTCCTTTGAACGCATCCGGAAGCGTTTCCTTCAACACTTTGAATTGGGCGGTGACAGTGGTATCGGTTGTATCTTGATACGTACCGGGTTGATTCAATTCATGGGAACTTAACCCTGTTCCCGCTTTGGGAGAATAAGGCTGTATGGTGTACCCTTTATAAATCAATCCTTTGTCATAGATCTGTTTTAACAACCACCAAACCGACTCCATATACTTGGACTTATAAGTGATATAGGGATCATCCATATCTACCCAATAGCCAATACGCTCGGTCATTTCATTCCAAACATCGGTATATCGCATCACGGCCTTTTTACAGGCTGCATTATAATCTTCAACGGATATTTTTACCCCGATATCTTCCTTGGTGATGCCCAATTCCTTTTCAACTCCCAATTCAATGGGGAGGCCATGGGTATCCCATCCAGCTTTTCGTTTGACCTGAAAACCCTTCATGGTCTTGTAGCGGGGAAAGATATCCTTTATGGTCCTGGCAATCACATGATGTATTCCCGGCATACCATTTGCCGAAGGGGGGCCTTCATAAAATACATAGCTGGGATTTCCCGCCCTGGTGGAAATACTCTTTTCGAAAATCGAGTGTTCCTTCCAGTACTGGAGTTCTTCTTTTGCAACTCTTGGTAAATCCAAACCTTTATATCCGGCAAACTTCATTGTGTCTCTGGTATTGCTGTTTTAATAAGGCTGCAAAATTATAAATTTAGATTGAATTTATTTCATATTATACCAAATGAAATACAGCGAGTTAGGGGTATATTGGATAAATGTTAAAATAAAGCATCCAAAAACCAATCTGTTACGTATATCCATTGAATTGAAATCAAATAAATATATCCAAAATGAAAAAATTAATTTTTAGTGCAATTTTAATGCTCGCTATGAGCGTATCGTTTGTATCATGCAGGGAAACTGCCGAAAAAGCTGGTGAAGCCACAGAAAAAGCTGGTGAAGCCATGGGCGAAGCTGCCGATGCTGCAGGTGAAGCTGCTGAAAGTGCCATGGACAAAGCTGGTGAAGCTGTTGATGGTGTTAAGGAAGCTGGTGAAAACGCTGCTGAAGAAGTAAAAGATGCCGCTGGTGAAGCTGTTGATAAAGCCAAAGAAGTTGGTGAAGACGTTAAAGATGCAGCCGGTGAAGCTGTTGACAAAGCCAAAGACGCCGGTAACGCCGCTGCTGATAAGGTTAAAGAAACTGCAAAAGATGCTAAAGACGTTATCAAAAACTAAACGTTTTTCACATTAAGAGTATTGAACCCTGACGATGACCGTCAGGGTTTTTTCATTTAAAAACTATAGTCGACCCCTAAAATAAGATTGGTTCCTGGGGACGCTATACCTGAGGAATACGACCGATAGAGCTGATTTGTCATATTCTCTAGACTACAGGTAATCGCAAATCCTTTGTTCAACCGGTATTGGGTACGAAGGTTTAAAGTATACCAAGAAGGGCTATAGGGCAAACCATTAGCATCTTCGGCATACATATATGTTTTCGCCTGCTCAGAGGTTGCTAAATCGTCATTTGCTATTTCCCCATTAAAATTCAGGAAGAAATCGGTCTTAAGGTTCTGGTTTTTAAACACAAAATGAACGTCACCAAAGGTGGGGGGCACATGTCTAGACGGACTATCGGTGCCATCTTCCTCTTCCTCAATACCCTCGGTCAACGTTAAATTGGAAACCAATGATATATTTTCTGTCAAAAAGGCCTCCAACCCGAATTCGAATCCATATACATACGCCTTGGCTGCATTTTGCATGGCCTGAACGGTACTCAATTCACCATTGTATTCAATTTGAGATTCCCCGTTGAACAGATAATCCCTGCGCACCAAGGCGTCGACCAAATAGGTGTAAAAGGCAGCCCCTTTAAAAACGACCTTATCATTATAGTTTTTTTGTATACCCAACTCCATATTATAGGCATATTCCGGTTCTAAATCAGGATTCGGCACAACAACGGAACCCGGTTCCGAATCAAAAACCTTTCCCACATCATCGATATTGGGCGACCTAAACCCTGTTGACCCATTTAAGGTTACCTGTAAATTGGCCCTTGGAAACCAACTAAAACCAATACTACCAGTGAGTGCACCGGTACTGAGATTCGCATCATCAAAAGGAAAAGGATAAAAGGTTTTATCAAAATCAGCATTGATCCAAACATGACTATATCGCAATCCTGAGAGCAGGCTGAAGTTTGGTTTTGCCTTATACTCCCCGTTCAAATAGGCCGCAGCCGTTTGCCATGATGACCCATCAGGATACCGCGATGGGGCATCCGATATTGAATTTGTGGTAATGTCCTTCTGACTACCATCGGAACCCACCTTGTTTAAAACATATGACGCTCCATAATACAATCGAAGATCCCCAATTTTCTTGTTCTCAAAATCAACATTGGTCGAGAAAGCATGAACCATTTCCTTTGTCGAATATAAAATGGCGTCTTGAAATCCCCGATCGTTCCTACTTTCCTCAAAATATTGGTATGCCGTTGTTATTTTAAGTCCGTCATAGAACTTCCCTTTTCCTTTCTTATTCAACTGTACATTTCCCATGAACCATTTCTGGGGGCCGTAGTACCATTCAGCAGACCGTAGGCCCGACCCTTCCTTGTCGGGTCGGATCAACCTATCGTACCGCGAATAATCGGAAGTTTCGGAATAAAACAATCCCATGTCCAATCCCCAATTATTATTAGGTTTGTGGGTGATCTTCTGCATAAAATTCCACTGGTCGTAACCGGTACTTACTTGTTTTCTAGGGTCGCTATTTGTCGTAAGGACATCGAGACCATTTTCGGTAGTGACGTAATTTTCCCTTTTATATGAATCCGGGCCATGTGAACCCATCTTCAAGTCATCAAAATAATTATAGGATACTCCGGTTAGAAAGGCCCATTTTTTTTTGCCCAAGTTAATATCAAAATGGGCAGTTCTTTCATTGTTGGCCGAGGCATATCTCAGATTCGAGTTTCCAGAAACCTCAAGACTGTCCTTGTGGGAGAAAATGGCTCTTTTGGTATAAAAATTCATAACCCCACCAAGGGCATCACTACCGTAGATGACAGAACCTGGACCAAAAATCACTTCGGTCTTCTCAATATTAAAAGGATCTATTGAAATGACATTCTGAAGGTTACCCCCTCGGAATATGGCATTGTTCATACGAACGCCATCAACGGTCAACAGCAATCTATTGGTCGCGAAACCCCTTATCATAGGACTCCCTCCCCCAAGTTGGCTTTTTTGCACAAATACCTTACCACTGTTTTGGAGTAGATCCGCCGAGGTTTGAGGGTTTGTAAATGCGATGGCCCTTGCATTTAGCGCAACAATCTTATGGGGTATATCCTTTTTTTGTTGTTCCCATTTTGAAATAGACATGACCACCTCATCGAGCTGTTCTGGCCTAAGCACCAAAAAGACCTCTGCGCCATTCCTCAACAACTGGTTTTTTGTGGCTTTATGAACCTCGTAACTAAGATGCTTAAAGGTAATTCGTTCATTCTCCGAGAAAACGGAAATATCACAAACCCCTTCAAGATCCGAAAGTGCCGCTTTTGACTTGTCCTGGTTATAGACGGCGACATTTACGATAGGCTCTTTCGAATAATAATCCAGAACCTTGATTTCTTGTGCGGTAACAGTATTTAAAAATAAAAAAAATAGAAGGAATACTACCTTATCCATATTAACTGAAAACTTCATTTAAAATAGCCAGAGACTTGGGTTTTCGAAATCCCTGCAAATGTAATTCAAAATAAAGGACTATTGTTTGTAGTAGCTGCTGCCTATCTACCTTCTTCATCTTGACGTTATGAATTGCATCAAAATTTGTGCCTAAGAACCTTTTAAAATAATTTAAATTTTCCCCCGAAATATTCGGGTTTAAATTGGCCATATCGATAAACTCCCCTTCGAGTAAATCAAAGTAAGCCTTCGAAATTTGGGTTACATCGGGATAAAAGCCTAAATACTTGGTCAGGTCCAATAAGAAATAGATATGGAAGTTGGTTATATGGTTGTTTGTATCCAACCATTGAAGCGCACTTTCCACATAGTAAAAAAGCCCTTCATTAGACTCTTCCTCCTGAATACTATTCGTCAACATTTCAGCCAAAAAAAGCGACATGGCATTCTTGGATATATCAAAATGCAGGGATTGATACGGATAAGAGACCCTAACCTCACGAATCGTCTCCAAAGTACCTTTATTCTTATGGTTGGCGACTATCTCCAATTGGGTAAGTGGCTGAAAATAGGCAGATTTCAACTTCCCTTTTTTGGATGCCAAAACCCCTTTTAGCAAATATGATTTCAATCCGTCGGAAAACGTAAAAGCCCTTACGATCAAACTAGTATCCCCAAATTTTAAGGTAGATAAAACAATAGCCTTGGTAGTTACTTGCATGATGTTCTCTTAGCGGTTTTCAAAGATAAAACTATCAAAATGATTCAGCGTATAAAAAAAGCCTTCCTAAAATCAGGAAGGCCTTATGATTATTTTGAAACGTTCGAATATTATATGATCCCTTGGGCGAGCATAGCGTCGGCAACTTTTACAAAACCGGCAATATTTGCCCCTTTTACGTAATTGCAATAGCCATCATCCTCTTTTCCGAATTCAATACAGGAATCGTGAATATCAGACATAATTCCTTTTAGACGCTCATCTACCTCTTCCCTTGTCCAGCTGATACGCAACGAATTCTGGGACATTTCCAAACCAGAAGTGGCTACACCACCCGCATTGGAGGCTTTACCTGGTGCAAATAATATCTTGGCTTTATGAAAAGCATGGATCGCATCTGCTGTAGAAGGCATATTGGCACCTTCGACCACACAGATACAGCCGTTTTTCATAAGTTGTTGTGCGTGTTCAAGGCCCAATTCGTTTTGGGTCGCACATGGAAATGCGATATCGCACTTAACTCCCCATGGTTTTTCACCTTTATGGAAAGTAGCAGCGGAATAGGTGTCTACATATTCGGAAATACGGCCACGCTTGTTATTCTTTAAGTCCATGATAAAAGCCAGCTTATCTTCATCGATACCGTCTTTATCGTAGATAAATCCGCTGGAATCAGACATGGTCACAACCTTTCCTCCAAGTTGTATGACCTTTTCCGCTGCATATTGGGCAACGTTCCCTGAGCCGGAAATAACCACGGTTTTACCGCTAACATCATTGTTCTTGGTTTTTAACATACTTTGTGCAAAGTACACCGTACCATAGCCCGTTGCCTCTGGACGAATTTTAGAACCACCCCAAGACAAGCCTTTTCCTGTAAGAACCCCGGTAAACTCGTTTCTTATTTTCTTATACATACCGAAAAGGAATCCAATTTCCCTGGCCCCTACACCGATATCACCTGCCGGTACATCGGTATTTGGTCCAATATGTCTGTTCAGCTCTAGCATGAATGCATGGCAAAAACGCATTACTTCGTCATCTGATTTTCCTTTCGGGTCAAAATCAGAACCACCTTTACCCCCACCCATGGGTAAGGTGGTCAAACTATTTTTAAAAACTTGTTCAAAGGCGAGGAACTTAAGAATGCTCGCATTCACTGAAGGATGAAAACGCAACCCTCCTTTGTAAGGACCTATTGCGGAGTTCATTTGAATACGGTAACCTCGGTTCACGTGAATTTCACCTTTATCATCTACCCAAGCCACCCTGAATGAAATCAATCTTTCTGGCTCGACCATTCTCAAAAGAATGTTCTTTCCATTATAAATCTCATTACTCGCAATGTACGGAATCACTGTTTCAGCGACCTCCTGTACTGCTTGTATGAACTCAGGCTCATGACCGTTTCTGGTCTTTACCTCATCCATGAATGCTTTGATTTTTGCCTCCATATAGTACTTATTATGCTTTTTGTCTTTATTGATTTTAGAATATAACGTCAAAATTATACTATTCCTATAATTTAAACTTTGTTTTTCTAAAAATACTGTAATTAATTTCAGTTTATAGACTGCAATCTGCATATTATGCAATCGCTTCCCAATCAGAATCTCCCAAATTTACGAATACATCAACCTAATGCCTGTTCTAAATCCGCTATAAGATCCTCCTTATCCTCTATACCGACACTCAGTCGAATCAATGTATCGAGAACACCACTTTTTTCCCGTTCTTCTTTGGGAATACCGGCATGCGACATACTTGCTGGGTGGCCCACCAAACTCTCAACTCCTCCCAATGACTCTGCCAAAGTGAACAACCTTAATTTTTCGACAATGCGAATGGTGTCCTCCAGATTACTTCCTTTGGGTATGAAGGAAATCATCCCGCCAAAACCTTTCATTTGCTCTTTTGCCACATCGTGATTCGGATGTCCTTCGAACCCCGGCCAGTAAACGTGCTCTATTTTAGGGTGATTTGCCAGATATTGGGCAACGGCCATACCGTTTTCACAATGCCTTTGCATGCGCACATGTAGTGTTTTAATCCCCCGTACCACCAAAAAACTATCCATGGGTCCACAAACAGCCCCACTTGCGTTTTGAATAAAGTACAGTTTATCGGCCAATACCCTATCTTTTACCACCAATCCCCCGACAACGACATCACTGTGGCCCCCTAGGTATTTGGTTGCCGAATGCATCACGATATCGGCCCCTAAATCCAATGGTTGTTGCAAATAGGGAGTCGCAAAAGTATTATCAACCACCAAGAGCAATTGATGCTTTTCCGTAATCTTGGCAACTGCCTTTATATCTATGATGTTCATCATTGGGTTGGTAGGGGTCTCTACCCAAACCAGTTTTGTTTTCTTGTTGATAATCCCAACCAAATCACCAGTAGTCTGCATATCGACAAAGTGAAACACAATGCCATATCTTTCAAAAATACGTTTAAAGAGTCGATAACTACCCCCATAAAGATCGCTCGTACATAGCACCTCATCGCCAGGATCCAATAATTTGATAACGGCGTCAATAGCCGCCAAGCCACTTGCAAAGGCAAGTCCATATTTCCCATTTTCAATACTTGCCAAAGCATTTTCCAATGCCGTACGGGTTGGATTGGCACTGCGTGAATACGCAAAACCCTTATGTCCTCCCGGAGTGGCTTGGGCATACGTCGAGGTTTGGTATATTGGAGGCATTACCGCACCATAGGCCTTATCTGGCTCTTGTCCGCCGTGGATGGTCTTGCTGTTGAATTTTAAGTCTTTTTTGCCCATACATTAAATTTTATCATATAAAAGTATTGTTATCTTTCGGAGATTGCAATGAAGCCTTAATTTTGTAACTAAGAAACACAACAAATAAATGAAAGCCCCAATCACCATATTGTTTTGCCTTGTAATACTCCTTGGATGTAAGAATGATGGCAAACTCACCTTTGAACCCCAAACGATTACCGATGATGCCTGTGAAGAATGTCCTGAAATTTCGATTGAAATGCCGAAGGTTTTGGATCAAACCAAACTTGCAGAGACCATTAACACGGCCCTTGACGAAGAATTGATTTCCTTACTGGTCTATGATGATGGGATGGAAGCAACAACCGTATCCGAAGCCATTCAATCCTTTAAAAACGGATATGATGAATTACAAAAGCTATACCCCGATGAAACCGTAAAATGGGAGGCCAAAATTACAGGTACTGTTTCATATGAGAACAAGAACGTACTGACCATTGCCCTTAATTCCTATTTATTCACTGGAGGGGCCCATGGATATACGACCCGACGATTCTTGAATTTCGACAAAAACAAAGGAATGGAAATTGAAAATCGGGAACTGTTCAAAGACCGCAAGGACTTTGAGCACTTTGCTGAGACAAAATTTAGGATACAGGAGGATATTCCCCTAGATGAACCAATCAATAGTACAGGTTTTATGTTCGAGGGAGATACGTTCTACCTCCCTGAAAATATTGGATTTACCGAAGAAGGAATGGTCTTACTCTATAACCAGTACGAAGTGGCTTCCTATGCCGATGGAGCCATTACCTTGGTATTACCCTTCAATGAGATAAAAAACTATTTGACCCATAAGATCGGAGAGTAATTTTAATCCTCGGCCAACAATACCTTTTCCAACGATAGCACTACCCCTAAATGCAACCCTTCATGAAACAAATTGAAGGCAATGGCATCCTCTACGTTCTTTAAGGTAACATTGGCGCTAGTGGTATATTCGTTGAAATTCTTGAAAACACCATTTTCATAATCTTCCTGTGTCCATTCAATGCTCGAAAACAAAAATCCTTTGATGGCATCCAGTTCCTCTTCGGTCGCCTTACCATCGGGCACCGTACCCTTTCTAAACTTATCGACCAATTGATCGGCAACTTTCATATCCAAGCCGCTCAATTTATAAACCAATAACTGTTGGGTCACAACCACATGTGCAATATTCCACCAGATATTGTTACGGTATCCACTGGGGATTTTCAATAACAATTCTTTTGGCGTTTTTGTGAGTATCGAATAAAGTGCATTTCGGTTTTGAAGCGTAATGTCAAATAATCTTTCCAAGGGATATAATTTATAAAGTGGATGTAAAAATAGAAAAATTCCAATGGAATTGGGTTTCTTTGTATACCATTATATCGCAAGGAAACCGAAATATCCCAAGTATGAATAAAATATACTACCTAAGCACCTGTGACACCTGTAAAAGGATAATGAACGAATTGGATCCGTTGGACGGTTTTCAATTACAGGATATTAAGACAGCACCTATAACCCCCTCCCAACTTGGGGAAATGAAAAAATTGGCCGGTAGCTATGAATCCCTTTTCAGCAAAAGGGCAAGACTTTATAAAGAAAAAGGGTTGGCCCAAAAAACCCTTAATGAGGAGGATTATAAAAAGTTGATCCTTGAACACTATACCTTTTTAAAACGCCCCGTTATCATTTTTAATGACAAAATCTTTGTGGGAAACAGCAAAAAGGTGGTTGAAGCCGCTAAAGAAACCATTCATCCTTGAGCAAACGTACTTTAGCCATTTTATCGGCCATTGGGGCCACGATCATCTATGGAATAAACCACACCATAGCCAAGGGGGTAATGCCCAATTATGTCGGGGCCTATGGTTTTGTCGTTTTAAGGGTCATTGGTGCTGCCGCATTGTTTTGGGGTGTCTCGCTTTTTGGCCCCAAGGAGAAAATTGAAAAGAAGGATTACCTACGGATCGTTGTTTGTGCCATTTTCGGGATGGGCCTGAATATGTTGGCCTTCTTTAAAGGATTATCCCTTTCAACACCAATAAACAGTGCGGTTTTAATCACCACCACACCTATTATCGTTTTGATCCTTTCAGCCATACTTATCAAGGAGAAAATATCGGGCAGAAAAGTATTTGGAATCTTTGTTGGACTTCTCGGGGCTATGGGCTTAATACTGTTCGGTACCGAACTTCGACAGGATGCCCCGAATATTCCGATGGGCAATTTTTTCATCCTAATGAATTCCTTTTTCTACGGCACCTACTTAATACTTGCCAAAATCCTGATTTCCAAATACCACCCATTCACATTCATGAAATGGATGTTTTCCTTGGGCATACTTATTTGTCTACCATTTGGGTACGATGAACTCCTAGCCATCGAATGGTCGCTTTTGCCCTTTGATATTATTTGGCGTATTGCCTTTGTAATCCTAGGAACCACATTCTTCACGTACCTATTCAATATTTTCGCACTCACCCAACTAAAAGCATCAACCCTGAGTGCCTTTGTCTATATACAACCATTGATAGGAATCATTTTTGCCATAGCCGTAGGCAAAGACGCCTTGACCACCACGAAAATCCTAGCAGCATCATTGGTGTTTTTGGGGGTATATTTATCGAGCAGAAAGACTAGGCCAAATTCTTAGGTTTTTTAGCATACTTACGGGTATCTTCCTTCGTTAGCGTTCTAAAACCTTCTGGTCTCTCAATTTGTTCAAAACGTGCCAGTAGTTCTTTTGAAAGTGGCGTGAGTTGTCTTGTTTCCAAACTGATCCAAGCACCCATCATTTCGCAATGGGCGACATTCTTGCCTTTACTGTCATAAAAATTATGGTGAAATTCAAAGAAACAACCGTCCTCACTCATCCCCATTACCTCTAATGAAACCCTAACTGGCTTACCGGGAAAGAGCTCTTTGAAATAGTACATGTGCTCATAAAAAACCACAGGGCCTATTTTGTTTTCGACCATAACCTCATGACCAAAGCCCAAATCCAACAAAAAGGCCATACGGGTATGGCTCATATAATTAATATAGGCCGAATTGGCCAAATGGCGATTGGCATCCACATCACTCCAACGAACTTCAAACTCTTTTAGATACATTCTTTTTGAATTATTTTATTATGCATGCATAAGAATGGCAAAAATACCATAGTTTTGGAAAACCACGGATAACATCCCCAAAAAAAATTCCTACTTTTAAAACAATAAAACCAAAGTTATGAGTACCTCAGCACCTTTTATAAAAGACCTTTCCCTACCGGTAATTGCAGCCCCAATGTTTCTAATATCTGGACCAAAATTGGTTATTGAATGCTGTAAAAGTGGTATTGTGGGCACTTTTCCAGCCTTAAACCAGCGTACCAGCGAGGGTTTTGAAGAATGGCTTATAGAAATAAAAACAGCTTTGGAGTCTTTTGAAAAAGAAACCGGAAAAAAGGCGGCCCCATTTGGGGTCAACCTTATTGTACACCCGACAAACCCACGTCTTGAAGCCGACATAAAGCTTTGTATAAAACACAAGGTACCTTTGATCATCACTTCCCTTGGTGCCGTTTCACAAGTCGTTGATGCCATTCATAGTTATGGTGGACTGGTATTCCACGACATCATTAAAAAAAGGCACGCCCAAAAAGCTGCAGAGGCCGGTGTAGACGGACTCATTTTAGTTGCTGCAGGGGCAGGTGGCCATGCAGGGACCATAAATCCCATGACCCTGGTGGCGGAAATCAAGAAATTCTATGATAAAACCATTATTCTTTCCGGTTGCATAACTACAGGAAGGGATATTGCCTCAGCCCTTCAAATGGGTGCCGATTTGGCTTATATGGGTACCCGGTTCATCAATGTTGAGGAAAGTAAGGCTACGGATGACTACAAAAATATGATCATAGATTCCGGTGCCAGTGACATAATATACACAGCCTCAATATCCGGGGTACATGCCAATTTCCTAGGGGCCAGTCTTATAGCTGCAGGCATCACAGAGGAAGATTTGAAAAAAGACCGGAAAATAGATTTTGGAAAAGAACTGGATACCGAGGCCAAGGCTTGGAAAACCATATGGTCAGCGGGCCAAGGGGTAGCAACCATAGAAAATGTCGTACCTGTTGCGAAATTGGTCGACAACTTAAAAATAGGATTTAAGGCAGCGATAGAGGAACAGATAAAAGTATTGGAAACATTCCCGAAATAAAAAGTATAACCCTATCGCATAACACCATGCCCATAATCGCATCGGATTACAACCCTCCGTTCCTGTTTAAAAACGGACATTTCTCGACCATTTACTCGGGCTTGATACGAACGGTTCCAGGGGTGCACCAAGAACGGGAACGAATAGTACTGCCCGATAAGGATTTTTTGGATTTGGATTGGAGCTATGCCCAACAACCCAGTCATAAAGTACTCATCTTGCTGCATGGGCTAGAGGGTAGTGCCCAAAGACCCTATATTACAGGTAGTGCCAAATTGGCCAGCGCCCAAGGTTACGATGTTTGTGCCGTTAATTATAGGGGGTGTAGCGGGGTGACCAATACCTTGTATCGCTCCTATCATTCTGGGGCCACGGAAGATCTGGATGCCGTTGTACAACATCTTTTGAAAAAAAACACCTATGACGAAATCTTTATCAAGGGTTTTAGCCTAGGCGGAAACCTGGCACTGAAATATATTGGGGAAGGTCGCGACCTACCCGAACAAATAAAAGGGGTCGTGGCAGTCTCTGCCCCCTGTGACCTACATAGTTCACTAAAACAATTATTGCTTCCGAAAAATTATCTCTACAGCCTACGTTTCAAGGATCATTTAATTGCCAAATTGAGACTGAAACAAAAAGTATTTCCTTCAAAAATCTCAGATGCCGATATTGCCAATATCAAAACCCTAAAGGATTTTGATGATATTTACACAAGCAGGGCGCACGGTTTTAAAGATGCCCTCGACTATTACAAAACATGTAGTTCGTTACAGTTCCTGCCTAGGATTGCTATTTCCACGCTCATAATCAACGCCAAGAACGATTCTTTTTTAGGCCCTGAATGTTATCCGCATAAGGAAGCGGAAGAAAACAACTCAATTTTTTTAGAGATTCCAGACTCGGGTGGACATGTAGGTTTTTACGGAAGTCAGAATACTACGTATACCGAAAAAAGAGCCCTAAAGTTCTTTGCTGACTTATAAATTTCACCACGAAACCTTATCTTAGTAAATCGAAAATCGATAGCTGTCAGGGTACCCTCAGCTTAATAAAACAATATGAAGAAAATACTTACTGTCTTGGTTGTTGGAAGCCTTATTATAGGCTGTGGCGAAAAAAAAGAAGAGAAGAAAGGTGGTTTTGAAATGAACCGCACCAAAAAAGAAGTCAAAGCGGAAAAAACCACTGGGGAAGTTCCCATAGATTTAAACAACAAAGGGGTTGGACCAATTACCTCGGTCGAGTTCGGTACGGAAATAGATACCGAATTGGCCGCCAAAGGTGAAAAAATCTATTCGACCATTTGTGTTGCCTGCCATATGGCCGAACAACGAATGATCGGACCTGCCATGAAGGGCCTTTATGATAAGAGAAGTCCTGAATGGGTGATGAATATGATCTTAAACCCCGATGGTATGCTAAAAGAAGATCCTATCGCAAAAGCCCTATTGAAAGAATACAATAATTCCATAATGTTAAACCAAAACCTAAGTAAGGATGACGCAAGAGCGATTGCGGAGTATTTGCGTACACTTTAAGGACTGCCCTTAAAAGTTTACAATGGTGTTGCCCTATCAATTAGGAAGGGCAACACCATTTTTTATACTTTGTCTACAGCTACTTTATATGTTGGATCTTCCAATACATTCACATCGATAATGTCATTCGCATTTTCCAAAAGTAGAATACAATCTTTGCTTAAATGTTTTAAATGGATTTTCTTCCCTGCTTTGGCATAGCGTTCGGTAAGTTTATTCAAAGCTTCAATACCGGACATATCCACAACTCGACTCTCCCGAAAATCAATGATTACTTCTTCAGGGTCATTTTGAACATCGAATTTTTCATTGAATAACGTAGTAGAGGCAAAGAATAGCGGTCCATAAATCTCGTAATGCTTAATCCCTTGCTCATCAACATACTTCCTAGCCCGGATACGTTTTGCATTTTCCCAAGAATACGCCAATGCGGAAATGACTACACCAAATAATACGGCGACGGCCAAATTGTGGGTAACGGCAGTAATCAAGGTTACCAAGACCATTACAATAACATCGGAATTGGGCATTTTTCGAAAGGTCTTGAAACTTGCCCATTCGAATGTACCGATAGCAACCATAAACATAAGTCCAACCAAAGCCGCCATAGGCAAACGCTCGATAAGACTGGACCCAAACATTATAAAAACCAACAACATGACAGCTGCGGTAATTCCCGACAATCTTGCACGTGCTCCCGAAGAAGTATTGATCAAACTCTGACCGATCATGGCGCAACCTCCCATACCCGACAAAAATCCGGAAAGGATGTTTGCCGTTCCTTGGGCAACACACTCCTTGTTACCACTACCACGTGTTTCGGTTATTTCATCGATGATATTGAGGGTAAGCAAACTTTCTGTTAATCCTACGACCGCTACGATCAAGGAAAATGGGAAAATGATTTTCAAGGTTTCCAAAGTGAATGGTATATTCGGAATGGATAATGGTGGAAATCCACCTTGAATGGTTTGTCCTTCTTTCATGGTGTCCGCTACGGTAAGCGTATCAACATTAAAGCCAATTACGATTGCCGATACCACTACAATGGCCAATAAGGAGGAAGGAATGGCCTTTGTCAATTTTGGAACCCCCCAAATGATCAACATGGTCAAAAAAGTTAGCCCCAACATGGTATACATGGAAGCACCTGTTAAAAGTTCATCCGTTCCTTTTTGATAGAAGTTAGGAAACTGGGCCATAAATATGATAATCGCAAGGCCGTTTACAAATCCGAACATTACGGGGTGGGGTACCAATCGAATAAATTTACCCAAACGCAAAAACCCTGCAATTACCTGTAATACTCCGGCAATGATCACCGTCGCAAAAACATAATGTAAAATAGTCTCAGGTTCAATCCCCGGAAATGTATTTTTAAGTTCTAAGATCAACCCAATGAAAATAACGGCAACAGCCCCAGTAGCCCCCGATATCATACCTGGCCTACCTCCAAGGATAGAAGTCACCAAGGCCAAAACAAAGGCGGCATACAAACCCGTTAAAGGAGAGAACCCAGGAATCAAGGCAAAAGCAATTGCCTCAGGTACCAAAGCCAAGGCCACGGTAAGACCTGATAAGATCTCTGTTTTATAATCTACTTTCTGTTTAAAATCGAATATATTCAAATACTTCCTCATACCCTATAATTAAAGGGCGCAAAAATAGTGCTAATAGTTGGGATGACCTTAAAACACGAAATTATTAAGGATTTAACAACTTACCAAGACTTTAATCCCAACAATTTTTCGCCAAGAGGGGATAAATTGGCAGTATCGTATTTCGTTTGTTCCCAATTTCTGGGGTCTCCCGGAAAAGCATACCCTTCAGGAGCAATTCTGTTCTCCCAGGACGTAATACGCCATTGTCTTAATTCCCTGTTATCCTCTTCTGCCGGCATCATAGAAATATATTGGGCAATGCGTACTTTATCCTTTGATCTGTTCGGTCGAATGCCATGTGGCTGTGCACTATGGAAAATCAATAAATCCCCTGCTTCAAGTTTCACCTTTACGATTTTGTCTTCAAGACCATTAATATCAGGTTGAAAATGATCCCTGTCCTTAGGCTGTGTCGATTTCCAAGTATCATAATTTCTATAGAGCCAAGGTATACACTGGAAACCTCCCATTTGGTCATCGGTCTGGTCTGCTAGTGCCAAAACCCCCTGTACATTCTGTGGTCGGGTCTCCGGGTCATAATCCCAATGTATGAAGCCTTTTTGTTCATGGCCGGGCTTATTTGGAAAGTTTAAATTGGCCCGATCGATCGTTACCCATAATTTTTCGGTGCCCCATATATCCACAAACGCATCATAAACCCGTGGCATTTGCCTATTGTTCCATAAATGCTGGTGATTATATACCTCTACCATTCCGGTACCGGTAAGCTCTTTCATTTTCATTTCTGCCCTTGGTGGTGCATACCAAGAATTCGGATTGTCTGGTTCCTTCTCTTCAAATTCCCATAGAAATTCAGCAGTCTGTTCAACCTGTTCCCTGGGAACGGCATTTTTAATAATTATATATCCATTATGCGTCCAGAAATCCCAATCGGCTTCACTCAAAACCCTTAACGGTATTCCATTGGATCGGTCATTTAATTTTATCTTACTACTGGTTGCCGTGGATGGATTTCCAGGAATATCCTCATGGCGCTTATTGGCCATTCCTAATTTTTCTTGGGTATTCTTCATGATAAATGATTTAGAAACGATAGGGTAAAACTATTTATCCACACGGCATTAATCTACCTTGATATTGATATATATTTGAACTATATTGATATTTTAATCCCATTTATACCCCAATTAGGATAATTTTGTTGCCCATTGCGTATGAAAATCCAACTCGAAACCTTCGAACAGCCAACCAAAAGTCCCTTTCGGTTGCTACATGACCCTAAATTGAACCATCTGTATTACTGGCATTTTCATCCGGAATTTGAATTGGTCTATATCGAGGGAGCCAGTGCAAAGCGCCATGTAGGTGACCATATATCACACTACAAAAACAATGACTTGGTACTTATTGGATCCAATATTCCGCATTTGAATTTTGACCATGGTGTAAAAACCAACTATTTGAAAGAAGTATTGCATATTAAACCCTCCTTTAAAACGGACTTTATTGAGCAGACATCCGAACTACAATCCTTGGAGCACCTTTTGGAACTTTCAAAATATGGCATTGCATTTACGGGAAGTACAAAGACCGAAATCGGTAAACTTATGAAAACGCTCCACACCCTATCGCCTTTTGATTTTTTTATGCGGGTCGTCACAATCCTAAAACTACTTTCGCAGAGCAAGGAATTTGAGTTGCTCCATAAAAAACCATTTATAAACAAATACCGTAAAAAAGAGCAAGGCCGCCTGCGTAAAATCTATGGCCTGATCGACGAGCGCTATCAGGATAAAATATCATTGGATGAGATTGCGACTTTATGCCATATGACGAAGCCTGCATTTTGCCGTTATTTCAAAAAGGCAACAGGAACCACTTTTATCGGATTCTTGAACCAATATCGTATCAGTCAAGCGAAAAGATTGCTTTTGACCGGAAAAAACATAAGTGAAACCTGTTACGCTTGCGGATTCGAAAGTTTGTCCTATTTCAATCGTACCTTTAGGAAGATAACCGATGAAAATCCTTCAGAATTCAGAAGGAGGTACCTGAACCAATGAATCTTGGTGTTTGGGTCAGTACATCCTAAACCAATAGACGGGTCAGTCCCAAAAGGCGTGCATGGGTTGATCCAAATGAGAGGGGACCTAGCATTCCATTTGTGTTTAGCTCCTCTTTGTATCCCAAAAAAACGGACAAAAAAACGCCCCAATCGTTTAGATCAGGGCGGTTCTTAACTAAATAACCAACCAAAAAGTCCTTATTTGAACAACGCGTTAACTACACTAAAGCGTTGATTATATTATTCCCTACTTCGTTTTACCTGCATCACAGGGTTTATCGTTTTCTTTCGTTTCTTCCCATCCAAAGTCTTATCGGATTTCAGGTATTGAATGTAACCCCTTCCCTTAAACCTATAAACCGTTCCACTACTGGGGTGATACAACTCAATGGTACTATCATTAATAACGTACAACTCAAAGTAATCATTGCCCATGAAATCATACCCCAACGTTAAAGTTTTAAGCGTTTCATCGTTTTCTACATCATAAACGGTATAAACCCCTTCATAATCCCATTGAAGGTTGTTTATGGCACTACCTACCGGGTCAATGGACGATTTAAAAACATCATCCTGCCCACTCTCAAAAAACTGTAGAAAGTTCTCCCTGTCAAATTCATTCAATGCCCCTACTTCACTGGTATACGTTTTCTCCCATACATCATATTCCTGTAATAAATACTTTATGTTGTCATAAAACACCAAATCGAAATCGAAACGGTTCAACTGATAGCCTCTTAAATAATAGGATGTATTAGAATTGGAATCGTACAATTCCAATGTGTTACCATTGACTGCAAACACATCCAATAGCCAACGCCCATCAACATCATGGTCTATTTCCAAAGTTCCTGGAAAGGCATTAAAATAACCAATTTGGATACCATAGCCATTTCCGGTCTTTCCAAGTCCTGCGATATTATTGTTCGCATATACGTTGCCATTATCAAAGGAAATGGTAAAGGCTCGTTGAAGAAAAGGAACCTCCCCATTTCCTGTAGTCTCATTGATATCGATATACCAAAGGTCAAATGATTGCAATACCTGGGCCGTGTTAAAACCGGATTCCTCTATGAATTCATCCTCAAGTATCACTTCCGTGTAACAAGAAGACATTAAGATTCCTATCAATAATAATCCAAGGTGAAGTTTTATAGCTTTCATATGTTCCACTTTTTAAATATAATATGCCAAATAACCTTTCGGTGCAGAGCGAAAATTATTTCGGCTTATTCCTTTATCTGATTGTGTTTGTTCAACTTACACAGACCAATCACCGTGCCATAAATCACAATTTACTGTATTACAGCTACTTAGATTGTTGTTCTAATTTTATTTACTTTTGGTGTCAATTATAATTTCATATGGAAAAAGATTTGCGATTTGCGGTATTCGGTGGCGGAAGTTGGGCAACGGCTATTGTTAAAATGCTCACTGAAAACCTTCAAAAAATCACATGGTACATGCGTAATGAAGATGCCATAGCCCATATTAAAACCCAAAAACACAATCCCAATTATTTAAGTTCGGTTGAATTCAACACCAATCAATTAAACCTAACCTCCGATCTGAATGCGGCCGTAATGGACAATGATGTACTCATCTTCGCCATACCTTCGGCATTTCTTGATACCGAATTGAAGAAATTGACGGTTTCATTAAAGGATAAAATCATATTTTCCGCGATAAAAGGAATCGTTCCGGAAACAGGTTTGATCGTGGGTGAACACTTTCACAAGATGTACAATATCCCTCTTGAGAACATCGGTGTGCTCACAGGGCCTTGCCATGCTGAAGAAGTGGCCTTGGAACGTCTTTCATACCTTACCATCGCCTGTGCCGACAAGGTCAAAGCCCAATTGGTGGCCAATTCGCTAAAAAGTGACTACATCAAAACCAAGATCTCCGACGATATCATCGGTACGGAGTATGCCGCGATGCTAAAGAATATTTATGCGATCGCTGCGGGTATCTTCCATGGTTTGGGTTATGGGGACAACTTTCAAAGTGTCCTTATGAGCAATAGCATCCGGGAGATGAAACGCTACATTAAACGTGTACACCGAATGAAACGCAATATCAATAATTCTGCCTATCTGGGTGATTTATTGGTCACAGGGTACTCTACATTCAGTCGAAATAGAATGTTCGGGAATATGATTGGAAAAGGCTATACCGTCAAAAGTGCAATGATGGAAATGAGTATGGTTGCCGAAGGTTATTATGCCACCAAAAGCGCCTACAAACAAAAAGCGGATTTTAAAAGTAAGGTACGTACGCCGATTATCGATGCGGTATATGACGTGCTTTATCTTGGCAAAAATGCCAAAAGCACTTTCGCAGCCTTGACCAACAAAATAGACTAAGTTCTTGGGCTTTAACCAGGCCCAAATAAATCGATTTGGAAAGTGCTTGATTCAAAATCAAGTACTCATTTTACCTGAATACTGATTTTAGCCTCGTTCCCGAGTTCATCAATAGCCATTATGGTGTGCTTTCCGGTGGTGGGCAATATGCCCAATTCATGAAAATCATTGGTTTGACCCAGATATTTTTCATCCAAATACCAATAAACCGATGTTTCAGGTTTCGTGTGTGCCAAATTGAGCACCAATTCATTCAAATTACCCTCAAAATTTTTGGTTAAACTTATTTGGGCATTGTTCTTTGGATAAATAAACTCCATGGTAGGCTCCAAGGCGTTTTTACAATTTTCCTTAAAGGGCGGCAAGTTCTTATAGGTAGGATGGCTTTTTTTATAATAGAACGCCATTAAGGGTGGGAGCACGAACCAAGGTTCCCGGTAGGAGCTGGATATATCGGCACAGGAGGAATTAACCCGAAATTGTTTTTGTTGGTCTAAAAGAACCATCCTATGATACTTACAAGCCTCAACATAATTGTTCTTATCCGGAATGGAAATTGTCTTTTTCGGACAATCCTTAGTGGCTAAAAAACCACTATTTCGGCAAACTTCCACCGACACGAATTCATCCAACGGTTTTTCAAACCAATCCGATTTCGGAAGCACATCGAAAACATCAAAAAGTATAGGGGCGGCACTCGAAACCCCGGTAACATTCGGCCTGCCCTCGCCATCGGCATTGCCTACCCAAATACCGACAACATAGTCTTTTGTGGTTCCTATGGCCCATGCATCCTTATTGCCAAAACTCGTCCCTGTTTTCCAAGCTATTTCCTTACTGCTATCGAAAAACTCCCATGATTCATTGCCTTGGGGGCGGTTCACTTCTTTCATAGCCTCAAATGTCAGGTATATACTGCCCGCATCAAAAATGGTTTTTTCGGTGGATTTTCTTCCAAAATCAATCGTATGGCCTTTGATCAAAATCGGATTGGTAAACTCCTGATCAAAATATTCACTCGATGAAGTATTAAAATGATTGATGGTTGACGCCATTGAAGCATAGGTTTTGCAAAGATCCCAAAGATTACTTTCGGCACCTCCCAAAATCAATGTAAGTCCATAGTAATCGGCAGGTTTATCAATACCTTTCATATGGAAGGCATTCAATTGATCTCTAAAACGCTCTAAACCATACTTTTGTAACAATCGAACTGCAGGAATGTTCAGAGAACGCGCCAAAGCCTTTTTCGCTTCAACGGCCCCACTGTAATCCTCATTGAAATTCTCTGGTCTATACCCGGCAATCTGTGTAGGTACATCGGGCACCAACATGTCGGGCAATAATTCCCCGGCATCCATCATCGCAGCATATAATAATGGTTTCAATGTACTTCCTGTGCTTCTAATGGCATGGACCATATCAACATCCTTTTGATGATCCTTATCCGTCGGTGTATTTCCTATATAGGCCAATACTTGTCTGGTATGCACATCCAATACCAATGCTGCGGCATTATGTACCTGGTTTTGTTTTAGATTTTGATAGTGCTTGTTTAAAATAACATTCACATTGGATTGCAGATTTTTATCAATGGTCGAAGTGATCCGTTCGCCTTTATGGCTCCTTGCCAAATAGTGCACGAGATGGGGTGCCAATTTTGGTAGAGGATATGGTTTTCGGGGTAACTTTTCCAACAAGGCCATCTCATAGGTCGTATGGTCCAAAATGCCATTTTCGAACAATTTTCGCAGTAATCGATTTCTTTTTTGAAGCAAGTGTCCTTGATTCTTCCCCGGATAGATAAGACTAGGGGCATTGGGTAAAACCGCTAAAGTAGCCGATTCAGCCCAGGATAATTGATGGGCCTGCAACCCGAAAAAACGCCAAGCGGCCACATCGAGCCCTACGACATTTCCCCCAAAAGGGGCGTGACTTGCATAAAGCCCTATAATTTCTTCCTTGGTATGGCGAAGTTCCAATCGGGTCGCTAGAACCAATTCTATCGCCTTTTCCCAATAGGTGCGTTTTTTCCCTTTTCTGGACAAACGGATTACCTGTTGGGTCAGGGTACTCCCCCCCCGAACAGATTTCCCTGCCTTTATATTCGCTGCCACGGCTTTGGCCATGGATATGGGATTAAAGCCTGGATGCCGATAAAAATAAGCATCCTCGAACTGAATAATACAGGTTTTGAACTTAAATGGCACACTATCAACCTCAGGGAATCGCCACTGCCCATCATCCGCGATCATGGCTCCCAAAAGCTTCCCATTTTTACTTTCGATTACCGTGGCAGTGGGGTCTACAAAAAGATCTTTGGGCAAACAAAAATAATAAGCAAGCAATAGAATCGCGGAAACCAATACTTTTCTGGGATGCTTTTTAACCCATTCCTTAATGACCCCACGTTTAAAAGGAATTATTTTATTGATCAATCCCATATTCCCGTTCTACCAAACAAATTCTGACCTTATACCATGCATACCAATCGGTCCTACCTTTTTCCTGGGCGATTAAATGGTCGGTATTCGATTTCCAATGGGCAATATCCTGCAAGCTCTCCCAATAACTTACAGAGATACCTATTTCATCCCGGGCACTTTCAAAACCTAAAAAACCAGGTTGTTGCCGGGCCAAATCCTCCATTTTCTGGGCCATCGCATCATACCCATGATCTCCACTGGTTCTTTTGCTCGTAAAAATCACGGCATAATAGGGCTTTGTCATATTTCGTTGTTGTCAAGTTGTACGAAGACCCCAATCTATAGGGTTCAGTGGATTCCCATTAACCTAGATCAGGTTCTCAACCTATACCTAGCGTATAATAACCATCAATATATATACTCCCTTTCCAAGAAGTACGATACAATGGCCTCTTTCATAAGAACGGATTGTTCGCCTGCCTTCAATGGTGGTAATTCTTCCTTGATCGTATAATGGGGCCATCCTTCTTCATCAAAATATTCGAATTCATAATAACCATAAGGTTCCAATAAACGACAGATGGCAATATGCATCAGATTCAATTTCTCATCCTTTTTAAAGGTATTTTGGTATTGACCCAATTCTTGTATGCCCACCAAATAAATGATGGCATCCAACTCCAATACATCCCCATCGGCAAACTGATTCGAAAGCTTTTCAACCAATTGCTCCCATCGTTCCTTTAATTGTAGGTCTCTTGACATAGATTTGTTTTCTGGTTCAAAGGTACAAATCAATGTTTTATATTTGTTGATGAAACTTGTTTTGGTATTTATTGACTACCGTTTAAAACAATTGTGTTTCCCCTAGACCACGTTTGGGGTCTCTTTTTAAAACAATCAGGATGGGAGTATTGGATATTATTTTGGGGCTATTATTGGTTTACGGACTTTATAAAGGTTTTATAAACGGTCTATTTGTTGAAATCGCATCAATCATCGCATTGGTTGCCGGACTGTATGGCGCCATACATTTCTCATATATAGCAGGGGATTACCTATCTTCAAACATGGAGTGGAATGAACGCTATATGAACATTACCGCGTTTATCATCACTTTTATCATCATTGTCATTATAGTGCACCTCGCTGGAAAATTCCTGACCAAAATCGCTGATTTTGCCATGTTGGGACTGCTGAACAAATTGGCAGGGGCTATTTTTGGCGCCTTAAAAGTAGCTGTGATCATTGGTGCTCTTTTGGTATTCTTTGAACGTGCCAACTCCTCGGTTAATCTGGTGAAAAACGAAACGTTGGAAGAATCCGTACTCTATGAACCCGTAAAGGAAATAGGTGCCTTGGTCTTCTCCAAGGTCTTGAAGGAAAAGGATGAAAATGAATCCCAAGAAGAATAGGGCGGTTTTACTTTAAATATAACCGGGTCAAATATTCCTCCCTAAAAGGCCACAACAACCATGTTTAGATACCATCAATTTAGAGGAAACTAAACCCCTATACTTACAAACCTTATTCAAACCAAGGGAATAGTCTGTGAATAATAGTGTTTTCCTTGCCCCGCTATCCGCTTTATTGAAGTAAATTGTCGCTAAGCCATATCTTTTAACCGCTCGGTCGGGTCATCCAGCAACCATGACCTTGATCTACGTTAAGGCCCTAAATATTGAATGGCATTTAATTTACGAATGATTGCAGAACACCAATTAATACAGTTTAGGGAATTTAATGGCTATTTAACGATTTAAAACCTTTGGTTAAATCAGATTGTATTCTTTTGTAAGTGTTAACGAGGTAATGATGACGCATTGAAAAAATTAAAAGATACTCCATATTATTACAGGGCAATTCACGAAATCAACTATAGTTTCGGTGATTTTTACCTATTTGACACTTTTGTTGTTGGAGAAATCCATGATAATGTTCATGTTTCTTGGAAAGAACACGGAAAAATGATTGCCGAGGAGTTGTCTAATTTATATGATAATAACGGTAAGGATATCATCTACATTTCGAATAGGGTGAACGACTATTCCTTGGTGCCTACCGACTGGAAGATATTTTTTAAATTGAGTTATAACCTTAAAGCGTACGGAATCATAAGCCATACAAAGACAGGTTATTTTAATGCCATGCTTGAAAGAATGTTCGTAAACACAAAGTCACGCTGGTTCAACTCCTTGGAGGATTCCATAATCTGGGTCGATAAAATTTCGAACACCGAAGTTTTAAAATCCAGGATAAAAAGGGTTTCCCTTTGATCCAACCGCACCTATCCTTTTAATTTTTTAGACCCTTTACGGCATCCCCATTCCGAGCACATTCATTCCTTCATTATTGTACCACCTCGACCCATCTACCCTTGGTCCTTACAGCATAATCATTGTCATACATGGCCTCTGCCTGTACCCCTGGTAAATAATAGGTTCCCAAATAAGAGGCATTCAATAACACCCTGAAGGTTTTTGTTTCATTCTTATTGAGATCAAAATAGAAATTAGCCCTATCGTCCCGTATATCGGTATAGTCTACTTGGTTTTGTTCAAACGCTCCAAAATCGGTAAATCGTGTATTTACAATTTCCCATCCACTTGGGAAAATTTGTGTCAAAGCCACATTTTCAATCTTATTTCCCGTGGTATTGGTCAAGGTAACCTCAGCCACAAAATCAGTGCCCTGCATGATTCTCGAAATATCGATACGCGAACCATCCCTTCCTTTAAATACCGAACTAACCTTAAGGTTTCGCTGAAATTCCCGGTCCTCACCTACCGGTAGTTTCCCATTATTCACAATTGAAACATACAGAGTGTTCTGATCCAAATTTGATATCACAATACGATTGCTTCCTTCTTTGATTTTCAATTCATGTTCTGCCAAGGTCTTAGCCGTATTCACATCTGTTATCGCACCATTCACCGTTAATTTGGCCTTGACGCCTTTGCCTCCT
Source organism: Maribacter polysiphoniae (assembly GCF_003148665.1). Classification (GTDB taxonomy): domain Bacteria; phylum Bacteroidota; class Bacteroidia; order Flavobacteriales; family Flavobacteriaceae; genus Maribacter_A; species Maribacter_A polysiphoniae. The sequence continues at coordinate 530,990 of NZ_QGGQ01000001.1, read as the reverse complement.
ACCATACCAGCGAATTTAGCCATTGCCAATAGACTATAAGCGGTGCTTTGCGTACTCATCCATTGTTTTTTCCCCAATCGTTGGGCTACGGTTTTGGCCAATTCCCTTGCCTTGGATTTATCGTTGAGCAATACATATGTTTCCAAAGCCATAGCCCTATTTCTACTTTCGGAACCAAACGTATAATAGTCGTATTCATCATTCGTGAAATCCATATTGGTTTCGGATAGTACCTCTTCCGCAACCCGCTTTTGACCGATTAAGGCATAGGTAGCGGCTAGGCGGTATTTTGATTCGTTGGAAAGCCCACGGGTCTCCCTTAAACGGTTCATTGAAGCTACATCGGGATTCCCGGATAAAGCAAGGGTATACAAACGATAGGCCTGAGCCAAATCAGAATTCCCCGAACCACTTCTCCATTGTTTCGCAATCTGTTGTTGGTAACTTACCCAGCTCGATTTAAACCCAATAGGCAGCACATAGCCTTTACTTTCCGCCTCGATCAAGAAATGTCCGGCAAAGGAAGTACCCCAATCGTTGACCCTACCCTGTCCTGGCCAATAGGGGAATCCCCCATTAGGCAATTGATAGCCTCCCAATCGCTGAATGGCACTTTCCACGTGCATTTGCACTTGGCTTTTACGATTGGTATCCAGATCAAAGATATCCGACAAGAACAGTTGGGGAAAAGCAGCCGAAGTGGTCTGTTCTACGCAACCATGGGGATATCGAATCAAATATTTCATACGCCCATTGAAATTCATCGGTGGTATGGTCGAAAATTCTACTTGGGCCGAATTGCTTCCTGCAATTCCAAAAGTTTGAAGATCCAATGTTTGACTGCCTTGGGCATCAAGTACCAAATCCTGTACCGTAGAGGTCATCGGATTGGGATTGACCACATCGATCGGAATTTCAAATGAAGCCTTTTCCCCATTGCCCGTAGCTTCTATCCTCACTTTTCCTATCCCCTTAAAATCGGACACATTTAACTTAAAATAGACCATTTTCTCATCGGGTTGGGCAAACGAAATGGTTTGGGAAGCCGCTCCCTCAATGGTGAACGCCTGATCCCCTTTGATGGAAACGGTAACATTACGCACCTTTTTTTCCATCGCAAAAACCGTTATCGGAAGGGTTACTTTTTCACCTTGTGTTATTTTTCGGGGCAAAGAAGCCAATACCATCAATGGCTTTCGAACCGGAGTGGTCTTCGCTACACTGCCATAAGCCCCATTGGTATTTTCCCCTGCGACGATCATGGTTCGGACCGACCCTACATATTTTGGAATTTTAATCTTATGTGACCTGGTTTGACCTTCTTTAAGTTCAAAAGGCCCCAAATGAACGACCATAGGCTCAAACCTGTTTGCTTTTTTGTTCTTGGCCCCCGCCAATTCACTATCACCCCCTATAGCAAACACTTGGTCTATGCGACCGCCGAAAGCGCCAATGACATCATCATAGACATCCCATGTTTTTACCCCTAGGGCTTCATGGGCATAAAATGTATCCCATGGGTTAGGGGTTTTAAAACGGGTAAGGTCCAATAACCCTTCATCCACGATGGCAACACTATAGGTCATTGCTTTTTTGTTCGCCTCACTTACTTTTAATGTGATGCCCTCCTCTGGTCGCAACACGTCGGGCATTGCAATAACAGGCTCTAATTTGGTAGTAGGATTCTCTATCGAAAGGGGTATTAGGCCGTACAATCGAAGCGGGGAATCATTCAGGGTTGAAGCATGCGGTTGCAATAATGAAATATGGATAAATACGTTTGGCGTATAAAGATCCTTTATGGGCAATTCGAATTGTGTCTCTCCCTTGGTGGTTTCAACCCAGAGCGACTCTAGGACTTCACTGCCATTTTCAATGGTAACCAGGGCTCTTCCCCCTTCGGAACTAGGGAAAGTCACTTTGGCCTTTTCCCCTACATTATAAACTTCCTTATCCGCGGAAAAAACCAACATGGTAGCCGCTGAAGGATCATTTTTCCTGGATTTTCCGGCCCAACCTGGCCAGTCGATATAAATCGTCTTTCCGGTTGCATGGCCTCCGTTGACATCCTCTACACGCACTAAATAGCGACCCCAATTGGGATATTTCAATTCAAAATCAAAGGTGGCAATCCCTTTGGCATTAGTGCTTATTGTTTTATCAAAAACCTTCTCACGGTAATTACTACTACTAAAATTGCTAAGATTATCCGCAGAAGTATCCCACCACCATCTCCAATTAATTTTATGGATGGTCACCTTAAGGTTTTTTGCGGCTTTCGGATTTCCTTGTTCATCAACCGATACCACTTCAAAATGATGCTTGGTATCTGTCAGTAACATCCCCCTGTTTTTATCCCCTTTGGGGGTATTCAATCCAATGTAGGTTTCATATGGGGAATACGGTTTTACAAATACATCGGTACTGAAATCACCACCATTTTCATACACCTTTGTTATAAAAGCGGCATTGAGCATTCCTGGTGCCCTATTCGATAATTGGACATTCATACTGAAATCCACCTTGCCCTCTGCATTCAATCTCCCATCAAAAACACGTTGTTCTTCCGAAGAAAAGGTTCTTGTTGGGTCATCAAAAACATAACCTGGAAAGGATTTAAAACTTGTGTTCTGTGCATTGAACTTAGCCGTAACATCTGTTTTAAGATTCTTGGCAATAGCCCCATGGAGCCACTTCACTTCCAAATTGCCCGAAATTGGTTTGGCACTGGAGAGCACCTCCTCCTTGAATGTAGTCTTTATCTTTAACCTATTGGGTTTAATGGTCTCAATCTTAATAGACTTCGTAAAGGTGGCCCCGCCAACCGACACTTTTGCCAACCAGTTGCCCGTCGGTGCATTTTCATCGGTCTTGATCGTAAAATGATAAAAATTGTTCAGGCCGGAAGTTCGGACCTCACGTAAGACCACTTTATTGTAGGGGTCCAATAACTCAAGTTTTACCGGATGATTGTCAGGTAATTTATTCGCATTATCATTCAATAAAAACGAAAGAAAGATTTGATCCCCTGGACGCCATACTCCACGTTCCCCAAAAATAAAACCTTTAATGCCTTTCTGCAGTTGTACCCCCGCTACGTTGAATTTACTCACCGACAGGGAATTTCCATCGTTGAGTTTAACATAGGTTTTCTGTCCATTTTTCTCAATAATGGCAAAATAAGCCAGCTTTTCGGCATCGAAAATAGATGTACCATCAGCATCGGTAACGACATTACCCAAGGGCTGTTGTTGAAAATTATAGAAGGTAACCTTTGCCCCGGGAACAGGGTTGGTGTTTAAAATATCATTGACAGCCACAAAATAACTGTTATTCACTCCCTTTTTTACCGTAACACCAAGATCACTGGCCAAAACATTGATGCCGACATTTTTATTGTAGTAATAGGACGTATGGCATGGATTGTCCCGCTCGTTCCAATCATAGTTATAATAGTAATCCTCATAATAGGTTTCTATACCATCCCAGGAACTATCTTCCTCTGCCTCATCAAAATCCTCGACTGTTTCCGAATCAGAACCGAAATTGGTAGTGCTGCATTCATAAGAACTGTATGAGGGTTTAATATTGAACTCTACCCTATAAATCGCACCTGGATCGGGTGTTATCAAAGTTTTAAGATCCAACGCATGTGCCGTCCATTTGTCATTGGTATTTGATAAATGGGTTTGTAGATTGATTTTCTTTCTGACAATGGGACGGGCTACCGATCGCAAGTTATTAGTGCCGTCAATGGAATTCCCCTGAAGGAATTGAAGGACATTGTTTTCGTAGATCTTCAAAACAGATATGTCAACAGCTTTAAGATTTACCGTTTCGAAATTTATCTTTAGGTTGTTCGATGATGGTAAAATTGTTCCATTGCCCAACAACCGTATTTCGGGTTTAATCTGTTCAAAGGCCACGCGCTCCTCAAATTTGGACATGAGCTTATACCCATCGGCACTTTGGATCCCGTCAAAAACCTCTAGTAATGCCGTTCCTTTTATTTCTTGGTTGGGATAGACCCTTAAAACATTGCCATCTACGACCAACCTTGGATTGGAGGCTCCTTCCAAAACCACCAAGCCCTTTAAATTTTGACCTTTTTTTATGGGGTCGGAAAAATTGACCAAAACCAATTGATCTTCTCCGGTTTGTACCAAGGCTTCCAAAACCGTAAAGTTGTTCTTACCAGGAATCTTTATGGTATTCTTGCCCGAGCTTTCGATATTTTTTTTTGTTCCGTCCCAGACAACTTCCAGCGATGAGTCCTCTTCAAATCGCTGTATGCTGTCGATCTTAAAAAAGAACTGCGTGCCTTCCGCAACTGCACCTTCAAATTTGAGCTTTATATCCTTCCCGTTTTGCCTTACCGATATGAGCTCTTTCAATTCCTGTAAAGGCATGATATCAGAACTTCGCACATGACCGGTTATGTACTGAAAGTCTTTGGAATAGGACTGCAATGGCTCCGTGTAAACATTAAATTGTTGCTTTTGTGTTTTTACGCCGAAAACCATGGTCTTCAGTTCTTTTGGCACTTCGCCTATAATATCCTTCAACGCCAAGGTAAATGTGTAATCCGTATCCTGATCAAAACCTTCTTCGGGAACAAAAGCTATTGTCCTATTGTTCAAGGCCACCACCTTTCCTTTCACCTTGGGGTTTACCATAAGGAGACTATTGTCCAATCCATCACCATTTTCCCAAGATCCAACAGCTTGGTTCAACACCACGCGAACATCACTTTTCGCGGAAATAATACCATGGGTTACCTCGGATATATAAGATTGGTATTTACTAAGATCATCGAATTGTTCAATGGAAGATTCCTTTTTAGAGGTACATCCAACAAGTAGCATTGAAAGAAGTGCCAAACGTACTAAATGGGCAAATTTCATAAAATGGATATTTACCATAAAAGTAATAGGGATTTTACAAAATCCAATCCCAAAAGAATAAAATTAGAGCTTAAAACACCATTCATGAAAAAGAGTGAAGATTCCTTCCCATACGGATCCTATTTGATTACAAATTGATAAAAAATAGGCTCAATCGATAACATATCCCAAAAAGTAGGTTGCAGTTCATCGAAAAAAAACATCTTCTAGTAGGTTGTTACCACAAAATTTTCTATCATTACAGCAGTTGAGACACCCCATTCAACTTTAGAACACGAGACCCCAATTCTCCACCTACTTATAAAAGAACACACCTACTTACAATTTAGAACATTGTATGAAAATGAGATTGTCACAAGCATTCCTCATTATATCTGTTTTAATTCTAAATTCTTGTTCACAAGAATCATTGGATGATACAGATATTATCGAGGCAAAGAATGCCATTGAAGTAGAGAATGACCTTTTGGATATCGTTAATGGCCACAGGCTGTCCATGGGCTATTCGTCTATGGAATTCAGTGCCATTGCCTATGAGTACGCCAACAAACACAACGATCACATGATAGCCACCGGTAGTCTTAGCCACGATGGTTTTAGTTCTAGGGCCTCAAGCATCTCTTCCGAGGTCAATGCCGAAATGGTTGCCGAAAATGTTGCCAAGGACTATGCTTCGGCGTATGAGGCATTCGAAAAATGGTTGGCCAGTGCTGAACATAAAAAAACCATGGAAGGTAATTTTACACATACAGCAGTTAGCGTTAAAAAAGATAATGATGGCCATTTATACTTTACGCAGCTCTTCTATCGGTAAAAGATAGCCTAAAGTCCGATTTTCTTTTCTTACATTTGAATTACTGGCTTGTATAAGTTTGGTGCGAAAACCAACGGGCAAGTTATTAATATTCAAATTTCAATTATGGCTATTTCACCCCCTTTTAATCTATTAAAGTGGATCGAACAAAATCGGGATTTACTAAAACCACCCATAGGGAATAAGAATCTGTATAAGGAATCAGGTGATTATATTGTAATGATCGTTGCCGGACCAAATGCCCGTAAAGATTACCATTATAATGAAACCGAAGAACTTTTCTTCCAATTGGAAGGCAATATAGAAGTCCATATTCAAGAAAATGGACAAAAAAAAACCATGAAGCTTGGACCGGGCGACATGTATCTACACCCAGCGAAAGTACCACATTCCCCTGTTCGGCATGAAGGGTCGATAGGATTGGTCATTGAACGTAAAAGGGCCAATATGGACGTTGATGATGGCTTACTATGGTTCTGTGACAATTGCAACCACAAATTATACGAGGCATACTTTACCTTGAACGATATAGAAAAGGATTTTTTGGCACACTTTAAACACTTTTACGGCTCCAAGGAATTACGCACCTGTGATAATTGTGGTACGGTAATGCCCGTTGATGAACGTTTTACTTCAGAGGATTAAACCATGGGAACAGCCATAGACATTCTTGTAGGACTGGTCGCTATATTGCACCTCTATTTCCTTTGGTTCGAAATGTTTGCCTGGACAACACGGGGTAAGCGGATCTTTAAGAATTTTCCGCCGGAACTATTCGAGCCTACAAAACCCCTAGCAGCCAATCAAGGGTTATATAATGGCTTTCTGGCAGCTGGACTCCTATGGACCTTTTTTATCACAGATCCCGTATGGAAATCAAATATTGCCCTATTCTTTTTAGGTTGCGTAGCGGTTGCCGGTATTTACGGGGCAATGACAGCGGATAAGAAAATATTCCTTTTCCAGGCAGCACCTGCGATTATAACAATAATCCTGCTCTTGGTCAAATAGTTTCCGTAAGCCCTTTATATTAAAAACCTGCCCAATGACAAACCTCATGATTATTCGTAGCTTTGTCATATATTTAACAATTCGTGGTTAAAAAGTTATATTATGTCAAAAATAGCAATGGAATTCGGCATCAACGATGCCCTTAAAAAATTGGGCATCCAGGATATCAATCTAGGTACCTCTACGGGCTCAAACAATTTTGGATCCGGTGAGGCAATTGCCTCTTATTCACCGGTAGACGGCGCGCTTATCGGAAAAGTAAAAAGCACCACAAAAACCGACTATGAGCAAGCCATGGTTACCGCCACCCAAGCATTTAAGCCTTGGCGAAAAATGCCTGCCCCCCAACGGGGTGAGGTTGTTAGGCAATTTGGCAACAAGCTACGTGAACTTAAAGAACCCCTAGGTAAATTGGTTTCCTATGAAATGGGAAAAAGCTACCAAGAGGGTTTAGGTGAGGTTCAGGAAATGATCGATATCTGTGATTTTGCAGTCGGACTGTCAAGGCAACTCCACGGGTTGACCATGCACTCCGAACGTCCCGGCCACCGTATGTATGAGCAGTACCATCCTTTAGGGGTGGTCGGTATAATCTCAGCCTTCAATTTTCCGGTTGCCGTATGGGCCTGGAATACTGCCTTGGCTTGGGTATGTGGCGACGTATGTATCTGGAAGCCTTCAGAAAAAACACCATTATGCGGTATTGCATGTCAACATATAGCAGCTTCGGTACTTAAAGCCAATGGGCTTCCCGAAGGTATCTCATGCCTGATCAACGGTGATTATAAAGTTGGGGAAATGATGACCCAAGATCCGCGTATACCCTTGATCTCTGCAACGGGATCCATAAGAATGGGTAAGATCGTAGCGCAAGCGGTAGCAGCCCGATTAGGTAAATCATTACTTGAGCTTGGTGGAAACAATGCCATTATCGTAACTCCTGACGCCGACATCAAAATGACCGTAATCGGTGCTGTCTTTGGGGCTGTGGGTACTGCAGGACAACGGTGTACCTCAACACGTAGATTGATCATACATGAATCGATGTACGAGACCGTGAAAGAAGCACTCGTGAAAGCTTACAGCCAATTACGGATTGGAAACCCCTTGGATGAAAAGAATCACGTAGGACCTTTAATCGATACCGATGCTGTTGCCAATTATCAAAGTGCCTTAACCAAGGTTGTGGAAGAGGGTGGTAAATTAATTGTTGAGGGAGGGGTTTTAGAAGGAGCGGGCTATGAAAGTGGATGCTATGTAAAACCAGCCATTGCCGAGGCTAATAATGATTTCGAAATAGTACAGCATGAAACTTTTGCCCCCGTCTTGTATCTGCTTAAATATTCAGGGGATGTCAATAATGCCATAGAAATACAAAACGGGGTGGTTCAAGGTTTATCTTCAGCCATAATGACCAATAATTTGCGTGAAGCGGAAAATTTCCTGTCCTGTGCGGGTAGCGACTGTGGTATCGCTAATGTGAATATTGGCACTTCAGGAGCTGAAATCGGAGGCGCCTTTGGGGGCGAAAAAGAAACTGGTGGAGGACGTGAATCGGGTTCCGATGCATGGAAAGTATACATGCGGAGACAAACCAATACCATAAATTACACCACCGAACTACCTTTGGCCCAAGGGATTAAATTTGATTTATAGTACATAAAAAACCCGCTGACCGTTCAAAGAATCCGTCTTGCCATAGGTGAGACCGTCCCAAAATCGTCAGCGGGTTTTAATAACCAACTAAACTAACTAACCCAAATTATAAAGAAATAAATAAAAGTTACACTGTTCCGATCATCACCTTATAGCTCAGGACTCCAAGTTGTTGCTTTTATGCGGCTCCACTTTCCAACTACCTTCAAGCAAAGCCTGGGTACCAAGGACAACTACCATACAACAAAAGGTGATAATGTTTTTTATTCTTGCTTTCATAATGATGTGTTCTAACATTACTGAATAATTAAATATACCAGTTCAATTACTGGAAATCAAGTTTTTATGTACAAGTGGTTGGGACTTTTGTATGGATGTCATGTTTGACCCTTTTTTTGGCATTCCTTGTATAAATCGGACCCCTATCGCGATGCCGGAACTTTGCCGGAAGGAGTGGGGTTTAATCCTGATATATTGGCACAACTTGTAAATTATAGCCACCTATGATCGGAACATCCGCATGGATGCAATAGGCATGGTCAGGAAAACCCGATTCTACCTTGTTGATTTTGAGGATTTAGTGTCCGCTTTATAAAAAATTTTAAGATTTTTTTAATACATTGTAAACTAAACACTAAATCATTATAAACAATGACAAAAAAAACTACAAACCTACTCGGGATAATCATTACTATTCTGGCGGGGACGTATTTTTACATTACCTGTTGCAGTGAATGTGGGATGTCGTCCAAAAAAGAACCCGACAAAGAAGTAATGGCCCCGGTAGCCGATGAGGCCACGTCCTATCCGTTTGCTTTTAGCGAAGATGAATTTGCGTACAGTGCAAACAACAACTTTAACTTCAATCCATCTTCCTCGACCATCCTTTTGCCGGTCACCCAAGATATTGAAGACGGTATAGGCCGTTTGAACTCCTTCCTGACCGAAAATTCGAATAAGGTGGTGGATGTCACCGGATATTATAAAAGCGATGAGGAAAATGACTCTGCCTTCCCCAATTTAGGATTGGCACGTGCCAATGCGGTAAAGAATTATTTTGTCTCCAAGGGCATTCCTTCCCGGTTAATAAACATCTATGGCACCTTAAAGAACGAACTTGTTCCTAAGGGAAATATCTATTTGGGACCGTTAGGATACAATCTGACTGAAAGGCCCGAAGATGCCGATGACAAATTGAAAGCGTTATACAACCGTATCAATAGCAACCCATTAACACTTAAGTTCAATACTGCCGAGGCTTCCATAAACCTCTCATCGGAACAGCGTCAAAAATTCGCCGATATCTCTACCTATCTAGATAAGGTAGAAGGTGCTACGGCAAATGTGGTGGGCCATACAGACAATACCGGTCAGAGGGCAACCAACATCGCATTAGGTCAAGAAAGGGCTGATTTCGCTAAAGCCTATATGATGCGCAACGGAATTTCCGAAAGTAAAATAAACGCCACTTCAAAAGGCCCGGATGAACCATTGGTCAGCAATGCAACCGAAGAAGGAAAAGCACAGAACAGACGAACAGTAATTACTTTAAATTAAATCACTAACCTAAAATATAAAAAAATGGATTTTTCAACGATGAATATTTGGTGCTGGTTAATTCCACTATTGGTGGGCTTACTATGTGCCTATTTCGGATACCTTATTGGAAAGGGCAATACCAAGACGATAGACAATTCCCAGGATTTGAAACTATTGCAGGACAAAAATGTGAAACTTAAAGCAGATTTGGATGCCTGTAAAGGGAAATTATCGGCCGGGGCCGCAATGGCCGCAGCTGGTGGGGCTGTAGCCGCTGCCTCTTTAACCTCTGAACCCGCAAAAGAAAAGGAAATTCCTTTTGATGCGGCTGCCGCTAAAGCCGCCATGGGGAAAGTCATTAAGAAAGATGATTTAAAAGTTGTCGAAGGCATAGGCCCAAAAATATCCGGAATGTTCAATGATGCGGGCATCAAAACATGGAAAGCCCTTTCTGAGACCGCAGTTTCGGATTGTCAAAAAATCCTTAATGGTGGCGGTGACCGCTATAAGGTTCACGATCCCGCCTCATGGCCCATGCAAGCTAGAATGTGTTACGAAGGTAAATGGAAGGAACTCGCCAAGTGGCAAGATGAACACGACCATGGAAAACTATAAACTGTAATTCAACAAAAAGCCCTGATACAATTATCAGGGCTTTTTTTATGCTATAATGTTCCGTTGGCCTCAACCCATTTAAAATGGTATTGATCCTCAGGAAATGACATCCTTTCCGAAATACGCTGTAATCTATTTGGTAATTTCATCAAATAATCACGGGCCTTTTCAGCCTCGTCATTAAGATTCCTAACAGCGTCCAATTGCCAATACGAATTCAATTTGCTAAGAATATCAATATAATCCTGTGCCGTATAAACCCCTAGGCGTTGTGCACAATTGGAGAAATTCTCAAAGGCGGTACCTATACTCCCTCCGGATTCACGCAAAAAATGTGCGGGCATAACAATTTTTTTCTTCATCATATCGGCAAAAGCCAACATCATTCCTGAGGGATCTTCCCCGAAAATATGTTTTACAAACTCACGATACGCCAAATGATGACGCATTTCGTCCCCCGCAATAATGGTACACATCTTACCCAAAAGGGCATTACCCTTCTTTTTAGCCATTTGTCCGACCCGTTTATGCGATATGTTCGTCGCCAATTCCTGAAATGAGGTATAGACAAAATTCTTATAGGGATCCCTATCGGTACCGATATCGAAACCATCGGCAATCAAATGCTGTGTGGTAATTTCCACTTCACGCATATTAACGCGCCCAGACAGATACAAATACTTGTTCAGGACGTCACCATGGCGATTTTCTTCTGCGGTCCACGCGCGCACCCATTTAGACCAACCATTTTCTTTTCCATCATGTTGGTTTACCCCCTCAACATCCATCAACCATGCCTCATAGGTAGGTAAGGCCTCCTCCGTAATGGTGTCGGCTACCATGGTTACCCAAAAGTCGTATCCCAATTCCTTGGATTCTTCACGCAATTGCTCAATATCATTCAAAAAACTATCACTTTTAGGGTCCGGAAGAAAATCAGATGGTTGCCAAATATCATCGATGGGAATTAAAAATGAGTCCATAAACTCCCCCACTTTAGGCTCAATTGCCTGCATTACCTCTAATCTTATATTCTTCTTTACCATATTTTCTTTTTTATTAATGTACAATTATATCAATAATATTTAGATAAAGTTGTCCTAAATTTTAGTTCCTGCCCTTTTCATTGGGGAAAAAAGTATGTACTGGATCACTTTGCCAGACCTCTTTGGTGTGTGCATCAATGATTGACAAAGGTCCATCGAAAGCCGCTCCCGTATCAATATTCCAAACATTGGCCGCCTTTTGGGGTGTGGTTTCCCCTATGCGTGTTACCGGGGTATGGCCAATGAATATTTCATCGTAGTGCATTAACCTTTTCGGATAGTAAGGGTGGTCTTTATCCAATAAGGGATTCAAACAAAGTGCCAATTCCCATAAGGTCCTATCCCAATAAAAGGTTTTTGTGAAATATTCATGTTCGACCCCTTTGATATTTGTAAAACCTGCATGAAGGAACATGCGGTTATTCGAATCCAAGTGATAGTTGACCAATCGATTGAAAAACCCGATATGCGCATCTATAGTCGATGTATTGGCCTTGGCATAGGATGCTACGCTTGATGCCCCTCCGTGTTGCAACCAAACAGGATTGTCTTCCCCCGTTTGAATCCAATTCAAACAAAGTTCGTCATGGTTTCCCCTTATGAAAACACAATCATGGGTCTGTTCCAAGCCGATTAAAAAATCAATTGTTTCTACGGCAGTACTCCACCCATCGACGTAATCCCCTAAAAAAATCAATCTATCGGTACGCGAAATCTTGGCTCGGGACAATACCTGTTCGAGCGCTTTTAATCCGGAATGAATATCACCTATTACTAAAGTCCTCATTGTGCAAAAATCGCAATAAGTGCTATTATTACAAGAATAAATAGCACTAAAAAGAAAATTTTCCAGAACGAATAGGGTCTTGTTCCACTCAAAACCCCTGTTTGCCCATTGATATAAAAAAGAAATTCCTTTCCGTTATATCGGTACGAACTAATATACACAGGAAGCAATATGTGCTTAAAAGTCTCATCGGACAACTTAATATCGGCATGGTTGATGCGTTGGGTGTCCCCACCGATATCCCTCCGGATCCAACTATATGCAGTTTCCTTGGCTTTTTGGAAAGATTGATGATGGCCTTCTTTCAACGAAATCGTGTATTTTTCGGTAACAAAACCTGCCAAATATTTTGAATTGAATGCAACCAATTCCTTCAAATTCCAATAGGCGATCTTACCGGGAATTTCCCTTCGTTTTTTTTCTGAGGCATTTATGAGAATATCATCTACAAAACCATTTACCGTACCAGATGCCGATGACCATCTTGTCTTTCGAACCTGTCGGGTCTGCATCCCATTTTTGGTTCTAATCCTTTGTGTTTCGTAATAATAATCCCCTCGTTTTCCTTGATAGTCCGCAAAAAGGTTCGCATCAAAGGTCCAATAAGGAAGATATAACCCACGCATACCTTCCGGATCTAAGGCAGCCCGCTTTAGATTATTGGGTGCAAACCAGATTTGACCCACCCATTTCTTAAAGATCGATCGGGCTTTTTTGGTGTCCAATTGAAAAGGCACCAATGCCCCGGGGAGGATCCAACCTTCTTTCTCTATATCCTCACGAATCAAAGGTTCGCCACAATAGACACATTGGAGGGACTTATAATTTTCCTCGACATGTTGGTTTGCCCCACAGTTTTTGCAGTGCAGCAGATCTATGGTTTCCGTATAGGCATTTTCCCCGACTACCTTAAGATAGTGCTCAAGTTCAAGCTCCTCAAAACTGCTTTTGGCCTGTTCAATAAACTCCTCATAACCACAATACTCACAGGTAAGCTGATGCGAACCTGGTTTGAATTTAAGTTCCGCACCACAATTGGCACAGGATTTATTAACTTCGGAATTAAGGGTTTTTTCCATAAACAAATGTTGCATTTTCCACAAATATGTGGAAATTCAATAAATAGCTATATGGCTGTTTAAACGGTTGGTAATGGCGGTGGGGTATTACCTCCCAAGAACACCTTCAATTCCTCAACATCCTTTAAGGCGACCCAATCGGCCATACCCTGTTTCCAAATAAGGGTATCCCTATTGATTGTCCTACTGGCAAAAAGTTCCTTTAATTTATCAAAAGTAACCGGACCGCCCTGTTGTCCGTTTACGGCATAGTGGTACAAAACCTGTGTAGGCATTGGCGGCGGCACTGCAGCCACTTGCTGGGGTTGACCCCCAAAAGGTTGCTGTGATGTTGGTTGACCCATCATGCTGCCCATCTGTTGGGCCAACACAAATCCCATACCCATGCCCATACCGGCTCCTGCCGTACCCCCTTCGTTCTTGGCGGCGGCCTCCATAGCCTTGGCGGCCTTAAATTGTGAAAGTTTGGTCATATCAAGTTTATCCAACCTACTATACTCAAAGATTTCTTTTTTGAGCTCTTCAGGCATGGAAACGTTCTCTATATAGAATTTCTCCAATTCAATACCCACACGGCCAAATTCGGGCTGCATCACATCCTGACAGGTTTCAGAAAGCTCACTGGTGTTGGCGGCATACAACTCAATGGGCAAATTGGCCTCACCCACAGTGTCGGTAAAACGGGTGACAATTAAACTTTTCAGGTGCTCATTAACCTCGTAATTGGTAAAATTACCATCGGTACCAACGACATCGACCACAAATTTACCCGGATCGTTGATTCTAAAACTATAGGTTCCAAACGCCCTGATCTCGACCAAACCAAAACGCTCATCGCTGAGGATAAAGGGATTTTTGGTACCCCATTTCTCATCTGTAAACAATCGGGTATTCACAAAATACACCTCGGCTTTGAATGGACTGTCAAATCCGTATTTCCATCCTTTTAACGTTGTTAAAATGGGAAGGTTCTTCGTACTCAAAGTATATGTGCCGGGTGTAAAGACATCGGCCAATTGCCCTTCATTTACAAAAACCGCCGTTTGACCTTCGCGAACAATTAGCTTCGCATTATTCTTTATTTCATTCTGATATCTTTCAAATCGATGTACGATCGTATCGTTTGTAGCATCCATCCATTCGATGATATCGATAAATTCGTGACTTAGTTTGTTTTTTATTTCATCAAATAAGCTCATGTTGTCAGTGTTTTTATTTTGTTAAAAGATAAGGAATTCTTTATATGTTCCAAAGCCGAAAACACAATAAATATTTGAAAATAACAGTGTTTTGTCCAATGCCAAAAAATAAAGAAAATTAAATAAATTTGTTAACTTTTTTTTGTTGATAAATTTTTATTTTGCTGTTTTACAGGGTTTTAACCACTTTTTCTTGTACACTTTATGATATCTGTCATAATTCGATTCTTTTCTTTTTACATACTTTTACACTTTCTTTCTAAGCACTTAAAACCATATTATTCACAAATGCAATTAAAAACAGTCCAGTCCAGTAGGAAAACTTTTTCCCAAGAAGAAGCCTACCAATCCAGCTTGGCCTATTTCAAAGGCGATGACCTAGCAGCCCAAGTATGGGTAAACAAATATGCCCTAAAAGATTCCGAAGGGAATATCTACGAACTTAATCCTGACGATATGCACCGCAGAATCGCCAAGGAAATAAGTCGTATTGAAAAAAAATATCCAAATCCCCTCTCTGAAAAGGAGGTTTATGATTTAATCAAGAATTTTAAGTACATAGTTCCGCAAGGTAGCCCCATGGCCGGCATTGGCAATCCTTATCAAATCGCTTCCTTATCCAATTGTTTTGTGATCGGAAACGAAGGAAATTCCGATTCCTATGGCGGAATCATGAAAATTGACCAAGAGCAAGTACAATTAATGAAACGTCGTGGTGGGGTTGGTCATGACCTTTCGCACATCAGACCCAAGGGATCAGCCGTTAAGAATTCTGCCTTGACCTCAACCGGACTTGTCCCTTTTATGGAGCGATACTCCAATTCGACAAGGGAAGTGGCCCAAGATGGCCGAAGGGGGGCCTTAATGCTATCGGTTTCCATCAATCATCCCGATGCAGAGGATTTTATCGATGCCAAGATGGAACAAGGCAAGGTAACCGGTGCCAATGTTTCGGTAAGGATCGATGATGACTTCATGAAAGCTGTTGCCAATAACACGACTTATACGCAAAAATTCCCCATTCAAAGTAGTGAGCCAAGATTCACAAAAGAAATCGAGGCCAATAAATTATGGAGTAAGATTGTTCACAATGCGTGGAAATCAGCAGAACCCGGAATTCTCTTCTGGGATACGATCATTAATGAATCGGTACCTGACTGCTATGCGGATTTAGGATATAAAACGGTGTCTACCAATCCATGTGGGGAAATTCCTTTATGCCCCTATGATTCCTGTAGGTTATTGGCCATAAACCTGTTCTCTTATGTAGATCAACCCTTTACAAAAAAAGCCACCTTCAATACCGCCCTCTTCAAAAAACATGTTGCAGCCGCACAACGCATCATGGATGATATCATCGATCTTGAATTGGAAAAAGTTGATGGTATATTGGCCAAAATAGCTGAAGATCCTGAATTGGATGAAACCAAGGCTGTTGAAGTACGGTTATGGGAAAAAATCAAGGAAAAAGCCATTAATGGCCGTAGGACCGGGATTGGCATTACTGCCGAAGGTGATATGTTGGCTGCCTTGGGTATGCGCTATGGTAGTGAAGAGGCCAACACCTTCTCTGTTGAAGTACACAAAACAATCGCCATTGAAGCCTATAGGGCCTCCGTGCATGGCGCTAAGGAACGAGGTGCTTTTGAGCTTTTTGACGCAGAAAGGGAGAAGAACAATCCTTTCATTCTACGCCTTAAGGAAGCCGATGAGAAATTATATTATGAAATGTTGGAATACGGCCGTCGTAATATAGCCCTATTGACCATCGCCCCTACGGGGACAACAAGTTTAATGACCCAAACCTCCTCGGGTATAGAACCTGTTTTTCTTCCGGTTTACAAACGAAGAAGAAAAGTCAACCCCAATGACAAGAATTCAAAGGTCACTTTTATTGATGAGGTTGGTGATTCTTGGGAAGAATATGTGGTATTCCACCATAGGTTCAAGGAATGGATGGAAGCCAATGACATCGACACCTCTAAATCATACAGTCAGGCCGAACTCGATAAAATCGTGAAGAAATCACCTTACTACAAAGCAACTTCAAATGATGTTGATTGGTTGAGTAAGGTACGTTTGCAAGGTGCCGTGCAAAAGTGGGTAGACCACTCTATCAGTGTTACCATCAATTTACCCAATGACGCACCTGAGGAATTGGTAGGTAAATTATATTTGGAAGCCTGGAAAGCAGGTTGTAAGGGTGTTACGGTTTACCGTGATGGTTCCCGATCGGGAGTATTGATTTCCAATGAACCGGAAACCGAGGAAACCCTCACCCCATTCCCTACAAAACGTCCCCAAGTGCTGGAAGCCGATGTTGTCCGCTTCCAGAACAATAAGGAAAAATGGATAGCCTTTATTGGACTCATCGACGGCAAACCCTATGAAATCTTTACCGGTTTGGCCGATGACGAAGATGGCATCTTGATTCCTCGTTGGGTTGAAGACGGATTGATCATCAAAAACAGAAAAGAAGACGGTTCTTCCAGATACGATTTTCAATATCAGAACAAAAGAGGGTACAAGACCACTATTGAAGGACTTTCACATAAATTCAATCCAGAGTTCTGGAATTATGCCAAATTGATTTCCAGCACCCTACGTCATGGAATGCCTATTGAAAAAATCGTTGATTTGATCAATAGCCTACAATTGGAGGGTGAATCAATAAATACTTGGAAAAATGGTGTGACCCGAGCTTTAAAACGTTTTGTTGAAGACGGCACTATGGCAAAAGGGCAAAAATGTGACAATTGTAAATCAACCAATTTGGTTTATCAAGAAGGATGCCTAACCTGTACGGATTGTGGCTCCTCTAAATGTGGCTAAACCTCAAACATAGCCAAAAGGATACATAGAAGTCCCAAAAAACCGCAATGCCCATTTAAGGTCATTGCGGTTTTTCTATTGAATTTCATTTTCAATGGCGAAAAAACAAAACGCAATTCTGGGAAAGGGCCGTAAAATCCAAAATAAGAACATTGCAACTGCCATGGTTTTTCACTTATAAGATATATTTTACCTCGATCCTTCAAAATGCATATTCCGCATAAATTCATATATTATTTTGGAATAAACCTATTTTTGTAACTACCTTGGTAGCTATCAGCACTAATCATTATGAAGAAAATATTCTGCATAGGAGAACTATTAATCGATTTTATTGCCGAAAATCAAGGAAAGGATCTTGCCAAAGCCGAAGTGTTCACCAAAAAAGCAGGAGGCGCTCCTGCCAATGTTGCCTGCGCTATTGCCAAACTCGGGGGATTAAGTAAGTTCATCGGTTGTGTTGGACGTGATCAATTTGGTTCCTTTTTACTGGACATACTGGAAGACAACCATGTCGACATAAGCTTGGCTCAACGATCTAAGTACTTTACCACCATTGCCTTCGTTTCCATTGCTGAGGATGGGGAGCGCGATTTTGTCTTTAGCCGCGGAGCCGATAAAAAACTGAAATACGATTCTACCATTAAAAAATCGTTTCAAGACAACATGGTTCATTTTGGTGCGGCCACTGCCCTCTTGGGTGGAGATTTGGAAGCTGCCTATGGACGGTATTTTTTTGACGCCCTAACACAAAATGCCTTCATAAGTTTTGACCCTAATTTTCGGGGGGACCTCTGGAAAGGGGAAGAACATATCTTTGTAAAAAAATGTATGCCTTATGTGCAAAAGGCCCATTTATCCAAGTTTAGTCTTGAAGAGGCACAATTGCTTTCAGGAAAGACCGATTTGGAAGAATGCTGTGCGGTCTTACACGAAATAGGCACCAAGGTCATTACCATAACTTTAGGAGGGGAAGGTACCCTATTAAGTACTGAAAACTCCAAACATACCATTCCAAGCATACCTGTAAACCCTGTGGACACTACAGGAGCAGGTGACGCCTTTATCGGTTGTCTGTTACAACAAATAGCCGGCCTACATGATCCCAAGGAAATACTTGAAGATATCGACCTGTTGATTGGAATGGTCAAAATAGCCAATAAGGCTGGAGCATTGACCACGACGAATTTTGGGGCAATCCCATCCTTACCTGATCAAGAACAACTTCAAGCAAACTAATGAATCAAGCATCCATTCATAAATATCTTGCTACGGAATCCAAAAAGACCATAGCAAATGATGTTGAAGCCCTCTTTGAACAACGGTTGGCCACCAACCTTACATTGATCAAGGATTTGTTTTTTTCACTCTATCCCGAAAAAGACCATAAGAAATCCTTTGTAAAACTATTGCGTACGCTTCCCATCCTTTTTGAACAAAGACCATCGCCACTGAAGTTACTCGACATACAACGCATCAATGAAGGAAATTGGCACCAATCCGAACAGCTTGTTGGCATGCAATTGTATGTGGATCATTTCAATAAGGATCTTAAGGGACTGGAAAAAAAGTTGGGCTATTTCGAAAAACTTGGGGTGAATTTCATCCATCTAATGCCCATTACCCCTAGACCCCAAGGTGAAAATGACGGTGGTTATGCCGTTAATAGTTATTATGAGGTAGACCCACGATTCGGCAGCACGGAGGACCTTTTGGATTTAACCCAAAAAATGCGTGATAAAAACATGTATTTAATGCTCGATTTTGTCGCAAACCATACCTCCAATGAGTACGTTTGGGCCGAAAAGGCCATGGCAGGCGACCCCAAATACCAAAATTATTACCACATATACCCAGACCGCACCTTGCCCGATGAGTTTGAAAAAACACTTCCCGAAATATTTCCAATGACCTCTCCGGGTAATTTCACCTTCAATACCGAAATGAAAAAATGGGTTATGACGGTCTTTAACCAATATCAGTGGGACCTTAATTACTCGAATCCCGAGGTCTTTATCGAAATGTTGGGCAATCTAATAAAACTGGCGAACCTTGGTGTTGATGTTGTGCGGTTGGATGCTCTTGCCTTTATGTGGAAAAAGCTAGGGACCGTATCCCAAAACTTGCCCGAGGCCCATGCATTGATCTCTCTATTCAGGATGTGCCTGCAAGTAATCGCACCAGGGGTCATATTCTTGGCAGAGGCCATAGTGGCCCCAAAAGAGATCATAAAATATTTTGGTTCGGGGACAATGAAAGGCAATGAATGTGAAATCGCCTATAATGCCACCTTAATGGCCCTATTATGGGATGCCATCGCCACTAAAAAGGCAGTGTTGCTCTATAAAAACATCCATTCCCTTCCAGAAAAACCCAAAGAAACCACATGGATCAATTACATTCGGTGCCATGACGATATTGGTTTGGGATTTGAAGACCACCATATTCATGAAATTGGCTGGAACGCGAAATCACATCGCAAATTCCTACTTGATTATTACTGCCAGAAAATTGATTGGTCCCCTGCCAAGGGACATATGTTCATGTACAATCCGAAAACGGGCGATGGCAGGATCACAGGAAGTGCTGCATCCCTACTGGGATTGGAAAAAGCCCTTGAACAGGAGAATCAAAGCAAAATAGAACAGGCCATAGCCAAAATAATCATGATGCATGGCATAATACTCTCTTATGGCGGTGTTCCCCTTATCTATGCGGGAGATGAAATTGGGGCCTTAAACGATTATTCGTATTTGGAGGACCATGATAAAAAAGAAGATAGTCGTTGGGTCAATCGACCACACCAAGATTGGGATACCATAGCACAGATTGATGCACAAAAAAACCATCATTCCCAAATATTCTATTCATTACAGCATTTGATCCGATTGCGCAAACAGCATCCTGCATTTGCCGACCGGAACAACATAATCCTGTATGAAGCCCATAACCCCCACTACCTGATCTATGAAAGACCTATGGGTAAAAACAACGGGGTACTGGTTGTTTGTAATTTTGATGAGGTACCTCAGGCCATATACGAAAACACCCTTGGTTCTTATGGATCCAAGTCCAATCCCACCGACTTGATTTCGGGAGAAAAAATCACCTTTCCAAATGGCACGTTGCGATTAATGCCCTATCAAATGTTGTGGTTGGGCAAAACCAAGTAGAACCCCTTAAGCGTGTGGCTATTCGATACGCCTAGCCTGCGTTGTAAAGGACAATCCCTGTTGTCCCATGGTCGAATTCATAACCCCTTCAAATAAGGGTTCTGAAGAACCCAAAGGCACTTTCCATTCAAAAATAAAGTTTGAGCCCGTACCTCCCGAAATATCGACTTCATCAATGATGATCTCGGCAGTTTCCAATGGACTCAGATAAATCGGTGTGTTAAAATAGGTTCTAACATGTTTGCCATGGGTGTCAAAATAATTCGCCTTTAGAACGTAAATCGTATCCTTATCGCTTGTGTTACGCAAGCTTACCATTGATGTAAGGTTATGCGTTTTATGTTCTGATGTACTATAGATCTGTGAATAAATGGATAAATAGGATTTACCATATTCCAAACTGTCCTTTTTACTGATATCAATGGTTCTCTTTGACCAGTTTTCAGGGTTGATCGAACTCAGCTCCTTTTGCTCATTGCAACTTAGTATGCCCAACATTCCAAAAATCAATATAAACTGTACCTTCATATCCTATAATTTCATAATTATCATTCCTCTTTTTCATCAACTACACCATTGTTCACTACCTATACAAAATACGTATATTTTTGGATTATTGTATCGCCTTGGCACGAACTATTTGAATCGTTGTTGAAAAAATATCTTTGTGGCCTTCCAGGGTAGCTGATTTAAAATTGATGCATTCCCCTTTCCCATTCATTTATCTTTATTTTGCCTTCTTACCTATCACGGAAATTTCCACGGAATACCGTTAGACACAATCATATAGATCCTAATTATACTTCACCTTCCTTAAAATACGCAAGGTTTCCTTTAAGGAATTATAAGTAGTCTGGTCTGTCCTTTTTAATAGGGGACGTGCCTTTTCCATTAAGGGTTTGGCTTCTTCAAATCCATTTAGAAAACAAATAAGATAGGTTGCCGGCAAACGGGTCAAATCGTGCTTTTCGGTAGGTTTCAGGATCTCACCATTTTCCAACTTCATAAGTAAGGCTTTGTTCGTATTGAAAATATGGTGCAATGTTTTTGTATCGTACTTTGGGGGCTCAAAGATCATCTCGCTTTGGATCTGATACGTACCATTCTCCTCAAAAATGATCTGCACCTCTTCCAAAGGATAATATTCATGGGATTTACCAAGTCCTAACTGCACGTATTCAGTAATCGTAAAACTATCTTCATTATAGCCAACCCTTACCTCATCGAGTGTAGAGTAGAACAATCTTACCTGCTCGTTGATCAGCTCAATATCTACCCGTGAGAAATAAGTCTTATCCTTCACTTTTTTGGTATGCCCTGCCCAACAAACCACAAATTGTTCCTTAAACACCTTATAGTTGCTTTCCAGATCTTTATGCCTATGGTTGATAAAATCGATGACCCCATCCAAGGTCAATTCAATATTGTTTTGCGCATGTAGCTCTATGGTAGCAACAACCTCTGAATTGATGTCCTTTAATTCAATATCATAAGCTTTGGGCATGCTGATACTACCTTCCCTGAAAAAAACCGAACCACCATAATATTTCCAGATATTCTTTCTTAAAGAACAGACTTTCCCGGTAGAACTTATAGTGACCAAGCCGACGACCTTACCTTCAGGTAGGTGTGGAAAGGGAATATTCTCATAGGCTATCAACGGGGGGTTGTCCAGATAGGCATTGATCAGGTTCTGTATCTTGCTATCATCGAAAAAATCGACCCCAACAATGGTATTATCAACATCCTCTACCCCAATGACGATAAACGAATGGTTCGTGGGGTTGCTATTGGCCAAGGCACAAACGTGTTTCAGGAATTTGGCCTTTCCCTCTTTGTGTCCAATGGCTATAAAACGCTTTTTATCGTAAAAGCTATTCTCATCATTATGGGCAAGAAGGTTTTTTACCAAGAGGCGTTTGTTAATCATAGGAATTATGGATTATAAGTTCGAATAAATGAAAAATCATTTCAAACCTTTTCTTTCAAACAATCTTGATTGACACTAATTATTTTTATTTACTATAGTAGCGCTGGCCTGTGCAGTGGGCATTACCACCAAATCGGCAATATTCACATGATAGGGTCGGGTGACCACAAAAAGAATGATATCGGCGATATCTTCAGGCCGCAAGGCTTGAAACCCCTCATAGACCTTGGCTGCCTTATGGGTATCCCCCTTAAAACGCACTTGGCTGAATTCGGTCTCTACCAATCCCGGATTTATGGCCCCAACACGAATACCGTACTGATTAAGGTCAATTCGCATACCCTGGTTTATGGCATCAACAGCGTGCTTACTGGCACAATACACATTTCCTTTGGGATACACTTCCTTACCCGCCGTAGAGCCGATGTTTATGATATGCCCGCCTTTTTTAGCCACCATTTTTGGCAAAATCGCTTTCGTCACATAGAGCAAACCCTTTACATTAATATCGATCATGGCATCCCAATCATCCAAACTACCCTCCTCAATCGGGTCTAACCCGTGGGCGTTTCCCGCATTGTTCACCAAGATATCAATATCGGAAAATGCAGGGGGTAAAGCGTTGATTTGTTCGGTTACCTGCCCCCTGTTTCGAACATCAAAATTAAGCGCATGCACGTTGGTCAAACCACTTAGTTCTTGTTGTAGTTCGAGTAAACGATCTTGACGTCTTCCACAGATAATCAATTTGAACTTGTTTGCCGCAAAGAGCTTTGCTGTGGCACGCCCTATTCCGCTAGTAGCGCCTGTTATTAACACTGTTTTATTCATTGGTCTTTATTTTTAGGTAAAGGATGCCCATGGCCGGTTTCCAACAAAATGAATCAATCCTCGACTACGGGGAACCTGTTTATTCGTTCCATGGATCAGTTGTATTGATTTACAATAACCAGTCGTACGATTACCCGATATCAATTGAATGCCGCATTTTGGTATGGGTTGAATTGCAACACGGGGAATCCCACTCTTGGAAAAAGCATTTCCAAATTCGGCTTCGGTGGTATAGCCCCTATGGATATCGGCATGGTCAAAAGTGGTTATTCCCACCTCCAAACAATGCTTTATTAGCCGTGTCATCCCATCTTTCCCAAGCTGCTTTCCCCATCTTCCCCAGGTCATGGTCCCAGACATAGTTTTCGAAAATTTGGTTATGTTTGCCATAGGCGTGTGAAATTAAAAAGAAATCACTTAAAAACTTCATAAAAATAAGGGCTTTCATGAATTTTTAACCATACATTAACAGCGTTACTATGAATAAATTTTCAATTTGCACCACTGTTAAGATCAAATCGGACCAATACCCAAAAATGCAATAAAATATATGGAAGAAAATACTTCAATTGACATTAGCGCAGTAAATGAAAAAATTGCCCAAGAAAGCGCTTTTATAGACCTCTTGATGTTGGAAATGAACAAAGTGATCGTCGGCCAAAAGCATATGGTCGAAAGATTGCTCATAGGTCTGTTGGGACAGGGGCATATTTTGTTGGAAGGTGTCCCGGGATTAGCGAAGACCCTTGCCATCAACACCCTGGCCAAAGCGGTGAAAGGCAGTTTTAGTAGAATACAGTTTACCCCCGATCTTTTACCCGCCGATGTGGTAGGAACCTTGATCTACAATATAAAAGAAAATGATTTTTCAATTAAAAAAGGTCCCATTTTCGCAAATTTCGTCCTAGCGGATGAGATAAACAGGGCTCCGGCAAAAGTACAATCGGCCCTTTTGGAAGCCATGCAGGAAAAACAGGTGACCATTGGGGATGAAACCTTTATACTTGACAAGCCATTCCTGGTTATGGCGACCCAAAACCCGGTAGAGCAAGAAGGTACCTATCCGTTACCCGAAGCGCAAGTAGACCGTTTTATGTTGAAGACGGTAATCGACTACCCCAAAATGAACGAGGAACAACTGATCATGCGCCAAAATCTATTGGGTGCTTATGAAAAAGTCAATCCCGTGATTTCCACCCAACAGATCTTAAGTGCCCAAAAGGCGGTAAGGGAGGTCTATATGGACGAGAAAATCGAAAAATACATTTTGGATATCGTTTTTGCGACCCGTTATCCAGAGAAATACAATCTTGAGAACCTCAAACCCTTAATCAGTTTTGGTGCTTCCCCGCGTGGAAGTATTAATCTCGGTGTTGCTGCCAAATGTTACGCTTTTATCAAACGCAGGGGCTACGTGGTTCCTGAGGATGTCAGAGCTGTGGTACATGACGTGCTTAGACATAGGATTGGCTTAACATATGAGGCCGAAGCAGAGAATATCACTTCCGAGGAAATCATCAACAAGATTGTCAATGAGGTTGAAGTACCATAGACAGTAGGCAGTATACAGTGGCCCGTATCGTTCCTCCGAACATTGGCTACACTCGGTTATTGAATACTTATTACTGTTTGTTATAAAAGATGGATACCAAAGAATTACTAAAGAAAGTTCGTAAGATTGAGATTAAGACGCGTCGTCTGTCCGATCATATTTTTGGAGGGGAATACCATTCCACTTTCAAAGGGCGTGGTATGACCTTCAGTGAAGTGCGGCAATACCAGTTCGGGGATGACGTGCGTAATATCGACTGGAATGTAACGGCCAGGTACAACGAACCCTACATAAAGGTCTTTGAAGAAGAACGCGAACTGACCATGATGTTAATGGTAGATGTGAGTGGTTCGGAATTTTTTGGTACCACCAATCAATTCAAAAAAGAAATTATCACTGAAATTTCGGCTACGTTGGCATTCTCTGCCATGCAAAACAATGACAAGGTAGGACTCCTGTTGTTCTCAGATGAGGTTGAACTTTATATTCCTCCGAAAAAAGGAAAATCACACGTACTTCGTATCATTAGGGAATTACTTGAGTTTAAACCCAAAAGCAATAAAACGAATATTGCCGAAGCCTTGAAATACCTGACCAATGTCATGAAAAAGAAAGCCATTGTCTTTGTGCTTTCCGATTTTATTGATGATGACTATGTCAAGACCCTTAAAATTACCGGAAACAAGCATGATGTAACCGGTATCCGAATCTATGACGAACGGGAGGAAAACATTCCAAACCTCGGTATGGTTCAAATGGAGGATGCGGAAACCGGCAAGCTACAATTGGTCAACACCCAATCAAAAAGTGTTCGTATGGCATATGGGGAACACCATCGTCAAAGGGTAAAATATTTTCAGGAGTCGTTTACCAAATCAGGATGCGGAGTGCTGAATTGCAGGGTTGATGAAAGTTACGTTAAAAAGCTATTAGGCTATTTTAAAAGAAGAGGTTGATGGGTGTCAAAAATTACCAAATACGAATCTGGGTTTTGCGTACTTTTTTAGTACGCTGCTTCTTCCTGTGCGCATTATGCTACTGTAGTCTTGGGTTTGCCCAAACAACACCGAAAATTTCCTCAGCGGTAGATACGACCTTTATCAAAATCGGTGATCAACTGAAATTCAAGGTAACCGTTGAAGTCGATTCGACCGATATGGTCATCTTTCCAGAAGGACAAACATTTTCGCCCTTAGAGACCGTCGAGGCATTTGCTACCGACACCACCCGTAAAAAGGACAGGATCACCCTATTGAAAACCTATGCACTAACACAATTCGATTCCGGTTCATACAAATTGCCTGCGCAACGAATTGATATCAACGGGAAAGGATATTTTACGGACTCGTTGCTCATAAACGTCGCCACAGTGCCGGTTGATACCATGGCGCAAAAGATGTACGATATTAAACCCTTGATCCAGGTAGAAAAAACCAATCCGGGATGGTGGAAGATCCTTTTAGTGATTTTAGCGGTATTGGCCTTGGCTGCCGCCCTTTTATATTGGTTCGTATTCCGTAAGAAACCCTTGACCAATGCTGAAAAGGAAGCCCTATTGCCACCTTACGATCGTGCTTTGTTGGAATTAAAGAAATTGGACAATTCCAAATACCTTATCCAAGACGAATACAAACAATACTATTCCGAATTAACGGACATCGTACGTTCTTACCTTGAGGAAGATGCGAATGTATCGGCCATGGAAAGTACTACGGATGAGTTGATCGACAAATTGGAGCTGCTCAAGGATGCCGGGGAACTTGAACTCGACAAAGATACCATCAATCAGTTCAAGAACATTTTAAGGACTGCCGATTTGGTGAAATTCGCCAAATCAAAACCACCGACCAATGTAGCACTGCAAGACAGAAAGGTAGTTGAGCATATTGTGGTAAAAACGCATGAGGCCATTCCGGAACCAACCTTGGAAGAATTAATGGCGCAAGAGGAATATCAAAATGAATTGGCCCGCAAACGCGAAAAGAAAAAATGGGTAATTGCGGGAACTACCGCCATAGGCCTGCTTTTGATTGCGGGTATTGCACTAATCGGATATTATGGCCCTGTCAAGGTTTGGGATACGATTTCAGGACATCCCTCCAAACTTTTACTGGACAATGAATGGGTCGCAAGTTCCTACGGATACCCACCTATAAGCTTGGAGTCCCCGGAAGTATTGGTACGCCAGGAAGTGGAAATACCTGCTGAGGCCAAAGCCAACATAAAGGACCTTCAAACATTCTTGTTTAGGGAAGATAAATCCTTTTTGACCTTGGCAACGACCTCGACGACTTTTACCCAACCGGTAGAACCTGATTTCGAAAAAACCATAGATCAACTCTTGCGTAATTTTGAAGCAAAAGGAGCCAAAAACATAATCACAAAACAAGAGGAATTCGTAACTGTTTCTGGGGTTAAGGGCTTAAAAACCTATGGTAGTGCCAAATTCAAGGTCCCAGATTCCGAAGAACTGGTGAAAGGAAAATATGCCATTCTGAGTTTTGGTGGCAAAGGATTCCAACAACAGGTCTTACTAACCTGGGAAGATGGGGATACCTATGCGGAAGAAATCTTTAATCGGGTATTAAGTACCGTAGAAGTTAAAACTGAAGTATAAATGTTAGATAATATATCATTTGCGAATCCAGAGTTCTTTTGGTTGCTTTTATTGCTACCACTGGCTATCCTATGGTATTTTTTTAAGCGTAGGGAATTAACGGCATCCCTTAAGATTTCGAGTATAAAAGGTTTTTCCAATAGTGGTCTGCTCCCTAAACTAAAACCGCTGTTGTTCGTATTTCGGTTATTGGCCTTGGCCGCTATTATTGTTGCGATGGCCCGGCCACAAACCGAGGATATCTCAACCCGTACCAAAACCACCAAAGGAATCGACATTGTAATGGCAATCGATGTTTCCTCAAGTATGTTGGCCAGGGACTTGAAGCCCAATCGATTATCCGCCCTAAAAGAAGTAGCCGCGGATTTTATCAAGGAACGACCCAACGACAGAATAGGTCTTGTGGCCTATGCAGGGGAAGCCTATACCAAAACCCCTATCACCAGTGACAAATCC
Source organism: Maribacter polysiphoniae (assembly GCF_003148665.1). Taxonomy (GTDB): domain Bacteria; phylum Bacteroidota; class Bacteroidia; order Flavobacteriales; family Flavobacteriaceae; genus Maribacter_A; species Maribacter_A polysiphoniae. Next base: position 502,949 of record NZ_QGGQ01000001.1, on the reverse strand, counting down.
ATTGTGCTTAATGCACTACGTGAAATCACCTATGGGCAATTGAATGACGGTACGGCCATTGGTATGGGATTGGCCACTTCGGTCAACCGTTTAAAAGAAAGCAAGGCAATCAGTAAAATAATCATCCTATTGACCGATGGTGTGAATAATTCCGGCTTTATCGAACCACAAACAGCTGCAGACCTAGCCGTTGAATACGGCATCAAAACATACACGATAGGCCTAGGGACCAACGGCAATGCCCTTTCGCCCATCGCCTACAATGCCGATGGCTCATTCCGATATGGTATGCGACAGGTTGAAATTGACGAAGAGCTATTGCAAGACATCGCAAAAGCAACAGGAGGACAATACTTTAGAGCGACCGATAATGAAAAATTGGAAGCCATTTATGAAGAAATCAATAAATTGGAAAAAACTGAAATAGAGGAATTCAAGTATTACAAATACGACGAAAAATTTCGTTCTTGGGTATTCTTGGCGGGTGCTTTACTATTGTTTGAATGGTTGCTCCGAAATACCTTATTCAGAAGTTTTATATAGATTATGATTCAATTCGACGAAAAAACATATTTCTACCTTCTTGCGATAATCCCGGTTATCGTGGTCCTGTTCGTATTTCTTCAAATTTGGAAAAAACGGACCCAGAAAAAATTCGCCGAATCCACCCTGCTTAAAAGATTGACCCCGGAGAAATCCAATTTTAAATCCGTTTTGAAATTGTTGTTTTTCCTTTTGGGAATTACTTTTTTAACCTTGGCTTTGGTGAATCCGAAAATCGGGACGAAATTGGAAACCGTAAAACGCGAGGGCGTCGACATTGTATTTGCCGTGGATGTTTCTAAAAGTATGTTGGCTGAGGACATTGCCCCTAACCGTTTGGAAAAAGCGAAACGCCTGGTTTCGGAAATCATCAACCAATTGGCCAGTGACCGAATTGGCATAATCGCCTATGCAGGACAAGCTTTCCCGCAATTACCCATTACGACGGATTACGGTGCTGCAAAAATGTTCCTGCAGAACATGAACACCGATATGCTCACTTCGCAAGGTACAGCCATAAATGAGGCCTTGGATTTGGCCACAACCTATTACGATGATGAAGAGCAAACCAATCGGGTACTGTTCATTATATCCGATGGGGAAGACCATTCGGAAGGCACCACCTCAAAAGCGGTTGACGAGGCCGTTGAGGCAGGTATTCGTATTTACACCATTGGTGTTGGAAAAAGTAAAGGTGCGCCCATTCCCATCAAAAAAAATGGGATTGTCGAAAGCCTTAAAAAAGATTCCCGAGGTGAAGTCGTGATCACGAAGCTCAATGAAACCGTTTTACAGGAAATAGCGAATGATGGTGATGGTGAGTATATTGATGGAACCAATACAGCAAAGGCCGTTGACCGTATTAAGGACATTCTTTTGGAAATGGATAAGACCGAGTTTGAAGCCAAACAATTTTCCGAATACAAAGATCAATTCCAATGGTTTTTAGGAGGGGCGATCTTATTCCTATTTTTAGACATTTTTGTATTGGACAGAAAAACCAAATGGCTTCAAAAATTGAATCTTTTCAACGAAAACCATAAAGAAGCAGCATAAGATGAAAAAAATTGCATTCATATTGTTTTTTGTGGCCTTTATATCTTTTGCACAGGAAGGACAAGAGGAAAAACTAAAGGAAAAGGCACGAATCGAGTCTACCAACCTCACTTGGGAGGCGAACAAAGACCTTGCAGAGGATGACTTTGTCGCTGCTGAAGTGGATTACCGTAAAGCTATTTCAAAAAGTGACGAGAATACCGTCGCCCCCTATAATTTAGGCAATGCCTATTATAACAAAGAAAGCTACGCAGAAGCCTTTGGACGTTTTAAGCAAGCGGGCGAGAAGGCAACGGCCAAGGAAGAAAAGCACAAGGCCTACCATAACATGGGGAATGTCTTTATGAAGCAGAAGGAATATGAAAAAGCCGTTGAGGCGTATAAAGAGGCCTTACGCAATAACCCTAAGGATGAGGAAACCCGTTATAATCTAGCCCTTGCCAAAGAATTATTGAAAAAACAGCAGGACGAGCAGCAAAAGAACGACGAAAACAAGGACAATAAGGATAACAAGGACCAAAAAGACGATAAAGACCAGGATCAAAAGAACGACGGGGATAATAAGGAAGACCAGAAGAACAAAGACGATAGCGATAAGAAGGACCAAGAAGACAAAGGGGATAAAGAAGACGAAAAGAAAGAGGATAATAAGGAAGGTGAAGGCGATGAGAAAAAAGAAGAACAGAAAAAGCCCGAACAAGGAGATAAGCCCCAAGAACAGCAACAACAACCAAGACCCAATCAACTTTCCAAGCAGCAGATCCAGAATCTGTTAGAGGCCATGCAGAACGAAGAAAAGAAAGTGCAGGAAAAGATTGATGCCAAAAAGGTCAAAGGTGCTAAAGTTAAAAATGAAAAAGATTGGTAATGTATAGCGATTTTAAACATTTCATATCATTGTTTCCTCTCTTGTTCATAGCATTTGTTATGAACGCACAAGATAATGCCGTTACCTTTGAAATGAACCTGAGTAAGGAAAAACTCGGTATCAATGAAAGGTTACGGGTTGAGTTCACCATGAACAAGGATGGCGATGATTTCTCCCCCCCGGATTTTAAAGGGTTTCGGGTACTCATGGGTCCATCACAGGCCATAAGTTCTTCTTGGATCAACGGTGTCCGGTCCTATTCTAAAACCTATTCTTATACCTTGGCCCCTACAGAACGGGGTAAGTTCACCATTAAACAGGCTTCGATTGTTATTGATGGCAAAGTCTATAAATCTTTGGCCAAAACCGTTGAGGTCACTGCCGCAGTGGCAAAACCAAACGACGATATGAATGTCGATGACTATGCCGATGACAATCTACATCTCGTTGCGGAGGTATCCAAAACGAATCCGTATTTGAACGAAGCAATTACTGTGGTCTACAAACTATATGTGAGTCCATCGATACGTGTATCGAATTATCGTCCGTTGGATAATCCCAAATACAATAATTTTTGGAGCCAGGACATACCCGTACAACGTTTGAATGCTGAAAACGGAACGTATAAAGGCAAAGCCTATCGTTACGTAGTTCTGAAACGGGTTGTACTATATCCCCAAAAATCGGGAAAACTTGACATTGAACCCCTCTCTTTGGATGTTACGGTGGATGTACCTACCAACAAACGTGATTTTTTCGGCGGAAGGGTATATACCCAAACAAACAAAACCGTTTCGGCAGGTAATCGAACCATAAATGTAAAGGCATTGCCTACGGCTGGGAAACCTGCGAACTTTGGAGGCGCGGTGGGTGATTTCGATTTTTCGGTCACCACAAGCAAGACCAGTTTAAACGCATCCGAATCGCTTCAGGCCGTTGTAGAGGTCAGTGGCCAAGGAAATTTGAAATTATTCCAATTGCCAACCCCCGAATTACCCAGTTCACTTGAGGTTTATGACCCTGAACACAATGAGGAAGTTCGCACCACTCTAGCCGGAACCCGAGGTAAGATAAGCGATAGTTACACCATAGTGCCCTCCTTTAAAGGCAAATATCCGGTACCTAGTATTTCCTTCAGTTATTTCAATCCAAATACGGCATCGTACCACACCGTGGATTCCAAGGAAATCCTGATCAATGTTTTGGAGGGACCTACCAATTCCCAAGGGAATGTCAATACGAACCCAACGAATACCAAACATTCGGTCGTAACCACTGGAAACCAATTCAATTTCATTAAACTCAATCCTAATCTTACGGCCAAAGGAACCCATTATTTCTTTGGTTCCAGGGCTTTTTACCTTTGGCTTTTACTCCCCCTTATATTGATACCATTGGCTATTGTACTCCACAAAAAGCGCGATGCCATAGCGAGTGATGTCGAAGGCAATAAAATTAAAAAAGCCAACAGATTGGCCCGGAAATATTTGTCGGAGGCCAAAAAGACCTTAGGCCAAAAGGATGCTTTCTTTATTGCCATGGAAAAAGCATTGCATAATTACCTAAAGGCCAAATTAAAAATTGAGACCTCTGAATTCAGTAAGGATAAAATTTCGAGCCTATTAAACGAAAAGGATGTTGATATAGAAACCATTGATGGTTTTATCGGGTTATTGAAAAATTGTGAGATGGCGCGGTACAGTCCATTTTCAGAAGTGCAAATGCAACAGGATTATGACAGGGCCAGTAAAGTAATCGCTAACCTGGACAAACAACTATAGACAATGAAAAAGTTAATTTACATCATTGTAGTATTCATTAGCTTCATTGGGACCGCCCAAAATGAAGCATTATTCGATAAGGCCACGGAATCCTATAATAGTGGTGACTACCAAAAAGCCATTGATTACTACAATAGTATTTTGGATAATGGCCAACATTCGGCCGAACTTTACTTCAATTTGGGCAATGCCTATTATAAATTGAACCAGATTGCCCCAAGCATATACAATTACGAAAAGGCGCTTTTACTTTCCCCCAACGATCGGGAAATCAAGAACAACCTGGGCTATGCACAAAACATGACCCTTGATGCCATTGAGGTAATGCCAGAAACAGGTCTTGCCAGAATATACAAAACACTGACCGGTTTTCTTTCCTTTGACCAATGGAGTTATGTTGCGGTAATATTCATGATCCTCTTTGTATTGTTGTATCTGGCCTTTTACTATTTTAAATATGCCATGCACAAACGTATCGCATTCATTCTAAGTATTGTCTGTTTACTCATATCGGTAATGACAGTCGTCTTCGCCTTTATCCAATACAATGATTTTATGGCCGACCAACCTGCAATCGTCTTTACCAGTGAGGTTCGTATAAAATCGGAACCCAACAAGGGAAGTCAACCCATATTCGTACTGCATGAAGGAACGAAAGTAAATGTTCTTGATGGGTTGAACGAATGGAAAAAAATAAGAATCGCTGATGGCAAAACCGGGTGGATACCCTCGGAAAGCATAAAATTGTTAAAAGATTTTTAGTATTTCCTTAACTAACTATAATAGCAATACTATTATATTTGTGCAAAATGCTTTTAAATGATTCGGTTGAACATCCTTATTGTATTGCTTTCCGTATGGATATTCGCCATACTCGCCCCTCCTATCATCACATTATTGAATGATGAAGGAAATGCGGTAATATCAATCAACATAACCGAAGAAGAGCAACAAGAACAAGGAAAGAAGAACCTTGGTGAAAAACTGATTTTGGAAAACAACTCGCCAAGTGCTTATCTTCTTGCCCATCTACAGAACCTTGGTTTCCATGATTTCTATCTATTGGGTCACTACGATCGTAATTCTGAAATCGTGCTCCCTCCACCAGAACCAATTTGCTAGTTGTCCTTTATTCCTGATGGCATAACACTTGTCTTAGGAATTTATCACTACGGGCCCCTGCATCCCCGATTTAATCGTAAAAACATCCATTTAGTTGGGTAAAAAAACCTAACTTCATGAGTATTTTGGCGACAATCCTACTTGCAGAATTTTTACTATAATTTAAAAAAACTGAACATGCAAATAGATAACGTATTTAAGAATAATGAGAATTGGATCAAGGAAAAATTAGCGATAAGCCCTGATTTCTTTGACGAATTGGGCAAAGGTCAAAACCCTGAATTACTTTATATCGGCTGTTCCGACAGTAGGGTTACCGCAGAGGACCTAATGGGCATGGGTCCAGGTGAAGTATTTGTTCACCGTAATATTGCCAATATGGTCATCAGTATTGACCTTAACGCCATGTCCGTTGTCAATTACGCCGTTGACCACTTAAATGTAAATCACATTGTTGTATGTGGCCATTACGGTTGTGGCGGTGTTAAAGCAGCCATGCAATCTGCCGATCTCGGTATTTTAAACCCATGGCTTCGTAATATTCGTGACGTATATCGAATTCATAAGGATGAATTGAAAGACATCAAGGATGAAAACGAAAAATATGATCGCTTAGTGGAACTCAATGTACAGGAGCAATGTGTAAACCTTATTAAAACAGCTGCTGTTCAGAAAGCATACCGCGATAGGAATCTAAAAGTATATGGGTGGGTCTTTGATATACATACCGGAAAGTTGATAGATTTAAAAATTGACTTTGAAGGAATCCTTCACAATATCATGGAAATCTATCATTTGGATTAACCTGACCATAACACCTTTTATTATAAAGGGCTACCCTTTGGCAGCCCTTAAACCAAGAAAATAATCTTATTTAGGGTAATGGGGAGACTTATCCCTTTGGAAAAGTTCGCTACTACCCAAATAACATTACAAAATTAACTTTATGAAAAATTTCTTTTCGAATTTCAAAGGTGATCTCTTAGGGGGGATAACCGCAGGGATAGTTGCATTACCCTTGGCCCTGGCCTTTGGGGTAAGTTCCGGATTAGGCCCCAGTGCCGGACTCTATGGAGCTATTTTTATTAGCTTTTTCGCGGCACTATTTGGAGGCACCAATACCCAAATTTCGGGTCCCACAGCTCCGATGACTGCTGTTAGTATGGTAGTCATTGCCGGCATTGTAGCCATTTTCGACGGAAGCGTGGAAAAAGCACTACCGGCCATTTTAACTGTTTTTCTACTTGCAGGATTAATGCAAATAGGGTTGGGATTTATTGGAATAGGAAAGTATATCAGATACATACCCTATCCCGTTGTTTCCGGTTTTATGACCGCCATAGGCCTCATTATCCTGATTACACAGATTTTGCCTGCTTTGGGTTATTACCCCAAAGAGGATGAATCGTGGGTAGAACCGTTTAAGCCCCAAGCCGAGGAATTGATCCTCGAAAATATACTCCGTGAAGAAGCTGGGGAGGGTATTTTGGTATTGGAAGACTTTAAGGAAACCATTGCCCGCTCCAACGAAGTGACCGAAGAGACGGTCCTCGAGGAGGCCAAAACCTTAGCGGCCAAAAATGCATCCGGCGTTATTGGCTCCTTAAAGGTTTTGCCTAATGCCTTACAGAATATCAATTGGTTGGAGCTTGGGCTTGCCCTCGCTACCATTATCATTATTTTCGGATTTAAACGTATTACCACCGCTGTCCCCAGTACCTTGGTAGCATTACTCGTGGTATCCGGGATTGCGTATGGTCTAGGACTCGATTACAGAACCATTGAAAAGATACCGGAAGGATTTCCGATGCCCAATCTTCAAATCTTCACGGAATTTAAGATTGGAGCCATATCACCCTATATTTTCACGGCATTGACCCTGGCCCTATTGGGGGCCATTGACTCCTTGTTGACCTCTGTGGTCGCAGATAACATGACCAAGACCAAACACAAACCAAACAAGGAACTGGTTGGACAGGGAATCGGTAATACGATAGCAGCCATATTTGGTGGTTTACCAGGGGCCGGTGCGACGATTCGTACCGTTGTAAATATCAATTCGGGGGGTAAAACCAAACTCTCAGGGATGATTGCCGGTGTATTGTTGTTGGTCATCTTACTTGCAATGGGGCCCATAGCCTCACAAATCCCGGCAGCAGTCTTGGCTGGAATACTTATAACCGTAGGAATCTCGGTCATGGATTACAAGGGACTCAAGGCTATTCCCAACCTTCCAAAGGATATTAAAATCGGGCCTCTAAAACTAAGTTCCGAAGTTGTGGTGATGCTCGTTGTTTTGGTATTGTCAACGGTATGGAATCTGGTTTATGCGGTAGGTATCGGCCTGATAATCGCCTCTTTGATGTTCATGAAAAAAATCGGGGACCTTACAGGTGAACGATCGGATGTTAAGTCGCTGGACAAGGAAAAAGCGTGGGCAGATGAAGCCAACTTTCCAAAAAATCTTAAGGAAGAAGTCTTTATCAAGCACATAAAAGGACCTTTGTTTTTTGGTACAACCAGCGATTTTCAAATACTCGCGGATCAAATCCCAAAAACAGCCTCTTACGCTATTATTCGCTTAGATCGCATGCAGTACATGGACCAATCCGGCCTGTATGCCATGGAGGATGTGCTTCAAGAATTGAATAAAAACAATATAACGGTGCTCTTTACAGATTTACAAAGACAGCCGAGATATATGATGGAACGTATTGATATTATTCCTGATTTCATTCCGGAAGAACATATTTTCGAGAACTTTGATCGCTGTACCGATTGGATCAAGAATCATGTAAAAGACACGCATTAAGTCATTGTAATACTCCTATAAGACCGTGCTTTCCATAAAGGCACGGTTTTTTTATTGAATTAATTCCCCCTCCTCTTCGTAGAATATTTTAAATTTGTCCCTCACTTGAATATCATGATCGATAAAATAAAGGAACATATTACGGAAGTAGAAAAATTCAATGCCGACACCAAGGAAGCTATTGAAACCTTTCGTATTAAATATTTAGGCAAAAAAGGGCTACTGAATGAGTTTTTCGCTGAATTCAAGAACGTACCCAATGACCAAAAAAAAGCATTTGGCCAGGCCATTAATACCCTAAAATTAGCGGCGAATGAAAAGGTCAACCTGCTCAAGGAAACCTTGGACAGCCAGACAGAGGAAGTTGGGAAATACGGTGATTTGACCAGACCTGGTGAAGCCATGGCCCTAGGATCAAGACACCCCATTTCCATCGTGAAAAACCAGATTATCGAAATTTTTTCAAGAATTGGGTTCAATGTTTCAGAAGGTCCCGAAATTGAGGATGACTGGCATAATTTCACTGCCTTGAACCTTCCCGAATATCATCCTGCGCGAGATATGCAGGATACCTTCTTTATTCAGACCGATCCCGATATCCTCCTACGTACGCATACCTCATCGGTTCAAGTGCGTTATATGGAAAACAACAAACCCCCTATCAGAACAATATCACCAGGTAGGGTATATCGAAATGAGGCCATTTCCGCCCGTTCACATTGCTTTTTCCATCAGGTTGAAGGACTTTATATTGACAAGGATGTTTCCTTTGCCGATCTAAAGCAGACCTTACAGATCTTTACTACCGAACTCTTTGGAAAGTCGAAAATAAGGTTGCGCCCTTCGTATTTCCCATTTACCGAACCAAGTGCAGAGGTTGATGTTTATTGGGGATTGAAAACCGAATCGGATTATAAGATCACAAAAGGTACCGGCTGGCTGGAAATTGGTGGCTGTGGTATGGTTGACCCTAATGTTCTAACCAATTGTGGCATTGATCCGGAAATCTATTCCGGTTTCGCTTTCGGTGTTGGTATTGATCGTATTGCCATGTTGCTACATCAAATTACCGATATTCGATTATTGAGTGAGAATGATGTTCGCTTCTTGGATCAATTCAAAAGCACCCTTTAATTTTTCCCTTTTGAAAAAGGATATAGAAATACCCATTGTTAAGGACGTATATCTTGCGTTGATACAGGAATGGAACGATGATTTTCTGGAGAAAAAATGGAATGCTTACATTCTGAACGACCGGGACACTCCTATTGATATGGTTCTTGTTGTCTCAAAAGGATATGATGAACATCGGAAAACCTCAACAATGAGACATTCGATTGCCGTCATGGTACCAAAATCATACGCCAAGATAGAGCTCATTCAAGATGATGTCCTCGAATTGAACAACGAATTTTTCGTCACTTTTTTTGCCGAGGGTAAATTATACGAAAGGAAATTCCTTTTCGGGAAGGACACCATTACCGAAGGGAATCTGGTTGATATCCCTATTATCCATAAACCAGGAATATTCGCCACATAGTCCGTATTTGAAGTCTTCAACAATCATATAATTCATTTCGACTCCCTAAAATCAACCATTAAACCATAAAGGTATTTTAAGGTTTTTAAGATCATTTCATTTTTTTTAACATAAAATTAAATTCGTTTGGTTTGGTTGTTTCCGAACTAACCATATCTTTGCCCCTTCAATTCTAAACATTATGGACAAGGAAGAATATCGAAAAGGACTTATAGAGGATTTAGGAATTCATTTTGAAAATGAATATTCCTTGCCCCCTCTATCGGCCCGAATTTTTGCCTCGTTGATTATGACGGAAGAAGACGGGTTGACTTTTGATGATTGCTTAACAAGAAGAGGCGCAAGTAAAAGTTCAATATCAACCTCGCTCAATCTTTTATTACAGATGGGGTTTATTAAATATTTCACGAAATCAAGGGATAGAAAACGATACTACACCGTAGCCGCAAAGGATTCCTTTATGGTTAAAAAATTAAGCAAAGCACTTAAACAACTAGAGAATGAAGAGAAAATGATGGGAAAACTAGCGGATTACAACGAAAAGTTCAATCCTGAAAAATTTAAATCAAGCCAAAAAATGAAGAAAATATATATGAACTGTTTAAAGGAACAAAAGGATATTTTTCAAAAGACCATAGATCAACTGAATACATTAAAAGAATAATTTTTTTACACCATTGGTTCGTTTTGTACCGAACCAACAGAATTAACAAAACTTTAATAACAATTTATCATCCATTTAAAATGAAAAAAATATCAATTATAGGTTCCCTTAGTCTATTGATACTATTAAGTTCTTGTTTTGGAAAGGCCCCAGAGCAGCAAAATGCCCCGAAAATGCCGGCCCCAAGTCTTAAAGTTCTAGCATTAAGCCAAAAAGACATCACCATATTCAACGAATTTTCCACTACGCTTGAAGGCAAGCAAAATGTGGAAATATGGCCAAAAGTATCTGGCTTTATACAAAACATCTATGTAGAGGAAGGTCAGAAAATCAAAAAAGGACAACTATTGTTCAAGTTAGAGACCCAAACGATGAATCAAGATGCCAAAGCGGCCAAAGCTGCGGTAAATGTGGCCCAAGTCGAAGTGGATAAGTTACGTCCCTTGGTAGAAAAAGGAATTATCAGTACTGTTCAATTGGAAACTGCCGATGCAAAACTGAAACAAGCGCAAAGTAATTATGAAAGTATTGTTTCAAATATAAACTACTCCAGAATCACAAGTCCGGTAGATGGTTTTATCGGGGAAATACCCTATAAGACCGGAGCCTTGGTAAGTTCTGCCATGGCAAGTCCACTAACAACTGTTTCCGATATCAGTGAGGTTCGTGCCTACTTTTCCTTAAGCGAAAAAGAATTATTGAAGTTTAAGGAGTCCATTCCCTTAAACCAGAAAAACCAGTTTGACCTTGAGAATGCCAATGACGCACGATTGGTGATGGTCAATGGGGAAGAGTATCCTGAACCAGGTAAGATTGCCATGATCAATTCAATTATCAACAGTACTACAGGGAGTGCCACGGCACGAGTTGATTTTAAAAATCCGAACAACCTGTTAACCAGTGGTAGTACAGGTAAGATTAAAATCCCATATCTCTATAAAAATGCCTTTGAGATTCCTCAAAAAGCAACCATAGACCTACAAGGCAATAAGTTGATATTCATTGTAAAGGATGACAACACCATAACCACAAAGCCTATACGGATTTCCGCAAATACCGAAAAGGGGTTCATTGTAACCAGTGGCATACAACCTGGAACCACCATTGTTACTGAAGGCGTCTCAAAATTAAGGGATGGAATGACCATTAATCCCGTTCAATAAATATTCCGCACAACATATAATCTAAAAAACATGTTTCAAAAATTCATAGATCGTCCCGTACTATCTACGGTGATATCGGTCATCATTGCCATACTCGGAATCTTGGGATTAACCTCCCTACCGATTGAACAATATCCAGAAATTGCACCGCCTACGGTACAGGTTACCACAACGTACACAGGGGCAAATGCTGAAACCGTACTCAACAGTGTTGTTATTCCTTTAGAGGAACAGATCAACGGTGTGGAAGGAATGACCTATATGACCTCCAATGCGAGTAATGACGGAGCTGCTACGATCAACGTCTATTTTAAGCTGGGCATAAACCCTGATATTGCCGCTGTAAACGTACAGAATAGGGTCGCCAGGGCTAATAGTGTATTGCCGGAAGCTGTTATAAAGACAGGTGTGGTGACGCAAAAATCACAAACCAGTGCCTTGTTGTTTTTCTCCATGTTTTCAGACAATAAGGATTATGATGCCACATTCGTTGAAAACTACGCCCGGATAAATTTGGTACCTAAGCTACAACGTATCGAAGGGGTTGGGAATGTAACCGTATTCGGTTCCAAGGACTACTCCATGCGTATTTGGTTAAAACCCGATAAAATGGCTGCTTTTAAACTAATGCCATCGGATATTCAAAGTGCACTTGTTGAGCAAAACCTTGAGGCAGCAACTGGTAAAATCGGGGAAAATGCAGATGGGGTCTTCGAATATGTACTAAAATACAAAGGACGGCTTTCTGAAATATCCGAATATGAGGATATTATCATCAAAGCCCAAGAAAATGGGCAGTTCTTACGTTTAAAGGATGTTGCGGATATTGAACTTGGTGCCTTTAATTACGGCACCAAGAATGAAGGTATGGGCAAACCGGGTACCGCTGTTGGTGTATTCCAAACCTCTGGTTCCAACGCGAACGACATCATAACCGAAATTGAAACTATTCTAAAGGAAAGTAAGGCGGATTTTCCAAAAGGACTGGATTATGTAATTCCTTATAATACCAAAGATTTCCTTGATGCCTCTATCTCACACGTCATACAAACATTGATTGAAGCATTTTTATTGGTATTCGTCGTGGTATTCCTATTCTTACAGGATTTCAGGTCTACCTTGATACCGGCAATAGCTGTCCCGGTAGCGATTGTGGGTACGTTCTTCTTCCTGTCCTTATTTGGGTACTCAATCAATATGTTGACCCTTTTTGCCATGATACTGGCCATTGGTATTGTGGTCGATGATGCCATTGTGGTCGTCGAGGCGGTACATGCCAAGATGGATGCAGGGGCTACCAATGCCAAAACGGCCACGAAAACAGCCATGTCAGAAATTTCAGGGGCCATTATATCAATAACCTTGGTCATGTCGGCCGTATTTATTCCGGTATCCTTTATAAATGGGTCTTCAGGGGTTTTCTACCAACAGTTCGGTATTACATTGGCCATTGCCATTATAATCTCTGCAGTGAACGCCTTGACCCTGAGTCCGGCTTTGGCTGCCCTATTTTTAAAGCCGCACGAAGCATCCGAAGAACATGATAAGGGTTTGAAACAACGTTTCTATAGATCCTTCAATGCCGGATTTAATGCTATTACCGATAAATATGTAGGCTCCGTAAGGTTTATTGCCAAAAGAAAATGGATCACAATAGTCTCACTGGTTATTTTCACAGGTATAACCATCCTATTATTCAAAACCACACCTTCAGGGTTTATTCCCAATGAGGATAGGGGACTTATCATGGCCGATATTAGTTTGCCTCCGGGAACGACATTGGAACAGACCCAGAAAACGGTTAAAAAACTGGATTCCATCTATGCTTCCATGGATATTATAGATGCGAGAATGAACGTTACCGGTTTCAGTTTATTGAACAGGGTAAATGGAGGTTCCTATGGGTTCTCTGTACTCCGTCTTAAAAACTGGGCCGAAAGAAAAGAAGCATCACAATCCGTACAAGCCGTTGTGGGGAGTCTTTTTGCTAAAACAGCAGGACTAAAAGATGCCCGTATTTTCTTCTTTACACCACCAAGTGTTCAGGGATTTGGAAACTCAACGGGTTTTGAAATGAACTTACAGAGTAAGGATGCAGACGATTGGCAAACGGTAGGGAATACCACCAATCAATTTTTGGCTGCCTTGAATGCAAGGCCAGAGGTGCAGTACGCCATTACTCAATTCAATCCTAATTTTCCACAATATGAACTGCAGGTCGATATAGAGAAAACAAAATCAGCCGGTTTAGCCGTAACCGATGTCTTTAATGCGATGCAGGGATATTACGGTGGATTGTATACCACGGATTTCAACAAATTCGGGAAACAATACCGTGTCATGATCCAATCAAAACCAGAGGATAGAGCTGACGAGGGTTCGTTGAACCATATGTACGTAACCAATAAAATGGGCGAATCGGTGCCGGTATCACAGTTCGTGTCCCTAAAGAAAATTTATGGACCGGAAGTGGTGAGCAGGTTCAATTTGCTCAGCTCGGTGAAAATCAACGGGGCCTTAAATCCGGGATATAGTACGGGGGATGCCATCAAGGCCATTGAAGAAGTTTCCGCAAAGGTTTTGCCGAACAATTATACGTATGAATACTCTGGGCTTACCAAGGAAGAAAATAATGCAGGCAGCCAGACCATCCTTATTTTCATATTGAGTTTGGTGTTTGTTTATTTCTTGTTGAGTGCCCAGTATGAATCCTATATTTTGCCATTCTCCATACTACTGTCATTACCGGTAGGTATTGCCGGTGCTATAGCATTTATCCATTTTGCAGGTTTGGAGAACAATATCTATTTCCAGATAGCATTGATCATGTTGATCGGTCTTCTATCCAAGAATGCAATCCTAATTGTTGAATTTGCGCTACAGCGTAGAAAGCACGGAATGTCTATAATGGAATCTGCAATTGATGGTGCCAAAGCCAGGCTTCGACCCATTCTGATGACATCATTCGCCTTTATCTTTGGTTTAATGCCATTGGCCTTATCAACAGGTATCGGTGCCGTGGGGAACCAATCTATTGGTATGAGTGCTGTTGGGGGGATGTTGATCGGAACCCTATTCGGGGTATTGATAATTCCGGCCCTATATGTCATCTTCCAAACATTACAAGAAAGATTGACCGGTACCCCTGACCAAGAAATTCCAGAAATAAAAGAACAATAACGATGAAAAAAATAGTCACAAATAAACTTATACTAGTCGCTTTTCTTCCGCTCTTGCTACAATCCTGTTTTGTAGCTAAAACATACGAAAGGCCGACCATGGAAACCGGGAATCTATTTAGGACCGATCAACTGCCACAAGACAGTGTTTCGTTCGCTTCAGTTTCCTATAAAGACCTTTTTACCGATGAATATCTAAAAACCTACATCGAAAAAGGATTGGAGAACAATTTGGATATTAGGATAGCATTGCAGCGTATAAATGCTGCCGAGGCCTATGTTAAACAAGGCAAGGCCGGATACTTTCCTACCCTAAATGCTTCGGCAACCGCTTCTAGGACGGCGAGAAACAGTGAAAATGGACAATTTGGAAGTTTATTCACCCAACCTTACAATCAGTTTGATATTACTGGGGCTTTATCCTGGGAGGCTGATATCTGGGGAAAGATAAGGAGTAGCAAAAGAGCGAGTGATGCCGGTTATCTACAAACCGTTGCTGCCCATAAGGCCGTAAAAACCGACTTAGTGGCACAAATAGCGATTACTTATTATCAGCTTTTGGCCCTAGATCAACAGATAAAGGTCACTGAAGAAACCATTATAAACCGTTCAAGTAGCCTTGAGACCATTAAGGCCCTTAAAGATGCGGGACAAGCAAATCAAGTTGGGGTAGATCAAACCGCCGCACAGCTCTATGGTGCCCAAAGTCAATTGTTAGACCTTAAAAATTCGCTTTTCATCACAGAAAATACGTTGAGTTTATTATTGGGTGAAGAACCACGATCCTACTCTCGTAGTACGCTCGAAGACCAAACATTGGCCAATGAAATGAAACTTGGCGTTCCTTCTCTATTATTGAGAAACCGCCCCGATATTTTACAGGCCGAATATGCTTTAGTGAATAGTTTTGAACTTACCAATGTGGCAAGAAGTAATTTTTACCCTTCGATAACACTCTCTGCAAATAGTGGTTTTCAAAGTTTGGAGTTGGATAATTGGATAGACTCCAGTTCTATTTTTGCCAATTTGGTGGGCGGACTTACCCAACCCATATTCAATGGAAGGAAGGTAAGAACAGCCTATGAGGTATCCAAAGCCAATCAGGAACAAGCGTTATTGGACTTTAAAAAAGCCCTTTTAATTGCAGGAAAAGAAGTTTCAGAGGCCTTGTATGATTATAATATATCGCTCGAAAAAGAAACTTTCATATCTAAACAGGTCGTAGCATTACGCAGGGCTGAGGATAATTCCCAAGAATTATTGAACAGCGGTTACTTAACCTATCTCGATTTATTGACTGCCAGGGAAAATGCCTTGAATGCCGAATTGAGTTTGGTAAGCAATAAACTTTCGCAATTATCGGCCACCGTGGAGTTATACCGTTCATTGGGTGGTGGATGGCAGTAACGATTATTTTAATGGCCTTTAACCACAAAATATAGGTTAAACCAAGTACAAGAAACTATTGAAAAAGGAAATCAAAACCCTTTGGCATGAATCAAATTGACTCATGTTAAAGGGTTTATTTTATGAGAAAAACCGCTACCATTCCGTAAAAGGATTTTTGCTCAATTGTGAATTATAATATCTTATATCACCGGTCACTTCCTCTCCAAGCCAATCGGGGTGTTCAAAAAAGTCTTTTTCATTCTCCAATTCAATTTCGGCGATGGTCAATCCCTCATTGGCCCCATGAAATTCATCCACCTCAAACAAATACTTCCCATTTGGGATTTCATACCTTATTTTATCGATTACCGATGGTTCACAAAGTTGAAGTAACGCTTCTGCCTCCTCAACCTTAATGCCCGTTTCCCATTCGAACCTTGTAGTTCCCGACGCATTGGAAATACCCTTAACGGTCAAGAAACCCTCATCGCCCTTAATCCGCACACGTACCGTTCTATTGGGGTCGGTATTAAGGAACCCTTGCACTATCCTTTTTTGGGAGATTGCCACTTCCCGATAGGAAATGTCCATAACCAAATATTTACGTTCTATTTCTACCATAATCGAAAGGTCTTCAAAACTAAAAGTATGTAAATGAAAGCAAAAATCCCCATAAATAATATGGGGATTCTTGGAATATAAAAGTGATTCTATTAAAAGCTAGGCCTTTTCTACCTTATCCTGCTTGGCCGTAAATGGTATGATCAACATGTATGCAAAACACGCAACCAATACAATAAGACTTCCCATAATCCCGTAGCTGGAACTAACAAAGCCCATAATTGGTGGAATTACGGCCCCACCTACGATTGCCATGATCAATAATCCTGATATTTCATTCGATCTTGAGGGCATTTTATTTATGGCGATGGAGAATATCAATGGAAATAGATTACCTGCTCCAAGGCCTACAATGAAAATAGCGATATAAGCCATCATTTCGGTAGTGGAGAACATGATCATCAAGGTTCCTACAATAGCCAAAATCGTAGTCGTTACCAAAAAGAAAATAGGTTTTAGGAATTGCAGTAAAATGGCTCCAACAAACCTACTGATCATTAAGGCTGTAAAGTAAACACTTATACCGTAGGATGCATTCTCGAGCGTGAGTCCGTGAAGCTTCATAAGAAACCCTTGAATGTTCGAATTCATTCCTACATCAGCCCCAACAATAAGGAATATTGCGATTACCATCGCAAGTACAAACTTGTTGGTTAGCAGTTTCATACACGATGCGAAGGTAGCCGGAGTTTCCGATTTTATGCTCTCATCTATCTTGGTACTTGAAAGCCAAAGCAAATTGGCCAATGATATTAAGGCATATACTGCGAATACAAGGATCCATTTGTCATATGTGATTGCCATATAGGTGGCAATGATAGGCCCTGTTAAGGAAGTAATGGCCTTCATGAACTGGGAAAGGCTTAAAAAACTCGATAGTTTCTCCTTTGGGGTCACTTCCTGTAGCAATGGACTTGCCGCGACCTGTACAATGGTATTACCGATTCCCATAAAGACAAAGGCAATCAAAATAACCACAAAAGAGTAGTAAATAAACGGTAGGAGAAGTCCAAAAATAGTAATCATAATACCGAGGTTCATCATTTTCTTTTTCCCTATTTTATCTTGTAGTACACCTACGGGAATTGAAAAGACGAAAAACCATATGAACACCATGGATGGGATAAACTGTGCCATGGAATCCGAAAGATCGAAATCTTTCTGTACGTATCCTGTTGAAACGCCCACGATATCAACAAACCCCATAATAATGAAGGTCAGGAATACTGGGAAAAACTTGTTTAGTTGTATTTTATTGGTAGCCATATATAATTATTTTAAATTTCAGGGAGTTCATTTTTCACTACATTCCAAAAGTCGTTCACAAAAAGTTTGGCACTACCGATTATGGCCGCATCTTCCATCAAGGGAGACACTTCAAACTCCAATTGCAAACCCGCCTTTTGTAAATCGCTCTTTAGTCTAGGCAAGAAAAGGTCGCTGGCCTTTGAGATATTACCACCCATAACTATAATTTCCGCTTGGAACTTTTTAACGAATGGCATCATGAATTCTGCCATATTAACACCGAATTCATTGAAAACCCTTCTTGAATCATCGGTATCCGCCGCAGCGATTTCCTTTACACCCTTTACACGTTGGGAGGTGAGTTCAAAATATCGTTCAATACACCAACGGGTTGAGAAATAATCATCGCTTATTCCCGTTTTATAGGGTTTATCCCATAAACACCCATCTTGGGGGACATCGTCCGAATTCACTTGGGGAACACCATTATTGATAAAGGCAGAACCAAAACCTGTGCCTAGGGTCACAACAATAACCTTTTGGCATTTTTTCGCCTTTCCTTGGGTAGAAACCCCAACGCCGAAAGAAGTAGCATCGTTCAGAAACCTGAGGTTTACTTTTTCGCTATTGATGAATTTAGGCAGTTCTTCGGGTACTGAAACATTGTGCAGACTTTCGTACTTGTCATTTTCCCCCTCGAACATGGCAACACCTGTTTTATAATTGAATGGACCCGGTATGGCAAATCCGATATCTGCCGTGGTCTGCATTGAAACACTCTCAATGGTCTTGTTAATGGCCTTACTCCAGTCTTGCATAATGACATCCTTCGATGCCTTATTGTCTATTTTTGCAGAAAACGTCGTATTTTCAAGAATTTCAAAGGTTCTTAAATTAACAGCTGCGCTCGTAATATGGCTTCCACCAATATCTGCCCCAATTGCTATTTGATCGGTCATATTTATTCTATTTAGGTTCGCTTTTTATTAAAAAATGGATTAATCATTCTATTGATTTTTCAACTTCATTTGTGGGACATCGGACATATGAAAATTCAGATGACCCCCTTTGGTTATTTCCTTAAAAGGAATATCCAGTTTATCATACGGATTACCATTCAACTCAATACTGTCGATATAAAAGTTGCCTTTTTTAGCGTTGGACGTCGTTATCGTAAAAGGCTGTCCCTTATCGTTTTTAACCTTGATCTCCACCTTATCAAACGTAGGACTTCCGAATTGGAAACTTGGTTCCTCACCGGTTAATCCCCTAACATCGAAAATACCCAAGGACGACATAACATACCAAGCACCAAGTTGTCCCTGGTCCTCATCCTGTCCATAACCATACCCATGTATTTCCCCTGTACCATAAAATCCATCTTCGATCAATCTGGTCCATTTCTGCGTCAACCATGGTTTTCCCGAAAAATTGAACATCCATGAAATATGTAGGTTGGGTTGGTTCCCATGGTTATACAACGTTTTTATACCTGCGAAGGCATCGATACCCTCCCCACCAAATGCCGTTTTTTCAGAGATCCTAAAAATGGAATCCAACCGGGTATTGAATTTTTCCTTTCCAATCAATTCCACCAAGGCCTCAGGTTCATGGGGAACGTAAAACGTATATTGCCATGCGTTGCCTTCCTGAAATCCGATCCATGGGGCCAAAGGATCGAAATCCTTGATGAATTCGCCATCTTTCAATCTAGGCCTAAAGAATCCTGTTTCCTTATCGTAAAATCCTTTCCATGCATGGGACAATTGCATCAGCATGCGATAATCATCCATTTTTCCCATTTTATGGGCCATTTGGGCCACTGCATAACTACTAAATGCGTATTCCAACGAATGTGAAACAGAAAATGCCGACCCCTCAGGAACATTTGCCCTATGGTTCCTCTTTCTTTCAATGTAGGGTATAAACCCGTTTTCAATAAAGCTCTTTAGATCCATTTTGCCGGCTCCTTCCTTTCTGTCTTGGTATCCGACTTCATTTTTCAATGCCGCTTCATAGGCAAGTTCAATGTTATCCTTAAGAACTCCCGTCTGATAGCCAGCAGCTATAACCAAACCTGTGAAATTGGTACCTACCCCAGAAACATACCTGCCATTGGCTATCCCATCTGCCAGCCAACCGGAGTTCTTGTATACTTCCAATTGGGACTGTACAAAATCGTTATAGTATTCAGGCCACACCAAAGCCCATAATTGTGTTAGATTCCAAAATGCACCCCACACCGCATCGGTATTGTAGACATTGTATTTTGGTTCCCCCGAAGCCAATAAGGGCAATTGGCCAACAGTACCATCGTTTTGTGGAAACTGGCCATTGACGTCATTGGATAATCCCCTGCCTAAAAGGGCGTGAAAGAGCGATGTATAAAATTTTGTCTTATTGACCTTGGAAGAATCGGTTACCCTGATCTTATCAAATTCGTTTTCCCAAGCTGTGGTGGCCTTTTCCTTTGCCTGATCAAAATCCAAGGTTGCGGCCTCAGTCCGAAGATTGATCTTCGCATTTTCTACCGATGTATAGGACAGGCCTGTTTTTATGGTGATTTCATCGGCATCCAAGGTTTTATACTTAAAGAACATTCCGGCGCCAACACCTGTAATGGAATCTACATCCTTACTGACATTTTCCCCCTTAAAAACACCATGCTCTTCGGGTTTCCTACTTACTTCGGCGTAAAAGAACATTTTTATATCGCCGTCGGTTTGATACTTTTTTACATATTCGGGGTAGGTGACCACATAACCTTGGAGGGTACCATCATTGTTATAGGTTACCTTGGCATCCTTTACTTTTCCACTTTCCCCCAATTGGTTCCCAATATCAAAAAGCAAATAGGAATTATCCGATTTCGGGAAGGTGTACCGTTGGAAACCCACCCTTTTTGTCGCCGTTAATTCCACTTGTACATTGTAATCCTTAAGGAGTACTTTATAATAACCTGGTATGGCAACCTCATCTTTCCTATCGAAACGGGACCTATACCCTTCATCGGGTTTCTCCAAGGCACCTGGAATTGTTTTTAGTCCACCCGTAATACCCGTAAAAAGAAATCCTCCTATTTGAAATTCATGCAAGTTTGCAAATCCCTCTATACTGTTCTGCCGACTGTCATAACCAACAGCTTCCCATCCACTTTTATTCCCATAAGAACCATTGGTCGAGGGTGCCAATTTTGCCATACCAAAGGGCATTGCAGCGGGGGTATAAAAAAACCAACGACTGTGCGCGGTACCAATATTGGGGTTTACGTATTGTGAAAGATTTTCTTTTTGGGGAGACTTCGTTTCAATGTCGGAATTACACCCCAATGGGACAATAATCAAAACTAAAATTGACAGAAATGCAACACCGATATTTAATCCCCGAAAGTTCATTTAAGTATATAGTAAGGTGGTAGATCTTATAAGATCTTTTAAAAAACACATCATAAATCCCTTTTTATTTCAATATCGTATGTAAAGTAATCGGTATTATAGAACACTATATTGAATTCAACCGGTCTATCCCCCGGATCGCATACCAATCGTTCCCTTCGTAAAATAGGTACTTCCGGGGCAAGATCTAATATGGAAACCAAATTTTGATCCGCCTTTACCGCACTTAACCGCTCTTTGGAAGTCGCTACGATGGTATCATGTTCGGTCTCTAACAGTTCGTAAAGTGGTGTAATGAAATCCTCTTCCCCCGTTATCCCCACCCTTGGATGAAAGTAGGATACAGAATATAGGTACTTCGCCTTGTTCGAACCACGTACTTTTTCAAGCTTCCAGATTTTCTTTGAGCTTGAAACGGATAAGGCATCGTAAACTTCGTCCGGGGCAATTTCCAAGGAAGCTTTTACCACATAGTTGACGACTTCAATACCCAGTTTCCCCATTTCTTTGGTGAAACTGATCCAATTATCGAGTCGTGTAGCGATTTTTTTATTGAGGACTTTGGTGCCAACCCCCTTTTTACGTTCAATGAGTTGTTCTTGAACCAGTGTATTTACGGCTTGGCGTACGGTATTTCTGGACACGCCTAATTTTTTCGCCAAGGTTACTTCCTTTGGCAAAAAACATTTCCCACTTCGGTATTTTTCCTGAACAATCAAAGACCTCAAGTATCCCTCAATCTGTGCATGAAGTGGCACAGGGCTATTTTGGTCTATTTTAAAGTCCATAACCAAACATTTTCCATATTCCGTCG
Organism: Maribacter polysiphoniae; assembly: GCF_003148665.1. Classification (GTDB taxonomy): domain Bacteria; phylum Bacteroidota; class Bacteroidia; order Flavobacteriales; family Flavobacteriaceae; genus Maribacter_A; species Maribacter_A polysiphoniae. Next base: position 480,754 of record NZ_QGGQ01000001.1, on the reverse strand, counting down.
TTGATCATCCTCACCTATTCGTTATGGGAATTCGCCCATTTTTCAAAGTTAAGAATTGCTGTGTAAAGTACACCAGCAGAACCACGAAAAGTGCCTGAACCTTCCGGTTTATTATCAACAGTGTACCATTCATAAAAGCCATCATTCTTTATAACCCTATCGGTCATCGGTAATAATTGTTCATAAGCATCCTCAACAAAACCATATTTCACCAATTGTTGAATCATTCTTGCCCCAAACCAGGTCCAATCGCCACCGTTTTGGTAGCTGTATTCCGGATTCATAATTGGGTTCTCAAAGTATCCTTCAGGATATGGGGGATATAGGGTTAGACCAATCGATCCCGCACCGGCCTGTTTCACCCTGGAAACCATTTCATCGATAGAGACTTTAATTTCCTCCTTTGAAAGCAGCCCCGCCTCTATGGCCACTGCAGTACCCCCAAAGTAGTAGATTTCGCGCTCATTAAAATCCTCCGGAAAGGGAGAACCGTCCAAATAAATATGGGGTATGAACTTTTGGGCCTTACCATCCCACAGATGATTTTTGGCATTCTTTGCCAATCGTCTCCTGATTGGTAGCCATTGTTCCTTGATGTCTGGCATTAGTTCAAGCATATTGTCCAAGGCAATGATCAACATGGCATTGTCATAGATATCAATGGCCCTATGCGTATTCCCATCAATATCGACACCCCAACCATGCTCTGGTTGTACATCTCCCCAATCGGCAGTGGTTGCCCCCCAAATAAGTCCATATTCCCTAGAGAATCGCTTGTCCATTAAAAACTGTACCGCCCACTCCATGCGTTCGGCCACTGTTTTATCCCCTATTTCCACGTTGAGAATGGAGCTATCCCCTGTCGTCTTTACATATTTGTATACAGCTTGGATCAAAGAAGTTTCCTGATCGGTCTCAACAGTGTTCTTATGGCCTGCATAGCGGGGCTCCAATTCGAAGTAGCTGAAATCGGTTTCTTCTTTGGTAATGGCTTCGGCAGGTGTAAACCCATCGATAATATTGCCATCATCGCCCTGCATTCTAAAAAACACCAAAAGGTTTTCCTTCAATTCCTCTGGCGGATATACTTCCGCTGAAAGTTCAATAAATGTATTATAGTCCCTAATCCAAACCTCACGATAGCCATCACCAGCATTAAAACCGGTTTCGATAACCGCCAAGGCCCGCTTTTTGACGGCATCGAATTGTTGGTTGGAAAGTACTTTTTGGGCGAGTTCCTTGTTTTCATTACGGTCTTTGCAACCTAGCAAGACCAAACCCAATACAATAGTGATCAGTATTCTCATTTTTTAATTATTTATCGTTTAACGTTGATGGTGGAAGGCTTGATACACCCCATTTTTTATTGGGTTTGGGGCCCATTTTCAATTCTAGTTTCCCTCCTTTCAACAGCTCCTTTGAAGGGAACCAAAAGTTCTTTAATCTTTTTCCGTTCAACGTTGCACTTTGTACGTATTTATTATTGAAGGATGTGTTTTTTGCCTCAATAACAAAAGTTTTACCCCTTCCGTATCGCCCACCTAGATCTATTTCCACCTTTTCAAAAATAGGACTTCCTATTTCATAGATGGGATCTACACGAACCCCGCCATCTGTTTGAAAAAGCCCTAAGGATGCCATCATGAACCATGCGCTCATTTGCCCTTGATCCTCATCGCCCAAATAGGCGTTGGACAAACCAAAACCATAATACCTATCGATAATATCCCTACTCCACTTCTGCGTTAACCACGGTTTTTTAACCCAATTGAACAAGAATGAAAAATGCATGGATTGCTGGTTTCCTTGCGTAACCGGAAAATCCCAATACAACTCATTGGGCGCATTGTACCGCCAGGGACTACTGATATTAAAACCATCATCCAAGCGTTTTACGAATTCCTCCTCACCAACGATGGCCGCCAGTGCCGGGACATCTTGTGGAACAAAAAATGTCAATTGCCACGCATTACCTTCAACAAACTGAAAATTACCTGCCGTTTTAATAGGATCAAAATCGGGGAACCAAGAACCGTCGGAATGCCTTAAATGGGCAAAGCCCCCATCTGGGTTAATGGCATTTCTCCACCAATACCCTCTTCGTATAAATTCGTCATATTCCTTATCCTTACCTAATGCCTTTGCCAATTGGGACACCGAAAAGTCATCAAAAGAGTATTCCAGGGTATTTGAAAAACGCCCTTTGTTATACGGCACATAATGGTATTTTAGATAGGGCTCCAAATCCCTATTCCCCGCATAACCATTCCCTACCTTTTGCCCTAAAGTGGTCTGCATTTTATAAACAGCCTCAAAGGCCTTTTCCGCATCGATATTGCCAACGCCCATTTGATAGGCCCCGACGATAAGTGGAATCTCATGTTCTGCTACCATTACCGGAATATATTCCATTCCAGCCGGACCTTTGGCCAACCAGCCATTGGCATCATACATTCCCAACTGGGAATTCACCCATTTCGATGACCAATCCGGGGTTACCAAATTCCAAAATTGGTTTAAATTCCAAAATGTATTCCAAAAGGCATCACACCCTAAAGCCACTCCATTGGGGTCTTCAATTTTTTGAACCTGCTCCTCGGCATCGACCCAACTACCATCAACATCACTAAAAATATTCCTACTTACCAAAGCACGGTACATATTTGAATAAAACCTTGTTTTTTCCAATCGGTCATTCGATGTAATCAGGACCCTTTCGAATAAATCGTTCCATGCCTTTTCTTGATTCTCCCGAACTTTTTCAAAACTCCAACCAAAAGGTTTTGTTATTTCCTCCTCTAAATTGAGGGCAGCGTTGTCTATACTTACATACGAGATAGCGGTTCTTGTCTGTACCACTTGATTATCCGTGGTATCAAATTCAACAAAGGCGACTACGTCCTCCGGATTTTCAACCTTAAATTCCGCAGTATTCGTAATGGCGGCATCATCCTTTCCTTCTTTATCGCCATCTACCCAAACACCAAAATCCTTGATTGGGGCATCAAACTCCATCACAAAATGTACGGTATACTCCTGTGCTATATCATCCCATTCCTTGGGCTTATCACCATCTTCGACAAATTGTTTCCTATAATAACCTTCTCCCCAAACCGAAGGGGATATTTGCTTACTATAACCAACAATCTTATAATCGCTTACTTTTTTAATATAAGCTTCTTCAATCTTATAGTTGTATTCTGAAGGTGTTTGTAAATCAACAAGTATTCTGGAGTTGGGCTTATCCTTAGGATAGGTGTACCGCTGAAAACTAGCACGCGTAGTAGCCGTGAGTTCCGCCTTGATCTTATAATCACTTAAAAACACGGAATAGTACCCCAACGGTGCCTGCTCTGTATTTTTGTCAACACGTGAACGATAACCTGAATCGGGTTCTCCAGGGTTCCCTACCTCGGTAACCAAAGGGCCATTGGTTGGAAAAGTTCCCAAACCGGCCATAGTCCATTCGTGGATATGGCTGAATGTGCCTACACTTTCAAATGAAGGTTGATATCCTGCTTGCCATCCACTTTTCTGGTTATCCGGACTTATTTTAACCATCCCGAACGGCATCCATGGTCCAGGGGCGATCATCCATCTAGAATGCCCTGTTCCTATTTTGGTGTCGACATAATCAACTAATAGATTTTGCTTTTTAGGCAACCTTTCCACAGTTCCCTTTTCAATTGGTTTACCATCCAATAAAACCGTGTAACTACTGGTCTTTGATGTTTTCACGGCCGTCATGGGTGCTTCATAAATGCTTCGACCATGCTCTACGGTTTCTTTGAATATAACCTTACCTTCCAACTCTACCCGAAGCAATGGATTTCCTGAAAGATGCTGAACATCCAATAACAAAGGCTGGACTTCTTTGTTATCGATCTTCAATTCGTAGTCCGCAGCTGTAACATTTCTCAAGAATGCGTTTTCGGGCTTTATCAACTTCACATTTTCAGGCCCTTCCAAACGTACCTGGTCAAAAACCAACCAACTGCCTTCCAAGGTCGTCAATTGTATTCTATTGCCACCATGTTTGATCAATCCTTCCGGAATAGGGATACTCAATTTTTGTTCCTTGGTCTCCTTATTAACCCCTTTTAAGGCTTCGGCATTCTGCCCTTTATCGAGCTTGAACTTCCATGATTCATCATTGACGCTTACTTTAAAGAAGGGTGGTGTTTCAGGGTTACAATCCAAAACATCAACTACCAATCTCCAAGATCCCTTGCTTGGTTTTTCGCTAATTCCAAACAGAATATTTATTTCATGTGGACGTATACCCGCTAATCCCGAAGTACCTCCCCAATAATCCATTGCACCTGGCAATACAAAAGGAAAGTCTTTTTTTTCATTGGAAAAACCGACTAAATAAAACCGGTCTTCCCATCCAAAATCATGTTCCAAAAACTTTGTATACCCAGAATTTGCCAAGGCAAATTCCGAGCTACTATCATCGGAATCCCCGATTTTCCAAACCGTTGAATCCTGTGCTTGCGAAGTGGTAAACCATACTACCGCGATAATTAAAAATCGAAACTTTAAACAATTCATATTTTTTAGTTTTAACATGCTTCATCCTTTACAAAAGATACAATAACCTTGGCCTTGGTCTTCCCTTTATTCACCAAGGAATAATTTTCGGCGGATGCGGGAACCGCAAAAGTTTCCGCAAAATGGAAGGTTTGGGCTTCGCAGCCCTCGACCTCCAACTCAATGGACTCACCCTCGACCAACATCAACACATGACACTGACCATTCGTTCCTATAGCGACCTTACTATCGAATTCATACCTATAGATATCATAAAAATGATCCTTGTGTGTTGGTAGGTGTATTTTCTCCCAATCATCCCCTGATACTTCAGTTTTAGGCTTTGCCACCAGTGTGTCGGACACCTTTGGCCCCTGTCTATCAAAATTGAGGTTTTCAAAAGCCTTATCAATATTCATAGGCCTAGGGTTGCCCTCTAGATCCATACGTTGCCAGTCATACATCTTAAAGGTAAAGATGTACGGTGTTGCACTAATTTCCAGAACCATGTTGTTAATCCCGGAACAATGAATGGTACCGTGGGGAATTAGAAAAAGATCATGCTTATGTGCTGGAAGTTTCTGTACGTATTTCTCAACATCCAATTCCTCCTTGGATGTATAACTATGTTCCAAGGCCCTTTTAAAACCATTGGGATCAATACCCTCTTGGAAGCCCAAATACACTTCGGCATCTTCACCGGCATCCAGGATGTAATACGTTTCGTCCTGTGTGAAATTCTCCCCAAACTCCTTTTTGATATACTCCGGTTTCGGATGACATTGCACCGATAGGTTTCCTCCCTGAAAAGTATCCAAAAAGTCGAACCGAATTGGAAATTCATCACCAAACCTATGCGCTGCCTTACCTAAAACGTTTTCACTTTCCTGGAACATCAACATATCAAAAGAGACTTCCAACAAGGCCCCATCACTTTCAAACAACAAACCGTTCTCTGGTACGATCATCTCAAAAGACCAAGCGTAATTGGGCACATCCGGATTCAGCTCCTTGAACCGGTCTTTCATCCATTGGCCACCCCAAACACCAGGTTCAAACCATGGCCTGACCCTGAAGTGACTTTGGGACATTCTTTTGAGTCCATCCCTCAATTTTTTTCCACTCATCCAAACTGGATGCCCTGGTCTTTGCTGATCCACGATAATCGAAATATTCGGCAATAATTTTTTCTTTTCCTTGTTCAAAATAGGCCAATCAACAAAATAGAAATGTTTATACATTTGTTTATGGTCTTTAGGGGAACCAAAACCTAAATTGGTGATGGCATTGGCCCGCATGCGATACTGAAGCTCATTCTTGGGAAGGTCAAAATAAACAAGTTTCCCGTCCAAGTCCATTTCACTGGCTCCCGTACCATAAACGATTTTAATATCAACCTTGTCATCCAAGACATTGGACATTCTAGTTTTATCGAAATAATCACTTAGTTCCAAGTTTGTCCTAAAACCGAAAATTGGATCATCACCACCCAAAAATGGGTCTACCATGGACTTTAATTCCCCTTCCGATTTTAAGAAACCATCAATATTCTGGATAGAGGTACTTAGCCCCATCTTTTGAAACGCCGCATTCAAGGAGGTAATTACCTCATTCCAATCCACACCTACATAACCATCCAAAACCAAAGTGTCTGACTTGGCCAATTCCATAGCCAAAGTGGTATACCCTTCATTGATAGCCCCACTTTCAATAGAAAACGAGGGATAAATGCTATAGGATGAATCAATCTGTTCTTTTTTTTCGACAGGAATTAAAAATTGGGATGTTTTTCTTTTCATCATACTTAATTATAATTAGGAGTACACGAATATAACAATTATCATGTACATATGTCCATACATAATATCATTATAAATGAAATATTGGCATGTACGTATAATTTATAAACGCTGGGCTATTTCCTGGATGGCATCAGACGGTATCCTATCCCCGTCAAAATCATTATTGGCCAACCAAACCATGGCTTTGGCAATAGTCTCAGGATGAATTGTCTTGTATTTTTTCAAGGGTCCGGCCATTACGAGATTGGCCACTTTCATCAATTGTTTAAAAACCCATTCACCCAACCTTCTTTCCTCGCGTTTGCCCCCTATCAATGAAGGTTGTAGAATATAGGTCTTGGGAATATGCGCTTCTAAGACCGCTTCTTCCATCTGGCCCTTAATGCGATTATAAAAGATGGAACTGTTCGCATTGGCCCCCAATGCCGAAATGACAATAAAGGTGTTTATTGCATTTGATTTTGCGAGTAACGCCGCACTTTTGGGAATACCAAAGTCTATTTTTTTATAGAAATCCTTATTAGGGGTTTTCGATTTTGTTGTTCCGATACAGCAAAAAACCTCATCGCCCTTAAAATCGTCCTTATAGTCCTCCAAATTGAACATATCACCAAGATATTCCTCAATTTTGGGATCCGTTACTCCGACAGAACTTCTAGAGAATAATTTTATTTTGGAATACCTGGAATCATTCAACAGGAGTTCTAACAATCTACCTCCTGTCAATCCTGTTGCCCCTAAGATTATTGCCGTTTTCACCGCTATTGAATTGGTTAAAAGTTATTATAAATTTACAACATGAAAACGGATTTTCCCTTACGAAAGATCATACACGTAGATATGGATGCCTTTTATGCATCCGTAGAAGAGTTGGACAATCCTGAATTAATCGGAAAACCCCTTGCTGTGGGTGGTATTGAAATAAGGGGCGTTGTATCCGCAGCCAATTATGAGGCCCGAAAATTTGGTGTACACAGTGCTATGAGCGGGTATTTGGCAAAGAAAAATTGTCCACACCTCACTTTTGTAAAACCGCGTTTTGCCCGATACAAGGAAATATCGGGACAGATACGGAAAATATTTTTCGACTATACCGACTTGGTAGAGCCCCTATCTTTGGATGAGGCCTATTTGGATGTCACCACCAATAAAAAAGGAAACCCTTCGGCAACCTTGCTAGCCCAGGAAATCCGGAAACGCATTCTTGATGAAGTCGGACTAAAAGCCTCGGCTGGCATCTCAATAAACAAATTCATTGCCAAGGTCGCAAGTGATTTCAATAAACCCAATGGCCAAAAAACCGTAAACCCCGAGGAAGTACCCCAGTTTCTGGAAGACCTGGAAATCCGGAAATTTTATGGGGTGGGCAAGGTGACCGCCGAGAAAATGTACAAATTGGGCATTTTTACAGGGAAAGACCTAAAACAAAAACCACTTGAATTTCTCGAAGAGCATTTCGGGAAAAGTGGTTCCCACTATTTTCATGTCGTTCGGGGCATCCATACTAGTGAAGTAAAGCCACATCGCATTCCCAAATCAGTTGGGGCGGAACGTACCTTCAGTGAAAACCTGAGTAGCGAGATCTTTATGCTCGAACGGCTAGACCATATTGCGAACGAATTGGAAAAACGTTTAAAACAATCGAAAATTGCCGGTAAAACAATTACCTTAAAAATCAAGTATAGCGATTTTACATTACAAACCCGCAGTAAGACCCTGCCCTATTTTGTGACCGACAAGTCGCTGATCTTGGAAACGGCCAAAGAATTACTCTATCAGGAAAAAATGGAAAATTCGGTGCGTCTTTTGGGTATTTCCTTGGCCAATCTAAATACCGACAAAAATAAAACCGAGACTAAAAAAGACTCGGTCTTGGTACAGTTACAGTTCGACTTTTGACCGCTATTCAAGATGGCAAGGCCCATACGGCCTTATTAATCCTATGATTTTTCACCTGTACCTTCATTCCCGATTTTCTCAAACTCGGATTGGTACCTTTCCAAAAATTTGCGCTGCATGCCTTCCATTTGCTCACGAAAACGGTCTATATCCATAAAATCATGGCCGAAATCGCTATCGAAGAAATCATCATTGAAAAACTGTTTGGCAAACAATGAATCCTTAGAGAACAGGTCAGAAAATCCTTCATGGTTAAAATTTGAAAAACCGTGATAAAACCTAGATTGCATGGATTGTAAAATGCTATCCCTGTCCATACTGGCCAGTTTGTCGAGGTCGGTACTCGAAGACCATGAATATATTGAGTCATATCGAATGAGGTTCCCCTGTTCATCAAACTCCCTATTGACCTTCCAACTACCTTTAGGTGCCTCGGTAATTTCAGCTTTGGTATCACCTTGGACATCATCCTTGTTTTGCTTTTCCTGGCTATTGCAACTTATTGTTAGAAGTGCCGAAATAGCCAATACAATATACTTTTTCATGATACAATGATTTTAAGGTTACTAAATTTATTTTGAATGATCTTATATTCAACATCCTAGGTTTTATATATACCGCCTGTTTCCCAATGTTTCAATAAGCGGTTTTCATGAATTATTTTCGAAATCCTTTCCCCGTTCCTGTAATAAACACACTCCAGATAATTACCATCATTAACCTTGTCCAGAATTGGGAAGTCGTTTAAAATGTATTTTACGACCTCCATTTTTGTCGTATCCGGACTACCCTTTACCTTAACCCAATCACCGGGTTTGAATTTCCTTACTTTCATAGTCATCCTTTTTAAAAAATCACTATTCAATTCCAGAAAGTATTTTATTCGAATTAAAAAGGTTTTCCATCGCATATGAATTTCGATTACATGAAGCAACCGTTAAACTAGGCCACCTCGATAATCCTGGTTTTTCGTTCGGCCTGGGGCCTCTTCCCCACCTTAATATCCAATATTCCATTCTTCATTTTGGCCTCTATACGATTTGGGTCGGCATTCGTTGGCAATGCGAATGCCCTATAAAATGAGTTGCCCACAAATTCTGTTCGCACCCAGTTTTTATTTTTTTCCTCCAGGCTCTGGCTCTTATGCCCGCTTATGATCAAATAATCATCCTCTATTTGAATTTGCACATCGTTTTTGTCCAATCCCGGTAAGGCCATGGAAAGCTCAAAGACCTTCTCTTCGTCACTAATGTTCGTTGAAGGGATGGTGACCAATTCCTCATTGTTCTTATGTGGCAATAGCTTTCCAAAAAAGTTGTCTAAAAAGGGTGGTATCTTAAAATCCTTTCCTATTTCTTTTCCAAATACTTTCATCTTTAAGAAGAATTATGATTAACCGTTAAAATGTAATGGGAGACCGGCCCATCCGGCCTCCCATGTAAAACTTATTTAATCTCTATAATTCGTGGTGGCTTTTGAATGGCCTCCTCTTTTTTGGGAAGATGGATACTGAGGATTCCATCTACATATTCCGCCTTGATATTCTCTTCCTTTATGGTTTCGGGTAAAGAGAACGAACGTTTGAATGTAGCATATCCGAACTCCCTTCGTGTGTAGTTTTCTTCATCCCCCATATTCCCTTTGGACTCCTTATTATCCTCGTGGACCTCTTTTGAAATGGATAATACCTTATTGTCCAAATCAATATGGAAATCGGTTTTTTTCATTCCCGGAACAGCCATATCAACATAATAGGCATCCTTGGTTTCCCTGATATTTACCTTGGGAAGCGTAATTCCCGTATTGAAATTGGATGTGAAAATCGAAGGTAGATCCCTATTGAACATTTCATCTATCCATGCAGACCATGTTGGATAAGTTAGGCCACTGGTATTTGTTTTTGCCAAACTTCCATTTCCTGCTGTTACCAAATTACTCATAACGACAAAATTTTTAAGTTAGACAATTATTTAAAAATCATTGCAGTAGCAACAAATTGGGTGCCGAAATTGAAAAAATATGACGTAGGGGGAAAAGTTTTAAAACAATTTAAGAAAGTCAATTCCCAATTATTAAAGAAGTATTAAAAAAAATGTCATTATGACATTTGAAAGTGCCACTTTTTCACTGAGGACCAAAAATGGGTTAAAGTCGATATGCCATTCCAGTTGGGCCATTGGGTACGCACATCATGTAGAAAGCCTCGATATATATATTATACCGAGGCTTTCTTTATCATGTTTATTGGAAATTATTTTACGATAAGGGTATTGTCTGTTGCCGTAGGGTTTAAAGGACAAAAATACACATACTCCCCCTTTTCCAATTTCGTAGGTTTGGATTTTTGGGTCTTACCCGTTGCCACAGCCTCCGTGACATATGCCGTTTGAATATGGTTTTCCGGTTTACCAATGTCCTTTCCCTTTTCAACCAACACAAATCCGACATCATGGCCCACCGCATTATTTGCGATTTCAAAAACGTATGTTCCTTCAGAAACCGTGATTTGTTTTTGGGTGAACTCCCCGGATGTTTGCTCCAAAGAAATCGTTTTTTGGGTCTTGTTCATTATTTTATCCTGGGCATTTACCGAAAATGCCGTTCCAAATGCCAATACTACCAATGTTATAATTTTTTTCATCGTTTTAAATTTGTTATTCCTTATTCATACTTATTTATGCTTCTATAGCTTCCAATGTTTGGGCAGCTGGGAAATCTACCGGTACATCCGTTGTTTTATGTAAATAGTTCGAAATTGTTTTATCGCCTACCAATACTATCGTATCCACTAAATTGCCTTTACTCCAACCTGCACTGAAAAAATCCGCTATAACAGCTTTATCGGTAGCCCCACGATTTTCGGTAATGTTTTTGGCCAACCTTGCCAAAGCATCCAACTTGGTGTCGAAACTTGCTTTTCCTGAGCGCAATTCCAAAATCTGACTATCGGTAAAACCATTCATTTTCCCAATTGCCGTATGGGCTGCCAAACAGTATGAACAATCGTTAACTTGACTCACTGCCAAATTCACCACCTCCTTCTCTTTGGCACTTAAGGATGTTTTAGCATTGGATAATGCCAAATAATTTTGCAGTGCATTTTCAGAATATGCGTAGGTCGCATATAAATTTGGCACAAAACCTACTGCCTTTTCCAGATTGTCAAAAATTGCCTGGTTCGTAGCACTTACTTCTTCCCTTTTGGGTACATTAAAATCATTCATGTTTATGTTGTTGTTTAATGGGACTTATTGAATCCCTGTTATTGGTAATGATTAGAAGGATATAAACGGTTTTTCCGCATCACAATAGAAATCGTGATGGCGTTCATGCGCACAATGGTTTTCTAGATTAAGGGATTGGGGCTCTGCCCTTTTTGTCTTACCAAAAATCTCGATAAGGTTGAAAATGGATTTGATATGTACTTTCATCTTGCCTTGTTTTATAATTACAATGCAAAGATGTGACAGCAATCAGGCTTTTTGTTATTACGCATTTCCCGACTGCTTGTAAAAATTTCCCTTAGTGAAGGATATTGTGGGTTTCCCGGTATTCCGTTGGGGAATAAGAGGTTACTTTTTTAAAGAACCGGCTAAAATGTGCTGGATCGTTAAATCCCAACTCGTACGCTATTTCCTGATTTTGCTTGTCTGTGAAATTGATCAACCTTTTGGCCTCCAAAGCCAAACGGTCCAAAATAATTTGTTGTGGGGATTTTTGATTGTAGATCGCAAAAAGGTTGGATAGTGTTTTTGGACTTTTGAAAAGCAACTCGGCATACTCACTTACCTTTCTTTTTGTTTTAAAGTGTTCATCCACCAAGACATTAAACTTACGGATAACATCTATTTGATCATTATCGAGTTTTTTAAGTATCAACTGCTCTTTGGCAAGCCTTGTTGACATTATTATCAATCTTTTCAATAACATTTGAAGCATGTCCCCTTGAATCTTATCCGATGTCGTAAACTCATCCTCAAAAATCCCATACAGTGTATTAAACTTCCGTTCCTGTTCTTTAGGTATGGTTATTATCGGCAAGTCTTGTGTTCCAAAGAACAATATGCCATTACAGGAGACCTCAGCATCATGGTCCGAAATACAGTAAAATTCCCTATTAAATAAAAAGGATGTTAACGGCAACTTCGTGTTCTTATAAGAAATGTGCTGTAAATAGGTTGTCGTGGTCAACTGGTTTGGTTGCAATACGACAGGAAGACCATCAATAAGGATTTCCAGATTTTCGCGATTCCTATTCCACAGGAAATTAATGGTCCCTGAAGTGATGGAAAAACCTTGTCCCTCATTTTTAATGTCATCCGTCAAACCGAAAATAGCTCCCAATTTGCGGTTGTAAAATTCAAACTTCATACTTTGTTTTTATAATACCTCATAGTATTAGTCTAACCCTGTTTGGAAAACTTACTAAAAGAAAAAGCCCAAACACGCTTGTGTTTGGGCCTATAACATTAGGTTAGCTACAATTAATAACCACAATTCTTTATTTCGGTCACCCTCAATGTGTTCACCATACCTTTATCCTTGATCGGCATGGCCGCCAAACTGATGAGCATATCACCTTCCTCCAAAAATCCTTTTTTACAGGCAATGACATTCACATCCTCGATGGTCTCATCGGTAGAAACATACTTGTCATAATAAAATGCCTTAACACCCCAAAGTAGATTCAATTGGGTTAATATTCTTCTATTGGAAGTAAACACCAAAATATAGGCACTAGGTCTCCATGCCGAAATTTGAAAGGCCGTATACCCACTATTGGTCAAGGTAGATATGGCTTTTGCCTTAATTTCATTCGCCATGATCGCGGCGTGGTAACAGACCGATTTTGTAATATATCTATTGGTTCTGATGTGTGGTGGCTCTTGAGGCACGATAATCAGTTCCGAATTCTCAACGCTTGACAAAATGCTTGACATTTTCTCTATAACCTCGACTGGGTAATTACCTACAGAGGTTTCCCCGGAAAGCATTACGGCATCGGCTCCATCCATAACGGAATTCGCTACGTCATTGACCTCGGCCCTTGTGGGGGTAAGGCTAGTGATCATCGTCTCCATCATCTGTGTTGCGATTATCACAGGAATCCTGGCTTTTTTGGCCCTTAGCACCAATTTTTTCTGGATCAAGGGTACTTCATGCGCAGGAACCTCAACACCCAAATCACCACGGGCAACCATTAAACCGTCGCAATACGATACGATCTTATCGATATTATCGACTGCCTCAGGTTTTTCGATTTTTGCAATAATCGGAATTTTATGTTGGCCATGTTCCTTGATGATATTCTGTAGATCAATGATGTCCTGGCTATGTCTCACGAAGGACAATGCAATCCAATCGACATCCAATGAAATGGCAAAAATGGCATCTTTGACATCCTTTTCAGTAAGTGCCGGCAGGGAAATATTCGTATTAGGCAGATTCACCCCCTTTTTGGACTTTAACGGTCCGCCTTGGATTACCTTGGCATGTACTAGATCTTTCCTATTGGTCGATATCACTTCGAACATCAACTTACCATCGTCCAATAAAATACGTTCACCGGGGTTTACGTCTTTAGGAAAAGCGGCATAGTTCATATATACCCTTTCAGCATTTCCTTCAAAAGGCGTTCCGGTAACAAAGTCAATTTCATCCCCAGGGGCCACAACTACCTCTTCAGCCATTACACCTACCCGCAATTTAGGGCCTTGTAAATCCCCTAAAATAGCAATATTGGTCTCCATTTCCGCATTGACTTCACGAATCATTTTTACACGTGCCGTTACATCCTCGTAATCGGCATGTGAGAAATTAATTCTAAATACATCAACCCCGGCCTTTATCATATCGACAATTACTTCCTTTGTACTCGTAGCAGGACCCAAGGTTGCAACTATTTTCGTCTTTTTTATTTTTGGCATCAATTAAAAAATTAAGTTGTTTCTTGATTTCAATGTATCTGCATCCAAACTATATGCAGTTATTATTTTAGGTATGGTCAATAAATCTTTCACCAGAAAGGATGAGTCTAAATCATCATCATGTTCAATCTTGACAAAATAATCGACCTCTTTATATTCTGGTACCAAATAGTGTTTTGCAAATGAAGGCTCATCTTGAAAAAGTCCATCCCGTACCAAAAGTTCTTTTTTTATACTCTTATTGGCAATCAATGTCCAATACCGATCATGCTGGTCGTCTTGCCATTCGAAGAAAGGAAACGACTTATATTCAGACAGTTCCAAATCTTTCGAAGCCCTAACAAATGATGAATTGAGCACCATATTCAAGGCATACACAATCGAATAGTCCTGCATAGAACTATGTAATGCGATTAGGGTAAAGGATTCCTCGTAAAAATCACCACTAATTTTATGCACTGCTGCCATATGCGTACAAAAGCGTAAATATATGATTAATAAAATATACAGCCTAAGCGACTATAGACTAAAGCCATTTTTGTTAAAACAATAATGGTATATTTTCAATTTATTAGTGCAATATTAACCTATCCTATCCTGAAGGGCAAAGAATGCACGTTTTGAAGCGCGCTCCTCAGCCTTCTTTTTAGATGTTGCCCGCGCTTTTGCAACAACTTTATTCCCTATGGATAGCTTTACGGCAAAATGTTTCAATTCATCCTTGCCGGTATCTTCATATACATTATAATTGAACGATTTTTTCTGTTTTTGGCACCATTCTATGATCAAACTCTTATAACTAATGACCTTACCCTCGAGTTGTTCAATATCAACATAAGGTCCTATAACCCTATCATAGATGAATTTCTCGCAATATTTATACCCCCGGTCCAAATAAATGGCCCCTACCAATGCCTCAAAAACATTGCCATGGATATTATCCCCAAAATGGGTTTTGGGAATTCTACTTTCGACAAGTTTGATCAAATTTAGATCTTTACCAAGTTCATTCAAATGTTCCCTACTAACAATCTTAGAGCGCATTTTGGTCAAATACCCCTCATCCCCTTCGGGCACTTCATTATATAAGTACCTCGAAATTATGGTTCCCAACATACTATCCCCTAAAAATTCGAGGCGTTCGTAATTCATTGGGTTGCCTTTTTTATCTTTTCTATTTACCGATCGATGTAAAAAGGCTTTTTTATAAATTTCGAGTCGCTTCGGCTTAAAACCCAAGATATCCGTGACACCCAAAAAAAAATCCCCATCCTGCTTAGGATGGGAATTAAATATATTGGATGGGAAATTCATAATCTTATTAACTGATTTTCTTAAAAACAACACATGCATTATGTCCTCCAAATCCGAAGGTATTACTCATGGCCACATTTACTTCCCTTTTTTGCGCTTTATTCAAGGTAAGGTTCAGTTTTGGATCAATTCTATCATCGAAAGTCGTATGGTTTATCGTCGGCGGCACAATACCATATTTCATGGACAGGATAGACGAAATGGCTTCAATCGCACCGGCAGCTCCCAATAAATGACCCGTCATTGATTTTGTTGAATTGATATTGATTTTTGGCGCATGGTCTCCGAATACTTCTGATATTGCCTTAAGTTCCGCTACATCTCCCAAAACAGTAGCCGTACCATGGGTATTTATCGCATCGACATCCTCCGGTTTTAGACCAGCGTTCTCCAAACAATTTTTCATAACCTGTACAACACCAATCCCATCGGGATGCGGTGCGGTCATATGGTACGCATCACTTGTCATTCCTCCACCAAGTACCTCGGCATATATTTTAGCCCCTCTTGCCTTGGCATGTTCATACTCCTCAAGAACAAGAGCTCCTGCCCCTTCTCCCAACACAAAACCATCCCTGGTTGCATCAAAAGGTCTTGAAGCGGTTTCAGGACTATCATTTCTAGTCGAAAGGGCGTGCATGGCATTGAATCCGCCCATACCCGCCATGGTTACGGCTGCCTCGCTACCTCCGGTAACAATAACATCGCAATGACCCAAACGAATATAGTTAAGGGCATCGATCATGGCATTTGCCGATGAGGCACATGCTGAGACCGTTGTATAGTTTGGTCCCATAAAACCGTGTTTGATCGAAATATTACCAGGTGCAATATCCGCTATCATTTTAGGAATGAAGAAAGGGTTGAACCTTGGGGTACCATCCCCATTTGCAAAGTTTATCACTTCGTTCTGAAATGTCTCAAGACCCCCTATACCTGCTCCCCAAATTACACCGACCCGAAATTTGTCAACAACATTCAGATCTAACTTGGAATCAAGTATGGCCTCATCAGAGGAAACCAAGGCATATTGGGCAAACCGGTCTAATTTACGTGCTTCCTTTCGGTCGAAATAATCTTCAGCTTTGAAGTTTTTAAGTTCGCAGGCAAACTTGGTTTTGAACTTTTCAGCATCATAATAGGTCACTGGGGCGGAACCACTTTTTCCGCTGACCAAACCTTCCCAATATTCCTCAATATTATTACCAATAGGTGTCAAAGCACCTAATCCTGTAACTACAACTCGCTTTAATTGCATTGAACTAACTTTAAATTAATAAGCCAAGTGAAATTAAATAAAAATATCCATGCAGCATGTGTACCGCATGGATAATTATTAACGTATTCAAGAAATCATATGATTACTTCGCTTCTTCTATATAGCTTATGGCCTGGCCAACTGTTGCGATATTTTCAGCTTGATCATCAGGGATTTGAATATCAAATTCCTTTTCGAACTCCATAATCAACTCAACCGTATCCAGTGAATCCGCCCCTAAGTCGTTGGTAAAGCTCGCTTCTGAAACCACTTCGTTTTCATCAACTCCTAATTTATCAACGATGATAGCCTTAACTCTTGATGCAATGTCTGACATAATAATTTTGGTTTTTAAAATTTAAATTGTTGGCAAAAATAAAAAACTTTGGTGTTAATAATACCTTTTGTGCTTAATAATGTTAGTAATTTAAGAAATTTAAACACAAGTGTATTAATTTAGCCAAAATATTTTCTTCGGTAACGGTGTGGAAAAGGAAAGCAAAGATTATGGATTTTAGCCCTTTTTAATATTTGAGAGTGCCTGCTATGTTCTCTAATCCCGGTTTCTTTCCCTAGTCGCCCTACCGATAATAAAAACTATATACTTCTAAAAAAATCCTACTCTTTTGAAAACCAAACAAATTATTTTATTTGCCTCTGGTTCTGGATCCAATGTTGAAAATATAATCCGCTATTTTCAGGATAAGCCAAACGTTACTATAGCCATGGTATTGACTAACAAAAGCAATGCCAAAGTTTTAGAACGATGCAACAGATTAAATATCAATGCTTTATACTTCAATAAAACCGCATTTAAAGAAACAGATTGCATCCTTGATATTTTAAAATGCGCCAAACCGGATTTAATTGTCTTAGCCGGGTTTTTATGGAAAGTCCCTGAAAACATCATCAAAGCGTTCCCGAACAAGATCATCAACATCCATCCCGCCCTCTTACCAAAATACGGTGGTAAAGGTATGTACGGGGACAACGTGCACAAAGCCGTAAAAATGAACAAGGATGATGAATCGGGTATCACCATTCACTATGTAAATGAGCATTACGATGAGGGAGCGATAATCCATCAGGCGAAAACCAAAATAGTTTCCGAAGACAAGGTGGAAGACATCGCGGCGAAGGTACACGCATTGGAGTATGACCATTTTCCCAAAGTCATTGAACAACTGTTATTGGCCCAATAATGGCAAAAAAGTCGAAATTTTATGTGGTTTGGAAAGGCAAACGCCCAGGGGTTTACACCACCTGGAGCGATTGCAAGGCTGCAATAAGCGGCTACAAAGGTGCCCAATACAAGTCATTTGCCACCTTTGATATGGCAAAAAAGGCTTATAACTCCGATTACGAATCGTATAAAGGCAAAAAGAGTTCCACCGCAAGATTAACCCCGGAACAGCTTCAGAAAATAGGGAAACCAAATTACCACTCCATTTCGGTAGATGCCGCATCCAGTGGCAATCCCGGTATTATGGAATACCAAGGTGTCGACACCAAAACCGGTAAAGTACTGTTTAAACAAGGGCCTTTTCAACAAGGAACCAATAATATTGGGGAGTTTTTGGCCATTGTTCATGGGTTGGCCTTTTTAAAACAACAGAAAAGTGACCGTATCATTTATACCGACTCAAGAACAGCTATGAGCTGGGTCCGAAAAAAAACCTGTAATACGAAGTTAGTGGAAACACCCAAGAACAAAGACCTATTCGATTTGGTCCGAAGGGCCCTTGATTGGTTGGACAAAAACACTTACAATACAACGATCGTTAAGTGGGAAACCAAGGCTTGGGGTGAAATTCCCGCAGATTTTGGAAGAAAATAAAGCTTTGACAACTTTTTACAATAAGGCCACATCCCTATGGATTTTAGCCCATCATTAATGTATATTTGCAGCAAAATTTTAATGTAATGGGCAAATTACTGATTGTCGGCACTGTCGCCTTCGATGCTATTGAAACACCTTTTGGTAAAACGGATAAGATTTTGGGCGGTGCAGCTACCTATATTGGCCTTTCGGCTTCCCAATTTGATGTACAATCAGCTATCGTTTCCGTAGTTGGCGACGATTTTCCGCAAGAATATATCGATCTTCTTAAAAATAAAAATATCGACACCTCATCACTTGAAGTGGTGAAGGGCGGCAAGACCTTTTTTTGGAAGGGGAAATACCACAACGATTTAAATTCCAGGGACACCTTGGTCACCGAGTTGAACACCTTGGCTGATTTCAACCCTGTGGTACCCAATGATTTCAAGGATGCCGACGTGGTCATGTTGGGCAACTTGCACCCCAATGTTCAAATGAGTGTAATCGACCAAATGACCAAAAGACCCAAATTGGTTATTTTGGATACCATGAATTTTTGGATGGACAATACCCTTGATGAATTGATGAAGGTCATAAAACACACCGATGTCATTACCATCAATGATGAAGAGGCACGACAACTGACCAATGAATACTCCTTGGTAAAGGCTGCTGGGAAAATACAGGAAATGGGGCCTAAATATGTAGTGATTAAAAAAGGGGAACATGGCGCCCTTTTGTTCAACGAAGACAATGTTTTCTTTGCACCGGCCTTACCGCTAGAAGAAGTTTTCGACCCAACTGGGGCGGGAGACACTTTTGCTGGTGGTTTTTCGGGATATTTGGCAGCCACGGAAAACACATCATTCAACAATATTAAGAATGCGGTCATTCACGGCTCTAATCTAGCATCTTTTTGTGTTGAACGTTTCGGCACCGAAAGAATGCAAAATCTGGACAAGGATGAAGTGAACAGGAGAATGCTTCAATTCAAGGCATTGACACAATTTGATATTGAAATACAATAACAATGATACGCCCTGCAACAATTGCCAGGGCTTTTTTAATCTAAAGAAGCGATGAGCGACGCAATTAAGCATGAATGTGGTATTTCGGTAATCCGTTTACTAAAACCTTTATCCTATTATAAAGAAAAATACGGTACGGCTTTCTACGGGGTAAACAAGATGTACCTTATGATGGAGAAACAGCACAACCGCGGTCAGGATGGTGCTGGTTTTGCGAGTATCAAATTGGATATGGATCCCGGTGAGCGCTATATGAGCAGGGTACGCTCGATACAACAACAGCCCATTCAGGATATTTTTGATCAAATCAATGACCGTATCAATTCTGCTTTTAAGGAACACCCTGAATACCAAGAGAATGTTGCGGCACAGAAAAAAAACATACCCTATATTGGTGAAGTACTATTAGGACATGTACGTTATGGTACTTTTGGCAAGAATAGTATTGAAAACGTACACCCCTTTCTTAGACAGAACAATTGGATGCACCGTAACCTTATCGTTGCCGGTAATTTCAATATGACCAATGTGGATGAGCTTTTCGACAATCTTGTACAACTCGGACAACACCCAAAGGAAATGGCCGACACCGTAACGGTGATGGAGAAAATAGGTCATTTTTTGGATGATGCCGTAGCCAAACTCTATAAACAAATAAAGAAAGAAGGCTTCAATAAAATGGAAGCCTCACCTTTAATCGCAAAAAGATTAAAGCTCAATAAAATACTACGAAGGGCCGCAAAGAACTGGGATGGTGGTTATACGATGGCCGGTATGTTGGGCCACGGGGACGCTTTTGTGCTAAGGGACCCTTCCGGTATCAGACCCGCCTATTACTACAAAGATGACGAGGTAGTCGTGGTCGCTTCAGAAAGACCGGCCATACAAACCGTATTCAATGTTCCTTTTGAAAAGGTCAAGGAACTTGACCCGGGCCATGCCATGATCATCAAAAAGGATGGCAGTTCTTCAATCAATGAGATATTGAAACCAAAGGAAAGAAAAGCATGTTCCTTTGAACGCATCTATTTTTCAAGGGGTAGTGACAAGGAAATCTACCAAGAACGCAAGAAACTTGGGAAACTTCTTTTTCCCCAGATCCTGAAGGCCATCAACCACGATATAAAAAACACCGTTTTTTCCTATATACCGAATACCGCAGAGACATCCTTCTTTGGCATGGTCAAGGAGGCGCAGAATTATTTGAACAAAAAGAAGGAGGAACAAATATTATCCATCGGTACTAAAATCACAAGCGAGGAGCTTCATGAAATTCTGGCGGTAAGACCTAGGATTGAAAAAGTAGCCATAAAGGATGCCAAGCTACGAACCTTTATAACCCAGGACAGTAGCAGGGATGATTTAGTCGCCCATGTTTATGACATCTCTTACGGTTCCGTAAAAAAGAATGACAACCTTGTTATCATTGACGACAGTATCGTACGGGGAACAACACTTAAAAAAAGTATCCTACGGATATTAGATCGCTTATCGCCCAAAAAAATCATTGTTGTTTCCTCTGCCCCACAGATTCGATATCCGGATTGTTATGGTATTGACATGGCCAAATTGGAGGATTTCGTTGCCTTTAAGGCTGCACTCGCCCTTCATGAAGACCACAATACCATGGATCAGGTAACAGCCATTTACAATAAATGCCTGGCCCAGCTCAATGTAAAGGATGATGACATCGTTAATTATGTCAAGGATTTCTACGCACCTTTTACCGCCCAACAAATATCCGATAAAATAGGAGAGCTCTTGAGCCCTATCGATATTAAGGCCGAGGTCAAGATTATTTATCAAACGATAGAAAGCCTGCATGAAGCCTGTCCTAAAAACCTAGGGGACTGGTATTTTACCGGTAACTATCCAACAAAAGGGGGCAATAGGGTTGTAAACAAGGCATTTATCAACTTCTACCAAGGAAAGAACGAAAGAGCTTATTAGCACACTTTATCGATGAAATACATATTAAATGTGCATTTCATCGATAATTTAAGGGTTTTATCGTCTTTATAGTCAAGAACGAAACCTACCCACCTACTTTAGACCTGCCATAGCATAAGTAGGTTAAGTTCATGGTAAGATTTGGGGCAAAAAAGGTGGAGACTTCTCCACCTTTTTTATTGCACTAAATCCAACTTCCTTTCCTTCGATTTATATCCAAAAAAAATATCGCTAGCACTGAGCATCCTTAAAGTTGGTTGCATACGCCAAGTAGTTTTTCCATCTAATCGAACACTTTAACCAAGTATCAGGAAGTTTGTCTAATACCTTTCGATACCCTTACGTTATACCCTATGTTTGTAGGACCATAGCATAAGTAGGTTAAGTTCATGGTAAGATTTGGGGAAAAAGGTAGGACAATGTCCTACCTTTTTATTTTTACACTATTCCACTCCCTCTAAACCAGATCATCCATAAAACATCCCAAAATAGCATTTCAACCCAATATCAGGAAGTTTGTCTAATACCTTTCGATACCCTTACGTTATACCCTATGTTTGTAGGACCATAGCATAAGTAGGTTAAGTTCATGGTAAGATTTGGGGAAAAAGGTAGGGCGTTGCCCTACCTTTTTATTTTTACACCAACCGCTTTCTTCCAAACCTATTTTCATTAAACACAACCCAAAGCATTTCAACCCAATAACAGGAAGTTTACCTAATACCTTTCCATACCCTTACGTTATACCCTATGTTTGTGGGACCATAGCATAAGTAGGTTAAGTTCATGGTAAGATTTGGGGAAAAAAGGTAGGGCGTTGCCCTACCTTTTTTATTTGCATAAGCCCAACAATTAACAGGTTTAACCTTACTTTAAACAAATTAAAACCCACATAGGGAGAATGAAAGAAGCCTAAAATTTGCTAAAATTCCTTTTTTATTTCCCACAAACCCAGTATTTTAGTCTCGCCATAGCATAAGTAGGTTAAGTTTATGGTAAGATTTGGGACGAAAAGGGTGGAGGCTTCTCCGCCCTTTTCTATTTTTTGGACAATAAAAAAGCCCTTTAAGTCAGGGACTTAAAGGGCTTTTTTGCAAGATTGTCTTTTATTTATTGGTAGCATAAAGCGCTGCAACCTTTTCCCAATTGATTACATTGAAAAAAGCGTTTATATAATCAGGCCTTCTATTTTGATAATTTAAATAATAGGCATGCTCCCAAACATCCAAACCAAGAATAGGAAAACCTTCGCATCCTGTATTTGGCATAAGTGGATTGTCTTGATTAGGTGTTGAACACACCTCCAATTTTCCACCTTTATGTACACATAGCCAAGCCCATCCAGAACCAAAGCGGGTACCTGCTGCTTTGCTGAATTTATCCTTGAAAGCTTCGAAAGAGCCAAAGGCATCATTAATGGCGCTGGCCAATTCACCTGAAGGTTCCCCACCTCCATTTGGTGACATTACTTCCCAAAACAAGGAATGGTTATAAAAACCACCTCCGTTGTTACGTACTGCACCGTTACCCATATCCAAGTTGGTCAAAATGTCTTCAATTGATTTCTTATCCAAATCGGTTCCGGCGATCGCCGCATTTAGATTATTGGTATACCCATTGTGATGTTTTGTATGGTGTATTTCCATTGTCCTGGCATCAATATGTGGTTCCAATGCATCGTATGCATAAGGTAATTTAGGTAATTCAAAAGCCATAATTATAGTTTTTTAGTTAGAAAATATGTTGATCAAATTTACATTTTTTAACAGACTAATTCAGCCAATAAATTGTTAAGAACAATTATAGATTATGTAATTTGCAGAATAAAAATCCGTGTTAGGACATTCCTTTAAAATATACAATGCATCGGCAGGTTCGGGAAAAACCCATACCCTAACCAAGGAATATCTCAAAATTGTACTTTCCTCGGACCGTTCGTTCAGCCAAATCCTGGCCGTTACTTTTACCAATAAGGCGGTCAACGAGATGAAGGAGCGTATCCTAAAAAGCCTATTCGAATTTTCAACAACCCAATCCCAAGACGCCGCTTCCGTAATGTTCAATGACCTACGCGAAGAATTGGGACTTGATTTTGAAACCCTGAGACAAAAGGCCAAAACTACCCTGAAGCTCATTCTTCATAACTATGGTTTTTTCGATATATCGACCATTGATAAATTCAACCATAGGCTTATAAGGACATTTGCCAGGGACCTCAAGATCGCCCAGAATTTTGAGGTTGTCCTCGATACTGACCTATTACTGTTTGAAGCGGTCGACAATCTTTTGGAAAAAGTAGGACAGGATGAAGCCTTGACCCGGGTATTGATGGAGTTTGCCTTGGACAAGATCGATGAGGACAAAAGCTGGGATATTTCCTTTGATCTATATAAAATCGGAAAACTTCTTTTTAACGAGACCAATTTTGGGCACCTCGATCTTTTGAAACCGAAAGAAATAAATGATTTTATCACACTTAGGAAAATCATTCAAAAAAGAATCAAAAAGTTCAAAAGCGACTTAGTGGCGAGTGCTGATGAAACCTTGGCCATGATGCAAGAGAATGGGCTGGTCCATGGTAATTTCAAATCCGGTTATTTTCCCAAGTTCATGGTAAAAATCGCAAATGGGGATTTTGATCTTGATTTTGGTGCTGGATGGAAACGGAATTTCGAAACCGAACCACTGTACATAAAATCCTGCCCAGAAAACATAAAGTCGATCATAGATGGGCTACACCCAAGATTCAGTGTTATTTTCTCCAAAATCAAGGAAACCTATAACCAAGCACTGTTCTTGAACAATATTCATCAGAATCTAGTGCCCCTAACGGTATTGAATGCCATTCAAAAAGAAGTGAAATCGCTTCAAGAAGAGAGGAGCCAACTATCAATATCTGAATTCAATACCTTAATCTCAAACGAGATAAAGAACCAACCTGCCCCGTTTATCTATGAACGTTTGGGCGAAAAGTACCGTCATTATCTCATCGATGAATTTCAGGACACTTCCGAATTACAATGGAACAACCTAGTCCCCCTAGTGGGTAATGCCCTGGAAAGTGAAGATGACCAAGGAGGTAAGGGCTCCCTATTTTTGGTCGGTGATGCCAAACAGGCCATCTATCGTTGGCGGGGTGGCAATGCGGAACAATTCCTTAATTTGGTCAATGAGCATACCAATCCGTTTGTCATACCCCCAAAAACCTATAATCTTCCTTCAAATTATCGAAGTCATGAGGAGGTTATAAATTTCAACAATGACTTTTTCACAGTAACCAGTCCGTTACTCAACAATCAACTTTATAAGGAATTGTTTGAACAGGGAAACCAACAGAAAACCAACACGAAAAAAGGAGGGTACGTACAGATTACCTTTCTTGAGGATGCGGAGGAACAGGACTTGGATTTACTGTATTGCGATGAAGTACTTCGTACTATTGACAAAGTTAGGGCAGAGGGTTTTTCTTTCAATGATATTTCGATCTTGGTCCGGGACAACAAGCATGGGTATATCTTGGCCGATTATTTGACCGAAAATAAGATTCCGGTTATTTCCCCAGATTCCTTATTGATCGCCAATGACCGCAAGGTGCGGTTTTTAATCGATCTTTTACATTTCAGTAGCCAAGCAGACGATATGGAAGCCAGTTATAATATTCTGTATTATCTGGTAGGCGAACGCAATGACGAACATTCACTGATCAGTGGCAACCTGCATAATCTTGAGGGTTTCCTGGAAGATGAATACAATTTCAGGTTTTCGGAATTTAAGAACATGTCTGTTTATGATGGGTTGGAACTCGCCATCAAAAAATTCGACCTTATAAAAGGTTCCGATGCCTATCTTACTTTTTTATTGGATATTGTTCTGGAGGTAGAGCAGAAGGAGGGTACCGGAATTGTCACTTTCCTGTCTTATTGGGATAAGAAAAAGGACAAACACAGTATTGCGGCGCCCAACAATTTGAATGCCGTCAAGATCATGAGTATTCATAAATCGAAAGGTCTCGAATTCCCCATCGTTATCTTCCCCTATGCCAATTCTAATATCTATAAGGAAATAGATCCCAAATTATGGCTTGCCGTTGACGAAGACCAATATAACGGATTTAAGGAGGTGTTGATCAACAAGAAAAAGGAAGTCGTTGATTACAATGAAAATGCCGCAATAGCCTACGAGGAAGAACAGCACATGCTCGAGTTGGATGCCTTCAATATACTATATGTAGCGTTGACCAGGGCAGAAAGGGCGTTGTTCATCATCTCCTTGAAAGATACCAAGGCGATACAATCGACTAGAAAGACCCATTATTCGGATGTCTTTATAGATTACCTAAAGAACAAACAACTTTGGAACGACACGGAAACCATATATTCTTTTGGAAGTCTGGAAAACCATACCCCTTCCTCAAAAAACGAAACAATGGAGAAATCCGTTCCTTATCAGTATACCAATAAGGAGAATCCCAGTTTCAAAATCATGACAAATGCAGGAATGCTTTGGGATACGGTACAGGAAGAGGCCATTCTGCAAGGAAACCTCATACATCATATCCTGGGATTGATCGAAGTACAGGAAGATGTAGATGCCGTTTTTGAGCATTTGACACATAAAGGAATGATTACCGATGAAGTGGCACCCACTTTAAAAAGGAAGATAATGTCCGTTATTGCACATGATGCCCTAATGCCGTTTTTCTCAAAGGGAAATATTATAATGAATGAACAGGAAATCATTACTGAAAATGGCGAAATGCTTCGTCCTGATCGCTTGGTCATTTCAAACAAAAGCGCCACTATTATTGATTATAAAACCGGAAAGCACAACACCTCCTATAAAAATCAATTGAACACATATGCCCAGGTCTTGGACCGCATGGGCTATACCATTGCAAATAAGATAATCGTCTATATCAATAAAGATGTAACTATAGAATATGTTTAAAACCAACGCACTATGTACGGAGAAATAAAAAAATATCTAACTGACGAATTGACGTCGATAAAGGATGACGGACTTTACAAAAGTGAAAGGATCATAACATCACCACAAGCTGCCGTAATTACATTATCAACCGGGGATGAGGTAATCAACTTCTGCGCCAACAACTATCTGGGACTTTCCTCCCACCCAGATGTCATACAAGCCGCCAAGGACACTATGGACACCCACGGTTTTGGAATGTCATCGGTTCGGTTTATATGTGGTACGCAGGATATCCATAAAAAACTTGAAAGGAAAATAGCGGAATTTTATGAAACCGAAGACACCATATTATATGCTGCTGCCTTCGACGCCAATGGCGGTGTCTTTGAACCCTTGCTGGGCCCTGAGGATGCAATCATCTCAGATTCGCTCAACCACGCATCAATAATAGATGGTGTTCGCCTTTGCAAAGCAAAACGATATCGCTATGCCAATAGTGATATGGCCGATTTGGAGGCCCAATTGAAACAGACCCAAAAAGACAAGGTTCGGTTCAAGATCATTGTTACCGATGGGGTGTTCTCTATGGATGGACTATTGGCCCCCTTGGATAAAATCTGTGACTTGGCCGATAAATATGATGCTTTGGTCATGGTAGATGAATGCCATGCCGCTGGTTTCATCGGTAAGCATGGCAAGGGCACCTTGGAGGAAAAAGGGGTAATGGGCCGGGTAGATATCATTACAGGTACCTTGGGAAAAGCCCTCGGCGGTGCAATGGGTGGTTATACAACAGGGAAAAAAGAAATCATTGAACTCCTGAGACAACGATCCAGACCTTATCTATTTTCCAATTCCCTGGCGCCATCTATCGTAGGGGCCTCTATAAAGGTATTTGAAATGCTCGCCAATGACACCGCGTTACGTGACAAGCTACAATCGAACACGGAATATTTTAAAAAAGGCATGAAAGAAGCAGGATTTGACATTATAGATGGAGATTCCGCCATAGTACCGGTAATGTTATATGATGCCAAATTATCACAACGAATGGCAGACTTACTTCTTGAAGAGGGTATTTATGTAATCGGATTTTATTATCCGGTAGTCCCTAAAGGCAAGGCACGGATTCGTGTTCAACTATCCGCCGCACATGAAATTGAGCATTTAAATAAGGCCATAAAAGCTTTCATCAAGGTAGGGCAACAACTAAATATCGTTTAAATGCGCTATTTTATCTATTAAAAACGTTAAAAAAAATAGGAATTTATTTTTGTTAATAATATTTAACAACTTACATTTGCAGCTAATAAACACTTAAACTTAAAATTTTGAACATGAAACATCTTAGCAAATTATTGGTTGTTGCCCTACTTTTTGTAGGAGTTAACAACTTACAAGCGCAAGACGAGAATAACCCTTGGCAGATTAGTTTTGGGGTGAATGCCGTTGATGTGTATCCTACTGGTGACTTCCCAGGCAGTTCTTTCGGGAATGAATACTTTAATGCGACTGACCATTGGAACATTCTTCCTTCTATTTCTTACGTTGGTGTATCTAAATCTGTAGGAGATGGTTTCTCTGTAGGTGCTAGAGGTTCTTTAAATAAAATCGACAAATGGGGTGATAATGATGTTGATGATTTATCATACTACTCTATTGATGGTACGATTAAATATAACATTTTGAAAAACACGGTTATCGATCCTTTCGTAGAAATCGGTGGTGGATATACTTGGATCGACGAAATCGGTGCTGGTACTGCTAACGGTGGAATTGGTGTTAATATCTGGTTTACAGAAAACATTGGTCTTACTTTACAGACTCAATACAAACATGCTTTCGAAGATTATCTTGCACCTCATATGCAACACCTAGCAGGTATCTCTGTTAAATTTGGTGGAACTGATACTGACGGTGATGGTGTTTATGACAAAGATGATGCTTGTCCAGAAGTTGCTGGTCTTGAAGCTTTCAACGGTTGTCCTGATGCTGACGGTGATGGTATCGAAGATAGCAAGGATGCTTGTCCTAACGCTGCCGGTTCTAAAGAAATGAACGGTTGTCCTGATGCTGATGGTGACGGTGTAGCTGATAAAGATGATGCTTGTCCTAACGAAGCTGGTGTAGCCGCTCTTGCTGGTTGTCCTGATGCTGACGGTGACGGTGTAGCTGACAAAGATGATGCTTGTCCTAACGAAGCTGGTCCTGCTGAAAACAAAGGTTGTCCTTGGACTGACAAAGATAACGACGGTGTATTGGATAAAGATGATAAATGTCCAGAAGTAGCAGGTACTGTTGCTAACCAAGGTTGTCCTGAAGTTACTGAGGAAGTTCAAAAACAATTGAACGACTATGCAAGAACTATCTTGTTCGACACTGGTAAATCTTCTATCAAAGCTGAGTCTACTTCAGTAATGGTTGACATTATCCAAATCTTGAAAGAGTACCCAACTGCTAAGTTTGCTGTTGAAGGTCACACTGATAGTGTTGGTAGTGCTAAATTGAACCAAAGTCTTTCTGAATCAAGAGCTCTTTCTGTAAAAGACTTCTTAGTAGAAAAAGGTATCGATGCATTCAGATTGTCTGCTGTAGGTTACGGTGAAGAAAAACCTATCGCTACAAACAATACTAGAAGCGGTAGAAAACAAAACAGAAGGGTTGAAATCAACTTGATCAAATAATTCTTCTATAGACATTATTTCAAAAATAATTTTGGAAAGCCCTGACGATATCGTCAGGGCTTTTTTTATTTTTGGTCATGCAAAGTTTTCTAGAACAGGTTTTATCTACAATATACAAGGACCAAGGTTCTTTTGAAAATACCATTTTTGTCCTTCCCAGTAAGAGGGCCGGTTCATACTTAAAGAAGGGCATTGCGAAAATCACGCAGAATCCTATATTCGCACCGATCATCTATAGTATCGAAGAATTTGTTTCAGAGATCTCAGGCCTCTCCACCGCAACAAACACCCAGCAACTTTTTGAACTATACTACGCTTACTTAGAGCAACCGGAAAAAGACCAGGACAGTTTTCTAGATTTCTCTAAATGGGGACAAACACTCTTACAGGATTTCAATGAAATCGATAGATACCTTATTGATGAAAAGTCCCTCTTTTCCAACTTATCGGCCATACAGGAAATAAACCATTGGTATCTCGCTGCGGAAAAAACCAAAATGGTGCAAGACTATGTCAATTTCTGGAATACCCTTGACCAGCTTTATCATTCCTTCAATAAAAGATTACTCAAAAAAGATATTGGGCATCAAGGACTAGTATACCGTAAGGCGAATGAAAAATTAAAGGATTATATCCTTGCACAGAAACACAAACGCCATGTTTTTATTGGTTTCAACGCCTTAAATACGGCAGAGAGCACTATAATTCAAAGTATATTACAAACCGGTAATGCCGATATTTTTTGGGATTTGGATTCGTATTTCCTGAAAGACCAAATACACGACGCCGGATATTTTATACGAAATCATAAAAAGACCTGGCCTTATTTAGAACAGCACGCCCTTAAAGGCATAAGCAGCTCTTTTATCCAGGACAAAAGGATTGAGATCATCGGGGTACCAAAGAATATATCCCAAACCAAGTATATTGGCTCGCTGTTGAAGCAAATGGCCTTGAATACAAATGGTAAGCTAAGCAGTACGGCCGTTGTACTCAATGACGAGTCATTACTGAATCCTTTATTGAATTCGATACCCAAAGAAATCGAAAAGGTCAATATTACAATGGGTTTCCCGTTGGACAAGACTTCATTTAAAAATTTCTTTAACCAATTCTTTGATCTTTACGTACATAAACAACCCCATGGCTGGTACTACAAGAATATTTTGTCATTCCTTTCCGACCCGTACACCCATTTATTGTTAAATGATGATCATATCGCCCTATCCGAGGTTTTAGTACAAGAAATAACAACACACAATCTCTCTTTTTTAACCCGACACCAGTTGTTATCCCTCATAAAAATTGATCACCCTTTTTTGGGTACCTTGTTTTACGAGCCTATTCCTTCCCCCATTGAATTCATAAGACATTGTCTAGAGATCACGGCCATTTTAAAGACCAAGCTCCAAAACAATAACAATTCACTGGCATTGGAAGAATTGTATCGTTTTTATGGCATCTTTAATCAAATTGCCATGATACTCGAAGAGCACGAGTTCATAAACGACCTGAAATCGTTACAAACCCTTTTTCAGGAATTGGTATCCATGGAAACGCTTGATTTTAAAGGTGATCCCATTGAAGGATTACAGATTATGGGAATGCTCGAAAGTAGAAACCTCGACTTTGAAACCGTCATACTCTCTTCTGTCAATGAGGGGATCCTTCCGGCTGGAAAATCGAACAACTCATTCATCCCCTTCGATTTAAAAAGAAATTTCGGTCTTCCCACGTTTAAAGAAAAGGACGCCGTCTATACCTATCATTTCTATCGCCTATTACAGCGTGCCAAACACATTTACCTCATTTACAACACAGAACCCGATGTATTGGAAGGTGGTGAAAGAAGTCGCCTTATTACACAACTATTAACCGATGAAAATATTAAAAACAACATTACCGAATATGTTGCCATACCGGATATAAAGGTGGAACCTGAAAAGGAAATCCGTATTCAAAAGGATCAAGCGTTACTGCAGCTTATACAAGGGCATGCCCTTAAAGGTTTCTCCCCCTCCTCCCTAAGTAACTATATCAGAAACCCCTTGGATTTTTATAAACAGAACCTTTTAAAGATCAATGACCTTCCCGAAGTTGAGGAAACGGTAGCCGCCAATACTTTCGGTACTATTATCCACGACACTTTGGAGGACCTTTATACCCCCCTGATCGGTAAATTTTTGAACAAAGAGCTTCTGACAAAAATGAAAGGCCAAATAGAAGGCTTGGTACAACACCATTTCGCAAAGTCGTATGCCGCTATAGAAGTGCTACGTGGCAAGAACCTCATCGCATACAATGTTATTCTCAAATACATACAGTCTTTTATCGACTATGAGATCCGCGAAAGCGAAAATCACGCGATCAAAATCCTTGGCCTGGAACAAAAAATGGAAATCGCCTTGAGCTTTACCGAAGTGGGATTTCCAGTACATCTCAAAGGCAAATTGGATCGCATTGACGAAATTGATGGTAGACTCCGTATCATCGATTATAAATCCGGTAAAGTATTGGCCAATCAAGTAGAAATATTTGACTGGACCATACTTACCGAAGATTACAAATACAGCAAGGCCTTCCAATTGTTATGTTATGCCTTGATGTACACCGAAGGAAAAAAAGACTACGAGATTGAGGCTGGCATCATTTCCTTTAAGAACCTTAGTGCCGGATTATTGAATTTCGCGGTAAAATCGAGTAAAAACAGCAGATCCGGTAAAAACATTGCCATTACCCCCGACACCCTTTCCGATTTCACCAAGGAATTAAAACGACTTGTCCTGGAAATCTGTAATCCCAACATCCCCTTTATCGAAAAAGAAGTATGACATTACTTTTTGTCGGGCCTTGTCGGTCTTACCTCTATTTTGCTTGGCAGCGTACGTGGATGCATTTTTAATAGATCCAATACCAATTTTCCAATATCCTCAGGCTGTATTTTCCACGCATCCTTATCCGAAGGCTCATTATTGTTAAAATGGGTAGCCACGGATCCCGGCATTATGGTAGAAACTTTGATATCATATTTTCGCAGATCGAGCATCACCGCTTGTGTAAAGCCCACAACACCAAACTTTGTTGCGTTGTAGCCCGCTCCATTGGCAAAGAAATTCGTTCCTGCCAAACTCGCCAAGGTCATATAATACCCTTTAGACTCCTTTAGGGCCTCCACAGAGGCTTTTAAGGTATGGAACACACCGGATAAGTTGGTATTGATCATACTGTTCCACTGATCCTCCGACATCTCATCCACAGGCGCAAAATGCCCTACGCCCGCATTGGCCAAAACAACATCCAATTGCCCCCACGTATCCAAAATTTCCTTTACAGCGCGCTGCTCATCCCCAAGTTGGGACACATCGGATTGTAAGGCAAGGACGTTATTCCCATCATTCAATTGTTTGGCCGCGGATTCAACTGTTTCCATATTTCTACCACTAATGGCCACTTTCATTCCCGCATCCAACAATGTTTTGGCCACGCTGAACCCTATTCCTTTGGAACCACCCGTGATATAAGCTACTTTTCCTCTTAAATTTGACATATTTTTGTTTTTTTTATTAGAACCCGTTAAAGAAAACGAATATACTATTTTGATACTTGAACAAAAAGTATTTCCTTTGACGTCTTAAAGCCATGGGGGATTAGCTCAGCTGGCTAGAGCGCTTGCCTGGCAGGCAAGAGGTCACCGGTTCGACTCCGGTATTCTCCACCAAGTTTTGTAGGGCTTCAAGGGTTTTTACCTTTTGAAGCCTTTTTTATTTGCACGCAATTTGCACGCAAACAGGTTTTAAATTAAGCTTGGTATTGTTTGATACAAATTGTTCTATTTTAATACTTCTTTACCCTTTACAGAATATTTTTTTGAAAAAGTATCACATCCAATAGATACTTTAACTTCAGTATTAGATAAAGGAATTTATGTCCTACAAAAGGTTAATTAACGAGAATACTAAAAGAGATCAAGAATGGGAATCTTTTAGAAAAGAGTTTTCATTTTGTAAAAGTGTCCTACGAAACGGCCGTTTTAAAGGACCTTACATTAATAAAAATTGATATTTTGTGTAAGAGTTAAATAATAGAAATCGAATTGTAGTTCAAAACTTGTAATTCAATAACTCCTTCATAAGCATTTTCGCCATTTTGCAAATAAGTGGATATTGATTGAGGCATAGCCTCTTCATCTTTGGGGATTAAGATTTTCTCTTAAAACTAGACCATAATTGTATGGTCAAATTCTTTATTAACTCTAAAAGTTTATCAACAGAAATTCCTTTTATTTCAAACTATCAATTACACTACCACAGGTCAACATATCATCCCCATAATATGGATTTTTGATTTCTTTTTCGGTGCTTAACCAAATTGCACCTTTGTTGCCATTGGCCATAGGACATTTTTGAACATACAATGTTTCTGTAGGTGATTTGATATTCATTGCAAGGGCCACAGTATTTTCATTTA
Source organism: Maribacter polysiphoniae (assembly GCF_003148665.1). Taxonomy (GTDB): domain Bacteria; phylum Bacteroidota; class Bacteroidia; order Flavobacteriales; family Flavobacteriaceae; genus Maribacter_A; species Maribacter_A polysiphoniae. The sequence goes on along the minus strand of NZ_QGGQ01000001.1, from coordinate 447,141 downwards.
AAACAACCAATTGAGCTCTTTGTTTTTCTAAATCAGAACTAGATGAAATTGCATCTAACATTGCAATGCTTTTCGATAAATGAGACTTTTCCATTTTGCCCAAACCACCCACTTCTATCGCTTTCATTTTTGCTAATACCGTTTTTGCTAAAGCAGATACTTGACTCGCATCACTTGCTACAAAGGCATCCCCCATTTTAAAATACGGTTTTAATGCAGCTTGAAAAGCTGTTTGAAATGCCATTGGTAGTTTCATTTTCATTGTTGAAATAGCATCAGATTTATTTTCTGAATCTCCTTGCATTCCTAAATGACCTTCGTGACCCGTCATTGTTTTCTCACCAGACTTGTTCATCATTGACTTCTTGCCCTGTAATTGCGCCGCTGCATCTACAGTAAATGTACCATTGGTTACAATTTCCTCTCCATTTTCCAATCCTGAAACAACCGTAAAATTATCTCCGTTACGAAGACCAACAGTAACTTCTCGCATTTCAAAAACAGGCCTATTTGGATTTGGTTTTACATATACCAAAGAGCGTTCCCCCGTCCATAATACAGCACTTGCTGGAATATTCAATGATTCTTCCGCAGATTGGGCTGTGCCTTTTATCTTTCCAGAAACAAACATCCCAGGCTTGAATAAATTTTCATTGTTTTTTAAGGTTGAGCGCACCGTCACAGTTCTTGTACTACTATTCAACACAGGGTCAATAAATGATATGACCGCATCAAATTCCTTTTTAGGATATGCGCTAGTGGCAACCTTTATTTTCTGCCCTTTTTTAAACTGTGAAATTTGATTTTCATAAGCATCAAATTCTGCCCAAACTGAATTAAGGTTACTTACTTTTAGAATAGGCTGACCTTGTTTTAAATAATCACCTTCTGCCGCCATTACCATCGCTACTGTTCCTGAAACCGTTGCGTATAAGGGGAAGTTTTCACGTACTTCTCCCGTTGACTCTATATTGTCGATTTGACTTGCAGAAAGCTTCCATAGTTTCAACTTATTACGAACAGCTTTATATAAAGCCGGTTGAGATTGTTTTAAAGAAGTCGCTGTAATTAATTCCTGTTGAGCAGCTACAAGATTAGGTGAATAGATTGTTGCTAATAATTGCCCTCTTTTTACTACTTGCCCTTCAAAGCTTACATTTAATTTCTCCAAACGACCATCAAAATAACTTGCTTGAATAGCATTGTTTTCCTCATTTGTAGCAATTTTACCAGATAGTGAAATTACCCCATCATCATTACCTTCCATAAGGTTTCCAACAATGGTAGTTTCAATATTCGCTAATGCCATTGCATTTTCTGTCATCTGAATTTGGTTTGCCAATAGACCTTCAGAACTTGCCTCTGCAGGAATCAATTCCATACCACAAATTGGGCAATCACCGGGTTCTTGCTGCATAATCTGCGGATGCATTGAACAGGTCCACATTTCATTCGTTGAATCCTCAGAATGGTCATGGACTTCTGTTATTTTTTGATTGCTTGAATCCGAGCTATTGCCGAATATTAAGTAACCTCCTATTAGTCCAATAATTACTGCAATACTGAGATATAAGATGTTCTTTTTCATAACTAATTAATTAATTGATTTTGTTTTGAGTCTGAGTGCATTTACAATTACCGAAACTGAACTAAAACTCATTGCTAATGCGGCAATCATTGGTGATAAGAGAATTCCAAAAACAGGAAATAAAACCCCTGCCGCTATGGGTATACCTAGAGTGTTATATATCAAAGCGAAAAATAGATTTTGTTTTATATTCCGCATTACTTTATCACTTAAATTTCTTGCTTTTACAATACCATGTAAATCCCCTTTTATTAGGGTAATCATTGCACTCTCAATTGCAACATCTGTTCCCGTACCCATTGCGATACCTACGTCACTTTTTGCGAGGGCTGGGGCATCATTGATTCCATCTCCTGCCATTGCTACGACATGACCTTCGTCTTGTAGTTTCTTTACCTCTTCCAATTTATTTTCTGGTAACATTCCAGCCTTGAAGTTTGCTAAGTTGAGTTCGGTGGCAACGGCTTGTGCAGTATCGTGATTATCGCCAGTAAGCATTATTACTGAAATTCCTCTATTTTGAAGTGCTGCAATGGCTTTGGCACTTGTACCTTTTATTTTATCGCGTATCACTACATAACCAGACACATGGCCATCTACTGCCAGATAGGAAACGGTTTTTCCTTGTTTTTGAAATGATTGCGCTTCGGCTTCCATTGCTGATGATCTAGCTGCATTGGCATACTCCATCATTTTGGCATTTCCTAAGTCCAGCTTTTTACCATCTACTTTTCCTTCGACTCCTTTTCCCGTAACGGCACTAAAACCATCCACTTTACGAATTTCTATTTTTTGTTCTTTCCCATACTTGACGGTAGCTTCGGCCAGTGGATGTTCGCTAGAACTGTTCAAGGAAGCTATAAGTTGCGTTATCTCAATTTCAGAAAATAAATCATTGAACGACCCCATTTTTTCAACAGTTGGTTTTCCTTCTGTTATCGTTCCTGTCTTATCAACTATCAAAGTATCTACCTTGTCCATTTTCTCTAAGGCTTCGGCATTCTTAATTAGAACACCGTTCTGCGCCCCTTTACCGACGCCTACCATTACTGACATAGGTGTTGCCAACCCTAAAGCACAAGGACAAGCTATAATCAATACTGCAATCGCATTTACAAGCGCATATACATATGCTGGTTGTGGACCCCAAATCGCCCAAACACCAAAGGTTATTAAAGCTATAATTACTACTACAGGCACAAAATAGCCTGAAACAGTATCTGCTAGGTTCTGAATAGGTGCACGACTACGACTAGCATCGTTTACCATATGTATGATTTGGGAGAGCAAAGTATCACTACCTACTTTTTCGGCTTTCATTAAAAAGGATTGATTGCCGTTGATAGTTCCGCTACTTACTTTATCATCTTCAGCTTTGTTCATAGGGATAGGTTCGCCCGAAATCATAGATTCATCTACTGTTGTATGACCTTCTGTAATTGAACCATCCACAGGAATTTTATCGCCTGGTTTAACACGTAGTACATCGCCTTTTTGAATTTGGTCTATCGAAACCTCTTCTTCATATCCATCAACAACTCGTATTGCTTTATTAGGTGCCAATTTCAATAATTCTTTTAGGGCTGAATTGGTTCTACTATGTGCTCTAGCTTCTAAAACCTGACCCATTAATACGAGAGTAAGTATTACCGTTGCAGCTTCAAAATAAACATGTACGGCTTCTGATTCGGTCTTGAATTGCTCAGGAAAGAAATCAGGAAACAACATCCCAAAAACACTAAATAGCCAAGCTACACCTGCACCGATACCAATCAGCGTAAACATATTGAGATTCCATGTTTTTATACTTTTAAAGGCACGTTCAAAGAACATCCAAGTTGCATAGAATACGACTGGGATAGAAAGTGCAAACTGAATCCAATTCCACGATTTTTGTTCCATTATATCGTATAATGGATTGTGAGGAATCATCTCACTCATTGCGATTATGAAGATAGGCAGCATAAAAGCTACAGCTATCCAGAATTTCTTGAGTAACTTTTTATAGGTCTTCTCTTCTGAAGAAAGGTCTGGCTGCATTGGTACTAAATCCATTCCGCACACAAGGCAATCGCCAGGTTTATCGTAGGTCTTATCGCCCTCACAATGCATTGGGCAATAAAACGTTCCTGTTCCTTTGCCCACGGACTTTTCCTTTTTTGACTCCGTTGTTTTATGATGCTCTCCAAGCTTATGAATGCTGTATGCACCGCCATCATTCTTCATCGTTTTCTGAAAAGTCTCAATAGCAATGTGTGAATCCATTTCGATAGTTGCTTCTGCTTTCTCTAAATCTACCGAAACATTAGTCACACCTTCCACTTTAGAAAGTGTTCGCTCTACGTGATTACGGCAACCGTTACAGGTCATACCGTCTATGTGAAAGGTGTGTTTCATCTGATATACTTTTAACAAAATTTATTCGTGCTTATGACCGTTTGATTTATGGTCTTCGTTTTTTACTAGTGTCATTCCGCAGGTACCACATTTTCCTTCTTTATCGCTACCACTATCTTCGCAATGCATAGGGCATACATAAGCCGAAGTATATTCCTTACCTTGGTTCTCGGCGTTTGTTTCCGTTATCACCTCTTTTTTATTGTCCTTACAGGAGACCATTGCAATTGAGGCTATTACTAACATTGCTCCTAAAATTGTTCTGAATTTTTTCATTTTTTTGTGTTTATTGAGTTATTAAATAATTGACTACTGCACTTTGGGCATAGTAAGTTGTGATGGCACTTATCTGATTGATTTGAAACTTTAATTGTAGTTCTTGAATATCGAGTACATCATTAAAATCGATAGTACCGGTCTCATAATTCTTAATTAGGATTTCTTCCGCATCATTAGCCTGCTTCAAGTTTTTCTCTTGTGTATTGTATTTAATCCTAGCCTGATTGCGTTGTGATATCGCTTGAGCAAAAGCAGACTCTAAAACATTCTGGCGTTTGTCTTTTTGAGATGTTATTTCAAGCTGTCTCAGTTCGTTCTGTTTTGAAGTAGACTTGTACTTATTATTGAAAAGGGGTACAGAAACAGAGACCATGGGCATAAAAATATCCTTACCATTATCACTAAAACTCATATCAGGTCGCTCGGAAACTGGCACATAATCCAATCCAAAGCCAATCATAGGATTGCGTTCTGCTTGATTTAATTCTTCTGATTGTACTACGGATTCATAGAGTTTGTCATATTTGAGCAATTCCGGATTAAGTGTTAAAGCATCCTCAGCAAACACGCCATCTTCATGTGGGAGCATTAATTTTTCAAGAATAACTACTTCTGTGTTCCCATCTCGATTAAGAAATTTATTAAGGGATGTTTGCTCGCCTAAATACCCTTCATCTAATACTTCTTTTTGCTGCTGCAACTCATTTTGTCTAATCTGCAACCGTAATACGTCTACTGCAGATGCCTTTCCAACTTCTACAGAAGTAAGTGCCAGTTTTTCATAGTTTTTTAATAACTGAATATTCTCATCAAGTACTTTTTGTTTCTCCTTTATACTATAGAGTCTATAATAGGATTGAGAAACCGCAAGTGCCAGTTTACGTCTTGCAATCACGACTTCTACATATTCTGAATCTGCCATTGCGCTCGCGTAATTTTCTCTAGCCGTAATCGTACCGAACCAAGGCAACATTTGTCTCGCCGAAAATCGAGCACGTTGCGCACCTGTTCTAGTTTCAGGTTCACTCACAAAATAGCCTGCGCTGAATTCTGTATTCGGAATCCAGTCGGCTTCGTTTACTTTTTCTTCAGCTATGTTATGACGAAGATTGTACGCCTTAATCTCAGGGCTATTAGCTACCGCCTCGCTAATAAATGATTGTAATTGTTGCGCTTTCGCAAAAGCGGAAACAAACAAAAGACAGATAACCATATTTATATTTCTCATTAGTTTGCTCTTTTTAGTTTGAATTCTTCCTTCCAACTGTACAATACCGGTACAATGAAATAGGAGGTAATATCAATCACCATTCCCCCAAAAATTGGGATGGCCATTGGTATCATAATATCACTCCCCTTTCCTGTGGATGTCAATACGGGAAGTAAGGCAAGAATTGTAGTTACCGTGGTCATCAGACAAGGACGTATTCGCTTTTTCGCAGCTTCTAATGCTGAATGCCTGATACCCTTTTTATCTGTTGGTTTATCGCGGTCAAAGGTTTGTGTGAGGTAGGTTGCCATTACTACTCCGTCATCGGTAGCAATACCAAATAGTGCAATAAACCCGACCCATACCGCCACACTCAGATTGATGGTTTTCATATTGAATAGGTCACGCATGTTCTCTCCGAACAGGTTGAAATTGAAGAACCAGTCTTGACCATACAACCAAATCATAATGAAACCACCTGCAAAAGCCACCGTTATTCCTGTAAAGACCATAAGTGAAGTAGAAAAAGATTTGAACTGGAAATACAAAATCAAGAAAATGATTGCTAGTGCCAACGGAACTACAACTGAAAGTGTTTTCTCAGCTCGCAACTGATTTTCATAGGTTCCAGTAAATTGATAACTGATTCCTTTAGGTACGGTTAATTCCCCTGCAGCGATTTTTGCCTTGATTAAAGCCTGAGCATTTTCTACGACATCTACTTCAGCAAAACCGTCAAGCTTATCGAATAGTACATATCCGATTAGGAAGGTATCTTCACTTTTAATCACTTGTGGACCTTGTTCGTAACGTATGTCAACGAGTTCGCCCAATGGCACGGGACTTCCCTTTTCTACAGGAACATAAATGTTTTTAAGGTCTTCTTCATTCCCACGTAATTCTCTTGGGTAACGCACACGAACTCCATAACGCTCACGACCTTCAACTGTCTGCGTCAAAGGCATTCCGCCAACAGCTACTTTTAGAACTTGCTGAACATCCATAATGGATATTCCATATCGCGCTAGTTGCTCTCGTTTGATATCAATTAATAAGTAAGGTTTACCCACAATACGGTCTGCAAAAACAGCCTGCTCCTTAACACCTTCGGCTTGTTTCAGAATACCTTCTAACTGTAAACCAAAGGCCTCTATTTGGGCTAAATCTTGCCCTTTAACCTTGATTCCCATAGGTGCTCGCATTCCTGTTTGTAGCATTACCAATCGGGTTTCAATGGGTTGTAATTTCGGTGCGGAAGTTACCCCTGGTAATTTGGTCACCTTAACTATTTCATTCCATATATCATCTGGGTTATTAATTTCTGGTCGCCAGTTACGGTAGAATTCGCCATCGTCATCTTCAACCAAATGCTTCGAATGAATAGCAAATGGGTCTCTTAATCTTGATGCATCGTAACTCGAATTTTCACTATCTATATCCGTATTTGGGTTGATAACAAGATTACCATCTTTCAGCACAAAAAGCCCGTCGTCATTTATTTTATAGCGTTGCTTTTTACCTTTTGTATTATGCATGTATTCAGATTTATACTGAATCATATTTTCATACATGGATAGCGGTGCCGGGTCGAGTGCGGATTCTGTTCTGCCAGATTTACCAACCACCGTTTCTATTTCTGGAATAGTAGCAACTGCCATATCCAGTTGTTGCAATACCCGTTTGTTTTCTTCTACACCAGCGTGAGGTAAAGAGGTGGGCATTAAAAGGAACGAGCCTTCGTTTAGGGATGGCATAAATTCCTTTCCGGTGTTGTTCATAATCCAGACACCAGAAATAAGTACTGTTGCAGGAATGATTAGGAACAAGAGTTTATTCGCTAATGCCCATTCCAAAATCTGACCATAATACCTTCTCAGTACAGAAAATATCCCTAGAACTCCAAAGCAAATTAACGCTACAAAAATCAGGTTGACAAATACACTTCTATCAAAGCCTAAGGGTCTCCAATATTCTGCTAGCATAAATATTATAGCAGTTGACGATATAATAATGTTAATCAGATTTACTTTCTTCTTGTTAAGATTACCCCTTAAATTTAAAAGTCCCGTTACACCAAAAGCAATCAAAACAATCCCTAACCAATAGCCTGAAAACATTGCGATTGCTCCCAATACTAAAAGCGAAATTTGAAGTACATAGCTAAACGAAGATTTTATGTTCTGCTTTCTAAATAAATATGCCGCCAATGGTGGGATTATGAACAAGGCGATAACCAATGAAGCCGAAAGTGCCATTGTTTTAGTAAAAGCAAGGGGACGGAATAGCTTTCCTTCTGCACCAATCATCGTAAATACTGGCACAAAACTTATAATGGTAGTTAGGACTGCAGTTAAGATTGCTCCAGAAACTTCAGACGTGGCATTATAGATAATTTCATTTGTGGTGTATTCAGTTCCGTTTTCGCTAAAACGCAACTTTTTATCATCCATATGCCGTATCATGTTTTCGGCTAGAATAACACCAACATCGACCATGGTACCAATAGCGATGGCGATACCTGAAAGCGCCACTATATTCGCATCTACATTAAAGATTTTCATGGCAACAAAAACCATCAAAACAGCGACGGGTAATAATCCAGAAATTAAGATAGACGCCCTTAAATTGAAGACCATTATGATAATTACCAAAATGGTAATTAGAATTTCTAATGTCAATGCTTCATTAAGTGTATCGAGTGTTTCTTCAATCAGCTCTGTACGGTCGTAAAAAGGAACTACGGTAAGTTGAGATGTACGGCCATCTGCCAGTACTTTTGAAGGCAGGCCATCTTTAAGCTCATCAATCTGTGCCTTTACATTCGTGATGACTTCCATTGGGTTTGCACCGTAGCGAGCAACAACGACACCACCAACAACTTCTGCTCCTTCTTTATCTAAAATGCCACGCCTAGTTGCAGGGCCAAGTGTTACGTTGGCTACATCTTTAATACGTAAGGATGTGAAATTTTCAGAAGAAACAACTGCATTTTCTAAATCCGCAATAGACTTGACATATCCCAATCCGCGAACTAAATATTCAGCTTGGTTTATTTCTAAGGTCTGCGCTCCTATATCCTGATTGCTCTCCTTTACTGCCTTTACAATTTGGCTTAGACTTATTTTATATTGGCGCATTTTCTCAGGATTCACATCAACTTGATATTCCTGTACATAACCACCAATAGAGGCGACCTCCGAGACACCACTAGCACCTGAAAGCGCATATTTCACATAGTAGTCTTGAATGCTGCGTAGTTCCTGTAAATCCCATCCACCAGTTACAATTCCATTTTCATCACGCCCTTCTAAAGTGTACCAATAGATTTGACCCAATCCTGTCGCATCAGGCCCCAGGGCTGGGTTTAAACCTTCTGGCAATAGATTAGCCGGCAATGAATTTAGCTTTTCTAAAATCCGACTACGTGACCAATAGAACTCGATGTCTTCCTCAAAAATGATATAGATGCTCGAAAAACCGAACATAGAAGAACTACGGATAGTTTTTACCCCTGGTATACCGAGCAAAGAAGTGGTTAACGGATACGTAATCTGGTCCTCAATGTCTTGTGGAGAACGGCCTTCCCATTTCGTAAAAACAATTTGTTGGTTTTCACCAATATCCGGAATAGCATCTACGGCCACGGGGTTTGAAGGCAGAAAGCCTGTATTCCAACCAAACGGTGCATTTACGATACCCCAACCTACAAATAAGGCGAGCATTAATACTGCAACGAGTTTGTTCTCGATAAGGAATTTGATAGCTTTATTAAGCATGTGATTTGATAATTAAACAGTTATGAAAGATTTGAAATTCTAGAAAACAGAAAAACAAACACAACAAATTGAGCCCTAAACGATAGTTATCGTAGGGCACACTTAATACTGTCTAATAATCAAATAAGGAAAGTCTGGTCTAAAATTTGAACATCCCGTAATAGTGGAGGCGGGACATAGTCTCTAAACGGAGTTATATTTTCGTCTACCGCATCAAAGAGATTTATAAAGGAATAAGCAAAAGAATAAACAAATTGTTGCTGTTCAAAAGTAAGGTTGTCGAATGAGATTTTTAAATCATCTTGACCCTCAATTGTAACTTCTATATCGGAACAACAGCTTGTCTCGGTCTCCATTTCCATAACTTCACAGGAATTAGAGTCTTTCGACTTTTCTGCTTTCATCATGCAGGTGTCTACCTTGTCGAACATACTGAAATCTACCAAATGGTCACCACAGTAATGCATATCCACAGAGAAAGACAATGTGGATAATAGCACAATAAGTGCCATTAAAGTAGAGGTGATTTTATGTAGTGTTTCTTTCATTCGTTAAACAAAACTACGAAATATTACAATTTGTTGTACCCTTTAACAATACTTTACATTTAATTCCACTTCATCTTCTGCAATCGCACCGCGTTGAGAATTGCAAGTAATGCCACACCCACATCGGCAAAAACAGCTTCCCACATTGTTGCGAGACCACCTGCACCCAAAATAAGTACTATGATTTTAACTCCAAAAGCTAAGGCAATATTCTGCCATACGATACTTCTTGTTGAGCGACCTATTTTAATTGCCCGTGCAATCTTTGATGGTTGGTCATTTTGAATGATAACGTCAGCTGTTTCAATAGCCACATCACTTCCTAAGCCCCCCATTGCTATACCTACGCCGCTTGCCGCTAAAACGGGAGCATCGTTGATACCATCGCCTATAAAGGCAACCTTTGTATCTGGTTGCTCTTTGAGCTTTTCTACTTCATTGAGTTTATCTTCAGGTAATAAGCCACCCTTTGCCCAATCGACACCTAATTCTTTGGCGACTTTTTGGGTAATGGAATCTTTATCCCCAGAAAGCATAATGATTTTGGAAATTCCCGATTCCCTAATTTGTTTGATGGCTTGATGGGCATCTTCTTTCAACTCGTCTGCTATAGTAACGTAACCCGCAAATTTTCCTTCAATGGCGACCATTACAATTGATTCTATGATATTATCCGTTTCTGAAGGCACCTCTATATTGTTCGAGGCCATTAGGGCTTTGTTGCCAACCAAAACTGTTTTCCCATTAACAGTTCCTTTCAATCCCTTTCCAGCAACTTCTGAGACATCAGTCGCTTCAAAATCCGCACCTTCGGCTTTATATTCCAAAATTGCTTTTGCAATCGGATGGTTGGATTGTTCTTCCATAGCCATCAGGTATTGCATAAATTCCGTCTCAGGGAAAGTGGAACTATTTACCACTTCCTTGATTTTAAAGACACCTTTGGTAACGGTTCCTGTTTTGTCCATCACTACGGTATTTACCTTTGTCATTGCATCGAGAAAGGACGCGCCCTTGAAAAGGATACCGTTTCGGGACGCTGCACCCAAACCACCGAAATAACCCAAAGGAATAGAAATGACCAATGCACAGGGACAGGAAATCACAAGGAATATCAAAGCCCTATAAAGCCAATCTCTTAATACATAATCATCAACAAAGAAATAGGGAAGCAACGTTAGACCTATAGCGAGAAAAACAACGATAGGTGTATAAACACGAGCAAATTTTCTAATGAAAAGTTCGGTTTTAGATTTGCGAGCGGTTGCATTTTGAACCATATCGAGAATACGCGCAATGGAACTGTCCTTGAACTCTTTCGAAGTTTCCAATTCTATTACCCCATCGAGATTAATACTTCCAGCAAACACAGATGCGCCTTTCTGGAGGGTATCGGGTTTGCTTTCTCCCGTAAGGGCTGCAGTATTAAAAGAACCTTTATCTGAAAGTAGAATTCCATCTAGAGGTACTTTCTCGCCCACACGTACTTGAATTTTTTCGCCTATCGCTACAGTTTCAGGATGAACAGAAATGAAGTCGCCATTGCGGGATACCAGAGCTTCATTAGGTCGTACATCTAATAATGCCTTGATGTTCCCTTTCGCCCGATTAACGGCTGCTTGTTGGAATAATTCGCCTACAGCATAGAATAACATTACGGCCACGCCTTCGGGATATTCGCCTATCGCAAAAGCTCCCAAAGTGGCAATGGACATCAGTAAAAATTCCGTAAAGAAATCTCCATTTTTGATACTATTCCATCCTTCCTTGATTACTGGAAACCCTACTGGAATGTAAGCTATCGTGTACCAAACAATTCTGACCCATCCCTTGAAAAAAGGAATAGCATCGAAATAATCAACCGCAATACCTATCATTAGCATTACGAAGCTGAAAATCGCAGGCAGATACGTTCTGAAATTGGATGCTTCTTCTGGACTGCTGTGATTGTGTCCGTCATCATGACTGTGCTCCCCTAAATGTTCTTGGGTATCAAGGTCTCTTATGTTTAGCTTTTTCATTGACCTTTTCCGTGATTATTCAAAATAAGAGTTAAGTCTGGTGGTATTTCCATCATCTTCATAGGTGGCACATTACTTCCACCTGTATTTCCAAGCGGAACATGGTCAATGAACGATTTCCAACCGCCAACGAGCAACCGAAGTAGTTGTCCCAAGACTTCTATTAGGTTTCTCTGTCTGAAACCAAATTTAAGCATCAGCCAATGGGAATATGTATGCTCCAAAGGAAAAGATTGCCCCAAAACATGCGAACGTTCAAGATGATGCCATGCCCTTGTTAAATCATTCTTTTGAAGGCATGAACGATACAGTTCAATCTCTTTTAAGTAATGTCCTTTGAGTCCGCTTGGTATAGTTGTGTTGAATTTCATGGATTACTACTTTTTTAATGCAAGGTACATTATGGAACCATGCAACAGAAGTGCATTTATTGTCCGCTACATTTGTCACAGATTCCCTTCAATACCAAATTCGCATCTTCTGCAACGTAACCGTCCGGAAGATTGATATATGGAATTTTATGTTCCGTAAGACAGACCGTCTCCTTACAGTTGTTACAATGGAAATGAAGGTGCAAATCCTGTTCGAGTTCGCAATTACAGCCTTCTTCACATAGTGCATATTTGGTCATGCCCGTACCATCATCTATCTGATGTACTATCGCTTTATCCTCAAAGGTTTTGAGGGTTCTATACAAAGTGGTCCTATCCGCCTTTGCAAATGTGTTTTCAATATCCGATAGCGTTTTCGCAGCTTTGCTTTCCGCCAAGAACCGGAAGACCAACAAACGCATTGCCGTAGGGCGAACCCCTTTTTCTTCCATAAATTTATCTGCTTGTATCATTGTATTTTCAATTAATCGTTGTCTTCGTTTCCAAATGGTTTAAAAATAAGGCCTACGCTAAAGATAAATCCGTCCGTGGGGGCATAGATTTCTGGAAAGGTAGGGTTTTCGTGTGGGGGCAATACCAAAGGTGAAAAACGGCTCTGCCTCCTGTCCGTGAAATTTTCAAAATTAATGAATGTGCTTCCCCATTTAAAGTTGCGCATCAACAAGAGCCCCATGGTTACGAAATCAGTAGTTTCCGTTCCATTTGATAGTAATTGTTTTCCTGTGTAATAGGTCTCATACCCAATACGCCATTTTTCGGATTCATACATTAAAATACTTCCCGCATTATGCTTGGCGGTCAAAGGTTTTTGAGGATTGCCAGGTAAATAATTCAATCTCGCGTCGATAAGCGCGTAATTTAAAAACCATCGAAAATCCCTGAAATTGAATTTGATATTCGTCTCTGAGCCTTTGCTCAAGATTTCCCCTGTTGCATTTTCAAACTGGAACAAACCATTACCCAAAGAGTTGAGCAATAGGCCATTTCTGATAGCGGTCAAATAAAACAATTGATTGATAGAAAAGCCCAGCTCGTCAGATAATCGCGTTTGATAGTTAAAATCAAGGTTCAGACCGTACGACCGTTCGGCTTTCATAGTTTCCCTATCAATGGGAAGTACATCCTTGAAATTGATGAACTCTGCTTCTTCCGTAAAAATATCAGGGATTTTATACCCTAGTCCACCACCGAGCCTACTTGAAAAACTAGTGTTTGATTTGTAAAGCAAGGAGACCCTTGGGAGTGGAAAGAATCCCCAATCCTCAGCATAATCCGTTCGAACACCTGTTTCAAGAATCCATCGGTCCGAAAGATCATGGATGCTATTTAGAAATAGTCCGTATGTAATATCGCGTTGATCACGTTCAACGGGATTCTCCATTTCATAAAAAGAAGTAGTGTAAAGGTTGGCTCCCAAGACCCAATCTGATGTTAAGCCCTGTTTCTGATATGTAGCCTCCGAAAAAGTGTTCCATTGCGTTCCTTTGAAAGAAAGGTCAGGGATTTCAAGACTTCTATCAAAAAACGCAACGCTGTTCTTGATCGAAATGGATTGGGTCGAATCCATATGGGTTTCGAAAACAGCTTGTGTACTGATTCGCTTTGACAGGTTTTCTTCGGTATACTGATGAATTCCATTTTCACCCTCTTCAATCTTAGTAATATCACCTCCTTTTCTATCATCGTAGGTTCCGTTGACACCAAACCACACCGTAGTTTTTTCAGAAGGATAATAGAACAATTTGGGGTTGAAACTTAAGGAACGGGTACGAGGAAGGTTACTAAATCCATCATCTTCAGGGTCAAAAGCTTTTTGTAAATGACCAGAGCCGTAAAGTGTCCATCCCCATTTATCATTACGTTCACTATAGAAAACATTGGCCGTGCTTCCCAATGCCTGGGTCTGGGTAAGCATGATATCCAGTTCAGGTTCTTCGTTTGGAGTCTTGGAAACCATATTGACCAAACCTGCTATGGCTCCACCACCGTACAATGTGGAAGAACTTCCCTTTGTAATTTCAAACTGTCTCAAATCTAACGGTGGTATTTGTAGAATACTCAAACCGCTTGAAAAACCTCCGTAGAGGGGAAAACCATCTCGAAGGAGCTGGGTGTAACGACCGTCCAAACCTTGTATCCGAATATTGGTGTTGGCACTACTCAACGAGGTCTGTTGCATCTGGATTCCCGTACTTTCACGGAGTACCATGGAAATATTCGTTGGGTTCATTATCGCTTTTTCCCCTAATTCCTCAACCCCGACATACTCTATTCGGGTGGGTATCCTTTGTATGGTTCGAGTGCTTCTTGAGGACTGTACTACCACTTCATCCAAGGCGTTTGCACTTTCCTTCAGATAAAATACCAAATCGTCTCCCGTAGGTACAACAATATTGGTTTCCAAAGTCTCGAAGCCCAAGTACGAGATTTGGAGATTGTATTGACCATCGGGTACATCCTCCAATAGGGCTATACCATCAAAATCGGTGGTAACTCCCTTGTTCAGGCTCACAATGAAAATGGTCGCCCCGAATAAAGGTTCTTTTTCTTCTGCTGTAAAAATATTGATTTTCAGCGTATTCTGCGCATAACCGAATGCACAGCAAATGAGCATAAGCCAAAGGCTTATTGCATATTTATTCATTGTAATTTGAATTTAATTGACTAATTTTTTTTGGAGGGCGATGATGTCATCGCATATGTAATTAGCCAATAATCTTCGGAGGTTGAAAGAGGGTAAATACCGGGTCTTCGCTTACGCTTTCAAAATGGGAAAAACTTTCTTGCATGACCATAGGTTCGATAGGCTCATAGATGTCCAAATCAAAGACAATGGTGTGCGAATGACAGCAATGGCATTGACAAAAAGGTGAGCAAAGTTCACAATCGCCGTGATTTTGATTATGGTCCAAACCCACTTGAAACTCGGTTGTTTCCGAATCGGAAATTTGAGCATCATCGCCGCAAGGCACTAAGTTGAGTGCCAAAAAATATAAGGATAGTATGACTGCGATTATTTTCACTTTGCGAAGATAGCAAGAAATACATGCAACTGTGTTGCAAAGCTCCTCTATGCCAACAGTTTTGTAAAAGGAAGGTTTTTTGAAACAGTATTTTTACATAGAATGCCAATCTTTCTTCACGCAGTAACAAAATATCGAACCATGATTTAGATAACCCAAATCTTAAAACCTGCCTTTCTAAAGCTATTATTTTCTTGTTTTTGCTGTTCCCATTGTTGATAACCCACAATTTTCTGCTAAACCCCAAACTAAACCCTTATTTAGATTGGTGTCCTTTGGCATCAAATGAAACCAAATAAAACTTCCGGTCCATTAGCACTATCTAGTTTGGCAATATTTAATTTAATTTGTTGTATATCAGTTATTTGTGAATAACTATTTGTTTTTTCCTACTTCTCCGTTTGCCTATTTTCATACATTTATCCAATAGCAATATTGAAAGAAAACAAAAGCGCTTTTGTTCATTTCGTAACCCTAAAAAGAAACAAAATGGACAATTTTTTAATACTCGAACGGCTAGACCGTTTGGAAAAACTGTTGATTGCCAATAAAGAGGTACTGACCTTTGAGGAAACCTGTGACTATACAGGGATATCCAGGAGCTATCTGTACAAACTTACCGCTGCGGGAAATATTCCCCACTCAAAACCCAACGGAAAACTGATTTTTTTCGAAAAGAAGAAGATCGTCAATTGGCTACTCCAAAACGAACGAAAACCCATACCGGAAATCGAAGTGATAGCGGAGCCCGTTCGTTAGGTAATAGCTGGCGATACCATTTCTGAATTTTTTATCAACTCACAACTACATCTTGGGAATCCTCTTGGTGTTCAAAACGTTATTCTATGAAAACAGTACCATACTTACGAGTGGGCACTTCGTACTATAAATTGGTGCAGGCACCGACCATCGCCGGACATTTCAATGAGATTCTGGTACACTGGAACATAGAGACCATCCGCCAAGATCATGGCAAGGATTACCTGAGCAAAGTTCCAAAATATGATGGCTTTACCTGCATCCCTAGCCACGTCGATTTTAAACAGGAGTATAAAGGGTTCTATAACACCTATTCTCCTTTGCCCACAATTCCCAAAGAAGGCGAATGCAGTACGTCATTGAGTTTCATCGAACATATTTTTGGTAAGCACTATGATCTGGGATTGGACTACCTGCAATTACTGTACACAAAACCGGTACAGGTATTGCCAATCCTATGTTTGGTGTCCAAGGAACGTTCCACGGGCAAGAGCACCTTTCTGAAATGGCTGAAGGCCATCTTCGATAACAATATGACCTATCTGACCAATGACAGTTTTAGTAGCCAGTTCAATGCGGACTGGGCGAACAAGCTGCTCATCTGTATAGACGAAGTACTGTTCAACAAGGAAGAGCTGACCGAACGTATCAAATACCTGAGCACCACCAATATCAACAAGTTGGAGGCGAAGGGAAAGGATAAACGGGAAGTGGAGTTCTTTGGCAAGTTCGTCCTATGCAGCAACAATGAGGACAATTTCATCAAGATAGACGGGAACGAGACCCGTTTTTGGGTACTGAAAATACCCGTGCTCAAAAAAGAGGAGACCGATTTCTTGAACCGATTGATGTCGGAAATACCGGCTTTTTTGCATCACCTGCAAAAGCGACAGTTATCAAGTAAGCATACTACAAGGATGTGGTTCACTCCAAAACAGATACGGACACCAGCCTTGAAAAAGTTGGTACAGAATAATCGCAATAGGGTCGAAAAGGAACTTGCCACGATTCTGCTTGGGGCCATGGAACAGTTTGATACCGAAGAAATACACCTTTGCCCTTTGGATGCATTACAGCTGTTGAACAGGACACGGATAAAGACCGATTTGACACAACTCAGAAGACTGCTGAAGAGGGATTGGAAACTGGAGAACAAGGACAACTCCCTGAGCTATCAAAAACTGGTAATCTGGCAGGATGCCTCCATGCAATTATTGGATGCCAAGGGGAGGTATTTTACTGTGAAAAAATCCTTTTTGCTTGACAATTTCGATGAAACGATGACAGATTGAACTTTTCTTAATATCTATCGATGCCAGGGCTGTCATCATTATATCATCATTTGTTCATCAAAAAATAAAACGATGACAAGAAAACATAGAAAAAATATAAAAATGATGAATCGATGAAGAAAACGATGCTACGGAAACCTAAGTAAAGAAAGGCTTTCCCATGTTCTGTCATCAAAACATCAATTTTTTGCTCAAAACTATTTGGCTTATGAAAAAAGAAAGAACAATTGGATTATCGTGTGAAAGAGCCCGAGCTTTTCCCATCGAAAAAGCGCTGGCAAAACTAGGGCACTTTCCGACCAAATCAACCGAAAAAGAAGCTTGGTTCCTGAGTCCGTTCCGGCTCGAGACCCAAGCCTCTTTCAAGGTGGCCAAGAAGCTCAATAGATGGTACGACCATGGAGCTGGAAAAGGTGGAAATGTTATCGACTTGATATGCCTGATAAACAAATCGTCAGTAAAGGAAGCTTTAAAGTTTATTGGACAAGACCAGACCTCTTTCTCTTTTCAACAGCGGCCAGTTTTAATAAATGATAACAGCAATGGCCTACAGATTCTCCATGTACGACCGATTCGGCATTACGGTCTGTTAAGATATCTTTTTGAACGAAAAATTTCCATTGCTACGGCATCGACCATTTGTAAGGAAGTCCACTATCTACATAAAGGAAGACGATACTTCGCCATCGGTTTGAAGAATGATTCGGGAGGATGGGAACTACGGAACAAATACTATAAGAGTTCCAGTTCCCCGAAAGATACCACCCATATCAAAAACGGTAATAAAAAACTTATCGTTACCGAAGGGATGTTCGACCTGTTATCGATTTTGGAGAGTACTAAAGATTTAAAATTGGAATATGATTTTCTAGTCTTAAACTCTACGGCGTTTCTACGGAAAGCGATAAAAGTCATTGATGGATATAACGAAATCGACCTCTATTTGGATAATGACAAAAATGGAAAGGAAACCACCGGACACTTGATTGCCCATTCGAATAACTGCATTGACAAATCAACCATATGCAAAGGATTTAAGGATATGAACGAATGGCTCATATCTATTGCTAAAAAGGGACTTGGTCAGGAAGCGCGAGATGTGTTTTTGTTGCCACAAAAACAAACTCGCTTTACTCCCGGCGGTCGCAAAGTAAAAAAGAAATGAAAAGGACCTACATCAAGTTCCGGTGCTCTATCTATGAGAAAAAGCTGCTAAAAAAAAGAGCTGAACGGGCGGGTATTTCCCTTTCCGAATATTGCCGTAACTCCGCTTTCGGCAATTCCGTCATCGAACGGTTGACGGACGAACAATTGACACATTATAAAATGCTAGTGAAGTACAAGAGCAACTTTACCCGTATCGGAAATATGTTCAAAAAACACAACCCGAAACTGGCAAGCGAGGTCGAGCAATTGGCTGAGGAAATACGCACACACCTTTATAATTTCAAAAGAACAAAGTAATGATAGGAAAGGGAACCTCCATAGCGCACACGGGGACAAGTATCGAATACGGTTGGAACCAGGAGAAGGATGCGGAAATCGTCTTTAGCCAACATCTGGCGGGAACCGATACCCAAGAGATAACCGAGGAGTTCAGACTTATCCAAGAAGAAAATACCCGTTGCCAAAAGAACACCCTGAGCTTTATTCTTAGTCCGACACAGGAAGATGGTAAAAACCTATCCACGGAACAACTAGGGGAGCTGACCCAAAAGTTCATTAAGGAAATGCAGCTGAAGGAACGGCAGGCCATCGCATTCGTGCATCGGGACAAGGCGCATACCCATGTGCATCTCTACGTAAACCGGATTGGATTCGATGGTAAGGCCTACAATGACAGTTTTATCGGAAAGCGGAGTCAACTGGCAGCCGAGAACGTGGCCAAGGAAATGGGGCTGACCACGGTCAAGGAAGTGCAATTGGAAAAGGAACTGGATTCCATAAAAGTACGCCTAGAAATAAAAAACATTCATCAGAGGGTAATGGAGAACCAAAGACCAAAAACCTTGGATAGTTATATCAAGGCCATGCAGGAAAGGAATGTGGAAGTCATCCCAAGCATAAATAAATCTAATAAGTTGCAAGGATTCCGGTTTCAATACCAGGGACATAGCTTCAAGGCAAGCGAAGTACACCGCCCCATGTCCGGAGGAAGAATAATGGCGCAACTTACCCAAAATAGAGGTATAACAAAACCAGTAGAGGTTGGCAAGTCCATACAGTTATTGGGGAAAACCGTGGAAATGAGCACCAATCTTGCTACGAGCATCGCCAAAAACATCATAAAAAAACAATCAAGAAGGCCATTGATACAGGAATCGGAATTTAAAATTGAAAACTATGGGGTATAAAAAACTGGATGAAGTAATGGAACTGCTCACCGACGAGCTGGACGGGTTTAACAAGTCGCTTGTCAGACTGGAACGGTTGACCCAAAACACGGATAACCTCAAGATTAAACCGGATACCACCGAAATAGAAAGGTTGCTCCGTGAACATTTGAATTCCGAGAAGGCGAATAATTCAAGGCTTGATGAATCCGTTCGAGGTATTACCGAGAAGATTTCAAAAGCAATATTGGTTCCGAAAGTACAGGTATGGCTCCACTATTCTATCTGGATAACTTCCTTGATTATTATCGGCTATTTAGCTTTCAAAGTATCTCGAATAGATGATTTAAAAGAAAAGGCCTTCGCCGAAGGTGAGCAAGAAGTAATTTCAAACCTAAAAGGATATTTTGACCAAAACCCCGAGCATTACGAATCATACCGGAAATGGATAAAAGAAAAAGATAGCGTTCCAAAGAAACAGTAGGGTGCGCCCTATGGAATTTTTGCTTGACGCTTATCTACTGGAACACTACAAAAATTCCATAGAATCCATGCGCAAAGTTTAAGGGTAAGATTTGGGGGGCTTATTACTTAAAATCTATATTTCAACCAATTTTTTATTGTAATCATCTAATATCTCACTCGGCAAGGACTTAAGATATATTTGGGTAGTGGATAAACGATTATGGCCAAGCATGGCCGAAATTGCTTGTAAAGGAACATCTTGTAACATCGCTTGGGTTGCGAAGCTATGGCGTGACACATACGATGTCAACCGTTGGTCTATCTTACATTTTTTTGCAATCTTTTTTAAACCCTTATTATATCTCTTCCGAGCCCACAACACATCCTTATACTGAAGTTCAAAGGTGTCCCTTTTAACTATCGGAAATATGAAATCTGATTTTCTCTTGTTCTTAAGATAAAATGAAAGTATCGCCATTAACTGTGATGTTATATTTATATCATAGGGTTTGGATGTTTTTTTCCTCTGGAATTTAATGCGGTTATCAATGATATTTTCAACTTTTAAAAAAGCCAAGTCCATAAATGAAACACCATAGAGCATGTAAGATGCTAAGAAGTAGTTTCTGTAATGAAACAGGCTATCGGTTTCTTCCAGTTTTAAAAGCATTATAGATTTGATGCTTTTGATGTCAAGAGCTCTTTTTTCGGTGGGAGTTGTTTTAATTCTATAATTAGTAAAGGGATAAGCATCCAAGGAAATGACATCAGCTTTGATGGCCCTGTTTAAAATGGCTTTTATTGTTCTCATATAAGCTGAAAGGCCGTTTACAGAATTTCCTCTAGAAAAATGCCAGCTCTCAAATCTTTTGAGAAAATCATAATTTATTTCATTGAATTTAATATCATTTCCACTAGTAAATTTTTCCAAAACTTTAATTACAGCATAGTATGTATTAGCATTTCCAAAACGTTCTGCTTTCTTTAACTCTAATACAATACTCTTGCTAAATTCAAAAAATGAATCAAATGAGGCAGTTCTTATAATCTTACTTTTAAGCTGTAAGATTGATAAATAGTTAAGCTCATCTTTTTCGTGAAGATCATTAATTATATCTACGGCTCTTGTTTTTTCTTTCAAGAGCTGATTATTCAATTTACTAACGGATGAAGTGCCTTTAAACGCTCTTTTTATCTTCTCGTTTTTATTGTCCCAAAACTCCTTTTGCACAGATTGGCCTAAACTTATTGACGTTGTTTTGCGAAAATGAGTCAATCGTAAAATAACTGGATAAGAGGCATCCTTTTTCTGCCTGCGGGTATCCAAAGAAAGTTTTACATTAGTGTTCATCCTAATCAAAGGTAAAAAAAATTTGCACGCAATTTGCACGCAAATAGATGGTTTTGTTTGATATCAAACGAATACATATTTATTTAAGATATTGATTTATAATCTGTTATGTGTTGTCTTGGTTCTATTTGGTATGCTAATCCTCTTGCTGGCAGGCAAGAGGTCACCGGTTCGACTCCGGTATTCTCCACCAAGTTTTATAGGGCTTCAAGAGTTTTTGACTTTTGAAGCTTTTTTCATTTGCACGCACATCCAGTTATGAATCAAGATTGATGCATTTTGTTGTAATTGATGTTTCCCCATTCCCAACTAAAAAATCCAATTTCTTTAAAAGTCAGTTAACGAGACGACAAATGGGACTTTTAAAGAAATGCTTTTCTGCGTTTTAAATACAACGAAGTAATGATCCTCGCTATTTTTAAACTAATCTTGAAATGTTCGCTTATCCAGATGTTGGTTTCGCTATGGAAAATGCACATCCAAATATCAAGAAAACAGTTGATTTCAGCCCTCTAAGCAATCAAGAACAAAACATAGGGCATATGGTTCTACAACTTGTCACTTATTAACAACAGTTCTTAAAACCCCATAAAACAAATAGGCTCTTCCAACAAAAACGAGCATGTAAAATAAACGATATACTTAAGCTGACTTGGCAGATACCCCATTGTTCTTTTAAAGGCCGTGGTAAAATGCTGCGGATTTGCATAACCTACTTCGTATGCTGCATGCGCGATAGATGCTCCTTCTTGGGTAATTAAAGTTTTAGCAAATTCCATTCTCAACGCAGTGATGTATTTAAAAACAGGGATGCCATATACCTTTTTAAAATCCCTTTTAAGTTTAGTCGCATTGAATCCGGCTATTTCTGAAAGTTCTGAAATCTTAAGTGGTTCCTTCAAATTATTCCTGATATAGGCCTCAACCTTAACAAGCGCCAAATAATCTGAATTTAGTAATTTAACTTTGCCTTTTGAAATTTTGGAAGTTTGTCTTCCCAGCAAAAAATCAAGAAGCAATACGGTCAAGCTGCTTTCCAAATATCTTTTTCGAACCGCTCCTTTATACGGGCACAGTAATATCTCATTGATCTTACTTCGTATATGAGGGGGTATAAACTTACTTTTATCCCATAATACAAAGGAGTTGGAATTGGAAATTGCATCCTTTAATTTACCGAATGAACTTCTATATTCGGCACCCAAGAGTTTCTGCAACAAATTGGGCTTAATATATACCTCAAATACCTTGGCATTACCATTAAAAAAAACATCCCGCCCCTCAGAAGTCGGATAATAAAACATGTTGCAGTGATTCTCAGGAATTTGAACCAAATATTTTATATGGCTCAAAGGCTGATAAGAGTACGTGCCTTCGAGGGAAAAGTGTAGTTTTATCAAGTGCTCATCACTGGTGACAACTATTTCCGAATCGAATTCAAAGAGCCGTTTTGTGTTGGAAAAATCAATCCCGCTTATTAATGCGATACCATCTTTGTTGGTGACCTCAACATTATTGAATTGAACAGAATTTTCAATATAACCGTCTTTAAACAGTTTATCAACATATATTTCCTTGTGTAATAATTGTCTGCTATTACCATTTTCCGCTCCTAACCTCATTACTTCCTTTTGCGTATATAAAAATTCCTTTTACGGTACTTCGCCGCACAATGCTGTTTTAGATTTGTAAAGTTACTTATTTAGACTTAATCTTAATTAATATAGTGGCTATTTAATGAAAAAACTACTCTCAGCATCATTATTCTTTATTTTCTTGTCTGCCCAAGGTCAAGAAGCTTTCGGTACAATATCAGGAACGGTAAGTGATGCTTCCGGGAAACCATTACCCTATGCAAACGTTTTGGTAGAAGGTCTAAAACTTGGTGTTCTTACAGACGATAATGGTGCATACTCCATAAGTAAGGTACCCCGCGGAAAATACAGGGTAGTAGTTTCATTTATCGGATACGGTAGACGCTCAAAGACCATTGAAGTCAACAAAAGCATAAGTAACATCAATATCGATTTTACCCTACAGGAAACCGTAGAGAACCTAGATGAGGTAATTGTCAACGGTAAGACCAAGGAGACAGTGCTTGAGACCAAAGGCTTTGCCATAAATGCCATAAAAACAGAGGAAGCTAGTCTACGAAATATCCAAACCAACGAATTGTTAAATACTACAGTTGGTGTTAAAATTCGTCAGAATGGAGGCTTAGGTTCTGATGTCAGCTATAGTTTAAATGGATTATCAGGTAACTCAGTACGCATTTTTATCGACGGAATCCCAATCTCCACTTATGGTAATTCATTTAACCTAAACAGCATCCCTCCTTCAATGATCAAGAATATTGAAGTGTACAAAGGAGTTGTTCCAGGGCATCTGGCAGACGACGCTTTAGGTGGAGCCATCAACATAGTGTTACATAATGATGCAAAAACCAATTTCAATGCTTCGGTTTCCTATGGATCGTTCAACACACTACAAACCAGCGTTAATGGGCTTTATCGTTTCGAAAAATCAGGATTTACAGTAAAAGCATCCCTTTTCCATAACTACTCTGATAATGACTATAAAGTATCAGGCAGAAGTGTTGTGGTTACCGGTTTAGGAGGTGTACAAACTCCTATTACCGCTAGAAGGTTTAATGACGCTTATAGGTCTACAGGTGGAATGGCCCAAATAGGTTATACCGATGTAAAATGGGCGGACCAATTTTTCATTGGCCTTACCGGTTCAGATGATTATAAAGAGGTACAACACGGTGCTTTTATGACAATTACTCCCTATAAAGACAGGTTCCTGGAATCTGATGCGCTACTGGCAAGTTTAAATTATCAAAAGAAAGACCTTTTCACCAAAGGACTTGATGTAAATGTAAACGGCTTATATGGTAAAAGAAACCGCGCGGTAAACGATACCGTTGCTTGGGCATATAGTTGGAACGGAGAACCTGCTATTGATTTTAGGGGAGATGAATACCAATACACATGGGGTTCTCAACAAGAAGGAGGCCCTACACTAGCTAAAACCAAAAGAAATGTTGCATCCATTAGAACAGGGGTTTCTTACGCTATTAATGACCATCACAAGGTATTAGTGAATCATGTATATAGTGGTATTGACAGGGAAGACAGTGATGCCCTGAGATCTGTATTGGAAAACACATTTCTTGGAACACGGGATTTACACAAAAACATATATTCCTTAACCTATGAGTTAACGGCTTTCAATGAAAAATTAAAAGCGAGTTTATTTGGAAAGCATTATCAACAAAAAACGATAAGTAGTGACCCTGCTATTGAATCAGACACAGATGGAAACGATGTGATAGTGGATGAAGTGGTAATCAGCAATAAAAAGTATGACGGATATGGCCTTGCGGCTTCTTATGTGATAATTCCAAATATTACGCTTCTAACTTCGGCGGAAAAAGCCATAAGACTCCCTAACGAAACAGAGGTATTTGGTAATGACGGAGATAATGTAGTGGCCAATTCAAGTATTAATCCAGAAAGTAGTGACAACTACAACTTAGGATTCAGATTTGGATCATTTAATATCAAAAAGCACAGTTTTACCGTATCAACAAATGTTTTCACTCGAAATATTAAAGATAGAATTGGCTTACCCATTGAAACATCATTAAATGTTGATGATGAATTAATCGTATATGTAAATCAAGGTAGTGGCACATCCAAAGGAATCGACGCCCAATTGAATTATACCTACAACAACAATTTTACCCTCAATTTTAATGTTTCCCGTTTCGATTTAAAGATTGTCAATCAAGGAGTGGAAATAGACGTTCCAAACACACCTTTTTTCACCATGAATGGTGGTTTACGCTACTCTTTAAAAAATTTGATTCAAAAGAAATCACGATTAAATCTATTCTATAATATCTATTTCACTGATAAATTTTCATTCTTGACTGCACAAGGATCAAATACCGTGGGAAACGAATTTTTTGACGTGCCCCAACAATTAGCACAAGATTTCGGACTTAGTTACACATTCCCAAACAACAAGTTCGTGATGAGTTTTGATATCAAAAATATTTTTGATGAACCCGTTTATGATAATTTATCCGTACAAAAACCAGGAAGAGCTTTCTACCTAAAATTAAATTACACACTAAATAAATTCTAATTCTTTAAACAATACCAAAAATGAAACGAATTCTTTTTACCCTTAAAACCTTTGCTACCCTAATACTAACAGCCGGACTAATGACCGCTTGCAGCAGTGATGATGATCCAGTTGTGACCCCAGAACCAGGTACTGAGGAACCGGAAGAAGCTAGATGGATTACCGTTGCCGGAGCAAAAATGGGAGATAACCCTGGTGACGGTAACGGAGGAACTTTAATATATTCCGTTACTAGCGATGATGCCAAAGATCCTTCGGTATCCATAGCACCCTTTGAAAATGGCTTTATCGCACCTTCGAACAGAACTGCACGGTTGCAATCTTCCGAAGATGGCAATACTATTTTCAATATTAGCTACGCAGGGGATACGGGGGGTAACTATACTAAATACACCGTAGAGGGTGGGCAAACATTCACCCCTACAGGTTCAGAAGTCAGTATTGCACCATACGTAGGTACTGCTCCAAGATGGATAAAACTATTTGACGGAGATCAAACAGGTGCTGCCGTATATGTGTCTACAGAAAACGAATTTGACGAAGACGATAATTACACGCGTACGGAGGCTACCATCGGTGTAGTGACTTTGGATTTAGTAAATTCTTCAATAAAGGAATTCCAAGAACACAGTGTAGCTTTAAGTGCAGAGGAAGAAGCCAACGGCTATTATATCTCTAGAATTGATATGCCCGTTTTAAATGCTGCAGGAGATAAATTATATATCGGTGCGCGTTTAAGCAAGGTGGACCCCGCTACTGCGGAAAGTGACAGTAATTACGTTATTTTAGGTTCTAAAACCATTGTATTGGATTACCCTTCTTTATTGAATCCGTCAGTGATTACCTCTACCGTTGGACACGGAAATACGAATGGATACCGAAGTATCAATGCTTTCCTTTTAAACGGAAGTGTTTATCAAGCAAATCAAAGTGATCCAGAAGGATCTCATATTTTGAAAATTGATGCAGACAACCAATATGACGATTCTTATGTGTTTAATCTAGACGATGCTTTAGGCATAGAAGAGGCATATATTCTTGCTTGGAGACCAGCAGGAAACGGAAAAGCTGTAATAGCGTACCGTCATTCAGGGTCTGCAGAAGGTGTAGCAGGTGCCCAAGGATTTTTTGCCCTTGCTGATTTGAACGCCAAAACCGCTCAGAAAATTGATGCCATTCCTTATGATCCAGACTTTTACTTATTCCAATACCAAGGTTTTGTGGTTGATGGAACAGACATATACCTCACCCAAGGCGCTGTAGGGCAAAACGGAAACATTTACGTTGTAGATACTGAAACTGGAGAAGTAACTAAAGGTGCGGAATTGGTGAATGTAGAAGGAAGTCACTTTATCGGTGTATTTTAATATAGAAAACACATATAACGGTTACGAGGACATAAAAATAAACAATGGGGAGGCGCAATATTTTGTACCTCCCCTTTTCTACTTTCAATTATCAAAACAAATTATACACCTACAGCGACTTTGTTTTTTTTAATGCTAGGTTGCCTTTTGGGAGGGAACGGCAATGATGTAAATAAAAAAACATGACTCGCGTACCTATATTTTCTGGGCAGCTTCCTTTACTCTGGCAACCGTCAGCAAAATACGACGGTATATGAATTTTCATGGCGAATGAAGCGGACTTAACAAATGAAAAAGACCACCCATAAAGACGGTGACGGAATTTTTAGCAGGCATATCCATAACTAGGTTTTTTTAACCACCTGATTATCAGATTGTTGTTAACTACATATGACATCATGATATTCGTCATTGCAAATCCACCGAGGTCAAAATATTTTTATAATGAAATTTCAATTCTTGCTATGTAAAACCATACAAGTAAGTTTTAGCGGGGTTCATACTCCTTTTGGCTTGGACAAATAGTTATGGACAACACGGTACCAATGTCAGTGAGGGAATTACGGGTTTTAAAGACAGCATGCAGCCAAAACACCCTTTTCCAGAACCAAAAAAATGGCTTTGGGACTTTTGATCCAAACTTGAATTATATGATTATTGGAGTAGAAATAGCTATAGCTTTCTGAAAAATTATGAAAACTGTACTGACCTTTCTTCTTTTTATGCATGGCCTTATCCATGTATTGGGCTTTGCCAAAGCCATCGATTTTGGAAATTTAACGCAATTTTCCAAGCAGATTTCATTACCCATGGGTGTTATATGGTTGGTAACAGGATTATTGTTCGTGCTGTCTTCTGTACTCATTGTATTTAAAAAAGACGTATGGCCAATCCTCGCCCTCATCGCCGTTCTCATATCACAAATCTTGATCATTATAGCCTGGAAGGATGCCAAATTCGGTACCATTGCCAATATGATGATCCTGATGGCAGCGATCATTGGTCTAGGTACCCAAAATTTCCATAATTCATTTAGAAAAGATGTCCTGTCCGTAATGGATAATTCCACTATGGCCAATAAAACGGTTTCTGAAAATGACCTGATAGGGCTGCCCAAGATCGTTCAAGATTATTTGAGGTATGTGGGGGTAGTGGACATGCCCAAAATAAACAACGTCAGAATTGTATTTGAGGGAGAAATGAGGGATAAGGGAAAGGATTGGTTCAACTTCACTTCGAAACAATACAATTTTATA
Organism: Maribacter polysiphoniae; assembly: GCF_003148665.1. Taxonomy (GTDB): domain Bacteria; phylum Bacteroidota; class Bacteroidia; order Flavobacteriales; family Flavobacteriaceae; genus Maribacter_A; species Maribacter_A polysiphoniae. The sequence goes on along the minus strand of NZ_QGGQ01000001.1, from coordinate 418,929 downwards.
CGACCACCCTCGCGTTTTTTCTTTATGAAAGCCAAAATAAAAGGACTACCTATAAATGGGTATCATAAATACAATATCGAAGGTGCCCGAATGCATATTAAATTACTATCGTTATTTCCGGTGGTCGATATCGATGGACCCAAAATGTTTCCTACAGAGACGGTCACTTTCCTCAATGACCTATGCCTTTTTGCACCGGCCGCACTAATTGATGACCGCATACGCTGGGAAACGATTGACGAACTATCGGTCAGAGCTTCGTTTACCACGAACGGAACAAGCATTTCCGCGATTTTACACTTTAATGAAAAAGGACAACTGGTCAATTTTGTTTCCAACGACCGTTACTCCGTTTCGGAAATGAAAACCTTTCCGTTTTCCACTCCTGTAAAGAATTATCAAAACATCAACGGCTACAATCTCCCAACTTACGGAGAGGCCATTTGGCATTATCCCGACGGGGAATTTATATATGGGAAATTCAATGTGAAGCATATTGATTATAATGTTTCAAACCAAATAAGTAAAGAAGATGAAAACATTCAGTAAACAAAACGCCACATTTTCACATGCCAAAAAACCCATTGAATTATAAACCCAAAAAAATGGTAGCTATAACCCCATTTTGGGTGTCTTACGATTGAAATAAAAAGTATGGGATAAAAATTGATTGGGACTCATGAAAAATGTGAACGGTATTTTCCTGATACTATTATTATCGGTGGTACTGACGGTAGATGCCCAAGTATCAACAGACTCCACTGTTTATAAAACCAAAATCACTCCCCTACCCAACATTGGTTATTCCCCTGATACCAGACTGGTGTTAGGTGCGTTTATGTTGGCCCAATTCAAGCCAAAAAAGTCCGACTTGGAGACACGTCCATCAAATTTAATGGCCTCAGCGGCCTTCACTTTTGAAAAACAGACCAGTATAGAGACTTACTACAATATTGTTTTCCCAAAAGAGAAATGGCTATGGAACGGGGCCGTTTATTTTCAAAGATGGCCAATACGTTATTGGGGAGTGGGCCCGAATACCAAAGATGATGATGAAATTACAATCGACTACAGGAATATCGCTTTTGAACAAAGTTTGTACAGAAATATAAATAATGGCTTCTACATTGGACCGAAAGTCAACTTCAGGAGCATGTACGATATCAACCTTAAAAATGTTGATGATGGGAAGCCCTTGGATATTTCCGATATACCCGGTGGTGACGGAGGCACTAATATCGGTATCGGTTTTGGTGGCACATGGGACAAACGAAACAGTATCCTAACCCCCACGGAAAACCATTTTGTGGAATTTTCCGCGTTGTTCTATGCTAAAAACTGGCTTAGCGATTTTTCCTTTCAAACCTACACCTTGGATGTTAGGAAATATTTTGACTTTGACACCCATGGGAAAAGGGTACTCGCATTCCAATTTTTTTCAAAATTGAATATCGGGGAGGTCCCTTTTCAAGATATGTCCCTTTTGGGAGGTAATAAGATGATGCGCGGATATATGGAAGGTCGGTTTAGGGACAAAGTGGGCCTTCAAATACAAACAGAATATCGCCAATTCATCAAAGGTCGTTTCGGGATGGTTTTATTCGCGGCTACAGGAAACATTGCCCCTAAGTTAGGCGATATAACGTTTAGCCAAGCAAAATGGACTTTGGGTACTGGATTACGATACAATATCAATAAGGCAGACTCAACATTTATACGGGTCGATTTCGGATTTGGGAAAGACACCAGTGGATTCTATTTGACATTGGGTGAGGCCTTTTAAGCCAGAAAAAATATGAACGACAAATATTCCATACCATACGCTTTGAAAAGAAAACCACCTTCTTATTTCAACATATTGTTATCGTGCTTATTTATTTTCTCATTCATGGGGTGCACCAAGCAAAAAATTGATACAGATACTACCTTGGAAGAATTTACGGATTATATGAATAGACGTATTCCCTCCCTAATGAGGGAATATGGGATTCCAGGTGCTACCATAGCTGTTGTAAAGAAAGGTGATATTGTTTGGACTCATGCCTATGGTTATGCCGACTTGGAAAAAGGACGTAGAATGACCAATGATACCTATTGTAGGGTTGAATCCATATCAAAATCGGTTACGGCATGGGGCGTTATGAAATTGGCAGAACAGGGCAGAATAAACTTGGACAGTCCCCTTGTCGATTATCAAAAAAGCTGGAAACTTCCCGAATCTAAGTTTTCCGAAGAAAAAATAACCATACGGCAACTTCTAAGTCAGCAATCTGGCATGCCATTAGGTACGATAGGCGTACGATATTCCCCAACGGCCGAGAAGCCTTCCTTAAAAGAGCAATTGTCCAAAGATGCCATATTATTCCAAGAGCCCGGACAATCATTTTCCTATTCCAATACCGGATTCAATCTTCTTGAACTACTCATAGAAGAGCTTACTGCCCAAGACTTTAATACCTATATGAGGGAGAATGTTTTAATTCCTTTAGGCATGCACCATTCCAGTTATTCTTGGAGCGATAATTTTAAACCGGAAGTCCCCAATGGTTATGATTCGAACAATAAACCCATCCCTGTCTATGTATATCCTGATAAAGCCTCGGGTGGACTTTTCGCAACGGTTGATGATATTGCTAATTTTATTATTGCCGGAATGCCAGCCTTTTCCGAAAAAAGACTCCAAGTGTTGCGTGTACAAAGTATAGAAAAACTTTACGAACCCGAAGTGGAACTATCTGGATATTATGGCTTTGTGTTTGATTATTATGGCTTTGGCCACTTTATAGAAACCCTGCCAAATGGTTTAAAATCAGTATCACATGGCGGTCAAGGTTCTGGCTGGATGACCCATTTTCAATCCGTTCCCCAAACTGGCGATGGTATTGTTATCTTGACCAATAGCCAGCGGAGTTGGCCCTTTTTTGGTTATGTCTTGACAGATTGGGCCGAATGGAACGGATTTCCGTCAATAGGAATGGGTAAGATTGTTCAGGTAATAAGGGTGCTATGGATATTTATTGGTTCTTACTTATTCTTTTTAGCCTGGCGAATGCGAAGTTTCGTACAGGAAATCGCTTTGAAAAAACGAAGACTAACAGTACGATCAGGTAATCACTTAGGGCTGCGATGGATACAATTTAGTTCATCGATACTACTTGTTCTTGCCGTTCTGTGGGCCAAAAACCAATCCTATTTTTTTGTCTTTTCGGTATTTCCAATAGTGTCCAATTGGTTAATAGGATTGTTTTTGCTCACCGCGATTATCTTAATAATGTTCTTCTTGTTTCCAATAAATAAAGAAGTACAGGTGATCGAAAAACCTAAAAAATGAACTGATTTTGGAAAAAAGTTGATTGATGTATTTTATAAATCAAATGGGCTGACCCAATAATCGATTTGTGAATTGCTTTTGACCTTTTTCATTGAATTCAATCAATACATTTTATTGTTGTTCAAGACCTTTTCCATTATCTGTTGAATAGCCTATCTGGGATTACCTTCGTACGCCATTTTGTAAAAGCCTATCGCATTCTTTTTATACTCCTCCAAATTCATTTCGAGGTCTTTTGTTTTATAAGATTGGCAAAGTTATAACTGGCATTGACGAGATTGTCATAACTCTTCTCCATAGCTTCCTTCAAATTGGATATTCCTCTCACTATAGAAACTACATAATCGAGTTTAAATGCTTGTTGTTGTGTTATGGATATACTGACCGATCCGCATAAGGCAGCTACGGGTATCTGTTTTAATGTTGCCGAGGTAACGACCCCATCGATGGTCTTCCCAGAGAGTGTTTGTTCATCTAACTGACCTTCCCCTGTGATAATCCAGTCAGCACCTTCGATTGTTTTATCAAAGTCCGCCAATTCCTTGATCAGATCAATACCTGAAGTCAAATCACCATTAAGGAAAATGAGGGCACCGCCTCCAACCCCACCGGCTGCACCGACGCCGCCCAATTCCTGTAAATTTATATTGTACTGCTTTTCAATAACCTTGGCAAAATTGTTCAGCCCTTGATCCAATAGTGCAATTTCATTGTCTGATGCCCCTTTTTGCCCAGCATATACATAGGCCGCACCATTTTTGCCATAAAACGGATTCGTAACGTCGCAAGCGACCTTTACCTTTACTCCATTGAGTTTAGGGTTTTTGTTCGAATCATCGATTTTCCGTACCGCGGAAAGATTACTTCCTATGGGTTTCAATTCTTTCCCCTTATCATCCAAGAATCCATATCCCAAGGCATTTGCCATTCCCATACCCCCATCATTGGTGGCACTTCCTCCGATACCCAGTATAATTTCCTTGGCGCCCTTTTCCAATGCATCGACAATTAGTTCGCCCGTACCCAATGTGGTCGTATGCATACAATTGCGTTCACCCTCTTGAAGTAACTTGAGTCCGGATGCCTCGGCCATTTCAATATAGGCAATCTTGGTACTCCTGGAATAAAGATAGGATGCCCCAATAGGCCGAAAAAGTGGGTCATTAACCGTTACCGAGACCCTATCGCCCTTGATATAATGCCGTGCGACTTCCATGGTTCCGTCACCCCCATCGGCTAAGGGCATTTTTAGGATTTCGGCTTCCTTGAATACCATAAGAAGACCTTCTTCCACGGCATCGCAGAATTCGAATCCGGTTAAGGACCCTTTAAATTTGTCTGGAGCGATTATAAATTTCATAGGTTAAAATTAATGCAATAATTCAGGTAGAAAAATACTGAATAGGACAATGGCAATAAAAAACCCTACCAAGATAAGCACTTCCTTTCGCCCAGAATAATAAACCACCTCCAAGCCTTGGTTGACGTTTCTTTTAACCACCAAACTTATAACATAAGCAACTACCAAGGTCATAATACACCCTAGTGCATTCCACCAAAACCAGAATATCTCGGGCACATATAACCAAAGATAAATATTGAACAACACACCTACTACGATACCAATATTGGCACCAAGTGCATGTGTTCTTTTGGTTAGGATTGCCAAGATAAAGGCAGCCAAGATAGGACCATAGAAAACAGAGCTTATCTTGTTGATCACTTCGATTACCGTTCCTTCTATATTACCAGCAAAAAAAGCGAAAAACAAACAGACCAGTCCCCAAAAGATGGATAGAAACCTGGATGTACGCACATATTGGTCACCTTCCATTTCGGGTTTAAAACGTTTAACAAAATCTTCCATGGTGACTGCGGAAAGCGAATTTACCGTTGAACTCAATGAAGACATGGCTGCGGACATGATCGCAACGATCAGAATACCGATAATGCCATTTGGTAAATATTTTATAATGAAGACAGGAACCATTAAATCGGCCTTTTTACCCTCTAAAGAACTTATGTTACTCTGGTAAACACTATTGATCAATTCCTGAAAATTCGCATCTTGCATCAATAAGGTACCCAATACCAGCCCCATAATACAATAGGTCAACGTTAATGGAAAACGCACCAATCCATTGGCAAGCAACAACTTTTTTATGGTTGGCATATCCTTAGCGGATAATAAGCGTTGTGATTGTGTCTGATCGGTACCATAATAGGACGCATAAAGGAAAAAACCACCAATGGCCATAGGCCAAAAACCGAATTCATCATTTTTATCCCCATTGCTAAAGCCCCACTTGGTAAAGTCAACGGCGGTAAGACGGTCTTTGTCTACATGGGTAAGGAAATTCTCAAAACCCCCAAGCTCACTAATACCATAAACCAAACAAATAACGATGCCCATAAACAATATCACCATTTGGATGACATCACCCCAAATGACGGCTTTCATACCCCCTTGAAAAGAATATATCAGGGTAATTACCCCAATGATCAATACCGAAATCCAAAAGTCGACCCCAATGGTCGCTTGTAAAATCAACGCCATAGTATAGACCATTACCCCCGTAGCCACAGACCTACTGATTTGAAAGACCAAACTGATCAACAAACGTGAGGAAGCATCAAATCTTTTTTCCAAATATTCATAAACACTTACGATTCCTGATTTATACAGGGTGGGGATTATGGCAATCAATAAAAATGCCATCGCCAACGGCACCCCAAACTCATAGGTTAACCATTGCATTCCCCCGCCTTCCTTTAATCCTACGAATGCAGGTGCGGAAATAAAACTGATGGCAGACAATTGTGTGGCCATCGTGGATAAACTTAACGGCAACCATCCCATACTTCTACCACCTAAGAAATAATCACCTGAATTCTTATTCTCTTTAAAAAAGTACCCTATTCCTAGAAATGCAACAAGGTAAACGACGATGATGATGTAATCTAAATAGTTCATACCTTAATTTGTAATACTAATTCGGTTTTCTTCTTTTCGTGCAATTAATCCTTAAAATACAATCCTTAGTGAAATGAGGGTCTGCATAATTGTGGGTCATGACACTATTATCCCTCTTTTAAAAGATCCAATAGCAATGCTGCACTCCACGAGAAATTATTGCCCCCATAGCCTGTTCGCTGAGATTCCCCTGTATCTTTTCTGCAATCGAAATATTCAAAAAACCCATCACGTTCTATCAAAGCTATGGAATCTTGTCTCACACGTTCCGCAATTTCATCAAAACGGTAATTTTTCAGTCCATAATACAAAACCCAGTTCATATTGATCCATACGGGTCCCCGCCAATACTTTTTGGGATTGAACCGTTCATTGGTAGGGTCAAAAGAAGCACAGAGGTATTTACCCTCACCCCCAAACCTCTCCATCATGGTTTTCACCAAAATTTCAGCTCTTTCTTGATCCGGTATATTGGCGAACAAAGGTGAAAAGGAGGAGGAAGAAACAAAACGAATAGGCTTGCCATTTCTTAAATCATAGTGCACGTAAGCTCCAAGCTCTGAGTCGAACAATTTATTATTAAAATTTCGGATACTCATTTTCTGCCATTGTTGCAAGGTCTTTTCTTTATCCCCATTACCCCCTATAAGCTTATAAAGTTCCAATAAAGCTTCATTAGATTTGATCAACATGGCATTGAACAATGGATCTTGTACTAAAAAAGGTGATAATTCCGCAATTCTTGCATCATCATAATTATGTTCCTTCGCAATATCAATAAGATATAAATAATGATCATATTCACGTTTTGTTGGTCTTTGGGAGGCATCTACATGGGTAGTGTCCCTACGTTCAAAAGTGTATTCTGGCGGATTCATCGTACTCCATATATCATCCCAAACGGGGGAATTATCCGTGCCTGACTCCCAATTATGGTATATATAGACCAGACCCTCGTTATGGGGGTCTCTATTTTCATAAAAATAAACATGGTTAGCATAAACCTTATCAATATGGTCCTTGACAAAAGCCAGCATATCTTGCTTGTCTTCAGCAATTCGATACATTTCCTGTAAAACGAAACCGGTTACCGGTGGTTGTGTCATCCCGGTAGACCTATACTTTTTTGAGGAAAGTGGGTGCCGTTCTGACTGATGAAAATCGGGTCCTGGAAAATAAGAGTCATTATCACTGTGAAAAACAATATGGGGTATAAAACCATTTTCCCATTGGGCATCCAGCAACGAATGAATCTCTGTTTTTGCCTTTTCAACATCATAATGGGCAAAGCCTATGGCTATAAACCCTGAATCCCATTTCCATTGAAAAGGATAAAGTCCCTTACTTGGAATTGTAAAGCCACCTTCTTGAAAATTGGCATCCAATACCTCAATGGCCCTCTTTCTTAAATTTTCTTTCATAAATTGAATCTGATAAAAACATTGGCGGCTTTAGACCGCCAATGACTTTAGAATTAAAAAAACTAACTTAAACTAACAGGAACTATTTTTAAAAAGTGAATGTTACATTAAAGAATAAACGCGTAGGTAAAACAGGTCTGCCAACAAAGAATTCTTCTTCGGTCTGATTATTGCCTAATCTTGGTGAACCTTCTGTAATACCGTCAGAATCGAACAAATTGAAGACTTGTGTACCTACCCGTAATGTTTCCCCATCTTCACCCAGATCAAAAGTATACCCAAGGTTAAGGTTGGCTATCCCAATGGCATCCAATTCTATGGCATTGGTTTCATTCGTGAACTTTTTACCGGTATAATTGTAATTAAAGCCAGCATCAACTATGGCATTATCATAATCAAACCCGAAAGAACTGACTACTTTTGGCTGTCTTCTCAATTGATTTCCTTCAATTGAAGGGTCATTTTCCGACTTTGTTACTTCATGATCTTGGTAGGTAAAAGATCCATTAAAGGAAAGGTCATCAAGCAATCTCCAATTCCAAGTTCCTTCAAAACCAATGGTACTTGTGTCCTGCGTATCTACTTCCTCTATGAAGCCCCCTCCAGGCGCATTCACAAAGCTTATTGACCTTCTATCCTTCAAACTAACTGAATATACTGCAGCCGTACCTGAAAAACTTCCCTTGCCATATTTTACACCTAACTCTCCTTGAAGGATTTTCTCAGTTTCATAAGAGGCAGGATTTCCTAAAGCATCAAACTTGGTACCCCTTAATTCAGGAAAGAAATACCCTCTGGAAAAGTTACCATATGCACTCAAATTGTCATTTACCTTATATAATGCGGCAGCGGCCAGGGCAAAATCATTCGCTGAAACATGACCTCTTGTAAAACTACCGTTACCCCAGGTGACATTATCCAAGTTGGCAATTCCGGTATCATCAACTTCATAGGAAGCAGTACCTTCGTTCTCAATATCCCCTGAAGCCCTTTCATAGCGCAAACCAAAATCCAGATTCCAACGGTCCAACTTAATCTCATCAGCAATAAAAGCTGCGATTTTATTGCTGGAAATATTTCTGTTTGTATATGCGGTTCCCCTATTGGTTACACCATTAATACTATAATCAGAAACATTCACCATTCTTGGCCTATTGCTATACTCCCCTAGATAATTGGTGATTACATTAAAATCCCCAGCACTTGAACGGGACATAAAGGTACCCAGTGTAATATTGTGGTTCCCGGCTGTTTTTGTCAACTTAATATCTGCCATCAGCTCTTTCAATGGCCTTTGTCTATCTAAAATTCGATTTTCAAAAAGAAGTGCATCGGAATCTAAGGCTTCGCCATTCAGAAAAGTAAAATCCCCAGATGCCAATCCCCTTGCATCTAAATATTCTTGCTGGGTCTCTACTACCTTGGCACCGCCTACCCCACTACCATCCAAAAATAAATTGAACTGATGCTCATATTTTGAATAGCGCAACTTGGCATCCAACTTCAGGTCATTGTCAAAACCATGTTTAAAATTAGCCATAACATAGGACCCCTGTGTAGCCACACCTTCTTCAATTGGGGAACTATAAATTCCATCGGGGGTTTGATAGGAAATATCAGAGGCTTCCGCTGTCTGTAACGTAAATATTTTATTGCCATCATTGCCTACGGGTCGTTTACGGGTACCTCCTTCCAATGGATAAGGAAGGAAAAATTGTACCTGATCATCGATAAACTGACCTGAAATCGTGATCGAGCCCTTTTCGGTCATATGTTTAAGATTACCTCTTAACTGGAACCCTTCAGTGGGTAATCCTGTGATAAGTGGACCTTCATCATAACGGTAAAAACCGGAAAGCGCATAAAATGTTTTGGAATCCCCGCCTCCAAGAGGGCCACTGGTAACAAAATCAGCCTTATACCTCGAATTGGAAGCCACTTCGGTCCTTATCGTGGTTTTTTGCTGAACGGTACCTGTAATACTTGTGTAGTTAATAATTCCCGCAACAGAACCAACGCCATACAAAATGGAGGAACCACCACGGACAAATTCCAAGCTTTTCATACCGATGTCATTTCTGAAATAAACATCATGAGCTGAGGAATTTAACCCAAAAGTACTCAGTACGGGCATTCCATCTATTTGTAAAGGATTAAATTGATACTGACCACCAGAGGGAAGACCCCTCACAAAAATATTGGAGGCCACTTCACCACCGCCGCCCTCTGCGGTGATTCCCGGCACACTTCTTAGTACATCGGCCTGACTACTCGTATTCACCTTCGCCAATTGTTTCGCTCCCAATGAAGTAACAGATAATGGTGTTTCCTTTTGTGATCTTCTTGTGGAGGTAGCCGTTAAAAGAACCTCATCCAATTGTTCCCCTCCCTCTTCCAAAATAAAATCCATATTAACCGTGGAACCGGTAAGTAGAATACTTTTTGAAACGGTTAAATATCCCAGATAGGATATCCTAATGGTTTGTTCACCTTCTGCATCGGTATTAAAACTAAAATTACCATCAAAATCCGATGTGGTTCCCGAAGTACTTCCAACTAGAATAATGTTCGCCCCTGGTATGGGCTCTCCTGAACTGTCAGTTACGTTCCCTGTGATTTCGGTCTGGGCAAAGCTAATTGTCCCTATTAGAAGACCGATTACCGCAAAAATAATTTTCTTCATAATTATTGAGTTTATAGTGATTAGTTCGACTGTTATATTACTATATCTACAATCTGACGGTAAATTTATTGGTATATCGCATTATTGATGCTAATTTATTGCCATATTCTTATGCAAACGTTTGCGACAACGTTTGCAATTTGTTTTGTAACTTAGTTTTCCTGCCCTAAAAACACATAAACCCTTGAATTATAAGATTATGGCCAAAAAAAGAACTACAACCCTAAAAGAATTGGCAAACGAACTAAAGCTCTCCATTTCCACAGTATCCAGGGCTTTGAATGATCATCCTGATATTAGTCCCGCCACAAAGGAAATCGTAAAAAATTTGGCGAAAAAAAAGCATTACGCACCGAATCTTTTTGCAAGGGGTTTCCGGTCGCAGGAAACCCATATTTTAGGGGTTATCGTACCAAACATATCCCACTTGTTCACCTCAACAATTTTAAAAGGTATTTTAGAAGAAGCCGAATTTAGAGGCTATCGTGTCATTATCTCCGAATCACAGAACAATGAATCCAAACAAATTGAGATGTTAAAAACGATGACCCAGTTCGGTGTAGACGGCATTTTAATGTCATTAGCGAAAAAAACCGCTGCCTTGGATGCCATTCTACAAATCCTGAACCATAAACCTATGGTCCTTTTTGATAAAGTTTCTGATAAAATACCCTGTACCCAAATTGTAATCGACGAAGAAGAAGCTGCTTACAATGCCGTTGAACATCTTATCAACCTAGGAAAAAAAAGGATTGCCATCCTTAAGGAAACTGAAAACTCCTTTAATTCTGAAAAAAGATATGCCGGCTATTTAAGAGCTTTGCGAAACAACGAAATAGCCATCGATGAAAAGATAATACTCAGCACTGAGGACATTTCATTAAAGAATGGCAGTAGACTAACCAGAATGCTCCTAAGTTTAAAGAAAAGGCCCGACGCCATTTTTGCCATTACCGACAACGCAGCCATAGGGGCCATTAAAGCACTTCATAAATTCAATGTAAAGATACCCCAGGAAATCGCCGTGGTGGGATTCAGCAATTCGGTAAATTCCACAATCATACAACCTGCCTTGACCACTGTGGACCAACCTGGTGATAGAATTGGGCGTACTGCCGTTGCATACCTGATTAAAGAAATAGAAAACCCAGATAATGATGAAGCGATCAAAACGGTAGAAATCAAAACCAGCCTATTGGTTCGCGATTCATCCTTTACCGCCTAAAAATCAATATTTCTTGACACTCAGGATCAAAACCGGAATCGGTACCGAGAATTCAGATTTACTGATGGTATTCTTTTCCCATAGCTTAACGAAAAAGCCCCTTTTTCTTCTGAAAACACAAAGTAAATCGGGATGTTTGGACTGAAAATGCTCCATGACACCAAGATATGTAGTAGCATTCTCTGTTACGGTAAGATTAGAACATAAATCCATCAATGCCGTATTCACCTTTAAATCGTCATCAGTATACTCGGGTGTTTTAACCAACAACAAATTTACTGTCGCATCATGTTTTTTCTGAATCGTTATTAATGGATTCAAAATCCGCTTACGTTTTAAGACACCGGATTTAAATGCGGTCAGGATACTTTTAAAGGGTATGTATTTGGCGCCTTGAGGAACAATCAACGCAGGAATATCGGTCCTTTTAATTATTTTACCCGAGGTGTTGCCAAGATAAAGACCTTCATGGACATGGTTACTCTTGGGAGAAAGTATGATCAGGTCGATACCTAGTTCCTTGTTTATTTTCATGATGCCATCGACCAACTCCCCATTGAATGTTGCGATTTTGATATCAACATTTCGGGAATCCACTTGATCGATAACGCCCTTGATCCGCTCTTTACCGCTCTTCGCCAATCTTTCGGAAATATTGGCCAGGCTACCCGCCTTTGCACTAATATTAAAAGCATCCATCACATATATTTTTGCCGAAAAATCAGCGGCAAAATCAACAGCATATTGTAATGTTTCCGTAACGTTGGGTAAGGTACCAATGGGGACAAGAATATTTCGCATAGCGGCAATTATTGATTAATACTTTAAATTTACAATTAAAATAAATCCTATTTGTGATTCGTCGTGCAAAGATATCGGAAATTCATGACATTTTAAATGTTACCAAGGAATGTGCGGCATATATGATCCAAAACGGCATTTACCAATGGAATGGGAATTACCCCTCTAAAAAAGCCTTTGAAAAAGACATCGAACGCTCCGAATTGTATGTGCTCGAGAAAGAAGAACGTATCATCGGCACACTCGTTATCTCGACTTTAATGGACGAGGAATATCGCCCCATTCAATGGCTCACCCCCAACAACAAGAACATTTATATCCACAGATTGGCCATACTTCCCGGGCAACAAGGGAAAGGTTTTGCCCAAAAATTGATGGACCATGCCGAGAACCATGCCCGAGAACACGGATTTATATCTGTTCGTTTAGATACATTCAGCCAAAACAAACGCAACCAAAGGTTTTATGAAGCCCGTGGATATCGTAAACTTGCAGACATTTATTTCCCCAAACAAAGTGAACATCCATTTCATTGTTATGAATTGGTATTATAATCCCAAAATATACTTTTGAAAACAGTCGTAAACTTTAAAACAATCAACAAACTGGCGATTCCTGCCACCATAGCGGGTATTGCCGAACCCATTCTCTCTATTACCGATACTGCCATCGTAGGCAACATCCCTGTTGACGGTGTCGAGTCCCTTGCCGCTGCCGGAATCGTAGGTTCTTTTTTATCGATGTTGATATGGATTTTGGGACAGACACGCAGTGCCATTTCTGCCATTATCTCCCAATATTTGGGTGCCGGCAAATTGGAAGAGGTAAAGACCTTGCCCGCGCAGGCCATATTTTTGAATATCGTTTTGAGTATCATCATCCTCTTATCGACCATTTTCATTGTTGACGAAATCTTTCAGTTGATGAACGCCTCTGGAAAAATACTGAACTATTGCATTTCCTATTATTCCATACGGGTATGGGGATTCCCCCTAACATTATTCGTGTTTGCCGTCATGGGCATATTTCGAGGCCTACAAAACACCTATTATCCCATGTTGATAGCCATTGTAGGGGCCGTACTTAATATAGGCCTGGATTTTATGTTGGTATATGGCATAGATGGCATCGTAGAGGCTATGTACCTGGAAGGTGCCGCATGGGCCAGTTTAATTGCCCAAGGAATCATGGCCATCATGGCTTTTGTTCTTTTATTGACCAAAACGGATATAAGCCTGAAAATCCGATTTCCATTGCACAAGGAATTAAATCGATTAATATTCATGAGCCTTAATCTTTTTGTTCGGGCAATAGCCTTGAATGTTGCCCTGATTTTAGCGGTAAGGGAAGCAACGGCTCTTGGTGACAACTATATCGGTGCACATACCATTGCCATAAACCTTTGGCTTTTTTCTGCCTTTTTTATTGATGGTTATGGTGCGGCGGGCAACATTATGGGAGGACGTTTGTTTGGGGCAGGAAATTATGATGGACTCTGGTTACTCGCAAAGAAAATAATGAAATATGGCTTTATAGTAAGCATCCTATTGATGCTTTTGGGATTCGCGTTTTATACTCCTATCGGCCATATTTTCTCAAATGAGACAGCTGTGCTCCAAACATTCTACAGTATCTTTTTCATTGTGATCATTGGACTGCCCATTAACACCATGGCCTTTGTTTTTGATGGTGTTTTTAAAGGTTTGGGTGAAATGAAATATCTTAGGAATGTATTGTTGGCAGCAACCTTCCTTGGTTTTGTACCGACATTGTTCTTGACCAAATATGCACATTGGGGCTTATATGGAATATGGATAGCACTTACCGTATGGATGGTCATCCGTGGTGGTGCATTGGTTTGGAAGTTTAGAAGAAAGTTTCGTCCCTTGTTGCAAAACACCTAATTTTGAATAAAATATAATATATATGGGTACTGACAGAGCAAACGGAAGCCTTTATACCACAATTGACAATAAAGTGGCTACAGTTGAATTTGGCCATCCTGCGGGCAATTCATTTGTTACTGAATTATTGGATCGCCTTACCACTGAAATCAACACCTTGTCCAACAATGAAAACATTTCCGTCATTATCCTGCGTTCTGAAGGCAAACGGGCCTTCTGCGGGGGGGCATCCTTTGATGAACTGACAGCCATAGAAAATCTGGAAGAAGGCGAAAAATTCTTTAGTGGCTTTGCCCATGTCATCAATGCCATGCGCAAATGCAAAAAGGTCATTATTGGTCGTGTCCAAGGGAAAACGGTTGGGGGCGGGGTTGGTCTTGCAGCGGCCTGCGACTACGTTTTCGCTTCGATTGAAGCTTCTATTCGACTGTCTGAATTAACCATTGGCATAGCGCCATTGGTGATTGCACCTGCAGTACAACGTAAAATAGGGACAGCGGCCTTATCCGAACTCTCGTTGGCCCCAACAGAATGGCAAAATGCCTATTGGGCCAAAGAAAAAGGATTGTTTGCCAAGGTCTTCGATTCTATCAAGGAAATGGACAAAGAGATCGATTTCTTTACCCATCAATTATCCAACTACAATCCTGAAGCATTGTATAAATGGAAAAAAGTACTTTGGGAAGATACCGACCACTGGGATAAGCTACTTACCGAAAGGGCAGCAATTTCCGGATCATTGGTATTATCCGATTTCACATCAAAAGCTCTATCCAAATACAAGAAATAATAAACCTTACGTATATCCGTTTTATTTATCAAAAAACATCGACATGGAGATATTGAACTTCCTAAACGGGAACCTTGTTTTTCCCTTATTGGCATTTTTTATTGTGGTGATCTATTTTGTGAATCGTATCCGTTCCCGAAGAAAATACAAAAGGTAATTCCGTTTTAACCAACGCTGGCCATGACCACTAACTCCCATGCTATGTGGGTATTTTTCTACGCATTCCTTTTTTTAATAGGGGCTTCATTATCCTATCTGGCCTATTCCCAATACCGACAAACACAGGGGTTATTGGCTAAAGGCACAAAAACAATGGCTACCGTTGTTGGCTTTATCGAAACCCAAAGCGAAAACAACACCATGTACAAACCGGTTTTTGAGTTTTTGGATAGATCCCAGATCAAGCACACCTATATCAGTTCCATTAGCTCTTACCCAGCCCCGTATAAAATTGGGGATAGGATAAAGATTACCTATAACCCGAAAAATAGCGAAGACGTAAAAACCATTTCCTTCTGGGGGTTATACCGTTGGAGCGTCATTTGTTTTATGATTGCAGCTCCCTTTTTGATACTTGGTGGTAGTTATTTGTTGTATAGTAGGGGCTGATATTATCGCAATAGGTTCAGATTGCACCAATACTTCAGTATATTTGGTTACATCAATAACTAAATGACCATGTATTCTTCCAGCCTACTTCTAAAGACAATTCCCTTTTTTATCCTGATGATCACAACTGGTTCTGGTTTTCCAAAAGATAGTGCAACTCATCCCCAAATCCATAATGAAACCAAACCACTAAAAGTTGGCATTATTGGGTTGGTGCATGATCATGTACACTGGGTATTAGGTAGGGAAAAGATTGGGGATATTGAAATAGTAGGCATTGTTGAGCCCAACACGGCATTAGCCATTAAATACAGTAAGCAATACGGATTTTCGATGGATTTGGTTTTTGCTTCGATGCAAGAAATGGCCAAAGCCAGAAAACCGGAAGCCGTCATGGCCTTCAATTCGGTTTACGATCATTTGAAAGTCGTCGAATTCTTTGCCCCCAAAGGAATCGATATTATGGTTGAAAAACCCATGGCCGTCAATGTTGCCCACGCCAAGAAAATGATTGCCTTGGCAAAAAAGCACCAAATTCATTTAATGACCAATTATGAGACTTCCTGGTATGCCAGTAATGCCAAGGCCTTCGAGATTATCGATAAAGGCAATACTATTGGTGGAATAGGGAAAATCGTTTTTAATACGGGTCATCCGGGTCCAAAGGAAATAGGCTGTAGTAAGGAATTTTTAGCGTGGTTGACCGACCCCGTATTGAATGGTGGGGGAGCCTTACCCGATTTTGGTTGTTATGGGGCAAACCTATCCACATACATTATGAAGGGAGAAACCCCGGAAACGGTTACCTGCATAACCCAACAAACAAAACCTGACCTATACCCAAAGGTAGAGGATGATGCAATCATTGTCTTGACCTACCCTAAAACCCAAGTCGTTATCCAGGCTTCATGGAATTGGTCGCACAGCAGAAAAGATATGGCGATCTATGGCAAACACGGTTATGTGATTTGTGAAAACAACGAAGACATGAAAATCATGGCCAATGAAAAAGATGGTCCAAAATCGATAAAAGCCGACCCCCTGCCCAAAGGAGTACATGATCCTTTTGCCTATTTTTCAAAACTGGTAAGGGAAGACTTTCCGCTCAAAAGATATGATTTGGGCTCCATGGAAAACAATTTGATTGTGGTTCAAATCTTGGAAGCGGCGAAACAGGCTGCCAAAACAGGACAAACCGTCGTTTGGAATGAATATTTCAAGCCAGAATAATTTAGAAACTTATTTCTTGATTGTACCGAATCAATTCAATTATGAAGGAAAAAAATGTTTGATATTGATTAACTTCGCGCCGTAATTCATAGCAATGAGCAATATTAGGATCACCAAGCAATTCACTTTTGAGTCGGGCCATGCATTATATGGGTATGATGGCAAATGCAGGAATGTTCACGGACACAGTTATAAACTATCCGTCACGGTAATCGGCACCCCGATTACTGATACTTCCCATGTTAAATTGGGTATGGTCATCGATTTTGGTGATTTAAAGAAAATCGTAAAAGAAGAAATCGTGGACCCTTTTGACCACGCCACCATTTTTAACAAAAACACGCCACATCTCGAATTGGCCAAGGAATTAATGCGTCGTGACCATAATGTAATCCTCGCGGATTACCAACCGACAAGCGAAAATATGGTCATCGATTTTGCAGAAAAAATCAAGGCCAGACTTCCTGAATCCATTAAGCTACATTCATTGAAACTTCAGGAGACCGAGTCTTCCTTTGCGGAATGGTATGCCTCTGACAATTAGTAGGGCAACGGGATTTTCCTATATTTACAACACTAATGAAATCTATCGACATCCTCAAAGGCAAAAAAGTCTACTTCGCCAGTGATAACCATCTGGGAGCCCCGACCATGGAAAAAAGTTTGGTACGCGAAAAGAAATTCGTGGCTTGGTTAGACGTGGTCAAGAAGGATGCAGCAGCGATATTTTTACTGGGAGATCTTTTTGATTTTTGGTTTGAATATAAAACCGTTGTCCCCAAAGGTTTTACCCGTACGTTGGGCAAGCTTGCCGAAATTACGGATTCGGGCATACCTGTCTTCTATTTTGTTGGAAACCATGACCTTTGGATGAACGGCTACTTCGAGGAAGAACTGAATATTCCAGTGTATCACAAACCCCAACAATTCACATTTAATGACCGCAAAGTTTTTATTGGCCATGGTGATGGATTGGGACCTGGCGATTTAGGATTCAAACGCATGAAAAAAGTGTTTACCAATCCTGTGGCCAAATGGTTTTTCAAATGGTTACATCCCGATTTGGGAGTACGTTTGGGCCAACACCTTTCGGTAAAGAACAAATTGATTTCCGGTGATGAGGATGTCAAATTTCTTGGGGAGGACAAAGAATGGTTGGTACAGTATTGCCACCGAAAATTGGAGCAAAACCATTACGACTATTTTGTGTTCGGGCATCGCCATCTACCATTGGAAATTGACCTGAATGAAAAATCCAAGTACATCAACCTAGGGGATTGGCTATCTTTCTTTACTTATGGCGTTTTCGATGGCGAAAAATTCACACTGGAAAAACAATAGGTTATTTTTCCTCTTCATGCTCTTCAATATCCTTTCGTAGATCCAATCTTCTAAATGAAGGTAAAGCCAGTGTTGTAATCCCGACGGTGAATATGGTCATACAACCACCAAAAACAACTGCCGTAACCGTTCCCATAAGTTTTGCCGTTGCCCCGCTTTCAAAAGCCCCAAGCTCATTTGAGGACCCAACGAACATTGAGTTGACCGATGCCACCCTACCCCTCATATGATCGGGTGTCTTTAATTGTAATATGGTCTGGCGAATGATCATCGAAACACCATCAACGGCCCCACTTATAAACAAGGCGCCCACCGACAACCAAAATGACGTAGACAACCCAAAAACAATGATACAGCAACCGAATAGAAAAATGGCCAACAATAACTTTTTACCTGCATTCTTATGCAGTGGGAAACGGGTTGAACCAACCATGGTCAGCGCTGCCCCTACTGCCGGGGCCGCCCTTAAAATACCAAACCCTTCAGCACCCACGTTAAGAATATCCTGTGCATAAATCGGGAGAAGTGCTATAGCCCCACCAAAAAGAACGGCAATCATATCCAGGGTAAGTGCACCGAGTATAGCCTTTGTCTTATACACAAACCGAATCCCTTCCTTTAAACTCTGAAAAACAGGCTCCCCTATCTTAGGGTTTAAAATTGGTTTCCGGGAAATCCGGGATATGGCCGTTAAGGCGATTAACGTACATATAAAAATAAGGCACATAGACCAGTGAACCCCAATCAGGCCAATTGAAAATCCTGCTGTGGCCGGTCCTAGGACCGACGCAAACTGCCAGGTCGTACTGCTCCAGGTCGCCGCGTTCGGATATAATTTCTTCGGCACGATCAAAGCCATCAACGAGAAAATCGTTGGCCCTAAAAAAGCCCTGACGATACCTCCCAAAAATACGAGGACATAGATAGACCAGAGAATAGTTTTGGAAGATACCTGGGTGGAAAGATCGGGCCAACTTAAAATAAAAAGTCCAAGACTGATAACGGAAAAACCTAAAAGACATTTTACCAATAAGTTCCGTTTCTCTTTCTGATCAACGATATGACCCGCAAACAAGGCCATGGACACAGCGGGAATCACCTCCATTAGTCCGATAATCCCTAATGACAAAGGATCCTTGGTTAGCGAATAGACCTGCCATTCTATAACGATAAATTGCATGGCCCATGCAAAAACCATGGCAAAACGAGCTCCCAAAAAAACATTGAACTCTTTAATCCTTAAAGCAGCATACGGATCCATTGACTAAAAAAGGTATCGCTAATTATTCTGTAATTTCAATTCTGTTGTTTTCAGGATCCAAGACCACACTTTCGTAATAACCATCACCAGTGGTCCTCGGTTCTCCTACTATTTCAAAACCCGAATTTCTCAATTTTTCGGTCAGTTCAACTACCTTTTTCCTTGACCCCACGGATATGGCAAAATGAACAAGTCCCAAATGTACCACATCCCCAGGTAAGTTCTCGGAAATATTGGGGTTGTACATCAATTCCAATCGGGGACCTTCGTCAAAGCTTAAGAAATAAGAAGTGAAATTTTTATTTGGATTGTGATACTTTTCTCCTGCGACAGCCTCAAAATAAGTGCCATAGAAATCCTTCATCCTTTCCAAATCCCTTACCCAAACAGCAAGATGTTCGATTTTCATGCTACTATTCTTTAATGTCCTTTAACTTTAATTGGAGGCTTACGTTGCCATTCCATTCGTTTTCCTCGATGGAGAAAACGGCACTGAAGTTCCTTCCATTTTGTACAGCCGGCAATTTGTCCCCCAAACCAAAACCAATGGCATTAATGGACCTCTCAACCGTGCTCGAGGAAACATTACTGTTTTGGATCACCCTACATTTCAAATGTTTCCCATCTTCCCCCACCCCTTTGGCATAACCTGTATCACACAACCCTTCCGCCATAAAAACAGGGGTCATATTACCTGGGCCAAATGGTGCGAATTGCTGAATGATTCGAAGTAATTTAGGGGTAATGTCATTTAAGGGGATCGTCGCGTCTACCAAAATCTCAGGTGTCAACAAATGAGGTGCAATGGTCTCGGTCACCACTTTCTCAAACTTTTCCTTGAAAGGAAGGTACTGCTCTGGCAACAAGGTCAACCCAGCCGCATATTTATGGCCCCCGAACTGTTCAATACAATCGGCACACTCCTGTAGGGCGTTATAAACATCGAAACCTTTGACCGAACGTGCAGAGGCTGCCAGCCGATCACCGCTTTTGGTAAAAACCAAGGTTGGCCTATAAAAGGTCTCGATCAAACGGGAGGCAACGATTCCGATTACTCCTTTGTGCCAAGTGTCTTTGAAGACCACTGAGGTAAATCGCTTTTCTTCCCCGTTTTCCGTAATCTGCGCCAAGGCCTCGGCCGTTATTTCCTGATCAAGATTTTTTCTATCAAAATTGAATTGTTCAATTTCCTTAGCGAATTTTTCAGCCGCATCCAAATGTTCCGCTACAAGTAAATTAACCGCATGTTGCCCATGCTTCATCCGCCCGGCAGCATTTATCCGTGGTGCTATAACGAATACCACATCGGTAATGGTCAATTCCTTTTTTTTGATCTGATTAATGATGGCCTTAAACCCTATCCTAGGTTGTTCGTTGATAACTTTCAGTCCATAAAAAGCCAATATTCGATTCTCCCCAGTTATCGGCACAATGTCTGCACCTATCGCAGTAGCCACTAAATCAAGATAATAGACTAAATCATCAATGGTTTCGCCACGACGGGAACCCAAAGCCTGAATTAATTTAAATCCCACCCCACAACCGCAAAGTTCATCATAAGGATAGGAGCAATCGTCCCTTTTTGCATCCAAGATTGCGATGGCATTGGGTAATTGGCTCCCGGGTCGGTGATGGTCACAAATAATGAAATCGATTCCTTTCTCTTTAGCGTAATCGACTTTATCGATGGCCTTTATCCCACAATCCAGAGCGATAATCAAAGAAAAACCATTATCATGGGCAAAATCAATTCCCTTATAGGAAACACCATAACCTTCATCATATCTATCGGGGATATAGGTGGCTACATTCGGATAATAGGTCAACAAATAAGAAGAGACCAAAGCTACGGAGGTAGTCCCGTCCACATCGTAATCACCATAGATCAGAATATTCTCACCTGCGGCAATCGCTTTTTCGATCCTGGCCACTGCCAAATCCATATCCTTCATTAAGAAGGGGTCATGTAAATCGGTCAACTCCGGTCGAAAGAACTTCTTGGCTTCCTCATAGGTTGTAATTCCTCGTTGCACTAATAATTGTGCCACCAACCCATCAACCTTCAACGCTTTCGCAAGTTGTTCTATTTGTTGTGGTTCCGGTTTTGGTTTAAGCGTCCAACGCATACTTTTATTTGGGTTCAAATAATGGGTTTATATCAATAACGTCTGTTCGATTGTTCCGAGAACAAGTTATTGAAATTTCTTTTTGGCCAAATAGGACAAAACCTTTTAATCGCCTTTAATTAAGGTTTCCTTTTTTGCCCTCGACTATTTTTATGAACTTCCCTAGACTATTTCGGTTTAAATCGAAATCACGTGAAGTGACGGGATAGCCCTACGAATGAAAAATAGTTTTGATCTCTAACTTAGCAAATTGTCGAAACATTTCCATTACCCCACAGTATTTTTCCACAGAAAGGTCAACCGCCCTTTGCAATTTTTTTTCATCCAAATCCTTGCCATGAAAATGATATTCCACCGTCACCGCATCGTAATATTTTGGATGTTCGTCGGTCAAATTGGCAATGGTATCAATCTGGAAATCGTCGACCTTTAATTTCATCTTTTTTATAAGTGAGGCAACATCCAATCCTGAACATCCGGCCAATGCCGATAACATCAGGGCTTTAGGTCGAAAGCCATTACCTTCCCCACCATTATCGGGCCCCGCATCGATTCGAAGATCATGTCCTGAGGGATTATTACTTTCGAAGGCCATTCCGCCCAACCATTTGGTGGTAATATGATTTGTAGTACCCATAATTTTTCGTTTCTTGTAAAGTGTAAAAATACGATATTAATACAAAAATATGCCACTCGTAACACCCCTTGACCCACAGCATGATCCTGAGACCAAAAAGCTAGCCGAGTTCTTTAACGAGACCTTGGGCTTTTGCCCCAATTCCGTTCTAACGATGCAGCATCGGCCTGCCATTTCAAAGGCGTTCATCACCTTGAACAAGGCGGTAATGGCCAATGAAGGCAAGGTGACATCCGCACTGAAGCGAATGATCGCTTGGGTAAGCAGCAATGCCGCCGGGTGCCGTTATTGTCAGGCACATGCCATACGCGCTGCTGAACGTTATGGGGCGGAACAGGAACAACTGGACCATATTTGGGAGTACCGGACCCATTCCGCTTTTTCGGAAGCGGAACGGGCTGCGTTGGACTTTTCCCTGGCTGCATCCCAAGTACCGAATGCGATGAATGCCGAGATAAAGGAACGACTTTATCAGTATTGGGATGAAGGGGAGATTGTGGAAATGCTCGGGGTTATTTCCCTCTTTGGTTACCTAAACCGTTGGAACGATTCTATGGGAACCTCCATTGAAGATGGCGCCGTGGAAAGTGGTGAACAGTATCTGGGGAAATATGGCTGGGAAAAAGGGAAACATGATGGGTCTAGCTATTAGACCATGACCGTGAGAAGAAATCCCATACTATGACCAGCGGGATGCGATTTCTCCCTTTGGTCGAAATGACCACCATACATAACGACTTTAGTGGACGGCAGGAATCATGGGCAACGCAATGGTCAGAATGTACCTCCTAAGTTGGAATTAAAAAAACCATAAGTCATTTCGAACGAACAACAGTGAGGAGAAATCCCATTTTTCCATTCACAGGATGCCATTGCTCCCTTTGGTCGAAATGACATGAGCCCCTGACCCAACACTATACCAATTTTGAAACCCTATGTTGTAATTCAGGAATGACCGTTTCTTCAAACCAAGGGTTCTTTGTCAACCAGAATCGGTTCCTTGGGGATGGATGGGGTAAAGGAAAAAAATCAGGGAGGTAGGTTTTATATGCCCCCACCGTTTCAGTAAGCGTTCTTTTGGCTTCACTACCCAAATAGTATTTTTGCGCATACATACCAATAACAACGACCAATTCCACATTGGGCATTTTAGAAAGCAATGGTTTATGCCAAAGCGGAGCACATTCGGGTCTGGGAGGCAAATCTCCGGACTTGCCTTTTCCAGGGTAACAAAAACCCATTGGAATCAGCGCTACTTTTGTGGGATCATAAAAGTCCCGATCCGATACACCCAACCACTTTCGAAGTTGTTTACCGCTGGGGTCATCCCAAGGCACTCCCGTTTTATGCACCTTTATACCCGGGGCCTGCCCAATGATCACGATTTTGGACGCTGGATCTGCGGTCACGATAGGGTTAGGCCCCAATGGCAAATGGGCCTTACACAGTTCGCAACTTCGTATTTCCGAAAGTAATTTTTGCATTATTTTTTTCCCGAAACCACAATTACAATTTCACCTTTGGGGGGCTTTTCGGTATAATACCCGAGGACTTCCTTAACCGTACCCCGAATGGTCTCCTCATAGAGTTTGGTCAGTTCACGTGAAACGGAAATCAATCGATCCTCCCCAAAATACTCCGCAAAATGGGTCAAGGTCTTTACCAATTTATGGGGCGATTCATAATAAATCATCGTACGCGATTCCTCTGCCAAAAGTTTCAATCGGGTCTGTCTTCCTTTTTTTACCGGGAGAAAGCCTTCGAATACAAATCGGTCATTGGGCAACCCACTGTTCACCAAGGCCGGTACGAATGCAGTTGGCCCAGGAAGACATTCAACGTCAATACCATGCTCCAAACAAGCCCTTGTCAATAAAAATCCCGGATCAGAGATTGCCGGTGTACCCGCATCCGAAATCAAGGCGATGTCACCTAGACTATTTTTTAGTCGTTGTACTAGGTTATCAACCGTTTTATGCTCATTGTGCATATGGTGACTTTGCATTGGGGTGCCAATTTCAAAATGGTGTAGCAGTTTACCACTGGTACGGGTATCTTCCGCCAAGACCAGTTCAACTTCCTTTAAAACCCGTATGGCCCGTAAGGTGATATCCTCAAGATTCCCAATCGGGGTCGGTACAATATACAGTTTACCCATGCACTAAAAATAAATAGCCGAAAGTCACCAAACCAACTTTCGGCCAAAGTATTAATCTTTATTTGAACAATCTAAGAGAATTTACGGGCTATTAAAGCCTTAAATCGCTCCTCATATTCTTCCTTGCCTTTCCAGTTGTTATAATCCGGTTTCACCATATTATCAATAAAGGCAATACTACGTTCCTCTGAATCTATGGTGTTCAATTGCGACAATACCCTGTTGTAATCTTCCGTGCTATCATTAAAAAGATGCTTTACAAAGGCTAGGCGATTATTCAAATCAATCTTCAACTCCTTTTCTGCCAACTTATCGTTTAGTGATTTTACTTTTGTATCCTTATGTATGCCACTATCCGCAGTAGGCGTAAACAACTCCTTGTCGCCCTTCATTACTTGGGGTTTGCCCATAAACTCTTTCAAGACCTCTTCAAGGCCTTCACCACTGGGCATCTCAGAGACCATATCCTTTATAGTCTGCATCCCTGGGGTAATGATATCCTCTTCATGCGGATTACTTTCAGGTACCGATGAATTGGCGCTCAACACCGCATTTGCCATCTTTTCAAACTTGGCTGCTATTACATTCTTTGTTACATCTACCTCTATATCGTTCAATTCTTCTTCAATGAATTTCAATACCGCCAATTTTTCATAGAGGCTCTTTGCGGTCTCATACAGTTCACTGATTTCATTTAAATTATTGGAATTGATTATGTCCTTCGACATTTTCACCAATTCCTCTTTCAATTTTCTTTTCATCTTTTATTTTCTTTTGGAAAAAAGTGGGTCAATTTTGAATAACTTTATCCTTCTATTTATAAACAACGAAAAAAGACCTTATTTTCGTCTTAAAATTACAAAATGTTTCTCGAAAATACCGTTAATCATGAAGAACAATTCGGCTGGATCGAGGTTATCTGTGGCTCTATGTTCTCCGGTAAGACCGAGGAATTGATCCGTCGGCTAAAGCGTGCACAATTCGCAAAACAAAAGGTTGAGATCTTTAAACCTATGATCGATACGCGATACGATGAAGAGATGGTGGTCTCCCACGATGCGAACGAAATACGTTCTACCCCGGTACCTGCCGCTGCCAATATCCGTATTTTGGCTGACACCTGCGATGTTATTGGTATTGATGAAGCCCAATTTTTTGATGATGAAATCGTAACTGTATGTAATGATCTGGCCAACAAAGGGATACGTGTTATCGTTGCTGGTCTTGACATGGATTTTAAAGGCAATCCCTTTGGTCCTATGCCCGCTTTAATGGCAACCGCCGAATATGTGACCAAAGTACATGCCGTTTGTACACGAACAGGAAATTTAGCGAACTATAGTTTTAGGAAAGCTAGTAGTGATGACTTGGTCATGCTGGGGGAAACCAACGAATATGAACCTTTGAGCAGGGCCGCCTATTACAAGGCAATGCTAAAGGAAAGGGTAAGGGATATTGATGTGGATGTTGAGGAAATCCCTAAAACTAAAAAAGACACCAATGCCAAAAACCCTTGAAACCGTTTTAGAGATAGATCTTAACGCTCTTGAACATAATTTTAAGTACCTAAAATCCCGATTAAGACCAAATACTAAATTTTTAGCCGTAGTCAAGGCTTTTGCCTATGGTTCCGAAGCAATTAGTATTGCCAAAAAAATGGAGGCTTTAGGGATTGATTATTTTGCTGTAGCTTACACTAAGGAAGGGATTGCCCTGCGCAAAGCCGGCATCGGCAAACCTATACTGGTATTGCACCCACAACCCATACATTTTGATGCGCTTATCGAAAATTGTTTGGAGCCAAGCCTATATTCCCCCAAAATCTTACAAGAGTTCATAGCGGCCGCAAAACAGAACAATCAAAAGAATTACCCGGTTCATATAAAATTCAATACCGGTTTGAATCGTTTGGGGTTTTCAAGGAATGATGTTGATCATATCCTAAATCTGCTCAAGGATAGGGAGGAACTGAAAATAACATCCTTACTTTCCCATTTGGCCGCCACCGAAGATCCCAATGAAAGGGAGTTTACCCTCAAACAGATTGATACATTCACTGACATCGTGTTGGATTTTGAGGAAAAACTGGGCTATAGTCCACTTAAACATATCCTCAACACCTCTGGTATCATCAATTATCCGGAAGCCCAGTTTAACATGGTCCGTAGTGGTATCGGACTTTATGGTTTAGGCAATGAACCTGAAATTGATTCACAATTAAAGCCCGTTGTCGCCTTAAAAACGGTCATTTCCCAAATCCACAAAATAGAACCCCATGAAAGTGTAGGGTACAACAGGGCCTATTCCTCCAATACCCAACGGGTAACAGCAACACTCCCCATTGGGCATGCCGACGGCATTGGCCGACAATACGGTAATGGAAAGGCTTTTGTCAATGTACATGGGAAAATGGCACCCATTATAGGCAATGTCTGTATGGATATGATCATGATCGATGTAACCGATATTCAATGCTCAGAAGGGGATGAGGTCGTCATTTTCGGGGAACACCCCAACGCAGATACCTTTGCGGCATATGCCAATACCATTTCCTATGAATTGTTAACCGCCATCTCACAACGGGTTACTAGGGTAATCAAGGGGGTATAAAATCCTATTTAACATTTTGTTAGCAATCCTTTTTTTACCTACATTGCAGGCACATTAATAATTAACTATAAAAAAACACTTAAAATGTTAAAAGAATTCAAGAATTTTATTATGACAGGCAATGTAATTGATTTTGCAGTTGCTGTTATTCTTGCAGGAGCCGTAGGCCTTGTAGTGAACGGATTTGTGGCAGATATCATTATGCCGATTGTTGGTCACTTCGCAGGAGGTATGGACTTTGCCAACTTAAAAATAGTATTGACCGAGGCTACCGGAGTTGAAGGAACAGAAGGTTTTGTTGCTGAAAATGCAATTCGTTGGGGTAAATGGGTAAACACTATCGTTAACTTATTGATCGTAGGTTTTGTAATGTTTATCATCGTTAAGGCTTACAACAAAACAAAAACCCCTCCAGCACCAGCTGCACCAGCAGGTCCAAGTCAAGAAGATTTATTGGCTGAAATCAGGGACTTGTTGAAAAAACAATAGTCTACATATATGCCAGTTGTACTACTGGCAACCGCTACACTGGAAACTAACTCAACCGGTCCTTATGCAAGGGCCGGTTTTTTTTATTCATGGATATTAGCGCCTTATTGGGAAACCTAATTAACGTGAATCAAACAATTGTTATATTTGTAACATTATGTTATATTTTGATTAATAGAACTGATTTGTCTTGTTCGATCTGATCGCATGAACTACATTTGCCTTCTAAATTAAATTAATATGAAAGTTGCAGTTGTCGGGGCCACCGGAATGGTTGGCGAAGTAATGCTAAAAGTATTGGCAGAACGAAATTTCCCTATTACCGAATTATTATTGGTAGCGTCAGAACGTTCTGTAGGTAAAAAATTAAAATATAAGGGAGTAGAACATACGGTTATCGGTCTTTCCGATGCTGTCGCAGCCAAGCCTGATGTCGCCATATTCTCGGCAGGCGGGGATACTTCCACCGAATGGGCCCCAAAATTTGCCGCAGTAGGTACCACCGTAGTGGACAATTCCTCTGCTTGGCGTATGGATCCTACAAAAAAATTGATCGTACCCGAGATCAATGCCAACGAATTGACTGCAGAAGATAAGATCATAGCCAACCCCAATTGCTCTACCATTCAAATGGTGATGGCCTTGGCACCTCTTCATAATAAGTATAAAATGAAACGTGTTGTGGTTTCTACCTACCAATCCGTTTCAGGAACCGGCGTAAAAGCCGTTCAACAATTGGAGAATGAGATTGCCGGAATTAAGGGTGAAATGGCATATCCCTATCCCATAGGTCGCAACGCTTTGCCGCATTGCGACGTATTCCTGGAAAATGGATATACCAAGGAAGAAATGAAATTGGCCCAAGAGCCCCAGAAAATATTCAATGACAGAACTTTCTCCGTTTCGGCAACCGCGGTACGTATTCCTACGGCCGGTGGCCATTCAGAATCGGTAAACGTTGAGTTTCTAAACGATTTTGATTTGAACGAAGTCCGTCAATTATTGAACAACACCCCTGGGGTAACCGTACAGGATAATCCTGATACCAACACCTACCCCATGCCCATATACGCCCATGATAAGGACGAGGTGTTCGTAGGTCGTATTCGTAGGGATGAAACCCAAAGAAACACCTTGAACATGTGGATTGTTGCCGATAACCTTAGAAAAGGGGCCGCAACGAATGCCGTACAAATTGCGGAATATTTGGTCGAAAACAAATTGGTCTAGAACCAAGTTTCTAGATAACCTTAACGCTTAAAACCTTTGGATACGAATTAGTTCCAAAGGTTTTTTTGTATTAATTTTAGGACCAATTAATCTCATGGTCCATGAAAAAATACATGTTATTTCCGGTTGCTGCCCTACTCCTTGGTGCATGCAATACCACAACCCAAAAAGAACCCATAACAGTGAATTACCCTACTACCCATAAAGCCGATTCCGTAGACACTTATTTTGGAACCGAAGTAAAAGATCCCTATCGTTGGTTAGAGGATGATCGTAGTCCCGAAACCGAAGCTTGGGTCAAGGAACAGAATATCACCACTTTTGGCTACTTGGAAAAAATACCTTTTCGGGCCGACCTAAAGAACCGACTTGAAAAATTATGGAATTATGAAAAATTGGGCTCCCCATTCAAAGAGGGGGATTATACCTATTTTTATAAGAATGATGGACTACAGAACCAATATGTGGTCTATCGCCAGAAGGGGGATGGGGAACCAGAGGTGTTTTTAGACCCCAATACCTTCTCCGAAGATGGCACTACCTCCTTGGCCGGACTTCATTTTACCGAGGACGGTTCCATGGCTGCCTACCTTATCTCAGAAGGCGGTAGTGATTGGCGTAAAGCCATCGTTTTAAATGCCAAAACCAAGGAAGTTGTTGAAGACACCTTGATCGACATCAAGTTCAGTGGCGTTTCTTGGAAAGGCAATGATGGTTTTTATTATTCCAGTTATGACAAACCTAAAGGAAGTGAACTTTCTGCCAAAACGGACCAGCATAAAGTATATTACCATAAGATAGGTACTCCACAAAAGGAGGATCAGGTTATTTACGGAGCCAAACCAGCGGAAAAGCATCGGTATGTTTTCGCTAGCGTCAGTAAGGATAATCGTTACTTGTATATCTCCGCATCGATCTCCACCTCTGGGAATAAGCTTTTTCTAAAAGATCTGACCCAACCCAACGCAAAGCTTCAAACCATTTTGGATGATACCGAAACCGATAGTCATGTCATCGACAATGTAGGTTCAAAACTGTATATCGTTACCAATTTAAACGCACCTAACCAGAAAATCGTCACTGTGGATGCCTCAAATCCCACACCTGAACATTGGGTGGATTTTATCCCTGAAACAGAAAATGTACTCTCCCCAACTACTGGTGGTGGGTATTTCTTTGCCGAATATATGGTAGATGCCATTTCAAAAGTATTCCAGTATAATTATGATGGCAAACTGGTTCGTGAGGTACAATTACCCGGATTGGGTAGTGCCTCTGGTTTTGGTGGAAAGAAAGAGGATAAGGAATTTTATTTTTCGTTCACCAATTACAACACTCCAGGCTCTTCGTATAAATACAATGTAGAAACCGGGGAATACCAACAATACTGGAAACCGGAAATAGATTTCAATCCAGAGGATTACGAATCACACCAAGTATTCTATCATTCAAAGGACGGCACCAAAATACCCATGATCATCACGTATAAAAAAGGGTTGGAGTTGAACGGCAAAAATCCGACGATTCTTTATGGCTATGGCGGTTTCAACATCAGCCTAACCCCATCTTTCAGTATTGGCAATGCCGTTTGGATGGAACAAGGAGGCATATATGCCGTTCCAAATCTTAGAGGGGGTGGGGAATACGGTAAAAAATGGCACGATGCAGGTATCAAGACGAAAAAGCAAAATGTTTTTGACGATTTTATTGCCGCAGCCGAATACCTAATTGCCAATGATTATACCTCCAAAGACTACTTGGCCATTCGCGGGGGCAGTAATGGTGGACTACTGGTTGGAGCCACCATGACCCAACGCCCGGATTTGATGAAAGTCGCCTTACCAGCCGTTGGGGTCTTGGATATGTTACGCTACCATACCTTTACGGCAGGTGCCGGTTGGGCCTATGATTATGGTACTTCGGAAGACAGTAAGGAAATGTTCGAATACCTCAAGGGATATTCCCCCGTACACAATGTGAAAGAAGGAACTGAATATCCTGCTACCTTGATAACCACTGGTGACCACGATGATCGGGTGGTGCCTGCCCATAGTTTTAAGTTTGCAGCGGAACTCCAAGCGAAACAAGCAGGTACAAACCCAACATTGATTCGAATAGAAACCAATGCCGGTCATGGTGCGGGTACTCCCGTGAGCAAAACCATAGAGCAATATGCCGACATTTTCGGGTTTACCCTGTACAACATGGGGTATGGGGAACTACCGAATAAAGCGGTATTGAAAGAATTCAAGGAATAACACAAATTTTGCATCAATATAATAACGCAAAGTCCGTTTCCCTTTTGAGACGGACTTTTATATCATTAAAAAGAACCATTTTATGCTGAGATTGGACCATGTTTCCTTTCGTTACAATACTTCCCCTGTTCTTGAGGACATCGATCTAAAAGTGCAGCAGGGTCAACATGTCTCTATTATTGGCGAAAGCGGATGTGGAAAGAGCACCTTATTAAAGATCATTTACGGACTTTTACATGTTGAGGACGGAGCATTATTTTGGAATGACAACCGTATTTTGGGTCCCAATTTCAATTTGGTGCCGGGCGAACCCTACATGAAATACCTGTCCCAGGATTTTGATCTCATGCCTTTTACCATGGTCGAGGAAAATGTGAGTCAGTTTTTATCGGTCTTTGAACCCGAGCAGCTCAAGGAACGCACCCAAGAATTACTCGAGATGATCGAGTTGACGGAATTTGCCAAGGTAAAGGTCAAATATTTAAGTGGTGGCCAACAACAGCGCGTGGCCTTGGCACGGGTCCTAGCCCAACGTCCCGAGGTATTGCTACTCGACGAACCTTTTAGCCATATCGATAATTTTCGAAAAAATAGCCTCCGTCGAAACCTTTTCGGCTATCTAAAGGAAAAAGGGGTGACGGTAATCACGGCCACTCACGACCACAATGATATGCTGCCTTTTGCCGATACCGTGGTGGTACTTAAAAACGGGAAGATCATTGCCAAGGATACCCCGAAGAATTTGTTTGAACATCCTAAAGACCTATATATCGCAGGTTTATTCGGTGAAGCAAATCAAATACCCATTAATATTATTAAATCCTATGCCGACACCCAACGTCGTATCATTGTTTACGCCCATGAATTCAGGGTGTCCCAAAAATCGGGATTGGAGGTCGAAGTAAAACGTTCATACTATAAGGGCGGGTATTATATGATTGAAGGTGTCTACGAAGGACAAAGCATCTTTTTCAACCATGGGACAGCCTTGGAAGCCGATAAAAAAGTATTTTTGAATGTCTCGATCGATACCATAAACCAACGATTGAATATATAGCCATTATGAATAAAGCCGGCCTACTCCAAGAACTAAATTTAAAAGCGGTTAGAAGCAGTGGGGCGGGCGGGCAACATGTGAATAAAGTTTCAACGAAAGTGGAACTTGCCTTTGATGTCGCCAACTCCAACGCGCTTTCTTCCATCGAAAAAGAACGTGTACTCCACAAACTTGCCAAAAGACTCACCAAGGACAATATCCTGATGCTCCAAGCCGATGCCACCCGGAGTCAATTTAAAAACAAGGAACTGGTTATCAAACGTTTTTTGGAGCTATTGGAGAATGCCATTAAGATCCAAAAAAAGCGTAGAAAGACAAAACCCTCGAGATCATCGGTAGAAAAAAGACTGCGCAAAAAGAAAAAGGATGCCTTAAAAAAGGCAAACCGTGGTCGGCCAAAATTGGATTGATATAATTAAACGATTTCCAAAATCCGTAGTTCATTCCCATTAAAATTAAGGGTATCGCCCACACCTTTGCCAAACAGCATAATGCCTATTGGGGTATTCATGGAAATACAATAATACTTTTCAGTCCCTATTTTATATTCCCCTGCAGAGATAGCCAAAAAGTAATGTGCCCCAGCTGTCTTTACCAAACTACCCAAGGAAGCTATTTCCTTTTTCGAGGATATATCAACCTTATTCAATACTTGCAACATATTCTCAGCCTCTGCCAATTGCCTGCCTAATTTTTCCCTTTCCAATTGGAGCATGGCCCTACCTGTCTCATGCTTGTCCCCAGCACTACTTTTCGTTTCTGAAGTCAAAGCTTCTTGAACCTCTTCCATTTGGGATTGGATTCGGGAAATCCGTTCCTGTACAAAATCCATACAGAACCAATATAAGTTCTTTTTTAGGTCTAAACTGCTCATTAATCAAAAATTAAATTCAATGCTCATTAAACTACGGGAATTGGATATGCAACCTCAATGATTATCATTGTGGTACAAATCGGCCAATCGATACATCAAATAACCGATCATATGATCCTCCGTACTACCAGTAGTATACATCCTATAAACTTCATTCTTGTTCTCTGCCTTAAAGAAATCGAGATCATTGGAACGAAACTCGCTAAAAATATTCCATGATTTAAGTCCTTCTAACATGCGCTTGTGGGCATTGTACTTTTTGATGATTTTTCCAAGATCTTTTCTGAATGTCCTGTCCTTGGCGATACTTGAATCCTGTTGCATCGAATTCCAACGATCATATTCCGCCCTTAACCGGCTATCAGCATGCTCTGCCTCCGCAATGATCTTAAAATAAGCCCTTGAGACCAAGGACTCGAAGCGCACTTCAAAAAGGGCTTCCCTATCCAAATGTGTAGTGTAATCATCTTCTAGAATAACGTCTTCCGATGTAGTGGCATAAAGTTGATCATATGTGGGCCTTTCCTTGGAATTATCGGCAACCAACGAATTTTTCCAGGCTTCCGACTTGATAATCTCTTTCCACAGACGCGTATATTCCCGCTGATAATTTGACTTGGACGAAATGCAACTACCGAAAACCATTAAAAACAGAACAGCGATAGCCGTTTTAATAAATCTCCCCAAAGTACTCTTGGTCATAAAAAATCATTTTAAATATAAAAAAACGTATCGATAGTACACGGATACCATCGATAACAATTATTCATAGCACTTATAAATGATTTTGAGGCAGAATAAGACCTAGGGCAGGTCATTGATCAAACAGACCTACAATATAAAAATAAAAATGTACAATGGGTAATTTTCTAAAACGAAAGTTCTGCCAAATCACGCCCTATTTGGCTACCAATGGCCACTCCCATTCCCCCCAATCGCACACCGCAATACACATTGTTTGAAAGTTGTTTCAATATTGGCTTTTTTACGGCTCCAACCCCCATCGTTCCGCTCCATCTCCTTTCCACCTCAAAAGGTGTATTGGGCAAAATGATTTCGGCCAACATTTCTTCAAGACGGTTTTGAATCAATGGTGTCTCGCTTTGTTCATAGGTTTCCTCCCCCTTAAAATCCAAATTACGACCACCCCCAAAAAGTATACGATTATCGATGTTCCTAAAATAGTAATACCCCTCATCCAAATGGAACGTTCCCTTGACATGAAGATTGGGAATAGGTTTTGTAACCAGGACCTGGGCGCGTGCAGGTTGCACCTTTTCTTTTATAAGCTGGGAAGCAAACCCATTCGTGGCAATCAATAATTTCTTGGTTTTATAGGCAAAAGCATTGGTCCTTACCTCCACCCCATTACCGGTTTCTTGAAATTCCTCGACTTGTATGGCATTCCATACCCGAATATCGTTTTTAGCAACCAAATGTAGGAGGGCCCTCATCATTTTACCGGTATCAATCTGGGCCTCAAGGATGTTTGTAATGTACTGCTCCTTAATATTTTTAAAATGGAATCGGTTCTCTTGCAATTGAAATGCCTCCGTTTTAAAGACCGGTTTCAAAAGCGTATTTACCCTTTCAAGGCTTTCCCGGCATGTGGCATACAGCTCCTCCTTGGATTCCATAAAGAGCTCATGGCCCCCGTACCGTTGATAACCAATAGCGGAGTCCCCTAAGTTCTTTCGCAGTAATTGGATTCCCTTCCATCGTTGGCTTACCAATTGTACCACTTCCTCCCCAGAATGACGGTTTAAATCAGCGATTATCTCGGAAATACTACCGAAACAAGCGAAACCGGCATTCTTGGTACTTGCCCCCTCTGGTAAAATACCCTTTTCGAGCACCATTATTTTGGCCTCAGGATATTTTTGACGTAAGACCAAGGCGCAATTCAATCCGACAATGCCACTA
Organism: Maribacter polysiphoniae; assembly: GCF_003148665.1. GTDB lineage: Bacteria > Bacteroidota > Bacteroidia > Flavobacteriales > Flavobacteriaceae > Maribacter_A > Maribacter_A polysiphoniae. The sequence continues at coordinate 383,997 of NZ_QGGQ01000001.1, read as the reverse complement.
CCCACAATGGTAAAATCGATATTGGACAACCAGGTTTTATATTCCCAATAACTCAGGTTCATACGGAAAGATAAAAAAAAGCCCTGACGGTTTCGTCAGGGCTTTGCATTTTATTCTTCCGGTGGGGGATCCATTACAAAATCCTCCATGAACTTGGTGGTGTAGTTACCCGCCAGATAATCGGGATGCACCATGAGTTGCCTGTGAAAAGGTATAGTGGTTTTCACCCCTTCAATAACAAATTCGTCCAGTGCCCGTTTCATTTTATTGATTGCCTCTTCCCGGGTTTGGGCCGTGGTAATCAACTTCGCGATCATAGAATCGTAATTGGGTGGAATCGTATAACCACTATACACATGGGTATCCATACGCACACCATGGCCCCCTGGGGTATGTAGTGTCGTAATTCTACCTGGTGAAGGCCTAAAGTTATTATATGGATCCTCGGCATTGATCCTACATTCTATAGCGTGCAATTTTGGATAATAATTTTTTCCGGAGATGGGAACCCCACCAGCTACCAAAATCTGCTCCCGAATCAAATCGTAATCAACCACCTGTTCTGTAATCGGGTGCTCTACTTGGATACGGGTATTCATTTCCATAAAAAAGAAATTCCGGTGCTTATCGACTAGAAATTCTATAGTGCCCGCTCCTTCGTATTTAATAAATTCCGCTGCTTTTACGGCGGCATTACCCATATCTTCCCGAAGTTTATCGGTCATATAGGGTGAAGGGGTTTCCTCTGTAAGTTTTTGATGCCTTCGTTGTATGGAACAATCCCGTTCAGACAAATGGCATGCCTTACCGTATTGATCACCGATAATCTGTATTTCAATATGGCGTGGTTCCTCGATCAATTTTTCCATGTACATTCCACCATTGCCAAAAGCAGCAGTAGCTTCCTGGACCGCACTGTCGAAGAGGTCTTCCATATCTTCCTCTTTCCAAACGGCACGCATTCCCTTACCACCACCACCGGCAGTTGCCTTGATCATGACGGGATAACCCATTTTTTTGGCTATCTTCTTGGCATCAGCTACGTCTTTCAATAGACCCTCAGAACCCGGAACGGTGGGTACACCGGCTTTTTTCATGGTTTCCTTGGCCGAAGCCTTATCGCCCATACGATCGATATGCTCTCCCGAAGCCCCAATGAACTTAATATCGTGCTCGGCGCATATCTTAGAGAATTTTGAGTTTTCAGATAGGAAGCCATACCCTGGATGAATGGCATCGGCATTGGTTATTTCCGCCGCCGCAATGATATTTGGGATTTTAAGATAGGATTCGCTACTCGGTGCGGGACCAATACAAACAGCCTCATCTGCAAACCGTACATGTAAACTTTCCTCATCGGCTTTAGAATATACAGCTACGGTCTTTATTCCCATTTCCTTACAGGTCCGAATAATTCGCAGTGCAATCTCACCCCTATTTGCAATAAGTATTTTTTTGAACATCTTCTGTCGTTTTAAGTTTAAGCATTCCGTTTTGAATAGTGCAGTGCACTTATTTTCAACTTAAAATGCACTAAGATGGATCAACCAAGAACAAAGGTTGATCAAACTCTACCGGAGATGCATCATCGACCAATATCTTAACAATCTTACCAGAAACTTCAGATTCAATATCATTGAACAATTTCATCGCTTCAATAACACAAAGAACATCCCCTTTGGCTATAGTCGACCCCACTTCTACAAATGAAGGTTTATCTGGCGAAGGTTTTCTGTAGAATGTACCAATGATCGGTGACTTGATGGTTATGAATTTAGAATCCTCCTCAGCCTTACTTTGATCTGCGGCTGTAGGTGCAGGTGCCTCAGCAGCAACTGGTGCCATGGTTGCCTGGGCAACTGGCACTTGATGCACATAAGTAGTCTCATGACCACTGGTTGCTGAACCTGTTCTAATGGTGATCTTAATATCATCAGTTTCTAACTTCACCTCACTCGCACCCGATTTGGCGACAAACTTAATTAGGCTTTGAATTTCTTTAATATCCATGGAAAATAATTTATATAATTGATTGCTTATTTGTTATATGCCCATTTTAGATAAATGGAACCCCAAGTAAATCCACCCCCGAAAGCAGCGAATACAAGATTGTCCCCTTTCTTTAACTGATTTTCATAATCATAAAGTAACAAAGGTAAGGTAGCGGATGTTGTATTACCATATTTATTGATATTCATCATTACTTTTGATTGGTCCAATCCCATTCTATTGGCAGTGGCATCTATAATACGCTTATTTGCCTGATGGGGCACCAACCATGACACATCCTGATCATCAAGGTCGTTGCGCTCCATGATTTTGGCAGCGACTTCAGCCATGTTGGAAACCGCAAACTTAAATACGGTTCTACCTTCCTGGTAAATAAAATGCTTTCTGTTCTTTACGGTTTCTTCCGTTGCCGGCATTAAAGACCCACCTGCGTCCATGCCTAAATAAGGCCTTCCACCACCATCCGATCTTAAATACTCATCCTGCATGCCCAAACCTTCGGTATTGGGTTCAAAAAGAACGGCTCCGGCGCCATCCCCAAAGATAATACATGTTGTTCTGTCGGTATAATCAATTATAGAGGACATTTTATCGGCCCCTATCAATAAAACCTTTTTGTATTTACCCGATTCAATATAACTGGCCGCTGTAGACATACCAAACAAAAAACTGGAACAAGCGGCCAAAAGATCATAGGCAAAAGCATTGGTCGCCCCTATTTCAGATGCTACGAAAGCCGCTGTTGAGGCTACAAGGCTATCTGGGGTTGCGGTAGCTACTATGACCAAGTCTATCTCGGTGGGATCAACATCCCCTTTTTTCATTAAATCATGTACGGCTTGTATTGCCAGGTACGAAGAGCCTTGCCCCTCTTCTTCCTTAAGCACCCTTCGCTCTTTGATGCCCGTTCGTGTAGTGATCCATTCATCATTGGTATCAACCATGCCCTCGAGCATTTGGTTGGTCAAGATGAATTTAGGGACATATCCCCCGACAGCTGTGATCGCTGCACTTAGTTTACCCATATTAGCTTATGTTATAAATCAAAAACTTTCAAAAAAGCATCAAAAGTGGGGAAAAATAATGATTTTTTGCGACTATCTGTCCAAAAAGTCATTGTTTGTGACTAATTTGAGCATATTCACCTTTGTCAGATTATTCTCCCAATATTGAAATGCCCCAATAGTTCTTGTGCTAATTGATTGACATTAAGACATAAAAAAACCCCGCTTTATCCAAGCAGGGGGTCGTTATTATCTTAAGAATCGAGTCTAAGCCTCGGCTTCCTCGGTCTTATCTATAAGAATTTGTCCTTTATAGTATAATTTACCTTCATGCCAGTGCGCTCTGTGATACAAGTGCATTTCACCAGTTGTTGGGTCTTTGGCAATTGTAGGGGCTACTGCTTTGTAATGCGTTCTTCGCTTATCTCTCCTGGTTTTGGAAATTTTTCTTTTAGGATGTGCCATTATTAATTATTTATCCGTTTGTAACTTCTTTAATTCATCCCAACGGGGATCACTATCTTCACGATTGTCTTTTTCTTCTTTTGGACTAAGTTCGGCCAACCTATCGAGTACTTCCGATTGTAAGGTCCCATCCAAAACACCTGGATGAATCCTTTTTTGCGGTACGGCCAATACCAACATTTCATAAACGTATTGTGCAATATTCACTTGATGTTCCCTATGGGGAATAATTATAATCTCATCATTCTCGTCATTGAACTCGTCACCGAATTTGACCACCAACTCCATACTACCGGAAATTTCCTGGTCATAGGGTTCGCTGGTTGTATCACAATCTACATTCACCGTGCCTTCTGTCTGCATCTCCAATTCCAACATTGTACTCATTTTATTGAGAACCACATGCAATTCCAATGATGCATCATTAAACTCATTATATCCAAAAGATTCAAAGAACGTATTGTCTATATTATAATCAAACTCGTGTTTTCCTTGCTTCAAACCAGAGAAAGGAATACTGAACTCCTTTTGCTTCATCACTTCAACACTTGTTTTTAATACTTTCGCCCACATTAAGGCGGGTGCAAAGATACTTTTTTTTTCTAAAACGCCAATTATTGACACCTAAATCTTTGATTTGCTTTTGACTGGAAAGAAATTATCCCGTAAAAGGCATCAAAAAAATCATATTTTGGTTGATTGTGCCCCAAATCAGCGTCTAATCTTCTGTTTTTGCAGGGCATTTTCCGTCAACTGACGGTATTCCTCCCTATTCTTGAATATTTGTATCGCTTTAAAAAGCGCCTCCTTGAACGAATTATGGTCGGCCTTACCTTGACCGGCTATTTCGTATGCAGTACCATGATCGGGTGATGTCCGCACCTTCGAAAGTCCGGCCGTATAATTTACCCCATTACCAAACGACAGTGTTTTAAAAGGTATGAGTCCTTGATCGTGGTAGGCAGCAAGAATGGCGTCGAATTTTTTATACCCATCGGACCCAAAAAAACTATCTGCCGAATAAGGTCCATATACCAAGTGGCCAGCTTCGGACATCTCCTTAATGACCGGTTTCATTATCTCTTCATCTTCCTTACCGATTACCCCATGGTCCCCAGAATGCGGATTTATGCCCAAAAGTGCGATTTTAGGCCTTCGTATACCAAAATCCATTTGTAACGATTTCTCGATGATACGTGTTTTGGTCCGTATTACTATGGGATTGATGGAGGCCGGCACATCCTTGACCGGAATATGATCGGTGAGCAACCCTACCTTTAAGTCGTCGGTAATCATGAACATAAGACTTTCGCCTTCAAGCTCCTTGGCCAGATAATCCGTATGCCCGGGGAATTTAAAGTCCTCGGACTGTATATTTTTTTTATTGATAGGTGCTGTGACCAATACATCTATTTTATCTTCTTTTAGTGCCTCTACGGCAGCCCGTAGCGATTTAATGGCATAAGCCCCACCTTCCTTGGTCTCTTTACCAAATTCGATTTTAGGGGTTTCCTTCCAAACATTGACTACATTGGTCTTACCATCAATCGCTTTGGACGCATCATGCACCCCATTATAGTTAATGGTAATCCCCAAGGCGTTTTTTTGGTGGGTTATGGTCTTGTTGGAAGCAAAAATCACTGGCGTGCAAAATTCCAACATACGTGTATCCTCAAAAGTCTTGAGTATCACTTCACACCCAATTCCATTTAAATCCCCTATTGATATTCCTACCCTTATTATTCGGCTTTCCTGCATTATATAATTACCTTTGTGTAGTGGTTATTACTAAAAAATAACACTAATTCAATTACACAAAACTACTTAATTTAAACGACACATGTTTACGGGAATAATCGAATCTTTGGGAGAAGTTCAACAACTGGAAAAAGAAGGGGGCAATCTTCATATCAGCATCAAGTCGGGCATAACCGACGAATTGAAAATTGACCAAAGTGTTGCCCATAATGGTGTTTGTTTAACCGTGGTGGCCATTGAGGGTCCAGTTTATACTGTTACCGCCATTGAGGAGACCTTACAAAAATCCAATCTTGGGGAATTAACAGTGGGGGACAAGGTGAATTTGGAAAGGGCCATGGTCCTTGGTTCCCGATTGGATGGGCATATTGTACAGGGCCATGTAGACCAGACAGGAAAATGCATTGCCGTATCCCAAAAAGATGGTAGTTGGTTCTTTACCTTCGAATATGATACTACCTATAATAATGTAACCATCGAAAAGGGATCGATCACCATTGATGGCGTCAGCCTTACCGTAGTTGATTCTGGAGCCAACACCTTTAGTGTGGCCATCATACCCTATACCTACGAAAACACAAGGTTCAACACCTATAAAGTAGGCAGTACCGTGAATTTGGAATTTGATGTAATCGGAAAATACGTTGCTCGAATGATGCAACCCCTTTCCCAATAAAAAGGTTTACACCTTTATGAATATTTTCTTTTTATAGAGGACATGTGCAAGTAGTACATAAAAACTTACCACGGTTAGTCCGTATAAAAGGGAGGAAAGTTCCATAGACATAAAATCGTGTACATAGACTTTCTGAAAAAGCCACCCGTGCAAGGACGTGTCGCCTACAGGTATCCTACCCATGACCTTACCGGTAAAGCTCGATAGAAAATAAATGGTGATGGCATTGGCCCCCACTTTTTTGAAAATACCCCCGAATGCAATTCCCCGAACATCGGAGAGATAATAGATTAGGGCTAGGAACATATTGGCCCACCCAGCGGTCACTAACACAAAACTACTGCTCCATAGGGCTTTATTGATTGGGAACACCATATCCCAGAGATACCCCAGGACCAACATAGCCGCTCCCATTCCCATTAGCACCATTTCTTTACGCTCCCTCTTAGAAGTCAAGATCAGGCCTGTAAAAATTCCCAATAAAGAGGTTGCAATGGAGGGCAGGGTACTCAACAGTCCCTCGGGATCATAATCGGGTTTATAGTTGTGGGTACCAAATATCTTGACATCCAAATAATTCGCCAAATTATTGGGGGCCCGATCAAAAGTAGATGCCACCCCCTCAACAGGTACATAGGCCATCAACAACCAATAGCCGACCAAAAATGCCACACAGATACCTATCAGGCTTTTCCAATTGAAATTCATGAACAATAGGGCAGCAAAGAAGAAGACCACGCCGATACGCTGCAACACCCCTGGAAACCTGATGTCGGCAAAGTCCTTTATAAATGGGAAAGTAATGGTAAACGCCCCTAGGAACAATCCAAGTCCGACCAATTTTAAACTACGTACTATGATTTTCCTATACGTGGCCCCAGACGCTGTCTTATGCTGATAGGCAAACGCAATGGAAGTACCTACTATAAAAAGGAAAAAAGGGAATACAAGATCGGTCGGGGTATACCCGTGCCAATGAGCATGCAATAACGGTGCATACACGTGCGACCAGGTTCCCGGGGTATTCACTAAAATCATCAACACAATGGTCAGTCCCCTAAAAATATCGACTGATATAACCCTATTTTTCATAATGCATGCTTTAACGAAATAAAGTTAACTTATTTAGGTTATTTACCCTATTGCAGAAGGAGACTTTTGGGTATTGGGTACCCTCTCGCCAAAATCAGGGCTGTGGCTTTATCTTTTTATAGCCAATCAATTGTTCTTTTGTATCCAATACCGATTTCACATAAGACTTGAACGCTTCATACTCGCTGGGTTCAATCCTTTCCTTTGAGGTATTTGCCAGTATATCGATTTGCAATTCATTAGGTTTTATCAACTCATAAGTGATTTTGTAGCTGTGCTTCCTGTATTTAAAATCGACACTTTCAGGCACCTCAACAAATTTTTCATTTTCGCCCAGTAAAATTTTATAGGATGATTTATAGACATCGGCATTTTCATAGAAAATGTATTCGATAGGGAAGTTCCTTTTTTCATCCGAAATAATTCCACTGTTGTACGCATTGTTCACCGCCGGAATTCGAAAGACCTTCATACTTCCTATTTCATCAATGGTTTCGTTAATGGTCAAATCCGAGGTGTAGGCGATTACGGGTGATTTTATATCATACTGGATATCGTAAATGGAATCCAAACTAAAATCCTCTAATAACCTTCCTTTAAAATCATCTGTGATCTTTGTTTTGATGACCTCATAATTATCTTCTTTCAGGATACTTGCGTAATTCGAATTGATACTACCCTTTAAAACCGATTCAATTTTCAGTTGGTGTTCTTTGTCCTTTAACCGATATACCATATTACTCTCAATGACAGTTGGGGTATGGGCAATGTCATTAAGTAAATAAACCCCCTGATGAACATCCTTAACCACTTTATTGGGGATGTCCAAGGCCGTGGCATTCTCCAAACTTGTGGGTATGGACTTAAAGGGCAGGTTATTATCGGTAAGTTCCAAATACTGTGGCTTACCATCAATAAAAACCTTTACGATACAGTGATTGAAATCCTGACTTGGCAATAGCATTGCTTGCTTACCATAATCCGAGGTCAATACCAAAACCAAATGGGACTTTAATCCCGCCATTTGCGCCAAGGTCACGTATAGGGTTGAAAAATCCTTACAATCGCCCAACTTGGATTTAATGGTTTTTGCAGGTCGCTGTGGCACATAACCACTTTGCCTAAAACTTACATAACTATAACTTAGGTTCTCCATTAAGTAGTAATAGATCCGCTCCGCTTTTTCATTGTCAAAATACATATCGACCGATTCGGGAAATATTTCTTTAAAGGCCTCCTCCACATCGGAATTAATCTGCATTTGGGGGCGGACAAGATCGGCATACCACGTGGCAATATCATCCCATGAATCAATGGTGCTTATGTGTAGATATCTTGCAATATCAGCCATACTGGGCATGTAATCTTCTTGTTGTTCCAGGGGTTTCAGATTGTCTATTTGCCAAATATGGCAAATGTAATCGTCCATTTTCCTTTCCTGGTGGGGCACTCCCCCATTCATCATGCGAAATTTGAACGGTTTTTCCTTTGGCACTAAGATTTTAAGTGAATTCTTTAGAATTGGGTGATACGAATCCATTTGAAAATAATCTACATAATCCTTATAAAACCTCCCACTTGAACTCGAGCTACTTTCATAATCGATATAAATAACATCCCCGACCTCCAATTTACCGAATACCAGATTGGATCCATTTTTTGATGCAGGCACCACAGTTTTGGTGGGTTTGACAATTTCCGACTTGGTAATTCGATAATTCCCCCGAAGTCCTAAATCAAGTTCTTTCATTGATTCTATACCACTTTCCGAAGTAATCTCGACCACATAACTGTTTTTGTTTCTGTAGCCACCCTCAGCATATAATTGCACCAAGGTTTCATCGAGCAAATAATTGTACCCATAATTATTCTTGGTTTCCTTATTCCGGTTCTTGGCGATAAAATCATAAATCTCCCCAGTTGCCAAGTCCTCGAAATAATCCTTGGTTCCGGAAAGGTCTTCAATTTTCTTTCTGAGCGCACTATTGCCACCATTGTGCTTCAACGACCTTTTGTAATACACCAAGGCCTCTTTCTTCCTGCCCAACTGCTCCAGTGCATTTCCCATATACTCCATCCCAATAAAGGAATAGGGATAATTGTCCAATACCTTTTTGATAAAGGGCAGCGATTCTTCATATTTCTTATATTCATGCAGGTATTCAATATAGTCCTTCAGGTAGGAATTACTACTATTAACATCGTTGTACTGTTCTTTGAAAAGTTGTATTACCTGTTCTTTTTTGTTTTGTTTGTCATAGAAGCCAGCCAATTTTTTAAGGGCCGGATAGTCGAAATAAAGGTCATTGATCGATTCCAATACCTCAATCGCATTTTCATCCTCGTTCAAATAATCGGAATACAATGAGATGTACAACTTGATCAGTTTTGTCTGATCCTTGAAATTGGTGGTTATATATTTCAATTTTTCCTTGATAGCACCCTTATCCTCTTTCCGGATACTCAACATCAAGTCCGCCGAATGCTGTAATATCGGCATATCGGTTGCCGCCTTGAACTCATCGGTAAACTTTTCGAATTCCTTGATGGGCAACTTAAAAAGTTCTCCAGACTCCTGAAAGCGATATACATACGACAGGTAATATTTCCCATCGTCTTTTTCAATGTTCTTTTGAAGTTCTTGGGAGGAGGTATAATCCTTTTCCAAATTATAGCTCAAAATCAACAAACGCCTTAAAAAGGAGCTGTTGTTATGGGCTTTGATCAATGGCAGAATGATTTTTTTGGCCTCGGTGTATTTTGAATTCCTCAAATACGTACTTACCAAACAATAGGTATAAAAGAAGTTATTTGGGTTTTGGGCAACTTTCACCTTAAAATAGGCTTCCACCGAATTATCAACACCTACGGGTTGCAAGCTGGCCAGGCTGCTTTTGTTATAGGCACGGTATGTTGGGTCTACTTCCAGGTTGTTGAGTGCATTTCCGTCAACATCGGTCAATCGGGCGATAAAATACCCGATCCCACTCTGGTCGGCATTCTTGACCAATATTCGGTTTACTCCTTTAGGCAATGTAAATGCAACATTATAGGCATCGAGGTCGGTGATGCCATCATTGGTGTTTTCCAAAACCACGACATCATTGACCCAAACCTTTGCCAAGGCCGAACTGCCCAAGCGCAAAACCACCCTTTGCCCAATAGGGTTGGCAATAAAGGTCTGCGCATAATTGACACCCGCCCCATATTCGGAATGATTGGAGTAAAATTGATAGGCTTCCCTTGCTAAGGCACCATTGTTGTACCAATTGACAAAACCATTGCTATTGGCATTGAAATCCTCTTCGGAATAGGCTTTTTCCTCAGGCTCATAGGCAATATCCAAACCACTGCCATTCAGGTTCTCAAAGGTGCCACAATACTGCCATTTCTTAATGGATGCCATTTCCGAATTCTTCCGGTAGTAGCCCTCCCAGTCGTTATTATGTCTTGCAACTATGGATTTCAGGTATTTCATGGCTTCCAAAACCGTAGGATTCTTTATGAGACCCAGATCGATATCCTTGATATTCTTACTGTTCTTATTATTGAAACCGCTTTCAATATAGCCGTCGAAAAAGAAATTCTGTGTCCATAGCGCATAGAGGTAATACTCAAAATCCTTATACGCCATCAATTGTTGGATAAAATCATCAGGGTTGGTGAAATTTCCGTTTTCCGCCTTTATGATCTCCTGCGATAAAAAATAGGCAATATCGTCATCCTTTGATTTGCGCAAGGTCGACAAAGCTTCTTTTCGTTCATTCCTGAACAAGTGTTCCCAATGTTTTTCATAAGTGGTGTTCTGGGAAAATAAACTTGATGTGGTTGTCAAAAGGACAAGGGCAAGTAAAGACAATAATCTCATAATCCGAATAAGGGTTGGTTTGGTATAATCACACGGATAGTGATAACGGATTTCCCATATGCTTTGGTATGTTCTGCAATCGTTATTTTATCATATTCCATATCGATATCCTAAACCAAATGGCTGAAAAAAATATCAATTTTACCATACAGACAACAAAGCCCCCTTTTGTTTTAATCGGCATTATTCCAATACTAACCCTCTAAAAAACAGGTTGATGATAATTAGTCCCCAGTGGGGAAATTGGCTGGCCCCGGATGAAACCTACTGTGCCGTCCTTTGCCAAAACGAACAAGGGCTGTTTCAATACAATTAGCTTCAAAATTGAATTTCCGCTCGTTTTTACCTTTCAAGATAAACGTCTCCACACAACTACCCCCAAACGGCATTATTTTCGTTTATATGCTTCGCTCGTGATTTTCTTCAATTACTTTGTAAAATATGAAAAGATGCTGATTGTTGTGCGCTAGGTAAAAATCCACCGAAGGCTTATAACGATATGCTTCCCAGTCAATTTAATCTATTTTACTCGAGAACCCAGAGGAGGCAAGTGTCTTATTAAGTTGCTCCAAGGGAATCCCATCAAGATCATAGATAAACGGAATCACCAATGATTTAACAGCTTCCATAACTCTTACAAGTAAGACTTAACAACATCCTGCATGGTCTTAAATTGGGCCTCCATACTTTGTAATAATTTGTACTGTGCATGTGTACGAACCAAATTGTGCTCAGGGCTTTTAATTTTATAATAGGTGTCACCAGCAATATAATCCATTAAAAAACGAAGCACCTGTTCATAGGTTATGTATTTGGCCGAAAACGCCAGATAATCCATTTCAGACTCTACTAAAAACGATTTTGCCTCTTCGAGGTATCCTTTGGTGTATGCCGTGAAAATTTCCAAATCCATAGACACGTTATCCAATTCCGTATCATCTTCAAGTCCGGTATTGGTGTATGACCGCATAGCATCGCCAAAGTCATTCAAAGCAGTGCTGCTCAGCACCGTATCGAGGTCGATCATGCATAAAACGTCCCCCTTCTTATCGAACAAAATATTGTTTATCTTGGTATCGTTATGTGTTACACGTGTAGGAATGGTGCCTTCTTCAACCAAAGTCCAAAATTGCAACATTTCTTCACGACGGTCTTCTATCCATGAGATTTCTTCCATTACCATGCTTTTACGTCCAACAGGATCTTTTGCCAATACCTCATCCCATTGTTCAAAGCGAAAGCGGATGTTGTGAAAACCGGGTAGGATATCTACAAGTTGTCCTTTGTAATCAGAAGTCATGCGCTGGAATTTTCCTATGCCCTTACCACCCGAATAGGCTAGTTCTGGGGTATCTGCCGATTCGTAGGACACACTGTCGTCAATGAAAAGGCACATCGTCCAGAATTCGCCCTCTTCATCAAGTTGATAAAGCCTACCATCGTGGGTTTTGGTCAGGGTCATTGTCTCGCGTAAAGGATCGCCGCCATTCGCAACAATTTTCGCTTTTAGATGTGTTGTTATGTTATGGATGTTATCCATCATGGAAGGTACATCCTTGAAAATTGTCTTGTTTTTTCGCTGAAACAAATAGTTAGGCGAATCTTCACCGATGGTTTTTAAAATATAGGTGTCATTGATAAAACCTTCACCAAGGGGTTTGATGGATTCTATTTCGCCTTCAACTTGAAATTGTTTAGCGATATTGTTTAATTCCGATAACATATCTTTAGATTTTAGAATAACTACTTTCTGATTTTACTTCCTTTAACGGCAAAATAGAGAATATACAGGTAAGCTGGGATAAATAACCAGTAAGCGGTCTGATAATTTGCAACCGTAGCAACCTCGGTAGTTTTGACCGCATCAATCAAAAAACCGAAAATTAAAGGAATCACAGCTCCCCCTACAATACCCATGACCAACATAGACGCACCGGTTTTTGTGAATTTACCCAAATCTGCAATCGCAAGGGGCCAGATGGCCGGCCACATAAGAGAGTTGGAAAAACCAATAAGTGCCATGCAATAAATACCATATTCACCAGGTAAGAAAATCAATAATAAGGCGGATACTATTCCTATCCAAGAAAACAATTTGAGTGCCACGGTTTGTGACATAAACTTAGGAATCATAATAACCCCAAAGACATATCCCAGTACCAGCCCCAATGGAACATACATGGCAAAACTATCAAGGTTCTGTACCGAATCCCCAAATACCGCTTTTGCAAAACCAATTATCGATGCCATTGGCAAAGTTTCTACCCCAACGTAGATAAACAGGGCAAGCACACCCAACAGTAAGTGTGGAAATTGAAAAACACTTGTTTTATTCGCAGCATAACCAGATATGGCCGCTTCGTCCGTTTCATCTTCACCTTCGGCCTTCACTTCCGGTAGTGGGGCAAAAATCATGAATATGCCCAATGCCACTAGAATGCCGGTTACAATATAGAACGGAACAATAACATCATCGAGTTTAACATTGTTCAAATCCATGAACAGGCCAAGAAACAACGATGACAGCCACCAGGCCGATTTATTAAAAATACCCATAAGACTCATGCGCATGGCTGCGCTCTCTTTTGGTCCAATAATGGTAACATATGGGTTAACCGAAGCTTGCAAGATAGTGTTGCCAATCCCACCTACAAATAGAGCGATCAGGAATAAAGGAAAACTAAGCATGTTGGAGGATGGAACAAAAAGCACCATTCCTATGGCCATTACAAAAAAGGCGATGACCATTCCGTATTTATAGCCAACTTTTTTAATAATCCATCCTGCAGGAGCCCCAAACACCACAAAAGCCGAAAAAATTGCGGCAGTGACTAGATACGATTGGGATGTGGATAGGTCAAATGCGTCTTGAAGAAATGGGGTCAGGAAACCACTGATCCCAACACCAAAACCTATGACAAAAAATAGGACACTAACAATTGCCAGTGGAATGATGTAATTCGATTTTTTAGAATTGGTCATAATAAGAATTTAAGTTGATTAGAAATCGTTAGGCATTATAATATAAACCGGCGGCACCCAATATCGCGATGTCGTCAAGCTCTGATTGCTCAATAGCTATAATATCTTTCATTACATCAAAAGGAAATTCAGCCAATTCCTCTTGGATACCATCTTTAAAAAGCGGGAACGACTTACTGATAGAGCCTCCGAAAATAATGGCATCAGGTGCGAGTATATATAAAATGGTAGTGACGAGTTTACCGATATGATGTCCAAATTCGTTGAAGAGAGCCAAAGCATCCTTATCCCCTTTCATCGCTTTATCATATAACTCCTTTCCGGTAATAGTATTTATTTTGTTAAAGAAACCACTACCACAATAAGCTTCAAAAATACTGTCTTTATATGGCATGTGACCTACCTCTCCCGCACCGCCGAATAAGCCCGAATGCAGTTTATTGTTGATGATGATACCACCACCAACACCAGTTCCCAAGGCTACTGCAACCATGTTATTGAATTTTTGTCCCTTGCCAAAATGTTTTTCTCCCAAGGCAAAACAATTCGCATCATTTTCGATATATACGGGTATATTGAAGCGTGCACTGATTTTTTTAACGAGACCCAAACCGTTCCATGCGGGAATATTTGAAATTTTAACAATTTCTCCCTTTCCCGCATTAATCAATCCAGGGACACCAACACCAATTGCTTTCGTTTCGGGGAGCATCACCTTATCAATAACCTCATAAAGCGTTTCAAGTATTTCCTCAGCAGTCCTTTCGGCCCCTGTAGGAAGGGAGTAGGTCCTAATTATTTTCTTGTCCACAATACAACCAGCTCCTATTGAAGTGCCTCCAATATCAACACCTACTATTACATCTGTTTTCATATTTTTTTAAATTTTGTTTCCATTTATCGTTTCAACATTGTCTGCCCGACAAAATTTTCAAAAAATAACTCGTGCCCTTTTAGCATTTAATAAGTATATGATGTGAACAAAAACTTTCAACGCTCCAGTTATTAATAATTTTTGAAGAACTCCACCATCTATTATTACCTGAAGACAAATCTAATTGAACAGGTTCTGTGATGAAATTCGGAATATCAATGGAAAAGGCGGTTGCTACCATCGGGTAGTTTGTTGATTAAAGGATAAAGATAAATATTTTAGGATACATTTGTGCATTGATCGCTAAACAACGTCTGTGCTCCTATCAATACAATCAGATATACCAACAATGGCATGGATCATGGCATTGACTGCGACCTTTGTGGTCGGCATTTCCAAGGCAGGAATCAAGGGGGTGGCCATCATCAATGTAACCCTAATGGCATTGGCCTTTGGCGCCAAGGAATCGACTGGACTCGTAGTTCCCTTACTGATCCTAGCCGATATCTTTGCCGTCGTCTATTACAACAGACATTGCCAATGGTCATATATTCTACGGTTTTTACCTTGGATTATCGTGGGGATCTTAATCGGGGTCTTTATTGGGATGGACCTCGATGAGCAAACCTTTAAGATCGGAATGGCCATCATTATTTTAGGTAGTGTGGTGATGATGTATTGGTGGGACCGAAAAAAAACCAAGAACGTTCCCTCACATTGGTCCTTTGCCGGATTCATAGGTGTCCTAGCAGGTATTACCACCATGATCGGCAATTTGGCTGGGGCTTTCAGTAATATTTTCTTTTTAGCCATGCGGCTGCCCAAGAACGAGTTTATCGGTACCGCAGCCTGGTTATTCCTGATTATCAACCTATTCAAACTCCCTTTTCATATTTGGGCTTGGGGTACCATCACCCCAGAAACTTTATTGATCAACCTTAAATTGGCCCCTGCGATCTTTCTTGGACTTTTTGTCGGAGTACGTTTGGTAAAGATCATAAAAGAGGATTTTTACCGCAAAATGATTCTCGTACTAACTGCCCTGGGTGCAATTATGATCTTAATAAAATAAGACCTTTTGAAAAATATGCCTCACATTGGTTTTAGGTCTTTGTTGTCTTGTATGGACTAAAAAATGGAACCGGTATGGTACATCCCCATCCAAGCGATCCATGAAAGCCCCAAACAAATTAGAAACCGTCCTATTTCCACATAATCTATCCTCGTTCGCATCAGCTGTAAATTTTATTTTCAACTCGCAATATTACAGGTGAAATATCATTTGTGTACGGGTTTTGGACTAAAACCAAATTTTATCCGATAAAATAAAAGGGTGTTGTAGTTTCAACGAAATATAAGGGTTTATACCCCAAACAATCCAGTGGAATGATTTAGTATGCTTAGAGGACTGCCATAAAAAACCATTGCCATATTCAAGGTGCAACTTTATGGCAGCGGCCATTTGGGGAAACATCCATTGGTCCCAATCGGTTTCGATACTGCTGATTCTAGCAGTTCTGTTATTTATATCTTGATATAAATCCTCTTTTTATATAACCAATAACAAAGATACCAGAGGAAGAAAAGTACAATAATGCTTAAGATGAGCATGGCGTATACTTCGCCCATCCCTGCGAAAATGGCATTTGAAAAGGGGAGTACGATTTTCCTGATTAAATCGGCCCCGCCCACATGGGCAAAGAGATAGATAAATAATGGGTTCATTCCGACAATCGCGAAAAACAGGACCCCTTTTTGATACTTTCTCATATCAATCAACCAATAACATAAGGCAAGCGCTAAGATTGACCATCCACCACTGGCAAAGACAAATGTACTTGTAGAGATACGTTTGATGATTGGGGTAAACGGGCTTAGGCCGAATCCTATTATCAGTCCTAAAACACCCGTTACCAAAAGAATCTGTAACTTTCTTTTATCTGTCTTATTGCCCATCATCAATTGGCCTGCCAAAACACCCCAAATCGTATGGGCCGCAGTAGGTATGGCATTGAACATTGCCCAATGGCCGCCATCTTCCTTCCCTGAAATAAGGATATTGAACCAAGCACCAAAGTTTTCGCCGGGGAGGAATGCATGATTAAAGCCTTCTAACGGGAAAAACCTGTAAAGTGCCTCTGAAATAAGAATCAGAAAAACAGAAAAAGCGATTTGAACAGCCACGGGCCTTTTTAAAATGATAAAGGCCAAAATATAGGTCACCGAAAGCTGGGCAAGTACGTTTTGGAACCTAAAGACGATTTTCCCTGGGTCTATGCAGTATAAGGCCCAACCCAAGACCAACATTAGAAAAGCCCTTTTTAGTGCGTGTTTAAAAACTTGATTGTACGTATCGCCCCTGGCAATTCTTTTATGGAATGACAATGGCATGGCCACCCCTACTATGAACATAAAAAATGGTTGGATCAGGTCCCAAAAATGCATCCCTTCCCATTCCATATGATGAAACTGTTCCCCTATAGCATGTACAATGGTTCCTTCAAATTCGGGAGCCACCATATATGTGAACAGGTGGGAGAACTCCGCTATGAGCAAGAACATCGTTACGCCCCGATAAAAATCAAGGGAAAGAAGTCGGTTGTTGGATGATTCCTGTACTTTGGCCATATCATTTGTATTATTTATCTCTCCAATACTCGGGGATAACTATAGATGAAATAGCAATTCTCAAAAGTCCTTGGAAATTAATTAGCACCAATAAACGACGAAAAAGATAGGAAATAAAAGTTACTCCAATCCATATTAAACCCTCTATTTTCACCTTAGGACAACCCTAGTGCTTCTGGATAAAAGCCTTCATTCGATTTTTGGTAAACCATAGCCTACCCTTTTTATTGATGCTGGCCGGTTAGTCGATCACACTGGTTTTCTGTTGATTATCAAGTCTTTCCCCTGTCTTAAATCTTCCTTGTGACGTGATTGGCTTCCCTGAACGATATGATCCAAACCTCATCCTGTCTGCATAAGTGTAGGTAGGTTAAGAACGCGGAAGGCAAAGAGGGTCAACGCTATGGTAGCACTTAATGTGAATGCCAAGAGTCTTTCCTCTCCAATTCCCAAATCGATAAAGGAACCGGGAATACCTGATCGACCAAATTTTGGAAAGAAAAAAGTGAAACCTTGGTTGGTGTGGTTTGGCAAAAAAACTATCGGTTACTTTTATTACTTTTGATTATCAGCTGCTTTGCCCCGTATTTTGTTATATGTGGAAAGCAGCTTTAATAATCCCTTCTGTACAAAGAAATAAAGGAATGAAAACACCTGTACTCCCTTTTTTAATATTGATTATGACCACCATGAATATCTTTTCCCAAGATCCCAATCTTCATATTTACCTCTGTTTTGGTCAATCGAATATGGAAGGTTCTGCTACGATAGAGCCCCAAGACCTCATCGTAAGCAGTCGCTTTAAGGTAATGCCCACCACGGACTGTCCGGATGTCGGAAAGCAAAAAGGGTTTTGGTACACTGCAGTGCCCCCATTGAGCCAATGCTGGTCTGGACTCTCCCCTGCCGATTATTTTGGACGCACCATGATTGAAAAACTACCGGACAGTATTTCGGTAGGGGTAATCAATGTTGCTATTGGCGGTTGTGATATTCGCTTATTCGATAAGGATATTTACGAGGATTATACGGAGACCTATAGGGAAGCCTGGTTTACCGATAAGATCGCCGCCTATGGTGGAAACCCCTATGCACGTCTTATAGCAATGGCCAAAAAAGCCCAAAAAGATGGTGTAATCAAGGGTATACTCCTGCATCAGGGTGAAACGAATCAAGATGATCGCCAATGGCCCAAGTATGTACAGAAGGTTTATAACAATATGTTGACAGATTTAGGACTTACCGCCGAAGAGGTTCCCTTATTGGCCGGAGAGGTTGTTGGTGTAGACCAAAACGGGGTCTGCGCCAGTATGAACCCTATCATCAATACCTTGCCCGAAACAATACCTACGGCCCATGTGATTTCATCAACAGGTTGCCCTGTAAGGGAAGACCATGTACATTTCAATTCGGAGGGCGTTCGCCAATTAGGCACCCGATATGCCGAAAAAATGTTGTCTTTGGAAGGTATTGAATAGCCAAATCAATGACCTGTTCAAAGTATATGGTACCCAATCACCACTTCTATGGGGTTTTTACCGCCCTGTATGTCTAAGGTCATGTTTTATACGTGCTTCGGATGGATGCAGGAAGATCATATACACGATAATGAAAATGCCAAGAACCACCAATGCCGGCTTCAAGAAAAGGATAATTAGCGCCGCACCCTCCAAAATGGCCCAACGTACCAAGGATGCACCTTGGTAAAACGGTATTTTTTCCTCCAAACTCTTTTTGTGGTCTATCTTATCCAATTGAGACCGAAAAAGAAAATTGCCCAAAAAAATAGCCGCAAAGGGGATGCATAAATACACCATCACCTCCGTATCCAATTCGGGAAATTTTAAAAAGTCGAGCGAAGTAAGATTGCCGATATACAAATAGGCAAGCACCATCCCCACACAAAGGGTGATGTGTAAAATTTTAAGGACTTTTAGTTTTTCTTTCATGATAAATAAGGTTTAGTAGTCGATTGGTCAATGTATTCCCGTTCATTTGTTAACATCGTAAATATGCAAGAAAAAAGGTGGTAGGGTATATTCAAAGAGTACCTCCAAACATTTAATCCTTGAACATAACCGAGATGAACTCTTTCTTTTTCAGGAGTATGGATTAACCTATCCCACAGACTTTTAAAATTTTGGGTCATTCGATTCTTGTAATCTGTTTACGATCTATAAATCCAATTTACGCAAACCCTTAAAAACAAAAAAGAGGAAAGTCCCTTTTTAAAAAGCAGTTGGAGTGTCATTGCGATCACGGGACACAAATTGGGAAGCCATCCATTTATCAGAAATAGGAATCAGTCATAACCAATACGGTCCCGTATGGTTCCATCCGCTCTATGGATGATCACATCGGCCTTGTGTTTCCGAGCCAATCGTTTTGCTTTATTAATGGCCGTATCTTGGCGTCGGTGGGTAGAGGTGATACGTTTGTTGCCCTCGCGACGTACCGCCCAGCCGTTTTCATGCGGTACCACGTGTTGGTGCCAGGTTCTTCCTCGTTTGCTTAGACGCATACTTTTAAAAAAGACGGCTACCAATTCACTCAAAACGGTTATCCAAGAGCTGGACCTATTGCTTTTCGGCATTTTATATTTTATTGACTGTGTCGAAGATACTATTTTCAACTAAGAATTTAGGACACCCTGTTTCCCGTTACCGCTATCACAACCCTGAGACAACCATTTCTTTCATCACATTCCATCAGTATAAAAACCCGTAGTCTGAAAACCTAAGGAATAAGATGATCGATATGGGAATTCACCTAACGAAACTATTCCTTTTTCAATATCCTTTTCCTTACCCCCTTAAAAGTCATTTTAACCGGATTGATAAAACCCTCCTCGTCAAAGGTCATTCTATCAATACACGTTTCGCGATGATGGGCCTGATCGGTATCTATGGGGCGTCGGTGGTATACGATATAGTAATCATCGGTATGGGGAACCTTAAAGACAGAATGATGTCCGGCCCCGGTTGCAATGGTTGAATCCTGTTGTAAAATTTTCCCGATTCGCTTAAAAGGCCCTATCGGTGAATCGCCAATGGCATAGGCAACGCTGTAATCCGGTCCCATCCAGCCCCCTTCCGACCACATAAAGTAGTATTTCCCATTTCGCTTGAACACAAAAGAGCCTTCAACATAGTTCTCGGGAGTGATTTCCTTATATATTTCCCCATCGTCAAAAGGTTTGATGCTCAAAAAATCCTCATTCAATTTTACCACATTACAATGCCTCCAACCCCCGTAATACATATAAACCTCCCCATCATCATCCTTAAAAACGAACTGATCGATTGGCTGGGCACCATTTTTAATCCCATTGATAAGGGGTTTTCCCAAGGCATCCACAAAAGGGCCGGCAGGATTATCGGCAATGGCCACACCTATCCCTCCCAGTTCCGCCTCACGCTGTATATCATTGGCAGAGAAAAACAGGTAGTATTTCGCATTGACACGGATAATCGATGGTGCCCACACCGAATATGATGCCCATGGTACATTCTTGATGTCCAAAACATGGGGATGTTTTGTCCAACTAATCAGGTCTTTGGATGAAAAAGCATTGAAAAAGGTTTGCTTGAGGTATTGGGGATTGATGGTGTTTTTCTGGGCCTCCAATTGGGATACTGAAAATACGGTTGACTTATCTGGTTGTCCGTAATCATCGGAATAGGTGGGATATATCCAATATTCATCGTCAAAAATTATTCCCTCTGGATCGGCATACCAGCCTTTCAACACCGGATTTCCGGCATAAACTTCTTTTCCGCCTGTCTTAATCCTATGTGAACAGGAGGAAACCATAACAACTAATACAACCCCAAAAAATGCTTGATACCCCATCTGAAAAATATACAAAAGATAAGGCATTAATCCTTTATATTTTTTTTGTTATCGGAATTTTTCCGCTTAACGCCTTACTTCGAAATTCCCCATTCCGTATTTGGTTCTGGTCCCATCTCAAAAATCAATTCACTACCTTCCATGATGGCATCATGGTGTATGTAACCCAGGTTATAGGGTTTGCCATTCAAGGTGCCTGTGTATCTTGCAGAAAAGAAATCATCCTTAATTCCCTCGATAGGGGCTTTCAACCATTTGTAATTCAGTTTGGAATAGTGTTCCTTTCCGGCAGATTCACCTTCCAACTTATCGTTGTTGTAATATTCCGTAAAGCCGTTGAAAATCAGATTACCAAGGCGTTCGCAATGCTAAGGGAAAAGTTAGCAAAAAATGCGAAATCGTATTCCTCCATATTTTAGGTGTTGATACGGGAAAAATCATGGAAATGTTACTTCTCAGGACTCATTGTACCTCTTGTGCTCCAAACACCCCTAATATATAGATAACCAATTTCCGTAAAGCGAAAATAAAGGTTGTTCACCCATGGCCAAGGTTCTTCATTTGCTTTGTCAAGAAGATTTATTTTGTTGTGGGTTATAATTTGTCAAGAGGTATATTCAGAAGGGGAACAACCAAAATATTCCTTAAAACATGTAGAGAAATATGCCGGTTGGTTAAACCCTACGGCATATCCGATTTCCGAGATATTCACTCCCTTTTTTTTAATAAGTTGGGCAGCAAGCTTAAGTCGTTGGGCCCTTATAAATTCCGTGGTAGAATATCCGGTCAGCGCTTTCAATTTCCGGTGTAAGTGCATTCTACTTAAACCAATCTGGTCCGAAAACATTGTTACCCCAAAATTTGGATCCGTCAGTAGGTCATCAAGTATAACTTGGATTCTTTGGAGCAATTGGGCATCTAAGGAAGTTAGTTCAATTTCGTTGGGTTTAAGAAATATCTGTTTGCTGAATTTTTCCTGAATTGCCGTTCTAGAAGCAATCAATTTTTCAATGACCACTCTTAATTTTTCTTCTTTAAAAGGTTTTGTCATATAAGCATCAGCACCTGTCTTAAGTCCCGCCAGTTCGTCTTCTTCAGCAGATTTTGCCGTTAGCAGTACAATAGGAATATGGGAGGTACGCTCATCCGATTTAAGACGGTTTCCCAAGTATATCCCATCTTCAACAGGCATCATAACATCAGAAACTATTAAATCAGGTATTGTTTCAAATGCCACCTCTA
The DNA here is from genome assembly GCF_003148665.1 of Maribacter polysiphoniae. GTDB lineage: Bacteria > Bacteroidota > Bacteroidia > Flavobacteriales > Flavobacteriaceae > Maribacter_A > Maribacter_A polysiphoniae. Next base: position 361,546 of record NZ_QGGQ01000001.1, on the reverse strand, counting down.
CCCCTTCTTTTCCATTTTTTGCCTGTAGTACACGATAATCGTTTTTCAATAATGATTTTATAAAGAGTCTGATCTCTTCATTGTCATCCACAATCAGCAGTAATGGTAAAGTTTCATCATTAATTTGCTCTTCCTCTTCTGGCATAGAGATCATCTTTGCAATGGGGTTAGGTTTAGCACTTTCCAAAAGACTATTTTCCATGGCCAATTCATCCTTTGCAAATGCTTTTTTGGAAATTGGCAAAGTAACACTAAATCGAACCGTTCCTGCATTGGGTTTATCTGCCTTAACTTCCCCATGGGATAGGTGGGCCAATTCTTTTACCAAAGACAGCCCTATGCCAAAACCTTGATTTACCGAATTGTTCTGGTGGAAACGATCAAACAATTTGGGAAGATCCCTTTCAGTCAAATTTCTATCATCGTTGGTAACATGGATGCAAACCTTATCTTTTACAATTTCTGCCTTAAAATCGATCTTACCATTTTCATCACAGTATTTAAGTGCGTTTGACAAAAGATTTCCTATTATTTTTTCAACTAAGTCCTTATCGAACCAAGCCTCTTCCGTAGGCTTTATATTACTATTAAAGGTTAAACCCTTTCTAACAGATTGATAGCTGAAAGGCTCCACCAGATGTTTAAGAAACAACTCCAGATTCCCTTTTGATATTTTCAACTTTCTACGACCGGCCTCAATCTTGGAGAGATCTAAAAGTTGATCCACCAAATCCAACAATCTATTTGCGTTTCGTTGGATCAAACCCAAGTCCGTTTTATCTTCCGATGATAATTGCTCCTTTGACAATTGATGTGCCACAGGTCCAGAAATAAGGGTTAGTGGAGTGCGGAATTCATGGGAAATATTTGCAAAAAACCTGGATTTGGCAGCCTCTAACTGCCTGAGTTTATCATTGGTTCTTTGCTTGTTGCGAAAAAGAAAGTAAAGCCCTATAACCGCAAGACCCAAAATCAAAATACCGGCAATAAAAAGGCTTTTCTCATTTTTCGCTTTTTGTTTTTCCAATTCCGCTTGTGAGGTAAGCAATTTTATTTCCTGTTCTTTTTTTTCTGTTTGGTACTTCCTCTCCAGTTCTTCAACTGCCAAATGGTTTTGGTACCTTTTAACACTATCTTCCAAAACAGTGCTTTTCTCATAGGTTGCTACGGCGGCCTCGAAATCCTTTATTTTAGTATACGTTTTTATCAATCCTTTATATGCTGCCAAAACATTAAGTCTCTCTGATTTGTTATTCTCTAAACCACTTACTAGTTCAATGGTTTTGTTAAAATACGATATGGCTTTCCGATATTCTTTCCTGGTTATATATAGATTGCCTAGTACTAGATTATTGGTGGCCAAAAATGTAATCCGTTGTGCCTCTTCAGAAACCACATTGCTTTTTAAAAGGTATTTTTCAGCTTTTCCAATATCCTCTTTTAAATAACAATTGCCCAGTCTCATGTATATTTCGGCAAGCATATTGGCATCCTTATATTCCTCGTAAAAGTCTTCTGCCTTTAATAAATGTTGAATGGAAGCTTTACAGTTACCTTGAAGTTCATAATGGATACCCAAAGCCGCTTCACCATAATACATTCCTTCCTGATGTCCTAGTTTTTGGTACACATCAATACTCTTTTTCAAATACTTGACTGCTTGTGCGTCTTTAAGTTCTGAGTATATCAGGCCAATATTGGAGTATGCTGCAGCCAATGATTTGTCTAGGCTATTTTGATTTGTGTAGATTGAGTCCAATTTTAGGTAATAGGATAATGCTTCCGGATATTGCGTGGATTGAAAACTACGATTTCCGAGTGCCACATATATAGAGGATAGCAAACGCCAGTCGTCTGTTTCCTTAGCGTTTACCAAAGCTTTATTAATAAATATTAAGGACAAAGAGTCATTCCTCCAAACATCATAGATAATCGATATTTTTTTATAATTATCCGCCATATAGGACTTGTTGTCCAACTCTTCTGCGATGGTTGCGGCCGCTTTGATATAAAAAAATGCACTATCTAGATTGGATTTTGCAAAATAGAATCTACCGCTTTGGGAATTGTAGAAATAGTTGCCTTGAGTATAGGAATTCTGTTTTGAAATCTGTCCTATTTGTTTGCGATACCGATCAGCAGAATCCAACGAAGTATATAAATATGATTCAAAAAGTTCATTGGAAAGTCTCACAGTTTCTGTCGGATCCTTATTCTCATGAAGCAGTCTTTTCAATGAATCTATTTGTATTGTTTCCTGACCCCAACTCAATATAAACCCCCAAAAAGTCAATAAACAACAAAGGTGCGTTTTCATACTATTTAAAAATCTTTCCCTTAAAAGATACAAAATTTGATTTCTTAATGGGTAATTCACAGGTTTCCAAAAATTCTTTCTCCTTATAAAAACCTGACAATCCGTGCTTATTCTCAATGTCAACTACATTATGGTTGCCCGTGCGGTAGTATATTCTCAATACAAGAGCAATCTGACTAGAATAAGCACTTAGTTTTTCATCCCTGTGTTTTATCAAGTATAATGGTATCACCATTTGAATCCGTTATTGAAAGCTCACTATCGGTAATGCTATTAATAGTTGTTGTAATAGTATCAGAACCAAATGTGATCACTAAAGACGAACCACTTAATGTGTATGTAGCGCTATTAAGATCTGTAGCCTCGCAGGTCCCAGAATTTTCCTCATAGTTTTCCTGTTCAACCGAGCCATCATCATGAAATTGAAGTGAGCCGTTTTTTTCACAAGCTGAAAAATCGTTTGGTGTTTTGGATTCTAAATACCATTTTCCTGAAATCAGTAAATTCGCTGTTGAAGGTGTTTCGGGTGAATCGTTATCGTCATCGCTATTGCTACAAGCAAAAGACAGCATTAAAAGACCTAGAACACCGATTGTTTTAATTGTTCCCATATTATATTTTTTGTGGTTATATTTTTTGATTTATCGCCTTTATCGCCTAGCGGTAAAGGTTCTTTTATTGGCTGTAAACCTGTGTAATATCTTGTCGTCTACCCCTCTTTCATAATAGTTTCCGACCGCAGTATTGCCACTGCGCGCTTCAATTCTGATGGCATTGAGGTTCCAATTATCTCCTCCCAAACCTCCTCTAAATGTAGTTTGGAGCACTACTTGGGAAATCTCTGAAATGGCATAGATGTTATTGTTTAATGAAATATCCACCGAATTCAGACTCTTATCCTTCCAGCGCGTTCCTTTATTCACATTGTTCACCGCTTGCTTTCTTCCATTTCCATAATGAATCACAATATTCAGGTTGTCATTACCTCCCCTTAGATCATCATCACCCGTTCTTATCCATAATCTTAACTTATCGATTTTCTTCTTACCTGTAGGGGTTGGTTTAACCCCTGTCTTACCTGTTCCAAGGTTGACTCTAGAAAGGGCAATTGTAGGAGGGTTAGGATTGACAAGTACCCTAAAAATTTTGTCTTTCCCTGTAAAACGCTTTAGCGGAGCACCCAGTTTTTCATAAATGCGTCTGTTCACCTTATATCCCCTAGCATTGATTTTCAATTTATTTAAATTGAAATTATCGTTCCCGGAGATGGTATGCAACTCTACTGACTTTATCTTGTTTAAGGCAATAGGGGTCTTAAGGGGAACTGTGATAAACTGCGAATAATTGTCTATCCATTTATTTCCCTTGTTAACGTTATAAACCTTTTGTGGGGCTGAACCATGATAGTTTAAAGTAAGGTTAAGATTGTCATTCCCTCCCCTCAAATCGTCTCCACCCACACCAAATTCAAATACAAGTTCATGTATCTTTCCGTCGTTCGGATAATCTGTAAGGGAGATTTTTATTGGAGTTTTTGCGCGATAGTTCTTATCTACAAAATAGGTGCGCCATCTCTTTTTTGGGTTTTCCAGATAAAAGAATGTTTCCTGTTCAAAGTTTGGTACCAGGGTTTTTATCGCCCCATTAAAATTTGGATCATAAACATAAATTTTCATTTTACGCTTGTAACTTCCGCTGGCAAGATCTTGTGCTGAGCCAAAATCGTAACCGATGGCCAATATTTGATGATTGCCTGGGTCTGTTTCCTCCTCACCCACACTTTGCATTCCCAAAGGCACAGGAATGCCACGATCTATATAAGAGCGCAACTCATTAATCCTACTGCCTCTTTTATTCTCAATGCCCCAATTAAAAAATTCACTGTTTCGAGCACCGTCCGGATTAAAACCGATTTCGCCCCATTTATCAAGATTGGAAGTAAGTGATGTAACTTGTCGATCATATAAATAACGCTGCAAGGGACTGCCTTCAGTTGGCCTATAAATAGTTTTGGGAATTGATCTACCCCGGGTTTTGTAATAATCCAGGGCAGTGTACACCATACCGCCACATAACCCTCCTGTTCTCCAATCCAGAGCGTCAATAAAAATATTCTTAAAAGTGTTATCGAACTTGAACCCATGTTGGTCTGGTTTAAACGGAGTCATCTTTTTTGTTTGACCAATACCCTGAAATCCAAATACAATGGATATAAATAATAAAATAAGATTTTTCATCTGATGTGTTTTTTGGTAGTGGGTATTAATCCGGAAGATTGTAAAATGCCTTTACCGCTTCGTAATCGTTATAATCCAAGGATGACTTCCCGCCTGCCGTTATATTGCCGGGGATTATAACATACCTAAGTCTATTATAGGTTATATTATCATACCGACCATACGTATCCCTAATTTCAAAATCCCGATCATATCTTCTAATGGTTATCCATACATCGCCGGATGTACCCCTAACATTCATTGATCTAGAAATTTTTAATTCCCCTGTAATTGTGCTATATGAATTCCAAGGAACAAGAAATGTAGATCCGTTATTGGTAATCCAATAAAAAAGGATTACACCTTCATCATAATTTTCTCCAAATAGAGGGTCAGTTACGATCATTCGCTTGGCTCTTGGAGCGTCAAATTCATTCCAATTTGGATAGAACCAATCTGAATAAATGACATTGGCATTGCCATCTTCCCCGTCGGCTCCATTCAAACCTTGTTCTCCCTGTTCACCTTGCGGCCCTTGTTCCCCTTGCGGTCCTTGTTCACCTTGAATACCTTGGGCACCATCCTGCCCTTGAATACCTTGAGGCCCCTGTAGTCCATCAGCCCCATCTTCAGCAGAGCATCCTCCCAAACCAAGAATCAAAATAAGGAGTAAAAGTCTTGAAATTCCCTTTAATTTTTTCATAATCACTGTTTTAATAGTTATTAAATGATACGTTAATGGGGGAGTTTTGTGTTGTTCGTTCCTCTATTTGATAACAGCGAACTTATAGAACATTGTAAAAGTAGTTCGGAGTGGATTGTACCCTTTTTTGATATGTAACATAAGCTTTTGCATATGTAACATTTAGCGGTTTTAAATCGAAAAAAGGACAATGGGAGAAAAATCCCTTGTCCATTTGTTGCGTATTATCTAGATATCCGATGAATAGTGGCTGTTTTTCACGGAAAAAATTCAATCGATACGGCGCGGAAGAATCCCGTTTTTGCTGCCGCTGTAAACTCCGCCTTTATGTTGTAATCATCCAATTGTACGGAGTAATAATGAGGTTTGGCCATTTAGCGGTTTGGGGCGTCCACTGGGTAAGCGCTGATAGATCCCTTACAATAGGGGAAAAGTACCCCATTGGCTCTTCATCCACGGTAACCGTAATATCGGCTATACTGGCTGCCGTACCTACTCTTGTATCTACATATTCCAAATACCCACTATCTTACAAATCCTTATTCCCTTGGTTTTCATCTCAACTAACTCCAATACAAACCAAATCCTTTATCATTCTAAATTTCATCGTACTTATTATGATCTATAACATTTTCAACAATACAAATCGAGTTTCGTAATGCTCTATAAGTAATGGTTTGGTCAACTCCTTGATTTCTTCCCCCAGTACATTGGTCTCTACGGCTCTAACCGCCCCGGTTTGCCCAAGCAATCTTGGAACATCAAGAATGGCATGATCCCCTTCTGTTTCCCGCAGATGAAGGAGCACCCCTTTATCACCAAGTAAAGGCCTAGCACTGACAAGAATTAAATTGGGCAGATCAAAATCCAATAAAGATTTGGAAACCGTACTATTGGCCTTGTTTGATTTACTTGGTGGAATGACCCGGGAAAGCATTGGCACCCTACTTTCCCATCCGAATCGGGTGGCAAAAGATTTAGAACGATCTTTGGATGATGTCAAATAATACTTCCATTTCATTTCACCTTCTTGACTGGCCCTAAAATTGGTCGTCCAATAATTATTGAGTACCCAAGAATAAATATGTGGATTTTCAGGTTTGTGCTTATAATAAAATCTACCGGTATTGATATCCCCGAATTGGACCAGCGGAACATCATTGGAGCTGAATAAAATCTGGGCTTCATCGTTTTGAACCGCCGCAAAGTTCTGTATTACGTTCCAATCGGCTGAAGTACCCTCCAATTGGTTCATACCTGGATTTACAATCCCTCCTTGTACATCAAAAGCCAATTGATCATTATCCTTCATACGAAAAGGAAGGGCAATAAAAACACCTTCAGGAGCAGTATGCCCACGTTTGACCATGTCATAGGAGAATTCTATCCGTTTTGAGTTTTTATATAATTTTATTTCAAAATTAACCCCCCTTGAATCGGCGCATTCCTCATTTTTCCCATTAATATGTATACTGCTCCATAACGGGGTTTCCTTTATACCCGAAACCTTTATCTCGGATAAACCGGACATTTTCTTTTTTATCGGAACATAAACCGTATCCCTATTCGCATTGGTAAGACGCTCCATCGATTCCCGGTTATCCGGTTGTTCGTATACAAATTCACCTAACTTATACCCACTGTTTAAATCGACCAATTCTTTATTCAATTCCTTATCGAACAAACTAGTTACCACTCCTCTTTTTGAATCGATCTGAATACGATAATATTCATTTTCAAGAATTGGCCCTTCTACTTCCTTATTTTGTTTTGGTTGCTTTTTCCCTTCTTCCAAAACAATTTTGAAAGTTGCATAACCCATTGGGGGAACATTGGGTGCCCACAACAGATAATTGCTGCCATCTGCCCTACTGGATATCCTTTGCACAGCAATTTCATTCCCTTTGGTATCCAATATTTTATAGGGTTTGCCCAATGGTAACAACTGATGGTCTATATAGGCCTTGACCAATCCTGAGCGCTCCCAATTCAACGTGTTGAAAACCGCTATGGTAGGCTCTTTGGCTTTAGGGATGTGTTGTTGCATTAACCCCAAAGCCTTTTCTTGGATTAAACTGGATTCCTTAAAGGCCGTCCATGCATATGCCGATTTTTGTCCCCACTGTATGACCGAATTTTCAATTAAAGGATCCGTAATACTCTCAGCAGCACCGAAGGTGTGCTCATCATAAAATAGCAATTCGTCATAGGCTTTTTCAATGTCTCCAGTAATGTTTTCTGGAAGCGCGGTTCCCATGAACTTCGCCATTGACAAGAGTCCCATATTTGCGATCATATTCGAATGTACCGTTCTTGCCGTTTTTGTTTCTGTAAAAGCAGAACCGAAACCGTCGGTCCACCAATCGGGCCACGCTTCTTTTTTAACAGGCAAGTCATCACCTTTATTTTTATCTAAATAAACCATGAACTCACTTGCCAGCGATAGTTTCAATTTGGGCCACTCGTATTTTTGATTCCATTCCTTAACAATATCACATGCCTTGGTGGAAGGGGGTGAATTATCGGTCAGGTATCCTGAAAATTGAAAAGCCGTCCTGTCATGTGGGTACCCTTTTGCTTCCAGTCCATCAAGATATTGGGATAAATTGGCCCTAAATTGATCTAACTCCCCTGAGGTTAAGCTTAACGCATTGCCATGCATGTAGTGCTCGCTTCTATAAGCCAAGAGACGGTTACCCGAGTTAGACTCCCACCAAAAAGAGGTCGGTTTATCAAAAGGAACCTGTGCCCTATGCCCGTGCTGACCCATGGTCAGGTATTTAATGCCTGTATTCTTGTACAGATCGATCATGGCCCAACCTATGCCATTCACATCATTTTGCATGGCCGTGTTTACATCGATACCCCTTTCCTTAAAATGGTTCAGTGCCTGTGTTTGCATGGCCAAAGCGGTTTCATCAATGATCTCCGAAAAATTGAAGAACATACCGGTCACTTCTATCCGCCCTTCTTTTATTCTTTGAAGCAATCGATCTATTTGTTCTTTGGGTCTGTTTTTCAAATATTCACGAACGGTCCAAGCGGCTTCACATGTCCATCGAAATTTGGCTTCATCTGGGTAATCATCAGTTTGATCGCAATAATCAAGGGCATAATCAATAAAACGTAAATGCTCGGTCAAAATCTCGGTCTGTGATCTTGTATAGCCAATATCGGTGTGGCTATGCTGCACTAAATGAATGGTCCATTCCTTAACAGGTTCAACCCTAAAACCAACTTGCTTCCTCACTTTGCCCATACGCAGCTCCGCGTCAACCTTTGTTGGAGTTGTTACTGCAGGAATAAGTAAATCAATTTCATTAAATCCCGTTTTGATATCAAATTTCTGTGTTAGATCCGAAGTGGTAATTCTTGCCTTGGTAGGTGCTTTCAAATGCACGATTTCAAACCGGACCGTATGGTACAGCGAACCCTCTTTTTTGGTCACTGTTTTTAGCTGTTTTGATTTGATGTCTTCACTCAGCACCTTGTCAAAGGTCATAAACCAATCATTGCTGTGATTGTCCACGCCATCAACCATTAATTCAACGGCATTTCCCAGTGTGAAATAGTTACTGGGAATCGTTAATACCGCAGTACCCATTTCATCACGGTTCGTATCTACCATTGAGCGGTTAAATACCAATTGAATCCCGTCTTTACCCGACAAGGTACGTACTTCCTCATTCTTGGTGGGAGACGAAAACGTCATTACTTTTTCCTTATTTACATAAAGATCGAATTTATTGGAAGGGGTCTTTGCGCCAATCCCATACAACCATATGAAGGATACGGTTTTTTTTGAATAATCATTGGGTACAACTTCTGTCTTCCAAGCAATAGGAGGCACATCGGCCCGCGCTCTGGTCAAAAGACATTTTTCCCTATAGGAAAAAGGGGAGTGATACGTAAAATCGGTTCCACTGACTTTTTGTTCATAACCCGCTAAATAATTTTCTTGGGCCTGTACCATAGGCGCCAAAATAAATAGTAATAACAGTATTGGTAAATGTTTGGTTTTCATCGTATCAATCTTTGATTATTTATAATTCCTGTACCCGGATTGTTTATTGAACAACCACTTCTTCCCCATAAAATTTAGTAGCAATCAATTTACCACCTTCATAAACCGAAAATGTTTTACGGGTCAATTGAATCCCGAATTTTCTGCCTTTCCATCTGATATCAGTTAGTGTTGCTTCACCGATATCTTCGTGATTAAAAGGTTTTATGGTCAATTCTTTTTCTCCCATATTTACTCCAAATGTGCCAAAGACAATGGCTTCCATTCCTGCCCCTGCAGAAATTTGTAAAGGCATTGAAGAACGGTCTTGTTCGGCGGTATCAATACGAGGATTTTGAGGTAAATACGGAAAATGGTCTATGTACCTGATATTGCGCTTTAAGACATCCCAACCTTTACCTGCAAATCCTTTTTGGTATAGGTTACGGGAAATACGACCCGGCATTCCTGCATACTGGCCACCGCCTCCCCAATCCGAGTCGATTAGATCCCAATGCACACTATCTCTCCGAGCAATGGAATACACGCCGTATTTACCAAGAAATTCCCCTTCCTGTAAATGACTTACCAAACGATACGCTTGATGGTCTGGCAGGAAATCCGTTCCCAAGAGATCGAATAAATGATAGGTCCATATGGTGCCTTTGGTGCCATCTGGATAGTAATTGTCGAACCAGCCCAATTCTTCATTCCACATGTACTTGTTTACAAGGCCTTTCAGTTTTTCGGCATCCTTGAAATATGTTTGCCCTAATTTCTTCTCGTTTCTCTTTTTTGCCCAATCAGACATCGTATATAACAAGTCAATGGTCAAGGTATTGGTGATCGGTACGGCATGATTATAACCATCGGTACGGATCTCAATTATTTTTTCAGTGTTATATCCGACATCAATAAGTCCTAATTCATTGGTATAGTTGGTTTGAAGTTCATCTACCCAGCGTTGCATCCATTCCCATACGGTTACACCTGCCGCTTTTTCATTAAAAATGGAATAATCCCCAGTATGGCGTATGTAGGCTTCAATCATGAGTTGAAGTGCAAATGGTTCTTGAATGTATAGAATATCCCAATGTGCTCCGTTCCAACCGACATAGGTTCTTTTCAATTGTACTTGTTCAAAATCAGTAAGGATCGCACTTTTCAAACTTTCCGGATCTAACATTGCGATGACATCCGAAGTATAGGAAGTATCCCAACTAATTGTATAGGGCCACGTACCAACCGCCCAAAACACATCGGAAATGAAATTTGGATTTTCATAACGACTCATTAAAACGGACAACATACAACGGTAATAATACTCCTCCAGTTGCTTGTTTGAGCTTGTAAATTTCGGGAGTTTATCATAGGCCCAAGACAACATTTCCCGTGTCTTTTTATCTGCACGTTCCATACGCTCCTTAATATCTGACTGGGAAATTTCCGGCGCTCCGTTTTGGGGTTCATAGAATTTAATGGCAAAATAATAGGTCTCCGTATTTCCGGGAGCTATACTTATTTCAAACCCATTACCACTTGTTTTTTGGATCGAAGATGAAACACGTGCATGGGCCACTTCGCTTCCAATGGTAAAAGCATCAAGTGAATCTACTTTTGTCGACCCTTTTTTAAAATGACATTCCAATATTTCAGCCACTTGGTTTGGAATCAAGGTCATTTCCAAATCTTTCGAATTACGATTGGTAAGCTTTAATTTTATAAAAACCTCATCATCATCAAAAGAGACATTCGTCCAACTCTTAGCTGAAAAACTAACCCATTTCTTGTTATATTCTTTATGGAATGTCGCCGTACGCTCATATTGGTTGGGTTGCCATTTTTCATCCTGGGTAACCATTATCGATGGGGAATTGGGGCGAAAATTTGAGCCCAAAGGGTCATAGCTACCCCCATCATCGATCCATGATTTCCATTTTGTTGGAACGTCATCCTCTATTAAACGACCTGTTCCCTTATCAAAAAAGTTTAGATTGAATTCGTAGCGCGGTGCGCCGATTGGCAAAAACCATACATTGGTAAATTGTGTTACGCTGTACTGTCTGGGTGATACAAATCCCCTATAATTTGCTAATATTACCTGTTCGTCATCAAAAGCGATATCCTCCCTGTCCATGGCATAATATTCAGGATCTGCGGGGGTGTTGACTTTCTGTGCCTGTATCGTCGATACTTGAATACAGCAGGCTAAAAATAGTAGTAAAGAAATTCGTTTGGTATTTGGTTTTGGTATCATATCGTTCTTTTCGAAATTCATATTTCTGCCTTAAATTAACTTAAAAGAAGTGCCGCCCCCAATGCATCCAAACCGATAGATTGGCAAACACCAAATTTATTTTTTTCTTTCATTGATTTAATATCCCATTCATGTACATCATCTGCCAAGCCCCATAGTTCCCGGAACTGCCCAACATAAAGCGCATCGTTCTCACGGCTGGTAAACTCCGCTCGAAATTGATTGTTGGTTTTATCACGGGTTTCCCAAATAGCTTTTACCGTTTTCCTTATGTTTTCCGATACATCAACATCGATAAGCGTCCTTTCTTCTTCACTTCCCAAATAACGCATCATAATTCCGCGACCGGCGAGGTAGTCCCTACCATGTTCGGGACCAAAACTTGATAAACATGGCGCTTCACGTATAATACCATCAACATCGGCGATCAAGGCGTTTTTTACACCTTGGCCTATCAATTTTATCAAGTCCCTTAATCTTGACTCATAGGCCTTTACATCAAATTCGGCATCACTATTTTTTGTGGTGAGGTATATGGACAACTCATTTTTTATCGCCAACATATCGGTCAAAGCGGCAACCAACATCCCTTGGTCACCTGTCCAAACCCAACCTTCGGCCCAAGGTGGATGTATTTTATCCTGATAGGTAGATCCCTCGACAAATGCCATGGGACGCTCCTGTACCAAAGCGCCGGAAGTGGACAATTCCTTTAAATACTGATAGCTATCCAATTCGAACCACTCATTAAACCAGAGCCATTGACGATAGGCCATATTGAGATATTTTTCATTATCAGGCCAACTTTCAGCCAATGATAGGCGGTAAATTCGTGATGAGAGCAAAAAGAGCAGCACATTGGTAACCGTATTTTTAACGCCTAGACTATCGCCATTGGCGTCTCCATTTCTACAACCGTGCAAAACAGGATTACCCGTTTCGGAATGATCATAAGCCGTTTTCTTTTTGTATTCCCAACAGAGGTCGGTCGATAGTTTTAAATACTTATCGGCAAGTTCCTTATTCCCTGTTCGTAATAGATGTTTTCTTGCATTGAGTGCCATAAGGCCCCACCAGCCAAAGTCGTCTGCCCAAAGAGTTCCTGGGTCGTAACTGTTGAAAAAAGTTAGGTTTTCCTCCAGCATTTTGCCCACTTTTTCTTGAATGGCTACAACCTCTTTATCCTCTGACCAACGCTTTTGTAAAGCATCTACAAATACCAAGCAAGCATCAAACGTATTACCTCTCTTCCAGAAATCTTGAAAATCCCATACCTCTTCAAATCTTTTAAAAGCTAACAAGGCCTGTTCTTTCAATAAAGTATCACTTGATTTAGATTCACTACAAGCCCATGTCAATAAAGGGGATACTCCCGTAACCGCAATTGCGGAAGCACCTGTCGCCTTGATAAATTTTCTTCTTTTCATTGTTTGTCTATTTTCCAATTGTCAATAAATAATATGGCATAATGATCTAGATAAGGTCTTCTGAATCTAAAAGCGACATAGCCGCTTTCATGTATCCCATAGCATACGCCATTCCCGCATACCATGGGGCATCACAGGTCATTTGTGGGGTGTGGTCGGGGATCAACACACCATCAAAATTGTTTTTCTTAAGGATTTTTAAGATTTTGAACATGTCAATATCACCATCATCCACAAATACCTCTTTGTAATTGGGTACCTTCCCTACGATATTTCTAAAATGGATATAACCGATCTTACCCTGTTTACTGTACGTATCCGTAGCCTCATAAACATCGCCCTCGGTCATTTCTGCTATGGAACCTAAACAGAACTCCAAATTATTTGATGGACTAGGTTTCATGTCTATCAATTTCTGGTACATATTGGGTTGATAAACCAATCTTGGTGTGTTGCGAACATAGGGCATTGGTGGGTCATCCGGGTGGGCTGCCATTTTCACACCTGCTTCCTCGGCAACCGGCAGGATCTCATCCAAAAAATACTGTAGGCGATTCCACAGTTCATCATGGTCGATTTTTGGCAAAGTACCTTCTGGGGCATTTTCGTCATAAACCATATTCCAAACCATACCGTTGGGAATGGGTGTATCATCCCCACCGTCCATACCTACAGAAACGGCCTCCCCCCGAGCATAAGGCCCTTGGTTTCTTGCTGCAACCCCTGCCAATGAAAAATTATAACCAAAAATGGGTATACCTGCCTTACCCACATTGCGGATAAGTTGCTTCAAGTTTTCCATTTGAAGCTCTTTTTTAGGGCCATCCAATAAGATATCGTGCCAATGGGCGGGGTCAAAATTCTCAATGGCCTCTAACTCCAAACCGTGATCATTGATCTCTTTTTTAATGGCCAAAAGATCCTCCAATGACCAGATATCACTTGGGCTACCTGCCTTTCCCCAACCGTCCTTACCTCCAATAGGCTGGTCTGCATTATCCTTGTTGTGGCCAAAATAGTCCACCAAATGAATTACGAGATGTGTGGCTCCACATTGTTTGGCGAATTTATAATGGTCCTCATTCAACATATGTCTATATAATCCGAATCCTAGTTTCATTTTTTCTATTCTAAAGGGTAAAATTCATTAAAAAAACGCCACGCATACCGGTGTTTTTATCTCTTGTGTCCTATAAACCTCATCTAAATCGCCATCCTTACCAATTTTAAATACAACAGTATCATTTGAATTTTGATGAGACGCTATCAGCCATCTACCGTTGGGTGAAATATTGAACTCTCTTAGTTCTTCGCCTTTTGTTTTTTGATATTCGATCAATTCTAGTTCCTCACCTGCAATCTTGAAAATCGTGATTCCATCAAATTGTCTGTTTCCAACATACAAGAACTTGTTATTAGGGTGGATTCTAATTGCTGAAGCACTTGGAAGACCTAGATAAGAATCCGGTAATGACTGATAAGACCCTATTTGTTTGAATTTACCATCATAGCTTTTCAATACTGATACAGCACTGGTCAGCTCATTGATTACATATGCCAAATTACCTTCGCTTTTGAATACCAAATGTCGCGGACCTCCTCCTTCAGTTACATCAATATCTTTTTGGTTATTTGGATTTATAAAACCATTCTTGAATTCGTAGGCTTTAATCTTATCTATTCCCAAATCACATACAAACACCTCCTTTTTATTTGGATGAACAGCCACATGATGTGCATGTGGGGCTTCTTGTCTTTCCGAATTAATACTTGTTCCTGAATGCTTAAAATTATTGACACATTCCTTTAATTCCCCAGAATTACCCAAAGGATACTCCAGCATGTTTCCTGAAACATAACAGGCGACTAATACCCTATTGCCTAAAACCTCAATGTGACAAGGACAACCACCCTGAATAGGTTGCTCATTAATCAACTCCAGCGAAAAATCGCGCTTAATGCGATATGCCTGAACTACGGGATTATCTTCTTCAATCACCTCGGTATTACAGTACAAATATTTCTTATCGAGACTTATTGCCAAATAACTGGGACTCAATGTCTTTTTTGTATGTAAGACTTTTAATTCTCCGGATTCTTCATTCAGTTGCATTGTAGTGATCCCATCGCCTGAGCCTACAATTTCAGGAGATAAAAATTGGGTATAGCTGCCAATAAAAAAAGTTGAAAAGGCCATTCTAATTTATATGTATTATAGTTCAATATCCATTACCTGTTAAATCCACAAAATTCGCTCAGAATTCCTTTAATAATCTAATCTTTTCTTCTTGGTGGACGTGGGTCATATTGGATTGTATGGTTCATATATGCACCATCAATATATATGTCCGTACCATTTACATAACTAGCCAAATCACTTGCCATAAAAGCTACGGTATTAGCCACATCGGATACTTCCCCAATTCGACCCTGTGGAATCCATTTTTCAAACTTGTCTTTCCCGAATTTTCCAATCTCTTCCCGATTCATATTGGTTTCGATAGCTCCTGGGGCGATGGAAAGCACTCGAATACCTTTATCCGCAAGTTCCAGGGACAAACATTTGGAAAACATCTTAAGACCGGCCTTTGCCGAACAATAGTGTATTAACCCTTTTCTCGGTACCACATCATGAATGGAGGATATATTGATGATGACCCCACCTCCACTGAGCTCCATTCTTTGGGCGGCTTGTTGGGAACAAAGGAAAGGACCTTTTAGGTTGGTATTCATGACCCTATCCCATTCCTTTTCTTCCATATCCAATACATGGTGGATGGATTCGGTTCCTGCATTGTTCACAAGAATATCAATACCGCCTAATTCATTATCCATTTTAAGGAACATTTCCTTTACCTGCTTCGAATCGGCAACATTGGCCCCTGCACAGACTGCTTTTACGCCATATGCTTCATCCAGTTCCTTGACCAAGGTTTCCGCTTTCTCCTTGTTGCTGTAATAGTTGATAAAAACATCCGCACCGCAATTGGCCAGTTGTTTACATATTTCCGCTCCGATTCCCATACTTCCCCCGGTAACCAAAGCTTTTTTCTCTTTTAAATCTATTTGAAGCATAACGCTACTTTTATTATTTGTTAAATTGAAAATTAATTTCCTGGGTTAAAAGCATTTTCGACCAACTCCTTCATCTCCATCCTTTTTTCAATCGATAAATCGAAAAAATCGAAATCACCTTCATGGGTATTCGATTTCTCGACGATGATCACTTCACAATCCACATCCATAGCAATATTATGCCAGGTTTCAACCGGAATGTTATATGTTATATTAGGTTGCATAAGCTCAACGTCATATTCAATTTCATCCCCCTCGATTTTTGCTGTGATCAATACCGCTTTTCCTTTTAAAAGGATAAAAACCTCATCAGTCAGGTGATGTATGTCCAACTTCTTAATGTTTCCAATTTCCTGTTCGGGCATGTAATTCAGTTGGGCGACCTGCCAACCATCCCGAATTAGAAAAGGATGATAACCCTTATCACCAATATGATATTGCTCTATCAATTTCATTTAATAGTTTTTTGCTTTTTATTTGCGGTTTTCCATGACATTTCAATCTCTTCCAAGGTTTTACCTTTTGTTTCCGGAACAAATTTCCAGATAAACCAAATGGCAGGAATCGTCAGGGCCCCATAAAGGAAGAATGTCCCTGAAGGGTTTATCGTTTCAATAAAAAGTGGATTTGTCAGTGTGATGAAAAAACCGGTTACCATTAAAGACAGACTGCCGATACTTACGGCCAGACCCCTGATTTTTGTTGGAAATATCTCGCTGATAATCACCCATACTATGGGGCCGTATGAGAAAGCGAAACACGCCACATAAATCAATAATGGAATTATTACCAGATTGGAACCCATAGCGAACAATACACCGACACCCATTAATGATATAGCAGCACCTATAACCCCAATTAATAATAGTTTTCTCCTACCATACCTTTCAATATTCAATATGGCAACAAAAGTGAAGATTGAATTGACCAAACCGACCAAGACTGCACCTAAGAAAGAACTCTCAACACTTTTGAACGATTCATTCAAAATATTGGGCGCAAAATACATGATCGCGGCAATCCCACTTAAATGGGAGAACATCGGTAGTAAAATGCCGATTAAAAATGGCCTTCTTAAATAGGGTTTGAACAGTTCTTTCAATCCTTGGGTTTCTTGAACCGTGGCTTCTTTCATCTCTGCCAATTGGGTTTTGGCCATTTCCAAATTACCCAACCTTGACATAGTAGCGAGAGCTTCCTTTTCTTTGCCATTGACCACCTGCCATCTTGGACTTTCAGGTACGAACATGAGTAAAACCAAAAACAGAATGGCAATGGGTATTTCAGTACCAAACATGCCTCTCCAAAGCTCCTCTACGAAAAGCCAATCCCAAAAACCAACATCAGCACCACTGATAATCCCGGCTTTATCACCTGCTTGATTAAGAACGATCCAATCAACAAGAAAAGCCAGTAAAATACCCAATGTTATGGACAGTTGATATAGGGATACCATTTTCCCCCTTTTCTCGGGCATGGTCAATTCTGAAATATAAATAGGTGCTACAACCGAGGTAATACCCACACCTATACCACCAATGATGCGGACTACGATTAGGGTTAAGAATGAGGAGTCCAAACTAGAAGTCAACCAAAAAGAAGCGTCCGGATTTCCCAAAAACTGTGGGGGCAGCATAGAGCCAAAAGCAGAGACAGTCAAACAACTTGCCGCTAATATCAAGGCTTTTTTACGACCATATTTGTCCGTTACCTTTCCCGAAATAATACATCCCAAAATGGTTCCTAACAATGCAGAGGAAACTACCCAACCGAGCATGCTGGCCGTAAGATTGTATTGACTTTCCAAAAATGAATTACATCCAGAAATAATAGCAGTATCATAACCAAATAGAAATCCGCCAATAGTAGAGACGAAACTTATTGCCAGAAGGTAAAAAGAAGACCGGTTTTTCATTATCATTGTCGTTTTTGACTTGTATGTTTACATGATTCCGAATTTCTCAAAAGCCTCAACTGTACTCATTCCGGCTTGGAGTGCCTCCTTTACCAATTGTTCTCCCCTAGCTTTTTCAATTGCTCCCGTAAAGGCTTCGTTCACAGCTTCTTTTGGCACAATCAAAACGCCATCTATATCACCATACACAATATCGCCAGGGTTTATCCGAATACCTGCAATTTCTATGGGAACCCTATAATCGATAACCTTTCCCCGTGGACCTTGGTCTTGCGCATAGCCGCCAAATGAAAATGTAGGATAATCAAGACTTAGAATCTCTTTGGTATCCCTTGAATATCCGTTGACCACAGCCCCAGCGGCACCTAATTTCATTGCCCTTGTACTCATTAATCCACCCCAAAGGGCATAATTGGGGGAAGATCCTGCACAGATATATACTTCTCCTTCTTTTAAACTGTCCAAGGCTTCGAACATGATGCCAAATGGCTTTTGCATTAAGGGATTATTGGTGTTTTCCGCAACTTCTTCAAAAACATCGGCCTCCAATACGGGCATTGCCCTACCTATGACCACAAAATCATTGTTCAGGGGTTTAATATTCGGGGGAAGAAATTGATGTAAATATCCCATTTTATCCAAAATATCACCGACCAGGGCTACAAATAATTCCTTTTTTGCTATTTCATATAGCTCCTTATCACTTTTCCAAAGTGTCGTCATTGAGTAAGTTTTATTATCGTTTTATTTTTTGTTCGCGTCCAAGCTAAATGTTTCAATCGCATATTTACCAACCTTCAATACTGGAGCAACAGGTATTGGATTCTCCTCGATTATATTGGTATGCTTGTACGAAACAATATCAAAATAGGATGAAACATTAACCGTTTCATTATGGCCTTTTACGTTATACATGCGTGCAATGACCTCGTCGGTATCTTCTGCCTTCTTAATGGTCGATATGATCACATTATCCGAGTCGATAGTGTAAAAACTGGTTGTCGCAGGCAAGAATGCATCCTTTGATGTGTCGGGATAGACCACAACATGTATGGGTTCGTTTTTTTGTTTCGCGATTTTTTGGCCCATTATGCTTCCGGCTTCATTCGAGGTAAGCACATTGTTGAAATCGTGGTTGCCCGCCTGGGAGTATTCGTTGCCTTCCCAATGACAGGATGTTCTGCTGGCCAACAATAAATTCTGTAAAACAGCCTTGCCATTATCATGCGAAGTTGGATCGATCCAATCCGCGGCGGATACTGATGAACTCAACGTAATGGCAACCTCATCATCCGTGGCCGAGATCCAATCAATGATCGCTCTTGGATGCACATCCTTACAAAGCGGGGTATACCGCTCGCCCGCAGTTTTAATCTCATCCTTTCCGACACGGACACTTCCGAAAGGTACTTCATGGGCAATCTCAGGGTTCTCCATATTCACCGGGAATGCAGTCCTGAATTCCCTGTACAGTTCCCCAGACCAGTTGCGAAGGCTGGTATCAAAATAAATTCTCTTTAAATTATGGTATAAGGTAACATCCTGCCTTACAATGGCGTGTAGTATTTGCTGTTCCAATCTATATTTGGTGTACACCGGGCCATTCTCTAAAATTTCCCATTGGGGATTATGAAGGCTTACCTTGTCAAAATCGACCATACTAGGTTGTTGCACATCACCAAATTCACCGGCACCGTTCCCAACGGATTGCATGGTGAAAACATCGCCTATCTTAAAATGGTCATTCGAGAAAAGGTCTCTTTTAAATGCCTTATCATATACCTGGGCAATGCCACCATCTTCAAAGCTTACCTTGTAGAAAGGGTTTTCATATGTTGAGGTATTTCCAGGTTTTGCGGCTTTCATAACATTCCCGGATTTGTTGTCATAAACATAAAATGTGGCGTAACCGATCGAGGGAATGTCTTCTGCAATGAACGTTATATCGGCACTTTTTAGGCTTCCGTCATCATAATAGGCTTCATTACTTGTCTGTACATCAACCCTTTTCTTATTGGCCGTCATTACAGTAACATCCTTGAACGTACCTTTCTCAAATTCGATTTTTGTGCTAACGGGATCTGTTCGTTTCCATGAAAGACTATTGAACAACACGATAGGAATTCCGAGTTTCTCGTTCTTCTTGATTCTCCGAGCTATAAAATCGACCCCTTGGTTTAGTAAATTTTGTCCCATGGTACGTGACTTCACCAAATTTTCCTTGAACAGATTATCGGTGATGTCCCCATCGTGGCCACCCCAACCGTGGTCGGGATAAATTTTTGCCCGCCACGCCTCATCAAACTCCTTAAAGGGATATTGCATTTTTTTAGGATCGATACTATTGGCGATGGACAGGAATTTCTCGGCAGCCGGCAACAATTTCGATGCTTCCCTACTGGCAGTCAGGGCATCGTGATGACCGGGGCCATGGATATACACCCAGACATTAGGACGCTCTCCCATAATCGTATCAACATTTATCGCATTTTTCTCCGCCAAAGGCATAAACTCATCTACGGTCTGCAATTCCATTTTGGGCAGGTACAATTTTTTGGTGGTCCCATCTTCATCCTTAAGGGAATCAAAAGCGTTCCAAGTATCGATATATTCTGAATAATCTATAGCGGGAAGCATATCTTGGCTAGACAATAAAGGGGTCTGGATCTCTCCGCCCTTAAAAGTTTCTTCCCAATACAATGTCTGGTCCGCACCATATTTCAGTTTATTGTTCATATCCCTTAAGAGATAGAGCAGATCGTTACCGTAATGCCCCGGGGAATACGTAAATACAGAACTTCCATCCGGACTCGCCCAATGGAACATGCCTTTGGCATGCCGACTGATTACCATATAATCCACTCCAGCTTTTTTGAGTATTTGGGGCGTTTGTAACGATTTGCCCGGCACATCCACATTCCAATATACCTTGGAATCGTAACCGCCAAAATTCTTTTTCACCCACTTCTTACCCAGATACAATTGGCGTACCTGGTCTTCGGCATCGTACATATCTTCGTAAGGACAGTTATATGTGGCACCTACCGATATCAAATTTCTTTTCAACAAGGTCGTCAACTGTTCCCTTGATTCGGGATGCCTTTCCAGATATTCCCGTAACATTAGTCCATCCTCTATATCAAATCCGTAATCATCCCTTATAAATGCATCTTTTAAAACAGGGGCCAATAAAAGGGTATCCCTTAAAATTATGCACACCTCCGGGCGATCGACCCATGCAATATCCTGATGGCTTGAATTCATAATGGACACCAATCCATTTTCATATTTCTTCTCAAAAAAGTCATCAAAGGTTTCATTGAATTCGGGCTTGTACAACTTGGTCAAAGAAGCGAACCAACCATTATTATAATTGGTACTATGGTGATAGAGGTATTTTCCTTCTATATCGGTTTTAGAAAGAACACCATCACCTTTGACAAAATCGAGTGCTATCTCTTTGCCATCATAAACAATGGAGAACGTATTTTTTGGTGGAGCGATATTGAAAGACACTTTGGACATTTCCCCTTGTGCCTTGAACTTCTTAACCATACTTTTCTTTCCGTCACTGATCAAATACACCTGTTTGCCATTAAAATGGGTTGGTGCATCAACATAGAGCATTTCATTTCTTTGTTTCACCATAAAAGCGGCTTCATCGGATACGGACATTTTAATACGTTCAACCGCATCGTCTGCCTTAAACACCATAAGCCAACAGTTTGAATTCTTTTTATGACCGTTGAATTTAATTTTTGCGCTCTTGCCTTTTTCCAATAATGAGGTAGGAACGGTTAAACGAAAAGCACCAATGCCATCCCCATTGCCATCCCTTCGGACCAAGACATATTGTGCATTTCCCTTACCGGGATTATCCGTCACCGTAAGCGTACCATCCTCATTGGAATTGAAAGTCAATAGGTGTTTGTCGTTTACATGAATATCGAAAGACTCCCTTAAATTTAAATCGATATCACTCAACATGAAAAAGGTAACCGTATCGGAACTATAGTTTGCAGGCACCACTCCCGTGAGGAATTCAAATCCCATTTCACCTGTCGTCGCCCTTGCGATCATCGAAACATTGACATCTTCACGTAACGAGGGATACAGAAAGAACTCCGAACCGGAAAGCATTTGCGTATAGCCTTCAATATCATTCTTGGCAAGATCGTATAAACGATAATTCGTATTCAACTCTTGAATATGGCCATTTCCACTACCATTGCCTTGATGGAAAGGCATAGGTATTGTAGTGGTCCTTTCCTCCAAAAATGAATGCGCATCCACAATATTCAAAACAAGGAAAAAACAACTACCAAATAGTATTCTAGCCGCTAGTTTAATTTGATGTTTCATCATTCTATTTTTTATTCTTTTTATTATCCTTTATGATTGCCAACCAAAGACAACATCCCCAACTTCATTTAGTTATAAAACTAAATCGGTTTAGTTGATTGTTGTAATGTTATTTCCGAGCCATGGGTTAAAACGTTCCACATGATTTTCTGATTTCAAGTTTGGAATCCAGTATTCTTTTATTGTCCATTGTGCTGTCTTTACCCTCAATTTCATTGATCAATATATCCACGGCGGTGTTGGCTATGTCCTTTACAGGCTGAATAACAGCGGTAATGGGTGGATCCACCAGATCAAAAGCAGTCAATTCATCAAAACTTACGATGGCTACTTCCTGAGGTACTTTAACATTTTTCCTTTTCAATTCCCTTAAACCCACAGAGGTTAGGTAGTGTGTTGAAAACACGATGGAGTCAACGGAGTTAGGGAATTTCAATAATTCCCGAATAGCCGATTCGATCTCGTTTTCATAATTGCCAGGGCTTAGCTCTTTTACAAGTTCCTCCTTGTATTCAATATTAAAATCCCTTAGGGCACTTTGGTACCCCAATAACCTTTGTTTTATGGCTTCCAATCCAGGTTTTAAGGTAATAAACCCGATTTTACGCCTTCCCAATTGCAATAAATGCTCTGTAGCCGTTTTTAATCCGTTAAAATTATCCACAACCACATAATTGGTGTCGCTTTCAGGATAATGCCTATCGATCAACACAAAAGGAAACTTATCATGTTTTAACGACTGGATCTCTTTTAGGTTTTGCTGCGTGGATGCTATGATCAACCCTTCCACTTGACGGTTGAGCATTGACCGGATGAGTTCCCCCTCCTTTTTGGGGTCCTCATTGGAGCTACTAAAAAGCACCGTATACCCCAGATTTTTTGCCTTGAGTTCCACATAACCCGCAATCTTGGAATAAAAGGTATCCGATATATTGGGAATGATCAATCCTATGGTTTCACTTTTGCCCCTACTTAATCCCCGGGCAAGTTGATTGGGTACATAATTATGTTTTTTGGCGTATTCAATGATCCGTTGTTGGGTTTCCTGACTGATTTTGTTTTCATCACCCTTATTGTTCAAAACCAACGACACGGCCGTTTTTGAAACGTTCAGTTTTTCTGCAATATCCTTTAAGAAAACTTTCTTCATGATCAATAAAAACTAAAGCGGTTTAGCTAATTTCGATACTACCAACCATTTTTGTTTAAATGGTAACAATTCCATTAAATGAAACCTAACATAGTATCTCCTTAACGAAACCTAAATCGGTTTAGGATATTCAATATTACATTATTTTTTTATTAAATAAAATAATTTGGTTTGTTTTTTTGTGAAATTACCAGTTGAGGCCTGTTCAATACATCAAAATGATAATGGACACCCTTTGGTCCTTTCCCAATCCAAAGGGCGAACCTTTTAGACCTATGTTTAAGGATTAATCATGGGGGCTTTTAATCCAATAAAATTAGTGTAATTGAATTAATCCATTCGATAAGCAAGACCATGTTAATGCCCAAATATAGGATGACTTCAAGAAAGTCCATCGGCTCATTATTGATTAGGTCTATTTTTGATAAGCCCAGTAAGGATAAAAACAATAACACTAAGGGCAAAAATTATGGATGAAGTCGCGATGAAGGATATAAGTGGATTCATAATTTTCTGTTTTTTAATTAAAAGGCAGTTCTAATAATAGGGCGTGATTTTTATTTTGATGTTAAACTAGTAACTGATCATGGGTTTGGGGTATACAATTGTGTGAAGTGCTGTCCTGATTGTATAAAATGTAAGAAAATCAATATTTTTCTAGATATAACGGTTCGTCAAATAATGATGTATTTTGGGAAAGCAAAGTTCAAAGCAAAGGATATTTAATTATCTTGCGCGTTTTTTATTCATTCAGAATTATAAAATCAATTTTAATCAACTAATTATTAATCAAAACTTTAAACATGAAAAAAATCACTTTATTTTTAGCCCTGTGTGCTTTTGGATTTACTTTTGCCCAAGCTCCATTGGAAGAGGGGAATTTACAAGTAAATGCAGGCTTCGGTTTTTCAGGATGGGGGACACCTATTTACGCAGGATTGGAATTCGGGGTAGCTCCAAATATATCTGTTGGAGGGGAATTATCCTATCAATCCTATAATCACAATAGCGGTTTTGGCAGTGATTACAAGAGTTCTATTATAGGAATTCAAGCCAATGGCAATTATCATTTCAATGAGGTTTTTAATATTCCCAGTGAATGGGATTTTTATGCGGGTGCCAATTTGAATTATTTTAGTTGGAGTACCAAGCTTGATGGAGAGACTTTTGATTATGGTGGTGCTGATAATTTCGGAATAGGATTACAAGTAGGTGGTCGATATTTCTTTAATGATAAATTTGGGGTAAATCTTCAAATTGGCGGAGGAAATGTAGTAAGTGGAGGCAGAATTGGAATCACTTATAAGTTATAAGCACGCTTTTCATAACAACAGGGGTGGTTTACAAATATGTGAACCACCCCTGTTCTTTTATAATGCCATAAAGCAGATGTTGCCCTTTTGGGAAAACAAAGCCTATTACATACCCTAAAAAAGGAAAAGACTGTTCACGATATATCCATAACACCCTGTTTTCTTCGGGCTTCCTATTTTCAATAATTGATAAAGCCACCGTAAAGTTACCGTCCTTCAATTCCCTACCGTAAAGCATTATATTTCAGTATTAAAAATGTACTTTTATAAGATTCATTCAAAATAAAAATAATGCTATTTACTTCCAGTAGATTCCCGATTTTCATTGCATTTTTAATTCTTTTCTCTAGTTGTAAAAATGAAAATAATGCTTTAGAAGCTGAGAACACCATTAATTCAACCGATTTCGAAAAACATTTAATAACCCTTTCTTCCGATGAATTCCAAGGCCGGAAGCCTTTTACGATAGGGGAAGAAAAATCAGTGAATTATATTGCCAATGAATTCAAAAAAATGGGGATTAAAGGGGCCTATGGAGATAGTTATTTCCAGAATGTTCCTTTGGTAGAACTGAATTTCACCCCAGATGATAAAATCTCCATAACCACAAAAGACGGGGAAGTGGTTTTAGAAAAAACTACGGATTATATTGCTAAAACACCTTACCTTGATGATACTGTAGCCATCAAAAATGCTGAAATCATCTTTGCAGGGTACGGAATTGTTGCGCCCGAATATAATTGGAATGATTATGAAGGTATTGATGTAAAGGATAAAATTGTCTTGGTACTTGTAAACGATCCTGGTTTTGCTACTCAAAACCCAGAATTGTTTAAAGGGAATTCAATGACCTATTACGGTCGTTGGGCATACAAATATGAAGAAGCGGCAAGGCAGGGTGCAAAAGGGATTATGGTGATCCACGCTACAAAACCTGCAGGTTACGGTTGGCAAGTTTTAACGAATACTTCCAACTCTGGAATTTCACTCCAGGCAAAAGACCATAACCATTCCAAATGTGCATTGGAAGGTTGGATTACGGATAAAGCCTGTAAAAATTTATTCGAAAAAGCCGGCTTGAACTTTGATGAATTGGCAGAACAGGCCATTTCAAATAAGTTTAAAGCAGTTAGTTTAAATTGTGATTTAAACCTCACCATAAAAACGGAATTGAAATTTCAAAACAGTAAAAATGTTGTTGGAATTATAGAAGGTACCGAAAAAGCCGACGAATGTATTGTTTACAGTGCACATTGGGATCATTTTGGAATTGGTCCAAAACATAACGGAGACTCCATTTACAATGGAGCTATGGACAATGGAACGGCGTTGGCCGCAATGCTTGAAACGGCCAAGGCTTTTGCCAACTTAAAAGAGAAACCTAAAAGATCGGTTGTTTTTCTATCTGTTACAGCCGAAGAAACCGGTATGACAGGATCTGCCTATTACGCTGAGAATGGTCTTTTCCCCCCGGAAAAAACTATTGCCAATTTAAATTACGAATTGCTTTTGCCCATGGGTAAGATGAAGGATGTTACCATTACCGGTTTGGGGCAATCTGAATTGGATGATTATGTTGCTGAATCCGCTAAAGAACAAGATAGGTATATCGTTGAAGAAGCGTTTCCTGAAAATGGAATGTATTACCGATCCGATCATTTCAGTTTTGCCAAAGTCGGTATTCCTTCGTTATTTATAAAAGGTTGGCAAGACAGTAGGGAACATGGTAAGGATTGGGCCAAGCAACAAGTTAAAAACTATTGGGCAACAGCATACCATAAACCAGCCGATGAGTACAATCCAGAAACATCAGATTTAGAAGGTTGCATTGAAGATGCCAAGTTGTTTTTTAAAATTGGTTATAAACTGGCCAATGAAGATAGCTACCCTACTTGGAATGAAAAATCTGAATTTAAAGCGATTAGGGATAAATCACTTTTAAATCTTAAGAAGAACTGAGGTAAAAAGCAAACAAATTCTACCTTAATCTGAGACATTTATATTCCAGGCCCTTAAATTCAAAAACGAGATTATTTGAGCTATTTTCTCCATCTCCTCACCCACTCTTTTCTAAACAACCATTCCATAGCACTCCTGCGTAATCTTTACTTCTGCATAGGTCTTATCTTTTTAGGTACTATGGGTATAAATGCTATATTTATTCTCGAATAAAACGCATTAGCAATAATTTGATGAAAGGAAATATGAGAAAGATTCCGATTATTTTAATTTCCATGTTGTTTATTACACTAACAGCTGCCGGACAGAATTTATTCTTCATTGACGAAAATAGTTACCCCTGTACTGAATCTTTTGCACTACAATCTAATTTAGATGACGGTGAAGACTTGAATGTACTATTTGCCAAGGATGGAGCAACGGCCATTATTGCCGTAACTACAAAATCTTCACTGCAAGGAACATTAATTAGTGGAAAACTAATAATTTATCTTGATGATGGAACTGTTATCTCTTGCATGGACAGGGGAGAATCCTACTATGTAGATGACACTGCCAAAGCAGTGTACTCTTTGACAAATGAACAAGTGAATAAAATGAAAAACAGCAATATAAATACTGTTAGATATACACTTAAAAAATACGATTTTCAAGAAGTGAATCGGTCAGCTTCAAATAAAGCCATCTCGACTAAGGATCTAATCGCTAAATTTTTCAATAATCTTGATAGTGTCAATGAAGTTGCCGTTAAAAAGGAGCAGAAGCCCAAGAAGACAAAATTAGATGCCCTGATGGGAGGACTTAACAATGAACAAGGTCAGTCAAATGGGGATTCGTATGCAACAAGTTATTATGGTAGCCCCGGATCTGGTAATGGAACCGGTGGGTATGGGTTAAGTGGACGATCCTTGGTAAGTAAAGGTAAAGTGCAGCAAGAATGTAATCAAGAGGGAAGGGTCGTCGTGAAAATCGTGGTAGATCGAACAGGTAAAGTGATCAGTGCGACCCCTGGTGTAAAAGGCACAACAAATAATAATCCTTGTTTGTTGGAACCTGCAAAGAAAACTGCTTTTAAACACAAATGGAATTTGGATTCCAATGCACCCAGCCAACAAATTGGTTTTGTGGTGGTTAATTACACGTTAGGAGAGTGACAAGTTGACTTTTTGTTATAAATGCACTAAATGCAACTAGTGCAGTCTTTATAGGGCTTAAACAAAAAAATCCAACCTAAATGAATAGATTGGATTCCTTAAAAAGTGGTCCCACTTGGGCTCGAACCAAGGACCCTCTGATTATGAGTCAGATGCTCTAACCAGCTGAGCTATGGGACCAAAATATTATTTTACCTTACTATTATTCCTTCTGTCCCTGCTCTAATGCTGACGAAGCTCTGCTTATCAGCATCCTGACCGTGGCTACGCGTCAGGACCAGCTGAGCTATGGGACTCGCAATTTGCGGATGCAATATTAGTGTTTATTTTTAAACGCTGCAAGCATAAATAACCTCAAAAATGCCCATTTTCGTCGAAATATACGCTGAAAACAAATTTACACGTATTTCTGCGTATTTTTGCCCCATGGAAACACAACGACAGAAAAAGATAAGCGGGGTCATCCAAAAGGATATCGTTGATATTTTACAACGCGCCGCCATTGATGGGGGGTTGACCGGTATCTTGATCTCGGTGAGCAAGGTCAACGTAACCACTGACCTCTCCATTGCCAAGGTATACCTCAGTATTTTCCCCAATAAAGATGCCAAGGAATTGATCAAGGGCATACAATCGAACCAACCCCTGATCAAGCATGAACTGGCCCAGCGTACCAAACACCAACTACGACGGGTGCCCGAGCTTTTGTTCTATTTAGACGATTCCCTGGATTATATCGAGAACATTGAAAAGTCATTGAAAAGGGAAGAAAACCCCATTGAAAACAGGGAGCTTCTTGAAAAACGTAAAAAAAAGTAGGCCTCTATCTTGAATTTTCCGTTCTACATAGCGCAACGATATCTACGTTCCAAAAGCAGCCAAAACGCTGTGAACATCATTAATTTTGTCACTTTTATCGTCATTGTTATTGGATCGGCCTCCTTGTTTATCGTCCTATCCGGTTTTGCGGGCCTAAAGACCTTTAGCCTGTCCTATACCAATATCTTCGACCCTGACCTCAAGGCAACCCCGACCACGGGAAAATTCTTTAGCGTCAACCCCGAACAGGAACAGGCGCTGGCCCAGATTACCGATATTGCTTCCTTTTCCAAGGAATTGGAAGAACAGGTTTCCTTTACCCATAAGGGCAAAAACCATTTTGCCTACATCAAGGGTGTTGATCAAGGGTATACCACGACAACCGAAATTGATAGTGCCCTTATTTTCGGGAACTGGTTTTATGCACCCCAACAGGGAGTGGCAGGCATCGGTTTGACCAATAAATTGGGACTGACCATAAACCAAACACGAAACCCACTCGTGGTCATTGCCCCCAAACCGGGCAAAGGTTCCCTTTCGCAAACCAAACCCTATAACGAATTACCACTCGTCATCAGTGGCGTTTATTCGGTGGAAGAGGACTTGGACCATAAATATGTATTTACCGACCTGGCCCTTGTACAGGCGCTTTTGGAAAAAGACACTACCATGGTTTCCGGTATCAATTTCAAATTGCTCCCCGATGCCGATACGCCCGAACTAAGAAACAAAATTGCCGCCATTTTCAAGAATACCATCACCTTAAAGAACCGGGAAGAACTGAACAGCTCGCTCTACCGTATGTTGAATACCGAAAACCTGGCGACCTATCTGATCTTTACCTTGGTGTTGATCATTGCCCTTTTTAATGTGGTCGGGGCCATCATCATGATGATCTTGGATAAGCAGCAGAACTCAAAAACCCTTTTTAGCCTGGGCTCTACGATCAAAGATCTTCGAAGGATCTATTTTGTGCAAGGGGTCATCGTCACTACGGCTGGCGGAGTCATAGGGGTTTTGTTGGCTTCAATTTTGATTTGGTCACAATTGGCATTTGGTTGGCTAAAGATCACCCCATCCCTATCCTACCCTGTTGAATATCGCTTGGTGAACATCTTGATCGTATTGGCCACCATTATTGTCCTGGGCATTATCGCTTCAAAAATCGCGAGTAGTAGAATCACCAAAAAATTGATTTCGATCTAGGAACCCTTAAAGTCATAATCCCCGAACTTTTCCAAAACCTCATCCAAGGTCGAAAATACATCAACAGCATCATCGCTGGTCACCATTTTCATGCGATATTCCTTAAAATTGGGAATGCCCTTAAAATAGTTGGTGTAATGGCGACGGGTTTCAAAAACACCTAGTTTTTCCCCTTTCCAATCAATGGACATCTGTAAATGCCTACGAGCTGCCTCCACGCGTTCTTGCATGGTGGGAGGTGCCAAATGTTCCCCGGTCTTAAAAAAATGTTTCACTTCCTTGAAGAACCAAGGGTAGCCAATACTCGCCCTTCCGATCATGGCACCATCAAGTCCAAAATCATCACGCATTTTCATGGCCGCCTCAGGAGTGTCTACATCCCCATTGCCAAAGACAGGAATGTGCATGCGCTGGTTGTTCTTTACTTCGGCAATCGGTGTCCAATCGGCAACCCCCTTGTACATTTGAACCCGGGTTCGCCCATGGATGGAAATGGCCTTACACCCTACGTCTTGAAGCCGTTCAGCGACCTCAACGATCTTTATGGAGTCTTGGTCCCACCCCAAACGGGTTTTTACGGTTATAGGCAAATGGGTGCGCTCGACCATGGCCTTGGTCAAAGATACCATAAGGTCGATATCCTTTAAAATTCCTGCACCGGCACCTTTACTGACAACTTTTTTGACCGGACACCCAAAATTGATGTCGATGATATCGGGTTTCGACTTTTCAACAATCTCCACCGATTGTAACATGGAATCGAGATTGGCACCGAAAATCTGGATGCCCACAGGGCGTTCCTTTTCGTAGATATCGAGTTTCATGACGCTTTTTGCGGCATCCCGAATCAATCCTTCAGAAGAGATGAACTCTGTGTAAACCACATCAGCCCCCTGTTCCTTGCACAAGGCACGAAAGGGTGGGTCGCTCACATCCTCCATGGGGGCAAGCAATAGTGGAAAGTCGGGTAATTGAATGTCTCCGATTTTTGGCATCATATTATTTTGGAATGCAAAACTACGCGAAAAGCGCCCCGAAGCCAAAAAATTAAACATGTCGGCCGTTCCTTTGCGGAAATACCCCGTTCACTAATGTATGCTTTGCAGGATTCCATAGGGTTAAAACAATCCTGAATGTACCCGCGAAAGTCGAATACACGATTATTTCCCAAAAGTTTTAAACGCCAAGGGATTTCGGCATCGCTATTGCCCGTATTATCGTTTACAAGACCAAACGAATCAAAAAGTGATGTCTACGGCAATTTTTTCTCCATTTCGATTGATGATCACCTTTGTGGTATTCCCTTTCTCAAAAGCGGATAAGGCCCGCATATAGCTCATCATATCCACCACGGTACTATCACCCATTTGAACCACCACATCGCCCTTCTGCAATCCTGCCTTCTGGGCCGGACGGTCCTCGCTGATGCCATCGATACGCATCCCCTTACCATCAAAAAGATAGTCGGGAACTACACCCAAGGTTACTTTAAATCGGGGAACCTCCTCACTCTCGTTCTTGGTCTTTTTAAATACCAATTTAGGATGATCATCCAGTTCCCGGATGACTTCCGTAATATAGCCGGTAATCATTTGCATGCCCTCGTAATTGAGCTTGTCGGCATCATCAGTCGGTTTGTGGTAGTCTTCATGCTGCCCCGTAAAGAAATGCAATACAGGGATATCCTGTAAGTAAAAGGACGTATGGTCCGAGGGTCCGACCCCGGATTCCTTAAGGACCAATTTAAAACCTGGGTTGGTCGCGTTAAGAACTTGCTTCCAAATGGGGGAAGTTCCCGTTCCACTAACGGAAAGGGTCTTGTCTTCCCGTAGCCTTCCGACCATATCCATATTGACCATATAGGTGACATCGTCCAAATTGATGGTAGGGTTCTTGGCAAAATAATTACTTCCCAAGAGGCCAATTTCCTCCCCGGAAAAGGCCATAAAGAGATAATTGTTGTTCTTAAAGTCTTTTTGTTGTAGGCTATCGGCAAGTTGAAGCATTACCGCCACCCCACTGGCATTATCGTCCGCCCCATTGTGTATGGCCGTACCCTCCCGATAAAGTGAACCTTCCCCTCCCATGCCCAAATGGTCGTAATGGGCACCGATGATTACCGTATGTTCTGCCTTATTGTCGAGAAAACCTATCACATTGGTACCGGTTACAGCGTCGTCACCATGGACATAGGTAGCCTCTTGGTGGGGGTCTTTCTTGGGTGTAAAGGAAAAGGCCTGATAAAAAGTGGCCGAATCCCCCGCAGGTTTCAAGTGCAGCCCTTGCATTCTTTCTTTAATGTACGATGCAGCCTGTAGCTCCTGGTCGGTTCCCGTAGCCCTTCCTTTTAGGCTATCACTCGCCAAGAAATAAACATCGTCTTGGAGCCGATATGCAATCGACTTTTCTTGCTTACAGGAAACGATCAAAACTAAAATCAGCGGTATTACTATCTTTTTTATCATTTTTGTACCAAGTTTTTACCAAAAATAAACATCCTATGAGATTATTACTGTGTTTCGCCCTTGTAATCCTATTCACGAACTGTAAGACCGAGTCGAAGAAGGCACTGGTGGAAAAAGAACAACCTACATCGTTAATGGCCGGTTCAGATACCTTGATCTACGATGGGGAAAAACACTTTAAATCGATTCGTCAAATTACGTTTGGGGGCGACAATGCGGAAGCTTACTGGAGTTTTGATGACCATCAGCTGATCTTTCAGTCTAACAATCCCGATTGGGGACTCCAATGCGACCAAATGTTCCTCATGGATGTCAATGAAAACTTTAAGAACAGGAAACCCCCTAAGGTCAGTACGGGTTTGGGACGAACCACCTGTGCCTATTTTCTTCCCGACAACAAACATTTTGTATACGGTTCTACCCATTTGGCCGATGCTGCATGTCCTGAAGTACCCTTACGTAAAAATGGTAAATACGTATGGCCCGTCTATGATTCCTTCGATATTTTTGTGGCTGATCTGGAAGGAAATATCACGGGGCAATTAACCGATGAACCGGGGTATGATGCAGAAGCTACGGTATCGCCCAAAGGAGACAAGATTGTTTTCACCTCTACCCGAAGTGGGGATCTGGAACTCTATACCATGAACCTGGACGGAAGCGATGTAAAACAGATTACCAATGAGTTGGGCTATGATGGTGGGGCCTTTTTCTCCCCTGATGGCACCCAATTGATTTTTAGGGCCTCGCGACCCAAAACACCGGAAGCCATTAAGGAATATAAAGACCTCTTGGCGCAAGGACTGGTACAGCCTACCGAAATGGAACTGTTTATCTGCAATGCCGATGGTAGCGACCTAAAACAACTGACCTTTTTGGGCAATGCCAATTGGAGTCCGTTTTTTCATCCCTCTGGGAAAAAAATCCTTTTTTCGAGCAATTTTGAGGCTGAGAAAGGGTTTCCTTTTAATTTATACCTCATTGATATTGATGGCAAAAACCTGGAACGTGTAACCCATGGGCAGACGTTCGATGCATTCCCTGTGTTCTCGAACGACGGTAAGTATTTGGCATTTTCGAGCAATCGAAACAATGGGGGTGGTAGGGATACCAATCTGTTTATCGCCGAGTGGCAAGATTAAATACGACCTCGTTCATCGACCTTTTTCGATTTTTTATTACTGCGTATTTTGGTGTTCCCAAAACGATATCTAAAACCGAGCACCAACAACCTGCTTTCCGGACGATAATACGAGGTGTTGTTCTGGTTCAGGTATTTTCTGGTGTTGAAAAGGCTGGCCTCATTAAAAACATCATCGATACCCAAGGAAATACTGGCATTGTTGTCCCAAATGGTTTTGCGTAGGGCTATACCCATATTAAAATAATCCTCCTGCCGTGAGTTACCGAGGATCACGGGGGAAGAATAAAGGATACTGACATCGGCCTTAAGGCTTTTATCGGTCAGGAAAGTGAATCCGCTATTGGATCGTATGTAGGTATTCCACAACCCTTCCTTGACCTTTTGTCCCGAATCCAGATCAGTAAAATTACTTTCCATGTATGAGGTCGATGCCATAAAATAGAAACTCCAATTATTGGTGAGGTTCTTATTTACCGTCACATTGAAACCATAGGCGATATCCCTATCCACATTGGAGCTTATAAAACGCAAAAACTTATTGTCATTGTCCTGAAATACCAGTAATTGGTAATTGTTTACCCGATTTTTATAGAACAACTCAAAGGTATAGGCCCGCTTATACGTATACCCGCCTTCCATATAGTGTCGTGATGAGGGCAAAAGTTCCGGGTTACCCTCGATCACCGAATTATAACTTTGAAAAATCTGAAACGGGTTTAAGCTGTTATAACGAGGTCGCGTAATCCTTCGATAGTAATGATAATGGAAATCATGCTCATTATTGGGTGTATATTGAAGTGATAACGAAGGGAAAAGTTTTAAATAGGTGTCCTTGTTAAATGAATTGAGAACATCCAAATTCGCCTTGGTCTTGGTGAATTCGCCCCGTAAACCGGCCTTAAAATTCCATTTTCCCCATTTATTATCCATACTCGCATAGCCTGCAAAAATACTCTCATCATAGTCGAATGATGCGGATTCGGTAGGGTTGATACCTGGTTGGTCACGATCGAATCCCGATTGGTCTATCTCATTACCGGAGTGGATTCCCGCAAACCGAAGCCCTGTTTCGAAATTTGAAAACGTACCCATCGGGGTAACAAAATCGGCCTGTAAACTAAAAAGGTTGATATCCTGGGTCGCATTCGTAAAGAAATCGTTGCTGTCTGTCAGCGCTTGATTTCGATCAAAAAAGGTAGTGTTCAAATCCTGGCCCCGTTCATAGTCGTAATAGGTATAATGCGTATTCAACGACAGTTCGGCCCCCTTTTTTCCGAATTTATGTACAAAATCAAGGTAAAATGAAGTATTTATTTGATCTTCCCCTGAATCGTTTATCGTTATAAAACTTGAAAGATCGCCACCATTGGCATCGGTAATATCGGTTTCGGTGGAATAGACCCGATCTATCCTTGGACTCCACTGGTTTAAGGTAGAAAAGGTCAGCGTATTTTTATCATTGAACATATAATCGAAAAAGGCATTGAAATTATGGCGTTCCCGGTGTCGAATGTAGTCTTCATTGGCTTTCCAGGTAGAGGCTACCTCCCCATCTTCGATATAATTGGTGATATCGGTATATTTTGTAAACCATTTTTCCTTGTTAAAACTGTAGTTTAAGGACAATCCCGCCTTATTCCCCTTAAAATAATGGTCGGTACCTACGGTATGTTTCGGAAAGACCCCTTGCGTATATCGGTTGAATATGGCCCCATTATAGCCTGCAACAAGGTTCTTATTCATTTTGATGTTTATCAACATGCCATCCTCGGCACTATATTTTGAAGGTGGATTGGTAATCACCTCAATAGATTCAACATTGCTTGCCGATGTTCCTGAAAGAAGATTGATCACATCCGATTTAGGAAGGTTAACCTTTCGACCGTTGATCATGATCCCAATATCCTTATTCCCATTGACCGAAAGCTGGTTATTAATGACCACGACGCCTGGGGCACGTTTTAAGGCCTCCCAAATATCGCTGTCGGAAAGGGCCGTATTACCGATATTGAACACCAAACGGTCGACCTTGCGTTCAATCCTTGGTTTTTGGGTAGATACAACCACCTCATCCAACATTTGGGCGTAATTACTGATCGACAATGTACCAACGTTCATATCGGAGGTAATATCCACAGCCACATAATCAGATTCATTCTCGAGGTAACTGGCTTTAAGAAGGTAATTGCCAGGTGGTATTCTGGTAATCTTGAAAAGCCCGATTTCATCCGAGGAGGACCCATTGATCAAAACAGTATCCGTAGGGCTTAACAACAATACATTGGCCAGCCAAACAGGCTCCCCTTCGTTACTGATCACTTTCCCTTGTATCGAAAACTCCTGGGCTTGTATTATAAAACCTGTAGTTAATAAACAAAGGTAGGTAAGGAAAAGTTCTTTATATTTCACGTAACGATGTAATTGGCCCGTGAATTTAACAATTATTAACTGAATAATCCTACAAATATATGTACGATTCATCGAGTTTATCATAAAAAACACTGCTATAAATAAATACCTCAAATCAACCACGGTTTATTTTACATTATATTTGCACTTTTAAAAGAAATGGGTCTTCTTATGAAGACTTAAGGCCTTTGATAATCGATATTTAATCTGAAGAGTAGTTGAAAAAAATAAGAAACTTTTGCATTATTGCCCATATTGACCATGGTAAAAGCACCTTGGCCGATCGGTTGCTTGATTTTACAGGTTCTGTGACAGAACGTGAAAAAAAGGAACAACTTCTCGATAGTATGGATCTTGAACGTGAACGTGGTATCACTATTAAAAGTCATGCCATTCAAATGGACTATGTCTATAAGGGTGAGGAATATATCCTTAACCTGATCGACACCCCGGGCCACGTTGATTTTTCCTACGAGGTATCCCGTTCCATAGCGGCCTGTGAGGGTGCGCTATTGGTAGTCGATGCCGCACAGAGTATACAGGCACAAACCATAAGCAACTTATATCTTGCCCTGGAAAATGACCTTACGATCATTCCTGTTCTCAATAAGGTGGATTTACCAAGTGCCAACCCAGAGGAAGTTACCGATGATATTGTGGATCTTTTAGGCTGTGATGCCGACGAGGTCATTCCTGCCAGTGCCAAGACCGGTATTGGGATCGAAGAGATCCTTACGGCCATTATTGAACGTATTCCACCACCAACGGGCGTTGCCGACGAACCTTTACAGGCCTTGGTCTTCGACTCTGTTTATAATCCGTTCAGAGGTGTAGAAACCTACTTTAGGGTTATTAATGGCGAAATAAAAAAGGGACAAAAAATAAAATTCGTTGCCACGGATAAGGACTACTATGCGGACGAAGTAGGTACCTTGAAATTGACGCAACATCCCAAACAGGTCATTCGAACCGGGGATGTGGGTTATTTGATTACCGGTATAAAGGATGCCAGGGAAGTCAAAGTGGGTGATACCATCACCGATGCCAACAATCCTACCGTAAACCCCATAGCAGGTTTTGAAGATGTAAAACCCATGGTTTTCGCTGGAATATATCCAGTGGATACCGAAGATTTCGAAGAGCTTCGTTCCTCTATGGAGAAATTACAGCTTAACGATGCTTCCTTGGTGTTCACTCCAGAAAGCAGTGCAGCCCTAGGCTTTGGTTTTCGTTGTGGTTTCCTAGGCATGCTTCACATGGAAATCATCCAGGAAAGACTGGAACGTGAATTTGATATGACGGTAATCACTACCGTACCCAACGTAAGTTACCATGCGTATACACGAAAGGATCCTGAAGTTCCCTTGATTGTGAACAATCCTTCCGACCTTCCCGATCCTTCAACAGTAGACCGTGTGGAAGAGCCTTATATAAAGGCCACTATAATCACAAAGGCCGATTTTGTGGGTAACGTAATGTCGCTATGTATTGAAAAAAGGGGAGTCATTACCAATCAGACCTATTTGACCACTGAGCGGGTCGAATTGAATTTCGATATGCCCCTAGCGGAAATAGTATTTGATTTTTACGACAGATTAAAGACCGTATCCAAAGGGTATGCTTCTTTTGACTATGCCCCTATCGGAATGCGTACCTCTAAATTGGTACGGGTCGATATTCTTCTGAACGCACAACCCGTTGATGCCTTATCGGCCCTTATACATGCCGATAATGCCGCCAACATAGGAAAGAAAATGTGTGAAAAATTACGGGAACTTATCCCAAGACAACAATTTGATATTCCTATTCAGGCTGCCATCGGATCAAAGATCATTTCCAGGGAAACCATCAAGGCCCTGCGAAAGGATGTTACCGCCAAATGTTATGGGGGTGATATTTCGCGTAAACGTAAACTTTTGGAAAAACAGAAGAAAGGTAAGAAACGGATGCGTCAAGTGGGTAATGTGGAAATACCACAGCAAGCTTTTATGGCCGTTCTAAAATTGAACGACTAAGAAAGCCCTTACAGGAAGGATTTTGTTCTTTTTCCAATATGGGTTGAATATCTTTCGGGGTGGGATCACCTGTAATCACAGCTGTAATATATTGACCTTATGGGGTTTTTGTTGATCATGGAAACGTATGGATAATGGGGATTTTCAGTTCCAATTATTCAAAATTACGCCGTATCTTTGTACTAAATTTCCTTAGTTAATGACGCTTTATATTGCACAGTTTACAGCTAAACACCGCATCATCCAAGTAGAGGAAAATTCCATTTTTATGTGGCGACAGGATAGTGGTGAAATCGATACTTCAATGCTTGCCGATAAGATTAAAAGGGAGTCTTCCGTTCATTTCTTCAATATGGTGGCCGGTAAGAATTATAAAATAGACCTTGAGGATATTACCGTTACCATTTGGCGGGCAGAACCTTTTAACGGATAGACCGATTAAACCCACCCAATAAGGGTACACCCTACATACACGGCATAAAATACCAAGGGACACTTCAATCCCAATACGTTAATTTTAGTACCTTTCTATACTCATTCCGTAAAGACCATGAAAAATAGAAGTGCTATAATCGTTCTGGTGTTGCTGGGGATTTTCTCATACGGCCAGGAAGTCCATGAAAAAGTATCCCAATGGACCACCATGGAGATTTCCTTAACCGCCGCATTGGACTACCCCAACCCTTATACCGATGTTGAGGTATGGGCCACTTTTACCAATCAAAAAGGGGATTCCCTCATAAGACCTGCCTTTTGGGATGGTAACAATACCTGGAAAATTCGTTTTGCCCCAACCGATGACAATCAAATATGGGCATGGAGGTCCTATGCCTCCGAAAAGGAAGATTCTGGACTGCATGGTCAAACGGGTCTATTCAAATCAATCCCATATTCAGGAAATAACGATTTACTGCGTGAAGGGTTGATGAAAATAAGTCCGAGCCATAGAAATGTAATGCACCATTCGGGCAAGTCCTTTTTAATGGTCGCGGATACGCCTTGGGCCATACCCTTTAGGGCTACCAAACAACAAGTGACCGCATACGCCCAAGACCGACAGCAAAAAGGCTTTAATACCGCGTTAATGATGACCCTTCAACCCGACATGAACGCTGACGGGCCTAATGAACGCAATACCGTCATGGGTTTTAAAAGGGCTTTTAAAGATCTGTCCGAGGGACACATCAATACAATGGACATTACCTACTTTCAATACTTTGACTCCTTGATTCAAATTCTCATCGACCATGGAATAGTCCCTGTATATCAACCTGTTTTTCATGGATTTGGATGGAAAGGATTACAAGTATTGGGAACAAATATCGATCCCCAGGAATATGTGCGCTACTCCAAATACCTCCTAGCCCGATATGGAAGTATGCCTGCCCTATGGTTAATCGCCGGGGACCATAACGGAAAGGACCCTGGAGTTAAGGAGAGTGGGGAAATGTTCCAAAAATGGGATTGCTATCAACAACCCGTTGGGATACATTATAACCCCTGTGATGATTATGTGGCAACTTGGGCCAAGGGCGACGATCCACGGAAGCATTGCATGCATTATAACAAAACCTATCAGGATGAGGCATGGTTGGATTTCCAATGGGCGCAAACCGGACATGAAGGCGAGCATCTTTACCACAAAGTAGATCGTATGTATGAAAACCAACCCACAAAGGCGGTCGCCAATGGGGAGCCTACCTATGAAGGCATGGGTAATGGTCAACATGGACTCGGTTGGTGGCAGGGTGAAGAAGCATGGATGCAGTTGATGCACGGCGGCACTATGGGCGTGGTTTACGGTGCAGCATGCCTATGGCAATGGAAGATAACACCGGATGAAAAAGGATGGGATGCCTGGACAGACCAACCTCTTTCCTGGGAAGGGGCGCTACAGTTGGAAGGCGCCACTTATGTCGGTATTCTTGGCCAATTGACCAAGAACCTGAACATCAAGGATATTCAAAAAAGATGGGACCTTGCCGAAGGAAAACCCTTATTGGCCAAGGAAGGTGAATTATATATTTCCTATTTGGGAAATGGTGGGGAACTTACCATAAAGGACTTGCCCGAAAACTTGGATTATAGTTGGATAAACCCAAAAAACGGGCTTCTAAAACAAATGGGGAAAGTGACGCATGGAAATTTCAAGGCCCCAGACAACAACCCTTGGGTATTGGTGATTAAAAAACCATCACTTCGTTGAAATTTCAGCTTTCAAAGCGGTCTCTGTCTCATCGATATCGAACATTTTTCCAAGATAAACCAACTGATAACCTTTTTTTACGTCCTTAAATTGGTCACTGTGGGAAGAAATGATCTTTAGTTCCCCATCAGGGGTTTTTAAAAAGATCGGAATAATGTCATCATCTTTGTTGGTGATCGCAATCAAATCCTGATAATGCTCCTGCCCGTTCAAGGTTATTTCATGAATGGCAGGGTATTTCCTGGCCGCCTCTATTAATTTGATAAAATCATCGGTATGGGAAAACAAGCCTTCCTTGGGATTGTTCCCAGAATCGATCATCTCATCGGCATCGACCAAACGGAACGAGCCGTTTTCCCCAAATTGTTTTTCGAATTTCTTTATGGCAAATTTGTTGATATCCGAGTTTCCCGTTAGGGCCATCAAATAACCCACATCATTCAGTTCGATGTTATCGGTAAGCGAATCAGAGTAGATATTGGCCGTAAAAGCCTCCAATCCTATTTTTTTTGCCTTATTGATATTCGATTCATTATTGTCGATAAGGACCACATGCCTGTTGTTCATTTTTAGATAATGCCCAATCAATCGTGATACCTTGGAGGCCCCAATAATGACGATACCTTCCGATTTTGTCAGGAACACCCCAACAACCTTTGCGAAAATACGTGCTGTCGTGGCATTGAGTAAGACCGTACCCAGTACGATCATAAAAACCAACGGCGTTATATATTCGGCATCGACCTCTCCCCTCAACATCAATTTGGAACCAAAAAGTGAAGCAATACCTGCTGCCACGATACCCCTTGGGCCCACCCATCCGATGAATAACTTCTCCTTGGGTTTCAAATTGGATCCCGAAGCACTAAGAAATACCCCCAAAGGCCTAATCACAAAGACGACTATCGCAAAAAGGATAACGGTATTCCAATTATAGATCAATTCGAGGTCGGACATGTTGATATTGGCGGCCAATAAAATAAAAAGGATGGAAATCAACAATACACTCAGCGACTCCTTAAAATACAATAGCTCTTTAATATTGGGCAAATCCATATTACCTAAGACCATACCCATGACAACTACAGCCAATAATCCGGATTCATGCGCAAAAATATCCGATTCCACAAAAACCAATAAGACTACCGACAAAGAGACCACATTGAGCAAGTAGTGCGGTATAAGGCTTTTCTTGATCGCAAAAGCCAAGGCATGCGCAAAGGTAAATCCAAAGGTAAATCCAAAAAGGAGGATCTTACCAAACTCGATCAAGGCGGTCAGGGTATAGGCTTGTTCTTCACCGACACTTATGAATTCAAATACCAATACCGCTACCAAGGCACCAATGGGATCGATGAGGATGCCTTCCCACTTCAAAACCGCGGAAACATCCTTCTTTAAGGGAATGTTCCTCAAAATAGGAGTGATTACCGTAGGACCTGTCACGATAATCAGGGAAGAGAATAAAAATGATATTTGCCAGGTTAACCCGAAAACATAATGAGCGGCCAAACCTGCGCCAAAAAATGTAACCACGGAACCTACGGTAATCAATTTTGTGATGACCGGCCCCACATTGATTATCTCAGACCGCTTTAAGGTTAAGCCCCCCTCAAATAGGATAATACTAATCGCCAAGGAGACGAAATAGTATAAGCCTTCCCCAGGGAAAAGCCCTTTCTGGCCATTCCAAATAGGCTCTATTAATTTGCTTCCATCCTCAGTGAACAAAGTAGCAATGGGTCCAACCAATAAACCAATTAAGATAAGTGGTAAAATGGCCGGTAATTTTAAACGCCATGCCACCCATTGCGCAATAATTCCAAGTATTACGATTCCCGCTAATTCAATCATTCATCAAATTTTAACGAAAAATACCTTTTTATTACTTAACGTACAATATATAGCTACAGCAATTTGCTTAATAATAATGTAGTATCTTGGACCACCCAAACATTTTAGATGCCACCCAAAATACATCCGTTCAAAACCATTCTATTTGGCTTTGCATTTTCCCCTTCCTTAAAGGCGAATGTATTGGAAACTGCCCGTATTGCCCATTATTTCAATGCAAAATTGATTTTGTTGCATGTGGGTGAAAAAACCGTTGAAAAGCAAAAAACAATCGATGGGATAATCGCCGAAATCGAGCATAGGGACCTCCCTATCGATATAAAATGGCAAGAGGGAAAACCTTATGATGTTATCTTGGATACCTGTAAAAACCAACACATAGACCTATTGATCCTCGGGGCCTTACAGCATGAAAATATGTTTCAATTTTATGTGGGTTCCATTGCACGGAAACTGACAAGGAAAGTCTGTTGTTCCGTGCTATTGCTCATTAAACCATCTGCCGTTCGAGTAGCCTGTAAGCATGTTGTGGTCAATGGTTTAAATGCACCGGATACCCCTTTGGCGATTACCGACGCCTTTTACGTGGCCAACGCATTGGATGCCCAACAATTGACCATTGTCGAAGAGATAAAACAAAGTGAAATACATGTAACGGTAAAAGATGACCGTTCCTTGAAAAAGGCG
The DNA here is from genome assembly GCF_003148665.1 of Maribacter polysiphoniae. Classification (GTDB taxonomy): domain Bacteria; phylum Bacteroidota; class Bacteroidia; order Flavobacteriales; family Flavobacteriaceae; genus Maribacter_A; species Maribacter_A polysiphoniae. The sequence continues at coordinate 318,890 of NZ_QGGQ01000001.1, read as the reverse complement.
AATTTGGTAAAGGAACGCCTTAAACACCGTGAAGATTTCCGCATACGCAAAATATTGGCCGACCTTCCTGCCTCCTTGACCAATACGGTCAAAGTAAAGACACAAAGTATATTTGGTAAACGAGGCTATTCCATCGGACATTACGCAGAAGTCGTAAGGGCCGATCTTTTGGTCATGAACGCCCCCACCAAAATTGGATTGCTCGACCGTATTTTTAAACATGATCTGGAACATATCCTTTCAGACCTACCAACTGACCTTTTAATCATAAGAAGATAAACAGTGCCTGCAAAAACCAACCAAACCAAGAATTTCATCACGGCACTACCCAAGAATATCTTTGCGGGTTTCGTGGTGTCATTAATTGCATTGCCTTTAGGCCTTGGCTTGGCTTTGGCGAGTGAGGCGCCACCCATATCGGGAATTATTGCGGCAATCGTTGGTGGTGTGATAACCGCCATCATAGGAGGAGCCAATATTACCATCACCGGACCTGGAAATGGCCTGGTCATCGTGCTTCTGGGGGCCATAACCACCCTAGGGGCAGGAGACATGCACCAGGGATACCTGTATACCTTGGCCGCCATAGTAATATCCGGAGTTCTAATGATACTCTTGGGATTCATAAAAATGGGTCGTATGGCCGATTTTTTCCCGGCATCGGCCATTGAAGGCATGTTGGCTGCCATTGGTCTCGGAATTTTTGCGAAGCAATTCCATATTATGATCGGCCACAATAATGAACATGGAAGCATCATAAGCCTGTTGGCCCAAATCCCCAACGGAATTTTCGATCTTTTCCAAAACTTTGACCTACCCGCCATCGTTGCTGCGGGAATAGGTTTTGTGAGTCTTTTGATTATGATCTTATACTCCAAGATCAGGAATGAATATTTTCAATTGATACCGGCCCCCATGTGGATTCTTATTTTGACCGTGGGCCTGAGTTATCTTTTGGCCGCTTTGAACATCCCTTATCCATTGGATGATTCCTATTTGATCAACATTCCCGATAATGTGATGTCCAATCTCGCTTTCCCAGATTTTTCCAAAGCCTTTCAATTCGATTTTATTGAAGCCGTCGTTGCCATTACATTGATTGCAAGTATTGAATCGTTGTTGAGCATAAAGGCCGTTGATAAATTGGATCCCCAAAGCAGAAGATCCAACGTAAACAAGGATTTAAAAGCCTTAGGTGTCGCTACAACCTTGAGCGGATTTTTAGGGGGGCTGAATGTGGTTACGGTTATCGCAAGGAGCTCGGTCAATGTGAACAACGGAGCCACGAATAGGTCTTCCAATTTTTTCCACGCCCTATTTTTGATTGTTTTCGTTTTGCTCTTCCAAGATCAATTACGTAAAATCCCATTAGCGGCATTGGCTGCGATATTGGTCTATACAGGCTACAAACTTGCCACGCCAAAGACCATTACCAAAATCGCTAAAATCGGGAGGGAACAAATCATTATTTTCTTTGTTACCCTATTGACCACCTTATTCACCAATCTGATTACGGGCATATTCGCAGGCATTATAGTAACATTTGTCATTCACGCCGTAATCAACAAGGACATTGCTTTCTTCCTATCGAATTTACTGAAACCCAATATCCTTTTATACAAGGAAAAGGATGAGGGCAACTTTTACGTGAGTGTCAAATACTTTTGCACTTTTGTCAATTTTTATAAGCTCAAGGCCAAACTCGATATGGTTCCTGAAGACCAGGATGTCATTCTCGATTTTTCACTTTGCAACTTCGTCGACCATACGGCTTTGGAAGGGTTGGGGAATTATACCGAAACCTTTGCCAAAAAGGGAGGCAATATTGAAATCATCGGCTTGGACAAACACATAACCGATTCGCATCACCCCTTTGCGATCCGTAAGGTCCTTCCGTTCGATAAGCTTATGCCCATCGAACGTTATTTTACGAAAAGACAAAAACTACTGAAGTCAACAGCCCAAAATTTCAAATTGTCCTATGCGGCACAAAGAAATACCCGAACTGGATTTTTAAGCAATTTTGTGTTCTTCAGGAATAGGGACATACCCTACACCTACAATACCTTATCAAATGAGGATAAAGGATATAGGCTGTGTGACGTCGAATTCACCGAAGGTACTTTTATCGCCAGGGAAGCCGTTAAAACAACGGTGATGCATATAGTGTTGGATTTTGATATCCCCGTCTTTACATTGGATAAGGAAGGCCTGTTAGGTTTTAAATATAGTCTCGCCGGATTTAAGGATATTGAGATTGACAATCATCCGGACTTCAACAAACGATTTTTTCTAAGTGGTGAGGATCCAGAGGCCATCTTGTCTTTGTTCTCCGATGATTTGATCCTTTTTCTGGAAAGCCACCCCTATTACCACATAGAATCGAACGGGTCATCCCTACTTATCCTAAAAAAAGAAAGACTATTGAGTGTTCAGGAAATAAAGGCCTTGCTCTATTTTGGACAACAGTTTAATGCTTTGGTCCAAAACCATCAAAACAGCTATATTTTTGTTAAAAACACCTAATAAAACAGGAACCACAACAGATAAACTCCACACTTTTATTAATTTGCACTTTTTTTCATTAGAGCGCAATGACATTATATCCTATTGAAACCGGTAATTTTAAGTTAGATGGCGGTGCCATGTTCGGGGTTGTTCCTAAAAACATTTGGAACAATACCAACCCTGCCGATAGTAATAACATGATAGATATGGCCGCTCGAAGCCTCCTGATCGAGGATGGCGACAAATTGATTCTCATTGATACAGGTATGGGAAACAAGCAGTCGGAGAAATTTTTCGGTTATTACTATCAATGGGGCGACCACTCCTTGGACAAATCCCTTGCGAAATACGGCTTTCACCGTGACGATATCACCGATGTGTTTATGACCCATCTTCATTTTGACCATTGTGGTGGCAGCATTCAATGGAACAAGGACCGAACGGGATATGAACCTGCCTTTAAAAATGCCCATTTTTGGACCAATGAAGAACATTGGCAATGGGCCATTGAACCGAACGTTCGCGAAAAAGCTTCTTTCTTTAAGGAAAATCTACTCCCCATGGAAGAAAGCGGACAACTTAAGTTCATTGCCAGGAACGACCGTACCTATATCGAAAAATCAGAATTGGGCTTTGGCATACTATTTGTCGACGGACATACCGATAAACAAATGCTTCCCCATATCCAATATAAAGGAAAGACCTTGGTCTTTGCCGCTGATTTACTGCCGACTACAGGTCACATTCCCGTACCTTATGTAATGGGATATGACACACGTCCACTATTGAGTATGGACGAAAAACAAGTGTTTATGGATAAGGCCCTGTCAAATGACTACTACCTCTTTTTGGAGCATGATGCCCACCATCAAATCTGTACCCTAAAAGATACAGCCAAAGGGGCACGATTAGACAAAATATACACGTTCGATGATTTGTTCAATTAACACCTAATTACCCACGTTTATCTGAATTTTAAAAACCCCCATACTTCACAACATACACTAATCATAGAAATTAATTTAATATTCCATTCATGACACATAAACTTTATAGACCCATATTAGGATATTTCATAGCAAGCTTATTAATGGGTTGCGGGGCAACCGCTATAATTTCGACACCTGTTGAAAATATTGATTCCATGCCGCTTAAGATCGCGGATATGACCGAAAGTCAGAAAAAATCCTGGAGTCATGCCGATTTACTTACCGATACCATTCCCGGGATGAGTGTCGACAAAGCCTATCGTGAAATTATTGGTAACAAAAAAGGCACCAAGGTCATTGTAGCTGTCCTTGATTCCGGTATGGATCTTACACACGAGGACCTGGATGATGTTCTATGGACCAATAAGAAAGAAAAACCAGGCAATAACATCGATGATGACAATAATGGTTATATAGATGATATTCATGGGTATAACCTATTGGGGGAGTCTTATGACGAGCAATTGGAATACGTAAGGATCCTTCGATTAAAACTCGGGGATGCCGATTTGCAAGCCAAGGCACAGGCCAAACTGGACAAGGAATACCCAGAAGCCCTTGCAAACAAACAACAATACGAGCAGATTTTACAAACGGTAAAAAATGCAGATGAAGCGGTAAAAGAACATTTAGGAAAATCGGAATATACCAAGGAAGACCTTTCGGGTATTAAGGCTGAGACCGAGACCATGCAAAGAAATGTTGCCGTCCTAACCCAAATGTTCACTTATGCCGATACCATTCCTGAATTAATGGAGGAATTGGAAGGTGGCATAAAACATTTTTCCGATCAATTAAATTATAACCTTAATGTTGATTTCGATGGCAGGAAGGTAGTTGGCGATGACCCTTATGACCTTATGGATACAAAATATGGCAACGGCAACCCCCAGAACAGGGTTAAAGACGAAAGCCATGGTACCCACGTTGCCGGTATTATCGCAGCGGAAAGAAACAACGGTATTGGTGCCAAAGGGGTAGCCAATAATGTGGAAATAATGAGCATTCGCGCCGTACCTAACGGTGATGAATATGACAAGGACATTGCCTTGGGTATACGCTACGCCGTTGATAATGGTGCAAAGATCATTAACTGTAGTTTTGGTAAATCATTTTCACCTAATGCGGATTGGGTGTACGATGCCATTAAATACGCTGCTTCCAAAGACGTATTGATCGTTCATGCAGCCGGTAATGACGGTGTTGATTTGGATGATCCCAACAACCCTAATTTTCCCAACGACCAAATCAACAATGGCCCGGAAATTGCCGATAATGTAATTACAGTAGGTGCCCTAGACCCAGAATATGGTTCTGAAATGGTAGCCTCTTATTCGAATTATGGGAAAGTGAATGTAGATATTTTTGCTCCAGGAACTGATATTTATTCAACCATACCCCATAATGAATATGAGTTTATGCCCGGTACATCAATGGCTTCACCAGCCGTGGCAGGTGTTGCCGCTTTGGTATGGTCACAATATCCAAGTCTAAGTGCTTCCCAAATAAAGAAAATCATTCTTGAATCAGGACTTGGCACCAAGACCCCAGTGATTTTGGGAGGGAATTCCTCCAAAAGTAGTACGATGGATGAAATTTGTACATCGGGTAAAATCGTAAATGCCTATAACGCATTGATCATGGCTAAAGCAATGTCCAAAAAATAAATAGAGATAAATCCTAAAAAATTTATGCAGTCAAAAAAAACAGTATTCCTTTTAGCCCTATTGACCTTTAGCATTTTTGTGCAAGCACAAAACTCGAATTCATATTGGCAACAACATGTCGACTATACTATGGAAGTTGATATGAATGTAAAGAATTACCAATATAACGGGACACAAAAATTGATCTACACGAACAATTCACCAGATGAACTGTCACGAGTATACTATCATTTATATTTCAATGCCTTCCAACCCGGCAGTGAAATGGACATGCGTCTACAGAATATCGAAGATCCCGATGGAAGAATGATGAAGGATGGGAAAAGTAGGATTGCTGATTTAAAACCTGATGAAATAGGGTTTTTACATGTATCCTCCCTTACACAGGACGGAGAGGATGTTACGTTTAAGGAAGAGGGTACCGTACTTGTCGTTGAATTGGCCAAGCCTATTCCGTCTGGGGGTAAAACCACCTTTGAATTGGATTTCAAGGGTCAGGTACCCGTCCAAGTCCGTCGTTCAGGCCGTAACAATGCCGAAGGCGTAGCGCTCTCTATGAGTCAATGGTATCCCAAATTGGCCGAATATGATTTTGAAGGGTGGCATGCCGACCCCTATATCGCCCGTGAATTTCATGGGGTTTGGGGCGATTTTGATGTAAAACTGACCCTCGATAAGGATTATGTGGTCGGTGGTACGGGCTATTTACAGAATCCACAGGAAATAGGACATGGGTATGAAACCCCGGGTACCAAAGTGAAAAAGGTAAAGGGAAAAACACTTACCTGGCATTTTAAAGCCCCCATGGTACATGATTTTATGTGGGCCGCAGATCCTGATTTTATACATGATACCTTAAAAATGGAAGATGGCCCCGTGCTTCATTTCCTTTATAAAAACGACCCGGAAATTGTTGATAACTGGAAGAAATTGCAGCCCAAAACAGCGGAGGCCATGGAATTCTTCAGTAAGAATATCGGCAAATACCCCTATGAGCAGTATTCTGTGATACATGGTGGTGATGGAGGTATGGAATATGCCATGGGTACACTCATTACCGGAGGACGAAAATTCGGTAGTTTGGTTGGGGTGATGACCCACGAAATGGCCCATTCCTGGTTTCAACAGGTATTGGCAACCAACGAGGCCAAACACGAGTGGATGGATGAGGGTTTCACTACATTTATCTCTACCCTTTGTATGAACCAGATTATGGCGCAAAATAAAGAGAACCCTTTTGATAACACGTATAATGGTTATCGTAGATTAGCCCTATCAGGTAAAGAACAACCCCAAACAACCTATGCCGATCGCTATGACAACAACTTTGCCTATGGGATTTCTGCCTATAGTAAAGGAGCGATTTTCCTCGCCCAATTAGGTTATATCATTGGTCAGGATAAGTTAATGGAGACCCTTAGAAAATACTTTAACGATTTTAAATTCAAGCATCCGGTACCCAACGATATTAAAAGAACGGCGGAAAAGGTTTCCGGAATGGAGCTGGACTGGTATTTGGTAGATTGGACGCAGACGACCAATACCATAGATTACAGTATAAAGGAAGTGGTTGCCGATGGCGGCAAAACCAAGGTTACCATGGAGAGGATCGGACTAATGCCAATGCCTTTGGATATTCTTGTTGTATATGCCGACGGCACACAGGAGACCTTGTACGCACCACTACGTATGATGCGGGGAGAAAAGGCAAATCCGTACCCAGAAATCAAACGTACGGTCTTGGACGATTGGCCATGGGCTTATTCAACCTATGGATTCACCATTGACAAGCCTTTGAATGAGATAACGGCGATTTTAATCGATCCATCACAACTTATGGCCGATGTTGATCTGGAGAACAATCTCTGGCAAGCCCAAGAATAAATAAAAGGCAAATTATGGGATTCACCGGGTTTTCCGGGTTGTGATCCTATACCACCAAGTGTTTCCGTACATCTCGGTTTTAGCGTTGAACTCCCTATTATTCATCACAATATGGGTTTCGTCCAATACGCGGTTCCTATAGCCTAAAAGGTGAAAAAACGGCCTTGTCGAAAATTGGGCCACCTTCGTATTGACCAATAACGATTCCTTATCCTTATTGGCCCAAGAAAGTCCAGGAAGGTAATGCAATAGGTTACCGATCTTGGTTCTTCTAAAAAAGGCCGATAGTTTAAGCACCCAAGTCGGTAATTTTCGGATCAGGAAAAAACCATCATTCCCTTTTTGTTGGTACAACGGCATAAAGATTATGGTGTCTTTTTCTGCTTTGATAAACTCTTCTTTTTCCATGGCCAAGGGAGTTCCTTCAATAATTTCCTCGAAACTATGGAAACCTTCCATCATCTTGAAATCCTTATTATCATCAATATGATGCCGATAAATGATTTCGTAAAAACTGGAGTTGCTTGTTGCGGATTTTTGAAGTTGTTCATAGTGGCCTTTAAATCCGTTGATTTCATCCTTTTTCAAAAAACCACTATAAACCATGGCCAACCAAGTAAAAGCAATGCTATTTTTTATGGCCATTTCCTCGGTGTGCTGACCAGACTCGAACCCTAATGAAACATACCCTTTTTCATTGATATAACTCAATAGGGGCCCGTCTAAATACTCCTCAATGCCCAAAACAATGGGAACCGGGAAAAGTTTGGAAAACCTTCGATTGATCAATGCATCGTTAATGGTAATAAAGGGCAGGGTTTTACTGGACGTAGTGTGGTAATCAATAAAATAAAAAGGTCCCTTTTCATGCTCCAAAATACCATGAACCAGCATATGGAGCTCCAGTAATTCTTTCTCCTCATTCAGAAGATCTTTAGTATCACGCTCTTTGATGCTTTCGATTTCGGGCTTTGTCCAAATACGATTTAAATCCTTATCCAGATATCTTTTACCTTCTTGCAAGGCCGGTAAATTACCTTTTATCGCATAAATGCTTCCATAGTAAGTAAATGCCCCCTTTCCGAGTTCATTGAGAACCTTTTCTAGGGCAGTTACACCAGCCTTTTCATTCCCGTGGATTCCCGCGAAAAAAACCAAGGTCGGTCCTGGGTGTTCTCCCCGGATATGACCTATAAAACGTTTGGTCTTTATCTCTGCTTCGGGGCTCCAGGTATCGATCATAGGTCAAAAATCTTTGGAGGTGATAATACCAACAAGTTTCTTACCCCGTACTACCGGCAGACAATTGATCTTATGGGTCTGCATAAGGCTTTTGGCCTCTTCCAAAGGTGTGGCTGGAGTTGCCGTAACCAAATCACGTTTCATGATATTCTGAATATTCTCACCGTGATTTTCAGGGCTGTCCAAATACTTGCCAACATCGGTCCAAGTGAGTAGTCCTACAAGATCCATGTGATTATCCAGAATCGGTACATGATGGATATCTTTCCATTGCATCATACGCAATACAAGCTCCAAACTGTCATTCTCCTGTGCCGTAATGGTTCTAAGGTTCATACGTTCACCCACTTTCCTGTTTTCTTTGGGTATCTTGAACTCATCCCCTCTTGGTAACTGCCAAGCATCGATGGCATACCCTTTTTGCTGCCTTTCATAAATGGTCGCAGTCAATATTTTTAAGGCATCGGTGGTTTTATAATCTTTCTTTAGTTTTCTGAATCCTTCAACCATCCAACGTGATCCATTGGTTGATTGTACCCGATGTTTGATGATCTTTAAGTAATGCTCGGCATCCTTAGGGGCAACCTTCATACTGTACAATCCCCTATAGGCCATTGGCAAGAGGTGGTCCAGGATAAGGTCATGGCTCGATATTAATGTATTGTTCCAGTAAAACTGGGCGGCCATTCCGTACCTGGCGGCATTAAAGAAGTTACTTTTAACATCCTTAAAGTCCATTATGGTATGAACATTATCAAACTCTTTGGGCCTACCTTTCATAAGACCAACCCAGAACATCATGTTCGCCATTTCGTCGGCCGTAGAGGGTCCTGAGGGCAAATATCTGTTTTCCAATCGCATATGGGGTTTGCCATTGGTGGTCCCATAACATAGTCTATTCCATTTATACACTGTTCCGTTGTGCAGTTTCAATGCCTTTAATTTTGGAATATTCCCTTGCTCCAGTTCGGTAAGGCTATCGTTCTCAAAATCGGAGGTAAGTATACTTCTAAAGCGAATCACGGAATCTTTGAAGAAATCGACTACCGATCCCTGTGCCCATTCATTTCCAAAACCTACCCTTGATTCCCTTTCGTTCATTATAAAGGTACTGGCCCTGGTATCGACACTTTGTGCAAAAAGTGCAATCCGGGATTCTTCCCATAGCTCCCGACCCATCAATAAAGGCGAATTGGTACAAATGGATAATACTGGACCGGCAATGGCCTGCGCCCAATTGTATGTATCGGCAAAATCATTGGGGTCTATCTGCAAATGGGTCTGAAAACTGGTATTACAACCTTCATAAAGTATAGAATCGTGCTTAAGGTTCAGCTCATCAACACCTTTTATATGCAATTCAATATCGTTTTTCCTAATCTCGGTAATGGCCTCATTCAAAACTTGGTATCGTTTTAAAGGAGTCATATAGGATAATTTCAGATGCTTTGTCCTAATGGTGGGCAATATACCCGTAAGTACCAGTTTAGTGTTGTTTTCATTTGCAACCTCCTGTACCTGATCGAGGAGCTCATTCAATTTGCCATGTAACGTAGAAAAACATTCCCCCTTGAACTCCACGGGTTCCATATTAATCTCCAGATTATATAGGGCCAACTCAGAAGTAAAATACTTCTTATTCAACTTTTCCAGTATTTTATCGGCATTCTTGGCAGGCTCCCATTCCTCGTTGACCAAACAAAATTCCTGTTCGATCCCTACTCTGGAAATGTCCTTCTCGAACATGTCGTTCTCGAGCATCAACTCCAATGCCTTTATATCAGCCATTAGCTGTTTCAAGTACAATCCCTTGTTAGGATTGCCAATTAATTTCTCAACATTCAATTCTCCCATTATATTGTATTAAAGTCTGCAAGTTATTCTAAAATAGGTATTATTCCATACAAGATAGAACCTTTTTATGCTGAAGGCAAATGACAATTGTCATAAAAACCATTACAGTGTTTTTTCTTTACTTTTGCAGTAGGGCATAAAATATGCCATAGCGAATATATAAATTGGGGATTTCCCTATTTAGGCATAACATCATTAAAACAAACAACGTAATAAAACATAACTTTTCATTTCCGAAAAAAGAAAAATTAAAGAGTAAAAAGTTGATTGAACGACTTTTTAAAGAAGGGAAACACCTCAACGGCTATCCCTTGAAATTGCTTTATTTGGAATTGGATTCCCCCATGGATGTCCGGATTAAAACCGGGGTGGCTGTTCCTAAGAAAAAATTTAAGAGTGCAGTCCAGAGAAACCGCATAAAAAGGTTATTACGTGAATCGTACCGTCTTAACAAACAACTTGTTTTTAACAATAGTGAGGGAAACTTTGCGTTTCTAATTTTATACCTTGGGAAGGAAATGCCTAGTTATCCGGTGGTTGAAAAGGGCATGCAAACAATACTTCAAAAATTTATAAAAAAAATCGATAATGCAAAAGTTGATTAAAAAAAAGGTGCTGATCCCCGTATTGGCGATTACTTTTTTACTCGTTGGTAGTGGTTTCAAAAGCGATTTTTTCGAAATAGCAAAACAGATAGAGATATTCACTACCCTATTCAAGGAGTTGAACATGAACTATGTGGATGAAACCAATCCAGCTGAATTGATGGACACCGCCATCAAGAATATGTTGAACGAATTGGATCCCTATACCAAATTCTTGAATGAACAGGATGTAGAGGCCTACAAAATCAACAATGCCGGTGAATACTCGGGTATCGGCGCATTGGTGCGTTCGTATAATGACCGCCTATTGGTCATTGAACCCTACAAGGATTACCCTGCGGACAAGGCCGGACTAAAGGCCGGGGATGAAATCGTTAAAATCGGGAATATCAATGTTGCGGATTTTGATGACAACGCCAGCGAACTTCTTAAGGGGGCCAATAATTCTGAAGTGGCCATTACTTATAAAAGACAGGGTAAGATCAACACCACCTCCATAAAGCGTGAGGCCATTGAAGTCGATGCCGTGCCTTACTATGACATGGTAGACGACAAAACAGGGTTTATCGTTCTAGCAAAATTCAATGCCAAAGCCTCTTCACAAACCAAGGATGCACTCCTTGACCTAAAAGGAAAAGGGGCTGAAAAAATCATTCTGGATCTACGTGGAAATCCAGGGGGCCTATTATCCGAAGCCATCAATGTAACCAATCTATTCGTACCCAAAGGGGAATTAATAGTCACTACAAAATCGAAGGTTAAAAAGTTCAACTCGGAATACAGGACCAAAAACAGACCGGTAGACACTGAAATACCCTTGGTCGTCTTGGTCAACGGTAATAGTGCCTCGGCTAGTGAAATCGTCTCTGGAAGCCTTCAGGATTTAGATCGTGCAGTGATTATGGGGGCAAGGAGTTTTGGAAAAGGACTCGTACAAAGGCCTCTAAAACTCACCTATGGCACCCAATTGAAGGTGACTATAAGCCGCTACTATACCTCTTCGGGAAGGTGTATACAATCTTTGGATTATTGGAATAGGGATGAAAATGGCCATGCCGTTCGACAAACACACTTCAACGAATTTAAAACAAGGAACGGCCGTAAAGTACAAGATGGTGGTGGTGTATTGCCCGATATTCTGATTGATGAACTCAATACGAATTCCTTATTGAAGGCCTTGGACGAAAATAACGTGATTTTCGATTACGCCACAAACTACCATTATTCGAATTCCCTTGAGCGTTTGAGTGATTTTACTTTTTCAGATGCCGATTTCAATGCTTTCAAAACCTTTGTGGCCCAAAGTAATTTTGCCTACGAAACAAAAACCGAAAAGGCACTCAAAGAAGCTATGACCGTCGATAATGATGATATTTTGGGTGATGCCGTTCAAGAAAACTATACCTCCTTGTTGAATGAGATTGAAAAGAGCAAAATCATAGCCTTGGATAAGTACCATAAAGAGATCAAGAAAAAATTGGAAGACGAAATCATTAAAAGGTATTTTTATAGAGAAGGATTGTTTACCTACTATTTAACCCATGACGAGGCCATACTGGCTGCCAAGGAATTGTTGTCCAATGAAAACAAGTACAAAGGTATTCTACAATAACACCATAGGGCGTGTCTTTGATTCCATTTACAAAACAGCACGAATACCTTCCTCTGAAATAGGAATGAACTATCTTAAAGTACCGTGAACAACAACAAACCCATAGCTGTGATAAACCATGGGTTATGACAAGAGATTGATTCAAAATGATTCCCTGTCCAATCCATGGGATATGCCAAATTTAGTCTGGTTCTTTAGTCGATAAAACAAGCTGTGCCACATTACAATGGCTAAAACAGCAAAAAATCGGTAATGATTAATTACATTTAAATCTGTAAAGGCATTGATGAACACCTTTAACCGAATAAAAGCCATAACCGTATTTAATGTGATTACGTCCACCCATTCCAACTAAGATTATGAAAAAATTAGTGCTTGTCCTTGTCATTGTATGCCATCTTTCTATGGCTGCCCAAACAAAAGAAGAAAAATCAAACCCCAAACCCATTCCTGTACCAAAATCATTTGTTACGAACCATAAAGGGGTTTTTGGTGGCAAAACCATTTCTTACAAGGCCACCGCTAAAGAAACCTTCCTAAAGAGTGAAAAAGGCGATTCGGTCGCGACCATTTGGTCCGTAGCATATACCCAAGATGGCATAACCCATAGTGCCCAAAGACCTGTAACATTTGTTTTCAATGGGGGTCCGGGTTCTGCATCGGTCTGGTTGCATATGGGATTATTTGGTCCTAAAATCGTAAAAATCGATTCCGATGCCAAAAAGGATGACGGTGCCGCCCCGTATGATTTACAAACCAATGAACACGGTCTATTAGACCTTACCGATTTGGTTTTTATCGATCCCGTAGGTACGGGTTATAGCCGTGTTGTTGGTAAGGGCAAGGAAAAAGACTTCTGGGGATTAAAGGAAGACGCTGCCTCGGTGGCACAGTTCATTCGACTATGGATCACAGAGAACCAGCGATGGTTTTCCCCCAAGTATATTGCCGGTGAGAGTTATGGCACCACACGGGCTGCTGCAGTGGGCAAGGCTTTGGAAGGAGGGGGACAGAACATGGCCTTGAACGGACTTATTTTAATATCCCAAGCCCTGGATTATGACGGTTCCACATCCATACACAATAACATTACCTCCTATGTTACCTATTTGCCCAGTATGGCGGCCACAGCATGGTATCATAAGAAAGCGGGACAAGGCAAAGACCTGGAGGATTTTCTTGAGGAGTGCCGTAAATTCACATATAACGTCTACACCCCTGCCCTATACAAGGGTAACTTATTGACCCATGAGGAGAAAAATTCGATTGCCGAAAAAATGTCTTATTTCATTGGGCTGGATAAAGATTATATCCTCAGATCGGACCTGCGTATCTTAATGCATCGTTTTCAAAAGCAGTTATTGGCCGATAAAGGCCTGTCGATAGGCCGCTTAGACGGTCGGTTTATGGGGGACGAAGCTGATAAACTTTCAGAAGGGCCGCATTTGGGCGATGCCTCCAGTTATCAAATCAGCTCGGCATATACAGCTGCCTTGAACCATTATTTCGCTTCTGCACTAAAAGTGGATATGGATAGGCCCTATTTAACCTCTAATGATAAGATAGGAAGTAAATGGCGTTGGAGAACCGTACCTGATGGTAGTTATTGGGAACCAGCCCCTGTGAATGTTTCCAGGGCACTGGGCGAAACCATGAGACGAAATACTGAAATGAGGGTCTTGGTAGCCAGTGGATATTTTGACCTCATCACTCCCTTTTTTGATGCCGAATATACTTTTTCCAGAAACGGAATCGTAAAGGAAAGGGTTACCATGACTTATTATGAAGCCGGACATATGATGTATGTTCATGAACCTGATTTGATAAAACTATCAAAGGACATCCGGGATTTCCTTACTGTAAAGTAAATTGACCTAAAAGTATATATGGGAGCAATGCTGTCTTCTTCTTTTAAATCACATATCAGCCAAATTTTGGGTTGCAAGGTCCTAAAAGTCGAAGCTGTCCTAGGAGGTGACATATCAAAGGCTTTTGGGGTGTACACCCAAACACAACGGTTTTTCTGCAAGGTGAACGACAGTCCTTGCGCATTGCATATGTTCAATATGGAGAAAGCCGGACTTGAACACATTGAGCGCACCAAAACCATAGGTGTACCCAAAATACTCGCTTGTGGACAACACGAGGGCATTTCTTATCTTTTAATGGAATTTATTGCCTCTAAAAGTGCAGATTCCAAGGACTTCGAAACCCTTGGCCACCAATTGGCGGCAATGCATTCCCTAGCTATGGGAGATTCTTTTGGATGGCAACAGGACAATTACATTGGAAGTTTAACACAATCGAACAAAAACCACCCGGACTGGTCCCTATTCTATGTTCAAGAGCGTTTGTTGCCCCAACTCATAACGGCCAGGGAAAAACGCCTATTGGGTCCTGATGAAATTCCTACCGAAAATAGCCTTGTCAAAGGATGTCAGCAATTCTTTACCCATACAAAACCCGCATTACTTCATGGGGATTTATGGAGTGGTAACTATTGTATTGACACCCATGGACTCCCCTATCTCATAGACCCTGCGGTATACTACGGCCATCATGAGGTGGATATTGCCATGACCAAACTTTTCGGAGGGTTTGGAACCTCATTTTATGACGCTTATTCGGAGCATTTTCCTGGGATTGATGGCGCCAAGGAACGCACCGATATTTACCAACTCTATTACCTGTTGGTCCATTTAAATTTATTCGGAACATCGTATTATTCCGCTGTGAAACACCTATTGAAAAAGTATTTCGATTAGCGTTGTCAGTGAATACGGTTGTTCAATCCTTGAAAATCGGGGTATTGGCCAAATTGATCAATCCGTCCTCCTCTTCCTTTAAAATCCTTTTGGTACGCAAATAACGCTTCAGATTCCATTCATCAAAATTTGGGGCCTTAGGGTCCATACTACTGATACGTACCATATTGGAAGAGTGGATAAACTCATTATTGCCAATCCACATACCCACGTGTACTACCTTTTCCGGGGTAGAGTCGGTGGCCTTTCGGCCAAAAAACAACAAATCACCCTTTACAAGATCATCAAAATTCTTTAGTGAATCAATGGATTTCCCTGTATGGACCTGTTGGGAAGCATCCCTTGGAATGACCATACCGTTCAAAAAGTAGATGGTTTTGGTAAATCCGCTACAATCAACCCCTTTGGTAGAGGTGCCGCCCCATAGATAAGGTACGCCCATTAATTTTTTGGATGTCTCCACCAAGGCGTCGGTGGTTGGGTTCAAATCCTGTAACCATTGATTATAATCCTGTGCTTCACCCTTAAGAATATATGCGATTCTACTATCTGGATATTTCACTTTGTAGAATCCTTTGTCTTCTCCCAATTTTTCAAGAACTGCCCCAGCCACCATATCGGAAACCACTTGTGAAGTTACGTCGGTTGTTGCATATGTATGCCCGTAGGTCTTTGTGAATATGATTTTATCGGAAGACCGCCATTGGTTTGCCGAAATGGAATCCATTAATTGAATACCGCCACTATCGACCCATGAAAGGTATTGATCCGGTGTTTGTATCAAATACCAACCATCGGACTTTTTATAAACCTTGACGGGCGTGCCCAAAGTGGCCTGGGTAGCCAATTCGGCGGAGTGTTTTGGTTGGCTGCGTAGATTGGCCACGGAAATCGTAATGACTCCCTGTGTTTTCCCCTCAAGCGCCTTAGTCGGTAACAATTGGATGCTATCAATATAATCAACGTTTTCAGCCGACAACCTCGTTTTTAAGGCTTCAATGGCATTGGGTAGATTGCTTTCCCCCTTTAAAATGTATGTATCGTTGTCTTTAATCGCCTTTATATCAAAAAGTGCCACCCGTTTGTCCGGGGCAACCTCTTTTCCAATCTCATCAATTTGATTTTGCAATAGGTTAATCGGCACCTTATCCTCCTTACATCCCTGTAATACCAATAAGAGCAAGGGAACATAGTTCAAAACACGTCTAAAATCCATACATCGAAATTTTATTCAAAAATAGACAATTAATGATTTTTATCCTTCCAATTTCCGGAAGGTTACTACCATGGGGGAACAATTGCTTTATACTTTTATCCTGTTTTTCCCTAATTTAGCCAACAATGAAAAAATTAAAGGTCATAGAGCTTTTTGCAGGTGTTGGCGGTTTTCGCCTGGGACTTGAGCATACAGGTAATTACGAGGTTGTTTGGTCGAACCAATGGGAACCCTCAACCAAAGTCCAACATGCCTCCATGGTCTATGAGGCCCGTTTTGGCGGTCAAAACCACTGTAATGAGGATATTTCAGAAGTCCAAACAAAGGATATTCCCGATGCTGATATCTTAGTAGGTGGTTTTCCCTGTCAGGATTATTCCGTGGCAACGACCTTGCAGAATTCCAAAGGACTTATAGGTAAGAAAGGGGTGTTGTGGTGGTCAATACATCGTATCCTATCGGAGAAAAAAACGCCGCCTAAATACCTTTTCCTTGAAAATGTAGATCGCCTATTAAAATCACCCTCAACCCAAAGAGGCCGGGATTTTGCCCTCATGCTCAAAAGTTTGGACGATTTGGGTTATGCTGTGGAGTGGCGGGTAATCAATGCTGCGGATTATGGTATGCCCCAACGTCGTAGACGTATATTTTTCTTGGGTTACCATAAATCAACCCCTTTATATAAAGCATTGAAAAAAGCGGACAAAAAAGATTGGATTGCCCAACAGGGTACCATAGCCAATGCATTTCCTGTTCAAAACACCTTGGAAAACTATAATCAATTTACCATTAAGGGGGACTTGGTTGAAATTTCCGAAACATTCAATCAAGGTGAAAAGTTATCCCCTTTTGGCAATACAGGGGCCAGTATCAATGGAGACGTTTTTACGGCAAAGACCCATCCAAATTATGACGGGCCACGGACAGTGCTTGCCGATGTGCTTCAAAATGGCGAGGTGACCGAGGATTTTTATATTCCGTCCGATGAATATCCTAAATGGGAATATTTAAAAGGGGCCAAAAAGGAAGTAAGAACTGCAAAAAATGGTTTTGAATACAACTATAGCGAAGGCGGTATGATCTTCCCAGATGCTCTGGACAATGCCTCACGGACCATTATTACCGGTGAAGGGGGTAAGAGTCCGTCTAGGTTCAAACATGTTGTAAAGACCCCTAAAGGACTTCGTCGTTTGACACCTATGGAACTGGAACGCTTGAACATGTTCCCAGACAACCATACCCAAATCAAGGGTATTTCGGATACCAAACGGGCATTTTTTATGGGCAATGCCTTAGTAGTTGGTGTGGTTGAACAAATCGGTAAAACACTGTTCGGTAAAATCAACATTTAAATCGTGGGTGATAAAAGTCATTTTCAAAGTGATTTGCAGAAAGAGAAACAACTTGCAATCCTTTTGGATTCGATGTATCACAACCACTTGAAAAATTACGGTTTTAAACGGGTATCCGATTTAAACCTTCAACACAGGGGTGTTGACCTGATCATGATTCAAAAAAACACCCAAAAGACATTTTTTGTTGATGAGAAGGCCCAATTGGATTATGTAAACGACGATTTACCCACTTTCGCCTTTGAAATCAATTATCAAAAAAACGGAAAAACAAAACCAGGGTGGTTGTACGATCCCTCTAAGAAAACAGATTTCTATGCCTTGGTTACGGCCATCTATGCTGACGAGCCCCAAACCTTTACCTCTTGTAAGATCACCTTTGTGAACCGTCCCAAACTTCTCGACTTATTAACGACCCGAAAACTCTCCCAAAGCCGCTTGGAAATTTATTGGGAAAAAGCCCATGGTAAACATGGTAAGATCAAAATAAGCGAACTGGATTCCCACTCGGAAGGCTACCTTTATGCATCGACCCAAAACAAGGCGGAAAAGCCTTTTAACCTGATATTAAAGCTTGATTTCTTGATTGAAAACGGTATTGCCAAACGTTTCGTTTGATTATTTTACAAACCACAGGGTCGATCAATTACATTTTAACTCCCACATGCACCCAATTCCGAATATCATTACAGCAGATGATGAACGAACCTTTCCCTATGAAATTTTTGTGCCATTCATTATGGTTGTCCAACCCTACTTTTAAATCCAATTATTGGGGAACACAAAGGGTATTATGCCCACCTAATTCTTCTGGTTTAAACGACATTGGGGAATCAGTGTCATTGGTGCTATTTTTAGCTTAGTGGCTTCAATCCTTATCAGTATAAATCATTATATTTATTACGTTTTAGCCCTTGCATATTTTTGTTGTGTAAGATGAATCTTAACCCCTTTATTTGAATGAAAAGAAGAACGTTTGTTAAAAACAGTATTTTAACCACATCGGGTATGTGTTTTATGAATTCGGTATGGGGGACAGGTTCACCGGTTTTCAAATCAAATCCATTAGATACCTTTTTCAATGAATTTCAAAATCCACCTATCAATGCCAAGCTTTTTGTGCGTTGGTGGTGGAATGGCAACCGACTTTCAAAGGGAGAAATTCTTAGGGAGTTGGACGTAATGAAATCGGCCGGAATCGGGGGCGTCGAAATCAATCCTATTGCATTTCCCTTTAATACGGACCCCCTTGGTTATAAAGCACTTACCATTTTTGATGATGACTGGTTAACGATGTTGCATACCGCTTTACAAGGTGCCAAGGAACGTGGAATGGTCTGTGATATGATTGTTGGTTCTGGTTGGCCGTTTGGGGGTGAATTCCTAAAAAAAGAAGAGCAATCCCAAATGGTCACCATTGGGACAATTGCCATCAAAGGGGGCAAACACAGTTTCAGCGTATCGGATATGTTGGCAAAAGTGGATCCCGATCTTCATTCAAAGAACAAAACCGTATATAAGGACCTCATTATGGTCCGATTGCTTCCAAAAAATGCAAAAGAATTTATAGAAGGCGAAAACATGATGCCTTATATTGACAATGACCTTCTGGAAGTGGATGTCCCAAAGGGCGATCATGTACTGTATTACGTAATCAAACTTACCGGCTACATGGCCGTAATCAATGGTGCCCCCGGCGCTTCAGGCCCTGTTTTGAACCATTATAATCAAATAGCGATTGAGGCATACCTCAACAGAATATCCAATATACTTACAGGGAAAATAGGTAATATGGGTACTTATATCAGGGCCATGTTTTGTGATAGCATGGAACTTGAAGGTGCCAACTGGAATGATGATCTACCCCAGGAATTTCAAAAAAGAAGAGGGTATGCATTAGAGCCTTATCTTCCTTTTGTACTGAAAAAAGTTGGGCATATGGGAAACCCGATTGACGAAGAGTATGGCACTGTATTTCCAAAAGCAGTGGTTGACCAAATTAAACGGGTTGAATTGGACTTTTATAAAACAAGGATAGAACTTTTTAAAGAACGTTTTATAAACACTTTCAACACGTGGTGCCATCAAAATAACGTTAAATCCAGAATGCAGGCCTATGGTCGTGGCATGCACCCTCTTGAAGCAAGTATGGGTGTCGATATTCCTGAATGTGAAACATGGCTTTTTAAGGATGTGGGAAGGGAATATCCCAATACAGGATTATCCGGTCGGGCACCAAGAATGTGCAATAAGTATGTTTCTTCCGGTGCGGTTCTCGCTGGAAAAAAACTGGTGGGTTGTGAGGAAATGACAAACACTGAAATGGCCTTTATGGCTACACTTGAAAACATAAAGATAGCTGGTGACCAAAGTAATATTTCTGGGGTCAACCACTCCATTTTACACGGTTTCAACTACTCCCCCCCAGAAGCTGAATTTCCTGGTTGGATACGTTACGGATCTTATTTCAATGAACGGAATACATGGTGGCCCTATTTTAAAAAATGGGCTGACTATAAGAGCCGTTTATCCCATTTGTTTCAAAATGCCGTTCCACAGGCAAATGTTGCCATTCTTCAGCCTTTAACGGACCTTTGGCTGAAAATCGGGCCACAGCGAGATCCCTTTCCCCAAAAATGGTATCCCGAATACCAAAACAACCTATGGGAAGCCATTGTCCAAAATGGTGGGGGATGCGATTATATCAGTGAAAACATTCTTCAAAAAGCCACATTCAAAGATGGAAATATGGTTTACGGGGAGCGTTCCTATTCGACCATACTCCTACCCGGGATTGAAACATTGGAGGTTGCCACCGCTGCATCTTTGATGGCTTTTGCCGCTGCAGGGGGCAAAATTGTCTTTATCAATAAAACACCTTATAAATCCCCATCCTTTATCCGTGGAAAGGAGGATGATCTAAAAGTAGCCGGACATATCACCAAGGTGTTGAAAGATCACGCCGATAATGTTTTTAAGTATCCGGGGCCCGATGAGGATATTATCGCCTGGTATGGGAAATTACAAAATGGGATAGGCCTAAAACCTTATGTCAAATTTGATAAAACCCACAAATACCTAAGCCAGTCGAACTACTTGTTAGACGGACATCCTATTTTCTTTATCGCCAATACCGGTTTATCCGATCATATCAGTGTAAATGCTGAATTCCAGGTAAAAGAAACGCTTTACCCTTGGATATGGAATCCTGAAACCGGTGAAAGAAAACCTTGTAAAACCAATGGGGCACAAAATAAATTGGCCTTGGAAATTCCGCGTGCCACTTCCATTTTGATCGTCTTTGAAAATAATCGTCCAACAGAAGCCCTACCTTCCTTTGATTTTTATAAAGATGGAAAAGATATTACAGGGGAATGGCAGTTAAAACTTTATCCCATCCATGGTGAAAAACAACAACTACAAATAACAACCCTTACGGATTTGCTTAAAATTAAGCAAACGAAACACTTTGCGGGTGAGGTCGTTTATGAGAAAACAATAAACATCGACAAGGATAAATACCAATATATAGATCTTGGAAATGTACAAGGGGTTTCCGAGCTTACATTGAATGACGAGTGGATTGGAACCCGATGGTATGGTAGTCATGTATATGATGTTAAAAATATGCTTAAGGATGGACAAAATAAATTAACCATAAAACTAACCACCATTACAGGGAATTATTTAAAAAGCCTCAAGGATAATAAGGTAGCTCAAAATTGGACAAGGAATCAGGAGTATTATCCTATGGGAATCATAGGCCCTGTTAGAATCATTTGATCAATAGTTTTTAGTAGCAATTTCTTAAGAACACCTTGGATTCAGGAAATAAAAAACAATTGAACGGTATAGTCACTTCAATATAATTGGATTACTGTTGTTCACAAGGTATTTTTAAATGGAATTCCAACCTAATTCGCTACTTTTAGACTTCAAGTACCACATCTATTACACATCAAAATATTAACATACAATAAGACTATGCCAGCAGCTTTAAGAATGCCCATACGTTTCATTCGATCAATTTTCCCAACGGTATTATGCTTGGGCCTTATTACGGCTTGTTTTTCACAAGAACCGATACAAAATGCACCTTATAAGGATAACGCCCTAAGCGTGGATCTCCGTGTCAAGGATCTGTTGGGCCGTATGACCCTGGAGGAAAAAATTTCACAGATGCAGATGTTAAGCTTATCTTCCTTGGGATTCGACAAAAATGAAAAAGTCAGTCCGAGTTCTTTGGATAGCTTATTCCACGGACAAAGCATTGGTTGTTTGGAGAGTCCGTTCATTGGGGTAGACCAAATCGCTAAACTTTCTGAAGCGGCGGATAACTATCTTCGGAATAAAACAAGATTGGGCATACCAGCCATTCAAATTGCGGAATGCCTGCATGGGCAGTTGGCCTTTGGGGCTACCATTTTTCCACAAGCCATTGCACAGGGAAGTACTTGGAACACCGAATTGATACAAAGAATGAGTACCCAGATTGCCTACGAAGCGAGTCTTTCCGGGGTAGATCAGGCTTTATCACCATTATTCGATCTAGCCCGGGACCCAAGATATGGAAGGGTTGAAGAATGTTATGGGGAGGACCCCTATCATGTTGCGGAAATGGGAAAAGCCTTTGTTATTGGTATGCAGGGTGACCCCGAGATTACAAAAAACCGTATTCCTGACCATAAACTTATGTGTACGGCGAAACACTTTGTGGCCTATAGCACCCCTATTGCGGGTATCAATCTGGCGCCCAATAATGTTGGTCCCCGGGATTTAAGGGATTTACACCTATATCCGTTTAAAAAAGTGATACAGGAAGCCAATATCTATTCCGTAATGCCTGCCTATAATGAAGTCAATGGGATTCCGATGCATAGCAACGAATACCTAATGAAAGACATTTTACGTAAGGAATTGGGTTTTAAGGGCTATGTGTTCTCCGATTATGAGGCCGTATGGATGTTGGAGCACTTTCATAAGGTTACCCATGATAAGACTGAAACCGCCATTGAAGCCATAAAGGCCGGTATTGATCTTGAAGCACCAAAACCTTATGCGTTTTCCGAATTGGCAGACCTGGTCAAAACCGGAAAGATCGATAGCACATTGATCGATCAAGCCGTTAGTAACATACTAACCGCAAAATTCAAGGCTGGTTTATTCGATAAACCCTATACCGCACCTCAAAAAGTATCCGACTTGGTTCACACCCAAGAAGCGAAAAACCTTGCACGTGAAGTTGCTGAAGAATCCATAATCCTTCTAAAAAACCAAAATCAACTATTGCCCTTGGATGTTACCCAAGTAAACTCCATTGCCGTCATCGGTCCCAATGCCGATCAAGTTCAATATGGTGATTACAGTGCCACCAAGGATAATGCCTCTGGTGTAACCATACTGGAGGGAATAAAAAATTATGTAAACAATACCATTAATGTTAATTATGCCCAAGGGTGTACCATTACCGGTCTCGATAACAGCAATATACCGGCTGCCGTAAAAGCGGCGGAGCAAAGTGATGTAGTGGTTTTGGTGATTGGTGGTACCAGCATGACCTTATCGGGAATTGGGTGGGGAAAAGAGATTCCCGGAGATTTTGCAACTTCAGGTGAAGGTTTTGATAGAACCACCTTAACACCCCCTGGTATTCAACCGGAATTGATTAAGGCCATACATGAAACCGGGAAACCGATAGTATTGGTTATGGTTCATGGGCGTGCCTATTCCATTGCATGGGAAAAAGAAAATATTCCTGCGATTATAGAGGCTTGGTACCCTGGCGAAGAGGGTGGAAATGCCATCGCCAACGTGTTGTTTGGGGAGGTGAATCCATCAGGTAAATTACCGGTATCGGTACCGAAAAGTGTAGGACATGTACCCACTTTTTATAATACCAAACCCTCGGGAAAGGGATTTTATCACCAACGGGGAACCAAAGAAAAACCGGGAAGGGATTATGTGTTTTCCTCACCAGATCCACTTTTCCCTTTTGGTCATGGGTTGAGCTATACCCAATTTGAATATTCCAATTTGAAGGTTGCGAACACCACATTGGATAAGAACGAGTTCATTCAGGTTTCAATGGATATTAAAAATACGGGGAAAATGACAGGAAAAGAAGTCGTTCAGGTATATATTAATGACAAGATAAGTTCTGTTACCACGCCTATTCAGGTTTTGAAAGAATTCAAGAAAGTGAACATACGCCCATCTGATACCATTAGCATTGATTTTAGTATTCCCATCACAGAATTGGGACTATGGGACAAGAATATGGTGTACAAGATAGAACCTGGCGAATTTGAAATAATGGTTGGTAGTTCCTCTGAGGATATTCGACTCAAAAAGACCATTTTGATCAATTAAAATCCTTTATGGTAAGTCCATATCGCACTAATGATTACCAAAAAACGACCAAAACGGCATTGTAGGTAAAATACGGGTGTTAATTAACATAAAACATTGTTAATCAATGCTTAAAATTTGTTTTTATAAGATTTTTCTGCTATTTTCAAGGATGATCAAAGTAGAAAAAATAGAAAACAAGGAGTTTTTGGAAAAATCCATCCATCATTTGGAAGCCACCGGTTTTGAAAATATCAAAGCCGATATGGAGGGATACGAAACCCCAAAATCGTATATTAGAAAAGAAAGTGGTGTAAAAATAACCCCGGACATCGTAGCCCTTAAAAATGGCATCAAGTATATTTTTGAAATCAGTCTAAAATCTGAAAAACCATTGCTTTTGAAGTCCAAATGGTTGTTTTTGGATACTTTAAGCCGTTTAAAATCGAATCGGTTTCGGATCATCACCACCAAAGGACATTATAAATTTACGGATACTATGTTGGAGGATATTAATCTTTCCAACAAATCACCCATTCGTATCTAATTGTGATATTAGTCTTTTAGCATTCCTATATGCGGAATACCATCTTCCAAATAGCCATCCCCTATTTCCTTAAAACCGAGGGAACTGTAGAATTTCTTAAGATAGGTCTGTGCTGAGATCTTAATGGTAGTCTCGTTGAAATATTCTTGGATAGCTTTTATCGAAGCCATCATGATATTATAACCATAACCGTATTGGCGTTCGGATGCCTTGACTACTACACGGCCGATACTGGCTTCAATAAAGTAATCGCCAGGTTTGAAAACTCGGGTATAGGCGACTATTGTATTATCCTTGGTCCCGATAATATGTAGCGCTTTTTTATCCTTACCATCCAAGTCTTGATAAACACAATCCTGCTCAACCACAAAAACTTCGGAGCGCAATTGAAGAATACCATATAACTCTTCCAATGTAAGGGCTTCGAAATTTTTAATGGAAATGTTCATTTTCAATCCTGTACTATAATTTGTTTGGCATCACACTTTCCGAATTCGGGTTGGATGTTAACATGGTTAATTCCAAAATTATGATATACCTCATCTTCAATTTTGTCTAAAATGACATCGAATTCCGAAAGTTTTATATCCTTTAGAAAGTCTATATGGGCCTCAAGATGCACCTCATCCTCGTTCAATTGCCAAATATGTACATGGTGGACATTCTTAATGGGATCGATTTTATTAATGGTCTCTACTATTTGTTGAACATGAATGGTACTTGGGGTAAATAACATGAGTACCCTTGTAGATTCCTTAAGTAAATCATATCCCATAAATATGAGATAAAGGGCAATCGCCAAGGTCAACGCCGGATCCACCCAATACATTTGATAGAATTTCATCAAGAGACCCCCGATGAGTACGGCTACAGAAGCCAACATATCGGTCAATAAGTGTAGGTACGCAGATTTCATGTTCATGTTGCTATCTGCATGTTTTTTTAATAATAACACACTGAAGCCGTTGGCAGCGATGCCTAATAAAGATAACCAAATAACCAAATTCGATTCGATTGCAATAGGATTCATAAAGCGTTCAATAGCCTCTTTGATCAAAATGATAGCCACTATTACCAGCGTGGCGGCATTTACAAAAGCGGCAATAATCTCTGCCCGTTTATAACCGAATGTTTTATTGGTACAAGCTTCCTTTTTTGAAAGCGCGGTAGCCACATAACTTACAATCAAGGATAGAACATCACTAAAATTATGCAATGCATCCGACAACAAGGACAAGCTTCCCGAAATCAACCCTCCTATGACTTGGGAAACAGTGATAATGATATTGAGAAATATAGATACTAAGAGGTTTTTTCCCTTTAAGTCTGTATGTGCATGTGAGTGTCCGTGATTATGTGCCATAATAGGGTAAATGAAAAGAATCCATCAAAATATAATCAATACAAAAGTACTTACTATGAACAAGGTATCTTTTCAATACGTCTTTCATGTCGACCCCCTTCAAAATCCGTATTTAAAAATACTTTGACCATATCCAATGCCTGTGGTAAGGATATATATCTTGCTGGTAAACTTAAAATATTTGCATCATTATGTTCCCTTGCCAATTGGACTATTTCCTTGTTCCAACATAGGGCACATCGAATCTTTTGGTGTTTATTTGCCGTCATTGAAGCGCCATTGCCACTACCACAAATAATAATTCCGTAATCAACCTTCTCTTCTTCAACATCTTGGGCCACAGGATGCACAAAATCAGGATAATCAACACTATCCGCACCATCGGTACCATAATTTGTAACTTCGATATCCATAGATTTCAAAAGTCCGATTATAGCCAATTTATATTCTGTTCCCGCGTGATCGTTACCTATAGAGATTTTCATGGTTATCGTATATATTTTGTACAAATGTACAAATACATTGTTATTCACAATAATAATGGACCGATCACGTTTATACTATATTGTATGTAAAACTACATTGTTATTATCTTCCTAATATCCCTTATTAACTTGTTAATAATTAAGTTGAAAAAAGTGGTATTTAAATTTTGTTATTACCTTTCCTTTTCGTCTTACAAAACATTACGTTAAAAAAAGAATTTACTTCTAAGAAAATAACAGGAAGATATTAAGTTAAATCTTTTCGTAGTTAACAATAAATATACATTTACTTATTAATAAATCAATGTTGAAATAGGTTATCAATAATCGTTGATAAGATTTATAATCATCTGATAAATAATGAAAGTATGTTGTGATAAGTTGTCGATAAACTGTTTTATGGGTGCAAACCTATTTTTTAAACGTTTTTTTATAACCACTATTAACAAGCTATAATAAACATCATTTTGTTTTAAATTTATAAAAGAAAAAATGGATTGTATGATATATATGTTGATAACCTTAATTAATGTGAAATAAAGCTTAAGAAAGGTTAATAGATATAGGTAATGGATTATAATTTGTAATTTTCAACCCAAATAGAATTTTAATGTCAAAGAATAATAAGAAAGCAAGAAACCATAGAATAAACGAAATAACTAAAGGAATTTTTACCGTACTTGAAAAAGACCCTAAAAAAGGCTTTACCTATAAACAAATTGCCGAAAGAATCGGCGTTACTGATGCGAATGAGCGCAATCAATTGATAAAACGACTTACCCAACTCAAAGAAAAAAAGAGAATTATAGAAGAGACACGAGGCCATTATAGGGCTTTACCCTCAACCAAAACCTACCATACCGGTCGGGTTGATATTACAGGAAGGGGCAATGCCTATATTATTGTAGATGGAATAGATGAAGATGTATTTGTTCCGTTCAATAAATTGAATAAGGCCTTTCATAAAGACACTGTCGAGGTTTATATTTTTCCAAAAAGGAAGGGTAAAAAACTGGAAGGGGAGATTACACGGGTAGTTGAACGCAACAAAACCAATTTTGTGGGTATTGTTGATATGCAAAAGACCTTTGCCTTTGTAAGACCTTCTGATTTTAGAATGTATACCGATATTTTCGTTCCAAAAGATAAGATAAAGGGCGCTGAAAATGGTGATAAGGTAGTTGTTGAAATTACCGAATGGCCCGATAATACCGATTCCCCCTTTGGTACCATCATCGATGTATTGGGTAAACCAGGGGAGCATCAAACGGAGATACATTCCATTTTAGCGGAATATGGCTTGCCTTATGAATTTCCTTCTGAGGTTGAACAGTATGCCAATACCCTGGATACCTCTATAAAATCCGAGGAAATAGCTAAAAGAAGGGATATGAGAGAGGTATTGACCTTTACCATTGACCCTAAGGATGCCAAGGATTTTGATGATGCCTTATCCTTTGAAGTACTTGATAATGGCAATTACGAAATAGGGATACATATTGCCGATGTTTCCCATTATTTACAACCGGATACCCTGTTGGACGAAGAAGCTTATAATAGGGCTACTTCCGTATACCTTGTAGATAGGGTGGTTCCCATGTTGCCTGAAGTATTATCAAACAATGCCTGTTCATTACGTCCCAATGAGGAAAAATATACTTTTTCTGCCATTTTCGAACTCAATGACAAGGCTCAGATACAAAACCAGTGGTTTGGTAGAACCGTTATAGATTCCAATGAGCGTTTTGCTTATGAGGAAGCCCAGCACATTATTGAGCATGGTAATGGTGATATACCCACTGAAATATCGATTAGGGGTAAAGCCTACTCGGTTTCCGAAGAGGTTGTAAAAGCTACCCTTACCATGGATAAGTTGGCCAAGATAATGAGGTCCAAAAGAATGGACCAAGGCGCTATTTCCTTTGATAAGGTAGAGGTTCGTTTCAATTTGAATGAAAACAATGAGCCTGAAAGTGTTTATTTCAAGGAGGCTATGGATGCCAATAAGTTGATAGAGGAATTTATGTTGTTGGCGAATCGCAAGGTGGCAGAGTTCATTGGGAAACAAAAACCTAAGAAGACGTTTGTTTACCGAACCCATGCCGATCCCGATGAGGATAAATTAATAGCCTTGAATTCCATTATATCAAGATTCGGACATAAGCTTGACTTTAAGGATAAAAAATCGATCAGTGCGTCTTTAAACCAGCTTTTAGAGGATGTGAAAGGCCAAAAAGAACAGAATTTGGTCGATACTTTGGCAATCCGTAGTATGAGTAAGGCTATTTATACCACCGATAATATCGGTCACTACGGTTTAGCCTTTGATTATTATACCCATTTTACCTCACCTATTCGAAGATATCCCGATGTAATGGTACACCGTTTGTTACAGCATTATTTGGATAATGGTAAATCGGTCAAGGAGGAAATCTATGAGGACAAATGCAAGCATTCCTCGGATATGGAGAGTTTGGCGGCCAATGCGGAGCGCGATTCCATTAAGTACATGCAGATTAAGTTTATGCAGGACCATCAAGACCAGGAATTTGTGGGAGTTATCTCTGGGGTTACCGAATGGGGTATCTATGTAGAGATCATTGAGAACAAGTGCGAAGGAATGGTTCGGATTCGCGATATAAAAGGTGATTATTATATCTTTGATGAAAAGGAATATGCTATTGTTGGTGAACGTACCAAGAAAACATATCAATTAGGGGATGAGGTTGTTGTAATGGTAAAAAACACAGATCTAATAAAACGTCATCTTGACTTTTCACTCATCGGAAAGAACGAGTAAAATCGTTTTTTGGAATAGAATTTGTTTAAGTTAGTAAGAAAATACCTAAAAACTAAAACAATGAAAAATTTGGTTGGGCTTGTGTTGCTCGTTTTTGTTTGTCAAATAACAGTAGCACAAGACAATAAAATTACACAGGATTTACAGCCGTTTTCAGAATTGAAGGCATTTGATGGTTTATCTGTTAATTTGATAAAATCAACTGAAAACAAGGCTGTTATAACTGGTGCGAATACCGATAACGTGGTTATTGTCAATAATCAGGGAGTGTTGAAGATACGTATGCAGATCACCAAGATATTCAGTGGTTATAGAACGTTCATCGATTTATATTATACCGATAAGTTGGTAGTGGTCGATGTCAATGAAGATGCTAGAATCTACTCCAAAGAGGCTATTAGCCAGGATGTTTTGGAGCTTAAGGCACAAGAAGGTGGTGAATTGGATATCAATGCCCAGGTTGAACAGTTGTTGATAAAAGCGGTTACCGGAGGGGTTATCAAAAGTTCGGGTACTGCGGACCTACAGGATGTAGCCATAAATACCGGAGGTGTCTATGAGGGAAAGGATTTGATTACGAAGTTTTCGACCATTAATGTGAATGCCGGTTCCAAGGCAGAGATTTATGCCACGGACTATGTAAAGGCATCCGTTAAGGCGGGTGGTGAGGTATTGGTTTATGGTGATCCTAAAAAAATGGAGGAGAAAACTGTATTTGGAGGTATAATAACTAGAATGTAAAGGCACAGATGTTAGACGATATTCAGGCAGCGATTCCATTGGGTTTTTTGTTAAGCTTTATGATTGGGCCTGTTTTTTTTGTTCTTCTCGAAACCAGTGCGGTAAAAGGTTTTAGGGCAGCTTTGTCCTTTGATTTAGGGGTCATCCTTGCGGATGTTCTTTTTTTGACGGTGGCTTATTTCAGTAGTTTTCAATTGTTGGAAAATTTAAGCAACCAACCCGGTCTTTATGTTTTTGGTGGCGTTATATTATTGGTTTATGGTATTACAACATACTTTAAGACCGATATTAAAAAAGATAAACCGGCATTTAGAACCAAGAAGAGCGATTATCTTGGTTTATTTGTCAAAGGTTTTTTGTTGAATTTCATCAATATTGGTGTACTTGTTTTTTGGTTGGGTATTATTATTGTGGTCGGTCCGAGCCTGAACAATGATCCCAATCGTATTGTAGTTTTCTTTGCTGCCATGCTCGGAGCCTATTTAACAACTGATATTTTCAAGATTTTATTGGCCAAGCAATTGAAACGTAAATTGACCTACAAAAGAATTTCTAGAATAAAGAAAATCCTGGGTATTATATTGATCATATGTGGTTTAGTCCTTATTACCAAAGGGTTTTTACCAAAGGATCAATTCAATATTGAGAAGGGAATAGAACAAATTGAACAGATAAGGGAATAAAAAAAAACCTCCTTAAACAAGGAGGTTTTTTTTGAGGCATCGAATGGAATCGAACCACTGTATAAGCCTTTGCGGGGCCTAGCCTAGCCACTCAGCCACAATGCCCTTTGAGGTGTAAACTTAGTACCCTAATCCATCTGTTTCAAAATGACTCTTTGAAACATAAGGAGTCTTATGAGGCATCGAGCGGATTCGAACCGCTGTACAAGCTTTTGCAGAGCTGCGCCTAGCCACTCGGCCACGATGCCATTTTCGAGGTGCAAAGGTAGCACCTTATTTTAAGGTATCAAAACTATTGTTTATGATCTTTTTGAACGTAAAACAACAGTTACCATTTCTACATCACCCCCTATAGGTGGATTTATTTTGGAAACGGCCAATTTTATTTTAGTTACGGACTTTAATTCCTTAAAAACCCGATCTATGATTCTTTTAGCGGCATGTTCCAATAATTTGGAAGGAATATCCATTTCCTCCTTTATTATGTGATTGATATGTACATAATCAACAGTATCTTGAAGGTTATCGGAAATAGAGGCCTTTTTAAGATCTGATTTCAACGCGATATCAACCCTATATTCACTACCTATGATATTTTCTTCGCTCAGACAGCCATGACGTGCATGTACTTTGATGTTTTTTAGTTTGATTATCCCCATTCGGTTATTGAAATTTTCCGCAAACTTAAATCAATCCAATGAAATCAGAAGACTATATATTTAATTTATCTTTAAATAAGGTGTCTGAAAATAATTCGTTCCCTAATAGGTACATCTACAATTACTGATGCCCTGGAATAGATCCACACCTAAGGTAATCACGTGCGTTCCGGAACTATACCCAAGTATTTCATTTAAGATGATCTGATAGGAGTATCCAAAATAAAAATTGTTCTTTTTGAGTCCTACAATAGGTGCAATATATAATGGATCACCTATTTGATCGTTCAAAAATCGATAGGTTACCCCTGCGTAGTAGTAGTCCTCAAAATCATACCATCTGAATTTCACGTTCAAATCGGTTACCGAACGACCATCGCTCTCAAAAAGTTGAAAGAAGACCGAGGGTTCAATTTCCAATCGACTGTTCTTGTTCTTGGTGTATCGATATCCTGTGTAGGCATAATAATTACGAAGGGTGTTGGGTTCAAATACTGGATTGAATTTGGTCAGATCCTTGTTTAATATATTTGAGGCATTCAAACTAAAATAAAACTTGTCGTATCGGTACATTACCCCAACGTCGAAGTTATGGTTTGTAGTGGCCCGGTCATCTGTAACACTGGGATCCAAAGCATCAAAATTTTCAATATCTATTCGAAATTGGTTGAAGTTGTACGACAGTCCAAACGATAGAAACTCATCATCGTATCTATCTAGGGTCAAATGGTGGGCAAAGGACAATCTAGCCCCTCGTTGTTTGGTTTCACCATTACTATCGTTGTACAATAAGGCTCCTATCCCGGATCTTTCCCCAATACGCATATCGGCAGCTAAGGATTGGGTGTCTGGGGCATCTTCTATACCTACCCATTGGGTAAGTCCGTTTACACGAATCTTAACATGATCCCCGATACCCGCATATGTGGGTGACATTACAAAGGGGTTATCAGCTAAGTATTGCGATAGTTGGGGAATGGTAAGTTCTTGGGCCTTCATCATAAAGACGCTTGCAAAAAGAAGAACTGTTACTATTTTAGTACGCATTGGAATTATAGGTTAAGTTTAGCGATATAGGGTAAAATGTCCAACAAATTCACGATCATCAGATTCACCTTGTAGTTTAATGATGTACCAATAATCACCGGTTGGTAGTTCTGCACCATGGTATAGGCCGTCCCATCCGTTTTTACTGACTACATTATCTTCAACTACTCTACCATAACGATCATAAATTTTAATTAGTATTTTTGGGTATGACTCAATATTTCTGGGCAACCATATGTCATTTTCACCATTTCCATCAGGTGTAAAGAAGTTAGGAATTTCGATATCTATGAATTCCATTGCAATGTTAGCAATGACCTCACAACCGTTCTCATCAACAACCCTAACAACATAAGTATCAGTCCTATTGATCATATAGGTGTTATCAGAACCATTATCAACATCTCCGAAGTAGAAGTTGTATTCCCCTCTTCCCCCTGTGGCAACTGCAGTAATTTCATTGATATTGTTGTTCTGCAATTCCAAGGTCAATGGTTCAAATCCTAGGATTTCAAAATCGACGGTATTTACACATCCATTACTATGGGCAATGGTCAATGCATGTGTACCTGGTGCCAAATTGCTATAGTCAGGGGTCAATTGCATATCAGCTGGATCTGTTGAATCCATTGCATACAATACATCACTGGTAATAGAAGGATCTTCCAATGTTACCACAATATAATTGTTCGGGGTATCACCGGTACATTCATATACAGGTTCAACAGTGGCATTAAGGTTTTCACCTGCGCCAACCTCAACAATGATGTTATCCTCACAACCATTGGCATCCCTTACGAACAATAGGTAACTACCAGCAGCGACATCTGTAAAATCCAATTGATCTTGAACAAAGTTCGATTTATCATTTAGACTTGTGCTGTATGGAGCGGTACCTCCTGTTATTGATACGGTAATTGTACCGTTGGCTTCACCCACACAAATCTCAGGGGTGGTGGTTGCGGAAATCTGTAACATATCCGGTTGACCAATGGTATATTCCAATATTTCGAAACATCCGTTCATATCTTGGGCGATAACCGTATAATCCCCAGGTGCCAAATCGGTAAAGGTATTTTCTGTATCGAATTGGTTAAGGTTAGGGGAAATTGCATATTGATATCCACCTGCACCACCTGAAAGGGTAACGGTTATACTACCGTTGGTGTCACTAAAACAGGTGACGTCCACAACATTTTCGGTATAGGTCAAAGGTTCTGGTTGTATGATAACAACCTCCTCTGCCGGAGTGGTACAATCCTCACTGGTTACATTCACGTAATAGGTACCTGCGGGAAGTCCAGTGAACTTACCAGATCCTTGAGGACCGGCTACGCGTGTTGCAATGCTCAAGGATGCATCGGTATACAATTCATATTGATAGTTACCTAAACCACCTGCTGCACTGGCATAGATGATCGCCGTAGCCTCACCATTACAATTGATCACAGCGGCTGACGTGTCTACGGTCAACGCAAGGGGTACAATCGCTGTTTCAGTTATGGCATTGGAACGTACCGATTCACAAGCACCTCCTAGATCACGTACATAGTACTGGTGTGATCCTGAGCCAAGCATACCACTTTCTGGTAAAGGCATTGGATTGCTGGTCATCGGACTAAAAGTAATATTATCCAAGCTGTACTCATAAACACCGCTTCCGCCTGTGGCACTCAATTCGAATTCCACACCTGTAGCACAGGTCAATGGATCGGTACGGATCAATGTTGCTTCAATAAGTGTAGGTTCTGTGATGGTAACCTGATTGGTTTCCACATCACAGTTCCATCCATCGGAAACAGTAATACTATAGATACCTGCTCCTAAATTATTGAAGTCAGGACCACTTTGAAGAGTACTTGTAAATTCAATGGTTGTACCTGAAGCATCGTAATAGTTCAATTGGTATTCATAGTTTCCACTTCCGTTCAATACATTCACAGCGGAAACACTTCCCGTGGTATCGCCAAAGCAGGTTAGTGCCGTGTTCAACGGAATGGCATTTGCTGTCACAGGTGTTGGCATATCCAATAAAATGGGATAAGCATTTGTTATGGAACAACCTCCTGCATCCACTATGGTAACGCTATAGTCACCAGCAGACAAGCCTGAGAATACTGCACCGGTTACATCATTCAAAGTACCGGAGGAATCCCCTGTTGTGGTATTGGTCAAGGTAATATCATAAGGAGCTATTCCACCTGTTGGGTTTACCCTTACTTCCCCTTGATCATCGGTACATTCTACCCCACTCAAAACAGTTGTTGTCTCGGTCAACGCCATATCGGGTGATGAGATGGTAACTGTATTGGTTTCATCAGAACATAAAGGAGCAGCGGTTTCAGTAACCCGTATATAATAGTTACCACCAGAAAGTCCGGTAATCATTCTTGGGTTTACACTTGTATCAGTACTTACCGAAGGTCCAATAGGGTTATCGTTACTATCAAACACTTGATAATCGTAAGCACCTACATAACCATCAATAGTTAATTCTATCGAACCATTGCCATCACCAAAACAAATAACTGGATCTATAGCCACTGCGGTTACCTCGATCAAATCATAGGGCGCTATTTCATAAGGCAGTGTATCAACATAACATCCGGTTGTTGTATCCGTAATACGGAACGTATAACTACCTACGGCAGTCAGATCAAACTGTGTTGTTGTATTCAATGCTGTTGCCACTTCAGTGCCGTTAGGGTTTCCTATTGGCAACAATTCATAGGTATAGGTATTGGCCACATCACCATTGTCATTCACGGTTATCAACACTTGTTCAGGTCCTGCACAAGAAATATTGGTAATTGTGCTAACCGTAGCAGTAAACGTGTTCAATGGTTCAATGGTCACTAATGCCGTATCCGTACAACCATTATCATCCTTTATGGTTACCGTAATGGTCTGCGTAGAACCAGTATCCAATATGGTAAATGTATTCGAGGTAAAGAAATTCGTACCATCAATACTGAAGGTATAAGGTGCTGTACCATCAATACCGGTTGCAGTTATAACTGAACTCGATGCCGTATTATTAGGATTACAGGCAAAATCAGTTGCGGTTGCGGTTACATCAACGGGATCAGGCTCAACAATTATCACCTGTTGTGTATCTGAACATGCTTTGCCGGAACTTACCGTAATATCATAGGTTCCCATGGGTAAACCGGTGAATAAATTACTGGTCTGTACCGTTGGTGGGTTCGTTCCATCATCCAAAGTATAGGTATACGGTGGATTATCATTGGAAGGAGCAAGGTTTACCTCGATAGACCCATCAGCACCTCCATTACAGGAGACATCTTCTTTGTTCCATGTAAATACTACTGGTGTTGGTGTTTCAAGGGTAATTGGGGCTTGGGCATCACAACCCGAAGCACTGGTATCATAAACTAAAGCAGTATAAGTACCAGGCGCAAGTCCGTTAAAGACATTGGATGCCTGTCTAACTCCACCGGTTACACTTGTACCACCATTATCCAAAAGGTCATATTCATAATTTAGGGACCCGCCAGTTGCCGTAATTGTTATTACACCATCATTAAGGGCACAACTAGGTTGTACGGTTGCAGCAGGTGTTAAACCAAGTGGCGGTAAAATCTCTATGGTATCGGTTGCTGTACATCCGTTGGCATCCCGTACGGTAACGGTATAAGTTCCTGGTGCGGTTACAGTGAAAGTATCGCTGGACTGATATCCGTTTCCAATACTGTATTCAAGTGGCGCAATACCAGCACTACCAGTTACGGTAAATGTATAGGATGTTCCGTTGGAGGTACATTGGTCAGTTGCATAAGTAGGTGCCGTTACCGTAGGCATAGGATCTTCATCTACGTTTATGGTGATCATATCGGTACAACCTCTGGAATCCTGTACATATACGTCATAAGCTGCAGGATATGTGGCTGGCGTTAGAATGGCACTTGCATTTGAGGTGTACAATCCTGTTGGTGAGGTAGTCGTTGGGACAAATGCATAGGTATACCCTGGAGTTCCTCCTGTCGCCTGTACACTTACTTGGGCCCCAATAGTACAATTCGCATTGATATTGCTTAGCTCAACAAGATGAACAGCAGCATCCGGTGATCCTATGGTAATCGTGTTCGATGTAGCCGGACAGAACGGGGTATCCGTTGCAGTAAAAACTACATAGAAGTTTCCTGCGGACAATCCGGTTATGCTTAAGATACCTGGAGCTACACCCGTATTGGTAATGGAAGTTGATGTTCCATCACTGTTGAAGACCTCATACAAATAGTTTCCGTTATACTCCGTAACATTGATTTCCATAACCCCATCATTGTCCCCGAAGCAAGTCACTGGAGAAACAGGAGTTGCGACAACCTCAATAAGGTCGTAAGGAGCAATAGTGTAGGGAGCAGTGGTGAAATAACAACCGGTCACATTATCGGTTACCCTGAAGGTATAATCCCCTGGGGTTGTCAACGTAAAGTCGGCAGAATAGTTTCCTGCTCCTGGCGTTTGCACTGGAGCGCTTCCAGTTGGTAACAATTCAAAAGTGAAATCACCTGAACCATCGGTAACAGTTACACGTGCAACTTCATCATTGGCACAAGTTATAGCCGTTTGTTGGCTAACGGTTACATCGGTTATGGTTGGTAATGGGTTTATGGTAACCGTATCAAAATTGGAACAGCCATTGGCATCCCTTACGGTTGCCGTAATCGTTTGTGTTGCTCCCGTATCAATTACATTGAAGGTATTTGTTGTAAAGAAATTGGCTCCATCAATGCTATACGTATAAGGGGTCGTTCCTGTACTAGGTACATCTATTGTTAGAACGGAAACATTTACGGTATTGTCAAGGGCACAGGCAAAATCCGTGGCACTTGCGGTAACCACCAATGCTGTAGGCTCATTGATTGTAATGTTATCCGTGGCAATACAACCTCTTTCCGAAGTAACGGTAATGGTATAGTTACCTGGGTTCAATCCAGAGAAACTACCCGTACCATTTGTGATAGCGGGATCTGAACCATTATCTACGGTATAGGAATACGGTGGATTATCATTTACCCCTGTTGAAGGAGTAACCAAACTAACCGTAATCGTTCCATTGGCAGCACCAAAACAAGTAATATCTGTTTTCTGGGTGGTGTTCAGGGTAACTGGGGTTGGTTCTTCCAAAGAAATTGGAACATCAACACTACAGTTAGGGGTTCCTAATGTATCATCGGTAACCCGTACGATATAGTCACCAAAAGCAACTCCCGTAAATTGGTTACCTGCTGCGGTTATACCTGTCGGAGTTAAATCCGATTGTAACAATTCAGCAGTAAAAGAACCTGAACCACCATTTACGGTAAATTCAATTACACCATCGTTAGTTGTACATGTTGGTTGGGAAACTACGAAAGCACTTGCTGTCAATTCAGCATCAATGGTAATGGGTTCAGTTTCACCACAATTATTGGCATCCCTGATCTCTATGGAATACGCACCTGCGGTGAGACCCGTATACGTATAAGGGAAACTGGCAATGCTTTGGAAAGCACTTCCATTAATACTCATGGTATATGGGGCTACCCCTATATTTATGGCATCCAGTGAAACGGTGATACCGAAATCCCCTTCATCTGCACAGGCATCATCCAAGGCCAATGAAATATCGGGAGTGGTATCGGTAGCCACGGTTACGGCATATGGGATTGCAATGACACAACCATTGGCATCCTGTACATATATATCCCAATTTAAACTTGTAGTAGGGTCCAATTCCACGGTGTTGTCAAAAGGATAAACACCAGGGTCACCGGCTCCACTAATGGCCGCACCATACGAATATGGAGCTGTACCACCTGTTGCTTGCATAGTGACAATAGCGTTGGTTTCGTTACAATTGGCATTTATAATACCAAGTAAGTTCAACACTAATGGCTCTGGGGCATCGATGGTTACACTATTCGAAGTGGCAACACATTCAGGATAAGCGGTTTCGGTAATGTGTACGGTATAGGTACCTGCGTCTAGCGTTGAGGATGCTGTAAAAGTATATGGGTCTGCAACGGCAGTATCCGTACCGGAAGCACCAACTACAGGAGCACCGGTATTATCCAATACTTGATAGTTGAACGTTCCTGTGTAACCTGTTAGGGTAACACTTATTTCCCCATCAACACTATCACTACAAGTAGCATCCGATACCATGGTAGCTGTAACATCGATTAGGTTATAGGGAGCAATGTTATGTTCAACGATGACCGAACAGTTTGTTACGGTATCCGTGATTTCGTAAACATAGGTTCCTGGAGCAGTCAATACAATATTTGTGGGATCTGCCACTGGGTTACCACTTGGAAGTTCCGCATACGTATAGGTACCTGAACCATTTAATGGTACAAGTTCTATTATTTCCGCTCCATTGGAACAATCAATAACCTGTGTTTGGTTGATTGAAGCCATAACTTCCTGCATGGCCGGAATAACGACTACTTCAGTATCCAAACAACCATTGGCATCCCTTACGACAACATTGACATCGGGCGATCCAAAAGGTACCTGGTAGGTATTTCCTGCTTGGAAATTAAGACCATTATCAAAGCTATAGACATAAGGTCCTGTTCCCGATGGATTTCCAGGAGTGGCATCATTGATTGTTACGGTAATCGTACTGGTCGTATCATTACAACTAAAGGCTGAAGCCGAAGCGGAAATATCCAATTGGGTAGGTTCATCTACATCAATTGATTTAACATCTTCACAACCTTTGGCTGAGATTACGGTTACATTGTAGGTCCCTTGTGAAAGTCCGGTAAAGACATTGGAAGGCTGTGTCGTTGTACCTCCATCCAAACTATATTCATAAGGAACATCGATGTTTCCGGCATCCAATGTTACGGTTATGGTACCATTGGTTCCTCCAAAACAACTTACCTCGGTAGCGGCCAAAGTAAATGTTGGATTTACAGGAGCTGGTAACGTTATAGTTACTGGGGTAGTACAATGGGTAGTGGTATCCTCCACTTCAAACATATAAGCGATGGAATGTGTTAGTCCGGTAAATACGCCTGAAACCTGGGTAGGTCCAGCAGGGGTAATTTGGGTGTAACTATAGTTTCCTGAACCTCCATTTGCGGTAATCGTAACCTCACCGGAATCGGCAGGGTCACAGTTGTCGGCAGCCGTGATGTTCGCACTTAGATCCAAAGGAGGATAAATAGTGATATCCTTAGTTTCTCCACAACCATTGATATCGGATATGGTGAAGGTATGGTAACCAGAACTCAAATTGGATATCGTCATGGTATCCCCAACCGAACTTAAACTACTTGCTTGGGGCGCAGCACCATCTACACTGATGGTATATGGAGACATTCCTACCACATCTAATCTAATATCCACCTCAAAGGAACCTTCAGTGGCCGTACATTGGTTAGTGGAAGCTACGCTTATCTCTGGTGATGGATCGGTAATTACCGTAACAGCATCCGATTGAATACAATTATTGGCATCTTTTATATACACAATGTAATCACCACTTTCAACATTGAAGGTATTTGTGCTATTTCCGGCCCAAGTTGAAACGATTGGGGCAGGATCTGTTGATAGAGTAAGTTGATATTCATAAGGTGCCGTACCATATTGGCCTACAGCCGAAATTTGACCGGCATTCACATTACAATTGTCATTTTTATCGGCTGTTGCATCTACTTCAAGTAAATTCGTAGATTCGGTAATCGTGAATTGATCAGAAGTTACCGTACAACCATTGTATGCTCCACCTACTTCAGAAAAAAGAATATAATAGACCCCTCTTGGTAATGGGCCTAAGTTCAAGATTGAAACGCCTGTACCAACTGCAGGTGGATTTACATTGGCAGATCCGGAAATACCGGTAGTGATATTCGATTGTGCATTGAATATCTCATAATTTACAGAGGTAGCTCCAGCGTCATAATTATCGAAAGTAAAACTTACGTTTCCGTTTGCACTTCCTGTACATGTTATATTGGAAACAACATCTAAATTAGAAGTAAGTCCGGAAGGCGAATCTATAGGGGCCGTAGCACTTTCAAAATAATCACAATGTGTTGTATTGTCATGAACTACAAAGGTATAGGTTATACCCGGGGTTAAATTTGTAAAGGTTCTTGTTGGTCCGCCAGGTGTATCTGGTGGA
This sequence comes from Maribacter polysiphoniae, assembly GCF_003148665.1. Lineage (GTDB taxonomy): Bacteria > Bacteroidota > Bacteroidia > Flavobacteriales > Flavobacteriaceae > Maribacter_A > Maribacter_A polysiphoniae. The sequence continues at coordinate 278,380 of NZ_QGGQ01000001.1, read as the reverse complement.
TAAAAAGTTGAGGCATATGGGGCACTAAAACTATCTAATATCCCGAATGTATAATCAGTTCCTAAAATTGCTGTACTAACGGTAACTATTGCCGTACCTCCTGTTGCGCAATCAGCGGTTAACGCTGAGACATCAATATCCAGATCATCCGGTGGAGATGCGATAATATTCGTTGTTACCAAAGAACATCCATTTGAATCTACCACATCTACCTCGTATATACCGAATTCTAGAATAGCGAATGTATGGTCTTCACCACCTGCGGTAGTTACATAGTTTGCCGAGTATCCGTTATTCCCAGTTAAGTAGTACGTATATTCCGCAGTACCTCCTGTTAAGTTTTCCACGGTAATGGAACCTGGGTCTGTTCCCAGTGCCGTGTTACAGGTAATTGGCACAAGATTAATATCATAATTTATTGGATCTGGCTCCAATATGATTATGGTTTTCATATCCGTACAAGATTTGGCATCGGTTACGGTTACTTCATATGTACCTGATGGTAATCCAGCTGTTTGTGCTCCATAGTTGGTTCCTGTAGTGGTGTTGAGTACTGAAATAGTAAAAGGTGCCGTTCCTTGGGTGTTATCCAAATTAACATTAATCGTAGCTCCGGAATCCCCATTACATAGAATATCCACGGTCTGTACCAGAGATGTAATTACGGGATATACAATAGGGCTTACTACCGTTTGTGTTATTACGGTACATCCGTTATTATCTGTAATTCTAAAGTCATATGTTCCATCGACACTTGCAGAATATGTAAAACTATTACCTACAATGGCAACAGGCGCCGACCAAGATACCCCACTATTTGTACTTACTTCATAGGAAGCATAGGGTAAATATCCATTGGTGATAGTAACATCAATCTCTGCATCTGGTGAAACGGTACAATCCAGTCCTTTGGTTAAGGTAGAAGTAGCAGCCAATTGAGGCTCGATAAGGATACCGTTAAGCGCATTCGACACACAACCATAGGCATCTGTAACTTGAATATCATATGTGCCTGGAGTAAGGTTCGCTATGGTAAATGGATTACCAACGACAGCCGTTTGTGCCCCACCGTTGATGGTATAGGTGTAAGGAGCGACTCCATCGGTAATACTTACTACCAATGACGCTTGGTCAGTACCATCATAGCAATAATCCGTTGCTGGTTCCAACGCAATTGTCGGGGTTTCAGCAGGGTCTAAGGTAATGGGTTTGTCAATGATACATCCACCTGCATCACGTACATAAATATTGTAGGTACCCGCGGGAACATTGTTAAATGTATTTGAACCTTGGTAGGCATACACTATGGCAGGACCAACCGTATTTTCCAATTGATATTCATAACTACCCCATCCATCTGTGGCAATAACGGTAATACTTCCATTTTGGATACAGGTAACAGGTGAATTGGTAAAGGTGAAATCCAACGCAGCTGGCGGATTTTCGATAACCATGCTGGTCGTTGTGGAACAGTTGGTCGTATCATCCGTAATGGTTACCGTATACGTATCGGCTGGATGGCCAGCTACTGCAATTGGAGTGGTAAAATTGATATTATTATCTGATTGTATGACAGTAGATGCACTGTTTTCAACCGTATAACTATAGGTAGTTGCAAAATCACTGACCGTAAAGGTAAACGCACCATCAGCCGCACCAAAACAACTTACGTTATTGGTTAATTGGGAAATAGCCGTTACTTGGGGTATATCGACCACGGTATAGCTTTCTTCCAATTCACATCCTTTGGCATCGGTCACCTTGAAGGTATATGTTCCAGGAACCAAACCGGTAAACACGCCTGTTGTTGCCCCTGTTACATTGGTAGTTGCAGCGGCAGGAGCCGTGATTTCATAATTAAATGGTGCATTGCCGTCAATAACGGTAATTGTTACATCCGAATTTATGGCAGGACAGGTTGGTGCCGTGGCAACAAATGTCAGATCTGTTGGTGGGTCCAGCGGATCTATTACAACGGCTGGGGTAGTTGCTATACATCCATTGGCATCTTTTACGGTAATGGTATAAGTGCCTGCTGTAATTCCTGTATTGAAAGTATCCGATACTTGGAAGTTGACACCATCCAAACTATAGGTGTATCCTGGAGTTCCACCAGAGTAATTTATAACTTGTAAGGTTGCTGAGGTATTGATACATGTATAATCCTGAACAACGTCAATGGTTCCTGGCACGAGGACAGGAGGAGCAATCAAATCTACGCTATTATTGGTTACACAGCCTTTGGCATCGGTAACCGTATAATTGTAGGTGCCTGCAGCCAAACCGGCATAGGTGGTTTGTGTTGAAGGGGCACTACCATCGAATACGACCTGATAAGGTGCTGTACCTCCGGTAATATTTAAGGTTACACTACCATCCGCACTTGTAGTACATAATGGGTTGGCAACTACCTCAACAACGGTAGGCGGATTATTGGCTGTTATCACCACTTGATTTGTGGTCACGGTACAACTTTCCGTATCCGTGATTATAAATTCATAGGTACCGGCCGTTGTGGTGGTATATGAGAACGGATTGGAAGGAACAGCTGTACTGGCTTGTACAGAGCTACCATCCCGTAGTACTTCATAATTGAAGGTTGGGTTTCCACCACTTACTGAAATACTTATTTCAGCATCCGGTGTTGCGCTACAATCAAGATCTTTGACCAAGTTAGCAGAAGCTGCCAAGGTTGGGAATACATCGATAGTGGCTGATGCAGAACAGTTTTTACTATCTATTACTTCAACGGTATGGCTTCCAGGTGCCAAACCAGTAAAATCAGCTTCACTTTGGTACGCTCCGCCATTCAATCTATATTGAAATGGAGCCGTTCCACCTGAAGTGACATTAGCGGTCAATATGAGTCCTGTAGTACTATCATAACAAAGACTGTTCGCACTAACGCTTAACACCGGAGCAACAGCTGGATTTAATGTAAAACTATCGGTAATCGTACATCCATTGGCATCGGTAACATTGACCGTATAGGCCGCGGAGGTATCGGTGAGTCCATTAAGGATTCCTGTGGAATTCGTTGTGTGTACCGAACTTGGGTCAATGAATTCATAAGAATAATTGCCCCATCCTCCCGAAACATTAACAGTAACCGAACCAGAATCCAAACATGTTGGGTCTGTAGGTACAATACTGTCGATGACCAATGCTGATGGTGGATCACTTACTGTGATTGTGGTGGTACTGGTACAATTCGTTGTTTCGTCTGTAACTATAATCGTGTAAACACCTGCGATCAGGCCGGTTTGATTGATTGTTGCAATTGTTTGACCTGTTACCGGTGTACCCCCATTAATAGTGTATTGGTACGATGTGGTAAAGCCACTTATGGTAAAGTCTATCGCACCGTCAGCTGCTCCCATACAGGAAACATTGTTGACCAATACCCCTACAACATCAATTGGGGTAACTGGGTCGATTGTATAATTTTCGGTATAGGTACAACCGTTGGCATCAGTGACCAAGAAGGTGTAGGTATCTGGAGCAAGTCCGGCAAAAACACCAGTAGTTGCACCTGAAATATTTGTGGTTGAAGCCGCGGGAGCTGTAATTTCATAACCAATTGCTCCTGTACCCCCTGTTACTGTAAGGGTAACATCGGAAGTTTCCGTAGGGCAATTTGGAGGTGTGGCAACAAAGGATATATCCGTTGGAGGATCAAGAGGTAATATAATCACCTCATTCGTCACAAAAGTACATAAGTTGGCATCCCTTACGGTAATGGTATAGGTACCATCGGTAAGTCCGGTAAAGGTATCCGTAGGCACAAAATTAATACCATCGATGCTGTACATGTAACCAGGGGTTCCACCGGAAACGTTTTGGGCTTGAATAGTCCCTGTTTGCAAGCAGGTATAGGGTTGTGTCAATACTGCATCCGCAGTTATGGAGTCAGGAGCTGTTAAGGTGACACTTCCATTGAAGGTACATCCCTTGCTATCTTGTACAATGTAATTGTAGGTACCTGCAGCCAGTCCGGTGTAAAGCGTTTGCGATGAAAGTCCACCACCATTAAAATCAACTTGGTAAGGTGCTGTTCCAAAATTGGGATCAATAACCACTTCGACACTACCATCCGCTAGTCCATTACAGGTCGGATTCGTTGGATTTGTTGTTGCCGTAGGATTTGTAATGGGATCCACAACAACCGTTGTTTCGGCCGTACAACCTTCATCGTCGGTAATCAAGAAAGTAAAGGAACCATCCACTGCAGTTGTATAGGTAAAAGTATTACCGGTAACTGGGATACTGGTACCACCATTTACTTGATAGGTGAAAGCTGAATAACCGCCATTTATGGTAATATCTATGACTGCATCCGGTGAGGTCGCGCAATCCAATTCTTTGGTAAGAACAGGGGAAACCGATAATTGTGGTTCAATCGTAACGGTATTCGAAGTGGCGCTACAGCCATAGGCATCAGTTACAACAACGGTATAACTACCTGGTGTTAAGTTGTTGAATACATTTCCGGTTTGCGTTGGCCCTCCGTTCAAACTATAAGAATAGGGTGCAACTCCGTTTGTTGTTGTTGCAGTTAGGCTAACACCACTCCCTGGATCAAAACAAAGGTCTGTAGTGGCGTCAAGTGATATCGTTGGGTTAGTTGGTACGTCAATGGTAAAAGTATCCGTTACAACGCATCCTCCGGCGTCGGTTACTTGAATGGTATGGATTCCGGTTTGATTGAGTCCAGAAAATACATTACTGGATTGTAGACCAAGAACAACGGCATCGGGTTGTGTAATTTCATAGGAATAGCCGCCCCAACCATCGGTTGCTGTAATGGTTACTGAACCATCTGCCGTACAACCTAGTGGGGTTACATTAAATGTAAAATCCAATGGGTTGGTTGGTTCGTTTACCGTTATAGTTTGTGTGTCGGTACAATTCGTAATCTCATCGGTGACGATAATGGTATAATCGCCTGCAGAAAGGCCCGTAAGGTTAATAGTGTTTGCGGTTTGTGCAGTTATTGAAGTGGCACCGTCAATGCTGTAAGCGTAGCTGCTTGAAAAACCATTTACGGTAAAGTCAACAGCCCCATCTGAAGCCCCCACACAGGTCACATTATTGACCAAGGTACCTGCAACGGTAATTGGCGATACGGGGGTAATGGTAAAATCTTCTGTGTATGTACATCCTTTATTGTCGGTGACCCTAAAGGTATACGTACCGGGTGCAAGTCCGTCAAAACCAGCAGTCGTTCCGGATGTGGAAGTAGCAGCTATGGATGAAGGAGCAATAATATCAAAAACATAAGGTGTATTCCCGTCTACAACGGTGACGGTAACATCGGAAGTCTGGGTAGGACAATTCGGGGCCGTAGCGGTAAATGTTAGGTCGCTAGGCTCATTTAATGGTACTATCGTAATGGCAGGGGTTGCGAACGTACATCCATTGGCATCCCTAACCGTGATGGTATAGGTACCATCGGTCAAATTCCCAAATCTATGGGCGTTTGGAGTCGTATCAGGAATAAATGTAACACCGTCAATACTGTAGGAATAAGGTGTGGTTCCCCCTGTTACGCTCTGGGCTTCGATAATGGCATCTTGTACACAAGTATAATCTTGAACTATAGTGCTAATAGCACTCAATGCAGCTGTTGGTGCACCAATGGTAATATCCTCGGTATAATCACATGAGGCGGTACCAAAAGTTTGATTGATACGAACCGAATAATTACCGGCAGCCAATCCCGTAAAATAGCCGGAATTGTTGGAGCTTATTGGGGTATCGGTATCATCACTCAAGAAATAGGTTATAGCGTAACCATGGTCATTGGTCAGATTGAATTGAATTTCACCTGTTGTGTCACCGAAACATTGGACATCGGTGATGGTAACTGGGTCATATTCAGCAGCTGGCCGAAATTCAATCGAAACCATATTTGAAAAAACCGGGCAGTTATTGTCGTCAACTACAACAAACGTATAATCACCTGGAGCGAGTACTTCGAAAGTGGTATTGGTTTGGAATTCGGTTGACGGAATATCATTGATGGTTGCATATGAGGTTATTGTTGTTCCGCTTTCGTTTACATATTCCCATATGGCGTAGACATGCGGAGCTTGTCCCCCTGTTGATTCCATGAGTATGGTTCCTGGATCACAAGTAATGGCTTGTAGCACCCGGGCATCCAAGTCCAGATCATTTTCATCGATAATCGTTATTTGCTCACTATAGTTACACCCGTCATCCGTGCGTACTACGGCAATATAATTGCCTGGATTAAGACCTGTAAACGTAAAGTTGTTATTGGTCTGGGCAGATTCACTATCAACCAATGTACCTTGTCCCCCATTAGTACCGTCATCCAATCGAATTTCATATTCATAATTGGCATCGGCATTGGTCACTCGAATGGTGGCAGTACCTAAAACCGTACAGTTTGCAGGGGTTACCTCAACTTCATATTGTACATCCCTTTCAACAATCCCAATAACCGGTGTTTCAAAAATACATGCATCGTCAATAGGGTTTCCGGCATTGTCCAATTGTGTAACCTGTACCCTATAAGCTCCGTTTTCGCCAGTTCCAAAATCGAAACTAGGTCCATTGTTGGCACTAAAAGGGGTTATGATATTGCCAGTTGCATCATCAACCAATTGGTAACCGTAACCGGTGCCTAAATTGGTGATGGTTATATTACCTGGTGTAGTACAGATGATATCGTTATGGTCATATTCTATGTCCAATGTATTTTGGAATACATTGAAGTAAAAACGACTGGTACATCCATTCTGATAGGTGACCGATAATCTGTATTTACCTTCACTCGATACGAGATAATTATTCCCTGTTCCTTCAGGACTCCAAGTACAGGTGAGGTTTTTGTTTGCACAATCATCCCCGGCGGCGTCACAACTGCCCTCATCCAATTTTTCCCATACAATGCTCTGGGCATCGAGTATGTTTACTTGAATTTGGCGTGTATCCCCTATCCCACAAAGGAATAATTTGGGAAGAAGGTCATTGTCAACACTACATTGTACTATTTCCCCGGCCAGGTCATTGGAAGGATCGGTATCACTGTTTACGGAATTGAAATATTCTATGACAGGGTTGGGTATGATACCTGAACCATAAGGTACCACGGTAATGATTTCTTTAAAACCCTTACATGGATCGGTGGCTATTTTATCTACAATATACGTTCCAACCTCGGTTACCGACATGGTACTCGGGTCGTTATCGGGATCACCATCGGTAATTACGGTATCAGTCGAATCAAACAGGTTATTGCCGTTATCGTCCCTTACCCATACGTAACCATCAAAATTATCACCGGCATCCAATATAGCTTCGGTACCACAGAGTTCTACGGTACGGGAGAAGTTACAGTCAGAAAGGTCATCCAATAAAAAGTTTGTTGCCCCAGGGACAACGAATCCACATGCATCGAAATCCGTGACACTGGGGTCATCGGTAACTTGGGCCGCGTTCTGAACACCGTGATAGGTTGAGTATGCCAAGTTTTGGATTAAATCGGAACAGGCGTCAACAAAATCAAAGCAGTTTTCGGCTACCTTAACGCGCATTCGAATGGAATACGGTGTTAGCCCCTGTAATACCAAGGCATTAGGAATGGAAAATTCTATGGTATGGGAAGCACTGTTGTAAGAATAGGTTACTCCTGAAGGCAGTACGAAATCTGAATCTGTGAAATCAATGCCATTAGGTGGAGCAACGTTTACGGGGAGTACATCCCTGATGATATAACCGTCGACATCATCATTTCCGATATTCTGGAAGGTAAGTTCATAGTCGAGGATTTGGCCAAGATGTACACCTTGCCCGGTAATGTCAATGCCACCAGGGGTTTTCACCCTTTTTTCCAATACGATTTTAGGTTCTATAATCTCTACATCGAACGACGTGAAGAACACGTCGTATTTATCTTGGGTAGAGCTAAGCCGTAACGTGGCACTTGTGGCATCATTTGGTATAACATTGTTGTTAGGTCGGTTGGTCACCGGGAACAAATCAACGTCCCACCCGAGGGTATTTACACTGTTCGGATTTCGGGTGGTTATAATATCCGGATCAATGGTAATGTTCGAATTGAAGAAGTTGTTAGCTGGATTCTGTGTGCTGTAAAGAGCGCTAAAAGAACCATTTGCGTTGATTTCAAGTCCATCACCGCGAATTCGATTATCACCTTCAAGGGCAGCAATACCAATATTGGCATTTACATTGAAAGGAGCGGGAAGGGTGGTAAATCCACTTATGGGAATATCTACATCCGGAGCCGCCGAGGCAATACCGGCATACCCATCAAAAGTGGTTATGAATTTACTACCAGGAAGGTTCGGGTTTTCATAGACGATCACTAAGTTCCAACCCCCGGAAACACCCCCGGAAATACTACTTCCAGAGCTGGCAAGTACGTCTGCCACAAAATATTCCCCATTGGGATTGGAAAGCCCGGAAACAATGGAGGTTACATCCTTATAACAGGCATACGGACTATAATAACCGAAATCAGGATCACCATCACCATCAAAAAGAATTTCATCGGCGGTGATATCTTGATAGGTACCCCCTGGTACTTGGAATTTTATATTATCAATATTACTTCGATCTGAATTGACATAAACTGCGGACCAATAAAGCCCTGCGTACCGGACCAAGGAGCAATCTACATCAGGAATATCCAAGGTAGCACTACTGGAACTGAATGTATCGGGATCACTGTCAATATCAATATATTGCATATTGAGAACATCGTTCGACTCCGATGAATTACCGGTTAAGTCGTAAGGCGTGTTCGGACTTACTACGTCTGAGACCCAATTGGCGCGTGGATTCCATATCCACCACCATCCCCATCTTTCGTATGCACCTTCCCAATGGGGATCAATTTGACGGTTGACAATGTTATTGCCAACAAATGTGATTTCACCACGAATATCTGCCTCATAACGTACATCAAAGTCGTTTTTTACTTGGGAGAAGGATGAAAGAACACCTAAAAAGAGAAAACAGGTTAATAAAAGTATTTTGGTCGACTTAATTTTCATTGGGTCAGTAAGTTTGGTTTTAACAGTTTGTTTGATTCAATCTCTGTTTTGATTGTTTTTAGACAGTCTCGGAATGTGACATTCCAAGAACTACCATTAACAAATATTACCTATTAAAATCAGGGAGGAAATTTAATGTTGTAGTACGTTGATTTTATGTTGTGAAACGTTGTATACGTGCGGTTTGTCCCTCTGGATTACAACCTATTTTGGAGTAAATGGATTGTTGTAGGAAAAGCTTTGGAATGGGATTGCCATGAATGGGAAAGAGGATAATCCATGGTGAAATACCGCCATAAAAAAATCATCCTTAGCAAAAAGGATGATTAATATCAAAATTTAAAATGGTAACATACCCCTTAAAAAAGGTTTATGAAAGGTGGGTTTTGAAAAAACCAACACCTAGTGTGCGATGAGTATAATAGGATATTTAGTTAATAAGAACGATTGGTTTATGCTATTTGATTTGGGGTAACCCGCATAATCCACATTTGGTCATCATAAGAGTCATTCAGTTTTGTATAGTACGAAATAAGTGCGTTGTTCCAAGACTGATGTTTCTTCAAATAAACATACCTATAGTTATTTTCTGGATTGATGAAATAACTGGCATGCAATCCGTAAGAGTTCAATAGTTTCACAAATCGTTTGGCATTGTTCGGATTGGCGAAAACATTGGCAATCAAATAATAACCAGAATCAATACCTTGGATGATTTGGGTTTTTAGTTCCAGGTTATTGGCGGCAACCTTATCCTTAACAATGACATTCTTTTGTAGTATATCGGTATTGTATTTGGAAGATCGCTCTTTTATTTTGTTCGAATTTTCGGCATAAGCTTCATTGGTGTAGCGATTGTCTACATTCATGATCCATGTTGCCCCATCATATTTACCATCAATATTGCTATTATGGGCTGCTACAGCTTCTTGCCACGTATCGTAACGTTCTAAATACACATACTTAAGTCCGTTATTGGGGTTATCAATATAATCTGCCGATAGGCCTTTTTGTTCAAGGTTTTCAATGAATCTGTTCATGTAGACACCGCCTTTGTAAACATTGGCGACAACGTAATAACCATCTTCAACGCCTTCCAAATCACGAAACTTGCGACTTTTAATCGTATGTTGTACTTCGTTATGAGTGGGAGAATCATGTTGCACCCTATCCCTTGCGGTTTCAGGTTTTGTGGTATAAGTGGATTTGGTCGTGGCCACGGCATCCTTCACCCTATCAGAAGGTGTAGTTGTTTCAAAAACAGGATTTTCGTTAGCTTTCGGCCCATTAGTAGACTGATTGGTATATTCTTGGTTGCCTGATGGGGTTCTGCCATCATTACTGGTGTTGTTATCCGCAAGGGCGACAGGAGGTTTACCCCCAAGGAACATTGTTTTGGCTTTTTCCTCCAGGTCGGGTCGTGTACCATTCGTTTCATTTCTGACCATGCGCATAACCATCTCAAACCTTTTTTGAAGGTCTGCTTTACGATTGGCCTCCAAGGAATCTTGCCTAAACATCAGTTCTTCGATGATAGCATCGTTTTCCGCTAACTTTCTTTTTAGGTCCTCAAGGTCATCGGAGCTGGCCATGGCGTCTTCGCGAATGGGTTCATCGGCATCTACCAGATCATTATCTTTTTCAAGTAGTACACGGTCTTCGGTCAAATTAGGGGTAAAGGAGTATGCAAAGGAAATCTCATGGGTAACACCAAAGTTGTCAAAATTACTAGACAGCCCTTTTTCCATGGTATAACCCAATGAAAGACGTTTACTTAAGTTGAAACCAACCCCTGCTGAAGCTCCATAAAAACTGTCATAACCTCCTTGGACCCAACCGATTTTTGGAAGGTCTAGTATGAGACTACCTCCTAAAACGACATCATCTTCACCAACTTTACGGGCACGTGCCAAAGGCATTAACCGTCCACTTTCAAGAATACCGGAGGCATTTTCAAATTCGTGGGTGTATTGTAAGTGTCCAGAAAAGGTTTTGTCTTTAAATTCAGTTACCGATTCACTGGTTTTTAAATTATAATCGAATAGGTTTTCGGCAAAAAGTCCGAAATCGAACTTACCGTAAGAGATATTGAAACCGGGTTGAAATGAAAGAAGATTACTATCTTGAAGACCGGCAAGGAAGGGATCCTCCTCAACCGTGGTCACACGATTTTGGTCGAAACCACTATTGTAATAGGATACGTTGGCACCGAAAGTAAAATTACTTTTATCACTTAATTTGACACCATAGGCATAATTGGCCAAAACACCAAAGTTGGATACGGTACCTTCCCGTTGGGAATAGAGACTTAAACCTAGACCTGTCCTATCACTGATCCTACCACTATAACTTAAGAAGTAATTCTGGTTGTTATCATCAAATTGTACCGATTGGTTTCTGTGTAATAGATTTATATACGAAACATCTTCCCGAACCGTTGAAAACGTTGGGTTGATCAAGAATCGGTTATACTTCAACAAGTTTTGGGAAGGCACATCATAGGTAACAAATGGTGAGTCTTCTTGGGCATTGACTTGGGTCAGTGCCGTAATAAGCATTAGTATAAATAAAAATCTATTCTTAAACATTGTATTAGTTTATCTAATTACAGTTATTGTACCTTGTTTCAGGATTCCTTGGGCATTCCGTATCTTATAATAAAATACCATGTTCTGCTTGGGAAACGCTTGGGATGAGGATGGCCATGAATTTTTATAATCGTATTCATTCAATAGTTCCTCTCCTTTTTCATTGTAAATGATCACATTAACATCGGCCTTATTCGAATACGAATTAGGTAGGACCCATTGGTCGTTGATACCATCTCCATTAACACTGATAACATTGGGTATCTTAAAGGTATCTAATAGGGTAACGTTTATTTCTCGAAATATTTCACAATTATCAATATTTGCGATAAGCGTGTAAGTACCCGCCTCGCTAACATTAAGTGAAGAAGTGGTACTGATCTCATTGTTGGAAGCATCGAACCATCGATAGGCGGTACCTCCACTTGCACTGATCGTTCTCGAAGTCCCTTCCGGTAAAACCACATCGGATGAGGGATCCAAGGTGATCAAGGATTCATCCAAGGGTTGTATCGTGATTTCGTTCGATGTCAAGGAGCAACCATTTTTATTTAAAACCAAACGGTATGTACCTATGGCATCTATATCAAAAGCACTGTCCGTTGTATTTACGGTTACACCATCTTTTTGCCATTCAAAAGTTTCCCCTGATAGGTCTGTTGGGGTGCTTAGGGTAACTAAATCGGAAGCACTGCAATACACGGTACTTGTACTTTGGATGTTCAATGTTTCTGAGGTAAGCAATTGAACGTTTAAGCTATTGCTTGTGGCGTTATAGGAACCAATAGTACCTTCAAGGGTGTAGTCACCATTTTCAGTGGTATCGGTTAAGCTGATTGAATTACTTGTTGCCCCGGAAACATCGGTGCCATTCATTTTCCATTGATACGAAAAGCCGGTGGCGATATCGGAGGTTACATCGATTTTACTGGCATCTGATAATACGGCATTTATCGTCTGTACTTGAAGTACGATATTCGTCGTTTCACAGGCCGTATATGCGGCGGCATAATCGGTAATCAATTCAAAGGATTCGGGTACGACAACCGTTGTTGTTTCTGAATTTTTGATAGTACCTGGACATGTTCCCCCACTTTGGGTAATCTCTGCATAATAAGTGCCTTCTTGGGTAACATTTAAGCTGTTGCTGGTTTCACCGGATATTTCCGAACCGTTTCTAAACCATTTATAGGTTGGTGAAATGGCTGTCGTTATAATGTTTAGGTTTTTGGTCTGTGTAGGTAATAAGACCATGTTTTCAGCATTGTCCTTGGTGACTGTGAATTCATCCGCATTTGACATGGTAATGGCAGCAGATTTTTCATTACATATGGCACTTGCTGATATTTCCACTTGATAGTCGCCTTCGAAATCAGCACTGCTGGCATCCACGATATAGGAGGATGAGGTTGCTCCGGGAATCTGGACGCCATCCTTAAACCAAATATAGCTCCATGATGGATCGGTTGTATTAATACTTAAGGTTTCGGTTTCCCCTGCACAAAGAATGTTTTTCGTTGGAGGGTTTATGAATATACCCTGTCCACCTGACCCAATGGTTACATCCACGATATTGGAATCGGTATTACCGGAACCTGAGCATACATTACCATAATCGATAAGGGCATAGTACATTCCTGAAGTTGATACGTTTAGGGTGTGACCGGTTTCCCCGGTAATTGGGGTACCACTCATATACCAAATATACTGATAGGTTTCTGGATTGGGAACATTGTCAACCTGTAAGGTTATAGGCCCTGTGGAACATACCATCCCAGGAGGGACTCCACTACCATCGGCACTAATGTTTATGTTGGTGGTAACATCCATATAATACATATGATATGGAGAGGATACACTACTGGTATATTCAGGGTCGGTCGATTTGACCCGCATGGTATATCCTTGTCCTCTTGTATCTGTTGGTATTGAAAATGCTGCGCTGAACTCTTTTGAGGAGTTGCCGTTTTGGTCACCGACACGTAGCAATTCCACTGGATTGCTGAAATTACCACTGGCATCAGAGAGTTCTAGAATGAACTCGTTGCCACTGTTCGCGGTACCTGCCCATGAAATATTGACATAATATTCATTGAACCCACCCACTCCCGCACAGATGGCGGTCCAAGCTGTGTTACCTGCCAAATTGGGATTATCTGCCGGTTCAGGGGCGTTTACTAGTATTTGTGCCGAAATGGTGTTTAGACCCATTAGCATAAATGCAATCAGAAAAAGACGGACATGGTAATTTAATGTAGGTTTCATAAGTAGTGCTTTTTAAATAACAATAGTTTACCGTCTGAAAGGGTTGATTTGGGGTTCGTTTTTAAAGATTTACAGTTGGGTGTGCTGTATTTCCGTTTTATTGTGTTAGTATTCAAAAACAAATATTAAACTTATTAACAGGCCAAAAAATTTATTGTTGTGCTGTATCGTATTTCTGTTGTGAAATCCTACTATTTGTATGCTAGGCCATTTAATAGCCTGTAATCCCTGCAATTTTGCTACATTTGCTTTGCTTAAAACAAATCAAATGAGTGAAGCTCCAAAATCATTGAATTTCATTGAACATATTATAGAGGAGGACCTTAATAACGGTTTTTCCAAGGATAAATTGCGATTTCGTTTTCCACCGGAGCCTAATGGGTATTTACACATAGGACACGCTAGTTCAATCTGTCTTAATTTTGGCTTGGGTTTACGGTATAATGCGCCGGTGAATCTAAGGTTTGATGACACGAATCCCGTGAAGGAGGAGCAGGAATTTGTTGACGCTATAAAAAGGGATGTCCAATGGTTGGGATACCATTGGGATACCGAACGGTATGCCTCTGATTATTTCCAACAGTTGTACGATTGGGCGGTGTTGTTGATTGAAAAGGGAAAGGCGTATGTCGATAGTCAATCCTCCGAGGAAATGGCGGAACAAAAAGGAACACCTACAGAACCAGGAACTCCTAGTCCGTACCGAAATCGGACTGTAGCGGAAAATATGGAGTTGTTCGAGGCCATGAAAAATGGTAATTTTAAAGAAGGAACCCATGTGCTTCGGGCAAAAATAGATATGGCATCCTCTAACATGTTGATGCGCGACCCTATTATGTACCGCATCTTGCATAAAGCGCATCATAGAACAAATACCGATTGGTGTATTTATCCGATGTATGATTGGACGCATGGGGAAAGTGATTATATAGAACAGGTATCACACTCTTTGTGTACCCTAGAGTTTTTACCCCATCGTGAATTGTATGATTGGTTTTTGGATCAAGTTTACGATAGGGACAAAGTGCGGCCTAAACAACGGGAATTTGCGCGAAGAAATTTAAGTCATACCGTGGTTAGCAAAAGAAAGTTGTTGAAATTGGTTGAGGAGAATGTCGTTGAAGGTTGGGACGATCCCCGAATGCCTACCATTTCCGGTTTACGTCGTAGAGGATATACACCGGAATCAATTCGAAATTTTGCGGATACCATTGGTATTGCAAAAAGAGAAAATTTAATTGATGTTTCGTTGATGGAGTTTCATGCAAGGGAGCATTTAAACAAAATTGCACCTAGGGTGATGGGGGTTTTAGATCCCATAAAGGTGGTTATCACTAATTATCCTGAAGGAGATGAAGAATGGTTGGAGGCTGAAAACAATCCTGAAGATGAAAATGCAGGATCAAGGCAAGTTCCATTCTCCAGGGAAATCTATATTGAGAAGAACGATTTTAGGGAAGAGGCGAATCGCAAATTTTTTAGATTGAAACTCGGCGGTGAGGTACGGTTGAAAAATGCCTATATCATAAAAGCAGAAAGTTGTACCAAGGATGCAGAGGGAAACATTACCGAAATTCAATGTACCTATGATCCAAAAAGTAAAAGTGGAAGTGGTTCAGAGGAAAGTCTACGGAAAGTAAAAGGGACTTTGCATTGGGTTTCTATACAACATGCGTTAAAAGCAGAGGTACGGGTATATGATCGTTTGTTCTTGGATGAAAGTCCGGATACCCATAAGGACAAGGATTTTATGGAATTCGTTAACCCGGATTCTTTGAATGTCATCACAGGGTATTTGGAGCCAAGTTTAAAAAGCGCCAAAGTGGAGGATCGGGTGCAATTCCAAAGATTGGGTTATTTCTGTGTGGACAAGGATTCGACTCCTGAAAAATTGGTTTTTAATAGAACCGTCGGATTACGTGATACATGGGCAAAATTACAGCAAAACAACTAAGATTGATATTATTTATTAAATTAAATATATCAATCGGTATTATCTATTAAATATGGATTGTTTTAAGCAATGTTCAGCGATTTTTAATTTTAGCCAATATGATTCCAAGGGAAGGCTTTAGATCGTCGCTTAAAATGGCTACAAACAAGAATTTGCTGTTTTAGGGGTAAAAACCATACCGATTAGAATAATTTTAGAAATAAAAAAACCACTTATGATTCATAAGTGGTTTTTTGGTTATAGGAGTAAGTTGCTATTTCTCTTTTTTAGTATTGATTTTCTTTTTCATTTCCTCTCCAATCATATTACTGGCTGTAAATGAGGCAACCATGTTGTTTAACATATCGCTACCTGCTTGGGGGGAATTCGGTAATAGAATCAAATTGGTGTTGGTTTCCTCTCCAATGGATTGTAAGGTATCATAATGTTGGGTTACGACAATTAGCGCAGACGCTTCTTGGGAATTTATTCCAACCTTGTTCAATACTTCAACGGATTCCTCCAAGCCTCGGGCAATTTCCCGGCGTTGATCTGCAATACCCTGTCCTTGTAATCTTTTACTTTCCGCTTCGGCCTTCGCTTTTTCTACGATAAGGATTCGAGCGGCATCACCTTCGAATTGGGCTGCAATTTTTTCTCTTTCAGAGGCATTTATTCGGTTCATGGCCGCTTTTACCTGGGCATCGGGATCAATATCGGTAACCAGGGTCTTGATGATGTCGTATCCATAGGTGATCATGGCGTCCTGTAACTCAGCTTTAACAGCAATGGCTATGTCATCCTTTTTAACAAAGACATCATCCAATTTCATTTTAGGTACTTCGGCACGTACTACGTCAAATACATAGGATGTTATTTGATCATGGGGATATTCCAATTTATAAAAAGCTTCATAAACTTTTTCTTTGATGACTACATACTGAACAGATACTTTCAGCTTTACAAAAACATCATCCAAGGTTTTAGTTTCGACAATAACATCCAGTTGTTGGATTTTTAGACCCACCCGTGCCGCGATACGTTGGACAAATGGAATCTTGAATTGAATTCCGGAATGTCGCACACTTGTGAATTTTCCGAATGTTTCTATGAGTACGGCCGTTTGTTGTTTCACAATGAATATGCCCGAACCAATAGTGATAATTATAAATAATATTAATGGTATTAATAAATAGTTACCCATGATAGATATGTTTTAAGTTATTGATTCAATTTACGAAAAGGTATTGGTATGTTGGTAAAAACAGTATCGATTTTATTAGGGGCACCAAGTTATAAGGTACTAAGTGCCTTTTCGATACGACCAATGCTATTGTCTTTACCGATCATCGAAAGGATATCGAATAAATGTGGGCCTTTCATAGCACCGACAATTATTAAACGTAAAGGGGGCATTACTTTTCCGAAAGATAATTCCTTATCAGTAATCCATTGTTTCACGGTATTTTCGACATTTTCAGATGAAAAATCGGATATACTTTCGAGCACGGTTATAAGATCTGCCATGAGTTTGGGAGTATCTTCTTTCCATTGTTTACGAACCGCTTTTTCTTCGTATGTTTTCGGAGCTTCAAAGAAATAGTCACTTAATTCCCAAAAATCGGAAACGAAATTCGCGCGTTCCTTGATTAAGCATACTACCTTTTCAAGGTAATCCAAATGTACAAGCTCCTCGGAAATGCCCCGTTCAATTAATTCTGGCTGAAATAAGGAGGCCAATTCACTATCTGGTTTCTGTTGTAGGTATTGGTGATTATACCATTTGGTTTTATCGGGGTCGAAACGGGCTCCTGATTTATGTACACGCTCAAGACTGAATTGGTCTATAAGTTCTTGTAGGTTGAATAGTTCTTGTTCGGTACCGGGATTCCAACCCAGTAGGGCCAAAAAGTTGACTACGGATTCCGGAAAATATCCGGCTTCACGGTAACCTACGGAATCATTCCATGATAAAGGGAAGACGGGAAAACCGAGCTTGTCCCCATCTCGCTTACTTAATTTTCCTTTGCCGACCGGTTTCATGATTAGGGGTAAATGGGCAAATTGGGGTGTTTCCCAATTAAAGGAGGTGTAAAGCATTTGGTGTAAAGCCAAAGAAGGTAACCACTCCTCTCCACGAATGACATGGGTAATTTTCATTAAATGATCATCTACGATATTGGCTAAATGATACGTGGGCATACCATCACTTTTGAATAAAACCTTATCATCCAGGATATTCGTATCAATCTCAATGTCTCCCCTAATGATGTCGGTTAAGTGCAACTTTTGGTCTTGGGGGGTCAAAAAACGGATTACGTAGTCCTCCCCAGCGTCTAATCTTGCTTTGGTTTGATCTGGAGTGAGCGACAAAGAATTGGTCAGTTTCAGTCTATTGTGCCAATTATATATGAAGGTCTTTCCCTTGGCTTCGTGATCTTTACGATGGCCGTCTAATTCCTCAGAAGTGTCAAACGCGTAATAGGCGTGACCCTTGGATATTAATTCCTCAGCGTATTCCTTATATATATGTTTACGTTCACTTTGGCGATAGGGTCCAAAACCACCGTTCTTACCTGGACCTTCATCATAGGGTAAACCACACCATTCCAAAGCTTCTATAATATATTTTTCAGCACCTTCAACATACCTTGTCTGATCGGTATCCTCTATTCGAAGAATGAAGTCACCTTTTAATCGTTTGGCGAAAAGATAATTGAATAATGCGGTCCTTACTCCACCAATATGTAATGGTCCTGTTGGACTGGGGGCAAATCTAACTCTGACTTTTGAACTCATCGACTGGTTTATTTTTGAGCAAAGATAAGTCAATACCTCGAAGCACCCAAGGGGGTTAATCTACTGAATACATTATGTTTTATGGCCTTTTAACAAGAATTTGATGCACAAATACAAGATATAAATTATCTTGGCTTAAAATTAATTGGATTTTGCAGGCCTATAATGACATATTGGATAAGTTAAATGATTTCTCTAAGAAGTATTATACCAAGGAGTTGATCAAAGGAGTTCTTCTTTTTGTGGTCATGGGTGTTTTATTTTTGTTGATGGTCTTGGGTGTCGAATATTTCCTTTGGTTGAATTCCACCGGACGTGCGATACTATTTTTCTGTTTTTTGATTTTGACGGGTTTTTTATTTTACCGGTTTATTTTTGTTCCTATACTTTATATTTTTAGAATTAAAAGGGGAATAACGAGCAAAGAGGCTTCTCGTTTAATAGGGAAACATTTTCCTAATGTTGCAGATAAGTTATTGAATCTTTTGGATTTGGAAGAGGATAAAAACCAATCGGAATTATTACTGGCAAGTATAGAACAGAGATCTAAAGTTTTAAAACCGGTTCCTTTTACACAAGCAATAGATTTCAAGGAGAATTTAAAGTATATAAAGTATTTTGGAGTACCCTTGTTCTTGGTGGGATTGATTTATTTAAGTGGTAATTGGGGTTCTTTTTTCAGTACGTATACCAGGGTGGTAAATTATGATTTGGCTTATGCCCCACCAGCTCCATTTTCCTTTGAACTTATAACAAGGGACCTTAATGTTTTGGAAGATAAATCGTATACGATTAAGGTCACTACCCAAGGGGATGTACGTCCAGATGCTGTATTTATTAGGATAAATGGAAAGGAGCTTATTCTTCAGGAAGATAATAATGAATTCCAACATACCTTTTCACCTCCATTGGAAAGTTGTGATTTTCAATTTTTTTCCGGTGATGTAGCCTCGGAGATGTATCATTTAAATGTGTTAAAGACACCCAAAATCCAAAATTTTCAAGTTAGGTTCAAGTACCCGGCATATTTATATCTTCAGGATGAGGTTCTTAAAAGTACCGGGAATGCAATAGTACCGGAAGGAACCTTGGCGACATGGAAGATCATCGGGAATAATACGGAGGAAGTACACATGATCGATAAAGATACCGTTTGGAATTTCAGTGGTTCCCCTGAAGGTTTTATGTTGTCCAATCATATCTATAATACTTATGAGTATGAAATTACATCTTCCAATAAGAATGTTACCGATTACGAAAAATTAAGTTTTGTCCTGACCGTTAAAAAGGATACTTATCCTAAAATTAAAGTAGAGCAGGTTTTGGATAGCTTGAATCCGAATCAATCGTATTTCGTTGGTGAATCCTCCGATGATTATGGACTCAATCGTGTTGAGGTGGTTTGGTTTGAAAAAGGGAAGGATCAATCTTCACAAAGTTTGATTCTTAGCAAACCGAAAACTAATTTCCACCAGTTTTATTATACTTTTCCTTCTGGTTTGGATTTAAAGGAAAATGTGGACTATCAATATTTTTTTAGGGTTGTTGACAATGATGCCATTCATGGGGGTAAGATGGTTTCAAGTAACGTTTTTGAATCCCGTTTGTTGAATCAGTCAGAATTGGAAAAGAAAGCACTTGAAGATCAAGAGGCCATTATTAAGAATATGGACCGAACCTTGGATAAGTTGGAGGAACAGGATAAAGTACTCGAAAGAATTAACAAAGTACAAAAGGAAAAGAATATCCTGAATTTCAATGATCAAAATGAAATCAGGGATTTTTTAAATAAGCAGGAACAACAAGAGCAATTGATGCAGAAGTTCAGTGATCAGTTAAAAGATAATTTACAGAAGTCTTCTGATAATAATGAACGTAATAAACTGCTTCAAGAACGTTTGGAACGCCAGGAATTGGAAGCCAAAAAGAATGAGCGGTTGTTGGAGGAGCTTAAAAAGATTGCAGATAAAATAGATAAGGAGGAACTCAGTCGACGATTGGAGGAATTGGGTAAAAAACAACAGAATGGCAAACGCAATCTTGAACAGTTGTTGGAACTAACCAAAAGATATTATGTAACTGAAAAAGCGGCTCAGTTAGCTAGTGATCTTAATAAATTGGCAGAAAAACAAGAAACGTTATCTGAGGAGGAAAGGGAATTACCATTACAACAAAAAAGTCAGGAGGAATTGAATGAAGGGTTTGAAGAGGTGATGGATGAATTGGAAGAACTTCAAAAGGATAATGAAAATTTGAAGAAACCTTTGTCATTTGATATTGATAAAGAAAAGGAGAAATCCATCAAAGAAGACCAACAAGATGCACTAAAAGAAATCGAAAAGCAAGCGGGAAGTGGGGATGATAAAGCTTCCGATCCTCAAAAAGACAATGATATTAAGAACAAACAAAAATCGGCTGCTCAAAAAATGAAAGAAATGTCCGAAAAGTTAAGCGCTTCCACATCCGAATCCGGAGATGGTTCTACCATTACGGAGGATGCCGAAATGCTTAGACAAATTCTGGATAATCTGGTTATATTTTCTTTTAAACAAGAAAAGTTGTTTGATGTGTTGGAAGAATCGGATCTTGAAATTGCCGATTTTTCAGGTACCATCAAAAAGCAGCATGAGTTAAGAAGGCTCTTTGAACATATTGATGATAGTTTGTTTTCATTGTCGTTGCGAAGAGCAGAGTTATCTGAATATGTTAATGAACAGATCACTGAAGTATATTATAATATTGATAAGTCTTTGGAGAGTATTGCTGAAAACCAGATGTATCAAGGTGTATCCTATCAAAAGTATGTATTGAATGCAAGTAATGGTTTAGCGGATTTTCTTGCCAATATTTTGGATAACATGCAACAAAGTATGATGCCTAGTTCAGGATCGGGAAAAGGGGAAAAGGGCTTTCAATTACCGGATATTATTAAAGGCCAAGGTAGTTTAAAGGAAAAGTTAAATGGCTTAGGCGATTCTAAGGGATCTAAACCGAATGCTGGAGAGAAAGGAAAAGGTGAACAAGGGGAAGATGGTGATTCCGGGAATAATGGTATAGGTGATGGAAATGGGAAGGGAGACACACAGGAAAATAATAAAGGTTCTGGTGCCAATGGCAAGGGGCCGGATAGTGGTTCGGGAATGAGTGAATCCGATTTAAAGGAAATCTATGAGATTTATAAGGAACAGCAAATCCTAAGACAGGAATTAGGAAAGCAGTTAAATGACATGATCAATAATGATGATCGAAAATTAGGAGAAAAGTTGTTGAAACAAATGGAGGATTTTGAGAATGACCTGATAGAAAATGGTGTTACCAATAGGGCACTAAACAAAATCAATAACATTGAACACGAATTGTTGAAATTGGAGGATGCTGCGCTTACGAAGGGAAAAAAATCTGAAAGGAAAAGTAATTCTAATCTAGATACTTTCAAAAACCCCATATTAAGTCGGCCTAGTATACTGGACAATTATAGGAACGACACCGAAATATTAAATAGACAAGCATTACCTTTGCGCCAAAATTTTCAAATTAAGGTTAAGGAATATTTCGAAAAGGATGATTAATATTTTCTATGAAACGAATTTTAAGTTAGAATCAGCACCCAAGTATATCCATTGGATAAATAGGGTGATAGAAACTGAGTCTTTTGAGGTAGGGGATATTAATTATATTTTCTGTGATGACGAGTACTTATTAAACGTAAATCAGCAATATTTATATCACGATACATATACTGATATTATCACCTTTGATTATAGAAATGGAGATATCATTAGCGCTGATATTTTTATTTCCATAGAACGTGTTAGAGAGAATGCCGATTCTTTTAAGGGGTCTTTTAAAATGGAATTATTGCGTGTTATGTCCCATGGTCTTTTACACATCATGGATTATAATGATAAGAATGAAGAGGATATAAAGATGATGCGGACTAAGGAAGAAGAAAAAATTAAATTGTTCCACGTGGAACAAATGTAAAGTTATGTTTGGAGAAGTATATGATGTTATAGTTGTAGGAGGTGGTCACGCCGGGGCGGAGGCTGCTGCAGCTGCTGCGAATATGGGTTCTAAAACCTTATTGGCTACGATGAACCTACAAACCATTGGACAAATGTCTTGTAATCCTGCTATGGGCGGAATTGCTAAGGGACAAATTGTTCGGGAGATAGATGCCTTAGGAGGATATAGTGGAATCATTTCTGACAAGTCCGCCATACAGTTTAAAATGCTTAACAAATCCAAAGGTCCTGCAATGTGGAGCCCTAGGGTACAAAGTGACCGAATGCGTTTTGCAGAAGAATGGCGATTGGCTTTGGAACGTACTCCAAATGTTGATTTCTATCAGGAGATGATTCAAGGCTTGTTGTTGGAAGGGAACAAAGTGGTTGGGGTTAAGACTTCCTTGGGTATTGATATTCGAGGTAAAGCTGTGGTGTTGACCAATGGTACTTTCTTAAACGGCTTAATCCATATCGGGGACAAACAATTTGGCGGTGGTCGGGCCGGGGAAAAGGCGGCTACGGGAATAACCGAACAACTTACGAAATTAGGTTTTGAAAGTGGTCGAATGAAAACAGGTACACCACCCAGGGTTGATGGTCGCTCTTTGGATTATTCCAAAATGATTGTCCAACCTGGGGATGCCATTCCAGAGAAATTTTCTTATTTGGACACACCTGTGCTTACAGAACAACGGGATTGTTATATGAGTCATACGAGTACCTTGGTTCATGATCTATTGAAGGAAGGCTTTGATCGCTCTCCGATGTTCAATGGTCGAATTAAAAGTATTGGACCTCGTTATTGTCCGTCTATTGAGGATAAGATCAATCGATTTGCCGATAAGGACAGTCATCAATTATTTGTAGAACCTGAGGGTTGGGATACGGTTGAGGTTTATGTCAATGGTTTCTCCACATCGCTTCCAGAAGATGTGCAATTTAAAGCACTTCGGTCAGTTGTAGGTTTTGAAAAAGTGAAATTCTTTAGACCAGGGTATGCCATAGAATACGATTACTTTCCACCCACCCAATTGAAGCATACCTTAGAAACAAAACTTGTCGAAAATTTGTATTTCGCGGGACAGATCAATGGCACTACGGGATATGAAGAGGCAGCCTCCCAGGGTTTGATGGCAGGTATAAATGCACACTTAAAATTAAACGAAAAAGAGCCATTTATTTTAAAAAGGGATGAGGCTTATATTGGAGTCCTTATCGATGATTTGATTACAAAGGGAACGGAAGAACCATATCGGATGTTTACTTCTAGAGCGGAATATAGGACTCTTTTGCGCCAGGATAATGCTGATTTACGTTTAACGCCGAAGAGTTATGCCATAGGTTTGGCTTCTGAAGATCGTTTAAAACGTAGGGAAGAAAAGGAACGTAGATCTGCTGCATTGGTTTCTTTCTTTAAGAAAACCAGTGTGATTCCAGAGGATATTAATCCTATTTTGGACCGTGTTAATTCATCCTTGGTTAAGCAATCAGATAAAATGTTCAAAGTTTTTTCCAGGCCAAATGTTACTATGGAGCATATGATGGAATTAAAATCTGTTTCTGATTATGTAGCCGAGAATGATTTGGGAAGGGAAGAAATGGAGCAGGCTGAAATCCAAATTAAGTATGCTGGATATATTGAGAAGGAAAAGAACAATGCGGATAAATTGCATCGCCTGGAGAATGTCAAAATCCCTGATAATTTCGATTACAGGAAATTGAAATCGCTCTCCTTTGAAGCGCGGGAAAAATTGGAGGCCATTAGGCCTGTTACCATCTCACAAGCCTCGCGCATTAGTGGAGTCTCTCCGTCGGATATCAGTGTGCTTTTGGTGTATATGGGAAGGTGAGCACAAATTGTTCCACGTGGAACAATTAAAGATTTAAATAGAATCACCTAGTCCATTTTATTGTTTGTGTTGTTGTTTTCCTGGTCAGGCCAACGATTGGAATGGCTTGATTTTTGATAGGTCTAGAGGTAATCAAAACATTGAAATGAGAATTGTTTTTTCTGGAGTATTGCTTGTTTTGTTTTTTACTTCATGCATCCCTTTACGAATTGCGCCTGATATTGATGATTACAGAATTACCCGTGGTAAGTCTTTCCAAAGAACATTGCCAAAAAGGGAAATGTTTGTTTTCGAGGACCCCAAGGAAGCCAATGGGTTCTATAATTTTGTGGACACCAAGTTTGCATTGGATAATGAAAATGTTTATGATGATGTTCCTTTTGCCATTGAGGGGGAACAGTACTTTTTTTCATTTTATGAAGTGGAAATTTCGGATAAAGCCTTGAACCTTTTTCCTGTGGTAATGGATGTGTTTGTAAATGCCGCTTTGGGCAATGATGACATGGATTCCATCTTTTCGGATGAGGACAATACCGTTTCAAGAAAGGGTCATTGGTATATTGCGATAGAGGTTTACAGTGATTTGGAAAAGGATTGTTTACATATCGATTCGCTTTCACGTGAAATGGTTTTAAAGTATCTTCGAGATCTTAAAAACGAATATTTGTCTACGCACAATTATAATGAAACCATATTTAAAAACTAAGGATTATTCTGTTACGGGGGAGGATTTTGAACTTGTTCATGATTCCGTGTTGCAGATGTTGTCTACCCAACCACAGCCCAAAAATTTGGACGTGTATTATAAAAGTGAAAACTATATTTCACATACTGATGCCAAAGAAACCGTAGTGGAAAAACTTTATCAACGGGTAAAAAAGTACAGCCTTCATAAAAAGGTGGCACTTATAGAAAAGTACAGTAGTGGAAATAGAACCTTATTGGATGTTGGTGCAGGGACCGGTGATTTTCTTTTAAAGGCCCAAAAAAACAATTGGCACGTTGAAGGTGTGGAGCCCAACCTGGATGCCCGGAATAGGGCAGCGGAAAAAGGGGTGGAATTGAATTCCGATTTGGATGCTGTTTTGGAAAAGAATTATGGGGTGGTTACCCTTTGGCATGTTTTAGAGCATTTGCCAAATCTGGAGGAACAGATCAAAAATTTGGTTTCGGTACTTTCCGAAGATGGAACACTTGTTGTCGCTGTCCCTAATTTCAAATCCTATGATGCGCAACACTATAAAGAATTCTGGGCGGCTTATGATGTACCAAGACACCTTTGGCATTTTTCCAAAATGTCCATTGAAAAGTTATTTGGCAAACAAGGTATGAAAGTCGTTCAGGTGAAGCCCATGCTTTTTGATTCCTTTTATGTTTCATTGCTTTCTGAAAAATATAAAACGGGAAACCAAAATTATGTGAGGGCGTTTGCGGTTGGATTGTGGTCCAATTTAAAAGCCTTGGGTAGCCGGGAGTATTCTTCCCATATTTATATCCTTAAAAGGCAATAAAACTTATTTTAAGGCTTTTTGGCAGCGCTTTTAGACACAAGGGTGTTACTGGGTGTTCGATTTTGTTTATTGCGCTGTACGCTTGTTTTAGAGGGTCAAAACCAATAGAGTTTATAAATCAAAACAACATAAATCCATAGATATAACTTATACAATAAAAATTGAAGGATGGTGCACATTTTTGAAGGCTAAATACATGGGGTGCGATAAATTCACAAATTATATAATTAAAGTAAAAGTTCTAAAAAGCTTTCCTATTTTTGCCCAATTCAAAAAACCAACCTTTTTTAAGCGGGAATTTAAATTATACAAAATGAAAAAATTAGTAATGGCAGCTGTGGTATTGATAATGGTATCTTGCCAACAAGAGAAAATTGGATTTGTCGATAATGTCAAGTTGATGGAAGACTACCAGGAGAAAACCGATATTGAGGCCAAATACAAAAACAAATTGGAAGCTTTCGGTAAAAAGAAAGATAGTATTACCCAAGCATTTCAATTGGAGGCACAAGCATTTCAAGTAAAGGCACAAAAAATGTCACAGCAAAAAGCCCAAGAGGAGTATGGTGTTTTTCAACAAAAAGGGCAGTTCATTGGGCAACAACTTCAACAAGAAGAACAACAACTACAAATGGCAGGTCAAACCGATATGGACAGTTTGGTAACCAAGGTCAAAGAAGAGATCAGGGCTTATGGTGAAGCCAATTCATATTCCTATATTCTTGGCGGCGGTGACGGCGGTAGTGTATTGTACGGAAAGGATGCCAATGATCTTACTGAGGAAATCACAAAGATCCTTAACGACAAGTATAAAAAATAAATTGTTTGATATTTATTTCTAGGAACCCTGACTGTGTAGTCGGGGTTTTTTTGTTTTAGGACTGAAGTAAGTAAACCAGGAATATGGTAGGCATAAAGTAGATGACAATCGTTCTTGCACCGTCATAATCCTTGGCCACACGTTGTCCGAAAAGTAACATCAGTAATACGATACAGGATAGGATCGCTCCGTAGAAAGCAAATTCACTTTCTCCGATGGTAGCGAACTGATAGATGCCCATAAAACATAGGATGCCCACGACAACTTCCAATACCAATATAATACCTAACAGCAAAGGCACAACATTCTTTAAAGGGGTTTTTTCAAAATGGCCCTTTAACCACGATAGGTTGCCGGACCAATCCGTTAGCTTGTCAAGTCCACTTTGAATAAAGGTTATTACCAAAAACAATAAGAGAAGTATTTCCGTGATGTTGTGCAGTAGTAGTTTCATTTACAAATTGTTCAAGATGGGTTCTGGTCCAGATAAGGTGATGCTTTGATATGTAACAACCGGGTCAATTTAATCGAAAGATCCGTTAGTATTATTTTCGAGTTCCCGTTACGTTCAATATGGTAGATGGCTTCTTCCAACTCAGCAACCAATGGCAAAATATTATTCTCATGTACAAAAGGAGCGAATTTTTCCAATTTAAATCCATCTATATGCATACGCATAAAAGCCAATTCCTTAACATTGAAATTTATGAGCATGGCCTGACGCATCACCGTTATACAATAATGTAGGAATTTCTTTTGGGTTTCCCTGCCGGTCTTTGCAACTTCCTCGGCCCAAAGGATCAGTTCGTGGATAACAGCTTTGTTGCCCCGGGCTTTAAAAGCACTTCGTACCCATTGTACAAACCATTTTTCAAAGACCAAATCCTCGGAATCCCTATTCATTAAATCCAAGGCCTTGTTAAAATTTCCATTGGCCTCATTCGCTAGGAGTAACGCTTCCTCCCGTAATAAACCCTTGGCTTCCAGTCCTTTGGCAATGGCTTCTTCGCTCAAAGGCGGAAAATTCAAAATCTGGCATCGCGATTTAATGGTCTGTATGATCTGTTCCTCATTTTGGGCGATCAAAAGGAAAACCGTTTTGTCTGGAGGCTCCTCAATAAGTTTTAAAAGTTTATTCGCCGTCGCGGTATTCATTTTTTCGGCCATCCAGATCAACATCACCTTATAACCTCCCTCATACGATTTTAAGGAAAGTTTTTTGACAATGTCAAAAGCCTCATCGACACCGATTTGCCCCTGTTTTTTTTCAATACCGATCAATCGGTACCAATCGAAAAGATTCCCATAAGGTTGTTCCTTGATGAATTTTCGCCATTCCTCCATGTAGTGGTTACTAACGGCATGGCTTTTTACCTTGTCAGAATTCGCCACGGGAAAGGCAAAATGCATGTCAGGGTGGGAAAAGGAATCACACTTGGTGTTACATACTTGATTTTGCCCATTGTTCTCCCCATTTTGGTTACCGCAAATAATATATTGGGCATAAGCTATGGCCATTGGCAAGGTGCCAGATCCTTCTGGTCCTATAAACAATTGGGCATGCGGAATACGACCCGCATTGGCACTTGAGGCCAAATGGTTCTTAATATGGGTCAGGCCTAAAATTTCTTTGAACAGCATGGTTCAAAGATAGATCTTTTGTCCAAGTAATTAAATGCATCGAAACACATGAAATTATGGTGCCCTATTTTTTTAAGAACCTTATAAATCTTTACATTTGCATTTCATTTTAAGCACACTACTAAAGCATACTACCATGAAGACGATTGACGATTTTAATTTTGACCAGAAAAAAGCATTGATACGAGTTGATTTCAACGTCCCATTGGATGCGGAATTCAATGTAACCGATACGAATAGGATTGAAGCCGCAAAACCAACAATAATCAAGATATTGGAAGATGGTGGTAGTGCGGTATTAATGAGTCATTTGGGCAGACCCAAAGGTCAACCTAACGACGCCATGTCCCTAAAACATATCTGTGGAAAGGTTTCCGAGATTATCGGGGTACAAGTAAAATTCGTTGATGATTGCGTTGGTTCGAAAGCCGAAGAGGCAGTTGCCGAATTAAAAGGGGGGGAAGTCCTTCTTTTGGAAAACCTTCGTTTTCATAGTGAGGAAACATCGGGAGATGTGGAGTTTGCAAAACAGTTGTCAAAACTAGGTGATATTTATGTCAACGATGCTTTCGGAACAGCACATAGGGCACATGCATCTACAACGATAGTTGCCCAATTCTTTCCAGGTCTAAAATGCTTCGGGTATTTGTTGGCCAAAGAAATAATATCTATCGAGAAGGTGATGCGCACCGGGGAGAAACCTGTATTGGCCATTCTTGGTGGTGCTAAGGTATCCTCTAAAATAACCATTATAGAGAACATCCTTGACAAGGTAGATCACCTTATCATAGGTGGTGGTATGACCTATACTTTTGTTAAGGCACAAGGTGGTACGATTGGGGATTCAATTTGTGAGGATGACAAAATGGATTTGGCATTGAGCATCTTGGAACAAGCCAAGGCTAAAGGGGTACAAGTTCATATTCCTGTTGATGTATTGGCTGCGAACGACTTCAGCAATGATGCCGATACACAGGTAGTGGATGTAGATAAGATCCCTGATGGTTGGCAAGGGTTGGATGCCGGTCCAAAGACACTTGAAATCTTCAAGGAGGTAATTTTGAAGAGTAAAACGATCTTATGGAATGGTCCTGTGGGCGTCTTTGAGATGGAGAAATTCGCGAAGGGTACCATCAGTGTCGGTAACTTTATCGATGAAGCGACCCAAAATGGGGCATTTTCCCTTGTAGGGGGAGGTGATTCCGTGGCTGCGGTCAAGCAATTTGGTTTCCAGGATAAAGTGAGTTATGTTTCAACCGGAGGAGGGGCCATGTTAGAAAGCCTTGAGGGAAAAACATTGCCCGGAATCGCTGCAATATTAGAGGATTAAAGGCGTTATCGATAAACGGGACTCTGGTAGGATTCGATACTTTAAGGTTTTAAATTTTATTCTTTCAGAAAAAAATGCGATTTTCGTTAGTTCCCTATAACTAAAGAATGTCCTATGTATTCATATAAATTTTTGTGGTTGAACCTGTTTTTGGTTGTTTTTATGAATATTTCGGTATTCTCCCAAGAAGCGAACCACACTTCGGAAGAACAAGCTAAAATCGTTGAGGCCAAGGATATTCCCTTGGATTCACTTGCCAAGGATATGGAAGGGGTAGAACAAATGGAACCCCTCAAAACATCCAATGCGATTCACGATAATAGCTTACCGGTTGTTACGATAGGAGACAAGAAGTCCTATGATTTAAAGGATCTTGACATTGCAGCCAAGTACGATAGCCTTTGGATGAAGGAGTTGTACGAAAGTGCCGCGCTTTTTGATGAAATGTACGAAATGGTATCCGAATTGGATACGACCACGGTTGTTGAAAATACCCTTAATACAGATACCCTTAAATTGCGATTGGAAAGGTTGAACCAAAAAACACCTTTCAATGTTGCCTACAATCCATCTTTGGAGAATGTGATCAAATCATTCCTGGTTCGTAAGCGAGGATTTATAGAACGGATGTTGACGGCGAGCCAATTTTATTTTCCCATGTTCGAGGAACAGTTGGATAAATATGACATTCCATTGGAAATGAAATATTTGGCCATTGTGGAATCGGCATTGAATCCAAGAGCAAGATCCCGTGTAGGAGCAACAGGGCTATGGCAGTTCATGTACGGTACAGGTAAAATGTACAAACTGGATGTAAACAGCTATGTCGATGAACGCAGCGACCCTATTAAATCCACTGAGGCAGCTTGTAAATACTTATCCAAACTCTATGGTATTTTCGAAGATTGGGATTTGGCATTGGCAGCCTATAATTCAGGACCCGGTAATGTAAACAAGGCCATTCGAAGGTCTGGGGGATATAAGAACTATTGGAACATCCGTAGAAACCTTCCACGTGAAACCGCGGGTTATGTCCCTGCTTTTTTGGCCACGATGTATTTGTTGGAATATGCTGATGAACATGGTTTAAAGGCCAAAAAAGTGGATCGGAACTATTTTGAGACGGATACCGTACATGTTAAAAGTTTGATTTCTTTTGACCAAATCTCGGAATTGGTAGGTATTGGCGTGGAGGAATTGAAAGTATTGAACCCCTCCTATAAACTGAATATCATTCCTTATGTGGAAGGAAAGGAATATACCCTTAGGTTACCAAGGGCGGATATGGGTAAATTCGTGGCGAATGAAGAGGCCATTTATGCCCATGTGAAAGAGCAGCTTAAAAGCCAGGAATCCCCCTTGCCACAGTTGGTAAAGGCTGATGACCGTATACGGTATAAGGTACGTAGTGGGGATTATTTGGGGAAAATAGCAGCGCGTTATGGTGTTGGTGTTAGCCAGATCAAGCGGTGGAACGGTTTAAGGAGCAATAACCTTAGGATTGGCCAACGTTTGACCATATTCA
This sequence comes from Maribacter polysiphoniae, assembly GCF_003148665.1. Classification (GTDB taxonomy): domain Bacteria; phylum Bacteroidota; class Bacteroidia; order Flavobacteriales; family Flavobacteriaceae; genus Maribacter_A; species Maribacter_A polysiphoniae. The sequence continues at coordinate 247,067 of NZ_QGGQ01000001.1, read as the reverse complement.
CACGGAATCCTGTAATTGCTTCGAAAAGCGCTTCTAAAGGCGCTAAAACAGTTGCCAGCACGTCAAAGGTACCGGCATCGAAAATACATACGGTGAAAAGTGGTGATTCATTATGGACCATTTCACAAAAATATCCAGGAATTAGTATCGAAAATTTACGAGAATGGAACGGTATTAGTGGTAACAATCTAAAACCTGGCACGAAATTGAAATTGTGCAATTGTTCATCGTAAACAAAAAATCCCATGAAACACTTTAAGTTATTGTTCGCCCTTTTTTTTGTAATGATTATTTCCTGCAAAGAGAGCGGTACTAAAAATTACTTACCTAGCTCTATTGGAGCGTATAACTCATTGATAGTTGTAATTGACAATCAGACATGGAAGTCAAAGGTCGGTGACAAGGTAAGGGAGTATTTTGCCGCATCGTCCTTGGGTTTGACAATGGATGAACCTATATTTTCCATTACACAGATTCCACCCGAAGTATTTTCAGGCTCCGTACGAAATAGTAGAAACGTGCTCTATGTGCAAAAAGACACCTTGAACCTCGCGCACGTCAAAAGCAATATGTATTCCCAACCCCAGAAAGTAGCGGTTATCAAGGGAACAACCGATGATGAGATTATAGAGAATATAGAGGAGAAAGCCCCGGAATTCATTCGTACATTCAAAGAACTCGAACTAAAAGAGGCACAACAGCGCTTTTTAAAGTCTTTGAATAAGGAAAAGGACTTACAGGATAAGTTTGGTGTAAACCTGAATATACCTTCGGTCTACAAGGTAGTAAAGTCTGAGGATAATTTTGTATGGTACGAAAGGCAGATTCAAAAAGGCACGATGAACATAATAGCCTATACGATGCCTTGGAATAGTTTTTCTGTCGATTCCACTTTTGTGAAGGATATTGTCCGTATGCGTGATTCTATTGGCAGCCTTTATATTCCCGGACCTGATGTTCCTGGTAAAAGGACCCATATGCGCACTGAACCGGCATTCTCCCCTTCGGTATTTCCTTCTGAAATTGCAGGAAACAAGGCTGCGGAGGTACGGGGTCTATGGGATATTAAAAACTATCCTATGGCCGGACCGTTCATAACCTATATCGTAAACGATAAAGAGCACAATCGGAAAATGGTGGTAGAAGGTTTCACTTTTGCTCCATCTACGGAGAAACGCGATTCCATGTTCGAGCTCGAAGCCATCATGAAAACATTGCGATTCAAGGAATAACCTAACGGTTAAAATCAAAAAGCCCTGAAACGTTAAGTTTCAGGGCTTTTTTGTTTGATATCGGTTCCTTATAAATTGCTAAAACTAAATCCTGTGGATACCCTAAATACAAATGCATAAATTGCAAGTACGATTAAAGCAAAACAGAACCAGGAAAAAACCTTAAAATATTTTTTAAAAAACAGACTACTCCAGTTTCTAAATGCCTCAAAATAAATCTCCTTCAAAAGTAATAATTTGTTCATACGCCCATTGGTTTTTATTAGTGAATGGCGCTAAAGTCCCTATTTAGGACTAAGGAATAAAAAAAAAGGGCTGAAATACCCTTTTATTAGATGAGGAATAAAACCAAATTATGTTCTTCCCATGAACGGTAAATATTAACGTTAAATGACCTCTGTATAATTTTAGGCTTATTTACGTAAATAAAAAAAATGCGCCCTTATGAGCGCATTTCCATGGTTGGTTGGTTGGATATGCCAATTTAATCGAAAGCGAAGCCTGTAGACACCCTAAATATGAATGCGTATAGCATTACAATGTAACTGGCGATACAGAACCAGGAAAAGGCCTTGAAATAAGATTTGAGTAGGGCATGTCCTAAATTCCGAAAGGCTTCCAAATAAATCTCTTTAATTAATAATACGTTTTTCATGTGGGTTGGTTTTAGGTTAAACAAAAGTGTTTGGTTCTATATACAACAGATAATCAGTTTATTAAGTATCATTTAGGGCTGGTTTTGTTGTAAATGGCACTTAGATTGTTGTGTATGTCGTGGTAGGGTATAAAAAAACCGTGAACTGGTAAGGATTCACGGTTTGGAAAATTTCTGATTGGGGGTAGGTCTACATAGCTACAATAATGAATTCGGATCTACGGTTAAGTAAATGGGAGGCTTCAGTACACCTCACCGTACCGTCGCATTCATTGATCAATTTTTCTTCTCCATATCCAATGGCACTTTGTATCCTACTGGCATCTATTCCTTTGGATATGATATAGTCCCTTGTTGATTTGGCACGTTTATCGGACAGATACTTGTTATAGGCCCGCTTACCTCTGGAGTCGGTATGTGATTCGATTTTAATTACCATTTTAGGATATTCGGTCATCACCTGTACCAATTTATCAAGTTCTTTGGCCGATTCGGATTTTATATAGGACTTGTCGAAATCAAAATAAATCATTTCGGTTTTCAACTTACGAATACCATCTTCGACAGCGATCATTTCCTTTAATCGGCGCATGGCAACTTCAGTATTGACCATTTGGTTTTCCTCGGTGGAAACCGCAACTGTTTCTTCGAAGTAATCATTGGCTGTTACTTTTATAGTGTACTTGGTATTTCCTTCAAGATCTTCAAACAAGAAACTGCCATCCTCATTCGCGACCATTTCTTTTAGTTTAATGTTATTCTCATCGAGCAAGGTCACCAATGTTTTTGGCATTACATCCCCTGTTACCAGTTCGGTGATTACCCCTGCTATTGCATTCAGATTTTCAGGAACTTCCTCGATTTTCAATCTTTTAAAGGAATATAGGTCATCATCCCCTTTACCGCCCATTCTGTTGGAGGCAAAGAATCCTTTTTGGTTCTCTTCATTAATGATATAGGAAAAATCATCCTTTTTACTATTGATCGGTTGACCTAAATTCTTTGCTTCCATGAAACCACCCTCGTCATCAATAGCTGCCTCAAAAATATCCAATCCGCCAAGACTGACATGGCCATCCGAGGAGAAATATAATTTTTCGTTGCTGATGAAAGGAAACATTTCCTTTCTTTCAGTATTTATGCCAGGCCCTAGATTTCTGGGCTCTGAAAACTGGCCTCCTTTGAGTACATCGACCACGAAAATATCGGTTTGGCCTATACTTCCAGGCATATCCGACACAAAATATAGTTTTTTGCCATCAGGACTTAAAGCAGGGTGACCTGTGGAATAATTATCGCTATTGAAGGGCACCTCGGTAGCTGTTGTCCATTCCCCATCGATTTTCTTCGATCTATATATTTTTAAGTGGTTTACACCTTTATTGTCCCTTTTCAGTTTCTTACCATAATTATTACGGGTAAAGTACATGGTTTCATTATCAGGGGAGAAAGTAACGGTCGCTTCATGATACTTTGTGTTGACCGCTTTTGAAAATTTCAGGGCATCCTTGAGCTCCTGTGATTCTTCATTCAATTTAGCCACATATAGGTCTAAATAGGGCTGATTGTTCCATTTGTACTTTCTAGTTGTAAAAATGGAAGTATCGTTCGCAGAGGAATAAACCAATTGTCCCTCGTTGTGGAACATGGGACCGAATTCTGAATATTTGGAGTTTATGGCCAAATTCTGAATATCGAATTCCTGTTTTGTATTCCTTAATTCATCTAAGATGACTTCGTTGGGTAAGGCCTTTTGGCTTGTCGCATCGGCCATGGTCGCATTGGGGTCCTTCATCTTACGATTATATAACCTCATTAGTCGTTTAGAACGGGCATATTTCCCTGTCCCTTTTAACGAGTGTGCATACTTGAAGATATTATCAGCGGACATTTCTTTACCATATTTTTCATACAAAATGTTGTACCAGTGATAGGCTTTTTCCATATCTGTATTAAAATAGTGGGCATCTCCTGCTTTTTGGATAATTTCAAAAGAATAGTATTTTTCTCCCTTGCTTAAAGCCTGTTCGTATAATTCAGCCGCTTCTGCATACCACATTTTATCAAAATAACTATCTGCCTTTTGAATTAACTTACTCTTGTTTATGGGGTCTGAGTGAGACTCATTATCAGCGGGTTTTTGACTTTCCAATAAGGCATAGGTTACATCCTCCATAGGAATTGGCGCATTGCTTTCGATAGGGGTTGACGAGGCACTATTTAGGATCCATATGGATTTGTTGTAATGTCCCTCCAAGTTTGACGTACAGGCGTCAATTGCGGGTTTCCAATCGGTATAATGGGCTAGATAAACATAATTGAGGTTATTCTCGGGATTGTGGATATACCCTGAATCATATCCCTTGTTCTTATTCTTTTTTACCACCTTTTTGGCATTTCTGTTTTTTGAATAAACACCGGCAATAATATAGTACCCGTCCTTTATGTTTAAATGGGTTAGTTTCCGATGGGGAATATCATTTTTTTCCGCAGCTTCCTCAAAAAGCGTGGAATTGTTTGACGTGGTGCTTTCTACTGTGCTAATTGAAGATGCTAGATCACCGTATTCTTGAATCGTTTTTGTTGAAGGAGCGGTCTGTGCCCCGACATTAGAACAAAAAAGCAGCAAGAAGGGAATAACTAGGATGTTTATATTGAATTTCATGTGGGCAAAAACTATAGTTCGTCTTGATTAGTCTGGTTGTAATCGAATCCAATGATGGATTAGTGACCGAAACTAGGCGTTCTTGGCCTTACCTAATATTTTTTGTTGTGAAAGGAGGGATTTTTGTCGTGTATTGATGCTTTTCGTCGATAGCCATCTAATATTTAGGCATTTAAAATGGTGTATAATGGCAGTTGGTGGGGTAATTCGGTTCTAATCAGGAGGTAGCCAAGGAACTATTGTTTTGCCATGGAGTTAGAAAATACCCTTAAGTATTTTGCTGGGTTTGGAGCAAAAAAAACACCCATACAAGGGTGTTTTAAATTATAATGTCGAAAAGTTTACTTTTCGGTGTTTTCCTCAATCTTGTCATCTTCCTTGGAAGCATCCTTAAATTCCTTTATACCACTTCCCAGTCCTCGCATAAGTTCTGGAATTTTTTTCCCGCCAAATAAAAGAAGAACGGCAAAAACAACAATTGCTATTTGCCATGGGCCGATTGCCAAAAATATATGTAAAGCTGTCATAATATATGATTTTATGGAAAACAAATGTACTAAAAACTTATTAGTTTGCTGTTAAAATTAACGTAAGGGGCATTTTTTTATTCCTAAATACGTGCTTTATAAAGATTAATAAAATAAAAACTTTGCCAATGAGGCATTTTAAGGTGGTGAATGGTAATCAAACCTATATTATACCAATTAGTATTAAATCTGTCGTAAACGAGTGTTATACCATAGTATTATTGGCAGTTCGCGGCGATTGACTTTTTGTTAGGGAATAATTAAGTTGGAAAAATATGGCAGGGATAATCTTGGTTAAATTTGATATTCGATCACGAATAACCGGTAAATATCTAAGGTACCCCACCTAAAACTTTCAAAGTGAAATGTTAAGCGTATAAACCAACAATGATAAATTAACGTATTTAGAGGGAGTTTTTGCCCTATCTTGTTCAATTATAAATTTTAAAGATGGTCATAAAATTAAATTCTAAGTTTATCTTTGTGAACAATGGCTAAAAAAGTAAAAAAGAGAAAGGCTATCAAAAGAAAGCTACTGCATAAGTATCGCTTGGTGATTCTTAATGAAAGTACATTTGAGGAAAAAATAAGTTTTAAGTTAAGTCGGTTAAACGTATTTGTTTCGGGTTCCCTTTTTATTATAGGTTTAATTGGCTTTACGATATTATTGATTGCCTTCACGCCACTTCGGGAATACATTCCAGGATATTCATCCACGAAATTAAAGAGACAGGCTACAGAACTTACCTATAAAACGGACTCTTTGGTCAACGTCTTAAATTATACCAATAAGTATTTAGATAATATCAGAAAGGTACTTAGAGGTGATATAGAAAACAATGAGATCAATAGGGATTCTTTGTTCGAACAATTTAAATTAGATCCTTCCAGTGTTGATCTTCATCCGATTAAGGAAGATTCCCTACTACGGGCTGAGGTAGCCTTGGAAGACAAGTATAACTTATTCGAAACAAATAGCGATAAATCCAGTTTGGTGCTGTTTCCTCCTTTAAGTGGATCAATTTCAGATTCTTTTGACAGGGAGAAGAAGCATTTCGCGGTTGATATCGTCGCTCCTAAGGATAGCCCTATAAAAGCCGTGGCCAGTGGAATCGTCATTTTTTCGGAATGGACTGCGGAAACCGGATATGTCATTATTTTGGAACATAAAGACGGACTTCTTAGTGTTTATAAACACAATGGTTCATTGAGCAAGGTGCAGGGTGATATCGTTCGGGCAGGGGAGGTTATCGCTTCCGTTGGCAATACGGGGGAATTTACCACAGGGCCCCATTTGCATTTTGAATTATGGGATAATGGAAATCCAGTAAATCCACTTGATTTTATAGATTTTAAATAATATGTCATTAAAGTCCATCGCGGCCAAAATATTTGCAAAACAAGTCGCTAAAAAAACAGCCAAATGGGTAAACAATCCTTTGGAAACCCAAGATGCGGTATTTCAAGAGCTGGTACATACTGCCCGTAACACGCTTTTTGGAAAAGAACATAATTTCGAAAAAATACAGGATCATGCCGATTTCGTAAAAAATGTGCCGATCCGTGATTACGAAGAGCTTAAAGGTTATGTGGAAAAAGTAGTGGCAGGGGATGCCGATGTACTTTGGCCAGGGAAACCTATCTATTTTGCCAAAACCTCCGGGACGACCTCTGGGGCAAAATATATTCCGATTACAAAAGTGTCCATTAAACAACAAGTGGAAGCCTCGAGGAATGCGATATTGAATTATATCGATGAAACCGGGCAGGCGGATTTTGTGGATGGAAAAATGATCTTTCTTCAAGGCAGCCCCGAATTAGACGAAAAGAACGGTATTAAATTAGGGAGGCTTTCCGGTATTTCCGCACATTATGTGCCAAGCTATCTTCAGAAAAATAGATTGCCCAGCTGGGAAACCAATTGTATAGAAGATTGGGAAACCAAGGTCGATGCCATTGTAGACGAGACCATTAGAGAGAATATGACTGTCATTGCAGGGATACCCTCTTGGGTGCAAATGTATTTTGAGAAATTGAATACCAAAGGCCAAAAAAAGGTCGGTGAACTGTTCAAGAACTTCCAATTGTTCATTTATGGGGGAGTGAATTACGAACCCTACCGCGCCAAGTTCGAAAACCTGATCGGGAGAAAAGTCGATAGTTTAGAGCTTTTCCCCGCTAGTGAAGGTTTTTTCGCCTATCAGGATTCCCAGACCGAAAAGGGGATGTTGTTGCTTTTGAATTCCGGGATATTTTACGAGTTCGTAAAGGCCGATGAGTTTTTTAATGAAGATAGGCAACGACTTACCCTAAAGGATGTAGAGGTCGGGATTAATTATGTGATGATTATCTCTACCAATGCGGGATTGTGGGCCTATAATCTTGGGGATACCATTCAGTTTATTTCATTGAACCCCTATAAAATCATGGTCTCGGGGCGTATAAAACACTTTATTTCGGCCTTTGGGGAACATGTTATCGCCAAGGAAGTGGAAGAAGCGATGTTAAAGGCGGTTCATGCGACGGATGCACGTATCAATGAGTTTACGGTGGCCCCACAAATAACCCCCAACGAAAACGAATTGCCCTATCACGAATGGTTCATCGAGTTTGAAAAACGACCTTCGGATATGGAAAAATTCATTCAAATACTGGATACTTCCCTACAGGCCCAAAACAGCTATTATTTTGATTTGATCGATGGTAAGATTTTACAGACCCTTAAGGTTTGTTCGATAAAGAATGGTGGTTTCCAGGAGTATATGAAATCGGTCGGAAAGTTGGGTGGACAGAACAAGGTACAACGTTTGGCCAATGACCGTAAAGTGGCCGATGCGCTATCACACTTCGCGGTAGAAGGGTAGCCACAACCATGAACTTTAATACACCACTTATTATTGATAGATTTAAATTGTAATTTTGCTTGAAATTTTTGTATGAAAAATACTAGAGTAACTACTAGGGCGCAAGAATCCACCAATGCCATTGAGCGTTTGTATATTACGATGCGCCATCTGTTCAACCGCGGATTTTATAAACCAATGGGGGTTTCAGGGGAAACCTTAAGGAATGCCTTATTGCAGTTACGCCCGGAGATTTATGGTTCCATAGGCGAGGAGAAAGCAGAACTTGACGGACTTGTATATGTTTTGGAGCGTTTGCCAGAAGGCATTGAGCAATGTAGGTTTATAAACCTTACCTCGGATGAAGGGTACGGAAAGGCCCATTTTGCACCGATAATTCCACCAAAGAGAAGAAGAAATTGTTATCGCATCGATGACGAGCAGATGAATATCGAGATTACCAGGGGGCGTTCCGATATTTATGATATTCTTACGCATCTTACATTTTTGTTTATTGAGTCCCATAAAATCTGTAAACATGTACTTATAGAGGATACGGATGAAACCATTCGTGATTGGGGTAAACTGGAAGCTGCGGTTAAAAAGAAAAAACTTTCATTGGCCGAACGTGAAGTGGCATTGATCCACACCTCAAATATATTGAACCGGCCCTTTGAGGAAGTGTTGGAATACCACAAAAAATTCGCCACCAAGGCCGAACCGGAAAAGTTTCTTCATATCATTTACTGGATGGGTAAATTGGCTATAGAGGAAGAAGTGACGGGGAATAAAAGAGCGATTACCTTTACCTCGATGTTACGCGAAAGATTGGGGCACCATATACATGGGGAACGTTGGGCGAATACGATCAAAGAGGTCATGGCAAAAAACGACTTGTTATCACGGCCCATCCATATCATAAGTGCGAACATGCATAGCGTAATGAACTCCTTGTTTGCCAAAAAGGCATTGGCCAAGGAATATCCGAAAGACGGCTCATTGGAAATCTATAAAGCGTTGAGTTCACCTGAGAATCATTTGTTGCAAAAGAAAGTGAGTGATATTGCAAGAAAAAATGGGATGATCACCATAGATGATCATACGGGGACCAATATTGATGTTCAAATTTTCGATTTGGCAAAAATTGGGGAGGATGCCTGTTGCTACGATTTACCAAAAGGACTTCCACAAGAAGAAAAACCTGTTATATTTGTGATGGATTATGCCTTTGGGGAGCAAGCCTATGAAACCATAGATGAGTTGTTGAAACCTTATAAGAGCAAACAAAAAGGGGATATTTTCTTGGATGTTGCTTCGATTTCAATCATGGGCAAGGCTGGAATTTTGGAAGGGGGCAAAGGTGATTTAATGATACCTTCTGCACATATATTTGAAGGCACTTCGGATAATTACCCTTTTAAGAATGAATTATGTGCGAAGGATTTCCAAGGATATGGTTTAGAGGTTTTTGAAGGAGCAATGGTTACGGTTTTGGGTACTTCATTGCAGAATAGGGATATTTTGAAGTTTTTCCATAAGTCCACCTGGAATGTCATAGGTTTGGAAATGGAAGGGGTACATTATCAGAAAGCCATCCAATCGGCATCGAAAATACGGAAGAGTATTCGAGAGGATGTAAAAGTACGGTATGCCTATTATGCCTCGGATAACCCTTTGGAAACAGGAGGGACATTAGCTTCAGGCGGATTGGGGACCACAGGGGTAAAACCTACTTATTTGATTACAGACCGAATTTTAGAACAAATATTTAATTCATAAGATACAATGGCAGAAAGTAATACGCCCAACAACACCAACGCTTCGGACGAAATAGATTTGGGGCAGTTGTTTCAACTTATAGGAAAAGGGTTTAACAGTATTTTCAGGTTTTTTTTAAGAGTATTCCTATACTTAAAAAAGAATGCCCTGATTCTTGTTGGACTGATTGTTTTAGGGGCGGCAATAGGCTTCGGTTTAAATCAGATTGTTTCCAAAAAATTAAAGACAGAGGTTATTGTGAAGCCTCTTATGGAGAGCAAGAACTATTTGTATGATGTAGTCAATGAAATTCAGGCGAATATTGAAACAAGGAATACGACATTTTTCTCGGAGATTGGAGTTCAAATAACCAATTTCGAGGGATTAGAGATAGCAATTGCCCCAGTAGATGAAAATCGGGTGAGCAGCGAAAGTGAAATGAAATATTTGGAATTGCTTCAAAGTTTTGAAAATACGGGGTCAATCTCAGATATTGTTAGGGCTGAATTACAGAATAAAAGCTCGTTTAACCATCGCATCACCTTTTATTATAAAGATATCAAAGTAGGCGAAAATTTGGCTAAAGGAGTAATGGAATATATCAATACCAATGAGTATTTTGATGGTTTAATAACGGTATATAGGGAAAATGCAACCACCCGGATTGAGGAAAATAAGCAACTACTACAGCAAGTGGATCAGATAATTACCAACTATGCTAAAAAAATGGCAGAAAATGATGGAATGGTCGGTAATGATAGAATTGTTTTGGACAATCAAGAAACAGTGAATATTACAGGGTTGTTTGATCTTAAAAATAGTTTGATTAAAGATATTGAATCAAAAAATCTAGAACTCGCAGAACGTACGGATCCCATCAAAATCATAAATTTCGGGAAGCCACAAGAAGTAATTAAAGCATTTTTTGGAAAGAATATTATATTGATACCTTTAATACTTGTTGGATTGTTCTTTTTGGGGTCTTTTCTGAAATTCCTTAATAAGAAAGCAAGTAATGTTCAAGAATAACATTACGCATGTTCCAAATCACAAAAAACTTGAATTATAGATAAAATATGGGCAATGAAATTATTGATTACAGGAGGTGCAGGATTTATAGGTTCCCATGTGGTTCGCAAATTTGTGAATACGTATAAGGATTATAAAATCTATAATCTTGATGCCTTAACTTATGCAGGTAATCTCGAGAATTTAAGGGATATTGAAAACCATGAAAATTATAAATTCATTAAAGGGGATATTGTAGATGCTGATTTTATCGAGGAAACCTTTAAGAAGTATAAGTTTAATGGAGTTATTCATTTAGCGGCAGAATCCCATGTGGATCGATCAATAACCGATCCCCTGGCTTTTGTAAGGACCAATATTATTGGCACTGTAAATTTGTTGAACGCTGCCAAGGAAGCATGGAAAGAAGATTTTAGCAATAAGCGATTTTATCATGTGAGTACGGATGAGGTGTATGGGTCTTTAGGTAAAGAAGGCCTCTTTTTGGAAACAACGGCCTATGATCCAAATTCTCCTTATTCAGCTTCTAAGGCAAGTTCCGATCATTTTGTGAGGGCTTATGGAGAAACTTACGGCTTACCCTATGTTATTACCAATTGCTCCAATAATTATGGTCCCAATCAGTTTCCGGAAAAGTTAATTCCGTTATTTATCCATAATATCATAGAGAACAAACCTTTACCGGTGTATGGTGATGGTAGGTATACAAGGGATTGGTTATTTGTTGAAGATCATGCAGGGGCCATTGATTTGGTTTTTCGCGAAGGGAAAAATCATGAAACCTATAATATTGGGGGTTTTAACGAGTGGCAAAATATAGATTTGGTTACCCTTTTGTGTAAGTTGATGGATAAAAAGCTGAGTAGACCCATAGGTTCTTCCGAGAAACTTATTTCATATGTTAAAGATCGACCAGGGCATGATTTGCGTTATGCAATTGATGCCAATAAAATAAATAGGGAATTAGGGTGGAACCCTTCTGTTACATTTGAAGAAGGTCTTGAAAGAACCATTGACTGGTACCTAGGGAATGAGGAATGGTTGAACAATGTTACGTCAGGAAGTTATCAAGAGTATTACAAGAAAATGTATTATTAAATCGTTTTTTGGACTAGAAGAAATACAGGAGCATGAAAGGAATAATATTAGCAGGTGGTTCCGGAACGCGATTATACCCCATCACAATAGCGATGAGCAAACAACTGATGCCCATCCATGACAAGCCCATGATTTATTATCCACTAGCCACCTTAATGTCGGCCGGTATCCGTGAAATATTGATTATTACCACTCCGCAGGACAGGAACCTATTTGATAAACTCTTGGGGGATGGTTCTCAATTAGGTTGCCAATTTACTTATGCAAGTCAGGAAAAACCAAACGGATTGGCCGAAGCGTTTCTGATTGGTGCGAAGTTTATTGGGACCGACAAGGTCGCTTTGATACTGGGGGATAATATTTTTTATGGGTCTGGTCTGGCAGATTTATTACAAGCCAATAATAATCCGGATGGTGGAATTATATATGGCTATCACGTACAAGATCCGGAACGTTACGGTGTAGTGGAATTCAATGAAAAAGGAATGGCCATAAGCATTGAGGAAAAACCGACTAAACCCAAATCTAATTACGCAGTGCCTGGCATCTATTTCTACGATAATGAAGTGGTGGCCATTGCTAAGAACATAAAGCCCAGTAAAAGAGGGGAATTGGAGATAACCGATATCAATAAAGCTTATTTGGAAAGAGGCAAATTACAGGTCAGAATTTTGGATCGTGGAACCGCCTGGTTGGATACGGGTACTTTTGCCTCCTTAATGCAGGCTTCACAATTTGTAGAAGTTATTGAAGAGCGTCAAGGTTTGAAGATAGGGGCTATAGAGGAAGTTGCCTATACGATGGGATATATTTCCAAGGAACAGTTGCACGATCTAGCCATCCCATTGTTAAAAAGTGGGTATGGCAAATATCTGATGGGTCTGATTGGGGAATAATGCTAATCAGTTTTGTAGTGAGGAAATAAAAGCAATTGGAATAATTAAACCTCGATTAAATAAAATACAATTAAAGAACCATATTGTTCCTCAATCTGATAATAACACAACTAGATAACAATAAGAACATTGAAAATAACGGAATCAAAGCTAAAGGGCTGTTTTATTTTGGAGCTTAAGGTATATGAAGATGGGCGTGGACTATTTTTTGAGTCCTATAACAAGGCACAATTGGAGGAAACCCTTGGAGCGTCCATAGATTTTGTCCAAGACAACATTTCAGTTTCCAAAAAAGGCGTTTTGCGCGGTTTACATTTTCAAACGGAAAAATATGCCCAGGCCAAATTGGTTCAAGTTATAAAAGGTAAGGTTTTGGATATAGTGGTAGACCTGCGTAGGGATAGCAACACTTTTGGACAGCATTTTAAAATAGAACTTTCATCTGAAAACAAGAAATCAATTTTTATACCAAAAGGTATGGCCCATGGGTTTTTGGCCCTTTCGGAAGAAGTTGTTTTTTATTATAAATGTGATGCCTATTACCACCCCCTATCGGAAGCAGGAATAGTGTATAATGACCCGGAATTGAAAATTGATTGGGAATTTCCGGAAACGAATATGATACTTTCCGAAAAAGATTTAAGATTGCCGTTATGGAAAAATCGCAAAATGTAAAACGGATTTTGGTTACCGGGGCATCGGGACAATTGGGACGAAGTCTTCAGGATTTGGCTCATGTTTACCCTAAAACGGAATTCGTTTTTCTGGATTCGGATGCTTTGGACATAACCGATTACAAAGCACTTGTCCAGATTTTCCAAACGGATGGTTTTGACTATTGCATCAACTGTGCAGCCTACACCAATGTGGATCAGGCCGAGAAAAGCCCGGGAAAAGCCTTTAAAGTGAATGCAGAGGCCGTAAAGAACTTGGCATTGACATGCAAAAAATACGGAGTAACACTAATCCATATCACTACGGATTATGTCTTTGACGGGGGAAAGGGTTCCCCTTATACCGTTAAAGACCTACCCAATCCCATCAACCGATACGGGAAATCAAAATGGGAAGGCGAAAAATACATTCAAGGGATTTCAATTAATTATTTCATTATCCGCACCTCATGGCTGTACCATAAAAAATATGGCAAGAATTTTTATAGGACCATATTGGAAAAAGCACACAAAGGAGAAGAATTGCGCATTACGGACGAGCAGGTGGGTTGCCCCACTGATGCCATAAATTTAGCGAAGTATGTATTGGAACTCATTGTTACTGAAAATCAGAAATATGGCATTCACCATTTTACGGATGGACAAGCCATGAGTTGGTATGGTTTTGCCCTCAACATCCTGGGAGAAAATGGATTGAAAAATACTACAATTATTGTGAAGGACAATAATTATCGTACTTTTGCTAGAAAGCCGAAATATAGTGTCTTAAAAGAATAATAGAATTAACTTTCCAATATGTCTACCGATACATTTTTTGCCCACGAAACTGCAGTTGTTGATAAAGGCTGCATTATAGGGACAGGTACTAAAATATGGCACTTTTCCCACATTATGTCTGATTGCAAAATAGGGGAAAGGTGTAATATTGGGCAGAACGTCGTAGTCTCGCCCCAGGTAGTGCTAGGTAACAATGTTAAAGTTCAAAACAATGTATCGATATACACGGGCGTTATCTGTGAGGATGATGTTTTTCTAGGGCCTTCCATGGTCTTTACGAATATCATCAATCCTAGAAGTGCCATTATCCGTCGCGATAGTTATCAGGAGACACTCGTAAAGGAAGGAGCTTCGGTCGGCGCCAACGCTACCATTGTCTGTGGTAATGCCTTAGGAAGGTTTTGTCTTATAGGCGCCGGGGCCGTCGTCACCAAGGAAGTGCCCGATTATGCACTTATCGTGGGAAACCCGGGGAGGCAGATCGGTTGGGTGAGCGAATACGGGCATCGCTTGGAATTTGATGCCGACCACCGGGGGGCCGTATGTCCCGAAAGCGGTCAAGAATACAAGTTGGACGACAAAGCCGTAGTACGGATAAAATAATCTTAAACAGAGACCCTATATGAAAATCGATTTTGCCAACCTGACCAAAGCCTATGACGAGCATAGCGCCGAATTTGAGCGGGTATCCTTGGATGTTATGTCATCGGCCCGTTATATTTTGGGCAAGGAGATCAATGAACTGGAGGCATCGCTGCAAGAATATGTCAAAAGCGATTACGCTTTAGGGGTCTCGTCGGGTACCGATGCCCTGCTATTGGCCATGATGGCATTGGGCATACGCGGAGGCGATGAAATCATAACCACGCCCTTTACCTTTATCGCAACGGCCGAGACCATTGCCTGTTTGGGGGCAAAACCGGTTTTTGTCGATATAGATGAAGAAACCTTCAATATTGATGTTTCTCAAATCGAAAATGCCATTACCGACAAGACAAAGGCTATTATGCCAGTATCATTATATGGGCAAATGGCCGATATGGACGAAATCAACGCAATTGCAGCCAAGCATAACTTGGCGGTAATCGAGGATGCCGCACAGAGCTTTGGGGCCCTTTACAAGGGAAAACGAAGTTGTTCGGCCTCAACCATTGGCTGTACCAGTTTCTTTCCCGCAAAACCATTGGGATGCTTTGGTGATGGGGGAGCGGTCTTTACACAAGACCGAAAGCTTTACGAGAAAATGAAAGCGATGCGCGTACACGGACAGGTAAAGCGCTATACCCACAAATATATCGGTATGGGCGGACGATTGGACAACCTTCAGGCCGCTATCCTGAACGTAAAGCTTCGACATTACGGGAAGGATATTGAAAGAAGGCAGCAGGTTGCCAAACAATATACCGAATTGCTCAAGAGCTATGTATCGACACCGAGCATAAAAGAAGACCGAACCTCGGTTTGGGCACAGTATACCATTAGAATCAAAAATCGGAAAGAAGTCCAGTCTAAGCTGAAAGAAGCTGGTATTCCTACCGCGGTACACTATCCTATACCCATGCATTTACAGGAATGTTTTGCTTATTTAGGACATAAAAAGGGTGATTTTCCCATTAGCGAGACTTGTGCTACAGAGGTCATGAGCCTTCCCATGAATCCGTATTTAACCACCGACGAACTAGAATATATAACATCAAACATAATAAACTCTTTTAGATGAAAAACTTCGCATTAATTGGCGCAGCAGGCTATATAGCGCCCAGGCACATGAAAGCCATTAAGGATACAGGAAACAATTTACTTACGGCTTTCGATAAAGGCGATAGTGTGGGTGTAATCGATTCCTATTTTCCCAATGCGGACTTTTTCGTCGAATTCGAACGTTTTGACCGCCATATAGAAAAGTTGAAATACGAGAAGGATACCTACTTGGATTATGTAAGTATCTGCTCGCCCAATTACCTACACGATGCGCATATTCGGTTCGCATTGCGCAGTGGGGCTGATGCCATTTGTGAAAAACCTTTGGTGCTCAACCCTTGGAACGTAGATAAGTTACAGCATGTTGAGGAAAAAACGGGCAAGAAAATATACAACATTTTACAACTAAGGGTACATCCAAGTATAATTGCCCTGAGAGAGAAAGTAAAGAATGCAAAGAAGGATACAAAATTTGAAGTAGACCTTACCTATCTCACCTCAAGGGGACACTGGTACCATACCTCTTGGAAAGGAGACAAGACAAAGTCAGGGGGTATAGCTACCAACATAGGGGTGCATTTTTATGATATGCTCTCTTGGATATTCGGCGATGTACAGCAAAATATTGTACACGTGCACGAAAACGACCGCGCCGCGGGCTATTTGGAGTTCGAGAATGCCCGGGTAAAATGGTTTCTTTCGATCAGTTCAAAGTACTTGCCGAAAGAAATTAAGGAAAAAGGGCAGACCACCTTTAGGTCCATTACCATTAATGGCGAGGAATTGGAGTTTAGCGGCGGTTTTAAGGACCTTCATACCATGGTCTATAAAGACATACTAGCGGGTAAGGGTTACGGCGTTGATGCGGCCAGAACGGCTATTGAAATTGTACACGATATCCGAAATGCCAAGCCGATAGGGCTAAAGGGAGAGTATCATGGGTTTTTGAAGTAGTAGGGTTTTATTTTAGACTACACTATTCTAAAGACGTGTAAAGATAGAAAGTTATACACCTAGATTATGAGTTAACCATAAACCTCATTTATGACATGAAAGTTAGAAGGCTATTGATTGACTCAACGAATTATAGGAGTCAAAGGTTTTTCAATTAGGAAAATGTTTGTTAAACAGCACTAAGTTAGCAAGGCTCAAATATTAATGTATGCCGGAAATAAAAAAAGGCGACGAATCTATTCTGAATGTGTCAAAAGATGTGATGGTTTTGGCAATGGGTGTGATAGTTGCAAGTTTAATACCGATTCTTTTACAACCGTTCCTAAAACGTACATTTTCACCTGAAGACTTTGGAGCCTATGATGTATACCTAAAGACGTTTTCGATTTTAGTAGCACTCTCGTGCCTCAAATATGAAAATGCTATTCTTTTACCTAAGAAAGATTCGGATTCTAAACATGTAATATACTTATGCTTACTTATTAGTGGTGTGATATTTCTTGTTACCTTGTTGTTTTTCTTTCTTTTCTCTGATTTTGTAGTGGGGCTGTTAATAGACATGAACATGATTGCTCTGTTTTTACTTCCATTAAGCGTATTTTTTTATGCGGTTTTTAATGTGTTTAACCTATATCTCATTCGAAATAGAAAATTTGCATTATCATCTACCAGTAAAATTTCAAGAAGGCTTGGTGAAGGTGTAGTACAAGTGATTATTGGTCTTTTCAAGAATCCACATGGTCTTGTGGTTGGTGATTTTGTGGGCAATGTGGTTCAAGGTTTTTACTCTTTTTGGAAGGCTGATAAAATTAGTCCTTTTAGGTTAATTAGTAAAACTAGAATTAAAAAGGTATTAAAGGAGTATAGAGAACTGCCTTTATACACTTTGGTGCCAAATGTGCTTAACACCTTTGCTTTAGGGGCATTAACGTTCTTGATTTTGAATAATTTTGACCTTAAAGAAGTAGGTTTTTTAGAATTTACCCAAAGAATCCTGGCTATTCCTTCGGTATTTGTTTCGGTTGCTATTTCGCAAGTAGTTTTTCAACGCGTTAGCAATTTGATCAATAAAAAAGAAAAAGTGATGCCATTGGTTTTATCGCTTATGTCGTTATTAATTATGGTCTCTTTTTTATTTATAGTTGTAATCGAGTTTTTTGGAGAATCGATATTTGTGTTAATAGGCGGTGATGGGTGGGAGAAGTCGGGTGAATACTCAAAAATTTTAGTGTATGCATCAGCGGTCATGCTGGTTTTTTCTCCGCTAGGTAAGGTGCTAATTGCATTAAAGAAGTTCAAGACAAATTCAATTTGGGAGATAACAAAATTCATCTCAATATTGTTTTTATTTTACCCAAATAGTTATACTATTAAAGAATATATCTGGTTGTACACGGGCATAATTGTCTTTTTCTACCTTTTATATGGGGCTATAATAATATATCAAACCCATAAATATCAAATTGAAATTAAAACTCAGACATAGTAAAAAGAGTGTTTTTTTATTAGAGGCTATAACTTTTGTAATTATATCAATTGTCTATGTTTTTATAATAAAGGACATGTACGGTTATATGGGGCATGACCATGATATAAAAATAGCCAAAGTAATTATAGGCTGGCTATTTTTTATTCCCATGCTATTTCTAGGCACCAAGGTTAAGGGAGATTTTTTTTATACCATTTGGCATGTGATTTTCGTACTATATTTTTTTGGTCAGGTGATGTATTATCAGTTTAATGATGGCATCATACAACCAGTCTTTGCACACAGTATTCTTTTATTAGTACTCTTCGTTTGTTCATTTTTCAAATTAAACTTTAGTGTAATACATTTTAAAGGGCAAATGTTGAGCATTGTTTTATTGATTTCTATTGTGCTATTTGTACCCATATTTATAAAATATCTGCCTCATGTGAAACTCAAAAATCTTTTGTTGGCCGATGTTTATGAAACACGATATTATTTTCGAGAAATTCAAGATCGCTATTTCGGGTATTTAAGCGCACCCTTGTCGAGAGTAATATTGCCTTCTTTGTTAATTATCGGTATTGTGAAAAAAAAGTTTTGGCTGGTTGGTCTTTCTATTTTTATGATATCATTTATTTTTTTGATAGGTGCTTTGAAGAGTATTTTCATAGGTATGATCGCTGCGGTTTTCTTTTTTAAAGGCAAAGCGTATATTGA
Organism: Maribacter polysiphoniae; assembly: GCF_003148665.1. Lineage (GTDB taxonomy): Bacteria > Bacteroidota > Bacteroidia > Flavobacteriales > Flavobacteriaceae > Maribacter_A > Maribacter_A polysiphoniae. Next base: position 228,070 of record NZ_QGGQ01000001.1, on the reverse strand, counting down.
CAAGCTTCACTATTTACTGTATCTATTTTTTGGCTTATGTTTTCTTGGTTTACTAGTTTTTATTATAACGGACAACACCTTTTTAGTAAATTCATTTGTAAGAAGGGTTTTGTTTACGCCCGCAAGAATGGATAATTCCTTTTACTCTTTTTTTGGAGAAAACCCTACGTTTTGGAGCCACAATTCTATTGGTGAATATTTTATGGACTATCCTTTGGAACAATCTCCAAATTATTATGTAGGCGAAGTGTTGCTTGAAAAAGAAGGTCTAAATGCAAACGTAGGCTTAATTACGGAGGGTTATTTTTCATTTGGGTATATAGGAGTAATATTACATTCACTTTTTATTGGTTTCGTTTTTTTGATTTTAAAGCATATTAAGATGAATCCTATTTTTTTCGGATTGGTATTCGTTTATATCTATTATATGAACACCTCCTTTTTCACAACGCTTTTGTTAACACATGGTTTAGCATTCTTTGTATTTTTTGCTTACCTTTTTTTGAACAAGGATTATGAAAGATAAATTACTACAGATCTCAAGTGCTTTTGCAATTCAAAAGATCTATATAAACCTGACGAAAAAGCTTTCTGAAAAAGGGTATGATCAAATTATTTACGTTCCTGTGCGAAATTCGGCACAGTTAAATGGTAATAGAGATGATACCATACCCAATTGCGAATATGTGTATTCACATGTATTGAAAGACAATTTTTTATTCAAATTGAGGTTTAGGCGAAAGTTGAAAATTATTTATAATGATTTACTTTCAAAAGTCGAGATTGGGTCCGTAGGTTTGGTTCATGCTCATTTTTTGTTCAGTGATGGTGGCGTGGCGTACTTAATAAAAAAAAAATTTGGCATTCCCTATGTTGTGAGTGTTCGTGCCACAGATCTTTTTTATTTCTTTAAACTCATGGTGCATGAAAGAAAGTTCGGCAACCAGATTATGTCTTCAGCGGAAAGGGTTATTTTTATTAATCCTACGTATGTCAACCTTTTCAAAAAAAAATATTTAAGCTCTTTTTTTAAGGATTTTGACAATAAGGTTGCAGTTATACCCAATGCAGTAGACCAAAAGTGGTTTGCCACCAATTCCAGGGTCAAAACGATATCAGAACCTTTAAAATTACTTTACGTTGGCCAAATTATAAAACGCAAAAAACTTGATGTGGTTATTAAAGCAATGAAATTGTTTAATGCTAAAAGTAATCATAAAGCAACACTGGATATTGTTGGTTCCGGACCTTTTTTAAAGGATGTAGAAAAACTCTTTGATGAAAACGTAAAGTATTTGGGGCGAATTAGCGATTTTAAGGTGCTTCAAGGCATTTTTGATAGCTGTCATATCTTTGCCATGCCATCTATAAAAGAAACCTTTGGATTAGTTTACATTGAAGCAATGTCGCAAGGCTTGCCAATATTATACTGTAAAGATGAAGCGGTAGATGGTTTTTTCGAAAATAACACCGTAGGTGTGGCAATAAAGGCTAGCGACCCTGAAGATACATTACGTGGGATTGAACAAATTATTGGAAATTACCAAGAAATGAGTAAAAAGGCTAGAATAGAATCAGTAGCTTTTACATGGGAAAAAATATCTGAAAAATTTCACGCTATTTATGAAGAAGCTATTCGTTAAGCTAGGTGAAGAACCTACTTTAAGTTTGTTCTGGAATTCGATTTTAATAGGTTTTTTATTGTTGCCTATTAGCATTAATCCATCTACTCCATTTTTTGTAATAGCGATGCTTTTGGGTGCGTTTTATAGCATAAAAAATAAAAGTAAGATTGATAAAAAAGATTTATATTTTCTATGCCTTCCTATCCTATGGATTTTATTAGTTATAAGCCTTATATATACAAATAACATTAAAACCGGTATCGATTTAATCACTAGAATGATACCCATTGCTATTTTCCCCTTACTCTTATTGTATATACGAGAAAATGAAGATGTATTAAGAAAGTTGTTTACTATGCTACTCATAGGTATATTGGCATCAATGGCAATTAATCTTTTCTTGGCCCTCAACAACTCCCTTAGTATTGTCGAGAGTCAATTGATTTTTGATGCTTCATACGAAGGTGGTTTTTCTTTTTACGAATCGTTTAATCATGGAGGCAACCATTTTTTTGGAACAAGGTTTTCTAATACCATACACCCCACTTATATTGCCCTTTACATTTTAATAAGTCTTGTATATTTTGGCAAAAATGGAATTAGGTTCAAGTATATAGTTTTCGCTGCGTTACTTGTTTATTTATTCTTATTATCCTCAAGGGCTGCGTTGATGGTTTTATTGTCTTATGCTTTTCTTTTTATATTTTATTTTGGAGACATGAAAAAGAGAATAGGGTTAGGTTTGCTCGCATTAAGTGCGGTTATTCTTTTTATTTTTTTAAATCCAAGGACAAAAACCTTTTATGAAAGAATCATAACTTTTAAGGAAAAGAAAAATTACAATTATACTACTTCTGAGCAATCAAGAATCTTGATTTATCACACTTGTATGGAATTGATTAAAAAACGTCCAATTATGGGGTATGGTATTGGTGACGCTAATGATGTTTTACAAGAAGAATATTCGGCCAACTCATATTTAACCTTAGCAAAAAATCAGTACAATGCACATAGTCAGTTTTTTCAAACGTTTCTACAAGCAGGTATAATTGCATTTGTTATATTAATTGTACCAATTGGTTTGATATTTTCCAAGGGTCTTCGGAATCCATATGTGCTAGCCGCAATCATAGCTATAGTTATTTTGATGGGATTTGAATCTTTATTGGTTAGATACAATGGAATTATATTTTATGCGATTATAATCCCACTTTTAATGCGGAATGATAACGAGTTCTTAAAAAATAGTTTAAGACAATTTCAAAAGTTATAAAATGAAGATTATCACTATAGATGGTGCGCGCCCACAATTTGTTAAAGCTGCAGATGTGAGTAGGGCCATATTTAGGTATAATGAAGTTAATGACGCTAAGATTCAAGAGATTATTGAGCATACCGGTCAGCATTTTGATAGGAATATGAGTGAAGTGTTCTTTAATCAAATGGATATTCCTAAGCCCCATTATAATCTTGATCTCAAGAGTTTATCTCATGGGACAATGAAAGGAAAAATGCTAGCAAAAACGGAAGAGGTCTTGGTGGCCGAAAAGCCTTATTGGGTATTGGTTTATAGTAACACCAATGCTACCACTGCAGGTGGGTTAGCTGCAAAGAAGATACATATCAAAGTCGCACATAGGGAGGCCGGGTTTCGTTCGTTTAATATGCTTAGGCCACAAGAAGTCAACAGAATTTTAACCGATCACATAAGTGATACCCTTTTTTGCTCAACTCAAACAGCTATTGATAACTTAAAAAATGAAGGTTATAGCAATATTGAAATCAAACAAGTACATTGTGGTGATGTAATGTACGATGCTGCCCTTTTTCACACCAAAGATGCCGCTAAACCAAAAAGTGAGATTGAACTAGGCGATTTTGTGCTCTCAACGATACATAGACAAGAAAATACGGATGACCCAGATTCACTTGCTTCTATTTTTGATGCCTTGGGGGGAGATTGCAATAAAAACCATGGTTGTACTACCATTGCATCCAAGAACAATTAAAAAATTAAAAGAATATGGCATCGATATTCATAAGAATATTAAAATTTTAGATCCTGTTGGATATTTTGAAATGATTTGGTTACTAAAAATTACTCTTGTGTTATTACTGATAATGGTGGACTTCAAAAAGAAGCCATGTATTACGGTTAGAGAAGAAACTGAATGGTAAGAACTAATAAAACATAAGGTTAAATTTATCACAGTGCCGAACAAAAATAGAATATTGGGTACATTTAATAATTTGAAAAATGTGAAAATCAATTTTGATATTAATTTGTATGGTACGGGTAATACCGGCGAAGAAATTGTTTCGAAATTGATAGCATATCACAATAGGAATTAAACAAAATTATTTCAAATGGTATTATTTTAAAAGTATGACAAAACGAATTTGGATCATTAATGAGCATTTGACCTCTCCTGATTTGAGTGAAAACGGCCATAGTAGGCACTTTACTCTAGGAACGGAGTTCTTAAAGCATGGATATGACGTAACTTTGATTACTTCATCATTTTCTCACAATCCTAAAAGAAAGGTTGGATTAATAGGTTTAATGAAAGTTCTTAAAGGAGCCTTACCTACTTTGATAATAAAAGGCTTTGCACATGAAAACTCTAGTAGTATTATTAGAATAATCAATTGGGTTTTATTTTCAGCCTTACTCTTTTTCGCTCCATTTTCAAGAATTTCTAAGCCAGATATCATTATTTTGTCATCTACCCCGATGATTCCGGTGTACAACGTTTTGTTTTTTAAATTAATCTACCCCAATTGCAAGTTTATATTTGAAACAAGGGATCTTTGGCCCATGACTCCAAAAAGTATCGGAAATTACTCTGATAAAAGCTTGTTTATCAGAATCCTAACACATTTGGAATACAAATGCTATTCTAAAGCCGACTATATAGTTTCGGTATTAAAGAATTCAGACAAACATATTGAATCGGTACTTGGGTCAAAGAAGTTTAATTTTAAGTGGATTTCGAATGGTATAGATTTAAAAGGTTTTGCTGGTATTCAAAAAGAAAAAGATTGGGGGTTTAAAGGTAAAATGTTTAATGAAAATGCATTTATAATTGGCTATGCTGGCACCCTAGGCAATGCCAACGCTATGGAATTTATAATCGAGGCATTCAATGATTTTTTTGCAGGTTCAAACTGTTATTTGGTTTTATTAGGGGAAGGAGGAGAGAAACAAAATTTGATTGAAAAGGCAAAGGGAAACAATAATATCGTGTTTTTAGAATCTGTTAAAAGAGAATCCCTTAATTCTTTTTATCAGCAATGTGATGTGTTGTATTTGAGTTGGCGCAATGTTGATTTATACAAATTTGGGGTTTCTGCAAATAAGCTATTTGAGTATATGTACTCGCAAACGCCAATACTAATGTCTTGCAATATTCCTGATAATATTATCGAAGAGGCAAATTGCGGGCTTGTGACTAAGGCGGAAGATTCTTTAAGTATAAAAGAGAAAATCCATGAGTTTCGGAATTTGAGTTCTATGGAAAGATCTCAGTTAGGGAAAAATGGATATTCATATGTTATCGCGCAATTGACATATGAAAAATTGGCTAAAGAATATATGAAAGTATTTGATGAGTTAAATCAAGATTTAAACTAAGTTTTGTTTAAGAAAAAAATTCAGTTTAGGATTAAAGATGATAATAGAGTCTTTTCTTTTACTATTTTTGATTAAATTTTAAGATTTGTTTTTTCTAGAAACCGCCATATTATTATTCATTGGAGCATTTCTTATGACTTATTTAACCATACCAAAAATTATTAAGGTGGTTGAGGTTAAAAGGTTAATGGATGATCCAGACCATAGAAGTTCACATACTTCAAGAACACCAACATTGGGAGGGATTGCTTTTTATTACACATTGATTTTCGCTTTGTTTTTTATTAGGGGAAGGGATTTATACGATGAAGCAATGTATATAATTCCAGGTTTAACAATTTTGTTTATAGTAGGTTTAAAAGATGATTTAGTCGTTATTTCCCCAGGAGCCAAATTAATTGCGCAGGCGTGCGCATTAACATTTATTTTGATAAATCCAAGTTTTACTATTACTTCATTAAATGGTTTTTTGAATATTTATGAAATACCATATTTTATTTATTTAATCATTGGGGGATTTATGATGTTGACCATTATTAATTCATATAATCTTATTGATGGTATAGATGGGTTGGCATCTATAGTTGGGATTGTTATAATGGTTATTTACACAACTATTTTTTATTTGGTCGGTGAATATTTCTTTGCTTTGATTACTATTACGGTAAACGCATGTCTGATTGCATTTTTTGGGTTTAACATCTCCTCTGATCGCAAAATATTTATGGGGGATACCGGGTCGCTTATTATTGGTTTTATAATAAGTATTTTAACGTTGAAGTTCCTGGCCCTTAAACCACAATCCTATTCGGAATTACCTTTTTTATTGGAAAATGCACCATTAATCGCAATTAGTATATTGATAGTTCCACTTTTTGATACCGCCAGGGTTTTTACAATTCGCATCGCAAATAAAAAAGGACCTTTCTCACCAGATAGAAACCATGTTCATCATGTACTTATTGATTATTGGGGACTAAGCCATAAACAGGCAAGTTTTATTATCGGTTGTTTTAATTTGCTTTTTGTAGTTCTCTTTATTGTTTTGGGAAGTAAGGCAAAAAATTTAGGCATGGTAATTATGTTAGTGTCTGTGGTGGTGTTTTTAAGTTATATTTTTTTTAAGTACAACTACAATTTCACAAATTTAAAGCAAAAAATTCTTTTAAAAAGAAAGGTTAAAAATATTATAGGAAGGAAAAAAGAAAGCAACCGTAACGGTGTAGATGGTGGTGTTAAAAAGAATGAAAAGTACAAAGAATAAATGAAAAAAATTTTAATAACGGGTGCAGCCGGTTTCTTGGGCTCTCACCTATGTGATAGATTCATTAAGGAAGGTTTTCATGTCATCGGGATGGATAATCTGATTACCGGTGACCTTAAGAACATAGAACATCTTTTCCCCTTGGAGCATTTTGAATTTTACCATCATGATGTGTCCAAGTTCGTGAATGTGCCCGGTGAACTGGATTATATTCTACATTTCGCCTCTCCAGCAAGTCCTATTGATTATTTGAAAATCCCTATAGAAACCTTAAAGGTAGGGTCTTTGGGTACTCTTAATCTGTTAGGGGTGGCCAAGGAAAAGAAAGCAAGGATTTTGGTAGCATCCACCTCGGAGGTATATGGAGACCCCTTAGTACATCCCCAAAATGAGGAGTATTACGGCAATGTGAGTCCAATAGGCCCTCGCGGGGTATATGATGAGGCCAAACGCTTTATGGAATCCATTACCATGGCCTATCATCGTTATCACGAAGTAGATACCCGCATCGTCCGTATTTTCAATACCTATGGACCTCGAATGCGGTTAAATGACGGCCGTGTGGTACCGGCATTTATGGGGCAGGCACTACGAGGTGAGGATTTAACCGTTTTTGGCGATGGTTCACAAACACGATCTTTTTGTTATATCGATGATCAGGTCGAGGGAATTTATCGTTTGTTGATGAGTGATTATACCAATCCCATTAATATTGGTAATCCGCACGAGACTACGATACTGGAATTCGCACAAGAGATCATCCAATTGACAGGTACCCATCAGAAAATTGTTTATAGACCATTACCTAAGGATGATCCTTTACAAAGACAACCCGATATAACAAAGGCCAAGGAAATATTGGGATGGGAACCCAAGGTAGGGCGTGCTGAAGGCTTAAAAAAGGTTTTCGAATATTTCAAGTCATTGACTCCGGAAGAACTGCACGACAAGGAACATAGGGATTTTTCGGGTATAGTATAGATTATTAGCGTTCAAGCTGTATTTTTGCGCAAACTTTAATTATGGATATTCTTATTCTTGGATCGGGTGGTCGTGAACATACCATCGCTTGGAAACTTGCCCAAAGCCCTAAATTATCACATCTTTATATTGCTCCCGGAAATGCTGGCACGAGTACTATTGGTACTAATTTACCCATCGGTGTAAATGATTTTGAAAAAATCAAGGAGGCTGTAATCGCCAATAACATTGATATGGTGGTCGTGGGTCCTGAAGACCCATTGGTGAATGGAATCCATGATTTTTTCCTTGGTGACCCCGAGCTAAAGGATATTCCGGTAATCGGGCCCCAGAAAGCAGCTGCTACCTTGGAAGGGAGTAAGGGGTTCGCCAAAGAGTTTTTGATAAAACACAATATTCCTACGGCAGCGTATGATAGTTTTACTGCAGAGACCTTGGAAGCTGGGTATACTTTTCTGGATTCACTCAAACCCCCATACGTTTTAAAGGCAGACGGGCTCGCAGCTGGTAAAGGGGTAGTGATCTTGAACGATTTACAAGAGGCCAAGGAGGAACTGAAATCCATGTTGGTCGATGCCAAATTCGGCGCAGCGAGTACGACCGTTGTTATCGAGGAGTTTTTATCGGGTATAGAATTAAGCGTCTTTGTGCTTACTGATGGTAAGGGATATAAAGTTTTGCCAACAGCCAAGGATTATAAAAGAATCGGTGAAGGTGACACTGGATTGAATACCGGTGGTATGGGTGCAATTTCGCCAGTTCCTTTCGCGGATAAGGAGTTAATGGACAAGATACACGAGCGAGTGGTTAAACCGACCGTAGAGGGGCTTAAAATCGATGGACTGCCTTATAAGGGTTTTATTTTCATTGGTTTGATAAAAGTAGGTGATGATCCATTCGTTATTGAGTACAATGTTAGAATGGGAGACCCAGAGACCGAAGTGGTCATACCAAGAATAAAAACCGACTTGGTCACCATTTTCCAAGCGGTTGCCAATCAAACTCTGGATAGCATCGACCTTGAAATTGATGACCGCACGGCATCAACCGTAATGTTGGTATCCGGGGGTTATCCTGAAGCCTATGAAAAAGGAAAGGAAATTATGGGATTCGAAAACATCAAGGACTCCATTGTATTTCATGCAGGCACAGACCTTAAAGACGGTAAGGTGGTGACCAATGGCGGTAGGGTAATGGCAATTACATCCTATGGCAATGATTTTAAGGAAGCACTACAAACCTCTTATCAAAATATCGCTAAGATATGTTTTGAGAAGATGGACTTTCGAAAGGATATTGGGTTCGACCTATAAGTAGGAATGTGAAGAGATTGATTTATCCTCTTCATTATTGTCGTTGTATTTCTTGAGTTGAAGCATCCAATACACAAAAGCGGTAAAGCAGATAATCATGAATATCCAGTTGACCGTATTGGCGGCCCACCAGTTTTTGGTGAACCTTAAAAAATCATAGGGCCAGAAAAGACCATTCACAAATAAATCCTGTATGCCTTCAAAAAATGCCTTCATCTTATAGTATATTTACGGGACAAAAATATAAAAACCGCAGATGATTACAAGTATTTTTGGCAAAACTAAACCTATTAACTACATAATTGTAGTAACTTTTTTGTTTTTGCTCTATTGGCTTGTTCATTTTTTACTATTTAAAAAGGCTTATCCCCCAGAGGAATTGTTGTGGCAAACATTGGTGTTGTCCACATTGTTTTTTTCCATTTTTCTTGTCGATTTCATTGTAAAAAGGAATAAAATAACGCTGGCGAACTCCTATACAATCTTGTTTTTTGCCCTCTTGATGGTTGTCTTTCCGGAAACTTTGAGCGATAACAAAGCTATCCTAAGCAATACTTTTATCTTATTGTCCATTCGGAGGATTATTAGTATGCGGACATTGAAGGGGATTAAGATGAAGATATTCGACGCATCGTTATGGATTCTTTTTGCCAGTCTCTTTTATGATTGGGCACTTTTGTTCCTTTTGGTCGTATTTATTGCAATTTACATCTATGACCCTAAGAGCTTTAGAAATTGGTTGGTGCCTTTTGCCGCTTTTTTTGCGGTACTTTTGTTAAGTTCCGGTTTTTTGGTGTTGACCAGTAATCTCGATTTCTTTCTTACACATTACCACTTTACGGTCATGTTCGACCCTAGTGATTATCTAAATTGGGCGAGTAGTGGTAGACTCATTATTTACGTTCTCGTCTTGTTTATATTAGGTGTTTTGGCCTTTATAAACCTTGGGAATTCCGGTGTCGGTAAAATCGTGACAACGCGGCTCGTCGTTTTTTTCCTTATTATCGGTCTGGTTATAAATGTGTTGGTATCCTCAGAAGAACAATACCCCATATTGCTGACATTTTTCCCGGGAGCGGTGTTCATGACAAATTATGTTGAGTCCATAAAGCGCGAGAAAATCAAGGAAATTGTTTTGTTGGGATCCATATTAATCCCTGTTATTGTCTTCTTATCCGTCATGATTTTATAGCAAATAAAAGGTATATTTGTGTAAAATAAATTGAGATGTTCAGTTCGTTAGCCAATCGTATTTTTCAGGAAAGTATCTTAAAATACCACGAAATAGATTCCGTGGACCAACCTTTTAATAACCCGTATCCTAAAGATGATATCGCACATTTGCTATATCGTAAAAATTGGATTGATACGGTTCAATGGCATTATGAGGATATTATTCGTGATCCAGACATTGACCCGGTGGCTGCCCTTGTTTTAAAGCGGAAAATCGATGCCAGTAATCAGGATAGGACTGATTTGGTTGAATATATAGACAGTTATTTCCTTAAAAAATACCAATCGGTCAACATTGTGGATAACGCTGTTATCAATACGGAGAGTCCGGCTTGGGCCATAGACCGATTATCAATTCTGGCATTGAAGATCTATCACATGCAAGAGGAGGCGGATCGAACAGACGCCTCGGAAGAACATCTTCAAAAATGTCGGGAAAAATTGAATGTACTGCTGGAACAGCGAGTTGATTTGTCAACGGCCATAGATCAATTATTGAACGATATCGAAGCTGGACAAAAGTATATGAAGGTCTATAAACAAATGAAAATGTACAATGACGACGAATTGAACCCGGTTCTTCGCGGTCAAAAGTAATTTTTGGACTTTATACTATGGAAAACGGTAGACACCTATTGGTAATACGGCTTTCTGCCATGGGTGATGTTGCAATGACCGTTCCGGTGATTAAATCACTTCTTGATGCTTATCCCGATCTTAAGGTGACCGTACTTACCAAAAAATTCCTTGTACCTATTTTCAATGGTTTGGAACGGGTTAATGTTCATGTTGCCGATGTTTCTGGGAAACATAAAGGGGTTTTTGGACTTTGGAAACTATACCAGGAACTTAAGGTATTAAAAATAGATGCCGTTGCCGATTTACATAACGTGCTTCGAAGCAATATCCTAAAACAGTATTTCCGTTTGGACAGGATTCCTTTTATACAGATTGATAAGGGAAGAAAAGAGAAAAAGGCATTGACCGCTGAAAAGAATAGAGTCTTTAAGCAATTAAAAACCACGCATCAGCGCTATGCAGATGTCTTCTCTCAAATGGGATATCCTTTTAACCTCACAATCAACAACTATTTGCCGAAAAGGACATTGCCTAATTTTATTTTGGATACTGTGGGAAGCGATTCAAGAAAATGGGTGGGAATTGCGCCTTTTGCCGCTTTTTCCGGAAAAATGTACCCTTTGGAGTTAATGGAACAGGTAGTGCGGGACTTAAACAGTACCAATCAGTATAAAATATTGCTGTTTGGAGGGGGGCAAAAGGAAAAAGAACTCCTCGATTCTTGGGCCGTAACGTACAATGATTGTCTTTCGGTTGTAGGCAAGCTTACCTTGGAAGAGGAGCTGGCCTTGATTTCGAACCTGGATGTAATGGTATCCATGGATAGTGGCAATGCACATTTGGCTGCACTGTTCGGTATCCCTACGATTACCCTATGGGGTGTTACACATCCATTTGCCGGATTTTATCCCTATGGACAAGATTTGGATAATGCACTTTTATCCGACAGGACCAATTATCCCTTGATACCGACTTCCATTTATGGTAACAAAGTTCCCAAAGGGTATGAAAATGTGATGACTTCAATAGACCCCGAAGATATCCTTGAAAAAATCATCTTTCTCCTGAATGCGTAGTTGTTCTTCGACTATAGGGTGGGTTGTTTGATTTCAATCGTCTTAAAGTACATTTTAAGTTGCGACATGAATCTGTATTTACGCGCACTTGGGGCGTTATCGGCCATAAGGGTACGTATGCCCATATACGAACTCATTAAGAATAAAGCAATGCCCTCGGCATCAATATGCCTATCGATATGGCCGTTGAATTTTCCTTTTTGCAATGCGGATACCAGGTTGACTTCCCAAATCTGGAGAATATCATTCAGGTGCTTCATTATCTTTTCGTTTTTTCCACGAAACTCATTAATGAAATTGTTCAGGACAAAGCCACAATCCATCTCGTTGTGCACAGCGGTTTCCAATGCATTTTCAAAACAGTTGGTGATTAAAAGCAACGGATTTTCATGCCCCTCGATGGGTTCTATCAACATGCTATAGACTTTACGGGCCAAAAGGTTCTCAAGAATTTGGGTAAAGAAATCCTCCTTCGAGTCAAAATGATAATAAAATGCCCCTTTGGAAAGGGAAAGCTTTTTTAAAATATCATCGACACTAGTATTGTAATAGCCATTTTTGTAAAACAATTCAAGGCCTGTTACTTGTAATCGTTGCATGGTAGCCATGCGTTTTAGGTTCTTGTCCATAAGATTGGGTTTAATGGTTCAATTAGACCGTTAAGTCTTAAACAAAGAACCCCCAACCTTAGGTAATGCCCGTTTTAAAAGGATAAGGGTAAGGAAAAAAACGTTAAAATGCAGAAATCCCGATGTACTACCCAATTGTCGAACGCTTCAACAAACCGGCCGGTCGGTTTAAGTGTTGTATTCCCTAGATAAAAAGGGGGTCTAAATCCTATACATGCTAAGATTTAGACCAATATTAGGCCACAGTTCCTTGGCAACTACTACCTGCCCCTGCGGTACAACCATAGCAATGCTGTGAGATGATGATATCCCTATCATTCAGAATATCTTCATTGTAATCCTTGATGTGTTTGATTTTACTATCGACCTTCAATTCGAGCATCTGGTTAAAATCGCAATCGTACAACCACCCGTCCCAACTGACTGAAATCGTATTGGTACACATTACATTTTCAACCGCCGAAGGATTATAGGCCTCAACCAAGGCATACATATAGTCCTCATAATTATCCGTAGCGATCAGATAGTCCAAAAACCGTGAAATAGGCAAATTGGTAATGGCAAACAGATGATGGAACTGAATATCAAAATCCTCTTTCAAGGCCTTTTTAAAATCCTTTTCCATGGCTACTTGGTCTCCGGGCAAAAAGGCGCCGGAAGGGTTATATACCAAATCCAGTTTAAGTTCACTGTCTGGCAGGCCATAGCCTACGGCATTTAACTCCTGCAAAGCCTTGATCGACTTATCAAAAACCCCGTCACCCCTTTGTTTATCGGTTTTTCCCCGAGTGTAATGGGGCATAGAGGATACCACATGTACATTGTGTTTTTTAAAGAACTCTGGCAAATCATGGTACTTTTTATTGGCCCTAATGATGGTTAGGTTCGAACGAACGATAAAATCTTGGATACCGGCCTTGGCAGCTTCCTCAACAAACCATCGAAAGTCGGGGTTCATTTCAGGGGCACCTCCGGTAAGGTCCAACGTATGGGCCCCCGTATTGCGAATGACCTCCAAACAATACTGCATGGTCTCACGGGTCATGATTTCTTTACGGTCCGGTCCTGCATCAACATGGCAATGTTCACAAACCTGATTGCACATATAACCTAAATTGATCTGAAAGATCTCCAGCTTTTTCGGTCTCAGGGGATAATGTCCTGTGAGCGCGATCTTATCTTTAAAATAAGGCAGTTCACCTTCTTCAAAAACACCGCCATTGAGTATTTTCAGTTGCTCGTTTTTTTCCGCAAGTCCATTATGCCTTGCTTTTAATGATTTTGTCGCCATAGTTTCCTATTTGGTTGTCGGTCACCATATCCCATCGGGACAAATAATTGCCCGATTGGATTTGTGTGCCGCCACTGTGCTGTTTACATGCTTAATTTATCGTACTTGTTCATCATCTGCACCCCATGTACCAAGGTTGCCCCACTTTCAATTGCGGCCCCAGCATGAACGGCTTCCATCATTTCTTCCTTGGTAATTCCTTTTTGCAATCCGTCTTTGGTATAGGCATCGATGCAATAGGGACATTTGACCACATGGGCAACGGCCAATGCAATCAACGATTTTTCGCGCGCCGATAAGGCTCCTTCTTCAAAGACTTTACCGTAATAATCGAAGAATTTAGTACCTAATTCCTCACTCCACTCCGTAATCTTTCCAAATTTTCTAAGGTCTGCAGGGTCGTAATATGATTTTGCCATTATAAAGCTTTTAAGAAGTTGTTATTGATTTTAGGGTGATATTCCCATTCATTTCGAAGCGAAATGGCAAGGAGCACCCCTTTGGTGTTGTGTTTTTGTGATATGTCGAAGGAAAAGGCAGTGTAATGCTATGCCTCTAAAGGTATTGGCGAGCCTTTGTTTTGATGAATACAGTAGTTGAACTGTTCTTTGGAAAGAAGTGTATATGGATATATAACGGCATTGGTGTTTATCAATGCCAAAATAATCTTCTCAATAAAGGGGGTAAGCTGATTTGAGAACTTGGAAAGAAGGTTAATGTCCCAATACGTATCAATATCGAACAACCTATCTAGTTGGACTATTTCATGATTGCCCGCAGGAAATGACGCTAATAGCCGGGAAACCAATCCCGAAGTCTGCCAAGGCAGGGCTTGGAAATTTTCCGGATTGAAATTTTCTTGATGAAGCCCCATCAGATAAAAGCCGCCATCGGCTGAAGGCCCCAATACCAATCTGTTGTTTTCCAAAAGCTTGGCTGCTTCCAGGATGTGGGAGGTTTTTAATTGGGGTGTGTCATTGCCAATGGTAATGATACGTTTATAACCTTTTTCGAAAACAGCTTGTATGGCGTTCGTGAATCGTTCGCCAAAAGTATGGCCTTCCTGTTCTTTTTCAGTGTAATGAAAATAGGGAAGACCTGTTTTGGTAACCATACCAAGACTGTGCTCGGAAAGCGCGCTGAACAAAGCATTGCTATTTGCAATTTTTTTGCGTCTGCATTCCGCTTGCGAGGACAGTGCAAAAACCAAAATAGCCGTATCATGTATGTTCAATGCGTGCATTTGTGTAAAGCGTTCCTGTAAATTTATACAAAACCTATTTCAAATAAGTCGAAAAGAGAGGGTATTCTTAACAGCCAAGAAAATAATTTATTTACATGGGTGGTTTGTCAAAACCGACCCGTGGGTCGGTTTTGATATTTATTTTAATCTGTGGTAATAGGTGTTTATGGCCAGATTGCCCTGTGTCATCGATGAAATGCATCGATTCAATGGTAATGAATGCCTTGGCGACCAAAACAAACCGGCTGGTTTGAAAACGGCACATCCACACAAAGTGTTTTTAGGCCCAAATACTCTTAAACATCATCATAATCGACTTTTAAAGTCGGAGTCAAGGGGCGTGCCTGGCAGGTGAGGATCAATCCTTCCTCAATCTCCCCATCGGTAAGGATCTGGTTTTTCACCATCTCGGCCTTTCCTTCTGTAATCCTAGCGATACAACTACTGCAAACCCCACCTTGGCAAGAATAAGGGGCATCGATGTTCTCCTTCAAAACGGCATCAAGGACTACTTCGTTTTTACCCATGGTAAGTTTAAATTCCTCATCATCCAGAATAACCGTTACCCGGGTCTTGCCGTCAGTCGCGACCGGTGCGACCTCCGCAGTGGTTTCGGTAGTGGTGAATAATTCAAAATGGATTTTATCCTTGGCAACGCCATTATCCTGGAGTGTATTGCTTACTAAATGGATCATATCTTCGGGACCACAAAGATAAAAGGCGTCGAATTTGATGTTTTTATGCTTGTTCTTTAAGGCGTAGTTGACTGATGACGTATCAATACGTCCAAACAAGGAACCTTCTTCCTGGACCTTACTATTGGTAAAATACACGAAAAAACGATCGGCATGGTCTAGCTGTAGTTTTAGCAAATCCTTATAGAACATGGTTTCGGCATTGGATTTGTTACCGTAAACGAGTACGAATGTATTGTGGGGATTGCTTTCCAAAACCTCCTTTAAAATACTCATGATTGGGGTAATGCCACTGCCGGCAGCAAATGCAGCCACGTTTGTAGGTGAATCGGTAGGTTCAAAAACAAACCGACCATCAGGAGGCATAACCTCAAGGACATCGCCCACTTTTAGTTCGGTGTTGGCGTAATGTGAAAATCCAACTTTATCCACCTTTTTCACTCCAATGGTTATATAATCGCGTTTGGGTGAAGAACTGATTGAATAGGCACGACGCAATTCCTTACCTTTAATTTCCTTTTTTATAGTGATATACTGACCAGGAACAAAAGCAAAAGTCTGCTTTAATTCTTTGGGTACTTCAAAAGTAATGGCCACTGAACTTGGTGTAAGTTGTTTGATCTGTTTTACGGTCAAAGGATGAAAATGGGTCATGCTTAAATTCTTATTAATGAACTGCAAAGCTAAGCATTGGGAATTCTATTTTAAACTGGAATATAAAAAAAACATACATAACTATCTTATGCATAAGAAAATTATGTATAAATTTGAAATGGCATAAAGTGAAAAATGGCAAATTCCAAATTATTCAAAGGTAGCTTAAATACGATTATCCTCAAGTTGTTGGAGGAAAAGGGTAAAATGTATGGCTATGAGATTACCCAAAAGGTAAAGGAGCTTACCAAGGGGGAATTAAAAATTACTGAAGGGGCTCTTTATCCTGCACTTCATAAATTAGAGGCAGAAGGACTTCTGGAAGCAGAGGTGGCCAAAGTGGATAATCGACTTCGCAAGTATTATAAGCTCACAGAAAAGGGGGAAAAGGAAACCGTGAACCGTTTGGCAGAACTGGAAGAATTTATTCGAAGTATGCACAATCTGGTCAATCCTGATTGGAGTATCCAATAATATTATTTTCAATGAAACTAACCCAAGACCAAATACAAGAACTCTTCAAATTCACTCGCAAACATTATGTTGAGTACTATGACGTGCAATTGGAATTGGTCGATCATTTGGCCAACGGTATTGAGGAAGTAATGGTTCAACGGCCCCAATTGACCTTCAAGGAGGCACTTGATCTGGAATTCAAAAAGTTTGGGGTCTTTGGTTTTTATGATGTCATCAAAAAAAAGAGTGATGCCATGCATAAGCGCTATTGGAAGATTTTCTTTCGGTTTTACAAGGAATATTTTAAGCTTCCAAAGGTGCTCATGCTATTTGCTGCATCGACATTGCTCTTTCTTGTATTGAGAGCGCTACCCGTTGAAACAAGCAAATATATTCCCGGACTGGCAATATTAATTGTATTGGTTTTATTTCTTATCAATGTTTTTCGAAACAGAAGAAAACAAAGATCTAAAACCAGGAAATGGTTATTGGAGGATATGATTGCGGCCAATGGCAATATTTTTATCTATTTAAATTTTGCACTTCAGATTTTACTTTTCCCTAATCTTATAAAATGGCCTTTGGGAAGTCCCCTTGGTATGTTTATGGTTTCTTTTGTGGTGGTCCTCATTGGGATTTTATTTCACGTTATGGTCAATATTATTCCCCATAAAACCGAAGAACTCTTGGCTGAAACCTATCCCGAATACAAAATGACATGAATTTTGTAACAAAACCATGTTTATAAACACTAACTCCACAGAACAAAAAACCAACCTCTATGTTCAAACACTTTGTTAGCCTTCAGTGGAAATCGTTCTTCAGGTCTTCCAACTTTGGGAAAAGTCTTGCCCTTAAGCTCCTAATGGGCTTTTTGGGGGTTTATATGATGGTGACCTTTGCCGGTTTGGGTGTGGGGCTGTTTTTTATCCTAAAAAAAGCATTTCCCGATTCAGACCCCATGCTTATTGTGTGTGGATATTTGTTATACTGGGTGCTGATAGAGCTCTTCTTTAGGTATTTTATGCAAAAATTACCGGTTATGGATATTAAGCCTTTATTGCTATATCCGATAAAAAAAAGTAAGATCGCACATTATATTTTGGTCAAGTCAGGACTGTCGGGTTATAATTTCCTATCCCTGTTCATAGCAGTGCCTTTTTCGATCGTTTTAATCACGCAGGGCTATCCTGTGTCCAATGTTTTAGGTTGGTTGGTTGCGATTGTCTGTATCGTACTCACCATCAATTACACCAACTTTATTATTAATAAGAGCGATAAGGTATTTCTGTTTTTGGGAGTACTGATTTTAGCCCTTTATAGTTTGGAATATTTTAGTGTTTTCCCTGTTAAGGAGTATGCCGGCCAATTGTTTTATAGCCTGTATCAAAACCCCATTTTGGCACTACTTCCTTTTGTGTTGGCCATTGGTACCTACTATGTTAATTATAATTTTCTTCGAAAAAAACTATATCTCGATGCTTCCCTAAAAAAGAAAGCGATCAAGGTCGAAACTTCCGATCTAACATGGACCAAACGCTTTGGTAGTATTGCACCTTTTCTTCAACTGGATTTAAAACTTATCTGGAGAAACAAACGTACCAAGATGCAGGTATTCATTTCCTTGGCGATGATACTCTATGGATTGTTTTTTTATAGTATGGATACCTATGGGGATACCAGTACCATATACCTTTTTGTCGGTATTTTTATGACCGGCATTTTTCTTTCGAACTTTGGCCAATTCATTCCAGCGTGGGACAGTGAGTATTACGGTATGATGATGTCACAGAATATTCCCTTGCGCAAATACCTTGAAAGTAAGGCCGGACTTATTTCCGTGAGTATAGTCGTTATGTTCTTACTCTCTATACCGTATGTGTATTTTGGATGGAAAGCCTTGGCCATTAATTTTGCCTGCGCCCTATACAATCTCGGGGTGAATGTTCCCGTGATTTTGTTTTTCGGGTCTTTCAACAAAAAAAGGATAGACTTGACCAAAAGTGCGGTGGGCAACATGCAGGGAACCAGTGCTACCCAGTTTTTGGTATTGCTGCCCCTTATGGTGGTTCCAAGTGTGCTTTATTTTGTTTTGAAGACGTTTGTCTCCTTTGAGGTTGCCCTCATTACACTATCGGTAATGGGTATTGTCGGGTTTGTATTTCGCAAAACCTTGTTAGACAAAGTGACCGAAGCCTATAGAAAAAGAAAATACACCATGCTTGCTGGGTTTAAGGAGCAGAATAATTAAGCCTATGGGTTGTTATAATCTTGTTGGGCAAGAAAAAAGAATATTTAAAATTTGAACTAGAATTATGATCACAACACAACAACTGACCAAGAAATATGGAAGCCAAATGGTTTTGAACATAGGGCATTTGGAAATTCCAAAAGGCCAAAGTTTTGGACTGGTAGGTAATAATGGTGCCGGTAAAACCACGTATTTTAGTTTGTTGTTGGATTTGATACAACCGACCACCGGTCAAATTATAAATAACGATGTACAGGTAAACACGAGTGAGGATTGGAAACCTTTTACATCATCTTTTATTGATGAGTCCTTTTTGATCGGTTACCTGACCCCAGAGGAGTATTTTTATTTTATAGGTGAGCTTCGGGGTCAGAACAAGGCCGATGTGGATGCCTTATTGGCCAATTTTGAGGATTTTTTCCATGGGGAGATTTTAGGACAGCGAAAATATTTGCGGGACCTCTCTAAAGGAAACCAGAAGAAAGCGGGAATCGTAGCTTCCTTTATTGGAAATCCGCAAGTAATTATATTGGATGAACCGTTTGCCAACCTAGACCCTACCACCCAGATTAGGTTAAAGGCGATCATAAAGGATTTGTCGGCAAGAAAGGAAATTACCGTTTTGGTTTCCAGTCATGACCTGATGCATGTTACCGAAGTCTGCGAGCGCATTGTGGTTTTGAACAAAGGCGTGGTCGTTAGGGATATTGAGACCTCCGCGGAGACCTTGCGGGAACTCGAAAGCTTCTTTGCGGGCAACCAGGTTTCAGAGGAGGAAGAATAGTTCCTGGCTTGGAGATTTCCCGATTTCCATCGTTCTTTCAATTCAAGGAGTCCCTGTTGCCACCTAAAACTGTATTTTATCGACCAACTGCATAATAATCCGGTCGTTTTTCAGTTTACTAGATGTACGAATACAGAGAATTTTGAAGCTTCAATATAAAATCATCCTTTCAGCCGTTTTGGCGATGACCATTCTAAGTGCCTGTTCTACCAAAAAGGACGCATTTATCAATAGAAATTGGCACGCCATGAACACCAAATACAATACACTGTATAACGGTGAAATTGCCTTTGAACAAGGTCGCGAGGAACTCAATGCCGGTTATCAGGACGATTATTGGGAAATCTTGCCCATAGAAAGGCTAGAGGTAACCGATGAGGTAAAACTGGATTCGGAGGATAACAACCCCAACTTTATCATCGCCGAGGAAAAGGCCACAAAAGCCATTCAAAAGCACAGCATGGACATCAAGGAGATTGAACGCAATCCCCAGACCGATGAGGCTTTCCTGCTTTTGGGCAAGGCCCGATATTTTGACGAGCGATACATTCCTGCCTTAGAGGCCTTCAATTACATTTTAAGGAAATACGATGAGAGCGATAAGTTGAATGAAGCCAATATTTGGCGGGAGAAAGTGAACATCCGTTTAGAGAACGAGGAACTGGCCATTAAGAACTTAAAGCGCTTGATGAAGTTTGAAAATCTAAAAGACCAGGAATATGCCGATGCAAGGGCAATGATGGCCCAGGCGTATATCAATCTTAACGTTCCCGACACCGCGATACAAAACTTAAAGGTCGCTTCCTATTACACGAAGAAAAATCCAGAAAAAGGGCGATATTACTATATTATCGGACAGTTATACAATCAATTGCAATATAAGGACAGTGCAAACCTTGCTTTTGACAGGGTTATTGAGCTCAATAGGAAATCGCCCCGGGTGTATATGATCAATGCGCATTTGCAAAAGATCAGGAATACAGAACTGACCAATGAAAACCGTGAGGAACTATTTGAATATTTGACCGATTTGGAGGAGAACAGGGAGAACCGTCCGTTTCTCGATAAAATATATAGGCAGTTGGCAGAATACCACTTGGCCACCAAGTCAGATAGTATGGCCATTGTGTATTTCAATAAATCCTTGCGTGCCACAAAGAATGAACCCAAGCTTAATGCCTTGAATTATGAGAATCTGGCCATTTACAATTTTGACCTGAACGAATACAAGACGGCAGGGGCCTATTACGATAGCGTTTTGACCAACTTGCCGGAAAACACTAAAAAATACCGGTCGGTTAAAAAGAAATTGGATAACCTGGAAGATGTAGTGAAATATGAGAACATCGTACAATATGCCGATAGTGTAATTACCTTGTTTAATCTACCTAAGGACGAACAGGTCGCGTTTTTTGAAGCCCATATCGCAGCCTTGAAAAAAGCCAAGGAAGAAGCGGAAAAAAAGGAAGTAGAGCGCATTTCCCAAGGTTTCGCCGCTTTTGCCGCCAGCAAAGGAGGAAAAGAGAACAAGGGCAAGTTCTATTTTTATAATATCACCAGTCTTGGCTATGGTAAAAACGATTTTACGAACAAATGGGGAAAAAGAAACCTAGAAGATGATTGGCGTTGGTCGAATAAGAATACGATTTCCAGGGTAGATGAGAGTAATGCTGTTGTTGCTGATGGGGGCGCTCAAGGTCTTGTCGCATCCGATGAGGAGAAATTTTCCTTGGATTTTTATATAGATAGGATTCCGACCGATATGACTGTCATTGACAGTTTAAATACCGAACGGAATTTTGCCAATTATCAATTGGGATTGATCTATAAGGAAAAATTCAAAGAGAACCTATTGGCGGCCGGTAAGTTGGAAGAGGTGTTAAAATCGAATCCGGAAGAACGTTTGATACTTCCATCGAAATACAACCTTTTCAAGATATACGAAGAAGAAGGGAGTCCGTTGGCTGCTGATATGAAAACGAATATCCTTCAAAACCACCCCAATTCGAGATATGCTGAGATTTTATTGAATCCTGCGGCTGTGATCGAGGGCAATACCAATAGTCCGGATGCCCATTATGATAGGCTTTATAAAATGTTCCAAGAGCAAAAGTTCCTAAGGGTAATCGCTGAAGCGGAGGAGAATATAAATAAATATACAGGGGATCCAATCGTACCGAAGTTTGAGATGTTGAAAGCCAATGCTATTGGAAGGTTGCAGGGCTTTGAGGATTTTAAGGAAGCCTTGAACTATGTGGCGTTGACCTACCCCAACAATCCGGAAGGCAAGAAGGCCGAGCAAATGGTGGCCGAACAACTGCCAAAATTGGAAGTCAAGGAATTTTCAAAGGAAACAGGTACAACGGGAAAAGGGAATTGGAAAGTGGTCTTTCCTTTTAAGAGAACCAACGAAAAAGAAGCGGTTGACTTAATGGAACGCCTGGAAAATTCCATACAGGATTTAAAATACAGGAATGTTGTTTCCAAGGATATTTATGATGTTGAGAATCAATTTGTGGTGGTACACGGATTCAAATCGAGGGATTTTGCCTTGGGATATGCCGAACTGCTAAAAAACAATAAGGATTACAGAATTAGCAATGAGAATTTTGTAATTTTATCTTCAAACTATAAAATCATTCAGGTACATAAAAACCTGTTGGATTATAAGAATTTCGTTTTAACCCCAAAACCATAAACATGTTTTCAGACAAACAAAAACCCAGAGCTACTAATGAAATTGGTGGACAGCCCAACAGGATAGAAAAGAACACCCGGATCAAAGGTGATATCATTTCCGAAGCTGATTTCCGCATCGATGGCAAACTTGACGGTAATGTAAAGACTTCAGGAAAAGTGGTCATCGGTAAGGATGGCTATATTCACGGGAAGGTAGAATGTGTAAATGCTGATATTGAAGGTAGTTTCAATGGTGAGCTTTTAGTATCCGACCTATTGTCCCTTAAATCATCCGCTGTTATAGAAGGAACGGTGTCAGTGACCAAATTGGCCGTGGAACCCGGTGCTACTTTCAACGCATCCTGTACCATGAAAGGTAAAGGAGGAACTTCGGCTTCCGGTGGTTTCAAATCATCTATAAGCGGCAGTACATCGAACAACAATGGACCAGCAAAAGCCTCCTAAGAAAAAGAATAACCTTAGAAATGTGGCAATGCTCTCAGGTATTGCCTTTGAAATGGGTGCTATCATTTATTTGGCGGCACAAGGGGGCATGTGGCTCGATGAACATTATCAGACTGAAAAAAGAATTTATACCGCGATAGCTACCCTTTTCGGTGTGGCCATTGCTATTTGGGTAGTTTTGCGACAGCTAAAAAGAATAAAGTATTGATAGCGAAGATCAACCCTATAATACAGTTTCTTGCCCTTGTGATCCTTTCTTTGGGTCTGGCATTCCTCGTGCATGTCACTTTTCTCGGTAATAAAGGATTTCCGAAGTACGACAACCTCATTGTACTTTCCTATGTGGTGAACTGCATTTTGGCCGCCTCTATCTTTATTTTCATTTATATTTTCAGGAGTAAATTGAAAAACCAGATCGGTTTCCTTTTTATGGGAGGAAGTTTTATAAAATTCCTTTTCTTCTTCCTATTGTTTTATCCGACTTATAAGGCAGATGGAGAGATGAGTCGATTGGAATTTGCCGCTTTTTTTGTTCCTTATGGTATTTCCCTAATCATCGAAACGATATTTACAGCCCAAACCTTAAAGAAATGGATTAATTAGAACATTCTCATTTATAGCGCCTATACCTTTAAATAAACTCAAGAATGCTTTTTTATTTTTGCGGGAATAACTTACATTTGCAGCGATTTTTAGAGACCGATACTATAAAGTGATATGCGAAAACCATTTTTATTGAAATTTCTTTTGGCTGCAATTCTTCTTTTTGGCAATTCTTCTTTTGCCAATGAAAAGGAGGTTGAGAAAGGAAAGGACAAGAAAACCGAAATAAAGGAATTCATAGAACATCACCTTCAAGATTCCCACTATTTTAATTTTTATGGCACCACTGACGAGCATGGTAAAGTGCATCACGTTGGTCTACCATTGCCTGTTATTTTATGGGATAATGGCTTGAAAGTGTTTTCGTCATCCAAATTCCACCATGGGGAGGAAGTCGCAGAGGTAGATGGCAACCATTATGTGTTGTACCACAGTAAAATATATAAAACCGATGCCGAAGGTACCATCAGTTACGATGGGGAGCATCATCCCACCAATGTAAGACCATTGGATTTTTCCATTACCAAGAGTGTTGTTATGATGATAGTAACAGGACTTTTATTGCTTTGGCTTTTCAGTAGTCTTGCAAAAAGCTACGCAAAGAACAATAGCATACCCACAGGTATGGGTCGTTTCTTTGAACCTATCGTACTCTATATAAGGGATGATATTGCCATTGCCAATATCGGCGAAAAGAAATATAAAAGGTACATGCCTTTCTTGTTGACCGTATTCTTTTTTATATGGTTCTTGAATATGTTCGGTTTAACCCCATTGGGAGTTAACGTAACGGGAAATATTGCCGTAACTACGGCTTTGGCATTATTGGTATTCATAATTACCAACTTAACGGGAACCAAGGATTATTGGAAACATGTTTTCGATCCTCTTGGTGATGGTATGCCTTGGTATGGTAAGATCATTATTTATATTATCTTGGTCCCCATTGAAATTTTAGGTTTGTTCATTAAACCATTCGCACTCTTGATTCGTTTGTATGCGAACATGACTGCAGGTCACGTAGTTTTAATGAGTTTGGTCGGATTGATCTTTATTTTCAAGAGTTGGGTGGGAGGTCCATTGTCGTTTGGACTTTCGTTCGCCATTTCGTTGATTGAAGTGTTGGTTGCGCTTTTACAGGCATATATCTTCACCATGTTGGCCGCCTTGTATTTTGGATTCGCCTCGGAAGAGCATGATCCCGGGCACGAATTTGATGATGACGCCGAATTGGCACATTAGCAAAAGAATTATTAATGTCCGATGGTTTGGGCGACTAAGTTGAATGTTTAATTTTTAATATATATTTTATGGAAATTCCAAGTGTAGTAGGTGCAGGTTTAGCGGTCATCGGTGCTGGTATCGGTATCGGAATGATTGGTGGAAAAGCAATGGAAGCTATTGCTCGTCAGCCTGAAGCTTACGGTAAAATTCAAACAGCGATGTTGATTGCAGCAGCGCTTATTGAAGGAATTGGTTTTGCCGCTATTTTTGCGGGATAAACCAGACAAAAAGACAAACAGTTATAACGGTTGGTTATAGCTGTTTGTTATTGTTTAAAAACATAGGATAGAATACAAGACAACATGGAAAAATTAGTAAATGACTTTTCGTTCGGCCTTTTCTTTTGGCAGATCATATTGTTCGTGCTATTGCTTTTGTTATTGCGAAAGTTTGCATGGAAACCCATCTTGAATGCTGTTAATGATAGGGAAGAAGGTATTAAGGATGCTCTAGCGGCAGCTGAAAATGCCAAAAAGGAAATGCAGAATGTTACGGCCGATAGTGAAAAGCTTTTGAAAGAAGCCCGAGCCGAGCGTGAGGCATTATTGAAAGAAGCCCGTGAGATTAAGGATAAAATGATATCCGATTCAAAGGAGCAGGCTAAAGTGGAAGGTGATAAAATGATCAAGCAGGCCCAAGCTGCCATCGAAAGCGAGAAAAAAGCTGCGGTTGCCGATATTAAGAACCAAGTAGCGGAACTTTCTGTTGATATCGCTGAAAAAATCATCAAGGAACAATTGTCCAACAAAGACAAACAATTGAAGTTGGTCGATGATATGTTAGGTGATATTAAATTGAATTAATCAAGAATGAAGGATACGAGAGCCGCCATACGATACGCAAAAGCAATTTTGGATATTGCTGTTGACAACAAAGCAACCGCTGATGTTGAAAACGATATGCGCACTGTGGTCAAAACTATCTCCGATAGTAAGGAATTAAAGAATATGTTGGCAAGTCCGATTGTCAAGGCTGAGGATAAGAAGAAGGCATTAACCACTATTTTTAAAGGTGCCCATGCGATTTCCGAGGGTTTGATCAAGCTATTGGTTGACAATAGGCGAATCGGCATGTTAAACGAGGTGGCCTTAAAATATATCATTCTTAATGAGCAACTTAAAGGTCAGGATGTGGCTGTAGTAACAACTGCCGTACCATTGACCAAAGATCTTGAGAAAAAGATATTGGTCCAGGTGGCACAGATTACCGGTAATGAGGTTACCATACAGAATAAAATCGATGAGGATATCATTGGTGGTTTTATTCTTAGGATAGGTGATTTGCAGTTCGACGCCAGTGTCGCCAATAAATTGAATAATTTAAAAAGAGAATTTACAAATAGTCTATAATATATTTGAAGGCTCAACAAGTCTAAACTTTATATCTAAAACAAATGGCAGGAGTAAAAGCCGCTGAGGTATCAGCAATTTTAAAACAGCAATTATCAGGATTTGAATCAACCGCTTCGTTGGATGAAGTAGGTACCGTATTGCAAGTAGGTGATGGTATTGCAAGGGTATATGGATTATCAAACGTCCAATATGGTGAATTGGTTGAGTTCGAAGGAGGCCTTGAGGGTATCGTTTTGAACTTGGAGGAGGATAATGTTGGTGTTGTACTTTTGGGCCATTCCAGGGAAATTGGAGAAGGGGCTACTGTAAAACGTACACAGCGTATCGCATCTATTAATGTAGGTGAAGGTATTGTTGGTCGAGTAGTAAATACTTTAGGGGCTCCCATCGATGGTAAGGGTCCTGTCTCCGGTGAACTTTACGAAATGCCATTGGAGCGAAAGGCACCAGGGGTAATTTTCCGCCAGCCGGTTACAGAGCCATTGCAAACGGGTATCAAGGCGATTGACGCTATGATTCCTGTAGGTCGTGGACAACGGGAGCTGGTTATCGGTGACCGTCAAACGGGTAAGACTACAGTATGTATCGATACCATCCTAAACCAAAAAGAATTTTACGATGCAGGTAACCCTGTGTATTGTATCTATGTGGCTATTGGCCAAAAGGCGTCGAACGTTGCAGCCATAGCTAAGGTATTGGAGGACAAAGGTGCTTTGGCCTACACTACGATAGTAGCGGCAAATGCCTCTGACCCTGCACCAATGCAGGTATATGCTCCTTTTGCAGGTGCTGCGATCGGAGAGTATTTCAGGGATACGGGTAGACCAGCATTGATCATATATGACGATTTATCAAAACAAGCGGTGGCTTATCGTGAGATTTCATTGTTATTAAGACGTCCACCGGGACGTGAGGCATATCCTGGGGATGTATTCTATTTGCATTCAAGATTGTTGGAACGTGCGGCAAAGGTTATTGCCGATGATGACATCGCAAAAGATATGAACGATTTACCGGATGTATTAAAACCTATGGTAAAAGGTGGAGGTTCCTTAACGGCCTTGCCTATTATTGAGACCCAGGCAGGTGACGTTTCAGCCTATATCCCAACAAACGTGATCTCTATTACCGACGGACAGATTTTCTTGGAGCAGGATTTATTCAACCAAGGTGTACGTCCCGCGATTAACGTAGGTATCTCTGTGTCTAGGGTAGGTGGTAACGCCCAGGTAAAATCAATGAAGAAAGTAGCGGGTACCTTGAAATTGGACCAAGCCCAGTTTAGGGAATTGGAAGCTTTTGCCAAGTTTGGTTCCGATTTGGATGCTGCAACATTGAACGTTATTGAAAAAGGACGTCGTAACGTTGAGATTCTAAAACAAGCCCAGAATGATCCTTTTACCGTGGAAGATCAGGTAGCCATTATTTATGCTGGTTCCAAGAACCTATTACGTGATGTTCCTGTAGAAAAGGTGAAAGAATTTGAAAAGGATTTCATTGAATTCATGAATGCCAAACATAGGAATGTGTTGGATTTGCTTAAAACAGGTAAATTGACCGATGAGGTTACCGATACATTAACGGCAGTTTGTAAGGACCTAACAGGAAAATACAGAAGCTAGTTAAGAATTATGAGTGCAGGGTTATGGGCACATTGAATGAGAGTCCGATTCAGATTAAAAGCTTTCAGTTTGCCTGTGATATTGTTCTATACTGTGATATTTTAAAGAAAAATAATGATTTTGAACTAGCATCCCAGTTGTTAAAAAGTGGAACGAGTATTGGGCAAATACTAAGGAAGCACAAAGAGGAGTTAGTAAAAAAGATTTTAAACATAAGTTTGGTATTGCGCTTAAGGAGGCAGACGAAACGTTGTATTGGTTAGATATTTTAGAAGCAACCGGTAGGCAAGTACCAAAAGGGATGAGGAAAAAATGTGAAGAGTTAATACGAATTTTAGTGGCAATAATAAAAAACTCATAACTCATCATTCACAACTTATAATTTATAAAAATGGCCAACTTAAAGGAAATACGTAACAGAATATCATCGGTATCATCAACGATGCAGATTACCAGTGCCATGAAAATGGTATCTGCCGCAAAGTTGAAGAAGGCACAGGACGCAATTACCGCCATGAGGCCATATTCAGATAAGCTTACTGAACTTTTACAGGGTTTAAGTGCAAGTATGGATGCTGATTCGGGTAGTACATATGCGGATAACAGACCGATCAATAAGGTTTTGGTAGTTGCAATTACCTCAAATCGTGGTTTGTGTGGAGCCTTTAATACCAATATTCTAAAGCAGAGTACATTTTTGGCTGATGAAACCTTTCAAGGAAAGCAAGTCGATTTTATGGCGATAGGCAAGAAAGCCAATGATATTCTAGGTAAGAAACGTACAATTACGGCAAACCATAGTGATGTCTATGAAGATTTGACCTTTGAGAATGTTGCCGCTATTGCTGAGGAATTGATGGGGTTGTTTAAAAACGGATCTTACGATCGTATAGAACTCGTCTATAACAAATTCAAGAATGCCGCTACACAAATCGTAACTACGGAGCAATTTTTACCAATCGTTCCGGCGGAAGGTGACCAAGGTTCCAATGCCGATTATATTTTTGAACCTTCCAAGGTTGATATCATTGAGCAGTTGATTCCGAAGTCGCTGAAGACGCAGTTGTACAAAGCGGTACGGGATTCCTTTGCTAGTGAGCACGGTGCGCGTATGACAGCGATGCACAAGGCCACGGATAATGCAACTGAGCTAAGGGATCAATTGAAATTGACATACAATCAGGCTAGACAGGCTGCCATTACCGGTGAAATTCTGGAGATTGTTGGCGGTGCAGAGGCACTCAACAATTAACGAAGTCATATATACGACATACTTGGTGTTTTATTTAAGGTGCTAAGAAGTAATTATAGGAAAACCTCGCTGTATGCGAGGTTTTTTATTCATCAGACCAATTGATTGTACCCGCTTTGCCGCTTTCGATTTAATACCTATTTTTATACTTTAATTATGCTTGGTTGAATCTCTTTAAGAAACTTTTTAAGCAAACGGCCATCTATGGTCTCGCAACTGTTTTACCACGGATGCTTTCTTTCCTATTGCTGCCATTCCACACCGATATTTTGGCAACGGGAGACTATGGTCAACTCTCAGTGATTTATGCTTGGTTTGCTATTTTCAATGTGTTTTTGGCCTATGGTATGGAAACGGCGTTCTTTCGTTTTTACAATGGTTCCGACAACCGAAGAAAGGTAGTTTCCACCTCGTTGATTTCAATAATGGTCAGTACAATGGTATTTATGGCATTGGCCCTTTTGTTGCAAAACAGCATTTCGGAAGCTTCCGGAATTAATCCACAATATTTAAGATTCGCCATTTTTATTTTGACCTTGGACGCCCTGGTCATTATTCCATTTGCTTGGTTAAGGGCCAATGAAAAACCTATGCGATACGCTGTGGTCAAGATATTGAATGTGGCGATCAACCTTGGATTGAATGTATTCTTCCTATATTCCTTGCCAAAGATGGTGTCATCGGACCCAGAAGGACTTTTTAGCGCTATTTACAAGCCCGATTTTCAAATATCGTATATTTTCATAGCGAATTTAATTGCAAGCGGTATAACGCTTCTATTGATGTTAAAGCTCTATCTGAGATCAAAGTTTGTTTTTGATGTAACGCTTTGGAAAAAAATGATGAAATATGCCTTACCCGTACTGGTTGCTGGAGTGGCATTTACGGTCAACGAGGTCTTCGATCGTATTTTATTGGAAAAATTGTTGCCGGAGAATGTCGCTGATAGCGAAGTGGGTATGTATTCGGCTTGTTATAAACTGGCACTTTTTATGACCTTGTTCGCTACGGCATTCCGTTTGGGGATAGAGCCTTTCTTTTTTAGTCACTCCAATACCGAGAACCCTCAAAAGGCCTATGCCCAAATAACCAATTATTTTGTTGTTTTAGGAAGTATAATTCTTCTCGGCGTCGTTGTTTTTGCCGATGTTCTGAAGATATTGTTTGTCCGAGATCCCAAATATTGGGAGGCGATGAATATAGTTCCGATTATAATCCTGGCAAGTTTTTTCTTGGGAATATACCATAACCTTTCTGTCTGGTACAAGGTAACCGACAGAACCAAATTCGGGGCTTATATCTCTTTGATAGGTGCTGTTTTAACGATTATCATAAACCTGGTTTTTATACCCCATTTCGGATATATGGCTTCAGCCGTTGCAACGCTGTCTGCCTATGGTTGTATGATGATGTTATCTTTCTTTTTCGGCAAAATGTACTATCCTATTCCCTATAACTTTAGAAAAATCACTTTTTACCTTTTAGTCTCTGTTGTATTTTCGGGCTTGTCCTTTTACGTTTTTGATCGTAACCTATTTATTGGTATTCCTTTACTGATTTTGTTTTTGGGGATGGTGTATAAACTTGAAAATCAGAACTTGAGAAAAATATTTTTGAAAAAATGAAGATAAAGATCATTAATAAATCAGCCCATGCATTGCCTAATTATGAGACCCTGGCCTCAGCAGGAATGGATTTAAGGGCCAACATTGAGGAAAGTATCACCTTGGAGCCTATGGGCCGTACCATTGTGAAAACGGGGTTGTTCATTGAGTTGCCTATTGGGTTTGAGGCCCAAGTGCGTCCTAGGAGTGGCTTAGCGGCAAAAAAAGGGGTTACGGTACTCAATGCCCCTGGAACCGTTGATGCGGACTATCGTGGCGAAATAGGGGTCATTTTGGTGAATGTATCCAAGGAGCCGTTTACCATAGAGAATGGGGAGCGTATTGCGCAATTGGTCATTGCCAGGCACGAACGGGCCGAATGGATCCAAGTTGATGAATTGTCCGATACCTCAAGGGGTGCTGGTGGATTTGGTAGTACGGGAACCAAATAATTGCGTTTATACGATTTCAAATAGACGTGTCCATTTGGCATTATGTTGTTTTAAGGGTGTTTTAACATAAAAGAGGGAAGCACTGGAATACTTATTGATAATTTTAATCCAAAATCCAATACAATTTATTTTTTTGAGTCCACAACAATGAAAATCCTGAAAATCATATTTCCTTTGGTCGTTTTGATCTATCCCTTATGGGGGGTAGGACAAGTCAAGGATATGGATATCGAGGAAAGTGCGGACGTCTTTTTAGAGGAGTACTCCGATACTTTTCAAGAGAATTTCTTTGAGGCCCTAAAGCAAAAGGGAATTGAAAATTATGATAAGGCCATTAACCTTCTTTTGGAATGTAAGTTGATCGATGCCGATAATACCGTGGTAGACCACGAATTGGCTAAGGTATATTTGGTAGAGAAGCAGTATTCAATGGCCCAGGAATATGCTGTTTCGGCTGTTTTGTCTGATCCCGGGAATTTATGGTACCTGAATACCTTGGTCTCCTGTATCCAAATGCAAGGAAGTTCATTGGATCAGATGAATATCAATCTTCCCATGACAAACAATACTTTAAAGGGGAATCTGGCCTTGATTTACTTTAAGCAGAAGAATTACGATAAGGCACTATCGGTTCTTTCCGATATGGAAAAGTCGACCTATACGGAGGGATTAAAAGCTAAGATCGAGGATTCCATGAAGAAGAGTGTGGTACACATTAAGAAGGAGAAGGTGGTTGTACGACAAGAAACCGGAAAAAATCCTATCGAAGGGCTCAAGCAACAATTGGCTGACTTAATGGTGAAAAAGGAATACCCCGAATTAACCAAACTTAGTGCACAGGCCATGGAAGATTTTCCGGCTCAGCCGTACTTCTATTATATAAACGGACATGCATTGAATAAAACAAGTAAATTCAAAGCGGCAATAGAGGTGCTTGAAACGGCCTTGGATTATATGTTGGACGACATTCCCCTATTGAATAAAATATATCAGGAATTGGCCGACGCGCATTCCGCATTGAACAATCCTTCGAAGGCAAATATGTATCTTCGTAAGATAAAACCCGGGTTTTAGACTATGGCTACCATAATAAAATGGACACGTTTTAGTGTTTTGATACTACTCATGTTTTCGTGTAAATCCAAAAAAGTGGTTTCCGATAATGCCGTCAGGGATAATATGTCTGCCAAGGCCATTATCCGAACCCATTATCAAAACCATATCAACTTCAAGACCCTAAGTGGTCGAATGAAGATTGCCTACTATGATGGGGAATCTACAAAAAGTGTGACGGTAAGCCTCCGCATGGAAAAGGATCGGGCCATATGGCTTAGCGCACCTTTGGGGATCGTTAAAGCCTATATTACACCCAATAGGGTTTCTTTTTACAACAAACTTGAGAACGAGTATTTCGATGGGGATTTTTCATATTTGAGCCGTATATTGGGAACCGAACTCGATTTTGATAAAATGCAAAACCTGCTTTTGGGGCGGGCCTTGTTCGATTTAAGAACTGCAAAATATGAGGTTTCGCATACCGAATCCGATTATATCCTAAAGCCTAAGAAGCCGTTGGAACTGTTTAAGACAAGTTACATGATCGAACCGGATAATTTTATGATCGCCGCCCAGCAATTGTCACAACCTTTAAAGCAACGGGTGTTGGATATAAGTTATAAGAATTATCAGGAAGTCAACAATAGGATATTACCCAACGAGATTTTGATTACCGCGATAGACGGCAATTCAAAAAATACCATAGACATAGATTATAAAAGTGTTGAGTTCAATAGAAACTTGAACTTTCCATATAAGATACCGAAAGGTTTTAAAAAGATAGAATTAAAGGCTGATGCTTTGTAGACGCATTTTCTTCGTTTCTTCCCTATTGTTTTTGACATTTTTGTCGATACAGACTTCCTATGCCCAAACGAATGAGCAAAAGGCACTCGAGGCCAAACGGGAACAGCTACAAAAGGAAATCAGTGAAATAAACCGGTTGTTATTTGCTGAAAAGACCGAAAAGGGCAATGTCTTGGACCAGATGGAGGCTTTGGACAAAAAAATAAACGTACGGCAACAATTGATCCGGGTGACCAATCAACAATCGAATTTGTTGAATAGGCAGATCAATGCCAATATTCGCAATATCTCCAAATTACGGGAAGACCTAGAACTTTTGAAGGAAGAATATGCAACGATGATCCGTAAATCGTATCAGAACAAATCACAACAGAGTAGGTTGATGTTCCTGCTATCTTCCGAGAATTTTTTCCAAGCATTTAAGCGTATGCAGTATATGAAACAATATACGCAGTATCGTAAAGAGCAAGGCGAAAAAATAATGGCCAAGACCGATGATCTTACCCGATTGAATTTGGATCTAGCCGAGCAGCGCAAGGAAAAAGACCAATTGATTGCGGTCAACAATAAAGCCAAGGCACAGTTAATGAAAGAAATGAAGTCCCAAAAAGATCTATTGGGAAGCATTCGTAAAAATGAAAGCAAGTATGCATCGGCCATAGACAAGAAAAAACGGGAAGCCCGTAAGATCGACCAGCAGATCGAGCGTTTGATTCGAAGTGCCATTGCGGCATCGAACAAGAAAGCCACCAAAGGGAAGAAGACCACTAAGGTGTCTACCAATAAATTTGTACTGACCCCGGAGGCTACACTGGTGGCCAACAATTTTTCAGCCAATAAGGGCAAACTTATTTGGCCGGTCGAAAAGGGTATAAAAAGCCAAGGTTTTGGTATTTACAAAGACCCCGTTTATCCCGGTATCAAACACCAAAGCAATGGGGTTATCATCGCTACGGATGAGGGAGCCAAGGCCAGGGCCATTTTTGAGGGGGAGGTAATCGCCATCCTTTCCGTACCCGGTGGGAATAAAGGTGTACAGATCAAGCACGGTAACTACATCAGCACCTATTATAATTTGTCTGACCTCTATGTAAAAAAAGGGGATAAGGTCAGTATCAAAACCGAGTTGGGGAAAATATATACCAATCGGTCTAACGGTCAGACGCGTTTAAAATTCTATCTATACCAAGATACTTCCCGATTGAATCCCGAAGAATGGGTGTATCAACTTTAAATTATTGATATGACAACAGCATCAAAGAAAATAACGGATCTTAGAGGTACTTTCGAATTACATAATGGCGTTGCAATGCCTTATTTTGGTTTGGGGGTCTATTTGTCGGAAGATGGTCAGGAAGTCATCAATGCGGTTCGCTGGGCGATTGAAGCCGGGTATAGGCATATTGATACGGCTGCTATCTATAATAATGAAAAGGGCGTTGGTGAAGGTATCCAACAAAGCGGAATCAACAGGGAGGAACTGTTTGTTGTCAGTAAGGTATGGAACGCCGACCAAGGCTACGAAAGTACGCTGAAGGCCTTTAATGAAAGTCTAAGACGCTTGCAATTGGATTATCTGGACCTCTATTTGATCCATTGGCCGGTAGAAGGCAAATACAAGGAAACTTGGCGCGCATTGGAACATTTGTACCGGGAAAAGAAGATACGGGCGATTGGGGTGAGTAATTTTTTAAAACATCATTTGGAAGACCTACAACAATCCGCAGTGATTGTCCCTATGGTGAATCAAATGGAATTTCATCCGTATTTGGTGCAGCAAGATTTGATTGACTATTGTAATGCCCATAAAATACAGTATGAGGCATGGTCGCCCATGATGCAGGGCAAAATATTCGAGTTGGATTCCATTAAGGAAATGGCTAAGAAATATGGCAAATCACCTGCCCATATCGTTTTGAGATGGGATCTTCAGAAAGGAGTGGTGACCATACCAAAATCGGTGAAAAAAGAACGTATTGTCAATAATGCCGATATTTTCGATTTTGAATTATCCAAAGAAGACATGGCCTATTTAGACCGTCTTGAAAAAGGCAAAAGATTTGGTCCAGATCCCGATACATTTGATTTTTAAATCTTCCTTATCCCACTAATCAAATAGTTCTTTACTCCCTTATATCGTGATTATCACCCATGTGGGTGTTTTTAGGTGTTTTATATTCCAAATCTTTAGAGAAGTAATCCTATTAAAGGAGGCATTACGGGTATAGATCTAGCGGATATCATTAGGAGGAAACACGTATTGCTATCAGAAAAGATTGTATCGGATTTTTGAAGCGGACAGTAAAGCCACCCTCATGCATTTTTTTTAAAGAGCCCTTAGTTAGGCGATTTACCCATAAACAAGGCCTTGAGTTCGGTAGCTTCACTCGGCTTCATTCTTTTGGCCAAGATCAAACTCAACTGTTTACGGCGTAAGGCCCCTTCAAACCGTTCCTTTTCCAAATCGGTTTCAGGAACCAATGGTGGAACTTTGGTAGGTATGCCTGAATCATCCACGGCAACGAAGGTGTAAATGGCTTCATTGGCTTTGGAACGATTTCTGTTATGACGGTCTTCCATCCAAACATCAATATAGATTTCCATTGAGGTATTAAAAGCTCTCGAAACTGCCGCTTCAACAGTTAACACACTACCCAACGGAACGGGATGGTTAAAGGCTACATGGTTCACGGAAGCCGTTACCGTAATTCGTCTACAATGACGACGGGCGGCAATGCTTGCCGCACGATCCATACGGGCCAAAAGTTCACCACCAAACAGATTGTTTAAAGGGTTGGTCTCACTGGGGAGCACCAAATCGGTCATTATTGTACGTGAGTGACTGGGGCTTTTGGGCTGCATAAATCTTTTATTAAAAGAGATTTTATTAATGGGGAATTCTATGTGTTGATGACAGAATTATCGAACAGAAAGTAACCACGCATCCTTGGATTGCGTTCTTTTAATCGTTCTAAGGGTACGCAGGGCTTCATCAACATCGCTAAAGCTACTGTAAGTCACTACATGCAAACCATGGTCATTGGTACCTAGATAGGCAGCATCGTATCCCCGTCTTTTCAGTTGGCTTATTTTTTTGTCCGCATTTTCCTTGAACCTAAAAGCTCCAGCGATAATATGGTGCATGGCAACTTCCGGTTTTTTGGTAACAACCTTTAGATTCAATGTGGGCAACTCCAATGGTGCAGTGTCAAAGAAGGTAGCTTCCTGGATACTTTTTGAAACTTTCTCTTGGACCTTTTCTACCACGATTTGCTCTTGGGTAAGATTTTTATTGTAGAACCTGTACCCTGTCAATCCAGTTGAAACCGCTAATAGCAGTACTGCCGCATATTTTAAATAAGGGCGTAATGATGCTTCCTTTCTTCGTTCAGGGGTGATGATAAAAGGAACTTTTTCCTCAATGGAAACCACTTCTTCTTTTAATACTTCCCTAGTGATCGGCGCTGAAACATACGAAGACAGACCAAAGGAAGAGGTCAAATGATTGACTTCATAGGAAGGTTGGAATAAAATACGTCCTTCCTTATTCGATTTAAGGTCACCAATGTTCTCCAATGACAAGCGTACACCTTGATTCAACGTACGTTTCCATTGTTCAACCTTTTCAGTAACCTGCGCTAGCATTTCCTCATAGGAGCACTTTTCAACTTCTGCCATATAGGAAACCAAAAGTCCGTCATTCGAAGACAATTGTCTATTGAATGACAAGGATTTTGAAGGCGGGTGGAAGGAGTGGGTCTGCTTATTGAGGGTAGCTGATTTATGTTGTGATAAAAAAGCACCAAAGCCTGGAACAACCACACAGTTGTACCTATAGAGTAAATCGGAGATATAGTGTTCTAATACCATCAGGACAAATATTGCAAAAATTATAGTAGTTAAACAGAATCAAGGACACTTTTTATTAACATTATATTTTTATTAAATTGTGAACAACTAACATGGGAATACAAATGACTACAGATGAATTGATTGCGGTATTGAGACTTCAGAACATTCCAAATATTGGGGATGTAACGGCAAAAAAATTAATTTCCCATTGTGGTAGTCCAGTTGCTGTTTTTAACGATAAATCGAAAAATCTTTTGAGAATAGATGGTATTGGGACCCAAACCATCAAAGGGCTTCATGATGCGGAACATCTTGAAGCGGCCGAAAAGGAATTGCAATATATACGGGATCATGAAATAGCGTATTCTTATTTTCAGGATAAGGATTATCCAAGATATTTGAAGCATTGTATCGATAGTCCTTTGATCTTGTTCAAAAAGGGGGATTTTGACCTTGATGACCGTAAGATCATCAGTGTTGTGGGCACAAGGAACATCACCAGTTATGGTACTGCCTTTTGTGAAAAGTTTATAGCTGATTTGGCCCCGCTTGACCCTATAATAGTAAGTGGTTTTGCCTATGGGGTCGATATTTGTGCACAGCGGGCTGCCTTGAAACATGGGTTACAGACCATAGGGTGCCTGGCACATGGGTTGAACCAGATATATCCGAAAGTACATTCGAAATATGTAAATGACATTGAAAAAAATGGAGGGTTTGTTACTGAATTCTGGAGTTCAAGCAATCCGGATCGGGAGAATTTCCTTAAGCGCAATCGGATTATTGCCGGGATGAGCGAGGCCACGATCGTCGTCGAATCGGCAGAGAAGGGTGGCAGTTTGGTCACTGCCGACATCGCAAATAGTTATGATCGTGAGGTATTTGCCGCCCCAGGTCGGGCTCAGGATAAATACAGTTCGGGATGTAATAATTTAATCAAACAACAAAAGGCACATATGATCACATCCGCAGCCGATCTAATTTATATACTCAATTGGGAATTGGAGGAAAAGAAGTCCAGCCCCATTCAACAAGAATTATTTGTCGAATTGGATGAAATGGAAAAAATCATACACACATATTTGCAACAAGGGGGAAAGCAACTCTTGGATACCATCGCTTTGGATTGTAAACTTCCCATCTTCAAAGTATCATCGACCCTATTGAACATGGAGATGAAAGGCGTCGTTCGTCCCTTGCCCGGAAAGTTGTTTGAAGCGGTATAAAAGACCTCTAGCTTCTCAATTCTTTGTAGACCGCAATCCCAAAATAAAAGACCAAGTAGTTTGTTTGAGTCTTGATTTGTAGTTTGGCTTTATCAATTCGGTAGTTCATCGACAAAGCGCCGACAAAAATCCGAAAGAAACTGCTACGGAATTACATTCGAAACAACCAAAACCGACCATGGGGTTTGTTTGCATGATTATGGCTTTTTAAGATAGCCTTACGGCTATTCCTGTTTTTTAAAAGGAATATTTTCCGTTACCCGTATAATCAATGTAAAATCCCGAAAATTAAACCTATGAACCGTTTGATTTCAATAGCCTAATAACCTAGCTTGGTACGTACTCTTTGCAATACCCCATCAGCCACTTTTTTGGCTTTTTCCGCACCTAGGGTCAAGGCCTCATCCACTTCATTGAGGTTGGCCATATAATAGGCATATTTATCACGGGCTTCGCCAAAACGTTCCAGGATAACTTCGTACAAAGCTTGTTTGGCATGGCCATACCCATAGTTACCCCCTAGGTAATTGGCCCGCATTTCGGCTATTTGTTCCTCAGAGGCAATAAGGCTGTAAAGGGCAAAAACATTATCTGTATCCGGATTTTTTGGTTCTTCCATTGGGGTACTGTCCGTTTCAATTCCCATAATCTGCTTGCGCAGTTTTTTATCGGTTTGAAATAAATTGATGAGGTTGTTACGGCTTTTGCTCATTTTTTCACCATCGGTACCGGGAATGATCTTGGCGTTGTCCTGTATTTCAGCTTCGGGAATTACAAATGTTTCCCCCAATTTGGAATGGAAACGTGCAGCAACATCACGGGTAATCTCCAAATGTTGCAATTGATCCTTGCCCACCGGGACATAATTGGCATCATAGAGCAATATATCCGCAGCCATCAGCATTGGGTAGGTGAACAGTCCGGCATTAACATCTTCAAGACGCCCTGCCTTATCTTTGAAAGAATGGGCAAGGGTTAAACGTTGGTATGGAAAGAAACAGCTTAAGTACCAAGAAAGTTCAGTGGTTTGCGGCACATCGCTTTGACGGTAAAAAACCGTTTTATTGATGTCCAAACCACAGGCAAGCCAAGTGGCCGCAACAGCATAGGTATTGCTTCTTAACTCTTCCCCATTTTTTATTTGGGTCAGGGAGTGCATGTCTGCGATAAATAAGAAAGATTCGTTTTTGGGATCCTGTGCCATTTTTATGGCCGGTAGGATTGCACCCATGATATTTCCTAGGTGGGGTACACCTGTACTTTGAACGCCTGTTAGTATTCTTGCCATTCCATTATTTTTAAAGAAGCACAAAGGTAAAACAATTCATAAATAACTAGATCAAATTGTTATTTTTGATCCATGTTGCGAATTGTTAAAAATATTGGATACACGTTATACCGGATTTGGTTTTATGTTTTGGTGGCCGTACCCATCGTATTGTTCTTTCCTTTTTTGGTATTGACCACATTATCGGAAAAATGGTATCCCCAATTTTTCTGGTTGGCCAGAAACTTTTGGGCAAGACCCATATTGTTGGGAATGGGATGTCCGCAGAAGGTGACTTGGGAGCAGAAACTGGTTCGGGGGAAAAGTTATATGTTGGTGGCGAACCACACCAGTATGTTGGATATCATGTTGATGCTTCGAATAAGTAGAAACCCATTTGTTTTTGTCGGAAAAAAGGAATTGGTAAAAATTCCGCTATTTGGGTTTTTCTATAAGCGGGTATGTATTCTGGTAGACCGGGAGAATAGCCGGAGTAGAATGGGTGTTTACCGTAGGGCGCAACGCCGATTGGACCAAGGTTTGAGCATTTGTATTTTTCCCGAAGGTGGCGTGCCCGATGATGAAAGCAT
Organism: Maribacter polysiphoniae; assembly: GCF_003148665.1. GTDB lineage: Bacteria > Bacteroidota > Bacteroidia > Flavobacteriales > Flavobacteriaceae > Maribacter_A > Maribacter_A polysiphoniae. Next base: position 188,251 of record NZ_QGGQ01000001.1, on the reverse strand, counting down.
CGTCTTGGATGAATTTAAGGATGGAGCTTTTAAAATGGCCATTGCCCATAATATTCCCTTGGTACCCATGACGTTTTACGATAATAAAAAACGGTTTTCCTTTACGTTCTTGAGTGGAGGTCCAGGGTTGTTGCGGGCCAAGGTACATGCGTTCTTTGAGACTGCAAATCTAGAGGACAAGGATAAAGCTACGTTACGGGAACAGGTGCGGAATGTGATTTTAAAGGAACTCGAAAAATAATCAGCATTGAACAACCGCCCCCAATATTACCTAAGAGGGGGAAAATTAATTGGAACCAACCAAAGTAGGGTCTGTTGGCTGTATTAAAATTTGAAATTCAACCCACTGTAGACACCAATGGTAAATGGGCGGAATTCGCCCGCCGTATTGGAGAAGGTATTCAGCTGATATTTAAAAATAGGGTCTATATTCAGTTGTACTTTTGGTGTGAATTTATAATGGAGTCCAAATCCGACATTGGTACTGAAATTCACTGTGTTCAAATTATTGGCTTCACCCATTTCGGTGGTTAATTCACCAGAGGTCAATGAGACCGAATTATCTACTAAAAACAAGGAACTGACACCACCAATAAGGTCAACACCGAATTTATTGTTGATAAGGGCGTAATTCAATTCCACCGGTATTTCCAAATATCCAAATTGTTGGGCCATGACCCCCGATAGGGAAGGGTTTTTTGCTGTTGCATCAAAAGCGTTTTTCCCAGTTAATGAGGTGGTATTGCTGGCAGTGCTTTCCACGAGGATATTCATTGACTGATTACTATAGGCTATATTTTCAATTTGTCCGTTGCCAAAACCCTCTAAAGTCGAGGAAAACTCCACATCGTTGGTGTTGTAACCGTAGTCGACTTTGTTGATGCCTGTTTTTACAGATAGTTTTGGACTTATTTCATATGAAACCGCCACCCCATAACTCATGTTGAAATCCCCGGATTTGGAATTGGGTACAAAGATCGAATGTACTGGGGAGCCATTTCCCATAGCATTGAAATACACTGGTGCAATCGTTGGGCCGGCAGACCATTTACTGCCTTTTGCCGTGGCAACCTCTTCTTCCTCCGCTACAATTTCATCAAAAATCGATTTTTTGGTATTCCCTGTCTTTTCCTCGGCATCTTCATCCCCCGCTAGGGCAATGGCTTCTTCATTCGTTTTTAATCCAGGGTTCCCCAATGTGTTTTCACTACTATTGGCTGTAGGGGGAATTTTGGTGGAAGAATCACTTTTTGCGACTTGATGGTCCAAAACCTTTGTTGATCCTTGTTCATTTAGGATGTTAGGTTCCCCAAGGTCTTTCTTTGGATTTTTCCCAGAAGCTGCGAATTGGGTATTCTTGCTATCCTGTGTTTGCAAGGTTTGACTTAAGTTATCTTTGGCTGCCAATACCCCATTATTGCCGGAGGCCGGCTGTAGACTCGAATTGTTGGTTGGATGGTCATTGGCATCATCTACCTTTTTGGTATTATCGTTGCCTACGTTCCCTTGATGTGATTGTTCAACGACTTTCGGAGTGTTGGGAAAGGGGGATTGATTAATATCCTTCCCTGGCTGTAAAGGTTCTTCCTTTGTGTCTTTAACATCCGTGACTTTCTCTTCCGGTGCATCACTTGCTGTATGGAACGGGTTAAAAAGGAATAAGCCTATTGCCAATGCTGCGGCAATACCGCCCAGTCTCCACCAAATGGGGATGACCTTCCGGTTTTTCTTTTTCATATTCAAGGAGGCCTCGATGGATTTCCAGACTTTTTCGGTAGGGGTGTCTGAAAAATCCGAGAATTTCTCTTGAAATAATCGGTCTATGTTTTTTTTACTCATTTTGCTTTATGTTCAGCAATGTTCATGTCTTTTCTGTTGTGAACCCCATGTGGGTTGCACGGATCCTTTCCCAAGGCCATAATCAATATGCCGATTATCGCTTTGGCTTTTCTGCTTTCAATTTTTTCCTTTAAAATCATTCTGGCACGGGCAAGATTTGATTTTGATGTGCCAGGCGATGTGCCTAGCATCGTACTTATTTCCTTATGTGAGTAACCGTCCAATACATAAAGATTGAAGGTTAAACGGTATTTGTTCGGTAACTCCTGAATGTAGCCTAAGAGGGTCTGAAGGTCAAGATCCATATATCCGGTCTCCACTTCAACTTCTTCCTCGGTGTTTTCGGTAACTACTTTGAGGTATTCTTCCTTCCTGTATTTTTGTAAGACCGTGTTAACCGTGATGCGTTTGATCCAGCCTTCAAAGGACCCCTTTGATTTATATTGGCCGATTTTCTCGAAAATAGTCATGAAACTGTCATGAAGACTATCCTCGGCCTCCGATTTGTTGCGCGAATATTTAAGACATATACCGAACAGTATATCGGCGTATTGCCTATATAGTCGTTCCTGTGCCTTTCTATCGCCCTTCTTACATTTGTTTATGAGTTCTTCTAGACTCAAAATATTGATTAGGTTATTTTATTTAATTTACAGGAACTTCAATCTCTAAAAATATTGGGTCACCATTTTCATCATCGCCTTGGTAGAAACGAAATAAATACGGTTCGGTATGAATTACGATAAAGTCAAATGAACCTTCTGCCTCCCGAACGGTAGGTGTACACGCTTCTTGATCGGTTCTTTGGGAACCAATGGCAACAACTTCCCGAGTGGTAACATCACTCTTGGTAACATCAAAACCTTCAAAATAAGTGCACCCATCGGGTATCGTATAGGTCAAATTAATTTGATAGGTCTCATCAAGTTCGAATGATTCTGGCATGTCTACACTTTCAATTGGTAGGGATACAAAATGAAAGTTTGGGCTGTCATCATCAACCTCACAAGAATTAAAAGCTAATGCTACCGCAATAGCACATAGTGCCACGAATGTCCTTTTCATAATCTAAACAATTTATTTTATTCCTAAGATGAAATTATTCGATTATGGTTGCGTTTGCTGATGTTAAGGTACGGGAAAAGTTGTTTTACCGCAATATTTGGGTTATTAAACGACAATAGGCGCCATTGGCGCCTATTGTATCATATTAAAATGGAGTATCGTTCTATTTGACTGCTTTTATGGCCTCTCGGATTTTGGCGTCAAGTTCCTCATATAATTCTGGATTGTCGTTTAAAAGTGCTTTTACGGCATCCCTACCTTGACCAAGTTTGGTGTCGCCATAACTGAACCAAGAACCACTTTTCTTTATGATTTCATATTCTACCCCAAGATCGATGATTTCACCGACTTTGGAAATACCAACACCGTACATGATATCGAATTCTGCCAATCTAAAAGGTGGTGCTACTTTGTTTTTGACAACCTTTACTCTTGTCTTGTTCCCTTGTACACTACCATCGGTATCCTTGATCTGGGTTGATCTTCGAATATCCAAACGAACCGAAGCATAGAATTTAAGGGCGTTACCACCTGTTGTGGTTTCCGGATTACCGAACATGACCCCGATTTTCTCCCTCAATTGGTTAATGAAGATAACCGTACAATTGGTTTTGCTGATCGATCCCGTCAACTTTCTAAGGGCTTGGGACATTAACCGTGCATGTAACCCCATTTTGGAGTCCCCCATCTCACCTTCGATCTCACTTTTTGGCGTTAAGGCGGCCACGGAATCCACCACAACAATATCAATGGCTCCTGAACGGATTAAATTATCGGCGATTTCCAATGCCTGTTCCCCGTTGTCGGGTTGTGAAATAATCAAATTATCAATGTCAATGCCCAGTTTTTCGGCGTAAAAACGGTCAAAGGCATGTTCAGCATCAATAAAGGCTGCAATACCACCGTTTTTTTGTGCTTCGGCAATGGCATGCAAGGTCAAGGTTGTTTTACCTGACGATTCAGGACCGTATATTTCAATGACCCTTCCTCTAGGATATCCTCCTACCCCAAGGGCGATGTCTAGCCCTAAAGACCCTGATGGAATCACTTCCACATCCTCAATAACACTATCGCCCAATTTCATAACGGCGCCTTTGCCATAGGTCTTGTCCAGTTTATCCAAGGTTAGTTTTAATGCTTTTAATTTTGCTTCTTTTTCAGAACTCATGTTATATTTTATTAGGAATGCTAATTTACCATTTCTTTTGTCATAATTCCAGCACTCAAAATTATTTTATGCACAGTGGTCTGGGCTTGATGGATTTAAAAACGCAACCTTTTCAAAAAAGGAACATCTTATTGTAAATACATTACTAACTCAATGTACAGACCCGTTGTTTTTTTAACAGTGGTTAATGGTGGTCAATCCCCTTTTTACGACTCAGAGAAGGCTATGAAAAAGGAAAAAATGGGATGACCGTAAAGAGTCTTGAGATTCAAGGCTCTTTTTTTTTAGTGAAACCCCGGTACGGCCAGCATGCAATGCGCCGCTGGACCGGAAGGTTGAACTAACCCTGATGGTGAACATCAGGGTCTTCATACAAAATCAATTACCCCGGTACGGCCAGCATGCAATGCTCCGTCAGATTGGAAGGTTGAGCATACTATACATGGTTTTACACGTATTAATGCCAAAATCCTTTTTTTCCTTCATCAATTTCAACGGGTACTATGTTACTCGGTTAGATTATGTACTATAGCCCTTATAATTAGTGGGCTAGCATGGTAATCTGCCCATATAATGTATCTTTGCAGTCCAAAAAATGTAGCACCTTGTACTTATGACAAGAAATGGAAAGATAGAATTAATGGCCCCAGCCGGGAATTTCGAGTCCCTGCAGGCGGCTATCGACAGTGGAGCGGATTCGGTATATTTTGGCGTTGAGCAATTGAACATGCGGGCTAGGGCAACCATCAATTTCACTTTGGAAGATTTACCGGAGATTACCCGACGATGTGGTAAAAGGAATATTAGAACGTACCTAACACTGAATACGATCATATATGACCATGACCTTTCTATTATAAAGACGGTTTTGGATACGGCCAAAGAATCGGGGGTTACCGCGGTTATTGCAATGGATCAGGCGGTCATTGCCTATGCAAGGCAGATCAATATGGAAGTGCATATTTCCACCCAAATCAATATCACCAATATTGAAGCCGTAAAATTCTATTGCTTATTTGCCGATACTGTGGTCCTAAGTCGGGAATTGAGTCTGAGGCAGATTAAGAAGATTTGCTCACAAATAGAGAAGGAAGGGGTAAAAGGACCTTCCGGCAATTTGATCGAGGTTGAGGTTTTTGGCCATGGTGCTTTATGTATGGCGGTCTCAGGAAAGTGTTACCTAAGTCTACATTCCCATAATTCATCGGCCAACAGGGGGGCTTGCAAACAGAATTGCCGTAAAAAATACACGGTCATTGATCAGGAAAGTGGTTTCGAGATTGAATTGGACAATGAATATATGATGTCTCCCAAAGACCTTTGTACGATTGATTTTTTAGATCAGATCATCGATGCCGGCGTAAAAGTATTGAAGATAGAAGGTAGGGGGCGTGCACCTGAATATGTGGCTACGGTTATCAAAACCTATAGGGAGGCGATAGATTCCTATTACGAAGGAACATTTACCAAGGAAAAAATAGACGTTTGGATGAAAGCCTTGGAAAAGGTCTATAACCGTGGATTTTGGGGTGGTTATTATCTCGGACAGAAATTGGGGGAATGGAGCGATGGCCCTGGTACACAGGCCACGCAAAAAAAGGTATACGTGGGCAAGGGAGTACATTATTATCCCAAACCAGGCATCGCGGAATTCAAAATCGAAGCCTACGACATCAAAGTGGGTGACACCCTTTTGATCACTGGCCCTACGACTGGCGTAAAAGAACTGCAATTGGATCAAATGATGGTAGATGACCTAAAAACGGCAATGGCCGAAAAGGGAAATAACTGTACTTTTCCGACCGGTTTCAAGATCCGACCCTCTGATAAGTTGTATAAAATCGTAAAGGAATAATGGTCGTCGTTACTTTGCAGCGCAAAAAATGCATTGGTTGTAATTATTGCGTCGAATTGGCCCCAGAGCAATTTCAGATGTCAAAAAAAGACGGGAAAAGTGTTTTGTTGCACTCCATAGAGAAAAAGGGTTTTTTTACGATAAAATCGCATGACAATGCAATTTTTGAACCATGCAAACAAGCCCAATTAGCTTGCCCGGTAAAGATCATTACCACCAAAATACGTTAGGATTAACCTATATTTGCCCACGAAACTATTCTTTAACTTAACGATTGGTATAGCATGCAACTGTACAATACATTAAGTGCAAAGGAAAGGGAAGCTCTTATTGAAGAGGCCGGACAGGACCGTCTGACCATTTCCTTTTACCAATATGCACATATAGGAAACCCTTCTATTTTCAGGAACCATTTATTCATTCATTGGAATGACCTCGATGTTCTTGGGCGAATTTATGTGGCCCATGAAGGCATCAATGCCCAGTTGTCTGTGCCAGCAGCTAATTTCGAGGCATTTAAGGCACATTTGGATAGTATTTCCTTCTTAAAGGATGTACGATTGAATATTGCCATTGAACAGGACAATAAATCTTTCTTGAAATTAAAGGTAAAGGTGAGAAAGAAGATTTTGGCCGACGGATTGAATGATGCCACCTTTGATGTCACCAATAAAGGGGTGCATGTAAATGCACAGAAATTCAATGAACTTATTGAAGATCCCGACACCATTTTGGTCGACATGCGAAATCATTATGAGAGTGAAATAGGTCATTTTAAGAATGCCATTACACCCGATGTCGATACCTTTCGCGATTCCTTGGATATTATTGAAAAGGATTTGGAAGCTTTCAAGGAAGACAAGAAATTGGTTATGTACTGTACAGGGGGTATCCGTTGCGAAAAAGCCAGTGCCTACTATAAACACAAGGGGTTTAAGAACGTATTTCAGTTAGAGGGTGGGATAATAGAATATGCCAGACAGGCCAAGGACCAGAACTTGGAAAACAAGTTTATCGGGAAGAATTTTGTTTTTGATCACCGTAGGGGGGAGCGCATTTCCGAAGATGTGATTTCACATTGCCATCAATGTGGTCAACCTTGTGATACGCATGTGAACTGTGCCAATGAAGCCTGTCATTTATTGTTTATCCAATGCGAGGATTGTGCCAAGAAAATGAACGATTGTTGTTCAAATGAGTGCAAAGAGATCCACGCCTTGCCCTATGAAGAGCAAAAGGCACTAAGAAAAGGGAAAACGGTAAGCAATAAGATTTTTAAAAAAGGGCGGTCAGAAGTGCTGAAATTCAAAAAATAGGTTCAGATTTCCTTATTGCCAAATACCAAATGGGCCATTAACAATAGTAGTGAAAGGGTAAGACCTAGGACCGATACACCTGTCCATTGGTAATGTTGCCATGCCAGGGCGCCTAAAATCGTTCCAAGGGCACCTCCCATGAAAAAGATGACCATATAAACCGTATTTATGCGATTTCGGGCATTTTCGTTTTTGGAGAATATGATGTTCTGGTTGGCGATATGAAGTGATTGTTGCCCGAGGTCTATTAAAATAACACCGATTATTATACCAATGATGGAATGATGGGAAAACAGAAAGACCGTCCATGAGAAAATAAAGATAGAAGTCGCAGTAATAATAATTCGGTTTTTGCTCATCTTATCACTTAATTTTCCGACGACAGACGCTGCCAATGCCCCAACAACGCCAACTAGTCCAAAGGTTCCGGTGATACCACTTCCATAGCCGAAATTATCTTCCATTAAAAAAACCAAGGTGGTCCAAAACGCACTTAAACCCGCAAATGAAAGTCCACCACGTACTGCTGCCAGACGTAATGACGGTTCTGCTTTAAAAAAATGAACCAATGACTTCATCAAATTTTTATAATTGCCTTTATAAACCGGTGTAACCTGGGGCAGCTTTAATTTTAGCACGATAAAGAGAAGAAGCATCATAACCGTGGCTATCAAATACATGGTGCGCCAACCAAACTGTTCGCCAATGAAACCACTGACAACACGACTTGCCAAAATACCGATGAGCAGTCCACTCATGACGATCCCTATCGCACGCCCTCTGTTTTCGGGATTCGATAATTGAGCGGCCATGGGAACAAACAATTGTGGCAAGGCAGAGGTACACCCAATAAAAAAACTTGCGACTACAAGAAACCAGAGTGAGGTGGAGAAAACCGCTGCCAACAAGGATATAATCATAAGGGTGAAATCGATTTTCAATATTTTTTGGTTAGAAACCATATCCCCTAGGGGTATTACAAAAAGCAAGCCCACAGCATAACCCAATTGTGTGGCCAATGCCACATTGCTCACGGCAGATTCGGTTACGCCAAAACTTTCCGAAATCATTTGAAGTAAAGGCTGGTTGTAATAGAGGTTTGCAACGATTAGGCCTGCTGAAAGGCTCATGAGATAGAGAACGGTGTCACTTACCCTTTTTTGTTTTTCCATATAACGGGGCATGCAATTTTTTAAACATAGACGTAATTGGTGCAAAAGAACGAAGAACCTGTGTAAGTTGAGATAACTTTTTGACACATTAAAAAATTAGTACCTTTACGGATAAGATTAATATGAACCTTTTTTGGGGAAATCATAGGATTTTCCCAAATCAAGATACAAAATATGGGTTGTAACAGTTGTTCAACCGGTAAGGACGGACAACCGAAAGGGTGCAAGAACAATGGGACTTGTGGCTCTGATGGTTGTAATAAATTAACGGTATTTGATTGGCTTTCCAACATGTCACTTCCAAATGGGGAAAAACCATTTGACATCGTTGAAGTCCGATTTAAAAATAGCAGAAAGGAATTCTTTAGGAATTCCGGGGATTTAACCCTTTCAATAGGTGATATTGTGGCTACGCAGGCACAATCGGGTCATGATATTGGCATGGTCACTTTGACGGGTGAACTTGTGAGGGTGCAAATGAAAAAGAAAAAGGAGGATCCAAATGCGGAGGATATCCCCAAAATCTATCGAAAAGCCACACAAAAAGACATTGATATTTGGCAAAAGGTAAGAGATCGGGAGGAAGAGATCAAAAAACGCTCCCGTGAGATTGCGATCATCTTGAAATTGCAAATGAAGATTTCCGATGTCGAGTTCCAAGGCGATGGGTCCAAAGCCACTTTTTATTATACGGCCGAGGAACGTGTTGATTTTCGCCAATTGATAAAGGATATGGCCAAGGCCTTTGGTATTCGAATAGAAATGCGCCAAATAGGGTATCGACAAGAGGCCCAACGTTTGGGGGGCATCGGTTCCTGCGGCAGGGAATTGTGTTGTTCTACCTGGTTGACAGATTTCAGGTCGGTGAGTACATCCGCTGCCCGATATCAGCAATTATCATTGAACCCCCAGAAATTGGCAGGGCAATGTGGTAAATTAAAATGTTGCCTTAACTACGAGCTCGATTTATATCTCGATGCCTTAAAGGATTTTCCTTCCCAAGACACCAAACTGTTCACTGAAAAAGGAATGGCATTCTGCCAAAAGGCCGATATTTTCAAGTCCAAGTTATGGTTCTCTTACAAAGAAGACCCCTCAAATTGGCATATGTTGTCCAAGGAACAGGTAGTTGAGATCATCAACAAGAACAGAAAGAAAGAGAAAGTAGCCAGTTTAGAGGAATATGCGGTTGATAATATCGTTGACGACGACAAGGTGGTATTTGAAAATGTAGTTGGTCAAGATAGCCTTACCCGTTTTGATAGGCCCAAAAGACGTACGAATAAGAGTAATAACAACAATAAGAAGAGGAGAAATAATAAAAATAAAAAAAGACGTCAAAGAAATGCTTAGGATATTAGTAGCGTTTGTAGGGGTTGTTTTTATGGTTTCCTGTGATAATTCCATTGTAAAGACAGAATTCAAGGGGACCAATAATGGCATTTGGAATAAGGATAGTGTTATGCAGTTCAATTTTTCGGGACTCGATACCATTCAGAAACACAATATGTTTATCAATGTCAGAAACGATAATACCTTTCCCTATAGCAACCTTTTTTTAATAGCAACCTTGGAATATCCCAATGGGGAAACCGCTACCGATACGTTGGAATATATGATGGCCGATCCGGATGGGACCTGGCTGGGTAAAGGCTATGGTAGCGTAAAGGAAAATAAATTATGGTATAAAGAAAACATCGTTTTTCCTTCTTCAGGCGTATATACCTTACGTATCTCACAAGCCATGCGAAAAAATGGCAATGTCGAGGGTATTATTAACTTAGAGGGCATTACCGATGTCGGATTTGAAATAGTAAAAAGCAATGAGTAAAAAAATGGTGAAAGCCAAGAAGAAAAATAACAATAAAGGCTTTTTTAAGTTTGTTAAATGGTTCTGGATTTTGTTCACCGTGGGTGCGCTTTCCGGGGTAATGTTGTTTTTATTGGCATCATGGGGTGTATTTGGGGAATTGCCCCCGTATGAGTATTTGGAAAACCCCCAGACAAATCTAGCTTCCGAAATCTTTTCATCCGACGGAGAGACTTTAGGTAAATTTTATCTGGATGATAATCGTACCCCGATCAAATTTGAAGATCTTCCACAAAACTTGATAAACGCCTTAGTGGCTACTGAAGATGCCCGGTTTTATGAGCATTCAGGGATAGATGCCAGGGGTACTTTGAGGGCCTTTGCCTATTTGGGTAAAAAAGGAGGGGCAAGTACCATTTCCCAGCAATTGGCACGTCAACTGTTCATTGGTGCCAGGGAAAAAGAGAAGAAGACCCAGGCTATTCTGCAGAAAGTCAAGGAATGGGTTTTGGCTACACGTTTGGAACGACAGTACACCAAAGATGAAATTATTGCCATGTATCTGAATATTTATGACTTCGGATATGCTGCGGATGGTATTCGATCGGCCTCCAAGATTTATTTTGGCAAGGAGCCCATCGACTTGAAGATAGAGGAGTCGGCCATGCTCGTAGGGATGTTGAAGAATTCCTCATATTACAACCCCTTAAGGCGTAAAGAACTGGTTTTCAATAGGCGAAATACGGTTTTGGCCCAAATGGCGAAATACGACTATATCACTGAAGAAGAAAAAGATTCCCTTCAGGCCTTAAAAATGGAAGTCCATTTCAACCCTGAGAACCATAGGGAAGGATTGGCAACGTATTTTAGGATGTATTTGCAAGGCTTTATGAACGATTGGATCAAAAAGAATCCTAAACCGGCGGTGGAAGGTGAGCGTGATAAGTGGAGTCTTTATCTTGACGGACTAAAAATATACACGACGATCGATTCCCGTATGCAGGCCAATGCGGAAGAAGCCGTACAAGAGCATATGGAGAAATTGCAAACGGAGTTTTTTCATCAAAATACCCCTGATCGTAATAAAACAGCCCCTTTCTTGGATTTGACGAAGGAGGAGGTAGATGGTATCCTGGAACGGGCCATGAAGAATTCGGATCGCTGGCGCTTGATGAAAAGACAGGGCAAATCGGAAAAGGACATTCGAAATTCCTTCACCAAAAAAACCGAGATGACCGTCTTTGATTGGAAGAGCGATTCCCATGAGAAGGATACTATTATGACGCCAATGGACTCCATTAGGTATTATAAATCCTTCCTAAGAACGGCAATGATGTCGATGGAGCCACAAACAGGACACGTAAAAGCTTGGGTCGGGGGTGTTGATTATAGACACTTCCAATATGATAATGTCTATCAGGGTGCCCGCCAAGCCGGTTCAACCTTTAAGCCATTTGTGTATGCAGCGGCAATTGACCAGTTAAGGTTATCCCCTTGTTATGAATTACCAGATACACAATACTGTATTGAAGCTGGAAAACACGGGAATCCAGAACCTTGGTGTCCAAAAAATTCCGAAGGCAAGTATTCAGGTGAGATGTATACCTTGAAAAGGGCCTTGGCGAATTCCAAAAATAGTGTTACCGCCCAATTGATCGATAGGGTCGGTCCCAAGTCGGTGGTTTCGATTGTAAAGAATCTGGGAATTACCAGTGAAATTCCGGAAGTACCTTCTATAGCCCTAGGAACACCCGACCTTAGCGTTTATGAAATGGTTGGTGCCTATGGGGCATTTGTGAATCAAGGAGTGTACGTAAAACCTGTAATGGTAACCCGTATCGAGGATAAGAATGGAACGGTATTATATGAATATGTCCCAGAAACCAAGGATGTATTGAGTAAAGAAGTAGCCTATGCCATGGTAAATTTATTGGAAGGTGTAACCCAAGGAGGTTCAGGTACCCGCTTACGTACAACGGGTTATGATAAATGGCGTCCGGAATATAAGGAGATAATCACGGGATACCCCTATGAATTTAAAAACCCTATTGCCGGTAAGACCGGTACTACCCAAAATCAAAGTGATGGGTGGTTTATGGGTATGGTACCTAATTTGGTCACTGGTGTATGGGTAGGTGGTGATGATCGTTCCGTACACTTTAAGTCAATCACTTACGGTCAAGGAGCATCAATGGCGTTGCCCATTTGGGGACTTTATATGCGAAAGAATTATGACGATAAGGACTTGGGGGTTTCTGATGGTGAATTTCCCAAACCCGAGAATATGTCCATCAATTTGGATTGTACTAAATCAGCGGAGGACTCCAATAAAGAAAAAGATTTGGATGACGATTTAGAGGATCTCGATTTCTAAATTCCTCATGGATTATAAATCAGCGACCTTGCTGAATGCCCTTAACTTTCACCAAAAAGTAAGGGCATTTTCTTTTTAAAACCTTAATTTAGTGTAGCTTGGCTTTTCAGATTATAAAAACAGACTAGACAAATTATGATTCGTAAAACGGTAGAAAATGTTCAGGAAGCATTAAAAGGGGTAAAGGACGGAATGACCTTGATGCTTGGAGGTTTTGGTTTATGCGGTATTCCTGAAAATACGATTTCGGAATTAGTGCGTTTGGGGGTAACCGATCTTTGTTGTATTTCCAATAATGCGGGGGTAGATGATTTTGGATTGGGCCTGCTTTTGCAAAAAAAGCAAATACGGAAGATGATTTCATCTTACGTGGGAGAGAATGATGAATTTGAACGTCAAATGTTAAGTGGGGAATTGGAGGTTGAACTTACCCCACAAGGAACCCTGGCCGAGAAATGCAGGGCTGCCCAAGCGGGTTTCCCGGCATTTTATACACCTGCTGGTTTTGGGACCGAAGTGGCTTTGGGAAAGGAAACCCGGGAATTCAACGGTAAGATGTATGTCTTGGAAGAGGCCTTTAAGGCCGATTTTTCATTCGTAAAGGCATGGAAAGGCGATGAGGCAGGGAACCTGATTTTTAAGGGTACTGCGCGAAATTTCAATCCCTGTATGTGTGGGGCGGCCAATATCACGGTTGCTGAGGTAGAGGAATTATTGCCTGCGGGATCCTTGGACCCCAATGATATACATGTTCCCGGTATCTTCGTTCAACGGATATTCCAAGGGGAAAAGTATGAGAAAAGAATTGAACAACGAACAGTAAGACCAAGAAACTGATGTTAGACAAGAATGGTATCGCAAAGCGTATAGCAAAGGAAGTAAAGGATGGTTATTATGTTAATCTTGGAATAGGCATTCCTACGATGGTGGCCAATTTCGTCCGAGATGATATTAGTGTGGAATTCCAAAGTGAGAACGGTGTATTGGGTATGGGGCCTTTTCCGTTCGAGGGTGAGGAAGATGCGGATATCATCAATGCGGGCAAACAAACCATAACGACCATGCCCGGAGCCTCGTTCTTTGACTCGGTAACCAGTTTCGCAATGATTCGCGGTCAACATGTAGACCTTACCATATTAGGGGCCATGGAAGTGTCCGATAAAGGTGATATTGCGAATTGGAAGATTCCAGGCAAAATGGTCAAAGGTATGGGAGGGGCGATGGACTTGGTGGCATCGGCAGAGAATATAATCGTCGCTATGATGCATACCAATAGGGCTGGTGAATCCAAATTATTAAAGGAATGTACCTTGCCATTAACCGGCGTGGGTTGTGTTAAAAAGATAGTGACCAATCTTGCCGTACTCGAGGTTACAACAGACGGTTTTAAGCTATTGGAGCGCGCTCCAGGGGTTAGTGTGGAAGCAATCGAGAATGCCACAAATGGGCGGTTGATCATAGAGGGTGATATTCCGGAAATGAAACTTTAAGGCCAAGATATAGGTAGTTCAACGATAAAATTAGTTTTTCAATTTTTTCACAACATTTTAAGCACAATTCACAACAATAATTTAGGGAATATCTGCGTTTTGAATTATATTTATATGCAGTAAAAATTTAATATAAACCTATCCCCAAACCTAAATTATATGGATGCCCAAATTAACCACCACTCCTCGAATGAAAATGAGATTTTAGTGTACAAGAATGATTTTTATCACGGTGTAGTATTATTGATTAAGAAATTGTTTATGATTTAATGCTTTTCGTATAAGAATTGAAAAAAGCCCTGATACTATCAGGGCTTTTTTTATTTTAGGAAGAATCGGGTGTTATACAAATGGAATAAAGAAATGCATGTTAACGGATTTACTTGGGCTTAAAAGGATCAAAAGGTATTCTTCGGTTGGGGGGTAACCTGATAAATACACTGGGTGACAATTACTTTGGGAACCAATGATGGGGCACTTAACTTTCTTTCCATTGTGGGGACTGCTGATTCACTATCACCAAAAGGAATCGTGGACTTTAAATTCGTTGTAAGATTTCGGTGGCCCTTTCCAGGGTGTCATGGGTTTTTGCAAAGCAGAATCGTAAAACCTTATGGTCTTGCCCATTCATATTAAAGACTGAAATGGGAATACTTGCCAGTTGGTGTTCAACAATCAATCTTTTGGCAAAAGTGATATCATCCTCATTGGAAACATTCGAGAATCCCAGAAGTTGGAAATAGGTTCCTTGGGCTGGGATAGCAGTAAATTGGGAACCTTTTAAGGCGTTTAGGAAATAATCCCTTTTTCCTTGGTAGAACCCATTAAGGCTTAAGTAATGTTGAGGTTGTTGTAGATAGGTCGCAAGGGCATGTTGAATGGGGTGATCTACGCAGAATACATTGAACTGATGTGTTTTTCGAAATTCATGCATCAATGCTGCAGGTGCTACACAATAACCAACTTTCCAACCGGTAACATGAAAGGTCTTCCCAAAAGAGGAACATATAATACTACGAGCGGCCAAATCTTCAAAACGCGATACACTTTCATGCTCATGGCCGTCAAAGACAATATGTTCGTAGACCTCATCACTGATAACGATAATGTTGGTGTTGGCCAAACTCTTTTGCAACTCCAGCATGTCTTCTTTCGCAAGAATGGTACCACTGGGATTGTGTGGGGTGTTAATGATGATCATTTTCGTTTTAGGTGTAATCTTGCTTCGAAAATGGTTCCAATCTATTTTGTAATCCGCTTTATTCAATTGGATGCCTACAGGAATTCCACCATTAACCGCTATAGCTGGCTCGTAACAGTCATATGCAGGCTTAAAGACAATTACCTCATCCCCTTTGCCAATAAAGGCCGTAATCGCCGTAAAAATAGCCTGGGAGGCACCAACTGTGATGGTTATTTCTTTTTCGGGGTCATAGGTCCTTTGGTGCAAGCTTTTTATTTTACTAGCGATTACTTCCCTTAACACCGGTAAACCGCCCATTGGGGCGTATTGATTATGACCATCACGCATGGCCTTTGCGACCAAGGCCAAGAGTTCTGGGTCTGGTTCGAAATTAGGGAAACCCTGGGATAGGTCTATGGCGTTATGGGCTTTTGCCAATTGCCCCATAGTAGTGAAAATGGTAGTTCCTACATCGGGTAGTTTGGAAATAATTTTATGGGGATATATTGGCATAGTTTCGGGATTAATGGTTGTGCTGTGATTTTAAATGTGAAATCACTATTTGAATACAGCCTTCCAAATCGTTTTTGATCTCTTTTTCCCAAAAACGGAATACGGTAAAGCCAATGCGTTCAAGTTCGGCATTCACTTCCTCATCGCGTTGTCTGTTGCGTTCAATTTTCGCAATCCAGAATTCCCTATTGCTTTTCAGTTTTTCCTTTCGTTCCTCCCATTGGAAACCATGCCAGAATTCCCCATCGATAAAAACAACCGTTTTGTATTTGTTCAACACAATGTCGGGTCTTCCAATCAATTTTCTGGAGTCGATTCTATAACGATACCCTTTGGCCCATAAGGCTTTACGAAAGGCAAGTTCCGGTTTGGTATTCTTTCCGCGAATCTTTGCCATGATCTTGGAACGCTCCGGGGTTGTGTAAAAACCGGATTCTTCATTGAAACGGGGTACCTTGATTCGATTTTCGGAATAAGTTTTGGCCATGTATAAAAATAAAAAAATCCCAACCGATTTCGGTTGGGATTTTAATTTTATAGAAAAAGAATGGTGATTAGAACTTTATAAGGTTCGCTTTCACCAATTCGCGGTTCATTCTGGCAATGTTCTCCAGGGTGATTCCCTTAGGACATTCGACTTCACAAGCACCGGTATTGGTACAGTTCCCAAAGCCTTCCAAATCCATTTGGGCTACCATATTCTTAACTCGGTCTGTGGCTTCAACCCGTCCTTGGGGCAAAAGTGCGAATTGTGAAACTTTGGCGCCGACGAACAACATGGCGGAAGAGTTTTTACAACTAGCCACACATGCGCCACATCCGATACAGGCTGCGGCATCCATAGCCTCATCGGCAGCGTGTTTTGGAATTGGAATGGAATTGGCATCCTGGGTGTTTCCTGAAGTGTTCACTGAAATATAACCACCGGCCTGTTGAATACGCTCAAAGGCAGTTCTATCCACTACCAAATCCTTGATTACCGGAAATGCCTTGGCTCTCCATGGTTCAATGGTTATGGTGTCACCGTCCTTGAACATTCTCATGTGCAATTGACAGGTAGTGATACCCCTGTCTGGGCCGTGGGCTTCTCCATTTATATGTAAGGAGCACATGCCACAAATACCTTCACGACAATCATGGTCAAATGCTACAGGTTCTTCGCCAGAATTTACAAGCTGTTCATTCAAAACATCCATCATTTCCAAGAAAGACATATGTTCTGAAATTTCAGACACCTTGTAATCGACCATCTTGCCTTTATCCTGTGGTCCTTTTTGTCTCCAAATTTTAAGCGTCAGATTCATACTATATGAGTATTAAGTAATACGGTTTGTAATAGTGGAGAAAAGTTGTTTATAAACTTCCCACTAAGAGCGTATTACTATTTATAACTACGTTGTTTTAATTCTATATCCTTAAATTCCAATTGCTCTTTGTGCAATACGGCGTCTCCAGGCTCCCCTTTGTATTCCCAAGCGGAAACAAAGGCATAATCCTTATCGTTACGTTTGGCTTCCCCTTCTTGTTCCCCATCCATTTCTACGGATTCTTCACGGAAATGACCACCACAGGATTCCTCTCGGATAAGGGCGTCTTTTGCGAACAATTCACCGAGTTCCAAGAAATCGGCCACACGACCTGCTTTTTCCAGTTCCGGGTTCATTTCATTGGCTCCACCAGGAACCTTGACGTCTTTCCAGAATTCTTCGCGTATCTGCTTGATTTCTGCCATGGCTTCTTTTAAGCCTTTGGCGTTACGGGACATTCCTACTTTATCCCACATTACTTTTCCTAGGCGTTTGTGGAAATGGTCGACAGATTTAGTCCCATTGTTGTTCAAAAAGAAATCGATACGTTCGCGAACCTCTTTTTCGGTCTCTTCGAATTCCTTGCTGTCGGTTGGGATTGCTCCGGTCCTAATATCATCCGATAAATAATCTCCGATAGTATAAGGTAATACAAAATAACCATCGGCTAAACCTTGCATTAGTGCAGAAGCACCCAATCGGTTGGCACCATGATCGGAGAAGTTGGCCTCACCGATACAATATAAACCGGGAACCGTGGTCATTAAGTTGTAATCGACCCAAATACCACCCATAGTATAGTGGGTAGCAGGATAGATCATCATTGGTGTTTTATAGGGATTCTCATCTACGATCTTCTCGTACATTTGGAAAAGGTTACCGTATTTGGCCTCTATAACAGCTTCACCCAATTCAGTGAGCTTTTCTTTGGAAGCATTGGTAATACCATGGATTTTCGCTTGCTCTTTACCATAACGTTCAATCGCAGCGGCAAAATCCAAATAAACAGCCTCTCCAGTGGCATTTACTCCGTAACCGGCGTCACAACGTTCCTTGGCGGCCCTTGAGGCAACATCACGAGGTACAAGGTTACCAAAGGCTGGGTAACGACGTTCTAAATAGTAATCCCTATCTTCTTCAGCAATTTGTGTAGGCTTTAATTTACCTTGTTGTATTGCTTTAGCATCTTCTAATTTTGCTGGCACCCAAATTCTACCATCATTACGCAATGATTCTGACATCAAGGTTAATTTGGATTGGTAGTCCCCTGAACGAGGAATACATGTTGGGTGGATTTGTGTAAAACAAGGGTTGGCAAAGAAAGCACCCTTTTTATGTATTTTCCAAGCAGCGGTTGCGTTGGATCCCATAGCATTGGTTGAAAGGAAGTATACATTACCATAACCACCTGTGGCGATTACCACGGCATGGGCAGAATGACGTTCGAGTTCACCTGTAATCAAATTACGGGCAATAATACCACGTGCTTTGCCGTCGATCTTAACAACATCGAGCATTTCATGTCGGTTGTACATATCGATCTTACCGCGGGCAATTTGTCGGTTCATGGCCGAATAACAACCTAGCAATAATTGTTGACCCGTTTGTCCTTTGGCATAAAATGTCCTGGAAACCAAAACCCCTCCAAAAGAACGGTTGTCCAACAATCCGCCATAATCACGTGCAAATGGTACCCCTTGGGCTACGCATTGGTCAATAATATTGGCTGACACCTCGGCTAAACGATAAACATTCGCCTCACGGGAGCGATAATCGCCACCTTTTACGGTATCATAGAACAAACGATAAACAGAATCGCCATCACCCATATAATTTTTAGCGGCATTAATACCACCTTGTGCTGCGATTGAGTGTGCCCTACGGGGAGAATCTTGATATGCAAATGCTTTAACATTGTATCCTAGCTCCGCTAAGGTTGCAGCGGCGGATCCTCCTGCCAATCCGGTACCAACAACAATAATGTCGATGTGACGCTTGTTCGCAGGGTTTACAAGATTTATTTTGTCCTTATAGGTAGTCCACTTGTCCTTAATTGGGCCTTCAGGCACTTTTGAGTCTAATACAGACATAAGTAAATGGTATTAATGGTTAAAATGATGGAAAAGAGCAACAACGATAAATCCTAATGGAATAAGAATTGAATATGCCTTGCCAATATTTTGCATTACTTTTCTTCTTCCCATGGTTGCCCCAACGGATTGGAAAGCAGAGGTGAATCCGTGTAATAAATGCAGCGCCAATAAAATAAAGGCAACTACATAAGCACCTACCCTGGCAGGGTTAACAAATTTATGTTGAAGTTCTTCGAAATAACGAAATCCTTCCCCATCCGCCAAAAGGCCAGACATATCACCTTGAACATACTTGGTGTTCAATTCCGGAATCCAGAAATCTATAAAATGCAATACGATAAAAGCTAGGATAACCAAGCCGCTGTAAATCATGTTACGACTCATCCAAGTGGAATTGGCAGCCCCATTGTTTTTAAAGTATTTAATGTTTCTTGCGCCTTTGTTCTTTCTCTCAAGAACAAACCCCATCACAAAATGGAAGACGACACCAAATATCAAAACAGGCTGTAATCCAAATTGAATTAATGGATTCGTACCCATGAAATGGGATAGTTGATTGAACAAATCCTCACTGAAAACGGATGTGATGTTTACCGCTAAATGAATGACTAAAAAAATAATAAGAAAAAAAGCAGAAAGCGCCATCGCATACTTTCTACCTATCGAAGAATTAAAGAACCCGCTCATTGGTTGTTGATTTTGGCTGCAAATTTACATTTCCGTGGAATTATGAACAAGTTTTGGGGGACATAAGTACGCTTATTTAGACTCATTTTAAGCACCAAAAAACTCTGTTTAAGGAATAAGGCCTGAAAGGACTGATTTTAAGCACTTTCTTAAACAGGATAAAATAATGGGTTTTAGGGTTTTTAGGGATTAAATATCTTAATTGGCCATTTTTTTGTGAAATATTTTGTGAAAGTGGCCTTATTTTTTGGGTTATTTTTTTAATTAGGCAGTTTCTTTTTTTTCAACGATCTTACCCGTGGTAAAAATATTAGTATATGGATATTGGACTTCTATCAGTGAGTATGAATGTGTATTCAACAAAGCGCATTGCGGATGAAGCCGAAAATCGTGGGCACTATATAGAATTGATAGACCATACCAAATGTTCGGTAAAATTGGGTTCGGGCAAACCTAAGGTGTATTATCTAAATGAGGATATTACAAATGCCTTTGACGCCATTATTCCTCGAATAGGGGCCAAGGTGACCAAGCATGGGGTTGCCATTGTAAAACAACTTGAAATGAACGGGGTGTTCAGCACGGCCCATTCCATAGGTATTACAAGGGCAAGAAATAAAGTGCGAACCCTTCAGATCCTATCGCGTAAGCACATTCCCATCCCAGAAACCCTGTTTTCCATTAATCCCGATGATATTGAGGAACAAATCGAACTTTTGGGGGGACCTCCTGTCATTATCAAACTTCAGGAAGGTACACAGGGGTTAGGGGTAATTTTGGCGGAAAGTAAAAAATCGGCAAAATCGATCATCGATACCTTTTATAAGATGGATACCAGTATCCTTATCCAAAAGTTTATCGAGGAATCGAATGGTGAGGACATCCGGATTTTTGTGGTGGGCCAAAAAATAGTGGCTAGTATGAAACGAAGCAGCGATGTAGAGGATTTTCGATCCAATGTACATCGCGGAGGTTCTACGGAAACGATAGTGCCTACCCCAAAAGAACAACATATGGCCTTGGGGGCAACCAAGCATTTGGGTTTGGGCGTTGCAGGGGTCGATATCATTCGTTCCAGAAAAGGACCATTGCTTATCGAGGTCAATGCATCGCCTGGATTACAGGGAATCGAAGCGGCCACTGGAGTGAATATTGCCAAAGAAATAATCTTGTTTGTAGAAAAGAATGTTCCAAGAAAAAGATAATAGAAATATCGAGATCGGTGGTGAGACGGTTTTCCCGGGAGAAGATAAACTCGTGAAAATAAGCATAGATAGGCTACCCACAGGAACGCTTATCGATATACCGGTATATGTGTTCAATGCGAAACATGCCGGTCCGACCTTGTTGATCCAGGCGGGTTTACATGGCGATGAGATCAACGGCATAGAGATCGTACGTCGAATGATCCAGGAGAAAAAGTTTAAGATTGATATCGGGGCCGTTATTGCAGTCCCCATTTTAAATATCTTTGGGTTTATACACTTTTCCCGCGATGTGCCTGATGGTAAGGATGTGAACCGTAGCTTTCCTGGGACTAAGTCCGGTTCTATGGCCAGTCGTATGGCGTATCATTATATTTCCGAGATCATGGATCAAATGGATTTTGCCATCGATTTGCATACTGGGGGAGCCCAACGCCATAATTTTCCACAAATACGTTTTACCAAGAATGATGAAAACAGCAGGAAATTAGCTGAGATTTTTAATGCCCCATTCTCATTTTCTTCCCGATTGATCAAAGGGTCGTTTAGGAACGCAGCTTTTCAAATGGGGAAACCTACCATTGTGTTTGAGGCCGGGGAAAGTATGCGGTTCGATGATTATTCCATTTTACAGGGGATACAGGGCATCCTGAATGTTTTAAAACATTTTAAGATGATTTCCAGTATAGATCCCATGTATGTTGAACGAACGGGAACGGTTATGCTAAGTGATCGTAAATGGCTTCGGGCCCCTACGGCAGGGATGTTCATTCCGGTAATAACCAATGGTAGTGAAGTGCGAAAAGGTCAGGAAATGGGTATTGTCACCGATACTTATGCCCAGCGAAGTAAAAAAATAAGAGCACCTTTCGATGGTTTTGTATTTAGTGTGAACCACCAAGCGGTAGTTAATCAGGGGGATGCCCTTTTTCATGTTGGAAAGCCGATTTGATTAGAGGATTATTGGGAAAAACGACACTTTCGTAATGCATTTCTTCCTCAAGCCCTTCCCAGAAAACAGACCCATGGGTCTGTTCGTGTTTCCCGCCAACGGTATTGGCTCTGAATAAGTGACGCTCGACGGACATTTCAGGTCGCTTATCCTTTGCAAATCTTTTATGGAATTGTATTGTACCATGTATATCCGACCGATGGGTCGGTTTGGATTATTTTATAGGTTTTGGGGTCTTTGAAGAAAGATTTATACCTTTCTTCTATTTCGTGGGTGATGTTTAATTTTTTGCGGTAAAATCGCGACTTTTTGATTGTTCTGCCGAAGGAAAATCATTTGGGATTGGCAGGGAAACCTTTCCTGTAGCCGCCCATTCGGCTCCTCGTAGCATGGTCGTGATAAAACCAACACATTGTACGGAATAGTCGGCATGCCCCATGATGGTATGAAAAATACGGCCCTTGCCATAATTAAGCACCATCAATGCCGGTTCGTGCCGTCCGGAACCCTTAAATTCCCCTGAGGCAAAAGTAGTGGCCAAGATTTCCATGTTTTCAGCCGGTCCCCGTAATTGTTGGTACAGTTCATCCTTTGTGTGAAGCCATATCTTGGGCATACCTTTCGTAATCGGGTGTTCAGTATTCCTGATTTGGATCTGATATTCATGTTGAGGTCCGTGGGCACCCCCTTTTCCTGGGGACATATCCCTTATCAACTCGTCTTTTTCATTGTAATATACATAAGGTCCATCTTTTTCGGTACGATCACCCCATCCTCCAAGTCCGATCATGGCATTGTAGGCTTGCCAATTGGGAAAGGAGTTATCCGCAGCATGAAAAACCACCAAACCACCGCCATTGTTGATGTAGGTCTCAAAAGATTTCTGTGTTTCATCGGGCCATGGCGCGGCATTCCACCCGAAATTACAGATGACAACGTCGTATTTGGAAAAATCAGGTTTAAAATCAGGGTCGGTTATGGGTTTTTCAACAATTTCGGAATCACCTGTACCTGAAATGGCATAATCCGTTAGGTATTCCTCACCTTTCCATGTAAAAGCGGTACGTTCTACCTGCACATCGAACAATTCTGATTCTTCGAAATACCTTTTCAACATAAAGGTGGTTTTGGGCCATTGATCGTGGTTGTTTTGCCCATCGATGATCAGCGCCCTTATTTTTTGGGGCGAATTCGTTTTTTCCTGTGTAAAGGCAATCATCGTAAAACCAAAAGTGAATAAAAATAGTTTAAGGGTAAGGCGCATGGAGTGGTTTTTATTGGTTACTAAATTTAGTGTTTCAAAGCGTAAACCACAAGGCAGGGTGTATTAATTTCCTTGTCATTCAGACGATTGCCAAAAAAACCAAAAGTTTAGAGGTCTTAATTGGTTTCCGGTTATTGGGATCATCTACCATTGGATGTACCATTAAGAAATGAAATCAAAAGGTGGGGCAAACTGCTTTTGTTACCGCTTTTTTTTATCTTCCAAAAAAAATCAAAATATGTATAAACTGATTTTGCCGGTATTATTTGTACTGTCTTCCTGCGGAACCCAGAAGAGCTATGAAGTCGGACAGATAAGCACACCCAAAGGGGAAATTTTGGTCTGGCTTTACGATGAAACCCCAAATCACAAACAAAGTTTTTTGCAATTGGCTAAAGACGGGTATTGGGATTCACTTACATTCAATAGGGTAATTCCGAATTTTGTGGCCCAGGGCGGTTGCCCGGATACTCCGGAAGGGTTTAAGGATCCCGAATATTTATTGAAACCGGAATTCAACGAAAAATTGTTGCATGATTATGGTGCACTCGGTGCAGGAAGGGACAACAACCCCGACAAACTTTCTGCCCGTTGTCAGTTTTATATCGTCCACAATGCGAAAGGGGAGCACCGTTTGGATGGTGATTATACTGTTTTTGGTAAGGTTATCAAAGGTATGGACGTTGTCGACGCTATTGTGAATAGCCCAAGGGATTCCATAGACCAACCCTTAAAACCCATATCCTTGGATGTGAATATCATTAAGATGGGTGCTAAGGAGCTACAACCTTTTGCGGTTATTGAATAACAGGTTTGGACTTTCACTTTAAGTGGGACAAAATATTGGATAAGGAATAGGCTATCCGGTAATATCAAACACTAGGGTTTTATTTTTTTGTTAAGGTGTATTTGATATTTGCTCTTTTTAAGTTGGGTGTTCAATTGTTTTACATCAACCTTGATGAACTTTTTGAACTTTTCATTTACGTTTTCCAAACGCTTGTTGAAAATGGCATAGACCTCACGTTGTTGGTCGGTTGGTTTAAAATCGACACCATTGGCTCCAATATCGCTCGCCAGGGCACTCAATCTTCCGTATAGTTTCATAGGAGCCCTAAAGGCATCTTCACGGGCACCGGTTAATTGGATGTCATACAGTGTACCTGCTATATTTTGGGCCATTTCCCGAAGCTCTGTAGCACGTTGAATATCGTTTTTACGTTTTAAGCTGGGAATGACCTCATTCAACTCGGACCGTATCGTTTCAATATCGTTGATTAGGGTAACGGCATAGTTCATGGCATCCCTTAATTCCAACGAAAAAGCCACCTGCTCCTGAATACTTTGCAAAGTACCTTCGGAAGAAGGGTCCTTAAGAACTTTTAATTCACGGACATATTCGTCCTTGCCAATAATGAGCTTTACTGTATAGGTATCGGGCACTACCCGTGGTCCGAATTGCCCACGCCAAAGATCTAAATCCCATGTAACCAATGGGCGCCATCCTTCCCCATTGAGTTGTACCCAAGGTCTTCCGGGTGGGGTCGACTTCAATTTGGGCTTGTAGGTGGGTTCGTAGCGTAAATTCCATACGGTTCTATGTATGCCTTTGTCATTTTCACCTTTTAACGTACGTATGATTTCATTGTTGGCATCCAATATTTGTATTTCCACCTTTTGATCTGTACTATCTTTTAAGTAATAGTTGATATCGGCCCCATACGTAGGGTTTTGTCCAGCGTTGTTACTAGGTCCGTCGGTTTTTATACTTTCCCGCTCTTGAAACCGATACGCTTGTCGTAAACTGAACAAATGGGCTTTTTTATCCTTAGCATCCAAATCGAATTCACGCAGGGGTGAAATATTATCAAGGATGTAATAGCCCCTTCCGTAGGTGCCTACAACCAAATCATCAAAACGTTCCTGAATTTCAAGCCAATATACCGGTGCAGGGGGAAGGTTATTGCGAAGTCGCATCCAATGTTCCCCATCGTCTTGACTGATATACAAACCATTATCGACCCCAGCGTAAAGCATACCTTCCCTTTTAGGGTCTTCTTTGATGACATGCACAAAACTATGTACGGATTTCGGAATGTTGCCACTTATCAACTTCCAATGTTGCCCATAATCCTCTGTTTTGTAGATGTAAGGATTAAAATCACCCATTTGATGTAAGTCAACACTAAGGTATACAGCCCCTTTTTTATACCGTGAGGTTTCTATATTGGATATGGTACCCCATTTTGGAAGGTTGGGGATATTTTGGGTCACGTTGGTCCAATTTTCACCCCCGTTTCGTGTAAGCTGTACTTGACCATCATTGGTTCCTACCCAGATAAGTCCGGCTTCCAATCCGGATTCCTCTATGGCAAATAAGGTGGATCCGTCGAAGGTCATTAGATTGTCTTTGGCGATACCCCCTGAACTTTGTTGGTGCGATTTATCGTTTAGGGTAAGGTCTGGACTGATTACCTGCCAGCTTTGACCATTGTCATCACTTTTATGCACATATTGACTCCCTACATATACCCGATGTTTTACATGGGGAGAAAAGGCAAGGGGAAAATTCCAATGCCAGCGGTATTTCATTTCTGAAGGGGCCCAACCATACCCTGATTCGGGCCATACGCGAACATCTTGTGAATGTCCTGTTTTGGCATTATACCTTTGGAGTCCACCATCATAACAACCCGACCAGACAATATCGTTGTCAAAGGGGTCTGGTTGCGCAAATCCACTTTCACATCCGCCCACCCCTTTCCAAAGACCAATTGGTATATATCCTTGCAGGCTATTGCTGGGGCCTTTATAGGAATAGCCATCCTGTCGGTTTCCATAGACGTTATAAGGTATTTGGTCATCAACGGCCACATGGTACATTTGGGCGATGGGCAGTACAACCCTTTGAAAGGTTTTTCCATGATTAAGACTTATACTTGCACCTCCGTCATGGGCAACCAATATGCGGTCAGCGTTGGTGGGGTCTATCCAAATATCATGGTTGTCACCACCTGCCTTATAGCCGCCTTTTAGGGTTTCCCCCCCATCTTTCGAAGTGCTGAACTTTACATTTGCAAAATAGATTTCATTGGGGTCTTTGGTGGAAACTGCCATGCGGGTATAGTAGGGTGCACGCTCATTGATATCGTGGTTGCGGGTTTGCAGTGTCCATGTGTCACCAAAGTCAATGGATTTATAGAGGGCCGGACTATCAATTTCAAAAAGGGCGTAGACTACATTGGGGTCTGAATGCGAAATGGCAACACCCGTTTTACCAACAGGATTGTTCCTACCTCCCGGTAATCCTTTCTCTGAGAGTGCTTGCCATGTATCACCCCCGTCAAGGGATCGGTAGATGCCGCCACCGGGACCACCACTGTTCAGTCCCCAAGTGTTTATTAGGATAGACCACATGCCGACCAATAGCCTATCTGGATTTTTAGGGTCCAAGGCAATGTCCGCAGCCCCGGTGTTTTCGTCAATGAAAAGTATGCGTTTCCAATTTTTGCCACCATCAATGGTCTTGTACACACCACGCTCCTGCTGGGGTCCATAGGTATGTCCAAGGGCAGCGGCGTAAACGATGTCAGGATTGGTGGGGTGAACGACCACGCGACCAATACGTCCTGTTTTTTCAAGGCCCATGTTCTTCCATGTCTTGCCTGCATCTTCAGACTTATAGATGCCATCACCCATGGCATGGGCAGGCCGTATTATAAAAGTTTCCCCCGTACCCACCCAAATAACATTGGGATTTGTAGGGGCTATGGCCAAGGAACCGACTGAAGAGACATCCTGGTCATCGAAAATCGATTTCCAGGTTACCCCGCCATCCGAGGTTTTCCATAAACCTCCGGAAGCGGCACCGATATAATTGATCATGGTATTTCCGGGTACTCCTGCAATGGCAATGGTCCGGTTTCCTTCAGGGCCGATAAACCGGAATTTCAGGTTTTTGAATGTTTCGGATTCGGTCTGGGCATTGCAAATGAAAGTAAGCAAAAAAACAAGGAGAAGTATGTTGGGTCTTGGATTCATAGGAAGTGCATAATTGAAAAGATCCCCACAACTGAAAAAACCCCAACGAGGTTGAAAATATAGGGACACCGAGATTTATTTATCCTTACTAAGATAATTAAATTTAGAAATTGACCCTTTCCATATCGGAATTATTAATTTTGTGGTCCAAATACATTCCACATGAAATACGAACAGATCAGCAGTGAACTTTTTATTAAGAATCGCAGGAAATTCATGGCCAAAATGGAGCCTTCGAGTATTGCAGTATTTAATTCCAACGATATCTATCCCGTAAGTGCGGATAGCACTTTGCCTTTTGAGCAACATCGCGATATTTTTTATTTAAGTGGAGCCGATCAGGAAGAGAGCATTTTATTGCTCTTTCCGGATGCCCATGACAAGAAACTTCGTGAGGTCCTTTTTGTACGTGAGACCAATGATCATATTGCCGTTTGGGAAGGTGAAAAACTGACCAAGGAAAAAGCAACGGAAATATCCGGAATCGAGACCATTTATTGGTTGAGTGAGTTTGACAAGGTCTTTTTTAATTTAATGACCGAGGCCGATACGATATATTTCAATACCAATGAACACTACAGACAGTCCGTGGAAACCCAAACCCGTGAAGATCGTTTTATCCGGGATTGTAAACAAAAATTCCCAGGGCATAAAGTAGCGAAGAGCAATCCTATTTTACAGGAAATAAGAGGGGTTAAGGAACCTGAGGAAATCGACCTGATGCAAACAGCCTGCAATATTACCGAAAAAGGATTTAGAAGATTATTGGGTTTTGTAAAACCGGGTGTTTGGGAATATGAAATCGAAGCTGAACTTCTACATGAGTTTATACGAAACCGCTCCAAAGGTTTTGCCTATACCCCGATTATAGCTTCCGGTGCCAATGCCAATGTACTTCATTACATCGTGAACAATCAGCAGTGTAAGGATGGAGATATGTTGTTGATGGATGTTGCTGCGGAATATGCCAATTATTCCAGTGACCTAACGAGGACCATTCCTGTAAATGGAAGGTTTACCGAACGTCAGAAAGCAGTATACCAAGCGGTATTAAGAGTGAAAAACGAAGCTACGAAAATGTTGGTACCCGGTACCGATTGGGCTGAGTATCATAAGGAAGTCGGTAATATCATGACCTCGGAACTATTGGGCTTGGGCTTATTGGACAAGGCCGATGTACAAAACGAGGATAAAAACTGGCCAGCCTATAAAAAGTATTTTATGCACGGTACCAGTCACCATATCGGATTGGACACCCATGATTATGGACCTTTAAAATCCCCTATGAAGGCCAATATGGTCTTTACCGTTGAACCGGGCATTTACATTCCGGAAGAGAATATGGGTATTCGAATTGAGGATGATGTGGTAATCCAAGAAAAAGGGGAACCTTTCAACCTTATGGCCAATATCCCTATAGAGGTTGAGGAGATAGAGGAATTGATGAAGGCCTAGTCTTGGTCAATGGTCTTTCTTAATCAATTGGGACTACTGGACCCTTGGCATGGAAATAAGGAATCATAGCAATCTTCTTATGGGAAAACTGTTTTTTTAATATGGAGTTAAAACCATTCCTATAGTATATCAATCTTATGAAGTTTAATATCACCCACAATCCGGGGAGAATACCTTAGTTGTATACTACTCCGTTAGAATACAAAAATGAGGATCCCGGTACTTCGAACAAGGCGGAAACTTTTCACATTTGTACCAGAAGGTGTTCTGTGATTTTTAAAGAAAAAACTTTTATTAAGCATACTATTATGAAGAATGTTTTTAAACCAAAATTCTTTTCGGTTTTAAAATCTGGACTAGACAGAAAGCAAATATCAGATGATATTTTATCAGGAATTGTCGTGGGTATTGTGGCTTTACCATTGGCTATTGCTTTTGCCGTCGCCTCTGGGGTATCGCCCGAAAAGGGATTGATCACGGCAATAGTCGCTGGATTTTTAATTTCGTTACTGGGGGGCAGTCGGGTTCAGATTGGTGGGCCCACGGGGGCGTTTATTGTAATTGTCTATGGTATTGTTGAACAATACGGCATCGATGGTTTGGTCATTTCAACTATCCTTGCGGGCGTAATATTGATTCTTTTCGGTTTATTGAAACTTGGGGCTTTATTGAAGTATTTTCCCCATCCATTGGTCGTTGGTTTCACAAGTGGTATCGCCTTGGTCATTTTTTCGACCCAGATCAAGGATGCGTTGGGGTTGCCTATAGACAAAGTACCTTCTGAATTTCATGAGAAATGGCTGGTCTACTTCTCCAACCTTGATCAAATAAATTGGGTGGCATTCTCATTGACCGCAATTACCATTTTAATTACCATTTTCTCAAAAAAGATAACAACAAAGCTTCCAGGTTCCTTTTTGGCGATTATCCTCATAACACCTTTGGTACATATATTGAAACTCGATGTGTCTACCATTGAAACTTTTTTTGGGGCCATTCCCAATAATTTTCATATTACCATTCCCAGTTTCCAATGGAATGAATTGCAGAATTACATCGCACCTGCCATTACCATTGCCTTATTGGGAGGTATAGAGTCCTTGCTTTCAGCCGTCGTTTCCGATGGTATGATCGGGGGCAAACATAGGTCTAACACGGAATTGATTGCACAGGGTATAGCCAATATTATTACTCCGTTTTTTGGGGGTATTCCTGCAACCGGGGCCATCGCACGTACTGCGACGAACGTGAAGAATGGAGGTAGAACGCCGATTTCAGGAATGGTACACGCAATCACTTTGTTGTTGATCATGCTATTTCTAGGACAATGGGCGAAAATGATCCCGATGTCTTGCTTGGCGGGTATTTTGATGGTTGTGGCTTATAATATGAGTGAATGGAGATCTTTCGCCTCTATTCTGAAAGGTTCCTATTTTGATACACTCATTTTATTAACCACCTTCTTCATTACCGTATTCTTCGATTTGACATTGGCCATTGAGGTAGGGGTTGTCCTCTCGGCCATTTTATTCATGAAGAGAATGGCGGATATCAGTGAAAAACGGATTGATGATTTTGTAGATAGCGATTTGATCGAGAACTATTCGGACCTTCCTATTGCTTTGAATATCTATGAGATTAGCGGGCCTTTGTTTTTTGCATCGGCAAGAAGATATTCGGAGGCGATTGAAGAGATTGGGTTAACGTGTAAGGTCCTTATTATTAGAATGCGCCATGTTTCATTTATTGACCAGACGGGATTGCATAACTTAAAGGATACCATAAAGATTCTGAGAAACAAGGACATTACTATTCTTTTATCCGGACTCAATCCTGAGGTTAAAGCGAAATTCAAGAAATACCAGTTGACCGATTTGATACAGGAAGACCTGATTTTCGATAGTTTCAGTGGGGCAACAAAAAAAGCCCGTGAGATCTTGGAACGCCCACCATCGAATTATGAACAAAATTCGTAAACGCGTCTAATGCATCCGTCCCCAAGAGGGGAACATAAAACCTAATTTCGGCCTATGGAAGGGTTAAGTACATTTTTGTGCTGTAATTTGACCAAAATTTACATTATTTAAATAGGATTTAGCGTAAAAGGGTAATATTGTTCAATAATGCGATTTGGCAGGTTGTATTATTATAATCGGACGGTTTCCATCCCATTCCGATTTTATAAAACATCCATTTTTTATCGGTGGGAGATTATATCTTTCATAATGATCAATAAATAGACCGAATTGTTTATGGCTTCCGATAAATATAATAAGCTTACAATGAGGTGTTAATGATGTGGTAGATGTATTAAAACCTATAATAAACGTTAAATTGTTTTTTATAACTAAACGATTGCTTAGTTTTGTATCGTATTACAAATGTAATGGCAAGAAAGAAAGAATACATAGAGGAGGAGGTTATTGAAAAAGCAATGCATTTGTTTTGGCATAACGGTTATGAAGCTACTTCCGTCAGAATGTTGGAGAAGGAAATGGGAATCAATCAATTCTCTATCTATTCCAGTTTTGGGAGTAAACATGGCGTTTTTCAGGAAAGCTTGAAGTGTTATAAACAAAAGGTAAGTGCGATTTTCAATAAACTGAAAACCTCTACCCGTGGTGTCGAAGACATCAAGGAATTCTTTTATGACTCCATTAGGGTTCCAGAAGAATTGGGAAATCAGAAAGGCTGCCTTGTGACAAACACATATAATGAGTTTGCCGAGAAAGAGGATGATGTGATCAGTAAGGAAATTGTGGATTTCATGGAGGGAGTAAAAGCGATTTTTATTGAAAAATTAAGTATGGATTCCTCCAAAGATGAAGCAACCATACGCAAACAGGCCAATTATTTATTATTGGCCAAACACGGCCTTGCGGCGGCTTCAAGGGTAAACAGCAAAGAAGAGCTCGAGGATTATATAGAAATGACGTTTAGGAACATATAGCATTTTTTTTACAACAAAACTAAGCGATAGCTTAGAAACTATTTGATAACAATTGAAATTTAAAATTATGACAACATTGAAAGTCAACAACATTGAAACTGCTCCAGAAGGAAGCAAGGAATTATTGGAGCAATCCTTAAAAGCGAACGGAATGATTCCTGGTTTACACGGCGTATTGGCAGGGGCGCCAGGCATTTTGGAAGCCTATCAAACCCTACACAAATTGTTCACGGATTCTTCATTTGATAAGGATGAGTTGACTGTAGTTTGGCAAACCATAAACGTAGAACACGCTTGTCATTATTGTGTGCCTGCCCATACTGCAATTGCGAAAATGATGAAGGTAGATGATGCCATTACGGAGTCTTTACGTAATGAGACCCCTCTTGAGAATCCAAAATTAGAGGCCTTACGTACAATGACCCTAATAATCGTTCGTAATCGCGGACATGTTACGCCGGAAGAATTACAAGCGTTTTATGCCGCTGGTTATGGAGAGAGACAAGTGTTGGAAATCATCTTGGGGTTGTCTCAAAAAATAATCAGTAATTACACCAATCACATTGCAAACACTCCTGTAGATAAGCCTTTTGAAAAATTTGCTTGGAAAAAATCAGTGAATGCCTAAATGAAGTTCAACGCAGGCCTTAGGCCTGCGTTGAATTGAATATAAAACCTCAATTTACCCAAAACCAACCATGGCTGCCGGCAACTGCACCCGCTGTTGTTATTAAACTTAGCATCAACAATATCCAATGGGCCTTGTGCATAATGGCAAAAGTCTTCTCTGGGTTTTTATCGGCATATTTTTTAAAGAGTCTATGAAGTAACAAAGGCTCCAAAACATATAAGACCAAGGTAAATAATATCCAAACTAAGGTCATGGCGTGTACCCACCAGAATTTATAATCAAGATATCTTTCCCATCCATCGAGTACATAGAGCATATAAAACCCGGTAATACCTGTTATCAAGGTGGTAATTTTGGCTTGAAGGGCAAACCTACCTTCAATCTGTTCAAAGGTTTTAATGCGGTCTTCTTTGGATTTCATTTTCTTAACGGCAGGAATGATTACGGTCGTGACCATGCTAACCCCGCCTATCCATAAAACCACAGCAATGATATGGATAACCCTGGCAAGTGTAAAATGTTCCATTTTTTTAGTCCTTTTTTTGGATTTACAAATATAGGGCAAGTCGTTTTCCAAAATAAGATTATCCCATTTTTTGAATAAGCCTCGGGTTACTTTGTTTACCGTGTCGTATGGGTCCTTACGAATTTTTGGTTGAAATATGGGATAAATCGAACATAGGGTACATCCTTATTTCTTTATCCCATTCACCCCAATAAAAACAGCAAAAGCGGGGATTACCCATCCCATACTGTAGTCACTTAAAGGAATAAGATCCTTAACGGCGGAAATTGTATCACCTAGGCCAATACTACCCATAAAATCAGGGATGCTGAATAGGAAAGTAGTGATAACGACCGTTTTAAAGACCATTGGGGAGGTATATTTTTCGGGCAGTACATTCAATACGATTAAAATGATGGTTATGGGGTAAATGAACATAAGTGTGGGTAAGGCCACGTCAATGATATAATCGACATTGAACTGTCCCATCCCCACGCCGAGAACACATCCGATTATGGCCGTTATCGTATAGGCCATTTGGGAGTCACCGAACCTGGATTTTATAAAATCGGCCGTTCCGGTAACAATACCTACCGCTGTGGTAAAACAGGCCAAACTTACCAAGATGCCCAAAAATAGGTTGGCTTTGTTGCCCAAGGTTTTTAAACTGATTCCGTTTAAAATGGCGGTGCGCGAAACATCAGCATCAAATTCTTGGTGCATTAGTGCACCGGTAAAAATGAGTCCGGCATAGATCAATAGCAATGCGAATCCTGCGATCCAGCCGGCCCTTCGTACAAGGGATCTTTTCTCTTTAAAGGAATCCCCCTTGTTTTTTAGGTTGATGGAAACAATGATAACACCGCCCACTACCACCGCGCCTATGGCGTCAAAGGTTTGGTACCCTTCCAAAACTCCAGCCGTAAAAGGATTCGGGAAAACGGTATCGCCAAAATCCATCGGGTATGAAAATGTGGTAATGCCAATAATCAACAATAGAATAAAAATAATGGCAGGTGTCAAAAATTTACCCAGAATGTCCAGGATCTTTGACCGGTTCATTACAAAGACAAAGACCAAGGCAAAATAAATGATACTCGTTAGGATATAGGGGGTGTCAAAATAAGGCTGAATGGCAATTTCATGGGTCACGGAGGCTGTACGTGGGGAGGGGAGTCCTGCAGCGATGGCATATATGAGTAGGGCGAATACCAAAGCAAACTTAGGGGACACCTTCTTGCCGAAATCGTAGAGGGTACCTTGCAGGCGGGCATGGGCAAAAATACCCATGATAGGAATGCATATGGCGGAAATGCAAAACCCAAGGGTAACGAGCCACCAAAAATCACCCGACTTAAACCCGAGTAATGGAGGTAATATTAAATTTCCTGCTCCGAAGAAAAGTGAGAAAAGGGCGAATGCCGTGACTAGGGTTTCCTTGGTTTTGTTCATGGGTTGGAATTTCGGGCGCAAAGATACTATTAAATCGAAGAGGAGAACCAAGTGTTTCATCGTTAAAAATGAACATTTTGACGATTTAGGTGTATTTCATCGAATTTATAGATAAATAATTTGGTTAATCCCAATAAATAACAGGAAAAGGACGTTGTAGCATAAAGTGATTCATGAACCGCTTTTTACAAAAGACCTAATCAAAGTATTCAGCATTCATCCTTTTCCTCAAATCGGAAGAATGCACGCCTAAAAAACCTACATCATGAAGAAAGTAATTTGCCAGATTTTCGGACACCATTACGCTGTCACCAAAAAAGTCACCCAACACATCAAGGAGTATGAATGCATTCATTGTGGTAAAGAAGTGACCACAAGTGAAACCGGAGATCTTTCTGTCTTGACCCCTGAGCGTCAAGAAATCAACGATACTTTAAAATCTATATACCAAAGAAGACATTGTACTGCGGATCACGCAGCCTAATTATGTTTTGGCAAATGAATTCCAACCCTGAGCGGTTAATGGAATTTTAGAGTTATTCCTGGAAACTAAGTGCGCACCTTCGTTCTCAGCAGTCATGTGCCCCACGACTGTTAGGTTAGGATTGCCCTTTATTTTCGGGAATTCTTTTTGGTCTAAAGTGAATAACAGTTCATAATCCTCCCCACCGCTTAGTGCCACTAGGGTGCTGTCTATACCAAATTCCTCACAGGCTGAGATGACCGTTGGGTCCAATGGAATCTTATCTTCATACAAATTACAACCCACTTTACTGTTTTTGCACAGGTGTAGGATTTCGGAAGAAAGTCCGTCACTGATATCGATCATAGACGTTGGGTGCACCTCCAATTTCTGGAACAAATCGAAAACATCCCTACGGGCCTCGGGTTTCAATTGTCGTTCCACAATATAGGAATACGGTTCTAGATCGGGCTGGTTGTTTGGGTTTACCTGATAAACCGCCTTTTCCCGTTCTAACACTTGTAAGCCCATATAGGCCCCGCCTAGATCGCCGGTTACGACTAATAGGTCATTTTCCTTGGCCCCGGAGCGATATACGATATCCTTATCTTTTGCCTCTCCGATTGCGGTTATACTAATGATGAGTCCAGTTTGCGAAGAGGTGGTGTCTCCACCGACCAAATCGACATTATAAATTTTTGCGGCCATGGCAATACCGGCATAAAGCTCTTCCAAAGCTTCTAACGGAAATCGGTTTGAAACCGCTAGGGATACCGTTATTTGCGTCGCCTTTGCGTTCATTGCATAAATATCTGAAAGATTGACCATGACGGCCTTGTAGCCTAAATGTTTCAAGGGCATATAACTGAGGTCAAAGTGAACTCCCTCAATCAAAAGATCCGTAGATATTATGGTCTTATTATCCTTAAAATCCAGTACGGCGGCATCATCACCAATGCCTTTTATGGTTGATTTTTGTTCAATAGTGAATTGTTGGGTAAGGTGGTCTATCAAACCGAATTCCCCCAATGATTCCAAATCTGTTTTTTCTTGATTCTTGTTCTCCAGCATTTTGCAAAAATAAGAAGGATATTATAGGAATCATTATTTTGGATACAAAAGAACCAAATACAAGTGTTGTGTTATCGTTAAAAACCACAAAAACAATATATTACGGAGTATTTTATTGGCCTGGGCAATGGAAAACACAACGGTTTCCAACTCCAGAACTGTAAATTTTCCTTGGTTAGGATTCCTATGACCAGTGATATTGATTAATTTTGGCTAAAAATTGAATATGACCTCTGAGTATAACCAATGGCACATGCCATACACCCCAGCCAAGGAATTTAATAAGAAAGTTGCCTATTTCAGTATGGAATTTGGGATACACCAGGCCCTTAAGATATATTCTGGTGGGCTCGGTTTTTTAGCGGGATCGCATATGCGATCGGCTTTTGAGCTTAAGCAAAATATGATCGGCATCGGAATGCTATGGAAATATGGTTATTATGACCAAGGCAGGAATGGTGATCAAACCATGAGCACCAATTTTATCGAAAAGAACTATACGTTTCTAGAAGATTCCGGTATTGAGGTTGAAGTTAAATTGCACGACAATCCTTCGGTCAAGGTCCGGGCTATGGTTTTAAAACCGGAGATATTCGGTACGGTGCCCATGTATTTGTTAACCACCGATGTTGAAGGAAATGATTATTTGTCCAAGACGATTACCAATCACCTGTACGATTCCAATTATTTAACGCGTATTTCCCAAAGTATCGTTTTGGGAATTGGTGGGGCTAAAATAGTTGAGGCCTTGGGAGGTGCCGATATGTACCATCTCAACGAAGGGCATGCCTTGCCTGCTTTTTATTACCTACGCGACAAAGGCGTAAAAAAAGACCAAATGGTATTTACTACGCATACCCCTGAAAAGGCAGGTAATGAGGAGCGCGATGGTCGTCATTTGAATCGTTGTGGCTTCTTCGGAAGATATCTTTCTGAACCTGAACTACAGCAAGAGATGGTCAACGGTGGAATGATCAATTATACGGTTTCTGCCTTAAGAATGGCCAAAAAATCAAATGCGGTATCCAAGTTGCATGCCAAGGTCTCCCGAGATATGTGGAAGGACTATTCCGGTATCAGTGAGATCATCCCCATAACCAATGCCCAGAACCAAAAGTTCTGGCAAGATGAGGTCATTGAAGAGGCGCACCAGGAAAAGGATGCGAAATTATATACCAAAAGAAAGGTTGAACTCAAAAAAGATTTGTTTAATGCGGTTTTGAACCAAACCAATAAGCTTTTTGACCCCAATGTAATGACCATGGTTTGGGCAAGACGATTTGCCGGGTATAAAAGGGCCGATTTGTTGCTCAATGACCTAGAACGTTTTGAAAGACTGATCAATAATGAAAAATATCCCGTACAGATCATTTGGGCCGGAAAACCCTATCCATACGATTTTTATGCCATTGATATTTTCAATCATTTAGTGCATTATTCCAAACAGAAATCGAACTTGGCGGTATTGGTAGGCTACGAAATCGAATTGTCACGTAAATTGAAATGCGGATCCGATATTTGGCTGAATACTCCAAGAATCACAAGGGAAGCTTCAGGGACTAGCGGTATGACGGCGGCCATGAACGGTTCGGTGAATGTCTCATCAAACGACGGTTGGATGCCTGAATTCTCCAAAGATGGTATAAATTCCTTTGTCTTTCCTGTGATAGATCAAAATTTACCTACTTGGGATCAAGATAAGATTGACAGCGATAATTTGTATGACATTCTTGAGAATAAGGTGCTGCCCACGTATTATGACAAGCCTAAGAAATGGCAGGAAATAGTATTCAATAGTATTGATGACGTGCTGCCGGAGTTCGGCAGTAACCGTATGGCCAAACAGTATTACGAGGAACTTTACAAATAAATTTAGCCCATTTGAAGTGTTATAGGTTCGTGGGTATTTTAAATACTTCACTTACTGATGCAAAGCTATTTTTTTGTTGAAAAGGGCACAAATTCTTATGCAGGTTTCTTACGGCCTGGGGTTGCAATAGATAACCCTTATGAATGTATACGTTATAATAATGTTAGGTTTTATTGTAGAACCCTACTTATAACTTATATTTGTAAACTATTTAGAATCAAAACAAATAATGATACAAGTTTCAGAAACAGCTAAACAAAAGGTGATTGGCCTAATGACAGAGGGTGGCTTTGATGCTGCCAAGGATTATGTTAGGGTCGGCGTTAAAAGTGGAGGGTGTAGTGGACTTTCATACGAATTGGATTTTGATACTTCGGTAGCCGATACCGATAAGGTTTTTGAGGACAACGGAGTACGTATAATTGTAGATAAAAAAAGCTTTTTATATCTCGCTGGAACAGTTTTGGAATATTCCGGAGGATTGAACGGGAAAGGTTTTGTATTTAACAACCCTAATGCACAGCGTACCTGTGGGTGTGGGGAAAGCTTTTCATTATAAAATAAGATATGGCATATACCGAAGAGGAATTAAAGAAGGAACTCGAGACCAAGGAGTATGAATATGGTTTCTATACGGATATTGAATCGGATACTTTCCCTATCGGACTGAATGAGGAGATTGTTGTTGCGATTTCCAAAAAGAAAGAGGAGCCGGATTGGATGACCCAATGGCGATTGGAAGCCTTTAAGGCATGGAAGCTCATGGAAGAACCTGAGTGGGCCAATATTACCTATCCAAAACCTGATTTTCAGGCGATATCCTATTATTCTGCCCCAAATAGTAAACCGAAATACGATAGTTTGGATGAAGTTGATCCGGAATTATTGGATACTTTTAAACGATTGGGGATTTCTTTGGATGAACAGAAGAAATTGGCAGGGGTTGCCGTGGATATCGTTATGGATTCGGTTTCCGTGGCTACGACGTTTAAAAAAACATTGGCGGAAAAAGGAATCATTTTCTGTTCCATTTCAGAAGCCATCAAAGAGCATCCGGAACTTGTGAAAAAGTATATTGGTTCTGTAGTGCCTCAAAAAGATAATTTCTATGCCGCCCTAAACTCTGCGGTCTTCTCCGATGGATCGTTCTGCTATATTCCAAAAGGTGTTCGTTGCCCAATGGAATTGTCAACCTATTTTAGGATCAATCAAGCCGGTACCGGACAGTTCGAAAGAACATTGGTCATTGCCGATAAAGGCAGTTATGTAAGTTATTTGGAAGGTTGTACGGCTCCATCAAGGGATGAAAACCAATTGCATGCCGCTGTTGTAGAGCTCATTGCGTTAGATGATGCCGAAATAAAATACTCAACGGTACAAAACTGGTTTCCTGGTGATAAAAATGGAAAAGGTGGTGTTTTCAACTTTGTAACTAAGCGGGGTATTTGCCATACGAATTCAAAAATATCATGGACACAGGTTGAAACCGGATCTGCCGTTACTTGGAAATATCCTTCCTGTATCTTAAAAGGGGATAATTCAATCGGTGAATTCTATTCGATTGCGGTAACCAACAATTATCAGCAGGCCGATACAGGCACGAAGATGATTCATATTGGCAAGAATACCCGAAGTACGATCATATCAAAAGGGATTTCCGCAGGTAAATCGCAGAATAGCTATCGCGGTTTGGTACAGGTGAACAGTCGTGCAAAGAATGCCAGGAACTTTTCACAATGCGATTCCTTATTGATGGGCAACGATTGTGGGGCACATACTTTCCCTTATATCGAAGTGAAGAATAAAACGGCCCAAATTGAGCATGAGGCGACAACCAGTAAGATAGGTGAAGACCAGATTTTTTACTGTAATCAACGTGGTATCGATACCGAAAAGGCCATAGCATTGATCGTAAATGGTTTCAGTAAGGAGGTTTTGAACAAACTACCTATGGAATTTGCCGTAGAAGCACAAAAATTATTGGAAATAAGCCTAGAAGGCTCAGTTGGATAATATTTATAAAAAGTAGAAGATGTTAAAAATTAGCAACCTGCATGCGGGTATTGAAAATAACGAAATTCTAAAAGGCATAAACCTTGAGGTCAAAGCAGGGGAAGTACATGCCATAATGGGTCCCAACGGATCGGGAAAAAGTACCTTGGCTTCGGTCATTGCCGGTAAAGAGGAATATGAGGTAACCGAGGGCAGTGTGGTTCTTGAGGGTGAAAACCTGGAAGATTCATCTCCTGAGGAAAGGGCTCATAAAGGTATCTTTCTTTCTTTTCAGTATCCTGTTGAGATTCCTGGGGTGTCCGTCACCAATTTCATGAAAACGGCCATCAATGAAGGTCGCAAGGCAAAAGGTTTAGACGATATGCCAGCAAAGGATATGTTGAAAATGATACGGGAAAAGGCCGAGTTATTGGAGATTGACCGTAAATTTTTGTCGCGTTCCCTGAATGAAGGTTTTTCAGGTGGGGAGAAGAAGCGGAACGAGATTTTTCAAATGGCCATGTTGGAACCCAAGTTGGCTATCTTGGATGAAACCGATTCCGGTCTCGATATTGATGCCCTTCGTATTGTGGCCAATGGGGTGAATAAATTAAAGAACAAGGATAACGCGGTAATCGTAATTACCCACTATCAACGTCTTCTCGATTATATAGTCCCTGATTTTGTGCATGTATTGCACCAAGGTAAAATCGTAAAATCGGGCACTAAGGATTTGGCCCATGAGTTAGAGGAAAAAGGATACGATTGGCTCAAACAAGAGACAGCGGTATAAACAGCAGTAAGCAGTACAGTCGGCAGTATGTAAGTGCCAACTACCAATAGAATTGATATGGATTTAAAAGATAAATTGATTTCTTCTTTCATGGCGTTCGAGAACAAGATCGATGTTGAGCACCCAGTGCATGATATCAGGTCTGAAGCGTTTAAGAACTTTGAGGAGAAAGGGTTTCCCACCAAAAAAGAGGAAGCTTGGAAGTATACTTCCTTGAAAAGTCTTCAAAAAATAGATTTCAGTATTTTCCCAAAAGAGGTAAATGCCCTGGAAAATAAACAAGTGAAGAAGTATTTCCTACAGGAGATCGATACCTACAAAATTGTTTTTGTCGATGGTATTTATTCTTCTTTTCTTTCTGAAACCACCCACGACGGGGTTGATATATGTTTAATGAGTGCGGCTTTGACCAAACCCATGTACAAGCAATATATCGATGTGTATTTTAATAAGGTGGCTTCCAAGGAAGATTCCTTGACCACGTTGAATACTGCATTTAGTAGGGAAGGGGCCTTTATTTATATCCCAAAGAACAAAATGCCCAAAAAACCGGTGGAAATCGTACATTTCTCCACAGGTAACGAGGCGTCCTTGATGATTCAGCCCAGGAATTTGATTATTGCTGAGGAGAATGCTGAGCTTCAGGTCATCGAAAGGCATCAAAGTTTAACAACGAACGAGGTTTTGACCAATGTGGTAACCGAGATTTTTGCAGCTGAGAATGCCATTATCGATTATTACAAGATTCAGAACGATGCCAAAACCGCTTCTTTGATAGATAACACCTATATCAATCAAAAAAGTAACAGTGTAGTAAAAGTGCATACTTTTTCTTTCGGAGGTAAACTCACAAGAAACAACCTGAACTTCTACCAGAATGGGGAGCATATCGATTCTACCATGAAGGGGATTACCATTTTGGGGGATAAACAGCATGTAGACCACCATACTTTGGTTCATCATATTGAGCCAAACTGTGAAAGTCATCAAGACTATAAGGGGGTTTATGGGGAAAATTCCACAGGGGTCTTCAACGGTAAGATCATTGTTGACAAGATTGCCCAAAAGACCAATGCCTTTCAGCAGAACAATAATATTTTGATCAGCGACAAGGCAACGATAAACACCAAACCACAATTGGAGATTTTTGCTGATGACGTTAAATGTTCCCATGGTTGTACCATTGGACAATTGGACGAGGATGCACTATTCTATTTACAATCGCGTGGTATCCCCAAAAAAGAGGCCCGGGCTTTGTTGATGTACGCTTTTGCCAATAATGTTTTGGAAAGTGTTCGTATTTCCGAGCTGAAAACAAGTATAAACCGACTTATAGCAGAAAAGCTGGGAGTCCGTTTGGGTTTTGATTTGTGAAATGGAAAAAACAACTTTTAATCCAATAACAATCCGAAAAGATTTTCCGATTCTGAACCGTAAGGTCAATGGGAATCCTTTGGTCTATTTCGACAATGCGGCAACTTCGCAGACACCACAACAGGTAATCGATGTTATTGTAGACTATTACAGTAATTACAATGCCAATATACATCGGGGTGTACATGCGTTATCGCAAGAAGCGACCGATAAATACGAACAGGCACGTATTAAGATCCAAAAGCATTTTAACGCGGCGAAGCCCTATGAGATCATTTTCACTTCAGGAACCACGCATAGTATCAATCTAGTGGCAAATGGCTTTTCGTCTATTTTAAAGGCCGGGGATGAACTTATCGTTTCGGCCATGGAACACCATTCCAATATCGTTCCTTGGCAGATGTTGTGCGAACGCACAGGAGCAATCTTAAAGGTGATTCCCATGAGTGAGGAAGGGGAATTGCTTTTGGATGAATACCATAAATTACTGTCAGGGAAAACCAAATTGGTTTTCTGTAACCACGTGTCCAACGCCTTGGGAACGGTAAATCCGATTAAAACAATAATCGATGCCGCCCATGAAGTAGGAGCTGCGGTATTGATAGACGGTGCGCAGGCCGCACCCCACATTAAGGCCGATGTACAGGAATTGGATGTGGATTTTTATACCGTTTCGGCCCATAAAATGTGTGGTCCTACAGGAGAGGGTATGTTGTATGGAAAGGAAGAATGGCTCAATTTATTGCCACCCTATCAAGGAGGTGGTGAAATGATTGCCGAGGTTACCTTTGCGAAAACCACATATGCCGATTTACCCCATAAGTTTGAAGCTGGTACACCCAATATTTGTGGAGGAATCGCCTTTGGTGCAGCCTTGGATTATATGAATGCCATAGGTTTTGAGGGGAT
Organism: Maribacter polysiphoniae; assembly: GCF_003148665.1. Taxonomy (GTDB): domain Bacteria; phylum Bacteroidota; class Bacteroidia; order Flavobacteriales; family Flavobacteriaceae; genus Maribacter_A; species Maribacter_A polysiphoniae. The sequence continues at coordinate 145,452 of NZ_QGGQ01000001.1, read as the reverse complement.
TGCCGCCTATGAAAATGAACTTCTTCACTATGCAACCGAACAATTGTTGACCATAGAGGGATTACGTATTTACGGGACTTCAAAATCTAAAACATCCGTGATTTCCTTTAATATAGAGGGGATACACCCGTATGATATGGGCTCCATTCTGGATAAATTGGGAATCGCCGTTCGTACAGGCCACCATTGCGCCCAACCAATTATGGACTTCTACAAGATCCCAGGTACGGTACGGGCCAGTTTTAGTTTTTATAATACCAAGGATGAGGTAGATGTTTTGGTTGCCGGAATAAAACGAGCCAAGGCAATGTTGCTTTGAACAAAGCGGCTGGTCTTGGCATAGTATTGAAAAGGTATAATACTTATTGTATTTTTGTATAAAATCAGGTAATGGGTATAAAGGAAATTCAAGAGGAAATAGTAGATGAATTCTCAATGTTCGAGGATTGGATGCAGCGCTATGAATACATGATAGAGTTGGGTAAATCCCTTCCTTTGATAGACGAGAAGTACAAAATCGATGGCAATATCATTAAAGGTTGTCAAAGTAAGGTTTGGGTACACGCAGAATTGGAAGGGGATAAGTTGGTATTTACGGCAGATAGTGATGCCATAATCACCAAAGGGATAATCGCTATTTTGATTCGTGTATTTAGCAATCAAAAACCTCAGGATATCATAGATGCCGATACCGAATTTATAGATGAGATTGGATTGAAAGAGCATTTGTCCCCAACCCGGGCAAATGGCTTGGTGAGTATGGTGAAACAATTGAAGATGTATGCCATTGCGTACCAGACACAATTGAACTAAATCTAGAAAAATGAGCGAAGCAGCAATAAACACCCAAGAATTGGGCGAGAAAATAGTACAGGTATTAAAAACAATTTATGACCCTGAGATTCCCGTTGATATTTATGAACTGGGATTGATTTATGATGTTTTTGTCAATGAGGTCATGGATGTCAAGATATTAATGACCCTTACCTCACCGAATTGCCCTGTGGCAGAAACCCTTCCTGTTGAAGTAGAGGAGAAAGTGAAATCGTTGAATGCCGTAAAGAATGCCATCGTCGAAATAACCTTTGATCCGCCTTGGACCCAGGATTTAATGAGTGAAGAGGCAAAATTGGAACTGGGATTGCTTTAGGTAATTTCGTGAGTAGCGCCTTTTTAGGATAAATCTATTTTTAAAACGTATCGTCCATGGAAAAGGAAATCATCAACCGTGTGGCCCAAAGTCAATTGAAGACCATTGATTTGGAAGATTATTACCCTGTTGGGGAACGCGTTTTCCTGGATATCAAGGACTGGCTTTACGAAGGTTTTGTCTTGAGGGAAAAGGATTTCCGGGCTAGTATTGCCGAACACGATTGGAAACAGTATCAAGATAAATTCATTGCGGTAGACTGTTCTACCGATGCCATCATCCCAGGATGGGCCTATATGCTTATTAGTACCAAACTACATCCTTATGCCAAAAGAGTGGTGCAAGGAAATCTGGAAACCTTGGAAACTTCCCTGTATCAATCCATCATTGAGGACCTTGATGTTTCTGCCTACGAGGACAGGCCTGTTATAATCAAAGGGTGCAGCAATAAACCTGTTCCGCAAAATGCCTATTTGTTTATAACTTCAAAATTATTGCCGGTTGCAAAAAGCGTTATGTACGGTGAGGCTTGCTCTTCCGTGCCATTGTATAAAAAGGGATAATTGTTGATAACGGTAATTGTTTATTGTTAACAATGCTTATTTTTGCGCTTCATAACATAATTAAACACTAAGCATTATGAGAAATTTAGTAGTAACGTTAACTGCGTTTTTGGCCTTATCAGCTACTTACGCGCAGACTGCCGATGAACTTAAGGCCTTGCAAGGACCTAAAAAGGATTCGATAGCTGCAATCCAAGGTAGGGTAGATGCCCTGCAAGCACAAATCAATGCCCTTCCAGGTTGGAAAAAAGGGGCATTTGGAACTATTGGAGCCAACCTTTCCGGTTTCAACAATTGGTATTCAAAGGATGCCGCCAATTCCAATGCCGGTAATATCGGTGTTACAATCAATGGTTTTGCCAACCTTAACCAAGAGAAATATTTCTGGAGAAACTCTGGAAACGTCAATTTGGGTTGGGTAAAATTCGATGACAAGGATGACCCTACTGACGATGATAGCTTTAAGCAAGCTACCGATGTTTTTAACATTACTTCGCTTTACGGGCGAAAAATCAGTGAGAAGTTCGCCATATCGACGTTAGCGGAATACAGGACCACCATATTGAGCAACTTCAACGATCCAGGGTATTTGGATATAGGTGTTGGTGCTACATGGACACCAATTACCGATTTGGTAGTGGTGATCCACCCTTTGAACTACAACTTTGTTTTCAGTAGTGAGGATGATATTTTCGAATCTTCACTTGGTGCCAAGATCGTTGCCGATTATACCCGTAAAATAGGTAAGGTGAACTTCAAGACCAATCTTTCAATGTTCCAAAGCTATAAATCATCAGATTTGTCCAATTGGACTTGGATCAACTCTTTCGGTTACACCATTTGGAATGGGATTGGACTAGGTTTTGAGTTTGGACTAAGGGATAATAAGCAGGAAGCGCTTAATTATGCTTTGAACGGACCAACACCCGATGCAGCCGCTACTTTCGATAATATCGATGATAAATTACAGACTTATTGGTTATTTGGCCTGAACTACGCCTTTTAATCCCCAATAGATATATAATAATAAAAAGTCCTGACGAATTCGTCAGGACTTTTTTATTAAGTAGGTTTTGGTTGAATTAGTTAGTCAAACATTGTATCCTAGTTGTCAATTTTGAACGGGCTAATTCCAAATACTTATTTATAGGTTAACTCATAATCCGATTGGGACGCGATAATAAATCATAAATACACTACGAATGTAATGGCATTGATATTGAAAAGTAAATTATTGTTGTGAATCCTGCTGGATTTGTAGCATAACTTGTTAAAGTGAATGACAAGTTTACCGGATTTTCCAGAATCAATCCCAAAAATTGGGTGTGAATTAGAAAAAGAAAGCATAAACTATCCCGAAGTTCGTGTTCTGTTCTTTTTTGCATTGCCAAAAAAAGAAACAAAAAACGCTAGGCTGATTTTGAATTTCTTTAAATCCACGCACTTTCCGCAGCCACACCGCCCAGGCCGCTTTCACTAAAGTGAAATGCTCTATGGACGGCTTCCCCCACCCAATGCGGAAACCACTTGATTTAAAACGAAATCAAAAATAGGCCGTTCCTTCTTTATCCCCCCGTTCAGGGGTGTGAAAAATATAACATTCTTCCTTTACAGATTGATAATGATCCTTACATAAACACAACAATTGGTCATGACCCCTATTTAGGTTAACCCAACTATTTGCATAAATATCCTAATACCCAGAAATTGTATTTGATCCATTTTCCAATTGTTTGGGGCCTGTAGTTTTATTCCATAAAAAAAAGCCCTTTTGGGAAAGAGCTTTTTTTAGTTAAGTAGGTTTGTAAGATATGGTCCGAATAAACTTCGGTAGTCATTTGTAGGTTAAAAAAGGCTTGGGGAAACCTTTAATTCTCTAGTTAAGTTCTTGAATCGATTTGGGGTCAATGCTATCACTTAATTACAATGTAAAGATAAGTCTGCCTAGACGATTTCGCCTAAAATATGTTGTGAACCC
>NZ_QGGQ01000001.1:0-141266 GCF_003148665.1 Maribacter polysiphoniae | reverse complement strand
ACGATTTCGCCTAAAATATGTTGTGAACCCGACCTAAAATGTGGTGAAAAAATTAACGGTATGATTTCTCCGATGAACGGCACTGTTTCTAATGATTTTAACGGCCTAATATTGGTCTAAATGTTCTGGATAAAGAAAGTTGTTATAAGGGAATCGCGTGACATGGATATCCCTGACGACATCATACACCCGTTTGCGGAATTCATCAAGGTTTTCTTTGTTCAATGCCGAAATGAACAATGCGTCTTCCCCCATACGTTGCATCCATGTGCGTTTCCAATCCTCAATGGTGAAATGCTTTGTGGTTCGTTCGGTTACCAGGTCATCATCATCTATGGTTTGATGGTGATATTGGTCTATTTTATTGAAAACCATAATGGTCTTTTTGTCTGCACTGTCAATTTCATCCAAGATCTTGTTTACAGAGGCTATATGTTCCTCAAAGTTAGGGTGTGAAATGTCCACTACGTGTAGTAATAGATCTGCTTCCCGAACCTCATCCAAAGTACTCTTGAAACTTTCGACCAACTGTGTGGGTAATTTTCGAATGAATCCTACCGTATCACTGAGTAAAAACGGAAGATTTCCAATGACGACTTTCCGTACGGTAGTGTCCAATGTGGCGAAAAGTTTGTTTTCCGCAAAGACATCACTTTTACTAATGACGTTCATTAAGGTTGACTTACCTACATTGGTATACCCGACTAGGGCAACCCGAACAAGGGAACCCCTATTGCCCCTTTGTGTTTCCATTTGCCGGTCTATCTTCAATAACTTTTTCTTCAGTAATGAAATACGGTCACGAACAATACGTCTATCGGTTTCAATCTCGGTCTCCCCTGGTCCACGCATTCCTATACCCCCTTTTTGACGCTCCAAGTGTGTCCATAATCCCGTAAGACGGGGAAGAAGATATTCATATTGTGCCAACTCTACCTGGGTTCTGGAATAACTTGTCTGGGCCCGTTGCGCAAAAATGTCAAGGATAAGACTGGTACGATCCAAAATCTTACAGCGCAATTGTTTTTCAATATTGCGTTGTTGTCCAGGGGAAAGCTCATCATCAAAGATAATGGAGCCTATATCATTTTTTTCCACATAGTCCTCTACCTCCTGCATCTTACCACTACCGATCAGGGTTTTTGGATTCGGGACATCGACACGCTGTACAAAGCGCTTCATGACCTCTCCCCCAGCGGTATAGGTAAGAAATTCAAGTTCATCAAGATATTCATTCACCTTTTCTTGATCTTGCTCCTTATTGATGACCCCTATAAGGACAACTTTTTCGTATTCTATCGCTTTCTTTTCTAACATAGTCTAATTTAATATGCAAATTTACATAATACTGACCAAGCTATTTTCGTAAATTTGATTCCCTTAACTTAAATGCATGGTATTTTCACTTTTCAAGAAGAAAAAGAAACAAGGTCTTCATACAATAGCATTCTATAATCTCGAGAATCTTTTTGATACAACGCACGATCCAGATACCTTGGATGTTGATTTTACGCCTAAGGGTTTTAAAAAATGGACCCCGAAGAGATATAAGAAGAAAATCTTAAAATTGGCCAAGACCATTTCTGAAATCGGATTGGCATCCACAGAACGGCCCCCTGCTTTGGTGGGTATTGCCGAGGTCGAAAATGAAACCGTGATACAGGATTTGATCAATGCAGGACCTTTACAGGATATAGACTATGGTTATGTGCACTACGACTCTCCCGATGAAAGAGGGATTGATACGGGCTTATTGTACCATAATGACCATTTTGAAGTATTGCATTCAGAACCCATACCCTTATTGGTGTATAACGCGGAGGGGGTAAGGGATACGACTAGGGATATCCTGTATGTTCATGGCAAACTCAACGAGGAGCTTGTGCATGTGTTCGTCAATCATTGGCCTTCCCGTAGAACTGGTGATGTAGCCACTGATTATAAAAGGGTAGAGGCGGCCAAGACCATTAAGCTTAAAATGGAACAAATTGAAGCGGAGCATCCGGAACCTAACTTCATCATCATGGGGGATTTTAATGATGACCCAAGTTCCAATAGTATCCAATTACTGACCGATGGTACGGGCTTGTATAATCCTATGGAAAAATTAGGGTCGCCCAATAGGGGCAGTGCCAATTATAGACGGAGTTGGAGTTTGTTCGACCAGATTATCGTTTCCCATAATTTCTTTAATTACGAGAAGGGAACCCACAGCTTTGCCCATGCCAATATTTTTGATGAACATTTATTGACAGAATGGAAAGGAAAGTACAAGGGAACACCCTTTCGAACGTACGCAGGCAGTAAATATTTGGGAGGGTATAGCGATCATTTTCCGGTATACATCCAACTGAAGTATAATAGTTGAGTCCCGATCGTGGCTTTGGAAAAGGGGTTATCCAAATGTCGGGCACCTACTAGGCTGTGCTGCCATTAAACCTTCTTGATTTCGGAATCGGCCAATAAATCGTTATTGCGCAATCGCAAAAAGACCTGTGCCGTGGTTACGACATCGAGTTCGCAATAGGTTACGATCCTATCCACATCCTTTTCCTCATAATAAACATCACGAACCATACTACCATCAATATCTTCCTTCGGTGAGGGGATACCCAGGATATGGGCCATTAGTTTTAGGGAGGTATAATGTTTGTAATCCCCGAACTTCCATAGTTCCATGGTGTCCAAATGGGGTACTTCCCAAGGTTTTTTACCAAAGAGGTCCAATTTATAGGGAAGGTCTATACGGTGGATAATCATCCGCCGTGCGATATAAGGAAAATCGAATTCCTTGCCATTGTGGGCGCAAAGCAAATGCTTCGGATATTTAAAATGGGTGTTCAATAGGGTTTTGAAATCCTCAAGCAATTTGGATTCTTCACCCTGGAAACTGGTTACCCTGAATTCCCTTAGATTTCCTGTCATATGGAAATAACCTACCGATATACAGACGATCTTTCCGAATTCGGCCCAAATACCTGCGCGGTCATAGAATTCCTCCGCGGTAAATTCATCCTTTCGTTGGTATTGGGATTTGTGTTCCCACAATTCCTTTTTAGCATCGTCCAGTTCTTGGTAATCGGCTACTTCAGGTACCGTTTCGATATCTAAAAACAGGATATTTTCTAATTGGATTTTGTGAAGCATAGATTAAAGATACAAATTATCGGAAATGTTTTTAAGTCCAAATCAGGTGGTTTTGATCAGAAATAGAAGGTAATAGGGCAAAAGTGGCAAAATCACTCAAAACCGACCCGGTGGTTTGTGTTGTGAGACATTTTAAAGCCTTTTAAGGCACTAAACATCAATTTAAGGTGTCATTGGGTCGATGAAATACACAAATGGCTTATATCTTGGGAGAATTGTCGGGAGAACCGACCAAGTGGTCGGTAAGTTTTAGAATAAGGATTGTTGTTTGGCCGGACTCTCATGGTTTAACAACCATTTTTTACGATGAAGTCCGCCCGCATAACCCGTCAAAGAACCATCACTGCCAATAACCCTATGGCAAGGAACAATAATCCATAATGGATTTTTCCCATTGGCTGCCGCAACTGCCCTAATGGCTTTTGCATCACCCAGTTTTTTGGATAGTGCTAAATAGCTTATCGTTTTTCCATAAGGAATTTCAAGAAGTTCGGTCCATACCTTTTTTTGAAAATCGGTCCCTTCGGCATTCAAGGTTAAACTGAAAGCTTCCCTTTGGCCACTGAAGTATTCCTGGAGTTGGTAAACGGCATCTTCAAGAACTTCGGGAATTATGGTGGTAGTACCAACGTCCTCATTCAATATACTCACGGATGCCAATCCTTTTTCATCGCCTTCCAATTTGGCAATGCCCAAAGGGGTATGTACAAATGCCGATTCCATTATTCGAATGTGGCGTTATCATCGATCAATCCCAGGCGTTTTGCCCGTACTTTCCAATTTTCACGTGCCAAGTGCTGTAGATCGTCCACATTGTCACTTTCGTCCATTATTTCGAGTCCGAGTAGGGTTTCAATAACGTCTTCCATGGAAACCAAACCGCTCACAGAGCCATATTCATCAACCACCAAGGCTATATGCTGTTTTTGGGAGATGAATGTTTCAAAGAGATCCGGGATGGGTTTATCGCGATTCACCACTAAAATATCCCTCTTGATAGTAGCTAAGAGGGAGTCACCATTTTCATTGATCATCTCTTCAAGCACCGTGTCCTTTAATACAAATCCAGTAATATTATCGACCTTATCCTTATAAATCGGAATTCGGGAAAAACGAAGTTTGGGGTTTTCATCAAAAAACTCCTTGATCGTTTTATTTTCATGGGCTATTTTCATGACCGTTCTTGGTGTCATAATATCCTTGGCCAAGATTTCATCGAATTTCAAGAGGTTTTTGATTACGATGGATTCCGACTCTTGAAAAACGCCTTCCTCATGCGCAATATCGGCCATTGCCGTAAAATCCTCCCTGCTAAGGACGCTACCATGGTGTCCTTGGCCACCCACGAGTTTGGTGAACAATTGTAAAACCCATAGAAGTCCTGTCCATTTCAGTGCCAAGACCATGATTCGAAGCGCTTTTGAAGTAAAATTCGCTAATTGCTTCCAGTAGGTGGCACCAATGGTTTTTGGGATGATTTCGGAAGCAACCAAGATCAAAATGGTCATAAGGGTCGATACAACACCGACCATTACGTCCTCGGTAAATTCCAAACCTAGAACGGTTCGTGGGGCATTGCCGTACAATTCGGCATATGCGACTTTCGCCTGGACACCCACAAGGATCGCACCCACGGTATGTGCAATCGTATTTAGGGTGAGAATGGCAATCAAAGGTTTGTCAACATCCTTTTTAAGGGTTTCCAAGGTTTCAGCATACGACTTCCCTTCCTTTTTCTTAAGATTGATGAATGTTGGGGTAATACTCAATAATACCGCTTCCAATATGGAACATAGAAAGGAAAAGAATATAGAGATAAAGGCGTAAAAAAACAGTATTCCCATAGGTTTGTTTTATCTGACTAAAATAGTAATAATTGTATGTTAATCAGGGATTATCGATTGATAAAAGACTTGTTGCACTGCTCCCCTAATATTTAGGCTATATAGATTTCGATTTTCCCTTGTTGGATACACACGGTTGGAAAGAAAAATAAATACCAATTGGTTTTCCGGGTCGGCCCATATGAAAGTCCCTGTAAAACCACTATGTCCAAAGCTTTTAGGGCTAACTTCTGGTGCGGGATAAGCCGCTGCAAGATCAAGGGTGTCGTTCCCGATCAAGGGCTTGTCGAAGCCCAAGCCCCTACGGTTGTCATTTTCAGGATATTGTATGCGGGTAAACTCTTTCAAGGTGGCTTCGGAGATAAACCGATGACCATTGAAAGTACCATAATTCTGATACATCTGCATTATTTTTGCCAAATCCGTCGCGGTTCCGAACAAACCCGCATTACCCGATACACCACCCAAAAGGGAAGCATTCTCATCGTGTACCCAGCCTTGGGTCAAGGAATGCCTAAAGAGGGTATCTATTTCTGTTGGGACTATCTTATTCGGAAAATTTTTGGTTTTGGGTCTAAAACCTAAGGTTGTTGCCCCTAAGGGAACATAAAAGTTTTTAGAGACGTATTCTTCATAAGGGGTCCCAGTCAATTGCCCTATGAGCTCGGGGAAAATAAGGAAAGTGAGACCGGAATATTTGTATTTCTTTTCATCGCTAACCTTTGATCTATTGATTATGCGATACATCTTGTGGTTAAAGCGGTTTTTTACATACAAATGCTCGTACGCCTGATTATGGAATCTCGAACTTGGTTTTGTATGGATGAATCTTTTTTTCAAACGGCCATTTTTCTTGATCACCTTGCTGAGAAAAACGATATAAGGGGTAAGTCCGGCCTGGTGCGCCAATATTTCGCGTAGGGTCAGGTCTTTTTTGTCCTTTCTGTTTTTCCAAGCGGTCCAATAGGTACTAAAAGGCACATCCAAATTGAGTTTGCCTTGATCCACCAACTTCATGATCGCTGGTAAAGGTCCTGTGATTTTGGTAACCGAGGCTAAATCATAGATGTCATCTTTCGAAACCTGCTGAATACTATCGTACGTATGGTAACCATAGGCCTCATGAAATACGATAGCACCGTTTTTGGCCACCAAAACTTGGGCCCCAGGGAAGGCATTGTTTTTTATACCATCGGTTATTATTGAGTCAACCTTTGTGTGGATGAAGGTAGAATCCATCCCCATATTTGAAAGTGGTGCATAGGCTAGCCCTTCTTCCTCATTGATATGCATAGGAATGGGTGTGCCTTCCTGTGCTTGGGCCTTCCAAATAAATAAACCAATTAGTATAAAGATAATTTTGTTCACGATTTTTATATCAAGATTAAAATTACAGGATTCCTGTTTTTCCAAGAATTGTATGGACTCGGTTTACTGATTAAGGAGTTTAATGACATCTTTTGCGAAATAACTGGCAATGATATTGGCACCTGCCCTTTTTATGGAGGTTAGTTGTTCCATCATTACCGCATCATGGTTTAACCAACCTTTTTCCGCTGCAGCCTTCACCATCGCATATTCGCCGGATACTTGATATACGGCCACCGGGACCTCGACTTCATTGCGTATTTCACGAACAATATCCAAATAGGCGAGTCCGGGTTTTACCATGACGATATCCGCACCTTCGTCAATATCCAATTGGGTTTCACGTATGGCTTCAAACCGATTGGCAAAGTCCATTTGATAGGATTTTTTGTCCTTGGGCACATTCTTGATGTCAACAGGGGCTGAATCCAAAGCATCTCTAAAAGGGCCATAAAAAGCACTGGCATATTTAGCGCTATAACTCATGATTCCAGTATTGAAAAAGCCTTCATCTTCCAATGCCTCCCGCATGGAAAGAATACGACCGTCCATCATATCACTGGGGGCCAGGAAATCAGCTCCGGCCTGGGCATGGGATAGACCCATCTCGGTCAAGATCTCCACACTTTCGTCGTTCAGTATTTGTCCGTCAGACACCACACCATCATGACCATAAGAGGAATAGGGGTCAAGGGCCACATCGGTCATGACCAACATTTCAGGACAAGCATTCTTGATCGTTTTTATCGCACGTTGCATCAATCCCTCGGCATTCAACGCTTCTGTACCTTTGTTATCCTTTAGGTTTTCAGGAACCTTAACGAAAAGGAGTACGGAACAAAGTCCCATTTTCCAAAGTTCTTTCACTTCCTTTTCAAGGTTGTCCAAGCTAAACCGAAAGTAGTTGGGCATCGAAGGGATTTCTTCTTTTACGTTCTTGCCTTCGACGACAAATAAAGGGACTAAAAAGTCATCGGGGGTTATAATCGTTTCACGAACCAATCTTCTGATGGATTCTGATGCGCGTAGTCTTCTATTTCTAATAATAGGATACATAATCAGCTTTTTATAATAAAATTAATCGAATAGTATTTTGCCACTGGAGTCATATGATTCCATACGACCCAAATAATATACAAAGTAAAGAAAATGTGTTTTAGCAAAGGCCTTTGACCCAATAAAATATATGCTTTTGCGTTGAATAACTACCTTTATCAAAATTAATCGATTGTCATTTGGTTGCAAGCTTTCAAAGTTTAAAATTTAGATTTCCCTGGCGGCGGTATCAAGGGCTTTTTTTAAGGAATCTTTCCACCCATATGGCAGACAACCACCTTCATGTGATTGCCCCGCCAGGATCGGGAAAAACCCTACTAGGACTTGAAATATTGAGACAAATCGGGAATAGAACCTTGGTTTTGGCCCCAACATTGACCATTAGGAACCAGTGGGAAGAAAGACTGCAGCAATATTTTACCGAAAATGGGGATTTTGGGAACGTCTCGTTCGCTATGGACAAGCCTTCCGACATTACCTTAAGTACCTATCAGGGATTGCATGCATTTTATAAAAGAATGGCTTCTGAATCTGAATTCCTTGGGTTTTTTAATAAGCAGGGAATAAAGACCATTGTGCTCGATGAGGCACATCATCTTAAAAATGAATGGTGGAAGTGCCTATTTGCCCTAAAACAGGATCAAGAACTGAAGGTTGTGGCATTAACGGCCACACCTCCTTTTGATAGTAGTCAGGCCGAGGTGAAAAGGTATTTTGACCTCTGTGGTGAGGTAGATGATGAAATTGCTATACCCAATTTGGTGAAAGAAGGGGATTTATGTCCCCATCAGGATTTTGTGCATTTTTCACTTCCCGATCAATTGACGATAGATTTTATAGTTGCCTTTAGGCTTAAGGTTGCCGAAATGGTCCAAGGTTTAAAAACGGATACTTGGTTGATTGATCGCTTGATGAATCACCGGTTTTATGTGAACACAGGGGATTCTTTACCTGAAATTTATCAACAGCCTTCCTTTTTTTCAGCCCTATTGATATTCTTACATGCCATTGGTGTTGAAATTCCACGACAAAAGTTAAAGGTTTTAGGCTTTGAAAGGAAAGATAGCATAGAATTCCCGGCTTTTACGAATGATTGGGCCGCCATACTCCTCAATTATATTTTATTCGAGGAACGTAATCATGAAACTGCCAAGGATGAAGGGCTTAAGGCACTGGAAAAAAGATTGCGGAAAATAGGCGTTTTAAAAACCCATCGGGTAGATCTAATTGGAAATGAATCTTTTTACCGTACGCTTTCGAACAGCCCGGGGAAACTCAATAGCATAGTGCAAATTGTTGCCGCGGCTGAAGTGGAAATGGGGGCACATTTACGGGCTGTCGTACTTACGGATTATATTCGGAAAGAATATCTGGAAACAGCCGATGACAGCGTGTCGGAGATAAGTAAATTAGGGGTTTTGCCTATATTCCATCGATTAAGGATTGCTCTTCATGATCCATCCTCGATGGCTGTTCTTACGGGAAGTTTGGTCATCGTAAGCAAGGTGGTTTTTAAAATCATTTGTGACACCCTTGGGGGTTCCAATTTTACACATAAGCCTATCGCCCCTGATTTGGATTTTGTGGCAATAAAAGCAAAGAACAAAGTATCCGAAACACTGGTTGGGATCATAACGGATCTTTTTCAAAAAGGTAGGGTACGAACACTGATAGGTACCAAATCCCTTTTAGGGGAAGGTTGGGATGCACCCGCAATAAACACCTTGGTTTTAGCATCTTCGGTGGGTTCCTTTGTAACCTCAAACCAAATGCGGGGTAGGGCGATTAGAAGCTATGCCCCTAACCCGGATAAGACTGCCGTAATCTGGCATCTGATTTGCTTGGATCCATCGGATGAGGAAGGAGGGAAGGATCTTGAAACATTAAATAGGCGGTTTACCGCTTTTATGGGGATTTCGAATTCAAAACCCTTGCGGATAACCAATGGGATGGACCGTCTGGATTTGGTAATCCCCAAAGTGGGGGACGAAGTTGAAAAAACCAATCGAATGAGTACTGACCTTGCCCGAAACAGAAATAACATTCGGGAAAATTGGCAAAAAGCTATCGGAAGTGGTACCGGGCTGGTAAAAGAACTTAAATCTTTCTATAAGGGAGGGAATTCCTATCAGGTGCAAAAAAGATTACATTATCGGGATATGGTCTTATTCGGATTTCTGGAATTGTCTATCGCATTGGGTTACTTTGTCCCGGAATTCATCTTAAAGCATTTGAATATTTTACTCCATGGAGGGTGGATGAAGTTTATATATACACTTATCTCAGCCTTGCTATTTGGTTTTGGTGTCAAGGCCTTTAAGGTGTTCAAGTTATACATCAACCATGGTCGTTTGCACAAAGATGTTCAAAAAATGGGCTGGGCGGTTCTTTACACCATGAATGAACTTGGATTTTTGACCAGCAATATGGCCGATTTGGAAATTGTGGTTTCCTTGGATGGAAGGGGCACGGTGTCTTGTGTGCCCAAAGGTATGTCAACCTACGAAAGCACCATATTCATAAATGCACTGGAACAGGTTATTGCGCCGATTGAAAATCCGCGTTACTTACTTTTAAGAGGGGATTGGTTAAGAAGATTTATGGGTGTTCAGCGCTATTTGGTGGTTCCTGAACGCTTTGGGGAAAACAAGCAACATGCAGCGTTGTTTTTAAAGCATTGGAAAAGGACTGTTGGAAATGCGAAGCTGCTCTACACGCGACATTTACAGGGAAGAAAAGCGCTTTTAAAGGCTCGAATGTTCCATATGTCCAACGCCCAAGGGGAGAAAACCAAGAAAAGTGTTATTTGGCATTGACCTATTCGTCTTGGGAGGCTGATTCGGCACACTCCAATATCCTATCCAGGGCACTACCGAGACCATATTGCTCCCATAATTTCCTATCCTTTTTGATTTTGGTCGGATTCTGGTCGGAATCGATATATTTTTTAATGGATGTAATAAGAGGGTCATCCGTCGATTTTAGTTTTAAAATGGATTTACCGCCAGGAATGCTCAGGTCATTTTCGTAATCATAGCAAAAAACGAGTACTTTGTCGTCTACGTTCAAGTTTAATCCTTCAAAACAATCGGAAACAAAGAACTGTTGATTGGCATAGGTGTTGGGCCCTAAGTCTTTGAACTTATATACTTCGTCAATTTGAATGAATCCTTTTTGTGAATTATACAAGGGCCCGGCATCATCGTTAGGTTCGAGGAGTTTTGTGATGGTACCACTGAAAACCAAGGAGAGCTCATCACCACATTGTCCCAAGAATGGGCCCGATTCTGGCCACCAATACGTGTAACCGACCTCCAAGGTATCTTGGGTAAACTCGATATCGATATCGCTTTTGGTACGTTTTGACTTTTTGCAGGACGTAAAAGCAAAGATTGAGAGTAGTGCGATTAAATAGATATTTTTCCCCATGATAATGCTACGCAATCCAATTTTTAGGTTGGGCCAATACCTTTAGGAGTCGTTCTTCCTCACTATCCGGTTCCGGATGATGGTCATATCGCCATTGTACCTGTGGGGGTAGACTCATCAATATACTTTCTATACGGCCATTGGTCCTTAAGCCGAATAGGGTTCCCTTGTCATGTACCAAATTGAACTCGACATATCTTCCGCGTCGAATCTCTTGCCAATCCTTTTGTGATTGACTGTATTCAAGGTTCTTTCTTTTTATAACGATTGGTACATAAGCTTCTAAAAAGCTGTTTCCCACCTCGGTCACAAAATTATACCAATCGTTCATGTTCATGGATTCATCCGCTTTACAATAATCGAAAAAGAGTCCGCCAACGCCACGGGCCTCATTTCTATGGGTGTTCCAGAAGTAATCATCACATTTCTTTTTAAACTTTGCATGAAACTCTGGATGATGGGCATCACACGCTTTTTTGCATACCGAATGAAAATGCGAGGCATCTTCATCAAACAAGTAATACGGAGTTAAGTCTTGTCCGCCACCAAACCATTGATCTACAATTTGACCGGTTTTATCATACATTTCAAAATAACGCCAATTGGCATGTACCGTTGGTACCATTGGACTTTTAGGGTGTAATACCAAACTCAGGCCACAGGCAAAAAAATCGGCATCCTTAACACCAAAGTAGTTTTGCATACTTTCGGGTAAAGCCCCATGTACAGCGGAAATATTCACCCCGCCTTTTTCAAGGACAGCTCCATTTTCGATGACCCTTGTGCGGCCACCCCCGCCTTCGGGCCGTTTCCATAGATCTTCTTGGAATTTGGCCTTGCCATCAACATCTTCGAGTCTCTTGGTGATAGTCTCTTGTAATTCTTGGATGTATTTGTAGAATTTGTCTCGGGTTACGGATTTGTTCAGACCTACAGGGAGGTCTCCTTCGTTGACAACACCTTGCAGGTCTCCTTCGTCGACGACACCTCGCGGGGTATTTTTGTTTTCCTCACTCTCACTGATTTGATTCATGTTGGATGCTTTTCCTTTGGCTAGACCTGCAAGGTTTTCAACACCTTGTAGGTCTGATTCCCCTTGGCCTTCTTTGTTAGTAGCTACTTGTTTCCCAGGTTGCCTTTCTCTGGTGGAATTTAGACCTACAGGGAGGTCTCCTTCGTCGACGACACCTCGCGGGGCATTTTTGTTTTCCTCACTCTCACTTATTTGATTCATGTTGGATGCTTTTCCTTTGGCTAGACCTGCAAGGTTTTCAACACCTTGTAGGTCTGATAGTTCAATAGATTTGCCTAATTTTTTATAATGCACGTATTCCATATTCTTCACATCCTCAAACAGCGCCAAAGTTTCTTTCTTGTTTACCTTCAATACTTCTTCTTGATTATTTGATTTAAATAAATGATAGGAAGAAAATCCAAAAGTGCTGAAATCTTTAGAAACACCATGATTTTGGGGATTTAGATGGATATAGACAATCAAGTTTCTTAAATAGTCCTCATCATTGATCGGAATACGCTTAAAATGTTTTTCAAACAGACTACCTGTCCTCCCTTCCCGTTTATTGAAAGCTTTGGCGTAGGCATTGAAAAGATTCGAAAATGCTTGTGTAATGGACTTTTCATCAGCAAGTGTGCGAATAGCCATATGGTAATGATTGTCCATAAGACAATAGGCCAGTATAACTACTTTCTTGGACAGATATTTATTGGCCAGTTCCAGAAAATACCGTTTGTTTTCTTGGTTTTTGAAAATAACACCACCATTTATACCTCTGTTATATACATGGTAATAGGTGTCTTTTTCCAATTTTTCCAGTTTCATTATTGACTATTTTCTATTCGTGTGGGGAATAACTTATAATTCGATACGACAACTTATCCATTTTATTGTAGATCTACGAGGTTTTCAAAACCTTGTGGGTCTTTAGCTGAACTTATGTTCCCTATTGGTCAATACATAAAGTTCCATATCCAAAGGGGCCTCACCAGGTGGGGTATGCTCTTTTGGTAGCGTTTTCTGCCAAGTAAAACCGTTGTTTCTTGCAACTTTTACGCTTCCCATATTGGTTTTATGGACAACAATCTGTAGGGTGGTTAAGCCTAAATGCTCAAAGGCATATGTTGCTAATTCCTTAACGGATTGCGTTATAAATCCTTTACCTTCGTATTGATATCCAATACAATAGGCTAATTCCGCCTGTTTATTGTCCCAATCGGTATTTTTGATATAAACGAGTCCTATAATTGTGCGATGCTCCTTTTCCGTGAGTTTAAAAAGGAATTCTTCTTTGTCGGAATACTGATTTACTTTTTTTGTTACGAAAATAGCAGCGAGGTCTGGTGTTGAATTTTGCTCCAGGGTTTTAGGGAAATAGCGTTTAAGGCGCTCAGCATTTGATATGACGAAATCACAGAGTTTCCAGGCATCTTTGCCTTGAATGGGTTCTATGTTATACGTACCGGAATCAAGAAGCATTAAAACAATTGGTATATAGTATTAGACAGGGCTTTTGTATTCTTTTACCGCATCGATAAAGGCTTTTGCGTTTTCTAACGGTATGTTCGGTAGGATGCCATGACCTAGGTTCGCAATGTACTTGTCCTTACCAAATTCATTGATCATTTGGGTTACCATTTTTTTGATTTCAGAAGGAGGTGACAGCAACCTGGCAGGATCAAAATTACCTTGGAGGGTAATATTACCGCCTGTTAAATAACGGGCGTTTTTTGGCGAGCAGGTCCAGTCTACACCCAAAGCGGCAGCACCTGATTTGGCCATATCACCCAGGGCAAACCAGCAGCCTTTACCAAAGACAATGACCGGAGCCTCATCTTTTAATGCATCGATGATCTGTTGTATGTATTTCCAAGAAAATTCTTGGTAATCAGTAGGGGAAAGCATGCCTCCCCATGAATCGAAAACCTGAACCGCATTAACACCGGCTTTCACCTTTGCCTTCAGATAGGCGATGGTAGTATCGGTTATTTTTTGCAGAAGCTGATGGGCGGCAAGGGGTTGTGTAAAACAGAATTCCTTGGCCTTATCAAAAGTTTTACTGCCTTGTCCTTGTACACAATAGCAAAGTATGGTCCAAGGGGAACCGGCGAAACCTATCAAAGGAACCTCGTTGTTCAACTTTTCCTTAGTCATGGTAATGGCCTCCATTACATAATTAAGCGTTTCATGAACGTCTGGGACAATTACGTTATCCACAGCTTTTTGGGTTTGTATAGGATTTGGCAAATAAGGTCCGAAGTTGGGTTTCATTTGCACTTCGATGTTCATAGCCTGTGGGATGACCAAAATATCGCTAAAAAGGATAGCAGCATCCATACCGAACCTTCGAATGGGTTGCACTGTAATCTCAGAGGCAAGTTCTGGTGTTTGGCATCGGGTAAAGAAATCGTATTTTTTCCGAATTTCAATAAATTCGGGTAGGTAGCGCCCTGCTTGGCGCATCATCCATACCGGTGGTCTGTCAACGGTTTCACCTTTTAAGGCTCTAAGGAATAGGTCGTTTTTCAATATATCTGTTCTTTTGACATCCCAAAAATATGTGGAATGCTAATTTTTATAATTGTCATTTACCAAATCAATAACACTTTCAACACTGGGTATTTTGGCAACATAAACCTCAGTAAAATGTTCCCTGGCTTTTTTTGCAGTGCTTTCACCAATGCAATAGGCTTTTTTATCTGCCTTGTTCAGCTCTAAATAGCTTTCAACGGTTGAGGGACTGAAAAAGAGTACGCCTTTTACGTTTTTGGGTACTTCAACAGGGGTGTGTTTGGTTTTGTAGGCTTCAATTTCATTGACGGTAATACCATTATCGGTCAAGATAGTTGGAAGATCATCCAAGCGTAGGTTGCTACAGAAATAGGTGACTTCGATCCCCTCCAAATGGTCAACCAGGTAATCTGCTAATTTCTCGGCATTTTTCTCAAAATGTTTCACTTTTCCTATGCGACTCTCAATCAGTCGTCGAGTGCGACGACCAACACAGTAAATGTTTTCGAATTGAAGATCGTTGGCACTCATATTGGTCAATAAGGCTTCAACGGCATTTTGACTTGTAATGATCACATTTTGCATTTTGGCCTTCAATACTTTGGCCGGAATACGGTTTGGACTCGTTTTAATAAAATCCTCGGAGTCTACCTCAAGGTCATTTTTAAATAAGAATCGCTGATCTTGCGTTAATTTTTTCGTGGAAAATATTTCAATACTATCTGTATCTCGCTGTATTTCGCCCATTAGGTTTTTACCACCACGACTTAAGATACTATTGGCACAATCGCGTCCTAGGTTTTCATGTTTGCCTAGGGGAGCCGTGAATTCCCCCTCCAATTTTTTCGTGCCATCCACAGATAACAATACGCCTTTAAAGGTAACCTCATCCTCATTGTTGATGTAGGCCAAGGCTCCTATTGGCGCGCTACATCCACCTTCAAGGAGTCTAAGGAACTCACGTTCAAGTTGGGTGCAAATGGCGGTAGGTTCATGATTCAGTTCGGCACAGGCTTCACGGACAAACTCGTCATTTTCCATTGCAACCACCATTATAGCACCTTGTGCGGGCGCAGGGAGCATCCATGTGAGTCCAATAGTGTGTTCATGTTCCAATCCAATCCGATCTAAACCGGCTGCTGCGAAAATAGCTCCGTTCCAATCGTTGTCCATTAATTTTTGCATACGGCTGTTCACGTTACCGCGTATGTCCACGACTGTATGGGTCGGGTATCTGTTCAACCATTGTGCTTTTCTTCTTAGACTCCCGGTAGCTATGACGGCATCCCTACTTCCAAGAAATTCCTCATTGTCTTTAAAGGCTAGGATATCCAGATAATTGGCCCTTTTCAATACCGCTGCCTGTACAATACCTTTTGGTAAGGCTGTGGGTACATCTTTCATGGAGTGTACCGCAATGTCGATATCACCATTAAGCATGGCTATATCCAGGGTCTTGGTAAAAATACCTGTGATTCCCATTTCATAAAGGGGCTTGTTTAGAACCAAATCCCCTGTGGATTTTACAGGGACAAGTTTAGTTTGGTGACCTAGGGCTTCTAGATTTTTTTTAACGGTATTCGCCTGCCATAGTGCCAATTCACTATCGCGGGTTCCTATTCTGATAATTTTACTCATTGGGAATTTATTTCTAACTGAAAGACTTTTTGGATCAACTCAAGACTATCGTCCGCATCCCCATTGGCATCCTTTAGATGATTTGCAAACTGTTTTGTTATTTTTTGAATGATACGGTCAGAAATAACATCGGCCTGTTCGGTATTGAAATTGGAAAGCTTTTTCGATTGGTAATCGAGCTCTTCCTCTTTCATGGTATTCAATCTATTCTTTAACGCCTTGATTACAGGAGCGAATTTTCGGGTTTCCAACCATTGTATAAACTCACGCTTAATTTCTTCAATGATTGTTTCTGCCTGCGGGATAAACTGTTTTCTACGTGCCAAGGTCTTATCCGTCATTTGGGATAAATGATCTAGATGGATCACCGTTACATGTTCCAATTCAGCGACATCATCGGAAACATTCTTGGGTATGGACAGATCAAGAATCAACAAGGGTTTCTTTGTATAGATCAAATCCTTTGAAATTGTGGGCGATTGTGCGCCTGTGGCGACTACCAGAACATCGGTATTTCGTATTTCGGTCTGTAAATCACCATGATCCTTAACCACCAAATTGAATTTACCCGCAATTTTCTCGGCTTTGGTCTTTGTTCGGTTGATCAAGGTTATTTTCGAGTTCTGGGTATGTTTAATGAGGTTTTCACAGGTGTTCCTTCCAATTTTCCCAGTACCAAAAAGCAAAACACTCTTGTTTGAGATGTCCTCAACATTCTGAAGTATATATTGTACCGACGCAAATGCTACTGAGGTGGCTCCTGAGGATAGCTCAGTTTCATTTTTGATACGTTTACTTGCTTGGATCACGGAATTGGTAAGTCTTTCAATAAACGGATTGGCAATATCATGCCTCTTGGAACGGTTGAAACTTTGCCGTAATTGGCTTATGATTTCAAAATCACCCAAAATTTGACTGTCCAAACCAGTACCTACACGAAACAGATGTGAAATGGCATCGTTGTTCTTATAAACATAGGCTACTTCTTGAAACTCTTCAATTGTACCCTGGGTATTGTCGCAAAGTAATTTGATCAACTGAAAAGGATGTTGGGCAAACCCATGTAATTCCGTGCGGTTACAGGTAGAAGTAACCAATAACCCATCTATTCCCTGTTCTTTGGCTTGCGCCAATAGGTTTTCCATAGCAGCTTCATCGAGGCTGAATTTACCACGAATATGCGCATCGGCCTTTTTGTAGTTTAGGCCTATCGTATAGAATGAATTATGTTTTGATATGTGGTACTCCTTCATAAATCTGTTCGAACGGGCACAAAATTAAATGCATCATTCAAATAAATATAACGCTAGAGGAACAATTAGTATCGAAATTCGGGATTTTAATCCTAATTCGTTGTAAATTGCCGTTAAACCATGGTTTTATGGGGAATTCATGGATTCGTAGTATTATTATTTAGATTTATTCTAAATAAAATGAAAAAATATTTATGTTATGAAAAAAGAAAATGTCGCTCAAGGATCCTATACCGAAGTGCTGATCGAAGACGGGTTTTATGTATTGAAGGTTCAGAATGATAGCCTTGTAAAACAGCGGGTTATTCGTGAGATCGATAGTACTTTCATCCAATTTCATTTTTGCTTGAAAGGACATGCGAAATTCATTTTTAACGAAGGCATGTATGCCCTTGAGGTGTCTGAGGAAAATTCCTTGTTGTTGTACAACACCCAGGTCGACCTACCGATGAATATGGAAATGGCACCCAATTCCTGGATTGTATCCGTGGTAATGACCATTCGAAAGTTTCACTCCCTATTTTCAAATGAGGCAGATTATATTCCGTTTTTAAGTAATGAGAACAAAGAGAAAAAGTATTATGCCCAAGAGGAAGTTTCCCCGGCCATTGCCGTCGTATTGAGTCAGATCATGAATTATAACCTGCATCCATCGATAAAGGAATTGTATATCATGGGGAAGGTCTATGAATTGATTTCACTTTATTTTAATAAAAGCACCGATGCCGATTTGGAACAATGTCCGTTTTTGGTCGATGAGGACAATGTGAAACGCATTCGTCAGGCCAAGGAAATCATGATCGCCCAAATGGCCGAACCCCCTTCCTTACCCGAACTGGCACAGCAAATAGGGTTAAGTCTGAAAAAATTGAAGGAAGGTTTTAAACAAATTTATGGGGATTCCGTATATAGTTTCCTGTTCGATTATAAGATGGAGCACGCCCGCAGGTTATTGGAATTGGGTCAAAACAATGTCAATGAGGTCGGAATGAAAATAGGGTATAGTACATCGAGTCATTTTATCGCGGCTTTCAAGAAAAAGTATGGTACCACACCCAAGAAATATGTGATGTCTTTATCGAAATCGTAATGAAAACCCTAGGAGGTTTAACGCTTTTGCATTTTTGAACGTTTTAGACCGATCAGTCGGTTTTAGGGTAAGGGACATAAGCATTGATGGGATATAGACAAGTGATATATGACCCTATAATATCGGGGAAAAACACAACTTGTTGCTTAAAGGCCTTGTAAAAACCCATGTAGAGACCAATGGGTTTGTTTCTAGCGATACCATTTGTGCGATCAATTTACCCTAGCAATCATAATCCCTGTATTCTTGCCTATTTTTTTGAGGTAATCGACCAAGGGCAGTTCGGAGACCTTTACCTCACCCGTTGAGGAGGCGTGCAGCAAGTGGATCCTTCCATCATTTTCCCTAGAGGCAATTCCTGTATGGGTTATATCAAGGCCTTTTATGGATGTGGTCAAGGCAATAATGTCGCCCGATTGGATCATAAGTTCATTGGCCTCGATTTCTTCCTGGGGTAAAAAACAGAGGGCTTGGTTGTTCAAGAAGTTTTCGGATTCCTTTATTTTCTGAAAATTCGCTTCATCTTTTAAAAAGGGATATAAGTCCCTATGGGTGCTCATGAAATTAATGTCCTTGGTAATTTCCTTTCCCCCGGTTTCCGCTGTGATATCGGTCAACAATCCTTTTTTTTCATTATTGGCGATCCATTCGGAAAAATAGTGAAGGCGTGACGCATACCCATCGAGCTTTCCGTCTTTATACCGAATGGTTTCTAGGTGTTCGATAAAAGAATCAAAATCGGTCTTTTCTTCTTTCAATAGCAACGAAAAGGCAAGAACGTTTTCAACGAAGGTTGTACAATCGAGTCCATGAAGATTTACAACAAGGGTCTCGGTTTCTCCAATTTCCAAAGTCTTTGCTACATAAGGAGTCCCTAGGAAGGTTTTACCCACCGAGACCATGGTTTGTCCTAAATCTTTTTCAAGTAGGCCATCAATCTCGATGATCTTATCTTCAAAAGCCACCTTGTCCTGGGCCGAACATGTGATTTGTTGGGCTAGCCCATTGGTGACAATAGTTAGGGATAGGATTATAAAGCAATAAATGGATTTTCGCATTTTCTCTATGTTAGTATACAAAAATAACAAAAAGGGTGCCATTAATCCGTTTTTTCCAAGGCTTCCGTCTGGTCCATGTAAACCCGGGTACGCGCAAGGCTTTCAGGATAATTTTGTTGTAGAAAACCAATCAGTTTTTCGCGGACGAGCACACGAAGATCCCAGGCCATGGAAGAATCCTTGGCGCTCATCATCGCCCTAACTTCCACGTAATTGGCTTTTGAGTCGGTGACCTGTACATTGTTGGCTTCCCCATCCCATAGATCGGTAGATTCCAGGATTCGGGTCAATTCCTTTCGAATGGCATCAACGGGAACATTGTAATCGGTATAAAGAAAAACGGTACCAAGGATATCTGCTGAGGTTTTGGTCCAGTTTTGAAAGGACTTCTCGATAAAAAAGGTCGAAGGCACTACCAATCTTCGTTTGTCCCATATTTTGATCACCACATAGGTCAAGGTTATCTCTTCGATGCGCCCCCATTCGCCATCAACAATAACGACGTCGTCGATTTTAATGGGTTGGGTAATGGCGATCTGGATACCTGCCAAAATGGTACCGATCATTTTTTGGGCAGAAAAACCAATGATAATCCCGGCGACCCCTGCGGAAGCGAAAATACTGACCCCGATTTCACGTATACTTTCAAAGCTCATTAGAGCGATGCCTATGGCGAGGATGATAATGACAAAAACCATAATACGCTCCAGGATATTGAACTGGGTCCTGATCTTTCGGGCCTTTAGGTTGTCCGAAGTATGGATATCATATTTTTCAACGACCCTATTCTTAATGATTTTGATGATATTCAAAATCAACCACGTCGTACCAAAAATGAACATCAATGTGCTGGTTTTCCTAAATCCGTAGGTATAATCATGAAGCCCTAGTACATCACGAAGGGATTCCATACGTACAAGGAATGAAAAAAGAATAAGGAATAATGGAAAGGTGATTTTTTTAAAAGCGTGCCTTGGAATAATATTGTCGGGGTTTTTTCCGAACCTTCGCAGAACTTGTACAGTAGTGAAATAAACAACGAGAATTAGAAAAAAGGCAATAATCACATAAAGGAGTGATTGATTGGTTGAGCTTTTCAAAAATGATTCCAACATTATCCTGTTTTTTTTGGTTATAAAATAGAACTTAAAGAAATAGATCGTAAAAGGTGTTAAAACCATGTGAAAAATAGATTTTTCCCATAGTGGCATAAGAAAGTTATGGACAGAGTATGGGTTTAGTTTTTTTACAACACCTATTTTTGTTGTGTTCATTTCCATTATCATTGAATTTTATTCATGAGAAGGTTCAATCCATTCGGAATTATAGGGATATTGGTAAGATGGAGTGAAGTAGATGGGGACATACTCCCATTAAAAATTATAATAGTGCCAGCATATGAAAGGAGTTTTATTGGTAAACCTAGGTTCCCCGGATAGTCCAACAGCAAAGGATGTAAAACCTTATTTGGATGAATTTTTAATGGACCCACGTGTAATAGACGTTCCCAATTGGTTGCGGAATATTATCGTACGTGGCATCATCTTGCAGACACGACCCAAAAAATCCGCCGAGGCCTATCAAAAAATATGGAGGGAAGAAGGCTCCCCGTTGATTGTGATTTCCGAGCGCTTTTCCGAAAAGGTGGGTAAGCAGGTTGAAATTCCTGTGGCCTTGGGTATGCGCTATGGTAGCATGACGATTAAAAACGCACTTCAGGAATTGAACGATAAGGGTGTCGATGAGGTATTGTTGGTGCCATTGTACCCGCAATACGCCATGTCTTCCTTTGAGACCGTTGTGGTAAAAACCATGGAGGAACAAGAAAGATATTTTCCGAAGATGCAGTTGACCACCTTACCTGCATTTTATAAGAATGAAGAATACATCAAGGTTCTTTCCGAGAGTATAGCGGAAGGATTGAAAGACTTTGAGTATGACCATGTGTTGTTTTCGTACCATGGCATACCGGAAAGGCATATCCGAAAATCCGATCCCACAAAATTCCATTGTAAGATCGATGGTAAGTGTTGCACCACTAATTCCGTGGCCCATAATACCTGTTATCGGCATCAATGTTACGATACCACGAGGCGGGTCACCGAATATTTAGGATTGGATCAGGATAAATTCAGTGTGTCATTCCAATCAAGATTGCCTAATGATCCTTGGTTGAAACCTTTTACCGATTTCGAATTTGAACGTTTGGCCAAAGAAGGTAAAAAGCGATTGGCCGTGGTAACCCCGGCTTTTGTTGCCGACTGTCTCGAAACTTTAGAGGAGATTGCGATGGAAGGAAAGCATCAATTTGAAGAGGCGGGTGGTGAATCGTACAAGCATATTGGATGTTTAAACGATAGTGATGATTGGGTAAAGGTCATGGCCGGTTGGATTGAAGCTTGGCAAAATACAGAGGCTCTACCTGCATAGCGATTGACCTACAAGGTTTCCCTTGGTTGTAGTAGAGGGTTCTCTAAGGTTTAAAAATAAGTAATAGTTCAGGATTAAATAATTTTAAGATTTTGGACCTACAAGGAATGCGCACTTTGTGTTTTTTGTAGGTCTTAACCATAGTTGAAATGGCTAAAGTAACATCAGACCAACTCGGCACCGAACCTATAGGAAAACTACTTGTACGACAAGCCGTACCTGCTTCTATAGGTATTCTGGTCATGTCCCTGAACGTTTTGGTCGATTCCATTTTTGTGGGTAATTGGATCGGTTCCATTGCCATTGCGGCAATCAATGTGGTTTTACCGGTATCTTTTTTTATAGGTGCTTTGGGGATGGCCATCGGTATCGGGGGTTCCAGTATTATTTCTAGGGCCTTGGGGGCCGATGATAAAGAGAAAGCCCTACAGACCTTTGGGAACCAGATTACCCTAACCCTTTTGGTTACCACGATCATGGTGTCGCTGGGATTGTTTTATGTTGATGGATTGATTCCGGCTTTTGGAGGTAAGGGTGCCATTTTTGACCCCGCTAAAATTTATTATATCATCGTGGTTTGTGGAGTGCCTTTTTTAGCCCTTTGCATGATGGGCAATACGGTGATCCGTGCCGAGGGGAAACCTAAATTCGCCATGATCGCCATGATCATACCTTCTATTGGGAATTTGGTGATGGACTATTTTTTTATCAATGTCTTTGATTGGGGAATGGAAGGTGCCGCTTGGGCCACGACCATAGGGTATGTCCTTTGTTTTGCATATGTCCTGTACTTTTTTGTTTCTAAAAATTCGGAACTGAAGGTCAATTGGGGTCATTTGGGATTGAAATCGCATATCCTTAAGGAAATAAGCTCTTTGGGCTTTGTTACCCTATCGAGACAAGCCGTAGTGAGTGTCATCTACTTGTTGATGAACAATATTCTATTCGATTTGGGTGGTGAGGCCATGGTAGCGGTCTATGCCATCGTTGGCCGCATGCTCATGTTTGCCCTTTTTCCGGTCTTTGGGGTTACCCAAGGCTTTTTACCCATTGCAGGTTATAATTATGGAGCCCATAAGTATGAACGTGTCAAGGAATCGATCTTTACGGCCATTAAATACGCGGCCCTTATGGCAACACTGGTTTTTGTGGGACTTATGGTTTTTCCAGCCGAGATAGCTTCCTTGTTTTTGAGTAATAAACCCGATATGTCCGCTTTTGAACTGGCCACCAATGCCTTTGTTTTGGAACATGCGCCTTCAGCCATGCGATTGGTCTTTGCAGCTACCCCGATCATTGCCCTGCAATTGATCGGTGCGGCCTATTTTCAGGCCATTGGCAAGGCGGTACCTGCCTTATTGCTGACATTGACTAGGCAAGGGTTCTTTTTTATACCGTTAATATTGATATTGCCTAATTATTTAGGTGAATTTGGGGTATGGATTGCCTTTCCGATTTCCGATGTCCTTGCCACATTGGTCACAGGTTTTTATTTAAGACGCGAAGTAAAGAGGGATTTGGATAGGTAAGGGTCATTCTCAAATTAAGTTGTTACTTTTAAAGTCTAAACCATTCCAACCCATGAAGAAGTACTACGTTTTGCTTTTAAGCACCTTTCTATTCCTTTTCGGATGTAAAAACGAACAAACCCGGAAAACCCATACCCTTTTTGTGGGTACCTATACCGAGAACGGGAGTGAAGGGATTTATAGTTATCACTTCGATTCCAATACAGGGGAACTTGGCCATAAGAAATTGGCAGCTGAAATAGGGAACCCATCCTTTGTAAAGGTCTCGCTGGATAAGAAATATTTATATACCGTAGAAGAAACCGATAGGTATGAAAATTCCAGCGGAGGCGTGGCTGCTTTTCGTATTGATGGGGATAGCTTGTTGAAAATCAATTCCGATGCCACGGTTGGGGCACACCCTTGCCATATAGGATTGTCCAAAGATGGCCACTTTTTGGCCGCTTCAAGCTATACCGGAGGTAGTCTTACGATTTTTGGATTGGATGATAAAGGCGCATTAAGGCCCAACCCCCAATTTATCGATCATAAGGTTTTGGATACCCTTAAAACCTCCCATGTGCATTCGGCCCAATTTACGGCAGACGGACTCTTTGTTGCCGATTTAGGACTCGATGCCGTTAAGCGATACCAATGGGAAGGCAATGAATTTGTTCCCGCCGAACAACCTTCATTGGATATGGCATCAAAGGCCGGGCCCAGACATTTTACCTTTGGGCAGGGCGGGCAATACCTATATGTCATCAATGAGCTGAATTCGACCATTACCACACTACAAAGAAAAGAGGATGGTACGTATCAAGAGGTTGAATCCCTTTCAACCTTGGCCAAGGATTTTACAGGGGAAAGTTTTTGTGCGGATATCCATCTATCAAGCGACGGACAATTTCTTTATGGTTCCAATCGCGGGGAGAATACGATTGTGATTTTTAAAGTGGACCAAACTACAGGCAAACTGAGTTTGGTCGGGCGTGAAAGCGTAAAGGGCGATTGGCCCCGTAATTTTGCCCTGGATCCCAGCGGTGATTTTCTTTTGGTGGCCAACCAACGCAGCAACAATATCGTTGTGTTCAAACGGGATAAAACTGAAGGCATGTTGCAATTTCTTTATGATTATGAATTGTCGAGTCCGGTTTGTTTGGAGTTTCTGGAGTAGTGTTTTTTAAATAAACTTATTTTTTATCGTTAGCTTATTATTACACTTATTATATTTAAATAAATTAATAAGTAATTTTATTTTGAGTTATAAGGACAATCCCTTCATCAGGGACAACTTTCTCCTCTATGACATTGTCATATTTATCATAAGAATAATGCCATTTAGAAATATTTACTAATGTAGTATCATTATTATCTATTTTATATTTTTTCGATTCATATGTTTTGTTTTGTTTATCGTATAAGATTTCTGTGAACCTTATCAATTGTTCTTTATCATCATAACTACTTACCTTAATCACGTTGCCATTTTCATCATATTCCTCTTTATATATTAAAGTTATATCTCCGGTTTCATCATAAGTAACCAATTCAGTCCTTTGCCAATTTTTATTGAACTTAAAGGTTATTCGGTCATGGAATTTACCATTTTTAAAATTACTTTTTAATTCCGCAGTTCTATTTTTCCTATCGTAAGTATATTTATGTACAATTTTTCTTGATTCTTCTTTTAAAAGCTGACCATATCTATTATAGCTATAATAAACCGTATGGCTATCCGTTCCATCATGATTAGAATAATTAAGCTCTACAATATTTCCTTTATTATCATATTTATTGATATATACCCTTAAGGGTTTCCGTTCTTCGTTTTCATATTCAATTGATTTAACCATTCTGCCTTTTTTGTCAAAATAAAAAGCTTCATAAATGAAAAGCTCTTTGATAGAGTCTTTGTTAATAGTATATCCAAGTGTTTCTACAATTTTGGGTTTTCCGTTGTATCCATCAAAAGGGGTTAAATGTTTCAGATTGGTACAACTTAGGAACACTATTGATATGGAAATTAAGATGATTGATCTTTTCATTATAGAAGAGTATATTATTTTGATTTCAGCGAAAATAATTTTAAAAATAAGACATATCTTACATTTTTTAGTGAATTCCTCCCTAATTAATCAACGGTTTATAATTCTATTTTAGCAATCAAAACCTTAAGAGTAGGATATTTTCAACATGAATTGGCACTCCCACGTCCGGTTTGTTTGGAGTTTGTGGGGTCATAAATTATAGTGGTTCAAATTGTTAGCTAAACCTTTTTTTATCGAAAAAAGGAAAACCTTGGTTTTTATACGGTTGAACTATATCGGGTTTCAAATATAATCTTCGAATTTTATATACAAGAGTAGTGAGGTTTTTTAAACCTATCATTCTAATATATGACGAACCTAAGCCGATTTGGACATGGAAAATTCAATTAAAAACCAGAATAAATATTTTTTCACTCAAGTATTATTAAGAATAACTTATTTTTTATTACCTGTAGTATTTTTATTATTTGGTTGCGAAAAAGACACAAACGATAGTCTTTCTGACAATTCCATCAGTTTCTCAAAAGACTTTAATTCTGCTAGTTTTAAAAACGTAATACCGTATGTTTTCGATGTTGATTGGCAAAATCCTCAGGAAGTTATTTCTGACACAATCCCTACTCCATTTTATGAGTTTCCGGTGACGAATAGCAATCTGGACATTACTGAAATCCAAATGCGGCACAAGGAAAGGAACATATCCATTCAATATAAGGTTATTGCGATTCCGAATGAAGATGTATCTTATGATTATTATATGGTAAAGTTTACCTCATTTTCACCCTACGGTGGAAAGGTTTCTTTTAATGATCTTACAGGGTTTAGTGGTCGAATTTCATTCTATGATACTGATGGAAGCAGTTTGTCTAAAAGTATATATGATGGGGGTATGCTTGTTCAGAGCATCTTTGAAAAGGGAACGAACAAAGCATCGTTTACTGGTAAAGAGGATGTTCTGGAGTGCACTTTGGAAACCATACCGGTATTTACAGATTGGTATTATGACCGTGGTAGTTATTATGAATATGCATACACTGAAATAAAATACGAGTCGAAGTGGGTTTGTGGCAGCTCTGGAGGAACAGCTCCGGAATCTGGGGGTAATTCTCAGGGTTTTATAAATGATGGTACGCACGGTGGAGGTAGTGGGGGTAATTCCTCAAGTGGTTACCCTGAGTTCAATGATGAAGTAATTGGGGAGGATCATATTCATTTAGTTGACGAAGTAAATAATCCATGTGTTAAAGATATTATAGATAAATTGCAAAATAAAGATATGCAAAGGTTAACTATACCTGATATAGGCGGACTTGATGGCACTGGACATCTATCGCAAGGAATTTTGGATTTGTTCGATAAGTCAGGAAATTATGATTTGACTTTTAAGGTCGCCGAGGCTGGTAAAGATGTGAACGGAAACCCAAGAAATGCGAGTACACAACCATCCGGAGACGGCTGGAGTGTTACATTAGACGACGATTATGTTGGAGATGCGACACAGTTGTCTATTGCACGCACCATCATACATGAAAGCATCCACGCTTACATTGGGTATATTTTAAAAGAAAACCGCACATCTGACATGGTTACTGATTTAAATCTAATCAATGAAAAGTATAAGAATGAAATAAACAACTATAATCTAACCCAACACGAATTTATATCCCAATATGTTGATGCCTTAGCGAATTCCCTAGCTGTATGGGACAATCGTTTCCTGGATTCCGGCTATTATAAAAAGCTCGCTTGGGCAGGACTTGAAAGTTCGTCCGTATATAATACATTGAAGAATAAATCTGAAATACAAACAGCTATTAGAAATGAAGCAACAAGTTCAAATAACGCAGAAGGCGTCAAATGTGATTAAGGCAATTATTTTTTTGGTATTTTCCATATACGCCGTTCGTGCACAAGAGTATAGCAAATGTGATAAACTTTCAAAATCCGAATATTTTTTGATAAATGATTTTTTTAGTGGGCAGAGAATAGATGGAACAGACGTAACTATATATTACAAAACCCATATAGATAAAGAGTGGATTAAATATTTTGAAAAATCTAATCTTGAAATGATCACTAAAAATGTGGGTATCCCTGTAACAATATCCGATAAAGAGTTGGGGAGTATCCTCACAAAAGAAATTCTAACAAAGATTTCTCACGCTATTCTTATAAGCAAACCTATTAAACTTGACAAATCTTATCTCAATAACAATATAAAGCTGAAAAGGTCCCGTAAAAATAAAAAAATGCATGTATTGAGGATTAGCAAGCCTATTATAATTGATAATCTCGCTGTATTTAGTAAAATGTCCGATGACGAGATCGCAATTTACATCATGAAAAAACTAGAGAACAAATGGCAGATTATTTACACTTTCTATGACAGGCTAGTCTTAGAATAGATTTGAGAATAGTTGAGAAGTGATGCCCTCGATAGCGGCCGTCTATGACGGGTGGCGTGCCGGATAAGAACACACTTCGTAATTACAAAAACTATGATATTTTGTATTTTTAATATGCCATGAGTAGAAAATACAAGTTCTATATTCCAACAGCGGCCTACTTTGTTTCGTTTGCTAGCAACGTGCTGAAGTGATAAAACAAAAATTGGATTATATTCATGACAATCCCGTTGCCGCAGGTTTTATTACCCAAGCAACACAATGGAAATATAGCAGTGCAAGGAATATCGCTAGGGTAGATCCAGCTATTGAAATCTTTAGGATGAAGGTCGTATTACCTACTGTTGTGGGTACCCGTAGCAGACGGGCGACGAGCAATACAATTAGAATCGTGAAAACCAATTCACCAATTACAAAAGCAAGAGAACTCTTTAATTCATTAACTAAACACAAAATCGGAAATTTAATTGATGATGGTAATGGTGTTTTAAGAGCAAATATGGGTAATGGCAACTACATCAACTATAGACAGAGTTCAGCGTCGACAAGCAACTTCCCCGCAACAATATCTTTAGACTTTAGAGCAGCAGGAATTTGGACGAAAGTTCGTAATGTTAAATTTATAGCACCATGAAAACTATAGAATTATTCAAAGAAGATTTTATCGAACTTTTTATGCCAGATGGTATTGAATATATATCAACCATATTAGCCAATATTGGATATACTTATAAAAATGAAAGTTCTAGCTCAGCAAAAAAACATGGATTAGAAGTCATAGAAAAATTATTAGAACTTGATTTGATAGAGGTTTTTTACTGGGGAAAATATGACGATAAACTAAAAGACTTGACCTTTTCAAATTCAGAAATCATAAATAAAATTGATTCTCTTTGGGCAGTAGGAATGCATGGACCGGATTTTTATAGAATGCCAATGTTTAAATACAAAAATTGGTATTTGGACGCTTTGAAAAAAGAAGGCTTAACTCAAACAACAAATTGGAAAACATTTGTGAAAGAAAAAATTGGAGATTTAGAAAAATGGATTGAAGAAAATAGACCTAAAAATACAAACCACAATAACTAAGCATTCGTGCGGTCGGTACGACCGAGCATGAATGCGGTGTTGAACTATACCGGGTCTTTGGCCGCTGAGTTTCCTATGGGGATTGATATGGATTGGGTTGGAGGTTTTAAGTGGCACCTGCGTTGATGCTTTCTACTATCCGAAGCCTTGAATTTCTATTGCCGATGAGCACTTTTTATCAAAAACGGTCACTTTGGGTCATAGATACCCCCTCGCTAGCGCCCGTCTGTGACGAGTGCCGTACCGGATAAGGACATATAGCGTCAAATCAAAAACCATGGCTTTTTGTATTTTTAATAAGCCATGAGTAGAAAGTACAAGTTCTATAATCTAACACAGGTCTATTTTGTTTCGTTCTTTAGTAGCGCATGAGCAAGAAATAGATGCTGAGCATATTATCCGTAAGCTCATTGAAACAATGAATCACGCCAGTGTCGGAATACGAGCGTGACGCTCGCACCAGCGGGGAAAATGTGCATCCTGATCGTGCGAGAATTGTTTTAAATAGGAAAAAGTAATGAACAAAAAGATTATAATCGTATTTAGTATATTTTTTGTTTTTCCTCTTTTCATAGGCTGTAAGGAAAAGACTAAAGTTAGACCTGAAGAGAACATTGGGGGATCGGCCATATGCTTTACCAAGAGTGAGAAAGAAAAAATCATCACAACTATATTTGGAACCCCTGATTTTCAAATGTTTTTACATCCCAATGTTGAAGGTAGGTTGCCAATACAATTGGTTAAAAATGAATTTATTACCCCTGATTTGCGAATTGAATCTAACGGTTATGCGATTGTTTTTAAAGATTCCTTGGTTTTACCGGAGGGAACAATTCATGAAATACGTATTATTGATCAAGACTGTGAAAAGAAAAGAGTTTCATATTCCATCTTTTACCCAATAGAGGGCGCTGTATTAACAGGAACTATTATAAAATCTGACACGTTATGGTTAGTGCAGGATACTAATTGGGGCATAAAAGATTAGTGTTTGAAAATCTTAATAAGCCCAAAGTAAAAAGTATTTAAATTCTCGATAGCGACTACTACCCTCGCTAGCCCCCGTCTGTGACGGGTGACATACAGATAAGAACTACCTTTTTATCGAAAAAAAGGAAAACCTTGGATTTTATAAGGTTGAACTATATCGGGGTTTAAATAGAACTTTCGAATTTTATATTCAACAGTAATGAGGTTTTTTAAACCTATCATTCTAATATATGACGAACCTAAGCCGATTT
Organism: Maribacter polysiphoniae; assembly: GCF_003148665.1. GTDB lineage: Bacteria > Bacteroidota > Bacteroidia > Flavobacteriales > Flavobacteriaceae > Maribacter_A > Maribacter_A polysiphoniae. The sequence continues at coordinate 111,133 of NZ_QGGQ01000001.1, read as the reverse complement.
GGACATGGAAAATTCAATTAAAAACCATCAGAATAAATATTTTTTCTCTCAAGTATTATTAAGAAAACTTGTTTTTTTATTACCTGTAGTATTTTTATTATTTGGTTGCGAAAAAGACACAAACGATAGTCTTTCTGACAATTCCATCAGTTTTTCAAAAAACTTTAATGCTGCTAGTTTTAAAAACGTAATACCGTATGGTTTCGATGTTGATTGGCAAAATCCTTTGGAAGTTATTACAGATACAATCCCTACTCCATTTTATGAGTTTTCGGTGACGAATAGCAATCTGGATATTACTGAAATCCAAATGCGGCACAAGGAAAGGAACATATCCATTCAATATAAGGTTATTGCGATTCCGAGTGAAGATGTATCTTATGATTATTATATGGTAAAGTTTACCTCATTTTCACCCTACGGTGGAAAGGTTTCTTTTAATGATCTTACAGGGTTTAGTGGTCGAATTTCATTCTATGATACTGACGGAAGCAGTTTGTCTAAAAGTATATATGATGGGGGTATGCTTATTCAGAGCATCTTTGAAAAGGGAACGAACAAAGCATCGTTTATTGGTAAAGAGGATGTTCTGGAGTGCACTTGGGAAACCATACCGGTATTTACAGATTGGTATTATGTGCGTGGTATAGATGACCTTGAATTGGCATACACTACTGTAAAATATGAGTCGAAGTGGGTTTGTGGCAGCTCTGGAGGAACAGCCCCGGAATCTGGGGGTAATTCTCAGGGTTTTATAAATGATGGTACGCACGGTGGGGGCAGTGGGGGCAATTCCTCAAGTGGTTACCCTGAGTTCAATGATGAAGTAATTGGGGAGGATCATATAGACAATTACCTTACCGGCAAAGCAAAATGCGTTTATGATAAGTTAGAAACAACAAATGGAAACTTGTTTAAGAAAACCATTGCTAAATTTATTGATGATCCCGAATACAATTTAACATTTCAAAATGGAGATTGCTCAAGACCTGGTGCTGATGGATGTACAAATTCTGATGATGTAAATAATATGGTTATTACAATTGAAAATATAAATCAAAGTTCATTGGGTATAGCCGCTTTGATACTCCACGAAGGAATTCATGCTGAGATACATCGATATGTTAGCAGGTATCGATCAGGAGTTGACCCAAATAATCGGGCTCAATTATTACAATACTATGCCTATTATAAAGGATATTCAGAAACAATAAACAACCCTGCCTATCGTTGGTTGGATGATGCTCATCACGTATATATGATTGAAAATTATATTAAATCGATAGCCCTTGCCGTAAGAGAAATAGATGGAAATAAATATCCCCTTAATTATTATATGGCCTATGGTTGGGATGGTTTAAGAGATGCAGGGTATGATATAGCAAGGCTAACCGATTCCCAAGATACAAGTTATAAAAATTTAAAAGAAGTAGTGGAAAATAATTTTAATGAAACATGTAATTAAAATGAAAAAATTACTATTTAAAATATTCTGGCTGTTTATCTTTATTAGTAGTTGTGCGCAATCTAACGAAATCACAAAAGAAGACAACTTCATTATTTCAAAAATAATCGATGATTTCACATTTCCGGTGGCTCCACCTCCTCCTATGGGAAGTAATGATACCATTATTCCTAAAAAAATAATTGATTCACTTCTTAAAATCAAGATGATTGTGGGTGTTTACCCACAAATGGAAAGTTCATTATTTGAGGAAAGACGAGATAAAGTCCCTAAAAGATTCAATGATATAATAGACACTTCCTTACAAGGCAAGAACATTAATAATGTTGATAATATAAGGAGTAAAAAAGGACATATCTTAAAATTAGCTGATACTGTTAATTTAAAAAAATCTAAAGATTATGATCAATTTGACTTGCTTTATAGTTTTTCAAGAGTATGGTATAATAGAGATGAAACAATGGCAATTTTAGAATTTGGAGTTAGTCGTAGTAAATTATATGGTTCTGCGCAAATACTCTGTTTAGAAAAAATTGATGGAAACTGGTCAATTGTCAAATCAATTCCAACAACTTCATGGTAATAAATCCCTCACTAGCACCCGTCCAATGTCATTAAGTTAGTGATTTATTTTCTTGATTATCAGGTGTTTACCCTTTTTTTGCTTGGATATTTCGTATATTTAATTGATAATCAATGATTTACTTATGAAAAAAAAACGGCTAGTTTTTTCATTGAAAAGATAAAAGCTGAAATTTTCAGTTCTAGTTTGAAAAGTGAATTTAAGGTTTCTAAAGAACACTTTACTCGAAACAGAAAACAATGCTTTCCTACACTTTTACTGCTTATGTTAAATCTATTGAGAAAAAGCTTAGCTATTGAGATAGAGAATTTTGCTGATTTTTTAAGACTCGGTAAATCTTCGAAGTTTACTAAAAGCGCCTTTGTGCAGGCAAGGAATAAAATTAGACCTGAGGTTTTTCAAAGACTGTCCCATAGCTAGCGCCCATATGTGACGACTGCCGTACCTGATAAGAACATTTAGTTTCAAACAAAAACCATGTTTTTTGTATTTTTAATAAGCCATGAGTAGAAAATACCAATTCTATAATCCAGTAGTGGCCTATTTTATTTCGTTCGCTACTGTTTATTGGATCGATGTTTTTACACGGGAGATGTATCTCAAGGTTTTGGTAGATAGCATAAGGTATTGTAGAATCCATAAGGGAATGGAACTCTTTGCCTATTGTTTTATGCGAAGCCACGTGCATTTTATCTTTCGGGATGCCGATGAAGACCAGACAAGTTTGTTGCGTGATTTCAAGAAATATCGCTAGGTTAGATTGTGCTTTTGGAATCTTATCTATTTGAAAAAAATATGAGCAGTATTAATAACCCACTTTATATAAGCTATTTACTATTTCTTTTTATTGTTTTTACAGTTAAGGGACAAGAAACTGCTTATAATGGCTACCAAATTGTGCCAGAAGTAATCACACGGGATACTGTTCCGGATGAGTACGTTAAGCACGTTCTGCATAATTTGATAATAAGTGGTAAAATAACTAAGGAGGACAGTATAAATCAACTATTGAAATTAAAACGTGAGCCTCTTTTGTTGATTTCAAAGGCTACAAACAAATATGCTCAAGAGAAACTGGCAAAACAATATTTGGATACTGAAGAAATTGCCGAGTATATTGGGCGTGACCTTTTGTTGGAAATTGTAGAAAAAATTGGGCCTGATCAAAATCATCCTAAAAAACTTTGTGAAAAAGGAATTACACTTATAGCTGAAAAGCCAAAAATCAGGCCTCATCATTATTTTTCAAGTCCATTAGAAATTCAAAATAATAGGTTTATTATTTATCATTTTAAATCTTTAGGTAGAGGAGTGGGGCGATCTGAATTCATAGTTTACTGTATCGATCAGAATGAAAATATCGAAATAGAAAAAACCTTCGTTCTTTGGGAGCATTAATTTTATAAGGTCTCCGCTAGCGTTCGTTTGTATAGTATATGGATCAACCAACGCAGTAACAATATCGTTGTTTTTAAAAGTAACCAAACCGAAGGCACTTTGCCATTGTTTCATGAAATAACATTGTAAAATCCCGTTTGTTTGGTTAGAATAGGATTTAATACGATCAAAAGGCTAATTTGATTGAGGAATCTTTAATGGAATTTTATTTATTCCTTACTTTTAGTCTTGACTAATCAGAACCTTCAAAATATGAAAACTTTCTACGCTTGGGCGAGCATCGTTATGCTGGCCTTTTTCCTATTTCCATCAACAAGTCTGGCCCAAAGAAATAAAAAGGCATCTACCACAACTCCAGAATATCCTGAAGAACTCTATTCCAGTTTGGACTACCGTTTGATCGGACCATTCCGAGGAGGGCGTTCCGCTGCCGTAACGGGTGTGCCGGGAGAACCCAACCTATTCTACTTTGGGGCCACAGGAGGGGGTGTCTGGAAAACCACCGATGGTGGCCGTACTTGGGGCAACATCTCCGATGGTTATTTTGGGGGAAGTATCGGTGCCGTTGAGGTAGCCAAAAGTGACCCTAATGTCATCTATGTAGGGGGTGGTGAAAAAACCTTACGGGGTAATGTGTCTTCCGGTTATGGGGTTTGGAAAACCGAGGATGCCGGCAAAACGTGGACCTCGGCTGGACTAAAGAACAGTAGGCATGTTCCTAGAATTAGAATACATCCTACAGATTATAATACTATTTATGCTGCTGTCTTGGGGAATATCTATAAACCTACCCAGGATCGGGGTGTCTATAAAAGTACCGATGGGGGCAAAACCTGGGTAAAAAAATTATTTGTCAATGACCAGGCCGGGGCCGTTGACCTGACTTTCGACCCCAATAATCCGCGTATATTGTATGCATCCACTTGGCGGGCAAAAAGAACCCCATATAGTTTAAGCAGTGGTGGCGATGGTTCTGCCCTTTGGAAAAGCACCGATAGTGGTGAAACCTGGAAAGAAATCTCTAAAAATGAAGGTTTCCCAAAAGACACCTTGGGAATTATAGGCGTAACGGTCTCTCCCAAAAATTCCGATCGGGTTTGGGCCATAGTGGAGAATAAGGAAAAAGGTGGGTTATACCGCTCTGATGATGGAGGTGAAAAATGGACACAGGTCAATAGTGAACGCAAATTACGCCAACGTGCATGGTATTATACACGGGTTTACGCCGATACCGAAGATGCGGATGTCGTATATGTACTCAATGTAAATTACCATAAATCGACCGACGGTGGCAAGACTTTTAAAACCTTTAATGCTCCCCATGGTGACCACCATGACCTATGGATAGCGCCCGAAAATGGCCAACGAATGATCATTGGCGATGATGGAGGGGCGCAGATTTCCTATGATGGGGGTGAAACCTGGAGTACGTATTACAACCAGCCCACGGCCCAATTTTACAGGGTTACCACGGATAATTCCTTTCCCTATCGCATTTATGCGGCCCAACAGGATAATACAACCGTAAGGATCAAACATCGCAGTGATGGGCGAAGTATTGGTGATGGGGATTGGGAAGAAACCGCTGGAGGGGAGTCTGCTACGATAGCCGTGGACCCATTGAACAACGATATTGTTTATGGTGGAAGTTATGATGGTTTTCTAACCCGCGTAAACCATGCGAGGAAGACTGCACGGGGCATCAATGTTTGGCCGGATAACCCTATGGGGCATGGTGCCGAAGGAATGAAATACCGTTTTCAATGGAATTTCCCGATCATGTTCAGTAAACATAATCCTAAAAAATTGTATGCATTTTCGAACCATGTACATGTGACCGAAAATGAAGGCCAAAGTTGGAAATTGTTAAGCGGTGACCTTACAAGAAATGATCCTACCAAATTGCTTTCCAGTGGAGGACCTATTACCCAGGATAATACCAGTGTTGAATATTACTGTACCATCTTTGCGGCGAATGAAAGTCCGTTAAAGGAAGGTTTGTTATGGGTAGGCAGTGATGATGGACTCATTCATGTTTCCAAGGACGGTGGTGTCAGTTGGGAGAATGTAACACCATCTAATATGCCCGAATGGAATATGATCAACAGCATTGAACCTTCAACCTTTGACGAAGGCACTTGTTATGTGGCGGCTACAAGATATAAATTGGGCGATTTTCAACCTTATCTCTACAAAACCACGGATTACGGCAAGACATGGGAAAAAATAACGAATGGTATAAATAAGGAGCATTTCACCAGGGTGGTTCGTGAGGACCCTAAACGTAAGGGGTTGTTGTATGCAGGCACCGAAACCGGGATGTATATTTCCTTTGATGATGGCGCCCATTGGTCGCCTTTTCAATTGAATTTACCCATAGTTCCCATTACCGATTTAACCATTAAGGATGACAATTTGATCGTGGCCACCCAAGGGCGGAGTTTATGGATCATTGATGACCTAACGGTATTGCATCAATTGGATACCAGTAAAAAGTCAGCCTCATCAATCTTGTATAAACCCAAGGATTCGTACCGTACCAAAGGTGGAACGTTAAAAACCCCTTCAAAAACCGCCGGGGCCAATCACCCCAATGGGGTCATTACCCATTTTTATTTGAAAGATCTGGCCGAGAAGGATAGTATTAGTCTAACCTTTACCACCATGGCCGGGGATACGTTGGCAAACTACAGCAATGTCGCCAAGGAGAAAGATAAAAAGCTCGAGGTTAAGAAAGGGGGCAATACGTTTGTATGGGACACCCGAGGTAAGGGAGCCAAGAAATTGGAAGGTATGATCCTTTGGTGGGCCAGTTTGGACGGTGCCAAGGCCGTTCCCGGGAGTTATAAAGTACATCTGGATGTGAATGGGGCATCATCCTCGGAAACGTTCAACATACTTCCAGATCCTAGGGCCGAGGTTTCAGTAGACGATATGCAAAAGCAGTTTGATTTTATAACCGATATCAATACGACGATCGAAAAAGCGCATCAATCCATTGAAAAAATCAGGAACATTACCAAACAACTGGACGCTTTCACCAAGCAGTACAAACACAATCCAAAAACAAAACAATTGGTTGAGAAAGCCAAGAAAATGAAGGAAAGTCTCGGAACTGTCGAAAAAGCCCTCTATCAAACCAAAAACAGAAGTCGGCAGGATCCTTTGAATTTCCCTATTCGGTTGAACAATAAATTGGGACATTTGAACAGTTTGGTGGCCATTGATGATTTTCCCCCAACGGATCAGGATGTAGCGGTGAAGAATGAATTGACCGCCCAAATTAATAAAGAGCTTAAAACATATAATGCCGTCCTAGACAAAGAGCTTAAGGAATTCAATGCAGCATTCAATGCGTTAAAATTGAATTATCTTTTTGTTGAGGATTGATGTGGTTGTTCCTTGATTTTCGGTCAATCAACAAATGTTGAATTAAGATAGAAACTGTCAGGTCGAGCGGAGTCGGACCTCTCTAAGAATAAAGTAACTGAAATGAAGCGTATCCATTTTATTTTCAACACCCTGTTGTTAAGGATTGATGTGGTTGTTCCTTGATTTTCGGTCAATCAACAAATGTTGAATTAAGATAGAAACTGTCGGTCGAGCGGAGTCGAGACCTCTCTAAGAATAAAGTAACTGAAATGAAGCATATCCATTTTATTTTCAACACCCTGTTTTTTCTTACAAGTGTGTGCTTTGGGACAAGGGTAATGTATGCCCAAACATCCGATACGCCAAATGTCATCATAATCATTACCGATGACCAAGGGTATGGTGATTTGGGATATACGGGAAATCCACATGTACAAACACCCAATATCGATGCTTTTGCAAAAGAGGGCATCCGTTTCAATAATTTTTATGTTTCACCGGTTTGTGCCCCGACCAGGTCCAGCTTAATGACGGGGAGATATTCCCTTAGAACGGGAATTCGGGATACTTATAACGGTGGGGCAATTATGGCATCCAACGAAGTGACCATTGCGGAAATGTTGAAACAAGCTGATTATAAAACAGGTATTTTCGGTAAATGGCATTTAGGGGATAATTATCCGTCACGACCAATGGACCAAGGATTTGATGAGTCATTGATCCATCTTTCAGGGGGTATGGGCCAAGTGGGTGATTTCACGACGTATTTTCAAGGAAACCGTAGTTATTTTGACCCTGTACTTTGGCATAACGGAAAACAGGAGGCTTATGAGGGCTATTGCAGTGATATTTTCGCCAAGAATGCCATTGATTTTATTGAAGAGAACCATCAACAGCCTTTTTTCTGCTATTTGTCCTTTAATGCCCCACATACCCCGTTACAAGTGCCAGACAGTTATTATCAGCGTTATAAGGACATTGATCCTGCTTCGGGTTTTGATGGTGATTATAGACCCTTTGTTGCCATGAGTGAACGGGACAAGGAGGATGCCCGAAAGGTTTATGCAATGGTTTCCAATATTGATGATAACATAGGAAGGTTATTGCAAAAACTCGAATCCCTGAATATTGCCGATAATACCCTTGTGGTTATTATGACCGATAATGGCCCCCAGCAAATTAGATATGTTGCTGGTATGCGGGGGAGAAAGGGAAGTGTGTATAGAGGGGGCGTTCGGGTTCCTTTTTTTGTAAGATATCCAAATAAATGGAAAGGAAATCGAAATATTGAAACCATCGCTGCCCATATCGATGTACTTCCAACAATTTCGGAAGTCTGTCATGTGAAAATGCCGGAAGACCGAAAAATCGATGGTGTGAACTTGGTGCCAATTTTAGAAAAGAAAAAAGTACAAACGGAAGATCGATCTTTGTTTTTTTATTGGACACGGCGTTATCCAGTATTATACCAGAATATGGCAGTTCAGAAAGGGCAATACAAATTGGTGGGACATACGGACTATAATGCCCAAATCGAAGGTTTTGAACTCTTCAATATCAAGGAAGACCCATATGAACAGTATAATTTAATTCAGGACAAAAAGGAAATAGCAGAATCACTTAAAACCGATTTGGACCGTACGTTCAATGAATTGATGGCATCTGAAAATATCTTGAATCAACCAAAGATCCTTATCGGTAGTGAACATGAGAATCCTGTTTTTTTGAACAGAAATGATGCAGGCGGGGAAAGGGGTATTTGGGATCAAGAGGAAATCTATGGAAAATGGGATGTATCCATAGCGGAAGGAAGTTACAATATCAAATTTAGATTTGTAAAACCAGTACCAAAAGGAGGAACGATGTTCCTAGAAACGAAAGGCAGGATCGATCAGCTGAAAAATGAGATCGATAACACCGAATATATAGAAATGACCAATGTGCAATTGCCAAAGATGGATTGTGATTTAATCCCATTTTATAGTGTTGGAAATAAAAAAATATTCCCATTTTGGGTTGAAATGCAAAAGGTCAATGTTGACCAATAATACCTTTATCAATGAGAAAATCACTTTTATTAGTACTACTACTAACCACTACACTTGGGATTGCCCAAAAAGCGGAAGACTATTTCAAGCCTTTGAAATACCGGAATATCGGTCCTTTTCGTGGCGGTAGGTCAGTTACAGCGACTGGTGTTGTGGGTAATCCCTTAACCTATTATATGGGGACAACCGGTGGTGGCCTATGGAAAACCACCGATGCAGGACAACAATGGGACAATATCTCCGATGGCTTTTTTGAAATGGGTTCCGTAGGTGCGGTAGCCGTGTCGGCTTCCAATCCCAATATCGTTTATTGTGGTATGGGGGAACATGCCCCAAGGGGTGTAATGACCTCCTACGGTGATGGGGTGTTTAAATCTACCGATGCAGGTAAGACATGGACAGAATTGGGATTGCAGGCAACCCAACATATTGCCCGGATTGTAATTCACCCTACAAATCCAGACATCGTTTATGTGGCGGCCCAAGGAGCACTCTATGGTCCTAATAAGGAGCGAGGGATATATAAGTCCGTTGACGGGGGAAAGACTTGGAAAAACACCTTGTTCGTTAATGAATTAACGGGGTGTTCAGAACTGTCCATGGATGCCAACTATCCAGAAATCATGTTCGCCACCATGTGGCACCATCAGCGTAAACCCAATATCGTGATCAGCGGAGGTGAAGGCAGTGGCGTGTATAAATCCATCGATGGTGGGGAAAGTTGGTTCAAGATTGAAAAAGGCTTACCCGAGGAAAAAGGTAAAATGGCCATTTCGGTTAGTCCGGCAAATTCCAATAAGGTATATGCGCTTATCGAAAGTGATTCCAATAAAGATAAAGGCGGGTTGTTCGTTTCCAATGATGCCGGTGATAGTTGGGGTAGGGTCAGTGGTGATAATCGATTGACACAGCGGGCCTGGTATTATACAGAGGTTTTTACCGACCCCAATGATGAGAATACCGTTTATGTCTTGAGTGCCCCGGCCTTACGTTCTATCGATGGTGGCAAAACTTGGGAGACTTTATCGGGTACGCATGGTGATTACCATGATTTATGGATCAATCCCAGTAACTCCAAGAATATGGTCATTGCCAATGATGGGGGTGCGGCCATTAGCTTCAATTTTGGCAAGACATGGTCCACTCAGGATATTATGCCAACAGCCCAATTTTATAGAATAAGCGTTGATAATCTGTTCCCCTATAATATTTATGCCGGACAGCAAGACAACACCTCCGTGAAAATCGCCAGTCTTTCCTTGGGAAGAAGTGGAATCACCGAACAGGATTGGACCTATGCTGCAGGTGGGGAGAGTGCATTTTTGGCCTTTGACCCCAATAATCCACGCTATGTTCTAGGAGGAAGTTATTTGGGAACCATTGAGGCACTGGATATGGAATCCAAGGCTTCTACCCAGATTATGGCGGCTCCCATCCAGTATCTAGGAAGGGAAGCCAGGGATATGAAATATCTATATAATTGGAATGCGCCCATTATACGTTCACAACATGAACCAAATACCTTTTATCATTGTGCACAGTTAGTACTACGTACTCGGGACATGGGTGTTACTTGGGAAGAAATGTCTCCCGATTTAACCCGTAATATGGATGATAAGCAAGGTAATGGGGGCGGTCCGTATACCAATGAAGCCGTAGGTGCCGAGAATTACGGAACCATCGCCTATATGATAGAATCACCCCATGAAAAGGGGGTGTTTTGGACAGGTAGTGATGACGGATTTGTGCAAGTAACGAGGGATAATGGCGCTACATGGCAGAATGTAACCCCAAAAGGATTAAAGGAGTGTCTGGTGAATGCCATTGAAGTGTCTCCCCATGATCCTGCTACAGCTTATATTGCTACCACTCGGTATAAATTCAATGATTATACTCCAGCTATCTATAAAACAACGGATTACGGTAAAAGTTGGACGGATATCAGTACAGGTATACCTTATGGTGCTTTCACAAGGGTAGTGTGCGAGGATACCGTTCGTAAGGGCTTACTCTATGCAGGGACTGAGAAAGGAATGTACGTATCCTGGAATGATGGTAAATCATGGGAGGCCTTGCAACTGAATTTACCAAAAACACCCATCACCGATTTAAAGGTACATCAAGGAAATCTGATTGTGGCTACTTCTGGGCGGGCCTTTTGGGTCTTGGATGATTTGAATGTATTACAACAACATCAATCTTCAAAAAACGGATTGAAATTGCTTCAACCCAGTGATGCCTTGAACGGGTATTGGGGAAGTCCAATGAGTGGTAATACCACAAAATTTAAAGGTACTGATGCTTTTAATGGGGTAAATCCCGCCAATGGCATGGTCATATATTATGAGCTTCCGAAATTGGCAGATAGTACCCATATTTCTTTAGATATCTTCGATAGCCAAAACAGATTGGTAAGAACGTTCAGTTCCAAAAAGGACGAAAATGCAATAACCTATAATGGGGGTGGACCTTCAATGGATCCACTTTTGGACAAAAAGGAAGGCTTGAACCGATTTGTTTGGAACATGCAATACCCTTCCCTTCCCGGAATACCGGACGTTTATATTGAGGCCGGATTTAGGGGGCATAAGGCGTCACCAGGAAAGTATACCTTAAAATTGAAAATGGGTGATGGGGTCGTCTCAATCGTGGGGAATATCATAGAAATGCCCACTTATGAAACAAAAGAGGGTCAGTATAAGGAGTATGATGAAATCATGACCGAAATGGAACAGAAACTGACGGTCATGCACAATAGATTGAATGGTCTTTATAAAACCCAACAACAATTGAAGTCCGTCTTAAAAGGGCTGAAAAATGAAGCCTTAAAAACCGAAGGACAAGGACTACTTGATGCATTGGATGCTTGGGATAAAAAAATGGTTCAAAGAAAGTCCAAAGCTTATGATGATGTTGAAAATTTTCCTAATAAATTTACAGCGGAGTATTTATTTTTGATCGATGCCACCAATAGTGGTATACCAAGGGTGAATCAATCTTCAATAGCGCGTAAGGCTGAACTTGATGCACAATGGGAGGTGTTGGATAAAGAAGCGGAACAACTTATGAAAACGCGTATTCCAGCATTCAATAAAAAGCTTTGGGATTCTGGAATAGGGGCAATACAAATAGAATAGTAAATGGAATATTACAATTATATAAAAGCGTTGCATCTGATATTTGTGGTAACCTGGTTTGCAGGGCTGTTCTATATTCCCCGTTTGTTCATATATCATATTGAAGCATCTAAAAAACCATCCCCGGACAAGGAGATACTGACCGATCAGTTGAAATTGATGACCAAGCGTTTATGGAAAATCATTACATGGCCATCGGCCATTTTATGTACCCTTTTTGCTGTTTGGCTACTGGTTTTACAGCCGATTTGGTTACAGCAACCTTGGATGCTTGTTAAATTGCTTTTTGTGGTGCTTTTGATTCTTTATCATTTAAAATGCCACCAAATATATAAGCAATTACAGCGAGATGAGGTAAAATATACCTCTCGGTTTATGCGTATATGGAATGAAGGTGCTACCCTGATCTTGTTTGCCGTGGTTTTTTTGGTCATTCTAAAAAATGCCTTTAATTGGATTTTCGGTGTGGTCGGTATCATGGTGTTGGGTATTCTCCTTATGCTGGGTATACGGCTTTATCGACGCATTCAGCAGAAAAATCCACGGGCATAGTCCAAAGTCCTTTGGAAGATGCATCAAGGGCAGAAGGCAAATTTCTTTTCGATGGTTTTGAAAAGAGGCCAAACCCTCCGGTTTCATTGGGTCTGATAATGGCCTGATATTTGCTATCTTTATGGACAAATTACAGCGCCTTGGTCAGAAATATTTCCTTACGTTCAAGAATATTCGCCACCATGATTTTATTGGTGCTGATAGCATCTATATTAATTTCTGGGGTAACCATCTATCAATATCGCCAAACCTTAAAGGATTATCATGCCCACCGTTTGGAACGGAAGGAAGAACAGGTAAAACAGAGTGTTCGGTACACACTCCAAAAAACGACATATCCACTTACAACGGAAAACCTGCATCTTATTTTTAAGGATGATATCTATCAAATTGCCGATGTGCTGAATGCACCTTTCAATATCTATGATTTGGAAGGTCAATTGATAAAAAGCTCAAGACCTCGTTTTGAAATCGACCCGCAATCCAATTGCTTGGATACCGAGGTGCTCGATAATCTGGCAATGAGTGTTACGCGACGGTATTTGGAAAAGAATTCTGCCGCAGGGGATAAGTATCAAGCTTCATACACCTATATCAACGACAATAAATTTAAACCCATTGGTATATTAAATCTGCCGTATTATGAGAACAATGCCTTGAACGATATGGAATTGCGGGATTCGTTGATCCGATTGGGATGGGTGTACTTTTTAATGCTATTGATTGCCATAGGGTTGGCCTACTTTATCACTAAATATATTACACGATCGCTTCATACGGTTTCCGATATGATGTTCAAAACCGACCTGACCAAACGGAACAAAAAAATCATCATTGAGGACTCAGGGTCCGAAATCGGAAAGTTGGTGACCGCATATAACGCCATGATAGACGAACTAGAGTTAAGTGCGGTAAAATTGGCAAGAAGCGAACGGGAACAGGCTTGGCGTGAAATGGCTAAACAAGTGGCCCATGAAATCAAGAATCCGTTGACACCCATGAGATTGAGTGTCCAAAGTTTTGAACGTAAGTTTGACCCGACCGACCCTGATATCAAAAAGAAAGTTGCAGAGTATTCCAATACCTTGATACAGCAAATAGATACCATGAGTAGTATCGCCTCGGCTTTCTCAAATTTCGCCAAAATGCCGGCCCAACAGAATGAGACCCTGGATGTGGTGAAAATTGTTCGGTTGGCCTTGGACATCTTCAACGAACCCTATATCCACTTCATTAGTGATGAAAAGGAAATCATTGCCAAATGTGATAGGACCCAACTCATCAGGGTGGTTACCAATCTGGTAAAGAACGCTACCCAGGCAATGATGAACCAACCATCGCCCAGGATTTTGGTAACCGTGGCATCTGAAGGGGAGAATGTAAAGATTTGTGTAGCGGACAACGGTATTGGTATTGCCGATGATATGACCGATAAGATTTTTGAACCAAAATTCACAACCAAGTCCAGCGGTATGGGACTCGGATTAGGTATGGTTAAGAACATAGTGGAAACTTATAGCGGAAGCATAACCGTTACATCCCAGCCTGGAAAAGGAACGGTTTTTACCGTAATCTTCCCTAAAAACCAAATTCCAAGGAATCAATAGAAACAACATTCATATGGAGTATCAGAACATTTTGGTGAATATCGAAGGCAGTACGGCTACGATCACCATTAATCGTCCCAACAAATTAAATGCCCTCAATAAGGATACCATAAAGGATCTACATGGGGCTTTCAAAAAACTTGAAAAGAATAAGAAAGTACGGGTTATCATTATCACGGGAAGCGGGGAAAAGGCTTTCGTCGCTGGTGCGGATATCGCTGAGTTTTCGGGTTTTTCAAAAAAAGAGGGAAAAAAATTGGCCGCAAAGGGGCAGGAAATGCTTTTTGATTTTGTTGAGAATCTTTCCAAACCCGTTATTGCCGCCGTAAATGGTTTTGCATTGGGGGGTGGACTCGAATTGGCGATGGCCTGTCATTTTAGGGTGGCTAGTGAAAACGCTAAGATGGGCCTTCCAGAGGTATCATTGGGGGTCATTCCCGGCTATGGGGGTACCCAGCGCTTGCCTCGTTTGGTGGGTAAGGGAAGGGCCATGGAAATGATCATGACCGCAGGCATGATCGACGCCCAGAGGGCCTTGGATTATGGGTTGGTCAACCATGTGGTGCCACAAGAAGGACTTATGGGGCTTTGCACGCAATTGGCCGACAGGATATCGAATAATTCCCCCGTTGCCATTGGTTACGCAATAAAAGCCATAAATGATTGTTTTAACAATAATGTAAATGGATATGCCACGGAAATAGAGGCCTTTGGTGAATGCTTTGGTACAGCCGACTTTAAGGAAGGTACCAGTGCGTTTTTAGAAAAGCGAAAAGCTGATTTCCCCGGTAAATGAAAATCCTAAAAACCCTACTCATGAATTTTCGAAAATACGCATCACTATTCATTCTTTTTATAGCTTCCTGTACGGTTGTGGCCCAGGAAATCCCTCTCGATTTTTCAATCGGCGAGAAATATAACGACAGGTATAAATATTCAAACCTTTTGACCATTTCCAATGATGGTAAAGGAGGTACGTTCCTGGTAAGGTCCTATTATACGGGGGTGATCCTAAAACCAAAAGGATATTTGATAGAACATTATGATGCCAATATGCAGTTGATCAATGAGTATAATTATAAACTCAAGAACGCGAATTTGGTTGATGGTTATGTGGCCAATGGACAGATTTATCTGATTTTCCTGGATTATGATTATAATGCTTTGGCTTATGAATATTCAGTACATCGTAGTCCGCTTTCAGAAATGAATTTTACTAAGGAAACGTTATTGACCGTTCAATCACAGGAAGTATCCAATCCCTTGGATAAAAATTATTATAACCGAAATTTCTCTTCAGGGTTCACCACCTCTGTTTTGTTCAATGACAAAAAGAATGCCTTTGTGATCAGTACCCATTTTAAAAAGGGAAAAACGAATAAGCATTTTATTTACATGTTCAATGCCAGTTTGCAAAAAGTAGCCGAACATGATTTTTCTGCTGAGGTGGAAGAGAAGAACTACGCATTTGAGAATGTCGCTTTTTCAAAAGATCTACAAGAAGCCTACATCATTGGTAAGGCCTATTTTAAAAAGAAAAGGTTTTTAGCCAAAGATCGTAGGTTCCAATATGAGTTGATAAAGGTGTCCCGCAGTGGCGCGCAAACCCAAACATTTGATGGGCCTGGTAAATTCTCCGAGGCTTTGATTCCCGTAATTAAGGACAATGAGTTGTTTTGTGTTGGTTTCTATGCCAATAGAAAGGATAACAGATACAATGGTTTGGCTTATTTTAAAATTAATATGAACACACTGGAAATCAACACCAAGAAATACAGTCCGTTTTCCGAACAGTTCATGGTTGATAAGTTTGGGCGTGAGGAGGATAAGGTAATCAAGGATTTGGTGTTCAAGAATGTGAATATATCCAACGATGGTACTATCCATTTCAATGCTGAGGAATATTTTATAACCACAAGTGTACAAGCAAATTCAAGCGGAGGCCGACTTAAGGTTACCAGATATCACCATAACGATATTGTCAGCGCAAAACTAAGTGCTGACGGTGATATGTTATGGGCACGGAACATCAACAAGGCAGAGGTGACCCAGGGCGATGGTGCCTACGCCTCCTATAGTTCCTATACGAAAGATGGCAATACCTACTTTTTCATTAGTACGGCAGCGGAAAATCCGCAATTATTGCCAGGTGATCGATTACTTTTTAAACAGGGATTGAGTCGAAACAGGAATGTATTCGTCATTAAATTGGATACAGAGGGGCATATTAGTTATAAAAAACTTATTGATGATAAGGAAGCCCGTTTGCCATTAATGGTATCCAAACCCTTGTTTAATACCCAAGACAACCAAATTATCTTTTATGCCAAGAGAGGTAATAAAAAGCAATTGGTAAGTGTACTCATCAAGTAGTCAGTAGTCAGTTGACAGTGGTCAGTATGCAGTAGTCAGTAGCCAGTATGCAGTAGTCAGTATGCAGTTGACAGTATGCAGTATGCAGTGGTTCGTTGAGAATTGCGGTGGGTGATATATGGGTATTACGGTCATTTCGACGGAAAGGGGACATCACATCCTACCGATCACGTACGGCCACTCAGTATATTTTCACTTTCTATATTGCGATTCCTATTGGTCGGAATCACCGTCGATTTTAGTTCCCCGAACAAAAAATTATTTAATGATTACATCGTATAAAAAAGGATATAATCCATAAATTTGGAATAAATCCTAATTTGAAAGATTCAAACTATCGTAAAGGAAGAGGTGCACAGGCCTATGTGCCCAACAAATTTTCACAGTTCAGTCATGAAACCCGGGATGATTTCTTGGAATTTTGTCGTATTGAGGGTGAGGAAGCCCATCAAGGTAGCACCAACTATATCCCCATTTTTCCCAAAACCATTGTGAATAAGGTAACGAGTCCGGATGTGGGTATGGGTTACTCGCTAAACCCGTATCAAGGTTGTGAACACGGCTGTATTTATTGCTATGCCCGAAATACCCATGAATTTTGGGGTTATGGGGCGGGCTTGGATTTTGAACAGCGGATTTTGGTCAAGAAAGAGGCACCCACACTTTTGGAGGAAAATTTGAAGAGTAAAAGGTGGAAGGCCGAAACCATTGTGCTTTCTGGTAATACCGATTGCTACCAACCGGCAGAGAAAAAATTTGAACTGACCAGGGAATGCCTAAAGGTGTTTTTAAAATACAAACATCCTGTGGGTATTATTACCAAAAATGCATTGGTTTTAAGGGATATGGATATATTAAAGGAGTTGGCCCATGAGGGTTTAATAGCCGTGAATATATCGGTAACCTCACTTTCGGAAGAAACCCGTAGGGTATTGGAACCACGTACAACGACCATTAAGAAACGATTGGAGACCATTCGACTGCTTTCGAAAAATGGAATCCCCGTAAATGCCATGTTGGCCCCGATTATTCCAGGTATAAATAGTCATGAAATCATCAATTTGGCCAAGGCGGTTTCTGATAATGGAGCTTTGTCCTTTGGGTATACTATTGTACGTCTGAATGGAGCCATAGGTCAAATTTTCACGGATTGGATCCATAAGGCATTACCCCATAAGGCCGATAAGGTACTTGCCCAAATCAAATCGTGTCATGGCGGTACCTTAAATGATAGTCGGTTTGGTATGCGCAGCAAGGGGGAGGGTAACATAGCCTTTCATATTCACGATATGTTACGATTGGCACGACGTACTTATTTTAAGGATAAGGAGTTGCCAAAATTGAACAAAGGACTTCATGAACAGTATAAAAAAGGACAGTTGAAGTTGTTTTGATTGGAAAGCTATCTTGGTTTACTGTAAGAATGTCAATGGGTGGTTACGATTCACCATTCCATTCCCGGTAAAATTGCTCTAGGTAGTTGAGCATAAAATCATGTCTCTCCTCGGCCATTTTGGTTCCCATTGGGGTGTTCATCTTATCTTTTAGCAATAACAACTTTTCGTAGAAATGGTTTATCGTCGGTGCCTTTGATTTTTTGTATTCTTCCTTGGTCATATTCAAATTGGGGGCAATATCAGGATTGTATAGTTCCCGATTCTTGAATCCACCATAATTAAAGGCCCGTGCAACCCCGATGGCCCCTAGGGCATCGAGTCGGTCTGCGTCTTGGATTATCTGCAGTTCTTTGGATTTGAACTTCGTTTTCCCATCCTTTGACAGACTGTTTTTAAACGAAATATTATTGATGATGTTTACGACATGGGTTATGGTTTTGTCGTCAACAGCGATTGATTTCAAAAACGCTTGGGCTATATCAGGTCCAACGGATTCATCCCCATCATGGAATTTTGCATCGGCAATATCGTGCAACAAGGCCCCTAGGGATACCACAAGTGAATCAACGTCCTCGTCCTTCGCAATTTGTTTGGCGTTTTTATACACCCGTTGTATGTGAAACCAGTCGTGCCCTCCTTCAGCCTCTTTCAGGGTCTCCTTTACAAAAGCGATGGTCTTTGTGATGGTTTCAGGTTCTTTCATTGTGGAGGATGTATGCCGGATTTAACCCTTTCTTCGACAAGGGTGAACAACGCATCAAAATCACCATGGTTTTCAATAGGTTCATGAACATCAAAAGTGAGATGGTTGCCTATGCCATATGGGAATTTGCCATAGCGGAGCATTTTCCATGAATTGTTGATGCTCAATGGGACAATCAGTGCGGATGGTGCATTTTTCATTAAAATCTTAAGACCGGTCGGTTGGAATTTTTTAGGTTCTCCAGTTCTACTTCTGGTTCCTTCCGGGAAAATCACAGCGCTTCGATTGTGCTTTTCAATATATTTGCCCAGTTTGGCAATTTGAACCAAGGCCTGTTTACTATCCTTTCTATCGATCAATACAGAACCTCCATGCCTGAGGTTATAGGAAACACTGGGAATGCCTTTTCCCAGTTCGATCTTACTCACAAATTTAGGATGGAATTTCCTCATGAACCAAATGATCGGTGGTATATCGTTCATGCTTTGATGGTTCGATACGATAATCAAGGGCCGGTCTGTCGGAATTTGATAAGGATTATTGAATTTATAGGTAGTTCCCAAGAAATGGGTGCAACGCAACAAGCATAAATTGAGGAGGCTAACGCTTGCCTTATGGGCCTTATAACCAAACAAGTTGAAACAAATCCATTGGATGGGATGAAACACCGCAAGTGCCAATCCAAAAAAGAGGAAATAAATAATGGTGAGCGGATATGCCAAAATCTTTTGCATGTCACAAAAATAAAGGAGACCTGTCAAGTTTTCAAAACCTGACAGGTCTTTTTGCAATTTTTTGTTGTGATTACCTGATTCAACTCCTTAAAAAGGGTCGGGCTTTTAACAAAATTCGTTATAGGCTTCTGTCAAATTCTCGGCTATGAGTTCTGCAGGCCTACCTTCAATATGATGACGTTCAACCATATGAACCAATTCACCATCCTTGAAAAGGGCAATACTCGGTGATGATGGCGGAAATGGAATCATAAGATTTCGCGCTGCATTAACAGCTTCCGTATCAACTCCGGCAAATACAGTTACGCAATGATCCGGTTTCTTATCGTTCATTAAACTTATCTTGGCAGCAGGTCGTGCATTGGCCGCAGCACAACCGCAAACCGAATTTACAACCACCAAAGTTGTACCTTCTTTCTTAATGGCGCTTTCAACCGCATCGGCTGTAAACAATTCTTCGAACCCGGCATTAGCCAAGTCGTCTCTCATAGGTTTTACCAATTCTGCTGGATACATATTTTGCTTTTTATTGATTTATAAAAGTGGTCAAAGATAACTAATTTGTCGTAGTACTCTTGATTACTTAACTTTTCGTTACCACTTGTTTTGCTCGGTATTATCATATCTTTGGCAAAAATTAAGAATTGATATGATTAAATGGTTAGCAGCCGTAGTCGGTTTTACCATTAGAGGTTTTTCCGGAGCGATTTTAGGATTTTTATTTGGCAGTTTTATCGATGGTCTAAGTGGGGGGGGTAAATCCAGTACCGTGTTCAGTGATATGACGCGTCAGCAGGTATCGCCTGCCGATTTTGAATTGAACTTACTTTCCCTTTGCTCCATTGTTATCAAAGCGGATGGTTCGGTTAACCAACGTGAGTTGGATTATGTGCGCCAATATTTTGTGGCCAACTATGGCAAGGATAAGGCCAATGCTATTTTCAGGACGTTTAATGACATCAATAAGAAGCATGAAATCTCGGCACAACGCATATGTACCTATCTAAACCAAAGGACCCGTTACGAAGTACGGCTACAGTTGTTGCACTTCTTGTTCGGGATTGCCCAGGCAGATGGGATGATACGTAATCCTGAGGTGAACAAAATACGGGAGATTGCGGGTTATTTAAAGGTAGCCATGCGCGACTTTGAGAGTATTATGGCCATGTTCATCAAATCGGGTGACAACGCGTACAAAATTCTTGAAATCGATAAAACGGCGACCAACGACGAAATTAAAAAAGCATATCGGACCATGGCAAAAAAATATCACCCCGATAGGGTAAACACAGAGAATGAAGCCATAAAAAAAGGTGCCGAAGAGAAGTTCAAAGAGGTGCAGAAGGCCTATGAACTAATTCAACAAGAAAGGGGTATAATCTAAAATCAGTCTTATAAGAATGTCGAATTTTTGGTTTTACATAGAGTTGGGGCTTAATCATGTTCTCGATTTTTCAGCTTATGATCATATTTTGTTTTTAACGGCCTTGAGTTTGCCCTTTACCTTTAAAAGTTGGAAAAAAGTGTTGGTATTGGCAACTGTATTCACCATTGCCCATTGTACCTCGTTGGGGTTATCCGTTTATGAGGTTGTGGTTATGGATAGTGGGTTGATCGAGTTTCTTATTCCAGTGACCATTTTATCGACCGCAATATTCAATTTGGTATACCTCAAATCCAAAGCCAAGGAAAAAAGTATTCTATTGCATATTTTGGCAACTGGTTTTTTTGGCTTGATACACGGTTTTGGCTTCAGTAATTATTTTAAGATGCTTATGGCTGGTGAGGAAGAAAAATTGTCGCCCTTATTGGGTTTTGCCGCTGGCATCGAGTTGTCCCAGGTACTTATCGTCATGGCCGTGCTTGCATTGGCATATATCATTCAATCGTTTTTCAAAGTAAAACAGGTCTTTTTTGTTACAGGAGCCTCTATATTGGTTATCCTTATCACAATACCCATGCTGGTTGCAACGTTCCCATGGTAGGTTAATGTTAATTTTACCCCATAGTTTTGTCAGGCTTTTATAAAGCGGGTATCTTAGTCCCCCAACAATGAATGGGTAGATTTTGTCTCTATGAAAAAATCCAAACAAGAAAAATATGACAGGGCCTATTTAAGAATGGCAGCGGAATGGGGTAAATTGTCCTATTGTAAACGCAAACAGGTCGGGGCGATCGTGGTGAAGGATCGAATGATCATTTCTGATGGTTATAATGGAACGCCCACCGGTTTTGAAAATTTTTGTGAGGATGATGAAGGGTATACCAAATGGTATGTACTTCATGCAGAGGCAAATGCCATTTCTAAAGTGGCGTCATCAACCCAGTCATGTGAGGGGGCGACACTTTATATTACACTCTCACCCTGTCGGGAATGCAGCAAATTGATACATCAATCTGGCATAAAACGTGTAGTATATAAAGTAGCCTATAAGGATGTTTCCGGATTGGAGTTTTTGGAAAAGGCCGGGGTCGAATTGGTGCATATGCCCATAATAGAGGAATCAGCAATCTAATATCATCGTAAGTCAAGTTTGAAAAAGAAGTACAACTACATATTACCCACGATTATTGCGGCAGCATTGGCTGTCGGTGTTTTTGTTGGTGGAAAGCTCCATTTCAATGATTCACCGGAAAAATTGTTTACCACAAATTCCAAAAAAGACAAACTCAACAGGCTTATAGACTATATCGATTATGAGTATGTCGATGATATTGACACGGATAGTATCGTTGATGTGACGGTCAACAATATTCTTGAAAAATTAGATCCACATTCCGTATACATTCCCAAACGTGAAATGGAAGAGGTTTCCGAGAACATGAAGGGTGATTTTGTGGGGATAGGCATTAATTTTTATCCGTATAAGGATACAATTGCGGTAATACGGACGATAGACGATGGCCCGAGCTTTTTAAAAGGCATATTACCGGGTGACCGTATTCTAATGGCAGATAACGATACGTTGTTTGGCAAGGATTTGGCCAGTGATAATATTGTTGAAAAATTAAAGGGACAGAAAGGTTCTTATGTAGAACTCACGGTATATCGTAAAAGTGAGGACAAAACCTTCAAGGTTGATGTGCGAAGGGATGTTGTCCCCATTAAAAGTGTATCGTCCTATTTTATGATGACCCCGACCATGGGGTATATCAAAGTGAATCGTTTCGCCGAATCAACATTCCGGGAATTCAAGGAAGCCCTAAGTGCTTTGAGAAGGCAGGGTGCCGAAAAGCTCACGTTGGATTTAAGGGATAATCCAGGGGGCTATCTCGGTATAGCCGAGCAAATGGCCGATGAGTTTTTGCAAGATGGCAAATTGATCCTTTTCACAAAGAACAAAAAAGGTAAAATAGATAAGATATACGCCACCGATAAAGGTAGTTTTGAGGACAAGCCCATTTATGTGCTGATCAATGAACGTTCCGCCTCTGCCAGTGAAATAATTGCCGGGGCATTACAAGACAATGATATAGGCACCATAGTTGGCCGTCGTTCTTTTGGTAAAGGCCTTGTGCAGCGTGAGATGGATTTGGGCGATGGTTCTGCTATACGGTTGACGGTATCTAGATATTATACCCCAACGGGACGCAGTATTCAACGTACCTATAAAAATGGGAACAAGGATTACTACAAACGGTTTACCGATAGGTATCATAATGGAGAATTGGTCTCCGTGGATAGTATAAAAGTCGCAGACTCCTTAAAATTCACGACCCCTAAAGGTCGGGTAGTGTACGGGGGAGGGGGTATCATACCTGATGTTTTCGTTCCTATTGGATCCAATGAGGAAGAGGCCATAAAGAGTATGGATAACCTGGGTTTTCTATCGTTTTTTGTTTTTGAATACCTGGATGGGGACCGCCATAGATTCGACGATTATTCCCAAGAGGAATTTGTCAATGATTACAAGGTAGACGATATCCTTTTTGAAAGGTTTGTCGATTATTCAATAGAACGAGGTCTGAAAATGGATTTTTATGACAGTGAGGACCAACTAAAGTTGTATATAAAGGCAGCTTTGGCAGACCAGTTGTTCGGTGCGAACATCCATGCGAAAATTAAGGGATCGTCGGATGCCATGCTTAAAAAGGTCTTGGAATTGGACAGCCCAATAGTGAAGCAGGGGGAAGTCGATAAAATCGATGCAACCAACTAATCTTCCTCTATTTTCTTTTGTATCTTTTTTGAAGTCAAGAAAATCAACAACAAGACAATGGCACAAAGTGCGGCCAGGATACCTATAAGGGCTATAACACTATTGCCTTCGATGGGATTGTCAAAATCAACCAAGGTTACATTATAACCTATGAGTACGATGCCCAAAACAATCAATATGATGATAAAGGTTTTGCTCATTTTTTAAAACAATGCATTAATATTGGCGGTGAACAGTTTCACGGCAATGGCAAGTAATATTACCCCAAATACTTTTCTGATAATACTGATTCCATTTTTGCCCAGGAAATGTTCTATTCGTTTTGATAATTTTAAAACGATATACACAAAGATAATATTTACAAGTATGGCAACAATGATATTTTCCACATGAAATTCTGCCCGAAGTGACAATAATGAGGTCATGGTACCCGCACCCGCTATCAAAGGGAAGGCAATAGGTACAATGGAGGCACTTTCCGGGGCGTCATCCTTATAAAGGGTTACACCCAATATCATTTCTATGGCAAGGAAAAAGATAATGAACGACCCTGCAACGGCAAAGGAATATACGTCAATACCGATTAAGGTCAGTATTTCCTTTCCTACGAAGAGAAATGCAATCATAATTAAAGCCGCTACGACTGAGGCTTTTTCCGATTGTATGTGGCCAACCTTATTTCGCAGCCCGATAATGATAGGAATACTTCCTATGATATCTATTACGGCAAAAAGAACCATGCTGGAAGTGGCGATTTCCTTGATGTCTAAGTCTAAATTCATTTGTAAAAATTAAAACAGTTGGCAAATCTACGTTAAGTCATCAGTATTTAGATGTTCTTTATTAAAATATAATCGATTTTATTCTAAGGGCAATATACTATCTTTGGACACAAATAAAGGTGTATGTTTCAATTGGGTAATACCATAGTTTCCGAAGAGATCATAGAGAATGATTTTGTTTGCAATCTTAATGCCTGTAAAGGTGCCTGCTGTATAGATGGCACGGCAGGGGCACCTGTCGAAGATCATGAAACTGAAATCCTCGTGGATATATACAAGGATGTTAAGCCCTTTCTTCGTCCAGAGGGTATTGCAGCCATTGAGGATCAAGGGGCGTTCATCAAGGGTGAAGATGGTGAATGGGAAACCACATTAGTGAACAATAGCGAATGTGCCTATGTCATTTATGATGATAAAAAAATAGCCAAGTGCGGCATTGAGGAAGCCTATAATCAAGGGGTCATTACTTGGAAAAAACCGGTATCATGCCATATGTATCCGGTACGTATACGGGAGTATAGCGAGTTTACGGCGGTGAACTACCACAAATGGGAGATTTGTGATGCAGCTTGTGAATTGGGGGCTTCCCTTAAAGTGCCCGTCTACAAATTCGTAAAGGAGGCGTTGATCCGTAAATTCGGGAAAGAGTGGTATGCGGAATTGGAAGAAATCGCTGCCGATTACACTAAATCGTAGGTAGGTGTAAAACGACTTTTGTCCCTGTTGCTTTTTTCTTCTCATCGAAGAGGTCAATTATGGTTACATCAAAGGTGTTTTGGTAGTCCTTCGCAAAATTGGCCAGGCGTTCCTTGGTGATTTCTATCCCTACGGATTTTCGTTTGAGGACCTTGCTCTTTTTTATGGTTTCCGCAGCATCCCTACCTACACCATTGTCGGTGATACTGATATCAATAAAATTGTTGTTTCCCCTACTCACATGAAGGTCAATGCTTTTTTCGCCGGTTTTGGACGATAAACCATGCCAAAGGGCATTTTCCAGAAAAGGTTGGAGTATCAATGATGGAATCTTGATGGTATGTATGTCAATGTCCTTATCGATGGTAATCTTGAAGTTGATTTCATTCGAGAATCGGATGTTCTCAATATTCATATAGAGTTCAACGGTCTCTAATTCTTCGGCCAACGGAATCTCTTTCAATGAGGAGGCTTCAAGGATTTTGCGTACTAATTTCGAAAACTTATTCAAGTAATGTACGGCATTCTTTTTGTCGTTGTTTATGATATATAATTTAATGGAATTCAGTGAGTTGAATAAGAAGTGGGGGTTCATTTGACTACGCAACATCGACTGTTCCAAGGTCAAGAGCTTTTTGTCGTTTTTTAGTTGATATTGCCGATAGAGAATATAAAAGACACCGGTTAAAAGTATTAGGGCAAAGCCTCCGATCAACAATCGTGTTTGGTTCTTACGGAGTTTTAGTTTTACGATTTCATAATCCTTATTGATGATTTCTATTTCGTTGTTTTTCTTTTCAATGTTGTAGCGACTGATCATATCACCGACATACCGTAAATTACGCTCGTTTATGGTCTTTTCCTCAAATTCCTGGGCCAGTTTGTAATAGGTCATCGCTTTTTTGTAATTGCCCTGTTTTTCAGCCAGTTCCGATAGATATGAATTTGCCAGTGAAATATTGGAAGGTAGATTATGTCTTTCGGCAATGGCAAGGCCCTGATCTAGATTTATTTGCGCCTTTTTCAGGTTGTCTTTTAAAAGGTATGCCCGGCCGAGATTAATGTATACCCCTGAAGTAAGGTATTTGTCACCGATTTCCTGGGAAGATAATAAGGTAGGCTCCAGAATTTCCAAGGCTTCATCCAATTTGTGCTGAGCAAGGTATACATGGGCAATACTGTTTTTGCAGATGACTTTTCCGTTTTCACTGTTGATCTCTTCGTTGTATGCCAAGGAGGTCCTATAGCTCTTTAGGGCCTCATCCAATTTGCCTTGCATTTCTTGACACTCACCAATGTTTTGATGGTTTATGGCGAGACCCAATTTATTGCCCAATTCATTTTCGAGTTTCAACGATTTTCGGAATTGCTCAATGGCCAGGTCATATTGTTCCAGGGTTTGGTATAGGTTTCCAATACCATTTAAGGATACATTAATGCTCCTTTTTAGACCTTCGGAAGGGTTTTTGACCGTTTCGGCCAATTCAAGGGCTTCCTGACTATAGTCCAAGGCTGATTTAATGGCGTCCCTTCTGCGGTGTATGACACTGAGCATATTTAAACTGTATACCCTGAATTCGAGATTGTCTTCCTTGGTGGCGGCCTCCAAAGCAGCTTGATGTAGGCGTATGGCCTGTGGAAATTGGGAAATATCCCTGTATCTACGGCCTAATTGGTTGTAGGCATAGGCCTGTCCGCTATAGTATTCCTGGGCAATGGCTTCATTGACAAAATAGCGCATTAATATGGTATCCTTTCTTGAAGGCCTCACAACGGCATCTATTTCTGAATACGTCTTAGGACCAGCTTTAATAAGGCTATCGATAGTTTTTTTGAATGCGGCAGGAATGTTTTGGGTATTCCCTATTTGGCTAAAGAAAAATATAGAGAGAAATATGTATTTCCATTTACCCATAAAATATGCTGTGTAATTTTTGTAAAGTGGTTTAGGAGGATGTCATATCATATCCAGAAAATCTGACTTTTTTTGTCTTGAGACCGGAATTTTATGGTTAGAACTTAGGATTACATATCCATCTGTTTTTAAGAACTCCTTTATTTTATGGAGGTTGATGATGTATGAGTTGTGGATCCTGAAGAAGGAATCGTTTGGGAGTAGGTCATTGACCTCCTTTAATTTTTTGGTCAGTACTATTTTTTGGCCATCGGTTAGGTAAATGGTGCTGTAGTTGCCATCAGATTCCGCATAAAGAATTTCATCACTTTCCAGGAAGAGCAGCTTGCCGTCAGTGTTGAACGTGATTTTTCTGTGATGGGTATTGGAATTGAAGTTCAGTAGAATTTTTTCCAAACGTTCAGAAGTGTAGCTCTTGGCATTGAATTTTTTGATTTTAACGATAGTATCTTTTAAATCATCCGTATCAATGGGTTTTAAAAGATAATCAATGGCCTCGTTTTTAAGTGCTTTGATGGCATATTGATTGTAGGCAGTGGTAATGACCACCGGAAAATTCTTATTGGTTAACTTCTGAATAAATTGAAAGCCATCCATTGTGGGCATTTCTATATCGAGGAAAAGGCAATCCGGTGTGTTTTTTGAGAGATATTCCAAAGCTTCAAAAGGGTCCGTGAATGAGGCACTGACGTTTATTTCATTACTGAAATTAGTCAGTTCCCAGGTAAGACTCTGGAGCGCTTTTATCTCGTCGTCAACAATTATAGCTTCAAGCATAGTGTAAAGTCGTATTGTAAGATAATCAAATTTAAAATTAAGTTGGAAGTATTCAAGCGAATTTGTATCAATGGAACTATTTTGAGTATGATTGGTTATTATTCTTGAAAATAGGGTTTCTTGACGTATGCTGGTCGTTTCGGTGAAAATTCTTACAAAACCTTGTGTTATGGGAGTTGTGAGGCTTTTTCGTATACCGTTTATACATATTTTAACACCATTTATACAATAAGTCATTATCTATGAATTGGCATCCAATAAATTAGGGGTATGAAAAATTGTTTTTGTCCCCACATATCAAAGTGCAAAACAACGAATAGGAATTAAAAACAGACTCATGAAAAAATGTTTAATTATGTTCACCTTATTGTTGCTTGCGCTCGTTGTGGCCGTATTGGTAGAGAAAGATAACGACATGGGTACTGCCCATGATTCGCTTATTAGCGAGAACCATTCAGATATACAGATGCGGGATTGAGATGTTATGCCCTTAAAGTGGAAACGGGTTATCTATTAACAAAAAGTCGGAAATGATGAATCACTATATGCTTAAATCCATGAAAATTGCGTTTTGGTTCCTGATGCCATTCTTGTTTATATCCAATTCGGATATAGATCCCAATATGGCATCCAACGGGAAACTAGAAGGTTTTACACACTATGCCAATGAACCTTTTGAACAACTGTTGAAGGGCAAGGCTACCTTTGAGACCAATATGGGAACTACCGATCAAGGAGCCGCTTATTCCTCAATATCGCTACGGTTTGGTAATGAGGGAAATAATCAGGAGCATATCATGGGGTTTTTAATTAAAAAAATGAACAGTCAAAAGCAACTGGCGATTGGTGAATACGGATTGTCAGGACATATCAATGGGTTGTTGAACAACTTTGACGGGGTCTTTGGTTATGCAGATGCCAAATCTTTGGGTGGGGAGCCATTGTTCATGAAAAAAGGAAAATTAGTCATTACACAAATAGATGAATTCAATATATACGGGTACTTAGACGTGGTGTTCATGGATAACAGCAACGGAGAATTATTCGTTAAAGGCGATTTCCAAGCTCGGAACTTGGGTGGGGAATGATATAATATATTGACAAATAGGAGTGTGTGATAAAAATTATGTATTTTTAAAGGTTCTAAATCCTGTAAAAAACAAGGTAGGTAGGGGCTTTTAGAAAAAAGAATTTAAAATATAAAAAACTGCCAATCAAAAAGGTACGGCTCAATGGGGTATACAAATATTTGTGTACAACTGTTTTAAGCAACAGCCTAACTGATGGGAACTACATTTGACACCTTAATCAAATTTTTGATTTGATGGTAGCTTGATTATAGGTTTCGGGGGAACTACCTAGATCAGCACAAATTGTAGTCAAATTGATTTTGATTTATCAGAGGGCCGTACAATTTGGCAGTATTTTTATTTTTTAAGGGAATTCCCATTAGGTCGATTATTGATCCTTTAAATCCATAACACTTATTTTAATCATGCTAAACCGATAGGGGCAACATTTGAACCTAATTGGCTGAGTGCGTGTACTTGTTTCGTATCTTATTGATATTAAACTGAATAGTATGGATCAATATACTTTTTGGTTTATTTTATTTCTTCACTTTTTTATCAAAACATTCAATTTTCAAAAAGGCAATGAACATAGTGAGTAAGCCTACATTTCAACATCTTGTGTTAAAAACTTTGTGGTCAATTTAAGAATTTGCCCCTGAAAATTAGATTGCTATTTTACATCTTTGTTATTCCCAGCAGCAGGGTAAGTATCACCTTGGTCAAATAACTTTTTAAATAAACAGTATTATGCCAGAAGCCTTAGAGCCCATTTTACAGGAGAACAAAGATCGTTTTGTGATCTTCCCAATACAACACCATGATTTATGGGATTGGTATAAAAAACAAGAGGCGTGTATCTGGACAGCCGAAGAAATCGATCTTCATCAAGATCTTGCCGATTGGAACAATAAATTGAGTGATGATGAAAAGTATTTCATCAAACACATATTGGCATTTTTTGCTGCATCCGATGGAATTGTAAATGAGAATCTGGCTGAGAATTTCGTCAATGAAGTGCAATATTCCGAGGCTAAATTTTTCTATGGCTTCCAAATAATGATGGAGAATATCCATTCCGAAACGTATTCCCTGCTGATAGATACCTATGTTAAGGATGAAAAGGAAAAGGATATCCTTTTTAGGGCCATTGAAAACTTTCCTGCAATAAAAAAGAAGGCCGATTGGGCCTTAAAATGGATAGAATCCCCCAGTTTTGCCGAAAGGTTGATTGCCTTTGCGGCCGTGGAGGGTATTTTCTTTTCAGGTTCTTTCTGTTCCATTTTTTGGTTAAAGAAAAGAGGTTTAATGCCTGGGTTGACCTTTTCCAACGAACTTATATCCAGGGATGAGGGAATGCACTGCGATTATGCCGTACATCTTCATAAGCACCACATCATAAACAAAGTGCCTAAAAAACGTATTACTGAAATTATTGTCGATGCCTTGAATATTGAGCGGGAGTTTATAACCGAGTCCTTACCGGTAAGCCTAATAGGGATGAATTCAAAACTGATGACGCAATATTTGGAGTTTGTTACCGATCGGTTATTGGTAGAACTGGAATGTGATAAGGTCTATAATTCGACCAATCCTTTCGATTTCATGGATATGATATCACTTCAAGGAAAAACCAATTTCTTTGAGAAAAGGGTGTCAGAATACCAAAAAGCCGGTGTTTTAAACAAGGACAAGGACGAAGATTCCCAAAAAATCAGTTTCGACGCTGATTTCTAGGCACGGGTTGATTATAGGATACTTATAGGGGTGATACCCAATAGGAGTTTGCCTATTTGCACTGCGTTTAAGGCCTATGGCCTTATACATGAATGTATACACTAACAGATAATAACAATAAACAATTTTAACTCAATGTATGTAATAAAAAGAGACGGAAGAAAAGAAGTGGTAATGTTCGATAAGATCACGGCCAGGGTTAGAAAATTATGCTATGGCCTTAACGACCTAGTAGACCCATTGAAGGTGGCCATGCGTGTTATAGAAGGACTTTATGATGGGGTTACCACATCGGAATTGGATAATTTGGCTGCAGAAATAGCGGCTACCATGACCACCATGCATCCTGATTATGCGAAATTGGCTGCACGTATTTCTGTTTCCAACCTACATAAAAATACTAAAAAGTCTTTCTCGGAAACGATGAGGGACCTCTACACCTATGTGAATCCTAGGACAGGAAAGAAAGCACCCTTGCTTTCCGATGAGGTGTATAAGGTGATTTCCGAAAACGCGGAGACCTTGGATTCGACCATTATTTATAATCGTGATTTTGGATATGATTACTTTGGTTTTAAAACCTTGGAACGTTCCTATCTCCTAAAATTGAACGGACAGATTGCAGAACGGCCGCAGCATATGTTGATGCGTGTATCCGTAGGGATACATTTGGATGATTTGGAAGCGGTAAAGGAAACCTATGAGTTGATGTCCAAAAAGTATTTTACCCATGCAACCCCGACACTTTTCAATTCCGGGACCCCGAAACCCCAGATGTCGTCCTGTTTTCTTTTGGCCATGAAAGACGATAGTATCGAAGGGATCTATGATACATTAAAACAAACGGCAAAAATCTCACAATCGGCGGGTGGCATAGGGTTGTCTATTCACAATGTACGGGCTACAGGATCATATATTGCCGGTACCAATGGTACTTCCAACGGAATTGTACCCATGTTACAGGTTTTCAACGATACGGCAAGGTATGTGGATCAAGGAGGCGGAAAACGTAAAGGAAGCTTTGCGGTTTATATGGAACCTTGGCATGCCGATATTTTCGAATTCCTTGAATTGAAAAAGAACCATGGTAAGGAAGAGATGCGTGCGCGTGATCTTTTTTATGCCATGTGGATTTCCGACTTGTTCATGAAACGGGTTGAGGGTAATGAAAAATGGACATTGATGTGTCCTAATGAATGCCCGGGTCTTTTCACCACACACGGCGAGGAGTTTGAAGCGCTTTACTTAAAATATGAAGCGGAAGGTAAAGGGCGTAAGACCGTTAAGGCTAGGGAACTTTGGGAGAAGATATTGGAGTCCCAAATCGAGACCGGTACCCCATATATGTTGTACAAGGATGCGGCGAACCGCAAGAGCAACCAAAAAAACCTTGGTACTATTCGTTCGTCAAATTTGTGCACCGAGATCATGGAGTATACCTCACCTGATGAGGTTGCGGTATGTAACCTGGCCTCTATTGCATTGCCCATGTTTGTTAAGAACGGGGAATTTGACCATAAAGAGTTATTTAGGGTCACCAAAAGGGTCACCAAGAACTTGAACAAGGTTATCGATAGAAATTACTATCCGGTCAAAGAGGCTGAAAACTCGAACATGCGACATAGACCTGTTGGTTTGGGGGTACAAGGTTTGGCGGATGCTTTTATTCTATTGCGCATGCCATTTACCAGTGATGAGGCCAAGAAATTGAACCAGGAAATCTTCGAAACCCTGTACTTTGCAGCGGTTACAGCCTCTATGGAAGCAGCCAAGGTTGAGGGGGCTTATTCTACTTATGAGGGTTCTCCAATATCCCAAGGTGAATTCCAACACAATCTTTGGGGTATCGAGGATGAGGAACTTTCAGGTCGTTGGGATTGGGGCAAATTACGTAAGGAAGTTAAAAAACATGGCGTTCGCAATTCCTTATTGGTGGCACCGATGCCAACCGCTTCCACATCACAGATTTTAGGCAATAACGAATGTTTTGAACCCTACACATCCAATATATATACGAGAAGGGTGCTTTCTGGTGAGTTTATTGTGGTAAACAAGCATTTGTTGGAAGATTTGGTCAATCTGGGTATGTGGAACGAGAATATGAAGCAAGAGCTTATGAGGGCCAATGGTTCCATTCAGCATATTGAGACCATTCCGCAAGAAATCCGGGATTTGTATAAAACGGTCTGGGAGCTTAGCATGAAGGATATTATTGATATGAGTCGCCAAAGAGGGTACTTTATCGATCAAAGTCAATCCCTGAATCTCTTTATGGAGAATGCGAATTATTCCAAATTGACCTCAATGCACTTTTACGCTTGGAAGAGTGGGTTGAAGACGGGAATGTATTACTTGAGGACGAAGTCGGCGGTAGATGCCATTAAATTCACTCTGGACAATAGCAAGAAGAAAGAGGTTCCTGTTGAGGAAACGGCTACAGTTTCTGTTGCCCCAGTTGCAGTTAAAACGGCAAAAACCATAGAAGTGACCCCAACCCCGATTGCGCCGCAAAATGACGGGATGGATGTTCAGCCAATGACTCCCGAGGAAATGAAAGAAATGATCGCGCGGGCCAAGGAAGGCCAGGCCGATGATGACTGCCTAATGTGCGGTTCATAATGGAATACCGATTCGATTTCGGTATGTGTGATAGTGTTTATTGAAAAGAAAAACCCTGACGGTTCCGTCAGGGTTTTTTATATTTTATTCCCAAGTGACATTTTGGTATCCGTACAAAACACAAGCTATCATCCCCAGTATTACGGAGTAAAAATCGGGGAACTTCCTTGCTAGTTTATTGTTTCTTGAAATAGTAAGGCTTCAAGGCTAAGGAAAGTGTGTACGCCGCAATATAAATGAGTAATATGATCGTGTATTTGTCCATAATTTGGAGAATATTTAAGTATATACGTTTCAAATTCGTAATTAGATGCCGTAAAAATTGTTAAATAAATCAATATAATGTTAAAAAATAAAGTTAAACTTAAATGTGGATTTCAATTTTTAAGGATTTAGTAAGAGAGGTGTTTGATAAGCCACTATAGAATGGAACAAGTGAACCTGAAATAATGGACCTGTGTTATGGAATTGTCTTTTTGAGCCCAAGGTTGAAAATCCATGGATCCATTATAAAATTACAACGGGATTCATCCAAAAACTAACAGGCTTTTAGTATATTTAATACCCTATAATATCTACATCCATGTTTAATCCAACTAAAGCCATATACCAATGAAAATCAATAAATCATTCCTCGTATTGTTCTCCGTTTTACTCTTGTCGAATAGTTTAGGGGCACAGGAGGGTTATAAGCCTACACAGGAAAATTTAGAGAATAGGCAATGGTTCCAAGACGCAAAGTTTGGGATGTTCGTCCATTGGGGGGTCTATAGTGTTCTTGGCGGAGGAGGTGATCCGGGAATCGCCGAATGGATCATGCAAAATAAGAAAATACCCATAAAACAGTATGAAAAGCTTCCTTCTTTCTTTAATCCTGTGGATTTCGATGCGGCGGAGTGGGTTCGAATGGTAAAGGATGCCGGTATGAAATACATTACCATAACTACGAAGCATCATGATGGTTTTGCCATGTATGACTCAAAGATCTCTGATTATAATATCGTTGATAAAACCCCATATGGCAAGGATATCATTAGGATGTTGGCCGAGGAATGTCGCAAGCAGGATATTAAGCTCTTCTTTTATTATTCACAATTGGATTGGCATCATCCTGATTATTATCCTCGGGGAAGAACGGGACAGGGATTTACCGGCAGGGATGAATCTGGGGACTGGGATGCTTATCTCGATTATATGAATGGACAATTGACCGAATTACTTACCGATTATGGTCCAATAGGGGGAATTTGGTTTGATGGCATGTGGGATAAAAAAGATGCGGATTGGAAGTTGGGAACAACCTATCAACTCATACACAAGTTACAGCCCGGAGCTTTAATAGGCAGTAACCACCATGTGAAACCATATCCTGGAGAGGATTTTCAAATGTTTGAGCAGGATTTGCCCGGGGAGAATACCACAGGGTGGCAGGGTTCACATATAAGCCAATTGCCTTTGGAAATGTGTTTGACCATTAATGGTTCCTGGGGTTTTAACCTTATGGACCAAAACCATAAATCGCCTAAGGAATTGGTGCATATGTTGGTGAAGTCCGCAGGACGTAATGCCAATCTCTTATTGAATGTAGGCCCTATGCCCAATGGTCAGATACAACCCGAACACAAAGCATCATTAAAAGCCATGGGTGATTGGATAGCAGAGAATGGGGAAACCATTTATGGTACCCGAAGGGGAATCGTAGCTGCAGAGGATTGGGGTGTTTCTACCCAAAAAGGTAAAAAACTATACCTTCATATCCTGGATTGGGACAAGGATGTTTTATTGGTTCAGCCCTTTAAGGAAAAAGTACAATCCGTCGTTTTCTTTAAGGATAAGAGCAAGGTAAGCCACCGTTTGGATAAATATGGGCTACTTCTTGAAATTCCAAAGAATAAAAAAGATGGGGTCGATACGATTATCGAAATCACCTTAAAATAAAACTACATAAAACCATCGACCTTACGATAAGCATCTATAACGGCCTGTTCACCCGTTTTGCCTTGTTGTGAGTTCCCGTGCTCCATACCAAGGATTCCTTCAAATCCTTTTTCGTGGATCCACTTGAAAATGTTTCTATAGTTGATTTCACCCGTGGTCGGTTCTTTTCTTCCTGGGTTGTCCCCGATTTGGATATAGGCGATTTCCTCCCAGGTTAGGTCCATATTGTGAATGAGGTTACCTTCATTCTTCTGCATATGGTAAATGTCATATAGGATCTTGCATGAAGGGCTATTGACACCTTTGCAGATCAGATAGGTTTGTTCCGATGTTTGTAAGTAAAGATCGGGTGAATCGGAAAGAGGCTCCAAAACCATGGCCAAACCGTGGGGTTCTAGTATTTCAGCGCCCCTGCGTAACGCTTCAATGACATTTGCATTTTGGATGCCTATCGGCAAATTTCTTTGATAGCCCCCGGGCACAACGGTCATCCATTTGGCGTTTACGCGTTTTGCCACTTCCACGGCCTTTTTGCATCCGTCCAAGAAAATATCAATGTGTTCCTTTTTGCCTGCAGCAAGGGTATTCGCCATATTGCCGCCTTTTTCGACAACGAATACGCCCATGGTCATATTGCGTTTGGCAAGGGTCTCCCCCATTTTGGTTTGGAGGGATACATCACGTTTCATCATTCCGTTATCCTCAAATGCGGTAAATCCCTGATCGGCCATAAAGTTGATCTGATCAATAGGGTCTTTACCGGCATGTTCTTTGAACATACCTAAATGAGGGGCATATTTTAGATTGAAACCGGGTTTTGTAACTTCTTTGGAATTGGAAAATGCCAAGCTTCCGGTCATGGAAATTGCTCCTGTGGTAAGAGCGGTCTTTTGAATAAAACTTCTTCTTTTCATCGGTTGGTTTTAATTTGGTTTATCGGCTAAATGGTATGCGATCCTATTTGGTACGGGCGATATTTTGGTTCGATATGGCTTATTTCTTAAAGGTATTTCGTAAGTCTTGAAAGTAATGGTAGGTATTTCATCCTCAAGATATTAAATTGTTTGTCTTCTTGAAGCATAAATATTAAATAATTTTTCTACATTTAAAAAACCTAGATTGGGCTAAAAAGTTAAACTAACAAACAATTTTATGAAGGTCTTTTTTAATCATTTGTTTGATTACAATTTTTATTGCAATAA
This sequence comes from Maribacter polysiphoniae, assembly GCF_003148665.1. GTDB lineage: Bacteria > Bacteroidota > Bacteroidia > Flavobacteriales > Flavobacteriaceae > Maribacter_A > Maribacter_A polysiphoniae. The sequence continues at coordinate 74,868 of NZ_QGGQ01000001.1, read as the reverse complement.
AAAATTGATTGAAGAATGTAAGAAATTCGATAAAGTACCGGATAGGAGTATTGAGCTTTTTAGCCATATTCTAAATGCCCATCATTTATGGAATTCAAGAATCCTTACCAAACCCATTAGTTATAAAATATGGCAAAGCCAGCCGATATCGGATTGGGCGGATGTACATTACGACAATCAAAGAACCTCTTTTGATATTGTCACCCATACCAATGAGTTTGAAAAGCGTGTTGATTATGAGAATACCGAAGGCAGATTGTTCACCAATACCATTCAAGAGATGCTTTTTCAAGTCATCAACCATTCTACACACCATAGGGCACAGATAGCGATGGATTTTCGGGCCAATGGTTTGGAGCCTATCAATATGGATTATGCCTTTTACAAACGGTAAATACCAAGGAATGGAGACGAAAACTTGGTTTTTGGGTTTTGACGGTTCCTACTACGATAGACACTAACAGGTTTGGTCCTGCTTTAAAACAATGGTTCAAAATTAAGTAGTTGATTTTATAAGATTTAAAAAAAGAGTAATTCATGCCAAAAAAACTTAGACTTGGGGTTTTAGGAGGTAGTGGTGATTCCCTTATTGGGATTTTACATCGCGTAGCCTCACAGATCAATGATAATTATGAAATAGTGGCTGCTGTTTTTACCCCCGATTTTGAAAGGAACAAGGCGTTTGCCAGTGAAATCGATATGCCATTGGATCGCGTTTATAGTGATTTCGACACTTTTGTTGTTGAGGAAATGGGATTGCCAGAAAATGAACGTGTTCAGGTATGCGCGATCTTGACTCCAAACTACCTGCATTACCCGATGGCCTTGAAATTGTTGGAAAACGGATTTCATGTAATTTGTGAAAAACCGATGACAACCACATTGCAAGAGGCGAAGGAATTACAAACGGCCCATAAGAACGCAGGAACCGTATTTGCATTGACCCATACCTATACCGGTTATCCTATGGTACGCCAAATGCGGGAAATGATAAAGGCCGGCGTTTTGGGGAAAATCCACAAGGTAGATGCCGTTTATTATCAAGGCTGGATCAATACCATAATCCATGATAAGGAGAAACGCGCCTCTGTGTGGCGATTAGACCCGGAAAAGGCAGGTGTCAGTTCCTGTATGGGTGATATTGGGGTACATGCCTTTAATATGCTGGAATACACTACCGGACTTAAGGTAAAATCAATTTTAAGCGATTTCAATTATCTATATAACGATAACCCTATGGATATTGACGGTACCGTGTTGGTAAGAATGGGAGACCATGTAAAAGGGGTTATACGGGCCAGTCAAGTGGCCACTGGTGAGGAAAATGGACTGGCGATTTCTATTTATGGTGAAAAAGGGGCGTTTAAGTGGCAACAGGAAGACCCTAATTTCCTATATCTCTTAAGCGATACGGAACCTACCAAGATCTATAAACCAGGGCATGCTTATAATTCAGCGTTTTCCTTGGATGGCACAAAATTGCCAGCAGGTCATCCTGAGGGTATTTTTGATGCGATGGCCAATATTTATAAGGGGGCGGCAAAGGCTATTAGGAACCAGGAATATAACGATGGGGAATTCCCTACAATGCTGGATGGTGTTCGTGGCATGGACTTTATCGAAGCTACCGTGGCCTCACATAAAGGGGGTAATGTTTGGGTCGATTTGGAAAATCAATAAATACAGGGAAAAGGGTAAGGTTGAAGCCATTTGCGGTTTTACATCATGATTAGCTGGGGTATATGCAAATTAGGGGTTGCCTTTTGGATGATTTTTTTAGGAAGGGATTTGTTTATTTTCTTTCAAAAACCTTTTCAATCGATTCACAAACGATGATCATACTTTCCCGGGGTACCCTTTGAAAGGGTGCCAGTTCCCGTGTAAAATAATCCCAATGTACTTTTTTCCAATGGGCGAGGCTTTTATCACCTTCCCCCTCCAATTGTGCGTATTCCCCATCGATACTGAAATAAGGTTTCAATTGCACAGAGGTGGTGCGCACAATGCACTGTGCCTTTCCATTCCAATCGGTCACCACGGTAAAGTCGCCGATTTTAGGTAATGGTTCCTTTCTGTATTGTAGTCCTAAAAGGGAATGGGTGATGACCTTCTTAATTCCATTTTTAACCAATAGGGCACACTCGTTGGCATCTTTTTCATTGTCAAAAAAATGCATTGTTTTCGGAGCCTCGGCAAAGGCATCTTCCAGATGGTTGTCTAAGTAATCTCCCCACATATTGCGGGCTGATGCGTTATCCATGGTCGTATTGTAATTTAATTGCTTCCATTGTACGGGATACAATGTGGCTCAATCTATAAAACGTAAAAGCGTATGGTTTAGTACGCTGGTAATTCCATATACTTCAAATTTAGTGAACGGAAAAATATTAGCTGGTGTTGCCGGCTTTATTTTGCAAAACCATATCCAAAATCCTGATCGGGTACCAGAAACACCTTCCAATCGTATTACTATTTGGATTATGATGTATTTGTTATCTTTATGAATCAAGTCCGAAGAAACAAAGGTCAACTTCCAAAGGATTAAATATAGCGTATATTCTTTGATTTACGACCTAACTCTTTTAACTGTCAGTATAATAACCATATTAAATCATACCAAATGAAAACAATTAAGGGACCTGCCGTTTTTTTGGCGCAATTTGTAGATAGTAAAGCACCTTTTAATTCCATGGATGGAATGTGTAAATGGGCATCGGATTTGGGTTATAAGGGGATACAAATACCTACATGGGAAGGTTTTTTGATTGATTTGGACAAGGCGGCAGAAAGCCAGACCTATTGCGATGAGCTAAAGGGCAAGGTCAATTCTTACGGTTTGGAGATCACGGAGTTGTCTACCCATTTGCAAGGGCAATTGGTGGCCGTGCACCCTGCCTACGATCTTATGTTCGATAGTTTCGCCCCCGACAAGCTTAAGAACAACCCAAAAGCCAGGACGGAATGGGCGGTCGAAGTAGTGAAAAAAGCCGCTACCGCAAGTCGCAGATTGGGCATAAAGGCACATGCCACTTTTTCTGGGTCGCTATTATGGCATACCATGCATCCTTGGCCCCAAAGGCCAAAAGGTTTGGTTGAGATGGGTTTTAAGGAATTGGCGAAGCGTTGGTTGCCCATATTGAACCATTTTGACGCGGAAGGGGTTGATGTGTGCTACGAAATACATCCGGGCGAGGATTTACACGACGGGGATACCTTTGAACGTTTTCTCAAGGCAACTGGTAACCATAAAAGAGTGAATATACTCTATGACCCGAGCCATTTTGTACTTCAACAATTGGATTATCTTGCCTACATCGATCATTATCACGAATTCATCAGGTCTTTTCACGTGAAGGATTCCGAATTTAACCCTACGGGTAAGAAAGGTGCATTCGGCGGTTATAATGATTGGGGAGATCGAGCCGGTAGATATCGATCGTTGGGTGACGGACAAATAGATTTTAAGAGTATTTTTTCCAAACTAACCCAATACGGCTGTGATGTTTGGGCGGTAATGGAGTGGGAGTGTTGTATTAAAAGTCCGGAACAAGGGGCAAGGGAAGGTGCCCAATTCATTCAAGACCATATTATAGAGGCTACCGAAAAGACCTTTGATGATTTTGCAGGTACCGAAATAGATAAGGATGCTCTAAGAAAAATCCTGGGTATTTAAAAATCCGAATAATGCCAGTGGCTTACAATTGTAAATTTTGATAAAGAGTAGGGCTGTTTAAATTGGACTGAACAGGGAGTTATGGGGTATTTGGCAAACTACAATTGCTTATCTTTGCGGGAAATAAAAAATACTCCATGATTCAATCCATGACGGGATTTGGGAAGCACACCATACAACTCCCCACTAAAAAAGTAACGGTAGAATTAAAATCACTGAACAGTAAAAGTCTTGACTTAAATGCGAGGATGCCCTCTGCCTATAGGGCCAAGGAATTGGAATTGCGGAAAGTCATCGCCAGTTCATTGGTGAGGGGTAAGGTAGATTTCGGATTGTATGTAGAGTATACAGGGGATGAAACTTCGGCCCAAGTGAATGAAGGGGTAGTGAGGCAATACATGAAACAATTGAAATCGATAGCGGATGGTGAGGATCTGAGGTTGTTGGAAATGGCCTTGCGTTTACCCGATGCCATGAAGACCGAAAGGGAAGATATCGATGAAGAGGAATACAAGACCATACAGTTGGCACTGAAGGAAGCCTTATCCGAGATAAATAAATTTCGATCAGAAGAAGGTTCAGTGTTGGAAAGCGATTTTATTCAGCGCATAAAGAACCTTGAGGCTTTGTTGGCTCAAGTTATAGAAATGGACCCCCAAAGACAGGCAACTATTCGTGAACGATTGGAAAAAGCAGTTTCGGACCTAAAAGCCGAAGTGGATGAAAACCGGTTTGAACAAGAGCTGATCTATTATTTGGAAAAGTATGATATCACCGAGGAGAAGGTGCGTTTGGCCAATCATCTTGATTATTTCTCCAAAACCTTGAAGTCCTCAGACAGTAATGGTAAAAAATTAGGGTTCATTAGCCAGGAAATTGGCAGGGAAGTCAATACTATTGGTTCAAAGGCCAATTTTGCTCCTATGCAACAACTCGTTGTACAAATGAAGGATGAGCTAGAAAAAATAAAAGAACAAATGCTTAATGTTTTGTGATGGAAGGAGGTAAACTGATCATATTTTCTGCCCCATCGGGTAGTGGTAAGACCACGATTGTACGTTACTTATTGGAACAGCCCGAGTTGAACCTGGCTTTTTCGGTATCGGCCACATCTAGGCCACGCAGGGGCAAGGAGAAAAACGGGGAACATTATTATTTTATGACTGTTTCAGAGTTTAAGAAACACATAAAAAATGATGATTTCCTTGAATGGGAGGAAGTGTATAGGGATAACTTCTATGGCACCCTAAAGACTGAAGTCGAACGACTTTGGGCTGAAGGCAAGAATGTGATCTTTGATATTGATGTGGTCGGCGGACTACGGATCAAAAAGAAATATCCCGATGTGACACTTGCTGTGTTTGTTAAACCACCCAGTGTTGACGAACTTAAGATTCGTTTGAAAAAACGAAGTACGGAAAGTGATGATAAAATCAATATGCGTATTGCAAAAGCTTCGGTAGAGTTGGCTACAGCACCCCAATTCGATAAGGTAATCAAGAATTACGATTTGGATACGGCCCTGATAGAGGCAAAGAATCTAGTCGCTGAATATGTGGGGGCAAAAACTTCCAAAACCGAAGGGTGAAAATGAAAAAGGTCGGGTTATATTTCGGTACATTCAACCCCATACATATTGGCCATTTGGTAATAGCCAATCATATGGTGGAATTCTCCGATTTAGATGAAATATGGTTTGTTATCACGCCAATGAGTCCGTTTAAGACCAAGAAAACCCTGTTGGACAACCATCATAGATACCAAATGGTATTTGAAGCTACGAAAGAGTATCCCAAACTGAAGCCAAGTAAGATAGAGTTTGATTTGCCGCAACCGAACTATACCATTAATACGTTGGTCCATTTAGGGGAGCAGTATGGGAATGATCATGACTTTTCCTTGATTATGGGAGAGGACAATCTAAAGGGTTTCCACAAGTGGAAAAATTATGGGGTCATTCTCGAAAACTATTCCATTTATGTATACCCCAGGGTTTCGGAAGGGAAGGTAGACCATCAGTTTAAGGGACATCCAAGGATACATCATGTAGATGCACCCATTATGGAGATTTCATCGACCTTCATTCGCAAAAACCATAAGAAGGGCAAGAACATCAAACCTTTGTTGCCCTATGAGGTTTGGCGCTATATGGATGAGATGAATTTTTATCGATAGAAAGTCCTCTTTTGCCAATAGGGTTAGTCAATGGGAGAATCCCTTTGAGGTAATTCCGTAGTGCCTCGTTTCCTTATATTTTAATTCGTTTACCGCTGTTTTGGGTTTGATTTTATAATACTTGGCGGTTATCCCGACAGTATGGTCGTTGATTATTTTAAGGGTTCTGCCTTTGTTAGAATATCGATACCCAAAAGTCTGTCATCACTATTGGTATACCAAGCCCTTGTCTTGGGTATTTTCATACTGGCCACATTCTCAACATCACTTAGAAGAATATACTCCCCATCATTTTTTGATTCATCGTGATAAAATTGATACACTTCCATGGCATAAGTAGTGGGGTCAAAGTAAAAATACCAAGTGTCTTTGCCTATACCTTCCTCGTAATTCACTTTTAAGACCAAGTATTCCTTGCCCTTGAAGGTTTTTGTCTCAACGTTGGGGTCTATGATTGTTCCCGGGTCTTTTAATTTCATGGGAAGGCCATAGAGATAGGTGTAATAGTCCTTCGTCTTCAGTGTTTGTTCGCAGCTTAACCGATAGGTCTTTCTATCTTCATCGGAGATGGTGGTCTCGCCGTTTAATTTTAAGGTGCAATCGTTTTTCTCCACCATAAGCTCTAGCACTATATCGTCTTCCCGAAAGGTGGTTATTTTAAAATATTCCTTGGGAAGGTTTATTTCGATTTCACTTTGGCGTTCTTTACCATCGGCATATTGTAGTGTAATGAACAATTTGCCAGCAAACAGGTTCCAGAGTTGATTTGGATCGTGATAGGCGATGGCTTTATCCAGTAATTGGGTTGAAGTTAAATCTTGGCCCGTGACAGTTTGTAAACCAACCATTACGATCATTGTTAGGAGAAACCTTTTCATTTATTCGTTTTTTTATAAAAATCCAAAATTGGCCAGGATAAAAATTTGATGTGCAGAACGCATGCATGGCAAATGTAAATCCTGTTGGCAATCGCGACGAATAATCCGGTTGGTATATGATTGATTATGTCAACGTCGACCTTGGCCTTATGGCAATTTTGCCCAATATAGACATTTTGGTGGTCTCCGAAAGAACTTATTCATCAAGTCTGGCAGGTTTAACACTACTGTCGTGTTCATTGTAGTATGATTCCATGAGGCTTATTGTGCTTTTCAAGAGATCCTTGGTCTCCAATAACAATGAAAAATATAGGGTGGTATTCTTAGGGCTCGATTCCTCGGTCCTAGTCCGTGCTACTTGTTTTTGTATTTTTTCGGTGACCATGTCAAAGAGATTTTGCTTGTTCTGAAGGAGAATGCCCATCCTCTCAAAAGATCGGTTATCAAAGGCTTCCTTCGTGTTATTGAACAATGTTTCCAATTCCTGGTCAATTTGTTTTAACTCTTTTATTTGGTTGTATTTTAATTTACTGTGATTATTATTGACATGCTTATGGCATATTTTGGCAATATAATCAAGGGATTGGGCGATGTCAGTCAGATTTCCTAGAATTGTAATGTAGAAATTACTGGCACCTATGCTGGTTTCGTCAAGGTTTTTGATAAAGTAAAATATGTTATCCCTAAGTTCATCAATCTCCTTAGACAGTTTATAGACCTGTTTTTTCCCTTTCTTTAGTTGATCAAGATCTTGTCGGGCAAGTCCGTTGATAGAGTTCGTATAGATCTTGTTGGTACGCTTGATCACATTGGCGATATTGTGTACACTCTCTTCGATAACGCCTTGTATAGAACTGCTCTCAGCTTTACGTAGGCTATCTTCCGCCTTTATTTCCTTTGATTTTTTGTTATAGGAAATATAACTTCTTATGAGCAACAAAATAGCCGCGAACAATAGTACGGCAAGCGCAGCGCCTTTTCCAAAACTGATAATGGTCAATATGGCACCTGAGGCAACAAAGGCAATAATTGCGGTTCCAAACCATCCCCCGATGACATTCAAGACACCTGCAACCCTATATACGGCACTCTCTGGTCCCCACGCCCTATCGGCCAATGATGTTCCCATGGCCACCATAAAAGTGACATAGGTTGTGGATAAAGGAAGTTTGTAGGAGGTGGCTATCGAAATTAGGATGCCAGCAACCATTAAGTTCACGGCAGCCCGCACCATATCAAAGGCAGGTAGCTCATAGCTTTTATCTTTGGAAAGGTGTATTACTGGTTTTTTAAAACGTGCATCTACCTTTTTTCTTACTGATTTAGGAAAGATCAATGTTAGTTGTGACATAAGTATGGAAAGCCTCACAATGCCACGTGAAAGTACATTGGGCTCAAAACGTTCGTTTGAGGCACCTTCCCTGGAAAGGTTTATTTCAGTATCGGCTACGTGACGTGCTTTTTTCGAAAACCACAATGTGGCTACCATGATCATACCGGAAATGAACAGCAGTAAAGTTGGGGTAGGAACCTTGTTGGCAAGTATGGCCATACTGAATTCGGTAGCGGCAACCCCGGAGGCTGACCATGCTTCATAGGATTGGAAGGCAGCAATAGGTACCCCGATGAAATTCACCAAGTCATTGCCGGCAAAGGCCAAGGCCAGGGCAAAAGTGCCAACGCCAATGATCAGTTTGTAAATATTGACTTTAGCAAGGGTCATTAAAAAGAAGGATAGGATAGACCAGATCGTGAAATTCACGAGGATCAGAAACCAAACCTTTTGTTCCAAGAAATCACTTATGGTCATACCACCGATCAAATCAAAGGACTGACTGGCATAAGTGGTGCCTTTGATGCCTTTCATTAAAATGAAGTAGGTGATGGCGGAAAGGGCAATGCCTCCGAATAAGGCGCCGACCCATTTGGCCTTTTTCTCAAAATTGTAAGACAATAGCAAACGGGAGATCCATTGCACCATGGCACCCACGGTAAATGCAACAACGACTGAAAGCAAAATACCCAGTATTATTTCCAGGGCTTTTGAAGTGTTTATATAATCCAGCACATTGGTATAGTCACCGCCGCTATCCCATATTTTGATCATAGACATGGCGACAGCTGCCCCTAAGAGTTCAAAAACAATTGAAACCGTCGTCGAGGTGGGCATGCCCAAGGTGTTGAAGAAATCCAACAAAAGAATATCGGTAATCATCACGGCCATGAAAATGAACATGATTTCATTGAACATGAATTCACTTGGGTTGAAAATACCTTTTCTGGCTACCTCCATCATCCCACTGGAGAATATGGCACCAAGAGCGATACCAACACTGGCAACGATCATAATGGTTTTAAAGGAGATGGCCTTTGAGCCAATGGCGGAATTCAAAAAGTTCACGGCATCATTACTAACGCCTACAACCAAATCAGCAACGGCTAGGAAAGCCAGTGCAATAATCATCAGAAGGTAAATATTATCCATACATAACTATTCAAGGAAACATGCAAACGTACTGCAAATATTATAGGCAAATGTGATCTTAACGTTATGAATTTCAGTTCATACTGTATTTTATTCTTTTTATTGATTTCCTGTTTTTTTTGATTCTTGATCTATATTTTCGGGGATAATGAAAAAGATGATCAATAGAAACTGGTTTTTAGCCCCATTTGTGTAAAGAATCCGGGCTTTTCGAATAACATAAAATTAACATTATATTTACTTAAGGGTAATATCGTCTCTTGGGATACATGGGTTTTATGGTGGTTTCAAGGGATTCATGGAAATTAAAGGTCGCTGTATTTGTGATTTTTCAACCATTGATTATATTCCCTAATTTTTCAAAGTTGTTAAAATACATTGGCATGGGGCTGTTTAAAAAATTGTTGTTTTATATTTTGCTGGGAATATTGGCAGTGCTTTTGTTGATTAATTCCAATCTAAAGACCATAGGGGCGGGTGTGGCCATCCTGTTATTTGGGATGATCATGTTGGAAGAAGGTTTTAGGGTCTTTACCAAAGGCCCCCTGCAAAACCTTTTAAAACGGGCTACCCATAAACTATATAAGAGTATTGGTGTTGGGGCCGTGGTTACGGCTTTAATCCAATCGAGTTCCTTGGTTTCGGTAATTACCATTTCGTTCATTAGTGCAGGATTGATTACATTAAACGGTGGTCTTGGGTTGATTTTCGGGGCGAATATCGGTACTACGGCCACGGCTTGGTTGGTCGCTGTATTTGGATTGAAATTGCAGATCTCCGCTTTGGCGATGCCCATGCTCGTATTCGGGGTTGTTTTTTCTTTTCAAAAGAAGGCTGAATTTAAGGGTTTGGGCAATGTCTTGGCGGGCTTAGGTTTTTTCTTTCTTGGTATTCACTACATGAAAGAGGGTTTTGATGTTTTCAAAGCCTATATCGATTTGACCCAATATGCCATTCCCGGGTTTTGGGGAGTGGTGGTGTATACAGGTCTGGGAATATTGGTAACCACCATACTACAATCGAGTAGTGCCACCTTGGCCCTGATTTTGGCCGCCTTGTCTGCAGGCCAGATCGAATATGAAAATGCCTTGGCATTGGCCATTGGGGCGAATGTGGGTACAACCATTACCGCGGTATTGGGGTCCTTGGGGTCCAATGTGGCTGGAAGACGTTTGGCAGGGGCACATTTAATTTTCAATCTAGTGACGGGTTTGGTGGCACTGGTCTTTATTTACCCGTTGGCGGATCTGGTTAATATATTGTCCGAGGTGGTAGGGATAGCCACTACTGATTATACTTTGAAACTAGCTCTCTTCCATACTATTTTCAATATTTTAGGGGTGCTTATCATGATTCCTTTCATTAAAAAACTGGAACACTTTTTACTGGTATTCTTTAAGGAAAAAGTGGGTCAGGATATCGATGAGCCCAAGTTCTTGAACGAGACCGTACTACAATTTCCCTCTGGCGTAATCGTATCATTGATCAATGAGGCAAAGTATTTGTACGAAAATGCAATTTTTGAAATCGTAGCCCATGGACTTAATATCCATCGGGAAGCGATTATATCAAACATAGGGATAAAAGAGATTGTTAAGGGCTCTAAGGAGGATTTTAAAACCAATGTAAGGGAATTGTATTCGAGCAAGGTAAAAACCATCTATGGCGAAATCATAAGATATGCTACTACGGCACAAAGTGATTTAAAGATGACCAAGGTGCAGAATACGCGGTTATCCGAGATAAGGATCGCAAGTCGCAAGATGGTAGAGATTATCGAGGATGTTCGTGAACTGGGTAGGAATGTGTCCTACTATCTAAATTCCGACAATAAATATATTAGTAAAGAGTATGATAAGTTCAGGAAGAAGATCGTAAAAGTTTTACGCGTTATCTATTTGTTCAGAAAAGAAGTGGACCGGGAAGCCCAGTATTCAAAATTATTGGTGCTTAAGGAGGAAGCTAGAAAAGGCAAGCACCAAAGCACAAAATCGATAAACAAACTGATTCGGAACGATTTGATAACCGTTGATATGGCTTCTTCATTGGTAAATGACAACGATCATGTTAACGATATTGTCAAAAAATTGATCGAAGTGGCGGAGTTGTTATATGGGGAAACCGACACTTTGTTGGAAGTTCGAAAATAAGAAAGTATCGTTTTTTGGTTTTTTTATTTTCAATCTATCGGTTCCTGACCTATTGTGCTATTTCTATGTTCTTCAAAATAAAGATTTAGAATATCCATGTTCGCTTTGATAAGGTCTTTGGTTTCCAATAAAATATTAAAGTAGAGGGTCGTGTTCTTAGGACTCGATTCCTCAAATCTTGTACGTTCCACCTGTTTTTGGATGGATTCCTTAACGTAGGCCAACAAATCCTGCTTTTCTTGGAGAATATTGGGTTTTATATCATGAAAGGAACGCGCATCGAATATTTTGCCTATTTCAGAACATAAGTGCACCAATTTCTCGTTGATGTACAACAATTCCTCAGCTTGTTTTTTCTTTAGGGCCTTATGGTTGTTGTTAACATGTTTATGGCTGACTTTTGCTATCAGGCTAGATGATTGTGCAACGTCCTGAATGCTTCCGATAACATCGATATAGAATTTACTGGCCCCTAAATAGGAGTCGTCCAGATCTTTGATGAAATAGAAAATATCATTCTGAAGTTCCTCAATTTCATTTTCAAGTTTTACTACGGTCTTTTTTGCCTTTTTTAACGCATCGAGATCTTGATTGATCAATCCATTAATGGTAATTTGGTTTATTTTACTTACCCGCCTAAGTGCTTTTGAAATGTTATCCGCACTTTCTTCTATAACCCCATGGATAGATTGGCTCTCAGCCTTACTCAGACTATCCTCAGCTTTAACTTCCCTTGATTTTTTGGTGTGTTTTATGTAGTTCCGTGTCAATAGTAAAATGGCCAATAATAATAAGACCGCAATCATGGCGCTACCACCCAAATGGATCAAATAGGCAACAGTCCCTGCAGCAATAAAAGCACACAGGGCGGTAAAGAACCATCCTCCAATGACATTAAGTACTCCAGCGACCCTGTAAACGGCACTTTCGCTACCCCATGCCCTGTCCGCCAAGGAAGAACCCATGGCGACCATGAAGGTCACGTAGGTGGTTGATAAGGGTAGTTTCATTGATGTCGCGATCGAAATAAGTACACTGGCTACCATGAGGTTGACAGCTGCCCGCACCAAGTCGAACGCAGGAAGTTCATGTTCCTTGCCTTTCGGGAGTTTGATAACGGGTTTCGTAAATTGTTGGTCTATACGGGTTTGAAGGGAATTCGGAATAACGGTTGCCGTATATTTTGCAGCCAATATCGTAGTTCTGACCAAGGTTCTGGACAAGAAATTCGGATTAAAACGTTCTTTTGTCTCTGCCTGACTAGAAAGGTCGATGGAGGTTTTCACTACTTTTTTAGCCTTGCTGGAAAACCATAAGGTCAAGACCATTATCAAACCGGCACCAAGAAGAAAAGTGGTAGGGGTAGGTACTTTTGTGCCTAAAACGCCCATGGCGAATTCGTTGGCTGGTACTCCTGAGATGACCCAAGCCTCATAGGATTGATAGGCCGCAATAGGTACCCCAATAAAATTAACAAGGTCATTACCGGCAAAGGCCAATGCCAAGGCAAAAGTCCCTACCGCAATAATGAGTTTGTATATGTTCTTTTTGAAAACGGCAATAACAACATAGGATAAGAGGGACCAAATTATAAAACATAAGGCAATGATAATAGCAGTCTTGCCTTCGATCATGGGTTTGATTTCAGCATAATAATCCGTTCCTTTCAATCCTTTGATAAAGATAAAATAGGTAATCGCTGCCAAGGCGAATCCTCCAAATACAGATCCTACCCAATTCGCTTTTTTTTCAAAATTGAAGGATAGCAAAAGACGGGATACATATTGGACCAAGGCCCCGACCGAGAAGGCGACAACCACGGACAATAGAATACCCAGTATAATTTCGGTGGCTTTTGTTGTATTGATATAATTAACGACCTCTGAAAATGAACCGCCATCCATGCCTATTTTGATAAGGGCCATGGCAACCGCTGCACCCAATAATTCAAAAACAATGGATACGGTCGTGGAGGTAGGCATGCCCAAGGTGTTGAAAAAGTCGAGCAAGAGAATATCGGTGATCATAACGGCCATGAATATGATCATGATTTCACTGAACATAAATTCCCCTGGCACAAAAATACCTTTTCTAGCAACTTCCATTAGTCCACTGGAGAATACAGCACCACATGCGATACCCAAACTGGCCACGATCATTATGGTTTTAAAGGAGATGGCCTTGGAACCAAGTGCGGAATTCAGGAAATTAACGGCGTCATTACTAACCCCTACAACGAGATCCGCTATGGCTAAAATGGCCAGTGCTATGATCATTAAAAAGTAAATGTTATCCATAAAAGAACTTTTGAAAGTAACGGCGTAAACATAGCCTTAACCCTATGGTCTAAAGTTACCAAAATGTTATGAATATGTTAAATCAATACTATATGTTGCGGATAAAAAATATTTCAATAAAACGATTTCCACATTTTGGATGTGAAATGGATTTCAGGAAAACATCTTCAATCACTTAAACTTTTATATTCGTATATCCCTTTTTTAAATTAAAAATGAACGTCTAATTGCAAGCGATACATTATCCTGTCCGATCCACCATCTACTGACAAATAACTTAAGTCGGTCTGAACCTTCAGTTTATGACCAACAATATACTTAGAAAAACCAAGAGTATATTGGGTTTCAGGATTTCTTCCTGTAATGGCCTCGTCCAAGTTGATTTCGGTGTACCTGCCAGACACTTCCCAATTGCCACGGAAAAGATATCCTGTTTGTAGATTAAGTCCATGGCCCACTTGTACTTCATCACCCGTTAATGTGCCATCCGAATTTTTAGCAATGGGATCCTTGGCATCCCGATGTACATATTCGCCCATTAATGAAAAGCCCTGATACTTGAACATGGCATCTAAAAAGAAAGTATTGATATTGGTTTCGTAAAAACCGGTATCATTGGTCATATAGGAGCCTTGGTTGCTTCTTGTCTTTACTGCATTTTGGTTACTGTCATAGGTCGCGGCAAGCATTAACTTCGGTTTCGTTTCCCTTTGTAGGTCACTGCCACTGTATTCCCCATTCCCTTCAAAGGTTCCGAAAGGCAATAATTCCAAACGCGTGGTATATTGGTGGCCCCCCAAATTGCCACTGGTGATATTTCTACCTTCCCCCTGGGAGATGGCGAATTTTTCCCGAATCAAAAAGTTGTTCTTTACATAGAAATGATGCCGTAATTGAATTCCTTGGTCACGGTCAATATTAAATCTACTATTGACCAAAGATCGATCTACCTGTTGCAGGTTTCCTGAGGAAATGACCCGCTCAATGTTTCCGGGCAGTTTGGTCTGACCCACCCATAATTCGAAATTTTCATAAAAATTCCACATAATGACGGCATCGAGGATATATCTAGGGGCATTGCCGGTATAGGTGGAGGCACCTGAAATATCACGGTTGGATAGTCCCAGTTCGAGTTTGTACTTAAGTTTTGGCGTATAGGCAAACCCATTGAATTTTAGTCGAGCCCTACGCACCAGAAAATTTTGCTCTGGATCGACCCAATTATCGTCATCACCCTTATTCCAGGTATTGGTTGAGAGAAACTGCATACGTGCAGCGATTTTCATGCTCCACGTACTGTCTTTTCCAACAAGGTTAAATAGGCCTTTGCCAAATTTAGGCGCATTTGTCTCTTGTGAATAGGAAATAATGGTCCCTAGGAAAACAAACAATACGGTTATATGTCTGAAGTTCATTGCGTTAATGGTTTTGCGCGGTATGGAACCCATACCGTGTCAAGATAATGTTTTCTAAACGTTAAGCAATGGATTTGGCTGAAAAAGGAATCCATTATTGTGGTACTTATGAAAGGGTATTGCAATGGGTTATTTGGTTCAATGGGCCCATTTTATGGGTAATTGGAAAATAATGAAGTCATAAGGCGATCGTTTTTAATGTAAAGTAAACGTTAAGTGAACGTAAAAAAAACGTATCTTCGTACTAGTCATTACAAGAAAGATCGATCATGAAAAACATTTTAATACTCCTAACCGTACTATTGGCAACGTCATTTGCATATGCCCAACAAGAAAATAAGGTCGGTTTAAATGAAGAAACCGAATTGATAGAAGCTACTTATTTTCATGACAATGGAATTGTAAGTCAAGTAGGGACTTTTAACCTTGATGGAAAGTTACATGGGGAATGGACAAGTTTTAACGAAGAAGGTAAAAAGATTTCTGAAGGCGCCTATTTAAATGGGCGTAAAGTAGGGAAATGGACATTTTGGGTCGGTGATCAAATGAAGGAAGTAAGATATAGCAATAACGAGATTGCTAGTGTCGACGGTGTTAAAAAAGAAGGACTAGCAAAGAATTGACGATAATTTAACCAATCAAAACGAAGACATCCCGCCAAAAGCGGGATGTTTTTTTATATCAAATATGCGTCTTACCTTAAACTTGGTCCTCTGGTAAATTCTTTTTGTATGGTTTTAGTAATGGCCATATCACTCCCAAATAATGTTTTCTGCGACAAACCGCCATTAACTTCTGCAATCTTATCTTTTTCGACCTGTACGGGTATCTCTAATTTTTCATAACCGGCATAGCTGACGATTAAAGTATGTTGCCCTACGGGAATATCTTTCAGTTCAAAATTCCCATGAAAATTGGTCTGTGTTGCTTTGGAACCCCCTTTAATTTGCACATTTGCCAATAGCATGGGTTCGTTTTCGATTTCCAAGTCCATTATTTTTCCGGAAATAGCGCCTTTTTCTTGGGCACAAACACCAAGGGTAATAAATAGAGCAAGAATAGAAGTTAGTTTCTTCATGGGTTAAAAATTGACTGCAAATAAAACGGACTAAGGTTAATTGAATGTTATGGGAAGGTTATATATAAAGGTTTAGGTTAATATCTTGCAGGTTCACTTGTATTTAAAACGCCCACAGATGTACTGCAAAAAAGAAAACCCCGACTAATTCGTCAGGGCTTTCAGTGGTATTTAATTGTGGCTTAGTTTCCAGTAGCCCAATCAAACAGAGTAATGTCAACTTTCGTTCCTGAGTTATAAGGGCCAGCGACGGTAGCATCGGCACCATCAATCTGTACATTGGCCAAAGGACCGGAATCTTTCATATCAACCAAAGTGGCATAACCTTCAAGATAAAGATTGGTTATGGTTGCTCCAGAAGTCTTTTTAAACTGTAATGCAGTACCATCTTGGGTAGAAACTGCGGTTAAGTTTACGAGTTTCGGATTGTTGTTGCTGCCGTCAGCTTCAACTGCAGTTGAGAAACCGGCATTTGTATGTAGAACATAGGCGTTGGTCAAAGTACCACTCCAGCCTTCTGTCCAATCTATCGCATCATCATCGTTGTTCTCGAAGTAGAAATTGGAAACCGAAACAGTTCCACCGAAAAATTCAACGCCATCATCCTTGCCATCGATCATGGCGACATTTTCGATAGTTGTCCCGGAACCTACGGCATATAGTGTAAGGCCGTTGTATTGAGAGTCTGGATTGATCTGTGCCCCGGCATAACGTATGATTAAATAGCTAATGGAACCAGAGTTATCGGTATCTACCGTGCCCCCATATTTAATTTGTCCCACCTCTGCAGTTGCATCAGTGCCTTCAGTGGTTGTCGCATTCCCAGCGATTACCAATCCACCCCAATCACCAGGGGCCTCATTGGAGGAAGTCATCACTACTGGACTGGCTTCAGTGCCTTGTATATCGATTTTGGCACCTTTTTGAACAACGATATACGTACTGGTTTCATCCCCACTTTCGACATCGGCGATTATTGAGGTTCCTGCTGGAATGGTTAATGTGGCACCTGACTCAACACTTAATGTTTCGGCTAAGTAATACGTAATGTCAGCATCCAAAGTTAAATCTGTAGAAAGGCTTCCCGACAAAACACTTGTTTCGATTTCAGTTTCCGAATTTACCCAGGCAAAGGCTGCAATATCCACAGTTGGAGTTGCGATATAAGGTAAAGCTGGATCTGCATCAGCCCCATCTAATTGAACATTGGCCAAAGGACCATTATCTTTCATGTCTACGGTTGTGTCATACCCAGCTAAAGAGAGTCCTGTGATAGTGGCGCCGGAAGTCTTTTTGAACTGTAAGGCTGTACCACCTACGGTTGAAACCGCTGTAAAGTTGGCTAAGGTCGGATTTCCGTTTTCACCGTCGGCTTCAACGGCGGTAGAGAAACCATCAACGGTATGTATAACATACGTATTGGTCAAAGTACCATTCCAACCTTCTGTCCAGTCAACAGCATCATCCTCGTTGTTTTCCAAGTAGAAGTTAGAAGCGGAAACCGTACCACCGAAGAATTCAACACCATCGTCCTTACCGTCTATCAAGGCAACATTGTCAATAGTTGTCCCTGAACCTACGGCATAAAGTGAAAGTCCGTTGTATTGTGAATCAGGATTGATCTGTGCACCTGCATATTTGATGACCAAGTATTTGATAGAACCGGAATTGTCGGTATCATCAGATCCACCGTATTTAATCTGTCCAATCTCGGCGGTAGCGTCTGTACCTTCGGTAGTTGTCGCTTTTCCTGCGATTACCAAACCACCCCAGTCGCCAGGGTTTTCATTGGCGGAAGTCATTATGACGGGACTGGATTCAGTACCTTGGATGTCGATTTGACCACCTTTTTGTACAACGATGTATGTACTGGTCTCATCACCATTCTCAACATCGGCAACGATTTCAGTTCCTGCCGGAATAATCAATTTACCGCCAGCCTCTACACTAAAAGTACTATCCAAGAAGTATTTTATCTCAGCGTCTAAGGTAAGTTCACTAGTTAAAGAGCCAGTTAAAATTGAAGTTTCCGCTGTTGTGGAAGAATTGACCCAAGCAAATCTTTCAATGTCAACAGTAGGGGTTGCTATGTAGCTTAATTCAGGGTTAGCGTCGGCCCCATCTATTTGTACGTTGGCCAAAGGTCCATCGTCTTTCATATCTACGGTTGTGTCATACCCAGCTAAAGAAAGTCCAGTGATAGTGGCGCCGGAAGTCTTTTTGAACTGTAAGGCTGTACCACCTACGGTTGAAACCGCTGTAAAGTTGGCTAAGGTCGGATTTCCGTTTTCACCATCGGCTTCAACGGCGGTAGAGAAACCATCAACGGTATGTACAACATAGGTATTGGTCAAAGTACCACTCCAACCTTCTGTCCAGTCAACGGCATCATCCTCGTTGTTTTCCAAGTAGAAGTTAGAAGCGGAAACCGTACCGCCGAAGAATTCAACACCATCGTCCTTACCGTCTATCAAGGCAACATTATTTATAGTTGTCCCGGAACCTACGGCATAAAGTGTAAGTCCGTTGTACTGTGAATCGGGATTGATCTGGGCACCGGCATATCGTATGATTAAATAGCTTATGGAACCAGAATTATCGGTGTCTGTACTACCCCCGTATTTTATTTGGCCAACCTCTGCAGTGGCATCGGAACCTTCGGTCGTGGTTGCATTACCCGCAATTACCAAACCACCCCAGTCACCGGCAGATTCATTCTCAGAGGTCATCTCGACCGGATTTGAGGAAGTACCTTGAATATTGATTTTGGCTCCTTTTTGAACTACGATATAGGTACTTGTCTCATCCCCACTTTCTACGTCTGCAATAATTTTAGTACCTGCAGGGATCGTAAGTGTAGCTCCTGACTCAATACTAAAGGTTGTGGTAAGGGTATATGTTTTACTGGCATCCAAAGTCCTATCTTCAGTTAATGACCCCGTAAGGTTTGTGTCTTCACAGGCGGTGCATGAGCCACCACAATCGATGCCGGTCTCATCCCCGTTCATCTTGCCGTCGGAACAGGTGGCTTCTTCTCCTGGATCGGTGCCTCCGTCGTCGCTACTACAACTTGTAAGAAACAAGGAGGTAATGGCCATTAGACCCATTGTTAATCTTAAAATTTTCGTTTTCATACTATTGGATTTAGAATTTGTTAGATATTTATTGTTGTTTGTGATTCATTAAAAACGATAACTGAGACCTAAGCTTAGTCCGACACCGGTCGTGTAGGAACTTACGGTCTCATCAACTTCAATTCGATTGGCAGTGGGGTCCGAGGCTATTTCAGCGACATTTTTCAAAATACGCTGTGTTTGTTCTATTTCCGGGTTGAGGAGGTTTTTGCCCACTAGGGTTATTTTCCATTTTTTGGCAATTATTTTGCTGATAACAGCATTGAGCACCACAAATCCTTTTTCTATAATGGCATCATCGTAAAAGATATCTCGATTCGATTGGTCCGTAGGTACGCCCAAAGCATAAATCTTGTCTGAGGCGTAGTTGGCATTTAAGGAAGCGGAGAAGGGGTTTTTGCCTATTGTATTATAATTGAGACTTGTATTGAAAATCCAGTCAGAGGCACCCTGTAGGTCTGTTTTTTCAATACCCTTGTACCTAAAGGTTCTCAATAATGTCCCATCGTCCTTGTAAATTTCTTTTAAATCCTGTGAATGCCACATACGTGTTGCATTAAACACCATGTTCAAGTTTTGTCCACTAGGGGTACCATCTTCTTCATTGATGGTTGGTTTGATCAAGTCTACCTTGGTTTCGGCCTCAAGTCCGAATACTTCTGCTTTTTCTGCGGAGTTGAAGTATGAGAACACTCCGGCAGACCCTCTGTCCCTTACTTTGTTGATAGGGTCTGAAATGTCTTTATAAAAAATAGAGGCGGAAATCAATTGGGTGGGTGAAGGGAAATATTCCCACTTAATATCATAGTTTAAGTTCTTGGAGGCCCTAAGATCTACGTTACCACGGATTACCTGACTCGTTGGTGATACATATTCAAAAGGGGAGACCTCCTTGAATTCAGGAAGGGTCAAGGTTTTGCTTACGGCAAGCCTTAAGGCGTGTAATTCGTTGAGCGAGTATTTAATGTTAAGACTTGGGTACAGATTGTTGTATTCTTGAAAGCTTTCCCCTTCCCTTGGGAATAAGTTTCCTATATCGTACTTGACTTTTATCCCATCTTTTTGAAACCGAAGACCGGCATTGAAATTCCATTTCTCCAGACCAACGTTAAAATCTGCGAATGCCGCTTTTGATTCCAATTCCCCGGTATAGATGTCTTTGCGTTCATCGTTGGCGTTTGACCCCAATAAATTGAGTTCGAGCAGGCCGCTATCAAAATTGGATTGTTGAAAGATACTTCCAATGTTATCGATTGAAGACGGATTGACGGCGTTGGTGGAGGTTTCTTCGACACCTACGAATTCCGAACTGAAGTCACGTTTCTTGTTTCTGTAGGATACGCCCAGTTCGACCTTGAAAGTCTTTGCATTATCCTCATCCTTGATAATATCCAGAACATCTTTAATGTAGCCGTTGTATTCGATATCCTCAATAAATTGACTCGATTTTCTTTGTTGAAAACCACCATTTCTACCAAGCTGAACATCAAAGTCAGGTTCAACATTGTTGGGGTCCCAGTTCACTTCGTTTCTGATCCTGTTCGGTTCATCCGCATTTAGGATATTATATCCCCCTGCCCATTTCAAAGTGTTGTTGTCGCCAATCCCATGAGACCCCATAAGCTGTGTAACCAACAAACGTGTCTGTTTGGTGTTCTGGTCCCTTACGAACTGAAAAAGACCTTCAGAGGGAGCGGTCTCTTCAAAAATCGTGGCTTCCCCATTTCGCCCGCCTTCAAATACAGATTCACTTATTTTATTCACAAAGAACGTACTCGATTTGATCTTGTTCTTGTCATTGGCTAAGAACGTCATGTCCAATAAGGCCGTGTTGACGATTTTATTGCTATAGGTTGTGGCATCGGTTATGGTGTCATCAACGAAGTTGGACCTGTACTGGCGAAAGAGTCCTTTTTGAAATTCATAAGACCTCGAGTGGGAACCTGTAAAAAAGATAGATAGCTTGTCTTTTATCCGTTTCCCTGCAATCATGGAAAATGAATAATCCATGGGGTTTTCCTGTGTTCTTGTATTCCAACCTTGTTGGGTAATTTGTTGTTGTATGGTTTTGTTCGAGTTGTAAAAACCAAAGGTCACATCACTTTGATTGGGCGAAATCTTAAAATTGTCATATACACCACTTTTGGCCACATTGGAATTGATTCCTGTGGAAAGATTTGCCCCTAATTCCGAGGAGCCAACAAGTTCCCTGGAACTTATGTTTATGGTGCCAGAGGATTGATCGGCTGAGGATTGTGCGGCGTACGTTTTACTGATGCTTACATTTCGTATTACTCGGGTGGGAAAAAGGGACAGGTCAATGTTTTTCTTTTCAACATCATCCGAAGGCACCGTGAGTCCGTTTAGTGTTGTGGATAGGTAACGGTCCCCAAGACCGCGAACAAATACATCGCCGGTAGCTTCACTACTCGATACGCCCGATATTTTAGTGGTTGCCGATGCTACATCGGAAACCCCGATTTTACCGAGTTCCACAGCACCAATACTTTCCTTGATCTCAATGGCTTTTTTCTGATCGATCAAAAGCGCCGTTTCAGAATCCTTTCGGGCAATTGTTGTTACGGTTACCCCTTCCAAGGCTACCCCCGTAGTTGCCATCGGTACATTTATGGTGGAAACTTTCTTTGCTTCAACCTTTACATTCGGGATCTCTACGGTTTCATACCCAAGAAAACTGAAGATCACTGTATAGGTGCCCGGTTCAAGATTTCCAATTTCGTAAAGTCCGTCAAAATCGGAAGTGGTTCCTTTCGTGGTTCCTTTAATTACTACATTGGCAAAAGGTAGGGGTTCGTTGTTCATTTCGGTGTCGGTAAGTGTACCGGCAATACTCCCTGTTTCTTGAGCGCTTAAAAAGACGCTAGTCAATAAAAGTAGACTAAAAATAATTTTTCTCATGTTTGATTTTCTCTATTATTAAATACCGCTGCAAATAAACTGTGGGCATGTAAAAGCTGGGTTAGTCCTATGTTAAATGTTAAATATGTTAGGGTTATATAAAGGTTACTAGATTAACTAAATGTTAAGTGAATAGATGTGCGACCAACTATAGGGGAGCTTTGAAAAAAACGTATCTTGCCGATAATTATCGATATAAAATGAATTGGGAACAATTACTCTCTTTACGGCGCCATGGCGATGTCGGGAAAAGATTACGAAAAGAGCAGGATGAGACCCGTTTGGGCTTTGAGGTCGACTATGACCGGATCATTTTCTCATCAGCATTTAGAAGTTTACAGGACAAAACCCAGGTTATACCCCTTTCGAAGACCGACTTTGTACATACACGACTTACCCATAGTCTTGAAGTTTCGGTGGTAGGTAGAAGTTTGGGTAGGGTAGCTGGAAAAAGGATTTTGGAAAAGCATCCGCATTTGAAGGATGTTCATGGTTATCAGTTCAATGATTTCGGGGCCATTGTTGCTGCAGCGGCATTGGCACATGATATTGGAAACCCTCCTTTTGGACACAGTGGTGAAAAGGCTATTGGCGAATATTTTAAAACCGGCCAAGGGGCACGATACAAAGAAGCCCTGTCCGAAAAAGAATATCAGGATATTATTGATTTTGAAGGTAATGCCAATGGTTTAAAACTTTTGACCGAATCCCGGGAAGGGGTTGAGGGTGGACTCCGATTAAGCTATGCTACCCTGGGTGCATTTATGAAATACCCCAAAGAATCGTTGCCCAAAAAACCAACCAAACATATTTCGGACAAAAAATTCGGTTTTTTTCAATCGGAAAAGGATGCCTTTTTGGATATAGCGGAGGAATTAGGGCTAAATCAGACTCGAAAAGGCAAGGACATTTCCTTTTCGAGGCACCCTTTGACATTTCTGGTAGAGGCTGCCGATGATATCTGTTATACCATCATAGATTTTGAGGATGGAATCAACCTAGGATTGATTTCTGAGGATTATGCCCTGGAGTATTTAATAAAACTGGTCAAAGATCGCATCAATACCAAAAAGTATAATAAGTTGGCCTATAAAGAGGATCGCCTCAGTTATTTACGGGCATTGGCCATAAGCACACTGATCAGCGATGCAATAGATGTATTCGTTGCAAACGAAGAGGATATCCTGGCAGGTACTTTTGACGTGGCCCTGTTGGATAAAAGCAAGTATACCGCCCAGATTGATGATATCATTGCCTTGAGCGTAAATAAGATTTATAGATCGCAGGAAGTGCTCGAAAAGGAAATTGCAGGGTATAAGATTATTTCCGATCTTTTGGATGTGTATACCACAGCCTTGATCAGGACACATACAGGGAAGGCCTCCAACTATGATAAACTAGTGATAAATATGTTGCCCGGGTTCTATCAACAAACCGATAAGGCCATCTATGAAATCTTGTTGAATACCTGTTGTTATGTAGCCAGCCTGTCGGATAGTGCCGCCGTTCACATGCATAATAAGATTATGGGTAAACAACTTTAGAATTCATAGGTAATCCCAACGCCCAGCGATTGTTTAAACTGTATTTTGGGTCTTCCGGCCTGGGTTTCATTACCACTGGCATCTACGATACGATCAAAAAGAATATCATCGTCGTATATCATATGTGTGCCAATATTGGTGGTCATGAATTTATTGACCTTAAGGGTCAGGTTTAATTCCCAATCGACATCAATATTTCCAAAACTGGAGAGATAATCGGTATATAAACTCAAATCATGCCGAAGACCAACGTTTTTGGCAATATCGGTCTCCCATTTGTTGGTAATAAGAAAACCTAGTTCAATAAAGGAATTTTCCCCAGGGGTAATGACTTCGTTGTTAGCGTCTAAAACCGCTTTTTTTACACCGAAGGAACCGTTGTCGGCCAAGTCCTGGTCCAATACAAAAGTTGCCTTTTGGGTTAAGGGGGAAATATAAAGATTGAATTTTTGGTTTACAGTGATAAAGGAAGTACCGGCACCTAAAAAGAAATAGCCCGGAGACATAAATCTGGAAATTGGATTGGCCCGGTCCGGATATTTATAACCGTTGGAAAATTGGGAATTGAAATTGGCCTTTACCGAATAATACCAATTGGTAATGGTATCGCGGCGATACCCAAAAGTTGAACTTATCTTAATGGCATCATCGGTTTTTCTTAGTTTTCTATCTTCTTGGGCATTTAATCCATATCGAAGTTCAAGGTAATTGTCCCATTGGATATAGCGGAATTTATAATTTCGTTCAAAACGCAGATTGCCCAATCCTGAGACCGAATTTTGCCCACCAGCATTCCAATTCACAAAGGCGACTTCACTGAAATTGATACCGAAACGATTGATTTTGGTCCAAAAAGAAGGAACCCTAAATTTACGGGGCTTATTTTTTAAAGGTTTTGTTTTATTGAAGGAGATCACGGGGTTGGTCAAATTGGCACTCCTTGGAATATTTTTGATTTTGACCAATGTCCTTCTTATGACTACGGTGTCAATGGTTGTTGAGTCCAAGGGGTAGCTTTCAGGGATGGAATCCTGGCCATAAGCCGAAATACATGAGGTGATAAATAGAAGGGCGAAAAATAATTTTTGCAAAATCTTACAGTTCATTAAGGGTTTCATTAATATGTCTTTTGATTGAAGCACCGTCTAAACCCACTATTCCCTGAAGTTGGTCAATAGTGCCATGTTCGATAAAACGATCGTCGATACCTAGAATATCGATTTTGGTTGAATAGTCATTTTCATTCGCAAAATCAGCAATCGAGCTACCAAATCCACCTATTTTACAGCCGTCCTCTATGGTTATTACACGGGAATAATGGGTGAAAATATGGTGGAGCTGTTTGGTGTCCATGGGTTTGATAAAACGCATATTGTAATGACCTATTTTTTCTGAATCCGGTAATTCGGCAATGATTTTTTTTACCAAATTACCTATATGACCGATGGAAAGCACTGCAATTTTCGTGCCTTTTTTTACTTCTACGGAAACCCCGATTTCAATCTTCTGAAAAGAAGTGCGCCAGTCCATGGTTACACCACGTCCTCTTGGATATCTGATCGCGATGGGCCGATCAAGTCCCAATTGCGCCGAATACATGATATTTCGTAGTTCGCACTCATTCATGGGCGCAAAAATAATCAAATTGGGAATGCATCTCAAATAGGCAATATCAAATACCCCATGATGGGTGGCGCCGTCTTGCCCAACGAGTCCGGCCCTATCCAAACAAAAGATTACAGGTAATTTTTGTAGGGCTACATCATGTATGATCTGGTCGTAGGCTCTTTGTAAAAAAGTGGAGTATACATTACAGAAAGGAATGAGTCCTTGGGTGGCCATACCTGCGGCCAGGGTAACAGCATGTTGTTCGGCTATACCCACGTCAAAGGCCCTGTCCGGAATCCCATCCATCAAGAATTTTAAGGAACTTCCGGTTGGCATGGCGGGTGTTATACCTACGATGTTTTTATTTTTCCTGGCAAGTTCTACCAAGGTATGGCCAAAAACGTCTTGGTATTTCGGGGGGAGTTCCGAATCCGGTTTTTTCTGGAGTTCCCCGGTAAGCCTGTCAAACCTTCCGGGCGCATGGTAAACGACCTGGTTTTCTTCGGCTTTTTGCAATCCTTTGCCTTTGGTAGTGATGATATGCAACAGTTTAGGGCCTGATACCGATTTTAGACGCTCCAGTTCTTGCAATAACAGGGGAAGGTCATGACCATCAATAGGACCGGAATAATCAAAATTCAGACATTCAAAGATGTTTTCATCCTTGGCCGTTCCTTTTTTTACATTGGTCAAATATTTTTTAAGTGCACCTACGCTGGGATCGATACCTATGGCATTGTCATTGAGTACCACCAAAATATTGGCATCGGTGACCCCAGCATGGTTTAATCCCTCGAAGGCCATTCCACTGGCAATGGAAGCATCACCGACTACTGCGATATGGTTACGGTGTGGATTACCTTTGAGTTTAGAGGCGATGGCCATGCCTAAAACAGCGGAAATGGCTGTGGAGCTATGTCCTGTCCCAAAATCATCATATTCGCTTTCCTTTCTATTTGGAAAGCCACTGATACCGCCCAATTGTCGGTTAGTAGTGAAAATATCCTTTCGTCCCGTAAGTATTTTATGGCCATAGGCTTGATGGCCTACATCCCATACCAATTTATCTTTAGGGGTGTTGAAAATGTAGTGGAGGGCTATCGTGAGTTCTACCACGCCCAGACTGGCCCCTAAATGTCCTTCCTTGACCGAAACAATGTCGATAATAAATTTTCGCAATTCATTGGCAACCTGGGGCAGTTCGTCTTTTTTTAATTGACGAAGGTCTTTAGGGAATTGTATTTTATCCAGTAGTTTCATGATAGATGGCAAATGTAAGGGAAAATCATATGTGACAATTATATTCTGTACCTCCAAAAGCGTATTTTTGAGATTATGGAATTACTTTTTGATGATAGCTATTATATGAAGAAGGCCCTGCAAGAAGCAGAGATGGCCTATGAAAAAGGGGAGGTGCCTATTGGGGCGATCGTTGTGATACACGATAGGATTATTGCCAGGGCCCATAATTTAACAGAACAACTGAATGATGTTACGGCCCATGCCGAAATGCAGGCGATTACCGCTGCAGCGAATTTCCTTGGCGGAAAATACCTTCAGGATTGCACCATGTATATTACCTTGGAGCCTTGTCAAATGTGCGCTGGAGCCTTGTATTGGAGCCAAATATCAAAAATTGTGTATGCGGCTGGGGATCCCCAGCGGGGCTATAAGGCCATGGGTACCAAATTACATCCAAAGACCAAAATTATAGGGGGTGTTTTGGAAAAGGAGGCCTCGGATTTATTGAAAAGGTTTTTTATAGC
The DNA here is from genome assembly GCF_003148665.1 of Maribacter polysiphoniae. GTDB lineage: Bacteria > Bacteroidota > Bacteroidia > Flavobacteriales > Flavobacteriaceae > Maribacter_A > Maribacter_A polysiphoniae. Next base: position 47,746 of record NZ_QGGQ01000001.1, on the reverse strand, counting down.
GCGAAGAAACCTGAATTAAGTGGGATTTTGAAAATAAAAAACCCCAACATATTAAACGTCGGGGTTTCAATACAATCAGTAAAGGAATGTTTTAACCGATTACCTGCACTTGGCCTGCAACCAATCCTTTTCTTCCTTCTTCCTCTACGTATTCCACTTTGTCACCTTCGTTTAACTCAACACCATTCAATGCTGTTGCGTGAACAAAAATGTCGCTTCCCGTCTCGTCGTTGGTAATGAATCCGTATCCTTTGGATTCATTGAAAAATTTTACTGTACCTGTCATGCCAATTGATATTAATAAAATAATTAGTACACTAATTTAAAATATTTATGGCAGACGCAAAGAAATATTTGTGTGAATATGGGTATTAATCATTGATTTTCAGCCTTTTCGGCCTTTTCGCCGCGCATTTTTTTGATATTTTCCTCGGTCAGCATATAATCTTTCATCTTTTTGCCTTGACTTTCTTTGTAGAGAAATAAGGGCATTGCCACTAAGAAAATACCAACGGTACCGAAACCAATACATTTATTGCCAAAGGCAATTTGTTCTTCATGAATACTGAATCCATAGAGAATGGATCCCAGTGAGGCGAGAACAATAAGGATTACAACATATTTCATTTGGTAAAATTAATCAACTTTCTACGATAGGCGGTCAGTAGCTTTGATTTCGTTATGAACCCAACATATTTGCCATCCCTGAGTACAGGTAGGTTCCAGGCGCCACTGTCTTGAAATTTATCCATGATATCGGTCATTTTATCCTTTTCCAATCTGATGATTGCCGGGGGCGAGTGCATCACATCATTGGCAATGACCTTGTCATATAGCGTTTGGTTGAACATGACCGGACGAATATCATCCAGAAGGATAATCCCCAATAATTTCCCATCCTTCTTATTGAGTACAGGGAAGATATTACGGCTCGATTTTACAACGGCTTTATGTACGATGTCACCCAAGGTCATCTCAGGATGTATGATCACAAAATTATTCTCTATGACCTTGTCAATATCCATAAGGGTAAGGACCGCGTGATCTTTATCGTGTGTTATCAATTCCCCTTTGCGTCCTAGTTGCATGTTGTAAACCGAATGGGGGTGGACATATTTTGCAATCGGGTATGATATGGCTGATGCAATCATTAAGGGAATAAAAAGTTCATAGCCTCCAGTAACTTCCGCAATTAGGAAAATAGCCGTTAATGGTGCATGTAGGACACCGGCCATTAGTCCGGCCATGCCTACCAATGTGAAATTACTCTCGGAGACCTTGAAGTTGAATAAATCGATATTATTTATGATTTTGGCGATACAATTACCCATTATACTTCCCATAAAAAGGGTAGGGGCAAAAATACCACCGACACCACCTGCTCCAAAGGTAATGGAAGTTGCAAAGATCTTAAAGACTACCAATCCGCCCAAAAGCATGATCAAGGTCCAAACATTCGTGAGATCCAGATTGAAGACATTGTCCTTTAGGAAATTTCCAGGATGGCCTTTCACCAGATTGTTTATCACGTCAAAACCCTCACCGTATAACGGAGGTATAAAGTACACCAGGACTCCGATACTTATCCCCCCAATCAGCAAGCGCTTACCCGGGGAGCCTAATTTATCGAAGAAATTCTGTACCCTCGTATATACTTCGGTAAAATATATCGAAGTAATGCCGGCGACAAGTCCCAGGATAATATAAAAGGGAACATCCGATATCTCGAAACTGTCCTCGATCTTAAAGGGTAATAAAACATCATCCCCCAAAAAGAAATAAGAAGTGATTATGGCAGAGATCGATGCCGACAATAGGGGAACCATAGAGGCTATGGTCAAATCCAGGCTAAAGACTTCAATGGCAAAAATAATCGCTGCAATAGGGGCCTTGAAAATAGAGGACAATGCACCGGCGGCCGCACATCCTATCAATAAGTTCCGAGACGATTGATTCATATGGAACAAACGTGCTATATTGGAACTGATAGCGGCCCCTGTGGCTACGGAGGGTCCTTCAAGACCCACGGAACCACCAAAACCCACGGTTAAGGGGGCAGTCAATATAGACCCGAACATTTGATATCTTTTCATAATGCCCTTTCGCTTTGAAATCGCATACAGGGTAGAGGGTATACCGTGGCTTACTTTGTTGCGAATCACATATTTTATGATGAGATATACTAAAACAAGGCCAATAAGTGGAAAAACGAAGTAAAAAGCATGGTGGTAATCACGTACCAGGTTCCCTTCCAACAAATGTTGGTAGAAGTGGGTTAGGTTTTTAAGGATCACAGCCCCTATTCCCGAAGTAAAACCGACCAATATACTAAGGATGTATATGAATTGGCGTTCGCTTATGTGTTTAGCCCGCCATATAAGGAGTTTGGTAAATAGTTTCTTTTTTTGTTGCATTTGGGCTATATGATTAATCGTACTCCCCCGAGTTGTTCAACTTTGTAATTGAACTTATCACTCGGGGAACCAATAAACATAAAATTTACGGGAATATTCCATTTTTTGGAAAGGCTTTGAATTAATTCCGGGGTGAATTCACCTTTCTCTATAATAAATTCAACATTTATCTCGGGATACTCACGATCTAGTATATCAATTTCAAAAGCTAAATTTTTAGGCATTTCGTCGCCTTCCCGCAGTACATGTACTATTTTGATTTTTTTGGTATGCTCATTTTTCTTTATATACAGCATAACCCTATTCAATGTAGCTATGCTGTCTCCCCTGGTGAAAAAGACAAACTCTTGGTTGTTTATCTCATTGATGAAAGAAAGAATCTTTTTATCCGCATTAAAAACCAATTTGCGCAGTGGGTCAAAGATATAGTGTATAAAATTCAACAGTAACCGTAGCACCAAGGTTCTGTTCAACATAACCATAATAAAGATGATAAATGGGATAAAGTAATCCAAGAAGACGGCTAAGTTGCTGGCTTGCCCTTCTGCCGGCTCAATGATAATATTGCCGATCAGGGCAATGGAAACAGCGATTATTGCAACAAAAACCGAGAGCCATGAGGCTTTTTCCGGTCTTGGTAGGGCTGCTCTTTTGACTTTAAGCATAACATTCCCAATACCAAATAAGGCCATAACGGATAAAAATGATATGGTATAGACCCCTGCCAACAAGGTTACCTCACCACGTGTTATGAGAAGAACGGAAACCGCTAATATGAAGAACATGATAATAATACGATACGAACTTCCCTTTTTATTCTTCTTTAAAAAGAACTGTGGCATGATCCTGTCCAATGTCATTCTTTCCAATAATCCTGTAACCCCAACGAAACTCGTTAATACGGCACCACTTAATACCAGGAAGGCATCAATGGAAATCAGTGAGGCAATCCAGTCACCTCCGACGTGCGAAGCCATTTCCACCAAAAGTGTATTTTGATAATCACTACTTTGTAATACGGGCATGGCAAATAAAGCCAAGGCGAATACGGCCATCAAAGGGTTTATGACACTGACGATGGCCCACATGTTTTTCAATGTTTTCGGAAAAACACCTTTTTGCTGTTCTTCAATAAAATTCGCAGAACTCTCAAAACCCGAGACGCCCAGCATCGAAGCGGAAAAACCTAAAAAAATAGCTATTAAAATGCCGTTCTCATTTGTAGGGAAGTTCCAATTATCTATAAAAGTACCAATGCCATTATGAAACAAAAACACTACGATAAAGGCCGTTAAAACCGTTAAGGAAACAAGGTGGAAAATAAAAATCCCAATGGCGACTTTGGCCGATTCCGTAATGCCGATGATAGATAAAATCGCAAACACACTTAAAAGACATACGGTTGCAATGATTATGGGCATTGAGGGTAAGAGGTGATGTAGGTAATGCATGGCCTCATTGGCAGAAATCACTGCTGTGGCCATATAGGATAATATGGTCAGGGTAGCGGCAAAAGATGCCATAAACTTACTCGTGGTATTCAGTAATGCGTTGTACGTACCCCCGTTAAGAGGAAGGGCACCTACAACTTCCCCATAAATCTTTCTAAATAAAAACAGGACTACGGATACTATGAGTAAGGTAATCCAGGCGTATTGACCAGCAAATGCTATAGCTAGGGCTGAGACATATAAAACCGATGAACTGATGTCATTACCACAAATGGCCGTTGATTCCAGTTCATTGAGCTTCTTATGAATTTTAGTTTTTACTGTCATTAATCAATAAATTGAGCTCGTCCAATTGTGATTGGTCAATCACAGCAGGGGCATCGATCATAACATCCCTGCCACTATTGTTTTTAGGGAATGCGATAAAGTCACGAATGGTTTCCTGTCCTCCCAAAATAGCGACTAAACGATCTAACCCGAACGCTATTCCGCCATGTGGGGGAGCACCGTATTGGAAGGCATCCATCAAGAATCCGAATTGGGCCTTTGCCTCTTCGGGGGTAAAGCCCAAGTGTTTAAACATGGTACTTTGGATTTCCTTATCGTGTATTCTGATAGAACCACCACCAATTTCATTACCGTTCAACACCAAATCATAGGCGTTCGCCTTAACGCTTCCTGGGTCGGTTTCCAACAGTTCCATCTGTCCCGGTTTAGGGGATGTGAAAGGGTGGTGCATGGCATGGTATCGCCCTGTTTCCTCATCGAGTTCAAGCAGTGGGAAATCAATGACCCAAAGTGGGGCGAACACATCATTCTTACGAAGTCCAAGACGTTCTGCAAGTTCCATACGCAAAGCACTTAATTGGGCCCTGGTTGGGTTTGCATCCCCAGAGAGTACACAAATCAGATCTCCGGCCTTTGCTCCAGTAGCTTCAGCCCATTGGGCTAAGTCTTCCTGATCATAAAATTTATCTACCGATGATTTGAACGAACCGTCTTCATTGCATTTTACATAAACCATGCCTTTGGCGCCCACCTGCGGTCGGCGCACCCAGTCTACCAATGCATCGATTTCCTTTCGAGTGTAAGATGCACCACCAGGAACCGCTATACCCACTACCAATTCCGCAGTATTGAATACATTGAAATCTTTATGTTGGGCAACGGTGTTCAACGCACCAAATTCCATCCCAAAACGGATGTCCGGTTTGTCATTACCATACTTGGCCATGGCCTCGTCGAAGGTCATTCGTGGAAATTTAGAGGTTTCCACTCCTTTTATTTCTTTTAATAAATGTCGTGTCAACCCTTCAAAGGCATCGAGGATGTCTTCTTGTTCCACAAAGGCCATTTCACAATCTATCTGTGTAAACTCGGGTTGTCTGTCGGCTCTAAGGTCTTCATCCCTAAAACATTTCACGATCTGGAAATATTTATCCATGCCACCGACCATCAATAATTGTTTAAAGGTCTGGGGTGACTGTGGTAGGGCATAAAACTGCCCTTGGTTCATACGACTGGGCACGACGAAATCACGGGCGCCTTCTGGAGTCGATTTTATAAGGTAAGGGGTTTCTACTTCAATAAAACCTTCTTTCGATAGGTAATTTCGCACCTCCATAGATACCTTACTCCTAAAAATGAGGTTCTCCTTGACCGGATTTCTACGAATATCCAAATAACGATATTTCATTCTTAGGTCCTCACCACCGTCCGTTTTGTCCTCAATAGTAAATGGAGGGGTTTTGGAGGTATTGAGTATGGTTAGTTCTTTGACCAGGACCTCTATGTTTCCTGTAGGGATATTGGTGTTTTTTGAAGCCCTTTCGATGACAGTTCCTTTTACTTGGACCACAAATTCACGACCCAAATTCCTTCCTTGCTCCAAAAGCTCTTGGGAAGTTCTTTCCTCATCAAATATCAACTGGGTAATACCGTAACGATCCCGAAGGTCCACCCAAACAACAAAACCCTTGTCCCTGGTTTTTTGCACCCAACCGGCCAATGTTACCTCCTTGTCAATGTGTGATTCCCTTAATTCCCCGCAGTTATGACTTCTGTACATCTATCGAATTTATTTTAAAAATGCAAATTTACTAAGTATAAGCGATTATAGGCTATTTTAGTTCTTCGATTTTTTGAAATTGTTAATTGTGGATAAGGGGGGCAATACCAAAGGTATTACATAAAGACCACACTTTTTTGGCCTTGCTGATTGTTTTGTCTTAAAACACCGGTTAATGCGGTATATTGGTGTTTCGCGTTGGGAGTATGGTGTTTTGGTGAAGTCGTTTTTTGTATGGTATAAAAAAAGCAGTCCTTCTTCAAGAAGAAAGACTGCCCATTTTATTTTGCTTAACTATTTTAGACCGATGGTACTTTTTGCTTATTTCGCCAATTCCTTACCCGAATCTTCATTCTATATTCTATACTGAACAGCACAGGCACTATAATAAGGGTTAGGAATGTGGCAACAATCAAACCATAGATTACGGTCAATGCCAGTGGCCCCCAGAATACCACATTATCCCCTCCAATGTATATCTTGGGGTCGAATTCAGTGAACAGGGAAAAGAAATCTATATTGAGTCCAATGGCCAAGGGAATCAATCCTAGAACCGTGGTAATCGCGGTCAGTAATACGGGTCGCAACCTTGCTTTTCCTCCTTTTACTATGGTATCGGTGACCTCTTCTTTTGATAATAGGTCTGCGTCTCCTATCCCTAATGTCAATTTTTTACGATCTATTAGGATTTGTGTGTAATCGAGAAGGACAACTCCATTGTTCACCACGATACCTGCCAGTGAAATGATTCCCATCATGGTCATCATGATTACGAAGGGCTTGCCCGTTATCATAAGTCCACCAAAAACCCCAATGAAACTCAGGAAGATGGCAATCATGATAATAATCGGTTTTGAGACCCCGCTGAATTGGAAGATCAAAATCAATAAAATCAATCCTAAACCAGAGAAAAAAGCACCCACCAAAAACTGCATTTGTTTGTTTTGTTCTTCGATTTGACCGGTATAGTCGATTTTGATGTCTAATGGAAGTTGTCTAAAATCCTCCATCTCTTTCTGTATTTCCGCTACAATGGCCCCTGCATCGGAAAATCCGGGTTTTAATTGGGAATAGACGGTTACCACCCGCTTGTTGTCTTTGTGTTTAATGGCGCTGAATGATGAGGTATTTCGCTCCGATGCAACGGAAGAAACAGGAATTTCCTTGATCTGTCCGGATGCGGGATCCCTAAAAATGATATTCTGGTTAAAGAGCGCACTGGTATTGTACCGTAGATCCTCATTGAAACGCACGTTTATATCATAATCATCACCATCTTTTTTATAGACGCCTGCTTTTTCGCCAAACAAGGAGCGTCTCAATTGTAAGCCTACCTGACCTACCGAAACACCCAATTCACCCGCTTTTTCACGGTCAACAGCCACTTCCATGGCGGGTTTGCCTTTATTCACATCGATTTTCAACTCTTCAATCCCTGCAATGTTCTTGCTATTGATGAAATTCCGCATGTCCTCCGCGGTATTGATGAGTTGATCATAGTCCTTTCCTTCCAATTCAATATTGATGGGATAACCAGCTGGTGGGCCATTGGCATCTTTCTCAACCGAAATCGCGACACCAGGATATATACCGCTAAGGGCATCCTGTATATGTTGTCTTAGTTCCTCGGTATCGAGACCTCCTCGATATTTAAATTCACGCATTGATAGCGTTATCTTTCCACGATGTGGCATTTCCGCTGATGAACCACCATCGGTGTACGGGTTACCTGCGCCTTCCCCTACTTGGGATACGGCAGATTCAACCAAGAAATTGAAATCCCCTTTTTTGTATTTGTCCTGATTGATTACCTCATAAACCCGTTTTTCTATATCCAAGGTCAACTCATTGGTTTTTTCAATAGCCGTACCTTGTGGGTATTCTATATAGGCATAAATCTCATTGGGTTTGTTGTCCGGGAAGAATTCGATTTTGGTCCTGCCACTGCCAATAGACATTCCGAAGAGCATGAAAGTGATCAGTAAGAGTAAAAAGGTCAGTCCAAAGTACCAATACACATTATTGCCCCGTAGTGCGGTCTTTAACTGCTTTTCATAAAGATCCTCAAGACGGGTCATTATTACCCTTTGAAAGCTGAGGGCGGCACCTTTAATCACATATTTGTAGATCCAGAACAACATGGCTGTAAGGATCATTAATGAACCCAAACCGCGTACAGGACCTCCTACGATTAAGATAAAAATTCCGAATACGCCTAAAATGATACTGATTCTTATAAGTTGTTTTAGGGTTAATTCTTTTTCACCGATTTCCATAAAACGGGAAACCAACATGGAGTTCATAAAAATGGCCACAAAGAGTGATGATCCCAATACCACCGACAGGGTAATGGGGAAGTAAATCATAAACTGGCCGAAAATTCCGGGCCAAAGGCCTAAAGGAACAAAAGCCGCAACTGTTGTTGCCGTTGATATGATGATAGGATAGGCGATTTCGCCAATACCTTTTTTTGTAGCCTCTATACGCGACATACCTTCTTGGTCCATAAGACGGTAGACGTTCTCTACGACCACGATACCGTTGTCTACCAACATTCCCAGACCCATGATCATTCCAAAGAGGATCATGGTGTTCAGGGTAAAACTCATGCCATCGACGAAGACATCCAAATAGTTTAAGATCATAAACGACATGAACATCGACATGGGAATTGCAAAACCAACGAACAGGGCATTTCGGAACCCCAAGAAGAACATCAAAACGGTAACCACTAGTAGAATACCAAAGATAATATTGTTCACAAGGTCATCTACCTGGTTTAAAGTACGGGTAGAGGAATCGTTGGCTATTGATATCTTTAAATCGGCGGGATAGTAGTTTTCCAACTGATCTTTTACCAGTGCCTTGATCTTGTCTGCGGCTGAAATCGCATTTTGGCCAGCCCGTTTAGTAACGTTGAGCATCACTACATTTTGCCCAAATTCACGGGCATAGGTGGTTTTGTCTTCCTCACTGAAGGTAACCGTTGCAATATCCTTCAAATAAACGGCACCATTTTCCGACTTAACCACGAAATCGTCCAATTCCTTGGGGTCTTCAATCTCCCCAATGATACGGATTGTACGTCGTTGGCCACCTGATTTCAAGTTGCCTGCCGACATGGTTGTGTTTCCATTGCCAATAGCACTGATCACATCCTGAAAGCTGATTTTAGCAGCCATCATTTTATGTATGTCAACCGCGACTTCAACCTCTTTGTCCTGGGCTCCACGTATTTGGGCTTCCTTTATTTCGGGGAGGTCTTCGATTTCATCCTGTAGGTGTTCAGCAAATTCCTTTAGTTTCCTGACGGGATAATCCCCCGTAAAATTCACATTCATGATCGGAATGGATTCCGAAATGTTCAGGTCAAAAACATTGGGGTCAACCTTCGCATTGTTAAAGGTTGGCCAATCTTCAGTTGCCTTTTCAACATCGACCTCGTCCTTTACCTTTTGCTTGGCCTCCTCAACGGTAATATCCTCATCGAATTCAACCGTGATGATCGCATAATCCTCTTGGGAGGTTGAGGTAATCTCAACAACGTTGCTTATGCCTTTTAAACGATCTTCCAAGGGGTCTGTGATCAGTCGTTCAATATCCTCGGCTGTATTGCCCGGATATGGGGTACTGATATAGATCTTGGTTTCCACAATTTCGGGAAAATCCTCCCTTGGCATTGCGAAATAGGATTTGAGCCCAATATAAAGGAAGATGCCGATCATGACATAAATGACCGAAGGGTTGTCGATGGCCCATGATGAAAGTCCAAATTCCTTTTGGGCGTTTTTTAGCTGTTTGCTCATTGGTTCAACGTCTTTATTTAAGGATTTTTACTTTCTGACCATTTTTAACGGTCCTTGCACCTTCATTGATGATTTGATTGCCACTTTCTATACCACTAAGTACCTCAATCATTCCATTCTGGGTTTTGCCGGTTTTTATGATACTTCTGGTTACAACCGCCTCATTTTTATCGTTTGGCTCAGAACTTACATAGGCATATTGCTCTCCCGAAGCATTTTCTGATATAATACTTTGCGGAATAAGTATGGCATTGGCATTGGTATAATCATTAAGTTTTACCCTTGCCGTAAGGTTAGGCTTAATTAGGCCATTTTTGTTGGGAACTGGTATTTCAATACTGAAAGAACGATTGCTTGGATTGATGAAATTACCGGTTTCCCGTATTTTGGTCATTACGCTATCACCTAACACTGGAAAATAAACAACGGCTTCCTTGCCCTTGGCGATTTGACCTAAATAGGTTTCAGGAACATCAACCTCAATATACATGTTGCTTAGGTTTACGATACGGAAAACCTCAGAACCGGGACCTGGGGAAACCACGGTACCCTGATCCTTGATCACATCATCCAATATACCGTTGAACGGTGCACGTATTGTCGATTTACCCAATTGGCTTTCAAGCTGTTTTACTGTATTTTCAGAAGCCTCAAAGTTTGTTTTTGCCTGTAAGTACTGTATTTCGGAACCTATTTTTTGGTCCCACAACCTTTTTTGGCGTTCAAAAGTGGTCTTGTTGAGTTCGGCCTGGGTTTTCAGCTGCTCGAGTTGACTGCTCAAACCACCGTCATCAATCTTGGCCAATAGCTGTCCTTTGGATACCCGTTGCCCTTTTTTGACATAGATTTTTTCCAATGTACCTGACATTTCTGGGTAGATCAGTACGTTTTGTTTGGTTTTCACTTCCCCTTGCAATTCTAGGTAGTGCACAAAACTTTGATTTTTGGCCGTTATGGTGGTTACCAAGGGCAGTTTTTCTTCACCACCCAACTTGGCAATTACGGAGTCGAGTTTTTTAGCCTCCTCCTCAAGGGCCTTCTGTTGTTCGGATATTTCGCTTTTTTTAGCTCGAATAGCCTTTAAATCACCTTCACTGATCAACTCATCAATGGATTTCCCTTGATTATTGCCACAGGACATTACTAATAGGAGGGTGATTAGTGTTAAAAATATTTTTTTCATGGTTTGTTGCTTAGTTGTGACTGTTTTTTGATTATGATTTGCTGTTTAAAATGTTCTCAAGGGTAGTCTTGGCATTGATTACCGCCACCATTGATTGCAAGTACTCTTGTTGTGTAGAATACAATTGGGTTTGTGCTTGGCGAAGTTCAAAACTACTGGCCAAACCTTCAAAATATTTTATTTCATTTTTGTTCTCTATACGTTCTGCAAGGGCTAGGTTATTTTTTGCTGTCTCATACTGTTCTATGGCCAGGATATAATCACTTTTGGCCTGTTGCCATTGCAATCGTAATTGTTCTTCCGCTTCAGTAAGTTGTGTTTTTGCTTTTTCCAAGGCTATTTTGGCCCTTTGGGTACTGGCGCTCCGTTTTAGGGAGCTAAAGATGGGAATGTTCAAATCAAAACCCATTATGGATGAATTATACCACTCAGGGTCGCCACTTAGAAAATCGAAGGAATCGCTGTAGGAGGCGCTTCCATAGTTTACAAAAGCGTTTAAGGTAGGAAGGGCCCTGCTTTTGGCCAATTTTAATTCCAGTGATCGTTGCTCATTTAAATTGGTGGCGAGTTTATAATCGACATTGTTTTCAAGGTCGAAAGGAGATTCCAATAAATCCAGATCTATTTGTTTGAGGGTAAGGTCATCCAGATTTTCGGTTAATTGTGTGGGTGATTCAATGGGAATGCCTATTAAAAGGTTCAACATCTGTAGGGTTATACCTTTTAATCGAATGGCGTTTTTAAGTTGGTTGTCAACGGATGATAGTGTAATCTGCAGTTGTTCAACACTCTCTTCCTCACCGAGTCCATTTTCAAATATTTTGGTGGTTTCAAAGAGATTCTTCTCTAAAGTCGCTAAGTTTTTCTCTAAAATGGTAACACTTTCCTGGGCCAATAAAACATTGCCATACGCTTCTACCACTGCCTTTCGGACCTCAAGGTCTGTTTTTTCCTTATTGTTGGCACTGTAATTCAGGAATGTTTTGGTTGCCTGAACCCCTACAATGTATGAACCATCGAATATTTGTTGGCGCAGGGTGGCAGTTGCTGTTGCCTGTTGGGGCTGACCGAAGGTAATCGCTTGAAAGGTGCCTGCTTCGCCTCCAAAAAACTCGGCAGGAATCAGGGAAACAGGTTGCTTTAACTGGTTTTGATAACTGATGGCTCCACTGATTTGTGGCAAACCATCCGCGATGGTCTCCCATTTCTGCTTTTTAGCATCCAAAACATCCCTGTTTGCATTGATTGCGCTATAATTATTTTCCAGAGCAAAGGCAATAGCCTCTTCCAAAGAAAAACTTTTGGGCAGATCTTGGGCATAGCCCTTTACTGAAAGTATAAATATAAAGATCAGTATAAAACGGATTTTCATCTATTCTTGATTTGAGTTGATTATTGTATTCAATATTTGTTGTCCTTTCAGTGTTGCGATACCCCTAATATGGTATTCGAGAAAGTCATCCATAAGACTAGTCATTGAGAACATTGTTACAGGAAATAGGGCATGATTTTTTAGGCTGGTTATCCCAGAGAAATAAATCCTGGAAAGAAAATCCATATTGAGGTTTTCACGATAGATTCCCAAATGGATTCCCTTTTTGATATTTTCAACAAAACAATCCTCCATCATTTCGAATTGTTTGGCCTTGATGTCCTCAAAGATTTTAGGATAGTATTTCTGTAATTGGTACTGGGGTGAAGCTTTTTCATCCTTTAAATGCAAGAGCACAATTTTTTTTATTTCGTACATTTCCTCAATGGGGTTCCTTTGTAGGGAACACACGTGATCGATGTCTTGCGAGATGGTACAAAACAATTGTTTGGTACATTCTTCCACCAATTTGGTCTTATTCGCAAAATGGGCGTAAATGGTTTTTTTTGAAATACCTAGTTCATACGCTAGGTCATCCATGGTAACACTCTTAAACCCTAGGTTTAGAAATAGGTCTGTAGCCTTATGTAATATTTTCTCTCTCATGTATCTTAAGCAATAAAGCGGGCAAATATACCACGGAAACTTGAGAAACAATAAAAGTTTCCAAAGTTTTACGATAATTTAATACGAACTACATCGTATCATCTAGGGCTAGGAACCCATTTCTGCCTCGTTTTGGGGCCCAGCACCTTCTTTTTTATGTTTTACGAAGTCTTCAAAAGCCTGATTGCCTTCCTCTTCCCAGAATTGGTCGTAGTATTTCCATTTCGAAAAATCCTTGTTGCCCCCATTGGTACATTTTGAGGAGAATTTTTTTCTGATTTTTTTCTTCCTTGACTTAGCACTGTTATGGCTGCCGAATCCACCGAAAATGATTTTGGATAGTACAATGATGCCTATGGCTTGCCAATAGTCAATGGTGACAAGTCCAAAAATTTCGGGCATCAACCAGTTCCATAAACGCATCGTTATATAGCCAAATAGCATAATGAAAGCTATGAGTAGAATACCTCCAATCACTATTTTCAATAGTGCCCTGAAGTACTTTTCGACTTTACTTTTTACTTTTCGCTCCATATATTCTGACATAGTAATTTGTTTTAGTTATTATATTCTTTTTTCGATTCCAATTCTTTGTATAATAAGGCAATGGCACGATGTCGTCTAGACATTAAGGTACCTTCGGGTATTCCTGTTTCCTGTGAAATTTCTTTATAGCTATACCCTTCAAAATCTATATCGAAGATTATTTTTCGATATAAGGGTTTCAATTTTAAAATGGCCTGTTTGAGTTCGTTTTTCATACGGTCTGAATATGAATTGTCCGATTTGCCGTAGAAAAGTTCAGAGAATTCGACCAGCCGTATCTCCAATTGATCTTCAACGGACAACCGTTCTTTTTTGTTCCTTAAAATATCAATGATCCTATTCCTTAGCGAGTGGTACACAAAACCGGCTATATTATTTATGGGAGAACTGTTGACCTGTGAAAAAAGCTTTAAGGCCACATCCTGGACAATATCATCAGCATCCCTATCCGCGGCATCATCGATTTTAGATTTGGCGTATGCTTTCAATGCATGATATTCATCATTAAAGAATGCCTTTAGCTTAAAATGGTTGTCCGTTGTCGAAGTCATTCAATAATATTTAAATCATCCCTTCCCCTTTAAAGACGAAATTTTTCAAAACTATTGCATTTTTTTACGGTTTATTTATGGCTTTTTGTTTTTGAAATGGAATTTCTTTGAAAGGGTTTTGTTAAAATGGATGTATTTTTGACGAAAATTAGCTGTAATGTATTCCATAGAACTTTATAGAAAAGAATTTCTAACCTATTTAGGGCAAAAGTCAATTGACAAGGAGCCATCACGACTTTATGAGCCGATCAATTATATTTTACGACTTGGTGGTAAGCGCCTTCGACCGGTTCTTACGCTTATGACGACCGAACTTTTCGGAACGGATTATAAGAAGGCCATGGATGCAGCCCTGGCCATAGAGGTTTTTCATAATTTCTCATTGATACATGACGATATTATGGATGATGCTCCTTTGCGTAGGGGGCAAAAGACCGTTCATGAAAAATGGGATTTGAATACCGGAATCCTATCGGGTGATGCTATGCTGATTCTCGCCTATCAGTTTTTTGAGAACTACCCAAGTGAAATCTTTAGGGCGTTGGCCATGTTATTTAGTAAGACGGCTCTTGAGGTTTGTGAAGGACAACAATATGATATGGATTTTGAGACTAGGGACGATGTTACGGTTCCTGAGTATCTGCATATGATCGAATACAAAACAGCGGTACTTGTTGCCGCTGCGATGAAAATGGGAGGGATTATAGCAGGGGCCTCATTAAAGGACCAAAACCTTATTTATGATTTTGGTAAGAACCTAGGGATTGCATTTCAGCTGCAAGACGATTATTTAGACGCTTTCGGGGATCCCGAAAGTTTCGGAAAACAGGTGGGGGGTGATATTATAGAGAATAAAAAGACCATTTTGTATTTGTCGGCATTACAGTTGGGAAATGCTGGGGAGCAGAAGGAAATACTTGATCTGTATTCCATTCAGCCGCAAGATGTGTCCGACAAGGTAAACTCGGTCAAGGGTATCTTCCTTTCTACGGGCGCTGCCAAGCATACGAAATCGGAAATTCAAAACTATACCCAAAAGGCCTTTGAGGTTCTGGATGTCATCGACATGTCGGAAGAAAAGAAAGCTGTGCTTAAACAGTTTGGGGAAAACTTAATGATGCGAAAGGTATAAGGTTTATCCTGTTGCTTTTTTGATGTGGGAAATGGGTTAAAATAACCTTCCCAATAGGGCTTTTATAAATTCCTTTTTAGGACAACCGGAAATTATCTGGATATCTTCCCATAGACTTGTTTCCTCATCCAGAAATTTAAAGATCAATTGAGGAGGCCTGTTCTTAAATAGGGTTTCAAAGATATATTGGCCTTTGTCATTTTGGGAAAAAAGTATATCCAATAGAAGCAGGTCGTAAAACCAGAATTTTCTTTGGCTTCGAAGCGAAGTAAATGGCTGGTTGTTTTTGATCAATGGGATTAAATCGCGAATTTTTTTTGAAGTATTGTAGAAGGTATATCCCGTACTGGGTTTGGTCCATCCTCCGGCCGAACCGATATATTGGATTCTTTTCGTGTTATGTACCTGAAAATCATAGGAAGTCATGGGAATACTCCCTTGCTCTTTTTCCAGTATTTCAAATTCCGTACAATGGTATTTCAGGTTTAAGTAATCCTTGATCGCCTTTTCATATTCATCAATAGGCAAAAGATTTTCGGAGAACAAGGTATATTCGAGCAATGCCGTGTTTTCGGAATACGGTAACACATACATAAAGCGGGTGTTGTTCCTTTGTTCCACGGAGAAATCCATAAATACAGCTTCATCCTCATTGAATGTAGGTTCTTTGGTCGCTACCAACCAACCGACAAAATGTTGCTGTAAAACGGGGTACTTCTGTTGGTCTTTAAGTGTCTTGAAATCGAAAACACTGGTGAATATCTGGGGACTGGTATATTCATTCTTTGCTGTGGACACCCTTACCTCGTCTTTACTCTCCACAATCCCGACAACCTCTTCTTCGATAAAATCGACATGGGCATAGGCATTGATTTTCTGAAGGTGGTCTTGGTAAAAATCGGATCCGCGAACCAGTTTATAGGTATAGGGCTCAATATTGAACTGTTGGGAGAATACTTGTCCGCCAAAGAAGATATTATTCCAGGATTTCGCGACGATGGGGTCAAATTGTCCAGATCCTCTTTCCCAAAAGCACCAAGTTCGGTCATTGGTTTTTTTCGGGTCTTTATCAAGAAGCAAGATTCTTTTGTCCTGAAAATAGGCATCTTGGCCCAATGCATTGGCAAGCATTAAACCTGCTGCCCCTGCCCCAATTATAATGAAATCGTAATGTGTGTTTGTTTGTTTCAATTGCGATGTTGGTCTTTCCTATTCAAAAATAGGTAATTCACCTTAGCTTGTACCCATTTTTCCCCTGCCATTGATTTTGGTCGCCATGAAACGATCTTTATCACTTCGAGGTATCAAAGAGGAGCCATATTCCCTTTGTATAATGTGGGTTATTGCTTAAGTTTAGCTAATCATTATTTTTTTAAGTCATGCGATATAAAAGCCTACCTATCCTACTTTTGATTTTGTGTTTCTTTTTTTATGGAAATGCCCAAAAAAAGGAGTTTACTTACCTGGATCTTTTTGATTTACAATACGCATCGGACCCTCAGATTTCCCCCAATTGCGATTTGATTGTCTATCGTAGGATGAGTATGGATATCATGAAGGATAGGGCTGTTGGTAATTTGTGGATGATCAGGACCGATGGCTCACAACATCAAAAACTCACCGCCAAAGAAACGGGTGAATTTAGTCCAAGATGGTCACCCAATGGGGATAGATTGGCTTTTGTAAGTAATACGGACGAGGGTTCTGAAATTTACATGTATTGGGTCAATACGGGAAAGACCGCTAAAATTTCACAATTGGAATCCACTCCTTCTTCCCTAACATGGTCTCCAAAAGGGGATCAATTGGCATTTTCCATGAAATTGGAAACGAAGCCACCTGTTGTCGCCCATATGCCCCAAAAACCAAAAGGGGCCGAGTGGGCGGAGTCACCGAGGATTACAGATCGACTTTATCACGAAGCTGATGGTCGGGGATACATAAAACCCGGATTCAGCCATATTTTTACCATACCTGCCGATGGAGGGGCACCACGGCAACTTACCTCAGGTGATTTTCATCATAGGGGAAACTTAAGTTGGAGTCCCAACGCGGATACGATTTACTTTTCCGCCAATAGAAATGCGGACTGGGAATATGATTTTAGAAACAGTGAGGTTTATGCGGTTGGGGTTCAAAATGGAATCATAACGACCCTAACGAATAGAACAGGGCCCGACACCAGTCCAACGGTATCGCCCAATGGGAAACACATTGCCTATATCGGCTATGATGACAAGGTGCAGGCCTATCAGGTGCGGCGCCTCTATCTAATGGATGTTGACGGCAGAAATCAACGCGTAATTTCCCAGGAATTGGATAGAGATGTTGCCAATATTGTTTGGGATCGTAAAAGTGAGGGACTCTATTTCACCTTCGATGATAAAGGCAATAGCAAAATAGGATATATTGCCCTAAGTGGGAAAGTGTCAACGCTTGCCGATGATTTGGGAGGTACCACCATCGGAAGACCATATGCCAGCGGTTCTTTCAGTAGATCAAAAAATGGTACGATCGTTTTTACCAAGACAAGACCGGAACACCCCGCGGATTTGGCTGTTATAAAGCCCAAGGATAAGGAACCGCTTAGGATAACCAACTTGAATAAAGGGTTATTGGATTATAGGAATTTAGGTAAGGTAGAGGAGATTTGGTATAAATCAACGGTTGACCAACGCGATATTCAAGGTTGGGTCGTCTATCCCCCAGGATACGATGCTTCACAGACATACCCCTTTTTAGTCGAGAACCACGGCGGACCCATTTTAAATTATGGAAATCGCTTTTCTGTGGAAATGCAGTTGTATGCCGCCGCGGGGTATGTGGTTTTCTATCCCAATGCACGGGGTAGTACCAGTTACGGAGAGGAATTTGGCAACCTACTATACAACAATTATCCCGGCGATGATTATCAGGATGTGATGGATGGGGTTGATTATTGTATTGCCAAGGGAATTGCCAATGAAGACCAATTGTTTGTAACCGGTGGTAGTGCCGGTGGAATAATGACGGCTTGGATCATAGGGAAAAACAATCGATTTGAAGCTGCGGTGGTGGCCAAACCGGTGATGAACTGGATCAGCAAAACCTTGGTTGCCGATAATTATTTTGGGTATGCGAACTCCCGTTACCCCGGTCAACCTTGGGAGAATTTTGAAGGGTACTGGAAATTTTCCCCACTTTCACTCGTTGGTAATATAGAAACCCCGACCATGGTCATGGTAGGGATGGATGATTTAAGAACGCCACCCAGTGAGGCCAAACAATTGTACCATGCCCTTAAATTAAGGAAAAAAGAAACGGTTTTTGTTGAAATACCCAATGCGAGCCATGGTATAGCCAATAGGCCAAGCAATTTAATTACGAAGATTGCACATACATTGGCTTGGTTTGATAAATATAATACCCTAAAAAAATAAATAGTGAAAAAAGGATTTCCCTTCTGGAATGTGGTCATGGTTTTAACCGTCATTGTTAGCCTTATGGCCTTTCTTGCCCATTATAAAAATTGGACAAAGGTAGAACAGGATAAACTTAAGATCCTTTCCGGATTTTATTATAAGAAAATCAGCTATGCACAATTGGATAGTGTGCTGTGGATCGATAAGATTCCCCCGATGGAACGGCTGAACGGGTTTTCGGCCTGGGAAAAGGAAAAGGGGATTTTTCGGGAGTTCAAGGATTCGTTGACCGATAAGAAAGTCAATGTATATGTCGATAACCTATCGAACCGGAAAATCAAGTTGGTGTACAATGATTCTTTAAAACTCTATATCAATTACGCTGATAGTCTAGAAACAGTACAATTGTTCAATCTGCTGAAACAAAGAATCGATAGTGCCCAGTAGGGCAGGTTCAAGTGCGAATTGGTTTTAAAAACGGACTTTCCCATTTCATTTAGGCACGAATAAGACAAAAAGCTATTTTAACTCCAAAGGGTTTAATTATCTTAGGGCTAAAATTTTTCAAATGGTTCTTTTCGCTCAGGTTGTTGGTTCCCTTCTCGGTTTATTTGCGGTTATTCTTGGTGCTTTTGGGGCCCATGCCTTAAAAAAGTCATTGAACGATGACCAGCTTAAAAGTTTTGAAACCGGTGTAAAATATCAGATGTACCACGCCATTTTGTTATTGGTCTTGAGTTTTAACCTTAACCTCGATACTGATGTACAGCGATACATGATCTACTGTTTTACTTTTGGTATACTATTGTTTTCATTCAGTATTTATCTGTTGGTGATAGGGAAGTCCAAAGGAAAGAACATGGCGTTCCTTGGCCCTGTAACACCTTTAGGCGGACTGCTTTTGGTGATAGGCTGGGGGCTTCTGTTTTATAATTTCATTACCAATCTAATCTAAGGACTATTTTGCTGTTTCTTCTGTAGAAGTGAATTCACGAATAGCTTGGTTAGGCTCTATAATGGTTTGGCCCTTCCAAAATTCCGGGTCGTAACTTGGCATGTATGTTGGCAAAACGGCATTGTTCTCTGTAAATGCCTCATAGGTCGCAGTGGATATTGGGTTGGAATCAAATACAATGAGTTCACGTTTATTTGTGCCAGCCGTACCCATATCCAGTTTAACCGAAAGTTCGTTTTGTTTGTTCCTGCCTTTGACATGTTTATTCTTTTCTATGATCTTCAAAGGTCTACGAATTCCCACTTTAGTGCCCTCTTCCTGTTCGAGAAAACGCAGGTCGTATTTGCCATTCTCCGATTTGCTGAAGATTATTTTACCCTTCCTTAAATATTGTTTCATGCTGATGCCCAGTAGATTGAATTTCTTCAGGGGTTTTACATTTTCATAATCCAATCGCATTACGGCAAAATCATCGGCATTGATAAAGAGTTTTCCGCTGTAATCGGCACTGCCGTCAGGTACGAATTCCAATATATAAACGGGATCATCGCCCATATAGGTAAAGTCTTTTATGGTGAAATCGTATTTTCTGGATTTGTTGATGAAATTCAGGGGGGAATCCTCTAAATAAAAAAGGTCCTGTAGCATCCCTACAATGCTATTTTTTCGGTATTTGGCAAAATCGGTCTTACGCTCTTCTTCCCTTTTTTTCTTCTCATCCAATTCCTTTTTCAAGGCAGCTTGATCTGTGGAATCGATATCGGATTCAAAGATTCCATCAATATCCTCTTCCTTGATCTTCGCACCGAACAATCCTGATTTGATTTTGAAGTAAGAGTCCCTTTTTATATTCGATTTTACGATCTCGTTGAATTTTTTCTCTAATTCATCATAATCGAGCTCTTTGCTTTTATCATAGAGTTCAGAGGCTTTGAGGATATTTATTTTTTGGTCCTCACCTTCGTACTTACCGTATAGGTCACAGAGAATCTCGGTATAATAACTCGATTTTTTCGGGATGGTGCTGAGAACACTGTCCAAGAATTTTTTATTGAGTTCCTTTATTGTCGATTTTAGGAAGGTATAGTCGGTTTTATAAAAATTCTGAAAGTAAGAATCCCTAAAGAACAATCTTTTTTTACTAAGATCTTTATTGTAATTCTTATCAAGGTTTTCTTGCACTAAGGCTATGATTTCCTTGGCAGAGTAATTTTTATTGGTTACGATAACCGGGTTGAGTTCTATGGCCTTTGGACTCAGGTAAATTACATTATCAGGGAATTCCTTCAAGGGTCTGCCAATCGATGCATAACCGATGCATGAAATGAAGAGGGAATCGGTTTCTGAGATATTTTCATCCAAGAGAAAACTAAAGCGGCCTTCCTCATTGGTTATTACCCCTTTTTTATTCAATTGTACGGTTACATAGGGTATGGGTTCCTGGGTAACGGAATCCAGAATCCGTGAGGTTAGTGTTTGGCTTTGTACCGTACTACAAACAGCGGTGACCAATACGGCGATTAACCACAATATAATTTTGTCCATGATTGATTGGTGATTAGTTATCAACAAACTAACATATAGTTCAAAAAATGTCAGTCCTATTTTTATTTTCTTTATGACACATTTAGCTTTTTATTATGAGCTAGGGTATCAATCAAGACGACGAATTGCCTTTAGGAATGTTACAAATTATTTTGGTAGGGATAAAAATGGTGGGCCAAAATCAATGACAACCGCAATTGTCTTCACCACAAACTTTTTTTGAACTTTTTTTGGAAGAAAACAGCGATTTGGGCAAAAGGAACTTGTTCACGATATACGCAATGGCGAGTACTACGATGATATAAACCACTATTTGTTGAAATAAATCCATATTATTTCAGTATTTGATAGGCGACTAAAGCAACAATATAAGCAAAAAGACTCATAAAAACCAATTGGGCAGCGGGCCATTTCCATGAATTGGTTTCGCGTTTAACAATGGCCAAGGTGCTCATACACTGCATGGCAAAGGCGTAAAATAACAATAGGGATATGCCCGAAGCCAAATTGAACAGGGGCTTATTGGTGTTGGCATTCATCTCAGCCGCCATCCTGTTTTTTATGGTGTGTTCCTCGTCACTTCCCACACTGTAAATAGTGGCCAAGGTACTTACAAAGACTTCCCTTGCCGCAAAGGAGGTAATCAGTGCGATACCGATTTTCCAGTCATAGCCCAATGGCCTTACCATGGGTTCTATAGCCTTACCCATATTGCCTATATAGGAATTTTCGAGTTTAAAACTTGCTATTTCCTGATGTTTTGCCTTTTCGAACAATTCCTTATCCAATCTATGTATGGAGTCTTTAACCTGTTCCGGGCCAATGGTATATACCTTTTTGGCTATGCTATCGTTCAGTGCGATTTTATAGGCTTCAAGATTATTGGCTATACTTTCTTGATTGAAAACCGACAAGCCTTCGGTTTGAATTCGATGTTCGATGATGGAATCGGCATTTTCATACTTTTCCGTGAAACCATTTGAACCTAAGAACCATAATATGATTGAGATGGCCAAGATGATTTTTCCCGCACCGAAGACAAAACTCTTGGTTTTTTCCCAAACCGTATAGGCTACATTCTTAATCAAAGGGAGTTTGTAATTGGGCATTTCCATTACGAAAAAGGTGCGACTTTTAATTTTCAAGACCTTGTTTAAGACCATGGCGGAAAGTATGGCAGCACCAAATCCTATTAAATACAGTAACATTAAGGTCATGGCCTGGTAGCCCAATCCTAAAAATCGACCTTCCGGTATCACCAAGGCGATTATGATAAGATATACGGGCAAACGTGCGGAACACGTTGTAAAAGGCGTGACCAATATGGTTATCAAACGCTCTTTCCAATTCTCTATGGTCCGGGTTGCCATAACGGCTGGGATGGCGCAAGCCGTTCCGGAAATCAGGGGAACAATACTTTTACCACTTAACCCGAATGGGCGCATAACGCGATCCATGAGAAAAACCACCCTACTCATATAGCCCGATTCTTCCAAAAGGGAAATGAACAGGAAAAGGAATGCGATCTGTGGAATGAATATGACAATACCACCAATTCCTGAAAGTATTCCTTCGGCAATCAAATTGGTGAGCATCCCGGGGGGGAATGAGTCTTTGACCCATTCACTGGCTGAGACAAAGGTTTCATCTATAAAATCCATGGGAATACTGCTCCAATCATAAATGGCTTGGAAAATCGTAAGTAGTACCACAAAGAAAATAAGGTATCCGAATATCTTATGCGTTAGGATTTTGTCAAGGGTTGCCTTTAATCCTTTGGCTGCATTGACATCAACCTTATAAGTCTCTTTGAGTATGGAGTTTATAAATTGATATCTTTTAATGGTCTCCTTTTGTTGAAGACGTTTAAGTTCGGATTTCGATTTTGTATTGAATGATGAGGTGTCCTTGATCAATTTTTTTTCCAAGGGCATAAAGTTTACATCCTGTGTAATGACCAACCAAAGTTTGTGTAGGTTTTCATTGGGAAAGGTCTCTTGTAAACTTTTAAAATATTCCGGCGCAATGACAGTGGTGTCGACGTTTGGGGCAATAGATAGATTTTTATAGTCGGCAATCAGTTCTTTCAATCGCTCTATGCCGGTTTTTTTACGGGTACTGACCAGGGCTATTTTGGTATCCAACTTTTTTTCCATCAGTTCAATATCCAAAGTTATCCCCTTTCGCACCATTCTATCGGCCATATTTATTACCAGGATGGTAGGTATTTTCAGATCCTTTATCTGGGTGAACAGTAATAGATTTCGTTTTAGGTTTTCAACGTCGGAAATAACAATGGCCACATCAGGGTGATCCTTGTCATTCTTGTTCAAAAGTAGTTCAACGGCGACACTCTCATCAAGGGATGTGGTATTAAGGCTATAGGTGCCCGGAAGATCGATGATATGTGCTTTTACACCTCGTGGCAGCTTGCAGATCCCTTCCTTTTTCTCAACGGTGATTCCAGGATAATTGCCTACTTTTTGATTAAGTCCGGTCAATTGGTTAAAAACGGACGTTTTACCAGTGTTGGGATTGCCGATCAGTGCAACATTGATTTGTTTGCTCATACATCTGGGGTGTCTTCAATAAGATCCAATTCTATCTTCAAGGCCATAGAGCGTCTTATAGCGATATGGGAGCCGTTTACATTGATATATAAGGGATCTTTAAAGGGTGCCACTTGCACCAATTCAACTTCATTACCCGGTAAGCACCCCAATTCGAGCAATTTTATAGGCAAAAAATCATCGGGGAATTCCCTGATGACTCCTTTCTGCCCGCGCTTGAGATGTGCAATACTCGTGCTCATTTTATTTAGAATGATTATAAGTAAGGCAAAAGTAAGCTAAATTGAAAAAAGAGGCAGCCAATTTATTAAATAATTGACTTTAATAATTCCTTTTTGACATAATCTATTTAGCTAAAGAATTAAATAGGCAACAGTTTAAACCGCTTTTGCAACAAAATTTATAATATTTTAACAAAAAATTCCATATTTGAATAAATACTGGATTAAAATACTTCATGAAATATATCCCCCTTTTTCTCTTCATAATTGGTATGAATACCAGTAATGGCCAAAAAGCTAATAGCTTCTATTTGAAATTACACCAGTATGATTACCCTACAAATCCATTACCTGTAAGTTGTGAGGTCTATGGTGTTTCAGCTCAAGTAGCCAATAAATCTATTTATACATATGATTATCGAGGAGACAAATTGGTACTTCACGATATCAAGGTACTTTGGGGAGGTTATGATCCAGGTACTGTAGGTTATGTGCCGAAGTTGTTTACTTTTTATAAGTACCATAAATCAACAATTCCTTATGATAATGGATTTCTTCTGAAGATTGAAATGGACGATGTAGAACTTTACCATGAATATACGGGGAAGGACAATATTTATGAGGTTAAAGGAGACTATGAATTTAGGTTGTCAATTACCCATCAAAATGCGATTGTCACTGCTGATACTCTTGAATATAGTGAAGTGTTGGGCACGTTTGCTTCTAGTCTTTCAGATGAAGATGTACACATAATTGCGACTAATAAAGCCTCTGAACTTGCAATTTATCTTAATGAGAAAATACTCACTTCATCAGTCAATGCCTTTAGGAGGTTTGCCCGTGCCCGTATCGATTTAAGTTATACAAAAGAATACATCAAATTTTACGGTATTTCAAAAACCAAGAAATTGGAAATCGGGGAGAAGGTTCATGAATTACATAAAAGGATAAAAAATCTGGAAAAGCTAGATGAAATCGTAAACGATCGTGGTGCTTTTAATAAGGAGGTAAATTTGTTGATAGAAGAATTTACGTCAATGAAGAATTTAAATGACTACGCACAATATGACACTTTCAAGTTTTATGTACATTCAAATTTAGCAAGTCTATACGCCATAACCGAATCTTTTAATAAAGTTAGGACGAATTATGAAACAGCTTTGACCTTTAATGATAAAGCAAGGTTTGTAGGCATTATTACGGAAGAGCTTCGTAAATCTAACCATAGGGCAGATAATAAAACAAATCTTTTCGATGAAGAAGGCAAATTTAAAGAAACCTTCAGTCATCGATATTTAGAATATTATAATACTAGAGAAAAAGCAATTAATTAATAAACAACTAACATGAGAAAAACATTAGCAGTATTGCTACTGGTAGGAACAGGTGCTATTTACGCTCAATCGACCAAGAGTAAAAGCATTAAGGTGTCAATGCCAAGTTACGCAGAAATTTCTGCACCAAAAGATATCAATACCTATATGGGTGCTTTTGCGAATACGGAGAAATCGGTACTTCCATTTACCGAAGAAGAATTTCAAAAAAGCCTGAATTTTGAGGATTTTAAACCACATATGGATGATAGTACCGCGCCAGATTTATTATTCGCATTAAACGGGATATCTATAGATGATCTTAATCTTACCATCTCGAGAAGTAAGGCCAATGAAACATACAGTATTGATATATTGCCAAAAAGTAGTGCCAAAATGGGATTGCTTACAATGGCAAAAGGAGAAAGCGTGCATTACTATGCCTTGCCAATAATTGCGAAGGTCAATAACGAAGGAAAAAGCATTCCGGTTACAATTGATTTTACCTTTGAAGAAGAGGAAAAGTATCTGATTTTTAATGGTGATGACCAAGCCAAGGGTTCTCCTTATTTGGTTCAAGAATTTTTAAGAAGTAACCTTGGAGACGAATATCTGACAAAAACTCTGGCACCTACTTTATATGGTTTATATGATATTAGGGTGAACCAAGAATTTGAAAAGTTTTATTATATCAAGGATAAAAAAACCGATGGCCTAGAAGATGAGACTAAAGAAAATGTTCTTTCACTTGAAAAAGTTGCAGCTGAGTTGAATACCATTGAAAAAATGCGTGCAGGTAAGGGTCAAATACAATCCTTTATTGATTATTGGGAAAGTAATTTGGCAAAGTATGACCTTTCGAACAAGTCTGGCAAGAAAGTGGGTTGGGGGATTTTAATGAACCTTTATAATTTATCCTTGATGACCGAAAATTATGATGCGGCTCAAAAATATATGGACCGTATGGTTGAATTAGAAGAGAAAAAATGGATAACACGAGCAGCCAAATCTGCTTTTGAAAAGAAAATGAAAGCGTATGCCAGTAACTTTGATCTTGCAACAGGAGAACGTAAATATGCTGCTGCATATGAAGTTGATCCCATGCTAATACGAATGGAAAACGAAAATGCCGTAAAAGAAAATGACATTAAAAATGCCCCAGGTCATGTTGTTTTAGAAGACGGTTCTAAAATGGAAGGTAAGTTAACCATGTATTTTGCCAAAAAGGAGGATGGATCCGACGGAAATATTATGGATATAAGTGGTGATAAAACGGCTAAAGTGGTGTATGTGAAATACGTGAACGAAAAAGGCAAGACAAAAACGAAATCCTTAAAATGCAAGGACGTTCAGCAAGTTGTTGTTAATGATGCAATATATGAGCCAGTAAATCCTAAAAGACCATTGTTAGATAGTTCGGATGGAGCTCTGACGGGTATAGCTTTAAACAATACAATATATATGAAATTGATATATAAAGGTGCAAAAATCAAAGTATATGAGGATTTGACAGGAGTAGGTCAGTATTTTTTCCAGATTTTAGGTGAGAAAAAAGCGGAAAGGGTAAATTCAGAATATTTTGCAGGTTGCTCTAGTTTGGCCCAAAGTATAGAAAATGGTGAGTTTACAGAGTCCAAGGAGGATCAGGTAAAAATTGCCAAAGCTTATGATCAAGGATGTAAGTGATATTTTCTGAAAGATATTTCAAAAGCCTTTATGATATGGAATTCGTGAAGGCTTTTTCATTCATCATACGATGCCTTGAGTATTTTAAGATCATCCATTAATTTCCCGATGTCCTCTGATTTGGTCCCATCGTAAAAACCACGGATCCTACGTTCTTTGTCCACCAAGATGAAATTTTCGGTATGGATCATATCAAACGGGCCGCCATCGCCATCCGTTTTAACGGCCAAATAGGATTTTCTGGCCAATTCATATATCTGTTTTTTATCGCCAGTCACCAAATTCCACTTGGCATCGTTAACCCCTTTTTCAAGGGCATACTTTTTTAATTGGGCAACGGAATCAATGACCGGGGTTACAGAATGGGAGAGCAAAAGGACATTATCGTCATCTTTGATCATTTCCTGTATGCCGGCCATATTTTTTGTCATGATAGGGCAGATGGTAGGACAGGTGGTAAAGAAAAAATCGGCAATATAGATTTTACCCTCATAATCTTTTTGGGTAATGGTTTTACCGTTTTGATTGGTCAACGAAAAATCAGCTATGGTGTGGTACTTTTTTACGTGTTGCAGTGTACTGTCGACCAAATCGGGGTTGACCATTGACGGCTGGTAAATGGGTAATACGGTTTTAGGTTGGAGGGCCTTGTAAAAGAGTACCATGATGATGATCGATATGCTCGAAAACACAATGGCGAATAGTTTGTACTTACCGAAAAAGGAACGCATGATTTTTTCCCAAAGGTACATCAGTCCTGTTCACTTATCAAATATTGGGAGTGTCATGGCTGCTAAAAATTTCATAAAAAGGAAGTCGTCCCCATAGTTTCTTTTTGTAAGACCTTGTAAAAGTGTACTTTTGTGCGTTCAATTTTAGAAAATATAAATGAGTCCAATCGTTATACAGGTCATACAATTCTTTTTAAGTCTTTCCCTTTTAATTGTTCTCCATGAGTTAGGGCATTTTATTCCTGCCAAGATCTTCAAGACCAGGGTAGAGAAATTCTATCTGTTTTTCGATATAAAATTTTCATTGTTCAAGAAAAAAATCGGGGAGACTGTTTACGGTATTGGTTGGTTGCCCCTTGGTGGTTATGTGAAGATTGCCGGTATGATCGATGAGAGCATGGATACCGAAGCCATGAAGGAAGAGCCCAAGGAATGGGAGTTTAGAAGCAAACCGGCTTGGCAACGTTTGATCATTATGTTGGGAGGGGTAACGGTGAACTTTATTTTGGCGGTTATTATCTACGTGGGACTCGCTTTTGCCTATGGTGATGAATATGTGCCCGCTGATAGTTTAAAGGATGGTTTCTTGGTTACGGAAAAAACCCTTGGTGATAAACTCGGGGTACAAACAGGGGATAAGATCATTGCCGTAGATGGTAATAAGATCGAAGCCTTTAGGAATATTTTGCCGGAAATCGTTTATGGTGAGACCATGACCGTAGTAAGGGATGGAAAAAGTTTTGAACAGGATATACCTGTTGATTTTATCGCCACCCTATCGGAGGATAAGGATAAAGTACGGTTTTTGAGTTATAGGTTGCCTTTTATCATTAAGGATGTTGCAGAAGGTTCAGTGAATAAAGATGTGGATTTTCAACCTTTCGATGAGGTCATAAAAGTAAATGGAACAACAGTTGCTTATGTAGATCAGGTAAAACCCATATTGGAAGCCAATAAGGGAAAGGAAATCGTGCTAACCGTAAAAAGGAAAAGTGGGGATATTGTGGACTTGACAGCAAAGGTGAGCGATGAGGCTACAATTGGCGTTCACATTGGCGGATTGACAATGCAGCAATATGCCGAAATGGGCTATTTTGATATAAAAACCAAGGAGTATGACTTTTTGGAATCGATACCAGCCGGTGTTGACAAGGGTATTTCGACCTTGGGTAATTATATAAAGGGTATGAAGAAAATCTTCAATCCCGATACAGGGGCCTATAAGGAAGTTGGTGGTTTTGCGGCCATAGGCGGACTATTTCCGGAGAGTTGGAACTGGCCTGTCTTTTGGAACACAACGGCCTTTATATCCATTATTCTGGCCTTTATGAACATCTTGCCCATACCAGCCTTGGATGGGGGTCATGTTGCCTTTTTATTGTATGAAATGGTTACCGGAAGAAAACCGAGTGACAAATTTCTGGAATATGCACAGATGATCGGTTTCTTTATTTTAATAGCATTATTACTATTTGCAAATGGTAATGATGTGTATAAATGGTTATTTAAATAGAGAATAAATATTTTTGTTTGGCGTATTTGAAAAAAGCATTTATATTTGCACCCGCTTTAAGATATTAAAGTGACATAAATTCCTCCTTAGCTCAGTTGGTTAGAGCATCTGACTGTTAATCAGAGGGTCCTTGGTTCGAGTCCAAGAGGGGGAGCCCAGTGAGAATAAGCCTTTCGAGAAATCGAAAGGTTTTCTTTTTTTAGCGGGGACAACATAGGGACAACATCAGATCAAGCACATTTTTTCTATTATTTCATTTATCCTTATCTTGAATGGATGGAACGGTTGGGTGAAATATTGGCCAATTGGCTGTATCAAAGTCGAAAGGAGTTAAAACTACTATGGTTAAAACATAGTTCTCTAACAACGAACAGACTTTCCGTCTTCCTGATATTATTTTTTGGTATAGGACCGTTGACCTTTTATTATTTATTTTCAAGTGCCAATTACTCTATAGTGCAAATTATAGCGGGCTACCTTTTTGTTACGCTACTCTTTGCCTTGGTATTGTTACTGGTCATCACATGGTTCAAATCAGAAGAGCTATTCAAAAGTAATGTTCAAGGATTTGCTTTTTTACAATTAATCCCAGCAAAAATCGATACCGATTTTTTCGGTTTCGATAATGAGGATATCGAGAACCTTCTTAGGCTGGTTAACGGACTTCCGGCAGAGCAGAAAATTGTGATAAAGGAAACTCCAAAGAACAAACAATCTGGGAACATACGATTTTTATTCACGCTTTTAGACTTAATTACTAGAGGAGGAATTTTCCGTATGGATACCAAACCTAAAGAATCCCTGAACATTCTTATTTCGGAACGGTTTACTTTTCAAAATTCTGAAATCAATCCAAGTACACTTCCTTCCAGTTATTCCAAATGGTGTTCCGCTACCCAAGATGGGAGCTACGATGATGTGCGAAAAGACATCTCCAAAGCTCTTGGAATCCTTTAAGACCCACTTCGTTTTAATTTTATAGAGAAATAATAAAGCAATCTATAAGCAAACGTAATTTCCCTATTGTTTTTACTGTATCTGCCGTCATATGTTTGTCCTGTACAATTAATAGTAAAAGGCCTTTTACTCATTATTAATCCATAAACAAAAAGATTATGAATGAGCAAGAAAACGTTGTGGACTTACTTCAGGATATCAAAGAACTGCTGTCCCACACCAAAAAAGTATTCAATATTGATGACCTTGTAAAATACACAGGTCTCTCCAAAAGTAAGATTTACAAACTTTCCCAGTTAAAACTGATACCTACGGGGAACAATAAACACATCCGTCAGCTCTTTTTCAATAAAGAAGAAATCGATACTTGGCTTATAGGCGAACCCAATCTATCCGATGAATTTCTGGAGCGGCAGTTCAATGAACATCTGGCTAAAAACAAAAAATAAAGATTGAAACTATGACGGATAATATTCCAGGTCTCTACGATGTAGTTGATCCTAAGAAGAAAACAATATATGATTATACCATAGAATACTTGGAGGGCAAATATGATATCACGTATAACGAAATATCGCATGACTTTCAGATTGCCTTCAAAGCTTCCAAGGAATGGCAATATCTGAACCTGAACTCATTAATCATAGAACTGGCCAAAGCGGGCATCGATATTCCCAACGGAAAATTGGAAACCCTGATCCGGTCGGAATGGATTCCGAAATGCAATCCTATCAAGGAGTATTTTGAACAGCTACCGAAATGGGACGGGACGGACCATATCTTAAAACTGGCTTCCTATGTACCGACCTATGAGAATGAAGCGTTTAATTATCATTTCAAGAAATGGTTGGTGCGTACCATTAAATGCGCTTTGGAAAAGAACTACTTCAACAAACAGGCTTTTGTTTTGTCCCACCAAGGTCAGAACTCGGGTAAATCCACTTGGTGCCGATTTCTTTGCCCTTCTGAACTGGGGGAATATATGGCCGAGGATATCAGTAACGATAAGGACGCTCGGATACAGCTCTGCAGAAACTTTCTTTATAATCTGGATGAACTGGCGGTACTATCTAAGAAAGATGTTAATGCGCTGAAATCATTTTTCTCCAAGACTTTTATCAATGAACGCTTGCCGTACGATAAAAAGAACACCACGCTACCGAGGATATGTTCCTTTGTAGGCTCTACAAACATGGCCTCATTTTTAAATGATGAAACGGGTTCAGTGAGATGGCTATGTTTTGAGCTTAAGGGGAAAATCGATTTTGGGTATTCGAAGGAAATAGATATCAACAGGGTATGGTCACAGGCGTATTATCTCGCCTACACCGATCCAAACTTTAATCCTGAACTCTCCATTAAGGATATTCAAGAGAACGAAGAGCGGAACAAGAAGTACACCAAGTTGACGACGGAGGAGGAACTGGTCTCGAAATATTTTGAAAAGTCTGACAACATAGAAGATTTTGTCACGGCCTCGGATGTACTGGTCAAGCTCAGCTGTTTGAACCTTCGACTGAATCAGATAAACTTGGGCCGGGCATTGACCGGTTTCAACTTCCAAAGGATAAAGCATCCCAAAAGACAAGTGTACGGATATTTGGCAAAACCCATTTTTGGGAAAACACCGTGGGAGGTGGAACTTTAGAAAAGGAGAAATACCAGCTACCTACTTACCTTAAGTGTCCATATCGCCATATTAGCGCGAGCTACCATGAGGTAAGATGCATAAACAACTTGTTAACTAGGTATTACCAAACTTACCTTATTGGGTAAGATGGGTAAGGTCAAATCCATGCCCACCTTAGCCCTGAACCCCAATAAACAGGGATTTAGGTAGGAAGGTAACCGAAATTCACTAAAAAGAGGCTGATGAAAGAAAAAAGAATGATTAAGCTATCGTGTGAAAGAGCCCGTAACGTTTGCATCGTTGCCACGATGGCAAAGTTAGGGCACTTTCCGACCAAGTCAAGCGAAAAAGAAGCTTGGTTCCTGAGCCCTTTCCGCTCAGAAACGCAAGCCTCTTTCAAAGTGTCCAAGAAACTTAACAGATGGTACGATCACGGAGCAGGAATAGGAGGCAATGTGATAGACCTGGTGTGCCTGATAACCAAATCTTCGGTAAGGGAAGCATTGAAACTAATCGGACAAGACCAGACGTCTTTTTCTTTTCAACAGCAGCCAATTTTAATGACGGAAGAAGAAAACACACATAAAATAATTATCATAAAAATTAAGGAGTTGACCCATGTTGCATTGAAAGAGTATTTGAAATCAAGAAACATTGAACTGAAAACCGCTTTGGGATATTGTAAGGAAGTCCATTATGGTTTTAAGGGCAAAAGCTATTTCGCAATCGGACTCCATAATGAATCCGGGGGATGGGAACTACGGAACAAATACTATAAGAATTCCAGTTCACCGAAAGACATCACCCATATCAGAAATGGCCATACCAAGCTCATCATCACCGAAGGGATGTTCGACCTGTTATCCATTATTGAGGTCAGTCCTAGATTGGAAGCAGAACATGATTTCTTGGTCATGAACTCCATAGCATTCATTTCAAAGACAAGCGAGATAATGAACTGTTATTTACAGATCGATCTCTATCTGGACAATGATCCCAATGGGAAACGAACTGCCAAAAAATTGATGGAGCACTCCAAGAATTGTGAGGATAAATCAAAGCTTTATACAGGATTTAATGACATGAACGAATGGCTCATAAATAATACTAAAAATGCACTTGGGCAGGAAACGCAAGATGTGTTTTTGTTGCCACAAAAACAAACTTGCTTTGCTCCCGGCGGTCGCAAAGAAAAAAAGAAATGAAAAGGACCTATATCAAATTCCGATGTTCCATTTATGAAAAGAAACTACTCAGAAAAAGGGCGGAACGTGCAGGTATTTCCCTTTCCGAATATTGTCGCAGTTCCGCTTTTGGAAATTCGGTCATCGAACGTTTGACAGAAGAACAGTTGACACATTATAGAATGCTGGTCAAGTATAAAAACAACTTTGTCAGTATTCGTAATATGTTCAAGAAACACAATCCAAAACTGGCAAGCGAGGTTGAAAAATTGGCAGAGGAAATACGAACGCACCTGTATAATTTCAAAAGAACAAAGAAATGATAGGAAAAGGAAAATCCATAGCGCATACGGGAGCATGTATGGAATACGGTTGGAACCAGGAGAAGGATTCGGAAGTGGTCTTTAGCCAACATGTGGTAGGTGAGAATCCTAGACAGATTACCGAAGAGTTCAGACTTATCCAGGAAGAAAACACCCGTTGCCAAAAGAATACCCTGAGCTTTATACTCAGCCCGACCCGGGAAGATGGCAGGAACCTGACCAAGCGGCAACTTGGGGAACTCACCCAGAGGTTCATCAAGGAAATGCAATTGAAAGAACGACAGGCAATTGCATTCGTCCATAGGGACAAGGCACATACCCATGTGCATCTGTATGTGAACCGTATCAGTTTTGATGGAAAAGCCTATAATGACAGTTTTATTGGTAAACGGAGCCAATTCGCAGCCGAAAGCGTGGCCAAGAAAATGGAGTTGACCACGGTCAAGGAAGTACAATTGGAAAAGCAACTGGATTCCATACATACCCGTCTTGAGATAAAGAACATCCATCAGAGGGTAATGGAGAACGAAAGGCCAAAAACGCTCGACGGTTATATCAAGGCAATGCAAAAAAGGAATGTGGAGGTCATCCCAAGTATCAACAAAGCGAACAAATTGCAGGGGTTCCGGTTCGAGTACCAAGGCCATAACTTCAAGGCAAGCGAGGTACACCGTTCCATGTCCGGAGGGAAAATAATGGGACAGCTTTTACAGAAAAAAGGTGTTGGAAAATCCATAGTAGCGGATAAATCAGTCCAGCTATTGGGAAAAACCTTGGAAATGAGTACCAACCTCGCTTCTAGTATTGCTAAAAACATAATCAAAAAAACAATCAAGAGAGCCATTGATCCGGGTATCGGATATTAAAAGTAAAGGTTATGGGGTATAAAAAACTGGATGAGGTAATGGAACTGCTCAATGACGAGCTGGACGGATTTAATAAGTCTTTGGTCAAGTTAGAGAGACTCACTCAAAACGTGTATGAAATCAAAATAGAACCGGATACATCCAAAATTGAAAGGATGCTCCGAGAACATCTGGATTCCGAGGAAGACAGAAACAAAAGGATTCAGGCCTTCGTTCAGATTATCGGGGAACAGATTTCAAAAGCCAGATCAGTCCCAAAAGTACAGCTATGGCTTCATTATTCGATTTGGTTTATCTCCTTGGTAATTATTGGTTATCTAGCTTTCAGGGTGTCTCAAACAGGTAATATTCAGGAAGGAGCATTTGTAAAAGGGGAGCAACGAATAATTTCAAATCTTGAAGGATACTTTGGCCAAAACCCAGAGCATTATAAATCGTATCAAAAATGGATAAAGGAAAAAGATAATGTTTCAGATCAAAAGTAGTGTGCGTCCTTTGGAATATTCATTTCAAGTTTTATTCAGGCAGTTTCCCAATCGTTTTTTTTCATAATCTACATACAAGAGTTACTGTTTAGGAGATATACTCTCTATCAAACCTCTGACCTTGTCCAAGAATTCCATTTCCTCGTGGGGCAGCATATCGAGGACATATCCGAGGACTTCCTTCACATTGTGTTCGGGACTCGGGACGGTCCGATTGGGTAGATGTTCCGTTTCCAATGCCATAATGCAGACCTTTAACAAGTTCGTAATCATGAACGAGGTTTCAAGATAGCCCTCCGTGACTAGGTTCACTTGGAAAAGTCCCTTTTGCGGTATGTAGGGTTTCAAGGTATCGTAATGCTGTTGTTTCAGGTCCTTCAATCTATCCAAAATGGATGTTTCATGTTTGCCCCTTTCGTTCGTGAGAATAGCCGGGGTTTCCATTTCGCAGGCCTTTTCATCCACTTCAACACCTTCCGTACAGATGGAAAGGTGTCTATGGAAAATGGACTGCGCTTCCTGGATAAAATCCTTTAGGTCGCTTCGAATCCTTAGTACCTGTCCCATGGTGATCTCGAATTCGTTGCCGTAACGCGCCACATTATAAGCATGTTCCACGAGCAACAGAAGTTCGTTGTCCTCCATGTCCAAGGTTTCGGAAAATGGCCGGAGCGTTGGAAAGAAAGGCTTGCAATAGTTGATATGGCTAATAATGCTGTGGGTGATTTTGCTCCTGCCGATGCACATCTGTTCTATGGACCGGAACGAAAGTTCATAAGCCTGGTGCATATTGAACGTAGCAATGGCATAATCACCCTCCTTAATTAGCCCATCGGCGGTCCTGGCAAAGGCATCGACCTTTCGCATTTCGATATCGAAGTATCGTTTGCCCTTTTTGACCAATGTGTCCATGGCCTTTTCCGAATAGTCGAATAGGTTCACCCCATTATCCCCATTAGGACTCGCATAAATAATGGTTCCGCAATAGCAATGCCGCATAAAATAGAGTGTGCCTCGATCAAGACCGATCTCGTATTGGTGTTCCGTGTAGACCCTTATCCTGAAATCGGGGTGCTGCTTTCCCGTCATTGTTACCAATTCCACTATCTTATTGGGAATGGGGTCGTTGTTGACATCCACAAGCAAGGTTATGATATGGTACTTTGTGTCGCCCTCTTCCTGTAGGCTCGAGAGAAAGACTCTGTCGATGGCGATAACGTTCAGGATATCGTCCATTAAGTTTAACAGTTCCTCACTTTTCTTAAAATTTTCAGGTATTTTCAGGTTGTTTGCCATGGTACGATGTATTAAAGTTTTTCATTCAATACGATAATAGGTCCAAAGTTCCCCGTATCCCACCATTCATACTTGTAATTTATTGCCGATGTTTGTATTTTACAATAGGTTAATTTTTAGAAACAAGCTATATTTGGGATATGGAGACAAAGACCAAAAACAACCATTTAGGTAGAAAGATCGGCAGGATCAGGGAACTCCGTGGGATGAAGCAGGAGACCTTGGCCGAAGAACTGGGCATCAGCCAACAGGCGATATCCAATATCGAGAACAGCCAGAAAGTGGACGATGCCAAATTGGAGGAAATCGCAAAGGCACTTGGTGTAACCAAGGAAGGAATCGAGAACTTTTCGGAAGAGGCGATTTTGAATATCATAGGAAACACATACCATGTAGATAATTCTTCGGCTGTTAATTATGGTTGTACTTTCAATCCACTTGACAAATTAATGGATGCCTATGAAGAGAATAGGAAGCTTTACGAGCGGTTGCTACAGGCGGAAAAGGATAAAGTGACATTTATGGAAAAAAGGTTGAAAAAAAATTGATTTCATCAGGATTGATTTGACTATTCAACATCCATATTTTTATTTAAAATCTCTTTAAAACAATTTGCTTGCTTATTATAGTAGTCATTCTTCATTGCTCCTCTATTTTATCCCCCCAATTGTCCTAGTGACATCAAATTCGAATTATTCCAGAATGTTTACTGATTAGGTTTATAACCATTAAAAAGCATATTGGACAAACGTTAAGGTAAAAGATATCGTTCCAAATTAAAAGTAGTGTGCGCCCTATGCGGTTTTTGCTTGTCGCTTATCTGCTAGAACGCTGCGAAAACCGCACAGGATCCAAGCGCAGTTAAGTTATGGTAAGATTTGGGGTTTAGTTTAACTAGAAACACTAATATCCTAAAAATTATATAAATATATGTTTGCAATTAACTACATTTATCATAATTTTACGCAAATAGATTTATTGTGATAGGTCAAGACATTTCAGATTATTTATATGAAATCCAAACTCAGGGTAGGTATGCTATTAGCCTTCATGAGCTTAGAGAGCGTTTTGGTCCAAACGAAAAGGCGATTGCCCAAAAATTATACCGGTTAAAAAAAGAGAACAAACTTGCCCAGGTACGTAAGGAGTTTTATGTGATTGTTCCTCCTCAATATTTTCATCAGGGAATTTTGCCTACAACTTATTTTTTGGATGATATGATGAAATTTCTGAAAAGGGATTATTATCTAGGTTTATATTCTGCAGCGGCACTACATGGGGCAGGACACCAACAGCCTATGCAATCCCAAATAATAATTCAAAAACCAGCTTTAAGAGATATAAAGACTAAGAATCAGCATTTGAGCTTTTTCACAAAAAGCTCTTGGAACAACGATTGGTTGGTCAAAAAAAAGACAGAAGCTGGTTATGTGCTTGTATCATCCCCTGAACTGACTGCCATAGATATTGTCCATTACCATAAACAAATTGGGGGATTGAATAGAGTAGTTCTGGTATTGGAAGAACTTAGTGAAAATTTAAAATCGTCAAAACTTATGGCCGCTGCCAAAGATTCGTCTTTCCCGACTATACAGCGATTGGGCTATTTACTAGAGCAGATAGGGGAAACAAGACTTGCAGCAGGTTTATTGACCGTTTTAGACTCAGACAAAACCAATACCGCACCATTGTCATTATCCCATAAAAATAAAAGCGGATTTAAAAATGAACAATGGAATCTTATTATAAATGCTGAAATAGAGTTATCATGATACCAAGGAGATATATTACGGAATGGAAAGCAAATGCACCTTGGCCAACCGATGCCCAGGTGGAGCAAGACTTGGTGATAGAACGTGCACTTATTGCATTGTTCTCAAATCCTTTTCTAAAAGAGCATGTAGCCTTTCGAGGTGGTACAGCGTTGCATAAAATCTATTTGAAACCGCAAGCACGTTATTCTGAAGATATTGATTTGGTTCAAATCAAAGAGGGCCCTATAAAACCTATCTTACAAGCAATTGGAAAACAACTTGATTTTTTGGGAACCAAAAGAAATATAAAGCAAAACATTAATATGAATACTGCTACCTATCGTTTCGAATCCGAGATTCCTCCGGTAGTCAATATGAGGTTGAAGATTGAAATTAACACAAGAGAGCATTTTACGGTTATGGGCTATACCGAATTGGAACATACCATGGAAAATGGATGGTTTTCTGGGAGTTGCCGTATGAATTCATTTTCTATTGAGGAGTTGCTGGCCACAAAACTTCGAGCATTATACCAACGAAGAAAAGGAAGGGATTTGTTTGACCTATTTCAAGCCTTGACTCAGTTAGATGTTGATACCCAGAAATTAGTCAAAACATATAGGGAATACATGAATTTTTCAAAAGGACAATCACCGACGCAAAAAGTGTTTTTATTAAATATGGATGAAAAAATGGAAGACCCCGATTTTGGCGGGGATATTTACGCATTGCTACGACCCGGTATTGAGTATGACCAAAGACACGCTTACGAACTAATCAAAGAACAACTAATTTCAAAGCTTTAAGGAACACCAATGTCAGAAGATCAGAAAAAACAACTTCAAAAACAACTGTGGGCGATTGCCAACCTCTTAAGAGGTAAAATGGATGCAGACGATTATAGAAACTACATCTTGGGCTTCATCTTTTTCAAATACCTATCTGAAAAATTACATATTTATGCAGACCGAATTCTGGAAAATGACCCTTTAGATTTTGTAGAGATTAATGAGAGAACAGAAGAAGGAAAAAAATACCTAGAAGCCGTTCAAAAATCATGTATCAAGGAGTTGGGCTATTTTTTGAAGCCATCAGAATTGTTCACATCCATTGCAAAAAAGGGAGGAAACCTTACCAATGTAGAAACGAATGATAATGACGAAGCTACTCAGTATTTCATCATTGAAGATTTAGAGCGTATTCTGATAAACATTGAACAGAGTACTATGGGGACTGAGTCGGAAGACGACTTTATAAGCCTTTTCGAAGATCTGGACTTAACTTCTTCCAAACTAGGTAATTCACTCAAGGCAAAGAACGAAGTCATCGCAAAGATTCTGGCCAGTTTAGATGAAATTGATTTTCATCTTGAGGATACGGAAAGTGATGTTTTGGGGGATGCCTACGAATACCTAATCGGTGAATTCGCTTCTAGAGCAGGCAAAAAGGCAGGGGAGTTTTATACCCCCCAAGAAGTATCTACCATTTTGGCGCGTATTGTAACCACCAGAAAAAAGCGCATAAAATCAGTTTACGACCCGACATGTGGTAGCGGTTCATTGCTGTTACGGGTGGCAAGGGAAGTAGACGATGTAGGCAATTTTTATGGTCAAGAATTGAACCGTACTACCTACAACCTAGCACGTATGAACATGATTTTGCATGATGTGCATTATTCAAAGTTTGACATCAAACAAGAAGATACGTTGGAGGAACCGCAACATATGGATATGGAACTAAGTGCCGAGGCGATTGTAGCAAATCCGCCATTTTCGGCCAAGTGGAGCGCAAAAAGTATTTATAGTACGGATGACCGTTTTAGTCAATACGGGAAGCTGGCACCTAAGAGCAAAGCCGATTTTGCCTTTGTACAACATATGATCTATCATTTGGATGAAAACGGTATTATGGCAACAGTTTTACCTCACGGAGTTTTATTCAGGGGTGCTGCCGAAGGCCATATTCGCCGATATTTAATCGAAGATAGAAACTACATTGATGCCGTTATTGGTCTGCCGGCCAATATCTTCTTCGGTACGGGCATTCCTACCTGTATTTTGGTCGTTAAAAAATGTCGTGAAGAAAATGAAGATGTCTTATTCATAGATGCCAGCAACAAATTTAGAAAACAGGGCAAGGATAATAAATTGCTACCGGCTCATATCGATGACATCGTAGATACGTATGCCAATCGCGAGGTCATTGAAAAGTACAGTTATAGAGCGACCCTAAAGGAAATAGCGGACAATGATTACAACCTGAACATACCACGTTATGTAGATACTTTTGAGGAGCAAGAGCCTATCGACGTTACCGCTGTGGCAAAAGAAATACAGGCCTTGGATGCCCAGATGCTAAAAACGGATGCAACGATTGCCGATTTCTGTAAACAGTTGAATATTGAAACACCTTTTTAATGATGGGAAAGGAGAAGCTACCACAATTAAGGTTTTCAGAGTTTGAAAATGGTTGGATTCCGATGAAGTATGATGAAATCTATTCATTCTATTCAACAAATTCTTTATCAAGGGATAAACTCAATTATGAGAGCGGCCAAGTAAAAAATATCCACTATGGAGATATCCACACTAAATTCGATACACTTTTTGATATTTCTAAAGAGATAGTGCCATTTGTAAACGATGATATCATAATTTCCAACATTCCGTCTGAGAATTACTGTCAAGAGGGTGATCTGCTCATTGCTGATGCGTCCGAAGATTACAAGGGTGTTGGGAAGACTATAGAAATTGTTAATCTGGATAATGAAAAAGTTTTAGCGGGACTACATACCTTTTTAGCACGTCCTAATAAGCATAATATGGCTTACGGATTTGCAGGCTTTATGTTACAATCTTGGGGCGTTCGCGAGCAAGTTATGAAAATAGCTCAAGGTACAAAGGTTTTAGGTTTGGCTAAAAGCAGATTGGCTAAAATCAAATTAAATATTCCCTCCTTTCCAGAACAACAAAAAATAGCCTCGTTTCTTACCGCAGTAGATAAGAAAATTACCCAACTTAATAAAAAGAAAGTCCTTTTAGAGCAGTATAAAAAAGGAGTGATGCAGCGGTTATTCTGTCAAGAGGTTCGATTTAAGGATGATGATGGGAAGCATTACCCAGAGTGGAAAGAAAAGAGGTTGAAAGAATTTATTCTTGATTTCATAGTTCCTATGAGAGATAAGCCTAAAGATTTAACTGGAGAAATACCATGGTGTAGAATTGAAGATTTTGATGGTAAATTTCTTTCAAAGTCTAAGACCAATCAAGGCGTTACTGAAAAGGTTGTAAGACAGATGAATCTTAAAGTATACCCCGTTAATACGCTGTTAGTTTCATGCAGTGCCAATCTTGGATTTTGTGCAATTGTTAAAAAAGAATTAATCACAAACCAGACATTTATTGGGTTATTCCCAGATTTAAATAGAATCAATGTAGATTTTCTTTACCATATGATGAAGTTATCAAGTAGACGGCTTAATGTTCTTTCAAGTGGAACTACGATTTCTTATTTGTCGAGAAAGCAATTTGAGAATTTTGAGATACCGTATCCTTGTATAAAGGAGCAAAACAAGATAGCAAGTTACTTATCGGCAATAGATGACAAAATCAACCAAGTAGATAGCCAAATTGAAAAAACAATAGCTTTTAAAAAAGGGCTACTGCAACAAATGTTTGTGTAATATGGTGGAAATAAATGACACAAGAGAAATAATTAGTTTTCTTCAAGGCAATTATTTCGGTACTGATGAAATATTTACTGGTCTTCCTGACCGAGAAATAACCATAGAGGTTCAGTACCCTTTTGAAAATCCTTTATTCCCTGAGAAAAACTCTAAGAAAGTAAATATATCCTTTACAAATTGCACTTTCCAAGAGCAGCTTAAACTAGAAGACTCTGACTCCTTCCTGAACTTTGAAAATTGTAAATTTTATGGAAGGATTGAGGGTGGCGGCGCTCATTTTTCCGGTAAAATTAGATTTAGAAACTGCCATTTCTATAAGGAAGTCAGATTTAAAAACACCCGATTTAATGACCTTGCGGATTTCTACAGCTGTCATTTTTACCAAAGGACAATTTTCTACAAAACAGATTTCATGCAGACCTGTGTTTTTTCAGGAGTTACCTTTCACGAGAATGTCCTTTTCACGTATACCTTAGTCAATAAACTAATTATTTTCAGGGGTACTAATTTCAGGAAGGGATTGGATTTGTCCTTATCAATCTTATCCGGTAGTTTGAGTGTTTTTGATATTCAGTTAAATGATTTTGAGGTTTTTAGTAATAAACTTACAACCGATCAGTATGAAGAAATTGTTTTTATTGTAGGTGAAATTCCTATTAAGAATAAACGTGAAACCTTTAGAATTCTTCGCAAAATATTTGAGGGTAATTCAGACTACATCAATTCCTTGGATTATAAAAAACTCGAACTTAAAACCTATGATAAGATTTTAGACCACAATATTTCAATTAGTGAGAACAAATGGGCTAGTAGATTCAACAAGATAGTTCTTTGGTTAAACAAGAATTCAAACGATTACGGCACTCGATTTGAGTATGGCGTCTTATTTACATTTGTTGTTGGCTTACTATTCTATTTCTTTTCTTTCGTTAACTTGGAGAATATCTATATTACTCTAATTCCAAGTAATTGGTCCACAGAGGTTTTTGACAAATTCTGGACGAATTATTTGAAGTTCCTAAATCCGGCACATTCAGTTGAATATTTGGGGCAACAACAAAACTTTTTATTTTATTTTTTCGACTACTTAGGTAGAATATTCGTCGGCTACGGTATCTATCAGACAATACAAGCTTTTAGAAAGTATAAATAAATGACCACACAACCAGAACAAGTATTAGAAAATAATTTAGTCAGTCAGCTTATCGGGTTAGGCCACAAATCGGTTGTGATAAAAACAGAGGGTGACCTATTAAAAAATCTCAAAGTACAGTTAGAGAAACATAACAAAACAGCATTTACCGATAGTGAATTCGATAGAATACTTATTCATTTAAGCAAGGGTAACATTTTTGATAAGGCCAAAACGCTACGCGATAAATATGTTCTTATAAAAGACAACGGCGATAAGGCGTACATAGAATTTCTGAATCAAGACTTTTGGTGTCAAAACCAATTTCAGGTTTCCAAACAAATCACTATAAACGGTAAAAGGGAAAACCGCTATGATGTAACCTTGCTTATTAACGGTCTGCCGTTAGTACAAATAGAATTAAAACGCCGGGGCATTGAGCTCAAAGAAGCTTTTAACCAGATACAACGCTATCAAAAAGAATCGTTCGCCTTTAATAACGCCCTGTTTAACTATGTACAGATTTTTGTCATTAGCAATGGGGTGGATACTAAGTACTACGCCAATAGTCAAAAACAAAGTTTCAAGTTTACTAGCTATTGGAGTAAAATGAACAATGCAAAAATCACGCAACTCGATAAGTTCGCTACATTATTTTTAGAGCCTTGCCATATTGCGAAAATGATAACCAAGTATATCGTGCTGCATGAAAGCGATAAAATTCTGATGGTGTTGCGACCATATCAGTTTCATGCGGTGGAGGCTATTATAGATAGGGTAAAGAATAGTACAAAGAATGGTTACATCTGGCATACTACAGGTTCAGGTAAAACCCTTACATCCTTTAAAGCAAGCCAAATCATTACCAACAACCCAAAAATCAAAAAGGTGGTTTTTGTAGTTGACAGGCAAGATTTGGACGACCAGACGGTACGAGAATTCAGGGCTTTCGATAAGGATAGCATTGACGGTACGGAAAACACCAAAATGCTGGTCAGTCAATTTTTGGACGCGAACAGACCCCTTATTGTTACTACCATTCAAAAACTCAATAGTGCGATTTCCAAGACGAAATTTAGAAAGCAGATCGAAAGCCTTAAAGATGAGAAAATCGTTTTCATCTTTGATGAATGCCACCGTTCACAATTTGGCGATACCCATAAGCGCATCGTAAATTTCTTCACAAACCATCAACTCTTCGGTTTTACAGGAACACCAATATTCGTTAAAAACGCCATTAGTAAGAAAAGCATAAAACAGACCACGGCCAACCTGTTCGATGACTGTCTACACCGCTACGTCATTACCGATGCTATACGAGATGAGAACGTTTTAAAATTCTCTATTGAATATTACAACGTCTTCAAATCCAAAGAGGGTATTGATGATATCAAGGTAGAAGAAATAGACAAAACTGAAGTCTATGAAAGTGAGGAATATTTAGAATCAATTACGGATTATATAATTGCAAACCATAATCGTAAGACTCA
Source organism: Maribacter polysiphoniae (assembly GCF_003148665.1). GTDB lineage: Bacteria > Bacteroidota > Bacteroidia > Flavobacteriales > Flavobacteriaceae > Maribacter_A > Maribacter_A polysiphoniae. Next base: position 3,880 of record NZ_QGGQ01000001.1, on the reverse strand, counting down.
TAATCGAACGTTTACCGCTATTTTATGCGTAAGCAGTATAGATGTTCTAATTACCTATTATGAGCTTTTCAAGGCAAAAAAGAAAGCAGGAGTACATCGTTTAAATATCGCCACCATCTTTTCCTATGCGCCAAATCAAGAGGATAAACTTGCCAATGGAGAAATTCCGGAAGAGGATTTTCCCGATATGCTCATGGCAGCTGAACCGGCGGCACACTACGGTAATATTCCACATAAGGATAAATTGGATGAATGTATTGAAGATTATAACCAACAGTTCGGTACAAAACATTCAGCCAAGGATGGTAACACTTTTTTAAACTACAAAAAGGATATTTCTAAACGTATCAAGAACAAGCAGATAGATATTCTTTTGGTGGTAAATATGTTTTTGACAGGTTTTGATAGCAAGTCTTTGAACACCCTCTATGTAGATAAAAATTTAAACTATCACGGTTTGATTCAAGCCTATTCACGTACCAATAGAATATTGAACGAAAAGAAATCGCAGGGCAATATTTTAGCATTCCGGAACCTTAAACAAAATACGGACGATGCCATCGCCTTGTTCTCGGACAAAAATGCAAAAGAAACCATAACTATAGACCCCTATGAAGAACAAATAAAAAAGTTCAATAAGGCCTATAAGGAGTTAATGGCAATCGCACCTACGGTTGACGGCGTGAACGATTTAGAAACAGAAGAGGATGAACTTGCTTTTGCAAAAGCGTTTCGGGAAATAATGCGTCTCAAAAACATATTGTCAACGTTCACCCAATTTACTTTTGAAGACACCTATATGAAGGATCAAGAGTTTGCCGATTATTCAAGCAAATATCTAGATCTGTACGATAAAATCAAGACCAACAATCTTAAAGAATCCGTTTCCATCTTAAATGAGATTGATTTTGAATTAGAGCTAATTCATAGGGATGAAATAAATGTCGCTTATATCATGAGGCTATTGGCAAAGTTGAAAGATGCCAAACCAAAAGACCAAGCCAAACAGAAGAAGCAAATTATCGATTTAATCGCTGGGGAAGCTGAACTAAGAAGCAAGCGGGAATTGATTGAAAAGTTCATTCAAAATAACTTGCCTAAAATAGACGATGCCAATGATGTGGAAAATGAATTCAAAACATATTGGGCCGAAGAAACCAAAAAGGCATTGGAGAATTTAAGCAACACCGAAGCTCTTCAAAAAGATAAAGTAGAAGATATTATAAACGACTATCTATTTACAGGTAGAATGGCCACGGAAGACGAGGTTATAGATACTTTGCAGAAACAACCAAGTGTCTTACAGCGTGAATCCATCAGCAATCGGGTAACGACAAAAATCATGGATTTTATCAGGACCTTTATTAATGGGGTTGATAGTTAAGTGAAGAATTAAGATCAACAAATATAAAATTGGGATTGCCCTTGAAGAAAATTTATGGAAGACAAGATAGTATTAAGTATAAAGCACAATGTGAGTACAAAATTTTCAGGAATTAAAAAATTATTTGATTTTCATAAAGAAGCATCACATTATTACAACGACACTATTTATATAGATTTTTACCATTTGGATTGGTTTGATGCTAATTTAAGCGCCTTGTTTGGTAGTATTTTGGCCAAGTTGAAAAAAGAGAACAACTTAAATTTTTCAACAGATTTGAAGTTTTTAGAAGAACATTTCAATGTTTTGTTTAGAAATGGTTTCCTCAGATCCGAAGCTCCTATAGATGACTTGCAGGAATCCACGGTATCATTTAAGAGTTTTGACCTTAATGATAAAGGAGGTTTTGTTGATTATGTCGAAAATGATCTTTTTGCCCACAGAGGAATGCCGAGTCTTGAGGACGATGAAAAAGACACCATAATGCAATCTTTAATAGAAGTGTATTGTAATATTCAGGAACATTCTAAATCAATAGAACCTTTTTATGTATGTGGGCAGTATTACCCAAAGCAGGGATTTTTAGCTTTTTCAATGGTAGATTTAGGAGTTGGTTTTCTTCCAGCTATTGAAGTTAAGACAAAAGGAAAAGTAAATAATAGCTATGATGCTATTAAATGGGCACTAGAAAAAAGGAATACTACTAGGGAAGGAGCTCCTGGCGGATTAGGTTTATTTGACTTAAATTCTTATTTTAACAGAACTAAAGGTAATTTTCAAATCATATCTGGAGATACTTTTTGGAGTTTGGACATGGAAAATACGGTATTGAAAAAGTTCAATTTTCCAAATCCTTATGCGGGGTCTATATTAAACTTGTTTTTTAAGCGTTAATAAGGTATATTTGCTGACTCCTAAATAAGGGTCATTAATTTTTTTAACCCATGAATATCAGCGTTTTAGATATTGTAAAATCCGATTTAGCAACTAATCTTTCCGATGGTGTTGCTCTTTTTGACGTTATCAAAACAAAAAAACCTTCTGAGATTACTATTTCATTTGTTGGTGTTAGACTTATTTCAACTCTGTTTTTAAACGAAAGTATAGGTCGTTATGCAACTATGAATAGTAAAACTATTCAAGAACTTAAATTTGAGTATCCACAGGGAAAAGAAATGTTTGCTCACAAAGTAGATGACGTAATTGAAAACGCTCTATTAGGCGATGAGTACGATAACTTTGTGGATAAAGCACTTCTGTCAATGTAAATATGTCTTATACCTACTTTAAGGCGAACTCCCATCAAGTAAAAGACCAGGAGAGTTATTTTTTAGATGCTAATATTTGGCTAAAAGTTTTAGCTCCAAAGAATAGCCCTTCTTTTAAGGACAAAGCTTATTTAGAGTTTTTTGAAAAAATAATCAACAATACAAAGGTTCGTATTGTTTTACCTGCACTAGTTGTGTCGGAAGTAATTAACAGGATAATAAGAGAGGTCTATTATCAAAAGCATATTAGCAAAATCCAAAAGAATCAACCTGGGTTTAGTCCTGACGGATTCTACTATAAAAATGTTTATAGATCTTCATCAGATTATGGTGTTGCTTACAATCTGATATGTGATGATTTGAAAAGTTATCATTCATCGATTGACTTGATTAATGATGAATTTGGTTCTTCTTTTAAATTCAAGCACGTTTTATCTAATCCTCCTATAAGTCTTGATTTTAACGACTACTACTACTACAACCTATGCAAAAGGAAAGGCTATTTTATAGTTACCGATGATAAGGATTTTTGGGTAAAAGATGTTAAAATTGTAACAATGAGTCCAACTTTACTTGATAAACATATTGCTACTTTAATTGAATAAAAGCCTATTTCTACAGTAGACTGCTTTTAAAGCAGAACATGATCAAAAGGCTACAATAACACTTCAAGAGCCTTATCTACAATCTGAGTATCCAATTCTTTCAAATATGCTTGGGTTACGGCTAAATTTTGATGCCCTAATGATTCACTTATGACATCGGTTGCAACACCTTTTTGCTTAAGACAATTAGCAAAACTATGTCGAGCAACATAGCTGCTAACGTTTTTGGTAATCCCGCACAGTTTAGCTAGTTCTTTTAGCTTTTTGTTGTAGATGCCGAGCATTTTATGTTTTCTATCGGCTAGTTGGGTATGTAAGCTTCCCTTAAAACCGAACTGTTTAAAAGTAGAATAATAATCTTAATTTTAAACAGTATTATGAGGAAGAGTAGATTTTCACCCACGCAGATCGCGAAGATTTTAAAAGAGTTCGATAATGGCAAGACCGTTGCGGATATAACCCGTGAACACGGTGTGAGTTCGGCCGCTTTCTACAAGTGGCGTTCGAAGTACGCCGGAATGAGCGGCAAGGAGCTTAGGCGCATAAAGGAACTGGAAGAGGAGAACCGCAAGCTCAAGCAGATGTACGCCAACTTGGCTTTGGACCATCAAATGGCGAAGGAG